>NZ_CP109500.1:0-4800000 GCF_036231985.1 Streptomyces sp. NBC_01426
GACGCGACGGCCCTACGGGCCGTCAAGATGCTGGGCGCTCCGCGCCCTTGGCGGGCCTCCGGCCCTGACTTTAGGTCACCTTCGGTGACCTAGGCGGGCCTTCGGCCCGAGGGGTCCGGCCTCCGGCCGAACCCTGGCCGGCAGCGGCGATGGGGGCTGCTGTCGCGCGTTTTCGCTGATCAGAGTGGTGGTGGAGGAGTTGGGGGTTTGGGCTTGGTGTTTGTGCACCTCAGCGCCTCCCACTCCCCTGAACAGCCGGCCCGTCGGCCGCTACGCGACCGAGAGTAGCGCACCATCAGACCGAACTGAACCCTCTACCGGGGCCCCCGGCCACCCGAACACAACCCTGACAAGAGGTCTATACCAATATGGTGAGTTTCAGATACGACAACTCGCCCACGAAACCCCGGAATTCGCCTGCGGCCTTATACGGAGGACGCCGAATGCGGAAATCTAGCGGGTTCAACTCGACTCCCAACTCCCGCATTCCCCCACACACCCCTCATGCAGGAAAGGCGCCCGCCGCATACGGTGAACGCCCTCCCGGGTCACGTGGGGCTAGTCGTCACATTCATGGTGCGACTCGACGATTTATCGATCTCCTGAAAGGTAGCCAAGGAAATCCGGGCCGGCTGCTGCTTTTAGGCACCGATACCGAGGGAACCGACGTATGCGTACGCCGCATAGTCGGAGTCCAGGTCTGTGATGACGTCGTCCCAGATCTCGTCCAGGGTGGACATGTCGCCCTGGCTCCAGGCGTCGACCGCGTCGTCCCAGATGTACCGGGCCTGCACGGACCGCTCGCTGACGGTGGGCCGGCGGCGCTTCTCGTCCACCGCCGATTGGTCCACCGGGTAGATCTCGATCCGCCGACCTTGGCCGCCGTTGTCCAGGAGGCGTTTCAACGCCCCGGAGCGTACGAGGTTGGCCCGACGATGCTCCTGGTACGCCTTGTCCACGGCGTCCAGCTTCTCCCTACTGGGACGGACGCCGCGGTCCCAGGAGCGCAGCAGACGGGCGCTGATGCCGTGACCGGCGAGGACCTGCCGGCCGGGACCGCTGGACAGGTACCGCAGCCGCGCGGACAGGCCGCGCTTCGCGGTGACCGGCGTCGCAATACCGCCCTCCCCGGCGATCCGATCGATTTCCGCGGCCAAGGCCTGCGCACCGCTCATGCCCTGGGCGCCGTGCTTCTGCCATTCGCCCCACAGGTCGGTGGCTCCGCTCACGGCCTACTCCCCCAGCGTGTAGATCGACTTGGCCTTGACCTGGGCGAGGTCGCGGCCTTCCGGGAACACCTGCCGCCAGTCACCGGCCACATGCAGTTCATCGGTGCCAGACATTTCCACCACGGTCAGACCGGCGGCGTGCGCCTTATGCGCTTTCAACCACAGGTTCGCGAAAGCCTGAGAGCGGATGATGTGCATCCAATCGGGGCGCCGGATTTCCCGATTCGCCGTGCTCTCACCGATGGTTGACACAAACTTAGAATACATGGACTTCACGTACTCGTTTGCCACATCGTCGCCATTGGCGATGGCTTCTTTCCGGACCTCCGTGAGAGTGCGGCGCATTTTCTCCAACAGGCCCTCGGATGCTCCGGACGTCCACGACTCGTGAATGACCGGCGCCTCGCAGAACCCCAACTTCGCGCACCTCAGCAGGAGTCGCAGAGTGGGTTCGGTAATCCACAGGTCCCCCGGCTCCTTCCGGGCACCCAGCGGGGACGGCAGATCAGGCATCCCCCACACGGCCGGCGTGACCCGGTGGACACCCGAGCGCTTCGGGTTGTGCTCCACGCCCTCGGAGTGGACGAGCTTGCCGATCGGCAACCACGTCTTCAACGCCGCGAGGTAGGCGGCGTTCATGTCCAGAGCGGTCACGTCGAGGCGGACATGACCGGCGCGCGCGGCCCGATGCAGCTCCTCGGACCGCCACTTCGGACGGCCCTCCCAAATCTGGTCCGCGCCCTTCTGCGACGCCTTCTGAAGGATGCCGGCCGTGGGCGGGAACTCGGAGTGCTCGTACCGGCCACCGACCCGAGACGCCGCGAACAACTCCATCACATCCGGGACGGCCGTCTTGACGAGGGCCGCCCGCGCCGCGTCCCGATCACCGCCATGGACGGACAACTCGTGATCGACGCGGACACGGACACGATCCGCCAACGGACCAGCCGGCGCCGCCACACGCTTGAGCACGGGCGGCGCGGCGGCAGCCGGGGCCGGCTCGGCGGCGAGGGCGCGCCGGGGCGGGGTGGTGGCGGTCGTAGCCGGCTCGGCGGCGAGAGCGCGCCGACCCGGGGCACTGCGGGCAACCTCAACCGGAGCCGGCTCGACCGGGCCCGGCTCGACCTGAGCGGGCTCGACCGGGGTCGGCTCGACCGGAGCGGGCTCGACCGGGGTCGGAGCCGGCTCGACCGGGCCGGGCTCGACCTGAGCCGGGGCCGGAAAGTCGAGCGGCAGGAGGGTCTGAGTGGCGCCGGCGGGCAGGCGGGTCAAGGCGTGCGTGGGGCCTGCCAGGAGGTCGAGGACGGGCATGCCCCAGTGCGTGGCGAGACGATCGCAATCGGCCAGGGTCCAGGAGGCCAGGCCCCGCTGTCTGCGGCTGATCTGGCTTTGCGTCAGCCCCAAAGCCGCTGCCACGTCGGCCTGCTGCTCCCCCGTGCGGTGGGTGATCGCGGTCACCGTCACCCGCAACATCTCCTCGGTACTCATCACCATGACATCCACCCTACCCGAGAAGCATGCGCATTCCGCATATGGCGTGTGCAAAACGCACACCCGTGGCGGGTGCGAGGGCACCTCGCCTCCGCACGGGCCTACTCCGAGCTCCACGGGACCCTGAACGCGCCGCGCGGCACGCGACCGCCTGGACAAGGCCGTGGGGCAGTGGCCGACGAACATCCGACGCCCCGACGGACTCGGGAAGAACCAAGGCCGCACCGGCCGACGGGCGGAGAAACCCACGGCCCTCGATCCGGACTGGAACCCGCGCGAGAGCGGGTGGACGGTCGACTGGCAGCGGCACTACGCCTACCTCGCCCAGCTCCTCGCCGACGGCGCCCTGCTCGACGACGTCGTGCCCAGGGTCACCCGGCACGGCGAGGACGTCGGACGCTGGCTCGCCACCCAGCGCCGGGACTTCAGCAAGCTGAACGCCGAGCAGCAGCGCAGGCTCGGCGAGCTGGGCGTGAAGAAGACCGCGCGGGCACACAAGGCCCCCGCGAAGACGGCCGTGGCATCCGGGCCCGGCAAGGGCGGCGGGGCGCTCCAGAAAGGCGTCGAGGCGCTCGCGCAGTACATCGCACGGGAAGGCCGACTGCCCGGGCGCGGCGGCGTCCAGGTCCTGCCCGACGGGACCGAACACCGCACCGGAATCCGGCTCCGCAACATCAAAGCCCGCCACGACCGACTCGACCCGGCACAGCTCGCCCCGCTCGCCGAACTCGGCGTCCACTGGGCACGGTAGAGATGGGGCCTGCGCCTCCGGCACCAGCAGTCCTCCAGGGGCTATGCGTAGTGCGCAGCCCCGGCATAGGACATGCCCAGCGCCGCGGTGAGCTGCTTGATGTCGAGTTCGGTGGCCAGGGTGAGCAGCCGTGTCGAGCGCAGGATGCGCGGCAGCAGGCCGACCGGGGCCAGGCTGTCACGGATATGGGCCGCGCCGGCCGGTCCTCTGGTGGTTCTGGTCAGGCGCGTCACCAGGACGTACGGGTTATCGGTGCCCAGCGAGGCCCTGTGGCTGAGGCAGCCCGTCAGTGCCTTCCACGTCGCGGTGTCGAGCGTGAGGCCGACGGTGCGTCCGGGAAAGCGCACCGCGTGGCGGGTTGGGGTGAGGTCGTCGATGGTGAGCAGGCGGAGTTCGGTGGTCGTGGCCGCGTGGAGGAGCGCTGCCAGGCCGATGAACGCTTCGTGCGGGTGCATCTCGTCAGGCCCGTTCCAGCGGCGGTAGAGGTTGCGCTGCTCGTCCAGGGTGAGGGTGGCGCCCCTATAGCCGCGCGCCTGCGGGGCGTCGAGGGACGCGGCCGGGTTGTGGAGCACGGCTCCCGTGCGGTGGGCGTGGGCGAAGAACTGGCGCAGGCCCACCAGCCAGGAGGCCCTGCGGGCCGGGTTCTGGGCGAGGAACGCCTTCAGGTCCGTAATGGTCAGGGAAGTCCACGCTCTGTGGCCCCGGCCTGTGACGTGGAGGGCAAGGTCCCGGACGGTGTCGAGGCGGATCTCAATGGTCTTCAGCCGGTTCGGGCGCAGGCCCAGGGCGGCGGCACGCTCACGCTGGTCCAGTAGCGCCTGGGCGAAGGCCCGGACCGCTGGTCGCGGCGGGAGCGGGACGGCTTCGATGCGGCGCTCTCTCAGGACGGCGGCCCTGACGTTCTCGGCCGTCTTGGGGGCGTCGTGAAGGTGGTGGGTGCGGAAGAAATCGGTGAGGGGCCGCACCAGCCAGGGCATGGCGTGCTGTGCCCTGTTCACGAGTTTGTCCGGGTCGGTGGTGCCGGAGTCGAGGATCAGGCGGGCGGTATGAGTGATGGCGTCCGCGGCATAGAAGGTGTGCCGGTGAGTCTGGAGGTGAGCGGTGAAGGTGTCCCACCAGACAGGCACGGCCGGCATGCGGCGTGCCCAGCCCGCCGCCCGGCTCAGGACGGTATGGGGCGAGTTCTCGTAGCAGGGCTTGCACATGCCCCTCGCCCACTGCGCTGGAACGCCGGAACAGGCTCCCACCAGCACCAACACCCCACGAGCCCAATGTCTCTCACCCCACTGTCCCTCAACCGAGAGATCGCACACGGCCGGCCCTTCGTGCCGGCGTCCTTCGCTTCGCTCCGGACGGGTTCGGGATCTCGCTTCGCTCGGTCCCGAACGGCCCTCTTCGTGCGCCTGGTTGACCCCGTTTCACGGGGTACGGGCCATTGGCCCCCGTTGGGTGGATCCGCTTCGCTCCCCCACGCGCCGGCTATGGCCTGTACTTATCCCTCAGCGTCGAGGAGAGGAGTGCCTCATCCGACCTGTACAAGCTCCGGTCAGCCCTCGCTTGCGCCGTTCGAGCCTGCTCTATAAGCAGGCCATCCATATTCTCCGTACGCCGCTTCCCCCGACGCAGCACAGTCGTCACGATCCACACCAGTGCCCCCACTAATACACAAAGCCCGATCATGTCTACCCCTCCCCCATCAGAACCTCCACACGACCCTACCCAGACAAGGGCCTCATCAAGACAGGAACGAGACCCCGATGGGGACTCGCTGTGCTCGCCTTCCCCCGGGGGAGAGGAGTGAGTCGGCACAGGAAAAGCCCGGGCGGGGCGCCGCGTGAAAAACGGGACCGCGGCACCCGACCCACCGGCTCGACCACCCCAGGGAGCTCCACCCTCGGGGGCCTGCATCAACCCACCGCATCATCACCGTGATGCGTGTGTAGCATCCCGAGAACACCACCATCACCCCCAGGAGCCTGAGAGGCCGGCTCGCCTGAACGAACAACAGCAACCAGCATGCTGTGGGGACTTCACTGAAACTCAGCCCCTACAGCCCCTGACAACCCCACCGCATGCCCCCTGACCAGCACAGACAAGCCAGGGGTCGAGAGGGGACCAGGCGTCCGACACGAGGCGACACAGTCCCGCGCCCACCATCACCAAGCGCTCGACCCGAACCGCCCGCACACTCGAACCGCACACATCTGACGAGCCGTCAGGCATGGTCTAGGAATTCAGACGTCGCACTCAGGAATTGGTGAGAGGCCGGGAAAGACCGCAGGAGAGAAATTGGCGTGGGTCTCGACAATGCTCCCGATCTTCATGGACCGGTCGCCTATTTCACCCTTACGGACCGGGACGGGATGCCCGGAGCCGGTCGAGGCCGGAGGGTGGGGACATGCCCGTACCCCGCTTGGTCGTCTCCCCGCCCGACGAGAACGGCCGGCGCCGAGTGCGCTGGGACGGGCAATCCATCGGCGTCGCCCACCAACCCTCCGACATCCCCGCCTTCCTCCAAGAGGCCGGCCTGGAGGACCCGGAGGACATCGATCTCACCGGGGAGTTGGTCGAGTGGCGCGGCGGCGGCCCGGAAACCTGGGCCGAGTCACCGCCGTAACCACCACCGGTTCCACATGCGGGGCCCGTCAAGGGGCCAGAGTGCCCGCTGAACGGCTTGGGGCCCCTTGGGAGGCGCTAGGCGCCCAAGGGGCCCCCAAAGGCTTTCACGGGGCGTTGTGGGCCGTTCCGTGCCCCGGCCCGGCGGTCGACGTCACCGCCGGCGCAAGGCGACCGCCACCCCGAACACGGCCCCCAAGGCCGCACCGACTCCCGCGACCGCCTCAACCGCGGCGGTCAGCCCAGGGTGCGCAACGCACACATAGCCGGCCCCGGCGAGGACCAGGAGCACGACCAGGACCACGAGCACGACCAGGACCGGGTCGATGCCCGAGGCCTGCGGGGCCGGCTGCTGAGACTGGGACGACTGCTGCTGTTCGGTGATGGACATGAGGGTTCCCTCCCACTGCGCCCGGCGGACCGTCCGCTGACGGGCAGACAGCACCGTGCGACGCCGAACGGCTAGGCCCGCAACTGGTGACGGAAGGGTTCTGGGGTGTGAAGCCGCGAAATGTTACGCAGGCCCTCCAAGAACTTTGAGGGACCCCATCGGACAGCACACCGACTCACAGACCGACCGACAACCCCCACGAACCTGAACCGCACCCTCACGCCGTCCAACGACCAGACCCGCAACCGACCAGACCCAAGCCCGACGAACCGAACAACCCGGCAACCGCCCAGACACAGACCGAAGAACCGAACCACCAACCCCAACAACCAAACCCAGACCCAAACCCACATACAAGAAAGTCCGGCCAGTCACCGACCGTCGCACGGGGCCTGAACAGGGAGAACGCTCACAAGCACAGAAACTTGCTTCCCCCCATCTTTCCCCCCATCCCTCCCCCGATCTTTCCCCCCATCTCTCCCCCCTTCTTTCCCCCCAACTCCGCTCGCCCCACGGCCACCCCGCCCAGACACACGACCCGAACAACCGAGCACCCGACCCCAGACCCATCCCCCCACACAAGAAAGTCTGACTAGTCACCGGCCGCGACACCCGGCCCGACCAGGAACGACACCGAGGCAGCGCCGTACCCGCCTCCCCCCATGTTCGACCCCATGTTTGACCCGATGTTCGACCCCATGTTTGACCCCATGTCTCCCCCCATGTGTACTGCCGGCGGGGGCCCGCCACCGTCCCGGAACGAGACGCCGAGACTGGACAGATGAACGAACGCCGCCAACTCGGCTCGGGCCCCCGCCCCGCCACACCCCCGGCACCACCGACCGCGGCGCGCCGAGCCCGCCTCGCCGCCGAGGCCACCCCGACACCCCCACCCACCGAGGCCAAGGCCGGCGAGCGCCCCGAGCAGCCGCACGGCCGGCGCACCCTCGGCCCCAGCACCACCACCGACCGGTGACTCACCCATTCAGTCACCGGTGACTGAAACGGTGAGTTCAGCAACCGGTGACCAGGCCGGTGAGTTCGCCCGCAGGGCCGGTGACTAAGGGCTGTCCCGCATTTACCCCGGGGCAGTGAGCGGCTGACTCGGCCGGGGCCATACTGTTCGGCTGATGATCAGTTGCGCCTCTGGTCGAGCCGCTGGCCCCTGTCGATGGTGACCGGCCGCAGCCGGCTCGATCGGTGGCCAGGCTCCTGGAGGTCGATTCCACCGTGTGGACCGAAGCTGTAACGGCCCTGCCCGGAACGACGCTCTTTCAGCCGCCTGCATCGGAGCAGTCGCTGGTTCACTGCGCTACGGCCCTCGGCCATCCACTGCCTGCGGACCTCGCAGCCCTCCTCCGGGAGAGCAACGGCATCGAGGGCGAGTACGGCGACGGGCTCATCTGGTCTGCCGAGCGCATCGCCTCCGAGAACCAGAGTCTTCGCGCGGATGCCGAGCTCGCCACCTTGTACATGCCGTTCGACCCGCTGCTTTTCTTCGCGGACGCGGGTAACGGGGATTTGTTCGCGCTCTTGGCCAGGATCGACCGGCCCGACGTCTTCGTCTGGAACCACGAGGACGACAGCCGGACCTGGGTGGCGCCCAGCCTTGCCAAGTACCTCGAATGGTGGTTGACGGGGCGGATCGAGCTGTAGCTCCACGTCTCATGACCGTCTGGTCGCCAATGAGATGGTCTTGGCGTGGCTGGTGTGATCAAGGCGTCGGAGCCTTCCTGGATAGCCTCCTTCTCCGGGCTGAGTCCTCGCGTGTTCGGGAAGCTGGTGACGGTTCTGCGGCGCCAGGGTGCGGACGCGGTCCGCAGGGGCCGACCGTGGAGTCTTCCGCTGGAGGACCGGGCACTGCTTGTCGCGGCGCACTGGCGGACGAATCTCACGATGCGGCAGCTCGCCCCGCTGGTCGGGGTCTCGAAGTCGGCGGCGGACCGCATCATCGACCACCTCGGGCCGATGCTCGCTCTCCAGCCCCGCAAACGGTTCGCCAAGGACACCGTGCTCATCGTCGACGGCACCCTGGCCCCCACACGAGACCACACCATCGCCGAGCGGTCGAAGAACTACCGGTACTCCACCAACCACCAGGTCGTCATCGACGCCGACACCCGCCTGATCGTCGTGGTCGGCCGGCCACTCGCCGGAAACCGCAACGACTGCAAGGCCTGGGAAGAGTCCGGCGCCAAGGCCGCCGTCGGCAAGACCCTCACGATCGCCGACGGCGGCTACCCGGGCACCGGACTCGTCATCCCTCACCGCCGCGAACGCGGCCAGACCGAACTCCCAGACTGGAAAGAGGAACACAACCGGTCCCACAAACAAGCCCGCGCCCGCGTCGAGCACGTCTTCGCCCGCATGAAGACCTGGAAGATCCTCCGAGACTGCCGCCTCAAAGGCGACGGCGTCCACCACGCCATGCTCGGCATCGCCCGGATGCACAACCTCGCCCTCGCCGGATAGGCCAGCGGCCCCGCATAACGGTCGAATTTGCGGGACAGCCCTTAGTAGGACTCCGTTACTGAGGATTTCAGGGTGGGGTCGGTGGGTTGATGGCCAGGCCGGTGGCGGTGAGGCAGCCGTCGATGAGGTGGGGTCGGAGTTGGATTCTGCGTAACTCGCGGCGGAGTTTGCGGTCGAGGTCGTCGGGGGTGTTGAAGGCGGTGTTGGCCGTGGCTCTGCGTATGAGGGACCAGAGGGCTTCAACCGGGTTCAGGTCTGGTGCGTATGCCGGGAGGCGGATGGTGGTGAGCCAGTCGTGTTCGGCCTCGTAGCGCTTCAGCCCGGCGGCCAGGTGGGTGTTGAGGTTGTCCCAAACCACGACGATGGGGCCGCCGAGCTGGATGTGTGCCCTCACCAGCAGGTCGCGGTAGTCCTGCCAGGAGAAACTCTTGCGGGCGCCCTTGAGCAGGAGATGGTTGCGGGGGCGGTGGATGAGACGGCTCTTCTCGCCGGGTTTGTAGCAGCACAGGGCCGCGACCGAGGTCCGACGGCGGGAGCGGCCGCGAACGCGGATGACAGGGGTGTGTCCGCGTCGGCCCCAAGTGCGGGCGCGGGGCGGCGTCATGGAGAATCCGGCCTCGTCCTCGAAGACGATCCAGCCCCCACACGCCGCCGCGAGCCTTTTACCTGGGGCCACACCTCCTTCTTCCACAGCTCCACCGTGTGCTCGTCCCGCTCGAGTGCTCTGCGGGCCGGTGCCTGCCAGGACCAGCCGTGCCGCTTCAGCAGCCGCCAGACCGTCGCTACCGAGAGACTCACCCGCAGCCGGCGGCGGATCACCGTCTGGACCCGGACCAGAGTCCACCGTTCATCCTCGAAGCCGTGCGCTGACGGGCCCTTGCCGAGTTCCTCCTCGAGCAGGCTGAACTGGGCATCGGTGACGGTCGGGGAGTTGGCCGGACCCGTCGAGCGCAGGGCCTCGATGCCGCCCTCGCGCCAGGCACGACGCCAGCGTTCCACCGACCGCACACTCACCCGCAGGTCCTTCGCGATCACGACGGTCTTTTCACCCGCCGCGAACCGCTCGCCGGCTTGAAGCCGGATCCCCTCACGAAACGCCCGACGCTCAGCGGTCAGGCCCCCACCCTCCGGATAACGCATACCACCGGCATACCGCAGGGATCATGAACCGTCACCACCCGACGACAACCCGAAATCCTCAGTAGGTCGCTCTTGATCTTGATGTGGTGTGTGGTCTGTTCGGGAGGGGCTGCAGGCAGGTGGTGCAGATGCCGGTCCAGCACCTCAGGATGCTTTGGAGAGCGTCGAGGGTCTGGTAGAGAGTGAGGCCGGTCCTGGGACTTTTGGGGCCAGCCTCTGCTCCGAGAGGAAGGCCTGGGCGGCGGTCACGAGGGTGACGTGGTGGTGCCAGCCCGGCCAGGACCGTCCCTCGAAGTGGTCCAGGCCCAGGCCGTGCTTGAGTTCCCGGTAGTCGCGCTCGATGCGCCAGCGGACTTTGGCCAGACGGACCAGCTCGGTGATCGGGATGTCTGCCGGGAGGCTGGAGAGCCAGTAGTCGGTGGGGGCGTCAGCGCCGTCCGGCCACTCGACCAGCAGCCAGCAGTCGGACAGGACCCCGTCCCACCAGCCCTGCGTGGACGAAGCTGCGGCCTTGATCGGACGCTCGACGGCCTTGCCGGCGGGCCGGACCCGCACGGCGGCGAAGCGCGACTTCAACCGGCCTCGGGTGCCCTGCCGCCAAGTGAGCGTGGTGAATGCCTCCGGCCCGAGACAGGCGGCCAGGGCCGCCACCGACGGTGCGGGGTGCCGGTAGCGCGGCTGGGGCCAGCAGCCAACCGGCCCCTTGCGGGGCGGAGCCTCGGGCTCGGCATCGAACGGATGGGCACTCACGTCTGCCCGGATGGCCAGGACATAGTGGATTCCGCGGTCGGCGAGCCCAGCCCGGAAGTGTGCGTTGGTGCCGTAGGCGGCGTCCGCCACCACCGCTGGAGGGCTCATCTCCCACTCGGACAGGGTGTCGAGCATGTCCAGAGCCAACCGCCATTTCTCCCGGTGGGTGACCTCGGCCGGGACGCGCGTGGACGTCCTGCGATCGTCGTCCGCTTCCCATGACCGAGACAGGAACAGCCTCCACTGCAGCGGGCAGGAGGCGGTGTCCGTTGCGGCATGGACGCTGACCGCGACCTGGCAATTGGCGCGTTTGCCCAGGGCTCCGCAGTACTGCGGAGCCACCCCCACCGACATTCTTCCGTCCTTCGGCAGCGACACATCGTCGATCACCCAGGCCGTCGGGGCGATGAGCGGCAGCATGCGTTCACAGATCCGACGCTGCACCGGGACCGGATCCCAGGTGGACTGGGTCACGAACTGCTGCAGGTTCTGCTCGTTGCCGTCCGGCAGCCGAGCGGCCATGGCCTGGATCGACTTCCGCCGGCCGTCCAGCATCAGACCCCGCAGGTAACAGTCGCTCTTGGCCCGCTGATCCTTGCGCCGCAGAGAGGCGAACACATCAGTCACATACGACGCCAACTCAGCCCGAACAAGGTCTACTTCACGCGCATCCACACATCAGGCATGCCCGCCCACGAGCAGCCGAACCTGAAGACCTAACGGAGTCCTATTAGGCCGTGCCGACTGCTATCCGCCCCGTCGGTCCGATTCGGCAGATCTACACTGAGCTGCGAGAACGCTGCGGGGGAACAGGATTATGGGTACGGGTACGGGTGTGGGTACGAGCAATGCGGTGGACGGCGAGTCCGCCCTGATCTCCGCGGTCCAGGCTGGAGACACGGACCTGGTGAGGATCCTTCTCCACGAGCACAGCGACTTTGACTACCTGGACGCCGCGTTCTGCCTGGCCGTCCGGATGCACGCCGGGCACATCGCCCAACTGCTGCTCCAGTACGGTGCGGATTCGGGCCAGAGCGGGCCCGAGGATCTGATCCCTTTGAGCGAGGCGGTCGACTCGGGTTCGCCCGCTCTGTTCCAGGCGCTCCTGGACCACGAGATCCGCGGCAGGTATCCCGAATCTGAACTCCTGGAGGCCCGGGACCTCGCGCGCCGCTGGCACGAGACGGGGGTCGAGGCCGAACTGCGAAGCCGTACCGGATCCCGGGATGCCGTCGTCCGTACGCAGGTGCAAGACGACGAGTACAACAGCGTCGACGAGTGCACCCTTGGTGACATGACTGTGCGGGACGGCCACGGGGCGATCCTCACGTACGTCGAGGAACTGCTTGGGGTCCGGACCTCGTTCGAGGATCTGATGGACCGCGCGTTGACCATCGCCGACCAGAACCACCCGACATGGGGCGGGGTCGCCCTCCTGCTGGCCGGCCGACGCGACCAGGCGACCTGGACTGCCGCCGCGACGCTGCGCACGCACCCGGACCCGTCCCGCCGATTGTTCGGTGCCGAGGTACTTCGGGTGACCCATCTGCTCGACGACAGCGACGAGGACGCGTTCGCCGGCCCCGCTCTGGACATGTTCACCGACTGGTCGGCCGAGGAGACGGACCTCGCCGTGCTCACCGAGGTTCTGGTCGCTCTTGGAGAACACATCGACCCCCACGCGGAGGTGGCCCTTCTGTCTCACGCCGGCCATCCCGATGCCCGGGTACGGCGTGCGGTGGCGCAAGGGCTCAGTGCTTTGTCCTCGCCGCCGGCCTTTTCCGGCGATGCTCGCACGGCGTTGTTGCGGCTGATGACCGATCCGGACGCGGTGGTACGGAAAACCGCTTGCCGCGTGGTTGCCGAGGGCAGGGACCACGATCCCGTCTTCGCGGACGCCATGGCTGCTGTGCTGGACGACACGAATCGTCTGGTCCAGCTGGCCGCCGCCTACGGACTCGCCCTCCACGACGACGAACGGTGCGTGGAAGCAGCACGCCTTCTCGGCCCGCCGCAGCGCGGTTCCCTGGAAGAAGAGGGCTACCTTGACGCCGTGTGGCGTTACGAATGGCGCCGCGACGGCCGCTGAACGTCCCAGCCTGTGCCTGTCAGCTGCTCCGAAGCCGGGAATACCGCACGGTTCGAATGACGCTCCCCACCAGCTGGAGCCTCCACCTGGACGCCGGCTCGGCGCGAGGCGTACGCCAACGACCTCGGCCAGGAAACCTCCCTGGTGGCGGTGACGGCCCGCTCGAACCGTAGCAAGTCCGACCAGGACCCGGCCGAGTGGCTGCCGCCGTCCGCGGACGCGCTGTGCCGCTACGGCGCGGAATGGACCGCGACCAAGCTCCGCTGGGGCCTGGCCGTCGACGAACTGGAGCGCGACCG
Source organism: Streptomyces sp. NBC_01426 (assembly GCF_036231985.1). Taxonomy (GTDB): domain Bacteria; phylum Actinomycetota; class Actinomycetes; order Streptomycetales; family Streptomycetaceae; genus Streptomyces. Next base: position 13,229 of record NZ_CP109500.1, read on the forward strand.
ACTGCTCGACATCGCGGCCGGATGCGGCGATACCCAGGTGCAGTTCACCCCCGCCCCGTAAGCAGACCGGCAGGACTGAGGGTCGCCGCCCCGCAAGGGCGGCGGCCCTCCGTCGTCGGCCCTTGCACGGGATCCGGTACACCGAGGTACTGCCGCGGGAAGCGGACCCGGCCCGCCGGGTACCCACGAAGTGATCTGCCCTGCCGGTCAGCCGTGGGCTTGCCAGCCCCCGAAACGGGCCAGCAGGCCACGGGTGGCGTCCACCGAGAGGCCGAGATCGGCCGCCACCGTCCGCAGGTCCTGGGCGCGGGCGTCCTGGGCCGGCCAGTGCGCGGTGCGTTGGGCGATGAGTTCCAGGGTGCGGGCGGCTTTGAGGGCGGCGGTCGGTGAGTCCTGGGCCAGGTTCTCGATCGCGGCGGTCACGGTCTGGAAGAGGGCTTCCAACTCGGCGGGAAGAGGGATCGTGGTGCCGGCGACGTCGCGGAGGTGGGAGTCCCAGTCCTCCTCACACTGTTCGGCGGTGGGCAGACCACTCTCATGGAACGGAGGGTCGCCCGCCGTCGCCCAGTCGACAGCGTGCGGGGCTCCGGTCCAGCCGCAGGAGCACTCCGCACGCAGCACATCTGCCCTCGGGCGCGGAAGGTAGGTGCCGGCGCCGTCGTAGACGCTCCAATGGCGCACCTCACAGCCCGAGCTGCCCGACGCCGAGTCGAAGTAGACCGGCTTCGGGACCGACCCGTCGTCCAGGAGCACACCTACCCGGCCCTCGTGCGAGCGGCCGTACTCATCCGACGTCCACGTCTCATCCTTCTCCACAGACACCTCCAACACCAGCCCCTCGGGCCGCGGTCCGCGCCCCCGGGGACGACGATCCCGCACCCTGGGGTGCGCGCGGGGCCAGAATCGGCGAGTTGCCTCCGACGACGATGAGGAACCCGGCGAGAAGCGGACCGGTGCGCACCGCCCGCCGCCGGCTCGGCACCGGACCGGCGCCCGATCAGCGGTGCTGTTCAGGGAGTGCCGCCCCCGGGCACGGAACCGTGCTCGCGCGGCATCGGCCGCGCCGGAGGCGCGGAATGCCCGGCGCGCTGGGTGATCGCGCTGGACGTGGGTGTGTGCCGGGCGGCTGGCGGGCTGCCCGGCACACGATCACTGCGGGTTCGGCTGCCGCCCGTTCACAGGCGGCAGGCCGTGGCCCGGGTTAGCGGCGGCGGCCCCAGGACTCGGTGTCGACGGTGCGGTTGCGGTCGTCGCGCAGGGTGGCGGTGTCGGCGCGGTTGTCCCAGACGTGGTCACGCTTGCCCTGAAACAGGTCGGTGCGGGTGTCGCGGCCGGATCCGGTGTGGATCCGGATGGTGGCGCGGCCGCCGATGCGGGTGTCGTTGAAGCGGTAGCGGTTGCCGTCGGAGTCACGCAGGGTCCAGCCGCGCAGGTTCACCGGCTGGCGGGTGGTGTTGCGGATCTCGACCCATTCGCCGTTCAGGGAGCGGTTGGAGCGGTCGTCGCGTCCGGGAGCGTCGGCCTGGACCCGGGAGATCTCCACCCGCGGGTGCCGGTCGTGACCCCGGTCCGCCGCAGCGGCGGGAAGCGCGGCGGCGGACACGATCGCGCCGGCGGCCAGGACAGTGGCGCCGATACGGCGGGCGGTCGACGAAGCAGACATACGTGGCCCCTCAAGAACTGTGCCTCACCCGCCGATACGGATCACGTACCGGGTGCGGGTGCCCGGCCCGTAGTGGGCCGAGGACCCAAACTCTCGACCCGACACGTGGCCGACAACAGCCCCCGACGAGGCCGGTTACCGACCCTAGACATTTCCGTCACACACGCCTGCGGGGTACACGCAGTCCGCGTGAACGTGGCCCTGACATTCACTGACCGCTACACCCACCCAGAGCGCGCACGGTCCAGTCGATCATTGCGCCCGGAGCGCACCCCCGGGCGTACCGATCCGCCCGTCACCCAACCAGAGCAGCAAGTTCCGTAACGGCCGTTCTGCACGATTCTTCGCACGCACATGCGGAAACCACAGCTCGGAACGAATCCGTCCACCTGCTCTGGTGCCCACCTCGCCGACTCGGCGGTTGGCCGGCCCGATATACGCGGGTGTGCGCGGCTCGACCGGTGAGCGACTCTGAAGGCGACAGGCCCTGCGCCGCGACCGGGACGGCCAAGGCGACGTCGCGCGGTGACCGTGCGCAGCGGGGACGTAGAGCAGTGACCGGCACAGAGTGCGGGGACCGGGAGCGGCTGCGTGTCGCGCAGCGTGGCTTTGTTCACGACTTCGGGTTCTGGCTCAACTTCTGGGCTCTGTCGCTAATTTGGGGGTAGATGGGCAACTATCCGATGTGATGGGTGGGGTTCAGGTCGGGGACCTTCTTCTGCCGGGTGTCGCGGTGGAAGTCGACCAGCTGGTGCTGACGGATGCAGAGGCCCGGCTCGCCGTGCGGTCGGGGGCCGTGTCGGCGGCCTGTCCCGGATGCGGGCGGAGATCTTCGAGAGTGCACTGCTACTACCAGCGGACCCTGGCGGATCGTCCGGTCGCCGGCCGGCGTGTGCGGATCGAGCTACGGGCGCGTCGACTCGTCTGCGGGAACGAGCAGTGTGACCGTCGGACGTTCGCCGAGCAGATACCGGGCCTGACGCATCGCCACGCACGCCGCACCGACGCACTCACCGCCCAGCTCACCGACGTGGCCCTGTTCCTGGGCGGCCGGCCAGGCGCTCGACTGTTTCAGCGCATGACCATCGACACCTGCAAGGACACTCTGCTCCGGCTGATCCGTAAGCTGCCGCTCCCCTCGTCGGGATCGGTGCCGCATCTCGGCGTCGACGACTTCGCCGTTCGAAAGGGACGGACCTACGCGACGATCCTCATCGACATGGCAACCCACCGCCCGATCGACGTCCTGGCCGACCGGGCCGCAGCAACTTTCGCGTCCTGGCTGCGGGACCATCCTGAGGTCCGGATCGTCTGCCGTGACCGTGCAGGCTCCTACCGCGATGGGGCCCAGGTCGGTGCCCCGCAGGCCATGCAGGTAGCCGATGCCTGGCACCTCCTGAACAACCTGGCGCAAGCAGTCGAACGCGTCATCGGACGGCATCGCGCTGACCTGCGACAGCCTCTCACCTCACACGATGACCGGACCGACGACGGCCCGGCCTCCGAGGGCCGCGACCGCGAAGAACTGGATATCCACGGACGGCCACGACCTCTGGTCGCCCGCACCCGCGAACGCCACCAACAGATCCACGAACGCATCCAACGTGGCGACAGCCTTCGCGCCATCGCACGCGACCTGCGGCTCAGCCGCGGCACAGTCAACCGCTTCGCGCACGCCGCAGAAGTCGATGAGCTTCTCCTCGCGGCCATTCATCGACCCGCGCTGATCGACGAATACCGCCTCTACCTGCACCATCGCTGGATGGAAGGCTGCACCAACGCCTCCGCGCTCACCCGGGAAATCCAGCGGCTGGGCTACCGCGGCAACGTCAACACCGTCCGCCGGCACCTGAAGCCCTACCGCAACGGCGCGATCCCACTCACCGCCCCCTTGCCACACCTGACCGTCCGCAGGGTCACCGACTGGATCATGCGCCGACCCGAGCGCCTCAACGATGTTGAGCGAAAGGGTCTCGACGATCTGTGCGAGCGGAACCCAGCGCTGGCCACGACCGTCGATTACGCACGCCGCCTGGCACTCATGGTCCGCGACCGCCGCAGTGAACACCTCGCTCTCGACGTCTGGATAGCCGACGTCCGCCTCGATGGACAACGCGAACTCCGCACCCTGGCCAATGGCATGCGACGCGACCGCGCGGCCATCCAGGCCGCCCTCACCACGACCTACACATCCGGAGCGGTCGAGGGTAACGTCACGCGGGTCAAGCTCCTGAAGAGACAGATGTACGGCCGCGCCAACTTCGATCTCCTACGACGCCGCATCCTGCTCTCACCATGATCAAGAGGCCACGACCCCCAAATCAGCGACAGAGCCAACTTCTGTGGAGCTGCGCCGTACGCGCTCGTGCCCGGGTCGGGCCGACGCGCTGATCTGCTGGGTCCCGTCGCTCAGCGGCTCGGCGCTCCGAGCCCCGAGCCGCCTCCACAGAAGTTGAGCCAGAACCCGACTTCCGACAGCGATTGTTCATCTCGTCGGGAGGCGGTCTTTCGTCAGGAAAGTCGTTGTTCATGAGAACGGGCAGCACCCTGTTGAGGGGGCCGCGGACGGTCCCCGGGATCGAACATCTCCGGCCCGCCGTGACACGGCGCAACCGCCATCGCGTCCTCCCTCGGTGGCGGTTGCGCCGTGTCTCAGTTCAGCCGGGTGGTGACATAGGCCTCGATGGCGTCGCGCTGGTATGCGGCCAGGCCCGGGGCGATGGCCTCGTATGCGGCGCGCCACGTCTCGTTGTCGACGATGGAGCGTCCGATGGCTCGGTAGTCCTCTGCGGAGACAGTGCGCAGTTCGGTCAGTCCCTGGTACTGGGCGTCGATTTCGGCCTGGACCGGGTCGGCGTCGGCCGGGTGGCCTGCGGCCATGAGTTCGGCCAGCCGGATCATCTGCGCGGTGCGATCACGGTGCGCGGCGTCGGCGTCCGCCTGGCTCATCGTGGCAGCGCGTCGTGCGACCGCTTCGGCGAGTTCGGGGAAGTCCTGCATGTTCCCCTCGTACTGGGAGGGCGTCACGCCCTCGAAGAGGTTCTCCGGTCGGTTGATGGTCATGGGGTTGCCGTCCTTCCTGGACTGCTCCAGTTCGGCGATCGTGCGGGAGACGGTGCCGGCCAGTGCGTCGAGCCGGTCCCGTTCTACGAGGAGGCGCTGGTGGTGGCCCCGCAGGGCATCCACCTCGTCGACCTGTTCAGACAGGATCCGGCCGATCTCCGGCAGCCCGACGCCCAGCGCCCGCAACACGAGGATCTGCTGCAGCCGCAGGAGCTGGCGCTCCTCGTAGTAGCGGTGCCCATTGGCACCGATCCGGGCCGGCGGCAGCAGGCCGGTCTCGTCGTAGTGGCGCAGTGTCCGGGCGGTAACGCCCGACATCCGGGCCACCTCCGCAATCGGCCAGTCCATCACCACTCCTGCACGTGTGTGTCGCCGGGCCGGTGTCTCCGGCCCTGATCACGAAGGTAGGAGCTGCCGCAACGGCAACTTCAACCCCAAGACCCAAAATCCTCCCAATCGAACAGGCGCGGTCTGCACCCCAGGCAAAACGGCCTCCGCCCGCTGCCGAAAACTCGTGAACGCCTGAACCCTGCCCAGAGCCCCGACGCCTCCGGAATCCCCGTAGAAACGCTGTCGCCTCTCGGGCTCTGGCCCAACTTCCGTGGAACCGGGCCGTACATGCCCGTGCCCGCGTCGAACCAAAGCACTGACCTGCCGGTTCCCATCGTTCGGAGTCCCGGTGAACCGACCGTCGAACTGTCTCCACAGAAGTTGAGCCAGAACCGCCTCTCGTGAACAGAGCCATGGAGCCCGGCGGCGGTAGTGACCTCTCGCAACGATGATTGAGCGTTGTCAGCGCAGTTTGGTGACCGCGGGATTCCCTGCCCAGCCGCTTCCGGCGCGGAATTCGCCGGCGGTCGCTAGTGTCGGCCCATGTCCAGTCCTGGAGACGTGCCGCCGGAGATCCTGAACCGGTCGCGGTCGATCTGCCGGCAGCTGCCCGAGTCGTATGAGGAACCAGCCTGGATCGGCGTGCGCTGGCGGATCCGTACGCGGACGTTCGCCCATGTCTACACGCCGGACGTGGATCGCTACCCGGTCTACGCCTCGTATGCGACCGCAGACCAGGAACCGGTCGTGATGACTTTTCGGGTGCCCGTCGACGACCTGCTCGGCCTGACCGCCGGTGGGTTCCCGTTCCTCCGTGCCGACTGGGGCCATAACGTCGTCGCCGCCGTTCTCGGTGACCACACCGACTGGACCGAGCTTGCGGAACTGATCACCGACAGCTACCGCGAGATGGCCCCGAAGTTCCTCGCCGCGCGGGTCCCCCTCCTGCCACCGATCAGCTGACCGGCGGTGGGCCTCGTCTCCCGCCACAAGGACCGACTCCGCCAGAGGCAGCCGCTCAACCTTCCCTGAGAATCACTCAACCTTCATTGCGACAGGTCAGGCAGCATCGGCCGGACGTTGACACGCCGCCGGGCCCGGGGCCAGTCTCGCCTACTCCCGGGCCGAGCCCCGGGAAAGGAGTGGGGCGGCCCGGCGCTACTGCCCCCGTCGAAGCGGGCACCGGGCCTGACCCGCACACCCACGTCGGTGCAGGCTGGCACCGACCCTAACCGGCGTCCGGCCCGCACCCGACCGGCGCCGCTACGGAGAGACGGCAAGGGCAGCCGCCCGTTCCCGGGCCTGCGTCAGCTCCGCGCAGCGGATGCCCCCACCGGGGTGCCACTCCCTCACCGGTCAGGCGCCAAGGGGCGGTGCCCGCCTCGCGGGCGGCGTGCCGCCGGACTTCTTCCGAGGGCGCCACCACGGGCCCGGCCGCGGGCGGGGCGGGCCGCGGCCGGTGGACGGCGCCCCGGTACAGAGTGGCGACGCCCGCCGTGCCGGCCAGGACCGACAGGACGAAGTCCGCCTGCACCATGCCGAGCGGTCCGCCCGCCAGGCGGCCGCGAACAGCAGGCCGGCCAGCAACAGGCCGTCGACCGCGATCCGGTCCCGGTCCGACAGCGCCCACCACGCCGCCCGTACCCGCTCCGTCCACGCCCGGAAGGCCTGCCGTCCGGGTGTGGGAGCCTTCGCGGTCACCGCGTGCGCCCCGCGCCCTTGCCCGGTGCGGCCTGCTGCCGGTGCGCGGGGACAGCGGCTTCCGCCGGGGCCTGCCGGCCGGGAGCCGCCGCGGCGGCCGGGGTGGTGGTGGAGCGGGAACGGGCCGCCGCCGGGGACACCCTCACGCGGGACGCGGGCGCGGCCGGGGCGGAGGGCGGCGTCGTCAGGGAGCGCAGGGTCGCGTCCACGAGCCGCCCGGCGGTGGTGGAGGCGGGGCCGTCCTTCCAGCCGGTGTCGGTCTTCAGGCGGGCCAGGTGTCCGGCGAGGAGTGCGGGGCCGCCCTGGTCGCGGATCCGGTCCATGCGGGCCGCGAGCAGGGGCCACTGACCTACCTCCGTCTCCGGCAGCACGTCCTTGACAACGCCGACGAGCGCGGCGTGCGCGAGCCGGTTCAGGACCGGGCGGTCGCCAGCCGGCCACGTCCACACCCGAGGCGCCGGCCCGTCCTGCGGCCCCCACGGCCGCAAGGCGACCGGCTCAACCGGGTCGTCCACGCTCAGCAACCGGCGGCGGACCGCAGGGTCCTACAGCTCCGACACAAGGGCGAAGCCCCGTGGCCGTACCTGCAACATGGCTGGTGGCTTCTCTGCACTAGTCAAGGCGAGCCGACCGGGGGTCTCGGGAGCTGTGGTCTGTCCTGGCGATCTTTCGACGTCAGTACGCTCTCCGGAGGACCAGGACCTGACACGCCAGGTTGGTGAGCAACGGGGAAGGCCGGTAATGCGGGTTGAATACGACGCATCGGCGGACATGGCATACATCTACCTTGTCGACAGCATCGCCCCGGGAGAGGCCGTCCGGCAGGTACCTGCCGAGGACGAAACTGCGATACTCGACTTCGACTCACACGGACGACTTCTGGGTATCGAGCTGTTCAGCGCTAGACGCCGGTTGCACCCGGAGCTGCTGGCCAGCGCCGAGAGGATCGACCGGTCGCCGCGTCCGCCCAGCGTGTGATTCGTTGACACAGCTATGGGGAGTCGAGGCGATCGCCTTTCGCATTCTTCACCTTTTTGTTGATCTGTTCGATGGTGGCCCCAGGCAAGGATTGGGGACCTGGATCTCATTCGGGCTGGCGGGTCGTCGGGATGCCGAGGGCGACGGGTGTCCGTTGGGCGGCTCGGGCTGCGTCAGCCTGCTTGGTGCGGACGAAGGTCAAGGTCATGTCGATGCCTTCGATCTCGCCGAGCCACTGTTCCTCCTCGGCGCGCTTGCGACGCAGGACCAGGTCCCTTTCGATCTCCGCGAGCCTGGGCAGCATCTTCGGGTTGACCCTCAACATGGGACATCCTTCGAGGCCACCGCCTTCACGACCGGGGAGGCGCCGGTCACCCCGAACGGGGTGTTGCGCAGCACAAGCAGTTGCATCGCGCTGACCAGGCAGAGCGCGAACAAGCTCTACAGGATCAGAACGATCCCCAGAGCGACCACGGCCTTCTTCAGCACGCGCCCACCCGCCGGCCCGCGTTGCCCCACCCGGCACACGCCTCGTCCCGGTCGGCCGCATCCGCTGCGGATGATCGGACCAGGCTCCCGATCACTACCAAGAAACCACCCATAGCACCCATATATGCACGTTATGTCCTACATGGGTGCCTGACACGGAGCCGGGGCTTCACCCGTGTCGAGGACACGGCGCTGCCACCTGGCGCCCGCACCCCTATGCCTCCAGCGCCCCAAGTTCCGCGCGCTCCTCGACTACGCGCGGCCCGGCGGCACCGTGGGGAGGTCATGCCGGGTCAAAGCCCGGGATGCGCCCGGCAACACGGGCGCGCCCTCAAGCCGCCCCACACGGGTGACGGCCCCTCAGCGCGTGGGGAAGACCGGCACGGCGACTCGGGTGTTCTGGCTCCATGGGTGAGAAGCGAGACCGGAAGGTGAGTTCTGACTTCGCGCCTGCACCGCACCAGGAAGGCGCGGCGCCCCGTACCCGAGGGGTATGGGGCGCCGTGCTGGTGGGTCAGGCCGGAAGGATGTTCTCGGCCTGCGGGCCCTTCTGGCCCTGAGTGACCTCGAAGGAGACCGCTGGCCCTCCTGGAGCTCACGGAAGCCCTGCGTGGCGATGTTCGAGTAGTGGGCGAACACGTCCGGGCCGCCGCCGTCCTGCTCGATGAAGCCGAAGCCCTTTTCGGAGTTGAACCACTTCACTGTTCCGAGAGCCATGTCGCTCCTTGGTCGGGGACGGGATACGCACTGGCGCGTACCCCTGGGGTTGAGGTGATCGCCCTGGTCCTCCGACTGCTGATCGAGCACTACATCGGAACCACGACTGCTGATCAAGAATCTAGCGGAACGCGGCGTTCCCAGTGGGAGATGAGCCATCCGGGTCACCCCATCCGGCGAAGGCCCTTCCGTTGCCGGGTGCGCTTCGTCTCTTCCTCGGCCGACGAGACCCAGGAAACCGCCCCGGCTCTCGCCTACGGGTGTCCGGGATCGGCTCGTCACCCTGCCGCTTGCCGGGCAGGCCGCCGCGTGAACGCCTCCCCGGCGCGGGTCAGGACGTCCCCGCGGAGAGCCGGTTCACCGAGGATCGCGAGCATGTCCACGAGGGGGTCGTCGAGGCCGAGTGCGGCCTGAGGATCCACGGGCAGCATCTCCATGCGCCATGCGGCGTGGGCGTTGCGGGCCGCCCGCATGGTGTCCGCGTGGGGGCGGGCGCCGATGCTGTGGCGGCGCAGGGCCGTCGTGATGAGCAGCTCGACCGTGCCGGGCCAGTCGCTGCGCCGGCACAGGGGGCAGCCAGGCCCGCGCCGTCAGCACCGTGATCGTGCACGGGTACAGGTGCCCGTACTCCGCCTCCAGTGCCCTTTCGAGCTGGTGGGCCTGGGCGAGTGCCTCGGGTAGGTCGTCGGCCGCGTGGGCGGCCCCCAGGGTTGTCTATGCCTCCCGGTGGGCGTCGGGTACGAGGGTGGCGGACGGTACCGGGTGAACCGAGCGGGCGGGCGGCACGAAGGGCGGGTGCGCGGGCGGGGCGGGGAAGCTCGGGATGGTCTGGTCCCACTTCGACGTCGCATGGGCGGAGGGGCTGTCGGCCGCGCGCGGGTGGGCCGCCGAGCACGGGCACCTCTTGGCGCCGCTGGACGCCGCGTACCAGGGCGCACCCGTGGGGATCTGGCTGAAGAACGCCCGGGTCGCTGCGCGGAAGGCGCAGGAGATCGAGCAGCGGCGGGCGGAGGGGCTGCCGGTGGAGTCGTCGGCCGGGGCGATGACGCGGGAGCGGCGCGAGCAGCTGGAGAAGATCGACCCGTCCTGGTGCCCGGTGTGGCCGGTGACGTGGCAGCACTGCTTCCACCTCGTCAGCCAGCACCTGGATACCGGCGAAGCGCTGCTGACCACGGCGGGCGAGGTCGTGCGCCAGGGCGAGGACCTCGGCCGGTGGGTGACGTCCGTCCGGCTCGGGTGGGACCAGCTCACCGGGGTCCAGCAGTGGATGCGCGAACAGATCCTCGGCATCGAGCCCGCGACCGAGGAGGAGAAGCCGAAGCCGCGCACCAGCCAGGCAGACAAGTGGGCGATGCACCTCGCCGCGGCTGAGCAGTTCTTCGCGCGCAAGGGCCACCTGACGGTGCCGCGCAAGCACGTCGAGACCATCACCCTCGGCGGCGACGGCCAGGCGCAGCGGGACGTCCCGCTGAGACTCGGGACGTGGGTCGACAACCAGCGCCGCCGGGCCGCCACCCTGACACCGGAGCGGGTGGAGCAGTTGTCCAAGATCGGGATGAGGTGGGGGTAGCCGCCACCGGGCGGCGGGGCGGCCGCGCTGCGAAGCCTTAGGTCGCAGTTGGGGCAGGTGGGGCCGGACAGCAGGCGCTGTCCGGCCCCACTCGTACGTTGCCATGGGAACTAGCGGGTACTTCTACGCTCTGGCTCCCTCAAGCTGCGAGTCCGGCAGGTGACCGATCTGACTGACGAAGAGGCCCAGCATCAGTGCCCCTTCAAGGCCGGTCATGAGGGAGACCAGCTGGTCCCTCTCCTCTGGGGTTCCGCGATCGGCGTGCTTGATCTTCTCAAGACGGTCACGTGTCGCCACGAAAACGCGGGCGAAGACATCTTCGAAGAGGGCCGGCCCTTGGCCGTCGTCGTACTCGGTGGCTTCACGAGCCGTGGGGCGCCCGCGGTAGAAGAAGCAGAGAGCCTCGGCCCGCTTGGTCGGCAGCGTCTTGCCGTCCTTGTTCGTGTGGGTCAAGTCCGGCTCGTTCGGGAGGTTGGCCTCCACCCAGGCCAGGGCCTCGTCCTTGGAGAACGCTTCGCGCAAGATCCGGTCGATGACCTCGACCAGCGAGTTGGCGGCCTGAGAGATGCCGTCCTCCGAGTGCTTGAGCGCGTCCTTGGCGCCCCTGAGCTTCCGGACGAGCCTCGAGTTCTCCCTCTCCAGTCTCTTGACTGAGGACTCGACGACCCGGTGCCTGATGCTGGCGGTGATCTCCGGCAAGTCGTCGGGCCGCCAAGCCGCGAGGTCGTCGGCGGTCGCGATCGTGAGCTGCATAGGCAGTGTGGAGAGGAACTTCTTCCCGAACGCCTCGTCCAGCTGGACGAGTCCCTTCATGATCTCCAGGCCGAAGATGTCGGTCTTCGTGACGGCCTTCCGCTGGTTCTCGGTCATGACGCCGATGGCGTCGCCCCAGGCCACGGCGAAGGGCATCAGCCCGCGCAGTCCGCGCCGGATCGCCAGCCCTACGACCGCAGCATCCTCTTTCCACGCGTTACGAAAGCGCCTCGTGCCAGCTGCTCCCAGCAGGCGAACCGCAAAAGCCTGGTAGTTCAGCCCTTTGAATGCGGTGATCCAGGATATGGCCTCATCCGTATCCTGAAGTTTGGTGAGGATGTACTTCAACCCTGCTTCGGCCTCGCCACTGGTGAACTCATCGAAGACGGCGGCGCAACGGTCCTGCCAGGGCTGAGAGCTGTCGGCGTCCATCAGGGTGTAGCAGAGGGACACCAGCATGTCCGCCCCGGTGATCAATCCGTCATCCACCTGAAGCTTGGCGCGGACCTCGGGGCCGAGGTGTCGAAGGAATTCAGCGATACGTGATCGACTCACATCACCGGCCGCAGGATTCTGCATGTTCGCCTCGCTTCACCACACACGATGGATTACCGATAAACATACTCGGGCTGCACGGAACGCATCACTGATTTTGTGAACCGCTACCCAACAGCGCCTCCGACGCATAAGCCCTCCAACAGCTCCCCGGACAGGCACTCCTGGTGAAGCCTCAGGGCGTGTCTCCGGACCAATCCCAGCGGCGCCGCTCGCCGGGCCGCGGGTCGTACAGGGCACGGCCGCCAGCGCCAATTCCCGAGCTCGGTCATCAGCGCGACGCCGGTCCGGATCTCGTCCGCCGTCCAGCCGGTGATGTCCAGCAGCAGCCCATCGAGCGGACCGCCGACCAGTTCGGCGTAGTCGCGGTGCGGCCGCGGGCCCGGATGGTCGTTATCAGCGCCGTAGACCCGGCCGCGCAGCAACCTCCTCATCCCTGTCCATGTGTCCAAGCCTCCCAGCTACCGCCGACAACGCGGGCTTGCCCAGGTCGCTCTGGGCTTGCCCACGGGACGGCAGGAGGCTTGCCCACGGTCGCCTTGGGCTTGCCCACGCGGCCAGCTGGACCCGGGTCAGGTACGGCGCGAAAACCAGCGGTCGGTCCTCTGCGTGGACACGGCCTGGTCCTGCTCTTGATGCGGAGCCTCATCCGACCAGGTCGGCCAACTGCTCGGGCGGCTGCGCCCATGGCCTCAGGCCGGTGGCTGGGCGGCCGGTCAGATCCGCTTCGCCGGGGCATGGGTCCGGGGCGGCTTCGTCCGCCAGGCCGTCGTCGTCCTGGTCCACGTCATCACCGCGCTGCACACCAGCCGGCGCATCTTGCGGGCCCTGGACACTGAGACGCGGGCCGAAGCCGCGGCCCTTACTCGCGCGCCTGGCCGCAGCCCGGCAACAGCAGCGGAAGCGGCAGGAACCGGCGCTGGCCGCCACCCCGGCGGCGGCGGCGCAGGCACCGCAGCAGAACGGTCCGAGGGCACAGCGCTGATCGCGCAGGGGGTGGCACAGGAGGTTCTGCCGTCCCCGTTGACTCGGAAGGGTGTCGTACAGAAGTAGTCGGCGTGCCGTAACCGGCAGGACGACCCCTTGACCACCAGGTCACAACGCACCGCAGCTCGCGCCGGGCCGGTCTGGAGGCAAGTTGCAGGGCTACTTGTGAAGCAAGTTGTAGAGCAAGTTGAAAGGCAGGTTGTAGAGCAAGTTGTGGAGCAAGCCGGGCCGGATCCGTCGGGGACGGCCGCAGTCCGCGCAGCCCCGGCCACGACGGAGACCCCTCACCACGGCTATTGCGTGGACAAAGAGGTGTCGTTTTTCAGATCGGGCTTGCCCACGGCCTCTGACCTGCCCGAACGCGCCCACTCCGGTTCGGGGGGGTCCCACTCCCGGTCACACCTCCGGTGCCACGCCTAGTCCGCCTCTGCAGCCACCCCTGCAGACAACCTCCGGTGCAACTCCCAGCGCGCCGAGGGAGCCTGGGCAAGCCTGCGAATCGACGGCCAGACCCCCCTTGCCTGCCATGGAACCCTCGCCGGTCAAGGGGTTGCCCTCCTGTCCTTCGCAGGCTTGCCCAGCATGGTCCGTCAGCTGTGGGCCCCCCAGCGGCCGGCGCCCAGCCGCGGCGGAGGCCGCCGACGCCGAGACGGACGGGCGGAGCTCGTCCTGGGCGGCCCGCTCCGGCGGTCCGCCGGGAAGCCACCGGCGACTCCTGGTCGGCGACGGTGGGCACCGGTCTGTGCCCGAGCGGGCGGCGCGTGGTGCTCATCGCCCTCCGGAGCGCAAAGCACGGATCCATCCGAGAGGTCCGTCCAGCCTCGCGTCGACTCCGGCCGCCGCCTGCTCCTGGGCCCGTTCCCGGGCCTGCTCGGCGTCGCGGTCGGCCCGGTGTTGGCAGATGTCACAGAGACCACCTGCGGCTTTCGTGCCCCGTGCGTCGTCGTCGGGGTAGACCTTGCGTCCGCACTCCCGGCAACGCCACGCCGCAGCGTCCCGGCGCCAGCGCTCTTCCTGGTGCTCCTGCTCTTCCCGTTGGCGCTCCCCCTCATCGGCCGCCCGGCATTGTTCCTCGCGGACGGAGTAGGCGCTGTAGTCGTCGGGGTTGGCCAAGGCGTCGTTGAGGGTCTCGTGGCTCTTGCGGCCGTAGCGGCACCAGATCGGCCCGTGCGGGCCGTGCTCCTCCAGGAGGTCCAGGACGGTCACGATCACTGGCACCACGCCGGTGTAATCGCGGTAGCCATCCTTGGTGCCGTCCGAGTGGGTTCCGGCGGTGTGCCAGTGGCCCCGCCACTCCTGGACGCTCAGACGCTCGACCTCCCGCATCCGGGTCTCCATCGCGGCCGGCGTCATCTGCTTGGTGAACACGATCGCCAACGGCGGGTGCGCCTCCCGGTACTTCGCCGTGGGTGTCGTCCACACCGTGCGCCACAGCGAGAGGTCACCCCCCACCGTGGCCCGCCCTGCCTGCGGGACGCCGCGGGCGAGGAAGCGGCGGTAGCGGGCGATCTTCTCCGCCAGAATCGGCGGCGACTCCGTACCGTTGTCGACCTCCACAAACAAGAGCGGCAGCGCGGTGTGGGGCGCGGTGAACACCATGTCGGCGCGGACACTGCCCCGACCCGGCGCCGCGAAGCTCCCGGTCACCGGCAAGGGCACTTCCGTCGACCAGGCCGCGATCGGGCCCAGGCCCGGCGGGCGCTCCACCGGCGCCGCAGCCGGTGCGGGGACCGTTGGAAAGGCGATCACTTTGTCGAAGGGCACACGGGTCTGGAGGCAGTGGTAGAGCTGGCCGAGCGAGCGTCTGCTCCCCGCGCGCGGCGGCCGCCTCGGCATCGCCCCGGGTGCCGCGGCGTGCCTCCGACGGATCGGGAGGAGCCGTAAGGATGGTTGATGCGTGTCGTGGATCCGGTGAGGCGCGTGAGCGCGGGATGTTCTCCCGGACGCTCATGCCCGATGAGCCGGATACATGGAGAGATGTGCCGGATGGATGCCAGCGTCGAGAGTAGCCGGCCGGACGGTGTGCCCGAGCGGCCGCAGAGGCGCGGGAAGCCCCCGCGTACACCGGTCGCCGAACGGGTGCGGGACGCGGTCGGCAGGGCGCGGTCGGCGGGTCCGCCGCCGGGCCCCGCCCGTCCGGGATTCTGGCGGAGCCCGTTGCGGGGGCCTTGGCTGACCGGGGTGTTCGGCCTGATCCTGCTGGTCGGGGTCGTGGTGCTGTTCGTGACGGGTCTGTTGTCGTACGCGTCCTACAACCCGGACCTGGCGGCGCGCAACGATCAGACGCCGGACAAGGGGTGGTTGGGGTTCTACCTGTTCACCTGGCCGACATCGCCGTACTGGCTGTACCGGCTGACGCAGGGCGTGCACACGGTCCTCGGCGTGGTCCTGGTCCCGGTGCTCCTGGCCAAGCTGTGGTCGGTGATCCCGAAGCTCTTCGAGTGGCCTCCGGTCCGTTCGGCCGCCCACGCCCTCGAACGGCTGTCCTTGCTCCTGCTGGTGGGCGGGGCCGGGTTCACGTTCATCACCGGGATCCTGAACATCCAGTTGAACTACATCTTCCCGGGCTCCTTCTACACCCTGCACTTCTACGGTGCCTGGGTGTTCATGGCCGCGTTCGTCGTCCACGTCTCCTTCCGGCTACCGCGCGCCGTGCGAGCCGTCCGGGCGGGCCGGGACTGGCAGCCCGCGGCGGATTCTCAGGAGGCGGCCGGGCTGGTCTCGCCCCGTCCGGCGGCCCCGACGATCTCCCGGCGCGGAGCGGTAGCGATGGTGGGCGCCGGCTCGCTGGCCCTTCTGCTGGTGACGGCCGGCCAGAGCATCGGCGGCTGGTGGCGCAAGACCGCCCTGCTGGCCCCGCACGGCCGTGACCCCGGCACGGGCCCGAACGGCTTCCAGATCAACAAGACGGCGGCCTCCAGCGGGATCCGGCCCAGCGACATCGGGCCCGCCTGGCGGCTGACCGTGCGCGGAGGCGGCCGTCAGGAGGTGTTGACCCGGGACATGCTGCTGGCGATGCCCCAGCGGGAGGCGGCGCTGCCGATCGCGTGCGTGGAGGGCTGGTCCACCCCGGACCAGCAGTGGTCCGGCGTACGCCTCACCGATCTGGCAGCCCTTGTCGGCCTCGGCACCGACACACCACAGGTCCTGGTCGAGTCGGTCCAGCGCGGCGGATCGTTCTCCTCCGTGGTCCTCGCCCCCAACCAGGCACGTGACGACCGCTCGCTTCTCGCGATGCGCGTGAACGGCGCGGATCTGTCGCCCGACCACGGTTACCCGGCGCGCGTGATCATCCCGGCCGCTCCGGGCGTCCACAACACCAAATGGGTCACTCGCCTCACCTTCGGAGAGCCCGCATGAACCGGAGCACGTTCCGCGCCCGCTACGGCGCCTCCCCGCTCCACCTCCTGCTCACGCTGGCCTGCTTCGCCCTCGCCCTCTACGCCGGCATCCGCCTCCTGAAGGGCGACACCATCGGGGTGGCGATCTGGTTCGTCGGCGCCGCCCTCGTTCACGACCTGCTGCTGCTCCCCGCCTACTCACTCACCGACCGCGCCGCCCAGCACCTCTTCCGTAGCCGGAACGTGCCCTCGGATATGAGCCAACCGTGTCCGAGCGTGAACTACCTCCGTATTCCCCTCTTCATCGCCGGTGTCCTGTTCCTCGTCTGGTGGCCGCTGATCCTCCAACAGGGCGGCCATTACACGGCCTACACCGCGCTGTCGGCCGACGGCTTTCTCGCCCGCTGGCTTCTGATCACCGCTGGCCTGTTCATCGCCTCGGCGATCGTCCTGCTCGTGCGGACCTGGCTGCGCCTGCGGCCGGAACGCGAGGAGGTCCGGGCTCAGGCGCGGGCCCGCAAGGCCACGAAGTGACGTTCCCCTGAGGTGCAGGCCCACTGTTCGACGGGTGTCCAGCCCGACGTGCGGCCGTGCTGGACCAGGGCCCGGGTGCCGACGGTGGCCCAGGCGAAGACGGGGCTCGCCGCCGTCTGCCCCGTGTGGATCCGCACCCGGCGCCGCTCGTCGACATCGGCAGGGGCGGCCTCCGCGATCAGGAGCCCCCGGTCGCGGACCACGCGGCGGATGCGCTTCAGCAGGCGGCGGGGATCCCCGCCGATGCCGATGTTCCCGTCGACCAGGAGCGCGGTGTCCCAGCGCCCCTCCCCGGGGAGCGGCTCGAATACCGACAGGCTGGCTGCCGTACCGCCCCGGCACACCGTGGAGATGACAGCGGTCGGGCACACGTCGATCCCCAGGACACGATGCCCTCGCCGGGAGACTTCCTCGACGAGGCGCCCCGCCCCGCACCCGATGTCCAGGACCCGGCCCACACAGCGGTCCACGACGCCCCGGTCCGTGTCGTCCGCCTGCGCACACCAGCGCCGGACGTCCAGGGGCAGACACCAGCCCTCGGCATCACGCAACGTGAGCCCTTCCCCCGGCACGCAGATCGCCTCGGCGTACGGGCCGCTCTGCCAGGGCTCGTGGCCGTTGGTCCGCATCGGAGCAGCGGCGCTCACACACGCTCCCGTCTGCCGTGGAGTGCCCGCCGGAAGGTGATCGGGCGGGCCAGGGGTGTCCTGCCCGTGCAGCGGGCGACGCGGATCGCGGCCCCGCCTGCGGCGCCCGGTGCGGTCCCGGTCGACGTTAGTTCCGCCCGCGGAAGGGCGCCTGCCGGGAGGAGCAGACGGGCGACCGGGCACGGGGACTGAGGGCGTTCGGGTGGCAGGCAGCGCGTTGCCGGCGTGGTGCCGGTTCGGACGCGTGTACAGGGTGTCTCCTGGTGGGGCTCCAGCCGCCCCGGGATGGGTGGCTGGCTCACCACTGCCTGCTCCGGGGCTTGCCGTCACGTCGCCGGCCTCGGAGCGGGGAGTGCCGACGCTTGCGACCGTACCGCCGGGGCTTCGGACGGCATCGTCGGCGTCGGCCGGGGTCTCGGGGATCGTCGAACGGGAGCGTCAGCGTGAGCGAGCGGCCCATCGGCGATTACGCGGTCCTCTCGGACTGCCGGTCGGCGGCACTGGTGAGTTCGGGCGGGTCGGTGGACTGGCTGTGCTTCCCCCGCTTCGACGGGCCGGCCGTCTTCGCCCGCCTGTTGGACCAGGACGCGGGCCACTGGTCGATCCTCCCTGTCGGCGGCCCGGGCGAGGTGAGCCGCCGCTACCTGCCCGACACCCTGGTCGTGGAGACCACTTTCCGCACCCCCACTGGGACGGCGGTCCTCCTGGACGCGCTGGCCCTGGGCAAACGCGAACGCGGACACGGCATGGGGCAGTCCTCCCCAGGGACCCTGCTGCGCCAGGTCACCTGTACGAGCGGCACGGTCGACATCGCCGTGGAGTACGCCCCGCGCCCGGAGTTCGGCCTGATCCAGCCGGTCATGACCCGAGTCCGTGGGGGCTTGTCGGCCCGCGGGGGCGCCCAGTCGCTGATGCTCGCCACCGACCTCGCCTTCCGCCTGACGGGCTCGACCGCCCACGCCGAGGCCACCCTCACCACCGGGGACCGGCTCGGGTTCGCGCTCAGCGCCGATCCGGCCTGGGGACCCGACCCCACGCCGTGGTCCCGCCGCCGCATCCGCCGCCGGCTGTCCGACACCGAAACGGGCTGGTGTTCCTGGTCCACCCTCCACGCCGCCTACACCGGCCCCTGGGAAGAGCAGGTCCGCCACAGCGGGAGGGTGCTGCGCGCCCTGACCTACGCACCGACCGGTGCGATCGTCGCCGCCGCGACGACCTCGCTCCCCGAGAGCATCGGCGGAACCCGGAACTGGGACTACCGCTACACCTGGGTCCGCGACGCCAGCCTCACCCTCCAGGCCCTGGCCACCGCCGCCTGCAAACAGGAGAAGGCCGACTTCTTCGCCTTCCTCGCCCAGGCCGCCGCCACCCAACTGGAGCGCGGCGTCGACCTCCAGGTCATGTACGGCATCGGCGGCGAACGCGACCTGAGCGAACGCACCCTGCCCCACCTGTCAGGATGGCGGGGCAGCAGCCCGGTCCGCGTCGGCAACGAAGCCTGGCGCCAGCGACAGCTCGACGTCTACGGAGAACTCCTCGACGCCGCCCACCAGACCCTGCCCCACGACGAACTACTCGACCCTCCGGTCAGTACCTTCCTGCGCCAGTGCGCCGAAGCCGCAGCCCGACGGTGGGCCGACCCCGACCAGGGCATCTGGGAAGGCCGCGGCCCCGCCCGCCACTTCCTGCACTCCAAACTCATGTGCTGGGTCGCCCTGGACCGCGCCATCGACCTCGCACCCGCCCTCGACGCCCACGACCGCGTCACCGACTGGCAGCACATCCGGGACCAGATCCGCGACACCATCGAAGGCCAGGGCTACAACGAACGAGCCGGCGCGTTCACCCAAGCCTTCGGCAGCCCACGCCTCGACGCCTCCGCACTCATGCTGCCCCTCACTGGCTTCCTCCCCGGCGACGACCCCCGCGTGCGCTCCACCATCGAGACAATCGCCCGGGAACTGACCGACTCCCGCGGCCTGGTACGCCGCTACCTCAAGGACGACATCGACCACGACGAGGGAACCTTCCTGCTCTGCACGTTCTGGCTCGCCCAAGCCCTCGCCCTCACCGGCCAGAACGCCCGCGCCCGCCAGGTCTTCGAGACCGCTCTCACCCACGCCAACGACGTCGGGCTCCTGCCCGAAGAAGTCGACACCCGCACCGGCGAAGCACTCGGAAACTTCCCCCAGGCCTTCAGCCACATCGGCCTCATCAACGCCGCCCACGCCATCCGCAGCGCCGAAACCAATCGACTGGGGCAGGACGGGACAGCCTCCGAGTGAGGGCGAGCATGACAGGTCCCGGGGCACGTTAGCTTCGGGGGTGGCGGGACTGCCAGTACGGGTTGTCGTGGGGCAGCGATCCGCTGACCCGCCCGTACATGCCGAACGTCATCAGCAGCAGGCCGGTCACGAAGCTGAAGACCACGTTCTGGAGATGGAACGCGAACACGTTGAAACGGGAGTCCAGAACGGCGAGGCTCGCGAAACCGGCCGCGAGAAAGGCAACGGCCACGATGATGTTGACGGTGGACGCGGTATTGCCCCCGATCACCGCGCCCGCCAGGAGCAGGCCGCCCACCAGGACGGAGGCCACGCTCAACGCGCCGTTGCTGCCCAGGCCCATCACCATGCTCCCGCTGGTGCTGAAGAACCCGATCCGGTCGATCAGCCCCAGGACGCCGAACACGACCAGAAACGCGCCCATGAGCCCCGCACCGCCGCGATAGACGCGCCGTAGTCGGTGATCGACCGGAAGGTGGTCGTCGAGAACGACGCGCCGCCCGCGACGGGTCTGGTTGTGCGTGACTGTGGCCATGATGATCGGGCCTCCTTCATCCCCCGTGTCCGATGACGTGAGAGGCACCTGCCAGTGGTAGCCCGGGGCGACGTGGCGGTCGCGTGCTCCGGATTCCGCAGATGCCGAACCGGATCATTTCGTACGTGGGTTGGGGTGTTCGAAGGTCGACTCCCGCGCCGCGCGCGCTTCTTCGGGGTGGGTGTGGGTGGTCGAGCCGCCATTGCCGTAGCCGCCAATCTGGTGCGGGCGCAGACCGCCTTCGGGGAAACCGCGCGACTCTCGTTCCCCGCGCACCTCGTACACCGCACCGCCGACAGGCAGGTGGGGCTGGCTGTCGGGCGCGGGTGGCCGGCGCTCCTGCTTCCGAAGGCGCTGACCCAGCACGAACGAGCCGATCAGGAAGCCCACGACAAGAAGACCGACGACCAGGAACCAGGCGATGTTCGTCAGGGTCATGTCCACTGCGAGGTCGTACCGGGCGAAGTCCATACCTCCACAATCACCCATGAGGGATCATTAGCGATGAAAATGGATGAGACGGAAGTATTACGGTGCTTCATTCCGGTGGCGTGGCGTCGGCCGGACCGCCCTCGGGGCAGACATCGGCCGAATGAGATCCGGGGCCCAGGACGCCGACGGGGCGACCGCTCCGTGGGAGGCTGCGTGCATCGCATTCCCTCCCTGCCAAGAGCCCCCGATGAGTCCTGCCACCGTCCCGCCCGCCCCGATCGGGTCCGTCCGGTGACCCACCGCGCTCCCGGTTGCCGGGATTCACCGCTGTTCGTCATGGGCGCGGGTCCTCCTGCCAGTCCGGGGATACCTGTGCTCGATGCCCGGCGGGCACCCGCAGATCCTGGCCGCCGGGGCGCTCGCCCCGGGGGCCCTCGCCGCCGGGTGATGCGCCTCCCACCAGAGCTGATCACGACCTCGCATGGGTACCGAGCGGGCGAGGTCTGACCTCGGGGAGTACGGGCGGGCGCGGGTAGAGCAGGCCGATGGTGATCGCTGCGGCGGCGGATACGGTGCCGCCCCCGGCGAGGGCGGTGTGGGGACCGGCGTTCTGGGCGATCCACCCGATGTACTCCCGGGCCTTGACCGGGTCCGTGGTCATCGGGCACAACGTCCACGGGGCCGCCAGGCCCCGGGCCGCGAAGAGGACTTCCAGGCGCCGGCGGCGCTCCCGATACGGCAACGCGAGCAACTCGACGCCGTCGGCCTGGAGGACGTCGAACGCCACGAAGTACGCCGGTGTCCGGGCCGTGAGGATGGAGGCGCTGCGGGCGCGGGCGGCGGCCCGGCGCTGCAACGCCTCGAAGCTGAGCCGGCCCGCCTCCGGATCCCACACCAGCAACTCGCCGTCGAGGACCAGGCCGCCCGGCAACTGCTCTCCCGCCGCCGCGACCAGGTCGGGGAACCGGTCCTGCACGAGAGAGCCCCGGCGCGTCTGGAGCAGTACTCGCCCGCCGGGGTCGGTAGGGGTGAACAAGATC
The DNA here is from genome assembly GCF_036231985.1 of Streptomyces sp. NBC_01426. GTDB lineage: Bacteria > Actinomycetota > Actinomycetes > Streptomycetales > Streptomycetaceae > Streptomyces. The sequence continues at coordinate 34,849 of NZ_CP109500.1, forward strand.
GCCCGGTGGCCGTCGAACTTCTGCTCATAGGCGAGCCCGCCCGCCGTGACGCCGGGCCCGGGGATCGCCTCGGCGGCCTGCCATAGAATAGAACACGCGTCCGATCTCCCGCCTGACCTGGCGCGCCTGCGTACCGTCGTCACCTACCTGCGGGCAGCCCTCGGCCGGGCCGAACAGGCACTCGCCGTCGCGGAGACGCAGGCCTCCCTGGACGAAGACCGCCGAAGAAATCCTCGACGAGGTCGCCGCCTACTGCCACCGAATCTCTGACTCAGGTCACTAGGAAGAAGCCGAGTGAACACGTCCGGCGAGTTCGGATGCGAGGCGGAGGATTCGGATCGCGTCTGCATCGCACTGACCATGCGCGGCCTCCGTGCAAGGAGTGATGTCGAGCGAGCCGGGGGGATGCTAGCCGATGACAGCTACCCCTTCTCACTTTTGAGCATCACCGCTAAATCGCATAGTTTGCCTAGGGCAAAGGTTAGCGTGTCCACACCCCAACAGTTCCAGACATAACACGCCGGTTCCGACACCGGCGAGCTGTCGTGGACTTAGGAGTTGTGATGAAAACTCATGCGCGCAGTACTCGACCCGCGTCCCGTCGCCGTCTCGTGGTCTCGACCATTTCAGTCGTGGCGGCGATCGCCACGGCGGCCACCTGGCTCTCGTTCCAAAACAGCTCGGCCGACGAGTCGGCTGCCGCCGGCCTCCCGGCGGCGGAGGCCGCTCCGGCGGTACCCCAGGCGGCGCATAGCGATGGGGTCACCCCACTGGACAAGGCCTTCCTGGGCAAGGTCCGCCAGGCGGGGCTATGGGAGATCCCGGCGGGCCGACTCGCCCAATCGAATGCATCGAGCGAAGCGATCAAACGAGCCGGCCTTCACCTGCTCGACGGCCACAGCAAGCTCGACCAACTGGTCCGCGAGGACTCCGAGGCGCTGCACGTGCCCATCCCCAACGAGGCGACAGCCGAACAACAAGGCTGGGTCGACCAGTTGCGGAACGCGCGGGGCAGCGCCTTCGACCAGCTCTTCGTGGACCTGCTCCGGTCTTCCCACGGAAAGGTGTTCATCACGATCGGCGAGGTCCGCGCATCCACCAAGAACTCATTGGTGAGGCGTCTTGCCACACAGGCCAACAACACCGTCCAGGACCACATGGATGTACTGGAGGACACCGGCCTCGTCACTGACGCCACATTGGACGACGTCGCGGCCAGCGTTCCCAAGTGACGAGCCCGTCCGCCCGTGGAGCCAAGGGCTTCGCGAACTTGCACGCGGCTCGTGGAAGGCGTTGGGTCGGCCCGCCTTTTCGACACCGGCCGAGCGTGGGACACCCAGAGCTCACCGGGCCGGAGCATCAACAGGTGTGGTGCTCCCACAGGTGTGGTGCTCCCACAGGGCCGATGTCATCCATCTCGGTCTCGTTCCGAGTGACTTCCGACTCCGTGCTGTGCCTCTCGTCCGCATCGTCGAGCAGGCGAGAACCCGGAGCCCCTGGATCTGGAGACATCCGCTGGCGTCGGATCACCGGCCGGTCGCACTCAGGGCCTGCCCCCGTCACCCTGCCCACCGCTCCCCCGCTGCGCTGGGTCGCTCCATCCCAGTGGAAAGAGCGAACCGTCCCCATCGCGCACAGTGGGCTCGCCGCCGGCGGCATTGAACGCGGTGAGCGCTTCTACCAGTGCCGCCCGCTGACTGGGATCAATGCGCGCGGCGATGGCCGCGATCTCCTGCCGGCGCCGGGCCGTTACCTCCTCCACGAGGCGCAAGCCCCCGGGAGTCACCGACAGCATCGTCTCGCGGCGGTTCTCAGGATTGGGCCGCCTGTCTGCCAGTCCGGCCACGATCAGGCGGTCGACCATGCGCATCGCCGTCGAGGGGTTGACCCCGAGTGCTTCGGCAAGCACCACAAGTTTCGCCGCGCCCCGAGTGGCCAGCACCACCAGCATCCGGAACTGCGCCAGCGTGACCTTGTCCTCAGCCGCCGCGAGGGAGCGAGCGGAGACCGCCACAAGAAGCCGGGAGGCCGTCAGAAGAGCACGGGTCACGTCGTCCACGTCGACTGTGTCGTCCAGAGGTGCCGAAGGAACAGTGGCATGCGGGAGTTCGGTCATGCTCCTTTCTACCGCCCCTTCCCGCCTCGCGCCGACCCGGTGCCCTCCCAACCTGCGGATCGGAGCGCAGGGCCCCTAGAGAGCTCGACGAGTAAGGCATCCGGGCAGGTGTCCGCCCTCGGTCAGACGGCAAGCATGTACCGATGGCGGAGGTCGGGCACCGATCACGGAGCAACGAGTACGGGTCAGCCGAACTCCCGCTCTGTGACGTGGACGGTGAGGCGGGATGCTGTACTCCCGTTTCACCGCATGGGAGCCTGAGACGACCGTCTGCCCTTCCTCCCTGCCAGGAGACGCGCCATGCCACGACCCACCTCGACCGGGCCGGCGTCGCCTCTGCTTGCCTTCGGAGCGATCCTCACCGCCGCAGGCGCGTTCTTGTACCTGCGCCCTGGCCCCGGCATGCCACTGATCGCGCTCGGCGCCCTCGCTCTCGCCGCAGCGACGGCGGCCTGGCTCGCCTCCCGGCAGCGCTGAGACCTGGGGGCCGACGACCGGCAGCCTTGATGCGCTTCTGATGCCGATGCCGAGTGGTCCGGGGGCCGCGGCACTCCACTGTTTGGGCGACCCCGGACCCGGCGATCGGGGCGTTCAGCTACCTCCGCGCCATCCAGGCCGGTGACTTCGAAGCCGCCCACGAGTTCGCCGGCGCCGAGCCGCGGATGGCCGAGTTGCTGGTCGACGTCGTCGAGCGGATCGTCGTCCCCGTCACCTCACTGGTCGGGCTCCTGCTTGACGAGGCGTGCGACGCGGCCCTCGCCCTGGAAGCCGTCGGGCGCGTCCTGGTGACGTGCCTGCGCGTCTGGGAGCAGACCGGCCCCGGGGCGGCGGAGGGAACCGCGCATTTGCCACGGCGCGTGTATCTCACCAGCCAGGTCCTTGCCGGATCGGACAGCTGGGGGCGGCCTCTGACAGGTGCGCTCCGCGCAGGCTCTCGTCGATACGGTGATCTGCACGGTTCAGGGCGGCTGTGCTGATGCCTTCACGGTGGTCTGGTGACCAGAGGCGGCCTTCTGGTCTCCACGCAGACGGGACCTCAGCTTTGTGGCCGCACGCCGGACCCGTCGCTGTGGGCCAGGCGGGCGAGGACCTTGGCGTACACCATGGTTGCCGCTGCGGTGACAGTGGCTATGGACGCCAGCGCGAGGATGCCCATCAGCGCGGGCCACTGCCGCAGTTCGTCGCTTCGGCAGATTCTGTCCTGAGGCGACGGGTCGCCGAGCGGTCCCTGGCACACAGCGTGGGTCCCCTTGTATGAGGACACCTCGGGGCCGAAATCGGCAACCATCAGGAAGATAAAGCACCCCCAGACCAGCATGGCGAGGAGCATCCAGACGATCGACCACCCCTCGATGCGGCGCGCGTCCCGGGCCCTCTTCTCAGCCCTCTCTGGTGCGGTGCCTTCAAGAACCGACACTTCCAGAGCCGTCTCATCGGCTTCCATTCGCCCCCTGCTTTCAATTAACGATCATCAGTTCATCACAGCCTGATTGCGCGCCCTGGACTGACGTCCCCGGAGCCGTTGCCGGACCTGTGTCTTTGCGATGGGGAGCACAGCTCGGCAAACGCGAGGCAAGCAGGGGATCGTCGCATCACGGACCGGAGGGATGCATGGGCTGTGGCACGCGGGTAGAACCTGCTCCACCGTTCAGAGACGCTCTGCGGCTCTCGGGGCCACGCTCCGGCGGGTTTGCCGCTCAAGGATCGAGCGGGCTGGTGGGCAGCGGGGCCGGCCAGGGGGTGGGGATGCTCGCCGGTGGTGGCCACGAGTATTCGTATCGTGGCGGACTCCGTGTGGGCGCGGGCTCCGGTGCGAACGGGCCTGCCCGGTTCGCCATGAGGAGCATCATCGTCCCGGCGAAGAGGAGGGAGACGATGATCAGGGTGAGTCCGATGGGGTTGCGCGGGTTGTAGTAGTACCTCTGGGTGCCCCACTTGCTTCGTTTGAACACCGGCTCCCGGTCGTAGTTCACCCGGCGTCCCCCTCGTTTCGCGTCTGCCGCCGCCCGCTCTTGGGGCCCGCTCTCAGCGGGCCCCAAGGATGTGCGAGCTAGCCGACGATTTCGATCTTGCCGTTGGATGAGTTCGGCTCGGGCATGGCGGACGTCTTGGCGGCGGTCAGACCGCCCAGGAGCTGAGCGAGGTCGACGCCGGTGGTGGAGGAAAGAAGTTCCATGCCCTGGGCGACGTTGTCGGTGACGGTGCGGGAGAGCTTGCTTGCGCCGTCGGTGGAGATGACGGTCATCTTGTCGATGGCAGACAGAGGTTCGGCGGCCTTGGCCACGACCTGGGGCAGTGCCTCGACCATCATCTGGATCATGGCGGCGTCACCGTAGCTTTCGAAGGCGTCCGCCTTCTTCTGCATGGCCTCGGCCTCGGCGGCGCCCTTGGCCAAGATGGCGGCGGCTTCCGCGTCGCCCTCCAGGCGTACGGCTTCGGCGATGGCGGCGCGCCGGGCGCGTTCGGCCTCACCGCGCTTGGCGCCCTCGATGGCCTCGGCCTCGGCGAGGGCGGAGCGGCGCTGCTTCTCCCCCTCGCCGGTCAGGCGGGCCCGCTCGGCCTCCGCCTGGGCTGCGGCGATGGCCGCCAGACGCTCCGCCTCGGCCTGCTTCACGCGGGCGACCCGCAGCGCTTCGGCTTCCTGTTCGGCCTGGTAGCGCCGGGCATCGGCGGGCTTGCGGACCTGGGTGTCGAGCTGGCGGTCGGTCAGCGCCGCCTGGCGTTCGGCTACCTTCTCCTGCTCGGCCAGGATCTGCTGCTGCCGGTCGGCGTCCGCCAAAGGGCCTGCCGCGTTGGCCTGGGCGGTCGCCGCGTCGGTCTCCGCCTTGATCTCGGCCTGCCGCAGGTACAACGTCCGCTGGGCGACGGCGATCTCCTCCTCGGCCTTCAGGCGGGCCTGTTCGGCGGCCTGGCGGGAGTTGGCCTCGGCGATGTCGGCTTCCTGCTTGGCGCGGGCGGCTTCGGGGCGTCCGAGGTCCTCAAGGTAGGAGCCCTCGGTGGTGATGTCCTGGATCTGGAAGGCGTCCAGGACGAGGCCCTGGCCGGACAGGCTGGCCTCGGCCTCCTCCGCCACCTGCCCCGCGAAGGCGGCCCGGTCGCGGATGATGTCCTCGACCGACATCCGGCCGACGATGGCCCGCAGCGCGCCGGAGAGGACTTCTTGGGTGAAGCCAACGATGCCGTCCTGCTGCTGGAGGAAGCGTTGGGCGGCGGCGCGGATGGCGTCCTCGTTGCCGCCGACCTTGACGATCGCGACGCCTTCGAGGTGGGCCTTGATGCCGCGCAGGGTGACCGCGCCGCGAACGGCGATGGGGATGTGGCGGCTGGACAGGTCGAGGGTGTACCGCTGCTGGACGAACGGGACGACGAACACGCCGCCGCCGACCACGACCTTCTGGCCGGTGGTGTCGGTCGATATCCGCCCCGTCTCCGGATCGGTGGACCGCTTGCCCCGGCGCCCGGTAATGATGAAAGCCTCGCTGGGTCCGGCGACCTTGTAGCGGGTGACGACGACGAGGGCGAGCAGGACGAGGAGTACGACGACTCCCACGACCGCGGTGACAACAGGACTCATGGTGGTTCCCCCCTGCCTCCCGGAAGGGGGCAGACTCTAGGGCTGATGGAAAGAGGATCGGAAAGGTGGAAAGCGTGGGTGGCGCCGTTCAGCGGTTGACGGCGCGGACGCTGACCGAGGTCGTGGACGGCGTGGCCGTCACCCAGATCTCGGCCCCTCGCTCTATCGGGGCGTCGGCGGTCGCGGCGTACTTCAGTGGTTGGCCGCCGAGCGACAGCAGTACCTCGCCGTAGCCGTCGGCCGGGATGGCGGTGACCACCCGGCCCGCTGAACCGACGAGTTCCGCCTGGTGCGGGGCGCTGCCCTCGCCGTCGCGTTGCAGGGCCCGGCTGAAGCCGTACGTCGCCCAGCCCGCGCCTGCTCCGGCCACGGCCCCCGCGGCGGCTGCCGCTCCCTGCCCGAGCCCCGTGGACCCGAGCACGATCGCCCCCGTGAAGCCGAGCATCGAGACGAAGCCCGCGATCACCGGAAGCGACAGCCACCCGTCGAACAGTCCGTCCAGGGCTCCGTCGAAGATCCCTTCGAGCACCCCGTCGAACACCAGCGAGACAGCGAGCAGCACGACTCCCCCGATGCCGAGACCCAGAAACAAGCCCATGGGCCCTCCCCTCTGATCGCTGCCTTCCCGCTGGACAGCACCAGATTGGCAGGGGGAGGCGGGCTCGCACATTGCCTGCCGTCGGCAATCTTTACGCCTCTTTGACGCACATCGTCGAGGGTCGGGGGCCCTCCTGTCAGTCGGCCACGGTGCCGCGCGGAGCGCCGTAGCCGGAACGCGGTGGGCGCGGCTGGCGGGTACAAGGCATCCTGGGGCCGTGTCGAATCCCTTGCAGGCTCAACTTCCTCTTCCCGCTGGTCAGATGGTTGTTTGTGGCGATGACGGCCTGGCGCGTCGGCTGGCCGCCGAGCTGCGCGACGTGTACCGGGAGCGGGTGACGCTCGTGGTGCCGGAGGGTGTGCACGCGCCGCACGGGGCTGTCGGCCGCTGGAGCGTACGGAGTCTCGGGTTGCGCGGGCGCGTACCCGGCAGCAGGCAGGCGGAACGGTCCTCGCCGGAGGGCGCCGGCAGCCGTCATCTACGTGTCGTGGAGGCGGCGGACCCTGACGAGGGGGCGTTGGTCATGGCGGGGGTGTCCGGGGCGGCCGCGCTGGCGCTGGTATACGAGGACGACGACACGAACGTACGGGCCGCGCTCGTGGCTCGTCGGCTCAACCCAAGGTTGCGGCTGGTGATCCGCCTGTACAACCGCAAGCTCGGTCAGCACCTTGAGGAATTGCTGGACCAAGCGGCGGTCGTGGCCGAGCCGGGTATCGACCTGCGCGAGTTGGACTCGTCGACGACCGTCCTCTCGGACGCGGACACCGCCGCGCCGGCGCTCGCGGCCAGCGCCATCGCCGGGACCAGCAAGGTCATCCAGGCCGACGGTCTACTGCTGCGTGCGGTGGAGCGTACCCCTCCGGGGCGGGGCCAGGTCGCCGATCCGGGCCTGTGCACCCTGGCGCTGCTGTCCGCGACCGCCGCAGATCCTGCCGGAAGCGAAGGGTCGGACCGCAGCGGTAACCAGGGACCGCAACTGCTGCCCGATGAGCGGGCGGTGGCGGCCGCGACCGGCCGCGGCATTGTGGCGCTCGAGGCGATGACGCATGTGGGTCCGGCCGGGTCGGGGCGGCGCCTGGCCGCGGCGTCGCTGCCGGTGGCCTCGCTCTTCTCGCGGCGGCTGCGCTGGTCGCTGGCCGGCATCGTGGCCGCGGTGGCGGGCCTGGCAGTGGCGTCCTGGCTGACCACCGGCGACCACCCCCTGCACGCCGCGTACATCACCCTGCTCGACATCTTCGCCATCAACGACCCGGCGGTCGACGAGGCTCCCGAGCGCAAGACGCTGCAGATCCTGGCCGGCTTCGTCGGCCTGCTGCTCCTGCCGGTACTGGTCGCGGCCGCGCTGGAGGGCCTGGGGGCGTTCCGCAGCGCGACGGCGCTGCGCCGTCCGCCCCGCGGACTGTCCGGTCACGTGGTCCTGCTGGGGCTCGGCAAGATCGGGGCCCGGGTCCTGGTCCGGCTGCGGGAGTTGGAGATCCCGGTGGTGTGCGTCGAGTCCGACCCGGAGGCCCGCGGTCTCGCTCTGGCCCGCCGCATGAGGGTGCCCGTCGTCCTGGGGGACGTCACCGAAGAGGGCGTGCTGGAGGCCGCACGGATCCACCGCGCCCACGCGCTCCTGGCACTCACAAGCGCCGACACAACGAACCTGGAGGCCGCCCTGTACGCCCGTGGGTCAGGCCGGACCTGCGGGTCGTCATGCGGCTGTACGAGGACGACTTCGCGACCGCCGTCTACCGCACGCTGCGCGCCGCGCACCCGGCCGCCCTCACCCGAAGCCGTAGCGTCACGCACCTGGCCGCGCCCTCATTCGCCGGGGCCATGATGGGTCGGCAGATCCTCGGTGCCATCCCGGTGGAGCGGCGCGTGCTGCTCTTCGCCGCCCTGGACGTCGCCGGGCACCCGCAGCTGGAAGGCCGCACCGTCGCCGAGTCCTTTAGGCCGGGGGCGTGGCGGGTGATCGCCCTGGACACCGCTTCACCGGAGGAACGGCTCCCGGACCTGTCGTCCACGCCCGGCGAAGCGGCCGAACTCCACGCCCGTCTGGTGTGGGACCTCCATCCGGGCTACGTCCTGAAGGCCCAGGACCGGGTCGTACTCGCCGCCACGCGGCGGGGGCTGGCCGAGCTCCTCGGCCGCCGGGACGTACACGCCTCGGGTTCCTGATCGGACGCGTCCGGCAGCGGCGGGTAGTGCTGTACCGGGCCCCCGGGCCGTGGGAGCCTTATGGTTCGACTCCCTCCCTGCCAGGAGTGCTCGCCATGCCCCGCCCTTCCCGGACCGGGCGTCCTTCGCCGCTGTTCACCTTCGGCGCCGTGCTGACCGCAGCGGGGGCCGTGATGTACGCGCTGCCGGAGTACAGCAGTGTGCTCCTCGCCCTGTGCGCGTTCGCCGTGGCGACCGCGGCGGCCGTGTGGATCTCCGCCAAGCAGCGGTGACCGGTTAGGCAGCACGCGTTCCGGCGGCGCGGACGCGGCATGCTCACCCGCCTGGTCCGCGTCGCACGAAGCGGGCGTGCACGCAGGACGAACGCGGGGGTCAGGGCTGTCGTGCGGCTCCTGCACACCCCGCGCCAGGTGTACACGAGGCCGCGCGGCTTGACCTGGATCGGTCAGGGGCTCTTGCGGGCCGCCCCAAGCATCGCGAGGCCAGTGATCAGCAGGGAGAGCCCGATGACGAGGAAGGGGAAGCCGGGGCCGGGAAGGACGTACAAGGCGACGCTGACCAGAGTGAGGGGCATCCCTGCGATCAGCATGGCGACCGCCATGCGGCGTTCGGTGATGTTGCGGCGCGCCCACTCCGTGATGCTGCGGCCGTCCATTGGTCAGGCCACCTGCTCGGGGTCGGCTCGGCGTGCCGTGCACTCGGCCTGGATGAAGCAGCCGACAGCGGCCGCGATGCAGACGAAGCCGAGGACCATGCAGGCCATCACGGTATCCGCAGATGCGTCCAGCATTCGGGGCACGGCGTTGAGCGGCATGAGGGTGTAAAAGCAGAGCACGGCCCAGGCATGGGGGCGCGCGGCCAGTCGTCGACCCCGCAGGCCGCGTGGCGTCCAGCCGGCGAGGACCGCCAAGGGGAGGGGCAGCACGAGCAGGGTGCCGGCCGCGAGGGCGATCGCGTGATAGATGGGGTTGCCGTTCATCGGTACCTTCCTGGGTCGGACGCCCACGATAGACGGGGTGCTCGTGACTTTTTCATGCCGGAGTCCGGCAAGTTCGGGTGAGGCGGATTGCTGTCAGGGAACCGTCAATGGGGCGTATGGAACGTGTAAAGTCCGCCGTGGTGTGCCGGGAAGCCTGGTCGGCGAATGGGGATAGCTCTCTTCGCTGATCGGGGTCTTACGTATGGTGCTCGTCGCTGTTTTCGGTGTGGCGCTGCTGGTCGCCGTGCTGCTGTCCGGGCTTGCCGCCCGTACGGTCTTGTCCACTTCACTGCTGTTCCTGCTGGGCGGGGCGCTGGTCAGTGACGGGTTCCTCGGGCTGATCCACATCACGGCGGACAGCGAGATCGTGTCGGTGACTGCCGATCTGGCTCTGTTCGCGGTGCTGTTCACCGACGGCATGCACGTCTCTTTCCCGAAGCTGCGGCAGAACTGGAAGAACCCGGCCCGCGCGCTGGGGCTGGGCATGCCGCTGGCCATGGCCGGCATGGCTCTGATCACGCACTACCTGGTCGGGCTGGATTGGACGACGTCCTTCCTCGTCGGCGCCGTCCTCGCGCCGACCGATCCGGTGTTCGCGTCGGCGATCGTGGGCCGTAAGGAAGTTCCGGCGAAGCTGCGGCAGCTGCTGAACGTGGAGAGCGGCATCAATGACGGCCTCGCGCTGCCCGTCGTCCTGCTTCTGATCGCCGCGGCCGGTCCCACCTCCGGTCAGGCGGATGCCTCCGTCGGTGAGATCGGCCTGGAGCTCGGGCTCGGTCTGGTCTTCGGTGTCGTGCTGCCGCTGATGGTGGCGGGTCTGGTCCGGCTGCGGCTGCTGGGGGCGGAGCCGAAGCTCCAGCCGCTGCTGCCGCTGGCGACCGGGATCATCCTGTACGGGCTGTGTCACCTCACTCACGCCAATCCCTACCTGGCGGCGTTCTCCGCGGGCGCCGTCTTGGCGTCCGTCTCGCCCGAGTCGAAGACGGTGTTCGAGCCGCTGGGCGAGATGCTCGCGGAGCTGGCCAAGTTCGCCGCCCTCCTCGTCTTCGGCGCCCTGCTCACCCCGGCACTCTTCGGCGATCTGTCGGCGGGCGGGTACGTGGCCGTGGTGCTGGCGATCGTGTTGATCCGCCCGGCCTCGTTGCTGGTTTCGCTGCTGGGGGCGCGGATCGAGCGGCGGGAGAAGCTGGTGGCCGCATGGTTCGGGCCCAAGGGTTTCGCGTCCGTCGTCTACGGCCTGCTCGTGCTCCAGGCCGGCATCCCGCAGGGCGAACAGGCGTACACGCTGATCGCCGTCTGTATCGCCTTCTCGATCATCGCCCACTCCAGCACCGACGTCCCCATCGCCCGCCTCTTCGACGTGGAAGACCTCACCGGCATACCGGACGACGACCGGGCCCCCGAGCCGACCGACACCGTTTCGGCACCGCGCAGTGCAATCGACCAGGAGAAGCAGCATGATCGCCCGTGATCTCGCCGAGCCCTACCCGCATGTGATGACCGATGACCAGGCCCTGGACGCCGTGCGCCTGGTCGCCGAACACGACATGGCCGCGCTCCTGGTCCTGGACCGGGACGGCACCCCGTACGCGGTCGTCCCCGGATCGCAGCTGGTGCGGCAGCTGGTGCCCGAGTACGTCATGGAGGATCCGCTGCTGGCCGCGGTCATCGACGACCAGCACGCCGACTCCCTCACCGAGGCCCTGACCGGGAAGACCGTCGCCCAGTGGATCCCGGCGCGTTCCTTCAAGCCCGCCTTCGTCGGGCCCGAGGCCGGGGCGCTGCAGATCGCCGCTCTCATGGCACGTACCCACGTACCGCTGGTCGCCGTCATCGACCGCGACGACGACGGGCGCCGGCTGGTGGGTGTGGTCTCGGCCGCCTCTCTGATGCGTCACCTCCTGGACGTGGGGGGTCAGGGGTGAGCGGCTGGCAGAGCTGGGCGGCCGTCGCGGTCTTCACGGGCGTCTACTTGCTGATCATCACCGAGTGGATCCACCGCGTCGCCGCCGCCCTGGGCGGCGCGGCGCTCATGCTGGCCATCGGCGCCACCGACGACGCGTCGGCCTTCCACTCGGATAAGACCGGCATCGACTGGAACGTCATCTTCCTGCTGCTCGGCATGATGATGATCGTCGGAGTCCTCAAGCGGACCGGTCTGTTCGAGTACCTGGCGATCTGGTCGGTGAAGAAGGCCAAGGCCAGACCGTTCCGGGTGATGGCCATGCTGGTCGTCATCACGGCGGTGGCCTCGGCGCTGCTGGACAACGTCACCACGGTGCTGCTGGTCGCCCCGGTGACGCTGCTGGTGTGCGACCGGCTGAAGCTTTCCCCGGTCCCGTTCCTGCTCGCCGAGGTATTCGCCTCCAACATCGGCGGCACAGCCACCCTCGTCGGCGACCCGCCCAACATCATCATCGCCAGCCGCGCCGGCCTGACCTTCAACGACTTCCTGGTCCACCTCGCACCGCTGGCCGCGGTCCTGACCATCGTCCTGGTAGCGCTGTGCCGGATCATGTTCGCCAGGCACTTCGTCTACGACGAGAAGCGCGCCGCCGCAATCATGGAGCTCCGCGAACGCGAGGCGATCAAAGAGCCCCGCCTGCTCATCCAGGGCCTGGCCGTCCTGGCGCTGGTCGTGACCGGGTTCGTGCTGCACCCCGTCCTGCACTACGCGCCCAGCGTCGTCGCCCTCCTGGGCGCAGGTCTGCTGATCGCGATCTCCAAGGTCGAGACCGGAGAGGTGCTCGGCGAGGTCGAATGGCCGACCCTGGCCTTCTTCGCCGGCCTGTTCGTCATGGTCGGCGCGCTCATCGAGACCGGCGTCATCGGAGAACTCGCCAGCTCCCTCGCAGGTGTCATCGGGGGCGCCCAGCTGGGCGGCACGATGCTCCTGCTGGGCGGATCGGCCGTCCTGTCGGGGATCGTCGACAACATTCCCTACGTGGCCACCATGGCGCCCATCACCAGCGAACTCGTCACCGACATGGGAGGCGACCCCGACCACGTCATGTGGTGGGCCCTCGCGCTGGGCGCCGACCTCGGCGGCAACGCCACCGCCATCGGCGCCTCCGCCAACGTCGTCGTCCTCGGCATCGCCGAACGCAACCGCCACCCCATCACCTTCTGGCAGTTCACCAAATACGGCCTCATCGTCACCGCCGTCACGATCGCCATCTCCGCCCTCTACCTGTGGCTGCGCTACTTCGCCCTGGCATAAGAAACCGGCCGCCCCCTCCCCCTCCAGGGAGGAGAGAAGGAGCCCCCGTATGGCACGCAGCCGCCGCGTGGAGGCCGTCTCCATCGCCCTGTGGTGGGGCGCTTTCACCACACTCTTGTGGGGTGCGGGGCAAATCCGCGACACACCTGCCTCGCTGGTGACGTGTGCGGCGAGCGCCGCCCTCTTGATCAGCCTCGGTGAAGTGGCCCACTGGGTGCGCTGCCGCATCCGGGATCGGGCGGCACGCAACAACCGCACGCCCTGAGGTACACGCTCACGCCTCGGTGTCGGGCCAGGCGAGCAGGCGGGCGCCGATCACCGCGGTCTGCAGGGTGTAGCGGTTGACCGGGTCGGCCGGATCCGCGCCGGTCAGGGTGTGGATCCGCTCCAGCCGGTAGGTCAGCGCCCGCACGCTCAGCGACAGCTTCCGTGCGGCCTCGGTCGCCACACAGCCGCTGTCGAAGTACGCGGTGAGGGTGTCGATGAAGGTCCGCGCGCCGCCGCGCCCGTTGCGGAGCGGGCCCAGCACGTTCTCCACCAAGTCGGCCATCGCCTGCCGGTCCCGCGTCAGGACCGGGTAGACCAGCAGGTCCGCAGCGTGCAGTACCGGCCCGTCCAGGCCCATCCGTTCCGCCAGTTCGAGGGCGTTGAGCGCCTCCTCGTAGGAGTGCACCACGCCGCCGGCGCCCGGATGGGAGCGGCCTATGGCCACTTTGCCGCCATCGGTGGCGGCGTACGCCTGCTTGGCGAAGAACGCCAGAACATCCGGCTGGTCACCGGGGGCCACACAGATCAGCCGCCCGTCCTTCGTGGCGAGCAGAATCTGCCTGCCTGCGAACCGGGCCAGCACCGCCGACTCGATCCCGCGGGCCACCGGATACCCGTCCCCGTACGGCTCAGGTCCGCTCGCCACGGCCACCGCGTGCGCTTGCGACAGACGCAGTCCGAAGCGTTCGGCACGCTCCGCCAGCCGGCCCAGATCGCTGCGCCCGAAGAGGAGGTCGTCGATGAACTCGCGACGTGCGGCCTCCTCCTGGCGCACGGCCTGGTGCTGGGCGCGCTCGTAGCCTTCGACGAAGGCGTCCACCGCCTGTTCGGTCACGGCAAGCAGCGAACCCGCCTGCTGGATCGGCACCCGGGTGAGGACCTCCTGGGACACCGCCAGGTGCTCGCGGATCATCACGCGCAAAGTGAGACCCAGCTCCGCGGCCCGCTCCCCCTCGGCGCGGCGTGCCTCCAACTCGGAGCGCGTCATCCGACGCCCGGTGCCACAGGCGTCGCGCAGGCACTCCACATACCCCGCCAGCTGGTCTCGCGGTGCTTCCCGCTCCGTCACACACTCCCCCGTCCTCGTCGCGTCGGCGAACCCGTTGACGCGCAACCAGATTGCCACAGGCAGCAAAGAGGTCCTTCACCGGCAGCGAATGGCGGGTGAAGACTGCCGGACGACGGCAATGCGCTGCCCCGAAGCGGCGGAGAAGATCAAGGAATGCCCTGTGCCGAGGACAGCTGCGCCGTGCCCGGCAACCGGTGGCCGCCGCCCGGCCATAGTCGACGCGGCAGGCATCAACCGGCGCGCACCCGCGGCCCCCAGACCGTCGTCGGCCCGTGGTTCGTCCGCGAGCATGGGCATCTACGGGTCTGCAGGGGACACCGCGTTTCGACCTGAACGGGGGCGGTCGTGTCGGACAGCGACACGTGGACAACCACGCGGCATCTCGCGGCGGTACGGGCAGAGGCAGCGGGACAAGTACCCAGTCCGGCAGGCGTCCCACCCGCCGCCACGTGCGCCAGGGGGCTGGTGAGACACCTTCCCCGGTCGCAGTCACTGTGCTCGGGTGGGACCGGGACTGGTCAGGGGGTGTCGCCGTGCCACAGGAACGGGCCCTCGGCATCGTCCTCGACCGGCGCGTAGAACGCCCGACCACCCGACCCGTACAAACCCTTGTCCGTGATCAGCAACGTACCCTCCACCCGCTGTCCCACAGGCCAGCCGGTGACATCGAGGAGCAGGCCGTCCAGGGGCCCGCCCAAGAGTCTCGCGTACACGTGATCGGGCCGCGGAGCCGGCTCCTCGCCGCTGTCGTCTGAACCGCCGTATACCCGCCGCACATCCATCGCATCCACCCCGCCAGCCTGCCCACACACCCACCCCGCCACCCGCCCAACGCGGAAGACACCGCGCCCATCCTGCTCTTCACACAAGGCGAATACCGCAGGAATACACAGAGTTGCATGGTCATCGCCCACGCGCACGACGGCCACCCTCCCGCTCGAACGACGGTGGCCTGCGAGCCGGACGGGTGCCAGGCTCCAGGGCCCGAACCGTAGGCTGCCGCACCGTCACGCGCCGGGTGGGCAGCTTGGCGCGGCGGTTGAGGTCAGGGCGGAGCCAGGAGGGCACCGGCACGAGCGGCCGCCGGAACACCTTCGTCGGGTACGCGCGTCATCACGCGAGCGGGCGGGAACGATTCCGCGGTGAAGCCGACATCCGAAGAACCTGGGGCCACCGAGGGACAGGGGCCGCCCGAGGGCGGGAGTTGCCGGCGGCACGAAGGGCCGGTGTTACCCGAGCTCCTCGTCTGTTGGAGCGTGCCGACCTCCGTCCGCCCCTGCGACCCCTGTGGCGGACTGTCGCGCGCTACAGCCCAGACGCCCGTGGGAGGGTGACCCCGTGACCACGACGACGCTGCAATGCGCGGACACCCCCCTACCCTCGGCCCAGGGCCTGCCCTGGGCGGTCGGCGTGGGGCGGGCCTGCTTCGCCTGCGGCACCAAACTCACCGCCGGCGCCGTCTCCCGCGGAAGGATCTCCAGCCGGCAAGGAGTCCACAACACCGACATCGAGGTGTGGGCCTGCCCCAGTACAAGGCCCACCTCATGAACGCGCGCGCCGCACATCCCACCGGTCGACAAGACGATCGGCCGCCCATCTGCCGGCGGTGTGGAGCCCGGGCCCTGACGATCGGTGGCCCCGAAGGCGGAGTCACCGTGCACGAGAGGGCCTGCCCCAACCGACGCGAAGGCGAACCGGCAGCCCGCCGCCCCGCCCCACCTGATTCCGGCTTGCCCGGATCGGGGTGACTGCCGAGGCGGCGGGCCCAACCATGGTGCGCCGCTCCGGCAGCCCGGGGTACGCGCCGATACGCGGGCACACACCCTTGGTGTGGTGCCTGGGTCGGGACGGATGCCCCGCGAGTGATCCGGTCTCAGGTCGGCTCCGCTACGCCGGCGATGGCCGCGCGCGAGGGTGGCATGGTCACTCGCAGGCGATGCCGTCGCCATCGCGGTCGAGGTGGCGGTCGAAGCCAGGGTCCCCGCGGCGGATCGGAGCTGCCCCTGCATCCCTGACCGCCGTGCAGTTGCGGTAATAGGCACTGCCACCTCCCCCGCTGGTCGAACTCCCCCCTGACGACGCCCCCACGGCCGCCGGAGCATCATCCGAGGTCCCCTTCCCGTCGTCAGCCCGCGCCGGGGCCGGGGCGTGTGGCCGGCTCGGCGGAGCCTGGGGAACCTGCGGCTGGGCCGGGGCGGCAACGGGCGGGACCGACGCCAGTGCGGAGACAGACGGCGAGACAGGTGTGGGTGACGCCGAAACGGGTGTCGACGAGGACGTGGAAGAGGGGGCGGCCAAGGTGGGGGCCGACGCGGTGACGGTGACGGTGACCACCGGCCGGGAACCGGGCTTCGCATCGTCACGCACGGGCTTCGGGCCGGAGGCGGTGACGAGCAGTACACCGAACCAGATCGAGGCCAGGACCACGGTTACCGCCCGGCCGGCCTTGTCCCAGCGGGCCATGAACGCGAGCGCGGCACCGAGTGGCGGGACCACGAGCGTGGCGAGAACAACGGCGGGAACCGCCAGCGCCGGGTGCCAGCGGCGCGGCGGGGCCGGCTGGAACGTGGCGGTATCAGCAGGAGGGAACACGAATCTCCAGACAGGACGAATGGGATGGCGGGAACCACGGCTCGTGAACACCGCGTCGCCCGCCCCGGCTTCACGGGCAGGACGGGCACGGGCACGGGCTGAGGTTGGGGGAACGGGCGCCGACCGCACTGGTCGCGGACGCGGCACGCGCCCTTGCGGGGTCCCGCGACACCGGGGGCAGCACGGGTATCACCCGATCAACGGCCCCGCGGGCGAACGGTTACCGACACCACGCCGACCGCAGCGGCCGGCACGCATGTCCCCACCCGCACGTCGGAGAAGCCCCTCTTGCCGGCAGGAAAGCGACTCTCCCACCAGACACCAGACGGCATCCTCGCCCCGTGTGTCGTTGACTGACGCGCAGTGGGCGCGGATCGAGCCGTTGGCCGCACTCGAACTGACGGGCCATGCCAGGGTCATTCGGGAAGAGCTGAAAGCCCGTGCCGTTGCCCTGACAGGTGGGTCTGGGCTCGGGGAACTCCTGGCGTACACCCTGGCCGAGACGAACAGGCGCCTGTCGGTGACGTCCTCTGGGTGCGGCGTCCTCGCCTACGCACAGGGCCGAGCCCGCCTCATCAAGGGCCTGCACCGGTCCCTGGAGCGCGTGGAACAGCACCCGGCGACACCACGAGCCACACACTCATCGCTCGCGCCGACATACCGACGGGTGGGGTTGACCAGCAGACCTCAGGGGAAGTCTCTGCCCTGCGGACCTCTGCTCGATGGGGGTCCCGTGGCGTACGCAGCCACTGTGCGAGAGCAGGGGAACCTTCCAGGGCGGGGTTGGTGCATGGTGGAACGACGCATGTCGGTTGCGACGCACTGGGGCAGTTTTGTCGCGGTGGTCGAATCCGGCCGGTTGGTGCGAATCGAGCCGAGGGGCGACGACCCTGCGCCGTCGCCTATCGGCCCCGGAATGGTGACGGCCGCCGACGACCACGCTCGCGTGTTGCGCCCCGCGGTGCGCAAAGGCTGGCTGAACGGCCTGCCGCGCGTCCACGACACGGCCAGAGGCGCGGACGCCTTCGTGGAAGTGAGCTGGGACGACGCGCTCACGTTGGTCAGTGATGAGCTGTCTCGGGTGCGTTCACAGCACGGAGACAGTGCGGTGTTCGGCGGGTCCTACGGCTGGGCGAGTGCGGGCGCGTTCCACAATGCGCAGGGGCAACTCCACCGGTTCCTGTCGTTAGGCGGGGGATACACCGACTCGCGCAACACGTACAGCACCGCGGCTTTGGAGGTCATCCTTCCCCATGTAATCGGCGGGCATCCGTGGAGCTACCAGTCCCGGATGCCGATGTGGGGCGAGATCGCCGAGAACTGCGAGCTCGTGGTGGCGTTCGGAGGGCTGGCCCTGAAGAACAGCCAAATCAACCCTGGTGGGCTGGCAAGGCACCAGACGCAGGACCTGCAGCGCCAGTGTCGTGAGGCCGGGGTGCGGTTCGTGAACGTCAGCCCTATCCGCAGTGACGTCGCCGGCTTCCTCGACGCCGAGTGGCTGCCCGTCGTCCCCAACACCGACACCGCCGCGATGCTCGGCATCGCCCACACGATGCTGGTCAACGGCTGGCACGACGAAGACTTCCTTCGCCGGTGCTGTACCGGGTTCGATCGCTTTGCCTCCTACCTGCTCGGCGAGCTCGACGGCGTCCCCAAGGACGCCGCCTGGGCGGCGAGGATCACGGGCATCAGCCGTGACGCGATCATCGACCTCGCTCGGCGCCTCACAGCCCAGCGCTCGATCATCATGGTCAACTACGCGGTGCAACGGGCAGACCACGGCGAACAGCCGATCTGGATGTCCGTCGTGCTGGCCGCCATGGCGGGCTCGATGGGCCGGCCCGGCTGCGGCTGGGGCGCAGGGTACGCGACGATGGACGCGACCGGCGTTGCCCCAGGCCGCCCCTCGGTGGCAACGATTCCGGCGGTTTCCAACCCCGTTGCGGATTTCATCCCGGTCGCGAGGATCGCCGACACCCTGCTGCATCCGGGCAAGACCATCGACTACGACGGGCAGCGGCTCACCTTGCCCGAGCTGCACCTCGTGTACTGGTGCGGAGGAAACCCGTTCCACCACCACCAGGACCTGCATCGGTTGACCCGCGCCTGGCAGAGACCTGACACCGTGGTGGTTCACGAAGCCTGGTGGAACACCACCGCCAAGTTCGCGGACATCGTCCTGCCCGTCGCCACCAGCCTGGAACGCGACGACTTCGCCGCCGGCTTCTCCGACCCCCACCTCGTCGCCATGCCGAAGGTCCGCGAGCCGGAAGGCGAGTCGCGCACCGACCACCACATCTTCGCCGCCCTGGCCGCCCGGCTCGGATACGAGAAAGAGTTCACACAGTCGCGTTCCGAGACCGAATGGGTACGGCACCTTT
Source organism: Streptomyces sp. NBC_01426 (assembly GCF_036231985.1). GTDB lineage: Bacteria > Actinomycetota > Actinomycetes > Streptomycetales > Streptomycetaceae > Streptomyces. The sequence goes on from NZ_CP109500.1 coordinate 53,808, forward strand.
ACGATCAGACGAGGGTCCAGCTCGGCGACGAGACCACCTTGCCAAGCTTCGAGGACTTCTGGCGAAGCGCCGCTGCTGAGCTGCCGGCGCTGACTGGACCGTTTCCCGGGAGCTTCGAGGCGCTCCGCTCAGATCCGCAACAGTTCCCCCTGCCGACGCCGTCGGGCCGGATCGAGATCTTCTCCGAGGAAATCGACTCGTTCGGCTACGACGACTGCGCCGGGCATCCGACGTGGTTCGAACCAGTGGAGTGGCTTCACGCTGATCTGGCGGACCGATTCCCGCTGCACTTGATTTCGAACCAGCCCGCCTCACGCCTGCACAGTCAGTACGACAACGGCGGCCACAGCCTCAGCTCAAAAATTCGAGGGCGCGAGCCCGTGACGCTCAATCCGGCGGATGCCGCGTCGCGCGGTATCGAAAACGGCACGATCGTACGCGTCTTCAACGACCGAGGCAGCTGCCTCGCGGGCGCGGTCCTGTCTGACGACGTCATGTCAGGCGTCGTGCAACTGTCCACCGGCGCGTGGTGGGATCCGGTCCAGCCGGGCCTCAGCGGGACACTGGACCGTCACGGCAATCCGAACGTCCTCACGGCGGATCGGCCGTGCTCACGCCTGTCCCAAGGGCCGAGTGCTCTCAGTGCGCTGGTCGACGTCGAGGTCTATGCCGATCTTCCGCCTGATGTGCTCGCCTTCACGCCACCCGACCTCCGACATTGATACGAAGACTTCCTGCCTCGTCGGGCGCGTTCCCGTGTACGCCCTTGTCAGGCGCGTAGTAGGCCGGTCAGTCCGTCGAAAGCCCCCTCACTCGCCGTTTGCGTCTGTGTGACGACGTGAATACTGTGCGCAGCCATGACTGCACTTCAAGACCTCAAGTACGGCCAGTGGTTCAGGGGCGCCGACGTCGACGGCGACGGGTTCATCACCCAGCGGGACGTCCGCAACATGAGCGAGCGCTACATCGCCGCCCGCGGCGCCACGCCGGACTCCGCCACCACCCACCAGCTCACCGAGGGGATGGACGGGTTCTGGACGAACGTGATCGCCCCCATGGATCAGGACGGTGACGGGAAGGTCGATCTGCGGGAAATGACCGAAGGGTTCAAGCGGGTCCTGACCGACCCCGCCCTGTACCCGGAACAGATCGAGCCGGTGACCAACTGTTTCTTCGACCTGGTCGATCTCAACGCCGACGGCAAGATCGATCAGGCGGAGTTCCAGCAGATGTTCGACGCGGTCGCCGGCGTTCCCGTCGAGGACGGTGCCGCGGCCTTCGCCGCTTTGGACCGGGATGGCTCCGGCGCACTGGACCGCGCCGAGTTCCACCAGGCGCTCACGGAGTTCTTCTACGGCAACAACCCGGACGCTCCAGCCAACCACCTCTTCGGGAAAGTCACCGCGTGATACTCCAGCTTTAGATCGCGATCCTCATGCTTGATTGGCTTGTCGATCGGGCCTGGCGGCGCGTCGCCTGTGGGGCCAGTCGAGCCGGTGGTCTGTGCCGTAGACGCGGCGGACGGCCAGGTGAACAGGTGCTGGATCTCGTTGCAGGTGAGGGGGGCAGCCCCTCCGGACCGGGGTGGCCGGCGTGTTCGTCGGCGCGGATGACGGGGCGGAAGGCGTGCACGAGCATCGCGAGGGTGACCCAGCGGTGCCAGAACGTCCAGTGTGTGACCTGGTGTTCGTCCAGTCCGGCCAGGCCCTGGCCGGAGGAAGGTTTCTGATCGCCCAACAGTCCGCCGGCGTCGGCATTCCTTCGGTGCCCGGGATCCGGGCAACAGCGTGGCCCGGGCCGCCAAGCGCCGCCCGGACGGGGCGTACAGGACCGGCTGCACGAACGGACGTCAGTTCGGAGCCAGCACTTCGCTGTCGCCTCCGGCGCGCGCAAAAACGTCACTGCTCATGGCACCTTTGAGGTACGAATTAAAACTCCGACCACCCGAATCAGGTAATAGGAATGTTGTGCGGATGGAGTGGGAACTTCTTCATCGCAGGGCACATATTCTGGATGCCGCGAGGTGCCTGGACAACGGCCGATCCTCCTCCAGCGATTGCTGTTTGGGCTGCTCAACGCTCCGGCGGCCGCCGCTGCGGCCGCTCCTTCCACGCGCCTCGCCCCCACCCCTATCCCTTCGGATCCGAGCGATTCCCGACGCAAGTGCCGTCCGTTTACGACGCGGATAGGCCGCCGTTTCGTGATTCTGTTCAGAATCGGACACCTCATGACGACCGAGTACACAGGAATCCCGGTAACGGCGCCGCCGACCAACGACGACTACCGGCTGGGTGCCGACTCCTACACCGACGAGCAGCGGACCGCGGTCCTCGCCAAGCCGGAGGGATACCTCGGCGAGCAGCGCGGTCGTCTTCTTGGCTATCAGGTGAACCTGTCGCTCGACGGCCACGCCGCGCTGGGCCCGTTCCTGGGCTTCCACCTCAACAACATCGGGGACCCGTTCGTCGACAGCCACTACAGCCTGCACTCGCGGTGGCTGGAGCGGGCCGTCCTTGAGCACTATGCCCGCCTGTGGCACGTGGCCCTGCCCGAGGATCCGGACCGGCCCCGCGAGGAGGACGGGTGGGGGTACGTGCTGTCCATGGGCAGCACCGAGGGCAACCTGTACGCGATGTGGAACGCGCGGGACTACCTGGACGGCAACGCCCTGGTGCGTGACGAGGTCTCCGGCGATACCAGCTGCCGCACCAGCTACCTGCGGGCCCAGCATCCCGACGACAACCCCAACGCCTACCTGCCGGTGGCGTTCTTCTCCCGGGAGACCCACTACTCGCACATCAAGGCGATGCGGGTGCTGGACATCCCGACCTTCTACGACCTGGGCGGAAGCCTCTACCCGGGCCAGTGCCCGATCGATGTGTCCGGCACCGGGATGCCGACGTACAACGGCTGGCCGCTGGGCGGGGTCCCGACCACCGGCGGCGACGAGGGGCCGGGCACCATCGACATCGACGCCCTGGTCGCCGTCGTGGACTTCTTCGCCGCCAAGGGACACCCCGTCCTGGTCAACTTCAACGTCGGCAGCGTCTTCAAGGGCGCCTTCGACGACGTCCAAGGCGCCTGCGAGCGCCTGCGGCCGATCTTCACACGGCACGGACTCGTCGACCGCACCGTGCGATTCGACCCCGACGACCCCAACCGTGTCAGCACCCGCAACGGGTACTGGATCCACGTCGACGGAGCCATGGGAGCCGCCTACGCCCCCTACCTGGAGAAGGCCCGCGACACCGGCCTCACCGACACCGCACCCCCGGTCTTCGACTTCCGGATCCCCGAGGTGTCCTCCATCGTCACCAGCGGCCACAAATACCCCGGCGCGCCCGTCCCCACGGGAATCTACATGGCACGCGCGGGAGCCAAGCTCCGCCCGCCGTCCGACCCCGCATACGTCTCCTCCCCCGACAGCACCTTCGCCGGCTCCCGCAGCGGCTTCGCAGCCCTCGCCATGTGGAACCACCTCGCCCAGCTCAGCGAAGAACAGCAGATCCGCCAGGCCGCCGACGTCTCAGGAATCGCCCAGTACACCGCCCGGCGCCTGCGCGAACTCAGCGACCGACTCCGGGACCGCTCAGAGCCATGGGCCGAGGACGGCATCGAGGTCGGCCACGCCGACCACGCCCTCAGCATCTGGTTCCAGCAACCCCGCGCCGACATCACCCGCAAATACTCCCTGGCCTGCATGCCCCTCAACCTCGGCGGTCGCCGCCACGACTACAGCCACGTCTACGTCATGCCCCACGTCACCCGGCAACTCATCGACGAACTCCTCGCAGACCTCGCCCAGCCCGGAGCCTTCGACCGCTCCACCGACCCCGACGCCCAACGACCCCCACTCCCCCACCAACGCTGACCCATAACCCTCCGGTCGCTCGGCGTCCGTAACGGTGGACCAGCCGGACAACTGGTCCTCCCCGTCGACGCCTTCGGCCAGGGTCAGCCACGGGCCATAAAGCCGGAACCAGTACGTGGCGCCCCCGGTACCGGCCGGCAGCACCGAGGAAACCGTCGGCCCCGCGGGGGATGCCGATCCTGTCGTGGGCGAGGAGCCAGGCAACGACTGTGTGCCGGTCGAGCTGCGGGTGCACGTCCTTGCCGGCCACCCGGGTCGGGGAAGTCGGGGTGCCGGCGGAGCCAGTTCACCACCGTGGCCCGGCCACCCTGGCGATCCACGCCACCTCCGCCAGGAACGCCCGATCGTCAGCCGGGGCAATCGGGTCAAGAGCTGCGAGCGATGAGCCACGCCCCGCCACCACGGTGCGCACGGCCCGCCAGTCCACCGAGGGCCGGACCACCTCCAAAAGCGCGACGTCCTCGGCTGCGCAGAGGGCGACTGTGGTCACCCCACCCTGCCGTTTGTAGTCGACGTCCACGGAGCCGACCGGGGACAGCCAACTGAGACGCGAAACGCTTATGCGTGGGCAATTGTCCGGTTGTTGGGGGGAGTGACGTATCGCGGATGCCGTCCTGGCGACCCCCGAGCACGGCGGCACCGCCCCACAGTTGTCAGGCCGTGGCGAAAGGGCCTGGCCATGCCGCAGATGTCGAAGGTCGAGCTGTACGTGACGATCCGTCGGGACCACCGCGGTGGCATGAGAATCCGGGAGATCGACCGCAAGACGCCGACGCAGCCATCGCTCCAAAAGGTCCGCTTGATTGTGTCCGCCGCCAGCACGTGCCAGCGGACACCGTTCCTCTCATGCACCCTCAGCGTGTTTCAGGACGCGCCCGATAGGCTCGCCGCACCCGCGCCGACATGGGTGCGCAGGGCAGGGCCGCAATCGGACAGGCTCACCCCTCGAAGATGCAGTGCAGCGGCCCGACACAGCCCCGGACCGGACCGCTACGCAGCATCGATCGCCGGCCGTTGACGGCCAGCCTCACCGCGCAGGGCCGGTGACTGGGCCGGTAACCCTGTTACCCGGCCAGTCACCGAGTCGCGGTTACCACCGCGCCTGTTACCAGTCCTGACCAGCGGAAAGACAACCCTCAGGGGTCACTTGCGCACCTAGGTAACCGGGGTTGCACCGCAGGGAGCGCGATCATGCCGTCGCCCGCACGGCCGCGACGCCGGTCCGAGTACGCCGGCCGTGGCCGTCATGCCGCGCAATCAAGCCGTCACTAGGCCTCTGACCAGCGGGGCTGGCCAAGGGCGCGGCTCCGCCGCAGTGGGCGTAGCGTGGAAAGTGGAGCCCGGAGGGGTGGTCCACCCCCCGGGTGCCGTGGTTGGATCGCACACCCCCGCCGGGCGGGCGGTTGTTCGGTAGGCGCCCGCCCGGCCACGCACGACGCGGCCCCGACATACCAGGCCGGTGTGTCGGGGCCGAGGTACGGGCCGGGTCGTACTGCCCCGGAGCGCTCTGGGCACCGGCCCTGACCCGCACACCCGTATAGGCGAGAACTGGCACCGCCTCTTATGCGACCCACGGCGCGCAGAGCGCGGATCCATGCAGGGCACCTGCAATGCCTGGTATACGATCTCGGATTCCAGGTCTCGCGTATTCAACATCAGGTGTTAAGGCCCCGTCTCTCTTAGTCGGTTTTGATGGCTTCCAGGGGGTTGAGCCGGGCTGCGCGGCGGGCCGGCCAGAGGGCGGCCAGTACCCCGACAACGCCGGACATCAGGAAGAAGAACGCGATGCGGCCGTAGGGGATGTCCATCGTGTATGTCCGCAGGATGCCCGTGATCGACTTTCCGGCAGCCCAGGCCAGGAAGAACCCGAGGCCGATGCCGAGTACGGCGCCGAACAGCGCGATGGTGATCGCCTCGATCCGTACCATCTGCTTGATCTGTGTGCGGTGAAGGCCGATCGCCCTCAGCATCCCGATCTCGTGCTTGCGCTCGAAGACCGACAAAGGAGCTGCGGTCGAGGGTGCCCGTGGCGGCGCCGACGATCCCTCGGTGGTGTCCCGGCGGCAAACCTTGACCCAGTCGTGGGCCAAGGGCCGCGGGCAACGCTGCATCACATACGATCGGATGCGCGGACGGTCTGGCCTGTCGAAATGTCGGCGAGGTACGGCAGAGGCGTCAGAGAGTTCCCTGCCAGAAAACGGTTGATTAGATCGTTAAATTCCTTCGACCGCTCATTGTTCAACATGTGGCCGCATTGCTTGATGACTGCCACAGTGCAGTCGGCGATGTTACCGGCGAGTTCCCTGCCTGATCCGGGGGGTGTAATCCTGTCGTGCTCGCCGTATACGGCCAGGGTCGGAACTCCTTCGATCAAACCCGGCGGGATCACCTCTGCACCAGGGTTCAACATCAGGTCATTATGATATTGGACGTACCTGATGTAATCCTCGCGCGGGAGCCGGGAAAGCTTGTGGCGTAGCGCGAGGGCGATCATGGCCGCAGAACGGCGCCCCCGTGTGCTGTTCGAGAGTGTCAGAGTTTCCGCAATAATTCCCGCGAATTCCTTTCGCCTCGCACGGTCGCCACTAAGCGATGGCTTGAGGGTGATAAACCGATCGATGTGCCGGATCAGCTCTTCGGTCTCCCGGCTGAGGTTCTGGGAGGGGGCCCCGACCAGAACCAGCCGAGAGATCCGGTCACCGTACTGATGCGCCAAGCGGTACCCCAGAGGCCCGCAAGCGGAGGCTGCAAGCACATCACACCGTTGGATACCGAGCGAGTCCAGGATATTCACTGTCGCTCCGAGCAGGAACTCCCAGGTAAGTCGAGGAACCGCTGATGTGGCGGTGGTCACGCCGGGGAGTTCCACGAAGACAAGACGCCTGATGTCAGCGAACTCCGCTTCCAGGCGGGGCCATGAGTGCAGGGGATACATGATTCCCGGCAGGACCAGGAGGGTGTTAAGGCGGCTCTCTGTCGCGGGCGTGACCACTCGACACAGATAGTCACTTCCCTTCCAGTCAAGCGTATGAGTGACGGAGGACGCACCGCCGAATTTCATGGACATCTTCTACTCTCACAATTCCACGTGATCGGAATTCCCGCACCAACTCGATTCGCCAATACTGCTTTCAGCGTGCCCCAATTCGTCCGGCGCACTGTCGATTCTTGCTGCGCCCGCCATGTGGAGCTGGGCGCCCACGCCTGCCAACACGGACAGAACAGTGCCTGACATGAATTTTCCCTGCATTAGATATGACAATCCGCCGATGCGCAGGATGAGTTCCACTCGTGCCACGCGACAGCCCCGCACCATACAACCGCTGCCCTAGTGCCCACGACCACCCCGATCGGAGACACCAGCCGTCCGGCCCGAAGGGCCAACTGATTGATTCAGGCGGTGGGCGCCCCTGTCTTTTGTTCCGCTGGGACCGCTTCACGGCACCAATCACCGCCGCTAATCGTGCGGAACCGCCGAAATTGATGGCATCGCTTCCGAACCAGCCGTACCGGTAGGGACCTATGACCTGCTTCACCCGTACGAGCGAGGTCACTAAGCTCAGCAGTACGTCCGGGCCTTCTTGATGGCGGGTTCGGCCCTTTGGATGTCGGAGGTCACGTTGAGCAGATGCTGCGCCTCCCTCAGGGCGTCGGCGAGCGGCTGGAACTTGGCGTCCGCCAGGGCGGCCGCCCTGGCCAGTTCCTCGGCGCCGACGAGGCGGGCCATCGCGATGTCGAATGCCTGCCCGCCGTCGGTACCGGGCATCCGTTCCGGCAGCCGACTCACGGCCGCACAGGCCAACTCGGCGCCGGTGCCCTGGATCTTGCCGGACGCCGCCCCCGACTGACAGGCCGTCAGAGCCAGCAACAGACCGACCGCGGCCACAGCGGTTGTTCGGACGCCTCATCAGTTCCCCCGCTCGAAGACTTCCGGCCATCCTCGGGGGCTTCGCCCAGGTGCCGATCGAGTCCACCAGATCGAAACGGGCCTTGGCTCGCACTCCAGAGTCGAGTTCGCGTAGTCGGCGGATGACGGAGACGAGGCCGAGGACCTGCAAGAAGGCCAAGCCGAGAAAGATCCACTTGAACCAGTCGGGTATATCCACGGCGCGCACTGGTATCGCTAGCCCGGAACCCTAAGGGACCGGCCTTGTGTCTGCTGCGCGGGAGGGTGTCTAGTCCCACCGCGGCGACGTCGAGGCCAGCCCCAACGAGGCCCGCCCCATGCCAGTCACACCAGCAGCGGATTTCGACAGGCACCGAGCAGCCGTCAACCGAGCACCCTGTGACTGTCCGTGACCACGGATGTTATCCAGGCATGACGATCAAAAAGATGACCGCAGCCGTGCTGCTCACCACCGCGACCGTGGGAGCAGGCATGGTCACGGCAGTACCTGCCAGCGCGGGAGGAGTCGGCGATTTCCTGTCCCCGGCCTTCGGGACCGACTGCGCCAACCTGAACACCGGCGCCCAAGCCGCGGGCCACACCACCCGAGGCAGCGGAGCCGCCGGCGGCAGCCTCCTCGGCCTGCCCATCGGCACCCCACTCAACCAATGCGGCGGAGCCGACATGCCGGTGCAGAAAACGCTGATCAACTGCGAGAACTCTCAGGCTGGTTCTTCTCTGGTCAATAAGTCTTCCGTGCTCGGCCCGTGCGCCCAAGTACCGGCAGATGGAGGCATCCTCGGGGGTTAAGGTTCCCAGGCCAGGAAAGCAGCGGGCCCAGGGCAGGCCTGACCAGGTAGGGGTGTAGTAGATATACCAAAGGCTGGGCCCCATTAGGGGCCCAGCTCCTTTGTTGTGCCCACATTGTCCGCTCGACCGGAGGCTTGGCATCAGTGGGGGCTTCGGCTTTCCCTGCTCCTGCGGAACGTGGGTGGTACATGTCGGGGCCCTCGGCCAGGAGGAACAAACGTTGCCACAGCAGCAGCGCGACGCGCCAAGGGGACAGACACATCCGATCAACCCATCAACACGTCCCAGTGCCGACAACTCGCTGCGCCTCACACGCGAGAAGCATGTGAAAGATGTGCCCCGGCCTCCGCCCTCCTACTGTCGCCGCGGCCGGCCCGCTCCTCGCGGCCAGGGGGTACCGCCTACGCGGCGTCGATCGCCGCTCGTCGCCGGACAGCCAAGACCGGCGGCCCCGAATCGGACGGCGCCGACACCGACCGGCGCGCGACCCTCAGGCCCGGCTGCGGCCACTGGTACAACCGCGACAGAACCGACGTCGAGCCGTCGGCATCGATCGCCACCTGATAGACGACCCGCCCGTCCGCGTGGTCCTGGCGCGACTTGACCGGCGCGAACCGCCACGCCCCGCACGACCACACGGCCAGGGCCGGGCGGTCACCGGCCGGCCACGTCCACACCCGAGGCGCCGGCCCGTCCTGCGGCCCCCACGGCCGCAAGGCGACCGGCTCCACCGGCTCGTCCGCGCTCATCAGCCGGCGGCGGACCGCAGGACCTTACAGCCCTGGCACAGGGGCGAGGCGACGTGGCCGTACCTGCAACAGGGCTGGCGACACCGTGCGCACGGGCCGATCTGGGCGGGTGCGCAGGTCAGTACGGGCTGTCTCACGGCGGCCCTCCGCCCTTTCAGCTTGGTCCGCTGGAGGGGCGGTCGTGGAAGTCCGAGACACTCCCCGGTCCGTTCCCGAGGAGTACGGGCTGACCGCTGTCGGGGACAGTGCGGCGGACCCGGGACGCTGCGGGTTGAACGGGAGCGCCTCACCGTCCGGATACTCGGTCGGAAGCGTGGGGCCAGTGCCGTAGGGTGGTGTTCACGACGCGGGGTGGAGCAGCTCGGTAGCTCGCTGGGCTCATAACCCAGAGGTCGCAGGTTCAAATCCTGTCCCCGCTACCAACGCAACAGCCCCCTCGACCACCAGGTCGAGGGGGCTGTTCGCATTCAACGCCCGCGTGTGCCGTGGAGACGGCCGGGTGCATGCGAATCGGGCGGTTCTACTCGCCGGGCCGCTGCTTCACGATCTTGATGTCCGTGGCGCCCTCCGCCTCGAGATCTGCCTTTCGGTGTTCGGCGCTGGGCTGGTCGTAGCTCACCGCGGACACCATGGCCTTGCCGTCGCTCGCGCGTACCCACTTCACCCGGTAGTTGACCATCGCTACGCCTCGTCCGCTCCGCACTCGTCGGCTCAGATCAGCAGGCCGTGTCTTTGCATCCAGTACGGATGTCCGCCCGCCCCAGATCGACCGGATTTCATCCAACAACTCCGGGTAGTGCTCTCCGTACGTGTTCAGCGCATGCCACACCGCATCCAGAGCTGCTTTGAGCGGGTCGGGTTCGGCAGCAGCGAGTACGGCGGGGAGAGCGAAATGCGGCTGTGAGATGGGCCCACGGACCTGCGGTGTGCCGGCAGGGAACACGAGCTCGGTGAACACCATCGGTGCCTGGCTGTCCGGTAGCCGGTCAAGCTCGTAGCTCGTCTCCCCGTCGCTCTCTTCTGCGGTCTTGACCCACATCAACCCTGCCGGCGCCGGGGGAAAGTACCGCCCCCGCTGGGGCGGTACTGCGCCGAGAACATCCGGGCCCGGTTCGAGAGGGGTGGACTCCAGAGCCTCCCGCATCCGGGCCGCGTCGTCGAAAGGGGGCGGTAGCGGATGCCCCTGCGGCAACGCGGCGAGCGCCCCAGCGACCCACGGCACATCGGTCAGGCCCGCCACCTCGCAGGCCCGCTGAGCGGCGAGCACCGCCACGGCACGCTGGACGTCTGGATCCGCGGCGCCGAGGTCGTGGACCAGGTCACTGTCGAAGTCGAGCAGCCCCAGGACGTTGCTCTCGCGGACACGGCGCAGCGACTCACTCGGCAGTCTTCCGCCCCACCGCCACCTCTCGTAGTGCAGCTGCGGATCCTCCGTGACCTCTACCTCATCTGAGACCAGCTTGTGCACAACGCCCCCGTTCGGGACGGCCTCTGAAATCCCTATCGGACCTGCCGTCACGTCTCCCGCATCATGCCGCAGGCCACTGACACGCCCGGGACACGGGCCGGGGTGACGCGGCCGAGCGGTTGTTCACGTCCGGCCACCGTGGCTCTTGCGTACGGTAACCGCCGCCCATCTCCTGGCGCCGACTGGCTACGACGCCGTTCAGGTCGGCTCGCCTTGACAAGTACCGGCCCCCCAGAACTTTCAGAGAGCCCACCGGACAGCACACCGACTCAGAGACAGACCGACCAAAAACCCACGAACCTGAACCGCACCCTCACACCGTCCAACGACCAGACCCGCAACCGCCCAGACCCAAAGCCCGACGAACCGAACCACCCGGGCAACCGCCCAGGCACAGACCGAAGAACCGAAGACCAACCCCAACAACCAAACCCAAACCCACATACAAGAAAGTCCGGCCAGTCACCGGCCGCGATACCAGGTCTGACCAGGGACGACACCAAGGGGGCGTTCTACCGGCTTCCCCCCAAGTCTCCCCCCATGGTTCCCCCCTTGTCTCCCCCGATGTCTCCCCCCTTGCTTCCCCCCACGTGTACCGGGGCGTCAGCCGGCGCCGACGACCTGGAGTTCACCGATCGCCAGGCTGGTGGAGCTCGTCCGGGTGACGGTCAGGGTGCCGCTCTGGCCGGCGCCTTCCCACTGGATGTCCCAGGTATTGGTGGCGGTGACCGGGTAGCGGCCGCCGGGCGCCGTCGCGCTGGTGCGGGTGTAGGTGTGGCCGCACGTCGGGGACGACTGCTTGCCGAACGCCGGCTGATACGGCGTCCCCGGGCCGGCGCAGGGGACGGTGGTGCCGTCGCCCATCGACCACGCGATGGTGCGGACCCGGGCCGTGGCGGTGACCGTGACCGACCCGGCCGACGCGGAGGCCGACGTCGGACCGGTGCGGGACGGGCCCGGGCTTGGACCACATCCACACCGGCATCCCGACCAGGCCCGTGCCGTCCGGGCGGGGCACGATCCCGATGTCCGGGCCCTCCAGGAGCAGCTTCTCGACGGCTTGTTGTGCGAGGGCCTGGACGTCGACGCCGCCACCGGCCGGGCCGGTGGCGGACCAGCGCAGGCCCCCGCGGATCTCGTCACCGGCGCTGTTGGGGCAGGTCACCAGGTAGAGCGATCCGCCCGGATCCCCGGGCTTCCAACCAGGCGGGGCGCCGGTGTCGAAGCCGGGCGGGAGTCCGCCGGCCGGGCCAGTGGTCTCCTTCCAGTAGCAGGAGTCCGCCGGGCTGAAGACGCCCATCTCGGGGGTGGAGCAGGGCACGGGTGTGCCGTCGATCGCGCAGGAGGGCTTGCCCGGCCCGTCGCCGCCGGGCTTGCCCGGCCCCTGCCCAGGCTTGCCCGGCAGGGGCTTGCCCGGGTCCTGGGCTGTGATGTCGCAGTCCAACTCCCGAGGGGGACAGATGACCCCCCCGCCGTCCGCGAGAGCCGGCACGGCGGCGTGCGCGAGGAGCAGCCCGGCCGCCAGGGCGAGGGCGAGGGTGGTCGGGCGGGGGCGGGTCAGCACGTGCGGTCTCGCTCGATCGTGGACGTGTAGACCTGCCAGGGGCCCGTCTTGGTGCGTTGGGCGGTGGAGGTCACCACGTGGCGGCGCGGCCCGGAGGGGGCCGTCACGGGCTTTCCGGAGGTCTTGTCGACCTTGTCGTAGGCGGTGGAGTCCACGCAGTCCGTGATCGCCGCCCGCCAGGTGTCCTTACTCGTGTCAAGGGAGTCGACCTTCGAGGAGTGGACGGGTGCGCCCTTCATCACGGTGCCGCGCTGCTGGTACCAGAACAGGGTCGCCTTGATGTCGGCCAACGCCTTGTCCGTCGCGTGCTTCTCCAGCTCCGGATCCAACACCGCGTTCGCGTACGACCACGTCTCCGCCGCCGCCATCGCCCCGTACGCCGTCAGGACCGCCGTCTTCTCCGCCGCCTGAGGATCCGCCGCCGGTACCGCCGACGACGTCGCCACCGACGCCACCGCGGCCGGCTTCCCGTCCGACGACGCCCCGCCACAACCCGCCATCAGACAGAGCCCTCCCCAAGCCCCGCAACCCGTAACCCCCGTGCCCGTGCCCGCACCGCGCCTCCCACGTCCGTGATCATCACGTCACGCCAGCGCCACAAGCCCCCACAATCCCCCGACTTCCAGCCACACCCCGACCAGCCGACCGCCAACCCCGAACCCAGACCCATCCCCACAACCAAGTCCGGCCAGTCACCGACCCGAAACCCAGCTCTGACCAGGGAAAACGAGCACAAGCCCAGAAGTTGTCTTCCCCCCATCTATCCCCCGAACTCTCCCCCCAACTTTCCCCCCAACTGTTCCGAGCCCAGGACCAACCGCCCCGGCACACGACCCGACCGAACACCCCACGCCAGACCCATCCCCCCACACAAGAAAGTCTGGCTAGTCACCGGCCGCGATACCCGGCCCGACCAGGGACGACGCCGAAGGAGCGCCGTACCCGACTCCCCCCATGTTCGACCCCATGTTTGACCCGATGTTCGACCCCATGTTTGACCCCATGTCTCCCCCCATGTGTACCGCCGGCGCGGCCCGCCACCGGCCCGGAACGAGACGGCGAGACTGGACAGATGAACGAGCGCCGCCCCTTGGGCTCAGGCCCCCGCCCCGCCGCACCCCCGGCACCACCGACCGCGGCGCGCCGGGCCCGCCTCGCCGCCGAAGGCACCCCAACACCCCCGCCCACCGAGACGGCCGCCGGCGAGCGCCCCGAGCAGCCGCACGGCCGGCGCACCCTCGGACCCGGCACCACCGCCGGCCGGTGAGTCACCGTTTCAGTCACCGGTGACTGAAACGGTGAGTTCAGCAACCGGTGACCGGCCGGTGAGTTCGCCCGCAGGGCCGGTGACTGGACCGGTGAGTGGGCAAGCCAGGCTTGCCCAGGACCTGTTACCCAGCCAGTTACCGAACCGGTTACCTGAACGCCTGTTACCAGGTCTGACCAGGAAAAAGACCCCCGCAAGGGGGTACTTGCGCGTTTAGGTGACCGGGGTTGCACCGCAGGGTGCACAGACAGGGGGATGCTCGGCCAACTCCACCACTGCCTTCAGGCGCGCAGTCTGTTCGACGAAGCGATCGCTTTCCCCGCGAACCCCGCTACGGGGTGACTGGCGGGCACCCTTTCTTCGGCGCGGCCATGACCAGGCCCGAGCTCACGGCGTCGATCCCAACGCGCTGGACGGAGGCCCAGCGGTCAAGGAGGTAGCAGGCCGAGTCGGGGTCGTACGCCGCCGTGGGCAGCTGCGGTATGCGCTTGCGGCCGGTTTCATCGAGGCGGTAAGGAACGTCGAAAGCCGTGTTCCAACCGTCCAGGTCCGCGGCAAAACGCTCTTCCGCCTGCGCCGGACCGATTCCCAGGTACTGGGCGATCTCAGCCCAGGAACTGCCGCGCTCGCGTTCGTAGATCACGGCCGCGGCCAGAGCGCGCTCTGCGAGCTCGATGAGCTGGAATGCCTGGCTCACCCGGCCCCCGGGACCGGTGTCGGCGTCCCATTCGGTGGCCACCAAGCCACTCGCGTGGTCCGCGACGTCCACGGCGTGATCGCAGAGGACCAGACGTGCCAGAGCCTGGCGGGTGAATCGGGCACGGTCGGCGTCGTAAGGGGTCGTCTCAGTCACCCCCACAGCCTCGCAGGCCGTATCCGCGACGAGTACCCGATTTCCGCAAGGGACCGGTCTCCGCTTGACGGCTTAACTGCATGAGGTGTCTTTCTGCGACAGCCAGAGGAGGTTTCCAGCACTGCCCGGGGGCCGGCCGCGGCCGCCGTCCCGCACGCCTGTCGCGCCCGCCCGCACCCCGGGGATCCAACCTCCCCAGCCCAGGTCAGCGGCCCCTTGTCGATCCGACAGACCGACCCGCGCGACAGGACACACGACAACCGCAGCCGGCACCTGACACTGACAATGACACCGCCGCCCGCCGTCACAGCCGCCCCGGGTCCCAGGCCAACGCCCCGCGGCGTGTCAGATGTCAGGTCGTCAGGGGTGTCCCCGGTGCACAGGAAACGCGACTCGTCCCCCGGCGCCGGGGTAGTCGGATCGACCACCCGGGCCCCACTGGCCGTCGTCGGTCATCAGCAGCGCACCGTCCGCGCGCTCGTCTTGGCCGCCGCGTCACACCCGGCCCGACCACGGCATCGTACGTCGTCGGCTGCTCCATAGGGGGGCGGAGCCTTGCAGGGCTCATCCCACCACCTCGCCTGCCGAGTGGGTCGCGCTCCCACCCGAAGGTCACTCATGACAGCCGCTCGGCGGTCTGCCTGATGACGGCACGTAGCGTATGGCGAAGTTCCTCACCTGATCACGTGTCCTTGATCACCGCTCAAATACCTGGCTCGTTTGCCGCTCTGTTCGTTCATGAGATACCTCCGCAGCCGCGATCCTTCTGAGCACCACAGTTCGCGGGAGCACCGCTCGCAGGCGGCGGCGTGTTCCTCATAGTCAGCGGCGGCCGATCGGGAAGCCTGCTCCCCCACTCGCCTCACAGCGGGCGGCTCCCCGGCGGGGGCGGGTAACGGATCACAGCGCGTGTGGTCTTGAGGAGGATGCGTGCCATCAACCTGAGGTTGTAGAGGCGCATCAGCCATCTCATGGTCGAGAGCTTGGTAAACCCTGGTAGGGGCGTCATGTGACGCCCCCTGCTCGGTCAGGTGACGCCCCGTGCCCTTGTCACGTGACGACCTCTGAATCAGCTCCTCGGCGACCCACCCGGCGTCACGTGAAGCCCTTTGGTTGCCTTCGACTCCCAGTCCATCAGGCGTCACCTGCCGCGCTGTCTCATTGGCGCGTTTGTGTCGAAGTCGTCGATCATGCTCGGAGCTGGACAACACCGCGACAGCGCGTTCCCAGTCGAGGCCTTTGCCGGTCTTAGCGTTCGCGCCGATGGGAAGCGTGCAGGCATAGGTGGCGGGCTTGGGGTTGCGGCCTCCCCGCGCGTGCGCGGTCTTCCTGATCAACTGCATCGCCTCGGCCGCGAGAAGCACCTTGTGGACTGTCTCCTTGCTGCATCGGCCCACCGCCATGAGCGTCTGGGTGCCGAGAAAGGCGTTGGTTCCGTCCTCATTGGCGGCTTGGCCGATCGCTTGGAGGATCGAGAAGAACGATGCGCCGAGGAACTTCCATCGAGGGTCGCTCGTGGTCGCCTTCGGTACATGCTTGGCCGCCCTCAACAGGAACCACCGCCAGGAATGTGCGGGCGCCCAGCCCCGGTTGACGTCCGAAGCGGCCTCATCGATCTCTGCATCGCTCATACCCCGACACCCTCCCACGAGGTTTCTCTCACAGCAACCAGATTGACCTATGGGAAACTGGAGAGGCTTTGGGTGTACCCCTGAAGACCCAGAGGCCCGCAGGATCGATAGCATGTCCGGCATGAAGAAGACTCCGAAGCAGCAGGCTCAGGAGGCGGTGACCGAACTCGAGCTGCGTCTCATCGAAGCGGTGGAGCACGCGAGACTCCGCGCGGAGATCACCTACGAGCAACTCGGCAGGCACCTTGGCCTGTCGAAGAGCCAGGTCAGCAAACGCCAGGACGGCCTCATCAAGTACTCCGTACGGGAGATGCACCACATCGGAGTCCTGTTCGGAGTTGACCCGCTGGTAATGGCCGCGGGCCTTGGGACCTGGCTCAACGACATCGACCCGCACAAGGTCCGCGCCAAACTGGAAACCACGGGCTCGCGGAACCCGACATTGCCCGCCGCCGGATAGCACGTCACATCACGTAACGCGAGGAAGATGCGCGGAGTGATCGGGGTCCACTCTGCGGGCCAGCCGCCCTGGAGGCCCCCGCCCCGGCCCACTTCATCGTCTTCGACCCCCTGCAGGCCAACGGCGCCGAGCTGCTGATGCTGCGCATCGGGGAGCGGCGCCAGCTGGAGTTCAGGCGGCGGCGTGCAAGCGCCACCAGCACCTGCTTGTGCCCCTTCCCCTCGGCGCCCTTGCGCGCGTAGTACGCCTTCGAGGCCAGACAGCACTTCGGGCTCGACAGCGAGGAGAGATACACCGCGTTGAGCAGGCCGCGGTGGAAGGGACGTGGCCGGCGCAGGTTGCCGCTGACGTGGCCGGAGTCGCGTAGAGCCGGTGCCAGGCCCGCGTTATCCGGCGAGCCGGTCAGCGCTGCTGAAGACGTCCATGTCCCCACCGGCCGCAGCGAGGATCACAAGTCCCATCTACTTCCCTATGATCCGCAGGGCCTGCTACGAGAGGACACGGCGTGAGCCGATCGGTGGGTCGGGCCCTGCGGATCCGGTCAGGCTGAGGATCACCTCCGCATGCGGATGCCCGCGAAACCGGGCCTCGATCTTCGAGTCCTCCGTCGCGAACGCCCGACTGCACGCTCTGTGGCTCGCCAGGCAGGAGCTCACAGACTCGACCACCTGCGGCTTCACCGGTCCCAGCGCGCGGCTCAGGGATCCCCTCTCGACCCGTGGCTGGGCGAGCTTCGACCATCGACGGGACCGTTCTGGAGCATGCGCGAAGTGTGAGCACCATGTGGAGCACAGGGTGCCCGGCATCGTGCCCAGAGCCTGGAGCCAGCCCGAGGACTGACCGGCCGACGGCCAGGGTGCCCGACGGGCTCGCGACCGCCTGGGCGCCCCTGCCGCGGGTCAGCGTTCCAGGAAGGTGCGGCGCCACTGGAGCGGCGGCATCGTCAGCGCGGCCTCCGCCAGAGCCTGCGCCGAGGCCGTCTTCAGGCTGGCAAGAGAGGTGTCGATCCAGTCCTGGACCTCGGCGTACCCCTGCGCCCGGTACTCCACCGCCTGCACCAGGCACTCCAGCTTGTCGGCGTCGTGGGCAACGAGGACTTCGAGGGAGCTTCCGCTCTCGTACTCGTCCACGATCCGCTGCACACCGGCCTGGACCGACGGGTGGGCGGCGGAGACCTGGTCCGCGGTCACGGTCTGGTTCGTGGCGGCTTCGATGTAGCGGCGGCCGATGTGCGGGATGTCGCCGAGGCGGGTCTCCTGTGTGTCGTGGAACAGGCACATCAGCGCGACCTTGCCGGCGTCCGCGCCTTCCATCATCGCGAGAACGGAGCCGATGATCCCGACGCGGAAGCTGTGCTCGGCGATCGACTCCGGGTTGTTGTTCCCGGTGAACCACCAACCGGTGCGCTTCGCGTTCTTCAAGACACCCATCTCGAAGACGAATCCGGCCGTGCCCTGCGCGTTCGCCGTCTCGTCTGCCATGGTGACCTCCGGTTGCCGATCATCGGTTCTGGTGCAAAACGTAGTGGATGGAGGCGAGTTCACGTCTGGATCTCGGCGAGATCCCGCCTTCGTCCAGGAGTCTGTCCAGCCGCCGGGCGAGCGACACCGACAAGGACGGGAGGGCCTCGGGCAGCCAGGGGTGCGCGTGCAGCAGCGACCACATCGAATGCGTGTAGAGATCGACGTAGCCGGGGGCGAAGTGCATGCCGTCGGCGAGGGCCCGTAGGAGGGCGACGGGATCCAGGCCGGTGAGGTCCCGATCGCGCATGAACGCGTCGTCGGCCTGCGGCTGGTGGGCGACGCCAAGCCAGTACGCCCAGTAGTTCAGGTTCGCGGCCTCGCCGTCGTCGTCGTCGGCCATCGCCCGCTCGATGAAGTCCCACAGAGGCACCGGGTCGCCCAGACGGGCGAGAGCGGCAGCGGTCGAGCGGGCTTCGGCCCAGCGCGGCGTCCACCCGCGTCCGGTCAGTGCTCCGCGCCCGGCGTGCAGGGTGTGCGCGGTCCATGCCACCGCCTGCGGGGAGCGGTCGTAGGAGGACAGGTAGAGGGCTTGACGTTGCAGAAGGATTCCGCCGGTGTCGGTCCGGGAGGCGGTCTCGGCTGTGTTCCGCAACCGGTCGAAGAAGACGCGCCGGGCGTCGGCGTCGAGGAGCGGTGCGGTGGCGGCCGGGCCTCTGCGGGGCGCGGCAAGGAGGTTGGCCATGGAGGATGGCGCGGTGCCGGTGAGCGCCCAGGCGAGCATGTGGGCGGTCTGGCGGTTGTGGACCCACTCGCCGAGGGGATGTGGGGCATCGTCGCCGGAGGCGAGGACGGCCGTGATGATGCGGTCGGCGTCCATCGCGGGGTCCAGGAGAGCGAGGACGCTCGGGCCGGCTCCCAGCACGGCCAGTCGGCGGCGCATGCCGAGGAGCGCGCCGGCCCGCATGTGCGCCAGGGGCCGGCGTCCCGACTCCCAGCCCTGCACGGTCGCCAGATCCACCGCCAAGAGCTCGGCGAGACCCTGTTGGGTGGCCGGGATCGACGTCCGGGCGGCGCGCAGTACGAAGCCGCTGATGAGACCCGTGCGTAAGCGCGAATGCGATTCGCTGTTCATGACGTTCCCCTTGGGCGTGGCGCGCTTTACTCGTACCCGCAGTCAGTCCTACTCCACTCCGACCGCTCGTACGGTCGATCCGTGGAATCGGGCGCCGGCCATCGGCGGCCCGGTCGCGCTGGTGACACCCGGATTGGCGAGGAGGCTGCCGTGCTGCCCGTGTCCCCCCAAAGCCGTACCTGTCGAGGGCCCGACGTGCCCGAGCTGACCGTGGCCCGTGCCGACGGCACCACCACCGCCCTGCCGGTCGACGTGACCCTGATCAGCGAGACGATCTCCCTGGTCCTGGCGTCCCGGGACTGGACTCCAGACCGGACGGTGTGCGCGGCCTGGCATCGCTGGCTCGCGGGACACCTGCGTCTCCTCGCCCCGATCGCCGTGGAGCAGGCCCCGCACTGGAGCGATCCGGAGCACATGCGCCTGGTGGAGGTGACGGCCGCGGCTGTGGCCAAGAACCTTGAGGGCGGACTTCCCGCCGACCGGCACACCGCGTACGTCCACGTTCAGGAGCTGGCCCGCGAATGCCTGGGGCTTCTCGGGCTCGTCTTGGACCAGCCGCGGGGCGGGCGATGAGCGCTGTGGCCGCCCGGCGCCAGAGCGCACGACTGCGCGTCGGCGACACGGTCACCGGCTGGTCGTACGTCGAGCCGGGCGACCGGGGCCGCGAGCAGCCGCAGCCCATCACCGGGACCATCGCCCAGATCGGTTCCGGCTGGGGGGGAGTCGACAGCGACCACGCATACGTGTGGGTGCGCCTTCCCTCCTGCCTGGAGGCCAAGGCCCTGACGCGAGACCTGGAGAAGACCACCACCACAGATCGGCCCGCCCGCGCAGACAGCGCAGAGCACCTTCCCCTGCGGGTCTGACTGCTTCCGTGCGCCCGGGGCGGGACACCGATCCCCCGGGCGCACGGACTACGGACGCGCCGGCCCAGCGAGGTCGGTGCGGGGCCACCACCCCAGCGACGGAAGGAGGCGCGAGGACGGTCCTTGTGGAGCCCGTTCACCGCACGAGATGCGTGAGGAGGTACATCCATGAACGCGAAGCCGATCAAGAAGGCGATCAAGAAGGCGACCGTCTCGGGTCGCCCCTGCTGATCCGCTGCCGTGCCGGCTCCCGCTCCTCCACCAGGGGGCGGGGCCGGTGACATCGGAGTTTCGTCAGCCCACAACATCCGGAAGGGACACACATGGTCATCCCTCAGGCCCGGGCGGAAGGCATTCGTGTCACGCCCCGCGGCGACGGTCTGACCGCGTACGTCACGCGGCAGGACACCACGCACATTCAGGTCAGCGACAGCGGCTTCGTGAGCACGGTCGCCCAGCTGGCCCGCCGGGGAGACTTCATTCTTCTCGACGGGGGCGTACACGAGGCCTGGGCGGGCGCCTTGGAGCCGGCCCTGACCCCGGGGCGCTTCCTGGTGGTTCCGCCCGGCGAGGCAGGCAAGAGCCTGGCCCGGGCCGAGCGGATCATCACCGCTCTCCACGAGGCCGGAGTCGACAGACGGACCACGCTGACCGCCGTCGGAGGCGGAGTGCTCTGTGACCTCTCCGGCCTGGTCGCGGCCCTCTACTTCCGGGGTGTGCGTGCCGTCTACGTACCCACCACCCTGCTGGCGATGATCGACGCCGCGATCGGTGGCAAGACGGGCGTCAACCATCCCCGCCAGAAGAATCTCATCGGAGTCTTCTCGCATCCTGCCGAGGTCCACATCCGTCTGGACTCGCTGGCCACACTGCCCCTGCCTCAGCTGACGGCCGCCTACGGCGAGGCGCTCAAGATCGCCATCGTCGACGACCCGGATCTCTTCGAGCTGCTGGCTGGACCGCGGGGCAACCAGCCCGTCACCCCTGTCCTGCGGACGATCGTGCGGCGGTGCGTAGCCCGAAAGCTGCAACTGCTCGGCTCGAACGCCTTCGAGCGCGACCTGGAGCGCTCTCTCAACCTCGGGCACACCGTTGCCCACCCCCTGGAGGACATCACCGCCTTCCGGATCTCCCACGGAGCGGCGGTCGGCATCGGTATCGCCGTGGCCTCGCACATCTCTCACGCCCGCGGGCTGCTCACCACGACGGACTTCCAGCGGATCCTGAACGCGATGGACCACCTCGGCCTACCCGTCATGGACCGGGACTTCGACGAGCAGCGCTTGGCGGACCGAGTCCGCGACCTCACCCTCCAACGGGGAGGAATCTCCCTGCACTACGTCCTGCCCACGGCCATCGGCAAGGTCGCCTTCACCGACAGTGTCGCCACCACCGAGCTCCTGGCCGCCGTGACCGGCCTGCGCACCCGTCAGAGAGGATCCCTGTGACCACCACCGAGCAGTGCATCGACCACCTCATCAAGCGAGTTCCGGGCGTTCACGCCATCGCGCTGTGCGGATCGCACCGACAGGGCATCGCCGACGACTTCTCCGACCGCGACGTGTGGTCCCTCTGTGACAACCGCCAGCCGATCAGCGACCATCTCGCGGTCACCGAGTTCCTCCCCACCGGAACCCGACACGAGATCCTCTTCGAGGGCCGCGACGACACCCTGACCGACCACACGGTCCTCAACGTCCTCACGGACACCGAGATCCTCAACCTCAAGTTCCTGCACGTCAGCGTCCTGACCGACTTCTGCAGGCAACCCGTGTCCCTCGATCCTCAGTACCTGGAGGACCTGGAGAACTTCACCAGCATGCGGCGCCTCCATGATCCCGCCGGCCTCATCGCCCGCCATCAGCGCCGGCTGACCCGGCACGCCCGCAACATCGCCGACCCACTGCTGACCCAGATCCTCAGCCGGTACGGCTCCACCTATTGGCGCTCCGTCTACCAAGGCGTCCTGCGCCCCGAGGAACACGCCTGGCGGCATCTGGCGACGCACCTGATCGAGCTCTTGGCCTGGGCCGCATTCATCGAATCCGGCGAGCTCCCGCCGCCGCGCAAGTGGCTCTTCTCGCCCCGCCTGCTCCACAGTCGGCCACAGGGTCCGGCCCTCAGCGCCCTCCTCGACCAGGTTCAGCACGTGCGGGCCACCGAGACGGACACGGTGCTCGACTTCTATCGCAGCCTCGCCGAGACCGAGGACGCGGTATTCACCGATACGCAGCAGACCATGGGCATGTGGTGGCGTGCCGTGTTCAGCCAGCGCCTGCCCAACCTCGCCCGTCACCTCGACCGCGACGACCTGAACGCGTACGTCGCCAGAGCACCCCGACCCCGGAGTACTCGATGAGCCACAGGGCCAAACATCTCCTGCTCGGCATCAGCGGATCCAGCGCGGCAACGGCCACACCGGAACTCGTCGCGGAAGCCGCCGACCACGCCGACCGCATCACCGTCGTCGCGACACCCACCGCGGCCGGCCTGTTTCTTGCCGACGGCCTCCCCTTTCCGCTCTTCACGGATGAACTCTGGAAGGCCGAGACCGAGAACCCCCTGCACGTAAGGCTCTTGGAGGAAGTCGACTGGTTCGTCGTGGCACCCGCCACGGCGACGACCCTCGCCCGGGTGGCCACCGGCGCCGCCGACACCCTCCTCGCCGCGCTCATCCTGGCTCACGGCCCCGGAATCTATTTCCAGCCCTCCATGAACCTGCGCATGTGGAACAACCCGGCCACCCGGCGGAACATCGCCTCACTCACGGCGGACGGCCACCACATTCTGCCCACCGAACCCACCGAATCCCTCACCAGCGACGAACCGACCGCGGTGGGCGCCATTCCCGGAACGGTCCTCTCCGCGGCGGCCTCGCACCGCGGCCGCCACGCCATGTAGCGCGACCGCACACGTACTAGGCTCTCTGCCTCGACTCCATCACGGATAGAGGCACAGCACGTGAACGAGCACCCCTCGCCCCCCGTTCTGCTCATCGGCGGCGGCGCCGGCTCCGGCAAGACCGCCCTTGCCCGCGCCCTCGCCGAGAACATTCCCGGCGCCGGCCTGATCCACCTCGACCTCTGCTACCACAACGACCCGAATCTGGCACCAAGCGTTCCTCGCTTCGATGGCCCGGGCCGGGTGGTCGACTTCAGCAACCCCGCAGCTCTCGACCTCGCGCGGATCCGCACCGCCCTCGACCACCAGTCTGATGCGGCATTGATCATCGTGGAGGGGACCTTCGCTCTCACCCTTCCCGAACTCACCCCGCCGGCCACGTGGACCGTGTACGTCGACACACCGGCTGACATTCGAATCGTCCGCAAAACCCTCCGCAAGCTCGAAGAGGGCAGAGACGTGAAACCCGGGCTGCTGGGCTATCTCGCCAGCGCCAGATCATACGCGCGTCATGTCCGACCCACACGCGACATGGCGCAACTCGTCCTCGACGGAACCCTCCCCCTGCCCGACCTCGTCGCACAGGTGGAGAAGCACCTCGCCGGAAACTGAGGCACTCTCATCTCTGACCCGTTGATCGCCGCCGACTTCCAAGCCAGAACAGCGGCGATAATGAAGCTCGGTCCACGCGAGAGGGCCCCGGCCAGCCACGCGGATCCGGTGACGTCCGGTGTCGTCCAAGGTGATCATTCTCCGAGGGAATGAAGGGGGCTCCAGGCGATGCGCTGACGCCTGCGCCTGGTTGTCGGTGCGATGTTCGGCGTTGACGTCCGCAATGACGGCTTGTTCGGGGGAGCCTGATCAAGTCGGTGCGGCTTCGCCGGGCCCGCGCAGGCGGCCCCCGAGCCGCCACGGGCGACCGGAGCTGCGTCGCCCCCCGCCGCATCGGGCGGCGACGAGTGCCACGACGGACGTGGCAACGACGACGACTACGACTACGACTACGACGAGGATGACGAGGATCAGTCCGGCGTACGGGGCAGCGGCGACCGTCACGACCGAGACCGGTGCAAGGGGGCCACGGGCCCGGCCGGGCCCCCCGGACCCCCCGGACCTGCGGGCCCCCCGGACCCCCCGGACCTGCGGGCCCCCCTGGACCCCCCGGACCGGCGGGGGCCAGCGGCTGCGGGAACTCGATCGACTCCATCCTGTCCAACAACACCGAGGAATTCAGCGTCTTCCTCATCAACGGCGTCACGTACGGGGGTCACCGGGACGACCCTCAGACGGGGAACTACAAGCGCGAGGACCTCACCACCCCCACGCAGAACCCCGGCTACCCCGCCCCCGCCACCGTCTGTGATGCCACCATCTCGTCCCTGGGACAGGTGACGAACTTCAAGGTGCTGACCACGACGGGGGCCGTGTACGAGCTGCAGTGCGCCTCCAACGGGACAGTCCTCGACTGCGGCAGCCCCACCGCCCCGAGGAGTTGGCAACTGGTCACCATCCAGCCGGTTGCCAGCGGACCCTTCGTCAAGGGGGGTGTGGCCCCGCGACCGGGTGGGTCGAGTTCGGCCAAGAAGGAACTCGCGACGAGTTCCCCGCGCCCCTGACCAGAGGGTCATGCTGTTGAGTGCCGTGCCCGGTTCGTCCGGGCACGGCATGCCCGCGAGGCCTTCCGCCCACTCGACAAGCGTCAGCCCACCTCCACACCGGCACCCGCTCCGCACAGTAGGCACGACGCCACAGAGCGACTGATGGATACGAGCCCGCGTTGGCCCAGGACCGGGAAGAAACTCAGCGTGCTCCCGGCACATCGGGTCCCTCGCTCAACCGCCCCAGCGTTGGATGACGGTCTCCCGGGAAGCACGTGTGCGTGCCGGCGAAGTTGCCGCCTTCGCAACCACCGTCACGCGCGGAAGACGGTTTTGCCTGACCGGATGGGCTGACCATCCGCCGATACCATCGCCTGATGAGAGTCCGCTCACCTCGGCAGCGGCTCGATCACCGACCTTTGTCCTTCTTCCCCTTCGCCTTCCCGGGAACGTCTTTGGACTTCGCTGCTCCCGGCTCCTTCGCAGGGCGGCCTTCGCCCCGTCGCGAGGATGAGCCATCCGGGCGGGTGTGGGTCGGGAGTTCCGGTGCGGTGGAGGGCGCCACAGTTGGCAGCTGTGGGATTGCTGACGCCCGAGAGGCGGGCGGAGGCGCGGGCGGCGTTACCCGAGGGCCTGCCGCCTCGGTGTCCTTCGATGCCGGTGGCTGCTCGCGGACGGGGGCGGTGGTCTGCGTATCCTCCCCCGCTGGGATGCCACCGAGAAGGATCACACAGGCACCGGCGAGGCTCACCGCCGTAAGGCCCAAGAGAGCCTTACGGCGGCGGCCGGTTGTGCCATCTTTCGTCGGATCGGGCGTTCGTGCTTGTGCAGCACGGGAGCCGACTCCAGCGATAGGCGGCAATGGTGGGCGATGTGTGGAGGTGTCTTCTGGGGCTGCGCTCGCCGCGGTGCGGGCCGGCGGTGCCAGTGTGATGGCCTGCAGTCGCAGGTGGACGGCGGCGGCATCGGGGCGAGTGGAGGGAGCCTGGTCGGTCATCGCCTTCAGTAGGCGGGCGAGGTCGACGGGCAGCCATTCAGGTATCCGGGGCGGACGGAGGAGATGGGCGGTGCCGATCTCCACGGGTGTTCCCTGGTATTCGCGATGGCCGGTGATGGCTTCGAGGAGGGTCACTCCCAGGGCGTAGATGTCACTGGCTGTACTGGCACCTTGACCGAGGAACTGCTCCGGGGCCATGTAGCCGAGGGTGCCGACCAGGGTGTCGGGTGCGCTGTGGGAATGGTCGTTCACGGGCCTGGACAGCCCGAAGTCGGCCAGGTGCGGGGAGTTGTCTTCCCCGAGAAGAACATTGGAGGGTTTCACGTCATGGTGGATGACGCCTTGGGCGTGGACATGGTCGAGGGCTGATGCGATGTCGGCACCGAGCCGTGTCACCTGGAAGGGGCTCAGGGGGCCCGCGCTGATTCGGGCGCGCATGCTGACGCCGCGGATCAACTCCGTGACCATGAAGGCGCTTTGTCCATGGCGGCCAGCGTCGTAAACAGTGACGAGGGCGCGGTGGGAAAGGCGGGCGAGCGTGCGAGCTTCCTCGCAGAAGCGGTCGACGGTGACCGTGTCCGAGCCCTCGCGAAACACCTTGACGGCCACCTCCCGCCCCAGTACTTGGTCGACGGCGCGGAAGACGTCCGCTGTACCACCGGAGCCTATGGGGGCTCGAAGTCGGTAGCGACCACCGAGCAGAAGGTCGACTTCCGGTAGTGCTCCGTACACGGGGGTGGGCCGGGCCGGCATGCGGGGTCTCCTCCACTGGCGGGCAATGCGTCGCGCCTACCCGCCGGGGGTCGCGCTACGCACCACCGCCCCCGACAGCCGTGGCAGCATTCCTGCGAAAAGCCGGGTCCCGGCCACTGCGCGGTCTGTGTCTCGACTGGGAACGAATGCGGCATCTGGACCAACCTCGAAGGGCCGTTCCGCCTCGACGAAACCGGCCGCAAGCGCATACCGCAGCTGCCGACGGCGGCGGACGACCCCTCATGGGCCTGCGCCCAGCTCGACCGCTGGGCCTACCTTCAGGGCCTTGGGATCGATCAGCACCAGGCCGTAAGTTCCGGTCTGGTCATGGCCGCCCCGGAGGAGGAGTCCTCATCCAGGCAGTGCAGTTCGAAGCCGGACAATCCGGCTGCGTTGGCGGCTTGGTCCAGGTTCAGGTCTCGGGCGCGGCGTAGGGCCGACAGGTAGGTGGCGGCCACGAGCCCACCCGGGGACGACGTCGTGACCGGGGGAATATCGGAGGCTGGCTGCATGA
Organism: Streptomyces sp. NBC_01426; assembly: GCF_036231985.1. Classification (GTDB taxonomy): domain Bacteria; phylum Actinomycetota; class Actinomycetes; order Streptomycetales; family Streptomycetaceae; genus Streptomyces. Next base: position 80,591 of record NZ_CP109500.1, read on the forward strand.
GGTCCTCTCCCTATTCGGGTCGGTGAGATGGGGGTGCGTCCGCATGGATGCCGGCGCAGGGTGTGACCACGGTCTGGGGCGCGGGGGAATTGCCGCCGTCTCGTTCGCCGCAGGAGCGGGCCAGGGGCCGGTGCCGGGCGATCGCGGGAAAGCGAACCGTGCAACGTACCCAGGCGGGCGGGGCGGACAGGCGCGCAGGGCAGTGGTCCAAGTCCTCGCACAGCGGTGACGCCAGTGGGAACTGTGTGGAGACCTGCCCCCAACCGGGCGCCGTCCAGGTTCGGGACTCCAAGCGCAACGACGAGGCCGGCGCTCCCGTCCTCGGATTCACCACCACGGCGTGGGCGGCGTTCACCGCACACACAGGTGGCCGCCACTGAAAGCCGGAGCGGGCGTCCCCCGCATCGATACCGAGGAAGACGCCCGTACTGACTGAACGCGCTGGAGCTAGAACAGCAAGGATGTGCTGACACAGGCCCATCACCGCCATGAACAGGATGAGACGGACCAGAACAGCAGCCAGGATCCCACTGCCGCGCCCTCTGGAAGGACATGCAGGGCAGTGTCGACAAAGACTCCGGCAAGTCCGCCCGTGCGCCTTCACGCGCGAGTACGTGCGACTGTGGCAAATCGTTCCGCGCGGGCTCCGGAGGTAGGCGCAGATGACGCATTGGGACGACCCGCGCGAGGTCTCGGCGAGGTCACCATGGCCGTGCGCGCCCTCTCTCAGGAAAGGGCCTGACCTTCGCTCGGACACCGCGTTGCCTTGGGCGTCGTTGCTAATCGGGAAGACGAGCGTGAAGCCGCCGAAGCCCTTGTGCAGCGCCAGTGTGCGCACCGCGGCGTACGAGCCGGCGAGGCCGATTCCCGCGATGAGCACAGCACCGGTCACTCCGACGCCGATGAGTTCAGCCTGCGCTCACCGACGAATGGTTGGGGCCGCGTTGGCCGGACAAAGCGACGCCGGGTCAGTCTCGGGTGCGGCGGCGCAGCCGGTGGGTGACTGCTCGTTGAGACAGCGGGCCGAGTCCTTCCAGGGCCTGAGCGAGGACGGCGAGCTGTTCGAGCGAGTCCAGGGCGCGGGCGGCGCCTTCGGGATCGACGCCCTCGTACAGTTCGATTCCGACGAAGGAGGCGGCCGCGGCGCGGGCCAGCCCGGCGGAGTCGGCGAAGGCGGCCAGGGGAGTCGCGGCGAGCAGCCGGGTCAGGACGGCCTCCAGCTCCTCGATCCACAGCGCGAGCCCGGCTGAGGTCGCGGCCGCGAGGGCGGGCGCGGTCTGGCCGGCGGCCAGCAGCTGGCCGAGGACGGCCACCTGGCCGGCGGCCCGTTCCTCGGCGTGCATCGCGCGGGCGAAGGTCAGGAGTTCCGTGAGGGAGTCCAGGGCGGCGAGCCGCTCGCGGTAGCGGGAGACGCGCTGCTCGGCACCGTGCACGCAGGCAGCGGCGAGGAGCTCGTCGACGGAACCGAAGTGGTAGAAGACCAGCGCCTGGTTGACCCCGGCGGTCGTCGCGATCGAGCGGGCCGAAGTCTTGGCGATGCCCTGCTCGACCAGCGTGCGCAGGGCCCCTTCGAGGAGTTTGAGACGAGTAGCCCCGCCGGACGCGCTCACGCGCGGGCCTCCTCGCGGACGGGCCGCAGGCCGGCGCGGAGTCCGCTCCCGCCCGCGTCGACGTACTCGGCGGTGAAGGAGCCCTCGTAGCCGAAGAGGAAGCCGAAATGCCGGTTGGTCACCCGCACCCGGATCCGGAAGCGGCCGGTGCTCTCGTCGAACGACTCGCGGACTTCGGCTTCGCCTGCGATCAGGGACGGAACGCGAACGTCGACGGGGCCCTCGCGGAAGCGGTGCTCGCCGGAGCGGATGAGGAGCGAGCCGTCGGGTTCGGCGCTCATGTGGAGGTCGCTGGCGAGGTGCTGGTGGGTGCCGAGGTAGTCGAGGACGCAGTCGCGCTCGGGGCTGAAGACCATCGTGGCATCGAAGCGGTGGGGGCCGTCAGGCAGCTGGAAGGTCCGCACGAAGGTGACGGTCTCGCGACCGAAGGAGTCCACGTAGGGGAAGTTCTCGATGACGAAGGGCACATGGCGTCCCTCGCGGGGGACGAGGATGTTGCGTGTCCCGCCGAGCCGGAGGAACGGCTTGACGAAAGGGGCACCGTGGCGGATCCGTTCCATCATCCCGCGCCCGACGCAGGCTTCGCCGCTGTCGAGCCCGACGGAGAATCGGCGCCGGATCTCCGGGTGCAGGCGGCCGAAGTCGGCGCCCATGTGGGTGTGAAAGATCGAGCTCACGAGGACTCCAGGGTGGCGAGCAGCTGCGGGGTGCGGGCGCGCCCGGGTGGGATGCGTCGGCAGCGGCGTGCGGCGGGGGTGCCGGGCAACGGGGGCAGCAGGGCGGCGAGGACGGCGGTGCCCGCAGCGAGGGCGAGCGGGGCGACTGGAGAGGCGAGCAGGGCGACGATGACCAGGGCCAGGCGCAAGGCGCTCTCCCCGAGGGCGCGGGCGAGGGCGGCGCGCGGGTGGGTCCCGCGTTCGCACCACAGCCGCAGCCGGTCGAAGGACCAGGCGGTGGCCCAGCCCATGAGCGGCCGGAAGACCAGCCGGTCGGCGACGGCACCGCAGCGGCCCCAGCGCGGGCGGTAGTCATAGCCGGTCAGGAAGCGGATCCGGTTGCGGTCGGGGACGTAGCGCCAGTAGCCGCTGCCCTCGGCGAGCAGCGAGAGCGGGTGAGCCGAGGCGAACTGCAGCGCCGAGACGCGGGTGCCGTCGGATCGCTGCCGCTCGCCCGCGCTGACTCCGGTGCCGGCGATCCACAGGAGGGGCAGCAGCCGGGTCGCGTAGCGAAAGCGCTGCGGCTCTCCCTCGACTCGGGGCAGGTAGGAGATCGAGGTAAACCTCAGGTCCCAGGACTGGTGTCGCGCCGGGTCCTGGGTCCGCTCCCAGAGGATCTCCATATCGGTGTCGATCACGGTCTCCACATACAACCCCATGGCCGCCACCTCGCCCTCCTCACGGTTTGAGCGTTCGCTCAAACCGCAAGGTAGCCCAGTTTGAGCGAACGCTCAAGAAGATTGGCAGGCGACCGGTGGGGAGCGAGCGCTCAGGACGCCCCTCACCCACGACCACGCACGCACGCGACAGCGCCCCGGCCGGCCGGGGCGCTGCGGAAGAGGAGGAGAGCGAACCGGCGCCGCTGACTGGCTCGGCCATCCCGCCTCAGGAACGCAAGGGCCCACTTGGAGCGCTCGGTCACATCTCCTCATCGTCCAAACAATGCCGACTTGGCACTACCCTGCTGTTCTCGCCACGTTCGATACTCCACACTTGGTAGCGACACCAGTTGTTTCCGCTCTCGTTCCGCGGGAGGCTTCCCCGCGTCGGGTCCGTGGTCGTTGAGCTCAGGAGCATCTGCAGATTCCTGGCTCCGAAGAGTGCGATGAGCCTGCGGTTCCGGTCGGGCGGACACGGCGGTGAAGTCGCCTCTCGCATGTGCCGACTGGGCGGCAACACCGTCGTTGTCGCGTGCGTCCGGCGGGAGTTCGGCATCACGCTTGATGACAGATTCGACTGCGTGACGCTTTGCGGTCTCCCCCCGGCCAAGACGTGCGATCGACCTCCAACTCGGCGGCCAGCACCCGGCCCCGGACGGCCGCGATTCGCTCGGCAGCCCTGTATCCGCAGAGCCGGCACTCCTTCCCGTCGTCCAGCAGGATGCCGCGCTCGCAATGGGGGTTCTCGCAGTCCTGGGCATCCAGTAGCGCTTGGAGGTAGCCCAGGGGCCGTACGATCCGGCCGCAGTCTTCCCGCGAGGCGACGCATCCGGATGGGGTGCACTGTCGGCATCCCACATAGGAGCTGTGTGAGCGGGCGGGACCTTGGTCGCGGTACCAGCCGGCGTTGATCCGCGTCACGGCGTGCTCGGCGGTTCGCGGGTACAGGAAGGACGCCCGGTCTCGGACCTCGGCGCCTGGATGTCCCAGAAATTCGCGTACCGAACGGCGCAGGGTTGGAATTCGGTGGGCCGGCGAGGTGAGGATTCCGAGTGCGTCGAGAGCGGCGTACACATCGTCCTCGCCAGGAACCGGGACCAGGCCGGTGGCAGCGGTGGGCTTCCTCTTGCGGACGGCGGCGAAGCCGCCCGCAACGGTCGGCGTCTTGGCCGCCGCGCTCGTACGTGCTCTCGCGGGTGTGAAACCACCCGCACCGGGGCCTGCGGCCGTAACCCCCGTTCGTCGTGTTGAAAAAGGTTCTGGAGTAAGGGGTGCAGACAGGGCGTCACCCAGACGCCATCCGACACGTCACTCATGACGCCACGGGTGGCGTCACCCACGACGTCACCCCCCTCACTCGCCTCGTCGACCGGGGTGGCGTCACCCGTGACGCCACCCCGGTCCTGGCCGTCCTTCTTGGCCGGCTTCCGACGTCGGGCATTCTCCTGATACCGCAAGGCCCGGGGGTGACCCCGGGCAGCGTGAGGGCGCAGGATCGCTTCTGCGGTGAACCCGGCCGCCCACACGAGTGAGTTGAACGCCGAGCGCCTGTCGGGACGGGTGCCGGGCTCGCTAGAAGGATCGAAGTTCAATGGTGAGCCGCCCCAGGGGACTGCCGTTGCCTCCGGGGCGGCCCCTTTTGGCCTGCGTCCTTCCGTGGGCTTCAGGGTGAGGGCGTGTGTGGTGCCGGGCCGGGGGCCGGGCTCTGGGTGAGGCGCTGTGTGTGCGTGGTGGTGGGCATGGGCCGGTCCGACTCAGGGGCGGTTTCCTGCGCCAGGCCGTTGAAGGTGGCGAAGACCAGACGTTCGGTCTGGTCTTCGACGCCTTGCCGGTCGTCGATGTGTACGAGACCGTCGATGAGCAGGACAGCCAGGCCGTGGATGGCGGCCCAAACCACGAATTCGGCGCCCGGGCGGGCCCCCGCGGGCAGGTGGCCCGTGTCGGTCAGACGGTTGAGTTCGGCGGTGAGCACTTCGTGCGGGTGGGGTGAGATGGCAGACTGCGCCGTTGTGGCGCCGCCGCGGAAGACGAGCCGGGCGACGGCCGGGTCCTCGACGGCCCAGGTGACATAGGCGCGCCCGCATGCGGCGAGACGTTCGGGACCCTGCTCCGGCGCCGCGTCCATGGTGTCGCGCAGGCGATTTCCCAGCCGGGCCAGCACGACCTCGGACAGGGCGGATGCGAGTGCGTCACGCGAGCCGAAGTGGTGGTAGGCGGCGCTGGGGCTGACACCGACCCGTGCCGAGGCCTCACGCAGTGACCAGCCGTCGGCACCCCGCTCTCGTACGAGGGTCTCCGCCGCGTCGAGCAGCGCGCCGCGCAGGTCCCCGTGGTGATATCGCTCCTTTGCCATGTCTTCATCTTAGCGGTGCTCGGATTGAGTGTTACGCTCGGATCGAAATCTCAACGCTGTTCAGATTGATCTGGAGTTGTGCCATGTGTCCCACCGACCCCACGCCTCTCGCCTCCGACGGCGCGCCGGATGTCCTGCACAGCCCCCCGCCCGTCGTATCGGGATCTCCCGTCGAAGTGTCCGGGGGCGTTTTCGTGATCCCGGACCGCCGCGTCGAGTTGGTCCCCAACATCGGCATCGTCCTCGGGGAGAAGGCCGCGCTGGTCATCGACACCGGCATCGGCCCCCGCAACGGTGCACTGGTGCTGGAGCAGGCCCGGCGCCTGGCCGGCGACCGCCGCCTGTACCTGACCCTCACCCACTTCCATCCTGAGCACGGCTTCGGCGCGCAGGCGTTCAAGGGTGCCGCCACGATCGTCTACAACAGCGGCCAGCGCGCCGAACTGCGGCGCAAGGGAGCCGGCTACCTCGGCATGTTCAAGGGCCTGAGCCCCGCAGTCGCCGCCGAACTCGAAGGAGTCGAACTGGTCGACCCCGATCTGGTCTACGAGGGCGAGGCCGAGATCGACCTCGGAGGCCGTACCGTGCTGCTGCGTGAGGTCGGTCCCGCGCACACCGGCTCCGACCAGATCGTCCTTGTGGACGACCGGGTGCTGTTCGCCGGCGATCTGCTGGAGACCCATATCTTCCCGATCGCGCCGTACTTCCCGCCCCACGACACCGACATGGACGGCGAAGGCTGGATCGGCGTGCTCGACCAGCTCGCCGCACTCGCCCCGCAGACCATCGTTCCCGGCCACGGCGAGGTCACCGACGCCTCGCTCATCCACGACGTCCGCGACTACCTCACCTACGTCCGCGACGAGGCCCTGCGGCTGCGCGAGCGCGGCGCCACCGCCGACAAGACGGCCACCACCATCGCCGAGAACGCCCGTACCCGCTGGCCTTCCTGGGAACGCCCCGAGTGGATCGGCCTCGCCGCCCGCGCCTTCTACGACACCAACGCACCGGCCTGAACCCCGCCACCCGCCGTCATCACCACTCAGGCCCTGTGCCTCAGCGTCGAGGAACCCGGCACCACCATCACGACCCACCTGACTCCCGAGCAGGCGCCCGGAAACCGCACGGAGAGATCCCGTGGCGACCGCGTACATTCTGCCCACGCCCAGGAGTTCCGGCCGGCACCTGCTACCGGTGATGCCGACGAGCGAAGCCCCCGCTCCAGCGACACGCCCGTGCGTCCCCACGCACCGACGCGGAAACAACCCATCCGCACTTCAGGCCACCCCACGAGGAAAGGCACGAGATTTCGCGTCCACTCCCCTTGCCCCCGGCCGGCCACTGGCCGAGAAGCGTGCCCAGGCAATCGCCGGGAGCACGGCATCACGGCCTACGCGAGGATCTTCGACGTCCCCGAACAAGACGTCGCCCACTCCTTCGCCACCCGCATCGGCACCCCGTTCGCCGAGGAGGCGCTGCACGCCGCCGGCGGAGCGCCTGGTCACATCCCGCTCTCACTGGACGCAACCGCAGCAGCGCCATCATCACCGCCCTGGCCACCCGAGGGGTCAACGGGGACCGCCTTCTCACCCACCTGGCGCCGGCGCGACGCCACGGACTCGACGACCAGGCGCTCACCACCCTCATGACCCTGCTGGCCGGCTACATCGGGTACCCCCGAGCCTCCCAGGCCATGGAGACCGTCCACACCACGCACCCCGCCACCCCGCAGGACACCATCGTCGGCCAGGTCAGGGAGTACGACGACCGCGAGCAGTTCCTCACCGGCATCGCCGTCGTCCTCGACGGCCTCACCCACCTGCATTGACCCGCCGCACCCAACCGGGTCCGCCAATTGATCATTCCTTGAAGGGAAACCTCTCATGCGTGACGTCATAGTCGCGGGCGGCGGCCCGGTCGGCCTGTTCCTGGCCGGCGAACTGGCCCTGGCCGGCTGCTCGGTCCTGGTCCTTGAACGAGACCAGGGGATCTCCTCGCCGCTGAAGGCGCTCCCGCTCGGGATGCGGGGTCTGAACGCCGGCTCGGCCGAGACGTTCCACCGCCGCGGCCTGTTGGACGCGATGCTGGACGCCTCCGGCGTCGACGCCCAGGAGGTCGGCGCAGACCCCAACGCAGTCGAGGCACCCGCGCCCCGCGACGTGTCCCATTTCGCGGGCATGGGCCTGGACGCGGCCGGCATCGACGCGCCCGCTCTGCCGCTCAGGCTGCCCAGCCCGGCGATGGAAGGGTTCATGACGAGCCTGGAAGCCGTCTCCACGGTGCTGGCCGAGCGGGCCGCCACGCTCGGAGTGAGAGTCGTTCGGGGCGTTCCGGTCACCGCCGTGACACAGGACGACGACGGCGTCACCGCCGCCGCCGGCGGGCAGAAGTACCGGGGACGCTGGCTGGTGGGCTGCGACGGCGGACGCAGCGCCGTGCGTGAACTCGTCGGCTTCGACTTCGTCGGCACCGACCCGCTGTTCACCGGCTACGTCGCCAAGGTCACCTTCGCCGACCCCGAGCAACTGCCGTTCGGCTTCAACCTGACACCGAACGGCATGTACCTACGTACGCCCTGGGGGTACCTGGGCATGAACGACTTCGACGGCGGTACCTTCGACCGCTCCCAGCCGCTGACCCGCGAGCACCTTCAGGCGGTCCTGCGCCACATCTCCGACACCGACGTGACGCTGACCGGCGTCGAGCTCGCCTCCAGCTTCACCGACCGCGCGATGCAGGTCAGCAGCTACAAGAGGGGCCGCGTGCTGCTCGCCGGTGACGCCGCACACATCCACTCACCCCTCGGCGGCCCGGGCCTCAACCTCGGCATCGGCGACGCCGTCAACCTCGGCTGGAAGCTCGCCGCCACCGTCCACGGCACCGCACCCGAGGGCCTGCTCGACACCTATACCGACGAGCGCCACCCCGTCGGCGCCGCCGTCCTCGACTGGTCCCGCGCCCAGGTCGCCACCATGAAGCCGGGCTCCCACGCCCCCGCCCTGCGCAAGCTCATCCTCGACCTGATGAACACCCCTGACGGCGTCACCCACGTGTACCGGCAGACCTCGGGGCTGTTCAACCGCTACGACCTGGGCAGCGAACAGCCGCTCGTCGGCCGCAGCGCCCCCGACTTCCGCTTCACCAACGGCACACGCCTCGGCGAGCTGCTGCGCCGAGGCCAGGGCGTGCTCCTCGACTTCACCCTCGACCGCGTGCTTCAGACCGCGGCCAAGGGCTGGCAGGGCCGGGTCCACTACGCGGCCGGATTGGTGCACAACGACCTCGGACTCACCGCAGTGTTCGTCCGTCCGGACGGCATCGTGGCATGGGCCGACCACCACGCCGACCCCGAAGCATTCCAGCAAGCCGCGACCCACTGGCTCGGCGACCCGCACAAATAGTGTGATGCGCCGGAAGTCTCAGGTCCAAGTCTGCAGCCTGTTTTCATGTCCCCAGGTCCGCGCGCTGTTGGACGTCCACCTGTCTGATGAGGAGCGTGCGGAGTTGTCCCGCTGGGCTGGTGGGGCGGTGACGCTGCGGTTCGCCGAGCGTCCTCGCATTGTGCTGGCCTGCGAGGGTGGGGCGCCGAACGCGCGGCGCGCCGTGGAAATCGGTGTGACCGCGGCGACGGTGCGGAAGTGGCGTGGGAAGGTCGCGGCGGAGGGCATCGCGGCATCACGGCGTGCTTCGACGAGATCGCGCACCCGGCCCTCCTGGACAGGGTGCGGAATCGAATCGGGGACAAGCGGGTGTTGTCCTTGGTACGGGCGGCCCTGCTCAAGCCGCTGCTGACCACCCCGAACGCGATTCTGTGTCCGGGGCGGGGGACCGGCCGAGGCTTTGAGCCCGGCGAGGGTGCCTCCCCGTTCTCGTGAACACAGACTGTTGGCGCGAGCGTGCGACTCCCAATGTCACGCAGCGCTCGCGGCCGTCCCACACGGCCCAGCCGAAGTCGGCCGGGGTGAGGGCGTGGCCCTCCAAGCGGCGTCGGCGCTGATCTCCGCGACCAGCTCGGGGCGGACCAAGGTCGCGTCGACCTCGCGTGAGCCCCAGGCCACGCGAACCGCACCCCCGTCCACTGATGCCCCGGAGCGCCAGGGGTCAGGTACTCGGCGACCCTGCGCGCCGAGTCCGGGCGCAGGGGGACGGTGCGGCCGATGCCGTGGAGGTGGCCGGCCCGGTCGTGGCGGCCCAGGATCAGGCGGGTGGACGAGGGCCTGGACGTCGACGCCTCCGCCGGCCGAGCCGGTCGCGGGCCAACGCAGTCCCCGCGGATCTCGTCACCGGCGCCGTTGGGACAGGTCACCAGGTAGAGCGATCCTCCCGGATCCCCCGGCTTCCGGCCGGGAGGGGCGCCGGAGTCGAAACCGGCCGGGAGCCCGCCGGGCTGAAGACGCCCATGTTGGGGGTGGAGCACGGCACGGGGGTGCCAGATGATCGAGCGCCGCCCGTTGGGCTCAGGCCCCCGCCCCGCCACACCCCCGGCGCCACCGACCGCGGCACACCGGGCCCGCCTCGCCGCCGAGGCACCCCGACACCCCCACCCGCCCAGGCCTGGGCCGGCGAGCACCCCGAGCCGCCGTACGGCCGGCGCACCCTCGCCCCCGGCACCACCACCGGCCGGTGAGCCACCGGTGAGTGAACCGGTTAGTTCACCAACCGGTGACCAGGCCGGTAAGTTCGCTCCGCAGGGCCGGTGACCAGGCTGGTGACCGGGCAAGCCAGGCTTGCCCAGCGCCTGTTACCCAGCCGGGAGGAGAGAAAGGGGAGCCCGGTCTGTTCGGCCGCCGTCGATCGCCGAGACCTTGCGGCCCCACTCCGGGCAGCGCCACGCCGCGGCCTCCCTGCGCCGGCGCTCCTCCTGGTGCTCCTCCTCCCTCCGGCGCTCCGCTCATCGGCCGCCCGGCGCCGGTCCTCACGGACGGAGTAGGCGCTGTAGTCGTCGGGGTTGGCCAAGGCGTCGGTGAGGGTCTCATGGCTTTTGCGGCCGTAGCGCCGCCAGATCGGCCCGTGCGGGCCGTGCCCCTCCAGGAGGTTCAGGGCCGGTAACGATCACCGGCACCACGCCCGTGTAGTCGCGGTAGCCGTCCCTGGACCCGTCCGGGAAGGTCCCGGCGGTGTGCCAATGGCCCCGCCACTCCTGCATGCTCAGACGCTCGACCTCCCGGTACTTCGCCGCCGGCCTCGTCCACACCGTGCGCCACAACGCGACGTCACCCCCACCGTGGCACGTCCGGCCGGCGGGACGCTGCGGGCGAGGAAGCGGCGGTAGCGGGCGATCTTCTCCGTCAGGATCGGCGGCGACCCCGTACCGTTGTCGACCTCCACGGACAAGGAGCCGAACCACAGACCGGTCAGGTACCCGGCCCGTCAGCGCGGAGGTCGGAGGAGAGCCAAGAGGACACGGCCTGGGGCCGAGGGGTCCTGACACCGCCACGCACGGGTGAACACGGGCCCCGAGCCAGGACAGGGCGGGGAAACGCGGCCGATGTCAGGACCCGGGACCGCCCCGAGAGCCACCGGGGGGACCTACGGAAGGCCCCGGGGCCGGCGTGCATCCCGCCCTCTACCACGACCGGGCCTACCACCGGATGCGGGTCGCCCTCCGGGCAGCAACCGCCGGGCGGGTTCAAGGCGTGTTTCTGATAGAGCCTCAACCGCTCGGCCACTGGCGGCCGGTGACCGGTGACGGAGTCGGCGACCGATGCAGGGCCCATGACCGACCATCGGTGACCGGTGACTGGAGGTCGGTGACTGGGTGGCTGCGCTCGTGGTCGACGCCGCGCTGGATGCTGTCGGCCGGGGCGGTATGCGGCGACGTGTGACGGCTGCCGGACCTGCCCACAGCCGACAGCGCCACGGGGCAGGGAGCAGCCCGTGGCCTGCGGCTCCCCACAGCCACCATTGCACCGCTCCACCAGCCTAGGTCGGCAGTTGACGCGCTCAGGCAGAGGTCGGGCTCACCCGGACAGAGGGCACTGCTCCCCACTCCGAATACCGCTCCCCCGACCACACCATCCCGCCCCGTCGGCGAAGCGCCTGAATCCGGCGGTGACTGGCAGCCGGTGACTGGAACCCATGGCCCGGTAACCAGGGACGGTGACTGGTGACGCGTGACCGGTGACGGCGGCCAGTGACCGATGATCAGGGTCGGTGACTGGGGGTGGGGAGTCGGTGTGGGGAGTGGTGGGCGGCCATCTCGACGGCGGCGGCCTCAAGCGTCCAGCGTGGCTGCTTCACCGCGGCAACGTCCCTCGCCGGGCTCAAAGCCCCGGTCGTCCGCCCCGGACGCAGGATCGCGCTCGGGGTGGTCAGCGGCGGCTTGAGCAGGGCCGCGCCCGGCCGGAGGCCGGGCGCGCCGGACCCGTGTCGTACCTCCGTGGTACTCATGTGCCATGAGCCAGTTCCGCGACTTCAACCTCAAGCTGCTCGTCATCGAGGAGCTCATGTACGGCCCCGACGAGCCGCTCCTCCCGCTCTACGACCTGCCGGCGCAGCTGGCCGAGCGGGGAATCGGTGACCCCGCGTCCTATGTTCTGGACCACGGCCTCCACGCGGCGGTGCTGCCAGAGTCCCGAACCCATTTCGAGGCCCTGGAGATTCCGGACGAGCTGCTGGCCCGCGTCGAGGAACTGTGCTTCGACGCCGGCGCCGAAGTCTTCCGGCACTGCGCCCCCGCCTGGGGCGGGGAGGACGATCTGTTCGACGTCCGATCGCTCGACGACCTCGCCCTGCTGCCCAACCTGCGGGAGGTCACCTTCGTCGAAGACGGCGTCCTGGCCGTGCCAGACGCGGCGGAGGTCTTCGCCGCTCGCGGCATCGACACCGACTGAGCCCCGGCTCCCGTCCGTCCGGCGGCGCCGGTCCGTCCTCCGGCCCCCACGGCCCCGGGGACAGGTCCGGCTGGGCCCGATCAAGGTGACGCTGACCTGCCCCGGCGTCAACGCGCGGGGCGCGACCGCCTGGCCGACCTCGGGATCGACTGGGCCCGGTAGAGGTCGGCTCGGGGATCACTGCGGAGGGTTCTCACCGTTGTGGTCGGTGTCGTCCTTGCGAGCCTCGCGGCGGGCTCGCCGAGCTCCAGGGGAAGAGATCGTCCCGCTCGGCTACGCGGGCAGCTACCAGCGGGTTCGCGCCTACCTTCGCCAGAAACGCACCTCGCCACGGCCGGTGACGGCCCGTCCGCCTTCGCCACGGAGCGTCATCGGATGGGTCCTCTCCGCCGTCCGGAGAACCTCTCCGAGACCGAACAGCTCAACTTGAAACACCTCCGGGCCAACTGCCCCGAGAAATTGACGCACTCACCAGGGACGTGCGGTTCTTCGCAACCATGCTCACCGAGCGCCGGGGTGAGCGCCTGTTGGATTGGCTGACCGCCCTGAGGCAGGACGACCTGCCAAGCCTCCACATGCTCGCCACGGGCATCGACCGCGATCGCGAAGCCGTCGTCGCCGGCCTAACCCTCCCCTGGAACTCGGGCGTCGTCGAAGGCCATGTCAACCGCATCAAGATGCTGTCGAGTAGCCGGGGGCATTTCAGCCCCCGGCCCTCACAGAACCGTACGTAACGATCTCTCGTTATACGACTCTTGCTGCCCTGGTCACCAGACGACGGGCGCTGTCGGTACCCAGGCCCAGTGGGTGAAGAACCGGGGCCGCTGAGTGACGGTCCTGTTCCACGCTTCCTGTGCCTTCTTTCGTCCCCGAAGCCGTTTGTATTTCTTGCGGATCCAGCGCATCAGGTAAGAATTGCTGCGACCCAGAAGGGGATAAAGCGCCGACCGGCAGAAGGCGCCGCGGTACTGCATCCAACCTCGCACGACTGGATTGACCATGCGGGCGAGATCCGCTTCGGCGACCTCAGTGTGCAGGTGCAGTCTCCAGGACCACGCCCGCTTGCTGATCTTGTTCAGGGCGTCGTTGCTGACAACTGGATTGAAGCCGGTGAACATCTTCCCAGTCTTCAGCCGCACCTGCCGCGCCCCGAACGTGAACCCCAAGAGCGTGAACTCGGTGTGCTCATAGGAGCCGCGCCGGTTACTGTCCTTGCAATACACGATCCTGGTTTCCTAGGGGTGCAGCTCCAGTCCGACCTCACGCATCCGGCTCTGGAGAGCCGCGAGCACATAGTGTGCCTGGGCATCGCTGACGCAGTGGACCACCGCGTCGTCCACATAGCGTTCGAAGGCGACACCGGGGAACTCCCGGGCCATCCACGCATCGAACGCGTAGTGCAGAAACAAATTTGCAAGTACGGGCGAGACCGCGGAACCCTGCGGGGGTACTGCGGTCCCGGATCAGCAACGAACCATCGGGCAGCATCAAGGGCGCTTTCAGCCAGCGCTTGACATACAGAACCGCCCACGGCAGATCGGTGTTCGCCTCGACCGCTTTGATGACCAAGTCCCACGGCACACTGTCGAAGAACCTGTCCTGTTGGCGTGAGAAAGGGTGGGATGGGGCTGGCCGGATTCGAACCGGCGTCCTCCCACATGCGGTGAAGGCGCGACAGCCACTGCGCTACGAGCCCCATCCCGCCCACGATCATACTGCCGCCCACACCCAACACTTACGGAATTTATCCCCATAGGACTCGTCACTCAGCGGTGACGACCTCACAGAACCTGCGCCAGAACCCGGTTTGTAGCAGCACAGCGCGGCGACCGAGGTCCGGCGACGGGAACGGCCGCGGACGCGGACGACGGGGGTCTGTCCGCGTCGGCCCCAGGTGCGGGCACGGGGCGGAGTCGTCGAGAAGCCGGCCTCGTCATCGAAGACAAGCCATGCCCCGGACGCCGCCGCGAGGCTTCTACCCGCGGCCACACCCCAGCCGTGCCGTTTCAGCAGCCGCCACACCGTCGCCACCGACAGGCTCACCCGCAGACGACGGCGGATCAGCGTCTGGACCCTGGCCAGCGTCCGGCGTTCGTCGTCGAAGCCGTGCGCCGACGGGGAGGACGCGCGCGCCGTCCGCCCGATCACGACGCCATCGTCCTTCTGGTTCTGATGCGACGGGAACCATTCGCACTCAGGCTTGTTTGCCCCGACACGCAACACTTGAGAGCAGGTCAGAGCTCCACCGAAGAGCCCGCAACGGCGATTGCACCCGGCCACACCCCGCCGACGCACGCCCAGTTGAGAATCGGCGAAGGACACAGTGGCCTGAAAGAAATGCCATAGCCGCCCTCGGGCTCCGGCCCGTCCCGGCGAGGCCGGGCGAGGCCAGGGAGACGGCGAACGAGCATCCCGGCTCGCCGGTATCCCGCAGCGGTCGGGAAGGAGCAAGGCAAGTACGCCGATGGTGATCATCACCCCTTTGGGGTAGCGGTCGTCACTAATCGGGCTGGCCGTTGTTCTCATGGGCAAGCGAATCGCAGGTCGGCGGCGCCGCTCAGTGCTTTCCTCTCAGGTCCGTACAACCTGAGCCCAGCGGAACATGGTCGCCCTGCAGTCGTCCGATGAGCTCACGGTCAACACAGCAGCGCCTGCAGAAGACGCAGATATGGAGTGCCATATGACGCAGCTCACCTGGCTGGTTTGGGCGAACGTCGATCGTCCTACCCTGCGGGATCGCATGAGACGCCTCACGGTCCAGGACCGCAATGCGCGGGAAATCGCCGGCGCGATGATGGTCATTGCCGCCTTGGGGACTTGGGCGATTCTCCACGCTCGCGGGGGCCCACAGGCAGACCCGCCTCGGACCATGACTCGATTGCGTTCATGATGCCTCGGCTGGAGTCGCGGTCCGAGTGCAACTGGTGGTGCCCTGGGGGCGAGGGGTAGGCCACATGCTCGGCATTGCGGCCTACCACCTGAGACAAGGCGTAACACCGCTGGCGGACACGCGACCGGGCTGGACATCAGCCCGTCGACACGTGGCCAGCAGTCGGTAGGGATCCCGAACAGAACACCAGGCGCTGCCGCAGACGCTCCGACAGACGGTCCTGCCCGCAGGAGGCGGCGCCTGCCCGAGCCCGGCGGGTCTCGCAGGTATCGCCGACGAGAGCCTGATCACGTTCAAGGCTCGGGGCCGGGTAAAAGCGACTCGAAGCCGGCCACCGTTCGAACGACTCTCCGACCACTCGGGGCGCCGTACTGGTCCGGGATGCGTTCATCTCTCGCCTGCAGCGTCACCTGATGGCGCCGACTTGACGAGCGTCCGGCCTCGCGATGGTGCTACTGCCTTTCAGTGTTCTGGGCAGATCCATTTGCGGCAGTCATGGCACTGTGGAATTGGCTGTATGTTGCGGGGTTGTCAGCGAAACTTGGGGCATCAAGTCATGCCACGCACAGCCAGATTGTCCTATTTAATAATGCGGGGAATTCAATGTCGGGGAATGTTCTGTCCGTCTTGGTAGGCGTGGGTGCCGAGCTGCCGGAGCGAGTGATTCGAAATACCGATGAACCGATTTCGCTGCTCGACACGACCGACGGGTGGATCCGGTCGCGGACGGGCATCGAGAGACGACGATGGGTCCGGCCGGGGGAAAGTACGGGCGATCTGGCCGTGCGGGCCGGCCGCCGGGCATTGGACAACGCGGGAGTCGCCGACGTGGACCTTGTGGTGGTTTCGACCACCACCCCTGACCACCACTCCCCGGCCACGGCTCCGTGGGTCGCCGCTCAGCTGGGACTGGGCACCGTACCGGCCTTCGACATTGCAGCAGCCTGTTCGGGGTTCGTGTACGCGGTCGCTGCCGGCGACGCGTGGATCAGGTCCGGTATGGCGAGACGCGTTCTCGTGATCGGGGCAGAGACGCTGTCAACCATCACCGATGTGTCCGACCGCGGGACTGCCGTCGTCTTTGCCGATGGAGCCGGCGCGATCGTGTTGCGGAGTGGCGAGACGGGCGAGGCTGGTGCCGTCCTGTCGGTCCGGCTCGGCAGCGACGGTACGCAGAAAGACCTGGCAGTGATCGCAGCCGGCGGCGCACGGTGGCCGGACTCCAAGCAGGAAGCAGAGCATGGTGAAAGGTGCCTGCGAATGCAGGGGCCGCAGATGTTCGCTCACGCTGTGCGGCGGATGACGGAAGTCTCCCGCGGCGTGCTGGGGGATGTCGGTTGGCCGGTCGGCGACGTCGAGGCGTTCATCGGACACCAGGCCAACCAGCGCATCCTCGACAAGGTCGCCGAGCTCGTCGGTATCCCGCCCGAACAATGTCTGGGCAACATCCGCACCGTGGGCAACACTTCCTCGGCCTCGATCCCGCTCGCCATGGACCAGGCCGTGCGGGACAAGGCGGTAGAGCCCGGGGCGCGGACGCTGCTGACCGCCTTCGGCGGCGGTGCGGTCTGGGGGGCCGTCGCCATGACCTGGCCCGACATCCGACTTTCCATCTGAAGCAGAAGGAGCATCCCTGTGGAAGCACGCGATCAAGAACCTCTGGCCTACATCACCGCGTTCCTGACAAAGGACTTCCGTATTCCACCGCAGCGGCTCGCACCGGAGGCGACGTTCTCCAGCCTGAACCTGGACTCCATCGCCCAGGTGGAGCTGTTCGTCACTCTGTCCGATCGCTATGGCGTGGAACTGGACGACTCCCTCGCGTCCGGTGAACTCACGCTCGGGGAGATGGCTGGGCTCGTACGAGCCCAGTTGGGCGGTCCCGACGGCAACACCGACCATGCGCAGGCGCCCGCCTAGGGATGAGGAGAGACCGCTCTGCCCGCAGGGCGGGTGAAGTCCAGGGATCCGGTGATTGGGGCATTCGCTCGCACACGGGCGCTTGGGCGCGCTCTCGGTCTCTTGTCAGCCACGAGCGTAACCCGACTTCACCCGATCGCGCCGGTTCTGATCGTCGGCGGAATCGTGGAGGGCATCATCGCTGGTCGGCAATGGATCAGCACGCGCTCCATGCCCGGGTCCACCCCCTCGGGTCGGCCGAGCCGGCGTCAGCACCCTGCGGCTCCCACAGGAGTTCGGCCTGCCCTATCCGACCGCCGAGGGCTTCCTCGGTGCATGGGGCAGTCGCGTCGACGGCCAGCATGGTGGCGTCACCGGCGATCTGCTGGTTCGGCATCTCACCGGCCGCAGACGACCGGGCGACCACTCCTGCTCGCAAGGGTGCCGATGTCCGCGCCGCACGTGCGGATGCCCACTCCGTCACCGAATGACCAGTCGCTGCCCGGGACCATCGGTTCCGGGCAGCCGAAGCGTAGGGAAAGTTTGTGACACAGACGGTTCTGTGTGGGCTTGGCAGCTGGTTGCCGCCGACAACGGTGGACAACGCGCGGATTCTGACACCTGCCGCTGCTGCCTTCGTCCGGCGGCGTCTGGGAATCGCCCAGCGTCACAGGGTCACTCCGGGCAGCGCGACCGTCCACATGGCTACCCAATCGGGCCAACGCGCCTTGGCTTCTGCGGGCATGCCGGGCGTCGACGCCCTCATCCTGGCAACCACCACACCGGACCGCCTGTGTCCCGCCGGGGCGCCCGAAGTCGCCGCGAGCCTTGGCATGACCGGAGTTCCCGCGTTCGACATCAACGCCGGCTGCTCCGGATTCCTGTACGCGTGCGAAGTCGCCCGCGGGCTGATCGCTGGGGAGAGCGCAGGGACCGTGTTGGTCATCGCCGCGGAAACCACCTCCGCGATGGTCAATCCGAATGACCCCGACACGGCGCCGATCTTCGGCGATGGTGCAGGCGCCGTTGTGCTGCGCGCCGCCCTGCCCGGAGAGGCACCCACATTCGGCACGGGTGTGTGGGGCAGCGACGGCACCCTTGCCGACATTCTCGCCATCCCTGCCGGAGGAGCCCGCCGTCGCGCTCCCGAGGCGACGAGCGACGAACTGTTCCTGCATCTACGGGGTAGCGAAGTCCTACGCAACGCAGTTCGCCGCATGACTGACGCGGTACGTCAAGCGGTCAAAGCCGCGGGGTGGACTCTGGAGGAGGTAGAGGTGCTTCTCGCGCATCAGGCCAACGCGGCCATCAGTCATGCCGTGGCCGCAGCTCTCGACTTCCCCAGTGAGCGGATGCCCTCCAACATCGAACGCGTCGGAAATACAGCCGCTGCTTCCGTCCCTCTCCTTCTCGCGGACGCGGCCGCGGACGGCACCCTCAAGCCCGGGCAGCGTGCCGTCCTGGTGTCCTTCGGCAGTGGTTTGTCCTGGGCCGCCACCACCTGCGTGTGGCCCGAACGCCTGACCCCGTACACCACCTGACCTCCACTCGCGAGGCACCGGGGTGCTGCGGCTGAGGGGTAGGCAGACTCACGGCAGCACGACCTCAGGCACCTGGCAATCGGGTCAAGAACCGACAGTTCGCCAAGCGCGGCCGAGCACACGCGCAGAGAGAGCAGCGCACCAAGCGGGTTATCACAGGAATTTCTACCATGTGGAATCTCGAAGGGTTGAGAAATGGCCGTGAGGCTGGACAGTGCGTACTCCGTTACCCACACGCTTGACTGGAAGGGAAACAAGTACCTTTGCCGCGTGGTCACGCCCACAACGGCGAGCCGACACAACACCCTCCTGGTCCTGCCAGGAATCATGTATCCCTTGCATTCATGGCCCCGACTCGAAGCGGAGTTCGCCGACGCCAGGCGTCTTGTCTTCGTGGAACTACCCGGGGTGACCGGCGCCTCAGCGGCGGTTCCGCAATTTACGTGGGAATTCCTGCTCGGAGCAACAGTGAACATCCTGGACTCGCTCAGTATCCAACACTGCGATGTGCTTGCCGCTTCGGCTTGCGGACCTCTGGGATACCGCTTGGCGCACCAGCACGGCGACCGGATCTCTCGGCTGGTTCTGGTGGGAGCACCTTCCCACAACCTCAGCCAGGAGACCGAGGCAGTGATCCGGCACATGGATCGATTTATTGCCCTCATGCCATCACTAAGCACCGATCGCTCGACGCGAAAAGAATTCGCCGGAATTATTGCAGACACTTTGACACTCTCAAACAGGACCCGGGGGCGTCGGTCTGCCGGCATGATCGCCCTCGCGCTTCGCCACAAGCTCTCCCGGCTTCCTCGCGAGGACTACATCAGGTTTGTTCAATATCACCATGACCTCATGCTGAACCCTGACGCAGAGGTAATTCCTCCGGGCGTGATCGAAGGAGTTCCCACTCTGGCCGTATACGGCCAGCATGACGGGATCACGCCCCCCGAATCGGGCAGGGAACTCGCCAAGAGCATTGCCGACTGCACCGTAGCCGTCATGAAGGAGTGCGGACACATGCTAAACAATGAGCGGTCCAAGGAATTCAACGACCTCGTCAAGCGTTTCCTGGCGGGGAGTTCCCTGGAATCCCTGCCATACCTTACCTACCTTTCGACACACCAAGACGCCCACGCATCCGATCTGATTTGATCAATGACGCGCCGATCGAGGAGTGAGTAGATGCTGGAAAAACTGTACGAAGCCGGCCTTAAGCATCTCCAGAGCGCCCACTCTCAAACATTTCAGGAAGAATGGCAAGGCCACGACTACGCCTACCGAGTAGTGGAACCCGAATTTGGTGACTGTAAAAGAACACTGCTGGTCCTGGGCGGCGCACTTCGTCCCCTGAAACCCTGGCCGCGCCTGGAGTCGAATCTGCCCGCCGGAACCCGAGTCGTTTTCCTGGAACTTCCGGGCCTTTGGGACTCGAGGGCCATTCCCTCACCATTCACCTGGAATCTTCTCGTTGGCGCCGCGGTGCGAACGCTGGACGTTCTGGGGGCAGCGACGTGCGATGTCCTGGCGCTTTCAGCCTCCGCTCCACTTGGGTACCGGCTGGTGCGCGACCACGGTGACAGAGTATCTCGCCTGGTCATGGTGGGCGCCCTCTCTTGCGTAACGGAAGAGGTGAGGGAAGTACTTGAGCGCATGAGCGCTTGTCTCACGCACGATCGAAGGCTCGAAAGTGACCGCGACACACGCAAAGCGTTCACGTCAGCCTATTCGGACTTCTTCCTCTTGTCGCGCAAGTCGACCAACAGGGCGGCAGTAACACTCAGTGCCACAATCATGCGAAAGCTGTTCACCGAAGTACCAGTCGAAAAATTTCGGAAGTGCGCCCAATTCTATCGAGATCTCTTCCTGGCAAACTCCGAACAGATTATTCCGCAGGGTGACACGGGCGGAACACCGATGCTGCTGATCTACGGGGAGCTTGACGGGGTCGCACCGCCCGAGCATGCGCCCATCATCGCCCGAAATTCCCCCAACTGCCAGGTGGCGGTGATGAAAGGGGTTGGACACAACCTACAAGTCGAATCGGCCAAAGACTTTCTCGACCTACTGACGCGCTTCTTGACGGACGTTCCGCTGAACGAACTACCGTACTGCTCCTTGTCGTCAACCCTGCGGCAATGAAATGACTCACACTCGGGAATCCCAGTACCCCAGCACAAGGATTCGAATGCCCTCCCGCCTGACGGCGAAGGTCTACTCCCATTTGTCAGTGGGACGCCTGACCGATTGAGTCGCAGAGCGACTGAAGCACCGTGATGAAGCATCCCCAAGGGCCCTACCTTCGTTGAAATGGGGACCGGGACACTGCGGCCTTGTTCCATCGGCAGTGACGTGTCCCGCGCCGCGGCTGCCGCCGGCGCCCCCCTCAGCCCAATCCACGCGTAGAGCCCTCGACTTTGGAGGTCAAACCATGTCCGACATGCTCGCCACCGTCATCGACGTCCTCACCCGTCGGGCAGGGCTGCCATCCGGGCCCGTCAAACCAGAGGCCACCCTGACCCAAGCCGGCGTGGATTCCATGGCCGTTGCCGTACTCGCTCTGGTCCTGGAGGAGGAGCACGGTCTCGCCATCACGGAAACCGACCTGTCCGGCAGCTCGACCATCGCCGAGCTCGCCGCCTACATCGAAAGCCACCAGGCGGCCACCACATGACAGCTGCCCCGATCGCCACAGACCGCGTCATCCACTGGCGTGGCGGCCGCTACCTCTGCCGACTGGTGACCCCACAAACCGAGACTGCCCGGCAACCCGTACTCGTCCTCAGTGGCGGTCTGCAGAACCGACTGTCATGGGCGCGGCTGGAGCGGAGCCTTGGCACCCAGCACACCCTTCTCATCCCCGACTTGCCACAGGCCAATCCATCAGAGCGGCCTCAGGCCCGTCTCACGTGGAAGGACCTGACCGACGCCGCGCTCGAGGCACCCACCCAACTCGGCTTCGAGCACTTCGCCGCCCTGGGTGTCTCCTCCGGCTACCCCATCGCCTACCGCCTGGCGCAGCAGCACCCGGACCGCGTCTCCGACCTGCTGGTCTTCGGTGCTTCCCTACAACCCGGCCCCGGCCTGACCGCCCTCCTCCAGGAGGGACTGCAACGTCAGGCCGCCTCCTCGCTCCGGCGCGACGAGGAGCCGGGCCCGGTCACCACGTCCACCGAGGGAACGCGCCCCCGCCTCCGGCACCAGGAATCCGTCGAGAAGCTGGTCAACCTGTTGACGAACCAAGAGGCGGCCCGGCACACGTTCACGATCCGCGCGGCCGCGCGTGTTCTGCGCAATCAACTGGCCGACTCACCCCTGGATCCGCTTGTCGCATACGTCGCCGACCGCGGCCATCTCCTCCTCGACTCCCCCCTCCCACAGGGCGGGATCGATCAGGTCCGCACCCTCGTCGGCGTCGGCGAGCACGACAACGTCACCACGGTCGAAGACAACCGCTCCGTCGCCTCCACGATCCGCGACGCCACCTTCGTGATCATGAAACACACCGACCACCTGATGCACATGGAACGCGACAGCGACTTCGCCGAACTCATCACCCGCTTCCTCCACCAACACCCCCTCTCGGTCGCCGACACCCACAGTGTTCGGATCTGAACCACGAAGCCAAGGAACCTTTTCAGTGCGCCCCTCGCCGCCCCAGCGCCCAGCCCTGCGCATTCTCCTCGCGACCTGGGGCACCACCGGTGACATCGCCCCCTACACAGGCCTGGCTCTCGGGCTCCGCGATGCCGGCCACCACGTCACCATCGTCACCTCGACCCGATACGCCCCACACTTCACCGTCCACGGTCTGCCCGTACGGGAGATGCCCCTCGCTCATCAAGACGATCTGATGACTCAGCCCGTCCCACGGTGGGCGAGCATGCGCAACGGGCACGACGTCGCCGCCGCCGCCGCACCGGCCCTGCTCGAAGCCGCCGCAGAGGGAGCGGACATCATCCTCGCCCACCCCCTGCTGCACCCCTTCTGCGCCCTCATCGGCGAAGGGCTGCGACTGCCCTGCATCGGCGTGTACACCGTCGCCCACGCCATGATGCTTCCTCGCATCATGAAAGCCACGCCCTGGAAGCAACACCTCATCGCCGATACCGCGGTCAAACTCTTCCTCAGCCCGATGTACGTCTCGTCTCTCAAGCGCCTGAGGCACTCACTCGGCCTCCCCCAGCGTCGCCTCGACGACATCGTGCGGACCCTGCACGGCCAGCCGGTCTGCTACGGCATCAGCAACGCCCTCCTACCCCACGATTACCCGATGCCGCAGGGCCACACCGGCACCGGATACTGGTCGCCGGCGCGCCCACCGCAGTGGAAGCCCGACGCCCGCATCGTGGACTTCCTCGAAGCCGGACCCGCTCCCGTCTACTTCGGATTCGGCAGCATGCACCGCCTCGACAGGAACCGTCTGAGCGAGACCATCGTCCGCGCCACGAGAAAACTTCGCGTGCGTGCCATCATCCAAACGGGATGGGCGAATCTATCCAGCGACGCGGACGAGGTATTGACCATCGCCGAGTGCCCACACGACTGGCTCTTCCCCCGCGTGCGCGCCGCAGTCCACCACGCCGGGCCGGGCACCACACACGCCTCCCTCCGGGCCGCCACCCCCACCTTGCCCGCCCCCGTCACCTGGGACCAGCCCTACTGGGCCGCACGCCTGACCGCCCTCGGCCTGGCACCGACAGCCATCCCCGCCCGCAGGCTCAATACAGACAACCTCACGCAAGCCTTGCGGATGACACTCGACCAAACCCCGTACAGGGACAAGACCCGGCGCCTCTCCCACCGTCTCTCCGATGAGTGCGGCACCGCCGGCGTGCTACGCGTAGTGGATCAAACCATGCAGCGGGCGCGTCACTGACCACCGGTTTCGCAAGTCCCCCCAACAGACCTGACGCAGCCACTGCTCCTGCGTCACGTAACGGCTGCCAGACGGGTGCCTGACCGACTTTCAACGGGCCCGGTGACACCGGCCGGGGCTCTGAGGGTTGTGATCCGCCGCCGGCTCTGCGCCTCCTGACTGGCCAGTGCCGCCGGGCTCGGCATGGCGCGGGGATCTCACAGCGGTCAGCAGCCACCTTGCTGATTCGTTTCAGAATGAGTCGACTTGCGGGCCTTGTGCTTGGGGATCTTGGTCAGCAGGGTATCCGGGATGCGTGCTGATTTCAGTCTGGGAGACTTGCGAGGCGGGTGTCTCGCTGCCGCCGCCGCTCCCGAATAGCATGCCAACAGCGGTGACGACAGCAGGCGACGGGTTCGACAGCTCGGGGGGAATGGAATGCTGGCCGGGATCGTGATCGACGCGCTGGATGTCGCACGTCTGGACCGCTTCTGGCAGGACGCGACGCGGGGCCGGACGGACGGCCTGCGGCTGCGGTTCGTGCCGACGGCGAAGCCGAAGGCGGGCAAGAACCGACTCCACCTCGACCTGGCCGGGGGGCCGGAACTGGGAGGCCGAGGTGGCCCGCCTGTGCACACTCGGTGCGACGCGGGTCGACATCGGCCAGGGGGACGTCCCCTGGGATGTGCCGGCTGACCCCGAGGGCAACGAGTTCTGCGTGCTGCGTCCCGGGCATCCCGGAGTACTTGCAGACTCCGGCCTCGTCGCGATCTGCCGAGACATGGCCGAAGAGGACCGCCACGCGCAGCCGTCCTTCTGGGAGTCCCAGGCCGACTGGCACACCATCGATCCCACGACTGGGGCGTCCGGCTTCGACGGAGGCCCACCAGCACGGTCTCGCTGGTGATGGGGCCCCCTGCGGCACCGAAAGCGGTGCGGAACAGCAGCACGGGGACGTGTGACCGCTGGTTGCCCTCAGCCTGGACCGGCAGGGCCCGATCGTTTCCGAGGGGGTGGATCGGGTCGGGCCCCGGTCGGTGCGGCGATCCCCGTCGCGGCGGCGGAGTGCCTGCGTCAGGAGCCGAGGCAGCGGCCTGAGGGTCAGACCTCGCCGCGCCAGGAGCCGGACTCGCCGCCGCGGGACTCGATGTACTTCTTGAAGTTCTTCAGGTCGACGTCCCTCGGCCGTCCGACAGCTGATCCTCGACGCTCTTGAGCGAGCTGCTCGGCTCGCTCGCCGCCGCCTTTGTCATCGGGGCCACGACCCTGGCTCGGCGATGCGGCTCTCCCGTGAAGGGGCACCATGTCCGCACCGGGACACCGACACAAGCTGATCCTTTTCGGAGGTGCCCGGCGGCCAAGTGTCCGCCGCCTCCGCCTGGACGTAGCGGCCCAGGATGTGCGCCTCTTTGGGACAGGCCCCCACCGTGCGGCGGGATGATCTGGTCAAGGCACCTGCACCGGCTACTCCTGCGGGACTGTGGTCATGGGCTGTGCCAGTGCAAGGACTTCCGCCCCGTCATCAGGGCCTCCACGGGGTAACCGCTGGTCGCCTCCGGGGCCGACGCGGGGCGGGAGCTGGTGAAGTAGTCCGCATCCTTCGGGCGGTCGGCGGTGGGGGTGGGGCGGGGGCCCGGCACCAGGTGCGGTATGTACTTGGAACAGTGGATGTAAGCCTCTTCAACGCTGAGGTGGACCCACATTTCGGGGCCGCGCCCCGGCGCGATGTCGGTGGGCAAGCCGGGGTGCGATGCGCGGAGTTCGGCATCGGCGTAAAGGTGGGCGACGCCGTTGACGTGCAGGCCGACGTGGTGGTGAGTGAAGTCGACGAAAAGCATGCCGAGGTGGGGGTTTTCCGTCATGTTGCCGGCGCTGGCGAGCACCCCATTTCCCCGGAACTCAGGGTAGGCAAGAGTGCGCTCGTCCAGTACGTGCACGAAACCGGGTGGGCCCGCCCGGAAACTGGCGTCGCATTCCCCGTGCGAGTCGGCGGTGGCCAGGAAAACCATGCTCTGGCACCCGATGAACTCCCGCATCTCGGCGGTGAGGCACGGGCGCACCTGCTGGTCGTAGAACCGGGTGGCGCGGTCGGCGCTGCCCAGATGCTGTTGCAGCCGGCGTTCGCCCGCTGATCCGAACGACTGTGGGGGCAAGGGCATGGGGTGTTCTCCTGGCAGGATCAGATGGCAAGAGCAGAGCTCATGGAGCGGACAGCACGGGGGTCTCGAACGGGTCATGGTGGATGCGGTCGGGCAGGGTGCCGTGCAGCGTGAGTGTCTCGCTGGCGGAGACCACCATCGGGGCCGGTCCGCTGAGATAGACGTCGTGCTGGTACCACGGGCCGTACTCAGCCAGAACCTCCGGCAGGGATCCCCGGATGCCGGGGATGTACTCGTGGGAGACGGCGCCCCTGATGGACAGCCAGTGGTACTGCTGCGCCATGCGGAGCATGTCATCGACTCCGTACAGCTCGGCTCCGGTACGGGCTCCGAGGAACAAGTCGACCTTGTGTCGTCCGCCACGACACGCCACCTCCTCGACGATCGCGCGGATCGGTGCGAGACCGGTGCCGCCCGCCACGCAGAGCAGGTCGCTGTGGACGGCTGCATCCAGCACCATGTCGCCCATCGGTGAGCCGAGCTGAAGGACGTCCCCCACGGCAGAGCGGTGTACGAGTGCGTCGCTGACGGAGCCACCCGTCACCGCACGTACGTGGAAGGTGAGGGTGCCGTCCCGACGGGGGGCGTTGGCGGGCGAGTAGTACCGCCACTGCTTGGGCCACCACGGCGTCTCAAGGCTGACGTACTGTCCGGCGGCATACGGGTACGGCATGTGGGGGCGTACGGTGACCTCGCCGATGCCGTGTCCGCGTAGAACCTTGTGCACCACAGTGGCGGGCCAGACGGCGGGTCGCTGCGCCTCGTCCTGCTCGGCGGCGCTGATCATGACGTCGGCGACCACACCGTATGCCTTGGTCCAGGCTGCGGCGATGTCCTCGGTCCAGGCGGGACCGGCGTAGCGGGCCAGAGAAGCGAGGAGGCATTCCCCCACGGCGGGAAAGTGCGCGCTGAGGGTGCCGAACTTGCGATGATCGCGGCCGAGGTGGCCGCAGAAGCGGACCAGGCTCTCCGGGTCGTCGACCAGGTCCACGATGCGCAGCAGTGCGCGGAGCAGACGGCCGCGCTGGGCGTCCATTCCCGGGGGGAACATCGGACGGACCTCGGGGTAGCGGGCGAAGAGGATTGCGTAGAAGTAGACCGTCATGTCGGCGGCGAGCGGTTCGACGACGGAGACGGAACTCCGTATGAGTGCTATCTCGTGGGCCGAGAGCGGTGGCTCGGCGCTGGTCGAGGGCGAGGCGGCAGTCGCATGGGGCACGGGCTCCTGCGGGTGCGATTGAGTGGGTGGGTTTGTCGGGCGTCCGATCCGGAACCTCAAGGGACCAGTGATCCTCCCGTCGGTGTGCAGCGTGGACGCGAGCGTCCGGTAGCAGGGCCGTTCATGAGGCCGGAGCCTTGCGGCATGCCGTAGGCAGAGCCCTCACCCGATCTGCCTCTCCCGAGGATGGCAATCGTGACGGCTACGGGGGCGGGCATGAGTCCTCCTGGTGGAGACGGGTAGCTAAATGGATCAAACGGTTCCGGAGGCTACATCATCGTCGTGGTGACTCAGAAGTAGTGAGGAGCACCACGGCGGGCGCGGCCTGCTCCGCGCTCGGCGATACCGCCTCGGAAGACAGTTGGTGCAAGACGCCGGATTCCCTGTACGAGCCCGATGGGGAGCTCGTTCGTGCACAGCGACCCGAAGGAAGCCCCTTGTCAGGCTCCCTGACCCTGCCCTCGATGTGGGTTGTCAATCGCCCCGGTTCCTCTGGTGATTCCCAGTCCGGTATCTCCCCCAGAACGCCGCCGGCCTCGCCGTCCATACGCGGGCCAGCTTCCCTGTGACCGCCACCCCCGAGCGCATCGGCCGCCACCACGGGGTGTGGCGGGACGCGATCCTGCTGGAGCGCCGCAGCCCGAAGGTCAGCTGATCGTCTCGATGGCGTAGAGGCCGCCAACGCCTGCGGCCAGCGTGCCGAGCAGCAGCCGCAGGGCCTTCTCGGGGAGGTGGGGCTGGAGGCGGGCGCCGAGATAGCCGCCGATGAGTCCGCCCAGACCGCAGGCCAGCCCGAGGAACCAGTGGGGCGCGATGCTGCCGGAGCCGGCCAGCGACAGCAGCGCATAGGTGGCGGCGCCGACGACCGAGGTGGCAAAGGTGGAGGCCAGGGCCGCCGGGGCGACCACCGCGACGGGCATGCCGCGACCGACGAGGATCGGGCCGAGCAGGGAGCCGCCGCCGATGCCGTAGATCCCACCGACCAACCCCACCCCCAAGGCCAGGCCCGTCACCGCCCGCGCGGACGGCTCGTCCTGGCCGGACGGCTTCGGCTGCCGGGACGGCAGGAGCGTCAGGGCGATCAGCCACAGGCCCAGCGGCAGCAGGAACACGGCCACCAGGGCCTTGAAGACGGCCGCGCCCGGGATCGCGAACACGCGGATGACCGCGCCGAGGACGACGCCCGGCAGCGTGCCGAGCACCAGCCGGCGTACCAGCGGGCCGTGCAGGGCGCCGGTGCGGCGGTAGCGCAGCAGCGCGCCGGGGCCGGCAATGACGTTGTAGAGGAGGTTGGTCGGCGTCACGGCCGGGGACGGCACGGCGAACACGCTCAGCTGCACGGGCAGCAGGAACACCGCCCCCGACACCCCTACCGGCGCCGTGACCAAGGCGATCAGCAGACCGGCCAGCAACCCGGCCGCCCCCACTCCCCACTCCACGGGTCAGCCGCGTTCGATGTGCACGCTGGTCGACTTCACCCGCGCGGTGACCGTCATCCCCGGCTCCAGGGCGAGTTCCATGACGGCCTCCCGGGTCAGGAGGGGCACCACCCGGTGCGGGCCCGCCTGCACCTCGACCTGGGCGGCGACGTCACCGAGCTTGACGGCGGTCACGATCCCGGGGAAGGCGTTGCGGGCCGATGGGTACGGTGCCTCCTCGCCCACGCCGCCCTCTTGGGCGACCTCCACGCAGACCGCGGCGAGATCCGTTCCCTCAACGATGCGGCGGTTGCCTTCGCGATGGGTCGGGAAGCGGTCCGCGTCGGCCCATCGCCGGACCGTGTCGATGCTCACGCCCAGCAGCTCGGACGTCTGACCCATGGTGGAGGACTCCATGGGCCTCACCCTAAGCGCGCCCGCACGGGCCGCTTAACCTGGTGTCACCGGGGTCACGACTGCTGGAGGTTGCCGATCTGCCGGACGGCGTCGCGGGCGGGGCGGCCGACGCCGATGAGGCGGTGTAGGTCGGACCGGTCCAGTCCCCGTAGCCGAGCAGCTGCAGGCGCGGCTCGTCTACCGCGCGGGTGCCGTCGGTGGCCGGTAAGGGCCGTCCTTGGCCCGCAAGGCACCTGCCGCTGCGCGGGTGCGCGCAGGGTGTGGCCTCGTGGACGAGCCGGATCCGGTTGGCCTCCTCGAACTGCGCTGTCGTCAGCAGCACCTCACCGTGCAACTCGACGTCGATCGGTCCTCCACGCGGCGGCGAACGTGTCGCTCTCAACCGTGCGGAAGGGCGGTCCAGGGGCCGCGAGGATGATCCGCCCGCGCGTACGGCCGTGCCCTTCGGGGCCGGCCCCCTCATGAGCGGTTTACTGCATCCGCCGGGATGCGCGGCGTGGAAGAGGGATGACGGGTGCGAGGAGCAGGGGGTCGAGAGGTGAGCCGGGACGCTGACGTGACCGTGATCGGGGCAGGAGCGGCCGGGCTGTCCCTCGCGGTCGCCATCGCGAAGCCCTTCCCTGCCGGCCGGCGCGCACCGCGCGTGGCTCTGGTCGAGGCCCCGCCGGGGCCGTTGCGTCCGCCCAGGCGCACCTGGTGCTACTGGGAGTCAGGCGAGGGCCCGTACGACGGGTTGCTGACAGCGAGTTGGAACCGGCTGCGCCTGTACGCCCCGGACGGGACGATGATCGACCGCCCACTGGGAGACACGCGATACAAGATGCTGAGGTCGGACCGGTTCGAAGCGGCCATGTTGGAGCGGCTCGACGAGCATGGGGTCGAGGTACGGCACATGGCCGTGGAGTCGGCGCGTGACAGGCAAGGCGAGGCCGTGGTCCACGGTCATGACGCGTCGATGACGCCCTCGGTGATCCGGTCGGGCCTGGTATTCGATTCTCGGCCGCCGCAGCGGCTGCCTGCGGCCCGAACCACACTGGTGCAGCACTTCCAGGGTTGGTTCGTGCGAACCGACCGGCCCGTGTTCGATCCCGGCGCGGCGATCTTGATGGACTTCCGCCTCCCTCAGCCGCCCCGCGGCCTCGCCTTCGGCTACGTCCTGCCCCTGAACCGGTATGAAGCGCTGGTCGAATACACACAGTTCTCCCGCGCGGCCCTGGACGAGGTGGCGTATGACCAGGCCCTGCGCCACTACTGCACGTCGGTGCTGGGGCTGGGCGACTACACCGTGCGGGAGCGGGAGCAAGGGGCGATCCCCATGAGCGACGGCGTCTACCCCCGCCGCCGCGGGCGTCGTGTCTTCTTCATCGGCGCCGCCGGCGGGGCGACCCGGCCCTCGACGGGGTACACCTTCGCCGCGATCCAGCGCCAGAGTCGTCATCTCGCCGAGGCGGTGCGAGCGGGTCGCTCCCCCGCCCGGGTCCCCTCCGTACACGGCCGCAGGGCGCGGGCGATGGACGCGGTGCTGCTGCGCGCGTTGGACACCGGGCGAGTCGACGGCGCGGCCTTCTTCACCCATCTCTTCTCAGTGGTGCCGGCCGAGCGGGTCCTGCGGTTCCTGGACGGTGCGACCTCTCCCCTGGAGGACTTCGGCATCGGTCTGCGCACGCCCGTGATGCCCATGCTTCGGTCACTTGTGGAACTGCCACTGCTTCGCCGATCCGTCCCGGCTTGAGTGCCCGGACGACGCTGAAAGGCTGTCATGTCAATTCTGCGCGAGGACGCCCTGTCGGTCGCCTTCGACCATGCCTCGGCACGCTACGACCTGCTGGTCGCGGCGAGTCCCGGCTACCACGGACATCTACGCCGCTCGGCACGTCGCCTGGGTCTGGTGGACGAGGGCCGCAGCGCCCGCGTCTTGGACCTGGGGTGCGGAACTGGCGCCTCCACGGCCGCTCTGTTGTCGACGGCGGGCCGGGCGCACATCACCGCCGTGGACGCATCGCGGGGCATGCTGGAGCGGGCCGCGGCCAAGAGGTGGCCTGCCGAGGTCCGTTTCGTGCGGGGGTCGGCCGATCGGCTCGCCGAGGCGGGCGTCGACGGGCCGTTCGACGCCGTCTTCGCCGCATACCTCTTTCGCAACGTACCCGATCCCGACCTGACCCTGGCCTGTGCGCGGGCCGCGATGGCGCCGGGCGCACGGATCGTCGTGCACGAGTACGCGCTCAGCGGCCGCCCGGTGCACCGCGCGCTGTGGACGGCCGTGTGCCGGGCGGTGATCATGCCACTGGGCCGGGCGGGCGGGGACGCCGCACTGTACGAGCACCTTTGGCGCAGCGTCCTCGACTTCGATACCGCGCCGGAGTTCGCGACACGGATGCGCAGGGCCGGATTCACGGATGTGCGAGTGTTGCCGCTGCCGGGGTGGCAGACGGGAATCACCCACACCTTCGTCGGCCGGGTCGCGGCATGAGCGGGGGCTTTCCGGGACGGGACCGGCGGGCCCGGCGTGTCGATGCCCGAGGCGGGCGTGCGAGGTTCGAGGCCGACGGGCCGCGGGTGGCCGTGGTGGGCGGGGGCATCGCCGGCCTGTCGGCGGCCACGGTCCTCGCCGAGCGCGGTGTCCACGTCACCCTGTACGAGCGGGACGCACAGCTCGGTGGCCGGTTGGCAGGCTGGGGGACGCGGCTGGCGGACGGGTCGCAGGCGACGATGAGCCGTGGCTTCCACGCGTTCTTCCGTCAGTACTACAACCTGCGGGCTCTGCTGCGCCGTACCGATCCGGGGCTCAACGGTCTGACAGGGTTGGCGGACTACCCGCTGCGCCACCGCGACGGCGGGCGGGACAGTTTCGCGCGGGTGCCACGTACGCCACCGCTGAGCGCGCTCGGGTTCGTCGCGCAGAGCCCGTCGTTCGGCTGGCGGGATCTGGGCCGGATGAACCCGCGGGCCGCCTTGCCCCTTCTGAACGTGAGTGTGCCCGGCGTGTACGAGGCACTGGACGGGGTGAGCGCCACAGAGTTCCTCACCTCGATCCGGTTCCCCGAGGCGGCGCACCATTTGGCGTTCGAGGTGTTCTCGCGGAGCTTCTTCGCCGATCCGGCGACACTGTCGGCGGCAGAGTTGGTGTTGATGTTCCACATCTACTTCCTGGGATCCAGCGAGGGTCTGCTCTTCGACGTGCCACGCGAACCGTTTCCGCAGGCCCTGTGGGATCCGCTGGCCAGGTATCTGGGCGGGCTTGGCGTGGACATCCGCACGGGCGCGGCGGTGCGGGAGGTACATCCGGCAGGCTACGAGCGCGTGGAGGTCGTCGCGGATGCGGCGGCGGTCGAGCAGTACGACGCGGTGGTGCTGGCTCTGGACACCGCCGGGCTGAGGGCGCTGGTCGGCGCTTCGCCCGGGCTCGTGGGTCCGGCGTGGCGGGCGTCGATCGCGCGGCTTCGGACGACGCCACCCTTCCTGGTGTCGCGGCTGTGGCTGTCGCGGCCCGTCGCGGGCGACCGTCAGGGGTTCCTGGGCACCAGCGCATTCGGCGGCCTCGACAATGTGAGCGTTCTGGACCGGTGGGAGGGCGAGGCCCACCGTTGGGCGTTGCGAACCGGGGGTTCGGTGGTGGAACTGCACGCCTATGCCGTCGATCCGGCGCGGCGGCGCCAGGACGTGGAGCAGGATCTAGTGGGCCAGTTGCGCGAGGTGTACCCGGAGACGGGGCGCGCAGGCATCGTCGATGTCCGGCACGAGTGGCGTGAGGACTGTCCTTTGTTCCCGGTCGGCGGCTACCGGGACCGGCCTGGGGTGCGCACAGGCGACGCACGGGTGGTGGTCGCCGGGGATCTGGTGCGCACGGGTCTGCCGGTCGCGCTGATGGAACGGGCGGCCACCAGCGGCTTCCTGGCGGCCAATGCCCTGCTGGAGCGTTGGGGAGTTCGGGGCGAGACGCTGTGGACGGTGCCGGATCGGGGCCGGTCCGCTGCGGCCCGGGCGTTGGTGGCTCTGGGACGTAGGACAGCTGGCGCGGGGTGAGGATGGTTGACCGGTGTGCGCTGCCCTGCCGTGTCAGCCGGGGAATCGGCCGGTGCTGCGTAGTTCCCAGCGACGCTCGGCGTAGGCCAGGTCGTCGCGCCACAGGCGGCCTGCGGCGTGACGCATGAGGGGTCGTAGCAGGGGGGTGACGGTTCGGGCGAGTTTGAACCCGGGGCGGTGGGAGGTGGCGATCACGGCTTCGGTGACGCGGGTGCGGGGGCGCCCGTCGCGACCTGCTCCCAGCGGCGTGGCATGGGTTTCGACCACGGAACCCTGCCCTTCGCCATCCGTGATGTGCATGACGACGGTACGGGGGCCAGGGGCGGTGAACTCCGCGGTCACGGGCACGACGATCCGCCGTGCCACCTTGAAGGAGACACGCACGGTCAGGACGTCGGACTCGGCGCCGTCGTCCAGGACGGTGAGGTCGACGAAGGAATACGGGTGAAACCATCCGCCGTGCCAGGGGTCGAGGCGGTTCGCGACGATGTCCTCGGGTTCACAGGCGCCGGTGCCCGCGTAGACCGCGGTCAGAGAGGCAGCGGCGGGCGGGCGCGGGGGCACGGCGGGGGTGTCGAGGGGCTCTTCGCCTCCGTGGAGGTCGAGTCGTACCCAGGCGAGGACGCCGTCGTCGTGGGCTGGATAGGGGTTCCAGCCTGCGAAGGAGGCGCCGTTGAGGGCGAGTCCGTGCCACGGGCAGACCAGGGTGCCACAGCGGACCGGGGCCTGGGCCAGCGCCGCGCCCAGGTGCGGGCAGGCGCCGGGGCCGGCGACGAGGGCGCCGTCGGCGGTCCGCCACGCGACGACCTCCGTGCCTTCGACCGTGGCTCCGTAACCGGCGTCCGTGCGGATGGCGGCGCTGGGGCCGATCACGTACCAGTTTCCGGCAGGCCGGGCCTGCGCCCGCTTGAGGGCGGCGTCGATGAGCCGGGGCGAGGCGTCGCGCCACGTCGGTTCCTGGCGGTGCCAGGCCACTGGAGCGCTGCGCAGCCTGAACGGGATGCGGCGGCGGGGTGCGGGGCTCATCGGGAAGGCTCTTCGACGACGGCGGGGATCGGAGAGGCGGAGGTGGTGAGGCGGCTTGCGGCGATGTTGGCCAGTCCAGCCGCCGCGACGACCGCCCTGCGGCTGAGGCGAACCACGGAGCGGCGGTGAACGCTGGCATATCCGTCGCGGGCGACGGCATCGAGGATGTCGCCGTAGAGCACGAAGGCGGTGCGGACACAGGGCCGGGATGCGGGTGCGAGCATGTCCAGTCCCGGACGTGCCCTCGCGTAGAAGCTTCGGGTCAGGGCTGTCGCGGAACGCAGAGCGCGGGTGATGCGGGGGTCGTCTCGCCCGGTGCGTCTGCTCCAGCGGAGCAGTTCCCGGTCCACGCCCTCGGCGGCGAGGAGGTCGGCGGGCAGGTAGACGCGGTCGCGGTCGAGGTCTTCGCCGACGTCGCGGATGAAGTTGGTGAGCTGGAATGCCTCGCCCAGGGCGGCGGCGTGCGGGGCGGCCTCATCCCGGGGGGTGACGTGGCCGAGGACGGGAAGCATCTGCAGGCCGATGACGGCGGCGGATCCGTGCATGTAGGCGCGCAGCGCGTCCAGCGTCCCGTAGTCGGTGACGGTGAGGTCGCTGCGCATGGAGGCGAGGAAGTCGTCGAAGTGGCTGTGCGGGATGCGGTAGCGGTGAGCGGTGTGGGCCACGGCGGTGACGACGGGGTGGCGGCCGGACCCGCCGTTGATCGCCGTGCGGAGGTCGTACGAGAGGGCTTGCAGTCGCTGGGCGCGGTCGCCGGTCTCCTCGGAGGTGGCCGCGAGGTCGTCGACGATGTCGTCGGCGAGCCGGGCGAAGGCGTAGAGGGCGTGCACGGCGGGCCGGCGGGAGGCGGGCAGCAGCCGAGTGGCGAGGAAGTACGTCTTGCCGTGTCGTGCGTTGAGGCGGCGGCAGCCCTCGAATGCCGTACGTAGGGCGGGGTCGGTGATGGTGGCGGCGTCGAGTTCGCGTCGCGTCATGCGGTGCTGCCTTTCCTCGCGGCGGGGGTGCTGGTCGTGGTGCGGTGGTGGGTGGCGGGCAGGCCGGTGATGCGGGCGGCGGCGAGGCGGCCGGAGATCAGGACGGTGGGGACACCGACGCCCGGGGTGGTGCCGCAGCCGGCGAGTACGGCGTTGGAGGTGCCCCGTACGAGGTTGCGGGGACGGAAGGGGCCGGTCTGGGGGAAGGTGTGGGCGACGGAGAACGGGGTGCCGGCCGCGTGGCCTTGAGCAGCCCAGTCGGCGGGGGTGACCAGGACCTCGGTGTCGATGGCGTCGGCGAAACCGGTCAGGCCGCGGCGTTCCAGCTCGCGGAGCAGGGTGTCGCGGTAGCGCGGTCCGAGGTCGTTCCATGTGGCGGCCGAGGGGCCGACGGCGGTGTTGGGGCAGGGCGCCAGTACGTAGTGGGTGTGTTTGCCGGGCGGGGCGAGGCTCGGGTCGGTGGCAGTGGGCCGGGTGATGAGCAGGGAGGGGTCACTCATCAGCCGACCGGTGCGGGTGAGTTCGTGGAAGGTCTGTTTCCACGCGTCACCGAAGGAGATCGTGTGGTGGGCCAGGTCGGGCCAGGTGCGGTCGGTGCCGACGTGCAGGACGACAGCAGACGGGGAGTGGCGTAGGGAGAGCGGCCTGTGTGGGTGGGTGCCGAGCAGTCGGTAGGAGACGGGCAGGTCGGGGGTCAGGACGACTGCGTCGCAGGCGATGCGCTGCCGGTCGGTGATGACGGCGGTGATCCGGTCGCCACTGCGTTCGAGGTGCATGACGCTCTGCCCGTAGTGGAGGGTGGCGCCCGCGTCGGCGGCGGCCGCGGCCAAGGCGGTGGGGACGGCGTGCATACCGCCTTGGGGGAAGTACACGCCGGCGATGGTGTCCATGTAGGCGATGACGGCGTAGGCGGCGAGCGCGCGGGCCGGTGGGACGCCGGCGTAGAGGGCTTGGAAGGAGAAGACGCGTTGGAGGCGCTCGTCGGTGATGAACCGGCCGATCGCCGGTTGGAGGCGACCGAATCCGCCCAATACTGCGAGGCGTGCCAGGTCCGGGTGAAGGAGGGAGAGAGGCGAGTCGAAGTTGGTGTCGATGAAGCGCCCCATCTGCGCTTGGTAGAGGTCGTGCAGCCAGCGGCGCAGACGCCGGTAGCCGGCCGCGTCGCGGTTTCCGGCGAAGCGTTCGATCTCCGCTTCCATGGCCGGGCCGTCGGTGTGGACATCGAGGCTGCTGCCGTCGGCGAACCGGGCGTGGTAGGCGGGGTGGAGGGGGTGCAGGGTCAGATGATCGGACATCTTCTGCCCGACTGCCGCGAAGGCCTCCTCCAGAAGGTGCGGCATGGTCAGCACGGTGGGGCCGGTGTCGAAACGGTAGCCGTCGCGCTTGATGAGGCCGGCCCGGCCGCCGGGGAGTGGGTCGCGTTCAACCAGGGTGACGGTCCGGCCCGCACCGAGGAGGTGCAGGGTGGCGGAGAGACCTGCGAGTCCGGCGCCGACGACCACCACATGGTCGGTGCGCCCGGTGATCCTCTTCATCGCATGCCTTTGTGCAGGTCGGCCGGCTGCGTGGCTTTGGCGTCCTGGTGGGGGGAAGCGACCTGTCTCAATAGTTCGGCCAGGTGCCGCAGGGCCGGGCCCTCCCGGTGGGCGGCGGCGGTGAGATGGCGGTCGGAGGCGCGCATAAGACGTTCGATGCGCCGTTCGACTTGCGCCGGTGCGCCGGTCGATTGGAGAGCCTCGCGGGCCTGGGCCAGTTCCGCCCCCGAGAGGGGGCCGATCCCCCGGCAGCCCTGCAGGACATCGACGACGTCGGAGGCGCCGGTGGCGCGAGCTCGCGCGTAGGCCAACGCGAGGAGGTACGTCGCCTTCCCGGAACGCAGATCGTCCCCGGAAGGCTTCCCGGTCACCTCCGGATCGCCGAACACACCCAGGAGGTCGTCGCGCAACTGAAAGGCGATGCCCGCGCATCGGCCGGCTGCGGTCAGGGCGCGAGCGGTGCGCTCGTCTGCGCCGGCCAGGGCCGCGCCCAGGGCCACGGGCTGTTCCACGGTGTAGCGGGCTGTCTTCAGGCACACGGTGCGGATGGCCTTGACGGCCGATCGGGAGGATGTCGCCTGGCCGTGCAGGTCAAGGAACTGACCCGCGATCATCTCCGTCCGCATCGCCCGCCAGATCCGCAGGATGTCCGCCCGAATCGGCGGGGGAACGTCGACTGTGGCGACAAGGTCATCCGCCCAGGACAGCGCCAGGTCTCCCGCGAGGACGGCGACCGAATGCGCGAACGGCGAGAAATTCCGTTCGCGCGGGGGCGCGCCTGGCTGAAACTGTTCAGCGATCTGAGCGTGGAACGAGGGCCTGCCGCGGCGCAACGCGGATTGGTCCATGACGTCATCGTGAACCAGGGCGCAGCTCTGAATGAGTTCGAGTGCGGCGGCGATGCGCAGTGCCCCGACCACGTGGATGTCCGTGCCGCCACTGGCCCGCATGGCCCACCACAGGAACCGGGGCCGGATGCGGGCGCCGCCGTTGAGAGTGAAGGCGACCAGCCGCTCGGCAACTTCCGTGGCGAAGGTGGGGTCGAGCGAACGGCTGTACGCGACAAACTCGGCACACAGCCGGTCCAGTTCGCTCGTGACGGCGTCGGTCACGTTCGCGTCGATGGTGGCTGCCCCGGTGGGTCGAGGCGTATGCGGGGTCCGGGAAGCGGTGATGAGCTGTCGAGCAACCGACTTCGCGTGCATGAGTCCTCCGGGTCGTGAAGTGGTGCCGCACTCTGTTCGCCGTTCACTCTGCTGACGGATGCGCTCGCCGTAGTCGAACCTGCGAACCTTGTATCCCCCGCCGTGGAAGGGGCGCCCCGGCACCGGCTTCCGGTCCACCCGATGGGTGCATCGAGCGCATGACGAGCGGGCGGGGCCGGACCCGGGGCAGATCCGTACGCGGCACTCTGCGGGATCGGTTTGCGCCGGCTATCGGACGGGCGGTGAGGCCACCGGTGGCTCGGTGTGCCCGCCTGCCGCCTGAGCAGGGAGAACAGTCAGCGGGCGCCGGGAACGACGTATTGGCGGGCTGTGCCCCGGCGGCGCGAGCCGAGCGTGCTGCCTTCACGGTGACCAGGACGGTGGAGCAGGGGGGCTTGGCGCCAGTCAGTGCCTCTCACAGCACGAACCAGTACCCCAAAAGGCCCTGGGCGACCGTAAAAGTTGCCACGGCCGAAAGGGGCGCGGGGATCGGGCAGAGTCGATCCATCATCCTCCGGGTGGACTACGGCGCCCCGTCACCAGAGCGCACATATCGCGCCGATTTGAGGAAATGTACTGGCTATGGAAATGACATTGAGCGCGGAGACGGCCATCTCCGACATCGCTTGGTTCCTGCTCGTCGGGCTCGCGGTAGTGGGTTTCCTGCTCGGCGGCTTCGTACTCGGTAGGAGAGTCCGCAACAAGGAGCCCGCTCCGCCCACGACCGAGAGCCAGCCCCACCTGCCCGAGGGCGGAGCTGTCCACGAGGTCCGCGAGGAACGGGAGCCGGTGGGGTTTCCCACCGAAGGCCTGCGACCTCACGAGATGCAGGGATACGGAAACTTCGGCTCCACCACGCACAGCCACCAAGAGGAGGCTCGCGCAGAGCGCGAGTCCGGATATGAACACCCGGAAGGACCCGGGCCCCACCCCCAACCGGGATCCCCTCCCGGCTCGGGCCGTGGTGCGCACAGCTGATCGGCCTTCCGAGGTAGCACGCCCGGCCGTTCCTGCTGTGGTCGTCGAAACTGAGTTCGAGCAGGAAGGCCGAGATCGTCCATCGCACTAGCGATGCCCTCGTCCAATCCCAGCCTGCCACGTACCCCACCTCGCCCAGGCGCGGACCCTCATACGTGAGAGGCAGCTTGATACAGGCGATGATGGGTTTCGCCGTGCTGCGAGGTCCCAGCCCGAAGCGCGAGCGTCAGTACGAGCACGTCAAGGACCCCGGCGAGAAGCGCGGCACGCCGGAAGGCCGCGCGAAAGACACGACGGTTCTCCCATCCCGGCCAGTGCGTCGGCATCCGCCCTGGCCGCGGAGCCCATCCTTCGACGCGGATCGGTTCTCCTCGCTCTCGCCGCGGCCAGCGCTGTGGTGGTGCGGCGTACCAGGAGGCAAGGTTGAGCGCATGAACGCTCCGTGCCGCGCTCGGCTCACTCCTCCCGGCAACCGGTACGGCAGCCACGATGGCCACCCGAGCGGTGACCCCGTCGCACACCGGATCGCGCCGTTCATATGACGAACTTCAGCGACCCGGCAGGTTCTCCGTCTCTGCCGCCATTCCGCTACGGCGCTCAGCCGGCAGACGTCCCCAGGAGCAGGTTTCGCAGGCCGGGCATGCCGTCCGCCAGCGCGCGGCGTTGGCGGTCTGCCGGAGTGCCCTCCCTGAGAAGGCGGTGTACAAGAGAGCTCACCTCACGTTGGTCACCGCTGTCTTCCAGCGCGGGGTGGGGGTCACGGGCACCGGAGCGGAGCCCCTGACCGGCGCCGCAGCAGATGCGAGAACTCGGCAGCCCCGGTCCTCTGCGGCCGAGGCGACCGCATGGCGCAGCCGCAGGAGATGGCCACCTACCTCGTCCATCCGGACACAGACGGGGGTAGCAACCTCGATCTGCGACTGCAACAGCTCCTCTTGAACCTCGCCGTCCTCGGTGAGGGACACGACACCTGCGGCCCTGCGCACGTCGTCCGCCCATGGCACCGGCAGCAGGGTGTCCGGGTCCACCAACAAGTACTCTTCTTCGACGCCCAAAGTGATCACACTCAGCGGCTACCCGGAGGATTCCGGCATATACTCTCGATTCGTCCCATACATGCACGGCGCCACGTTTTCAAAGCGGGCACCAAGAAACTTGCGTGGGCCGCCACGGCAGGGCGTACACGCCCCTCCCCCAGGGGTAGATCCTCTCGCCGCCCGGGGTGCCTTGCGGAGGACAATCGGCAGGGACGCTCGGCGGATCGACCTCACTGTGGCCCACTACTGCCACCGCACCAGCAACACCTGCCGGACTGGCCGCCCATTCCGCATCCCGGCCGCCTCGGCAGCCACCAGCTCTCCCGATGAAAACCAAGGTCCGGACGGCCCACCTCCATCGAGTGCAACCCTTCCCGCAATCATCGTCACTGCTGTCTCAGGTGAGATCGGGGACGAAGGGCAGATAGTCCTCGGTGGGCGCTGAAGGCAACACCGCGTAACTTCCCTCTGGAAGTTCGTTCCACACTCCAGGCAAGCTGCCCAACGGTTCGGAAACGACCAACCGCGTCTCGTCAGAGACGTCCCGGAGGTAGTCCAGCTCCGGGTAGAGCTCGCGGACCGTGTCGGTCCTGTTGCTGTAGAAGAGAGACCGTGATTGCTTCTGGCTGGAGTAGCGGAAGGCCCACACGCGCTCGCCGTCGCTCACCGCGATCGTCATCTGGAGGGGGTGATCGACCCCGTGTAGCTTCCCGAGCCGCTCAACGAGACCGGCCATCCTTGCCACAGCGCCCGGTACGTCCTGATCGAGCCCGAAGGTGACGGCGAGGTAGAACATCACCTCGGAGTCGGTGGAGCCTTCCATGGACGGGAACAGGGCAGGGTCCACCGCCATGCAAAGGTCCCGTTGCAGCCGGGGGAAGTCAGCGATCGCCCCGTTGTGCATCCACAGCCAACGGCCGTGCCGAAACGGATGGCAGTTGGTCTGTTGGATCGCCGATCCCGTAGAGGCTCGGACATGCGCGAAGAACAGCGGAGAGCGTACGTGCGCGGCGAGTTCTCGGAGGTTTCGGTTGTTCCAGGCTGGCCCGATGTCACGGAACACTGCCGGCGTACCGTCGCCCCCTGGGCTGTACCAGCCGATGCCGAAACCGTCGCCGTTCGTCGACTCCACGCCCATCCGGGCGTGGAGACTCTGATCGATCAACGAGTGCTCCGGGCGGTACAGAACTTCGTCCAGGAGGAGAGGCGAACCCGCATAGGCAAGCCAGCGACACATCAGCGCCACCCCGTTCCAGCTCGATGCGAGCCCTACTCGTGCGTACACGGACCAGAGGCCGGTTGCGGGGGTGGGTCGTCGAATCCCTCACCCTGTAGATCATGCTGTACGACTACCCAGCTGTCCGACACTCATCCGACTGCCTCGCCGCCGCCGCCAAAGCGCGACAGACGCGACCCCCTGCGGCCGGAGCTGCGGTGTCACCCTGCAACCCTCGGGTCGAGACCGCCCTCCACCCCCTGCTCCGCGTCCGCAGGCACACGCCACGCCGGCCGGGTCGGCGCGGGGGCGTAAGGCGGTCTCCCACGGGGTCCGACTCCAGGCGCGCGCCGCGGTTCGACCGAGCCGGGCGCGAGTTTCCGCCGGTTGTCCAAGACCTGCTTCGTCGCCGCCTCCCCCGCGATGCCGAGCAGGGTGGGGAAGAGGGCCCGCCGGGGAGTGGGCTCACGAAACGGCATGCCTGCCGAGGCGTCTCACCCGATTTCCTGCCCGCCCTGGGGAGGGAGCACGCGGCGTCTTACGGTTGAGACAGGCGGTCGGAACTCTGAGCGGCCCCGACCGCCACTCGGTGGGCGCCTGCCCCCTCCC
Organism: Streptomyces sp. NBC_01426; assembly: GCF_036231985.1. Taxonomy (GTDB): domain Bacteria; phylum Actinomycetota; class Actinomycetes; order Streptomycetales; family Streptomycetaceae; genus Streptomyces. Next base: position 121,763 of record NZ_CP109500.1, read on the forward strand.
CCTCCGAGCAGGTGCCCGCCCCCTCCCTGGATCGGAACACCCAGACAGCGCCCGTCCTCTATGCGGCGAGCATCCCGTTGCGCAGCTTGGTCAGGATGCGGGTGAGAAGGCGGGAAACCTGCATCTGGGAGACGCCCAGTTCTGCGCCGATCTCCGCTTGGGTCATCTCCTGTGCGAACCGCATATTCAGGATGCGCCGGTCGCGTTCCCCAAGCTCGCGCAGGAGGGGGGCGAGGGTGTGGAGGTCCTCGAAGAGTTCCATGTCGGGGTCGACGTCGCCGACCGTGTCTGCGAGGGAACGCCCCTCGATCCCGTCGGATGCGCGCGGCTTGGAAGGTGTCGGGTAGTCGATGGAGGCACTTGTGTAGCCGTTGGCAGCCACCATGCCCTCGATGACGTCCTCTTCACGGATTTCGAGGTGCTCGGCGAGTTCCTTCACGGTGGGGGCACGGCCGAAGACTTCGGTCAGCGCCTCCTGACTCTTCGCGATCTCCGAGCGCAGTTCCTGCAGGCGGCGTGGTACGTGTACCGCCCAGGTCGTGTCGCGGAAGAAGCGCTTGATCTCACCGGTGATGTACGGGAGAGCGAGGGTGGAGAACTCGACTTCTCGTTCTGGGTCGAACCGGTCGATGGCCTTGATCAGCCCGATCGTTCCGGCCTGGAGGATGTCCTCGATCTCGATGCCCTCGCCGGAACGGCTGCGAAACCGCCGGGCGGCGAAGTTCACCAGCGAGATGTTCATCTCGATCAGGGTGTTCCGGACGTACTGATACTCGCGGGTTCCCTCCTCCAGCGACCGCAGCCTGAGCAGGAACAGACGCGACAGCTCACGGGCATCGGCGGGCGCCATCCGACGGGCGTTGTCGATCCGCGGAAGATCCTCAGCAATCCGCACACCCTCCGCGCTGGCGCCCGACAGCGTCTCCACTCCCACGGTGGTGCCGGTGGCTATGGCGCTCTGAGACATGGAACCGTTCCCTCCCTGGACGGATGATCGATGTGCCCCGCCTCGTGCCCTCTCCCCCGCGATCCACACCCCCTCCCCAAGAAGGCTTTCCGACTCGTGCAGGCCCGTTGCGAACCGACATCGGAGGGGCAGACCGGGTCGTTGGTATCCCGGCCGGCCACCGGTCCGGCGCAGCGCGCCCCCGGCGCACGCCCCCAGGAGTGCCTACTGTGGGGGCGGCCGCTCCGGTTTCCCCGGCAGGAGGACGGGCAGCGGCTGGAAGAGGGGGTTCGCAAGCCCGAGGAGGGCACGATGGACGACGAACAAGGCGGCGCCGGCGGAGTACCTCCGCATGACGGACACAGCACGCGACGGCCGCAGCGGCGCCCGCCCCATCAGGGCGACGACGAACGGATACCGGCTGCCGACACCGACGAGGCGAGCCGGCTCGACCGCCCGAAGCGGGACAGGGACCCGCGCACGGGAAAGGGGAAGGTCCGATGGACGGCCCCGAAGCACGACCGGAACAGGAAGAGCAGCGGCGAGTCTTAGGCGGGATGCGAGACGGCCGCCGACCAGGGAACGGGATCGAATCAGACCCGGCTCCAGGTCGAAGTGGTTGATGGAGGCAGCAGAAGAACCCCGAGCGCCCACCCAAGAGGTCCCGGGCGCGCCCCCGGCCGACCGAGGGTCGGGCGGGATGGCCGGACCCGGGGGCCGTCGTGTCATCGGCGCACCTCAGGACCGTTTGAGAGTTCTTGATCATGGCGAAGACCGCGGTTGTCATCATCGACATGCTCAACACCTACGACCACGAGGACGCGGGTGACCTCGTCCGCTCCGTCGAGCAGACCCTGCCCGCCGTGGTGCACCTTTTGGAGGAAGCTCGCGCACGCGAGCTACCGGTGATCTACGCGAATGACAACTTCGGGAAGTGGCGCTCCCATCACGGGGAGGACCGCTCCTCCCCTCCCGACATCCACGCGGCCGAAATGCTCGCGGGCGCTGGCAGGCGACGGATCTCGTAACCGGCAAGAGGATCGTGGCGGCGACATCGAGGTGCTGGACGGCCGCGCGCTCGCCGGCAAGAGTCAACATCCCGCGGCCCCACACAGGGCGAATTCAGAGGTGAACTCTCACGCGGCCGCAGCGGAGCGAGCCCTACTCCACCACCGTGATGAGACGAGAGGGGCCTCCCGGCTCGAGCGGGTCTGTGTTGCTTTCGGCGCCGTCCTTCTGGCTCCAGACGCGCACGTATCTCGATCGATCAGCCCAGGCCCCGAGATCACCCGTATCGGCGTCATACTGCTGCCAGGTCCTGCCCCGCTCCTCGGGGTCGAGGTGCCAGGTGGCCGGTCTGGAGGACCAGACGGTGACATGAGTGATCCGGCCGGCGTGCTGGCTGAACAGGTGGTCGGGATCGGCGAGCTCGCCAGGCGCAGTGAGGGAGCCCATCCGACTCAGTCCGAGGTGGGCGAGTGAGTGGACGACCATGCTTTCGCCTTCGTCTCCCTTGTCGGGCGAGACCGGGACAGCGACTCCCTTGAAGTGGGCCGCACCGTACAGGGTGGCCTTGGTCCGCAGGTCAGCGCTCTTTGGCATGCCCTTCTCCTCAACTTTGCAAGTCGTCTCCTGCGGCTGTTCCCGACACATGAGTGTTGCGCGCTGCAGCCACTGCAGACGCCTCTCCCTCGGCGGCCACCGCTTTCCACTTCCGCCGTCGTTCCGTGTCCGTGTGCGGGCTTTCCCCTCCAGTGTCGACGGACGTCGCTGCGCCGCGCCAGCCCGACGTCATTGTGGTCTCACAGGGTAGGAGGCATGTGAGAGGAAAGAAGGGGCGAGATGAGCGCCAGAGAGAAAGCCAAGGCGACTGTCGAGCAGGTCGTCGGCCGCGCGGTCCGCAAGATTGCGCTCGCCATCGGCCATCGGACCACGGCGGCGAAAGGCGCCGCTCTGGAGGCACGAGGGAAAGCCCGACGAATCAAGGAGAAGGGGAAGGACAAGCTCAAATTCTGAGTGGCCCGGCGGGCGGTTCGGCAGCTGGGCCACCGCGGCCCCTCCGGGGGAAAAATGGGCGGCCTCTCTCCGATGTTAAGGCCGCCGGGAAGCGCCAGTGGTTCCTCGCGAGCGATAGGGTGTAACACGCGAGGAGGAGGCTGTCATGACTGAAACAGCTGCTACGACCACCCCCCGCGAACGGTACCGGCGGCAAGTGCGTGCCGAGATCAAGGAACGGGCTTGGGAGCAGATCGCTTCTGCCGGAACCACAGCGCTTTCACTCAATAAAATCGCGAAGATCATGGGCCTCAGCGGTGCCGGTCTCTACCGATATTTCACGAGTCGGGACGCACTGCTCACCGAACTGGTCCGGGATGCCTACCAGAGCCTGGCCGATACTTTCCGGGCTGTGGCCGACGGCGGTGAGAGCGACCTCCGCAGCATGGCCCGCGCCTTGCGCGCGTGGGCACTCGCCGATCCGCAGCGCTACTTCCTCGTTTACGGCCCGCCGGTGCCGGGCTATCGCAGTCCCGCCGATCGCACCTCGACGATGTCGGACATCTTGAGCCAAATCCGTGGCGCATGCGATGCCGCGGCCCGGAAGGGATACTCCGGGCCTGTGTGCGGCCCCGCTGCGGAGCCCGGGGAGGGCCGGGAGGACCTGGACCCCGGGTCTGCGCAGCGGCGGGCCGTCGCCTTCTGGACTCGGCTGCACGGGGTTCTGTCTCTGGAGCTCAGCGGTCACTTCGCCGGCATGGACATTGATCCCGCCCTGCTCTACGAGGCCGAGCTGGATCTGCTCGCGATCGGCTGACCGCGGCGCCCCCGATCGAACGTCTGGCCGAGACCGGCACCGTGTCAGTCGCGGGGAGGCAGGAGGGGGCCGAGTGGCCCGAGGTCGAGGTTGAGGTCTTCCAAAGCGTAGCCGTGCTCGGCGCACAGGTCGGAGAGGGTGTCGTGGAGGGCGAGGAGGGTCGCGCCGAGTTCCTCTTCCTGGTCGTCGCTGAGGTTGCCGGCGTCGACGCGGCGCAGCGCTTGGCGTTCGATGAGCTGGCGCACGAGCTCGACCAGGGTGAGGACAAGTTTGAGGAGGTCCTCACCGACGGTTTCGGGGTCGGTGTGCAGATGCCGGGCGGGGCGGGAGCTCTGTCCGTGGGCGGGTGGAGGTGCCTGGGTGAGGCGGAAGGCCTGGGAGAGGTTGGCGCCGACATCCTGGGGAGGCTGCGGGGGTGGGGTTGGTTCATGATTCATCGTGGTCTCCACCCTGTGCCTGGCCGGGGGTGGCTTCGGAGCTGACGGAGACGATGAGGGCGCGCAGCGAGATGCGGACGAGGTCGATGTCGGCGATGGACAGGACGATGTCGCCGGTCAGGACGACGCCGCCGCTCAGGAGTCGGTCGAGGAGGTCGACGAGGGCGACTTGCCGGTCGGGCAGGGGTTCGTCGCGTCCGGCCAGGGTCATGGCGGTGGCTCGGCGGCGTCCGGGGCGGGGGCGTCCGCCAGGGTGACGAAGGAGTAGGGGGCCCAAGGACCAGTGACTTCCACGCGCAGGTCCGGGAAGCCTTGGGCGGCGTCATCGATGGCGGTCTGGAAGTCGTCGGCCTGGTCGTTGGGGATGAGGTAGGCGTCATTCAGGACGTTCTCCTCGGGTCCGGTGAGGGCGCCGCGTTGGGGAGCGTGGCGCACGCGCCGGGTGGTGTGGCGGGCGGCGATGGCTTCGATGGTTGCGGCTGCGTGCTGGGCTTGCTGGTGGACGGCTTCGCGGGCGTGGTGCTGGGTTCGGCGCGCGCGGAGGTAGGCCTTGCCCGGGCCGGCGGTTGGTGTGCGGGGTTCTGCGGGGGGTGGGGCGAGGTCGGGCTCGGTGGGGGCCGCGAGATAGATCTTCACGCCGTATTCGGTGTGATCTCGAAGTTGGTTCATGCTCTCGGTGAAGGCCGGTCCGCCGAGGGCGAGGGCTTGGCGGGCGCTGTGGTCGTCCTGGTAGACGGTGGCCAGGCGCAGGGGAAGGACGGTTGCGTGTGCGGCCACGGCCTGGACGATGTCGTGGTGGGTGCGGGCGACGCCTTCGAGCCAGCCGAGGTCTTCGAAGTGGGCTTTGAGGGCGGTCTCGTTGAAGTCGTGTTCGGGCACGTCGGCGGCCACGAACACCAGCTGCGCCTCCCCGACGTCCGGGGAGGTCTCCTCGGGGGTGGGAGGCAGGAGTCGCAGGGATGCGCCGGCGATGCCGCGCAGGGTGGTGAGGGCCTTCGCCAGCGAGACGGTCGGCTGGGTGACCGCGTAGATGTAGGTGAGGCTCGTGGTGTTCACCGTGTGCTCCCCCGTCGGCGGGGCGGTGGGTCGTCGGGCTCCTCACCATGGGGAGTTTCGTCTCCGGGGTCGAGCTGGGCGCGCAGGGCGTCGAGTTCGGTGCGTAGGCGGCGGTTCTCCTGTTCCAGGGGGCTGCCGGTGTGCCGGCTGGACAGGGACGGGTCGTGTTCCCACCAGTCGATGCCCATCTCCTTGGCCTTGTCCACGGAGGCAATCAAGATCCGGAGTTTGATGGTCAACAGCTCGATGTCGAGCAGGTTGATGCGGATGTCGCCTGCGATGACGATCCCCTTGTCCAGGACCCGTTCAAGGATGTCGGCGAGGCTGGAGGTGGAGGTCTGCCCGTACGGCATCGGGGCGCGGGAGGCGAAGGATCCGGGTCGGCCGGGCAGTGGTTCACTCACGGCGATGTTCCCTCCTCGCGTTCAGTGGTGCTCCCTGCTCGCGTTCACGTTCAGGGGAGACGGTGGCGGAATTCCGAGATCTCCTCCAGGCGGTCGATCAGTTCGTCCTCCTGGCGGTCGAAGGTCTCCTGGTCGATCTCTCCGCGCAGCAGTTGCTGTTCGAGATCGGCGAGGCGGCGCCAGATCGGGGCGGGGTCGTAGTACTCCTCCTCGGCCTGGTCGACGACGCGCTGCGCGACCCAGGTGACAGCGCGTACCGGCGCCACGGGGAGCGTCAGAAGGTAGGTCAGCAGTCCCATGGGTCTGTCCTCCTTTCCCGCCCGGGAGCGGTTCGGGGTCATACGAAGCTGTAGGGGGGCAGTGGGCCGGAAAAGCGCAGGTCGACGCCGCTGCCGATCTCACGGGCGACGTTCGCCTCCGCAGTACGCAGCTGGTCTCGGTGCTCGTGGGGCACCAGAAGGGAGAGGTTGAGGAAGTCGATGCCGGAGGGCGAGCGGAGGAGATGCTCGCGGGCCAGGGGGATGAGTGCTTCGGTCAGGCCTGCCGCCAGGCTTTCCTGTCGAACCTGGACCTCTCGGGCGACCATTTCGCCCAAGGCGAGGGGCAGGCCGGGATCGCGGTCGCCGCTGCGGATCCGCTCATTGAGGTCCTTCGCTTCGGGCAGGTCCTGGAGGATCTGTTGCAGCAGTGGCGCCTCGTCTTCCTGCGAGGCTCGGACGTGGTACTCGGCGCAGCCCTCCAGGCGCTGCAGCGCGGCGAGGTAGGCCTCCGCATTGGACTGGAGGGCCTCGCTCACCACGAGGTCGTCGGTGGCGACGTAGCCGAACTGCAGGGGCAGGACGGTGCCGTCGACCATCAGGCGTTCCAGGACCTCCTGGTGCGCGGCGAGGTCGCGGCGCTTGGGCCGGATCTCCTCGTTGATGTCGCTGACCACCGCGCACAGCTTCCCTCGTGCCACCGTGCGTAGCGGGGAGGGCTCGGCACCGATTCCGTTGACGCCGTCCAGTTGCCGCGGGTGGTCCTTCGCGGTGATGGAGTACACGTAGAGCGGCATGGGTCACTCCCTCTCCCGCCGTGCCGGGCGCCGGGCAGCGGGCCGGCGCCGCCTGGGTGCTTCTTCCTCCACCTCGTCGTCGTCTTCGTCGGAGTCGCGGGATTCGGAGGATTTGCCGGTCAGGGAGTCGGTCACGGCTTCGACGGCGCCGGTGAGCGCTCCTTTGGACTTCCCGTGGGCCCCGCCCTCCATCATCTTTCCCATGACGTCGGGAAGCTGGGCGGGCGCCTTGCGGCCGGCTTCGAGGTCGAGGCGGTTGCAGGCTTCCGCGAAACGGAGATAGGTATCGACGCTGGCCACGACGATTCGCACGTCGATCTTGAGGAGCTCGATGCCCACCAGGGACACACGGATGAAGATGTCGATGACCAGCCCGCGATCCAAAATGAGTTCCAGGACGTCGTAGAGGCTGCTCGATCCGCCTGCCTGTCCCCGTGCGACGGGGCTGCCGCCCTGCGGCACCATGGTCATGGCGCCTCCTTCCGTCGACCGTCCCGTTGTCAGGTCGGCCGGTCGATCATGCCGCGGGTGTAGCGGCGCGTGCGTTCGTAGGAGATGAGCTCGCCCTCCCCGTCCAGCGTGACGCGGTAGCTGGCCATGACGCTGGTGGTGTCGGGGATGCGTTCCAGTTCCACCACCTCCACGTGCGCCTCCCAGCCGTCCTCCGTCGGCTTCAGTGAGGAGACGGAGTCTGGGAGTCGGCCCAGGAGTTCGGCGAGTTGTTGAGCCGCGGCTCGCATCGCGACCGCCGGCCCGGGCGCCGCGGAACGGCGCCGGGGCGGAGTGCGCCTGGGCGTTCTCCTGTCCTGCGCTTCGCCCTCACCGGCGGCGTGCGAGGAGACTCGCCGGGGGCGTGCAGGTTCCGCTGCGGCCATATACCCCTCCCTTGGGGAGAAGGCGTCACAGAAACTAGAATGTCACTATATTGCGCGATAAGTCCTGTGTAGGGCAGACGGATTTTCCGCAGCACGCCCGGCAGGACCCGTCTCACCGAGGGACAGCCGCAGTACCAAGGCGCCGTCCTCATGCGAGACCAGCAGATCCGTATGCGCCCTGGTAGGGGATGAATCATGGAGGACACCACCAAGATCGCACTCGCAGCCGCCGTGGCTGGGGGATACGTTCTCGGCCGGACGAAGAAGGGGCGCCTGGCGTTCAGCCTCGCGACCTACCTCGCCGGTCGGCGGTTCGGGCTCGACCCCGGACAACTTCTCAAGCAAGGGGCCTCCCAGCTCAAGGAGATGCCCCAGTTCGCGGAACTCGGCGAACAACTGCGCGGCGAAGCCCTCGAAGCCGGCCGCCAGGCGCTGACCACCGCTGCCAACCGCAAGCTGGCCGACCTCGCGGGCACCCTGCACGAACGCACCCTCGAACTCACTCGAGGCGACGCCGCCCGCGGCCGGGACGACGACGAGCAGGACGAGGATCAGTACGAGGACGAAGACGAGGAACCGTACGAGGACGAGGACGAGGAGTACGAAGAGGAAGACGAGGAGGACGCCCCGGAAGACGAACCGGAAGACGAAGAAGAGGAGGACGAGGAGGAAGAGGAGGAAGAACCGGAGGAGTTCGAGGACGAGGAGGAGCAGGAGGAAGAGGCCGAGGAGGAGGAGCCAGAGGAGGAGGAGGAGGAGCCTCCCCCGCCGCCGCGACGGACCCGTACCGCGACGCGTGCCCGCACCGGCAAGCGCGCCGCCCCCGAGCGTGAAGCCCGACAGCGCCCTGCTCCGGCGAAGAAGTCAGCGCCCGCCCGGAAGGCCGCGCCCGCCAAGCGCACGCCGGCCAAGAAGGCCGCACCGGAGAAGAAGGCCCCCACCAAGAGGGCACCGGCAAAGAAGGCACCGGCGAAGAAGGCCGCACCCGCGAAGAAGGCGGCGGCGAAGAAGAGCGCGGGCGGCAGGCCTGCCTCGAAGACGGCGCCGGCGAAGAAGAGCGCCGCCTCCCGGACCGCGCCCAAGACTGCCGCGAAGAAGAGCAGCCCCCCGCGCAAGAGGACTGCCGCAGGTCAGAGCTCTGCTCGCAAGAGCACCCCGGCGAAGGCCGCCGCGAAGAAGAGCACCGGCCGCAGCAGCCCGGCCCGCAAGACAGCCGCCAAGAAGACCGCGGCCCGCAAGCCGTCCACGCGGAGGTAGGCCATGGCACCGTCAGACCGCACCGGCTCGTCCAAGCCCTCCGGCTTCGACCAGCTGCTGAACGAACTCTCCGGTTTCATATCCGCCCAGGCCGACCAGCTTGCCGACAAGGCCACCGACAAACTCTCCGACGTGACCGGCCAGCTACAGGACGTGGCCGACAACAAGGGCAGCCTCTCCGACGTCGCCGGCATCGGCGGGCGGCTCCTACAAGGTGACTCTCCGCTCAAGGCCTTCGCCGGGCAGAAGTTCGGCAATCTCAAGGACAAGGTCACCGAGGCCTTCGGAGGGGGTAAGGGCAAGGGCCGCAAGAGCGGCGGCGGCAAGCTGATGAACATCGTCGAGGTCCTCGACGTCGGCCTTCCCTTGCGTACGGTCTACGACCACTGGACGCAGTACGAGGACTTCAGCGGATTCGCCAAGGGTGTCCGGGACGTCTCCCGCGGCGACGACACCTCCAGCGACTGGAAGGTCAAGGTCGGCCCGTCCACCCGCTCCTGGAAGGCCACCGTCCAGGAGCAGATCCCAGACGACCGGATCGTGTGGACGTCCGAGGGCGCCAAGGGCACCACCCGCGGCTGCGTCACCTTCCACGAGCTCGCGCCGTCACTGACCCGCATCGTCATCGTCGTCGAGTACTACCCCTCCGGATTCTTCGAGAAGACCGGCAATCTCTGGCGCGCCCAGGGCCGCCGTCTGCGCCTGGACCTCAAGAACTTCCTGCGCCACACCATGCTCACCACCGACGAACCGGAAGGCTGGCGCGGCGAGATCCGAGACGGGGAAGTCGTCCAGACACACGAAGAAGCCCTCGAAGAGGAACAGGCAGAAGAGGGCGAGGAAGGCGACGGTGACGACGAAGGCGACGAGGAGTACGCCGACGAGGACGAGGAGTACACGGAGGACGAAGAGCCAGGAGAGGAAGGCAGCGAAGGCGACGAGGACGAGGGCGACGAGGGGGACGAGGGGGACGAGGGGGACGAGGGGGACGAGGGGGACGACACGGAGTACGCGGACGAAGACGAACCAGAGGACGAGGAGGAGGCAGAGGACGAAGCAGACGAGGACGAGGAGTACGAGACCTCCCCTCCCCGACGACGTCGGGGCTCACGCTCCGCATGACCCCCCGGAACGACACATGTGAGGGCCGGCGGTCATCCGCCGACCCTCACCCCCACGACACCTCACACAAGCTCCTCCGAAAGTCAGTGATCAGCGTGTCCTTGGCCTTCTGAGCGGTCTGTTTGGCATCGGCGAGCGCCTGCTCACCCCGCCCCTTCGCTTCCAGACTCTCGTTTCCCACAGCCTTGCCCGTGGTCTCCTTCACCTTGCCCTTCGTCGTCTTCGCAACGTTCTTGACCTTCTTGCCTGCGCCCATTCCTCTCACGTCCACACCACGCGGCGCGTGACGTACGAGCTGCTCGGCCCCCGACGACGCGGATGCGACGGTGGCCCGCATCCGCGAATCCGGCGGCACCGTCGGGATCGGTCCCGTCGCCTTCCCGCCCGGTGGCCGGGCTGCGCTCGCGACCGACCTTGAGGGCGCGTGCTTCGGCGTGTGGGAAGGGCGCGTCCTGTCCGACTGGCGGGTTGGCGACGGCGACGGCGACGGCGACGCTCCAGCATGGCTGGAACTACACACCAAGAACGCCTTCGACGCCGCTCTCTTCTACGGCCGGGTGCTCGAATGGGTCGACGGAAAGTATCCAAACGGCTACGAGGTCTCCTACGAATAGGACCAAGTGGTGCTGCGCCACGAGGGACAGGCGGTGGCCCGCCTGAACAGCGGCCCGGTCGATAGCGGCTCACCCAGCCCGCAGCTGCGCCCCCGCCGGCGAGTCCACTTCCAAGGTGCCGACCTCCGGATCGCGCGAGCGGCGGTCCTCCATCACGGGGCAGCATCGTTGCCGAGAACCAGCCGCCAGGCGGGAACCAGCGCCTGACGGTACGAGACCCGGAAGGCGGCCTGTTCACTCTCCACCGGCCAGGCGGCGCACCCCGGCCCCCGTCCACTGGCATGGAACCACCCTCCGACGGGGAGGACGACGACTGACCCCGAGTGTCAGGTACGCGATGTGTGCCGCCCAGGTCGCCGTCCTCCCCGCGATTCCAGAAGACCACGGCATCGACGGAAGACCGCTCGTGGACAAGGCGTCGGACAAGCTGGGAGACGTGACCGACCAGCTCCAGGACGTCGCCGAGGGCAACGGCAAACTTTCCGACGTCGCCGGAATCCATGAAGGCGATGATGGGTAAAGGCCTCAGCGGCATCAAGGACAAGGTGACCGATTCAGCCTCGCAGGTCTTCGGCAAGGCAAGAAAGGCCGCATGAGCGGCGGCAAGGTCATTAACATCGTCGAATTCATCGATGTCGGCCTGCCGCTGCGCACCGTGTACGACCACTGGAGCCAGTACGAGGACTTCAGCGGGTTCGCCAAGGGGGTACGCGACGTATCCCGCAACCATGACACCATCAGCGACTGGAAGCTCAGAGTCGGCCCCTCGACCCGTGGTTGGAAGGCCACCGTCCAGGAGTAGATACCCGATGAGCGGATCGTATGGACCTCTGAACGCGCCAAAGGCAGCACACGCGGCTGCGTCAGCTTCCACGAACTTCACCGTTACTGACCTTGTAGTCGTGGTGTCATAAGGGTGAGGCCGGTGCCGGTGAAGCATCCGTCGATGATGTCGCTGCGGTACTGGATCTGGCGGAGGCCGTGTCGTAGTCGGCGGATGAGGTGGTCGGGGTCGGTGAAGGCGGTGTTGGCCTGGCTGGTCCGGCGGAGTACTGACCAGATGCCTTCCACTGGGTTGAGGTCGGATGCGTAGGGCGGCAGGTGGTAGGCGGTGATCCAGTCCTGGGCATCGATGAAGGCCCGCATGCGGCGATCTTTGTGGACGTTCAAGTTGTCCCAGATGAGGACGATGGGCCCGTCGAGCTGCTGGTGGGCGGCGATGAGGAGGTCGCGGTACTCGGTCCAGGCGAAGCTCTTGCGGCCGCCGCCCTTGTGATCGGTATGCCGTCTGGGCCGGTAGATCAGGCGGGAGCGTTCGCCGGGTTTGTAGCAGCACAGGGCAGCGATGGAGAAGCGACGCTGGGAGCGTCCGCGGACCCGGATGGCCGGCGTGCTGCCACGTCTGGCCCAGGTGCGGGAGGTCGGCGGCGTCATCGAGAATCCGGCTTCGTCCTCGAAGACGATCCAGGCCCCGAGCGCCGCCGCGGTGGTTGCACGTGCGGCCACACGTCCTTCACCCAGCCGGCCACCGCCGCCTCGTCGCGCTCGACGGCACGACGGGCCGGAACCTGATGACTCCAGCCGTGCCGACGCAGCATCTGAGAAATCCCCGATAGCGTCATGGACTTGTGGAACCGCCGCCCGATCAACGTCTTGATCCGGGACAGCGTCCATCTCTGATCAGAACAGCCATGCGCGACCGGACCCTTCGCCAACTCCTCCTCGAGCACGGCGAACAGCGCGTCACTCAGCTTCGGACGGGACGCCGGGCCACGGGAACGAACCCCGCCTTGACCGGCCGCCCGCCAGGCTTGCCGCCACCGCTGAACCGAACGAGCGCTGACCCGTAACTCCTTCGCGATCTCCGTACTGCCCCGCCCCTCGGCGAACATCGCGACCGCTTCCATCCGGACCCGCTCGCGGAAAGCTTGTCTCTCCGCGGTCAGACCCCCACCCTGCGGATACCTCATACACCCGGCATACCGCGACGATCACCAACCGTCAGCCCCCACGACAAGACAACTTCAAGGTCAGTAGAAGGCACGGGTCCTGGACCTGAGCACTGGAGAGGGGCCGGCATCTTCGCCGGCCCTCTCCCCCCACCCGCCTGACGCAGCCCCGCGCAGGTGCTCAGTGCTTCAGCGTGTCTTTGGCCTTCTGCATCGTCTGCTTGGCATCGCCCGCCATCTGTTCGCGGGCCCCCTTCGCCTCCAGGCTCTCGTTTCCGACAACCTGGCCGGTGGTTTCCTTCATCTTGCCCTTGGCCTTCTGGGCCATGTTCTTGACCTTCTTGCCCGACATCCTTGTCACCTCCGCACCGCAGCCTCGGGCGCGGTTCGTAGTTAATCTTCCTGCCTCTACCCTCCTCCGTGACCGTACGACGTTGCCACCACGCTCGGGACGGGGTGGTGGCCCGGCCACGACCGCGGGCGGCCGCCGGTTGAAGACCGACTGGTGAGGTCGGGGATCTGTCACCGTGCCTACCTGCGTCCGCTGCCGCCCGAAAGCCGTCACGCGGCAGCCCAAGGCGCCTCATGCGGTCTATTCGGCGCGGTGCGCCTTGTGCGGGGTGACCCTCAACCGCCCCTTGGCGGGCAGAGCCCGGCCGGTGGACCGGCGGGCCCGCCCCAGCGGCCCGTCGCACAGCGCCTGCAGGACGGGGCCGGGCTCACTGTCGGGAGTCAGCGTGAGATCGACGTGGGCTTCTGGATGGCGAGAGGTGCCATTCATCCGCGCGCGGGCCCGCAGGACGCCGGGCAGATGCTGAACATCGGCTGCCAGGGCGTCGCTGAGGGCGCGCTCACGCAACTCCACACCGTCCGCGGGCGACGGACCCCCGACGGGAATCCGGCCGGGGTGAGTACGGCGCAGTTGTGCCAGAAGCCACCACAGGGCCAGCAGGACGACGATGGCCAGCACGGCGATGACAGTGGGCCACCACCATCCCTCGTCCGTCCAGCGGGTCTGGTCGGGACGGGTGAGCAGGACGGCTCGGGGATCCGTCAGAGGCCAGCCCTGGGGTGGTGCCATGCGCCAGCTCCTGTACAGGTCGAAGCTGCCTGCCAGCATCAGCAGGCCGCCTCCCAGCAGGACGATGCCGGTCAGGGCCAGCAGGATTCGGTTGACTGCGGATTTCCTCTTCATGGGATCCGTCTCCTGTCTCTCGCTCGGCAGCGAGCCCCCGTGGACGAGTAGCTACTTGCTGCGTGGGCGAACTCGAATGGCGAGCCGGGGAGGACGGACCAGGGTGAGCCGGTTGAGCTCCGCCTGAAGAGCGAGCAGCAGGTCGGCCTTGACATCGGCGGGGGCGCGGAAGCGCGCGTCCGCGCGCACCCTGATGCGGTTCCTGTAGATCCGGACCTTCGCGGCGCTGACGCCAGGTACGCGCATGGCGGCATCCCGCAGGAGCAGTGCCGCGGCGTCGCGGTCCAGTGTGGCTCGCAAGTCCGCGTCGGGTGTTTCCATGGGCATCTCCCGGCGCAGGCCGGGGGTGAGTGCCAGAACCAGCAACCACAGGCCGAGAAGGGCGATGACGGCGGCGACGATCTGTATCCGGACATCATCCATTGGCCGGGTGGCCAGTTCGTTCGCGAGACGTACACGCCAACCCGAGGCGGGCTGTCCGGCGCGAACCCTGACGATGTCGAACAAGAGTGTTCCCGCCACAGCCCCGACGAGCAGCGCTGTCAGCGCGGCGGGTATGCGACGGGCGGACCAGGGACGCCTCGCTTTCGAGTGCGGGCCAGGCCGAGGTTTCTCGGTCACCAGCCCGACCGTGCGGGAGGTGACCGTGTCGGGTTCGGCGGGCTTTTCCGTCGTGTCGCGTTTCATCCCGGCTCTCCTTCCCGGTGGACAGGCGGTCCGGTTACTTCACGCGTCGGCTACCCAGGCCTTCGGCGGGAACCAAGTGCGCGATGTCGAGAGTGCATTCGGTGACCCGCATCCCGGTCAGCTGGGCTACCCGCTCGCTGACGTACTGCTGCACATGCCGCGAGGCATCGGAGACGTCTATCGGATAGGGCAGGTCCATCGTGAGCCCCAGCCGCGCGGTACCGCCGCCGGCGGTGACCGAAGCGCGTGGGGCGTTCATCTTCGCGGACGCCTGCGCGGTCTCCGTATGGGTGGCGAGTGCCTCCCGTGCCGCGCGCGCCGCGATACGGGCCACGACCCTTTCCGGGATCACCGTCGCACCGCGCTCGGCTGCCGCCACGGGCGGCGCGGAGCGGGCTGCCGTTCCGGACAGGGGGTGGGCTGTTTGCGAGGTCACTGCCGGTCCCGGGACCGCGTGAAGTCGGACAGCTCAAGGTCACCCTGCAGCATGCGGCCGATAATCAGGCCTACCAAACCCAAGAACGCCACCAGCAGGAACGCCCAGAAGCCGCCGAAGAAGGCGGCGAAGCCCAGGGCCATGCCGGCCAGCAGGCCCACGGTTGCTGCGTTCATTTCACTCACCTGGATTTCACGTCGATGTGTCTCGACTCGGGTGCCGAGGATTACTGCACGCGGCTCTCGCCTTCCTCCTCGTCTTCCTCATCGGGGAGATGGACGTCGTCGACGGTGATGTTCACCTCGACGACTTCAAGGCCGGTCATGCGTTCCACGGCCGTGATGACGCTGTTGCGGACTTCGCCGGCGATGTCCACGATGGCAACGCCGTACTCCACGACCACGTCCAGATCGACGGCCGCCTGCCGCTCGCCCACCTCGACTTTCACGCCTCGCGACACGCTGGGCTTACCCCCCGGAACCTTGTCTGTGACGGCTCCGAGCGTGCGAGCCATCCCGGAGCCGAGACTGTGGATGCCCGGCACCTCGCGTGTGGCCATTCCCGCGATCTTTTCGACGACGCTGTCGGCGATCGAGGTCCTACCTCGCGTCTCGGGCGCCGTCCCGGAGCCTGTACGGCCCGTGAGTGCCTTGCCCGCGGGGCGGGAATCACCGCCTGCGGTGGGGTTGATGATGTCCGACATGAGGACCTCCCCATGGTGTCCTGGCAGCGCCGTTGAGGCGCCCTCATGTGTTGGACACATCGCACGAACATTCCTCACTCCTCGCCCTGCGGCCACACCGCCTACGATCGAAGAGTGCGTACGTCAGGCCGCGACCGACGTCTTCGGCAGAAGGGCAGCGGCGGATGCGCAACCAGACCGGCCCGTCACCCCTGCACGGCACGACCCGCCCGCTGCGGCCGGCGCCGCGAACCCTCGCATGCCTTGCCGCAGCGCCGGATACCTTGCGCGACGCGGACGACAGGGTGCTGGCGATCCGGGCTTCCGAAGGAGACGAAGAAGCCTTCGCCCTCCTGGTCCGCCGGCACAGCAGCCGTCTCCTTGCTCTCGCCCAATATCTGCTCGGCAATCGAGCGGACGCCGAGGACGCAGTACAAGACGCCTTCCTCAGCGCCTGGAGGCGGCTTCCGGATTTCCGCCACACCTCCTCCTTCGGCACATGGATGTACCGCATCGTGACGAATTGCTGCCTCAACGCCCTGCGCAACCGGCCTCAGCCGCTGTCCCTGGACGCGGTCCCCGAACCCCCCGCGGTGGACGCGGACAGCTCGCCACCCCGCATGGCCGAGACGAGAGCCGCGGCAGCCGCACTCATGCGAGCGCTCCTGGAGATTGGACCCGAGCTGCGCGTGTGCTGGGTCCTGAGGGAGCTACACGGCCTGCACTACGAGGAGATCGCCCTCGTGGTGGGCACCACCGAACAAACGGTGCGCGGCAGACTCTTCCGCGCACGACGCGCTTTGATGGAGGCGATGCGCCCATGGCGCTAGACGACCCGCACCCGACCTCCGCGGCCCAGACCAACCCGCCTCCGCACTCCGATGCCGAGCGGCTTGCCGGCTCAGCGCTACTGCCCTGCGGACGCCTCCTCGGGCACGCCTGGGAACAGGCCCGCACCCCTGCCAGGGCCGCCGACCCGCACACCAACCACTGTCCCTACTGCCGCGAAGCCATCGAGGGATTGACATCCCTGGACCGGGCCACCCATGCCTTGCGCGGCGAGGAACAGCCTGATGGCCACAGCCTCGCCAACAGAGTGATCAACGCTGTTCGGGCCGAGGCGAGGCTGGGTGCCATGCTGCTGCTGAACGACCCCGGACGCGACCTGCGGATAGCCGAGACCGCGGCCGCGAAGATACTGCGCCGAGCAGCCGACACCGTCCCCGGGACCCGCGCCGCCAGCTGCCGGCTGATCCCCGAACAGAGCGGCCAAGCGCTCCATGTCGCCGCCATCACCCTGTCCACCACGCTCGACCAGCCGTTGCGAGAGAGGGCCGAAGCCGTACGCCAAGCCGTTCTCCACGTGGCTCAGAACGTCCTGGGCCTCGCCGTCACCGCCGTCAACGTGGAAGTCACCGGCGTACTGGAACGCTCCCGCCGAACACAGCCTGAACCGAGTGAACGATGACCGCCACTTCCTGGGAAGGCATTGCCCGGGCCGCAGCAGCGGCTGCCCTCGACGTTCCAGGCGTGGACGCACTTCAGCCCGCGCTGTCCGATCGACTCGCTCTCGCCGCATCGCGTGCGCGCCACGCCATGACCACGCCGGACAAGCCGCCCCGCGAAGTGGCCGGCATCCGCTGCCGAAGTACCCCGGACGGCGGCTGCCACGTGGAAGTGCGGTGCATCCTGCACACCGACCGCCGCGTCGTGGACATCGCCCGGCAGGTACGCGACGAGGTAAAGACCGCTGTCACCGCCTGTCTCGTCCAGCGTCGAACAGTCGGATCGGTGACCGTCCTCGTCACGGTCACCCGAACCGTCTGAATGCGACTGGACTCGACATCGGATGCCGCGAATGACAGAACCCACTGGCACGAACAGACGTCAGGCCGACGTCTACCAGCCCTGGAGCAGCCTCCCCCGGCCCGGCGCAGGAAGCTCGCCCCTCGCGGCTGGAAGACGGGGCCGAGCACACCGAACGTGGAGGGGATGCACCGGCCAATGGTTCCTGTCACCGGCCAAGAGGGTGATCATGTCGGCTCCGGGTATGCGCCCTGCGGAGAAGTTGGCGCCAACGTACTGGCGCCCCTCCAGGCGGAACGCAAACCCTCAGTACAACTGGAGGACACCATGATCGTCCTCGGCGTCATTCTTCTCATCGTCGGTTTCCTCACGAGCATCAGCATCCTGTGGACAATCGGCATCATCCTCGTCGTCATCGGAGTCATCCTATGGATCGTGGGCGCCCTCGGTCACTCCGTCGGAGGCCGTAAGCATTACTGGTGAAGCACCACCACCCACCACAGCATCAACGGAGGTGTGAGAGACTCCGCTCCCCTCGGTGGCCCACGTGGCACTCTCGCGAGTACGCACTCCTTACGGCGGCGCCGTTCACCGCCATACCGACGGCAGACCCGCGTAGACGAGATCCGGTCGCCGCCGAGGAGCGTGGCACGCCACAGCCGAAGTCGCCCGACTCATCCCAAACCGGGCGGTGCGCGACTCCGACGGCAACGCGCGACCCGACCGGTCTTCAGCCGCCGCAGCCTGGCAATCGGGACGGCCGTTCGAGCACCAAGCCACCAGAGCATTACGACAAAGGCTACTTACGCGTCGGGGTGCTTCGGCAGGGCGAGCCAGTCCGACCAGGAGATCTCCCGGCCGAGGAAGCGCGGCTGCTCAAACGGCCAGTCGGCGGCGATCCACTGAGGCACCAGCTCGTCGAGGGCCTGCTCGACCTTGCTACCCACCAGCTCGTCCACCACCCACCAGGAGATATCGCCGTCCGCGCCGGCCCTCTCCGGTGGGTCGATGTAGACGCAGCCGAGCAGAGCTGTCTCCGCCGCGTCGAACAGCGCGTAGTTGAAAGACTGGTGTGCGGCGATCTCCTTCTCGTGTCGCAACAGGTCGGCCTGGTCGGCCTCGTAGGTCATGGTGGCCGCGGGCCAGCCCCAGGCTGGGCCGTAGATGGTCCACAGCCGCTCGCGCGAACCCATCACAGCCGGATAGTCGAGTGGGGTGTCCGCCTCCCGAATAGGCCGCAAGTGATGACCGCTGCCCGGCAGCGGTACCAGGACGGGATGGACGAAGTTATCGGGGAGCCAGCTCATGGCGCCCGACCGTAGCAGCGCGCGGCCGTCCGCTCCCCTGGATTTTCCCCGCATACCGCCAGGCCCTGCTCTCATGCTGGGCAGTGCCCGCGATCACCTCGGTGTCGTCTACGCGCAGACGTCCACCGGCACTGTCGATCTTCCCTGGCGCCATGCCGGCCTCACGTCGCCCCCTCCGGTGAGATGGCAGGTCCATCCGCGGCGTCCCGGTGCGGTACGTGAACGCGATCGAGTCGACCGCCTCCCGGTGATCACGCCACCACCCACCCGCCTCGGCGCCCGATCCGGAAGGAACGCCCGAATCAGCGCCCGCTGCACGTCAGCCAACGACACACATCAACCAATGATCAGATGGTCCGAAGGAAGCGCCCTAGAGCAGCGCCTCAGAGCCGTGGAGCTCTACGTAGCCGACGACCCGCCGCATGCCGGCGAAGCTCGTGACGTTGTTCCCGATCACCCGCACCGAGGCCGGCTGACCCGTGCGCCAGTTGTGCGCTGCCCGGGAGAGGGCACCCCACTGATTCTCCAGCTGGGCGTAGTCCGGGCTGAGCTGGTAGGCGGTGAAGCCGTTGATGTTGCCGTAGACGCGGTTCAGGATCGGTCCGAAGCGGGCGGCTTCCGAGAAGATGGTGATCGCCATCAGCATGCCCCGGTCGGCGCGCGTCTCGTCCCAGTCCCCGATGTTGTGCAGGTCGCGGAGCGCGTTGAAGATGTTGGTGGAGCCGAGGTACAGGTTCTCGCGGGTGGACCCGCCGTTCAGGCTGGCGTAGCTGCCGTTGCGCGGCATGAGGCGGGCCGTCACGCCGAGGTCCTGCTGGAACTGCCCCTGCCGGCCGTCCTGGAAGGCCCAGTGCCGGTTGGTGCCGGGTGAGTAGAAGCCCGCGACGTAGAGGTTGTCGGCCCACAGGTAGACGGAGACCAGGTCGGCCCCCTCGTTGCGCACCCGTACCTGGATCAGCCGGTTGGTGTTGCGCGTGGTCTGCTCGACGAGCCCGCTGCCGTCATCGGTCGAATCGCCGTAGCTGTTGCGGTGGATCGCGTCGATCAGGTTCCAGTAACGGTTGGCGTGTTCACCCGCCCCGTTGGTGATGCCGGTGATGTCCCAGTCGATGATGGGCCAGGCCGCGGGCTGCGGCTGGGGCTGGGCCTGGACCCGGCTCACCCCGGCCGGCCTGCCGTCGGGGGCGGCCTCCGCGGAGGCCGTGACGGCCGTGGAGGCAAGGATCGCGGTGGCGGCCGTCAGCGACAGCAGCGCGAAGTAGGTCTTCTTGAACACGGTTCCCTCTCGAATGGCCAGGTCCAGACGGGGTGTGGTCGACCACCGCGGCTGGACGCGAAGCGGGCATGTGCCGCCTCGATTCAGCATGTGCGCGCTCCCGCAGCGCCGTTGCCCCCCAGCGCACGCCCTCTGTCCCGTACGCGCACGGGACGGACGGCGAGCTCGCCGGGAACCTCCACGCTTCGGAGTCATGGTCGAGACCATGACCGCCCCCCGTTTCCTGGTGCCACTGGCACGTCGGATCCTCCGGCACGTCGCTGCCCATCCACTTCGCCGCCCGCACCTGCGGACCGGCGGTCCTGCTCCACACTTGCGCCCCCTGCCGTGAGCAGCGCGGTCTCGTACCGAGGTGGCCGCCCCTGAAAGCCTCCTGATAGCGAGCACCGTAAGTGCCCGCGCTGTCGGTGAGCAGCCCGTCGGTTGCCGCCCCGATGACGACGCCCATCTCCCCCGCCTCGGCCGCAACGCTCGATACACCGCGCCGAGGAAGGCGTAAGCCGAACCCGACGCCGGCGTGATGATCAGGTCAGTCGGAGAATCACAACGTCACCACCAGGGCGAACGTCCCCGATGAACTCTGGGCCCCCATGCGAGCAGCCCCGCCGGCGGTGACGATGCCGAGACCTGACGAGGCACCGGCGCCATTGCGGCGCACGCGTACGCGCAAACCCGCGTCGCGCAGCCGGTCGAGTGCACGCCACACCTCGGCAGGACCGCCACGGGCCGCAGGCGAGGTGCCGCCCCGTTTGCGCTCGGAGCGTTTGGGGTTCGACGGCTTCGTCGATGAGGACTCCGGCGCGAGGCACACCCGTCGACCGGGTTCTCTGCGATGCCCCCGGGCTCGCGGAGCTTACGCAAAGGTGATCCCAGGGGTCTTGACGGCACAGTTGTGAGCGTTAACACTCTTGTAACGCCAGGCCAGAGGAGTGCGGCCGGGTCATGCACCCCCCGGCCGGCACAGCCCACGGCGCCGACCGGAAACACCCGGGCCGCGCCAGGCCGGGCCCCTCGTCACGCCGAGTCGCGGCGTATCACTGGAGGAATCGTGCGAAGAATCTCGACAGGTTTCGTTGTGGCGGCCCTCGGCCTGACACTGGCGGGTTGCGGCCAGAGCGCGAACGGCGCCGGGAGCGATGCGGACGGGGGCGACGCCAAGGGGGGCCTGGTCGGGATCGCCATGCCGACCAAGTCCTCCGAACGCTGGATCAACGACGGCGCCAACATGGTCAAGCAATTCCAGGCCAAGGGCTACAAGACGGACCTCCAGTTCGGCGACAACGTCGTGGAGAACCAGGTCGCCCAGGTCGAGAACATGATCACCAAGGGTGCCAAGCTTCTGGTGATCGCCCCGATCGACGGCTCCTCGCTCAGCGACGTGCTCCAGAAGGCCGCCGACGCGAAGATCCGGGTCATCTCCTATGACCGCCTGATCCGCGGTACCGGGGACGTCGACTACTACGCCACCTTCGACAACTACAAGGTCGGCGTCCTGCAGGCCACGTACATCACCGACCGGCTCGGTCTCCGGGACGGCAAGGGCCCCTTCAACATCGAGCTCTTCGCCGGATCGCCGGACGACAACAACGCCGCGTTCTTCTACCAGGGCGCCATGAGCGTCCTGCGGCCCCACATCGATGCCAAGAAGCTCGTGGTCAGGAGCGGCCAGACGGAGTTCGCCCAGGCGGCCACCCTGCGCTGGGACGGCGGCGTGGCCCAGTCCCGGATGGACAACCTGCTCAGCAAGGCCTACTCGTCCGCCACCGTCGACGCGGTGCTCTCGCCCTACGACGGCATATCCATCGGCGTCGTGTCCTCCCTCAAGGGAGTCGGCTACGGCGGGGCGGGCAAGCCGCTGCCCATCGTCACCGGCCAGGATGCCGAACTCGCCTCCGTGAAGTCCATCATCGCCGGCGAACAGACCCAGACCGTGTACAAGGACACCCGCGAACTCGCCAAGGTGGCCGTGCAGATGGGTGACGCACTGCTCACCGGCCGAAAGCCCGAAGTCAACGACACCAAGCAATACGACAACGGGGTGAAGGTCGTTCCCTCCTACCTGTTGCAGCCGGTCAGCGTCGACAAGGAGAACTACCGGAAGCTGCTCGTCGACTCCGGGCAGTACACCGCCGGCCAGCTGAACTAGGCCGTTTCCTTCGGATCATCTCGCTGACCAGATGAAGATGGCTGCGAGGTGGAGTCCGGCGAGGTAGATGGTGGCGGTCTTGTCGTAGCGGGTGGCCAGGCCGCGCCATTGTTTGAGCTTGTTGATGCAGCGCTCGACGGTGTTCCGCTGCTTGTAGGCCTCGCGGTCGAAGGCGGGGGGACGGCCGCCGAGTCGGCCGAGACGTTTGCGGTTGGCGGCCTGGTCGGCGGGCTGTGGGATCACCGCCCGGATTCCGCGGCGCCGCAGGTGGGAGCGGATCGCGCGGGACGAGTAGGCCTTGTCGGCCAGGACCACGTCCGGTCGCTCTCTCGGCCTGCCGACCGGCCGCGGAACCCGTAATCGGGCCATGACCTTTGGGAACGCGGGTGCGTCACCGGCCTGGCCGGGTGTGATGAGGAAGGCCAGAGGCCGGCAGCGGTTGTCGGCGGCCAGATGGATTTTCGTGGTCAGTCCGCCGCGGGACCGTCCGAGGGCATGGTCGGCGGGCTCGCCGTCCGGGGCCCCTTTTGACGGGCCCCGGCGGCGTGCTGATGGGCACGGACGATGGTGGAGTCGACCGCGACGACCCAGTCCAAATCGCCTTCGGCGTCGGCCTGGGCGAGCAGGGCGGTGAAGACCTTCTCCCAGGTCCCGTCCGCGGCCCACTTCCGCAGCCGGTTGTGGGCTCCCTTCCACGACCCGAAGTGCTCGGGCAGGTCCATCCACGGTGTCCCGGTCCGGTACTTGAACGCGATCGCGTCGATCACCTGCCGGTGATCACGCCACCGCCCACCCCGCTTCGGCGTCCGCTCCGGCAGCAACGGCTCGATCCGCGCCCACTGCGCGTCAGTCAACGACACACATCAACCAACGATCAGATGATCCGAAGGAAACGGCCTAGCCGCCCCCGGGCCCACCCACCGGGGCCGAAGAGCCGGTGATGCGGCGCCGCCCCGACCCGCCCGCCGCATCACCCCCAGTCGAACGGACCCACCACCATGGCCGGACCCGTCCTTGAGATGCGGTCGATCAGCAAGTCCTTCCCCGGCGTCAAGGCACTGTCGGACGTCAATCTGAACGTCGCCGCCGGCGAGGTCCACGCCATCTGCGGCGAGAACGGGGCAGGCAAGTCCACCCTGATGAAGGTTCTCAGCGGCGTGCACCCGCACGGTTCCTACGAGGGCGAGATCCGGTTCCAGGGCGAACCCTGCGTCTTCGGCGACATCCGGGCCAGCGAGCGACGCGGCATTGTGATCATTCATCAGGAACTTGCGCTCATACCCTACTTGTCCATCGCCGAGAACATCTTCCTCGGCAACGAACACGCCTCGCGTGGCTTCATCAGCTGGCACCGAACGCTCACCCACGCCCAATCCCTGCTCGAACGCGTGGGTCTGCCGGACAACCCACAGACCCGCGTCGCGGACATCGGCGTGGGCAAGCAGCAACTCGTCGAGATCGCCAAGGCCCTCGCCAAGGAGGTCAAGCTGCTGATCCTGGACGAACCCACGGCCGCGCTCAACGACGAGGACAGTCGCAAACTGCTCGACCTCATCATCGAGCTCAAGGCCCAGGGCATCGCCTGCATCGTCATCTCGCACAAGCTGAACGAGATCGCGCGCGTCGCCGACGCCGTGACCATCCTGCGCGACGGCCGCACCATCGAGACCATCTCGGTCGAAGCCGAGGGCATCTCCGAGGACCGCATCATCCGCGCGATGGTGGGCCGCGACCTGGAGCACCGCTATCCCGAGCGCACTCCGGACATCGGCGAAGTCGCGCTGACCGTCGAGGACTGGACCGTCCTGCACCCGATCGACGTGCACCGCAAGGTGGTCGACGGAGCGTCGATCACGGTCCGGCGCGGCGAGATCGTCGGCATGGCGGGCCTGATGGGCGCGGGCCGGACCGAGCTCGCGATGAGCGTCTTCGGCCGCTCCTACGGACGCCGCACCGGCGGCCGGGTCCTGCTCGACGGCAAGGAGATACGTACCCGCACGGTCCCCGAGGCGATCGCCCACGGCCTCGCGTACGTCACCGAAGACCGCAAGCACCTCGGGCTCAACCTCTCGGAGGACATCCGTCGCAACATCTCGCTGAGCGCGCTCGGCAAGGTCTCCCGCCGGGGCTGGGTGAACGAGCACGAGGAGACCCGTGTGGCGGAGAGGTACCGCAGGACCATGAACATCAAGGCGCCCTCGGTGTTCGGGGAGACCGGCAAGCTCAGCGGCGGAAACCAACAGAAGGTCGTCCTCAGCAAGTGGATCTTCTCCGATCCCGAGGTGCTCATCCTCGACGAGCCGACCCGGGGCATCGACATCGGTGCGAAGGCCGAGATCTACGCGGTGATCGCGGAACTCGCAGCCCAGGGCAAGGCCGTGCTGGTGATCTCCTCCGAACTGCCGGAGCTGCTCGGCTTGTGCGACCGCATCTACACCATGGCCGAGGGGCGCATCACCGGTGAGACGACCCGAGCGGACGCGACCCAGGAATCCCTCATGCGCCTCATGACCGTGGGCGCCGCAACCCAGAACGAGCAGGTGTGACGCATGACCCAGATCCAGGACCCCGCCCTTGACGCCGGGGGCGCCGCCCCCGACGGGAGCAAGGGCAGCGGCACACCGGAAGGTCCGCGCGCCCTCCTCGTGCACCTCTTGCGCGGCAACATCCGGCAGTACGGCATGCTGGTCGCCCTCGCGCTGATCATCGTACTGTTCCAGATCTGGACCGACGGAACACTGCTCAAGCCGCTCAACGTCACCAATCTGATCCAGCAGAACGGCTACATCCTGATCCTGGCCATCGGGATGATGATCGTCATCATCGCCGGCCACATCGATCTGTCGGTCGGCTCTCTGGCCGCCTTCGTCGGAGCCGCCGCCGCGGTGATGATGGTGCAGCACGACATATCCTGGCCCGTGGCTTCCGCCGTCGCGCTCCTCATAGGGGCCGCGGCCGGAGCATGGCAGGGCTTCTGGATCGCCTACGTGGGCATCCCGTCGTTCATCGTGACCCTCGCGGGCATGCTGCTCTTCCGGGGCGGGACGCAGATCCTGCTCCAGGGCCAGTCGGTGGCCCCCTTCCCGCAGGGCTTCCGTCAGATCAGCAGCGGCTTCCTACCGGAGGCCGGCCCGCACACGAACTACCACAACCTCACCCTGCTGCTGGGCTTCGGCGTGCTCGCGCTGGCCGTCGTACAGGAGCTCCGGGGCCGCCGCCAGGCCGCCTCCTACGGCCTGCGGCTGCTGCCCACCGGCCTGTTCCTCGTCAAACTGGCGGCGATCACCACCGCGGTGACGGTCTTCACCCTGCTGCTCGCGAGCTACCACGGCTTCCCGATCGTGCTGCTCATCCTCGGGGTGCTCCTGGTCGCCTTCGGATACGTGATGCGCAACTCCGTCCTGGGACGCCACACGTACGCCATCGGCGGCAACGAGCCCGCCGCCAGGCTGTCCGGCGTCAAGAGCAAGCGGATCGTCTTCCTCGCCTTCGTCAACATGGGCGTCCTGGCGGCGCTGGCCGGGCTGGTCTTCGCGGCCCGCCTCAACGCGGGTACGCCGCAGGCGGGCATCAACTTCGAACTGGAGGCGATCGCAGCGGCCTTCATCGGCGGCGCCTCCGCTTCCGGCGGTGTCGGCACCGTGCTCGGCGCCATCATCGGCGGTCTCGTGCTGGGCGTGCTGAACAACGGCATGTCACTCGTCGGCATCGGCACCGACTACCAGCAGGTCATCAAGGGGCTCGTGTTGTTGGCGGCGGTCGGTTTCGACGTGTGGAACAAGCGCAAGGTCGGCTCCTGAAGGTCGCCGCTCGACCACGGTTCGCCCCGGCCCGCGGCCGGGGCGATCCGTTCGCCTTCCTGTGTCAGAACGCGGAAGCCGCCACCTCCCAGGGGGATGGAGGCGTCTGTGGGACGACGGAACGAGGTGAAGCACCAGTGGGAGCGCTCCCACCATGCTCCCGGGCGGAGCGTGCGGTCAAGATGCGCGAGTCGGCGAAGAAAACGAGGCAGCGCCGTGACGAAGCTGCGCACGGCTCTGTTCACCGGCGGGGCCACGCGCTATGGTCCAGCCTTACCAGTGGGAGCGATTCCGACAGTTGACGCTGCGTCACGCAGGCGTCTGAGCTGCAAGGAGTCGCTCATGCGACACCCCCCGCACATGCCCGCATTACTCGTGGGCGCGGCCCTCGCCCTCGTGAGTGCCTTGCCCCTCCCCCCTCTTCCGGCGGCCGCGGCCGCGCCCGCCTGCGTCGTCGAATACGCCGTCACCCACACCTGGGACCAGGGCTTCCAGGGCGCGGTCACCCTCACCAACAAGGGGGCACCGCTGTCCGGGTGGACACTCACCTTCGATTTTCCCGGCACCCAGAAGGTCAGCCAGGGCTGGAACGCGCAGTGGACGCAGAGTTCGCATACCGCGACGGCGGTCAACGAAACGTGGAACGGCGGACTCGGCACCGGGTCGAGCGCCACACTCGGTTTCCTGGCCTCCCGCTCGGGAGGAAACCCGGCACCCACGACCTTCGCACTCAACGGAAACACCTGTGCCACCGTTGCCGGTGACCCGACCCAGCCGCCGACACCCACACCGGTAGTGGATCCACCCGCCCTTCATGTGAGCGATAACAAACTCGTCGACGCGTCCGGCGCCACCCGCCGTATGGTCGGAGTCAACCGCTCGGGTGGCGAGTTCATGTGCATCCAGGGCCACGGGATCTTCGACGGTCCCGTGGACGACCACGCCATCGCGGTCATCGCCGACTGGAACGTCAACACGGTCCGCATCCCCCTCAACGAGGAGTGCTGGCTCGGCCTGGACAACATCAGGCCCGAGTACGCCGGGGCCCGCTACCGCGACGCGGTGACCGCCCTCGTGCGGCGCATCGAGGACCACGGCATGACCCCGGTCGTCGAACTGCACTGGTCCTGGGGGCAGTACACCGGTAACTCCGCCGGCTGCGCCGACATCCACGCCGCCTGCCAGAAGCCCATGCCGGACGCCCGGCACGCGCCGGCCTTCTGGACCTCGGTCGCCAACGCCTTCAAAGGCGACCCCGCCGTCGTCCTCGACCTGTTCAACGAGCCCTATCCGGACCGTGCCGGCTCCACCCCAGCCCAGGCCTGGAGCTGCTGGCGGGACGGCGGCACCTGTCCCGGCATCGGCTACGAGGTGGCGGGCATGCAGGACCTCATCGATGCGGTACGGGCCACCGGCGCGCGGAACCTGATCCTGGCGGCCGGAATCGCGTACGCCAACGACCTCGGCCAATGGTGGGCGCACCGACCGCACGACCCGATCGGCAATCTCGCCGCCGCCTGGCACGTCTACAACTTCAACGCCTGTGCCGACGAGGCCTGCTGGGACTCGGTGCTCGGGCCCCTCGCGGCAGAACTTCCCGTCGTGGCCGGCGAGATCGGTGAGAACACCTGCTCGCACGCCTTCATCGACCGGGTGATGCGGTGGTTCGACGGCCGTGGGCTGTCCTATCTCGGCTGGACCTGGAACACGTGGGACTGCTCCTCCGGCCCCGCCCTGATCAGCTCCTACGAGGGCGCTCCCACGGCCTTCGGCATCGGGCTCCGCGACCGTCTGCGCGCCCTCCCCGCACACGAAGGAAAGGACACCCCATGACCTCCACGACGTCTCCCCGTCCCCGTACCGCCTTACTGGCGGCCGCGGCACTCGTCGCCGCGGCCACCGGTACCGCGACCGCCGTGTCCGGCGGCGCGGGAACGGCCGCCGGCTGCAGGGTGGACTACACCGTCCAGAACCAGTGGGCCTCCGGCTTCACCGCCGCGGTCACTGTCACGAACACCGGCACGGCCGTCCAGAGCTGGCAGCTGGAGTGGTCCTTCGCCGGAAACCAGCAGGTCACCCAGGGTTGGAACGCCGGATTGACGCAGAGCGGGGCCGCAGTCACCGCCAACAACGCCGCCTACAACGGATCGCTGGGCACCGGCGCCTCGGCCACGTTCGGATTCAACGCCTCGTTCAACGGCGCCAATCCCCTACCGGCCGCCTTCCAACTGAACGGCGTCACCTGCGGCGGCGTCCCCGGCGGCCCCACGAACCCGCCCGGCCCGACCGGCCCGCCCGGGACCCGTGTCGACAACCCGTATCGCGGAGCATCGGTCTACGTGAACCCCGAATGGTCGGCGAAGGCCGCCGCCGAGCCCGGCGGCAGCAGGATCTCCGGCCAACCGACCGGCGTGTGGCTGGACAGGATCGCCGCCATCACCGGCAGCCCGAGCAGCATGGGGCTGCGCGCGCACCTCGACGAGGCCTTGCGACAGAAGGGAGCGGGCGAGCTGGTCGTCCAGCTCGTGATCTACAACCTTCCCGGCCGCGACTGCGCGGCCCTCGCCTCCAACGGGGAGCTGAAGGCGGACGAGATCGACGCGTACAAGGCACGGTACATCGACCCGATCGCGGCGATACTGGGCGACCCCAAGTACGCCACCCTGCGCATCGTCACCACGGTCGAGATCGACTCCCTCCCCAATCTCGTCACCAACACCGGCAGCCGACCGACCGCCACCCCGCAGTGCGACACGATGAAGGCCAACGGCAACTACGTGAAGGGCGTCGGGTACGCCCTCAAGAAGTTCGGAGGCGTCCCGAACGTCTACAACTACGTCGACGCGGGGCATCACGGGTGGATCGGCTGGGACGACAACCTCGGTCCCTCGGCCGACCTGTTCAAGCAGGCCGCCACAGCCGATGGCGGCACCGTCGCCTCCGTTCACGGGTTCATCACCAACACCGCCAACTACAGCGCTCTGAAGGAGGAGCACTTCTCGGTCGGCGACTCGGTCGCCGGCAAGTCGGTCCGCGAGTCGAAGTGGGTGGACTGGAACCGCTACGTGGACGAACTCTCCTTCGCGCAGGCCTTCCGCGCCACACTCGTCTCCGTCGGTTTCGACCCGGGGATCGGCATGCTCATCGACACCTCCCGCAATGGCTGGGGTGGCGCCGCCAGGCCCGGCGGCCCCGGCTCCCCGGCCTCCGTCGACACATATGTCGACGGAGGCCGCTTCGACCGTCGCATCCACGTCGGGAACTGGTGCAACCAGTCCGGGGCGGGGCTCGGCGAGCGTCCGACGGCGCTGCCCGCCCCGGGGATCGACGCCTACGTGTGGATGAAGCCGCCCGGCGAGTCCGACGGCTCCAGCAGCCAGATCCCCAACGACGAGGGCAAGGGATTCGACCGGATGTGCGATCCGACGTACGGGGGAAACCCGCGGAACGGGTTCAACCCGTCGGGAGCCTTGCCGGCTGCTCCCGTATCGGGCCGGTGGTTCTCCGCCCAGTTCCAGGAACTGATGCGCAACGCCTACCCGCCGCTGCGGTAGCCCGGCGCCGCGGGCGGTGACGTCCCGTCGCCGGCGACGCCTCAGGGGCGCCGGTGGCGGATCCGCCTGCGGGTCCGCCACCGGCGCGCGCACGCCGCGCGGGAGGTGTTCAATGGGATCAGGAGCGCCCTCGATCCTGCCGGAGTGAGACACGCGTGAGCGACAACGGCCCGGGTGAACGCGTCACCACAGCGGAGTTCCCCACGGCTGTTCTGGTACTCGACGCCGCCTGCAACGTCCTGACGGGCACACGTTCGGCGGCGAGGCTGCTGGGTGTACCGGAGGGTGTCGGTGCGCCCGGCGCCGGACCGCAGGGCGCGGAGCTGCTCTTCGAGGATCGGGGCCTGTGGGCCCGCCTGGTCGCCGGAGCCGTAGGAGGCGCCAGGCGCAGCGCCCGGGCCCGCCTGCTGCGACCGGACGGCGGCCTGCTGGAGGCCGACGTCGACATCATCACCCTGTTGGAGGGCTCGTCGGCGCGGTTCCTGCTGCGCCTGCGCCCCGCCGACCCGGATCACCCCGTACCGGTGGCGGTGGCCGGTGACGTGCGTCGGGCCCCTCCCCTGCCGCCGGCGGACCGGCGGGCCGCCGAGCGGCTGGCGCTGCTCAACGCGGCCGCCTCGGAGATCGGCAGCTCCCTCGACATGGTGCGCGACGCCGAGCAGTTGGTCGGGGTACTCGTTCCCGCGTTCGCCGACCTCGCGGCCGTCGACCTCACCGAACCGGTGCTGATCGGCGAGGAGCCGGGAGAGATGGCCACCGGAGCGCCGATGCGACGCGTCGCCGTGAGAGCCGCCGACGGGCGTTGGCCGCCCGAGATCCACTCCGTGGGCGACACCATCCGTCTGCGGAGTGTGGAGAGCATTCACCTGCGCGGGGGTTCCGCGGTCTTCCTCCCCGACCTGACCGAGCTCCGCGCTGTCCTCTCGGGCGAGGAGGAACGTACGCGGTTGATCCTTCCGCCTCAGGCCGCCTCCCTCATGCTGATCCCGTTGCAGGCGCGCGGCGCGGTTCTCGGAGCCCTGGTCCTGTGGCGCACCGCGGAGCGCCGTCCGTTCGACCAGGAGGACGCGGCCCTCGCCGAGGAGATCGGTTCTCGGGCGTCGCTGAGCATGGACAACGCGCGCCGCTACACCCGTGAGCGCCGCACCGCGCAGGCCCTGCAGCGCAGTCTCCTGCCGAGGCCCGTCATGGACGTCACCGGCGCGGAGACCTTCGGGGTGCATGTACCCGCCGGCGCGAGCCCGGCCCTCGGCGGCAGCTGGTTCGACGTCATCCAGCTCCCCTCGACGCGGCTGGCGTTCGTCATGGGCACGGTGGCCGGGCACGGACTGAACGCCACGGCGGCGATGGGCCGGCTGCGGTCCGCGGTACAGACCCTGGCCGATCTGGACCTCAGTCCGGACGAGCTGCTGGCCCACCTCGACGACCTCGTGGTGCGCTTCATCGAGGACGACGACCGCCAGGAACCGGAGACGGACGCGCCGAGCGCGCTGACCGGCGCCACCTGTCTCTACGCCACCTACGACCCGGTGTCCCGCACCTGCGTACTGGCGGGAGCCGGTCACCCGCCGCCCCTGCTGGCCGCGAGGGGTCGGCCCGGGAGCGGTCCGGTGACGTACCGCCCCGGACCGGTCCTGGGCACCGGCGGGCAGCCGTTCGAACCGGTGGAACTGCGCCTGGGGACCGGGGATGTGCTGGCTTTCCACGGTGGAGCGCTCGGCAGGGACACCGGCGGGCCGGAACAACGCCTGGAGGCCCTCGGGGCGGGTGTCCGGGACGGCGCCGACAGCGGGCTGCCGGTCACCGAGATCGGGCACGACATCCTGGGCGCCCTGTTGCACGAGCCGCCGGACGACGACCTGGCACTGTTGGTGGTGCGCGTCAGGGAGGTGCCCGCGGATGCCACCGCCGCGTGGGAGCTGGCCGCCGACCCTTCCCTCGTCGCGCGGGCACGCGAGCTCGTCTCGGACCGGCTCACCACCTGGGGCCTGGAGGACCTGGTCTTCACCACGGAGCTGATCGTCAGCGAGCTGGTCACCAACTCCATCCGGTACGCGGGCGGTCCGGTCGGCCTGCGGTTGATCAAGGACCGCGTGCTGATCTGCGAGGTCTCCGACCCGAGCCAGACGCAGCCGCATCTGCGCCGGGCGCAGCTCACCGATGAAGGCGGCCGCGGCCTGTTCCTCATCGCACAGCTCACCCACCGCTGGGGCAGCAGGTACACGGCGGCCGGCAAGACCATTTGGACGGAACAGCTCCTGACGAACGGTTGAGGTCCCCGCCCACGCGACCGGAGGGTGGTGGGCGCGGCCTCGGCGCCGCTATTCCAGGCGGAAGGTGGCGCTGCTCTTGAAGGCGGGTACCGAAGTCCGGTGTGCCGTCCGGACGCCAGGTGAACTTCTGGGCCCGTGTGGTGCGCTTGTTGTCGCAGCCTCCGGCGGTGGTGTCGTTGGCGTGGTACAGGAGCCAGTTCCCCGTGCCGTCCGGGGAGGTGAAGAATCCGTTGTGGCCCGGCCCGTACACTCCGGCCGCGTCACTCCGTTGGAACACCGGGGCGGGTGCTTTGGTCCACGACGCGGCGCTGAGGGGGTCGGCTCCGGTGAGCTCCAGTCGGCCCAGCTTGTAGTCCGGCGTGTTGCAGTTGGAGGCGGAGTAGCTGAGGAAGGTCCGGCCTTCGTGGTAGAGCGGTTCGGGGCCCTCGTTGACCGATCCGCCTTGGGTCTCCCAGCTCAGGGTGGGACTGGAGATCACCCGGAACGGACCGCTGAGGGTGTAGGGGTTGCCCAGCGGGGCGATCACCAGACTCTGTCGGCTGCCGTTGATGAACCCGCTGCCGAGGAGGTACAGCTTTCCGCCGGCCCGCAGCAGGCTCGCGTCGATCAGCCATCCGCCGGGGACCAGATTGCTGCCGGTCAGCATGTTCTTGTAGGTGTACGGGCCCATCGGGTCGCCGCCGGCGCTCTGGGGCACGTGGGTGCGCTGCGAATCGCAGCAGACGGTGCCTGTCTGTTCTGAGCGGCGGGCGCCGGTACGGCAGGCGTCAGAAGCCCTGCGCCAGCCGATGGTAGGCCTGGTTCCAGCGCATCTCCTGCGTGAACCGGCGGATGCCGGTGTCCCCGTCGATGACCAGCAACTCCGTGCCGAGCATGTCCGCGAGGTCACCCAGTTCCCCGGTGCCGACGCCGCTCGACAACACGGTGTGGTGCGGGGCTCCGGCGATCAGCCAGGCCTCGGTCGAGGTCCGCAGGTCCGGTCGGGGCTGCCACACGGCCCGGGCCACCGGCAGGTTCGGCAGGGGCTCGGCGGGCTCGACCACGTCGATCTCGTTGGCGACCAGGCGGAACCGGTCACCCATGTCGGCGAGCCCGACGACCACCGCCGGACCGGTGTGCGCGTCGAAGACCAGGCGGACGGGATCCTCCCGGCCGCCGATCCCCAGCGGGTGAATCTCGCAGGAGGGAACCGCGGCCGCGATCGTCGGGCAGACCTCAAGCATGTGCGCGCCGAGGATCAGTTCCCGACCGGGTTCCAGGTGGTAGGTGTAGTCCTCCATGAAGGACACCCCGCCCGGCAGCCCCTGCGACATCACCTTGAGCGTGCGCAGCAGGACCGATGTCTTCCAGTCGCCCTCCCCACCGAAGCCGTACCCGTCGGCCATCAGACGCTGCACGGCCAGCCCCGGCAGTTGTCGCAGGCCCCCGAGGTCCTCGAAGTTGGTGGTGAAGGCGCGGAATCCGCCTGCGGTGAGGAACGCGCGCATGCCCAGCTCGATGCGCGCGGCGTAGCGCAGCGAGGCGTGTCGGTCTCCGCCGGGCCGCAGTTCGGGCGCGACCCGGTAGGTGTCCTCGTACTCCTTGACGAGTTCGGTGACATCGGCCTCCAGGGTGCCGTCGACGACCTCGACGAGGTCGTTGACCCCGTAGGTGTTGACGGAGGCACCGAAGCGCAACTGCGCCTCCACCTTGTCGCCTTCCGTGACGGCCACGTCCCGCATGTTGTCGCCGAATCGGGCCAGCCTGAGGCCGCGCATCTCGGCCCGCCCGGCGGCCGCCCGGACCCACGAAGCGATGCGCGCGGCCACGGACGGGTCGCTCACGTGGCCTGCGATCGTCTTGCGGGTCACTCCGATGCGGGTCTGGATGTAGCCGAACTCCCTGTCCCCGTGGGCTGCTTGGTTGAGGTTCATGAAGTCCATGTCGATGGACGACCAGGGCAGGGCCACGTTGGCCTGGGTGTGGAGGTGGAGAAGGGGCTTGCCCAGCGCGTCCAGGCCGGCGATCCACATCTTGGCCGGGGAGAACGTGTGCATCCACGCGATGAGCCCGATGCAGGCGTCATCGGAGTTCGCCTCCAGACAGATGCGGCGGATCGCCTCGGCGTCGGTGAGGACGGGCTTCCAGACGATGCGGACGGGGATGCCGGGGTCGCCCTGGAGAGTTTCGGCTATCTGCTGCGACTGCCGGGCCACTTGGCGCAGGGTCTCGTCCCCGTAGAGGGACTGGCTGCCGGTCAGGAACCACACTTCGCGTTCTTCGAGTGTTGCCACGGAAAAGCTCCTCACCGGCCGGCCTTCTGGCCGTACACGTTCTGGTAGCGGTGGTTCAGTGCGTCGATGTCGCTCTGCGCGAGGGGCAGCGGTTCGCCCAACTGGCGTGAGATGTGAACGGTACGGGCGACGTCCTCGCACATCACGGCCGCCTTGACCGCCGCCTTGGCGTCCTTGCCCACGGTGAAGACTCCGTGGCTCTTCATCAGGACGGCGGGCGAGCGGTGTCCGTCGAGGGTCTCGACAATGCCCCGGCCTATGGAGTCGTCTCCGATCAGCGCGAAGGGACCGACGGGGATCTCGGCTCCGAACTCGTCGGCCATGGCGGTCAGCACACAGGGGACGGCCTCGCCGCGCGCCGCCCAGGCGCAGGCGTAGGTGGAATGGGTGTGCACCACGCCCGCCACTTGCGGCATGTGCCGGTAGACGTAGGCGTGCGCGGCGGTGTCGGAGGAGGGGGCGTAGTCGCCTTCGACCACGTTCCCGTCCAGGTCACAGAGGATCATGCGCTCGGGGGCCAGGTCCTCGTAGGGGACGCCACTGGGTTTGATCACCATCAGGTCCTCGCCCGGTACGCGGGCGGAGACGTTCCCCGCCGTCCAGACGACGAGGCCGTAGCGGACCAGTTCCTGGTGCAGGTCGCTGACCTCGCGGCGCAGCTGCTCGATCGGTGACGTCATGGGCAGTCAGGGCCTCTCGGTTCGGGCAGTCGGGGCGGTCGATGCGGTCAAGGCGGCGTTGCGCAGGGCGCGCAGCCGGTGGAGCTGCTTGTCGGGGCCGGTGCCGAAGTGGTCGTGCAGGGCGCGGTACTCCGCGTACAGCGCGTCGTAGGCGTCGGCCCGTGCGGGGTCCGGCACGTAGGCGGCCCGCTGGACACGGCCCATGGCCGCCGCGGCGGCTCGTACGTCGGGGTGGGCGCCGGCGGCCACGGCCGCGTGGATGGCCGCGCCGAGTGCCGGGCCCTGGGCGGAGGTGGCGAGGGACACCGGGCGGCGGAGCACGTCGGCGTGGATCTGCATCAGCAGGGCGTTCTTCTTCAGGCCGCCGGTGACAATGAACTCATGCACCGGTACACCGCCCTGTTCCAGGGCGTCGACGATGGTGCGGGTGCCGAAGACGGTGGCCTCCAGCAGAGCGCGGTAGATCTCCTCCGGCCGCGTCGCCAGGGTGAGCCCGACGATGACGCCGGAGAGGTGGTGGTCCACCAGGGTGGAGCGGTTGCCGTTCATCCAGTCGAGGGCGATCAGACCGTGGCCGCCGACGGGCTGGTCGGCGCACTTGCGGGTCAGCAGCTGGTGCAGGTCCTCGCCGCGGGCCTCGGCCTCGGCCTGGTAACCGGCCGGGACGCCCTGGGCGAGCCACCAGGCGAAGATGTCGCCGACCGCGCTCTGCCCCGCCTCGTAGCCGTACGCACCGTCGACGATCCCGCCGTCCACGACGCCGCAGATCCCGGGGACGTCGGCGAGCGTGGCACCGTTCACCACGTGGCAGGTGGAGGTCCCCATGACCGCGAGCAGTCGGCCGTTCTCGACGGCCTGGGCCGCGGAGGCCGCGACGTGGGCGTCGACGTTGCCCACGGCGACCGCGATGCCCTCGGGAAGGCCCGTCCAGGCGGCGGCCTGCGCGGTGAGCGAGCCGGCGCGGGAGCCCAACGGGGAGAGCGGATGCTCCAGGCGGGTACGGGCGAAGTCCCCGAAGTCCGGGTGCAGGGAGGCGAGGTAGGCCTCGCTCGGGTACCTGCCGTCCTGGTGGATTCCCTTGTAGCCGGCGGTGCACGTGTTACGAGTCTCGGTGCCCGTGAGCTGCCAGACGATCCAGTCGGCCGCCTCGATCCAGCGCTCGGTCGCCGCGTACGTCTGCGGGTCCTCCTCCAGCACCTGCAGCGCCTTCGCGAACTGCCACTCGGCCGAGACCCTGCCGCCGTAGCGGGCGATCCACTTCTCGGCCCGCAGGTGGGCCAGCTCGTTGATCCGGTCGGCCTGACCCTGGGCGGCGTGGTGCTTCCACAGTTTGGGCCAGGCGTGCGGGCGGTGGCCCAGCCCGGTCTCGGAGAGCGGCTGCCCGTCGCGCCGTACGGGCAGGACCGTGCAGGCGGTGAAATCGGTCGCGATGCCGATGACGAGCCCGGGGTCCACGCCGGCGGAGGCGATGGCGTCCGGGACTGCGGTGCGCAGCACCTCGCGCCAGTCGTCCGGATGCTGGAGCGCCCAATCGGGTGGCAAGGTGGCCCCGGTGGTGGGCAGTTCACGGTCGATGACGCCGTGGCGGTACGTGTGGACGGCGAAGCCGAGCTCCTCACCGTCGTGGACGCGGACCACCACCGCGCGGCCGGACAGCGAGCCGAAGTCGACACCGACGACGTAGCGCACGGCATCCCGGGCGGCGGAGGGGTGGGACGGGGTCACGTTCACATCCTTGGTACGGAGCCCAGCGTCCCGGGACGGCACCCGGGCGACAGGGGGACGGTGGCCCGCGGGCTACCCTGAGGTCAGATTGTGAGCGTTAACAACGAAGCTCCACAAGAGCCCACGCGCACAGCGTTACCCAATCTTGACCCCCCGCCCCCGGACCACCTCTGGCACCTGAGGGCTCCCTGACCTGCGCGAACGCCCGGGTCTGCGCAGTACTACCGGCTCGGGCGACCCGTGCTGCGGCGCAGCACTATCTCCGTGGGTACCAGGACGTGCCGGCTCGCGGACTCCGGCGCACCGCCCCGCTCCCTGCCGCCCGCACCGGTCGGGCGGTCGTCTCCGGTCAACTCGTCGACCAGCAACTCCAGTGCACGCCTGCCCAGTTCGGCGAAGTCCTGTCGGACCGTCGTCAGCGGCGGAGCGAAGTAGGCGGCTTCGGAGATGTCGTCGAAACCCGCCACGCTGATGTCCCCGGGGATCGCCCGGCCCGCTTCGTACAGCGCGCGCAGCAGGCCCAGCGCCAGTTGGTCGTTCGCGCAGAAAACCGCGGAGACGCTGGTGTCCCCTGCGATCCGAAGGCCGGCCTCGTATCCGGCGCGGGCGCTCCAGTCCCCTGCATGCGCCTCGGGCACAGGGGCGCATGCCTCCTCCAGTGCCCTGCGCCACCCGGCCTGCCGGGCCGTGGTCTCCAGCCATCCCGGCGGGCCGGCGATGTGGTGGACCGTGAGGTGTCCGAGGTCGAGCAGGTGTCGGGTGACGGCGTGGGCGCCCGCCTCGTTGTCGACGGAGACCGTGGGTACGCGCGACCCGCTGCCCGACCCGACCGCCACCACGGGCACCGCCGTGGACAGCTGGGCGATCGCGCGCACTGCCGGGGTTTGCGGAGCGATCACCACGATGCCTTCGACGCCTTGATCCCTGAGCCGGTCCACGGCCTCCTGCACCGCGCGCGTGTCCAACGACCGGATGCTCGCCACGCTGACGAAGTAGCCCGCACTGCGCGCCGCCTGCTCGATGCCGTCCAGCATGGAGGCCGGTCCGTACAGCGCGCTGCCAAAACTGACCACGCCGAGCGTCTGGGATCGGCGGGTGACCAAGGCCCGAGCCGCCACGTTGGGGCGGTAATCCAGCTCGCGGATGGCGGCGAGCACCCGATCGCGTGTGCCGGGGCGGACGTGGGGCGCGCCGTTGAGTACCCGCGACACCGTCTGGTGTGACACCCCGGCGACGCGCGCGACATCAGCCATCACAGGCTGGCGCGGTTCAGGTTGTTCCGTACTTGCCGTTCCCACTGAGAGCCCTCTCGTCGGCGAAGCCCGCGGCGACCGGCCCGGGCTCCGGTGCGCGGACCGAAATCGCGATGGTGCCTGCACAGGGCGCCATGAGGGCGAGTGTAATTGTTCACGATCACAGGTCGTCGCGCGATACGGCAGCGCGATGATCTGTGCCTTCCGATACGTGGTTCCGACTCGGATCACGGGCTCGCCGCCCGGCCGAGAACCACGGGACGGGGCCTCCGGCATGCCGGGGTGGGCCGGTGGCCGCCGGTCAGCCGTGGGGTGCCGGCCCCCGAAGCGGGCCATCCGGCCGCGGGCCGCGTCCACCGTCAGGCCGAGATCGGCGGCCACCGTCTGTGGGTCCCGGTGGCGGGGGGCGTCGTGGGCCGGCCAGTGCGCGGTGCGCTGGGCGATGAGTTCCAGGGTGCGGGCGGCTTTGAGGGCGCCGGCGCCGTCGTAGACGCTCCAGTGACTCACCTCC
Source organism: Streptomyces sp. NBC_01426 (assembly GCF_036231985.1). Lineage (GTDB taxonomy): Bacteria > Actinomycetota > Actinomycetes > Streptomycetales > Streptomycetaceae > Streptomyces. The sequence continues at coordinate 159,893 of NZ_CP109500.1, forward strand.
CACACCATCGCACCGAGCCGCGGTCCGCGACCCCGGGGGCGACGATCTCGCACCCGGGGGTGCACGCGGGGCCAGAATCAGCGAGTTGGCTTCGGACCACGATGAAGAGCCGGCGGAAAGCAGACCGGTGCGCACCGGTGCGCACCGCCCGCCGCCTTGCTGTCTAGGCGAGCAGCGACGCAGTTTTGACGTGATATCGGGAGTCGTACGCTTGGGCGAGGAGGCGGTGTTCACGAGAACGGAAGGCGATCCCCCGGGCTCTGCTCAGTGGTCGTGATCATCGAGTGAAGCAGCTCCGGTTCTCGGGCAGCAGCGGGGCGCACCGCCCCTTGGCGTGAGGGTCGGCTTCGTCACCTGATGATCTGGTCCCCGTCAGGCACGTCCTCGACCGTGACAAGGCCGCGGGGCAGCCCGAGTCCCCGGGACACCGCCTGGGCAATCCCGTTGGAGTCCGGGCCTTGGGGGATCGGCACCTGCTCCCCCTCGCCGTAGCTCTCCAGCGCTTTCACGAAGTAGCTCGGATGCCAGGCACCAACGGCCCCCCTGACCTCGATCGCTGCCACAGGGCGCCCGTCGACGAGTTGCTTGAGCGCGCCCAGAATCTCATCGGATCGCAGTTCCCCCGGTACCTGAAACAGGCTGGCGTGAGCACCGACGAGGCCGCCGCCCCTGACCCGCACAGTCACGGTGAGGCAGCTGGTGACGCTCGGATAGGTCATCACGCCCCCGGGTGCGACCTCTTTGACCTGCCCTTCCGTGACCGTCGCGCCGGCGGGTGCCGCCAGGCCGCTTACCCCGCGCGGCCCTGCGTGGGTGGGCTCATACAGGGCGACACCGGCGGCCACACTGGGCGAGGTGAGGGTCGCGGCGCCGACAAGGGCAACTGCGAGGGTCGCTATGACACGCTTGAGTTCGATCACAACCCTCGCAACGATCAAGAGGAGCGGCAAGTGCCCGGATCACCGCCAACCGTCGCTCCACTTCGGCGGCGCGACAACCCTGAGACGAACCGCGCGACGCGTCCGACCGCATGAGGACTCCCGAACCCATCGACATCGATCATGGAGGCGGCACCGGAAGCCACTCCCGAAGTCGTCGACCAACGCATCGGGTTCTTGTGTCTCCAGCCAGGTGGAGCCCGGGCGCGGGCGGCGGGGCGTCCCAGAGGCGCTACGGCCTGACGCAGCACGTCGCGGGGTAGGGGGCCTGTCCGGGCTGCGGCTAGCCGGTGATCACGCCGGGCGGGGGCGGAGGAAGCGGTGGCGTGTTCGGGAAGGTCGGGGTTCCGCCGCCCGGCGAGCCCACCCCTTGCCCGCGCGAGCTGCTTCCGTGGAACGCGTCCGCGATCGCGGTCAGCGCGGGCGCAGCACCTGGAGGCATCTCGTTGACGGTAGCCGTCGCAGGAAACCCGAACGAGACCATCAACTGCTTCAGGGCCACCACCATGGGGGCAGGAAGACTGTTCAGCGCCGCAGCGATCTGTTCACCCTCGGACATGCCCGCCGCGGACCCATTCCCCGGCCGTACGTCGTCTGCCATCGTGCTTGCCCTCCAAGGGGGTAGGCGACTCGTTCCATCTCTCCTGCTCACCGGCAAGATGACCATGCGGAATCGCAGCCGGATTGGCCTGAAGGAGCTACCCACCCGAACAGACTCCAACACCGGCTCTGGCTGTCCTGCGCGGATGCGGATCGGGGTGGTTGACCCAGACCATGCCGGTCTCCACACGCTGGGCCACCCGCCGCGCCCGTTCGAGGTCCGCGCCGAGCACGGAGCCACCGAGACCGAACGGGCTGTCGTTGGTGAGGGCGAGGGCCTCGTCTTCGTCTGCGGCCCGGTAGACCACTGCGGCCGGGCCGAAGAGTTCCTCGGGATAGGCGCGCATGCCCGGCTTGACGCCGGTGATGATCGTCGGTGCGCCGAAGGCGCCCGGGCGATCGACGCGGTGGCCGCCGGTCACCAGCTGGGCCCCTTGGTCCACGGTCTCACGGATCGGATCGGATCGGGTCGGCCAGGTCCGAGGCCGCCTGCTCGGAGGAGAGCGGATCCAGGGTCGTAGCCTCGTCCGCCGGGTCGCCCGGTCGCAGTTCCTCGAAGGCGCGGCGCAGGCGGTCCACGAAGTCGTCGTAGCTTCCTCGGACGCCCCACGGTCTCCCGGGGTGCGACCTGCACGACTGCGATGTGGCGAGCGGTCTACGACCTGTTTCGCCGGCGACAGGGGGACGGCACCTGGCACCGGATTCACCCGGCTCCAGTTTCTGGCCGACGCGAAAGGTGCGATCACGTGGGACCTGAGCGTCGACTCCACGGGCTGCCGCGCCCACCAGTCGGGGGCCCGGCCCGCCAGTAGGGCGATCTACAGGGCGATCGGCACCATCGTCACACCGGCCGGCCTACGCGCCGAAGCCGGCCGGGCCATCCTGCGGGAGATCTCCCAGCACATCGTCCTCAAGATGCGCCACGTCGCCGAACCGGGCCCAGACGGGACACCTCGCGAGCGACATCCGCCACAAGCTGGAACTCTGCATGGCGACGCGCGCGACCCTGCGCCCCGAACCCGGCTGACCGGTGCTCAGCGCCCCTCGCGCCGTCGTCAGGAGCGCGCGAGTCGGGCCGCGAGATAGGGCGCGGTGGCGCTGCGGCGGGCCCTCGCCACCTTGGCCGGGGGGCCCGCCGCGACCACCCGCCCGCCCGCGTCGCCACCGCCCGGCCCAAGGTCGATGACCCAGTCGGCGGTGGCGATCGTGTCCAGATCGTGCTCGACGAGGACGACCGTGTTGCCGGCGTCGACGAGGCGGTGCAGCTGTCGCAGCAGCAGCGCGACGTCCGAGGGGTGCAGCCCCGCCGTCGGCTCGTCGAGCAGGTAGAGCGCGTGGCCGCGGCGGGCCCGCTGCAGCTCAGTGGCCAGCTTGATGCGTTGCGCCTCACCACCGCTGAGCTCCGTCGCGGGCTGTCCCAGCCGCAGGTACCCCAGTCCCACCTCGCGCAACGTCTCCAGACTGCGGAAGGCGGCCGGGACGGCGGACAAGAACGTGGCGGCGGCATCGACGGAGAGCCCCAGCACCTCCGCGATGTTCTTGCCGCGGTAGGTGACCTCCAGCGTTTCGGCGTTGTACCGGGCTCCCCGGCAGGTCGGGCACGGCGCGTAGGTGCCAGGCAGGAAGAGCAGTTCCACCGCGACGAATCCTTCGCCTTGGCAGGTCTCGCACCGCCCTTCGGGCACGTTGAAGGAGAACCGCCCGGCCGAGTAGCCGCGCGCCCTGGCCTCGTCCGTCGCCGCGTACAGCTTGCGCACCGCGTCGAACATCCCCGTGTACGTGGCCAGGTTGGACCGGGGAGTTCGGCCGATGGGCCGTTGATCGACCCGGACCAACCGGTCGAACGACTCGACCCCCGATGCGTCCTGGACATCGACCTCCAGCCGCGCCTCGTCGGGCTCCTCGGGTACGAGTCCGAGGTGGCTGCGGACGACCTCGGCGAGCACCTGCGTCACCAGCGTCGACTTTCCGGAACCGGACACGCCCGTCACCGCCGTCAGTACGCAGAGCGGTACGGCGACGGACACGTCGTGCAGATTGTGCCGGGAGACGCCGCTCAGGTGCAGCCAGCCGTGGGGTCTGCGCGGGCGGTGATCGAGCGGCTCGGCGCGCCCGAACAAGTGCTGGCTCGTGGCCGACTCCCCCACCCGCTCAAGACCGGCGACCGGGCCGCTGTACAGCACGCGCCCGCCGCCCTCGCCCGCGCCGGGGCCGATGTCGACCACCCAGTCCGCCCGCCGTACGACGTCCATGTCGTGCTCCACGACGAACAGCGAGTTGCCCGCCGCCTTGAGGCGGTCCAGTACGTCCAGCAGCGGTTCCGCGTCAGCCGGGTGCAGGCCCGCGGAGGGTTCGTCGAGGACGTAGACGACGCCGAACAGCCCCGAGCGCAGCTGAGTGGCGATCCGCAGCCGCTGCGCCTCGCCGGGCGACAGGGTCGTCGAGCGGCGCCCGAGGCTGAGATATCCGAGGCCCAGGTCGAGCAGGACGTCGACCCGCGCGACCAGATCGCCGCAGATCCGAACCGCGACCTCCGTCGTCTCCCCGGATCGGGCGGTCGACGTGGTGGCGTCGGCCTCGGACCGCCCCGCGACGGGCCGCAGCAGCGCCACGACCTCGGTCAGCGGCATCGCGTTGATTTCGGCGATGGAACGTCCGGAGAAGGTCACGGCGAGCGCCTCGGGTCGCAGTCCGCTGCCGTGACACTCCGGGCAGGGCACACTCCTGACGAACCGGAGCGCCCGTTCGCGCATCTTCTCGCTCTTGGAGTCGGCGAGGACGTGCATGACGTGCTTGCGGGCGCTCCAGAACTTGCCCTGGTAGCCGTAGTCGACGCGATCCTCCTCCGGCTCGATGTACACGGAGGGCTGCTCGTCCGTGTACAGCAGCCAGTCCCGGTCCTTCTTCCTGAGCCTGCGCCACGGCCGGTCGATGTCGATCCCCAGGCCGTTCACGACACTGCGCAGGTTGGCTCCCTGCCAGGCGCCCGGCCAGGCGGCGATCGCCCCCTCGCGGATGCTCAGCGAGGGGTCCGGGACGAGCAGGTCCTCGGCGACGTCGTGCACGACGCCCAGTCCATGGCACTCCGGGCAGGCGCCGGCCGCGGTGTTGGGTGAGAACGACTCGGCTTCCAGCCGTGCGGCCCGGTGCGGATAGGTGCCGGCGCGGGAGTACAGCATGCGCAGCAGATTGGACAGCGTGGTGAGGGTGCCGACCGTCGAGCGCGAGCTGGGCGACCCGCGTCGCTGCTGCAAGGCCACGGCCGGTGGCAGTCCGGTGATTTCCTGCACGTGCGGTGCGCCGACCTGCTGCAACAGCCTTCGGGCGTACGGTGCCACGGACTCGAAGTAGCGCCGCTGGGCCTCAGCGTAGAGCGTGCCGAAAGCGAGCGAGGACTTGCCCGAACCGGAGACGCCGGTGAAGGCGACCATCGCGTCCCGCGGAATGTCGACATCGATGTTTCGCAGGTTGTTCTCACTGGCGCCCCGGACATGCACGAAGGGGTCGGTCGCGTCCTTGTTCACCGTTCCTGACTACCTGATCGCGCCGGGAACCGCGCGACAGGCGCTGGCACCGGGCCTCGCTCACATGAGCGTCCGGAGTGTCCCGGATCCATTCTCGATACACGACCTATCGCAGATGTACTGCGGTCCCGAAACCAGAGCGCCAGGTGCGGGGCCGCAGAGGGGGCGGAGCCCGAGGCCCAGGCTGCCGGGGGCTTCCTCCTGGCCACGTCCGATGCCTTCGACACCCCGAGCCAACGGGACACCAGCCGGCCATCCAGCAATGTCCAGACGGGCTGTGATCGGGCAGACCAGAAAGTGCCTGGCCGTGCTGCCGGCGGAAGGTGTCCAGCTCGATCGCACCAACGGCAGCACCCACGACTTCTCCGACGCAGTCCGCTCAGAGCGGCCCTGTGAATCTGCCGGCCCATCCAGTGCTCCCGTAGTCGTCCGGCCTCGTCGACGGGTTCGGTTGGCCAACTGTCCAGCAGCCTCAGCTCGCTGTCTGGGAGCACAGCGAGCACGCGATGACCGACGGCATGGTGCGCAGTACCTCCAGGATCATTGTGCGGGTGGCGGCGCGACCCCGGCCTCGCTCACATTCGGCAGGAGCTGAGCGTCACGCCGGCGGCCGGGCGAGTTCCGTTGCCACGGCGTCGAGGACCCAGTCCAGGCCGGTTGCGAAGGATGTCTCGGCGTCCACGTCCGTGGCGTCGTGGACGACCTTGGCCAGCGCAGGGAAGCGGCCGGTGGCCAGCATGCTCGTCATGTGGGGGCCGTGGGCGCGCTGCCAGTCGTGCTTGGACAGGCCCGTGGCGTGCTGGGCCCGCAGGTGCGCGGTCTCCCGCCTGATCGCGCCGATGAAGTAGGCGCTTACCGTCTCCACGGCGCGCATGACGGTGTCGACGTCGGCGAGGCTGTCGAAGGCAGACAGCGTTGCCTCGGCCACGGCGAGGCCGTTCGGACCCATGGCCGGGCGACCGCCGAGCAGGTCGGCCAGCCATGCGTGGCGGAGAGCGGCCTTCCTGGTGCGTTGGGCGAGGACGCGCAGCGCCTCCCGCCAGTCACCGGGCTGTTCCTCGGGGAGGATCTCGGCCTGGACCTCGTCCATCATGAGGTCGAACAGCTCCTCCTTGCTGGAGATGTATCTGTACAGCCGCATCGGGCCGGCGTCCAGGCGGGCGGCCACCTTGCGTACCGACACCGCCTCCAGCCCGCCCTCGTCGGCCAGCGCGATGGCGGCGGCGACGATCCGCTCCCGGTCGAGCGGCGCGGGTTGAGTCGGCGGCTCAGGCCGGTCCCAGACAGTCATGGTCACACCGTACGCAACCGTTGCGATGCATCGTAACGAGGAAATACAGTGTATCGGCATGAGACACCGCATCGCAGTGGTCGGGAGCGGTCCTGCCGGCCTTGCCTTCGCCCGCGTCCTGCACCGCCATGGTCACCTCGTCACCGTCCTCGAACGCGACCCCGCCCCCGACACCCGCCCTCCGGGCGGCACCCTGGACCTGCGCGAAGGGCTGGGCCAACTCGCGCTGAACAAGGCGGGGTTGCTGGCGGATTTCCAGGCGCTGTCCCGTCCCGAGGGGCAGGCCATGCGCATCCTGGGCACGGACGGGACCGTCCTGCGCGACTGGCGACCCCGTCCGGACGACCGGGCCCATCCCGAGATCGACCGGGGGCAACTCCGTGATCTGCTGCTCGGTCCTCTCGACGTCCGGTGGGGCCGGGGCGTGAAGCAGGTGGTGCCAGGGACCCGGGACGGCGTACTGGTCCATTGCGCGGACGGGCGGCAGGAGACGTTCGACCTGGTGATAGGCGCGGACGGTGCCTGGTCCCGGGTCCGCCCGGCGGTCTCGTCGGCGACGCCGCACTACACCGGCGTCACCTATGTCGAGACCTCCCTCGACGACATCGACACCCGCCATCCCGACCTCGCCCGGCTGGTCGGCGACGGTTCCGTGGCGGTGTACGGCGTGAACCGGGCTCTCGTCGCCCAGCGCAACAGCGGCGGCCACGTCAAGGTGTACGCCCAGTTCCGTGCGCCGCTGGACTGGCACGCGAACTTGGACCTGGCCGACGTCGAGGCCGTTCGATCGGGTCTGCTGGCTCTGTTCGACGGATGGGCCGCTCCCGTCCTCGACCTCCTTCGCCCCGGCACCGCTTTCGTCCACCGCCCTCTCTACGTTCTGCCCGTGTCCCACACCTGGACCCACGTCCCCGGGGTGACGCTCCTGGGCGACGCCGCCCATCTGATGCCTCCGTTGGGAGCGGGCGCGAACCTCGCGATGCTGGAGGGCGCCGAACTCGCCGAGTCCATCGCCGGCGCAACCAGCCCTGGGGATCTGGATGAGGCCGTCCGTGCCTTCGAGAAACAGATGTGGGCACGGGCCGGCAGGTGGGCGAAGATCACGACGGCCGGTCTGGAACGCCTCGTGAGCCCGGACCCGGCCGAAGCCCTAGCCCTCTTCGACGAAGTCCAGCCATCCTGACTGCCAAGCGCGAGAGCACCAGCATCAGCAACTCGCCGTGGCTTCACGAGACAGCACGGCACCGCCGAAGCCCTTCCGGCGAAACCACCGCTGGGCGAACGCACGGACTCCTGCACCGAACGCAGCCCACAGTCCGCTACCGCCAAGAAGCCGGTTCGATCCTCCCCGCGGGCCGATGGGGCAGCATGAGGGGCTCCGCGATGTCGGCGTATCCGCCGCGGGCGACGGACTGGAGCAGTTCGCAGAGCGCGGCGAGTTCCCCGATCCGTCCGGCCGGGGTTCCGAGGACGTCGGCGAACTCGTCCCTTACGCGGGCCGCGACCGCGGGGACGCGCAGGCTGTAGGCGTGGAGGAGGCCCACGTCGAAGCCGACGGGCACACTTCCCCAGCGTTCCCAGTCCATGATCGTGAGCGGGGTGCCGGTGAGGTCGGCTCAGTGCCGATCGCGTGCCCGGTCACCCGCTCCACGCGGTCCGGGGCGTCGATGCCGAGGAACAGCGGGAAGACGGCGGATCCACAGCGTCCGGACCGCCTCCCGCTCCGTCGGCACCCCGGCCAGCACGTCCAGGGCCTGGTGCAGCTCGGCCCACCACCCCTCGGTGAGGCCCGGGTGGGCGAGGAGTTCGGGGGTGGCCGGGGAAATCACCGGCTGGGGGATGTGGGTGAGGAGGTCGGCGTCGTAGGTCCAGCCGTCGTTGGCCCAGCGGACGGTGGTGGCATGCAGGCGCGGGCGCGATACGGCGTCCGGGGTGAGGCAGCCTTCGCAGGAAGGGGTCGCGGTCAGGGTCGCTAGAGGACTGACGAGGCTGGTCCGTAGTTTCAGCGGCGGAGAGCGGCTAGAGATCGCGCGGATAGGCGCGGTCGGGGACGTCGGCAACAGTGCGGGCACAGGTCTCGGTGATCATGCAGTTGCGACGTTCTGTGATCACTGGGGAGACGTATGCCCGCGCTTCGAGGCTGCGGCCGGACGGCGGAAGCGCCTGTCGACCGTGGCGGCCGCCCCTGCCGACCGCGGCGATCTCTCGGCCGCGCTCATCCGCCCCGACGGCATCGTCGCCTGGGCCGCCGCCCCGGGCCTGCCCGCAGACACCGCAGCTCTGATGACGGCGCTGCGCACCTGGCTCGGAGAACCGCACACACCTACGCCGAACGGCCAACAAGGTGAACCTGGCCAACCTGCAGGCAGGAAAAGCACCGGACAACGCAGAGGGGAGGTCTGATTGTGTGCGATCCACTCCGCCGGCCGGTCGGCACAGATCTGCCCTGATGCTGCCGAAAGGCCACCCCGACTCCGCACCGGCACAACATTCGAGGAGCAGGAACGACGATGGCACCCGATTCGACACCCGCCCAGGTGACCATGACCCTGGCTGCCCTTGCAGCCACCGGGGCCACCCCGCGTCCGTCCGGGGAAACCCCGCAACAACAGACCGAACGAATCATCACCGGCATCAACGCGCAACTGAGCGATCCCAGCCTTGCGACGCAGGGCGCGTGGAGGCTGGTGTGGCTCGCCCTGAGCGAGGCCAACGCGAACATGGCCTACATCGCACGGAGCACCAACGGCTCGAACGAGTTCGCCGTGGTCGCTCGCGGAACGGACGCCGATCTGACCGACATCCTCGAGGACCTCGATGTCGGCACAGTCGTCCCGTTCCCCGAAAGCGGATCGCCGAAGCCCGTCGCCGTTTCCAAGGGGGCGATGGATGCGTTCAAGCGGGTTGTCAACGCCCGCTCGATCGCCTCACCCTCCCCGAACGTCACGCTCGCTCAGGCGCTCACCGCCGCACTCAACTCGGCGCCCTCCTCGCCGCAGCCGACCGTCTATCTGACCGGTCACAGCCTGGGCGGTTGCATCGCCACCATGCTGGCGCCGTACCTGCAGGCACAGACCTGGCCGAAACAGCCGAAGTTCGCGGTGATCACCTATGCCGCTCCCACCGCCGGCGTACAGAGCTTCGTCGACTACTTCGACTCCGTGCCGTGGGTCATCGACGAGCGCCACAACAACGCCTACGACCTGGTACCGCACGCGTGGGCCGATCTCGACACCACCGCCGGCTGGTACCCGAGCCCGGGACCGCAGGCAACCGAAGAAGTGACGCTGCTCATCGGGGCGATCTCCAAGCGCACCAAGGGCAACATCTACGTCCAGCCCGGCACGCTCTGCCCGATGAACACCAGCTACACGAGCCTTGCCAAGAACCTGGTCAACAAGACCACCCAGGACTTCCTCGGCCAGGTCGCCTTCCAGCACGCCAACTCCACCTACCTGGACCTTGTCGGAGCGCCTGCCGTCCCTTCCGCACCGGTGGTGACCGACGTGACCCCCACCTTCGGCGAACCAGGCGCCACGTTGACCATCAACGGCACCGGTTTCAGTGCGGACAGCATGGTCGACTTCGGCCACTTCGCCTGCCCCACGCGCAACATCGACTCCGACAGCAGGATCACCGCCAAGGTCCCCAACGGAACCGGCGTCGTCCACGTCCGCGTCACCAACACCCTCGGCACCTCCCCGGCCGTCGCGATGGGGCAGTTCGCCTATGGCGGACCCGCACCTGTGGTGGTCAGTGCCGTCAGCCCGACCAGCGGAAAGGTCGGCACCCTGGTCACCATCAGCGGCTCGGGCTTCGCCGATGGCGCCACCGTGCACTTCAAGGACAAGGCATCCGATTCGGTCAAGTTCGTCTCCACCGGACAGATCACCGCAACCGCGCCCGGTCAGCTCGACGACCACCAGACGGTGAACCTCACCGTGACGGTCGGCACGGCCACCTCTCCCACCAGCCCGGCCGACGAGTTCACCTACACCGGACGGTAGCGTCCGCACGCCCCGTTCCCGGGGTGGCCCTTCGAGCAGCCCCGGGCCCTTGCCACCGACCGGTCGAACCGTGCCCAGGCGAGGGATCGCCGCAGGACCGTAAGGGTGGACGGGTGGAACACGGCGGCCGGAGTGCACTCGAACACGGACAGCGCCGATCGCTCACTCCATGCTCCCGCCACCCTGGCCGTCACGGTCGTTGCTGCTGGTGGTGGCGGTGTTGCCGGTGACGGACGCGTCATCACTCATCGTCACGGTGCCGACGTTGTAGACGCCGCCCCGAAGGGCGGTGTTGTCGCTGATGCGGCTGTGGTCGGCCATGATCAGTGTGCCGCCCTGGACGAACATGCCGCCTCCCTGGCTGCCGCTGAAGCCGGTCTCCCGCGACTGGCCCCGCATCGCCGGGGCCCGAGGACGCGGATCTGGCAATCGATGTCGTAGGCGACCATCTCCAGGACGGGGTAGATGCCGCCCGCCCGGATCCCGGTGTACTCAGCGACCGGGATGTCGGCGGCGGGGTGGATGATCTGCAGGCATCTGACTCTCCTGGGAGAAGTCTCGCCGTGGCCGATACTCGGTCGCTGTCCGGGTCACCGGGCCGGCGACGGGCCACATTGTGTTGGGCGTCGACCGCCGACCGACGGGTGCGTCCGGCAGCCGGCGGGCCGGGCTCACTTGTGGACGCCCGTCACGTTCTGGCTGTTGACGTTGACCTCGTTGTGGATGTCCCCGACGTTGAAGTCGATCAGCCCGCACAGCAGGCAGCTCGGGGCGTTGGCCGGGGGAGCCGGGGCCGGGGTCACGGTGACGGTAGTCGTGTCGTTCGAAGCGCTGCAACCGTCGTCGCCGTTGTAGGCGGCGGTGATGGTGTGTGTTCCGGTGGTCGTGAAACCGGTGGTCAGTGAGGAGTGTCCGTCGGCGGAGACGGGTGCGGTCGCAAGGAGGTCCGGGCCGTCGAAGAAGGACACGCCAAGGCCGCCGCTCGGGTCCGAGCTGCAGGTCACCGTAGCGTCTAGGGTCACCAGTTGCCCGGTCGTAGCCGAGGAGGGCGTGGCCTGGACCGTGGTCGACGACGGATCGGCAGCCGCAGCCGAGGGAGCAATGGACAGCACTGTCGCCGCCGCTACGGCGACCATGAGTCCGGCTTTGCCTGCACGCCACACATTCACTGAAGGGCCTCCTCGGTCCGATCGTCAGGCGGGGGTTCGCCGTAACCGTTCGCTGTGTGACCTTAGGCCGCTTTTGATGGCATGCGCGGGAGGCGCGGGTGCCGGCGGCCCCACCTGAGTCATCGGCTCGCTCGGATGGGCTGCATTGGCCGGTGGCTCAGTGCAGGCGCGGGCCGTTGGCGCCGGTGCGGCGGCACCAGCTAGATCGCGGGAGGCGCGACGCGCTGGTAGGCGAGCGAGTTGCTGGTGCCGCCCGACGTCGTGACGCTCACCGGCACCGAACCCGCCGGACCCGCCGGGGCGATCGCGATCGCGGTCGTGTCCGACACCACGGTGAAGGCCGCTGGTGCTGCGCCGAAGTGGACCGCGAACGTCGTGGTCAGCCCGGTACCGGTCAGGGTCACGGCGGCGCCCGCGTCCGTCGGCCCCTGCGCGGGCGAGAGCGCGGTGAGCGCCGGCGCCGCCAGATAGGTGTAGATGACGGAGTTGCTGGTGCCGCCGGGACCAGTAGCGGTGCATGCGACGGAGCCGGTTCCGGGCGGGGTGACCGCGGTGATCTGGGTGTCGGAGTTGACGGTGAAGGAGGTCGCGGGGGTGGCGCCGAAGGTGACGGCGGTGGTCCCGGTGAGGCCGGCGCCGGCGAGGACCACACTGGTCCCACCTGACGTCGGGCCCTCGGCGGGCGAGACGGACAGCAGCGAGGGCGCGTTGAGGTAGTAGAAGAACACCGGCCCCGAGGTGCCGCCGACGGTGGTCGCGGTGACCGCCACCGCGCCGGTGCCGGCCGGTGTGACGGCGGTGATCTGGGTGGCGGAGTTGACGGTGAAGGAGGTCGCGGGGGTGCCGCCGAAGGTGACGGCGGTGGCCCCGGTGAGGCCGGTACCGGTGAGGACCACACTGGTCCCACCGGATGTCGGGCCCTGGTTCGGCGCGATCGCGCTGAGGGTCGGCGTGGGCGCGTAGGTGTAGGCGACCGTGTTGCTGAGCCCGGCGGGTGTGCGCACGGTGACGTTGACCGTGCCGGTTCCGGGCGGGACGGTCGCCGTGATCTTCGACGGGGAGTTGACCGTGTACGACGAGGCGGCCATGGATCCGAACATGACCGCGGTGGCGCCGGTGAACTGGGTTCCGTTCAGGGTCACGGGATTGGTGCCCGCCGCCGGACCCGTGTTGGGTACGACCGAGGTGAGGACGGGAGGGGCCACGGTGACTCCAAGGGGTGTGGTCGGCCTGGCGGGGCCGCAAGCCGGGGGCACGGAAGCGGTGCAGGCGGGCGCACCCGTGCCCGCACCGCTTCCGCTGGGCGCGGGCCGGTGGATCGCAGCGGGCCGGAGCCCGTGCGCGGCCGTGTGCCCGAGACACCGTCAGATGCCGGGGCCGGACATGTAGGTGAAGCCGTCGCTGAGGGTGGCGCTACCGCCCCCTGTGGTCACGACGACATCGACGGAACCTGCGGTGCCGGGCGGTGTGACGGCCACCAGCGTGGCGCTGTTCAGCACTGCGAAGGACGCGGCGATACCGCCGAAGGTGACGGCCGTGGTGGACGCCAGGCCGCTGCCGTTGACGGTCACCGAGGTGCCGCCGGACGTCGGCCCGGAGGTGGGAGTGAGCGAGACCAGTGTCGGCGTGTCGACGTAGGCGTAGGTGAGCGGAGCGGTCGTGCCCCCGGTGGTGGTGACGGTGACGTCGACGGAGCCGCTGGAGCTGCCGGCAGGCACGACCACCGACAGTTGGCTGTCCGAGACGACCGTCGGGGTCGCGCTGTTGGAGCCAAAGGACACGGTGGTGGCAGTGGAGAGGCCGTAGCCGTTGATGGTGACCGTGTTGGTGCCCGCGGTCGGACCCGAGCCCGGGTCGAGGGACACCGCGATCGGCGGGCTGATGTAGAAGAAAGAGAGCGAGTTGCTCGTCCCTCCCGCCGTCGTCACGTTGACGTCGACGACTCCGCAGCCCGCGGGATCGATGACGCTGATCATGGTCGGGGTGTTCGCGGTGATCGTGGCCGTCCGGGACCCGAAGTGGACGGCGGTGGCACCGGCCAGGTTCACGCCGGTGATGGTGACGGATGTTCCGCCGCTGGTGGAGCCTTGGTTGGGACTGATGGGCACGAGGGTTCCTCCTCACTCGGAAGTCTTCTCCGAGCAGCGACTGGGTGTTCCGATCCACCGACGTCCGAACCGACCCAGGCCGACGCGTCCGGCCGCCGGCAGATGGGGATGTGCGGAGGCCCGTCCGGACGGGATGAGTTCAGTCCCGAGAGGGAGGCTTGTCCGCGGGGGCCCGATGGAACATCACCCCATTGATGCAGACACCTGAATTGACCCATCAGAGTGAGTCTCTTACCAAGGAGATTGACACGATATCAACCGTTTGGCGGAGCGCTCTGGGCGTGCGGCGGCGCGTTCCGGTGGTGCGCGGTCACCTGCCGGGCCATCACGACCACGGAGGGCTTGGGCAACGGCCGCGCATGGATTCCCGGCGGCCGGAGGCTCTCTTACGAGTTTCCGGAACAGCACCGGGTGCTACCGGCCGCGCCCCGCTCTCCACGCTGGGCGCGGCCTGTTACCGGTGTGCGGGAACAGTGGCTTCGGCCGGGGCCGGCTGCCCGGGGGCCGAAGCGGTGGGGGGAGTTCCTTGGCCGCCTCGCATGACCTCGCGAACGCCGGATCGTCGCAGCGCCAATGACCGGCTTTACCGGCCACCAGCGGGTGAGGGCGGCGAAGGCGGGCTGGTAGAAGGTGGCGGTCATCGCGGTTCGGCGAGCAGCCATCCGGCGGCGAGGACGAGAGGGTTGGGGGCGCAGGCCACGAGCTGCGGGCTCAGGGCGCCGAGGACGGAGCCGGCCGTGATGACGGTGCGGTGCGGGGGCCGCGGCGGTCCAGGACGCGGCCGACGTAGATACCGGCGAGGGCGGATACGACGAGGGCGAATACGACGAAGGTGTCGGAGAACGCCCCCGCGGTCGTGCCCGTGCCCCAGCGCGCCGCCCGGGTAGCAAGCACGTCATCCTCGACGCCAGGCGGCGCCGTGAACCCGGCTCCCCGGGTCTGTTCCTGACGGCGGGCCGGCCGGCACGACCACCCCATGATGATCACGAAGTGAGCCGCGACCGCAGCCGCCGCGAACCGGCCGGCGCGAGGGCACCGGTGTTGCCCATCGCCGAGCTGGGCTGCAGCGTCAGAGCGCGCGGACCTTGTCGGCTTGGGGGCCACGCTGCCCCTGCGTGATCTCGAACTCGACCCGCTGGTTCTCCTCCAGGTTCCGGAAACCCGACCCCTGGATCGCGCTGAAGTGGACAAAGACGTCCGCGCCACCCTCATCCGGGGAGATGAACCCGAACCCCTTCTCCCCGTTGAACCACTTCACAGTCCCCTGAGACATGCCCCGCCCCTGTCCTTGAGCGCCGGGAACACGTCCGAACCCGGCTGCGGCCACATCCTCCCCAAGAGGCACCAGAAGAAACCCGAGGGCGTGCCACCCCTGCCGGCGATCCCCCGTTAAAGCTTCATCGCCTCCACCCCTGCCGCCGGCACCCTGCTTCCCCGCGCGACCGGGACACCGCCGGGCTCGACGACGAGGACCATAACGGGCTTGTGCGGACAGGTGGCAATCTGCTTGGCGTCTCCTGACTGGCCGGCTCCCTGCCGACTCGCGCGGATCTTCCCATGACGGCCCGTCAGCATGCCATCACCCTCGACAGGTGGCGTACGACCTGCGGATATCGAGGGTTCTCACAGCGGACCAGGCCGAGGTGGCGAACGGACTGCGCGCCGAGAGGCATCCCGCTCCGTGACCCGGTGGTGCCCCAGGGCTCTACAGGGCGCGTGCCGCCTCGACGGTGTCGGCGGTCGGGAACAGCGGGCCGGCCCCCATGACGTCCAGGAGCCGGCCCAACCGGGACGGCACGGGACCGACCAGCACCAGACGGCCGGTGCGCAGCAGGCACGGCAACTTCCTTGCGCCGGAGCCCCGCGACCCTGCGGCGTCCGTACGCCGGAAGGCCCACGTCCGCGGGCTTCAAACGGGAGCCGCGGGCCGCCGCGCACTGGAGGGCGTACCTGTACGGGCACGTCCAGGAAGCCACCAACCGGCAATCCGGGACCCAGCTGACCGTGGACGAGTACCTGCGGCTGCGCCGCGACACCATCGGCGTGCAGCCCACGCTCGACCTCGCCGAGCGGATCGGCCACTACGAACTGCCCGCCGCCCTCTTCGCCTCGGACACCGTGACCGCTCTGCGCACCCTGGCCGCCGAGATCGACTCCCTCCACAACGACCTCTACTCACTGGCCAAGGAAAACGCCGGCTCGGACCCGCACAACCTCCTCCTGATCCTCCGGCGCGCGGACGGAACGGATCACGACGGAGCCCGCGCCAGCGTGCTCGGCATGCTCCAGCACGCATCGCACGCTTCCGCGACCTCGAAGGCGCACTGCGCACCCTCAACAGCAGGGCGCACCTCGGCGCCCACGACCGTACGGCCCTGGACCGCTACCTCCGCGACGCCCTGCACACGGTCATGCGCGGCCCCTACGACTGGGCCCCACGATCCGCTCGCTACGACACCGGCCCGCAGTGACCACGGGGTCGGTCCCGGAGACAGGTCGCACGGATCGCATGACGGCGGTGGAGCGCAGCCATGCCGGTCATCCTCAGGACTCTCGCGGGTTCTCTCCATCGAGGTAGCGAACAGGCCGACGGCTGCGCCTCGAGACTGTCTCTTGGAAGGGCGGTGGGCATGGTGCTGCATGCCGGATCGAAATCCTGTGGCAGCAGCGCTCGCCCCGCGGCAGTTGATCGAGCGGGGCGTGGGCCTCGACGAGGCAGCAGCGCTGCTGCCTGGCTCGACCGGGCCTCCCCCGCCGGGATGACGATGATCGATCCACTCCACGGCGGACGCGGCCGGGGCGGCGGGCGTGGCGTCGGGCGTGGCGTCGGGCGTGGCGTCCGGATTTGTACGGGTTGTCGGGTGATGATGGCGCAGTGCGACTTGATCACGTGTCCTACGCGGTGGCCCGCGACAGCTTCGTCTCGACCGTCCAGTGGATCGGATCGGCCCTCGGCGCCGGGTTCGTCGACGGTGGCGTGCACCCGCGATTCGGCACCCGCAATTTTATTCTCCCGCTGAGCGGCGGCACCTACGTCGAGGTCGTCACCACACTCGACCACCCTGCCGCCGACCGCGCACCCTTCGGCCAGGCGGTCGCGCGCCGCGCCGCCGAGGGCGGCGGCTGGCTCGGTTGGGTGGCCTCCGTCGACGACATCGCACCGGTCGAGGCCCGTCTCGGCCGCACCTCGGCCGAGGGCCACCGTGTCCGCCCCGACGGGTTCGACCTGAGGTGGAAGCAGATCGGCCTGCTGGAACTTCTGGAGGACCCGCAACTGCCCTATTTTCTGCAGTGGTTGGTCCCCATCGAGGAACGCCCGTGCGCCGACCCGCGCACCTCCACCACCATCCACGGGGTCTCCATCGCCGGCGACGCCGCCTCCATCGCCGAATTCCTCGGCGAACCGGCCGACCACCCCCTCGACCAGATCGACGTCACCTGGGTCGAGGATGAGGAACCGGGCTTGGTCTCGGTCGAGTTCGCCACCGCCCACGGCCCGGTCACGATCTGACCGGGGCCTGACTGCCCCGCGTGAGCAGCCGGCTGAGTTCCCTGGCTAACGCGTATCTCTTTGATGGGTTGGTCAGTTGATCGGATGTGTCCGCCCGATTAGTGATCACTGATGCGATGTGCGGCCGAATCGAGCCGCTGATGCCGGCCGATCCGGTCCCTGGACGGCGGTGGGCTTTGTGTGCCTGGCCTGCTGATGGTTGTCCTCGACGGCACGATCATGAACATTGCCCCCCGGCGATGACCCGGCCGGCGATCCGCGGTGACAGGTAGGCCCCGCCGGCCCCTACATGCGCGCCCGCCGGGCAGCACATCCCCACCGGCCCCTCGAGCGACTGACGGAACGCGAACGGCACGTGCTGGCCGCGCTGGGGTCGGGGCTGTCCAACGTGGAGATCGCGAGCCGGCTTCACCTGGTCGAGGGGACAGTGAAAGCTCACGTCAGCGCGGTGCTCACGACACTGGGCGCACGCAACCGGGTGGAGGCGGCCATCTCCGCATATCAAGCCGGCCTGGTCACACCACGCCCCCACTGATCCGTTACCACGGCGCGCCGAGCATCAACCGCCGGCGCGCTTGAGTCCCATCCTCACTCGACCACGTCCTCGCGCTCCAGCGACGACCAGAACGGATCGGTCAACACCAGACCCGTCAAACGTTGCAGCCGTCACTCGAAGACCGAGACGTCCGTGCGTGCGTGACACTGGACGAGCCCGGCGGTGCCCGCGTATGGAAGTCATCTCAATTGGCCTTCACGGGTAGGCTCCGATGCTGCCGCCACCGGGCACTCTTGCGTGGTCGTGGGCATTCGCTACCGGGGACGGCCATCTGCCGGGGCGCGTGTCAGGTTCCCTTGGCAGACTGCTGATCCTTGACGCTGGGTCACGGGAGCCGCAGCTATGATCCCCACAACCGAGGGGGCAGCGGATGAACCCTTTCTGCAGGCCGCCTCGACGCGCTCGTTCGCGACTGCCATGGCGAGGAGGCCTCTGACCAGGTGGCCCTGACGTTTCGCCCCAGGAAGGCATCTTCGGACCGGTCTCGCCTGCCGTCCGCGAGCAGCGCCGGCAAGTCCTGGCTCCTTGGTCACGCCTT
Source organism: Streptomyces sp. NBC_01426 (assembly GCF_036231985.1). Classification (GTDB taxonomy): domain Bacteria; phylum Actinomycetota; class Actinomycetes; order Streptomycetales; family Streptomycetaceae; genus Streptomyces. The sequence goes on from NZ_CP109500.1 coordinate 178,135, forward strand.
GGTCACGCCTTGGTCACACCCTGGCCCCTTCCGAGGCTCTCTTTGGCGGCCCCGGGGAACAAGATCAAGTGCTTCGCGCCAAAGGCCGTACCGATGGCGCCCACGGCCGTCCTCTTCCCACTCGGGGCGTCGGCGCGTCCCGCAACCCGACACCAGCATCTCGGCCCAGGCGGCCGACGCCGCACCATCCAGCGAACCGTACAGCCGATTCCCAGCGCAATTATCGGGTAAACACTTACAAAAGGTAGTAATTGGCGCTCTCCTTCACTCACGAGGAGACGTAAAGCATGGAGCCCTGGCTGCTTTGGCTGATCGTCGCTCTGGTCTTGGGTGCGGTGGAGATAGTCACTCTCACCGCCGCGCTCGGGCTGCTGGGCGGCGCAGCGCTGGTCACAGCCGTATTCGCCGCTGTCGGTTTGCCCCTGCCCTGGCAGTTCCTACTGTTCGCGGTCGTGTCGGCCGTCGGCGTGGTTTTCGTGCGCCCGGTCGCGCTCCGCCGCTTGTCTTCACCGCCGAACGGGGACGGACGCTTCGGTGTCGACGCCCTCGTCGGCGAGGCCGCCTACGTGACATCAGAGGTGTCGAAGTTTGGCGGCAGAGTCCGTATCGGTGGCGAGGAGTGGACGGCGCGTGCCTACGACGAGACGCTGGTGATCCCTCCCGGCACGGCCGTCGACGTCATGGAGATCAAGGGCACCACCGCACTCGTCTACCCCCGGGAGTGAGCCATGGAGATTTCCGCCTTCCTCATAGCCGGCCTCCTCGTCGCGGTACTCGCCGTGTTCACCGTGGTGCGAGCGGTACGGATCGTCCCCCAGGCCCGCGCACGCAACGTCGAGCGGCTCGGCCGCTACCACCGCACTCTGAAGCCCGGACTCAACGTCGTCATCCCCTACGTCGACCGCGTCTACCCCGTGATCGACCTGCGTGAGCAGGTCGTCTCCTTCCAACCACAGCCGGTCATCACGGAGGACAACCTGGTCGTCGAGATCGACACCGTCCTGTACTTCCAGGTCACCGACCCGCGCGCGGCGGCCTACGAGATCGCCAACTTCCTCCAGGCGGTGGAACAGCTGACGGTCACCACGCTGCGCAACGTCGTCGGATCCATGGATCTGGAAAAGACCCTGACCTCGCGGGACACCATCAACAACCAGCTCCGCGGTGTCCTTGACGAAGCCACCGGCAAGTGGGGGCTCAGAGTCAACCGGGTGGAGATCAAGGCCATCGACCCGCCTCAGTCCATCAAGGACGCGATGGAGAAGCAGATGCGGGCCGAGCGGGACAAACGCGCCGCCATCCTCGGGGCCGAGGGGCAGCGCCAGTCCCAGATCCTCACCGCGGAAGGCGACAAGCAGTCCGCCGTCCTTCGCGCCGAGGGCAACCGGACCGCCGAGATCCTCAAGGCGGAGGGCCAGTCAAGGGCCATCGACGAAGTCTTCCAAGCCGTCCACCGCAACGACCCCGACCCCAAACTGCTCGCCTACCAGTACCTCCAGGTACTCCCCCAGCTCGCGCAGGGGCCGGGCAACACGTTCTGGGTGATACCCGGCGAAGTCACCTCCGCCCTCCAGAACGTCACCCGTGCCTTCACCGAATCCCTTCCCCAGTCCGCCGCCACCCGCGAGGCGTCCTCCGACGACCCGGCCGTCCAGGCCGCGAAAGACGCGGCGAAAGCGGCGGAAGCCGCTGCGGAAGCCCTCGCCGACGCCGCCGAAGCAGACAGCGGGGCCGCAACACAGCCCCGGATCGCAGGGCGCGGCTCTGGGGCAACACCGGCGTCCGGGTCACCGAACTGAATCCGCTGCTCCCGCATCGCGACGAGTCCACGCGGAACACAAGTCGGCCTCGTGCCGTTGCTCGACTGGCTCCACAGCTGCGGCTGCTGACCACCTTGACCTCCTTCGCCACGGCCGTGGACATGACCTTGGCCGATCTGCACTGGGAGGCTTGCCTGCGGACGCGGCCACCAGCGAGCTGCTGCGCCGCCGGGAGGCTGCCCGGACGGCAGCGTGCCGGTGTGGAGAAGTGGGCTTCACCCAAGGCGTATGCCAGGCGGAAGAAGGAGCCGATGCCGAATACCGCAAGGGCAACGAGCGTCGGCATGGCGTTGGCCGCCGGAGTGCCCGTGCCGCTGTGGCCGCTCCGCTATTCGGGCCCGCGCAACATGGAGGGCGGGTCCGCTCCGAGGATGCGCCGCATCGTACCCGCTGCCCGCACGGGCGCATCGGCGCAGCAGTTGTTGAACAGGACGTGCACAGAGCCTGCTTGCCGCGACATCGCCCGCACACGTGACACCCACGGTGTCAGCTCGGCCTCAGTATCTGTGTGGCGGTAGCTCTCCTCCTTGCTCCCGCGACCGGTGGAGCCCCACCGGGGGCTGCGCCTTGGGCAACCCGGTGTCGGCCCGTACCCGAGCGGGATCGCCCTGTTGCCGCAAGTCGGCGGGGAGCGCTGGGGCCCGGGCCCCACCCTCAGCCGAAATCCCCCGCCACCGTGTCGAGCAACCGCACGCCGGAGCGCCGTCCCTCGATCGACAGCGTGGGCCGCGCGTTCGGGGCGCCGACGGACTCGCGGACGCCACTCCCCTCCTCGTCCCTGCCTCCTACAGCCACAGACCTCGGCCGAAGCAGGAGCAGACGCGACAGCCCCCGGGCAACGGCGGGCGGCACTCGCCGGGGCGTTGTCGATCCGCGGAAGATCGTCAGCGAGCCGGCCCCGCACTGCTCCATGCGTCCGACAACGGGCATCTGCCGGAGGGGCATTCAGCGTGTGTCCGGCCATTCCTCGCGCAGCATCCCAAAGAGCACGGTGTCGTGCCGCTTGCCCTGAACCAGCACGGTGGACCGACGTCGCCCCTCCTCGCGGAAGCCGGCCTTGGTGAAGGCTCGGACCGCCCGCTCGTTGCCGCTCCAGGTGTCGAGTTCGATCCGGTGCAGGCCGAATACGCCGAACAGGTGCCGCACCAACAATCGCAGCGCTTCGGAGCCATGGCCGCAGCCCCATCGGTCCCGCTCTCCAATGGTGACGCCGACCGTGGCCAGCCCTGCGAACGGGTCCAAGTCGCGGTAGTCCACCATGCCGATCACCGTGCCGTCGGCCAGGTCCTCGACCGTGAAGACGGCCGATTCCCTCGGGTTCAGCCGCAGCATCGTCTCAAAGCCGAGCGCGATGGCCTCCGCCGTGACCGGGCCGAAGCACGGGTTGCCGCCGGCGGCCCAGTGGACCACTTCCGGATCGTTGCGCCACCGAACGTGATGCTCCGCATCCTGCGCGCGAAGTGCGCGAAGGCTTACCAACTCTCCCTTGATCATGAACAGAGCATAGATCTCGGGGCACTGTTGACGATCTTGAAATCGGTGCCCCGTACCCGACCCGCCCCCATCCCCTCATCCTCTTCGAGCCAGTCCATCCCATGGGCTGGCCGGTGAGGAGCTGTGCTCAGGTGTGCTGGGGCACCTCGTCCTTCAGGAGGCCTCGCATCGAGGCGCGAAATTCCGGAGTGTCTTCATGACCGTGCACTGCGACAGCGTGCGAAGTCGCTGCCCGCAGGACTTCTTCCTCCTCGCCCGTGATCGTCAGCGTGCAATGCATTTCGCTGGGGTGCTCCCTGCAGTCCATGACCTTGCGCATGGCGTGCCTCCCGTGCTGGTGGCGGTGCCGCTGACGGCGCCCCCGGAGGGGCCCTGGATGCGAGGGCCGGCGCATACGGGGCTCTTCCGACGATCCTCCTTCTCAGCCGAAAACGAAAGCTTCGGCTGAGAAGCTCACGGGCGCGCCCGCCACCGCAGTGCGGGAGCTCACTGGCTCACTTCGGCATCAGCGCCGCGGCCCGCGTATCGTCGCATCCACGATCGGGCGCAACACCATCCTCCCGCCACCATCAGTAGTCGCCAAGGTGCGCGACGTAACGCTCTGTGTCAGCTTGGGCGGGAGGAATCCACACCCCCACGCACCGAGGAGCCGTCGTGGGCGGTACGCAGGACAAGCGCCAGGAGCCGGGCAAGGGCCGCGAGGAACAGCAGCGCCCACAGCGACCCGGTCAGGACCCGGTCCACCCCGAGCCGCGCACCCCCTCGCGCGGCGGGGAGCGCCCCGAGGATGTCGAGCGCCGCCGCGAGGAAGACGCGCACGACGATCGCTACCTGCGCGACGACGCGTTCTGAGCCCGGCGGTACACCACGCACGCAGAGCCCGGCCGGGCTCGTAGTCACCCGGCCGGGCTCTCTCACGCCCGCCCGACACGCTCGACTCGCCGGTACGAGGGCTGCGGCGGCGCACGATCCGCGACGACCGGTCCGAGGACACCGCCTACAGCCAATGGGTCAAGCCGCGACCGTTGTCGTCGTTGTATGCCCGCGGAGAGCGTCGAGACCGAGCGTAATCTCCCCCGCCGGCCGCGGATGGCGTCTGCGGGTGCACCGGGCCGGAAGCCCGGCGGCCCGGTTTCGCAGCCTCTGTCACGCCCGGTCCGCCCGTCTGGATGCTCCGCCGCGAGCCCCTCCGACGGGGCCAGTCAGGTGCCGTGGAATTCTCACCGCGCCTACTCCAGGGGGCGTGCGGGACGGTTCGGGGTGGTCAGCGGTTGTCGTAGAGTTCCTGGTGCATCTGGGGCTGGTCGTCCTGGTCGTGGGTGAGGGCGAACTTCTGGATCTCGTTGAAGCTTTTCGAGCCGATACCGACGATCCCCTTGTACGGGTTGACGCCGGGGGCCTTCTTGATGCCCACCAGTTTCGAGAAGGCCCGCTACGTTCGCAGGAACGAAGTGGAGTGGCTGATCGGAAAGTTGAAGACCAACCGGGCGGTTGCCGCGAGGTTCGACAAGCGGGCCTGTGCCTTCTACGGGACTGTGACCGTTGCGGCCATACGCCTGTGGCTTCGTGCATGACCCGCCAGACGGAACCCAGCTGGCCCCTGGTCTGCCTCCCCGGGTGCCCGGGGAGGCAGACCCGCCGCCTACGCGTCGATGATGACCTCGAACTCCTCGCCCTCCATGATGCGGTCGGACGTCACCGCGCTCCCGAACTCGGAACCCGCAGCGGAGTTGTCCTTGTCGTCGACATGGGCCCGGATGCAGGGCGCGTTGGGCGGGGTGCCCCGGTCGACCTGGACGTTCGCGACATCCCAGACGCCGTTGACCTCGCGCGGGGTGATGTCGATGCACAGGGCACCGTCGTTCCCGCCCTGCACTGACTTGGCGAACGGGTACTCGTCACACGAGTCGTTGGGGATGCCGGTGGCACCCCGGGGAAACTTGTACGGCCCACGGTCACAGGTCAGGGCACGCCTGCCCTTGGCGTTCGGGTCAAGAGGGTCGACATGCCACCGGTTCAGCAGGTGGCCGGGGGTGCCGAAATTGCCCGTGAGGTTCTTCTGCGCCCACTCGTAGGCGACGGCCGCCCCTTTGTAGAGCGACCGGTGGTATGTCACGTTGGCCGTGTGCCCGTCCACGATGCATCCGGGCCAGCTCCCGACCTTGTCGTCACAGCGCACCTTGGGGCCGGGCCAGTCCAGGCGGGTGTTCACGGGCCGCCCGCCGCCCGTGACGGTCTTGATGGTCCCGATTACGTGGTAGGAGGGCTGGACGATCGTGTCGAAGCCCTTGCCGACCGACGAGCTGTAGGAGAGGGTCCCGTCCTCCCGGCCCTGGCCGTTCTTCAGGAGCACGGGCGCGCCGCCCCAGGCCGGTGCCCCAGCCGTGCACTGGCCGCTGCACGTGGCGTTCAGAGCCATCGTCACAGCGGCGATATTGGGCGTCATGTCGGTGACATGGATCCTGATGTCCTCCATCCACTGTGCTTGGGGCAGGGAGTTCATGGCCGCTGCGGCGAAGACCACGACATGGGCCTGGCCGTTCACCTTGTTGTCCGTGCCAAGGGTCACGTACTCGGCCAGGTACCGCGTGCAGTACGCCTTGCGGGTCGAGGGGATGGGGTCGAAGGGCTTATTCGGGTCGTCCTTGAGGCAGAGGTCCGCCCCCGGGTTGGCACGGGCCACCCGGGGGGCCGCGGCGGGCACGGCGGCGAGGGCGGAGGCGGTGGCCGGTCCTGTCTTGATGCAGGCCCAGGCCATGCCCTCGCGCCGGAGGTCGGGCCCGGTTTCCGTACAGTCGCCGTGGCCCTGGGGGACTGTGCGGCTCGTGGGCGGTTGGGCGGCGGCCGGCTGGGCGCCCACGCCGCACAGGGCTGCGGTGAGGGCGAGCGAGGCTATCGCTGCCAGGCCGCGTCTGACGTGTTTCAAAGGTGGTCCCTTCCTCCGGCGGCCCCGTTGCGGGCACACCGAAGGCATGCAACCGGTCAACTCCCGTTCATGCCAACCGAGAACGCGACAGTTCGTGATCGTGTTTGGCCAGTTGTGGTACAGACCTGCCGCCCCCGGCGGCGCTAGTTTCACTCACACTCACCTCACAGATCGCACACAGGGGGAAAGCAACGATGCGCCGCACAAAAACCCGCCTGGGCAGAGGGCTCGGAGCGCTCATAGCCACCGCGACGGCCGCCGTGGGCCTGGCCGCCACCCCGGCCGCCGCCACCCCGGCCGCCGCCGGGCGGGCGGTCCAGCCCGGCCAGACCTGTGCCGCAGCCGATCTCGGCACACGCCACCCGGTCATCAAGACGACCGAAGTCACCCCGACGATCACCCACTTCAAGGGCTGGTACGTCACCCAGGGCTCCACCGGCAGCCATACCGTCACCACCAGCACCCAGACCACCATCTCGGTATCTGTCGGCCTCAACGGCACCGTGCAGGGAAGCTTCGCCGTCGAGGCCCTCGGCAGCGTCGGCGCGAGCCTGGGCCTGAACGTGCAGGTCAACTACTCCTCCACCAGCAGCGAGTCGAACTCGGTCTCCTGGAACTTCTTCGAGCCCGGCTACTACGGCCTCTACAAGGGCACCAAGAAGGTCACCGGCACCTACGGCAGCCTCAACTGCAACCGCATCCAACAGGGCGACGGCAGTTGGGCACTGAAGTGGACCGAGGGGCCCGACACCGGCAACTACACCACCTACACCGCCCTCGAAGAAGGCGCGGTGCGCTGCGAGGACAAGGTCCCCGCCAACAGCATCATGGCCAAGGCCCAGGGCCTGTTGGACTGCGGCTCCCCCGCCGCCACCGCGAAGCACCCGGCAGGTCCCGTCCCCTCGGCCAAGGCCGACCAGGCCAAGCACGACGCCGACAGCGCCGCAACAGCCGCCAAGGCCGCCCAGAACATCAAGGCCCCGCAGGCCGCCAAGCCCACCCCGCGCGCCGCCCTGGACTGCCAACCCGGCGCCTACAAGATCGACGTCCCCGGCAAGCCCCTGAACTGGAGTGCACCGCTCCTGGCCAACGACGGCACTCGCCTGCGCCAATCCAATTGGACCAGTGCCCACCTGGACAACTGGCGCCTGTGCAACGTGACCGAGCGCAACGGCGTCATCGAGGCGTCCCTGTGGAACTGGGGCAACGGCGGATGCGCGACCATCCCGGCGAACATCGCCAACCAGGAGCAGGCCTACCTGACAACGGCCACCTGCGGGGAAGACGACCTCCAGCGGTTCTACATCTACCGCGACGTACCCGGCAGCACGAAGATCGGTCTGCAGAACAAGTACACCGGCTCCATGATGGGCCACGACCGGTACGCGGATGGGGAACTCATCCGCCAGTACTCCAGCGGCAGGCAGGACGGCACGGGTACATACACCCTGACCGGAGTCTGACGGCCCCCACCCGGTGAGCGCGGCCCCGCACGTGAACCCGTGCCTCCCGGTTCCGTGCGGGGCCCTCCGCCTCTCTACGTCTCCGGGGCGAACCGGTGCCGCTGCCCGCACGGACAAGGCGCCAGCACCCACGCACACCCACGGCACAGCTCCACCCGGCCGTGCCCGCTCGAGTTCGACACCAACGGCCTCTCGTCCGCGCAGGCGGGGCAGCCGGGGAGATCGGCGCCGTCCAGAATCGCGTTCTGTCGCCGGACGCACTCGGGCAGCCGCAGCGACGGATGGCGAACCAGGTCTTCGTAGCAGGCGCGGTTCGGGCCCTCCCACCAGCTCCGCAGCCACCACGGTCGCGGGTTCACCACAGTCCGCCGCCCGGCCCGCTTCTCCGCCCGGTGATGCGCGGCGTACTCCTCCGCCCGCGCGAGCCACAGCACCCGCGCCTCATACAGTTCCTCCACCGCCCGCACCAGCGCGTCCGGGTCCGCTTCCAGCCGTCGGGGGATCGCGGCGCTGAGCGTGCGGTGGTGGTTGGTGCCGGCGTCGTCGTAGATGTCGAAGCCGGCGTCCGGTCCGGCGTTGACGCTCAGGTTCCCGATCGGGGCGAGGTGCCGGCGTTGGCCGGGGACTGGAGCGAGGTCCGGTCGGCCATCGTGTCGAGGTCGAACAGCGAGGTCGCGGTCGCCACGTTCAGATCGTTGTTGGGGTAGGCGGCGCCGGTCACTCCCACGGCAGCGGAGGGCGGCGTGAGCTTGGGGATGTCGGTGCCCGCCGGGCCGGTGGGTCAGGCGGCGAAGGCGGCGAGGAGCTTGTCGGTGAGGCGGTCGAGGTAGTCGGGGCTGGTCGGGGCGTGGAGGACCGCGAGGCGCCAATAGAGGGGTCCGGCGAGGAAGTCGAGTGCGAGTTCGCGGTCCACTTCGGTGGGGAGTTCGCCGCGTTCGACTGCCCGTTCCAGCAGGCCGGTGGCCTTGGCCCGGCGAGGATCGCGGACGGCCGCGAGGAGCGCCTGCGCCAGCTCGGGGTTGCGGGTGCTCTCGGCGAGGAGGTCGGGGATGATCTTCGAGGGCAGTCGGTGGCTCAGCCCGTTGGCAAGGTCGGCGAGGAAGGCTCGTACGTCGCCGCGCAGGGTGCCGGTGTCGACAATCTCGGGTGCGTCCACGGCGACCGCGGAGATCAAGGCGACGGTCATCTCCAGTTTGGACGGCCAGCGCCGATAGATGGCGGCCTTGCCCGCTCCTGCTCGCTTGGCGACCGTTTCCAGGGAGAGCCGCGCGTAGCCGACCGAGGCAAGTTCCTCGAAGAAGGCGGCCGAGATCGCCTGGGTCACCGAGTCCTGGAGCACGGGCCCTCCGGGGAGTCGGCGCTCAGGGGTGGGGGCGGGGCTTTGAGGCGTGGGCGCGCTGGGCATGCCCCTGAACCTACACCAGACGGAACGCTTGCGTCTCGACAAGGCGAGGGCTACGGTCTTGCTCATAGCCGAGACGCACCCGTTCCGTCTCGACAGTGAGTTGGAGGTACACCATGCGATTCCTGTACGAGGACGAGTCGTTCTCCTTCGAGACGTTGCGCGCGGCCGGGTTCGCCAACTACGGAGGCTCCGACCTGGGCGAGGTCCTGGCCACCGTCCGGAACATCGGTGAAGACGACGAGGAGGCCTGGCTGCGCGAGTGGAAGGCCACCGCGGAGCGCGTCCACACCATCGGCAGCCGCAGCCTGGCGGCAGGGCACCGAGTCAGCGCCCGCGAGGCCCTGCTGCGCGCGTCGAACTACTACCGCACCGCCGAGTTCTACCGCCGCGACGACCCCGCCAACGACCCCGAGGTCAAGCACCTGTCCTCCCTCTCCCGCGAGACCTTCGCGGCGGCGGCGGCCCTGATGGACACCCCCGTCGAGGCCGTGACCATCCCCTACGAGGACACCAGCCTGCCCGGCTACCTCTTCCTCGTCGACGAATCCGGCGCCCCCCGCCCCACCGTCATCTTCACCAGCGGCTTCGACTCCACCCTGGAGGAGGCCTACTTCGCCGTCGCCGCCGCCGCGCTGCGCCGCGGTTACAACGTGCTGGCTTACGACGGCCCCGGCCAGGGCGCGGCGCTGCGCGAGCAGGCACTGGTCTTCCGCCCGGACTGGGAGGCCGTGGTCACCCCCGTGGTCGACTACGCGCTGACCCGGGCCGAGATCGACCCCGACCAGCTCGTCCTGCTCGGCTACAGCCTCGGTGGTTACCTCACCGCCCGCGCCGCCGCCCACGAACACCGCCTGGCCGCCCTGATCCTGGACGACGGCCTCTACGACTACTACGACGCCCACACCCAGGTCATGCCGCCGTTCTTGCGGGAGTGGGTCGAGACCGGACGCGACGACCTCGCCAACCCCGTCGCGAGCCTGCTCATGAAGGGCAACACCCAGCTCCGCTGGGCCCTGCGCAACGGAGTGTGGGCGTTCGGTGCCGCCTCGGTCGCGGACTACATCCGTCGCACCGCGGACTACACCCTCGACGGCGTTGCCCAGCTCATCGACTGCCCCACCCTGATCCTGGACGCCGAGAACGACCAGTTCTTCCACGGCCAGCCCCAGCGCGTCCAGGCCGCTCTGACCTGCCCGCACACCCTGATCACCCTCCCCGAAGCCGAAGGCGCCGGCGAGCACTGCCACATGGGAGCCATGTCCCGTTTCCACCAGATCGCCTTCGACTGGCTCGACACCACCCTGGCACCTGCCACCCAGGACCCGGCCACCCAGGCCACCGGCTGAGAGGGCGGTGCCGAGGTCGCCTCCGAGATGGTCGTGATCGTTCTCATCGACAACCGCTGTGCCGATCCCCAAGGCCGTATGGCCTCCAACGGCCCCGGGGTTGTCCTGAGGGCGTTCACGACTCTGCCGTGCGGTCCCCGTAGGTCATGTGGTGATCACATCGCGAGGCTGCGCCCCGCTGGGAGCGATCGGTCACTCACACGCGTCTGAGTGGCCGCACTCGCGCACGTGTCATGCCGGGGACTTCTGCAGCCAGTCCGCTTCGGTGGTCCAGAACATGTGGCGCGCACCGAGGTGGTCGTGGGCGAAGTCCGTGAACCGTTCGCGGGTGTACGGCTTGCCGGTCTTGGGATCCTTGGCGTTGATGTCGGGTTCCTGGACGGCCATCGCGACGAGGGGCAGGACATCCTTGTACGCGTGGAGGAACTTGTAGGAGTTCTCCATCTGGTACTTCCGGTCCGGCAGGGTGTCCGGTCCTCCGATGCCGATCTTCTTGTCCCTGGCGAGGTCGAACATCTCCTTCATGCGCTTGTGGTCGTCGTCATCCGGCAGGAAGTTGATGTACTGGATGAACTGCGTCTTGGTGAAGACCTTCTTGCCGTAGCGCATGTTGTCGATCTCGGCATCGATGTAGGACTTCGAGGTGTACTTGGTCTGATCGTTCTTGGTGTCCACCTCGACCGCAGTCTCCGGAAGGTTCACGCCGGCGAGCTTGCCGTCGAACTTCTCCGCCATCGCTTTCAGCATCGCCTGGAAGTCTGATCGCACCTCTTTGTTCCACTGCGCGGCCATGGCCCCATGGGTGGTGGGGTTGTCAGGGTTCTCATCGACCGTCGGCGCGACCCCGCCCTCGTCCTTCACGTATTGGGGAACGTTGGCGTCCTTCATGGCTACGTCGAAGAACCGATCCTGAACCTGGACGAACAGCTTCTTGTGGCGTTCCTGGAGATACTTCAGGGCACTGTCCAGCCGCGACCACTTGTACTCCCCCTTATTCCCCTCAAGGGCCTTCCAGGGCGCCACCACCTGCACGCCGCCGATGTCCGTACGGTCAATCATGGCCTTGACCTTCGGGTCCTCGCCGGACACGGCATCCTCGAATGCGCCGAGCGACATGTACAGATTGTCCGTCACCTTGCCGTGGGACACCGAGACGGCGGCCTTGCCGGAGGCGGGAGCCGCGGCGGCCGGCCCAACGGTGACCGTCAAGGCCACGGCCGTGAGGACAACAGATCCGAGTGCATCACGTTGCATCATCATGGACGAGACGCTAGGGGGACTTTCTAAGTGAAAGATAAGAGCGTCCGTCGCGGCCGTACGGGGCCATCCAGGCGGAATCGACCACGCACTTGTGGGGGCGGCGTGTCAGCGATGTGTGTGTAAGTCGCCTGGTGTCAGTGGATGCTGAGCCGGTCCAGGAACACCCGGACACGACCAACACCCCTCCCCCACCGGAGCTCGCTGCTGCTCCCCACAGTCTCGCCACTGGGCGCCCGCCCTGTCTTCGTGGAGGAGCCGGCCCCGCCTGAGCGCAGGGAAACAGGGGGATATCCCCCGATCGAATCCGGAGGAGGCCTCCGGCGCGACCACACCCACCCCGCCCGCCGGCACGGCAACGAAAGGCGGGCAGACCGACGCGCTCCGCGCGCTGGAGCGCGCCGCGGGCCCCCTGCGCTCGACGGAACCCGGCGGCAACACCACGGACCTACGTGCGCTGGACGCCATGATCGGCGACGCCGTCTTCGAACGGGTGCTCGCGTGCGTCCGTACGAGCAGCCCCCAGAACGTCGCACACCTCACGGAGCTGTACGCGGGCCTGCGCCCCCTCGACGACGTCTTCGTCCACCCCTGCAAGCCCGTCGCCGAACGCCGCCGGGACGCCGCCACCGCCCAGCAGGCGTTCGACCTGGTCACCGCGTACAAGGGGGCCGGCGGCGACGTCTACGGATGGGCCGAACAGCACGCCATCACCAGGGCCTACGACATCCTCATCCACCTCAACCGGGTCCACGCGGCCACCAGTTTCTGAGCCCGCCGCCGCGGCACGTCATCGTTCGTCTTACCGGTAGGGGCCGACCTGAGCACAGTCAGCGGGTTTGGGGGTGCGCACCTTCGATCGCACTCGCGGTCCCCCGCTGAAGGCGACCGTCCAGGCAAGGATTCAGCCGCTCTCCCCTGCACCTCCCCACGCCCGGCATGGCATGGGGAGGTGCTGCGCCGCGCGTCTGTTCGCCAGGCTCGCCGGCTGATTGGCGAGGCCTTGGGGCACGGGACGGCCAGTTGGTCGGCCACCGTCTCGACGCAAGTGTGCGCGGCTGGTTCTCCGGTCAGCGGCGGCCGGCGGACAGGATGACGAGGAACTGGCCGCCGCCCGCCTCGATGGCGGCGGTCACCGGCATCCCCGGTACCAGTCGGGAGAACCGGTCCACCAGCCAGTCCGCCGCCTCTTGCGCGTCCTTCTTGGTCGGACACCGGCCCACGATCTCGCGGCCACCTTTGCGCTCCAGCCTGTCGGCCACGGCGATCAGCGGTGCGGGTTCGATGACGTACAGGCGCTCAGGCCAGGCGATGACCACCTTGACCGCGCCCTTGCGGGTGTTGCACCCGCGGTGCGCGAGCCGCTCGGCGACCTTGGCCTTTCGGTCGGCGGTCCGGCTGTCGACACTCGGCCCCCGCGGGTCGTTCACAGACTCGTCGGGGTCGACCGGTTCGTCACACACCCAGCACTGCCAGCCGTCGCGCTCTGCCACATCATCAAGGAGACTCATTCGAGCAAACTACCTGGCCGGCAGCCACCCGCCGTACCAGTGCCCGAGAAGGCGCAGCGGCCGTCGGCGAAGCCGGGGGCTCGGCCGGCGGACCGGCCGCACTGAAGTCCGCCGGTCAGGCGACCTCCTGGCGCTGGGGCGTCTTCCGCGTCTTCACCCCGACGGCGATGAACGCCAGCCCCACGGCGACGATGCCGAGGTAGGCGGTGGACGGAAGGTCGACGACCTTGTGCATCCAGCCCCACTCCGTGCCGAAGAAGGTCTGCGAGGCGAAGCTGACGAGCCCCTGGGCTCCTACGACGTAGCCGATGCTTTCGAGGGTGTATCCGATGGTTGTTCGCACGGATCAACCCTCTCGTGGCGGTGTCGCAAGATCGTCCTCCACAGGGCCGAGAACTCAGTAGGCCAAAGGATGCAGTTGGGTGCAGAGAGCACCGGCAGAGCATCCCACCGCGGCAGAGGGGTCGCCCTTCTCCCTGGGCATGCCCTGCCTCTCCCGGCTCACCGCCCGCGCAGGCCAAGCTACCGACTGGCCATCACGGGAGTTCGGGGTGTGCCCTTCTCCCAGGGCGCACCCGTCGCTCGATCAACTCTTCAGGGCGCCCCACGGCCCGAGCATGTCCTTCATCGCATCCGTCATCGCGAACTGGAGCAGCGGGCCGTAGGTGATCCGGCCGACGCCCAGGCGCCGAAAGCGCTCTAGATCGTGTTTGACCGGATGGGCGGTGGAGTTCACGGGAACGGCGACAGCGCCGATCACCGCCACGAGGAGGTCGTCGTTGTCCTGGATGCCTACCGGGTAGACGCTGTCGGCGCCTGCCTGCTCCATGGCCCGCAGGCGCTCGATCGCCTCGTCGAGGACGCCGGAGGCATCCTCCGCGTACAGGAAGAGGTCGGTGCGCCCGTTGACCCAGAGCGGGACCCCCGCGTCGTCAGCGGCCGCGCGGAGGCCGGCGATGTAGCTCGCGTGCTCCCGCGTGTCGCGCACGCGTCCGCCCTGCGAGTGGACGGTGTCCTCGAGGTTGAGGCCGGCCCCGCCGGCCTCGATGAGTCCGGCGACGAGATCCGCAGGCTCCTGTCCGTACCCGGCCTCCAGGTCCACGGATACGGGAACGTCGACCGCCGTGATGATCGGCCTGACCGCGGCGAGTACCTCTTCGAAGGTCTGCCCCTCGTGGTCGTCGGCCCCTCGGGATTCGGCGAGCGGATGGCTGCCGACCGTCAGCGCGGGGAACCCGGCGTCGGCTGCCGTCCGGGCGGACCAGACGTCCCAGACGGTCGGAAGCACGAGCGGCTTGTGCTCTGCGTGCAGTTGCTTGAGGCGTTGAGCACGCTCAACAGTGGTACGAAAGTCCATGTCGAGGACGCTACCCCCGAATCGCCACGAACAACGTGCCGGCGGGGCCCCGCCCGATGACGGAACGATGCAGCTTGCTTCCCTGCCGGGTCGGGGGTATCGACCGCCGGCCGTGCGGGGCAGCGATCCGATCCGCTTCCCACGCCCCCGAGCTGCCGCCCCGCCGACGCATCCCTCCGACCGACACCATCACCGACCGGTGACTCACCGGCGAGTGACCCCGTATCCGGCCGGAGGGCTCGTGCGGCCACGGCTTCACAGGATGGTGACCACCCCGCTCGCCGGGGTGGCCCGGACCGCCGGTGTTCCGCCGGCGTCGTAGAGAACCTTTCCGGTGGCGGTGTTCACCGTGGCCGCGAACAGTTGCTCGCGACCGCCGACCGCGGCCCTGACGAAGTAGCCTCCGTCGGTATCACGCTCCAGCGCGATGAACTCGATGTCGGCGCCCCCGGACACTTCGATCACGTCGTCGGCACCGAAAGTGCCTTCCGTGTCGGGGGACGTGGTGCCGGATTCGGTGGGCGCGCCGACTTCGTACACGGCCACGATCCGCCCCGAGGGATCGACGACGTTGAGCCGGGCCGGAATCGAGGTCCCGCCCATCGCCACGAGCACGGGTGCCTCGTCGCCGTAGTACAGAGCCAGCGTCGCCACGCTTCTGTCGGACACAGCCACACCCCTTGGCAGTCGAGCGTTCACGGAACTTGGGCGAACCTGTCACGGACTCGACTCGACGGGGCGAAGCCCCGCGCACCGTGTTCCGATCATCCGATTCAGGCCCGCCGCATACGGGTGCCCTCCCGCTCGAAGTTCAACCTGTGTGCGAGGAATTGTTCAACCTGTGTACGAGGTGACTTCCTGGAGCGCGACTCGGGCGTCAGACGGGGCACAGCTCGCCGAGTGGCCCGGCCACGTGGTCGTGTCCCGTGTTGCGCGTCAGGGATCGGCTCCGGTGTTCGCGTTCACAGCTGGGGGACGTACGGGGCGATGCCGACGATGATGATGGATCGCTCGCCCGGTCCTGGCGCGGTGCCGGCGCGGACCGCGCCGACGTAGTGGCTGACTCTGTGGTCGTGGACGGCGTACCCGTCCAGTGGGTCGGTGAGGGTGAAGCGGGCATGGAGGTCCGCCCACGGGTCGTCGGGCTGGAGGCCCGCGCTGTCCGGTGTGGCGATGACGTTCTGGCCGCCGCTGACGTTGGTACGGCTGATCAGGTGGGCGAAGGTGAACGTACTGGACGAGCCTCCGTCCTGGTGCAGGCAGTTCGGGGAAGAAACCGCGTCCTGGCCGGGATGGTCGACGCCGAGCTTGATCAGGTGGACGCCCGCCCACAGCGGCCGTCTCCCCAGATTCCTCAGGAACAGGACCTGTTCGATGTCCCAGCGCAGGAGCCTCTGCAGCAGAGCGTTGCCGCGCAGCGCCTCGGGAATCTCGGGGAGCACACGCCGCTTCCGCGGCTCCTCGGGGACGTCCTCGCCCTGGGAGAAGTCGGTGGCCAAACCGTGCACGGGATCGGGGGTTCCGGGAATCCAGGACAGCTCGCCCGTCCACGGCAGGTACACGGCGTGGGAGTACCGGCGGAACCGATTCGTCCCCGGAGCGTACGGGTCGGGTGGCAGATCCGCGCAGACCTCCCGGATCCTGGCCAGGTCCTTCGTGGCGGAGCCGGCCGGGGTGATACCGAGTTGCTCGGCACCGTAGCGGGCGAATCCGCGCTCGCGCAGACCGTCCATGCCCGTACCTGGTCCTCGCTCATCGGCATGCGGCCGCCGCTGAAGCTCAGTCTTTTCCACGTGTTCCTCCGACAGGTCACCACCAGGACCATGGCGCCCGCGGCCCGTGCCGACCTTACGCGGCCGGCCGCACACGGATCACGAGAGGCAACAGCGCTGAGCTTGAGGCCGGCGAGAGGTGCGGGGCGGGCTCCCGGTAGCGTCGCCCGGGTCACCCGCCCCGAAGGAGAGGCACCCACTCGTGGGCCTGGGCATCGTCGGGCAGGCCGCCGGGCTGTTCGCCGTCACGAACATCGACGACATCGTGATCCTGGCGCTGTTCTTCGGTCAGGGGGCAGGCCACCCGGGCTTCACCCGGCGCATCGTGCTCGGCCAGTACCTGGGCTTCGCCGCGATCCTCGCCGTGGCCGTGGCCGCCGCGTTCGGCGCCACCTTCCTGCCCGAGTCGGCGATCCCCTACCTGGGTCTGCTTCCCCTGGTCCTCATCGCCATCGGGCTGCTCATCCTCATGGAAGGCGGCGCATTCGGCCTGTGACGCGGCTGAACCCCGTTCGGTTCTCGACCACGCCCAGGTATCTCGCCGTCTCGTGAGCACGGTGCGCCTCGTCGTCGTACAAGAAGCCCGGCTGAGCAGCTTCGACGCCGACATCGCCCTCGACCAAGAGCGCGGCCACGCCGAACCACGAGTCCACTGAAACCATTCGGCACCGCCGCGTCCGCAGGCCCTCGACCAGCGCACCACCTCGTCGATCGATGCCTTGAGGGCGTGTCAGGGCGTTGTCGTCGCAGAGCCGCGGTGGCCGGCGGCCGTGGTCGATCCCGGTCGCGGGGTGCTGGGGAGCCTGCGTGTCAGGGGTCTTGACGGGGGTTCGGGACCCTCACATACTGGCGGCCAAATCGATTTGGCCAAATCGATTTGGCTCTCCGTCCAGGGCTGGATCGCGGCTGAACCCAAGCGTGTCGAACGCCGATCGGAGCTCGAACGTGTCAAGTCCCCGCCCCACCGTTCCCCGTACGCGGCAGCAGGCCGGCGACGCCGACCGCGTCGTCCACCCCGTCGACGAGTCCCGGCCGCTCGGCCGGATCCTCCTCTTCGGCGTGCAGCACGTCCTCGTCATGGCCGCCACGCCCATCTCGGCGATCTTCCTGATGAGCGCCACCCTCCGCCTCGGCCCGGCGCTGACCGTCAACCTGCTCTCCGCCGCCTTCGTGCTCTCCGGCATCGGGTCCCTGGTCCAGTCGCTCGGCCCCTGGAAGTTCGGTCCCCGCCTCCCCTTCGTGATGCTCCCGGGCGGAGCGCCGCTCATCCTCTTCCTCGCCATCGCCGAACAGCACGGCCTGCCCACCGCCACGGGTGCGGTCGTCCTCACCGCCGTCTTCTCCTTCGTCGTCCTGCCCGTCTTCTCGCGGCTGTTGGCCTTCTTCCCCGCCCTCGTCATCGGCACGATGATCGTCATCGTCGGCGTCAACCTGGTGAAGGTCGGCGCCGTCCTCGTCACCGGCCGCCCCGGTGAGCCCGGCTTCGCCGATCCCGTGAACCTGGGGCTCGGCATGGCCACCATCGGCTTCACCGTGGTCTTCTACCTGCTGTCCACGGGCATCCTGCGCCAGCTCGCCGTCATGCTGGGCCTGCTCGCCGGCACCGCGCTCGCCGCCGTGCTCGGCGCCGTCGACTTCAAGGGCGCGGGCGGTGGCCTCTTCACCGTGCCGCAGCTCCTGCCCTTCGGCTCACCGCGGTTCG
This sequence comes from Streptomyces sp. NBC_01426, assembly GCF_036231985.1. Taxonomy (GTDB): domain Bacteria; phylum Actinomycetota; class Actinomycetes; order Streptomycetales; family Streptomycetaceae; genus Streptomyces. The sequence goes on from NZ_CP109500.1 coordinate 196,188, forward strand.
ACCTCGTCGCCGCACTGCCCCTCATGCTCTACAGCCTCGCCTCCATGGCGGAGGCCACCGGCCAGACCGTCATCAACGCCGAGGCCGTCGGCAAGGAGATCGACCGGCGCACCGCGGTTCCCAAGACCATCCGCGGTGACGCCCTGACCTCCGTCGTCGGCGGGTTCTTCGGTCTGCCGCTCATGGTGACGAGCGGCGAGAACATCGGGATCGTGCGGGTCACCGGCGTACGCAGCCGCTACGTCACCGCGGCCGCCGGCGTCGTCCTCATCGTCATCGGTTTCCTCGCGCCCGTCACCCACGCCATCAGCGTCATCCCGTCCGCCGTCATCGGCGGCACCGCCATGGTCGTCTTCGCCGTCATCACCGTGCTCGGTGTGCAGATGCTCGGCCGCTGCGACCTCGAACAGCACACGCACACCTTCGTGTGCGCCGTCGCCCTCGCGTTCGGACTGCTGCCCATCCTCGTCCCCGGCGTGTACGCGGGCTTCCCGCCGAACCTCCGCATCCTGTTGGAGAGCGGCGTCGCCGTCGGCGCGTTCGTGGCCGTCGTGCTCAACCTCCTCTTCCACCACATCAGGCCCGGCATCGCCGCGCGCGTGGCCGCCGCCCGTACGGAAAGCGACAACAGCAACCGATGAATCAGCCACTCCGTGAACTCCTCGACGGGACCGGCCCGTTCCTCCTCCTGCCGGACGCCGTCCTGCTCCCCGAAGGCCCCGCCGAAGGCATGGCGGTCCTCGTCGCCGACGGGTCCTTCGCAGCCGTCGGCGACGCGGCGCAGGTCCAGCTCACCCACCCCCGTCTCGACCCGATACGCCTCCCCGGTCACCTGCTGATGCCGGGCTTCGTCGACGCCCATCACCACCTCACCCAGACCTTCGGCTCGGCCCTCGCCTACGGGGAGCCGTCGGAGATCTTCCGCCGGGTCTGGGTGCCGCTGGAAGGGGCGCTGGACGAGGAATCGGCGTACACGGCGGCGAAGTTGGCGGCGCTCGAAGCGCTGCGCGGTGGCTTCACCACCGTGACCGATGCCGGGAACCGCACCGGCGTGGACGTCGACGTGGTGGCCCGCGCCGCACGCGACGCCGGCATCCGCTGCGTCCTCGGGCTCGTGTGTGACGACGTGGAGCCCGGCGGCGCGGGCTCCGGTGGCGCGCAGCGGGAGGAACAACACCTGGCCCGCTACGAGGGCGACGCCCTCGTCCACGCGTCCCTGGCGGTCTCCCTCCCCGAGGCCGCCACCACCGCCACCCTCCGGCGCACCGCGTGCCTGGCCGCCGAAGCCGGGGCGATCGTCCAGATCCATGTCAACGAGCACCTGGCCGGTGTGGAACGCTCCCTCGTGCGGCACGGCCTGCGCCCCTTGGAGCACCTGCACGACATCGGCGCCCTCGGTCCCCAACTGCTCGCCGCGCACGCCACCTTGCTCACCCCCCGCGAGTTGACCCTGCTCGCCGACACCGGCACCGCCGTCAGCTACAACCCCGTGGCCAGTGCCTGGAAGGGCAACGCCGTCGCCCCGGCCGCCACCATGGCGGAGCGCGGCATCCGCTTCGGCCTGGGCACCGACGGCACGCGCGGCGACGGCTTCCGGCTCACCGAGGCTGCCGAGTTCGCCCAGCGCCTCGCGTACGGCCTCGCCACCGGAGACTCCTCCTGCGGCGCCGGCTGGACCTGGCTGGAGCACGCCACCCGGGGCGGCGCCGACGCGGTGGGCCTCGGCGCCCGTACCGGCACCATCGCTGCGGGCCTGGCCGCCGACTTCCTCCTGGTCGACGTCACCAATCCCGAACTCGCGCTGTCCTGGGACCTCCCTTGGGAGCTCGTGCGCCGCGGCAACCGCGATCAGATCAGCGCCGTGTTCGTCGCGGGCCGGCTGCGCATGTGGCGGGGCCTGCCCACCGGCTGGGACGGCCCGGCGCTCGTCCGGCGGGCCGCCGGCCTCGCCCGCGCCGCGGTGGCACGGGCCCCCATCACCCGGGCCCACCCCACCTCCACCACCGCCCGCGAACGAAGCACCGCGCGATGAGCCCGGACACGCTCGCCGTCCTCGCCATAGCGGTCGCCGTGGCCGCCTTCGTCCAGGGCAGCAGCGGCCTCGGCTTCGCCCTGATCGTGGCGCCGGTCGCCGGGATCCTCGACCCTGACCTGCTTCCGGTATTCGTCCTGGCGGCGATGATCCCGCTGAACCTGTACGTCGCCTGGCGGGAGCGGGGCTCCCTCGACCTGCGGGGCGCCGGCTGGATCACCGCCGCCCGACTCGCCGCCACCCCCGGCGGCCTCGCGCTGCTCTGGCTGATCCCGGACCGCAGCATCGGCCTGTTCGTCGGCGGCGCCACCGTCTTGGCGGCGGTGGTCAGTCTTGCCGCGCCCGCCTTCACCCCCGGGCGGCTCGCCTACGTGGGGGCGGGCGCGGTGACCGGACTGACGGAGACCGCGACCGGCGTGGGCGGTCCGCCGCTCGCCCTCGTGTACCAGCACCGGCCGCCCGCCGAACTCCGCGCGACCGTCGCGGTCTGCTTCCTCATCGGCGAAGTGGCCTCGCTGGTGCTGCTGTTCGCCACGGGCAAGGGCCATCCGCAGGAACTGGGCCCGGTCCTCCTGCTGCTGCCCGCGATCGCCGCCGGAGCCTGGCTGAGCCGGCTGGTCCACCACCGGCTCGATGCCCGCAGGATGCGGCTGTTCGTCCTGGTGTTCGCGCTGGTCTCCGGCGTCGTCCTCATGCTGGGGGTGTGAGGGGAAGCGACGCCGGCGGGCCGGCCCGCAGCGACGAGGCCCGTACCACCAACCGCGGCGCGGGCGGGCCGGCCACCGACGCGGTGGCCGGCCCGCCCGCCAAGCGTCCGAGCAGCAGCTCCACCGCGTCGGCCGCAGCCCGGTCCAGGTGCAGGTCGACGGCGGTCAGCAGCGGGTCGCAGGTCCGGGCGCGGAGCCCGTCGTACCGGGTGACGACCATGACGTCACCCGGTACGGACCGCCCGCTCTCCCGGATCGCCCGGACCGCACCCACCGCGAACACGTCCACCAGCGCACATACCGCGTCGATCCCGGGATGCTCCTCCAGCAGCGCCGCACACCGCTCGTGGCCGGCCTGCTCCCCGCCCTCCTCCGAGGCGGTCGCCACGACCGGCGGCCATCCGTACCGCTCGGCCATCCGCCCGTACGCCTCGCGCGCGTCGACGGAGGAGTGCCGTTCGCCGGACCCTATGAGCAGCGCCGGCCGCCGGGCCCCCTGCTCCCGCAGGTGCGCGAGCAGCATCTCGGTCACCAGCCCGCCGCGCAGGTCGACGTACGGAACCTCCTCGCTCGCCGACACGGGCCGGCCGAGCGCCACGTACGGCAATCCGCGCTCCTTCAGCTGCGCCACCGCGGGATCGTCGACGTCCGGCTCGACGACGATGGCGCCGTCGATGTCGACGGAGTGCAGCCCGGATCCGGACCGCACGGGCGGCACCAGCACGAGCGCGTAGTCGTGCAGGAGCGCGCTCTCGGCCGCCGCGGCGGCGATCTCCATGTAGAACCCGAGCCGCGAGGTCCCACCGGCGACGGCGAAGGGCATCGAGGAGGCCAGCGCGATGGCCTTGGCCTGGCCGCGCCGCAACCGCTGCGCCCGCAGGTTCGGCCGGTAGCCCAGTTCGGCGGCGACCTGCTTGATCCGCTCCCGGGTTCGCGGATCGACCTTCCCGAGTCCGTTGAGCGCGTGCGACACCGTCGTACGCGACACCCCGGCGACGCGCGCCACATCGGCGATCGTCGGAGGCTTGGACTCAAGACCGGACGGCGTCATCGACGCGCACACTCCCCACGGCTCGACTACGACTGACCCCGCCATCTTCCCCGACGCGGGCCCGATCATGGAGTGCCGTCCGACGGGAGATGCGGGGTGGGCAGGACCGTCCTGCGGTGTTTACCCGGTTTGCGGTGGATGCTCGTCGGGGGTCTCCGCGATGCGGCGGGCCGGGCGCGGCAGGGCCGCGTGCCGTGTCCAACGAGGTCCCCGCCGCCTCCGTGTGGAGGCGGCGGGGACGTCTCGGCGGCTGGTCCTCAGGCTGAGGAGAGCACCTGTGCCGGCGGCGTGAGGCGTCCGGTCCGACTCAGGGCAGCGACGGCGGTCGCACAGCCGAGCCCCGTGGCGGTGAGTGCGAGCCAGGGCATCCACAGGGCTTGTTGGCGGACGGCGAAGTCCCACAGCGCGCCGGTGACCAGGTTGCCGAGGGTGATACCCAGGCCGGAGACCGTGTTGTAGAGCCCGTAGTGGGTGGCGACCAGGCGGTCTCCGGACAGGGCCACGACGGTGTCCATCTCGAACGGGTAGACGATGGCGCCGCCCATGGCGAGAAACACCACGGCCACCGTCAAGGAGACCAGCGACAGATACGGGGCTCCGGACGGAGTGATCACCAGCGGGAGGAAGGCCAGGCCCATGGCGGCCAGCCCCCGTACCAGGGCCTGCCCCGCGGTCCAGTGTCGCTTCGCCCAGCCCGTCAGCCGGAGCTGCCCGGCCACGGCGACAGCCGCCGATACGACGAACAGGCCGCTGGTGGCACGGGTTCCGGCGACGTCACCGAGGGCGTCTCCGGCGGCCAGCGGCAGGGCGAGGTACACCTGGAAGGTCAGGACGTAGGAGCCGATCATCGCGATCGAGAAGAGCAGGAACGGCCGGTTGGCCGCGACGGTCCGCCACTGCGCCAGTACGCCTTCCGCGGGTCCGCCCGGGGCGGCGTTGCCGCCGCGGGCGGGCAGTGCACGCCACTGCAGCAGGGTCAGCGCGGCGAAGATGAGAGCCGCGGCCGCGCATACGGCGCGGAAGTCCGCGGCCAGGAGGGCGAGTCCGACGAGCGGGCCGAGGAGCATGCCGGCCTGGTAGTAGACGTTGAAGGTGGCGAAGGCGTCCACGCGCCGCTCCCCCGCCTCGGCGGCGAGGTAGGCCCGCACGGCGGGGTTGAAGAGGGCGCCGGCGAACCCGGTGGCGGCGGAAGCCACGATGAGCGCCGGCAGGGTGTCGACCCATCCGAGCAGTCCGAACCCCAGGGTGCGGAGCAGGCAGCCGGCCATGATCGGGGCCTTGTAGCCGTAGCGGTCGGCGAGGGTGCCGCCGATGAGGAACATGCCCTGCTGGGAGAGGTTGCGTACGCCGAGCACCAGGCCGACGGCCCAGGCGGCCAGGCCGAGGCTGCCCGCGAGGTGGGCGGCCAGGTAGGGCATGAGCATGTAGAAGGCGAGGTTGATGGCGAACTGGTTGGCCATCAACAGGCGGACCGCAGGTGTGAAGGAGGCGGTCTGGTGCCACAGTGCCTTCATCGGGACGTTCCGGCCTGCTCGTTGCGGCGGGTGGCGCCGAGTGGGTCGAGGACGGTGGTGCACCGGGTCCAGCGGGTGATCGTCTTCTCGCCCTGGTAGGTGACTTCGTCGGGCTCGTCGGCGGGCCGGTGGTCCAGTAGGTCGTGCGCGACGCAGTAGGCGTCGTCGAAGACGGTGCCGACGTAGCGCTGGGGTCCGTCGGGGAAGACGGCGACGATCTTCGATTCCGGGGGCATGGTCTTGGCCAGCCACCGGGCCGTGAGGCCGACCGCACCGACGCTCCAGCCGCCGCTCGCGTAGCGGTTGCGTGCGAGCGCTCGGGCCGACCAGACCGCTTCTGCGGCGGAGACCCAGTGGACCTCGTCGAACAGGTCGTAGGCGACGTTGCCGGGGAAGATGCTGCTGCCCAGTCCGCGCATCAGGCGGGGAGCGGCGGGCTGGCCGAAGATCGTGGAGCCGGTGGTGTCGACGCCCACGACCCGCAGGTCGGGGAAGAAGTCGCGCAGGACGGAGGCGATGCCGGCGGAGTGTCCGCCGGTGCCGACGCTGACGACCAGGGCGTCGATGCGGCCGAGCTGGGCGACGAGTTCGTGGGCCAACGGCCGGTAGGCGGCGACGTTGTCCGGGTTGTTGTACTGGTCGGGGCACCAGGAGCCCGGCTGCGCGGCGAGGAGTTCCTCGACCCGCTGCCGGCGTGCCTGCTGCCAGCCGCCGACGGGGTGCGGGGCGTCGACGAGCTCGACGTCGGCCCCGTAGGCGGTGAGCAGGCCCGTCATCAGCGGCTCCGTACCGGGGTCGGTGACCACGGTGACGGGGTGGCCGAAGGACACCGCGGCGAGTGCCAGGCCGAGGCCGAGCGTTCCGGAGCTGGACTCGACGATCCGTGCGCCGGGACGGAGTTCACCGCGTTCGCGGGCGGCTTGGACCATGTACAGGGCGGTGCGGTCCTTGATCCCGCCGGGGTTGCAGCCTTCGAGCTTGGCCCAGAACCCCCGCCCGGCAGCGGTGAAGGGCTCCCCGACCCACAGGGTCGGGGTGTTGCCGACCAGGCCGGCGGGGGTGAGCGTGGGGCGCTTGGTCTCGGCCAGGAGTTGGGCGGGCGATGCGGAGAGGGTGAACGGGGCAAAGGAGTTCATGGTGTGCTTCTCCCTCGGCCTGGGCGCGTGCGAGGACGCGCGGGCGGCCGTGCTGGGGTACCGGGGGGCTGACCTGGAGAACCGGGCCGCACGGGGTGAGCGTGCTCACCGTCGGGGGTCCGGGTTCTGGGCGGGTCAGGTCCGCCACACCCCCAGCAGTGCCCGGGCTTCCGCTGCTCTCGCAACGGCGGGTGTCACACCGAGTGGTGCGGATCGGCCGGCGTCGTACGCGTCTTCGGCCAGCGGCTCGGCCGGCAGGGAGAGCAGGGAGCTCTTCGACGGAGCTGCCACGTCTCGGGGCGACTGGAGCGTTGGCTGGTCCGCGTCGACACACGGGTCGGCCTCGTTCCCAGCCGGGCGCGCGTGCGCCACCGCAGGTGGGTCTACGGCCGCAGCATCCACCCGACTGACGTCGAAGGCTTCTCGCAGGCCCTGCCCGCAGTCTGCCGACGCCGCGGGGAGCGCGTCGGTACGACCCGGGCCCGGCGCCACGGGGCCGTGCGCGCAGACGAGGAGGTGTACGAGCGCGGCCAGGGCAAGAGCGATGACCGCCCAGGCCCATGACAGAGCCGGCCTGCCACCTCGATGTACCGCCACGACCTCCATGACCACAAACAGTAACCAGACCCGTGCGCAGGGTTCCTGTCCGGCGTGCCGGCGCCCAGGGCTGCCGGGCCGCCCTCGCATGTCTCGAATCCCTTGGGAGCGGGGGCGATCACCGCGTCCCCGAAGGGGTGCCAAGCGCCCCCTGCTTCTCTCGTCCGTACGCCGGATCGGGTGAATCCGCGCCCTGTCCGGGCCTGACCACGTGCCGAACGCGCGTGGACGCCTCTGTCACAGTCCGCCCGGGCCTTCGAAGGGATCCCGTGACCGGTACCGCCTGCGTTGCTCCTCCGCGATCCGCTGCAAACTCGCCGTGACCGGGCTCTCCTCGTCCGCTGTCCCACGCGGCTCCTGGTCACGCCTCTTCTGCTGGTACCCCCTCCCACCGGGGACGGCCCTCTCCCACCACTTGTCCACCGACCACCACAAGCGCGTGTACGGCGCGGCGCCGTGCACGACGATTCCCAGGGTCCGCCACTGCTCCGGCGTGTAGCTCTTGACCCGCGTGGCCTTCTCCAGCTCGCGCAACAGGCCGAGTACCGCCTCCACCGAGGCCGACGGCGCCGCGCCGCCGCGTCCGGTCCTCTCATCGACCCGCGCGGCGACTTCCTCCGCGGTCGAGGGGCGTCCCAGCGACTCGACGGCCTCCCGTACCTCGTCCTCGCCCGGAACGTACGTCTGCCGGTCGTTCCCGCTCGTCCCCACCGTCCGTCTCCCCCCGCTCGGTCATGCGATGTCTTCCAGGAACGGGACGATCGCGTCGAGGAAGTGCTCGTTGCGATCGCCGACCACCATGTGCCCGGCGCCGGCGACGTCGACGCGCCGCGCCTTGGGAACCTCGTCGCAGAACTGCTCGGCGACTTCTTCGCGCACCACGTCGCTGCTCCCGCCACGGACGAGCAGGATCGGCACCTCGGCGTGGCGTGCGGCGTCAAGGAGACGCTCCGCCATGCCGGGCGGATCCATCCGGCCCTCCAAGCTGTCCAGCATGCGGGGGTCCCAGTGCCAGACCCAACGGTCCCCATGGCGCCGCAGGTTGGCTCGTATCCCCCCGGGGTCGGGCGGAAGTGGACGGTGCGGCAGGTGGGCGGCTGCCGATGCGGCCGCTTCGCCCTCGTCGGCGAATCCGTCCGGATCGCGGCGCATGAACGTGACGATCCGGCGGAATCCTCGAGGATCCGGCCGATGGGCGACGTCGACGAGGACCAGGGCGCGGACCGCTGCCCGCGGCGCCTCCCCGGCGGCCAGCAGGGAACTCAGGCCACCCAGCGAGGCGCCGACGAGCACCGGTCGGTCGTCGAGCTCGACGGCGATCGCCCGGACGTCCTCGGCGAACAGGCCGAGGTCGTAGTCACCGTCGGGAGACCACGCGCTGGTGCCATGCCCCCGCAGGTCCGGGGCGACGACGCACCACCCCAGCGCGGCCAGCCGAGGGCCGGTCCGATGCCAGGCGTGCCGGGTCTGACCGCCGCCGTGCAGCAGGACGAGAGGGGGATCGGACGTCTGGCCCCACACGTCCGCCGCGAGCCGGACCCCGCCGCAGCCGATGAAGTTCCGTGACCGGGGCCGGGCGTCCGCGGTCATGGGGCATCCCGGGTGCGCAGCGGCGCCAACAACTGGTCGCGGTGGGGGTCCGAGGCCCCGGCGGCGAGCGCGACGTCCAGCGCGAACAGGGAACGGGCGAGGAACCGGTCGTCGTCGATCAGGGCGGCGACCCACTGGTGCAGCGCCCCCACACACGAGGCGCTGACCACGGCGGCCAACGCGTCGGTATCGATGTCGGCGCGCAGGAGGCCCCGTGTCCGCGCGTCCGCCATCGCCCGGAGGAGCTGGGTGTGCGGACTGCGGTCGAGTACGAGGCCACTCCCCTCCCACCCGCGCACCATGCGGCGGGACACGACCGGGTCGCTCACGAAGAGCTGGACGGTCGACCTGACGACCTCCCGCGGGTCACCTTGCCCCGGCTCGGCCAGGCGGGCCTCCAGCTCGTCCATGAACCCGTCGGCGAGCGCCTCCCAGATCTTCTCGCGCGGCCCGATCAGGTTGTACACGGTGGCCGGCGATACCTCGGCCCGTTCGGCGATCCGCTCGGTACTGATCACCGATTCCGGTTCCTCGCGCAGGAGTTCGCGCGTCGCGTCGAGGATCCGCAGGCGTCTCCGCGCCTTGTGCCGCTCACGCAGCCCCCCTTCGGCTGTCCGCATGCGCCCACGCACCTCCTCGAAACTTAGAGAGCCTTCTAAACATAGAGTTCCCTCTGGAAGGGGTCGGGGAAACCTCTGCGGGTCGACTTCCCCGGCGAGCAAGATGCGGTCGGTGTCGGTGGGGGCGACTCCATGGCGCGCGGCGGGACGGCGCGGCGGGACCGGGGGTTTCCGGAGGCGGCGTTACCGTTGCGCAGGTGACGGGAAGCGATGCCGACCGGCAGTGGTCCGAGTCCATGCCGGCGGCCTACGAGCAGTACCTGGTGCCGGTGCTCTTCCGGCCCTTCGCCGAGGACCTCGCCACCCGAGCCGCGGCACTCCGCCCTCGGCGGATCCTCGAACTCGCAGCGGGTACCGGTGCTTTGACCCGGCTCCTGCTCGCTGCGGCGCCGTCGGGCGAGGTGACGGCCACCGACCTCAACGAGGCCATGGTCACCTTCGGGTCGGCTCAGGCCCCCGGCGCAACGTGGCGGCAGGCCGACGCGCAGGGGCTGCCGTTCCCGGACGGAGCCTTCGACCTCGTGGTCTGCCAGTTCGGCGTGATGTTCTTCCCCGACCGGGTCGCGGCCTTCACCGAGGCTCGTCGGGTACTGGCCCCGGGTGGCCGGTTCCTGTTCAACACCTGGGGCCCGCTCGACACACACGCCTTCGGCGCCGCGATGCAGGCCGGGCTGGAGCGCGCCTTCCCGGCCGACCCGCCGCGGTTCCTCCCCACCGTCCCGCACGGCTACTGCGACCCCGCCGTCGTGGCCGCAGACCTGGCGGCCGCCGGGTTCGCCGTCGAGGACGAGCAGGAGCTGACGTTGGAGGGCCGGGCCGTCTCGGCCGCCGATGTCGCCACCGGATTCCTCACCGGGACACCCGTGCGCGCGGCCGTCGAGGAGCGCGGAGACGGGCCGGCCGTCCGGGCCACCGTCATCGACGAGATGACGACCCGTCTGGGCGCGGGGCGGGTCGCCGCCACGATGACGGCCTACGTCTTCCGCGCCACGGCCTCCACGCTCGACACGCCTGCGCCGAGGAGGGCGTAGGCCGACTTGGACGGGACGCCTCGCACGGGCGCCCAAGGCGGCGGCAGCGGGCCCCCGGAACCCTTGGCCCGTCGGTGGCGCCGGTCTCGGGAGCGGGGGAATCCTTGCTCTGGACGGCGCAGCTTGCGGGCCGCGGGCGGGGACGGTGCCTAGCATGGCGCCGTGCAAGCAGCCCAGCGGACGGCCTCCGACCGAACGTCACCCACCGCCTACCTGAACCTGGTCGTCGCCACCGTCGGCTTCACGCTCACCTTCTGGGCATGGGACCTGATCGCCCCGCTCGGCAGCGACTACCGGGACCGACTGGGTCTGACCGCCCTTCAGCAGTCCCTGCTCGTCGCCGTGCCGGTGATCGTCGGCGCTGTGGGCCGGGTACCGGTCGGCGCGCTCACCGACCGGTACGGTGCGCGCTTGATGTTCCCCCTCGTCTCCGCGCTCACCATCGTGCCCGTTCTGCTGTTGATTCCGACGCGCGACTCCTACGCGGCCACGCTGGCCGTCGCCTTCCTGCTCGGCCTGGGCGGCACGACGTTCGCCATCGGAGTGCCGTTGGTCAACTCGTGGTTCCCGCCCGAACGCCGGGGTCTGGGCCTCGGCGTGTTCGGCATGGGCATGGGAGGTGTGGCGCTCTCGGGCTACTTCACCCCGCGGATGGCCCGGCACGACGAAGCTCTGCCCTTCCTCGTCGTGGGATCCGCCCTGGCGGTGTACGCCCTGCTCGCCGCCCTGCTGATCCGGGACCGGCCCGATCGGACGGTGCCGACCGCCTCGCTCGCCGGCCGTCTCGCGCGAAGCGGCCGGCTCCGGGTCACCTGGGAGCTGTCCGCTCTCTACGCCATCGGCTTCGGCGGGATCGTCGCCTTCGGGGTGTACCTGCCCACCTATCTGAAGACCTGGTACGGGCTGTCGCCGACCGACGCGGGCACGAAGGCCGCCGGGTTCGCCCTGATCACCGTGGTCATGCGTCCCTTGGGCGGTTGGCTCGCCGACCGCTTCAACCCGGCGGTGGTCACCTCGGCCGCCCTCGGGTTCGTCGCCCTGTTCGCCATCGTCCAGGCCTTCGAACCGGCGCTGGACCCGGTGGGCACGATCTGTCTGCTGTGTCTCGCGGCCGGGCTGGGCACGGCCGGAGGGAGCATCTTCACCCTGCTGTCCCGGGTGACGCCGCAACCACAGGTGGGCAGTGTGACCGGCATCGTGGGCGCGGTGGGCGGCCTGGGCGGCTTCGTGCCGCCGCTGGTCATGGGCGCCGTGTACAGCGTCCAGGACTCCTACTCGATCGCTTTCATGCTGCTGTCGGATCTCGCGCTGGCCGGTTGCGTGTACGCGTACGCCGGCATGCGCAAGCCGCCTCCGGCCGGGGCTCCCCACCGGCCCGCCCCGACCCCCACCGGGTGAACCTCGGTACCTGAGGCGCCAGAACGTGTGGTGGGGCTGACCACCATCGCGGCCTGGGAGGTCGTCTTGCGCCACGCTCCGACGCCGAGTCGGCCCGTGGTTCCGAGGTCGGAGGTGGATGCCCGCGGGCGGGCACGCCCCTGTGGTGGAGGGCGCCTCGCCCGCGGGGACGGCCCGCACCTGGCTGACCCTGATGCGCGACACCGCGCCGCCGCCGGGTGCCGACGTATCCGGCTCGACGGTGGCCTTGACGGTCTGGCCCGGGCCCACGGCCGCCACGGTCTGTCGAACGTTGCTCATCCGGTCCGCGTGCCGAGAGGCATCGCGGGTGCGTGCGGGTGTGACGGACCGGGGTCATCGGTCTACCCGGCGCTGATGGCCGTCACGTGCGTGGTGCCGTCGGGCAGGGTCGTGATGCGGACCTGCCCCGCGGGGAAGGGGTCGCTGCCGTTCGGGCCGGGGATCTGTCGGAACGGCGTCCAGGAGCCGTCCGGCTTCCTGATGTTGTGCCAGATGCGCCCGTCGAGCCCGACGGCGACGATGTGCGCGGAACCATCGGGCGTCCCCGTGATTCCGATGGCACTGGCCCCCATCGTGGCAGTGGTGACGCCCTGCGGGGCCTGGAAACCGCTCCAGGATCCGTCGGGGCGTCGGATCTGGTGGTAGACCATCCCGTCGAGGCCGATCGCGAGCACCTGGGAGGAGCCGTCGGGCATGCCGGCGATCGACAGGGCAGGGCCGGAGAAGGTCGGGGCTCCCTTGTGGCCGGCCATGCGTCCCCAGGTGGACCATGCGCCGTCCCGCCCTCGGACGCAGTGGTACATGGCGCCGTCCGTGCCGTATCCGAGCAGCTGGGCGGAGCCGTCGGGCATGGCGGCGATCGACACCTTGGTCGTCCCCCATCGGCTGTTGGCGGTGAAGCCGGGCACGGCCTGGAATCCGGGCAGCCCACCGTCGGCACGGCGCTGTTGGTGGAGGGTGGTGCCGTCCATCGCCGTCGCCACGATCTGGCAGGTCCCGTCGGGGAAAGCCGCGATGTCCGCCTCCCGTACGGTGAATCCGGCCGAGCCGTCGGGTCCTGCGATCCGCTGCCAGGGCCGCAGCGTGGCCGTTCCCCGGACGGTGGTCGTCCACAGCCCGTTGTCGGGTGCGATGCCCAGCACCACCACGGAGCCGTCCGTCATGCCCGCCGCGGCGCACTGCACCGCCGCGAAGGAGGGGTCGTCGGCCCCGGCGCCCGGCAGCGGACGCATGCTGCCCCAGGAGCCGTCGGGGCGGCGCTCCGTGTGGAAGAGGGTGCGGCGCTCCACGTCGTACGGGGGGCGTTGTGCCGCGTAGAACCACACGGGGTTGGTGAGGGCGACCAGTTGGTCCAGCGTGGTGGAGGCCGGCTTCGGTCGGCGCACCTCGGCGCGGACGAACAGGGAGGCCTTGCCCCACCCGCGCCAGCGCAACCGGCCGCTGCCGCTGCCGTCGATGCAGGTGGCTGCCATGATGCCCCACTCGGTGTACAGGGTGGCGATGCTGTCCGGGGCGCCCGTCACGTTCAAGGTCACGTCGACGGTGTCGAAGAACGACAACGGTAGTTCCTCGCCGGGGCCCGCCACGGCGCCGCCGGTGCGCGCGGTGAAGTCCACGGTCACCGCCGTGGATTCGACGGCGTACGACCTGCCCTGACGCAGGGCGTCCAACAGGGCAGGTGTCGACAGGCTGGTGGCGTTGACCACGTTGTGGGGTCGCCCGACAGCGTCCGCGGGGCTGTGGGCGTCGCTGTTGCCCACCGCCGCGACACGCTTGCCGAGGCAGAGCATGACGTGCCATGCGGCGATGTTGGCGGCGTCGTCAAGGGTCCATGGTCCGTTCCACACTTCCAGCGCGTCCACACGGTCGAGGCCGAACTCCCAGAAGGATCCGGCTGCGGGAGTGAGTGGATGGGCGGCGATCGCGAGTCCGCCCAGGCTGTGTACGCGCCGGACGTGGCTTTCGAAGACTCCCGAGTTCGTGGGGCCGTAGCGCCAGTCCACCCATTCGCCCTGGGGAAGGCCGACGGCCAGCCAGTGGCCGTGGCGGGTGGTGACCTCCTCGGCGTTGATGACCAGGAGGTCGGTCGGGATGTTGCCGTGCCAGGTGACCCCGGTGGAGCTGGTGTTGTGGTCGGAGGTGGCGATGAAGTGCAGGCCCTCCCGGCGGGCGGCCGCGACGATCTCGTCGACCGTGCGCTGCCCGTCGGAGTGCACGCTGTGCAGGTGCAGGTCGCCCCGGTACCAGCCGGGTCCACGCCCGGAGAGGGCCGCCGGCAGGATGTCGTACGGAGTACGGGGCAGCGGGATTCCCGAGTACAGGGTGATGTCCACCTGCCAGGCCATGCCGTCGGGGCTGCCGACCATCGGTCCCAGGATGACGGACCACCGGCCGGGCTCGACCGGCCCGGGTACGTAGCCGGGGGTGGCGTCGGCCGCGGAGAGGGTGAACCCGGTGCGGGCGCCGCCCGACCAGCCGCGGAATCCGGACGGGCCGAACATGCCGAGGTCCAGAATGCCGGCAGAGGCGTCGTGGGAGGCGTCGACGGAGATCCGTTGCACTCCGGCCGGTACGTCGAAGGGGACGTACGCCCACTGGTCGTTGCCTTGGGGGGCTCGGCCCCGGTAGGTGCTGATCACCATGCCGGTGCCCTGTTCGCGCGTCGCGGCGTACGCGATGCGCGCGGGGCCCAGGGCGGCTGCTCCGCCGGCGGCCAACAGGGCCCCCAGCCGGAGCAGTGACCTGCGCTCGACCCCGGGGGTGGGGTGGGGCACGGCGTTCGGAAGGTTTTCACTGGGCACGGCCGTGATCTCCGTTCACGTGAGCCGACAAGGAGGACGTGCGGGCGCGGTGATGTGCCTGTGCTGTGTCGCCGAACGGGCGCCGATGAGGCCTGCGGCACCGGAGTGAACTGGAGAGGTCCACCGCAGCTCCTGTCTGACGGCCCCCTACTGTTCGTTCGAACGAACAGTAGGGGGCCGGTTGCGACCTGTCCACACCTTCGACACGCGACTCGCGCACCCGCCGCGGTCCGTCAACTCAGGCTCGAATCACGGCCTTCCGCGGGATCCCCCGCTCCTTGCGCGGTGATGGTCCCGTCCTTGTTCGCGACCGCGACGGCCTCACGCGTGGGGTCGGGCGCGCGCTGCCGAAGCCCGTCATGCCGGTTCGACGGGGAGCCACAGTTCGCAGGTCGCGGTGCTGAAGTCGTCCGCGCGGTCGAGGACCGCGACGATCGAGGGACCCGGGCGCAGACGCCACGGATTGGAGGGGAACCACTCGGTCGCGGTCGCCGCCCAGGTCGACTGCAATGCCTGCGGATGCGGTCCGGCGGTACGGAAGACCGCCCACTTGCCGGCCGGCAACTCGATGGCGTCGAGGTCGTCGGGGGCCGGGGTGTCCTGGGAGACGGCGACTCCGTGCAGGTAGGTCAGTTCGCTCCCCTCCGTGCCGTCGGGGTCGACGTCGTCGGAGACTGACAGCAGGCCCGCCGGTTCGGTGTCGCCGAGGGCCTTCAGCCGGAGATGCTCCTCTTGTGGCAGGGCCGTGATGTGCTGCTGGATGTGCGGGTTGATGCCCTGGTGAATGAGCGGGACGCGGGCTGCGTGTCCGACCAGCCGGAACGGGGGGCGATCGATGAGGCGGGTGTCCATGGGGATGCTCCCTTCGACGGTCAGGCGGATCCTGAGCCGTGGTTGTGTGCGCAGGGGGCCTCCGGCGCGGCGCACGTCACGGGGGCCGGCGCCGTGGACCGCGCGGAAGGCGCGTCCGAACGCCTCGGTCGAGCCGTATCCGTACCGGACGGCGATGCTCAGCAGATCGTCCTCGCCCCGGACCACGTCGGCTGCGGCCACGGTCATGCGGCGCCGGCGCACATACTCCGACAGCGGCATGCCGGTCAACGACGAGAACATCCGGCGCAGGTGGTAATCGGTCGTGCCGAACTCGCCGGCCAATCGACTGACGTCGAACTCCGCAGCGAGTTGCTCCTCGACGAGATCGACAAGCCGGTTGAGGGCCGAGATCATGAGGCCTCCTTTCGATGTCAACCCTGCCGGAAGAACCCCGACCGGACCCGACCGCAGCGATCCGATCCGATCATGCGCCGCGCCACTTCGCACCCACGACAACCAGGCCGACACGCAGGCCCCGAAGCCGCGGCGGATCACGACAGGGCGGTGGCCGTCCAGGGCCGCCCCACGCCGCTGATGGCTTCGGCCAGGAGCGGTGTGGCGCTGCCGCGCAGCCGGCACGGAACGGACGCGGACAGGGACTGGCAGGGCCGGGCATGGCGGGACGAGGATGCCGCACGGGGGTGAGGAGATGTCCGCGTCCCTCGGTCCGTTCCGTAGGGTGTGGGACGCAGGGCCCGGGGGCGGCCCTGGGAAGGCAGGGCAGACCACATGGAGCGGGCGGCGGAAGGTACGGACCAACACACGAACGCCGGCGGATCGATAGCGCTCTCCGCGGCCTTCGAGGACACCGAGCCGATCGGACGGCCCCGCGGCCAGGCCCGGTCTTTCCTGGCCGAGTTGCGGACCGTCCACCGACTCCCGGTCTCCGACCGCGCCGCGGACCTGGTCGAGTTGGTCGTCAGCGAGTTGGTGACGAACAGCCGAAAGTACGCTCCGGGGCCCTGTCTGCTGACGCTGGTGCTGCGCGAGGACTGTGTCGAGGTGAGCGTGTGGGACGGCAACCCGGTGCTTCCGTCGGTTCTGCCACCGGACCCCTACCGTGTCGGTCAGCATGGTCTGGAGATCGTCATGGCCGCCGCCCAAGCCTTCCGCGTCGAGCGGGAAGGCGTCGGAAAGCGTGTCACGGCTGCCATCGCGCTCGTCGATCCCTAGGACCGGGGGCTCCCGTTCTCGCCGACCCGTTTCGCGGCTCCGAATCGCCACCACTTCCGGCAGCCTCTGCCACGGCCGTCGTCTGCGGCGGACCCGCCTCCCCGGCCCCGCTCGTCGCCGGCTCGGGCAGGAGCGAGGTGTGATCGTCCGGCCGTGCCCACCCGGCGGGAGGTGCTCAGGTCCGGGGCGGGCGGGTGGCGGTGTCGAGGTAGAACGCGTCGATGCTCCGCACCGCCTTCTCGAACTCGTCGAGGTTGACGGGCTTGGTGACGTAGGCGTTGGCGTGGCTGCCGTAGGCGCCGGCGACGTCTTCGGGCGCGGAGGACGTGGTGAGGATGACGACGGGGATGGTCTGGAGATTCTCGTCGTTCTTGAGGATCTGGAGCAGGTCGCGGCCGTTCATGCGGGGCATGTTCAGGTCGAGGACGATGAGGTCGGGGCGCACGCTGCCGGGGGTGCGCAGGTGCTCCAGCGCGGCGACCCCGTCGGTGACCTGGACCAGGTTGCGGGCCCCGCGCTCGGAGAGGGCCTCCTCGATGAGCATGGCGTCGGCCATGTCGTCCTCGACGAGCAGGACGTCGAAGGGGCGGGCGGGGGTGGTCGTCATCGGTTGCTCCGTCGGTGCTTCGTTGGAGTGGTCGAAGAGCCCGGGCCAGCGGCGGCGTGCGCCCTGGCGGGTCATTCCGCAGGCGGCGCCGAGCTGGGGGTAGCCGGCTCCCGCACGGGCTGCGGTCACGGCGGCGTCCCGTTGGAGGCGTTCGGCTGCCTGCTGGAGCTGGTCCAGCAGGTACAGGTGCGCCAAAGCCTGGGCCGATTCGCCTTGCGGCGGGTTCGGAGCGTCCTCCAGTAGCTGGAGGGCAAGGCGTCTCACGAGGTGTCCGACCGCCGCGTCCGCGACGGCTGCGGTCTCCGGCGAGTTGGTCCTCAGTACGAAGTTCTTGCCAGGCATGACAGGCACATTAGGTGCCTTGGGAAGGCAGGACAACATGGGTTGTCCTGGTCCGTTGAGAGTATGCCTGCCGTGCTCGGTCGAGAGCGGCTGTCTCGGCGAGGAGTTGGCACGATGACCGGCGATCAGCGGCCGCTGAACACGCGGAGGTTCTCCGCGTGGACGACGCGGCGGTGGTTGCGCGTCGGGGTGGCCGTGTCCTTGACCGTCCTCACTCTCCTCGGGGTGACGGGCGCATGGGTGCTGGGACGTACGGCATCACTCAGCGATCACCTGGTGAACGTGAGGTCCCCCGCCCTGAGTACGTCGTTTCGTCTGGAATCGGTGCTGCTGAACCAGGAGACCGGCATCCGCGGCTACGGCCTGACGGGCGTCTTCGACTTCCTCGCCCCGTACCAGCGAGGGCTCGCCGACCAGAGCACCTATACCGCGAACCTGACAGAACTGCTCCGCGGCGACGCGGCAGGCCTGAGGGACCTCAAGGCCGTGCAGGACGCGGTGGAGATCTGGCAGAAGCAGATCGCCCGCCCGGTCGCGGCCGCGCCCGCGGGGGCACCCGTACAGCTGACCGCAGAACGGGCGGCGGCCGGCAAGGAGGCCTTCGACGCCGTTCGCACCGCGATCAGCGCTCAACAGGACCGACTGCGGCAGGATCGAGCACGGGCGGTGGAGGACCTCTCTGCCACGATGACGCTTCGCAACTGGGTGTTCATCGCGATCGCCCTGGTCATCGCCGCTCTGACGGTGCTGGTCTTCGAGGGGCTTCGCCGAGGAGTCACCACTCCCCTGGACCGGCTGGGCTCGGACGCCCGCATCATCGCGGCCGGCGACTTCGACCACCCCATCGCCTCCACGGGGCCCGCGGACCTGAGACAACTCAGCGGCGAGATCGACTTCATGCGCCGGCGGCTCGTACGAGAGCTGGCGTTCGCCAAACAGGCTCGATTGCGCCTGGACGCCCAGGCCGCTGGCCTCCAGCGCTCGGACGCCGAGCTGGAGCAGTTCGCCTACGTCGCCTCCCACGACCTCCAGGAACCGCTGCGCAAGGTGTCCAGCTTCACCCAACTCCTTCAGTGCCGCCAAGGCGGACAACTCGACGCCCGCGCGGACCAGTACATCGATTTCGCGGTCGACGGCGCCCACCGCATGCAGACCCTCATCAACGACCTCCTCGCCTTTTCCCGGGTCGGCCGCGTCAACCACCAGCTCCAGAACGTCCGATCTCGACTCCGTGCTGGCGCGGACCCTGTCCGCCCTCAGTGTCAGCGTCGAGGAGACGGAAGCGGTGATCACACACGACCCGCTGCCGACCCTGATCGCGGACCCCACCCAGATGGGAATGCTCTGGCAGAACCTCACCGGCAACGCGATCACGTTCCACCGCCCCGACCAGGCCCCGAAGATCCACATCGCCGCCGAGCGAGAAGGCGCCCTGTGGCGGTTCACGGTCACCGACAACGGCATCGGCATCGCACCCGAATACGCCGAGAAGGTCTTCGTGATCTTCCAGCGGCTCCACACCAAGGACGCGTACAGCGGCAGCGGCATCGGCCTGGCCATGTGCAAGAAGATCGTCGAGTTCCACGGCGGCACCATCGCCGTCGACCCCGACTACCGCGACGGCACCCGCATCACCTTCACCCTGGCCCCCGAACCCGCCCAACGCCCCGGCCCGGGCACCGTGCCGGGGGCCTTCCCCAGCCGATCCTCGACACCTCCACGGTGACGGTGACCGCCCGCTATACCCGGCGCCGAACGGGCGCTGCTCGGCGGTGACTTCCTCGACGTCGTCGAAGGCGATGACGGGCTCCTGCACGCGGTCGTCGGCGACGTCAGCGGCCACGGTCCCGACGCCGCGGCCCTCGGCGTCTGCCTGCGCATCGCCTGGCGCTCGCTCATCCTCGGCGGACACCGCGGCTGGGAGCTCCTGCGTCTCAGGGAACGCATCCTGATCGCCGAACGCGGCCCGCAGCACCTGTTCGCGACCTGCCGCCAACGGACCCGGCCGCCCTCGTCGACCGACTCATCAAGGAAACCCGGGCACGCAACGCCGGACGCCACACCGATGACATCGCCGTCCTGCGCCTCGACTGGGACAACAGGCGACACCCCTCCCCGTGACATGGTGCGTAGCCGGCCGAGGCACGGGCAGGGGTCTGGGATGACGACGTGGGCCTGAACGCCGTGGCGGCGCGAGGGCGTGTGCGAGGCGTCGCGTCGGGTACGCGCATGCCATGCCCCCTTACAGCGACAGCACCGTCAGTCTCTTGACCCGCGGGTACGCCTGGCTGCCCGACCGGATGCGCAGCGCGGCTGACGGCGTGTTCGCCACTCGTCTGTGGGGCAGGCCCACGGTCGCGCTGCGTGGCCCGGAGGCCGTTGCCTTCTTCAACGACGAGCGTCACGTTCCACGGACCGTAGCCCTGCCGGATCCCGTCCTCGGCACCCTGTTCGGCCAAGGTGCCGGCCACACCCTCGATGGTGAGGCTCGCCGAGTCCGCGAGGCGATGTTCATCGCGCTCCTCGACAGCGGCAAGGGCATCGCCGCGCTCGGCGACCATGTCGTCTGGCGGTGGCGAGAAGCGGTGGCCGGTTGGAAGTCGGATCCTGTGGTGGTCCTCGACGAGACCGCCAGGGTGCTCGCCCTCGCGGTGTGCGACTGGGCCGGGATGGCGCTGTCCGAGGCGGACGCTCGCGAGATGGCCCACGACTGTGTCGCCATGGTCGACGGGTTCGCCGCTCCCGGCCTCCGACACCTGCGCGCGCGCCGCGCTCGCGCCCGTCAGGAGCAGTCCCTCGCCCGCCTGATCGCCCAGGTACGCGAGGGTCAGGAGGCCGACCTCAAGGGCTCCGCTCTGGAGGCGGTGGCCTGGCACCGCGACGTGGACGGAAACGTCCTGGACCCGCACGCCGCCGCCGTGGAACTTCTGAACATCATCCGGCCCACGGTCGCCGTCGCCTGGTTCGCCGCGTTCGCCGCCCACGCTCTGCACCGTTGGCCTCACCACCGCGAGCTCCTGCGCTCGGATCCGGAGGGAAGCCACGCCAAGGCCTTCGCTCACGAGGTACGCCGCTTCTACCCCTTCGCCCCCTTCGTCGGCGGTCTCGCTGCCCGTGATCTGACCTGGCGGGGCACAACCATCCGCAAGGGCACCCTGGTCCTGCTCGACCTCTACGGACACCATCACGACGCGGCCCTGTGGGAGCACCCGTACCGGTTCGACCCTCACCGTTTCACCAGCCCGAACAACCTGCTGGCCCAGCTGATCCCCCAGGGAGGCGGCGACGCGGCCCTGGGTCACCGTCGCCCCGGCGAGGATGTCACCGTGACGGCTCTCTCGGCAGTGGCGGCGGAGCTGGCGCGGCTCGACTACGAGGTCCCGGACCAGAACCTCACCATCCCCCTGTCCCGCATCCCGACGGCTCCCCGCAGCGGCTTCATTCTCAGGCTGCCTTGACCGGTCACCCGTCGGCCGCGGCCATGGAAACGCCCGCCTCCACAGCGAGTGCGTACAAGGGAAAGCAGGGCTTCACCTCATTCCCCGGCGGCCCCCGCACGACAGGAGTCCCGTCCCGGCCGCCCCGGCGCGATGCTCGCTTGATGCGCCAATCGGGTGGAGCCGGCCGTCCCGTTGGTGGGCGGGGCCGTGAACCACAGGAGTCGTTGGCGGCCGTTCTCGCTGAAGAGGCTGTGGCAGTCCAACTCGATGACGCCCAGCATGGGGTGCACGATGCGTTTGTGATCATTGCGGCGCAAGCCGACGTCGTGGGTGTCCCACAGGGCGGCGAACTCCGCGCTGCGCCGCCGCAGTGCGGCCGTCATCCCGGGACGAAGGCTGGGCGCCGCGTCCCCGCTCCAACTCGGTGTAGTAGTCGGCCGACAGACCCGCCACTTGCGCGACCTCCTCACGCCGCAGGCCGGGCACCCGGCGCCGGGGCCCGGCGGGCAGGCCCACGTCGGCCGGCCGGATCCGATCACGCCGGGACCTGAGGAACGCCGCAAGTTCGGGAAGGTTCACCCGCTCATCGTCGTCTCTCCGGAGGGGTCCGAGCCAGGGGCCGGCAACCCCAGGATGGGCTCAGCCCTGGCCCGGGCAGGTGACTCGGACGGATGGTTGGCCCATCGGGTTCGACCTCCTGCTTGCCGTGAGTAGCTCCGGCGCACCCCGTACGAAGAGGGAGCACCATGCCATTCGCGAACTTCAAGGTCCCCGCCGGCACCATCACCGCAGAGCAGAAGGAGCAGATCATCACGCGCACCACCGACCTCTACGCCGAGATCTTCGGCGACCGCGCCCGGGCCACCACACTCGTACGGGTCGAAGAGGTCGCCGACGCCGGATGGGGCATCGGCGGAGGGGTTCTGACGCTTGCCAAGATCGGGCGGGCTCCGCAGGACTGAGGGCCTGTCCTCCCGCCTCACCCGGAAGAGCGGCCGGATGAAGCGTACCTGTCA
The DNA here is from genome assembly GCF_036231985.1 of Streptomyces sp. NBC_01426. GTDB lineage: Bacteria > Actinomycetota > Actinomycetes > Streptomycetales > Streptomycetaceae > Streptomyces. The sequence continues at coordinate 218,137 of NZ_CP109500.1, forward strand.
CGGACGCGCTGTACATTGGCACCTCATGCTCTGTGTTCAGGTCCTGGGGCCGCTCGGTGCCGCCATCGACGGCATGCCGGTCCACCTGGGAAGTCCCCGGCAACGCGCGGTCCTCGCCCTCCTGATGGTCCACCGCGGCGCCGTCGTACCCGTGGACAGGCTCATCGACCGGCTGTGGTGCGGCCGGCCCCCGGAGAAGGCGGCCGCATCCCTGCACGCCTACGTGTCGAACCTGCGCCGGGTGCTCGAACCCGGCCGGGCGCCCCGCACTCCGTCCGGCGTGCTGATCAGCGCCCCGCCCGGGTACGCGCTGCGGCTGCCGGAGGAAGCGGTCGACGCATGGCGTTTCGAAGGGGCGGTGCGGCGGGCGCGTACGGCATCACCGGCGCAGGCCCGGCGGTTGCTCGACGAGGCCCTCGGCTGGTGGCACGGGGCGGCGTACGGGGAGTGGGCCGACGAGGAGTGGGCCCACGCCGAGGCGTCCCGGCTGGGCGAACTGCGCGTCGTCGCACGGGAACTCGCGGTCGAGGCGGCCCTCGGGTCCGGGGCTGCGGTCGAGGCGGTGCCCTCGGCCGAGGCCCTCGTACGGGAGCACCCCCTGCGGGAGGAGGGCTGGCGGCTGCTCGCCCTCGCGCTGTGGGCGGGCGGCAGGCGCGGCGACGCACTGGCCGAACTGCGCCGGGCCGCCCGCATCACGGCCGACGAGCTCGGTCTGGACCCCGGCGACGCGCTGGCCGACCTGGAGCGGGCGATGCTGACGGGCCGGACCGAGGTGTTGCGCGCGGCGGTACCCACGACCGGCCGGCCCGCACCGGTGGTGGTCTCGACCGCTGCCCCGCACGAACTGTTCGTGGGACGGGACGGTGAGCTGGCGGCGCTGTACGACGTCGCCCGTGACGCCCGGTACGCGGGCGGCGTCGTGTTGCTGACCGGAGAGGCCGGAGCCGGCAAGTCCGCACTGCTCGGCCGGTTCCGGCAGCAGTTGCGGGCCGAAGGCTGGACGGTGGTGGTCGGGCGCTGCCCCGAGTTCGACGGCGCCCCGCCCGCGTGGGCTTGGGCGGAGGCACTCGCCGCGCTCGCCCGGCAGGTGCCTCCCCCGGACCCGGACGCGGTCGCCCCGCTGCTCCACGAGGACGAGTACGGCGCACACCCCCCGCACGACGGACACGGCGGGGCGGGTGCACGGACCCGGCACGGCGAGAGCGACGAACGCCTCGGGCGCGTGGTGCGCGGGCACCGCGAGAGCACGGGCGGCGAGGGCCTGTCGGAAGGGGTTCCGGCGTGGGGTGACGGGAGGGGCGCCGGGAGGTTCCGGCTGCACCGGGCGTTCAGCGCCTGGCTGCGGACGGCAGCCGGGAGCGGCCCGCTGGCGGTGGTCATCGAAGACCTGCACCGGGCGGACGGCGAGACCCTGGCCCTGCTGGAGCGGACCGCCGATCTCACCGGCGCCCCGGTGCTGGTCATCGCGACGTACCGTCCGGCCGACGCGGGAGACCGACTGACCGGGGCCCTCGCCGAACTGGCGCACCGCTCCCCGCACCGACTGGCCGTCGGCGGGCTGCCGCCGCACGATGTGGACACCCTGGTCCGGGCCGTGTGCGGCACGTCGGTCGACGCGGCCACCGTGACCGCGCTCGCCGAACGGACCGGCGGGAACCCCTTCTACGTGCGCGAGAGCGCCCGGCTGCTGGCCAGCGAAGGCGCGCTGGTGGCCGTCTCCGACGTGCCGCAGGGCGTACGCGACGTGCTGCGCCGGCGCCTGCGGCAGCTGCGCCCGGGGGCCCTCGCCGTCCTTCAGCTCGCCTCCGTGTGCGGCTGCGAGTCCGAGGTGGGCATCCTCATCGAGGCCGTCGATCCCGCCCAGTACGACGAGCATCAGGTCTTCGACGGCTTGGAGGAGTGCGTCATGGCGGGGCTGCTGACCGAACCGGCGCCCGGCCAGGTCCGGTTCGCGCACGCACTGGTCCGCGACACCGTCTACACCGACCTGATCGGGGTGCGCCGCGCACGCCTGCACGCCCGGCTGGCGGAAGTGCTGCGACGTCGCAGACCCGACGACCTGGCGGCCCTGGCCCACCACTTCGCGCGGTCGGCGACGGCGCGGACCGCTTCGCTCGCCGTCGAGTACTCCCTCGCCGCGGCGGACCTGGCGGAGCGCCGTTACGCCCACGACACGGCGGTGGAGCTGCTGGGGCAGGCCATCGAGTCGTTCGCCCTGATACCCGCCGGCGAGGGCGGCGCGGCGGACGCACGCGGCGCCCGGCTGGTGGCCCTGCTCGGACGGCTGTTGCGGGCCGAGATACGGGCCGGGGCGGTGGTCTCCGCGCGGTACACGCGCCAGCGCGCCATCGAGGCGGCATCGGACGTGGGCCAGGACGCGCTCGTGGCGGTGGCGCTCGGCGCGTCGATCGGCCCCGGGCTCGCGCTGAGCGGACCGCAGGGACTCGTCACCCCGGCCGCGCTCGACACGTTCGTCGACGGGCTGATCGCCCGCGCCGCCGTGGACCCGATGATCCTCGGACTCCCGGTACGGACCCCCCCGGACGGGGCGCCCGGCGAGCGGGAGGGCGCCCGGCAACTCGCGGTCGCCCGCGCGGTCGGTGACCCGCTGCTGATCTCCTGCGCCCTGACGGCCGCGTCCGGCGCCGTACCGCAGGGATTCGCCGGCCACCGCGAGGTCCTGGCGACGGAACTGCGGGTGCTCGGCTACGCGCACGACCTCCCCGCCAACAGTTGGGTGCGGGAGCACATCAGCGGCATGGCCGCGGGTGCCCGCAACGACGTGGCCGGGGTCCGCCGCCACGCGCTGAAGGGACGGGCGATCGCCGCACGGCACCGGCTGGTCGAGGCGGAAGCGATCAACCTGTCGACCCTGGCCATGCTGGCCCATGTCGAGGGCCGGTTCGCCGACGCCGAGGCCGGCTACGCCGAGGTGCGGGACCGGCTGCGGGCCAACAGGTCGTCGCACGGCGACTTCGTCCACGTACTGGGGCTGACGACCGTCCGGCTCAGCCAGGGGCGTCCCTCGGACGCCGAGCCGCTGCTGCGGGCCGTCGACGACGGGAGCGCTCCCCTGGCCCGGCTCGCCCTCGCCGTCGTCCTCGCCCGGCAGGGCAGGACCGACCGGGTTCATGCGCTCGGTCCCCTCTCCACCGGCGTGCCCGACCACCTCTACAGCATCGCCCTGACGCTCCGGGCCGAACTGGCGTGCCTGCTGCGGGACCGGTCCGCGGCCCGCGAGTTGCTCCCGCTGCTGCTGCCGGCCCGCGACCAGCTCGCGGGCGCCGCCGGCATCTCCTTCGTCACCCGCCCGCTCGCCCACGCGCTCGGCGAGATCCACCGGCTCCTGGGAGACGAACCCGAGGCGCTACGGCACTTCGCCCGGGCGGAGGAAGTCGCCCGGCGGTGGAGATCGCCCCACCTGGAGGCAGCGGCTCGCGCGGCCGTCGCGGCGGGGACGACGGGCGTACGGGCGGCGGCGTCCGGTTAGACCGTCTCTTCCGGTGCACTGCCGGGCGCGGGGGGCCGCGGCAGCCGCGCGCCGACCGGCCTCAGCCGAGGTGCCACTTCTGGTTGGACGTACCACCGCAGTCCCAGAGTTGGAGGCGGGTGCCGGCGGCGGTGCCCGCGTCCTTGGTGTCGACGCACTTCCCGATCTGGGTGTTGACCAGGTCGTGGGAGCCGTTGAGGTTGAACCGCTGGGCCCATCCGCCGTTGCAGCGGGCCAGTTGGATGTCCGCACCGTTGGCCGTCGAGGCGCGGGCGATGTCCATGCACAGCCCCATGGAGCGGACGCTGCCGTCGGACGCGAACACCCACTTCTGCCAGGCGTCGCCGCCACATCCCTGCAACTGCAGTGCGGAACCGTCCGATCCGTTGCGCGTCGACACGCCGACGCAGCGGGAAGACCCGTAGCCGACGATCGTGTCGCCGACCGCCTTGGCCGGTGCGGCGGCCGCCGGAGCCGGGGGCTTCTGCGCGGGGCGCGGGGCGGTGGCGTCGCCGGAGCCGGCTGCCTGGGGCGCCGGGGCGCCGGCCTCCTGACCTGCGGGGGCGGGACCGGGCGCGGCACCCTTCCCGGGGGCGGGCCCCGACCCGGGCGCGGGACCGGCACCGGTGGCCGGGCCCGCGCCGGGCGGGGCCGGACGCCCGGCGGCCGGGGCGCCCTCGGCGCCGGGCGGGTTCGCCGCCGGCGTGCCGCTCGCGGGCGGGGACGCGGACGGGGCGGGGAGCACCGAACCGTCCGGGCCGACCGTCGGGGCGGCGGCCTCCTCGACGCGCGCCGCGCCCGGCCCGGAGGCGTCGCCGCCGGGGAGGGCCATGAACGCGACGGTGCCGAGGCCCAGGGCCAGCAGCACCGAGGCGGCGGTCACGGCCCCGATGATCCGTGCGCTGCGTTCCGGCTGGACCTCCTGCCCTTCCGCGCTGCCGCGCACGGGCGTCGGCGCGGTGGCGGTCCGGGCCGCGAGCAGCCGGGTCAACCTTCCCGGCCCGCCGCCGGCCGGTGCGGACGCGGACCGGCCGCCGCTGACCGGAGCCACGGGTGCGAGCGTGAGCAGGGGCTCCGTGCCGGACCTGGACGCGCGACCCTCGGGCGGCACGGTCGGGCTCTCCGCGCCGGACGGGGCCGCGGGGGCGGCGGCCTCATCGCACTCCGGCCCGGAGGCGGCAGGCGCCGCGGGTTCCGGCGCAGGCTCGGGGTCCGGCACAGGCTCGGGTTCCGGCACAGGCTCGGGTTCCGGCACAGGCTCGGGTTCCGGCACAGGCTCGGGTTCCGGCACAGGCTCGGGGTCCGGCGCAGGCTCGGGGTCCGGCGCAGGCTCGGGGTCCGAAGGCGTCGCGGGTTCCGGCCCGGAGGCGGTCGGCGTCGCGGGTTCCGCCGCCGGAGCGGCGGCCGGGGCCGTCCCGTGGTCCGGCGCCGGCTCGGGGGTACCGGCGGGCTCCGCCCCGGGAACGGTCTCGGTATCCGCAGCCGGTTCCGCGGCCGAACCCGGCTCCGTGGGCGCCTCCGGCTCGGCCCCTGGATCCGTCTCCGGCAACCAGGGCAGTGGTTGCTCCCATACGGCCGCTTCACTGGCCGCGTCCCCGGTCGGTTCCGCCGGTCCGGTCCTGTGTTCCATGTGTGCCTGCCCGCCTCCGCGCGTGGTGGTCCTCGCCGGACGACCCTAGGAGCCCGTGTGCCGTCGGCGCCGCGCAGGCGGCGAACCCTGCCCGGCAGGACCGGATTTCCTTCCCCTGCGTGCCGGATAGGGGCCTCCGGGCCCGGGGCCGGCGGGACGTCTTCCGGCCGACCGGCTGCCGCGCGTCACCTCGTTACCCGCCCTCCCCCGGCTCCCCACCCGCTCGGGCCGCACAGGTCCTACAGGGTCCCGGTGCGCAGCGCGAAGGCGACCGCGTGGGTGCGGTTGCGCAGCCCGAGGCGGTTCATCATGACGCTGACGATGTTCTTGATGGTGCGCTCGGAGTAGTTGAGCTTCCGGGCGATCTCGGTCGTGTCGAAACCGTCGGCGAGCAACCTCAGCACGTCGACCTCACGGGCTTCCAGGCCGGACGTGGTCAGTCCCAGCGGTGCCAGCACATCGCGCTGCACGGCCTTGATGTGGTCCACGAGCTGCCCCTGCAGAGGGGCCGGCAAGGTCGCGGCGCCCTCGGCGACGCCCCGGACCGCCTCCACGACCTTGTCGAACGTGCTGTCCTGGCGCCACAGCACGCCGCGCAGGCCGTGGTGGACCGCACGCATCAGGTGGGCCTCGTCGATACGGCCCGTCACCAGCACGATTCCCATGGCGGGGTTGGTCGACCGGGCGGCGACCGACTCCATGAGTGCCATCGTCTCCTCGGTCACGTCCGCGGTGAGCATGAGGACCACGTCCGCCTCCCGGTGGTCTTCCTGCGGCAGGATCTTCAGTCCCTGATGCCTGCACAGGCTCCAGGCGGTGCCCTCTCCGGTGATCGGGTCACTGGCGAGGACCGCGATCGATATCGTCCCCAACGTCACTGGTGTCTCCCCTGTGTTCGGACCGTCGCACGGGTGGAGCCGGGGTACCGGCACGGCGTCGGGCGGCCGTGGTGACGGCGTGCGGTGATCGTCGCCGGTCCGCCTTGGCGCTCACTTGGCGTTCACTTGGCGTGTTTGCCCGTCCGACCAGGCTTCCGTGTCCACCGGGACAGACATCGGCCGGCGGGGCGGTTGTGGGCGGGGCGCCCTGCCTAGGGTTCGGGACGAAGACGCAGCCGCAGGAAAGCAGGAAAGCACGTTGAGCACTGTGGTCACCAAGCGCTCGCCGCGTGCCGAAGGTCCGCCGATGCCCGAGGGGCAGGTCGAACTCGCCGAGCCCCCCGTGCTCGGCGAGCCCGCCACCGCCGACTTCGGCTCGGTGATGATGTACCTGCCGATGGGCCTGGGCGCCGGTGCGATGGTGCTGATGTTCTCGGTCGGTAGCGGCGGCACGACCATGTACATGATGGCCGGGATGATGGGCATCGCCATGGTCAGCATGACCCTGATGCAGGTCGGCCGGCCCGGCGCGGAACGGCGCCGCCGGATGCGCGCCGAACGCCGCGACTACCTTCGCTATCTGGGCCAGAAGCGCACGCAGGCCCGGCAGGCCGCCGACGGGCAGCGGGCCGCGCTGCTGTGGGACGACCCGGAAGCCGGAGACCTGTGGGCACTCGCCCTCGGCCCCCGGCTGTGGGAACGCAGGCCCGCCCACGAGGACTTCGCCCGCGTCCGGATCGGGCTGGGCACCCGCCGGGCTGCCCTGGAGTTCCTGCCGCCGCAGACGAAGCCGGTCGAGGACCTGGAGCCGCTGTGCGCGATCTCGCTGCGCCGCTTCACGCGGGCGCACCAGACCGTGCCCCTCCTGCCCGTGCCCGTGTCCCTGCGGCGCTTCACCAGCGTCGAGTTCACCGGCGAGAGCGCGGAAGCGCTGGACCTGGCCCGCGCGATGTTGGCCCGGCTCGCGGTCTTCCACTCACCCGACGAACTGCGGATCGCGTTCCTGGGCGACGAGGCCGCGCGCCGCGAGTGGGACTGGCTCAAGTGGCTGCCGCACAACGCCCACCCGCGCGAGGAGGACGCCGCCGGTCCCGTCCGCCTCGCCGCCGGCGACCACGAGGCACTGCTCGACCTGCTCGGGCCGGACCTGCGCGACCGGCCCGACCACGATCCCGCGTCCTCGCCCGGCGTCACCGAGCCGTTCACGGTGATCGTCGCCCAGGGCGTGCGGCTCCCCGATACCTCGCGGCTGCTGGGCGCCGGAGTGCGCGGAGTCGTGCTGCTGGACCTCACCGGGGCGGTACCCGGTGGCCCCAGGGTGCTCCGGCTCTCCGTCCGCGGCGGCCGCGTCGACTTCCCCAACGGCGCCGAGACCGTCTCCGCTCTCGCCGACCGGCTGGGGTCGGTGGAGGCGGAGACGCTCGCCCGGACCCTGGCCCCGATGCGTACCGGCGGCGGTGTGGACCTGGTGGACCGTCCCCTGGAGTCCGACTTCGACCTGGCCACCATGCTCGGCATCCGCGACGCGCGCGCCTTCGACGTCGCCGCCGGATGGCGCCCCCGCCTCGCGCAGGACGCCCGCCTCAAGGTGCCGATCGGGGTCACCGAGGACGGCGAGATCGTCGAGCTCGACCTCAAGGAGTCCGCGCAGGGCGGCATGGGGCCGCACGGCCTGCTGATCGGCGCCACGGGCTCCGGCAAGAGCGAGCTGCTGCGCACGCTGGTGATGGGCCTCGCCGCCACACACTCCTCCGAGATCCTCAACCTGGTCCTGGTGGACTTCAAGGGCGGCGCCACCTTCCTCAACATGGACCGGCTGCCGCACACGTCGGCCGTCATCACCAACCTCGCCGACGAACTGCACCTGGTCGACCGCATGCGGGACTCCATCAACGGCGAGATGATCCGCCGCCAGGAACTGCTGCGCGAGGCCGGTTTCGCCTCCCTCTACGAGTACGAGAAGGCGCGCGGCGCCGGGGCCGCCACCCTCGCACCGCTGCCCTCCCTTCTCATCATCGTCGACGAGTTCTCCGAACTCCTGGCGAACAAGCCGGAGTTCGTTGAACTGTTCGTGTCGATCGGCCGGTTGGGGCGCAGCCTCGGCGTGCATCTGCTCCTCGCCTCGCAGCGCCTGGACGAGTCGCGCATTCACCGGGTCGAGGGGCACCTGTCGTACCGGCTCGCCCTGCGCACCTTCTCCTCCATGGAATCCCGCAGCGTGATCGGCACCTCCAGCGCCTACGAACTTCCGTCGGCCCCCGGCAACGGCTACCTCAAAGTGGACACGACCAACCTCGTACGGTTCAAGGCCGCGTACGTCTCCGGCCCCGCCCCCGCTCCGCAGGGCCCCGTGGAGACCGGACACGCGGACGGGCAGGTGCTGGAGGTGACCGCCTTCGGGCTGGCGCAGAGCGGGCCGCCGGCCTCGGTCCGCGCGGAGGAGGCCTCGGTGCTGGTGTCGCTCGCCGAGGAGGCCCTGCGCGACCAGGGTTCCGGGGCGGCCGAAGCGGAGGAAAGTGCCGAGAGCCCCGACGACAGCCTCCTCGACGTCCTCGTCGGGCGGCTGGAGGACAACGGCCCGCCCGCGCGCCAGGTCTGGCTGTCCCCGTTGTCGGAGTCGCCCGGTCTGGATCAGCTGCTGCCCGGCATCGTGCCCGACCCGGAGCGCGGCATGGGCGCGGCCGACCCCCGCGTCCAGGGCGCACTGCGGGTGCCGCTGGGCATGGTGGACCGTCCCTTCGAGCAGCTGCGCGAGCTGCTGGTCGCCGACCTGTCCGGCGCCGACGGGCACGTCGGCCTGGTGGGCGCGCCGCAGACCGGCAAGTCGACCATGCTGCGGACGCTGATGCTGTCGCTCGCGCTGACCCACACGCCGGCCGAGGTGCAGTTCTACTGCCTGGACTTCGGCGGGGGTGGCCTGGTGTCCACCGCCGGACTGCCGCACGTCGGCTCCGTCGCGACCCGCCTGGAGCGCGACCGGGTGCTGCGCACCGTCGAGGAGTTGTCGCAACTCCTGGAACGCAGGGAGCAGTTGTTCGCCGCCCGGGGGCTGGAGTCGATGGCCGCGTTCCGGGCGCTGCGCGCCGCCGGGACGGTCGACGACCCGTACGGGGACGTCTTCCTGCTCGTGGACGGGTGGGCCACGCTCCGCCAGGACTACGAGGACCTGGAGCAGCGGGTGATGGAACTCGCCGCCCGGGGGCTGTCGTTCGGCCTGCACGTGGTGGTGTCGGCCGTCCGCTGGTCCGAAGTGCGGCCGCGACTACGGGACATGCTGGGCACCAAGCTCGAACTGCGTCTCGGCGACTCGATGGAGTCCGAGGTCGGCTCCCGGGCCGCGGCCGGCGTCCCGCACCAACCCGGCCGGGGTCTGACCGGATCCGGCCACCACTTCCTGTCCGCGCTGCCCCGTCTCGACAGTTCCTCGCGCACCGACGACCTGACGGCCGCCACCAAGTCGGCGGTCGCGGAGATCGACACGTTCTGGACCGGCGTCCGCGCTCCCGGAGTCCGCCTGCTGCCGGCCACGCTGGACGCCCGCCGACTCCCCGCGCCCGCGGACACCCGCGACCTGAAGTTCTGCCTCGGCTGGGACGAGCAGCGGCTCGCACCCCTCTGGCACGACTTCGGCACCACGCCCCACCTGCTGGTGTACGGCGACGGCGAGACCGGTAAGACGAACGCGCTGCGGCTGGCGATCCGCGCCATCACCACCCGCTACCGGCCGGAGGAGGCGCGGATCCTGCTGGCCGACCCCGGCCGCGGACTGCTCAAGGACGTACCGGAGGAGTACCGCGTCGGGTACGTGGTCGACAACGACGGGCTCGGCAAGCTCGCCGAGAGCGCCGCCGTCTCCGTGGGCAAGCGGCAGCCCGGCGCCGACGTCTCCCCCGAGCAGTTGGAGAAGCGGGACTGGTGGAGCGGTCCGCTGCTGTTCGTCCTCATCGACGACTACGACCTGTTCTCCGGCGCGCCCGGCTCGGTCGCCCCGATGACGCCCTTGGTGCCGCTGCTCGCGCAGGGCGCCCACATCGGGCTGCACCTGGTCGTCGCGCGCAGCACCTCGGGCGCGATGCGGTCGGTGATGGACCCGCTGGTCCGCCGCATGTGGGAGCTGGGCAATCCGGCGCTGCTGTTCTCCTACCCCAAGGAGGAGGGCAAGTTCATCGGCGAGGCCAAGCCCCGCACCCTGCCCGCCGGGCGTGCCCAGCTCGTCACCCGGCGCACCGTCAAGCTGGTCCAGACCGGCCTGGTGTCGACGCCCCCCGCCCCCACCCCAGGAGCACGATGACCACCGCCGTACCGCTGACGGGACGGGCCACCGAGGTCTGCCGCGTCAGCGTCGAGACACCGGACGGCCGTGCCGACCTGTCCGTCCCGGTCACCACCCCCGTGTCCGTCCTGCTCCCGGTGCTGCTCCGGCAGTTCGGCGCCGGGAGCGCCGCGGCCGGCACCCCGTGGGTGTTGCAGCGGCTCGGCGAGGAGCCCCTCTCCCCCGAGGCCACCCCGGAGAGCGCCGGACTGCGCCACGGCGACGTCCTGCATCTGCGGCCGGCCGACGCACCGCTGCCCGCCCTGCACTTCGACGACGTGTCCGACGGTGTCGCGCACACCGTCGGCGAAGGCCCGGGGCGGTGGCGGCCCGAACTCACACGGAACCTCGCCATCGGCCTGGCCTGCCTGGCGCTGGCCGGCCTCGCCGCCGCGTTGCTCGGCGCGGGCACCGGCCCCCGTACCGCCGCCGTCGCCGGCGCCGTCGCCTTCGTGCTGGCCGCGGCCTGTGCGACGGCCTCCCGGATGCACGCCGACCGCGGCAGCGTCCTGGTCGCCGGGCTCGGCGCGTTCGGCTTCGCCGCCCTGGCCGGGACGACCCTGCGCGAAGGTCCGTCCGCCGGCCACGCCCCCGGCCTGACCGGCGTGCTCCTCGGCGCCGGATGTGTCATCGCGCTGGCCGGCGTGCTGTTCGCACTGGGCGCGCTGCCGCTGGTGGTACCCGGCACCGTGCTCCTGACCGCGGTCGCGGCGGCCGCCGGGGCGGGGCTCGCCGAAGGCACCGGCCTGCGCGCCGAACAGGCCGCCGCGGTCGTCGCCGTCGCCCTGTTCGTCCTCGGGCACCTCGCGCCCCGGCTCGCGCTGCGCACGGCCCGGCTGCGCGTGCCCCAACTGCCGCACGACGCGCAGGAACTCCAACTGGACATCGAGCCGGAGCCGGGCACCCGGGTGTCCCTCCGGGTCTCCGTCGCCACCGCCTGCCTCGACATGATCGGCATCTCGTCCGCGCTGGTCTGGGCGGTCGCCCTGTGGCTGCTGACCGTCCGCGAGCACAGCTGGACGGGCTGGCTGCTGCCGCTCGCCCTCAGCCTGGCCGTACTGCTCCGCGCGCGCGGCACCAACGGCACCCTCCAGCGAATGCCGGCGGTGCTGACGGGCGCGTACGGGCTGGGGCTGGTCCTCGTGGTCCGCACCGCGCAGACCGGGCCCGCGGGGCGGGCCGTCGCCCTGCTGGTGCTGCTGGCCGCCGCGGTCCTGCTGCTGGCGGGTGCCTGGCGGTTGCCGCGGGCCCGGCTGCTGCCGGTCTGGGGGCACCTCGGCGACCTCCTGGAGATCGTCACGGCGCTGGCCCTGCTGCCGCTGCTGCTGCAAGTGCTGCACGCGTACACGTACTTCCGCGGTCTCGCGGGCTAGGGCGGGCGAACGTGCAGACTCGACGCGACCACGTGCAGGCGTACCAGTTCGCCATGGGCCGGCTCGCATCCGCCCTCGTCAGCGGCGACCCCGGCCGGGGCGACAGCCCGACCCGGCGCTCCGCCCTCGGCTCGGTCTTCGGAGTGGCCCTGGTCGTGCTGCTGTGCGCCGGGTTCGGCGTGTACGGGCTGGTCTCCCCGGTCGCGAAGGACGACTGGCGCAAGGACGGGGCCGTCGTCCTGGAGAAGGAAACCGGCAACCGCTACGTCTACGCGAACGGCGCCCTGCGCCCGACCCGCAACCAGGCCTCCGCGCTGCTCATCGCGGGCAGGCGCGCAGCCCCCGAGTCGGTCTCCGCGAAGGACCTGGCCGGGGTTCCGCACGGTGCTCCGGTCGGCATCCCGGGCGCGCCCGACACGGTCCCGGCGCCGTCCGCGCTGACGGCCGGCCCCTGGGCGCGCTGCCTGCCCGGCGGCGGACCGGCGGGCCGTTCACCGGCCGGCGCCGGGCAGACCCTCGTCTTCGGCGCCGCCGCCGCCGCGCTGCGTCCGCTGCCGGCCGACCGGCAGGTGCTGCTCGCCGATCCCGCGGGGGCCCGGTTCCTGCTGGTGCGGGGCGTCAAGTACCCCGTTCCCGGCGACCCGACCCTGATCGCCCTCGGCCTGGACGGCCAGGCGGTCCTCGCCGCCACCGCCGACTGGCTCGCCACCGTGCCCACCGGAGCCCCGCTCGCCCCTCCCGTGCCGGCCGGCGCGGGGACGGCGGCCGGCACGGTCGCCGGACAGGCCGCCCAGGTGGGACAGGTCTACCGCACCAGCGCGGGCGGGACCGAGCACCACTATCTGCTGCGCTCCGACGGACTCGTCCCGGTCAACGCGACCGCGTACGCCCTGCTCGCCGCCCGCCCCGGCGCGCCCGGGCCGAGGCAGGTCGGTCAGGCGGACATCGCGGTCGTCCCCGTCTCGGCGGACCGCGGCCCGACCGACGGGGTACCGGACGTCGTGGGCGTGCGCCCCTTGGAAGGCGCAACCGTGTGCCTGAGACAACTCTCGTCAGGCCAGGTGCGGCTGACGGTCGCCGGTCTCGGCTCCCGGCGGGTCGTCCTCCCGGCCGGGGGCGGCGTCCTCGCGGTGCCGGCCGGCGGCAGGGACCCGTACCTCGTCACCGAACAGGGCGTGAAGTACCGGCTCGCCGACGAGGCCGCGGTACGGGCCCTCGGCCTCGGGGACGCCAAGCTGCGGCTCTCCCTCCCGGCGGGCGTCCTCGCGCTCATACCCGACGGCCCGGTCCTCAGCCGCGCCGCCGCGGGACGGGGGTGAGCCGGGTGAGGCTCCGACTGCGGGCGACGCCGGTCGGCGACGCCATCCTGGTCCACCCGAAGGGCCGGCTCGACGAGCGGGCGGCCGATTTCGCGCGCGGGCTGGCCCACGATCCGCAGCACACCCTCGTCGTCGTGGACCTGCCGGCCGGCGTCCTCGCCGACGAGTGGGCGGCGGTGGCCAAGCTGCTGTCGCCTTCCCGCTACGGCAGCCTGCGGCTGGTCTTCGGCCGGGACAAGGGCGAGGACGTGCGCACGGCCGCGGGGCTGATCGCCAACCGGCTCGGCCGCCCGGTCCTCGCCCCGGACGGCGCGCTCGTCCCGACCGCCGCGGGGGGCCTGTTCGTGCCCGGCGAGGACGGGGCCGCCTGGCTGCGGTTCCGGCCGGGCAGGCCCGCCGAGCCCGATGCGCAGCGGTTCCCCAAACCGGACTGGGAGTTCGCCGTTCCGGCCCGCCCCGGGCCGGCCGGCGCCCGTACGACCGTCCAACCGGTCCCGTGCGGGGTGTGGTTGCGGCACACCGACGAGGGGCCGCTCCCCGGCCGCGGCCGGCGTGCCGTCGAGGCCGTACCCACGGACCCCCGCCACCTCCTGGTCGTCCTCGGCAGCCCCGGCGCCCCGGCGCTGCCCGTCGCCGACGTGGCCCGCTACTGGGACACCGTGCTGCCGGGCGCCCGGTCCGCGGTGCGGTTCGTCGTGCACGGCACGCTCGACACCCCCGGGGCCGTCGCCCCCGGCCAGGGCCTCGCGGACGCCTTGGGCGAGGGCGTCGTCCTGTACGCCAGCCTCCCGTCGGGCGCGCGGCCCCTGCCGGACGGTGAGCACGGCGCCTCCCCCTACGCCCCGACCCGGAGCGGCGGGGCGCGACCTGCCGCCGCCTCCGCGACGCCCGGCGTTCAAGGGACCGTCGGCACGGCGGCTCCGGCGGGCGCGGAACACCGGCCCGGCGGGCACGAGGCGTCGGGCGCGACCGCCCCGGCACGTACCGAGACACCGCACGGCGCGGACTCCCCCGATGGCGCGGCGACGTCGCCCGCCGGAACACCCCCGTCCGCCCGGAACGAACCGTCGGGCGCGGCCGCCGCCGTACGCACCCCTGCACCTCACGGCGCGGAAACCGGTGTGGGTGCGGGCGGGGCCCTGCCCGCGGCCGTACGTCCCGCTGCCCGATCGGCTCTGCCGCGTATCCGGACGGAGTCCGTGGACTCGGCGCTCCCGGGCGGAGCGCCCGCGGACCCCGCCCCGTCCGGCCCCGGCACGGTGGCTCCCACACCGGCCACACCGGCCGCGTCGGTCACGGGCGATCCGGGGGCCAGCGTCTCTCCGCACGTAGCCGACGGGCTCGCCGGAAGCGGCGCGGTCTCCGCGTCGGCACCCGTACCGCCGCAGCCCTCCGAGCACGACCCGGCTCCGGTACAGGCGTCCGCGTTCGGGCCGGTGACCGGTACGGGGCCCGTACCGCCGCAGCCCTCCGGGCATGAGCAGGGGCCCGTCGCGGGGGTCGCGCCTGAGAGCGGGCCCCGCACCGGCTCGGTTCATCCGCAGGACCCCGAGCCCGCTCTCGGGGCGGGGGCGCCCGCCGTGGCTTCGGCGCGGCTCGTGCGGCCCGCCGCGCCCCGGTTCCGGCTGGAGTCGAGCGCGCCCGCGCCGGAGCCCGACGCGGTGCCGGCGGGCTCGGCCGCACCGGTCGCGGGGCCCGGGCCGGCCGTGGCGGCGCCGCCGGCCGCCGCGCCCGGTGAGGCTGCGGGGGTCCGGGTGCAGCCCGTGCCCAGGACGGCCGCGTGCGCGCTGCCGCCCGAGCGGGGCATCGCCCAGGAACGGGACTGGGTGCGCCGGACGTTCAGCGAGCAGTACAACGCGATGGCCGGTTCCGTGTCGCGGGTGATGTCGGAGTCGCCGGGGCTGCGCGGCGGCTCCCGAGCGGAGGCGGCGGACGCCCTGACCGAACTGGTCGCCGTGCGCCTGTACTTGTCGGGCGACAGCCGCACCGCCGACGCCGCGGTACGCACCGCGACCGCCGGACCGCACGTGCCGCTGGCGCGCTGCGTGACGGCCGGACTGCGCCGGCTGCCCTCCTACCGGGGACCCGCCCTGCTGCGCACCAGGCTCACCGACGCGGAACGCTCCTGGTACCGGGAGGGGAGGCTGGCCGTCGAATGGGCGTTCTGCCACGCCCGGACGTCGCTGCACGCCGGACCCCGCGGCAGCGACGCCACCGACGTCCTGATCTGGTCGATGACCGCCCGCCGGACCAGTTCGCTCGACCCGGCCGTCCCCGACCGGGTGCTGTTCCTGCCGGGTACCGCCTTCAAGGTCCTGCGCACGGACGACGACACCGTCCTGATGCGCGAGGTGTCGCCGTCGGAGATCGGCCAGGACGGCAGGGTCGGCGCCCAGCGGGCGAAGTTCGACGAGATGGCCCTCAAGGGGCTGGAGAACATCCTGGACGCCCTGGCGAAGGCCGGCACCGACGCCGGGGCGCAGAGCGCCGACCCGCCCGGACTGATCGCCACCACCCGTACGAGCCGTACAGAAGGAGCCAAGCCGTGAGCAGGCAAGTCCTGTTGGTGTCACCCGACCGTCCGGGAGCCCACCGAACGATTGCCCGCGCGCTGGCCGAGGCCGTCGAGGGGGCACTGGTCACGGTGGCTCCCGGGCGGTACGAGGAGTCGCTGGAGATCACCCGCGCCGTGACGCTGGCCGCCGAGGGCGACGCCGGCACCGTACGGGTGCACGCGCCGACCGGGAGCACCGTCGTGGTGGACGCGGAGGCGGTCCGGCTCTCCGGGCTCGTCCTGTCCGGCGCCGACCCGGAGGCCCCCGTCCTCGACCTGCGGCGCGGGCAGACGGCGCTGGACGGATGCCTGGTCGAGGGCGCGGCCTGGACGGCGGTGCTCGCGTGGAACGAGGGCACCCTGGCGGCCCGCGGTTGCCGGGTGGCGAATCCGAGCGGCGCGGGTGTCGTGGTCACGTCGCGCGGCGGCAACGTACTGGAGGACACCGAGGTCACCGAGGTCGGGTCGTCGGCGGTGGTGGTCGCCGAACAGGGCGCCCTGGACGTACGGGACTGCCGGCTGATCCGCCCCCGCGGCAACGGCATCTGCGTCAACGGCAGTGCGGTGGCGACCGTCGCGGACACCCTGATCACCGGCAGCGGCAAACCCGCCGTCGCCGTCGAGCAGCAGGCCCGGGCCGTGCTGCGACGCGTCACGGTGACCGGCAGCGCCGTGCTGGACGCCTACCTCACGAGCCGCGGCGAGACCACGCTCACCGACTGCGCCTTCTCCGGCTCGGCCGGGCAGTCGGTGCACATCGCCGACGGCGCCGCGCCCCGCCTGCGCGGCTGCACGGTGTCCGGTGCGGCGCGCAGCGGAATCCAGGTGGCGGGGGGCGCCCGCCCGCACCTGGAGGACTGTGAGATCACCGGCACCCCGGTCGGGCTCCATGTCACCGGCGCCGCAACCACCGTGTCGGGCACGGGGCTTGTCGTTCGGGACGCCGTCACCGGCGCCGTACACGCCGTCGACTCCGGCTGCGTCGAACTGGAGCGGCTCACCGTCACCGGTACGTCCGGCGCCGGCGTTCTGGCCCAGGGCGGCTCCCGCCTGACCCTGCGGGACGGCTCGATCACCCTGGGGGGCGGCGGGCAGGGGCTCGCGCTGGCCGGGGAGTCGAGCGCCTTCCTGGCCGGCTGCGCGCTGCGCGGATGCGGGGCGACGGTCGGGGAGGGTGGCGACCTGACTGCGCAGGAGAGCGAGTTCACCGATTCGGACACGGACGCGATCCGGGTGCTCGCCGGCGGCACGCTCACCGCCGTCGGATGCCGCATGACGGGCGCCCGCGGCCACGGCGTCCACGCGCACGCCGATGCCCGGACGGACCTCAGCAACTGCGCGTTCTCGGACAACACCCTCGACGGTCGGGCCCACCCGAGCGGTGACGGCCGTACGGCCACCGGCGACGCGGTCGGCGGCCCGTTCGCCGCGGCCTCCTCCCCCCGGGGCGGGGAGGCTCCCCACTCCGGGACGGGACCGCTTGCGGAGCTGGAGGCGCTGGTCGGCCTGGAGAGTGTGAAGGACGAGGTCACGGGGCTGATCAACCTCAACAAGATGACGAAGCGGCGCACGGAGATGGGCCTGCCCATGCCGCCGATGAGCCGCCACCTGGTCTTCGCCGGCCCGCCCGGCACCGGCAAGACCACCGTGGCCCGACTGTACGGGGCGGTCCTCGCGGAACTCGGCATCCTCAGCCAGGGCCACATCGTCGAGGTGGCACGCGCCGACCTGGTCGCACAGATCATCGGCGGCACCGCCATCAAGACGACCGAGGTGTTCAACCGGGCCCTGGGCGGGGTGCTCTTCATCGACGAGGCCTACACCCTGACCAACCAGTCACGGGGCACCGGGCCGGACTTCGGCCAGGAAGCGGTCGAGACGCTGATGAAGATGATGGAGGACCACCGCGACGAGATCGTGGTGATCGCGGCGGGCTACTCCGAACACATGGACCGCTTCCTGGCCTCGAACCCCGGCATGGCCTCGCGATTCGCCCGCACGGTCGAGTTCCCCAACTACGCCCCGGAGGAACTGGTCACCATCGTCCGGGGGTTGTGCGCGAAGCACTGCTACGAACTGGCCGACGACGCCCTGGCGGCGCTGTCCCGCTACTTCGTGGACGTGCCCAAAGGTCCGACCTTCGGCAACGGGCGCGTCGCCCGTCAGGTCTTCGAGACGATGATCAGCACCCAGGCGTCCCGGCTCGCCACGCAGGCACCCGGGCACGACAGCGAACTGAGCCGCCTGACCGCCGCCGATGTCGCCCCGGCACCGGGAGTTCCCGCTCCGCCGCCCCCCGCAGAGCGGTTGCCTGCCGTCGCTCCCCCGGCCGCGCCGCCCGCCCCGGCAGCACGGACCGCACCTGCCCAGGTCCCGGCCTCCGCCCCCGCCGCCCGCCAACTGGCCGCCCTCACCGGCCTGGGCGCGGTGGCCGACGCACTGGGCTCCCGCGTCGACACCCTCGTCGAGCTCGGCCAGGGCACCGCCGGGCTGGCGGACATCGTCCTGGAGGGCGCGCCCGGCAGCGGACGCCGGGCCGTGGCCGCGGCCTACGGCCGGGCCCTGGCCGAGTCCGGCGTCGTACCGTCGGGTGCGCTCGACCACGTTCCGCTGTCCGCCGTTCCGGCGCGCTGGCCGTCCCAACCGCGCGCCTACCTCGGGCACGTGTTCCGGCAGGCCGCCGGGGGTGTGCTGGTGGCCGAGGCGGACGCCGCCTTCGAGAGCCGCCCGGCCGCCGAACGGGACGCCGTCATCGACGCGTTGGCCGCCGAGGCCGCGGCCCGCGACCCGTACGGCGCGGTCTTGGTGCTGTCCGGGAGCGGGGCGCGCCTGCGGGAGCTGCTGCGTGACCGCACCGACCTCGCCGGCGTCTTCGCCGAGTACCTGAGGCTGCCCGCCTGGACCGGAGCAGGTCTCGCGGAACTGACACGGCGGCGGCTGACCGTACTGGGCTTCGAGGTGCCCGACGCCGTGACGGCGGCGCTGGCCGGGCAGGACCCGGGCCACGGTGCCCACGGCGCGCACCGGTTGGCGGACCGTCTCGCGGGCCGCGCCCGGGCCCGCGAGCTGGCTCTCGCGGACCTCGTCGACGACCTCCCGCCGATGGCGGCGATGCTGCCGGCGGCCACGCAGGCGGCCACCTGACGGGCCGATGGGGCAGAGATGGGCGGTCGGTCGGGCAGCGTGCCCGGGGGCCGGTCACCGGCCCTCTCCGGCCCCGGCCATCATCACGGAACAACGACCGCGCGACGAGAGGAACAACCATGGCAGGCGAACCGACATCGGTGAGCATCGCGGGCATGCGGTCCGCGGCGGGCAGCTTCCAGTCCGCACTCGAAGACGCCAACAGCACCTACACCCAGATGCAGGGCCAGATCGACGCCCTGCGGGGCAGCTGGTCCGGTGACGCGTCCAGCACCTTCCAGGGCGCCATGGACACCTGGCTCCAGGACTTCGCCTCGGTACGGCAGCAGCTCAGCCTGATGCTGGAGAAGCTCCAGGCCAACACGGGCAGCTACAAGACCACCCACCAGGCCACCACGGACGCGGCCAACCAGCTCCACAAGAGCATGGTCACGCCGCTTCCGGGCTTCTAGGCCGACGGCCTCCCCGCCCCCCGACCCGCCAGACCCGCCAGACCCCAGGAGCGCAGGATGACGACCTATACCGTCAAGATGGACCAGATCGAGTACGTCGTCGGTGAGATGGCCGCGATCAGCAAGAAGCTCCAGGCCGCCCTGAGCGACCTGGACGACAGCGCCAAGATCCACCTCAGTGAGTGGACGAGCGACGCGCGCAGCACGTACGACGTGGCGAAGGCCAAGTGGGACGCGGCCGCCACCGACATGGTCACCCAAGCCCAGAACGCCACGCACTCGCTCGGCCACATCAACGCGGCGTACTACGCCGGCGAGCGGCACGGTGTGAGCCTCTGGGAGCAGTGACGTGGCGATCACGGACGACACCGCCGACCGGGGCAACAGCGACCCGAACATCAACAACAACGACTACGGCGACGGCAACAGCGGCTCCACCACCGGCTCCGGCGACCCGCACGCCTACAACGGCGGCACCAACGTCCTCCACGCGCCGGGGATCCTCAGCGACCTGCACCCCTTCGTGCCCCCGCCGGTGCCCGGCGGCAACGGCTCGAACGGGACGTCGGTCAGCACGCCGTCGATGGAACTGTTCGCCACCAACATCGACCTGCTGATCCAGCCGGTGCGCACCGTCGCCACCGCTCTCGCCGACTCCTCCGTCGCACCGGGCGCGTTCTACCACGCCAACGTCATGCGGACGAAGGTCAACGGTCCGAACGCCGACGCGGGGCTCAAGAAGAACTACGGCGACGCCCTGTCGGCCCTGGTCCGCGGCCTCACGGACCTGCGGGACGGGGTGCGGCTGCTGAGCCGGAACTACGGGACGACGGAGGAGGCCAACACCATGACGGCCAACGACCTCGCGGACGCCCTCGGCAACACCGGCGCCGACTTCAACACGATGATGACCGCCAACGGCGGCACCGGGACGACCGGCGCCGGCACCCCGCCGCCGACCGCCCCGGCCTGAGCCGGGCGGGATCCGACGGAACGCGGCCCGGCTGCCGGAACCGGGAACGCCGGCCGCGACCCCGGAGACCCACACACCGGCGTGGGCGTGGGCGAAGTGCACACAGGAGAGCGACAGTGGCGGACTACAACAGCGGTGGTTTCCACCAGGGCGACGACGGGACGATCTTCGGCAATCCCGACGGCTCGTCCACCGGCAGCCTGGCCGACTACGACAACTGGGACTGGAAGCAGATCATGGCGGCCATCACCGGCATGTCCGCCGGCGTCGGTACCGCCGCCAACGAGTCCCACGCGCGCGCCGTCGCCGACCCCCAGTCACTCCTGGACACCGCCAACGCGTTCTACCACGTGCAGCGGACCCTCGAAGGGGTCACGAAGAGCCTCGTCGACCAGGCCAAGGCGCTCGCGGGCGAGAACGGGCCGTGGAGCGGCGCCGCGGCCGACTCCTTCCTGGAGATGATGACCGGCTTCTCCCGGCAGGTGAAGGCCAACGCGGACGTCCTGTCGGGCGGTTCGACGGGCGATCACTCGGTCCCCCACCAACTGGCGAACAACGCGATCACCCTGCGGAGCGCACAGAACAAGCTCGCGCAGATCGACACCTGGTACGCGGACCAGGCGATCGCGATGGGTGTCACGCCCATGTCCAACGGCCTGATCCCGATCAGCCAGAAGCCCGAACTCGTCCAGATGATGAACGAGGACATGCGCAGCGTGCTCAAGAGCCTGGCGCACGCCTACCAGGTCACCACCGACGCGATCATCAATCCGGTGCCGGTGCGTTCCCCGGCCGAGCACCCCGAGGGCCCCGGCACCGGGGACGGCGACCCCGGGCCGGGTCCCGAACTGGGCGGGCCGGACGGCGGCATCGGGGGCACCGGGAGCCTCGCGGACCTGTCCGGCATGCCCGACACCGGCCTCGACACGGGGTCCGGATCGGGCGCCGGGCTCGGCGGTGTGGGCGAGCTCGGCGGCCTGGACCCGTCCGGTTTCCCGGGCGATCCGTCCGCGTTGGACGGCTCCGGGCTCGGCGGCGGACTCGGCGACCTGGGCCTGGACGGCACCGGGTTGGCCGGCGGGGGCACGGGCGGCGCGGGCTTCGGCGACCTCGGTCTGGACGGCCTCGACCCTTCGGCCCTCGATCATGCGCTCAACCCCCTCTCCTTTCCGGGACTCGGCGGTCTGGGCGGGCTCGGCGGCCTCGGCACCGGCCGTCCGACGTCCTCCGGCCTCGGGGGCCTGGGCGGCCTGTCCTCGGCCGACCCCGCCGCCTTCGGGGACACCGGGCTCGGCGACGGCCTCGGCAGTGGGCTCAACGACGGGCTCACCGGCGGACTGGGCGGCGGACTGACCGAGGGCCTGGCCGGCGGCCTCACCGACGGATCGGGCATGCCGTCGCAGATGCCGACGTCGTCGGGGATGCCGTACATGCCGGGCATGGGCGGCACCGGCGCCGGCGGTGCAGGTCAGGGGTCGGAGCCCACGGACGCCTCGGGGTTGCTCGACGCGAGCGCCGAACCGTGGGAGGGCGACGCTGCCGCCGGCGGCGACGAGGTGGGCTCGGAATCGGGCGCGACGGCCGGCGGGGAGGGCTTGGGCACGGGCGGAATGCCGTACCTGCCGGGCATGGGTGGAACGGGCGCCGCGAGCGGCGGCCGCGACGGGGTCGGCGAACGTTCGGACGCGTCGGGGCTGCTCGACGCGAGCGCCGAGCCCTGGGAGGCCGAAGAGGCGGACGGCGACGGCGAGGCCGGCGCGCCGGAGGGCGCCCTGCCCGGCGTGCCGTACCTGCCCGGCTTCGGTGCGCCCGCCGCCGGCGCGCGCACCACCTCCGCCATCCGCGGGAGCGGCGGGGAGGACGCGCGTACCGGGGCCTCCGCGGCCGGGACCGCGCAGGCGGCCGCCTCCCCGACGGGCGGCACGGCGCAGGGCGGTGCACCGCAGGCCGGAACCGCTGGGGGTGGCTCAACTCCCGCCTTGGCTGCACATGCCGCCGCCGCGGAGCGGGAGACGGCCGTCGCCCCCGTCGCGGTGGGGTCCGACGGGCTGCCGCTGTCCGGCGACGGCGGGAGCGCCGTCGTCCTGCGACCCGTCGCCGACGGCGCCGAGGAGGACTTCACCGCCTGGGAGGCCGGGGCGGGCGCCGGCGCCTTCGTCCCGCTGCTGTGGTCGCTTCCCGAGGAGCGGGAGACGCGGACGGCCCCGGAGGAGAGCGGGCCTGGTGTGGCGGGCGAGCCGCGGAGCACCTGGCAGCCCGAACGCTCCGCTCCCGGGGACTCACCGGCGGCGGGCGGCGGCGTTCCGCGCGTGTCCGGCTGCGGAGACGGCGGGCCCGAGGAGGAGGCCGTGGATCCCGACGCCGAGACGGCGCGGGAACAGGAGACGGACGGGGATGCGGCCGAGCGGACCGGCCGCGGGATCGCGGATCTGCTGGTCCAGGAAGAGAGCACGTGGGGCGCCGTTCCCGGCGGGCCCACCTCCGCGTACTGAGAGTCCACGCCGCCCGTCCGAGGGCGGCCCGCACCCGCCGGCACCGCCCCGAGAAAGGATGAGTTCACATGTCCAGCCCGTACGACCAGCAGATCGAGGATCTGCTGGAGCAGTACCGCAGACAGCGCGCGGAAGCCGTGGAGACCCGGCAACGCATCAACGGGACCACGTCGACCGCGACCGCCCCGCGCCAGGCAGTGAAGATCACCGTCGGCGCCCAGGGCGAGGTCACCGCGATCGAGTTCCCCACCGGCGCCTACCGCCGGATGGCGCCCAAGGAGCTGGCCGACGTCCTGCTCACGACCATCCGCCAGGCCAGGTCCGAGGCCTTGGAGGGCGTCGCCGCGGTGCTCGCGGAAGGGCTGCCGCCCGGCGTGACCGTGCCCGACCTGCTCCAGGGGCGGGTCGATCCGGGCACCGTCCTGCCCGAGGACCCGGCGATGCCGGACTCCGTACGCGAATACGTCGACCACGGCTTCCAGGGGGATCCCCATGAGTGACGGCACGTTCTCCGTCGACACCGACCGGTTGGACCAGGCCGCGCCACAGGTCCAGGAACTGGCCGGACGGATCAGGTCCGTCGCCACCAAGCTGGAGGGCAGGCTGTCCGCCCTCGGCGCGTGCTGGGGCGACGACGAGAGCGGCCGGCAGTTCCTGGAACAATACGCCGAGCCGAAACGGCAGCTGGGCCACGGCATCACCGGCGCCGCCGAGGTGCTGCACAGCACCGTCGACGGCATCCGCACCATGGCCAAGGGCTTCCAGCGGACCGAGGAGGCCAACGTCGAGGCGCTCCGCGCGATCACTCCCACGGACCCGGTCACCGTGGGCGACGTGTCACCGCACCGCTCCCGCCGCTAGGCCCACTCTTTCGGATCTTTCCGGGGCCCTACACCGGCACCGACCATCACCCTTACCGAGGAACACGGCACCACATGAGCGTCGACATGCCCCCCGAGCTCGCCTGGGTCGCCCGGCTGGCGGTCGGTCAGTCCTGGCCCAAGGGCAACGAGGACGGCCTGCACGCCCTCGGCCAGGCGTGGCACGAGGCGGCGCAGGAGCTCAAGGGGATCAGCGAGCAGATCGGTGCTTCCGGAAACGGGGTCCTGGAGAGCGTGGGAGGACAGGTCGCGGACGAGTTCCGCAGCTTCGTCACGCAACTGGAGTCCAGCATCCCGGAGATGGCGCAGTCCGCCGGCCAACTGGGGAAGCTCGGCAGGCACACCGCCGTCCAGGTGGAGTACTCCAAGTACATGATCCTCGGCCAGCTCGTCCTGCTGGCCGCCCAGATCGCGCAGTGGGCCTTCTTCGCACCCGAGGTCATCCCGCTCGCCGTCACCGGCGCCCGCATCGCGGTGAAGATGATCCTGCGCCGGCTGCTCATCTCGGTCGCCACCGGTGTCGCGATGAACGTCGGTCTCGACGTCGCCGTCCAGACCATCCAGTTCCTCAAGGGCGACCGCACCGAGTGGAGCACGGACAACACCGTCTCCGCCGTCGTCTCGGGCGCCATCGGCGGGGCGGTGGGCGGTGTCTTCTTCGGCGCGGGCGGCGTACTGGCGCCGAAGTTCGCGCACGCGCTGCTCGGCAAGGTGGTCCTGGGCGCGGCCACCGGCGTGGCGACCGCCGGAATCATGTACGGCATCTACAAGAGCGGCGAGGAGGAGTTCGGGTCGTCCATCTCGGCGGGCGCCCTGGGAGCCCTGGGCGGTGGTGGCCGACGGCGCTTCGGCGGCAAGGGAACCACGATCGAGGTCGATCCGGTGCACCTGAACGTGCCGGACGCACTGCGCTTCGACCTGCCCGGGCTGCCGACGGCCGAGAAGGCGGCCCTGTCCGACCCGCCACCGTCTCCGGGCCGGGTCGCACCGGAGCCGGGACGGGGCGGCGGAGCCGATCCGGTGAACGGGGACGGCACGGGAACGGGTACGGGAACCGGAGCGGACGGGGCCGGCTTCCGCGCGCCGCGCACCGAGAGCTCCCCGGCCGTCCACGGCGCGACCGGCGGCACGCGCGCCCCGGCCGCGGCTCCCGGCGACGGCGGCCTGCCCGGCTTCGCGACCGTGCTCGGCCCGGCCCAGGGCTTCTCGGCCTCGGTCCCCGGCCACGCCGCCGCGCCGGCCCCCTCCGGCGCCGCTCCGTCCGGTACGGCCGCATCCGGTACGGCCTCGTCAGGCGCCCACGGCCCGGGCTCCGCCCGCACGGCGGCCACTGCGCCGGTCGTCCGTACCAGCACGGGTACGGGTGTCGGCCCCACGGCCGCCGAGGTGAACCGCCCCGCGACGGCGGGCGCTCCCGGCGCCGCCACCCCCGCGGCGCCGCCCGGTGGACCGGCCGCAGGAGCCGCGGGCGCCGCCGGAACCGGCGGGCCCAACGCCGCGGCGGGACCGGGGTCGGACCCGTCCCGCTCCGTCCGTACGGAGACGAGCCCCACCCCGTCGGCCGGCGCGGGACAGCACGCGGGACCGCAGGCGTCGGCGGCGGCCGGCGCACCGCACGCCGGGCCGGAAGCGTCGGTGGACACCGCCTCCCGAACCGGACCGCAGGCACCGGCAGCCACCGGCCCGCACCCCGTGCCGGAACGACCCGGCGCCCCGGTCACTGCCACCACCGCGGACACCACGGCCGCCCCGGCCGCGCACACGGCCACCGGCAGGGCCACCGGTACGGTCGGCGCCGCGGAGAGCGCCCCCACCCGCGACCCGGGATCGGCCCCGCCGCCCGGGCACGTTCCCGGCGGGCCGACGCCCGCCCCCCGCATGGCGCTCGATCGCACCCCGCGGTTCGTCGTCCGGTCCTCATTCGAGGCCCGCCGGTTCACGTACCAGGGCGAGTCCGTCACCGACCTCACCGTCAGGGTCGCGTTCCGGGCCGGCGGCGGCCACGACACCGAGGCCGTCTGGAGCCGGATGTCCGATGGTGTCCGGGAGTTCCTCAACGGGCCGGAGTACCGTCTCCCGGGCGGCGACCGGCTGCACGTCACCGTGCTGCGCGCCCGCCCCGGCGACGAACCGCACCTGACCGTCGACCTCGTCGGCCGCGACCGGGGCATGGACCAGCGGTCGTGGTGGCCCGACGCGGACCCCGTCGACTACGCGCACGAACTGGCCCATCAGATCGGTCTGCGCGACGAGTACCGCGACACGAGCGCCCCGCACCGTCCCGCCGTCGAGGGCAGCCTGCAAGGCGACTACCGCTCCCCCGCGCCCGAGGGCCTCCGGCAGGCGGGCCTGCGGGACCGTCATCTGCGGCTGATCGCCGCCCTCGTCGGGGACCTCGACCAGCAGACCGGCACGCCGCGCCGCGAGGATCCCGCAGCCGCCGCCCTCCCGTACGACGCGGAGTGGGCACGGGCCTGGCGGGGCTCCGCGGCCAACGACCGGAGCCACGTATGGGTGGATCCGGTCTCGGACCCCCTGCGCCACGGCCAGGACGGCAACCCGGCCCGCGACGAGGTCGCGGCGGACGACCGCGGCGAGAACCGGAGCGATCAGCGGACGGAGTCACCCTCGGTGGCTCCACGCATGTTCGGGCCGCCGGTGTACTCGCCCGACAACTCGCTGATCATGCAGCCCGGTTATGCGTCCGGCGATCAGTTCGGCATCCTGGCCTCGCTGCTCCACGACCCGAACCGGCACGTCCTCATCGCCCGCGGACCGGACAGCGGCCTGCCCGGGCACGACCCGGTCCGCGACAAGTCCCGGGCCATCGAGGCCTTCTACCTGGAGAGCGGCATCCCCGCCGACCGGGTGCATCACGTCGACGTGCCGAACCTGGAGAAGGGCAACGTCTGGCCAGCCCTCAACGACGAGGCCACCCGCATCGCGCAGCAGCAGTGGGGGATCAACAAGCACTTCCACGAGATGTTCCAGGTCAAGGAGTTGTGGGGGGTCACCGACGGCACCGATCACATCGGCCGGGTGTTCTCCGAGGAGTTGCGGGGCCGGGTCCGCGAGGCCTGGCACCTGGGCGAGGACCGCGATGCCGAGGTCAACGCGTGGCTGGCCGGGCGGGGGGTGCGGATCCCGCCGGGCGAGGGCCGCGTTCTGGTGCTGTGGTCCCGGTTCTCCGGCAAGGCCACGCAGTGGTCGGACCTCCGGGGCCGGATGGAGCACGACACCAGCTTCCAGGGTGTCCGCCAGCTCCTGCGGAACCTGGCCGGCGACTACAAGGCGGTGATCATCACCGGCGACGCGCACCCGGACGCGGGCAAGGGCGGCAAGTGGGACGCCCTGGTGCGGGAGATGCGTACCGAGCTGGGCACCGACACCATCCACCAGGTCACCGGCTTCTGGCGGGGCACCGACCCCGGGCCGGCCGCCTGGGGCGGCGACACCCGTACCGGACAATTCCGGCTGTACGACAGCCTCGCCCGTCAGCACGGCGTGCAGCACCTGGGGTTCCGTTCCGGGAACCTGGAGGCCGTCGCCCTCATCGGCCACGACGTGCACTACCTGGAGGAGTCGGGGGCGACGGGCTCCCACCGCATGGAGGCGTGGCACGACGCCGACGGCACCGGCACCACCCGCAAGGGCGGCCTCGCGCCGGGGTACGAGCGCGTCGTCATCGCGGAGCCGCCCACCGCCTCGGGCAGGTACGGCAAGCAGTTCGACACGGGCGGACGCCTGGAGGGGACGTACCAGCCGGCCGATCCGGGTTCCTGGTGGCGCAAACCGGTCCACGCGTACGGCAACGAGCGCGGCTTCAGCCACGCCGACGTGCAGTCGATCCGGGAGGAGCTGGGGCTCACCGGCCGGTTCCAGGACCGCGACGCCTTCGACGCCGACCGCGTCCGCGACATCCAGCGCAGGTACGGGGCGGTGCGCGCCGTCGTACGGCAGTACGGGCACCTGGTCGAGTACGACGTCGAGCAGTACCTGGCGCAGGCCGAGGCCTTCTTCCACACGCCCCTGGAGCGCTATCCGCACGGCCCGAGCCAGATGTACGCGGACTTCGTCGAGCACGTCCTCCCGAACTTCCCCGCGGTCTGGGAGGTGCACCGCCAGATCCAGACCCGGATCCAGATGCAGGCCTGGGAGGCGTACACCCGGCAGCAGGCCGAACAGGGCAACGGAGGCGAGGTCACACCACGCGCCCCGCAGTCCGACACCACCGGCACTCCGTCGGGCACCACCGGTACTCCGTCGGGCAGTTCGGGCGGTGCCGGCAGCTCCGGCGCGGGTGCCTCGGCCGGGGTCACCCCCGCCGAGGCGCGTGCGCGCTACGGCATGCCCGAGGGCAACTTCCGAAAGTTCCAGGAGGTCGCGACGAGGAACAGGCTCAGGATCGACGTCCGGCCCACGAACCCGACCGCTCCCGCCTGGCTCGACCAGGGCAAGCTCCCGAAACCGAAGGACATCAAGGCCAAGTCGATCAACGACCTGGACACCCGTCTGGGGGCCAAGGCCGAACACCGAGGGCTGATCGGGTACTTCCGGCCGGTCATGCCGGAGCGCGGGGACACCGACGCCGCCACCTGGAGCCGCATCGAGGCGCGGTTCGCCCAGCGGACGGAGGAGTTCGACACGCTGGCGCCGGTCATGGAGACCCTGGCGGCCGAGGGCCGGTTCAAGGTCGAGGACGGGCTGGTGTACGGCCGGGACCAGGAGGGGGGCTGGCGCGAGATCACCGGCGACCACGACGTGTTCGACATCAGCACCCCGGGCAGCACCCGGCTCAAGGGCAGCCCGTACGACCGTGTGGTCGGCGAGATGATGGCGAACGACATGGCCGTCATGCACGGCGCCCACATGGACTGGGAGCCGTCGTCGCCTTTCAGCAAGGGCATCTTCAGCAAGATCGTGGAGTCGCACCAAGAGGGCGGCGAGCCGCTGCTCCGCTTCCTCCCCGGTGTGAACGACGCCGAACTCGTCCACGCCCGGCCCGTGCTCCGGCCCCCGTCCACGGCGGAAACGCCCGCCACCCCACCGGAGTCGGCGCCCGCGCCGTCCATGGCCGCCGCGCCGGAACGGGCTGTGCGCGGCGGCGTCCGCGCTCCCGCGGCCGCACCCCACAGCCGCGTCGCCGACCTCCGCGGTGACGAGGTGGCGCCCCAGGCGCCGCGGACCGCTGCACAGGAGCCGGCGGCCACCTCGGGGCGCACCGGCCGGCCCGCCCCCGTGGCCGGCCCGCCGCTCACCCGCGCCGTGGCGTTCGGGGCGGAGGACTCGACCGGGCTCGGCCCCGCGGAGGTCGGCCGCCTCGACGCACTGGCCGCCGTCGTGGCGCGCGGTACGGTCCGGCACGCCGAGGCGGGGCTGCCGCTGCCGGAGGTGACGATCGCCGGCCACGGCACCGCGTCCGTGGCGGGACGGCCGCACTTCGGCCGGGCCGTCCAGGTCGGCGCCGAGCGTGCGGAGGGCGTCCGCGAGGTCTTCGTCCGGCGCCTCGACGCGCACCTGCGTGACCTCGGGTCCCCGCTGACGGCCTCCGCCCTGTCGATCGCGCGCGAGTCCCGCGGCTCGGACCTGCCGCACGGCACGGACCCCGCCCACGACACTCCGGAAGCCCGGCGCCGGGCGGTCGTCACCGTCACGCACCTGCCGGCCGAACGGCCCCCCGTACGCGACGACCTGCCCCAAGGCGCGGTCGCCGGGCGGCACCTGCCGGACGGGCCGGCGCCGGCCCTGGTCGAGCGGCCGCGGGCCCTGGACCGACGGGGCGGCGCACCCGACGGGCAGTCGGCCGCGCCGGATGGACACCGGCACGCACCCGACGAGCGGGCGCCGGTCCAGGACGGGCGGGCGCCGGTCGGGGACGAGCCGGCGCCGCCGGTGCGGGAGGGGCACCCGCCCGTCCGCCCCGAACAGTGGCGGGACCGCCGCGAGCGGGCGGGCTGGGCGGTGCTGCGGACCGAGCGGTTCGACCCGGCGCGGGACCCGGCGGCCGAACGGCCGGCTCCGGGGGCGCTGGCCGGGCGGGACGTCGTGGTCCGGATGGCGGTGGCCCGCATCCAGGCCGACGACGGGCGCTGGGTCCGCAACGTGTCCCTGCAACTGCCGGTGCGCTTCGGCGCGGGATTCGGCGCCGGCGACCTGGGTGCGTACTGCGGCCGGCTCCAGGCACTGCTGGACAGCCACGTCAACGACGGGCGCACGCTGCCCGGCTCCGGCGACCAGCTGCACATCGACGTGGAGGTGGAGCACCGGCCGGACCATCCGGAGGCGATCGAGATCAGCCGCAGTGATCAACCGGTGCGGGAATGGGACCAGTTCACCTTCCCGCTGGGCACCCGTGAGGGGCTCGCGGACGACGCCCGGGCGCTCCACGAACTGCTGCACTACGCGGGCCTGCCGGATCGGTACCACGACGCCTCGACGCTGTTCCGCCGCCTGGAGCGGCAGGCCGACCGGCGCGGGGTGATGGCCGGCGCCGACACGTTCGAGGTGCCCGACGCGTACGTCCGGGCCATCGGCGCGGTCACCGACTCGGGCCCGGCCCTGCGCGATCTGCCGCGCACCGGGGCGGGGGCACCGGGCCTGAGCCGCGACGCCGCTCGCGCGGCGTTGCTCGCGCCGGATCCGGAGCAGGTTCCCCTGCCGCGCGCCCCGGCCGCCGCGCCGTTCGCGGGCCGTGACCGCGCCTTCGTCGAGGACCTGGTCCGACGGGTGCTGCACGACGACACCCGGATGGACCACGGCCGCAACTGGGCGGGCCCCGGGCGGCCCCCGCTGGACGTCGGCCGGTACGCCGTCGTCCGGGACGGCGGGGAGGGCCGTGCGCAGAGCGCGCCGTGGACCGATCCGTACGTCGTGATGGCCCGCGCCGGCGGGGACCACGTCACCTTGCGGACGCCGCTGGGTTCCGTCCGACTGACCGCGGCCGAGGACTTCGCCGCCCTGGTGGCGAACGACCCGCACCGGCCTCCGGGCGCCGACATCGTGCTGGCCGTGCGCGGGCTTCCGGAGGGTTCCCTCGGTCTGCCGCAGGCTGTCCGGAGCGCGACGGGAAGCCGTGTCTGGACCCCGGTGGACGCGACCCTGCGGCTGGTGACCGTCCGCGGGCACCGCACGACGGAGCGGATGGAGCTGTCCGGCCCCGACCCGAGGTGGGAGGCGACCACCACGGCGGATGACGCGGACCCGTTCGCCCACCTGAGGGCCGCACGGCTGGTCACGGACGCGTACACGACCGCGGCCCCGGGCGGCTCGGTGCTGTTCCAACGGCTGCCGCTCACCAGGCTGGAGGCCTTCCACGCCGTCGACCCGGCCGATCCCGACAGCCCCGCCCTGGTGCTGCCCGTCCAGCGGTTCGACGAGGTGCTCGTCCGGGACCGGCCCGGGATCGAGGTGTCGCAGGACCGCACGCTCGCCATCGATTCCGGCGGCCTGAGCCGGCACGCGTACGCCACGCAGCAGGCCGTCGACGACGCCAACGTGCGGCTGGCCGCGGCCGGGAGCAAGGTGCGGCTGGCCGCGGACCCGGCGGTCTCCCTCACCCTGCGGCGCGGGGACGGGCTGCCCCATCCCCCGCTGCTGCGGATCGCCCCGCGGTTCCTGACCCGGTCGGGGCGCTCGGACGAGGAGGCCTGCCGTGACTTCGCTCAGATGGTGTCCGGTGAGGTCCGAGCCTCGCACGTGGTGTTCCGGGCGCCCGGGGACCGTGTCGCGACCGGCCGGATCAGCGCCCTGGACACGGCGGAGGTCACCGGCACGCACCACCTCGCCGAGTCCCTCACCCGCGTTGCCGGAGGCCTGGTCGCCCCGGCCGCCACCGGTCCGGCCTGGGCCGCCGCGCAGATCGGGCGGGACGACCGGGGCGTCGGCGGCCAGGGTGGTGCGCCGCTGCCCGGCCGGGAGTACGGCAGCGCGCTGAGCTACGAGTACGCCGACAGTCCGGAGCGGGACGCCCTGACGGAGGCGGCGCGGCGGATCGGGATCAACGAGGCCGCCTGGGCCGGGGTGGGCGAGGGGTACCTCGTCCAGTCTGTCAACGCGGCGAACGCCGAGGGGCTTGCGTCCCTCGACGTCAACTACGCCAAGCCCGGCGGCGGGAACGGCTCGCACTACGGCTACCACTTCGCGTCCGTGGTGCTGGCCAGTGAGGACGGCCGGTCGCAGCTCACCCTGGAGAACCACGCCCGGGTCGGCCGAACGCGCGCCGAGACGGCCGACGCCGTCGAGGCCAATCTGCGGCAGTCCGCCGGTGAACTTCGTTCGGTGGAGGCCTCGTTGGCACGCCGTCTGCGGCAGGCCGAAGGCGCGGGCGCGACTGCGGCGGACACCGCCGCGCTGAGGGCGAGGGCCCGGTTGGCGGAGGTGCTGGTCGCGGCGAAGGAGGCCCGGGACCGGCGCGCGCCCGCGCAGGACCAGGAGCGTACGCTCCGGCAGGCCGCGACCGTCATACTGAAGGCCGCCCCCATGGTCGAGGGCAGGGAGCAGTGGTACTTCCGCGCCTACAGCCGGCGCCCGGGCGAGAGCATGCACGAAACGCATGCGGCGCTGCTGTCCGATCACGACTCGGCGGAGGCCAATCCGCTCACCTTGGTGGTGCTCCACGGGCATGGCGAGCCGCTGCATCGGTTCATCGCGTTCGACGAGTCGGGCGCCATGGCCGACGGAGGCCGGTTCAAGCTCGACCAACTGGCCGAGCACCTGGTCCGGGTCGGTCTGTGGAACCGTGATCACGGCCTGCCGCTGCCGTCGGTCCGGCTGACCGGCCACGGCGACGGCCGGGTGCCGCACCGGGACCTGGAGCTCACCGCCGCCATGGCCGACGGCATCCGCACGGATCTGCGCGCCCGCATCGCGGACCTGCTGCGGCAGCGCGGATCCGTCGTGGACGCAAGCGAGTTCACCTTCTCCGTGGCATCCGGCCTACACCGCGAGGACGGGACGACCCGCGGCCGGGAGGTCACCTTCGACATCGACCACTGGCGGTCCGGCGACGACTCGGAGGCCGACCGGTGATGAAGACCCGGGGGGGAACGGCGCCTGCGGCCTTCGGAAGCGACCGCGGAGCGTTCCCGGGCCTCGTTCCGGGCCGCGCGCGAAACTCGATACACCCACCACCCGTAGGCGCCCTAACGTGGCCCCATGCTCCAGATACCGTCGCGGGTCGAACTGCACCCGCTCACCCTCGCCGACCAGGACGAGTTCTGTACCCTCGTCCGGGCCAGCTCCGAACTGCACCTGCCGTGGATGCGACTGCCGACGAACGCGCAGGAGTTCACGGACTGGATGCGCCGTTTCGACGACGGCACCAACCAGGGCTTCCTGGTCCGCGTGCGAGACACCGGAGCAGCCGCCGGCACGGTCAACATCAACTCGATCATCCGGGGGCGCTACCAGGGCGCGTCCCTCGGCTATGCGGCCTTCGCCCCGTCGGCAGGGCAGGGGTACATGACCGAAGGGGTCGCCGCCACGATGCGGTACGCGTTCACGGATCTGCGGCTCCACCGGCTGGAGGCCGGCATCCAGCCGGCGAACAAGGCATCTCTGGCCGTGGTCCAACGGCTGGGCTTCCAGTACGAGGGGCTGGCGCCCGCCTACCTCTACATCGACGGCGCCTGGCGGGACCACGAACGCTGGTCCATCACCGCACCGAGCCCCTGGACACCCGATCCGTCGCTTCCCGAGGTCTGAGAGGAAACGAGGACGAGGCCGGTCCACGGGACTCCCAACGCCCGCACCTCCCGCCACCGGGTGTGCGGCGTTCGGGGACATGAGCGTGGCCGCTTGACCGGTCGGGCCTCGGCCCGCAGAGTCGGGATGCGGCGCCGTTGAGAGCGCTGCCCGATCCCGCTCATTGGCTCTCCCGTCCCGAGGCGGCCGATGCCCCGACCTTCCCGGAGTGACTGCGCCGATGGTTCTCGATCTGGTCGTGATCGGTACGGCCATCACGTTGGGACCTTTGCACAACAGCGCGTTCATCCTGCTGCTCTCCTCGCGACGCGGGGTTCGCAAGGGCCTGGCGTTCCTCTTGTCGTGGCTCGCCAACCTGGTTGTGGTGATCGCTTGCGTGTTGCTGCTGACCGGTGGGGAGCCCCCCGCCCGCCACACCACCCCGTCGACCGCCGTTTCGTGTGCGAAGCTCGCCATCGGCTTGGGGCTGGTGCTCTATGGCGCGAACCGGCGGCGCCGGCCACCCCGCCCGCATGGTCCGCCGCGCTGGACCGCCAAGGTGGACGACGCTTCACTGGCCACGGCCGCCGGGCTGGCCTGGTTGTTCCAGCCCTGGGCGCTGGTCGGAGCCGGGGCCGCGACGGTCGTCGCCGCGGACCTCTCCTCCCTCACGGACTGGCTCGTGCTGACGGGCTACTGCCTGCTGGCCACGCTCAGCCTCGTCGCCATGGAGATGTACAAGGTCTGGGCGCCGGCGGCCGCGGAGGCCAGGCTGAACGGCCTGCGCACCTGGACCGAGCGGCACCAGGACCAGCTGATCGTCACGCTCTCCCTGCTCGTCGGCCTGTGGCTGACGGCGCGGAGCGTCTACGAGCTGGTCGTCTGACGGCACCGCTGTCGGGTTCGCCGCGGACAGGACTGGACATGCGCACCCTGTCGTAACAGAATCAGTTGCAACGGGATCGGGATCGGTCGCGTCCGGGCAACGGGAGGTTCCATGAGCGCGAGCAGTCGCATGACCGTGGCCACGCACGCGTTGACCTGGATGGCGCTGGTCTGCCCCCAGCGAGCCGACGGCATCGTGACGTCCGATCAGATCGCCGACAGCGTCAACACCAACCCCGTCGTCATCCGCCGCATCCTCGGCAGCCTGCGTGACGCGGGCCTGGTCGTCTCGCAGCGCGGCCAGGGTGCGGGCTGGAGGCTGGCCCGCACCCCGGAGTCGACCACGCTGAGAGACGCCTACCTGGCCGTCGAGCCCGATCCGCTCATCGCGCTGCACGCCGCGACTCCCAACCAGAAGTGCCCCGTCGGCCGCGGCCTCCCGCCTGTGCTGCGGGAGGCCTACAGTCGCGCGGAGGAGTCGATGAAGGCCGAACTGGCCGCGGTCACCGTCGCCGACGTCCTGAGGGAGACGGTTGCCTGAAGGCTGAACCCCGAACTCCCCCACCAGGCTGGTCCGCACGGACCGGCCTTTCTTCGGACCCTTGTCGTAACTGTCCCTGTTACATCAAACGCTCTGGAGGTCCCTCCGTCGTGTACCGATCACTTGTCGTCCTCGCCGCCGCAATGTTCGCCATAGGAACCGACAGCTTCGTCATCGCCGGCATCCTGCCGGACGCCGCAGACTCCCTCGATGTCCCCGTCGGCACCGCCGGTTGGCTGCTCACCGCCTACGCCTTGACCTACGCCGTGCTCGGTCCGGTCATGGCCGCGTCTCGGCTGCTCCCCTGGTCGGGCAGGCCGGGATGGCATGGTTCGGCGCACACTGGCTCGGAGCCGTCGGCGCGGTGTTCATCGCACTCGGCCTCGTGGCGGCGGAGGCGGCGCACGCCGTCATCCGCCGACGCGGCACGGACGAGGTTTCCGCGGCACGAGCGCAGCCATTGCCGTTGCCGACCACGTAGCGCACAGCCGTCAACACCCGTGGACAGCAAGGACTGGACAACAGTGATCACCACGAAACGCCTCCGACTGCGCCCGCTCACCGACGCCGACACCGACTGGTGGGTACACCTCCACGCCGACAACGAGGTCAACCGGTTCGTCGGCGGCTACACCCACCGGCAAGCCGCAGCGCGCCTGCGCGACATCCACCGGCAGTGGACCCGGCGCGGCCACGGACTGTGCGCCGTCGAACTGAAAAGCACCGGTCAGGCCATAGGACGCTGCGGCCTGAACTGGTGGGAGCAGTTCGGCGAGACCGAGATCGGCTGGACCTTCGCCCGCACGCACTGGGGACGGGGCTACGCCACCGAAGCAGCCCAAGCCGTTCTGACCTGGGGTTTCGGCCCGCTGAGGCTGGAACGGATCACCGCCATGATCCACCACGACAACACTGCCTCGGCCGCCGTCGCCCAGCGCCTCGGATTCGCGCCACTGCGCGAGGACACCGTCCTCGGCCGCGCCTGCACCGTCTACGCCCTGGACCGAGACGACTTCCCCTGTCCCTGAACGCCACCCGAACAGCGCCCTCCTCCGCACCAAGGCCGCGGACGAGGGCGAGTGGGGCACCCGTCAGAGGTTGTAGCCGCCCGACACCTCGATGACCTGCGCGGTGAACCACTCTGACCTGGGCACGGGAAAGAACGATGCTCCCGATGGCTTGCACGATCCTCCCCTTCTGCGGACCGAGCGCTGGACGCGCGGACCGGCGGTGTGGACCATCGGGACATGTCCCGTCCTCTTTGGACGAGCTTCGCTCGCTCTTGGCCCGCCACGCCCGCCCCGACACGGCCACCGCCCTCGCCGACGTGCTGATCTCCCGCGTCGAGGAGCCGGCCGAACCCTCGGCATCGATGACGGGCACGGTCATGGACCTCATCGCCCAGGGCGCGAAACATCTCGCGCTGGGCGAGCGCGTCTACGAGTAAAGCGCCGGTCAGTACCTCGTCGCCTCCATCGACCTGCCCGTCACCGGCCACTTCGTCGATGTCGGCCCCGACCGGCCGGCACTCGGCTTCGGCCTGACCCCCTGCGCTCCTCCGACATCGCCGACCTGCTCTTGGCGGCCCCGGCGGGCGCCGTACCGCGCCGCGCCGACCCGCGGCCGGGCCTCGCAGTCAGCGACGCCTCCCCACCGCTCCTCGACGCCGTGGTGCGACTGCTGCGCCTGCTCGACCACCCCCGGGACGCGGGCTCCAGGAGGCCCGACTCCTGCCGGCCGCGCACCCCGGGGACGTCACGAGCGTCGGCTGCACGGCATGTGACCCGGGGAACTGTCACGACCGCGCGCCCCGCGCCCCGCGCCCCGACCAGACTCGCCCGACCAGACTCGCGCTCAACACAGCCACCACGGGGGCGACATGGACATCCTGACGTGAGGCCGGCTAGCCCCTGGCCTGGGCGGTGGCGACGTAGCGCACGGTGAACAGCATGGGAACCACGAATCCGGCGGCTTGGACGAGCGTCGCCGTCGTGGAGTGGCCCTGGTTGGCGTGGGCCAGGGCCGCGAGGGCGCCGGCCGTGACGGCGAAGGCCGCGGTCCACACGGTGGTGATGACCACGTTGACCCGCACGAAGGGCCTCAGGCTCCAGACTTCGGGTGGGGTGGTGCGCTTGGCGATGCCCAGAGTGAACGGCTTGCCGGCGAGCAACGAGGCCCCTGCGATGAGGGCCAGGGTGGCCGAGGAGAGAGCCGCCGAGTAGGCATGCGCAGCCGAATGGGGGTCCGCGAAGGCGACTGCCGCCAGGACCGCGAAGAAGGCGGCCGAGCCGGTTTCCATGATCAGCGCGTCGAAACCGACCCCCGTCCGCCGCTGTTGGGCGATCACCGCCACCGCCACCAACAGACCGGCGAGCGCCCCCCACTGCCACTGGGCGGTCGGGACCACCGCGAAGACGATCCATGGGAGGAAGGTGCGTACGTACGACATCGAAGTCCCCCGAGCTGTCCATATTCCTGTTCTGACATGTCAAAACTAGAAGCTCCACTCTCGACATGTCAAGAGTGGAAGGTAAAGTGGCGGCATGAGCCTTCGACACGCCCTCCTCGGACTCCTGTCAGAGCGCCCCGCCAGCGGCTACGACCTGCTGAAGCGCTTCGAGACCTCTTTGGCCAACGTCTGGCCCGCCACACAGAGCCAGATGTACACAGAGCTGTCCAAGCTCGCCGAGAACGGACTGATCAGCGTCTCGGCCCAAGGACCGCGCGGCCGAAAGGAGTACACCCTCACCGACGACGGCCTGGCGGAGCTGCGCCACTGGCTGACGGAGACCAAGCCGCAACGCAACAGCCGAAGCGACATCCTGTTGCGGGTCTTCTTCCTCAACGTGATCACCCCCGACCAGGCGCGGAGTTACCTCACCGACCTCATGGAGCTGTCGGAGCAGGAGCACGAGGCCTTGCATCGACTGGCCGACTCCATCGACTGGGGCGACGACCCGCTCTCGGTGAACGGCAAGATCGCCTTGGAGTACGGCCTCCGCTTCAACGCGATGCGCCGCGAGTGGGCCGCGTGGGCGGTCGACCAGATCCGCCAGAATGAGGGTGCAACCCCGCAGGATTCCGCTGAGGAGGCGCGGGCTTGACATCACGTCAGCGGAGGTCCGGCATGTCGGCAGCGACGTACAAAGTAGGCGTAGGTCAGGGCCAGCACCATGGGGCCCCAGAGCGCCCCAAGGCCGATGCAGACCTTTGCCAACAGCTCCCACCAGCCGTTGGAGTACCCGAGGGCGTGAAACCCCGGGACCTGAAGCCACGCGAGCAGGAAACTTCCCGACACTGCGGTCACGATCAGGCCGCCGATGGTGGCGGGGATGATCGCCGCGAGGGGTGGGATGTGTTTCCCGCCGATGAGCGGGAGCCATGCCGGCGCGATCTCACCCCATCGCCGCACGAGCCCGAGGGAGAGGAGCGCCAATGCCTCTGACAGCACGCTGATTCCGAAGACGTAGGGGACGGCCCAGTACCACGGCGGCATCGCCGGAGCATTCGGTTCGATCATCCCCATGGTGAAGTTGAAGGCGAACGGCAGCCGCCACAGACACTGGGGCAGCAGGACCAAGGGGATCGCATGGGCCGTGAACACCGCCCATCTCGCGGCAGGCCGCTCGGTGTCGTGTGAAGTCACGCTCCGCCGGGCTGTGTTGATTGCAGTCACAAGCCCCAGGTTCCTATGGCCTCGCAGGCTTGACGTCACCCCCGAGAGCGATGCTCCTCCCCCAGGAGGGTGAGCTCCCCATCCCAGGCGACCGAGCTTCTCGGCCCTCTGGGCCACACCAGCCCTGATGTCGTTCACAGTCCGTTGAGGACGCTCGGCCCGGTCCGGCCTCCAGCAGGTCAGAGGGCAGCCACGGCCGTCGCGGGAGAGTCCACCCACGCCGTGGTGGCGTGCCCTGTGATGGTGAGGCCGTAGCGGTCGACGCCAGGTCGGCCGAGCCGCTCCCACTCCGCGTGTGCTGCGGTGATCTCGTCCCAGAGGCGTCGGGGTCCTGCCTGGGTGACCGTGAAGGCGGCCGAGGTGCGGCCGTCGTGGTCGACCGTCGCCCAGGAGCCGGTGGTGTCGGCGACCTGGAGGCGGGTGGGGGCGTGTTCACCGCTGGTGTCCCAGGCGAAGGAGGTGCCGGGAACCGTGAGGCCGACGTGGAACTCCGTGTCGAGATCACCGCCCGCGACGGTCCACGGCGACAGCCTCGTGGACGATCGCACGGCTCCGCCGACGCCGCTCTCGTGCGCGGTCGGTTCCGGCGCCGGGCCGGGCCGGACCGTATCGGAGCGTGCCATCCGCATGAAGGAGGCGAAGGAGTGGAACCGGCCTTCCGCGCGGCCGTGCTGGTGAGCTGTCAGGGCGAGGGTGCCGTACGTGCACCAGGCCGAGGTCCACGGGGTCACGATCCGGCCGCCGGGCCGGACCTGGGTGAGCCAGGCGGGCGGGATCCGGTCGACGGAGAACGTGGCGAGGACGACGTCGTAGGCGTCGCCCGGCAGCCGGCAGTCGGCGGCATCGCCCATCACGACCGTCGGCGCGAACCCGGTCGCCTTCAGGTTCTCCTGCGCCTCGGCGGCGAGCACGGGGTCGAGTTCGACGGTGGTCACCCGCCCGTCGCCCACGAGCACGCACAGCAGGCCGGCGTTGTAGCCGGTGCCGGCACCCAACTCCAGCACACGGGTGCCGGCAGTCTTCTGGCCTGCGGAACGTTCAGGGAGGCCGGCCAGGAGCAGCATGCGCGCGACCATCGAGGGCATCGACGCCGACGAGGACGGCAGCCCGTCCGTGAATCGCGTGACGAGCGGTTCGTCCGAGTAGGCCGCGGTCGTCCACCGGTCGGGCTCGGTGGCACGGTCGACGGGCTCGTAGCCGCCGGATCCGTCCCTCAGCCACATCCGATCGGGCAGGAACCGCTGCCGGTCCACGCGGTGAAACGCCTCCCGCAGACGGGCGGGCAGGGGCGCGTCCAGCTGTTGGGCGATCGCGGCGAGCAGCCCGTCGACCAGCACGTCGACGGCGGGGGCCTCCCGGCCCGGGGTGGTGGCCACAGCGCTACTTCTTCTTGTCGGGGTCGGTGGGCGGCGGAGGCGGCGGAGGGGGCGGAGGGGGCGGCGGCACCGGCCGGTTCGGCTGATGCCCGTCGTCACCGACCGGCGACCAATGCTTGCCCTCCACGATCCCTGCCACAGCAACCTCCCCGCAGTCTCGAAACCCCAACGGTAGAAGCGGAAGAGCGGACACGGCAGGGCGCATACCCGGCGCGTGGAAGGCGTCACCACGCCGAAGCCAACACCCCCACACACGCGGTCAGCGTGTTGAACCGTGCGCGGTGAGGTCCTCGGCCAATGGCCCGGCCACAGGAGCCGTTCAGTGAAGCCACGCCGGGTGAACAGGGGGTTCGGCGGCTGTTCCCGTTTGGTTGAACAACACGATGCCGCGTTGCCGCGCGCGCTTCGGCACGTCAGAGTCTTTCTGACGCAATGCAGGATCGAAGGGACACCGTTATGCGAGTGAGGCGAATTGGGGCGATCCTGGGTGCCGCCGCGCTCACCATGCTGACCGTTCCGGCGGAAGCCCACGCCGCGGCAGTCGCCTGCGGCGGTGGTGTGTCGACCGGCCGGGTGGCCGTGAATGGCTGCATCAGCGCCGAACGCGGAAAGGAGGGCAAGATCATTACGCGGGAGATCACGGCGCACGTCAAGCTGCGCAACACGGGGTCGCGGGCGGCGGACGTCTCGTACGAGGCTTTCTTCCGTGTCGTCTCCGGTGGTCACTGGGTGAAGCTGGGCAGCGGCCGTACCCATGTCCCGGCGCGTGGGAGCGTCGGGCCCACGGAGGTGGGGAGCTCGACCCGGGTGTGCGGGCCCGTGAAGGTCGAGATCCGGGTACACGCCCGTGCCGCCGGGGGCGCCTGGAGCGGATGGTCCACCGCCGGCACGGCGCAGTGCCAGACCTGACCTCGGCCCATCCTGTGATCCTCTTCGACTGAGACTCCTGCCGGTTCAACACGGACGCGGCGGTTCCGGCCCTCACCCGAAGGTGAAGGCGAAGGCCTGGAGCCCGGGAATCAGGCG
This sequence comes from Streptomyces sp. NBC_01426, assembly GCF_036231985.1. Taxonomy (GTDB): domain Bacteria; phylum Actinomycetota; class Actinomycetes; order Streptomycetales; family Streptomycetaceae; genus Streptomyces. The sequence goes on from NZ_CP109500.1 coordinate 258,820, forward strand.
GAGTTCGAGACGGGCCTGTCGGGCGGTCGCGTCGTCGGTGAGCCGGTGGAGGGTGGGGCGCCGCGGACCTGGAGGGTCTTGGTCTGTTTGCCGTCGGTCAGGACGGTGACACTGCCTTCGTCGGCGAGGACGAGGTTGGCGTTCTTCGCGCGGTAGGTCATGGCGAGGCGGGCGTCCGGGCCGAGAACCCGCGGTCTCCGCGAACTGAGCCAGATGTGACTCCAGGCCGGCGGGGTGACTGCCGGACCGAAGAAGCTGACTGTAGGTGGTGCTGTTGCTGGACACCGTTCTCCTGTTCTGCGCCCACACCGGGTGGGCTGAAGGATTCATGGCAACGCGCGCGGATGACTGGGTGGGAGCGGGAAGACCACCTCGACGGGCCGCGATCACCTCGCACGGAGGCAGACGACGACGAGTCAAGCAGCGGAACTCGCGCCACCGCACTGGAGTTCTGTACGAGATCACAGCCCGGCAAGGTTCCCCGCTGTGGTGGTCCGACCAAGTCGAGAACGCGAAGAGGTGCCCTGCCGCCCGCGACCGTCGCCTGAGGGGCGCTCCGGCCTCCTGGCCCCGATGCTCACCCTCAGCAAGCCACCACGCGGTGACATCGACCCCGTTCCCACCGCATGCCGCCCCCCTGCGTTCGATGCCTGCCGACTATCCGGTTCCGCTTCGCACTGCTCACCGTCCGACAGCGGTGCCGCGCCCCCTGCGCGGCCAACGCCGCCGGCGGTGCACGTCAACACGCCTTGCATGAAGCCGTGTTCACGAACACGCCTCGGTCCGAGGTCGGCACACCGACATGTACCCAAGCTGACAGTCGACTGGGAAACCTGTCCAGCGCCATCGCCCCACGTCCGTCACCTGCAATGCAGGTTTCACCCTGCATTTGCGTGCGGTGAGAGCTGATATCCCTGCACTTGCAGGATCTCTGCTGCAGCATGAGGCTGCTCGACTCGGCCACACTCCCCCGTCCAACCGGCACGTTCGACCGGATGCATGAAGCGGCTCACCCCTTCGAGGGAACAGGCCGATCGGGACCAAACCGCCCTGTGGGCCCTGACGAAGAGAGTGCGACGGCCCGACCTCGGGCCGTCGGCTCACAGGAGTCGCAGGAGTCGCAGGAGTCGCAGGAGTCGCAGGATCAGCAAGGAGAATCCCATGTGACGCGTCCCGAAGAGTGCAGGTCTCGTGCTCACGCTCGAGCGGTGGTTCCATTCCGGTTCACTCACCTGCAGGTCCGGGCGGAGCGGCGCTCGGAATGATGTCGCGGTGAAGCGTCATCACACGCACCCCGTTTGCAAGGGACAAGCCCTCCATTGATGGGGCTCGAACTTGGAGCTGTCCCCTAGCGCGGCTAACGGATCGTTGTCGGCATGACGGCGCCGTGGATAAAGGAGGATCGCGATACGTTAACCAAATGCCGAGGTAGCCCGCTTTTACGCCGATAGGCGCGCCCTATTTCCGGGACCGCTATCCATAATTCAGTTCTCACCTGGGGGAGAATCGTTACTGCAAGTTCATCCAGGTGATTCAACTCGGACAACTTGTCCCACTTCATCTTTTCCACGTTCCAGGCCGGTGGATGCCACGATGCGCGCACCCGACGGTGGCTGACCGCTTGCCTGCCGGGGGGCGACTTTTCCAGAGCGTGGCGCCCCCGTCCCGCGAGTCGGCCACCTCGGCCTGGCCCGACATCGTTCGCGTCCGGCCGCTCGCCCGCCCCTGCCCACGCCCGTGCGGCGTGGGCAGAGGCGGCGGTGGTCACTTCGCGAGGAAGTCGATCAGATGCCGGTTGAACTCCTGCGCGTGGGTGAGGTTCAGTCCGTGCGGGGCCCCCTCGATCAGGGCGAGGGTGCTGCCCGGCAGGGCCTCGTGGGACCGCTTGCCGCTGACTTCGAAGGGCACGATGGCGTCCTGAGAGCCGTGAACGATCAGGGTGGGCACGTCGATCCGGGCGAGGTCGTCGCGGAAGTCCGTACGGGCGAAGGCTTTGATGCAGTCCAGCGTCCCCTGGGGTGAGGCACCCTCCGCCAGGTGGACGTGATAGCGGTGCTGGGCCGCGCTGACGAGGTCCGTTTTCTCGCCGGCCTGGAAGAAGCCGGTGACGAAGCCCTCCAGGAACGCGGGCCGGTCGCCGCGGACGCCGTCCTCGAACTGGGTGATCGCGGCGTCGTCGAGCCCACCGTCGGGGTTGTCGGCGCTCTTGTGGAGGTACGGAGGCACCGCTGCGGCAAGGACCGCCTGGCGGACACGGCTGCTGCCGTAGTTGTGGAGGTAGCGAACCACCTCTCCACCTCCCATGGAGAACCCGACCAGGGTGGCGTCGCGCAGGTCGAGATCAGTCAGGAGTGCGTCCAGGTCGGCGGCCAGGGTGTCGTAGTCATAGCCCTCCCACGGCTGCGTGGAGGAACCGAACCCGCGGCGGTCGTAGGTGATCACGCGGTAGCCCGCCTCGACCAGTGGGCCGACCTGCGGCTCCCAAGAGCGGCCGCTCAGCGGCCAGCCGTGGACGAGAACGACCGGGCGACCTCGGCCGAAGTCCTCGAAGTGGAGCTCGACACTGTGGTCCTTGTCGGTGCTTACGTTGATGCGCGGCATGTTGGATCGACGCCCTTCGTGTGGTGGTGCAACACGTGTACCCGGAGCATGTCCCGGCGAGGCAGGATTTCACTCACCGCAGAACAGTCGGGGGCATTTCCCTCCTTGTCATTCCATCGACACTTGTCGTCCTGTTCGGCAAACAATTACCCCACCCGCTTATTGCGCATGGGTTGCAAGAGCATGAAATTACTCGATCGGCCTAACCCGTCGGCTGCGTGTCGTCACAAATATGAAACCCTCCGCCATTCTGCGCTAAGGCTGTGGCCAGCGGATTTACGCGAACACGGCGGATTCTCTTCCCGGGACGCCAGGAAACGCGGTCACGCGGCGCGGGCAGTGCGTGCTTTCCTTCCGTCTGCGTGATCTGAGCGCAAGGCAGTACGCGTGGTCGGCGGGCCGGGGTGCTGCTCATGCCGCCCGGGCCGCGCTGTCCGACCGAGTGGTCACCCACCTGAATGCCCCCGTCCGGCCGCACCGGTGTATGCGGCGCGATGGGGGTTCGCAGTCGAGAGGAACACCCTTGAAGTCCATCTCCGCACGGCCCCGTTCGCGGCGTGTGCTCGACCAGTCCCTCCTCGTCCTGGGCGCCGGCGCCCTCGCGACCGGCCTCACCGCCCTCACCCTCGCCCCGGGAGTGAGCGTCGCCTCCAGCCACCGCGAGGCCCCGCTGATCGCCGGCGACCCGCGTGCGGACAACACCGACGTGTACGCGTACACCAGCCTCGACCGCCCCGACTCGGTCACGCTCCTCGCCAACTGGATCCCCTTCGAGGAGCCCAACGGCGGCCCGAACTTCTACGCGTTCGGCGAGGACCTCCGCTACAACATCAAGATCGACAACACGGGTGACGGTGTCTCCGACATCACCTACACCTGGCGCTTCCACAACAGCTACCGCGACGCCGCCAACCAGTTCCTCTACAACACCGGCCCGGTCACCTCGCTGAACGACCCGGACCTCAACTTCCGCCAGGTCTACGACCTCGTGATCTCCCACGGCGACGAGAGCAGGGTCCTGCTCTCCAACGTCCCCGCCGCCCCCTCCCGCGTCGGCCCGGCCTCCATGCCGAACTATGCCTCCCTGCGCAACCAGGCCATCCGCAACATCCCCGGCGGCGGCAAGACCTTCGCAGGCCAGGCCGAGGACCCGTTCTTCGCCGACCTGCGCGTCTTCGACCTCCTCTACGGCGGCAACCTGTCCGAGCGCGGCCAGGACACCCTCGCCGGCTACAACGTCAACTCCGTCGCCCTGCAGATCCCCAAGGCGCAGCTCGCGCTGAAGGGGAACCCCGGCCGCAACCCGGTGATCGGCGTGTGGTCCACGACCGACCGCCAGGGCGTGCAGGTCTCGGACTCCCGGGACAAGCACGGCGACAAGTGGAAGCAGGTCTCTCGCCTGGGCAACCCCCTTGTGAACGAGGTCGTCGTCCCGCTGAAGTACAAGGACGCCTTCAACACTCTCAATCCGGACCAGGACCGCACCGTCCAGCCGGTCGTGGACAAGGTCCTCGACCCGATCCTGCCCAAGCTCATCCAGCAGGTCTACAACATCCCCGCTCCTGCCACCCCCCGGCGGGACCTGTTCGAGATCTACCTGACGGGCATCTGCAAGGCGTGCGGTCCGATCCAGGCCGATCTCAACGCCCACCGCCTCAACAAGGACGCGCGGCTGAAGCAGATCGTCCCGGCGGAGGAACTGCGCCTGAACATGGGCGTGCGGCCGACCGCCAACCCCAACCGCTACGGCGTCCTCGCCGGTGACCTGGCGGGCTTCCCCAACGGCCGCCGCCTGACCGACGACGTCATCGACATCTCCCTCCAGGCCGTCGAAGGCGCCGCCCAGACCGGGCAGCTGGTCCCGGCCCTCGCCGACGGCGACAGGGTCAACGCCAACGAGGTCCCGTTCGGCACTTCGTTCCCCTACCTGGCGCTCCCCCACACCAAGTCCGTGAACAGCGGACCGAACGCGCCCGAACGTTCCGGCGGCAAGAACGCGGCAGCCCTGGGCGGCCTCGGCGCCCTGCTCCTCGGTGTCGGCGGATACCGCCTGCGCCGGAACCGCAAGACCAGCTGACCCACCAGCACCGGGCGGGGACCGAGGTCGGTCCTCCGGTCCCCGCCCGGGGCCCCTGTCGTCGACTCACCGGGGAGGATCCCGTGCACCGGCCCGAAGAGAAGCCCACCCCCTCGATCCGGCACCGCAGACACCTGCGCACCACCGCGATCACCATCGCCCTGGGCGTGGCCGTCTTCACCGTCGGCGCCGTCGGTCTCCCCCCGTCGAGGACCGGCACACCGGACGCCCCCGCATCCGCTTCGAGTTCCGCGGGCCCGGCGCGCGGCATCGAGGCGCTGCGCGAGCGCGTCAAGCGTCTGCCGAAGGATCCGGTCAGCTGGGCAGACCTCGGTATGTCCCTGGTGCAGCAGGCCCGTACCACCGCCGACCAAGCCTCCTACGCGCAGGCAGAGACGGCCCTGCGCCGCTCGCTGGCACTCCAGCCGGCGGACAACCTGCACGCCGAGATCGGCATGGGCGCCCTCGCCGCAGCCCGCCACCAGTTCCGCGACGCCCTCGGCTGGGCCCGCAAGGCGATCGTCACCAGCCCCGCCACCCCTGCCTCCTACGGCGTCCTGGCCGACGCCCACACCCAGCTCGGCCAGTACGGGGAAGCCGAGGACGCCGTCCAGAAGATGGCGGACCTGCGCCCGGACAGCTCCTCGCTGGCCCGCGCCTCCTACACCTTCGAACTGCGCGGCGACATCGTCCGGGCCAAGGCCCTGATGGAACGGGCGCTACGCGCGGCAGGCACCCCGGGCGAGCGCGCCTTCGCCTACACGCACCTGTCCTCCCTTGCCCTGGACAGCGGCGAACCGGCCACCGCTCTGCGTCAGGCGGAGGCCGGGCTGGCCATCGCGCCGCGCGACGCGGGCCTGCTGGAGGCCCGGGCCAAGGCACGCGTGGCCACGGACGATCGCGAGCAGGCGGTCGCCGACTACACCACGGCCGTTGCAGTGGCCCCGCTCCCGCAGTACCTGCTGGAACTCGGCGAACTCCAGCAGTCGCTCGGCCACTCCACCGCGGCCGAAGCGCAGTACGCGGTCCTGCGCGCCCAGGAGAGGATCCGCCGGGCCGGCGGCGCCTCCGCCGACGTCGACGCGATCTACTTCGAGGCCGACCACGGCCACCCCCGGCAGGCCGTGACCATGGCCGAAGCCGCCGCGAGGGAGCGGCCGTTCCTCGCCGTCCACGACGCCTACGCCTGGGCCCTGCACCGTGCCGGACGCGATGGCGAAGCCCTCGCACAAGCCGAGCAGGCACTCGCGCTCGGTACGCGCAGTGCTCTGTTCCTCTACCACCGCGGCGCCATCCACCAAGCCCTCGGCGACATCACGGCGGCCCGGAGCGACCTCGAACAGGCGCTGGCCATCGACCCTTCCTTCCACCCGCTCCACGCCCCCGCGGCGCGCGAAGCGATCCGGCGAATCGACGACACCCCATGAACTTCCCCACCCGCCGGCGCCTGGCCGCCGCCCCGCTCGCGGCCGCCCTGCTCACCTCGTTCGCCCTCCTCGCCTCGGCCTCGCCTGCGGCCGCGCATCCGCTGGGCAACTTCACCGTCAACTACGCGACCAGTCTGACCCTGCGCCCACAGGCGGTGGAGGCGGAGATCGTGGTCGACCGTGCCGAGATCGCCTCGGCACAAGAGCGCCCGCTCATCGACCAGGACCACAACGGATCCATCACCGCGGACGAGCAGAGCGTGTACGCGGACGAGGCATGCGCCACACTCGCCGGGCAACTGGCAGCCGACGTGAGCGGCGTGAGCATTCGATGGGGCCGGGGCGCCGGCAGGCTGACTTTCCACACGGGTGAGGCCGGGCTGAAGACCAGTCGCCTCACCTGCCGACTCACCGCCGACGCGCGGCTCACCCCGCCTTCGCGCGTCCGCGTGGTCACGCACTACGACACCCGGCGCATCGGCTGGCACGAGATCACCGCCCGCGGCGAAGGCCTCACCCTCACCGACTCCACCGTCCCTGCGACCTCAACCACCAACCAGCTGCGCCGATACCCGCAGGATCCTCTCGCCGCCCCGCTGGACCAGCACACCGCCGAACTGCGGACCGCCCCGGGGCAGGGCCCCGCGGCGCGGATCGTGCCGCCCGGCCTGCCCGGCGCGGGCCCCGTCACCGCCGCGTTGAACAAGGTCTCCGACCTCTTCGACACTCTCGTCGGCAGCCGCGAACTGACCGTCCCCGTCGGCCTCCTCGCCCTGCTCCTCGCCGTGGTCCTCGGCGCCTCCCACGCGGCGATGCCCGGCCACGGAAAGACGATCATGGCCGCCTACCTGGCCGGACGTCGCGGCACCCGGCGCGACGCGTTCACCGTCGGCGCCACCGTGACCCTGACCCACACGGCGGGCGTCCTCGCCCTCGGCCTGGCCCTCCCGCTCGCCACCCACCTCGCCGGGGAAACCGTCCTCACCTGGCTCGGCGTCGCCAGCGGCCTCCTCGTCACCGCCATCGGCGTCCAACTCCTGCATTCCGCCATCCGCGGCCGCCCCCTCCAACACGGCCACAGCCACAGCCACGGACATCACCACCACGGCGACCACGGGCACGGGCACGTGGGAGATCACGGGCACGGCCACGTGTCGCCGACCATCCTGCCGTCCTCACGCCGAGCACCTGACAGCGGTGCGGCCGATGGCACCACCGTCGTCCTGACCAAAGCCGCCACCGTGCTCCCGCACGGCCATCATCACCACGGCGAAGCCAACGTCCATCACCCTCACGACGCCGACCACCACCACACCCACGCTCCGGCAGGGCGAAAGCGCTGGAGCCTGATCGGAGTCGGCGTCGCGGGCGGTCTCGTCCCCAGCCCGTCGGCACTGGTCGTCCTCCTCGGCGCCGTCGCCCTCGGCCGGACGGCTTTCGGCGTCCTCCTCGTCATCGGCTACGGCCTCGGCATGGCCGCCACGCTCACCCTCGCCGGCCTCCTCCTCGTTCGGCTGCGCGACCGCATCACCGCCCGCACCGCCGACAAGGCCTCCGCCCGGCTGAAGGCGCTCGGGCGCATCGGACCAGCTGCGACCTCGACTCTCGTCCTCATCGTCGGTGTCGGAATCACCGCCCGTTCCTTCGTCGGCATGTGAGCCGGGTCGAGAACTTCGGGTGCGGGAAGTGAGGGCCCCCGCCCGCCTCTGGTCGCACCATTGCGGCAGTGGCATCGGCCTGGCTGTTGACAGGGAGCCCGTGTGAGTACCTCTGAACGGCAAGTGGACGGCTGTCCTGAGCCTTGGAACAGCGACCCCTACGCGGGGGCGATCCACTCCCCCGTCGGGGACGTGACGCTGCGGGACGCCGAGGGCTGGTCCTTCCCGTTGGACGTCGGCCGGTGGTCGGGCCAGGCGGACCCGGCGGACGAAGCCGTACTGGAGCGGTACACGGGGCCGATCCTGGACGTCGGGTGCGGAGCCGGGCGCCTCGTCGAGGCGTTCGCCCGGCGCGGCCACGCCGTCCTCGGCGTCGACGTGTCCCCGGCGGCCGTCATCTCCACGGTGTGCCGGGGCGGCCACGCGCGCAGCGGTTCGGTCTTCGACCCGCTACCGGACGAGGGGAGCTGGGGGACCGCGCTCCTCATCGACGGGAACATCGGCATCGGCGGTGACCCCCGGCACCTCCTGCGGCGCCTCCACGACCTCGTGCGCCCAGGAGGTCGACTGATCGTGGAAGCGTCACCCTCTGACGTGGACGAACGACGCCGGGTGCGGATCCACGTCGGCCGTCAGGCGGTCAGCCCCGTCTTCTCCTGGGCCACCGTCGGCACGCGGGCTGTGGAACGGCACGGCCGGCTGTCGGGCTGGGCACCCATCGAGCGGTGGACCAGTCTCTCGGGCGAGCGTCACTTCGTGGCCTTGCGGGCCTGCGCCTGAGACCGACCCCTCTTGCGTTCAGGCCGCGCCGTCCGGTGCGCGGGCATTCCTTGGGAGCGGGCCGGGGGCGTTCCTACGGGGCGGGGGCCTGCGGGGCAGGGGTCAGGGATTCGTGCGGGAGCGGCGGGCGGCACGCTGCGCGGGGAGCGTCTTCCTCCGTGCGCGGCCAGAACCGTCCTTCGAGGGCCTCGGCGCTGCGGTTGAGCCGGACCAGGAGGTTCTCCAGCTCCCGTACTTCCTCAGGGGACCAGTCGCCGACCACTCGGGCCAGGCAGGACTGGTTGACCTCACGGTCCTCGGCGAGCCGGCGCGCCCCTTCAACGGTGATGCACAGCTTGCGGGCCATGCCGCCGTCGGGGTCCGCGACGCGCTCGGCCAGTCCGCAGCGCAGCAGCGCGGCCGTCTGGCGGTTCACGGTCGAGGTGTCGAGTCCGAAGGCCTCCGCCAACTGCCCGATGGACATGGGGCCTTCCGTGTTGATCCGGCACAGCAGGAGGTACGCCGATCGCTCCAGGCGATCGGGGTCGCGCTCGCGCCGGGCAAGCACCTGGTGTCGCGAGAGCAGCATCAGCTCCCGTTCCAGCTTCTCCAGCACTGCGCCTCCCGTTCCTTCCGGCGCTCCATTATCGCGGACCTGTCGCCCCGGTGGTCGGCGGACCCCCACATGGTCCGACCTGTGGGCGGGGCCGCATGACGGCCGGACCTGCAATATGCATGATACACATCATGTGTACTATGCACTTCTCGTTGTCGTCCGACGAGCCACAGCCTCAACCCGGAGGACCCTCATGACCGTCACCACGTCCACCGCCTCCCGCGCGGCCGAGATTCTGTCCCGGCCCCTCAAGTTGAACGGCCTGACCGTCCCCAACCGCATCGCGATGGCCCCGATGACGCGGATGTTCTCCCCCGGCGGCGTGCCCGGCGAGGACGTACAGGCCTACTACGCCGGTCGGGCAGCCGCAGGTGTCGGTTTGATCGTCACCGAGGGCACCTACGTCGGGCACGACTCCGCCGGGCAGAGCGACCGGGTGCCGCGCTTCCACGGCGAGGACCAGCTGGCGGGGTGGGCGAAGGTCGCCGCGGCCGTTCACGAGGCGGGCGGCACGATCGTGCCCCAGCTGTGGCACATAGGCATGGTGCGCAACCAGGGTGAGGCACCGTACGCCGACGCCCCCGCCGTCGGCCCCTCCGGCATCCGCGTCGACGGCACCGAGGGGACCGGCAAGGCGATGACCCGCACCGACCTCGACGACGTCATCGGCGCGTTCGCCGACGCCGCCGCGGAGGCCGAGCGGATCGGCTTCGACGGCGTCGAACTGCACGGCGCTCACGGCTACCTGCTCGACCAGTTCCTGTGGGAGCGGACCAACCGCCGCACCGACGCCTACGGCGGCGACGCGGTGGCCCGTACGAAGTTCGCCGCGGAGATCGTCGCCGCGGTCCGCGAGCGCGTCTCGACCGACTTCCCGGTGATCTTCCGCTACTCCCAGTGGAAGCAGGAGGCCTACGACGCCCGGCTCGCGCAGACCCCGGAGGAGCTGGAGGCCATCCTGGCCCCGCTGGCGGCGGCGGGCGTCGACGTGTTCCACGCCTCCACCCGGCGCTACTGGCTCCCGGAGTTCGAGGGCTCTGACCTGAACCTGGCGGGTTGGACCAAGAAGCTCACCGGCCGCCCGACCATCACCGTCGGCTCGGTCGGCCTCGACGGCGACTTCATCCGCTCCTTCGCGGGCGAGGGTGCGGCGCTCGGCGACATCGACAACCTCTTGGACCGCATGGAACGCGACGAGTTCGACATGGTCGCCGTCGGCCGGGCACTGCTCCAGGACCCGCAGTGGGCGGCGAAGGTCCTCGGCAACCGCTTCGACGAGCTGAAGCCGTACGACCCGGCGGCGCTCACGTCGCTCAGCCGGTAGCCGGCAACCCTTAGCGAGGGCGGGCCCAGGACGCCCCGTGACGTCGGTCCTCCGAGGTCACGGGGGCGCCGCGATCGTGCGGTCCGTGAGCCGGCGCCCACCTTCGTCGTCCGGGACGGTCCAGGTCCGTGTTCGATCACAGCCGGGTGGCAGACCAGAGGGTTACGGCCGCCGGCTCACCACGGCGGACCACGAGCCGCCGGCGCGTTACCGGGAGGGCAGCCGGCGGGCCGCGGCGAAGGCGCCGTCGTGGTGGACCAGCGCAGGGGCGTCCTCGGCGACCGCGCCGGACTCCACCTCGCCGACGACCAGGAGGTGGTCACCGATGTGCTGACGCAGGGTGATGCGGGCCGTCAGCCATGCGGGAACGTCCTCCAGGAGCGGGAGCCCATCGGCGTTCCGCGTCCAGCGGACCCCCTCGAAGCGGTCGACGCCGCTGCGTGCGAACTGCCGTGCCAGGGCGGTGTCCCCGGTGCCGAGCAGGTGGACGGCGAACCGGTCCGCGCGGTGTACGGGTCCTGCGGTCGAGGCGCCGAGGTCCAGGTAGAAGGCCACCAGGGGCGGCCGCAGCGACACGGACGTGAACGAGGTGGCCGTGAACCCCGCGGGTCCGGGGACGGTGATCACCGTGACGCCGGCCGCGTGACGCCGCAGGGTGCTGCGGAGTATGTCGGCGGCGGTGGGAGCCGCTGCGGGCTGGGTGACGGGGTCGGTGGAGATGGTCATGCCGGTTCCCTTCGGCTGGTGGGGTGCGATGTGGTGTGGAGCCGGGGGTCGTGGAGCGCAGCCCGTACGAGACGCGGGCCGGCGACGGTCACCACGCACTCGACTCGACCACGACCAGCGGGATCAGTCCGTCCCGCACGGTCTCCAGGAACGTGACGACCTCCGCCGCCACGGAACGGTGCTGCACGTCGTTGAGGACGTCGTGGTGGGCGCCGCGGACCCGCGAAAGCCGGGCGCGGGGCAACGACTTGGCGACCCGGGCGAGACCCTCGTGGTCCGCCAGTGGGTCGGCGTCCCCGACGAGCAGCAGCGTCGGGGCGGTGACGGCGCCCTCGTATGCGGCGTCGAGCAGGGAGTCCGGTACCGGTTCGGCCAGCGACCCCCGCCGTACCTCGGCGTCGTCGCTCAGCACGCCCCGGTGCGTGGGGCAGGAGGTGCGTACGTCGAGTTCGGCGTTCCAGGTGCCCGCGGAGCTGGTGGCACGCCCCGGCAGCCCCGCGAGGACGACGCCGTCCGGTTCCAGGGCCTGCCCCTCTCGGGCCAGGAGCGCCGCCACGGCGGCGGCTCCGGCGTCGGCTCCGACCAGTATCAGCGGACGCGCCACGCCGTCGCCGGCGGCGGTTCCCTCCACGGCTTGCGCGAGCCGGACGCCGAACGCGTCCGGCGACCCCGTCGGGAGCTCGGCATCGACCTGCGGGGGATCGATGACCCGCACCCGGTAGGCGTCGGCGGCGAGCCGCTTGCCGAACCGCGCGTACGTGGCCCGGGTCTCTCCCCGGCCGGGCACCACGAGGACGGTGCCGCGTGTGAGGAGGCCCTCGGGGGCGTGGTGGTCGGTGTGGCCGGCGATCTCGGCGTTGCCGGCGCTGTCAGTGAGAACGGTGTGCTGGGTCAACTCATGCTCCTACGGGCGTGATAGGGGACGGGATGACGGCCGCGGCGCCGATCACGGTGTCGATCGCGGTGTCCGTCGCGGTGCCGATCGCGGGCTTCCAGCCCAGGGCCGGCGCCACCTGCGTCGCGATGAGTTCGAGGGCACGCATCGCCGCGTCATGGTCCGGAACGGCCGGGTTGAACTGGGCGATCAGGTCGGTCGCGACGGGCAGTACCTTCTCCTGCCGCAGGGCCGCGACGATCTCGTCGGGGTGGCCGTGGAACGAGTGGAAGCGCCGCAGTGCCTCCTCGACGTCCAGGGCCTTCGGGAACGCGCCGCGTCGGGCCATGCGCAGCGCCGCCCGGTGGACGTCGTCGCCGATCTGCGCCAGCGCGGTCCGCTTGTCCTTGGCCGGGAACACGAACCGGGACAGGCCGATCCGGGGGCGGTGCGGCCGGTCCCAGGCATCGAGGTAGGCGTCCACCCAGGGGCGTTGCACCTCGTCCGTGGGCGCGTCGTACCCGTACGCCGCCCGGTTGATCAGCAGGTTGGAGCCGGCGGCCGCGGCGTGCCGGGCGCCCGCTTCGCTGAAGACTCCCTGCCAGATCCGGTCGCCGTAGTCACCGGCGGTCGGCTGGATCCGGAATCCGGGTGTACGCACCTCCTCGTTCGCCAGCGCGCCCCGCAGTACTCGGAGGTTCTCGCTGGTCAGCTCGCGCTTGCGGGCGGCGTCTTTACCGAAGGCGGCGTACTCCACCTCGTCGGATCCACTGCCGACGCCGATCTCGACGCGGCCGCCGCTGAGGGCGTCGACGGTGGCGATGTCCTCGGCGAGGCGGACCGGATCCTCCAGTGGGAGGACCGTGACGGCGGTGCCGAGACGGATCCGGCGGGTCCTCGCCGCGGCGTGGGCGAGGAAGGTCCACGGTGAGGACAGGCCGCCCCCGCCCTGGGGGACGTGGTGTTGGGCGACCCAGCCCACGTCGAAGCCGAGTTCGTCCGCGGCGACGAAGAGCTCCTGGGCGTTGCGGTACGTCCGACGGGGGTCGTCGCCCCGGCCTTGGACGTGGCTGAGGAAGCCGAGTCTGAAACGCGGCGTCTCGGTGGTCACGGGTGGCTGCCTTTCGCAGTGCGGGTCCCGCCCGCGGTGCCATGGCCGGGGGCGGCGGCCGGCGGGGTCTCGGTCGGGAACCGCGCGGTGTGGGCGTCGGGCCCACCGGTCACCGGAGGTTCGGTCATGGCCCGGTCCTCAGCCGTTCACGAGCTGGGGTGCGCGGCTGTGGCGGTTGGTCGGGACCGGCAGGCCGAGGTTGCCGCGCAGGGTGTCGGCCGCGTACTCGGTGCGGAACAGGCCGCGCTTCTGGAGCAGCGGGACCACTCCGTCGACGAAGAGTTCGAGGTCGTCGCCGGTGCGGAAGGCGAGGTTGATGCCGTCGAAGGTGCCGGCCTCGAACCACTTCTCGATGGTGTCGGCGACGGTGTCCGGTGAGCCGACGAAGGGTGAGCGGTGGAACTCGTTCACCAGCGCGCCGACTTGACGGAGGGTGAGGTTCTCGCTGCGGGCCCGCTCGATGAGCTTGGCGGCGCCCGTCCGGCCGCCCTTCTCGGCGAGGTGTGCGACGTCGGGGAAGGGCGCGTCCAGGTCGTGGACGCTGAAGTCGTACGCGCCGAAGGACCGGCCGAGCAGGGCCAGGTTGCGGTCGAAGTCGTTGTCCTCCTCGAAGATCTCCCGCTCGCGGCGCCGGGCTGCCTCGTCGGTGGTGGCCACGACCGGACCGCCGTGGATGAAGATCTTGATGTGCTCGGGGTCTCGGCCGTACGCCGCGGTGCGCGTCTTGATGTCGGAGTAGTACGCCTGCGCCTGCTCCAGGGAGCCACCGGGTGCGTAGATGCCTTCGGCGACCTGTGCGGCGAGGTCGCGGCCCTCCTCGGAGACCCCGGCCTGGAAGATCACCGGCTGGCCCTGCGGGGAGCGGGACAGGTTGAGGGGTCCGGCGACGTCGAAGTGCTCCCCTCGGTGCTCCAGTGCGTGCAGCTTCGAGGGGTCGAGGAAGACGCCCCGCTCCGGGTCGGCCGGGAACGCGTCGTCCTCGTAGGAGTCCCACAGGCCGCGGGCGACCTTGACGAACTCCAGGGCGCGGCCGTATCGGGTGGTGTAGTCGAGGTGTTCTTCGAGCCCGAAGTTCTTCGACGTGCCGGTGTCGAAGCTGGTCACGACGTTCCAGCCGGCTCGGCCCCCGCTGATGTGGTCGAGGGAGGCGAAGCGGCGGGCGAGGTTGAAGGGCGAGTTGTAGGTGGAGCTCGCCGTGCCGACCAGTCCGATGTGGCGGGTGTGGGTGGCGACCGCCGACAGCAGGGTGAGTGGTTCGAGGCGGTTGAGGTAGTGCGCCGGGTAGGTGGCGTTGATGAACTGGCTGTCGACGATGAACAGGGCGTCGAACAGGGCGTGTTCGGCCGCCTGCGCCTGCTTGATGTAGTAGGTGATGTCGATGCTGGAGTTCTTCGCGACGCGCGGGTCCTTCCACAGGCCGTGCTGGCCGGGGCCGCCGACGCCGTAGGGATGGAGTGCGAGGTGGATCGTGCGGGACATCGTGGTTCCTGTCTGTGGTGGAGGCGGTGGGATCAGGCGTGCAGGAGGGTGCGCAGGGCCTCGCGTTCGGCTCGGTCCGCCGGTGCGGAGCGCAGGGTGGGCGCGGAGCCGAGGAGCAGGCGGGTGTAGGGGTGCCGGGGGGCCCTGACGAGGTCGCGGGTGGCGCCGGCCTCGACGAGCTCGCCCCGGTAGAGGACCGCGATGCGGTCGGCGGTGCCGGCGACGGAGCCGAGGTCGTGGGAGATGAAGACGAGGGCCACCCCGGCGGCGCGGAGTTCCTTGAGGATCTCCAGTACCTGGACCCGGTTCGCGGAGTCCAGGGCGCTGACCGGCTCGTCGAAGATGACCAGTCGTGGGTCGGTGACCAGGGCGCGGGCCACCGCGACGCGTTGACGCTGACCGCCGGACAGTTCTCCGGGGAACCGGCCGAGCAGTTCCTCGGAGAGGTGGACGCGGGCGAGGAACGAGCGGACCCGCGTGGCGGCCTGCCCGGGCGCGACGCCCTGTATGAGCAGCGGCTCGGCCAGGGACTCCTCGACGGTGAGGTCAGGGTCGAGGCTGCGCAGCGGGTCCTGGAAGACGTACTGGACGATGCCGCGGCGCCGCAGGCTCCGCCACTGGCGGCGGTCGTGGTCGGTGACCTCCTCGCCGGCGACGCGGATCGAGCCCGCCGACGGGCGGACCAGGCCGAGGACGGCGCGGGCGAGGGTGGACTTGCCGGAGCCCGTCTCGCCGATGATGCCGAGGGTCTCCCCCGGGGCGACGCTCAACGTCACTCCGATCAGGGCGTGTTGGCGTCGGCGGCGCGGTCCGTAGTGCACGTCGAGGCCGGTGACTTCGAGGACCGGCCCCGGCGGCCGAGTGGCGGCTTCCGGGGCTTCGGGTGCGGGTACGGCGGTCACGACACCTCCTGGGGTGCGAGGAACGTGTCGAGGCCGTACTGCTCGTGCTCGGCGATGAGCAGTCGGGTGTACTCGTGCCGCGGTCGGTGGAGCACCGTCCGTGTCGGGCCCTGCTCCACGACGTGGCCCTGGCGCATCACCAGTACCTCGTCGCAGAGTTGGGCGACGACGGCCAGGTCGTGGGAGACGACGACGAGGGCCAGCCCGGCGCTCTCGCGCAGGTCGGCGAGCAGGTCGAGGATCTCGGCCTGGACGGTGACGTCGAGGGCGGTCGTGGCCTCGTCGGCGATGAGGATCCGCGGGTCCGCGCAGATCGCCGCCGCGATCAGGACGCGTTGGAGCATGCCTCCGGAGAGCTCGTGCGTGTACTGGCCGTAGACCAGGTCCGGATCGCGCAGGTGCACCGCCCGTAGGAGTTCGATGGTGCGCCGGCGTGCCTCCCGCCGCCCCAGCCCCTTCTTGACGCGCAGCACCTCGGCGATCTGCGGGCCGACGCGGATCGAGGGGTTGAGGTAGGAGGCGGGGTCCTGGAAGACCGCGCCGATCGTGGCGCCGCGCAGGTCGGTCCACTGTCGGGGCGTCAGGGCGGCGATGTCCGTGCCGGCGATCTCGACCGAGCCGGAGGTGATCTCGAAGTGCGGGGGCAGGATGCCGAGCGCGGCCCGGCAGGTGAGGGTCTTGCCGCTGCCGGACTCGCCGACGACGCCGACCGTCCGGCCGGGTACGAGGTCGAAGCTCACCCCGTGGACGATCCGGCGCCCGGTGACGTGATCGGTGATGTGCACGTCGCGTACCGAGAGCACCGGTGGCGCCGTGGGGCCGGGGGCGGCCGGTTCACCGCGGGTGCTGCCCCGGAGGGGTCCGGGGACGGTTTCGTGGGACAGCGTCGTCATCGCGTGCCTCCGGCGGGGACGGGGTCGGGTTCGGGGTTCTTGAGCCGGTTGGCTTGGGCCCTGCGGTTGTTGACCAGGGCGTGGCCGGCCTCTCCGGAGACGTCGCGGATGGTGTCGGCGAGCAGGTTGGCGGCCCAGACGGTGACCATGATCAGCAGGGCGGGCGCGACGGGCGCCCACGGTTGGTGGCTGAGGTAGCCCAGGTCCGAGGCGAGCAGACCGCCCCAGGTGGGCGCCGGGGGCTGGATGCCGATGCCGAGGAAGGTGAGGCTGGAGACGATGATGAAGCCGACCCCGATCGTCTGGGCGAGCGCCACCGCGATCGGCGGGAGCACCTTGGCCCAGACGTGCCGGCGTACGACCCAGCCG
Organism: Streptomyces sp. NBC_01426; assembly: GCF_036231985.1. Lineage (GTDB taxonomy): Bacteria > Actinomycetota > Actinomycetes > Streptomycetales > Streptomycetaceae > Streptomyces. The sequence continues at coordinate 275,636 of NZ_CP109500.1, forward strand.
ATCGAGGCGCCGGAGATGAGCGCGGCCTCCACGTACTGCGAACGGGCCACGGCGAGGGTGGCCGCGCGGGCCACCCGGTAGAAGAGGGGCGAGACCAGGGTGCCGGTGACGAGCATGGCCTGGGTGAGGCCGTTGCCGAGCAGGGCGATCACGGCGACGGCGAAGAGCAGGAACGGCAGGGCGACGAGCGTGTCGGTCAGCCGGAGGGTGAGCCACTCGAAGCCACGCCCGAGATGGACGGACAGGATGCCGGGTATCGCGCCGACGGCCAGCGCCGTCAGGGCGACTTCGAGCGAACCGAGCACGCTGACGCGGGAGCCGTCCAGGAGGCGGCTCAGCACATCGCGGCCGAGGTAGTCCGTGCCCAGCCAGTGCGCGCCCGAGGCGGATGCGAGCGGGTGGTCGCCGGTGGCCAGCGGATCCTGCGGGGCGAGCAGCGGGCCCAGGATCGCGAGCAGCAGGATCAGGGCGAGGATGGCGACGGCGGTCCGTCCGGATGTGAGTGCGAGAACGCGACGCACCATGGTCACACCCCCCGTTGGGCGGCCGGCGTCACGCGGGCCAGCACCAGGTTGACGATCAGGTTGAAGGTGACGACCAGGGCGATCGACACCACGAGGACGCCCTGCACGGCCGGTACGTCGCCGGCCTGGGCCGCGTCGTTGGCGAATCGGCCGAAGCCCTGGAGGCCGAAGATCCACTCCGTGACGACGGAGGCACCGACCAGGGCGGGGAACTTCAGGCCCAGGGTGGCGAGCACCGGCCCGAGGCCGTTGCGCAGCACGTGCCCGAAGAAGATCCGGCGCGGGCTCAGCCCCCGGACCAGCGCGCCCGTCACGTAGTTCTCGCGGTAGGCGGCGATGAGACTGCCGCGCAGTTGGCGGGCGACGTCGGCGATGACGTCGAAGCTCAGCGCGATGGCCGGGAGGGTGATGTGGGCGAGCCACGGCCCGATCCCCTGTCCGGCGGGCACGTACCCGGCGGAGGGGAACCAGTTGAGCCCGACCGCGAGGACCACCACCAGCACGATGCCGACCACGAAGGCCGGCATCACCGAGATCAGGGTGACGAAGCCGGTGATGGCGCGGTCGATCCACGTCGTGCGCCGCAGCGCCGCCGCGGCGCCGAGGAGGAAGCCGGCCACGATGCCGATGAGGAGGGCGAACGTCGCGATGGACAGGCTCACCCCCAGACCGAGGCCGATGAGCGTGGAGATGTCGGCGCCGTTGGCCCAGCTGGTGCCGAGCCGGCCGTGCAGGACCCCGCTGAACCAGTCCCAGTACTGGACCAGGAAGGGCTGGTCCAGCCCCCACTGGGCCTCCACCCGGCGGATCGCCTCGGGGGTCGCCTCCTCACCCAGCTGGATCCGTGCCGGACTGAGCCCGCTCATCGAACGCAGCGAGAACGTCACGAAGGTCGCGACCAGGAAGACGGGCACGAAGATCGCGACTGACCGGGCGACGGCGGTCAGGACACGGACCGCCGCGTGCCGTACCCGGGTCAGGGCGGCCCCGCGACGGCGGGTGGCCGCGGCGGGGAGTGCGGTCGTGGTCACGGGGTTGCCTCCTCTCTGTGGTGGACGGGGCTCAGTTGCCGGAGATGGTGACGCCGGTCCAGTCGATGTGGGCCGGGTTCTTGGGCAGGGCGGAGATCGATTTGCTCTTGGCGACGAGGTTCGGTGAGGAGTACGTGAAGACCAGCGCCTTGCTCTGCAGACCGGCCCTGGTCGCCGCCTGCAACACCTTCGGGTAGTCGGGCGCGTCCAGCGGGGTCTGGCGGACCTTCGCGATGGCCGCCTCGAAACCGTCCGGCTCGTAGGGCGAGCTGAGGTTGAGCGGGCCGTTGGGGCCGAAGTGGGCGGTGAGTGTCTGCGCGGCCGAGTCGCGGCCGGTGGTGCCGTACAGCGAGAAGGTCAGGTCCTTGGCGAAGAAGGGGTTGGACCAGTTCTTGTCGATCTTGATGGTGACGGTGATGCCGACCTTGGCCAGCTGCGACTGGACGATCTCGGCCTGCGGGTCTTCGTTGGGGATGACCAGGTTGAGCTTGATGTCCCCGGGCTTGTGGCCCGCCTCGGCGAGGAGTTGTCGCGCCTTCGCCGGGTCGTACGGGTGGGAGTTCTCGGACTCCGGGTCGTAGGCGATGTATCCCTTGGGGAACGGCTGGTTGGTCACCGAGCCGTGGCCGAAGGTGAGTTTGTCGACGAACTCCTGGCGGTTGACCGCGTGGCGCACGGCGTCGACGACCTTGTCGTTGTCGAACGGCGCCTTGTTGATGTTGAGGCTGATGTTCGAGGCGTTGAAGCCCGGCTGCACGAAGACGTCCAGGCCGGCCTTCTTGGCGGCGTCCGCCTGACTGGGCTTGATGTCCGCGAAGTTGTAGACGCCGGTCTGTAGGCCGTTGACGACCGTGGAGGCGTCCGGGGCCGCGGTGAGCTCGACGTTGTCGATGTGGATGTTCTTCGCGTCCCAGTACGCCGGGTTCTTCCTCAGGACCGCCTTGGTGCCCGGGACCAGCTGGGTGATGGTGAACGGGCCCGCGCCGACCGGGTTCTGGTCCAGCTTCTCGGGGGTTGCGGCCGCCTTGGGGCTGGCGATCTGCAGGACGCGCTGACCGAGCAGCTGAGGTATCTGGTAGTCGACCTGGGTGAGGTGGAGGACCGCGTCCAGTCCGTTGGCGTCCACCGACCGGATCGATGTGAGGTCTCCGAAGAGCGCCGAGTTTTTCTGCTTCTTGGCGCGCTCGACGGCGTCCTTGACGGATGTGGCGTCGAGCGGAGCGCCGTCGGTGAACTTCAGGCCGGGGCGCAGGTGGAAGGTGACCTGGTCGCCCTTCTCGTTGTACTCCCAGCTCTCGGCGAGGTCCGGGACGGCCTTGCCGGTCTCGTCGGTCCGGGTCAACGAGGCGTACACCAGGGCGAGTTCCCGGAACTGGGCGCCGCTGCCGGAGACGACCGGGTCCCAGTGGGCCGGGAAGTAGGAGGAGGTCCACTTCAGCGTGCCGTTGCCGCCCGCCCCTGCGCCACTCGCCGAAGCGGCGTCTCCGGCGCAGGCACCGAGGGCGGGGGTGAGCACGGCGACGAGAGCGGTGGCGAGGACCGCGAGGCGCGGCCGGGCGAGACGACGCGCCGGCGGGACGTCCGGTCTGGAGCTGTGGGGCATGAGGTGTGTGAACATCTCTATCTTTCCTGTGACTTGGCCCGGTCTGGGGCAGGGAAAGCGCGGAGGAGGCATGGCCGGGTGACCGCACACGGCCCGTCGACAGGGAGGTCGAACGGCAGGGCGGTACGGCTCCGGGGGCGCGGACAGGTACCCCGCGAGGCCGGCGGACGGCGCCGACAAGGACGCGAAGCCGACCGGGAAACGAAGGAAGGGGGTACGACGAAGCGTGGAGCGGGAGGGCTTCGACAGGGGACGTCGCTGCTCGACGGAGGGGCGGGCGGCGGGATCGCGGGAGCGGTCAGGCGCCTGTGGGCCGGGAGCGGCGGTCGGTCAGCGACAGAGAGCGCTGGAGGTGCGCCGCAGGTCCACGTAGCGGCACACCACACCGGGGTGCGTCGTAAGCATGGGGCACATCCTGGGGGCAGCCGCCGACGACTGTCAATGGACACCAATTGGTGTCTCATCGGGCGGGACGATCCCGCCGCAGGTCACAGGCCTGTCAGCCAGCTGAAGAAGCCCCGCGCCGGGCTGCCGGATGCACTGCGGCCTCCTCCGGGTGCAGCCACAAGGGGCCGTTGCCGGTGTCCAACCGGACCGCCTGCGCGGGAGGCCAGGGGCCCTGCGCGAGCATCCGCCGCTCGGGCTCGGTCAGACTCCGGTGGCGCTCCAACGCCCGTGCCGTAGCGAGCCGTTCACCATCGACCGGCAGCCCCGGCGCCAGTTCCGTGATGGCTGCGACGTAGTCCTCGTACGGCCGCCGGCCGGGCACCGCCCGGTACTGCGTGGGGGTGCGCACCAACAGCGTCGGAAGGGCGTACCGGTACCCGTCCTCGGTCTCCTTGGCGGCGCCGGGATGCGGCGAACCGCCCCGTACGGACCGCACTTCGGGCACCGGACGGCGCGCCTCTGCATGGTCCGCGTGCACCTGTCCGAGCACGTCGGCGCATGCGGCGTCCGCCGACAGCCGCACCGGATCCAGGCCCGGCACACCCGCCGCCCAGGCCAGTGCCAGCTCGATGGTGTCCGCCGGCTCGCCGAGGGCGAAGACACTCTCCCGCAGCCGGCGCAGCACCCGCTCGGCCACGTCGACACCCTGCCGCTCCGCGGCCTTGGCCACGAGGGAAGCGGGCCACGAACTGGCAGCCACCCGGGCGAGCCTCACGGCGCGGGGCGCCTGCGTGTGGACGGTGATGTCCTCGACGTAGCGCGCGTACCAGGCAGTCTCCGCCGCCGGGTCGGGGGCCGGGTCGTCGTCCACGTCGAAGAGGATGCAGTACACGCGCCGCCAGCGGACCCGGCCGTCCAGGGCCGTCCGCAACCGCCGGAAGACCGGCTCCGAGCCCCATGCCCAGGGGCACAACGGATCGGTGTACTCGACGACTTCGAGCTCCGGTGCCGCCGTCGGCATGCCGCGCGGAGCCGAAGCGGCCGTCACGCGGCGCCCTCACGGGGCAGGCGTCCGCCCGCTCCCACCGGCATCAGCGAAGCCAGCGTCGCCCGGCTCAGCACCGCTGCCGCGTCCGCCTCGATCCGCTGCCACACCTCGGGCAGTCCCGCCGCGGGGCCGGGGTAGACGAGCCCGGTCAGCGGCTCACCGCGCAACGAGATCAACTCGCCGTCCACGGCGCGCGCCACGTCCAGCAGGGTGATCTCGGCCGCGGGCCTGCCGAGCCAGTAACCCCCCTCGCAGCCCCGCTGGCTGCGCACCAGCCCCGCCTTCCGTAGCTCGCCCACCACGGACTTCAGGAACCGGAACGGAATCTGCTGCGAGGAGGCGATGGCCTCGCAGGTCAGCGGGCGGGTCGGCTCACATGCGAGCTCCAGGAGAGCGCGCGTGGCGTAGTCCGCCTTCGCGGAGATATGCATGCGCCCATCATGCCCGACGCGTTGCCGGCCTCAAGGGCGGCAACCGCTCCGTACCGCACATTGCGGCTACGTTGCCGCAGGTGAACGGCAAAGGACACCTCTTGACATCCTTTGCGGTGCCCCCCTAGCGTCCCGGCCATGAGCGAGCCGCTGACGATTCCCGGTGAAGGCTTCCACCCGCACCTGCCCGACGCCCCGGACCGGCCTACGGCACCACTGCGTACCCGCCTGCACCACGTACGCGCGGACTCCCTGGACGGCGGCACCGCCCAGAGCGGTGGCATGCGGAGGTTCGCGGCCGTCAGCGGCAAGACCGTCGGCTCCGAGAAGCTGTGGATGGGCCAGACCCACGTGGCCCCCTCGACCGCCTCCTCCGACCACCACCACGGCGAGTCCGAGACCGCCATCTACGTGGTCAGCGGCCACCCCGAGTTCGTCTTCCTCGACGACACGAGCGACCCGGCCGAGGAGGTGCGGCTGCGCACCGCCCCCGGCGACTACGTCTTCGTCCCGCCGTTCGTTCCCCATCGGGAGGAGAACCCGGATCCCGCCGAGGAGGCCGTGGTCGTCATCGCCCGCAGCACTCAGGAGGCGATCGTCGTCAACCTCCCCCACCTGTACGCCCTCCCGGCCGACGAGGCCTGAGCCCCCTCCCCCGGCCGGCAGGGGCCTCGCCGGGGTCGACCGACGCTGAATGGCGTCGGGTGGTGAGACTGAACGCGGTGATGGGCTGTGTGGGCGAGCTGCCCGGGTCAGTGCGGCGCGGACCCGTGCTGTGCTTGAAGGGTGCGCAGGAGGTCGAAGGCGGGTCTGTCGACCGGGCGGGGGGTGTTGCCGAGGGCGATGACCCCCAGTCGCTTCTCCGGGTCGAAGCTCACGAAGGAGGAGAAGCCGCCGGTGCCGCCGTTGTGCCAGATCTGGAGGTGGGCACCCTGCCGGGGATGGAGGCGGTGAGCCATCCAGCCGAGGTGCACCCAGGCAAAGGGGCTCTTGCGGTACTCGACCTCCCGGCTCAGGCGGATCGCGGCCGCGAGGGGATCGGGCCCGCCGTCCCATTGGGCTCGAACGAAGGCCACCAGGTCGGTCGCGGTCGATTGCAGGCCGCCGGCGCCGGTGAGGTCGGCCAGGTTCCAGGGAGGGGTGGGCCGTCCGCGGCGGTCGTGGCCCCGGGCGGAGCGTGGCGCATGTTCGGCGTCCACGCTCACCGCGGTGTCCGCCATGCCCAGGGGGGTACAGATCGTGCGGGTGAGGAGGGTTTCGTAGTCGGTGCCGGCGCGGCGGGCCAGGGCCAGTCCCAGCAGGCCGCTTCCGAGGTTGGAGTAGCGGAACCGCGCGCCCGGTGCCGCACCCAGTCGGGTCCGGGCCAGCCCTGACAGGAGCCATTCGGCGCTGCAGTGGGCGTACGGGTCGGGCTTGTTGGGCCGCAGCAGGGCCGGGAGCAGCATGCCTTGGGGGAGCCGGGGCAGGCCGGAGGTGTGGGTTGCGAGGTGCCGCAGGGTGATCCGCTCGCCGCCGCGTGACGGTACGGTCGTCCCCTCGGGCAGCAGGTCGCTCAACGGTTCGTCCAGGTCTGCTTCGCCGGTCACGGTCAGCCGCGCCAGCGCCAGGGCGGTGAACGCCTTGGTCACCGACCCGATCTCGAACAGCGTGTCAGGCCCGGGTACATGAGCATGGTCTCCGCCCGTGCTGCCCGCACCCCTGATCTCCACCTGGTCACCCGCGAGGGCGGCCACCACGACGCCGACCCGGCGGTCGGCCAGTTGGTCGGCGGTCTGCTGGACGAGGGTGCCGAGTTCTTGATCCATGAACGAAATCATCGCGGCGTCCGGCCGTCGGGCCGTGCTCCTGGATGATGAATTCCGGTCCGCGGCACTGCGACCTGAGCAGGACGGCAACGCACTGCCGCGTGCGCCGGGAGGAGGACACGACGGATGCGCCGGGGGAAGAGGCGGGCGAAGACGTGTCACAGGTGGGGTCGCTCGGCCACAGCCTGCTCGACAGCGGGCCGTGGCCTGACCCGCACGGCGTCGTTGATCCGTGCGCCGGGTGCTGTCAGTGTCCGAGCGCCTTCTGCAACTGCTCCTTGTTCATGTGGGATCGGCCTTCAATGCCGAACTTCTTCGCTTCTTGGCGCAGTTGTTCAACCGTGGGGTCTCCGCGGTCGGGACTCCTCGTCTTGGTGCCGGTGCCTTTCCGGGTGGCGCCGTTGCTCCCGTGGGGGTGGAGGACGACCTTGGTCCAGCCGTCGTCGCGGTTGTCGAAGTGCTCGTACGCGGAGGACGCCTCGTCGAGGTCGAGTTCATGGGAGACGAGGAAGCCGGGTTCGGCCTTGCCGCCGGCGATGAGGTCGCGCAGGGCCCGGTTGTAGCGTTTGACGGGTGCCTGTCCGGTGCCGATCCTCAGCCCCTTGAACCAGAGCATGCCGAAGTCGATCGGGAACTTGCCCTGGGCTTCGGCTTCGCCCTGGGTCTTGGCGGCGCCGGGGTCCTCGGGCAGGAACACGCCGACGACGCCGAGACCGCCGGTGAAGCGCACCGCGTCGATCAGTCCGTTCATGGTCAGGGAGGCGTCCTCGTGGCCCTGCGGGTCGTGGGCCTGGTAGCCGACGCATTCGCAGCCGTTGTCCGCGCCGAGCCCGAGGGTGGCTTCCTTGACGACCTCGGACGGGTCCTGCTCGGCCGTGTTGATGGGTATCGCACCCATCTCCTCGGCGAGTCGCAGCCGGTCGGGCTGGTGGTCGGCGACCCAGACCCGGCCCGCTCCCTTGAGGAGCGCGGAGTAGGCGGCCATCAAGCCGACCGGGCCGGCGCCGTAGACGAGAGTCTGATCGCCCGGCTTGACGCCCGCCATCTCGGTGGCGTGGTATCCGGTGGGGAAGATGTCGGCCAGCATCACGTAGTCGAGCTGCCGCTCGGCGGCGTCCTCACCCAGGCGCAGTGCGTTGAAGTCGCCGTAGGGCACGCGCAGGAGTTCGGCCTGGCCACCTTGGTAGGGGCCCATCTCGGCGAAACCGTACGCGGCGCCGGCCATGTCGGGCTCGGGTTGCATGGTCAGGCAGTAACTCGTCAGGCCCTGCTCGCACTGCTTGCAGAAGCCGCAGGCGATGTTGAACGGGAGAACCACCCAGTCACCGACCTTGACCTTGCTGACGGCCTTGCCCACCTCCACGACCTGGCCCAGGTTCTCGTGCCCCAGGGTTCGGCCCGTCTCGAACGAGGTCCGCCCCTCGTACATGTGCAGGTCGGAGCCGCAGATGTTCGTCGTCGTGATCTTGACCAGGATGTCGGCCGGATGCTCGATCTTCGCATCGGGGACGTCCTTGACGGTCACCGTCCGGGGTCCTTCGTACACGGCAGCCTTCATGATCCTTCCTTCACCGCCGCCACGCCTCTCGTCCCGGCTGGGCAGTGGCGGCATCTCGGGGATGGATGGCACGGCCGGTCCGTCACCACGGCCGCGGGGGTGCCCATCGGGATGGGCTCCGTTCCTCCCCCGGCCCCTACCCCACCGGGCGCGGGCCTCACACGACGGCACTCGTCGATTCGGACGGGACGCACCGGCGGAGATCGCGTACACCCGGTAGCCACCCCGGTAGCCACCTCACGGCCGACCTGTGCGGGCTGCGGCGCGGCAGTCGCACGCCGCGACCGCGAAACGGGCGGACAGGGAGGTCGTCTGCCATCCGGAACGACCCCGCCCGGTCCCTCAGGTAACCGGTCCTCCATATCCGGTCTCCTCCGATAACCGGCCCTCCGCGTTCCGCCCTCTCCGCCTTCCACGGGCCGGGGCCACCGGCGCCCTGCCCGAAGTCCTCAGTGGCGGGGCATCGCGGAGCGGGCGTAGCGCCCGGGGGTGGTGCCCACGACTCGCTTGAAGTGGCGGGTGAAGTGGGACTGGTCGTGGAATCCCGCCTCGACCGCCACCTCGGCCGCGGGGCGGCCATCGAGGAGCAGTCGGCGGGCCAGCGCGACCCGGCGCGAGATGAGGTACTGGTGCGGGGCGATGCCGAAGCCGGCGCTGAAGGAGCGCACAAGGTGGGCGGGGTGGGCCTGAAGCAGACCGGCCGCTTCCGGCAGGGAGATGCCCGCGACCACCCGCTCGTCGAGGAGTTCGCGCAGGCTGTGCGCGATGCCGTGACGGGTGGCGGCACCGGGCGACTCAGTGTGTCCGCCGGGGAGTTCGAGGCGTGGCTGGAGCAGCGTGCGCAGCCGGTCGCCGATCAGGGCCAGCCGGCTCTCCGCCTCGAATGCGTCACCGGGAGAGGCCAGGGCCCGGTGGAGCTGCCCGACACGTCGGCGCAGGACCGAGTCAGCGAGGTCGGGCCCGTCCACGGCGGCGCCGATGAAGCGCTCGTCCAGCACCGTCGTGTCGAGGTAGACGACGCGCTTGCGGAACCCGTGCGAGGTGGCGGCGGAGCCGTTGTGCGGAACCTGGGGCGGGAGCAGGCTCACGGTGCCGCCCGGGGTGCCGCGCCGGTGGCGGTCCAGGTCGTAGCGGACGGCGCCGTCGTCGACGATCAGCAGGGTCCATTCGTCGTGGACGTGCATGGGGTACGCGTGCGCGGTGAAGCGGGCGTGGAAGACCTCGACGACACCCGCGACCCGCGGGCGCCAAGCCGAGACTTCTTGCTGGAGCTGCACGCAAAGAACGTACAAGACCGCGCGAGGGCGCGCCCGGCAGTCTCAGGGCATGAGCGATGAGACGAAGAACCAGAACAACGAGCACATCGAGGCGGGCGACGTGGATGTGCCGGTGCGCTTCGACACCGAGATCGCGGTGCTGCTGCGCGACGACCTGGAGACGTGGCAGCGGCTGAATGTCACGGCGTTCCTCGTCAGCGGGCTCGGAACGGTCCTGCCCGAGGTGGTCGGCGAGCCGTACCAGGACGCCGATGGCACTCCCTACCTGCCGATGTTCCGCCAGCCCGTTCTGGTCTTCGAGGGCGGGAAGGAAGCGGTGACGGCGGCGCACGAGCGGGCGGTGCGGCGCGGACTGCCGACGGCGGTGTTCACCTCGGACCTGTTCGGCACGGGTCACGACCGCGCAAACCGGGCTGCGGTGGCGGCGGTGGGCAAGGATCAGCTCGACCTGGTCGGGATCGCCGTCCACGGGCCGCGCAACTCCGTGGACAAGGTCCTCAAGGGCGCCCGCATGCACGGGTGAGCGTCGCCCTGCCCCGCGAACGGTCTGACCGCCCGGCAGTGGCCGTCCCGTTGCCTGAACTCGCTGGTCAGGGTGCACTCTGCTGCCCCGTGCGTCCCGCCGGGTCCGGGGCCGGTCGCGCCCTAGCGTGGTTCCGGAACGATCCAGGCGGGACCGCTGCCAGGATCCAGGCCCTACGGAGGCACCTTGACCACGACCCCCGCCCTCGCCGAGCTCACCGGGGACTACGTCCTCGACCCCGCCCACACCCGGATCGGCTTCGTCGCCCGCCACGCCATGGTGACCAAGGTCCGCGGTGCGTTCCACCAATTCGAGGGCACCGCCCGCCTGGACGGCGCCGATCCGACCCGCTCCACCGCCCAGGTGGTGATCAAGGCCGAGAGCATCGACACCGGCGTCGAACAGCGCGACCAGCACCTGCGCACCAACGACTTCCTGGACGTTCCGAACTTCCCCGACATCACCTTCCGCAGCACCTCGGTCGAGCCGGTCTCCGACACCGAGTACCGCGTGACCGGAGACCTGACCGTCAAGGACACCACCCGCCCGGTCACCATCGACTTCGAGTACGCGGGCAGTGCTGTCGACCCCTTCGGCAATCGGCGGGTCGGCCTGGAGGGATCGGTGACCCTCTCACGCAAGGACTTCGGCGTGACCTGGAACGCGGCCCTGGAAGGCGGCGGCGTGCTGGTCGGCGACAAGGTCGTGCTGGAGTTCGACATCTCCGCGATCAAGCAGGACTAGGTCGTCCGACCGGGCCGCTCGTCCGGCCGGCGGTCCGCGCCGCACGGGAGGTGACCATGTGGCGCGGACCGCGGTGTCCGATCCGCCTGCCGTCCGGCACCTGCGAGACAAACGTGGTTTGACGGCGGCTGCGAGAAGCCACGGGCCGGCCCGGTTGCTGTCGGCGTAGGCCGGACCGGGTGGTCGATGGCACCGGTCTGAAAGAGACGCCACGAACGGTCACGTCCGGCCGGCCAACACCCCGGAGGGTCCACGGTGTGTCCCCCGCCGACCCAGGCTCCGGAGCTGTTGAATCGCGGCATGACCAAGCGTGATGTATCGGATCTTTTCGGTAACCGCTTCCTGACGGTGCCCGCCCCCTCGGAGACCTTCCCCGAGAAGGGAATGCCCGCGACGGACGCGATGAGGCTCGTGGATGTGGATCTCGCCATGGAAGGCGACCCCCAGCGCAACCTCGCCACGTTCGTCACCACGTGGATGGAGCCCGAGGCACAACGGCTGATCGCCGAGAACCTCCACCGCAATTTCATCGACCACGCCGAGTACCCCATCTCCGCCGAGATCGAGCAGCGGTGCGTGCGCATGCTCGCCGACCTCTTCCACGCACCGGGCGCGACGACGGGGTGCCGGACCCAGGGATCATCCGAGGCGATCATGCTGGGCGCGCTGTCGTTGAAGTGGAAGTGGCGTGAGCGCCGCCAGGCGGCCGGCCTGTCGATCGACCGGCCCAACCTGATCTTCGGGGGTGACGTCCACGTCGTATGGGAGAAGTTCTGCCGCTACTTCGACGTCGAGCCGCGGATCGTGCCGCTCGCGGAGGGCAAGTACACGATCGGCCCGGAGGACGTGGAGCCCCACCTCGACGAGAACACGATCGGGGTCGTCGCCGTCCTCGGCACCACGTTCACCGGCCACAAGGACGATGTCGTCGGCATCGACAAGCTCCTGCGGGACGTGCGCAAGGAACGGGACCTCGACATTCCGATCCATGTCGACGGCGCCAGCGGCGCCTTCGTGTGGCCATTCCTCTACCCGGACTCCAAATGGGACTTCCAGCTCGAACAGGTCCGTTCGATCAACGTCTCGGGACACAAGTACGGACTGGTCTACCCCGGCATCGGATGGTTGATCTTCCGCGAGGAAACCGACCTCGCCAAGGACCTCGTCTTCTACGAGAACTACCTGGGCAAGACCGACGCGACGTTCACGCTGAACTTCTCCACCGGGGCCTCGATGGTGCTCGCGCAGTACTACAACTTTGTGCGACTCGGCCGCCAAGGCTACACCTACGTCATGCAGATCATGCAGGAGAACGCCCGCGCACTGGCGGACAACCTGCGAAGCAGCGGCCGCTTCGAAGTGATCGGAAGCGACCTCGAGCAACTGCCGCTGGTCGCCTTCCGCCTCGCCGGCGAGCACGCCTACGACGAGTCCGACATCGCCTGGCAACTCTCGGCCGAGCGAGGCTGGATGGTCCCCGCGTACACCCTCCCTCCCAACGCGCAGAGAGTGAAGATCCTGCGCGCCCTGGTCAAGGAAACCCTGAGCCGCGAGCAGATCGACCGCCTCAGCCAGGACATCGCCGACGCCTGTCGCACCCTCGACGACAAGGGGGCCGCCCACGGAATCGAACGCGCCCAGACCAAGCGCGGCACCGGCTACTGAACCACCCTGACGGAACGCACCACCGGCAACCGCCGACGCGACCGCCGACGCGACCGCCGTGCCCGGCAAGGAACGTCTCGCCGCCCCGGCGGTACGTGGCCTCGCTGTCGCGGCGGTACGCGGCCGGGCCTACGGCGTTGCCGCCCGGCAGGCCCGGCAGGCGCGGCAGGAAGTGCAGGCACCGGTGCCGTGCTCTAGCGTCGAAAGTGCGAGGGTGACCGATGCGTCGAGCCGGTCGCCCCTCGGAGTGCCTGCTCCCCGCGCCACCCCCGCCCGTGATCCGGCGCATGGCGGATCACATGACGCCCGAGAGAGCAGGTGTACCCGTATGCGTTCGTCGGCTCGTATCCCCAGCCTTCTCGCCGGTCTGGCCCTCGCCACAGGCGGCATCGCCATCGCCGCGCCGGCCGCCCACGCAGACATCCAGGCCTGCGAGCAACACGTCACGCAAAAGAACAAGCAGGTCACGGATGCCGTCCGGCAGGCGTGCTACCAGGGCCAGATCGGCAACCAGACCAGCTGCACCGCCAGCCTCGACGCAGCAGGCATCTCGAAGAACGACGCGACCCAGGCATGCCGGATGGCCCCGAAGTAGCAGCAGGCGGCTCACCCGCGGTCAGTCGGGGTCCATCGCTCCGGGCGCATGGCGCTCCCGGTCTGCAACAACGGCGGGCTCCCGCACAGCCGACGTAGGACGCCCTCCCCACTGCGGCGTCGGCCTGTTCCGCCGCCCCACCTGTCAGTAAGAGCTGCGGGAGACCTTGATGATCTTGCACTCGATCTTGTCCGCGGACTTCGCGGACTTGGCCACGTCGAACGCCAAGCCCCCGGCCTTGTCGTCCGTGTACTTTTGGCCGGGCGCGAGGTTCTGGCCGGTGGAGATGATGTCGCTCTTCTTTTCGCCGTTGACGGTGATCTCGCCCTCGGCGAGGTAGGTGAACCGGCGGTCGCCGCTGTTGACGTACTCGATCCTGAGGTCGAGCTCCTTGATTCCGAATTCGCCGGCCCTCACCTTGCATGACGTGACCTTCACGTCGTGGGTGATGTCCGCCTCGCCGCCCTTCGAGCCGGCATCGGCACCGGCCGCGCCTCCTGGGGAGACGACTGCGGAATCGTGGTTCTTGTCCAGGTCCTTGCTGACGTCGTCGGCTGCCTTGGAGAACAGCGCCGCACAACCGCCGAGCAGAATCAGGCCGAGGAGGGTGGGGACCCCGCAGCCCAGGGCCACCTTGAGGCGTGTACTCATGCCCTGCTTCGGCGGAGGGATCTGTCCGTCCGGCTGGTGTGGATTGCCGTGACCGGGCTGTGACTGCGTGGACATGCAACAACTCCAGGAATGTCTGCGTGAGCGGCGCTCAGGCAAGAAGCGGGTGACGGTGCGTCAGGGGCGAGAACGATTTTGGGGCGACCCTGGGGCGGGAACCGCAAGGGGGCGGAGACATCGAGCCATGGCCGTCTTCGGAACCTTGAACGGCCCTGACGACCGTGGGGATCCACCAGACCAACGCTCCCGCGCCGGGGCGGTTACCGGCACCACGCCCGCTGCGGCCACGGGAATCCAGAATGGCCGGATCCCACAACACATGGCCGGTCTTCGACGCACGGTGACCGCAGGGACGCCGGCTCATCTCTCGCCCGGGCATCCGCTGGATCCGGGGCGGCACCCACACTTCGGTGGCGCCGGGGCTCACGCGGGCCAGAAGCCAGTCCTGCGCGTCGAAGCCGATACCCGTCACCGCCAGAAGAACGCCGACCCGGCCGCCGTCCGCCTTCACCTCGGTACGGATCCCCGGATCCAAGTGCAGGGCGGCAACCGTCCGGCGCACCTCGGCCCCGTCCACCCGTCCACCCGTCCACCCGTCCACCCGGCACCCGGCACCCGGCACCCGGCACCCGGCACCCGGGGAAGTTTCGCGCGGAGTTCCTCGTACGGCAGCCGAGGTGGTTCGGGTGGCGGGGCGAAGGTCAGCGGAGAGCCATCCGGGCAGCCCACGTCACGGGGATCCTCACGCCACTCCGACTCGGGCGACACCCGCACCGCGAAACAGCGCCGGACGACGACCTCCTGAGGGGTGGGCCATCCGGCATCACCCCACATCCCAAGGCGAGCAGCAACAGCGGTGCGAGCAACAGAAGTCGGCGCATGCGCCCATGCTTTCGGCGCCGGGGCGCGACGGGCAACCACTCACATACTCGGACCGGCGTAGGTGACCGTACTCAGCCGGTGCGGCGATGGACGTGCAGACAGCGGCGCCCATGAGCTGGTGTCCCCGGCGGGGTGGGCGGGGATACTCCCTGCAGGTCAGCCTGATCTGCTGGGAACTGCGCCCCGCCGGGCACAGACCCGCCTGTGTGCGGCGACATCCGTGAGCCACGTGGTGGGACCGACGGCGAGGGCGAGGCGGTCGAGAAAGAATCCGACGACGCGGGCGGCCTCGAAGCAGGCGCGACAGGCAGGCCCAAAGGTCCGCCTGACAGGCGAGGAGCAGGACCATGACAGCGAAACGGACCGTCTACCACGTCTCACCGCCCAGCAAACGCGCGGCGGCGGCGGGCGTGAAGTGGCAGGTGGAGGGCAGAGAAGGACGTCGGCTCCTGCACGAGCCGCACCGGACGCAGAAGGACGCGATCGACGCGGCACGCCGCCCCGCCAACGAACACCAGCCCGCCCAGGTCGTCGTGCACGCCCGCGACGGTCACATCTGTACGGCGTACACCCAAGGAGACAGCCCTGCGGCACCCCCCGGCGAGCGCGGTCGCAAGGCAGGGGAACCCGGAGGCATCTTCCAGAACGGGCCCTGGGGTCGGGCTGAAGCGATGGTGCGATCACGGCTTCATGATGGCCCGCGGCTTCTCCATGTTGGGCTGATGGAGCCCCCGGCTCGGTTGCAGTCGGGTCATCATGCTTGCCGCTGGGGCCAGTTGAGCGGTCGGGCATGAATCATCCTCGTGGTGGCTGAACCTGCTGCGGCTCCCGGGAGCGCGCGGAGAGTGGGCGCCGGGTAACCGTTGCCTGCGGCGGGGCCGGCGAACTACACTGCCCCCGAAATCGACCAGAAACCAACAGGTCTCAACGGGCGTGCCCTCAGGAACTCCCGCCATGGATGATCGTCGCGCGCAAGGTTGGCCGAGATGAGCTCACGTGCTGTTCTTGATGATCCCTTACATGACGTCGTACTGATGGCCTGCTCCCGCGACTGGTTCGCGACGACCGGCCGCCCGGACGACAGTCGCCATTATTGAACAGAAGTCAACAAGAGGGCAGCACGTTCCGTCGAGGGACGTCGCCTTCCGATGGACTGTCACCTCCCCCCTCTCGTCCGCTCCGCATATTCCGCATAGGAAACGCCCATGCCCACCGCACTGCCGCCGTCCTTCGCCTACCGCCCCGCCCGGCTCCTCGCCGCCTGCACCGCCACCCTGTTCGTCGCCGGCGTGGGCGGCGCCTCCCCCGCCGCCGCGGCCGACTCGGTCTCGTACGACTTCGAATCCCCTTCCCAGAAGCTGCCGTTCATGGCGATCAACGGTTTCGGCCGCGTTCTGGTGGGGCCCGCGCCCGGCGGGAAGTCGGGTCAGGCCGCGCGCGTCAACATTCCCAACGACGGACGCTCGTTCAAATCCGAGCTGGTCATCAAGGGTCTTGACGCGGGCAGCCACCGTTTCAGCTTCGCCAACTACCTTCCCGGCGACTGGCAGGAGCGGGACCTCGACACCATCGTCGCGCAGTGGTTCAGCACCCAAGGAGACGGCGAGGGCATCAAGCCCGTCGTCGCGCTGTCGGTCCACGGCGGCAACTGGCAGCTGAAGGTCCACTGGATGAGCGGCGGGGCGATACAGGAGTCGGTCATCCCGCTCGGTGCGGCACAGCCGGGCCATTGGAACCGGTGGGCCTTCGACATCACGTGGTCCTCCGCGGGCACACCCGGTTCGATCGCCGTCACGCGGGACGGCGTCACCGTCGGTACGCACCAAGGCGCCAACAACTACCACCGCGGCGAACCGCCGCACTTCAGGATCGGCGCCTACCGGCCCAACTGGCGTCCGGAGAAGGGGCCCGAGAAGCGAGCCGGAGCAGCCGAGGCGATCCTCTTCATCGACGACATCGCCATCACCGGCACGGTCCCCGGCTCCCGAGCGAACCCGCGCCCGACCGGTCCCGGTACCGCAACGCCCTCGGGTTCCCCGGCCCCCTCGTCCAGCCCCACCTCCACCGGCTCGCCAACCCCGTCCCCGTCCGCCTCCGCGCGAGCCAGTGCAGCCGCACCCGCCGGCAGTACGTCCACGTTCGCCGACGACGACGCCA
Source organism: Streptomyces sp. NBC_01426 (assembly GCF_036231985.1). Taxonomy (GTDB): domain Bacteria; phylum Actinomycetota; class Actinomycetes; order Streptomycetales; family Streptomycetaceae; genus Streptomyces. The sequence goes on from NZ_CP109500.1 coordinate 292,535, forward strand.
CTTCCGGAGCGACCGGGCAGAAGACGAACGCCGACGGGACCTCGCTCCCGAGCACCGGCGCGACCGGTGTGATCACCACCGCCGTCGCCAGTGTCGCGGCACTGGCCGCCGGCGCCCACCTCCTCCGACGGCGCAGCGCCGCACGTTCGACCCGCCACCGGTCCCGCCCGTAACGGCCGACAGCGCGACCGGGTGTCCGGTCCTCGGGACGCCGACGGGGCGCGTACGGCGGGCCGCGCGTGTCGTCAGCTTTCGAGGTGGCGGGTGTCTCCGAGGCGGACGAGCTGGCGATTGTGGAAGAAGTCGTCCTCGCGGAGATGGGTGATGCTGCCCGAGGCGACCCGGAAGTTGACGTGACCGAGGGAGTCGATCGGCATGCCGATCCAGGCGGCCACCACGAAGGTCAGCGCGAAGCCGTGGGTCACGATGACCTGGTGCTCGTACGGGTGGGTCACAATCCCGTCCATGGCCTCGTAGATCCGTCCGGCGAACTCGGCCCGCGTCTCCGATCCCTCGATGCCCTCGTCGTGACCCATCCGGTCGCCGGTCGCGGGCGGCGGGACGAACCTCTTGTCCAGCCACTCCTGCGGCCTGCCCTCGGCCTCTCCGTACGACTTCTCGCGCAGCCGGCGGTCCAGGGCCGGCTCCACACCCAGCAGACCGCCGATCTCCTGCGCGGTGCGCCGGGTCCGCCGGAGGTCCGAGGAGATCAGTTCGACTTCGGCGCCCTCGGGGATCTCGGCCCGCAGGGCGCGGGCGATCGCGGCGGCCTCCCGCACTCCTTCGGGGGTCAGCGTGGAATCGTGCCATCCGCCGACCAGGCCCTCGACGTGGTGGCTCGCCTCCGGGTGGGTGACGACGTGGATGCTGCGCACCGGCGCACCTTTCTCTTGAAGGGGTCCTGCCCTGCTTCGGGACGGTACCGCGTGCGCGCCGCCCGGGTGACGGGGTCTCACGGAAGGGGCAGGAGGGACAGTTCCAGGATCATCAGGCCCCACACCAGTCGGGCCTGGTCGCGGCGGACGGCGTGCGTGTCCAGGACTTCGCGGACGGCGGCGCCGCTGAGGAATCCGTCGGTGCTCAGCCGGGGCCGGGACAGCACGTCGTGCGCGAACTCCCAGAGTTTGGTGCCGGGTGCCAGGAAAGCGTCGACGGGGAAGGTGAAGGGTTGTTTCTGCCGTGTCCGCACCGATTCCGGGACGAGCGGGGCGCCGGCGTCCCACAGGATCCCTTTGCGTCGGACCGTGGTGGCCTTCAGCGTGTCGGGGGTTCGGCGTGCGAAGTCGGTGACGGTCGGCTGGCAGTAGGGCACCCGGCCCTCGATCCCGTGGGCCATGGAGAGGTGGTCGAGCTTGCGGAGGTTGAGGCCGGGGAGTTTGTGCAGCCGGTCGAAGGTGAGCAGTTGCTCCAGGCGTGCGGGGGCCGGCGGGCCGAGCAGTTCCCGCGCGCGGGCGCGGCTGCTTCCGCCGGAGTCGAGCAGCGCCCGGTACTCGGGCGTGTAGAGCCGGCGGTAGCGCTCGTGTGGGATCAGCGAGAGCCGGTCGAGGTAGCGCTCGGGCCACGTGTCGTCGGTGGCGGCGAGCGCGGTGCTGTAGCGGCGGTAGCCGCCGAACTGTTCGTCCGCGCCGTCGCCGACGAAGCACACGCGGAAGGACCGCCGGGCGATCTCCCGGAAGAGGACGTGGGCGCTCAGCGCGTGGGGTGTGGCGTTGGGAGAGCCCAGCGCCGCCACCATGGGCGGGATCAGTTCGGGCAGCTCCGCCTCGCGGATCTCGACCACTTCGAGCGGGATGCCGGCGTGCGCGGCGGCGTCCCGCGCGTAGGTCTCCTCGTCGGACGGGTGCGTGCCTTCGTGGGTCACGTGGAAGCCGGTGACGTCGGTGCGGCGGCGGCCCAGCAGGGTCGCCAGGACGGCGGAGTCGAGGCCTCCGGAGAGCTGTACGGCCACGGGCGCGGACTGCAGTGACATTCGCTCCACCTCCCCCGTCAGCAGGGAGCCGAGGCGGGCGGGCGTGCAGGTGCCGTCGGGCGGGGGCGTCTCGGTGTGTCGCCCCGCTCGGAGGACGGTCGCGTGGCCGTCGTGGACCAGGTGTTCGCCCGCGCGGAGGGCGGACACACCGGTGTACAGCGACGAACCGGGCGGCAGGCACTGCCAGTTCAGGTAGTGGTCGACGGCGTGGGGATCCACGTCGGGGCGGCTCGTCCGCAGGGCGGCGAGGCCGCGCGGTTCGGATGCGAAGGTGACGCCGTCGGCAGTGGCCTCGTAGTAGAGGCTCTTGACGGCCAGCGGGTCGCTCCACAGCTTCAGCCTGCGCCCTGAGCGCAGGTCCACCAGGGCGATGGCGTACATGCCTTCGAGCCGGTCCACGAAGCGGTCGCCGTGCAGTTCGTAGTAGGGAAGCAGGACGGAGCCGTCGCAGTCGCCGTCGACGTGCACCCCGTGCGCGGCGAGTTCCCGCCTGATGGTGCGGAAGTTGTAGATCTCGCCGTTGAACACGGCGTGCACCGAGCCGTCGGCGTTGGTGAACGGTTGGCGGCCGTGCGACGGGTCCTGGATCGCGAGGCGGTTGCAGCCCAGGCCCCAGTCCTCCCCCCGGACGTGGGCCTGCCGGTCGGGGCCGCCGGGCAGCTGGGCGTCACGCGCGGCCTCCATCGCGCGCACGTCGCGATCGGATCCGAAGTGGCCGTAGATCCGGCACAAGGGTGTCTCCCCCAGGTGGTCGACGGAGGCCTGGCGCGGCCCCCTCAGGCGGACTTGTTGTTCTCCCCGACGGGTGCCGTACGGCCCTTCGCCCACTCCTGGAGCGGCAGGTGGTGCGGAGCCGCCTCGCGGGCGGTCATGGCGGAGAGCAGCTCGCGCAGGGACGGCAGGCCGGGCTCGACCTCGCGGGCGCGGAAGCAGTACTCGTTGGAGATCTCGGCGTTCCAGGTCATGCTCTCGTGGAGTTCTTCCTTCAGCAGGCCGAGGAAGTCCGCGCGGCCGACGAACGCCTCCGCCTTCTCCCGCCCGGCCCGGATCTCGGCGAAGGCGAGGTCGATGAGGTCGAGCCACTCCAGGACGGCATCGGCGGCATCGGCCTGCGGCCCGATGCCGAGAGCGTTCAACTCAACGAACCGGTGTGCCAGTTCGGCCGAAACGGGGAGGCGGGCGAGGAAGCGGGCCAGGTACTTCGGGTTGCGGTTGGTGTTGCCGTGGACGTGTGTCAGGCCCCGGAAGGTGTCGACGCCCAGCTTGCGCGCCGCGATCAGCGCCGAGGTGTGGTCTCCTTGCGCCCACATGCCGGCCAGGTCGCGGAAGTCGGGGTAGCTGCCGACGGCCGCGCGGAAGGCCGTGTAGGCCACCTCCCCGGGGCGCACCTCGGCGGTGAGCTCCGCGAACGCGGGGACGTTGGTGAGCGGGATCCCGTACGTGAGCCGCGACAGGACGCGGAAGTCGACGGCCGACGCCGCGAAGCCGGAGGACTTGCGGGCGCGGGTCCGCATCTGGGCGTAGAGCCGCGCGTGCGAGGCGAGCATGGCGGCGACCTCGTGGACCGTCCAGTACTCGACGTCCACGCCGAGCAGGCTGTGGGGCAGGTAGTCGAAACTCGCCTTCACCCGGTCGCCGCTGGTGTAGTACCGCATGTGCTGCTCGCGGGGGAAGGTGTCGCGGTGGAACCTGTCGTCCTTGGACCGGGCGATGACGCAGAAGTCGAAGTCCGAGGACGGGGTGCCCGAGCCGTCCACGAGCGAACCGGACAGCATCAGGATGTCGTCGTCGGCGAGGTGGATCTTCGCGAGGACGGCCTCCTCGTCGAAGTCGTCCATGCCGGGGACCGCGGCGACGTGGGTACGGAAGGAGAGCACGGCTGCCCTTCCCCTCTCTGTTCTGGGTGCGATGTCCCGGCCGGTGGCCGGCCGGATGGAAGCGGTGGAACCGGGCAACCGGACGCGGTCACCCGTGCGGCGCGTACGGTGTACCGGTGACTTCGCTGAAGCTTCGGCACTCGGTGCGCGCGATCGTGTTGGACGAGGAGGACCGCGTCCTGTTGTGCCGGTTCCACCTGCGCGAGCCGGCGGGAGCGCTCGTCCTGTGGGCGACGCCCGGTGGGGGCCTGGACCCGGGCGAGGGCCCGCTCGACGCCCTGCGCCGGGAGTTGCGCGAGGAGGTGGGGCTCGCCCTCACCGGCGGTGATCCGCCGCACGTGTGGCACCAGGAGGTGGTGCGTCCCGACGTCAGCCGGGGGTACGACGGCGCCGTGAACGACTACTACCTCGTGCGCGTCGCGGCCTTCACCCCGCGCGGGGAGCTGACCGCCGAGGAGCTCGCCGCCGAGAACATCACCGGCACGCGGTGGTGGCGGGCGCCGGAGATCGTCGGGTACCGCGGCCCGGACCTCTTCGCCCCGCGCGATCTCGGCACCCCGCTCACCGCCCTGCTCACCGGTGGCGCCCCGGACCGGCCGGTGCGGCTCGGTCTGTGAGTCGGTGCTCCGGGGAGCGTGCGGGCGCCGGCACGCGGGCGCGGAGGTGGTCGGCGAGCCGGACCACCTCGCGGCTGGCGTCCTTGAACGCGTACCGGAAACGGAAGGTGGGAAGCGCCGCGAGGGCGTCACGGGTCCGGCCGGCGGCGGCGTCGTCCGGTGCGTGGCCGAAGATGTTGAGGTGCTTGTTGGGCAGGCCCAGGACGTGGCGCTCCAGCAGGCCGGCGCGCTCGGCCGGCGGTACGTCCGCCGCGCCGGTCTCCGACGGGTCGTCGGCGAGGCTGAGGTGGACGATCGCGTCGACGGTTGCCGATCGGCCGATGCGGGTGTCCAGCAGGTTCGCGTACTCCCAGGGGTAGATCAGGGCCGTGCCGTGCTCCTCGACGCCCGATTCGCGCAGGCTGTCCAGCGTCTGGTTGGCGGGATGCGTCAGCGAGGAGCGCGCCGCTCGCGCCGCTTCCGGTCCGAACAACAGGTCCAGGGTGTCCAGCCGTACCGAGACGGATCTCGGCCACCCGACGCCGCGGACCCCGTTCCCGTCCGGTTGCGCCGTGAGGCTCACGTCGTCGTTGCACACCATGACGCCCGCGCCGTGCAGCACGCTCGCCATGACGAAGGTGGTCTTGCCGGACCGGCTGCCGCCGACGAGGGCGACGCCCAGTCCGTCCAGTTCCACGAGTCCGGCGTGCAGGAAGAGCATGCCCTGTCGGCTCGCCGTCGAGCGGTGGATCGCCCGGGTCGCCCGCAGGAGGGACTGGGTGGCCCAGGCCTCGCCCTCGGGGGCCAGGTGGTAGAGGGTCTTGCGGGCGCGATCGACGGCGTAGTGGAGGCTCGACTCACCCTGCGCGGTGACCGTTTCCGGCAGGGCGCTCGCCGGTGGCTCGGTGTCGGCGACGACCTCCCAGGCCCCGGGTGGGCAGGGGCCCGGTTCGAGGGAGAGGTAGGGGCGTGCGAGGCGGTCGATGTGCCGCGCCACGGACGGCGAGCACGTCAGGCCGGTGCTGTCGACGTGTGAACGGACGGTGTACCGGTGCGTGGGTGCGCTCGATGTCATGTCGCATATCACCCCCGTGTCTGGGTGGGGGCCCGCGCCGTGCCGGGTCCCGATCGTCACGGCCGATCATGACAAGGACGGCCGGGCCTGTCCCGGGCGATTCCGCAGAGCGGAACGGACATGGGATTCAGTCGGGTTCCGACACCATCGGCCCGCGCGTGTCCCAGCCCAGTTCGTCGACCCCCCGGAAGAACCGGCCGTTGGACCGTGCGGCGGGCACGCCGAGCAGTCGTACCAGGTCGGCGGCGGCCGGAGCGGGCTCGTTCGGGGCGTCCGGCGTTCCCATCTCGGTACGGATCCAGCCGGGGCAGTACGCGAAGGAGGCCAGGTCACCGGGGGTCGCGGCGAAGTGTCGGGCCACGGAGAGGATCAGGGAGTTGGCGGCCAGCTTGGACGACCGGTAGGCGAAGGAGGCCCCGTCCGCGTCCTGGAGGCGTCCCATGCCGGAGGAGACGCAGACGATCCGACCCGAGCCCCGGGCGAGCATCTGCGGGGCGTACCGCAGGACCAGTCGGGCGGTACCGAACAGGTTGACCTCGAAGGTGTCCCGCAGGTCGTCGACGGTGAGCGAGAAGAGGTCGCCGTAACCGCCGCGGGGATCGTCCAGGTAGACGCCCGCGTTGCCGACCAGCACGTCGACGTCCTCGGCGGCGAAGAGGTCGTCGGCGAGCGGCTCGCGCAGATCGAGGGCCCGGTAGTCGTCGACGTGGTCGCCGCCCGGCGAGGGCGACAGGCCCACGCCCAGGACGCGGTAGCCGGCCGCGCGGAGCGCACGGCACAGGTGGACCCCCAGGCCCCGGGAGACACCGGACACGAGTGCATTCGGCATGGCGGCGAGCGTAGCCGCCGCTCGGCGATCTGTCCGTACCCCGGGCCCGGTTCCGGGCCGGCGCGACGCGGCCCGGCTTCCCGTGCGCCGTGTCGCACGACGGGTCGGCCGGTTAGTCTGGTGCGCCCGGTCAAGGGACACCCGAGGAAGGGGAGGCGTCGGATGCACACGCACCGACTGCTCGTCACGGGGCCGAGTGGGGCGGGCAGCACCACGCTCGGCCGCGCGCTCGCGACCCTGTGGGCGGCGGCTCACGCGGACGTGGACGACTACCTGTGGCTGCCCACCATTCCGCCGTACATCCACAAACGTCCCGCCGAGGCACGTCTGGCGCTGATGGACGCGCTGTTCGTGCCGCGCGCCGCCTGGGTGCTGTCCGGGACGCTGCGGGGTTGGGGCGACGGTGTGATCGCGCAGGTCGACGGCGTGGTGTTCCTGACCATCGACCCGAAGGTCCGGATGGACCGGCTGATGCGCCGTGAGGTCGTCCGGTACGGCGACAACATCGGCTCGGGCGGGGAGCTGGAGACGGCCCACCACGACTTCATGGACTGGGCGAAGCGCTACGAGGACACCGACGTGCCGGGCCGAAGGTCCAAGGACGAGCGCTGGCTGGCGGGGCTCACGTGTCCGGTGCTGCGGCTGGACAGCGCCCTGCCGTTGGACAAGCTGGTCACGGCGGTGACCGACTGGTTCGAGGGCGGTGCGGCGGGCCGGCCCTCGTGACGGGGGCCGCGCCGCCCACCGTCCCCGAGGTCGTCGAGCTCATCGCCGCGGGGCAGGCCGAACTCCTCGACGGTAGGGGCCTCAACGCCTCCTACCGGGTGACCTGGGGCGGCCGGGTGCTGTCGGTGAAGGTGCACTGCGCGGAGCGCTCCTGCGCCGCGGAGTTCCGGCGGATCGGCCGCGTCGATTCCGCCCTGCGCGGCATGCCCTGGTACCCGCCGGTGCTCGACCTGGGCTTCCAAGGGGCGGAGCGGCCCCGGCTGGTGGTGGTGCGTCCGTACGCGCCAGGAACGCCGTCGGACGACGCGCGGCGGCACATCGGCGGGGTCGTGGACGTCCTCGCCGACCTGGCGGCGCGTGCGGCGGGGGTGCGCGCCGAAGACGCGCTGGTCGGGGACTACGCCTCGCCGTGGCTGGAGGGGGCTCCGTCGGAGCGCCCACTCGTGGACCCGCTGCTGACCGGTGAGTGGCGGGGGCTGGGCCGCGCCGTGGACGCGCACCTCGGCGAACTTCTGGACGGCGCGGCCCGGTTGACGAGCGCGGAGGGGCTGCTGGTGCACCACGGCGACCTGCACGGCCGCAACCTCATATCGGACGGCACCGGCCGGTTGACGGTGATCGACTGGGACGAGGCCGGCTTCTCCCGTCGGCCCGCCGACGCGGGCAAGGCGCTGTGGCTCTCCTGCCGCCTCGGGCGGGGGGACTTCGCGCTGGACCCGAAGGCGACGGGCCTCTTCCTCGGCCGGCTGCACGCCCGTCTGGACATCCCGTACTCCGACGCCCGTGACCTGGCCCTCCTCGGCGCCCTGTGGTTCCTGCCCAGGCACGGCCACGTCACCCTGCTGGGGCGGCGTGACGCGAGCCTGGGCACCTGGTACCTCGGCTGGGTGCTGCGCTTCTGGACGCGTTTCCGCGGGAATCTGGACCTGGTCGCCAAGATTGCCTCGGAGTTGGAGGCGGGCGGGCGCTGAACCGTGTTCCGGCGGACGCCCTCACGTGCGTACGCGGTCCTCGAAGTCGGCCGCGAGCCGGGCCACATCGGCCGCGCTGCCCACGGAGCAGCGCAACACGGGCAGTTTCGCCAGGTGTTCCAGGAAGGCGTCGATCGAGGGGGGCGCCGCCCGCCGCCGAACGGGGACGTTCAGCCAGTCCTCGCCGTACAGGTTGTCGTCGAGGGAGAAGCAGTTCCGGGTGATCACCTCGGTGGCGTGGGTGGCACTGGCGGGGGCGAGGGAGTAGTCCGCCTCGCGGTCCACACGGGGCAGGATCACTCCCGCCAGCGGTGCGTTCGGCACGACGCGGACCCCGAGGTACCGGCCGACTTCCTGTGAGCTCAGTTTCAGCTTGTCCTCGCCCTGGAACCGGTCCCAGTCCGATCCGGCCTGGGGGAAGCCGGCCCGCACGGACCAGGATCCGAAGTCGGTGATGCCCATGACGTCGAGGGAGCCCTTGTTGACGGCGAGCGGCAGCGGACAGGCCGTCACCTGGTAGCCCTGTCCGCGCCGGTCGAGGTGCATGCGGTCGTTGCCCATCCAGCCGGCCGAGGGCAGCAGCCGGGCCAGCGCGATGGCCGTCGTCGACTTGCCGGCCCCGGAGTCACCGATCACCAGGTAGGCGCCGTCGTCGTACACGAAGGCGGAGGAGTGCAGGACCAGCGAGCCTTCGGCCTTGGCGATCCTGGTGGCCACGTCGCGGATGATCCGGGTGAGCCACCGGTCCCCCAGCCCGGACCGGGGGCGCAGGAGGGTCATGCGCCCTTCGGTGCGGATCAGGGCGGCGACCTCGTCGGAGTTCTGGTCCCGGAGCACGAAGACGGTGTGGCCCTCGGCGTCGAAGCGGGGCTGTCGGTAGTGCCGCGTGAGTTCGTACGCGCCCCGTACGGCCGTCTCGGCCGACCGACGGAGCAACTCGGCCACGGTGGAGGGGTCCCGGGCCACGTCGGCGATCACGAGGTCCGGGGCCTCCTCTCCGTCGGTCTCGGCGACGCCGAGCATGCCCGGCGGGCAGAAGGTCTCCGAGACCAGGCCGCCGGCCTCGGGCGAATTGGTGACGATCTTCAACGTCTGGTCCCGGACGCGCAGGAACCGGGTGGTCGCCCCGTCCGGGTCACGGGATACGAGGTCACTGACGAGCATGGGGACTCCACGGGGAACGGTCGGGAACATCCTGCGGGGGTGTCGCGGTGGCGGCCGAAGCGGCCACCGCGGCAGCGGTCAGAACAGCGGGCGGGTCACGGGGGCGCCGCGGCGGAACACGGTCCAGGTCCGGAACCCGATCTCCCCGAGCACCTTGGCCACCTCCGGGTACTGGTCGGCCACCCGTTCGGGGACGTGTGCGTCGGAGCCGAAGGTGATCGGGACCCGGAAGTGATGGGCCCGTTCGAGCAGGTCGAACTCGGGATACCAGCCGCCGCACATCTTGGTGCCGCCGGAGGTGTTGATCTCCATGACGGCGCCGGAGTCCCGGATCGCGCGGAGCATCTCGTCGGAGGCGGCGGGCGCGGGAACGGAGCCGAGCCGGGGGTGGTTGCCCTTCAGCGCGTCCACGTGGCCCATGACGTGGAACAGGCCGGACCGGGCGCAGGCGGCGATCTCCCGGAAGTAGCGCGATTTGACCGCGCCGAGGTCGTCCTCCTCGACGCTCTCCCAGCGGGTGACGTCGAAGATGTCCCGGCCCTCGAACATGTGGACCGAACCGATGACGTAGTCCAGGGGGTACGCGCTCAGCTCCTTCGTGTACGCGTCCATGCTCCCGCGGAAGAAGTCGGCCTCGGTGGAGACGAGGATCTCGATGCTGCCCGCGAACTCCTCCTTGAGGGCGAGCGCCTCGGCGATGTAGGCGGGGAACTGCGACTTCGGCATCGCCACGCGGGGCAGCGCCTGGTCCACCTCCTCCTTGAACATCGGGGTGTGGTCGGAGAGTCCGAGGACCTTGACGCCCCGGTCGAGCGCGGCCGTGACGTAGTCGCGCAGCGATCCCGTGGCGTGCCCGCAGCGCTGGTGGTGGGTGTGCAGGTCTATCACCGCTCACACCGCCAGGTATCCGCCGTCGACCGGCAGGTCGGTGCCGGTGATGAAGCCGGCCTCGGCGGACAGCAGGAACGCGATCGGAGCCGCGATCTCCTCCGGGTCGGCGAACCGTCGCAGCAGGAACTTCCCGCCGTGGTCCGGGGCGGCTTCGGCCGACGCACGGTCGAGGCCGAGGGCCTCGCGGTGGTAGCGCTCGTTGTTGGCGTTCCACACCGTCCCGGGGCTCACCGAGTTGACCCGTACGCCCCGGGGGGCCAGTTCCTGGGCCGCGCAGCGGGTGAAGCCCAGTACCGCCGACTTGCCGGTGTTGTAGGTCAGGTATCCGCTCTGCGCGATGTGCGCCGAGATGGAGGCCATGTTCACGATGGCGGCCCCGGCCGCGTCCTGCGGCAGTCGGGCGACGAATTCCCGGGTGACCAGGGACAGTCCGACGATCGTGGGGTCGAGTGCGGCGTGCCACTCCTGCGGGGTCGCGTCCAGGCCCTTGAAGACGAAGCCGGCGGCGAGGTTCACCAGCAGGGTGGGCGCCGACCAGCCGGCCGGGAGACCGGCGAAGGCCGCCCGTACCGACTCCTCGTCGACCACGTCGCCCACGGCCAGGCTCACCTCGTGGCCGAGCTCGCGCCACTCCTTCACCGCGGCGCGGCCGTGCTCGGCGCTCTTGTCGAGGACGAGGACTCGGCATCCCTCCGCGCACAGTCGCGCGACCACGGCGGCGCCGATGCCCTGGGCGCCGCCGGTGACCACTGCGGTGCGTCCCGCGAGCCCCCGTTCGAGGGTGTTCATGTCGTCCCCAGCCCCTTTCCGGTGGCCCATGCGCGTACGTGGTCGAGCGCGTCGTCGCGGCGCAGCCCCTCGGTGGCGCCGTGCGGCGAGAAGGTCTCCCCGGAGTCCTCGGTGAGGTTGTGGTCGGCGGCGAGCTCCGCCAACGTCGCCGCCGGTACGCCCCGCTCGGCCAGGCTCGCGCCGAAGGCGGTGCTTTCGATGCCGCGTCCGTCGGCCGCCGTGAAGTACCGCCAGGCCTGGAACATGCCCTCCAGGTGGCCTGCCGACAGGTGGACGGCGTTGCGGCCCTCGGAGACGGAGATGCTCCGGCTCCGGGCCAGGGCTCCCAGAGCGCCCCGCAGGGAGTCCGGGGCCGCCCGCGCCGGATGGAGCTCTCCCAGGACCTCCCCGCGCAATGCGTCGATCTCGCGCCGGCTGTGGCATTCCAGGAGTCCGACGAGTGCTCCGGACCCGGTGTAGCCCTCGGCGAGGGCCGGCAGGAAGCCGTTCAGGACGATCACCGGGCGGCCGTCCAGCTCGGTCACCGAGGCGTACGAGCCGGAGCCCAGCTTGTGGATGCCCGCGTCCCGGCAGCGTTCGTCCAGGGCCTGCGGGGTGAGGTCCACCTCCCGGGTCATCGCCTCGTAGGCCCCGAAGGCCTCGCCGGTACCCGTCGTGCCCATCAGGGAGCGCAGTTCCCGCCGGGCACCGGAGGTGAGCACCGCGGGCCCGTCGGCGGCCAGCCGGTGCAGGCGCGGGTAGTGCAGGAGCAGGTACCCGCGCCGCGCGAACTCCCCCGCCGGGACGACGGCCGCGCGGCGCACGTCCACGTCCGCCTCGCCGAGCACCCGTACCGCTTCCGCGGCCGCCTCGGGCGCCGCGGACGGTGTCATGACCTCCGGCTTGACCAGGACCACGAAGTGGCTGCCGGTCGCGGGCGGGGCGGTCGGGGCCGGTCCGGTGTCCGCGCGCGGTCCGCCGGCGCGCGCCCGCGTGACGAGGTCGCGGGCCTGTCGGGCGGTCACCACAGCGTGATGCCCTTCTCGATCAGCTCGACCGTCAGGTCGGCGGAGCTCGCGACGGTGGACTCCACCAGGGCGCGCAGGGCCGGCTCGTCCGCGTCGGGGGTGGTCACGACGACCTCGTCGGGGTGCTCCAGCGGGGCTTCCTTGGAGGTGAAGATGTGCACCTGCGCCGGTCCGCCGAACTCCTCGTGGACCTGTTGGGCCAGCCGCATGGCCATGACGTTGTAGATCTTGCCGGTGTGGTCGAGGGGGTTCTTGCCGGCCGGCGCCTCGATGCTCATGGGACGCATGGGGGTGATGAGGCCGTTGACCCGGTTCCCCCGGCCGACGACGCCCACGTCCCCCGTGTCGGCCACGGACCCGAGGGCGGTGAGGTAGGGGCGGCCGTTGCGGTCGGTGGCGTTCACCAGGAGCCGGACGTCGTGGATGCCCAGGGAGGCGATGTACTTCTCCAGCTCCTCCCGCACGACGGCCTTGCGCGCCAGGTAGTGGTCCATCGACTCGATGTGGGCCGCCAGGAAGGGCATGTTGACCACGAGGCTGAAGGCGTCCCGGCGCCTGCTGCCGAACACCTTGACGTCCCAGCCGGAATCCGGGTGCCGCTGCTTGAAGGGGGCGCCGTTGACGAGCTGTTCCAGTCCGAGCACCACGCTCTCGAGTCGGGACAGCGGGGCGTAGCCGTGGAGCAGGTTGGTGTCGTTGGACACCAGTCCGCCGGAGCGCAGGGGTACGAGGTCCTGCGGCGAGGCGGGCTGGTAGCGGGAGCGGCCGCGGCCCGAGCCCTGGTGGTCGACGACGCCGAGTTCGACGACCAGGTGGCGGGAGGCGTCGAAGCCGGTGGTGACCTCCGCCAGGACTTCCGCGGCCGCGCGGAAGACGATCTCCTGGACGGGAATCTCGACGGTTCCCACCCGGAAGGCGGCCTTCCCGAAGACCATCACCCGGTACGGCGAGGTGAGTTCGCCCCGGCCGTAGTCGGTGTCCGCCCCACCGCCGTAGAGCGTGACCTTGTCGAACCAGTGGTGGGCGACCCCGCCGAACTCCTTGAGGCAGTGGAGGGAGTAGAAGCGGGACATGCGCTCCGCGATGGCGTCGCACATGGTGTCGGGGTGACCCACTCCCTTGCGCTCGACCAGCTCGTAGGGCAGGTCCTCGACCGAGCGGGAGTCGCGTTGTATGGACAGCATGGACCGTCTCTCTGTTCGGTGACCGGGGGCGGCTCAGGAGGCGAAGTCCAGGAACGCGGTCCTGGCCTCGGATTCGGGCAGACCGTGCGGGGGGCTCTTGAAGAGCAGCGGGGAGGGGCCGTCGACCGCGCCGGAAAGGCCCCGATCGCCGGCGGTCTTCGCGGCGCGTACGGCGTTGGCGATGACGCCGGCGGCGTTCGGGCTGTCCTCCACCTGGAGTTTGATGTCGATGCGCACCTGCGAGCCGAGCACGGACTTCGCCGTGACGTTGGCGAAGCAGAGCTTCGTGTCGGCGAGGTGCCCGATGAACCCGGAGGGACCCGCGACCCCGTCGACGTCGGTCATCCCGGCCGCCCGCAGCGCGTTGGCCTTGGAGGTGAACTTGGAGGCGGAGCGGGAGGTGTCCGCGAGGTTCAGGAAGTCGGTGTTCCCGCCGACGTTGAGCTGGTAGGTGCTCTCCAGCTCCAGTCCGCGGCTGAGGAGCAGTTCGATGAGGGCGGTGTGCAGGCACGTGGCTCCGAGATGGCTGCGCAGGTCGTCGCCGAGCAGGACGACGCCCGCGTCCGCGAACCTGCGGCTGACGTTCGCGTCCCGTGCCAGCTCCTCCGGGGTGCAGTTGACGACGGCGGTACCGGCGGTGAGCGCGGCCTGGGCGAACATCCGGATGGCCTGGGAGGCGCCCGTGGGCAGGGCGATGACCAGGACGTCGGCCTCGTGCTCGACGAGGGCCTTGGCCACGTCCTCGGGGGTGGCGTCGCGTGCGGCGGAGGCGATCGGGATCACCGCGCCGAGCGGGCCCGTGAGGCCGTCGAGCACGGGCGCCGGGAGGACCGGGGCGTCGCGGTCGGCGCCGAGCGCGGTGAAGCCGGTGGCGGAGATGGCGGGGGCGGTGAACGCCTGCGCGAGGGGCAGTCCGACCTTCGCCTCGTCCACGTCGAACGCCGCGACGATCCGGACGTCGGCGAGCCGGTAGCCGCCCAGGGTGTGGCACATCAGTCCCGGCAGCCTGGTGTCCGGGTCGGCCTGGGCCAGAGCGACGAACTGGGCGAAGCTCCATGCGCAGTTGCCTGTACCGGCGAGCGCGACACGTATGTTCCTCATGGCGGGTTCTTCCTTCCTGGGCGAACGGCGACACTCCTGGCCCGGCGGGCCGGTCTGCGCCTTCGGGCGGTTTCCCGCGGCGCCGTGTCCGCGGTGCGTACCGGTCAGGTCCGCCACGGTCGGGGGATCCTGCGGGCGGCGCTCGCGTGGGTCTGCGCCCAGCGGCGTATGGAGCGGTGGAGCACCAGGGCGGTGTCGGGCACCCGGTGGGTGACCTCGAACGGTTCGGTGACCGACAGGTAGCCCTGGTAGGCGCGGAACGCGGTGACCCGGAGCAGTTGCGCCCGGTCCAGGTGTTCCTCGGCGAAGGGCAGGTAGAAGCGGTTCCACTGTTCGGGCGTCATGGACGGGAGGCGCTCCAGCGGGGGCACCCCGTGCCGGGCGCGCCAGGTGTTGAGGGCGGCGCGGACCGTTTCGAAGGCCTCGGCCACCGGCTGGGCCCGGTCGCCGCGGCCGAGGATCGACAGTCGTGTGCCCGCCGGTGGGTCGCCGCCGACGAGCCGTGTGACGTGTTCGGCCACGTCGTCGGTGCTGACGATGTCCAGCAGTGCCTTCTCCTCGGCCACCATCGCCGGGACGGCGCCGCTGCACAGGGACGTGGGCAGCCAGAAGAAGCCGCTGTACCGGTCCAGGAGTCCGTCGGCCCGGGCGCCCATCACCACGGGGAAGCGGACGATGTCGGCGCTCTCCCGTTCGGCGTGGACCAGCCGTTCGGTCGCCGCCTTGGACCACTCGTACGAGTTGCGGTACGCCTCCGGGTCGGGCGAGGCGGTGTCCCCGGCGAGGCCGGTGGCGTAGGAGGAGGACAGGTGGACGAGGTGGGTCCGCGGGGTGGTCAGGCCCAGCACCGCCCGCAGCGGGGCGACGTTGGCCTGTTCGGCTTCCTCGAAGGGCAGGTTCCAACGGGTGTCGGCGGCGCAGTGCACCACCGCGTCCCACGGGCCGCGCAGGGCGGGCGGTGGAGCCTCCCGGCCGGCCTGCCAGGCGTGCTGCCGGGGTCCGGCGCCCCCGCGGCGGCTGACGCCGTGGGGGCGGTGACCCGCCGCGGTGAGCGCGCGCATCACGGCACCGCCGACGGCTCCGGTGGCCCCGGTGACCAGGACGCGCGGGTGGTCGGTCACGAGACGGTGATCCGCCGCTCGATGGCGCGGAGCATGTGTTCGGAGTTCTCGCGCAGGGCCTTGGCGGCGACGGGGTTCAGCATGTCGGCCAGCAGGGGTATGCCGATCTCGAAGTCGACCGAGAAGACGACCACCGAGGTGCCGTCGCCTCTGTCGTCGACGCGCCAGTATCCGGTGAACTCGTCGAGGTCTCCGGACACCTGGGAGAACGACATCACCCGCTTCTCCTCGTCGAGTTCGTCCTCCTCCACCCATTCGAGCACGGATCCCTTCAGCAGCACCGACCACTCGCTGGTGCGGGTGCCGCTCTCCGATGCGCCGAGCACGGTCACCGATTCGACGTTCTCCATGTAGGCGGCGTAGTCCTCAAGGCGGGTGACGGCACGCCAGGCGTCGGCGGCCGGGGCCTTGATGGGCAGGTTGACCTCGACGTGGGGCATGGCTGCGTGTCTCCTTCGGGCAGGGGGTCGGCCGGCTCAGACGGCCGGATCGAAGCTGATCTCACGTCCCGTACAGAAGGCTCCGACCACGTCGTCGCACGTCAGCAGGGACGGCGGATGGTGGTGGACGGCGAGCGAGTCGACGAGGAGGGAGGCGGCCGGCTGCCCCTTTCCGTACAGGCGGCTGCCGATGACGGGCGTGAGGGCGGCGAGCACCCGGTCGCGGGTGTCGCTGAGCGAGGCCCGAAGGCCGACGGCCGCGGCCAGCGCGGCCCGGCCCGCGACCGCGCCGGAGGCGACGTCCGCGGCGAGCTGGCGGCAGGATCCGCCGAGGGTCAGCAGTTCGCGGGTGGCGCGGCCGAGGAGGGCGGTCCTCGGGCCGTGGGCCTGCGCCCGGATCACCTGGCGGTACGCCACGTCCAGCAGCCCGCTGAGGACGCCGTGGTAGGTGGCGCTCAGCAGGACCGCGAACCAGACCATCCCGGAGATCACGTTGTCGTCGATGACGTCGGCGGGGCCCCGGTGGAAGACGAGCCGGTCGTCCAGTTCCACGTCGCGCAGGACCAGCCCGGCCGTGTCCGAGTCGGTCATGCCGAGCGAGGACCACTCCCCCTCGACGGTGAGGCCCGGGGACGAGCGGGGGCACAGTGCGAGGATCGTGTCGTCGGTGCCGGTGACCCGGGCCGTCAGGCACACGAGGGTGGCCGTGGTGGCGAGGGAGCAGGGGAACTTCGTCCCCGAGACCCGGTACCCCTTGCCGGTGGGGACCGCTTCGGAGCGGCTGCTCATGAAGTTGGGGCTGCCTCCGGGCTCGGCGAACGCGGACGCGACGAGGGCGCCGGTCCGGGCGATCCCCTCCAGCAGCATCCAGCTGGAGTCCCGGTGGCGCTGCCAGTAGTCGGCCATCAGTCCGACGGTGAAGGCGTGCATGTTGAGCGCGATCGCGGCCGACGGGTCGACCATGCCCAACGCGCGCTGGGCGGCGGCCACTTCGACGAGGCTCGCGCCGGCGCCGCCGAACTCCAGGGGGATCGGAAGGGCCGCGTAGCCGTTCGCTGCGAGGTCCCGGATGCGGTCGGCGCCGGAGGCTCCCTCGCGGGGCGGTCCCGGTGTCCAGGCCGTGCTCCAACCGGCGTTCAGGAGGGACAGGTGGGGGGCTTCGGTGTGGTCGGCCCGTTCCGTCGCGTCCGCGGCGGGATTGGTCATGCCTCTCCCCTCGGATTCGGTTCCGTACGGATCGTCGATCGGTACGGGATGAACACAATCAGACGGCGGCCGTCTTATCAGCAAGTGTTTCTTTGTGCGGAACACGAACCGGCGCGAATTCTCCCCGGGCGACGGAGGAACTGTTGCTCAGAGTTCCAGGAGGGCCAGGAGTCGAGTCGGATCGGGGTGCGCGGGATTCACGCGTACCGTGTCCCAGCCGAGTGCGCGGGCGGGCTCGATGTCGAGTTCCACGGAATCCCCGACCATCACGCGCCGTTCGAACACGCCCTCCCCGATGAGCCGGAATGCGCGGGGGTCCGGCTTCTTCGGGCCGCCGTCCGCCGTGAACAGGGCCCGGTCGTACACCTCGGGCACCTTCAGGCCGTACAGGAGCCTTCGCATGAGGGGGCCCGGGAGGTAGCAGTTGGACATGATGCGGACGGTGTGGCCGGCGACGGCGGCGCGGGACATCGCGTCCGCCATCGGCGTGCACAGGGTGTACTGGTCGGGGTCGGCGCAGCCGAGCGCCTGCCACAGCGTCTCCTCCAGATCCGCGCTCTCCCGTGGTTCGCCCCGCTCCCGCAGGGCCGTGTCCAGCAGGTCGAGGGTCGGCGGCTGGGGCGCACAGGGGTCGGCCAGTGCGGTGAGGATGGCGTCGAACACCGTCCGCACGACGGCCTCCGCCTGCCGCGAATCCAGGGCGAGTACGTCGGTGAGGCAGGCGGTGAAGTGGTCCGCGCCCGGGAGCGGGCGGGACAGGACGAGGGTGTCGAAACAGTCGAAGACCACGACGGCGGGCATGGTGTTCCTCTCGGATGTCGCGGGGGTGGCGGCTTCGGCGGCACGGCCTCACGACCACGAGAGCTTGCGGTGGTGGACCCGGAAGAAGAGCAGGGTCACGACCGTCAAGCCGGCCGCGAACGCGCACAGCACGCCGGCCGGGAGCAGCACGGCGCGCACGCCGCCGCCGTCGATGATGACGGTGGAGAAGCCGCGCATCGCCCAGTAGCTGGGGACGCCGGGGGCGAGCGGGCGGGCCCACTGCGGCAGCGCGGAGAGCGGGGTCAGCGCGCCGCCGAGGCCGGCGAAGAGCAGGGCGAGGAGGTTGGCGAAGACGCTGAGTTGCGCGATGGTGCGGCAGAGCGCGACCAGCGCCATGCCGGCCAGGACCACGCACAGGGCGAGGGGCACCCCCACCACGACGAGCGCGGTCCAGGAGCCCCGCACGCGCAGTCCGAACAGCAGGCCGCCCGCCGCGAAGACCACGGCCAGTTGCACCACCGCGACCGCCAGGGGTACGACGATCCGTCCGGCGACCAGCTCGAACGGTCGCGCGGGGCCCGCCCGGAGCCGGTCCCAGGTGTTCCAGCCGTGCTCGCGGAACATGGCGAAGCCCACGACGGTGACGAGGAAGAAGAGGAACATCACCGCCATCCCGGGCACGCCCTGTTCGGCTCCGGTGGCGTCCTTGACGTCGCCGTCCCGCAGCGCCGCGCGGAACAGCGGCTGCATGAAGCCCATGATCAGCAGGGGCATGACCGTGCGGACGACGAGCGGCGCCGGGTCGCGCAGGAGGAGTCTGACGTCCTGCCGGACCAGTGCGGCGATGCGGCCCGGTGACCCGTCACCCATGGCGCCCCGCCTCCACGGTCTGGCCGGCCGGCGGCTTCGGGCCGTCCCCGCTGCCCCCGTCGGGCTGAGGGCCTGAGGCGGCGGTCCCGGGCCGCTGCCCCGTCAGGGCGAGGAAGACGGTCTCCAGGCTGGGCCGGAGTACGCGCAGGTTGACCAGCCGGGGCAGTGAGTCGCCGAGCGCCGCGAGCACCTCGGGGGCCGCGAGGTGCGGCTCCCGGGCGTGCACGCGCAGCATGTCGCCGGCGCGGGTCACCGGCCAGGGGACGCGCAGGGGCGGCGGGGTGTCGGAGAAGGTGAGTTCCACGGCTCCGTCACCGTGGTCGCGCACCAGGTCGGTGATGGTTCCGCGGGCGACCAGACGGCCGTGGTCCAGGACGGCCACGCTCGCGTGGAGGTCCTCGACCTCGCCGAGGTAGTGGGTGGAGTAGCAGACGGCGGTACCGGCGGCGGCCAGGTCGCGGACGTGTGCGATGAGCCGGGCCCGGGTCTCGACGTCCACTCCTGCCGTCGGTTCGTCGAGCAGGAGCAGCTTCGGCCGGTGCAGCAGGGCCATCGCGGTGTGCACGCGCCGTTGTTCGCCTCCGGACAGGCTGCCGACACGGCGTTCGAGCAGGCCCGCGAGGCCCAGCGGCTCCGCGGCCTCCTCGATGCGCCGGTCCGCCTCCCGGCGGCGCAGCCCGGCGAGTTCAGCGAAGAAGCGGAGGTTCTGCTTCACGGTCAGCGGCGGATACACGCCGAGCTCTTGGGGGGCCAGGCCGAGCCGCAGACGCGCCCGGCGCGGTTCGCGGGCCGTGGAGAGGCCCAGTACCTCGATCTCCCCCGCGTCGGGCCGCAGCAGCCCGGCCACCAGGGACATCAGTGTGGTCTTGCCCGCGCCGTTGTGTCCGAGCAGGCCGACGATCTCGCCTTCGGCGATGTGCAGGCAGACGTCGTCCAGGGCGATCGCGGAGCCGTACCGCTTGCCGACGCCGCGCAGGACCAGCGGCGGCGCGCCTCCCGGGGCGGTCGCGGGGACGGGATCAGTCGACACGGCGCGTCCACGCTTCCGGCAGGAGGTCGGGGAGGCCGACGCGCTGGAGGTGGGGTTGCCAGGTGCGGGCCAGCTTGAAGCCCTTCATGAGACCGCTGCCGGAGCGCACGTCGGGCAGCGGCTCGCGGTATCCGAGCAGGGCCTCGGTGTCCCGCAGGTGGTCCCGGAGCCGGTCCAGCCATTCCTCGCCCCGCGCGGGGTCGCCGGTCGCGGCCTCCCGGCCCCGCGCGGCGAGCAGCAGCCCCGCCTCGACCTCGTCGGCCGGGACGCCGGCGAAGGGGTCGGAGGCGGCCTCGTCGTGCCCGTAGCTCAGTTCGCCCTCGGTGCGCAGGCCCCTTACGGACAGCGACAGTTGTACGAGTTCGTAGGCCATGAGCACGGCGGCCTCGCTCTGGCCCGCGATGGTGGCGCCCTCGATGTCCTCCATGCGGGCCCGGCAGCCGAGCAGCAGGCGGGCGGCGCCGTGGGCGCGGAACGCGAGGAGCCGGCGCAGGTCGGTCGGGGCGGCTTCGCCCGCCGCCGGGCCGGTCGGGACGGTGGTGCCGGGCGGCGTCACGCGGGTACCTCCGGGGCGGTGTGGGCCACTCCCAGCCACAGCATGTCGCCTGCGAACAGGGGCAGCAGGTCGTCGGGGAGTGCGGAGCCGGCGGGGCCCGACCAGACGATCGCGTCGCTGTCGTCGTGCGGCAGGTCCGACCGGAGGACCTCCAGCGCGCGCAGCTGCCATCGGTCCACGATCGTGCGGTCGTCCAAGACGGTCGTTCCGACACCGGTGGACCAGCGCAGTACCGCGTGGAGCGGGGCGGCTTCGCCGACCAGGTCGTGGACGAGGTCGAGGCAGTGCGGGACCCTTTCCCGGGGGTCGAGGGGTGGGGCCAGTACGTCGCCGAGGACGGCCAGGCCCTCGGCGTCGTCGAGCGCCTTGAGCTTCTCCCCCACCCACTTGGCGGGGAAGTAGACCTGCCCGCCGGCCGCCGCCCGGGCGTTGAGCGCGGCGACCACCGCCTCCCGCGCGCGGGCCGCCGCCGCCATGGGCTTGGCGCCGAGCAGCCAGCGGGCGGCCTGGACGAGCCGGTGTGCCTCCACCGTCCACCACTGTTCCACCACGTCGGCGTGCCAGGGCCCGCGCAGGTCGGCGTGCCAGGCGTCCCAGGGCGGGGTGGCGAGGAGCGGCAGCCCCAGGGCGAGTCGGTTCGCGGTGTTGATGGCGCGCCGCCGGTGGTTCCAGCCGGATTCGCCGACCGAGTCGAACCGGGGCCAGGGCCGGCTCCGCAGGTCGGCCGTGGTGTCGCGGACGGCGCTCGCCCGGCGGATGTTGACGTCGATCAGCGTGCCGTGCTCGTGCGACTGGATGGGGAAGCGGGTGAGCCGGTCGTTCTCCACCAGGACGAAGAGGTCGAGGTCGCTGCGGTGGTTGCCGAAGCCGGCCGGCACGGATCCGGCGGCGACCGCGAGCGCCGGACTGCCCACTCCCTGGTCCGCCTCCCGCAGCACCGCGTCCCAGGTGACCCCGCGCTCGTCCAGAAAGGCGGCCAGGCGGTCTTTCAGGATTGCCGGATCGGGCAGGATTCCCGGATCGGACGGTAATCCCGGACCGGGAAATGCGTCGGCACGTGCCGAAGTGGTCTCCATGGAGTTCGGTGCACCTTTCCCATGCGGCTGCCGGCGGGGCGTCGGGATGTCCCCGGATGTTCGTCCGGAGGCGATTCGGAGGGCGTCACCGGATTTCCGGGTCACGTCGGGCACGAAATCGGAACTCCCTCGGCCTCCCCCAGCCTTTCAGGGCTCCACCGTCCCGGCAACGACTGTTCCGGCAGCCGGAACGTGACTTCTCAGCGGCGCGGCGGAGCGATAGAACCGTCCCTGGACGGATTCCCATCACGCCCGCGTCGGATCGTCGCGGCCGGGCGAGGAGAGGACGCAACCCATGACCGCGAGCGACGGACGTGGGGCCGCCCGGGGCGCGCTCGACGCGACGCGCAGCCACCAGTCCCCGCAACTGGCCCTGGTGTACGGGATGAACGGTTCCGGAGCGATCGAGATGCGCGGCGAGGGTGCCCGCCTGCTGCTCTCCGACGGCCGTGGAGCACTGGACTTCGGGAGCTACGCCGTGACCCTGCTCGGGCAGCGCCACCCGGCCGTCCTGGCCGCCGTGCGCCGAGAGTTGGACGCGATGCCGGTGTCGACCCGAGTCCTGGCCAACCGTACGACCGCCGAACTGGCCCGGCGGCTGGCGGCTTGGGGTGATCCGGGACGGCTGACCAAGGTGTGGCTGGGGCTCAACGGTTGCGACGCGGTCGAGGCGGCCCTCAAACTGGCCCGTCTCGCCACGGGCCGCACCCGGGTGATCGCGATCGAGGGCGCCTACCACGGCAAGTCCCTCGGGGCGCTCGCCGCGACCTGGAACGCACGCTACCGGCAGGGTCTGGAGCCCCTGCTGGGCAGCGTGACCCACATCGCGGCCGATCCGGCGGCGATCCCCGCGGCCTTCGCGGGGGACGAGGTGGCGGCCGTCCTCGTCGAGCCGGTCCAGGGCGAGGGCGGGGTAAGGCCGTTGGAGCCCGGCTTCCTGCGGGCGCTCGCCGACGCCGCGCACGCGCACGGCGCCTTCGTGATCGCCGATGAGATCCAGACGGGTCTGCGCCGGTGCGGTCCACGGCTGGTGAGTACCGACGCCGGGGTGCGTCCCGACGCGGTACTCCTCGGCAAGGCGCTCGGCGGCGGTGTGCAGCCGCTGTCCGCCGTACTGGCCACGCCGGAGCTGTACGCGCCACTGGCGTCCGACCCGTTCACCCACACCACGACCTTCTCCGGCCATCCACTCGGTGCGGCCGCCGGTCTCGCGGCCCTCACGGCCGTGGAGGAACTCGCCCCGCGCGGGGCCGTGTTGGAGCGGCTGCTCGCCGACGGCTTGGCGCGGATCGCAGGCCGGCACCCCGGACTGGTGACGCAGGTGCGGGGCCGGGGGCTCATGTGGGGCGTGGAGTTCGCCACTCCCGCGGCGGCCGGGGACGTGCTGATGGAGCTGGGCCGCAAGGGGCTCGTGGTCTCGCCGTGCCTGGGCCGTCCGGAGGTGCTCCGGCTGCTCCCCCCGCTGGTCGCCTCGGACGACGAGGCCGAGGAGGCCCTCGCGATCCTGGACTCCGTCTGCGCCGCCGTACCCGCCGAGTTCCGGCCTCCGGACCCTCACTAGTGCTGTGACCGGAAGGGTTCGCCGTGTCACGGCGCCCGGCACGGCACTAGACCCTCTGGCGCGCCCGGAGTCCAGTGCTTCCGGGCCGGCGGCCAGGATCGATTTCCCGTCGCCCCGCCCCGAGCGGCGACCACCGTACGGACCACCGAGGAGCGTCACCATGGCGGACACCGGCCCGCACACCGCCGAACACGACACCGGACCGGGGCCCGGGCCCGCACCGGGGGCGACGGCCGGAGCGGGCTCGCCGACCGGACAGCGCGGAGTCCAGTTCCGCTACCACCGGGAGTTGTTCCCCGCGCTGCACGACTGGGAGCGCACCGAACGCTCCATCGTCGAGTTCAGCGGCGAGGAGGGCCCGACCGGTCTGCTGGGCCTCGACCAGATGGGCCACTTCGGGCCGCAGGGCTGCGACTTGGTCGCCGATGCGGTGCTCGCCCACGGCGAAGGCCCACTGGACGTGTGTGAGCTGGGCAGCGGCTTCGGCGGAGCGCTCCGGTACACGGCGGACAAGATCAGCGCCGGCGGGCTCTCCGTACGGCGTGCCCACGGCGTGGACCTCGTCCCCGAGCACTGCGCGGTCAGCCGGAACATCAACCGCGCGCAGGGCCGCACCGGAATGACCGACATCTGCGCGTCCGCCACCGCCGTCCCCCTCCCCGGGGCCTCGCTGGACGTGGTCTGGGTGACCGGGTCGATGGCGCACTTCCCCGCACCCGGCGAGGTGTTGCGCGAGGCCGGGCGGCTGCTGCGGCCCGGCGGCCTGCTCGTCCTGACCGAAGAGGTGAGCCTGACGCCCGGTGGCGAAGAGCCCTCGGAGGCGTTCCGTGTCACTCACCCGCGCGGGGTATTCTTCACGACCCCGCTCGCCGACCGCTTGCGGGACCTGGAACGCGCGGGCTTCGCGGATGTCGTCCGCGAGGACCTGACGCCGTGGGCGGTGGCGCTGCTCACCGACCGTTTGAAGGTCGTGCGCATCTTCCGGGGCAGTGTGGCCGGCATCTACGGGGCCGCGTCGGCCGATCTCATCCGCGACACGCTGGACGCGGCCCGGACGGAGTTCCTTGCGGCCCGGCTGTCGCCGGCGCTGATCACGGCCCGGCGGACCTGACGTGCGCCTCCCCATGTCCGGGCACGGTGTCCGCGGCGGCATGACCCGCTCCCCCGGGTCGTGGTCCGCTGGGGCCTCCCGCACCCGTGCGACGAGGGGGCCCGCACGGGTACGACAGGGCTCGCCTCAGCGGGCCATCGGTGGGCCTTCAGCGGACCTTCAATGGGCCGGCGCCATGTCGGGGGTCCGTTGGAGCGCGCGGGAGACGGCGGCGCACGCCGCCCTCAGGTGCGAGACGGCCCCGACGACCTGGAGCCGCCCCTGCGGGCCGGTGACGGCCAAGGCCCCCACCGCCGTGCTCGACGCCGTGAGCACGGGAGCCGCGATGCCGACGGCGCCGCTCGCTCCGCGCACGGCCACGAACCCCTGGTGGCGTACGCGCCCGGCTTCCCCTTCCGCTTCCTCCCACCCGGCCGAGAGGGGCACGGACGGGCCGGCCGCGAACGCCTTGAAGATCCGCGTCGCGGCCTGCACCGACGCCCGGGCCTCGTCCTCGACCCCGACTTCGGCGCCCGCGCCATGGGCGCGACGTACCGCGTCCACCAACGCCGCGTCCGGGCCGGACGCGTCGGAAATGAAAATGAAAGCGCTCCCACGAGTGACATGATGAAGCTGTTCCGCATACGGAAAAGCCAGACTGCGCAGCGTGAGCTGCCGGGGAACGCGTGCACCCAGCGCGAAAAGAGCAACGCCCAGTCGTAATCCCCTCTCACCTCGCTCCAGCATTCCCTCCTCAACGAGTTCCGAGATGATCCGATGGGCGGTCGCCTTGGGCATATCGGCTCTGCGCGCTATCTCAGACAGCTGGAGTTCTGGTTCACCCGGCCGAAAGCAACGCAGAACACTCAGGCCGCGCGCGAGCATCGAGCGAGTGTGCTGAATGGACAAGGACACCTCCCGTGAGGGCCTGGTGGAGGGGGTCAAGGGCGCGCCGGCGCATGCGCCGGCGGGCATGCCGACTCCCCGATTCACCTATTGCACGTGCAGGGACATCGAATAAGGGACCCGCGTACCGGCATGCGAGTGCCACAGGACACGCGAAAGCCGGCCCATCCCCCGGAAACACGGCCCCCTTTCACGACCTTCCGTATCACCATGCGTGGCGCCCGAGTCGGGAGCCGAAAGATGTACGGGAAGAAAACTGTAGCAGTGCGGGAATAGTCACCATGACTTTGCCGCAACGATCCGGTCATTCTGCACGCGTTTATGGGGAAGGGTTTGGAGGTGGGACGCCCGCTGTTGACGCAGGGAAAGGCACGTGGGGTGCGTGCGGCAGGGGCAGGCCCCACAGGCCGCCCACAGCGGACAAATGACGGGAACCAGTCATCCCGTCGCACATCACCGCGAGCATCACCGCCAGGCGCGCCTCCGGGGGTTCCAGAGCCCGGGAGGCCGCGCTTCCGGGACCGCGCAACACGTCCGCGGCGCATCTCTTGTGACGCGGAGAGGAACGACGGGGAGCTCTGTCCGGGTACGGGCGGGGCTGCGTGCGGGTGTCCGGAATCAGCCCGGAATCGGACACTCTCCGGCAGGTTCGGGCCGGCACGCCCGGTGACCTATGGGCGCTTCACGGCCTCTGTGCCTACGGTCACCCACGGTTGTCGCCCCACCGGGGGCACCAGGCCCCCGCGACTCGCGGCACCTTGGAGTTGTTCGCATGCGTCTCTCCACCACACTGGCCACTGCAGGGACCGCGATCGGTCTCGTCTTCGCGATGAGCGCCGGCGCGACCGCTGCCGCGCCGACCCCGTCGGCCGACGCGAAGGCATCCGCTGCCCCGACCTCGACCGGCAAGCCCGTTACGGGCAAGGTCGTCCACTTCGGGTACGACGGCGCGGGCCGTACGTACCAATCGCCGACCCTGGACCTGTCGGACCCGAAGGCACAGGACCCGGCCAACTTCATCCCGAAGTCGCTCGTCGATGCTGCCCGCACCGCCGAGGCCGCGAAGACCGACAAAGCCGCGGCGTCGCCGAACGGGACGGCGGCGCTGCTGTGCACGCTGTACGTAGGAGGCCTGCGGGACTGGAACCTCGGCGACCTGCAAGGGACCACGAACCAGGACTGCAGCGGATCGTTCGTGAACCAGCACACGAACGGGCAGTTCGCCTGGAATAACGGCGGGTGGGCGCGGATCACCGGCAGCATCGTCGGCCCGTACACCTCGGCCCAACACAACGACACGATCTTCATGGTGTGGTGCAGCCATCCGGCCTCGTACGGCCAGAAGTCGTACCGGCTGGAGGCGCGCGGGTACGCTACCGCCACGGACGGAACGAACGTCAGCGGATATCTGCAGTACGGAGGTTCGAGCAAGTGGACGTGCCTGTAGAGCTTCCCCTCCACACCTTCGGATACGACCCTGAGACGGGGCCGGTGAACACGAGCGGACCGGCACCGGACGACGGTGACAGCCCGGTGATCCTGGCTCGCGCCGCGGCCAGGCCCGCAGACCCAGCCCGCGATCCGGGCACCACACGGTAGTCGACGGCCAACGATGCCCCCGGCCGTGATCCGGTCGGGGGCGTTGGGCAGCCCCACTGACGATGCTTCAGAGCTGCGGGCCTTCAGCTGGGGCTCCGGCGGCCAGGATCGCGCGCAGTGCCGCGATGTGGCCGTTGAAGGCGTCTCGCCCTGCGCCGGTGAGCCGCGCGTAGCGCTTGTGCCGACTTCCGCTGAGGCGGCGTTCCGTGGCGACGTAGCCGGCTTCTTCGAGTGTCGTGAGCTGTTTGGACAGGGCCGAGTCGGAGAGCTGGACCCGATCCTTGAGGAAGGCGAACTCCGCCCAGTCGACCGCTGCCAGTGTCGCCACCAGCGACAGCCGGGTGCTGGGATGGATCAGTTCGTCGAAACGCGCATTCGTCATGCCCGCGCCCATCGGCGCAGTACGCGCAGCGTCTCCGGCCCGCCGAAGCCGATGACCGCCGCGACCGGCACGGCCGCCCAGATGCCGGCGTGCTCGGCTCCGTCGGCGTCGAGCGCGAGCGCCGCCGCGATGGTGACCACGACGAGCACGAGCAGCATGCCGATCACAATCAAGGGGACGCGGCGACCGGCGACCGTCCTGCTGACCCGTACCTGACCGGTTCGACGGCGCCCATCGAGCAACCGTGACGCGAGCACCGCGTGCCCCATGCCGAAGGCCAGGGTCGCGGCCCCCGCCAGCCACGGGGAGGCCACGCTGCCGAGTACCCCCAGCAGGATCCATCCGGCGGCCATCGACCACCAGTAGCCGCGTGGCAGGCCCACCTCCTCGGCGACCTGGTAACGGGCGCGCTCGGCTGCCTCAAGGGCAATGCCGGCCTGCTCCGGAGTGATGTCGGCCATGGCGATACCTCACTTTCCTGACGGGAAAGTGAGCGTCCCACTTTCCCACTGGGAAAGTCAAGCGTCGGGATCGGGGATCGGGGATCGAAACGGACACTCGCCCTGAGCAGGCCTCGGGTGTGTCAGTGGCTGACGAGGCGGACGCCCTGGCGTCCCGGGCCCTTCCGTTCGGAAGGCGAAAGATCCAGTAGCGGCGTAACGTGGAGCCGCGGGACATGCGAGAGTCCGCCCGCGGGTGCAGGTGCGGGCCGGGCCCGCAGCGCTTGAACGGGGGTCGTGCCCCATGGTGAGAGCGGTGAGAACACGGTCACCCGAGGCTGACGAAGCACTCCCGGCCGTCCACGTGGACATCGCGCTGAACGTCAACGGAGAAGACCGCTGTCTGACGATCGACACCAGGCTGTCGCTCCTGGACCTTCTACGGGATCATCTCGGCCTGACCGGGGCCAAGGCCGGCTGCGAGCGCGGCCATTGTGGATGCTGCACCGTGCTGGTCGACGGTCGGCGCGTGTACGGCTGCCTGACGCTCGCCGTGGCGTGCGGCAACGCACGCGTCATGACGGTGGAAGCTCTGGGCGGGGCGGATCTCCATCCCCTGCAGGAGGCGTTCGTCGCCCGTGACGCCTTCCAGTGCGGCTTCTGCACCGCCGGGCAACTCTGCTCCGCGATCGGGATGCTCGACGAGGTGGCCCGGGGATGGCCCAGTTCCGTCACCGGGCGGACCCCACCCGTGCCCGTACTGACGGGGCCGGAGATCCGGGAGCGCATGAGCGGAAATCTGTGCCGCTGCGGCGCGTACCAGAACATCGTGGCAGCGATCACGGACGTGGCGCCGTGACGCGCGCGTCCATCGGCGCGCCCCTGCCCCGACGGGAGGCACGGGAGAAGGTCACGGGCGGCGCTCGTTACGCCGGCGACGTGGCACTGCCGCACCTCGCGTACGTGGCGGTGGTTCCGGCGGAGATCACTCACGGGCGGGTCACGGCCGTACACCCCGAGGAGGCCCTCGCCCATCGCGGAGTGCTGGCCGTGCTCCACGGCGCCAACTGCCCACGTCTGTACGGGACGGCCGGCGCCGACCTCGCCGTCCTCCAGTCCCCTTCGATCGTCCATCGGGGTCAGTTCGTCGCCGCGGTCGTCGCCGAGTCCCCTCAGATCGCCCGCGAGGCGGCACGGATGGTGCGCGTCGACTACGCCGCCGGCTCGCACCGCCTCAGCCTGGACACCGCGTGCGACGGGTTCCACCGGCCGCCGGACCATGGCCCCTTCTTTCCCACCGACTGCTCGCACGGCGATGTGGAATCGGCCCTGTCGCACGCTCCGGTACGGATCGAGGCCACCTACACCACTCCCCCCTTTCACCACCATGCCCTCGAACCGCACGCGACGGTCGCGTACTGGCACGACGGCGCGCTGACCGTCCACGACACCACACAAGGGCCGTCAGGGACGCGTGACATCCTCGCGCGCCTCTTCGGGATCAGGCCCGACCAGGTACGTGTCATCGCCCGTCACGTGGGGGGAGGCTTCGGTTCGAAGGCCGCGCCGAGAGCCCATCTCGTCCTCGCCGCGTTGGCGGCACTCGCCGTCGGCCGGCCGGTCAAGACCGTCCTCACCCGGGAGCAGCTCAGCGTCATCGCCGGACACCGGACGCCGACCATCCAGCGCATCCGTCTCGGGGCCGAGGCCGACGGACGCCTCTTGGCGGTGTCCCATGTGTCCTTCGAGCAGACGTCCTTGACGAGTGACCACTGCGAGTACTCGGCCGCGCCCACGCGCACCATGTACGCGGCGCCGAACCGGGAGACCAGGCACTGGCGGGTGAGGTTGAACGTTCCGTCTCCGACGTGGATGCGTGCGCCGGGCGAATGCCCGGGGATGTTCGCGCTGGAGTCGGCCATGGACGAACTCGCCGTCGCGTGTTCCGTCGACCCGGTCGAGCTGCGTCTGCGCAACGACACCGCGAACGATCCGCACAGCGGCCGGCCCTTCAGTACGCGCAACCTCGCCGCCTGCCTGCGTCTGGGCGCGGAGCGGTTCGGCTGGGCCGAACGGGATCGCCTCCGGACGGAGGGCAGCGACGGGCGCCGGCTCGTGGGCATGGGCGTCGCCGCGTCGACCATTCCGCAGTACCGGTTCCCCTCCCGGGCGAGCGCGCGCACCGATGGCCTCGGCCACTACACCGTGCGCATCGCGGCGGTCGACATCGGTACCGGGGCGCGCACGGTCCTGGCCCAGATCGCTGCCGACTCCCTGCACGTCGACGTGGATCACGTCACGGTGGAGGTCGGCGACAGCGCGTACCCCTCGGCCAGTTGGGCCGGGCGCTCGAGCGGAACGACGTCGTGGGGCACGGCGGTGGTACGCGCCTGCGAGGCCTTGCGCACCGCCATCGGACGATGCGGCGGCCGCGTACCGGAAGGCGGCCTCGAAGCCGGCGCCGACACCCTCGACGAACTCGCCACGCCGCGCAGTCACTCCCAGCACGCGTTCGGGGCACAATTCGCCGAGGTGACCGTGGACACGTCGACCAGGGAGATCCGGGTGCCGCGCATGCTCGGCGTCTTCGCCGTGGGCCGCGTGATCAATCCCGTCACCGTGCGCTCGCAGTTGGTGGGGGGCATCGTCATGGGCCTCTCGATGGCGCTGTGCGAGGAGGGTGTCATCGATCAGACGTACGGGCATTTCCACACCCGTGATCTGGCCGCCTACCACGTGGCGACCTTCGCCGACGCCCCCGAGATCGAGGCGGTCTGCGTCAACGAGGAGGACTTCCACACGAGCCCCATGGGTTCCAAGGGCGTCGGCGAGATCGGCATCGTCGGGACGGCGGCCGCCATAGCCAACGCCGTCCATCACGCCACCGGCCACCGGATCCGCAGCCTGCCGCTCAGTGTGCGTCGTCTGATGGACGCGGAGGCACCGGGAATCGGGACATGAAGCCGTTCCGCTACGAGCGTCCCTCCACCGTGCGGGAGGCCGTCGCGCTGGTCGAGGACGATCCCGGGGCCGTGTACGTGGCCGGCGGCACGAACCTCTTCGACCACCTCAAGCTGGGCATCGTCGACTCGCTTCTGCTGGTGGACGTCACCGGCCTGTCCCTGGACAGCGTCGACGTGCTCCCCGGCGGCGGTCTGCGCATGGGAGCCACGGTCCGCAACGCCGATCTGGCCGCCCATCCCGAGGTACGCGAGCACTATCCCGTTGTCTCGCAGGCGCTCCTGGCCGGTGCTTCACCTCAGTTGCGCAACATGGCCACCCTGGCGGGGAACCTGATGCAGCGCACGCGGTGCCCCTACTTCCTGAACGTGGAAACCCGGTGCAACAAGAGGGACCCGGGATCCGGGTGTGCGGCTGCGGAGGGACACACCGAGCACAATGCCGTGCTGGGCGCTTCGGAGAGCTGTGCGGCCGTGCACCCCTCCGACCTGGCCGTCGCCCTGTGCGCCGTGGACGCGATGGTGTGCGTACGGGGTCGCGCGGGCACTCGCCGCATCCCCGTCACCTCCTTGTACCGGCTGCCCGGGAAGCACCCGGAGCGCGACACCGTGCTCGGACACGGGGAACTGATCACGGCGGTGGAGCTGCCCGCGCTCCCGATGGCGGCCCGCTCCCGCTACCGCAAGGTCGGCGACCGGGCCTCTTTCACCTTCGCGCTGGTGTCGGTCGCCGTCGCGGTCGATACCGACGGGGACAGGATCAGGGACGCGCGCATCGTCTTCGGCGGACTGGCGACCAAGCCGTGGCGCGCGACGCGTGCGGAAGCCGTCCTGCGGGGCGCACCGGCGACCGCGGACCGGTTCGCGGCCGCCGCGTTCGAGGAACTCTCCGCTGCCCGAACGGCCCCCGCCAACGCGTACAGGGTTCCGTTGGCCCACGACACGCTGGTCGCCACGCTCCGCGATCTGTGCGAGGAACGCTGAACGGGTGGCGTGTCGCCCCGTCCCTCACACGGGATCGTCCGACTTCCGGCTCGACTCGGCGAACTCCGACTTCCCGGGAAGGAAGGCAACCGCCACGGCCGCGGTGAACAGCACCGCCGCACCCACGTAGAACGCGGCCGACACGGCGGTGGTGACCGCGCCCTTGAGTCCCGGGAGCAGATCGGCGGGGATCCCGGTGGGCAGGGGTGAGCCGTGCCGGGCCGCCGCGACCGCCTTGCCGATCGACCGCTCGATCCGGTCGAAGCCGTCGGCGGGGAGCCGGCCGTCCTGCTGGAGGATCTGCCTCAGCCGGGAGCTCTGCAGATGGGCCACGATCGCGCCCATGACCGCCAGCCCCAGAGCCGCGCTCATCTCCCGGCCGGTCTGGATGACTCCCGCCGCGTAGCCGCGCATCCGCAGGGAGGTGCTGCCCAGCGCGGTGATCCAGGCCGGGCTGACGCAGAGCCCCATGCCGATGCCCATCACGCAGTAGGAGGTCACCAGCCAGCCGTAGTCCTGCCGGTGAAGTGCCCCCGCCGCGGACAGCATGGCGCCCACGCACAGACCCATGCCGATGCCGAGGGGGACGCGTGGCCCCAGCCGATCGCAGAGCCTTCCGCCGAGGGGCGCGAAGACGACCGTGGGGAGGGTGAGCGGCAGTACGGCGACACCGGCTTCGAAGGGGGACATTCCCACGACGTCCTGCAGCCAGATGACCCCGAACACCGCGAACCCGACGAAAGCGAAACGCACCGTGGAGATGACGGCGGCTCCCACCGCGAATTCCTTGTGGGCGAACAACTCGAAGTGGAGGAGCGGATGGGCGATCCGGCGTTCGCGTACCACCAGGAGCGTCATCAGCGTGGCCCCGGCGGCGAGCAGCGAGATGACGGTGGCCGAGGACCACCCCCAGTACCGCGCCTGCATGAGAGCCAGTACCAGGCACACCAGAGCGCCGATCAGCAGGGGAGCGCTCGCCCAGTCCACTCGTTCGCGCCGTGGCGGCTCATCGGTGAGCAGGAGACGCGCGAGGACCACCGCGACGATGCCGATGGGCGGGTTGATGAAGAAGATCGCGCGCCAGGAGAACGCCGTCGTCAGCAGACCCCCGATCAGGGGAGCCGCCCCGTAGAAGAGGGTGGAGATGCTGGACGAGATGCCCATGGCCTGGCCCCGATCCCGGCGGCCGAATTCCTTGAAGATGAGCACTTGGGATGCGGGGCGAAGGACCGCCGCACCGGCCCCCTGGGCCGCGCGCGCGGCGATGAGCCAGGCCTCGGACTGGGCCAGACCTGCGGCGATCGACGCCACGACGAACAACAGCGTTCCGAGGCGGAAGGTGCGCTCGTGCCCCAGGATGTCGCCGATGCGTCCGCCGATCACGCTCATACCGGCGAAGCTGAGCAGATACGCACTGATGATCCACTGGAGGCCGGTGGACGAGGCGTCCAGACTCCGCTGGATGGTGGGAAGAGCGACCAGCACCACCAAGGCATCGATGGCGATCATCGACGAAGCGCAGGCCATCACGCCCAGCACCCACCAAGGGTGACGCCTGCTCAGAAATTGCTGCCGCCGTTTCACGCGTTCTCTTCCGGTAGATCCCGAACGGCGGACACCTGCGAACCGGGCGGGATTCGGCTCGCATCGGTAAGGCAGCAAAAGTTATCAAGACGGGGGCGACTTCCACCGTGCGGACACTCGGGCAGCGCCCCTGTTCGTGCTGGTGCGCGAGGGTGCGAGAGGCCGCGCGAGCGGCCTTTGACTACCCGGGCGCGAGCCTCCACTTCGGCGCGTCCGCGTCGGAAGCCCGGGCCCAGTAGAGCTTGGCATCGAGGCCCAGCACGGTGAGGAAGCCGTCCGATCCGGTCCGAACGCCGGCGGGGGCACCCGATATGAGGAGTTGGGCGGTGGTCCATCGCGGTGTGCCGCTGCCGATCAGGGTCGTACCGAGGGTGCCGTCGGGGCCGCGGCCGGCTATGGCCGGGCCGCACAGGCCCACCGCGCCGTAGCCCCCGACTCCACCCAGGTCGAGCACGACCGGGCGGCCCGAGCCGTCGAGCACGGCCGTCTGGACGGCGCCCGAGTCGGGCTTGCGGAAGAACACCCGCACCCCGTCGCCGTCGGCGCGGGCGGAGAGTCCGCTGACCGTGGTCGCGGGCAGGCCGCTCTGCTGGGGACGGGCCGAGAGAGGGGCACCGGGTGTGGACTGGGCCCAGATCAGCACGGACTTCGGGGTGGCGGCGACGACGTGGATGCGGCCGGCGCTGTCGGTCGTGGCGGCCGGGTCACCGTGCAGGCCGGTGCCACCCAGGTCGCTCCACCCGGACCATTTCCCCTTTGCGTCCTGCTCGATCTGGTAGAGCCTGAGGTCTCCCCCGCGCACGAACACCGCGAGGCGGCCGGAGCCGTCGACGGCGGGGGCCGGGGCCGACAGGTCGGACAGGACGCTGGCGCCGCTCTGGGGCGGCGATCCGAGCGGGCGGAAGGGGCCGAAGTCGCCCCCGGGGCGCTGCTGGACCGTGGTGACGATCTCACGACGGTAGTCGGCACCCCGGCCCAGGTGGGTGCAGGTGCCGAACACGGCGATGCGCCCGTCGGGCAGCCGTACCGAGGTGAGGCCGCCGTCGAGCAGCCCGTCCGCCGCCAGTAGTTTCGGGGCCGCCCACGTGTCGTTCGTGCCGGACGGCTTGTGCCAGACGGCGAGCTTCTGGTCGAGGACGCCGAACGCCCACAGGCTGCCGTCCTCGCCGGGCTGGAGCCAACTGGTGGAATTCGCGCGGGAGTAGCGGATCGACTGGGCCCAGTTGTTGCCGTACGGGCGGTTGGAGACCTTGCGGTCGCCACAACCCGCCGGGCTGCCACAGTAGTTGTCCTTCGGATCCATCCAGGCGTATGTCTTCACCGTCTCCGCCTTGGCATCCGCTCCCGCCTTGTCAAGGGTGTGCGGCAGGTAGCTGGTGTTGTAGCCGAGGTAGGTCTGGACGGTGAAGTTCGGGTGGCCGGAGAGGGCGGCGTATTTCTGGAGCGCCGCCTGGGCGAAACGGGCGCTGAAGACGTGGTCCTGGTGGTCGATGATCTGATGCCTGACGCCCTCGCGGGCCGGGGTGGGGTCCAGGGTGCGTATATGGGTGGGGCGGAAGCGCTGCATCAGGCCGACGAGCGCGTCGACGAGCTGGTCCTTGGTGTAGCTGATGGGCTGGGCCGGGGTGCCGGATGCGAGGAACGGCTCCAGCGAGGGGGTCTGGCCGTTCCACAGGCCGCGCAGGCTGTGCGGTACGTCCTTGTACATCTCGCGGGCTTCGCGCAGTTGTATCCAGACCAGGTTGATCTGGGGGTGTGCCTGGAGGGTGTCCAACTCGGCGGTGCCGCCACCGGTGGTGGGTATGGAGGTACGGGTCCAGGGGCTGGTCTTGTCTCCGGTCGCCATCTGGGCGTATGCCGCGCGTATGCCGTTCTGCCTGGCCTCGGCGTACTGCGGCCGGTCGGCGGGCGGCATGGGGTGCCCCGCGGACGCGCGCCCGGGGGCGTTGACGCCGTCGGCCTCCCCGGACGTCACGTACACCGAGGTCATCGGGCGGCCGGAGCGCACCGAGTGGCCCGTGTCCGGGTTCATGAAGAACAGGTCGTCGTCCGGGTGGGCGACGATCTGCATGACCGATTCGCTGCTCACGAGGGGAATCTCCTGCGCGCTGTCGGTTCCCGCGCCGTCGTCCGCCTCCTCCGTTCCGCCCGGCCAGGAAGCCACCCCGTACCCGGCGGCTCCGACGAGCGCCACCGCCGCGGACGTCAGCATGAAGTGTCTGCGGGACGGCTTGGTTCGGTGCTGCCTGGGCGTCATGTATCGGTTCTTTCGGTGCGTCGGCCCGGCAGGGCTCGTTCTCGGGGCGTCAGCACCGCTCTCCGTCTCCAGCCGCGAGTGATGCTCGAATCAGGGCTGGTCAGAACCCGATCCGAATGAGAGACGGAAGGGACAAAAGTTGGGTTTATTGCGACCCGTGTATCTTTCGTCACACCCTGGCCACACCCTCGTCCCGAGACTGAGGTGCCCCCGGCCACGATGGGCCGCCTGCGGGAAACTCCGCCGACGCCGGCTGTGCGTGTCCGCCGCTCGTCGGTGAACCTCTTCATCCACGACACCGAGCGCACCCCGACCGTCATGTCGGCGCGTCCGCATGTCGGTTGATGACAAAAACCGCCGCATATCGCCCCGCCGGGCAGGTCAGGGTGTTAAGTACTTCCCTACGACGAAGGGATCACGCCATGGCAATGCCCGTACTCACCCCGGCCCAGAGGGCCGAAGCCCGCCGAAAAGCCGCCGCAGTCCGCAAGGAACGCAGTGAACTGATGACCGCGTTGAAGACCGGCGACCTGAACCTGGCTTCCTTGCTGGAGCGCGATGACGCCGTGGTCGGCAGGATCCGGATACGCCGCCTCATCGAATCGCTGCCCGGCATAGGCTCCGTGCGCGCGGAACGACTTCTCGCCAAGCTCGACATCTCCGAGACCCGCCGCATCCAGGGACTCGGCCCCAACCAGCGCGCCCGACTCCTCGCGCTCTCGCCGCACCAGGCCTGACGCCCGGCCAGTTCCCCTGGCCGGCGGCGGGTCCGGATGAGGGTGCCGGCGAGGCGGAGTGCGGCCTGGTGGACGAGGGCGAGTTCATCCGTTCGGTTGGCCAGGCCGCACCCCGCCGAGGCGGGTGATGCCTCGTTCGACGGTGTTCAGTGTTCCGCTGCGTGCAGCATTCGCGGTCAAAGCCGGGTGAGCGGCTCCCGTTGCGGCCTCACCTCAGACCGGTGGCCGATCTCGCACCGGTTGGAACCGGGAATTCACCCGGAGACCGTCGCCCGAGCTCCCTCCGGCGACGACATCTTGAACTGCTCCGCCCGAGCGGGCCCGGCCTGCTGCTCCCGGCCTCGCGTCGCGGCGAGCCGCTGCTCCTTCCCGGCGACCGACGCACACGCCGGAGACCCGTTCCCCACCCTCTGGTGACCTGGCTTGCCGACGACGGTCATGCGGGTACCGGCCTCGTGCCGAGGGGAGTTGACGTGGAGCTTCCGGTGGCGGCCGTGGCGTCGATGGCGTCCGAGGCGCCGGCCTGGACCGAGCTTGCGGCGGGCGAGGACGAGGATGGTGAGCGCGGTGGCGGCGCCTGCGGCGGGAAGCCCGGCGAGCGCGTCGGGGCGTGCGGCGAGAGCTGCGGCGAGCGCGGTTCCGGCGGCCTGGCCGGTGCCGACGGACAGGATCAGCCAGGCGTACGCCTCGGTGGTGCGAGAGGCGGGAGCGAGAACGTCCACGGTGTGGAACCCGTTGGTGATGATCAAGGTGAAGAACAGTCCCGGGATCGCCGTGAGGGCGATGGCCGTGCGGGGGCCGGGCTGGGCGAGCAGAGGCGTCCAGCCGAGGAGGAACAGGGCGCTGGTGGTGATGAGCTGGGTGGAGGTCGGGCCGGGCCGCGCCCGGCGGGCGTAGATCAGGCTGCCCAGGAGACTGCCGGTGGAGAACGCGGCGGGAAGCACGCCGGAGAGCATGGCCAGGCCGTGGGTGGCGGCCATGCCCGCGGACCACACATTCATCGCTCCGAAAGCGAACCCCGTTCCCGCCAGCGCGGTGAACAGCAGGGTCAGGCCCGCGCTCATCAGCCGTTCGCTTCCGGTCGCCCCGTCGGCGGCGGGACGCCAGGCCTGCGACGGTGCGGCGGTCAGCACGACCGCCGTGCCGACGAGGGTGAGGGCGGCGGTCGCGGTCAAGGCGGTGTCGGGCCCGTACGCGGTCGCAAGCCACGAGGCGAGCAGGGGGCCGGCGATGTACAGAAGTCCCTGCGAGCCGGTGTCGAGGGCCTGGACCACTCGGCGCCGCCCGAGGTCGGGCAGGACCGTCGGCCACAGCGCTCGTAGTCCTGCCTCCAGCGGCGGGGTGACCAGACCCGCGAACCCCACCACCGCGGTCAGCACCGCCGGGTGCCCTCCCGCCCCGATCAACGGGAGCGCGGCCAGGCAGCCGGCGTTGAGCAGCACCGCCGGTGCCGATACACGGGTCTGGCCCTGGCGGTCCATCAGCCTGCCCTTGACCGGCTGGGACAGCCCGGACGCCAGCCCGTACAGCGCGGCGAGCAGGCCGGCGAACGCGAGGGACCCGCCGCCGTCGGTGATCCACAGGACGAGTCCCACGGGAACCATGCTGTTGGGCAGACGCCCGGTGAGAGTGCCGCCGAGCAGACGAACGACGTGTCGGCTGCCCAGTACGGCGCCGTACGTGGCGGACGGCGGGACGGCGGTCGGGTGATCGGCCAGGGTCAACAGGGCAGGGCTTTCCGTCAGAGGGCGTGCGAGGCGGAGGCAGGTGCGGTCGGGGCGCCATCGGCGTACGTGGTGCGGAGCACATCCGCAGCCGGATGGCCATCTCACGGCAGGACCGGGTCTTCGACGTGGTGGCCCGGGAGGCGCAGCTGTCGAGGAACCCGGAGCGGGAGCGTAACCCGGAGCGGACGGGCCGGGGCGGAACTTGTGATCTTCCGACAAGACAGCGGGAACGGCCGCGGTCGCGGACGCCCAAGGAACCGGCCCTCTCCCCGCACTTGCGCGGGGAGAGGGCCGGTTCCTTGGGGAGGGGGAGGTGTCGTCCGGGGGTTTACAGGCCGTTGATTCGGGCCATGCGTCCGGCGCCGAGCGGTGGGCGGAATTCGGCGGTGACGACGCGGGCTCTGCGGGTCACTCGGGAGTGTTGGCGCCTGACCTGGGCCATGAGGCGCCGGCTGCGCAGGGCCATCTCCAGTTCGAAGCGGGTGCGGGGGTCGCGCAGTCCGGCGCCGAAGAGCTTCTCCAGTTGCCGCATGCGGTAGCGGACGGTCTGGGGGTGGACGCTGAGGGCCTTGGCGGCTTCGGGTGCGCCGCCGCCTTCCAGCCAGGCGAGGAGGGTGACTTCGAGTCGTTCGCTCTGGCGGGGTGTGAGGTCGGCCAGGGGGCGCAGCCAGCGTGCGGCCAGGGCCTGGGCCAGGGGTTCGTCCTGGAGGAGCATGAGGGTGGAGAGGTGGTCGTCGACGAACACGGCGCGTGCGTCGGGGCCGGACCGGGTGGGGGTGAGGTTGAGCAGGCGCACCGCCCAGCGGAGGGAGGAGGCGGTGTCGCGGGGTGGGACGGGGTGGCCGACGGCGGCGAATCGGCCGCGCAGGGAGCCTTCGAGTGTGGTGCGGGCCTCGGGGTCGGGGGTGGGGACCAGGAGGCAGGGTTGGCCGTTGACCAGTCCGGCCAGGGCGTCGTCCAGGACGGCCGCGAGTTGCTGGGTTTCGCCGGGCGATGCCAGGGCGATGGCCCGTACGGAGGCGGGCAGGGGCCAGCGGGCCGCCCCGGCCAGTTCCGCCAGGGCTGTTTCGGAGATGCGCGTGTCAGACGTGAGAGCGGCGAAGAGTTCTCGTCGAGCGTGTTCGGGCCCTGTGGCGAGCCGTTGGGAAGGGATCGCCTTGAGGGTGGGCAACGAGCCGCCTCCGTGCGCGTCCTGTTGCCGAGGATTCACCTCATCCTGTCGGGATACCGAGGGTTCGCGGTACCCGAGGGCGGCCAGCAGGGCCGACTCCACCCGCTGCCGGACGACTTCGTCGTCGATGCCCTCGATCCGGGTGGAGACACCGGGAATGCCGTCCCGAAGCTCCCCCACGATCCCCGCGGCCAGCGCGGGCAGTTCCTTCCGCACGACCCGGGTCCATTCCCGGCGCGGGCGGGACCAGATGCGGTTCAGAAGTTCACACATGATTACCTCGCTCCCAAGGTGCGGGCCCTGCCCCGACATGGGGAGTTGAGCGCCTCGTACTCCCTTCAGGAGAACGCCGACCACGCATCGACCCGCGACATTGCCCAGTCTTTACCTTCGAGGAGGTGTGGAGGCGGATCCCCGATGCCCAGGTGGCCAAGCACCCCGTCGACCAGACCCTCACCAAGATCCGCAGCCGCTTCGTCGTCGCCGCGGCGGGCCCCCGCATGATCGGGGGCCCGGCTGGTCCCTACCTCCGCGTACTGTTCACGCCCGACGCAGTGCGGAGCGGCCCGCGTAGCGCGCCGAGTCGCCCAGTTCCTCTTCGATGCGGATCAGTTGGTTGTACTTCGCCGTTCGGTCGGAGCGGGAGAGCGATCCGGTCTTGATCTGGCCGCAGCCGGTGGCGACCGCCAGGTCCGCGATGGTGGTGTCCTCCGTCTCGCCCGAGCGGTGCGACATGACAGCCGTCCAGCCGGCCTGGTGGGCGGTGGCCACCGCGGCCAGCGCCTCGGTCAGGGTACCGATCTGATTGACCTTGACCAGGATCGAGTTGCCGACGCCGGTGCGGATGCCCTCGCGGAGCAGCGTCTCGTTGGTGCAGAACACGTCGTCGCCGGTGAGCTGGCAGCGGTCGCCGACGCGGGCGGTCAGCTCGCGCCAACCGTCCCAGTCGTTCTCCGCCATCGGGTCCTCGATGGAGACGATCGGGTAGGCGTCGATGAGCTTGGTCAGGTAGTCGACGTTCTCGGAGGGGGTGCGGCGCACGCCCTCCCCCGCGTAGTCGTACACCCCGTCGCGGAAGAACTCCGACGACGCCGGGTCCATGATCAGGCCGATGTCCGTGCCGGGGTGGTACCCGGTGCGCTCGATGGCGGCCATCACGAAGTCGAGCGCCTCCTCGGCGGTACGCAGCGCGGGAGCGAAGCCGCCCTCGTCGCCGACGCCCGTGGAGTGCCCGGCGGCCAGCAGTTCGCGGCGCAGGGTGTGGAAGACCTCGCTACCCATGCGGACGGCTTCGGCGAAGGTGTCCGCGCCGACGGGGGCGATCATGAACTCCTGGAAGTCCAGGGGATTGTCGGCGTGGGCGCCGCCGTTGACGATGTTCATCATCGGCAGCGGCAGGAGGTGGGCGTCCGCACCGCCGAGGTATCGGTAGAGCGGCCGGCGGTGGGCCGCCGCCGCGGCCTTGGCGGCAGCGAGGGAGACGCCGAGGATCGCGTTGGCGCCGAGGCGGGACTTCGTGGCGGTGCCGTCGAGGGCGATCAGCGCGGCGTCGAGGCCCTCCTGGTCCGCAGCGTCCCGGCCGCGCACGGACGCCGCGATCTCCCCGTTGACGTGGGCCACCGCGCGGTCGACGCCCTTGCCGTGCCAGCGCGAGGAGTCCTCGTCGCGCAGTTCCACCGCCTCGCGGGCACCGGTGGAGGCTCCGGAGGGAACGGCCGCACGCCCCAGGGACCCGTCCGCCAGAACGACATCGACCTCGACCGTGGGGTTGCCCCGGCTGTCGATGATCCGGCGGGCGGTGACGGTCTCGATGACGGCGTTGACGGCCGCGTCTGCCTTTGCGGACATGGGAGGTCCTTCCCGTTGTCGTGTGCCGTGGCCTCGGCTGCGACAACGCTGGCGCTGGGCCCGACAGCAATAAACCTACAGCAATGCTGCTCAGTTTGGCTGTACAGCATTGCTGTGCAGGTCAGGTGCACAGCCGTGCCGATCAGCGGGGTAAAGTGCCCTATGCCCACCTCGGAAGCCGCCGCCATCGCCGCCGAACTGCGCACCGCGATGGGCAAGCTCACCCGACGCGTCACACACGAGGACCGCATCCCGCTGGGCCAGGTCGCGGTGCTCGGTGCACTCGACCGCGACGGCGCCATGACCACCAGCGACCTCGCCGCCGATCAGCGCGT
Source organism: Streptomyces sp. NBC_01426 (assembly GCF_036231985.1). Lineage (GTDB taxonomy): Bacteria > Actinomycetota > Actinomycetes > Streptomycetales > Streptomycetaceae > Streptomyces. Next base: position 333,356 of record NZ_CP109500.1, read on the forward strand.
ACGCCCCCAGTCGATGGCGCGGGCGGTGGGGCTCCTCATGGAACAGAACCTGATCACGCGCCGTGCGCACCCCACGGACGGCCGCAAGTCGCTGGTCGAGCTGACGGACGCGGGCCGGGCGGCGCTCGAAGCGGAGCGCGGCCGCCGGGTCGGCTGGCTCGCGCAGGCCATTGAGGCCGAACTCACGCCAGAGGAGCGGGCGTTGTTGGCGCGAAGCGCTGCCCTGCTGGAGCGGCTCGCCGCACGCTGAGGGCAGTCGCGTACCGGTGGGAGCGTGAGGGAAGGCCGCGGCTTCGCGGAGGCCAGAGGAAGCGAGACCCGTACGAACCTCAGGACGGGTTCTCCTGGCAGGGGTGCCGCGGCTGCTCCCAGGGATCTGCGGTGTCGTGGAAGCCGCGCTCTTCCCGGAAGCGCACAGGCCGCCCCTCGACCGAACGCCGCCCCGGAGGAAGTCCGGTCCCACCGCACGGTCGGGGCCGGATGCGGCGGCCCCAGGCCGTCGCCCGGCTCTGCGGGCCTGCTCGTCCAGGGACCGGAGCAGGTCGCGGATTCCGGCAGGTGGGGCTACTGCTCCAGTTCGAGGGCCAGGCCGACCTGATGCCCGCCGGCCCTGGCGACGGCCGGAGCGCCTTGCGGGTCCGGCATTTCGTACGTGCCGATGAGCCGTCCCGTCCCGTCCACGACCGGCAGTCGCGCGGGAACGAGGGTCCCACCCGTGGAGACGAGAACGGGCGTACCGCCCACGTAGCGCAGGCTGAGCGTGCCCAGGATGTCGTCGTCCGTCGCTTCGCCGATCAGGGCCGGGCTGCTGTCTGGGGCCCCGACGAGCGTCAGTCCGCTCGGTTCCGGCAGGGTCTGCGGCTTCTCGGACATGCCTGATATCCCCTCACTGGGTCGGGCTGTGGCGCTCCTTGGATCTTGCCATGACCCGGCGCGTTCCGACCAGCCCCTCGGGCAGAGCCGGCCTCCGCACCCTTGCTGGAGACGTGTACAGGTCGTTCCGACTCACGAACGGCGGGGCTCGCCAGGAGTACACGCCGTGATGGGCGCCGATGCCGCCGGCGCCCACAGAGCCGAACGGCGGGCCCGTGGCGGCGACGTGGATGAGGCCGGTGTCGTGTACCACGGCGCCGGATGAGGTGTACTGCTCGAACAGGCGGCGGGTGCGGGCGGATGAGGTGAACAGGTACAGGGCGAGCGGCTTCTCCCAGAGATTCACGCGAAAGGCCTCCCGCCGTCCCGCGTACAGGCGGGACGGCCGGAGGCCTCAAGTCGGTGGCGAGGAAAGCGAAGGGACTAGTTTCAAGGAGTGTGGAGAAGGAAGCCCCTTCATGGCCTCGCCACGGACACGCTAACAGTCAGGCGGGGATCAGGTCACGCAGGTTTTCGGGAGTGACGATCCGCGACCCCGGGTGCAGGCCGGCGGGGCGCTCCAGGCCGATGTAGGTGACGGGTCCCGCCGGAACCGTCTCGCCGTCCCACAGGGTGACGGTCGTCGCGCTGCCGGTCATCAACTCCGTGAGGTGGCGCACGGTGAGATGCTCGCGCTCGACGATGGCGCGCAGCAGCGTCGCGACCGTCACCCGGTTGCCCTCGACCCTGTTCGACGACGGAGTCCCCTTCAGGTAGAGGTTCAGCCACTTGGCGCGCCACCGGCCGTCGGAACCGCGCAGGAAGACCAGCGGCAGGGCGACCCGGCCCGGACCGCGCAGTTCCGACTTCATGCGTACCGTGCGCGGCTCGAACGGGCGTCCCTCCTGTTCGCCGTCGCGCAGCATGAACCCGAAGAACGACTCCTCGACCTCCTCGAAGCCCTCTCCGGAGAAGATGTTGATCTGCGGAACGATGCAGGCGGCGCGCACAGCGCCCAGACGCAGGTTGATGAACTCCGAGGCTCCGTCCGGCGCGTTCGTGATGTCGCCGGAGTGCTCGCCCTCGACCCCGCGCAGATGGGTGTACGACAGCCAGGAGGCGGTCGAGTAGTCGGCGTTCAGGAGCGCTGCCGACAGGTCGTAGTCGGTGGAGTGCTCGCTCTGCTTCCAGTACACGAAGAAGCGCAGCAGTTCTCCGTCGACGCGGGACACCGAGCCGCGCGGCAGTACGCCCAGCCCGGACGCGGTGGCGTTGCCGCTCAGTGGCAACGCCACGTCCAGGACGTCCGGGTCGATCAACAGATGGGCCGCGGCGGGCAGCCGGCGGCGCAGCTCGGCGTCGAGCGCGGCGATCAGCCGCTTGCGCTCGGGCGCGTACACCGGTCGGCGGTCGTCTTCGGCGACCCAGGCACGGCCGAGGCGGTTGACGAACACGCGCTGCTCGCCGGTCTCCCGCTCACGGTTGTGCAGGTGCTGACGCACGGACAGCACGACCCGGCCGGAGACCTCGGGGACGACCTGCTCGGCGGCGGCCACGACGACGTCGCGCTCGTCCTGGGTGAAGGAGTCGCGCAGCAACTGGTCCAGGGATCGGAAGAGCTTTCCCGGTGCGGCTTTCAACAGCTCGGCCGCGGCGGTGGTGTCGCCCCGGGCGAGCAGGTCCTCGACGCGGCTGTCCAGGGAGCGCGCCGTCTTCTCGCCGCGGGCGACGGCGAACACGTCGGCCGCGTGCGGCCATTGCGGGTACTCGTGCGGGTGGAGCCGCTCGCCGAGCCGCTTCCACCGCTCGCGGTGGGCGTGTACGTCGGCGAGCTTGGCCGGCGACGCGGCGACGACCGCGTCCAGGCCCGCGAGCAGCGCCCGGCGCACCGATCGGGGCACGGTGCGCAGCCGCGTCGGCTCCCGCAGCGTGACGTCGCCCCCCACAAGCGCGCACGCCAGACGGAGCACATCGGTGACCGTGTCCAGCAGCAGGCCCGCACCGGCCATCAGCCGGGCGTGGTTGACCACGGCGCGGTTCTCCCGTACGGGGATCTCCTCGGGCTGCGGCCCGTCGGCACAGTGGCCGGCGAGGACCCCCAGGTCGTGCAGGCCGTCCTCGCCGAGTGGGGTGGTGCTGCCGGCCAACGCCAGGTAGAGGGAGGAGATTTCGGCGTCGAGGGCGCCGCCCGGGTGCAGGACCGTCACACGGTGCCCCGCGGCGGCGATCAGCTCGTCGTGGTGGGCGAGCATCTCGGCGTAGGTGTGCCGGACGTTTCCGTACGACGGGAGGGTGAGCAGGTTCACCACACCGGCGCTCAGCTGCTCCAGCGTGCTCGCGCGCGTGGTGTCGTCGGCGAGCGCGTCCCGGATGCACCGCATCCAGAAGTCGAGGGTGTTCGGGACGTTGGCGGGGAAGTCGATGAAGTACGCGTTGTGCCGGACGTGGTCGCCGACCATCTCCCGGACGATGCCCAGCGTCCGTACGGCGGTCTCCACGACGGCGCCCTCGGAGAGCCCCGACAAGTGGGCGAGCAGCTCGGCCGAGAGCTTGAAGCCCACGGACATCAGCGCGGCGTCGAACTGCTGCGCCGCGACGGCGCCTTCCCCGACGGGTCCTGTGGGGCAGGGGATGCGATGGGTGTGCCGGATGACCAGGGGTTCGAGTCGGTGGACCATCCCGGGATGATCCCAGGCCGGTGCGAACGGCCGCACCCGGTTTTCCCCCGCACCCGCCCGGGCGGAGTCGGCCCGGGGATCAGATCACCAGCGGTGCCTCCGACCAGCGGCGGACCCGGTACGGGGCCCACCAGAGGCAGTCGCCGAAACGGAGGACGAGAGTCTCGTCCATGAGGTCGTCCAGGATCGGCCCCGGGATCGCGTCGGCGCGGGCACCGTCGACAAGGGTCGCGATGGCCTCGTGGTAGTCCGGTTCGTCGATGGTGAAGCGGCGCAGCTCGCCGTAGCGCCGGTCACGTACCTGGATGAACCCGGGGCCGTACCGGAAGATGCACTTGCAGATGTAGTACGCGTTGCGCCACGCGAGTGCCGTCGCGGCCGGGTCGGCGGTGCCGAGGACGGCGGTCGGCGGGTGGAGATGGCCGTAGTGACGCCAGGCCTCGGGGTCCGGGCCGGTGTGGAGCTGCCAGTCGACCGAGATGGCCAGACTGGACAGGTCGCCCACGAAGCTGAGCGCCCGGACCGACCAGGCGGCGTCGGCCGCGTCCGTCACGTCGACCGGGCGAGGGAGGGTGACGTGCCGGGCCCCGGCGGCGAAGAGCCGCCGGGCGGCCTCGCCGCCGGCCATGTCGATCTCGTAGCGGCCCAGGGACATGTCGGGCCGTGTGCCCACCTCGGGGTCGTAGTCCCGTGAGGCGGTCACGGTGAAGGGTTCCGTGCCGGTGAGTGCTGGTGTCATCGTCGTCCCTCTCGGGCAGTCGTCAGGCGGTCGTCGCGGCGAGTTCGCCGTCGCGGGCGGAGGTGTGCCGCATGAAGTCGATCCGCAGGAACTCCTCGTTGAGCGCGGGGGGCGCGATCTGCACGAACTGGCCGTTGTCCTCGAAGACCACCCCGAGCGCCCGCCACCGCCGCAGTACCTCCCGTAGGGCGTCCTCGCCCACGTGGTGCTCCTCGTGCAGCTTGCGGGCGGCCGCCTTCACCGTGTGCGGCTGGTCGAGGAGCCGGAACAGGGCCAGTTCGAACGGGTCGGTCAGTTCCAGGTGCGTCCAGTCGAACGCGCGCCGTTTACTGACGAGGACGATCCGGTCCTCCAGATCGCAATGGGTGAGACGGCTGCCGGCGTAGTTCCGCTTCCAGTGCGCGATGCCTTCGTCGAGGCGGTCGACGACGTCCTCTCCGATCCCGCGGGGCGGCACGTCGAAGACGTACGCCAGGTCGAACATCTCGGCGTCGGGGAGATCGTAGGTGAGCCGGTACGGTTCGGCGGCGCGCAGTTCGGAGAAGCCGAGCCCGGGGTTGTTGAAGTACGGGCTGAACCGCTCGATCGCGATCCGCGAGGACGGGCCCACGGGCGGGTTGAGGTGCTCCAGCGAGGCGAGTTGGGCCACCACGTCGTCGTAGTCCTCGACGTCCTCGCCGGGGAAGCCGTGCAGGTAGTTCCAGGCCACCGAGAGGCCGACGGTGGCGGCGTCTCGGAGCATCCGGACGTTCTGGCCGCCGGTCACGCCCTTGTCCATCAGCGTCAGTACCCGACTGTTGAGGCTCTCGATGCCCGGCTGGACGAAGATCAGGCCGGCGTCGGCGAGGGTCTGGAGCTGGCCGCGCCGCATGTTGGACTTGATCTCGATGTGCATGCGCAGGTCGAACCCGCTGTCGATGATGCGCGGCAGCACCGTGTTCACGTACCCCATGTCCAGGATGTTGTCGACGACGTACATGTCCAACACCCGATGCTTGCGCGCCAGTTCGATGATCTCGTCGTAGAACACGTCCGGGCTCTTGCTGCGGAACTGCATGAAGGAGCCGTTCAGCCCGCAGAAGGTGCAATGGTGCTTCTCCCCCCACCAGCAGCCCCGTGCGCCCTCGACCACCAGCTTGGGCTCGACCCAGTGCCGCGCGTGGGAGGTGGCGAGCCGCTCGAAGTAGCCCGCGTAGTCCGGCGGCAGGATCGAGGCGGGTGGCAGCGGTTTGGTGCTCATGGCGTTGACCACGGAGGCGCCGTCCGCGGCGCGCCGGCACAGCCCGGGAACCTCTGACAGCGGCTCGCCCGCGTCCAGCGCCCTGAGCAGCGCCGGGAAGGACACCTCGCCCTCGCCGCGCAGGACGTAGTCCACGAAGGGGAAGTTGCGGTGCACGGTCTCGCCTTGCTTGCCGTCGCAGTTGGCGCCGCCCATGGCCGTCACGATGTGCGGTGCGAGGCGCTTGACGTACTTCGCGGCCGCCAGGGCGGCGGTGTTCTGCTGGAACGTGGAGGTGAAACCGACCACGTCCGGGGCGAGTTCGACGATGCGCTCGGCGATGTACCGGACGAAATCCGGCGCGGTCGCGTGCAGCGCCTTCGTCATCTCCATTCGGGCACCGCGTACTCGGCTGCTCATCGCTGCGGTGAACTCGGGAACCCTCCACTGGGGGTCGTCGTAGAGGGCGGAGGAGAACACCCAGTCGCCGCAGCCCAGGAAATAGGAGCCGAGTGCGTAGTAGGAATAGTCCTCCAGGGTGAATTCCGTGTTCTTGGTGATCCAGTCCACGTATTCGATATTGGCGTGGAGAACGTCCGCCGCACCATGGGGGACCCGCTCGTCGACGCTGCGCTTGAGAATTCCGAGGGCCAGCGACGGGAGATCGATCGGGGCCCAGGGCATGTTCACCAGGAGTACGCGCATGGCTGGCCTCTTCTCATGGGATCGGTGCACGTGGTCGTCGGCTGTGAGGCCGGTTCCGGTCGGATCCGCCGGGGTCCGGGCCGGTCGGGGCCGGTCGCGCAACGGGTGCGGGGCCGGCCCCTTGGTGCTACTTGTCCTCGTCGTCCATCTCTTCCGCGGAGCGGAGGTAGACGACGACGCCGACGCCCGGCTTGCGGCTCTCCTCGTCGCCCTCGAGCGGGTCGCCGTGGATGATGTCCTTCTGCATGATGTTCACCCCCTCTCCGGGTGCGGGGACGGCTCGGCCGGTACGGACGCCGAAGGCAGCCCGCGGCCGAGAAATCTGAGGGATCGCCGGATCACGGCCAGGTGGTCGGCCCCGTCGTAGCCGTCGTGGCCCGAGTCCAGCCACAACAGCTCGTGGGCCACACCACCCGCGCGCAGCACGGCCAGGTACGCCTCGACCTGTTCCGGCGGGCACTTGGCGTCCTGCCGCGCGGCGACGATCAGCAGCGGGGAACGGATCGCGGCCGCGTACGAGGACGGGGAGGCGTGGGCGTAGGCGTCGGGCACCTGGTCCGGAGTGCCGCCGAACAGCGCGGTGTCCAGCGCCTGGAGGGCGGGCGTGGAGTGCCGGAAGGCCGTCACGCAGTCGGCGAGCGGTTTGACGGCCACCCCGACGTTCCACAGGTCCGGACGGGTTCCCATGGCGAGGAGCGTCAGGTAGCCGCCCCACGACGTGCCGCACAGGCCGACGGCGCCCTCGCGACCGATGCCCCGCTCCAGCAGCTCGGCGCGGGCCCGCACCAGGTCGGCGACCTGGGTGTGGCCGACGCCCTCGGAGTAGGCGGAGCGCCAGCGCGGCCCGTAGCCGGTCGAGCCGCGGTAGTTGACGCGGGCCACGGCGTAGCCCGAGCCGACGAGGGTCTGCACCATGGGGTCGTAGGCGTCGCGGTCGTGGTCGGCGGGGCCGCCGTGGACGAGGAAGACCAGCGGGTGCGGCGCGGGACGGTCGGCGGGTGTGGTGACGAAGGTGTGTACGGGGCCTTCGGGGCCGGGCGTCCACAGGTCCTGGCGGTGACCGAAGCGGGGAAGGCGCCATTGGCTCTGCCCGGGCAGCGGCGCACCCGACAGGGACAGCGCGCGCGGTACGTTCACCGCGTCGGTCCAGATGAAGTGCACGTCACCGTCGGCGGCCGGTGACGCGTCCAGGATGCTGCCCTCCGGGGTGGGCACCGGGGTCAGCTCGCGGCGGTCCAGGTCGGCGGTGAACAGCCGGCTGCGGCCATGCCGGTCCTGCCGTACCAGGACCCGGGCGCCACCCTCGCCCGGGTACCAGCGGGCGGTCGTCTCCGTGTCGAACGAACACCAGGACAGAAGCTCCAGTCCGCGCCCGGGGGCCCAGGTACCGAGGTGGTAGCGGCCGGCCCGTTCGCGCATGACCAGCAGCAGGGTGCGGCCGGGCGTCGGTTCGGGTCCGCGGGACGGCGTCGGAGCGGGTGTCGGCGCGAAGCCGAGCGCCCAGGTGCGTTCCCTGGTCCCGGACAGCACCGCGACGGTCGTCCCGTCCGGGGTCAGCAGTGTCACGGCGTGGGCGGAGTGCGCCGGTCCGGACACCGCCAGCAGTCCGCCGCCCGGCGCCAGGTCGCACAGCGTGCCGGAACCCGTCGCCTGCAGGACGCACGTGCCGGTGCCGCCGCGCCGCCCCATGTGGACGCCGAGTCCTTCGGGGGTCCGGATGCCGACGGCCACCGTGCCCCCGGCCGCCAGCGCCAAGCCCGCGGGCCGCCCGTACGGCACCCCGGCCAGCGCCGGACGGTCCGGGCCGCCGTCGAAGTGTCGGGTGCGCCACGCTCCGCTGCCGCCGAGGTCCTCGTCGAACCACCACACGGCCTCGTCGTCGTCGATGGCGCACAGCAGTGTGCCGTGCGGGCGGTCCGTCAACTGCCTTTCCACGCCGCTGGAGCGGTCCCAGGCGAAGATCTCGCACCGGCCGTCGGCGTCCCCGGTGTACACCATCCGGTGCGGGTTCCCGGGGCTGGTCACCGGCAGCACGGGTCGGTAGACGCCGTAGGTGCGCGTGGTCGCCTTGGACGGGGCCGCCGTCACGGCACCTCCCGGACCACGAGCCCGGCCCTGGCGGTCGCGTACAGCGCCAGACCGGCGAACGCGCCCGCGCAGCCCAACGCCACCGCACGCCCCCCGTACGCCGTCACCAGGACCCCTGCCGCCAGTGGCGCGAGCACCGCGACTCCTTGGCCGGCGGTGCCCAGCACCGTCCCCATACGGGCCAGCAGCCGGTCGGGGGTGACCAGCACCGCCCGCGTCTGCAGTACGACCACCACGGACGGCACGATCAGCGACACCCCGCTCAACAGCAGCCCGTAGGCCCAGGTCCGGGACGCGAACGCGAGCCCCGCCGCCGTGGGCACCATGGCCCACGACGCGCCCGTCACGATCCGCGCGGCCGGGACCCGCCGCACCAGCCACGGCGCGGCGAGCGCGCCCAGCAGTCCGCCGACGCCCGCCAGGGTGAGGATGAGTCCGATCGCGGAGGGGCCGGCGCCCCGGGCGTGAGAGGCGAACACCGCGTGGAAGTACAGCGCGCCGAGCAGCGCGTTGATCCCGGCGGTCCACACCACGACGAAGCGCAGGAAGGGTTCGGCGCGCACGAAGCGCAGTCCTTCGGCGAGGTCACGGGTGAACGACGCGGCCGGCCCGTCCCGTTCGGGCGTGAGGTCGGTGCGGATCGCCTTGCTCAACGCCGCGACCAGCAGGAAGGACGCCGCGTCCGCGAGCAGCGGAACCCACCGGGCCAGTTGGTACAGCACGCCGCCGAGGGTCGGGCCGACGATCTGCACCGCCTGGTCCCGGGCCTGTAGGTGTCCGATCGCCCGGGCGTACTCCTGGGGCGGCACCAGCCGGCGGATCGTCCCGGAGGCCGCGGCCCCGTACGTGGCACTGGCCGCCTGCTCGATCACGGCCGCGACGAGGACGTGGGCCAGGACGACGTGGCCGAGAGCCACCGTCACGAACACCGATCCCATGGCGCCCGCCGCGACCAGGGCCGCCGCGCACATCATGGGCTTGCGCGGCCATCGGTCGGCGAACACGCCCGCGACCGGCGACACCACCAGTCCGCTGACCAGCGCCACCGTCGCGACGAGGCCGGCGAGGCCCGCCGGATATCCGGCGCCCAGCAGAATCAGTGGAAGGAAGAGGGAGGACGCGCAGGTGCCGAGACCGTCTATGGCACCCGCCGTCCAGAAGAGCAGGAAATCCCGTCTACGGAACGGGGATAAGGGCGGGTCTTCGGATAAGTCAGGGCCGGAAGGTCGTAAATCCTCCTCGGCCTCGTCCCTCAAGAATCCTGCTCGGAGGGTATTGCCGACGCGAACGCACCCACAATGCCCCCTGTAATTGGGCGGACTTACGGCCGTCGAGGGAAGCGATCGTATCGAACAGAGACACCCGTCACAACACCCGCGTTCGAATGGAATTCTTGATCAAGGAATGGGGTTATCGGGGGCGCCGAGCCGCTCGCCGACGTACGTCTCCGACGAGTCTTGGACTGGCCCACCGGACACCGCGGCCCCGGCAAGATCCGAAAGAGACGGCCTGGTGCTGTGGCCGGATGGGTTTGCCGGGTCGCGGTGTCCGGTGCGGTGCATCGCAAGGCGGAGGACTGCCGCTTGTACTGGACGTACGTGGGCGGTTCGACAACGCGGCGAGGTGCCGTGCGGGCGCCGTGACACGGTGAACCTTTCCGGTCACCGCACTAGGGGCGTCCGAGGAGTTGACTGCCGGCCGTGTTGTCGGAGCGGGCGGTGAAGTAGTCCGTGAAGGCCTGGACGAATTCGTCCTCGGTGATGCGGCCGTCTCCGTCGTGGTCGAGCTGCCGGAAGCCGTGATTGAGTTCGGCGGGGTGGACCCGGGAGCCGCCGAAGATCGTGCGGTACTCGTCGGCGCACAGGTGTCCGCTGCCGTCGATGTCCGCCGCGTGGAAGACCGCACGCACCGCGACGTGCAGTCCCTGCTCAAGGTAGGAGGGTTCCGTTTCGATCCCGGTGAGCATGGCGGTGACGAACTCCTCGCAGGTCACCTGTCCGTCCCCATCGGCGTCCGTGCCGGACCGCAGCTGCTGCCACCAGGTCTCGAAGGCGGCGTAGACGGGGGCTTCGCGTTCCGGGGCGAGTTCGAGCGGCCAGCAGACGTTGTGCGCCATGGCCTGCAGATCGGCCGAGGTGATGCGGCCGTCGCCCGTCTGGTCCAGGACCTGGCGGAAGAACGTCCGCAGGCGCGCCGGGCGGGAATCGGCACCCTTGCGGCGGCGGGGTGCGGGAAGCCGGACGGGGCTTGCCTCCGGCGGCGCGGAGGGATGGTCGCCGGAGGCCGTGGGAGGCTGCGGGGTCGAGGGGATGCCGTCCAGTGGGCTGCGGTAGCGGCGGTGCTCGGGCAGCACGTCCATCAGCACGCGCATACCGCGGTGCAGGATGAAGGACAGCAGGGCCGCGCGGCGGGTGCGGGGCAGGTCGAAGCGCGCGCGGAAGGCGTCCGGCAGGTCCGCGACGGTCAGGGCACCGATCGTGTGGGCGGCCACCGTGCGCACGAGCGGCCAGGCCGGCTTCAGACGCCCGAGGCGGCGGGGTGCGGGGGCTTCACGGAGCATGTCGAAGAGCAGGTAGTGCACGGGTTCGCTGTACTCGAGGCGCTCGCGGATCGTGCGGTCCATGTACGCGGGCACGTCGGCGGCCGTGGCCGGGAACAGGTCGTCCTCCAGGCCGAACTCGCTGCACACCGACCGGAATTCTCCGTACATCTGATCCAGTTCAGGCGGCGTGAGCGGGCGGCCGGACAGTTCCCGCATCGCCGTCATGCACTCGTACAGGGTGACCAGCACCCACACCCGCACCGCCGGGTCCGACGCCGTGAACGGCCTGCCCTGCTCGTCGGTCCCTGCCAGCCGGCGGTGCGTGCGCTCCAGTCGGGCGACCTCGCGGCGCAGCCCTTCACGGTCGGAGAAGAACAGCCGCTTCCCGCTGTCCATCGTGTGCTCGATGCGCCGCCACGGGTGTGCGCGGTAGGTGGAGAAGCCGGCCATGCCGGCGGCGACCGCCGGATCCGCGGTCTGCAGAACCAACAGCCGCCATGCCACCAACCCGATCCGCCACTCCCCCAGCGTGCGGCGCAGCAGCGAATCGGGACCGGGAAGATCAGCGGTAGCCAAGGGAACGTCTCCTCAAGCACGTGCGCGGGAAGGGGCGGGGGACGACCGGAAGAGGGATCATCCGGCTATCCGCCCGGCTCAACGGCCGTACCGGAATCCGGGAGCGGCCAACCGCACGAGTTCACCCGTCCGGGAATCGCCTCGGGGCACTGCCAGGCGAGCACGACACGGCGGGGGGGGAGAGACGGTCGTCAGCGGGAGCGAAGGTTCAGGGGTGCATGGTGAGTGCGGTGTCGTCGATCAGGAAGTAGGTCGGCACGGCCAGATCCTCCGTGGCGCTGAACTTCAGGGTGACGTACCGGCCGGCGACGGAACCGAGGTCGATCGTCCCCTGCACGTAGTCGGCGCTCGCGTTCAGGTTCGAGTACGTCGCCAGAGGGACGCCGTTGACCTGGACGTTCAGCGTGTCGTACGGGACGGTCCCGCTCTCCTCGTTGGTGACGACGCGTAGCCAGAAGGTGGCCGTGGCCTTGCAGCCGTAGGGAACGTAGACGGTCTGCGTGATGGATTCCGTGGTCGTGCCTCCGTTGCCGCCGAGCAAGGCCTTCCACGAGCCGGTTCTCGACGGGAGCCAGGAGTTGTCCTTGGTGATCAGCGACGGGTCGTTGTTGGTGTTCCATGCCGTGCCACCCGATTCGAAGCCCGCGTTGTCGAGCAGTTGCGTGGTGGTGCAGTTGCCCGGGGTGTAGACGAGCCAGGTGAACGAGACCGTGTCGAGGGCTTTGGCGGAATCCTCGACGGTGAGGGTGACAGTCGTGTTGCCGTCCGTGGTGGGTGTGCCGGTGATCTTGCCCGTCGAGGGGTCGAGGGTCAGGCCGGCGGGCAGGGCCGTGGCCTGGTAGGTGAGTGTTGCCCCGGGATGGCTGGTGACGGCCTGGATCTGGAGGTCGACCGGCGCGGTGGTCGTGGACACCTGGTTGCCGGGGTTGGTCAGGGTGACTCCCTGGACCATGCGTGGTCCGACGTTGACGGCGGCCCAGGCATTGCCGACGTTGTTGTAGACGACTCCGTTCTTCCCGTACAGATCTGCGGCCGCCTCCAGTGTGGCGGTGCGTGCGGCGGCGTAGTCGGTGCTCGACGTCATGTAGGTCGTCAGTGCCCTGAACCAGATCTTCGCGGCGGCTTCGCGACCGATCGGGTTGACGGGCTTGCCGTCGTGGGTCGGCGAATCGTAGTTCACGCCGTTGACGAGCTTGGCCCCGCTTCCTTCGGAGGCCAGGTAGAACCAGTGGTTGGCCGGTCCCGAGGAGTAGTGGACGTCGAGCTGGTTGATGTTCGGGTACCAGTGGTCGGCGGAGTCACCGTCCTTGGAGGGCTTGTCCATGTAGCGCAGGGGGGTGCCGTCGCCGTTGAGGTTGATCTTCTCGCCCTCGAAGTAGTCGCCGGGGTCGGACGGGTTGTTCGCCCAGAACTCGACCGCGGCGCCGAAGATGTCGGAGGTGGCCTCGTTGAGTCCGCCGGACTCCCCGCTGTAGCGCAGGCCTGCGGTGGCGGAGGTGATCCCGTGGGACATCTCGTGCGCGGCCACGTCGATCGAGGTGAGCGGGTTGGTGTTGTAGGCGCCGTCGCCGTAGGTCATGCAGAAGCAGTGGTCCCACCAGAACGCGTTGGAGTACGCGTTGCCGTAGTGCACCCGACTGTAGGCGGCGACGCCGTCGTTCCTGATGCCGGTGCGGCCGTGGACGTCTTTGAAGTAGTCCCACGTCAGTTGGGCGCCGTAGTGCGCGTCCACCGCGGCTGACTGGTTGTTGCCCGGGCTGCCGTCGCTCCAGACGTCGTCGGCATCGGTGAACAGCGTGCCGGGCGCCTCGTCGTCGTCGACGTGGCCGAGGTCAGTGGTGCTGTTGCCTCCACGGGTGTCGTCCTTGAGGAGGTGGTTCCCGGCGGAGCCCGAGGTGCCGAGGGTGACGTGCCCGTTGTACTGTCCGTGGCCGGTGCCGTTCATGACGGCCTGGTACGCGAAGATCTTGTCGCCGGTGTTCGCGTCGGTGATGACGTGCAGCTCGGAGGGGGCGCCGTCGCGCTGCCGGCCGCCGACGACGGTCTCCCAGGCCAGGGTGGGCTGACCGGAGGCTGCCCAGACGACCTCGTGCGGGGGCTTGGCTTCCGCGGACTCGATGCCGTCCGCCTCGGCCCGGCCCTCGGCGAAGGACCGCGCGGAGCCGGCTGTCTTTCGGGCCGTGGTGGACGGGAGCGAGATCGTGGCGGTGCTCGCCTTCGTGACGCCTTTGACGCCTCCGGCCGGTGTCGTGTGGACCACCAAGTCGCCGCCGAGCACGGGCAGTCCGGCGTAGGTACGGTCATAGCGCGTGTGCAGGGTGCCGTCGGCGTCCTTGGAAACGGACTTGGGTACGAGCACCTCACGTTGGCCCAGCCCCAGCGCTTTCGCCGTGCCCGCCGAGTCGGCGGCATCGGCCAAGAGCGTGGCACTCTGAGCTGCGGTCAGTCGAACGTTCGTGGCGCCCGCACGCGCTTCGACGGTGGCGGGCTGCGCGGCGGGAGGGGCGGCGGCGCCTGGGACGGCGGTGGCAGTGGCAGTGGCAGGTAACCCGACCGCGATCAGGGCGGCGCTTGACATCAGCGCGCCCGTTGCGGCCATTTGACGGAAAGTACGTCTCAACGTGACTCCTGATGCGCAGGGGCCGACAGTCGTCGGCCTGAGCGGTCCAGGCGGACCGGACATGGCCCGCCCGGGCGGAGCAGGTGGTGCACAGGTGTAGGGAACTCCCGTGTGGGGTGGATGCGATGACGTTGACGATCGCCCGCCCCGATGGCACCAGTCTGGCATGTTCACGTAAACATGAGGGCACTGACCGACAGGTCGGCCTGAACCGATCCCTCCGATGCCGACGCACCCGCACCACTGCGCAGCCGGCGCGGAGCAGCCCCTGCGGGGGCCCCTTCCGGCCGGGGTCGGCACTGAGGGCGGCACGTCGCTGCGACATCCCGAAGAAGGCCGAATCTCACCTCCGACCGTTGCCGCAGGCGCGAGAGCGGATATAGCCTGGAGAACCGGAATGTGGTCTAGACCATTCTGGGAGGTCTCATGCGGACCCATCGGGCCGTCGTCGGAACACACGTGGTTTGTGCCACCGCCCTCGCCATGGGCGTACTCGCTCCCCACTCCCCAGTGGCGCAGGCAGCGCCCCCTCCCGCCCGCGCGGGCCATGCCTCGCCCGCCGCACTGCCGCCGATCACACCGGTTCCACAATCCGCCTCCGGCTCCCCGGACGGCGCCGCCGTCACGGGCCGGGTCCTCGTCGTCGCCGACGATCGCACCGACGCCGCTGCTCGTGACCGTCTCGTCGCCGAACTCAGGGCCCACGGCGCCGAGCGGGTGGACATCGTGGCCCCCGGCGCCGTCCCCGCGACGCCCCGGGGCCTGCTCACCGTCCTCCTCGGTCCGGCCGACCGTCCTGACATCGTCGCGGCCCTGGCCGGGACCGCGGTACCGGACCGGGCCGAGGGTTACGCGCTGAGCGTCCGCGGCAGCAGGCGGCACGGGCAGGTCACCCTCGGCGGGCACGACGCGGCCGGGCAGTTCTACGCCGTGCAGACGATGCGCCGGCTCTTCCAGTCCGAGGACGGCGCCGACATCGGGAACTGGAGGGTGGCGGGCGCCGAGATCAGCGACTTCCCCGCCATGGCGCTGCGCGGCACGGTCGAAGGCTTCTACGGCCTCCCGTGGACGCACGCCGAGCGCCTCGATCAGATGGACTTCTACGGCGACGTCAAGGCCAACACCTACGTGTACGCGCCCAAGGACGACCCCTACCACCGCGGCAAGTGGCGCGAGCCCTACCCGGCCGCCAAGCTCGCGGACCTCGGCGAGCTGGTGCGCCGCGCGACGGCGAACCATGTCCGCTTCACCTTCGCCGTCTCGCCCGGCGAATCGATCTGCTACTCCGACCCGCGGGACCGCGGGGCACTCAAGGCCAAACTCGCCGCCCTCCACGACCTGGGCACCCGGGCCTTCTCCATCCCGCTCGACGACATCAGCTACACCCGGTGGAACTGCGAAGGCGACAGGGCGGCGTACGGCGCCCCGGGACGCGCCTCGGCGGCCAGGGCGCAGGCGGATCTGCTCAACGACGTGCAGCGCGACTTCGTCGCCACGCATCCGGGTACCGAGCCGCTTCAGACGGTGCCCACGGAGTACGGCGATCTGACGGACACCGCCTACAAGCAGACCCTGCGCTCCACCCTGGACCCGGCGGTCGTGGTGATGTGGACGGGCACCGACGTCGTACCACCGAGGATCACCACCGAGGAGGCGGACCGCGCGTCCGCCCTGTTCGGACGCAAGGTCTTCGTTTGGGACAACTACCCGGTCAACGACTTCGGCAACACGAGCGGACGTCTACTCCTCGCCCCCTACGACAAGCGGGAATCCGGCCTGTCCCGGCATCTGGCCGGCATCGTGGCGAACCCGATGAACCAGCCGTACGCCTCCAAGGTCGCCGTCTTCGGGGTGGCCGACTTCACCTGGAACGACGCGGCGTACGACGCCTCGGGGAACGAGCGTCGCGCCATGGCCTACCTGGCCGGCGACCACCGTCCGTCAACGGAGGCCCTGCTCGTCCTCGGCGACCTCCAGCACATGGCGCCGACGTTCGGTGGGACACCCTGGCAGCCGCAGGCACCCGAACTCACCCGGCGGGTGGCACGGTTCTGGACAGACTGGGACGCGGGTGACCGCGCCGTGGCCGTCCGGGAGCTGCGCACGTACGCGGAAGCGATCCGGCAGGCACCGACCACCGTGCGCGGCGGACGGGTCCAGCCGGGGTTCACGCTCGACGCGGCACCCTGGCTCGATGCCACCACGCTGTGGGGTGAGGCCATGGTTCGGATGCTCGACGCGCTCGACGCGCGCCGGACCGGCGCCGACGACACGGCAGACCGGCTGCTGGCCGAGTCGCGCGCCCTGCAGCAACGCGCCAAGGCCGTACGCGTCGTGCCCGCGCGCAACACATGGGGCAGTGTGCAGCCGAAGGTGGGCGACGGCGTCCTGAACGTCTTCCTCGCACAAGCGGACGCCCGGATGCGGCGGTAGGACGCGTCGCTCGTTGCTCCGCCCGTCACAAGCCACTCGCAATGCGGCAGTGCCGGCGGCGGCTGCGCGGCGGCGTACCGCGCCGGAAGGAAGCCTCGGCGCTTCGCCTTCCCGTTCCACGGGGCCACGCGTCCCGGTTGCCGTCGGCGGCGCGCATCGCGCTCTGCCGGCCACCCGTGCACCGGCACTTTCCCCTACCGTCCGAAGGAGTCAACCATGCGCTGGTTGCGCCGACGAGGCCGATGTCTCGCCGCACTCACCACGGTCGTCCTTGCTGTCCCGTTGTCGGACACGGTCTCCCAGGCGGCGACCGCCCCTCCCCCGGCCGCCCCCTCGGCCCTTGTCCCGCAGCCCGTGTCCCATCTGCCGCTGGGGGGCGAGGGATTCACCCTCACCCCCCGGACGCGCATCGTCGTCCTGTCGCAGAAGCCCGCCGAGGTGGGCGTCGGCACCTATCTGGCCACCGTGCTCGCCCCGGCGACGGGCCAGACCCTGCCGGTCGTCACCGCCTCACGGGCGCAGAGGCAGGCCGTCGTCCTGGACCCCGACGGCCCCGAGAAACTCGGCGCCGAGGGATACACGCTGTCGTCCGACGAGGACGGAGTCGTGGTGAGGGCCCACGGAGCCGAGGGGCTGTTCCGCGGTGTGCAGACGCTGCGCCAACTGCTCCCGGCCGCCGTGGAGTCTCCCACCAGGCAGCCCGGTCCCTGGACCGTCTCCCCGGTGCGGATCTCCGACGCGCCCCGGTACGCGTACCGGGGCGTGATGCTGGATGTCGCCCGCCGCTTCTACCCCGTGTCCCAGGTCAAGCGCTACATCGACCAGGCCGCGGCGTACAAGATCAACACTCTGCACCTGCACCTGACCGACGACCAGGGTTGGCGCATCGCCGTCGACGCGATTCCGGCACTGACCACGGTGGGTGCCAGTACGCAGAGCGGCTTCACCCACGGCAGCGGTTGGTACTACTCGGCGGCGGACTACAAGGAGATCGTCGCCTACGCGCAGTCCCGCTTCATGACCGTGGTGCCGGAGCTCGACGGCCCCGGACACACCCGGGCCGCACTGGCCTCGGTGCCCGGGCTGAACTGTGACGACAAGGCGAAGCCGCCCTACTCCGGATTCGACGTCGGCATCAGCCTCTACTGTCTGGAGGACGAGCGGCACACGTCCAACACGACCCGCTTTCTGCGCACCGTCATCACGGCGGTGGCCAAGCTCACGCCCGGCCCCTACGTTCACCTCGGTGGCGATGAGACCCCGCAGGCGACCCCGTCCGAGTACGCCGCCTACGTCGAGGCGGCCACGTCGACGACCACCGCACGGCAGAAGACCGTGATGGGATGGCACCAGCTCGGCCAGGCCGCGATCCCCGCCGGCAGCCTGATGCAGTACTGGGGCCAGGAGGGTGACCGGGAGAGCATCGGCACCGCGGACGAGACCGAGACCATCGGCTTCGTCCGCAGCGGGGTGGCCCAGGGCGCCACGTTCGTCATGTCGCCCTCCGACCACGCCTACCTGGACATGAAGTACGACGCGTCCACCCCCTACGGGCTGAGCTGGTCCGGCTACGTGCCGGTGCGGAAGTCCTACGAGTGGGACCCGGCGAAGGCCACCGCCAAGCCGGACGGCACCGGCTCGATCGTCCCCGCCGGGCGGATCGCCGGCGTCGAGGCCGCGCTGTGGGCGGACCGCGCCTACGAGGACAGCAACGCGCTTCCGACCCCCACCACCCGCTGGCCCGAACCCCACGTCTACGCCGAGTACATGAGCTTCCCCCGCCTGCCCGCCATCGCCGAGGTCGGTTGGACTCCGCAGTCCGCACGCGACTGGGAGGACTTCCGACGGCGCCTGGCCCGGCAGGGGCCTCGCTGGACCGCGGCCGGTATCGGCTACCACCCCGCCCCGGGCATTCCATGGCCCGACCTCGCGAAGGCCTTGGAGGGTGCGCACAGCATCGAGACGGGAGGCAAATCGCCCGCCGCCTCCCGACCGGGCGGCCTTCCCCCGCTGCTGCCCACTCGCGTGTCCGGGACGACCACCAACCGGCCATGTATGACCCGGTCCAAGCCGTGCGTGATCAGGCGGCCGTGAGGGGGCGGAATCCGGGATAGAAGGGGCGGATGATGGAAACCGACGACGCCCACATGGTCCACCACGTCGCCGAGCGCCTAATGAAGGCTCATCCCGGCCTCGACGCCGGAGCAGTCCGCGGCGCCGTGGAGACGGCATACGACGAGCTCCGGTACGCACGGGTGCGCGCCTACCTGCCGGTCCTCCTTGAGCGCAGGGCAGGCGACCTTCTCGGCAAGGGGTTCCACGACAGCCGCTGACCGACGCCGGCCAGGGCAGGGTGCGGCCGGGTTCAGGCAGGACCCGGCACCTCGTGCACCGCGTTGACGGCCTCGGCGCCTGCGTCACCTCGGGTCCGCGATCGGGATCCTCTCGTCGAGCACCAGGCTGTCCCCCAGAGCATCGGTCGGAAGGGCATCCACCTCGTCGAGCCAATCACTGAACCGCTTGTAGAGCGGACCGCACCAGGCCCTGTGGGGAGAGGTGTCCGTCATGGCGACGAACAGGTGAGAGCCGAATGAGCTGTCCCAGAGCTTGTCCAGAATCCTCACCAGGTTGTCACCGGACACCTCGATCCGCTGGAGACCGTTGTCGAACTTCGTGATGCGGCCCACGGACAGCTTGGGATCCTTACTGAAGGGCCTGTCCTTCGGTCCCGGCCCGCCACGTCCGGCACGCTCCTGCACCGTGCTGGTGATCCACGCCGGTGCCCAGTTGCCAAAGGACTTGTGAGCAAGGAACGTCCAGGTGTCCTCGTGGCAGACCAGCGACACGTAGGACACCGCGGCAGCCCTCTTCATAACGTCCAGGTGCCAGCGCGTCAGGATCGCGTCCGTCTCCTTGCGACGCTCCGCTTCCGCCCTCTGCTCCTCTTGCCTCTGCAACAGAAGCCGATTCTCCGCCGCTTCCTTCCTGCGCCTCTCCTGGCGGTCTTCCTCCAGCCAGCGCTTCTCCTGCTCCCACCTCTCGGCGGCGATCTCCCGCCTCTGCTCCTGATTCGCCGTCCACTGGTCAATCAGCGCCTTGAACATCCCTTCCCTTCCACTCCGAACCGCCCCTTGGACCGCCCCCGGCCTCACCCCGGCGGACGGTGATCGTGGTCCAGGCGCCGACGTGGACCTGGTCGCCGTCGCCGAGGGGGATCGGGACGTACGGCTGGATCGGTTCCTCACCGCCGTTGATGGTCGTGCCGTTGGTGGAGTTCTGGTCCACCACCGCCCAGCTCCCGTCGGGCTGCTGGACGAGCACCGCGTGCTGGTGGGAGACGCCCGGGTCCTCCGGGGGCACCGACAGGTCGATGTCCGGGAACTCGCCCGAGGAGGCGCGCCGGCGGCCGATGGTGATCTGCCCGCCGGAGAGCCCGAGATGCTGCTCCGGGGAGTACGCGGGCAGGTTCAACCCGGCCGCCTCCGGGCCGCTGCGCTGCATCATCGCCATGAAGTACGAGCGGTCCGGGCCGACCGTCGCGCTCCAGGCGCCGCCGACGTACGACGGAGCCTGACCCTGGGACCCGTAGTACTGCTGCTGTTGGTCATGCTGCGGAGGCCGCTGGTACTCCATCTGGTAGTACGGCTGCTGGTGAGACTGCTGGTACTGCTGGTACGGGTACGGG
The DNA here is from genome assembly GCF_036231985.1 of Streptomyces sp. NBC_01426. Classification (GTDB taxonomy): domain Bacteria; phylum Actinomycetota; class Actinomycetes; order Streptomycetales; family Streptomycetaceae; genus Streptomyces. Next base: position 353,493 of record NZ_CP109500.1, read on the forward strand.
TATTGCTCGGACGGAGGCTGCTGGTACTCCTGCTGCTGCGGCGGAGGCTGCTGCCGGTAGTGCTCGTGGCGCGGCTGCTGGTGGTGTGACTGCTGGTACTCCTGCTGGAAGGGCTGCTGGTGGTAAGGCTGTTGATGAGGGTCCTGGAGCTGCTGGTAGTGCGCATGCTGTTCGTGTGAGGGAGGAGACGGAAGCAGCCAGTCGTCCTCGGGCCGGCGCGGCTCACCGGCCGCGGGAAGGTAGCCGTACCCGTGAGAAGGCGCCGCGGGGGCACTCGCGGCGGCAGCCATGCGGTGGCCGCAGACCTCGCACCAGTCCTCGAAGCCGGACTGGTGCCCGTACGGGCAGGTCGGCATGGCTACGCTTCCCCCTTCTCCCTGCGTCATCGCGGCAGGTCTCTTCTCAGGTCTTCTTCACTGGGACCGTCTGCGCCGAACGCGTTTCAACGGTCATCTCGTCGGCGCGGCAGCACCCTTGAGAAGGCCGGCCCCTCGGGGTGCGGCTTGTCTGACGGAAGGGTCTGGACCGAGGATCCGGGGCGGTCCACGCCACCTCCGCAGGCGTGGCCCTATCCCTCCAGTGCCCGACGCGTCGCCGGCCCGTAGGTTCCCCGACCGTCGTCATCGACGTCCCGGTCGACCTGGAACTCTGCCACCGCCTGCTTCACCCTCGCATCGAACCGGCCGTTGACCTTGCCCTTGTACAGGCCCTGCGCGGCCAACAGTTTCTGCAGCCTCTTCACCTCCGGGCCAGAGTCGCCGTACCGCAGGGTCGGCGCCTGCGTGGGTGGCGGTGGCTTGGGGCCGGGGGAACGGCTCGCGCTCGGCGTCGGACTCGGCGAAGCAGAGGGGGACGCCGCGTGCGAAGGGTCAGGAGAGGCGGACGGTGACGCCGGGCGGGAGGCGCTCGGCGACGGGGAGCGCGAAGCGGAAGTCGAAGGGCCGGACGATCTCGCGGAGGACGTCGGTGAGGACCCGGGCGGGACCGCGCTCGCCGGAGCCGACGGCCTGGCGTCCGGGACCATGACGTCGCCGGAGGAGGCCGGTGTCCACAGGGTCACGGCCGTCCCGCCCATCGCGAGCACCACGGTGGCGGCAAGCAGAAGCAGCGCCGGCCGCCGGAAAGCGCGGTCGGTGCGTTCCTCGGATCGGCGACCCGCCCTCCCCGGGCCCACCGTCGGCCCACCCGCCCCGGGGACAGGCACCCGGGAGGCCGGCTGGAGGAGAGCGGCGCGCGGGTCGGGTTCCGACCACGACAGGTACGCAGGCGGTACGCGAACTCCGTACGCCGGGGTGTCGCGGTGCGGCGCCGCCACCGCGCCCTGTCTCGGCGCGCCGTGCGTCGGAACTTCCGGTTCGCCGGGGTCGGTCAACGTCACGTACGGACGGATGCGCAGAGGGTCGAACCCTCCACCCGGCGCACACCCGCAGGCGGCGCCCGCAGTCCCGCAGTCCGGGCAGCGTTCAACGCGCACGGGAATCCCTCCCTGGCCATTGCCGGTGATCATGGAGACCGCCGCCCGAACCCGCCCGTCCCCTCATCCCTTCCGCGGTGGCCCGCATGCCCGTTGCTCTCCATGCGCATCGGAAGGGTCGACAGACGTGCGGGCTCACCAGCGCGCCGTCGGGGCGAGGGACTGCACCTTCGGCGACGTCCCGTCACACGTCTTTCCACCGGACTCGAAGCCGCCCGCGAACGGGACGGATACGGGTGCCTTTGCGACGGCGGTCCCGATCGACACGGCTTCCCTCGCCAACCCTTCGGCCGGGACCACGCCAACCGGACGGCGACGGCGGTAGGGGTGGGGCATGAACCATCCTCGTGGTTGCGGAGACACATCGCCTCGCGTCTCGACGGCAGCGCGAAGAGGAGGCATGGGCGCGAAGAGCGGGCAGGGAGGCGACCGTCGGTGGACACGATCAGCGGTCCAGACTACCCGCGAACTCGACCATAATTCAACAGGTCTCAACGCATCCCCTCAAGGGATCTCCGACAGGAACGGCCACCAACCCGCTAGCGCCGTACAAGGCGAGCCCACACACAAGAGGGATGCGCAAGAGTCTCCGGTCGAACAGAATTCAACATCATTGCCCGGATGGACGGGCATGGAGGCGAGCTCGGCTCGGTCATCGCGCGGGAAGAACCCGCACCCGAGGAGGTGCGCAGGCGCGCGCCGCCGCCGAGGCCCCCCTCTCACCTGCGGCCACCCCCCGTCCGGCTTCGGGTCACCCTCGTGGCCGCGCTGCTGCCCACACGCGGCGGGGGTGGCCGGTGTATCGGCCACCCCCGCCCGTTCGTGATGTAGGCCGTCACACCCTCACCGGCCTGGTCCGGGTGGCTGTGGTTCTGGTCGAGCGGCAGTGCCCGTTGATCGATGCGGTCCAGGCCCCACGACGGGGGGTCGGGCTGGGTGGTGCCGACGCCGTCGAGGGTGACGAGACTGTTCTGCACCACGGACTTCACCGCCGGATCGGCGGCCAACTTCCCGGTCTGCGCCTCGGAGAGCTCGACCGAGTAGCCGTTGAGGGCGGCGGAGTAGAGTCGGTCGATCCTCGCTCCGTACCGCTTGGCCACGGCCCTGCCACCGGCGGTCGTGGAGCGGTGGCGGAGTCCTTCAGGGTGACGATGTAGCTGCCGGGGATGATGCCGGCACTTCCGGCGTTCTCAATGACGCCTTGCGCCTGTGCACTCCTTCCGGCCGCCGGCCCGGGGATTGCGGAGGCCGCGGCGAGCGCGAGGGCCACGACTGCCGTCGTGGCGATGCCGACGTGTTTCGCGCGAGTTGAAGCTCCCTCACGGCGCCCCGTGAGGCACGAGTCCGCGGCAGCCCGAACAGGCCCCGGGTGAAAAGGAAGCGGGGGCGGCGAGCACCCCGCGCGCACGCCGCCCCCGCCCCCGCCTCCCCGTGCCGGTTCCTGCTACTTCCCGACGCTGAACCCCTGGTCGGCGCCGTACTTCGCGCTGGCCTTCCGCCAGGCGTCCAACCCCTGGGCGAGAGTCGTCGACGAGACGTACGCCTTGCCCACGGTGTCGTTGAAGATGGAGTTCGCGTACACCTGGTAGGGCAGGTACGACCAGCCCGCGCCGACGTTTCGGGCCGCGTCCGCCAGCACCTGATTGGCCTGCTGACCGCCGAAGTAGGGGAAGGCGGTTTCCAGGAAGGCCTTCGACTCCAGGTCTGCCCGGGTGGCGGGGAAGGCGCCTTCGGAGACCCGGGCGGTGGCGCCGGCCCCGGTGGTCGCGTACTCGATGAAGGCGTAGGCCAGCGCCTTGCTCTTCGATGCCTTGGGCACGGCGAGGGAGCTGCCGCCGTTCTCGGCACCCGCCTTGGCTCCGCGCGTCCACTGCGGAAGGGGTGCCACGCGCCAGTCTCCCGAGGCGGCGGGAGCGCCCGAGGCGAAGTTGGCGGGCATCCAGGCGCCGATGGACAGGGTCGCGATACTGCCGTCGGACAGGCCCTTGTACCACTCGTCGCTCCAGGAGCTGACCGGTGCGAGCAGCCGCTCGTCGAGCAACTTCTGCCAGGTGCGCGCGTACTGCGCGGTGCCGGCGTCGTTGAAGTCGATGCCGATCTCGGTTCCGTCCACCTTGTAGGGACGCCCCCCTGCCTGCCAGATCAGGCTGGTCGTGGCGCCGGCGTCCCCGGTGTCGTTCGTGATGTGGAGCTTCGGATCCGCCTTGTGCAGGGCGCGCGCCGCCTCGACGTACTCGTCCCAGGTGGTCGGGACGGCGACACCGTGCCGGTCGAAGACCCTCTTGTTGTAGAACAGCGCCATGGGCCCCGAGTCCATGGGCAGCGCGTAGATCCCCTTGTCGTACCGCACCGCGCTCCAGGGCCCGGTGGTGAAGGTCCGGTCGTGGGCGGACGCGCCGTAGGGGGCGAGGTCCTCCAGGGCCTTGCCGATGGCGAACTGGCCGACGGCGTAGTACTCGACCTGAGCCACGTCGGGGGCTCCCGAGCCGGCGGCGACGGCGTTCTGCAGCGCCGTGTACTGCTTGTCGCCCGTTCCCGCGTTGACGAGTTCGACGTCCACCTTCGGATACTTCTTCTCGAAGTCGGCGGCCACCTTCTTCAGCGTGGGCTCCCACGCCCACACCGTCACCTTGCCTCCGGCTTCGAGCGCGGACGCCACGTCCTTGACGGCGCTCTCGGCCTCCGGGTCCGAGGACCCGCAGGCGGTGGCACCGAGGGCCAAGGCGCAGGTCACGGCGACGGCGGCGACGATGCGGCGGCGGCTGTTCGTTCTCATCGGTGGTGCTCCTGATTCGATGTGCGGATGAGGAGGGTCGGTACGAGCGTCGGAGCCGGACGCGTCACTCCTTGACGCTGCCCGCGGCCAGGCCCGACTGCCAGTGGCGCTGGAGCAGGAGGAAGATCACGACGATCGGCACGATGGTGAGCAGGGATCCGGTGATGATGAGGTCGAAGACGGGCTCGCCGCCCGCGGTCCGGGCCTGGGCGCTCCACGCGTTGAGCCCCAGGGTGAGCGGGTACCAGTCCGGATCCTTGATCATGATCAGCGGCAGGAAGTAGTTGTTCCAGGTGGCGACCATGGAGAACAGCAGCACCGTCACGGTGCCCGGCATCAACAGGGGCAGGGCGATCCTGAAGAAGATGCGCAGCTCGCCGGCCCCGTCGATGCGGGCCGCTTCGAGCAGTTCGGAAGGTACCGCCTCGGTGGCGAACACCCACATCAGGTACAGCCCGAACGGCGAGACGAGGGACGGAATGATCACCGCCCAGGGGGTGTTGGCCAGTCCCATGCCGCTGAACATGAGGAACGTGGGCACGGCGAGTGCCGTGCCGGGAACGGCCACGGCGCCGATGACGACGGCGAACACGGCGCGGCGGCCGGGGAACTCGTACACGGCCAGCGCGTATCCGCCGAGTACGGCGAGCAGTGTCGCGCCGCCCGCTCCGGTGGCGACGTACAGCAGGGTGTTCAGCGTCCAGCGGACGAAGGCTCCGTCGTCGTAGGTCAGCGTGCGGACGATGTTGTCCCAGAGGTGGAAGTCCTCGCCGAACCACAGGCCGAAGGAGTCGAAGAGGTCCTGCTGGTCCTTGGTGGCGTTGATGACCAGCCACGCGAGGGGAAGGAGGGTGTAGACGAGGACCAGCCCGGTCACCAGGGTCAACGGGATGCTCGGCCTGGGGTTGAGCGGCGTGTGGGTGCGCTTGGTGCGACGGGGCCGTTCCCTCGGGGGCCGGGCGGCCGGGATCCGTCCGGGTTCGGCTGCGGCGTCCGACATCGCGCGGGGGCGGACGGCGGGTTCCACCGTGTCCGAGGGGGCGTCCGAGGGGTTCGTGATCATGTGCTCAGCCCTTCCGCATGCCGCGGAGCTGGACCGCGTAGGCGATGATCGCGGTGAGGACACCCATCACGATGGCGACGGTCGCCGCGTAGTTGTGTTGCTGTCCGGAGAAGGCCAGCGAGTAGGTGTAGAGGTTCGGGGTGTAGCTGGTCGTGATCGCGTTGGGGGCGAGGTTCTGCATGATGCCGGGCTCGTTGAACAGTTGGAAGCTGCCGATGATCGAGAAGATCGTCGCGATGACCACCGCGCTGCGGATGGCGGGCAACTTGATCGCGGTGACGATGCGCCACTCTCCGGCGCCGTCGATCGCGGCCGCTTCGTAGAGGGATCGCGGGACCACCTTCAGGGCCGAGTAGAAGATCAAGGTGTTGTAGCCGACGAACTCCCAGGTCACGACGTTGCCTATGGAGGCGAGTACCAGTGAGGGGGAGAGAGGATCCGGGAGGGACAGGCCGAACGCCTCGTTGAGGTTGCCCACCAGGCCGAATCGGGGTCCGTAGATGAATCCCCACATCAGACCGGCCACCACGGCCGGGACGGCGTAGGGCAGGAAGACCGCCACGCGGAAGAAGGCCTTGCCGTACAACCGGCCGCTGTCGATGGCGAGTGCGACCAGCAACGCGATCCCCAGCATGATCGGCACCTGGACGAGCAGGAACAGCCCGACCCGGGCGGATCCCTCCCAGAACCGCGGATCGGTCAGCGCCTGGAGGTAGTTGTCCGCGCCGACGAAGGCGGTGCCGCCGATGAGCCGGTCGCGCATCAGGCTGAGGTGGAAGGCATAACCGATGGGCGCCAGGAAGACGAGCACGAACACCGCTGCGAACGGTCCGGCGAACCCCCAGCCGACGAGTGCGTTCCTGCGTGCGTGTGTACGGGGTCGAGAGCGGGGCGGGGAGACTGCTTGTGCCGCTGACGGCAGGAGCGTCATGGTGGGTCCTTGTGTCGGTGACCGACAGGTCTGCAAGCGGAGGGAAGAGACGGCCTCCGGGCCGGAAACGGCCGCATGGGGCAGGACCTGATGAGAAATGTTTACGTAATCATCGGTAGCGAGATGGTGACACTCTCCGCCGAGGAGCGTCAAGCATCGTGGGGCCGGTGGCTGAAACCGACGATCGTGGAATCGGTGGGCCCGACCGGCCCATGAGTGACGATTCGCGTGCGAACGCTTGACAGGCCCAGGTGCGGTCCCCAGACTCGCAGCCAGCCGCCTGATGTTTACGTAAACATAACAGGCGCGGCACATCGGCTTCACAAACCCCGCTGTCGGCTCGCCGGCTCGCGGGACCCAGCGCGCACCGCAACCCCTCCCCCACCCGCCGGTCAGCGAGAGGTACCCATGCGACGTCAATCCCCTTACCTGGCAGCCTTGTTCACCCTCGCGGCAGCCCTGATCGCGAGCTTCCTCGGCGGCCTCAGCACCGCCGCGGCCTCACCCGCCCCCGTCACCGTCACCAACGCGACGCAGTTCACCGATCCCGCCGGCAGCCCGATCCACGCCCACGGCGGAGGGGTCGTCAAGGTGGACGAGTACTACTACTGGTTCGGCGAGAACCGCAACGCCGACAACAGCTTCCGGTACGTGTCCGCCTACCGCTCCACCGACCTCAGGACCTGGGAGTTCCGCCGCCACGTCCTGACCCAGGCGTCGGATCCGGAGCTGGCGACGGCCAACATCGAGCGCCCCAAGGTCGTGTACAACCGCACCACCGGGCAGTTCGTCATGTGGATGCACAAGGAGAGCAGCGCCACCGACTACAGCGAGGCCCGGGCCGCGGTGGCCGTCTCCTCCACGGTCGACGGTGACTACTCCTGGCGCGGGAGCTCCCGACCCTTGGGGCACATGTCCCGGGACATCACCACCTTCGTCGACACCGACGGCACCGGTTACATGATCTCCGCCGCCAACGAGAACGCGGACCTCCACGTCTACCGGCTCACCGCGGACTACACCGCCGTCGAGACCCGGGTACAGAAACTGTGGGCCGGCCAGTGGCGCGAGGCTCCGGCGCTGTTCAAGCGGGACGGCGTCTACTTCCTGGTGACGTCCGGCGCCACCGGCTGGTCCCCCAACCAGCAGAAGTACGGCACCGCGGACAGCATCACCGGCACCTGGAGCGGGCTGCGGGACCTGGGCGACGGCAGGACCTACGGTTCCCAGACAGCCTTCGTGCTGCCCGTCGAGGGCGTGTCCGGTGCCACCGGGTACCTGTACATGGGCGACCGCTGGGGCAACTCGACGGGCGGCACGGTCAACGACTCCCAGTACATCTGGCTGCCGTTGAAGTTCCCGACCAGGACCACCCTGACCATGGACTACTACCCGCACATCATCATCGCGGCGGAGGCCGGCACCGTCAGGGGCACCGGCGACTGGAACACGTTGACCGCCGTACACAGCGGCAAGTGCGCCGACGCCGCCGACTGGTCGGTGGCGGAGGGTGCCGCCCTGGTCCAGTGGGCCTGCACGGCCGGAAGCGTCAACCAGGAGGTGTGGTTCCAGGGCGCGGGGGCCGGCACGGTCCGGATCATGCTGCGGCACAGCGGCAAGTGCCTCGCGGTCCGGGAGGCGTCCGCCGATGACGGCGCCGCCGTCGTCCAGACCACGTGCGGCGACGCGCCCGGCCAGAGGTGGAAGGCGGCCCAGGCCGGCCCGAGCGGTATGCGGCTCGTCGCCCAGCACAGCGGCAAGTGTCTCGACGTCACCAACCAGGCCCGTACGGACGGCGCGCCGCTCGCCCAGTGGACGTGCAACGGAGGCGACAACCGGAACTGGCGCCGCTCGGCCGTCTGACCTGACCGTTCCCGCCGCGACACCACCGGCGCGGCCGTGTCCCGCCCCTGACGCGGGACACGGCCGCACACGTCCGTCGGGGCGGTCAGTCCTCGACGGGGCCCAGGTCGGGTGTCTCGCGAAAGGTCACCGTCCGGGCATGGCAGGGGGCGTGGAGTTCGAGTACGACGACCTCGTTGACTCCCGTGCGCAGTACCGGGCCGGGGACGTACAGCGACCGCTGCGGGCCCCGGGACCAGTAGCGGCCGAGGGCGAAGCCGTTGATCCAGGCGTTGCCCTTCGTCCAGCCGTCGAGGTGCAGGAAGGTGTCGGCCGGCCGGTCCGTCTCGAAGGTGCCGCGGTGGAACGCCGGTCCGATCGGCGTGGCCGGCGCGGTACCGAACGGGAGGTCCTCCAACGTGGTGAGCGGCAGCGGTCGGCTGGTCCACCCGTCGAGCGGCGCCCCGTTCAGCAGGACGCGGCCGGGCAGTCCCTTGCGGTCGTGGATGCCCGGGCCGTAGTTCACCCGTCCCTGGTTCTCCACGAGGACGGTCAGGACACTGCCCCGGCGCGGCACCGAGAAGGTCAGGGCGTGCTCGTGGGACTCCCTCTCCAACACCCCCACCGGCTGGCCGTCGAGGAAGACTTGAGCCCGGTCGCGCACCTGCTCCAGTACGAGCAGTGCGGGGCCGGTGTCCGGCAGCTCCGCTTCGTACAGGACGAAGCCGTAGTCCTGCCCGAGTTCCTCCATCGTCAGCGGCCGGCTCGACGCGACCGCGTCCCCGAGGACGGGCGCTCCGTCCAGCAGACCGATGCTCTCGGTCAGCGCCACCTCCTCCCGACTGAACTTCGCCGCGCGCGCGGGAGGGAGTTCCGCCGGAACGGGGGCGTACTTGGCGATGACCTTGCGGAAGGCGGCGAACTTCTCGGTCGGGTCGCCGGCCTCGTCGAGGGGGGCGTCGTAGTCGTAGGAGGTGACGGTGGGCCGGTAGGTGTGCTTGTCGTTGGCGCCGTTCATGAAGCCGAAGTTCGTGCCGCCGTGGAACATGTAGAAGTTGACGGAGGCCCCGGTCGCGAGCAGTTCGTCCAACTCCTGGGAGGCCTGCTCCGCGTCGCGGACGACGTGGTTGCCGCCCCATCGGTCGAACCAGCCGATCCAGAACTCCGTGCAGAGCAGCGGGCCGGACGGCCGGGCGGTCCGCAGGCCGGCGAGGTGCTGCGCGGAGCGGCTGCCGAAGTTGGCGGTGGCGAGGAGACCCGGCAATGCGCCGCGTTCGAGGTCGGCGGGCTGGTCGCAGGTGAAGAGGGGTACGTCGACACCGCGGCTGCGCAGGGAGTCGGCGAGGTGCTCCAGGTAGGCGGTGTCGTCGCCGTAGGCCCCGTACTCGTTCTCCACCTGTACCGCGAGGATCGGGCCGCCCCGGGTGGCGAGCCGACTCCGCAGCGGGAGCAGGAGCCGACGGAAGTAGTCGTCGACCGCGGCGAGGAACCGGGGATCCCGGCTGCGCAGCCGGATGTCCGGGTCCGCCAGGAGCCACGAGGGCAGACCGCCGCCCTCCCACTCGGCGCAGATGTACGGGCCGGGACGCAGGAGTACGTGCAGCCCCTCCGCGGCGGCGAGATCGAGGAACGCGGGCAGGTCGAGACCGCCTTCCATGCGGAACGCGTCGGGGCGCGGCTGGTGGAGGTTCCACGGCACGTACGTCTCCACCGTGTTGAGCCCCATCAGGCGGGCCTTGCGCAACCGGTCCCGCCAGTGCTCGGGATGGACGCGGAAGTAGTGCAGGCCGCCGGAAAGGATGCGGAAGGGCTCTCCGTCGAGCCGGAAACCGTCGTCGTCGATCTGAAGAAGAGGCATGTGCGTGCTCCTCAGCTGAGCGGGGTGCGCGGGGTGCGCGTCGCAGGGCTCTCGCCACAGCATGTTTACGTAAACATGCCGGGTGTGACAAGTCCCTTCGCGGGTGAGCTTCAAGGGGACGAGCCCACACGACATCGGGGCGTCGGCATCCGGGGCGTTCGTGGACACTGGGGCGCGTGCCCGGAAGTCGGTCCGGCCGGGCCTGCGCCGTCCGGGGCTACGGCTGAGTGGTTCCCAGGATCAGCCGGCCCACCGCATCGCTCAGGACGCCACGTGCCTGGGCGTCGAGCCCGTCGTCCGAGACGAAGTAGTCGATCTCCGGGAGGGTGATGAACCGGCTGAGGCCCACGACTCCCCATTTGGTGTGGTCCGCGACCACGGCGACCTGAGTGGCGCAGTCGATCAGCGCGCGGTTGGTCTGGGCTTCCGCGAGGTTCGGGGTGGTCGCGCCGGCGCGTTCGGAGATGCCGTGGGCGCCGATGATGAGCAGGTCCACCTGGAGGGAGCGGATCGCCTGGTCCGCCAGCGGGCCGACCAGGGAGGCGGACTTCGTGGGAGAGCCGCCGGTGAGCAGCAGGGTGCGTTCCGGGGAGCCGAGCTCCGCCCCCGTGGGTCGCAGCAGCTCGGCGACCGGCAGGGAGTTGGTCACCACGGTCAGTCCGGGCACGTCCCGGAGCCGGGTGGCCACCGCGTAGGCCGTCGTCCCTCCGGAGATGGCGACGACGCTGCCCGGCTCCACGAGGGCGGAGGCCGCCTCGGCGACCGCCGCCTTCGCCTGTGACTCCAGTCCGGCCTTGGTCTCGAAGGCCGGCTCCTCTCCGGTCGTGACGGAGGCCCTGATGGCGCCCCCGTGCACCTTCGACAGGGCGCCGCTGCGGGCCAGCACGTCGAGGTCCCGGCGGATGGTCATGTCGGAGACGCCCAGCTGTTCGACGAGTTCGGCGACGCGCACGGCTCCGTCGCGGCGCACGATGTCGAGGATCAGGGCCCTCCGCTGGGGCGCAAGGGGTGCTGATTCCGTCACGTTCTCGTCCCCGCTCCTGTGCGCGCCGTCCGTGTGCGGAGTCAGAGACACACGGTAATCCTCATAAACGAACAGTCTACGTCGACGAAGTCCGACCCCATCGGCTTCTCACTCGATGCGGCGGGCGCCCGAGGCCGGGGACACGGGGAACAGGTGCGGAGCCGGGTATCCGGCGGAACGGAACGCGGCGGTGACGGCATCGCCCAGCGCCTGCGCCCTGCCCTCGTCCACCAGAACGATGACGGAGCCGCCGAAGCCACCACCGGTCATGCGCGCGCCGAGCGCTCCCTGTCCGAGGGCCGTGTCCACCACGAGGTCGCTCTCGTCGCACGAGATCCGAAAGTCGTCGCGCAGTGAGGCGTGTCCTGCCGAGAGGATCGGGCCCAGCGCCGCGACGCGTCCCGCCCGCAGGTGGGAGACCGCCTCGGCGACGCGTGCGTTCTCGGTCACGATGTGCTGGACCAGGGGCACCAGGTGGGCGGGGAGCGTCCTGTTGGTGGCGGGCAGGTCCGCCGGGGAGATGTCCCGCAGTGCCGCGACACCGAGCAGGCGGGCGGCCTGTTCGCACCCGGCCCGCAGTGCGGCGTACGCGCCGTCCCCGAGGTCGTGCTTGACGCGGGTGTCCACGACGAGCAGGCGCAGGCCCTCCGACTCCGGGGCGAACGGCACCTGCTCGTGGGTCCCGGCGCGGATGTCCAGGTGCAGGGCCGCGCCGGGGGTGCAGCAGGCGGATGCCATTTGGTCCATGACCCCGCACGGGACGCCGGCGAAGCCGTTCTCCGCCCGCTGTGAGATCAGGGCGAGCGCGGGTGCGCTCAGCCCGAGCCCGTACAGGTCGTTGTAGGCGAAGGCGACCGCGCACTCCAGCGCGGCGGAGGACGACAGGCCCGCGCCGGTGGGCACGGTGCTGTCGACGTGGAGGTCGGCGCCTGCGACCGCGTGTCCCGCTTCGCGCAGCGCCCAGACGACTCCCGCCGGGTACGCGCCCCAGGTGGTGACGGCTCCGGGGGCCAGGTCGTCGACGTCGAGGTCGATGACCGGGCCGTCGCCTTGGGCGCTGTGCAGCCGCAGCCGTCGGTCCTCGCGCCGTCGCGCCGCGACCAGGGTGTTCTGGGGGATGGCGATGGGCAGGGCGAAGCCGTCGTTGTAGTCGGTGTGCTCGCCGATCAGGTTGACGCGGCCCGGCGCCGCCCAGATCCCGTCCGGGGAGGCGCCGTGGATGTGTCGGAAGGCCTCCTTCACGCGGACGCCTCCCGTGCGAAGGCCCAGGCGTCGGCCACGATGGCGTCCAGGCCGGTGCGGCTCGGCCGCCAGCCGAGGCGCTCGTGCGCGCGGGCAGAGGAGGCGACGAGCACCGCGGGGTCGCCGGGGCGCCGGGGGCGGACGAGTTCCGGGATCGTGCGGCCCGTCACCCGTCGGACGGAGTCGATCACTTCCCGAACGGTGAAGCCCTCGCCGTTGCCCAGGTTGCAGATCAGGTGCTCGCCGGGGCGGGCGGCGTCCAGTGCCAGGAGGTGGGCCTCGGCGAGGTCGGCGACGTGGATGTAGTCACGTACGCAGGTGCCGTCGCGGGTGGGGTAGTCGTCGCCGTACACGTCGATGTGCGGGCGCCGGCCCTGGGCCACTTGGAGGACGAGCGGGATGAGGTGCGATTCGGGGTCGTGGCGTTCGCCGTGACCCGCGTGGGCGCCCGCGACGTTGAAGTACCGCAGGGACACGGCGGCCAGCCCGTGGGCGGCGGCCTCCCCCGTGATCAGGTGGTCGACGGCGAGTTTGGTGGCGCCGTAGGGGCTGGTCGGTGCGGTCCGGGCGTCCTCGGCGATCGGCACCTGTTCGGGTTCGCCGTAGACCGCCGCGGTGGAGGAGAAGACGAGGGTGCGTACGTCGGCCCGGCGCATGGCGGCGATCAGCTCCAGCGAGGCGGCGACGTTGTTGCGCCAGTACTTCTCGGGGTCGCGCACGGACTCGGCCACCTGTGAGGACGCGGCGAAGTGCAGCACCCCGGCATGGCCGCTGTCCAGCAGGGCGGCGGCCTGTGCGACCCCGCCCCGGACGAAGTCGGCGCCCTCCGGGACGGCCTCCGACCTGCCGGTGGTCAGGTCGTCGAGCACGGTGACGCGGTGGCCGGCCGCGAGGAGACGGGCCGCGACCACGCTGCCGATGTAGCCGGCGCCGCCGGTGACGAGGTACCTGCTCATGACGCGACCTCCCGCAGCCGCCGGGCCGCGGCCTCCGGGGCGACGTCGTTGACGAAGGAGTCCATGCCGGATTCGACCCCGGCGAGGAACTTGAGCTTGCCTGCCGACCGTCGCACCGTGAACAGCTCCAGATGCAGGGCCAGTTCCTGCCCTCCGGTCTTCGGCGCCTGGTGCCAGGCGGAGATGTACGGGGTGGGAGGAGTCGGCGCGGCATCCTCTTCCCGCCGGAACAGCCGGTCGAACCTGCGCAGCAGTTCCAGGTACATGCCGGGGAACTCCGCGCGTTCCGCCTCGGTGAGGTGGGTGAGGTCCGGGACCCGGCGATGGGGATAGAGGTGCACCTCGTAGGGCCAGCGGGCCGCGTACGGGACGAACGCCGTCCAGTGCTCCCCGGCCAGGACCACCCGCGACGCGGCGGCGCGGGCCTCGGCGAGCAGGTCCTCGAAGAGGTTCCCACCGGTGACGCGCCGGTGCGTGTCCGCGACGGCGACCATCTTGGCGGTACGCGGCGGCACGAACGGGAAGGCGTAGACCTGCCCGTGGGGATGGGCGAGGGTGACGCCGATCTCCGCGCCGCGGTTCTCGAAGCAGTACACCTGCTCGACACCGGGCAGGGCCGACAGGTTCTCGGTGCGGTCCGTCCAGGCGTCGAGTACGAGGCGGGCCCGGTCCTCGGTCAGATCGGCGAAGCTCGCCCCGTGCTCGGGCGTGAAGCAGACGACTTCGCAGCGCCCCATGCGTCCCGCCAGGGAGGGGAAGCGGTTCTCGAACACGGCGACGTCGTACTCCGCGGCCGGGATCTCGCTGTGGTGACCGTCCCAGGAGGGGCACAGGGGGCACGCGTCGGACGGCGGATGGTGGACGCGCCCCTGACGGTGCGAGGCGATCGTGACCCAGTCGCCGGTCGCCAGGTCCAGCCGCAGTTCGGGCCGGCTGTCGACCGGCTCCAGCAGGCGCTGGTCGACCGTGTCGCGATCGGCGCTGCCGTCGCGGTCGTAGTAGATCAGCTCGCGGCCGTCCGCGAGCTTCGTCGTGGTTCTCTTCACGGAACGTGCCCGTCTCTCGAAGTACGGCGGCCCTGGGAGCCACACGTTAACAAGAATAAACACGAATCAACGTAAGTCAACGTCGGTGCTGTTGTTTGTTTCGGGCTGTGGGCGCCGGTGGCCACGGGCGGACGGCGCGTGCGCAGCGGGGGTCAGCTCGGCAGACGGAGCCCTCTCGGTAGCCGACGGGGGGCGCGCAGCGCGGCGAGCACGGCCAGGCTGATCCGGGCGACCTCGCGCGGGCGATGCGGGCCGCGCTGCGCGCCTCGCGGCGTGAGCGTTCGTGGAGCGTGCGGATCGTGTCGTCCGGTACGTGGGGTGGGACATGGACCTTCTTCACCGCCGCCTGCCGTACGAGGAGTTCGTCCTCGGCACGTCAGACGGGAGGCACTGGCGCCGTTCCCTGTTTCGTGTCGGTCGACGGTCACTCGGACGATATCTCCGCTTCGTAGGGGCGGCCAAGACGTTCGGAAGGGACATGGCACCGCGCCCGGCCACGTCAAGTCGTTTGCGGTACAAGGCATTTCGGCCGATGGTTCCGTCCCGGCTATCGCTTGACAGGCACCTGAGGCATGGTCAAAATAACGGCACCCCGACACATGAGCACGGAAATGGCGCTTTCGTCCTTGAATGACTTCGGGGCGACGGTGGTACTCGGCGCCGGTGGTATTCGGGCGAAGGCGGGCAATGCGCAGGTCCACAGCGAAGACCACCGCCCCGTTTCACGCCGGCGGCCCCGACTCGGCGGCGGAGGCCGGGCCATGACGTCCGTCCTGCTGGTCGAGGGGGACGCCCTGTGGCGCGAGGTCACCTCGCTCGCCCTGCGACGCTACGGGTACGAGGTGCACACGGCCGTCGACGGGAACGACGGGTTGGCCCGGTTCAGGGAGCTCCGCCCCGATGTGGCCGTCGTGGACGTCGTGCTGCCCGGCCTCGACGGGGTGAGCCTGGTGCGGCGCATCCGCGCGGAGAGCCGTGCGCCGGTGTTGCTGATCTCCTCGCGGACCGATCCGGTGGACGTCGTCCTCGGCCTTGAGGCGGGCGCCGACGACTACGTCACGAAGCCGTTCGACATCCCCGTCCTCGTGGCACGGATCCGGTCCGCGCTGCGTCGCGCCACCGGCTTCCCGGCCGCCGATCCTTCGTCCCGGGCATCCCCGATGGACTTCGGTGACCTGCGGATCGATCCGGCAGGGCTGACGGTCAGGCGGTCCGGCCGGCTGCTCGACCTCACGCCCACGGAGCTCAAACTCCTCCTGACGTTCGCCGCGCGGCCCGCAGTGGTCCTGTCGCGGGACACGTTGCTGGAGCGTGTGTGGGACTGCCCTCGGAGCGACGACAAGCGACTCGTCGACGTACACGTGCAGCGACTGCGCCAAAAGATCGGCCACCTGCACATCATCACCGTGCGCGGCTTTGGTTACCGCTTCGAGCCCTGATGGCCCGGGTGTCGACTCCGACCGCCACGTCAGGGCGGTCGCCGGGGCCACCGAGAGCCCGGCCCGCTGCGGGCGTCGACGCCCGGGGGCGCCTCTCCCCCGGGGCGGCGGGA
The DNA here is from genome assembly GCF_036231985.1 of Streptomyces sp. NBC_01426. Classification (GTDB taxonomy): domain Bacteria; phylum Actinomycetota; class Actinomycetes; order Streptomycetales; family Streptomycetaceae; genus Streptomyces. Next base: position 369,257 of record NZ_CP109500.1, read on the forward strand.
CGTGCTCACGCCCCCTGGGTGTCCGCCAGGATCAGGCGCCCGACCTGCTCACCGAGGACGGTACGGGCCTGCTCGCCGAGTCCGTCGTCGGACACGAAGTAGTCGATGTCGGACAGGTCGGCGAACCGGCTCAGGCCGACGATCCCCCACTTGCTGTGATCGGCCACGACGGCCAGCTGGGTGGCGGCCGAGATCAGGGCGCGGTTGGTCTCCGCCTCCGCGAGGTTCGGCGTGGTCACCCCGGCGCGTTCGGAGACCCCGTGAGCGCCCACGATCAGGAGGTCGACCTGCAGGGAGCGGATCGCCTGATCCGCCAGCGGTCCGACCAGCGACGCGGACTTCGTGGGGGCCCCGCCCGTGACCAGCAGGGTCGGTCCTGCCGAGCCGTCGTCCGACCCGGAGGGGCGCAACAGATCCGCCACGGGCAGGGAGTTGGTCACCACGGTCAGGCCGGCGATGTCGCGCAGCCTGTGGGCGACGGCGTACGTCGTCGTCCCTCCGGAGATCGCCACGACACTGCCGGGCCGCACCAGTTGGGCGGCTGCGTCCGCGACCGCCGCCTTGGCCGCGGACTTGAGGGTGGACTTGGTTTCGAAGCCGGGCTCGTCGGACGTGGTGCCGGAGGTCCTCACCGCCCCGCCGTGCACCTTCTCGACCGACCCCGCCTTGGCCAGCACGTCCAGATCGCGACGGATGGTCATGTCGGAGACGCCGAGTTGCTCCACGAGCGCGGCGACGCGCACCGCTCCCTTGCGGCGCACGGTGTCGAGGATCAGTTCTCTCCGCTGGGCCGCTAGCGGTGCCGGCTCTGTCACAATCCCACCCGATGATCTCTAGCGAATTCCAGACAGAGATCAATTGTACACTGCATCCAATAAGGTGATGCAAGGGGTTCCGGGACGGCCTGCGCAGAACATTCACACCGGATGGTGGATAAGCCGCCCGGCGTATCCGCTCAACGGATCCGCTCGACTATCCGGGCGAGCTGTCCCAACAGGGCCGCATCCGGAGCTTCCTGAGGTCGTTCCAGCACTTTCGTTCCATCTCGTGTGCTTTATGACGAAGGAAAGGCGTGCCCGTACCGAAATGCCACGACCGTTCCTGTCCCATGCCTCCCGCAGTCAATTGGGTTTCGGGCCGGAAAAGCCGATCGCCCTCCGTCTCACCCTCCCTTGGTCACGATCCGACGGCTCGTGACACGACGAGGCCCGACCCCTTTCGGGGCGGGCCTCGTCGTGCGTGGTGTCAGTGGGGCAATCCGACGGCGCGTTCGCCGCTGCGGCGCTGCTGGATGACGACCGCCGCGACGAGGAGGGCGCCCTGGGCGACGTTCTGCCAGAAGGTGTTGATGCCCTGGACGGTCAGACCGTTCTCCAGAGCACCGAGCAGTGCCACGGCCAGCAGGGTGCCGCCGATACCGCCCTTGCCGCCCTTGAGCGCGCACCCGCCCAACGCCGCCGCCGTGATGGCCTTCAGTTCCAGCCCCTCACTGCCGGAGACGGGCTGTCCGGAACCGGTGCGCGCGGTCAGGAGGATCCCCGCGACCGCGGCGACCACACCGATGAGCGCGTACACCGCCACCAGGTACTTGTTGATGTTGATGCCCGCCAGGCGCGCCGCCGTGTCGTTGCCGCCGATCGCGTAGACGTTGCGACCGATGTCCGTGTACTTGAGCAGGACGTGCACGGCCAGTGCCACGACCACCAGGATCCAGATCATGACCGGTATGCCCGCGATCTTGCCGCGGCCGAGGAAGACGAAGAACGGATCGTTGAGGACGTAGCCCTGAGCGCGGCCGCCGGAGACGAGCTGCGCCACGCCCTTGTAGGCGGCCAGCCCGGCGAGGGTGGCGATGGTGGGGTTGACGCGTCCGTAGACGATGGCGACGCCGTTGATCACACCGACGAGGATTCCGACGCCGATCGCGGCGGCCATGCCGAGGTAGGGATTGGATCCCGCGGACGTGAAGACCATGGCGCTCACGACGGAGGCCAGGCCGGCCTGGGAGCCGACGGAGATGTCGAGCCCCCCGCAGATGATCACGACGGTCTGCACGATGGCGAGCAGTCCGGTGATCGTCGCCGCTTCTCCGATGACCTGGATGTTGGAGAGGCTGAGGTAATTGTCGTTGAGGAACCCGAACAGGGCGAGGACGAGGACGAGGGCGCCGATCAGGCTGAGGTTCTGACCGCCGAGTGAGGAGAGCAGGGCTCCTCTGGTCTTCCGCGCCGGAGCGGGGATGTTCTCGGTGGTGGCCGGCGTCTGGGTGGTGGTCATCGAGCGTCTCCATCGGCGGAGTCTGTGAGCGGTCGGTCGGATACGACGGGAGCCAGGTCGTCGGCCATGGCGAGGTTGAGGATGGCTTCCTCGGTGGCTTCCGAGCGGTTGAGTTCGCCGGTGATGCGACCGTTCTGCATCACGACGATCCGGTCGGCCAGCCCGAGGACTTCGGGCAGTTCGGAGGAGATCACCAGCAGGGCGACCCCCTCCCGGGCGAGGTCGGCGATGATGCGGTAGATCTCCGCCTTGGCCCCGATGTCGATGCCGCGCGTGGGTTCGTCGAGGATGAGGACCTTGGGCTTGCGCAGCAGCCATCGGGCCAGGACGACCTTCTGCTGGTTGCCGCCCGACAGTTTGCGCACTTCGTGCTCGATCGAGGGCGTGCGCACCCGCAACCGGTCGGAGAAGTCCTGTGCCACCGCCTTCTCCTGGCGGCTCTGGACGAAGCGCCAGCGGCGCAGGCGGTCCAGGCTCACCAGGGACGTGTTGTCCCGGATGGAGCGGTGGAGGAACAGGGCCTGGGCCTTGCGCTCCTCGGGGGCGAGTCCGATGCTCGCGCGGATCGCGTCCTTGGGGCTGCGCAGGCGCAGGGGTTGGCCGTTCACGGAGACACGACCCGACCGGATGGGCTGATCGCCGGCGAGGGCGAGGGCCAGTTCGGACCGTCCGGCTCCCATGAGGCCGGCCAGGGCGACCACCTCTCCGGCACGGACGTGGAGGTCGATGTCGCTGACGTCGTCGGTGGTGACGCCCTCCAGCCGCAGCACCACCTCGTCGCGGGCGACGTCCTGGCGCACGAACAGGGTGGAGAGGTCGCGGCCGACCATCAGGCGGACGACCTCGCCCTCGTTCGTGTCGCGGGCCTCCAGCACACCGGCGACCGCGCCGTCGCGCAGGACGGCTATGCGGTCGGCGAGGTGGAAGATCTCCTTCATGCGGTGGGAGACGTAGATGACGGCGATGCCCTGGTTCCGGAGCCGGTCGATCAGGGCGAAGAGGGCCTCGACCTCGTTCTCGGAGAGGGAGGAGGTGGGCTCGTCGAAGGCTATGACCTTCGCGTCGCCGGTCAGCGCCCGCAGGATCTCCACCAGTTGGCGTTGTGCGGCGGTGAGTTCGGAGCCGAGCTGATCGGGGTGGATGACCTTCTCGAAGCCGAGTCGGGCCAGGTCGGCGGTGATGCGGCGGCGCAGTTCGGCCCGGTCGAGACGGCGTCCCGCGCCGCGCGGCAGGGCGCCGGCGTACACGTTCTCGGCGACCGAGACGTGCGGGATGATCTCGGGTTCCTGCGGGATGATGCGGATCCCGGCCTTGTGGGCGTCGTGCGGTGAGGAGAGGGTCCGCGGACGCCCGTCCCACAGGATGGTTCCCTCGGTGGGCTGGTGGTCACCGGTGAGGATCTTCAACAGGGTCGACTTGCCTGCGCCGTTCTCGCCCATGAGGGCGGTCACCTGACCCCGGGGGAAGGTGAGCGTGACGCCGCTGAGCGCCTGTACCGCGCCGAAGCGTTTGGTGATGTTCTCCACAGAGATCTCTTCGCCGAGGTCCTGGGCGGAGGGGGCGGCAGTCGGTGGTTCTGTGCCGGCTGTGGTCATGGGGGCCTCACAAGCTGGGGGAACGTGTGCCGGTCCGGCGATGTCGCTGGTCGGCGGTGGTCGGAACGGGTGGCGGGTACGGCTCCGCGGCGGCGGGTCCGTACCCGTCCTGGCCTCGGGCGGGCTCAGCCGCAGGTGACTCCCGCGTCCTTCCAGTTGGAGGCGTCGACCATCTTGGTCGGGGCGAAGGCTTCCTTGGGGAACTCCTTGCCGTTCTTCAGCTTGTCGTACATTGTCTGCACGGCCAGGGCGCCGACGTCCTTGCCGTTGATGAAGAGCGCGGCCTTCATCCCGGAGGGCTTGTCCGAGCTCCAGTTCTTGCAGGCCAGGTAGGCGCCGAGGCCCACGCCGATCACGTTGTCCGCCTTGAAGCCGGCGTTCTCCAGCGCGGTGACCCCGCCTTGGACGTTCTCGTCGTTGCAGCCCCACACCACCCAGTGCTTGACGGAGGGGTTCGCGGTGATGGTCGCGGCGATCTTGTCCTGCGCGCCGGTCGGGGAGTTGTCCGTCGGCACGTCGATGTTCTGGACCGGTGCGCCGGCGCCTTCGGTGAACGCCTTCTTCGAGGCGTTCACGCGGTCGGTGCAGACGGTGACGTCCTGCTTCCAGGCCGAGATCGTCCGGGTCTCCGCGGGGTTCCATCCGGCCTTCTTGAACTCCTCGGCCGCCCGCTTGCCGACCTCGCCACCCATCTGCTGCCCGCTGAAGCCGATGCGGGGAACCAGCGCGTCGGCGCCGCAGGAGGACGGGTCGGGGCCGGTGCTGCAGATCTGGTCGTCCGACGTCAGCAGCGCCGCCTTGGCATCCTTCGCCAGCTGCACCACCTGCGGCCCCACGGCCGGGTCGGGAACGACGACGATCAGCCCGTTGCTCTTCTGCGAGATGGCAGCCTGGGCTTCGCTCACGGTCTTGTTCGCGTCGTTGCCCAGGTTCACCACCTTCAGGTCGATGCCGAGCTCCTTCGCCTTCGCCTTCGCGCCGGCGGCCTCGCCGATGAAGTACTCCTGGTCGCCCTGCTTCTGCAGATAGGTCAGGGAGATCTTCCCGTCGACCTTCCCCACGTCCGTGCTCCCGCCCGTCGTCTCCTGGCCACTGGAGCACGCGGACAGGACGAGCATCGAGGCCAGACCCAGAGCCGCTGCGGCTACCGGGCGGCGGTGGTGGTGAGTGAGCATGTCGTTCCCTTTGCTTGGACGGGCCGCACAGGAGCGACCAGTGGGGCACGTGCGTGGGGGTGGATAAGGGGGGTCGGTCGCCGTTGCGTTCGCCACCCGAGGTTGTGGGGTCGGGCGAGGCTGTTCGAGGGAGAGCCGGTCCGGCCCCGCTCGACGACTGACCGACCGAGGGACCGACTCCCGCACGAGGAATCCTTCACAGTCGGCCTCTTTCAAACTTGATGCAACAGAGAAAAGCGCTGTTTCCTTCATAAGTCAACAGTGTGAACCGGCGGTTTCCGATCGATGCGCCCCCGTGACCTTCCGTGGCGCACTCGGGCCGCCACCCCGCCTTCCCTTGAACTTCGGCCCTCTGACGTCCCCGAGGGCGAATACTCGGGGCGGGACCGACCCCCGCCGAGCGTGACGCACGTCGACACCGAGTGCATGTTGATATCCGCTGATTCATGTTCGACTCTGTTGGTCTACCGCTTCCCGCTCGGGGTTCGCCCGGAGGACTCGTTCCAGCGCTGCTCGGCAGCCGGGCCTGTGCGACCGAAGACGACAGGAGCGCCGGGGGCGCCTGACGTCACGGCGTAGTCCGGTGCGATACGGGGCTTGATGCGGCCCGCCGCGTCGGTGGAGAACACCACGTTGTCCCCGGTGGCCTTGCCGAGCGCCGAGCACGACCAGACGCCCACGCCGTCCCCGGTGGTACCGCGCGCGTCCAGGCAGAAGCCCGGGTTGGCGGCATTGTGCAGGAGCCCCTTCTCATCGAGCCGCCACTGCTGCGCCGACGCCCCCTCCTGGCAGCGGGTGGTGATCACGTCGACGCCGTTCGCGAAGGCGCCGCCGCTCACGTCCAGACACAAACCGGTGGCGGAATTGACGGCCGGCACGTACCCGGAGGCGCGAAACGGCCGCACCGGCTCGGCAGCGGAGGTCTCCGTCGGTGCGGGGCCGCTGGACGAGGGCCGACCGCCGGGCGACGCCTCGGCGGACGGTGACGCGCGGGAAGAGCGTCGGGGCGAAGCGGATGAGGAGGGCGGCACCCCGGTCCCCGACGGGGCGGGGGACACAGTGCCGTTGCCGGCGTCGGCGCGCGATGGCGGTGGGACCGCCGGCGCCTCACCGGTCGCCGAAGGCCCCCAGGCCGGACGAGCTGCGACGGCGAACGCCACCGTCGTGACGAGGACCGTCACGACGCCGATGGTGACCAGTCCGGCCGGCCTCCGGAGGATGGCCGACAGACCTCGGCCGGCATCGTCGGGCTCCGGCCGATCTCCGGGCGGATCCCCCTCGACCGGGCGTGGTGGCCCGCCCGCGGCGTCCACCCCCGTTCGGGCGCCCCCGAGAAGGTAGAGGGGCCCGCGGGGACCGAGCAGCGAGCCGACCAGCAAGGGGCGGGGAGTGTCGCGGAGGACGACGAGGCCGCGGAGGGCGGCCGCGCAGCCGGGACATCCCTCGACGTGGCACGTCAGGTCCGGATTCCTGCGCACGTCCGCGCGCTCGGCGGCCGCGGCCAGCAGGCGGGCGTAGGCGGGGCAGTGCGGGGTGGGTGCCGCCTCCAGGTGGACCCGCAGGAAGGCCTCACCGCACGAGGCCAACGCCCGTTGCGCCAGGTCGGGTACGGAGTCGGACCGATCCCCGGTGATCACCGCGACGCGGCCGTCCGGCTCCTCCTCGACCACGGAGTGCCACAGGACCGCCTGGGTACGGGGAGGCAGCCTGGCGAACGCCTGCCGGACGAACGATTGGAGGACCGGGTCCCGCACGGCCTCCACCTGGCCGGTCGACGGCGGTGGTGTGGCGCCGGCGGGATGTGCGGCTCCTTGCTCCGGCGCGGATGGGGACACCATCGTCAGCAGCACCAGGCGAGGAGGCCGGTCGAGGGATTCGGTGGTGGAAGAGGCCAGCATGCGTGCCAACTGGTCCATCGCGCGATCCGCGGCTCGGGGGGCGGTCAGGGGATCGTCGCCGATCGCCCGGGCGAAGGCGGTGACTTGTTGCCGGTGACGCCGTCGCAGCTCGGCCTCCGCCGAGGGCGCCGCCTGGTCCGCGGCGCGGATGGCGTCGCACAGTCGCTGGTCGGTCATCCGACTCACAGCGGAGTGATGATTCATCGACACGTGGGGAACGTCCTGGGTGGGAAGTGGAAAGTCGCCCCATTGTTCAGGACATGGCACGCCCGCGGATAGTTCTTTCGGGTGCCGATTTCGGGATATCCGCCCCAAGGTAATTTCGGGCCGGATTTCACTTCACGCGCAGGGCGAGCCGCCGGAATTCCCCTCGATGAGAGGTCCGCGTTCCACAGCGCCGGCCGGCACACGATGCCAGCCGGCCGTACAACAAGAAACGGAGATCGCCGGCGCGTTCCTCGCCGCGTCTCGGAAAGCCGGCACCCTGCCCTCACCTGAGGGTCGGGCGTACCCCGGCCTGACACGCGAGGACACTCGACGGCAACCTCACACCGAACAGAATCAGACACACACGCAAGGAAGTCAACACCCTGGTTTCCGCCCCACGACCGCACGAGCCGCCTGCGCCGACGGCTCGGCAACCCTGCCCCCAAGGGGTACAGGAGCCCGGGCGCCGGGCCACCAGCCGACTTCTCTCCCATGGCCCCGCTCGCGCGGCAGACCGCTGCCGGTCGCCGAATCGAGCACTTCAGGACAGCGGGCATGGCGCCGCCCCCACGTCGTGACAGGTCGCCGTAGACCCCTGGCGCATCGGCCGACCCCTTCCCGAAACCTCCTCTCCCGCACCACTGCCCCAAGGAGGCAATTCCCTGGAGGCCGGCCCCGAGTGACCCTACGGCGCATTGAGCGGATCGTTATCAACTGGGATCCGACGGGACTGGATCTTCCTGCTTCACACACAGTAAGTTCACCGTTCACCCCCTTCCTCCCCGAACGATCTTCTCGCGGTGAACGCCGCGTCAGATGGCCCGTCCCGATGCAGAACCGACAATTCCCGAGTTGCACGGCGCCGCGCGCCGAGGGGCTGTGCGGCATGTCCCGGAAATCCGACTGGAGTCCCGTGAGCACCCCCTTCTGCCCTCGATGCGGCGACATCCCGCAGTGCGCCTGCACCGCCGCCCACGACACGGCGGCCCCCGGCCGGGCCGGCGCTCCGGCACAGTTCGACCAGGAGTGGGTACGGCCGTACCTCTCCCTGCACGAACCGACGCCGGCTGACGGGCCGGCCGCCACCACGGTGTCGTGGGTCATACCGCAGGCGGTCCACGAGAGCGAACTCCCTCCCGGTAGCGAGAGGTTCGGCCCGCCCGTGGTCGTGGTCAGGACGGGAGCCCACCGGGCGCACAAACCCGCGCGTCGGCGTCGGCAGCTCCCCCTCACCGCGGCGCTCGCCACCCTGATCGGCTCCGCAGCCCTCGCGGGCACGTACGCGCTCGGGCGAGACCAGGACAGCCGGGACGTGACGGCGCCCCCTCCCGCGAGCAGGCTCGACATGGTCGACGAGGGCGAGACGCCCGACGAGGCGCCGGACACGACACCCGAGCAGCCCCGGCCCCCCGGCTCGCTCCCGAGCAGTGGGCAACGGGCCGTCCCGGCAGCGGGGCGCGGTCTGCCGGGCACCGCGGCCTCGGTTGCCCCGCCCGCGCCCTCGACACCCGCGGCCGGTACCACGGAAGCGAGTTCCACACCGTCCACCGCGCCGCTGCCGGACGGTTCGGGCACGACGCCGCCCTCCAGTGCGCCGGTGACTCCCACCGAGGGGCCGACGTTGCGACGCCACGACACGGGGCGCGAGGTCGTGGACCTACAGCGCCGGCTCGCGCGGATCGGATCGTGGGACTTGCCCCAGCGAGGCCGCTACGACCAGCACCTGCAGAACGAGGTCGCGCGGTTCCAGGCGAGGCACGGCGTCCACGACGACCCGCCCGGGGTCTACGGCCCGGCCACCCGAAGACTGCTCGAATCCCTCACGTCCTGACGAGCGACGGCCGGCGCCCGACAGGGCCCGTCCGCCCCTGCGCGGGAGACGTCGAGGCGGCGTCTCCCGCGCGGGGTCACCATTCGGCGAGGGAGCCGTCTGCCCGTCGCCACACCGGGTTGCGCCAGCGATGGCCGGTCTCGGCGGCCCGCTCGACGGCCTTCTCGTCCACGTCGATGCCGAGTCCGGGCGCGGTGAGCAGGCCGACGTGGCCGTCCTCGTACTGGAAGACGGACCGGTCGGTGAGGTAGTCCAAGAGGTCCGACCCGGCGTTGTAGTGGATCCCGAGACTCTGCTCCTGGATGAGCAGGTTGGGGGTGGCGAAGCCGACCTGGAGGCAGGCGGCCAGCGCGATCGGCCCGAGCGGGCAGTGCGGGGCCAGCGAGACGTCGTGGGCCTCCGCCATCGCCGCTATCCGCCGTACCTCGGAGATCCCGCCGGCGTGGGAGAGGTCGGGCTGGGCCACGGCGATCCCCTGTTGGAGGACCGGCTTGAAGTCCCAGCGGGAGTAAAGCCGTTCCCCGGTGGCGATGGGAATGCTGGTGGAACGCACGACCTCGCCGATGTGGGCGCTCATCTCGGGGACCACGGGTTCCTCGACGAAGAACGGCAGGTACGGCTCCAGCAGCGGCAGCACCCTGCGCGCCATGGGGAGGGTGAGCCGGCCGTGGAAGTCCACGGCGATGTCGAACTCGTCGCCGACCTCCGTGCGGACGCTCTCCACCCGTTCGACGATGTCACGGACGGCCCGGGGCGTGTCGATCAGTTCCAACTGGGGCGAGGCGTTCATCTTGATGGCCGTGAAGCCCTCGGCCTTGCGGGCCGCGGCCTGTTCCGCGACATCGGTCGGGCGGTCGCCGCCGATCCAGCTGTACACCCGGGCCCGGTCGCGGACGTTGCCGCCGAGCAGTTGCCACACGGGGACTCCCAGGGCCTTGCCCGCGATGTCCCACAGCGCCTGGTCGATGCCAGCGACGGCGCTCGACAGGACGGGACCGCCGCGGTAGAAGCCGCCCTTGGTGAGGACCTGCCAGTGGTCCTCGATGCGCATCGGGTCCTGGCCGACGAGGTGGTCGGAGAGTTCTTCGACGGCTGCCGCGACGGTGTGCGCGCGGCCCTCGACGACCGGTTCGCCCCAGCCGGTGATGCCCTCGTCGGTGTCCACGCGCAGGAAGCACCAGCGGGGGGCCACCAGGTAGGTGCGCAGGGATGTGATCTTCACTTGGACTCCTTCTTCACGGCCCAGCCGCCGTCCACGGTCAGGTTCGTGCCGGTGATGTACGAGGCGTCGTCGGACGCGAGGAAGGCGACGGCGGCGGCCACTTCGTCGGGGTGGCCCAGCCGTCCGAGGGCCGTGGCCCGGGCGGAGAGCCGGCGGCCCTCCTCGTCCACGTCCTCCCAGTTCTCGGTGAGGATGGGGCCGGGGAGCACGGAGTTGAAGCGCACCTCGGACCCGTATTCGACCGCGAGTTGCCGGATGAGTGCGCAGATGCCGCCCTTGGCCGCCGCGTAGGCCGGGTAGCCGGGCAGGCTGCACAGCGCGTGCACGCTGGAGGTGGCGACGAAGGAACCGCGGGTGGTGCGCAGGTCGTCGAGGAACGTCCGCACGGCGAGGTAGGGCGCCTTGAGGTTGACGGCCAGCTCGCGGTCCCAGTCGTTTGCGCTGACCTCGTGTGCGGGCGCGTCGGTGTGGGTGAAGGCGTTGCTGTGCACGACGGCGACCGGGCCGAACAGGGTGTGGGCGCGGTCCCGCACGTGGCGCCACTCGTCCTCGGAGGAGACGTCGCACCGCACGAACGCGGCGCGTCCTCCGTTGTCGCGGATCCTCTGTGCGAGTGCGGCGCCGGCCTCGTCGGCGATGTCGGCGAGGACGACGGCCGCTCCTTCGGCGGCCAGGCGTGCGGCGCTCGCCGCGCCGATGCCGGACGAGGCGCCGGTGACGACGACGGTTCGCCCTGTGAATCGGTTCATGGGTTGTCTTTCCTGTGCTTTCCTGGGCCGGGGTGCCGGGGCACGACCGGTCAGCGGGTGACGTCTTCTCCGTGGAGGAGGTCCAGTTCGGCGCGTCGGGGCAGGCCCTCCCAGTCGCCGGGCGATGCCACGGCGAAGGCCCCGCATGTCGCGGCGAGCCGGAGGCGGGCGGGGAGGGGCGCGCCGTCGAGGAGTCCGGCGAGGTATCCGGCGACGAAGGCGTCCCCCGCGCCGATCGGATCCACCAGGGTGACCGGCACGATGTCCTGGGCGGCCTCCCCGTCGTCCGTGGCCGCGAGGGCTCCTCGGGCGCCGAGTTTCAGGACGGCCTCGCGCGGGCCGAGTCCGAGCAGCGTGCGCGCCATGGTGGCGGGCTCGGCCTCGGGAACGACCAGGGCGGCCTCGTCGGGGCCGGCGAAGACGATGTCGGCGAGGGCGACGAGTTCGTACAGTTCGGCCGCGGCCTCCTGCCGGGACCACAGTCGGGCCCGGTAGTTGAGGTCCAGGGAGACGGTGACGCCGGCGGCGCGGGCGAGGTCGACGGCCCGTCGGACCGCGGCGCGGGGGGCGTCGCCGAGGGCGGGGGTGATGCCGGTGACGTGCAGTACGCGGGCCCGGGTGACGAGTTCCGGGTCGATGTCGTCGGGAGTGAGGCGGGAGCCGGCGAGTCCGCGTCGGTAGTAGGTGACGCTGGTGTGGTCCGGTGTGCGGCGTTCGCGCAGCATGAGTCCGGTCGGTGCCGTGTCGTCGACGCGGGCCCGGGAGACGTCCACCGACTCGCCCCGCAGCCCGTCGAGGATCATCGTGCCGGCGCTGTCGGCCCCGACCCGGCCGGTCCAGGACGCCTGGTGTCCGAGGCGGCTGACGCCGATGGCGACCGTGGCTTCCGCACCCGCGAACCCCAGGCGGAGCGAGGTGCCGCAGGCGAGCGGGCCGGGTCGGTCGGCGGCCAGGACGGCCATGGTCTCGCCGAGGGTGACGAGCGCGGTCATGAGCGGATGCCGTCCAGCAGCGTCGCCGCCCGTTCGCGCAGCGCGTCCAGGTCGCCGCCTTCGCAGGCGTCTCCGACGAGGGGGCTTCCCATGCCCAGGGCGGTGGCCCCGGCCGCCAGGTAGGCGGAGGCTTCATCGAGCCCGATGCCTCCGGTCGGCACCAGCGGGATGTCCGGCAGGGGGGCCCGGACGGCCCGCAGGTAGTCCGGGCCGCCCAGGGAGGCGGGGAAGAGCTTGACCATGGTGGCTCCGGCCCCCCAGGCGACCGCGATCTCGCTCGGCGTCAGGGCGCCGGGCAGGACGGGGACACCGAGGCGGCGTCCTTCCCTGATGACGTCCGGGCACGTGGCCGGGGTGATCAGGTAGGTGGCGCCCGCCTCCACGGCGCGCTGTGCGTCGAACGGTGTCATGACGGTTCCCGCTCCGAGGGCCAGTCCGGCCGGCTTGGACCGGGCGTACTCGCGCAGCGCGTCCAGGACGCCCGGTGTGGTGAGCGTGAACTCGACGGCTCGGATGCCCGCGTCGTGGAGGGCGTCTGCGGTGGCGGCGAAGTGGCGGGGCGACCGCGAGCGAAGGATGGCTATCGCGGGGGCGGCGGCGAGTGCGGGGGCCAGGGCGGTCATGATGCGGAACCTCGGGGTTCGTGAGGGGTGGTGGAGGACGCGGGGTACCGCGCCGGGTCGTCGGCGAAGGGCGGGACGGGCAGACCGGTGGCTCCGGGCCGGCAGATGAAGAGCCGGCCGGCGTGCGGCGCCGCCGAGAGTTGTTCCGGGGTCAGGCCGTCGGCTGCGGTGGTGATCACCAGGAGGTCCAGGTCGGGGCCGACGAAGGCGCAACTGGAGACGTGTGAGGCGGGGACCGTCACGACGGCGTGGAGGGCGCCGTCGGGGGTGTACGCCCTGACCTGTCCGGCCCCCCACACGGCCACCCAGACCCTGCCCTCGGTGTCGACGGCCAGGCCGTCCGGTACGCCGGCGGGGCCGGTGGCGGCGAAGGGGCGGCGTGCCGTCAGGGCGCCGGTGACGGGGTCGTGGTCGAAGACGTCGACGCGGCGCGTCGGGCTGTCCGCGTAGTACAGCAGCCGGCCGTCCGGGCTCCAGCCGAGTCCGTTGGAGATGGTGACCGAGTCGAGCAGGGTCGTCACGGTGCCGTCGGGGTCGAGGCGGTAGAGGCTGCCCGCGCCGGGTGTCCCGTCGTAGGCCATGGTGCCGGCGAGCAGCCGTCCGCCGGGGTCGCACTTGGCGTCGTTCATCCGTCGCGGCGTTCCGTCGTCGGGTACGTCCGGAGCGGCGAACTCCGTGGCCACCCCGGTGTCGTCGACGTTCAGGAAGGCCGTGCCGGCCGCCACGAGGAGCCCGCCGCAGGCGCGGAGCGCGACCGCTCCGACGGGCCGGTCCAGGCTCACGGTGGTTCCGGGCCCCAGGTCCGGCAGGCCGCTGTCGTCGTCGCGGGCCACCAACGGGGCCCGGTGGACGAGGCCCGCGGGGATGTCCACCCACAGCAGGTCACCGCGCCCGGCGTGCCATACCGGTCCTTCGGTCAACTGTCCGGGCACGGGTGCGCACGGCAGTGCGGTCAGTTGCATGATGTCGCTCCTCACTTCCGACGGCGAAACTCTAGGACTTCTTCTAACCCATGTACATAGTCATCGTCCAACGCCTGGAATAAGCTCTGACGTCAGCACAACCGTCTCTGCCCGCCGGCAGAGTGAGAGGACGCGCACCCATGGCCAAACGCACGGCCCAGGACATCCGCCGCCGCAACCGGTTCGACGCGCTGCGGTGCGCCTTCGCCGCCCCCGGCCCGGTGAGCCGGCAGGAGATCGCCGCGGCGACAGGACTCTCTTTCGCGACCGTGGCCAACCTCGTCGCGGAGCTGCTGGAGGCGGGAGTCCTGGCGGAGGCCGGCCACGAGGACTCGAAGGGCGGGCGCCCGCGCGCACGCCTCGCCGTCAACGCGGAGCGCGGGGCCCTGATCGGGATCGACGTCGCGGAGACGTCCGTGCAGGTCGAGCTGTTCGACCTGGCGCTCACGGTGCTGCGGAGCGTACGGATGCCCCTGCCGCAGGCCGACGTGCGGCCGCAGGACGTGGTCGAGGCCATCGTGGCCGGGGTGGAGGGCCTGGCGGACGCCACGGGGACGCCTTCGCGCATCCTCGGAGCGGGTGTCAGCGTCCCCGGCCACGTGGAGCGCGAGGGCGGCGTGTCGGTCTTCTCGCCGTACTGGTCCTGGCGCGACGTACCGCTGCGCTCGCTCCTCGCCGAGCGTCTCCCCATGCCCCTGTACCTGGACAACCCGCTCAAGGCCGGCACCGTCGCGGAGATGTGGTTCGGAGCCGGGCGTGAGGTCGACGACCTCGTCGTGGTGACCCTGCGGACCGGCGTCGGCGCGGGCATCGCGGTCGACGGCGCGCTGTACCGGGGCGCGACCAACAGCGCCGGGGAGTGGGGTCACACCTGCCTGGTCCCCGGCGGCCGGGAGTGCCGGTGCGGCAGGCGGGGATGCGTGGAGGCCTACGTCAGCACGCGCGGCATCGCCCGGACCGTGCGGGAACTGGACGAGAACAGCCCCCTGCTGGACGCCGACGAGGATGCCGTCGTCGCGCATGTCGCCCGCGCTTCGGCGGAGGGCGACCCCGTGGCCGTCGAGACCGTGGCGCGGACCGCCCACTACCTGGGGACGGCCGCGGCCGATCTCCTCAACCTGTTCAACCCGCAGGCCCTGGTGCTCGGCGGCCGGGTGGCGGAACGGCTCGGCGAGCCGCTGCTACGGCAGACCCGCGAGGTCATCGCGGAACACGCCCTGCCGGCGACGCTGCAGGCGCTCACCTGCCGGCTGAGCACCGTGACGGACAACCCCGTGAGCCTCGGGGCGGCCACGTTCGCCCTGGAGGGTTTCCTCGACGACCGCGAGACCTTCGGCACCGTGGCGGCAGGACGCCGCGCCGCCCGGGCGGCGCGGGAACGGACGCCCTGAGGAGGGCCGCCGCCCGGCCGGCTCAACCGGCCGGGGCCGCCGTGCTCTCGCGCACCACCAGGAGGGGTGCCACCGAAGCCTGGCGCGGAGTGTCGCCCTCGCCGCCGATCTGCTCCAGGAGCAGCGCGACGCAGTGCCGGCCCACGGCGTCGAAGTCCTGCCGGACCGTGGTGAGGGAGGTGGGGAAGAAGGCGGCCTCGGGAACGTCGTCGAATCCGGCCACGCTGACGTCCTCGGGCACGCGCCGGCCGGCCTCGTGCAGGGCGCGCAGGACACCGAGGGCCATCTGGTCGTTCGCGGCGAAGATCGCCGTCACCTCCGGTCGGGCGGCCAGTTCACGTCCGGCCTTGTAGCCCGAGGCCGCGGACCAGTCCCCGTACAGGAGCGGCGGGGCGACGGCGCCCGCGTCCTTGAGCGAGCGGTGCCAGGCCTCGGCCCGGCGGCGCGCCGCGTAGGAGTCGCGCGGGCCCGCGACGTGCCAGACCGTACGGTGACCGAGGCCCAGCAGGTGCGCGACGACGCTGCGGGTCCCCTCGGCCTGGTCGATGTCGACGTTCGCGTAGCGGTGTCCGGTGTCCCCGTCGGCGAAGACCACGGGCACGGCGGACGGCAACCGCAGTTCGGGGGTGTCGAGGATCTGCGACTCGATCAGGATGATGCCGTCCACCGACTGCACCATCAGCTGTTGGAACGCCTGGCGCACGGCGGCGCCGGTCTGCGCACGGGCTCCCATGAAGTTCACGAAGAGGTCGGCTTCGCGGGCGGCGTCGGTGATGGCGGCGAAGGTCCTGGCGTTGCCGTAGGCACTGATGTCGAAGCTGATGACGCCCAGCGTCCCGAACCTTCCGGTGACCAGCGCCCGCGCGGCCGTGTTGGGCCGGTAGCCGAGCATCTTCATCGCGGCCAGCACCCGGTCGCGGGTGGACGCGTCCACGTTCTCCCGGTTGTTGGCCACACGGGAGACCGTCTGCGAGGAGACCCCGGCCATGGCCGCCACATCGGCCATGGAGGGCGACTGGCGCAGCGGACGGGACCTGGGTGATCGTGATCCGACTTCGCGCGGCATGTGAACCGGACCTCCGAACCGGGGCTTCCTGGGGAACTGCGTGCACTGCGTGCACTGCGTAAGGATGTTAGCGCTGCACACCCGGGGACGAGCAGGCCACCGGGACTCGGCGGAGCGCGACGTCGGCGACAGGAGGCCGGCCCCAAGCGGCGACCGGGCTCGCGCGGGCTACTTGTCGGTTTCCTTGACACGGCCCCGCCCCGCTTCGACACTCACCCCGAACCCGCAAGTGTTTACGTAAACACGCCAGGAGCCGGCTCGTCGGTGGCTGCGTGCTGCCCACCACGGCCTCGTGCTCCTCCCCCGCATCCGCCCCGCACGACAGGAGAACACCCGTGCTCCGCACCAGAAGCAGGACCATCCGCGGCAGCAGGGCCGTCCGCACAAGCGGCCCCCTCCGCGAGAAGCGACGTAGACGGCGCACCACCCTCGCGGCATCGCTCGCCGCCGTCGCCGCACTCCTCACCGGCGGGGCGGCGTCCCCGCCGGGCCCGAGCGACGCCACCGCGCCGACGGCCGTCCCCATCCGCCTCGACCCCGGCTACCAGCAGCAGCCGTTCGAGGGCTGGGGCACCTCGCTCGCCTGGTTCGCCCAGGTGACCGGCGGCTGGCCCGACGCCCAGCGCAACCGGCTGGCCGACGCCCTCTACGGCGCCGACGGGCTGGGTTTCACCGTCGCCCGCTACAACATCGGCGGCGGCGACAGCCCGGAGACCGAGCCGTACATGCGCGCGGGGGCGGCGGTACCCGGCCACTGGAAGCGGCCGGGCCCCGAAACGCCCGACTGGTGGGACCCGGAGAACCCGGAGCACTGGGACCCGTACGCCGACGGCACCCAGCGCTGGTGGCTCAAGGCGGCCAAGAGCCGGGGCGCAGACACCTTCGAGGCGTTCTCGAACTCCCCTCCGTACTTCATGACGCGCAGCGGGCTCGTCTCCGGTGCGGTGAACCCAGCGGACGACAACCTCCGCTCCGACCAGTACGAGCGTTTCGCCGCCTACCTCGCCGGGGCCCTGCAGCGCGTGCAGCGCGCCACCGGGGTCACCTTCGACTCCGTGTCCCCCGTCAACGAGCCGGGCACCGCCTACTGGCGCGCGGGCGGGCGCCAGGAAGGCTCCCACTGGGCGCCCGGCTCCCAGGCCCGCATGATCACGGCACTGCGGACCGAGCTGGACCGGGCCGGGCTGCGCACGCCGGTCGCGGCCATGGACGAGACGAACCCGGACCTGTTCCGCGCCGATTGGGAGGGCTACGGCGACACGGCGCGCGCCGCCGTCGGCCGGCTCAACACCCACACCTACGGGACGCACGGACGCAGTGGGGCTCGGGACATCGCCAAGGGAGCGCACACCCCGCTGTGGATGTCGGAGGTGGACCTGGGCGGCACGGTCCCGCAGAGCTTCACGGACATGAGCCCGGCTCTCGACCTGGCCGGTCGCATCACCGACGATGTCACGGAGCTCGAACCGCGGGCCTGGGTGCTGTGGCAGGCGGTGGAGGACTACGAGAACATGAGCCCGGCCCACGAGAACTCCAACTGGGGCCTGATCCAGACAGACTTCACCCCGGCGGACGCCGCGCGCGAGCCGCTGCGCAAGAACAAGAAGTACTGGGCGATGGCCCAGTACAGCCGGTTCATCCGGCCGGGCGCCCGCGTCATCGCCACCGGTGACACCGACACGCTGGCCGCGATACGACCCGGCGGCCAGGGCGCGGTCGTGGTCCACACCAACGCCACCGGTTCGCCCCGCACGATCGCCCTGGACCTCTCCGGCTTCCGGAGCGTCTCCGCGGCTCCGGTGCAGCGCTACACGACGGACGCGTCCAGGAACGTCCACCGGGAACCCGACGTCTCCCCCTCGGGCAGACGCCTGACCGTGACCCTCGATCCGGGCTCGGTCACCACCCTCGTCGTCCCGGGCGCGTCCGGCGTGAATCCCGCGGCGACGACCGTTCCCTCCGCGGCTCCCCGCCTCCTCGTCAACGACCACAGCGGACTCGCGCTCACGGCCGCCCCGACCGGAGGAGCGAGTCCCCTCGTCCAGCACGCGCCCGACCGCCCCGACAGCGCCCAGCAATGGGTGTTCGCCAAGTCGCTGCCCGGCGACTGGGGCAGTACGGCCACCTACCGCGTGACGAACGTCGGGAACGGCAAGGCCCTCGCCGTCGCGGGGGACACGCTCACCCTGGCCACTCCGGGACCGTCCCCGCGGCAGCGCTGGATGCTGTCGACCGCCGGCGACGGACACTTCACGCTGATCAACAGCGCCACCGGCGCCCTCCTCGACGTCACGGGCGCCTCCACCGGTGACGGCGCTCCGATCGGCGTCCACCGGCCCACCACGGGCAGGAACCAGTCCTGGACCCCCTCCACCGAACGCCGTTCACCCCCCTCGCGACCGGCGGCGAACCGGCAGGAGCGGACCGGGTGAGGCGTCGCGGCCGAGGACGGGCCGGCGACCGTCCCCGGCCGCGCGGCCCGCGCGGCCTCGATGCCGGCCCGTCCGCACATCAGGCAAGGCGTTGCGCGGCATTCACCTGACGGCCTCTTTGATTGCGTAAACATAACGGGTCTAGACCCAACTGCGGGTCTCACCCGAGCCCGCGTATCCAGTAGCGGAAGGACACCACCCCATGAAGCGCAGGTCTCTGCTCACCGCGACGGCCGGCGCCGTCGCCCTCGGCGCGGCAACGCCGGCGACCGCGCAAGCGCGGACACCCGACCGGGATGCCACACCCCTCACCACCTTCAACGTCATCAGCGACATCCAAGGGGATCTGGGCGACTTGACCGTCGCCCTGAGGGACATCGCGGCCACCGCCCCGCACAGCTCGGGACTCGCCGTCGCCGGCGACATCACCCCGCGCGGCTACGACTTCGAGTACGCGGCCGTGCGGCAGGTGATGGAGCGCGGTCCACGCCCGCACAAGGTCGCCTGGGCCATCGGCAACCACGAGTTCTACGTCCCCAAGTACGCCGATCCGCAGACACTCGCCCTGTCGACCTGGCCCAACGGCACCACCGAGGACTCCCTGTTCCGCAGCTTCCACCGGTTCGCCGGGCGCGGCACGGTGTACGACGAGACGACGTTCGGCGGCATACCGGTCCTCAGCATCGGAACCGAGCGCTACATGCACTACCACAACCCCGAACTCTGGGACGAGGTGTGGCTGAGCGAGGCGCAGTTGTCGTGGCTGGAGGAGCGCCTTCGGTACTGGTCCGGACGTCGCAAGCCGGTCATGGTGATCGCCCACCACCCGCTGCCGAACACGGTCTCGGGTACGCGCAACAAGCTCTACACGAGCGATTACCTTCAGGCCGACGCGCTGCTCGGCCTGTTGGGCCGCCACCGCGACGTGTTCCTCTTCAGCGGGCACACGCACTGGAACCTGGCCCTGTCCGACTGGTACGTGCGGCGGGTGGTGCCCGGCACCGCGAACCTGGACGGGTTCTCCGTGTTCAATACCGGGGCCGTGCAGACCGGTTTCACCGACAACGGGCAGGGCGGCGAGAACACGGTCCCCGGCGTCTTCAACCAGGGCCTCCAAGTGGAGGTGTACCGCGACCGCGTCGTCGTCAAGGCGCGCGATTTCGCGACAGGACGCTGGATGAAGCAGATCTCCGTCCCCCTGGCCACCAGGATCTGACGAGGCGTCCGCGGGCCGCGGGCAACCTTCGGGCGCGCATGAGCATCTCCTCTCCCGAGCACCGCGGACCCGACCGCCGACATCGCTCACGAGGCGAACCCCTCCGCAGGCAGGATGACTTGGGCGACGGGCGCGCCCCGGCGCGCCCTGGGCGGGTGACTCTCCGCTCCGACGTCATCCACGAAACGTCATAAGTGTTTACAAGCTGTTGACATTCAGGCGACGGGCGGGCCACTCTCTGGGCACAAATGTTGGTTCACGCGCAGAAATGTTGTTTCCTGTGTGAGTGGGGGCGGGACCCTTCACTCACACAGGGGTCATGGCTGCGCGGTGACATCGAGGATCTGCATGCGAAGAGTGAGATCCCTCCTCATGGGCCTGAGCCTGCTCCTCCCCGTCCTGGGCGGAGCGCCCGCGGCGTCGGCCGCACCCGTCGGCAACGAATCCGGCACCCAGTTCCCGGACACCACGGGGGAACGGGTGCAGGCGCACGGCGGTGGAGTGCTCAAGGTCGGCGACTTCTACTACTGGTTCGGGGAGGACCGGGGCGAGGACAACAAGTTCCGCTACGTGTCGGCGTACCGTTCCAAGGACCTGAAGAACTGGGAGCCCCGCGGTCACGTCCTGACCCAGGAGGCCGACCCGGAGGTCCGTTCCGCGGTGATCGAGCGACCCAAGGTCCTCTACAACGAGAAGACCAAACAGTTCGTGATGTGGATGCACAAGGAGGCGGACGACTCCTACGCCGAGGCACGGGCCGCGGTGGCGGTGTCCTCCACGGTGGAGGGCCCGTACGAATGGAAGGGATCCTTCCGGCCGAAGGACGCCTCCGGGGCCGAGCACATGTCCCGTGACATCACGGTGTACGAGGACAAGGCCTCCGGCAAGGCGTACATGATCTCCGCCGCCAACCACAACGCCGATCTGCACATCTACGAGCTCAGCGACGACTACACGCGGGTGAAGGAGCTGGTGGCGAACCCCTGGCCCGGCCAACACCGGGAATCCCCGGCCCTGTTCAAGCGCGGCGACGTCTATTTCATGCTCACCTCCGGGACCAGCTACTGGAACCCGAACCAGCAGATGTACGCCACCGCGACGAGCATCACCGGACCGTGGTCACCGATGAGGGACGTCGGGAGCCACGACGGCCACCATTCGCAGACGACGTTCGTCCTGCCGGTGGAAGGCACCGAAACCACCTCCTTCCTCTACATGGGAGACCGGTGGGCGGGTGTGGGCTCCGACCCCAAGCGGGTCAACGACTCGACGTACGTGTGGCTCCCGTTGGAGTTCCCGACGGCCACGACCATGACGCTTCCCTGGTACCCGCGGGTCGCGATCGACACGGAGAAGGGCCACGTCTCCGGCGCGGGGGGCGACCCCCTGTACACGATCACCGGCCGGCAGAGCGGCGCCTGTGTGACCGTACCCGGCAGCCTGTCCGACAAGCAGGTGCCGGTGACCCAGGAGAAGTGCGCCGGCGGCCTGAACAGCCAGTGGCGGTTCACGGACAACAGCAACGGACACGTCCGTGTCCTCGCCCAACACAGCGGCAAGTGCCTCGACGTCGCGGATAAGTCGACCGCCGACGGCGCCGAGGTCAAGCAGTACGACTGCGGGTGGGGCGACAACCAGCGCTGGCGCTTCGAGACCCTCCCCGACGGCTACGTCCGCATCGTCGCCCGGCACAGCAGCAAGTGCCTGGACGTCCAGGGCGGGTCCGCTGCGGCCGGGGCCAAGATCGTCCAGTCGGAGTGCAACGGATCAGCCGGTCAGGCGTGGAAGGTCAGCGCCGCCACGGATCCGACCGGCCCCACCGACCCGACCGATCCCCCGGTCCCCGGTACGGCCGACCAGCGGCTCACCACCTCGGTCAACGCCGGTGTGCTCACCATGTCCACCACGGCGGACCCCGTACGGCTGCCCCCGGTCGACTTCGGTGCCGGGGGCACCTCGACCGGGCGCCTCAACACGGTGGACGTCAAGGACTTCCGCGGCGGCAAGGCCGGCTGGTCACTCACCGGCAAGGTCACCGACTTCACCGGGTCGCGCGGAAAGATCGACGCCGGCCGGCTCACCTGGACACCCACGTGCATCGCCAAGGCCGACAGCCCCGGCACGTGCACGGCGGGAAGTCCGGGAACCGTCGGAAAGGACGGCGCCACCCTGGCCTCCTCCCCCGACGGTGACCTGACCGGCGGAGAGTTCACCGCCGACGCCACCGTGTCCTTGAACGTTCCGAAGTACACGCCCGTCGGCGAGTACGCCGGAACCCTCACCCTCACCCTCCTCTGACCGCGCCCGCGTGCCGGACGCCACGCGTCCGGCACGCGACGCCCAGAAAGCCGAAGAGCCATGCGCGCAGCCTCCGTCGCCCTCCTCCTCCTCGCCCTGACGGCCCTCTCCCCCGCACCGGCCGGCGCGGCGGACAACGGCGAATGGTCGGTCAAGCCCGCCGACTCCGCGATCACGCCGCGGGCGGCGTTCGAACTCCCGGCACGCCCCGGCACGACGCTCTCCGATCGCGCGGTCGTCACCAACACCACCGACAGGGCCCTGACGTTCCGCCTGTACATCGCCGACGCCCACAACACGGAACGCGACGGCGGACTGGCCGTGCGCGGCATCGAGGAGACCCAGCGGGACGTCGGCGCCTGGGGAAGGCCCGAGCGCGACGTCATCACGGTCCCGGCGCGTTCGGCGGTGACGGTGGGCATCACGTGGCGCGTTCCCCAGGACGCCTCGCCCGGCGACCACGTGGGAGCCCTGGTGGCCGTGGATGACCGCGTGCGCCCCGGAGCCGGCTCCCACCTCGGCGTCCAACGCGGCGTCGGGGCCAGGATCTACCTGCGCGTCGACGGACCGCAGCGGCCCGGAGTGGCCGTCGAGGACGTACGGTTCACGGCGCAGACCCCCTCGATACCGTGGGCGGGCGCCGCCAAGTCGACCGTCTCGTACACCCTGCGCAACACGGGCAACGTGAGCCTCGACCCCCGGGTCTCCGTCCACGTGGGCGGCGTCTACCTGGGAGGGCCCTCCGAACGGCGGTTGACGGACGTGCCGGCGGAACTGCTCCCGGGGCAGAAGGTGCGGCTCTCCGCATCCTGGTCCGGCGCACCCCTCGCGGGCTGGGGCGACGTCACCGTGACGGCGACCGCGGACGGCTCCCGCGACTCCGGATCCGACACCTTCCTGGAAGTGCCCTGGTTCATCGTCGGATGCCTGGCGCTCCTGTCCGCCGTCGGGCTGACGGCCCTTCGGCGCAGGCGCAGGGCCGTACCGGCAGCCCGAGCAACCCGAGCAGCCCGGTCCGCCGATCACGAGTGACCTCCCTCTCGACCGACCGGCCAACGGACCGACGGACGCACGGACCGATGGACGTACGGACCGACGCCATCGAGCCGACATGTGGCCGAAGTTGGCGGCTTCCATGCCCGGCAGAAGGCGGGTTTGCGCAGGTCGGGACCTGCATACCGGTCGGACCGGCGCGACGGGAGGCCCTTGACACCAGGCTCCCCGAGCATTCAATCTTCCCGCGATGATGGGTTCTGTGCAGATGCGTTGAATTCTGAGCGTTTCCCAAGAGTCCATGCGTCTCTCCATCGGCCCGTCCGACGTCCCCGAACGCTTTCCAGGAGGCAGATCATGGACAAGGCGTTACCTCGCACCCTCGCTCTCGCGGCAACAGCACTCGGTCTCGCCCTGAGCCTCGCCGGCCCGGCGGGCGCGACCCCCGCTGCGCCGCTGCCCGACAGGTCGGCCACCGGCTCGGCGGCGTCAGGCACGTTGGTGAGCACGGCAGGCACGTCCGTCACCGTCACCGCCGGCGTGGGCCTGAGCAACACCATCACCGTATGGCAGGTCGGCGACACGATCCGGGTGAGGGACACCGGCGACACCGTCACCGCACTGGGCGGCTGCACCACGGTCAGCGCCAACGAAGCCGTCTGTCCGGGAGCAGGGAACCTCACCGAACTCGTCGTCAACGCGGGCGATCAGGCCGACGACGTCACGTCCTCCCTGGCGAGTCCGGGCGTGACCCTCATCGGTGGCTCCGGGGACGACAGCCTCTACGGCGGGAGCGCCAACGACACCCTGGAGGGCGACGAGGGCTCCGACTTCCTCTCCGGGGGAGGCGGCAACGACACGCTGACCGGCTCCAGCGGCCCGGACCGGCTCTTCGGAGGCCCCGGCAACGACTCGATCGAGGGCCGGGGCGGCTCCGACATCATCAACGCCGGCGCGGGGAACGACGTGGTGAGCGGCGGCAACGGCAACGACCACGTGATCGCCGGCACCGGCAACGACTCCGTGGAGGGCGGCGCGGGTCGGGACAGCCTCGACGCCGTCGACGAGATCAGCGGCAACGACTACGTCCTGGGAGGCGCCCAGGACGACACCTGCCGGGCCGACCTGGGCGACAGCGTCACCGAATGCCCGTGAGCGGCAGGCGGAACCCGTACGGGGACCTGCCCGCCATGTACGTGCCCACGACGAAGGAGACACCTCACATGACGATGCGACACATCCGCGCGCTCCTGGCGGCGGGAGTCCTCCTCGGCGCCGCGCTGAGCGGCACGTCGGCCGCTGCCGCGCCGCTCACGCCGGGACCCCGGCACCTCGTGAGCACCACCGCGGTCGAGATGTCCGGCGGCACACTGATCGTCACGGCCGGCCAGGGCGTGGACAATGACATCACCATCCGCCGCCAGGGTGGCGTCGTCCTCGTCTCCGACGCAGCGGCGGAGTTACGTACGGCGGCCCCCTGCAAGCCGAGCTCACAGGGCGGCGCGGAGTGCCCCGTCCCCACGGCCGTACAGGCCAACGGCCAGGACGGCGACGACGCCATCACCGTCTCCCCGAACCTCGACGCCCCCGCCACCCTCTACGGGGGCAGCGGCAAGGACCGGCTCAACGGCGGCCCGCACGCCGATCGGCTGGTCGGCGACGAACCCGCCGGGATCCTCGGCTCCGGCGCGGCGACTCCGGGCAACGACACCATCAACGGCGGGCCGGGCAATGACACCATCTTCGGTCTGGGGGGCAACGACACCATCAGTGGCGGGCCGGGCAACGACACCCTGAACGGGAACGAGGGCAATGACACCCTCAACGGGAACGCCGGGAACGACACCCTGACCGGTGAGAGCGGCAACGACACGTTGAACGGCGACGAGGGCACCGACACCCTCGACGCCGTCGACGGCGTCAGTGCCAACGACAGCCTCGACGGCGGTCTCGCATTCGACTCCTGCGCCCGCGATACCGGCGACACGATGGTCAACTGCCCCTGACGGTGGCGGTATCCGCTGCGGGCCACGCCCTCTCCGGGGTGTGGCCCGCAGTGGCGAGCAGCCACGGGCGTGGATGCCGGGAACCAGCCCTCGGAGGGGCTTCGCGCGGGTGGTCGCTCGGAAGTATCACCGGCACATCCCGTCCGCCCCAGCGGGCTTGAACGCGGGCCCCGGCCGCGGCCGGGCGAAGGCGAACCGGTGTCACGTCCACCCCCGCACCGTGATCTCAGGAGCCGAGCCGGATCGGGTTGGTGAAGGCGGCCAGGGGGCCGGGCAGTGGTGGTAGTTGAGCGGGGTGGCGGACCTCCGCGCGGACATACGCGGAGCGGGTCGGGGTGGTGCGCCATTCCAGGGTCGTCGCGGCCGGAGCGGTGAGAACGAGGCCCTGGTCCGTGATCAGCCTCAGCTCACACCCCTGGGCTCCCGTCACCGACAGCCGGACGAGGACCTCCGTGGCCGGGTCCGCGGACCGCAGCCGCTCCCCGATGCCGGCGTGGGCTCCGCGCGAGGTGACAGCGGTGAAGGCGACCGAGACGGCGGAGGATTCCGCGGCGT
The DNA here is from genome assembly GCF_036231985.1 of Streptomyces sp. NBC_01426. Lineage (GTDB taxonomy): Bacteria > Actinomycetota > Actinomycetes > Streptomycetales > Streptomycetaceae > Streptomyces. The sequence continues at coordinate 394,745 of NZ_CP109500.1, forward strand.
AGGCACGCCCTGCGCGCAGGCCCGCCAGGATCGCCGTACGGGACAGGTCGTCGGCCAGGACGACGGTCTGCGGTCCCCCGACGCGGTCCGGGTCGCGGTGGTAGTCGCTGTGCGCCAGGGCCGGGATCCAACGGTCCCCTTGGGCGCCTCGCAGGCCGGCGTCCCAGGCGGCCAGGGCCACCTCGTCATCGGGAGTCCACGGACCGTTCCACACCTCCACGGCGTCGGCCTCGCCGAAGCCGAACTTCCAGGCACAGCCGATGCAGGTGGCGTGCGGGTGGGCCGGGACGACGAGTCCGCCGGCCTGGCGGACGGCGCGGGCGAAGCGCTCGAAGCGGCCGTCGCGGGCGCGGTAGCGCCAGTCGACGAACGTGCCCGGGTCGGTGCCGATGGCCAGGACGTGGCCCGTACGGGTGGTGACCTCCTCCCCCGTCAGGACGAGCAGGTTCTCGGCGGCGGCGTCGGCCCAGGCCGTGTGGGAGCTGTGGGTGTTGTGCTCGGAGGTGTTGATGAAGTCCAGGCCCGCGGCCCGGGCGAGGCCGATGATCTCGGCCGGGGTACTGCGGCCGTCGGAGTGGACGGAGTGGATGTGGCAGTCCCCTCGGTACCAGGCGCGACCGCGGCCCGCTATCCGCTCGGGCGGGTAACGGACGGGGGTGGCCGGCTGCGGTTCGCCGAACGTGAGGGTCACGGTGATCTCGTACGGCATGCCCTGCGGGGCCACGGTGTAGGGGCCGAGCGCGATGTGCCAGCGACCGGGCTCCAGCGGGCCGGGCAGGTAGCCGGGCGTGGCGTCGTCGGCACGGAGAAAGAACTCGGAGCGGGCGCCGCCGGACCAGCCCCGGAAGCCGCGCCCGCCGAGCGCGGTGCCGCGCTGGTCGAACAGACCCATGTCGAGGGCGTTGCCCGGCGTACCGGGTGGGGTGGCAGGCTTGTCGTAGCGGTAGGAGACCCGCAACTCCCTTACGCCCGGCGGGAGTTCCAGGGGCAGGTACACGAAGTCCGGGGCACCCGGCGGGATCGTTCCGCGCAGGGTGACGGTGGTGGTCGGCTCCGTTTCCGCGGGCGTGCCGGAGGAGGCGGTGACGGCGGTGGCCGTCGCGGTTGCCTGTGCCAGTAGTGCTCGTCTACTGAGGGCCATGGCGTCGAGCATCCCAGGGAAAGGTGAATCCGGCGTGTACGACGGGAGGGCCGCTTCTCTCTTGGAGGTCCACAAGGCCTTGCTCGGCCTCGCCACCTGCCTCATCACCCACCGCGGCTGGAGTGGCCGAGAAGACGCCGATCGGAACCCCGGTGGCCGAGGTGCCGGCCGAGCCGGCCGAGCTCGACGACCCGAAGACGCGTGCGGTGAACCACTGCCTGGCCCAGATCGGGATCGAGCACGCCGAGCTCCGGGCCCGTGCGATCGACATCGGCGAGCGACTCCAGGTACTGAAGGACTACCCGACCTCCTCGGGCTGCACCTCTCCGTTCGCGCCCGTCTGGATCACCGAGATGGCGAGTCGGCAGAGCGACAGGACGTAGCCCCCCTGCGGCCCCCACCGCCCCAGGGCGCCGGGGGCCCTTGCCGGCCGTCAGCAGCGGCGGCCCCGACCGGGCGGCCGTGCCGGCGCCGCCGCCGTCGTCCCCTCGCGTCGGAAGAAGACGACGAGGAAGGTCAGGGCGACCCCCGCCGCGACCACGTACAGGGTGGTACTGATGCCGTGGGCCGTCCGGTTCCGCAGCGCCTCCCCGCTCAAGCCGTGCAGGCCGGTCGTCGCCACGAGCACCAGAACGGCGAGGCCCACGGCGGCGCCCATGCCCGCACCGGTGGAGGCGATCCCGGATGCGGTGCCCTGGTCGTGGTCGGCGACGCCGGTTCCGGCGGCGATGAACATGCCGGTGAACACGATGCCGTCACCGACGCTGAGCGCGACGAGCCCCGGTACGAGGGAGCCGTACGAACCGTCGGGGGTGATCGCCTGGCCGAGCAGGACGGCTCCGAGCGCACCGATGGCGAGGGCGCCGAGCAGCGTGTTGCGCAGTCCGAACCGGGTCACCATCCGGCCGGCCGTCGTCGACCCGGCGACGACGACCGTCGTCGGGACGATGAAGCCCGCTCCGGTCTGGAGAGCGTCGTAGCCGAGGACTTCCTGGAAGTAGAGCGAGAGGAAGTACAGCACGGAGCCGAACGTCGCCATGAACAGGAAGGCGATGACAAGGCTGGTGACGAGGCTGTTGTTGGCGAGCAGCCGGGGAGGAACGAGCGGGTCGTCGCTGCGCCCCTCGACCAGCGCGAACACACCCAACAGGACGAGCCCCGCCACGGCACTGCCGAGGATGCCCGGCGAACTCCAGCCCAGCTCCGGCCCCTGGACCAGGGCGAACACGATCAGCGTGACGCCGAAGGTGACGCTGAGCGCGCCGGGCAGGTCGAACCCGCGGTCCCTGTCGCGCGGCCTGTCCTTCGGAATGAGGACGAACGCGAGCAGCAGGGCGGGCACCGCGAGCGCGACGTTGACCAGGAACACCGCTTCCCAGCCGAGGACGTGGGTCAACACTCCGCCGAGGAGAACGCCGATCACCAGTCCGGCCGCACCCGCTCCGCCCCAGATTCCCAGCGCGCGGTTGCGCGGGCCGCCTTCGGCGAACGTGACGTTGATGAGCGCCAGGGTGGTGGGGAAGACCAGCGCGCCCCCGAGGCCCTGGACCGCGCGGGCGACGAGGAGCATCGGGGGCCCGGTCGCCAGTCCACCGACAAAGGCCGCGCCCGCGTAGAGGGCGAGACCGGTGGCCAGTACCCGGCGGCGGCCGAGGAGGTCCGCAGCGCGTCCGCCGAACAGCAGGAAGCCGGCGGAGGCCACCGCGTAGGCGCTGATCACGGACTGGAGGGTTCGTGCGGAGTATCCGAGGTCGTGAGCGATGTCGGGGAGCGCCACGACGACGATGTACTGGTCGAGGGAGACGGTGAACATGGCGAACGACAGCAGCGCGAGAGTCGCCGTCTCGCGGTTCCAGCCGAGCCCGCCGGGCCGGGACTTCGCGTCAGACGCCACGACATAACTCCTTGGGCAGCACCGACACAAGCAGAACAACGCGGCACATAGGGGATGCCCCACTATGTCATGGGCCCCGCTTGAAGCGGCCTCTCTCTTTTCGGGTCGCACTTTCCTCGCCACACTCGACAAGGCCTCAAGATGTACGAGATCGCCGGAATGGCGGAATCATCACACACACCGACAGAGTCGGATTATCTGCCCGGAGGGAAAGGAGTGGGCCGAGCAGGGCAATCGCGACCCCCAAGAGGGGTCGCATATCTGATGACCACCAATGTGAAGTGGATTATTACCGGCGCACTTTGCGGAGTCTCATCACCCCTGCACGCCCTCCCCTTCGAGACTTGCCCTTGCCGCACACAATTCTCTGCGTAATATGCCGTCTCGTCCATCAGGCTTCCCGGGCTTTCGGTCGGGCCCGGCACGCCACGGCCCCTCAAGGAAATGGCCTCTCGATGAAACTGAGAATCCTTCAAGCGGCTCGGCGCCGCGCTGTGTCCGGCGGCTTGGCGTCGGGCATCGCGGTAACGGTTGCCGCCGTCATGGTCGCCGTCACTCCCACTCTGGCAATGGCGATCGCCACCCCGGTGCCCTTGGCCACGGCGGCGAGCTACTCCGTTCTGGCCGGCCAGGAGATCACGAACACGGGCCCCTCGGTGATCAGCCACGACCTCGGAGTGCACCCGGGTACGGCGATCAGCGGATTCCCGCCGGGCCTGGTGCTCGGTGCCGTGCACTCGGCGGACGCCGCCGCCCTCCAGGCCAAGAGCGACTTGGTCGTGGCGTACAACAACGCCGCAGGCCAGGCCACGGACTTCGCACTGGCGGCGGGGATCGGAATGGGCAACACCCTGCTTCCCGGTGTCCACACGGCCGTGTCCGGTGTCGGTCTCACCGGTGACCTGATCCTGGACGCGGGCGGAAACCCGAACGCCGTCTGGGTGTTCCAGATTCCCGAAGCACTGACCACGGCTTCCTCCAGCCGGGTGCTCCTCACCAACGGCGCCTCGCCGTGCAACGTGTACTGGCAGATCGGCAGTTCGGCCACGCTCGGTACCAACTCCACTTTCGTGGGCACCATCATGGCGCTGACCTCGATCAGCGTCACCACGGGCACGAACATCGAGGGCCGGGCGCTGGCCCGTAACGGCGCGGTGACCCTCGACACCAACCGGATCTTCTTGGGTCAGTGCTCGACCGGCACCACCGGGGGGACGACGACCGGGACGACCACGGGCACGACCACGGGCACGACCACGGGCACGACGACCGGCACGACGACGGGCACGACGACCGGCACCACGGGCGGCACCACGAGCGGCGCGACGTCGGGCGTCCTCGGCGGCGTTCTCGGTGGCGTGACGACAGGTGGCGGGCTCCTCGGCGGACCCATCGCCAGCGTCGTGACCGGCGGTACCTCGGGGAACATCTCCGGCAACACGTCGGGGAACACCGCGGGCAACACGACCGGTGCCGCCACCGCGGGCAACACCACCGGCGGGCACACCACGGGCGGAAACATCACCGGCGGGAACATCACTGGTGGGAACGTCACCGGCGGGAACGGCGGCAAGCCCGGCAGGCCGGGACACGGACCCGGCCACGGACACGGCCACGGGCCCGGCGAGGGACCCGGCAAGCCCGACCACGAGCACGGTGAAGGTCCGGGCAAGCCCGACCATGAGCACGGCGAAGGACCGGGCAAGCCCGACCACGAGCACGGCGAAGGACCCGGCGAGCACGACCACGGCGGCAAGCCCGGCGGGCACCACGGCTACGGCGCCGCGCCCGTGAACTTCGGCCACGAGGCCTTCGAGGGCTAGGCAGCGGACTGTACGAAGCCCGCTCAGCGGACAGTGGCGCGCGGCGGAGTCCTCATCGGCTCCGCTGTGCGCCGCCGCCGGATCCGACGGGAAACCCGGATGCGAGCGGCCGAGACGAGAAAGGCAGGGTGGGGCGGTGTCGAGCGGAATCGCGTCAGCGGCCGTGAAGGAACTCCCGACGGACGGATCCGAACCGGACCCGAAGGAGCAGCACGACGAAACCGTCGTGCCGTGCCGGCCACCCCGGCGCACCCGTGTACTGGCGGCAGTACTCCGTACGTTCGTGGTCCTGTGTCTGGTGACGACGGTGACCCATGTGGTTCTGTTGTTCCTCCACGTGGCTCCCCCGAATGCCGTCTCGAAGCGTTTCAGCCCACAGATCAATGCCTGGATCTACCCCCTCTTCGAGCAGAATTGGCGGCTGTTCGCGCCGGATCCCGACTCGGTGAATCGACAGATTCTCGTGAGAACGGCACACACCACCCCGGGCGGTACAGCTCAGGTGAGCCCGTGGTTCGATCTGACCGCCGTGGACAATTCCGCGGTCGAGCACAATGTCTTCCCCAGCCACACGACGCAGAATCTCCTGCGCCGCTCCTGGACGTCCTATGTGGAAACGCACGGAGGCGACGACAGCGCGAACTCGGATCGCGCCGTGATGATGCAGGAGTACCTGCGCAACATCGCCGCCGACCGCGTCGCCACGCACCGGCGCGCCGGCGCTTTCGAGTACGTCCAGCTGCGCGTCCTCACGCTGCCCGTCGCCGCGCAGGGTGCTCCGGCCGGCAACCGCTCGCCGAAGGCCGTCGAAGAGCGGCTCCTGCCCTGGTGGAAGGTGACCTCCCATGGGAAATGACCACGTCGTCCCCCAGTCTCCTCCGGCACCGGACCCGTCCCGGGACAGCACCTGCCGCAAGTCCCCGGGAACGGTGCAACGCCTCGTCACGCTCGTCACCGAACGGCCGGTGTCCCTGTACGCCGTGTCCGTCCTGCGCGCCGGATACGGGCTGCTCTACCTGCTCTTCCTCCTGCGGGAGTTCCCGCATCGTCACGAGATCTGGGGCCCCTCCTCCCCCTGGACGCCCGCACTCGCGCAACAGCTCTTCGACCAGACGGGCTGGAGCAGCGTCCTGGCCCTGTCCGACAGCCGCGCCTACTTCGAACTCTGCTACGTGCTGGCCCTCCTCGCGTCCACGCTGTTCATGCTGGGCTGGCGAACCCGCGCGGTGTCCGTCCTGTTCGCCGTCGTGGTGACCTCGTTCCACGCGCGATCGATCTTCATGACGGACGGCGGTGACAATCTGATCCTGCTGATGGCCGTCTACCTCGCCTTCACCGCGTGCGGTCGTCGCTGGTCACTGGACGCGCGCAGGAAGCGTCTGAAGGCGGCTCGTGCGGACGGCGCGGACGGCCGGCCGAAGCCTCTCTTCCTGCTCCAGCTCGGCGAGGTACGCAGCACCGCGGCGACGGTCGTGCACAACTGTGCCCTCTTCGTCATGGCCGCGGAGGTCTGCTTCCTGTACGGGTCGGCCGGCCTCTACAAGGTCCAAGGCGGCTCCTGGGGCAACGGGACCGCCCTCCACTACGTCCTGAACCTCGAACTCTTCCAACCCTGGCCCGCCCTCTCCCACTTCGCGGACGAACACACGATCCTGATCGCCATCGCGACCTACACGACGGTGCTCCTCCAGGTCGCTTTCCCGTTCGTGCTCTTCGGCAGGCTCAAGTACCCGGTCCTGGTGCTGCTGTTGGGCATGCACATCGGCATTGCGGTGATCATGGGGCTGCCGCTCTTCTCAGGGGCGATGATCGTGGCGGACGCCGTCTTCCTCCCCGACCGCTTCTACTCCTCCCTGCCGGGGCTGTGCCGCGGCGCGGCCGAGCGGACGGGCAGGTGGCGGCCGGCGGCCGCCGAACGGGCGGCTTCCACATCAACGGTGCCCTCACAGGGCCGACACCCTGACGCGACCGGTCCGCGTCAGCAGACCGTTCCGGAGGGACGCGAGGCACCCGTCCCCACCACCGAGGTCACGCCGTCCCGCGGTTGAGGTGGTCGGCCGTGCGCGCAGGTCCGGATCACGGACCGGGGAGCGTTCCTCAGGCAGACGAGTACGCGGCGGACCTCCCGGCATGGACCTTGATGGTGTCGGTGATGAGGTGCGCGGTGTCCTCCGGGCTGAGGGCCTGGGCCTGTAGGTGGTCGTACATGACGCCGTAGCGCTGCACGTCGGCTCGCTTCTCCAGGTAGAGGTCGCTGGTGAGCCGTTCGAGGTACACCGTCCCCGTATCGGGCGCACCGGTGAAACGCAGGAGGGAGAATTGCCCCGACACACCCGGGTGCGCTCCGGCGTCGTACGGGAGGACCTGCACGGTGATGTGCGGCTGCGCGCCGAGGTGGTTCAGATGCTCCAGTTGTTCGCGCATGGTGTCGGGACCGCCTACCACGCGGTGCAGTACCGATTCGTCCAGGACGACCCACAGGCGCAGCGGGCGGGCGGGATGGTGGGCCCGGTGCTGGCGGCGCATCCGTACCTCAAGTCGTGTGCTCGCCTCCGCGGGTGTGGGCCGCGGAATCGTTTCGGACACGACCGCCGCCGCGTAGGCAGGGGTTTGGAACAGGCCGGGGATCAGCAGGGGCTCGTAGGAGCGGATCGAGGACGCTTCCGTCTCCAGGCCGATGTAGACGGCGTAGGGGACCTCGCCGTAGGCAACCCACCAACCCCGCCGTCCCGATTCCCTGGCCATCCGCATCAGCGCGTCGACGACCTCCTGCTCCGTGACTCCGTAGAGACGGCACAGATCACGCACATCGCGCGGGCTGATGGTGCGTCGGCCCGTCTCCATGAGGCTGATCTTGGGTTGGGAGATCAGCAACTGATCCGCGACCTGCACGCCCGTGAGGCCGCAGGCCCTGCGGAGCCGGCGCAGCTCGGCACCCAGCGTGATTCTCCTGATGGTGGGGTTCTGCTTGGCTGCCACTGAGGCTCTACCTCCCACTCGGACCGTTGGCCGGTCGTCTCAAACACCATGACCGAAGTGACGAATCGATTCGCTGGGCTGGGAACCAACGGGTCTTGGCCCCACGAACTGCCCGGGCTGGCACGGCCTTGGTTGATCGTCGCGGTACTCAACGACGCCGACTCGAACAGGTCACCTCGGCAGCACAGCGGGGCCTGTCGGGGGGTTCGCAGGGTTGGTGGTGAGGGGGACGATCGTGTACTGGGGGCAGGGTGTGGTGATGCACTGCTTGGGCTCGGGCAGGCAGGTGAATCCCTCGGGCACGACGACGGTCGCGCAGGGATCGACTCCGGGGCCGGGGTCTGCGTAGGCGGAACTGGTGGCGGTGAGCAGCAGCGGGGCAGCGATCAGCGGTAGGCCGACCGTCAGCTCGATGAGCCGTTGGGTCGTGCGGGACATGACCATGAGACCAAGCCAAGCACCACGATGGCGCTCGTGTCGGAAGGCACGCTGTACAGCCCGATCCACCACAACCGGCTCCTGCGTAGCGGACTCGGACTCCCGGCGGGATCCCTGGCGCCCCAGCCACCCTCATGCCCGCCCGGACACCTGACGTTCCGGTATCGATGGGCGGGCACCAGGGCATGCCTCTCCCCGAGGCCGACTTGCTCGCCTTCTTCGTGGAGCTACCGGGCGCTGCGGTCGTCGCGGATGCGGCGCGCCGTGATCATCGCGTCGGCGGCCCGATCTGCTTCCCCTTCACGGATCGATGGTCGCCGGCAGCAGCCCGTGCCCCGGGAGACGGGTCGGACCCTGCGTTCCCTCACGATCAGCAGTCGGTGGGCCCAGACCGGTCACGAGGCTCGGCTTTGCCGAGGAGACGGCACCACGGGCATTCCCGGCGGTCGGTCGCAGCGCTCGCTGGAGCAGGCAGGGTCAGGGGGAGGGCGAAGCCCGCCCGGTATTCGTCCTGAAGCGCGTGCATCGACGTCGAGTTCGTGCGGGGCGGGTTGGTTCGGCAGGCGGTGCCTGCTCCTGCCAGACGGCGTGTGACCTGCATCAGGGCCACCCGCGTAGCGTGCACCGCTCTCGTTGCCGCCGACCACGCACGGCGAGCGGCCCCATCACGGCCGGCTGTCATCTCACGCTCCCCTTCTCGCGGCTCGGCATTTGTTGTGACGGATCTTCATCTAATGGATGGATGATAATCCTTTCGGTTGAGGAAAGTCTCTACATCCCCTCGGCGCTCGGCACGGTTCGCCGAGTTCACCGCGCACGAATTGAACAGGCGACGGCGACTCAGCATGCCCGCCCCACGCCCGGAAACGAGTAATGCGCAGACTGCCGGGGTTTTTACGCGTCCCCACAAGTGTCCGGATTGCCGGGGTTTTACATGCTCGACAGTGTGCGAATTGCCGGGGTTTCTCAGCGATATCAACCGCCTCTTTCGTCGTGTCGCCTCCGGAAGGGACGGCGAGGCCGGCGTCGTCAGGGTCGCGGCTGTTCACCGAGTGACGTCGACTGTCGGCGAGGCGCCCAGTCGTGACGATCCGTGCGGAGTGAGCGCCACGTCTCATGAACGAGTCGGAGCCACTCCTCACTCAAGCGAGGGGTACCACCGACGGGCTCCTCCGGCGGCCGTCCCGGTGCGACGACTGCCGGACGAGACAGCGGGGCGGCATGTACATGGAGGGTTAGAACGTGTTCGAAGCGTTGTTGGCGCCTCAGCTCCCGGGTGTCCACCGGCCAAAGCCGGCCGGCCCTTGATGATGCGAACGCGGTGACACCCGCGGCCACCGCAACGGAGATCAGCATGATCCACAGGAGGATGCCTCCCATAGTCGGTCCTTTCGAAGGCTGAGACTCGTGGTGTCGCACAGGGTCGGAGCCCCGGCGACTGCCCGACATAACGCAGAGGCATATGCCGGGATGCGCCCTGTCCTCCGATTGCAGCCATGCCGAGCCGTTTCCAGACCCTGGGCGCCCCGAGCTATTTACCGATGATCAGCCCGGCGACGGCGTAGCGGATGGGGTCGCCAGGGGACCCGACAAGCCCCACACAGGGTGCCGCCGTTCGGCGCCCAGGTGGTCTGCGGCAGGGACGTCGCACCGTAGAAGGCGCATTGCCATCAGCCGCCCCGGCGGGTGCGCGACCGGCTCATGGAGGGCGCCGCGGCCATCGGGCCGCTCTGCGTCGATCGCAGCCCATGGCCTGCCACGTTGCGACGTGACGACACGAAAGGTCGCGATCCGGGTCGATTTGCAGAACCGATAAGACTGCGTCAACGCCTTTTCATGGACCACCATCACCCGGATGGCACACACCCAGACCAACATCGGGAGCGTTTATGGAATATGACAACAGCAAAGCCCCTCTTCACCCTCCCCGGGACCGCGGAGGGAGAAGGACGGCGAGACAGCTTTCACTCCGGGGCCACCCGGATCGGGAAGTGGATGTTCACTCCGCCGTCCACCGACTCTGGCGAGACCCGGAACGCGACGCTGGGACACGAAAGTTTGGAAATCGATCTTCGTTACTCCTCCTCGATCTTCGAGGACTTCCTCCATGCGATGAGCATGATCCAGGACGAGTTCAGCAGGCGTTCGGCGCCGACGGCACTCCCCGCAACGGCCCTCGGCGAGCGCTCGGGTGGCAGCTCCCGTGTATGAGCCGTACGGATACCCGGGCATCCAAGATCTCCAACCCCAACCGGAGACCTCCGCGTTCTGGGCCCGACCCGAGCACGTACAGGCCCCCTCCCCCGGGCAGCCGTTCGGCGGGACGGGCGAGGTGCACACGTCGTGGGATCCGGCGACGGAGTTCGCCGGCCTTCTCCAAGAGGACCCCGCGCTCGGGCAGACGGACATGTTCACCCGAGTCGGCTTCGGCACGACCGGTGACACGGCCGGAACCATCGGGTTCGTCGCAGGGGCGCAGCACACCCCTGACAAGGGACCGGCCACGCCACCCTCAGGCGGGCACCGCAGGAACCAGTCGAGGTCGCCGGTGATGACCCTGCTGCAGACGGGAAGCCTGTTCACCGCCGTCCTGGTCGCCGCCATCGCCACGGTGGTGAGCATTCTCAGCGGACTGGCCATCTGTGACGCCCTGCGTCACAGCGCCGCCCCCCACACGGCCCGCGAAGTGGTCAGTTGGTGGCCGCTGCTGATCTACGGCCCCTGGATGGTCGCTTCACTGTCCATCCTCAGATCCGCTCTGCATCAGCGCCGCGCGGTCCATTCCTGGTCCATCGTCTTGTTGTTCTCCACCCTGGCCACGCTTCTTTGCGTGGCCCAGGCACCCAGAACGATCGCCGCCGGAGCTGCGTCCGCCCTTCCCGCTGTCGCCGCGCTGGCCTGCTTCCAACAGTTGGTCCGTCAGATCACCCTGACACGGCCGCCTCGGCAGGTCACTCCGCGGCACCGAACCCCGTCGGCCTCCTCGCCGGCTCAGCTCAAGCAGGCGGCCGCGGCCAGACGCGGCTCGGGCAGGGTCCCTCCCGACTACCCCGCGGCGGACAGCAGGGCTGTTGGCCAGCCGTCCCACAGTCACCGATTCGGGTAGGGCACATGGTGGCGGCAGGTGTGCGTCAGCACTGTTCACACAGATCAATGCGATGCGTGTCGGCTCGGTCCATGGATTCCGGTTGCTTCGGGGGGCGTTGGGGCCCCCGTCTCCCGGAACAGCGATCGCCGTCACCACGGCGGCGTGGGGGCCGAGGCACGGGCGTCCGCCAGGAAGAGCACGAGCAGAAGCGGTGGCAGCCGATGACTTCCTGGCAAACCCGGTCCTTCCCGCACGTCGGAGGGGGTGCTCTTCTGCACCTTGAAACGAAGATCGAAACCGATGGTCACGGGCCGTGCGCAGACTCAGTCCGACGGACCACCTTGTCCCCTCACAAGCCGGCCCTGGAGCGTCTCGCGCCTCTACGTCCTTGAGCCGCGCACCGCCGGCCTCAGATGCCGACGTCTCGTCCGGTCCGGTCCGGTTCGGTCCGCGAGGCACCCCGGCACTTCCACGGAACTCGTGGGCGCAGTACCGACCCACCAGGCGAGAGTGCCGTGCCCGGCGGACGAACCGCCTACCCCACGCGCTCCGGCGCCTCGATTCCCACTCCTGCAATGAGAGGTCAGCACCATGGCGTACGAAATGACCCACGCCGAACGAGTCCAGTACAAGCGGCGCCAGGACGCCGCCTACCAAGCCGGCGAAGACGCCGTCACCAACCTCCAGGCCGCGCTGGCGCTCGCAGACATGACCCTCCCCTCGTTGAGCAACGACGGGCCGGTGGCAGGCCACGGATTCGTCCGGTTGGGAGGATGCAACGCGGCCTTCGCCAACCGGCTCGCCGAGGTCATCGCCGCAGGCGCCGATGCTCTGCAAGACCAGCGGAGGAAGATCGACAGCTGTGGTTGATCGGTCGCCGCACCGTGGACGCGCTCTCGGGGCCCGCAGCGGTGGAACGACGCGAAGGCACGAGGGGACCGGAATGGGGTGCCGGCGCAGGGGATCCGCGTCGTCCAGGTCGGCTGCGGTACCGACGGGATTTGAACCCGCGGACAGGTAGGGGCAGGCCCGCCCCGTCTCCGTCAGTCGACGTGAGCGGGGCCCCGCCCACGTCGATCGCAATGGGCCGCTCTGCCACGGCACCGCAGCCTGCGAGATCGCGCGCGCTCCCGCTCCGGCTCAAGGTAGGCGATCGCCTTCCCCTCAGCGAGCCGTTATCCAGAGCGGAGCGAACCGCCCCTCCGAATTCCCGGCCCGTCCGGCACGCGGGACCGCCACCCGGAGCCGCCGCGCCTCAGGGCCCACGAACCGCGCCGAGGCACCCACTGAACGCGCATCGGTCAGGTCAGGCGCCGCGTTCGTTCCACCACCCCAGGAGGGCAAGCATGTTCACCGCACGACACTGGATCGACTCCCTGGGCCTGGAAGCCCATGTGGAGGGCGGGTACTTCCGTCGGACCTTTCAGGCGGACCACCGCCCCCGCACCCGGACACCCGACGGAGAGCGCTACACCCTGACCTCCATCCACTATCTGCTCACCCATTGGTCCCCCGTCGGACACTGGCACCTGAACCGCTCCGACATCCTGCACTTCCACCACCACGGCGAACCGGTCACCTACCATCTCCTGCACCCCGACGGCCGACACAGCACCGACGTCCTCGGCCAGGACCCCCAACGAGGTCAATCCCTCACCCTCGCGGTTCCCGGAGGCGTCTGGAAGGCCTCCCACCTCACCGCCGGAGACCACGCCCTGATCAGCGAAGCCGTCGCGCCCGGATTCGACTATGCCGACATGACCCTCGGCCGGCCGGACACCCTCACGACCCTCTTCCCCGACCACGCCGAACTCGTCCACCGCTACTGCCGCCCGGCCCCACCGCAGCCGGGCGCCCCCTCCCCCACGTAGCGGCCAGGCACGCCTTCTGCCTGGCCTCGGCCGCTCATTCGCCCGAAGGGATCGGGCACGGCCACGGTTGCCCGCAGCCTGGCCGCCCGCCGGGCTAACTCGACACCGGTGCCCGGCCGGACACCTCAATGCCTGCCCGGCGGAAGTCGTCCAGAGTGGAGGCGACGGTGTCGGGGGCCACGCCGACCGAGTAGTCCAGGCGTACCCGGGTGCCGAATCCCGCCGCGGCGGCGTCCAGCGCGGTGGCGCGCACACAGTGGTCGGTCGCGATGCCCACCACGTCGACGTCCTTCACCCCGCGGGCACGCAGCCAGTCCGCGAGGGAGGTCCCTTCGGCGTCCGTGCCTTCGAAGCCGCTCTTGGACGCGCTGTGGGCGCCTTTGAAGAAGACGGCGTGGACCTTGCCGCCGGCGACAGTGGGGGCGAAGTTCGGGTGGAACTCGCCGCCTTCGTCGCCCGCCACGCAGTGCACGGGGAAGCTGTCCTTGAAGTCGGGGTGCGGGGAGAAGTGGCTTCCCGGGTCGATGTGGTGGTCCCGGGTGGCCACGACGTACTGGTAGCCACCGTCCGCGCTTCGCTCCACCAGCTCGGCGATGGCCGTGGCGAGCCGTGCGCCTCCCGCGACGGGAACGCTGCCTCCTTCGCAGAAGTCGTTCTGTACATCCACGACGATCAAACCTCGGCTCATCACGAACACCTCTCAGGACGAAGACAGGACGAAGACGGACGACGACGGAACGACACCCGCGTTCTACCCGCCTTCTCACCTGTGCCGGACAAGGAGCGGGCCGCGCTGACCCACACAGCCGAGAACGTTCACCGCAGGAACGATTCGCGCGCTCGAACACGAGGAGCCCAGATCGATCCGGCAGGGTCCGGTTTCGCGATCCGGCCGCGCACGTCCGCCCGTGTGCGCCATGGTCGTTGTCGACGACGAAGGCGACGGCGTTCCGGAGGACCATCGATGTGGCAGATCAGCGAGTTCGCAGACGAGCACGAGGGCCGGCCCACGGCCGTCCTGTCGGACGGGGATGAACCGGCACCGCTGGTGTTCGATGTCGGCAGCGGGTCCGAGGTCCACACGAGCACCGACTGGTGGGACTACGACGGCACCCTCGGTGCGCCGAGTGCGGAAAGCGTCAAGGCGGGCTGCTCGTGTGGGTGGCGCGGCTCGTACCTGTACCCGATCGACTGGTCCAAGGTCAGTGACGGGCTGCCGACCCCGTTCCTGCTCGATCCGGACGGACCACTCGGCGATTGGCAACTTCACATCGCCACCATCCAGGCCCGGGCCGTGCCCCTGCCCCCGCACGTACAGGAACTACTGGAACGCGTCGACTCCGAACTGGAACACCTCGCCGACCAGGCACCGTTGGCCGCGCTGCGAGCGGCCGCCGCCCTGGAGCGCACCGTCGAACGGATCGCCAGGACGGCGGCCCACCACCTGGAGCAGGACGAGACGCCGGTCGCGGACATCGCGGACGGTCTCGGTATCAGCCCCCAGGCAGCACACAGCCGACTCCTGCGGTACGGGTCCTGAACGAACCCCACCGGACGGCCCGGCTGTCGTGGTCAGGACCCGCGGGTCAGGACCGGGGGCAGGGACGGGGGCAGGGACGGGCGGGTGCGGTCTGGTGGAGGCGGTCGGTGGAGTCGAGGAGCTAGAGTTTCCGGTGACAGGGGCGCCTCGTGGCGCCCCGTGATGGTGTTCGGGGCCGATGGCGCCCCCGGTCGGAGACCGATTCCCGCAGGAGAGAGCGTGCGCGAGCCCATGACGCCCACCGCCGCGCCCTGCCCGCCGTGAGCCGTTCCGCCCAGGTGTGAAGCCCCGCCGCGTCCGCGCGTGGGCCCCGCTCCACCTCCCCTCTTCTTCCGGCCCGCCTTGGCGGGCCGTCCGCGGGGGTGCCGGTCCGGCTCCCCCGCGTTCTCCCGCCCGCCCCCGGCCGTCCGTGGGGTGCGCCCGAGCACGACAGGTTTCCGCTCCCTTGTCTTCTGCTTCCCCGAAGGCCCCCGCCGCACGGCTGCGCGGCCTGCTCCCCGACTGGCTGAACGACCCGAAGGTCTGGCGTACGGAGATCCTGGCCGGCTTGGTCGTGGCGCTCGCGCTGATACCGGAGGCGATCTCCTTCTCGATCATCGCCGGTGTGGATCCCGCGGTGGGCCTGTTCGCCTCGTTCACGATGGCCGTGGTCATCTCGATCGTCGGCGGTCGCCGCGCGATGATCTCCGCGGCCACCGGTGCCGTCGCGCTCGTGATCGCGCCCCTGAACCGGGAGCACGGATTCGGCTACCTCGTCGCCGCCGTCATCCTCGCCGGCGTCATCCAGGTCGCGCTCGGCGCGCTCGGCGTCGCGAAGCTGATGCGGTTCGTTCCGCGCTCGGTGATGGTGGGCTTCGTCAACGCCCTCGCGATCCTGATCTTCATGACGCAGGTCCCCGAGATGCACGACGTCCCGTGGGCCGTCTACCCGCTGATCATCGGCGGCCTCGCGCTGATGGTGTTCTTCCCCAAGGTCACCACCGTGGTCCCGGCTCCGCTGATCTCCATCGTCATCCTGACCGTGATCACGGTCGCGGCCGCGATCGCCGTGCCGACCGTCGGCGACAAGGGCGCGCTGCCGTCCTCACTGCCGGTGCCGGGCCTGCCGGACGTTCCGTTCACCCTGGACACCCTGACCACCATCGCCCCGTACGCCTTCGCGATGGCGCTGGTCGGCCTGATGGAATCCCTGATGACGGCCAAGCTCGTCGACGAGATCACCGACACCCACTCCTCCAAGACCCGCGAGTCGATCGGCCAGGGCATCGCCAACATCGTCACCGGCTTCTTCGGCGGCATGGGCGGTTGCGCCATGATCGGCCAGACGATGATCAACGTGAAGGTGTCCGGTGCCCGCACCCGCCTGTCCACGTTCCTCGCGGGCGCCTTCCTGATGGTGCTGTGCATCGTCTTCGGCCCGGTCGTCTCCGACATTCCCATGGCCGCACTCGTCGCCGTCATGGTCATGGTGTGCTTCGCGACCTTCGACTGGCACTCCATCGCCCCCAGGACCCTCAAGCGCATGCCGGCCGGGGAGATCACGGTCATGGTCATCACCGTGATCTGTGTGGTCGCCACCTCCAACCTCGCCATCGGCGTCATCGTCGGCTCCGTCACCGCCATGGTCATCTTCGCCAGGCGTGTCGCCCAGGTCGCGGAGGTCAGTGCCGTCACCGACCCGGACGGCGCGGGCGTCGTGTACTCCGTGACCGGCGAACTGTTCTTCGCCTCCTCCAACGACCTCGTCGGCCGGTTCGACTACGCCGGCGACCCCGACAAGATCGTCATCGACCTGTCCGCAGCCCACGTCTGGGACGCCTCTTCGGTGGCAGCCCTGGACGCGATCGAGACCAAGTACAAGCAGCGCGGCAAGACAGTGAAGATCATCGGCCTCAACGACCTCAGCGCCGACCTCCACAACAAGCTCACCGGCGAACTCACGAACCACTGAGCCCACCCCACCACCGACAAGGCCCCGGCCACCGGCCGGGGCCCTTCGCCGTTGGGCCTACGAGGACGCGGCCCGCCGCTCGGGCAGATGCCAGCGGTACGGCGCGACGAGAGCCTCGATGGTGCCGGGCCCCCAGCTCCCGGGGGCGTACGAATCCACCGGCGGTGGCGCGTCGAGCAGCGGGGCGGCCACCTCCCACAGCCGTTCGACGCCGTCGGACCGCGTGAACAGGGACTGGTTGCCGCGCATGGCCTCCAGCAGGAGGTGCTCGTACCCCTCCAGCGAGTTCTGCGCGGCGAACGAGGTGCCGTAGTTGAAGACCATGTCGGCCTCGGCCAGCTGCATCGACGGCCCCGGCTCCTTCATCAGGAGGCGAGCAGTGACCGAACCCGGATCGTCGAAGTCGATGACGAGTTCGTTGCTCCGGCCGTCGGCAGCGGCCCGCACGTCCAGCGGGAACATCCGCAGGACCGGCTCGCGCAGGCCGAGCGTCACCACGTGACGGCCCTCGGCCAGAGCCTTGCCCGTCCGCAGGTGGAAGGGCACGCCCGCCCAGCGCCAGTTGTCGATCTCGACCCGCAGCGCCACGAACGTCTCCGTGTCCGAGGCCGGATCCACGCCCTGCTCGCCGCGGTAGCCGGTGTACTGGCCGCGGACGACGTGCGCGGGGTCGAGCACGCGCATGCTGTGGAATACCTTGACCTGCTCGTCGCGCAGCGCGTCCGCCTCCAGGGCGACCGGCGGTTCCATGGCGACGAACCCGAGCAGCTGGAACAGGTGGGTGACGACCATGTCGCGGAACGTTCCGGTGCCCTCGAAGAAGCGGGCGCGGCCCTGGATGTCGATGTGCTCGGGCACGTCGATCTGTACGTGGCTGATGTGCTCACGATTCCACAGCGGCTCGAAGAGACCGTTGGCGAAGCGGAGCGCCAGGACGTTGTCGACGGCCTCCTTCCCGAGGAAGTGGTCGATCCGGAACACCCGTGACTCGTCGAAGACACGGTGGATGGTTGCGTTGAGCGCGCGGGCGGACGCGAGATCGGTGCCGAACGGCTTCTCCACGATGACCCGGCCGCCCGCGGCGAGCCCCGTCGCGCCGAGCAGGTCGATCATCGAGGTGAACGCGACGGGCGGCACGGCGAGGTGGAAGAGCCGGCGCGGCTTGCCGCCGAGGGCGGCCTCGGCGGCGCTCACGGCCGCCGTCAGGGGGTCGGCCGCTCCCGTGTCGGCCGCGCCGAAGGACAGGGCGGCCGCGAACGTCTCCCAGTCCGGCCCCTCGGGCCGCGAGCGTCCGAATTCCGCCACGGCCTGCCGCGCGTGGGCGCGGAACTCCTGATCGGTGAGGGCCTCCGCCGCCGGAGCGGTGCCCACGATGCGGTAGCGCTGCGGCATCAGCCCCGCTCGCGCCAGGTGGAACAGCCCGGGCAGCAGCTTGCGCCGGGCCAGGTCGCCCGTGGCGCCGAACAATACGATGACGTGGTCTTCAGGGGGCTCGGGAGACTGGGCCGGCTGGACCATCGGGCATCCTCACTCGTCCGCGCCTGAGCGCTGCACCGGCACGGCCCGGGCCCTGTGCCGTGCCCGCCGTCGTGGCGGCGGCCGTGCGTCCTCAAGCCCCACTCTGCGCGCCCCCGGCCGATCCGGCACCCGGGCTCGTCCGAACCGGTCCCCTGGGGCGGCCGGCCACCTGGCAGACCCACCCGCGGGGGGGATTCGGAAGCCGGGACGAGCCCGCGTGGTGCGCCGCCTATCCCGCCAGTGCCGCGAGCTCACCCAGCACGCGGGCGGCCGGCGCCGGGTCGACCAGCCACTTCAGGTGGCTGCCCTCAAGGGTGCGGACGTCGTAGGGGTTGTCCGGCGTCAGTGCGTTGCCCTCACGGATCAGCCGATCCTGTAGGGCGAGCGGGAGGCTCGTGTCGTCGGCGAGGCGGATGTAGGTCTTCGGGATACGGCCCCAGGTCTGCGCCTGTGCCCGGTCGGTGGAGGTGCCGACGTCCAGGTTCTCGTCGGGCTGGAAGGTGTTCAGGAAGGTCAGGAACTGCTCGTCGGTGCCGTCGGCGAGGAAGGCCGCCTTGAAGGCCGTGAGGGCGTCCGGGTTCGCGGTGCGGAAGTTGACGCGGAGCAGGCCGAGTTCGGCCGGGTTGCCGG
The DNA here is from genome assembly GCF_036231985.1 of Streptomyces sp. NBC_01426. Lineage (GTDB taxonomy): Bacteria > Actinomycetota > Actinomycetes > Streptomycetales > Streptomycetaceae > Streptomyces. The sequence continues at coordinate 413,618 of NZ_CP109500.1, forward strand.
CCAGGGCCAGTCCCAGGGAGGCGGCGTCGACGGTGGCCATCTCCGGCTCGGCGTAGTAGTCGTTGACGTCGAGATCGACGGGGCACCAGGCCGAGACGTAGACGATGCGGTCCACCAGGTCCGGCCGTATGTTGGCTGCGGCGGTGGCCGTGACGCCGCCGCGGCTGTGGGAGACGAGGATCACCGGCCCGTTCCGCTTGGCTCGTTCGAGGATGCCGATCAGGTGCGCCGCATTGTCGGCGAGGGTGACGCCCTTGATCGAGCCGGACGCCGTGGCGAGCCCGTCGCCATCTTGTGGAGCCTGGTAGGCCCGCGTGTAGGTCGCCTCGAAACCGTGGCCGGGCAGGTCGACGGCGACCGAACGGTGCCCGAGCAGGCCGAGTTCGGCCTGGAGCGGCGCGAAGGAGAAGGAGTTCGAGAAGGCTCCGTGAACCAGTACGAACGTGGGTTGCATCTGTCTGCCTGCTTTCTGCTGTCCTGCGGCATCGGCGGCATGCGCGGGGCGGGTACCGGATCGCGGTCACCTGCCGGAACCGGGCGTCCCGGCCGCGCCGGGCGGGCGTCCGCACGTCGGACTCCGCCTCCCAAGGACGCCAAGACCCACCGCCCCCATGACCTGGTTCGCGTACGCACCCGCGAGCAACCCCACCACATCCCCCGACACACAGCTACCCCGCTGCCGCTCGGTCTTCGATGACACAACCCTAATGATCACCGGGGTTCCGTGGCAATGATCAAGACCCGTGGCTGGACGGGCAGGCGGGGGGCTCGGCGCCGAAACGCTCGCTCCGAGCCCCTCGGAACCTCCCGTTCAACCGACCAGCGGCGGGGCTACTTCTGGGTGGCGCAGGGGTCGCAGCAGGACGGGGCCGGTTCGACGCAGACGGATACGGTGTCGGTGTTGTTGCCGGCGTCCGGGTCCTTCTCGTTGCCGGTGACGGTGGCGGTGTTGCCGATCAGTCCGGCCTTGGTGGCCTTGGCCCGCAGCACGAGGGTCGCGGTGGCGCCGACGGCCAGGTCGCCCACGGTCCACTGCCCGGTGGCCGGGTCGTGACTCCCGGGTGCGGCATCGGCGGACAGGAAGGTGAGGTCGTCCGGCAGCCGGTCGGTGACGGTGACTCCGGTGGCCTGGTTCGGGCCGGTGTTGTGCACGGTGATGCGGTAGGTCACCGTCTGGCCGACGGTGACGGTGGTCGCGTCCGCCGCCTTGGCGACGGTCAGGTCGGCGGCCGGTTTGACCTGTGTGATCTGCTCGTTGGAGGTGGACGTCAAGGGCTCCGGCTTGTCGGCGAGCCTGTTCTCGTAGGAGGCGGTCGCGGTGTTGCTGATCTGCTTGCCGCCGCCGGACCGATCGATGGTGACCCGGTACTCCACCGTGGTTCCGGCCGGCAGGGTCTCGGTGCTGGGCAGGCTGCCTCCCTGCAATGCGGAAGCGCCGTTGCCGAGATGGAAGACGACCTTGTTCGCCGCGGCGTCGTAGTACGCCTGGTCGTCGCCTTGCACGTCGCTCTTCGCTCCCGCGTTCGGGCCGCCGACGATGCGCAGTGAACCGGGCAGATACGTCGTGTCCTGTGGGATGACGTCGGTCAGGATGAGGTTGTCGGCCCCGCCGCCGCCCTCGTTCTTGACGGTGATGCGGTAGGTGACGACGTCGCCCACCTCCAGCGGCCCCGAGGGAATCGCGGTCTTGTCGAGCACCACGTAGGCAGCGGTGCCGAAGAAGATGCCGTCGAGGAAGTTGCCGATGCCGCGGTTTCCGCCGGCGGCGGAGATGGAACGGAAGGCGAAGCGTGTCAGGGTCTGGCCCGCCGGGACGGTGTAGGTGCCCGTGTAGTAGCCCCAGGCGGTGTTGCCGTCGGTGAAGCGCCTCTGCTCCGACGTGGAGCCCGGCGCACCGATGTCCAGCGCCATCGTGTCGTCCCCCTGGCGGCCACGGTGGTACAGCCGCCAGTACAGCTTCGTACCGGGGGTGGTCGGCAGGTCCTGGTAGAGCGTGGAGACCTCGTTCGCGTTGAGTTCGGCGAACTGGGCGCCCTCGGCCGCCGGTACTCCCTGGAAGCCCGAGTGCCACAGTTCGATCCTGTGGTCGGAGGCGGTGGTGAGCCAGCCCGGTACCCGCTTGGGCGCCTGCGTCTGCGAGGCGTCCGGCAGGATCTCCACACCGGTCACGGAGGGTTCTTCGAAGCTGCCGTTGGCCAGGGCAACCCGGAGCGGAGCAGAAGGAGGTGTGGCCATGTTCTCCCCTTGAGTCGACGCTGCTGCATGCACCGCTGCCCGGCCGCATCCTCTGCGGGCCGCCGCGGAGCCGGAACACACAGTGAGGACATCGCACTCGGATGAACACGTAAAGTGACGAGAGGTCAGGTTCGGTCAATCCCGCACGGTGGGTTTGGATGATCCGCGCCGGAGCGAATCCCGGCACGTCGTCCTCCGCGACATCGAAGACACACCGCCTCCGCCACATATGCCACCCTGCTATTCACCCGCCTACCCCGTCCCGACCGAAAGCCTCCGCTGCACGCCTCACGTTCGCCCCCACCCGGGTGAATCGGACATCGCCGGGTTGACGCTGCTCCCGTACGCGGGCGGCCGGGCCGTCTTGCGACAGGCCCTAGTGGGGGGCGGTGTCGTCGGCCGGGAAGGCCGGGCCGTGGCCGGGAACGATGGTGTCGGCGGCGGCCAGGACCCGCAGCCGTGACGCCAGCAGTACGTCATGGTCCGGGGCCACGGGGTCGTCCACCGGCCCGTTCGGGCGCCACCACAGGTCGCCCACGAACGCGGTGACACCCGCCTGCGTGCCGGCCAGCAGGGTGATGTCCTCGGCGCTGTGCCCCGGGGTGCGGATCAGTTTGAGGGAGGGAGTGAGTTCGTGGCCTTCCGCGTCGCGGTCGGTCCACTGGTCGTCACGGTAGATGGCCTTGTGGTCGTGGACGCGGGCCTGACCGAACAGCCCGACGTTCATGGTGTTGTCCGGATGGTGGTGACTGAGCATCACATCGGTGATGTCATCGGGGCCGAGGCCCAGTTCGGCCAGGGGGCCGAGGATCCGGTCACGGCCGGCCACCATGCCGGGATCGACGATCACGTGGTGCTCGCCGTCGGTGACGTAGGAGACCGTGGCGGCGACTCCGGGACCGGTGGACAGGGTGTAACCGGTGGTCAGGATCGTGTACTTGGCGCTGCGGCCGAGCGGTGCGTCTGTCATGGCCCCCATCCTTCCGGGGCGGCTCATCGCCCACGAGTGGCACAACTGCCGCTGATCGCAGGATTGGTGCCACACTGCACGGATGCCTTCCTTCATGACGGTCGCCGCGTACGCCCCACCCGGAGTCGGCATGCTCGCAGTCGGCATCGTCACCGAGGTCTTCGGCGGCCACGGCGACACCGCGCCCGGCTTCGATTTCGCCCTGTGCACCGACCGACCCGGGCCGGTTCCCACCGACCTCGGCGTGCCGCTCACCCTCACGCACGGCCTGGACCGGCTCGCCTCGGCCGATCTGGTGATCGCCCTGCCCTGGGCCGGCTTTCGCACCCCGCCCGCTCCGGCGGTGCTCGACGCGTTGTCGGCCGCACACGAGCGCGGCGCAATGGTCGCGGCCCACTGTGTCGGCGCTTTCGCGCTCGCCGCCGCCGGACTGCTCGACGGTCGGCGGGCCACCACCCACTGGCGGTTCGCCCCCCTGCTGGCCGGCCGCCACCCTGAAGTCACCGTCGAACCCGACGCCCTCTACATCGACGAGGGACGCATCATCACAGGCGCGGGAGCCGCCGCGGGCTTCGATCTCTGCCTGCACCTGCTGAGGCGGGAGCACGGGGCCGCGATGGCCAACGCCGTCGCCCGGGACATGGTGTTGCCCGCCCATCGCGAGGGAGGGCAGGCGCAGTACCTGACTGCCCCCGTTCCCGAAGGCTGCCGCGACGAGCGTCTCGCCGAGGTACTCGCGTGGGCCCGCGCGAACCTCCACGAGCCGCTTCCCGTCGAGGAACTGGCCCGGCGTGCGCTGATGAGCAAACGCTCCTTCGCCCGCCGCTTCTCCGCCTCGACCGGCACCACCCCGCACGCCTGGCTGCGGAGCCTGCGTCTGAGCGGCGCCGAGGAACTCCTGGAGACCACGGATCTGCCGGTCGAGGAGATAGCCCGCCGCGTCGGCTACGGAAGCGCGGCCGTCCTGCGCGAACAGTTCGTGCGCCGCCGCGGCGTGCCGCCCCGCTCCTACCGTCGTGCCTTCACGACCACGCCGTAGCGAAGGGTCGGGCCAGGGCCCGGGGCGGCCCCAGGGCGAGAGTCCCCTGCCGTGGATCGATCAGCTCGCGGCTACTGCTCCTGGGCGGAGGGTCGTCGCACCTCGAAGTGGAAGCATCCGTATTCCAGTGCCCTGACGTGTACGAGCATGACGTCCGGATCGTGGAAGGCGCCGTCGAAGGCCGCATCGAAGCCGGCCGTGGCGTCGACCGGGATCTCCAGCAGGCGGCCGCCCGCGATGTGGCCCCGGGCGTCGTAGCGGCGCACGGTACGCAGGGCGCCCGGCCGGTCGAAGGGGTAGGTCGCACCGGGGGCGAAGCCACCGCAGTCGTCGGCGTGGATGAAGACGGGGCCCTGTTCGTCGTACGCGCCCGGATCCGCCCCTCTGGCGGCCGCCCAGCGACGCAAGGGGGCGTACGAGACGAGGGCGATCCGTTCGCCGAGCGCGATGGGCCGCAGACAGCAGCGCAGCGGGGAGCCCTCGTCGTCCCGGGTTGCGATGTACGGGGCGCAGGGGCGGCCCGCGTCGTCGGCGATCCGCAGTTCCTTCAGCACGCCTGTGTCAACGGGGAGCACGGTGTACTTGGTCGTGGTCATGTGCTCAGGCTGCCTCGACGGGTGTGGGTGCGCCGGCAGGAAACGGACGTCACGTCGGTGCCCGACCATACGGAAGGCCGGCCGGCCGGGCCCGTGGGCCCGCGTGCTTTCCGTACCGCTCCTCTCGACGGCTACCGGCTCGCGCCCGTCTTGGAGATCGGGCGGCTCGAAGTCGCAGGTGCCGCGTCGCGGGATATCGAGAGCGACAGTCCGTCGGTCAGCCATCTGTGAGCCACCGTCATGTTCAGCACGCGGCCGCCGGTGGCCGTGCCGACCAGGGACCAGTAGCGCTCCAGGCGTGGGTCGAAGCCGGATGACCGTGACACCAGCCCGTGCAGGTACTCACGGAAGGCAGGCGTGTCCGACTCCCGCCGGGCTCGTGCGTGGGCGGACACGAAGGCGTTGACCGCGTCCCCCGCGCCGGGTGGCAGCCCCTGGGCCACAGCGGAGGCCGTCAGGGCGGCAGCCTCGTCGATCTCGCCGTAGAAGGCCGGGCCATCCCTCATCTCTTGCTCGTGGTCCTGGGTCCAGCGGGTGAAACCGGGTGTGGAGACGAGCAGATGCATTTCTGCGTAGGCCAGGGCCGACGCTGGTTCGGGGTCCTGTGGCGGGCCGGGCGACAACATGGCGATCATGATGTCGAGCCGGTGTTTGGGCATGCTCGCGGTCAGCTCGCGATACCAGTGATCGGTGAGGCTGCGGTGCGCCTGCGGGAGTTGCTGCACGCGAGAGAGGATCTCCAGGCGTCGGAGCCGTTCCTCGCCCGGGCAGTCGTCCAGGGCCTTGAGCGTGGCCTGGCGCCATCTCAGTTCGGTCAGTCGTTCCTGAACCGCATCGAGCTCGGTTGCCACCAGTTCGCCGAGGGAGCACTCACCGGTGACCACCCGCGTGATGGTCGCGATCGGCGTGTCCAGTGCCCGCAGACGTCTGATGAGCCGGATCCGCTCCCACGCCTCGGGACCGTAGCGGCGATGGCCCCCGGTGCTACGGGCGACGACGGGTAGCAGGCCGCTGTCTGAGTAGTAGCGGAGGGTCTTGACCGACACCCCCGTTTCGGCCGCGAGTTCACCGATGCTCCACGTGTCTTGCGTCACAGCCCCTTGAACCTCCAGTGCACGGGAGGTCCTAGCGTACTGAGCACCGACCACATCGGTTCACGCCGATCCCCCGCTGCTCAGGCCTCGTTGAAGCCTGGCCGGCGTCGGGGCGCCCTCATGGCGGCCTCGTCCGATCCCGTGTCCGACCGCGTCCGACCCAGAAACGGAAGGTACCTGTGTCTCCCACTCCGACAGCGCCGCGTTCACGCCGAGAGCAGTGGCTCCGTGCGCTGCTCTTCCCCGTGCTCTGCGCGATGACCCTCCTCGCGGCCGGCGCCGTACCCGCGACCGGCGCGCCACCCGGTTCCCCGCTCTCCGCAGGGCAGGACGGCACCGTCGTACGGACCGACCGCGGCCTGGTACGCGGCGTGTCGCACGGCTCGTACACGACCTTCAGCGGCGTTCCCTACGCGGCGCCGCCGATCGGACCGCTGCGTTGGCGCGCCCCGGTGCCCGCCGCCCGGTGGCAGGGTGTCCGGGATGCGACGACGGCGGCCGGGCGGTGTGTGCAGATGCCGGCGCCGGCGCCGGGGGCGGGCGGGGTCGTCGGGTCGGAGGACTGCCTCTACCTCAACGTCACGACGCCGGCGCAGCCGCCCGCCGGGCAGAAGCGGCCCGTGCTGGTGTGGATGCACGGCGGTGCGTTCCTGGGCGGTTCCGGCAGTGACTACGACACCCAAGGGCCGGCGGTCCGGGGTGACGCGGTCGTCGTCACGGTCAACTACCGGTTGGGAATCTTCGGTTACTTCGGTCACCCCGGGTTGGGGTCCGCCCCGCCGTTCGGTCTGGCGGACCAACAGGCCGCCCTGCGCTGGGTACGGGCGAACGCGGAGCGCTTCGGTGGCGATCCGGGCAAGGTCACGCTGTTCGGTGAGTCCGCGGGCGCCCTCAGCGTGTGCGCACACCTCACCTCGCCGACGGCCGTCGGGCTCTTCCAGCGGGCCGTGCTCCAGAGCGGTTCCTGCCTCATGTCCTTCCCGCCCGGAGCCCTCGGACCCCACACTCCGGCCTACGAGCCCTTCAGCTCCCAGCGCGATGTCCAGACGGCCGGCACGGACGCCGCCCGGCAACTGGGCTGCGCGACGGGTACCGGAGACGAGGTGCTGGCGTGCCTGCGCGGGCAGAGCACGGATCGCCTCGCCACCGCGCAGCTGATGCAGTCGTTCAACCGGCCGGCCTTCGGCAACGCGCTGCTGCCCGTGGCTCCGGACCGGGCGTTGACGTCGGGACGCTTCCACCGCGTGCCGATCATGCAGGGCACCAACCGCGATGAGATGCGGATGTTCGTCGGCCTGTCGCTCGCCGCGTTCCCGATCCGCACCGAGAACGACTATCGCGCCCGCCTGGTCGACGCGTTTGGAAGCTCGGCCCCGGCCGTCGAGGCGGAGTATCCGGCAGCAGACCACGCCTCGCCCGCACTGGCCTGGGCCGCGGTGCTGACCGATCGCTCCCTCGGCTGCACCACGACTGCGGCCGGCCGGGCGATCGCCGCCCACGCCCCCGGACTGCCCCTCTACGGATATGAGTTCAGCGATCCGGACGCACCCGTCCTCGCCGGCCTGCCGGCGAACCCCGGCTTCCCGTACGGCGCCGCGCACGGGTTCGAGATGCCCTACCTGTTCTCCTCCTTCCCCACCGAGCGACCGCTGACCGACTCCCAACGCGCCCTGTCCGACCGGATGGTCGACTACTGGACCAACTTTGCGCGCACCGGCAACCCGAACCATTCCGACGCCCCGCTCTGGCCCGTCCTGCGCCCTTCGTCACCGCACGCGCGGACCGTGCAGTCCTTGGCCCCCGGGCCGGGTGGTATTCGACCCGTCGATGTGAACTCCGCGCACCACTGCTCGTTCTGGGATCGTCTGCCCCGGTGAGTCACCGGACTGCCCTGAACTGTCGCGGTACGCGCTCCGGAACCGCATGGCATCCCGCATATCATGCGTTTCATCCGTATAAGGAAGGAGCCCCCGTGGCTAGCAGTGTCGAGACGCTGGAATTCCAGGCCGAGACCCGCCAGTTGTTGCAGTTGGTGATCCACTCGATCTACTCGAACAAAGACATTTTCCTGCGCGAGCTGATCTCGAACGCCTCCGACGCCCTGGACAAGCTCCGGATGGAGTCGCTGACCGCCGCGGATCTGGAGGTCGACACCTCCGACCTGCACATCGCGTTGGAAGTCGACCAGGACGCCCGGACGTTGACCGTCCGCGACAACGGGATCGGCATGAGCCGGGACGATGTCGTGGAGCTGATCGGCACGATCGCCAAGTCCGGCACGGCCAGTCTGCTGCAGAAGATCAAGGAGGCCGAGGACGATGCCGCGGCGCAGGGCCTGATCGGCCAGTTCGGCGTCGGCTTCTACTCCGCCTTCATGGTCGCCGACAAGGTCGTCCTGCGCACCCGTCGAGCCGGCTCCGAGGCGGGGTCCCAGTGGGAGTCCGACGGCGAGGGAAGCTACCGGATCCAGGCCGTGGACGGCCTGCCCGTGGGGACCTCGGTGACCCTGCACCTCAAGCCCGCCGACAGCGAGGACGGGCTGGCCGACTACCTGGCCGGTTGGAAGATCCGCCAGATCGTCAAGCAGTACTCGGACTTCATCCGCTGGCCGATCCGGATGGCTGCCGAACCCGCGGACGGCGGCGACGTCGCCGCGGGTGAGGTCGAGACGCTCAATTCGATGAAGGCCTTGTGGGCCCGTCCCCGAAGCGAGGTGACCGAGGCCGAGTACAGCGAGTTCTACAAGCAGATCAGCCATGACTGGCTCGACCCGGCCCAGACGATCCACATGCGCGCCGAAGGCACCTTCGAGTACGAGGCGCTGCTGTTCATTCCCTCGCAGGCCCCGTTCGATCTGTTCTCGTGGGAGAGCAAGCGCGGCGTGCAGTTGTACGTCAAGCGCGTGTTCATCATGGACGACTGCGAAGCGCTGATGCCGAACTACCTGCGCTTCGTCAAGGGTGTGGTGGACGCGCACGACCTGTCGCTGAACGTGTCCCGCGAGATCCTCCAGCACGACCGTCAGATCCGCAACGTGCGACGGCGCCTGGTGAAGAAGGTTCTGGGCGCGCTCAAGGACGTGCAGGGAGCCGACTCCGAGCGCTACGCCCAGCTGTGGGGCCAGTACGGTCGTGTCCTGAAGGAGGGTCTCCTTGAGGACACGGACAACGTCGAGGCACTGCTGCCGCTGGTGTCGGTCGACTCCACGCACGACAAGGAGAAGACCACCACCCTGCGCGAGTACGTCGAGCGCATGAAGGACGGCCAGGAGGCGATCTACTACCTGACCGGCGAGACCCGCGCCACCGTGGAGAACTCTCCGCACATGGAGGCGTTCGCCGCCAACGGGTACGAGGTCCTGATCCTCACCGACCCCGTGGACGAGGTCTGGACCGACCAGGTTCCGGCCTTCGACGGCCATCGGCTCCAGTCGATCGCCAAGGGGCAGGTCGACCTCGGCGAGCAGGCCGCCGAGGGTGATGAGGCGGCCGAGGCGGAGAAGGTCAAGCGCGACGAGGCGTTCGCCGGCCTGTTGCCGTGGCTGACCACGGCCTTGTCCGACCAGGTCAAGCAGGTCCGTCTGTCGTCCCGGCTGACGACATCGGCGGCGTGCATCGTCGGTGACGCCCAGGACATGACGCCGACGCTGGAGAAGATGTACCGGGCGATGGGGCAGCAAATGCCGCAGGTCAAGCGGATCCTGGAACTGAACCCGACCCATCCGCTGATCATCGCGCTGCGTACCGCTCACGAGGCGAACGCCGACGACCCGACGCTGTCGGAGATCGCCGAGCTCGTCTACGGCAGCGCCCTGCTCGCCGAGGGCGGCGACCTGCCCGACCCGGCGCGCTTCACCCGGCTGCTCACCGAGCGGCTGACCCGCGCCATGTGACGGATGGGGCGACCCGTTCACGGCCGCCGAGCGGGGGGGTGCGCGTCCGCACCCCCGCTCGGCGGCCGGTCTCCTGGGACGCGGGCCGTCCGGTCGCGCCGGCTTCCGGGTCCTTGGAAGTCCACCGGTTCAGCGGGCCGGCGGTCGATGCCGGCCGCTGAAGGTCTCTCAGGTGCCGCAGGAGCAGGGGCAGCAGCTTTGGACGCGGACGTCGTCGATGACCGGCCCGTAGGCCCCGGCCACGGTGCTTGCGAATCCGATGGCCGTGGAGGCCGCGCCCGCGACGAAGGTGACCTGGCGGGTCACGTAGCCCATGGCGGGGCGGGTCCTGCCCGTGGAGTCGAAGGAGAAGTCCTGGATGTTCTGCCCGTCCAGCAGGACACGGCCGGTCTTCACCGCGGGTCCCCCTTCCGGGTTCGCGGCGAGTGAGTACGTCACGGTGTACCTCTGGCCCGCTGTCGTGGCGAAGGTCTGGGCGATCGCTCCCGGCTGGGTGCCGTTCAGGTCGACGGACTGATCTCCTTCCGCGGCTTGCCAGAACCCGGCGCCGATCAGGTCCACCGCCCCGCCGGTGACCTTCCACGGTCCGATGGACTGCCCGGCGCCCACGGTGGTGAAGGCGTTCACGGGCGCCGCGGGGTACTCGAAGCTCCCGTCATCGAATCGGCTCACTGCCGCCGCGGCGGGCGCGGCGATGGCTAAGCCGGAACCGGCGGAGAGCAGGGCCGCAACAGTGACGGCGACGAGGGCTGTACGGGAAACCGCCATGTGTTCCTCCTGGAGCGCGAGGGTGGGGTCGACACCTCAACTGTGGTGATCTCTCTCCGGCGTGCACAAGGATCGCGACCCGGAGTGCGGGGGCACATGCCGCTTGAAACGACCGCCGTCATACCAGTCGGCGCTACCGGAAGCCGTTTCGCGGCGGTGTCCAGGGCTGTCGGTCGTGTTGTCCGCGCCGGGGGTTACCCCCACTTTCGATCTTGGCGGTAGCGGGATCGCCCGGCTCGGCCTCAGCGAGACAAGCTGGGCCCGGCACACATCGCCGGTACCCCAACCATTCCTCAGGAGTTGACTCGTGCGCGAACAATCATGGCGAAGGCCACGTCCCTCCGGACAGCGGCGAACGGCCCCGCGACGCAGGGGCGTGGCGGCCGCGGCCGCAGTGGTCGTCGGCGTCCTGACCTTGAGCGCCCTGGCGCCGCCGACGTTCGCGGCCGGCCGGCCGGACACCGTCCAGCAGGGCCTGAACGCGATGGTGCATGACGACGGCCTGCCCGCCGCGCTGGCGAGCGTCAAGGATCGCGAGGGCCGTACCCGTGACTACACCGCCGGGGTCGGCGACGTACGCACCGGCTCGAAGGTGCCGGTCGACGGTCAGGTGCGGATCGGCAGCAGCACCAAGACGTTCACCGCGGTGGTCGTCCTGCAACTGGTCGGCGAGGGCAAGATCGACCTCGACGCCACGATCGACACCTACCTGCCGAACCTCGTCCGCGGGGACGGGATCGACGGAAGCCGCATCACGGTCCGTCAACTCCTTCAGCACACCAGCGGGCTGCCCGACTACGAAGACCTCGTGGCGGACGACATCCGGAGGCACCACTACCTCGATCCCCGCGACATCCTCGACGTCGCCTTCCAGCGCAAGGCCGTCTTTCCTCCCGGGAAGGGCTGGTCGTACAGCAACACGAACTACGTGGTGGCGGGCCTGATCGTCCAGAAGGTCACCCGTCGGCCGTTCGCCGAGGAGGTGGATCGGCGCGTCATCCAACGCATCGGGCTGCGCCACACCTACTTCCCGGCCCCCGGCGACATGACCATCCGCGAACGTCATCCCCACGGCTACGCCCGGGACGCGGCGGGCGCGCCCCTGCGTGATGTCACGGAGCTCGACCCGTCCGTGGGCTGGGCGGCCGGCCAGATGATCTCCACCAACTCCGACGTCAACCGTTTCCTGACCGAGCTCCTGGCCGGCCGCCTTCTTCCGCCGGCCCAACTCGCCCAGATGCGCACCACCGTCCCCATCGAGGACACCGGCGCCGGCTACGGACTGGGGATCATGAGCAGGCCGCTGTCGTGCGGCGGTGTCTACTGGGGCCACGGCGGTGACATCGACGGGTACGAGACCCGGGGTGGGGTCACCGACGACGGCCGCGCGGCCACCGTCACGGTGACGAGCATCCCGGTCGACGGGGCGGGCACGCGGCGCGTCGAGAAGGTCGTGGACACGGCCCTGTGCCGCTGAGCCGCTGAGCCGCCGGTCCCGGAGTCCGGCGCGAATGAGGGGTGCTTCTTCGTCTCCGGCTCCCCGCCCCGGGCCGGTTCGGCCGATCAGGTCAGGGGTGCGGCCGGCCCGCCGGAGGAGATGTCCAGGCCTCAGGCGTGGGCCATGGACTGGCCTGTGGACGGGCTTGGGGACGGGCCGATTCCGCTGCCCGGCGGTACTTGTCGTTGATGCGCTGGGCTTCCTCGAGCTGGTCTTCGAGGACGATGATCCGGCAGGCCGCCTCGACGGGGGTGCCCTGGTCGACGAGTTCCCGGGCACGCGCCGCGATGCGCAACTGGTAGCGGGAGTACCGGCGGTGGCCTCCCTCGGAGCGCAGCGGTGTGATCAGGCGGGCTTCTCCGATCGCGCGGAGGAATCCGGGTGTGGTGCCGAGCATCTCGGCGGCCCGGCCCATGGTGTAGGCGGGGTAGTCGTCGTCATCGAGCTGCCCGCTGGAGTCGCCTGCTGTCATGTGCACCTCTCTGCACAACGCGTGGAGGGGCCCGGGTGCCGTCTCGGCACCCGGGCCCCGAAGGAACTGCTACACCATCTGCCGACCCTGATACCGCGTCGGCCTGCTGTTTCCGCGGCCGACCTGTCCGGCCGGCCCCGGTTCGGATCCGGTGCGCTCGGATCCACGTTCCAGTCGCAGGCCGCACACCAACTCACGAACCGCGTACTCAGGGAGACGGCGACCCCGCACCCAGGGCACTGCCGCACCTGCTGTGCGTCCGCTTCGTCGACCGTTTCCATGCCTGGTGATCCCCTCTCCCTCGCCGTGGACCTGTGGTGATCCTCGGTCCGCGCAGGATAGAGGCGGCCGGTGCAGGCTCCGCGGCCGCCCCGGAGTGGACACTTTTGGTCAGGAACACGCCTGTTGTGACGACACGGGGTAGGTGAGGGTGACGTCCAGGACCTGTCCGGGCATCCAAGGTGAGGGAAAACAAGGTCGATCGATGCGACCAGTGACCCCGAGATGCCGTCTCCTCGGGTGAAGTCCGCGCTCAGGGGGAGCCATGAATCATCGCTCGGGCCGTGCACTCGGCATGACGGTCGCCGCCGCGTCAGTCGGTTTGGTCGGCTTGGTGGGTCTGGTCGGCTGCGCCGGCGACAGTGGCAAGCCGCTCGACGGCCCTGCGCCCGCGTCCCGCTCATCTGCCGTACCCGGGCACGTTGCCGCCTACCGTGCCGGATACACCGCGGGCAAGGCCGTCTACGACTCCTCCGGGAAGGGGGCGGCCGTGCGCGAGACCGTATGGGGTGGCTGTACGCGCCGGGCCCTGGAAGCCGGCAGCGCCGCCGAGACGGATCGTGGCGCCTGGGTGCGAGGCTGCCTCAACGGCGTCGCCAACGCCCCTGAGCGGTTGCCCACCGGCCACGTGACCCAGCGGACCACGGACGCAACCATGCTGGACCGGTTCCGCACCTGGGCCCGTACCAAGGGCGAGGGGCAGGGCGTCGAGCACGTCCGCATGCTGACCATCGCCCAACTGACCGATCATGACTATGACGTTGAATTGAACACGGACTACCCGGCAGGGCCTTCCGGAGATCCGGGCGCTGAGACGCTTGCCCAGAGTTTCGTCGAGTGGTGGGACGGCGATCACGGCCGGGACGGAACCGCCAGGAACGTCCTGATACTTGGCGCCGATGGTACGAGGCTGTCCGCGCGGCGGATCTGAGGAGCGCCAACGGCCCGTAGCGGCGTTCCCCGCGCACGTACCGGGGAGCCGGGCCCGACAAAGGCGCCGCTCCGCACGTCTATCGCACATCCGGGCCGCCGCTGCCCTGGGCGGATGGCCGCGTCCGGGTGGCGGTCTTGCTCCGCCGGGGCTGGGTGTTCTGTCGGATTTCCTCGGTCGCCGCCCGGAATGCGGGGGCCGCTCGGGCGAAGTAGTCGAAGAGCAGGGCCTGCTGCTCGGGTGTGTAACCGCTGATCACGTCGGAGATGTGGCGGCGAGCCGGTCCGACGATGTCCTCGATTCGGTCCAGTGCGTCCGGCACGGGTTCGACGATGACCCGGCGACGGTCGTTGACGTCGGCGGCGCGACGGGCGTATCCGGCGCGTTCGAGGCGGTCGATGAGCCGGGTGGTCGCGCCGGTGGTGAGTCCCGTGCGTGCGGCCAGCTCACCGGAGGACAGGCCTCCCTCCAGAGTGATGAGGCTGAGGGCGTACCACTCCGAGGTGTGCAGTCCGGCCGCCTCGGCGCCGGCCAGGCCCTGTAGACCCACGGCGTCGAGGTACTGGCGGAAGATCAGGTGCGCGTCCGTGCGATCGGCTGTTGCATCGGGTGTTGCCATGACGGAGAACCCCTCCTACATTGATATCTGCACGCATGCAGATACTGCCTATAGTCAGTATCTGCATCAGTCTAGTGAGTCGACAAGGGGTCCGTCATGCAGTCAGACGCCGGTATGGGTCACACCAGCCCCACCACCATCGGAGCGGAAGCCGCCGTACGAAAGGTGCCGGCCGAGCTCGTCGCCGCATGGGGGCGTCACGACGCGGAGGCGTACGGCGCGCTCTTCACCGAGGACGCCTCGTACATCACCTACATCGGCACCCTCTACCGGGGACGACGAGACATCGTGGAAAGCCACCGCACGCTCTTCTCCGGCTTCCTCAAAGGCACCCGGCTGGCCGACGAGATACTCGACGTCCGTTTCCTCGGCCCCGGCGTGGCGGTGGTCACCGGGCGAGGTGACACGTACAAGGGCAAGCGGCCTCGGAAGCTCGGCAAGGTACAGACGTACACCGTCGTCCTCGAAGAGGACGGGCAGTGGCGGATCGCCGCGTTCCACAACACCAGGCGCAAGCCGCTCATGGAAGCCGTGTCGTACAAGGTCGCCCCTGGTCTCGTCCCGGCCGCCGAGCGATGAGCGAACGGCCGCGCGCCCGTCATCCGAGGAGGGCGACGGACGCCGGCGGATCACCGCCTTCCACGGCGCCCTGCGCCGACCCGCCCTGGGGCCGAGAAGTGTGAGGCCGGATGGTCAAGCCCGGTCGCCCGGCCTCACAGCCCGGCGACCGGCTCGCTGTCATTCGGTGTCGTCGAGGGCGAGGGTGAGGGCGAGGTTCTGGAGAAGCTCCTCGGTGGGGTTCTCGGGATCGGTGTCGTCGTGGGCGTCGGCGACCGCCTGGAACGCCAGGATGAATCCGGTGACCAGCGCGTTGAACGGCTGGGACACCTGTTCCAGTACGGCGAGCCCCGTCTCTTCCGGCCCGGCCCCGGCGGGGACGAGGAACTGCGAGGGCACCACATCCGCCAGCAGACCCGAGACGAAATCGCTGTCGGCCCCGGACCTCAAGGCTGTGAGAGCGGCGATGGCTTTGAGTTGGATCTCGTTGTCCGTCACCATGCCGAGCGTAGACCGCCGGCGGCGGACACGGCCTCCCCGCCGCCTCGGGTTCCACTACCTGGACTCCGAATCGTGCCGGGAATCCACCGCGGCGCCGCCCGGGGTTTCCGTGCGCGACGGCGGCCGCCGGACACAAACGCAGCCGGCGCGTTTGCGAGCGGCCAGGCGGGTCAGACGTCTCTATGACGTGTGCGGTTTGTCCCCCTGCGGCGCGGGTGATCGGAGGCGCGACCATGCAGAACAAGCCGGAGCGATCCCGACGGGCCTCGGATCCCGATCGCCTGTTGGGCCTGTATCTGAACGATCATCTCGCCGGTGCGGGGGCCGGGGTGGCTCTGCTGCGGCGGATGACCCGATCCCACCGGGATACCGCTGCCGAACCGCGGCTCGTGGACCTGGCCGAAGCGGTGACTGCGGACCGCGACAGCCTGCGCGAGATCATGACGGCCCTCGACGTGCCGCTGAGGCATCGCAGGATGCTCTTGGGCGTTCTGGCGGAGAAAGTGGGTCGTCTGAAGCTCAACGGGCGATTGATCTCCCGGTCGCCGCTCAGCGATGTGCTCGAACTGGAGGCGATCCGGGTGGGGGTGGAGGGCAAGAAGGAACTCTGGCGGGCGCTACGGATCATGTCCCGCTTCGATCCGCGGATCGACGGCGAGGCCATGGGTCGCCTGCTGGCGCGGGCCGAACGCCAGGCCGATGCCTTGGAAACCCTGCGGCTGACGGCGGTGGAGGGTGCCTTCGACGCCCGGGCTCACCGTAGTCCGCGTGGCGTCACGCCCCGCCCCCACCCGCGAATGACCTGAAGGCAGCCCTGGGGCCGCTGGAACGGCCGAGGACGCCGAGGACGGCGCCGCAGGGCAGGGCACGGCAGGGGGCGCGTACCCACATCGTTGCGCAAGCGCGGGAAGAAGGGGCGGCGGACCCTGCGCTACAGGGAAGCGGCGCCGTCACGGGTGGCAGCTTCGAAGGCTGCCACCCGCACGGCGTACCGGCGTGTCAGCTGTTGATGCAGGTGTTGCCGAAGCTGGGGTTGAGAACGGAGACGAGGCCGATCGAGTTGCCGCACACGTTGATCGGGACGTGGATCGGAACCTGGATGACGTTGCCGGACAGGACGCCCGGCGAGCCGACGGCGACGCCGTCCGCGTTCGCGTCGGCCGACGCCACCGAGGCCCCGCCCACGACCACGGCACCGGCGGCCAAGGCAAGCGCGAAACTCTTCAGGACACGCGACATGCGGAATCTCCTTCATGACTGACATCACCTACGCGACGCCCTCAGGGCGTGCCGTACGACCCCGGCGGGGTCCGCACCCTTCTTCTTCGGCCACCGCACGCCTTCAGCCTGGCCCCGGCCCGCTCATTCGCCCGAAGGAATCGCCCACGACTCCAGTTGGCCGCAGCCGATCGGGCCGGCGGCGCCTGCTCCCGTTCGCCCTTCAGCCGACGAACGCCTGTTGCGCCGTCTGCCGTGCGCGGGTAGCGGCGCGCGGGGCGCGGAGCGGATCGTTCGTCCTGGCCATTCGCAGGTCGGTCGCAGGTCAGCGGCGAGGTGGTCGCGAAGTTGGTCGCAGGTCAGCCGCGACGAGCTCTGTCAGCCGATCCGTTCGGCCAGGGCGACGATGATGCCGGCGGGGCCGCGGAGGTTGCAGAGCCGGTAACTGTCCTCGTACCGCGCCACCTCGCCGAGGAGCTCGGCGCCGTGGGGGCGCAGGCGGGTGACGGTGTCGTCGATGTCATCGACGGCGAACATGACCCGATGCAGGCCCACGGTGTTGGGCGGCGGGTTGAGCGGACTGGCGCCGATCGCCTCAGGGGTTCGGAACACCGTCAGCTCCAGCCTGCCGTGGCCGTCCGGGGTCCGCATCATCGCGATGACACTGCGGACGCCGTCGAGTCCGAGCATGCGGTCCGCCCCGGGGTTCTCGATCTCCGCCGTGCCTTCCAGTTCCATGCCGAGTTCGGCGAAGAAGGCGATGGCCGCGTCCAGGTCCTCGACGACAATGGCCACGTTGTCCATCCGCTGAAGCGCCATGTGGTGGTTCTCCTTCTTCGCGTTCTTCATCGCACAGTCGTTGCGGCCACTGATACACCCGGGACGGAACCGGCGTCACTTTCTCGACACTCGGCGCGTGACGGGTTCCGAGGGACTGGTACGGGCGGGCGGGGCCGGCCAGGCCTCTCCGGACCCTGGATCAATCATGAGATGTCCGATCCGGCATATGACCCCAGAATGGACGTTGTGTACTGCCTGTCCAGGATGGGAAGCAACCATGTCGGATCTCAAGTTTGAGCAGAAGCGCTCGCTGTCCCGCCTGGAGGCGGCTGACCAGCTCACGGCCCTCGCAGCCGCGCTGAGGAAGGGCGGGGCGGTCGACCTGGAACTCGGTGCCGGAACGCTGAGCCTGCGGATCCCCGAAGACCTTCGCAGCGAGATCGAGATCGAGATCGGCGACGGGGAGATCGAGCTGGAGATCGAGTTCAAGTGGCCGACCTCACCGCGCCGGAAGGCGCCGTCGCAGGTGGCCGCCGCCCCCGCGAAGGCCCCGAGGCGAAAGACCACGCCCACCGCCAAGGCCGGCCGGAGCAGCACGGCCGCCGACGGCAAGAACACCGAGCGATCCGCCACGAAGACGTCGTGAGCCGCAGCGCGCGGTGGGTCCCGCGCGCCGCACGAGCGGGTTCTCTCGACGGAGCAACGGCGGCGTGACCGAGCAGTTCCACCACCCAGGCGGGGGGTCCGGGAGCGGTGGGCCGACCGGGCGTGAGCAGCGGCCCGGGCGGCCGGGAACGACCCCTGCCTACGTCGTGTGACCTGGCAGTTTAAGGCCTCGGGGCCCTCCATGGGGGCAAGCCGGGGATACGCGGCGGCGTGGGTGGCGGGCGTCCTACAGTGCCGACGGAACGCCCTCCTCCGATGGGGGGCGCGGCACTGGGGACGTGTGATGGACAGGGATCTGGTCCGGGAGTCCGCCTCGGCAGGACGGGTGGTGCTCTGGGAGGAATCGGCGCGCGACGGCGCGCAGGCCAAGACGCTCATGGGCGCCGGCCTGCGGGTGCGGCTGGCTCGGGAACAGGGGCGGATATTCGGCGCGCACGGGCCGCGCCACGTGGTGTTCGCGGCCGGGTTCCCGGCCGTGTGCGCCGAGGAGTTCGAAGCCGTACGGCGGGTCGCCGTGGAGGCCGAGGGTGCGGTGAGCGTGGCGGCGGTGTGCCGGGGCACCCGGGACGACGTACGGCAGGCCGTCGCCTCCGTCCGGGGGACTACGAACGCCCGGGTGATGGTGGTGGTCCCCGCGTCCGAGGCCATGGCCGGGGTGATGACCCACACCGGGGCCGCCGAGGCGCTCGCCGCCGGTACGGCCCTGGTCAAGGAGGCCCGGGAGCTGGACGACGGGGTGGCCGTGGACGTCTGCCTCGCGGACGCCTCGCGGGCCGACCACGGGCTGACGGGCCGCTACGCGGCGGAGATGAGCGGCGCCGGAGCGGGGGTGGTCGTCCTGGCCGACACGGTCGGGAACCAACTGCCGCAGGAAGCGGGGCGGATGTTCACCGAGGTAGGTTCGGCGGCCGGCCCGGACACGGTGCTCGCCTCCCACCTCCACAACGACCTCGGGCTGGGCCTCGCCAACTCGCTGGAGGCGCTGAGGGCGGGCGTGCGGGTACTGTCCAGCGCCTGGCTGGGCATCGCCGAGCGCAGCGGCATGGTCGCCACCGAGCAGTTGCTGTTCCTCCTGGCCCACCGACCTGAGCTGGCAGGGCAGTTACCGGCAGAGGACCCGAGCGGGGAGTCGGGCGGGGGCGCCGGTCCGTGGTGGACCGAACCGGATCTGCGCCGGCTGCCGGAGATCGCCCGCATGGTGTCGGCCGCCACCGGGGTGCCGTTGAGCGTGACCACGCCCATCGTCGGGACGGGCGTGGGCTCCATCTCCACCGGCACCCCGTTCGTGCACCCCGGGCTGTTCCAGCCCTTCGACCCGGAAGCGCTCCTCGGCATCGAGCCGCGGGTCGTACTGACCCAGCTGGCCAGCGCGCGTGTGGTCACCGCCGTCGCCGCGCGGCTCGGGTACGCACTCGACTCGGCGCAGGCCCGCGCCGCGATGGGCTGGGTGAAGGCCGTCGCCTTCCGGACCGGGCGCGCCATGATCGACGAAGCCGCCTTCGCCGCCTACCTCGACGGGCTGCTGCACCCGGCGGCGGGTGCGCGGTGAACGCCCGTACCGACGTGGTGGACGAGGACGCGGCCCGGCGGCTGCTGGGACGCGGGGCGGCCGTGGTCCTGCCGAACCCGGCCCCGCTGACGTACGTCGTGGCGGGCACCGACCCGGGCGGGGTCAACACCGCCAAAGGCAGGCCCGCGGACCAGCCCGTCGCCCTGTGGGCCCATGACCTTGGAACCTTCACCGAATCGGCGCGGGGAATGGACCTGGACGCGGGCGGGGTGGAGCTGGCCGGGAGGCTGCTGGAAGAGGAGCGGATCACCCTCCTCGTGCCGCTCCGCCCGGGTCACGCTCATCCTGACTGGCTCGCTCCCGCGAGCCAGGAGGGCTGGGCGCTGCTCTTCGGCGCCCGCTGGTCGCCACTGCTGCCCGTACTCGAACCGTTCCCCGTGCTCTACGTCTCCAGCGCCAACCGCACCGGCCACCCGCCGGTCGCCTCCGCCGAAGCCGCACGGGGCATGTTCCCGCACACCCCGGTCCTCGATGGCGCCGACGTCCTCGATGTCCCAGACGGCGGAACGAGCGCGGGTCGCAGGGCCACCACCACCCTGCGCCTGAGCCGCGAGGGAACGTTCTCCCTCCACCGCCACGGCGCCCAGGACCAGCCCTACCCGACGGCTCAGGCCTACCTCGACGCACTGCGCGCCCGCTTGCGGACGCCGGCCTGAACCTCGACCACGCGGTGGTGGACCTCGCGCCCTGGCGCCGCGGTCCTGGCCGTCGTGCCGGGGCCGTCCCACCCGAGTCGGGTGGGACGACCCCGGCCGGGCCTCAGCCCTTGGGGTCGGTCGGTTTGTGGCCCGGGTAGACGTGGTCCGGGGACACGATGGAGGTGACCGCCTCTCCGAAGAGGGTGCTCGGCTCCTGGCCGTCGACCGTGACGTCGGTGTTCAGCTCGATGACCATCGTGGCGTCGGCCTCGGGGAGGTAGACGGTCAGCGTCTCGTACCCGGGGATCGAACCGTTGTGGCCGATCCAGCCCTGGACGTCGAAGATGCCCAGGCCGTAGGAGGCCCCCGGGATGACCCCGATGGGCTGGGTCTTGAGGCGTTGGGCCTGGGTCTCGGGCTTCAGCAGGGTGCCCGTGGCCACGGTCTTCGCCCAACTGCGCAGGTCCTGGAGGTTGGAGATCATCGCGCCGGCGGCCCAGGCCCAGGAGGGGTCCCAGTCGGTGGAGTTCACGATCTTCCCCGAGAGGCTCTGGTTCGTGTAGCCCTGCGGGTGCGGGTCGGGATACTCACCGCCGGTCGGGAAGAGGGTGCCGCCCAGGTTGGCCGGCACGAGCACGTCCTGGTTGATGACCTCGCGCAGCGGGCGACCGGTGATCTTCTCCACGACCAGGCCCAGCAGGATCAGGTTGGTGTTGGAGTACTCGAACGTGGCGTTCGGCGCGAAGCTCACCGGGTGCTTGAAGGAGTAGGCCAGCAGTTCCTTGGGGGTGAAGACGCGGTTGGGGTTCGTCAGGAGCGCCTTGTCGAAGCCCGCGTCCTCGCTGTAGTTGAAGAGTCCGCTGCGCATGCCCGCCAGCTCGCGCAGCGTGATCTTGTCGCCGTTCGGGACGCCGGCGATGTACGTGCCGATGGCGTCGTCCAGGCCGATCTTCCCCTGGTCGACGAGCTGGAGCAGGGCGGTGACCGTGAAGGTCTTCGTCTCGCTGCCGATGCGGAAGTTCAGGTCGCTCTTCATCGGAGCGCCGGTCGCCTTGTCGGCCACGCCGAAGGTCTTCACGTAGCTGCCCTTGCCGGGGGCCCACAGGCCCACGATCGCGCCCGGGACCTTGGTCTCACGCAGGGTCTTCTCGATGGCCGCGTCCAGTTTCGCCTTGACGGCCGGGGTGAGGGCGACGAAGGCGTCACCGGCGGACGGTGAGGGGGTGGCCGCTCCCTGGGCGGTGGTCGCGGCGCCCAGTGGGGCGATGAGGAGAGTGGCCGCCGCGCCGGTCACGCAGACCCGGCGCAGTCGTATGAGGGTTGGATTCACCGCACGGCCTCCTGTCGTCCGGGGGAGCCGGAAGGCAATCCCCAGGCTAGGGCCGAGTGGGTGAGTGCGCGCGGCGAGCGGGCCGGCGCCGGGAAGGCCCTGCACACCGCCAAGTGACGTTTCTCTGGTGAACGGACTACGCCGTTGGTGTGAGCGACACAGCGCAGTAACCGTTCCCCCGCAAATGGTCAGGAAATGATCTGCATTGGGTAAAGCGCCGCCGTGTCGCGGCGGCTTCCTCTCCCCGACTCGCCTCGCCCTCTTCGAAGGAGCCTGCTCATGAGTTACGGAAACACGCTGCGCGAAGCGATCGCCGAGCCGGGCACGACCCCGCTGATCGGCGTGTACGACATGTACTCCGCGTCGGTCGCGGCCGGGCACTACGACGGCATGTTCGTGTCCGGGTTCGGCTTCGCGGCCTCCTACTACGGCCTGCCCGACATCGGCTTCATCGCGTGGCCCGACATGATGGCCTTCGTCCAGCGGCTGCGCGGCGCCTTCCCCCGCCACCACCTGCTGGTCGACATCGACGACGGCTACGTCGATCCCGAGGTCGCCTGCCACGTCGTCGAGGGACTGGAGCGGATCGGCGCCTCCGGCGTCATCCTCGAAGACCAGAAGCGGCCCCGCCGGTGCGGCCACGCGGACGGCAAGCAGGTCCTGCCGTTGGAGGAGTACCTGGAGAAGCTCCACATGGTGCTCGCCACGCGCAAGGACCTGGTCGTCGTCGCCCGCACCGACGCGACGGAGGAGGCCGACATCCTCCGCCGTGCGGAGGCACTGGCCGCGACCGAGGCCGATGTGGTGCTGGTCGACGGGGTTCGCAGTGTGGAGTGGATCGAGCGGATCCGCGAAGTCGTCGGCGACAAGCCGCTGTTGTTCAACCAGATCGCCGGTGGCAAGTCCCCCCGCCTTTCGCTGAGCGAGCTGGGCGATCTCGGCATCGACGTGGCGATCTACAGCACGCCGTGCCTGTTCGCCGCACACCGGGCCATGGACACCGCCCTCGCCGAGCTCCGACTCTCCGACGGACGCCTGCCCGCAGCCGACGAAGGCCAGGAGATCGGGGTCACCGAGTCCACCCGCCTCCTCGCGAAGAACATCACCCGCCACCACGCCCTGCCCGCGGCCCGCGAAGGTGCCGGCGTGTGACCGGTGCGCACCTGCGGGCCGCCGCCTGGCTGGCGATGGCCCTGATCGGGGCCGCCGCCGCGCCGGCCGCCGCCGGCGAAAGCCTGATCACCGTCATCGACAACTCCCACGCCGACTCCATCCTGGAAGTCGATCGAGCGGCCAACTTCCAAAGCGGAAGCGGTACCGCCGGGAGCGACCACGACGGCAGCGCCGTCGACATGCTCGCCACCCTCGTCCACACCGTTCGGCCCGGCGAGGAGGGCACCTGACAGAGCGGCGGCCGGGCAAATGAGCGCCCGGCCGCCGCGATCACACCCTCCTCAACCGGCCGAGAGCGCAACCCCCCGAAGTACGGCCGCTGTGGGTGGGGCAACCGTCATACCTGGCTGGGCTTTGCCCCGCCCCGGGTCACAGGGCGTCGGGACGGTGCGACCCTCGGGGTCAGGATGGCTCGGGGTCAGGATGGCTCGGGGATCAGGGCTGCTCGGGGGCGGAGGCGGTGATCACCGAGAAGGCTCCGCCCTGCGGGTCGGCGAGGACGGCCATTCGGCCGGCCGCCATGTCGAAGGCGGGGGCGAGGACGCTGCCGCCGGCACGGACGGCCGCGGCCTGGACCTCGTCGACGCTGTCCGCGTGGAAGTACGGCTGCCAGTGCGGGGGAACGCCCGGCGGGAGCTTGGACAGGTCCATCATCCCCCCGACCGCGCGGCCGTCGACCTTGAACTCGATGTACTCCTCGGCGCCGGGCATCTCGGAGCGGGCCGTGGTGACCGGCAGGACGGATGAGTAGAACGCGGAGGCGGCCGGGAGGTCGGCGGTGGTCAGCTCGTTCCAGATGAGCGCGCCGTGCTCGTTGACGATGCCCGCACCGTCGAAGGTGCCCGGCTGCCACAGGCCGACGACCGCGCCCGTCGGATCGGCGATCACGGCCATCCGGCCGAGGTCCATGACGCCCATCGGGCCCATCATGACCGTGCCGCCCGCGTCGCTGACGGACGCGAGGGTGCCGTCGATGTCGGCGGTGGACAGGTAGGTGGTCCACACCGTCGGCGGCAGCGGGTCGGGGACGCTGCCGTCCGGGTTGCTCGCCTTCATGATCCCGGCGACCGGCTTGCCCTTGAGGGTGCAGACGGCATAGCCGCCCTGCTCGGCGGGGCCGACCTCGCCCTGCCAGCCGAAGAGGTCGCAGTAGAAGTCGATGGCGGCCTGCTGGTCGGGAACCATCAGGTCGATCCAGCACGGGGTGCCGGGCTTGTAGGGGCCGTTCATGTCGGGCACGGATGCCTCCGTCTGTGACTGGGGAAGGACGGGCCGTCCCCTACCCGGCCCTCACACCCCGAACCGGGCCGTACGAGTGACGCCGCGTCGCTCGCCCGTGGCGCCGGTGGGAACACCCGTGCACGCTCCGACCTGCCCGGAGGCCGTCCGCTTCCGCGGCGCGTGGCCGCTTCCCCTCAGGCCGCTTCCCGTCAGGCCGGGGCGTAGTCACGGCTACGGATGTGGTCGTGGATGAGGCCGATGAAGGCGCGGGCGGCGGCGCTCTGGTAGGCGTTCTCGCGATGGAGGAGGGCGACGGTGCGGGCGGGGAGGGCCGGTTCGACCGTGACGGGGACGAGGCGGGGGTGCTCGTGGGTGAGGGCGTCGGGCAGGACGGTGGCCAGGTCGGTGCGTTGGACGATTTCGGTCAGGGCCTGGATGGAGTTGGCTTCCACGGCGATGTGGGGCCGCACCTTGTGGTCGGTGAAGTAGGCGTCGATATGGCTGCGGGTCGCGAAATCGCCGCTCAGCAGGGCCAGTTGGTGTGCGGCGAGGTCCCGAACGGGCAGTGGCCGCGTGTCGGTCCCTCCGGACCGGTCGATGCCGGTGACGAGGCTGAGGTGCTCGGTGAACAGGGCCGTGGGGGTGATGCCGGTCAGGTGGGAGGCGTGGAAGGCGATGCCGAGGTCGAGGTCGTCGGCCAGCAGGCCGGTCTCGATGCGGTCCTGGGTCATTTCCCGCACGTCCAGGGTGATGCCGGGGTGGTGGATGTGGAGCGCCGCGGCGAGGGGGCCGACGAGGTAGGCGGTGAAGGTGGGGGTGACGGCGAGGCGCAGGTGGCCGCGGGAGAGATCGGCGACGTCCACGACGGCGCGTTCGGCCGCGGCCAGGTCGCGGAGGGCCCTGCGGGCGTAGTGCGCGTAGGCCTCGCCGGCGTCGGTCAGACGGATGGTGCGGCCGGTGCGGTCGAGCAGTTGGGCGCCGACGGTGCGTTCGAGCTGCTTGATCTGTTGGGAGAGGGTGGGTTGGGAGATGCGCAGACGTTCGGCGGCACGGGTGAAGCTGGCCTGCTCCGCCACGGCGAGCAGATAGCGAAGGTGACGCAGTTCCAGAGCCATGACCGCAACTATAGATGGCATCGATAGAAGTCATGGCCAATGCGTCTTGGACACTATAGGAGCAGGTCATGCATGGTGGATCTCGCCGGCCCGGAGGGGCGGGTGACCACCGAAGGAGAGTGACCATGCACGACCTCACAGAAGGCGTCACGCGGTTCCGGCGCGATGTGTACCCGGCCAGGGCGGGCCTCTTCGCCGAGCTCGCCTCGACCCACCGGCCGAGGACGTTGTTCATCGGCTGCTCCGACGCCCGGGTCGTGCCGGAGCTGATCACCCAGAGCGAGCCGGGCGATCTTTTCGTCATCCGGACCGCCGGGAACCTCGTCCCCGCCTACGCTCCCGGCCCGGACGGGGTCGCGGCCAGTGTCGAGTACGCCGTGGCCGTCCTGAACGTCTCCGAGATCGTTGTCTGCGGCCACTCCGCCTGCGGGGCGATGACCGCGCTCGCCGAGGGCCACGACCTGAGCGGCGCGCCCGCCATCGCCGACTGGTTGCGCCACGCGGACGCCTCCCGGGCCCGTACCGGCGCCGAGGCCGGGGCACGGACGGTGGATGCGTTGGTGCGGGAGAACGTGCGCGCCCAGATGGCGAACCTGGCCACCCACCCCTCGGTGGCCCGCGCCCTGGCCGCGAAGACGGTCACCTTGCACGGCTGGGTCTTCGACATACCCACGGGGGCCGTCGTGGAACTCGACGCCACCGGCCGAGCGGCCGCCCTCACCGCCTGATTCCCAAGGCCGGCGCGGCCCGACCTCTGCCGCTCCGACGCCTGGAATCGCCCGGGACCGACCGAGATCCGCCCGGGATCCCTCCCCCACCCCCAGAACCGTCGTTCACCGCAATCCAGGTGAACGGCGCCCCCGAAAGGACATGCTTCTCATGGTGCACGCCCAGTTCGACAACACCGCTCGTCAGGCCCTGGCCAACAAGGCCGTTGACGCCAAGATCCACAAGGACCTGTCCTGGCAGCGGATCGCCGACGTTGCCGGCCTGTCGGTCGCCTTCGTCACCGCCGCCGTCCTCGGCCAGCACCCCTTGCCCACGGCTTCGGCCGAGGCCGTGGCCGAGCTTCTCGGCCTGGACGCCGAGGACACGCTGCTGCTGCAGACCATCCCGACCCGGGGCTCGCTCCCGGGTGGTGTCCCCACCGACCCGACGATCTACCGATTCCACGAGATGCTCCAGGTCTACGGCACCACGCTCAAGGCCCTGGTCCACGAGCAGCTCGGTGACGGCATCATTTCCGCGATCAACTTCAAGCTGGACGTGCGGAAGGTCGCCGATCCCGATGGCGGCGAGCGCGCGATCATCACCCTGGACGGCAAGTACCTTCCGACCAGGCCCTTCTGATCCGGCGCCGGTCCGTCCGCCCCTGCCGGCCCGACACCCGTACAGCCGCCACGCCCGGCACGTGACACCCCCGCGCCCCCGGGCGGCGGTGGCGACCACGCGCGCGCGGTCACGGGGAAGGCGGCATGCCGTCGCCCTCGTCGAGGCCGGCCGACCGGTCGCGGCGTAGCCGGCCCCGCTGGACCGCGTTCGCGAGGAGCCGGGCCGCCACCCCCAGCAGGAGCAGATCCACGGCGATCTGCCCGGTGGTCAGCAGCCGGGCCGGCTCACTGCGCGCGCTGATGTCCCCGAATCCGACGGTGCTGAACACGGTCATCGCGAAGTACAGCGCGTCCGTGCGCGTCAGCGGTTCACTGAAGCTTCCCGGCGCACTGTGCTCCATCAGAAAGCAGGCCGCGGCGTACATCAGGACGAAGAGCGGGATGGTGATCGCCATGCCCTCCATGGCCTTGAGCCCGGGCCACCGCGATCGCGCGATCGTCTGGATCTGCCACACCAGGAGCGCCGCCACCGCGGCGATGCCACCGACGAGCACGAGCACGGTGGTGGTCGTGAACGCCGACTCCATGGGCAGCAGGTAGTAGGCCGCCGTCAGGAGTGCAACCGCGCCCAGCGAGCGCACGCCGGCCAACAACAGTTGCCGGCGGTGACCATCCGCGTTCTCGTTCACGACTCCACCCCCGGCATCACGGATCGCCCTGCGGGGTCCGTTCCCCGGGCCGGTGGCGGCCGCCGATGCCCTGGCTGTCCGCCGTGTGGGCGAGGGCGCGGCGGACCGGATCGGCGAACTTCCGTTCCACTGCTTCCCGTAGGAGTTCCAGCTCCGTGCGCACAGCAGGCTGGTGTGCCGGGGGCAGGCTGTCGAGAAGGCCTTCGAGCAGGGCACGGAGCCGCCGGCAGACCTGGACGGACGACGCGCCGTACTCCCGGATCTCGCAGACGGCGAGCTGGAGGAAGTCCTCCCAGTCGCGCCCCCGCAGTACGAGCCGCGGCCGGCCGTGGTCGTCGGCCAGCACGTAACGGCCGGGAAGCTCCCTTTTCCCCGTCATGTGCAGGAACGACTCGATGTGGTTGAGGAGCTGTACCGCGGTGGTGGGGTCGTTCACCGCGGGCGACAACGCCCGGATGGCGATGTCCACGAGGATCCGGAGGGCGAAGGCGGGGTCCTGTTCGATGGTTCGTTCGGCGCCGAGGGCGATCAGCCCGGCCACGTGCCGCGGATCGGGCGATGACTCACCCCCGTGGACCTCGATGAGAACGGTGCCGGGCGCTACGTAGTCGCCGATCACGTGCCGTGCGACGAAGGTGCAGTCGTGTCGGGTCGCTTCCGCCACCAGCGCGGCCACGTTGAAGGCCTGGATGGCGCCGCCGCGTTCGGAGCTGACGCTCATCACGGGTTCGCCCGACGGTACGGGGGCGTCGGCGCGTGGCTCGGCATTCCGGATGACCGTGGCCCCGTGCGCGAGGACGTTCTCCCCCATGCGTCCGACCAGGTCGGCGATGGCCACCGGCCTGAGGTTGTGGGTGAACCGGTTGAGGTAGACGAGCAGGAGCAGCAGGCTGACGGCCACGGCCGCGCCGGCGAGGGAGACGCCGAGGTCGGGTACGGAATTCGACTCGATGCTGCGGAGCAGGGAGAACGCGAAGGCGAACGTTCCGGTGAAGGTGGCCAGCACCGCCTTCTGCAGCCGGTCCCGGTACCACAGGCGCATGTACCGCGGGGACAGGGTTCCGGTCGCCTGCTGGACCACCAGGACACCGATGGTGACGACGAATCCGAGGAGCGCCACCATCGCCCCGACGATGGCGCTGAGTACGCCGCTCGCCGTGGTGGCCGAGTAGCTCCAGCCTCTCGGCCAGTCCGCCCTGTCGGCGCGGATGGCCCATTCGGCGAGGACGACGCCCAGGATGATGCCGAACAGGGGAACGATCCACAGGCTGGCCTTGATGTACTGCCGCATCCTGAACGTGAACGCCCAGGAGATCACCGCGTGCTCACGACGCCCATGCGCCTGCCCTTCCGGACGGTGAAATCCAGTGCTCGGCCGTCACGCACGGGGCATCCTCCGGATCCGGACCTGTACGGACGCTTCTCGACCTTCACGGTCACGGTAGAGCCGGAGGCGGCGGGGCGCCTCCGGCCGGCTCGGCGGCGGGTCCGGGCACGAGCAGGACCACGCAGTCGCCCTCGCGCGGTGTGACACGCTGCTGCTCGGTGACCGGTTCCAACCGGCGGTCGGCCCGGATCACGAAGAGGGTGTCGGAAGCCGGCGGGCGCGGCGAGGACGCGGGCCGCACCACGAAGCGGGCCCCTTCTTCGTAGCGCTGTGCCAGAACGTGACGGACGAGCGCCGTGCCGAAGAGGATGTCACCGCCGGTGTAGGGGGCGACGACACCGTGGCTGCCGTGCGGCGGACCGACCCGGTAGACGTGTTCTTCCACGTTGCTCTCCATCACGACGGAGGCGAGCGCGTTGAAGTCGTCGTCGTCGGTGGCCAGGAGCACGGCCGTCACCCCTTCCAGGCGTGCTCCGGGGTTGGTGGCCGTGGCCAACAGTTCCCCCTTCGCGAGATCGATCCCCGCGTCTTTGATGCGCCGTCTCTCCTCGTCGAGCCCCGCCCACATCAGCACGTCGAGTCCGGCTGTACGCAGAGCCCTCCCCATGTCGACCACCCATGGTTCCCCGCCCACCAGGAGCAGCCGCGTGCCCGTCGGCTTGACGACGCCCAGGCGACGGGCCACGGGCGCAGCCGTCAGCGAGTACAGCAGAACGGTGCCCACGATCACCAGGAAGGTCACCGGGAGGATCCTGGCCGCTCCGGCCACCCCCCGTTCGACGAGACCGGCCGCGAAGGCGGACGCCGTGGCCGCCGCGACGATGCCGCGTGGGGCCATCCACCCGGTGAAGGCCCGCTCGCCGAAGGTCAGGCCCGAGCCCTTCGTGGCGGCGAAGGCGACGAGCGGGCGCACCACCAGGACGAGGATCGCGATGAGGGCGAGGGAGGGAAGCAGCACGGGGACCAGTGATGCCGGAGTGACGGTCGAGGAGATGGAGACGAACAACAGCCCGATGATCAGCTGGATCAGCGTCTCGAAGAAGGGACGCCGTGCCGGCATGTCGAAGCCGCGGATGTTCGTGACCGCGAGGCCCGTGACGATCGCGGCGATGAGCCCGGTGTCGTCGCGCACGATGTCGCAGCCCGCCGAGACGGTGATCACGGTGGCCAGTTGCGCGAGCGTGCCGAGCACCCCGCCGAGCCGCAGGGTGCGCAGGGTGAGCCACAGCAGGGCGGTGCCCACCGCCCCTCCGGCCAGGCCGACCGCCATGCTGATGCCGAACTGGCCCAGTTGGTAGCCGCGGCCGATGTCGACCCGGTGGGTGGTGGCGATGGCGTGGAAGACGAGGGCGCCGAGGATGCCGCCGATCGGGTCGGTCAGCGTCCCTTCCCAGATCAGGATGCGACGCACCTTGTCGGTCGGCCGCACGAACTCCAGCAGCGGTCCCACGACGGTCGGCCCCGAGACGACGAGGATCGTCCCGAGCATCGACGCCACCCTGAGCGGCATGCCGAACATGGCCGGTGCCACGGCAGCGGTGACGAAGAACGTCAGGAGGATGCCGATCAACAGCAGCCTCCCCACGATCCAGCGGGTGCGGCCGGTGAGGTTGCGCACGTTGAGCCCGAGACCGGCGTCGTAGAGGATCACGGCGACGGCCAGCGAGACCAGGGCCGAGAAGTTGGCCCCCATCAGTCGTTCCGGATGGATGACGTCCGTCAGTGCTCCGGCGGCGAAGCCGACCGGCAGGAGCACGATCAGGGCGGGGACGCGCAGCCGGCTCGCCAGGATCTGGGAGCCGACCGCGAGCAGCACGGTCAGAGTGAGCCCGAGAAGGATCTGGTCATCGGTCACGGCGATGCCCCGGCCCGCTTCGCGGCGCGGTCACGGTGCAAGCCACCATGCTGCCTCCTCGGCGCGCGGCATAGGTCCGCCTGACCGCGGTCGGACTGGCAGAGGGGTCCAGGCAATCACCCGTTGCGCCGGGTGGCATGCGGGAGGAGCCGCCGTACGGCCGGCCGGTGGAGCCCGTTCGCCCGGTCGGAGCTGTGAGGGCTGTCGGCCGGCGGGAGCGTGCCGGAATCCGCGGTCGGGTACGACAGCCGCCTGGCACTACCGCCGGGGCGAGGCGGCCGGGGCACAGCGGCCTGGGCAAGGCGGCCTGGGCAAGGCGAGCGGTCTTGCGTCGAGTGGGGGCGGGTCGGGGCGCGGCGTCACCGCCGGATGCCTGATCTGCGCGACCATCGGTCCATGCCGTGGCTCGCCGCTCGAAACCTCCGACGTTCTCGTCCGCTACCGGTCCGCCGTCCAGCCGCCCCGCTCACGCCCCTCCAGGGAGGCCCCGGCGCGGATCCGCTTCGCGCACCGCACCGCGGTGACCGTCAGGAGCGCCCCAGGTGAGTGGAGAGGGTGCTCGTGGTTCAGACGTGGAACAGCACGCCCAGGTGACGGTCGGTGAGTCCCGCTGGCCCATGGCCGGCGCCGTCGTGGCGGCGATCGTACTGACGTTGTTGCTGCCCGACGACCTGCGTCTGGCACCGGGCTGGGTGCTTCCCGTGGTGGAGGGGTTGCTGCTGGTGGCGCTCATCGCGGGTGACCCCGGACGGATCAGCCGCCGCTCGACCGCTCTGCGCGCTGCCTCGATCACGTTGGTCGGCGTTCTGGCGTGCAGCGCCATCTGGTCGACCATCCGACTGGTCGACGACCTCATCCACGGTGGGAAGGAGACCAATTCCGCCGCCAGCCTGCTGCAGGCGGGCGGTACGGTCTGGGCCTGTACGGTTCTCGCGTTCTCGCTGTTGTACTTCGAGCTCGACGGCGGTGGTGCCGCTGCCCGCGCACACCGCATGCCGGTCACCCCCCAGCTCGCCTTTCCCCAGCATCTCAGCCCCGAGCTGAATGCCGCCCACTGGCGACCGCGCTACGTCGACTACCTCTACCTCGCCCTCACGAACGCCACTGCCTTCAGCCCCACCGACGTCATGCCGCTGGCCTCCTGGGCAAAGATCTCCATGGGCATCCAGTCCCTGGTCTCGCTGCTCATCCTCGGCCTCGTCGTGGCCCGCGCGGTCAACGTGTTCGCCTGACGGGCCCGTCAGGACCTGAGTTGTCCGGCGGCCGGCGGACCGAGACCTCAGGCGCGGGCCGCGGAGGCGGCGGTGATCCAGTTCCTCAACTCGACGTGGCCGAGCGACGAAAAGCCGCCGAGCCGTCGCTCTCCGGCGTCATGGACGCCTACGCGCACGCCCTCCTGCAGTCCTTCGCCGACAGCAGCAACCTCTTCCCCGAGCTGCTGCGCGCGCGGGGGCCCGGGTCACTGGACCGCGGAGCCCGCACCATCACCGAAATCCACCGCCTGCTGCCCGAAGCGGCAACCCCCGACAAGGACCAGATCCGGCGCTCCGATCCGCAGAGGGCTCTGGACACTACGGCCCGAGCGATCCCCGGCGCCTGCTTCCACAACTCCGTGCGCCCCGCCCCCGCCGACGGCGAAACGGCCAGACGACGGTACGCGGACGAACTCGGCGACATCGCCATCGCCTACCTCCTCACCCGACCGACAGGGCACCGCGCACGCCTGATGCAGGGTCCGGCCCCGGCTGGGCTGGGTGGAGCAGTTGGCTGGCGGAGCCGTGCACCCGTTTCGAGACTGGCCCCATGAAGAGACAACGATCACTCGGATCGCGCGCCCGGTCGCTGGCCGCCCTCGTGGCGGGACTGCTCCTCATGGGCACGCCGAGCGCGTTCTCGCTCCCCCTCGACGGCGCCCGCGACCCCGCCGCTCCCTGCGTCTCCACCCCGGCCGAGTACCGGGCCGCTTGGGAGGCGCGCGAGGTCCGGTGCGTGGCACCCTCCCTCTTCGGGACCACGCACGCCCGGGACCAGACCTCGCTGTACCCGAGTGGTTTCCGCTATGCCTGGGCCGGCTCCAGCACCAACCTTGAGCAGTACCTGAAGCTGCGGGCGCGGTACGGCGACGAGCCCGCCAAGGTCGGGATCGGCGTCCTGTCCTACGTGGGCTACCCGGGCTTGGAGGACTGGTCGACGCCGACCGATCTGGAGGTCTACACGCTGCCGGCCGGCGTCCGTGCGCAGGTACCGGCCTTCGAGACCTGGTTCCGGCTGCTCGACGAGGAGTTCGGTACGATGCGGGCGTACCCGCTCGCCGCCCAGCGCGACCTGGTCGTCGCGTACTCCCGGCTGACGCGGGACAAGGACGTCGTCGGGGCGTTCCAGGACGTCACCGGCTGCCGTCGTGACGCGCTGCTCGCGGGTGATGCCCCCTCGGCGGAGATCGGCTGCAACCGCTCCTTCCTCGGAGCGCTGGCGGCCGCCGGACCGTCCCCGTACGACGGCGCCGACTCCCGGACCTGCTTCGCGAACTTCCAGACGCGCTACCGGGGCGACCGGGACGCATCGGCGCTGCGGGGCGCGCTGTTCCAGTGCCAGGACGCCGGGTTCCTCAACACCGGTGTGGGGCTGGGCTACAACACGTACGCCAATCCGTTCGTGTGTCGGTCCGCCGACCGGCAGAGCGTGCGGGAGAGGTACACCGGCCGCGAGTTCATCCTGCCGAACGCGCGGTTCACCGCCCTGCCGAGCCATGTCGACATCCCGCTGGACCTGGGAACTCCGGGCCAACGCGGCTTCCTGCAGGCGGGGTACTGCCGGTGACCTGAGTCGGTGGTGCATCGGCGGCGGGTGGCGCCTCCGTCCATCCGGGACCCGGCCGACCGGGCCTCGGATGGCGGGATGCACGGGTGACGGGATGCACGGGTGACGGGATGCACGGGTGGCGAGGTGTCCGGGTGGCGAGGACGCTGGAGACATGCGACGGCGATGGCGTGCGTCCGGCCCAGTGGTGGCCGCGCTGGCCGTCGCCCTGCTGGTCGCGGGCACGCCCGGGGCATCCGGTGCGACCCGGGCATCCGGTGCGTCCGGTGCGTCCAGTGGGGATGACGGGCAGCGAGTGGACATCGGTGGCGGGCGAAGCCTCTACCTGCACTGCTCGGGCTCCGGGAGTCCGACCGTGGTGCTGTTGTCCGGGCTCCACGAGGCCTCCGATCCGTGGTCGCTCACCGATGTCACCCCGCCCGTGCCCAAGGCACCGGCGGTGCTGCCGGGCGTGGCGGCGTTCACCCACGTCTGCACCTACGACCGGCCGGGCACCATCCGCTACACCCAGCCCCCGACGCTCACCTCCCGCAGCACGCCCGTGCAGGGCACGCGGAGCCTGCCCGCCATGGTCCAAGACCTGGACCGGGTGCTGAGCGCCGGCCACGTGCCGGGGCCGTACGTGCTGGTGGGGCACTCCTTCGGCGGCATGCTCGCCCTGCGGTACGCGCAGGAGCACCCGGAGCGGACGCGCGGACTGGTCCTGGTCGACGCGCTGGGACCGGCGCTGAAGCCCGCGATGGGGGCGGACTGGCCGGCGTACGTGAAGGCGCTGCGACACCCCGGCACACCCTTCGACAACGACCCGGACTTCGAGCAGGTGGACATCGACGGTGGAGTCGCCGCCATCGATCGCGGCGGGCCGCTCCCGCCGGTCCCGGTCGCGGTCCTCAGCAAGACCGAACCGTTCGCCGCGCCGCCCACCATGGCCAAGGATCTGCTGGCAAAGCTGGAGGCCTCCTGGCCCAAGGCCCAACAGGCTCTGGTGGCGCTGCGGCCGCAGACCCCGCACCTGTTGGCGACCGGCAGCGACCACTACGTCCAGCTCCACGACCCCGACCTGACGATCGCGGCCATCCGTCTCGTCACCGGCCGCGCCGCCCAGTCGAGCACGGGGACACAGGCCCCGTAGAGCCCCCGGCCATCTCCGGTGATCAGTCGCGGTCGACGTGCTCGCGCACGACGGTTCCCTTGGCGGCGTCGATGTCGTACGTGGTCTTGTTCCAGTCCGGGGTGACGATGTCGACCGACCAGACGTCGTCGTCGAGTTCCACGGCCGTGACGGCACCCGGGGTGCGTCCCGTGGCGGTGACCACCGCCTTCTCCGCGGTGCTGGTCGCGGCCTTCACCTGCTCGGCGATCTCGCTCTTGTCGTCCGCGTCCTGCCCCGGCTCGACCCGCGAGCGGCTGATCTTCCCGGTGACGGCGTCGACCCGGACGTCATGGACGGTTCCGTCCTCGGCAGCCACCGAGACGTCCCACACCGGCATCCCGGCCGCCTGGGCGGAGGCCGCCGGGCTCGGGCTGCCCGAGGCGGTACCCGGGGAGGCGCCCCGGGTCGCGGTCAGCTCGATCTCCACGAGCCGGCCCTTCGCAACGGCGCCGAGCGCGGTGGCGGCGGCATGGTTCCACTGCACCTTCGCCGCGGGCACCAGGGCCATGCGCTCACGCTGGTCCTCGGTCATCGCGCCACCACCCGTCGGACTGGCCTGGGAGGAGGACGGCGCCGCGGGAGCGGAGGTCACGGGGGCCTTGCTCCCGCCACAGGCTCCGGCCATCAGCGTGGACGATACGGCGAGACTCACGGCGAGGCCGCGTAGTCGAGAGGGAGTCGTCATGACCGCCACGCTTTACCGGCATGACCGGTTCCGGCGCCGGACCACACCGCGAACCACCCGATCGCGAACCACTGACGCACTCGAACGGACCAGCGTCTCGGGCCGGCGTCCCGCGTTCAATCGAAGGTGCCGACAGGGTCCCGGCCTCGGGCCCGCCACGTGCTCACTTGCCGAGGGCCCGCTTGAGTTCGGCCTTGTCCATCTTGGAACGGCCCTCGATGTTCCGCTGCTTCGCCTCGTTGTACAACTGCTCCTTCGTCGGGCCCTGCGAGCCGCTGTGGGAACGCTGCCCGCCGCGCTTCGAGGAGGACATGTCCTGGATCGACGAGCGGCTCGCGGTCTTCGACTCGCCGGAACGGGCTCGTTCCTTGTTGACCGTGCGCGCGGCGATCTCCTCGGCGCGCCTGGTGCTCTCGCCGCGCTGCTCGGCGCTCTCCTTGATGTGCTCGTACTGACGTTCGCGCTTGGGGCTGGATCCGCGGGGCATGGCCTCTCCTCGACTCGTCACGTACCGATCCGGCGGCGGATCCACCGGACGCGCACCGCGTCTGCCCGGACGAGGGTGCATCACACCGCCTTCGGGTGGCGCTCATGTCCGCCCGTGCGCCGGAGGACCCGCGGCCGCGTTCACAGCCGGCGCGTGCACGTACAGGCAGCGTGCTGGGCCCCGCCGCCGGCCGCGACCGGGCCGGGTCCACCCGGGTCACGCGCGGTGCACGACGGGGCGGAACGGGTCAGAGCCTGTCAGGACCGGGCGGGGGAGAGCTCGGCGCGGACGAGGGCGGCCGCCAGCCTGGGCAGATCCTCGGCACCCACGAGATGCGCCAGGCCCTCGGCTGTCCGAGGGAGACCCAACTCGGCGGCAGCATGGCGAGCCCGCCGGTCGAAGGCGGGCCGCAGCTCGGGCCAGACGCCCTGTGCCTCGCGGCAGAAGATGTCGGCGCCCACCGGGCCGATCCGCGGCACTTCCCGGAGCAGCTCACGGATGCGGTCGGGGTCCTCGCACGCCGCCTTGCGCAGCCGTCGCAGGTCCCCGGCGTACCGGTCGCGGACGAGTTCGGCGCCCTCTGCGAGCGCCGTCGCCGTGCTTTCGTCGTAGCGGCGGTAGTGGGCACGGCCCAGTGCGTCCACCCGGTCCTGCCAGGAGGACGCGGCCATCGCCCGGGGCGTGCGCCACCCTGCGGCGAACACCTCGTGCGCGGCGGCCACCGCGATGTCCGCCTTGATGCGCACGGAGAACAGGACGCAGAGCGTCAGCAGTTGGTACAGCGGCATGGGGGTGTTCCGCAGGTGGATTCCCGCCTCCTCGGCATGGGTCCGCCCGTGTTCGGCCAGCAGTTCCCTCACGGTGGCACGCTGCGTCATGTCGGGCCTCCCTTCGTCCGGCCGGTGCGGGCTCCCACGGCTCCCCTACCCAGGTTCGCCGTCGTCAGGCGGACGTGTCCGGCATGTCCCGCGCCCGGCACGACTGCGGTCGTGATGCCGGGCGCGAGGGTCGGCGCGAGGCCGGGCGCGACCGCCTCCGGGCGGTGCCGCGGCCGGTCGGGCTCAGGCCTCCGTGGGGTCAGCGGGGATCGCGTGCACCTCGACCGGTTCGTTGCCGGGCTTCCCGCCCGGGCCCGGGGACGCCGACGCCCGTGCGGCGATCTCCAGGGCCCGGTCCTCGTTCTTGACGTCGACCAGCCAGTAGCCGGCCAGGATGCGGCCTTCCTGGGCCGGCCCGTCGGTCACCCGCGGCCGGCCGTCGCTCCCGGCTCGTACCGTCTTGACCAGTGACGGGCCCCCGAGGCCCTGACCGTCCACCCACTCCCCCGCCGAAACGAGGTCCTCGTTGAGGGCATTCATGTGGGCGAACATGGCCTTCGTGTCGTCCGCCGAGAACGACGACATGAGGGCGTCCCACTGGTCGGCAGGCACGTTCAACTGGATCATGTACTTCATGTTCCTCACCCTTCCCGGGCGGTTGTCCGGCTTCTCAGGCTCTTCGAGAAGGTAGACGGGCGGGCGGCGCGAAACTCATCGGTGGCCCTACGGTCGTTCGAAGGCCTGGAGCATGCCGCCGAACGAGAAGCACAGGGCGCCGGACAGCGTCCCCCAGTTCGCGATGTCGGCGTTGATCAGGCTTCCGGTGGCCGGCCGGGTGAAGGCGGCCAGTGCCGAGAGCATGAAGAGCACCGACCCCAACTGGTTCACGGCGACGATCCACCAGCCCAGACTGCGCGAACGAAAGCAGGGCCGGGACCTGTGGCAGATCTCGGCGAACGCGAGGTGGCCCGAGACCAGGAAGAGTACGCATCCGACCACGTCAGGGGCCCAGATGAGCCGGTTGGTCTGCTGAGCGGTGAGCCCTTGGAGGAAGGAGTCCAGAAGGTTGACGCCGAACACGAGCGTCCCCACGAACAGGACGAACGTGCTCAGCCAGTCCAACCGCATGGGCTCGTACCCCCACCACCTCCAGTCGGCGGTGACCAGGTCACCGCCCTGCCGGGAGTGGCGAGGCGCGTTCAGCGTCTGCAGGAGGGAGGTGTAGCCCCCGAGATTGAAGAACAGACCGCCGGCGAAGTAGAGGGAGGCGCTCTCGCCCGCGTCGCCCGATCCGAACTGGGCCACGGCGGCCCCGAGGGCGAAGAGCGCCCCTCCGATGACGAACGCGCCCGAGGCGAGGGCGTTCAGTCTGCGAAGGCGCCCGAGGGCTCCGGCGTCGGCACGCGCGGACACGGAAGCCGTGTCTCCCGGGCCCAGGACCGAGAGCACCCCCCGTCTGCGCGCGGCGCGCGACTCCCACACGACGGTTCCCCCGTCGGAGCGGTGCCAGGTGCGCCGGGTGGTGAAGGGTCCCGCGCCTTCGACGCGTTGCTCAGGCTGTCCCACGTCCCGAGACTAGCCCTGGGCGGGTGCCCCGACAGCCAGCGAAACGCGTGGCGAGGCCGCCCCGACCGCCCCCGGCCACATCCGCCCCTCGGGTTTCAGGTCTCACGCAGGCGTACGGCCAGGGCGGCGATGTCGTCGTCGAGGCGTCCTCTGCTGTAGCGGAGCAGGTCGCGGTGGAGAGTCGTGAGCAGTTCACGGGGTGGCGTCGGGGGTTGTCGACGCATCCAGGCCGCCAGCGGGAAGAACTCGCCGTCGCGCGCGCGGGCCTCCGCGATCCCGTCGGTGTAGAGGAGCAGCAGGTCTCCGGGGGCGAAGTCGAAGGAATCGACGTTGTAGTGCTCGCCGATGAGCTCCGCGAGGCTGAGCAGTGGCGAAGGGGTGGCGGATTCGAGGACACGGAGTCTCCCGCGGTTCAGGAGCAGTGGCGGGGGGTGTCCGCAGTTGAGGATGTCGACACGTCTGCCGTCGTGCGGGATCTGGACGAGGAGGGCGGTGGCGAAGCGTTCCATCGGCCCTTCGGGCGGAAAGGCGGCGTTGTAGCGGGTGCTGCTGGCGTCCAGCCTTCGTGCGACGTTGATCATGTCGCTCTCGCCGAAGGCCGCCTCGCGGAAGGCGTTGACGATCGCCGCGGCCGCCCCCACTGCCGGCAAGCCCTTGCCCCGCACATCGCCGATGAGCAGTCTGACCCCGTAGGGCGTGTCGACCACCTCGTAGAAGTCCCCGCCGATGCGGGCTTCCGCCGCGGCCGCGAGGTACAGCGACTCGATCTCCATGCGCCCGATGCGGCGTGGCATGGGGCTCAGCACCACCTGTTGCGCCGCGTCGGCGACGAGTCGTACCTGGATGAGGGTGCGCTCGCGCAGCAGCCGGACGTGGCTTCCGTACGCGGCGGCCACGGTGACCGCGATGATCCCCGCGGCCGTCCACCACGTTCCCAGGTCGGGGAAGACGAGGCCGAGGCCGATCATCAGGAGGAGGCAGACCGTCCCGAGCAGGACAGTGGGCAGGACCGGCCACATGGCGGCGGCCAGGGCCGGCGCCGCGGGCAAGAGACGGCTGAAGGCCATCTCCGGCGGTGTGGCGTAGGCCAGGCTGGCGATCACCACGGTCAGGATGACCGGCGACAGCCGCACGAACCATCCCCGGCCGTCGCGCCGGCGGAGCCACGGCCGCCCAGATTCGGTCACGTTTCTCACGATATCTGCGTAATGGTGGCATAGCGCCCCGACGAACACGGCCGGCGGGACTCGGGGCGTGCGCCACCCCTCCTCGACTCGAACAGGTGACCGAGTCCGTTGTCGTCGCGTCCGGCAGGACGACGTATGGCCCGCACGGGCGGCGGCTCCGTTCGGGGCCACGGCTCGGGGTGCGACCCCGGCGTGCGAACAGCCGGCCCACCTGCCGGGGCTGCGGGCTTCTCGTTCGGCGGCGCGGCGGGCGGCGCACTTCTCCGGCGTCGCCCAAGATCGGATGGTGGACCTCCTTCGCAATACGAGAACCCGGTACCGCGCGGTCCGCCTGCTCCCTGCCGTCATGATCGTGGCAGCGGCGGTCACCGACTTCGCGACGCCCCAGCAGGACCACTACGGCGCCTTCCTCTATGTGGTGCCCGGACTGGCCGCCGTGGGGTGGGGCATGTGGGGGACCATGGCCTTCGGGGCGGCCGCGATCGTGGTGCTGACCGTGCTGGAGGCGGACCGCGGAGAGCCTCCCTTTCGGGCCGCCCTGTCGTTCACCGTGCTGGTCGGGATGATCAGCGTGGTGGCGGCCTGGTCCAGCAGCGTCCGTCAGCGGCGTGAGAAGGAGCTGCGGCACGTCCGGGAGGTCGCGGACGTGGCACAGCGCGCCGTTCAACACCCGCTGCCCGAGCATCTGGGATGCGTCGACCTGCACCTCCTGTATGAGACGTCGGTGGCCGGCGCCCACCTGGGCGGCGACTTCTACAAGGCGCTCCAGGTGGAAGGCGCGGTGCGGGTGATGATCGGAGACGTGCAGGGCAAGGGGCTCGGGGCGGTCGAGATCGCGGCCGTGCTCCTCGGCTCCTTCAGAGAGTCGGCGTACACGGAACCCGACCTGGCCGCCATCGCCCGCAAGCTCGAGGCCAGCATGCGCCACTACGAGTCGCGCGTCGGCATCGACGACGCCGACCGCTTCGCGACCGTGATCCTGGCCGAGATTCCCACCGACCGCCCGGTGATGAGGCTGCTCAGCTGCGGTCACCCGCCACCCGTCCGTCAGGTGCGCGGCCACACGGCTCAGTATGTCGACTTCCCGCAGCCGTCCCTGCCCGTCCACCTTCCGGTCAGTGTCGAGGACGACCACACGGTCGAGGAAGTGCCCTTCGAGGTGGGTGACCGTGTGCTCATGTACACGGACGGCGTCAGTGAAACCCGCGATGCCTCCGGCGCCTTCTACCCGCTCGTCGAACGGGTATCGGCCTGGCAGGAGGTGGCGGACCGCGAGGTCCTGCCTCGACTCGCGGCCGACCTGCACCGGTTCAGCGCGCACGGCCTGGACGACGACACGGCCGCCGTGCTGGTCGTACGTGCCGCCGTCTCGCGCGCCGACGACGACACCCCGATGGCGCGGGTCGCCGGGGAACACGCCCGGTAGGCCGTGACGCGAGCCCTCGGCCCGGGCAGGCTCACCCGTCACCGTCCGTCCCGGACTCGCGGCAACCTTTCCGTCCGCGGTGGCAACTGGTTGGCGTCCACCACCAACCACCCGACCACCAGGACAGTGACTGATGCGCACCACTCGACACACGGCACGGCACCGCAGGCGCAGGCTCGGCCTGAGCGTGGGCATTCCGTTGGCAACGGCGACCGCAGCGGGCCTGGCGTACGGCGGGGCCTTCGGAACCTTCGGTGCGTTCGGTGCGTTCGGTGCGTTCGGTGCCGAAGCCTCGGCGAAGGCAGCGACGGCCGGTGCCACCCCGGCGTGGGCCCGGGAGGTCGCGGACGGCTTCGCCTCGGTCAACGCGCTGGGTCAGAAGGGCACTTACGGTGGGCGGGACGGCGCGATCGTCACCGTGCGGAACCTTGCCGACCTGGAGAGGTACGCCACCGCCTCGAAGCCGTACGTCATCGTCGTGGCCGGCACGATCACCATGGCCCCGAAGGGCAAGGAGATCAAGGTCGCCTCGGACAAGACCATCGTGGGCGCGGGCACTTCGGGCCAGATCGTCGGCGGCGGGTTCTTCCTGGGGCAGGGCGTACACAACGTGATCATCAGGAACCTGACGATCCGCGACTCGTACGCCGGGACGTGGAACGACAAGGACCACGACTGGGACGCGATCCAGATGGACGGCGCCCACCACGTGTGGATCGACCACAACAACCTGCGGAACATGGCCGACGGGCTGATCGACAGCCGCAAGGACACCACGTACCTGACGGTGTCCTGGAACCAGTTGAAGAACGACAACAAGGCCTTCGGCATAGGTTGGACCGATCACGTCACCGCCGACATCACGATCCACCACAACTGGTTCCACGAGACCGAGCAGCGCAATCCGTCCACCGACAACGTGGCGCACGCGCACCTGTACAACAACTTCCTCCAGGACGACCCGGATTCCTCCATCTCCGCTTCCTACGGCAACTACGCGCGGGGCGGAACCAGGATGGTGCTGGAGAACAGTTACTTCGAGGGCCTCGCCAACCCCGTCACCAAGGACGGAACGGCCTCACTCGTGCAGCGCGGGAACGTCTTCGTGCACACCACCGGCCGCAACGAGAGCGGCGGGACGGCCTTCGACCCGAGGACGTACTACCGCTACACCCTGGACCCGACCGCCGCCGTCCCCTCGAAGGTGAGGTCCGGCGCCGGCCCCCGTCCCACCATCGGCACAACGGCCGCCACCGCTCCCGCCACGGCCACGCTCTCCGTGGCCAAGGACGGCTCCGGCCGGTACAGGACCGTCCAAGCCGCCGTCGACGCGGTACCGGCGAACAACTCCACACGGGTCGTCATCAGCGTCAAGCCCGGCACCTACCGGGAAACGGTCAGGATCCCGTCGAACAAGCCGCACGTCACCCTGCAAGGGACCGGCGGCAGCCGCAGGGACACGGTCATCGTCCACGGCAACGCCTCCGGCACCCCCACACCGGACGGCTCGGGCACGTACGGCACTGCCGGCAGTGCGACCGTCGCGGTCGAGGCCGATGACTTCCAGGCCCGCAACCTCACCGTCTCCAACGACTTCGACGAGAAGGCCCACCGCGACGTCAGCGCACAGGCGGTCGCGCTGCGCACCGCCGCGGACAAGGTCCTCCTCGACAGTGTGATCATCACGGGTGACCAGGACACCCTTGAGATGGACGGCGCCGCGCGTGCGAGGCCCGGCCGGGTCTACATGACGAACTCGTACGTCGTCGGTACCGTCGACTTCGTCTTCGGCAGTGCCACCGCCGTGATCGACCGCTCGGTGATCACCCTCAAGAAGCGCTGGGACGGCACCTCGGCAGGCTGCGTCACCGCGCCCAGCACCCCCGCCGGCCGCAAGGGGTTCCTGATCGTCAACAGCACGTTCAACGGCGACGTGGCTCCCGGAAGCTTCGCCCTCGGCCGGCCGTGGCACGCGGGCGGCGACGCGTCCCTCGACCCGCAGACCACGGTGCGCGACTCCACGCTCGGCAGCGGCATCCGCCCCGCACCGTGGTCCGACATGGGCGGCTTCTCCTGGAAGGACGACCGCTTCGCGGAGTACGCGAACACCGGCCCGGGCTCCGGCACACCGAGCGGCGACCGCCCGCACCTGAGCGACGCCCGGGCCTCCGGCCAGGAGGTCGGGGACTGGTTGGGCGACTGGACCCCGGTGACCTCCTGAGGTCCACCCGTACAGGGCCTCCGACCTGCGGGTTCATGATGCAGTCGGGTTCGGCGGCCGATGCGGCCGCCGTCATCGACGCGGCGGGGCGGTTTCACGGGGTGGGCTCACGGGGTGGGTAGGTGGGGAGGTCGATCGCGTCGGCGGGGGGCGTGAACAACTTCGACGCCAGGCCACCGAGTCGGGCGGCGGCCGGGCTGCCGACGACCCTCAGGACGGTGTTCATCGTGGCGAGCCCGGCGCGGCCGCGCGGGTTGAGGATGCGCGGTGTGCCGGGCGGCAGCTTCTGCGCCTGGTCCACGTAGGGGCGCATGAGCATCTCGTACCGGGCGAACGCCGTGCGGTGCGGGTGGGCGGCGAGCTCGCCGGCGAGGATGTACGCACCGGTGAGCGCGAGGCTCGTGCTCATTCCGCTGAGCGGGGACGAGCAGTGGGCCGCGTCGCCGATCAAGGCCACCCGCCCCCTGGACCAGGACGGCATGCGGGCCTGGCCGACGGCGTCGAAGTAGAGCGGGGCGTCGTCCAGGGCGGCGAGCACCCGGGGCGCCTCCCAGCCGACGTCGGCGAAGGTGCGGCGCAGGATCGTGACGAGGTCGCGGTGGTCGAGCGCGTCGAGGCCCCGGACGTCGGACAGGAAGGCGAGCGTGGCCCGGATGGTGCCGAGGTTGTCCGGGCGCAGGGTGACGCTGCGACCGCGGCCGGCGCTGTGCCAGCGCCACAGGTCGGTGTCGGCGCCCGTGCGGGGGATGGTCAGATAGGCGATGTAGAAGTCGAGTTCGCGCACGGCGTCGATCTCGGGGAAGACCAGGAATCGGGTGCGGGAGCGCAGTCCCTCGGCGAGGACGACCAGGTCGAACGTGCGGGTCGGACCGTGGGCGAAGGTGACCGTGACCCCGTCCTCTTTGTCGTCGAGGGCGACGATCCGGTCGCCGAAGAGGTACTCGGTGTCCTCGCGGGTGCGGTCGATGATGATGCGGGACAGTTGGCCCCGCAGGATCTCCAGCTCGGCGGTGGCCCCGTCGGAGTCGGACGTGCCGGCCGCGAAGCGGGCGAGAGGGGCGCCGGTGGCGTCGACGAACTCGGTGCCCGTCTCACCGGTCGAGGCGGCGCGGATCGCGTCCTCGATGCCCATGCGGCGGGCGACCTCGCGGCCCGCGCCGCGGACGTCGATGTTCTGCCCGTCCTCGCGAAGCTCGTCGAAGCGTTCGACGACGGTGGTCTGCCGGCCCTGGGCGTTGAGCCAGTAGGCCAGGGCGGGGCCGGCGATGCCGGCTCCGGAGATCAGGACGGTGGGTGTGTGCACGGGGTCCCTTCGGCGAGGCAAACGGATCGGTCGTGTTGCTGGTCCATCCAACTACCGGAGGAGCAACGTGGGGAGGACATGCCGGTGCCCATGTGACCACGGCCCGCAGGCGGGTGGCCGGCGGCGCGGTCGTACGATCGGCGGATGAGTCCTGCGCTGGTTCTGATCGACCTGATGCCCCGTATCGTCGCCCTGCCGCTGGCCCCGTACTCCGGTGCGGAGGTGGAGGAGCGTTGTCGTCGGCTGGCCGAGGCGTTCCGGGGACGGGGCCTTCCCGTGGTGGTGGTGCGGGTGGAGCGGCCGAACGTGGTCGAGCAGCCGCCCGGCAGCGGGTACGCGGAGGGGCTGGTACGGCCCGGGGACATCGAGATCATCAAGCGGACGGTCGGGGCCTTCGAGGGCACCGGTCTGGACGGGCGGCTGCGCGAA
Organism: Streptomyces sp. NBC_01426; assembly: GCF_036231985.1. Lineage (GTDB taxonomy): Bacteria > Actinomycetota > Actinomycetes > Streptomycetales > Streptomycetaceae > Streptomyces. The sequence goes on from NZ_CP109500.1 coordinate 458,138, forward strand.
CGGGGCGTGGACACGGTGGTCCTCGCGGGCCTGGTGACCACGATGGGGGTGGCGGCCACCGCGTGGGCCGCCTCCGACCGGGGGTACGAGGTCGAGTTCGTGGCGGACGCCATGTCGGGGTTCGCCGCCGATGAGCACACGCTGACCGTGGAACGGGTCTTCTCCCGGATCGGTGAGGTCCGCACCGCCGCGTCGTACCTCTGAGGCAACGTGCCGGGGGGCGATCCACCGTGGACACGGACGTCCGCCGTCCGGCGCGGCGTCTTCCCGTGACCGGGAAGCCGCGCGCGGGTGGTCATCCGCTCCAGGCGCGCCGCACCGTGTCGTCCTCGACCTCGAGGTTCAGCCGTCCGGCGAGGTATTCCATGGTCAGGATCGCGCCCGGTGGGACCGTACGCACGGTCGACCAGCCGCGCCGGTGTGCCTGGCGTTCGGCCTCGTCGGTGCCGAGACCCACGTAGCGCTTCGGGTCGTCGGCGGGTGTGGGAGAGGAAGTGGATGCGGTCATGGGCCTCTCCTGCCCCGCCGACACGCTTCGGATGCCCTTGACGCCGGGTGGGCGCGGGTGATCCTGTCCGCGGGATCCCGTTCGCGCTCGTTTCCCCCTCCTCCGCCCTGAGTCCGGCGGCTACTCCAGCAGCCGGCGACCGATCAGCTCCATCACCTCGGCGCGGCTGCGGCTGCCGTTGTCGGCGGCGTTGAAGTGATTGCCGATGCGTACCGAGACGGCGAGCAGGCAGCGGACCTCGACCTCGTCCTCGTCGGGGCAGAAAGAGGAGAACAGCGAACGCAGGTAGTCCATGCGGCGGTTGTCGACGCGGCGCAGGCGCTCGGCGACGGCCGCGTCGCGGCGGGCCCAGTCGCGGATCGCGATGTCGGCGGTGGTTCCCCGCACCGGCCCGTCGGTGCTCTCGGCGACGATGTCGAACAGTCGCTTCAACCTGACCCTGGCCGCTCCCCCGCCGCTCTCCACCTGCTCGATGACGCCTTCGGCGACCTCGTACTCCCAGGTGTCGAGCATCTCGGTGAGCAGCGCGTCCCGGTTGCGGAAGTAGCCGTAGAAGCCACCCTTGCTGACGCCGAGTGCCTGGGCCAGCGCCTCGATCCGCACGGCTTCGGGGCCGCCGGCGACGAGTGCCCGCAGGCCCTCCTCGATCCACTTTCCGCGGGGTGTGCGGGTCGCGCCCATCCTGCGTGCCTCCTCCCTGTGTGTCTCCTCACGTCCCGCCGAGTATACGGGGCCGTATAGATCTGCCTACACTCGATATATACGCCACCGTATAGACAGGGGTCCGACCATGCGACTTCCCCGAACCGACCACACCGAACGCCCGTGGAGGATCCACGAGATCGCCGCCGACTTCACGGTCGAGGACGTATGGGCGCTGCCCACCCCCGGCGGCCCGGACGACCTCGCCTGGTTGGTGCGCCAGTTCGCCGAGGGCATGAAGAGCGGGGTGAAGGGAGACGGTTTCGTCTCCCGAGCCCTCTTCGCCGTCCGCTGGAGGCTGGGCGCGCTGTTCGGTTGGGACGAGCCGGATTCCGACGCCGCCGGCCGGCGGGCCGAACTGCGCGACCGGTTGCCGGCGGACCTCCGCGACGGGCCCCGGGGTCCCGACCTCGGCTCGTCCCCGTTCACCTCGCTCTACCAGCGCGAGGACGAATGGGCCGCCGAGATGGCCAACAAGACCGTGCGGGCGGTGATGCACATCGGTTGGGTGCCGGACGGGGCGGGCGGCCACCGCGGCCAGATGGCCGTCCTGGTGAAGCCGAACGGACTCCTGGGCTCCCTCTACATGGCCGCCATCAAGCCCTTCCGGTACCTCGGGGTGTACCCGGCACTGCTCCGCTCCATCGGCCGCGAGTGGGAGGCGAACGCCGCTGCGCGAGGAGGCGCGAGTCGCAACGCGAAGGGCGAGTGATCCGCTGTCGGTCCGTCGACAACCCCTGACCGCCCGCCCGCCGGGTTCACTCGGGCCGGGATCTCGCCGACGGCCACCGCCGCATCACGCGCACCATGGGTGACGGTCTCCCCACCGGCACGGCCGACCGCAGGCAGCCCACGGTCCCCTACTCGTGTCCCTCGTCCTCGCACCGGTCGACGAGGATGACCGCGACGTCGTCCGCGAGGGCGCCCCGGGTGTGGCGGAGCAACGCCTGGCGCAGGCCCTCCAGGAACTCCTCCAGGGTGCGGTCGCGCATGCTCGCCATGGCCTCGGACAGGTCGAAGAAGGCGCCGTCCCGGTCGCGCGCCTCGATCACACCGTCGGTGTACAACAACAGCCTGTCCCCCGGCGCGAACGGATGGCGGTCCACGCGCCCGGGAGGACCGCTGATGAACTCCGCCAGGCCCAACGGCGGCAGGGGTGTGGCGGGCATCAGGAACCGGACCGAGCCGTCCCGTTGCACCAGGGGCGGCGGATGGCCGCGGTTGACCACCTCGACACGGGGGCTGCCGTCCGGGATCTGGACCACCACGACGGTGACGAATGCCTCGAGGAGGGTGTCGTCGCCGTCGGCCTCGCCCGCGCCCACGAGCGCGCCCGCGACGAGGGCGTCCCGCCGCAGGGCCGCCTCGCAGTGGTTGACGACCTCCACCAGGTCGTCCTCGTAGTGCACGGACTCCCGGAACGCGCCCAGCACGATCGCGGCGGCCCGTACGGCGGGCAGACCCTTGCCCCGGACGTCTCCGACGATCATCCGGATGCCGTACCGGGTCTTGACCGCCTCGTACAGATCGCCGCCGATCTGCGCACCCGACTCGGCCGCCAGGTACAGGCTGGCCGCCCGCACACCGCCCAGCCGGGACGGCACCGGCCGCAGCAGGACGTCCTGGGCGGCCGTGGCGATCCGCCGAACCTGGTTGAGCTCGTTCTCCCGGCGCGTCCGCGCGGTGCTGCTCGTCATGAGGCTCGCCGCGGAGACGAGGAACAGGGCGAGGAAGTTCGTGTAGACCTGCTGGCCTCCCCAGGCATGGTTGTGGGTGGCGGTGACCACGCTGACTCCGACGGCCACCCCCGTCGCCGCGAGCGTGCCCTTGGGCCCCATCGTCACCGCCGCCAAGGCGGGTGTCGCGACCAGCAGGGGGCCGGTGTACAGGACGTGTGCGGGCGTGAGCTCGACGAGGAGCACCAGCAGGGCGAGTGCGAAGGGCAGGCACTCCGCCAGTGCGAAAAGGACCTGGTGGTGACCGCCGGCTCCCGGTCCCGGGGGCGAGCGCAAGGGCGCCCTCATGCGTACAGCCTGCCTCGTCCGGACGCATGGCCGCCACTCCGGTTCACCGGCCCGGTCGCCGCCGTGGCGGCGGCCCGGACCCCGCCCATGCCCCCGCACGGCGCGCCACACCCTCGTCCTGAGCGGCGATCCCAAGATCGCTGCGGGCCGGCGACCGACGCTCCCCGCTGCCGACGGCCCGAAGAGGTTGGAAAATATGAACATGGGCGTTTTCCTGGGAATCTCCGGCGCCGGCTGCTCGGCTTGACCGCGAGCTTCTCCGCCTCCCCGCGCCGTCCCCGGTCAGGATCCCGCCCGGTGGACCAGGAGCACGTCCGGCCCCCCAAGGGCAGGGTGCGCAGGCCGCAGCGCCTGTCCTCCCTGCTGAGCGTGCGCAGCGTGGCCGGCGAGGTGTTCCTCCTCCAGTTGGCCGTCGTGATGCTGCTCGTCGCCGCCGCGGTGGGGGCGCTCGTGGTGCAGGCCCGCAGCTCCGCCATGATGGACGCCCGGCACCGGACGCTCGCCGCCGCCGGAACGTTCGCGGAATCCCCCGGAATCGTCCCGGCCCTGCACAGCGCCCATCCGAGCGCGGTCCTCCAGCCGAGTGCGGAGGCGGCCCGGAAGATCGCCGAGGTCGACGGCATCAACGTGTACACGCTCGACGGCGTCACGCTCACCCACAGCGATCCGCGGCAGATCGGGAAGCACGTCGTGGGCCCCTTCTCCAAGGCGGCGGCCGGCACGTCCTTCACGGAGACGTTCGAAGGGTCCCTCGGCCGTTCCGTGGTCTCGGTGGTACCCGTCAAGGACCCCGACGGGCGGGTCATCGCCGTCGTCTCCTCCCCCGTCACGGTCCAGAACGTGCAGAACATGGTCAACCGACAGCTGCCGGTCGTCCTCGGCACCGCGGCCGTGGTGCTGCTCCTCTCCGCGGGCGGGACGGCCCTGGTGAGCCGTCGGCTGCTGCGCCGGACCCACGGCCTGGGACCGGCCGAGATGACGAGGATGTACGAGCACCACGACGCGGTGCTCCACGCGGTACGAGAGGGCGTGCTGATCGTCGGTGGTGACGGACGGCTGCTCCTGGCCAATGACGAGGCGCGGCGGCTCCTGGACCTGCCGGTGCACGCGGAAGGGCTGCCCGTCACGGACCTGGGTCTGGAGGAGGGGATCGCCGAGTCGGTCGCGTCGGGACGTTCCGCGACCGACGAGCTGCACGTGGCGGCCGATCGGCTGCTGGCGGTGAACATCCGGCGCACCGCCCCCTACGGGAAGGCCGGGACGGTCGTCACGCTGCGGGACACCACCGAGCTGCGGGCACTCTCCGGCAGGGCCGAGATGGCCCGCGAACGGCTGAACCTGCTGTACGACGCGGGGATGCAGGTCGGGACGACGCTGAACCTGGAGCGCACCGCGGAGGAACTGGCGGAGGCGGCGGTCCCCCGGTTCGCCGACGTGGTCACCGTCGACCTGCTGGACCCGGTGCTGCGCGGCGAGGAGCCGTCCGAGGCGAGCAGCGAGATGCGCCGCACCGCCGTCGTCGGCCTTGACGGAAACCACCCGCTCTCCCCTGTCGGCGAGCTGATCCGGGTCGCTCCCAGCGGCCCCATGGCCACCGGGCGGACGGGCGGCCACGCGGTCCTGGAGGCGGACCTCCGCGCCACCCCCCAGCGCTGGCGGGCCCAGCACCAGGCCAATGCCCAGCAGATCCTGGACCGCGGCATCCACTCCCTGGTCTCCGTGCCCCTGCGCGCCCGGGGCGTCCTGCTGGGCATGGTCGGCTACTGGCGGGGCGAGGACTCCCCGCCGTTCGACGAGGAGGACGTGTCCTTCGCGGAGGAGCTGACCGCCCGGGCGGCGCTGTCCATCGACAACGCCCGCCGCTTCACCCGCGAGCACACCATGGCCGTCACCCTGCAGCGCAGCCTGCTGCCCCGGCGCGTACCGGAGCAGTCCGCCGTCGAGGTCGCGCACCGCTATCTGGCGGCCCAGGCCGGGGTGGGCGGTGACTGGTTCGACGTCATCCCGCTGCCCGGGGCCCGGGTGGCCCTGGTGGTCGGCGACGTCGTCGGCCACGGTCTGCACGCCGCCGCCACGATGGGCCGGCTGCGCACCGCCGTGTACAACTTCTCCACCCTGGACCTGCCTCCGGACGAGCTGCTGAGCCACCTGGACGAGTTGGTCGCCCACATCGACACCGACGAACAGGAGTGGCAGGGGATCACCGGGGCCACCTGCCTGTGTGCCATCTACGACCCCGTCTCGGGGCAGGTGACGGCCGCCGCCGCCGGGCATCCCGGCCCCGCTCTGGTCCACCCGGACGGAACCGTGTCCTTCCCCGACGTTCCCGTCTCCCCGCCGCTGGGCCTGGGCGCGGGTCTGCCCATGGAGACCATGACGATCACCCTGCCCGAGGGTTCCCGGCTGGCCCTCTTCACCAACGGCCTGGTCGAGAGCCGGGGCCGCGATCCGGACGCGGCCCAGGCCGCGCTGCGCGCCGCCCTGGCAGGGCCTGCTCGTACTCCTGAGGAGACCTGTACCGCGGTGATCGACGCGATGCTGCCCACCCGGCCCGGCGACGACGTCGCGCTGCTGGTGGCCCGTACCCGCCGGCTGGACCCCGCACGGATCGCCGAGTGGGAGGTGTCCCCCGACCCGGCGGCGGTGTCGCCGGTGCGCAACGCCTGCTCCCGCCGACTGGTGGACTGGGGTCTGGAGGACATCGCCTTCACCACGGAACTCATCCTCAGCGAGCTGTTGACCAACGCCATCCGCTACGGCACCGAGCCCATCCGGGTGAGGCTGCTGTACGACCGGAGCCTGGTCTGCGAGGTATCCGACGGGTCCAGCACCTCCCCGCACCTGCGTCGGGCCGAGGACACCGACGAGGGAGGGCGCGGTCTGTTCCTCGTCGCGCAGTTCGCCGAGCGCTGGGGCACCCGCTACACCGCACGCGGAAAGATCATCTGGAGCGAGCAGACCCTCCAGGACGAGACCGCGCCGCCCGCGCTGGACCTCGCGGAGGCGCTCCTGGCCGGGTGGGGCGAGGAAGGGTTCTGAGAGTCCTCCGGTCCGGGAGGCGACGCACACACCCGTCGGGCACCGCGACCGTCCGGGACCGGGAGCGTCTGCGACCTGGAGCGTCTGGGACTGCGCGGCGAGGCCGCCGAACGTACGCTGGCCTCGATCAGTGGACGATCGGCCGTAATGGAGCCTTTGTGCCCGCATCCCGTCTCCGGACAGCCTCCGTCGCCGCCTGCCTGGCTCTCGCGGCGGCGCCCCTCGGCGCCTGTGGAGACAAGCCCGACGCCACGCCCAGAGCGCCCGCGGTGGCCACCTCGGCCGCGGACACCGGCGGCATGGCGGCGCTGACCGCGGCGGCGAAGAAGGAGGGGTCGCTCAACACGATCGCGCTGCCGAGCGACTGGGCCAACTACGGCGCGCTGATCGAAGGCTTCGAGAAGAAGTACGGGATCAAGGTCACGGTGGAGAACCCGGAAGGGACCAGCCAGGACGAGATCAACGCCCTGAAGGAGCACAGGGCCGCAGGCCTCGCCCCCGACGTGATCGACGTGGGAGGCTCGTTCGCGCAGTCCGCGGCCCGGCAGGGCCTGCTCGCTCCGTACGAGGTCGCCGAGTACGACCAGATCCCCGAGGAGCAGAAGGACCCGCGGGCCCGCTGGTACAACAACTACGGCGGCTACATCTCGATCGGCTGCGACGCCAAGCGCGTCAAGACCTGCCCCTCGACGTTCGCCGATCTGCGCAGGCCCGAGTACAAGGGCCAGGTCGCGCTCAACGGCGACCCCACCAAGTCCGGCTCCGCCTTCGCCGGGGTGTACGCGGCGGCCCTGGCGAACGGGGGTTCCTTCGACAACATCCAGCCCGGTATCGACTTCTTCGCCGACCTCCGCAAGAACGGCAACTTCATCCCGGTCGAATCCTCGGTGACCACGATCGCGAAGGGCCAGACCCCGATCAGCATCGACTGGGACTTCCTCAACCTCGGATATGCCGACGACTTCAGGAAGAAGGGCGCGGACATCGACTGGCGGACCGCCATCCCCTTCGACGGCAGCTTCGCCCAGTACTACGCGAACGGGGTGAACAAGGACGCCCCGCACCCCGCGGCGGCACGCCTGTGGCAGGAGTACCTCTTCAGCCCGGAGGGCCAGAACCTCCGGCTCGCCGCCTATGCGCGCCCCGTCCTCATGGACGCGATGAGGAAGAACGGCACACTCGACAAGGCCGCCGCGGAGAAGCTGCCGACGGTCGAGGGCACGCCGACGTTCCCGACGGAGGCACAGACGGAGAATGCGCGACGCACCGTCAACCGCAACTGGGACAAGGCGCTCTCGGGCTGAGTCCCACGCCTGAGCGTCGTGATCCTGAGCCTGTTTCAGTCCCGCGTCCGCGTGTCATTCGGGGCGGCTGAAGCGGTGGGCGGCCCAGACCAGGGCCAGGACTCCGCCGGCCGGCAGGAGGCCGCCTTCCAGGAACAGGGGAGGTTGCCAGTCGGACCACTCGATGCCCGCCGTGGCCGCCTGGTCCGGTACCCGCAGCGCGATGCAGCGGCGGAGCAGGTCCACTCCGTAGGCGAGCGGGTTGACGGCGGCGAGCGTCTGGGCCCAGCCCGGCAGGTTCCCGAGCGGGAAGAAGCCGCCGGAGAGGAACAGCAGCGGCATCATCACCAGGCCGAGCAGCATGTGGAAGACCTCGGGCCGGGTGAGGCTCACGGCCAGGGCCAGGGACAGGGCGGTGATGGTGAAGGAGGTGAGGATCATGCCGGCGAGGAGCAGCGCCATGAGGAGCGGGTCGTAGGGCAGGCCGACGGCGCCGGCCAGGGCGAGCAGGACGGCGCCCTGGACCGTGGAGACGATGGTGCCGCCGGCGCAGCATCCGAGCAGCAGGGTGGACCGGCGGACCGGGGCCATGAGGAGTTCGCGCAGGTAGCCGCTCTGCCGGTCGGTGATCAGGCGGATGCCGACCATGATGGCCGGCGTCTGCACGGTCATCATCAGCATGCCCGGGAAGAGGTAGGTCTGGTACCCGACGCCCAGCGAGGAGTTGGGGATCAGGGCGGCGAGACCGCCTCCCAGGATGAAGAGGTAGAGCACCGGCTGGAGCAACATCAGGGCGGTGTGGGTGGGTTGGGCGGACAGGCGCAGCAGATCGCGGTAGATCAGGGCGTGGACCGCGCGCAGTTCGTGACGCAGCGGGGTCCCCGGCTCCCGGTCGGTGCCGGCGGGGGCGCCGGGGGCCTTCGGGGTGCCGGAGGCGTCCGAAGCCGGGAGGGCGGGTGCGGTCATGGGGCCTCCTCGGTCGCCGGCGTGGTTGCGCGCGGGATGGCAGTGGCCGGTGTCCGGTGGGGCCGGGGGGCGTGGATGCTGCGGCCGGTGTGGTGGAAGAAGACGTCGTCGAGTGTCGGCGGGGTCGCGGACGCGGCGTGGACCGCGATGCCGTGGGCTTCCAGTGCCGCGCACAGGCGGGGGATCCAGGCGCTGCCGTCGGGCACCCTCAGGGTCACCCCTTCGGTGTCCAGGGTGACGGCGAGACCGGATGGCACGGTGCGGCCCACGACCTGTCGTGCCGCCGTGTCGTCGCTGGTGCGCAGCGCCACCCGGTCGTCTCCGATCGCGGCCTTCAGTGCGAGGGGCGTGCCCTGTGTCACGAGTCGGCCGTGGTCGATGATGCCGAGGCGGTCGCAGTTCTCCGCTTCCTCCAGGTAGTGGGTGGTGACGAAGAGCGTGCTGCCGTGCCGGTCGCGCAAGGCGCGCAGGTGCTCCCAGACCTGGGCTCGGGCGTGTGGGTCGAGTCCGGTGGTCGGCTCGTCGAGGAACAGGACCCGGGGTGAGTGGAGCAGACCGCGGGCGAGTTCCAGGCGGCGTCGCATGCCTCCGGACAGGGTGCGGACCAGGGAACGCCGGCGGTCGGTCAGGCCGACCATCTCCAGCGTCTCGGCGGCGCGCAGGCGGGCGTGGCGGCGGCGCAGCCCGTAGAGGCGCGCGTGGATGTGCAGGTTCTGTTCCGCCGTCAGGTCCGGGTCCAGGGCGCTGTGTTGGAAGAGCATCCCGACCAGTCTTCGTACCTGCTCCGGCCGCCGGATGACGTCGACGCCGGCCACCGTGGCCTGTCCGGCGGTGGGGCGGGCCAGGGCGCACAGCAGGGCGAGGGTGGTGGACTTCCCCGCGCCGTTGGGGCCGAGGAAGGCGAAGGTCTCGCCTTGGAGCACGTCCAGGTCCAGGCCGCGGACGGCGTGGGTGGTGGTTCCGTCCGGGCCCGGGTAGCTCTTGAACAGGCCGCGGGTGCTGATGGCGTACACGGGCTGCGCGGCGGGCCGTGCGGGGTCCGGGTGGGTGAGGGCGGCGGTCGGGGGGTTCGCTCGGGTGCGAGCATCGTCTGCGGCGTGTGGCTGCATGGTCGGGTCCTCGTCCACGGGGGTGTCTTCGGCGTGCCTGCCGGCCACAGCGGCCTTGGCTCCGTCCGGTGGCTGCCCGGGGGCGGCCACCGGACGGAGGTTCTCGGCTAGGCGCAGCTGATGCCGATACAGATGGTGTTGAGCAGCGTCAGCAGGCCGACGCACTCGCAGGTCGCGGCGAACGGCGCGCCGTCGACGCCGACCGGGTCGGTCTCCGGAAGGGCGTGCAGGTGGGCGAGCAGGCTGAGGTCCTGGTTCTCCATGACATTCTCCTTCTCTGTGCGGTGGCGACAGGGGTCCCTGTCGCTCAGCCCGGCTGCCGGATCATCCAGTGCCGGGGGTCTGTGTGGCGGGTTCGCAGGAGGAAGGCGAGGATTCCTGCGGATCCGTCGCTCCAACTGGTGGAGACGTCCCCGTACTCGTTGGGGAAGACGACGTGGCTTTCGCGGTGGGCCCGTTCGCAGACGAGGAGACGGGCCAGGTCGTCGGCCATCGTGCGGTAGGCGGGGTCCCCGGTGGCCTCGGCCATGTCGAGGAGGAAGTCGCCGTTCCCCGCCAGCCCGTGGCACTGGGCGAGAGCGGCGCGAGAGGCGCGTTCCATGACGGCGTGTGTGGCGCCGCGGGCGAGATCGCCGAACCGTTTGTCCCCGGTGCGCTGCCAGAGGCGTACCAGGAAGGAGCCGATGCCCGCCGAACCGTGGCACCAGTACGGGGCCGTGGGCACGTCCGTGGCCTGGGCCGGCCACTGGGCCGCCTGGCCGACCATCACGGCGTTGGCCACCAGGTGCTCTCCCGCCGCCACGGCCAGCTCCATGTGCTCGGAGCGGTGCGTGATGGCTGCGGCGCTGAGGAGGAAGCAGCCGATGCCGGACGTTCCGTGGGCGAAGCCGAGGTAGCGTTTGCCGGCCTCCGTGGAAACGGCTTCCGCGGGAACCGGCCAGCTCACGCCGGACGGCTCGGGCCGTGCCGCGGCGGCCAGCCGGTCGGCCGCGTCGACGACCAGCTCGGCCAGGCGCGGGTCACCGGTACGGTTCCACAGGTGGGCGGCGGCGAGTCCGCTGCCCGCGGAGCCGTGGGTGATGTCGTGACTGGGCGTCGACTCCAGTGGCGCCAGGGCCAGGGCCAGGGCGTGGTCCGTGAGGGCGCGGTCGTCGATGGCACGTCCGGCGTCGTACAGCGCCCAGGCGATGCCGCGGCCGCCGAAGTGCAGGCCCGGGCGTATGGAGCGGGTGTCGGTACGGGCGGCGATCCAGTTGCCGGCGGTGGCGAGCAGGTCGGGCAGGCGCGGGTCGCCGGTGAGTTCGAAGTACCGCGTCAGGACGGCCAGCGCGCCTGCCGCGCCTTGTTGGACGGTGCAGGGGTCGGTCTCCCCGGCGAGGGTGGACACGGGCCACAGCCGCCGGTCGTCGCCCGGGGTCATCGAATCGACGAGGTGGTTCACCATGCCGGCGACCGCGACCTGCGTCGCGGCGTGCGGTTCGTCGGCCCACGCCGTTCCGGTGGTGGGGTGGGTCGGCCGCCGCGTCGGGCCGCTCTCGCGGAGTGCCTCACTCGCCCTGGCGGGGCCCCATCGCTCGCCGGGATCGTCCTTCGTCAGCCCGAGGATCATCTCGGGCAGGCCGTCCGGCAGGCGCAGCGTTCCGGCGCAGGCGGCCAGCCACTCGGCGAACCGTTGCTCCGCGGGCCTCGTGGCCGGCTCCTCGGGCAGCAGGTTCGGTACCTTCCCGCCGAGCACGAAGCACACGGTGGCGCCGAGGCTGTAGTAGTCGGCGGTCGGGGAGACAGGCGCGTCGTTCAGGCGCTCGGGGGCGCTGAAGCCGGGGGTGCCCACCTGGGTGGGGAGCGTGACGTCGTCCTCCAGGACGGCGAGCTCCAGGTCGATGAGGCGCAGTTCGCCGTCGGGGCGGACCATGACGTTGCCCGGCGTGAAGTCCCTCAGTACGCAGCCCTGGGCGTGGGCCGCCGCGACCAGGTCCACCAGCCGGCGTGCCTGCGCGAGTGCGTCCGCCCGGTAGCGTTCGCTTCCGACGTCGCGGAAGTGCTCGGCGACCCAGGTGCGCAGGGGCACGCCCGGCACTTCCTCCTGGGCGAGAAACAGGTGCCCGCCCGTTTCGAACATCGCGAGGGGCTCCGGTGCCAGTCCCGTTCCCTTCAGCTTCTCCAGCGTTCTGGCCTCGGCGCGCAGCCAGTCGCGTACGTCGGAGCCGGACGAGTCGCCCTCGACGTGCGGCCGGGCCTCCTTGAGGACCACGGGTGCTCCCGTGGTGATGTCCGTTCCCCGGTAGACGCCGCCCTTGTTGGTGTGCCGGATCGCCTCCCGTACCGAGAACCGGCCGCCGAGCACCACGGGGTTGCCCGCCGCCTTCTCCTGTCGGGGTGGAAGCGGCACCGAGTCGGGGAAGGGGCTGATCGCCCAAGAGGGCGGGGAGTACTGACCGGTGCGCTTGTCCTCCACGGGATTGCCGTCGGGGTCCTCGATGAACCACACCAGCAGTCCCTGGTCCGAGAGCCGCCGCCGGCCGACGAAGGCGCCGTAGCGGTAGTGCACCAGACTGTGCGGGGCGTACGGCTGGTCGGAGAGGATCCGCGGGCCGGCCAATCCCGCCGTGGCCTTGTGCAGTTCACGCGCCATTCGGGCGGCGGCTTCGTCGGTGGGCGGGTAGATGGTGAGGAACTTGCCCGAGCTCCCCCGCGGCGTGGCACGGGAGTTGAGCGCGCTCACCTGGTCGAGTGACCGGACGAATTTGAAGGCCGCTTCCTCGCCCAGCAACACGTCCAGAGCCTTCACGAGGACGTCCGGCGCGGAGGCGGCGGTCGCGGACACGTGCAGTTTCCAGCCCTGTTGGCGTCGTATGCCGGAGCGGTGTGTGAGGCGGCACCATATCTCGTCCGCGTCGGTCGTCCAATACTTGCCCGTACCCGTGGACTGGAGCGCCTTGCGCAGCAGACTTTCGAGGTCGAGTTCGATTGCGTGGCTCGTCATGCGTGTCCCTCTCAACGGTGAGAACCGCTGGTTGGAATATGCCTTCGGTAAGAAACGTACAACGCCCGCCCGGCAGAAGTCATTTGATTCGGCGAGCGCACAGAGGCGTTACGACAATGGATGGCGTGGCCCGGCGTGAAGGGAGGCGCAAAAGCGTGACCGGGTCGGGAATACTCCGCCTGTTCGATGAAAGTGCCGCCTCCGCTCGGGAAAGGGCGGCCCGAGTTCTGCGCTTCGCATTTCACGGAGAGTCCGTTGGTATCGGTTCAGGAAGCCTGCGGCGACACCTCGACGCCGGCTCCCCCACCAGGTACTTCGCGCCTGAAGCGCATGAGCGCCGCCCTCACCTTCGTCATGGGCCGGCACCTCATTTCGATCGAGCGACTGATTGAGTGAGTTGTGGGGTGAGGTGTTGCGTGGCTTGTCGGGCGCCTTGTCGAGCGAGCGACTTCGTGACCACGGCGAACGCTATAGGGCCGGACTGCCGTCGTACAGCTCCCCTCCCCTCGGACAGTGGCGAAGAGTTCGATTCCGCCACGACTTCAACCAGCGAAGGAACATGATCCGAAATCTTGAAGCGGGCGCGATCAGCATGCTGATCTGTACTCACTAAAGACGTTCAACAGTGAACCAATTACGGGTGATCACTCGAAACTGACGCGAAACAGCGAAGGGAAACCGCTCGGTTCGACCATGAATACAACAACCTCTGAGGTTGCCGATGCGGTAGGGGCGCCCGGTGTCTCGCTTGTCATGCCAAACCGAAGCGCGGGGGGGCATCGGCCGTATCCGGCGCAGGAGTCGAGCGTGAACTCGCGCGGACCGCAGTCCGGTCGGTCGCGCAGCCTCACCACGGCGGCGCACGCACAAGGCTGAGCGAACAGGTGCGAAACGGGTCAGAGCGCTTGGGGAATCCGGGAGGATGTCGTCCATGAGGAACACGAAGGCGTTGAAGGACGCGGTCGCCGTGGCGCTCTCCCAACTGGTCCGCCGAGGCTTTGCGTTGCGCCTCGGCACGATCACCGAGGCCGTCAGACGCCGTGTGCGCCTCGTGGCCGAACGGCTCGGGATCCGGACTCGTTCCCCCCACAGGCACTTCCATGGCGACGGCCGCCCGGACTGCGTCGCCGGGAAGCGGCGAAGGGCGCAGGAGGGCGGGACCGTCGAGTGGGTGATCGGGGAGCCGCCGACGCCGCCGGTCGACAACCCGGAACTGGCGCTCATCCTCGCGGGCGTCCCCACCGCGTTGGAGGAGAACGGCGGGGACCTCTACCTCGTCGTCCTCGGCGTCGCCGTCAACGCGTGGATGGCCGGCCACATCCACGGCGAGGACGGCTGTACCGGCTGCCAGGACAACCGCGGTCGAGCCGGCACCGACTGGCAGGCGAGGATGGACGGCATCACGACACGGCAACCCGACATCGCCCGGTGGTTCGACCGCGATGTGTGGACCGCCGCCCTGAACGACACCGGCTACACCGTCACCCGCAGCTGACCGGCGACCACACCGAAGTGCGGCCGGCCGGGTGGACCAGCGGACTCCGCGTGACCGGAGGGAGATCCGCACGCTCAGGAGCCGGCTTCCTCCTCCACGGGCTCCGGGCCGGCTTCCGGCCGATCGAGCGGCGCGGCATGCTCGGTGCTACGCAGCATCGCTTCCACCTGGTGGCACTGGTCGGGGTCGAGCGATATGCGGGCGAGCCGCTCACGCCAAGGGGCGGTCTCCTCGGGACGGCCGAGGGTGGTGGCGATTTCGATCAGCGTCGCGAGTGCCTTCGCCGTGTCGAGGGGGTCGGCGTTCTCGCCGTGGCGGGCCAGGCCGGTGGTCAGGACGCGGTGGGCGAGGTGGTCGTCGTTCTTGAACTCGATGAGGACGCGGGCGTTGTCGACGGCGCGGGCGGACCCGAAGATCCAGGTCGTGCGCAGGCTCGCCGACAAGTACGGCGCGCACCTCCTGGATGCCGACACCATGTTCGCCGAGCTGTCCGTGACGACCGGACCGGAGCACTGGTCCGCGGACGGCGTACATCCGACGCCGGCCGGCCACGCCGCGCTCGCGGAGGCCTGGCTGCGGCTGGTCGCGTAACCGGGCGTCCGAGCAGGGCGGCCCAACCGACCGCGCGCCCCTCTCCCCGTCGGACAACGTGGGGACACGCCGGTGCCTCGGCGCTGCGAGACGGTCGGCCGGGATCCCTGCCGACCGTCTCGCAGCATTATGCGGCGCAGGGCAGTACTGGCCCCGGCCCGGTTCTCCCCTACCTGAAGAGGCGATCCGCGCTGCTGGCCATGCGGTGGGTGGAACCGTGGCGGTTCACCCAGTCGCGGATGAGGTTGATGGAGTTCGCGCACTGCCAGCTGTCGTCGTACTCGCGCACTCCGGTGAAGGCGCCGTAGCCGGCGATGATGCCGTCCACACGCGCGTCACCCAACAGTTTGTCGACATACCAGGGGTCGTTGTAGGTGGTCGTCCAGGACAGAGTGGCGGCCAACCGTCCGGCGGCCCGGTCCCCGGCGCCCTTCTTCAGCTCCGCGCACGTGTTCCAGGTGGCTTCGGTGCAGTTGCCGAATCCCTTGGTGATGTCGGAGTCCCCGTAGTCCATGACGCGGCGACCGGCGGGGAATCCGGAACCGGAACGGTTGAAGGCGCCCACGACCTGGTCGCGGGTCCCGGTGGTCGTGATGCCCTCAAGGCCGCCGAGCCTGCCTTCCAGGCTCTTCCAGCCCCTGCCGCCCACGTCCGGGGTGCTGCCACCGTGGTACTCGTAGAAGCCGTAGAGCACCTGGATCCCGGCGGCTGTCAGCCTCTGCGCCTTGTCGCGCAGGCCGGCGACACTGCATCCGCGGTTCGGTTCCTCTCCGCAGTAGTTCGGGTCCTTGATGTCCAGCCAGACCAGCGACAGGCGTCGCCCGGCCTGGGCGTTGGAGAGGATCCGGTCGATCATGCTGTCGACGCTGGGGCCCCGCCGGTTCTCACCGGCGGAGGAGCAGTCGTGGTAGGCGCGCCATTCGTTCGGGTTCCACCAGGCGCAGACGTCGATCTCGATGCTGTTGGCGCCGTGCTTGAGGGCGATGTCCACGCCGTCCAGGGTGTCGACCCGGTGCGCGATGGCGTAGATCGCCTGGCGCTGATCGGCCGCTGCCGCGGGGGTCGTGGTCAATGCGGTGACGCTGATGATCCCGAACAGCGCCGCCATCAGCGCGGATGTCATCCGCGGGCGGCGGGCGCCTCGTCGTAAGTGAGTGGTCAAGAGAGTCGTTCCTTCATGTCGTGTTCACCGGTCCCGGCACGTTCCACCGGTCCGGCACGTTCACCAGCCAGACAGGCCGGCCGACCGGCTCGTTGCTCGCCACCCTTCACTGTTACCAATCCCTCACACAACGCCCCACCCCTGACCGGCCGCGCGTCGTCCGTCAGCCGCGGAAGGTTCGCGACGAGCCTCCGGTGATGCGCAGGACGCTCTTGCCGCGCGTGCCTCCCTCGGCCAGGCGGTGGACCGCTTCGTCGAGGTCGACCATCTCGTATGTGGCGGTGATGTCGGGGCGCACCTGCCCCGAGGCGACCAAGCGCAGTGCGGCGCGTGCGCTGTCGGCCAGCCGGTGGGGGTGGGTTCGACTGAGCAGGTTGCTGTTGTAGGTGAGTACGGACGCGCCGCTCACGAGCAGGTCGTTGTCGTCCAGGGCCACGGAGTCCGGGGTCGCGATGTTTCCGTAGAGCGCCAGCCGGCCGTGCGGGGCGAGCCGTTGGACGTTCGTCAGGCGGGTCGGCCCGCCGACCGGGTCCAGGATGACGTCGAAGCGTTCGTCGGCCGTGGCGTCGCGGAAGTCCTCGCGTGAGAGCAGCAGGTCGTATCCGAATCGGGTGGCGTAGGCGGCTCGGTCGGCATTCCCGACCACTCCGACGATCCGTTCGGCACCCGCCTGTCTGGCGAACTGTGCGGCCAGGCTGCCGACCCCGCCTGCTGCCGCGTGGATGAGGACGCTGTCACCGGCGCGCACGCGGGCGACCGTGTTGATCAGGTCGTAGGCCGTGGGGGCGGCCCAGCCGAGCCCCGCGGCGGTTCGCGGGTCCACGCCCGTGGCGTCGAGGACCAGCGCGGCGGGCGCGAGCACCACTTCGGCGTAGGCGCCTCCGCCGGTCAGTGCGGTCACCGGCCGGTCCAGGAGTTCGACGTCGACTCCTTCGCCGACCGCGATGACACGCCCTGCCGCCTCGAAGCCGGGCACGAAGGGCCGGGGCACCGGGAAGTGCCCGCCTCGGACGAGTACGTCACCCCATTGGATGCCCGCGTACTGAACTGCGATCGCGACCTCGCCGGGGCCGGGGACCGGCTGGTCGATGTCGGTGAGGCGGAACCGGTCGTCGGTGTCGAGGACGACAGCCTTCATGGTCACTGCTCCCTGAGGTGAATCAGTATGCTGACACTCAGAAACGTAGCCAGTATCAGCTACCTGAGTCAACCAAGGAGTCTGAGTTAGATGGAGGGTCGTGCGACCGAGATGGCGGCCGAGGAGTACTTGTGCACCCGCATCCGGCGGGCGGAACAGGCTCTGATGGCGCACCACGAAGCCGTGCTGCGCGGCTACAACCTCTCGCTGACGCAGTACACCGTGCTGCTCACCCTGTCCCGGGACGACGGCATGTCGGGCGCCCAACTCGCCCGCGCCTGCGGTGTCACCCAACAGACCATGGCCACGGTGCTCGGCGGCCTGCAGAAGAAGCAGCTCATCACCCGTCAACCGGCTCCCGCGCACGCCAAGGTCCTCCTCACCCACCTGACCCACGAGGGTCGAACCGTGCTCGACAGCGCGTACCAGGAGGTGATCGTCCTCGAACGCGCCCTCACCGACGCGTTCACCCCCGACGAACACACCACCTTGTGCGCGCTCCTCGAACGGGCCACCGCCGTACTCGGCCGGCAGACCCCCACGACCGAAACCCGATCACCGCGCCCCCGCGACTGACGAGACTCCTTCCGTCATTTCATGGACCACTCCCCCCGGTAGCGGAGCAGGGGATTCCCCATGGACGAGCGGGCCCGCGCCGGCGTACTTTCCCCTCTGCACGCACATCCGCGGGCCGTTTCCACTTCTTGCCCGTGGGGGTTCAACCGTCATGACGTCTTCCGGCGTTCTCCGTCCACGCCCGCCGATTGCCGTACGGAGCACCGGCACTTCGCGGGTTCTGGTCGTGGGGGTGTGTGTCCTGCTGGCGGTCGTCGCGGCCGGGGACCTCTTCTCCCTCTTCGTCGGCGCCCGACTTCACGCCGATGTGGAGGGCGACGGGGGCTTCGCCTTCGTCTCCCAAGACCGGCTGGACCAGGCCGACCGCCTGTTCCTCGTCTACGACCAGATCCACGTGGTCGGACTCGCGGCGTGTGCGGCCGCCTTCATCACCTGGTTCCACCGGATGCGCCGCAACGCCGGCGCGCTGGCCCCGGACCAGTTCGGGAAGGGGCCGGGCTGGGCGATCGGAGCCTGGTTCGTGCCCGTGGCCGGCTTCTGGATGCCCTACCGCATCGCCGTCGACATGTGGAGCGCCGGCACCCGGGCGACGCCGTCCGCGGGCCCGGCCGGCGCCTCCTTCTGGCCGGTGAACCTGTGGTGGGGCTCCTTCGCCGGCTCGGTCCTGCTCGGCTGGTACGCGAACCTGAGCCACCAGCGCGCCGAGGAGCTCGACGCGCTCCTCACCTCGGTGAACCTCGGGATGGCGGCGGCGGCCCTGAACATCGTCGCGGCGGCCGCGGCCGCGTACTTCGCCGTCCGATTGACCCGCATGCTGAACCAAGCCGCCGGCGGCAGCAGCCGCTGACCGCTCCGGCCCCGCTCCGGCCGCTCGTCGCCCCCTGTCACGATGCCCGGGCATCGGTCACCGCAGGACGAGGAGCGGCCTCGGCGGACGATGACGGGAATGCGATTCCCTCACTTTCCCTACAAGATGGGGCGAAATGTTCAATTTCGCTCCCACTTGCCGAAGGGATCCACCATGGCGAAGGCGTATCTGGTGGGCAGCGGGGTGGCCTCGCTGTCCGCGGCAACGTTCTTGATCCGTGAGGGGAAGTTCGCGGGAGCGGACATCGTGATCCTGGAGGAGCAGGACCGCGACGGCGGCAGCCTGGACGCGGCGGGCTCGCCGGAGACCGGTTACACGATGCGCGGCGGGCGCATGTTCGAGATCCACTTCGAGTGCACCTACGATCTGCTCGGTTCGATCCCGTCGCTGGACGACCCGTCGAAGTCGGTCACCGAGGACACGTTCTCCTTTCACGAAGACTTCGCCTGGGACGACCACGCTCGCCTGGTCGACGCCTCCGGCAAGGTCCTGCCCTCTCGCGACATGGGCTTCTCCGAGCGGGACCGGCTGGATCTGATCAAGTGCTCGGCCACGCCGGAGAAGGATCTGGACGGCAAGCGGATCACCGACTGCTTCAGCCCCGGCTTCTTCGAGACGAACTTCTGGTGGATGTGGTGCACCACGTTCGCGTTCGAGCCGTGGCACAGCGCGATCGAGTTCCGCCGCTACCTGAACCGGTTCATCCACCTGTTCAAGACCTTCGACTCCATGTCGGGCATCTACCGGACGCGCTTCAACCAGTACGACTCGATCGTGCGCCCGATGGTGAAGTGGCTCACCGAACAGGGCGTCACCATCGTGCAGGAGACGACGGTGACGGACCTGGGCCTGGCCGAGGGCGACGCGCTGACCGTCGAGTCCATCACCTGGACCCGGAACGGCCGGGAGGAGACCGTCCCCGTCGCCCCCGAGGACCTGGTGATGGTCACCAACGGCTCCATGACCGCGAGTTCCACCACCGGCTCCACCGACACCGCACCCGTGCTGGACACCTCCGATTCCAGTGGCGCCTGGCACCTGTGGGAGAAGCTCGCGGCCAAGCGGCAGGGCCTGGGGAACCCGAAGGTGTTCGACTCCTCCCTCGCCGAGTCCACCTGGGAATCGTTCACGGTCACCACCAAGGACCCCACCTTCTTCAGGCTGATGGAGAAGTTCTCCGGGAGCGAGGCGGGCAAGGGTGGCCTGATCACCTTCAAGGACTCCAACTGGCTGCTGACCATCGTCCTCAATCACCAGCCCCACTTCCGCGAGCAGCCGAAGGACACCTTCGTGTGGTGGGGCTACGCCCTCTTCCCCCACCGGGAAGGCGAGCACGTCGGGAAGCCGATGCGCGAGTGCAGTGGTCGCGAGATCCTCCGGGAGGTGATGGGGCATCTGCCGTTCGGCGAGGCCGGGGACCAGATCGTGGAGAACTCGATCGTGATCCCGGCCCTGATGCCGTACATCACCAGCCAGTTCCTGGTCCGCAGCCGTGGTGACCGCCCCCAGGTCGTCCCCCGAGGCTCCACCAACCTCGCCTTCATCGGCCAGTACGCCGAAGTCCCCGACGACGTGGTCTTCACCGTCGAGTACTCCGTGCGCACCGCCTGGACCGCGGTGGCCGGCCTCCTCAAGCTCGACCAGCAGCCCCCGCCCGTCTACAAGGGGCGACACAACCCCAAGGTCCTGGTCGAGGCCCTCCAGACCCTGCACCGCCACTGACCGACCGGACGCCGCTTCGGAAGCTTCGGGGGCTTCGAGCTCTCCAACGCGCCCTCCACCCGCAGACGGAACCCCCGGCCTGCCCGGCCGGGGGTTCCTTGGACGCGGCGCGCACCCCGTGGATCAGCCGCGGGTGGTCTTGCGCCAGCCGAAGGGGCCGGGCAGGTCCACCGAGGTCGTACGACGTCCGGTGCTGCTGTGGGTGTGGCGGGGACCGTGCTTGCCGCCACCGGTGGTGATCGACCACGACTTGCGGTTGATGTTGAGCCGGACGCCGGGCAGGATCCTGAAACTCTTGCGGAATGTCAGCGGCATGACGTCTCGCTCCCTCGGTACGCGTGGGGCCGGGCGCCCCGACTTCTGTTGTGTTCAGGCCAGTTGGCATACGTGTGTCCGCCGCCGGCCGTTCCATGCGCACGGCGGCCTGCCCATGCGGCGAAGTGCGGCGAGACGCGGCGAGATGCGGGCAAGGTGAGGCGGGATGTGGCCGCCGGTGACGACGACCGTCGCCGTCGGGAGCAGTGCGGCGCTCCCCCTCCCCCGTCCGCTCAGCGAGGCGGAGCGGCGTGCGGCGTGCCGGGGAGCCGGACCGTGACGAGCAGACCGCCGGCAGGGCGCGGTGCGAGGTCGAGGGTTCCGGCGTGGGCGCGGACGATGCTGTCCACGATGGCCAGGCCGAGGCCGACGCCGGCGTGCTCGTCCGTGCGTACCCGTGACGTTCCTCGCTGGAAGGGTTCGGTGAGGGTCGGTACCAGGTCCGGTGGGAGTCGACTGCCCGAGTTCTCCACCCGCAGGACGCTCGCGTCGTCGTCCGCCTCGGTGTGGACCGTCACGGTGCCGCCGGCGGGGATGTTGTGGACGATGGCGTTCTGGACGAGGTTCGTCACCATCCGCAGCAGGAGTTCCGCGGAGCCGCTGGTGTGGGCCGCCCCGCCGGTGACGTCGAGCGTGATCCGGCGCCGTTCGGCGAGGGGAAGCAGTGTTTCGGCGGCTTCTTCGGCGAGGAGGGAGAGGTCGACGCTCTCGGGGATGAAGGTTCCCCGGTCGCCGCGGCTGAGCAGCAGAAGGGCCTCGGTGAGGTCGATCGCCCGCGTGTTGACGGCGTGCAGGCGTTCGACGAGTTCGTCCCGCTCCCGCGTGGGGTCCTTGCGGGCGACGTCGAGGAGCGTCCGCGAGACGGCCAGCGGGGTGCGCAGTTCGTGTGAGGCGTTCGCGGCGAACCTCTGCTGCTGGGCGACGTGGGATTCGATCTGGTCGAGCATAGAGTCGAAAGCGTCGGAGAGCTCACGGAATTCGTCCCGGCGGCCCTTCATGCGGATCCGGTGGGACAGCGACCCGTTGCCGACCATCCGTGCGGCGTCCGTGATCCGGGTGAGCGGTGCGAGCATGCGACCGGCGAGGATCCATCCACCCAGGAGGCCGAACACGAGCAGGCAGGCCAGGGCCACGGCCGCGGCGGGGACGAACGTGTGCAGGAGGAGGTAGCGGTTGGGCGAGATCCCGAGAAGGCCCTTGGAGTTGTCGGGTACGTAGCGCAGCAGGAACACCCAGACCACGGCCAGCAGGAGAGCGCTGCTGAGGAGCAGGAATCCGGCGTAACTGAGGGTGAGTTTCAGCCGGGCGCTCAGGCCTGGGCGTCTACGCATGCCTACGGCCCGGGTCGGCGGTGTCGTCTGCGGGTTGGTCAGTGGTGTCGTCTGGGGTGCCGTCAGTGGGGCCGTCCGGGGTGCTCGCCGCGGTGTTCCTGGGGGTCTCGATCCGGTAGCCGACACCGGGCACCGTGGCGATGATCCATGGTGGGCCGAGCCGTTTGCGCAGTGCGGACACCGTGATGCGTACGGCGTTGGTGAGGGGGTCGGCGTTCTCGTCCCAGGCCCGCTCCAGCAACTCCTCTGCGCTGACGACCCCGCCCTCGGCGGCGACGAGGACCTCCAGCACGGCGAACTGTTTGCGGGTGAGCGCGACGTAGCGTCCGTCGCGGAAGACCTCCCGGCGGAAGGGGTCGAGCCGTAGGCCCTCGATCTCGCGGACCGGGGGCCGGGCGTACCCGCGTCTGCGATCGAGCGCCCTGAGGCGCAGGACCAGCTCCCGCAGCTCGAACGGTTTGGTGAGGTAGTCGTCGGCCCCGAGCTCGAACCCGGAAGCCTTGTCGTCGATCCGGTCGGCAGCGGTGAGCATGAGGATCGGGATGCCGCTCCCGGACGCGACGATGCGCCGGGCGACCTCGTCGCCGGAGGGGCCGGGGATGTCGCGGTCGAGGACCGCGAGGTCGTAGGAGTTGACGCCGAGCAGTTCCAGAGCCGAGTCGCCGTCGCCTGCGATGTCGGCGGCGATTGCCTCCAGCCGCAGACCGTCCCGGACCGCCTCGGCCAGGTAGGGCTCGTCCTCCACGATCAGTACGCGCATGTCCGAAGCCTATGCAGGACGGTGTATCGCCGACGTATCCGAAGGCGTGTACACACCCGACGCGCGACTCATCCCGCCGCCGGCGCGGATGCCGGTGCCGGCGTGGACGTGGGTGAGGGCGTGGACGTGGGTGGGAGCGTGGGGCCGGGCTGGTCCGAGGGCGCCTCTGCCGCGGTACGCCACCAGCGGCGGGACGCCAAGCCGGCCAGCACGGCCCCGGCGGCATTGACCAGTACGTCGTCCACGGAGGACACCCGGTCCAGCCTCAGGACGTACTGCGCGGTTTCCACCAGGACCGAGCAGCCCGCGCCGAGCGCCAGGATCCGCGGCACGGTCGCCAGTGCCGCGAACCGCATCGGGGCGAAGAACCCCAGCGCCGCGAAGACCAGCAGGTTGCCGGCGATCCCGAGCGGCCCCATCGTGATCAGGTCCCGCAGCGGTACCAGGCTCACCCGGGCGGGGACGGCGCCGGCCCCACCGCCCGGCATCATGGTCATCCACAGGAACGGCACGGTCCCGTGGACCATCCCCACCTCGGCCATCGACATCCGCCACGCCGAGGTTCCACCGGCGGCCCGCCGAGTGCGCGCCAGTGCCCACACCACCAGCGCGGCCGGCGGCAGTGCGACCAACGTCATGAGCACCACGCCGTTGAACGTGTCGAAGCAGCCGTGCCACCGCCCGGCCATGCACATCGGAACGGACATCATGAGCGGCCGGCGCAGGACGAACAGGGCGCCCGCGACCCCGAGGGCCATCAGTCCGAGGAGCACGAGTCGGCGCGTGCGGCGGGGCGGTGCTGACAGGAATGCGTCGTGGCTCATGCCCCCATGAGAGACGGAAGGCCGTTGCGGTGGCCTATCCGATTTTCGATACGCCCGCGATACAGGAGCAGCCGATGCCGTCTCGGTGTCACCGCGGGCGTCGAGCCGGGCCCTCCTTGACGGCTCGGACGATGGCGGAGTGCATGCCGTCGGCGACGGCGTGGGTGGCGGTGAGCTCGATGTCGGTGAAGCCGGCCGCCGCCAGTCCGTCGTGGTACTCGGAGAAGGAGAGAGCGCCGGCGATGCAGCCGACGTGGTCGCCGCGCTCCGCCCGCTGGGCCGGGGTGAGTTCGTCGTCGGAGACGACGTCGGAGATGCCGATCCGGCCACCTGGGACCAGGACGCGGAACATCTCGGCGAAGACGGCCGGCTTGTCGACGGACAGGTTGATGACGCAGTTGGAGATGACGACGTCGATGGTGCCTGCGGGCAGCGGGACGGCCTCGATGGTGCCCTTGAGGAACTCGACGTTCCTGGCGCCGGCCTGCTTCTGGTTGGCCAGGGCGAGGGCGAGCATCTCCTCGGTCATGTCCAGGCCGTACGCCTTCCCGGTCGGGCCGACGCGGCGGGCGGACAGCAGGACGTCGATGCCGCCGCCGGATCCGAGGTCGAGGACACGGTCTCCTTCGTGGAGATCGGCTACGGCGGTCGGGTTGCCGCAGCCCAGGGACGCGGCGACGGCTTCGGCCGGGAGGGCCTCTCGCTCCGCGGCGGTGTAGAGGGCAACGCCGAAGTTGTCGTTCACCTCAACCGGCTCGGCCCCGCAACAGGCGGGGCCGCCGCCCTCGGTGACCTTCAGGGCAGAGGCGGCGTACCGCCGGCGGACGATCTCGCGCAGGTCCGCGGTCTGCTCGTTCATGACTTTCCCCTCAACGAGTTGCATTGATGTTCGTCGATGTAAGGTTGCGCCTTGGATCGAAGTTCGTCAACATAGAGCCATGTCGAAACAAGAACTGACCGTGCTCGGTCAGGACGAGGGTGGTTGCTGCCCCACCCTGCTGGCCGCCCCGATGGGCGAGGGCCAGGCCGTCGAGCTGGCGAAGGTGTTCAAGGCCCTCGGCGATCCGGTCCGCATCCGGCTCCTGTCGATGATCGCCTCACGGGCCGGCGGCGAGATATGCGTCTGCGACCTGACCCCGGCCTTCGAGCTGTCGCAGCCGACGATCTCCCACCATCTGAAGCTGCTGAAGCAGGCCGGGCTGATCGACTCCGAGCGGCGCGGCACCTGGGTCTACTACCGGCTCGTCCCCGAGACCACCGACCGCCTCGCCGCCGTCCTGACCCGCCCCACCGAGCCGGTCGACGCCGAGACCGCCTCCGCGGCGGAACCGGTCGACGCCGAGACCGTCTCCGCGGCGGCCGCTTCGTGACCACGGAGCCCGGGGGCGGCCCGGTCGCCGCCCGATTGTCCTTCCTCGACCGGTGGCTCGCGGCGTGGATCCTGATCGCGATGGCCGCCGGCCTCGGTCTGGGGCGGCTCGTGCCCGGCCTGGGCGACGCGCTCGCGGCGGTGACGGTCACCGGGGTCTCGCTGCCGATCGCCCTCGGCTTGCTGGTGATGATGTACCCGGTCCTGGCCAAGGTCCGTTACGACCGCCTCGACACCGTCACCCGCGACCGGCGCCTGTTGCTGACCTCGCTGCTGCTGAACTGGATCGTCGGCCCGGCGCTGATGTTCGTCCTCGCGTGGGTGTTCCTGCCGGACCTGCCCGAGTACCGCACCGGCCTGATCATCGTCGGTCTCGCCCGCTGCATCGCCATGGTCGTCATCTGGAACGACCTCGCCTGCGGCGACCGCGAGGCCGCCGCCGTCCTCGTCGCCCTCAACTCCGTCTTCCAGGTGCTCGCGTTCAGCCTGCTCGGCTGGTTCTACCTGTCCGTCCTGCCCGGCCTGCTCAACCTGGAACAGACCGCCTTGGACGTGCCCGTCTGGGAGATCGCCCGCTCCGTGCTGATCTTCCTCGGCATTCCGCTGCTGGCGGGTTTCCTGACCCGCCGCCTGGGCGAGAGGGCCAGGGGCCGTACCTGGTACGAGACCGAACTGGTCCCCAGGATCGGCCCGTTCGCCCTGTACGGCCTGCTCTTCACCATCGTGGTGCCCTTCGCACTCCAGGGTGATGCCATCACCTCGAAGCCGTTGGACGTCGCCCGGATCGCGCTGCCGCTGCTGGTGTACTTCGCGCTGATGTGGGTCGGATCGATGGCCCTGGGCCGCGCCGTCGGCCTGAACCATCCACGAGCGACGACACTGGCGTTCACCGCCACGGGCAACAACTTCGAACTCGCCATCGCGGTCGCCATCGCGACCTTCGGCGTCACCTCCGGTCAGGCCCTCGCCGGCGTCGTCGGCCCGCTGATCGAGGTACCCGTCCTCATCGGCCTGGTCCACGTCGCGCTCGCCGCCCGCCGCTTCTTCCCCACCGACGCCCTGGCAGCCGAGCAGGCCGCCACCCGGAAAGGACCCGCCCGTGTCTGACAGCCCCGCCCCGAAGCCGTCGGTGCTCTTCGTATGCGTCCACAACGCCGGCCGCTCGCAGATGGCCGCGGCCTGGCTCGCCCACCTCGCCGGGGACCGGGTCGAGGTCCGCTCCGCCGGCTCCGCTCCCGCCGCCGGCGTGAACCCGGCCGCCGTCGCCGCGATGTCGGAGGTGGGCATCGACATCTCCGCCCAGGCACCGAAGGTGCTGACAGTCGACGCCGTACGAGCCTCCGACGTCGTCATCACCATGGGCTGCGGCGACACCTGCCCCGTCTTCCCCGGCACGCGCTACCTCGACTGGAAACTCGACGACCCGGCAGGCCAGGGCGTCGAGGCCGTCCGCCCGATCCGCGACGAGATCAAGGCCCTGATCGAGGCCCTGATCGCCGAGATCACCCCGACCGGACCCTGATCGCCACCGGGGCGTTGGCTGCGGCCGGCCTCGTCCCGACATCCATGACGGAGGCTCAGCCGGCCTGCTCGTGGGCGCCGATCTTGCGCGAGACCTCGTCTTGGAGCGGTTGCATACGGTCCACGAGGGACTGGAAGTCGGCGGTGCGGCCGTCGGACCATTGGCCCATGGCGACCAACATGACCCGGCCGTTGCCCACGAAGCCCTGGACGAGCCCGCTGTCCGCGGGCAGGGTCGCCAGACCGGATCCGGCGGGTGGGACCTGCACGGCGACCTGGTAGTCGTCGAAGGCCATCGCCAGTTCGCTCACCATCCTCAGGGTGTCCCGCGGATCCTTCATCGTGAAGACGGCGAGGGTGAACTGGTTCTCTCGGTCGTCCTTGTAGAGGGCGGTCTGCTCACCGACACAGCCCGCGCTGTCGTCGATCATGGCGGCGAGGCGGTGGCCGACTCCGGCCGGCTCCGTGCAGGACTCCATCACCACCGACCCGACCCGGGTGAAGGTGGTACCGGGGCCACCCTTGACCTTCGCGGGGAACAGTTCCGCGAGCGGCATCATCGGCCGGGCACCGGCAGCGGCGACGGCGTTGCCCCGCGACGGGACGGCCGACGGGACGGCCGAGGGGGCAGCCGACGGGGCGACGGCGGCCGACTTGGCGGGCGCGGACGCGGCCGGGGCAGAGACGGTACCGCCGTCCTCGGGTGACCCGGTGGTGTACTTCAGCACGCCGAAGGCGGCTCCCGCCGCCAGCAAGGCCAGCCCCAGGTTCAACGGCCAGACCCGCCGCGGCCGGGGCGCGAGCCCGGCCCCGGACGAGGGTTGCCGAGCGGGGTCTTCTGCTTCGACCCGCCGGACGAAGTCGTTCCATTCGTCTTCGTCCGGGCCGCTGCGGCCTGCGGGTATCTCATTGTCGTTCGGCACGGACGAAGCCTAGTGATCACTGCGGGTCGATTGAACAGACGCAGGTCACAGCCTCATTACTCTGTCGGGGCCGGTACGGCGGAGCTCTGCCCTGGGGGAAGGCGGAGCCCACGCCGCACCTCGGCCGGGTGGTTCGGTCGGACGCCACGGACGCCGCTTCTCGGCGCGGTCGGTCAGGGCAGGAGCTCGATGTACCCGTCGGTTCCGTGCACACGGATCCGCTGACCGTCCCGGATCAGCCGGGTGGCCTGCTCCACGCCCACGACGGCCGGCAGACCGTACTCCCGGGCGATCACCGCGCCATGGGTCATCAGGCCGCCCACTTCCGTCACCAGGCCCGCGATGCCGACGAACAGCGGTGACCAGCTGGGGTCCGTGAACGTCGTGACCAGGATGTCGCCCGCTTCGAGATCGGCATCCCCCATGTCGAGGATGACGCGGGCCCGTCCCTCGATCGTCCCGGCGGAGACCGGCAGGCCGATCAGGGCGCCGGCCGGCACGTCGTCGCGCCGGTACGCCCCGGAGACGGCCTCGCCGTCCGAGGTGAGGACCCGGGGCGGTGTGAGCGCCTGGTACGAGCGGAAGGCGTCCTTGCGCTCCCGAATGAGCTGCGGGATGGGCTGCCGGGCAGGTTCCCGGGTGGACTGCCCGTCCCCCTGGTTCGAGCGCACGACGGCGTGCAGTTCCTGGAAGGTGAGGAAGAAGACGTCCTCCTTCTCCGGAAGCACCTTCGCCCGCACGAGGCGCTCGGCCTCCTCCATCAGGGCCTGCTTGTAGACGAAGTAGCGGCTGATGATGCCGTACTTCGGGTACTCCCGGTATCCGATGAAGGTCCGGACGCGGTCGATCATCCGCTTGGTCTCGTCGGCCTTGCGGTCCCCGTCCGGCAGGGTCCGCAAGCGTGACAGCACGTCCTGTTCCTTCTTCAGTGCCTTCTGCCGGCCCTGCTCGAAGCGCCGCGCGGCGGCGCCCGGTTCGAAGTTCCTGACGTTGTCGAGGATCGCGGGCACGAGCGTGGTGGGGCGCTCGTGCCAACGCGGCCTCGTGATGTCGATCTCGCCGACGCAGCGCATGCCGTACCGGTCGAGGTAGGCCTCGATGGCCTCGCGCGCTTCGGTGCCGCCCGCGAGTTTCGCCAGGTCGTCCAGGAAGCCCTCGTCCTCGACGCCTTGCAGGAACGTCACGACCTCCGGGTACGGGCGGATCACGTCGGCGACGTCCATCAGCGCCAGACCCATTTCCGACGTGACGTTGTCGGGCGCGGACAGGGTCAGCGTGTCAGCCGCGTTCTTCTCCCCCAGCCAGTCCTGCAGCTTGTCGTTGAGCCACCACGTGGCCTCCATCCCCGCCATGATCGCCTGCATGCTCAACGGGTCGCTCAGGACGCGCTTGTGCTCCTCGAAGGCCTCCAGCAGGAAGTCGAACAGCGCCGGCCCGGTCTTGGTCCGGATGTCGCGTTCCAGGGCGGCGATGGACACCTGGCTGCGTTCGATCAGCTCGGTGACGACGGCCGGATCGGTCTCGATCGGGTTCTCGGGCGGGCTCGCGATCGGGGCGGAGGCACGGCCGGTCGGCGGCGCGCCGGGGCTCGTGTCCGGGAGCGTCGGTACGAAATCGTCGCGGTCGAGGACGGTCTCCAGGGCGTCCCTGACCAGGGGGTCGCCCTTCCCCATGATGTCCAGGAGGGCCGCGCGGCTCGCGGGCGAGGCCAGGCGGCGGGTGACGTCGACGAACAGCCTCCCGCCCGCCTCCTGCATCGGCACCATGGCCGTCAGCTGCCACATGGAGAATCCCAAGGGCTTCATGGGGTCGGTCATCATCTGCTGATGGCCGACGGAGACGTAGAGATGATTCTCCTGGTCGTCGGCCTCGGGGATGGGGAACAGCGTGGTGATCGGCCGGCTCTGAACGATCTCGAAGCCGTCGTCGACCAGGCACCATTCGATGTCCTGCGGGCGGCCGAAGTGCGCTTCGATCCGCCGTCCGAGCTGCACCAGCCGCACGACCTGCTCGTCGGTCAACGCCGGTTGTTCCTGCTGCCGCGGGTCGATCGCCACTTCCCGCGTACCGCCGTCGGGGAGCGCGTGGAGGGCGCGCTGTTTGGCGGCGATCGTCTTGGAGACGACCTCGCCGTCCCGCACCGTGAAGACGTCCGGGTTCACCAGTCCGGAGACCAGGGCCTCGCCGAGGCCGAAGCCGGCATCGACGGTGGCGACCTTCCGGTTGCCCGTGACGGGGTCGGCGGTGAACAGGACGCCCGCCGCATGCGGGAAGACCATCCGCTGCACGACCACGGCCATGTCGACGGTACGGTCGTCGATGCCGTTGCGCCGGCGGTAGGTCACGGCCCGCTCGGTGAACAGCGAGGCCCAACACCGGCTGGTGTGCCGAAGGATCGCCGTCTCCCCCACGACGTTCAGGTACGTGTCCTGCTGGCCGGCGAAGGAGGCCGTCGGCAGGTCCTCCGCCGTCGCGCTGGAGCGGACGGCGTAGGCGGCTTCCGCGCCGATCCGGGCGAGCTCGCGAGTGATCGCCGTCGCGATGTCTCCCGGGATGGTGATCCCTTCGATGGCCTCGCGGATCCGCGCACTGAGGGTGCGGACCGCCTCCCGGTCGTCCGGGTTCAGGCGCGACAGTTCATCGAGCCGATCGGCGATCGACGGCGCTTCCTCCATGATCCGCCGGAAGGCGTTCGTCGTCACGCAGAAGCCGCCAGGCACGCGGACGCCTTCGATCCGCGACAGCCCACCCAGGTGCGCGCCCTTGCCGCCGACGACCGCGGTCTGCGTCTCGTCGATCTCTTGGAGATCCCACACGTACTGCTTGATCACTGCGATGCCTCCGAGGCAGTCGTGTCCTGTTGCATGGGGGTGGCCCGCCGCACCTCGGTGGCCTGCCGAGTCACCGGCGCCACCGGCCCTGTCGAGCCTCTTGTCGAGCACGTCCCGATCGTCCTGATCGCCCTGACCCCTCACTGCTTTCCCGCTGCCGATCCGCCCTGCCTCTCTCCCCGGCCGCGCGGCGGGCGCCCTCGCGTCCCCGCGCCGAGCGCCCGCACACGCACTGCCGGTCCCCCTCCTGCCTCGACGTCACGTCGTCCGCCGTACGTCGACAACAACACCCGCACCTCGTGCCCTCATGTCCGCAGGTAGTGGCTTCGACGGATGATTCTGCGCCGTGACCGGGGTCTTGCCGCAAGCCCCCCGGTGCGCTATACCTTGGGAGAGGCAAGGAGAGACTTCTCCTTGCCTTTGCCATGTGCCGTCCACCGGAAGTGATGAGCTTCGCGGGAAGCGGCGCCGCGTAGGGGTACGGGCGTTGGTCCCCAGGCGGGTGTGCCGTCGGCGTGCGGATGCGGCCGCGGACCCAGATGTCCTCCCGGTGCCGCGGGGGCGGTCGTGAGGCGGCTCAGACGCCGCGTTCGTTGTTGTCCTCGTAGTACTGGCCGATTTCGACGCGGTAGGCGGCGTCGTCCCGGTGCTTGTCCTTGTCGTACTCCGGAGCGTTCCTGATCTCCTCCTTCGTCTTGGCGGCGTGGATCTTTCGCTCCTGAAGGTCGATCCGGTGGATGGTGCCGGCAGGCAGCAGGACGTGCTTGCCGAAGATCCAGAAACCGGTGTCGACCACGATGTGGGCGGCGCCGACCTCCGACGTCTCCTCGTCCACGCTCCCGATCTTCCCGTCCGTCGCCTCGACGTCGAAGCCGACCAGATCGGTACCGGGCGCGTAGCCCGTCTGCTCGGTGAAGCTCCACAGGTCAATCACGGTGAACCGCTCCTTCACGGGTTGGGGTGTCTCCGCGACCCTGCCCGCTCCGACTCCCCCGACACTCCAGGGCCGTGCAGGCGAACACGCCTACCACCCGGACAGGTGAGTGGGACGGGGCCGCCCTTGCCGGTGGGCACGGCGATCGGGCGGCCGACACCCCGCACCTGTACGAGGCACCGTCCGAGGACATCGAGGCGTGGCTGACCGTGTGCCGCCCGCACCCCGGTTGATCGTCTCGCGGCGGGGTAGCGGAGCGGCATGGCCACCGAGAACGCTTCCACCGCCGCGACCGGTTACGTGCAGCCCGAGATCGACGTCCCTGCGCTGACCGGGGTGCTCGACGGCGAGTACGCCGGGATCCGCGACCTTGTCCGTACCAACCTGGCGACGCACGCCTCCGTCCTCGAAGAGGCCGAGGAGCTCGGCATCGACGCGTTTCGCGAGCGGGTGCGTGAGGTCGTCGTCACGATGGCCGCGACGGGCCAGACCGGTATGGGCTTTCCCGCCGAGTTCGGCGGGGGCGGCGATGTCGGGGCCTCGATCGCCGCGTTCGAGACGCTGGCCTTCGGTGATCTGTCGGTGCTGGTGAAGGTCGGCGTGCAGTTCGGGCTCTTCGGCGGCGCGATCCTGCAACTCGGCACCCAGCGCCACCACGATGCCCATCTCCCGGGCCTGATCACCGGGGAGCTCATGGGCTGCTTCGCGATGACCGAGACCGGGCACGGCTCCAACGTCCAGGCGCTCGGCACCGTCGCGCGGTACGACGCGGCGAGCCGGGAGTTCGTCATCACCACCCCCGACGACCAGGCGCGCAAGGACTACATCGGCAACGCGGCTCGCCATGCCGAACTGGGCGTGGTCTTCGCCCAGTTGGAGGTGGACGGCCAGGCCCGTGGCGTACACGCCTTCGTGGTCCCCCTCCGGGTCGGCGGTCGGCCGGCGCCCGGTGTCCGGATCGAGGACGACGGCCGCAAGATGGGCCTCAACGGTGTGGACAACGGGCGCCTCTGGTTCGACGGCGTGCGGGTGCCGCGCGAGGCGCTCCTGAACAGGTTCGCCGACGTCACCCCCGAGGGCGTCTACGAGAGTGCGATCGACAACCCCAACCGGCGCTTCTTCACCATGCTCGGCACCCTGGTGCAGGGCCGGGTCAGCGTCGCCGGCGCCGGGATCAGCGTCGCC
The DNA here is from genome assembly GCF_036231985.1 of Streptomyces sp. NBC_01426. Lineage (GTDB taxonomy): Bacteria > Actinomycetota > Actinomycetes > Streptomycetales > Streptomycetaceae > Streptomyces. The sequence continues at coordinate 490,297 of NZ_CP109500.1, forward strand.
AAGGTCGCTTTGGCGATCGCCACGAAGTACGCGGTGCGGCGGCGGCAGTTCGAGGCGGCCTCGGACACCGGGGAGCAGGTGCTCCTCGACTACGGCCTGCATCAGCGCCGTCTGCTGCCGCTCATCGCCCGGACGTACGCCTTGCACATCGCGCAGGACGGGGTCCGCACCCAACTGCACGAGGTCTTCTCCGGCATCCAGGACGACGCGCAGGCGCGGCGTCGGCTCGAATCGCAGGCCGCGGGCATCAAGGCACTCGGCACGTGGCACGCGACCCGCGTCGTCCAGGAGTGCCGCGAGGCGTGCGGCGGCGCCGGTTATCTCGCCGTCAACCGGTTCGCCGCCCTCAAGAGCGACAGCGACGTCTTCACCACCTTCGAGGGCGACAACCACGTCCTGCTGCAACTCGTGGCGAAGGGACTGCTCACCGATCACGCGAGCGAGTTCGAGGACCTCGACCAGCTCGGCATGGTCCGCTACGTCACCAACCTCGCCGTCGAGACCGTCATCGAACGGACCTCGGCCCACAAGCTGCTCGAACGGGTACGCGACCTGCTGCCCGGCGGCGACGAGTGGGACCGCGAAGCCGGCCTGCTCGACTCCGAGTACCAGCTCGCCATGGTCCGGTTCCGCGAGGAGCACATGCTCGCCGGCCTGGCTCGGCGGATCAAGCGCGGGATCGACGAGAAGCGCGATCCGGGTGCCGTCTTCTCGCAGGTGCAGGACCACGTCATCGCGGTCGCACGCGCACACGTCGAGCGGCTGGTGACGGAGGCCTTCGTCGCCAAGGTGCGTGCGATGCCCGAAGGCGGCGAGAAGGCGGCGCTCGCCCTTCTGTGTGACCTGTTCGCCCTGTCGACGATCGAGGCGGACCGGGCCTGGTTCATGGAGCACGGGCGGCTGACCATCCAACGGTCCAAGGCCATCAGCCGCGAGGTGAACGACCTCTGCCGCAAGGTGCGTCCCCTCGCGGTCGACCTCGTCGACGCGTGGGGCATCCCGTCCGCCATGCTGCGGGCCCCGGATCTCGTGGGCTGACCCGGGCCCGGGCCCGCCGTCGGATCGTCCCGTCCCGCTAACGCGGCTTCAGGCCGATCGTCAGGAGGGCCAGGACGGTGGTGAGGACGGTCGTGCCGCCGACCAGGGCCAGAGCCACGACTCGGCGGCGCAGGAGTTGGTAGCGACGCGCGTACTCCTCCCTCAACTCGTGGCTGCGGCCGGCGATCTCGTACAGGGCGTTGCGGGTCCGGGCCAGATGGCGGGCCGTGTAGAGGTGGACGACGTCCTCCCGTTCCGCCCGTCCCAGCCAGGGAAGCTCATCGGCGAAGGCGTGCGCTTCCACGGCCGCGGTGTGGTGCGCGGCGCGGCTCATCAGATAGCCCTCCAGCTCGGCCAGGCCCGCTGCCGCCTCGTTCTGCTCCATCGCGCCCGACCCCCCTACTGACCTGCGATGTCACGGTCAGATCCGGGCGTCTCACGGTTGCCCGGATCGTCGAGGGCGTCGCGCTTGCCCTGACCGCCCGCGTTGTCGAGCGCGGCCACCTCGGGGTAGTGCAGGTCGAAGGCCGGGGATTCGGAGCGGATGCGCGGCAGCGTGACGAAGTTGTGCCGGGGCGGCGGGCAGGACGTGGCCCACTCCAACGAGCGGCCGAAGCCCCACGGGTCGTCGACGGTGACCCTCGGAGCGGTCGTCGTCGTCTTCCACACGTTGTAAAGGAACGGCAGGGTGGACAGGCCCAGGAGGAACGCGCCGATGGTCGAGAACGTGTTGAGGGCGGTGAAGCCGTCCGAGTTCAGGTAGTCGGCGTAGCGGCGGGGCATGCCTTCGGCGCCCAGCCAGTGCTGGACGAGGAAGGTGGTGTGGAAGCCGATGAACAGGGTCCAGAAGTGGATCTTCCCGAGGCGTTCGTCGAGCATGGTGCCGGTCATCTTCGGCCACCAGTAGTAGAACCCGGCGAACGTGGCGAAGACGACGGTGCCGAAGACGACGTAGTGGAAGTGCGCGACGACGAAGTAGGAGTCGGTTACCTGGAAGTCCATCGGCGGGGACGCCAGGATGATGCCGGTCAGTCCGCCGAAGAGGAAGGTGACCAGGAAGCCGATGGACCACAGCATCGGTGTCTCGAAGGAGATCGAGCCCTTCCACATCGTGCCGATCCAGTTGAAGAACTTCACCCCCGTGGGCACCGCGATCAGGAACGTCATGAACGAGAAGAACGGCAGCAGGACCGCGCCGGTGGCGAACATGTGGTGCGCCCACACGGTGAGCGACAGTCCCGCGATCGCGATCGTGGCGCCGACCAGGCCGAGGTAGCCGAAGACGGGCTTGCGGGAGAAGACGGGGAAGATCTCGGTCACGATCCCGAAGAACGGAAGGGCGATGATGTAGACCTCGGGGTGCCCGAAGAACCAGAACAGGTGCTGCCACAGCAGGGCGCCGCCGTTGGACGCGTCGAAGACGTGGGCGCCGAACTTGCGATCCGCCTCCAGCACGAGGAGGGCCGCCGCGAGGACGGGGAACGCGAACAGCACCAGGACCGAGGTCAGCAGGATGTTCCAGGTGAAGATCGGCATCCGGAACATCGTCATGCCCGGACCGCGCATGCAGATGATCGTGGTGACGAAGTTGACCGAGCCGAGGATCGTGCCGAAGCCGGACAGCGCCAGGCCCATGATCCACATGTCACCGCCGATGTACGGGGTGCGGTCCAGACTGCTCAGCGGTGTGTAGGCGGTCCAGCCGAAGTCCGCGGCGCCCTGAGGGGTGAACAGGGCGCCCACCACGATCAGACCGCCGAAGAGGAACAGCCAGAACGACAGCATGTTGAGCCGCGGGAACGCCACGTCGGGAGCCCCGATCTGCAACGGCATGATCGCGTTGGCGAAACCGGCGAACGTGGGGGTCGCGAAGAACAGCAGCATGATGGTGCCGTGCAGGGTGAAGATCTGGTTGTACTGCTCGTTGGACAGGATCTGCATCCCCGGCCGGGCCAGTTCGGCCCGCAGCAGCAGCGCCAGGACGCCGCCGATGAGGAAGAATCCGAACGAGGCGATCAGATAGAGGTGTCCGATCTTCTTGTGGTCCGTCGTCGTCAACCACGACACGATCACCTGACCTGGAGTCCGACCCGGAACCCGGATCGGCGTGACCGGTTCGACCGACGTCACCATCGCGCACCCCATCAACTCTGGATCCAACACAGGCTGTACGGCTGACGCCGCTTCCCATGTGTACGCCTCGCGCCGCGCGACGCCCGGCCGGCACGCCGCACGGCGTGCCGGACCGCCCGGAATCCCCCGCCCGCCGCACCCGAGGCGGCGACGGGGCGTCGAGGGCGCCTTGTGCCGCTACCCGGCCGCGGCACCGTCCCCGCTCGTGGCGGGCACCCGCAGGAACGGGCTCGCATCGAGGCCGGCCAGCAGATCGGCCGGGTCGCGGTAGACGGCGGCCGCGCCGGCCTCCTCCAGGTCTTCCCGGGGAATGCCTCCGCACAGGAGGCCCACCGCGCTCACGCCGGCTCGGGTGGCGGCCTGCATGTCCCAGACGGAATCGCCGACGAACACCGCCCGCTCGGGTGGTACTCCCGCCAGGCCGAGGGCGTGCCGGACCTGGTCGGGTGCGGGTTTGCCCTGGTCGACGTCCTCGGAGGTCGCCGTGTCGGTGATGGCGTCGTCCGCGTCGATGGCCTTGCGCAGGGCTTCGAGTTCCCTGTCCTTGGCGGAGGTGACCAGCACCACCTTCCAGCCGTCACCTGCCAGAGCGCGCAGGAGATCGGCGGCCGCGTCGAAGGACGGGATCCGTTCGAAGTACGTGGCGTAGAGGGTGTCGTGCGCGGCGCTGATCCCTTCGTCGCCGGAGCGGTCGCGCTCCTCGCCCAGGAGGTGGTCGAGGAGGTCCTCTCCGGGCAGGCCGAGGGCTCGGTGGACGGCGTGTGCGGGCACCCTGTGCCCGGCCTGGCGCAGTGCTTCCCACCAGGAGACGACGTGGAGGTGGTTGGTGTCCGTGAGGGTGCCGTCGACGTCGAAGAGGGCTGCGCGGTCCGTGCTCATGGTTCGGGCGCCCTTCACAGGTTCCGCAGGGCGGGCAGCAGTTTCGCCTCGGCCCACTCCAGGAACGGTTCCTGGTGCTCGCCACCGATCTGGACCAGGGCGACCTCGGTGAAGCCCGCCTGCGCGTACGGGCGTACCGCCTCCACGAAGGCCTCCACGTCGTTGCCGCACGGGATGGCCTCGGCGACGTCCTCGGGCCGGGTGTGCTGGGCGGCCTGGTCGAAGCCGGCCGGGCCGGGGAGTTCGGAGTTGACCTTCCAGCCGCCGAGCGCCCAACGGAACTGGTCGTGGGCCCGGGCCACGGCCGCGTCCCGGTCGGTGTCGTAGCAGACGGGAAGCTGGCCGACCCTCGGCTTGCCGGCGCCGCCGTGGGCGTCGAAGGCCTCCAGGAGGTCGTGCTTCGGTTCGGTGGCGATGACGAGGTCCGCGTACCGGCCGGCGAGCGCGCAGGAGCGGGGGCCCGAGACGGCGATGCCGAGGGGAGGCGCTTGATCGGGCAGGTCCCACAGCTTGGCGTTCTCCACGTCGAAGTGGGCGCCGTGGTGGCTCACGTTCTCGCCGGTGAACATGCGGCGGATGATGTCGACGGCTTCTTCCAGCATCTCCAGGCGTACATGGGCGGCGGGCCAGCCGGCGCCCACGATGTGTTCGTTGAGGTTCTCGCCGGAGCCCAGTCCGAGACGGAACCGGCCTTCCGAGAGGATCTGCACAGTGGCCGCCTTCTGCGCGATGACGGCCGGGTGATAGCGGAAGGTCGGGCAGGTCACGTACGTCATGAGCGGGATGCGGGAGGTCGCCTGCGCGGCCGCCCCGAGGACGCTCCACGCGTAGGGGGCATGGCCCTGGGACTCCAGCCACGGGAACGAGTGGTCCGAGATGACGGAGAAGTCGAACCCCGCCCGCTCCGCTCCGACCACGTGGGACACCAGCTCACGCGGCCCGGCCTGCTCGGTCATCATCGTGTATCCGATTCGCACCATACGCACCGCCTAGCCGCGATCAGTCGATCCGAAACCCTTCGCCGCGCCTGAGGGTCCATACGGCCCACCGGGGGGCGGGGGGCCGGGGGCGGGCCGTGGACCGGTCCGCGAGCCGAGCGCGCAACCAGCCCGGAACGCATCGGGCCGGGCACGTACCGGGCCGGCGGCGCATCGGGCGGCCGAGCGCCGACGCTGACCAGCCACCGGCTCCCGGCTCCCGGCTCCCGGCTTCCGGCTTCCGGCTTCCGGCTTCCGATACATCGCGACAGCGGATATCGGCCGCGAGGTGTCCGGGCGACGCCTCGGACAGAGCCTGGATCCGCGAGATCGTGGACCTCCACCCCAGGAACCCTGGTCCGGGAGCCGCCGGGTCGGCCATCTCACGGAGAATCACGTGCCGCAGGACATTACCTTCGACCTGCCCTTCCCCCTCGCGCTGAGCCCCGACCTCCCCGGTGCGAGGCAGCGCAACCTGGCGTGGGTGCGCCGTTTCGGGCTGGTCGGGGCCGGCCGGTCCCTCCAGTGGTACACGTCGTGGGACATGCCGCGGCTGGCCGCCCACGGCATGCCCTACGCCCGGGGAGCGGCCCTGGACCTGTGTACGGACGCGATGGCGTTCTTCTTCGTCTTCGACGACCAGTTCGACGGCCCCTTGGGTCGGGATCCCGCGCGTGTCGCGGCCGTCTGCCAGGACTTGATCGACATCGTCCACGGAGCACCGGCCGGACCGGGCGCGGACGCCTGCTCCCGCGCGTTCTCCGACATCTGGACCCGATGCCGCCATGGCGCCCACCCCGGCTGGGTGGCCCGCTCCGCGCACGAATGGGAGTACTACTTCGCCACCCAGGCCCACGAGTCCATCGGACGGACCCGCGGCACACCGGGGGACCTGGAGACCTACCTTCAGGTCCGGCGCGGCATCGCCGGCACCGCCGTCCCCCTCTCCCTCGGCGAGCGCGCCGCGGGCCTCGGCGTTCCCGCGGCCGCGTTCCACAGTCCGCAGTTGCGCCTCATGCGGGACATCGCGGTCGACGTCAGCATGATGTGCAACGACGTGTACTCACTGGAGAAGGAGGAGGCGCGCGGCGACGTCGACAACCTCGTCCTCGTGATCGAGCACGCCGACGGCGCCACGCGCGAGGAGGCCCTTGCCGCGGCCCGGGAGGAGGTCGCCCGCCGCACGCGGCGCTTCGCGGAACTCGCGGCGGAGGTCCCGTGCGCGTGCGCGCAGCTCGGGCTGACGGCACGGGAGACGGCCGACGTCCGGGCGTACGCCGATGGCATGGCCTCGTGGATGAGCGGATACCACGCCTGGCAGACCCGGACCCGCCGCTATACCGCCGCACTCGACGTCCTTCCCGGCACGGGCCCCGGCTACTTCGACGAGATCCTCCCCCCGTAGTCGGGTATCAACTGGTCATCCGGCCTGTGCGGCGGGACGGTTCGCGGATTCCTGAACGATGTGCGGCGGCGACCTATCGGCTGAAGTGCGCCTGGTGTTCGCGCAGGAAGGCGTCCAGGGTGCGGGGCGGGCGGCCGAGGATGTCGGCGACGGTGCCGTTGGGGGTCTCGGGTCGGGTGATGGCGAGTTGCTGGATCTCCGTCACGTGGTCGGCGAGCCAGGTCGGCATGTGGGCGTGGTGGATGAGGTTGTCACGCAGTTCGTCCGGTGTGAGGTCGACGTAGCGAACCTGCTTGCCGCTCAGGTTGCTCATGCGGGAGGCGATGGCGGGATAGGAGACCGCCTCGGGTCCGGTCAGGGAGTAGGTGCCGCCGGCGATGTCGGGCCTGGTGAGGGCGGCGGCGGCGACATCGCCGATGTCGCGGCAGTCGACGTGGTTGCAGGGCGCGTCGCCCGTCGTGCCGAGGATGACGCCCCGGGCGACGGTGGGGGCCAGGCGCAGGAGGTTCTGCATGAACGCGTAGGGGCGCAGGATGGTGTGGGTGAGCCCGCACGCGCGCAGGTGTTCCTCGACGGCGTGGTGTCCGCGGGAGATGGCGACCGGGGAGTCGGGTTCGGCGGCGGGTGCGGAGATCTTGACGATGTGGCCGATGCCGGCTTCCGCGGCGATGTCGATGACGCGGGTTTCGAGTTCGACCTGTGCGGGGCTGTTGGCCATGGCCAGGAAGAGCTGGTCGGCGCCCTTGAATGCGGTGTGCAGGGAGCCGGGGTCCGTGGCGTCGGCGTACCGCACCTCGACGGGCGGCTGGTGCGCGCCCGTTGTGCCGGGGATCGGGCTGTGGGGGGTGCGGGTGAGCGCGCGGACGGGCGCGCCGAGTGCGAGGAGGCTGTGGAGCAGTGCGTTCCCGGTTGCTCCGGTCGCTCCCATGACAACGATCATCGTGTGCTCATTCCTTGGTGACGGGTGGGCTCGGTGCCGGCCTGGGCCGGGGGTGTGGTGGTGGTGGTGGTGCGCCAGCGGAGGGTGACGATGGCGGTGGCGAGGGCCGCGGACACGGGCAGGTCGATGCGCAGGCGTTCCAGCCACGGGGTGGCGGGGATCGGGGTGTGGGCGGGCAGCCACTGGGCGGTGAACCATCCCAGCAGGGCCGCCGCTCCGGCGGCGATGATCACGAGTGCCACGGTGAGGACGATGCGGGGCATGGTGAGGGTCCACCGTCGGGGCCGCCCGCCCCGGTGCAGCCAGGTACCGACCAGGAACGCCACCACGGCGGAGGTGCCGGCTATGGAGGTGCAGGCGGCCACGGCCAGGTCCTGCTGCCCGGTGACGACTCCGGCGGTACCGGCCGTCAGTGCGGGAGCGGCGTAGGCGGTCAGCACCTCCCGCCACAGGGTGAACGGCCGGGGTGGCCGTGCGGCCGCTCGGCCGCGGCTGGTTCTGTCCTTCGTTGCGGGCATGCCGACCTCTTTCTGTTCGCGTGCGGGAGGTGCAAGTGGGGCGGCGGAGGCCCGACCAGCACGCTCCCGCCGAGGTAATTAGGCAGCTAACCATGGGGCGAAAAGAAGGCCCTGCCCGAGGGGCGGGGCCAAACCGGCGCAGAGCAGGGTCAGTCGGCGACCAAGGCCGTACTGCCGCGCACGACCCGGGCGAGCAGATCGAGGAACACCGCGCGCTCCTCGACGGACAACCCTCCCACCATCGCCTCAAGCCGCCCGAAGTGATCGGACGCCATGTCGCGCAGGCGCTGCGCCCCAGGTGCGGTCAGGACGGCCACCGTGCCCCGACCGTCCTCGGTGGACGGGCGGCGGGCGATGAGGCCCTCGCGCTCAAGGCCGTCCAGTAGGCCGGTGACCGTGGCCCTGGAGACATCGAGGTCGGCCGCGAGGCGCGAGGGGGACTTCTCCCCGCCGTGATCCTCCAGGTCGGCGAGCAGGCGGTAGCGTCCCGTCGACAGGCCGAACCTGGCGAAGTGCGCCTCGGCCGCCCGACCGACCCTCGCGCCGGCGGAGATCAGCCGTACTGCGACCAACACCGCCTGTGGATCGACCTCCAGGCCGTAATGCTCGACCTGACGCCTGGCCTGGTCGAGCGTGGGCGCCTCGCCGTCGATGTCGTTCCCCGCCATGGAAGTAATATGGTGGCTAATCACTTCGGCTGTCAAGGCGTCCATCTCCGGCCTTGACAGGAGGCAGACCCCGGAGTCGGCGCTGACGCCGTGGCGGGGCGGCATGCCCGCGCCCCGGCCACGGCATCAGTCACTCCGAACGGAGCCACTCCCAACCGGCTCTGGTGGCTCAGCCCACCCGTTCGATACGGGCCTTGCGGATCAGGTTCTTGCCCGGCTCCCGCACCTTCTCGAACGCCGCGTTGTTCAACAGGACACAACTACCCGAGGGGCCGTTCACCGTCACCGTCGTGGCCTGACCGTTGTCCAGGTTCGTCACCTTCAACTTCGTACCCACCGGGAACGTCCCACTACTCGCCGCCGGCGCACCCCCCTCACCCGACAACGTCACCGTCGACCCCTTGCACACCACTTCACCGGTGGCCGGCGGTACCTGCACACCCGCCGCACCGGCTGCCGCCCCCGCCGTGCCGGCCGCGCCTGCCGCCCCGGACGGCGCCACACTCGCGCCACCCACCCGTTCGATACGGGCCTTGCGGATCAGGTTCTTGCCCGGCTCCCGCACCTTCTCGAACGCCGCGTTGTTCAACAGGACACAACTACCCGAGGGGCCGTTCACCGTCACCGTCGTGGCCTGACCGTTGTCCAGGTTCGTCACCTTCAACTTCGTACCCACCGGGAACGTCCCACTACTCGCCGCCGGCGCACCCCCCTCACCCGACAACGTCACCGTCGACCCCTTGCACACCACATCGGGCGCGGCGGCATTGCCGGTCGCCATCGTGGCGACGGCTCCTCCTGCCACCAGCACTCCCGTCATGCCGGTGAACACGAGCTTCTTCGTACGACTCATGGTCCTTTTACGGGACATTGACACTCCTCGGTTCGATGGATGCTGTCGTCCTCCCGTCCTGCATACGGCACACGTCTCGGGCGAGTTCATTCCTGTCACAGGCCGACAATTCCGTCCGTGCGGAGGTCTGAGCGCCGCGGGGCGTACGGAGGTGGGCCGGGGGTGTCCTCGAGCACGCACAAAGCAGCAGGTCGCAGGCCTGGCGCCCCGGGTGACCGACGTGGCTGTCGCATCCCGCCGACGGCCTCGATCGACACGGAGGCGGGGCGGGCTAAGGAGGGCTTAAGGCGCCGTTGTTCCAGCCTTAAGGGGTCCTGGCACAGCGTGGGACGTGTCGGTGTGCCTGTCCGTGTCCCCCAGGACCGGGCGTCACTCCACCACCAGGTCGGCCCGGGCCCGCCCCGGCGCGATCAGCCGGGCGTTCGCCTCGTCGGAACGCGAAACCCATTCCGTGGCGGCCGTGCGCTCCTTGCCGTGGCGGACATGGCGGTCGACGAGCCGCCCGACGCGCATCGCGTCGTCCGGGGCGAGGAACCAGGCCTCGTCGAGGAGCGGCCGTACCGCCGCCCACTCCCCCGCCGTGTGCAGCAGGTAGTTCCCCTCGGTGATGACCAGCGGTACGGAGCCGTCGACCCGGATGCTCCCGGCCACCGGTTCCTCCAGCGACCGGTCGAAGGCCGGCGCGTAGACCGCACCGGCCCCGGGTGACCGCAGCCGGTCCAGCAGCGCCGTGTACCCTGCGGCGTCGAAGGTGTCCGGGGCACCCTTGTGGTCGGCCCGGCCCAGGCGCACCAACTCGGCCTGGGCCAGGTGGAACCCGTCCATCGGCACCACGACGGCCTGCCCCGGCCCCAGGGCCCGGGCGAGGCTCTCGGCCAGGGTGGACTTCCCCGCGCCTGGTGGCCCGGCGATCCCCAGGATCCGCCTCTCCCCCGACGCGGCGAGCCCGCGCGCCCGCTCCTCAAGTTCCGTGAACTCCATGCCCCCATCCTGCGCCATGGCATGCCCGGCCTCGACGGCGTCGCGCACCTGACCACCGCTCACCAATCGCGGGTGGCGATCAGCTCCTCGACGTCCGCGTCCGCGAAACCGTAGGCCGACGCGACGAACCCGAAGTCCTCGGCGATCTCCTCGCGCGCGACGGTCTCGATCGCGCTTCCCTCCTTCTCGAACTCCGTCTCCAGCTCGTTGAACTCCTCGGTCGCCGCGTGGGTGAGCGCGTACAAGGCGGTCAGGTCCGTCGGCCTCTCGGCCTCGATCCGCTCGCACAGTCTCAGCAGGATCTCCTTGCCCCGATCGAGGACGTGGTCCGGGAAGTAGGTGTCCGCGTACAGCGGGCGAAGAAAGGCACGACCGGCGATCTTCTGGTTGGTGGGCTGCGGCATGGGGCTCCGTCCGTGTGACATGTGGTGACGTGCGGTGGATCCGATCCTCGCGCACGCCACTGACACTCCTGCGGGCGGTCGCACCACCGTGCGCCTGCGTGCATCCGGGGCGGTGTCCTCGGGCGAAGGAGAAGTACACCCCGAAGGCGAGGTGCCGGTTCCGGTTGGTTTCACGAGAGGGAGTCCGCCGTGGTCTTCGTAGAGCGCTCGTTCACGATTCCCAGGCCCCCAGCGGTCCTGATCGACTATCTGAAGGACTTCAGCCGGGCCCAGGAATGGGACCCCGGCACCAAGACCTGTGAACGCCTCGACGGCGGGCCCGTGCGGGTCGGGTCCACCTGGCGGAACGTGTCCGAGTTCCGTGGGCGGGAGACTCGGCTCACCTACGAGTTGGTGCGCCTGGACGAGGACCGCCTGACCTTCGTCGGCGACAACTCGACGGTCACCACGACCGACGATCTCCTGCTGGTCGCCGTCCCGGGCGGGACCGCACTCACCTACCGGGCGCGGTTGGACTTCAAAGGGCTGTTCAAGCTCGCCGCCCCGTTCCTCGGAAGAGAGTTCAACCGTCTCGCGGACGAGGTGGAGCGCGTCATGCCGCAGGTGCTCGCGAACCTCTGAGGAGCAGCGCGGTATCCGACGTCCAGGGCCTGATCCAAGAGACAGCCCCTGGACGCAGCCTTCCTCGTCGGCCACCTACGAACGGCTCAACCGGCCCACTCGAAACGCGACCACCCCCTCCGCCCCCTCCTGCCCGCCCTCGGCGGCGGCCGCCTCGCCGCAGTCGGAGTACTCCTGTGGTCGGATCCGGTGCCGCCTTCTCCTTCGAGGGCCTTCCCGCGGTCACGGACGGCCACAATGGAGCCATGAGCGAGCAGCGCTTCACCCCTGACCAGGCCGGCACCGGCTACGCCCCGAGCCCCGTCCGCACGTCCCGGTACCGCCACAACCTCCGGTACGAGAACCCGGCCGGCCAGGCCTGGACCAGTCCCGAGGGCCACACCCTGCGCACCCCGTCCGCCCTCACCGTCGTCACCTGCGCCTGCGGCCTCGCCACCGACGCGCTTCCGAGCGACGATGCGCGACTCGTCTACGAGGAACACCGCAACACCATCCGCGACGAGTCGGCATGACGGGCGAACCGCCGGCCCGGTGCCCTCGGTCGCAGGCTTCGTCGCCGCCGTGTCGGGTGGGATCCGTGTCCGGCGGCTTCGCGGCGGGCCACTGATCGCAGTCGACGGCCGCGCCCTGCGGCGAACGAGTCGGACCGGCTCAGTGGTGCGGTGAGCGCATCACCCGCCGCATCCGGGCATCGGTCGGTGACGGGCGGGGGCGTTGGCGTCCGGTGAGGCGCCGGACGCCCGTGAGTGCGGTGACGAGGTGGGACATCAGGGCGCTCACGCGGTCGGCTCCCCGGGTGCGGCGGCCCTGGCCAGGGCGCGGAACCGGTCCCACCGCACCTGCGGCCGGCTCAGCCCCCGACGCTCCAGGTAGCGGTTCGTGGACCGCTTCGTGTGGCGCAGGACGCGGAACGCGTCGGTGGCCCGTCCCGAGCCCATCGGTTCCACGACGGCGGCCGGGACGAGGATCCAGCCGTCCGTGGTCCGCCGCAGATCCCCGCGGACGGATGCGTTGTACATGTGGTTCAGCCGCTCGTCGTGGCGGTGCACCAGCAGCGTGGCCGGGCCGCGTTGAACGGCGCAGTCGGACGGTACGTCGACCAGGTATCCGGCCGGGGTGGGCCTGGGCCGGGTCCGTGCGAGCAGGGGCGCCCCGGACGCGTCCCGTGCGGCCAGTACCGCCGTGGGGAAGCGGCTCAGCTGCACGGCTCCGGGCAGCGCCTCCGTCCCGGTCACGGCCGCCGGTGCGCCCGGTTCCGGGAGCGTTGCCAGTGGCGGCCGTACGCGTACGTGCTCGGGCTCGACGGTGATGTGGAGCCGCAGGTAGTACCAGTGCATCAGGGGCCTCATGGGAGGCGAGAGGTACGAACGGCTGTGCGGCTGGCGTTCGAAGAGCCTCTGCCAGTACGCCTCGGCCCCTTCCGGGCCGGTCATGATCTCGTCGGGGCACTCGGCCCTGCCGGCGACGAAGACCTGCGGGGCGGGGTCGAGGCCGCTGCCCGTGGGGTCCGAGAAGAGCAGTGCGACCCTCCCGTCGCGGCGCACGTTCAGGGCCTTCTGCGCGAACGCGAGGGAGGTGGTCAGCAGCAGGGTTCCGTCCTCGCGCCGTACCACCGCCGTGGGCCAGGCCTGCGGGGTGCCGTTCCTGCCGAGGGTGACGAACTCGCAGGTCCGGTAGGCGTCCAGGGCATCGAGGGGAGCGGAGTCGAGTACGGTCATCGTTCCGTTCCGCCGTCCAGCGGGGCCCGCAGCGCGCGGCGGGCGGCCGTGTACTGGCGGCGTCCGACCGCCTTCCACAGCAGGCGCCCGACGAGTGGGGCCCTGCCCAGGAAGTAGGCCTGCTCCTGCGGGGTCGCGTCTTCGAGGAGCGCGCCGAGCGCGAGCATGAGCTTGTTCCTCGGGACGGTTTCCAGGCCGCGGCGTCCGACCGCGTCCCACTCGGCGACGGTCAGGTGGTCGGCCACCAGGGGCAGGACCAGCCGCTCCTCGTCGTCGAGGTGCTCCAGGAGCGCCGAGCGGTGCTCGTCCAGCGCCAGCGCGAGTTCCTCGCCCGCCGCGTGGTCGGCGGTCCGCCGCCACCCGGGTACACGGTCGGTGACCGCCGCCCGGCCGCGGTCGATCCGGGCGTGCTGCTCCTCCATCCGCGCGATCAGTTCCTCGTCGGCGGCGCGCTCGCGCAGGAGCGGCCAGATCGTCTCGTCCTCGACGGTGTGGTGGTGGTGCAGTCCCGTCATGTACTCGGCCATGTGGGCCGCGACCTCGGCGGCGCGGGCGGTCTCACCGTCCGGGACGGCTCGGACCAGGCGCGGCAGCAGGGCCGACTCGCGACGGAAGACGCGGTGGACCACGACCATTTCGTGGGTGTGGGGACGTTCGGAGGTGGTGCTGGGGGACACGCTCGCTTGCTCCGTGGATCGAATGCGGACAATGGATGTGACCAAAGTGCCTGCTGTCACTTGGCGTTGACTTGGCGTCGAGAGGGCGTTGACATGGCGTTGCTTGGCGAACCGCCCGACCCGTGTGTGCCCCCTCGCCCCACCCCCGACCAGGGCGTTCATCCTTCGTCGACATAACGTTTTCGCCACCTCCGGTAGATTTCCGGACGTGCTGCGAATACGAGTGCTGGGCTCCCTGGACGCCGAGACGAGAGGTACGCCGGTCCCCCTGGGAGCACCGCGGCAGCGGGCCGTGCTCGCCTGTCTCCTCGCGTCCCGCGGTGCGGTGGTGTCCGTGGACCGCCTCGCCGAGGACCTGTGGCGCGGCACCCCGCCGGCCAAGACCACCGTGTCGTTGCACGCGTACGTGTCCAACCTGCGCCGCCTGCTGGAGCCCGAGCGAGCGCCGCGCGCCCCCGCCACCGTCCTGGTCACCTCCGCACCGGGGTACGCCCTACACCTCCCCGAGGACGCGGTGGACGCATGGCGCTTCGAGGCACGGCTGGAACGGGCACGGCGCGCCCCGGCCGCACAGAGACGGGAGTTGCTGGCCGAGGCACTGGCCTGGTGGCGGGGGCCGGCCTTCCAGGAGTACGCCGACGAACCCTGGGCCCTGCCCGAAGCGGCCCGCCTGGCGAACCTGCGGGCGGACGCCTGCGAGCTGGCCGTCGCGGCCGATCTCCGCACCGGGCACACCGCGGAGGCGGCTTCGGCCGCCGAGGCGCTGGTGGGTGAGCACCCGCTGCGTGAGGAGGGCTGGCGGCTGCTCGCGCTCGCCCACTGGGCCTGCGGGCGGCGCGCCGACGCACTCGCCGCGCTGCGCCGCGCCAAGGCGGTGCTGCGCGATGAGCTGGGCTGCGATCCTTCGCCCGCCCTGGTGGGGCTGGAGCACGCCCTCCTCGACCAGCGGCTGGACGTACTGCGCGCCCACGTGCCCGAGCGGCCGCCCGCGGGTGGCGTGCCGGAGCCGCTGCGGGCGATCGGCCCGCCCGCGCAGGGTCCCGCCGCCGTACCCGCCGGCAGACCGCCCCTGTTCCTCGGCCGGGGCGAGGAACTCGGCGCCGCCGACACGGCGGCACTGGCCGCCCGTGGCACCGGCGGCACGCTGCTGGTCACCGGCGAGGCGGGAGCCGGGAAGTCGGCCTTCCTCGCCCGGTTCGCGGACCGGCTGCGGGACGAGGGTTGGACGGTCGTGGTCGGCCGCTGCCCCGAGCAGGAGGGCGCGCCGCCCGCGTGGGCCTGGGTGGAGGCGCTCGGCGCCCTGGCCCGGGAAGTGCCTCCCGCGCACGCGGGGGATCTCGCCGTGCTCCTGCACCAGCCGGAGGGAACGGCCGCGGCCACGCGGGACGAGGCGACCGCCGACCGTTTCCGTACGCACCGCGCGTTCACGGCGTGGCTCGCCTCCGCCGCCTCCGCCGGGCGGCCACTGGCCGTGTTGCTCGAGGATCTGCACCGGGCCGACGGGGAGACGTTGGCGCTGCTCGAAGCGGCGGCAGCGGTCACCGGGGTGCCCCTGTTCACCGTTGCCTGCTACCGCCCCGCCGAGGTGACCGACCGGCTGGTGACCAGCCTCGCCCGGCTCGCCGCCCGCCTTCCGCACCGGATCGCGCTCGGCGGGCTGCCGGCGCGCGACGTCGCGACCGTCGTCGACGCCGTCTGCCGTGAGCCCGTGGACCGGGCCACGGTCGCCACGATCACCGCGCGGACCGGCGGCAATCCGTTCTACGTCTGGGAGAGCGCGCGGCTGCTCGATCGTGAGGGCGCGCTGGTGGCGCTCTCCGAGGTCCCCCAGGGCGTCCGGGACGTGCTGCGCAGGCGTTTGGCCCTGCTTCCCGACGCCGGGTTGGCGGTCGTGCGCCTCGCCGCCGTCGTCGGTCTGGAAACCGATGTCGCCCTGCTGGTCGAGGCGGCCGATGTCGACGAGGAGACCGTGCTCGAAGGGCTCGACGCCGCGCTCGCCGCGGACCTGCTCACCGAGCCGGCGCCCGGCCGGGTCGGCTTCGTACACGCGCTGGTCCGCGACACCGTCTACACCGACCTGTCCGGCGTACGACGAGCGCGCCTGCACGACCGGATCGCCCGCACGCTGCACCGGCAGCGGCCCGGGGACCTGGCCGCGCTCGCCCACCACTTCGCCCGCTCGGGCAGGGCCGCGAACGCCCCGCTGGCCGTCGACTACGCGCTGCGCGCCGCCGAGTTGGCGGAACACAGGTACGCGCACGACGTGGCGGTCGCTCTGATCGCGCAGGCGCTCGACGTGCACGGCGCGGCCACCACCGATCCCTACGCGGCCCCCGACGCCACCCTCGCCCTCCTGATGCGCCTGCTCGGCGCACAGGTCCGCGCCGGCGCCACGGACGCCGCCCGCCACACCCGGCAACGGGCGGTGGAGCTCGCGGTGCGCGCCGGCCGCGACGACCTGGTCGCCGCGGTCTACGGAGCCTGGACCGAGCCTTCGCCCTGGCGCAGTCGACTGGAGGGGCTGTTCGACCGGACCGCGCTGGCCCGCCTGGAGCGCCTCGCCCGGGACCACTCCCTGAACGGGGCGACCCGCGCCCGCGTGCTCCAGGTCCTCGCGGACGCCGTGGCCGGCGAGGACGCACCGCGCGCCCGTGAGGCGGCCGACGCCCAGCTGGAGCTGGCCCGCTCCGACGGCGAACCCCGGCTGCTCGCCTCGGCCTTGATGACCTCGGCCAAGCTGCTGCCGCACGAGCTGCAGGGCGCGGACCGGCCGCCACTCATCGCCGAACTGCGCGAGCTGGCCGGGGAACACGACCTGCCCGCGTACCGCTGGGTGTGCGAACACCTCGACGCCATGACGGCGGCCGCCCGCAACGACCCCGGCGCGGTCCACCGACACACCACCGAGGGCCTGGACCTCGCGCACCGCTACGGAATGCTGTGGGCGCGGGGCATCAACGCCACCACCCGCGCCATGCTGGCGGCCATCGCGGGACGGTTCACGGAGGCGGAAGAACGCTACGCCCAGGCGGACGAACTGTTCCAGCGCGTCGGGGCGCACCACGCGACGGGCCCCCGCACCCTCGGCCTGTGGACCATCCGCTTCACCCAGGGGCGGACGGCCGACATCGAGCGCAGTGTCCGCGAGGTGCACGAGGCCGTCGGCGCGCCCGTCGCCGTGGCGCACTCGCTGCTCCTGGCCCGCCAAGGGCGGCTGGACGAGGCACGGGAGGTGCGCTTCGCCCCGCGACCGGTGACGGACCACCTCTACGGTGTCGAGCTCGACTACCGCTGCGAACTCGCGGTCCTGCACGCCGACACCGAGGCCGCCGGCACACTGATCGAGCACCTGCTGCCGATCCGCGACCAGTTCGGCGGCGCGGCGGGAGCCGCCTACGCCACCCGCCCCCTCGCCCACCCCCTGGGGGACCTCCACCGCCTCCTCGGTGATACCCGGGCGGCGGCCGACGCCTACGCCCTCGCCGAACGTGTCGCCCACGCCTGGCACGCTCCGCACCACGCGGCGGCCGCGCGCCACGCCGCGGCCGACCTGGCAGCGGAGCACCGCCGGCGCCGGACCTTCGCCGTGTGACACGGCCCCCGAGGTCCCGCGGGTCCCCGGGGGCCATATGGGTGTCGACAGCCCACCCCGATCCGTGCGCGCCTGGCGAGGCGAGGCGGAACTGCGCGGCAGGGTGCTCATGCGCGAGGGAACCTGGCTGGAGTAGCCCGGCCCCATCGACCGCACGCGGAGGAGCGGAGGATGGGCGCGGCCCGCCGCCCCGGGGGGGGGAAATCCGCCGGCCGGAGGCCGTACGCGCCAGGCATCCTGGGGGCATGCACGACGTTCCGAACCGCCAGATCCGCGCGGCACACACCGCCGACACCGTCACCGTCTACCAGGCGTACTCCCCCCTGTTGGGGGTTCCGGCCGCCCGCGAGGGACGATTCCCGCCGGCCTGGAAGCGGGAACGGATGACGTGGATCAAGCCGTCGTTCCTGTGGATGATGTACCGCTGCGGCTGGGGCGGCAAGACCGACCAGGAGACGGTTCTGGCCGTCGAGATCACCCGCGAGGGATTCGACCACGCGCTGCGCCACGCCTGCCTCTCGCACCACGAACACGGCATCCATCCCGACGTGGCGACCTGGAAGCGGGCCCTGCGGGAGAGCTCCGCCCGCGTCCAGTGGGACCCGGAACGCGACCTGCACCTGAACCCGCTGCCCCACCGCTCGCTCCAACTGGGTCTGGCCGGGCCCCTCTCGCGCGCGTACGCCGACGAGTGGACGGTCGCCATCCGCGACGTCACCCCGCAGGTCCGGGAGATCCACGGCCTGGTCCGAGCCGGCGAGGACGCGGCGGCGCGGGCCCTCCTTCCGGCGGAGATCCCCTACCCGGCGGGCCCGCTGCCCCACCTCGGCGCGTAATCGATCCGCCCCGGGCGGGGGCGCGTCCTGGTGCGCGCCCTCGATCCGCCACCCAGAAACCGACCCGGATCCGCTCCTCCGTCTCGGATGCCGCTTCGATCAACGCCCCCCGTGGGCGGGAGTTCTGCGCGTACACCCGGTGGCGGCCCGGAACTGCGTTCATGCCCTGCCGGGGTCAGGGCGTCAGGTCCTGTTCGGTCCAGACGGTCTTTCCTCCGGGGGTGTGGCGGGTGCCCCAGCGCTGGGCGAGTTGGGCGACGATGAACAGGCCGCGGCCGCCTTCGTCGACGGCGCGGGCGTGGCGCAGGTGGGGGCTGGTGGTGCTCGTGTCGTGGACTTCGCAGGTGAGGGTGCGGTCCTTGATGAGGCGTAGCCGCAGGGGCGGGTTGCCGTGGCGGAGAGCGTTGGTGACCAGTTCGCTGACGATCAGTTCGGTGGCGGCCGCCGTGTCGTCGTCCACGTTCCAGCCCTTGAGCGTGCGGCGTGTGTGCCCGCGGGCGGCGGCAGCCTCGGTGAACTCGTCGGCCAGGTCCCAGGTGGCCGTGGCGTGGGTGGGGAAGGCGTGGGTGCGGGCGAGCAGCAGTACCGCGTCACCGTCGCGGCTGCCGGGCCCCAGTGCGTACAGGGCTTCGTCGCACAGATCCTGCAGGGATCGGCCCGGACGGGCGAGGACATCGCCGAGAAGGCCCGGGCCGGTGGCGTCCCCCGTTTCGGCTTGGGCCGTGGCGAGGAGCCCGGGGGTGTAGAGGGCGAGGGTGGTGCCCTCGTCGAGTGCGACGGTCGTGGTGGCGAAGGGCCAGCCTTCGCCACCCAGTGCGGGCCCGATGGCCGGCTCCACTGTTTCGGTGCCGCCGTCGGGACGGACGATCACCGGTGGCGTCGGTTGGCCGGCGCAGGCGAACGTACAGGTGCGGGCGAAGGGGTCGTAGACCGCGTAGAGGCAGCTCGCGGAGAGCGGCTGTTCGTACATCGGGTCACCGGTCGGTTGGGCCGCGCGTTCCGCCGCCAGGAAGCGGGCCGTGTCATTGAGGCGGGCGAGGAGCTCGTCCGGTTCCAGGTCCAACGCGGCCAGCGAGTGGATGACGGTGCGCAACTGTCCCATGGTGGTCGCGGTGTGAATGCCGTGTCCGGCGACGTTGCCCACGACCAGGGCGGTGCGCGCGCCCGACAGGGGGATCGCGTCGAACCAGCCGCCGCCCCCGTTGCCGCCGGGAACGTGCAGGTGGGCCGTTTCGACGGTGCTCTGCCCCATGGAATGGCGCGGCAGCAGATGGCGTTGGACCGTGGCCGCGATGGTGTGCTCGCGGGTGTATCGGCGGGCGTTGTCGACGCAGAGGGCGGTATGGGCGCTCACCTGTCGCAGGAGACCGAGATCGCCCTTGCCGAAGGGATCGGACCCGTCGGTGCGATAGAGGCTCACCAGACCCAGAACCCTGCCCCGCAGGGCCAGAGGGGCCACGAGCAGGCTGTGGGCTCCCGCGGAACGAATGGCGCCCGCCCTCTTGGGGTCGGCCCCCAGCCACGGGCTGTCATCGCCCAGGGGAACGATCCGGGGCCTGAGGTCGATCAGGGTCTGGCTGTAGGGAGTGGGGTTGCCGAGACTCCGCACGTCGCCCACGGGGTGGGCCTGAGCCTGTCGGCGTTCGCCACGTGCCTGGAAGGCGGCGCGGCGCAGCGGTACGTCCTGAGCGAGCGGGCCCGTCGGGGGCTCCTCGCCGCGCACCACCGCCTCCACCACCTCCACCACGGCGATGTCGGCGAAGGCCGGCACCAGGGCGTCTGCCAGCTCCTGACAGGTGGCGATGACGTCGAGGGTCTGCCCCACGCGCTCACGCACCCCGTCGAGGACCCCCAGTCGGGCCCGCGCCTCCTGCGGTTCCGTGACGTCGACCGCCGCGACCGCCACCCCCAGAATCGTTCCCCGCTCGTCGCTGAGGCGGAAGACGGAAACCGAGCGCGTCCTCTCCCGCCCCTGATCCGGGTCCAGCCGCGAACGCACCAGGTGCTCTCGCACCGGTACTCCGGTCTTCAACACACCGCGGATCATCTGCGTCACCTCCCCAATCGCGGTCAGGCCGGGGAAGACATCGGTGAAGGGACGCCCCAGCAGTGCCTCGACGGGAACGTCGTGCATGGTCCGCGTGGCGGTGTTGATCCGCACCAGCCTCAGCTCCGTGTCCAGGACGTGGAGCCCTACCGGTGACTGCGTGAACAGGGCGTCCAGCACCGCCAGGTCCACGTCCCCGGGAACACTCCGCCGTGCTTGACGGGACGGATCCTCGTGCGTCACCGCGATCACCTCCGCACCCAGCCTGCCCGACCGGCATACCGGTGGCCCTCCGCAGAGCCGTCAAGTAGCTCAATCAGCTCCGCCCGAGCCGCGGCCGACCCAGGGCCCCGAAAGCACCCGCCGCTCCCCCGGCTCCGGCGTCCGGGCATCCGGGAGCAGAGCGACGGCGGCTCTGAACCGAACGGGGTCCCGGCAGCGCTGCGCAGCCGGGGCCCGTCCGGTGAGCGGACCGCCGATGGACGGCCTCGTCAGGGTGTCGGCCGGGCGGTCCGAACCCGGCGGACCAGGCCGACCGCCAGGTCGCCCAGCATGAAGGCGAGCAGTGTCACTCCCAGCACGGGCATCGCCCAACCCAGCGCGGCCACCAGCGGAACTCCCACCACCAGCACGGGAATCGGCAGCCTACGCCACGTACCGCGGACCGGGGCGCGGCCGAGGGTGGCCCTGCCTTCCGCGCGGGTGGGTCGGCGCTGCCACCACATGCGGTAGCCCCACACGATCACCAGCACCAGACCGAGCGCGATGACGGCCAGCACGATCTGATTGAGGACGCCGAAAAGGACGCCCATGTGCCCCTGCACGCCGAGCTTGCTGAGCTTCGCCGGCAGTGGGTAGTCGGCCCACCGGCTGTGCGAGGTGACCTTTCCCGTGCCGGTGTCCACGGCGACCTGGTCGTAGTGCACCGGCCAGACGTTGTCCTTCTGCGCCACGACCCAGGCGCTGGAGGCGTCCGCCGCGGGCTTCACCTCGACGGTGCCGCCCAGCCCGGCGCCCCGGGCCGCGGCGAGTGCGGCGTCGAACGCGGCCGGATCCGGCCCCTCGCTCTTCTCACCGCCGTGATCGCCGCCGTGGCCGGCGTGTTCCCCGCCTTCCCCACCGGCCGGCGATCGGGTCCCGGGCAGCGCCGTGTCGAGTTCGGGTGCGTGCCCCTTGGTCGCGTCCAGCAGTTGCCCGAACCGCTCGCCGGCGTAGTGAGACCAGGTCAGACCGGTGGCGCTCAGGAAGAACAGGCCGAGCGCGAGCCAGACTCCGGTGGCCGCGTGGAAGCTGCGGGTACGGCGCACTCCGCGCGCGGCCCGGTCCGGGAGCAGCACGCCACGGGCGGACCGGGCGCGTTGTCCCCGGCTACGACCGACCCACAGCACGAGGCCGCCGGCGACGACCACCCAGAGCCAGCTGGCCGCGACTTCCGAGTAGAGGCGGCCCGTCTCGCCGAGGTGCAGGTTGCGGTGCAGGTCGTCGAGCCACGTCGTCAGCGGTGTCGACCCGAACCAGGTGGTGAGTTCGCCTTGGACCTCCGCGGTATAGGGGTCGACGAAGACGGTGCGCTGCTTCTCTCCGAGCTCGGGCAGGGACAGCACGACGCGTGTGGTGTCTTCGGGCTCCGCCGCCGTGGTGACGGAGGCGAGCGAGCCCTCCGGGTACGCGGCACGAGCCGCGGCGATCTGCGCGGACAGCGGTCGGGCCTGATCGCCGACCTGCTCGACTTGGAGCCGGTCTCCGTACACGAGCTGGTCGAGCTGCGGAGTGAAGGTGTAGATCAGTCCGGTGAGGGCCGCCACGAGCAGGAACGGGGCGACGAACACCCCCGCGTAGAAGTGCATCCTCACCAACAGGGCACGCACACCCTGCCAGGAACGCCCGGGAGCGGGCTCCTGCGGCGGCGCCGCCGGTCTGAGCGGTTCATGATCGGTGATCGACGTCACGTGCGTTCCCCCAGGGGTGCGGCTGAGCCGGGAAGTGTGACGGGAGACCGGGCGGGGCGGGAGTCGTGAGAGTTCGGGCCGGATCGGGCGAACCGTGCTCGCCCCCGCTTGCGGCAACCGCCGCGCATACCCCTCACCTCGTGTCTCCGCCCGCCGTCGTTCCTGTCCGGAATACGAGGCACCGGACGCCGGGTCCGACTGCCTCTCCCCCGTAGTCGGATGGGAACCCCATCTGGTTTCCGCCACTTCCACGGAATCTCAAACAGCTGAAGCGCAGGCGGCGCGGGGTGAGCCCAGGAGGCGTGGCCGGAAACCGTGCGGGCAGCGCACCTGGTGCCTCGTGGGCGCCGTCAGACGCGCGGTCGCAGCGACCGAGGGAAGCTGAGGCCCGTCACCGTCCGGTACGTGCGCACCGTTCAGGACGGAATGGAAAGGGACCAGCCGACGATGTCGGCGAGGCGTCCACGCCACAGGCCGTAGCGCATGGTCTGGTTCGCTGCGCCTGTCAGGAAGACGGCGTCTTGGAGATGCACCCAGCGCGGCAGCGGGTCGGTCTCCTGCTCCTCGCTCTGTTCTTCGAGGACCTGGTTGATCAGCCTCGGCAGGCGAGCGAGCGATTCGGCGCCGGCGCCGGGCAGATCACGCAGTGCGGTTTCCCATTCCTGCGCGTACGCACTCCGGCTGATCACCTGCCCGTAGATCACCCCGCCGGGAATGTTCAGCGACACGCCGAAATGAGACCGGTTCTCCTCGTCCTTGTTCACCAGGTTGATCAGCATGCGCAGCTCCAGGTCCAGGAGCGGCTCGACCACCTCGGGGGACCGCGGCCTCTGGGGCTTGCCTTCCGTCACTCCGGACTCGTCGGCCATCGTGCATCCTCTCGGCGGGCGTGGGCGCTCGGGACGGGCCCCGAGAACGGAACAGGAGTCTCCCCGTCAGGTGCCCGGACTCCCGCGACGCATGCCCGGGCCCCCCGGCTCGGACCGGTGACCGGGTGGCAGCCCTCCGGGCCGTCGAGCGCTCGGTCAGCCCGACCGGACCTGAAACTCGCGGCAGAGCGTAGCGCGCCCGGCCGTCCGGCAGGCAGGCGCCTCGCCAGGCCTGTCCTGCTCGCGCGCGAGGTCACCTCACGCGCGAGGTCTCGCCTCACTCGCGCGTCTCGCCTCACTCGCGCGTCTCAGCTCACCCCGCGCGTTCTCAGCTCACCCCGCGCGTTCTCAGCTCACCCGGCACGTTCTCGGCTCGTTCCCGCATGCTCGGTTCGTTCCCGCGTTCTCAGTCGGCGAGCATGCCGCTGCGCAGGCGGGCCAAGGTACGCGAGAGGAGGCGCGAGACCTGCATCTGGGAGATGCCGAGTTCGGCGCCTATCTCGGCCTGTGTCATCTCCTGGGCAAAGCGCATCCGCAGGATCCGTCGGTCGCGTTCTCCGAGCTTGCGAAGGAGGGGGGCGAGGGTGTGGAAGTCCTCGAAACGGTCCAGGGCGGGATCGATGTCGCCGACCGTGTCGGCCGGCGGCCGGCTGTCGGTGCCCGCGGCGGACCGCTCCTCCGTGTCGCCGGCGGTGTCGAGGGAGGCACTGTTGTACGCGTTGGCCGCCAACAGCCCCTCGATGACTTCCCTTTCGGAGAGCCTGAGGTACTCGGCGACCTCCCTCACCGCCGGCGCTCTGCCCAGGGCCTCGGTCAGGGCTTCTTGGCTTCTGGCGAGTTCGGCGCGCAGTTCCTGGAGGCGGCGCGGGACGTGTGCGGCCCAGGTGGTGTCACGGAAATACCGCTTGATCTCGCCCGTGATGTAGGGCAGGGCGAGGGTGGAGAACTCGACGTGCCGGCCGGGGTCGAAGCGGTCGACGGCCTTGATGAGGCCGATGGTCCCGACCTGGATGAGGTCCTCGATCTCGACGCATCCGTTGGCCTGGGCGCGAAAGGGCCCTACCGCGTAACGGACCAGCGAGATGTTCATCTCGATGAGGGTGTTGCGTGCGTACTGGTACTCGCGAGTTCCCTCCTCCGACGCCCTCAGCCGGATCAGGAACAGACGTGACAGCTCTCGCGCGTCAGCCGGCGCCACCTGAAGGGGCTCGTCGATGCGCGGCAAGCTCTCCTCCGACCGGATGGCCGAGCACTCGCCCGGATCCGGTGCCACCCTGGCCGCCGCACGCGGGGAGTTGACGGCCAGGGGGTGAGGCATGAGAGCAGTCCTCCTGAACGAATGGGTTGCCTGGAGCCGGGGTGTGCGGAACCGGGTTGCCTGGAGCCGGAACCGGCTTGCTTGGAGGCGCGTGCCCGCACGATTCCCGGTTACACCGGGCAGAAGGACGCCGATCGGCCTGGGATACACGGGGTGGCGCGGGCAGGCCGGCCGGCGCTCACGCGCTGGACGCAACCGGGCCCACATCGGGCAGGTTTCGGACTCCCCCGGTGACGCGCGGCGGGGGCGGCAGCCGTTCGGCTGTCGCCCCCGCCCGGGGTGTGCGCGCGTCCGTCAGACGCGGTGCGGCCCGTCGTAATAGCCGCCCACCTGACGGTGATAGTCCGCGTCACCGAGGTGCTTGTCCTTGTCGAACTCCGGAGCGTTCTTGATCTGCTCCTTGGTCCGATCGACATGGATCTTCTTGTCGTCCGCGTCGATCCGACTGACCGTCCCCGCCGGCAGGAGAACCTCCTTGCCGAAGATCCACGGACCGGTGTCGACCACGATGTACGCGGAACCCACCTCGTCGGAGTGCTTGTCGACCTTGCCGATGGAGCCGTCCGTCGCCTCGACCTTGTAGCCCGTCAGGTCCGCACCGGCCAGACGACCGGACGTCTCGCGGTAACCCCACACATTCTCAGTCATACGAAGAACTCCCTCACCACTCGAAATCAACGGAGGCTTTCTCCCGGCACATTCACCACCGCAGAGGCGCCGTTCCGCCACAACGCCGCCTGCCCCCGACCACCCCGCCCACACACCCCACACACCCTTTTTCTCGATCGACCCCGAAAGAGCAGGCCACACCCCCGAACACAAAGGCGAATCCGGACACGACCGTGGGGCCCGCCCCCGAAAGGACGGACCCCACAACACGTTCACCACAGACGGAACACCCGTCTACCAGCGGTACCAGCGGCCGCTCCCACCCTTCGGACGGGCAACGAACCCGACAAGCCACAACACCAGCACCGCGATCGCGACCCACCAAAGGATCTTCACCGCGAAACCGGCACCGAAAAGAATCAAAGCGAGCAGAAGAACAAGAAGCAGGGGAACCATGATTATCAACCTCCGAACAATCGAATGCCCCCACACCCCCAAGCCATGCACACCGGATTTACTTGTTTCTTATCGACGCAGGCGGGCAACCGGATGAGCCGCGTGGCTCCGACGCATGGGCGCCGCACAGCAGCCAGGCACAGGAAGGCACAGGAAGTGTGAGCCCTTCCGTTCACGCCGGACGGTCAAGCGGCAGGTAGCCGAAGAGTCCCACCACCGTGCGGTCGAGCCGCGAACGACGGCGATAGGCGATAACGGGGCAACCAGCTCCGGGAGTGCATCAGGGACCAGACGCTTCGACAGATCAGCACTCACGACCGGCATCATGCCGCTCGGACATCACGTCACGTCGTGGGACAGCCTTCCAGGCCTGGTTGGTGCGGTCGTCCTGGCGGCCTGCTCGATCTTCGCGAAGGAGGCTGCACGGGCTTCCTCGTCGTTCGGCTGCTCGTTCTCGGCGCGCACCCCGGTCCGGCCGTCGACGCCCTCGCGCAGGAGCAAGGAGCTCAGGAACCCGTCCACGCGAGACAACCTCCAAGCCCGATGGCCACGGTCCGATAGTCACGCGCGGGCGGGGTAAGCGCGTGGAGCGGCAACCACACAGAGGTCATCGCAGAACGGATCACAGAACGGAGAGTGTCATGCAGAGTCTGGTCACGCCCGAGGGTCATACCGGCCGTTCGGCGCAGCACACCTGCCGGCCCCTCCGCCCCGACCAGGCACGCGACGCCGCCACGAAGTTCCTCACCGCTCTCGATCCGCCGCCGCCCGAGAGCACCATCCAGAACGTGCTCCTCCTCGTCTCCGAGCTCGTCACGAACGCGCTTCGGCACGCCGGCGCGGTGACCTCGTTGAAGCTGCGCGCCGACCGCGCCCGCATCCAGGTGACCGTCGAGGATCCCAGTCCTGCCCAGCCCCGGGGCCGCACCCCTGACTGGACGGGTTGTACCGGCGGCTTCGGCTGGCCCATGATCCAGCGTCTCGCCCAGAGCCTCACGATCGTCCCGGCGCGCCCCGGCGCGGGCAAAGCGATCATCGCCGCTCTCCCCCGCTGAGCCCGGCCGCCCTCCTGGAGGCCCATCCGCTCCGCGCCCCATCGACCGCCGCGACCGGCCCGGGGACGCGACACGCCACTCAGCAGCCCCGCCACAGCCACCCCGATCAGGCAAGCAATCATCGGTACGCACTCACACTTTTTCTACTGTGGTCAGGTTAGTTTTTCCCTCGGGGGAAGGTACTCTTTTTGCGAGCCCACCGAGCCGAGGGCTTCCAGGCCGCCGAGTCGAGGTCCCAGAGGGCAGCACCGAGAACCATCGAGGAGAAGACGTGGGAGAGGCGACGTGGGTGCGCACGCTGCCCGACCTTGACGGCACTCGCGTGATCGTGTGCTCAGGCGAGTTGGACACCGCCACCGCGGGGCCCCTGCGGGAGGCCCTGAAGGCAGCCGAACTCGACGGGGTCGACAAGACCGTCGTCGACCTGGCCTCGGTGACCTTCGCCGATTCCTCACTGTTGAACACGCTGGTCCAGGCACACCGCAGGCAACGCCTCGTCGTCGTCGGCCCCTACCACCCACAACTTTCCAGGCTCTTCCAGGTCACCGGCACCGACATCTTCTTCGACCCGATGCGCGATTGAGCGCGCTTGAGGGCGAGGTCGGAAACATGATCACGCGACGTCCGCACATCTGATACCGCTGCTACAGATTTCTCCGATCCTGGCATGAGGGAATCCATCCAGCACAGGGTCCGACGCCGACCCCCGCACCCCTCCCCCGCCCCGCCCCGCCTGAGATGGGTGAATCCGGTGGCCGGGCCGGGACGGAAGAGAAGGTGTGCACGTCGCCGCAACGTCGAAACCACCGGGAGCCGGCCGTGGCAGCATCCGCGACACCGACACGTCGGCGAGGGGCCCGGAACTGGGCGGCCCTCGCCGCCTTCCTCGCGGTGACCTACTGCGTCGCGGCTCTGGGCGCGCTCGCGTCCGCCGACGCGGGCGAGGTCTACAGATCTTTGGAACGGCCGGACTGGGCGCCACCCGCCTGGCTCTTCGGACCCGTCTGGACCGTCCTGTACGCCGCGATGGCTGTGGCGGCCTGGCTGGTGTGGCGCCATCCGGACCGGTCCCGCGCGAGGACCGCCCTCGTCTGGTGGTCCGCGCAACTGCTCCTGAACCTGGCCTGGACACCCTTGTTCTTCGGCGCGCGCCAGTACGGACTCGCGCTGCTGGACATCGGCCTGTTGCTGGCCACTCTCACCATCACCCTGATCCGCTTCCTCCGGCTGAGCCGCGCGGCGGCGCTCCTGCTGGCCCCCTACCTGCTGTGGGTGGCCTTCGCGACCGCCCTCAACGCCGCCATCTGGCATCTCAACGCCTGAGCCCGATTCCAACCCCGGGGGACGACGAGCGTCACGGTCGTCGCACCAGACGACGTCCGCGAAGGTCAGGCCGGCTCAGCACTCCCTGGGGCGACCGGATCCTGGATGGCACATCCCTCGGAGGCGAGGCTTACGTGGGCGCGGGTTGCGGGTGTGCGGACCTTCGGGGGGACGGTCCCGGACCCCGTGAACGGGTCCGGGACCGCAGGCTCGTCTTGACCCGCTCCTGGCCCGCTCCTGCCGGTGCTGTCAGTGCTGCCTCGGGGGCCGCGCGGCGGGTGACAGCCGCGCGGTCGCTGCGGCGCGCGGCGGCCGGTCAGTTGCCGGACGGGGTCCAGTCCGCGGGCAGGCCGGACTGGGCGAGGACGGTGCCGAGGCTGTAGTCGTCCTCGTCGGAGACGATCCGGCAGCGGTTCCCGTCGAGGTCGAGGAGCGTGGTCATCCGCACGGCGAAGGGCTTGGGAGCGCCCTTGAGGTGGCCGGCGTAGACGGCGTCGACCGTGATGCGGCGGCCGTCGCGGTGGGTGGCGCGCACCGTGACGTGCACGTCGTCCATGAGGCTGTCGGCGCGGGCCTTCCACCCGGCGATCTCCTGACGACCGCGGAAGGCGACGCCCACGCCCAGGTCCGTGTAGGTCCCGTTGGTGGTGAACAGGGCGCCGAGCGCCTGCGGATCGGTGCCGTTCCAGGCGCGAGCCCAGTCCGCGACGATCTTCGGCGGCCGCAGGTCGGCACCTGCGGGGTGGGCGCCGGTGGCGTGGGCGGTGGTGGCGGTCGTGGCGCAGAGGGCCGCGGCGGTGACCAGCACGGTCATGGCACGGGAGGGGCGGGTGGTCGAGATCATGGTGATGCTCCTTGGGGGGTGTGACGAGTGTGCGGGTGTGATGACAGGGCGCGCCCGGCGGTGGCCCGCCGCGGGCTGCCCGCGGTCGGACCGTTCATGGCGCACAGACTCGGGCCGGGCCGTGTCCACTTTCCAGGCCCGACCGGGGCGGGGGGTGTCCAACGCTATCCGCGCGCGTCCACCCGGCCTCTCCGAAGCGTGCGGACCGCACGACCCATACGCGGCGACGCCCACGCCCGGGGGTCCGCTTGCGCTGTTCGAGGGGAGATCACTGCCCGAACGGCCGAGGGCGGCGAGCCGTTCCCGATCGCGCGGGAGCCGCTGGGAAGGGTGGCCCGGTACCTGTGTGCGGCCAAGGACGGGAGAGATCAGTGACCTCAGCTGTGGACAAGGGGCGGGAGCGGGGGCCGCAGATCGTCAGAGGGCAGAAGGCCCTGGTGACCGGTGCGAACTCCGGCATCGGCAAGGCCACCGCGATCCGCCTGGGCCAGGCAGGCGCCGATGTCGTCGTGAACTACGTCTTCGGACCGGAAACGGCCGAGGAAGTGGTCGAGGAGATCAAGTCCTTCGGGGTGCGGGCGTACGCGCATCAGGCGGACGTCTCCCAGGAGGACCAGGTCGTCGGGATGGTCGACCGCATGGTCGAGGAGTTCGGCACCATCGACATCATGGTGGCCAACGCGGGGCTGCAGCGCGATGCCCCCGTCACCGAGATGACCGTCGCGCAGTGGCAGAAGGTGCTGGACGTCAACCTCACCGGGCAGTTCCTCTGTGCCCGGGAGGCGGCCAAGGAGTTCATCCGTCGGGGCGTCGTACCGGAGGTCTCCCGGTCGGCCGGGAAGATCGTCTGCATGAGCTCGGTGCATCAGATCATTCCGTGGTCCGGCCATGTGAACTACGCCTCCTCCAAGGGCGGCGTGCTGATGCTGATGCAGACCTTGGCGCAGGAGCTCGCGCCCAGCGGGATCCGGGTCAACGCGGTCGCGCCCGGCGCGATCCGCACCCCCATCAATCGCAGCGCCTGGGACACCCCGGAGGCCGAGGCCGATCTCCTGCGGCTGGTTCCCTACCGGCGGGTGGGCGACCCCGAGGACATCGCCAACGCCGTGACCGTCCTGGTCTCCGATCTGATGGACTACGTCGTCGGCACCACCCTCTACGTCGACGGCGGAATGACGCTCTTCCCCGGCTTCGCCACCGGAGGCTGAACCGACCGTGGATGACCACGTCACGCACCGCCGGGTGGTCATCCTCGGCGGCGGCTTCGCCGGCCTGTTCGCCGTACGGGCCCTGCGCAGCGCCCCCGTGGAGGTGACCCTCGTCGACCGCTGCGCCCACCACCTCTTCCAGCCGCTCCTGTACCAGTGCGCGTCGGGCATCCTCTCCGAGGGCCAGATCGCCCAGCCCCTGCGGGCCGTCCTGCGTCGCCACCCCCGGGTCCGTTGTCTCCAGGCGTCGGCGGACGACGTGGACGTGGCCCGCCGGATCGTCCGCGCGACCCGTCCGGACGGCGTCGTGCTCGAACTGCCCTACGACGATCTGATCGTGGGGATCGGGGTCCGGCAGTCCTACTTCGGGCACGACGAGTTCGCGCCGTTCGCCCCCGGGATGAAGACCCTGAAGGACGCGCTGGCCGTACGGACCAAGATCTACCAGGCGTTCGAGATGGCCGAGGCGAGCACGGACCCCCTGGAACGCGCGCAGTGGCTCACCTTCGCCCTCGTGGGTGGCGGTCCCACCGGGGTCGAGTTGGCCGGGCAGATCCGGGAGATCGCCGGCCACACGCTTGAGCGGGAGTTCTCCACCATCGACCCCGGCCAGGCCCGGGTCCTGCTGTTCGACGGGTCGGACGGTGTGCTGGGCGCCTTCGGGCCGGTGCTGTCCCACCGCGCCGCCCGGACCCTGGACGACCTCGGCGTCGAGGTCCACCTCCGGTCGATCGTCACCCAGGTCGACGACAGGGGCCTGACGGTGAGCCGCAAGGACGGCGGCAGCGACCGCGTGGAGGCGCGCACGGTGCTCTGGACCGCCGGGGTCGAGGCGCCACCGTTGGCGACGGCGCTGGCACGGGCGACGGGCGCCGAGCAGGACCGGGCGGGCCGCATCCGGGTGGAGCCCGACCTCAGCATCGCCGGCCATCCGGAGATCCGAGTGGTGGGCGACCTGATGAGCCTGGACAAGTTGCCCGGACTCGCCGAGGTCGCGATGCAGAGCGGTGCCTACGCCGGCCGCCGGATCCGGCACTCCGTCGAGGGCAGGACCCGTGAGCCCCGCCCCTTCCGGTACCTGGACCTCGGCAGTGCGGCGTACATCTCGCGGGGCAGGGCCGTCGTGAAGATGGGCCGCTTCCACGCCTCCGGGCTGATCGGCTGGCTGATCTGGCTGTTCATCCACATCGTCTTCCTGACCGGCTTCCGCAGCCGGGCGGGCGCCCTGCTCAGCTGGGCCGTGGTCTTCGCCTCCGGTTCGCGTCGTGAGCGCGCCTTCACCGCGGCGGATCCGGACGTCACGGCCGCGCCTCCCCCCTCCCCGTCCAGCCCACCGGCCGACTCCTCGGTCGCCCGGAACGAGCCACGGAGACCCGTATGAGCACCACGGCACACCTCTTGGCGGATGCCCCCGCGCAACTGCTGCCCGCACGGGAGCTGATGGCTTTCACCCTGGCCTCGCACATCATCCTGGTGCCCCTGGGCGTGGCACTGCCCTTCATCACCCTGGTCATGCACTACCGGGGGCTGCGCACCTCCGATCCGGTGGCGCTGCTGCTGGCCCGCCGCTGGTCCGCGGTGATGGCCGTCCAGTTCGCCATCGGCATCGTCACCGGAACCGTGCTGTCCTTCGAGTTCGGGCTGCTCTGGCCGGGCATGATGGGGCGTTGGGGCGATGTCTTCGGGCTCGGCTTCGGGATCGAGGCGTGGGCCTTCTTCCTGGAGGCGATCCTGATCGCCATCTACCTCTACGGCTGGCGCCGTCTGAAGCCGAAGACTCACTTCTGGCTGGGCGTCCCGATGCCGATCGCGGCGCTGATGGGCGCGTTCGGCATCATCGCCGCCAACTCGTGGATGAACACCCCCCAGGGCTTCACCCTCGACGCCAACGGCCGGCCCGTGAACGTCAGCGTGCAACAGGCCATCTTCACACCGATGTTCGGCCCGCAGTACTGGCACTTCGTGGTTGCGATGTTCCTCACCGCGGGCTACGTGGTGGCCGGTGTGTACGCCGTCGGCTGGCTGCGCGGCCGTCGCGACCGCTACCACCGTCTCGGCTTCACCGTGCCGTTCACCCTCGCCACGATCCTCACCCCCGTGCAGTTCTTTCTGGGTGACAACATCGCGCGGCAGGTCTTCATCAAGCAGCCGATCAAGTTCGCCGCCGCGGAGCTGGTGTGGAAGACCGACACGCATGTGCCCGAGTACCTGTTCGGGCGGCTCCAGGAGGACGGCAGCATCAAGGGCGGGATCAAGATCCCGCAGCTGGACTCCATCCTGGCCGGGTTCAGTCCCGACACGAAGGTCACCGGCCTGAGTTCGGTACCCGCCTCCGACCGGCCCACCGCCACCCAGGCGACCATCGCGCACTGGGCGTTCGACATCATGGCGACGATCGGGAGTGTGCTGATCCTGCTGGCGCTCTGGTACGCCTGGTGCTGGTGGCGGCATCGTGACCTGCCGAAATCGCGGTGGTTCTTCCGGTGCGCGGCCGTGGCCGGCGCGGCGAGCATCGTGACCGTGGAGTGCGGCTGGATCATGACCGAGGTGGGGCGCCAGCCCTGGATCGTGTACCAGAACATGCGGGTCTCCGAGGCGGTGACCGGTACGCCCGCCTCCTCCCTGTGGATCATGTTCGGCCTCGTCGTGGTGATCTACGTTCTGATCTTCGGCGCGTTCCTCGGCGTGCTGCTCAAGATGCGCACCCGGTGGCGGCTCGCCGACGCCGGATCCGCGCGCGTGCTCTCCGACACCCCGGAGACGGACACGCCGTACGGTCCCCGCCCGGAGACGGCCGCCGGCGCACCGGGTACCCGTCGAGACCCCGGGAGCGAACTGTGACCGCGAGCATCGTCGCCTGGATCCTGCTGCTCGTGATCGCCGCCTACGCCTGCGGTGGCGGCGTCGACTACGGCGCCGGCTTCTGGGATCTGCTGGCCGGTGGGGCCGAGCGCGGCAAACGACCCCGCTGGCTGATCGACCACGCCATGGCCCCGGTCTGGGAGGTCAACAACGTCTGGCTGATCTTCGCGTTCATCCTGATGTGGACCGGCTTCCCGGTGTTCTTCCAGACCGTGTTCACGGCGCTCTGGCTCCCTCTGGCACTCGCCGCCATCGGCCTGGTCCTGCGCGGCGCCGGGTTCGCGCTGCGCAAGCCGACCAGGGGGCTCGCCGGACGCCGGATCTACGGCGCCATGTTCGCCGTCTCTTCCCTGCTCACGCCGTTCTTCCTGGGAACGGCCATCGGCTCGGTGGCCTCCGGGCGCGTCGCTCCCGGGACCCCCGCCACGGCCCATGCCTGGGCCAACACCACCTCGATCATGGCCGGGCTCGTCGCGGTGGCATCCACCGCCTTCCTGGGGGCGGTGTTCCTCACCGTGGACGCCCGCCGCTTCGACGCCCCCGACCTGATGGGTTACTTCCGTTTCCGGGCATGGATCAGTTGTGGCGCGCTGTTGATCATCGGCGTGCTTGGCCTGACCGTGACCGACCCCCACGCGTCGTACGTCCATCACGGACTCACCCACGGGGCCGGGCTCGCCCTCCTGCTGATCTCCGTGGTGGCTCTGGCGGTCACCGCCTGGCTGATCTCCGGCAAGGCGGCGGGATGGGCGCGGTACTCCTCGGTCGCCGTCGTGGCACTGCTCGTCGCCGCCTGGGGGTTCGCGCAGCGGCCCTACCTGGTGCCCACCTCGCTGACCGTGCAGCAGGGCGCCGGAGCGAGCGCCCCGCTCCAGTGGATGCTCATCGTCGCGCTCGTCGCCCTGGTGTTGATCGTCCCCGCGCTGGTCGTCCTGTACCGCCTCGACACCCACGGCGTGCTGGAACCGCTGACCGACGAGGACGTGGGCGAGTGACGCCCCGGCGCGTCGAGCGGCCGGCGTCGGTCCGCGTCGGCCGCGGCGTCGTCCGGGTCGCGGGTTAGGCCGGTACGGCATCCCAGGAGGGCCGCTATGACATCGAGCCAGGTACTCATCGGCGTCGGGCTGATCGTGACCCTTGCCGTCGCCTGCCAACTGCTGGCGAACCTGCTGCGCGTGCCGGCGATCCTCCTGCTGCTGCCGGCCGGGTTCATCGCCGGCGTCCTGACCGACGACGTCAACCCGGAGAAGCTGCTGGGCGACGCGTTCTCCCCGCTGGTCTCGCTCGCCGTCGCGGTGATCCTCTACGACGCCGGACTCGGCCTGGACCTGCACCGTCTCAAGGGCCACACCCGCACGGTCGTCGTCAGGCTCATCTGGCTCGGCGCCCTGATCACCTTCGTGTCGGCGGCGCTGCTCGCCGTCCCCATCATGAGCATGTCGCTGAACGCGGCCGTGATGCTGGGCGCGATCCTCGTGGTCAGCGGCCCGACCGTCGTCGGACCGCTGCTCAAGTTCGTCCGCCCGAGGGAGCGGCTGCAACGCGTCCTCGTCTGGGAAGGCTCCCTGATCGACCCGGTCGGCGGCATCCTCGGCGCGCTCGTCTTCCACGGAGTGCTGGCCGGAGGCCAGCCCGGTCTGGCCGCCCAACTGGGCGCGTTCGGCGTCAGCGCCGCGATCGGGCTGATCGGCGGCGCCGTCGGAGCGGCGGTGCTCTGGCTGCTGCTCCGCTGCCTCACGCTCGACGAAGTGCTCGGCACGACCACGCAGTTCGCCGCCGTGATCGCGGTGGCGGCCGGCTGCGACGCCCTGCGGGACGACACCGGCCTCATCGCCGCCGTCGTGATGGGCATGGCCCTGGCCAATCTGCCGGGGCTGGACATGCCGGCACGCCGGCCGTTCTTCGAAACCCTGGTCTCGCTGATCATCGGGCTGCTGTTCATCGGGATCTCCGCCACCGTCACCCCGCAGTCGCTGCGCCATGTCGTGCTGCCGGCCCTCGGCCTCGCCGCTGCTCTCGTTCTCGTGGTCAGACCCTTGGTGGCGCTGCTGTCGACCGTCCGTACCGATGTCCCCTACCGGGAGAGATGGTTCATCGGTTGGATGGCGCCCCGCGGCATCGTCGCCGCGGCGACCGCGGCCACCTTCTCCGCCGCGCTCGTGCAGGCCGGCATCGAGGGCGCGGACAAGATCCTGCCGGCCACCTTCATCGTGATCGTCGCCACCGTCATGCTCTACGGCCTGACCGCCGTTCCCGCCGCGCGGTTCCTCGACGTCCGCCGTTCGGCACGCTCGCGGCCCCTGCTCGTCGGCGGCGATCCCTGGGTGGTGGAACTGGGGGGCGCGCTGCGCTCGGCGGGCCTGGACGTCCTGATGTGGGCGGGCCTCGACCGCCAGCGTCAGAGCATCAAGGACGCGGGCCTGGAGCTGGCCCCCGGCGAACTCCTCGCCGCCGCCACCGGAGCCGGAGCCGAGTTGGAGGGGATCACCGATGTCCTCCTGCTCACCGACGAGGACGACTTCAACGCCCTCGCCGTCATGACCCTCAAGGAGACGGCGGAGGGTCCCGTCCACCGCCTCATGCCACCCACCCGCAGCCACGGCGTGGTCGCCCCCTACACGGGCAGCGAGGTCCTGTTCTCCGCCGGCCTGAACCGGCCCGAACTGGCCCGTCGGTACGCGGCGGGCGCCCGCATCGTCACCCGCACGATGGTCGACGGGCTCATCCCGGCCGGGCACGACATGTTGTTCCTGGTGCGCCCGGACGGACAGCTCACCGCCGCGACCGAGTCGACGCTGCCGTCGCCCGCCGCGGGCGACGTCGCCGTCCTGCTGACGCCTTCGGCGGAGCCCCCGCCGCCCTGATGCCGTGATCGGTCCCGCGGCCGCCGATTGGTCCGGAGGGATGACGGTGGGCACGTTCCCCTGGACCTCGCGCGCCGGACCTTCCGGATCGTGCGGCCGTCACGTGGTACCAATCATCGGGACTTGTCGGCCGCCGCGTTGCAGATGGCCTCAGCTGCCGAGGAGACGATGAGCATGTCAGCCACCCCCGCCGGATCGCCCGCCCCGGCGCCGCCGGATCCGTTCGCGGTGATCCGCACGCGTGGGTACGCCGTTCTGCTGGTGATGACGGCGCTCCTCGGCATCCCGATCGCCGCGGCGGCCTTCGGATTCCTCGCGCTCGTGTCCGAACTCCAGTCGCTGACCTACACCGACCTTCCCCGAGCGCTCGGCTTTCACGGAACGCCGTCGTGGTGGCCCATCCCCCTGCTGGCCTTCGCCGGGCTGCTGGTGGCGCTGACGATCCGCCACCTGCCGGGCGAGGCCGGGCACAAGCCCGCCGAAGGCCTCGTCGCCACCGGCACGCCGAAGCCCGTCGACCTCCCCGGTATCGCACTCGCTGCGGCGGCCTCGTTGGGCGCGGGCGTGGTACTCGGTCCCGAGGCGCCCCTCATCGCGCTGGGCGGTGGCCTGGCCGTGTTCTTCGGCCGGGCGATGAAGCGGGGCATGCAGCCCGAGGCGATGGCCGTGTTGGGAGCCTCCGGAAGCTTCGCGGCCGTCAGCACGCTGCTCGGCTCGCCGCTCCTCGGCGCCTTCCTCCTGATGGAGGCCGCCGGTCTCGGCGGGGCGACGATGGCGATCGTCCTGGTGCCGGGCCTGCTCTCGGCCGGTATCGGCGCGCTCTTCTTCACCGGCCTGGGGTCGTGGACGGGCCTGGGCACCTTCTCGCTGGTCCTCCATCAAGTGCCGCAGGCCGCGCGCCCGGACCTCGCCGGGTTCGGCTGGGCCGTCGTCATCGGGGTGGTGGCCGCCCTCGGCGGGACCGGGATCCGCCGGATGGGCCTGTCCCTCCAGCGACGGGTCGAACGTCGACGAGTGCCGGTCACCGTCCTGGTCGGCGCTCTCGTGGGCGTGGTCGCGCTGGTGTACGCCGAGTCGACGGGCAAGGAGGCGTCCGAGATCCTCTACTCCGGCCAGGACGCGCTCGGGCCGCTGCTGGCGGACCACGCGGGCTACTCGGTGGGGGCCCTGGTTCTCCTCGTGCTCTGCAAGGCGCTCGCCTACTCCCTGTCCCTCAGCGGCTTCCGCGGCGGCCCGGTCTTCCCCTCGATGTTCGTGGGAGCGGCGCTCGGCCTGGTTATGGCGCAGCTGCCCGGGCTGGACGTGACCTCCGGCTTCGCCATGGGTGTCGGTGCGATGTGCGTGGCGATGCTCAAGCTGCCGATGACCTCCGTGTTGCTGGCCACCCTTCTCCTGGGGACGCAGGGCCTCACCGTGATGCCGGTCGTGATCGTCGCGGTCGTGGTGTCCTACGTCCTCACCATCCGGCTCTCCCCGGCCCCCGCTCCGAAGCCCGCCCCGACACCGGCGGCCCCGTAATCGCCGCCCGCACCCGTCCGCTCCGCCCGCACCCGTCCGTTCGCCCGCACCCCGACCTGGAGGCCCGATGCCCGAGAGCCCGACCGGACAGCAGTTCCTGCTGCGCAGCGGTGAGCACAGCGCCGTCGTGGTGGAACTCG
The DNA here is from genome assembly GCF_036231985.1 of Streptomyces sp. NBC_01426. Lineage (GTDB taxonomy): Bacteria > Actinomycetota > Actinomycetes > Streptomycetales > Streptomycetaceae > Streptomyces. The sequence continues at coordinate 527,599 of NZ_CP109500.1, forward strand.
GAGCCGGGCTGCGCGACTACACCGTCGGCGGGCGGCGCGTCCTGGACGGCTACACCGCCGATGAGCCGATCACGGGGGGTCGTGGGCAGCTCCTCGTACCCTGGCCGAACCGCGTCAGCGGCGGACGGTACGACTGGAAGGGCGAGGAGCTCCAGCTCCCGCTGACCGAACCGGAGGCCGGCAACGCCATTCACGGGCTGCTCCGCTGGGCCTCGTGGGAGCCGCTGGAGCGCGCCGAGGACCGGATCCTGCTCGGGACCACCCTCTTCCCGCAGCCCGGCTACCCGTTCCACCTCGGCGTCCGTGCGGAGTACGCGCTCGGGTCCGAGGGGCTGGCGGTGACCGTGACGGCACGCAACCTCGGTGGGAGCGCCGCACCGTACGGGGTCGGCCAACACCCCTACCTGACGGTGGGCACCGAACAGGTCGACGAGGCCGTGGTGACCCTCCCGGCCCGGGCGTGGCTGCCGCCCGCCGATCAGGGGGCGCCCGTCACTCCGCGACCCGTGGAGGGCACGGAGTACGACTTCCGGGCGCCGCGCGTGCTCGGCCCGCAGCACCTGGACACCCCGTTCGCCGAACTGGAACGGAACTCCGCCGGCCGGGCCGTGGTGCGCCTGGCGCACCCCTCGGGGTCCCACGGCAGCGATCTGTGGCTGGGCGAGGGGGCGGCGTACCTCCAGGTGTACACCGGTGACACCCTGCCCGTCCCGGACCGGCGGCGAGGCCTCGCGGTGGAGCCCATGTCCTGCCCGCCCGACGCGTTCCGGAGCGGGTCCGGCCTGGTGGAGCTCGCGCCCGGCGACCTCCACACGTTCCGCTGGGGGCTCACTCCCTGGACCGCGGCCCGCTGAGGCCTCGGGGGCGGGGGGTCGCTCCTCTTGTCCACCCGTGTGACGCTCGCTCGCGCCCTGCGGTACCAGACGGATCGGTCGCGTTAAGTTGCCCTCATGACAACGCAACCTGGCTCTCGCGGCGCAGCCGATTCGGGCGATGTCCACGAGGCGCGTCTGGCCATCGACGCCTTCCTCGCGCGGACGTCACCGGAGCAGGACGGGAGCCTCACCGGTCCGGGAGGCGTGGGGCCGGGGGCCGATCTGGAACGTTGGCGTACGACCGGCCTCATCGACGACCGGGTGGCGGAGCAGGTCGCCCGCGAGGCCTGGGACGCGGTACAGGAAGCCACCCCGCCGCCGCCCGCCCCGGAAGCGGACGCGGAACCGACGGACCGGGGCCGGCCGTCGCCGGAACTCGCCGAGCGCCACCGTCAGGCCGTGTCGATCGCACGTGGCCTGCTGGAACTCGGCCACCACCTCGACGAGACGTTGCGGCCCGGCCCGGACATGGCGGCGGGATAGCAGGCTCGGCTCCCCGGCTCGGCTCCCGGCTCGACCCCCTGGTTGGACCAGCCGGCTCGACTACCTGATGCGACGACAACCCCCTCCTGACCCCGAACTCCCCGACCCTGACGGAATCGGACCCGACAGCGGTCAGCCTTGCCGCGCGTCGCAAGCGCAGGAGGGGCACAGCCCCCGGTAGGTGATCTCGACCTCCGTCACCGTGAAGCCGAAACTCTCTTCAGGGGACAGGCCGGCCGGTGTGCCGGTCACGTGAACGTCGCGGATGATGCCGCAGCCGGAGCACACCAGGTGCTGGTGCGGATGGTGCGCGTTGGGATCGAAGCGTTTCGCGCGACCGTTGACGGAGACCTCCACCACCTCGCCGAGCGCCACCAGCTCGCCCAGGGTGTTGTAGACGGTCGCCCGGGCGATCTCGGGCAGCCGCTCGACCGCGCGGGCGTGTACCTCGTCGGCGGTGAGGTGCACGTGATCGCCGTCGAGGACTTCCGCGACGACACGCCGCTGCGAAGTCATCCGCCAGCCGCGCCCTCTCAGCCGCTCCAACAAGTCACTCATATCGGCTCACCTTTCAGGCTCGGCGGGACAAAGGAAGTCTAGCCACCGGCCGTACGGATCCTCGCGTGCCGGAAGGCATGGGGGGCGTTGGGATCGGTTCGCTGTCACCCGGCCGCTCTCCTCATTCCCGCTTTTCATATCAGAGGGGCTCGATTCTCCTTTCGACTGCTTGTTGTGCGGAGGTGCCCCGCGTGTTCTCGTAACGGCGAGCTCTCCGGTGCGCGACCATACGGACGCGTCGACATACGCTCGATCATCGGCGTCGTTCGTGTCACAAAGCGCCAAGGGCAAAGCAGCCAGCCGAGGGAAACACCGACACAGGAAGAAGGACGGACGTGTCCGGCAGCGACAGCGAGAACCCAGTAATTCCTGCCCCGACTCCCGCGCCGAATCGCCCCAGGTCGAATCGTGACTGGTGGCCGAATCAACTGGATCTTCAGGTTCTGCACCAGCATTCGCCTCAGGCCAATCCGATGGACGAGGGCTTCAGTTACGCGGAGGAATTCGCGACCCTGGACGTCGACGCGCTGAAGCAGGACGTCTTCGAGGTGATGACGGCGTCGCAGGATTGGTGGCCCGCCGATTACGGCCACTACGGGCCGCTCTTCATCCGGATGAGTTGGCACTCCGCGGGAACGTACCGCATCGCGGACGGCCGGGGCGGTGGCGGAGCAGGCGCTCAGCGCTTCGCTCCCCTCAACAGCTGGCCGGACAATGCGAGCCTCGACAAGGCGCGCCGTCTGCTCTGGCCCGTCAAGCAGAAGTACGGCCGGAAGATCTCGTGGGCCGACCTCCTGGTGTTCGCCGGCAACTGCGCCATGGAGTCGATGGGGTTCAAGACGTTCGGCTTCGCCTTCGGCCGGGAGGACATCTGGGAGCCGGAGGAGATCTTCTGGGGGCCCGAGGACACCTGGCTCGGTGACGAGCGCTACAGCGGCGACAGGGAACTCACCGGTCCTTTCGGGGCCGTACAGATGGGACTGATCTACGTCAACCCGGAAGGCCCCAACGGCAATCCGGATCCGGTGGCTGCCGCCAGGGACATTCGCGAGACCTTCGGGCGCATGGCGATGAACGACGAGGAGACCGCCGCGCTGATCATCGGCGGTCACACGTTCGGCAAGTGCCACGGTGCGGTCGGCGCCGAGTACATCGGCCCCGAGCCCGAGGCGTGCCCGATCGAGCAGCAAGGCATCGGCTGGAGGAACACCCACGGCAGCGGCGTGGGCGTCGACGCGCTCACCAGCGGGCTGGAAGGTGCGTGGACCTCCGAGCCGACGAAGTGGGACAACGGCTACCTGGACAACCTGTTCCGGTACGACTGGGAGCTGACGACGAGCCCGGCCGGCGCGAAGCAGTGGACGCCCACGGATCCCTCGGCCCGGGACACCGTGCCGGACGCTCACGATCCGTCGAAGCGGCACGCTCCCATGATGCTGACGACGGACCTCGCGCTGAAACTGGACCCGATCTACGGGCCGATCGCGAAGTCCTTCCACGAGAACCCCGACAAGCTCGCGAAGGCGTTCGCCAAGGCCTGGTTCAAGCTGTTGCACCGCGACATGGGTCCGCTGTCGCGGTACCTCGGGCCGTGGATCCCCGAGCCGCAGCTGTGGCAGGACCCCGTCCCCGAGGTCGATCACGCGCTGGTGTCGGACGCGGACGTCGTCGACCTCAAGGGCCGGATCCTCGCTTCGGGGCTGTCCGTCTCCCAGTTGGTGAGCACCGCCTGGGCGTCGGCGGCGAGCTTCCGCGGGACCGACAAGCGGGGTGGGGCCAACGGGGCGCGGATCCGGCTCGCACCGCAGAAGGACTGGGAGGTCAATGACCTGCCCGAGGTGGCCGAGGTGTTGCGGACCCTTGAGGGGATCCAGCAGGAGTTCAACGGCTCCCGGACGGACGGAACGAAGGTTTCGCTCGCCGACCTGATCGTCCTGGGCGGCTGCGCGGCCGTCGAGCGGGCCGCGAAGAACGCCGGGCACGACATCGTCGTCCCGTTCGCGGCGGGTCGTACGGACGCCTCGCAGGAGCAGACGGACGTGGAGACGTTCGCCGTGCTCGAACCGAAGGCGGACGGGTTCCGCAACTATCTCCCGGCGGGAGAGAAGTTGTCGCCGGAGACGCTTCTGCTGGACCGCGCCAACCTGTTGAACCTGACCGCACCCGAGATGACGGTCCTGATCGGCGGCATGCGGGCCCTGAACACCGGCTTCCAGCAGGTCCGGCACGGCGTCTTCACCGACCGCCCGGAGACGTTGACGAACGACTTCTTCGTCAACCTGCTCGACATGGGCACGGTGTGGAAGGCGTCGGAGTCGGCGGAGAACGTGTTCGAGGGTCGGGATCACGCGACGGGTGAGCCCAAGTGGACGGCCACTGCGGTCGATCTCGTCTTCGGTTCGCACGCGCAGCTCCGGGGGATCGCGGAGGTGTACGCGTCGAAGGACGCGGGTGAGAAGTTCACGCGTGATTTCGTCGCGGCGTGGAACAAGGTCATGAACCTCGACCGGTTCGACCTCGTCTGATCGCGGTATGCCGGTCGGCCGCCCGGCGGCCGACCGGCACCGCGACGGTCGGCACTCCCGCGGCCGGCCTGCCGGGGCGTGAACGGTCTTCCGTTCGGGACGAGTTCGACAGGGAAGGAATCCGATGGACACAGGAGACAGCGGCGACCGGACAGCGGATCGGCTCCCGCGGCGGGGACGGCCGACCGGCGGCAGGACGGGGCGCTCGTCATGAGTTACGTGAACCCTGGCGACTCGTACAAGCGGGACAGCCGCTACCTCACCGATCGGATCACCGCGGACGGGAGCGAGGGCTTCCCCGTCGAACCGGGCCGCTACCGGCTCGTGGTGAGCCGGGCCTGCCCGTGGGCGAGCCGCGCGATCATCGTGCGACGGCTCCTCGGGCTGGAGAACGCGCTGCCGATGGCCGTGGCCGGTCCGACCCACGACGAGCGGAGTTGGACGTTCGACCTGGACCCCGGGGGCCGTGATCCCGTACTCGGTATCGCGCGGCTGCAAGAGGCGTACTTCGCCCGCGACCCCGGATACGACCGCGGCATCACCGTGCCGGCGATCGTGGACGTGCCGACGGGCAAGGTGGTGACCAACGACTTCGCCCGGATCACCCTCGACATGTCGATGGAATGGGCCGCGCAGCACCGCGAGGGCGCGCCCGCGCTGTACCCCCCGGAACTGCGCCCTGAGATCGACTCCGTGAACGAGGAGATCTACCAGGACGTGAACAACGGGGTCTACCGCGCCGGCTTCGCCGGATCCCAGGAGGCGTACACCACCGCGTACGAGCGCCTGTTCGCCCGCCTCGACCGGCTCACGGACCGACTCACCACGTCCCGGTACCTCGTCGGGAACACCGTCACCGAAGCCGACGTCCGGCTGTTCACGACCCTCGTCCGCTTCGACGCGGTGTACCACGGCCACTTCAAGTGCAACCGGCAGAAGCTGTCCGAGATGCCGGTCCTCTGGGCCTACGCCCGCGACCTGTTCCAGACTCCCGGATTCGGCGACACGGTCGACTTCGACCACATCAAACGTCACTACTACCTGGTCCACCGGGACATCAACCCGACCGGCATCGTGCCCGCCGGTCCGGACCTGACGGGCTGGCTCGCGCCCCACGACCGGTCGTCGCTGGGCGGCAGCCCCTTCGGACAGGGCACCCCGCCCGGGCCGGTCGCACCGCGGGAAGCCGTCCCGGTCGAACACACGCCGCAGGCACGCTGACCTTCGGGCCGTGCTCGTGCACCCGGTGCGGCCGTGTCGCGCCACGTGACGCTTCCCCGGCGCGGTCGTGGGCAGACGCGGGACAAACACCCGCCGAAGGGACGCCCATGCTCATCGCCGTGATAGTGCTCCTGCCCGCTCTCCTGTGCGGTGTTCTCGCGCTCGGCAGGTACGAGGAGCTCCTCCTCGGATCGTCCGCGGACGAGGTCCCGGAGCTCCGCCTCGGGTCGTCGGCGGACGATCTCCCCTCGCCGCCGGCAGCCGCTCGGCCGGCCGAGGTGGCACCCGTGGCGGCGCGTCCCGCCCGGCACCGTGCGTCCGGTCGGCACTCCAGGCACGGGGCGCGTCCCGCCCGACTCGGCGCATAGGCCCCCGGCAGCCTCAGGGCGTGGGGGTGCTCGCGCTCCCGCAGGACTCGATCATGCATCCGAGACACTCGGCGGGACCGCCACACCGCGAAGCCCCCAAAGGGATCCTTATGGCATGCGCATTTTGCTAGGATCACGCTTATGGATGGCATCTCGATGAAGACGATCGGCCTGCTCGGCGGGATGAGCTGGGAGTCGACGGCCGAGTACTACCGGCTGCTGAACGAGTTCACCCGCGAGCGGCTCGGTGGGCTCCACTCGGCGCGCTGCGTGCTGTACTCCGTGGACTTCGCGGAGATCGAACAGCTTCAGGTGCAGGGCCGCTGGGACGAGGCGGGCGAGGTGCTGGCCTCCGCCGCCCGGTCATTGGAGGCGGCGGGCGCCGACCTCGTACTCCTGTGCACGAACACGATGCACAAGGTCGCCGACCAGGTGCAGGCGGCCGTCTCGGTTCCGCTGCTGCACCTGGCCGACGCCACCGCGGAAGCGGTGCGGGCTCAAGGCCTGCGCCGGGTCGGCCTGCTGGGAACGGCGTTCACGATGGAGCAGGACTTCTACCGGGGGCGGCTCGCGGCGGGCGGGCTGGGCGTGTCCGTGCCGGATGCCGACGGGCGGGCCCTGGTGCACCGGGTGATCTACGAGGAGCTGTGCCTCGGAGTCGTGCGGGAGGAATCGCGGACCGCGTACCGGGAGGTCATCGCGAGCCTCGTGGCGGCCGGCGCCGAGGGGATCGTCCTCGGCTGCACCGAGATCGAACTGCTGGTGGGCACGGAGGACAGCCCGGTGCCCGTCTTCCCCACGGCGCGGATCCACGCGGCGGCCGCCGTGGACGCCGCCCTGGACCAAGGGCTGCCCCGCGACTGAGCGGCGATCCACCTGCCAGGTCGGGACGTCGGGAGCGCCCCGGAAATCATGATGCGCCGCCACCTGCTCACGGTTACCCTTCCTCGTCGCGACCTGGCCACGGAGGACCCTCACCATGAGCAGCACCACATCGTCGTTTCCCGAGCGGATCGAGCTTTCGGGGGAAGGTCTCGTCCTGCGCGACTGGACGGAGACGGACCTGGAGGCGATGCCCGGGCTCTTCGACCACCCCGACATCGCGTACTGGACACCGATCGTGTCCCCCTTTGACGAAGCGGCCGCTTCCGCCCGCCTGGGTCGGGCCCGGCAACTGCGGGCGGAAGGTTCGACGATCCTTCTCGCCATCACCGTCGACGGCGGTGCGGCGCTCGGCGAGGTGATGCTGCGGCGCGCCCCCGAGGGAACCGAGATCGGTTACGCGATCGGCCCTGCACACCGCGGCCAGGGACTGGCCGCGCGCGCGGTACGGGTGATGTCCGCCTACGCCTTCGAGCAACTGGGCACGGAGCAACTGATCTTGGAGCTGGAGGCCGAGAACGGCGCCAGTGTCGCCGTGGCCACCCAGGCCGGCTTTCGCCTGCTCGACGTACCGCTGATCACCGGTGAGGAAAAGGGTCGGCCCTACAGCCTGCAGACGTGGGGGCTCCCCCGCCCCTGACGCGCCGGATCAGGGGCGTCTTTCAGGGGCCGTACACCCCTTCCCACCTGCGGTTCCTGCGTCGGGAGATGCGGGTGGGCCGACCTCGGCGCAGACTCGGGTCTTGGAGGTCCAGCGGCGATGTGGCTGCTGGACTCCCCGCTTCCCAGCCGAACGAAGGAAGGTACCCCATGGCTTCCGGATCTGGTCGAATACAGCGTCGGTGCACCATCGCCTGCGCGTCTTCCCTGCTGGTACTCGCGGGAACCGTCGGCGCCACCACAGCGGCCGCCGCGGCCCCGTCCGCCCACTCTGGCGCACAGACCGTACTCCCGGCCGCAAGCGACCCGGGCAAGATCCTCGAACTGGTCAACAAGGCACGCACCGAGGCCGGCTGCGAGCCCCTGACGGTCGACCCGAAGATCGCTGCGGCAGCGCAGGAGTACGCCAACGACACGACGACCAACCACACGGGCTCGGACGGGTCCAGCGTCAAGGACCGGCTGACGAAGGCCGGCGCGACGTTCACCACCGGCTCCGAGAACATCGCCTGGGGCAGCGGGGACGAGAAGACGCACGTGGACGGCTGGCTGAATAGCGCCGCCCACGCGGGCGCCATCAAGAACTGCAACTTCAAGAAGACGGGCGTCGCCGTGTCCGGTGACAGGATCGTCCAGGTCTTCACGGACTGACCCCGCCTCCCCCGCACCCCACCCAAGCGCGGACTGACGCCGTACCGCGGTCGCGGTACGGCGTCAGTCCGTGGGGCGACGCCTCGCCCGTGAAAGCCGCCGGCCGAAGCGCGGCGGCCGCACACGCAAAGACGCCCGGCTGGGAGATCCCGGCCGAGCGTTCTCGTGCGTCTGCTGCCCGCTGGTGGCTTAGTACCAGTGGTGGGCCTGCCAGAAGTTCCACGCGCCGACGGGGCTGCCGTAGCGGGAGTTCATGTAGTCCAGCCCCCACTTGATCTGGGTGGCGGGGTTGGTCTTCCAGTCCGAACCGGCGGAGGACATCTTCGAGGCCGGCAGGGCCTGGACCAGGCCGTATGCGCCCGAGGAGGAGTTCGTGGCGGTGTGGTTCCAGCCACTCTCACGGGACACGATGTTGTTGAAGGCCGCGAACTGCGCCGGGTCCTTGATCATCTGCTGGGCGATCGCCTTGGCGCTCGTCGGGGCCGCCTGGGCGGGAACCGTGGCAAGCATGGAACCGGCGACACCGAGGGCGACGACGGTGCCCGCGAGGGACTTCTTCGAAGCGGCGATGCGGCGGATGACGGAGTTGGACACGAACAGACCTTCCGAAGGGGACAAGGGCGGTCGCGGCATGTCAGAGACATGCGTGAGCCACTCACGCGGTGGAGAGGGGTTCGTCGGCGGCGGGTGAAGCACCCGTGCCGCCTTGCGACTCATCCAGTTCTACAGACGCCCCGGCGGCCTGGCAACGGCCCCTCCTACTACGTGCCCTCGCAGTCGGGGGCCGACGACCCTCCGGTGTACCCGGGGGTTCCTCGCGGGGAGAGCCGGTGCGAGCGGAGCGATCTTGGCCCGGACGGGCTACTAGGACGGCTCGTATGTGACGTGGGTCCTATGGGGCGGGTCACCCTCGAGGCTCCCGAATCTCACCGAATGTCATCGTTCGTACACCTTCGAGGTGCCGGGTCGGGCGTCCGAATAGACCGGAAATCGAAGGAATCCGCGCGTCCCTGCCGTGGCCGCTCAGGCCGGGAGCCCCGGCCCACATCGATCCACCCCCGGCCCGTCCCGGAGTCCGGCACGGGCCGGGGGTGGGCACCGAACCGACGGTTCAGTTGTTCATGTCGTCGTTGAAGCGCTTCGAGCAGTCCTGCTGCGCCTGCTGCGTCTGGGCGCTGTCCAGACAGGACCGCAGGTCCTTGCCCTCGTCGGAATTGAGGATGGACACCCCGACGGCCACCAGGATCGCGGCGATGACCACGGTCACGGCACCCAGGACGAGGCCGGTGATGGCCATGCCGCGTCGGCCGGCGCCACTGCGGGCTCTGCGGAGGCCCGCGATGCCCAGGCCGATGGCCACCAGTGCCAGTGGGATGCCCACGAACCACAGCCAGAGCAGCAGCAGGGACGCGATGCCGGTGACCAGGGCGGCGACGGCGAGGCCGTTGGTGCCCGTGGCGGGCGCGGAGGCCGGTGCGTGGTGGGAGTGGGTGTCGTTGGGGGAGCTGTACGCGTCGGACACGGGAGGGTCCCTTCCTGGAGTCGGCCGGTGGACAACTTCTGCGCTGGGCAGTGGTGTTCAGGCCGTCTGCCACGGTCCGCCCGACGCAAACCCTCCTTGCGGCATCACCGAACCGCGCCCGGACGCCCACGAGGTGGGATCGGACGCCGTTGCGGAGGCCCACGCGGGAGCACCCGCGACGCCGTCCACGGCAAGACACTCACGGCGTCCAAGGCCTGCCAGGCAGGGAAACGGAAGCAGAAGCGGACCCGGATCGATTCCGGCTCGATCCATGAACCTCGCAGACTCCCCCGGCGGCCGGGGCCGCAGGGCGCCGGACCGGGCGGTGCCGCGCCTGATGTGTGCCGTGTCAGCGGGCGCGGCGGATACGGATCGGGCCGCGAGCCCGTGCCGGGTCCACGGGCCGGCCGGCCTGGGTGATCTCCACCTCGCCGGCCGCGACCAGCCGGCGGGCCGCGTCGCGGGCGGGTTCCATGAGCGCGCGCCAGCCGTCGTCGTCCCCTCCGTACACCGCCCGTGCGGCGTCGGAAGGGCAGATCGTCGCGGTCGGGGCCCGCCGCTCCAGCAGTTCCAGGATGGCTCGCTCCAACCGCCGATCCGTCTGCCGTTCGCTGTCCGTCACCCTGCCAGTGTCGCGCAGACGCGAGAGCCCAGGTGTCCGCCGCCATGACCAGGCTCGGGCTCCCCCACCGCGTCCGGGTCGCCATCTGGGGGGGCGGGCCGGCGAGAGGCCGATACGCCGCTGCGCGCGACCCTAACGCGGTCGGCTTGCCCGCAGGCCCCGGGGAGCGGTGCGGGCACCGGTGGGACGCCCACTCGGCGGAGCGCATTCAGGTACGCCTCGGACGGCGGCCGAACCACCGGTCGATGTCGTAGGTTCTGCTTGTTTCTGCATGATCCACTCCCCGGCATGACCACACGTACCAGGCTCGCACTGGCGACCGCCGTCACCGCCGCCCTGACCTTCGGCGCGCCCCTCGCCACCGCGTCCCAGCCCACCGCGGGGCCGGAGCCGACCCCGGCACCGCTGACCACGGCAGCCGCCAATGGGGTGCCCGGCACCTACATCGTGACCCTCGGTCGGGGCGTGGACGCGGCGAAGCTCGCGCAGCGGCTCAAGCTGAAGCCGACCTTCGTCTACGGCAAGGCCATCAACGGCTTCGCCGCCCCGCTCGACAAGCTGCAGTTGGACATCGTCCGGTCGAACCCGGGTGTGAAGGCGGTGGAACAGGACGTCAAGGTCATGGCCCCGCCGCGGCCGGTCATCGCGCCGGGCACCCGGGCCCCCTCCAAGTCCTGGGGTCTGGATCGGATCGACCAGCGGGAGTGGGACAAGTCGAACGGCCAGGGCGACGGCCAGTTCACCCCGCAGGGCAATGGCGCCGGGGTTACCGCGTACATCCTCGACACGGGCATCGACTACGCCCACGACGAGTTCGGCGGCCGGGCCACCTTCGGCTTCGACGCGATGGCCGACGGACGTCAGGGTCAGGACTGCAACGGCCACGGCACGCATGTCGCCGCAACCGTCGCCGGGAAGACGTACGGGGTCGCGCGCAAGGCCGACCTCGTCAGCGTCCGCGTCCTCGACTGCGAAGGCCGGGGCTCGTACTCGGGGATGATCGCCGGATTCGACTGGGTGCTGAAGAACGCCAAGCAGCCGGCCGTGCTGAACGGCTCCCTCGGCGGGGACAGGTCCGTGACCCTCAACAATGCCGCCACCGCACTGTCCGACGCGGGCGTGCTCCCCGTCATCGCGGCCGGCAACGACTCCAAGGACGCCTGTCTGGTCTCCCCCGCCTCCGCCGACCGGGTGTACACGGTCGGGGCTTCCAACCGGTGGGACGAGGAGACGTCCTTCTCCAACTACGGCACGTGCCTGGAGATCTACGCGCCGGGCGAGGACATCGTCTCGGCGAAGCTCGGCGGCGGCGCCGTCTCCCTGAACGGCACCTCCATGGCCTCCCCGCACGCCGCCGGCGTCGCCGCGCTCTACAAGCAGGCCCACCCGACCGCGCCGTCCGCGGAAGTCGCCGAGTTCCTCTCCGCCGAGTCCACCAAGGACGCCCTGAGCGCCGTCAGCAAGACCAGCCCCAACGAACTGCTCTTCACCAACGGCCTGTAGTCCCGTCCTCCACCGGCGCCCCGACGGCCCGGCCGTCCCGCTCGACGACCGTGACGTCGGGGTGCGCCCGCAGCGCGGCCAGTTGCCGCCCGTCCAGGTCGGCGGCGAAGCCGCGCACCGCGCTGCGGTACACGTACCGGACCTCCGTGACGCCGGTTTCGCGCATCACCCGCTCGGGATCGACACCGGGGGCGAGGGTGACGAGGTACGTCGCACGCTCGCCGGTTTCCTGAACAGCGCGATCGGCGTGATGGGCGGGCTTGACGGGATCGGCGTACGCGGGGGACGCCGACGCCACGACGGGAGCGGCGAGCACGAGGGCGGCGGCCAGTACGGGACGCGGGATACCAAGCGGACGACGCACGGGGAACTCCCTGGTGTGAGGGGACGACTGCCACCTCCTCCTTCGGCCACCGAACCCCGCACCTTGAACATCCGGCCGGATTCGGCCGTGTGCGTCCCACGACGGACGATCAGGACGACGGGGGTGTCCGGAGCCCCCGGAGGAGCAGGTCGATCAATCGGCGAGGGTCGTAGCGCGGATCGCTGTCGCGTCCGATGCAGAGGTTGCCGATGCCCCGCATGAGTTCGTAGGGCTGCGTGCCGGGCCCGATGTCACCTGATGCGACCGCGGCGTCGAGCAGTTCGGCGCATACGGGCAACAGGCGATCGATGAAGTAGGTGTGCAGCGCGGCGAAGCGAGTGCTGTCGGACTGCAGGGCGTCGGCGAGCCCGTGCTTGGTGACGAGGAAGTCGACGAAGAGGTCGATCCACTGGCGCAGTGCGGCGAGCGAGGTCTCGGCGGTGGCCAGCAGGTGAGGGCCGGCCTCGGCACACGCCTCGATCTGGTGGCGGTAGACGGCGGTGACGAGATCCGCCCGGGTCGGGAAGTGGCGGTAGATCGTGGCCATCCCCACGCCCGCCCGGGCGGCGATCTGGCGGATCGGCGCGTCGACGCCGGAGGTGACGAAGACCTCGGCGGCGGCACTGAGCACCACCTCCTGGTTGCGCAGCGCATCGGCCCGTTTGGTGCGGGCCGGCGCCTTCTCGGCGGGGCTGTCGGTGGGCATCACGCTCTCCTTCCGCTTGTTCCACTTGACAAAGCGGAGCAGCGCTCCGCATATTAATTGGAGCATTGCTCCGTTTCAGCGTAGCCCAGGCAGCCGCCGCCGACCGCCTTGTCCGCCGCCCCGACCGACCCGCCGCCTCGACCGGCCCGACTCGCTGGTCCGGCTGAAGCGCTCTGCCGGTCGTCGTGTCCCCATCGGTGCGACCAGAGCGATGGGCGGCAAGGCCCCTCAGAAGGGAACCTCGCGTCATGAGCACATCCACCGTCACCACCGACCCCTCGATCCCGCCCGCCCCGACCCTCTCCTTCAGCCCGGTGGTGCTTCCCGTACCGGGACGCCCCGTGGATCTCCAGGTGCGCGTCACCGCGCCCGTGACGGGAACGGACCTTCCCGTCATCCTTCTGTCGCACGGCCACGGCGGCTCGAACTTCCTCTCCTCCCTCCACGGTTACGCGCCGCTCGCCAACCTCTGGGCGGCGGCCGGATTCGTCGTCATCCAGCCCACCCACCTCAGCTCCCGGACGCTGAGCGACCGGCTCGCCAATGCCCCGGGAGCCCCGTTCTTCTGGCGCTCGCGCGCCGAGGACATGACGCACATCCTCGACCGGCTCGACACGATCGAGGACACGGTGCCGCACCTGGCCGGCCGCATCGACCACGACAAGATTGCCGTCGCCGGGCACTCCCTCGGCGGATGGACCGCAAGTCTTCTGCTGGGCGCCCGGATCACCGACCCCGACACCGGGGAAGAGGTGAGTCTCATCGAGCCCCGGATCAAGGCGGGTGTCCTGCTGGCCTCGCCGGGCAGGGGCGGCGACGTCCTCAACGGGTTCATGGCCGAGCAGGTGTCGATCCTCCACGGCACCGACTTCTCGACCATGACCACACCCGCACTGGTCGTCGCCGGGGACAAGGACGACTCCCGGCACTTCACCGACATCGGCCCCGACTGGCACGCGGACCCCTACCGCCTCTCCCCCGCGCCCAAGGCCCTGCTCACCCTGTTCGACGCCGAGCACGGCCTCGGCGGAATCTCCGGATACGACGTCGACGAAACCACCGACGAGAACCCCGAGCGGGTCGCCGCCCTGGCCCGACTCGCCTCGGCGTACCTGCGCACCCGGTTCCAGCCCGACAGCGACGACTGGCGGACGGAGTGCGAGGCACTGACGTCCGGCCCGCGGCCGGTCGGCCGAGTCGAATCCAAGTAGCCACCGCCGTCGTGGCCCGGGCCCGTCCCGGTCGGCGCGACACGGCCTAGGATCGGGTCATGAGCAGGATCGACCGCGCCGCCCGGGTGATCGTGGCACCGCCGGAGACCGTCTACCGCGCCCTGCTCGACCGGAAGTCACTGGAGACCTGGCTGCCGCCGGACGGCATGCGCGGGCGCGTCGAACGGTGGGATCCGCGGCCCGGTGGCGGGTTCCGGATGGTCCTGACGTACCTCGATGCCGGCGACAGCCCCGGCAAGACGTCGGCCGGAACGGATGTCGTCGACATCGGGTTCGCCGAACTGCTGCCGGCGGTGCGCGTCGTACAGCGGGCGGTGTTCGAGGCCGACGATCCGTCGTACGCCGGCACCATGACGATGACCTGGGACCTGGCCCCGGCCGGTGCCGGGACAGAGGTGACCGTCACCGCCACGGATGTGCCGGCCGGCATCGACCAGGCGGACCACCAGGCCGGAATCGCCTCGTCGCTGGCCAACCTCGCGTCGTACGTCGAAGGGACCGACTGACTCAAGGCGCCTGAGGCCGTGCCCGGCCGCCCTGCTGCGCCGGGTCACAGGAGCAGGGGGATGCCGGCGGTATGCAGGTGGGATCGCGGCCCACGCGCAGCGGCCGGGACCTCGTCGGTCCCGGCCGTTTCCTGTGCCTGTGCGTCAGACGGCCACGGGGGTGCCGAGCATCGCGGAGGCCTGCTGGAGCGGGCTGAGGGCGCGTACGGGCGTGGCGACAAGGGGAAGGCCGCGGCAGGTGAAGCCGAGCTGGGTCATGGCGCGGAGGACCTCGCCGGCGCTGAAGTCGCGACGGTCTTGGCGGGTGATGACCTGACCGACCTGCTTGACGGGGTAGGTGCGGCGGCCGATGATCACGGATTCGCCGGTGACCTCTTCGGGCTTGACGCCCTTCATCGTTTCCAGGACGCCGCTCTTGGTGAGGTCGAACGGGAAACGGGCGATGACGCAGCGCATGATGCCTCACAGGGGAGAAGTGGACGGGCGGTGGTGCCGAACGTGAGGCGGATCAGCCTGCGAGGGCGAGAACGCCCGGAGCGTTGCCTTGTTCGCCGGCCACGGGCAGGACGTCGAGCCGGTGGCGCCGCGGCGCGTACTCGGGCTCGGGCCGTGCGGCCACGGGCTGCGACGTGAGCGGATCGCGGATGTCGCGCAGTCGCACCAGGTCCGTGTAGGCCGGGCTGTCGCGGAAGGCCGTGAGCCGGGTTCGAGTGACCATGCCGGTGCGGTGGCCGTCCTCGTCGTGGACGAGGAGGTGACTCGCGCGGGCACTGGCCATGACGTACAGGGCCACCTCGACGGTCATGTCGTCGCCGACCTGGAGTGCGGCCGCGTCGGTGGTCTCGGCGACCGTCGGGTGCGCGGGGGTGGTCTTCGGCAGGTGGGGCTGCATCTGGACGAGCGTCAAAAGGTACCTCCTGCAGAGATGGGTCAGTTTCCTCATCGGGATGTTCTAGGCCGCCGCATCGAAGGTGGCGGGCTGCCGCACGTTCGCGCGGCGGGCTGCTGCGGGCGTGGTGGGCCGGCGCCTGCGGCGGGCGGCGGCGGTGCTCTTGGAGCGCTCGACCACGGGAGCGGAGATCGTCACGGGGATGCCGGAGGGAGCCTGGGCGCCGGTGATCCGGTGCAGTTCGGCCTCGCCCGAGCGGACCTGGGTGGTCTGGGGGACGATGCCGGCGGCCGCCATGAGCCGGGTCATCTCGCGGCGCTGGTTGGGGGTGACCAGGGTGACGACGCTGCCGGACTCGCCCGCGCGGGCGGTGCGGCCGCCGCGGTGGAGGTAGTCCTTGTGGTCGGTCGGCGGGTCCACGTTCACCACGAGGTCGAGGTTGTCGACGTGGATGCCGCGCGCGGCGACGTTCGTGGCGACGAGGACGGTGACGTGTCCGGTCTTGAACTGGGCCAGGGTCCGGGTGCGTTGCGGCTGCGACTTCCCGCCGTGGAGGGCCGCGGCGCGGACTCCGCTGTTGAGGAGGTCCAGGGTGAGGCGGTCCACGGCGTGCTTGGTGTCGAGGAACATGATCACTCGGCCTTCGCGTGCCGCGATCTCCGTCGCCGTCCGCTGCTTGTCCGCGCCGTGTACGTGCAGGACGTGGTGCTCCATCGTGGTGACCGCGCCCGCGGACGGGTCCACGGAGTGCACGACCGGGTCGGTGAGGTAGCGGCGCACCAGGAGGTCGACGTTGCGGTCGAGGGTGGCGGAGAAGAGCATCCGCTGACCTTCGGGGCGTACCTGGTCCAGGAGGGCGGTGACCTGGGGCATGAAGCCCATGTCGGCCATCTGGTCGGCCTCGTCGAGGACCGTGATCGCGACCTGGTTCAGCCGGCAGTCGCCACGGTCGATGAGGTCCTTGAGGCGTCCCGGCGTGGCGACGACCACCTCGACGCCGTTGCGCAGGGCAGCGGCCTGGCGGCCGATCGACATGCCGCCGACGACCGTGGTCAGGCGCAACTTCACCGAGCGGGCGTAGGGCGTGAGGGCGTCGG
The DNA here is from genome assembly GCF_036231985.1 of Streptomyces sp. NBC_01426. Classification (GTDB taxonomy): domain Bacteria; phylum Actinomycetota; class Actinomycetes; order Streptomycetales; family Streptomycetaceae; genus Streptomyces. The sequence continues at coordinate 544,263 of NZ_CP109500.1, forward strand.
TGACCTGCTGGGCGAGCTCGCGGGTGGGGACCAGGATCAGGGCCAGCGGCTGGTGGGGTTCGGCGCGCTGTCCGGCGGTGCGGGCCAGCAGGGCCAGGCCGAAGGCCAGGGTCTTGCCGGAGCCGGTGCGTCCGCGGCCGAGCACGTCGCGGCCTGCGAGCGTGTTGGGGAGGGTCGCGCCCTGGATCGGGAAGGGAACGCTCAGGCCCTGCGCGGTGAGCGCGGCCAGCAGTTCCCCGGGCATGTCGAGGTCGGCGAACGCCTCGACGGCGGGAAGCGCCGGGGTGATCGTCTTGGGCAGGGCGAACTCGCCCTGGAGCGCGGCGGGCCGACGGCCGTATCCACCTGAGCGGCTCGGGGAGGACGAACGGCTCGGGGAGGACGAACCGAAGCGGCTGCCGCGACCCGATCCGGCGGCCGTGCTGTAGGAGGTGCTGCCGGTACGGCCGCGTGTGCGGGAGGAGCGGTCGTTCGTGCGTGTGGGGTTCATGGAGAACCTTCCTTGACATGGCGCGTATCAAGGAATTCACGCGGCGAAAGAGCAGCACGGGAAAACGCGAGAACGGGCCGGATGAAATGCGAAAGCGTCTGATCCCTACGGAAAAAGATGCCGAAAGAAATACGGAAGCAGCTGCGGGCACGGGCGCTCGAAGGGGCGATGCCGGGCGAAGCCCCGAGGGGGCGAAAGACCGGGCCGCGGCTCGGGATCGAGCGCTTCGGCCGGAGCGGGTGGCTCGATGCGGCCGGCTGCCGCCAAGAAGTCCGTTTGCCCGGAAGGAGCCCACGGATGGATATCGTTGCGCAGCGGGAACACTGCGGGAGATGTCCGCAGCTGGGTCCGGCACCCCGAGGGATGCGGGTCCCAGCTACGAAGTACGTGTCGGCGTCAGGCGGGAATGATGTTCTCCGCCAGCGGTCCCTTGGGGCCCTGCGCGATGTCGTAGGTGACCTTCTGGCCTTCGAGCAGCTCGTTGATGCCCGGGGTCGTGATGTTCGCGAAGTGGGCGTACAGGTCGGCTCCGCCGGCATCCTGCTCGATGAACCCGAACCCTCTTGCCGCGTTGAACCACTTCACAGTGCCGGACGCCATGTCGAGTCTCCCTTGGGGCAGTACGCCAGGATCCGCGATGTGCGGATAGCCGGGTCGCCGCGATGATGCCCTGCCGGGAAATGACCGGAGATAAGCAAGGGTTTCCAGCGGCGAAAAAGCCGGTGAAACCGCTTGAAGTTTTGGGAACCACGACTGCAACTGAGATCGACAGTAGCACGCCGTAGCGGCGTGGGTGCGTTCAATAATTGCATTCGGCCCGTTACCGCACATACCTTCCCCGCGGGGGACGGTAAACCCTCATGCCGCCGTCACAGATATTGCCGCACTCTCCATGAATGGCATGGAGAAACCGTCCGCCGTCACGGAGGACGGGTCGGGCGCGGCGGCCCGCCGGTGTCGGCGGGCCCACCCGCCTCAGGAGCCGGCCGGCGGGTCGGTCGATTCGGTGGCGCGCCGGTACGCCTCGTTGATCCGCTGGGCTTCTTCCAACCGGTCTTCGAGGACGATGATCCGGCAGGCCGCCTCGACGGGCGTGCCCTGGTCAACGAGCTCCCGCGCGCGGGCCGCGATGCGCAACTGGTAGCGGGACTAACGCCGGTGACCGCCCTCGGAACGCCATCTGCCGGCTAACGATGTGCCGGCATTCTCTTTCCGAGGACCGGAGCGACACACCGTCCGGAACGCGGGAATCGCGGTTGCTTGACCGGAGACCACCTCGCTGTCGAGTGTCCTGCGGTACCCGGTCACCGTGGGTGGTGGCTCGCACCCGCCGCGGGTCGTTGACGCTCCACGCGACGTGCCAGGGGCCGCTTTCGCGAACGTGGGTGCGAGGTCGGTTCTCACGGCCGGGAGGAAGTCCGGCGCGAACCGGCCGGCCTCTCCCGGCCCGCGAGGCGGAGCGTAACCGGGCTCGTCGTCGCGGCCTGCGGAGGTCTCCCCGAACGGTCGACGGAACAGCCGGCCATGGCATCAAATCCGGTCAAAAATTCGAGGGGCCCTCGGCTTCTCCCTCCTCGACGAACTGTGCTCGTCCGGCCGGGTGAACGCCTCCGCCGTACAGCACGTACGCGCCACCATGCGCGAACATCGCGACGCGGGCGTGCGGTTCCGCGGCACCACCGGCCGTGCGAGCGACGCGTACGCCCGCGCCGTGGAGGGCGTGCGGCGCGCACACCGCGAGTTGTACACCAGCGCCGACGCGGACGCGCCGGGGAACTGGCTGTACGGAGACGTGTGGGCGGACGCGTTCTGGGACGGCACGAAGGCCGGGCTGTGAAGGCCGACCGCCCGGAGACCGTGCCGGCCAGAGCGGCGGTGCTCCGTTCCCGCACGCGCCCCTTCCGCGTCGACGACGTCAGGCTGGACGCTCCCGGGCCCGGCGAGGCCCTGGTCCGGGTGGCGGGCACCGGAAGGCCTGGTCGCGGCGCTCAAGGAGTCGGCCGAATCCGATGGCGAGCTGAGTCCGCAAGAGGCCCGGGACACCCTCTGGCTGTTCCTCGCCGCCGGCTTCGACACGACGGTGCCCGCGTTCGCCAACGCGGTGCGCGCCCTGCTGGAGCATCCGCGCGAGCTGGCCCGCGTCATCGACGGCGCCGTGGCCTGGGAGGAGGTGGTCGAGGAGTCACTGCGCCACGACGCGAGCGTCTTCGCCCTGCCCTTCGCCTTCCCCCGCGAGGACGTGACGCTGGGCGGCCACCGGATCCGCGCGGGTGACGCGCTGCTGCTGCGCTACTCGGCGGCGAACCGCGACACCTGTTGCGACGGCGGCGGCGCCTCCGGCTCACGAAAGGGGGCGGCCCCCACCTGGCCTTCGGTCGCGGCCCGCACTTCTGCCTGGGCGCCCCTGGCCCGACTCCAGCCCCGCACGGCCCCGTCGGCCCTCTTCACCCGCTTCCCGACCCTCCGCCTGGCCGCCGCGCCGGGCACCCCCACGTCGTCGTTGACGATCAACACGATCACTTCGAAGCGTTCCTGGTCTCCGCCTGACCGGGTGGAACCGCACCGGGTCGGGAGCGCTTCGACCACCGCTCGGAGCGTGCCGTGGCGCGTGCCGTGGCCCTTCCCCCTGCACGGCAGTCGCACGGCAGCCGATCACTGGCCGGCCGGGGCCGACCCCTAGGCTGTGCCGCATGGAGTCCTACACCATGGGTCAGGCGTCCGAGCTGCTGGGCGTGAGCGTCGACACGGTCCGGCGATGGGCCGACGCGGAGCGGTTCCCCACCCACCGCGACGGCAACCGCCGCATCGTCGACGGCCCCGACCTCGCCGCGTTCTGCGTGGAGGTCGCCCAGGAGAGCGCCGCCGACGACGCCTCCTCCACCTCGGCCCGCAACGCGTTCCCGGGCATCGTGACCGGTATCAAACTCGGCGATGTCGCCGCGCAGGTGGAGATCCAGGCCGGCCCGCACCGGGTGGTGTCCCTGCTGACCCGTGAGGCGGTCGAGGAACTCGGTCTGGAGGCGGGCGTCCAGGTCACGGCCCGGGTGAAGTCCACCAGCGTGCACATCGACCGCGCCTGACCCCGCCGTCCCCGCACGACCGAATCCCTCGCCTGACCGGGGCGTGACGTCGCCCAACGATCCCCTCCCGCCGCCTCCGAGCCGCGCCCGAGGTCACTTGCCGCGGCTCGGCTCCCCGGCGGGCCGCGGGCCGGCGGGGTCGGCGGCCGTGTCGCTCAGGTGGCTGTCGATCGCGGCGAAGGTCGCTTCGGGGCGTTCCAGTTGCGGCAGGTGGCCCGCCTCGGGAATGACGTGCAGCCGGCCCTCGACGAAGGCCTGGGCGTAGGCGGCGCCGTAGGCGGGGGTCGCGATGCGGTCGCTCTCCCCCCAGAGCAGGAGAGCGGGAACCTCGACACGCCCCAGCCGGCGCAGCAGCTTCGGGTCGTGCATGTAGGGGTCGCCTGCCAGGACGCGAAGAGTGGTCATGTTCTCTCGCTGGAGGGCGACTTGGTCGGCCGGGAGCGTTTCGGGGTCGCGCTGGAAGCGGGCCGGGTCGTGCCAGGCGTACTCGGCCACACCGCGGGCGTCCAAGGCGAAGAAGTCCCTGATCGGTTCGCCCTCGACGTGTACGCCGACGGGGTCGATGAGAACGAGTCCGGTCAGGATTCCGCCGGTGTCCCGTACGGCCATCTCTGCGGCGATCCAGCCGCCGATGGACGAACCGACGACCAGGACATCGCGCAGCCCCCGGTCCTGGAGGTACCGCAGGTAGGCGAGGGCGAGGTCGTCGATGCCGGTCAGCCATTCCGGGCGAGGGGTGCCGTTCCATCCCGGGTGGACCGGTGTGATGGCGAGTGCGGTCCGTGCGATGTGGGAGGCGAGGCCGGCGACCGTGGCCGGCCCTCCGCCGCCGTGCAGGATCAGGCAGGGCCTGCCGGTCCCGCTTTCCGTCAGGGTGAGGGACAGGTCCGGGTACAGCGCGACGTTCTTGGTTGTGGGCATGGCAAGACCATAACTAAACTTGTTTAGTTAAACAAGCTTAGTCATGCATTAGGCTGGACCCATGCCCGATGAACTGCAGCTCCTTGGAAGAGCGGTGAAGCAGGCCCAGTACAGGCAGCACCGTGCACTGGACAGCCGCCTTGCCGCTGCCGGCACGACGCTGGCGCAGTGGGACGCCCTCCGCGCGATCAGTCGGACGCCCGGCGCATCGGCCCGCACCCTGGCCTCGGCGACCTTCCAGAGCGAGCAGGCCTTCGGTACCCTCGCCGGCCGGCTCACCACGCTGGGGCTGATCGAGCGAAGGCCTGGTGTCGGCCGCCGTATCGAGCACTACCTCACGTCCTCCGGCGAAGAGGTCCTGAGCACGGGACACCGGATCGCCGACGAGGTGCTCGCCGCGTGCTACGCGGACCTGTCCCCGGCCGACCGCACCACGTTGCTCCAGCTGCTCCACCGCATCGACGGCAGCGCGGAAGAGTAGGCCGGCCGCCGGAGCCGTGTCGGCGATGAGGGGCGTCCCGCCCCCACCGGCTACTGCGCGCTCGCGACGGGCCTGATGATCACCTCGTTCACGTCCACCTCCGGCGGCTGGGACACGACATGGGCGATGGCGTCCGCGATCGCCGAGGCAGGCAGCGCCACGGCGCGATAGGCCTTCATGGCCTCGCGGGCGGCCGGGTCGGAGATGCCGTCGGCGAGTTCGGACTCGGTCACCCCCGGCGAGACCAGGGTGACCCTGACGTCCCCGCCGGACTCCTGGCGCAGCCCCTCCGAGATCGCGCGGACGGCGAACTTGGTGGCGCAGTACACCGCGGCGGTGGGCGAGACCTCGTACGCGCCGACGGAGGCGATGTTCACGATGTGGCCGGCGCCCTGGGCGCGCATTGCCGGCAGGGCGGCGGCGATTCCGTGGAGGACGCCTCGCACGTTGACGTCGATCATGCGGTCCCACTCATCGGTCTTCAGCGCCGCCAGAGGAGACAGCGGCATCACTCCCGCGTTGTTCACGAGGACGTCGATCCGGCCGAACTCGGTGCGCGCCGCGTCGACGAACGCGCACACGTCCTGCGCGTCGGTGACGTCCAGGGTGCGGAAGGCGGCGGTCCCGCCCTCCGCGGTGATCTGCTCCGTCAGTCGTGCCAGGCGGTCGGTGCGGCGTGCGCCGAGAAGCACCCGGTGTCCGTCGGCTGCCAGTCGGCGGGCGGTCGCCTCTCCGATACCGCTGCTGGCGCCGGTGATCGCCACGACTTTTCCGGTCTGCGTCATGCTCGGTTCTCCTTGGAGGGGAAGGGTGCTGAGGATGGGGGAACGCGTCCGCGGGACGTCGCCCGCGGTGCCGGGGCCCCGTCGTGGACGTGCTCCCGGCCGTGTTCGCCCTTCGGAGTCTGGGGCGCGGGAGGACCGCCGGCCAGGGCAGGTCGTGCCGGGGTACGGCACACCCAGGCACAGGCCCGGAACGCCCCCTAGCCTGTGGGTGTGACCAGCAACGAACTCGGAGACTTCCTGCGCGCCCACCGCGCACGCCTGCAACCGGGCGACGTGGGACTGGCCTCCCACGGTCGGCGTCGAGTGGCCGGACTGCGCCGCGAGGAGGTCGCCGTTCTCGCCGGCATGAACACCGACTACTACGCCCGCCTGGAACAGGGTCGCGAACGCAGCCCCTCCCCGCAGATCCTCGACGTGATCGGCGATGCCCTGTGCATGGACGTCGACGCGCGCGAGCATCTGTACCGCCTCGCGGGTGCCGTGCCGGACGGCCACCGGGCGCCGCCGAGGGAAACCGCCGGTGTGATGCTGAGGCAACTGCTGGACGGGTTCACCGGCACCCCGGCGTTCGTCCTGAACCCGGCCACGGACTTCCTGTCGGCGAACGCCCTGGCCGACGCGCTGTTCTCACCGTTCGGGGAAGTGGACAACCTCGCCCGCATGATCTTCCTCGATCCGGCCGCCCGCGTGTTCTTCACGCACTGGAACCGGGCGGCCGAGGCGGTCGTGGCCGGCCTGCGCCAGGCGACCGGCATCGACCCGCACTACCCGCGCCTGCCGGAGCTGGTGCGCCTCCTGCGCGGAGCGAGCGAGGAGTTCGCCGCGCTGTGGTCCTCGCACACGGTCTACGGCAAGTCGCACGACGCCAAGGAACTCGTCCACCCCGAGGTCGGGCCCCTCTCGCTCACCTACCACTCCTTCGACGTGCGAGCAGCCGTCGGCCAGCAGGTCGTCGTCTACCACGCGGCGCCGGAAAGCCCCAGTGCCCAGGCCCTCTCCCTGCTCGGCAGCCTCGGGGCCACACGACGACGGGAGTCCTCGGCAGAGCGGTAGTCGGAGTGGTGGTCCGGAGCGGTGGTCCGCGCCGGGTCAGGAGACGCGGCAGTCGTGGAAGCGGCCGGAGTGGATGTGCCCGAAGGACGCCGGAAGCCGCTCGACGCCTTTGCCGGGGGCGATGGTCAGACTCCGTCCCTTGTAGCCGGCCTCGTTGTAGACGGTGACGCACCGGCCCCGGAGGACGCCGTCGGCCCGCCGGGTGCCGGAGCCGTTCCACACCGACGTTCCGTCGTTGAACCCGACGTACGCCGTCGTCTCCGGGTACTGCGGCATGTCCTGCGCCACCAGGCTCACCACCCCGGTGTACGCGGGACCGGTCCATCCGCACACCCAGCCCGGCGTACAGCGCTCGGCGGGGGCGGCGAGGCCGGACCCGGCCTGTGCCGCGGGGGCGAGGGCAAGGGCCAGAACCAGGCACGCGGCGCCGGTCACGCCGGCCCGTCCCCTGGCGCCCCACCGGCCGGCCCGGCGTGTCGCGGGTTCCACAGGTGCGGTCACGGCGATCACTCCGCTCTGTCCGGCCGCTTGTCGGCCCGATGAGGGACGGGTGCACGCTTCCATCGCACCTCTCCTCCGCGTAGATCGCACCCCGACCCGACCCGACCCGACCCGACCCGACCCGGCTCGACCAGATCCGACCGATCCGGTTCCGGCCGTGCTCGCGGCCTACGGACGACCGGAGGTCGCGGCAGCGGTCGCGGTCAGGACGAGGGCCGCCTGGTCGTCATCGATGCCGCCCGCGCCGCTGAAGGCCCGCACCGCGCGGATCAGGGCGTCGATGACGTCCGGTGCGGTGTCCAGGCGGGGTGTGGCCAGGGCGTTGGCGAGGCCTTCCTCGCCGAACTGCTCTTCGTGCTCGTTGCGCGCTTCGGTGATGCCGTCGGTGTAGAGCAGCAGGCTCTGGGTGGGCTCCAGGCGGATGTGGCGGGCGGTGAGGTCGGGGGTGCGGGTGATTCCCAGGAGCAGGCCCTCGCCCGTGACGGGGCGCGGGGTCTGCCGGGCGTCGATGAGGAGGGGGTGGGTGTGGCCGGCTCGGACGAGGGTGATGTCGAGCCCGCCGCCGGCGACGGGCTTCAGGTGGCCGTAGACGAGGGTGACGAAGCCGGTTCCGTGGCTGCTGGGACGGTCGAGGAGTGCCTTGTTGACCGCGCGGACCACGGCTTCGGGGTCCGGGAGCAGTGGGGCGACGGCGCGGGCGGTGTGGCGGACGAGGGCGGTGGTGGTGGCGGCGGTGGCGCCGCGTCCGCAGACGTCTCCGAGCATGAACGCCCAGGTGCCTTCTCCGAGGGGGAACACGTCGTAGAAGTCGCCGCCGATGTTGAGGCCTTCGCCCGCGGGGTGGTAGTAGGTGGCGATGTCGGCGCCGGGCACGTTCGGGACCTCGGGCAGAAGTAGACCGGACTGGAGGTCGCGGGCGAGGGCGGCGCGCTGGGTGTACTGGCGGGCGTTGAGAGCCGCGGAGGCGGCGCGGCGGGCGAGTTCCTCGGCCAGCGCGACGGTGTGTCCGTCGAAGGCGTCCTCGCCGGTGGTGAGCAGGGTCATGACGCCGAAGGCCGAGCCGCGGTCGAGCAGCGGGACGCACAGGTAGCCGGTGACGTTCAGGTCGTTCCACGGGCCCGGGCCGGTGGGGGTGCGTCGGGCGACCTCGCTCAGGCCGGTGGCCAGGACCCGGGACACGGCGTCGTCGTCGGCGTCGTAGACGGGGATGTGGGAGGCGAGGAGCCGCTCTTCGAGCGGGGAGGGCGCTGTCGTGGCGACGCGTTTGACACGGCCGGCGTCGATGACGTCGACCGTGCAGAGCGGCGCCAGGGCCGGGGCGCACGCGGTGGTCAGGCGCCGCAGGGTCTCGGTGTAGTCGAGGTCAGAGGAGAGCGAGGTGCTGGCCGCCAGCAGGAACGCGAGGTCCCGGCGTGCGGCTTCCTCCCGGGCCTCGGCGAGGGCGCGGGCCCGTTCGGCCTGGTGCCGCTCGATGGCGAGGGCCGCCGTGTCGGCGAACATCCGGGCGAGGGCCAGGTCGGACTCCTGCGGTGCGCGGGGAACGCGGTGGTACATCGCGAAGGTGCCCAGCAGCGACTTGTCCCTGGCCAGGATCGGAGTGGACCAGCAGGCTGCCACGCCTGCCTTCCCGGCCAGGTCGCGGAAGTCGTCCCAGAAGGGGTCGGTGGCGATGTCGCTGACGATGACGGGTTGCCGCCGGTGTGCGGCCGTGCCGCAGGAGCCGACGCCCTCGCCCGCGGCGATGCCGTCGATGGCCTGGTTGTAGAAGTCGGGGAGGCTGGGGGCGGCGCCGTGGTGCAGGTGCCGGCCCCCGGCGTCGGCGAGGAGGACGGAGACCAGGACTTCCTCGGGGGCCAGTTCCTCGATGGTGCGGGCCATGCCGTCCAGTACCTGTTCCAACGGTGCCTGGCGGGCGATCTGTTCGAGCAGCGCCCGGTGTTCGGCGGTGAGCCGTTGGGCCTGCTTGACCTGCGTGGTCTCCACTCCGGTGACGAGTACGCCCATGACGTTGCCGGCGGCGTCGAGGCGTGGCTCGTACGTGAAGTCGAAGTACGCCTCGCGTGCCGCGGGGCCGTGGTCCAGGACGGTGCGGGTGTCCGGCCCGGTGTGGCGTTCGCCGGCCCGGTAGACCCGGTCCAGCAGCTTGAGGATGCCCTGTGCCTCCGGTTGGGGCATCACCTCTTTCAGCGGGATCCTCGTGCGCACGTGTTCTCCGGCGCCGATCGCGCTGAAGAAGGCCGCGTTGGCTTCCTCCACCATGTGGGCGGGGCCGGCCAGCGAAGCGAAGACGGCCGTGGACTGGCCGAAGAGGGCCCGCAGATCATGCTCCGGGCGACCGTCCATCCCGTCGACCCCACGTTCGATGTCGCGTGTGATGCCGTTGTCGGTGGCGCCTTCCGGACCGGCGGTCGCCGGCGGCTGCTGTCCTGGAACTCGGGTCATCGCCCTGTCGACCTCTCGCTTGCCCGACGCGCTGGAGGCGCGGCGGCCTCGCTGCCGGATTCTCGTGGACCGGCGCCGGACAACAGGGCGCTCTCTGGTGTGGGATGGACGGCGATCGCCTGGTCCAGGCCGGTCAGCGCGAAGACCCGCGCCACCGAGCCCGGGGCCGCCGCGAGGCGCAGCAATCCGCCGTGCGCGGACAACTTCTGGTAGATCCTGATCAGGCCGCCGATGCCGGAGGAGTCGCAGAAGGCGAGGGCCGTGCAGTCGACCACGACCAGCCCCGGTTGATCGGGGCCGGTGAGGACCAGGTCGGCTGCTTCCTGGAGCTGGACGGCGCTGTCGTAGTCGAGCTCGCCGCGGAGGGCGAACACGCATGCCTGCGCGGTGCGCCGGACGTCCACCGAGAACACCTGTGGCCACCTCCACCTCGTCGTGACCGCTACCGGCTGATCATGGGCACCGTGCCGTCGGGGTCAGGGGCCGGTCGGCTGTGCGGGTAGAGGACGCCGACGGGCGGTCGACGTCCGTACGGCTGACGTCTCGCGTCCGGCGATTCGCATCGACCCGACGCCCGTCTGCCCGCCCGCCCGGAGGCCATGCCCTCACGAACGGGTGACGGTTCTCACGGCGCCGGGCCGCGCATCGGAGGAGACGGTGTGTTCGTCCGGTGTGCGTCCGGTGGGGGACGGCGCCGCGCGGGGGGCCTGGTTGCCAAGGGAGCAACGAATGGAGGATGGTTGCCGGAAGGCAAGGATGTTTCCTTCGAGACGATGAGGTGAGGGGTTCGCGCAGCGGGCCTTCTACGTTTGGTGAATTCCACCCAGTCATCTGCCGGTTCGACCGCGGTGGGCATCCCGTGGGGTGAGGCCCCCTACCCGGTACTGGTGGCGGACGCCGAGGCGGACCTGGTGTTCGTCAACGCGGCCGCCGGTCTGGTCTTCCCGGGCGCCCACTCGGGATCAGCGCTCTCGGACGCGGTACCCGGCTGGCTGTCGTCGGCGCACGCCCGGTACCTCGCCGCGGTTCCGGCGCAGCGCCCCGGCGCCGACCGGGACCCGATGGTGCAGGGCCCGGTGGGCGACCGTACCTACGAGGCGCACCCGACGGTACGCGAGGACGGCACGGTGGTGTGGTGGCTGGTCGACGACACCGACCACCGCCTGGCCCGTGAAGCCCTGCGGATGGAACAGGAGCGCACGGCGTTCCTGACCCAGGCCTCCAACCTCCTCCTCTCTTCTCTCAATCTGGACCGGTGCATGGACGTCACGGCGCAGATGGCGGCGGAGCACCTCGCGGACGCGGCGTTGGTGATCGCCCCGACGCGCGGGCGTGAACTGCCCGTGGTGGCCTGCCTCCGCGGTGGAACGCCGTCGAAGTTCGGTGTGGCCGCCAACCCCGACGAGGTACCGGGGCTCGGGGAGGCGCTCCAGGGCTTCCCGCCCGTTCCCTCCCGCTGGATCGACCCCGAGGCCGCTCCCTCGTGGCTCATTCCCGACGGTTTCGGTCCGGTGGGGTCGATCGTCATCACGCCCCTGCCCGGACACGGGGTGCCCGCCGGCGCCCTGGTCCTCCTCCGCCACGCCGACGGCGCCGCGTTCACGGAGGGCGAGGAGGTCTTCGCCCGACTGTTCGCCGCCCGCGCGGGCGCCGCGATGTCGGCCGCCCGCCTGTACGCGGAGCAGGCCTCGATCACGGAGACGCTGATGCGGGAGCTGCTGCCCCCGTCACTGCACCAGGTCTCCGGTGTCGAGTACGCGGGCGGCTACCGTCCCTCCCTTGACCACGAGCGGATCGGTGGGGACTTCTACGACGTCCACCCGCCGGCGGTGGAGGGCGACGCCTCACTCGTCGTGCTCGGCGACGTGTGCGGCAAGGGCCTGGAAGCCGCGGTGATGACGGGGAAGATCCGCAACACCCTGCATGCCCTGTTGCCCATGGCGGACGACCACCAGCGAATGTTGAGCCTGCTGAACACCGCGCTCCTGAACACGCACGACGCCCGCTTCGCGACCATGGTCCTGGCCTCCGCCACGCGCGAGGGGAACGCGGTGCGGCTGCGCCTGACCAGTGCCGGACACCCGGCGCCCCTGATCCTGCGCTCCGACGGGCGGGTCGAGGAGGCTCCCACGCAGGGCACCCTCGTCGGCGCGCTGCCGTCCGTCACCGCCAAGACGGCGCAGGTCACGCTCGCACCCGGCGAGACCTGCGTCCTCTACACGGACGGAATCAGCGAGGCGCGCGGCGGCCCGCTCGGCGGGACGATGTTCGGCGAGGCCCGCCTGCGCCGCGCGCTCTCGGAGTGCGCGGGCCTGCCCGCAGAAGCCGTCGTGGAGCGGGTACAGATGCTCGCCTCCCAGTGGGTGGGGACGGGCCGGCACGACGACATGGCCGTCGTGGTGATCTCCGCGCCGCGCACCAACCACCTGAGCGCCGTGGACGGCCACACCCGGGGAAGGTTCACCGCGTGAGCCGACGGAGCACCGGGGCGACCGCGCTGGAGCAGTTGGCGAAGGAGTTGTGGGAAGGGGTCCTCGGCCTCGACGAGGCGGCGGTGATCACGGCCGTGCTCGGGGCGCTGGACGAGGGTGTGGACGCCGAGAGCGTCCTGCTCGACGTCATCGCCCCGCTCCAGGGGCGGGTGGGCGAGGAGTGGGCCGCCAACCGCATCACCGTCGCCCAGGAGCACGCCGCCACCGCGATCAACGAGCGGGCCGTCGCCGCACTCGCCCAACACCCTTCGGCCCGCGCCACGCGCACCCGCGGCCGGGTCACGGTGGCCTGCGTGGACGGCGAATGGCACGCCCTGCCGGCCCGCCTCCTCGCCGAGGTGCTGCGGCTGCGCGGCTGGCACGTCGACTACCTCGGCGCCCAGGTCCCCACGCCGCACCTCGTCGCGCACCTGCACCGCACCGGCCCGGACGCCGTCGCCCTCTCCGGTTCGATCGCCACGCGCCTGCCCACCGCGCACGCGACGATCACCGCCTGTCAAGCCGCCGGTACGCCCGTGCTCGTCGGCGGAGCCGCCTTCGGACCCGACGGGCGGTACGCCCGGCTGCTGGGCGCGGACGCCTGGGCCCCCGACGCCCGCACCGCCGCCGACCACCTGGCCCGCGCCCCGCTGCCGCGCCCCCAGCCGGACCACCAGGCCATCGACGACCTCCCCCACCTGAGCGACCAGGAGTACACGCTCGTCGCCCGGACCCGCCCGCAACTCGTACGGGTGGTCTTCACCGGGCTGGAGGACGCCTACCCGGCGATGCGCGACTACACCGAGCCGCAACGCGAGCGCACCGCCGAGGACCTGGCCCACATCGTGGAGTTCCTCGCCGTCGCCCTCTACACCGACGACGAGGACCTGTTCACCGGGTTCATCCGGTGGACCGCCGACGTCCTGACCTCGCGCGGTGTCCCGGCCCGGTCGCTCCTGCCGGCCCTGGCACTCCTGGGCCGCGAACTGAAGGACTTCCCCCGCGCCGCCGGCATCCTGCGATCCGGCTCCGCCCGCTTGACCAGTAGCCCCCTCACCGCCGCCGGGACCGCCGAATGACCAGCCTGCACACCAGCCAGTTGCACCTGACGTGCGTCGACACGAAGGAAGCCGTGCGCATCGAACTGCGCGGCGACCTGGATCACGACAGTGCGGACCTCCTCCTGGACGCCGTCAGTCGTCTGTTGACCGAGCGGACCGACCTGCGGGACGTGTACCTGCACTGCGCGGAGCTGTCCGCCGTCGACTCGACCGGCCTGTCGGTGCTGCTGATGATCAGGCGGCGCACCGGCGCGGCGGGCGTACGTCTGCACCTCGACGACCGTCCGACGAAACTGGACCGGCTCCTGCAAGTCACCGGTACGCTGGAACACCTCACGGACACAGGGGGCAAGTCCGGATCCTCCACCGCGGAGAGACCATCCGCCGCTTCGGAGAAGTCCATACCGGCCCGTTCCGGCAGCCCGGACACCGGCGTCTGACGCCGGGTCGCGCCGGCACGTCGAGCGTTCCGGTCGTGTGGAGGGAACACAGATGCCAGTACCAGCCACCGACCCACACAGCATCGGCCACGACGAGGCGCGTTCCGTCGGCGACATCGTCGAACTCCTCGACGTCATATGGGAGAACGCCCGCCAGAGCACCGCGGCCGCCCCGGCCTCCACGTCACAGCTCCGCCTGATGTACCTGGTCGACCGTCGGCCCGGCATCCGCATGCGCGCCCTGGCCGAGCTCCTCGGCGCGGCCGCCCCCTCCGTCACCCGGCTGTGCGACCGCCTGGAGGCCCTCGCGTTCATCGAGCGCCACCCCTGCCCGGACAGTGGCCGTGAGATCACGCTCAGGCTGACCCCCGCCGGGCAGACACACCTGGCGCGGATACGGGAGAGCCGTGAGCAGACGCTCTCCCAGGCCCTCGCATCGATGACCTCGGACAACCGTCGTGCCCTGGCCACCGGACTCGCCGCCCTGAACCTCGGCATCACGGCGGCCGCCGGCTTCCCGCAGCAGAGGAACCCGCCCCGTGACGCGACTCCGTGACGCCGACCGCGTTCCTCCCGGGCGCTGGCACTCCGGGCGCGAGCACGGTGGCGAAACGGCTCGCGTCACAACCCGTCGGCCCTGTTCCGCGTCCTTCTCCCCGAGCCATCTCCCGCCGGCCGGCGTGGAGCGGCGCCGACCCGGGGGGCAATCATCAGCACGTTCACCTCTGACCGGCCCGACCCGGGCGCACGACCCCGCCGGCGGATCGGATGCGCCCGGGTGCTCCTGGGCGTCGTGGCGGGGGTCCTGCTGACCGTCATGGTGATGACGGTGTTGTGGTGGCCGCAGCGAGACGTGACGTACCGCAGCAGCGCTCCCTCGGCAGTGGTCTACGCCGACGAGTCGGCCCACTTCCTGGCGCTGGTGCACGAACACACCCTGTCCGGGCGGCACTCCTACCGGATGGTGATCGGCAGGGATCCCACCCCGTCCTACGGGCACTGGGTGGACGTGGACGCCGCTCTGGGGGCGAAGGGGATCGAATCCACCACGTGGACGGAGTCCGGGGTCCGTGTCCGCTTCCCGACCGGTCACGAGATCTTCGTCCCCGCCCGCTCCTTCCTGTACGGCAGGTGACCTCCCCGCCCGCCTGCCCGGCTCCGTGACGAGCCGGGTCGGCGAGGTCGGGTCAGGCGCGGCGTGCCCATTCCTCGGCGAGCAGGCGGTAGGAGCGGACCCGGTCGGCGTGGTCGTGCGTGATGGTGGTGATCAGCAGCTCGTCGGCCCCGGTGGCCTCCTGGAGCCGGTCGAGGTGGTCGGCGACCGTCCGCGCCGAGCCCACGAACTGCGTGTCCACCCGGTCCGCCACCAGCTCCCGGTCCGCGTCCGTCCACGGCAGTGCGCGCGCCTCGTCGGGCGTCGGGAAGGGGATGGCGCCCTCGGCGGTGCGGATGCTGCGCACCCAGGGCGCGTACCCGGTGGCCAGCTCGCGGGCCGTGTCGTCGTCCTCGGCCACCACGACGTCGGCGGACACGGTCAGGTACGGCCGGTCCAGTTCGTCCGAGGGCTTGAACGCGGCGCGGTAGCCCTCCGCGGCCTCCAACACCGAGGCGGGGCTGACGTGGTAGTTCGCCGCGAAGCGCAGGCCGTTGCGGCCCGCGGTCTCCGCGCTCACCCCGCCGCTGCTCCCCAGGACCCACACCTGTACGTCGGCTCCCTCGCCCGGTACGGCGTGCGCCTCCACGCCCTCCGGGGAGCGGTACTCGCCGCGGAGCAGGGCAAGCACGTCGGACACCTGCTCGGCATAGTCCTGCGGGGTGGCTCCCGGAAGGTTCAGCAGCCGCTGCTGGAGGGCGACGCGCGGGTGCCCGAGGAGGTGGGCGAAGGAGAACCGGGGCGGGATCAGCAGGCCGCCCGCGGTCCTTCCCTCGAAGGGCGGTTCGGCGTCGGGCGCGGGCTTCGGCGGGCGTCCGGCCGAACGGCCCAGTCCCAGGTCGAGGCGGCCCGGGTGCAGTGCGTCGATCAGACCGAACTCCTCGACCGTGGACAGCGCGGTGCGGTGGCCCAGTTGGACGGCGCCCGAGCCGATGCGGATCGTGGTGGTCGCGGAGGCGGTCAGCGCGAGCACGACCGCCGGGGAGGTCCCGGCGACGCCCGGGTTGAGGTGGTGCTCGGCGAACCAGTAGCGGGCGTAGCCGAAGGCCTCCGTCTGCCGGGCGAGGTCGATGGTGCGGTGCAGGGCCTCGGTGGCGGTGGAACCGGAGGCGATCGGTATGAGGTCGAGGACGCCGAGGGGGATGCCGGACATGGCCGTGCTCCTTACAGGTCGGGGGCGGAGGGGAAGACGGGGTCCGGGATCGAGCGGCGCAGCACCGGCGCCACCTGCGACTGGAACAGTTCCAGGGAGGCCCGGTGCTCGGCGTCGGTGAGCCCGCCGGCTTCGGCCTGGAGGTGCAGGACCGTGTGGCCGAACTCCTCGTGGTAGCGGTGCACCTTCTCGATCACCTGTTGCGGGCTGCCGATCAGGGCCGAACTCCGTTCGACGAAGTCCTCCAGGGTCGCGAAGACCGGCTCGACGCCCTGTGCCCGGTGGGCGGCGAGATGGCGCTCGAAGGACGGCCGGTACGCGGCCACCGCCTGCTGCGAGGTCGCCGCGGTGTGGAAGCCGGCCGTACCCGCGCCCACGACCGCGTGCGCCGGGTCGTGTCCGTGGTGTTCCCAGCGTTCGCGGTAATGGCGGATCAGCGCGGCGTACGGACCGATCGGATGGGTGACGTTCGCCGAGAACAGCGGATCGCCGTGGCGCGCCGCGAGCTCCACGGATTCCCGGCTCGTGGCACTGCCGTGCCAGACGCGCAGGTTCCGCCGGTAGGGCCGGGGCAGCACCTCGGCGCCGGTCAGGGCGGGCCGGAAGCGCGGCCGCGCGGTCACCTTGTCCTCGTGCCAGAACCGTCGGAACAGCTCGTACCCCTCGGAGTTGCGTTCCCACTGGTCGTCGGGGCTCACGTCGAACAGTTCGCGCTGTGCCGTGCCGTTCCCCTTGCCGATCATCAGCTCCAGGCGGCCGTCGCTGAGATGGTCGAGCGTCGCGTAGTCCTCGTACGCCCGCACCGGGTCCAGCAGGCTCAGCGTGGTCACCGCCGTGTACAGGCGGATCTCGTGGGTCAGCGCGGCGATGTGGCTGAGCACCACGGGTGGGGACGACGACAGGAACGGCCGTTCGTGGCGTTCGCCGACCCCGAACCCGTCGAAGCCGAGCTGCTCGGCCTGCACCGCGGCGGAGACGACCTGCCGGAAGCGCTCGCGGGTGGGCGTCGGCGCACCCGTCTGCGGGTCGGCGCTGTCCGTGATCAGGGTGATGGCCAGGAACTTCACGAGGCCGCGGCCTTCCGGTCCACGCCGGGTACGGATATGCCCAGGTGGTCGCGGAGGGTGGTGCCCTCGTACTCGGAGCGGAACACGCCCCGCTCCTGGAGCAGCGGCACGACGGTGTCGGCGAAGACGTCGAGGCCGCCGGGGGTGAGGTGCGGGACGAGGATGAAGCCGTCGGCGGCGTCCTGTTGGACGAGCGAGTCGATCGACTCGGCCACCGTGGCGGCGGTGCCGATGAAGGTCTGGCGGGCGGTGGTCGCGATCACGAGTTCGCGGATCGAGAGGTTCTTGGCCTCGGCCAGTTCGCGCCACTCCCGTGCCGTGGCCAGGGGGTCGCGGAACTGCCGCACGCTCGCGCGCCCGAGGGCGATGGTGTTCTCGCCGACCTCCGGGTCGACGTCGGGGAGGGGGCCGTCCGGATCGTAGGAGGACAGGTCCCGGTTCCAGACGTGCTCCAGGTATGTGATCGCGGTCTGGCCGCTGACCTGGAGGCGGCGGATCTCGTGGGCGTTCTCGTGGGCCTCGGCGTCGGTGTCGCCGAGCACGAAGGTGGCGGCGGGCAGGATCTTCAGCTGGTCGGGCGTACGGCCGTATGAGGCGAGCCGCCTCTTGACGTCGGAGTAGAAGGCGCGGCCCTCGTCGAGCGTCGCGTGTCGGCCGAAGATGGCGTCGGCGCCGGAGGCGGCGAACTCCCGCCCTTCGTCGGAATCGCCGGCCTGGAAGATCACCGGCCGGCCCTGCGGGCTGCGGGGCACGTTGAAGTGACCCTCGATGTCGAAGTGTTGCCCCCGGTGGGCGAAGGCACCGGCGCGGGCGTCCCGAAGGAAGGTGCCCGTCGCGGCGTCGGCGGCGATCTCCGAGCCGTTCCACGAGTCGAACAGTTCGTTGGCGGTGGACAGGAACTCGCGGGCGCGGGAGTAGCGCTCCTCGCGGGGCAGGAACCCGCCACGCCGGAAGTTCTCCCCGGTGAAGGCGTCCCAGGAGGTGACCACGTTCCACGCGGCGCGCCCCTCGGAGAGGTGGTCGAGGGAGGCGAACTGGCGGGCCACCTCGTACGGCTCGTTGAAGGTCGAGTTGATGGTGCCCGTCAGGCCGAGCCGCTCGGTGACGGCCGCGAGGGCGGCGAGGACGGTGAAGGTGTCGGGGCGGCCCACGACGTCCAAGTCGTATATTCGGCCGCCCTGTTCGCGCAGTCGCAGTCCCTCGGCGAGGAAGAGGAAGTCGAACTTGGCGCGTTCGGCGGTGCGCGCGAAGTGCGTGAACGAATCGAAGTCGATGTGGCTGCCCGCCGCCGGGTCGCCCCACACGGTGGTGTTGTTGACGCCCGGGAAGTGGGCCGCCAGGTGGATCTGCTTGAGCGGCTTGGTACTCATGGTTCGGTTCGTCCTTCCGGGTGTTCCGGGTCAGGCGGCGGTGCCGGCGGAGGGCGGCGTGGCGTAGCGGTTGGCCGGGTGGGGGTCCAGTCCCAGCAGCCCGCGCAGGGTGTCCGCCTCGTAGGCGGTGCGGAAGAGGCCGCGCCGCTGGAGTTCGGGGACCAGCCCGCGGGTGACGGCGGGCAGGTCGTGCGCGTTCACGCCGGGCCGCAGCCGGAAGCCCGACAGTCCGGCGGCACGCCGTTCCACGAGCAGGTCGGCGAGTTGGGCGGGGGTGCCGGTGAACACCTCGGAGTCGTCCTCGTAGTGGCCTGCGAGCGCGTCGAGGCGTTCCTTGCGGGCGGTCGCCGCCGGGCCGTCCTCGTCGAGGTAGACGGTGAGCTCCCCGAAGAGGTGCAGGGGCTCCGCCGGCCCGGCCGCCTCCCGGGCCCGCCGGATCGCGGCGACGGCGGCCGCCACCTCGCCGGTGTCGCGTGCGCGGACGTAGCCGATGTCGGCGGAGAGCGCCACGAGACGGTGCGCGGCCTCCCCGTCCGCGGCGGCGCCGACCGCGCTGACCACGGGCCGTCCCTGCGGGGGGCGCGGGATGATCGAGGGTCCGCGGACGCTGAAGTGACGGCCCTCGAAGTCGATGTAGTGCAGCTTGTCCCGGTCGATGAACCGGCCGGTGGCCACGTCCCGGATCTCCGCGTCGTCCTCCCAGCTGTCCCACAGCCGCCGGATCACCTCGACGTGGTCCGCGGCCTCCTCGTACAGTTCCGCGCCGGAGAGCGGGGCGGCCCTGCGGCCGAAGTGCCGCTCCTCGTACGACAGTCCGGAGACCTGGACGTGCACGCCGGCCCGGCCGCGGCTGACGTGGTCGAGGGTGGCGACGGCCTTCGAGATGTGGAAGGGCTCGGTGTGGGTGGTGGTCACGCTCGGGATCAGCCCGATGTGCCGGGTCAGCGGTGCGATGCGGGCGGCGGTCAGGACGGCGTCCAACCGCCCCCGGACCAGGTCCGTGCGCCCGTCCGGGCCGTCGGTCGAGGTGGACTGGAGGACGAGCCCGTCGTCGAGGGTGACGAAGTCGAGCAGTCCGGCCTCGGCCTCGGCCACGGCGTCGGCCCAGTAGCGGGCGGTGAACACGGCTTCGGGACGCGCCCCGGGTTCGCGCCAGGCGGCGGGATGGCCGCCGGCGCCGTCGAGCGCGACGGCCAGGTGGAGCGGTGCGGAGGAGGACGTGGGATCGGAAGGGGACGGGGCGTCAGAAGGTGACGGGGATGCGGACACGTCGGAATGCGCCTTCCTGATGGGCGTACGGAAGAGAGCCGGCGCGGGGTCGCGAATTCGTCCCGTCAGCCATTTCTTCGAAAAACGCTACGCCCGAAGGAGGGGCCATACAATGACCGCAGTATTAAGAGAACTTGGCAGCAATGTTGTCCGGGGCGCCCGGCGCCCGGAGGGCCGTGAAGAAAGGCCTGCGGCGCACGGTGAATCCGATCGACTCGTAGAGCCGGACCGCCGCGGTATTGCTCGCGGCCGTGTGCAGGAACGGCACCTCCCCCCGCTCGCGGATCCCGGCGGCGACGGCGCGCACCAGGCGCGTGGCCAGCCCCCTGCCGCGGTACCCGGGGCGGGTGCACACCGCGCTGATCTCCGTCCAGCCCGGCGGATGCAGCCGTTCGCCGGCCATCGCGACCAGTCGGCCCTGGTCGCGGATGCCGAGGTAGGTGCCGAGTTCGACGGTGCGGGGCAGGTAGGGCCCCGGTTTCGTCAGGTCGATGAGATCCAGGATCTCGGGTACGTCGGCGGGGCCGAGCCGCACCGCCTCGGGTGCGGGCTCGGCGTGCAGGGAGGTGTCGACGAGTTGGACTCCCTCGATCTCGCCGACCACCTCCCAGCCGTCCGGCGGGGTCAGTATTCCGGCCAGGGTCACGGTCCCGTCGGCTGCGGTCAGGGAACGCAATCCGTCCCAGGAGCGGGGGTCGGCCGGATCGGCGATCGCGGCGAAGGGGGCGACGTCCGGGGCGTAGCGGGCGGCGTGGCCGCCGGCCCGCTCGGCGAAGGCCGTGTGCGGGCCGGACAGCGAGGCCCAGGCCGGGTTGTCGAGGATGTGCGGGGTCACCGAGGTGGGGGTGGCGGCGCTCATGGGGATGAGGCCCTCCTTCCGTGGGGCGGCCCGGGCCGGCGTCGGCCCGCGGGTTCAGGAGTTGGTGACGGGCAGGCCGGGCGGGTTGACCTCGGAGGTGGTCACGGCCTCGTTGGGCAGGTTCCACGCGGTGAGGAGCTGCGTGTACTGGCCGTTCTTGATCAGGTGGTTGATCGCTTCCGCGACGGGCTTGGCCAGACCGCTGTCCTTCTTCGACGTCGCGGCGATCAGGCCCTGGAGGGACTCGCCGGCGCCGGAGAACGAACCGGCGTTGCGCGTCGGGGCGTTGCCGCTCGCGGCCTGGGTGATGTGGTAGGCGATCGCGGGGTTGGGCCCGAAGTTGAGGTCGATCTTCTTGCCGCTCAGCGCCAGGTTGACGCTGTTGGAGTCCGGGAAGTACTTGACTTCGATGTCCTTGCCCTCGGACCGCAGCTTCTTCTGCCACTCCAGGAGGATCTTCTCCTGGTTGGTGCCGGAGCTGACGGCCACCGTCTTGCCCGCGAGGTTGCGGTAGTCGCCGTTGAAGTTCCAGGCGTTCTCCTTCAGCGCCTCGAAGGCGAGGTTGTCCTGCCGGTAGGAGGCGAAGTCGTACTTCTTCTTGCGTTCCTCGGTGACCGTGACGTTGGTGAAGGCCACGTCGACCTTGCCGCTGTCGATGCCGACGAAGAGGTTCTCCCAGGTGGAGTTCTTCACCACGGGCTTGAGCCCCAGGGTCGCGGCGACCAGTCGGCCGAGGTCGGGCTCCGCGCCCGTGAACGTCTTCTGGTCGGTGCCGACGTAGGCGAGGGGCGGATATCCGGCGGGCAGGGCGCCGATTCCGATGACCAGTTCACCGCGTTCGCGTACGGCCTTCGGCAGTTGTGCGCGCAGGGATTCCACGGCCGGGGCGGGCAGTTCGGCTTGCCGGGCTGCCCCGTTGGAGACGGCGCCGATGGTCACCTTGCCCGTCGCGGCAGCGGTGTCGGTGGCGTTCGCGTCACCGCCGCACGCAGTGAGTCCCGAGGCGAGGGCGACGGTGGTGGTCGCCGCGCCGAGGCCGCGGACGAGTCTGGTGCGCAGGGTGGACTGGCGTTGCATGGCGTTCCTTTGTCGAGGGTTGGGTGAGATGGGGGCGGGAAGCGGGCACGCGGTGCCCGGTGGGCCGCGGCGGGTCAGAGCACCTTGCTCAGGAACTCCCGCGTCCTCGGGTGTGCCGGATGGTCCAGTACCTGTCCGGGCGGGCCCTGTTCGACGATGCGGCCCTCGTGGAGGAAGACGACCTCGTCGGCCACCTCGCGGGCGAAGCCGACCTCGTGGGTCACGATCACGAGGGTGGTGCCCCCGGTGGCCAGGTCCTTGATCACGGACAGCACCTCGCCGACCAGTTCGGGGTCGAGCGCGGAGGTGGGTTCGTCGAAGAGGATGACCCCCGGTCGCAGGGCGAGGGCCCGGGCGATGGCCACCCGCTGCTGCTGTCCGCCGGACAACTGCCGCGGGTAGGCGCCGGTACGGTCCCCCAGCCCGACGCGCTGCAACAGCTCGCGCGCCAGGGCCTGCGCCTGCGGCCGGGACAGTCTTCCGGTGGCCACCGGCGCGGCGGCGACGTTGTCCAGCAGCGTCAGGTGCGGGAAGAGGTTGAAGTTCTGGAAGACGAAGCCGATCCGGCTGCGCTGGGCGAGGATGGCGCGTTCGCTCAGTTCCTTGAGCCGGTCCCCGTGGCGCTGGACGCCGATCAGTTCCCCGCCGACGCTGACGTGGCCCGCCTCGGGCTTCTCCAGGTGGTTCAGAACGCGCAGCAGGGTGGACTTGCCGGAGCCCGAGCGGCCCAGGATCACGGTCACGGTGCCCGGTGCGACGGTGAGGCTGACCCCGTCGAGGACGCGATGGCCTCCGTACCACTTGTGGACGTCGTGTACCTCGATGGCGGCGGGCCGGACGGTCGCGGCGAGGTCGGTGGCGGTCATCGTGCCGTTTCCTTCCGGTGGCGGTTCCGCAGGTCGCGCAGGCCCGCCCGGGCCTTCTGGAGGGGGGTGGGCGGTACGGTGCGCAGCGCGCCGCGGGCGTAGTACCGCTCGACGTAGAACTGCACGACGGAGACCACGCTGGTGAGGATCACGTACCAGACGGTCGCCACCAGCAGCAGGGGCACCACGTCGCCGGGATAGGTGCTGGCCAGGCTCTGCACGGAGCCGAACAGGTCGAGCAGGGACACGTAGAAGACGAGCGAGGTGGCCTTCAGTAGGCCGATCAGCTGGTTGACGTACGAGGGGACGATCGACCGGAGTGCCTGGGGGAAGACGATCCGGGCGAACTGGTAGCGCTTGGGCAGGCCCAGCGCCGCGGCCGCCTCGTGCTGGCCCTGGTCGACCGAGAGGACTCCGGCCCGGACGATCTCGGCCGCGTACGCCGCTTCGCACAGGCTCAGGCCGACCACCGCGACGACGATGTCGGTGGCGAGCCGGGACTCGTCGAAGGTGAAGAACGCAGGTCCGAAGGGCACGCCGACGCTGAGTGTGGGGTAGAGGGCTCCGAGGTTGTAGAGGAAGAGCAGGACGACGATCAGGGGCACGGAACGGAAGAGCCAGATGTACGTCCAGCTCACCGACCGCAGTATGGGGCTGCCGGAGAGCCGGCCGACGGCGAGCAGGACGCCGCCCGCCAGGCCGGCGATCGCGCTGTACGCGGCCACCTGGAGGGTGATGAGCAGCCCTTCCAGGACGACCGGGCGCAGGAACCAGTACGCGAAACGGTCCCACTGGTAGAAGGGATTGGTGGTCAGCCCGTGGGCCGCCTGCGAGACCAGCACCAGGACGACGATGCCGGCGACCCAGCGCCCGGGACGGCGGAGCGGGAGGACCCGCGCGGCCGGGCCGGGCGGCCCCGAGGGGGCGACGGGCGCGGAGAGGAGCAGCGATTCGGTCAAGGACACTCCAGCGGCTGCGATAAGAACAATCGGGAAAAGCAGCCGTCATGCCGGACAGGAGAGGCCGCCGATATCGTTTATCTGCGGCGTAAGCTAGGCAGCCCCGAGAAGGGGTGTCAACGGTCTTGATATCGGGAAGCGGAGAAGCCCGTACCGATTTCATCCGCCGTACACACAACGCCTTCTGACGAAATGAACCGGGGCCGTGACGGCCGCGATTTCAGGTCACCGGCCGCCGGGTGCGGTCACCGTCCGCAGCCGGGCGCGCAGTCCCGCCAGTTGGATGCGCAGCCGCTTCAGGGGTGTGGGGGGCAGGTCGCGGGCCGTGCCGCGGGCGTAGTACCGCTCGACGTGGTACTGGCCGGCGCTCAGGACGGTGGTGACGGCGACGTACCAGAGCGTGGCCACCATGAGCAGCGGGATGACCTGGTAGTTCTGGTTGTAGACCAGTTGCACGGAGTACAGCAGGTCGTGGACGGCGAGCACGCTGACGATGCTGGTGCCCTTGAGCGTGCCGATCAGCATGTTTCCGGCGGTCGGCACGATCGACCGCATCGCCTGCGGTACGACGATCCGGCGCAGGGTGCGGCGCCTGCTCAGGCCGAGCGCCTGCGCGGCCTCGGTCTGTCCTGGATCCACGGAGAGGATCCCGCCGCGCACCACCTCGGCGGCGTACGCGCTCTCGTGCAGGGTGAGGCCGATGACGGCGGTGAGGGTCGGGCCGAGCAGGTTGACCGTCTTGACGGAGAACAGCTCGGGCCCGAAGGGGATGCCGAGGCCGAGGGTGGGGTAGAGGGCGCCGATGTTGAACCAGAACAGCAGTTGCACCAGCAGCGGTGTGGACCGGAAGATCCACACGTACCCCCAGCTCAGCGTGCGCAGCACCGGGTTGCCGGAGAGCCGCATCACCGCCAGCAGGGTGCCGAGCAGGAAACCGAGCACCATCACCGCGCCGGTCAGCCACAGGGTCAGCAGCAGCCCGTCGAGCACGGCGGTGGTGGTGAAGTACCGGCCCACCACGTCCCATTGGAAGGCGTCGTTGCGGACGACGGAGAGCAGCACCAGAGCGAAGACCAGCAGAGCGGCGGCGGCCGACAGCCAACGGCCCACGTGTCGGCGGGGCACGATGGGCGGCACCTCGGCATCGGGGCCGTGTTCCGGCGCAGCGGGCTTCACCACGGGATCGACCGAGGGAACGGGATCAAGAGCAGGAGCGGGAACGGGGTGCGACACGTCGGAGGCGTCGGACACGTCGGAAGGGATGGCCATGGGGAGGCTCTCCAAGGGAGGGGGCGGGCGCGGATGACGACCCGGCGGCGCGGGGGCCACCGGGATCGGGTACTCGTGTCGTCACGCTCGCCGCGTCCCTCAACGCGGCCGGAACGGCGTCCGCGCACGGCGGAACCGGTCCACCGTCGAGCTTATGCGCCCGTGGCACGCCGGTGTCAACCGTGGACGATCCCTGCGCCGAGGCCGTCCGGCATGCGGGCCTTTGCTTGACGAAGCGCATCATGTACTGCTCAAGTAGGCGCATGAATGCCCATCAGCGCTTGTTCTCGCGCGACTACATCGACTTCGGTCGGGTGTGGTCCGCGGCGTGTTGCGCCTGACGCGGCAGCGGGCCGTCTGACCGGCCCTTCCCTCCCTCGGTGACCCCGTCGCGGGCCGAGTTCTCCCTTCGCTTCACCAGCCCGCGCGTGCTGCGGCCCGCGTGAGAGAGCGCTGCTGTCGCGAGCCCGGACGCGCGCTGCCGCGCGACCCCGATCGATCCTTTCGACGCCCCGCGTCGTCACGCCCGCACATCCCCGGTCCGCCCCGCACCACCCGCGCGTGCGTTCCTTCGACGCGCCCACAACCCGCGCTCGACGAAGGGCAGTTCAGTCCTGCCCGCGTGCCCGCGCCTCACCACCGTTCCCGAAAGGCCACCCCATGCCCGTGGAATTCCTCGGCATAGCCGCGACCAACGACGGCTCCGAAACCACCGCGCGCTCCGGCGCGGCCTTCGACAAGGAGTACACGCTCCGGCTCGCCCGGGCGCACGAGGACCACGGCTGGGACCGGGTCCTGTTCGCCTACGGCTCCGGTTCCCCGGACCCCGCACCGGCGGCCGCGTATGTCGCGAGCAGACTGGAGCGCCTCCAGATCCTCCTCGCCCACCGACCCAACGTCTCGTACCCCACCTTCGCCGCGAAGACCTTCGCCACCCTCGACCAGATCAGCGAGGGCCGGCTGGCCGTGCACTTCATCACCGGCGGCAACGACCACGAACAGGGCCGCGAGGGCGACATCCTCACCAAGGACGAGCGCTACGCCCGCACCCTTGAGTACATCCGGATCGTCAAGAAGATCTGGACCTCCCGGGAGCCCTTCGACCACGAGGGCGACCACTACCGCTTCCACGACTTCGTCAGTGACGTCTTCCCCGTTCAACAACCGCGGCCCGCTGTCTCGTTCGGGGGTTCCTCGGCCGCCGCGTACGCCGCCGGGGGAGCGGAGGCGGACATCTACTGCCTGTGGGGCGAACCGCTGGAGCAGACCGCCCAGCAGATCGACGCGGTGAAGGCCGCGGCGGAGGCCGCGGGCCGCACGGACGTGCCCCGTATCCAGGTCGCGTTCCGTCCGATCATCGCCCCGACCGAGGAGCTGGCCTGGGAGAAGGCCCATCGCACGGTCGGAGCCATCAAGCAGCGCCGCGAGGCGGGCCCGGCACGGCAGCACCGCAACGGCGTCCTTCAGGCGGCGGCCCCCCAGAACACCGGATCACAGCGCCTGATCGCCATCGCCGAGGCGGGCGAGCGCTACGACAGGGCGCTGTGGACCCCGACCGCCGCCGCCACCGGGGGCGCGGGCAACTCCAATGCCCTGGTCGGTACGCCGGAGACGGTCGCCCAAGCCCTGTTGGACTACTACGACCTCGGCGTCGACATCCTCTCGGCCCGCGGCTACGACCTGCTGGGCGACGCCGTCGACTTCGGCCGGTACGTGATCCCGCTCGTCCGCGAGGAGGTCGCGAAGCGCGACGCCGCGCGGGGAGCCCGGCAGGACGCCGCGAACGCGGCACGCTCCACCCGCGAGACGCTCACGGCGGTACGCGGATGACCTCCCCGACGCACGCACCCCGTCTGGTCACGGGGTACCGCCACGCACCCTCCTGCACCCCGCTCCGCCACGGAAAGGCCTCCTCGCAGTGAACC
This sequence comes from Streptomyces sp. NBC_01426, assembly GCF_036231985.1. Taxonomy (GTDB): domain Bacteria; phylum Actinomycetota; class Actinomycetes; order Streptomycetales; family Streptomycetaceae; genus Streptomyces. Next base: position 570,955 of record NZ_CP109500.1, read on the forward strand.
TCCCCGGGAACGGCACCCGCACCCGCCTGCGTACCGTCGCCGCCCTCGCCCTCCTGCCCCTGCTGACGCTGACGGCGGCCTGCGGATCCGACGGCGGGGCGCCGGCGGCGGCGGGCGCCCGGGTCTCCCCCGCGCCGGCCGACGACCCGGTCGCCGACGTGCGTACCGTGGACTCGATCGCCGCGCTGCTTCCTTCCGGCGTCCGTTCGGCGGGCACCCTGCGGGTCGGCAGCTCCGTCGGCGCCCCGCCCTCGGCGTACTACCCGAACGGGCAGGACAAGCCGCCCGCGGGCCAGGACATCGACATCGCCGACGCGGTGGCCAAGGTCCTCGGCGTGAAGCTGGAACGGCAGGACGCCTCCTTCGAGACGATCCTCCCCGCCCTCGGCAGCGGCAAGTACGACTTCGGCACGGGCAACTTCGGCGTCACCGCCGAACGCCTGAAGACCATCGACTTCGTGACGTACATCAACGACGGTCAGGGTTTCGCGGTCAAGACGGGCAGCACCACGCTGACCACCAAGGTCGACGACCTCACCCGGCTGTGCGGTTGACCATCGGCACCGGGGCGGGCACGACGTTCGAGAAGACCCTCACCGCGCAGAAGGGCGTGTGCGCCGCGGCCGGCAAGAAGCCCTACGAGGTCAAGGTCTTCTCCGAGAACGGGGCCGTCACCACCGCCCTCCAGCAGGGTCGCATCGACGTCGTCATGTCGACGATCAACGGCCTGCGCTACCAGGCGGCGCAGCCCGCCGCGCAGTCCACCTTCCTCGGCGAGTACCACCGTCTCGACGTCGGCTTCGCCTTCAAGAAGGGCTCCCCGCTGACCCCCGCCTTCCAGGCCGCCGTCAACGAGCTGATCAAGAACGGGACGTACGAGCGGATCCTGAAGAAGTGGGGCACCACCGACTCCAAGATCGACACGTCGCGGACCAACCCGGCCGAACACACGTGAGCGCCGCCCCCGGCCCCGTCGGTCCGCGCACCGAGGAGGAGGAATCTTGAGCGAGGTCATGGTCGACGTCCAGGGCGTCCACAAGAGCTTCGGGACGGTGGAGGTGCTGCGCGGCGTGGACCTGAGGGTCCGGGCGGGCGAGGTCACGGTGATCCTCGGCCCCTCCGGTTCGGGGAAGTCCACGCTGCTGCGCACCATCAACCACCTGGAGAAGGTCAACCGAGGCCGGATCAGCGTGGACGGTGAGCTGATCGGCTACCGCAGTTCCCGGGGCAAGCTGCACGAGCTGAAGGAGAAGGAGGTCCTGAAGCAGCGCACGCACATCGGGTTCGTCTTCCAGAACTTCAACCTCTTCCCCCACCTCACGGTGCTGGCCAACCTCGTCGAGGCACCGCTCTCGGCGCTGCGCCGGCCGCGCAAGGAGGCGGAGGAGACGGCCCGCAGGCTGTTGGAGCGGGTCGGTCTGGCCGACCGGGCCGACGCCTACCCGCGGCAGTTGTCCGGCGGGCAGCAGCAGCGGGTGGCCATCGCCCGCGCGCTCGCCCTCGAGCCGAAGGTGCTGCTGTTCGACGAGCCGACCTCGGCTCTCGATCCGGAGCTGGTCGGTGAGGTCCTGGACGTCATCAAGGACCTGGCCCGCGCCGGAACCACCATGATCGTGGTGACGCACGAGATCGGCTTCGCGCGCGAGGTCGCCGACACCGTCGTGTTCATGGACGACGGCGTCGTGGTGGAGCAGGGTCCGCCCGCGGCCGTCCTGGACGACCCGAGGCACGCCCGCACCCGCGCCTTCCTCTCCAAGGTGCTCTGACCGGGAAGGAAGGACCAGGACCGTGGGGCGGCCGGCCCGAGCGCGAACCCGGCGGCCGCCCCGGTCGGCCCTCCCAGCATGAACTTCGCCCGGGAAGCACCCCTCACTTGCCGGCACCTATCGTTTCTCGATAGATTTCCATCGTTGCTCGATCTGAGGAGAGACGATGGGAAGACTGACGGTGCTCGCACTGCGGGCCGTGCTCGTGATGCTGGCAGCCGGCACGGTGTTCGTGCAGGCGGTGATGGTGCCGTTGTTCGCCACCGACCTGGAAGACCTCGACGCGCAGGACGCGCACCTGCGCGTCCCGCTTCTGGCCGTCACGGTTCTGGGCGTCGTGGCGGTCCAGGTGGTCCTGGTGTGCGTGTGGCGGCTGGTGACGATGGTGAAACGCGGCACGGTGTTCTCCCATGCCGCGTTCCGGTACGTGGACGTGGTGATCGGCGCGGTCGTCGCGGCGGCACTGCTGGTGTTCACCCTGGGGGTGGTCCTGGCGCCGGGCGAGGCCGTCCCGCCAGGCATGGTGCTCTTGATCGGCGGGGCCGGCGTGGGGGTCCTGGGGGTCGCACTCATCGTGCTCGTCCTGCGGATGCTGCTCGCGCAGGCCGTCGCCCGTGACGTCGAAGCAGCCCACATGCAAGCCGAGTTGGACGAGGTCATCTGATGCCGATCACCGTCGACATCGACGTGATGCTGGCCCGGCGGAAGATGTCGGTGGGCGAGCTCGCGGAGCGCGTCGGGATCACTCCGGCCAACCTGGCCGTGCTCAAGAACGGCCGCGCCAAAGCCGTGCGCTTCGCCACGCTCGCCGCGCTGTGCGAGGCGCTCGACTGCCAGCCCGGCGACCTGCTGCGCTGGGAACCCGACCCTTCCGACGCCGCACCGGACTGACGCCGCCTCGCGCCGACCCTTCGGGCGGCCGGCGCCGACCCTTGGAACGGCCGGCGCTTTCCGCACAGGCACCGGCGGGCCGCCGCGCCCGCGGACTCACGGAGAGGTGACGGCCTGCTCCAGCAGGCCGCGCAGGACGCCCTGCTCCTGCGGACCGAGGCCGGACAGCGGGGAGTCGACGGCGAGGAGTTCGAGGAGACGCGAGCGCAGTGCGGCGCCCTCGACGGTGAGGACGAGGTGCTTGGCGCGGCGGTCGGTGGGGTGCGGATGCCTCTCGACCAGGCCCTGCTTCTCCAGCTTGTCGACGACGAAGGTGGTGTTGGAGGGCTCGCAGCTCATGCGTTCGGCGAGGTCCCGCATGGTCATCGGCCCGCTCATCTCCCGCAGCGCGGTCGCCTGGGGCGCGGTGAGACCCAGGGTCGCGGCGCGCTCCCGTACATGCTCCGCGATGCGCTGGGCCAACCCGTTCACCAGACCGCACAGCTGTCGCTCGGCGATGGCCTGAAGTTCGGGGGGCGTCGTCATACCCCCACTTTAGCAAGTCCATCAAGGCTACATATTTCCAGCTTGAATGATTCGAGCTTGATGCATATGGTGACGTCGTCGTGGCGGGAATCGCGACGACCTGACGACACATCACAGGAGCACCTCCATGGCCGAACTGACGGTTGACCACGGCATCCGACTGCGCCGGGCGGCGGGAATCCGCTCGATACGGCTGGGCGAAACGAAGGTCTCGTACGTGCCGGACGGCGACGTGCGACTCCGGCCCGTCCCCCTGCTCCAGGACAGCACCGACGAGGTGTGGGCCGCCCACCCGGAGTACCTGGACTCCGCGGGTCACCTGGTGGGCAGCGTCGGCGGTCTCCTGGTGGAACTCGGAGACCGCGCCCTCCTGATCGACACGGGCTTCGGCCCGCAGACGCTCGAAGCCCCGGACGGCCCCCTCGCCACGATCCACGGAGGTGCACTCCCCCAAAGCCTGGCCGAGCTGGGTCGACGCCCCGAGGACATCGAGGCGGTGGCCTTCACCCACCTCCACTCCGATCACATCGGCTGGGCCTGCCATGCCGCGCCCGGTGGTGCCCAGCCCGTGTTCACGCACGCCGAGTACCTGGTCTCCGAGCAGGAATGGGACCGGCGTGACCTCCTGGAGGCCCAGGGCATGACCGAGCAGGTCGCGGCTCTCGCACCGCGCGTGCGCACGATCACGGACGGCCGGGAGATCTTCCCCGGCGTACGGGTGAGGATCACTCCCGGCCACACCGTGGGGCACGCCGAGTACGTCATCACCGGCGGCGGACGACGCCTGATCGCCTTCGGCGATGCCGTGCACTCCCCGATCCAGATCGACCACCCCGAGTGGTCCGCGGCCTTCGACCACGATCGGACCCTGACCGCCGACCACCGTCGCCGGCTCGTCGCCGAGCTGGCGGAGCCCGACACGATCGGCTTCGGCGTCCACTTCGCCGACGTGCAGTTCGGCCACGTCCGCCAGGGCGGGGACGGCCCGGCGTGGCGCCCCCTGGACGCCTGATCCGCCGGGCCCGACGGGAGGATGTTGGTCAGGGCTTGGGCGGTGGGGTGCCGCCGGAGGCCGTCAACGTGTAGGCGTCCTGGTCGATGACCCGCTCCTTGCCGTAGAAGGCGCCCAGCAGGCTGCCGCTCCTGGAGTTCTGCCTCTCGTCGATCATGCAGACGCTGTAGCCGGTCGCACCGGTGGTGACCGGCAGATCCGGCACGTGGCAGTCCGGGTGCGCGGTGCGCCCGGGGCCGTTGGATGAGGCCGCCCCTTCCCTGCTCGACGCGAACGGGTACTCGTCGCACGACCTGGTCGCCAGACGTCGGTCCTCGGACACCCTGCCGGAACGGGGGCAGGACTTCTGCCGGTTGATGTCACGCTTCACCTTGTCGGCCAGACGGTGCAGGGGCCGACCGGCGGCGCCGGGGAGACCGGAGCGGAGGGCTTCCTGGACATGCCAGGTCTGTTCCGGAGTGGACGCGGTCAGCTCGAACTCCGGGGTGACGCCGGGGACGACACAGCCCTGGCGGTACTTGCCCGAGGACGTCTTCATGGTGGAGTCGCAGCGGAAGCCGGTCGTCGGAACGAGCCCGGAGGAGGAAGCCGTGACGCCGGGATCGAGGTTTCCGAGGTCCCAGGCGATCCTCGTCGCGGGGTCCCTGGTGCTGTCGTCCGCCATGGTCTGCTGCCTCCACTTGACCACGATCACTTTGCGCATGCCCGGTTTGATCACCGACCCGTTGGCGGCTCCCTGCTCGATGCTGTACGCGTCGGGGCCATATCCGAGGTAGGTCGGCTGGTAGCGGAAGGTCGGCGTACCGACCTTGCCCGTGAACGCCCCGAAATCGACGCGGAACTCCTGCCGCATCTCACCGGACCGGTGTGAGGTGAGGATCCCCGTCTTCACCGTGAAGGGCACCCTGCCGACCTCGACACCCTTGGAGTCGACGACATGGACCGCCAGGTCGGTCCACACCGCGCAGGCGTTCTTCCGGGTCGTCCGCCACCGTCCGTCCCACGGAGCCGTGGTGCACCAGCCGGGGATGAACGTGGCGGCCGTGTCCGGGCCGTCGATGATCGGATCCTCGTCGTCCTGCGGGGCGCGGGGTGCGCGCACGGCCGTGCCCTCGCGCATGCAGGAGGTACCGGTCTCGCAGGGTTCCAGGCTGCCGGCCTTGCCCAGGGTGATCGGTGCGGCCCGGCCGGTGCGGGCGTCCGCCGCGAAGTCGTCCCAGGTCACCGGTTCGGCTTCGTCGACGGTGGGCTCCGCGTCCCCGTCGTCGGGGACCGCCCCGGCGGCGGGGTCGGTGGGGAATCCCATGGCGCCGAACTGGAACTCCTGGTCCCAGGAGGACCCGCGTGGCCGCTGGTCGGCGACGGGGTAGCCGTACGGTCCGCGTTCGTATCCGGACTGCGCCCACTTGTTCAGCAGCCCACCGCTGATCGGGTGGGGGCCGTACGCCTCGGTCCAGTAGATCATTCCGTGCTCGAACCGGGTGGCCCGTCCGAGTCCGTCCGGGGTACCGAACTCGTCGCTGATCGGGTAGCCGAGGTAGCCGGCTTCCCAGCCCGCCTCACCCCACTTGTCCCGGATGGCGCCGTGTACCGCATAGGCCTCGTTGAGCTTCCAGTAGACGGTGCCGCGTTCGAAGTACTGACGCCGTCCGACGTTGTCCGGATTCACGAACTCGTCGGAGGTGGGGTAGCCCAGCGGTCCCCCCTCGTAGCCGTTGCGGGCCCATGCCGCGAAGAAGTGGTTGACCACCGGGTGCGCCCCGCCCTGCGGCGACCAGTAGACGGGCCCGTTGACGAACTCGGTGCGCTTGCCGTACCCGTCCGGATTGGTCAGTTCGCCGGACTTCGGGAAGGACAGGAAACCGTTCGGGCCACCGAGTTCGTTGTACTTGTCCCGGATGGCACCACACACCTCGTACGGCGCGGGCCAGTACACCTGGCAGCCGGGGGCGGCGCCCTGCCGGGCCTCCATGGTCTCGGCCCTGTCCGCCTCCGCCTTGCCGAACCCGGCCGGCACGGACTCCCGGTCCGAGCGCATCCGCCCCGGGGTGACCTGGCCCTTCGGTGCGGACGTCGACCGCCAGGCCGGCGAGTCGTGCGCCGCGTCGGCCACCGTGGCCCCGCCCGCCATGGTAACCACCATGGCCATGAGCACGGGTAACAGCAAGCGCCGTGTGAACACCGCGATCCCCTCCCTCGACTTCCACGGCGGGCACTGCCGCGCGATCCGGATCACCACACCTGACGGACGTGCCGGAACCGGTACTCGGCCGCCCCGTCGCCGAGGCCGCGGCGGCCGTGTTCGGGGTGCTGGTCAGACGGCGGAACCGCCCTCGCGATCGCACCCGTCGCCACGCGACGGCCCCGCATCACAGCAGTACTTGGGGTCACGGGAGTACATGTGTCCGGCACGCGTCCAGTGTGGTGCCCCCTCCACAGAACTGGAAGTCTTTCTAGAAAGAAGTCCAAAAAGAGTGTTCTACGCTGTATCACCACAAGGACCACAGTGACCTGCCGATTCGACACCGAGGACGCCTGCCCGATGAGCCCGAAGCAGCAACGCGGCGAAGCCACCGTCGAACAGGTCCTGGACGCGGCGCTCCGCATCTACGCCTCGTCGGGGGAGGCCGGTCTCACGCTCGGCGCCATCACCAAGGCCAGTGGGGTCAGTTCGGGTAGCATCTACCACCACTTCGGCAGTCTCGACGGCGTGCTCGCCGCACTCGCACACCGCTCGCTGGGCCAACTCCTCCAGACCCTGCTGGCGGCGTTGACCCGGACGACCGACGCGCGTTCCGGCATCCGAGCCGTGGTCCTGGCCTACCTGGACTTCGTACGGGCCCATCCGGACGCGGCCCGCCTCATGCACTCCGTCACCGCGGACCGCGAGGGCATGGCCCACGCGGGGGAGATCCGCGACTCCCAGGAGGCCCGGCTGACACCGATCGCCCTCTGGATCCAGGAGCACCAGAAATCCGGCGAACTCGCCGACCTGTCCACCCCCTTGATCGAGTCCCTCGTCATGGGCCCGGTCGTCGGTGCCGTCCGCCGCTGGCTCACCGTGGGCGATCTGGATCTGGAGGAGGCAGCCGGCGCGTTGCCCGAACACATCTGGCGTTCGGTCCGCCGTTAGCCCGGTTCCCACGGGGGCGGGTGAGTCCGGTCCGGGGTCAGTACTCCTGCCCCTCGGACATCCGGTCCGGGGTCAGCCCTCCTGCTCCCCGGACAGGAAGTCGGCCACCAGCTCGGGCGGGTTGGCGGCGCGGGTCAGCTCGAACATCTCGTCCGGGGCGAACATGTCGTAGAGGACCACGGGCACGGGGCGCCCCAGAGCGGCCACCAGATGCCCTCCCTCGTGGAGTTCCCTGGCGAGGTCGACGCAGAGCGCGTGGAACGCGGCGTCGAGCCGCTCGGCGCGCTCCTCCTCGCCGTCCTCGTCCTCGCCCTCCCACCACAGGCCCTCGGCGACGGCTTCCCGGTGGTGCAACTCCGACCCCCGGGGGTCGTGGACGTGGTCGTGTCCGAGGATGCGGACACCCTCCAGGGCGGAGGGCGGGAAGTACGCGTAGCTCCAGCGGGCCTCCCACTCCTCGGGCGGATCCGGCCGGGTGAGCTGCCGGTCGACGTGGTCCTCGGTGACGTATCCGAACGCCAGGTACGGGAGGCGCGGGTCCTGGGCAACGCTGTCGATACGGAAGGTGACGGCATGGATCCCGGGCTTGAGCGCGTCGGGGATCTCCGCCAACTCCTGCACGACCCGCTCCTGCATGTGCTGTCGGAAGGTGGTCAAGAGGACTCCTCGGCTGTCGTTCCGGCACCGCGCCGCACCGACCCCCACACCGGCGGCGGTGGCGAACGGCAGTGGTGTGGGCCGACCGCCGCCTGATCGCGCTGATGATCGTACCGAGACGGGTTCAGGTACGTGCGGGCCTGCTCGGACCGGCGATCAGCCGGGCCCCTGCGGAGACTCGGCCCGGAGCGCATCAAGCGCTTCAGCCGCCTTCAGGGCCGCTGCGCGCGCCTTCTTCGCCTGCTGTTCGGCCCGGTCACGGCGGCGGATGGCGGTGTCGACGGTCGGCGTGAGGCCATCGCGTTCCTCGCCCGTGCGGTCCAGTTCCTCTCTCAGGGACGCGATCTGCTCTTCGAGGGCGGCGAGTCGAGACCGGTGGTCGGCCAACTCGCCCTCCGCCTCCGCGAGAGCGGCCTCGGCTGTCTCCGCCGCACCCGCCGCCCGCTCTGCCAGCGCCTCGACCTCCGCCTTGGCCTTGGCCTTGGCCTTGGCCTCCGCGTTCGCGTTCTCATCCGCGACAGCGTGGGCCCGCTTCCCCGTCCCTTCGTCCGGCTGGGCCCGAGCTCCGGTAGACCGCCCCTCGGCTGCACTCGGCGGAGACGGTGCGGGCGCGTTCCCCAGGGCCGGCCGGGGTGTGGTGCCGGGATCGGGTTCCAGCCCGGTGAAGCCCACGGCAGCGTGGGGTGCCTTCACCAGGACACCTCCCGCCCAGGCCTCGGCGGCTTCCTCGTCGGTCAGGACGGCGTGAAGGATCTGCTCGACCTCGTGTTGAACGCCCTCGGAGACCGGCTGCCCGGCCTCGTCGGCCAGGACGCGGGCCTGGCGGGCCATCGCGGCGATCACGACGTGCTGCCGGCGCGACAACTCCCGCAGTTCCCCGCCCGCCCATGTCCGGTGTGCCTCACGCAACGCCTGCCCGATTTCGAGAAGCCGCCGGGCCTGGCCTTGATCGGCGCGCGCGAGGAGGTTCGCGCACCAGACGGCCAGCGTCGGCTTCCGCAGTGCCCCGACCCGCTTCGCCACGGCACGCTCACCGGCCGCACGCGCCTCGGACGCGCGGGCATCCCGGGCCGCCGTGAACTCCTGGGGCCGCAATCCGTACAACTCACGCATCAGCGCGTCGACATCCACACCCCCACTCTCCCCCGCCGCCCCCTGCCCGTCACGGACCGACGCCGCCGTGGCGACCGACCGGCCCTCCCGCCGGGCTACCACTGGACCTGGCCAACCTTCCCCCCTGCTCGGGTACGCGCTGCACGACTCCGCCCGCAATCTCCGCTGCCCGATCCGGTGGTGCCGTGTCGCGGGCTCGCGATGAGGCACAGGTCGGAACGCCGCCCCGCCCTTGGCGTGACGTCCGTCCGTGGAACGCCGGACACGCGCCGAAGGTGTCTCCTACGCTGACTCGGTGCCCGTGCGAAACAGGGCGACACAGGGGGGAACATGGTCACCGCTCCGACCTTGGTGCGCAGAGGTCAACCGGCCTGGTTGCTGCTCGTCGCAAGCGCCACGGTGGTCATGCCGTTGGCCGCGTTCGGACGTCATGCGACGCCACTGCCCGAGCTGATGCCCGCCATCCTGGGCGGCGTGCTCGCGAACGCCGCCATCCCGGGCGTCATCGCCCTCAGCCAGTACATGCTGGTGCGCACCGGACGGATGGAGCTCTCCGTCGTCGGCGTCGCGAGCCTGAGTTCGGCCGTCATCGGTGTGAACAGCGCGCACGGAAACGCGGGAACGCTCGTCGGCCTTCTCGCCGCCGCCCTCCTCGCCCTCCCCTTCGCGCTGATCAGCGCGTTCCTCGCGGTCAAGGCGGACATGGGCTATGCCATGGTCGCCGCCGTCGCCGTGGTGCTGGGGGCGGACCAGTTGGTGACCGAGGTGGCTCCGGAGACCGTCAACGCGGACGCGGGACTGATGGCCGTGCTGGGGGCCGGCACGTACGTGCCCGTCGCGTTCCTCGTCGCCGCCGCGCTGTTCGCCGGCGTCGCCTGGTGCGCGCCCCGGCAGCAGGCGGCACTCGCCACCGGGACCGCCGGATGGGTCCGGACCGCTTTCGTGCTCTACGTCCCGGCGTTCCTCCTCGCCGTACTGGCGGGGTTGCTCTACACGGCGCGCGTCCAGGCGGCCACACCGCAGGGGCTGGGTGAGAAGTTCGTGCTGGTCTGTGTGCTGGCGGTCGTCGCGGGCGGGGCGAGCCTGAAGGCCCACCGCGCGTCCCTGGCCGATGTGGCGGTGGGGAGCCTGTTCACCGGTTCCTTCTCGACGTTCCTCTACGTGGAGGGCGTCAGCGCCTCCCGTTTCAACGTGTACGTCGCGGTGGCGTGCCTCGCCTTCATCCTGCTCGACTGCCTGCGTCTGCGGCGTGTGCCGGCCGTGGGTACGCCGGCCGTGGGCGCGACGGTCTGACCTGCCTGCCGGAGCAGTCCCCGGCGCACCCCTCGCTCCGACCCGACCCGGCCTGCCCCAACCCGGCCCGACCCGGTCCGTCGGCGGCCGCCCGGCTGCGGCGCCCGGCTCCGGCACCCGCTGTCACCCCGCGTGGCGGCTCCCCATGGCGCCCGGGGCGTTCTCGTTGTAGCGCAGCAGGTACGCGGCGAAGCGGTCCAGGTCCTCGCGCGGCCAGTCCACGAGCCGCTCGCGGAACATCTCGCGCCGGTTGCGTGTCACCTGGGCCAGGACCTCGGTCCCCTCGGACGTGAGCTCCAGTACCTGTACCCGGTGGTCCTCGGGGTCGGCGCAGCGCTCGACCAGCCCCGCTCGCTCCAGCGCCGCGACCTGGCGGCTGACCGTCGACTTGTCCAGCGCGTAGTGGGCGGCGAGGTCTGCGGCCCGGCAGCCCCGGCGCTCCTCCAGGTGGCTGAGCAGGGTGAAGGACACGAGGGAAAGCTCCGGGTGCATGCGTGCGGCCGCCGCCCGGGCGCGCCGGGCGAAGGACGTCATCTCGCGCTGAATCGTCTCGATGGCCGCGTCCCGGCGCTCGCCCTCCGGCCGGCTCCCGCCGGCCGACCCCGTCGCGCCGGCCGCGTCCGTCGTACCGGTTGTCTCCGTTGTCACAGTGACCTCCCTTGCCGTTTAGTTGTATAGTACAACCGGAACGAAAAGTTGTATATGCCAACTACCTGCCGACCCTGGCTGCACGCGCAGCCCACGCCGACTTCGGAGGTCCTGTCGCATGTCCGGTCGCACACCCGCCCACCACCACGCCGGGAACCCCGCCGCGCCGGGGATCCCGCGCACCGCCGCCGAGGGTGCCGTCGTCGGGCTGCGCGGCCCCGCAGTACGCCACGTACTCACCCACCTGCTGACCCCGTTGCTGATGTGCCTCGGCATGGGCCTGGCCTACATGGGTGCCTTCGTTCAGCCGGAGCCTCATCACATGCCCGTGGCGATCGTCGGCGAGGGCCCCCAGGCAAAGGTCTTCGCGCAGACGGTCAAGAACGAGGCCGGCGACGCCCTCGACGTCCGTACGCTCGCCCACCGCTCCGACGCCGTCGCCGAACTCAAGGACCGCCACATCACGGGCGCCTACGTACCGAGCGACTCGGCACCCGAGCTGATCGTGGCCACGGCCGCCTCCGACACCGGCGCCACCGTCGTCGAGAAGATCTTCACGCCGATCGCCGCGGATCACGGTGCACCGCTCAAGGTCACGGATGTCGTCGGCAACGTCGACGACGACCCGACCGGACAGGGGTTGTTCTTCCTGCTCGTCGCGGTCAGCATCGGTTCGTACGCCTCGGTGGCCGTGCTGGGCGGCGCGGGAGCGGCGCTGCGCATGCGTGGTCGCGCCCTGCTGGTCGTCGGCGTCTCCGGTGTCGTCAGTGCCATCGGCGCGCTGCTGGCCGGGCCCGTCTTCCACCTGGCGCACCACGGCCTGGCCGGAGTGTGGGGCCTGAGCTGGCTCTACTCCGCCGGCATCCTCTTCATCGGCGTCGGCCTGCACACCTTCCTGAAGCGGTGGACGACCCTCGCCATGATGGTGCTGTTCGTGATGCTCAACTTCACCAGCTCCGGCGGCCTGTTTCGGCCCGAGTTGCAGAACGGGTTCTTCGGCGCTTTGAACTCCTTCTGGAACGGCGCCGGCTACGTGGACGGCTTGCGCGGCATCCTCTACTTCGGCCACGACGGCCTCCTGCGCAACGTCCTGACCCTCGCCGCATGGCTGCTCGTCGGCCTGGCCCTCACGCTCGCGGCCGCCGCGGCCGAACGGCGCCACGCGGCCAACGAGGCCGAGACCGTCGCGGGCACCCCCGCGCGGGCGGCGAAGGAGGAAGAGGACGAGGAGGAGATGGAGGAGGCGGTCGGCGTCTGACACGACCCTGGTGCACGGCCGGCCGGGGCAGCCGCACCCCGTCCACCCCGCACGCCCTCACCTCACATCACGTCACCTCACGCCGCCCGTTCGACGACCCCTCCTCGCCACTGCCGCCCGAGGTCCCGCCTCGGGCGGCAGTGGTGAGGGCGCGTCACGCTCCATTGTCAGTGCCTCCCCCTAGCGTGGAGACATCACTCGGGGAGCCTCGGCGAAGGAGCAGAATCATGTCCGCCAACAAGATCCAGCACAAGGTCAACCACGTCGCGCTGGTCGTGGACTGTTCGGGTTCCATGCGTCAGCATCAGGGGCAACTCATCCGCGTGGTGGACGAGTTCGTGGCCGGCCTGAAGGCCGAGTCGGACAAGCTCGGTCATGAGACGCGGATCAGCCTCTACTCCTTCGACCACAGGGTGGAGAACCTGGTCTGGGACATGGATGTGAAGCACCTTCCGTCCATGCGGGGTCTCTACAAGGTCAACAACGGCGCGACGGCCCTCATCGAAGCCTCCCTGAAGTCGCTGGACGACCTGGGCCACATCTGGGAGGCATACGGCGAGCACAGCTTCCTCCAGATCGTGGTGACGGACGGCGAGGAGAACGCCTCCGGCGGCAACCGGCGCCACGACGGCGACATGACCGTCCTCGGCCCCTGGCTCGACAAGATCGCGACGAGGATGGGCGCGCTTCCGAGCCACTGGACCTCCGCGATCCTCGTTCCGAACTCCCTGGCGAAGCGAACCGCCCAGAACTACGGTTTCCCGGCCGGGAACATCGCCATCTGGAACGCGGATTCCCAGGAGGGCGTCGAGGAGGCGATCGGTACCGTGCGCGCCGCCGCCACCAGCTTCCTCCGTGGCCGCGAGAAGGGCGTACGGGGCACGAAGAACCTGTTCGCGGTCGGCCAGGACATATCGGTCGCCGACGTGCGGGCGAACCTCGAACCGGTCCCGACCGACAAGTACCGGCTCCTGAAGGTCGACACGGAGGTCGCGATTCGCTCCTTCGTCGACGCACACCCGGACGTGACGTACGAACGCGGCTCCTGCTACTACCAGTTGGGCACCCGAGTGCAGGTTCAGCCCGACAAGGAGGTCATCGTGGTCGAGAAGGACACCGACCGCGCCTACACGGGCGAGGCGGCACGCAGCCTCCTGTTCGGCACGGGAATCCAGGGGACCGTCTCGGTGAAGGCGGGGCACAATCCCCAGCTGGAGGTGTATGTGCAGAGTCGGTCGGTGAACAGGAAGCTCAAGCCGAAGACGCGCCTGCTCATCATGGTCTGAGAGGGCTCACGCGTAGTCGTACTTCATGCCGATGCCGAGGGTGCTCTGCATCGGAAGGAGCCCGGCGCCGACGATGTCGAGCACCGGCGGCACGAGTAGTTCGGCCAGCCGGGTCACCTCGTCATCCGTGAGCACCTGCCAAGGCGCCGCGGCGAGTTCGTCGGTCAGCTTCTCGATCGAGGTGCGGATCCGCAGGCCCTCTTCGGTGACGCCGCCGTCCGCTTGCAACAGGCCGCGACTGACGAGTCGTTCACGTGCGGCACTCCACTCCTCGCCGGTCCACTGCCTGCTGCTGAACACCTCCTCGGGCGCGGCGCCGGCGGCGGCGTGTGAGACCAGGGCCTCGGTGGGGTCGATGCCGTGCGCCTGGAGGGCGACGATGTGCCCGTCCCCCCGATGTTCGCGCAGGATGGTGGCGGCCTGCCAGAGCACCGTGTGGGGATCCTCGGGCCACGGCAGTGCGGCGTTCGCGGCGGCCAGGGGGCGGCCCGCGGTGTTCGCCGACTCGGCGGCGCGTCGGGCCAGTTCGGCGGCTTCGCGCAGGTCCGCCGAGTCGATCCGGTCGCCGAGGAGCGTGCGCAGTGCGCGGTCTACGACGGCGGCCCGGGCCTCCAGGACCTGCTCGGCCGTGGCGGTGTCCCAGGCCTTGGCGGTGTAGCGCTCCACCATCCGCGGGCTGAAGCTGTAGAAGAGGGCGGTCACCAGCCGCGGGCCCACCGGACCGAGCGGCGCGGCCCGGTAGGCGAAGTAGCCCGGCCAGCGCTCGTCGGTGGCGTAACCCAGGGTCGCCGCCTGATCGAACGCCTCCGGCGCGTAGTAGAGCGTGGCGTGTACCGGCTCAAGCAGTTGCCACATCTGTCGGATCGTGCCGGGGCTGTGCGTCATGTCGATTCCCTCGCTGCCACTGTCGCCGGTCCAAGAACTTGACACTGACTAGATTGCGATGTCGATGCCATCCTGTCAATGACTAGATCTGGGGTAGCCTGCTGCCCATGGCCGCGACACCCACTTACCATCACGGAGACCTGCGCCGAGCCGTGATCTCCGCCGCGCTCCAGGCCATTCGCAGCGACGGTGTCGCGGCGATCAGCCTTCGCGACCTCGCCCGCCGCGCCGAGGTCTCGCACGCGGCACCCGCCCACCACTTCAAGGACAAGGCCGGACTGCTCACCGCGATCGCCGCGGAGGGGTTCGATCTACTGGCCGACGCCCTGACCTCGGTACCCACGGACACCGCGCGCAGGCTGCGCGAAATGGGGGCGCGGTACGTCGAGTTCGCGGTCGGGCATCCCGCCCATTTCGAGGTGATGTTCCGCCCGCAACTGTTGCACGGTGACGACCCGGAACTGATCGCCGCCAAGGAGCGCTCCTCCCGCGCATTGCGCTCCGGCATCGAGGAACTGCCCGTCGCGAAGCGCCCCGACGCGCGACGCGCCGGCCTGGCGGCATGGTCACTCGCCCACGGCTTCGCCGCCCTCCAGCTCAGCGGCAGCCTCCCGACCCTGGATGACGACCCCTCCGAGACCTTCCGCACCCTCTTCGCCAACCACCCCGCCACGGAACTTCCGTAGACGGGCCCGCTCTTGATCGACACCAGTTCCTCGGACCGGTGGTTCGTACCGGCGTCGCGAGCGACCGCAGACCCCGCACCCCGCGTCTCGCCGGGGCGTCCATGGCCGCATCACTGCCGCACGCCTGCCCCACGCCGATCAGATCACCGACTGGTCAGAGAATCAGACCGGTTTGTCTTCATTTGGCAATCTTGGGGCGTTTTGCTAGAAAACGCTCCGCGCGCGGGCCAAAGTATGGACTCCCGGCAGCAAGCCGGGGACCCGCACGTCCTTGAGGTGACATCTTCATGTCCGCTTCTCTCAACACCCGCCGCGTCGTCGCCACCCTCGTGGCCTCCGTCGCCGCCCTCGCCTCCGCCGCACTGCCTGCGGCAGCCGACGGCCACGGTCGCGACCACGGCTCGACCGGCAAGCACTCCACCATCACCATCGGCAAGGTGCAGTACGACAGCCCCGGCCGGAGCGACCGCAGCAACCGCAGCCTGAACGGCGAGTGGGTCGAGGTGAAGAACACCGGCAAGAGGTCCGTTGAACTGCGCGGCTACACGCTGACCGACAAGCAGGGGAACCGTTACCGCTTCCGCGGCCTGCTCCTCGGCGGCCACTCCACCGTCAAGGTGCACACCGGCAAGGGCAGGAACACCCTCCGCGACGTCTACCAGGACCGGACCAACTACGTCTGGGACCAGCGCGACTCCGCCACCCTGCGCAACGAGCACGGTCGCATCCTGGACAGCAAGAACTGGGGCCCGGGCAAGGGTCGCGGCACTCGCCACGGCGAGCGCTAGTCACCCCACGAAGCAGCCGCACGACCCGCGAGCCACACGGGTCGACGCGTCGGGCCCTCGTCCCCCGAAGGGGCGGGGGCCCGACGCGTTCCCCGCCCCCGTGGTGGCGAACCCCCACCGCTCCTGGCCGCCTCGGCGTCGCCCGTCAGGGGGTACAGCGCGTCGCCAACGACCTCGTCCACGAGGACTTGGCGGCCTTCCACACCAACCCCGATCACAAGGGCTCACCCCTCCTGACGCTGACGCGGACCGGTCACCGGACGCTGGAGGCGATCACGACGCGCGCGACCTGCTGCGCCGCCTGATCGACCAAGCCCGCCGACACCAGGATCACGGGCCGTCGGACCAGACCCCGTAACGCCGGGCGCCCCTTCGACTCCACGGGCGCCGCTGCCCCACCGGTTCGACCCTGCCCCGAGAGGGCCGCTCCGGTTCCTCCGTCAGATCATGCGGTGGGGCTCCCCGGCGTGCACAGGGTTCGACGGATGGCGTTGCGGAGCCAGTGGTGGGCTCGGTCGGCCGCGTGGCGGGGGTGCCAGGCCATGCCGACGCTCACGGTCGGCAAGGCCACCGGAATGTCCAGGAGGTGGAGTCCGAGGGCGATGGCGTCGCCCGTGAGGGGCGAGGGGGCGTCGCCGGGGAACGCGTCAGGTACGAGGCAGACGATGTCGCTGCGCGCGGCGAGGGTCATGGCGGCCAGGTGGCTGGGGAGGACGATGCCGACCCGCCGTCGAAGGTTCTGCTCGGCCAGGGCGGTGTCGAGCGGGCCGGTGAACCGGCCGCGCCGGCTGACCGCGACGTGTTGGGCGGCGGCGAGCCGCGCCGGGGTCACGGGGCCTTCGGTCAGCGGATGGCCGGGCCGGACGGCCGCCACCATACGGAGCCGGACCAGTTCCTCGACCCTGGTTTCGGGATCCACATGGTCGATGGCCCCGACCTCCAGGTCGATCCGGCCGTCCCGAAGGGCCGGGCCGGCCTCCAACTCCTCGGCCCGGAGCCGGAACGAGACCCCCGGCGCCTCCTGTTCGGCCAGGCGCAACAGTCCGGGGGCCAGTGCCGCGCCGACCAGGTCGGCGGCCTGGAGGGTGAAGGTGCCGCGCAAGGTGGCGGGGTCGACGGCGGTATCGGGGCTGAGCAGGGCCCCGATGCTCCGCACCACGGCTGCGGCTTCCTCCCGCAGGGCCAGGGCGCGCGGGGTGGGAACCATGGCCTGCCCGGCCCGGACCAGCAGCGGGTCCTGCAGGGTGCGGCGCAGTCGGGCGAGCGTGCGGCTCATGGCGGCGGGCGAGGTGTGCAGACGGGCGGCGGCCCGAGTGACGCTGTGCTCGGCCAACAGGGCATCCAACGCGATGGCGAGATTGGCATCGAGGGCCGAGTCCGGGCTGTTCACCAGCATTATTCCATTTCAGTCAATGATTGCGTGCCGATGTTCCCATTGTGGCAGCACCGGGATCCTCCGCAGGATGAGGGCGTACCGACCAGCACGACCTGCGAGGTTTTCATGATCGTCATTACTGCTCCCACCGGGAACATCGGCCGTTCCCTGCTCTCCCTGCTCCTGGAGTCCACCCCCGCCGCGGGCGAGGATCTGCGCGTGATCGTGCGCGACCCCGCCCGGTTGCCGGACGCGGTGCGCGGACGCGTCGAGGTGATCACCGGTTCGCACGGCGACGCCGAGGTCGTCGACCGGGCCTTCGAGGGTGCGGACGCGGTCTTCTGGCTCGTTCCCCCAGACTCTTCCCTGACCCCGCAGGACGCCTACAGCCGCTTCAGCGGGCCCGCGGTGAAGGCGCTCGCCGCCCACGGCGTCGGTCATGTCGTCGGCGTCTCCGCGCTCGGCCGCGGCACCCCGCTCGCCGACCGGGCCGGCCTGGTCACCGCCTCCCTCGTCATGGACGACCTCATCGCCGACAGCGGCGTCGCCTACCGGTCCCTGGCCAACCCGTCCTTCTTCGAGAACCTCCTGGAGGAGTCCGACTCGATCCGCGACAAGGGCGTCTTCGTCGACGTCGTCGACGGCGACCGCAAGGCCCCCCTCGTCGCCTGCGCCGACATCGCGGCCGTCGCCGCCGGCCTGCTGCTGGACCGCTCGTGGACCGGTACCGACAGCGTCCCGGTCCTCGGCCCGCAGGACCTGTCCCCCAACGAGCTGGCCCGCATCATGACCGAACAGCTCGGCCGCCCCGTCCGCTACGAACGGCAGCCGCTCGACGAGTTGTACACCACCCTCGTCGGCTACGGCCTCAACGAGGCGTTCGTCCAAGGCATCGTCGACATGAAGCGAGCCAAGGACCAGGGTCTGGACGCCGGCGTCGCCCGCACCCCGGACACCTCCTCCCCCACCCACTTCGAGGAGTGGTGCACCCGGGTCCTCAAGCCCGCCGTCCTCTCCTGAAGCCGACCGCCCGTCGCCGGAACGCACCCGGCGCCCAAGTCACCCTGACCACAAGCCACTTTGGAGGACCCCCATGCCCGCAGTCACGACCGAACCACCGGTCACGGCGTTCATGCTCGTCAAGACCACACCCGAGTGGCTCGCTCTGACCGTCCAGGAACGCGTCAACGCCTTCACCACCCAGGTGCTGCCGGTGATCGAGGCCAAGACCACCGGTGTCCGGTCACGCTTCTACGACACCGAGTTCTACTCCGCGCGCGTCACCGACGTCTGGATGTGGGAGGCCGAAGACCACCACGCCTATCAGCTCCTCATCGACGCACTGCGCGAAACTCCTTTCTGGGACCGCTACTTCGAGATCGTCGACCTCCTCGTCGGCACCGAGAACGGCTACGCCCGCACCTACGGCCTCGCACCCGTCGCCACCATCGCCACCTGACACACCGCCCGCTCGGCGGGCCGGGTCCGATGCCCGCCGGCCTCAACCGGCCGGCGGGCATCGGACCGGAAGGAACCAGAGACGCCCACTACCAGAGACGCCCCACTACCGGGGACGACCCACCAGCAGAATCGACCCACCACCAGGGATGCCCAAGGCCGGAGGTGCCCCAGCGGACGACCCGCCGCAGCCCTCCGGCACCATGTTCCCGTGATCCTCTTCCCCGGCAACCGTGACCGCCACGCCGTCGACCCCGTGCGCACCCGCCTGGTGGCGACCGGGGCCGCGGTTCTCGTCGTCGGCGCCGGGCTGGGGCTCAGGATCGTGGCAGCGGGGAGTGTGGCCAAGTACGGCGGAGACGCGCTGTACACCGTGCTGCTCCTCGCCCTGTTCGTCGTGGTCGCGCCGAGGGCGGCGCCGCTGCGGGTCGCCGGAGCCGCGTTGGCCGCCAGTTGGGCGGTCGAGTTCCTCCAGCTCAGCGCTGTTCCCGCGGAACTGTCCGAGCGCAGCACCCTCGCCCGCCTCGTCCTCGGATCCACCTTCAATGGCCCGGACTTGTTCTGGTACGTGGTCGGCGCCGCGGCAGGCTGCCTCGTCCACACCGCGTCGTCGTCCCTTCCGCGAGGTCGGCGCCGGGAAGGGGCGGAGCGCCCGGAGCGCGTCTGACCCGTATCGGCCGGCCGGCGGCCATCGGACGCCCCCCCCACCTCCGCAGCCGCGGGCCGTGCAACCTCCCCGACCCACACCCGACACGAAGACCCACGTGCCGGCCGTGAGGGCGCGGCCGCGCATGCAGATCAGGAACCGTCGGGCAGCCGGCCTGACGTTCGCGACGAATCAGTGGGCCGCGCGGAAGGCCGCCGACGAGGCGCTGGCGAGGGTGCTCTCCTGGGGGTACTCGGCCGTGGACGCGGACGATTTCGCGGCGGCCGTAGGCATCCTCGTCGAGACGGCCGTCGCCGACGGGGGCAAGCGGGTGAGTCTCCATCTCGCCGACCAGGACCGGAAGATCCTGCTGGTGGCGCTCAGTCACCGGACCTGTGCCCCGGAGGACGCCGTGCTGGCCCGACTCACGGCCGTACGTGCCGTGGAGAGTTGCGGCACCGATGCGGCACCCGACGGACGCCGTGTCTGGGCCCTGCTCGACACGACGCCCCGCCCCCGCCGTACCCCCGCGGCCTGACCGGGCGGCCGGACAACACGGCCTGCCGACAGCCCCCGACCTCCCGGGCCCCGGCCGTCCCCCGACCTCGGAATCGGCCGACAGCCCGGCCGGGGAACGTCGTTCGCGCGCGTCGTAGAGTCGAGGGGATGAATCGCGACAATACTTCAGAGATCCCCGGCACCCCCGGCTCGGACGCCGAGTTGCCGATGTTGACCACCGCCCAGGCCTCGTACCTGAGGGAACTGGCCGCCCCCTATTCCCAGGAGGGCCACCACCACTCCCTCTTCGGCCTCGGGCACACGTGCGGCCAGGCTCCGGAGAGCCGTTGGCCCGAACTGGTCGCCGCCCACTTCGCGGCCCTGCGGCGGGCGAGCACCGGCGGCGAGAGCGCCGAAGAGCTCCTGCGCGGCACGCACGCCCGGCTGTTGCCCCTCGCCTCGCTCACACAGGACCTCGTCGCCGGCATGCGCTACGCGCGCACGGTCGCCGACGGGCTCGTCTTCGCCTACGCGCTCGACGGACCCACCAGCGTGCGGATCCTCACGGACGCGGACGTGGAGCGAGCCGGGCCGGAGGAGTTGGGGCGGGCCGCGTACGCCAACCTCATGGGTGTGCCCGTCACGCACGAGGAAGTGTCCGTCGGAGGGCGGGCGCGCCTGCACTCCCTTCACGGTGACTCGCCTTTCGTCGCGAGCAAGGCGCTGTTCCTGTCCGAGGTGGCCCGGCAGGTGACCGGCGAGCCGTTGCCGCGCGACGGAGCCCTCGTGATCGTGCCGAACCGGCATCTGCTGGCCTACCACCCGATCACCGACGGTTCCGTGGTCGATGCGCTCAACGGTCTGGCCTCGTACGCCCTCAGCGCCCACGAGGAGGGGCCGGGACAGCTGTCCCCCCGGGTGTACTGGTGGAACGACGGCGCGCTGACATCACTCACCGTCATCGACGAGGACACCCGCACCTTCTCGCTGCGGCCGCCGCCGCGGCTGCTCGGCCTGATGAAGGGCCTGGTCCGGCTGGACCGGGCGGGGCGCCTCGCGACGCCCGCCGCGGCCCAGGCCTCGGAGACGTCCGATCTCGCCCGCGTGGCGGCCGAGTCGACGGGCCGCCTCGCGCGCGAGCCCGTGGACCCGGCAGGTCTGGGCGACGCCTTCGCCGACGTCCTGGCCCTCGGCCATGCCCGCTGCGCCGATGACCCCAACCTCGCGAACATCACCACCTGGGATGCCTGGGCCACCGCCGTGCAGCTCGGCTCCGCGCTGTTCACCGGTGCGGGCCCGCAGGAGTGCCACCTGGGCGAGGACCTCGTGACCCGGTTGCCGGCGATGGCCGCCGAGCCGCCCGCCGATGCCCGGGCCTGGCTCGACGCCGTGTACCTCGCGATGGCCTGCCGCCAGATGGACCGGATCCACCGCCTGTGCCGCGTGCCGTTGGCCCGGCTCCGCGAGGACGACTCCGTCGACGAGTACGTACTGCACTGGATCGACACCCTCCAGACGTACTTCTCCGACCGCTCGTTGGACGAGACCGTGCCGAAGCTGGTCGCCGTCATGAAGACCTCGGTGCCCGAGGTCGTGGCGCAGGCTCCCGCGGACTTCGTGAACCGGATCGACTTCCACCCGGCGGCTCTCTTCCACCGCCTCATCGCGGGTGACCACGATGCTTTCGCCGAGGCGCTCGCCGAAGCCCTCGCGGACCACCGCGGCTACTGGGGCGATTCGGCGGCGCCGCGCGCCCGGGTGGCACTCGGGCCGCTGGCGATGGCGTGCCTCGCCCACGACCACGGCTTCCCCGTCGATCCGAAGCAGCCGTACCTGCCCGCCTACCTCCTCGACCGGCAGCGGATCGAGGACATCCCCTGAGGACCGCGCTCGTCGCCCCGGCCCCCCGGCTCGTCTGACGCGGTGCGTCGGGCGGCCGGGCCCCTCGAACCCCGGCTCCCCCTCCCGCGCTCGGGAGGCGGAGCCGGGCGGGGGCCGGGGCCGCGGCGTCCGTGTGTCAGGCGCCGGGTCGCAGGCCGGCCAGCAGGATCTCCAGGGCCAGTTCCGTGGCCTCGGCGAGGGGGGTGTCGTCGAGGAGCGAGGCGATCGCGAGCGTCGCGAGGCCGTGCACGGTGGAGAAGGCGACCTGTGCGAGCTGAACGGGGTCGCCGGGTCGTACCGCTCCCGTCTGCTGCCCCTCCTCCATCAGCCGGGCGACGATGAGCAGGCTCTCGTGTCCCCGCTCGCGCAGTTCGTCGCTGGAATCGTCGGCGTGCTTGACGGCGAACATCAGCTCCAGCAGCGCCGTGTGCTCCACCGCGAAGTCCACGTACGTCCGGCCCAGCGCGGCCAGTCTCACTCCGACCGGACCACCACCCCCGCCCCCGGCCGCCGAGGCCAGGCGGGCGTTGAGGGTGGTGAAGCCGCTGACGGCGAGTGCGTCCAGGAGGGCTTGCCGGTCGCGGAAGTGACGTGCCGGCGCCGCGTGGCTCACGCCGAGTTCGCGGGCCAGGCCGCGCAGCGTCAGGCCTTCCGCCCCCGACGTGGTGAGGATGACCTCCGCCCGCTCCAGCAGGGCGGCCCTGAGATTCCCGTGGTGGTACGGGCCGTCGGCCAAGGCGGTCTCCTCTGCCTCGATGTTGTCATTGACTACAATGATGTCGGTGCCTACATTGAGTATGACGCAACCCATGGAAGTGGAGCAGCCGACATGTCGATGATGTACCGGGGCACGGTGGCCCTGATCACCGGGGCGAGTGCGGGACTCGGAGCCGAGTTCGCCCGCCAGTGGGCCGAGCGCGGCGCCGACGTGGTGCTGGTCGCCCGGCGCCTGGATCGGCTCACGGAGCTGGCGGGCGACCTGGAGAAGCGGTACGGGGTCAGCGCCACCCCGATCGCCGCGGACCTGTCCCTGCCCGGCGCGGGGGCCGCCCTTCGCGCCGAGCTCGACGAACGGGGCATCCGGATCCAGACGCTCGTCAACAACGCGGGATTCGGCAGCCACGGCCCGTTCCTGGAGCAGGACGCGCCGGAGGTCGACCGGATGATCCAGCTCAACGTCGCGGCGGTGGCCGGGTTGACCCGCGCCTTCCTGCCCGACCTGGTCGCCGACGGCCGAGGCGCGCTGGTCACCGTCGCCAGCACCGCCGCCTACCAGCCCACTCCGGCGATGGCCGTCTACGGCGCGAGCAAGGCCTTCGTGCTCAGCTTCACCGAGGCCATAGCGTACGAGACCCGTGGCAGCGCCCTGCGTGTCCTCGCCGTCTCCCCGGGGCCGACCAGCACCGAGTTCTTCGACGTCGTGGGAAGTCAGGACGCGGTCGTCGGCAAGATCGCCACCTCGGAGCAGGTCGTCTCCACCGCCCGCCGGGCGCTCGAACGCGGCACCACCCCGGCGAGCGTGGTCGCCGGCTTCGGCAACCGCCTCTCCGCCCTGGCCTCCGGTCTGGCCCCCCGCCGGCTCGCCCTCACCGTCGCGGGTCGGGCCCTGAAGGCCTGACCGCGGCTTCCCGGTCAACGGTGCGGAGGGGGCTCACGGACGGGTCCGGTCGGTGAGCGCGCGTCAGGCGTCGGACGGGACCCCGCCCGCGCCGGCGGGGGCGATGTTCTGGTTGGCGCGGAAGAAGTTGTCCGGGTCGTACGTCCTCTTGATCTCCGCCAGCCTGTCGTAGTGGTCGCGGTACGTCGCGCGCACCCGGTCCTGGTCCTCCCCCGCGCCGATGAAGTTCACGTACGTGCCACCCATCGAGTGCGGGCGCAGTTCCTCCCAGTAGTCCACGGCCCACTGCCTGATCAGCTCCGCGTTCGCGGGGTCCGGGTCGATGCCGCCGATCACGCCCGACCAGACCGCGTCGCGGTAGGCCCATGCCGTGTCGTCCTTGCCGACCCGGGCAGCGGCTCCGTCGATCGGGTAGAGGTGCATGGTCGACAGGCCGGTCGGGAGGTTCTCGGCGTACTTGAGGTGGACGTCCAGCGCCCCGTCGGTGATCCGGTCGAAGAAGTGACCGCGCCAGTACCACTGCAGGCCCTTGGGGATCAGTTCGTCGAACATGGTCTGCAGGGCCGGGTACGGCATCGGGGTCGTGAAGTGGAAGGCGGGCGGCCCCGGTTCGTTCACGCGGGCCAGGACATCGCCGAGGTCCTCGGGATCGCCGGTCCAGCACCAGACGACGGCGCACATCTTGTGCCCGTGGATCTCCTCGGGGAACGGCGGGCCCGGCGGCACCGACAGCGCGGCGAAGAAACCGTTCAGCTCCACGGGCGCCGCCGGCAGGAACTCGCGGTACCAGCGCAGCACTTCGCGCGTGGCATCGACCGGCCAGAGCGTGATGGACACGCCCACCGTGTCGACCGGGTGCAGTCGGAAGGTGAAGGAGGTCACCACGCCGAAGTTCCCTCCGCCGCCCCTCAGCGCCCAGAAGAGGTCCGGGTGCTGTGAGGCGCTCGCCGTGACGAAGGTGCCGTCGGCGAGCACCACGTCAGCGGCCAGCAGGTTGTCGATGGTGAGGCCGAACCTGCGGGTCAGATGGCCGTGGCCACCGCCCAGGGTCAGACCGCCGACTCCCGTTGTCGACATGATCCCGGCGGGTGTGGCCAGGCCGAAGCCGTGGGCCGCGTGGTCGAGGTCGCCGAGCTGGGTGCCCCCGCCCACGATGGCGGTCCTCGCCTCCGGATCCACCCGGACCCAACGCATCGGCGACAGGTCGAGCGTGATCCCGTCGTCGACCAGGCACAGGCCGGGGCCGCTGTGGCCACCGCCGCGCAGGGCGATGTCGAGGCCACTGTCGCGGACCAGGCCGATCGCGGCCCTCACATCGGCCGCGTCCGCGCACCGCACGAAGGCGGCCGGCCGCTTGTCGATCATCGCGTTGTAGAGCTTGCGGGATTCGTTGTACTCCGGGTCTTGCGGGCCGATGACCGGGCCGCGCAGCGCGGTCCGCATCGCCTCCAGCGTCGTGCCGTTCATGGCATCTCCTGACAGCGGACACTTCCAGCGTCCCGCCGCACGACGGGCACCGCAATCGGGCGCGCCCGGGCCCCGCCCACTGCCTCGATCGGCCAGGTCGGAGCCCGTCGCGGGCCACCGGTCGGCCCCTCGTTCGGGTGCGGTCGGCTCGCGCGCGTCGCCGGACCACCGTCTCGTGGTGCGCAGGAACGCGTTCCGCGATCGCCATGTCCACGGCATCGGCTGCGGCGGGGCGCCCGACGGTGGAGGAGAACGGCGGAGCATGCCCATACCCGGATCCATGAGAGGCCGTCCCCGGCACTACGCGGCGACGCTCGCCGTGACGGCCGTCGGCTCCACGCTCTTCCTCGGGCCGACGCTTGCCCCCGCCGACGGCATGCCGTCGCCGTCGGTGACCGCGTCCGCGTCGACGGCCGGCCGGGGGCGACTGGACTGGCACCCCTGCGTGCCCGGCAGCCCCTTCGACTGCGCCGCCTTCAAGGTGCCGCTGGACCACGCCGAACCCCGCGGCCGCGCCATCGACCTGGCGGTCGTCCGGCGGAAGGCGACCGACCCGGGGCGGCGCGTCGGCACCCTGTTCTTCAACCCCGGCGGCCCCGGCGGGCCCGGGACGGTCCAGATGCCGGCCAATTACGGCGCTTTCCCGAAGGAGCTGCGGGAGCGGTTCGACATCGTCAGCTGGGACCCCCGCGGCATCGGCAACAGCACCGCGGTGAACTGCTTCGACAGCCCCGAGAAGGCCGCCGCCTGGGCTTCGGGCAAACCGGTCGGCTTCCCGGTGGGCCCGACACAGCGGGCGTCCTGGATCGCCGCGTACAAGGATCTCGGGCAACGCTGCCAACAGCGCGATCCAGAACTCCTGCGCCACGTGTCGACCGCGGACACCGCCCAGGACCTCGAGCTGCTCCGCCGGGCGGCGGGCGAGCCGCAGCTCAACTTCCTCGGGGTCTCCTACGGCACCTTCCTGGGCGCCACGTACGCCAACCTGTTCCCCGACAAGGTCCGCGCGATGGTCCTCGACAGCAACATCGACCCGCAGGCCTGGACGAACCACGCCTCCCCGGGCGAAGCGCGTTCCACGACGCTCCTGCGCATGGGCTCGGACCGCACCGCCGCGGCGACGCTGGACCGCTTCCTCACCCTCTGCGGCTCCACCACGACCGCCCGCTGCGCCTTCTCCGCCGGCAGCCCGAAGGCGACCCGCGAGAAGTTCGACGGGCTCACGAAGCGCCTCCGGGAGCGTCCGGTGGGCGAGTGGACGTACTCCAGGACGATCGCGGACGTCGTGAGCGGCCTCTACATCGTCCACCCGGGGTGGACGGACCTCGCCGGTCGGCTCCAGGAGCTGTGGCGGGGCCGCGTGCCCGGGCAACCGGTGTTCCCACCCCCGCCGCCGGTCGCGCAGCCGAATCCGTACCTGGGCGACGAGCAGGCGGCCGCCGTGTGGTGCGGCGACAGCCCCAATCCGCACGACCCCGCCGTCTACCACTCGCTGGAGGAGGACAGCGCCGGCCGCGCGGGCGACGCCGGACGGTACTGGACCTGGGCCGCGGAGCCCTGTGCCACCTGGCCGGCCCGTTCCGCGAACCGCCACACCGGCCCGTGGGACAGGCCCACGGCGCACCCCGTGCTGGTGGTCGGCACCACGTACGACCCCTCGACGCCGTACTCGGACGCCCAGGCCATGGCGAAGGAGCTGGGCCGTGCCCGCCTGCTGACCCACGACGGGTACGGGCACACCGCGCTGTTCAACAACTCCAGCAGTTGCGTCAACGCGTACGAGAGCCGGTACTTCGTCGACGGCGCCCTGCCGCCGCCCGGAACGACGTGCCGCCCGGACACGCCGCCCTTCTCCTCGCCCCGCCCGCTCGCGGGCGTCGCCGCCGGCGGGGTGTTCCGGAGGGGCTGAGCCGGTCCGGCCTCCTCGGCGCTCGCCCCTTCCCCCAAGCCGTCCCGTCCCGCGCCGTCCTCGCCCCCGCGGGAAGGGTGAGGAGCCATACTGGAACTCCACGCGCGGGAGCCTGTTCGAGGCTCCCGCGCATCGGGCCGGCCGGGTGGCGGCGACTCACTGCCGAGACTTCGAGGGGATCCGTTCATGACAACGGCGAAAGACCTGTTCTTCCTGGCCATGGAGCGGCAGGTGAACCAGCCCGTGGGACAGGGCGACCTGTCGCTCGCGCTCGCGGGCGCCGAGCTGATCGACCTGCTCGGCGCCGGGGCCGTCGTCCTGGACGGCGACCGGATCGTGCCGGAGGGGAACCCGTCGCCGGATGACCGCCTCCTCGGCGAGGCGGCGGAGCACCTCGTTCGCCAGGTGCCCCACGAGCGGGTCGAGGAGTGGTTGTGGCGCAGGGGCGGCGACCTCTCCGGGAGTTATCAGGCCGCCCTGGAGAAGGACGGTCAACTGGCGCCGCGGCGAGGGGGGTTGTCGCCCTTCGGTGCCGACCGCCTGGAACTGCTCGATTCGCCTTCCCGGAGCCGGGCCTTGAGCCGGTGGGAGGCCGCCGAGCCGGTCCTCGTCGCCCTCGCCTCGGTCGTGGGCATCGAGAGCGGGCAGTCCGAGGACGAGCCGAACCTCGACGACGAAGCGGTGACGACCGTGTTGGCGGTCGTCAACGACGCGGTCATGGAGCTGGAGGCCGTACGTCAGAGGCGCACCATCGAGAACTCGGCCTTCGCCAACCTCTGGCGGGGCCCGTGACGGAAGTTCGGCACGGCGGCGGGGCGGATGAGTGGGCGCCAGAGGTGTCGAAGGAGCAGATCTGCGGCTGAACGGGTGAACCGGGGAAACCGGCGAAACCTGTGCGGGGCCCACGCGTTGATCAAGGCACTTGTCACCGTCCACTCGTGCACCAGAGAGATCAATGATGATTAAGAAGATGATGGCCACCGCCGCCGCCACCGCCTCCATCCTCGGCGCGGGCGCCGCAGTGGCCGCCCCGGCCATGGCCATCGGCAACGACAACGGCGTCAACACCGTCAACGGCAACGGCGCCTCGCAGATCTACGGCAACCAGAAGACCGCCGGCGACCAGAGCCCGCAGCTCAGCCTCGTCCAGGGCACCCTGAACAAGCCCTGCATCGGCCTGCCGGCCAAGGTCAACGCCCAGTCGCTGGTGGCCGTGCTCGCCAACGTCGGTGTCCAGGACGTCAACGTCCTGTCCAACCCGCAGAACCAGCAGTGCACCGAGAACTCCACCCAGGCCAAGGGCGACGAGCCGCTCTCCCACATCCTGGACAACATCCCGGTCCTGTCCGGCAACCTGTCGGCCGGCAGCTGAGGCACCGCTCCCCCACCGGCCGGGGCCTCCGATGCCTGCGCGAGTGCCCACGAGGCCCCGGCTTACCCATCCCGATCCCACGGCTTCGCCTCGTTCTTCGGCGCGCACCACGCGCCGCGCGAGGGGCGGTTCGGGCGGGGTGACCATCGGCACGCAGAGGAGCCTCCCACCCTTCGGGGCGGGAGGCTCCTCTGCGTGCGTGTCGCTCTTCCGCGAGGCGGGCCGCCACGATGCGGTGTCCCTGGAGCGCGAGGGCGGCAACAGCGCGATAATCGGCGGATGTTGAACATCGGATCGGTCGTGTTGGGTGTGTCGGACGTACGGCGTGCGGTCGCGTTCTGGACGCGGGCACTGGCCTATGTGCCGCGCGACGCGGTGAAGGAGGACTGGGTCGTGCTGGTACCGGCGTCGGGAGTCGGAGTCCCCCTCGCTCTCGGACTGAGCCGGACGCCGGCGCAGGAACATCCGCGGACCCACCTGGACCTGTACGCACGGGACGCGGCCGATCAGGCCGCCGAGGTGGACCGGTTGGTGTCCCTGGGTGCCGAGCGGGTCGACTGGGACCTCTACCCCGCCGACCCCGACTTCGTCGTTCTCGCCGACCCCGACGGCAACCGCTTCTGTGTCATCGACACGAGCCGTGGCTGACGGGGGGACGTCACCCCGTCAGGCCACGGGTGGTGACGCGGCGGGTCCGGGCGGCGTTGTTTGCTGCATGGACGACACTCTCGAACTCCTCGACATCCTGCTCGACGGCGTCACCGGCCAACGTCTCAAGCTGATCAGCGAGGACGAGGCCCGGGCCCTGATGGTCCTCCTCGGCTTCCTCGACGACGACCGGCAGGACGCCGATGTCCGCGGCGCGGCGGTCGAGATGCGGTCGCGTCTCGGTTCCCGCCTCGCCCGACCCGCCACCCCCGCGGACGCCTCGCCGACCGAAGTCGTTCCGGATCTCTGACACCCCTCGTACTCACTGTGGAGCAGTCGATGGCCGTACACCGTGTCGTGCCGAACATCGTTTCCGATGCCGCGCAGGAAAGCCGTGAGTTCTACGGCCTGTTGGGCTTCGAGGAGGTGATGAACCACGGTTGGATCATGACGCTCGCCTCGCCGTCCAGTCCGACGGCGCAGATCAGCTTCATGAGCGCCGACAAGACCGCGCCGGTCAACCCCGACATGAGCATCGAGGTGGACGATGTGGACGCGGTCCACGCGGCCGTGCTGGAGCAGGGCGCCGAGATCGTCCACCCCTTGCAGGACGAGGAGTGGGGAGTGCGGCGCTTCATGGTCCGCGATCCCAACGGCCGGGTCGTCAACGTGCTCGGTCACCTCTGACGCCCGAAGGCTTCTCGGTGCAGCCTGCGGGCGCCTCGGGCCGGATGGGGCGAGGGGCCTCCCGTTTCGAGGCCCGCGCGCCGGGGTCGGGTCAGAACGCGAAGACGGCGTTCCCGTTCAGGGTCGCGGACATGACGCAGGCGTTGGAGAAGGTGTGCTTCCAGGCGACGCGACTGCCCTGCCACACGCCGTCCGCGGTGACGGTGACCGGGTCGTAGTTCATGGGACACGCACGACCGGGGTAGGGGGCGGCCAGCAGGCGGTCGAAGGAGCCACCGGTGGCCTTGAGGGCCGTACAGGCGGCCTTGGGGTCGGGGTGCGTGCCCTGCGCGCTCGGCGCGCAGCTGAGGGTGGCCGCCCGGACGACGGTCGCCGCGGAGTCGTCTCCCTGGGCGAGGGTGAAGACCATGGCGGACGGGGCGTACAGGCTCGCGGGCTGCGCCTCTGCCGCGCCGGCGGCGCCGGCAAGGCTGAGGAGGGCAGCGGCAGAGACAGCAGCGAAGCGGTGACGCACGACGAGCTCACTTTCGATTCAAAGGTTGAGCGCGATGATTGTTTGCACTATCGCGCTTCGATGAGGTCAACCCTGTCTGATCCCAAGGGGCGTTGCACATCGATGGCCGCTTTACGGACACACCGTTCGAATATCGGAGACCGAATGGTCGTTCGGGCAGCTCAAGGGGGATGCGCGCGCTCCGTAGTGGTGCGTCCACACGGGGTGACCACGGGTGTGACGTGCCGTCCTGAGGCTTCTGACCTGCTGCCGGCCGCACGCGGTTCACCGGACGGTCATTCAGCTTGGCCGGATCGGGACGATCCGAACACCCGGCCGGACCCGCCACTCCTCCTCGGGGTACGGCCGGGCAGGGTGTGGGGCGGGCGGTCGGGTCGTCGTGCGGCCCACGTGGGCGCCCCCTCTCGCCGCCCCGGGTGTCCACCCCCTGCACCCCTCCGGGCGATATCCGGGCCCAGGGCGAGCACACGGCTGTGACCAGCCACGACATCGGCCGACGGGATCGCCGTGGACGGCGGGGTGTGGGCCGTTCGGAGGCAGGACGAGATGTCGCCCCGCCGCGTCGGGGCTACGTTCCGCTGGTATGACGTACGCACCACGCCACCACGAGTCCGGTCCCACTCGCCGTGCCCTCCTCGTCGCCGGCGCGGGGGCGGGGGCGGCGCTCGCCGCGGGCTGCGCTCCGGGGGGCGAGAGCGGCGCTCCGGCGGCCACGTTCAGCGGCTCCGCCTCGCCCCGCCCGGCCGCGGACGACCCCACTCCCGGTGCGATGACGCTCTTCAAGGACCCGGCGTACAACTTCAACGGTCTCCTCGCGCTGGGTGCCGCCGGGGCCGGGGCCAGTGAGGTCGGCGAGGTCCTCACCGCCGTGAACGCGATCAACCAGGCCGGCCTCTCCGCGCAGACGTACGTCGACACGTTCCGCAAGCTGGGCGACAAGCTCCTGAAACCGCCGCCGGGCGCGCCTGCGGACGACCAGACCAAGCGGTTCCGGGCCTTGCGCGCCGCCCAGTACTACGGGCAGGCGCTGTTCTTCGTCCTAGGTTCGAAGGATCCGGGGTCCGAGGAGCAGCTGTACACGTCGGGACGCGATGCCTGGGACGCCTTCTGCGACCGGTGCGAGCCCGCCCCGGTCAAGGTCTCGGTCCCGTACGGCACGACGCCGCTGCCGGTGTGGTTCTTCCGCCCCGACGAGTCGAACGCTCCCCGCCCCACCGTGATCCTCACCAACGGGAGTGACGGGCAGAACGTCGACATGTGGACCTACGGCGTACCGGCGGCGCTCGCACGCGGTTGGAACGCGCTCGTCTACGACGGGCCGGGGCAGGGACAACTGCTCTTCGTCGACCGGGTGGTGTTCACCCCCACCTGGGAGAAGGTCGTCACCCCGCTCGTCGACTGGCTGTCCGCCCGCTCCGACGTGGACCCCGGCAAGATCGCTCTGACCGGTCTGAGCATGGCGGGCGACCTCGCTCCCCGGGCGGCGGCCTTCGAGCACCGGATCGCCGCGCTCGTGGCCATGCCGGGCTGCGTCGAACCGTGGCTGGGTTTCCCGCCCGAGATCCGGGAGATCCTCACGGCCGACAAGGAGGAGACGAACGACATCTGGAACAAGAAGGTCGTTCCCGAGCTCCCTCCGGACGCCGCCGCCGTGATGAAGAAGCGCTTCGAGCCCTTTTCGATCCCGGCGATGCTCCAAGCCCGGCAGGGCAAGCTGTTCACCGACTTCTACACCCCCGCGACCCGCATCCAGGCACTGGCGATCACCTCGGTCGTCAGCCGGATCAAGGCACCGACCCTGGTCCTGGACTACGACGACGAGCAGTTCTACCCCGGCCAGCCGCGCCAGATGTACGACAAGCTCACCTCGCCCAAGGACTACCTGAAGCTGACCGCCGCGGAGGGCGCGCAGCTCCACTGCTCCCCCATGGCCCCACAGCTGCACTGCGAGGTCGTCTTCGACTGGCTGCAGGACACCCTGTCGGGCAACTGACCCCGCCCCCGACCGGCCGGGTGGCCGGTGGTACCAATTCCTACGTGAAGGAACAGACTCAGGGCTCGACCGTCCGCGTGTTCATGGCGCTCGCCCCGCCCGACGAGGCGAAGGACGAGCTGGCGCGGGAACTGCGGCCCGCCTACGAGGCGTACCCGCGCATGCGGTGGAACCGCATCGAGGACTGGCACATCACCTTGGCGTTCCTCGGGGAGCTACCGGTCTCGACCGTGCCGCTGCTGCAACCGCCGCTCGCCGCGCTGGCCGCTGTGCGTCGACCCCTGCGCCTGGCCATGCGCGGCGGCGGGCACTTCGACGAGCGGGTGCTGTGGAGCGGGATCGAGGGGGACCTGGAGGGGCTGCACGGACTCGCCACCGAGGTGCGCGCCCTGGCCCGGGAGTGCGGCGTGGACTTCGAGGAGCGGCCGTTGCGGCCTCATCTGACGCTGGCCCGATCCCGCCGCGACGACCCCTCCAGCGTCGTGAAGGTGGCCGCCGAACTCGCCGGGTTCACCGGTCGTCCCTGGCAGACGGAACGCCTTCACCTGGTGGGCAGCAACATCGGGCGCGGCCCGGGGGCGATCCACTACCGCGACATCGAGTCGTGGAGCTTCGACGGGCACTGACCGGTCCCGGGCGAGGTTCTCGGCCGAGGCGGGGTGCCGTCGGGGCGCGGGTCGCGCCGCGCCCCGACGGTGGAGGTGGGGGCCGGTTCCAAGAGCCCCTCACGGGGTGATTCGGAGCTCGACCGCGGTCGGATGGGTGTGGGTCGCGGGCTCTTCAGCCGGCGAGCATTCCGGTGCGCAGGCGGGTGAGGGTGCGGGTCAGGAGGCGGGAGACCTGCATCTGGGAGATGCCGAGTTCGGCGCCGATCTCCGCCTGGGTCTTCTCCTGCCCGAACCGCATCGACAGGATCTGCCGATCCCGCGGCGCCAGGTCCTTCAGCAGCGGGGCCAACGTGTGGAAGTCCTCGAACAACTCCATCGCCGGATCCACGTCACCGACCGAGTCGGCCAACGAACGCGGCTGCGCGGACGGCCGGCTCCCCGACGACGTCGACTCGTCGATCGACCCACTCGTGTAACCGTTGGCCGCCACCATCCCCTCGACGACCTGCTCCTGCGACAACTCCAGATGCTCGGCCAGCTCCCGAACCGTCGGCGCCCGACCGAACACCTCCGTCAACGCCTCCTGGCTCTTGGCCAACTCCGTCCGCAGCTCCTGCAACCGACGCGGCACATGCACCGCCCACGTCGTGTCACGGAAGAACCGCTTGATCTCCCCCGTGATGAACGGCAACGCCAACGTGGAGAACTCCACCTCACGCTCCGGATCGAACCGATCGATCGCCTTGATCAGACCGATCGTCCCGACCTGGATGATGTCGTCCAACTCGATCCCACCACCACCGGTGGCCCGCCCCCGAAAACGCCGCGCCGCGAAGTTCACCAACGAGATGTTCATCTCGATCAACGTGTTCCGCGCGTACTGGTACTCCCGCGTCCCCTCCTCCAACGACCGCAACCGCACCAGGAACAGACGCGACAACTCCCGCGCGTCCGAAGGCGCCACCGCACGCGCGTCATCGATCCGCGGCAACACCGACGAACCCGACCCCTCCACCACCGACCCGACAGGCGGCACGACCTGCACATCGAGAGCGGGGCTGACAACTGCGGCGGCGTGGGACATGGAACCGTTCCTCCCCTGGACGGATGACTTGCAGGGCCCGTCTTCCCATGCGACGCGTTCTCACACCCCGCACTCGCATCTTTTTTCTTTCGAGGGGAAGACGGGCCTGCGGCTCCCCGTCACCGGGGCCGGACGTCGAGGGTGGCCGCCATCTTCCGCAGAACGCGGTGCTGCCGAGTGGCGGTCCATGCCATCCAGCCCAGGAAGCCCGCCGCGAAGACCACGAAGACCACGGTCTGGAGGCCACCGGCCGTGAACCCCACCAGGACCACGATGGCCGTGAACATCAGGGCCAGGAACGCCAGCGCCACCCGACGGTGCCGGGTCGCCCGCAGCCTCTCCTGGACCAGGCGCCCCATGTCGGCCCGTTCGTCGGCCGATTCGGGGACCTCGCCGTGGCGCAGTCGGTCGTCCAGCGACGCGTACTCCTCGTTGGAGACGCCCCCGGCCGCCCGGCGCTCGCGGCGGCGGGCGAGGAACAGGACGCCCAGCGCCCCCACGGCGCCCACCGCGGCACGCACGACGGCCTCCATCGGGGACCGTCCGGGGCTGAGGAGCAGGATCACCCCCGCACCGATCGCGACCATGAACAACGCCTGGGCCCACAGGTGTGTGGCCAACCACTTGTTCAACGCTCTCACGCGTCTCCCCCAACCCTCTTGTACGGCAACGACTTTGAGCCTCGTGTGCCCATGGCCGGCGCGCCCATGCGAAGGGGTGTGGCGGCTGGTGCGTGGCGGCCGGCGTGCCGCGGAGGGTCTGCGCACGGTGCGCGATCCGGCCCGTCACTGCTCGCGCATGCCCCAGGGGGATCCGTAGGCGGTGAGCAGGTCCAGGAAGGGGCGGGCGGGCAGGGCCTCCGGGCCCAGGACGCCGGCGCCCTTCCAGACGCCCGAGGCGAGGAGTTCCAGGGCCACGACGGGGTTGACGGCCGTCTGCCAGACCACGGCCTGGCAGCCGTACTCGCTCATGGACCACTCGTTGTCGACGACGTGGTAGAGGTACACCTCGCGCGGTGCGCCGTTCCTGGTGCCCTTCACCCAGGTGCCGGCGCAGGTCTTGCCGGACATGCGGTCACCGAGGGTCGCCGGGTCGGGCAGGCAGGCGGCGACCACGTCCCGGGGGGAGACGCGGACGGGGCCGTCCGGGCCGGGCACGGTCACCGGTTCGGTGCTGTCCAGGCCCAGCGCGCGGAGGGTCTTGAGCTTGCCGATGAAGTCCTCGCCCAGGCCGTACTTGAAGGTGACCCGCCGGGCCTTGAGCCATCGGGGCATCAGCAGCACCTCCTCGTGCTCGACGTTGACGCACTCGACGGGCCCGATGCCCTCGGGGAAGTCGAAGACCTCGGCCTCGCTGAACGGCTCGGTGGTGAACCAGCCGCGCCCCTCCTCGTACACCACGGGCGGGTTGAGGCATTCCTCGATGGTGGTCCAGATGTTGAAGGAGGGGGCGAACTCGTATCCGTCGACGGTGAGGTTCGCGCCGTCGCGGACCCCGAGTTCCTCGATCTCGTCGAAGAGCTCGTCCGCGGCGTGGCGGGCGAAGACGTCCGACAGGCCGGGTTCGACGCCCATGCCGACCAGGGCGAGGCGGTCCGCCGTGCGCCACGCGTCGGCCAGCTCGAACTGGGCGTCACCGAGGCGCACGCCGCACCGCTCGTAGGGGCGGTCCGGGTCCGGGTACGACAGGGACATGGCCATGTCCAGGTAGTGCGTGCCGGCGCCGAGGGCTGCCCGGAACAGGGGCATCACGAACCGCGGATCGGTGGCGTTGAGCAGGACGTCGTAGCCGCCGGAGGAGAGCAGGGCGGTCACGGCGGCCTCGTCGGAGGCATCGGCCCGGACGGCGTCGAAACGGGTCTCGGCCGGGCCGAGGGCGGCGACGGCCGCCTCGGCGCGGGAGAGGTCGTAGTCGGCGACGGTGACGTGGGTGAGGAACGTGCGGCGGGCGGCGATCCGGGAGATCGCGGTGCCGACGCCGCCGGCACCCATCAGGAGGACGCGCATGGTCAGACCCTTCGTGCGGGTGGTGAGGGGTGGAGGACGGCATCGAGGCCTTCCCTCGGGGGGATCAAACCCGCGCCGGCGAGGTAACGTCAATGGTGTTGGCGTAAGGGTGCATGGGTGGAGGAGGAGTCGATCGTGGCCAAGCAGGTGGTGCCCGAGGAGGGGCGCAGGCGACGGCGTCCGACGCGCACGGGAACGGTGTTGTCGGAGCGGCTGATCGTGGAGACGGCGCTGCGGATGCTGCGTGAGCACGGCAGCGCGGGGCTGAGCGCGCGCAGGTTGGGGGCGGCGCTCGGCGCCGATCCCAGCACGTTGTACCGGTACTTCACGGGCATGGACGAGCTGACCCGGGCGATCGGCGAGGAGCTGATCGGGCGGGCGCTGGACGGCTGGGCCGTCGGCGGGGACTGGCGGGCCGACCTGCGCGAGCTGGGGCTGCGGATCCACCGCGCGTATCTGGCACATCCGCAGGCGGCGGTGCTGACCGCGAGCCGGGTGAGCGGACGGCCCCGGGAGATCGCCGCGGACGAGGCGGTGCTGGGAGTGCTGCGGACGGCCGGTTTCGAGGATCCGGCGGCCGTGCGGATCTATCACGCGTTCATCGACCAGAGCCTGGCCTTCTCCGCGCTGGACGCCGGGGCCCTGGCGCTGGCCGAGGAGGACCGGTCGGCGGACGAGGCGATGTGGGAGACGACGTACGCGGCCCTGCCCGCGGACCGTTACCCGCACATCGCGGCCACGGCGGGGCTGCTGGCGGCGCGGATGGCGGACAGCGCGTATCCGGTGGCGCTGGAGATGCTGCTGGAGAGCGCGGCGGCGCGGCTGGCCGCAGGTGGACGGTGACGCCGGCGCCACGCGGAGCGCCGACCACCGGCGGACCGCCGCGGCATTCGATCGGGGAAACGCGCGCGACGGGAGGCAACAACGGCTCCCCGCACGGAAGATTGGCCCCATGACCGTTATCGCGAACATCGACTCGACCCGTCCCGTGACGACGCTGATCAACGTCTTCACGGTCGCCCCCGAGCACCAGCAGGAGCTGACCGACCTGCTGGCGCGCGCCACCGAGGAGACGATGAAGCACCGGCCGGGCTTCGTCAGCGCCACCTTCCACGCCAGCCAGGACGGGCGACGCGTGATCAACTACGCCCAGTGGGAGTCCGAGGAGCACTATCACGCGGTGTTGGCCGACCCCGAGGCCCGCGCCCACATGAAGGCGGCGTCCGCCCTCGCGACCGACATCCAGCCGCGCCTGTTCCGAGTGACCTCCTCCCACCGCAAGGACGAGCCGGCCCCTGGCGGGCACGTCGAGGCATGATCCGGCGATCGCCCGTCCGATCGCGGCGATCACCTCTCGCGTTTTCTACAAAGCTGTAGAAACATGGGCGCGGACACCCGGACCGACCCCTTTGCCGATCCTTTACCATGGGGGCTGGGTGTCCCCGCCGGGTGGGCTCGCCGGCGATCACCGCGAGCAGTCCGACCGCATGACCCCCGATGAAGCCCGAGCACGCCCCGTTGAAGACCGATGAAGAAGAAGGAGCAGCAGACCCGCGATGGGTGAACCTCCCAGTCCGAGCCGTGCCACGTCCTGCCCGCGGATTCTCAGCCCGGGAGCGGGGGTGGCACGGTGACCCAGGTCCTGCTGCTGCTCCTGGCCCTCGCGCTGACGCTGGCGTGCGCGGTGTTCGTCGCCGCCGAGTTCTCGCTCACCACCGTCGAGCGCAGTGAGCTCGACCGCGCCGTCGCGGCGGGCGAGCGCGGCGCCGAAAGCGCCTTGAAAGCCGCCAAGCGCCTCACCTTCCAGCTCTCCGGCGCCCAGCTGGGCATCACGGTGACCTCGCTGGTCATCGGCATGCTGGCCGAGCCGGCCGTCTCCGCGCTGCTGCGGGGACCCCTCGAAGCGGCCGGCCTGCCCGCCGGCGCCGTGTCGACCACCGCGACCCTGCTGGGCGTGGCCCTGTCGACGGTGGTGTTGATGGTGGTCGGCGAACTCGTACCGAAGAACTGGGCGATCGCACGCCCGCTCGCCGTCGCGAAGGTCGTCGCCGGACCCCAGCGGGCGTTCACCGCCGCGTTCGCCCCGCTCATCCGGCACCTGAACAACGCCGCGAACCGTCTCGTGCGGCGCTTCGGCCTGGAGCCCGCCGAGGAGTTGGCTTCCGCCCGCACCCCGGAGGAACTGGTCGCCCTGGTCCAGCACTCCGCCCGGGCGGGCGCGATCGAGGCCGACTCGGCAGAGCTGTTCGTCAAGACCCTGCACCTGGCCGAGCTGACCGCGGAGAACGTGATGACCCCGCGCGTGGACGTCCGGGCACTGGAAGCCCGCGCGACGGCCACCGACGCCGCGCGGCTGACCCTGGCCACCGGCATCTCCCGCTTCCCCGTCTACCGCGACACGCTGGACGAGGTCATCGGCACGCTCCACATCCGTGACGTGTTGGCCCTGGACGAGGACGAGCGCGACAGCACCCCGGTCACCGACCTGATGACCTCCGCATTGCTGGTGCCGCACTCCCTGCCGGTCGACACGCTCCTGGGACGGCTGCGCAAGGCCCGCACCATGGCCGTGATCATCGACGAGTACGGCGGCACCGCGGGCGTCGCGACGGTCGAGGACATCGTCGAGGAGGTCGTCGGCGAGGTCCGCGACGAGCACGACCCCGTCGAGGTCCCCGCGCTCATCGAGGGACCGGAAGAGGACGGCCGACGCACCTGGGAGGTCGACGGCGGCATCCGTGTCGACGAGCTGGAGGAGATCGGCTTCGACGTCCCCGAGGGCCCCTACGAGACGGTCGCCGGCCTCCTCGCCTCCGTGTTGGAGCGCATCCCCGTCGAGGGGGACATCGTGAGGTTGGACGGCTGGGAGCTGGCCGTCCTCGACATAGACCATCACCGTGCCGATCGGGTTTCGATCCTCGCGCCCGCCGATTCCGTCGTTGACCAGGAGCAGAGCCGATGACCGCGATCCAGCTGTTGATCGGCGCGTTCACCCTCGTCACCAACGCCTTCTTCGTCGGCGCCGAGTTCGCGCTGATCTCGGTGCGCCGCAGTCAGATCGAACCGGCGGCGCTCAAGGGCGACCGGCGGGCGAAGAGCACCCTGTGGGCGCTCGAACACCTCTCGGCGATGATGGCCACCGCCCAGCTCGGCATCACGGTCTCGTCGCTGGTCCTCGGTGCGGTCGCCGAGCCCGCCATCGCACACCTGCTGGAACCGCCCTTCGAGGCCATCGGCATCCCCGAGGGTCTGATCCACCCGATCGCGTTCGTCATCGCGCTGACCGCGGCGACGTACCTGCACATGCTGATCGGCGAGATGGTCCCCAAGAACATCGCGCTCGCCGCGCCCGCGCCGACCGCGCTCCTGCTCGGGCCGCCCCTCGTCACCCTCACCCGGGCGCTCCGTCCGTTCGTCTTCGGCATCAACGCCTTCGCCAACACCCTGCTGCGGCTGCTCAAGGTCGAGCCGAAGGACGAGATCGCCTCCGTGTTCAACGACGACGAGCTCGCCCGGCTGATCAAGGACTCCAGCGCCGCCGGACTCATCGACCCCGAGGACGGAGAACGCCTCCGCGACGCCCTCGAACTCGGAAGGCGAGCCGTCGGCGAGGTGATGGTGCCGCTCGGCGACACGGTCACCGTGGGGCACGAGATCACCCCTCGCGGGCTGGAGCGCATCGCGGCCGAGTACGGCTACTCCCGTCTGCCCGTCACCGGCCCCGGCGGGGCGATCCTCGGCTACCTCCACATCAAGGACGCCCTCGCGGCGCTCGACCGCGCGGCGCCGTTCCCCCGCGGCGCGCTGCACCCGATCGTCAAGGTCTCCCTCGGTACCCCGATGGACGACACGATGACGGCCATGCGGGACGCCGGCACCCACCTGGCCGCCGTCACCGGTGGCGAGGGCGAGGTCCTCGGCTTCGTCACCATGGAGGACCTCCTGGAGGAACTCGTCGGCGCGGCCACGCACGAAGGCGACGCCTGACGCATCCCGTCGGCCGGCGCCTCGTGGCGCCGGCCGGCGGCAGGTGCGCCTCGCGGGCCGTTCCGTCACGACGGGGCGGCCCGCGGGGCGCATCTGCTTGTCGATCCCCCCGGCGGGTCCGATTGCTCACCGGGGTAGCGTCTGCCGGTGAATCCCCTTCCTGACGTTCTTCCACGGCTCCGTCGTACTTCCACGGCTCCGTCGACCGAAGGCGACCGCACGACCTCGTGGACAGAGTCCCTGCCCGCCGTCGACCCGCGGGCCGACGGGGGCGTCGTACGGAGCGAGGGGCGGGCCCACATGAGCGGCATGGAACAGGCGGACGCGACGGCATTGCGGCCGCGCGGTCTGGTGGACCTGCGGGGGCATGACGTGGGAGCGGACCGCCTGTCCTATCCCCCGGGTGCGGTGGTGGTCATATCGGGTCTGCCGGGCAGCGGCAAGAGCACCCTGTTGCGCAACTGGTCCCCCGGCACGCTCACGGTCGATCCCCGTGACGTCCGCGAGGCCTGCCGGGCCCGGGTGCCGGCCCGCCTGCCCTACGCCGTGTACCGGCCGTGGGCCCGGATCGAGTACGTACGGCGACTGCACGAGGCCCTCGGCACGGGCAGGCCGCTGCTGGTCCACGACTGCGGGAGCCGGCCCTGGATCCGCCGCCGGCTGGCACGGTCGGCGGCGCGGGACGGCCGGGAACTCCACGTGGTGATGCTGGCCGTGTCCGCCGCCGACGCGCTCGCGGGCCAGGAGGCCCGCGGCCGGTGGGCGCCGGCGCGGGTCTTCGCCCGGCACCACCGACGGTTGGAGCGGCTGCTCCAGGGGCTGGAGGCGCCCCGGCGGCTGCCGCCGAGGCCGGGCGAGCCCGTGCCGGTCCCGCGCGGGTTGGCCGAAGCCGCGTCGCTGGTGGTCCTCGACCGCGCGTTGCGCGGGCACTTCACCTCCGTCGACTTCGGTCGCACCGCGCCGGCCCACAACAGCCCGGCGGGCGTGCCCGTGGAGGCCGCGCGGCGCCCCGTGTCGTCACCGCGGCCGTGAGGCCGTGAAGGTCGGGGGCGGCCGGGCCCGCGCGGGCGTGCCCGCCGGGCGTGTTGCGGCCCTTGCCGCCGCCGAGCCTGCGCCGGCCCGCATCGACGGGCCTGTTGCGGCTTTCGTCGCCGGGCGTCCCCGGCGCGTCTACTGGTACGGGTCGAAGGGGATGCCCGCCGGCTTGGCCTTCGCGAGGTGGGACGCGAAGGAGTCGTCCTTCAAGCCGAAGTGCGCGCTGCCGAAGTCGGCCTGGCTGAGCTTGTCCCGCAGCGTCGCCGGGTAGCCCGACCAGCCGACGAGCGCGGGGAACTGCCAGGTGCCGCGGTGGTTCTCGGGCGGCTCGTCGTTCGTGTTCGCGGCACGGAAGCAGTGGGTTCCCACCCCGTCCTTGTGGTAGACGACCTTGGCGTGGGTGCCGTCCCAGCGGATCTGGTCGCGCGTGTGGAGGTTGAAGTCGCCGTGGGCCGAGGTCGCCACGTACTTCGCCTCGTTGTTCTGGATCCACACCACGACGTGCTCCCAGTCGTGACGGTGACCGCCGAGCCCGATGCCGGGTATGGCCTGGTCCTTCTCGAAGTACAGCGCGTACACCACGGCGCACCACCCGTTGTTGCACTTGGCGCGGGAGTAGCTGTTGGTGTTGGCGAGGTCCGAGGCGTCGCGGCAGTTGCCGTTGAGGGCGCCGCTGGGGTTGAGGCCGCCGTTCAGGACTCCGGTCGGCCCTATGGCGGGTGTCGGGTAGCAGCCGTCCGTGTCGTAGTCGAAGGCCGGCTGGAAGGTCAGCTCGACGGCCTCGGCGTTGGTGGGGAGTGCCGGGGGCGGAGCCGCGAAGGCCGTCTGGGCGACGGCGAGGACCAGCGCGAGGGCGGTGCCGACGACGACGGATGATCTCCGAATGTGATGACTGGTCCGCACAACAGGCCTCCGGCCGTTCGGTTCGGGAGTGACGCGTGGCTCCCGACCCTGTCGGTCGGCGCGCCGGGAGCATCATTGGCGAACCTCGACGGCACAGCAAGGGTCCCGACAACAGGTGTTCACCGCCCACCGGGACACGCAACACGTTGATGCACAGGGCCAGTTGGAACCCACCTGCGGTGTCGCCGCGGCCTGCCGCACGGGCGGGCGGCCGGACGTCGGCGACCCTCGACCCATGGGACAGCCGTCGTCACCGGAGCGGACCTCGCCCGAAGGTCGTCTCCGCCGGTCCGACGACCAGACCGACGCGCGCGGGCGCGGAGGTGGCGTGCGGCCGCCGAACGGCGCGTGGTTCCGCGCGAAACAGTGACATGAGTCACGGGGCGCAGAAAGATCACGGAACCATTACGTCCACTACCGCCTCCCGGACATATCGATATTTGTCCGTTGAGGATCGACATTCCCCTCTCCACCGAAATGGGCGAATCGGCAGGTGAGACGCGAGGGGGCGATCGGCCCTGTCTGGCGGGGTCCTGATGGGACGTCACCCGTCTCGCGCATCGCGTCGACCGGCCGGGCAGCACGACTGCGCATCCTTTTCAAGCCCGGTGATCGGCGCCGGCGTGCGAGCCGACGCCGAGACTTGCCAGCCCTGTACGGGGCTTCTAAGAATGGCGGCCCGCCCGGCGCTCCGGCAGCTCAGGCGCAGGACGCTTCGCAGAAACCAAGTGAGGTCACGCATGAAGCACCGTAAGAGGACGCACTACAAGAAAATATCGATCGCCGCCGTCACCCTGGGCATCGTGGGCATACCCACCGCCGCCATGGCGTGTCTGGACACCCAGGAGTCGGGTGCGGCAACCGCCACCGGCCGGCACGTGCGCCCCTCCCACAGTGTCCCCACCACCAGTGCCCCCACCCCCGACGCGTCGCTCCAGAACCTGGCGGGCGACACGAGCACCCCGATCGCGACGATCGAACCGTCGGCGCCCTCCACGCCGACCACCCCGGCCGCGCACCGTACGCACAGGACGAAGCCGTCGACCGGCGCGAAGAAGCCCCCCACGGCGACGAAGCCCGAGAGGCCGTCACAGCCGTCTCCGGTCACCCCGCCGGCCCCCGTCGCCACGACGGAGCCGACCAGCCCGACCGCGCCGTCCTCCGGTCCGGCCGCCGAGGTGGTGGCCCTCGTGAACCAGGAGCGCGCCAAGGCCGGCTGCTCCGCGCTCACCGTCAATGCGAAGCTGACGACCGCCGCGTTGAACCACAGCAAGGACATGGCCGCGAACTCCAACATGTCGCACACCGGCTCCGACGGCTCGGACCCGGGCGCGCGCATCACCCGCGCCGGCTACAGCTGGATGACCTACGGCGAGAACGTCGCCTACGGCTACAGCACGCCCGAGCAGGTCATGAACGGCTGGATGAACAGCCCCGGACACCGGGAGAACATCCTCAACTGCGCGTTCAAGGAGATCGGCGTCGGCCTCGCCGAGCCGAACTCGTACTGGACGCAGGACTTCGGCGCCGCGCGCTGACCAGCCGCATCCGGGATCGGTGAGTCCCGGGCGCGCGGCCCCGCGGCATCGGGCCGAGGCGGGGGCGACCTGACACGGTCGCCCCCGCCTCCGGCGTGTCACGACCGGGCGGGCGTGCGCGCAGTCGCGTGCGCTCGTACTCATCCGGCGGGGTGGGCCCCTCCGTCCGTCCCCCGGTCGCCTCGGTCGGGGCGCTCCCTTCGGTCAGGGCCGCGGGCCAGTGCCATGTCCACACCGTGTTCCTCTTCTCGGTGACCGGGCCCCGGTCGGGTG
The DNA here is from genome assembly GCF_036231985.1 of Streptomyces sp. NBC_01426. Taxonomy (GTDB): domain Bacteria; phylum Actinomycetota; class Actinomycetes; order Streptomycetales; family Streptomycetaceae; genus Streptomyces. Next base: position 614,396 of record NZ_CP109500.1, read on the forward strand.
CCGGGGTGTGCGTGACGCGCGGGTGGACGGTCAGTACCGGCCCGGGTCCGTCGCGGTACGCGCCGTCCCAGGCGAGGAGGGACATGGCCAGGGTGTCCGCGGCCGCTTTGGCGTCCGGACCGAAGGCGTGGACCGAGCCGCCCGCCTTCGGCGAGTTGCCCGAACCAGGCGGTGGGAATGTCGTCGGAAGCGGTACGGCCGGAGGCACGGCCGGTCAGTGGTACGGGCCGGGCATCGGTTCCGTCCGGTCCGGCGCCTCCGTGAGGTGGGCGATCGGATCGCCGGGCTGCTGGAAGTGGAGTGCGAACGGGTGGCCCGCGCGGTGGGCTTCGAGACCGGCCCGGCAGTAGGCGACCATCGGATCCGGGAGGTCGTCCACGTGGTGCCAGGCCATGGCGTCGCACAAGTGCGGCTCCGTGATGCGGGGTTCGCCCGTCCAGCGCCGGACCTCGAAGAACACACCGATCCGCGCACCGCCGAACGGGGAGCGGTGGTGCACGGTCACCGCGTGCGACACGTCCCCCCGATCGATGAGGACGCCCGTTTCCTCGCGTCCCTCCCGGATCACCGCCTCGACGAGATCCTCGTGCGGACCGTCCAGGTGCCCGGAGGGCAGGTGCCACATCCCGGCCGCGTACACCGCCCCGGCCCGCCGCGACAGCAGGACCTCCGGCCCCCGCACGCCGTCGCGGCGCAGCAGCAGGTGTGCGTCGACGGTCAGCTTGTACCTCACTCCCCCACTCATCGCGCGCCGCCCGGGCCGACCGCCGCCGAGGACGGGCGCCGGACCGGCTCCCCCGGGGCCGATCCGGCGGCCGGCCACTGCTCGGTGTAGGGGCGGCCCGCCCGGATCCCCTCGATCGCGGCCCGGGTGTACGGCACAAGGGGCTCGGGCAGGGCGTCGAGGGGCCACCAGTCCCAGCTGACGCACTTGTCCGGCTCCCGGACCTCCAGGTCCCCTGCCCACGTATCGGCGCGGAAGACGAGTTGCATGCGCGGGCGTCCGTCGCCGCCTTCGTCGAGGACGTGGACGACGTGGACCAGTTCGAGGTCCTCGGGTCGGATCCGCAATCCGCCTTCTTCCCATGCCTCGCGCACGATGCAGGCGGTCGCCGGCTCGTCCTCGCAGTGGCCGGCCAGGAAGTGGTGGGTCGAACCGGCGAACGCCGAATCCGGGTGGCGCAGGCCCAGGAGCACCTTGGCGTCCCGCTCCAGGTAGAGGTGCACGCCGACGATGTTGAGGCGGGTCCGGTTCACCGGCGCCCTCCGCATCTCGGCGGAACAAGACCGCGGTGGAAGCAAGACTCCTCCAAGGTGAACACGAAACCGTACGGTGCTCGAACAACAGGCGCGGTGGTGCCACCGACACGGTTCCCCGAGGGCGAATCGGTTCGACGGGAGGTTACGGGGTCGTCGTTTGCGAACGGAGGAGCCACCGATCCGCCCCACCCGAACCGCATGGCGAAGTACCCCTGCGCCATGCGGGTGAGAAGCGGGGAATACGGACGAAGCGGGGCAGATTCCTCCAGTCGAAGGTCTCCCCCGCTGAAGGAGTGTGCCGTGGCCCTGTCCCGTACCGAGCGTGAGCAGTTCCTCGCCGAGCCCCATGTCGCCGCCTTCGCCGTGAACGCGGGCGCGGATGGCGAGCGCGCACCGCTGACCGTCCCGATCTGGTACCAGTACGCTCCCGGCGGCGACCTCTGGATCATGACCGGCCGGGACTCCCGCAAGGCCGAACTGATCGGTTCCGCAGGCCGGTTCACGCTGATGGTGGACCGTCTGAAGCCGACGATCCGGTACGTGTCGGTCGAGGGCCCGGTCACCTCGACGGCGCCGGCCCAACGAGACCAGCTGGTGGAGCTCGCCTCACGGTACCTGCCGGCGGAGAAGGTCGACGGCTACGTCGACTTCGCCTGGAAGGACCACGGTGAGCAGCTCGTCTTCCACATGCGTCCGCAGCGGTGGGTGAGCTCGGACCTCGGCACGGTCTGACCGCGCCGGAGGAACGGCAGAACGGCAGAACGGAACGACGGCAGAGGGTGGAGAGGGGCGGCACCGTCCGGACACGCGTCACGGCCGACCGCGTGGTGCGGCCGGCCGTGACGACGGGCATCCACTCAGGTCCGGTGCACTGACGGGCCGGACCGGGCGGAGTGGTTAAACGGGCGTGCCGGGGAGGGTCGTGAAGCCGGGGGCGCACGCCGCGGGGAGGGTCGCGGGCGTGAACGGCGTCGTGCTGTTGGTGACGCAGCGGGCCTGGTGCAGCTTCCCGTTGCTGCCCAGCAGGGTGATGAAGAGGTGGCCGGGGTCCTCCTCCGTGACCGAGACGGCGGTGCCGCGCGTGCACTTCGGGGCGCCGTCGAGCAGACCGAGGTTGATCCAGACACCGGGGTTGCGGCTGTCGTTGAGGAACGCGTGGCCCTGGCGGTCGGTCGCCGCGCGGAACACGGTCTCGAACAGACCACTGCTGGAGTAGTCGACCACGGCCGAGCTGACGTCACGGTCCGTCTGACACTTGTGGCTGTCGGCCGAGGCCGGGGCGCCCTTGGATTCCGGGCCGTCGGCGACCGCGGACGGCACTGCCAGCGCTCCCAGGAGCATGGCCCCCGATACTGCCGCGACACTGCGTGCAGCCCAAGCGAGCTTCCTCATGTGCATCCTTCCGGTGAGTGCGAGCCCGCCTCCGATGACACGAAGGCCGGGCGTTCGTGGACAGGAGCGATCGACGCCCGATCCGCGCGCCACCGCCTCCCGCCCCGTACCGGGAGGCCGAAGTCTCCGTACACGGTGCGGGCCACGGCCCTGTCCGGGAGAGAACCTCGCACGCCCACCCCGCACACATCCGCACACCATTCCGAACCGTCACCCGCAAGGGTGTGGTGTAGCACCGAATGGAAGGGAGCCCTCAACCCCTGAGGGCCTGCCGGTCCTCTCGTTCGCAGAACCGGTCACCGCGGCGGGGAACCCGGCGTGGGCGGTGCCGGCGTCCGGGTGACGGCCCGGCCGTGGCGGATCAGGACGGGGACACGCGGAGGCGTTCGGCCGGTCCGGTGGCCGCTTCGACATCGCGCGTGGCAGGGCGGGCGCTCCTACCATGGGGGGAGACACCGTCGGGGGCTCGGGAAACGCCTGTCCGATCGACCCGGACCAGAGGTGAACGACCATGGGCAGGTATCGCCCGTCGCATGTTCGACGGTCCACCCGGGCCGCCATACCCACCGTGGCGGCCGTCCTGCTCGCCGCCCTCTGCGCGGGCACCGCCCCCGACCGGGCGGTTGCCTCCGCGCGGCAGGACCTCGATCCCGCCACCGTACGGAAACTGGACGCGGCGATCACGAAGATCATGGACGAGGCCGATGTACCGGGTCTCAACGTCGGTCTGTGGATCCCCCGGCGCGGCACCTACGAGAAGTCCTTCGGTGTCGCGGACAAGAAGACCGGGACTCCCATGAAGTCCGACCTCTACACGAGGATCGGAAGCATCACGAAGACGTTCACCATCACGGGCGTCCTCCAACTGGTCGACGCGGGCAAGGTCGGACTCGACGACCCGATCTCCCGGTACGTCACCGGTGTCCCCGGCGGCGACTCCATCACCCTGCGCCAGCTGGCGGGGATGCGCAGCGGCCTTTTCAACTACACCGAGGACAAGGCGTGGTTGGCGCAACTGCGCGCCGACCCGCATCGGACCTACACCCCGCGCGGGCTCCTGGACATCGCCTTCAGACACCCGCCGGACTTCGCCCCCGGCACCAAGTGGCAGTACAGCAACACGAACACCGTGCTGCTCGGAATGATGATCGAGAAGGTCAGTGGGCAGAACCTCGGCGACTATCTCAAGGAACACGTCTTCACCCCTTTGAAGTTGAACGACACCTCGCTGCCCGACGACAGTGCCGTCCCCGACCCGCACGCCCACGGGTACACGGACTTCACTCCCAACGGGAGCGTCGCCGACGCCACGAACTGGAATCCCTCGTGGGCCTGGGCCGCCGGTGGGGTCATCTCCGATCTCGACGACCTGCATACCTGGGCTCCGGCGTTGGCGGACGGCACACTCCTCACCAAGGAAACGCAGGCCGAGCGGTTGAAGACCCGATCGGTCGGCGTCGCCGGGGCCTCGTACGGTCTCGGCATCCTCGATTTCAACGGCTGGCTCGGCCACAACGGGGAGTTGCCCGGCTACGAGTCCATCGCCGCGCAGCTCCCGGCCGAGGACGCGACCCTCGTGGTGCTGGTCAACACGGACATCGACTACAAGGGCAAGAGCCTGTCCTCGATGATCGGGAACGCGGTCACCTCCATCGTGACGCCCGACCACGTCTGGCCCGTCCCGCCGGCCCAACCGTCGGCGACCCCGAACCCGAGCACGCCGAGCGGGCCGCCCACACCGAGCACACCGAACAGCGGCGGCGGCCCCGGCACGGCCTCGGCACGGTAGGCGCGGTTCGGGCACGGCGGCTGCGAACGTGACAGGGGGCAGGGGGCAGGGGAGCGGGGGGCGGGGGGCGTGTGACCATGGCACTTCGGCACATCAGCACCTCATGGGGGGACCATGCGCACGCGTACCACCGCCGTCTCGACCGGCCTCGCCGCCGCGCTCGCGGCGTTGCTCGTCCTGGCCGGTTGCACCTCGCCCGGCGGGAACCCGGGCGAGAGTCCTCGCGGGAGCGGGAGCGGCGCCGCCACTCCCCCTCCGGTGGCGTCCACCGCGCCGGGCGGCGCCGGCGTGTACGAGGGCCCCCGGCCGCAGGACCAGAATCTGCTGGCCTGGACCGGTGACCCCAACGACGCGGGGCACGTGACGGCGCAGTCCGTCGCGGGCGTGGCCGGACGGGTCACGCTGGTGCGGATCGTGCTGCGCGAGCGGACGGCATGGTCCAACATCTGGCTGGGGTTGGCCGGCATCGACCCGAACGCCCGGCTCTCCGACTGCCGGCTCGGTGTCTACGACGCCCGGGGGACCCTGCGCGCGTCGACCGCGGACATCTCGCCGCAGCTCATGACCGACGCGATAGCCAAGCCGTTGCCCCTGTCCAAGCCCTTCACCGCCGAACCCGGCACCTACTTCGTGGCACTGCTCCTCAACGGGAGCTGGGCCACCAACGCCCTCACCCTCAAGTCGACGGGAGCCGGGATCTCGGTGAACGCGGGCCTGACCCCGCCGAACCTCCGCTACAGCACCGTCTTGACGGGACAGACCTCGCTCCCGGCCACCTTGAACCTCGCCGAGCAATCCACCAGCACGATCAACACCGGCTGGGGCAGCCAGTGGTACGCCGTCTCCTGAGGCGGCGTACCTCGTGACGTGGGCGCCGGCCCCGCCCACGTCACGGGTGCGGCGGGGGCCCGAGGATGAGGTCGATCAACCGCCGTGCGGGAGCGGTGGGGTTGGCGGGGTGTACGAGTTCGGTGCGGTGGATCAGGCGCGGTGCGCGGATCGGCACCGCCACGACGGCCGGGAGCGAGGTGGCCGACGACAGGGGCAGTGCCGCGAGTCCGTGGCCGGCGGCGGCGAGCGCGGCGAGGCCGAAGAGGTCGGTCCCGCGGTGGCGGATCCGCGAAGGGAATCCGTCGGCGCGGCACACGGTACGCAGTCGTTCGAGGGGAACGGCGCTGTCGGGGGCGTCGATCCACTGGGCCTGGGTGAGGTCGGGCAGCCGCAGCGATCGACGCTCCGCCAGCGGGTGGTCGAGGGGAAGGATCACCGCCAGGGGTTCCTCGGTCGCGGCCAGGGTGGTGGTGGGGCCGAGGTCCGGCAGGGGCAGGGGGTCGCTGGGGGCGGTGACGCCGTCGACGAGGCCGAGGTCGGCCCGTGCGGTGAGAACGTCCTCGATGACCGCTTCCCGGCTCAGGACGCGTACCTCCACGTCCACGCGCGTGCCGGCCCGCAGTCGGGCGAGGGCCCGCGCGACCGGCGTACCGAGGGCCGCGGGCGAGCACGCGAAGGCGAGTCGGGTGGTGGGGACCTGGTTCAGGCGGGCGATGTCGGCGCGGGCGGCGTCGAGACGCAGCAGCAGGGCGGGGACGTGTTCCATCAGCCGGGCACCGGCCGGCGTGGGGGTCACGGGCCGACGTTCGACCAGCCTGGCGCCCAGGTCGGATTCGAGTGCGGCGATGTGCTGGGACACCGCGGACTGGGTGTAGCCGAGGGCCGAGGCGGCGGTGGAGAAGGAGCGGTGGTCGAGGACCGCGACGAAGGTGCGCAGCAGATGCGGATCCATGGGCATCAGTATCACTGATGAGCGCACCGCACATCATCGTTGGACCTGATGACCGGTTGTTCCGCAGGATGGTTGTCATGAACCCCACCGCACGTGTCGCCCTCGTGGGCGACCGTTCCGACTCCGTCCACTCCCATGTTCGCGTCCCCGGCCTGATCGAGGCGCTGCGCCTGCGCGACGGGCTGGACCTGGACGCCTACTGGATCCCCACCGAAGAGGCCGGGCTGGGGGTGGAGGGCTTCGACGCGGTCTGGGTGCTGCCCGGCAGTCCGTACCGCAGCGAGAGCGGTGTACTGACGGCGATCCGTTCGGCACGCGAGAACGGTGTTCCCTTCCTGGGCACCTGCGGCGGTTTCCAGCACGCTTTGTTGGAGTTCGCACGGAACGTCTGCGGTCTGGAGCGTGCCCGACACGCGGAGAACGATCCGACGACCGCGCCCGAGGATTCCGTGGTCGTCCCCTTGGCCTGTTCACTGATGGGTCACGAGGGGACCGTACGCGTGGCCCCGGACTCGCGCGCGGCCCATCTGTTGGGGTCCGCTCGGACCCGGGCGCGCTACCACTGCGCCTACGGACCCAACCCGTACCACCTCGAACTCGTGCGGGCACACGGGCTGACCTTTCCGGGCACCGACGAATCCGGCGAGGTCCGCATCGTCGAACTGTCCACGCACCCGTTCTTCCTGGCCACGCTCTTCCAACCGGAACTCGACGGGGACGGCGCCCGCGCCCACCCGCTGATCAGCGGATTCGCCGCAGCCGCCGTCGAGCGTGCACGAATCCGCACCTACGCGATCTGACGGCACGACCGATCAGGCGCGTCCTGCGTGTCCTGCGTGTCCGCGTGCGCGAGGGGCTGTTCTCCCGGCCAGGCTCCGCCCTGCCGGTGGAAACAGCCCCGACGCACCACGCGTGTTCGGATCAGACGGTGGTCGCGGCCACTGCCTTGTCGGCGGTCACCGCAGGAGCCTCGGCGGCCACGGCCACGGGCCGGGTGGCCGTGTAGTAGACCGTGGAGCCCTGCTTGGCACGCTCGGCCAGGCTGCGGGCGACCAGACGCTCGGTGCTCGTGCGCACCAGGTTGTCGTTGAGGCTGCGGTCCGGGTGCGCGATCGCCAGGGCCTGGGAGATCTCGCCGGCCGTCTTCGGCTCCGTCTGGCCGGTCAGGTGCTGGTGGATGAGTTCCGTCAGCGGGACCTGGTTCTTGTCCGACGCCGCCGCCTTCTTGGCCACGGGCTTCTTTGCGGCCGGCTGCTTCGCGGCGGCCGGCTTCGGCTCGGCGGCCACGGCGGCCGCCTTCGTCTCGGCGGACTTCGTCGCGGTGGCCTTCGTCGCGGTGGCCTTCGTCGCCGCGGACTTGGCCGCCGTGGACTTGGCCGTCGCGGACTTGGCCGCCGTGGACTTCGGCGCGGCCGACGTCTTCGTCGCCGTCGCCTTCTTCGCGGAGCCGGTGGCCGCGGCCTTCGCTCCCGCCTGCTTCCTCGTGGACGTGGCGGCCGGCGCGGCCGTCGCGGGCTTCTTGCCGGACCGCGGTCCGGGCACCGCGAGCGCGTTGTTGCCGAGGGCGGAACGCATCCCGACGAGGAGTTCGTGGTCCTGCTCCAGGCCGGCAAGACGCTCCTGGAGGGAGGTGATCTCCTCGCGAATGCGGCCCTGTTCGGCGGTGTTCAGATCAAGGTCGGCGGTGACCTTCTCGGCGTACTGGGACTTGAGAGTGGGAATCTCCTGCGTGGGCATGAGGGCTCCTCGATCGATGTGTGTGGTGCGGACTCTACCCACGCTGCCTGTGAAGTGTGTGGGTGTGGGCAATTCCGATGACCAGAGACCGGTTGACTGCCAGCGGTTCTCGAACGCCCTACTCCGACGCCCCGTTCGACTGAGGGGACACCTCGGGGGGGCGTGCCACTCATCGTCACGCCGTCATGGGGAGCGGCTTCGTGTGCCACCGACATCACCAACTCGCCCTGAGAGAAGCCGGGTTGTTCCAGTCGGGCCCGGTACCCACCGGCTTCCCGAAACGGCGACGGCCCCGCCGCATGCCGACGGGGCCGTGGGTCAGTGACCCGGTAGGGCGGGTCAAGGGGAGACGGTGACCACGATCTTGCCGATCTGGGCGTTCGACTCCAGGTACCGGTGGGCCTCGACGATCTCGTCCAGTTCGAACGTCCGGTCCACCACCGGCCGGAAGGCGCCCGAGCGCAGACCGGACGCCACGAAGGCCTGCGCCCGTCGGAGTCGTTCGGGCCGGGCGGTCGTCTCCAGCATGGTGTACGTCCGCATGTTCAGCGCGGGCATGCCCAGATCGAGGCCCGGGTAGGGGGTCGGCAGGCCGCTGAGGGCGCCGTACACGAGGAGCATCCCGTCGGCGGCGACCACCTTCCCGAGTTCGAGTACACCGGGACCGGCGACGGCGTCGAAGACGTACTCCGCGCCGCGACCGTCGGTCGCCGCGAGCACCCGCTCGACCACGTCCTCCTCGTCGGTCACGATCACCTCCGCCGCGCCCTGTGCGAGCAGGGCCTCCCGCTTGGCGGCGGTGCGGGTGAGGGCGATCGACGTGGCACCGATGCGCTCGGCGACCTGGATGGCGGCGAGACCCACGCTGCTGGACGCCGCGTTCAGTACGACCGTGTCGCCGGGACGCATCCCACCGACTTCCACGAGCGCACCGTAGGCCGTCACGTAGGGCATCCACACCGCGGCGCCCTCGACGGCTCCGAGGCTTTCGGGGCGGGGCAGCACCGCCGAGGCGGGCACGATCGCCCGTTCCGCGTAGACCCCGTGGTCGTTCTGCGAGAAGCCGGGAACGGTGCTCACCGGCTGTCCGGGCCGTAACCCGGTGACGCCCTCGCCGACCGCCTCGACGACTCCGGCGGCCTCGGAACCCAGGCGCGCGGGGAAGCGCTTCACCGGCTCGATGTAGAGGCCGCTGCGGAACAGCGCCTCCGCCCGGTTCAGGCCGATGGCGTCGACACGGATCCGCACCTCACCCGGTCCCGGCTCTCCGACGTCCGTGTTCTCCACCCTCAACACCTCGGGCCCGCCGAGTTCGTGGAACAGCACCGTCCTGGTCATCGGGTTCGTCATCGGGTCGTCCTTTCACCTGGGGAAGGGTCGTCCATTCACCCCATCCCAAAGTACGATGACTGTCAAACTTTTATGACTGTCTCACTTTCATGACCGTCGTACGATGGGGGCATGGACACCGACCGCGTCCCCGCACACCCCGACCTGCGGACGATCACCCTCCAGCAGGTGCTCGAAGCCGTCGTCGAGCCCGTGCGGCGGAGCATCCTCATCCAACTGCGCGACTCCCCCGCCGACATCAAGTGCGGGGCGTTCGACCTTCCCGTGAGCAAGTCCACGGCCACGCACCACTTTCGGATCCTGCGCGAGGCGGGCCTCATCCGGCAGTACTACGCGGGCACCTCACGGATGAACGCCCTGAGGCACGCGGAGACGGACGAGGCCTTCCCCGGCCTCCTCGACGCGATCGTGGCCGCCGAGCGTCGGGCCACGAGGTCATAGGGGCGGGACGGCGCAGGGGCGAAACGAGCGGCCCCCGTCGCTCACACCTTCGCAACGGGGGCATCGCGCGCCGCCCGACCCCGCGATCGAGGCCGGGACTGCGGCGTGAGCGGGGTCAGAGGAAGCGGCGGATGGGCAGCACCGCGGTCTCGCGGGCGCGCTGGCGCAGCGAGCGGCGCTTCCACCGGCCGGCCTTGATGCGGTCACTGACGTCCAGGTCCTGGTCGTAGTGTGCGTCGAGCACCTCCGTGAACTCGACGTCCATCACCGCGAGCATGACCTCCTCGTCGTGGTCGAGGGAGCGCCGGTTGAAGTTCGTCGAGCCCACCAGGGAGACGACGCCGTCCATGGTCATGACCTTGGCGTGCATCATCGTCGGCCGGTACTGGAAGATCTCCACGCCCGCGGCGGTCAGGGCCTCGTAATGGTGCTGTCCCGCGAGCTGGCACACGCGCTTGTCGGTGTGGGACCCGGGCAGCAGGATCTGGACCGCCACGCCCCGGCGCGCCGTCGCGCACAGCAGGTCCACGAAATAGGTGTCGGGGGCGAAGTAGGCGGTGGCCAGACGGACCCGTTCCTCCGCCGATTCGAGGACGACGCGCATCAGCGTCTGCATGTCCTGCCAGCCGAAGCTGGCCGAGCCGCGGACCACCTGAACGATGGCCTCGCCGGCGGGCTTGTGGTCCACGAACCGGTCGCGGTCGTCGAAGAGGTCGTCGTGGCACTCCGCCCAGTTCTGGGCGAAGGCCGCCGCGATCCCGTCGACGGCCGGTCCGCGGAGTTCCACGTGGGTGTCGCGCCACTCCTTGGGGTTGCGCGCGTCGCCGCACCATTCCTCGGCGATGCCGACGCCCCCGGTGAACGCCACCTCCTCGTCCACCACCAGCACCTTGCGGTGGCAGCGGTGGTTCTGCTTCAGCGGCGAGAGGTAGAGCGGCTTGCGGAACCAGGCGACCTCGACGCCGGCGTTGCTCATCTGCTCCAGCAGCTCGCCCTCTATGAGGCGGCTGCCGAAGCCGTCCAGCAACAGGCGCACCCGGACGCCCGCGCGGGCCCGACCGGCCAGCGCCTCGGCGAAGCGGCGCGCGATGTCGCCCTTCCAGTAGACGAACGTCATCATGTCCACCGTGTGGCGGGCCGAGTCGACCCGGTCCAGCATCGCCGTGAAGATCTCGTCCCCGTTCCGCAGGGGAAGCACGCTGTTCCCCTCGGTCGCGGCCACGCCGATCAGGCGTTCCAGGCGCCTGCGGATGCGACGAATGCGCCGGTCGGCGAGGGAGGCGGGGTCCGCCATCTCCGGGCTCGCCACGTCCGCGCCGCCGGGGTGCTGCGCCAGATCTCGATCCGTCATGTCCATGCTCCTCAAAGTCGCCCCAGTATGGCGGCTCGTATCACCCCTGTCGGCACCAGGTCCGTCCGCGACACCCGGCGCGGTGACCGGGGCGGGCCTGTGCGTGAAGCGGGGTGGTCGGGGCAGACGCCACCAACGATCTTGAACACGACCAGGGGGCGCGCGCCGATGACCATACCCGTCCGACCCGAGTACACCGCCAGACCTCGGTACCGGTTCAGCACACGCTCCACCGCCCGCTGGTTCGTCATCGCCGCCCTGACGGTGTGCGGCGCGGGCCTCACCCTGCGGGTCCTGGCCGACGCCGCCCGGGAGCACCCCCTCGTCGCCGCCCTGGTCGTCCTGGCGTGCGTGGCGGTGGCCGGATGCTCGGCTCCCGCGCGGCGCAGCCTGCGGATCCGCAGGGCGGCCCGGCGCACCGCGCGCACCCTGCGGTGCGCCGCGGCCACCGCCGTCGAGACGGCCGAGACGGCGGAGGCCGAAGCGGCGGCAGCCGCCGCGGAGGCCGAGGCCGTCGCGGCGGCGGAAGCGGCTGCGGCGGCCGTGGAAGCCCCGGTGTACGAGGTCCGCGGGGTCGACTACACCCTGCTGGACGCCTACGAGTTCGAGCAGGCCGTCGCCGACCTCTGCGAGCGGGACGGGTGCCGCGACGTCCAGGTCGTCGGCGGGGCCGGGGACCTGGGGGCCGACGTCCTCGCCACCGCCCCCGACGGCCGCCGCGTCGTCATCCAGTGCAAGCGCTACGGCCCCACCAACAAGGTGGGTTCCCAGGACATGCAGCGTTTCGGCGGCACCTGCTTCGCCGTGCACGAGGCCCAGCTCGCGGCGGTGGTGACCACGAGCGAGTACACCCAGCCCGCCGTCGAGTACGCCGAGCAGTGCGGGATCCTCTGCTTCGACCGGCAGGCGCTCGACGACTGGTCGGCCGGCACGGGTCCGGCGCCGTGGGACACCGTGTACGGCGTGGACGACCCCGCGGTCGTGGCCTGACCCCCGGCGGACTGTCCCGTACCGGTGGGACACCCACCGGTACGGCCCGTCGGTACGGCCCGTCCTGTCGGCCCCGTCCGGAATGCCCGGGCGGGGCCGACGCGTGTCCCCGGGGCCTCCCGTTCAGATGCGTCGTACGTCGACGGGCGGTTCGGGGTCGGCGCCCACGATCTCGGGTTCCAGACCCTCCGCGGGCGTGGTGCGGTCGCGACCGACGTCGGACCGCCAGGCCTCGAAGGCCAGCGTGGTCGCGGTGACCACGGCCAGACCCAGCAGCCAGCCCCCGAGCACGTCGCTCACCCAGTGCACGCCGAGTGCGATCCGCGTGTAGCCGACGCCCAGCACCGTGAGGCCGGCGAGCAGCCACGGCAGCGGCCGCCACGTGCGGGGCACCAGGGGCAGGAGGGCCAGCAGCAGCACGGCGCAGGAGGTCATGGCGGTCATGGCGTGCCCGGAGGGGAAGGAGAAGCCCGGCGCGTCGGCGACGGGGTCGGGCAGATGGGGGCGGGCGCGTTCGACCACGTTCTTCGTGAGCAGGCCCAGTAGGCCGCTCCCGATCGCGGTGACGGCCGCCCACACGGCCAGGCGTCGGGCGCCCCGGAGGAGGAGCCACACCACCAGGGCGGCCACCAGCAGGCGCATCGTCAACGGCCCCCACACGACGTTCGTGAGGAAGTCGAGCACCCGCACCCATCCGGGGCGGCCGAGGGCGGAGTGGTGGAGCTGTTCGGCGGTGTGCCGGTCCAGGCGGTACAGGGGCGCCCACCCGGACTCGACGAGGACCAGGGCGAGGGCGAAGGGCACGGCCACGACGGCGGTGACGACCACCGTCGCCAACAGCCGCACGCCGAACCTCGTGTCGGGTCCGAAGTGGCGGGACATGAGTCCCTCCAGGAGTCGCCGCGGCCGGCCGGTGCGCTGAACCATCGTCGGGGTGTTCCTTTCCGTGCGGGGAGATGGGCGGGGGGTCTCGTCAGACCCCGGGGTCGTCGGTGATCGGGGCCGCCACCCCGGCCCGTACCGCTTCCAGTTGGGCGGCGAACGCGAGGCCCAGGAAGAGGGCGAGCGAGGTGAGGTAGGACCAGAGCAGCAGCGACATGAAGGCGCTGAGGGGTCCGTACACGTTGCTGAAGGAGCCGCTGGCCCCGACGTAGAGACTCAGTCCCCACGTCGCCACCAGCCACAGCGCCAGGTAGACGCCGGCGCCGAAGGCCAGCCAGGTGTAGCCGGGCTGGGTGCGCCTCGGGGAACGGCGGAAGATGGCGCTGGTGGCGATCACGGCCAGCAGGATGCCGACGGGCCAGCGCAGGATCTCCCACACCCGGGTGGTGGTCGGACTCAGCTGGTAGACCTCCGCGACGGCCCGGGTGAGGTCGGCGCCGAGGACGGTGACCGCGAAACTCAGTCCCAGGGGCAGCCCGGCCAGCACGGCCATCATCAGCCCTCGGGTGTACTTGCGCAGGAACGGGCGGTCGCGTTCCACTCCGTAGATGCGGTTGGCCCCGCGTTCCACCTGGCACAGGCTGGTGGTGATGTTGACCACCGAGAACAGCAGTCCGAGCCAGAGCGCGGCCTGGCTGCCGTCGCCGACCTGGCGGCGGCTCTGTAGCAGGGCGTCGTCCACGACGTCCTGGCTGGGGCCGCTCGCGAGCCGCCGGATCGTCAGTTCGGCGATCCGGCCTATGTCCTCGGTGTGCAGCACGCTGGAGAGGCCTATGACGGCGATGGCCAGGGGGACGATCGACAGGACCGTCTGGAGCGCGAGCGCCCGGGAATGGCTGAACCCGTCGGCGTAGCGGAACCTCATGAAGGCGTCCCGTACGAGTCTCCATCCGCCGTGGCGGCGCAACGCGGCCCACGCCTCCTCGGCGGACAGTTCCTCGCCCTCCATCCGCAGCTCCGCCTCCACCGCCATCACGTCGCGGCGCTGTGGTACCCGAGTCGCTGTGCCCATGCTGTCCAACCCCCCGTTGCAGGTCCGTAGGTCTTCGTTCCGCGCGCACGTTCAGCCGGCGGTGGTGACGGCGCTGCCTTCCGGCACGCCCGCGGCGACGCGCGGTCGCGGTGTCGGCAGGCACAGCCGCAGCGCGCCCGGTTCGACCTCGGCGGTCAGATGGGCACCCGACGTGACGGCGTCGCCGTCGAGCTCGCGCGGCTGCGGCCCGGTGAAACGGATGTCGATCCGCGCGGCGTTGAAGTACTCCAGTGCGCCACCGGCCACGGCGCCGGCGGGTGTGCCGGGCGCGGCGGATGCCCGACCGGGCAGGGTGCGGGACAGGACGTGTCCCGCCGCGACGAGCCATCCGGCGGCGCCGCGCGGGTCGAGGAGCACCATGTCCAGGCGGCCGTTGTCGGGTCGGGCGTCCGGTAGGAGCGGCAGCCCGCCCTGGAGGGTGCCGACGTTGCCGATGACGACCATGCGGGCCCGTCGTTCCAGCGCGGCGCCGTCGTCGAGCCGGATCGAGAGCCGCATCCTCGGGTCGCGGAGGTGGCCGACGGCCGACACCACGTACGCGGCCCAGCCCACCCGGTCCTTGAGCCGGTCCGATGTGTCCCGGACCATGGCCGCGTCCAGGCCGGCGCCGGCCATCACCGTGAAGCGGGCGGGTTCGAGCCCGTCGCCGCTCAGCCTGCCCATGTCGATGCGGGTGGTCCTCCCGGACAGGGCGGCGTCCAGTGCCTCCGCGGGATCCGCGGGGAGCCGCAGGTTGCGGGCGAGGAGGTTCCCGGTGCCGCAGGGGACGACGGCCAACGCGATGTCCGTGCCGGCGAGCACCTCGGCGCAGGCGCGTACGGTGCCGTCGCCGCCGCAGGCCACGACCAGGGTGGTTCCGCTGTCGCCGATCCGCGCGGCGAGCCCGCCGCTGGGGTCGTCGGCCGAAGTCGGCGTCCACACCTGGTCGGTGTGGCCCCGGTGGTGCAGGACGGAGCGCACTCGCTCGGCCAACTCCTCGTCGCAGGAGTGGGGATGACGGACCACGACGACCCGACCGGCTCCGAGTCCCTCGGGGTCCGCGTCGGCGTCGGCATCGGCATCGGCCGGGGTTCGGGTCGTGGGGAGGGCGGCGCCGCGGGCGTCGTCCCGTCGGGCGTGGGCGGGGAGGAGCAGCGCGTACCCCACGACGAACAGCGTGCAGGCGCCGTTGAGCAGGCCGCCCAGTACGTCGGAGGGGTGGTGCATTCCCCGGTACAGCCGGGACAGGGCCACCGCGACGGGGATCAAGGCGAGGGCGCCGACCGCGAGAACGCGTCGGACGCCGTGCAGTCGGGTGGCCGCGAGCACGGCCAGTCCTCCGAACAGCGCGGTGGCGGCCCCCACGTGGCCCGAGGGGAAGCTCGACGTCGGCGGAGCGGGGTCCAGGTGGGGCACGTCGGGGCGGGAGCGCTCGACGACGAGTGTCACGAGGAGGAAGACGGCCGATTGCGCCGCGACGGACAGGGCCAGGAACGCCGCTTCCCTCCGCCACGCCACACGGGGCAGCAACAGCAGTGCCGCGACGAAGAGGAGGGTCAGACCGATCACGCTCTGGGTGCTGGCCAGCAGGGACAGCCACTCCGAGAGCTCCGTGAAGGGTTCGCCGCGATGCGCGGCGAAGGCACGGTTGACGCCGTCCTCCGCCGACAGCGGCCACCGACCCGCCAGGGGAACGGTGATCAGCAGGCCCAGGCCCGTCATCAGGGCGACGTGCACGGGGAGAAGCAGCAGCATGCCGCCGCGTCTGGCGGCATCGCCGCGTTCGTTGCTCATTGACGCCGTGTTACCCGGCGGGGCCGAGTCATGCGCCCTGTGGGCGCCGGTCGGATCACCGGCGCCGTCGGTCGATGCGCGCCGTCGGCGCGGTGTCCGGTCGAGGCGCGCGTACTTCCTCTTCCGGGCGGGCGGCGCGCACCCGGAAGGGGGTCAGCGCGGGAGTCGGGTGGGGCCGCCGTAGCGGGGGCGGCGGCGCTTGACGGTCGATTCGGGTGCGGGTTCCGGGTTGGAGAATCCCCCCGGCACGACGGGCCGGGCCGGTGCGGGGCCGGGTGCACTCGCGGGGGCGGCCGGCGCGGTGAGGGGGCGCTCGGCCCGCCCGAGCACGACGACATGGGAGATGAGGGGGGCGCAGGCCTGGCAGATCTCGGCCAGCGTCCAGACCTGGCCGATGGCCGGGTTGTGGACCAGCAACAGCATGGGGGCGCCGAAACAGCTCGCCCGGGTGTCCTCGTGGAGCGAGCACTCGGCCGCACGGCAGGCACAGTCCGCCTGCGGCTGGACGGTGACCAGCCGGGCGTGAGCCCGGGCGTGCTCGGCGGCGAAGCGGCGCATGGCGTTGGTGTCCCGGGACCGGGGAGGCATGCGGCAGGTGGGGGTGCTGCAGGTGAGGGTGACGGTGTGGTCGGCGTGGCCGGTGAGGCGGATCGTCCAGGTTCTACCGGGGACGCGCGAGCCAGGAATGATCGTCAAGTCAGACGTCCGTTCGGTGATGCGGTGAAGTCGGTCGGGGTAACTATTCCCGTGTCCGGGCCTGTCGGCACAAATGGATTGCGCGCGGTCTGTCAGCACGGGCGGACAGGGCGCGCACGGCGTCTCGCGCGGTGCGCGACGGAGCGTCTGCCGGGTCCACGACCAGGGCTCTTTGTCGCACGCAACCCGGTCGGATGTCAACGCCGCCCGGCCGGGAGGGCATCGTGCAAGGGCCGGCCGGGGCGCGCGCCGCGGTCCGTCCGGTCAGTACAGGAGGATCCGGGTGACGACCACCTGCGGCGGTTCCGCGTCCTCGGCGATGACGTACTCGACGATGCCCAGCGTCCCGTCGTCACCCAGCGGCAACAGCCGACACTCCGGCCACTCCTCGGCTGTCGTGCTGCCCGGCACGAGCCCGCGGGACTCCCCGATGCCGACCATCGCCGCGATGATCGCCCCCATGGCCCACGGGGGCAGATTCGGGTCGATCATGAATCGGGCGACGTCCTCGGAGAGCACGCAGGGCAGGCCTACGGGGTCGCTCTCGCCCTCGTGGGTGTCACTCAACTGGCCGTCCCATCGCCCTTCGACACGGTCGTGTGGTTCGAGTGTGCCCTGTGGGACTCCGCGGTGGGCCCTTGCCCGACATACTGCCGCCCGTGACCCGTACGTGGCGGCCGAATTGACGCACGGCCGGGCACGACAACCATCACACGCTCGCCCCCGAACCGCTTCGGCCGTCAAGTACGGCGCGGGAGAACGGCTTTGCTCCAAGAGGGGGTTTACCTCACGCCGGGCGGGTCATACGCGTCGTGCGGCGGGTTGCCACTTCGAGTGGTGCGGCGACCCGTCGAGATCGGTAGGCGCGCGTGCCCGTCCCCCCGGCCGCGCGCCCGCCGACCGGCACGATGCTGCCGTCCCGTCGCACGCGGCGCCGGGCTCGGGTGTTCCCCCCACCCGGAGCCCGGCCGAGCCCCCGGCGGCCACTGCCCGAACCAGCGGCCCTCGGGCACGGACGGGACGGCAGCACGTCATCGGCCTCCGCCCGGGACCTGTGCGGGGCACCCCGCACCTGTATCGGGTGCCCCGCACCCCGTACCCGTGGCTTCGCCGGCCTCGGGGCACCGTGGCGAGAGGCGGGCCGTGCGTCGCGTACAGTGGGGTTTACCGACGCGGGGTGGAGCAGCTCGGTAGCTCGCTGGGCTCATAACCCAGAGGTCGCAGGTTCAAATCCTGTCCCCGCTACTGAAGGTCCGGCCCCCGACGCCCAGGCGTCGGGGGCCGGACTGTTTTCCCCCGGGACTACCGCATCGGCGGTCGGCGTCGGCGGTCGGTTCAACCGCTGCACGATCGATGCGATGTGCGGGGCGGAGTCCACGCGTCCATGGTGGAGACAAGGACGACACCCGGGACCTCAGTCACCGGTCCGTCCTCGTCTGGACAGGAAGATGCCATGTCCGATCGACGCGTCCCGCCGGGAGAGACCCCTCCCGGTGAAGGTTCCATCGCCGAGGCCCACCAGGAACGGGCCGATGGCGGGATCTTCGAACACCCTCGGGCCCTGCTGGCCCTCATCGCCTTCGGGGCGGTGCTCTTCGCGGCGTTCTTCGCCGCCCGCATCGCGGGCTTCTGACCACTCCCGCCGACCGTCCGGCGCTCGGCGGTACCCGCGCGGCCCGGGACCGACGCGGGCTCTCGGCACGCCCGATCGGACCTGATCCGACAAAATTAGGCAAAATCGATGCAAGTGGACGCTCCCCCGCACGCGAGAGGCGAGGAACCATGCAGCTCAAGGACGAACTACCCGTGGATCACAAGCTCGCCGGGATCTACCGCTACGGCGCGCTCGTCTGTGGCCTGATCCTGCTGGCCTTCAGCGCCCTCGGTTTCGCGGACGCGCTGAGTCCGTTCGACACCTCGGGCGGGCGGATCGCCGGCATGACGACGAACTCCACGCTCAGCGCGATCTCGCTGGTCGTGGGGCTGGCACTGGTCGTGGGCGCCTTCATCGGGGGAAACTTCGCCTCGATGCTGAACATGATCGTCGGCGGGCTGTTCGTGCTGAGCGGCTTCGCCCACCTCTTCGTGCTCGACAAGCCGGCGAACGTGCTCGGCTTCGGCATGAGCAACGTCGTGTTCAGCTTCCTCATGGGACTGCTGATCATGACCTTCGGGATGTACGGGCGGGTCTCCAGCAAGCTGCCGCACGACAATCCGTACTGGCGACAGCGCCACACGGCCGAGGGCGGTCCGGAGCGCGCCACCCCGGCCGCAGCCCTGGGTGAGCTGGGGAAATAGGCCGGGCGGTGTCACCCGTCGGCGCGTGCGGCGGTCCGGTCGGCACTCCGACCGGACCGCCGTTCGAGTGGTAGCGGCACCGGGTGGCGCAGTACCGCGCTGCGCGGACCGCCGCAGTGGGCATGCATCGCCGTGGCCGTTCCCGGACCGAAGGAGCACGCATGCACGGGCAGATGCTCGGGATCTACCTCAACGACCACCTGGCGGGCTCCACGGCCGGCGTGGGGCTCGCCCGACGCATCGCCCGCGCACACCGACGCACACCCCGCGGGCCGGAACTGGCCCGTCTCGCGAACGAGATCGCCCAGGACCGGCACGACCTCCTGGCCATCATGCACTCCCTCGGTCACGCCCCGCGCCGTCACAAGGTCCTCGCGGGTTGGGCCGGAGAGCGGGCTGCCCGCTGGAAGCTCAACGGCCGCCTGGTGCGGCGTTCGGGCCTGAGCCGGCTCGTCGAGCTGGAGACGTTGCGTCTGGGCACCGAGGGCAAGGCGTGCCTGTGGGCGACGCTGCTGGTGGTGGCGCCGGGGCAGACCGGACTCGACCAGGAGCGTCTGCAAGGGTTGCTGGACCGGGCCCAGGAACAGATCGACACGTTGGAGGGCCTGCGCCTGACCGCGTCGGCCAAGGTGTTCACCGCCGGCCGCGCGACGGCCTGAGGCGTCACGCGGCCGGCGGTGAACCGGTGGGGCATCGGGCGGTCCGCGCGAGGCGCGGCGCCGACCCGGTGAACTCAGCGGGCCCGGTGCCGGGCTCGACTGCCGCCCTGGTAGGCCAGGACGGCGGCGAGGATCATCGGTGCGACAAGAAGAGCCACCACACTCATTGCGCTTCCCTTTCTCCTGGGGTCCTCCTCCGTCTCACCCGATACGGCCGGGCCAAACCCGTACGACTCATCCGCAATGCGCCTTCGCTCATCGCCGCGCCGGTGCCGCGAAGGGGATCGAGGTCTCCTGCCCGGTCGCCGACGGGGCACCGCCCGGACGGGTCCACAGCCCCGCACGCTCCAGCCTCGGCAGCACGCCCTCGCCGAACCAGTACGCCTCCTCCACGTGCGGGTGGCCGGACATGACGAACTCGTCGATGCCCAGCCGGTGGTACTCCGCGACGCGCTCGGCGACCTCGTCGTGGCTGCCCACCAGGGCGGTGCCCGCGCCGCCCCGGACCAGGCCGATCCCGGCCCACAGGTTGGGTGAGACCTCCAGTCCGTCGACCGAGCCCCCGTGCAGGGCCAGCATCCGGCGCTGCCCCTCGGATTCGCTCCTCGCCAGCCCTTCCTGTACGGCGCGCACCGCGTCGGGGGAGAATCCCGCGAGCAGCCGCCGCGCCTCGGCCCACGCCTGCTCGGCGGTGTCCCGGGTGATCACGTGCAGGCGGATCCCGAACCGTACGATCCGGCCCTCCTTCGCCGCGAGACCGCGGATCCACTCGATCTTCCGTGCCACGTCGGCCGGCGGTTCGCCCCAGGTGAGGTACACGTCGCTGTACCGGGCCGCGACCTCGCCCGCGGCGGGTGAGGAACCGCCGAAGTAGACCGGCGGCACCGGCTGCGGGAGCCGGCCCAGCCGGGCGTCCTCGACGCGCAGATGGCGGCCGTCCCGGGTCACGCTCTCGCCGCGCCACAGGCTCCGTACGATGTCCAGGAACTCGCCCGTCCGTTCGTACCGTTCCTCCTTGTCGAGGAAGTCGCCGTAGGCGCGCTGCTCGTGGCTCTCCCCGCCGGTCACCACGTTGAGCAGCAGCCGGCCGGGGGCGTGGCGTTGGAAGGTGGCGGCCATCTGCGCGGCCAGCGTCGGGGAGACGAAGCCGGGCCGGAAGGCGACGAGGAACTTCAGCCGTTCGGTCTCGCGCGCCAGCATGGCAGTGGTCAGCCAGGCGTCCTCGCACCACGCCCCGGTGGGGGTGAGCGCGCCCTCGAAGCCCAGTTGTTCGGCCGCGCGGCCGATCTGGGCCAGGTAGCCGAGGTCGGCCGGGCGCTGCCCGTCGGCCGCTCCCGCCGCGCCTGCCGGTACGCCGTGGCCGCCCCCGATGACGTGCCGGCTGTCGCCGTAGGTGGGCAGGAACCAGTGGAAGGTGAGATTCACGAGGGTCTCCAGGACGTACGGGGATCGAGGCAGGTGACGGCGGGTCAGAGCAGGCCGTGGCGCGGTGGCCGGGTGCCGCTCAGGACGTGGCGGCCGATGTGCTGGACCTTCCAGCGCACGGGGTCGTGGAGGGTGTGCGTGCGCGCGTCACGCCAGTGGCGGTGCAGGTTGAGGCCGTCCAGGGCCGATCGCGTACCCGCCAACTCGAACAGCGCGCTGCCCGTTTCGACGGCCGTCCGCGCCGCGTGCACCTTGGCCGCGGCCACCGCGATGGAGGCGGAGGCCGCCGTGTCGTCGGTGAGCCGGCCGGCGGCCCGGTCCACGGCGTCGGCGGCAGCGGTCAGCAGCGCCTCGGACGCCCGGACCTGGATGGCGAGTTCCCCGAACCGCTGGACGAGCAGCGGGTCGTCGGCCGGTGTCGCGTACCCCTCCCCCACGGCCTCGAACCAGGGCCGGCTCTTGGCCCGCACGAAGGCGGCAGCTTCGGCGAGCGCGCCGGCCGCGATCCCCGCGTCGATGGCGGCGTGCAGCAACTGCGCGACGGCGCCGTGCAGTTGGGGACCCTGGAAGGTGAGGTGGTGCGGGACGATCCGGTCGGCGTCGACCACGACGTCGACCAGGTGCACGGTCCCACTGGCGGTGGTGCGCTGGCCCATCCCGTCCCAGTCGTCGACGACCGTCAGGCCGGGCGCGTCCGCCGGTACGTACGCGACGTGCAGCGCGTCGTCGCCGGCGCGGGCCAGGACCGGGATCCAGTGGGCGAACAGGGCGCCCGTGCTGTAGTGCTTCTCACCGGTCAGCAGGTACGAGCCGTCCGGTCGGGGGGTGAGGCGGGCGCGGATGTCCTGGACGTGCGCGGTTCCCTTCTCCGACTGCGCGTTGCCGAGGCGCCGGCCCGCCAGCACCTCCGCGAAGAAGAACTTCCGCTGGGCCTCGCCGCCCTGCCGGCGCAGCACGTTGACGTACACGAAGTGGCTCTGCGGGATCTGGGCGAGGCTGGGGTCTGCGGCGGCCAGCAGACGGAAGACCTCGGCGAGCGTACGGGCCCCGACGTCGGCTCCGCCGTGTGCGGACGGCACGGTGATCGCGAGCAGCCCGGAGGCCGAGAGCCGGTCGAGTTCCGCGCGGGGCAGGACGCGGCCCGCGTCCCGGTCCGCGGCCCCGACCCGGAACGCGTCGGCCAGCTCGGCGGCGACGGCCAGGGCCTCGGCCTCGTCGGCGATGACATGGGCGGGCGCCCCGCGGGCGGTGCCGTCGGCCATGTCAGGCCGCCAGCGGGGCGGTTTCGGCGGCCAGTGCGAGGGAGAACTGGTCGACGACCGTGTACAGGGCGGGGCGGGCGACCGGGTCCACGGTGACGGCACCGCCGGCCGGCGCCGTGATGTGCCCGTCGAGGACGAACCAGCCCTGCACGATGTGCCCCGCGCCCATTGTCGAGAGCACCGGGCGCAGCGCGTAGTCCACGGCCAGCACATGGGCGAGGGAGCCGCCCGTCGCGAGCGGCAGCACCGTCTTGCCGGCGAGGGCGCGCTGCGGCAGCAGGTCCAGCAGGGACTTCAGGAGTCCTGAGTAAGCGGCCTTGTATATGGGCGTGCCGATGATGACGCCGTCGGCCTCCTCGAACAGCCGGCGGGCGGCGACGATCTCCGGATGCGCGAAGTCGGCTCCGAGGAGTGCCTCCGCGGGGAGCGTCCGCACGTCGAGGGGAACCACGCGGTGGCCCTGGTCGACGAGCCGGGCGTCCAGGTGGCGCAGCAGGCCGGCGGTGCGGGACACGGGGGACGGGCTGCCGGAGACGGAGAGGATGGTGGCCATGAACGAATCACCTCGGGTGGCGACCCGTGTCGCCCGGCCTCGGGGCCGGGCGACACGGGTCGGGTAGGGGTCGGAAGGCTGCGGGTCGAGGCCCGGGAAGGAGGTCGGGGGCCGGGAGCGGGTCAGGAGTACCAGGTGGGCTCGGGCAGTTCGCCGGTGAGGACGAAGCGGCCGACCTCGCGCCGCTTGTAGGCGACCGGGTCGTGGAGGGTGTGCGTGCGGACGTTGCGCCAGAAGCGGTCCAGACCCTCGGCGCTCGTGGTCGAGCGGGCGCCGGTGACCTCGAAGATCCGCTGGGTGATCTCCAGTGCCGTCTCCGTGGCGACCGCCTTCGCCGCGGCCACCCGGACCTCGAACTCGCCGCGATCGCGCGGGGTGATCGCGTCGGGGTCGGCGTGCAGTCGCTCACCTTCCCGGGCGACCGCGTCGGCCAGTGCCTCGGCCTGCCAGAGCTTCGCGGTGAGGTCTCCGTAGGTGTCGATGACGTACGGCTCGTCCACCGACCGCTCGTGGCCGCCGTGCAGCCAGGGGCGGGTCCTGGTGCGGGTGTAGGTCGCCGCCGTCTCCAGTGCGCCGGCGGCGATGCCGAGGTAGAAGTTGATGAACACGAGTTGGATGACGGGCACGTTGAGGGTGTTGTAGACGCGCGGAGCGAACTTCTTGTCGGTGTACCCGGCCGCCGCCGACCAGGGCACGCGGACGCCGTCGATGCTCACGCCGCCGCTCTCGGTGAGGCGCTGGCCGATGTTGTCCCAGTCGTCGTGGAAGGTCAGGCCTTCGCTGTCGGAGGGGACGATGGCGAAGATGTGGTGGTCCGTTCCCTCCAGGACGCCTTCCAGGACGGTGACGTCGGAGACCTTGCTGCCGGTGGAGAAGCTCTTGCGGCCGGTGAACACCAGGGTGTCCCCGGCCTCGCCCTCCTCGCGCACCACCACGTCCTGGTCGCGGGGGTTGACGGCGCCGCCGAAGAACCAGCGTTCGCGGGCGGCCTCGGCCTCCACGTGCTCCCACTGGGCGGGGGTGCCGACCAGGCGTGCGGCCCAGTTCCACAGGTAGTGGTAGCCGAGGAGTTGGCCGATCGATCCGTCCGCCTTGGACACCTCGCGCACCACCCGGTAGGCGGTCGTCCAGTCCTGGCCGCCACCGCCATGCGCGACGGGCCCGAGCAGGGTCACGAGGCCGGAGTCCTTGAGCAGGCCGACCTCGGCGTACGGGGTGGCGCCGGCCTTGTCGCGGGCGGCGGCGTCGGTGGCGAGGATCGCGCCCACCTCGGCGGCGCGCGCGATCCAGCCGGGGGCGTCGGTGGGGGTGGGCAGGGTGGTCCAGTCGGCGGGCGCGGTGGTGCTCACAGGGATGATCTCCTCGCGGTCCGGGTGGTCGGGGGTGGGAAGGGGGCTGGGAAGGTGGCTGGTCAGGCCGGTACGGTGGCGGGCTCCCGCTCCGGCAGCGCGGCCTCCAGCTCGCGCACCAGAGGCAGGACGCGCTTGCCGAAGTACTCGACCTCCTCCAGGTAGTGCAGGAAGCCGAGGAGGAGCAGGTCGACGCCGAGCAGCTTGTAGGCGACGATGCGTTCGGCGATCTGCTCGGGCGTGCCGATCAGTCCGGTCCGGAAGCCGTCGTTGTACTGGACGAGGTCCTCGAACGTGGAGTCCTGCCACATGCCCTTGCCGTCGGCGGTCGACCGTCCTGCCTGACGGACGGCGGATCCGAAACCGTGCACCGCCTCGGTGTTCGCCTTCGCGACGATCTCGCGCAGCACCTCGCGCGCCTCGGCCTCGGTGTCGCGGGCGATCAGGAACCCGTTGAGTCCGAAGCGCACTCGTCGTCCGGCCGCGTCGGCCGATGCCCGGACGTCAGCGACCTGCTCGCGCACGCCGTCGAAGTCCTTGCCGTTGCTGAAGTACCAGTCGGAGACCCGGCCGGCCATGGCGCGGGCGGCGGTGGAGTTCCCGCCCTGGAAGATCTCCGGGTGGGGGCGCTCGGGGGTGTTCAGCGGCTTGGGCTTCAGTGAGAAGTCCCTGATGCGGTAGAAGTCCCCGGCCAGCTCGGCGTGGTCCTCGGTCCACACCGCGCGCAGGGCACGGATGAACTCCTCGGAGCGCCGGTAGCGTTCGTCGTGCTCCAACCAGGGTTCGCCCAGAGCGGTGAACTCGTCCTTGAACCACCCGCTGACGACGTTCACGGCGAAGCGGCCCTTGGACAGGTGGTCGGTCGTGGCACCGAGCTTGGCGAGCACGCCCGGGTGCCACAGCCCGGGGTGCACGGCGGCGATGACCTTGAGCCGCTCGGTGGCGAGGAGCAGGGCCAGGCTGAAGCTCGTCGACTCGTGCTGGTACTCCGCGCCGTAGCCGGCCATGTAGCGGACCTGGCTCAGGGCGTAGTCGAAGCCGCTGTTCTCGGCGAGAACGGCCAGTTCGCGGTTGTAGTCGTAGCCCCAGTCGGTGCGCTGTTCGATCGTGCTGGTGACGAGGCCACCGCTCACGTTGGGCACCCAATAGGCGAAGCTCAAAGGCGTGTCTGTGGACAGGAGGGACATGGGCACTCCGGATGTACGGGAATGAGGCAGGGGGCGGCCCGCGGCGGGTCGCCGAATGATTTTCGTGAAGAACTCGTTAAATCCGCGGGGCGGGTCAGCGGGTGGAATTCGGGCGGCCGAATGCCCGCTCACGGTCACGCTCACGGCCACGCCGGATAGGTGCGGATCCCTGCGGATCCGGGACACGGCGGGGCCCGACCCGGTCGAGCCGACAGGTCAACCCCGGTACGGACACAGGGCGCTGGAGACACGGACGAGGTCGACGTGACGGCGCCGGGTCAGTCCTGCGGGATTCCCTGGATTCCTCATCGCCACGTCACCGCCTTTCCGTACGCTCGACAGCCCCATCGCCATGGAGCGTACCGCTGGAACGCATCGGGGTCGATTCGGCATACTCGACCCGGTGACAGGGTTTCCCTTTCACCGAAACCGTCCGCTGCGGACGCGAGTTCGCCGGGTGAAAGGCGGTTTGTCTTGCGGATAGAACAGCTGGAATACATCACGGCCGTGACCCGGCTCGGATCGCTGCGCCGCGCGGCAGAGTCTCTGCACGTCTCCCAGCCGGCCCTGAGCGAGACGGTCCGCAATCTGGAACGCGAGCTGGGTGTCGACCTCCTGGACCGCCGCCGCTCCGGTGCCCGGATCAGCGACGCCGGCCGTGAGCTGTTGCCGCACATCGTCGGGGTGCTGGACGCGGTCGACACGCTGCGCCGCGCCGCCGACGCGCGGCACCGCACCACCCGCACGATCCGGCTGGGCACCGTGAACGCGGCGACGGTGCCACTGCTCGTGCCCACCCTTCAGGCGTTCCGCCGCTCCCATCCGCAGACCCTCATCGAGGTCACCGGTGGCCGACAGGCCGACATCCACCGGGAATTGCTGGAGGGTGGACTGGACCTCGGCCTGATCAACTATCTCCAAGGCGACGACAAGCCGCCAGGGCTGCACACCACCGAACTGCTGCGCGGGCGCCCCGTGGTGTGCGTGCGCTCCGACAGCCGGCTCGCGGCGCTGCCCGAGGTGTCGGTGGCCGAGCTCCTCGCGGAGCCGCTGATCGTGATGCGGGCCGGCTATGTGATGCACCGGTACGTGCACCGGCTCCTGGAGGGACGCGATCCGGTGTTCTCGTACTCCACGGACGGCGCCGAGATGGGGAAGCTGATGGTCGCCGAGGGGTTGGGGGCCACCGTGCTGCCGGACTTCAGCGTCACCGGCGACCCGTTGGAGCGCGCCGGGATCATCACCCAACGTCCGCTCGCGGGCGAGGTGCCGGCCGTGCTGATGGTGATCCAGCGCCCGCAGTCGACCACCACGACGAGGTCGGTGCACGCCCTGCACACGATGTTCGTGCGCAGCGCCGCGGCCTACACGGGGGCGGGTCCGGAGCGTGGGGATGCGACGGCGACCGTCGGGTGGCCGTAGGGGGTGTCCGCGCACCCCGATCGGGCGATGTGCCGTCCCAGGGCGTCTCGAATCCCGCCGGCCGGCGTTACACGACCCGGAACATGATCATCGCCCCGGCGTCCGTCGCGACGCGACGCGGTGGGCGGCCGGGGCCGCCGGATTGCACGAGGGAGCACGATGACCGACCTCACCGCGGTGGACGCGGGACGCAGGAGACTGGCCGCGCGGTGCCGCGAGGTGTGCGAGGCGCCGCCGTTCTCGATCGGCGTGTTCGCGGCGATCCTCCTCAACGCCGCGCTGCTGGGCGTCGAGACGTACAGCGGCCTCGCCGTCGACTACGGGCCCCTACTCCACCTGGCCGAACGATTCTGCGTGATCGCGTTCACCCTGGAGATGCTGGTCCGCCTGGGTGCGCACGCCGATCGACCGAAAGCTTTCTTCCGGGATCCCTGGAACGTGTTCGACCTGCTGGTCGTCTCCTCCGCCTTCGTGCCGTTCCTGCGGGAGAACACCACCCTGTTGAGGCTGCTGCGGCTCGCGCGGGTCCTGCGCACCGCGCGGTTCATGCCGCAGTTGCGCGTCCTGTTGGTCGCCGTGGGCCGCAGCCTGCCCGGCACCGTCAGCTTCCTGTTCGTCGGTGCGCTGATCCTCTACGTGTACGCGATGATCGGCTGGATCTGCTTCGCCGCGCACGACCCCCAGCACTACGGCTCCCTCGGCCGCGCCGGGCTGACCCTCTTCCTCCTGATGACGCTGGAGGGTCTCGGCGACGCCGTGCACGCCGGGCTGGCCGTCTCCCCCTTCAGCATCCTGTACTACGCCTCCTACGTCCTGCTCGCCTCGTTCGTACTCGTCAACGTGCTGATCGGCGTCGTCCTCAACTCCCTTGAGGAAGCACGTGAGATGGAGGCGGCCGAAGCCCTTCGGGAGAGCGCCGCGCACGCGGCCGACACACCCGCCCCATCGGTCGGGGTCGGCGCCGCGGGGGCGGAACCGGAGCCGGCCGACGCGCTGCGTCTGCGCATCGCCGCGGTGCGCAGTGCGCTCGACGACATGGAGGCCCAACTCGACGTCCCGCACGCCCCGGACGCGGCCTCGATCGGCGGTTCCCCTCCCCCGGCCCACGCCTCGGCCGGCGCCGTGTGAGGGATCGCGCGCCCGAGAGCGGGGTCGTACGGCGCGCGCGTGGTGGCCTGGCACCGGGGTCGCGGCGTGCGCGAGGATCTCCCCATGGACGACTCGGCACACTTCACGCGCACCTGGCAGGTCACGGCCTCGGGCGGATACGACACCGCGTGGGGGCGGTTCGAGGAGGACCGCCTCCAGGCGCGGGGCCGGGCGCTGGGGCTGGAGGACGGCCCGTACTGGGTCACGTACCGGCTCGTGACCGGTCCCCGCTTCGTCACGCGGGAGCTGCACGTCACCGTCGACGGTCCCGGTGCCGCGAGGCGTGAACTCGACCTGCGTC
This sequence comes from Streptomyces sp. NBC_01426, assembly GCF_036231985.1. Taxonomy (GTDB): domain Bacteria; phylum Actinomycetota; class Actinomycetes; order Streptomycetales; family Streptomycetaceae; genus Streptomyces. Next base: position 642,538 of record NZ_CP109500.1, read on the forward strand.
GGGACGAGGCGGGACGGTGGACGGTCGACGGGCAGCCGCGGGAGGAGTTCGAGGGCGCCCTCGACTGCGACCTCGGCCTGTGCCCGCTGACGAACACGATGCCCGTGCTGCGGCACGGGCTCCACCTGGGGGACGCGGGCGCACCGGAACGGCCGTTCCTGATGGCCTGGGTGTCCGTTCCCGATCTCGTCGTGACGCCGTCGGAGCAGGTGTACACGCCGCTGGGTCGCCACCGGGTCCGCTACGCCTCCGGCTCGTTCACCGCCGACGTCGAGTTCGACGCCGACGGGCTCGTCCGCCACTACCCGGGCCTGGCCACCGGCCTGCACGCCGGGCCCGAAGGGTCGGCGTCATGAAGGTGGTCCTGACGAGGACGAGCGTCGCGACGGGCCTCGCCGCACTCGCCGGGCCCGGAACGCCGCGGGGCGTCTGACGCGGGCCCGCGGGACCGTTCGCCCTTCCGTACGCGATGCGGAGTCCCGGTACGCGGTTTCGGAGCCCCGGTACGTGTTCCGGCGCCCCGGTACGCGTCGCGGCGTACTCAGAAGGCGTTGCGGCGTCGGAGCCCGAACGGACGGCCGTCGGGGTCGACGAGCAACCGGTACAACGGCATGACGACCCCGCGCGTGGTGCGCGACAGGTCGGGCGGGCGGTAGGTCCGCAGGCGGCCCGCCGGCCGGGGGCCCCCGCACCCGCCGTCGTGCCACGCGTCGAGTGCGGCGGCGCTCGACGCGAACGCGTCGAAGGCGGCGACCGGGTCGCACACGAGATCGGCCGGGTACCGTGAATCGGGGGCCGCGGCATCGAGGTGTTCGAGCGAGAGTTCCAGCCGCAGGTCCCTGGCGTGGCGGCGGGCACCGTCCCCGAGTCCTCCGGGGTCGAGCGGTGGGCGGACGTCGGCGGTCTCGTCCAGCACGGCGCAGTTGAGTTCCGAGTCGTGTGTCCAGGAGCGGAGGTTCACGTTGTCCGATCCGACCGAGGCCCAGACGTCGTCGATCACGCAGACCTTGGCGTGCACGTACACGGGAGTCCCCGCGTGGTTCTCCAGCCCGTAGATCGCGACGCGGTCGGCGCTCGCACGCCGCAGCGCCTCCAGCGCGGTGAGCCGTCCGACGAGGTTCATCGGCAGCGTGACCCGTCCGTCCTGTTCGGGGACCGTGGGGATCACGGCGATCAGGCGCAGTTCCGGGTTGTCGCGCAGCGCCCGGGCGAAGGACTCGACCACCTTCGGGGACCACAGGTACTGGTCCTCCAGGTAGATCAGCGCCCGCGCCCGCCGCAGCGCCTTGAGGTAGCTGCGCGCGATGCTGCGTTCCCCGTCGGGCGCGAAGGGGTAGCCGCGCCACAGCCGGTTGGGGTAGGTGCGCAGGATCTGTACGGCCTGATTTCCGCACGGTCGGGGGTCGGGCAGCTGAGGGGGAAGGCGGTCCGCGACCGTGTCCTCCCGGTCCAGGAGCGCGCGCAACCGGACCATCGGGCTGCGACTGAGGGGGCCGGGGTCGCACCAACGCTCCCGGAACCCCGCCTCGATGTCGCCGACGGCCGGGCCGCGGACGGCCAGTTGCACGTCGTGCCACGGTGGGCGGTCCCCGTAGGCGGAGGCGAAGGGCGGCGCCTGGGGGTCGCCGCGGTGCGAGGCGTCGTCGTTGCGGCCGTGGCAGAGGTCGATGCCACCGACGTACGCGACGTCGAGGTGGGGGCGCCCGGGATGGCGCAGGACGACCAGCTTCTGGTGGTGGGAACCCCCGGGGCGCACGCGCATGTCGAGCAGGCACTCGCCGCCGGCCTCCTCGATCTCCTCGCCGAGGTGGCGGTTCTCGCTCTCGCTGAACTGGAGCCCGTCCAGGTGGGAGCGCCAGATCAGCCCTTTGACGATGACTCCGCGCCGCGCCGCTTCGCCCAGTACGGCGCCGATCTCCGTGCCAGGGCCGTCGAGCCGCTCGTCGGGGTCGCCGCGCCAGTCCGTGAACAGCAGGAGATCGCCCTCGCGCTGCGCGCGGATCCCTTCCAGCAGTTCGGCGAAGTACGTCGCGCCGTGCACCAGGGGGCGCACCTGGTTCCCGCGGGTCCAGGCGGCTCCGTCGGGGTGGCGCGCGTCGAGCCGGGTCGCGGCGTTGCCGCGTTCATCGGCGGTGATCATCCAGTCACTGAGCTTCACGGGTGTAGGCCTCCGCCCTGGCGTCTACCCGCTCGGGGCGCCGTCATCCGGCGGTGTGCGGGACCGGTGGGGACGGAGTGTCGTGTTCACCGTGCGGACGTGCGGCGGCCGGGTCGCGTAGGTCGCCGCTTCGTGTCGCCGTTCGACCCTCGCCCTGTTCATGTACCTGACAGTCTGGAGTTCCCGTGACCCCTCCGCGCCGTCTGCACGCGGCATCCGTCGTCGCTGCCGCGCTCGTCGTCCTGACCGCGGCGGCCCCGCAGCAGGCACAGGCCGCGCGCCCGCTGCCCTCCGTCACCCCGCGGTCGGAGACGGCGACGCTGTACGACGACGAGGCCGGAGGCAACGCCAACGCCGACGATCCCGCGATCTGGCGCAACGCCGCCGATCCCGATCGCAGCCTGGTCATCGCCACCGCGAAGGAGGGCGGGCTGCGCGTCTACGACCTCGACGCCCGCCAGGTCCAGGCGGTCGCCGCGCCGTCCACGGGCGCGCCCGACGACGCCCCCGGGCGCTTCAACAACGTCGATCTCGTGCACGGTCTGCGCCTGTCCGGCGGACGGGCCGACGTGGCCGTGACCACGGACCGCGGGAACGACCGGCTGCGGGTGTACCGGGTGCAGGCAGGCCGGCCCGGTGGGCCGCTGGTCGACGTGACCGATCCGGGCGCTCCGCCGGTGTTCTCCGCCGACCAGGCCGAGATCAACGAGCAGCGGACCGCCTACGGTCTCGCCACCTGGACCGATGCCCGTACCGGTCGCTCGTACGCGCTGGTCAGCCGCCGCAACCAGACCCGGCTCGCCCTCCTGGAACTCACGCCGACGGCTGCCGGCACCGTCACCTACCGCACGGTCCGCACGCTCGACCTGCCGTCCTCGTTCCGGCTTCCGAACGGCAGGACGTGGAGCCCCTGCGCCGAGCCCGGGGAACTCCCCCAGGTCGAGGGCATGGTCGTCGACCCGGCCAACGGTGTCCTGTACGCGGGCCAGGAGGACGTGGGCATCTGGCGGCTGCCCGCCGACCTCACCGGCACGCCGAAGCTCATCGACAAGGTCCGCGAGTACGGCGTCCCCGGGGTGTACGACGAGAAGACCGAGGAGTGCGCCGCGGGCGCCGACCCGGGCTTCGGCGGCCGTCGGCTCGCCGCGGACGTCGAGGGACTGACCCTGGTCACGGGGCGTGGCGGCGACGGCCACCTGCTCGCGTCCAGCCAGGGCGACGACACCTTCGCGGTTTACGACCGGGAGGTCGACGAGCACAACGCGTACGAGGGCGGCTTCCGCGTGTCGGCCGCGAATGCCACGCTCGACGGCTCGGAGCAGTGTGACGGGGCGGCCGTGCTCAACGCTCCGCTGGGCAGGCGCTTCCCGCGCGGTCTGCTCGTCGTCCAAGACGGCCGGGACACCCCGGCGGACACGGAGCGGGAGGCCACCGGCTTCAAGTTCGTGGACCTGGGCAGCGTGCTCGACCGACTCTGACCCCATCGGGCTCCGCGCACGCGGAACCCCGCGGAAGCCCCGCGGCGCCGAACGTTCGGCGCCGCGGGGCTTCCGGCTCCCCGGGCCCGTTCGACACCGCCGGCCGGGAGCGGGACGATGAAAAGCGAAACCGCCACACCATCCGGTTCGGCTATCTGATGTCACTGTGTGTAAAGGATCTCACTCGGGGAACACGAAGGGTCCGACGGTCGAACCGACAAGGTGGGTGTGCGCGCATGAACGACATTCAGGCGACAGACACGTCAGTCCCCGCTGATCTGGTGATCGAGGACGATTGCGCGGCCGGCATCGCCCGGGCCCGCGACGTCGCCCGCGTCTACGCCGCCAGTCTCGATCCCGCCGCTCCGGCCGACACCTCGGACGCCCTCCAGCTCGTGGTCTCCGAGCTGACCACCAACGCCCTGCGGCACGGTGGCGGCCACTACACCCTCCACCTGAGTTCGGGACCCGACAGTGTGAGCGTCGCGGTGAGTGACAACAGCTCCGTACTCCCCCAGGAGCGCACCCCCGACCTCGCCGGACGTGCGGGCGGTTTCGGCTGGCACATGGTCCGCCACTACTGCCGCAGCCTGGCCGTCACCCTGGTGCCGGGGGAGGGAAAGACCATCCTCGCCGTCCTGCCCCTGTGACCGCGAGGACCGTGGCCGCTCCCCCGTTCACCCGTGTCCCGTTTCCCCGTATGCCGGATCGAGAGTTAAGCGAGATTGCGAAATGGCCGATGACGCCTACCTGTTCCTGCTCCCCGAACGCCATCCGCGGCTCGGGGCGGCCCTGGCCGCCGTGATGCCCCTGGAATGCGCCGAGACTCCCGCCGTCCACGGATGGCTGCAGGCTCACGGCACGTCAGAGTCGTCGGGGCACGTCAGGATCCTGCCGGCCGGGTCGGACGTACTCATTCCCGAGGACGCGGAGCGGCTTCCCGTCCCGCTGAGCGACGACGAGACGGCTCGCGTGCACCAGGAGTGCGCGTCCCCGTCGGTCACGCACATGGAAGCGGAACTCCTGGAGTACAAGCACACGACCGAGGACTGGGAAGCGCTCGTCCACCGGGCTCTGACCGCCGGCATTCCCGCGCCCCGGATCGTCCAGCTGACCGGCCTGGACCCGCAGAACGTCGCCCACCTGATCCAGGCGTGAGCGGTGGCGGCCCGCGTCCCTCGGGACGGCGGGCCGCTCACTCGTCCGAGTGAACACGACGGGTGACGCGCGACCGGGCGCCACCGCTGTCCCGCGCGGCCCCACCCTGTCCCGGGGTGCACCCGTGGCGTCGCCCGCCGGCCGACCGCCCGGCAACCGGCCTTCCGCGGCCCCCCTCCCGGCTTGCCGCGGACCACAGGCGTCCGCAGGCTGTTCTCGCTGATCTTCGATGACAGCGCTCAACCGTGGGAAAGGAATCCGTCCCGTGTCAGAGGCACTCTCCGACGACCTCAAGAAGCTGATCGACGACACCCCCGTCTTCGCGACGGTGGCCACGATCCAGCCCGACGGCAGCCCGCAGCTCTCCGTCACCTGGTTGGCCCGTGACGGCGACGACCTGTTGATCTCCACCACCGTCGGCCGTCGCAAGGAGGCGAACCTTCGCCGCGACCCGCGGGCCACCGTCATCATCAACCCGCCCAACGCCCCCTACACGTACGCCGAGGTGCGGGGCACCGTCTCCCTCACCACCGAAGGCGGGCAGGAACTGATCGACGCCCTCTCCCGCAAGTACACGGGCAAGGAGTACGCCGATTTCAACCCGGCCTCCAAGGACGACGCCCCGCGCGTGGTCCTCCGCGTGACGCCGCGCAAGGTCGTCGGCTCGCTCTGAGCCCCCCGTTCGACGGCGGGACGAGCTGCTGAGGCACGGGGCCGGAAGCCCCCCACCACCGGCCCCACCTTCTTCCGGGGGGTCGGCAGCAGCTCGCCCGGCAGCCCCTGTGCGCGGGGCTGTTCCTCGTCGCTGTCCGCTTGTTACTGTCGCGCCGTGTCGCGCATAGAGATCGATCTACTGACCGCCGAGTTCTTCGCCGCCTTCGACAACCGGGGTGGCAAGCGCGCCGACGTGGAGCGGATCCGTCGGCTCCTCCTCCCGGGCGGGGTGATCGTGAAGACCGGACCGGAGTTCACCGTCTACACCGTCGAGGAGTTCATCGCACCCCGTCGAGCCCTGCTGTCCGACGGCCGGTTGGTGGAGTTCACGGAGTGGGAAACCTCCGAACGGACCGAGATCGCCGGTGACATCGCGTCACGGTTCGGCGAGTACCGCAAGTCCGGGATCATGGACGGCGAACCGTTCGAGGGTGGCGGAACCAAGACCATTCAGTTCGTGCGCACCCCGGAGGGCTGGCGGATCTCGGCGCTCTCCTGGCACGACCGACCCTGACCGCACCCGCGTTCACGGGGTGGTTCAGCCGGTTCACGGGGACAGCGGGTCGGCCGGCTCTACGTCAGGCCGCGCGGAAGGCGGTGGCGCGGACGCTGTTGCCGCAGATCGCGAAGTTGCCGCCGTCACTCGGGGCGATCTGGGTCTTGGTGCCGGCGACGCCGACGACCATCGTGGGTGCGGCGATCGGCTTGGCGCCGGAGGCGCAGTAGCCGTCGGCCTCGCCGAGGACCGGCGGGAAGGTGAGTTGGGACGCCGCCCGGCCGCCGACCGCGAGTTGTACGGGCTTCGCGCTGCCCGTCCGGGACACGCTGAGCGGCTTGTTCCGGTCGGGTGAGCCCTGGCCGGCGAGTGCGACGGTGGGGAAGCCCGCCAGCACGCACGCCTTGGGGCCCTTGTTGACGACGGTGACCCGCGCCTGACCGGTTCCCGAGGTCCCGCTGACCGTCAGTTGGCCGCCCTTGCACTGAGCGGCGGGAGCCCGCTGAGGCGTCGCCTGGTCGGCCGCCACGGCCGATCCGGCGCCGGCCAGCGCACCACCCGACAACACCAGGGCCGCCATGAGCGAACGGCAGGCCCGGGCACGGCTCCTCTTCTTCGCTGCGCATTTCATCGTTGGTTCTCCCGCGGTGTCAGGGAACGTCGTGCATGACCCCATCGACGGGGCTCCGCGGCCGGCGGACGGCGACATCATGGGCGTGCGGCCGGTGCACCGGGCGGTGAGACACCCGTCTCCCTCATCGTCCTCCGGGTCCCCCGGGGTGTCGACCGGGGCGCGGCAGGCCCCGGGGGACGCGGCGACTGGGCGGGGAGTCCCGCAGGGTGTCAGTGGGCGCCGCCCTCCGTGAGGAGGATGTGCCGTACGTCGAGGTAGCGGGAGCGGAACCCGGCCTCGGAGTAGGCGAGATACAGCTCCCACATGCGCTGGAAGACGTGGTCGAAGCCGAGTTCCGTCACCCGGGCGGTGTGGCCGGTGAACCGTTCGCGCCACAGCCTCAGGGTTTCGGCGTAGTGCTCGCCGAATCCGTGGTCGGCGGTGACGCTCAGGCCCGCCCGCGCCGCCTCGGTGCGGATGGCCTCGCGGGAGGGGATGAGGCCGCCGGGGAAGATGTACTTGCTGATCCAGGTGTGGCTCTGGGCGGTGGCGAGCATCCGGTCGTGGGCCATGGTGATGGCCTGGAGCGCGATGCGGCCTCCGGGGGCGAGTGCCTTGCGCAGCGTGTCGAAGTACGCGGGCCAGTACTCGGCGCCGACGGCCTCGATCATCTCGACGCTCACGATGGCGTCGTACTCGCCCCGGACGTCGCGGTAGTCACACAGTTCGACGCGGACGCGGTCGGTGTGGCCGGCGGCGTCGACGCGGCTGCGGGCGAGGTCGCGCTGCTCGGTGGAGAGCGTGATCGTCACGACGTCGGCGCCCCGGGCGGCGGCCCGCAGGGCGAGTTCGCCCCAGCCGGTGCCGATCTCCAGCAGGCGCGTCCCGGGGCCGACGGACGCGAGGTCGAGCAGGCGGTCGATCTTGCGGTGTTGGGCGTCCTCCAGCGATTCCTGCCGGGCCGGGAACGCGGTGAAGAGCGCCGAGGAGTAGGTCATGCTCGGGTCGAGGAAGAGTTCGAAGAGGTCGTTGGAGAGGTCGTAGTGCCGCTGGATGTTCCGGCGGGCGCCCACGGGGGTGTTGCGGTGTGCGTGGGGGCGGCGACGTATCCACGCGCGGCGCAGCTCGGCCAAGGGCGCGGGCACCAGTGCGTCGACGTGCGAGGCGAGCACGGTCAGGGCCCCGACGAGATCGTCGCTGTCCCATTCACCGGCCATGTAGGACTCGCCGAATCCGATGAGTCCGTCGGCGCCGATCCGGCGGTGGAAGGCGTCCGGGTCGTGCAGGACGAGCGAGGGTTCCCCTCCCCGCGGGGCGCGGGCGTCGCCCCCCGGGGAGGCGTCGCTCCTGAGGGTGAGGGGCATGCGATCGAACGCGCGACGCAACAGGGCCCTGGCCACGGCCGTGCGCGCGGCCGAGGCCGGTGGCAGGCGATGGACGTCCGGCCACAGGGAGGGTTCGCCCGGTCGCTGCTGCGGGGCGGGGGCCGCGATGGGGTGAGCGGGCGCGGGGTGAGCGGGCGCGGAGCCGCGGACGGAGGTGGTGGGGCGGGGCGTCGAGGTCGTCATGGGAGGCCTTCGCGGGTGCGGACGGATCGGGGTGGGGGCAAGTGCCGTGACGGGGCGGACGGGTGGAGGCCCCGCTGCCGCCGCCTCTTCACGTCGATGCACGGTTGCCCCCCTCACGACAGTCGACATGCCGTGTGCCACGGCCGGTTCACCCGTTCTTCGGAGGCCCGGGCGGAGCGGATTGGTACGGACGTCCCGCTTGTTGCGCGCGGGCGTCGCGTTCCGGTTGTCGCGTCCCGGTTGCCGTGTTCCGGTCGTTGTGTCCCCGCTGCCGCGTTCCGGTTGTCGTGCCGGTCCGCCCGGCCGAGGCGCGGGTCAGGCGGGGAGGCCGAGCAGGAGCAGCGGACTGCCGGTGGGGAGGGGGGAGCCGCCCGCGGGTTCCAGGGTGACGCCGACGGCGGTGGCCGCGCCGATGTCACCCGTCAGCAGGACGGCGCCGCTGTGGTCGAGGAGTCCGGCCGGCCGCATGGTGCCCCCGTCGGAGAACCAGAGTTGGTACGTCCTGCCCTGCGGGGGCGGGGGCAGCCGATCGGCGATCACGACGGCTCGGCCGCGTTCACGGGAGGTCACGAGCGTGGCGGAGGCCCCGGTGGCGAAGGCGCCGCGCACGGTGCGGGCGTCGGACGCGGTGATGACCGCGCTCAGGTCGCGGTTGCGGGAGTCCAGTCGCAGCGCCTGTTCGTGCACCTGCTCCGCCTGCCGGCCCTCCCACACCGTGATTCCCCCGAGGACGGCCGCGGCCGCGATGCCCGCGGCGATCCCGAAGCCCCAGGCCTTGCCCCGGGCGAGGGCGAAGGCCCCTGTGGGCGCGACGGGTTCGGGTACCCGTGGGGGAAGCCGGCGGACCGAGTCGATGCGCTGGAGCACCGCCTCCTTGAGGTGTTCGGGAGGGGTGTGCGCCACGGCCGTCGCGAGGCGACCGGCCGTGTCCAGGTAGCCGGGCAGTTCCGTTCGACACGCCTCGCAGTCCCGCAGGTGTCGGGTGAAGCGGTCGTGTTCGTCACCGGTGAGTGCGTCGAGGGCGTAGGCGCCGATGAGGGCGTGGAGCTCGTCGTCATGTTTCACGTGGTCACCCCCATGCGGTCGCTCGGTGGATACGTTTCGTCGGGTATCCGGTTCGTACTGGCGCGAAGACGGGAGGAAACGTCACTGCCGGGGCTCCCTCATCGAACCGTGTCCGGTCCGGCGTCTCGCTGCTTGTTCGTCGCCGGACCCCGCACGGATTGGCCGGAAACGGTGTGCATGCCCCGGACGGGGCATCCGTGTGCGGACCCATCCGGCGGAGCCACGGCCTCGAATGCAGGACGTGAGGATCTACCGAAGGACCGTCAAACGCGGCGCGCTCGCCGCAGCGAGCGGACTGCTCGCCGGCTACACGGCTCTGGCCGTGGGCGAGCTGGCCGCCTCCCTCGTACGGCCGCAGGCCGGCCCCGTCACCGTGGTCGGCGGAGCCGCCATCGACCGGACACCGGCCTGGCTCAAGGACTACGCGATCCGCACGTTCGGACAGAACGACAAGCTGGTGCTCCAGCTCGGGATCCTGGCCACCATCGGCCTCCTGGCCGCCCTGCTGGGACTGTTCGCCCTGCGCCGTCGACGTACGGGATCCGTGGGCATCCTGCTGTTCGGGCTCGTCGGCGCCGGCGCCGCGCTGACCCGGCCGGACTCGGCCGGAGTGGGCGACGTCCTGCCCTCGCTGCTGGGCGCCGTGGCGGGGGCGCTCGTCCTGTACGTACTGATCGGCAAGCTGAACGGGGCGGACGAGACCGCCTCCGCGGATCCGGGCGGCGACGGCCGGGCCGCCGGGGACGCCGCCGGGCCGGGCCCCGGATGGAACCGGCGCGGCTTCCTGATCGCGGCGGGCATCACCGCTCTGGCCTCCACCGGAGCGGGGGCCCTCGGCAGGGCGCTGACCGGCCGCAGCGGTCAGGGGGCGGCCGCCTCCCGGGCGGCCGTGCGGCTCCCCGCCCCGGCCTCGGCGGCCGCCGCGACCCCGGCCCGCGCGGCGCTGCGGATCCCCGGGATCAGCGCCTTCACCACCCCGAACAAAGACTTCTACCGCGTGGACACCGCTCTGGTCGTCCCCAAGGTGGACGCGGACACCTGGCGGTTGCGGATCCACGGCAAGGGCGTGCCCCGCCCGCGCACCTACACCTTCCAGGACCTGCTGGACCGACCGCTCATCGAGCGGAACATCACCTTGACGTGCGTGTCGAACGAGGTGGGCGGCCCGTACGTGGGCAACGCCCGCTGGCTCGGCGTACCCCTCGCCGACCTGTTGAGGGAGGCGGGGGTCAAGGCGCCGTCGAAGGGCGGCCCGGCCGATCAACTGGTGGCCCGCTCCGTGGACGGCATGACCCTGGGCACGCCGGTCGAGGATCTGCTGGACGGTCGGGACGCGATGCTCGCGGTCGGGATGAACGGCGAACCGTTGCCCTTCGACCACGGTTTCCCCGTCCGCATGGTCGTCCCGGGCCTGTACGGCTACGTGTCCGCCTGCAAGTGGCTCCAGGACATCGAGCTGACCACCTTCGACTCCTACGACCCGTACTGGGTCAAGCGGAAGTGGGCGCGGAAGGCACCGATCAAGACCCAGGCGCGCATCGACACGCCCAAGCCCTTCGCTCAGGCCGGGGCGGGCACCGTGATGGTCGCCGGTGTCGCCTGGGCCCAGCACCGGGGCATCGAGCGGGTCGAGGTCCGGGTCGACGACGGCCCGTGGCAGGAGGCACAGCTCGCCGAGCAGGACACCACCGACACCTGGCGCCAGTGGTCCTACCCGTGGAAGACCACGCCCGGTGGTCACAACCTCACCGTCCGCGCCACCGACGGCACCGGTCAGGTGCAGACCGAGCAGCGCGCCCGGACCATCCCCGACGGCGCCAGCGGCTGGCACAGCGTGTTCGTCACCGCCACCTGACCCCGCCTGACCCGCCCCACGCCCGCCAGGCCGTCGTTCGCCCGGCTGCACGCCGTGTCGGCCGTACGGCCCGCACCGCCCCCACGACCACCCGACCCGACACCGGGGCGGCCGACCACACCCTCGGCCGCCCCGGGTGTCGGCGCGCCACCCTCACCGCATCCGGCCCGGGCTCGCTGCCCGACGTGCGCGGGCGACCACGGAGCGTCCGATTTCGCCCCGTATTGACACAGAAACGCGCCAATTCCCGATGCGCACCATCTTTTCTCCCATCGGCATCGAATAAGGGTCATGACGTCGGGCTGTGGCCCGTACGGGGATCGGAGCCCGCGAAGACGGTCCGTCCCCGATGAGCCGGCCGAAGGTGCGATCCGCGTGACGCGGTCCACGGGAGCCCGATGAGCGCGCCGGCCGGATGCCATGAGCACCGGACCGTGGCCGTCGGAAACCGAGGGAGCCCACCATGACGGGAAGGCCCACCGAGGCGTTGACCCCCGATCGGGAGGACCGGGCGTCCGCCCGGGGCGATCCCCACGCCCCGCACGCCGCCGTCGAAGGGATGCTCGCCTCCATCCTGGCGGACGTCACGCACGTCGAGCGGGTGCCGGTGCGGAGCCACTTTTTCGACGAACTGGGCGCCGACTCGATGGTGATGGCGCACTTCTGCGCGCGGGTCCGCAAGTCCGAGGGCCTGCCGCCCGTGTCGATGAAGGACATCTACCGGAATCCGACGATCCGAAGCCTTGCGACGGCGCTCTCGGCGCCCGTTCCCGAGCCCCCCGGCGGGTCGATCGAGGCCGTCGAGCCGCTGCCGCCGGTGTTCCCTCCCCCGGTCGGCGTGCCGCGTCACCTGCTGTGCGGCGTGCTCCAGGTGCTGGCCTTCCTCGGCTACTCCTACCTCGTCGCCCTCGCGGGCGTCCTGGGGTACGAGTGGGTCTCCGCGGGGTCGGGAGCCGTCGAGGTGTACCTGCGGTCGGTGCTGTTCGGCCTGGTCGTCTTCGTGTGGCTGTGCGGCTTTCCGGTCCTGGTGAAGTGGGTCCTCATCGGCAGGTGGCGACCGTCCCAGGTCCGCGTCTGGAGCGTGCGCTACGTCCGCTTCTGGGTGGTCAAGACGCTCGTCCGGTCCGACCCGTTGGTGCTGTTCGTCGGCTCGCCGCTCTACGTCCTCTACCTCAGGGCGCTCGGGGCCAGGATCGGACCCGGTGTCGCGCTCTTCTCCCGGATCGTGCCCGTGTGCACGGACCTGCTGACCGTCGGCGCCGGAGCGGTGGTCCGCAAGGACGCCTACTTCACCTGCTACCGGGCCCATCGCGGTCTGATCCAGACGGGTCCGGTCACGCTCGGCGCGGACTCGGTGGTCGGCGACGCGAGCGTCCTGGACGTCGCGACCGCCGTGGGCGACCGGGCCCGGCTCGGCCACGCGTCCAGCCTGCACAGCGGGCAGACGATCCCGGCCGGCGCGCACTGGCACGGCTCCCCCGCGCAGCCGGCCCCGGTGGACTTCACGATGGTCGACCCGGCCGACTGCGGTACCTGGCGCAGGGCGCTGCACGGCGTCCTCCAGGTCCTGGCCGTGCTGCTCGTGTACCTGCCGCTGACGTTCGGCGGAGTGGGGCTCCTGCTGGCCGAGGCCCCGCAGCTCGCCTCGGTCCTGGCGCCGGGCCCCACCGCGCTCTCTTCCTGGACGTTCTACGTCGAGGCGCTGACCGCCTCGGTGGTGGTCTTCTTCGGGGCCGTTCCCCTGGGTCTCCTGGTGATCGCCGTCGTTCCCCGGCTGCTGAGCCGGACCCTCACCGCAGGCCGGGTGTACCGGCTGTACGGATTCCACCACGGGGTGCACCGGGTGATCACGCTGATGACCAACAGGCGTTTCCTGAACCGCCTCTTCGGCGACAGTTCCGCCGTCGTCCACTACCTGCGGTGGTGCCTCGGGTACGACCTCTCGCGCGTCGAGCAGACCGGCTCGAACTTCGGCACGGAGGTGAAGCAGGACTCCCCGTACCTCAGCTCCGTGGGCAGCGGAACCATGATCGCCGACGGTCTGTCGATCAACAACGCCGAGTACTCGGGGAGTTCGTTCCGCGTGTCCCGGGTCGCGATCGGCCCCCGCAACTTCCTCGGGAACCGGATCGCCTACCCCGCCCGGGGCAGGACGGGCGACAACTGCCTGCTCGCGACGAAGGTCATGGTGCCCGTCGACGGGGCGATCAGGGAGGGCGTGGGCCTGTTGGGTTCGCCGAGCTTCGAGATTCCCCGATCGGTGCTGCGGGACAGCGGCTTCGACGAGCTGCGGAGGGGTGCGGACCTGCGTCGCCTGCTGCCCGCCAAGAACCGGCACAACGCCGCCACCATGGCGTGGTACCTCGGTGTGCGGTGGCTGTACTTCTTCCTGGTCACCCTGCTCTTCGCGGTCGCGGCGGAACTCTACGACGTGCTCGGCGCGGTGGTGATCGCGCTGGCCAACGTGCTCGTGGTGCTCCTCGGCACGCTGTACTTCGTCCTCGTCGAGCGGGCCGTCACGGCGCTGCACTCCCCCGGCCCGCTGTTCTGCTCGATCTACGACGTCCGCTTCTGGCGGCGCGAACGGTACTGGAAGGTGCCGTCGGACGCGTACCTGCGGCTCTACAACGGCACTCCGTTCAAGGGCCCGCTGTGGCGTCTGCTGGGCGCGCGGATCGGCCGTGAACTCTTCGACGACGGCTGCGGTCTGAGCGAACGGCCGATGGTCACCATCGGGGACCACTGCACGCTCAACGCGGGCAGCGTGGTCCAGTGCCATTCGCAGGAGGACGGCGCCTTCAAGTCGGACACCACCACGCTCGGTTCGGACTGCACGGTGGGCGTCGGCGCCCTGGTGCACTACGGCGTGACGCTCGGCGACGGTGCGGCGCTCGCTCCCGATTCCTTCGTCATGAAGGGCGAGACGGTGCCGCGGTACGCGTACTGGGGTGGGAATCCGGCCCGACAGATCGGTCCGGACGACGACGGTCAGCAGCGGAGGTGGGAGTGATGGGAACGACGGAGAGGGCCGACGAGCGGTTCCCCGACCCCACGGAGACCGACCCTGCCACGGGCTCGGGCACCGACCCTGCCACGGACTCGGACTCGGACTCGGCGGGAGGGTTCACGACCGTCCCGCGATGGACCCGTGCACCCCTACCCGGCACGGCCGAGTACCGCGCGGTGATCCCCGACGCCCTCCTGGCCGCTCTCGACCACCTCGCCGACCACCTCGGCGTGAGCCCGGCGTCGGTGCTGACGGCCGCGCACCTCAAGGTCCTCGGCGCGCTGTCCGGGGAGTCCGAGGTCATCGGCGCCTGCGTCACCGTGCCGGGCGGCGCCCCACGGCCCTGCCGCCTGGCGCTCACGACCGATTCCTGGCGGACGCTGGTGCTCGACGTGCACCGGGCGCTGTCCGCCCTGCCCGGGCCGCCGGCCGGCCGCCGAGAGCCGTCCGTCGACTCCGCCGGCTCCACCACGCCCGGCCCGCACCTCCCCGGTTCCGCTCCCGTCGTCGTGTTCGATCCGTATGGTGAGGGCGACGGGCCCGCCGACCGCCCCGACGGCGGCGGCCCGGCCCTGGGGATGTCGGTGACGCACCGGGAAGACGGTCGGCGGGCGTGGCGTCTGCGTCACCGGACGGACGCGTACGACGAGGACTTCGCCGCACGGATCGTGGGATACCACCGCACCGCGCTGGAACGGCTCACCGCCGACCCGGACGCCGCACCGGGGCCACAGAGCCTCCTGGGCGCGGCCGAACTCCACCATCAGATCGAGGAACTCGCCGGACCCCGGCGGGACCTGCCGGAGCTGCGGGCCCACGAGGTCTTCGCGCAACAGGCCCGGGCGCACCCGAACGCGGTCGCCGTCGTGCGGGGCGGGCGGCAGTGGACGTACGGGGAACTCGACGCACGCGCCAACCGGCTGGCTCGCGCCCTGCTGGCCCAGGGCCTGCGCCCGGAGGACGTGGTGGCCGTGGTCGGTGAGCGCGACCTCGGCTGGACGGCCGCCGTGCTCGGGGTCCTCAAGGCGGGCGGTGTGTACCTGCCCGTCGAACCGCGCTTCCCGGCCGAACGCGTCGCCGCGATGCTCGGCCGGGCCGCGTGCCGGTTCGCACTGGTCGGGCCCGGTGACTCCGACCCGCTCGACCGGGCGTTGGCCTCGATGCCGGAGGTCAGGGTCCTGCCCGTCGAGGCGGCGGACGACGAGAGCCTGGATGCCACGGACCCCGGCGTGCACGTCCCCCCGGAGTCGGCGGCCTACATCTACTTCACCTCGGGTTCCACCGGCGAACCCAAGGGGGCGCTGTGCGAGCACGCCGGTCTGCTCAACCACCTCTACGCCAAGATCGACGACTTGGGGATCGACCGGGGAACGGTCGTCGCCCAGAGTGCGCCCCAGTGCTTCGACATCTCCCTGTGGCAACTGCTCGCCGCGCTGCTCACGGGTGGACGGACGCTGCTGGTCGAACACGAGGCCGTCCTGGACGTCCCGCGCTTCCTCGACACCCTTGTCCTCGGTCGGGTCAATGTGCTCCAGGTGGTGCCCTCCTACCTCGAAGCGGTCCTGTCGTGTCTGGAGCGCGCCCCCCGCGAACTGCCGGACCTGCGCCGCGTCTGCGTCACCGGCGAGGCGGTCAAGCGGGAACTCGTCCAGCGCTGGTTCGCCACCGGGCCCGGTGTACGGCTGGTCAACGCGTACGGGCTCACCGAGACCTCCGACGACACCAACCACCACGTCATGGACCGGGCACCGGACTCCGCTCGCGTCCCCCTCGGCCGGCCCGTGAACAACGTGCGCGTCTACGTCGTCGACGCCGACCTGTCGCCCGTGCCGCTCGGTGCTCCCGGCGAGATCGTGCTCTCGGGCGTCTGCGTGGGCCGCGGGTACGTCAACGACCCGGAGCGCACCCGGCTCGCCTTCGGCCGCGACCCGCACCGGCCGGGCAACCGCCTCTACCGCAGCGGCGACCACGGCCGCTGGCTGCCGGACGGTGCACTGGAGTTCCTCGGGCGCCGCGACCACCAGGTGAAGATCCGCGGTTTCCGCATCGAGGTGGACGAGATCGACAACGCCCTGCTGCGGGTGCCCGGGATCCGCGACGGTGCGGTGGTGGCCGCGGGGCGCCCGGGCCGCGGCCGGTACCTGGCGGCCTTCTACACGGGACGCGGCCCGCTCGCGGCGGCCGACGTGCGGGACCGGCTGAGCGCGAGGCTCCCCGCGTACATGGTGCCGTCGGTGATCCAGTGGCGTCCGGACCTGCCGCTCACCCCCAACGGAAAGATCGACAAGCGGGCCCTGATCGCCCTGGCGTCCGCACGCGACCCGGCGGTCGAGGACCGTCACCGGCCACCCGGCACCCCCACGGAACGGCGCATCGCCGCCGCCTGGGCCGGCGCGATGGGCATCCCGGCGGAGCGGATCGGCCGCCAGGACGGCTTCTTCGACCTCGGGGGCACTTCGCTGGCCGCCCTCAGGGTCGCCGTCTCCCTGGACCGGACGATCTCCCTCAAGGACCTGACCCGACACCCGGTACTGGCCGACCTGGCCCGGCTGGTCGAGAGCCGCACCGCGCGACCCGACCCGCCGGCCGAGCGGCGGCCCGACGCGATCGACAGGAGAATCCGATGACCGTCACCCTCCCGTCCACGCTCCTCGACACCCGCCCCCGACCGGACGAGCTCCCGATCCTCCGGGTCGAGACCGCCGACCCCGCCGGCTGGGTGGCCCTGCACCGGGACGCGCTGCGCGCGGCGACCGTGGACCACGGGGCCGTCCTGGTACGCGGTCTGGACATCGACGACGCGACGCGGGTCGGCGCGATCCTGCACCGGCTCGGTGCGCCGCCGGTGACCGAGAGGGAGGCCTTCGCGCCCCGCCACACGTACGCGGAAGGCGTCTACTCCTCGACGAAGTGGCCCACGAACCAACCCATGTGCATGCACCACGAACTCAGCTACGCCTACGCGTTCCCGTCGCTGATGCTCTTCGCATGCGTCCAGGCGCCCGAGGAGGGCGGGGCGACCACGGTGGCCGACTCGACGGCGGTCCTCGAAGCCCTGCCGAGCGAACTGACCGACCGGTTCGCACGCGAGGGGTGGATCCTCACCCGCAGCTACAACGACGAGATCGGAGCCTCCGTCGCGGAGGCCTTCGGCACCGAGGACCGGGACGTGATCGCACGCCACTGCCGGGACAACGCGATCGACTTCGACTGGCTGCCGGACGGCACGCTGCGCACCAGACAGCGTCGCAGCGCCGTGGTGCGCCATCCGATCGGCGGGCAGCGGTGCTGGTTCAACCAGATCGCCTTCCTGAACGAGTGGACGCTCGACCCCGAGATCCGCGAGTACCTCGTCGACGAGTACGGCGCCGACGGACTGCCCTTCAACACCCTTCACGGCAACGGCGAACCCCTCGCCGAGGACACCGTCCAACGGATCAACTCCGTGTACGAGGCCCACACCGTCCGCCGGCCCTGGCAGACAGGAGACCTGCTGCTGCTGGACAACCTCCGTACCTCTCACGCCAGGGAACCCTTCCGGGGTCCGAGGAACGTGGTCGTGGCCATGGCCGACCCGCTGCGGCTGCCGGACTGCGCGCCGACCATCGAGGTGACCGTCCCATGACCACCACCGCCCGCCCGCCCGCCACCCCGACGCAGGCACCGGCACAGGCGCCCGCACCGGCACCCGCCCCCGCACCGGCTCGTGCCCCGGACCCGGACGCGGTGCCCCGCCGGACCGCGTCGCCCGAGCCGCTCTCCGTCCCCCCGTTCGCCGTGATCCCGGGAGAACAGGTCCAGCGGGCCCTCCAGGGGCGCGAGGAACACCTGGTGAAGGTGGTCGAGGAGACGTACCGGTTGCACGGCGCCGGCCGATCGGTGAACCCGCCCTCCGCGTTCCTGCGCTTCACGGACCGCCCGTCGTCCCGGATGATCGCCCTGCCCGCCTCCATCGGCGGAGCGGAACCCGTGGACGGGCTCAAGTGGATCTCCAGCTTCCCGGGGAACGTGTCGGCCGACCTGCCCAGGGCCTCGGCCGTACTGATCCTCAACGACCCCGTCACGGGCTACCCGTTCGCCTGTCTGGAGAGCTCCATCATCAGCGCGAGCAGAACCGCGGCCTCCGCCGCCCTGGCCGCCGACTGGCTCACCCGCGGCCGGCCCCGGCCGCCGCGCGTCGGGTTCTTCGGCACGGGACTGATCGCGCGCTACGTGCACACGTTCCTGGCCGCCACCGGCTGGACCTTCGACGAGATCGGGATCCACGACCTCAGCGCCCGCAGTTGCGCGGGCTTCCGGCTCTACCTGGAACAGTCGGGCGCGCCGGGCCGGATCACCGTCCACGAAGACCCGGAGGATCTGGTCCGTCTCAGCGACCTGGTGGTCTTCGCGACCGTCGCCGACCGGCCGCACGTGGAGGACCCCGCGTGGTTCGCCCACGATCCGGTGGTGCTGCACATCTCGCTGCGCGACCTCGCGCCGCGGGTCCTGCTGGCCTCGACCAACATCGTGGACGACGTCGATCACTGTCTCAGGGCCGCCACGTCCCCGCACCTGACCGAACAGCTCACGGGCGACCGCCGTTTCATCCACGGGACGTTGGACGACGTGATGGCCGGTCGGGTGACGGTGGCCGGGGATCGACCGACCGTGTTCTCCCCGTTCGGCCTCGGCGTGCTCGACCTGGCCGTCGGCAAGTACGTCTACGACGAGGTGAGCCGATCCGGAGACCTCCAGGTCATCGATCGCTTCTTCCACGAAGTGCGAAGGTACGGATAGAGGAGACCATCGTGCACGTCATATCCGTTCCCCAGGACTTCAACGAGGAAGAGCTGTACGTGGACCTCCGACCCACCCTCGGATGCCCGCTGTTCCTGAAGTGCGAGGGCTTCAACTTCGCCGGCTCGGTCAAGTTGAAGGCCGCTGCCGAGATGGTGGAAACCGCCGAGCGAGAAGGAGTCCTGACCCCCGGTTCGACCCTTGTGGAGTCCTCGTCCGGAAACCTGGGCGTGGCGCTGAGCATGATCGCGGCGAGCAAGGGTTACCGGTTCGTCTGTGTGACCGACTCGCGCTGCAATCTGGCGACCCGGTTGATGATGGAGGCGCTGGGCAGTGAGGTCCATGTCATCACCGGCCACGAGGACAACGGCAGCTTCCTCACGGCACGGCTCGACTACGTACGCCGGCTGTGCGCGGAGGACCCGCGGTACGTGTGGCTCAGCCAGTACACCAATCCGGCCAACTGGCGGGCCCACTACAACCGGACGGCTCCGGCCATCGCCCGCGCCTTCCCCCGGCTGGACGTCCTGTTCGTGGGGGCCGGAACCACCGGCACCCTCATGGGCTGCGCCCGCTGGTTCAGCCAGTGGCACCGTCCGGTGACCGTCGTCGCCGTGGACAGCGTCGGATCCGTGACGTTCGGCGGAGCGCCGGGGCGCCGCATGATCCCCGGCCTGGGCATGAGCGTTCGCCCTCCGCTGCTCGACGAGTCCTTCGTGGACGAGGCGGTGTGCGTCGAGGAGAAGGAAACCATCCGCACCTGCCGTCTCCTCGCCCGACGGGGTTTCCTGTTCGGCGGCTCGACCGGCACGGTGGTCGGCGGCGCGACGCAGTGGCTGGCCCGGCACGACACCACGGGCCTGACCGCGGTCGCCATCGCCCCGGACCTCGGCGAGCGCTACCTCGACACGATCTACCAGACCAACTGGGTGGAGGGCCTCTTCGGCGAGGACACGGGACTCCAACTCCTCGGCCCCGACCCCCTCGACGCCCCGTAGAAGCCCCGGGCGGCACGTTCTCGTGTCAGTTGGCCTTGAGGGGGTGGGCGGGGGTGAGGGCTGCGGCGATGCGCTCGGCGATCTTCTCGGCCTGGTTGCCCTCGGGGCTCTTGGGGCCCTTCGTCGTCGAGACGGCGAGGGAGATCTGTTCGGCCGGCAGGTAGGCCTGGATCGCCGCGTAGCCCGAGAAGGACGGGTTCGTCAGGATCCAGCCGTTGATGACGAGGACGCCGAATCCGAAGTGTGTGGCGGGGGTGTTCGTCAGGCAGACCGTGGCCGGGCAGTCGGCCGTGGCGTGGCCCAGGCCGACCGTGCCCGGGTCGAGCTGGGTCTTGAAGGACTGCGCGGACAGCAGCGCGCCGGTGCCGAGGCCGCGGGCGGAGCGGGTCAGGTCGCAGATGTCGCCGGTGAGGACGGCGCCGCGGGCGGTGGTCCAGGACGGGTTCCAGAACGTGGATTCCTCGTACTTGCCGCGTTCGGAGGTGAAGGCGTGCAGGACGGGGGCCGGGATCTCGGGGGTGTACTGGTTGCTGGTCTGGTTCAGGCCGAGCGGGCCGAAGACGCGTTCGGTGAGCAGTCGCTGCAATGGCATGCCGCTGATCTTCTCCAGTGCTGCGCCGAGGAGCTGGAAGTTGGCGTGGGAGTAGCTCCAGTTGGTGCCGGGCTTGTAGAGGAGGGGCTGTGAGGTGGCGTACGCGTTCACGTCGTTCGCCGTCCACTCACGGAAGGGGGCGGCTTCGAGGGCGGCGAGGAACTTGGGGTCGGTGACGTAGTCGTGGAGGCCCGACGTGGAGGCGCCGAGCATCCGCAGGGTGATCTCCGAGCCGTGCGGAAGGTCGGGCAACCACCGGGAGACCGGATCGTCCAGTCCGACTTTGCCCTGCTCGACGAGTTGGAGCAGGACGGTCGCCATGTAGGCGATGCCCACGGATCCCGTGCGGAAGTGCATCGACGGGCGGGCGGGGACGCCCGTCATCGACTCGCCGAGGGCCGTGGTGAGCACGTCCTTGTCGCCGGAGGCGACGCTCAGGATCACCGAGTTCAGGTCGAACTCCCGCCGTGCCTGTTCGGCGATGTCGAGGACCTGGCGTGCTTGACCCTGGGCGGGGCCCGGCGAGGCGGCGCAGCCCTGCGGTGCGGTGGCGGTGGGGACCGAGGTGGCGGTCCCGGCCGGAACGACCGCGGCGAGCAGGCCGGCGAGGGAGAGCAATACCGTCCGAGTACGCCTCATCCTCACAGTGTGGGCGCGCACCCGAACGGGCGCATTCCGCCTGGAAACGCCCTGGTCGCGCACGGTCCGCGAAGGAATCGTACGGACAGGGGAGCGGCCGGCCGCCGCCTGGGGACCTGCCGTGCCGTCGCCCGGCGGATCCTGCGAGGGTGGGCGGGTGACGGAGATCGAGGGTGGCGGGCCGGACCCGTTCGGGCAGGTTGGCGGTGACAGCGGGGACGGCCGGCTGTACGCGTACCGGGTGCGCGGACGTGAACGCGGCGCGGTGGTGCTGTGGGTCGGCGGGCGGGGCGGCCCGGTGGTCGTGAACCCGCTCGCGCATCCCCCCCCCGGACCCGGGCGGTCGTCCGCGGTGCGGCGGCCACTCCCGGGGCCGGGTGAGTCGTACGCCCGCCACCCTGCGCGCCCGCCCGACCGGGAGGGCGCACCGCCCGGAGGGCTCGGCGCGGCGGTACCGGGGGCGCCGCGGCGGCGCCACTACCCTCGGCTCATGGCAGACACCTTCGAGCACACACCTCAGGTCTGGACCGCCGGGCGCCTCCGGTCCGTTCTCGCGGGACTCCCCGACGACACCCCGATCCACGTCGGCGTGGCGGACGCCCCGGGCGACTTCGACGCCTACGGCGAGTTCGTCCTGGTCGACGCCGAGCCCGTGGAGGTGGACCTCACGGACCTCACCGACTCCTCGTACTCCGCCGACTCCTCGGCCTCGGGCCTCTCCCGGGGCGGCGACGCGGCTCCCGAGGTGCGGTTCACCCTCTTCGCCGACGCCAAGGCGGGTGTGTACCACCTCGACGTGGACTGACCCCGTCGCGCGCACTCCCCCAACCGCCCCGCCAGGTACGAAGCACCCCACCCGGCGGGGCTCTGCGCAGCTCAGGCGGAGGCGCCGCCGTCGATCACCAGGTCGGCGCCGACCACGGTGGCGGCGTCCGGCGAGGCCAGGTACAGCACGGCTGCCGCGATCTCCTCGGTGGAGGACACCCGGCCCAGGGGCGACTCGTCCTTCATGCGCAGCGAGCGGCCCTCGTCGCTCTCGCCCGGCCGCAGGGACATCCCGGTGGCCGACGGGCCGGGGCTGACCGCGTTGACGCGCACCCCGTCGGCGATGTGGTCCAGTGCGGCGGCGCGGGTCAGGGCGGAGACGGCGGCCTTGGTCGCGATGTAGCCCGCCGCTCCCTGGATGCGGGTGTGTGCGCCCAGGTTGGAGGAGATGTTGACGATCGCCCCGCCGGTGGGCTGACGACGCATCTGCGCGACCTCGGCCTGGAGGCCGAGCAGCACACCGGTCACGTTCACGTCGAGCATCGTGCGCCACTCCTCCTCGGGCAGGTCGGCGACGGGCGCGCCGCCCCGGAAGACGCCCGCGTTGTTGACGGCCACGTCGAGGCCGCCGAAGCGTTCGACCGCACGGTCGACCAGGGCCCGTACGTCCTCGGAGCGGGTCACGTCCGCGGTGACCGCGACAGCGGTGCCCCCCTCCTTCTCGATGAGCGCGACCGTCTCCTCCAACGAGGCCGCCGTGCGGCCGGCCGCGACCACGGCGGCCCCTTCGGCGGCGAAGGCGAGGGCGACGGTCCGGCCTATGCCGGAACCGGCGCCGGTGACGAGCACGGTCTTTCCGGTGAAGCGTGTGGACATGGGAGTGAGGCTCCTTGTCGAGTGATCGGATGGTTGTTTTTTGACCGAACGTTCCAGAATGAGGGCAAGGGGAAACCCCGCCGGGGGGCTCTCAGTCGAGCAACTCCAGCGCCTGCTCGGCCGCGTCGCGCACCCGGGCGGGATCGCCGGAGGCCTTGCCGACGACGCGCAGGCCCTGCATCAGCACCAGGAGCATCCGCGCGAGCGC
This sequence comes from Streptomyces sp. NBC_01426, assembly GCF_036231985.1. Lineage (GTDB taxonomy): Bacteria > Actinomycetota > Actinomycetes > Streptomycetales > Streptomycetaceae > Streptomyces. The sequence continues at coordinate 665,507 of NZ_CP109500.1, forward strand.
GCGCGGGTCACGTCCTTCGGGCAGCTCGCCCTGGGCGCGGGCCCGCGTGAGCGCCGAGTGCAGCAGGGTCTCGACGTGGTTCCAGCTCGCCTCGACCCGGCGGGCGGCCCCCGCGTCGTGCGCCCCCAGCTCGGCGGCGGTATTGGTGATGAAGCATCCGTCGAGGCGCCCGTCGTCGGAACCGGCCTCGTGGGCGAAGCGGCGTACGACCGCGCGCACGGCCGGCAAAGCCGGTCCCGGCTGGGACAGTTCGGTCAGGAGTCCCGGGTCACGGTGCTCCGCGTACCGGTCCAACGCCTTCATGTACAGGGTGTGCTTGTTCCCGAAGGTGGCGTAGATGCTGGCCCGCCCGACGCCGAGGTGTTCGACGAGGTCCGCCATCGACGTCGCCTCGTAGCCGCGCCGCCAGAACAGCTCCAGAGCTGCCTGCAACGCGGCGTCCGGATCGAATTCCTTGGTTCTGGCCACGTCGGGGAGCCTAGATCATTCTGAAATGATCGGTCAAGTATGGTCCATCCGGCTCGCTTTGTACGGGGAGGTACCCGGAGGGTGCGCCGGCTTCGTGCCCCCGACCCGTCCGGCCACTCATTCGGCCCAGCAGAGCGCGCCCTCCCCCGCTGCCGGCGCTTGACTGGCTGTCGGGGTCGGCTCGCCCTGCGGCGTGATGGGAGGTGTCATGTCGTGGAAGGAACGACTGCGTGGCCTGCACGCCCGGATCGAGGGACGGTTCCCCGTCGTCACCGAACTGACGGGCCGCCTCCTGTCGACGAACCTCCTGGACGGGGCGACCCGGCTCGCTTCCCAGGCCTTCCTGGCGTCCGTGCCGCTCCTGTTCGCCGTGGCCGCCTTCGCACCCCAGGGTGTACGCGATCAGTTGCGGGAGTCGTTGCGGACCATGTTCGGCCTGACCGGCCAGGCCGACGCGCAACTCCAGAAGGTGTTGGGCTCCTCCACCGGCAAGAACCTCCGCGAGACCACGGGCGTCGTCGGCCTGCTGATGGCCCTGATCTCGGCCACCAGTTTCAGCCGGGCCATGGCCAGGGTCTGCGAACGCGCCTGGCAACTGCCGAAGTCGCGTACCCGGATCGCCGCCTGGCGCTGGTTCGCCTGGCTCCTCGCCCTGCTGCTCGTGGTCTTCATGGAGGGGCCGATCCGAGAGGGGTTCGGGGCGGGCCTGTGGATCGGCATCCCCCTGACCTTCCTCCTCGGCGTCGGCGTGTGGATGTGGACCCAGCACCTGTTCCTCGCCGGCCGGATCGGCTGGACGGCCCTGCTGCCCGGCGCCGTACTCGCCTCGATCGCCACGACCGTGCTGTCGCTGAGCGCCACCCTGTACATGCCGGCCGCCCTGAACCGGGCGCTGAACGAGTACGGCTCCCTCGGACTGGTGCTGACCCTCCTGTCCTGGCTCATCGCGATCTGCGCCGCCGTCACGTTCGCCGTGACCATCGGCGCGGTCCTGGCGCAGGAGCCGCCGCTGAATCGCTTTCTCACGACCGATCGGAGAACTCCGTGACGCACGCCCAGGACGCGGAAGTCGCCCGCTTGCGGGCCCAGGTGGCGGAGTTGTCCCGTCCGCACCGGAAACTGCGTTCCACCCTGTCCGCCATCCTCATGGTGCTCGTCCTCGTCCTCACTCCCCTGGCCGTCGTCGCCTCATGGACGTCCTCCCTGCTGGGCGACACCGACCGCTATGTCGCCACCATGGGCCCGCTCGTCGACGACCGGGCCGTCCAGGAGGCCGTGGGCGCTCGCGCGGCGCAGGCCGTGACCAAGCACCTGGACCTGGACACGCTGCTTCAGGAGGCGGCGCCGGAGGACCGGCCGATGCTCTCGAAGGCCCTGGGCAAACTGGGGTCGCCGATCGAGGGCGCCGTGGCGAGTTTCGTCGGCAAGGAGGCCACGAACGTCGTCGCCAGTTCCTGGTTCCAGACCTTCTGGACGGACGCCAACCGGCGCATCCACGCCGCCATGGTCAAGGCGCTCACGGGAGAGGGCGGCGGCGCCGTGAAGTTGACCGACGACGCCGTGACCATCGACCTCGCCCCGGTGATCGACCAGCTGAAGCAGCGACTGGTCGACGCCGGTCTCGGCGTCGCGGCGAAGGTCCCGGAGATCCACACCGATTTCACCGTCGTCCAGTCGAAGGACGTCAAGAAGGCCCAGACCGGCTTCCGGCTGCTACAGATCCTCGGTACCTGGCTGGCCGTGGTCGTGGTGCTGATCGCCGCCCTGGCCGTGTGGCTGGCCCGGCGCCGCCGGCGGGCGCTGACGACCGTCGCCCTGCTGATCGCCGCCGGCGCGCTGCTGCTGGGCCTGGGCCTGGTGATCGCCCGGGCCCTGTACCTGGACAAGCTGCCCGCGGGGGTCTCCGCCGACGCGGCGGCCGCCGTGTTCGACCAGCTCGTGCGCTTCCTGCGGACCGCCGTGCGGTCGGTCGCCGTGCTCGGTGTGGCGGTCGCCCTGGGGGCCTGGCTCAGCGGCCCCGGTCGCCGCGCCGCCCAGGTGCGCCACCTGTGGTCGGCGGGGATCGACGCCACGCGGGGAGCCGCCGAACAGATGGGGATGCGGCTGGGCCCGGTCGGGCCCTTCGTACACCGCTGGAAGCGCCGGCTGGTCCAGGCGGTCCTGGCGGTGGGCGCCCTGACGCTCGCCTTGTGGTCCTATCCCACCGGATGGGTCGTCGTCGGCATCGTCCTGGCGGTCCTGTTCGCCATCACGGTGATCGAGTTCCTCGACACGCGGCCGGTGTCCCCCGCGCATCGCGAGGCGGCGGGACGGACGGGACCTGGGGGACCTGCGGGACCGGCGGAGGCACCGGGAGCACCGGGAGCACCGGGAGCACCGGGAGCACCGGGAGCACCGGGAGCACCGGGAGCACCGGGAGCTTAGGGATGCGTACGGTGGCGCGCCGGCGGAGCAGGCACGAGGCGAGTGGACCGGTCGGTGGGCCGGTGAGCCTCACCCGTCCGGCCCGCCTGCCCTGCGGATGCCGTCGGGTGGACCGAACCTGATGGGGACCGTCACCGGCAGTGGCTACACGGAGGGGGCTCGGCAGTCTTGACAGAGTCGCAGCGACAACCGACCCTCCGTCAGGCCCTCACCGCACCGGGGACGATACGACTGCTCCTGGCGTCCGCGCTCGTCGGCATCCCCGTCTCGCTGATCGCCTTCGGCTTCATCAGCCTCGAACACAAGCTCCAGCACTGGGTGTGGGAGTCCGCGCCCGAGGCACTCGGCTATGTCGTGTCACCGTGGTGGTGGGGCCTGCCCACGCTGGCCCTCGCCGGACTGCTGGCCGCGCCCGTCATCACCAGGATGGCCGGCGCGGGTGGTCACGTACCCGTCTTCGGAATCGGCGGGGCGACGACCACGCCCCGCGAGCTGCCGAGCGTCGCCCTGGCCGCGCTGGTCTGTCTCCCCCTCGGTGTGATCCTCGGACCCGAGGCCCCCCTCATGGCACTGGGCAGCGGCATCGCGCTGATCTGCATCCGTGCCACACAGCGCGCCGCCCAGCCCCAATTGACGGCGGTGCTCGGCATGGCGGGTTCCACCGCCGCCATCAGCACCATCTTCGGCAGCCCGCTCATCCCGGCCGTGATGGTGCTGGAGGCCGCCGGGCTCGGCGGCGTACGGCTGGTCGTACTGATCCTGCCCGCCCTGGTCGCCAGCGGGGTCGGCGCCCTGGTGTTCACCGGATTCGGGCACTGGACCGGGCTCAGCATCGGTTCGCTGGCCCTCCCGTACAAGCCGCCCACGGGGCTGCTGGACGCCGCCGACTTCCTGTGGGGCATCCCCATGGCCGCCCTGATCGGGGCGCTCGTCGCCGCCGGAAAGCTCCTCGGTCTGCGGACCCACCGGTGGGTGGGTGTCTCCGCGGTCCGGATCATCCTGTGCGCCCTGGCCGTCGGCGTCTCCATCACCGCCTACGCCCTGGCCACCGGGCGTTCCCCGGGCGAGGTGGCGCTGTCCGGCCAAATCGTGATCGGTGCGCTGGCGGCCGACCCGGGGGCCTGGGCGGTGGGCTCGCTGGTGGCCCTGGCCGTGTTCAAGCTGATCGGCTGGGGCATCGCGCTGGGCAGCCTCCGCGGCGGTCCCATCTTCCCGGCCATCACCATCGGGGCCGCGGTCGGCATCGCCTGCGGCAGCCTTCCCGGCTTCGGCATGGCCCCCGCCCTGGCCGCCGGCATCTGCGCGGCGGGAGTCGCGGCCACCCGCCTGCCGGTCACCGGCGTCGTGCTGGCCGCCGCCCTGCTCGGCAAGGACGCGGCCACGCTGATGCCGCTGATGGTGATCAGCTCGGTCACGGCGTTGCTCATCGAGGTCATGCTGGACCGCCCGCGGGCGTCCGGTGTGGAGATCGACGTGGGCGGCGCCAAGACCGGATGAGGATCCGGCCGCCGCGCCGCGGACCGCCGGCCGGCGACGACGGTCTCCGGCCCTGCGGCGGGTGTCCGGTGTCAGCCCGCAGGCGCCGAGGACGACGCGGAGACCGGCGCCGGCCGCGGCTCCGGTGCGACGTCCGCGTGCAGACGCGGGTGGGGCAGGATCCGGTCCAGTGCCCGGGGCAGCCGCCCGTTGGCACCGCCCATCAGGAACATTCGCTCGGCACGAGCACGAGCCGCACCACGGTGGCGTCGAGGATGACACTGACGGCCGGCCCCACCGCCGGCTGTTCCGGAGCGTGGTGATCCCGCTCAAGGCGGTGGTCAGAAGCGGCGACACTGTGCGCGACCGGGTGCTCGGCAGGCTGATCTCGTCGCTGTAGGCGGGGCCGACGGCGTGGCGGCCGAGGAAGGCCCCGGCCGGCAGTACGAGCCAGGCGGCGATCACCCACACCGTGTGACGGGCGCAGAAGGCACCGAGCGCCCGGACGGGAGGAGCGGGCTCGGGCCGGGGACGCCGGGGGAACTGCACATCGACTCCAAGAGAAAAGTGGCAGGACTGACACAATCCAACCTTGAACAAGTGGCAGAGCTGACAATTGACAGGGGTGCCGTCATTGCTAGGCTTCATACATGCCTCAAGGCCCCGACGAGTCCGGACTGCGCGAGCGCAAGAAGGAACAGACCCGCCGACTGTTGCGCGAGGGCGCCGCCACCCTGTTCGCCGCCCACGGCTTCGCGGGGACGACCGTCGCGGACATCGCCGCCCACGCGAACGTCTCCGAGCGGACCTTCTTCCGGTACTTCGACAGCAAGGAGGCCCTGCTCCTGCCCGACAGCGCCGACCTGTTCCGTCACGTCGAGTCGGAGCTGACCGCCCGCCCCGCGGACGAGGAGCCGCTGGACGCGGTGTTCAACGCGCTGCTCTCGACGGTGGCCCCGTTCGCGGCCTCCAGCCTCACCGCCCTGACCCACTCCATCGAGGGCGCCGAGGTGCTGGTGGCCGCCCGGCTCGTGCAGGCGTTCACCGAGTTCGAGGACCGGCTGACGCTCCTCGTGCTCCGACGGCTCCCCGACGGCACGCCGGACGCCGACCTGCGCGCCGCCGTGATCGCCGGCGCGGCCATGTCCACCGTGCGCGCCGTCCTGCGCACCCAACGCAGGCGGCGCCAGAGCGACGCCGTCGCCCCGACCCCTCCCTCCCCTCTCCTGCTCCAGGCCTTCGGGATGCTGAAACAGATCGGAACCGCCGCTTCATGAAGCTCCGCCGCACCCCAGCCCTCGTCACCGCCGGACTCACCGTGGTCCTCGCCGCGGCGACCGGAACGGCCAACGCCGTCGTGAAGCACTCCGCGCAGCAGCGCATCGAGGAGAAGGCGGCGTGCCGGCTCCAGGCCGACGGGGCCGTCAGCGCGGAGCTGACGGACTCGTTCGCGGGTCTGCGCTCGCTGACCGGCGACGTGGGGGCGGTCCACGTCTCGGCCCGGGGCGTGCACCGCGCGGACACCGAGATGGACGTCGAGGCCGACCTCTACGACGTCACGACCGACGGGGCCGTCGGCGGCGGCCGCGCCACGGCGCGGGTCTCGTACGGGACCCTCCAGAAGCGCCTCGCGTCCACGGAGGCGGGCATGAAGGTGGGCGGCGACGCGAACGGGCTCACCCTCACCGGCAGTGTCGGGGACCTCGGACTCCCGGTCACCGTTCACACGCGGCTCGCCACCACGGCGACCAGCCTGACCCTGACGCCGACCACGGTCTCCGTCCTGGGGCGTGACCTGCCCGTCGACACCCTGGGCTCGCTGCCCGTCGCGGGGGGCCTCGTGGACCGGATCGCCGAACGGCTCGCCCCCCGGACCATCGACATCGACGATCTGCCGGCGGGAGCCCGTCTCACCGCCGCCCGGCCGACCGCCTCGGGACTGGAGCTGAACTTCTCGCTGTCCTCGGAGTCGATCCAGGTGAAGTCCGCGAACGGCGACCGGGCGAGTTCCGCGGGCGCCGACCGCTGCTCGGAGAAGTAGCCCCGCGGCGCGGAGGAGCGGACCCTCCGCGCGGAGGAGCGGACCCTCCGCGCGGAGAAGTGGCCCCGCCGCGCGGTCGTCGGCGGCCGGCCGGCCGTGATCCGCGGCCGATCAGGGCGACGGCGGTTCGGAGGCCTTCGCCTTCGCGTCGAGCAGGTCACCGTATCCGGCGGCCGTCCAGACGCGCAGGCGGAACCGCTCCGGCGACACCGGCTGCGGCCACGGGTCTCCGGAGGCCGAGAACACGCCCCGGCAGGTGGGGCAGTAGCGCGCGTCGTCGGTGAGCTCGGCCGCCCCGGCGGCGCCCGCGAGCACCCTGCGCGCGTCCCGGTTCTCGCCGCGGACGATCGCGATGGTCGCCGCGAGGATCAGTACCGCGGCGACGGCGCCCACCGCCGTGAGCCACGGCAGGTTCCGGTCGTCGGCCGCGTACGCGCCGGCCGCGGCGGCCATCCCGGCGATGACGATGCCCTCAGCGAGGTGCGTACAGCCCTCGCCCGTGTGCTCCGGTGCCGACGCGAGCCTCGTCGCCAGGTCCTCGCGCCGCCCGCTCCGGTCCGTGCGCGCCCGCTCGACCGGCACGTGCTCCGACGTCCCGCACCCCGGGCACGGCACCGGCTTGTTCGATTCTCCCCTTGTCATCCGGACATGATGACGTGCCGCACCACGACACCCGAAGGCCACCGGTCCTCCGGGGCTCTCACGTGCGAGCCGACGGTGCGTCGACGGCGCGCGTTCCGCGGTTGCCCGGCCCCCGGCGCGGGCGCACCGTGGGAGGTGGGGGTGCTCCCGGGAGACGATCATGGGCGTACGCGATCGCTTCGGTGCCCGCGGCTTCGGTGCCCGCTGTGTGGGGGTCCTCGCCGCCCTGACGCTGCTCGCGCCGGCCACCGCGTACGCGAGCGCCCACGCGGCGGCCGGCTCCGAGCGGGCCCGGTCCGCGCCCGTGGCCGCCGAGCCGCCGGGGCCCGACACGGACAGTCCCCAGGGGTTGGCCACCTACCTCGGTGAGGCCTTCAGCAGCATCGACGGCTACTGGCAGGACTACTTTCGGGCGCATCGGCTGGAGGGGCCCTCCGTCTTCTACGCCACCCCGCTGTCGAGCGGGGACTCCTTCACCAGCAGGTGCGCGGAGCAACCCGTCACGCACGACACGCCCACGTTCTTCTACTGTGCGGCCGACGGCTACACGACCCGCGAGGGTGACACGTTCTCGGGCGGGATCTACTTCCCGGTCACCACGGCGATGGGACTGCGGCGCGAGACCGGCGATTTCGCACTGGCGACGGTGATGGCGCACGAGTTCGGCCACGAGGTCCAGCAGGAACTCATGGAACAGCTGCACCTGCGGGACATCGTCCAGAGGAAGGACGGAGCGCCGGTCCTGGAGAACGGCCGCCCGGTGAAGGTCAAGGAATCCGAACTGCTCGCCGACTGCTACAGCGGAAACTGGAGCAAGTACGCGCACCGGCAGGGTCTCGTGGCCACCGCGAACCTCGCCGAGGCCGTCGTCGCCCTGCGACTCGCGGCCGACAAGGAGTTCGGGGTCGGCGATCCGCACGGCAGCAAGTACGAGCGGACGGCCGCGTTCACCCTCGGGTACACCAGCGGGGACCCGCTCCGGTGCGCACGCCGGTACTGGGTCACCGAGACCTGGGAGTAGGACGCCACGAGGACGCCACGTACGATGCGGATCCGGCGGCGGCCGCCCGGCACGGGGCCGCGCTCCGGGTTCCGGGTGCCGTCACTCGCACCTTCCGCAACCGAGAGGACAGCGATCGTGGGCCGATCCCCAGCCGTGGGCCAAGTGGTGGACGACTTCCGGCTGCCGGGAGGTGAACTGACCGGGGAGGAGTTCGTCCGCACCGAGTACTCCTTGGGCGGCCACCGAGGGAGCCCGGTCGTCCTGGCCTTCTATCCCGGTGACAACACCCCCGTGTGCACGACCCAGTTGTGTTCCTACTCCGACGGACTGGAATCCCTGGGAGCCGGCGGGGCCAGGGTCTGGGGCATCAGCCCCCAAAGCGTCGACAGCCACGAGGACTTCGCGCGCTCCCGCGGACTGCGCCTGCCCCTGTTGGCCGACACCGACCGGACCGTCGCCCGCGCCTTCGGGATCACCGCACCCCTCATCGGCCTGCGCCGGGCCGTCTTCATCATCGCCCCCGACGGCACCCTGCACTGGAAGCACGTCACCGCGGTCGGCGCCACCTTCCCGCCGGCGGACACCATCACCGAACAGCTCTCCCGCATCGGGGCGAGCTGAGGGACCCGTGAGGTTCCGGTCCGGGCGGGTCCGGGATGCGCCGACCCCGCTTCGGCGAGCCTTGCTCGCGGGCGGCTACGTCCGAGGGCCGGGACAACGATCCGCCCGGGGTCAGACCTCGCAGAGGGCGCGGGTCGCCACTTCCCAGGCGGCCGTGACGGCGTGTCGGGCGTGGGCGGTGGCCTCGCCGGTGTCGGCGGGAAGGCTTCGCGGGGTGCCGACGTGGACGTGCAGGCGGGGTCGGCGTACCGGCGCGGTCAGCAGGCCGGCCAGTTGTTTGCCGGTGCTGCCCGAAGTGATCCGGCGGGCACCGGCCTGGCCGAGCGGGACGAGCGGCACCCCGGCGGCTCGCGCCAGGCGGGCCGGGCCGCTGCGGAAGCCTTCCGGCGGCTCCTCCCCGGAGTCCGGGCGCAGCGGCAGGCGGCCTTCCCCGTAGACCAGGACGTGCCGGCCGGCGCGCAGTGCCTCGACCGCCGTTTCCAGGGCCTCCGAGGCTCGCGCCGTGCCCCGGCGTACGGGTACGTGTCCCTCGCGCGTCAGCGACCAGCCGAGCAGCGGGATCCGCCACAGGCCCGCCGTGGCGAGCACCACCGGTTCGGTGCCCAGGCGGCGCAGGGCCGCCATGACGACGGCGGGGTCGGCCAGGCTGGTGTGGTTGGCGACGATCACCGCGCCCCCGGCGGGCAGCGACGGAACGTCGGCCGTGACGGTCAGGCGTCCGAACACGGGCACGACGGCGGAGGCGAGGCGACTGAGCACGCTGGTGCCTTTCACGAGGGCTTCTTGCGGTGGTTCCATGGTCGGCCGCGGTGGGGCCCGCGTCGTGAGCGCGGGTACTCATCCTCGTCTGAGCACCACCGCTCCCCGGCAGCGCGTACCGGCGGCAGTCGCTGGACGAAGCGCCGGCGAACCTCCCGGTCGGATGACCATCCGCCCATCCGACCGGCCGCGTGCGGGTCTGCCCCGAACGGGGGACCGTTTTCGCCCACACCGGGGATCTTGACCCCGACGAGGGGTGAAGCACCCTCCGGACGCGTTGCCTCCCCGGGGGGCCGGACCGTTGTCGGTTCGTGAGTACAGCAACGAGCAGCCCGATACTGGCCCACACGACCCCCCACGACACCGGCGCCGACAGTGCGCCCTGCGCCATAACGGTCCACTCCCGGGGCAACGTCCTGACCATCGCCCCGACGGGCGAGATCGATCACCACACCGCCCGGCCCCTGCGCGTGACGCTCGCCCTGGCCGCCGCCCACGGCTACACCGGGCTCGTCCTGGACACCTCCCGCGTCACCTTCGCCGACTCCGGTCTCCTGCGCGTCCTGGACGAGTGGTGCAGGCACGGGCGTCGCCTGAGGATGGTGAACCAGTCCAAGGCCGTACAACGCCTCCTGGCCGCGGCGGCGGCGACGGGACCGGCGCCCTCCCCGTACGGCGGCCTCCGCCGGAAACCGGGGGACGGCGCGGAGCGCGCGGCACCCCCCGGCCCGCCGGACCGACCAGGCCCCGCGGGGGAAGCGACACCGCGGTGACGTTCATACTCCTGACCGTCACCCCGATGCTCCTCGCCGTCCTCCTGCTGCGAGGGGAGCCCGGTCGGCAGCGGCGCCAACGTCGTACCGCCCTCGCACCACACCTCGACCGTACGGCCGGGCCGCGGAGGCAGCACCGACCCGCCCTGACCTGACCCCGAGCCGGTCCGCCCGCCCCGCGAGAACACGGGGCGGGCAGACCCGGGGGTCCGGCGGCGCGAGCCAGGGGATCTAGGGGATCCGGCCGCCGCCCCGGACGCCGATCAGGTAGTCCGCCTCTTCCGCCAGCCGCGCCCGCCGCTCGTCCGTCCCGGCGCGTTCGAGTTCTCCCCGCAACGCCTGCTCGGTCCGCAGGACGGTCGCGCGCGGGATCGGGATCCGCTGTCCGGGCTTCTCCGTGAACGGCGCCAGTTCGGAAGCGAGGGTCTGCGCGTCCGGCGAGGAGCCCCGGCGCAGCGAGAGGAACACCCGGGCCAGCCAGTCGGCCGGAATCTTCACCATGAGATCTGTCATGCATGGGCAACGAACGGCCACCCGCCCCGTGACACCCGCTCCCTCGCACGGAGCAACGGGCCGCCCGCGCCACGGGGCGAGCCGACCGGGGCGGCGCACCGGGCATCGCGAGGGCCGCCCGCCCACCCCCTTCGAACGGTTGTTGCCTTGCGCGCAGCCCGGTCGGGTGAGTTCACTGTCTCCCATGGACACGAGCACGACGTCGATCGAGGCCTTCTGGCCGGCTCGCCGTGTCCGCCTGTTCGACGAGGCTTGTCGGTAGGTCACGCGCGCGTGTTCCCGTCCGCGTGCGTGGCCGTTCCGCGTCCGAACCCGCCCGGTTCACGCGGTGGCCCGGGTGGGTCCCCCCTCGGCACGACAAGGATCCGAACCTGTCCGTCACCGATCAGCTGCTCGCCAACAACCCCGTCTACGCGGAGAACTTCACCGGCCCGCTCCCGCTGCCTCCGGCCAAGCACGTGACCGTGGTCGCCTGCATGGACGCGCGGGCCGGTGAGGCGTTCACCGACCTCGACGTGGACGTGCGGCAGTCGGTGGGTCGGATCAAGGCCGATCCGTTCGTCGTGCACAAGGAGAACATCCGCGGGTTCGTCTTCGACGTCGCGACCGGGAAGCGCAACGAGGTCGTCTGATCCACGTCGTGGGGAGGGGCACGCCCGGCGCCCCCTCCCCACGACGGGCACAGGATGGGCGCGCGGCGGGCGGTCTATCCGAACCAGACGAGGTCCAGGACCGACAGGCGTCCGGCTTCCCGGTTGATCCGGTAGATGACGCTCAACCGTCCGATGGAGGCGGACCGGACGTCTTCCCCCGCGGGATCGCCCGCGTCCCACTGCGGCCAGCCCCAAGGGGTTCGGGCGGCGATGTCCAGGACGTCGCGCGCCATCTCGCGGGCGTGGGAGGGCAGTCCGGCGAGCACCGTCGCGGCCTGCGGGGAGAGCCGGGCCGGCCATGGCGCACCGATCACGGTCGGGCTCCGATGACGTCTTCGAGCGCGATGTGGTCGGAGTCGTCCATGCCGGACGCGATGAAGGCGTCGACGGCCGGGGCCGAGTCGAGCCGGCTGCGCCAGGCGCGCACGACATCGTGCAGCGGGGTGAGGGTGTAACTGTGGCGGGAGTCCTCCAGCGCCTTGGCCCAGTCCCGTTCGAAGGCCGGCTCCCACCGTTGTGCCCGGTGGTCGGCGCGGATCCGGACGAGGAGTTGGGCGGCCGCGGCCGGTGGGGGCGGTGGGACGGACACGTACTCGGGCTGTGCGCTCACGGTTCCTCCAGCGGTCTCTTCGTCACGGTACGCGGCCGGCCGGTCAAAGGAGGTGGGCATCCGGGGATCCGCCGGGCGGCGGGCGGTTCACCGGTCCGCGCACGCAAGGCGAAGAGAAGAGCGCGAAACCTTACATTCATTGCATGATCATGAACACCACCTTTCATCCATCGGGATGAACTCACAAACGATCTACGATCCAGAGGCACGTTCGTTTCACCCCCTCGCTCTGGTTACGGATCCCACCATGCTCTCTGCACTGCCGCGCCGGCGTACCGCACGCGCCGCCGCCACCACCGCCGCCGTCCTCGCACTCCTCCTCTCGGGCTGCGGACTCGGCGGTTCCGACGGGAAGCGCATCCGCGTGGGCGTCTCGGGCGACTCCCCCGAGTGGGACGTCCTCGCCAAGGAGGCCGCGAAGGAGGGCCTGACCGTGGAGACCGTCGTCTTCGACGACTACTCCCTGCCCAACAAGGCGCTCAGCGCCGGCGACATCGAACTCAACGCCTTCCAACACCTGGTCTTCCTCGCCCAGTCGAACACCGAGAACCACACCGACATCGCGCCCATCGCCGCGACCACGGTGGTGCCCCTCGGCCTGTATTCGAGCCGGCACACGCAGCTCTCCCGGCTGCCCGACCGGGCCGAGATCGCGCTGCCGAACGACCCGGCCAACCAGGGCCGCGCCCTGCGCGTACTGGAACAGGCCAAGGTCATCGAACTCCGTCCGGAGGCAGGGCTCTTCGCCACACCGGACGACATCACCGCCAACCCGAAGCACATCCGGCTCACCCCGGTGAACGCCCAGCAGACCCCGCGCACCCTCAAGGACACCGACGCCGCGATCATCAACGACGGGGTCGCCGAACTCGCCGGCATCGACGCCGAGACCGCCCTGTTCAAGGACGATCCGGCCGGCCCCCAGTCCCTCCCCTACCTCAACGTCATCGCCGCCCGCGCAGACCGGAAGGACGATCCCGATTTCGAGAAGATCGTCCGGTTGTACGCCTCGCCGGCCGTGCAGGACGAGGTGCGCCGCACGAGCAACGGCACCGCCCACCACGTCGAGTTGCCCGCCGCCGACCTCCAGGTCGAGGTGGCCCGGATCCAGAAGCAGCTGAAGCGATGACCGCCGGCGTGGAACTGCGCGACGTGCACAAGGAGTTCCCCGGTGGGACGCGCGCCGTCGACGGCGTGAGCCTGTCGGTCGAAGCCGGCACCGTCTTCGGGGTGGTCGGGCACAGCGGGGCGGGCAAGTCCACCCTGTTGCGGCTGGTCAACGGCCTGGAAGAACCCACGTCCGGCAGCGTGCTGGTGGACGGCCAGGACCTCGCCACCCTCGGGGAGCGCCGACTGCGCCCCATCCGACGGGACATCGGCATGATCTTCCAGCAGTTCAACCTCTTCCGCTCCCGCACCGTCCTCGGCAACGTGCTCTACCCGCTGCGTCTGGCCGGCATGGACCGTGCCGCCGCCCGCTCGCGCGCGGAGGAGACCCTGGACTTCGTCGGCCTCTCCGGGCACGGCGGGCGCTACCCCGAGCAGCTCTCCGGCGGCCAGCGTCAGCGCGTGGGCATCGCCCGCGCGCTCGCCACCCGCCCGAAGGTGCTCCTGTGCGACGAGGCCACTTCCGCCCTCGATCCGCAGACCACCGGGGAGGTGCTCGCCCTGCTGCGCCGGGTCAACCGTGAGCTGGGCGTCACCATCGTGCTGATCACCCACGAGATGGAGGTCGTCCGCACGTTGTGCGACCGGGTGGCGGTCATGGAGGACGGCCGGGTCGTCGAGAACGGCGAGGTGTACGAGGTCTTCGCGCGCCCCGGCCACCCGACCACGTCGGCGTTCGTGCGCTCCGCCCTGCACTCGGAGCCCGACGCGGCGCTCCTGGAGCGGCTCGGTGCCCGCCACCCCGGACGGCTGGTGAACGTCCCGATCGTCGACGGCGCGCCCGCCTTGGAAGGGCTCTCGGCTCTCCTGCGTGAGCACGCCGTCGATTTCACCCTCGTCCACGGCGGCGTCGGGGAGGTGCGCGGCCGCCCGCTGGGCAGCGTGACCCTGGAACTGCGCGGGTCGGCGGCAGCGGTCGATGCCGTGGCCCATGGGCTCGGCGCGCAGGCCCGTTCGAAGGCGGGTGCGCGATGAAGGCCGACTGGAGCACGTTCTGGCCGAAGGTCCTCGACGCGACCGGCGAGACGGTCTACATGGTCCTGATCACGCTGGCGCTCTCCACGGTGAGCGGGCTCGCCGTGGGCCTGGCCCTGTACGCGACGCGCAAGGGAGGCGTCCTGCCGAACCGGGTGGTGCACGCGGTGCTGGGAGCGTTCATCAACGTCATCAGGCCGGTTCCGTTCATCATCGCGATCGTCGCCCTCGCGCCGGTCACCCGGGAGGTGGTCGGCACGATGATCGGCACGAACGCGGCGATCTTCCCGATGACGGTCGTCGCGACGTTCGGGGTCGCGCGGATCGTGGAGTCCAACCTGCTCTCCGTCGAGCCCGGGGTGATCGAGGCCGCCCGGTCCATGGGCGCGAGCCCCCTGCGCATCCTGCTCACGGTCCTCGTACCGGAAGCCCTGGGGCCGCTCGTCCTCGGCCTGACCTTCATGCTGGTCGCCCTGATCGACTTCTCGGCGGTGGCCGGGACCGTCGGCGGGGGCGGGGTGGGCAATCTGGCGATGACGTACGGCTACCTGCGCTTCGACACCTCGGTGATGGTCGTGACGGTGCTCGTGCTGATCGTGCTGGTCCAGTCGGCGCAGTTGCTCGGCAACCTGCTGTCGCGCAGGGTGCTGCGGCGCTGACGCGGTCCCGCCGGAATGCTCCCGGGCGGGGGCGTGCGCCTCGTAACCGCGCTCCCCCGCCGTCTCGACCCGGAGCGTCGGGTCCCTGATCCGGCGACCGACGGCGCACCGGGGCGGCGACACGCACACCCCCGTCGTCGCGGCCCGCGAGTGGCACCCGGCCTGTGACGTGATCGTACGCAAGGATGATCGTCGGGGCCCGCGAGGCCATGGCGGGACGCATCAGGTCTCATGACCAGGCCCGGTGACGGGCCGTACGAGGGAACGGTGACATCGGCATGACCCGCGACCAGCAGCTCGCCGAGGCCTTCGTCGGCCTGGGCGACACCCTCGCCGACGACGTCGACCCGCTGACCCTGCTGGACCGGCTCGTCCGGAACTGCGTGGCGCTGACCCCGGTCGACGCCGCGGCCGTGATACTCGCCAACGTACGCGGCCGGTTGCGCGTGGCGGCCGTCACCGACGACGGAGTCGAGGCGACCGAGCTCTTCCACCTCCACCCGGCGCAGGGTCCCTGCGCCGACAGCTTCCGTCTGGGAGCGGCCGTCCACGCGCCCGATCTCGACGTCGACGCCGAGACCTGGCCGGAGGTGACACCGCTGGCCCGGAGGGCCGGGTATCGGGGAGCCCACGGACTGCCGTTGCGCGTGCGGGGCCAGAAGGTCGGCGCGTTGCACCTGTTGACGCGCGACCCCACTGCGCTGACCGAGTCGGACGTCGCGCTGCTCCAGGCCATGGCCGACGTCACGCTCCACGCGGTGGCCATCTGGCGGGCGAATCCGCCGCGCCCGGCCGACGTGGTCACCAACACGCAAGCCGCCCTCGCCACGAAGGCCGCCGTCGACACCGCGGCCGTGATGCTCGCCGCCGCCGGTTCCCTCGCCCCGCACGAGGCGCGCCAGGCGCTGCACACCTACAGCGCCCGTCGGGGCCAACGCGCCGGCCGGGTGGCGCACGAGTTGATCCTGCGCGATCTGGACCCGCACTCCGTCGTCGCCGACACCTGAGCGGGCACCGGACACGGTCACTGTCCCGGGCGCGATACCGCGGAGAACGGGGTTCGTCGCGGTACCGCGCCCGGCCGGGGTCAGCGGCGCTCGGGCAGGTCCGCCTCGGCCGGGGTCATCGCGAGACCGCGCGCCTTGGCGGCCGGCGCGGCGGCCGGCTTTCCGCAGAACGCGGCTTCGAGCGTGCCGCCCAGCGCGGTGTTGGCGGCGCCCCTGTTCGAGGTGTTCGCCATCGCGGAGAGGCTGCGGCTGCCGTCCCGGGTGGTGAAGGCGTAGGTGTAGAAGCCCTGCACGGTGCCGGTGTGGCCGTACACGGAGGTCCCGCACGTGAGGTCGTAGCGGCGCAGGCCCAGCCCGTAGAAACGGGTGTTGGTGGTGTCGGTCGGCGTCATGGTGATCATGGTGTCCAGCAGGGGCGCCGGGACCAGCTTGCCGCGCAGCAGGGCGGACATGAAGGTGCTCAGGTCGGCCTGGTTCGAGATCATCGCGCCGGCGGTCTGCGCCCAGGACACCGTCTGCTCGGTGGAGTCGACCAGCGGGGACCCCTCCTGGTCCGGGTGGAGGTATCCGTGGGCGTGGGCGCCCTTGATCACCGTGGCGGGGTGGACGTAGGAGGTGTTGCGGAGCCCCAGCGGCTTGATGATGCGGCGCTCGTACTCCTTGGCCACCGGCTGTCCGGTGGCCTTCTCGATGAGCATCCCGACCACGACGAAGTTCGTGTTGGAGTACTTGTACGAGACGCCCGGTTCGGTCGTCCTCGGCTCGGCGAGGGAGAGGTCGACCAGTTCCTTGTAGCCGAACACCTTGTTCCGGACGGACTCGAAGCCCGGCACGGTGTTGGCGAACATGACGTTCGTGTAGTCCGACAACCCGCTGCGGTGGGTGAGCAGGTGACGCACCGTGATCCGGTCGTCGGGGAGCAGGCCCGGCAGGTGGCGGTTGACCGGGTCGTCCAGGCCGATCCGTCCCTCGTTCACCAGTTGGAGGAGCACGACGGTGGAGAACGTCTTCGTGACGCTGCCGATCCGGAAGCGGGCCGCGGGGTCCATGGCCGCCCCGGTGGTCCGGTCCTGGACGCCCGCCACCCTGTTCACCACACCGGCCGGACCGGTGAAACGGGTCATCGCGCCGGGTGCGCCGGCGGCCAGGGTGTTGCGCAACACCTGCTCCAGGCCCGCCAGGTCGGGCGCCGGCGGCTGTGCGGCGGGGCGCGCGGCCGGGACGGCCGGAGCCGACGGGGCCGCGTGGGCGGTGGCCGCGGGCGCCAGACCCGCCACGACGGCAAGCAGGGCGGCACTGATGGTCAGGCGTCGATCAAGGGGCAGGCGCACGGGTTCCTCGACTCGTTCGTGATGGGAAAGCGGGCATGCGGGCATGCGAAGACGGACGTGCCGCGGGAGGGGGTCAACCTCCCTGACCGGCAACGGCTCTGAGCCTACGAAAGATCTTGGCTGGAGACAGCCACGAGTAGGGCCACAGCCCCGGGTTCGGGAGGCGATTTCCGGCCATGTCCGGGCGTCACCCTCCGGCGGCCCCCACTCGGCCGGCGTTCCGCTTCGGACCGTTCCCGGGCGGCGCAACCCTGTACGGGCACGGGACGACGGGCGCCAGTCGGGCTGCTCCGCACGGGTTCACTTTTCACCCCGTTCGGCCCCACATGCCCGAGTCATGATCATCATCCTGCCTTGAAATCGTTCTGATGCTGCCATCCGGCCGTGGGTGAAATGGGAGGGCTGCATGACGACGTCATCGACACACCGTGCGCGAGGACGACGCCGGAACAAGGTGTGGAGCCTGGTCGGCGGTGCGGTGGTCGGAACCGCCCTCGTCGCCGCCGCGGCCCCCGCGCCCGTTCCCGCGCGTCCCGGCGCCGACGGACCGGACGCCTCCCTCGCCCTGTTGGTGGGCCGGATCCTCGACACCGGCGAGCGCGACGAGGGCGACGAGGACGGGGACGAGCGCTGCGGGGGCGAGGCGTTCCGGGCGGGCCTGTGCGGCGCGTTGCAGCGCCAGCGGGCCCTGGCCACGGCGCACGGGGCCGGGTCGGTCGTACGCGAGACGACGGCCTCGGGTACGGACGGCGGGGCGAAGGCCGTCTCGCTGCCCACGGACGCGGGCGGCCCGCTGGAGATCTCCCTCGCCGAACCGGGCCGGTTGACGCACGTGACCGTCCGGGACGGGCACGGCCGTCATGTCGGCGGCGCGCTGGGCGCGGTGGACCACCGCTGGACCAACACCGAGCCGCTGCGGGCCGGCGAGCACTACACCGTGCGCGTGGCGGCGCAGGACGCCGCCGGCATCCCGGTCGGGGTCACGATGGCGTTCCGCACGGCGCCGCCGCGCGAACACGACCGGCTGACCGTCGAGTTCGGCCCGCGCTCGGGGACGTACGGGGCGGGCCAGATCGTGACGGCCTCACTGAGCCACCCCGTCCCGGCCGCGGACCGGACGGCCAGGGCCCGCCTCGAAGGGGCGCTCCAGGTGACCTCGGAGCCCGCCGTCGAGGGCTCCTGGCACTGGGTCGACGACTCGACCCTGCACTACCGGCCGCGCGGTTACTGGCCCGCCCACACCGAGGTACGCGTGCACAGCGGTCTCGACGGCGTCGAGATCGGCGACCTGCACGGCGGCCCGTCGGAGCCCTCGCACCTCACCATCGGGGAACGCGTCGAGGCGGTGACCGACTCCGCCGCCCACCGGATGACGGTCCGCCGCAACGACCGGGTCCTGCGCTCGATCCCGGTCACCACCGGCAAGGCCGGGTTCCTGACCCGCAGTGGCGTCAAGGTGGTCCTCGGCAAGGAGGCCAAGGTGCGGATGCGTGGGGACACCGTCGGCATCAAGCGCGGCACGACCGAGTTCTACGACCTGCCGGTGCTGTACGCGACCCGGGTGACCTGGAGCGGCGAGTACGTGCACGCCGCCCCGTGGTCGGTGGAGGCGCAGGGCGAGGAGAACGTCAGCCACGGCTGCACGGGGATGAGCACCGCCGACGCCGCCTGGTTCTTCGACCTGGTACGGGAGGGGGACATCGTGGAGGTGGTGAACAGCGGCGGCGAGCGGATGACGCCGTTCGACAACGGCTTCGGCGACTGGAACCTCGACTGGTCGGCCTGGCAGGCCGGCAGCGCGCTGGCCGGCGCGACCGAACCCTCGCTGGGGCCGGCCGTGCCGCGGGCGTCGGCGGTGGGCCACACCCCGTCGCGGTTGCGCCCGCTCACCTGAGACGGAGGGGGCGGCGTGGCCGGTGACTTCGCGGCCGGCGTTGACGCTCAGGCCGGTTCGGGGAGCAGGAACAGCGAGTCCTGGTAGCACCAGGCCCAGGCCTCGCCCTTCTCGAACGAGCGCGCCAGCGCGTGGTCGGTGGTGTCGGCGTGCGCCCAGGCGTGCCGACCCGGGGAGCTGTCGCAGCAGCCGACGTGCCCGCAGATCAGGCATTTCCGCAGGTGGACCCATGTACCGCCGGCCGCGAGGCACTCCTCGCAGCCGCGTACGGGCGCGGGCGGCTCCTCGTCGGGGGCCTGGTCGAGATGTCCGCAGCTCACCTCTTCGACGCGCCCGGCGTCGGGGGCGACGATCCATCCGGTCATCGGTACTCCTCCGGTGTGAGGGTCCTGGGGGCAGGTCCGGTGGTCACCCCGGTGGTCCGGGCGGCGGCGGGGCCATCGCCCACCTGATGGAGCCGGTCAGGGCGTGTCCGGAGAGTCGTACGAGGCCACCGCTCACGCCGCCTCGCGCCCCGGACAGCCCCAGCAGTCCCGGTGCCCACGGCGGCAGCAGGGCGACCGCGTTCGCGGCGAGCACGGCATAGGGTCCGCGGGCCGCCCTGGGCAGGGGCGGGTGGCGCAGGACGAAGCGCGCCGCCTCCCGGGCCTGGGGCGTGGCGCGGAGGTCCGGTCGGTACGCCGCGAGCAGGCGGGCCAGCTCCGCCCTGTTTCGGGGCGGGTCCTGCACCCCGAGCGCGCGGGCCACCCGGGCGGTGTCCGCGAGGTACGCGTCGCAGCCGGCGGGGTCGAGGGGATGCGCGCCGAAGCGCTGGTGGGCGCGGAGGAAGCTGTCGACCTCCGCCGCGTGGACCCAGCCCAGCAGGTGCGGGTCCGCCGCGTGGTAGGCCTGACCGTCGGGCGTCCGGCCGCGGACCCGTTCGTGTACGGCCCGTACCCGGTCGACCGCCTGCTGCGCGTCCTCGGCGGTGCCGTAGGTGGTCACCGCGAGGAAGGTGCTGGTGCGTTGGAGCCGCCCCCACGGGTCGCCGCGGAATCCGGAGTGCGCCGCGACGGCGGCCATCGCCAGCGGGTGCAGCGATTGGAGCAGGAGGGCGCTGAGGCCGCCGACGAACATCGAGGCGTCCCCGTGCACGGTGCGGATGGGACGCTCGGGCCCGAACCAGCGGGGTCCGGGGGCGCCGTGGATGCGGGCGCGGTTCGCCCGGCCCTCGGGTCCGGCCACGCGGGCGAAGAGGCCGGCGCCGAGTCGCTCCCGTGGACCGCGTCTCGACGGCGCGGGCTGGTTCATGACGCCATCCTCCTCCGCGAACGCCGGCCCCACCAGGTGCGGGGCCGGTCGTGGGCCCTCACCTGGTCCTCGGCGGTGTCCCCGTGGCGGCGGGGCCGACCGACAGCGGACTCCCGTGACGGACCGGATCGAATGATCACCCGATTTCCGTAATCGACGCGTGGCGACGGTCCACCGCATCCGATCCGGTCCCGGCCGGCGAAACACTGGGTGAAGCCGCCACCAGGAGGTACCCGTGAGCAGTCGTGACCGGCAGGGCAATGTGATCGTCGTGGGGGCCGGGCTCGCCGGTCTCACCTGCGCGCTCGACCTGGCACGGGCGGGAGTACGGGTGCGCGTGCTGGAGGCGTCCGACGGAGTCGGCGGAAGGATGCGCAGCGACCTTCGGGACGGGTTCGTACTGGATCGCGGGTTCCAGGTGTTCAACACCGCCTACCCGCAGGTCAAGCGCCGTGTGAACCTGCGCGACCTGCGACTGCGCCCCTTCACCCCGGGAGTCCTGACCCACATGCCGGACGGCGGTCGGGTGCGGTTCGGGGACCCGACCAGGCGCCCGGGCGACGCGGCCGCGCTGCTGACCGGTCGACGCACCCCGCTCCGCGGACTGGCCGGACTCGGCGCGCTGACCGCGGTGGACACCTTGGCGCCCGTTCGGGCGCTGCGGCGGCTTCCGGAACGTACGACCCGGCGGGAACTGGCGCGTTGGGGGGTGGACGACGCCCTCGTCGACGCCTTCATGCGTCCGTTCCTCGCGGGCGTCTTCCTGGAGGACGAGCTGGAGACGTCGAGCCGGATGTTCCACCTGACCTGGCGCAGCATGATCCGGGGAACCCTCACCCTGCCCTCCAACGGGATCGGGGCGGTGCCCGAGCAGTTGGCGGGCGGCCTGCCCGAGGGCTCCCTGGAGCTGGAGGCGCGCGTTTCCGCCGTGTCCGGCGCCGGAGTGGTCCTCGCGGACGGGACCGCCCTGGAGGCCACCGGCGTCGTGGTCGCCACCGACACGGCGTGCGCGTCCGCGCTCGTACCGGCGCTGGGCGAGCCCGGCCCGACGCGCACGGTCACCACCTACTACCACGCGACCCCCATCTCGCCGCTGCGCGAACCGACCCTGCTGGTCGACAGCCGGCGGCGGTTCCTCAACACGTGCGTGCTGACGGAGGTGGTCCCCGGTTACTCCGTCGACGGCCGCACCCTGGTGTCGACCTCGGTGCTCGGGGACGACACCCCCGCGGGCCGATCGGCGCTGGTGTCCGTCCTGTCCGAGGTGTATGGGACGGACGCGACCCGGTGGCAGGCCGTGGCCGCCGTCACGGTGCCCGGCGCGCTGCCCGCGATGCCGCCGCCCTGGCCCCTCAGCCGGACCACGAGGGTCGAGGGCGGTGTGTACGTGTGCGGCGACCACCGCGCGACGGGTTCCGTACAGGGCGCCATGGCCTCGGGCACGCGCGCCGCACGCGAACTCCTGACCGATCGCGCCACCCGCACCTGAGCGCCGGGCACGCAGTGCTTCGCCCCGAGCCGGTCGGGGGCGACCGCGCCGCCGACCGGCTCGGCTTGGGGTCCGGCCGGTCGGGGGTGCGGGGGACGGGCGGGTCCGGGGTTACCTCGGGTGGCCGAGGGCGGACGCCGCCAGGGCGGCCGATTCGGCGACGAGCGGGTCGTCGGCCGGGGCATCGGGATCGTGTTTGGTCGTCAGCACCGCGAGGACGATCGGGGGACGGCCGGGCGGCCAGGCGATGCCCGCGTCGTTGTTGGTCGCGTACTGCCCGCCTCCCGTCTTGTCCGCGATCGTCCACTCCGGAGGAAGCCCGGCACGGAACCGCTTGGAGCTGGTCGTGTTGGCCAGCATCCAGCCGGTGAGCCGTTCCCGGTCGGGGGCGGTGAGCGCGCCGCCGAGGGTGAGGCGTGCGTAGGTGTGCGCGATGGCCCGGGGCGTGGTGGTGTCGGTGATCCGGTCGGGTTCGGCCGAGTTGAGTTCGGGCTCCCAGCGGTCGAGCCGGGTCGTCCCGTCCCCGAGGGAGCGGCAGAACCGGGTGACGGCGGTCGGCCCGCCGAGTTCGCGCAGCAGGAGGTTGCCGGCGGCGTTGTCGCTGAAGGCGATCGTCGCCGAACACAGTTCTTCGACGGTCATGCCGTGGGCGAGGTTCTCGGGCTTGGAGGTGATCGGCGTGTGTCCGGCCTCCTTGACGTCCTTCTCGGTGTAGTGGATGCGCTTGGCGAGGAACTCCCCGCGGCGGTCGAGGTCGCGCAGGACGGCTCCCGCGGCGAGCGTCTTGAACAGCGAGCACATCGGGAAGAGTTCGTCGGCCCGGTGGCTCACGGTCCGGCCGGTGGCGGTGTCGAGGGCGAACACGCCGACGCGGGCCGAGTGCTGTCGCTCCAGTTCCCCGAACCGGCGTGCCACGAGGTCGCCTTCCGGGTCCGAGGCGTACGCGGTCCCGCCCATCGGGAGGGCCGCGGTCAGTGCCGCCCCCGCCCCGAGCGCGAGGATCGCGCGTCGGCGCGAGCCCGAAGCCGTCGATGTGGTGGTGTTCAAGGGTCGTCCTTTCCCGTGGTGTCAGGGTGCTTTCCTCCAGACACGCACCATTGGGGCGAATGGTTCCCCTGGGGCTCGGGCGCCTGACGATCCTGACGGGCCTGGTGGTGCGGCACAACGGTGGCCCGCATCCCGGGTGTGGCGCACCCGGGTTCGGTGGGGCCCGGCTCGGTGGGGCCTGGTTCGGACGCGGGGGCGGTCACACGATGAGTGGGCCGGCTCGACCGAGACGGCCTCTCCTCCCCCTCCCCCCGATCGGACCGCTCCCCCATGTATCTGAACGACGCCACCCGCGCGGCCCTGCTCGACCGGTTGCGCGTGCCCGACGCGCGGCGCCGTGTCCTGCTCACCGGCGCGACCGTGGTGACGATGGATCCCCGTACCGGTGTCCTGCCCGTGGGCGACCTCCTGATCGAGGGGAAGGTGATCGCAGCCGTCGGCCGGGACCTCGCCGCTCGGGGCGCGGCCGTCGACGCCGTGGTCGTCGACGCGACCGGTTGCGTGCTGACTCCCGGCTTCGTGGACACCCACCGGCATGCCTGGCAGGGCCAGTTGCGCCGGGTGATGCCCGACGTGGACGACCTGGGAGCCTACGCACGGACCACCCTGGCGGGGTACGCGCCGGTCTACCGGCCGCACGACATGTACGTCGGCACCAGGCTGGCGGCGCTGTCGGCGCTGGACTGCGGGATCACGACGATGCTCGACTTCTCGCACAACTCCCGCAGCGCGGAGCACTCGGACAGCGCCGTGCGCGCGTTGATCGACACGGGCATCCGCGGGGTGCACGCGGCCATGGGTCCGCACTTCGGCGACTGGGACGAGCAGTGGCCGGCCGACCTGGGTCGGCTTCGCGACACGTACGGAAGCGACCTGCTGACCTTCCGGCTCGCCGCCCTGGCAACGGACGAGATCGCCGGGCTGTGGCTTGCCTACGGTCCGGAACTGGCGTGTACCGCACGGGAGGTGGGTGTGGGTGTGAGCGTGGACGCGGTGTTCGGCGCGGCCTCCTCGCGGGCCGTGTCGCGGTGGGAACGCGCCGGACTGCTGGGGCCGGAGGTCACGCTGATCCACGCGACGGGCCTGACCCCCGATGCCTGGCGGGCCATCGGTGCGAGCGGGACGACCGTGGCGCTGGCCCCGACCTCGGACGCGCAGATCGGCCTGGAGAGCGCCGTCCCCGCGGTCGACGAGGCGCTCGGGGCCGGTGTCCGGCCGGGCCTGAGCATCGACGTGGAGGTGGCGCTGGCCGGCGACATGTTCACGCAGATGCGGACCCTGCACGCGATCCAACGCATGCGCGCCGTGGCCGCGGTGTACGGCACGGACCGGGAGCCGTCGCGGATCGGCACGCTCGACGTGCTGGACTTCGCGACCCTCCAGGGCGCGCGGACCAACGGGCTGGCGGACGTGACCGGTTCGCTGACGGTGGGCAAGCAGGCGGACGTGTTGGTCATCCGCGGCGAGGACGTCAACAACATGCCGCTCAACGACGCGGTGGGGACCGTCGTACTGGGTGCGGACGCGCGCAACGTCGATGCCGTGTTCGTGGCGGGGCAGGTCCGCAAGTGGGACGGCCGGCTCCTCGACGTCGACCTGTCCGCGCTGCGGGAGGAGGCGCGGGCCTCGCGCGACCACGTCGTGGCGGCCGCCGACCGGGCGGGCCTCGGCTGATCGGCCGGGTGTGCGCACCGACGGCTCTGCCCCCTGGGAACGGGGCAGAGCCGTCGCGGTGTGGCGGGTGTGCGTGGCGTGGACGCCGGGCCGGCTACCGGCCGGCCGAGCGCTCCCAGCGGTAGAACTGCTGGGCCATGGCGTCCTTCGGGCTCCGCCAGGTCTGCGGGTCGTGGGGACTGATGAACACGGAGAGCCGGTCACTGAGGTCCCGGAACTCCGGGTGGTCGGTCACCTGGGCGATCGCCGGGGCCGGTGGCTTGTCGGACTCGATCAGGTGGAGGTACACGTCCCCGAACTGGAAGAGACTGCGGCTCTTGACCCCGACCAGGTGGGGCAGTTCGCCCGCGTCCGACGCGGCGAACAGGCCGGCGATGTCGGGCGCGGAACCGGGGGCCATGCGGGCCACGATGAGAGCCTGGTGCATGGTGCTGTGCCTTTCGTCCGTCAGCGCTGACTGGTCACGGGCTCGCGGCTCTCCCGCTCCAGCTGTTCGATCTTGTCCCGGATGAGGGCCATCTGGGTGCGGGAGTTGCGGTTGATGTTGTCGGTCATCCAGGCGTCGTCGACCGGCGCGTCGGGCTTCATCGCGAAGTCCTGGACCCAGCGCATCCGGGTGCCGCCGCCGGATACCGGGTGGTACTCCCAGTGGATGTTCATGTGGGCGAACGGGCCGGTCTCGACCCGGCGCGCCTTGACCGTGAGGCCCTCGCGGTCGACGGTCCGCTCCGACACCCAGCTCCACACCACGCCGTTCTCGTCGGGGTGCATGGCCAGCCGGAACTTCGTGGTGTCCCCGACGCGGTCGAGGATCTCGATCGAGGCGTACTCGCTGAAGAGCTGCGGCCAGTTCTGGAGGTCGTTGGTCACCTCCCACACGACGTCGACGGGTGCGTTGACGGTGATCTCGTTGTCGGTGTGGCCGGGCATGTCAGGCTCCTGTCATGAGGCTGTTGTTGACGAGGTCGAGGAACTCGCGCGGGCTCGCGCAGCGGTCGGCGTCGGTGGGCAGTGCCCGGCCGCGCCGGTTCTCCAGCTCACCGACGATGCCGAGCAGGCCCAGCGAGTCGAGGCCGTACTCGTCGAACCGGGATTCCGGGCGACTCGTCAGCTCGACGGGGTCGACGGTGATGCCGGCGCCCTTCATCAGGGAAGCCAGCTCTTCCATCGTGAGGCGGTCGGACATGGTGCCTTCTCTCTTCCTACGAGGGCGGGTGGGCCGGCGGCGCCGGCGTGGCGCGCCCTACACGGCGGATTCCGGTCCTCTGCGGAGGACGAGGGCCGAGTTCGAGCCCATCTGGCCCCGGCTGAGCACGAGCGCGGTCCGCATCCGTGCGGGGCGCGCGCTGCCGGTGACCACATCGAGGTCGTGGCAGACCTCGAAGACGTTCGGCGTCGGGGGGACGACGCCGTGTTCCAGTGCCATCACGGCCGCGGCCACGTCGAGGGTGCCGGCGGCGCAGTAGGCCCGCCCGGTCCCGGTCTTGGGCGCCGTGACGGGCACCCGGCTCGCGCGACTCCCGAGGGCGTCGGTGATGGCCCACGCCTCGGCCGTGTCGGCGGCGGGGATCCCGAGGGCATCGGCGAAGACCACGTCGATCTCCTCGGGGGCGCAGTCCGCCTCGCGGAGGGCGCCGCGGATGGCGCGGGACAGGCCCTCGCCCGACTCCTCCCAGCGGTGCGGTCCGGTGAAGGTCGCGCAGTGGCCCGCCACGACGGCGCGGACGGTCGCACCGCGCCGTTCGGCGGACTCGGCGTCCTCGACGACGAACATCGCGCCGCCTTCGGCGGGTACGAAGCCCGACGCCTTCGCGGTGAAGGGGCGGTAGGCCCGCTCGGGGTCGTCGTCGGTGCTCAGACCCTCGTAGCCCAGCTGGCAGACGACCGAGTAGGGGGCGAGCGGTGCCTCCGTCGCGCCGACCAGCATCGCCCGGCTGCCCTGCCGGATGGCCCGGGCGGCGTGGGCGAAGGCGTCCAGCCCGCCGGCCTCGTCCCCGCAGACCACCCCGCACGGGCCCTTGAGCCCGCGTCGGATGGAGATCTGTCCGGTACTGGCGGCGTAGAACCAGGCGATCGACTGGTACGGGCCGACGTAGCGGGGGCCCTGCCCCCACAGCCGTTGCAGTTCGCGCTGCCCGAACTCGCCGCCGCCCGAGCCGGCCGCCGTGACGACCCCGACCGAGAAGGCGTCGTCGGCGTAGTCGGCCTGCGCGAGCCGCGCGTCCTCCAGGGCGAGGTCGGCGGCGCCGAGCGCGTAGTGGCTGAACCGGTCGGTCTGTACGAGGAAGCGGTCCTCGACCAGGGTGCCGGGGTCGAAGCCCCGCACCTCCCCCGCGATGCGCAGCGGGAGGTGCTCGCAGCCCTGTCGGCTGACGCGGTCCAGGACGCTGTCGCCGGCCTGGGTCGCCTTCCAGAAGGCTTCTATCCCGATCCCGTTGGGCGCGACCACCCCGATGCCGGTGATGACCGAGGCTCCCTCGGAGCGACTGTTCACGCGCGCACCTCCTTCGGCTGGGTCATGACGACGGCGGACTGGAATCCGCCGAATCCGCTGCCGACGGAGAGCACGCTGCGCAGGGTGTGGCTGCGGGCCGTCTTCGGCACGTAGTCCAGGTCGCACTCCGGGTCGGGGGTCTCGTAGTTCGCCGTCGGCGGCACCACGTGATGGGTCATCGCGAGGACGCAGGCGGCGAGTTCGATGGCGCCGATGGCACCGAGCGAGTGGCCGACCATCGACTTGATGGAGGTCATCGGCGTCCGGTAGGCGTGGTCGCCGAGCACCCGCTTGACGGCCGCGGTCTCGTGCCGGTCGTTCTGCTTGGTCCCGGAGCCGTGCGCGTTGACGTAGTCGATCTCCGCGGCGTTGACCCGGGCCTGCCCGAGGGCGGTCTCTATGGACCGGGCCATCTCCAGCCCCTCGGTGGTGAGGCCGGTCATGTGGTGGGCGTTGCCGAAGGTGGCGTACCCGCCGATCTCGCAGTGGACGGTCGCGCCGCGAGCGCGGGCGTGCTCCAGCTCCTCCAGGACGAGGACCGCTCCGCCCTCGCCGAGGACGAACCCGTCGCGGTCGGCGTCGAACGGCCTGGACGCGTGGGCGGGGTCGTCGTTGTTCGGCGAGGTCGCCTTGATGGCGTCGAAGCAGGCCACGGTGATCGGGGAGACGGGAGAGTCCGAGGCGCCGGCGATGCACACGTCCATCCGGCCCTCCTGGATGGCGTGGACCGCGTACCCGATCGCGTCGAGGCCCGAGGTGCAGCCCGTCGAGACGGTCTGTACGGGTCCGCGGGCGCCCGTCTGTTCCGCGACGGCGGAAGCCAGCGTCGCGGGGGTGAACGCCCGGTGCAGGAAGGGCGAGGAGAGCCGGTGGTCGACGTCCCACCAGGCGCCCTTGTCGCTGACGGCGACGTAGTCGTGCTCCAGGCGGGTGGTTCCGCCGACGGCGGTGCCCAGGGAGACTCCCGTGCGCCAGGCCTCGTCGGAGTCGAGGTGGAGGCCGGCGTCGGCCACCGCCTCGCGCGCGGCGACCAGGGCGAACTGGATGTACCGGTCGTGTCGCTCCGCCTCGCCGGGGGTGAACCCGTGGTCGGCGGGGTCGAAGTCGACCTCCGCGGCTATCCGGGAGCGGAACCCGGTCGGGTCGAAGAGGGTGATGCCCCGTGTCGCGGTGCGCCCGTTGGAGAGCAGGTCCCAGAAGGCGCGGGTGCCGATGCCACCGGGGGCGACGACGCCGACCCCGGTCACGGCCACCCGTCGGCGGGTCATGCGACGACCTCCGAGTGCTCGGGTGGCCGCTGGTCCCACGCGGACTCGTGCGGGTGCGGGGCCTCTTCGGTGTCGACGTGGCCGAGTTCCGGCCGGGGGGCGAGCGGGCCCAGGTGGAAGACCATGCGGGCCTCGGTGTCGCCGACGTTGCGGAAACGGTGGCGGACGTTCAGCGGCACCAGCAGCCCCTGGTCGACGCGCAGCGGGTGGGCCTCCCCGTCGAGGTCGACCTCCAGGTTGCCGGCGACCACGTACACGAACTCCTCGGAGTACGGGTGGTAGTGCTCGGCGATCGACTCGCCCGGGGCCATGACGGCCAGACCCATGAACCCGCTGGTCGAGCCGACCGAGGTCGGGGTGAGCACCGCTCTCAGGTCGCCTCCGCGCCTGCGGTTGGGCTGGGTCTCGCTGAGGTCGACGATGCGTGGGCGATGTGTGCTCATGACTGACTTCCTCCAGGCGTGCGGGTTGCCTCGACAGGGGCGCGGGGCGGGGTGGTGGTGGCCCGGGCGGGCCGCGGATACCGGGCGGTCCTCAGGACCGTTCGGGTGCCCGGCGGTCGGTGACCGGGGTCATGGGGTGGGGAGCTGCCGGGCCGTCGGCCCCGGACGGCGCCGCGAGCAGCCGTTCGAGGGTCGCCTCGGCGCGCGGTCCTTCGATCTCGAAGGCGGCGGCGAGTTCGGCGCCCGCGGGGAGCGACACGTCGAGGAGGCGCACGACGATGTCGTCGCGCTGGAAGATGCTGCTGCTGCGGACCGGGCCGTCGGGCCGCGCCGCGGCCCGCTCGTCCTGCTGGGACAGGAACTCGGCGAGCTCGGCGCCGCGGCCTTCCCGTGCCGGGTAGAACAGCGCGTGCCGGGTCACGGGGGCGTCGTCGGCGCCGTGCTCGGCCACGTGGTGGACGGCCGGGAGCGCCGCCTTCATGAAGAACAGGCGGGCGGACTCGGGGTCGGCCAGGTCGCGGTCCTGTTCGAGGTAGGGGTTGATGGCCTGCTCGACGGCGCGGACCTCCGGCTGCTCGGACACGTGGCGCAGGGCCGCGGTGAGGTCGCCTTCGACCTCGACGGCCCGGACCACCCGGTTGCCGTGCATGAAGAGGGAGGTGCGGCACAGGCGGGTGTGCGCGTCGACCTCGGCCGCCGGGGAGTCGTAGGAGGACAGGAGGTCGGCGACGGCCTTCTCGCTGCCCGGCTTGACCGTGAAGGTCAGGGCGTGGCGGACGATCCCGGCGCCGAGGCGGGGCGTGGGCTGGAGCCGTACGGAGGGCGTCAGCTCGGGCCGGTCGTAGCGCTTGCCGGTCTCGCGCAGCACGGTGAACTTCAGCGGTCGCATGCTGCGGGCGCAGGCGCCGAGCGGCTTGACCTGTTCGGCGTGGTGCTCGCTGTTGACCCAGGCGAGGTACTGGGGCGCACTCTCCCACTCACTGGTGATGAGCCATTGGGAGGGGTTCTCGAACGACTGGCACAGCTGGTCGCCGAGGTGCCCCGGAACCGAGGCGATGTCGTGGCGGAGCTGCTCGTAGGCGTCGAAGAATTGCTGCTGGACGCCTTCGTGCAGGTCCATCAGCAGGACGACCCGGAGCATGGATCCGTCGAAAGCCGATTGGGACACCCTCTCGGACAGGGCGGTTGTCATCTGCTCACTCCTTCGTGAGGGTCTCGGTCGTGGGACGTGGTCGCCGGGGACGTGTTCCCGGGGTGTGCCGCGTCCGCTGCGCCGGTCGGAACGGTCCGGGCCGCTTCCCTCTTTGCCAGGGTGGACGAAGAGGGGCATATGCGTGGATCCGCTGTCGCTCATCGTCATCCAGCAGTGGGCAGAACGCCAGATCTCAGGATCGTCCGGGTGAGAAGTGGCGAATCGCCCGGGCCTGCCGGCTGATCGGGGCATAAGAAAGTGCACCGCCCCGCACAGAAACAGGAGCCCTCAGTTGATCGAAGACAAAGTCGACGTCCGTGTACCGGTCCTTGTGGTGGGCGGCTCACTCGTGGGCCTGTCCACCTCCCTGTTCCTGAGCCGTCACGGCGTCAGGCACATGGTGGTCGAGAAGCACGCCGGTACGTCCGTCCACCCGCGCGGCCGTGGCATCAACGCACGCACGATGGAGCTCTTCCGGACGGCTCAGGCCGAGCCGGCGATCCGCAGCGCGGCGGCCGTGCTGGAGGAGAACCACGGCATCCTGCAAGCCCAGTCCCTGGTCGGGGGCGAGTTCAACTGGCTGATCAAGGGCGTTGACCCGTCCAGGGCACTCGCCCGCTTCAGCCCCACCGGCTGGTGCCTGTGCAGCCAGAACAACATCGAGCCGGAGCTGGCCAAGCAGAGCCGCGCACAGGGCGCGGACGTGCGGTTCTCCACCGAGCTGATGAGCTTCGACCAGGACGAGGAAGGCGTCACCGCCCTGGTGAAGGACCGGGAGACGGGCGAGCACCTCACCGTGCGCGCCGACTTCCTCATCGCCGCGGACGGCCCGCGCAGTCCCGTGCGCGAGGCGCTGCGCATCCCCCAGACGGGCAGCGGTGAACTGTTCCACAACGTGAGCATCACGTTCCGTTCCGAGCAGCTCATCGAGGTCCTCGGGGACGTCCGGTTCATCGTGTGCTACCTGATGCGCCCGGGCGCGGACGGGGCCCTGCTGCCGGTCGACAACGAGACCCAGTGGGTCTTCCACGCCCCCTGGCACCCCGAGAACGGGGAGACACTGGAGGACTTCACGGACGAACGCTGCGCGCGCCAGATCCGCGCGGCGGTCGGCGTGCCCGACCTGGACGTGGAGATCGGCGGCCGGGCCCCCTGGCACGCGGCCGAACGGGTGGCGGAGTGGTACTCCTCGGGCCGGGCCTTCCTGGTCGGCGACGCGGCCCACGAGATGTCCCCGACCGGGGCGTTCGGTTCGAACACCGGTATCCAGGACGCGCACAACCTCGCCTGGAAGATCGCGGCGGTGCTCCAGGGAGCGGCCGGCCAGGAACTGCTCGACACGTACGAGGCCGAGCGGCTGCCGGTGGCCCGGGCCACGAGCCTGCGGGCCTCGGCGCGTTCCGCGGAACACAGCCACCCGGGGTACACCCCGCCGCCGACCATGGGCGGGGGCCCCGGCAGCGGGGTCCTGACCACGGCGATGGGCTACTGCTACCCGCAGGGCGCGGTCGTCGGCGGTGACCCGGGCCGGCCGATCATCCCCGAGGCGTTGCGCCTGAAGGGTGACGTGGGCACCAGGGCCCCGCACATGTGGGTGACCAGGGCCGGGGAGCGCATCTCGCTGCTCGACCTGTACGAGCGGTCCTTCGTGCTGCTGAGCGCGGCGGGAACCCCGTGGCGGGCGGCGGCGGCGCAGGTGGCCGAGCAGCTGTCCGCGCGCCTGGCCGGGTACACGATCGGCTCCGCGGCCGACGCCGACCTGGTCCAGCCGGCCGACGCCGACTGGACGGAGGTCCACGAGATCGGCGCCGGGGGCGCGGTGCTCGTGCGGCCTGACGGGTTCGTGGCCTGGCGCTGCGAGGACGCGGTCGCCGACCCCCAGGAGGCGCTCCTGACGGCCATGATGACCGTCCTCAGGCGGGACTGAGGTCCGTGCGGCCTGCCGGTGTCACCGGCAGGCCCAGCACCCCGCCCAGCATCCGTGCCCTCCGGGGCGCGGATGCCGGCGGTGGTGCCTCGTCTCCTGAGGGGGGCTCGCCGCCCGGGACAGGCGCCCGGCGAGGCAGGCGACCACGACGGCGATCGCTGCCAGTTCCTCGGGTTCGGCGGAGCCTCGGTGGACGCGCAGCAGGCTGGACACGGAAGCGTCTTCCGGCATCGGCATGCCCTCCCGTCAGGAGAGTTCGCCCTTCGGGGCACCAGGCCCCCTGATGCCGACGACGCTACGAGCACGGCGCGGACCTGTCGTGTTCGAAGGACTTGTCCACAGCCGTCCGGGTCACGCCCGGGCCGTGCGCCCGGGCGTGAGGTCCCGGCCGGGGACGACCGTCACCCGAGTGGGGTGCGGCTCTCCGCACGGTCCGTCGCCCGCGGCCCGCCCTCGGTACCGCCCTGCTCCCCGGTGGCGCGGGCGGAGAGGGGGGTGGCGATCGATTCGAGGGACTTGCCCTCCGCCGCCACCGCGAAGAAGACCGCGACCAAGCCGGCCGCCACCATCAGCGAGGCCCCGATGCAGAACGCGAGCACGGCGTCGGCGACCACTCCGCTGGAGGTGAGGTCCGCGAAGACCAGCGGACCCGAGATGCCGCCGGCGGCGGTGCCCACCGCGTAGAAGAAGGCGATCGCCATCGCCCGTGTCTCCATCGGGAAGATCTCGCTGACGGTCAGGTACGCCGAACTCGCCCCGGCGGAGGCGAAGAACAGCACCACGCACCAGCAGGCGGTCATCGTGAAGGCCGTGAGCATGCCGGCTCCGAAGAGCCAGGCGGTGCCGAAGAGCAGCAGGCCGGACAGGACGTAGGTGCCGGCGATCATCGGCCGGCGGCCGATGGTGTCGAAGAACCGGCCCAGGAACAGCGGTCCGAGGAAGTTGCCGAAGGCGATCACGGCGAAGTAGTAGCCGGTGACCGAGCTGGAGACGTCGAAGAACCGGACCAGGATGGTGCCGAAGCCGAAGGTGATCGCGTTGTAGAGGAACGCCTGGCCGATGAAGAGGGACAGGCCGAGCACGGCACGCCGCGGGTAGGACCGGAAGACGGTCCTGGCGATCTCCCCGAATCCGATGCTGCCGCGCTGCTCGATGGTGATGGCCTCCCCTGGTTCGGGGAGCGGGGCGCCCTTCTCGCGCTCCACCTGGCGTTCGACGTCGGCGACGAGTTTCTCCGCCTCCTCGCCCTGGCCGTGGATGAACATCCACCGGGGGCTTTCGGGCACGTGCCGGCGGACGAGCAGGATCACCAGGCCGAGGACGACGCCGAGCGCGAACGTGAGCCGCCAACCGAGCCAGGCCGGGAAGATGTCGGTGTCGAGCGCGAGGACGGACAGCAGTGCGCCGGCGACCGCGCCGAGCCAGAAGCTGCCGTTGATGATGAGGTCGACGCGCCCGCGGTACTTGCTGGGGATCAGCTCGTCGATCGCGGAGTTGATGGCCGCGTACTCGCCGCCGATGCCGAAACCGGTGAGGAAGCGGAAGACGAAGAACCACCAGGGCGAGAAGGACACGGCGGTGAGCGCGGTCGCCGCCAGGTAGACGCCGAGGGTGATCAGGAAGAGCTTCTTGCGGCCGAACAGGTCGGTGAGGCGTCCGAAGAACAGCGCCCCGGCGCAGGCCCCGGCCACGTACAGGGCCGCCGCGACACCGGTGACCTGGGCGTCCGTGATGCTGAGGCCGCTGCCGTCCTCGGAGAGCCGACCGGCGATGTTGCCGACGATCGTGACTTCCAGGCCGTCGAGGATCCACACGGTCCCCAGCCCGATCACGATCATCCAGTGCCACCGCGACCACGGCAGCCGGTCCAGTCTCGCGGGGACGCTGGTCGTGATCGTCCCCTGGTTCCCACCCGTGAGCTCAGCCATGACGCACCGTCTGCCCGACCTCCCTCACGGACAAACGCCCGCGGGTGAAACGGGGGTATCCGCCGGTTCGTTCGGGCGAATGTGACGTCGCGCCCGCAGGGGACGCGGCGTGCCGTGGAACCTGTCGAGGAACACTTCCGGAGGTGGGGCACTGCCATGACCAGGCGATCCGCGGCGCGGTCGGCACCCCGGCCGGCCCGCCCGCGCGCGACCGGCCGCCCCCGGCGTCCGCGACCTCCGCTGCCGGCGGGCACGCCCCACGTCTCGCCGCTGCTGCGCACGGTCGCCGCGTACTCCTGGCGGCTGCTGGCCGTGGGGGCCGTGACGTACGCGGTGTTCGCGGTCCTGGGCCGGTTCCACGAGGTCGGCGTGGCCGTCTTCCTCGGCCTCGTGGTCACCGCCGTGCTCCGTCCCCTGACGGGCCTCCTGGCCCGGTGGATGCCCCGCCCGCTCGCCGTCGCGTGCGCCCTGGTCGGCAGCATCCTGCTGTTGCTCGGCGCGTTCGCGTTCGTCGGCGAGACGATCGCCTCCGAGTGGACCAATCTGCTCGCGGAGTTCAAGGACGGCCTGGGTCGGATCCAGCGTTGGCTGGAGCAGCCGCCGCTGCGCCTGGACCCGCACGCCCTGGACGACTTGCAGGCGCGCATCACCTCCTACCTGTCGAGCCACCGGTCGACCCTGCTGAGCACCGCGGTCAGTGGCGCCGGCCGGCTCGTGGAGATCTTCACCGTGATCGCCCTGGCGCTGTTCTGCTCGGTCTTCTTCATCCACTCGGGCGATCGACAGTGGGCCTGGTTCTGCACGCAGCTCCCGCCGACCGCGGCGGACCGGGTGGCGACCGCCGGACGGGCGGCGTGGCGGACGTTCACCGGCTACACCCACGGCATCCTGCTCGTCGCCGGGACGAACGCCATCCTCGTCGGCGTCGCGCTGTTCGCGTTGGGAGTGCCGCTGGCCGTGCCCCTCGCCCTGTTGGAGTTCTTCGCCGCGTTCATCCCGCTGATCGGTTCCCCGGTCGCCCTCGCGGTGGCCGCCGTCGTCGCCCTGGCCGCGAAGGGGCCGCTGGTGGCGTGCCTGGTGGTCGCGCTGATCGTGGTCATCGGGCAGATCGAGGGCCATCTGCTGCATCCGCTCGTGATGAGTTGGGCGGTGCGGCTGCATCCGGTGGTCGTCGCCCTGTCGGTGGTGGCCGGCGCCATCGCCGCGGGCGTCGTCGGCGCGGTGGTCGCGGTGCCCCTGGTGTCGGTGGCCTGGGCCGTCCGGCAATCACTGCGGCCGCCCGCCCCCGTGTGAGGCCGGGACCCCTTCCGGCGTACGCATCGGGTGCGCGGGCCCCGTGCCACCGTCAAGCTGGGACCCGGTACGACCGATCCCGAACGCTCCCCCTCACACCCTCACGCCCACGGAAAGGCCTCGGCCCCATGGACATCCACCGCCGCAAGGACCTCGGACTGCTCGCCCTGCGACTGGGGGCGGGCGGGGTGCTGATGGCACACGGCACGCAGAAGCTCTTCGGCTGGTTCGGCGGTGGCGGCCTCGACGGCACCGCGAAGGCCATGGAACACATGGGCTTCGCCCCCGGCCGGCCGAGCGCGCTCGCGGCGGGGCTCGGCGAGGCGGGCGGTGGCGCCCTGTTGGCGCTCGGGCTCGCGACCCCGGCGGCGGGCGCCGCCGCGGCGGGCGCGATGGCGGGCGCCGTGTCGGTGCACGCGCCGGCGGGGTTCTTCGCGCAGGGCGGGGGCTTCGAGTACCCGGCCTTCCTCGGCTACGTGGCGGCCGGACTGGGACTCGCCGGGCCGGGCCGCTACTCCGTCGACCACTTCACCCGGCACCGGCTCGACCGGCCGGCCGTGCTGGCGCTGGCGTTCGCGCTCAGCGCGGCAGCGGCGACCGTCGTCGTCGGTCGCCGCAACGCCGCCCTGGCCGCCGCGGCGGCCCCCGACTCCGCCTCGGGCGAGGACCCGCTCTCGGGCGTCGACGCCTGAGGTCTTTCCTTCGGAAGCCGACTGAACGCCGGTCCTGAGCGGAGGCGTCGTCGTAGGGTGAGAGGCAGCCCAAGGAGGCCGAAGGCCGAGGGAGCCACGTATGCCGCGGTACCTGATCTCGTTCGACGACGGCGCGATGGCCTTCCCCGACGAGGACCTGCCCGCGCTGGTCGAGGCCTCGCACAGGGTGGTGCGGGAGGCTCGGGAGATCATGCCCCACTCGACCGACTGAGCGAAGGCCGACTGAGCGAAGGCGGCCCTTCCCGCCCGGCGGCCGGGAGGGCCGCCTACGCGTGGCGACCGGACCGGCCCTACTGGCGCTCCTCGATGCCGATCGCCTTCTCCAGCTCCTCGTGCGCCGTGCCCGGCCTGCCCGAGTGCTGTTCCAGCAGCGCGGCGGCGATGGCGTCCAGCTTGCGCTGGATGGCGTGCTCGGCCCGCCGTTCGGAGTTCTTGAGCAGGGCCAGCAGGAGCAGGGCGACGGAGGCCACGGCGTCGCCCGCGAGGTGTTGCCAGCTCGTGGACAGGTGCAGGACGTGCACGACCACGACGTTGGCCACCAGGGCCACGCACACCACGAAGAAGGCCGCCGAACTCGTGAAGTTGGAGGCCAGCTCGGCCAGCTTCTCGAACGGGCCGACGTGGCCGTCCTCGTTCTTCTCGGCGGGATGTTCGAATGTCATGTCGAACATCATCCCTTCTTCCGGCGCGACGGGGGGACCGGGCCTCCCCCGGGATCAGCAGATCCGCGGCAGCTGCTCCCCCAGCGGCAGGTCCACCACGCGCGTCCCGCCCAGGCCCGTGCGGGCGACGACGAGACCGGGGTGGGACTCCACCGCCTCCCCGATCACCGCGGCGCGGCGTCCCAGCGGGTGGGCGCGCATCGCGTCGAGGACCGCTTCGGCGTGCTCGCGCGGTACGAACGCGACCAGCTTCCCCTCGTTCGCCACGTACAGGGGGTCGAGGCCGAGGATCGCACAGGCGTTGGCGACCGGGTCCGGGATCGGGACCTTGCCCTCCTGGAGGACCACACCGGTCCCGGAGGCGGCCGCGATCTCGTTGAGGGCGGCCGCGACCCCGCCCCGGGTGGGGTCGCGGAGCACGTGCAGGTCCGAGGTGACCGCGAGCATGGCCTCGACGAGGCCGCCGAGCGCCGCGCAGTCGCTCTCGATGTCCACCCCGAATTCCAGGCCCTCGCGCACGCTCATGATGGCCACGCCGTGCAGTCCGATCTCCCCGCTGACGATGACCACGTCGCCGGGCACGACGCGCTGTGCGCGCAGGTCCACCCCGTCCGGGATGAGGCCGATGCCGGCCGTGTTCACGTAGATGCCGTCGCCGTGGCCCGCCTCGACGACCTTGGTGTCGCCCGTGGCGATCTCGACGCCGGCGGTGCGGGCGGCCGCGCCCATGGACCGCGCCACCCGGGCCACCGCGGACATCTCGACGCCTTCTTCGAGGATGAATCCGCAGGACAGGTACGCGGCGCGGGCGCCGCTCATCGCCAGGTCGTTGACGGTGCCGTTGACGGCGAGGTCCCCGATGTCGCCACCGGGGAAGAACAGCGGCCGGACCACGTACGAGTCGGTGGAGAAGGCCAGTCGGGCGCCCCCGAGGGTGACCGCGGCGGCGTCGCCCATCTGGGCCAGCACCTCACCGCCGAACGCCGGGGCGAAGAGGTGTTGCACCAGTTCGGCGGAGAGGGCGCCGCCGCCGCCGTGGCCCATCACCACGCGGGGGCGGTCCCGCAGGGGGGCCGGGCAGGTCCAGCCGGCGACGTCGAGGGTGGTGGTCTCAGGCAACGGGGCTCGCCTCCAGCGGTGTGGTCCGTGCTGTGGGGTCGGCGCCGCGCACCGGGGCGAGGTCGAGGCGCCGGTAGAGGTAGTACGCGGCGCAGGCGCCCTCGCTGGACACCATGGTGGCGCCGAGGGGGTTGCGCGGGGTACAGGTGGTGCCGAAGGCCTCGCACTGGTTCGGCTTGATGAGGCCCTGGAGGACCTCGCCGCTGCGGCACTCCGCGGGCTCGCGGGTGGTGATGCCGGTGACGGAGAAGCGGTGTTCGGCGTCGTGGTCCCGGTAGCGCTCGGACAGCCGCCAGCCGCTGTCGGGGATGACGCCGATGCCGCGCCAGGCGCGGTCGGTGACCTCGAAGACGTCCTCCAGCATGGCGATGGCCGCCGGGTTGCCCTCGGGGCGGACCGCGCGCGCGTAGGCGTTGTCCACGGTGTGTTCGCCGCGTTCGAGCTGGCGCACGGCGCGCCGTACGCCTTCGAGGATGTCCAGCGGCTCGAAGCCCGTGACCACGATCGGAACCTGGTGTCTGGCAGCCAGCTCGGGGTACTCCCCCATGCCCATCACGCTGCACACGTGCCCGGCGGCCAGGAAGCCCTGGACGCGGCAGCTCGGCGACTGCATGATCGCCTCGATGGCCGGGGGGACGCGCACGTGGGAGACGAGCAGGCTGAAGTTGCGGATGCCGAGCTTGCGGGCCTGGTGGACCGTCATGGCGTTGGGCGGGGCCGTGGTCTCGAAGCCGATCCCGAAGAAGACGACTTCCTTGCCCGGGTTCTGCCGGGCGATCTTCAGTGCGTCGAGCGGGGAGTAGACGACGCGTACGTCGCCGCCCTCGCTGCGGACCTGGAAGAGGTCGCGGCCGGTCCCGGGGACGCGGAGCATGTCCCCGAACGAGCAGAAGATCACGTCGGGCCGGGAGGCGATCTCCAGGGCCTTGTCGATGACCTCCAGCGGGGTGACGCACACCGGACAGCCGGGGCCGTGAATCAACTCCACCTGTTCGGGAAGGAGTTGGTCGATCCCGTGCCGGATGATGGTGTGGGTCTGGCCTCCGCACACCTCCATCAGCGCCCAGGGGCGGGTGACGGTGGCGTGGATGTCGTCCAGGAGTCGGCGGGCGAGCTCGGGGTCCTGGAACTCCTCGATGTACTTCACTGCTGCCGCGCCTCCCGCGATGCGTGCCCACCGTCGACCGGTCCCACGACCGCCGGGTCGGCGACGGTGTCCGACTCGTCGTCCTCGAACGGCCAGGGCGCTCCGCCCGCCTCTGCCGCCTGCTCCCAGGGGTCGCCGAACTCCTCTTGCAACATGCCGAGTTGGGCGAAAAGTTCCAAGGTCTGCTTGGCCGACTCCTCGTCCAGGCGCTGGAGCGCGAAACCGACGTGGACGATGGCGTACTCGCCCACCTGGAGGTCCGGCAGGTACTCCAGGCACACTTCCTTGACCACTCCGCCGAAGTCGACGGTGGCCATGCGGGTGCCGTTCTCCTCCGCGATCTCAACCACTCTGCCGGGTACCGCCAGGCACATGGGCTTCTCCTCGCTGTGGGTGTTCGGTGGTGCGGGCCGCCGCCACCATGAGTTGCCCGAGGGCCAGTCCCCCGTCGTTCGGGGGCACTCGGTGGTGGCGCAGTACCGTGAAGCCGTGCCCCCGCAGTGCCTCGGCGCAGGCCGAGGAGAGGAGGGTGTTGGCGAACACCCCGCCGGTGAGGGCGACGGTGTCCAGGCCGTGCCGCTCCCGGGCGGCGACGCAGACCTCGGCCACCAGGTCCGTGACGGCGCGGTGGAAGCGCGCGCCGATCAGCGAAGCCGGTGTTCCCGCGCGCACGTCCGCCACCACGGCCGCGAGCACGGGCGCCGGGTCGACGGTCATCGGGGGATCGGGGTGAGCGGCGGCATCGGGGTGGACCCGGGCGTCGGCAACGGCGCCGGCCTGGGGGACGGCGGGCCGCAGGGCGAAGGCGTACCCCTCGTCCGCGACGCCGGCCTCCCGGGCCGTGCGCGCCGCCGCCTCCAGTTCGATCGCCGCCTGGGCCTCGTAGCCCGCGTGGTGACAGATGCCCGCCAGTGAGGAGACGGCGTCGAAGAGACGGCCCATGGAGGAGGTCGGCAGACAGTTGAGGTTGGTCCTGAACTGGGTTTCCAGGACGTGTAGTTCGTCCGGCGGGCAGGCCGCGACGCACGGCAGGTCCGGCGACCGGTCCAGGCCCGCCGCCCGCAGGTGGGACAGCGCCATGCGGTACGGGCGCCGTACGGCGGCGTCGCCGCCGGGCAGCGGGACGTACGCGAGGTGCGCGAACCGGGTGTGACCGGCGTAGTCGGCGAGGAGGAACTCCCCGCCCCACACGGCCCCGTCGTCTCCGTGGCCCGTGCCGTCGAACGCGACGCCGATCACCCGGCGGTCCGCGCCCAGACCGTGTTCGGCCATGGCGGCGGCGACGTGCGCGTGGTGGTGCTGGACCCGGATCACGGGCCGGTCCGCGGCGTTGCGGGCGGCCCAGTGCGCCGAGCGGTAGCCGGGGTGCCGGTCGGCCGCGAGCAGGGCGGGTGTGACGCCGGTGATGCCCTCCAGTTGGCGCACCGCGCCGGCGAAGGCGTCCTGGGTGGCGAGGTCGTCCATGTCGCCGATGTGGGCGGACAGCCAGGCCCGCCGGCCCTCGCCGAGGCAGAAGGTGTTCTTCAGGTCTCCCCCGACGGCCAGCGTCGCGGGGACCGGGAGCGGGAGGTCCAGGGGCAGGGGTGCGTGCCCGCGCGAGCGCCGCACGATCAGCGGCTCCCCGTCCAGGACCCGCACCACCGAGTCGTCGCACGGGACGTGGATGGGGCGGTCGTGGGTGAGCCAGGCGTCGGCCAGCCGGCCGAGCCGTTCCAGGGCCTCGGCGTCGTCGGTCACGATCGGCTCACCGGCCAGGTTGCCGCTGGTCATGACGAGCAGGCGGGGGCCGGGAGGGTCACCGGGGAGCCCGAGCAGCAGGTGGTGCAGCGGCGTGTAGGGCAGCATCACGCCGAGGTCCGGGTTGCCCGGGGCGACGCCGACGAGTTCGGCGGCGGCGGGGCGTCGGCGCAGCAGCACGATGGGACGTACGGCGCCGGTGAGCAGGCTCCGTTCCCGCGGGCCGATGTGGACGTGGGCCTCGACGTCGTCGAGGTCGCGGGCCATCAGGGCGAAGGGCTTGTCGCCCCGGCCCTTGCGGCGGCGCAGTTCGGCCACCGCCGCGGGTCGCGTCGCGTCGCAGGCGAGGTGGTATCCGCCCAGTCCCTTGACCGCGAGGATCGCCCCGTCGGCCAGGAGCCGGCGCGCGGCGGCCACCGGGTCCGCGGCCGCCGGTTCGTCGGCGGCGGGTTCGCGGGGCGGTGTGCCGACGAGGAGCCGCAACCGGGGCCCGCAGGCGGGGCAGGCGACGGGCTGGGCGTGGAACCGGCGGTCGGCGGGGTCCGTGTACTCCCGAGCGCAGTCCGGGCACATCGGGAAGCGGGCCATCGTGGTGTGCGCCCGGTCGTACGGCAGGCCGGTGACGATCGTGAACCGGGGTCCGCAGTGCGTGCAGGTGATGAAGGGGTGGCGGTGTCGTCGGTCGGTCGGATCGGCCAGCTCCGCGAGGCAGTCCGCGCAGGTCGCCACGTCGGGCGAGACCAGCGTGCGGGCGGGACCGCCGCCCCTGGAGGCGACGATGGTGAAGCCGGTGCCGCCCGCGACGGGTACCTCGCAGTGGTCGACGGCGTCCACGACGGCCAACGGCGGGGCGCAGGCGGCGAGCCGCTCACAGAACTCCGAGACCGCCGCCGAGGCGCCCTCGACCTCGGCGACGACACCTTCCGGGGTGTTGGTGACGTGCCCGGCCAGGCCGAGCGCGATGGCCCGGGTGTAGACGTACGGACGGAATCCGACGCCCTGGACCACGCCCCGGACGACGACCCGTCGCCGTTGCACCGCTTCCATCAGCGGCTCTGCGTCGCTGCCGCGTCGGCGTGCCGATGCGGAGGCAGGTGACCGTGCTCGTGGTCCTGGTCGTGGTCGTGGCTGTGGTCGGCCCCGTGATCGTGGTCGTGGTCGTGCGCACCGTGGTGGTGGTCGAGGTGTCCCCCGTCCCGTCCCGCCATGACCGGCGCGTGGACCGTCGCGCCCGCCCCGACGGCGAGGGCCCGGTCCAGCAGGAGGCCCACGCCCTCGTTCGCGCGGGCGGACGTGAGGACCACCTCCACGCCCGGGTTGACCTGCTGCACATGGGCGCGGAAGGCGTCCTCGTCGAACTCGACGGCCTTCGCGATGTCGGTCTTGGTGACGATCACCAGGTGGGCGAGCCCGAAGGCGGTGGGGTACTTGAGCGGCTTGTCCTCGCCCTCGGTCACGGAGGCGAGGACGACCCGCAGGGACTCCCCGAGGTCGTAGGAGGCCGGGCAGACCAGGTTGCCGACGTTCTCCACGAACAGCAGCCGGGTGTCGTCGGGCATCCAGCCGTCCAGGTGTCGGCCCAGCATCCCGGCCTCCAGGTGGCACAGCCCGTCGGTGAGCACCTGCTTGACGGGGACGCCGGAACGGGCCAGCCGCACCGCGTCGTTCTCGGTGGCGAGGTCGGCGGTGAGGGCGGCGACGGCCACTCCCCGCTCACGGGCGAGCAGCAGCTCGCGTTCCAGCAATGCCGTCTTGCCGCTGCCCGGGCTGGAGAGCAGGTTGACGACCGTGGTGCCGCGGGCGGTGAGTTCGGCGCGCAGGGCCCGGGCGGCTTCGACGTTCTTGGCCAGCACCGCCTGCTTGAGGTCGACGACTCGGCACATGGTTCAGCGCTCCTCGGGGATCGGTTGGCGGTGTCGCGCGGGGGCGGAGGCGGGGTCGGGGCAGTCCTCCCAGTTCACGGAGAGGATCCGCAGCTCACGACCTGCGGTGAGTTCGACGTCCGTGGCCTTGCCGCATCCGGGACAACAGAGCTCGGGCGGCATGCCGACCGCCCAGTCGTCCGTACAGGAGTGGCAGCGCGCGCGGGCCGGCACGGGCTCGGTGACGAGCTCGGCTCCCTCCAGGACCGTTCCGGCACAGGCCAGTTCGAAACAGAAGGCGAGTGCGTCGGGTACCACTCCGGCCAGCTCGCCGACTTCGAGTCGGACCGAGGTCACCACGCGCGCCCCGCCGGCCTGGGCTGCTTCTTCCACCTGGCTCACCACGGCCATGGCGATCGACATCTCGTGCATCGGGGCTCCGTCCTGCCGGGGCTCATTAGACCGGCAGGCGGGGGATGACACCGGCGGGCACGCCGACGCGCCGCACGCCCCGTACGCCATTCGGGCGCCGGGGCGTGCGAGGGGGTGCGGGAGGTGTCACATCCTGCGCATGCGCAGATAACGCTTGATGTCGGGGGCGACCAGTACGGCCACCGTGAACAGGGCGGCCAGGGCCACGCCGCAGAGGACTTCCTTCTTCATGGGGTTCTCTCCTCCGTTGTCACCAGGTCTTCCCGGGCCAGTCCCACGAGCGTCCGCACGGCCTCCGGGACCGCGGCGGCCACGGGGCCGCTGAGGCCCATGCCCTCCTCCACGGAGGCGGGTTCGCAGCCGAGCACCAGCGTGCGTCGGGGCGGGGTGCCGCCCGTGCCCGCGCACAGGGTGCCGAGCAGCGCGAGGACCGCGTCGGGCGACATGTGGTGGCCGTCGAGCACGGCGCCGCCGATCGGGGCGCCGGCGCACTCGTCGACCTCGATGAGATACAGCGTGCCGGGCTCGCCGCCGCGCGCGGTGGCGTCCACCAGGACGAGGGTGTCGTAGCCGTCGAGCAGTTGGTAGGCGAGGTGGACGCCGCGCACACCGAAGTCCACCACCTCCACGTGGTCCGGCAGGTGGTGCGCGGACAGGGCGCGCACCACCTCGACACCGAATCCGTCGTCACCGAGGAACACGTTGCCGATCCCCGCGATCAGGGTCCCGCCGCTCACGTGTCCTCCAGGGGGCTCACGTCGTCCGAGGGTTCCGTCTCGTCCAGGGCGGTCACCTCGTCGGGTTGGAAGTAGAGGAAGCGGCCCTGTTCGCGCCGGATGTCGGCGCCGGGATCGCCGTCCACCGTGACGGCGAGGTGCACTCC
Organism: Streptomyces sp. NBC_01426; assembly: GCF_036231985.1. Lineage (GTDB taxonomy): Bacteria > Actinomycetota > Actinomycetes > Streptomycetales > Streptomycetaceae > Streptomyces. Next base: position 709,123 of record NZ_CP109500.1, read on the forward strand.
CCCGTCCACGTCGTGCAGGACGGCCTCGATGCGGGCGGAGCGGCCGTGGAGGAACAGGTCCTGCGCGTCGCTGCGCCGCAGGCCCGGGCGCAGCAGCACGCGGCTGCCGGCGCCCACCGGGACGCCGTCCACGAGGACGGGCTCCCGGGCGGGGTCGACGGGGTCCGCGTGGGCGGGGTCCCACCAGGGGGTGTCGGGGCGGAACACGGCCTGGCTGTCGAAGGGTTCGAGACCGGTCGGGGCATCCACCGGGATGTCGGGGTCGGTGATCTCCCGCAGTCCCCGGACCGCGCCGTGCAGCCGCTCCAGGACCTCGGGCGGCATGGATTCGGCGAGGTCGATCACGGCGGCGGCCCTCGGGTCGGTGCCGCGTGCCTCGCGCTTCTCCTGATCGGTCAGGGCGGCGGTGCGCAGCGCGAGGATCTCGTCGATCTCGGTGGCGTCGTACATGGCGCCGATGCTCTCGGGGGCGATGCCGGGGTGGTCCTCCAGGATGATCGGGGAGGAGAGCACCACGTCGGCGCGGCCGGGCTCGCCGGCCAGCACGGGCCAGGTCTGCCGGTTGACGCAGTCGGCGACGGCGCCCTTGGCCCATTCGGGCGGGTCGGTCATCGACAGGAAGGAGCCCTTGTCGAGGCCGAGCAGGAGGTGCGCGGCGACCAGGGAACGGGGCAGCGCGGCGTCGCGGTCGGCCCCGCTCTCGTCGGGTGTCCACGGGCTGGTGTTCTCCACCACCGCGGTCAGCTTCCAGGCCCGGTAGGCGCAGTCGAGTTCGCTCGCCCGTAGTCGGACGACGGCGTCGATGTTCTCGGTGCGGCGCAGCAGCCGGCCGACGGTCCGGCCGTCCGCGTCGTGGACGTCCTCGGTCTCCTCGCGTGCGGGCCGGGTGACCGGGACCCGGACGCCCTCCCCCGCGAGGTCGGCCACGTCCACAGTCATCTCGACGCGTTCCTCGGTCCCCTCGTCCCAGGGGACGAGGACCCGGTCGTCGAGGTGCAGCTCCCTCACGTCGGTGAACGATCCGTCCGGTCGGGCCTGTTGGACGGTCCGCCGCTGGGCGTGCAGGAAGCGGAGCTCGACGGCGAGCGTCGCGTTCCCCTTCGGCTCCATCAGGATCTCGGTCTGTTGGAGGCAGTGCTCCTCGTGCGCGGGAGCCCAGGCGGGCGGCACGAGGACGCCGAACTGCCACCGCAACCGGTTCTTGGCCGCCGAGGCCCGGTAGGGGTAGAGCACGTACCCCTCGAAGAGCACGGCGTCGGCCACCTGTCGGGCGATCGCGAAGCGGGCTTCGAGCGCGGTCGTTCCCGCCGCGCCGGCCGTCGTGGTGGTGACGGTCGTTCCGGTGGTCGTGGTCATGGCGCGGCCGTCCTCTCCGCGGGGCGCGGCGGCAGGGCGCCCGCCCGGAAGCGTTCCTGCGGTGAGGGTTTCGCGTCCGGGGCGCCGGTGGGGAGCGCCGCCGCGTCCAGGAGGGCCCGTACGGTGGCCTCCCAGGAGGCGAGGGCGTGCCGGGAGCGGTAGGCGAGCAGTGCGTCCATGGTGTCGCGGGGCAGTCTGAGCCATCCGCAGCCGGGGAAGTGCTGCTCGATCATCTCCTGCCAGACCGCGACCGGCATGCGGTACGAGGCTTCGCGGTCCCACGGGACGGGCTCGACGTGGAAGCCGCCGGCGCCGGTGAACGCGGTGCCGGAGAACAACATGAGCAGGGGTGCCTCGCCGTCCTCCAGGGCGCCGAGGTAGCGGCTCGCCGCGATGTCCATGTCGTAGGTGCAGGGCACGACCAGGTCGATCTCGGTGGACCCGGTGAAGCTGGGCACCATGAGGGTGACCTGCGCGAACTGGACGGGCAGGAGGGTGTTGCCCCACCGGGAGCGTTCCCCGAACAGGTCGGCGAGGCCCTCGGCCTCGGTGGGTCCGTAGCCGCGTCGGGCCGGTTCGATCCGGATCTGGCAGCGCAGGGCGAGGGCGTGGATCCGAGTCTGTTCGGTGGCGGTGATGGCCAGCCGGAAGACGAGGGTGGGGCCGGCGGCGTACGGGTCGGCCCGTACGCCGGTGCAGGTGAAGCCGAACTCCGTCACGGCCGCACCTCCTTCGCCGGGGTCTTGGCGCGGCGCTCGACCTGTTCGAAGAAGGCCGCCAGGGCGGCGCGTGCCTCGGACCCGCCGTCGAAGCCCTGCCACAACAGGCGCATGCGGCCGACGAGTTCGTAACAGATGTCGATGGGCACCAGATAGCAGTCGGTCCGGCCCTCGGCGCGCCGCAGCAGGAGCGCCTCGACGTCCGGTTCGAGCAGTGCGGACAGGGGGTTGCCGCCGAGTGCGGTCTGCCAGGTGGCGGGGTCGAGTTCGCTCTCGGTGGCGCCGGCGGGGCTGGGGTACAGCGCGACGAGGCGGTCGAGTGCGGCGTTGCGGAAGAAGAACGCGACGCTGACCGGGATCTGGAGCTGTTCCCACACCCCGCCTTCGAGCGGATGGTCGGGGTCGGTGAGGTACCGGTTCGGGACGGCGCGGTAGCGTCCGGTCGCCGCGCCGGGCCGGTCGAACAGCAGGGCACAGGCCGTGCAGGCGCACGCCAGGGCGCGCTTCTCGATCTCGACCAGGTGACGGTGGCCGTCCTCGGCGACCGCGACCCCGCACAGTTCACAGGTCTCGGGACGGGGGGCGCGCGGCCCGGCGAACCGGCGCAGGCCGCGCGGTCCGCCGGTCCGTGCGGCGGGCGGTGCCCAGCCCTGTGACGCGCTCACGAAACCCGCGCCGGGCTGGTGTTCGGGCGGACGCCGATCTGCAGCAGCGGCTGCTGGGGCGCGGCCGCCTCCATCCGGACCTCGGTCACCTCGGGTGCGAAGGAGGCCAGCGCGTCCTCGACGGCCTGTCGACCGCCGTCGTCGCCGCCTCCGCAGCCGCAACCGGAACTCGGTGCGGAGCGCAGGCGCAGCACGCCCGTGCTCTCGTCGAAGCCGACCAGTTCCACCGGTTCCCGTACGGCCGCCAGGGCGCGGGCGATCCGGGTGTGCGCGTCCTCGGGGTGCAGGTCGTGCAGGGCCAGCAGCCCGGAGACGAGTTCGTCGTCGAGGAGCGTGGCGAGGGCCTCGTCGTCGAGGCGGGTGGTGATGCTCGCCAGCCCCGCGCCGTAGAGGTCCATGAGCACGCGCACCAGTTCCTCGGCCGCCGCGCACACCTCGCGGTCGCCGGTGGCCGCGAGCCGGTCGAGGACCTCCTCGACGCGCAGGCCCGCCCGGCGGGCGTCGGTGGGGGCGCTCATCCGCCCAGTCCGCTCAGCCCGGTGGGGACGTGCATCTGCTTGATCGTCTTGCCGCCGCCGACGTACATGTGGACGCCGCACGGCAGACAGGGGTCGAAGCTGCGCACGGCACGCATGATGTCGATGCCCTTGAAGTTCTCCGGGGTGTTCTCCTCGAAGATGGGCGTGTTCTGCACGGCGTCCTCGTACGGTCCGGGGGTGCCGTAGGTGTCGCGGGTGCTGGCGTTCCACGGGGTCGGCGGGTAGGGGTGGTAGTTGGCGATCTTGCCGTCGCGGATCACCATGTGGTGCGAGAGGACGCCGCGCACGGCCTCGGTGAAGCCGACGCCCAGGCCCTCGTCGGGGACCTCGAACTTCTCCCAGGTCTGGGTGCGTCCGGCGCGGACCTCGGCGAGGCCCTTCTCGGCGCAGTGCAGCGCGATGGCCGCGGCGTACGCCTGGAAGTACGTGCGGGCGCGGTTGCGCTCCAGCGCGTTGCTCCACTTCGGGATCTTCCACTCGAAGCGGGTCTCGGGCTTGGTCATGGTGCGCGGCAGGGTGATGACCACGCTGTGGCCGGTGGCCTGGACGTAGTCGGTGTTCACCAGGCCGGACAGGGCGGTGGACCACAGGCGGGCGAGGGGGCCGCCGCCGGTGTCGAGGGGGAGGTGGTCCTTGCCGTCGAACCAGCGGGGGGACATCACCCAGCTGTACTTGTCGTCGAAGTCGCGCTTCTGCGGCGCGGGAATGGTGTGTTGGTTCCAGGGGTGGCGGGCGTCGACCGGGTTGCCGAGCGGGTCGTGGGTGACGAACTTCTCCTGGCCCTGCCAGTCGTCGTAGTACGAGCTGCCGAGCAGGATGCGGATGCCGAGGTTGATCTCGGTGAGGTCGTTGGTGACCAGTTTGCCGTCCACGACGACGCCCGGGGTGACGAACATCTTCCGTCCCCAGTCGGTCATGTTGGCGTACGTGAAGTCGCAGTGCTCGGGGTCGTTGAGCGCGCCCCAGCAGCCCAGCAGCACGCGCCGGCGGCCGACTTCCTCGTAGCCGGGGAGGGCTTCGTAGAAGAAGTCGAACAGGTCGTCGTGGAGCGGGACGACGCGCTTCATGAACTCGCAGTACCGCATGAGGCGGCTCATGTAGTCCGTGAAGAGCTGGACGGAGGCGATGGTGCCGACGCCGCCCGGGTAGAGGGTGGAGGGGTGCACGTGGCGCCCTTCCATCAGGCAGAACATCTCGCGCGTGTACCGGCTGACCTGGAGGGCCTCGCGGTAGAACTCGCCCTCCAGGGGGTTGAGGGAGCGCATGATGTCGGCGATGGTCTTGAAGCCGTGTTCCCCGGCGTGCGGGGCGGGCGTGCGCTCGGCCAGCTCCAGGACGCCGGGGTTGGTCTCGCGGACCATCTTCTCGCAGTAGTCGACCCCGACCAGGTTCTCCTGGAAGATGTTGTGGTCGAACATGTACTCTGCGGCCTCGCCGAGGTTGATGATCCACTCGGCGAGGTGGGGCGGCTTCACCCCGTAGGCCATGTTCTGCGCGTACACGGAACACGTGGCGTGGTTGTCGCCGCAGATCCCGCAGATGCGGCTGGTGATGAAGTGCGCGTCGCGGGGGTCCTTGCCGCGCATGAAGACGCTGTAGCCGCGGAAGACCGACGAGGTGCTGTAGCACTCCGCCACGCGCTTCTGCTTGAAGTCGATCTTCGTGTGGATGCCGAGGCTGCCCACGATCCGGGTGATCGGATCCCAGGACATCTCCACCAGGCCGCTGCCGTCTCCGGCCGCCTTCGTCTTCGGTGCCATCGTGTCTGCCGTGACCCTTCTTGGGTGGGGGTACTGAGGGTTCTCGCGGGTGCTGAGGGTTCTCGCGGGGTTCGGACCCGCGGCTTACGGGTGGAGTGCGCGGGGAGGTGTCACCACGGCGGCCGGTAGCCGGTGGTCAGCCGCTCCCCCGGGTTGCGCCACTTCGGTTCCTGGTCGACGGTGTGCGCCGTCACCGCGCGGAGCTTTCGGATCACCGCGCCGTAGATCCCGCTGGCGGTGGCGGACACCTTGCCGCCGGGAGGCTCGTCCATGAAGGGCATGAACTTGTCGGGGAAGCCCGGCATGGTGCAGGCGATGCAGATGCCGCCGACGTTGGGACAGCCGCCGATGCCGTTCATCCAGCCGCGCTTGGGCACGTTGCACTTGACGACCGGACCCCAACACCCGAGCTTGACAAGGCACTTCGGGGAGTCGTAGGTCTCCGCGAACTGGCCCTGCTCGTAGTAGCCGGCCCGGTCGCAGCCCTCGTGGACGGTGGCGCCGAACAGCCAGGTGGGGCGCAGCTTGTCGTCGAGCGGGATCATCGGGGCCGAGCCGGCCGCCTGGTACAGCAGGTAGGTGAGGGTCTCGGAGAAGTTGTCCGGCTGGATGGGGCAGCCCGGAACGCACACGATGGGGATCCCCGCCTTGGACTTCCAGTCCCAGCCGAGGTAGTCGGGCACGCCCATGGCGCCGGTCGGGTTGCCCTCCATCGCGTGGATGCCGCCGTAGGTGGCGCACGTGCCGATGGCGACGACGGCGAGGGCCTTGGGGGCCAGCCGGTCGAGCCACTCGCTGGTGGTGATGGGCTGGCCGGTCAGCGGATCGTCGCCGAAGCCGCACCAGTAGCCCTCGGGCTTGATCTTCTCGTTGGGGATGGATCCTTCGACGACCAGGACGAAGGGGTCGATCTCACCGCGCTCGCCCTTGAAGAACCACTCGATGAAGGTGTCGGCGCCGCCGACGGGTCCGCACTCGAAGTCGATGAGCGGCCAGTGCACGGCGATCTTCGGCAGACCGGGCAGGACGCCCATCACGATCTCTTCGATGCTGGGCTGCATCGCTGCCGTCAGGGACACCGAGTCGCCGTCGCAGCTCAGTCCCGCGTTGATCCAGAGGATGTGGATCGGGGGGTCCTCTACCGTGGTCGGCGTTGCTGCATCCATGAGGATGCCTCCTTGGGGAGGTGTGCGGGAGGTGGGGGAAGCGTCCGCGTGTGGGCCGACGCCCTCACCCTTCTTGGTAACAGGGCCCCGATCCGGGTGGGCTGTCATGCGCGGCCATTGCGGTGACGTCGCCGCGCCGGCTTGACGCCGGGTCGGCGAGGTGCGGCGGGGTCCCGGTCGCGGGTTCCTTGCGTACGAAGGCCCTGCGCAGTGCGTGGTACGGGGCTTTCGGGTCGTGGAAGGTGGCCCGCATCAGGGCCAGCTCGGCCTCCCGGTGGGCGGCGAGCGGTCTGACGGCCTCGTCGCGGTCGCGGGCCGCCTTCTTTCCCGCGATCCGGGACGCCGTGGCGGGTGAGTCCGCCAGCAGTCCCGCGAGGCGGGCCGTCTCGGCGGCGAACGCGTCGGGGGCGCAGGGCACCGTACGGTCGATCAGGCCGAGGCCTTCGGCGGCGGCGGCGCTCAGCGGCAGTGCGTCGGTGGTGAGTCGCTCCGCGACGGCGGCGCCCACGCGGCGGGGCAGGGTGTACGTCCAGTACTCGGATCCGTACAGGCCCATCAGCCGGTAGTGCGGGTTCAGGACGACGCCGGTACGGCACCAGACCTCGTCGGCGGCGAGGGCCAGCATCGCCCCTCCGGCGGCGGCGTTCCCGCCGAGGGCGGCCACGACGAGGCGGTCGGTGGTGGTCAGGACGGCCTCCACCAGATCGTCCATGGCCTGGATGTTCGCCCAGGACTCGGCGGCGGGGTCATCGGCCGCCTCGATGACGCCGAGGTGGATCCCGTTGGAGAAGAAGTCCCGGCCACCGCCGAGCACCAGGACGGACGTGGGGCGCGAGCAGGCCTCGCGGTAGGCGTGCAGCAGGCGACGGCAGTGATCGGTGGCCATGGCGCCGCCGGGGAAGGAGAACGACAGGACGCCGACCCGGCCCTCCTCCCGGTATCCGATGTCGCCCGGGGCTCCGGCGCCGTGCGACCCGTTCGGCCCGTCGCATGCGGGCGGGGCGGGCAGTTCGGGCAGGGGCGGCAGGCGATCGGCGAGGGCCAGGGTGGCGGGCAGTTTGACCGGAGCGGGTTGCCCGGGCCGGCGTCGGGCCCGGAGTTCGGGGATCCAGACGGCGCCGTCGGTCGTCGCCCGGCAGACGGCACCCTCGCGGGTGGCGAGCAGTTCGCCGGGGCGGCCGCGCAGCTCGTACTCGGGGCGGCCGCCGTGCAGGTACCAGGCGTCGCCGAGGAGTTCGTCCAGTACGCCGGGCCGGGAGTCGGCCGCGCGGAGCGTGCGCAGGACCCGCTCGGTCGGATCCGCCTCCCAGTCGATCCGGCGGTCCTCCTGGCCCAGGTAGGGCCGGGTGCGGTGCGTGGTCTGGGGCCGTGGGGAGTACGTACCGGAGGCGAAGCGTTCCACGGCGGTCAGCACCGCCCGCAGGGCGGCGTCCGCGATCTCGCCCCGGTAGAGGTCGCTCTTGGCCACCTCGGGCAGGGGGCAGTCGGCGAACGCCCAGACGTCGCCGGCGTCCATCTCGCCGGTGGCCTGGAGGACGGTGACGCCCCACCGGTCCGCCCGGTCGAGGATCGCCCGGTCCAGCGAGGACGGGCCCCGGTCCCCGACCGGTCCCGGGTGCACGATGAGGCAGGTGTGGGCCTCCCAGACCTCCCGCGGCAGGGCCGTCGTCAGCATCGGCGCGATGATCAGGTCGGGTCGGTGGCGGCGCACCGCGTCGGCGAGGGGGACGCCGGGCGCGGCCAGCTCGACGGCGACGCGGTGACCGTGGTCCCGCAGCTCCGCGTGGACGCGCTGGGTCAGACTGTTGAACGCGCTCGCCACCAGCAGGATGTGCACACCGTCTCCCCGCGACCAGCCGCCGTCGGCGGACCGTGACCGGGCATCCCCGGCCGCCTGCGATCGTCGGGCACGCCGGAGCGGATGACGCGGCACGAAGCGCCGACGTCACTCGAAAGCGGGCCGAGCGCGCCGCCACCTGGCGGCCGGCCCGCCGCCCGTCGTTCGGCGCCCCGCCAAACCCCGCCGGGATCGGCGACGAATCATCCGTGGGTACGGCGGACCGACCACGGGGCCGGGGGCCGGCCCGGGACGGTGAGGATCATGACGGACGAGGCGTTCGAGAAGCTCCTGGTCGAGGCGCGCGCGGAGGCGCGGCGGGTGTGCCTGCCGCCTGCCGAACCGACCGGGGAACCGGACTTCGCACTCAGGACGCAGCACGCCGAGTTCGGGGCGTCGGAGCACTGAACGCGTCCGCCGGCCGGCCCGTCAGCCCGTCAAGCCGGTCAAGCCCGTCAAGGGGAGACTTCGGTGTGGCCGCACACCCATGCCAGGGCGTCGTGCACGCCCTGGGTGTAGTCGCGCGGCAGGGTCGTCAGCGGGCCCGCCTCCAGTTGCACCGTGGCGGCGTCCACCTCGGCCGTCAGCAGGTCCATGTCGGGCGTGCTCTCGGCCACGGCGCCGGTGACGGGGGCCCCGTCGCCGCGTCCCAGGGCCCACTGGTAGCCGGTCAGGGCCCCGCGGGAGAGCTGGGTCCCCCCGTTCGGCCCGAAGGCGTCGGCCTCCAACGCGTCGTGGCGCTGTTCGACCTCGGCGCGGCGCCGGGTCCCGATACGGTCCGAATCGAACTGATCTGTTCGCTGCGTGGTCATACCACTACGTCTGTCCGTCGGGCAGGCATTGATGTGTATGCGTGCACACCACACATGCGTGCGCGGCCCCACCCGGCTCACGTCAGCAGCGGCCGGTCCCGCGCGCGGATCGGGGCCTGGAGGGCGGTGCCGCCCGTCAGGTAGCGGTCGACCGCGGCGGCGACGGAGCGGCCCTCCGCGATCGCCCACACCACGAGGGACTGCCCGCGCCCGGCGTCGCCCGCCACGAACACCCCGTCCGTCGGCCGGGACGGACCGGCGAGCGCCGCGAAGTCGTCGTCCCGCGCGAAGTTGCCCTGCTCGTCCCGGACGAGCCCGAGCTGCCCGCCCAGGCCGCAGGCCCGTTCGGGCCCCGAGAAGCCGAGCGCCAGCAGCACCAGCCCGGCTTCGATCAGCCGCTCGGTGCCGGGCAGGGCGCCGCGCTGCGCGGGTTCCACGGCGGTCAGGCGCAGGGCCCGTACCCGGCCGGTCGCATCGCCTTCGAAGTGCAGGGTCGCGCAGGAGAAGGCCCGGGGATCGGCGCCGTGGCGGCCGCGGGCCTCCTCGTGGGCGTGCGAGATCCGGTAGACCTTCGGGTACACGGGCCAGGGCTGGGTGTCGGGCCGGGTGGGGCCGGGCTCGGGGTTGATGTCGAGCTGGACCACCGACAGGGCGCGCTGGCGCAGGGCCGTGCCCAGGCAGTCGGAGCCGGTGTCCCCGCCCCCGACGATCACCACGTGCCGTCCCGCGGCGGTGACCTCGGGTTCCGCGATGTCGCCCTCCACGACCCTGTTCGCGCCGGTCAGGTAGTCCATGGCCTGGTGGATGCCGCGCAGCTCCCGACCCGGTACGGTCAGCTCCCTGCGCTCCATGGCGCCGACCGCGACGACGACGGCGTCGTACCGCCTGCGGAGGTCGGCCGCGTCGACCCGACCGCCGATGTCGCTGTCCGTGCGGAAGACGGTGCCCTCGGCCCGCATCTGTTCGACGCGGCGGTCCAGGTGCGACTTCTCCATCTTGAAGGCCGGGATGCCGTAGCGGAGCAGTCCGCCGATCCGGTCGGCCCGCTCGTGGACGACGACGGTGTGTCCGGCGCGGGTGAGCTGCTGGGCCGCGGCGAGGCCGGCGGGGCCGGACCCTATGACCGCGACGGTCTTGCCGCTGAGCCGGCCGGGCGGCGCCGGGACGGTGTAGGCGTGCTCCCACGCCTGGTCGGCGATGGTCTGCTCGACGTTCTTGATGGTCACCGCGTCGGCGTTGATCGTCAGGACGCAGGCGTCCTCGCAGGGGGCCGGGCAGAGCCGGCCGGTGAACTCGGGGAAGTTGTTCGTCGCGTGCAACCGGTCGGAGGCGGCCCGCCAGGCACCGTGGGCGGCGTACGCGTTCCACTCGGGGATCAGGTTCCCGAGGGGGCAGCCGGCGTGGCAGAACGGGATCCCGCAGTCCATGCACCGGTTCGCCTGCTCGGACACCAGGGGCAGCAGCGCCTGACCGGAGTGGACCTCGCGCCAGTCGCCGAGCCGCTCGTCCGCGGGGCGCGCCGGAACGGGGCTGCGGGGCGTCCTGAGGAAGCCGAACGGATCGGTCATGCGCCGCCTCCAGGATTCACGCGCGGATACGGCGGTTCGACCAGGTTACGCCGCCTTTGTCGGTGTTTCCCGGGAGCCGGAAACAGGTGCCCCCGAACGTGACACCGGTCACTTCCCGTGACGCAGGGGACATGACCTCGCCGCCCGGGGGCAGGCGGGCCCCACTGCACCATCACCGCGGGTCCGCCGCGGTGCGGAAATCGGAGGTACAGCGCGTCGTGTCGGAGCAACTGAGCATTCACACAGCCGGAAAGTGGCGGTCCGCGTCGACCGGCGCCACGAGGGAGATCCTGGATCCCGCCGACGGCACCGTGCTCGCGGTGGTCGCCGAGGGCAGCGCCGCCGATGCCGACGCGGCCGTCGGCGCCGCCCGCGCCGCCTTCGACGGCGGCGAGTGGCCTCAGACCCCGGTGGCCGAGCGCGCCGAGGTGCTGCGCCGCACGGCCGACCTGCTCCAGCGCGACCGGGAGCGGATCGCGCTCCTGGAGAGCCTGGACGCGGGCAAGACCCTCGAAGAGGGTCGCGTGGACGTGGACTGCGTCAGCGCCGCCTTCCGCTACTTCGCCGACCTCGTCATCGGCGAGGGCGGCGGCCGGGTCGTCGACGCCGGCTCCGCCGACATCCACAGCGTGGTCGTGCACGAGCCGGTCGGCGTGTGCGCACTGATCACTCCGTGGAACTATCCGCTGCTCCAGGCGAGCTGGAAGGTGGCCCCGGCGCTGGCCGCGGGCAACACCTTCGTCATCAAGCCCAGCGAGCTGACCCCGCTGAGCACGGTCGTCCTCGTCGAGCTGCTGGTGGAGGCCGGACTGCCCGCGGGCGTCGCCAACCTGGTGACCGGCGCCGGGGACCCCGTCGGCGCGCGCCTCTCGGCCCACCCCGACGTCGACCTCGTGTCGTTCACCGGCGGACTCGCCAGTGGCACGAAGGTCGCGCACGCCGCGGCCGACACCGTCAAGAAGGTCGCCCTCGAACTCGGCGGCAAGAACCCCAACGTCGTCTTCGCCGACGCCTGCGCCACCGCCGACGGCTTCGACACCGCCGTCGACCAGGCCCTGAACGCCGCCTTCATCCACAGCGGTCAGGTCTGCTCGGCCGGATCACGGCTGATCATCGAGGAATCGGTGCGGGACCGCTTCGTCACCGAACTCGCCCGTCGCGCCGAGAAGATCCGTCTCGGTCGGGGCACCGACGAGGGCGTCGAGTGCGGCCCGATGGTCTCGGCCGCGCAGCGGGAACGGACCGAGTCGTTCGTCGCCTCCGCCCTCGCCGAGGGCGCCGTGCTGCGCGCCGGCGGCGAGCGCCCCGAGGGCCCGGGCAACTTCTACCGTCCGACCGTGCTGGACCGCTGCGACCGCCGGATGCGCGTGGTGCGCGAGGAGGTCTTCGGGCCGGTCCTGACCGTGGAGACGTTCCGTACCGAGGACGAGGCCGTGGCCCTGGCCAACGACACCGAGTACGGGCTCGCCGGCGCCGTGTGGACCTCCGACCAGGGCCGCGCCCGCCGGGTGGCGGGCCGACTGCGCCACGGCACCGTCTGGATCAACGACTTCCACCCCTACCTCCCGCAGGCGGAGTGGGGCGGTTTCGGGAAGTCCGGTGTCGGGCGCGAGCTCGGACCGTCGGGTCTCGCCGAGTACCGCGAGACGAAGCACGTCTACCAGAACCTGGCGCCGCGTCCCGTGCGCTGGTTCGCGGGCTGAAAGGGAGCATCTTCATGACGACGCACACGGACCTCGGCCAGAACGTCGCCGAGGAAACCATTCAGGAGTACGACTACGTCATCGTCGGCGGCGGCACCGCCGGCTCGGTGATCGCCGCCCGGCTGACGCAGGACCCGAACGTCACGGTCGCCGTCATCGAGGGCGGGCCGAGCGACGTCGACCGTCCGGACGTCCTCACCCTGCGCCGCTGGATGGGCCTGCTCGGCGGGGAACTCGACTACGACTACCCCACCACCGAGCAGCCGCGCGGCAACTCGCACATCAGACACAGCCGCGCCCGCGTCCTCGGCGGCTGTTCCTCGCACAACACCCTGATCGCGTTCAAGCCGCTGCCGTCCGACTGGGACGAGTGGTCGGACGCGGGCGCCGAGGGCTGGCACTCCGCCGCCATGGACCCGTACTTCGACCGGCTGCTGAACAACATCGTCCCCGTCGGCGAGGCCGACCGGAACGCCATCGCCCGCGACTTCGTGGACGCGGCCGAGCACGCGCTGGGCGTCCCCCGCGTCGAGGGCTTCAACGCGAAGCCGTTCCACGAGGGCGCCGGTTTCTTCGACCTCGCCTACCACCCGGAGACCAACAAGCGTTCCTCCGCCTCGGTGGCCTACCTGCACCCGATCATGGACGTGCGGGCGAACCTGACCCTGCTGCTGGAGACCTGGGCGTACCGGCTGGAGCTGGAGGGGACCCGGGCGCGCGGGGTCCACGTACGGTCCCAGGACGGCACCCGGTCGCTGCTGCGGGCCCGCCGCGAGGTCGTGGTGTGCGCGGGCGCGGTCGACACCCCCCGCCTGCTGCTGCACTCCGGCATCGGCCCGCGCGAGGACCTGGAGGCGCTCGGCATTCCCCCGGTCCACGACCTGCCCGGTGTCGGCGAGAACCTCCTCGACCACCCGGAGTCGGTGATCGTGTGGGAGACGGACGGTCCGATCCCCGAGAACTCGGCGATGGACAGTGACGCCGGCCTGTTCGTGCGGCGCGACCCCGCGGCCGCGGGCCCGGACCTGATGTTCCACTTCTACCAGGTCCCCTTCACCGACAACCCGGAGCGCATCGGCTACGAACGCCCCGCGCACGGCGTGTCGTTGACCCCGAACATCCCGAAGCCGCGCAGCCGCGGCCGGCTGTACCTGACCAGTGCGGACCCCGAGGTGAAGCCCGCCCTGGACTTCCGGTACTTCACGGACGACGAGGACTACGACGCCCGCACGCTGGTCGACGGCATCAAGATCGCCCGCGAGATCGCGGCGACGGAGCCGCTGGCCGGATGGCTCAAGCGCGAGGTGTGCCCCGGTCCGGACATCACCGGCGACGAGGAGCTGAGCGCGTACGCCCGCTCCGTCGCCCACACCGTCTACCACCCCGCGGGCACCTGCCGCATGGGCGCGGCGGACGACCCCGGGGCCGTCGTGGGCCCGGACCTGAGGGTCCGGGGCCTGGACGGGATCCGGATCGCGGACGCGTCGGTCTTCCCGACGATGCCCGCGGTCAATCCGATGATCGGAGTGCTCATGGTCGGCGAAAAAGCCGCCGAGCTGCTGGGAGGCGCCACGCGATGAACCCGAAGACGCACACGACCGACGAGAGCTCCAACGGATCGACTCCCGACACCCGACCGCCGGTGTTCGCGGTCGACGGCCTCTGGAAGGTCTTCGGCCCCCGCGCCGCGGCCGCCAAGGTGCCCGGATCCGCCCACGCCGGCCTGTCCACCGCCGAGTTGCGCGAACGCACCGGCTGTACCGCGGCCGTCCGCGACGTCAGCTTCGACGTCCGCAAGGGCGAGGCCTTCGTCGTGATGGGCCTGTCCGGCTCCGGCAAGTCCACGCTCGTCCGCTGTCTGACCCGCCTCATCGAGCCCACCGCGGGCTCCCTCTCCATCGACGGCGAGGACGTGCTGGCCATGGACCGGGCCAGGCTGCGTGAGCTGCGCCGGCACCGCGCCGCCATGGTCTTCCAGCACTTCGGCCTGCTGCCCCACCGCTCGGTGCTGGACAACGTCGCCTACGGCCTGGAGATCCAGGGAATGGGCCGCGCCGAACGGCGCGCCAAGGCCGCCGAGATGACCGCCAAGGTCGGGCTCGAAGGCCTGGAGGAGCGCCGCCCCGGCGAGCTGTCCGGCGGCCAGCAGCAGCGCGTCGGCCTCGCCCGCGCCCTCGCCGCCGACCCCGAGGTCCTGCTGTTCGACGAACCGTTCAGCGCCCTGGACCCGCTGATCCGCCGGGAGATGCAGGAGGAGGTGGCCCGCCTGCACCACGAGGAGGGCCGCACCATGGTCTTCATCACCCACGACCTGTCCGAGGCCCTGCGCCTCGGTGACCGGATCGCCCTCATGCGCGACGGTGAGATCGTGCAGCTCGGCACGCCCGAGGAGATCGTCGGCTCCCCCGCCGACGACTACGTGCGGGACTTCGTCCGCGACGTGCCGCGCGAGCAGGTGCTCACCGTGCGCAGCGCCATGCGTCCCGCGTCCGCCGCCGAGGCCGAACAGGGCCCGGCGCTGAACCCGACCACCACCGTCGTCGACGCCATCGAGGCCGTCGCCCGCAGCGGTGGCCCCGCGCGGGTCGTCGACCAGGGCCGCTGCCTCGGCGTGGTCGACGACGCGGCGCTGCTCGCCGTCGTCGCCGGGATACCCGCCCCCCGGACCGGGGAGGTGGCCGCATGAGAACCGGCACCGTCCGCAACGTCCCCGCGCCCCGGCGGTGGTGGCGATGACCTCCACCACGACGCCCGTGCGCGAGCCCGCCTCGTCGTCCGCGCCGCGGGACACGAAGCCGCCCACCGGCGGTTCGTCCCCCTCCCCCGACGGCTCCTCGCCCCGTCGCCCCGGGTCCCGGCTCCCCTTCCGTGTCGGTCGCAGGGTCCTGCCCCTCGCCGTCGCCGCGGCCGTGGTGGTCACGCTCGGAGTCCTCTTCCCCGGCGCGGGCAGTTGGCCCGGCGCCCTTGCCGTGGACCTGTCGGGTCCCCTCGGCCGGGCCGGCGACTGGATCATCGACCACCGTGACAGCCACCCGCTGTTCCTCTACTTCTTCGGGCACGTCAGCAACGTGGTCGTGGTGTCCGTCCGCGCCGTGTACGTGGTCCTGCTCGCCGCCGGCTGGACCGGTGTCACCGCGCTGGCCGGGCTCGTCGCCTGGCGCCTCGCCGGTGTCCGGCTCGCCCTGACCTCGATGGCCGCCTTCGCGGTCTGCGGCCTGCTCGGCATGTGGATCCCCACCATGCAGACCCTGGCCCTCATGGTCGTGGCGGTCGCCGCCTCGGTCGTCGTCGGCGGGCTGCTCGGCCTGGCCGCCGGGCTGTCGCCGCGCACCGAGCGCATCCTGCGCCCCGTGCTCGACACCATGCAGATCCTGCCCGCTTTCGCGTACCTGCTGCCGATGGTGCTGGTCTTCGGCATCGGCGTGCCCGCCGCCGTGCTCGCCACCGTCGTCTACGCCGCCCCGCCCATGGCGCGCCTGACGGCGCTCGGGCTGCGCGATGCCGACGCGGGAGTCCTGGAGGCCGCCGCCTCGCTCGGCGCGACCGGCCGCCAGCGGCTGCTGACCGCGCGCCTTCCGCTGGCGCGCCGGCAGATCCTGCTCGGCATCAACCAGGCCATCATGATGGGCCTGTCCATGGCCGTGATCGCCTCCGTGATCGGTGCGGGCGGCCTCGGCGACCGGGTCTACCAGGCCCTGGCCTCCGTCGACGTCGGCGCGGCGCTCGCCGCGGGCATCCCGATCGTGCTGCTGGCCGTCGTCCTCGACCGCACGGCCGACGCGGCGGGTGCCCGGCTCGGCTCCCACCCGCCCCAGGCCGCCGAGCAGCACTTCCTGCGCCGCGTCTTCGCGGGCTGGTACGGGCGTCTGCTCTGCCTCCTCGCGGTCGTCGCGGTGGCCGTGGCCGGCCGGATGCTGGGCACCTCGCAGTGGCCCGACTCCTGGAAGGTGTCCCTCGCCGAACCCGTCAACCGGGCCGTGGCCTGGATGACCGACCACCTCTACTCCGGGGTTCCCGTCGTCGGCGGCACCGCCGACTGGGCGGCCCGCTTCACCGGGTGGCTCCTGGACCCGCTGCGCTCCGGACTCCAGGCCTCCCCGTGGTGGCTGCTCCTGCTGCTGGTCGGCGCGATCGGCGTCCTCGTCGGTACCCGGCGCACCGCGCTGACCGCCGTGCTCGCCCTGGCCGCCATCGGCGTGCTCGGGGTGTGGGAGCCCGCGCTGGACACGCTCTCGCAGGTGCTCGCCGCCGTCGCGGTGACCCTGGTGCTCGGCTTCGCGATCTCCATCGGCGCCGCCCGCAGCGCCCGCGCGGAGCGGCTGCTGCGGCCCGTGCTCGACGTGTGCCAGACGATGCCCCAGTTCGTGTACCTCATCCCGGTCGTCGCCCTCTTCGGAGTGGGCCGCGCCCCGGCGGCGGCCGCCGCCGTCGTGTACGCGCTGCCCGCCGTCGTCCGCATCACCACGCAGGGGCTGCGCGAGGTCAACCCGGCCGCGATGGAGTCCGCCCGCTCCCTCGGGGCGACCGGCTCCCAGCAGCTGCGACAGGTACAGCTTCCCCTGGCCCGGCCGGCGCTGCTGCTGGCCGTCAACCAGGCCGTGGTGCTGGTCCTCGCCGTCGTCATCATCGGCGGTCTGGTCGGCGGTGGCGCCCTCGGCTACGACGTCGTCCTGGGCCTGGCCCAGGGTGACCTGGCCACCGGACTGGTCGCGGGTGCCGCGATCGTCTGCCTGGGCCTGATGCTCGACCGTGTCACCCAGCCCGCGACGAAGACGAAGGAGGCTTGAGATGCCCGAGACGCGAACCCTTCCCGTGAGACGTACCCGCCGACGGATCGTCGCCGCGCTCGCCGCGGCGAGCACCCTGGCCGTCGTCACCGGCTGCGGAGCGGCCGACATGACCCGCCAGGCGTCCCCGTACGCGGACGCCCAGGGCGCGAAGACGGTCACGCTCTCCGTGCAGTCCTGGGTCGGCGCGCAGGCCAACACGGCCGTGGCGGGCTACCTGCTCGAACACGAGCTGGGCTACCGGGTCGACACCGTCCAGGTGGACGAGGTGCCCGCGTGGGACGCCCTCAGTCAGGGCCGGGTCGACGCGATCCTGGAGGACTGGGGTCACCCCGAGCAGCAGAAGCGGTACGTCGAGGACAAGAAGACCATCGTCAACGGCGGTGACCTCGGGGTGACCGGCCACATCGGCTGGTTCGTCCCGACCTACTTCGCGAAGCAGCACCCGGACGTCACCGACTGGAAGAACCTCGGCAAGTACACCGACCAGCTGCGCACGCCCGAGAGCCGCGGCAAGGGTCAGCTGATGGACGGCTCGCCTTCGTACGTGACGAACGACAAGGCGCTGGTGAAGAACCTGAAGCTGGACCTGGAGGTGGTCTTCGCCGGTTCCGAGGCCGCCCAGATCACCCAGATCAAGCAGTTCGCCAAGGAGAAGAAGCCCTTCCTGACGTACTGGTACAAGCCCCAGTGGCTCTTCGAGCGGGTTCCGATGACCGAGGTGAAGCTGCCCGAGTACAAGGAGGGCTGCGACGCCGACCCCGAGAAGGTGGCCTGCGCCTACCCGCACACGCCGTTGCAGAAGTACCTGAACGCGCGGTTCGCGGACGACGGCGGGAAGGCCGCCGGGTTCCTGAAGAAGTTCCACTGGACCGTGGCGGAACAGAACGAGGTCGCCCTGATGATCGCCGAGGAGAAGTTGTCGCCTCAGCAGGCGGCGAAGAAGTGGGTGGAGCGGAACGAGGACGTCTGGCGTCCCTGGGTCCGCTGACCCCTCCCGGGTTCGCGACGGCGCCCCGCCACCGGAGTTCCGGTGGCGGGGCGCCGTCGTGTCCGCGCTGCGCTCGGCTACCAGCCGAAGCGGCGGTCGGCCTCCCGCTCGAACTCCTCGAACGTCAACACCCCGTCGCCGTCGAGGTTGGCCCGGTCGAAGAGGGCCGACGAGGCGTCGACGTCGCTGACTCCCCAGGAGGGCAGGACGCCGGTGGAGGCGAGGGTGGGCCCCTTCGTCCGCAGGGCCGAGATCACCTCGACGCGCGTCAGGACGCCGTCGCTGTCGAGATCGAGTGCGTCGAAGAGCTTGCGGGCCTTCTCGCTCATGACGTCGTCCTTTCCGCAGGAGGGGGCGGGTACGGAGGTCCGGTCCGCCGGACCGACAGCCTATGACCCCCTCGGCGGGCCGTGCGGCCCGGTCTCCGGTATCCGCGTGGGCCCGGTCGACGCGGGCGGTGCGCGCGGGTGGTCAGTGCGGGTGGGCGGCCCGTACGGTGCCCGGGGCGGCGGCCGGCGCGTGGGTCGGGGATCCGTCGAACCGTGCCAGGTAGCCGTGGCGCAGCAGGTTCTCGTAGAGGTGGTCCAGTACGCCGGCAGGCCCGTTGATCGCGGCGTCGCAGCGGGCCGTGCCGCGGCTGTCGGTGACGGCCGTGCACAGCGTGCGCTCGCGCCGGGCGTCGCTGAAGACCACCGTCCGACCGGGTACGGGGGTGCCGTGGGCGGTGGTGAGGGTGCCCGACAGTCCCTTGACCGTCAGGACCTGCGGGTGGGATTCCCGCCGGGCGGTGGCGTCGGTCGTCCGCAGACGGGTCGGCGCGGGCGGGATCGCCAGGCCGGTGGGGGTGTTCAGGCCGGTGACGGGCAGGGTGCTCTGGCCGCCGCCGTTCGGGGCGAGGCGCACGACCCGGTTGTTGAAGGCGTCCGCGACGTACAGGTTTCCGCGCCAGTCGAGGGCCAGTCCCAGCGGGTCGTTGAGCCCGACGGCGGGAACCGTGCTCTGGCCGCCGCCGGCCGCCACCCGCACCACCCGGTTGTTGCCGGTGTCGGACACGTACAGGTTGCCGCCGGGGTCCAGGACGATCCCGGCCGGCTGGGAGAGACCGGTGGTGGGGACGGTGCTCTGGCCTCCGCCGGCCGCGGCCAGCTTCACGACGCGGTCGTTGACGAAGTCGGAGACGTACAGGGCGCCTTCGGCATCGAAGGCGAGGCCCCACGGGTGCAGCAGCCCACTGGTGGGAACCGTGCTCTGACCGCTGCCGTCTGCGTGCACCTTGACGACGCGGTCGTTGAAGCTGTCGGCGATGTACAGGTCGCCCGCGTCGTCCAGGGCCAGCCCGAGGGGGCGGGACAGTCCGTCGGTCGCCACCGTGGTCTGCGGCCCGCCGTCGGAGGGGATCCGTACGACCCGGTTGTTGCCGGTGTCGGAGACGTACAGGTCGCCCGCCGCGTCGGCGACCATGCCGGTGGGGCGGACCAGGTCGGTGGTGGGAACCGTGCTCTGACCGCCGCTGCCGTCGACGGGCGTCTTCACGACCCGGTTGTTGCCGTAGTCGGAGATGTACAGGGGGGTGGGGGCGGCCCCGGGGCCGGGCTCGGAGGCGGCCGCCGTGCCGACCGGGCCGAGCCCGAACGCGCACAGGGACACCAACACGAGCACGGAGCCGAGCCGCCGGCCGGCGCCCCCCGGCCTGCGCAGGGTCTCGGGAACTGCGGAACGGGGCACGGTCCACCTACCTGTCATGATCGTCCGGCCGCCGAGGCTAGACCCCGGACCGTGCCCCTTCCCCGGCACCACGCCACGGCCCGCCGGGCTTACACACGGACGGCAGGCGTACCCGCGCCCGCGCCCGCTCCCGCACCCGACGCCGCGTCGATCGCCTCGTCCAGGACCTCTCGGGTACGCAGCAGGTCGGTGATGAGCCCGTCGATGCGCTGCCGCTCGGTACGGAGCTCGGCCACCAGCTTCGGCGTCGCGTTCCCGGACGGCCCGCCGTCCGCGTCGCGCAGGCACGGGAGCAGCTCCGCGATCTTCCTGCTGTGGAGGCCGGCCGCGAAGAGCGCCTGGATGCGGATGACGCGGTCGACCGCCCAGTCCCCGTAGTCGCGATGGCCGCCGGGAGTTCGGCCGGGGGTGAGCAGCCCTTGCGTCTCGTAGTAGCGCAGCGATCTCTCGCTCACTCCGGTGGCCCCTGCCAGTTCACCGATCCGCATGTCCCATCTCCTCCATCTCCGCACGGACTTGAACCTGACACTGATGTCAACTCCTACGGTACGGCCATGACGATCACACCGGGGGAATCCCGACTCTTCGAACCCGCCCGACTGGGCGACCTGCGGCTCCCGAACCGTCTGGTGATGGCGCCGATGACACGGAACCGCGCCGGGGCCGACGGCACTCCGGGGCCCCTGATGGCCACGTACTACACCCAGCGCGCCTCGGCCGGACTGATCATCGCCGAGGCGTCCACCCCGAACGCGGTCGGGCAGACGTACCCGAACATCACGGGGATCCACAGCGACGCCCACGTCGCCGGGTGGCGGGCCGTGACCGAAGCCGTCGCGGAGGCCGGCGGACGGATGTTCCTCCAGCTCCAGCACGGCGGGCGGGTGGGCCACCCCGACAACAGCGGCCACATTCCCGTCGCGCCCTCGCCCGTGCCGCTTCCGGAGCCCATCCACACCCCGACCGGCCTCCGACCCGCGGTCACCCCCCGCGAGATGACCACCGCCGACATCCGCTCCACCGCCGCCGACTTCGCCGAGGCCGCCCGCAGGGCCGTGGCCGCCGGTTTCGCCGGAGTCGAGGTCCACGCCGCCAACGGGCATCTCCTGCACCAGTTCCTCGCCGGGAACACCAACCGGCGCACCGATGCCTACGGCGGGCCCGTCGCCCACCGCATCCGCTTCGTCCTGGAGACCGTCGAGGCGGTCGTCCGCGCGATCGGCCCCCATCGGGTCGGCATCCGCCTCGCGCCGGGCTCGATCTTCAACGGCATCGAGGAAGGAGACGAGACGGCCGACCTCTACCGCACCCTCGTCGCCGCGCTCCCACAGGACCTCGCCTACGTCCACATCGTGTTCGCCGACCCCGACGACGAGGTCTTCCGGCGCATCCGCAAGGACTGGACGGGCGTGCTGATCGCCAATCCGATCCTCGGCTGGGGCGTACCCCTGCCCGCCGACGGCGGCGCCGCGGAGGCCGAACGCCTCCTCGCGGCCGGAGCGGACCTCGTCTCGCTCGGCCGCGCCTTCATCGCCAACCCGGACCT
This sequence comes from Streptomyces sp. NBC_01426, assembly GCF_036231985.1. Taxonomy (GTDB): domain Bacteria; phylum Actinomycetota; class Actinomycetes; order Streptomycetales; family Streptomycetaceae; genus Streptomyces. The sequence goes on from NZ_CP109500.1 coordinate 730,297, forward strand.
GGTCGCGCGACTGCGCAGGGGCGCGCCCCTGAACCCGCTGCACGACCACGGCCTGATGTACGGGGGAGGCGCGTCCGGCTACACCGACTACCCCGCCCTGGCCGACGCCTGAGCGGCGAGGCGGGGCGAGGGCGGAGTCGTCCGGGCTGCTTCGTCCGGGCTGTTGGGTCTGGGCCGTTTCGTCCTGGCTGTTTCGTCCGTGTGGGGCCTGCCGGGTCCTGGCGGGTTCACGCGGGCACGCTTGTCCAGGCGGTCCCGCCGGTCGGATCCCGCCGGTCAGATCCTGCCGGTCGCTCGGGCCACGTAGAACCCGAGGACGGCGACCAGTCCGATGACGACCAGCCAGGACGCGGGGCTGGTGTGCCTGCCTCTCCGCGCGGGCCGCTGCCGTCGCTTCGAGCGCCCCGGGCGACGCTGCGCCGATCCGGCCGTCGAGGGGCCGGCCGCGGTCTCCGCGAGGAGCCGGCGGCACACCGCGGCGAGTTCCCCCGTACCGGCGGAGAGGCTGGCGACGGCCTCGCTGCGCGCGGGAGCCGTCGTACCGCCTTCGAGTATCCGACCGGCCCGCAGCAGCACCTCGTCGCGCCCGGCGCTGGGGGCCAGGCTGATCCAGCGCTGGACGTGCTCCCCCCGTATGACGACGCCGCCGGCGCGGTCCCGGTAGACGGTGTGCTCCCGCCACAGAACCTCGGCCAACTCCGTCGCGGTCTCTTTCAGTTGCCCGCTCATCCCCGCCCCCGTCACTTCACTGATCGAACAAACACGGCACATTAGCGGCAGGCGCCGACAACGCCCTCGGCGGGGTCCCCGAGCCGATCAGCCGCAAGGCCTCCGACCGCAGGCCACGGGCCTCGGTCGAGGGCATCGCGTCATGGGGCCCCCTCACCGGCGGTTCCGGCGCCGCATCCTGCCAGTCACTCCAACAGGGCGGGCGTGAAGGTCTCGTGGTGAGCCACCAGCCACTGCTGGAAGCGGTCCCCACGCTGCCAACCACCGCTCGGACAGCGCCTGGGCGTAGCCGGGTCACCGTCGGCCCTTCGGTCAGAGACGAAGGCCCGACAGCGACTGGTAGGCGAGCCACAGCCAGATCAGGGACGCGGCGGCGATCAGACCGATGCCCCAGGTTTGACGTCGAGCGCGTGGGCGGGGCGGAGCGCCCGATATCGCTGTCATGGACAGCCAACGCAGCAGGCCCTCAACAGGCTTTCCATGCCACCCATCTCATCAGCCGTCACTGGTCGATCCGACGCACGCGACCGACCGGAGGGCGGATCAAAGAAGCCACGCATCGACATGGGGTTCGTTCACGGTCGCGCAGTGGGTGCCGCACCGCCACCCACCAGACGGTCGATGTCGAGTCGTACGACCTCGCGGCCGACGGCCGTCGACGCGGACGTGGTGTCGGCTGCCGCGTCCGGTCCCGGCCACGTCGTGAGGGCCTCCGGGTCCGGTGCGTGCGGGGCGGCCGTCCCGGCGGAGGCTTCGGCTTCGGCTTCGGCTTCGGCTTCGGCTTCGCACCACTCTTGCACTGACTGAAATTTCAGTCAAGATACCTTCATGGCACCAGAGCACCCCGGTTTCCCCCTGACCCGCCCTTTCCAGGCACTCGCCCCGGACGACCCGCGCGAGGTGGGCGGCTTCCGCCTCGTCGCCCGGCTCGGCGCGGGCGGAATGGGCCGCGTCTACCTCTCCCACACCCCCGGCGGGCGGCCCGTGGCCCTCAAGGTGGTCCGGCCGGAACTGGCGGCGGACCACGAGTTCCGCCGTCGTTTCGCCCAGGAGGTCGCCAGCGCCCGGCGCATCCACGGCCTCTACACCGCGCAGGTCGTCGGCTCGGGCACCGAGGAGGCCGGCCCCTGGCTGGCCACCGCCTACGTACCGGGCCCCTCGCTCCAGCAGGTCATCGACGAGCACGGCATCCTGCCGCTGCGCACCGCGCTGCTGCTCACGGCCGGCGTGGCCGAGGCGCTCCAGGTGATCCACGGCGCCGGCGTGGTCCACCGCGACCTCAAGCCCGCCAACGTGCTGGTCGCGGCGGACGGCCCCCGCGTGATCGACTTCGGCATCGCGCGCCCCGCGAACGCGACCGCCCTCACGAGTGCCGGCCTGGTCATCGGTTCGCCCGCCTTCATGGCTCCCGAACAGGCCCTCGGGCGGGCGGTGACCCCCGCCACCGACGTCTTCGCACTCGGGGCGCTGGCCGTGTACGCCATCGGGGGGAAGCCGCCCTTCGGCGACGACCCGGGCCCAAAGGCCCTGTACCGCACCGTGCACGAGGAGCCCGATCTGTCGGGCGTGCCCGGCGAACTCCGCCCGCTCCTCCACCGCTGCCTGGCGAAGGACCCCGCCCATCGGCCGACGCCCGCGCAGCTGATCGAGGCCGTGCGCGACCACCCGTCGATCGGGGGCCGGCTCAGGTTCACCGACGACTGGTTGCCCCACCGGATCGGCACGGAGATACTGCGCCGCGCCGATCTCCCTTCGGCGCCGCCCCACTCCCCCACGGAGACCTCGCCCGCGGCTCCCCCGACGCCGTCTCCCACGCGGCCCGCCACGCTCGCATCAACCGCCGGCCCCACACCGTCCGCCGCCGCCACGCCGATCACCGCGCGGGGGTCCGAGCCCTCGTCACGCCGGCGCGCTGCGCCGCGGAGCCACCGCTCCGGCCGTACCGTCCTGGCCGTGGCGGCGGCCCTGGTCCTCGGTGCGTGCGGAGCCGTGTACCTGCTCGACGATCCGTACGAGAACGAGCCGTACGAGAACGAGCCGACGGTCGGCGCCGGCGACGCGCCGCCACCCTCGACCCCGCCGAAAGCAACCCCGCCGAGAACAACCCCGTCGAAAGCAGCCCCGTCGAAGGCGACCCCCGGCTACGTCCCCGCCTACACCGGCACGGAGCTCACCGCACCGGACCAGGGCTACGAGTTCGACATCCGGGCCGGGAAGGTCGCGCCCCAGGACACCGCCGCGTGGTACGTGGGTCGTACGGCGTCCGAGTTCTACGTACCGGAGGACAGCGAGGCGTACATCGCCGAGGGCGGCCGACCGGATCTCGCGGCGTGCGTGCGGGGCATCGAGAGCCGCCCCGTGACCGCCCTCCCGTTCAGCGCGCTCGGGGCCGGGCGGTCCTTCTGCGTGCGCGCCCAGGACGGCCGGGACATCGCCGTGGTGAACGTGCTCGCGACGAGCACGGACGGAGGCCCTGTGACGGTCTCCCTCGACCACTACCGACGCTCCGGCTGAACGCCCACGCGCCGAACCCCCGCACCGCCCCGCCCGCCGGTCAGCCGACCGGGCGGGCGAGGTCGCGCACGGTGGCCATGTCGCTGAAGGGCAGGAGCGCTTCCCCGACGATCTGGTGCGGTTCGCTGCCCTTGCCGGCGATCAGTACGACGTCCTGCGGCCCCGCGGCGGACAGGGCGAGGCCGATCGCCCGGCGGCGGTCGGCCGACCGCTCGTACGGTGTGCCGGTGGACTCGATGCCCGGGGCGATCTGGTCGAGGATCGCCTCGGGATCCTCGTTGCGGGGGTTGTCCGAGGTGAGGACGCACAGGTCGGAATGGGTTCCGGCGATCCGGCCCATTTCCACCCGCTTGGTGGTGTCCCGGTCGCCGCCGCAGCCGAAGACGGTGATGACCCGGCCGCGCGCGAAGCCGCGGATGGCCGTGAGCACCTTGTCCAGGGAGTCGGGCGAGTGCGCGTAGTCCACGATGACGGACGTGCCGGCGGGGGTCACGAAGCGTTCGAAGCGCCCGGGGACGGCCGGCATCAGGGCGAGCGCCGCGACCAATCCGTCCAGGTCGTGTCCCAGGACGTGGCAGGCCGCCACCGCGGCCAGCGCGTTGGAGACGGAGAAGCGACCCGGGACCGGGATCGCCGCCGCGTACTCCCGGCCGGCGTGACGCAGGGTGAAGCGGGTCCCGGAGGCGTCCGCCACCAGATCCGAGGCCCGGTAGTCGGCCTCGGTGTCGACGGCGTACGTGGTGACCGCGCCCGGCATCATCGCCTGGATCCCCGCCCCCACCGGGTCGTCGAGGTTGACCACGGCCTGCCGGCACAGGCCTTGGAACAGGCGCAGTTTGGCGTCCGTGTAGCGCGCCATCGTGCCGTGGTCGTCCAGGTGGTCCTGGGTCAGGTTGGTGAAGACTCCGACGTCGATGAACGTCCGGTCCACCCGGTACGTCTGCAGGGCCATGGAGGTGGCTTCCAACACCACGGTGCCGGTGCCCCGGTCCCGCATGTGGCCCAGGAGGTACTGGAGGTCCGGCGATTCCGGTGTGGTCAGCACCGACGGGGGCATCGGGATCATCTCGTCGCCGATCCGGCTGCCCGCGGTCCCGATCACCCCCACCGCGGCGCCCTCGGAGATCCTCAGCAGCGACTCGACCATGTACGAGATGGAGGTCTTCCCGTTGGTCCCGGTGACGGCCACCATGTCCATCTGCCGGCCGGGCTCGGTGAAGTAGCGGGAGGAGACGACCGCCGCCGCCTTCCGGGTGTCGGACACCCGTACGACGCACACTCCGGGAGTCGCCGCCGGACCCCGGTGCGGGGCGGCCGCCCCGTCGTCGTCGACGAGAACCGCCACCGCACCTCGGGCGAGGGCCGCGCCGATGGCGGCGGGGCCGCCGGCGTCGTGGCCGGGCACGGCGATGAAGAGGGAGCCCGGTGTCACCCGGTCCACGTCGAAGGTGGTCCCCGCGGTGATCAGCGTGGCCTCTGTGTCGCCCTGGAGGACGTGGTGGTCGTGGCCTGTCAGCAACCCGCTCAACTTCACGGTGGTCCCTTCGAAGACGGCGGGGGCCGGGGTGCGGCCGCCGCCGGGCGGCAGCCCCGACGGCGCGTCGGAACCGCGGTGATGGCGGGAGGTGCGATGGTGCGCGCCCGAACCCCCGGGTCCCGTGGCGCGTGTCCCGTGGCGCATGGGATCGACCGGGTGCGAGGCGCGGGGAGGGTGCGGAATGCGAGGTGCGGCGTGATGAAGAGGTGCGGCGTGATGAATACGGGCCACGCGGTGCGGCGTACGGAGTGCGAGCCGCGGAGTCCGGTGCCGGGCACGGCTGTCAGGACGCGGCGGTCGGGTCAGAAGAGGCGGCTTCGGGGCGCTGCCCGGCGGCAGGGGACGCGCCGGGCCGGGAGCGGTGGGGCTTTCGCTAGCCGTGACCGTGCAGGGCGCCGCGGCCGACCGTGGGGGCCTGGCCTTCGGCCGCGGTCCGGGGGCTCACGCCCGTACGGTTCGCGGCGGCCGCACGCGCGGCGGACCCGGCGCGGTGCCGGTACTCCCCCGTGATGCGTGTGCGGTCCATGGGCCGAGTGTACGGCCGCCCGCCCCGCCCCGGATGCCACACGGACCTCCCGGTCGGCGCGGTCGCCGCGCCGCGCCGCCGATCGGTTGAACCGGGGTGCCGCGAGGCGTCGGGGCGGCGTCCGAGGGGCACGCAGCTCGGGTGACCTCGACCGACCTGCGGCCGGCCCCGCCCCCGCGCTCCACCGCCCGCCGCGCGCTGCTCGCCGGTTCGGTCGGAAACCTCGTCGAGTGGTACGAGTTCGGCGTGTACGGCGCCTTCGCCACCGTCATCGCCGCCAACTTCTTCACCCCGGACCCGGGCGCGGGAGCCGGTCCGGGGACGGGCGGGGTCACGGCGCTGATGGCGACCTACGCCTCGTTCGCGCTCGCGTTCTTCTTCCGCCCGGTCGGTGCCCTCCTCTTCGGGCGGCTGGGGGACCGCCTGGGACGGCGCCCCACCCTGATCCTGGTCGTCGGCCTGATGACGCTCTCCACCACCCTGATCGGGCTGCTGCCCACGCAGGCCACCGTCGGCGCCGCCGCGCCCTGGCTGCTCACGTTCCTGCGGGTGCTGCAAGGGATCTCCGCGGGCGGGGAGTTCGGCGGGGCGGTGGCCCTGATGACGGAGTCCGCCCCGGTGGGCCGTCGCGGTCTCCACGGCGCGTGGCAGTCGTTCACCGTCGCACTGGGTCTGCTCGCCGGCGCCGGCACGGCCGCCGGCCTGGCCGCGGTGCTGTCCCCGTCCGCGCTGTACGCGTGGGGCTGGCGGATCCCGTTCCTGCTGGCCCTGCCGCTCGGTGCCGTCGCGCTGTGGTTGCGTACCGCGCTGGAGGAGCCCCCCGGCACTCCCCCGGGCCCTGCCCCCGGCCGGCACCCGGAAGGGGCCTTCGCCCCCGGTACCGGGGAGCCGCGGCGTCGGGGCGAGCAGGCCCGCGCCGTCGTCCTCGGTGTCGGGCGGGTCATGGGCTGGTCGGCGGCCGGGTACACCTTCCTCGTGGTCCTGCCGTCCCACCTCCAGTCCGCCCTGGGCGTCTCCTTCCGCGAGGCCCTGCCGGCCGCCGTGCTGGCCAACCTGGGCTTCGCCGCCTCGATCCTTCCCGCCGGGATGCTCAGCGACCGGATCGGCCGGCGGCCCGTCATGCTCGCGGGGGCGCTCGGTGTCGTCGTGTTCGCCCTCCCCGTCCTGCGGGTCCTCCAGTCGCCCGGGGCCGCGCCCGGGGTGAAGGTGGCGGCCCTCCTGTTCGCGGGGGCGTTGATCGGGCTGATGGCGGGCCCGGGACCGGCGATGCTCGCCGAGATGTTCCCGCGCCGCGTGCGCTGCACCGGGCTCGGGTTGGCGTACGCGCTGGCCAACGCCGTGTTCTCCGGCTGTGCGGGTCTGGTCATCACCGCCCTGACCGCCCGGACGGGGAACACGGCCGTCCCCGCCTACTACGCCGCCGGCGTCTGTGCCCTGAGCTGCGTGGCTCTGCTGACCCTGCGCGGCGACGACCATCGGGAGCCCCTGCGATGAGAGTGATCGGCCTGATGTCGGGCACCTCGTACGACGCCGTCGACGCCGCCGCCTGCGACCTCGAACGGGGGCACGGTGACGCGGCCGGGGAACTGCGCCTCACGCCCCTGGGCATGATCGGCGCACCGTACCCGGCCGATCTGCGGGAGGCGCTCGCGGCGGCTCTGCCGCCGGCGGGCACGAGCCTGGCCGAGGTCTGTCGGCTGGACACCGGCATCGGGCGGGCCTTCGCCCGGCTGGCCGCCCGCGCCGACCGTGAACTCTGTTCAGGTGGCGCGGAGTTGATCGCATCCCACGGCCAGACCGTGTACCACTGGGTGGCGGACGGGCGGGTGCACGGCACGCTCCAGCTCGGCGAGCCCGCCTGGATCGCGGAGGAGACGGGCTGTCCGGTGGTGTCGGGATTCCGGCCGCGCGACGTCGCCGCCGGCGGCCAGGGCGCACCGCTGGTGAGCCTGATCGACCTGATGCTGTTGCGGGGGCGGCCCGGTGTGTCCGCGGCCCTGAACATCGGCGGCATCGCGAACGTGACGGTCTCGGCGCCGGCCGGCGACCCGGTGGCGTTCGACACCGGCCCCGGCAACGCGTTGCTGGACTCGGCGGTGCGCGAACTGACCTCCGGGCGCCTCGCGTACGACGAGGACGGCGCGCTCGCCGCGGCCGGGCGGGTGCACGAGGGCTTGCTGGAGCGGCTGTTGGCGGAGTCCTACTATCGTTTGCCCCCGCCGAAGACCACGGGCAAGGAGTTGTTCCACGCCGGCTACGCGGGCTCCCGGCCCGCGGGGTTCGAGCGGCTGCCCGGGCCGGACGTGATCGCCACGCTGACCCGGCTGACGGCCCGGACCGTGGCCGACGCGCTGAGACCGTTCGAGGTGGGGGAGGTCTTCGCCTCGGGAGGGGGCGTCCGCAATCCGACGCTCATGGCCATGCTGCGCGAGGAATTGGGCTCCCGCGTGCTGCGGACCTCCGAGGAGTTGGGGTTGCCCGCGGCGGCGAAGGAGGCGTACGCGTTCGCGGTCCTCGGGTACCTCACCCTGCACGGCCTCCCGGGCAACGCCCCGCCGTGCACGGGCGCGGCCGGGCCCCGCGTCCTGGGGTCGATCACCCCGGGTGCCCGCCCCCTGCGTCTGCCGGCGGGCTCGTCGGAGGCCCCGTACGCGCTGGTCGTACGAAGCCCGGACCCGCGGTGAGACAGGTGTTCCCGGGGCCGACGGGCGGCCCCGGGGACCCGATCGGGCACCCGGGACCGACTCCGCGCCACCCGCCGCCGGCTCACCGCATGACGCGCGGCAGGCGCAGGCTGAGCAGGGTCGTCAGCGCGATCAGACCCAACTGGACGATCAGGGTCACGACGAGGGCGTCCCGCATGCCCGTCGACGCGGCCAGGGCGAGGAAGAGACTGCCGACGGTCGCGACACCGAGGGCGAGGGCGGACTGTTGGGTGGTGACCATGACCCCGCCGCCCACGCCGGCCCGGTCGGCCGGTACGTCGGAGAGCATCAGCCGCATCAGGACGGGGAGTTGCAGACCCTGGCCGAGTCCGGCGACGGCGACGCCGGGAGCCAGGGCGAGGATTCCGAGATCGGGCCAGTCCCGTCGCACCGCGAGGAGCATCAGGCAGACGCCGATCGCCTGGAGCAGGCCGCCCGCCGTGACCACCCGGGTGCCGTACCGTCCGACGAGTCGAGGACCGGCGAGGGACGCGGCGAAGAAGGCCACCGCCATCGGCACCAGGGTCAGTCCGGCCGCCACGGGTCCCATGTGCAGGGCCTGTTGGAGGACGACCGCGATGACGAACATGAAGCCGCTGAAGCCGATGGAGAACGGCACCAGCATCACCAGTCCGCGCCGCAGCGAGTCCAGGCGCAGCAGGCTCGGCGGTACGAGGGGGCTCTGTCCGAGGCGGTCGGCGCGCCGTTCCGTCAGGTAGAAGGCGGTGGCGGAGAAGGGGAAGACCGCCAGCGAGAGCCAGGTCCACAGCGGCCAGCCGGCGGCCCGTCCCTCGGTCAGCGGCAGCAGCAGGGACACCAGGGTCAGGGCCAGCAGCAGGGTGCCCGGCACGTCGACCGACGCGGGGCGTTCGGAACGGGTCTCCGGGACGGCGCGGACCGCCAGGACCAGGCCGACGATCACCACGGGGACGTTCACGAGGAAGACCGAGCGCCAGCCGGTGCCGGCCACGTCGGCGGCGACGAGGACTCCGCCGAGGATCTGCCCGGCGACCATGGACAGCCCGGCCGTGGCCCCGTACAGGCTCATCGCGCGGGCCCGGTGGGCGCCCTGGGTGGTGGCCTGGATGGTGGCGAGCACCTGCGGGAGCATCAGCGCGGCGGCGACTCCCTGGGCCACGCGGGCCGCGACGAGCGTCCAGGCCGTGGGGGCGAGGCCGCAGGCGAGCGAGGTGACCCCGAAGGCGGCCATGCCGATCAGGAAGAGCCGGCGCCGCCCGGCCATGTCGCCGAGCCGGCCGCCGAGGACCAGCAGGACGGCGTACGTGACCCCGTAGCCGGCGACGATCAGTTCCAGCAGCGCCGGGCCGGCGGCCAGGTCCCGGTCGATGGTGGGCAGCGCGACGTTGACGATGAAGAAGTCGATCAGCGGCAGGGCCGCTCCGAGGAGGACCGTGAACAGGCCGAGCGGGGTGATGCCCGCGGCGGTCCGGGGGGCCGGGTCCGTGCGGCCGGCGGCCGGGTGGACGGCCGGAGTCGGATGGGTCGTGCGTACCGTTGTCTCAGTCACGTCCCCGACGATCCTCCCCTTCGGAGCCGGGTACCAGAGTCTCTTTATCCTGGTACCAGCAGTACCTGGCAACCGGCTGAGCGGTGAGGCACCCTGGACGCATGACCACTGTGGCCCCCGAGAGCGACGTCCGCCGGCACGAGCTGGCCGAGTTCCTGCGCAGCCGGCGGGAGCGGATCACGCCCGAGCAGGTGGGGCTGCCGCCCGGGCGGCGCCGGCGTACGCCCGGGCTGCGCCGCGAGGAGGTGGCGCAGCTGTCGGCGGTCGGCGTCACCTGGTACACGTGGCTGGAGCAGGCCCGGGAGATCCAGGTGTCCCCGCAGGTGCTGGACGCCGTGGCGCGCGCCCTGCTGCTGGACCCCACCGAGCGCGCGCACCTCTTCTCGCTGGCCGGCAGCCTCGACCCGGCGCCGAACACCCCCTGCCCGAGCGTGACGCCCGCGCTGCGGGCGATGCTCGACCAACTGGGGCCGATCCCGGCGTGCGTGCAGAACAGCCGCTACGACATCCTCGCGTACAACGCCACCTACGGACGGCTGCTGTGCGATCTGGACAGTCTGCCGCCCGAGGACCGGAACTGCATGTGGTTGGCGTTCACCGATCCGCAGTGGCGGGCGGCCATGGTCGACGTGCCCGACGTGAACCGGGTGATGGCGGCCAAGTTCCGCGCGTCGATGGCGGAGCACCTGGCCGAGCCGGCCTGGAAGACGCTGCTCGCCCGGCTGGACGCGGCCTCGGCGGAGTTCCGGGAGATCTGGGCGCGGCACGAGGTGGTCGGCCTGGGCGGCAAGTCCAAGTACATCCGCAACCCGCACGTGGGGCTGCTCCACGTCGAGCAGACCAATCTGTGGTTGGGCCCGACGGCGGGGCCGCGTCTGATGACGTACGTACCGCTGGACGAGGAGACGCGCTCGCGGCTGGAACGCCTGTCGCGCATGGAGCACCTCGACCGCCCGAGCCACCCGGGCAGCCCGGACCGCCGGAGCAGCCCGGACCGCCCGGGCCGCCCGGGAGAAGATCGCGATGCCGCTTGACGGTATGTACGGTATGTACGGCCATGACGTCCGTCGACCGACAGCGGGCGGGCAGCAGGCGGACAGCGAGGGGAGGCGCACCGGTGCACGGTGAATACAAGGTGCCGGGTGGCAAGCTCGTCGTCGTGGACCTGGACGTCGAATCCGCCGGGAGCGGCGACGTACTGCGCGACGTGCGGGTGGCCGGCGACTTCTTCCTCGAACCGGACGAGGCCATCCTCGCCATCGACCGTGCGCTGACCGGCGCGCCCGCCGACGCCCCCGCCGAACAGCTCGCGGCCCGGGTCGAGGCGGCGCTCCCCCCGGGCACGGTGATGTTCGGGTTCTCGGCGGAGGCCGTGGGGATCGCCGTCCGGCGGGCCGTGGCGCACGCCACCGACTGGACGGACTACGACTGGCAGCTGATCCACGACGCCCCCCAGTCCCCCGCCCTGCACATGGCCCTGGACGAGGTGCTGACGGCCGAGGTCGCCGCCGGACGGCGACCGCCGACGCTGCGGATGTGGGAGTGGGGAGCGCCGGCCGTGGTGATCGGGAGCTTCCAGTCGCTGCGCAACGAGGTGGACGCGCGGGCGTTGGAGGAGCACGGGATGACGGTGGTGCGCCGGATCAGCGGCGGCGGCGCCATGTTCATCGAGCCGGGCAACACCATCACGTACTCCCTGAGCGTGCCGGACGCGCTCGTGCGGGGACTGTCGTTCGCCGACAGCTACGCCTACCTCGACGACTGGGTGTTGGGGGCCCTGGACGGCATGGGCGTGAAGGCCTGGTACCAGCCCCTCAACGACATCGCCACCGAGTCGGGGAAGATCGCGGGCGCCGCGCAGAAGCGCCTGGCCGGGGCGCACGGCGCGGTCCTGCACCACGTGACCATGGCGTACGACATCGACGCGGACAAGATGCTCGACGTGCTCCGCATCGGCAGGGAGAAGCTGTCGGACAAGGGGACGAAGAGCGCGAAGAAGCGGGTGGACCCGCTGCGCCGCCAGACCGGGCTGCCGCGGGACGCGGTCATGCGCCGGATGATCGAGTCCTTCCGGGACCGGTACGGGCTGTCGGAGGGCTCGGTCACGCCCGAGGAGATGGCGCGGGCAAGGGAGTTGGCCGCCGACAAGTTCGGCTCCGAGAAGTGGACCGCGCGCGTTCCGTGACCCCGCCCGGTGGCGGGCGGCGCGGCTGCGCCCGAGGGCCGGCGCCGTCCTCCGAGGGTACGGTTCGCCAGAGTCCGCCCACGTCGGCCCGCACGCCCGGCGGCCCGGCGGCCCGGCGGCGGAACCCTCGGAGGCCTCGGAACCGGGACCGGGACCGAGTGCGGGTACGGGTACGGGTGCGGGTGCGGGTGCGGGTGCGCACGATGTTGCACGCTGGATGTCACGTGCCGTCACGATCACGGCGGTGCGTGGACGTTCACCGAGCCCGTGCCTGACCACATCCGAGGACCCGACATGACCGACTGGACCACCACCCCCCTCGAGCCCGCCTTCGTGCGCGGCGCCATCGACCTGGAACGCACCGCCCGGGGCATCCGGCCGCACCGGCTGCCCGCCTGGGTCCGCGAGCAGTTCCCCGATCCGGGCCTGGCCATGGCCGAGGCCCAGACCTCCGGCGTACGGGTCGCCTTCCGCACCCGCGCCACCGTCGTGGAGCTGGAGACGATCCCCACCCGGATGGCCTACCAGGGCGCTCCGCCCCGGCCCGCCGGGGTGTACGACCTGCTCGTGGACGGCGAACTCGCCGGGCGGGCGACCGTGACCGGCGGGAACGTCCACACCGTCGACATGGCCGCCGGGACTGCGGTCACCACCGCGGGACCGGCCGGCGTCGCACGGTTCGCCGGGCTGTCCGACGTGATGAAGGACGTCGAGATCTGGCTGCCGCACACGGAGACGACCGAGCTGATCGCCCTGCGCACCGACGCGCCCGTCGAGGCGGCGCCCGCCGACGGCCGCCGCGTGTGGGTGCACCACGGCAGTTCGATCAGCCACGGTTCCAACGCCGAGCGTCCGCGCTCGACCTGGCCGGCGCTGGCCGCCGCCCGCGGCGGGGTCGAGTTGATCAACCTGGGCTTCGGCGGCAACGCCCTGCTCGACCCTTTCGTCGCGCGGGTCCTGCGCGACACGGCCGCGGACCTGATCAGCGTCAAGATCGGCATCAACCTGGTCAACACCGACCTGATGCGGCTGCGCGCCTTCACGCCGGCGGTCCACGGCTTCCTCGACACCATCCGCGAGGGCCACCCGGACACACCCCTGCTGGTGGTCTCCCCCGTGCTCTGCCCGCTCCAGGAGGACACCCCGGGTCCGCTCGCGCCGGAGTTCGACGGGCAGAGGCTGCGCTTTCGGGCGACGGGCGACCCGGCGGACGTCGCCGCGGGCCGGCTGACGCTGACCGTCATCCGCGAGGAACTGTCCCGCATCACCGCGCGGCGGGCGGCCTCGGACCCGAACCTGCACCACCTCGACGGTCGCGCCCTGTACGGAGAGGCCGACTTCGCGGAACTGCCGCTGCCCGACGATCTGCACCCGGACGCCGCAGGACACCGTCGCATCGGCGAGCGCTTCGGCGAGCTGGTCTTCGGTTCCGGCGGCCCGTTCGAGGCCACCCGAGGCGCCATGTAAGAAATTATTGACACCATGTACGAATGATTTTACATTCCTCGTGTCAAAGTTCTTTTACACGGGAGTGGGTACGGACGTGGCCTTCGAGGAGAAGCGCGCGTGGATCGCGGCGGTGGTGGCCGTCGCCGGGTACTCCGTCTACCTGGCCGTCGTGCTGGGACGGGCCGGCGACGGCGTGCCGCTCGCGGAGGTCGCGTACACGGCCCCGCTGCTGTGGACGGTCGGGGGCGCGATCGCCGCCGCGATCGCCCTGAACATCGCCGTCGCGCTGGCCTCGCCCCGCGAGGGCGACGTCAAGGACCAGCGGGACAAGGAGATCGGCCGCCTCGGCGATCACGCCGGACAGTCCTTCCTCGTCATCGGCGCCGTGGGCGCCCTGGCCCTGTCGATGGCCGAGGCGGACCACTTCTGGATCTCCAACGTGATCTACCTGGGGTTCGTCCTCTCGGCGCTGCTCGGCTCCGCCGTGAAACTCGCCGCCTACCGGTGGGGGTTCCAGTCGTGGTGAAGGCGACCGGCATCACGAACCGGATCCGGGCCCTGCGCTTCGCACACGCGGAGATGACGCAGGCCGAGCTGGCGGAACGCGTCGGCGTGACCCGGCAGACCGTCATCGCGATCGAGAAGGGCCGCTACTCGCCCTCCCTCGAAACGGCGTTCCGGATCGCCCGCGTCTTCGCGGTCCCGCTCGAACAGGTCTTCCAGTACACGGACGAGCAGTACACGAATGAGGAAGGGACGGCGCCGTGAAGGCGATCGCACAGGACACGTACGGCTCCAGCGAGGTACTGGAGCTCCGGGACGTCGAGACTCCCACACCGGGCGACGGCGAGGTGCTGATCGCGGTCCGGGCCGCCGCCCTGGATGCCGGGGTCTGGCACCTCATGACCGGCCGGCCCCACCTGGTCCGCCTGATGGGGTACGGGCTGCGCCGGCCCAAGGTGCCCGTGCGCGGCCGGGAGGTGGCGGGGCGGATCGAGGCCGTTGGCGAGGGGGTGACCGCCTTCCGGGTGGGCGACGAGGTGTTCGGCGTCTGCGAGGGTTCGTTCGCCGAGTACGCGACGGCCCGACAGGACAAGATCGCCTCCGTGCCCGCGGGCATTCCGCCGGAACACGCGGCCGCCCTCCCCGTCTCCGGCCTCACCGCGCTCCAGGCCCTGCGCGACGCGGGCCGTGTCCGGCCCGGACAGCGGGTCCTGGTCATCGGCGCGGCGGGCGGGGTGGGCACGTACGCCGTACAGCTGGCCAAGGCGTACGGCGCCCACGTCACCGGCGTGTGCAGCACCTCGAAGACGGAGCTGGTGCGCTCGCTCGGCGCGGACGAGGTCGTCGACTACACCCGCGAGGAGTTCGCCGACGGCGCCCGCGCCTACGACCTCATACTCGACACCGCCGGCAACCGCACGCTCTCCCACCTGAGACGGGCCCTGACCCCTCGGGGGACGCTCGTCCTCGTCGGCGGCGAGGGCGGCGGTCGCTGGATCGGCACGATGGCCCGGGTGCTGCGCGCCGCACTGCTGAACCCCTTCGTGCGACACGACCTCAAACCGTTCATGGCCGCGGAACGCCAAGCCGACCTGGACGTCCTGAGGCGACACGTCGAGGCGGGCGAGCTGACCCCGACGATTCACGCCGTCCGCCCCCTCGCCGAGGCACCGGATGCGATCGACGAAATGCACCGGGGCGAGGCCCGCGGCAAGACCCTGATCGTTCCCTAGGGCCTGGCGAGGCAGGCGGCGAAACGCCCGGGCGTGCTCAGTGGTGCGCGGCGATGGTCTTGGTGATCCAGCCCTTGTGCGCGGGCACGGACGTCCAGATCCCGGGACCGCCGGCGCAGTGCGGGTCGGCCGCGTGGTCGCCGTCCCCGGAGGTGGCCCCGACGAGCTGCCAGCGGCCGGCGAGGCGCTGGATCTGCGGCCCTCCGGAGTCCCCGGAGCAGGCCATCGCCCGGGGGGTGCGGGCGGCCGTGCACAGCTCGCTCTTCCCGTTGATCTCGGCGCACTCGCCGGTGGCGACGCTGCGGGTGTCGAGTTCCTGGAGACGCTCGGGGAAGACCCAGTGTTCGGGGTCCAAGGCGTCGACGACGGTTCCGAAGCCGATGACCCGGGTGGACGCGCCCACCTTCGGCGCGTGGTCGGCCATGGCGACGGGCTTCTGCCGGACGGGGCGGTCGAGCTTCAGCAGGGCGATGTCATTGGTCGAACGCTCCTCGCCCAGGCCGTGGTACCCCGGGTGGACCACCTTCTGGACGATCTTGGCGACCGTGCCGCCCGAATGCCGTGCTGCGCTGCCGATCCGGACCGTGCCGGTCGGGTGGGTGGCCCCGACGTCCTGGGCGCAGTGTGCGGCCGTCACCACCCACTGGGGGGCGATCAGGGCGCCTCCGCAGACTCCGTCGAGGGAGGCCGGGCCCTCGTCCAGCGTCATCGGGATCGAGGCCATGAACGGATACGCCTCGGTGGAGTCCTTCCCGTGGACGATCGCCCGGGCGCCGGTGGTCGATGCCACCAGGCACAGGACGGCTGCCGCCCCGACCGCGGTGGCTCTGGCCGGGAGACGGCGGACCGTCCGGGAGCGGGCGGTCGGACGGTGCGGGCCGGGAGGCGGAGTGGAAACGCTCATGAGGTTGTCCTTCCCAGCGGCGCCCGGCTGATGCGCCCGGGAAGCGGGAGGCTTCCCGGCACGTGAAGGGCGCACGGGGCGGGAGGGGCCAAGTCCGCCGGGCCCGGACACGCCGACGGGGCGGCGGTGGGGCCGGGGACCCGATGCCGTCGGCATCGGGTCCCCGGCCCGCCGCCGCCCCGTCGGGCGGGACACCGGGTCGGTCGTGCGGCGGATCAGACCGCCGGGGCCGGGAAGGTCGGGTACTCCACCCCGGAGACGTGCTGGACGACGCGGATGACCTGGCAGGAGTAGCCGAACTCGTTGTCGTACCAGAGGTACAGGATCGCGTTGTCACCGTCGACCTTGGTGGCGCCGGCGTCGACGATCGAGGCGTGGCGCGAGCCGATGAAGTCGCTCGACACCGCGTCGGGGGCGGTGGTGAAGTCGATCTGCCGCTTGAGCGGCGAGGTCAGCGACACGTTCCGCAGGTAGTCGAGGACGTCCTCGCGGGTGGTCTCGCGACCGAGCCGCAGGCTGAGGATCGCGATCGACACGTCCGGCACCGGGACGCGGATCGAGCTGCCGGTGATCGGCGCCTTGAGTTCGGGCAGCGCCTTGGCGACGGCGGAGGCGGCGCCGGTCTCGGTGATGACCATGTTGAGCGGCGCGGAGCGGCCTCGACGGTCGGCCGGGTGGTAGTTGTCCAGCAGGTTCTGGTCGTTGGTGAACGAGTGGACGGTCTCCACGTGGCCGCGCAGGACGCCGTACTCGTCCGCCATCGCCTTCAGCGGCGGGACGATCGCGTTGGTGGTGCAGGAGGCGCAGGACAGGATCTGCTCGTCCGGCTTGATCATGTCGTGGTTGACGCCGTGGACGATGTTCGGGACGTCGCCCTTGCCCGGCGCGGTCAGGACGACCTTGTCGATACCGGGGCGCAGGTGCTTGGAGAGGCCCTCGCGGTCGCGCCACTTGCCGGTGTTGTCGATGAGGATGGCGTCCTTGATGCCGTACGCCGTGTAGTCGATCTCCGACGGGTCCCCGGCGTAGATCACCTTGATCTCGTTGCCGTTGGCGATGATCTTGCTGTTCGCCTCGTCGACGGTGATCGTGCCCTGGAACTGCCCGTGGATGGAGTCGCGGCGCAGCAGCGAGGCGCGCTTGACGATGTCCTGCTCGCCGCCCTGGCGGACGACGATGGCGCGCAGGCGCAGACCGTTGCCGGAACCGGCCTTCTCGATCAGCAGGCGGGCGACGAGGCGGCCGATGCGACCGAAGCCGTACAGGACGACGTCACGCGACTCGCGGCACTCGATCTTGTTGTCGCCGGTGGCGCCGGACACGGCCTCGGCCGTGAACTCGCCCACCGAGAGACCTCGGGTGTCGCTCTTGTAGGTCGCGGCGAGCATCCCGATGTCGATCTGGGACGGACCGAGGTCGAGCGGGGTGAGCGCCTCCAGGAACGGCAGGGTCTCGGTGACCGAGAGCTCCTCGCCGGCGATCTGACGGGCGAATCGGTGGGTCTTGAGGATGCTGACCACCGACTTGTTCACCAAGGAGCGGCTGTGCAGCAGGACGGTGACGTCCCGCTCGCGGTGCAGCTTCCCGATGATCGGGATCATCGATTCCGCGATCTCCTCGCGGTTTTTCCAGTTGGTGAACGAGTCGTCATTGACAGTCACAGGTTTATCTTTCGAGCTAGGCGGCGCTCATATGCTAACCCGACACCAGTTTGATCTATCAAGGGGTCCCGCCTGAAGCGGTCTCCCCGGCGGTCCGGCCCCCCGGGCCGCGCGGGCGCGATGCCACCCGCACCTCGGTGACCTGCGACATCGCACGCGCACGCCGGGTTCAGAGCGTGCGCCGCACACCCGCCTGTCGTTCGAGATTTCGGAGCTGCACCGCGAGGTCTCCCTCGACGGCCGTGTGGGCGGGCCCGCTGCGGCCGATGGGGAGCACCTCCTCGCTGCGCATGTCCTCCAGCATCAACGCGAAGGCCGCGTACGTGGCGGCCAGCGCCACCGCGATCCCGAGGGCGCCCGCCGTGTACCCGAGCCAGTCGGCCCCGGTCAGCCCGGCCAGTCCGGTGGCTGCCCAGCGGGGCAGGGACACCACCAGGACCAGCCACAGCGCCCGTTTGGGCCGGGTCACGGCCGCCATCAGGGCCCCGAAGCACAGGAACGCGAGGTTGAACACGCCGAGCACCCGGTGCCCGCCGGCCGCTCCGGTGCCCACGACCAGGGCGTACGCGAGCCAGCTGCCCGCGAAGGTCCCCATGAGCGTGGCCGCGATCACGTCCCGGGCCCCGAAGGCGAGGACGCTCACGACGAGTTGCAGCGCGAAGGCGGGCAGCACGCACAGGGCCACGGCACGCCGGTCCCCGGCCTCGAAGACGCCGAGTTGGAGGCAGCCGGTCATCACGGAGGCGATGGCCACGGTGAAGAAGCCGAGCGGCATGGGCGAGGCGATCGGCCGCAGGTTGATCCGCGTCATCGCCCTGAGGTCCGGTTCGAACCGGCGCCCGGGCAGGGCCGGTTCGGTGTCCCCGGCCTCGCCGGGGACGGAGACGGTACTCATGTGGTGGGTTCCCTTGTTCGGTGCGTGGGCCGTCAGTGCGTGAAGCAGGGGTCGGCGACGGGCGGCGCCGCTTCGGGCGCCGCGCCGCGCGCGACGCGCCAGAGCCGGTGCTGTTCGGACTCCGCCGCGACCTCCGCCATCGCGTCGGCCTGCCGGACACCGCCGGCCCCGCCCGCCCCGTACGCCGGGCGGGCCTGGTAGCCGCCGAAGTGGGCCACCGGGCTCCAGTGCGGGCTGACCGGCGGGACCGGCTCGTCGAGGCCCTCGTACTCGGCCGCGGCGTGGACGATCCGACCGCCGACGACGGTGAGGACGGACTCGATGTCGGGGATCGCGTCCTCGGGGACGGTCAGGTAGTCCTGCGTCAGGATGGCGAGGTCGCCGAAACAGCCCTCCTTCAGCACGCCCTTCACGTCGTCCTCGCCGGTGAGCCGGGCCCCGCCGCGGGTGTAGAGGACCAGCGCGGTCTCCCGGTCGATCAGGTTCCCGGCCGGGTAGAGCGACGTACCGCCGACGGTGCGGCCCGTCACCAGCCAGTGCAGCGAGACCCAGGGGTTGTACGAGGACACGCGCGTGGCGTCGGTTCCGGCGGCGACGGTCAGGCCGCGGTCCAGCATCGCGCGGACCGGCGGAGTGCGGGAGGCGGCCTCGCGCCCGTACCGGTCCAGGAAGGCGGCGCCCTGGAACGACATCCGGTTCTGGACGGACAGGGCGCCGCCGAGCGCGGCGATGCGGTCCAGGCTGTCGTCGGAGACCGTTTCGGCGTGGTCGAAGAGCCAGCGGCCGCCGCCCGGGAAGAGTCCTTCGGCGGCGAGCTTCTCGAAGACGGCCAGGTCGCGGCGGATCGTCTCGTCGTAGGTGGCGTGGAGGCGGAAGCCCCAGCCCTTCTCCGACAGCAGCCGCACCGCCGTCTCGAACTCGCTCTCGTAGCCGGCGGCGAGTTCGGGTCGTGGTTCGGAGAAGTTCTCGAAGTCGGCGGCCGCCCAGGTCAGGTTCTCGCCCGCGCCGTTCAGGCGGAGCCACTCGTCGCCGTCCTCGGGCCTGACCGTCTCGGTCCAGCGGGTCAGGTCGGCGATCTCCTGGCCGGCCGTCTGCGGGAAGAGGTGGTAGGCGATCCGCAGGGACAGCTCTCCCGTGCGGGCCAGGTCGGTGACGGTGGCGTAGTTGTCGGGGAAGTTCTGGAAGCCGCCGGCCGCGTCCACCGCCGAGGTCAGGCCGAAGCGGTTCAGTTCCCGCAGGAAGTGTCGGGTGGAGGTCCGCTTGTCGGCTTCGCCGAGGGTGGGCGCCTTGGCGAGGGTGGAGTACAGGACGAGCGCGCTCGGCGCCGCCAGGAGCACGCCGTTCGGCTCGCCGTCCCTGCCGCGCACGATCTGCCCGCCCCGCGGGTCGGGGGTGTCGCGGTCGAAGCCGGCGGCCCGCACCGCGGCGCGGTTCATCAGGGCCGACTGGTAGAGGTGGAGCACGAACACCGGGGTGTCGGGCGCGGCGGCGTTCAGCTCGGCCACCGTCGGCATCCGCCGTTCGGCGAACTGCTCCGCGGTCCAGCCGCCGACGACCCGGATCCACTGCCCCTTGGGGGTCCGGCCGGCCTGTTCGCGGAGCATCGCGAGGGCTTGGCGCAGCGAGCGCACCCCGTCCCAGCGCAGTTCCAGCACGTAGTTCAGGCCGCCCCGGATGACGTGCAGGTGCGAGTCGTTCAGGCCGGGGACGACCCGGCGCCCCAGGGCGTCGATCACCCTGGTCGCCGGTCCCACGAGGCCCCCGAGCTCGTGGTCGTCGCCGATGCCCACGATCCGTCCGGCGCGGATCGCGACGCCCCGGGCCGCCGGCCGGTCCGGGTCTCCGGTGAACACCTTGGCGTTGCGCACGAGCAGGTCGGCGGCCGGTCGCCGCCCGTCGGGGGCCGGGGCTATGCCCGCGACCGGCATGCCGGCCGTCACGCGAGGGCCTCGCGCAAGGTGTCGACGGCGAGGCCGATGGCGAGTTCCGCCGCCCGGGTCTCCCGCAGCGCGTTCAGCATGACGAAGTCGTGGATCGTCCCCTGGACGCGCAGCGCGGTGACCGGCACTCCGGCGGAGCGCAGCTTGGCCGCGTACGCCTCGCCCTCGTCGCGCAGGACGTCGGCCTCGGCGGTGACGATCAGGGCGGGGGGCAGTCCGGTGAGCTCGTCGAGGGAGGCGCGCAGCGGCGAGGCGGTGATCCGGGCGCGGTCGGACTCCTCGGTCGTGTACTGGTCCCAGAACCACTGCATCGCCTCGCGGCGCAGGAAGTAGCCGGTGGCGAACTGCTCGTAGGACTCGGTGTCGAAGGCGGCGTCGGTGACCGGGTAGAAGAGCACCTGGTGGACGACGGTGACGTCGCCGCGCTCCTTGGCCATGAGGGTGAGGGCGGCGCTCATGTTGCCGCCGACCGAGTCGCCGGCGACGGCGAGGCGCGTGCCGTCGAGGTCCTTGTCCCGGCCCTCGCGGCCGATCCACCGGGCGACGGCGTAGTTCTGCTCGATGGCGACGGGGTAGCGCGCCTCGGGCGAGAGGTCGTACTCGGGGAAGACGACGGCCGCGCCGGCGCCGACGGCGAGTTCGCGGACCAGCCGGTCGTGGGTGTGCGCGTTGCCGAAGACCCAGCCGGCTCCGTGGATGTAGAGGATGACGGGGAGGGGGCCGGTGAGGCCCCGGGGGCGGACGATCCGGGTGCGGACCTCCCCGGTGGGACCGCCCTGGACGGTGATCCACTCCTCGTCGACGGCGGGCAGGGAGACGCCTTCGCCGTTCTGTACGTCGTCCACGGCCTTGCGGCCGTCGGCGGGCGGGATCTGGTAGAGGTACGGCGGCTGCGCGGTGGCGTTGGCGAAGGCCTGCGCGGCGGTTTCCAGTACGGGCTGACGGTTGGTCATGACGGTGCTCCTTCGGGAGGTCGGGGGTGCGGGCGTGGCCGGGGTGATCGCGGCGTTCAGGATCACACCGGGGACCGCTCCGGGCCGGGAGACCGCCCGGCGTGTGGCGTGATTGGCCCGACCGGGTGGGCGCCGCGGGCGCGGGGTGGGCGCGGCGGCGGGAGGTGCGCACGGGGACGCCGCACGAGAGGGGTCGGCGGTGTCCCCGTGCGCGGTTCGGGGGTCGGGTCCGGTCAGCCGATGAAGGCGAGCAGGGCGGCGTTGACCTCGTCCGCGTGGGTCCAGGTGAGCCCGTGCGGACCGCCCTCGACGACGTGCAGTTCGGCGCCGGCGATGGCCTTCGACAGCGGGATCGCGGTGGCGTCGACGGGCAGGGTCCGGTCGGCGTCGCCGTGGATGATCAGGGTGGGGACGTCGATGCGGGGCAGGTCGGCGCGGAAGTCCGTCAGCCAGGCCTGGACGCAGTCGAGGGTGCCCTTGGCGGAGGCGCCGGCGGCCACGTTCCAACTCGCCCGCACGGCCTCCTCGCTGATCCGCTCGCCGCCCAGCACGTCCACGTTGTAGAAGTCGGCGAGGAAGGCGGTCAGGAACGCGAAGCGGTCGGCCCTGATCGCCTCCTCGATGCCCCGGAAGACACCGGCGTCGACTCCGCCGGGGTTGTCCTCGGTCTTGAGCAGGAAGGGCGGCACGACCCCGATCATGACGGCCTTGGCGATGCGCTCCGAGCCGTACGTCCCGAGATGACGGGTCACCTCGCCGCTGCCCATCGAGAAACCGACGAGGACGGCGTCACGCAGGTCGAGCGCGGCGAGGACCGCGTTCAGGTCGGCGGCGAAGGTGTCGTAGTCGTAGCCGTCGCAGGGCTGGTCGGAACGGCCGAAGCCGCGCCGGTCGTAGGTGACGACGCGGTGGCCCGCGGCGAGCAGGGCGGCGGTCTGGCGTTCCCAGGACGCCCCGTTGAGCGGCCATCCGTGGATCAGGACGACGGGCCGTCCCCGGCCGTGGTCCTCGTAGTACAGCTCGACGGGGGCCGAGTCGCCCTCGGTGACCTTGATGAAAGGCATGGTGTTCTCCTGTGTCGGATGGTGTGCCGGAGGTGCCGCCCTCCGGCTACGCGTCGCCCGTCGGGCGTGGGGCGGCGGTGTGCAGGACGACCCGGGTGAGCAGTCCGCTGCCGATTCCCGAGACCAGGGCGACGCCGAGCCACCACAGGGGGTACGGCGTCAGCCCGAGCACCCGGTCCAGGGACCAGGCGCCGGGTCCGGTGGCCGCCAGGGCGGCCGCCGTCGCGATCAGGACCAGGGGGTATTCGTAGCCGTCGTTCTGCACCCAGAGCCCGTTGTGCCATTTGACGGTGAGCGCGACCGTCATGACGCCGATGACGCCGGTGGCGGCGAGCGGGGTGAGCAGCCCCAGGGCCAGCAGGAGCCCGGAGCCGATCTGGCCGGTACCGGCGGCGAGGGCGGTCAGGTTGCCGCCGCGGAAGCCGTCGCCGCGGAACTCCCGGGCCCCACCTTCGAGTCCGTGCCCGCCGAGGCGGTGACTGATCTTCTGCACTCCGTGGCCGGCGACGAGCAGGCCCGCCAGGAGACGCAGGATCAGGATGCCGGTGTCCAACTCGGCTCAGCCCGCTGCGTGTTCGCCGATGACCGACTGCGCGTACACGACGCCGAGGCCGTAGGCGCCGGCGTGCTCCTTGACGATCTCCATCACGGCGCCGTACGTCTCCTGGCGGGCCCAGTCGCGCTGGAGCTCCAGGAGGACCTGTACCCAGGTGACGGGGACGGCGCCGGCGGCGAGCATGCGCTGCAGGGCGTGCTCGTGGGCGGCCGGGCTGACCCCGCCGGAGGCGTCGGAGACCACGTAGACCTCGTAGCCCTGCTCCAGCGCGGACAGTGCGGGCAGGACCAGGCAGACCTCGGTCCACAGCCCCGACAGGATGATCTTCTTGCGGCCGGTGGCCTTGACCGCCTCGACGAGCGCCTCGTCCTCCCACGCGTTCATGGAGGTGCGGTCGATGGCGCCCTGCTCGGGGAACACGGCGGCGAGTTGCGGCAGGAGCGGGCCGGAGAAGGACGCGGCGGCGACCGTGGTGAGCACGGCGGGGACGTCGAAGGCACGGGCGGCCTTGGCGAGACCCACGGTGCTGTTGATGATCGCCGCGCGGTCGCCGCTGCCGACGCCGAAGAACATCTGCGGCTGGTGGTCGACGAAGAGCATGACCGAGTTCTCGGGCGTCAGCAGGTCCCGGCCGCCGGCGGCCCGGACCTTGGTGATGTCGAACATGAGGGGTCCTTGTCTGAGGGGAGGTGATGAGGGCCGACCGCCGCGGCTCCCGCGGCTCGGCACTTCCCGAACGTACGGTCGCGGCGCCCCCGCGTCTTTCCCCGCCGTGCGCACGGGATAGCCCGAGAACGCACAACCCGCGGACACGTGCGGGCCCGCCCGGCCCGGGTCCGACACCCCGTCAAGAACGCGCCGGCGCGCGGTCGTAGGCTGAGCCCTCCGGATCAACGCGCGCTCCCCCCGCGGCGGCGCCCTCACGGAAGGCCGATCGTGCGCACTCCTCTCTCCTGGGCGGCGGGCAGGTTCACGCTCGGTCCCCGCAGCGTCCGGTGGGCCGCGACGACGTCCGTGGTGGCGGCCATCGCGATCGTCGTGGGCGGCGGGATCGTCCGGGTCACCGGTTCCGGCCTGGGTTGCCCCGAATGGCCGATGTGCACGACGGGAACACTCGCCCCCACCTCCGAGATGGGACTGCACGGCGCGATCGAGTTCGGCAACAGGCTGCTCACCGGGGTGCTGTGCGTGATCGTGGGATGGGTCGTCGTCACCGCGCGCCTCCAGCGGCGTCCGATGCCCGCCGTACTGCGCGGCGCCTGGGCGCAGTTCTGGGTCGTCGTCCTGAACGCCCTGGTGGGCGGGGTCACCGTGTGGATGCGGCTGAGCCCCTACGTGGTCGCCGCGCACTTCCTCGCCGCGACCCTTCTGTTGACCGCCGCCGTGTGGACCCGGCACGCGGTGCCCGCCGGGGACGGCGGGCCCCCCTCGGACCTCTCCCCCGGCCGGCGGCCTGCCGGCCGGCACCGCACGCTGTCGTGGGCGCTGGTGGCCACGACGGCGCTGCTGGTCGTGGCGGGCACCGTGACCACCGGTTCCGGTCCGCACGCGGGGGACTCCTCCGACGTGCGCCGGATGCCCTTCGACTGGGCCACCGTGACGGTGGTGCACGGCGTGCTGGCCGCCGCGGTACTGGTGCTCGCCGTGCGGCTGCTCGCCGTGCTGCCGCGGGAGGGGTACCGCGCGGCGCGGCGCACGACGGTGCTCTTCGTCGCCGTGCTGGTGGCCCAGGGTGCGGTGGGCGTGTTCCAGTCCCGGACGGGGCTGCCGGAGCTCGCCGTGATCCTGCACCTGCTGGGGTCGGCCCTGGTGTGGGTCGGTGTGCTGCGGGTCCACCTGACGCTCCGGGCGGCGGACACGGCTCTGTCCGGCCTGTACGCGGGTGCGGTCCGCCGGGAGACGGTCGGCGGCGCGGCCCGCGGTTGACGCGGACTCAGACGAGCGACAGGCGGTCCGCGTCGACGGGTTCGACATCGGCGAGGTCGGCGATGCGCTCCACTCCGCCGCCGCGCGGGCGGATGTACGCGCGGCGGATCCAGCGGGGGGTACCGGTGTGGCTGGGGAGTTCCTCGCGGACCACGGCCATCAGCCGTCCCTCGACACCGGAGGCGGTGTCCCGCACGAGCCGTCCGACGAGCGGATGCCGTTCGTGGCCGTCGGGATTGTGGTGGTTGCTCATCGCGGCCTCGCTCACCTCGGGGCGACATGGGTCGACCGGTATTCGGGGCCGGTTCCGCTGCGGATGGGTCTGCCGGCGAAACCGAGGCGGCTGGGATGGCCGAGGCCGCCGGGACGGCGATAGCCTGCCGGGCATGGACGAGTTGAACGGGGTGGAGATCATCGCCTTCGCGGACGCCGGGGCGTTCGAGGGCTGGCTGTCGGAGCACCACGCGCGCGAGGCGGGCGTCTGGGTGAAGGTGGCCAAGAAGCGGAGCGGTGTCCCGTCGGTGAGCGACGACGAACTGGTGGACATCGGGCTCTGCTACGGCTGGATCTCCGGGCAGCGCAGGTCCCTCGACGACGTGTACTACCTCCAGAAGTACGTGCCGCGCCGCCCCCGGAGCCTGTGGTCGCGGGTCAACGTCGACAAGGTGGCGCTGTTGACGGCTGCCGGGCGGATGCGCGAGCCCGGCTTGGCGGAGGTGCGCAAGGCGCGCGAGGACGGTCGCTGGGAGGCGGCGTACGCGTCGCAGAAGAACGCGGAGGACCCGCCGGACCTCGCCGCCGCGCTGGCGGGCGACCCGCGGGCGCGCTCGGCGTTCGAGGCGCTCGACCGGACCGGGCGCTACCAGCTGATCCTGCCGTTGCTCCAGGCGCTCACCCCGAAGGCCCGACAGGATCGTCTCGACCGGGCCCTGCGTACCCTGCGCGGGGACTAGGGGACTAGGGGACTAGGGGACTAGGGGACTAGCGGACGCCCAGCTTGACCCACTTCGCCGTGCTGGGGACGCCCCGGGAGTTCAGCAGGAACAGCATGTAGTAACCGGGTGGGGCGTCGGCGGCGGAGGGCGGGGTCCGCAGGTCGAGGGTGTCGCCGCGGGTGCCGGTGCGGCGCAGCTCCAGGTGCCGTTGGCTGGTGTTGATCGAGTGCGTGACGGTCGTCGGCGCGAGCAGCACGGCCCGCGCCACGTCGTCGGGGGTGGAGGTGCGCACCTGGAAGTCGGTGTCGTGGGCGAGGGTGTGGCCGGGGACCGCGTCGAGGGCGGGTCGGGCCCCCCGGTGGAGGTAGGCGGGTTCATACAGTTCGATGCTGCCGTCCATGCCGTCCGTGATGTCGGGGTCGTTGGCGATCTGTTGGAGTTCGTCGCCGGTGACCAGGACCCGCCCGTCGGGCAGGACGAGCGCGTTGGAGTGGTAGCCCCGGGGCAGACGTTGGGCGGGCCCCAGGCTCCAGTGGCCCCGGGCGTCGCGGAGTTCGATCTGGCGGTACTTGAGGTCGGCCTTGGGGTTGAACGGTCCGAAGCCGTAGTCGCGGGTGTCCAGGGCTCCGTTGACCGTGAGCAGGGTCGCGTCCGGCAGGATCAGGGTGTCGTCCTGGGTGCGGCCGAACGCGCGCGGGCCGTCCGTGGTCCAGGCGCCGCCGGACAGCCGGTACGTGAGCGGGTCGCGCGGGTCGCCGCCGAGGACCAGCACGGAGTCGGGGCCCCGGAAACCGGCCGGGAGCGGCACCGCGGATCCGTAACCCCGGAAGTCCGCGGGCCGCCGGGGCAGGTCGACGCGGGTCTCCTTGGCCGGGTCGAACAGCCATTGCTGGTCGGCGTCGCGGCCGAGGCCGTAGATCATGCCGTCGCGGAGCGAGAAGAGGTGCGGGTAGTCGTTGCGGAAGGGGGCATCGGCCCCGAACCGCTCCGCCGGGAGGCCCACCGGGATGTCGTACGGGCGCCAGGGCACGGGGCGGCTGCGGGCCGGGAACCGTTCCACCAGCGGGGTGGGGTGTCCCGTACCGCGTTCGTCCTGCCCGGACATGACGAGTTGGCGGCCGTCCGCGCCGGTGACGACGGACGGGTACCAGCGGCCGACCGCCATGTCGCGGTTGCGGAACCAGGTCTCGGTCCACGGGTCGAACACGAAGGACAGCCGGGCGCCGGTGCCGCCCTTGCCGCCGCCGTTGCCGCCGAACACGCCGACCATGCCGTTGGGCAGGAAGGAGTGGCCCGCGCAGAAGAAGGGGGCCGGGCGCGGGACGTACGTGCCGTCGGGCATCAGCACGGTGGGCGGCGGCACGTTCTTGAAGGCGCGGGCGCCCGTGCCCTTGGCGGGATCCCAGAGGTAGGCGCGGCCCGCGTTGGTGCCGCCGATCCGATCGGTGGGCCCGGTCTCCTTGGTGGGGTCCGCCTCGACCCGCTCGAAGGAGAAGAAGAGCACCTTGCCCGTCGGGAGTTGGGCGAGATGGACCCCGAAGTCGGGGGCGGGGAAGTAGTCGGTGAAGCGCCCGGACCGCGCCGCGGTGAAGCCGGCGTTGACCCGCCGCTGGGAGGCGCCCAGCGCGTCCAGGCTCTGCGTGCGCTTCACCTGG
Organism: Streptomyces sp. NBC_01426; assembly: GCF_036231985.1. GTDB lineage: Bacteria > Actinomycetota > Actinomycetes > Streptomycetales > Streptomycetaceae > Streptomyces. The sequence goes on from NZ_CP109500.1 coordinate 757,695, forward strand.
GGGTAGCCCTGCGCACCCCGGGCGGCCGCTCGCCGGCCGGCGTGGGCCCGGGCGTGGTCCTCGCCGAGGGAGGCCGCTTCGCCGGGCCGGGCCCCGGCGGTGGTCCTCCGGTGGGAGGAACCGGCGCTCGCGGGGCCGTCGCCGTCATGCCCGGGAACGGTCGCGAAGGCCGGCAGCGCGGTGGCGAGCACGGCGGAGGCGACCAGGGGCAGGGTGGCCAGCACGGCGGACCAGGGGGATCGGGACACGGCACTCCTCGGTGAGACCGCCGACGGGGGCCGCCATCGTAGGAGAAGAACGATCTTTGCCACGTCGACTCGGCCGGCGGCGGTCCGGATCCGCCCGGACAGCCGTCGCACGGTCACGCGCACGGAGGAGCGGGGATCGTGCGCGGGGGCCGAACGGCGGAGCGGCCACGACCCCGCGCCGGGGTGGTGGCCGCTCCCCCGGTCATCCGCCGGAGGTGGTCCGTGCGGGACGGCCGGAACCGCGGGTCAGGGAGTACCCCCCGATGCCCGCGAGGGCGGCGAGCAGTCCGCCGGCCACGGTCCAGATCCAGCGGTCGGACCACCGGCCGCCGGCCCAGCCGCCTTCCGGCTCGATGCCGGCCGCCGGCTGCTTCCCGTCGGCTTCCGCGGCCCGCGCCGCCGTGATGCCGGGTACCAGGGGGGCCGACAGGGCGCCGTCCACCGCGTAGGCGCCGCCCGTGTCCGTCGCGTCGGCCCGGACCTGCGCCCGGACCGGCTGCCCCAGGTCCTCCGGGGCCAGGTCGACCACGGTGAGGCGGACGTAGTAGCTGCCCGGCAGCGGGTCGTTGGCCCACGTGTCCGCACCGGTCCGCACCGGTCGCAGGGTGCAGGACAGCTCGACGGCGCCGGCTTCCTTGGCCGCCGGGGCGGCCTGCTTGCCGTACATGCAGGGTTGGCGGCGGCGCAGCCCGTCGTAGACGTCGAGCCGCCAGTTGGCGGCGCCGTGCCGGGATGCCGCGGCCGGCAGAGTCACCGTGGCCTTGACGGTGGCCCGTTGGCCGGCGTCCAGCGGGAGCACCCAGTACAGGTAGTCACCGGTGGACGCGTCGGCCGTGGCCTCCTGGCCCACCTTGACCGCGGTGGCGGTACGGAAGCTCGTGCCCGCCTCCGTCGGCCCGCCGGCGGCGCTCGCCGACGGGGACGGGGACGGGGTGTCGGCGGTGGCCGTCGCGGCGAGGCCGAGGAGGGCGCCGCCGGCGAGGGCGGCGGCCGTCAGGGTGCGTACGGTACGCATCAGTTGGTCCTCCAGACGGAGATGCGCCAGCGGGAGATCCAGCCCCAGACCACACCGACCACGAGGCCGGTGAGCACGAGCACGCCCAGGAGCCACCAGCCGCGCCCGAGGCCGAAGGACGCCACGTCGGAGGTGTCGTCGGGGCCGTCGACCACGTCGATGGTCAGTTCGACGGGCATGCCCGGGGTGGTCTTGACCGAGGCGGGGGCCGAGAAGGAGTTGCTGACCTGGAGGCAGACGGTCTCCGGCTCCGTCACCTCGTTGCCGTCGGCGTCGTCGAGGACGGCCTTGGGGTACCGCAGGCCCGTGGAGACGAGGTCGGTGCGACCGTCACCGGCCTCCGAGCCCCGGACGATCTCCCGTCCGTGAACGGTCGAGGCGCGGAGCATGACGCCGTAGTCGTTGTTGACGGCGCGGTCGGCGCCGATGCTCACCGAGGCGCGCAGTTCCTGGCCGGGCTTGACGGCCACCTTGTACCAGCGGTGCTCGCCGAACGTCTCGCGGTCGGTGTAGAGGCCGGCCCCCAACACGGGGGCGTTCTGGCACTGTGCGGTTCCCGTGGTGGCCACGGGCGTGACCACGGGTGCGGCGGCCCGGTCGACGAGCTGTTTGACGCGGCCGGAGAGTTGGTCGGTGTGCTGGACCGAGGTGTAGGTGCCGCCCGTGGCCTCGGCGATGCAGATGAGCTGCTCGCGCGTCTTGGCGTCGGGTACGAGGCCGAGCGTGTCGATGGTCAGGTGGATGCCCCGGGCGGCGATGTCGCGGGCGACCTCGCAGGGGTCGAGCGGGGCGCAGGTGTCCTCGCCGTCCGTGATGAGCACGATCCGGCGGGTGGCGTCACCGCCCTTGAGGTCGTCGGCCGCACCGAGCAGGGCCGGGCCGATCGGGGTCCAGCCGGTGGGGGCGAGGGTGGCCACGGCCGTCTTCGCCTCGGTCCGGTTCAGCGGACCGACGGGGTAGAGCGGCCGGGTGTCCTTGCAGCCGAGTTTCCTGTCGTCACCGGGATAGTTGGCGCCGAGGGTCCGTATGCCCAGGAGGACGTCGTCCGGTACCGCGTCGAGCACGTCGTTGAAGGCCTGCTTCGCCGCGGACATCCGGGACTTCCCGTCGATGTCGGTCGCCCGCATCGAACCGCTGACGTCCAGGACCAGTTCGACCTTGGGCGGCTCTTTCGCCGCCGGCTCGCCCGCCGAGGCCTGTGCCGGGAACAGCCCGACGGCCAGTGTGGCCAGCAGGCCGCACGCTGCGGCCGCCACCCTTTTGCTTGTGATCATCGCCGGATCGTATTGAGGATCGTCGGCCAATCCAAAAGCCGCCCGGCGTGCGGACGTCCGGCGGCGCCCCCGCGGGCTCCGCGCGCCGGGGTCGTCCCGCGCACGCTCGGGACGACCCCGGCCTACACGGTGCCGACCGTCGGGAATGTCTCGGCGTGCACGGTGTCGAAGAGGGTGGTGACGTCCGAGGGTGTGAGCCCGTCCTCGCGGGCCTGCCGCATCCAGGCGCCGAGTTGGGCACGCAGGGGGGACTCGGGATCGGTCAGGGGGCCCGATGACGACTGGAGGACGAAGGTGCCCGCGCCCTGCCGTACCTCGACGAGTCCGGCGCGTTCCAGTTCGCGGTACGCCTTGAGGGTGGTGTTCGGGTTGACCTTGGTGCTGGCCGCCACCTGTGCGGCGGTGGGCAGTTTGTCTCCCTCGACCAGGGCGCCCATGCGCAGCGCCTGCTCCACTTGTTGGACGATCTGGAGGTAGGCGGGCAGGCCGCTTCGGCGTTCGATGCGAAACACGACCACGGTGCCCGCCTCCTTCTTTGCTTGTCGTCGATGGTCAGACTAGGTCGCGGATCAGAACGGTCCGCGCCGGGTGCGCCAGAGCAGGAGGGCGACGAGGAGTCCGGCCAGTGCGAGGAGGAGGCCGGACGCGGCCCACTGCATGCCCGCCATCTGGTCCTTGCCGAAGTAGTCCCACACCGAGTTGACGATGCCCAGCTTGGCGCGGCAGGCCTCCGGGACCGCTTCCGGGACGCAGGTGCCCCACCCGTGGAGTTCCCCCGAGGCCGTGCCGACCCAGTTGTCGACCAGCACGGCGTGGTCGAGCGCGGCCGGCCGTGCCCCTTCGAGCGGGAAGGCGATCCGGCGCGGGGTGGCGAGCCGGTCCTTGACGATGTCCAGGGCGATCGTGGCCGCGTACCCGATGAGGAAGGTGAGGACCATGGCGGGCACCGTGCGGCGGATCAGGGCTCCGATGGTGATGCCCAGGACCACGGAGAACAGTCCGAAGGAGACGAAGACGGGGAGGGTGGTGTCGAACGTGGGGTCGTGCAGCCAGTCGTGGGGGACGAAGGGGTCGACGGCGCCGCGCCACCACGCGAAGAGTCCGCCGAGCGCAGCCGTGGTGAGGGTGACGAGCAGGAGGGCGAAGCCGAGCTTCGCGAGGAGCCAACGTCCCCGGGTGACGGACTGGGTGGTGGCCAGTCGTGCGGTGCCGTTCTCCATGTCGGAGGCCAGCAGGGGCGCTCCGACGAAGACGGCGAGGACGGTGGTGAGGAAGGACAGGTTGCCGGCGAAGGAGTTGAGGGTCTCCGACGCGTTGCCGGCGACGTTGCCGCCGAGGGCGTCCGCCGGTTTGCCGGGCCAGCCCGCGGCGTGCAGGGCGTCGAGCATCGCGCCGCGTTCGTAGACGATCCAGGCGCCTCCGAGGACGATCAGCGCGAGGCAGGTGAGAAGGGCCGGGCGGTGCCGGCGGAACATCAGCCAGGCCAGTCCGCGCAGCCGGCGGGCCTTGGCGGGCGCGGCGCTCTCGGTGGCGCCGGGGCGGGTGAGCGTGCTCATGCCGCGAAGTCCTCTCGGTGGCCGGGCGCGGCGGTCGGGGAGACCAGCGCGGGCGCCTGGGGCGAACGGAGGTAGGCCAGCAGCACTTCCTCCATGCCGGGGTGCGATTGCTGCCAGTCGGGGCTCAGCGGTCCCTGGCGCAGCAGGAGGGCGGTGAACTGCCGCCCGGAGGTGCGGACCTCGACGACGGTGTGATCGTCGAGCGCCGCGGGCAGGGCGCCGCCCTCGGCGACGACTCCGGTCACCAGGGTGTGCATGGGCAGGAGTTCGTCGGCCTCGCCCGCCATGCGGACCTGACCGTCCGCGAGGACGAGCAGGTAATCGCACATGTTCTCCAGTTCGCCGAGCATGTGGGAGGACATCAGGACGGTGGTGCCGTGTGTGGCGGCCTCGGACATCAGCAGGGAGCTCAGCTCGTCCCGGGCGACGGGGTCGAGGTCGGCCATCGGCTCGTCCAGCAGGAGGAGTTCGGGGCGCTTGCCGAAGGCGAGCGCGAAGGCCACCCGGGTGCGCTGGCCGCCCGACAGGTCCCCGACGCGAGCCCCGACGGGGACGTTGCCCGCCCGTACGATCCGTTCGGCGACGGCCTGGTCCCAGTCCGGGTTGAGCTCCTGACCCATGCGCAGCGTGTCGGCGACGCTGAACTGCTTGAACAGCGGCTTGTCCTGGCCGAGGTAGGCCCAGCGTCGCATCACGGCGGGATCCCCGGCGGGGGCACCGAAGACCCGGAGCTCGCCGGCCGTGGGCTCGATCAGCCGGGTTGCCAGGTTGAGCAGGGTGCTCTTCCCGGCGCCGTTGGGCCCCACGAGGGCGCAGACGCGGCCCGCCGGGATTCTGAAGGAACAGTCGCGAAGCGCCCACCCCCGCCGGTATTTCTTGCCCAGCCCCCGGGCCACCAGGGCCCACCGGGTGTCGGCCGTGTCGGGAACGGTCAGATCGCGCACGCCTCCCCCTTTCCGTGATTCCACTACTTCATTAATGGAATCATGGTCTGCGCGCGGGGCGGGTGTCAACCGGCGTCCCCCGGTCACGAGCGATCCGCAGTGATCCGCGGTGATCCGGAACCGGACGGGCCCCCCGTCCGACTCCTGTGCCGAAGGCGGCGGTGGACCGCCCGCGGCACGAGGACGGGAAGGCACGGGATGGGCGGACTGGATGTGCGGATGCGGGGGGTGGGGTGCCGGCACGGGCGGGTCGAGGCCGTCACCGGGGTGGACCTGGAGATCTCGGCCGGTGAACGGATCGCGCTGACCGGGACCAACGGCTCGGGCAAGACCACCCTGCTGCGCGCCGTCCTCGGGCTGCACCGCCAGATGACCGGGTCCATCCTGGTCGGTGGCCGGGGCACCGGTTCCGCGGCCGAGTGGGCCTGGCGGCGGCGCTCCTGCGCCTGGATCCCCCAGAAACCGGCGGCAGGCCGGTTCCCCCTGTTGGGAGCCGAGTTGCTCGGCAGTTCGGGAGCACCCGCCGAGGCCTGTGAGGCGGCGGAGAAACTGGGCGTGGGGCCGCTGACGAGCCGGCCGCTGCACAGCCTCTCGGGCGGCCAGCTCCAGCGCATGTACCTCGCCCGCGCCATCGGCGGGGTCGCCGCCGGCGCCATGGTGCTGCTCGCCGACGAGCCGACCGCGGCCCTCGACTTCGACGGCCAGGAGGAAGCGGCCGAGGTCCTGACCTCCCTGCCCGTGACCCTCGTCGTCGTGACCCACGACCGGGCGCTCGCGGACCGCTGCGACCGGGTGCTGGAGATGGCGGCTGGCCGGCTGCGGGAGGTCCGGTGATCCTCGCCGCGGCCGATCTCGGCGAACTCCTCGGGCTCCTGCCCGTGCAACGGGCCGGGCTCGCCCTGCTGCTGGCAGCGATCGGACTGCCGATCATCGGCGTGATCATCGTCGGCCTCGACATCATGCCGGTGCGCTTCGCCATGATGCACGTGGCCCTGTTCGGCATCGCCGTCGGACTGCTCACCGGGCTCGACCCGATGCTGTGCGCGCTGGTCGCGTGCGCCCTGGCGGGGGCGGGCGTCGCACCGCTCGCCCGGACCCCGGACGGCCTCTCGGGCGCCATGGGCCTGCTGATGAGCCTGGCCATCGCCGCCGCGCTGCTGCTGCTGGCCGTCTCCGGGGTCAACGCCTCCGGCGCCTTCGCCCTGCTGTGGGGGTCGATCCTGTCCGTGGGCACCGCCGATCTGGTGGTGCTCGGCGTACTGGCCCTGGTGGTGCCGGCGCTCTTCCGGTGGCGGCGGCGGGACGTGGCCCTGCTGTTGTACGACCGGGAACTCGCCCAGTGCTCCGGCGTCCCCGTCCGCGCGCTGACCGCCGTGCTGCTGGTGCTGGTCGCGGTCGCGGTCGCCGGGGCGATCAAGCTCACCGGCGCCCTGCTGGTCGACGCCCTGACCCTGCTGCCCGCCCTCGCCGCCCGCCGGCTGGGCACCTCGCTGCGGTCCATCACCCTCTGGGCGGTCGCCATCGGGGTCGTCGTGAACCTCACCGGGTTCCTCGTCGCCCTCCGATGGGACTGGCCGCCCGGCCCGGTCCTCGTCCTCACCGCGGGGGCAGCCGTCCTCGCGGTCCATTTCCTCCCCGAACGGAGAATCAGCTCATGGCGCGTACCCGCGTCCGATTCGCTCCCCTCCTCGCACTGAGCGCGGCCCTGGCCCTGGTCACCGGCTGCGGCAACGGCGCGGATCCCGCTCCCGCCGCCGACGGCGCGAGCGGCACGCCCGCGCGATCCGGGACACCGGTGGTCGTCGTCACCACGACGTGGGAGGGAGCCTTCGCCAAGGCGGCCGGGGTCGCGGACCCGAAGGTGATCGTTCCGCAGTCGGTGCACCACGCCCCGGACTACGACCCGAAGCCCTCCGACCTCGCGGCCGTGGCCAAGGCCGACTTCGTGCTGTACGCGCCGTTCGAACCGTACGCGGCCAAGATCAAGGAGGCCGCCGGCTCCCGGGCGAAACTCGTCGAGGTCAACCTCGACAACGACCCGGAGAAGGCCAAGGCCGAGGTGGCGCGGCTGGCCGGGCTGTTCGGCACCCAGAGCGCGGCCGCCACGTGGACCGCCTCCTTCGACACCGAGTACGCGGCGCTCGTGAAGGACGTCCAGGGCGCCCGGCCCGACGGGAAGAGCCCCTCCGTCGTCAGCCAGGTCTTCACCACCTGGGCCGCCAAACTGTCCGGAGCGGCCCCGGTCGGCACCTACGGCCCCGAGGCGGTCACGCCGGCCCAACTGGCCGACCTGTCCGCGAAGAAGCCCGCACTGGTCCTGGACAACGCGCACATGACAACCGGTGTCGTGCTGCCCGACTCGGGCGCGAAGCAGGTCGAGATCGTGAACTACCCCGGCCCGGACCTGGAACTGTTGCCGGTCTACCGCAACGCGGCCGCCGCACTGAAGAAGGCCATGTCCCCCTCCTGAACCCACCCCGCCCCGACCGTGAGCCCGGCCCGCGAACGTACGGCGGGCCGGGCTCGGGCCTGCCCGCCGTACGTTCGCGGGCCGGGCAGGGCGGTGGTGAGGGCGGCGGCAGGGTGGGGCGAGGGCGCCCCACCCTGTCGTCGGGCTACGCGTCGGCCGTGACCCTGCCGAAGCGTTCGCGCACCGCCGTGCGATCGGGCTTGCCCGCGGGGGTCAGCGGGAGTTCGCCCACCACCAGCAGGCGTTCGGGGTGCTTGCGCCGCTCCAGGCCGCGCCGCGCGAGGTGGCCGGCGAGCGAGGCGAGGGTGAGGTCCTGCGGACCGCGGGCGACGACGCATGCCGCGAGCCGCTCCCCCATCACCTCGTCCGGCACGCCGACGCACACCACGTCCCGTACCCGGGGGTGGGAGGCCAGTTCCCGTTCGACCTCGGCCGGGCTGATGTTGGCGCCGCCGCGGATCACGATGTCCTTGAGGCGACCGACGACGTGCAGGACGCCGTCGTCGTCGATCATCCCGAGGTCGCCGGTTCGGACCCAGCCGTCCGGGGTGCGGTAGCGGGCGTCGAGTTCGGGCGAGGCCACGTAGCACATCGGCGTCATCGGACCGCGCGCGATGATCTCGCCGACCTGTCCGTCGGGGAGCCGGTCGCGGGTCTCGGTGTCGATGATGTGGATGTCGGCGACGCGGGGGTCGGGCCGCCCGGCCGCCACTCCCGCCTCGTCGGCCTCCGGGGTGCCCTCGCCGAGCCCGGTGTGGCAGTTGACGCCGTCGGCCGATCCGTACAGGTTGACGACGGGGCAGCCGAAGGCCCTGCCGGCGCTCTCGGCCGTGGTCTCGTCCAGGGCCGCGCCACCGAGGACCAGGGCCGTGGGTGAGGGCAGTGCGCCGGCGGCGGGGGCTTCCTTGTCGAGGTGTTCCAGCATCATCCGCACCATCGTGGGCACCCCCAGGACGTGGGTGGGCCGGTGCTCGCGCACGGCCGCCACGGCGGCCGCGGCGGTGAAGCGGTCGAGCAGGATGAGCGTCCCGCCGTGGCGGGCGAGGGTCACCGCGGTGCCGTTGGAGCCGAACGCCGACGCCAACGGTACGAGGAACAGACAGCGGGGCGTCGCGGCGTCGGGCATCAACGAGGCCAGGAAGTTGCCGCGACCGCCCGCGAGCGCGTTGTGCGAGTACGCGATCATCTTGGGCTCCGCCTCGGACCCGGAGGACACCAGGATGCGGGCCGCGCTGTCGGGGTCCGGGCGGGCCGCCACGAACGCGGTCGCGTCCGCGCGCAGCAGACCGGTGAGCGCCACGGTGCCCTCGGGGGCGGTACCGGGCCCCGCGGCGATGACGTGGCGCAGCGCGGGCAGCGTCGCGAGCAGCGCGCGCAGGTCGGCGGCGTGCCGGTTGCCCTGGTGTTCGACGGAGGCGATGACCGCGACGGCCTCGGCTCTGCGCAACAGGCTCTCCGCCTCCATACCGCCGCGGCCGACGGGGAAGGGCAGCGCGACCGCGCCGAGGGCGGCGAGGGCCAGGTCGGCCATGACGGCATGGCGTCCATTGGGGAGTTGGACGCCGACGACGTCGCCGGAGCGGATGCCGAGCTCCCGCAGGCCGGTGGCCAGGGAGCGCACCTTGCGGTCGAGCGCGGTGTAACAGAGCGCGCCCTTGGCGTCGATGACGGCGGTGCGGTGCAGGTCGGCGATCTGGCGGGCCCGGAAGAGGCTGTAGAGGTCGAGGTCGGGGCAGGTTCCGTCCACCGCCCAGGAGCGGCGGAGGTCGGCGGGCAGCAGGTCGTGCAGGATGACGGTCATGCGTGGCTCCAGGGGTCGGAAACGGCGGGGGCACCGTGCGCGTCCCGGCTGATCGAGCCGGCGAAGCGCGGGTCGTGGTGCAGGTCGGCCAGGTCGGTGGTGACCGCGGTCGCGGACAGGCCGTGGTCGCGCAGTTGCGCGAGCGCCTCTCCGGTGGACAGTTCTCTGAGGTCGTAGGCACCGGCCGCCGCCGCGCAGACGTCGGCGGGGACGATCCAGCCGTCGGCGGTCCGCAGGGGTGCGCGGAATCCGGCGGGTCGGCGCATCGGTCCGCCGTTTCGGGCCCGGCTCAGGGCGGGGCCGGTGAGGATGTCGGCCGCGCCGAGCAGCGAGGAGTCGACGCGGACGCCCTGTCCGCCGCGTTCGCGGGTCAGCAGCCCCGCGAGGACGGCCTGCGCCCCGAGCAGTCCGCCCAGGACGTCGAGCAGGGTCATCAGCGAGGGCGCCGGAGGTTCGTCGCGGGGGCGGGCCGCCTCGCCGATGCCGGTACGGGCCTGGACCATGAAGTCCGTGCCCATGGGGGCGTCGTCGATCCGGCCCGTTCCCCAGCCGCCGGTGTACGCGTAGACGAGCGCGGGGTTCACGGCGGCCAGGTCGCTGCCGTCCAGACCGAGTTCGGCCGCTTTGCCGGGGCCCCAGTTGTGGAGGAACACGTCGGCTCCGGCGGCCATCTCGCGCAGCCGGGCGCGGTCGCCGGGTGACTTGATGTCCACCTCGACGGCCTTCTTGCCCCGGTTCAGGGCGAGCCAGCGGGCGGACACCCCGGAGCTGGTGGGGGGCATGCCGCGCAGCGGGTCCCCGCCCGGCGGTTCGATCCGGACGACCTCGGCGCCGAGCAGGCCGAGCAGGTGCGCGGCGAGCGGGGCCTGGATGCGACGTCCCGCTTCGAGCACCGTGATGCCGGCCAGTGGCTTCCCGAACTCCGCCGGCCGCGCGGGCAGGTGACGCGGGGTGTCGCCGGAGCCGTACGGGGTCAGGGTCCAGGGTGCGGCGCCGTCGTGTTCGGCGGCGCGCTCGGCGAGGGTCCGCAGCCGGCACACCTCGGCGCCGGAGCGCGCGGCGGCCTGCCGCAGCCGCGCCCAGGTGTGGGCGCTCGCGGTGCGGTGCAGGGCCTCGGGGAAGGGCGCGCACGCGGTGGCGTACCGGAACTGGAAGGGCCGCCAGCCCGCCCGGATCGCGTCGGCGGGGGCGTCAAGGGCCCGCCAGAAGGCCGCCCAGGCCCCTGGGTCCAGGGTCTCCAGCTCGAAGAGCGTGCCGTCGAGGGAGGTGAAGGGCGGTCCTCCGGGGGCGAGTTCGGCGGCCTCGCCCTCGTCGGCCCCGGCTGCCGCGAGGTACTGGGAGACGGTGAGCAGCCCGGCCCGGTCCACGCTCGTTCCGATCCGCTGGGCCGGGCCTCCCCTGGCCTGGCCCAGCAGACCGGCGAGGAGTCCCTGGGTGGTGAGCAGGGCGGTCGCGGTGGTCGCGTAGTCGACGGCGAGGGCGCGCGGGGTGCCCTCGCGGCGGCCGTGCACGGCCATGATGCCGGTGGCGGCCTGGGCGGTGGCCTCGTCGGTGATGCCGTGCGCGGGGTTCGCGGACCAGCGCGCGTGGGCCTCCTGTGGGGCGAAGTCGCCGCCGGTGAGGGCGAGGCGGGCGCCCCGGTCGTCGCTCGGGCCGGTGCCGGTCTCGGCGCCGAGGAGGCGCAGGTGTCCGGCGACCAGCACGGTCAGCGCGGTCATCCCGGCAGGGCCCGTCGCTCCGGTCGGTCCGACGGGGCTCTTGGGCCGGTCCGGCCCCTTCGGCCTCGACGGTCCGCAGACGTCGAGTCGCAGCCCTTCGAGTGGCCGGACGATCTGTGCGGTGACTGGTGAGGCCATGCCTCTCCTCTTGTCCTGGCGCGGCGGTGGCCGGCCCCGGGATGTACGGAACGCGGGAACCGGGTCGGGTGCGCACCCGACCAGTTCCTCGGGAAGAGAGTCGGACTGCTGTTCGCTCGGGTTCCCGGTCGAATGAAGGAAAGCGGTGCGGAGCGAAGTGGTGGACGACATGACGGGAGACGTGGTGGACGACGGGGTCGGCGACGAACACGGCTCGGGGCCTCTCGAACCCGACGCGGACACCGAGCGGTTGGGGCAGCGGGTCACGGAGTTCGTCCGGGGCCGGGTGTACCCGCAGGAGGCCGTACTGGACGCCGGCGGCCCGGCGGCCGCGGCCTCGCTGCGGAAGCTGAACGACCTGGCCAGGGCGGAGGGGTTGTGGGCGCTGCCCCTGCCGGTCGCGGCGGGGGGCCAGGGGCTCCCCCTGGCCCGCTACGCCCGGATCGCCGAGGCCGAGGGGGCGAGCGATCACGGGCCGGCCGCGCTGGGTTCCGCGTCGTTGCTCGACGTGACGATGCTCCTGCGGCACGGCTCGGAGCGAGTGCGCGCGCTGTACCCGGAGCGGCTCACCGCCGGCCGGTCGCGGGCCTGTTACGCCATGACCGAGCCGGACACCCCCGGCACCGACCCGTCGCTCACCGCGACCCGCGCCGTGCGGGAGGAGGGCGGCTGGGTCGTGACCGGCCGCAAGTGGTTCACGTCGGGCGCCGCGGAGGCCGGGCTCGTCACGGTCCTGGCCCGTACGGGCGGAGAGCCGGGCGACCGCGAGGGCCTCTCGCTGTTGGTGGTTCCGACGGCCTCGCCGGGCTTCCGCGTGGTGCGCGAGCTGCCCGTGTTCGGTGCGTCCGGCCAGTGGGAGATCGAGTTCGACCGGGTCCGGGTGCCGGACGACCACCTGCTCGGCGCGCCCGGCCAGGCCCTGGTCATCGCGGCGGAACGGCTGCTGCTCGGCCGTACCCTGCGCTGTCTGCGCTGGCTCGGTCAGGGCCGGCGGGCCTTCGACCTGATGTGCGCGCGGGCGGCCTCCCGCACCGGGTCACGGGGGCCGCTCGGCGCGCAACAGCTGGTGCAGTCGCATGTGTTCGAGGCGCTGCTGGCCCTGCGCGGCACGCGTCCGCTGGTGTACGAGGCCGCCGACAGGATCGCCGCCGGGCTGGACGCGCACGTGGAGGTCGGGCTGGCCAAGGTGGCCGCCGCCCGCATGCTCCAGCAGGTGACGGACTCGGCCATCCAGGTGCACGGCGCGGCGGGGCTCGGTCCCGACACCCCGCTGCCCGCCCTCTTCCGCAGCGGGCGCGCCGCCCGGATCCTGGACGGCCCGGACGAGCTCCACATCGGCTCGGTGGCACGCCGGGTGCTGCGCGACCACCGCGCCTGAGCGGGCCCGACCGGGCGGGTCACGGCTCCCGGATGTCGAGCCGCCCGGTCAGCTCGGCCAAGCCCACCGCGAGGAAGAAGTCGCCCCAGATCAGCTCGTGCCGGGTCGCGACGCCCCGCCCCGCGTCGTAGCAGCCGTCCAGCAGCATGCCCCCGGGGCGGCTTCCGCCGGTCCGGGTCAGGTGCGCGTCGGTCAACCGGCGCAGGAGGGCGACGGCCCGCTCCCGGTGGCGCGCGGCCCGGGGCCCGGGGGCGTGACCCAGTTTCAGCAGGGCGACGGCCGTGATGGCGGCGGCGGAGGTGTCCAACGGGCCGCCGGGCACGGTCCCCACCCCGGGGCCGGCACCGACGCCGACACCGGACCCGGGCACGGACTCGCGGTCGTACGGTACGAGGGGCGGTGCGGCTCCCGTGGTCCCGCCGGCCAGGTGCTCCGCCGCGGCGGCGCACCGCTCCCTGATCCCCTGCGGGACGGCGGGTCGGTGCACGGCGTCGGCCGCGGCGAGCAGCAGCCAGGCCCGGCCCCGACTCCAGCCGACCGGCGGTTCCTCGCACCGCTGCGGGCCCCACTCCCTCTCGAACCGCCAGGCGGGGATCACCGCGCCGTCCTCGCCCAGGCAGAGGTCCAGGTGCCGTTCGAGGTGTGCCGCGGCCACCCGCTCCCCGGCGGGGCCGGCGGCGGCCAGCAGCGGCGCCATGCCGGGCACCCCGTCGACCCGGAGCAGCATGCGGGGCCCGCCGAAGGCGGACCCCCAGGGCACCGCGCCGAGTTCGGGGTCGAAGGCGGCCGTGCAGGCCCGGGCCGCCCGGATCCGCAGGTCCCGGGCCACGGGGTCGTCGCCGGCGAGGGCGGTGCCGTACCAGAGGATCAGCCCGCGGGTCGCGGTGTCGTCGTCCACCCGTTCGGCGAGTCGCGCGGTGCACGCGGCGGCGGCGGCCCGGTCCTCCTCGGCCCCGGTGTGCCGGGCCAGGAGCCACAGCAACCCGGCCCAGAACCCGCCGGTCCACGCGCCCCGGCCGGTGGTGACCCACCGGCCGGTGTCCGGGTCGGCGTACAGCGGAAACCGCTCGCCGACCTCGGCGCGGGTGCGGGCCACCCGGTCGAGCACGTCGTCGAGCGCCGCGTCGGCCCAGGGCGCCGCGCTCATGTCGTCACCGCGGCCCGGGTTCGCGCACCGCGCTCCCGTACCGCCCAGGCCGTGGCGATGGCGCAGGCGACCGCGAACTCCGCGGCGACGAGCAGCCACCCGGCGCCGTACCGGCCGGCCTCCGCGAGCACGCCGAACAGCGGCGGGCCCACCGCGAACCCGGCGAAGAACCCGGCCGAGACGAGCGCCGAGTCCTGTCCGGCCCGCCCTGGGCCGGCCCGCTGCATCACCAGCACCATGGACACGGCGTTTCCCGAGACGGCGAACACCCCGACGGCCACCACGGCCGGCCAGATCAGCGGCGGCGCCCACAGGGACGCGGCCAGCAGCCCGGCCGCCGCCACCGCGCCGGCCGCCAGCAGCCCGGGCAGCCACTCGGCCCGGCCGGGCCGGGCCGCCTTGGCCCAGCCGATGCGGCCGACGATGCCCGCGACCCCGAGGACGGCGACGAGGGCGGCGGCCGTCGTGGCGCCCAGGTCGAGCCGCCGGGCGCCGAACAGGGCGACGTAGGTGTTCACGGAGGCGATCCCGGAGCCCAGGAAGACGGAGAAGACGGTGAGCCAGGCGATGGCGCCCCGGGGTACCGGGGAGAAGCGCGAAGGGGCGTTCCGTACGGGAGGGTCGGCGGGCAGCGCGCGCCAGGCCCACAGCGCCACGATCACGGCGCTCGCGGCGGCGGTCCACACCGCGGCCCGCCACCCGACCCCGCCGGCGAGCGCCGCCAGCGGCAGCCCCGCCGCGAAGGCCCCCGCCTGGACCCCGGATTGCTTCGTCCCGGTGACCGCTCCGCGCCGGGCCGGGGAGACGGCCGCCAGGATCGCCTTGTTGGTGGCCGGATTGGCCAGTGCCTGGGGCAGTCCGCCCAGGGCCACGGCCGCGAGCAGGAACCCCGGTCCGGGCGCGGAGCCGATCAGCGTGAGCGCCCCGCCGGAGACGAGCAGCAGGAGGACCAGGGACCGGCGGGGCCCGATCCGGTCGACGAGCCGACCGCCGAACGGCGAGAGCACGGCCGCCGTTGCGAAACCGATGGTGGTGGTCAGGCCCAAGACGGCCGTCGGCACGTGCAGTTCGTCCACCAGCCTCGGTCCGAACGCGCCGAGCAGGAACAACTGGAGCATGGAGAACGCCATGGCGCAGGTCAGGAGGACGGTCAACCGGCGCTCGCCCCGGGGCGGTCCCGCCTCCCGCGCCGACTGCTCTCGATCCGCCACCCGTTGCCCCGTTCCTCGGTCGGTCGACCGGTCGGCCCTTCGGGCGGGCCCGTCGTTCGGCCCTCGGTCGGGACAGGAGTCGAAGGAGCCGACTCCGTGGTTCCGGAGCCCTGTTGTGGCGTGCGACACACCACTTTTTGTCAGGTCGGGGCAAGTTTGGGCGCCCCTCTGGGGATGCCGTGAAGGGAATGCGACGATGAGCCCGCCATGACACCGGGTCGATGTTGCCGAGCGTTGCGGGCTGCGATGTTCGCGGCCACCTGCGTGCTGCTCGCGGCCGTCGGACACGTCCTCATGTCGGACAAGGCCCTCCCCTGGTGGGCCATGGCAGCCGGGTTCGCCGGCGTCGGGGCGAGCGCCTGGATCCTCGCCGGCCACGAACGGGGCCTGTTCTCCGTCACCTCGGCGGCGATCGTCGTCCAAGGCGCCCTGCACTACGGGTTCTCCCTGGTCCAGGCGGGAACCGGCACCGCCGGCGGCAACCTCACCCACCCGCCGGGGACGTTGGCCCACGGCGCCGTCATGGCCCACACCGGGCATCACATGGAAGGCGCGGTCCCCCCGGGCTCCGTGACCGCGATGAACGGGGCGACGGGAACCCCCGCGCCCGGTGACACCGCCGGGATGGCCGGGATGGCCGACATGTCGTCGACCGGCATGCTCAGTGCCCACCTGCTCGCCGCACTGCTCTGCGGCCTCTGGCTCGCCTACGGCGAACAGGGCGCGTTCCGCGTCCTGCGCGCGGTGGTCGGCCGGATCCGACTCCCCCTCGGGCTCCTCTTCCGCCTTCCCCCGCCCGCGCACCGGCCCCGGGTCCGGACCCGTCGGGACCACCGGCCCCGACCGCTGCGCGGTCTGCTCCTCGTCCACGCCATCACCTCACGGGGCCCGCCTCAGGGGATCGCTGTCAACTGACAGCCGGCTCCCCGGACGGCGACGGCACTCGGCCGCGCGCACCGGGCATCGGTCCTGCCGTTCGGCGGGCCGTACCCCCTCACCGGCGCCGCCGCACCCGATCGGCGCGGCCGCGATCCCGGATTCCCGGAAGGACATCAGGCGATGACCCCTGCCCTGCTCCCCCGTCCGATCACCGCCGAGACGGCGCCCGCGCGACACACCGCAGGATCGGACGAGCCCACCACGCAGCTGGCGCTCGCCGCCCGTGACGGCGACCCCGACGCGGTGGACCGCTTCGTCCGCGCCCTGCAACGCGACGTCTGGCGCTACGTCGCCTACCTCAGCGCGGACCCGCAGGCCGCGGACGATCTCACCCAGGAGACGTTCCTGCGGGCCCTGGGCAGCCTGCACCGCTTCGAGGGGCGCTCCTCCGCCCGTACCTGGCTGTTGTCGATAGCGCGGCGCACGGTGGTCGACAGCCTCCGGCACAAGGCCGCCCGGCCCCGGCTCTCCGGGCGGGACGACTGGCAGACCGCCGCCGAGCAGACCCAGCCGTTGGATCTGCCGGGGTTCGAGGACGGCATCGCGCTGGCGGAGCTCCTCGCCACGATCCCCGCCGAACGCCGTGACGTCTTCGTCCTCACCCAGGTGCTGGGGCTTCCCTACGCGGAGGCCGCCGTCGCCCTGGGGTGTCCGATCGGCACGGTCCGCTCCCGGGTGGCGCGGGCCCGTACATCGCTGATCGCGCTGCTGCGCGCGTGATCGGCGCGGGCCGGTGACCACCCGGTCGCCGGCCCGGGGCGCGCACCGGGACACGGCGCGGACGGGCAGGGAACGCGCGCCCGTACCTGCGGGCCGTCCGCACCGCCGAACCGCCCCTCCTCCAGGGGATCGGGAGGGCGCGACGGTGCGTCGGGGCCTGTGGGACGCGCGCCGCGCCCGGCTCGGGCATGGGGGCTCGCACCATGTCGGGGGCCCGGACTGTGTGGTGCCGCGCCATGGGCGGCCGGCGGGCGCCGTCCCTAGTGTTCCCGCATGACGAGCAGACTCCCCCTCCCCCATCCCCCACCGGCCCCGGACCCGGCCGGCGCGGATCCGCGGGGGCGGGTCGCGCTGGTGACCGGCGCCGGCAGCGGCATCGGCCGGGCCTGCGCCCTCGCCCTCGCCGAGGCCGGCGCGACCGTGCACGTCGTCGACATCGCGCGGGAGCCGGCCCGCGAGGTCGCGGCGGCGATCGGCGGCCGGGCCCACGTCGTCGACCTGGCGGACCCGGCGGCCATCTCCGCCCTGCCCACGCGCGTCGACATCCTGGTCAACAGCGCGGGCCTCCAGCACGTCGCCCCGATCACCGAGTTCCCCCCGGAGCGCTTCGCCCTGATCCAGCAGGTGATGGTCACGGCGCCCTTCCTGCTCCTGCGTCACCTGCTGCCGCACATGTACGCGGGCGGCTGGGGCCGGGTGGTCAACATCTCCAGCGTGCACGGGCTGCGGGCCAGCGCGTACAAGTCCGCCTACGTGGCGGCCAAACACGCCCTGGAGGGGTTGAGCAAGGTCACCGCGATCGAGGCCGCCGCCCACGGGGTGACCAGCAACTGCGTCAGCCCCGGCTACGTCCGTACTCCCCTCGTGGAGGGCCAGGTCCAGGACCAGGCGGCGGCGCACGGGGTGAGCCCCGAGGACGTCCTGTCCGACGTGCTGCTCGCCCGTTCGCCGATCAAGCGGCTCATCGAGCCGGAGGAGGTGGCGGCGGCGGTCCTCTGGCTCTGCGGCCCCCACACCGGTTACGTCACCGGCACCTCGATCTCCCTGGACGGCGGTTGGGGCGCGAACTGAGCGCGGCGACCGTGGCCGGCCGCGCCGCCCGGGTCGTGTCGGGACCCCGCGCGTGGGCCCGACACGCCAAACGGACCCTCGGATCTCGGGGTCCGGGGGTCCGTTCTCGCGCCATCATGTGTCATGGCCACTCGCCCGGTCGGGACTCCCGCCGGACCGGCTGCGATTCTCACCCCTTCGGCCACCCCACGGCGGCCCGGCCGCGCCCGGCGGACGCCCCGAACAGGACTGGACGCTTCCGCATGGTGCACGTACTCGGCAGCAGGATCCTCCTGACACCCACGGATCCCGAACGGTCCCGCGCCTTCTACGGCGAGGCCCTGGGGCTCGCCGTCCACCGCGAGTTCGGCACCGGACCCGAGCGGGGGACCGTCTACTTCCTGGGCGGCGGCTTCCTGGAGCTCTCGGGTCGCGCCGACACCCCGCCGGCGCCCGGGCTGCGCCTGTGGCTCCAGGTCGCGGACGCGCAGGAGGCCCACGAGGAGCTGCTCGGGCGGGGCGTCGAGGTGCTGCGTCCGCCGCTGCGCGAGCCGTGGGGCCTGATCGAGATGTGGATCGCGGATCCGGACGGCGTGCGGATCGCCGTGGTGGAGGTGCCCGCCGACCATCCGCTGCGGTTCCGCCCCTGAGGCTCCCCGCCCGAGTACGCCGCCGGCGCCGTCACCTCTGCGCCGGCACACCGCCCGGGGCCGACGGCGACGGCGCACCCTCGGCCCTGTCGTCGAAGTTCCGCCCGGCGGTGTCCCCGGCGTCGGCCCGAAGGCGCCGCGTGGCCCGGGGGCCGCTCGCGCGCGCGTGCCGGATCGCGGGGACCAGGCGCAGCTCGGTCGCCAGGGTGAACAGGTCCCCGGCCTGGCCCCGCAGCCCGAGGATCACCAGGTCGCCGCCGTGCCGCTCGGCACGGGCGTGCAGCCGGACGAGGAACCGCAGGCCCGCGAGGTCCATGAACGTGACCCCGGCCAGGTCCAGGACCACCGCGACCGGGGCCGGCAGGGCGCCCGTGATCCGGTCGAGGCCTTCCAGGGCCCCGAGGTCGATCTCACCGCAGGCCGTGATGACCACGGTGGCGCCGGCGAGGACGGCGGTGACCTCGAAGGCGTAGCCCTTGGCGGCCGCCCGCGCGGCGGCCGGCGAACCGGTGTCGCGCGGGGGGTCCGCCCGGTGTCGCGCGGGACCTGACGGCCGTCCCGGAACCACTGTGCGACGAGCATGTCGTAGATCGGCGTGTCCCCCGACGGCCCTCCGGTCTGCCGGAGCGGCGCGGGCGACCGGACGGACGTGGTTGCCGCGGGGCGCGTGGGCGTCATACCGGGGTGAACGATCCTTCCCGAGGGGAGGTCGCGCCGCGTTATCAGGCTGTGTCCCGGCGCGCGTCACCCTCGGCCGCCCCGGTCACCGGATCGTGGGCGTGGTGAGCCGCCCTCTCGTGGGAGCCGCGGGCGGCGCACGGAACCCGCTGGGGACGCCTCCCACGCCCTCCGCGTCCTCACGGGGCGGCGCAGCGTCCACCTGGCGCTGCGGGCGGCGCAGGGCGGGTCTCGGCCGACCCCGACCCGGCTCACCCGTTCGGCCCCTGAGCCGGCCGGGAGGATCACCCGCGGGGCGACCCGTACGGCGGCCGGGCCTGCGAGAGGCTCGGCCGCGGGCGGGGATCACGCGACGCGTCTGGCCCAGTGGAGGGGAACCTCGGCTCCTCCACCTGCGCGTACCGTCTCGACCACAGCCTGATGGAGGTCCCGGCTCTCTCCTTCCGAGATGCACTCCACCGGGCTGCCGGACAGGGTGAACCAGTCCGACGAACCGCTGTACTGAACCGCCACCTGTGCCAGTGCACCCGTCCAGGTCGTGTGCACGGTCAGGTTCCCGGAGATGACGCCCACCTCGGTGGTGCGGACACCGCCGGCCTCCGGGTAGATCCCCGTGGTCGTCCATGAAGCCCAGGCCATTCGGCATCCACCTCCTTCCTGCAGCGATCGGCGAGACGCAGGAGGCGTGATACGGGGCCCGCGCGCCGGCCGGCATTAGTCGCCACCGGCGCCCCCGCTCAAACCTCCTCCACCTCATTTCCCTTCTCTTGGTCTACCCCCATTGGCCCCATCGCTCACAGGGGGCTCTCATGGAAACCACGCCGGTCCCGCTGCCCGCGTCGAGCACGGAAGGGTACGCCCATGTACGAAATGCGCGCCGAGTCCACCTCCGACCGCCACCAACTGTTGTGGCACGTGATCGCGAAGGAAGCGACCCTCAACACCCTGTGCGGCTTCCAGCTCGGCCCTGACCAGGCCGCGAAGTCGATGACCGAGTCCGGATCGGAGCGGTACTGCGCTCCCTGCATGGACGCCTTCGGCAAGGCCGTGCACACCTCCACGAAGCCCCTGTCCCCCACGAGCGCGGGCGACTGAGCCCGGCCGGACCGCGCGCACCGGGGGCCGACTCCGGTGCACGCGGTCAGTCGGCGTCGGGACACTGGCCCTGTTCGAAGTACGCCATCAGCCCGGGGTCGAGCGGGGGGACCCGTCGCGGGGTGCCCCCGTCCCGCAGTGAGGTGGTCGCGAGGCAGCCCGCGGCGACCGCCATGCGGGCCGCGACGGGCGAGGTGTCGGTGGCTCCCCCGTGGCGGACGAAGCGCAGGAACTCGTCGACCAGGAGCGGATCGGCGCCACCGTGTCCGCCGCCCGAGGCGGCGGGGATGGCGTGGGAGGCGTCCGGAGCGGCCCGGTAGCCGGACCGCCGACCGTTCCAGACCCGTACCTCGCCGCCCGGCCCGTCGCCGAAGTTCTCCAGCCGGCCGGCGTCCCCGATGACCGTGTAGTTGCGCCAGTAGTCGGGCGTGAAGTGGCACTGCTGGTAGGCGGCCAGGACCCCGTTGGCGAGCCTCAGGTTCAGCAGCGAGACGTCCTCCACGTCGATGACCGGATTGAGGCCCCGCTGGGTGTGCGGCGGCCAGTGCCCGTCCTCGGTGTACCAGTCCTCGTGCTTGGGTTCGCCGTGGGCGCGGCGGTGCGGGTTCTCCCCGTAGACCATCAGGTCACCCATCGCCTGCACGTCACGGGTGTAGGAGCCGGCGAGCCAGTGCAGGACGTCGATGTCGTGCGCGGCCTTCTGGAGCAACAGGCCGGTGGTGTAACGGCGTTCGGCGTGCCAGTCCTTGAAGTACCAGTCGCCGCCGAAGCCCACGAAGTGGCGGACCCAGATCGTCCTGACGCGGCCGACGGCGCCGCGCTCGATGAGTCCCCGCATCAGCCGCACCACGGGCATGTGCCGCATGTTGTGGCCGACGTACAGGCGCGTGCCCGTCTCCCGGGCGGTGCGCAGGATCGTGTCGCAGGCGGCCACGGAGATGTCGAGGGGCTTCTCGACGAACACCGGTGTGCGGGCCCTGAGGGTCCGACAGGCCAGGTCGGCGTGCGTGTGGTCGGGGGTGAGGACGAGGACGGCGTCGATGCCGGGGTCCTCGATCACCTCGACGTGGTCGGCGGTGACGCGCGCGTCCGGGAAGGCGGCCGCCGCCGCGGCGCGGGCGCGTGGATCGGGGTCCGCGACGGCCGTGACGGCCGCTCCCCGGCCGGGGCGGTGGGCGGTGCGCGCGAGGCTTCCGCGCAGGCCGTATCCGAGGACACCGATACGGATGTCGGTCAAGGTCGACTTCCTTCGCGTCGAACGTGGTCACCGGCGAGGGCGCCGGCAGGCCTCGTGACGCTTCCCCTCCCCGGGGCACCACAATCGGGCGCCGTCGCGGCGGGCCCTCACCCCGGGGCGCGCGCTCCGGCGCCCCCAACGGGCGTGCTCAGCGGGCGTGCTCACCCTGCGCGCCTCGACTCGGCGCGTTCGCAGGCGCGTTCATTCGGGCATGGGAGCGCGCCAACCCCAGGCGGTGATCATGCCGGCCGACAGATCGGCGCAGTCGGGCGAGTCGAGGTACGCGATCGCCGCGTCGACGGTCGCGTCGTCCACCTGTCCCGTCGCCACGATCGCCGCTCTCGCCCGGTTCCACGTGTCCGCCCAGAAGCGGCTGATGGGGCTTGCGGGGAGCAGGGGAGGCACCCGGATCTCGGCGCCCACGCGGACGAGTCCGGCGGAGCGCAGCAGGTGCGGATGGTCCGTGATCCGGGAGACGTCGGTGCCGATGGTGTCCCGAAGTCCCTGCCACATGGCCCGCATGACCCGGGTGTACGGCGTCGCGTCCGCGCCGGCGTCGTGGTTCGGGTCTACGGCGTGGTTCGGGTCGACGGCGTCGCTGATGACCAACACCCCTCCGGGGAGCAGGAGTCGGGTGAGCGAGGAGATCAGGCGTCGGCGGTCGGGCAGGTGCATGAGGACGAACCGGGCGTGGACCAGGTGGAATCGGCGGCCGGGGTCGAAGTCCGGGGCGGTGATGTCCGCTTCCATGACGTCGAGTCCGGGGACGGGGCGGGCGGTCAGGAAGCGCACGTCACGGTCGACGGCGAGGACGGAGTCGACGTGCTCCTCCCGCAGCAGTCGCCGGCTGACCGTTCCCGTTCCGGCGCCCAGGTCCAGGCAGTGCCGTCCCGGCCCGATTCCGAGTTCGCGCAGGCGGGCCATCGTGACGTCGTCGTAGGCGAGCGCGCCGAGGTCGATGCGGTCGCCCTCGCCGACCAGGTCGGGCGGGAAGACGTCCTCGCCGTACCGGCCCGCGGCGCGGGGCCCTGGTGTCGGCCCGTCGGAGCCGGCGTGTGCGCACATCTCACGTCACATCCTTCACATGGGGGGTAGGCGTGGGTCCGGCGGGAGCCACCGGTGGTCCCGGCGGCTCTCCTCGGTCCGGGCTCCCGCTCCCGCGCTCGCCCGGGCATGCCGAGAGCGCCGGTGACCTGGGCGGACCGGCGCGGTCGACGGACGGGTGGGGCGCCGTCAGGGGCGGATCCCGTCGCAGGTGATCTCCAGGTGGCGCGGGCCGCGCAGTACCGCGTTCTGGCGGTAGGGCGGCGGGTCCTCGACGAGTCCAGGGTTGTCCAGGCGGCGGGCCAGCTCGCTGAGCGCGAGTTGCGCCTCCAGCCGTGCCAGCGGGGCGCCGAAGCAGCTGTGGATGCCGCTGCCGAGTCCCAGGTGTTGGATGTCCTTGCGGTACGGGTCGAACCGGTCCGGGTTCTCGAAGCGGTCCGGGTCCCGGTTGCCCGAGGCCAGCACCAGCCACATCGAGGAGCCCTTGGGGATGGTGACCCCGCGGACCTCGATGTCGACGAGCGGGGTGCGCTGCGGCAGGAGCTGCACCGGCGGCTCGAAGCGCAGCAGTTCCTCCACCAGCGGCACGACGAGCTCCGGGTTCTCGCGCAGGTCCGCCAGGACGTCCGGGTGCCGCAGCAGCGTGAGCATGCCGTTGGTGATGAGGTTGACGGTGGTCTCGTGGCCGGCGATCAGCAGCAGGGCGGAGGTGCTGAGCAGCTCCATCGTGCTCATCGTGTCGTCCTGGCCGTGTCCGGCGGCCAGTTCGGACAGCATGTCGTCCTGGGGGTTCTTGCGCCGCTCCTCGATCAACCCGGCCAGGTACATGCCCAGTTCCATGCGGGCGTCGTGGGTGACGCGGAGCCGCTCGGCCGGGTCGGCGTCGGGGTCGGGGTCCAGGCCCGCGGCGATGGTGTCGGCCCAGCTGTGGAAGCGGGGCTCGTCCTCGCGCGGCACGCCCAGCAGCCGGCAGATCATGGTGACGGGGAACGGGTAGGCGAACTGGTCCACGAGGTCGATGCGGCCGGGGTCGCCGAGGTTGTCGATGAGTCCGCTGACGATGCCGTGGAGGTCGTCGCGCATGCCTTCGATGCGGTGGGGGGAGTGCGGCGGCCCGAAGGGGCGGTTGGTCATCCGTCGCAGTCGGTCGTGCTCCGGGGGGTCGAGCTTCAGGAAGCTCGGCGGCAGCGCCGCCTCCTCGCCGCCGCCGCCGCCCTCGCCGCCGGCCAACGGGTCGCCGGCCGTCGCGGTCAGGTTGTGGGCGTCGGAGCTGAGCCGCGGGTCGTGCAGCAGGCTCTGGATGTCGTGGTAGGTGCTGATGACGTAGGGCCCGGTGCCGTCGTGGAAGACGGGGGTCTTGCGCAGCTCCTCGTACAGGGGATACGGGTTCGAGCGGTTCGAGTAGTCCAGGATCTGCTTCAGGATGCCTTCGGCCATGTCGGTCCTCCGGGGGCGTGCGGGTCAGTGCCCGGCGGGGGTGAAGGTCATCCGGCGGTCGGCCGGCGAGTACCCGCTGAGGGTGATGGTGGGGCCGTGCGTGGGCACGGAGGGGTCGGGGAAGTCGGCGGGGATCGGGCGCTGCCCGTCGGAGCGTCGGTCGACCGTGGGGAACGGCGGCGGGAACGGCGCGGTGGCCTCGATCTGCTGCTCGTAGAACTGCAGCCAGCGGCAGTTGTCGAAGGTGACGGCGCCGATGACGCGTCCCTGATAGCCGTAGACGCCGGTGAAGCGGCGCTCGGCGCGCGAACCCTGGGTGATCATGATCTCGGTGCCCATGGAGGGCACGCCGACCGACTTGATGTTCACCCCGAACTGCGAGGACCAGAAGGCCGGCACCCAGATGTGGGGGCGCCGGTCGCTGCTCTCGCTGAGCATGTTGTGCGCGGCCGTCTCGGCCTGGGCGACGGCGTTGCCCCAGTGCTCCAGCGACAGGAACTGGTAGCCGAACAGCGGGTGCGGGGAGCGGGCCACGTCACCCGCGACGAAGACGTCGTCGGTGACGATGCCCCGGACGTCGAAGGCCCGGCAGCCGGCGTCGCAGGCGATGCCGCGCGGGCCCGCTCCGAGGCCGGAGCCGGCCAGCCACTCCGTGTTGCGCTGGGCTCCGAGGGAGACGACGACGACGTCGCACTCCAGGGTGGTGCCGTCCGAGAAGTGGGCGGCGCGGACCCGCCCGGTCGTGTCGCCCTCCAGGCGGGTGACCATGACGCCGGTGCGCAGGTCGACGCCGTTCTCCCGGTGCATTTCGGCGGCGACGGCGCCGATCACCCCGCCGAGCGCGCCGACGAGGGGGGCGTCGCCGCGTTCGGCGACGGTGACCTCCAGGCCGCGCTCGCGGCAGGCCGAGGCGATCTCGGAGCCGGTGAACCCGGCGCCGATGACCAGGACCCGCCGGGGGCCCGCGTCGAGGTGCCGGGCCAGCCCCACCCCGTCGTCGCGGGTACGGAGCACGAAGACCCCGTCGAGTTCGCCCTCGGCCTCGTTCGGCCAGGGTCGGGCGCGGACGCCGGTGGCGATCATCAGCCGGTCGTAGGGCACCTCGTCGCCGTCGGCGAGTTTGACGCGCCGGGTCGCCATGTCGAGGCCACTGGCCGGGACGCCGAGCCGCCACTCGGCGTCGATCTCGCGGCGGCGGGGCAGCGCGGTGTGGTCGGCGGTGGCCTTGCCGAGCAGGACCTGCTTGGACAGGGGCGGCCGGTCGTACGGCTCGTACGGCTCGTCGCCGATCATGGTGAGCGTGCCCTCGAAGCCCTTGTCCCGGAGCGTTTCGGCGGCGCGCAGGCCGGCCAGGGACGCGCCGACGACGACGATCCGTCCCTCGCGCTTGAGGCGGTCCAGGGACCCGTCAGGCATGGGGGGCCTCCGCGCTCGCGGCGGTCCGGCCGGCGGCGGCCATGTCCATCTCGTCCACGAGGATCGCCTGCACGGGGCAGGCGGCGACGGCCTGGGCCACGCGCTCGCGCTGTGCGGACTCGGCTTCCGGGTCGTAGAGCAGTCCTTCGTCCCCGTGCATCGCGAAGACGTCGGGCGCGAGGAATGCGCACTGGGCGTACCCCTGGCACCGGTTCAGGTCGACGACAAGCCTCAACAAGGTGCGGTCCTTTCGGTGACCCCCGCGGCTACCGGATCCAGCGTGCGCGGCGGCGCCGGCGACGGCGCGCCCGGAAAGCCATTGGGGTGACGGGCTGGATGCCTCACGCGGGACGGCGGCCCACCCGCAGGATGTACACGCTGACGAGCAGGGACCAGGCCGGGAAGACCATCTCGAACCACGGCAGGGTGGAGCCGAACACCAGCAGGACCAGACCGACGGCGTAGCCGAGGAGGGTCAACGGGCGCGGGAACACCCCGAGCTTGCGCCCCATGGTCGAGGTGGCGAAGACGAAGACGGCGGCCATCCGCATCGCGTACGTCGTGAGCAGGGTGTACGCGAAGTGCCGGCCGAAGTCCTGGGGCTGGGTGGTTTCCAGGACCGTCCCGGCGGCCGCGGCGGCCCCGAACAGCGAGGCGACGAAGACCAGGCCGCTGCCCAGGAAGGCGGTGGCGACGAACCGGTCCTCGGAATCGCCGGTGTGCGCGCGCAGGGCGCCCATGAACCAGAGGAAGGCGATACCGGCGAACGGCACGAGTTCCACGGCGGTGGTGACGGCACTCCGTTGGCCCGAGGTGATGGCGATGTCGTCGCCGCCCGCCCCGGCGGGCAGACCGGTCCGGGCGAGCACGATCGCCGTGGCCAGCAGCAGGGCGAAGACGATCCCCGCGACGCCCGCGGCGCGCGGGGTGCTCAGGCTCTGTGCCGGGATCGTGCCCGGTGGTCCCTGTCTCATGGCTCCAGCAAGCCGGGCCCGGGCCCGGTGTGCCAGCGGGGCCGGGCGGTCGGGTGACGGGAGGGACGCGCCGGGGCGGTCGGGCGGGCCGGTCGGATGGACGAACGGCGAGGTGTGCCGGTGGGGTGTGCCGTGGGTGGGTCAGCCCGTCCGGTCCATGCTCCACATCGGCAGGGTGCGGAAGAAGGCGACGGCTTCCGGTCGCCAGTACTCGTCCCAGGAGGCGGCCTCGGCCGCGGCGGCCCGCGCGTGGGAGCGCATGGCGTCGCGCAGTTGCCGGTCGGCGCCGTTGCGGCGGGCGATGTCCCGGATCCGGGCGATGGTGGCGTCGGTGCAGTGCGGGTCGCCGAGCGCGGCTTCGACGAGGGCCGCCTCGGACCCGGTCGCGCGGGCCAGTACCGCGGCGACCGCGTAGGTGCGTCGGCCGGAGCGGATGTCGGCCCCCGTCGACTTGCCGACGCCCGCGTCCTCGCCGAACAGGTCGCGGTGGTCGTCGCGCATCTGCTCACCGATCCCCACCAGGCGTGCGTACCGGTGCAGCCGTTCGTGGTGCGGCGCCGGATCCTCGCCCGCGGCCAGCAGCCCCATGGTCAGCGGCGCCAGGAGGGAGTAGCGGGCGCTCTTGAAGTCAGTGACGGTGTGCAGGAACTCCTCGTCGGGCCGGGCGTGGGTGTCCCGCTCCAGGTCCACGATCTGTCCGACGACGGTCTCGGCTGCGGTCCGCAGGTGTACGCCCAGGAGGCTCTGGCGGAGTTCGGCGGGGACGTCGGCCTCCAGCAGGACCTGCAGGGAGAGGAACGCGGCGAGGTCCCCGGCGAGCACGGCCAGGCCGAGGGCGGTGGGGGCGTGGTCGGGGAACTCGTCGCGGTAGGCCTGGTGGGTGGAGGGCCCGCCGCGGCGCAGGGGCGCCTCGTCGATGATGTCGTCGTGGACGAGTCCGTGGGTCTGCAACAGTTCGATGCTCAGCGCGGCCTCCGTCAGGCCCGGCACCTCGTCGGTGGTGACCAGCCGGGCCGCCTCGTGGAGGAGGACGACGCGCAGGCGCTTGCCGCCGCGCAGGGACAGGTCCCGCAGGAGTTCCAGGCAGCGGGGGGTGAACCGGCTCATCGGCGGGGTGTCGAGCCGTTCGCCGAGGGTGTCGAAGTACCGCGCGAAGTGCGCGTCGAACCGGCTGCGGTGTCCGGATATCCGTTCCAGGGTGGTGGCGGTGGCCGTGGCGTCCATGAAGATCAGTATCGGGTGTGCGCGGACGGCCCGGGCGGCCGGCGGCGATCGGCGCCGAGGCACCTCGGGCCCGTCAGGCCGCTGTCGCCTCCCTCGCGCCTCTCCGGACCTCGTGCGTCTCTTGCCCCTCCGGCCCCTCAGGCCGGGATGTCGATCACACCGACCGGTGCGGTGGTCGGGCTGACGGAACCGGCGGCCGATTCGACCGTGACGCCGACGGAGGTCGCCTGGTCGACGGGCCCGTCGAGGAGTTTGACGTGCCAGTTGCCGCCGCCCCGCAGGGTGCCGGCCGCGCGGGTGGTGCCCGCGTCGTCGTACCAGAGCTTGTACACCTGGCCATCGGGGAGTTTGGGCAGCCCCGAGGCGATGAAGGCGGCCTTGCTCTCGCTGCGGGAGACGATCACACAACCGGTGGCGCCGTCCTCGAACCGCGCGGCGCTGACCTTCGCGTCGGGGGCCGCGAGCACTTCGGCGAGTTCCTCGACGGGGCCGGTGCGACGGGTGGACTCGATGAGGCTGCCGCGCGCCTGCACGGCCTCTTGGTGCTGCCACAGGGCGATGCCCCCGAAGCCGAGCGCCGCGGCCAGACACGCCGCGAGGACCCAGCGCCCGCGCCACCCCGGGCGGCCCGGGCGGGCTCCCGCGCGGCTCCCGGGCCGGGCCGCGCCCGGGGCGTGCGCGGCGGCCGGTGCCGGGTACGGCACGACGACCGGCGGCAGGCCCGGCTCCTGGGGGGTGTCCGCGATCCGTTCCAGGACCGTGCGGCGCAGCTCGGCGGGGGGCGACATCGGAGGCGTGCCGCTCAGGTCGGCGACGACGGGGGTCAGCGCGGCGGCTTCGCGGCGGCAGGACACGCAGCCCGCCAGGTGTCGCGCGAAGGCGGCTTCCTCGTCGGGCGGCACGGCGTGCAGGAGGTACGCGCCGAGGGCGGCGTGGGGGTCGGGCGCGATGCTCATCGGGATGCCTCCAGACAGTCGCGCAGCCGGTGCAGTCCGTCGCGGAGCCTCGACTTGACCGTGCCTTCGGGCGACTCCAGCGAGCGGGCCACCTCCCGGTAGGTCATCCCCTCGTAGAAGGCCATCCGTACCGCCTCCCGCTGGGGGGCGGTCAGGCCGTCCAGGCAGCGTCGCACCTGCCGGTACTCCTCCCTGCCCTCGACCTCGTCCGCCACCTCGTCGAAGGCGGGCATCCGATCGAGGAGCGCCGCCTTCTCCTCGCGCGCGCCGCGT
The DNA here is from genome assembly GCF_036231985.1 of Streptomyces sp. NBC_01426. Taxonomy (GTDB): domain Bacteria; phylum Actinomycetota; class Actinomycetes; order Streptomycetales; family Streptomycetaceae; genus Streptomyces. Next base: position 786,288 of record NZ_CP109500.1, read on the forward strand.
GCCTGCGCGGACCGTACGCGGTCCACGGCCCGGCGGTGGGCCAACACCATCACCCAGGCCTTCGCGGTGCCGAGTTCCGGGCGGAACCGGCCGGCGGTGCGCCACACCTCGATCATCACCTCCTGCGTCACCTCCGCCGCCTGGTCCTCGTCCCGCAGGACCCGGCAGACCAGCCCCATCACGGGGCCGCACACGGCGTCGTAGAGGGGGGCGAAGGCCTCTCCGTCGCCTTGGGCCACCCGGAGGAGCAGCTCGTCCGGCCCGTCGGCCGGGCCGTCGCTCACGTCGTCCGGGCTGTGCGCCCTTTCGGTCCTGTCCGTCCTGTCCGCCATCAGAAGTCCCGTGCTCCTTCCGGTGCACCGGCTTCCGATCCCATCACCGTTGAGGACCGGGCGCATCCGGAGGGCCGGGGAAAAGAGCGACGAGGGCCCGCGGTGCGGGCCCTCGTCAACCATCCGTCGTGCGGGAGAAGCAACTACCAGCGGTGCTTGTACGAGCAGTCCCAGTGCCCCTTGACCCAGTCCTTGTCCCAGTGGCCGGGGACGTACTCCCACTTCCAGTGGCCCTGGCCACCACGCCGGGAGTCATCGTGGCCCTGACCTTGACCTTGACCATGGCCCTCGCCCTGGCCTTGACCCTGGTCCCGGTCGCGGTCCCACTTGCCGTTGCCGTTCCCGTTGCCGTTGTCGTGTCCGTTGCCGTTCCCGTTGTCGTGCTTCCAGTGGTCCTTGACCCAGCGCTTCTCCCAGTGGCCCTTGACCCACCGCTTCTCCCAGTGGGCCTTCTTCCAGACGCACTGGTTGCCGCGGTCCCCGGTGACGGAGGCCGCGACGGTCTGTGTCGCGGCCGGCGCGGCCATCGCGGGCGCCGCTGCTCCGAGCGCCGCACCGCCGACGAGTACGCCGGTCGAGGCCACGGCCACCGCCATGTGTCTGACACGGATGGGAACGGACATGGATCCCACCTCCTCGCCCTCACCCGAGTGAGAGCAGTGAGTGATGTGACACAAGTAATTCGATGCAGCCGGTGGGTCTGGATGGGATGAGTTCGCGTCAGGTTCCGCGCGGCCCGTTCGTGGCGGAGGACGCGCCCGCCTGCGCGGTGGCCGGAGCCGCCGGGGCGGACGAGCCCGTCGGTGTCGTCGGCGCGGTCGGCGCACCCGAGGGGGCGGGGCTCTGCGGGGTGCAGGTGACCTCGTCGCGCGGGGTGTAGTGCGTCTTGTACGTCTCCCGCTTGGCCTCCTGGCCGCCCTGTACGAAGACGCGGTCGACGGCGACGTCGAAGCCCTCCAGCGGGGTCTGCACCTCACAGGTGGAGCCGGAGCCGGTGCGTTTGCCCGGGGGCGTGATCGCGGTGCGCGGGCCCTGGGTCGCGCGTATCTCGTCGTACTTCTTCGTGCCGAGGAAGCTGATGGTCAGGGAGGTGTCGGTGGACCGGGCCTGGATGTAGATCGCGTGGCCGGAGTCGTTCTTCCAGCGCAGGTCCAGCGTGCCCCAGGCGACGGTGGCCTCGCGGCCCTCGGGGTAGCGCTCGATGTAGAACGAGTGGGCGCCGTGCTCCAGCGGCTTCACGCCGGCGAAGAACAGGGCGTTGTACATGGTCGTGGCGACGGCCGAGACGCCACCGCCGGGCGACTTCACGTACTGGCCGTCATTGATCATGATCCCGTCGACGAACCCGTTCTCCTTGGTGCGTTCGCCGACCGTCTTGTTGAAGCTCCAGGTCTCGCCGGGCATGACGACGGAGCCGTTGATCAGCTGCACGGCCCGGCCGATGTTCGTGGTGCGGTAGGGCGCGGCGGGGAAGTTGACCGTGAAGGACGACATCTTCTCCTTGATCCCCAGGCGCTGCGCGTCCTCCGCCGTCAGGGCCGGGTGGATCGGGGTCCCGCTGAGTTCGGCGGTACGGGCGGCGGCGCCGGTGCGGGTCAGCAGCGGTTCGACGGCCGCGCCGAGGGCCTTGTCCGTGACCTTGGTCCCGCTGCGTCCGTCGGACGCGAGGACCGCCCGGTCGGCGGAGTCGAGCCGGAAGGTGGCGTTGCGCGGCTCGGGAGTGACGGCGTCCACCTGGCGGGCGACCGCAGGGTCGGCCAGCAGGGACTTGGAGTCGAGCCGGGGCTTGAGGCGGCCCTGGCCGTCGGCCGCGACGTCGAGGTGGCTGCCGAGCACGGCCGGGGATATGGATATCGGCTTGCCGGCGAGGTTGAGGGTGACCGGACCGGACATCGCGGGCGCGGCGAACTCCCGCAGCGCGCGATCGGTCTCCTGGCGCCCTATGGCCGGGTCCGTCCGGTCGACGGGGAGGACGACGGGACCGGCCTGCGGTCCCAGGTAGGCGGCGCGCACGGTCTGCGGCACGCCCTCGGTGCGCAGGGCGACGCCGGTGACGGGCTGGGTGACCCGGGGCTTGCCGTCGCTGAAGGCGATGTCGCCGTCGCGGGCCTTGCGGTCGCCGGCGGCGAGCCGGTCGACCGCGGCGGCGCTCTTGGCGTCGTCCATGCGGGTCACGGGCTCGACGGCGCGCTCGCGGGTCGGGGCGAAGAGTCGCCCGATGACCGTGAACGGATTGGATCCGGTGTGGGCGGCCTGGTCGACGGTGGCCCCGGTGTCGAGGGACAGACCGAAGGAGGCGGGGGCGATCCGCTCCGTCCGGTCGCCGATCCGCAGCTCCAGGGGGGCGCTCGCGGCCGGGCCGAGCGTGCGGCCCAGGGCTGCCGTGGCCTCCGTGCGGCTCATTCCGCCGATGTCGACACCCTGGACGTGTGTGCCGTCGGCGACGGAGTCGCCGGTCACGACCAGGGCGGTGGCGTAGAGGCCGCCGAAACCGAGTACGGCGGCCCCGCCCGCCAAGGTCAGGGCGATCCGCAGGTTGCGGGGCGTCCGGCGGTTGTCACGTCGCATGTCTCTCCCGGTGGCCGTGGTTCTGGTACGCGGTGGTCCTGGTACGTCGATGGGGCGCCTGGCACCCACCCGAGAACCTGAAACGCGCCAGAACAGTGACCAGCATGAAGGAGATACCTGCCAAATCGGGCAAAATGTGCCCGTTCTCACGCTGCCCGGGTCGCCTGCTCCGGGGCACGTGGCGGACCTGCGCGGAACGACGTGTACGGCCGCCCGCGCGCGGTGCGCGGGCGGCCGTACACGGAGCCGAATCGGTCGGAAGCACTGGTCAGGACGGGCAGACGCCCTGCTCGTAGTCGACGGTGGCGGTAGCCCGCGAGTACTGCCACTGCGGGCTCAGAAGCTGCTCGGTGAGCTGCCGGGCGGCCGCGGGGCTCTCGACGACGTACCCGAAGTCCTGGAGCCACGCCGGGTAGAGGTTCTTCGAGCCGATGTGGAAGGCGGCGTCGTCCACGGAGATCAGCTTGTGGTGCTGCGCGTAGGGCCGGCCGTCCGCCCAGGTCGCGCCGGGGGCGGCGCGGAAGGTGGCGAGCTGGAGGTTCGAGCACATCGTCGTGCGGGCGGCGGCACGGTCCCCGGTGACCAGCGCGAGCCGGTCACGGAGCGTGTCGCTGATCTCGGAGAGGGACTTGATCTGCGAGTAGCCGCCGCTGCCCACGGCGCCCCGGTTCGCGGGGTCGCTGACCACGATGCGCACCTTGACCCCGGCGGCCAGTTTGGCGGCGAGGGCGTCGTAGACGCGGATGTCGTAGCGGGGCAGGGGCGGGCAGGTCGCGTTCAGGTCCTGCTGGGAGATCTCGATGTGTCGGTTGGCGCCGGAGATCAGCGCGCGCAGGGCGCTCTCCTCCGGGTTGACCGTGTCGTAGTCGCGGTCGGCGTTGGTGTTGTCGTGGAGTCCGACGACGCACTTGGTGTCGGGGGCGGTCGGCAACTGGGGCCGGAACGTCGAGGTGGGGTCGTTGCGCATGATGCCGACGCCGAGCCCGCCGACGGCGAGGGCCGGGACGTCGCCCTGGGGCGCGGGCGCCGCGGCGGGCTTCGGCAGCGAGGGCAGACAGGCGGCGCCGTTGGAGGAGGCGAACCAGACGCTGGAGATGTTGCCCTTGTTCTGGCAGGTCCAGGACCACAGCTCGTCCAGGTAGCGCCCCGCGGAGGCGGCGGCCGGCCCCTTCAGGGCGAGGTCGACGTCGGCCACCGGGTGCGTGGTCTCCAGGTAGTCGTCCTTCCAGCTGTTGATCCCACCCGTGATCACCGACTGGCCGTCGACCAGGAGGATCTTGGAGTGGTTCCAGGAGAAGGCGGTCTTGGAGGTCGTCATGGAAGCGACGTTGAGGTCGACGTTCCGCGCGTCCTCGCCGAGTCGGGCGACGAGTTCGTCCCGGTACTTCGACGGCACCACGTTGAGGTGGTAGATCGGGGCGGCGCCGACGAGGATGCGCACCTTGAGCTTGTTGCCCCGCGCGGCCGAGGCCTTCAGACCGGAGACGAGGGCGTCCTGGAAGGCTCCGTTGGGGAACGGGGCCAGGGTCGATATGTCGATGGTCTGCTTCGCCTGGGCGACGTTCTCGGTCATCTTCGCGAGCAGGCGTTCGGTACCGGGTCGCCGCGCGCACCCGGCGTCACCCCAGCAGCCGGGGGTCTGGAGCAGCCAGTCGCCCCCGCCGGGCGTCGAGGCGTCGAAGGCGTTGCCGTCGGTGCGTTCCCACACGCGTCCTTCCAGGCCGGGTGAGACCCGCCGGAGTTCCTGCTCGATCGCGTCGAGGTGCGGTGTGGTGGCGGCTGCGGCCGGTGCGGCGGGCAGGAGCACGAGGAGCGCGGCCGCGACGGCGGCCCGGGGAGCGAGGCGGGCGGACCGCGGAGGCGTGGGGCGGAGCAATGTGGGTTCCTTGCGAGAGGGGTGGCCGTCGCCGCGCCCGACCACGACGGGTCCCGACGGGGCGACTGGCAAGATCAACTCGCGGACGCTATCAGTCCGATAGGCACCGCAATGGGCACCGGATATCGGATTCAGCCACGGGCTCCCTGCCGTATTTCTGGCGCTGTGCACGCGTTTTGCCGGACCACTCCGCCCTTGTCCGCACCGGCGCCTCCCGGCGCCCCGGGGCGCCGCCGCCGTACGGGGAGGGAAACCTTGTCCGCATTCCGCCTGCGCGGCGGCGGGTTCGGCGCGCGCGGGCCGGCCCCTGCACGGAACGCGCGGCGGGCCCGGCGGGAGTGCGAACGTGTCCCGGCGGACCGGCCCTCGTTGGCCCGGCATGACCTTCGCCGGCCGCATGGCCCTCACCGCCGCCCTGTCCGTCGCCGCCCTCGGCCTCGGGATGGGCGGCGCCCACGCCGACACCCCACCCGCACCCCTCACTCCGCCCACCGCCCTGGACCCGCTGCTGACCAGCGGTGACCTGGGCCAGACCGCCAACGAGCTGGGCGGACAGCTCACCGAGAGCCTCAACGACTGACCCGAACGACCGACCCCGGTCCTGCCGCGCGGATCCAGTCCTGAGGGGCCTGGGGGTACCGGCGCCCGGATTCCCCCCGGATTCCGCCGCCCGGAGCCCGGAGCCCGCGTCCCGCGACCGCCCGCACCGGCGACCCGCGTTCACCGCGCACCCGCGCACCCCGCGTTCGCGCACCGTACGAACCGCATCGGGGGGCGCGGGTCGTACGGTGCGTGCGGACGACTACGCCGGCGGCGGCGCCGGGTCCCGGCCGTCGCCCCGTACGGCGGCCACGGCGCGGGCCACCTCCGGGGCGTGCACCGTGAACGGCCCCAGGTCCGTGGCCCGGGCGAACGCCGGATGGTCCCGGTGCTCCGACAGCCGGTCCAGTGCGCGCAGGCCGTTGTAGGTCTCCGGTCCGTACGGCCGCACGGTCCCGGCGGGCAGGCCCGATCCGGCGACGACCGCCGCGAGCGTCTCCTCGAAGAGCGCCCGGCAGGCCCGGATCCCCCGCAGCATGACCTGGTGGTGTCGGTCGTCGGGGCCGATCGGGAACCGCCGGTCCGCCAGGACCCGCCCGGTGTCTATGCCCGCGTCGACCTCGTGCAGCGTGGCGCCGTACTCGGTGTCGCCGTGCAGCAGGGCGAAGAGGAGCGCGACCGAGGGCAGACCCCGGTGGCGCGGGAGGAGGCCGTTGTGGATGTTGAGGATCCGCAGGCCCAGGGAGAGGACGGGCGCGCGGAGGATCCGACGGTTGTTCAGGGACCAGACGATGCCGTCCGTGGAGGCTCGGGCAAGGTCCGCGGCCCGTGTGTTGACGTCGGCGGCGAGGTGCGGGGCGCCCGCGGCGTCCCCCGGGTCCTCGCAGCAGACGAGGTCGACGGCGTGGCCCCGCGCGGCGGCGTGGGTGACGGCACGTCGTACCAGGGCTCCGTCACCTATGAAGATCACGCGGGTACCTCTGTCCGGGCGGCTTCCACGTGGGCGCAGACGTGGTCGAGGGTGACGTCTCGCACGAGGGATTCGAGGCGGCTCATGAACCAGCGCCCCTGGGCCTCGGTGAGCAGGTCCGAGGAGACGGCGTCGAGCATCTCGACGAGGGCCAGGGAGTCGCCGCCCAGGAGTTGGAACTCCGCGCCCGCCGTGAGGGCCCCCGCGTCCACCCCGAGGATCGCCGCCCAGTGACGGGCGACCCGGTCCCGGAGCGGGGTCGGTCCCGCCGTCGCGGGATCCGCCTCCGGCCCGCCCGCCGCGAAGGGGTCGGGCAGCGCGTCGAGGTCCGCCTTGCCGCTGACCGTGCGGGGGATGTCGGCGACGGTCGTGATCCGCGCCGGGACCAGGTGGGCGGGCAGCCGCCGGGCCAGCTCCGCGCGCAGCACCGCGGCCAGGTCCGGGTCGTCGACCCACTGTGCCCGCGGGGCGCCGGGGGCGTCCGGGGCCGTGGCGGCCACCGGCTCCTCCGGGGTCGCCGACACCACGTAGGCGCACAGCACCGGCGTGGTCGTGCCGGGGCGGCTGCGCGTGGCCACGACGGCGCGGCTCACCGCGGGGTGCGCCTCCAGCGCGGCGACGATCTCGGCGGGCTCCACCCGATGCCCGGCGATCTTGAGCTGCCCGTCGGCGCGCCCCGCGAACTCGACCGCCCCGCCCGGCAGTCGGCGCCCGAGGTCGCCCGTGCGGTAGGAGCGCACGCCATCGGGGCGGGTGCCGAACGGGGAGGGCGTCCCGTCGGGAGGACCGAGGTAGCCGCGGGCCACCTGGAGGCCGCTGACGACGATCTCACCGGTCCGGCCGTGGTCCTCCTCCCCCGTGCCGATCACCCGGCCGTCCTCGGCCACCAGCTCAACGCGGGCCGTGGGACCGGCGGCGCCGAGGGGGATGGTGGCCGTCGTCTCGCCGCCGTCCACGACGTGCGCGAGGCAGGCCACGGTGGCCTCGGTGGGTCCGTAACCGTTGACGATCCGGCAGTCCGGGCCGAAGGCGGTCCGGGCCGAGCGCACGGCGGCGGGCGTCAGCGGCTCGCCGCCGAGCAGCAGGGTGCGTACGGCTGCCCGGTCCCCGAAGAGCGCGAGGTGCGAGGGGGTGAGCGCGAGGGTGTCGGCGCGGTGGTCGTGCACGAGACGGCGCAGGCTCGCCCGGGAGGGGGCCTCGGGGGCGAGCACGGTGGTCGCGCCGGCGGCCGGCGGCAGGAACAACGCGAAACACGAGATGTCGAAGGCGTAGGAGGAGGCGAAACCGAAGCGGGTGTCCTCGTCGACCCGGCACATGTCGGTCATCCACCGGACGAAGCCCGTCAGGCCGCCGTGCTCGATCCGCACCCCCTTGGGACGCCCGGAGGAACCGGATGTGTGCATGACGTACGCCAGATCCCCGGGCCCGGGGGCCGGGGGCAGCGCCCCGCCGGGCGCGCCGGGGGCGTCGAGGACGTCCTCGGTCAGGATCAGCGGGCACGGTACGGACACCGTCAGCGCGTCGGCGAGGTGGCGCTGGGTCAGGCAGAGCCGGGCGCCGCACTCCTGGAGGACTTCCTTGATCCGCTCACCGGGGTGGGCGGGGTCGAGGGGCACGTAGGCGGCGCCCGCCTTCAGGATGCCCCAGAGGGCGGTGACGCCCGCCGGCGACCGGTCCACGATCAGTCCGACGAGGTCCTCGCGGACGACGCCGCGGTCGGCCAGTTCGCGGGCGACGGCGTCGGAGCGGCGATCGAGTTCCGCGTACGTGACCTCTCCCTCGGGCCCGTCGAGGGCGATCGCGTGGGGTGCCCGGGCGGCCTGCGCGCGGAACAGCTCGACCACGGTGGTCCCCGTGGCCCCGGTGGTGGGCGGGACCGGTCGGGGCGGGAAGGTGGTGGACGGGACGGTCGGGGACGACGGCTCGGGCGCGGGTGCGATACGGGCCAGGGCCCGGTCCAGGAAGCGTTCCGCGCGGGTCGCGAGATCGGGGCCGCCCCGTACCCCCATCGTCAGCTCGGTCCCCGCGGGGGTCTCGGCCGCGACCAACGAGACGGGTACCAGGGGCGCGTGGACGGGCAGGGCATAGACCGTCGTGGCCGTGAAACCCCCTCCGCTGTAGTCCTCCGGGGCCAGTCGGCCCAGGTGGGACACGACGGCCGAGGCGAGGTGGCGGTCGGCGCGGCCGGTGGCGGCCTGGCCTGCGCGCAACAACAGGGCGGAGGCGGCGAGCGGCAGCGGGGCGAGGGCCGACTCGAAGCCGGAGGCCAGTTCACGCCCTTCGGCGAGGGCCCGCAGCAGGGTGAGGTGCGGGCCGGTCCAGTCGTCGCCGGGGCTGAGGTCGAGGAACAGCGGCAGCGTCAGATTGCCGGTGGCCGTGACGCCGGGGCGGTGCCGGCGCAGGTCGACCGGGACCATGACCCGGCCGGTCCGGCCCGAGGCGTCGGTCACGGCCTGGGCGAGGCGGGCCGTGAGGGCCGAGTGGTGACCGGGCAGGGTCCTGCGCAGCCACAGGGTCCGCGGGGGGCCGGCCGCAGCGCGGCCGAGGGGCGACGGGCGGTCGGGCGGCAGCGTGGGACGGCGGTCGCCGGCGCCGAGCCGACGCAGCAGTCCCCGGTCGGTGTCGGGCGCCAGGGCGGGTCGCGCCTGGTCCCCGCGCAGCGCCCGGAAGACCTCGCGCACCCAGATCAGGGCGCCGTGGCCGTCCATCAGGGCGTGCGAGACGCTGAACACCAGCGTGGTGCGGGTGCCCGGCGCCGCGCCCTCGTCCTCGGTGGACGGGGTGGCCCGGCCGGGCACCACCAGCACCTCGCAGCCGGGCGGGTCGGTCCGCCGCGCGGGGCCGTACAACAGGGCGGCCGTGTCCGCCGTCGCGACGTCGAAGGCCGCGGCGGAGCGGGTGTCGGCGTACCGGACGCGGGGCAACGGCCCGTCGGCGTGCCACAGCGGACCCCGCCGGGCCAGCCGCGAGCCGGGGACGGCTTCGGCGGCCCGGGCCAGCGCGGCCCGGAGGCGCTCGGGTGCGGGCACGCCCTCGCCTTCGACGAGGATGCGCAGCGCCATGGCGCCGCGGGCGTGCTCGGCGGCGAGGTAGAGCCGCTCGGTGGGCGAGACCGGCCGCCGGTAGCGGTGACCGGCGGTGGGTCGGGGTTGGTTCATCGCGGGGTGCCTCCTCGCTCGGAACGGGCGGGTGCGGTGCGGGTACCGGCGGGGGCCGGCGGTACGGACGCGGGCCTTCCCGCGGACCCGATCGCCCGCACGGACCCGGGCACGGTGGTGTCGGAACGCCCTGGCGCGGATTCACCGGAGCGCCCGGGCTCGGGGCGAGGCTCGGGTTCGTCGGAACACCCGGGCGCGGGGCGGGATCCGGCTTCGTCGGAACGCCCCGGCGCGGGGCGGGTCCACGCGTCCACTCCGCCGATGTCCTCCACCCACCGCACCAGTTCGCGGACGCCGTCCGCCTGCCCGCGCGGCGCCTCGTGACCGAGGTCGCGTCGGGCCGCACCGGTGTCGTACGTCGTGGATCGGGTGAGCAGGGCCATCATGTAGCGGCTCATCGGCGGTGTGGTCCCCTCGGAACCGGGCCGCAGCCGCCACAGCGTCTCGACGGCGGCGGCGAGCGCGCGGCCGACCGGCAGCGGGATCCGCGGTCCCGGCGGTGCGCAGCCGAGGAGCCGGCCGACCTCGGTGAGGAAGGCCCACAGGTCGGTCCGCTCCCGGTCCGCGACGAAGTACGCCCGGCCGCCCACGCGTCCGGCCGGTGCCGTGGCTGCCCGCAGGCAGGCGTCCACGGCGTTGTCGCTGTGGCACAGCGAGACCAGGACCCGCTTGCCGCCCGACAGGTCGGGCAGCCGGCCCGCGTGCATCGCGCCGATCATGCGGGGCAGGAAGCCGGCATGGTCGCGCGGCCCCCAGATGCCGCGCGGGCGCAGGGCGACGGTGGTGAACCGTTCGGTGTGGGCGGCCAGTACGTCCTGTTCGGCGCGTGCCTTCGTCTCGCAGTACAGGTTGAAGAAGCGGTCCGGGTAGGGGGTGGACTCGTCGATGTCGAGGCGGTCGCCCTCGCGGATCCGCATCAGCGCGCTGGGGCTGGAGACGAAGACGAACCGGCCGGCGCCGGCGGCCCGCGCGGCGTCCATGAGCCGCCGTGTGCCGGCGACGTTCGCCTCGTGGAACTGGGCGCGGCTGCCGTGGTCGACGACCCGGGCGGCGCTGTGCAGCACGGTGTCGCGGTCCGCGGCGGCGGCGCGCAGCGAGTCCTCGTCCGTCAGGTCGCCGACGGCGAGTTCGACACCGGGCAGGGAACCGAGCCGTGCGGTGTCGCTGCCCTCGCGCACCAGGGCGCGTACGTGATGGCCCTCGCGCAGGCAGGCGTCGACGAGGTGGCCGCCGAGGAAGCCGGTGGCCCCGGTGATCAGGATGTTCACAGGGTCCGCCACCAGGTCGCGCCGTAGAGCATGGTGAGGGCGACGGCGGCCGCCCGCCCGTGTCCGGCCGCGCGCGCCCGGGGCAGGGCGAGGGGGATCTGCGCGGCGTGCACGCCGACGCTGAGGACGGCGTCGATCCACCACAGCCAGTGCAGGACGGGGACGTCGGGCGCTGTGTCGGTGGCGGCCAGGACGGCTCCGCCGAGCAGGTAGGCCCAGCCGGCGAGCGGGATCAGCTTCGGGGCGCCTGCGCGGGACCACGGGGGTGCCGGGGGCGCGAGGCGGCGTTCGGCCCACCGGCCGAGTTCCTCGCGGCCGATCTTGGCGTTGTGTCGGATGTCGACGGGGAACCCCGCGTGGCGCAGGAACGGCGCGGACCCGAGCTCCGGGACGTGGTGGGTGGCCGATGCGCGCAGTTCGACGACGAGGTCGCGCCAGGCGTCCGCGTCGAGGGGGGACTCGGTCTCCACGCAGACGACGGGCTGCTGCGCGCCGGGCCGGCCGATGCCGACGAGTGCGCTGCGGCGGACCAGCGGGTGTGCGTTGAAGACTCCCTCGCAGAGCACGGTGTGGAGGTCGTGCCCGGTGGCGCGCACGCGCTGCGCCGCTCGTCCGCAGAACCACAGCCGGCCGCTGCCGTCGAGGTATCCGAGGTCCCCGGTGCGGTGCCAGGCGCGGGGCGCGGCTCCCACCCCGTCGGACGGCTGGAGGCCCGCGCGGGTCGGGTCCTCGGACACCTTCTCGGACACCTTGTGGAGGGCGTCGGCCTGCGGGTCGGCGTGGTAGCGGGGGCTGACGGAGTCCCCGGCCACGAGGATCTCCCCGACGCGCCCCGGCTCCGGGTCCGTGTCCGACCCGGGGGCGAGGGCCGGCATCGGGCCGTCGGTGACGGGCGCGATCCGCAGGAGGGTGCCCGGTACGGGCCGGCCGACGCAGGTTCCGGCGGCCTGCGCGGCCCGGGCGGCCGTTTCGGCGAGGATCTCCTCGGACTCGATCGAGGTGATCGGGAGGGCCTCGGTGGCCCCGTAGGTGACGTGGATCCGGGCCTTCTCGTCCAGGACGTCCCGCAGTACGGCGACGACGGAGGGCGGCACGGGCGCCCCGCCGGACACCACGCAGCGCAGGTCGGGCAGGGGGTGCGGGCGGGTCGTGAGATGGTCCGCGAGGCGTCGCAGCAGGGCGGGCGAGGCGAACATCGTGCTGACGGCGAATCGTTCCAGCGCGTCGACGAGGAGGTCGGGATCGGCGTGCGCGACCTTCGCCGGCGCCAGCGGGGCGAGGACGATCGTGGATCCGTAGACCAGGTCGAGCATGCCGTAGAAGGGCAGGGTGATCAGGGAGACGTCGTCGCGGGTGCGCCCGTGCGCGTCCTCGATGCCCCGGGCGATCGCGAGTGCCATCCGGTGGGTGTACTCGACCCCCTTGGCGGGGCCGGTGCTTCCCGTGGTGAAGCCGATCATCAGCAGGTCGTCCCCGCCGACGGCGGGGGGCGCGGTGCGCGGGCCGGGGTCGGACCGCAGGCGCGCCAGGGTGTGACCGCCCCACAGGCGGTGGCGGCCCAGCGTGACGGGGATCCGCACGGCCTCGAAGGTGCGGCGGCCCAGGACGCGCACCAGGTGGGCGAGCGGCGGGCCGATGAAGGCCTCGGCGCCCACGGCCCGGTAGCAGTGGAGCATGCGGCGCGGGCCCATGCCGGGATCGACGACGACGGGGACGGCGCCGATCCGGAACAGGGCGAAGACCAGGGCGAACAGCTCGGGTCCGGGCGGGGCCATCAGCACCGTCCTGGTGCCCCGGCCTATGCCCGCGTGGGTCAGGCCGTGGGCGAGTCGCTCGACCTCCTGCTGCAACTCGCCGTAGTTCAGGGTGCGGTAGCGGGGGCGGCCGTCGGGTTCGCGGCCCCCGTCGGGGTGGATGACGGCCGGCTTGTGCGGGAAGGCTCGGGCGTTGCCTTCCAGACGGGCGGCCAGGCCCTCGGCTGCGCCGAGGGCCGGCGCCCGGGTGTCGGTGCGTCGTCGGCTCGCGGTGGTCACCGGATCACCGGCCTTCGGGGCGGTAGCTCGCGCAGGCCGCGCTGGGGCCGGCGCCGGCGGTGACGAACAGCAATTGGTCACAGTCCTCGGGCAGGCCGCTCGCCATGGCGTGGAGGTAGCCGAGGACGGGGGCCGCGGTGTGCGGTTCTCCCGTCTCGCCGGGGGGAAGGGCGTCCGCCTCGGTGCCCGGGCCGATCACCAGGGTGCGGTCGAGGTCGAGCCCGTACGCGGCGGCGTAGTCGGCGACGGCGGTGGCGGCGAGTTCGGCGCGCCGGCGGTCGTGGTCCGGGGAGCGTCGCACGGTGATCAGGGTCCGGCCTTCGGCGCCCATGGCGGCGGTGTCCAGGTAGCCCTCCGTGTCGGTGGGGCCGTCGGCCGTGTAGTGCCGTACGGGGCCGAATCCGGCGTCGGGGTCGGCGCTGCGCTCCAGCAGGAGGGCGCCGGCCAGGTCCGCGTACGGGTAGTCGGGGTCTCGGCGTGCGTCGCCGCCGGGGTGTACGTCGGCGGCGGTGACCAGGAGGCGTTCGGTGCTGCCCGTGTCGAGGAGGGATTGACCGACCTGGACCGCGTTCAGCACGCCGCAGGCACCGTTCATGAGGTCGAAGGAGAAGCCGGCGGCGGGATCCACGAGGTAGTCCAGGCTGATCCCGACCTCCTTCTGCACCAGGGCCGCGAGCGCCGGTTCGAAGGTGTTGGACTCCCGGTAGACGCCCACGTTGACGAGGACGCCGACGGCGGAGGGGGACAGACCGGTCTGGTCGAGGCAGTCGCGGGCGGCCCGGCCGGCGAGTTCCACGGAGGAGGCCGCTCGGGTGTCCGCGGCGTGGTCGCCGGTGGCGCGGCCGTCCGCTGTGCCGTGGCTGTCGACGGTGGCGGTGGCGGTGCCCGCGGCGGTGATGATCATGCCCATGGTTCAGACCCCCAGGTGGGTGACGGTGGCCGACAGGGCTCCGGTGACCACGCCGGAGGCGGCGGGCACCATCAGGAAGGTGGCACCGCGTCGGGCGGTGCCCGCGGCGAGGTGTTCACGCAACGTCAGGAAGTGTGAGGTGGTGGCGGTGTTGCCGTACCTCTCCACGACGGCGAGCGAGGTGGGCATGGGCGTGCCGAACTCCGCCTCGCCCGTCTGGTTCACGTAGTCGATGAATCGGGCGCCGACCTGGTGCTGAATGATGTAGTCGAATTCCTCGGCCGCGAAATCCCGGCCGTTCTTGGACAACAGATCACCGTGGAATCGAGGCCAAAGGGCGAGCCGGTCCTTGTTGTGCATCTTCTTGTTGTCCGTGTAGAGCGCGATTCCCCCGGTGCGATCGCTCGGCATTCCCATGCACAGGTGCGAGTACTCCGCGCAGGTCATCAGGTCGACGTAGTGGATCCGGTCGGCCTCGTCCGCGGACCGGTCCATGACGACCGCGGCGGCGGAGTCGCCGACGGAGAGGGAGGCGAACTGCGGGTCGTACGAGTCGCCGATCTCGCGGGCCGCCGTCTCGGCGACGCGGGTCGCCTGCTCGCCGCTGACGACCATGCCGTTGCGGACCGCCCCGGAACGGATCATCCGGTCGAGGACGTACACGCCGGTCATCATCCCGGCGCAGGCGTTGGAGACGTCGAAGTGCAGGGCGGAGCGGGCGCCGAGGTCCCGGGCGAGGGAACCGGCGAAGGAGGGTTCGAAGTAGAAGCGGTCGGCAGCCTTGAAGCGGGTGATCGACGCCGATATGACGATGTCCAGGTCGGCGGCCTCGTACCGGGATGCCGCGAGGCATTCGCGCGCGGCGCTCAGGGCCAATCCGAACGAGTCCTCGCCGGTCTCGGGACGCGGGTCGTAGGTCCGCCTCTCGGCGACTCCGGTGATCCTCTCGACGTCCACGCCCCGAAGGTTCGGGGTTCGGCCGATGAGTTCCCGGGTGGTCAGCGTGGTGGCCGGCATATGGGATCCGATGGATTCCATGCGGCTGTATAAGTTGTGCGAGCTCAATTTTCACTCCGTAATGGGCGCACGCGGGCAGCACATATCGCTCCGGCGGAAAGGCGCAGTGTTCCGCTGTCATTCGCTGGTGACAGACAGCGAAGTTACCGTAGCGTACGGATTTGTCAGTCCTGTTACGCGCCCACCCGAAAGCGGACCGACGGGGCGAATATCGGCCATTCGCGCGCTGCGGGACATTCCGCCGCGTCCAAGGCCGCGCGCACCGTGTACGGGCCCGCCGTGCGCGCCCCTCCCGGGCCGCCCCGCCCCGCCGGCCCGCTCCCCCGCCGCGCCGATGCCCGGGCCGCCCCCTTGGGCACACGGCTTCGAAAACCTGTCCGGAATCACACGGTCCGTCTTGACCGTCCCCGCCCGGCCGCGCAATCGGCCGATCGGCCGCCGGCGCGTCAGCCGGCGCGTCAGCCGGCGCGACCGGCGGCCGGACCGCGGCGCGTCAGCGACGGCCGAGGGCGTTGAGCCGGGCGGCCTGGCGGGTCAGGTGGTCGCGCTCGGCGAGGTTGGGTGCCTTGGCCGCGGCCTCGGCGTACAGCCGCGCCGCCGTCACCAGGTCGCCGTCGCGCTCGTGGAGGTACGCCGCCACCGCGGCGTGGCGGGGCAGGGGGTGCGCCTTGCCGGAGGAGCCCGGGGCGGACCCGTCCAGTTCGGCGAGCGCCGCCAGGCCGGCGCGCGGTCCGTCGGCCTCGCCCACGGCCACCGCGCGGTTGAGGCGGACGACCGGACTGTCGGTCAGCCGCACGAGTTCGTCGTACCACTCGACGATCTGCACCCAGTCGGTCTCCCCGGCGGTGGGCGCGTCGGCGTGGAGCGCCGCGATGGCGGCCTGGGCCTGGAACTCGCCCAACCGGTCGCGGGCGAGGGCCGCCTGCAGGATCCGGACGCCCTCGGCGATCGAGTCGGTGTCCCAGCGGCCGCGGTCCTGCTCGGCGAGCGGCACCAGGCTGCCGTCGGACGTGGTCCGGGTGGCGCGCCGGGCGTGGTGGAGCAGCATGAGGGCGAGCAGCCCCGCCACCTCGGGGTGATCGATCACGGTCGCGAGCTGCCGGGTGAGCCGGATGGCCTCGGCCGCGAGGTCGACATCGCCGGAGTAGCCCTCGTTGAAGACCAGGTAGAGAACGCGCAGCACGGTGGAGACGTCGCCGGTCCGGTCGAAGCGCACGTCGGAGACGGTGCGCTTGGCCCGGCTGATGCGCTGCGCCATGGTCGCCTCGGGGACCAGGTAGGCCTGGGCGATCTGGCGGGTGGTCAGCCCGCCCACGGCGCGCAGCGTGAGCGCGACCGCGGACGACGGCGTCAGCGACGGGTGGGCGCACAGGAAGTACAGCCGCAGTGTGTCGTCCACCGCGGACGCGGGTCCCGCGGCCGGCTCCTCTTCGACGAGGTCCTCGCGCCGGCGGCGAGCGGCGTCCGATCGGGTGGCGTCGAGGAACCGGCGCCAGGCCACGGTGACCAGCCAGCCCTTCGCGTCCCGCGGCGGGTCGGACGGCCAGACGCGGACCGCCTCGACCAGCGCGTCCTGCACGGCGTCCTCGGCCGCCGCGAAGTCTGCTCCGCGGCGGACGAGGATCCCGATCACGCTCGGGGTGAGGCTCCGGAGCAGGGCCTCGTTCATGGGCGAGGTCACTCCGTGATGGTGGGCGGCGCGGCCAGGAACGGGCGGACCTCCAGCCACTCGTGGATCGGCCTGCCACCCGCGCCGGGGGCGGCGGACAGTTCCCCGGCCAGTTCGACGGCGCGCTCGTGGTGGTCGACGTCGATGATCATCCAGCCGGCGATGAGGTCCTTGGTCTCGGCGAACGGACCGTCGGTGACCGGCGGGCGGCCCTCTCCGTCGTAGCGGACCCACTCCCCCTCCGGGGCGAGCGCCTGACCGTCCACGAACTCGCCCGTCTCCTCCAGCCGCCCCGCGAAGTCGTGCATGTACTGCACGTGGGCCGTGATCTCCTCCGGTGTCCACTGGGCCATGGGTACGTCGTTGACGGCGGCCGGGGCGCCCCGGTAGTGCTTCAGCAGCAGGTACTTCGCCATGATGTCTCTCCTCTGTGCCGGTGCGACCATTCTGGCCGCGTTCATGGCAGGGACGGAGCCGGGCACGGGTTCTCGACATCCTCGCCCGAACTTTTTTCAGTTCTCTCGGAAGAGCCCTCGCAAGAGACCTCGGGAGCCGTCTCTCGGGCCGCGCTCGTCGTCCGGCACGTCAGCCGGCTCGTCGTCCGGCTCATCAGCCGGCGGTGGATCGTCGTGCGTCGTGTCGGCGGCGTTGCAGGGCGCGGCGCCGGCCGTCATCCCCCTGGGCATCAGCATCATCCGCGACGAGTTGCCGGCCGAGCGGGTGCTGTCCTCGATCGCGCTGATGAGCTCGACCCTCGGCATCGGCGCGGCGATCGGGCTCCCGGTGGCTGCGGTGGTCATCGAGAACTTCGACTGGCACACGATGTTCCGGGCCTCGGCCGCCCTCGGCCTGCTCGACCTGGTCCTCGTGCTGTGGAGCGCCGCGCGCCGGGCGTTCGCGCTGCGCCCCTACGCCGAGGTGACGATGCGCGGCATCGCCGCCGACGCCGGTGTCAGCCCGTCGCTGATCGTGAAGCGGTTCGGCAGCAAGGAGGCCCTGTTCAACACGGTCGCCGACTTCCGGCCGGCGGCCGACGCCCTGTTCGCGGGGCCCCCGGAGGCACTGGGGCGGCACCTGGTCCTCACCATGGTCCGGCTGCGCGACCGGCTCCGGGGGATCCGCTGCTGCGGGGCGTGTTCTCGCTCGGCAACGACGACGAACGCACCCTGCTGCGCGAGCACTTCCGCGAGCAGGTCACCGACCGGCCGGCCGCGCTCCTGACCGGCGCCGACCGGCAGGTGCGCGCCGAGCTGATTGCCGGTCAACTACTGGACCTGGGAGCGACCTTGAGCCTGCACCGGCCGGACGGAGTGGGGGGCCGCACACCCCCCGACCGACTCGCGGACCTGTACGTCCCCGGCCTCCAGCGGCTCATCGACGGCGACTGAATCCGGGTCCGGACCCGACGGTGCGACGTCGGCCCGGTCAGGCGCCGAAGGTCAGCCGGAACAGGGCCCCTCCCCCCGGCGCGGCCTCCGCCGTCAGTTCGGCCGCGTGCGCCCGGGCGATCTGCCGCGCCATCGCCAGGCCGAGCCCCGACCCCGGCAGGGCCCGCGCCGTCCCCGCACGGTAGAACCGGTCGAAGACGTACGGCAGGTCCCGGGGCGCGATGCCCGGACCGTGGTCCCGTACCGTCAGCTCGGGCCGGCCGGCCCGGACCGTCAGCTCCACCTCCACCGGGACGCCCGCCGGGCTGAACTTCGCCGCGTTGTCCAGCAGGTTCCCCAGCAACCGGCTGAGCCGGGCGGGCACCCCGGGTACGACGACCTCGTCGGTCGAGCGCACCACGATCGGCACGGAGGCCCAGTGTGCCCGCGCGACCTGCACGCAGTGCTCCACCAGCCGGCCCAGCCTGACCTGTTCGACGAGCGGCTGCGGCTCCTCGTCGCGCGCCAGCTCGATCAGGTCGTTGACCAGGCCCGTCACCTCCCGCAGCTGCCGGCCCAGGGCGAGGGAGGCGCGCTCGCGCTGCTCCGTCGTCAGCCGCTCGCCGCGTGCGAGCAGTTCCGCGTTGGTGCGCAGCGCCGTCAGGGGGGTGCGCAGTTCGTGGGAGGCGTCCGCGACGAGGCGCCGTTGCGCGGTGACGGACTGTTCCAGCTCCCCCAGCATGGTGTTGAAGGTCCCGGCGAGCCGGGTGAT
Source organism: Streptomyces sp. NBC_01426 (assembly GCF_036231985.1). Taxonomy (GTDB): domain Bacteria; phylum Actinomycetota; class Actinomycetes; order Streptomycetales; family Streptomycetaceae; genus Streptomyces. The sequence goes on from NZ_CP109500.1 coordinate 804,768, forward strand.
CTCGTCCTCCCGTCCCGGCGGCGGCAGCTCGATGCGGTGGCGCGGGTCCCGGGTGGCCGCGATCCGTTCGGCGGTGGCGGTGAGCCGGGTCAGCGGTGCGAGTCCGGTCCGCGAGACCCAGTACCCGAGCACGGCGGCGAGCAGCACACCGGCCGCGCCGATCACCACCAGCCACCGGGCGGCGTCGGAGATGCCGGCCTCGACGGTGTCGGCGCGCAGCGCGACCTGGAGCGCCTGTCCCTTCGTGTAGTCGGTGGTGAGCATCCGTGTCGGGTGTCCGGCGTGGACGATGCTCGTGTAGTACGGGGCGCGCCGGCCGGCGGCGACGGCCCTGGTCCCGGCGTCCACGGGCAGCATGTAGGGCCGGGCGGGATCCTTGGCGGGATCGACCGGCACCACCTCGGCGCAGGCGGGCGCGGCCAGGAAGCGGCACTCCCCGGCCAGGGTGTCGGGTCCGGAGTCGGGGTTGCGTTGGGCGGCGAGCCGCGCGGACTGGGTGAGGCTGAGGTCGAGCTGGTCGTACAGGGCCCCGCGGACGACGAAGAACGCCGCGGTGCACACGCCGACGGCGACCAGCGCGACGGCCGAGGTGACGGCCAGCGCCAACCGGGTCCGCAGGGGGCGGCGCCTGCGCCAGGGGGCGCCCAGCCGGCGCCGGCCGGCGCCCGTCACGCGGCGTCCAGCCGGTAGCCGACTCCGTGGACGGTGTGCACCAGCCGCGGTTCGCCGCCGGCCTCCAGCTTGCGCCGCAGGTAGCCGACGTACACGGCGAGGGAGTTGGAGTCCGGTCCGAAGTCCCGCCCCCACACCAGTTCCAGGATGAGTTCGCGCGGCAGGACCTGCCCGGGGTGGCGCAGCAGGAGTTCCAGCAGCGCGGCCTCGGTGCGGCTGAACTCCAGCGGGCGCCCGGCCCGTCGCCCGGTCCGGGTGGCCGGGTCGAGGACGAGGTCGCCGTACGCGAGGGGGTCGCCGGCGTCGTCCTGGGCGGGCGCGGCCCGCCGCAGCAGTGCCCGGACCCGGGCCACCAGCTCGTCCAGGGCGAACGGCTTCACGAGGTAGTCGTCGGCGCCCGCGTCCAGCCCGTCGACCCGTTCGCTCACCGAGTCCAGCGCGGTCAGGACGAGTACGGGTGTCCGGTCGCCCATCGCGCGCAGTTGCCGGCACACGCCGAGGCCGTCCAGCACCGGCATCATCACGTCCAGGACCAGGACGTCGGGTTCCCAGGCCGCGACCTCGGACAACGCGGCCAGCCCGTCGGCGGCGCCGCGCACCTCGTACCCCTCGACGGCCAGGCCGTCCTGCACGGCGGCCCGCACCTCGGGCTCGTCGTCGACCACCAGAATCCGCTGTCTGCTCATGGAGCTCATGGGCAAAGCCTGCCAAAGGCCGCGGCGGAACCTCTTAGAACCTTCTTAGGGCACACCGGAAGTCTGCCGCCATGACCACACGAGACTCCTCCCCGGCTCCCCTGTCCGTCGTGATCGGTGCCGGCGGCACCGGTGGCCACATCTACCCCGGGCTCGCTCTCGCCGAGGCCCTGCGCGCGGCCGTCCCCGGCGCCGTGGTCTCGTTCATCGGGACCGAGCGCGGCCTGGAGACCGAGCTGATACCGCGCGCCGGCTACCGGCTGCACACCGTCGACATGATCCCCTTCGATCCGGCGCTGGGCGCCAAGCGCTACCTGCTGCCCGCCGCGCTCCTGCGGTCCGCCGGGCAGGCGCGGGCCGTGATCCGGGCCCAGGGGGCGCACGCCGTCGTCGGCATGGGCGGCTACCCGAGCGCGCCCGCCGTGCTGGGCGCCCGGCTGGCCGGACTGCCGGCCCTGATCCACGAGTCCAACGCGGTCCCGGGGCGCGCCAACCAGTTCGCGGCCCGGCTCACCCCGCACGTCGCGGTGGCCTTCGACCGCAGCCGGGAACACCTGGCGGGCGGGGAGCGGGCACTGACCACCGGGATGCCGATCTCCGCCGCCCTGGCCGGTCTCGCCGAGTTGTCCGGTCACGGGCGGGCGGTGTTGCGCGCCGAGGCCCGGCGGGCGTTGGGCGTGCCGGACGGGCGTCGGCTGGTGGTGTTCAACGGCGGCAGCCTCGGCGCCGTCCGGCTCACCGGGGCGGCCGTCGGGCTGGCCGGGCTCTGGCAGGGGCGGGACGACGTACAGCTGCTGATCAAGACGGGTCCCGCGGCGCTGCCGGACGCGGTGGCGGACCTCGCCGCGAGCGGCGGGCAGCGGATCGCGCGCGCCGTGCCGTACCTGGACCGGATGGACCTCGTGTACGCCGCCGCGGACCTCGTGGTGTGCCGGGCCGGATCGGCGACGGTCGCGGAACTCGCCGCGACCGGCGTCCCGTCCGTCCTGGTCCCGTACCCGCACGCGCCGGGCGACCACCAGACCCACAACGCCCGGGTGTTGTCCGACGCCGGCGCCGGGCTCCTGCTGGCCGACGCCGCGGCCACCACCGAACGCCTCGCGGACCTCGTGGGTCCGCTGCTGGCGAACCCGGCCCGGCTGTCGGCCATGGCCGGCGCCGCCGACCCCGGCCCGCACGCGCGGGCCGCCGAACTGCTGGCCGCGGAGGTCCTCCGCGTCGCCGGCGTCACCCTTCCCCTCCTGGAGCGAGCATGAGCACCACGAACAGCATGAGCACCGCGAACAACTGGGACGGCCGTACGGTCCTGGTCACCGGCGCCGAGGGATTCATCGGCTCGACCCTGGTCGACCTGCTGGTGGCCCGGGGCGCCCGGGTCCGCGCCTTCGTGCACTACAAGCCGTACGCCGAGAAGGGCCACCTGGCGCGCTACCTCGCCGAGCCGGACGGCCCCGTGGAGATGTGGGCCGGTGACATCCGCGACGCGGGCCGGGTGAGCGACGCGGTGGCCGGCTGCGACACCGTGTTCCACCTGGCGGCGGCGCTGATCGGGATCCCGTACAGCTACGCCTCGCCCGGCGCGTACGTCCAGACGAACGTCACCGGCACGGAGAACATGGCCGAGGCCTGCCGTCGGCACGGGGTGCGCCGGCTGGTGCACACCTCGACCAGCGAGGTGTACGGCACCGCGCTGACGGCCCCGATCGCGGAGACGCACCCGCTCCAGCCGCAGTCCCCGTACTCCGCTTCGAAGATCGGCGCGGACATGATGGCGCTCTCCTTCCATCACGCCTTCGAACTCCCGGTGACGGTGGTGCGGCCGTTCAACACGTACGGTCCGCGCCAGTCCGCGCGCGCCGTCATCCCGACGATCCTCGCCCAACTGCACTCCGGGGCGGACGAGATACGTCTGGGGTCCCTCTCCCCCACGCGGGACTTCACGTACGTCACCGACACGGCGGAGGGCTTCCTGGCGGTCGCGGAGTGCGACCGGGCGCTGGGTGAGGTGGTCAACCTCGGGACGGGTCGGGAGATCTCCGTCGGCGACCTGGCCCAGGCCCTGATCACGGCGTCCGGCCGCGAGGCCCGTGTCGTGGTCGACCCCTCCCGCCTGCGGCCCTCCGGCAGCGAGGTCCAGCGGTTGCTGTCGGACAACTCCCGGGCCCGCGAGTGGGCTTGCTGGGAGCCGCGGGTCTCCCTCGCGGAAGGCCTGCGGCGCACCTCGGACTGGATCGCGGCCAATCTCGCACTCTTCGCCCCGGACCGCTACCAGGTCTGACCGGACGGGGTGCTCCCGGACGCCCCGGAGCACCCCCGCCCCGGGGCGCGACCGCCCGGTCTCCCCGGTGCGGCGACACCCCGGCACTGGTCGCCGTTCAGCCGAGACCCCCAGGTCAGGACGGTGCGCGACCGCCGGGACGCGGGCCCGTCGGCGGCTGTCAGGTTGCTACCATCACGGCGATCAGAGGAACTGGCCGACCAACGGAACGAACCGGAGATCTCGCGTGTCGGAGCTGAACCCCATCGGATTCCACACCTTTGTAGCGAACCTCGGCGTCAAGGACACCACCCGCGACTTCACGGTGGTGGTCTCCGAGCACCCCTGCGCCGCGGCGGCCGTGTTCACGCAGTCCCGGTTCGCCGGACCGAGCGTGCTGCTCAGCCGCGAGCACGTGGCCGACGGATCGGCGCGCGCAGTGGTCACCGTGTCCAAGAACGCCAACGTCGCGAACGGGGAACGCGGCGTCCGGGACGCCGAGGAGGTCGTGGCGCTGACCGCGGCCCTGGTGGGCTGCGCGCCCCAGGAGGTGCTGATCGGATCGACCGGGGTCATCGGACGCCCGTACCCGATGGAGACGATGCGGGCGGGGATCCCCGGTGTACGGGCCGGCGAGGAACCCGACTTCGACGCCGTCTCCGAGGCCATCATGACCACGGACACCCATCCGAAGCTCGCGCGGGCGCGGATCGGATCGGCGACCCTGGTCGGAGTCGCCAAGGGCGTCGGCATGTTGGAGCCCGACATGGCCACGCTCCTCACGTACTACTTCACCGACGCGGCCCTGCCCGCCGCCGAACTCGACGCCGTGTTCCGGCGGGTGATGAACCGGACCTTCAACTGTGTGAGCGTGGACTCCGACACCTCCACCAGCGACACCGCCGTGATCCTCGCCAACGGAGCGGCCGCAGAGGTGGACCCCGCGGAGTTCGAGGCGGCCCTGTACTCCGTGGCGGAGGACCTCACCAAGCAGGTCGCCCGGGACGGGGAGGGCGCCACCAAGCTCATCGAGGTGGTCGTGGACCGGGCGCGGGACGAGGAGCAGGCCCGCCGGGTGGCGAAGGCGATCGTCAACTCGCCGCTGGTGAAGACCGCCGTGCACGGATCCGACCCCAACTGGGGGCGGGTCGCGATGGCCGTCGGCAAGTGCAAGGACGACACCGACATCGACCCGGACCGGGTCGTGATCCGATTCGGCGACCTGGTCGTCTACCCGCAGGCCGAGCCCGACCTGGCCGGGCTGACCGAGGTCATGAACGCGGACGAGGTGCTGATCCACGTCTCGCTCGCGACCGGCACCGCGGCCGCCCGCGTCTGGGGCTGCGACCTGGGTGACGGCTACGTCCGGATCAACGCCGACTACACCACCTGACCCGCCGCCCCGGTCACCCGGCGCGCGGAGGACCGAACGCCGGGCGCCGGCCCTCGCCGGCGTCTCCTACCGTGCGCTGTCCATCGGCACCGACGGCGGGACCTCCCGCTGGTGCGGGATCGATGCGGTCGGTGACGGCCGGAAATCGTCCTCGGGGCGCAGCGCGACCGTGCGGGTGGGCGCGGGGATGGAGATGCCCTCCGCCCGGAAGCGCCGGTGGAGCCGCTTGATGAACTCGTGCTTGATCCGGTACTGGTCGCTGAACTCCCCGACGCCGAGGATCACCGTGAAGTTGATCCGGGAGTCGGCGAACGTGTGGAAGCGGACGGCCCCTTCGTGGTCGGGGACCGCCCCGTTGATGTCCACCATCACGCTGTCGACGACCTCCAGCGTCACCCGTTCCACGTGCTCCAGGTCGCTTTCGTAGCCCACCCCGACCTGGACCAGGATCGACAACTGCTGCTCGGGCTGCGTGAAGTTGGTCATGTTCGTGCGCGCCAACCGGCCGTTGGGGATGATCACCAGGTTGTTCGACAGGTTGCGCACCACGGTGTTGCGCCAGTTGATGTCGACGACATAGCCCTCCTCCCCGCTGGTGAGACGGATGTAGTCACCGGGCTGCACCGTCTTGGAGGCGAGGATGTGCACGCCCGCGAAGAGGTTGGCGAGGGTGTCCTGGAGGGCCAGGGCGACCGCGAGTCCGCCGACGCCCAGCGCGGTGAGCAGGGGCGCGATGGAGACGCCGACCGTTTCGAGGGCGACGAGGAACCCCATCGCGAGGACGACGACGCGTGTGATGTTCACGAAGATGGTCGCCGATCCGGCGACTCCGGTCCGCGACTGCGCCAGGGACTGCACGAGCCCCGCGACGACGCGGGCGGCGGCGAGCGTGGCGATGAGGATCAGCAGGGCGGTGAGGGTCTGGTTCACGAAGCCCGCGACCCTCGTGGTCAGGGGCAGGGTCGAGGCCGCCACCGCCGTGCCCGCGATGACCGCCGCGCCCGGGGCGAGGGTGCGCAGCCCGTGGACGATGATGTCGTCGCCGCTCCAGCGCGTCCTGAGGGCGTGCTTGCCGAGCCAGCGCAGCAGGGCCCGCAGGAGCAGACCGCCCGCGCCGCCCGCGGCCAACGCGATGCCGGCCACCAGCCAGTCGTGCAACACGAGGGTCCGGTTCAACGGGCGCCTCCCGTCGCGCGGCGGGCCGGGGAGGGGGCGACGGGCGCCGCCGGGCGTCGTATCGGGTGTGTCGTCACCTTGTCACCTGTCAGTTTGTCGTGCAAAGAAGCCCGTTCGGGCGTGTGTGCGATCCGGAACGGGCTGCCATCCTGCCGCATGGAGACGGAAGGCGGCGCAGGTGGGGCGGTCGGAGCCGCCCGACGGCCAGAGCGGAACGCTCCGGCCGGCCGGATCAGGGGGTGGGGAAATCGGTGGCGCGGACGATCCCGTCGAGTTCGGTGTCGATCCAGGCCCGCTCGGTGTCGGGACGGGTGTTGTCCACGACCGCCCAACCCCGGGCCCCGTCGGGGGCGGCGAGCTCCACCAGGCGGTGGTCCAGGTGACCGGTGATCATCACGGCCATCAGGGACAGGTACTCGCGCTGGAGATCCGGCGGGAGGTGACGTCCGGCGGGCACGTCCCACGCGGTCCGCCGGTCATCCTCCAGCAGCGCGCAAGTGGTGCGCACCGCCGTGATGAGCGCCTCGAACCGTTCCCCGTCCAGGCGCGCCCGCAGGACCTCCAGGTAGGAACCCAGAACATCGGCCTCGTGGTCGTCGTCCGGCTCCGCCGGATGATGCTCGGTCATGCCCCCACCCCTGCCCGAACGACCGCGTCCCCTCGCAGTGTAGGGAGCGCCCGACAGGTGGACGGCGGTCTTCGGCCACCCCGCGGTCTTCCCCTTCCCTCCGGCCGCACCCGACCCACGGTGCGGTCCCCGGCGGCGGACCGCGGCGACCATGCCCTTCGCATATTCGTTGTGAATACGCGTTCGGCAACGCCTGGATGAATTCCACATCATCCCTCGTCTTACATTGACAGTGCGCTGCGCCCTGCGGGTTAATTACTTCGGGCGTGGCCAGATGTGGTCGCGCGTGGCGGGATCACGTCAGTCCGCGACCGGTTCATTCCGGCGGCGGGGCGTGTCCCCCGTGACGACGTCGCAGCAGAGGGGTGTTCCGATGCTCGTGTGCACGCGAGTGCACTGACGATCGTACATTGAGCGGGTATTGGCGAATCCGACTCTTCCGTGGGGGGATCAATGGCCCAGCTCGACTTTTTCTCCGTTCCCGATTTCCACCTTCCGTTCGGGAACTCCAAGCATCCACAGGCCGCGCGAGCCAACAACGAGGCCACGTCGTGGGCCCTGCGTCACGAGCTCGTCACCGATGCCTCGGAGCAGTTCGCGGGGATCGGCTTCGGCCATCTCGCCGGCCGCGTCAGCGGTGAGGTGCCCTATGAGAAGGTCGTCCTCCTCGCCGAGTGGATGGCCTGGTCCTTCGTCCTGGACGACCAGCACGACCACCTCATCAGGACGGGCGAGTTGGCGGCCTGGCGGCCCGTCACCGACACGATCACCACCTACCTAGCCACGGGCAGGACGGGCGCGGCGTCCTCGCGGCCGAATCCGCTGGTCAGCGGGTTCATCGACCTGTGCGACCGGATCCTCGCCGGCATGTCCGAGGTGACCGCCGCCCGCTACCGGTCCCATGTCCCCCTGATGTTGGGCTCCTTGGACCAGGAGGCGGGCAATCGCGGCGACGAGGGGCACCCCTCGGTCGAGGACTACATCCTGATGCGGCGTCACAGCTCGCAGATGCTGCCGATGATGGACGTGGTCGAGGCGGGCCTGGGCATCGACGTGCCGCCGCACCTCCACGAACTCCCGGAGTTCCAGGCCCTCATCGCGAGTTCGGTGGACATCATCTCGTGGGGCAACGACGTGTTCTCGCTGCCGAAGGAGTACTCCTGCGGGGACAACAACAACCTCGTCTCGCTCATCTCCGCGTGGGAGGGGCGCAGCCTCGGCGACGCGGTCCGGGCCGTCGAGGGGCGCATCCAGACCCGCATCGAGGAGTACCTGTCCGGAAAGGACCGCCTGTTCCAGGTCATTGACGCCCGGGGTGACGTCGATCCCGCCGTGCGGGCCACCGTCTCCCGCTGCGTGCGCAGTTATGAGGACTGGATGATCGGCGCGGATCTGTGGCAGCGTTACGAGTGCACGAGGTACCGCGACGAACGGTTCGCGGCCGGGCTGGAGTCTGCGTACATCCGCCCGGATCTCGTCTCGGTGGCATGACAGGGAGTCGACCCATGGCTACGCAAGTGGAACATTCCGGCCCCGCGGTCAACGCCCCCGTCGCACCGGGGCGGTTACCGCTCCTGGGTCACGCACTACAGCTGTGGCGACAGCCGATTGCGTTCCTGGAGTCGTTGCGCGAGCACGGAGACATCGTGCGCCTCGACATCGGTACGTGGCCCGTGCACGTCCTCACCAGCCCGGAGCACGTGCACGCCGTACTGGTGCAACAGGCGCAGCGCTTCGGCCGTGGACGGATCTTCGACCGGCTGCGCCCGGTGTTCGGCAACGGCATCGTGACGACCGACGGCGAGTTCCACCGCAAGCAGCGCCGGATGATGCAACCGGCCTTCCACCGCAACCACATCACCGACTACACCGAGGTGATGAGCCGGCAAGCGGAGGCCATGTCCGCGTCGTGGACGGCAGGACGGGAGATCTCGATGGTCACCGAGGCGCGCGGGTACGCGATGTCGTCGGTGGCCGAGATGATCTTCTCCGGTGAGCTGAGCCGGCCTGCGGTCACGGAGGTGCACCGCTCGTTGCCCATCGTCCTGGAGGGCATGCTGGTCCGCGCGGTCATGCCCAAGGCCCTGGACCGGCTTCCGATCCCGTACAACCAGCGGTTCGACGCGGCGGCCGGGCGTCTGCGCCGGACCATCGACGAGGTGATCGCGCAGTACAGCGCGGAGAAGGGCGCGGAGGGCCACGACCTCCTCTCGCTGTTGCTGTCCAGCGTGGATGCCGAGTCGGGCGCGACGATGGCCGCCGAGCAGGTGCGCGACGAGGTGCTCGCCATCATGCTGGCCGGCACGGAGACCTCGGCCACCACCCTCGCCTGGGTCTTCCACGAACTCGGCCGCCACCCGGAGGTGGAGAGGCGCCTCCACGAGGAGGTCGACGCGGTGGTGGGCACCCGCCCCGTCCGCGCCGACGACATACCCGAACTCACCTACACGAACCACGTGTTCCAGGAGGCACTGCGGCTGCACTCACCGCTGCTGTTCACCAGGCGGGCACTGTCACCCCTCACCCTGGGCGGCGTGGCGATCCCCGAGGGCGCCGAACTGGCCTACAGCCCCTACGCGTTGCACCGGGACCCTGCGCTGTTCCGGGACCCCACGGTCTTCGACCCGGACCGCTGGCGACAGGAGGGGAACGAGCGGGGGCGGGCCCAGAAGTACATCCCGTTCGGGGCGGGGCAGCACAAGTGCATAGGCGACTCGTTCGCGGTGACGGAGATCCTGACCGCGGTGGCGAGCGTGGCGTCCCGCTGGCGACTGGTGCCCGCGCCCGGCGTGACGGTCCGTGAGGTGCCCGCAGGGATACCCCAACCCAGCGAACTGCCCATGATTCCCGTGGCGCGGCACTAGCGGGATCCGACCGATCGCGTCCTGCAAGGCGGCTTCTCGCCAGTCTCTGACATGCCCCCCGGGGAGCGTCAGCCGAGGATACAGCGTTGTCCTCGAACGAGTGGCGAGATGCCGCAATAATGTGCTTAAGCAGCAACAACTCGCTTCTTGGCCCGTACACTCGGCCGCACGCGCCGGAGGGGGCAAGAATGTCAGACGTCACGGACCCGCAGGGGTGGGCTTCCCAACCTTTACTTGAGCGGGAATCCGAAGTTCTCGCGATCCACCGCGCGGTGGACGAACTGTGCGGCACCTCGCGCACCGGCCCCACCACTCGCCGTGGTGGCGTGCTGACCTTCGCCGGAGCGGGTGGCATCGGCAAGACGACCCTGCTCACGGAGGCCCGTCGGCATGCCGCCGAGCGGTCCTGCACCGTGCTGTTCGCACGGGGCGGCGAGCAGGAGAAGCAAGTGCCGTTCCACGTGATGCGGCAACTCATACAACCCACGTTCGCCGCCATGACCGAGGAGGAGCGGCGCGATGTCCTCGGCAACTGGTACAGCATCGTCGCGCCGGCGCTCGGACTGACCGCCGCCCCGAAGGGCCCGACGGCGCCCGACCCGCAGGGTGTGCGCGACGGCCTGGACTGGGTGGTCACCCACCTGACCGTGCGCAGCGCACCCGTGGTGCTGGTCGTCGACGACGCGCACTGGGCGGACGCGGAGTCCCTGGCCTGGCTGACCGCCTTCGCGGCGCGGGCCGAGGAACTGGCCATGCTGATCCTCGTGGCCTGTCGGCCCAACGAGATCCCCGCCGACGCCGCCTCGCTGCGGGCCCTGATGAGTCGGCAGGGAACACGTCCGCACGAGCTGGCCACGCTCACCACGAGCGCGGTGGCACGCATCGTCCGCGACGCCCTCGGCGAGAGCGCCGACGACGTGTTCTGTCGAGAGTGTTGGGCGATCACCGGCGGAAACCCCTTCGAGGTCGTCGAGTTGGCGATGAAGGGTCGCGATCGTGGGCTGAAGCCCCACCAGGACAACATTCCGCAGCTGCGCGACCTGGCCTCCGCCGTCAAGGGCAGCGGGCTCATCGACCGCCTCGAACAGCTCGGGCCGTCCACGGTCCGGCTCGCGTGGGCCGCCGCCGTCCTGGGTACCGCCGTCCCGATAAGCATCGTCGGAAGCGTGGCGGCGCTCGGTGAGGCGCAGGCCGCGGAGGCCATCGACCAACTGCGCAACGCCCGCATCCTGACCGTCCTCACCAGCCTGCGCCGGCAGGAGGTCGTCGAGTTCTTCCATCCGCTCATCGCGACCGCCGTGTACCGGTCGATTCCGCCGGGCGTGCGCGTCGGCATGCACGGGATGGCCGCGCAGGCCATGGTCGACGACGGTTTCGGCGCCGCGGCCGCCGCCCGCCACCTGCTGGAGATGCATCCCGAGGGCGACCCCTGGGTGGTGCAGCAGCTGCGCCAGGCCGCACGCGAGAGCTTCTCCGCGGGAGCCCCCGACGCCGCCCGCCGCTACCTGGCCCGAGCGCTGCGCGAGCCGCCGGACATGGAGGACCGGGCCGAGGTGCTGTTCGAGCTCGGCTCCGCCAACCTGCTGCACGATCCCGCGACGACCATCAACCAGCTCCGGGCCGCCCTGGAGGAACCCAAGACCGAACAGGCGCTGCGGGAGGCGATCACCTACCGGCTCGCCCAGGCACTCGCCCACACGGGGCAGATGGCGGAGGCGGCCGGTCTCCTCGCGGACGAGGCAAGGCTGTCCACGAGTTCCCGCACCCGACTGCGCATGCAGGCGGAGCAGTTCAAGTGGAACTCGGTCCGGTTGGACGAGGAGAACTCACCCGCCCGGTCCCGGCTCCTGGCCCAGTTCGCCAAGCGCCTGAGCGGCCGCGGCCTGCCCGAGCGGCACATCCTGGGGCTGCGGGCCTGGGACGCCGCGATGCGCGGCGAGCCCGTCGGCACCGCTCTGGACTACGCGGAGCAGGCGCTGACCGGCGGCATGAGCTGGACCGACCAGGACTTCGGGTTCGAGGTGCCGGCGGTCGTGGCCGTCACGCTCATGTACTGCGACCAGCCGGGCCGTGCGGAGGAGCTGTTCAACACCGGCATCGTGGAGTTCGAGGCGAAGGGCTGGCGCGGAGCGCACCTGTCGTTCGTCTACACCCTGCTGGGTTACGTGCGCTACCGGCGCGGACGGCTCGCCGAGGCCGAGGACTTCGTGCGCAACGGCCTGCAGATCGCCGACCGTGTCGGGCACGGCATCCCGGCGCAGTGGTACGCGATCGGCACGCTCATCGAGACGCTGCTCGCCCGCGGGAACACGGCCGAGGCGCAGCGGGTCGCCCAGACCTACAAGCTGGCGGAGGGTCTGCCCAAGGCCGTGGTCTATCCCGACCCGCAGGCCGTCTGGGGCAAGCTCCTGCTGGCGCAGGGACGGATCGACGAGGCGGAGCAACAGCTCAGCGCGGCGGGCAAGCGGCTCGACCTGCGCGGCACGCGCAATCCGTCGTGGAGTCCGTGGCAGCTGGACCTGGCTCTGGCGCAGGTCACCCACGAGCCCGACCAGGCACGCGCCACGGCGACCGAGGCGTTGGCGCGGGCCCGCGCGTTCGGGGCGGCGAGCGTGATCGGGCAGTCCCTGCGCGTCCTGGCGACGACCATGGACCCGTCCCGGGCGGCCCTCCTGTTGCAGGAGGCCGTGGGTCATCTCGAACAGTCGCCGGCCGCGTGTGAACTCGCGCACGCGCTCGTCGACCACGGTGCGGCGCTGCACACCCTGGGCGATCCGCACCAGGCGGCCCAGCAGCTGTACCGCGGCATGGAGACCGCCGCGGCCTGCGGTGCCGACGCGCTCGCGGCCCGGGCCCGCTCCCAACTCGCCTCGGCGGGACTGCGCCCGCGCCGTCTGCACACCTTCGAGCAGGACACGTTGACGATCGCCGAGCACGCGGTGGCGCGGCACGCCGCGCTCGGGCTCGACAACGCGGCGATCGCGCGGGAGTTGGGCACGGACGTGCGGACGGCGTCGGAGCTGCTGTCGGCTTCCTTCACCAAGCTGGGCACCGATCGCCTCGGCCTGCGGAGGGCGCTGGGGATCTGAGGGGCGGTTCGGGGGGTACCGACGGGCGGCCGCGGCGCGGCCGCCCGTCGCCGCGTGCACGTCCGTCCTCGCGCGTGCACGTCCGTCCTTGCGCGGGTGTGTCTCCTCGCGTGCCCGCCCGCGGCTGCGTCCGCCCGCGCCGCGGTGAAGAGCACGGCCGCTTTCCGGATCTCGCGCGAGCAGGGCTCGGGGACGGGCGTGCACGAGCCCGCTTCCCGTCCGGCCGCACCCAGCGCGCGCCCGCCCACCTGCGACGTGACGATCGGGGGGAGAACGCCGCGGCCGGAAAGGACTCGCGCAGTGAGCACTCGCACACCAGACGAACACGCTCCCCTGAGCCGGAGTACCGGTGACCACGGCAGTGCCCGGCCGTCGTCCCGTACCCGCCCCTCGTCCGGCGCCACCCCGTCGCTCACCGACGGGGCGCACCCGGCCCGCGCGATGACGCCACCGCCATGGTGCTGAGCGTGATACCCCCCCACGTGCCGCTCCCCGGCAGTGGCGGGTTCCCGGGAGACGGACGGTACGGCGAGAGCCCGCGGAGCGGACGCATGGTGCGCCGGGGGCTCTCCCTGACCGGTGCCGTGCTGGCGACGGTCTTCTACTGCCTGTCCCTGACGCCGGCCCTGCTGCCCCGCCCGTGGTGGCTCCAGGGGGTGGAAGCGGGGGTGACCGCGGCCCTGGGGTACGCGCTCGGCGCGGTCCTCGGCACGGTCACGCGGGCGCTGGCCGGGCGCAGGCTGATCCTTCCCGCCCGGTCCCCGCAGCGCGCCGCGTGGTCGGCGGTGGCCGGGGTCTGCCTGGTCGCCGTCGTCGTGACGACCGCGTTCAGCGTGTCCTGGCAGGGCGACATGCGCCGGGCCGTCGGGATGCGGCCCCAGGTCGTGTGGTGGCAGTGGGCGCTGGTGCCCGTCCTCGCGAGCCTCGTCGCCGGGCTGCTCCTGTGTGCGGCGCGTGGCCTCAGGTTGGCCGCCCGCACGGTGGCGCGGCCGCTGACGTGGTTGGTCCCGCGCTCGGTCGCCTACGGCACGGGGATCGCCCTGGTCGCCTTCCTCGTCGTCGGTTTCGTCCAGGGCTTCCTGCTCAAGGGCGTCCTCCACGTGGTGGAGAACGGGGCGTCCCTGACGGACCAGGGGACGAGCAGGGGCGTGGTCCGCCCGACCTCCACGACGCTGTCGGGAGGCGACGGCTCGTACACGCCCTGGGACACCCTGGGGGCGAAGGGCCGCGACTTCGTCGGCGGGGCGAGCACCCGCGCGGACATCGCGCGTTTCACCGGGCGGGACGCCAAGGATCCGGTCCGGGTGTACGTGGGTCTGCGTACGGCGGACTCCCTCGACGAGCGGGCCCGGCTCGCCGTCCGCGAACTGGAGCGCGCCGGGGGGTTCGAGCGGGACGTGCTCGCCGTGATGGGCACGACGGGCACCGGCTGGGTCAACGACCAGGGAAGCCGGCCGCTGGAGTACCTCTGGTTCGGCGACAGCGCGTTGGTGGCCATGCAGTACTCGTACCTGCCCAGTTGGGTGTCCGTCCTCACCGAGGACGAGGCGGCCGACGCGAGCAGGGCGCTGTTCACGGCGGTGTACGACAAGTGGCGGACGCTGCCCGCCGAGACCCGGCCGAAGCTGCTCGCGTACGGCGAGAGCCTGGGTTCGTACGCCATGGAGAACGCCGTCGGCGGCACGCTGAAGGGCCTGACGAGCCGCACCGACGGAGCGTTGTTCGTCGGCCCCACGTACGCCAACCCGCTCTGGAGGACGCTCACGGACGGCCGTGCCCCCGACAGCCCGTCGTGGCGGCCCGTGGTCGGCGACGGGGCACGGGTGCGCTTCGCGCAGGTCCCCTCGGACCTCGCGATTCCGCCCGCGCCGTGGACGGGCCCGCGCTCGGTGTACCTCCAGAACGGTTCGGATCCCGTGGTGTGGTGGTCGCCGGAACTCGCCTTTCGGCAGCCCGACTGGCTCGACGACCCCAGGGCGCGGGACGTGTCGCCCGCGATGCACTGGTATCCGGTGCTGACGTTCTGGCAGGTGGTGTGCGACCTGGCCGGCGCCGACGGCGTGCCCGAGGGGCACGGGCACCGTTACGGCACGATGCCGACGACCGCCTGGGGCCAGATCACCCGGCCCCCGGGCTGGACGCCCGAACGGACCGCCGCGCTCGCCGCGCACCTGGGCGGCCGGCCCCGGCACTGATGAGCGCGCGCGGGGTGTCCGCCGCCGGCAGCCGGCCGGCGCCCCGCGCGTCGGTGTCCGCGAGGTCCCCGGACCCCGGCGGCCGGGAGGGTCAGCCAGTGGGCTCCGCCTCCGTTGCCGTTGCCGTCTCCGTCTCCGTCTCCTCCTCCGTCTCCGGGGAGTCCTCCCAGGGCAGGATGTGGTGCCGGCTCTCCGAGGTCCCGGCGGCCACGTTGCGTCCGACCACGTGCATGGCCGCCTCCT
The DNA here is from genome assembly GCF_036231985.1 of Streptomyces sp. NBC_01426. GTDB lineage: Bacteria > Actinomycetota > Actinomycetes > Streptomycetales > Streptomycetaceae > Streptomyces. The sequence continues at coordinate 819,980 of NZ_CP109500.1, forward strand.
CGGCGGACTCCTCCCCCGCGTCGTCGCCCGCGTCGAAGCCCATCACGTCGGTGTTGCGCCGCGAGCCCGCCTCCGTCACGGAGACCAGCCGACCGACGCCGTCCTCGTCGAGGAGGAACGGCGCGCGGGGCGCGTCGCCGATCTCCGGCACCTCCTGGGCGAGTCGTTCTTCGAGCGACTGGCCCTCGCTCTGTTCGCGCCCCGTGGTGCCGTGGCGCGTCACCACGCTCGGGCGGTCCGCGGCGGTCCGGTAGCCCTCGTCGAGCCCGAGATCGGCGTTCGGCTCGTCGAGCGCGTTCTCCATGTCCGGCTGTCCCTCGGACGTCTGGTCGGTGTCCTGGGGCTGGTACACGTCGTCGCCCTGGCCATTCGTTTCATCGACCATGGTTCTTTCCCGTCTGGGTTGACGAGCCTCGGCCAGGACCGGAGCGGCGTACTCGACGGTACGGCCGTTCTCCGCTCCCCGGCGTGTGACCGCCCGCACCGTCCATGCGCCGCATCTCCCTCTCGCGTACCGACCGGCCATGGTCAGAGCGCTCAGGCTCTCCTCCCATCATGGCCGTACTCCCGCCGGCTGACGAACGCTGCACCGGTGGCGCCCGGGGCCCGGGCCCGGTACGTCCGGCAGCGGGCGGAGTTCCGGGCCGTGCCGGCCGCGCCGGGGTGGTCGGGGTCCCGCTCGTTCACCCGGACAGGGCCGTTCGACCGGCGGACGCCCCGCCGTCCCCGGTGGTCGGCCCGTACGTCAGTAGCGTCGGCGACGAGGCGGCCCACTCACGGCGCCGCCGTCCCCCGACATCTGTGAGGCGTTTCCCCCATGAGCCTGAGCATCCGCAACCAGTTGTCCGGCACCGTCACCTCCGTCACGACGGGCGAGGCCATGGCGACCGTGAAGGTGCGCCTGGCGGGCGGCCAGGACATCACCGCGGCGATCACCACCGACGCGGTCAGGGACCTCGGGTTCACCGAGGGCTCCGCGGTCAAGGCCCTCGTGAAGTCCACCGAGGTCTCCCTGGCGACCGCTCCGGTGGAGGGCATCTCCATCCGCAACCAGATCCCGGGCACCGTCACCGACGTCGCCACCGGCGGCGCCATGGGCTCCGTCAAGGTGACCGTGGAGGGCGGCGAGCTGACCGCCGCCATCACCAAGGACGCCGTCGAGGCCCTCGGTCTGACGGCCGGGACCTCCGTCGTGGCCCTCGTCAAGTCGACCGAGATCTCCCTCGCCACCGCCTGATCACCGCACGGCACGCGTCCTGCGGCGCGCCAGCCGGCAGCGCTTCTCCCCCGGGGATGGTCATGGACGGGCCGACTGTCCACCGGTTCCCGGCCACGACCGCGCCGGACGGCGCTCCGCGCGACGCTTCCCGGGCCGCCGCCCGGGAAGGGCCGGCCCACGACCTCACCGTCCCCGCCCGCCCCACCGGCGAACGACGGCCCCACGCGACACGGGTTCGATGCCCGCCCGGCCCCCGGGATCCGGGGTTTCGCGTTCACGTTCGGACAGACACGCGTCACACCACCACGTGTCCGCCCCACCGTCCCGACCCGTCACGTACGAGGTCGGGGCGGTTCACCCGTCTGCAGAATCATTCCTTCAGCAACTCCCGTGATTCAAAGCGCTCTTGTGTGCAGACGGAACGGCCGGTAAGTGCCACGATGATCCATGCTTCAACCGTCAGTCGGGGTGACCGAAACCAGTTGTCGGCCCCCTCGGCAGCCCTACGCCACGAAGGGGCGGGCAGACATGAGCGCTACACCATTCACTTCTCCCTTAGGCAGCGGGCAGGGCCTGGACGATGAGCAGGTGCGGCTCTACTACGGCCGCAAGACCGCGGACATCCTCCACAAGTACGGCCCGGGTCCGCGTGTCCACTTCCACTTGGGGATGTTCGGGCACGACACGCACCCGCACACCACGGTCCCCCAGGAGGTGATCAAGCAGCGCATCGTGGGCGCGCAGGAGGAGATAGTCGAGCACGCGGCCCGCTCCTGGGGCGCGTACGAGCGGCCACCCCGCACCCTCCTCGACATCGGCTGCGGTCTCGGCGGCGGCTCCCTGTACTGGGCCCAACGCCACCGCGCGAGGGTCACCGGCCTCACCATCGCGGCCGAACACGTGCCGCTGATCCGGCACTTCGCACGACAGGCGGGCGTAGGCGACCGGGTCCGCGCCCACGTCGCCGACATCCACACCCACGACGCCGTGCGGACCTACGACGCCGCCTACGCCAACGAGAGCAGCGGCTACATGGACCGCACCCGGCTCTTCGAGGTCGTCGCGAGAGCCCTTCGGCCGGGCGGCTGGTTCGGCATACAGGAGCACTTCGTGTGCCGGCCCGAGTGGCGCGGCTTCCTCGACGACTACTACAAGACGCGGCTCGGGACGCGCGAGGAGTACGTGAGCGCCGCGTCGGCGGCGGGCTTCACCCTCGAACGGGACGAGGACGTCACCGACGGGGTGGCGGAGTTCTGGGTGCAGTCGATGGCCTGGAACACCTGCGAGCTGGACCGGGTCCGGGCCGGCGGCGCCCCGGCGGCATGGACCCTGAGGCGCCTGGAGGAATCGACCGTGGTGCACAGCAGACTCTTCCGGCTCTGGCGCGACCACGCGGTCGAGACCCGACTGCTGCTGTTCCGGAACGGGGGCTGAGGACCATGACGAGCATCGATCGCCCTTCCCGGATCGGCAGGCCGCTGCCGGCGTTCCACTGCCCCCTCGACACCGGGCTGGTCCATCCCCGGGCGAAGGAAATGGAGGCACTGGCCGTCGACTGGTTGGACTCCCACGGGATCCACACCGATCCGGTCGAACGGGCCTGGAGCCTGGCCACGCACAGCGCCGACTTCTCGTGCCGCATCGTGCCGCACGGGGACGACACGGCCCTGCTGCTGTTCATCGAGTGGAACTACTGGGCCAACGCCGTCGACGACTGGCAGGACTCGGGGGCGGACGACGTCCGCACGGCGGCCGTCGCCGACCACGGCGCGCGGCTGCTGCGGACCATCGAGACACCGGGGGCCGGCGTCCTGCCCGACGGGCCGATGACCCGCGCCCTCGACGACCTCGTGACGCGCACGCACGCGCTGCTCACCCCGTTCGAACTGCGCCGGTTCACCGAGGGGACGCGTGACTGGCTGCTCGGGGCGGCCTGGGAGGCGGCGAACGCCGAGCGGGGCCTGATGCCCGGCCTCGCGGACTTCGCGGCCATGGGAACCCTGGCGAACGGCACCCGCTTCTCGCTCACCTGGGCCGACGTGGCCAACCGGGTCCGGTTGGCCCCCGAGGTGTTGTACGCGCCGGCGGTGCGGGCGCTGACCGACGCCGCCGGATTCGTCGTCAGCGCCGACAACGACCTGTTCTCGTACGACAAGGACGATCACGTGGAGCCGCGGGAGGTGAACCTGATCAACGTGATCGCCCACCAGGAGGGCCTGACACCGGCGCGGGCGGTGCCGGTGGCGGTGGCGCTCCGGGACCGGGCAATGGGCCTCTTCCTGCGACTGCGCGAACAGGTGGCCCGCGACGCGGACGAACCGCTCGCCCGCCACCTGGAGGGGATGGGCCACTACATCGCGGGGTGCCTCGCGTGGCAGGACCGGGCGCCGCGCTACGCCAGTCCGCGCAACCGCAACGAACTGCCCGTCGAGGGGGCCCGGTTCGACATCCGCTACAGCGACGTGCCGAGCGACGACCGGACGGAGGCACCGCCGTTGCCGGCCCTCGCCTGGTGGTGGGACCTGCTGGACGGGTGAGGAGGCCGCCCGCGCCCGCGAGCCTTGCCTGACCCGAAGGACAGGCCCTGCGCGCCGGGGCCCGCGCCGTTCGTGGCGCGGGCCCCGGGGCGGACGGGCCGGATCGTGCTCAGCCGAGTCCGAGCAGCCGTCGCCACCAACTCGGCCTGCGATGGGTGGCGGAGGCCGCGGGCATCGCCGCCGGCCGCGGCGGGACGGGCCCGGTCGGGGCGTGCGGGGGGTGGCCGACGGCCTGCTCCGGGAAGGGGTGGGGGCCGCTCTCCGCCCCGCCGTCGTCCGGGGGGCGCGGTGTGAACCGTACCGGCAGGGCCAGCAGGTGCCGGGACATGAGCGTGCCGCGCCAGCGCAACTCACTCTCCGGCACGCCCAGTTGGAGATCGGGCAGCCGACTGAGCAGTACTTCGATGCCGGTGTCGGCGATGGCCCGGCCGATGTCCTGGCCGGGACACTCGTGGGGGCCGCTGCTGAAGGCGAGGTGCGACCGGTTGCCGTGCACGGACGCGTCGGGATCGGGCCGGATCTGCGGATCGGCGTTGCCCGCCGACAGGCCGAGCAGCAGCATGTCGCCGGCCTTGATGTCACGCCCCCCTAGTTGGGTGTCCCCGGTGGCCCACCGCCCGATGATGGTGTTGATCGGCGGGTCGTCCCACAGGACCTGTTCGAGCGCGTCGGGCAGCGTCATGTGACCGCCGGAGAGGCTGGCGCGGAAACGCCGGTCGGTCAGGACCGTCCGCAGGGTGTTCGCGATGAGGTTGGCGGTCGTCTCGTACGCCGCGATCAGCACGACGCGCAGGTGCATGAGCACCTCCGTGTCGGTGAGGTCCGCCGGATGCTCCAGCAGCCAGGAGGCCAGGTCGCGGGCGGGCACCGACTTGCGGGCGTGGACCAGTTGTTCCAGGGTCGCGGTGACGTACCGGTCGCTCTCCAGGGCCGTCTCGGTCCCTTGCAGCATGTCGCGGGCCGCCTTGACCAGGCGGGGGCCGTGCTCGTCGGGTGCGCCGACGAGCTGGGTCATGACGAGCATGGGGAGCTGGTCGGAGAAGGCGGCGACCAGGTCGGCGCGTCCGTCGGCCGCGATCCGGTCGATCAACTGGTTGGCGAAGCGGGTGACGTGGCGGCGGATGCCTCGTCTGTCGAAGCGCAGCAGGGACTCCACGACGGCTCCGCGCAGCCGCTCGTGGACGGGTCCGTCGGTGAAGTTGCACACCGGTACCCACGCGACCATGGGGCCCAACGGGGTGTCGGCCGGCACCCTGCCCTCCCGCATGTCGCGCCAGCCCCGCGGGTCGCGGGCGAACCGCGAGGGGGTGCGGGCCACGTCCAGGTTCTCGCGGTGTCCGAGGACGAGCCAGGCCCGCAGTTCGCCCTGGACGAGGACCGGGGCGACCGGGCCGTGTTCCGCGCGGAGCTTCTCGTACAGACCCGCCGGGTCCGACGCCGCCTCCGGTCCGTCGAGCCGGTGCAGCCCGCCGGGGGCCGCCGCGGCGTGCGCGGGACACCCGGGCGGCGGGGTGGGGTTGGTGCTCACAGTGCCTCCGTGGTTGCTGCCTGGGAGTGCAGGTAGCGCATGAGGGTCAGCAGGACGTCGCGGGCGGAGCCCCGGCGCCTGGCGTCACAGACGAGGATGGGGACCGCGGGGGGCAGGTCCAGGGCCTGGCGGAGTTCTTCGAGCGGGTGCTCGGGCGCGTCCGGGAAGGAGTTCACGGCAACGACGAAGGGCACACCGCGCTCTTCCAGCCGACCGATCACGTCGAAGCTGATCTCCAGCCTCCGGGTGTCGAGGAGGACGACGGCTCCGAGCGCGCCCTCGAACAGTCCCCGCCACAGGAACCAGAAGCGCTCCTGTCCCGGGGTGCCGAACAGGTAGAGCACGAGTTCGTCGTTGATGCTGATCCGGCCGAAGTCCATGGCGACGGTCGTGGTGGTCTTGCGGCCCACCCCGCGCGTGTCGTCCACGCCGATGCCCGCCTTGGTCATCGTCTCCTCGGTGGTCAGCGGCCTGATCTCACTGACCGCGCCGACCATGGTCGTCTTGCCCACGCCGAAGCCGCCGACGACGACGATCTTGACGGCGGTGGCCGTCGACTGCGGGAGTATGTCCTCGTGCCGGGGTCCGGCGACGGCCGGCAGGTCAGAGCTTCTGTAGTCCATCGATCACGGCCTCGATCAGAGCGATGTCGGGTAGTTTGGCGACGGGCACGGGCGGGCGGACCAGGACCTGTTTGCCCGCCAGGAGATCGCCGATCAGGACGGTGACCACGCTCACGGGCAGGCCCACGTAGGCCGAGATCTCGGCCACCGACAGCGGTGCCTGGCACATCCGCAGGATCGACGCGTGCTCGGGTTGCATCTCCGGGCGCGCGCCCGCCTTCGCGACCACGAGCGTGACGAGGTCGAGGCGGGTGGAGGTGGACGAACCGCTGCGGCCACCGGTGATCACGTAGAGCCGCTCGGGACTGTCCTCCTCCCAGCCTGCGGGGGGCTCGCTCACGCGGGGTGCCCGTCGTGCCGAGGCGGAGTGCTCAGGTGTTCTCCAATCCGGCTCACCAGGTCGCGCATCTGCGCGCCCATCAAGCCGGCGTCGACACCCTCGTCCGCCAGTACCGCCAGGTAGGAACCGGAGCCGGCGGCCATCAGGTAGAAGAAGCCGCCGTCCATCTCGATGACGACCAGCCTCATCCGCCCCTCGGAGCGGGGCAGTTCGGAGGCGACGGCGCCGGCCAGGCTCTGCAGGCCCGCGCACGCGGCCGCCAGCCGGTCCGCCGTGTCGGTCTCGGCCCCGTACTGGGCCACGCACAGGCCGTCCGCGGACAGCACGATCACGTGGCGTGTCTGTGGGACTCCGGAGGCCAGGTCCTTGAGCATCCAGTCCAGGCTGCTGACTCGCTGTTGCATCACTGCTTACGTCCCTTTGTTCGCTGGGCCCGGGCCATCGTCCTCGCCGCCGGACGTGCCGGACAGACCGTTGTGGAATGCCTCCAGCCACATGCCGGGCGCCGCCTCGTCCGCCGGGGTCCGGGAGGGGAACCCGTACGGTGCGTCGGGCGCGACCTCCCGGTCCTTGCGCCGCCGCTGCGGCAGGCCGGTGGGGGTGCGCTCGGTGACGACAACGACGTCGTCGCCGCCGGGTCGGGCCTGGGGCACCGGGCGGGCCGCGGGCGGCGGGGGCGGCGCGGAGGTCTGCGCCGAGAGGTGGTCCACGGGGTGCTGCCGGGGGCTGGGGGCGGCGGCCCGCGGACCGGAGGACGCGCCGATGCCGTGGGCGAGCCCGGTGGCGGCCGACGTCGTGGTGATCAGGTCCTGGGGAACGATGAGTACCGCGCGCACCCCGCCGTAGGCCGAGGACCGCAGGGAGATCTGGAACCCGTAGGCCTGCGCGAGTCGGCCGACGACCGCAAGGCCCAGGCGTGGGGTTTCGCCGAGGTCGTTGAGGTCGATGCCGGTCTGGGCCTGGGCGAGCATCCGTTCGGCCCGCTTGCGGGCCTCCTCGCTCATGTTCACCCCGCCGTCCTCGATCTCGACGGCGATGCCCGACTGCACCTCGACGGCGGTCAGGTGCACGCGAGTGTGGGGCGGCGAGTACCGGGTGGCGTTGTCGAGCAGCTCGGCCAGCGCGTGGATCAGCGGTTCGACGGCGGGGCCGACGACCGCGACCTCGGAGACCGAGTGGAGTTCGACGCGCTGGTAGTCGATGATGCGGGACATCGCCCCGCGCAGGACGCTGTAGAGCGGGACGGCCCGGCTCCACTGGCGGCCGGGGCGGGCCCCGCCGAGTACGGAGATCGAGTCGGCGAGTCGACCGACCAGGGCGGTGCCGTGGTCGAGTCGGAGCAGGTCGCCGAACACGTCGGGGTTGCGGCCGTGCCGGTCCTCCATCTCGCGCATTTCCTGGGCCTGTTGGTGAACAATGGCCTGCACCCGGCGGGCGATGTTCACGAAGGCGCGCTGCGCCGACTCGCGGAGGTTCTCCTCCGCGTCGACGGCGTCGACCACACGGGCCAGCACGGTCCGCAGGGCGGTCTTGAACTGCGGCGTCATGGAGGTGTCCGCGCTCCAGCGCGAGGTGTGCCTGCCGTTGCCGACGAGCGAGTTCAACACGTCGTCGGGGAACTCGCCCCGGCGCAGCCGGTCGATCACCTCGGGCAGCAGTACGTCGGCGAGGTGGATCGTCTCGGCCTCCTGGCGCCGCAGGGCGGTGAGGAGTTCTGTGACCTGTGCGCGGCGGGCGGCCGCAGAGCGGCCGCGGAGCACCGCCTCGACGACCGCCGCGACCGTGCAGGCGCCGCCGATCGCGATCCACACCACGGGGGCGGACCCCGAAGCGGAGACCAGCGCGCCGACCAGGCAGGTCGCGGCCACGACCACGATCGCGGGGAGTGTCCAGCTTATCCCGGCCTCGAATGAGGAGGCCGCGGGTGGGGAATGTTCTTGCGCCATCAAGTTCCTCGAGCCATCGAAAGAGGGGATCTTATGACCGATGGGCGGGAGCTTAACGGGGCCAACTCGGCTGGTCCGGAGTTTCGTTGTTGTTCATCAGACGGAGGAACGATAATGCGCCATGACGTGGACGGAGGGGAAAGATGTTCGATACGACCCCCGTTCGGAAAGGTCGCTGTTGAGAACACCGTGCACGGTCAACGCAATTGAATCGGCGCGCGATGATTCGAACATTTTTTGCGGAGCGTTCAGGTCACGACGCCCGGGTGACCTGACGCCATTCGGTGGGATCGGGTAAGGGGCCGCACACGGAAGGGCCGTCCGCACCGGGGGAGCGGTGCGGACGGCCGTGGTCGTCCTCCGGTCGCCGGCACGGCGGAGCCGTTGGGGAGACCGGATGCGCGGGGAGCTTCATTCGTCGGGGTCGAGGCGCCGGGGTTCGTTCGCCCGATTCGCGGGTGCCGCTACTGGGGGCGGGCGAAGTCCTGGGTCCACCACGGGCCTCCGGCCTGCACGACGCCGACGCCGATCTCGGTGAAGTTGCAGTTCAGGATGTTCGCGCGGTGCCCGGGGCTCTTCATCCAGGAGTCCATGACCGCGGTCGCGTCCGCCTGCCCCCTGGCGATGTTCTCGCCCGTCGCGGACCACTTGTAGCCGGTCGCGCTGATGCGGCCCGACATGGTGGATCCGTCCGGTCCGGTGTGGGAGAGCTCGCCGGAGCGGGCCATCACCTCGGTGTAGGACTGGGCCGCGGAGGTCAGTCTGGCGTTCGCCGTCAGGTCGCCGCAGCCGGCTTCCCGGCGTTCGGCGTTCACCAGGCTGATGACCTGGGCGACCGTCCCCGAGGGGGGCGGGACGGGGTCGGCCGGTGCGGGCTTCCTGGGTTTGCCGGCCGGCTTGACGGGGGCCGGTGCGGGGGCCGCCTTCTTCTCCGTCGTGTCGCGGGTGACGGCGGCCGTGGGGGTCGTCGCGGAGGCCTTCGGCGAGGCGGACGAGGTGGTGGGGCTCGGCGAGGCGGACGCGGAGGCGGAGGGGGACGCTGACTCCGTGGGCCGCGCGTCCTGCGGCGTCGCGGAGCCGGGCACGGAGCCGCCGGCCGGGAGGGCGTCGGCGCGGACGTCGGAGTCGGCCGTGCGCGCGTTCCCCGCCGAGTCGCCCGTGAGGTCCAGGGCGAGCACCCCCACCGTGCCGGCCGCCAGGGTCCCCACGGCGGCCAGGACCACGCGCCGGGCCCGCGGGTGGCGCGCGGCGCGGTGGCCGGCGGGTATGCGGGGCTGGGGGGTTCGCATGGCAGGGGCCTCCGTACAGGCGGGTGTCGCACACGCCGGGTCGCGCCACGGGCGTGCTGCCGCGCCGGTGTCGGGCGGCTCCGTACGACTGTACGAGTCGCGCGGGCCGCCGGACGGTCTCTGAAGGGAGCCCGCAGGTGCCCTTAAGGAACTGCTCAGACTCCGGTGCTGCGGGCCGGGGTCGGACCGTGCCGGTGTCCGCCCGTGCGGTGTCCGCTCGTTCCGGTGTCCGCCCGTGCGGCCGGTGCCGGTGCCGGTGCCGACGGGGTCAGTCCGGCTGTTGTCGTGTGCCGCCGCGTCGGCGCCGACCGCGCAGGGAACGTCGGGCGGTGTCGGTGGAGCCGGTGGAGAGGCCGAAGGTGACGCGTACGGACGCGCCTCCCAGGGCGGCCCGCCCGATCCGTACGGTGCCTCCGGTCGCCGTCGCCGCCCGCCGGACGATGTCCAGTCCCAGGCCCGTCGAGCCGGTGCTGCTCCCCCGCGTCAATGCCTGGTCCGGGTCGGGGATGCCGGGGCCGGCGTCCTCGACCAGCAGTTCCACGGCCTGCGCGGTGCGGTCCACGACGATCGCGAACGCCGTGCCGTCGGTCGTGTACCGGAAGACGTTCCCCACCAGGGCGTCCACGACGGCGGCCACGTCGTCGTGGGCGAGGTCGACGGTGGTGTCCTCCTCGGCGATGCGCAACGAGCAGCTTCGTCCCTGTTGTTCGGCCAGTACGGCCCAGAAGCCCGCCCGGCGCCGGATCACCTCGGCGGCCTCGCACCGCTCCCCCGCCGGCTTCCCGTGAGCCACCGGCGTCACGGCGCGCGTGTCGCCCGCCTCGCGCAGGGCGCGTCCCATCGGTCCCATGGCGAGCGGGGTGCGCGCGGTGGTGATGATCGCCTGGAGTTCCGCCTCCAACGCGCCGACCGCGGCCTCGACCCTGCCCGACTCCAGGCTCGGGCCCATCCGTTCGGTGGCGAGGTGCAGGGCTGTCAGCGGGGTGCGCAGCCGGTGGGAGAGGTCCGCGACGAGTTCCCGTTCGATGGCGAGGAGTTCGGTCATCCGGTCGGCCATGGCGTTGAAGGCCACGCCGGCGTCGCGCAGTTCCCTCGGCCCCATGGGGACGACGCGGGTGCTGAGGTTGCCCTCCCCCAGCACGTAGGACGCCTGGGCGAGTTCCTTCGAGGACCGGACGACCTTCGCGCCGAGGCGGTCGGCGACGAGTACCGAGCCGATGAGCAGGCCGACCGCCAGGACCAGCATCACGGTCCACGAGGCGGCGACGCCCCGGGTCAGGTCGTCCTCGGGGACGAAGTTCTCGACGACGGCGACCCGGTCGTGCGGGAGCACGACCGGCTGGAGGTAGATCCAGCCGCCGCCGGGCACGTCCTGGGAGATGGACTCCCGTCCCTGCTTCGCCCGCTCGAGCAGTTCGGCGGGGGCGTGGCTGGTGCCGAGCTCGCGCGCGTCGGGCAGGTGGATGGCCAGGTGCTCCGCCCGGTCCAGGCCCGCCATGGATTCCCGGAGGTCGTCGGGGTCGGTGGTCAGGGTCAGGATGGGCGCCATGGCGGCGGCGGGTTGTTCGGCGGCCGTGATGCTCTGCTCCCGGGCCAACGACATGACCAGTACGGCGAGCGGGATGAGGAACGAGAGGGCGACCATGGAGGTGACGGCGAGGGCCACTCCCGCCAGGGAGCGTCTCACCGGGGTTCCACCATTTTGATGCCGACTCCCCGCACGGTCCTGAGATAGCGGGGTGCGGCCGCGCTCTCGCCGAGTTTGCGACGCACCGCCGACAGGTGCACGTCGACCGTCTGGTCGTCCACGTAGGGTTCGCGCCACACCTCGCTGAGGAGCCGGCGCTTGGAGACCACCTGTCCCGCGTGGTGGGCGAGGAATGCCAGGAGATCGAACTCGCGTCGGGTGAATCGGAGTTCCTGTCCGGCGAGGACGGCGGTGCGGGCCACGGGGTCCATCGTCAGTTGGCCGACGGACACGGGCCGCATCAGGTCGGCCGGGCCGGCGGGCCGGGGACCGCCGGCCGGATCCGCGGTGTGCGGCGCGGTCGTGCGGCGCAGCACCGCGGAGAGGCGGGCCACGAGTTGACCGCCCGAGAACGGTTTGACGAGGTAGTCGTCGGCGCCGGCGTTGAGCAGCCGGATGATCTCCCCCTCGTCGTCGCGTGCGGTGGCGACCACCACGGGCACCGGGGATATGCCCCTGATCATGCGGAGTGCGTCGCCGCCGTCCAGGTCCGGCAGTCCGAGGTCGAGCACGACCGCGTCGAACGACGTCCGGGTGATTTCCCGCAGGGCTCCGAAACCGTCGCCGGTGTTGTGGACGGCGTACCCCTGCTCGGTGAGTATTTCGATCAGGAACGCGCGAATGCGGGGGTCGTCCTCGACGACGAGTACACGGGGCATGCGGGACACCTTATCCAGCGGTCCATTTGACCGGAATCGAGGAGCCGGGTGTCATTCTCCACAGCCTTGTCCGACATTCCACCGGATGTCGGTCACCGGAATGTGTTGCCCTTTCCGGTGACGTTCAGGACGGCCGGATGGTCCGTCACCACGTCGGCGCTTGACCGCGACGGGCCGCCCGGCGCCGCCTGCCGCGTCAGAAGGACGTCTCCCGGACGGTGGCCCGCGCCGACGGCACGACGGTCGCCGTGATCTGCGAACGGTGACCGCTGCCGCTGAAGGTGACGGTCAGTGTGTCGTCGGCGGACTGGGCGGTGGCCACCTTGAATCCGGGCGCCGGGACCGCGGAGATCAGGCACACCCCGTCGTTTCCGTACCGCACGGTCGCCTTGCCGCCCGTCGACGGGATCGTGTGCGGTCCCGACCCGCCCCGCTCGCAGCTCTGGGCCGGGGTGGTGCGTGGGATGCCGCTCGGGGTGGAGGGGGCGCTCGCGCGGCTGCTCGACACGGACGGGCGGGGCGTGTTCGCGGCGGTGGGGGACGGCGAGGAGGCCTGCGGGCCGGGAGCCGAGGGCGAGGTGGAGGCGCTCGCGGAGACGGACGCGGAAGCGGAGGCGGTGACCGGCGCCGGCGGGCTCGGCGAGGGGAACACGGTCGGCGCCGACCGGGCGACCGGGGGCTTCGGGCGGGTGGAGCCCGTCACGAAGTCGACGGTGGCCATGACGGCCGTCACGCTGGCGGCCGTACAGGACACCCATATGAGCAGGTAGCGCGGAAAGCGGAAGCGGTGCACGCCACCATAGTGACGGAGGCACGGCCCGGTCGGTGACCCGGTACGCGCTCCCCCGCCGCCGGGCTCACCGACCTGCGGTGAGCCCGGCGGCGGCGCCGGCTACGGCGCCATCTCGTACGTCCCGGACAGCGCCTCGACGCGCGCCCACACGCGGGCGGACCGCGCCTCGTCCACGACGGGGCGTCGTACCGCGCCGAGCGCCCAGTCCTGCTGCTGCTCGGTGGCGGAGTCCTTGCCGTGCAGCTCGACGGCGTGGGCGGAGAAGTCGCGCACGAGGACGGAGAACAGTTCGTCCAGCACGTCCTCGTCCAGGCCCGTGAGGCGGGCCTGCTCCAGGATCAGCTGGCCGTGGACCACGAGGGCGAACAGTTGGCCCACGGCGAGCAGCAGGTCCAGGTCGCGGCTCTGCTCCTCGTCGGGGGCGGCGGTGGCGACGAACTCGCACAGCGCGTCCGCCTGCTCGCGCAGCCGCGCGACGTTCGGGACCTCGGCGTACGCGTCGTAGGCGGCGCGCCAGTCGTGGAAGCGCACGGAGCCCAGGCCCCGGGCCGGGCCCTGGCGGAAGAGGAACGCGTCGTCGGCGGCGTCGAGCCGGGTCGGGACGGGTGCGTAGTCGGCCGGGTCCAGCAGGTGGTTGCGCATGAACTTGAGGATCAGCGCGAGGTTGACGTGGACCGTGCCCTCCAGCTTGGGCAGCCCGCGGATCTCGACGGCGGCCTGGGCGAAGTACGTGTCCTTCTCGAAGCCCTTGGCGGCGATGACGTCCCACAGGAGGTCGATGACCTTCTCACCCTCCGTGGTCACCTTCATCTTCGTCATCGGGTTGAAGAGCAGGTACCGGCGGTCGTCGGGGCCCGCGGAGCGGAAGTAGTCCACGGCGCGGTCGCTGAAGAGCTTCATTCCCACCAGGCGGACGTACGCGTCGCTCAACTCGCGCCGCACGTGCGGGAAGGCGGTGACGGGGCGCCCGTAGAGCACGCGGTTGTGCGCGTGGGTGACGGCCTCGTACATCGCGTGTTCGCAGATGCCGATCGAGGCGGTGCAGAGGTTGAACTTGCCCACGTTGACCGTGTTGAGGGCGGCGTCGAAGGCGGCCCGGCCGGTGTGCAGGACGTCCTGCGGGGTGACCGGGTAGTCCGTCAGACGGAACTCGCTGACGTACTTCGAGGAGTCGACGACGTTCTTCACGAGGTCGTACGACGGGTGGCGGCTGTCGGCCGCGAAGAAGACGTACCCGTCGGGGCCCTCGACGTCGGTGCGGCGGCCGAAGACGGAGACCAGGCCGGCGGCGTTGCCGTTGCCGATGTAGTACTTGGAGCCGCTCGCCCGGAATCCGCCGTCGCCGTCGGGCTCCAGGAGCATGTCGGTGGAGTAGATGTCGGCGCCGTGCGTCTTCTCGGACAGGCCGAAGGCGAAGACCTCGCCCTGGTCGAGGAGTTCGGCCGCTCGGCTGCGGGCGTCGGCGTTGTCGCTCTGCCAGACGGGCCCGAGACCGAGGATGGTCACCTGCCACGCGTACCAGTAGTCGAGACCGTAGAACCCGAAGATCTCGTTGAGGGCCGCGATCCGGGCGGTGTCCCAGCGCCGGTCGTCCTGTCCGGAGACGGACGCCGGGGTGAGGAAGGTGGCGAACAGGCCTTCCTTGGCGGAGAACGCGAGGAAGTCCCCCAGCCAGGCGCGGGACCGGTAGTCCTCGATCAGCCGGCGCTTGCCGCGCTCCTCGAACCAGTCGACGGTGGCGCGCAGCAGCCTGCGGGTCTCGGGGTCGAAGTGCTGCGGGTCGTAGGTGCGCGGGTTGAACAGCAACGGGTCGGCCATGGAGGTTCGCCTTCCGAGAGGTCGGGGGTGCGGCTGGTGAGGTGCGGTGTCGGGATGCGGAGCGTGGGTGGGCGCGGTCAGGCACCCGGGTGGGAGGTCCCGCCGATCCGGTGGACGGTGGCGAGTACGTCGTCGAGCCAGGCGACGGTCATCCGCTCGTAGGCGATGCCGCCGCGCAGCACGACGTGTTGCAGTTCCTGGCCGGCGTCGAGCGGCGCGGGGGCGTCGGGCCCGGTGAAGTCCCGCCGTTCCCCGGCGAGGTAGTGGGCGAGGCGGTCGGCGTGTACCTGGCGGTGCCGTTCCACCTCGCGCGTGAGCGCGGCCGGGTCGTCGAAGGCCGCGCCGCGGATCTTCACGGCGAGGTCGTGCCGGAGGCTCTCGGGCTCGATCGGCTCGTGCAGCCACCCGGAGAGCGCGGTGCGCCCGGGACCGGCGACGGAGTATTCCTTCTTGTCCGGGCGGCCCTGTTGTGGCACCTCTCGGACGGCGAGGAGGCCATCGCTCTCCATGCGCTTGAGGACGCGGTAGATCTGCTGGTGGGTGGCGGTCCAGAAGTAGCCGATGGACCGCTCGAAGCGCCGGGCCAGCTCGTAGCCGGAGCCCGGCTTCTCCAGCAGTGAGACGAGGATCGCGTGTTCGAGCGCCATACCGCGATCTTTCTATGCAACTCGTTGCATAGACAAGTCGCAGCGCCCGGGTGAGACGTGACTCACCCGGGACGCCCCGACTCGCCGTGGCCCCGGGGGCGGGTTCACCCGCGCTGCGCCGCCGCCGCCCGCCGGTCGGCCTGCACGAACGCGGCGGCCGTGAACACGATGGTGGTCGCGAAGGCGACGCCGATGGTCAGGTGGTAGCCGGAGGAGACGACCCCCCTGTCGAATCGCTTTCCGTCGGTGGTGCGGCACATGATCGCCGGGGGGACGAACCGCACCTCGTGCGTGGACACCACCGCGTCCCGCGGCCGCTGGGACGTGTGACGGCACTGGTGCATGGGGGTGGAGTCCGCTCCCTCCCCCACCTCGCTCACGGTGAGACCGATCAGCAGGAGGGCGAGGACGTACAGGACGCCCGTCACGACGGCGGCGGAGACGGCCATGCGCCGCACGAACGACGAACGTCTGCCGCGCACTGGTGTGGTCATGGCGCCCACTGTAGGCACGCGCCACCCCTCACCGGCCGTCGGGTTCTTCAACCGGGTTGCGTCCGGGGCCACTTCACCCGCTCCCCGCCTTCCGGGCACGCGGCCGGCCACGGCGGTGTCCGCTCACCGGCTTCCGCGCTGCGCCTCGACGATCCGGCTCACCGTGCCGTCCACGCCCGCGCGGCGCTGCACCTTCTCGGAGAACGCCGGGAACTGGCCGGCGATGGCACTGAGCAGCCTCAACTCGAAGGGGGCCACGTTGACTTCACACAGGTCGCGCTCGACGGCACGGGTCACGCCCCGAGCCACGTCCTCCGGCGACACCGTCCGCACCCCGCCGGGAGGAGTCGATCCCGTCGCGGCGAACATGCCCGCGTCCCGTACGTATCCCGGTTGGACGAGGGAGAGTCCGACACCGGTGCCGCGCAGGTCTTGGCGGAATGCCAGCGCGAAACCGCGGAGGCCGAACTTCGAGGCGTTGTAGAGCGAGGAGGACTTGGTGGCGGCCTTTCCGGAGATCGAGCCGACGAGCACGATGTGGCCCCTGCCGACTTCGACCATGCGGGGTGCGAGCAGGCGGGTCAGCATGACGGGGGCGCGCAGGTTCACGGCCAGGGAGCGGTCGACCTGCTCGGGCGTGTAGTCGAGCAGGTCGCCGCTGGAGGGAAGGGCCGCGTTGGCGATGAGGATGTCCGTCTCGGGACACGCCTCGGCGAGACGCGTGACGTCGTCGGGGTCGGCGAGATCGGCGAGGACGGCCCGGGCGCCGAGTTCGTCGGCCACGGCTTTGAGGGCTTCCTCCCGGCGTCCCGTGATCACGAGCTTCGCGCCCTTCGCGGTGAGCGTGCGGGCCAGCGTCAGGCCTATGCCACCCGTGACGCCGGTGAGGAGAACGGTCGATCCGGTGATGCGCATCCAAGATCCCCTTCTTGTTCGTTCGAACGAACAATAGAGAGTGGGCCTGGGCGTGTCCACGTCGGAAACCGGACTGCGTGGATTCGCCTGGGGGCGGGCCGTCGTTTGCGACAATCCCCCTGTTGATCGACGGCCGCGAGGAAGCAGGGTGGAGCACGTGGCTCGGCAGGCAGAGGACCGCGCTCCGGACGGCCGCGCGGAGCGCGGACGGCAATCGCGGGTGAAGATCGCGGACGCCGTGCTGGCGCTGCTCGACGAGGGGGAGACGCACTTCGCCGCGGACCACGTGGCCGAACGCGCGGGCGTGTCCCGCCGGCTGGTGTTCCACCATTTCGCGGACATGGCCCAGCTGATCGAAACCGCCATCGCCCGCCGGCTGGAGCAGCTCATGGAGCAGATCCAACCCCTGCCGACACAGGGGTCGCGCAGCGCCCGGGTCGCGGCCCTCACGGAGCAACGCGCCAGGATCCTGGAATGGATCACACCGGCTCAGCTGACGACCATGCGCCTGGAGCGGCGGTCCGAGCGGATCGACGAGGTGACCCGACAGGTGCTGGACCTGGGGCGCGAGCGCTTGGCGACGGTCTTCGCCGAGGAACTCGGCCGGGCACCGGCCGGGCGGGCGGCCGACCTGCTCAACGGTCTGGACGCCGTGACCACCTGGGGCGCCTGGTACCACTGGCGCAGCAGCGGACTCGACGTCGACGCGGCGCACCGCGCCATGGAGACCTCGGTGCACGCCCTTCTGGCGGCGACCGATCAGGCGGCGGATCAGGCGGGTTCGACGGATCGGGCGGATTCGACGGATTCGGGGCGGTGAACCCCGGCCGCCGGGGGCGGCGTGTGACCGTGGCCGGACAGCCTCGCGTGCAGGGCGGGCCCGCCCGCCGCCACGAGGACGCACAGGCAGCCGGCGGTGACGAGGCTCGGCTCGGGGAGCCATGCGCCCAGGATCAGGTCGAGGAGCAGCGCGCCGGCCACGAGCAACACCTTGGCCGCCAGGAGCGAGAGAACCAGCCGCTTGTCGCGGGCCGTCCCGGCGCGGGCCCGTCGGCGGCCGTTCAGGATCATGGCAGGCGCGGCCACGGCGAGGATGGCCAGCACGCGCAGCGCGTGCTCGGCGGGCGGAGTGTCACCGCCGAGGGCCCAGACCGCGCCCATGACCAGGCCCGCCACCCCGTAGGCGACGGCCTCGGCGTGCCGGGACACCCAGGCGCGGGCGGCTCGCGCGGGCGGTTGCGGTGTCCGCTCCGCCGTGTGGAGGTCGGACGGCGCCACGCCCGGGGACCTGCGGGTCTCGACAGTGGCTGACATTTCGACCCCTCGATCACTGGAGGACGACACTAATTGCACTTCGAGTGTCATATGTTTCACCCCCGCCGTCAAGCGCGACGAAGCCGCCCCGGATCCGGTCGGATCGGCGCTGATGTCATCGAGGCACGGTCGCGCGTGAACGGTCGCGCGTGAACGCCTACGCGCAGGAAGGGCACAGGCCGCGGTAGGTGACCTCCACCGCGGAGACGGAGAACCCGAACCGCTCCTCCGCGGGGAGGTCGGACAGGGGACTGCCGGTCGGATGGACGTCGCGGATGGTCCCGCAGCCGGAGCACACCAGGTGGTGGTGCGGGTGGTGCGCGTTGGGGTCGTAGCGCTTCGCTCGTCCGTCGGTGGACAGTTCCCTGACCTCGCCCAGGACCACCAGCTCACCGAGGGCGTTGTAGACGGTCGCCCGCGAGATCTCGGGCAGCCGCTCCACCGCGCGGGCGTGCACCTCGTCGGCCGTCAGGTGCACGTGATCACCATCGAGTACCTCCGCCACGACACGCCGCTGGGAGGTCATCCTCCAGCCACGCCCCCGCAGTCGCCCCAGCAGGTCACTCATGTCGGTTCACCTTTTCAGGTTCGGTGGGAGCCCGGAGTTCGTCGGCCCGTCCGGAATCCTATGGGATATGAGTCTGGTGCCCTTCTTGACTTGGATTCTGTCCATCGTAGGATCGGTTCTGTCGACAGCCAAGGGACAGGAAGATTTTCAGCACCGCAGGAGACACCGACGTGACGGACCGCCCCCGCGCAGCAGCCGGGCCGCGTCCGACCGACCGGGCACCGGTCGGGTTCGGCACGCGCACCGTGTGGTCGCCGGCGTCCGCTCCTGCCCCCTGCGTCCTGAACCCGTACGTTTCGCTGTTCCGCCGCCCGCAGTTGCCTGGCACCGTGATCCGCTTGGCCCGGAAGGATTCCCATGTCTGAGAACCATGACGCAATCGTCGTAGACGCGAAGACGAACGAGGGCGGAGGTGGCTGCCCGGTCGCGCACGAGCGCGCCGCGCACCCGACCCAGGGCGGTGGAAACCGCCAGTGGTGGCCGGAGCGGCTCAACCTGAAGATCCTCGCCAAGAACCCCGCCGTGGCCAACCCGCTCGGCGAGGAGTTCGACTACGCCGAGGCGTTCAACAACCTCGATCTCGCGGCCGTGAAGCGGGACATCGCCGCGGTCCTGACGGACTCGCAGGACTGGTGGCCGGCCGACTTCGGCAACTACGGCCCGTTCATGATCCGTATGGCGTGGCACAGCGCGGGCACCTACCGCATCAGCGACGGCCGCGGCGGCGCCGGTGCCGGGCAGCAGCGCTTCGCCCCCCTCAACAGCTGGCCGGACAACGGCAACCTCGACAAGGCCCGCCGCCTGCTGTGGCCGGTGAAGAAGAAGTACGGCCAGAACATCTCCTGGGCCGACCTCATGATCCTGACCGGCAACGTCGCCCTGGAGTCGATGGGCTTCGAGACCTTCGGCTTCGCCGGCGGCCGCGCGGACGTGTGGGAGCCCGACGAGGACGTCTACTGGGGTCCCGAGACGACCTGGCTCGACGACGAGCGCTACACCGGCGACCGCGAGCTGGAAAACCCGCTCGGCGCGGTCCAGATGGGCCTGATCTACGTCAACCCCGAGGGCCCGAACGGCACCCCCGACCCGCTCGCCGCGGCGCGCGACATCCGTGAGACGTTCCGTCGCATGGCGATGAACGACGAGGAGACGGTCGCCCTCATC
Organism: Streptomyces sp. NBC_01426; assembly: GCF_036231985.1. GTDB lineage: Bacteria > Actinomycetota > Actinomycetes > Streptomycetales > Streptomycetaceae > Streptomyces. The sequence continues at coordinate 839,581 of NZ_CP109500.1, forward strand.
GCGGGTGGTCACACCTTCGGCAAGACCCACGGCGCGGGCCCGGCGGACCACGTCGGCAACGACCCCGAGGCCGCGTCCATCGAGCAGCAGGGTCTGGGCTGGAGCAACACCTTCGGCACCGGCAAGGGCGGGGACACGATCACCAGCGGCCTTGAGGGCATCTGGACGAACACCCCGGTGACCTGGGACAACACCTTCTTCGACATCCTCTTCGGATACGAGTGGGAGCTGTTCAAGAGCCCGGCGGGCGCGCACCAGTGGCGGCCGAAGGACAACGGCGGGGCGGGCACCGTTCCCGACGCGCACGACGCGTCCAAGAGCCACGCGCCGACGATGCTGACGACCGACCTGTCGCTGCGCGTCGACCCGGCGTACGAGCAGATCTCGCGGCGCTTCCACGAGAACCCGGCCGCGTTCGCGGACGCCTTCGCCCGCGCGTGGTTCAAGCTGACGCACCGTGACATGGGTCCGGTCGTGCGCTACCTCGGCCCGGAGGTCCCCTCCGAGACGCTGCTGTGGCAGGACCCGCTCCCGTCGGTGACGCACGCGCTCGTCGACGCGGACGACGTCGCCGACCTCAAGCGTCGGGTCCTCGCCTCGGACCTGTCGGTGTCCGCGCTGGTGTCCGCGGCGTGGGCGTCCGCCTCGTCGTTCCGCGGCAGCGACAAGCGCGGTGGCGCCAACGGTGCGCGCGTCCGCCTCGAACCGCAGAGCGGCTGGGAGGTCAACAACCCCGACGAGCTGGCGACGGTACTGCGCACGCTGGAGGGCGTCCGGGAGACCTTCAACTCCGCCCGGTCCGGCGGCAAGCAGGTCTCGCTCGCCGACCTGATCGTGCTGGCCGGCGGCGCGGCCGTCGAACAGGCCGCCAAGAACGCGGGCTTCGACGTGCGGGTGCCCTTCACCCCGGGCCGGGTGGACGCGTCCCAGGAGCAGACGGACGTGGAGTCGTTCGCGGCCCTGGAGCCGACCGCGGACGGCTTCCGCAACTACCTCGGCAAGGGCAACCGGCTGCCGGCCGAGTACCTGCTCATCGACCGGGCGAACCTGTTGACGCTGAGCGCGCCCGAGATGACGGTCCTCGTGGGTGGGCTCCGCGTGCTCGGCGCGAACCACCAGCGGTCGTCGGCGGGCGTCCTCACCAAGACGCCCGAGTCGCTGACGAACGACTTCTTCGCCAACCTGCTCGACCTGGGCACCACGTGGACGGCGACGTCCCAGGACGCGAACACCTTCGAGGGTCGCGACTCCTCCACGGGTGAGGTCAAGTGGACCGGTACCCGCGCCGACCTCGTCTTCGGCTCGAACTCCGAGCTGCGCGCGGTCGCGGAGGTCTACGCGAGCGACGACGCGAAGGAGAAGTTCGTGAAGGACTTCGTCGCCGCGTGGGACAAGGTGATGAACCTGGACCGGTTCGACCTCGTCTGATCGCGGCGTCCGGGTCGGCCCCCACGGCCGACCCGGACCTCGGGTCGGGGGAACGTCGACACAGCCGCAATGAGGGGTCGGCCGACGGGGCCGCCCTAGACTCCGGCGCATGGCCGCTCCCCGCCCCCGTTTCGCTTCCGCGCTCGGCTCGACGGTCCGCGAGTGGCGCGGGGTGTACCTCGCGCGTGAGGGTTCCGGCCGCTACGACTGGCACCTCGCCGTCGCCATGGCCCTGATGGTCGGCGCGCCGGTCCTGGTGGGGGCGGCCACGGGGTGGCCGCGGGAGGCCGGCGTCGTCTCCCTCGGCGCCTGGTTCACCTCGCTGGCGGTGCCGAAGGCAACGGCCGCCGATCGGGTTCGGCAGGCCGCCTTCCGTACGGTCCTGCTCACGACCACCACCGCCGTCGGGCTGCTCGCCGGGGACCTGCTCTGGACGGTGCTGCTCGTCTCGGCCGTCCTGTGCCTGCTGTCGCCGCTGACCGATGTGGGCGTCACCCCGCTGATCACGCTGGTGATGGCCGTGGGACCGCAGTCGGTCCCGGACACGGGCCCCCACCTGCTGCTCTTCGCGGGCGGTTCGGCGTGGGCCGGCGCGGTCCTGCTCGTGCCGCTCCTCGGCGGGACCTACGCGGCGCCGACCGCCGGGCCCCGCCCGGCCCGCCGCGGCGTCGGCGAGAGCCTCGCCGCGCTCCGCGGGGCGGCGCGCGAGGGGAACCCGCGACTGCGCTACGCCGTACGGATCTGCGTGTGTTTCACCGTCGCCTACGCAGGACTGACCTGGCTGGACGTGCCGCACGCCTCCTGGGCGCTCGTCGGCATCCTCACGACCCTGCGACCCAGTTGGGGCGCCACCCGCACCAGGATCACGAAGCGACTCATCGGGCTGTGCCTCGGTTGCGTCCTGACCGTCGTCCTGCTCGCCCTCACCTCGGGCCGACCGGTCGCCGCGGCGATCGCGATCACCGTGTGCGGTGGCATCGCCCGGCCCATGCGGGGCTGGAACTACGGCTTCTGGCCCGTCTTCGGCACACCGGTACTGATCCTGTTGACCGAGACCCATGCCCATGTGGTGTGGAGCGACGTGCTCCAGCGCCTCACGAACAACGCCCTGGGGGCCCTGCTCGCCGCCGTGACCGTTCTGTTCGTGTGGCCCGCCCGCGAGGAGCGCCGGTTGCCCGAGCGGTTGCAGACCCTGCTGGAGACCCACGCCCGTTTCCTGGAGCGCGTGGCGACGGTGGTGGAGTACGGGCCTCCGCCGGCGCGGGAGCGGCGGGTACGGGCCGCGCAGGCGGCGAGCGCGGACCTGCGCACCGCACTGGACCGGCTGCGCGGGCCGCACCCCGACGCGGTGGCCGCGGTGGTGGCAGCGGACCGGCTCCGCGGCGCGATCACGCCGCTCCGCCCGTACGCGACCTCCGGCCTCTCGGCGCCCGACCTGCGCACGGCCGCCAGCCACCTCGACGTCACGGCGGCGGGCCTGACGTCGCTGGAGTTCGACGCGACGGGCCGATCGGCGACCGGCGCCCTGGATTCGGCGCGCGCGGCCGTCGGGGCGGGCGCCGCGTAGGCGCGTGCCGCGATCCGTCGCGCAGGGCGGTCCGAGGCTCCGTGCGCCGTCGACAACAACCGCTTTGGGGAGCGGGGTTGGGACCCCCTGTGGGCGATCCCGGCGAGCCGTACGAGGCCGGCGGAGGAGTCGGACAGGTCATGTGGCCCGGCCGTAGCGGACGTTGCCGGTCCAGATGCGTTCCAGGCGCACCGAGGCGCCCGGACGCGGCGCGTGCCAGAGTTTGTCGTTGCCGGCGTAGATGCCGACGTGTCCCACGGTCGAGCCCTTGGGGAAGAACACCAGGTCTCCTGCCGCGCGTTGGACGGAAGGGACGGGCCGGGTGTGTGCGTACTGCTGCTCGGCGGTGCGTGGCAGTTTCTTGCCGGCCTGCCGGAAGGCGTAGAGCATCAATCCGGAGCAGTCGAAGCGTTCGGGGCCCGTCGCGCCGCGCGCGTACGGTGCGCCCTCTTTGGAAGCCGCCACGGCCAATGCCTTGTTGCCGTAGGCGGGGGCCACCTCGGCGGCGGCCGCGTGCGCCGGAACCACGGTGCCGGCGGGGGTTGCGATGGTGACGAGGACCAGGAGCGGAGATGCGAGCCGAGCGGTTTTTCGGCGAAATAGGGCTTTACGAGCGTCCGTCGTGGAGTGGGGCATCGTGATACCTCCGTATTCGGATGCGAGACAGCCGAACTGTTTCTTCGAGTTGCTCCTTTCGTGGATATCCGTTGACGCGTGAACGCCGACAAGTGTTCTTCACGTGAAGCCGGATATCGGTGCGAGACACGGCATATCCCGACTGTTTTCTGTAAAAGTTCGCCATTCGAAAAGGCGGCCCCGCAACTCCCCTCTCGGTGAAGGAGCGTGGCCACCACCCGCTCCCGCCCCACGACATGAAGGAGCCGGGCCCGCCATGCGGGCCCGGCTCGTACGTCTCCACCACGCCCGGGGGCGACGCGCAACGATGTGCGCGCCTCCCGGGGCCCGGGTCGGCGACCGGATCAGTCGGTGCCGAACTCCATCGCGGCGCGGTCCAGCAGCTCGTCGTCGCCGGAGACCTCACCACGCGAGGCGATGGCCTCCGCGCCGCCCTCGGGCATGCTGCCGATCAGGCCGGTGGCGGCCGCCTGGGCGGCGCCGACCAGCGCGGGGCGGGCCGTGCCGACGATCCCGAGACCCGCGTACTGCTCCAGCTTGGCGCGCGAGTCGGCGATGTCGAGGTTGCGCATCGTGAGCTGACCGATGCGGTCCACCGGGCCGAACGCCGAGTCCTCGGTGCGCTCCATGGAGAGCTTGTCCGGGTGGTAGCTGAAGGCCGGGCCCGTGGTGTTGAGGAGCGAGTAGTCCTCACCGCGCCGCAGCCGCAGGGTCACCTCGCCGGTGACCGCGGAGCCGACCCAGCGCTGGAGCGACTCGCGGACCATGAGGGCCTGCGGGTCCAGCCAGCGGCCCTCGTACATGAGCCGGCCGAGGCGCCGACCCTCGTTGTGGTACTGGGCGACGGTGTCCTCGTTGTGGATCGCGTTGACGAGGCGCTCGTACGCGGCGTGCAGCAGGGCCATGCCGGGAGCCTCGTAGATGCCGCGGCTCTTCGCCTCGATGATCCGGTTCTCGATCTGGTCCGACATGCCGATGCCGTGCCGGCCGCCGATCGCGTTGGCCTCCATCACCAGGTCGACCGGCGAGGAGAACTCCTTGCCGTTGATCGTCACCGGACGGCCCTGGTCGAAGCCGATCGTCACGTCCTCGGCGGCGATCTCGACCGAGGGGTCCCAGAACCGCACGCCCATGATCGGCTCCACGGACTCCACGCCGGTGTCCAGGTGCTCCAGCGTCTTGGCCTCGTGGGTGGCGCCCCAGATGTTGGCGTCGGTCGAGTACGCCTTCTCGGTGCTGTCCCGGTAGGGAAGCCCGTGGGCGACCAGCCACTCCGACATCTCCTTGCGTCCACCCAACTCGGAGACGAAGGCGGCGTCGAGCCACGGCTTGTAGATGCGCAGGTGGGGGTTGGCGAGCAGGCCGTAGCGGTAGAACCGCTCGATGTCGTTGCCCTTGAACGTGGAGCCGTCGCCCCAGATCTGTACGTCGTCCTCGACCATCGCCCTGACCAGCAGCGTGCCGGTGACGGCGCGGCCGAGCGGGGTGGTGTTGAAGTAGGCACGGCCGCCGGAGCGGATGTGGAACGCGCCGCAGGCGAGCGCGGCCAGGCCTTCCTCGACCAGAGCCGCACGGCAGTCGACCAGGCGCGCGACCTCGGCCCCGTAGGCCTGCGCCCGCCCGGGCACCGAGCCGATGTCGGGCTCGTCGTACTGGCCGATGTCGGCGGTGTAGGTGCACGGGACGGCACCCTTGTCGCGCATCCACGCGACCGCGACCGAGGTGTCGAGGCCGCCCGAGAAGGCGATGCCGACGCGCTCGCCGGCGGGCAGGGAGGTGAGAACCTTAGACATGGGAAGAGTATGCACCGAAACGCATGTCTATGCAAAACCCGCTTCCCTCACGCATCCGGCGGGGCGGCCGGCGGACCGTCGAACAGGGGGTTCAGCCCGTCCGGCAGCGCCGTGAGGCCCAGGTCGAAGAGCGCGTCCAGCCTCAGGTCGCAGCCGTCCTCGAGGGCGCCCACCAGCCTGGAGAAGGTCGGGGGCCGGCCGGCCGGGGGTCACCCGCGACGGAGAGGGTGCGGCGACGGTCGTGGCCGCGGCCACGCGGTGCCGGGCGGGACGGCGACGCGGGCTTCGGCATGATGCCCGTGCGCGACAACACGGAGATCCGGGTCGCCTTCGGCTTCGGATCCGGGCCCCTCCCCCACGACCCCGACGCGCTCCGGCGGCTGGTCACGGACAGGCTCGCGGCCCTGCGCTTCCACGGAGCCCGTCCGCACCCGCCGCCGCCGGGCGACCGGTTACGGCGGGTAATGATGCAGAATGCTTCCCTCGCTGGTCACATGGGGGGGCGCCGTGCTGCTGTTGGATCTGGCCACCGTGGCACCGGCCGAGCGGGTGGCGGCCTTCCACCACACGCTGACCGACGATTCGGTGCCCAACCACGTGGTCCACGAGGACGGCGGGGCGTCCATCCACGCGCGGATGGAGCTGTGGCAGGTCGGCGGCCTCCCGCTGTTCTCCACGCGGAACTCGGGTTTCACGGTGCACCGCACGAACCTGCACGTGCGCCGGCACCGCAGCAACCCGGTGGTGTCCGTCGCCCTCCAGCCGCGCGGACTCGGCCGGGCCGAACTCGCCGGGCAGCGCCAGGTGTTCGGACCGGACGACATCTGCGTGTTCCACGAACTGACACCGCGGTCCTTCGGTTGGTCCGGCGACGGGGCCTCGCAGTCGCTGATGTTGGACGCCGAGCGGCTCGGCGTCCCGGTCGACACCGTGCTGCGGGCCGGTTTCCAACTGCGCGCCAGCCCCCTGTACGACCTGGTCCTGAACCACCTGCGCGGACTCTGGCGGGACCCCGGACGGCTGGAGGGTGACCCCGGCGCCCCGGCACTGGCGAACGCCACCGTCGAACTCGTCCGTGCGCTGCTGCTCTCGGCCGGCGCGGGCGAGCGGGCACCGGAGACCAGGCAGGCCATGGACGACACCCTGGCATCCCGCGTCCTGGCGCATGCCCGTCGCCACCTCACCGACGGGGACCTCACCCCTGAGCGCCTCGCCGCCGAACACGCGGTCTCCGTACGCCAGTTGTACGCGGTCCTCAGCCGTGAGGGCATCAGCCTGGAACAGTGGCTCATCACCGAACGCCTCGCGCTGGCACGACGGATGCTCGCCTCCGCCCGGTACACGGGTCTCACCGTCGCCGCGGTCGCCGCCCGCTGCGGGTTCGCCGGGGCGAGTCACTTCAGCCGCAGGTTCCAGGCCGCGTACGGACTGACTCCCAGCGAGTGGCGCAGGTCTCACCTTCCCGGTTGATGCAGGGCGATGTGCAGGGTGTCCGTGATCTGGATGCGGGCCGCGCGTGCGGCGTGCGTGCCGCGGAGCAGGTCGAAGAGGACGAATCCGTGGATCGTGCCGTGGTAGCGGACCGACACCACGGGGACGTCCGCCTCCCTCAGCCGCGCCGCGTACGCCTCACCCTCGTCGCGCAGCACGTCGGCCTCCGCGGTGAGGACCAGCGCCGCCGGCAGCCCCCTGAGCTGTTCGCTCGACGCCCTGAGCGGGGAGACGGCACGCTGCGCGCGGGTCTCGGCGTCGGGTGCGTACCGCTCCCAGTAGTCCCGCATCGCGGCGCGGCCCAGGAAGTACCCCTCGGCGAACTCCTCGTAGGAGGGGGTGTCCATCGCGGCGTCGGTCGCCGGGCACACCAGGACCTGCTGGAGGAAGCGCGGCCCGCCGGACCGGTTCGCCAGCAGGGTGAGGGCCGCCGCGTGGTGCGCGCCGGCGCTGACGCCGATCACGGCCATCCTGGTCCCGTCCAGACCGCACTCGCCCCCCTGACCGGCGATCCAACGCGCGACGGTGTGGGCCTGCTCGACGGCGCCGGGGTGGCGTGCGTCGCCCGGATCGTCGTACTCGGGGATGACCACGGCGGCATCGGCGCCGAGGACGAGGTCGGTGACCAGTTGCCGGTGCGCGTGGGCGTCGGTCAGCATCCAGCCCACTCCGTGCAGGTAGAGGACCACGGGCAGGGGTCCGTCGCTGTCGGCCGGGCGCAGGATCCGTACGCGGATCCGCCGGCCCGCCGGACCCGGGACGGCCAGCCACTCCTCCACGACGTCGGGTTCGTGTGGCGCGTCGCCGCCGTCCCAGAGGTCCGACATGCGGGCGCGCGAGGCCGCGATGTCCAGCCCGTCGCGTTCCGTCGGGCACGCGTGGCACCGCACGAAGGCCCGAACCTGGCGTTCGAGAACGGGTCCCGGCCGGGCGACCTCGTCGTCGTTGTTCACGGGCACTCCTGCACGGGGACTCCTGTACGGGGCGTGGCCGCGGGCCTTCGACGGAGCGGCCCCTGACGGCCCCCCACGGCCGGGCAGGCTGGCGCTCGGTGCCGGATCCGGTCATGCCGCGGCACCGGAGACCCACCCTACGGAACACCGGTCGGGACTTCGACGGCGGCACCGTGCCCGTACGTGACGCTGCGCGCACGGTTCGCCGGGCGCACGGGTGCGTGAAGCGGCAGGCGGCAGGCGCGTGCGGGAGCCGGTCGGCAGTCATATGACCTACCCGTCGTCGCCGGCGGCGCCACAGACTCGGAAGCAGTACCGCGGGAAGGCAGCCGCCCCCTCTCCCCCGTGCGTCCTGTTGTTCTCCGAGGCGGCCGAAGGGAGTCTGTGTGCGTGCTCTCACCGCACCCGCCGCACCGCCGGATGCCGACGCGGAGCGGAACACGGACGGCGCCGCCGACCTCGCGCGCTGGTTGGCGCCCGTATCGGCCGGCTCCTGGCCGGACGGGCCCGAGGGCGACGCCCCCCGATGTCGCGGCTTCGGATACCTGCGCCTGCTCGACTGGCAGGCGGCGCCCGCACAGCTGAGTCGTACACCGCGGACGGTGTTGCGGGAACCCCTGGACGCCGTCGCCGTCGTACTGCCCCGGCACGGCACGGCCTCCGTCACCCAGGACGGCCGCGGCGCCACCGTCGGAGCGGGCGAACTGACCCTGATCGACCTGCGCCGGCCGTTCGCCCTGGAGCGCGCCCCAGGAGCGTCGGTACTGCTCTGCCGGCTGCCGGCGCACGCCCTGGGTCTCTCGATGGCGGCCCTGCGCCCCGTCCTCGGGCGCGTCGTGCCGGTCGGTGGGGACGGTGTGGCGGGCTTGCTGGGGCCCCTGTTGCACGGTCTCGGCGCGTCGACCGACACGATGCCCGTGCCGGTGGGCGAGCGACTGGGCGGTGTCGTCACGGAGTTCGTGGCCGCGCTCGTGAACGAGTGGACCGAGGAGCCGCAGGAGGGGAACGGTCCCGCCTGCCCGGGGCGTGAGGCGCTGCTCCGCTCCGTCCGGGAGCACATCGATCGTCACCTCGGCGACCCGGACCTGTCCCCGGAGCGCATAGCCGCGGCCCACGGCATCTCGGTGCGCTACCTGCACCGGCTCTTCGAGGCGGAGGACATCACGGTGGGCAGGCTGGTCCACCAGCGGCGCGTCGAACAGTGCGAGCGGGAGCTGAGCCGGCGCGGTCGGGTGAGCCCGTCCATCTCGGCGGTGGCCCAGCGCTGGGGGTTCCGCAGCCCGGCGCACTTCAGCCGGGCCTTCAAGGCCGTGTACGGGCACTCGCCCCGCCAGTGGCGGGCGGCCGCCCTCGACGCCGCGGATTCCCCGCCCCCACCCCCGCGCGCGTGACGCGGCACGGAATCCGCCGGGGCAGGAAGAGCCGGGGCCGGAGGGCCGGGTTCAGCCGGCGGTGTTCCCCGGCGGCCGGACCCGGGAGTCCCGCCAGGCGCTCGGCGACATTCCGTACGCCGTACGGAAACTGCGACTGAAGTGGGCCGCGCTGGCGAACCCCCAGCGACCGGCGACGACGGCCACGCCGGTGTCGGTCCGTCCGGGCCGGGCCAGTTCCCGGCGCGCCTCCTCCAGTCGGCGGTGCTGGATCCAGCGCCCGACCGTGCTGTCGTGCTCCGAGAAGAGCTTGTGCAGGTAGCGGATCGACACGTGGTGTGCGGCGGCGACGGTCACGGGTGACAGTCCGCGGTCCCAGAGGGACTCGTCGATGTGGGCGCGCAGCCGGCGGGTGAGCTCCTCGCGCTCGTGCCGCCGTCCCGGCCGTGCCCCGCGATCGTCCGTCTCCACCGCCAGGGCGGCGACGAGTTCGGCGACGTTGCCGGCCAGGTGCAGGGCCGTGCGCGCCGAGTACCCCGGGGCCTTCTCGGCCAGGGTCCGCAGCAGGGGCCCGAGCAGCGGGGCCACCGGGCCGCGCAGGGGCAGGTCACGGCGGACCAGGTCACGGATCCGCTCACCGGTGACGGCGAGGGAGCCGCGCGGGATCCGCACGAGGTGCAGGCGGAAGTCCTCGTACGCGTGGAGGGCGAACGGCTCCGCGCCGTCCAGGACGAACAGGTCCGACGGCCGCAGCGCCCCCTCCGGGTCTCCTTCCCCGGCGGGGGATGTGCCCTGGCCGGTGCCGGGGACCAACCGCGCCCGACCGTCCGAGAGGACACCCAGGAGGAGGTGCCCGCCGGGCACCGCCGAGGCTTCCAGGGCGAGGCCGGACCCGGCCGGACCCCGGACCGTGCTCACGTGGAGGAAGCCCAGCGTGCGGGAGTCGACCCGGCCGCTGAAACGGGCGGCCTCGCCGTCGGTGAGCACCAGGGGGACGAAGGCCTCGGCCAGGCTCGCCCCGTCCGGTGCGGGGCCCGTGTCCGCGAGCCCGTCCGCGCTCGTGTGCGTCTGCGACCGATCCGCTCCGGTGGTTCGGGACATGGATGTCAGGCTCATGCGGCCCCCTGGTCTGTGCGCTGCCTCGGAGGCCGAGGCGCTGTGCCGGAATCCGGGCCGCGCGTCGCGCGCCTGCCCTCGCCCCTCAGCCTGCGCCGGGGCGGTACGGATGGGTAGGGCGCGGGGCGTTCGGTGCGGCGAGGAGCAACAACCGTGCAGGCTGGGGCAACACCGGACGTCGCCGCGACGCTTCGCCCGTACGGGATAATGGCGTGGCACTCGGACGTCGCCGCCGCGCGGGCGGATCGGGGCGGAGGGGGCTGGGGCGGCCGCTTCCGGTGAGCGTGACGCCCGGCCCACGCCCCGGCCGGCTGGGGGGATCCGTGGTCACCGAGAACACCGTGGTCACCGATGACGCCGTGGTCACCGACGACACCGCACTGACCGAGAACGCCGAGAGCAGCGAGAGCCCCGGGAGCGACGGACCGCGCCTCGTCGGCCGGCAGCGCGAACGGCTGGTGCTGGAGCGGGCGCTGCGCGACGCCCGCTCCGGCGCGGGCGGCTCGGCGACGGTCCTGCGGGGCGACGCGGGGATCGGCAAGACCGCGCTGCTGGACTGGACGGCGGCACGCGCCGCCGAGGCCGGGTTCACCGTCCTGCGCGCCGTCGGCGCGGAGGCCGAGGTGACGACCGCCTTCGGTGTGCTGGACCAGGTGCTGCGACCACTGCTGGGCGGCTCGCGGGCGCTCCCGGAACACCAACGGGCCGCCCTGGAACGCGCGCTGGGGCTCCGGGAGGGCCTTCCGCCGGGGGGCTTCACGGTCGGAGCGGCGGCCCTCGGGCTGCTGGCGGAGGCGGCGCGCCGCCGGCCGTTGCTGATCCTGGTGGACGACCTGCACTGCGTGGACTCCTCCAGCAGGGCCGTCCTCGCCTTCCTCCGCCATCGGATCTGTGATCTCCCGCTGGTGATGGTCTCCACGACGCGTCCGGACGGTTCCGCCCTGGAGGGGTGGTCCACCCATCCCCTGGACGTGGACGCGCTGTCGGGCGACGACGCCGCCGCCCTGCTGCGCCAGTGGCATCCGGGCCTGGCCGCCACCACGGCCGCGCGGGTGGTGGACGAGGCGGCCGGCAATCCGCTCGCCCTGGCCGAACTGCCCCGGCAGTTGGGTCGGGAGCACCGGCGGGGCACCGTGCCGCTGCCGGAACGTCTGCCGCTCGGGCAACGACTGGAGCGGCTGTTCGCGCAACGCCTGGAGTCGCTGTCCCCGGAGACGACGAGGGTGCTGCTGGCGGCCGCGCTCGGCGGCGACGGGTCCGCGGGACAGGGGGGCACGTGGTGGCGGGCGGCCGGCGGGGACCGGGCGGAGCAGGTGCTCGACCGGATCGAGGCGAGCGGTCTGGCCCGGCTGGACCACGCCGGCAGGTTGGCGTTCCGGCATCCGCTCGTCCGCAGCGCGGTGATCGCCTCGGCCTCGGAGACGGAGCGGCGGGCCGCCCACCGGGCCCTGGCGGCGGACCTGCCCGAGGGGGACGTACGACGTCTCCTGCACGAGGCCTCCGCCGCCGAGGCGCCCGGCGAGCCGCTCGCCGCGCGGCTCCAGGAGGCCGGATCACGGCTCGCGCTCCGCGGGGGCGATGCGGAGGGGGCGCTGCTCCTGGACCGCGCGGCGGCGCACAGCACCGACCCCGACAGTCGGGCGAGGCGTCTGACGCTGGCCGCGGTGATGTCGGCGCGCGGCGGTCGGCTTCCGTACACGGCCCGGCTGGTCGAGGAGCTCAAGCAGGGGCCGGTGCCGGCGGACATCGCCCCCTTGTTCGCGTACGCGGTCGTGTACGTGGACCAGAGCCATCACGTGGACTTCGACTCGTCGTTCACGCTGTTGCCGCAGGCTCTCGCGGGCCTTGCCGGCTCCGTCGGGGAGCCGTTCGGCGACCTGGTGGAACAGGCCTTCTTCAAACTGTTGCTGGCCACGGCGTACACCGGCGATCCCCGGGGGCGGCGGGCCCTGGAGGCACACCTGGGACAGGTGTCCCCGGCCGCCCGTCTGTGCCACCGCGCCTGGGCCGATCCGCCCCGTACCGCGCACGGTGTGGAGAGGGAGCTGCGGGCGATGGCCGAGCGCATGGCGACGGGTCAGGAGGCGGGGCACTCCTGGCTGCTGCTCTGGACCGCCTGCGCGGTGGACGGCGCGGACTCGGGTCTGTGGCGGCTCTTCGCCGGGCAGCACGCGTTCGCCACGCAGGGCTCGGTGGCCAAGGCCAAGTGTTATCGGCACTTCCTGCGCGGCCGCTGGGACACGGCGCAGGAGTGCCTGCGGGAGGCGGACGCCGCCGAGGAACTCGGCTACCACTGCAACGCGTTGCTGTTCCGGCACTACCACGCCCACTTCCTGGCGGGGAGGGGCGACGAGGAGGGGCTGCGCGCGATCACGGCCCGGATCGAGCCCGCCGCGACGAAGGCCGGGATGCGTTTCGTCACCGATCACCTGGCCCATCTGGGTGCGCTGGCCGCGCTGGCGCACGGGCGGTACGAGGAGGCTTACGGCACGCTGCGGCGGTTGATGGCCCCGGGTGAACTGCCGCTCGGACTGCCCTGGTTCCACCTGCCGTTCTTCGACTTCGTCCTGGCGGCCGTGCGGTGCGGGAGGCAGGCGGAGGCCGCGGCGCACGTGGCCGCCGCGCGTGCGGCCCGGATCGGGGAGATCTCCGAGCACCACGCCTTCCTGCTCGCGGCGGCGCACGCCCTGACGGTCGGCTCGGAGGAGGCCGACGTCGAGGAGGCGGACGCACGGTACGCCGCCGCGTACGCGGTACCGGGCGCCGGCCGGTGGGTCTTCGAATTGGCGCGACTGCGGCTGGCCCACGGTGCCTGGCTGCGCCGGCGGGGTCGGCGGGACGAGGCCGAGGACGCGCTGCGTACGGCGTACCACTCCTTCCTGGAGCTGCGGGCCGATCCGTGGGCCGAGCAGTGCAGGGAGGAACTGCGCGCGGCGGGACGGCCGGTGGACGGCGGGGCGGCCGGCCGGGAACCGCTGACGGCCCAGGAGCTGCGCATCGCGCGTCTGGTGGCCACCGGGCTGACGAACAAGGAGATCGGTGCGGCGCTGCGGCTGTCCCCGCGTACCGTCGCCGGCCATCTCTACAAGGTCTTCCCCAAGCTCGGGATCACCTCGCGGGCCGCGGTGGCCCGGGCGCTGGCGGACGCCTGAGCGGATGCCCCGCCTTCGCGCAGGGCGCGGGCCATCCCGCCCCGGGTGGTGATGCCCAGCTTGGGAAAGATCTTGTAGAGGTGTGCGCCGACGGTGCGGGGGGACAGCCTCAGTCGTGCACCGATCTCGCGGTTGGTCAGCCCCTCGGCGGCCAGCTCGGCGATTCTCGACTCCTGTGCGGAGAGCGGGTGTCGGACCTCGCCGGTGGGGCGTTCGGCTCCCGTCGCCTCCGGGCCCGGTCCTCCGGCGGCCGCGAGTTCCCGGGCCGCCTGCCCGGCCCAGGGCGCAGACCGCAGCCGCTCGAACACGGCGTGCGCGGCCGTCAGTCGGGCGGCGCCCTCCCGGCGGCGGGAGCGGCGCCGCAGGCAGGCGCCGTGGGCGAGGTGGAGTCGGGCCAGTTCGAAGGGCCACTCCTCGGCTCCGGGCAGGGCGTAGGCGGCCGTGTACCGTTCCTCGGCCGTGTCGTCGGCCGCCGCCAGGGCCTCGGCCGCGGCCACCAGGAAGGCGTGGTGGGGGGAGACGGCCGCGATCCCGGCCTCGCGCACCGCGCGCAGGTGGGCCTGCGCCTCGACCCGGTGGCCGGTCTCCACGGCGGCCTGGGCGAAGTCCAGCAGGGTCAGCTGGATCCAGGGCAGGCGCGGCAGCGGACCTCCCGGCGGGGTGAGGGACCGTACGTGGTGCCAGGCCTCCGCGGCGCGACCGTGTCCCAGGGCGCACAGCGCCTTCAGGCCGAGCAGCCGGCCGGTGACCAGGCGCAGGTGCCGGTCGGCCGCCCAGGGCGTCAGGAGCCGCGCGATCGCCTCCAGGCCGGCGGTGTCGCCGCGGCCGGCGAGGACCTGGCCGTGGTGGAGGAGGAACATCATCTCGTTGTAGCCGTAGCCGTGGGCGGCCGAGGCGGCCGCGCCCCGACGGGCGAGGGCGAGGGACTCCTCCCACCGGCCGTGGAGGAAGTGGTCGTGGGCGCGGGCGAGTTCGATGAACGCCTGGGTCACATAGGTGCTCCGGGACGACAGGCGGTCCCACAGCGCGGCGTGGTCGCCGACGGCGTCGACCGCCACCGCCGTCCACAGGAGCAACCGGGCGGCGAGGGGGTCCGCCGGCCCGTCCGGCCGGGACGCGACGGCGGCCCGCAGCCGGGCGGGCACCTCCCGGGCGGTGTGGGGCGGATCGGCCCAGGCCTGATGGCACAGCACGGTCAGTTCCGAGGCCTGCCCGACATGGCGGTCCAGGGCGGCCCGGGCCCGGTCGTCGCCGGTGTGCGAGGCGACGATGACGAGGATGAACAGCGCCGGTTCGAGCAGTGCCGCGCGCTGCCCCGCGTCGCGGAAGGGGGCGGCGGCGTCCAGCACTGCGGGCAGCCCCCGCAGCGAGGGGGTCGGATCCCCGTCGAGGTGGAGCCGCACGTAGGCGACGGCCAGGGCGTACAGGGCCGCCGGGCTCGGGGTGCGCGGGCGGGCCTCGTTCTCGGCCTCGGCGAGCAGCCGGTCCGCGAACCTGAGTCGGCCGCCCCGGGCGGCCAGGGCCGCGGCGGCGACGAGGCGCGCCGCCCTGCACTCCGGGTCGGCGGTCAGTCCGGCGGCGCGCGCCATGACGCTCGCCGCTTCCGCCTCTGCGCCTCGTTCCGCCATGGTCCGCGCCGCGGCGTCCAGCCGGGCGGCCAGGCCGTCGTCGGGGCCGATGGCGGCCGCCGCGAGGTGTGCGAGCCGCCGCGGACTGTCCGGGGGCAGGGCTTCGGCAAGGTCGCGGTGGGCGGCGCGGCGCTCCGCGGACGAGGCGGTGTGGACCAGGCCGGCGCGCACCAGGGGGTGGTGGAAGCGCACGCGGCCCGTGCGCGGGTCGACGTGCGCGAGTCCGGAGTCCTGGATCCGCCGCCACGTGCCGGCGGCCCGCGCCCCGATGGTCGCGGGCGCGTCGTCGGCCGTACGGGCGCCGCCGGCCGCCGCGGGCGCGGCGCTCTCCCGCGCGGCCGCGTCGGGCGCCGCCGGGGCGCCGAGTGCCGCGCGCAGCAGGACGTGGCGGGCGTCCTCGGGGAGGGCGCGCAGCCGGTCCTCGTACAGTGCGCCGAGACGTTCGCCCAGGGGCAGTTCACCGAGCAGTTCGCCGGTCTCCGGGTCGACGACGACGGCGAGCCGGTCCGGGGCGGCCCGTTCCAACTCCGCGGGCAGTTCCCGCAGGGCGAGGGGGTTGCCGCCGGCCGCGCGCAGGACCCGGCGGCGCGCCCACTCGGCGAGGTGGGGGTGCAGCGCGCGCAGGAGGTCGCCGGCGCGTGCGTCGTCCAGCGGTTCGAGATCGATCGGCCGGCCGACCCCCCGTGCGGCGTACCGGCCCTCGTTCCGGGTCGCGCCGATGACGACGAGCGGGAGCCCGGCCGCCCGTGACCCGATGAACCGGAACACGGCGGCGCTGGGCGGGTCCGCCCACTGCAGGCCGTCGAGGAGCAGGACGATCGGCCGGCGGGCGGCGGCGCGGGCCAACAGCGCGAGCGCGGCGCCGGCCACCTCCCCCGCCGCGGGCGTCTCGTCCGCGCGTACGCCCAAGGCCGCTTCCAGCAGGTGGCGTTGACCGTCCGGAAGGTGGTGGGCGGTGTCGAGCAGCGGCCACAGCACCTGGTGCAGGGCCGCGAACGCGAGTGCCGATTCGGCCTCGGCCCCTGCCATTCGCAGCACGCGCAGGCCGGCGCGGCCGGCCCGCTCCTCGGCCCAGTCGAGGAGCGTGGTCTTCCCCATCCCGGGATCGCCGCGCAACAGGAACGCCGCTCCCGTCGCCCGCACGGCGTCCAGGGCCGGGGCCAGGAGTTCGCGTTCCGGGCCGCGCCCGGCCGGATCCGGCGCCGATTCCCCGGGGCGCGCACCGCTCTCGGTCTCCATGTCGGCTCCGCTCCCCCGTGCTTCCCGTCGTCCTGCCGGCGGGGCCCCACGGCACCGCACGCCACCTCCCCGAGCGCACAGTAGACCAGCCCCCCGATCACGGGCGGAAATCCGAAACCGCAGGTGGCCGGGACACATCGGCCCGCTGTGACGGCGCGTTCGTGCACCGCGGCGCAAGGGGTGTGCACTGAGCGGCGTCAACGCCCCTGCGGCGGCCCCTAGCGTGCCGCCGAGTCCGAGTTCCGCCCGGGAGCCGGCGCCAGACCCAGGAGAGTCCCATGTCATCCCACGCACCCGGCGCCTCGTACGCCCGGGACCTCGCCCAGGTCGAACGGGCCAACGCCTCGGGCCGGATCCCGGTCGTCTTCGTCCACGGCCTGTGGCTGCTGCCCACCAGTTGGGACCGGTGGGCCGGCGTCTTCGAGGAGGCCGGTTACATCGCCGTGGCCCCCGGATGGCCGGACGATCCGGAGACCGTCGAGGAGGCCCGGCAGCACCCGGAGGTCTTCGCGGGCAAGGGCGTCGGGCAGGTGGCCGACCACTTCTGCCGCCTCGTCCGCGCCCTGGACCGCACGCCCGCCGTGGTCGGGCACTCCTTCGGCGGACTGATCGGCCAGATCATCGCGGGCCGCGGACTGTCCCGGGCCACGGTCGCCATCGACCCCGCGCCCTTCCGCGGGGTGCTGCCCCTGCCCCTGTCGTCCCTGCGCGCCGCGAGCGCGGTCCTGGGCAACCCGGCGAACCACCACCGGGCGGTGCCGTTGACGTACGACCAGTTCCGGTACTCGTTCGCCAACGCGGTGCCCGAGGAGGAGGCCCGCGAGCTGTACGCGCGCTTCGCGGTGCCGGCGTCCGGTGAACCCCTCTTCCAGGCGGCCGCGGCCAACCTCAACCCGTGGACGGAGGTGAAGGTGGAGACCACCGGCGCCGACCGCGGGCCGCTGCTGGTCCTCTCGGGCGAGAAGGACCACACCGTGCCCTGGGCCATCGCCCACGCCTCGTACAAGAAGCAGGCGCGCAACGAGCACGCGGTGACGGAGATCGCGGAGATCCCAGGCCGGGGCCACGCCCTCACCATCGACCACGGCTGGCGCGAGGTCGCCGACACGGCGCTGGCGTTCCTCCGACGCTTCGCCGACCCCGCAGGTCCGCCCGGGGCGGCGTAGGCGGCGCGGGCGGCCGGGCCGGCGGCCCCGGGCGGGCAGGCCAGATCAGGTCAGGTCATCTCGTCCGGGTCGCAGCTCGCGCGGCGCAGCCCGATGGTGCGCAGGGCGCGCATCAGTCCGTCGGCGTCGCCCTCGCGGACGACGTGTACGGCGCCTTCGGCGGCCACGCCCTCCAGTTCGGCGACGAGGGTGTCGGCGCCGGTCCGCAGGACGACCCCGCTCGGCGGGTCCAGGGCGCGTACCCCGCGGAAGACCTCCAGCGCCGCCGGGTCGGCGTCGAGCCCGCCGGGCAGGGCCAGGACGGTGATGTCGGGGAGCAGGACCCGGGCGTGGGCGAGGGCGACGGCGGGCTCTCGAGCATGGGAGATGACCTGGAAGTGCGGGTTGCTCTGGATGCGCGACCGCAGCCGTTCCAGTTCCTCGCCTTCGTCCACACCGACCACCAGAACCGTCATCACGATCCCCATCCTCCGTCGCGGTCACCGCCGGGGCGACCCGGGACGGCCCGCGGCCGGTCGGTGGCGGTCCGAGATGGCGTGGGGAGGGCGCGCCGTCAGCGCCCGTCGGTTCCCGCTCCGGTGTCCGCGTGGAACCGGCCGAACGGCCGCGTCCGGAATTCGCCGGCATCCGCCGAGCGACGCCTTCGGGAGCGGCGCTTCCGTGTGATCGACGAGGAGTGGGGTACACGCCGGCGCAGAGAGATCGACCGCCGAGAAGGGAACTCCTTCCATGCTGATGGCCCACCCCGCGCTGCTGCCCGCCGCCGTCCGGGAGTACGAGACGCTGAGCCTTCTGAACGCCCTCGAAGGCAGCCCGCGGACGCGGCGGCGCATGGAGGAGGTCGCCGAGCTGCTGTGCACGGCGACGGGTACGGGCAACCCGGACGCGGCCCTGATCGCGGCGCGCTACGGGCTTCCCGGGGCGGGCACGTTCGACGACTCGGTCCTGCCCTCCTGAGGGGGGCACCGGGGCGGGGCGCGGGAGTGCGGTGAGAGTCGACGCCGGATTCTCGACGCGCGCCCGTGACCGTTATCACCTAGTTTGATCCCCGTCAGCATCCCCAGCATAAGGAGTGCACCATGGCCGACAAGGGCGGCATGGACAAGGCGAAGGGCAAGGCCAAGGAGGTCACCGGGAAGGTCACCGGCAACGACCGGATGGCCGCCGAGGGCAAGACCGACCAGGCCAAGGGCAAGGCCAAGGAGGCCATGGGCGAGGCCAAGGAGCGCGCCCAGGGCGTCAAGGACTCGATGCGGGACAAGCGCACCAAGCCCTGACCCGGCTCGCCCGCGCGGGGTCCCCGGACACTGGTCCGGGGACCCCGCGCGGCGTCCGGGCGCCGTCCGCGTCGGTGGCGCCGCGCCCGGTGTCGGCGCCGCGTCGGGCGGGTGTCGGGTCGGGTGTCGGCGCCGTCATCGTCCGGCGGACGGAGCGCGTCCGCCCGGGGTTCACGCTCCGCCCAGCACCAGTTCGTCCAGGGGCAGGGACCGCAGGAAGTCCTCGGCGTCGAAGGCCTCCCCGGCCGTCACCACGCCCCCGTTGCCACCCCTGATGCCGCCGTCGGCCACGATCCGTTCGACCGCCTCGACGACGATGGGCGCGGTGAAGGCGTAGATGTCGCGGCCTCGGGCCACCGCCCGCCGTTCCTCGTCCCCCCGGCGGACGACGACCTCGACCAGGAAGACCTGATCCGACCGGCCGGCGGCGTCGGCCGACCGGGGGCCCGTGGTCTGCGGAGCGGTCAGGTCCTTCAGCGGGGTGACGTTCAGGAACGTGTTGATCCGCGCGGTGTCCAGGTGTCGGGAAACGGTGATCACGTCGGTGGTGGAGAACTCCCCGACCACCTCCTCGACCCCGAACGGCTCGGGAAACGTCCACGTCCCCTTCGGCGCCGGTTCGTCGCCCGCGAGGACCTGGAGCCGGCGGTCGGTGAAGACCACCCGGCGGCCGGCCCGGCGCTCGCCGGCCAGCAGCGTTCCCCGGGTCGGGTGCCAACTGTCCAGCGCCACCGCGATGGAGATCTCGTCGGCGGCCGGCCAGTCCCCCATGGCGGCGGTGGCGAGCAGGTCGCCCAGCGCTCCGTAGAAGGCCATCACCGGGGCCACCACGACCCCGGCCTCCTTCACCCGCGGGTCGTCGCGGTAGGTGTCGAAGGTGTCGATCGCGACGAGGGTCTCGCCGGTGACGTCGAGGTAGTGGATCCCGGCCCGCAACGCGGCCTCCACGAGCGGCGGCACGGTCTCGGCGAAGGGGCCCGCGCAGTTGATCACGGCGGCCGCGCCCTCGATCGCGTGGTCCAGGGATGCCGGGTCGTCGACCGAGGCGCGCTTCCACTCCACCCCGAGTTCGGCGGCCGCCGCCGCGAGCTTCGTCGCGTCCCGCCCGGACAGCACCGGTGTCCAGCCGCGGTCCAGCAGTTCCGCCGTGACGAAGCGGGCGGTGTGACCGTAGCCGCCGAACACGGCGATCACCGGGTTCGCACGGGTCCGGTCGGGTCGGTGGTGGTGCTCGGTCATGGGTTCTTCTCCTTCGTGGGACGCGTTCCCATCCTGCTCGGCGGTGCGCTGCGCGACGACCTTCCGGGGCGTCAACGTGCGCTAGGTTCGCGTCATGCCCGCCCATCGCGTCGCCATGGCCGTCACGGACGACATGCCGATCTTCGAAGCAGCCGTCCCGTGCCAGATATTCGGCGTCGACCGGCCGCATCTGGTCGATCCCTGGTACCGGTTCGCGGCGTTCCCCGTCGGAGGCGCGTCGGTGCGGCTCACCCCGGGCTTCACCCTCGCCCCCGTCGACGACGGCTGGGGCATCGAGACGGCGGACACGCTGGTCATCCCCGCCTGCACCAACGTGCACGAGGAGCCGCCGAAGGAACTGGTGGACATCGTCCGGGAGGCGTACGAGCGCGGGACACGGATCCTGTCGATCTGTTCCGGCGCCTTCGTGCTGGCCGCCGCCGGGGTGCTCGACGGGCGTCGGGCCACCACCCACTGGCTGCACGCGGACGAGCTGGCCCGCCGTCATCCCGCCGTTCGGGTCGACCCGTCCGTGCTGTACGTGGAGGACGCCAACGTGATCACCTCCGCGGGGACGGTGGCCGGCATCGATGCCTGTCTCCACGTGGTGCGCGGCGACCACGGCGCGGCCGTGGCCGCCGAGTTGGCCCGCGGTCTGGTCACACCGCCGCACCGGGACGGCGGCCAGGCCCAGTACCGGCGCCCGCTGCCGCCCGGGTCGGGCGAGGATTGGCTGGCCGGCCTGCTGGACTGGGCCGACGAGCACCTGCACCTTCCGCTGACCACCGCCGACCTGGCCGCGCGGGCCCACGTGAGCGTGCGCACCGTCGAGCGCCGGTTCGCCGACGCGCTCGGGATGTCCCCGCTGCGCTGGGTGCTGCACCAGCGGATCCGCAGGGCGCAGCAGTACCTGGAGACCAACGACCGGACCATCGAGTGGATCGCCGCCACCTGCGGGTTCGGCGGACCGGCAGGGCTGCGGGCGCACTTCGCCAAGATCGTCGGCCTGTCGCCCAGCGCCTACCGGCGTACGTTCCAGGAGCGGGTGGGGGCGGCGGGTACCACCGGCTGACCTCCCTCCCCCTTCAGTCCTTCACCGCGCCGCCCAGGCCGGAGACGAGGCGTCGTTGGACGAGGACGAAGAACACGAGCACCGGCACCGTCATCAGCGTCGAGCCGGCCATGATGCCGCCCCAGTCGTTCTCGTCGGGCTTGAAGAACACGAGCAGCGCCATGGGGAGGGTCGACTGGGAGGTGTCGCTGATGAGGAACGACTTGGCGAAGAGGAAGTCGTTCCAGGTGGAGATGAAGGAGAACACGCTCGTGGCCACGAGCCCCGGAAGGACCAGCGGGAAGAGGATCTGCCACAGGAACCGGGTGCGGCTCGCGCCGTCGATGTACGCGGCTTCCTCCAGCGCCTCGGGCACGGCCTTCACGAAGCCCCGCAGCATCCAGATCGCGAACGGCAGCGAGAAGGCGAGGTGGGGCAGGATCAACGACCACAGGGTGTTCAACTGCCCGGTGTCCCGCATCAGGAAGAACAACGGGATGGTCAGCGCCTCGATCGGCACCATCTGTGCCACCAGGAACATGACGAGCAGCGTCGTACGGAACCTGAAGCGGAAGCGCGTGACCGCGGTCGCGGCGAGGAAGGCGATCAACGCGGAGGCCAGGACCACCGCCCCCGCGACCACCAGGCTGTTCAGGAAGTACCGCCCGAACTCCTGCTGTGCGAAGACCCTGCGGAAGGAGTCCAACGAGGGCGTGAGCGTCCAGGGGCGCGCCTCGGTGGACTGGATCTCACCGGCCGGTTTGAACGCGGACAGCACCATCCAGTACAGCGGGAAGGCGACGACCACCGCGACGACGAGCGCGGAGGCCTCGGCGGCCAGTCGCCACGGGCGGCGGACGCGGAGGGTGGCGGTACGGCTCACAGCTCTTCTCCCTGACGTCGCATGAGGCGCAGGTGGACGAGGGTGACGGCCAGCAGGATCAGCAGCATGACGATGCCGATCGCCGAGCCCAGGCTGTACTGCGAGGACGCGAAGGCCTTCTGGTACGCGTAGACGTTGAGCACGAGGTTCTGTCCGGCGATCCCGCCGCCCGCGGTCATCACGTAGATCTGGGTGAAGACCTTGAAGTCCCAGATGATCGACTGGATGGTGACCACGGTCAGGATCGGCCGGAGCATGGGGGCGATGACGGAGCGCCAGATCCGCCACGGGGAGGCGCCGTCCAGTGAGGCGGCCTCCAGGACCTCGGGGGGAATCGCCTTGATGCCCGCGTACACGGTCACCATGACGAACGGGAACGAGCACCAGACGACCTCGAAGAGGACGAGGGCGAAGGCGCTGTAGCGCCCGTAGGTCCAGGAGAAGTCACCCAGGCCGAGCAGTCGGTTGACGGGTCCGTGGTCGGGGTCGAACAGGAAGACCCAGACGGTGGACCCGGTGACGGCGGGGGTGGCCCACGCACCGAGCGCGGCAAGCAGCAGGACCAGCCTCGGCAGGGCCCGGACGCGGGTCAGCAGTACGGCGAGCGCGCAGCCCACGCCGAGGGTGGTGATCACACAGCAGGCGGCGAAGACGACGGTGGTGAGCAGGACCTGTCGGAACTGGCCGTCGCAGAACAGCGTCCGATAGTTGTCGAGGCCTTTGAAGGTCGTGGGTTCGCCCCCGCTGACCTGAGCCTGGGTGTATTCGAGGAAGGAGATCAGGCCGAGCTGGTAGATCGGGTAGGCCAGCAGCGCGGAGAGTACGACGAGTGCGGGCGCGAGGTAGAGCCAGGGCGTCCAGCGGGTGCCGTGGCGTCCACCGCCGGGGGTGCGGCGCGACGGCCCGGCGGGGGTCGGGGCCGGCGGCGAGGTCGGTGCGGTCTTGTACGGGTGCCTGCCCGGCTCCAGGGCCGTGGCTTCGTGCGTCATGTCGGCGGGCCCGGTCAGCCGGCGTCGGAGAAGGCCGTGTCCATCTTCCTCGCCGCGTCGCCGGCGGCGGCGGGCACGTCCTTCCTGCCGCTCACGATCTCCTGGAACATGGTCGGCAGGACGGTCGAGGCGTCGATGCGCCCCCATCCCGGGGAGGCCGGCACGAACCGGGTCCCGGCGGCGAGGGTGTCGACGAACGGCGTGACGAACGGGTCCTTCTTCGCGGCCTCGGCCCGCACGTCGGTGTACGTCGGCAGGAATCCCATCGCGTCGAACAGCTTGCGCTGGGTGTCCTTGCCCGCGAACCGCTTCATCAGGTCGATCGCCAGGGTGCGCCGCGGGGTGCCCTTGAGGACGCCGATGTTGTTGCCTCCGGCGAACGCCGGTGCGATCGAGCCCTCCTTGACGCCGGGCAGCGGTACGACCGCGTACTTGCCCTTCACCGCGCCCGCCTCGACGGCCTGGTGGCTGAAGTCCCCGCCGATGGCCATGGCGGCGTTGCCCGAGGCGAAGGCGGTCACCGTCGCGTTTCCGCCCATGGCCGCGCATTTGGCGGCCGGACAGTTGTCGTCCCCGAAGAGCGAGGTGTACGTCCGGATGCCCTTCTGCGCGGCGGGGTCGGCGATCGCGGACGTGTAGGTGCCGCCGCTCTCCTTGGCGATGTCACCGCCGTTGGCCCAGATGAACGGCATGGCGCCGTAGGTGTACGCGCCGCCCACCGCGATGCCGTACAGCTCGGGTCGGGCCTGGCGGATCCTCTTGGCCGTGGAGACCAGCTCGTCCTGGGACTTCGGGGGTCGGATCCCCAACTCGTCGAAGACGTCGGTGCGGTAGTACAGGGCCCGTACGCCGACGAAGAGCGGGGCTCCGTACACCTTGCCGCCGACGGTGACCGAGCGGGTGGCGGTCGGGTCGGTGTCCTTCGCCTCCGCCCAGTCCCCGAACTCCGCGCTGACGTCGACGAGTCCGCCGTCCTTGACGTAACCGGCGGTGTCGGTGTTCCCGTACTCGATCAGGTCCGGGGCGCTCTTCGGGTCGTTGAAGGCCGCCTTGACCCGCTGGGCGCGACTTTCGACGGGAATGTACTCGACCTCGACGTCGGCGCCCGCGTGGTCCCGGGTGAAGGCGGCGATCGCCTCGTCGATGACTTTCTTCTTCGGGGCGTTGTTGACCTCCTGGAAGAGCCAGACGCGCAGGGTGCCGGACGTCTCGTCCTTCGAGGAGGTGGAGGAGGAGGTCTGTGGGGCGCAGGCGGTGGCGGTGAGTCCTGCCACGACGAGGGCGGCGACGGATGTGGCTATGCGGAAGCGGAGTTTCATCGGCCATCCCCAGGAGAAGAGTGCGCACGCGTTGCGCGATGCGCAACGGCTGTTCCGTGATGCACAACTGGGAGGAGGCTAGAACGACTTTCACGGGGGAGACAAGTGGTCTCGACCACTCTGTGACCGGACGGCGGGCCCCGCGCGGCACACGAAGGCCGCCCGGCGCCCGCCCGAGGAAGGGGCGGGGCCGGGCGGCGGAGGGGTACGGGTCGGTCGGGTCAGGCCTGCGGTCGGGCGAGGGTGCGGGCCGCAGCGAACTCCTCGCGGGCCGCCTGCTCGACGGCCTCCAGGTAGGCGTAGGCGTCCTCCCCGATCGGGACCCGCAGGGGGGTGGGCGCGTCGGAGGCGACGATCGCGAGCACGCCGTCCGCGAAGTCCTCCGGCCGCCCGTACTCCTCGTTGTCCTCCATGGCCCGGAATCCGCCGAGCATCTCGCCGGTCGCCTCCGCGTAGTCCGGGAGACGGTGGGCCGCCTCCGCGAGGGCCGACCCGTACCGGGTGGCGAAGACGCCGGGCTCGACGGCCGTCACCCGCACCCCGAACGGGGCCACCTCGGCGGCCAGGGCCTGGCACATGCCCTCCAGCGCGTGCTTGCCCGCGACGTACGAGGCGAGACCGGGGAAGGCCATGCGGCCCGCGAGCGAGGAGATGTTGACGATGTGTCCGCCGCCCTGGGCGCGCATCGACGGCAGGACCAGGCGGGCGAGGCGCCAGGGGCCGACGAGCAGGGTCTCGATCTGGTCCCGGAGCTCGGCGTCGGAGACCTCCTCGACTGTGCCGAAGAGGCCGCTGCCCGCGTTGTTGACCAGGACGTCGATTCCGCCCATGCGGTCCGCGGCGGTCCGGACGGCCTCCTCGCACTGGTGCGCGTCACGCAACTCCATCGCGATCGGGGTGATCTGTCCGGGCCAGGCCTGGACGAGGTCCTCCAAGGAGGCGAGTTTGCGGGCGGTCACCGCGACCTGATCGCCGGCCCGCGCGGCAGCAGTGGCCAACGCCCGCCCGAGCCCCGACGAACATCCCGTCACCAGCCAACGACGCCCCATCGTTCCCCCTTCGAAGTGCGTACAAGGCGCCATGGTCGCCGAGCCGGGCGCCCCGCGAACAGCCCTTGTGAGCGGCGTGCGGGAGCGCGTGAGGCGCAGGCGACGGCGCGTGCGCCCCCGCCGTCGCGCCCCTCCTCGGCGGGCGTGGGGGGTGGCGGGGGCTCAGGCCGGGATGAGTGCTTCCCACTGGTCCCGGGTCGGGCCGTCGTGCTCCGGCGAGAACTCCGGGTGGGCGTCCAGCCAGGAGGTCACGTGTCGGTCCACCTCGTCGGTGCCGTAGGCCTCCTGGGCCGGTTGCAGGAGGTGACGGACCCGGGCCCGGGCCCTCATGACGACGGGATCGTCGAAGGCGCAGGCCGCCACGGCCGCGGCCCGCCGATCCGTGGCCGGCGCGCTCTCGGTGAGGCGTTGTTCGTTGGCGCGGTCGGCCGCGACCTGCGCGTCGAACCACGGGCGCAGGGTCCGCGCCGTCCAGGTGTGGTGGTGGGCGGGGTCCGCGGCGATCAGGTCGGCATGGGTGGCGAGGTGTTGAGCGGCGCCCAGGCCGAGGGCCACTCCGTGCCCCAGGGTGGGGTTGGTGTGCATGAGACTGTCCCCGACGTTCACCAGGCCGGTGAGGACGGGACCCTCATCGTCGACGAGGGCCGTCCAGCGGTTGTCCAGGCCGGCCATCGCCAGGACGGGCGACTGCGGTTCGGGGTCCAGGTCGAGCCAGGCGGCGGTGGCGGGGAAGCGGCGGGCGGCGGCCTCGAACACGGCGGGGTCGGTGAGCGCACCGCGGGTCGGGTCACCCGTGGAGAGCACCAGGTGCACCGCGAAGGTGTCGTTGTCGGAAGGGAAGACGCCGGCGAGCGCGAACGACGAGGCCGAGCCGGTCTTCACCCGCCCGGGGTCGCGCGGGCCGTCGGGACGCAGCCGGTACCAGCGGCACAGGTAGGCGATGCCGGTGCGGTGGCTGTCGACCACGGGTGGCCGGCCGCCCGCCGCGACCAGCCAGGCGGGGACCGGCGAGCGGCGGCCGGACGCGTCGACGACGAGATCCGCCGCGTACGTCCGCGTTCCCTGCCGCACCCCGGTGACCCGGGGCGGGCCGCCCTCCTCGACGGCGAGCCCGGACACCCGGCAGCCGCGCCGCACCTCCACGGTGTCCTCCCCCAGCACGGCCGCGGTCAGGGCGGCCTCCAGCACGATGCGGCGGGTGCGCAGGGTCACGAGGTCCTCGTCGCCGGCCCGGTACGGCGGGTGCTCGCCGAACCAGTCGAAGTCGTGGTACTCCCGGGCCCCGCGTGCCAGCAGGTCCGCGTGGACGTCGGGGGCCTCGGCCCGCAACACGGTGCGTACGGGCGCGAGGAAGGAGTGGGGCTGGACGGCCTGGGGGACGCGGGGTCTGTTCCAGTGGAAGAAGTCCCGGTCCGGGTCCGCTCCGGCCTGCCGCGCGTCCTGTTCGAACAACGTGACCGCATGGCCCCGCCGCCCGAGCATGAGCGCCGTCCCCAAACCGCCGATGCCCCCACCGATCACCGCAACCCGCGCCACTGAGCTCCCCTTCGCGTCGTGTTGCGGGGCGAGCCTACTGCTTGATGATCTCCACTCGAACACCGGCACGGCGGAGCGCCCTCCTCGGCCGGGCCGGGCAGGGCGCTCCGTCACATGGTGTCCCCGCGCACAGGGACGGGGAGTTGTCGGGGTGTCAGGCCGCCGCCGTGCCGGCGCTTTCCTCGGCCGCGACGGCCTGCGCGATCGTCTCGTACACGTGCGGCTTGTGGTGGGAGCGGAGCTGCCGCTGCGCCTCGCGCTCGGGGGCCACCACGCTCAGGGTGGCGCCCAGCTCCTGGCACCGTCGTTCGGCCCGCAACACGGTGCTCAGCACCGCCGGGCCGATGTGCGGGGCCGAGACCACCATGACGAGGTGCCGCGGCCGGTACCCGCGCAGAAGGGCCTCCAGCTCCCAGAGCGCCACACCGCGGTTGCTGATGTCCAGGTCTTCGTTGAGACGGATGACCAGCACGCCGTTGTCGAAATCATGGGTGATAGGCACGGGCAGCCCCCTTCGGGCACTCTTGACGGTAACCATCAAATGCCCTGTGACCAGGGCGGGAACACGTTGAAAATGCGTCAGCGTCCGGTGGGGACACCGGTTCGCCCCCGACGAACCGTCTGCCCCACCGACCCCTCGACATGCATGCGTGTTCAACCACCCGCCGTGATGTCAGTGGTCGCCGGAGGCCTCCGCGGCGGGGGACGTGGCGATGCGGGGCAGGGCGTAGGGGTGCTTCTCGGCCAGCCAGGCGACAAGCTGCTCGCGTACCGCGCAGCGTGTGGTCCACAGGTCGTCCGGGTCCTTCGCCGTGACGATCGCCCGGACCGTGACGGTGCTGGCCGTGGTGTCCGTGACGGCGAGGTCCCAGCCGCGACCGTCCCACTCCTCGCAGGCGTCCAGGATCTCCTTCAGCTTCTCCCGCATCAGCGCGAAGGGCGTGGCGTGATCGCAGTGGATGAACACCGAGCCCGTCATCTGGATCCCACCGCGCGACCAGTTCTCGAACGGGCGGCCCGTGAAGTAGGAGACCGGCATGGTGATGCGTCGTTCGTCCCAGGTCCGCACGGCCAGGTAGGTGAGGGTCACTTCCTCCACCACGCCCCACTCCTCGTTGACGACCACCGTGTCGCCGATCCGCACCATGTCGCCGAAGGCGATCTGGAAGCCGGCGAAGAGATTGCCCAGGGTGGACTGGGCGGCGACGCCCGCCACGATGCCGATGATGCCGGCGGAGGCCAGTACGGACGTGCCGATGGCGCGGAAGTCGGGGAAGGTCAGCAGCATCGCGGCTGCCGCGACGACGGCGACGACCGCGGTGACGATCCTCATGATCAGGGTGACCTGGGTCCGTACCCGGCGGACCCGGGAGGGATCACGGGTGCCGGTCGCGTAGCGGGCGTACGAGGACTCGACCACGGCGGAGGTGACGTGGACGACGAACCACGCGCCGGCTCCGATCAGCATCAGGGACAGCACCTGGCTGACGGCGCCCGCGTGTTCCCGCACGAATCGCCAGTCGATCTGCCGGTACGACCCCTTGAGCAGGGCGGCCAGCAGGAAGACCTGCAGGGACACCCGACAGCGGCGCAGGCGGTTCCACAGTGGTGTCTCCGGATGGCGCCCGTCGGCGCGACGCAACAGCAGGTCGGTGAGCCAGCCCACGGTGAGTGTGAGCACGATCGAGCCGCCTATGACGGTCAGTAGACGCAGAACGGTGTTCATAACTCCTCAGAGCGGATCTCGGCAGGAGACGGACCCCGCCGCTCGTGCCCGACGGCGCGAAGGACAAACCGCGCCCGGCCGCACGACGAGGAAGATCGTCCGCGGGAATGGCCACGAGAACGGGCCAGGAGGAGAGCGGCGGTCGGACCCCTGTGTGCGGTGGGGCGCGTGGGGTAGGGGCACCGCATGTTCCGGCATCGACGTGTACGAGTGGCAGCTGTGTTCCTCACCGCCTGGGTGGGGTTCACCGGACTGGAGAGGTGGAGTGAACTGGCGCCGTGGCCGGCGGCGGTGGCGGCCGGACTGTTCTGGGCCTGTGTCGTCGCGGGGACGTGGTGGTTCGCGGAGTGGACGCTGTTCCCGCGAGCGCGACGCGGCGCCGACGGTGGCCGGGACCCGCGTACCGCGGCGGCGCCGGACGGTGGGCCAACCGGGGAGCGGGAAGCCGGGAGGGACCCGAGCCCGGACCGGGTGGGCGCGCCGCGATGACGTCGGCGATGCCGGCGGCAGGGGGATGCCGTGGCGGTGGTGGGTGAGCGCGCCCGGATCGCGCGCATCGTCGACCGGCGTCGGGGCAGACGCGGGTAAAGGTTCCGTATCCGGGAGGGAAACCATGGCCGGTCTGCTCGCCAAGTTGAAGGAATTCCGTCGCACCCCGCAGGGTGTCCGGGCGGAGGCGTCCGTCCGTCGTGCCGCCGCCGATCCGCGCAAGCGGGCGCAGGCCAGGCGGCTCGTCGACCGACTCCGCAGGCGTTGACCGCACCGCCCGACCGGACGGGACGGCGCAGGACACGACGGTGCGGGCCACCGCGATCGAGCGGTGGCCCGCACCGTTGCGCATGCCTCCTGTACCAGGGCCTGGCTTGTGGATCAGGCCCTGGTGCTGTGACCGGAAAGGTTCACCGTGTCACAGCACTAGCCGCCGTTGATCACGAACTGTGATCCGGGCTCGACGACGATGTCGCCGTCCGCCGAACCGGTGAGGGTGACGTTCGACAGGGTCGCGCTGCCGCGTGCCCCGCCGTGCGCCCGGATTCCGGCGCCGTTGTTGGACTTGTCGACGCGCACGTTGGTGATCTTCGCGTCGGGGACCGCTCCCCCGCCCGTCTTGAACTGGATCCCGTCATAGGTCGAGTCGTGGATCTCGGTGTCGCGGATGACGACGCCCGGGATGGGCTGGTTGGCCGCGAAGAG
Organism: Streptomyces sp. NBC_01426; assembly: GCF_036231985.1. Taxonomy (GTDB): domain Bacteria; phylum Actinomycetota; class Actinomycetes; order Streptomycetales; family Streptomycetaceae; genus Streptomyces. Next base: position 869,383 of record NZ_CP109500.1, read on the forward strand.
GGTGATCGCGCCGAACTCCTGGGCCTCACCCCAGAAGGCGCCGCCCGTGCGGAACAGTCCGTTGCCCGAGATCAGGGTCTGCCCGGAGAAGGGCAGCGGGTCGTGGTCGGTCGCCAGCATGATGCCGGGGTAGTTCATGGTGTCGCTGATGAGGTTGTTCTCGATGGTGTTGCCGTAACCGCCTTAGATCGCGATGCCGTTGGCCCGCCACGGCAGCTGGATGGTGTTGTTGCGGAAGTGGTTGTCGTGGCCGACGTCCACCGACTGGTCCTTGACGTACTTGCTGGACCACACCGCGAGGGCGTCGTCGCCGGTGGTGCGGAAGGAGGAGTTGAAGACGGTCGAGTCTCTGGTGCCGTTGGCGAAGTTGATGCCGTCGGCGTAGATGTCGCGGATGCGCATCCCGCTGAACCGGACGCCGTCACCCGGTCCCCACAGGGCGGGGATGTTGTCGTAGTCGCGGCCGACCCAGACTCCGACGTTGGCGTGCTCGATCCACACGTTGGTGATCTTCGTGTTCTTGCCGAAGCGGCCGTTGAGGCCCACTCCGCCCTCGGCGTTGCCATCGCCGCCGCGGATCGTGCCCGACCCGAAGATGGCGATGTCGGAGATCTGCGTGTTGTCGTCGATGTCGAAGCCGAAGTTGCCCTCGTGGGGGTGGTTGATGCCGCCCGCGTCCTGCGGCGCCGTCAGTGTGTAGAGCTGGGAGTACCACATGCCGGCGCCCCGGATGGAGACGTTGCTGATGCCCACCTGGTTGAACTGGCCGCGGTTCAGCGGGTCGTCGGTGAGGATCTTCTGCTCCTGGCGCCACTGGCCCTGCGGGATCCAGACGCAGGCGATCTGCCCGTTCTGGTCGGCGGTCACGGCCTTCTGGATGGCGGCCGTGTCGTCGTTGCCGTCGCCCGGGATCGCGCCGTACTCGGTGATCGACGTGCACTCGGCCGGCTTGGGCGCCGGCGGCGCCACCTGCTCCAGGTCGACCAGGTCGATGACGTGGTACGAGGCCGTGTCGTCGGCGTCGCGCTGGAGGCGGAAGGTGGTTCCGGCCGGGTGGCTCTTCGCGAGCAGCGCGTGCGATTCGTCGAAGAGCCTGCGGGCGTCTCCACCGGGGGTGTTGGTGAGGCCCTCGGGGCTGTCGGTGCTGCCGTAGAGCCAGCTGTGCTTGGAGGACAGGGTGAGCTTCTGCGCGAAGGTGCCGTTGATGTAGAGGCTGATGGTGGCGTCGGCGCCGCCGCCGTTCGGGGCGTCGGGGACGGAGTTGCGCACCACGATCGAGTTGGCCGCGCCGGTCGAGGTGAACTGGACGTACTGGCCGGTGGAGGTCAGGCGGACCGACTCCCGGCCCGAGGACTCGGTGGCGAAGTTGGTGTGGCCGAAGGTGCGCTTCGCGTCGGTGCGCAGCAGGGTGCCCGTGTGGGTGCCGGCCTCCGCCTCGTACTCGGTGTACGGGAGGGCGGCGCCGCGGCCGACGACCACGGCCCGGGAGAAGCTGTTGTTCGTCTCGTTGGTCTCGGCGACCAGGCCGGTCCCGTCGGCGGTGGCCGTGAGGGTGGCGCCGCCGCTGACCGCCGTCCAGGTGTCGTTGACGGGCACGTTGACGGTCGCGCCGGCGGCGATCGCCGGTGTGGGTCCGTTCAGGGTGGTGGTGCCCGCCACCAGCCGGGTGACGGTGCCCGCGCTCACGCCCGTCGTGCCGCGGTTGCGTACGGCCACGGTGAACGAGACCTGGGCGCCGACGGCCGGGTCCGCCGGGTCGGTGGTGATGGAGAGGGCTTCGAGGTCGGGTCCGGGGGCCTGGCCGACGACGAGCTTCGCCGCGGCGACGCGGCTGTTGTTGGTGTTGTCCTGCTCGGGAACCGTGTCGTCGGGGTCGACGACGGCCGAGACGGTGTGGCTGCCCATCGGGCGTTTGCCGACCGCGACCGCAACGGTCGTCGAGGCTCCGGCGGCGAGTGCTCCGACCGGTGCGCTCCCGGCGGGCGCCCCTTCGAGGCTGACGTTCACGGTGGTGGCGCCGGAGGCGACCGTGCCGGCGTTGCGGACCGTGACGCCCACGGTGACGGCGTCGCTCTCGGAGGGGGCGGCGGGTGACCAGGACAGGTCGGTGACGGTGAGGTCCGGGTTCGGGGCGGGGGCGCCGATGACCTGGAACTCGGCGATCTGGCCGCCACCGCCCCCGGTGTTTCCGGTGAACTTCAGCTGGACGTCGGCGAGGCGCCCGGTGACGGGCAGCGTCACGGTGTTGTGGTTGCCGGTGGGGCTGAACACGAGGTCGGCGCGGGCCCGCAGCGAGGTGAAGCCGGTCGCCGACCTCTCGCGACCCAGCACCTCCACGCTCTGGGTCCGGGTGGACCAGGCGGGGTCGGGGTTCAGTTTGAGGACCACCCCGGTGACGTCGGCGTTGGAGCCGAGCTTGACGGTCAGCGTCGATTGCTGACCGGCAGCCTCCCAGTAGCTGGTGACACTGTCGTCGTTCGCGTTGGTCGCGACGTACGTCTGGGTGGTGGAGGACGCCTCGATGGGCTTGCTCTTCGCCAGGTTCACGCCGGTCGGCGGGGTGCCCGGGTCTCCCGGGTCACCCGGATCGCCGCCTCCGTCGGTGGCGTAGACCTCGAACTCGGATATCTGGGCGGCCGGCCAGCCGGTGTTGCCGCTGACGCCCACCCGCACCTGACGCACCGTCGCGGCGGTGAAGCCGACGGTCACGGTGTTGGCCCGGGCCGGGTTGAACTCGCGTCCGGTCGAGGCCGACAGGGTGCTGAAGGTGCTCCCGTCGGTGCTGCCCTGGAGGGTCAGCGTCTCGGTGCGCGTCTCCCACGAAGCGGGCAGCTTCAGCACCACCTGATCGACGGAGACGTTCCTCCCGAGGTCCACTTGCAGCCACTGCGGGAAGGTGGACGGGCTCTCCCAGTACGAACCCTGGTTGCCGTCCGTGACCGCGGAGGCCGCGTATCCGCCGAGGGATCCGCTCGCGGTGACCGGCTTGCCGAGGGCGAGATTGGGGCCGCCCGCGGCGGTGGCGAGCGTGGCCGGCAGGAGTCCGATGGCCATCAACATCGCCACGACCAGGCCGGCCGGCAAGCGCAGGCCGCCTTGCATCCATCTCATGCTGTCCTCTGTTCCATGGGGGGGACGGCCCTGATGCCGATGCACCGGGCCGGAGAGCCGAGCGTGGGACGCCGGCAGGCACGCACGCGGGCCTGCCGTGAACTTGCGAAGCATTCTTGAATTTTTGAGTGATCCGATCCGCAATATGCGGTCATGGCGCCACAGGTTTCTAGCAGATGACGACTTTGTCAACGCCCTTCACATGGGCGGGGGTTGAGGATCCCCTTCGCCCGAGGCGAAGCAGGTGCCGTGAGCTGCGCGCGGATCCGGCCGGGCGGCCGCGCGGCCGGAGACGGCGAAGGAGCGCGGTGCGCCCGGGAGTCGACCCGACGCGCGGGCACCGGCGGGCGTGGCACCGGCAGCAGCGAACGCGGGGGCGGATGTGGGGGCGCCGGCGGACGCGCCGACCGGGCACCGGAGGCGATGGCCTCCACCGGTGCGCTCGTGATGTCTCCCCGCGGGCGATGCCGGCACGGGGAGGTGGGTCAGTGCGGGAGGGTGACCAGACCCGACTCGTAGGCGGTGATGACCAGTTGGACCCGGTCACGGGCGCCCAGTTTGGTGAGCAGCCGTGACACGTGCGATTTGGCGGTGGCCACCGTGATGAAGAGTTCCTCCGCGATCTCGGTGTTCGACCGGCCCCGTCCGACCAGGGTCAGCACCTCCCGTTCCCGCTCGGTGATGCCCTCGACCGGCCGGGCGGAGGGGCTCCGGGCCGGTGCGGGGCGCCCGATGAAGTCCGCGATCAGGCGCCGTGTCACACCCGGGGCGATGAGCGCGTCGCCGGCGGCGACCACCCGAATCGCCGCGAGGATGTCGTCCAGGGCCATGTCCTTGACCACGAAGCCGCTCGCCCCGGCCCGGAGCGCACCGTGGACGTGGTCGTCCTCGTCGAAGGTGGTCAGGACGAGGACGCGGGTCGTCGTCGGGCCTGCCGTGATCAGCCGGGTGGCCTCGATCCCGTCCATGCCGGGCATCCGGATGTCCATCACCACGATGTCGGGGCTGATCTCACCGACCAGTCGGACCGCTTCGGAGCCGGTGCCCGCCTCGCCGACGACCTCCAGGTCGGGGTGGTCGGCCATGAGGACGCGCAGTCCGGCCCGCACCAGGGGCTGGTCGTCCGCGAGCACGATGCGGATGGTCATCGGGCCGCCACCGCAACGCCCACGGGTTCGGGCAGGGGCAGTCGGGCCGCCACCCGGAAGCCGCCCTCGGGGCGGGGGCCGACGCTGAGCCGGCCGTGCAGGAGGGCGACTCGTTCCCGCATGCCGACGATGCCGAAACCGTGGCCCGGGCCGGTCGCGGTGGCGCCCCGCCCGTCGTCGACGACCTCCACCGACAGTTCCTCTTCCCCGTGATCGATGCTCACCCTGCACTGCCCGGTGCCCGCATGGCGGACCACGTTGGTCAACGCCTCCTGGACGATACGGTAGGCCGACAGGTCGATGTCCGTCGGCAGTGGGCGCCGCAGCCCGGTGCGTCGCAGGTCGACGCGGACTCCCGCGTCCGCGGTGGCCTCGGCCAGCCTGTCCAGGTCGTCCAGGCCCGGGGCGGGTCCGAGGGGTGTCGGGCCCGAGCCGGCCGCACCCGGGTCGGTCCGGCGCAGTGCCACCAGGGTGCGCCGAAGGCCCGACAGGGTTTCCCTGCTGGTGGTTTCGACGGCTCGCAACGCTTCGGCGGCCTCTTCCGGTTGGGTCCGGATGACGCGGGATCCCACCCCGGCCTGGATGGCGATGATGCCGATGCTGTGCGCGACCATGTCGTGCAGTTCCCGGGCGATCCGCAGGCGTTCGGCGGTCACCGCCTCCGCCACCTCCTGCGATCGGAGCGCCGTCGCGTGCTCCCGCCGCTCGCGGACCAACAGGCCCGCCATGCAGGACGCGAGGAGGGCGAGGAGGGCGATCGCCCCGTTGACGGCCAGTGTGTTCCCGTTCGAGAAGCCACCGATCACGAGGAGCTGAACGAGGAAGGTGCCGGTCGCGGCAGTGATCGACACATGTCGCCCGCGGGTGGCCACGATCAGACCCAGAACGAGATCCGTCGCGAGGAACGAAAGGAACTCGCCCTGGAAGGAGCCCTCCTGGACCGTTCGGGAGGAGTCGGGCAAGACCACTGCGGCGGTAGCTCCGAGGCAGGTCATGGCCAGCGCGACCACCGGGCTCCGGCGGACCACGCCGACGAGCAGGCTCGCGGCGAGCAGCGATCCGATGGCGTGGAAGGCGCCCGAAGCCCTCGGCGCGCTCCCCACGAGCAGTCCGGGCACGAGCACGTACAGGACGCCACCCACCCAGGCCATGGCCTTCGTCGTCGTCATCGGCGCGCCCACCCGACGGAGAGTCGGCGGCCGGTGCGGTGCGCGGGTGACGGGGTGACGGGTGTGGCGTCCATGCCGCGAGAGTAGCCGGCGGTCGGTCGTCCGACATCAGCCCGGGGACGTACGCCCCGGGGCGAACCCGGCGGCGCGATCGTCTCCCCCGGCCCCATGCCCGGGCGGGGGCGCCCCGGAAGGGTTGTCCTCGTGATCGAAGTCAACGAACTCTCCAAGCACTACGGCGGCAGGACGGCCGTCGACCACCTGTCCTTCACCGTGCGGCCGGGCCGCGTCACCGGCTTCCTCGGGCCCAACGGCTCGGGCAAGAGCACCACCTTGCGGATGATCCTGGGCCTGGACTCGCCCGACGGTGGCACCGCCACCGTCGGTGGTGTCCCCTTCCGGCGTCACGCTCGGGGGCTGCGCCATGTCGGGGCCCTCCTCGATGCCGGTCAGGTCCACGGCGGACGCAGCGCGGCGGCCCATCTGTCCGCCCTGGCCCGGAGCAACGGCATCGCGTCGAGGCGGGTGGACGAGGTGCTGCGGGAGGTGGGGTTGGCCGGGGCCGCGACGCGCCGCGTCGGCGGGTTCTCGCTGGGCATGAAGCAGCGGCTCGGCATCGCCGCCGCCCTGCTCGGCGATCCGCCCGTGTTGATGTTCGACGAGCCGATCAACGGCATGGACCCGGAGGGCGTGCTCTGGGCACGCCGTCTGTTTCGGCGACTCGCGGCCGAGGGGCGCACGGTCTTCCTCTCCAGCCACCTGATGTCGGAGATGGAGCACACCGCGGACGAACTCGTCGTCATCGGCCGGGGCCGGCTCATCGCCGCCGAATCGCTCCGGGAGTTCGCGGCGCGCAGCGCCCGTCTCGGCGTCGTGGTGGGCACACCGCAGGCCGCGGAGCTGACGGCGGTGCTGGCCGCGGCGGGAGCCGACGTCGGGCCGGAGGGTTCGGCGGGCACCGAGCGGATCGCCGTGACCGGGTTGCCGGCCGACCGGATCGGAGCGCTCGCCTGCGAACACCGCATCCCGCTGACCGAGTTGACCACCCGTACCGCCTCCCTGGAGCAGGCGTTCATGGAACTCACCGCCGACAGCGTCGAATACCCGGGAGGAACGTCCTGATGACCGCGTACGCCCCCGCGCCCCCACCTGCCCCGGCGCTCCCGACCGCGTCCGCTGTCGAGTCGCCCGCCCGATTCCGTGATCTGGTCGCCTCCGAGTGGATCAAGACGCGGTCGCTGCGGTCGACCTGGTGGGCGCTCGCCCTCACCCTCGTGTTCGTCATCGGGTCCGCCGCGGCGGCGGCCCTGGCGGAGGTCGGCAACCTCGAAGACTCCGGCCCGAATCCCACCGGGACCCGCGACTTCCTCTCCTTCGTCGCCTATCCACCCGCGGGCTACTGGCCGTTGATGGTGGTGGCGGCCGCCCTCGGCGCCCTCACCGTCGTGAGCGAGTACGGAAGCGGACTGATCCAAACGACCACCGTGGCCGTGCCCGCCCGCGGTGCGGTCGTGGTGGCCAAGGCGGTCGTCACGACCGCGCTGTGGAGCGTGGTCGGCGCGGTCGTCTCCACCGGTTCGTTCCTGGTGTCCCAGGCCGTCCTGGACGGGCGGCATGCCGGGGTCCCGTTCACCCATCCCGGCGTGGCCCGGGCGCTGGTCGCGTCCGCCTTGTTGGCCCCGGTCTGCGCGCTGGTCGGGCTGGGGATCGGTGCGCTGATCCGGCACGGTGTCGCCACCATGGTCGTCGGCGTCTTCACGCTGCTGATGCTGCCGCCGGTCTTCTCGCAGAGCGAGCGCTGGTCCGCGGCCGTCCACCACGCGATGCCCTCCAGCGCCTGGCGGCGCCTGGTCCAGAGCTGGGAGCCGGACTCCTCGTCCCTGGACCACGCCGCGACCGTCGCCGGATCGTGGACCGTGTACGTGCTCTGGCCGCTGATCGCGGTCGTGCTCGCGGTGGTCGTCGTACGGCGCCGCGACGTCTGAAGGAGCCGGCGTCGGGCCTGCCCCGGCGGATCGCGTCCTGCCGGTGCCTACGCCGCGGCGCGCACCTCGGTCTCGGTGGGCGTCGCGGCGCGGGGACGGCTCCGGGCCACCCCCACGCCGGCCAGGCACAGCACTCCGCCGAGCAGGGTCAGCCATGCGGGGACCTCGCCCAGGAACACCCAGCTCAGCAGGACCACGACGGCCGGAACGGCGTAGGTCGTGGAGCCCAGCTTTCCGGCCGGCATCCGGGCCAGGGCGTACGTCCACGCGATGAAGGCGAGCGCGGTCGGCACCACGCCCAGGTAGATCATGTTGAGCGTCGCGGACAGTGGCGCCTCGGGCAGTTCCGTCGCGAGTTGACCGGCGAAGGGCAGGCAGGCCACGGCGCCGATCAGGCAGCTGTACGCGGTGATCTGGAGCGGGGTCCCGAAGGAGAGCGCGGGCTTCTGCGCGACCACACCGGTCGCGTAGGCCACGGCGGCCAGCAGGCACAGCGCGACCCCGAGGACCGAGGTGGATCCGTCGCCGCCGGACGACATGGAGAGTCCGACGACCACCGCGCCGACGAAGGACACGGCCATGCCGGCCAGCAGGCGCGGCGGCAGCGCCTCGCCCAGGAGTCGGGCGGCGAGCAGGGCCATCAGGATGGGGCCGGTGTTCACCAGCAGGGAGGCCGTACCCGCGTCGACGAGCCGTTCGCCCCAGTTCAGCGCGATGGTGTAGCCGCAGAACCACACGAGTCCGGACACCAGGATGCCGCGCCGGGCTCCGCGCGGGGGCAGCCCTTGTCGCCGGATCAGGAGCAGGGTGACGAGCACCAGGGAGGCGGCCAGCAGCCTGCCGAGGGCCAGGGCCCCGGGCGAGTAGGCGGCGCCGGCGCTGCGGATGGACACGAAGGCGGAGGCCCAGGCGAACACCGTGAAGGAGACGGCGCCGACGGTCAGGACTGCGGGCGAGAGCACACTCGGACGGGACTTCATGGCTGCACCCTAGCGAGCAATCATTTCGGCGTCCACCGAAATGTTTTGCTCCATTTCCCGACGGCTCTCCCGCTTCCCGCGCTCGATCGTCAGGCCCAGGCGTCCGGGGTGATCCCCAGCAGCTCCCCGAGCACCCGCTCCCCCTCCTCGGTCACCAGGAGGCCCCGACCGCCGCCGGGAGGCCTCATCACCCAGCCCTCGTCCAGCGCCCGCGCACACAGTCGCGCCCCGGCGAGGCCGCCCAGGTGGCGCCGCCGCTCGGTCCAGTCCAGGCAGGAACTCGCCGGCGGTCGGCGCCCTTCCCGGGCGAGGTCCACGCCGGCCCGCCCGCACCACTCGCGCCCCGCCTCGGTCAGCTCGAACGCCCCCTCGGTCCGCAGCAGCCCCCGCTCCCCCATGGCGTCGGTGACCGCCATCCCGAGGCGCCCGGCGAAGTGGTCGTAGCAGGTCCGGGCCCGGGCCAGCGGGTCGGGCGCGGACACGACGGGCACGGCGTGCGCGGCATCCCGATCGGGGATGGCGTGGGAGGCGAGTTCGTCCACCAGGCGGGCCGTCGCCGCGCCGGCGATCCGCACGTACCGGTGGCGCCCTTGGCGCTCGGTGACGCAGATCCCCGCGTCGAGCAGCCGGGACAGGTGGCCGCTGATCGTGGACGGCGCGACCGAGGTGATCCGGGCCAGTTCGCCGGCGGTCCAGGCACGCCCTTCGAGGAGGGCCATGCAGATGGCGGCCCGGGTCTCGTCGGCCAGCGCCGCGGCGAGGGAGGCCAGGCGAGCCGCGGGATCGGGGGCGTCGGCGGGCCTTCCGGCCGGTACGTCGTTCATGGTTCCAGCATGCCGTAAGACTTCGCTGAACACCGAATGGTTGTCGCCCTGACATACGGGCCGCACGACGGGGCGGCACGAGGGGCCGGCGTCCGCCGCCTCTACCGCCCCTTCTGCGCCACACACAAGGCTTCGACAGGAGGATTCTTGATCGCGCACTAGACTGGCCGGTTGTTTGGTGCTGGGCCGGAACAACCCGGGCAAACCTGGGCTCCGCCGGCGACCCGGGACACTCCGGGACCGAGACGTGAGGGCCGATGGCAGCCACACCTGAACGCGGTGAACTGACTCTGCTCGACGACGAGGGCGGGCAGGTCGACCAAGGCGCCGCCGGCGCGGACCGAGCCGACCACGGAACCGAGGGTTCCCACGGGCCCGCGGAGAGCCCGCGGGCCGGCTCCGCGCAGCCCGGCGGCCCCGGGCGGTCCGACGAGTCCGGGAAGGGTGCCCTCTTCTCCGCCGGGGCCGCAGCCGCGCCGCGCACCCTCGTCGACGTCTTCGACGCCACCGTGCGCGCGCACCCCGACGAGCTCGCCCTGGATGACGGCTCCGCCCGCCTCACCTACCGGGCGCTGGCCTCGGAGGTCGAGCGTCGCAGGCGGGCCCTCGCGGCCGCCGGGGTGGGGCGCGGCGACCGGGTCGGCGTACGCGTGCCGTCCGGGACCAACGAGCTGTACGTGTCCGTGCTCGCCGTGCTCGCCGCCGGCGCCGCCTATGTGCCGGTCGACGCCGAGGACCCGGACGAGCGGGCCGAGCTGGTCTTCGCCGAGGCCGGGGTGCGGGCCGTACTGGGCGCCGGGGAACGCGTCGAGGTCACCGGGTTCCCGGAGTCGCCCGCGGGAGGCTCGCGGGAGTCCGCCGCACGTCCCGGACCGGAGCACGACGCCTGGATCATCTTCACCTCCGGTTCCACCGGCAAGCCCAAGGGCGTCGCCGTCAGCCACCGCAGCGCCGCCGCGTTCGTCGACGCGGAGGCCGCGCTCTTCCTCGCCGAGGAGCCGATCGGGCCCGGCGACCGGGTCATGGCCGGGCTGTCCGTGGCCTTCGACGCGTCCTGCGAGGAGATGTGGCTGGCCTGGCGCCACGGCGCCTGCCTGGTGCCCGTCCCCCGCTCCCAGGTGCGCAGCGGCGCCGACCTCGGCCCGTGGCTGTTGGAACAGGACATCACCGTGGTGTCCACGGTCCCCACCCTGGCCGCGCTGTGGGAGCCCGACACCCTCGCCGACGTCCGGTTGCTGATCTTCGGCGGGGAGGCGTGCCCGCCCGAGCTGACCCAGCGCCTGGTCACCGAGGGCCGAGAGGTGTGGAACACGTACGGCCCCACCGAGGCCACCGTCGTGGCCTGCGCCTCGCTCCTGACCGGTGAGGAGCCGATCCGGATCGGCCTCCCGCTGAACGGCTGGGAACTGGCCGTGGTCGACGAGTCCGGCGAGCCGGTGCCGATGGGCGGCAGTGGACAGCTCGTCATCGGCGGTGTCGGACTGGCCCGCTACCTGGACCCGGCGAAGGACGCCGAGAAGTACGCCCCGCTGGAGTCCCTCGGCTGGCGGCGCGCCTACCGCAGCGGCGACCTCGTCCGTGCGGAACCGGAGGGGCTGGTCTTCCTCGGGCGCGGCGACGAACAGATCAAGCTGGGCGGCCGCCGGATCGAGCTGGGCGAGGTGGACGCCGCGCTCCAGGCCCTGCCCGGTGTCGCCGGCGCGGCCTGCGCGGTCCGCACGGCGCGCGGTGGCAACCAACTCCTGGTCGGCTATCTGGTCACCCAGGAGGGCTGGGACCACGCGGCGGCCGTCGAGCGGTTGCGCGCCGAGTTGCCCGCGGCCCTGGTGCCGCGGCTCGCGCCCGTCGCGGACCTGCCGACGCGCACCTCCGGCAAGGTGGACCGGGCCGCGCTGCCCTGGCCGCTCCCCGACACGGAGACGGGCGGGCCCGTCGAGCAGTTGTACGGCACCGAGGCCTGGCTCGCCGAGCAGTGGGGCGAGACCCTGGGGGTGACCGTCGCCGGGGCCGGCGACGACTTCTTCGCGATCGGCGGCAACAGCCTGGCCGCCGCCCGGCTCACCACGCGCCTGCGCACCCGCTATCCGCGCGCGGCCGTCCTCGACATCTACCAGCAGCCCACCCTGCGCAAGCTGGCCCGCCGGTTGGAGAAGTCGGTACGGGACGAGGAGGCCTCCCGGGTCGTCGCCCCGGTTCCGCTGCGCTCCCAGGTGGCGCAGTCGCTGCTGCTGCTCCCGCTGTTCACGCTGGTCGGTCTGCGCTGGACGGTGGCGCTCCTGGCCCTGGGCAACGTGCTGCACCTGTTCGGTCCCTATCCGTGGGCGCCCACCGCCTCGTGGTGGCTGGTCGCCGCCGGCGCGGCGCTGTTGTTCAGCCCGCCGGGCCGGCTGGCGATCGCGGCCGGCGGCGCTCGCCTGCTGTTGCGCGGGGTGAAGGCGGGGCGTCATCCGCGCGGGGGAAGCGTGCACCTGAGGCTGTGGACGGCCGAGCGGCTCGCCGAGTGCGCGGGCGCGACCTCGCTCACCGGTTCCTGGTTGGAGCGTTATGCGCGGGCCCTCGGCGCCAAGATCGGGCCGGAGGTGGACCTGCACTCGCTGCCGCCGGTGACGGGCATGCTCAAGCTCGGCCGCGGCTGCGCCGTGGAGTCCGAGGTGGACCTGAGCGGGCACTGGTTGGACGGGGACCGGCTGGTGATCGGCCCGGTGAAGGTCGGCGCGGGTGCGGTGGTCGGCACCCGCAGCCTGCTCTTCCCCGGTGCGCGGGTCGGCAAGCGGGCCGAGGTGGCTCCGGGTTCCGCCGTGGCCGGGCAGGTGCCGACCGGGCAGCGCTGGGCCGGGGCTCCCGCCGTCAAGCTCGGCAAGGCCAAGCGCAACTGGCCCCGGGAACGCCCGCCGCGCGCGCTGCGGTGGCGGGCCGCCTACGGGGCGGCCGGCTTCGGCCTCACGATCCTGCCGGTGCTCGCCGCCCTGCCCGCCCTGCTCGTGGTGGGCCGGTTCGTGCCGGCCGACGCCGGGCTCGGCGACGCGCTGCGGGGCGCCCTGCTCGCCGTGGTCCCCGGCGCCCTCGCGTTCGGGGCGGCGTACGCGCTGCTGCTGCTGGTGTCCGTACGGCTGCTCAGCCTGGGTCTGCGGACGGGCACGCATCCGACGCACGGCAGGATCGGCTGGCAGGCGTGGACGGTCACCCAGCTGATGGACCTGTCCCGGGAGACCCTGTTCCCGCTGTACGCGGGGCTGATCACTCCGGTGTGGCTGAGGCTGCTGGGCATGCGGATCGGCCGGGGCGCGGAGGTCTCCACGGTGCTCGCGCTGCCGAGTCTCACCACCGTCGGCGAGGGTGCCTTCCTCGCCGACGACACCCTGACCGCCCCGTACGAACTGGGCGGCGGCTGGATGCGGATCGGGCACTCCGAGATCGGCCGGCGGGCGTTCCTCGGCAATTCCGGCATGACCGCGCCGGGCCGCACGGTGCCGGACGGCGGGCTGGTCGGGGTGTTGTCGGCGACTCCGAAGAAGGCCAAGAAGGGCAGCTCGTACCTGGGTCTGCCGCCGGTCAGGCTGCCCCGGTCGACCGCGGCCGCCGACCAGAGCCTGACCTACGATCCGCCCGCGCGGCTGCTGTGGGCGCGGGGCCTGGTGGAGCTGTGCCGGCTCGTCCCGGTGTTCTGCTCGGCGGCCCTGGCCGTGCTGACGGTGGCGGCGCTCTGCGCACTGGGCACGGCGGACGGTCCGGGGATCGCGGGCGCGGCGCTGCTGTCCGGGCTGGTCCTGCTCGCGGCCGGTGCGGCCGCGTGCGCAGTCACCGTGTCGGCGAAGTGGCTGCTGGTGGGGAGGCACCGGGCGGGAGAGCACCCGTTGTGGAGCGGCTTCGTGTGGCGCAACGAGCTGGCCGACACCTTCGTCGAGGTGCTGGCCGTGCCGTGGTTGGCCGGATCCGTGCCCGGTACGCCGGTGCTGGCCCTGTGGTTGCGCGCGCTCGGGGCCCGGATCGGCCGGGGCGTGTGGTGCGAGAGCTACTGGTTGCCCGAGACGGACCTGGTGGTGCTGGGCGACGCGGTCAGTGTGAACCGCGGCTGCGTGTTGCAGACGCACCTCTTCCACGACCGGATCTTGAGGACGGATACTGTGGTCCTCCGTGAGGGCTCCACCCTGGGGCCGGGCGGCATCGTCCTGCCCGGGAGTACGGTCGGTGCCCACAGCACACTGGGTCCCGCCTCTCTCGTGATGGCCGGGGAATCCGTCCCCGCCGACACCCGTTGGCTGGGCAACCCGATCGAGGCGTGGCGGGCCTGAGAGGGCCCGAGCACAGCGCAGGGAGCGGTATGAGCGGCCAGAGAACAGCGGCATCGGACCCGTACTTTCCGGCCAATGGCGACCCTCGTTACCGTGTGCACCGCTACGAACTCGCTCTGGAGTACCGTCCCGGCCCCAACCGGCTGGCGGGGACGGCCCGACTCAGCGCGATCGCCGGGCGGGCACCCCTCGCCGAGTTCCACCTGAACCTGGCCGATTTCCGGATAGGCCGGGTGCTGGTGAACGGCCGGGTGCCGCATTTCACCCACCGCGGCGGAAAGCTGCGGGTCCGGCCCGCCAAGCCGCTCGCCGCCGGAGCCGCCTTCACGGTGGAGGTGCACTGGGCGGGCAATCCCAAGCCGGTCCGCAGCCCCTGGGGCGGCATCGGCTGGGAGGAGCTGACGGACGGCGCCCTGGTGGCCAGCCAGCCGGTCGGCGCCCCCTCCTGGTACCCGTGCAACGACAGGCCGGCGGACAAGGCCTCGTACCAGATCTCGGTCAACACCCCGTCCGCCTACACGGTGGTGGCCGGCGGCCGGTTGCTCACCCGCACGACGAAGGCCAGCACCACCACCTGGGTGTACGAACAGTCCGCGCCGACCTCCAGCTATCTGGTGGGCCTGGCCATCGGCGCGTACCAGACGGTGCTGCTCGGCGACCCCGGTCTCGGCGGGGTGCCGCAGACCGCCCACGTGCCGGCCCACCTGCTGCCGCGCTTCTCCCGCGACTTCGCCCGGCAGCCCGCCATGATGCGGTTGTTCGAGGACCTGTTCGGCCCCTACCCGTTCGGCGAGTACGCGGTCGTGGTGGTCGACGAGGAACTGGACGTGCCGGTGGAGGCGCAGGGGTTGTCGCTCTTCGGCGCCAACCACGTGGACGGCGCTCGTGGTTCGGAGCGGCTCGTCGCCCACGAGCTCGCGCACCAGTGGTTCGGCAACAGCGTGACCATCGCCGACTGGCGGCACATCTGGCTGAACGAGGGCTTCGCGAAGTACGCGGAATGGCTCTGGTCGGAGCACTCCGGCGGCCGCACCGCGCACGCGCTGGCCCTCGGCGCGCACCGACTGCTGTCGTCGCAGCCGCAGGACCTCACGCCGGCGGATCCCGGTCGCAAGCTGATGTTCGACGACCGGCTGTACCAGCGCGGGGGTCTCGCCGTGCACGCGGTCCGCTGCGCCTTGGGCGACGGCGCGTTCTTCCGGATGTTGCGCGACTGGGCCGCGGCGCACCGCCACGGCGTGGTGACCACCGCGGGCTTCATCGGTCATGTGGCCCGCTACGCGGCCGAACCCGTCGACGACCTGTTCGCGACCTGGTTGTACGACCCGGCGCTCCCGCCGCTGCCCTCGCCTCCGCTGCGGCCGCCGGTACCGGCGCGCCCCGGCTATCCGCCGGCGAACGGCGAGCCCGCCCGCAAGGGTCGCGGCTCCGCCTGACGAGCGCGCCGATCGAACGCTCCCCGCCTGGCGTACGCGGGCGCGGATCGGGGTAGTCCTGCTGCCGAAGCCGGCGGCGCCGCGCTTCGGGGCCGTCCCGACCGGGCCGGTTCCCCGTGTGGACGAAGGATGTTCAGCATGGCCAGTGGCACCGTGAAGTGGTTCAACTCGGAGAAGGGCTTCGGTTTCATCGCCCAGGAGGGTGGCGGTCCGGACGTGTTCGCCCACTACTCCAACATCTCGGGCTCGGGCTACCGGGAGCTCACCGAGGGGCAGGCCGTCACGTTCGACGTGACCCAGGGGCAGAAGGGGCCGCAGGCCGAGAACATCGTGGTCGCCTGACGCACGGAACGCACGGAACCCGGGGCGGGGCCTCACCGGTCGTCGTACCCTCCGGCGCTCCGCCCCGGAGCCGCTCGGCACGGGGAGTTCTCCCGGCGCCCGCGCCGGCCGGTCACCCTGCGGTGGGCGGTCGGGGCGGGCGCCGCGTCATGTGCTCAGACGATGTCCTCGGCGATCTCCGCCTGCTCCCGGGCGTTCCCGTACGCGGACGGGGTGCCGTAGGAGCGTCGGGCGACGTACCACCACACGCTGGCGAGCACCAACACCACGGCCAGGGCGATCACCGCGTAGTTCATCGAGTCGATGGTGACCGGGGACTTCTGCGGGAGGCAGAACAGCACGGTGACGACGGCCACCCAGACGACGGCGATCCAGCCGATCGGCTTGCTCCAGCGGCCGAGGTTCCACGGGCCGGGTTCGAACCGGTTGCCGGCGCGGAGCCGCAGGTAGATCGGGATGGCGTAGGCCGGGGTGATGCCGATGACGTTGATGGCGGTCACGGCGCCGTACGCGGTGGCGGAGTAGAGGGACGGCAGGGCGAGCACGCCCGCGACGACGACGGACAGCCACACCGCGGGGACGGGCGTCTGGGTACGGCTGCTGACCTTGCGCCACAGCGCGGAGCCGGGCAGGGCGTTGTCCCGGCTGAACGCGAAGACCATCCGGCTCGCGGCGGCGACCTCGGCGTTGCCGCAGAAGAGCTGCGCGACGATGACGACGAGCAGCAGGGCGGTCGCGCCGCCGGTTCCGAGGGCGTCGAGGAAGATCTGGGCGGGCGGGACGCCGGTGGCGCTGTTCTGGACGGCCGCGTAGTCCTGGATGGCGAAGGTGAGGCCCGCGAGCAGGGCGAATCCGGCGATCCAGGAGACCCAAATGGCCCGGACGATGCCCTTGGCGGCGGAGACCGAGGCGTTCGAGGTCTCCTCGGAGAGGTGCGCGGAGGCGTCGTAGCCGGAGAAGGTGTACTGGGCGAGCAGCAGGCCGACCGCCGCCACGTAGAACGGGTTGGCCCAGCCGGTGTCGTTGACGAACTCGGTGAACACGAACGAGGCCGACTGGTGGTGGTCGGGGATGAAGGCCAGGGCGCCGACGATCACGGCGACGCCGGCCAGGTGCCACCAGACGCTGACGGAGTTGAGCACGCTGACGAGGCGGACGCCGAAGAGGTTGAGCGTGGCGTGCAGCAGCAGGATGCACAGGAAGATCAGGAACGTCGAGCCGGCGGTGGGCACGAAGCCGAACTGGAGGTTGAGGAAGGCTCCGGTGAACAGTGCGGCGCCGTAGTCGATCCCGGCGATGGCGCCGAGCAGCCCCAGCAGGTTCAGCCAGCCCGTGTACCAGCCCCAGCGGCGTCCGCCGAGCCGGTCGGCCATGTAGTACAGCGCGCCCGACGTGGGATAGGCGCTGGTCACCTCGGCCAGGGCGAGGCCCACGCAGAGCACGAAGAGGCCGACACCGATCCAGCCCCACAGCATCACGGCCGGGCCGCCGGTGCCCAGGCCGAAGCCGTACAGGGTCATGCAGCCGGAGAGGACGGATATGACGGAGAAGCTGATGGCGAAGTTGCCGAAGCCGCCCATGCGGCGGGCGAGCACGGGCTGGTAGCCCAGTTCCCTGAGTCGTTCCTCCTCGTCCTGTCGGGGTGGGGCTGCCGTGCGGTCCTGGCGGGATTCCCATGCGGTTCGGGACATGGCGGTACCTCCGGGGGTGGTGGAGCAGGGGGACGGTGGGGCGGCGCGGGGGTGGTGTCGCGGGAGCGGTCCGCGGGGTGGTTCAGTCCCGGCCGGCGAGGCTGCGGGCCCTGGCTTGGAGGAACACCTCCTCGGCGGCAGCCGGGTCGGCCGGATCGCGGGTCCGGTCCGCCCACGGCAGGGTGGTCCAGTACCGGCCGATCGCGTCGAAGACCCGGGAGGCGTCGTCGAACCGGAGGGCTCCCCACAGGGCGTGGGCCAGATGGTTCAGATCGAGCGGGGACGCGTACGTCGGATCGGTGTGGCGGAACCAGACGTCCAGGGCGTGTCCGGCGTCGCGGACGGCGTCCTCGGCGACCCAGTGCAGGTCGAGGGCCTTGTCCTGGCCGCCTTCGCGCCGGTAGCGCTCGACCCGAACGTAGAGCGGCAGCACGTGGACGGCGGACCCGGGCGGAGCGGAACCGGCCGCCCAGTGGACGAGGTTGGAGGCGTCGGAGAGGGGTCGCGCCGTGCGCGCGTACACGAACTGGAGCATCCGGTGGTACGCCTCGCGGTTGTACGGGTCCCGCCGGTCCGCCTCCGCGAGGATGCCCCAGGGCCCGGTGGGCAGCATCGGGCCGGGGGGTGGGAGCCGGTGCTCGTCCATCTGGTGGTGCTCGTCGAGGAGGGCGAGCGCGAGCAGGCAGATCCAGGGCACGGGGTCGGCGGGGCTGAGGGCGGCGGTGGCGTTGCAGGCCTGCCACGCCTCCTCCCACAGCTCGTGGGTGCGCGGGTGTCCGGCGCGGTGGGCGCGGACGGCACGTTCGACGGCGACCCGGGTGTGCATCACGGTCGCCGCGAGGCTTCGCGGTTGTTCGGTCCGCCAGGCCTGCACGACGTCGGTTCCTGCGGCGACGGCGGCGAGGACCTGGGTGCGTTGGGTCCACAGCCCCCAGCCGTCCGTCCGTTCGAGTAACCGCTCCATCGACACCCAGCGGCCGGTGCGCAGGTCCTGTACGGCGAGGCGCAGTTCGTTGTCGTGGCCGGCCGGGTGGTAGACGGGCCGGAAGTCTCCGCCCGCCATCACCTCGTCCCGGTCGACGGGAGGCGGGGTCGCGGGGGACGTGCGGTGGTCGTGTTCATCAGTCCTCGGGTCGCGTGGAGGGTGGGTTCAGTCGGCGTTCGACCGCCACACCGCAGCCGTACCGGCGCCGGGGGTGTGCGAACCGCGTGCGAACCGTGCGCCTGATCCCCGCCGTTGACCCACGGTCGGCATCCTTCCCGTTGATCGGCGATCACTATAGAACGAGTGAGCGCATCCGCATCCGAAAACGTGATCGATCGCAAGTATCAAGTCATGGGCGGCATATGACTTTGCGTCAGCCACATGAGCGACCTCGCCGGCGGATCTTGACGGGGTGACGTCCACTGGTGAAGTCTTCCGAACGACGATCAAGCGACCGGAGATCAGACGTGTGGACCCCAGGAGCGGAGCGGTGATGACGGGCCCGGTGCTCGCGGTCGACCAAGGCACATCGGGAACCAAGGCACTCGTCGTCTGCCCGGCACGCGGGGTCATCGGCTCGGGTTCCGCACCGGTGCGCCCCCGTTACCTGCCGGGCGGCCGGGTGGAGGTCTCCCCCTCGGAGCTGCTGGACTCGGTGATCGAGGCCGGGCGCGCCGCGCTGGCCGCGGCCGGTGAGCCCGTGGTGGCGGTGGGGCTGGCCAACCAGGGCGAGACCGTCCTCGCCTGGGACCCGGCGAGCGGCGAACCGCTGACCGACGCGATCGTCTGGCAGGACCGGCGCGCCGCATCCCTCTGCACCGAACTCGCCCCGCACGCCGAGGGGTTGCGGAAGACGACGGGACTGCCGCTCGACCCGTATTTCGCGGCGCCCAAGATGGCCTGGATACGCCGTCATCTGACCCGCGAGGGTGTGGTGACGACGAGCGACGTGTGGCTGGTCCACCGTCTCACCGGTGCGTTCGTCACCGACGCGGCGACCGCGGGACGCACCCAACTGCTCGACCTGGAGACCGTCCGCTGGTCGGACGCGGCACTCGGCGCCTTCGACCTCACGGCGGAACG
This sequence comes from Streptomyces sp. NBC_01426, assembly GCF_036231985.1. Classification (GTDB taxonomy): domain Bacteria; phylum Actinomycetota; class Actinomycetes; order Streptomycetales; family Streptomycetaceae; genus Streptomyces. Next base: position 888,429 of record NZ_CP109500.1, read on the forward strand.
GCTGCCGGAGATCGTCGACGCGAACACCCTCGTCGGCACCACCACCGCCTTCGGGCCCGAGGTCCCGTTGACGGGACTCCTCGTGGACCAGCAGGCGGCGCTACTGGCCCAGCGCGTCACCGAACCCGGCACCGCCAAGTGCACCTACGGAACAGGCGCGTTCCTGCTCGCGCAGACCGGACCGCGGCCCCGTCTCAGCGCCTCCGGGCTGGTCGGCTGCGTCGCCTGGCGGATCTCCGGACGCACCGACTACTGCCTGGACGGACAGGTGTACACAGCCGCGTCCGCCGTGCGCTGGCTCACCGATCTCGGGGTGATATCGGGCGCCGGGGACATCGACACCGTGGGCGCCGGCGTCGCGGACTCCGGCGGCGTCACCTTCGTGCCCGCCCTCGCCGGACTCGCCGCCCCGTGGTGGCGGGGCGACCTGCGGGGATCGGTCACCGGCCTCGGCCTCGACACCACGGCCGGACACCTGGTGCACGCCCTGTGCGACGGCATCGCCGCCCAGGTGGCGGAGCTCGCGGACGCCGTCGCCGCCGATCTGGGCGCGCCCCTCACATCGCTGCGCGTGGACGGCGGGTTGACCCGATCCGCGCTGCTCATGCAGGCCCAGGCCGATCTGCTCCGGATCCCCGTCGAGGTCTCGGCGCTGCCCGACGTCACGGCGCTCGGCGCCGGCGCGGTCGCCCGGCTCGGTCTCGATCCGTCACTCACCCTCCACGAGGCCGTCCCGGAGTGGAAACCGGCCGCCGTCTACGAGCCGAGGGCCGACGCCGGGCAGGCCGCGGAACGCCGCGCGCGGTTTCGGACGGCGGTGTCGGCGCTGCTCGCAGACGGGTCGGCATGAGCGTCACCACCGCGGGCGCCCTGCCGGGCGGGGCGTACGACGTGACGGTCGTCGGCGCGGGCGTGGTGGGTGCGGCCATCGCCCGCGAGCTGTCCCGACTCCCCTTGCGCGTCGCCTTGGTCGAGGCGTCCGACGACGTCGGTGACGGCACGTCCAAGGCCAACACCGCGATCCTGCACACCGGTTTCGACGCGGTGCCCGGCTCCCTCGAAGCCCGGCTGGTCCGGGAGGGACGGCGACTGCTCACCGCGTACGCCGCCGAGAGCGGCATCCCGGTCGAACCGCTCGGGGCGCTCCTCGTCGCCTGGGACGAGGAACAGCGGGCCGCGCTGCCTGGCCTCGCCGACAAGGCCGTGCGCAACGGCTACCGCGCGGCCCGGATCATCCCGGCCGAGGAGGTACGGGCCCGCGAACCCCGTCTGGGACCGGGCGTGAAGGGGGCGCTCGACGTGCCGGGCGAGTCCGTCATCTGCCCCTGGACGACCACGCTCGCGTACGCGACGCAGGCCGTCCGCGCCGGCGTCGACCTGCACCTCGGCTGCCGTGTCCGGTCCGTGGCTCCGGGGGATCCGCACACCCTGGCCACGACCCGCGGCCCGCTGCGCACCCGTCACCTGGTCAACGCCGCGGGCCTGTACGCGGACGAGATCGACCGGCTCCTGGGCCGCGCGGACTTCACCGTGACGCCCCGGCGGGGTCAGCTGATCGTGTTCGACGAACTGGCCCGCGACCTGGTCCGGCACATCCTGCTGCCGGTGCCGTCCGCGCTCGGCAAGGGGGTGCTGGTGTCCCCGACGGTATACGGGAACGTGATGCTCGGGCCGACCGCCGAGGACCTGGACGACAAGACGGCCACCGGATCGACGGCCGAGGGACTCGCGTTGCTGCGCGAGAGGGGCCGGCGGATCCTGCCGGCGCTCCTGGAGGAGGAGGCCACCGCCGTGTACGCCGGCCTGCGGACCGCCACCGAACACGACGACTACGCCATCAGGGCCCACCCCGCACAGCGGTACGTCACCGTGGGCGGGATCCGCTCGACGGGCCTGACCGCCTCGATGGCGATCGCCGCCCACGTGGTGGAGCTGCTCGCCGACGGCGGCCTGCCCGTGACCGGCGCGCGCGAGCCGCGGCCGGTACGGATGCCGAACCTGGGCGAGGCGTACCCCCGACCGTACCGTGACGCGCGGCTGATCGAGGCGGACCCGGAGTACGGCAGGATCGTCTGCCACTGCGAGCGCGTGACCCGCGGGGAGATCCGCGACGCGTTCGCGTCGACGATCCCGCCCGCCTCACCGGACGGACTGCGCAGGCGCACCCGCGCCCGGGGCGGCCGCTGTCAGGGCTTCCACTGCGGAGCCGCCGTCCGCGCCCTGTTCGAGGAGGCCGGACGGTGAACCGTACGGTGGAGGTCCTGATCGTCGGGGCCGGTCCCGCCGGGCTGGCCCTGGCCGCCCGCCTCGCCGGCTCCGGCGCCGGGCGGGTCGAGGTGCTGGAGCGCGAGCAGGAGGCCGGCGGGGCGCCCCGCCACTGCCGTCACAGTCTCGGATGGGACGCCGCGCGGCCGCTCCGTTCGCTGCTCCACGGGCCCTCGTACGCACGGGAGTGCACGGACGCGGCCGTGGACGCGGGGGCCGCGGTCCGTACCGGGGTCAGCGCCACCGGCTGGGCGGGACCCCTGACGCTGGAGACCACGAGTCCGGCGGGTCTGGAGCGGATCACGGCCCGGGCCGTGATCCTCGCGACGGGCGCCCGGGAGCGCCCCCGCAGCGCCCGACTGGTCCCGGGGTCCCGTCCGGCGGGTGTCTTCACCACCGGCGAGTTGCAGCAGTGGGTCCACCTCCACGGCGGGTCGGTCGGCCGGCGGGCCGTGGTGGTGGGCGCCGAGCCGGTGGCCCGGCACGCGGTCCGGACCCTGCGGCGCGCGGGTGCGGACGTGGTGGCGATGGTCACCGAACGCCCGCGCGCCGGCGCCCTCCCGGGGGTACCGCTGCTCACGGCCACGACCGTGGCCGAACTGCGCGGCAGGGAACGGCTGTCGGGCGTGGCCGTCCGCCACCGGGACGGCAGGTCGGGGGTCCTCGCCTGCGACACGGTGGTGTTCACCGGCGACTGGATCCCCGACCACGAACTGGCCCGCCGCGGCCGCGTCATCCTGGACCCGGGCACCCGCGGCCCCTGCGTGGACGGGTCCTTCCGTACGCGGACACCGGGCGTCTTCGCCGTCGGCAACGCGCTGCGCGGCGTCGAGCGCGCCGCCACGGCGGCCTCGGAGGGCGCCGCCGCCGCACCGGCGGTCCTGGCCCGTCTGGCGGGGGCGCCCTGGCCGGACCCGGGTCCGGCCCTGGTCGTGCGGGCCCCGCTGGTGTGGGTGACGCCGAACCGCCTCACGGGCACCACCGGGCGTCCGTTGCTGCTGCGCTCCGGGGAGCCCCTGACCTGCCCGGTGGTGACGGTCGAGCAGGACGGGCGCCGGCTGTGGCGCCACCGGATCCCCCGCGCGGTGTCCCCGTCCCGGTCACTGCGGCTGCCGGCGGGGTGGACGGCCCGGGTGGACCCGTCGGGCGGACCCGTCGTGGTGTCGGTCGCCTGACGCGTCGGGTGCGATGTCGGCCGCGCGCGGGGAACCTGCCCGGACGCGGACCCGGGGCGGCCGCGGTCGCTTGGTGGCCGGTTAACGCCGTCGTGGCGAACCCGCCTGGCATGATCGACCCTCACGTTACTTCCCAGTAGCGCAACCTCCCCCCAACCAGAAGGCCTTACGTACGTGCGCATGCTCGCCAGACGCCTCCTCCTCCCCGGCCTCACCACGCTGGCACTCGCCGCGACCGGTTGTGCCTCGACCACGCACACCGGCGCCGGCGCCGACACCGCGACCCCGGCCCCCCTCACGTCCGAAGCCGACGGCTCGCGCCAACTCGACGTCGCCGCGGCCCCGGTGGACTCCCCCACCCCGACGGCCGTCGCCCGGGCGGCCACCGGCGGCGGGAAGGGCGCCCCGAAGGCGTCGACGCTGAAGGTCGCCTCCTACGACCGGAGCACCGGACGGGCCGTCATATCCCGGCCCGCGCAGCCCGTCAAGCCGTCACCGGGCAGCTCGCCGGGCAGTTCGCCGGCACCCGACAAGCCCGTCGCCGTGGGCGACGTCATCGCCAGCGCACCCGCGCCGGGGGCCCCCGACGGGCTCCTCGCGAAGGTCACCGAGGTCGGCGCGAAGACCCCTCTGGGCACCGAGGTCAAGACGGCCTCCACAACATTGTCCTCCGTCCTCGACGACGACAAGGCCGACGGCAAGGTCCCCGTCGACCCGGCGTCGGTCACGGTCGAACCCCTGATGAAGGGCGTCACGTTCTCCTGGGCCAAGAGCCAGGGTGTCCGGTTCGGCCCCGAGGGCGCGAAGCTGCCCCTGGGCAACCTGCGGCTCGACGTGAACGCCCCCGTCGAGACCGCCCCCGGCGCCCCCGTCTCCGCCGGCGCCTCGGTCTCCGGGTTCGTCCAACTCGCCCCCGCGGTGGAGTTCTCGTACGACGGCTCGGGCGGTTCCGGCCCCCGCTCCGCCTTCCTGGGCATGAGCGGCGACTGGTCCTCCCAGTGGAGCCTCAAGGGGCACGCCGCCGCGAGCACGGGATCCCCCAAGCGCATCCCGTTCGCCAAGCTGCACGGCGCCCCGGTCATCCAGGTGGGCCCGGTGCCGGTGGTCGTCACCCTGGACCTGACCTGCTACATCCAGGTGGAGGCGGACGGGCGCGTCACCCTCGACGTCCGGCAGGACGTCAAGGGCGACTTCCGTGTCGGTGGCAGCTACGCGCTGGGCAAGGGCTGGAGCCCGGTCAGCGCCTCGCACGTCCGGAGCACGCCGGTCAAGGCCGAGGTCACCGCGAACGGGCGCGTCAAGAGCGCGCTTGGCGCCGAGGCCGCCGTCGGCCTGTACGGAGCCGTGGGCGTGTCCGCGGACTTCGCCCCCTACCTGCGCGGTGAGGCCGACGCCAAGGTGTCCGCCTCCACCGACGGGAAGGCCTCCGCGAGCGGTGCGTGGGCCCTCTACGGCGGCTTCGACCTCAGCGGCCAACTTCAGCTGAAGTTGTCCCTGTTCGGCACGCCCGCCTTCGAACGCCGCATCCCGCTGGGCGCCCTGAACCGCGAGTGGCCCCTCACGAGCGGCAAGACCGGCCGCTGACGCGGCCCCCGAGGTCGCGGCGCCCGGGTACCTCGGGTACCCGGGCGCTCCGTCACGACGCGGCGCGGATGCGGGCCGCTCGCCCCTGGGGGGCGTGCGTTCGGTGGTGCGCGGGAGCGCGTGCGCCGGTTCGCCGAGCCTGATTGCGCGCCGGCTCTTGCACAGCGCGGCATGCCGAGGTCAGTCTGATGGCGAGACCCCACGACAACCCCGGCGAAGCAGGAGTTGCATGTTCTCTCTCACGGTCGGCCCGCAGGCGCAAGGAACACTGGTGGACACCCTCAGTCAACTGGTCGACGCCGCCGGACTCGTCATCACGCTCCGAAGTCCCGAGAACCGCGAAGACACGATCGGCGCCATAGTCGAGGTGGCTCCGCGCCTCTCCGAGGACCATGACATCAAGGGCAACGGTCTGATCGTCAGCCGCGTCGGCATGTACCGCGTCGTCTGGGGTGTGGTCCACTGCCCCGGCGGGAGCCTCGCCGTGCTGACACCGCTGCCGGAGGAGGGCAGGCAGGAGTACGACGGCTGGGCCAGGCACTTCCGCATCGAGACCCTCGACCCCATCGGCACGCTCTCCGAACGCGGTTACGGGGTGAACGGCGGCGGCAACGGCACCGTCCTCGACGGCGAGTTCGCCCGGGCCTTCTCGCACGCGAGCGTCTGACCCCGCGCCTCCTCGATCCCGCCCCCTCGATCCGGGCCGCCGCGATCCGCGTCCGCGTGATACGGGCGTTCGCGATCCGGCGGCCCGGCCCGTCGTCCCCGTCCGTACCCTCAGCCCTCAGCCCTCAGCCCTCAGCCCTCCGGAGTGACCTTGTCCAGTCCGTGGACGCCCGACGACGCGCCCGACGATGCCGAGACCGGCGCCGACGAAGAAGTGAACCCCGATGGCCACCGCGCCAGCGACATGCCGTCCCTCGGCGATCCCGCTCGCATCGCGCTGCCGGACCCCTTCGCCGAGGCGGACGCCGAGCTGCTGCGCGAGCCGGGCCCCGCAGCCGATCCCGAGCCCGCCGCCGACAGCGACTGACCCGTAGGAAGCCGAGGCGAGCACCCGCCGATGCCACCGACGTTCACCGCCCTCGCCGTGCTGCTGGCGGCCGCCGCTCCCGGATACGCGTTCGTCCGTATCGTCGAGGTCAAAGTCCCCCGGCGACGCCGCAGTTCGGCGATGGAGGTCGTCGACCTGGTCTGCGTCGGAGCCGCCGGCAGCGTCGTCGCCGTCCTCGCGGTACTCGTACTGGCCCGCCACTGGACGGCGTTGTTGCCGCTGGACGGCCTCCTGCGCGGCGCCGTCTACCTGCGCCCGCATGCCTGGCAGGCGATCTGGTCGGCGATCCTCGCACTCGCCGTCAGCGTCGGCCTGTCCGCGGCGGCGGGCCTCGCGGAGACCTGGCGCCGCCGATCGGCGACCCGCAGCACCTCGGCCTCCGCCTTCCACCGGGTCGCCGAGTCGACGCCCGCCGGCCACCATCCCTTCCTGGCGGTGCACTTGAGCGACGGTCGGGTGTGGGAGGGCTTCCTGAAGGGCATGGACGACGATCGGGGCTCGCTCGCCGAGGGTGACCTCGTCCTGCAAGGGCCCCTCGCGCTCACGGTCCCGGGGCAGCGCCGTCTGAGGCATCCCGCCGAGTTCGTCGTGTTGCCGGGCTCACAGATCGTCCTCGCGTACGGAACCTACCTGCGCCCCGAGCAGCGACTGTCACCGCCCGATGCCACGCCTTCGCCCGGCACGGCGGTCGGCGGCGCTCCCCCGACACCCGCACCACGTCCCCCCGTGTCACCCGAGGCGAGGTCATGAAGGCAGCCGAAGAGCCCCGACCGGATCCCACCCACGAGACACCGACCGGACGAGCCCTCGCCGCCCTCGGCGTCGCCGAACCGTCCGGCCCGACCCGACTGCACCACCTGCGCGCTCCGGTCCTGCTCGACCGGTCGCCCGAGGCCGTCGAGGAGGTCCGCCGCATCGCCTCCCGGGCCCTCGTGGAGCAGGACGACGACCTGCTCGGCCGCGCCCACCTCATGCTCGCCCAGTACGCCTGGCAGAAGGACGACTACCCCTCGACGGTCGAACACGCCGACCTCGCCCGCGCCGCCTGCGAGCGGGCCGGCGACCGGGTCGGCGTGGCGCGCGCCGCCCAGTCCCGGGCGAACGTCCTGCGGATCACCTCCGACAAGAGGGCGCCGGAGGCACTGACCGAGGCCCTGGTGCTGGCCAGGTCCGCCCAGGACGGCGCCACCGAGGCCACGCTCTGGCTGGACCTGGCCCTGGTGGCGCAGAAGTCGGGCGACACCGCCACCTACGCGGCCCGGATCGAGGAGGCCGAGCGCTGCCTGCGGCCCTCGCTGGTCGCGGCCGGGCACGCCGCGCGCAACCTCGGGGAGGTCAAGGAGCAACTGCGTGACGTTCCGGCGGCGCGGGACCACTACGGCCGGGCCGTGCGCCTGTACCAGGACGCCGACGCACCGGCATCCGTGACCGCCACCGCCCTGCTGTGGTGGGGTCGCACCGAACGCGTCCAGGGCGACGCCGAGCGCAGCCGGGAGCTGTTGGAAGCCGCCGTGCGGAGGGCGACCTCGGGGGGCGGCGACCTGGTGGCCGAGGCCGAGAGCCGCCGCGAACTGGCACTGGCCGACACCCTCGCGGGGAACCTGCGCGCGGCCATGGACGGCTACCGGCGCGCACGCCTCGCGCTGGAACGGACGGGCGGGGACAACCCGCTGACGCTCGCCAACATCGAGTTCGAACTCGGTGAACTCCTCGGGGTGTTCTCCGATCCCGAACGCTCCCGCACCCGTTTCGAGGAGGCGTACCGCTGGTACGAGTCGGCGGACGAGCCGCGCGGACTCCACAACAGTTCCCGGGAGTTGGCGGGCCTGGCCATGGACGCGGGCGATCTGGTCGGCGCCCGCGCCCTGTTGACGCGCGCCGTCGCCCCGTTGGGTCGGCAGACCGCCGATCCCATGAACCGGCTGCGCATGCTCACCTCGCTCGGCCGGCTGCTGTCCCTGGAGGCTCCGGGCGCCGCGGATCCCGATCACCACCGCCGTCGCGCCGGCCGGGTACTGGCCGCCGCGCTGGAGGGGTTCGAACGGCTCGGGCAGTTGCGCAACCAGGCGCTGGTCCTGCTCACCGCCCTGCGCGGTGGCATCGGGGTGGCCGGTCGCGCGCCGATGGAGGCCGGCGAGGAGGCGATCCGCCGGTACACCGAGGCCAATGACCGGCTGGGCGCGATCGAGGGCCGACTGGCCCTGGCGCTGGCTTGGCTGGTGAGGGGTGACGGGCAGCGCGCGCTGGCCTGCGGGCGCGGTGCGCTGCTCGCGGTCGAGGACGTCCGGGCCACCTCACCGGACGCGGTCACCCGGGCCGGCTTCCTCCACGGCACCCGGTCCGCGGCGCTCCCGTTGCTCGTGCTCGCCGTGGCGGAGGATCCCGCCTTCGCCGAGCGGTGGCTGGAGTCCGCACGCGACTGGGCCATCACCGGCGCCCTGCGTACCGGCGCCGCCGATCTCTCCCCGGCGTTCCGGCGGCTGCACGCCGACCTGCGGCGGCACGAGGAGGAACGGCCGCCGGCGAAGGCCCCGGCCGGGGAGCGGGAGGCATGGCACACGGCCCATCGGAACCTGCACCAGCAGCTGTTCTTCGCCTTCACGCAGTCCCTGCCCACCACCGAACAGCGCTCCGCGTCCCGTACCGGCGCGGACGCTCCCGGAGCCGGGGACGGGCAGGACGGCCGGCATCCGCTCCGCGGGGACGCGTACGCCCTGTACGTCGAGCCGTTCACCGGGGCGGACGGGGCCGTCGAGGTCGTCTCGGTCTGCCGACATCCGGACGGATCCCTCGAAGCGACGCACGGCCCGCTGTCGGCCGACGCCGCCGCGCTGCTCGCCCGGTTCCGGGACGACGAGGGCACCGGCGGGGAGGCCGGCCGGGGCGGTCCCGGCCCCGCTCGGGCGGATGCCGGTTGGTCCGGGTTGGCCGACCGTCTGCTGCCGTCCCGGTTGCGTTCCGTCCTGGGCGCGGCTTCGACGACGGACCCGATCCGGCTGTTCGTGCTTCCCGCGAACGAGCTGTGGAACGTCCCCTACGCGGCCCTTCCCCTGAGCGCGGGCGCAGGGGCGGAACAGCTCGTCGACAAGGCCGTGGTCACCCTGACGCCGTCGATGCGCGTACTCGCGGCCCGGCAGGAGCAGTCCGTCCCCGAGCCCGCGCGGAAGGGCGATCGCTCGATCGTCGGCCTGTTCTCGTCGGACGCGCCCCGGGGAGGGGACGAACTGCGGCGGCTCGGTGAGTTCTCGCGGGTGCGGCACGTCGCCACCTATGCCGAGTTGGCGAGCGCGCTGGCCGACGGGTCGGCGGATCTGCTCTACTGCGCCGCGCACGGCGAGGCGGGGCACCGGCCCGGGCAGGACATCCTCACCGAGGCGGGCGCGCTCAACGACTGGTCGGTGCTGGAGCTGGCGGTGCCCGCCACCGTCGTGCTCGGCTGCTGTGGCAGCGGCCGCGTCTGGCACCAGCAGGGCAGCGAGCCGTCCGGCCTGGCCCTCGGTTTCATGCTCGCCGGCGCCCGGCAGGTGGTCGCGCCCCTGATGCGGGTGCACGGCAGTGCCTGCGCGGCGCTCCTGCCCGAGCTGGCGGAGCGTGTCCTGGACGGCCAGGCGCCCGCGGCCGCGTTGCGCGACCTCCAGCGTCACGCGCGCGACGGCGCCGTCACGCCGCGGCTGCGGGAGGAGTGGCACCTGTTCCACTGCGTCGGCGCCGGCGGGTGACGCCCGCGCGGCCGGGCCGGCGCGCCCTCCGTCCGGCCGCCCGTCCCCGCACCGGCTGCCGAGGGACGTGACCCTGCGCAGGTCACGGCACGTCGGCGAGCGGCGGGTGAACGGCGGAACGGGACCGGTCCGGGCAGCGCGGGACGGCGCAACAGGCACATCGGCGGCTTCTGGAAGATAGTGAGATCAGGGGGATCTCCTTCGTCTGGGGACGCACATGGACCGATACCCGCCCATCGCCGAGCACGGCCTCATAGGCGACCTGCAAACCGCAGCGCTGGTCACGTCGCGGGGCGTCGTGGACTGGTTCGCGGCACCGCGCTTCGACTCGCCCAGCATCTTCGCCTCCCTGCTCGACCACGACCGGGGCGGCTACTTCCGACTCGCGTCCCACGATTCCCAGGCCACGTGCAAGCAGCTCTACTACCCGGACACCGCTCTCCTGGTCACCCGGTTCATGTCGCCCGACGGGGTCGGCGAGGTCATCGACTGGATGGCTCCGAACACCGGCAGCACCGCCGCGGACCGGCACACCCTGATCCGGACCGCGCGCACGGTGCGGGGAACCGTCAGGTTCGACCTGGAGTGCCGCCCGCGCTTCGACTACGCCCGCGCCTCCCACGAACTCGACCTGGCGCCGGGGATCTCCACCTTCCGCGCGCCCGGCGTGACCGCGTTCCTGCAGAGCACCTTTGCCCTGGAGCGGGACGGTGACGATCTCCGCGGGTCGGTCACGCTGAACGTCGGGGAGACGGCGGCGGCCGTCCTCACGGTCTGCGGCACGGGCGCCGAGGCACCGCCTCCGCTCAGCGTCGAGGGGATCACCCAGGAGCTCTGGGACTCGGCGGACTTCTGGCAGAAGTGGGTGCGCGGCTCCAACTACCGGGGCCGCTGGCCCGACATGGTGAACCGTTCCGCGATCACCCTGAAGCTGCTCACCTACGCTCCCAGTGGCGCCCCGGTCGCCGCGGCCACCATGGGCCTGCCCGAACAGGTCGGCGGCGAACGGAACTGGGACTACCGCTACACCTGGGTGCGCGACGGTTCGCTGTCCGTCCGGGCGTTGCTCGACCTCGGCTTCGTCGACGAGGCCAACGCCTTCGTGCACTGGCTCGGTGACCGCTTGCGCGAGACGGAGGGCAAGCCCGGCGAACCCCTGCAGATCATGTACCGGGTCGACGGGGAGCCCCTGCTCACCGAGGAGATCCTCGGGCATCTGGAGGGCTACCGCGGCTCGGCTCCGGTGCGGCTCGGCAACGCGGCCTCGGACCAGTTGCAGCTGGACATCTACGGCGAGGCGCTCTACGCCCTGTCGGCGGGGCACGAGGTCGCCGCCCAGGCCGGCTACCGCGGCTGGAAGGTGCTCTCCCGCACGCTGGACTGGCTGGCCGACTCCTGGGACCGCCCCGACGAGGGCATCTGGGAGACGCGCGGTGGCCGCAAGGACTTCACGTACAGCCGGGTCATGTGTTGGGCCGCCTTCGATCGCGGGCTGAAGCTGGCGAGCGAGTTCAGCCGGCCCGGCGACACCGAGCGCTGGCGGACCGCCCGTGACGCCGTCATCGAGCAGGTGATGGAACGCGGCTGGAGCGAAGCCGCCGGGGCCTACGTGCAGCACTACGGCGGCCAGGACGTCCTGGACGCCTCCCTGCTCCTCATGCCGCGGGTGGGGTTCGTGAGCCCCCGGGATCCGTCGTGGCTGTCCACCCTGGACGCCATGGACCGCACGCTGGTGTCCGACAGCCTCGTCTACCGGTACGACCCGGCGGCCTCTCCGGACGGACTGCGGGGCTCCGAGGGCACGTTCAGCCTCTGCACCTTCCTGTACGTGGACGCGCTCGCCCGGGCGGGGCGGCTGCGCCCGGCCCGGTACACGTTCGAGAAGATGCACACCTACGCCAACCACGTCGGTCTCTTCGCCGAGGAGGTGGGTCCCAGCGGCGAGCAACTCGGCAACTTCCCGCAGGCCTTCACCCACCTGTCACTCATCACGGCGGCCTGCACGCTCGACGAAGCCCTCGACCGGCAACGCGACTGACGTGGCCGGCGAAGCGGTGCCCGCGGGGCCCCGGCCGCGGCCGGGAGCCCCACCACGCCAGAGTCCCGCCGCATTCGAAGCGCTCTACCGCCGTCTTCGGGACCGGGCGACGAGCGATGTCCGGGGCGCGGTGGCCACGATCACGCCCGAGCACGTCAGGGCGGCGGCGAACGAGATCCGGACCGGCCGGACGGTGACGCTCGCGGCGCCGATCGAGACCCGGACCTCCCCCGACAATCCGGAGCCGGCCGCCCACAGGCTGACCGGCCCGCCCCGGAGCGAGGTCCACGCGCACGGACTCCACTTCGCCCTGGACCACTTCGGGATGAACGTGCACGGCAACGCCGACAGCCATCTCGACGCCCTCTGCCACGTCGTCTACGACGGGACCCTGCACGGCGGCGTCGACGCGGCCACGCTCACCCCCGAGGGTGCGGTGGCCCTGACGGTGGACTCGGTCAGGAACGGCATCGTGGGCCGCGGGGTCCTGCTCGACATACCGCGGCTGCGCGGGGTGCCGTGGCTGGAACCCGGTGACCACGTCACCGCCGACGACCTGTCGGCCGCCGAGCGGAGCCAACGGGTCGAGGTCGGCGAGGGCGACCTGTTGTTCGTCCGGGTCGGCCACCGACTCAGACGCACCGAGCTGGGCCCCTGGGACGCCGCGAGCTCACGCGCCGGTCTGCACCCCACGGCGATGGAGTTCCTCGCCGACCGCCACGTCGCCCTGCTGGGCGGGGACGGCAACAACGACACGGCGCCGAGCATCACGGAAGGCGTGGACTTCCCGGTGCACGTCCTGGGCGTGCACGCCCTCGGGTTGTACCTCCTGGACTACCTCCGGTTCGAGGACGTGGTGCCGCTCTGCGAGCAGGCGGGCCGCTGGTCGTTCTTCTGCGTGGTCGCGCCACTGCGCCTGCCCCGGGCCACCGGCTCACCGGTCAACCCCATCGCCGTCCTCTGACCGCCGGTCCGAAGGCGGGCAACCCCACACCATCGACAGCAAGGTGGCCGCCATGGCCGACAACCAGCGATACGACGTCATCGTCATCGGCACCGGAGCCGGCGGCGGCACCATCGCCCACCGCCTCGCCCCGAGCGGGAAGCGCATCCTGATCCTGGAGCGCGGCGGGTACCTTCCCCGGGAACGCGACAACTGGGAGTCCACCGCGGTCTTCGTCAAGGGCAAGTACCGGGCACCGGAGTTCTGGTACGACAAACACGGTGACCGGTTCCCGCCCGAGGTCAACTATTACGTCGGCGGGAACACCAAGTTCTACGGCGCCGCGCTGTTCCGGCTGCGCCCCGAGGACTTCGGCGTGCTGCGCCACCACGGCGGGCTCTCGCCCGCCTGGCCGATCGGCTACGCGGACCTGGAGCCGTACTACACCGAGGCGGAACACCTCTACCTCGTGCACGGCCGGCACGGCGAGGACCCGAGCGAGGGACCCGTCAGCGCGCAGTACGCCTACCCGCCGGTGGAGCACGAGCCGCGGATCCAGCAGCTCAGCGAGGACCTCACGGACCACGGGCTGCACCCCTTCCACCTGCCGATCGGGGTGAACCTCGTCCAGGACGCGCAGGGCCGCGCCACCCACGACAGCGTGTGCATCCGCTGCGACCGGGTGGACGGCTTCCCCTGCCTGCTCGGCGGCAAGGCGGACGCGCAGGTGATCTGTGTCGACCCCGCCCTGCGGCACGACAACGTGGAGATGATCACCGGTGCCGATGTCCGCAGGCTGGAGACCGACGCCGGCGGCGGCACGGTCACCGAGGTCGTCGCGACGATGGAGGACGGCTCGGAGGCGCGCTTCCGCGCCGACATCGTGGTGGTGGCGTGCGGCGCGGTGAACTCCGCGGTGCTGTTGCTGCGTTCCGCGAACGAGCGGCACCCCGGCGGCCTGGCGAACAGTTCGGACACGGTCGGCCGGCACTACATGCGGCACAACAACCTGGCGCTGATGGCGGTCTCCAAGGAACCGAACAACACCCGCTTCCAGAAGACCCTCGCTCTGAACGACTGGTACCTGGGCGCCGACGACTGGGACTTCCCGCTCGGCGGCATCCAGATGTTGGGCAAGTCCGACTCGGACCAGATCAAGGGCGAGGCGCCCCACTGGGCCGGACTGCTCTCGCCCGACATGCCGTTCGAGGTGATGGCCCACCACGCGGTGGACTTCTGGCTGTGCGGCGAGGACCTGCCCCAGCCGGAGAACCGCGTCACCCTCGACGGGAACGGCGACGTCCACCTGGCCCTCGACGAGAAGAACAACATCGAGGGGCTGAAGCGGCTGCGGCACAAGCTGCGGGGGATGCTCGACTCGCTCGGCATGCACCCGCACCATCTGCTCCCCCACAGCCTCTACCTGCACAAGGGGATGCCGATCGGCGCCACCGCCCATCAGGCCGGCACCGTCCGTTTCGGCACCGACCCGGGCACCTCGGCGCTCGACGTGAACTGCAAGGCCCACGACCTCGACAACCTCTACGTCGTGGACACCAGCTTCTTCCCGAGCATCGGCGCGGTGAACCCGTCCCTGACCGCCATCGCGAACGCGATGCGCGTCGGCGACGTCATCGCCGAGCGCCTGGGTTGAGGCGCGGTGGCCCGGGCAACGGCCCGTGCGGCGCCGACCGTCGTCGTGGTCATGGGCGTCTCGGGCTCCGGCAAGAGCACGCTGGGGCGGCTCCTCGCGGGGCGGCTCCACGTGCCCTTCGCGGAGGGTGACGACTTCCACCCTGCGGCGAACGTCGCCAGGATGGCCGCCGGGCATCCGCTCGACGACGCGGACCGCGAACCGTGGCTGGCGAGCCTCGCCGCGTACATCGGCGCCACCACCCGGGCCGGGCAGGGCGTCGTGATCTCGTGCTCGGCGCTCAAACGCACCTACCGGGACCGCTTCCGGTCCGCCGGTCCGGGCGTCTGGTTCCTGTACCTGGAGCTGGACCGGGACGTGGCACGCGCCCGCGTGGCGCGTCGGGCGGGGCACTTCATGCCGGTCGCGCTCCTGGATTCGCAGTACGAGGCCCTGGAGCCCCTGGAAGCCGACGAACCCGGGCTCACCGTCCACGCGGACACGGCCGCCGACGCGGTCCTCGCCCGGGCCCAGGCGGCGATCACGGGCTTCGAGGGCCGGGGCCGGGTGAGGGGCGGACACCTGACCGAGGGCGGATAGCGTGCAGGCCTCGGGCCTCGGGCCACGGGCCAGAAGGTGTCGTCGATCCGTCCCGTGTGTAGCGTCGTACGTGGTCCAACCCTGGGGGCGTCATGGTCCTCGACCTCATGCTCATCGGGCTCGCCATCGCTCTCGACCCGCTGCCCATCATGGCGTTCGTGCTGGTGGTGACATCGGCGAGAGGCGTGTGGAAGGGGCTCGTCTTCATCCTGGCCTGGCTCGCCTGTCTGGTCACGGTGATCGCCCTCGTGCTCCTGGTGACCGGCGGCCAACCCCCCGCGCCCCGTTCCCCGCCCGGTGTGGCGGCGCTGGCGGTCAAGTTGGCCATCGGGGTCGGGCTCCTCGCCTACGGCCTGCGCCGCCGCCGCATGATGCGGCGGGCGCGCGCGGACGCGGCGGGCGGCGGGGGCGCGAGGACCTCGTCCGCCGGCGCGGGCGGTAGGGGCACCACCCTGCGCGGCCTCGACGCGGCGGACGAGCCCTCGTCGGCGACCACCTCGGTCATGGATTCGCCGACCCTGTGGGGGTCGGCCGCCCTGGCGGTACTGCTCCAGCCGTGGGGCCTGGTCGCCGCGGGGGCGGTGACCGTGCTCGACGCGAACACCTCGCATCCGGCCACCTTCGTGGCGTTGTTCGGCTTCTGTCTCCTGGCCAGCGCCGGGCTGCTGTCCGCCGAGCTGTACATCGTCCTCGCGCCCGAGGTGGCCCAGGTACGGCTGCACAGGCTGCGGGCGTGGTTGATGGGCCACAAGGAGCAGGCGATCGTGGTCGGCTCCCTGGTGCTCGGCCTGTGGCTCACGGCGAAGAACATCTACCTCTTGACGGGTTGACGACCCGTTCCCGCCCTCGCGGCGGCGGCCCGACGACCCGCCGAACCGGCGACCGGACGGAAGCCGGACATGCGGAGGCACCGGGGCGGTGTTGGAATGGCAGTAGACGACGTCCGCCCCTGCCCCGCGCGTGCCGGACCGCACGGCCCGCGCCCGCCGCCGCCGGAACGTCCTCCCCACACCCAGCCCGACGGGAGCAACCATGAGCAGCGAGGTCGAGGAACGTACCGGAGGCGGATCCATCGAGGACATGGGCCCGGTGGACTATCTCGTGATCGAGTTCCCGGGAAACCGCATGACGGGTGAGGGGTTCCCCCTGCTCGTCGATCTCGTGGATCGCGGCGTGATCCGCATCCTCGACCTCGTCTTCGTCCGCAAGGACGTCGACGGATCGGTGGTGGCGGTGGAACTGCGCGACCTCGGCGACGAGGTGGACCTCTCGGTCTTCGAGGGGGCGTCCTCCGGTCTGCTGGACCAGGGCGACATCGACGACGCCGGCGTCGCCCTGGAGCCGGGCAACTCGGCGGGGATCATCGTGTACGAGAACACCTGGGCGGCGCCCTTCGCCCGCGCCATGCGGCGTGCCGGCGCCCAGCTCGTGGCGGCCGGGCGGATTCCCGTCCAGTCGCTGCTCGCGACGCTGGACGCCATGGAGGACCCGACCGACGGACGCTGAGGTCGGCCGCGGCCGACTCCGCCCAGCTTGGAGATGAGCATCATGGCCCCACTTCTTCGCGGGATCGCCCGTACCGCCGTCGTCGCCGGAACGGCGACCGCGGTGTCCAACCGTGTGTCCCGGCGGCAATCCGGCCGGTGGGCGGATCAGGACGCCCAGGCGCAGGCGGCGCCCGCCCCCCAGGCGGCTCCGGTCGCCGACCCGGCCGACGAGATGAGCAGCAAGATCGACCAGCTGAAGGAACTCGGCACCCTCAAGGAGCAGGGGCTGCTGACCGAGGAGGAGTTCGCCGAGCAGAAGCGCAGGATCCTCGGCTGACCCCGAAGGCGTACGGACGGTGTGGCGCTCAGTGGTGCCACACCGTCCGCAGGCGCAGGCTGTCGTAGATCGGGGTGCTGCCCAGCCGGTCGGCGGTCAGGGTCGCGGCGAAGCAGGCGGTCATCAGGGGAAGCAGCAGCGAGGTCGCGCCGGTCATCTCGACCACGAGCACGATGCCGGTGACGGGGGCGCGGACGACGGATGCGAACAGCGCGGCCATCCCGACGATCGCGAAGGGCACCGCGCCGGAACCGGCGCCGGGCAGCAGGGACTGCGCGAGGGCGTGGACGAGGACGCCCCACAGGGCTCCCACGGCCAGCAGGGGCGCGAAGAGCCCGCCCGGCGTGCGGGCCGCGTAGCTGAGCGGGCCGGCCAGGAACCGCACCGCGAGGTACCCGGCGAGCACGGGGACCACCGGGATGTCGCCGCTCAGCAGGCGCCCGCTCAGCCGGTCCCCACCGCCGGCCAGCTCGGGGTCGATGCCGAGCAGGAGGCCGACGACGGCGCCGATGGCGGCCGCTCGCGCGACCGGTCCGACGCGGGTGACGTGGTCGCAGAGGTCCAGGAGCCCGATGATCAGACGGTTGTAGGCCGCCCCCAGGACGCCCGTGGCCGCGCCGAACAGCAGGAACGCGGGCAGCAGGGCGAGCGGCGGGACGGGCAGGTCGGGGACCCGGAAGTCGAGCCGGTCGCCCACCACCAGGCGGGAGCATCCGACGGCGGTGACGGTGCCGATGAGCGTGACGAGCACCAGGCGGCCCCGGACCGACTTGGTCACTTCCTCACAGACGAACAGCACTCCGCCCAGGGGCGCCGTGAAGGCCACCGCGAGACCGGCGCCCGCGAGCGCGGTGTGCAGGAGCCTGACGTCGCTCTCGTCCCTGCGCGTACGGCGCCCGGCCTCCGCTCCGATGGCGGCGCCCATGTGCACGGTCGGTCCTTCCCGGCCCAGCACCAGGCCCGAACCGATGGCGATCAGGCCGCCGACGAACTTGGCCGGCAGCAGCCTCGGCGGCCGGGGGGACCGTTCACCCCGCCACACGGCCTCGACGTCCTGGATGCCACTGCCGGCCGCCAGGGGGACCCGCAGGGCGATGGCGCAGGCCACGGCGGCGCCGGTGGCCGTGAGGACGGCCGGCACGAGCGGGCCGAAGGCGCCCAGCTGCTCCGACGCCTCCACCAGCGATCCGCGCAGTTCCGCCGCCCGCGCGAGGCACCAGCGGAAGCCCCCGCCGACCAGCCCGACGAGGCAGCCCGCGACCGCCGCGACGAGGTGGACGGCCATCCGGCCGCGGGACGCACGGGGCATGCAGTGACCTCCACCAAGCCGTGACCCGCGTCCGTCGGGTCTGTCGGGCCGTCGCGTCCGTCAGAGACTGGCCCGAGGTCCGCATGCCGTTTCGGACCTCGCCGCGACCGCGCCGAAACCGTCCCCGACCGGGCCAACGGGCGGGCGGCGTTCCCCTGCGGGGCGCGGGATCCGCGACATCGACGATCGATGGCCGCCAGGACACCGATCAACGGGTGAAAGCGTGATAAGCCATCATTTCCACCCGTGTGCCTTCCCGGCCCTTCGCGAAGGGGGAATTCGTTGTCGAACGATCCACCGACCGGCCCTCGCTCTCGCACGGACAAGGTGGTCTTCGGCGTCACGGCCGTTCTGACCCTGGCCTTCGTGCTGTGGGGCGCCCTGGCCACCGATTCGCTGGAGAGCGTGTCGAGCAGCCTGTTGAAGGGGCTCATCCACAACGGCGGCTGGGCCTTCATGCTCGCGGCCACGGGCTTCGTGGTCTTCGCCCTCTGGCTGGCCATCAGCCGCTACGGCCGGATCCGCCTCGGCCGGGAGAACGAGACGCCGGAGTTCCGCACCGTGTCGTGGGTCGCGATGATGTTCAGCGCCGGCATGGGCATCGGCCTCATGTTCTACGGCGTGAGCGAACCGCTGGCGCACTACGGGACGCCCCCGCCCGGCACCCACCCCGTCGATTCCGCCGAACGCATGCAGACGGCGATGGCCACCACGCTCTTCCACTGGACGCTCCACCCGTGGGCGATCTACGCCGTCGTCGGACTCGCCATCGCCTACAGCACCTTCCGGCGCGGCCGGCGCCAGACGATCAGCGCGGTGTTCGAGCCGCTCATCGGCTCCCGGCACGCGCACGGCGGCGCGGGTCGCGTCATCGACATCGTCGCGATCTTCGCGACCCTCTTCGGTTCGGCGGCCTCCCTGGGCCTGGGCGCCCTGCAGATCGGCAGCGGCTTCCGCGAGCTCGGCTGGATGAGTACCGTCAGCACCGCGCTCCTGGTCGCCATCATCGCCGTGCTGACCGTGGCGTTCGTGGCGTCCGCGGTCTCCGGGGTGGAGCGCGGCATCCAGTGGCTGTCGAACATCAACATGGTGCTCGCCCTCGTCCTCGCGGCCTTCGTGTTCGTCGCCGGGCCCACCATCATCGTGCTCGACCTGCTGCCCACGTCGCTCGGCGCCTACCTCGGCGACCTGCCGCAGCTGATCGGCCGCACGGAGGCGACCGGTGGTGGTGGCGTCGCCGGTTGGCTGGGCAGTTGGACCGTCTTCTACTGGGCGTGGTGGATCTCCTGGACGCCGTTCGTCGGCATGTTCATCGCCCGCATCAGCCGCGGCCGTACGATCCGTCAGTTCATCGGCGGCGTCATCCTGGTTCCGAGCACGGTCAGCCTGCTGTGGTTCGCCGTGTTCGGCGGCACGGCGATGAAGCTCCAGGAGAGCGGCAGGCTCGGCAAGGAGACCACGCCGGAGGGGCAGCTCTTCGGGTTGCTGCAACAGTTCCCCGTTCCCA
This sequence comes from Streptomyces sp. NBC_01426, assembly GCF_036231985.1. GTDB lineage: Bacteria > Actinomycetota > Actinomycetes > Streptomycetales > Streptomycetaceae > Streptomyces. The sequence continues at coordinate 908,080 of NZ_CP109500.1, forward strand.
CCCTGATGAGCCTGCTGGTGATGGTCCTCGTCGGCATCTTCTTCGTCTCCGGCGCCGACGCCGCCTCCATCGTGATGGGCACGCTGTCGCAGAAGGGCACCTTCGAACCGGCCCGACTGGTGGTCGTCTTCTGGGGCGTGGTCACCGGGGCCGTCGCCGCCATCATGCTGCTCATCGGCAACGGCGAGGGCGACGCGCTCGCCGGGCTGCAGAACCTGACGATCCTCGTGGCGGCGCCGTTCACCGTGGTGATGATCGGCATGTGCGTGGCCCTCATGCGCGATCTGCGCCGGGACCCGCTGATCGTCCGGGGGGAGAGGGGCAAGGAGGCCGTGGCCCAGGCCGTGGTCGCCGGCCACGAGGAGTACGACGGCGACTTCGAGATCCGCATCGGGCCGGGCACCGGCCCGACCTCCACCGGCCCCCGCCCGCCGTCCCCGCTCGACGAACAGCCGTAGGACCTGCCGTCACGGTCTCGCCCGACCCGCGGCGCCGCTTCGACGACCGGGAGGCGGGCGGGAGGGCCCGGCGGCGTGCGCGGCCGGGCCTCCCCCGACTCAGAAGTTGATCATGTGTCCGGCCAGTCCGTGGACGGCCTCCTTGACCGCCTCGCCCAGCGTCGGGTGGGCGTGCACGTTGCGGGCGACCTCGTGCACGGTCAGGTCCCACTGCTGGGCCAGGGTCAGCTCCGGCAGCAGTTCGGTGACGTCGGGCCCGATCAGGTGGGCGCCGATGATCTCCCCGTGGGTGGCGTCGCTGATCAGCTTGACGAAGCCGACCGGGTCGCCCAGGCCGTGCGCCTTGCCGTTGGCGGTGAAGGGGAACTTGGCGACCTTGACGTCGAAGCCCTTCTCCCTCGCCTGGGCCTCGGTCCAGCCGAAGCTGGCGATCTGCGGCTGGCAGTAGGTGGCGCGCGGGATCATCGGGTAGTCGAGTTCCATCGTCTCGGCGTCGGCGATGGTCTCGGCGGCGATGACGCCCATGGCCTCGGCGGTGTGGGCCAGCATGAGCTTGGCCGTGACGTCCCCGATGGCGTAGATGTTCGGGACGGAGGTGCGGCAGCGGCCGTCGACGTCGATCGCTCCGCGCTCGGTGACGCGTACGCCGGTGGCTTCGAGGCCGTAGCCGGTGACGTTCGGCGCGAAGCCGATCGCCTGGAGCACCTTGTCGGCCTCCAGCACCTTCGGTGCGCCGTCCTTGCCGGTGACGTGCACGCGGACCCGCGGGCCGGACTCGTCGATGGACTCGACCCGGGTCGAGGTCAGCACGTCGATCCCGAGCTTGCGGTACTGCTTGGCGAGTTCGGCGGAGACGTCCGCGTCCTCCAGCGGTGCGATCCGGTCGAGGAACTCGACGATGGTGACCTTCACACCGTAGTTGTGCAGGACGTAGGCGAACTCGATCCCGATGGCGCCCGCGCCCGCGATCACTACGGACTCCGGGACGTCCTGGGCCAGGATCTGCTCCTCGTACGTCACGACGCGCTCGCTGCGTCGGGTTCCGGGCAGCAGCCTCGGGGTGGCGCCGGTCGCGATGACGCACTGGTCGAACGCCACCTCGCGGGTGCCGCCGTCCGGTTGGGCGACCCGCAGGGTGTTCGCGTCGAGGAAGGTGCCCCGCCCGTCGATCTCGGTGATGCCGTTCTTCTTCATCAGGTAGTGGACGCCCTTGACCCGGCCGTCGGCGACCCGGCGGCTGCGGTTGAACGCCTCTCCGTAGTCGAAGCTGACCTTGCCCTCCACCTTGATGCCGAAGGTCTTGGCCTCGTGGGCGAAGAGGTGGGCGAGTTCGGCGTTGCGCAGCAGCGCCTTGGTCGGGATGCATCCGACGTTCAGGCAGACACCGCCCCAGTACTTCTCCTCCACGACCGCCACCCGCCGTCCCAGTTGGGCGGCGCGGATCGCGGCCACGTATCCGCCGGGTCCCGCGCCGAGTACCACGACGTCGAAGCGCTCGTCCATGTGCGTTCCTCTTCTGTCGGACCACGTGTCAGGGCCTGTGCCGGGACACATCCGTCGACCCTAGGCCGTGCCGGTCGGCGGCGGGGGCGGGGGGCCGGTACTGCAACGGGGGGAGGAACGCGAGGCGTGCACCGACGGGCACTCGTTCGGGCCGCATCCTGACCTCTCGTACGGTCGGCACGGCGTCACCCGGTCGGCCCTTCCCACCCCGCTGCGCGGTGCCCCGCACCGCCCCGAACCCACGGAGAACCATGGCCGAGCCCGCCGCTCCTCAGGCCACTGCCGCGACGTTGGTGCGCCGCCCCCGGTTGTGGCTGGTGCCCACGGTCCTCACGGGGCTGCTCGCCCTGCTGCTGTCCCTGCTGTACATGGGCGGGATCGTCAACCCCAACCGGGACTTGCACGACCTGCCGATCGCCCTGGTCAACGACGACACGGGCAAGCCGCCGGCCGGGCAGAGGGAGAACCTGGGCGCGCAGGTCACGACCGCCATCGCCGCCGACACCGGCGGGGACAAGGCCGATTGGCGCACGCTCACCCGCGCCCAGGCCCAGGACCAGCTCGACTCCGGCAAGGTCTACGGCGCGTTGGTCGTGCCCGCCGGGTTCACGAACACCGTGACCGCCCTCACCACGGCACGGGCCACCGAACAGCCGACGATCACCGTGCTCACCAACCCGGGCAAGGGCAGCCTCGGTTCCTCGCTCGCCAGTCAGATCACGACGAAGGCCGCGCACCAGGCGTCCCGGAGCCTCGGCCGGCAACTCACGGCCGCGGCCGGCACGCAGTCGAGCCCCACCGTGAGACTGCTGCTCGCCGACCCGGTGAACGTCGTCACCGGCGTCGGCCACCCGATCGGCATCCACAGCGGTCTGGGCCTCACCGCGTTCTATTACACCCTGCTGCTCGTGCTGGCCGGGTTCATGGGAGGCAACGTCATCAGCAACGGCGTCGACACCGCCCTCGGCTACGCGGACAACGAGATCGGCCCCTGGCACACCCGCCGCCCCACCGTGCCGATCAACCGGACCCAGACGCTCCTGCTGAAGATGGCGATGACCGCGGGCATCACGCTCCTCAGTGCCTCGCTGGTCCTCTTCGCCTGCGTCGTCGTCCTCGGCATGGACGCGTCCCACGTGCCCCTGCTGTGGATCTTCTCGTTCTGCGCGGCCCTCGCCGTCGGCCTCGGCGTGCAGGCGATCAACGCCGCGTTCGGCGGGATCGGCCAGTTGGTGTCGATGTTCGTGTTCATCGTGCTGGGGCTGCCCTCGTCGGGCGCCACGGTGCCGCTCCAGGCGGTGCCCGGCTTCTACCGCTTCCTGTCGCACTTCGAGCCCATGCGGCAGCTCAGTGACGGGGTGCGGGCGATCCTCTACTTCGACGCCCGGGGCGACGCCGGGCTGACCCGCTCCTGGATCATGATCGCGGTCGGTGCGGTCCTCGCCCTGCTCTTCGGATTCGCCATGACCACGTACTACGACCGCAAGGGGCTCAAGCGCCTCACCCCGCAGCCCGCCTGATCCCGGGGGTCGCCTACTTCCCGACGGTGTTCATCAGGATGATCGCCAGGAGGTCGCAGAAGATCACGGCGAGGATGCCGAAGATCATGAGCCACGCCCTGCGTGATTCGTCCCTGCGCGATTCGTCCATGTCCGTGTCCATGGCGTCACCTCCGGTCGGCGCGCTGCCGGGCCGCACGACCGTGGGGCCCGGCTCGCCCTCCCATGATGGGCCGGCCTTCAGCGTGTGCCACATCCGTGCCCCGGTCCCACGGTGGGAGCAGCAGCCGGAGCAGCCATGCTCGTCACACCCGCCCCGAAGCCCCGCCCCGCCCGCGGAGGAGGCGCCCGACGTCCCCGTGCCGCGATGAACGGCTCCGAGAGGGGGCCGGGCGGCTGTCCGCCGTCGGGCGTCTGCGCAGCGCGGCCCGGCGCGCGCGGGCCGGACGCCGGTGGGTGCGGGTGCGGGATCTGGACCTCGACGGTTCGCCCGCCAGGGTGGCGGACGGGCTCGGGCACTGTTTGGCTGGGGGGAAGTGGTACTCCCCCGACGCACTTCCCCGAACCGAGGACGGATCATGGGCAACGAGAGCCGGCCGAGCGCGCGAGCGCGGCAGATGCGTGACAAGGCCCAGGAACTGGAGCAGGCGGCCCAGCGGGCGACGGATCCCGCCGAACGGCAGCGGCTGACGGAGAAGGCCCTGCACATTCGCGAGAAGAGCGAGCAGGAGAACGGCCCCGGCGCCGGAACCATGGACCCCATGTGACCCCGCGGCGCCCCTGCGGGCGCCTCACTCCCCGGGCGGGGGCCCGCACGACGCGCGTCGACCCCGGTCCGCGGGCGGGCACGGCCCGCCGGGCGTGATCCGGGCAGGGCCGCACCACGCCGGGCGGAGCCGACCGGCCCGGCGGGCAGGGCCGGGGCGGCGGCTCACGGGCGGGGGTCGGTGCCGCCCGCGGCCTCGTCCGGCGTCTGCCAGGAGTCCTCGCGCCCTCGCGCCGCGGGGGGCTGCTCGGTCGGCTGGGCCGGAGCGGCTCGCCGTGCGTTGCGTCGGCTGCCGTACCAGAACGCGCCGATCAGCAGGACGACCAGGACCACGCCAGCGATGACGAGGTACAGGGAGCCCTGGCCGTCGGCCGCGAGGGTGCCGGTGGCGAGGATGTCGGAAGGGGTGGCGGTGGCGTGTGCGATGGCAGTCATGAATCCCGCCTACCCGCGATCGGCGGACTTACGACGGTGCGGTGACACGGCGCCCACCAGCGACGACGCCCTCCCGGCCGGCCGCCCCCGATGTCCGGGACGACCCCAGTGGGACACGGGGCGTTCTCGCCGGCGGACCTCGCGTCACGTTTCGAACAAGTCTTTGCGGTCAGACGGCCTTTGAGGAATGTGTTCGATGGACGCGGCTGTGGGAGAACAATGGGGATGGCGAAGGTGTCACATCTGCCCGGGCGGGCGGAGCACCACTGGATCTGGCAGATGGAGGCCGCGTGCCGCGGCCTGGGGTCGGAGGCGTTCTTCCACCCGGACGGCGAACGAGGGCCGGACCGGGCGATGCGCGAGGAAGCGGCCAAGGCCGTGTGCGCGGCCTGCCCCGTGCGGGCCCGCTGCCTGGAACACGCCCTGAGCGTCGCGGAACCGTACGGGGTCTGGGGCGGATTGACGGCGAAGGAACGTCAACCGGCCCTCGACTCGCGCTCCGCGGCGGCCTAGCCGTGACCCGCCCCCGACGTTCGAGACCTGAGCACGCGCGCGGTCCTCGGGCGGGCTCGCCGCCGAGGGAGTTGCCTTGGGAGACGACATCATGAGCGGATCGACCGGAGCGGACGCGTCGCACGGCCCCCTGGGGTACCAACACGCCTCGGGGGCGGCCTGGGTGGTCGAGGCACGCGGGGAGTTGGACCTCGAAACGCTCCCTCCCCTGGAAGCGGCCCTCAGTCAGGCCGCGGCCTCCCACCACATCGTGATCCTGGACGCGCGGGGCGTCTCCTTCGCGGATTCCACGTGCCTGAGCGTGCTGCTGCGCGTGCGGCAACTCACCGACCTGCGGATCGCCGCGCCCTCCCGGCAACTCGGCCGGCTGCTGGAGGTCACCGGTGCGGACCAGGTGGTCACCGTCCACCCCGACCTCGCCGCCGCGATGCGCCAGACCTGAGCCGCCGCCCCCGAACGGCGCTCACATGGCGCGCGCCTCGTCCACGCCGTCGGTGATGGTGAACAACGCGCGCGCCTCGGTGAGTTCCAGGAGCCGGTCCAGCCGGGGCGGTACGGGTCCGGCGAGGACCAGGCGGCCGCTGCGCAGCAGGATCACCATGTGGTTGAGCAGCGAGGAGTCCGCGAACGTGACCTTGCGGACGTCCAACACGATCCGCCGCAGGGACGGATCGGCGACGGCCGCCGCACTGGCCGCGGTCAGCGGTCCCAGGGTGTCCTGATCGAACTCCCCCACGCACGCGATCACACGGACCCCGCCGTCGTCCGGCAGCACCACCACGCCTTGCTCCACCTGCGACCCCTTAACGCGCCGGATCCCGGTCGCTCCACACGACAAGCCGTCCGCTGCCCGCTTCCGGGCAGCGCATCCGGTGCGAGGCTACCCCGGCCGACGGAATCGTGAACCGGCCGGCCGGGCCGCGTGTCGCCGGTGCCCCGGGTGGCGGCGTCAGCCCTGGTCGCGACCGTAGTAGTCGGCGACCCGGCTCCGGTAGGCGGCGTCCCCGCGGTGCTTGTCCTTGTCGTACTCGGGTGCGTTCTTGATCTGTTCCCTGGTACGGCTCACCCGGATCTTCTCCCCCTCCATGTCCACGCGCTCGATCGTCCCCGCGGGCAGGAGGACCTCCTTGCCGAAGATCCACGGCCCGGTGTCCACGACGATGTACGAGGACCCGACGTCCTCGGTGTGCGAGTCGACCTTGCCGATGTGACCGTCGGCGGCCTCCACCTTGAAGCCGATCAGCACGGCGCCGACCGGGTAGCGGGAATCGGGGCCGTAGCTCCACAGTTCGGACATGGATCCTCTTTCCTGGTCGCCCCTCACGCCGAGGGGACGCGGCCATGTTTCCCGGCCGGGGCTCCCGCCGGAGGGCCGCGTACGGCACCTGCGGCGGGAGTCACCCGGACGGCCCCGCGAGGTCCGCGGGATCAGCTTTCGCGGCTCGGGAGGATCTCCTTGACCTTGGCGATGGCGTAGCCCCACCCCTGGCTCACGGTCGGCTTGCCCGGCACGGCCACTTCCTCGGGGTTGGTCAACACGTCCAGCAGGACGGGGCCCGGGGTCTCGAACGCCCGGCGCACGCTGTCGTGGAGATCGTCCGGGTCGGTGACACGGATGCCGGTGATGCCGAGCGCGGTGGCCACGGCCGCGAAGTCGGGGTTGTCGAGTTCCGTGCCGAACTCGGGAAGGCCCGCCTGCTCCTGTTCGAGTTTGACCATGCCGAGGCGTCGGTTGTCGAAGACGACGAGCTTCACCGGCAACCGGTACGTCTTGATCGTCATGAGGTCGCCCAGCAGCATGCTCAGTCCGCCGTCACCGCAGAAGGCGACGATCTGGCGGTCGGGCGCCCAGAGCTGGGCCCCGAGCGCCTGGGGCATGGCGTTGGCCATCGAGCCGAGGTTGTAGGAGCCGATCAGGCGCCTGTCGCCGCGCATCGTCACGAACCGGGAGAGCCAGACCGTGGCCATGCCGGTGTCGGAGGTGAAGACGGCGTCCTCGTCGGCGTACCGGTCCACCGCGGCGGCCAGGGCCTCGGGCCGGATCTCGTGGTCGCGGTTGTCCAGCGCCGCCCGCAGTTTACCCGTCCAGCGGTGCTCGTGGGCGGGGTCGGCCAGGCGCTGTTGGCCTTCCTCCCAGCGGGTGAAGCGGTCCCGGGCGTCGTCGAGGTGCGTGCGGTCGGGGACGTGGTTCAGCAGCGGGAGCAGGGCGCGCAGCGTGGCGCCCACGTCGCCGGCGAGGCCCACGTCCACGGGCACCCGGCGTCCCAGGTGTTCCTCGCGGGTGTCGATCTGGACGACCTTGCAGTCCTTCGGGTACCAGTCGCGGTAGGGGAAGTCGGTGCCCAGCATGAGGAGGGCGTCGCCGCTGTCGAGGGCGTGGGAGGCGGCGGGGTTGCCGATCAGTCCGGTCTGGCCGACCTGGAAGGCGTTGTCGTCCTCGAAGCCCTCCTTCGCCTTCAGCGTGAGGACCATGGGGGCGGAGAGCAGCTCGGCGGTCCCGAGCACCTCGGTACGGGCGTCGCGGGCCCCTCGTCCCACCAGCAGGGTGACGCGGGAGGCGGCGTTGAGGAGTGCGGCGGCCTCGGCGAGCGCCGGGTCGTCGGGGCGGGTGACGGCGCGGTCGAGGGCGAAGCGCGTGGGACGGTCCTCGGTCAGTTCCCGGTCCCCCAGGTCGCCGGGGACGGTCAGCACGGCCACCCCGCCCTGGCTGACGGCGGCGCGTACGGCGGACTCCAGCATCCGGGGCATCTGGTCCGGGGAGGTGACGGTGGCCCGGTAGACGGCCACGTCACGGAAGAGCAGGTCGTTGTCGACTTCCTGGAAGTAGTCGCTGCCGATCTCCGCGAGGGGCACCTGGCCGCATATCGCGAGGACGGGAGCGTGGCTCTTGGCGGCGTCGTAGAGCCCGTTGAGGAGGTGCACGGAGCCGGGGCCCACCGTGCCCATGCACACGCCGAGGGTGCCGGAGAGCTGGGATTGCGCCCCGGCGGCGAAGGCCGCCGCCTCCTCGTGGCGGCAGCCGACCCAGCTCAGGTCGTCGGTGGTGCGGATGGCGTCGGTCAGCGGGTTGAGGGCGTCCCCGACGACCCCGAAGACGTGCCGGACACCCAGGTCCTTGAGTGCGTCGACGATCACGTGGGCGACGGTGCGTGCCACAGGAGTGCCCCTTCGGTCGGGTACGGCCCTCGGTACGAGTGCCGGGTCGGTGGGTGCTGTCGGGTCAGTGGGTGAAGCGGTCCGCGTCGGCCGCCCGCCAGTCGGATGCCCAGCCCTCGGGCGCTGATGCGAGAAGTTGTCCGGGGGTGAGCCATTCGTGGAGTTCCGCGTAGGAACGCACGGTGTGCGGGTCCACCCGTTGCAGCAGTTGGTGCGGGCGCAGCCCGGACGGCTCGTCCACACCCATCGCCGCCATGATCTGGAGGGCGCTCTTGACGGTGGCCTCCTGGTAGCGCTCGACGCGCTGCGACTTGTCCCCGACGTCGACGGCGCGGGCCCGCCGCTCGTCCTGGGTGGCGACTCCGACGGGGCAGGTGTTGGTGTGGCAGCGCTGCGCCTGGATGCAACCGATGGCGAACATCATGGCGCGGGCGGCATTGGTGTAGTCGGCGCCCTGGAGGAGTCGTTTGACGAGGTCGCTCCCGGTGGCGACCTTGCCCGCGGCGCCGATCCGGATCCGGTCGCGGAGCCCGACGCCCACGAGGGCGTTGTGGACGGCCATCAGTCCTTCCCCGAGCGGCAGGCCCACGTTGTCGGCGAACTCCAGTGGCGCCGCGCCCGTACCGCCCTCCGCGCCGTCCACGACGATGAAGTCGGGTGTGGTGTCCTCCTCCAGCATGGCCTTGCACACGGCGAGGAACTCGCGGCGCGACCCGACGCACAGTTTGAACCCGACGGGCTTGCCGCCGGCCAGCTCACGCATCCGGGCGAGGAAGCGCACCAGTTCGCGGGGGGTGGAGTAGACGCGGTGGAAGGGCGGCGAGATCACCGTCTCGCCCTGGGGGACACCGCGCACCTCGGCTATCTCCGCGTTCACCTTGGCGCCCGGCAGCACCCCGCCGATGCCGGGCTTGGCGCCCTGACTGATCTTCAGCGACACGCATTTGACGTTCTCGTGCGCGGCCTTCTGCGCGAACTGCCGTTCGTCGAAGTCCCCGTCGTCCGTCCGGCAGCCGAAGTAGCCGGTGCCGATCTCCCAGACGAGGTCCCCGCCGGGGCGCAGGTGGTACTCGGACAGACCGCCCTCGCCGGTGTCGTGGGCGAAGCCGCCGCGCCGGGCACCCGTGTTGAGGGCGAGTACGGCGTTGGCGGACAGCGAACCGAAGCTCATGGCCGAGACGTTGAGCAGGGCCATGTCGTAGGGCCGGGTGCAGTCGGGGCCGCCGATCCGGACCCGGGGCGCGTCGGTGCGCACCGGCCGGGGGGCCATGGACGGGGTGAGGTACTCGCTGCCGGACAGGTAGAGGTCGCGTTCGGTGCCGAACGGCTCCTCCGCGTCGGTGCCCTTGGCGCGCTCGTAGACGATGCTGCGCGTGTCGCGGTCGAAGGGGCGGCCGTCGAAGTTCCGCTCGATGAAGTACTGCTGGAGTTCCGGCCTCAGCGACTCCAGCGCGTAGCGCAGGTGGCCGAGCAGCGGGTAGTTCCTCAGCAGGGAATGCCGGCGCTGCACCAGGTCGTGGACGGCCACCGCGGCGAGCGGGAGCAGCGGGACGGCCACCGCCCACCACCACGGCGAGACCAGGACGGCGGCGACGCAGGCACCCGCCGCGAACGTGGCGAGCAGGGCCACCAGAAGTATCTTCAGCACGTCGGCCGTGTGTCCCGAAGCCCAACCGTCAACCCCCTTTCGCACCGCGGTGACCGTCACGTTTGCCGCGACCCGGCAGGGCATACGGCACGTCGGAGGTGACGGATGCCCGAGTGGAACAAGCTGCCCGGAGCTGTGAGGACGACGTGCACGGAGGTCGCCGGACGTGTCCGGCGGGGGGTGCTTCATCAGGGGAGCGAGCGCGACGTCCTGGTGCTGGGAGCGAAGACCGTGGTGGCGGCCATGGCGGCGTGGATGTTGGCCCGGCACTTCCTGCCGGCCGCGGTGGCCACGTTCGCCCCGTTCACCGCGCTGGTGGCACTCCAGACGACGGTGTACCGCTCCGTGCGGCACTGCGCGCAGTACCTGATCGCGATGACGGTCGGCGCGGCCCTCGCCGCTTCGCTGGCGGCCACCGCCGGCATCCACGGCTGGACCTTCGGCCTGCTCACCCTCGCCGCCCTCACGCTCGGCCGCGTCCGACGCCTGGGCGAACAGGGCACCCAGGTGGCGATCGTGGGCTTCTTCGCCTTCTCCTCCGGACAGGGCCGGATCGACTACATCGGCCATCTCGTCGCCTCCGTCGTCATCGGCGCGCTCTGCGGGCTCACGGCCCACCTCGTCCTCGCACCCGCCCGGCACACCCGCCACCGGCAGGAGGCCGTGGCCGACCTGTACGAGGGCGTCCGCCGGCGCGTCGACGTCCTGGCCGACACGATCGAGTCCGAGAACCCGGACGCGGCCCGCGTGGAGCAGTTGCGCCGCGACTGGCGGCGGCTGGCGGCGGACGCCGATCGGATCCGGCACGCCATCGACGCCGAGACGGAGAACGGCCGGCTCAACCCGCGCCGGAGCATCGCCGGCGCGGCGCAGGCACTCCCCCGGGCCCAGGAGGCGGTCGACGTGGCCCAGCGCGGCCTCGACCACGTCCGGTCCATCAGCCGCAGCCTCCATTACGCCCTCGACAACGGCGAACTGGACGCCGTCCCGGCTTCGTTCCGCACGGCCTACGCCTCGTTGTTGCGCACGGCGGCCGACGCCTTGGCGCACATCGGCCGGACCGTCCGGACCGAGCCCCGGCTGCTCGGCGAGATCCTCGACCAAACGACCGCCGAGTTCGACCACGCCCAGAAGGAGGCCCTGAACTCCCCGGACACCCATCCGGCGGTCTTCACCCTTCAGGGCACGCTGCTCACCGACGCGGGCCGGCTGGTCGCCGAACTCCGCCGGGGACACCGGGTACTCGACCGGACGGCCTGAGACGGGCGACACGGGTCGGGCGTCGGGGGCGCGGGCGTCGGTCGGACCGGCTACTCGCTCTTCCGGGCGGGCTTCGCGGGTCCCGGCTTGGGGCGCGGCGTGTCGCCGTTCGACGGGTCGGTCTCGCCGGACGTGTCCTTCCCGGTGCCGGGAACGACCGCCTCCTCCGCCTCCTCCCGGGCCTGCGGGTCGCCGCTCTCCCCGGGTGCCTGCGACGGAGGGGTGGGCCTGGTGGGTTCGTTCGCGGTCATGGCGTGTGCTCCTGGTCTCTCGTGGGGGTTCTCTGCCGGCCGGAGTCGGGTGCCGCGGGGCTACCGCGGCTCCTCCTCCGGGTCCTCGATGACGTGCACGGCGGCTTCCTCGGCCGAGGCGGCGCCGGCGTCGATGCCCACGTCGTGGGCGAGGACGTTGTTCTCCCGCGGGGAGTCCGTGGCGGGGGCCAGACGGCCGGCGCGGGCGTCGCCCGCCTGCGGGTCGACGGGCTCGCCCTCCCCGCCGTCGAGGTCTCCGATGCCGTCCCCCGCCGGGGGCTGCACGTCGGGGATCTCCCGGGAGAGGCGCTCGTCGAGGCTCTCGCCCTGCTGCTGTTCCTCGCCGGTGGTGGCGTGGCGATCGCTGGCGTACGGCCGCTCGGGCGGCGAGTACCCCTGGTCGAGCCGGGCGTCGGTGTCGGGCTCCCCGACGCTCTGGTCCATGTCCGGCTCCTCGGAACGCTCGTCCTCGGGCTGGGGCTGGTAGACGTCGTCGCCGCGGGCGTCGGATTCGCTCATGAGCACGTCCTGTCCTCGATGTGCCGCCCGCTCGGGGCGGCGCTGCCGTTCCCTGGGGCGCCTCCCCAATAATCGGGCGATCACGCAGGCCGACCGGCCCCGGTTGTACCGCGGGCCCGGGAGTGTGGTCGTATCGGCTGTCATGAACCACGACCTCCGCACAGACGACTTCCCCGACGCCGACGGCGACGGTCGGCGCGAGCGGGCCCGCAGGACGGTCGCCTCCCACGCCACCGACCCGGACGACTACATCGCCCTGCTGAGCGCCCTGGATCTCCACACCGACGGGGACGCGCGACGGACCGCGCGGACCTGCACCCGCTCCGGCCGGCGCCCGGACCGGGCCACCCGTTCGGAGTAGACGGGTCGCCGGGGGTGACGCCCCGGTCACACAGCGGCTCCGGCCGTCCGAGGGCCCCGGCGGACGTCCCCGTACCGCTCCGACCGGTTGCGGCGGCACGGCTCAGGGTGCGCTCTGGAGGGGGGGCACGGGGTGAGCGCGGAACAACGAGGTTGCCGCGCGCCGCGTGCCGAACCGCACTGGAGGATTCACCGATGAGCGCTGGAAACGGTTTCCTGAGCACCGAGCAGCTGTTGACCCTGACGGCCTACGACGCCGACGGGGAGAAGATCGGCAGCATCGGTCAGGTCTACCGCGACGACGCGACGGGCCGGCCGGAATGGGTCACCGTCAAGACCGGCTGGTTCGGCATGAAGGAGTCGTTCGTTCCCCTCGCGGGCGCCCGCAGCGACGGCGAGGGCCTGCACGTCCCGCACGCCAAGGACGTCGTCAAGGACGCCCCGAGGGTCGACGCCGACCAACACCTCGACTCCGACGAGGAGCACAGGCTCTACCGGCACTACGGCCTGTCCCCCGCGGCCTCCCACGGCAACGGGAACGGCAACGGGAAGGCCAAGGGCAACGGAAAGGCCCACCGCACCTCCGTGGACGCCCCGGGCATCGCCACGGGGACGTACGTCGACGACCGGGGCGAGGGCCGCGGCAAGGACGAGCTGGTCCGCTCCGAGGAGCGGCTGCGCGTGGGGACCACGAACGAGGAGGTCGGGCGCGCCCGACTGAAGAAGGTCGTCGTCACCGAGAACGTCACCACCACGGTCCCCGTCAGCCACGAGGAGGTCCGTGTCGTACGCGAACCCGTCCGCGAGGGGGAGCGGGTGCGCGGCGGCGCCATCGGCGAGGCCGAGACGGAGGTGACCGTGCACGCCGAGCGCGCGGTGACCCGCAAGGAGACCGTGCCCGTCGAGCGCGTGCGCCTGGAGACGGAGCGGGTCACGGAGCAGCAGGAGGTCTCCGACACCGTCCGCAAGGAGCAGGGCGGGGACGCCCGTCGGGGTGGGGGCGGGAAGGGCTCGCGCCGCTGACGCGAGACGCCCGGCGCCCGAACGGCGCGGAAAGGCTGGTACCGCTTCGTCGAAGCGGTACCGGCCTTTCCTTGTCCCGAAGGGCGGAGAGCGGGGCCGGGCGTCAGAACTTCGGGTCGGGTGACTGGGCCGCGCACAGTTCCGCGGCCTCCTCCGGCGTCTCGACGGAGGGCGGGGAACCGTCCAGCGGCTTCTGCGCGGTCTCCTTCATGCAGGCGACGGCGATGATGCCGACCAGGCCCGCGGCCATCGCGTAGTAGGCCGGCATGAGGTTCGTGCCGCTCCAGCTGATCAGGGCCGTGATCAGCAGCGGGGTCGTGCCTCCGAAGATCGACGCCGACAGGTTGTAGGCCACGGACAGCGAGCCGTAGCGGACGTGCGTCGGGAAGAGGGCCGGGAGGGCGGAGGACATCGTGCCGAGCAGGCAGACGAGCGAGAGCCCCAGCATCAGCATGCCGAGGGTGATCGCCGGGATGCCGTCCTGGCGGATCAGGAGGAAGGAGGGGAGCGACAGCACGAAGAAGCCCACCATGCCCGCCATCAGCAGCGGCTTGCGGCCGAACCGGTCGGAGAGCTTGCCGACCTGGCTGATGAGGAGCATCAGCAGGACCATCACGCCGAGCAGGATGAGCAGGCCGTGCGTCTCGCTGTAGCCGAGTTCGTCCGACAGGTAGGTCGGCATGTACGACAGGAGCATGTAGTCGGTGATGCTGTACGCGCCGACCAGGCAGACGCAGAGGATCAGCGTCGGCCAGTACTGGCGGAAGATCTTGGCGAGGTCGCCCTTGGCGATCGTCTCCACGCGGTCGGCGGCCTCGGTGGCGTGTCCCTTGTCGCCCTCCAGCTTCCGGAAGGCCGGGGTCTCGTCGAGGCGCAGGCGCAGGTACAGGCCGACCAGGCCGAGGGGCCCGGCGACGAGGAACGGGATGCGCCAGCCCCAGGCATCCATCTGCGGGTCGTCGAGCACGGCGTACAACGCGGTGACCAGGCCGGCCGCGCCGACGTAGCCGGCCAGGGTGCCGACTTCGAGGAAACTGCCGTAGAAACCGCGGCGCTTGTCGGGGGCGTACTCGGCGATGAAGGTGGCGGCGCCGCCGTACTCACCGCCGGTCGAGAAGCCCTGGAGCATCCGGAAGACGATCAGCAGGACCGGGGCCCACACGCCGATCGTGTCGTGCGAAGGGATGAGACCGATGGCGAACGTGCCGACCGCCATCATGATCATGGTGAGCGCAAGGATCTTCTTGCGGCCGAGCCGGTCGCCCATCGGGCCGAAGAACATCCCGCCGAGGGGCCTGACCAGGAAGGCCACGGCGAAGGTGGCGAACGAGGACAGGAGTTGGGTGGTCTCGCTCCCGGACGGGAAGAAGACGTGGCCCAGGGTGACGGCGAGATACGAGTAGATGCCGAAGTCGAACCATTCCATGGCGTTGCCGAGCGACGCCGCCTTCACGGCGCGCTTGACCGCCTGCTCGTCGGTGACGGTGATGTCCGTCCGACGGAGTCTGGGGTTCCGGCGCTGCCTGACGGCACGGAACAGGATGGGATGGCGCTTCACCGCTTCCGGATCGGCCACCTGCTGGGATTCGGGGGCCGCCATGGCCGGTCCTTTCCTCGGTGGGTGCTCCAGGAACCGCTTGTGCGCGATCATGGCCACCGCAAAACGGATCGACGGCCAGATGCGACGTGTGTCACATCGAGCCGCCGCCCGACCGGGCGGGCGGCGCCGGCCCGCGTACGGGGCCGGCGCTGCGGCGGGCTCAGCCCGGCCAGGTGCCCGTCAGACGCCGTGCCGCGACCGCTCCGGACCGGTCCACGGCGGCCTTGGTCACGGCGAAGATCGCCCCCTGGAGGCCGGCGGCGATGAGGATCTCCGTCCAGGAGCGGTCCTCGTCGGTGGCGTCGGGGGCGTCACCCTCCCCTTCGATCAGCTTCCAGGCCTGCTTGAACGCCATCCCGGCGAGCATGCCGCTGAGGGCGCCCAGGGCGAACCCGACGGGCTTGTACGCGATCTTGACCCCGTTCACTTGCGGCCCCGGCTCCGACGCACCACCGCGTACACGGCCAGCAGGACGCCGAGTGCCAGGAGCGGGGTGCGGTTCGCCCGGACCCTGCCCGCGACCTGGCCCGCCGTGTCGAGGACCGAGTCGGGCGCCTTGTCCGCCGCGATCCGGCCGGCGTGGGTGGTGGCCTGGGCGACCTGTCGGGATGCCTGCGCGGCCCTGTCCAGGATCGGGTCGGGGGTCTTGTCCTTCATCAACTGCGCGGCCTGCTCGGCCGTCTCGCGGATCTGGTCGGTCATCCGGGCTGCCTTCTCCACGACCTGCTCCTTCATCTGATCGGACGTCTCCTTGCCGCGCCGGCCCCGCGCTCGGGCCGCGTATCGCGGTCACTGCCCGGCTACCCCGCATCGGCGGGAACACCCACCCGACCGGGTCGTCCTTGGCGGGGCGGCCTCCGACCGGACACCGGACGGGAGCCCGAACTCGCGGAGCTCGGGCCCCTGTTCACGCGGGTGTTCACGCGCGGTCGCGTCCGTCCCATCCGTTCGTCGGCGCGCCGTTGCTCGTGTGCGCCGTTCGTCGTGCGCGGCGGCCGGTGCGGCCGGGCCGGAAGTGGCCTCGCACCGGGCCGCATGTCGCTTGCGTCGGCGGACGGGTGCCTGGCAGCGTTCGGATTCCGTGACCGCGACGAGGTTCCCCCGGGCGGGGTCCGCGTGAGTGTCGCGGGCGCGCGGGGTAGTGTGGCAGGAGCAATTGAACGTGTTCAGTCCCGGATCGGATCGGCTCCGTACGACCCGCCGTCGAGCGGCCGAACCGTCCACCGCACGTCACAACGGC
The DNA here is from genome assembly GCF_036231985.1 of Streptomyces sp. NBC_01426. Taxonomy (GTDB): domain Bacteria; phylum Actinomycetota; class Actinomycetes; order Streptomycetales; family Streptomycetaceae; genus Streptomyces. Next base: position 924,311 of record NZ_CP109500.1, read on the forward strand.
CCAAGGAGTCAGAAGTGAAGCAACACGCGGAGAGCGTCAGCCGGACCGCGCTCGTCGAGGACCTCATGGGCCGCTTCCCACAGGTGCCCCGGGAGGCCGTGTTCAAGGAGGACCTCCTGCGGGGCGGCATGGCCTTCGACGAGTCCGCGCTCAGCGGCACCACCGACGGGTCCTCGGGTGACGTCAAGCCGAAGTCCTACTTCATCTTCTCCTTCGACCACCGCACGCTGCCGGAGCTCGGCGCCGCCGCGCTGAACCGGCCTCCCGAGGAGATCGTCCTCACCGGCGGTCCGTACGACCTGCGCCGCACCGTCGTGTCGGTACGGGTCAATCCGGACTCCCCGTACGTCGTGCGCGGAGGCGAGGACGGCGCGCTCGGCCTCTACCTTGACGGGGCACGGATCGCGGACGTCGGCCTGCCGCCGATGCCGGAGTACTACCGGCACAAGCTGTCGAACGGCAAGTCCGTGATGGAGGTCGCGCCGACCATCCAGTGGGGCTACCTCGTCTACCTGACGGTCTTCCGGGTCTGCCAGTACTTCGGGGCCAAGGAGGAGTGCCAGTTCTGCGACATCAACCACAACTGGCGCCAGCACAAGGCGGCGGGCCGGCCCTACACCGGCGTGAAGCCGGTCGAGGAGGTGCTGGAGGCCCTGGAGATCATCGACCGGTACGACACCGCGGGCACCTCCCGGGCCTACACGCTCACCGGCGGCTCGATCACCTCGCAGGTCGCCGGCCGGGACGAGGCCGATTTCTACGGCCACTACGCGAAGGCCATCGAGGAGCGCTTCCCGGGCCGCTGGATCGGCAAGGTCGTCGCCCAGGCGCTGCCCCGCGCGGACGTCCAGCGCTTCCACGACCACGGCATCCGGATCTACCACCCGAACTTCGAGGTGTGGGACCGCCGGCTGTTCCAGCTCCACTGCCCGGGCAAGGAACGTTACGTGGGCCGCGACGAGTGGCACCGCCGGATCCTGGACTCCACCGAGGTCTTCGGCCCGCGCAACGTGATCCCCAACTTCGTGGCGGGCATCGAGATGGCCGAGCCCTTCGGCTTCACGAAGGTCGACGAGGCGATCGAATCGACCACCGAGGGCCTGCGGTTCTTCATGTCGAACGGTGTGGTGCCGCGCTTCACCACCTGGTGCCCGGAGCCGACGACACCGCTGGGCAAGGCCAACCCCCTCGGGGCGCCGCTGGAGTACCACATCCGGCTGCTGGAGGCCTACCGGGGGACCCTGGAGGAGTTCGGCCTGAAGTCCCCGCCCGGCTACGGCCCGGCCGGCCCCGGCCGGGCGGTGTTCTCCGTCAGCTCGTTCATGGACAGCCTCGAAGGCCTGGAGGAGGACGAGACGCCCTGACGGGGCGGGCACGCGAGGGAACGGAACGACACGGCACCGGTACGACCGTCCTCGCGGGCGGTCGTACCGGCCCGCGAACGGCAGCGGTGCGGCGGACGGACGAGACGGCTCAGTGCGGGTTCCAGGTGAACTTGCCGCCACCGACCCAGTGGACCGCCTCCAGGTCGTCCAGGTCGTGAATGGGGACGCCGGCCTCCGCGGCGATCAGGAGCACGTCCGTCATCGATGTCGCCCTGCCGATGAATTCCCCGTCCACCTCCACGATGCGAAAGGGCGGAGCGCCGGGCTGGACCCCCCGGACGGTGACCCGGGCCGCTGAGATGTAAGGGATCGAACTTTCGGTCATGTGACGACGGTTCCACGTCTCGGCCGGCGGCGCGCGCCGACAGGGATGGATTGCCGCTCGCTTGCGCCCGATCGTGTCCGCTGTTCCACGGCGACGCGTGCTTCGCGGCGCGCGCCCGCAGGGGGGCGCGGGCTGTGGCGACCGGCGCCGCAGGCCCCACCCCTCGCGACGGTCCGGGTCAGCGGCCCCAGCGCAGCGCCGCCGTCTCCACGGGCGCGTCCCACAGCCGCAGCAGTTCGTCGTCGGCTCGGCACAGCGTCACCGAGCATCCCGCCATGTCGAGCGAGGTGACGTAGTTCCCCACGAGCGTCCGCGCCACCGGGACGCCCCGATCGGCCAGTACCCGTGCCACCTCGGCGTGGAACCCGTACAGCTCCAACAGCGGTGTCGCGCCCATCCCGTTCACCAGGGCCAGCACCGGGCCGTCGGCCGGACCCACCGCCGCCAGGTCTTCCAGCACGGCGCCCACCGCGAAGTCGGCGATGTCCCGCGAGGGCATCATCGCGCGACGTTCCCGGCCCGGCTCGCCGTGGATGCCGACGCCCAACTCCAGCTCCCCGTCGGGGAGGTCGAAGGTCGGGCTGCCCTTCGCGGGGGTGGAGCAGGCGCTGAGCGCGACCCCGAAGCTCCGCGAGGCCTCGTTCACCCGGCGTGCGAGCGCCGTGACCTGCTCCAGCGGCGCACCTTCCTCGGCGGCGGCCCCGGCGATCTTCTCGACGAAGAGGGTGGCTCCCGTACCGCGTCGCCCGGCGGTGTACAGGCTGTCGGTGACGGCGACGTCGTCGTTGACCAGGACCCGCTCGACGCGGATGCCGTCCTCCTCGGCCAGCTCGGCCGCCATGTCGAAGTTCAACACGTCGCCGGTGTAGTTCTTGACGACGAACAGCACGCCCTGCCCGGAGTCCACGGCCTTGGCCGCCCGCAGCATCTGGTCGGGTACCGGCGAGGTGAACACCTCTCCGGGACACGCGGCGGACAGCATCCCGTACCCGACGAAGCCGGCGTGCAGGGGTTCGTGTCCGGAGCCGCCTCCGGAGACCAGACCGACCCGCCCGCCCTCGCGGACGCCCCGCCGTACGACCACCCGGCCCTCCACGTCCACATCGAGATCCGGGTGGGCGGCGGCCATCCCCCGCAGGGCGTCGGCGACCACGGTCTCCGCGCTGTTGATGAGCATGTTCATCGGGTACCTCCGGGGTCGGACCTGGCGGGCGAGTCTCGTACCGGTGCGCTCCGCGGCTCGGGAGCGCGGGGTGCGGACGGCCGCGACCGCGGTCGCGCGCCGTACGTCAAGTGTGCCGCGAAGGCCCCGGGATCCGCAGCGTCCCGCGGATCCCGGGGGTGTCCGCGGGACCGGGAATGGCCCGCGGATCCGGGGCGGATCTCCGCCACTGGCCCGGAGATATGTCCGGGATTACAGTGATTCATTGAGGCTCGGGGCAGTCGACGGCCGGTCCGCGGCCGACGGGAAGGGGCACCCATGGCTGAGCGGCTCAAGAGATCAGGCCTGGTCGCCGAACTGTCCGCCGAGTTCGCCGGCACCCTGATCCTCATCCTCTTCGGTTGCGGCGTGGTGGCCCAGGTGGTCGCCGGCGGCGCCCTCACGGACCCGGCGGGCGGCCTGGGCAACCACGACAGCATCGCCTGGGCCTGGGGCCTCGGCGTCACGCTGGGCGTCTACGTCGCCGCGAGGCTGAGCGGTGCTCACCTCAACCCGGCGGTGACCGTCGCGCTGGCGACGTTCAAGGGGTTCCCCTGGAGCAAGGTCGCCCCCTACGCGCTGGCCCAGACGGCCGGCGCCTTCGTGGCGGCCCTGATCGTCCGGTGGAACTACACCGAGGCCCTCGGGAAGGCCGACCCCGGCCACACCATCAAGACGCAGGGCGTCTTCTCCACGCTGCCGGCCAATGGCAACCCGAACCTGCCGGTCACCGAGTGGGGCGCGTTGCGCGACCAGATCATCGGCACCGCGATCCTGCTCCTGCTGATCTTCGCGGTCACCGACCTGCTCAACACTCCCCCGGGCGCCAACCTGGCGCCGTTCATCGTCGGCCTGATCGTGGTGGCCATCGGCATGGCCTGGGGCACCAACGCCGGTTACGCGATCAACCCGGCACGTGACTTCGGCCCCCGACTGGCCAGCTTCCTCACCGGCTACGGCGGAGCATGGCGAGATCAGTACGGGAACTTCTACTTCTGGGTACCGATCATCGGTCCGTTCATCGGCGGTGTGCTGGGAGCGGGTCTGTACAAGGTCTTCATCGGCCGGTTCCTGCCGACCGCCGAGCCGGAGCCCCCGGGACGGATCCCGGCTCCGGACGAGAACTGATCGACCGCACGCCCGGGCGGGCTGAAGGACCTGCCGCCCGGGCGGGCGGCTGACCGACCCCCCACGGCACGGACTCCACGACACAGACCCCAGCGCACCAAGGCCCCCAAGAGAGGCGGCATCCCCATGGCTGACTTCGTCGGCGCGGTGGACCAGGGGACCACCAGCACCCGTTTCATGATCTTCGACCACGCGGGCAACGAGGTGGCGAAGCACCAGCTGGAACACTCGCAGATCCTCCCGCGCTCGGGGTGGGTCGAACACGACCCGGTCGAGATCTGGGAGCGCACCAACTCGGTGATGCAGAACGCCCTGCGGCACGGGAACCTCTCGGCCTCGGACCTGGCGGCCATCGGCGTCACCAACCAGCGGGAGACCACCGTCGTCTGGGATCCCCGCACCGGCCGCCCCTACTACAACGCCATCGTCTGGCAGGACACCCGCACGGACTCCATAGCGGCGGCTCTGGAGCGCTCCGGCAAGGGGGACGTGATCCGCCGCAAGGCCGGCCTGCCGCCGGCCACCTACTTCTCCGGCGGCAAGATCCAATGGATCCTGGAGAACGTCGACGGGGTCCGCGAGGCGGCCGAGCAGGGCCACGCCCTCTTCGGCAACACCGACTGCTGGGTGCTGTGGAACCTCACCGGTGGCCCCGACGGCGGCATCCACGCCACCGACGTGACCAACGCCAGCCGCACCATGCTGATGGACCTGGAGACCCTCGACTGGGACGACGAACTCCTGGGCTTCTTCAACATCCCGAGGGCGATGCTGCCGAGCATCAACCCCTCCTCCCACCCGCAGGCCTACGGGCAGACCCGCACCTCCCGACCGCTGCGCGCCGCCATCCCCATCACGGGTGTCCTCGGCGACCAGCAGGCGGCCACCGTCGGACAGGTCTGCTACGCGCCCGGCGAAGCGAAGAACACGTACGGAACGGGCAACTTCCTCGTCCTGAACACCGGCACGGAGCTGGTCCGCTCCTCGCACGGCCTGCTCACCACCGTGGCCTACCAGTTCGGAGACGAGCCCGCCGTGTACGCGCTGGAGGGCTCGATCGCCGTCACCGGCTCCGCGATCCAGTGGCTGCGCGACCAGCTGAAGATCATCGGTGACGCCGCCGAGAGCGAACGCCTGGCCCGCACCGTGGACGACAGCGGCGGGATCTACTTCGTACCGGCGTTCTCGGGCCTGTTCGCCCCGTACTGGCGTTCCGACGCGCGCGGGGCCATCGTCGGCCTCGCCCGCTACCACGACAGCGGACACCTGGCCCGGGCCGCCCTGGAAGCCATCTGCTACCAGAGCCGCGACGTGGTCGAGGCCATGGAGCAGGACTCCGGCGTCCACCTCGACGTGCTGAAGGTCGACGGCGGCGTGACCGCCAACGACCTGTGCATGCAGATCCAGGCCGATGTCCTGGGCGTGCCGGTCAGCCGGCCGGTGGTTGCCGAGACGACCGCGCTGGGCGCCGCCTACGCCGCGGGCCTCGCCACCGGCTTCTGGCGCGACCAGGACGAACTGCGCACCCACTGGCAGGAGTCCAAGCGCTGGGAACCCCAGTGGTCCGAGGAGCAGCGTGCGGAGGGATACGAGGGCTGGAAGAAGGCGGTGGAGCGCACCCTCGACTGGGCCAAGGTCGAGTAGGGCGGTCCGGCGACCGTTCGGACGGGCGGTACCGGCACGCTGAGAGGTGCCGGTACCGCCCCGTCATGTCGCCGTCGCTCCGGTGGCCCGGAGGCGGGCGCTCAGAGCGTGACGACGACCTTGCCGGTCGCCCGGCCCGATGCCATCCGCTCCAGCCCGCCCTCGACCACGTCGGCGAGGGGGATGACCGCGTCGATCGAGGTGGACGCGATGTGGGGGTGCTCCTTCAGGAGGGCCATCGCCTCGGGAAGGTCCTGGTCGCAGATGTGCACCTTCGAGGTCGAGATCCGGATCTCGTCGAGCACCAGCCGAGTCAGATTCAGGGGAGACGGGTCGCGGTGCAGGCCCACCAGGCGGATGTGACCGCCGCGGCTCACCGCGTTCATCGCGGTCTCCAGGCCCTGGGGCGCCCCCGAGGTCTCCAGGACGATGTCGGCGCCGTTGCCGCCGGTGACGCGCCGGATCTCGGCGGCGGCGTCCTGGCGGGAGGCGTCGATGAGCACGCTCGCCCCGCTGCGCTCCGCGGCCTCCAAGCGGGCCGTCGAGACGTCGACGGCGATGGTCTCGATGCCCCGTGCCGTGAACGCGGCCAGGGCCGGCAGGCCGATCCCGCCCAGGCCGATGACCACGACGGTCGCCCCGGCCTCGGCCTCGGAGCCGCGCACCGCGTGCAGGGCGACGGCGAGGGGCTGGGCCATGATCGCGACGTCGGGCGAGGCGTCGCCGATGGACCGGCTGATGCGTGCGGGGACGTTCACCCGTTCGGCGAGCCCGCCGTCCACGTGGAGGCCCACCGTGTAGTAGGTCGCGCACAGGTTGGTCCGCCCGGCGTGACACCAACGACACGTCCCGCAGGACACCCCGGAGCCGGGCACCACGACGTCCCCGACGCCGAACCCGGCGACGTCCGCCCCCACGCCGACCACGCGTCCGACCATCTCGTGACCGAGGACGAGCGGGCCGACGTGGCCGCTCGCGGGGTGCGGGGCGTCGATGGGGATCAGGTGGGGACCCGAGACGAACTCGTCGACGTCGGTTCCGCAGATGCTCGCCCGCAGGATCTCCAGCTGGAGCTCGTGCGGGGCCGGTGACGGCGGGTCGGGCCACTCCTGGACCCGGACGTCACGTCTTCCGTGGTAAACGGCAGCAAGCATCGGTGCATCCCCCTGAATTGGATTGGATTTGCACCCTAGTTGATCGAAGTCGGCGGGAGGGAGAGTTCCGGTTACCGCCTCGGGCGGACCCCGCAGGGGCGGAACGGGGGTGCCCCGAGGTCCCCTCGGGAAGGACCACGGGCACCCCGGCCGGCGCCTGCCCGGCCCGGGTGGGCCCACACTCCGCCGCCCGGGTGAACCCCGGACGCCACACCGGACCCTCGACCCGAAGGGGTCGGCCGTGCTCAGGCGCGGGGCAGCCGGGTGGCGGTGTCGAGGTAGAACGCGTCGATGCTCTGCACCGCCTTCTCGAACTCGTCGAGGTTGACCGGCTTGGTGACGTAGGCGTTGGCGTGGCTGCCGTAGGCGCCCGCGACGTCCTCCGGCGCGGAGGAGGTGGTGAGGACGACGACGGGGATGGTCTGGAGGCTCTCGTCGTTCTTCAGGATCTGGAGGAGGTCGCGGCCGTTCATGCGGGGCATGTTCAGGTCGAGGACGATGAGGTCGGGGCGCACGCTGCCGGGGGTGCGCAGGTGTTCCAGCGCGGCGACCCCGTCGGTGACCTGGACCAGGTTGCGGGTCCCGCGCTCGGAGAGGGCCTCCTCGATGAGCATGGCATCGGCCATGTCGTCCTCGACGAGCAGGACGTCGTAGGGGCGGGAGGGGGCGCTCATCATCGGATGCTCCGTGGGTGTGTCGTGGGAGTGGTTGAACAGTCCGGGCCAGCGTCGTCGGGCACCTTGTCGGGTGATTCCGCAGGCGTCGCCGAGCTGCGGGTAGCCGGCGCCCGCGCGGGCGGCGTCCGCGGCGACGTCGCGTTGGAGTCTCTCGGCGGCCTGCCGCACGTGATCCAGCACGTTCAGCAGGGCCAGGGCGCGGGTCGGATCGTCGACTTCGGCCGCCCGCGGTGTGGCCGGGGCGTCCGGGAGCAGGCGTGCGAGACGCTGCGCGAGCTCGGCGACCGCGATGTCCGCGACGGCGGCCGTCTCCTGGAACGTGGTCCGCGGTACGAAGTTCTGGCCCGGCATACCCGGCACTCTAGCCCCCAACCGGACCTCGACAACAATGGTTGTCCGCGACGGCTCTAGAGTATGCACGCCGCACCACATCGGGGAGCGGTTGCGACAGCGGAGGGGCATACGAGATGACCGGCGAAGAGGGGCTGCCGCGTCCGCGGGGTCTGTCCACGTGGACGACCCGGCAGTGGCTTCGCGCGGGGGTGGCCGTGTCCCTGGCGGTCCTGGCCCTGCTCGGGGTGACCGGAGCCTGGGTCCTCGAACGGACGGCCTCGCTCAGCAGGGAGCTGGTGGACGTGAAGACCCCCGCCCTGACCACCTCGATCCGCCTGGAGTCGACACTGCTCAACCAGGAGACGGGCATCCGCGGCTACGGGCTCACCGGCACCGCGGAGTTCCTGGTCCCCTACCAGCGTGGGCTCACCGAACAGGAGACGTCCACCACCCGGCTCGCGGAGCTGCTCCGCGACGACGCCACCGGTCTGAAGGACCTGAAGGCCGTCGAGGACGCGGTGGAGGTGTGGCAGGAGCGGATCGCCCGCCCGATCGCCGCCTCGCCGCCCGGGACGCCCCCTCCCCTGGCCACCGAGCGGGCCGCGGAGGCGAAGGCCGCTTTCGACACCCTGCGGACGGCGATGACCGACCAGCAGGAGAAGCTCCAGGTCGACCGCGCGAACGCGCGGGAGGACCTGTTCGCGGTCATGCGCCTGCGGAACTGGGTCTTCTCCGCCATCGCGCTCGTCATCGTCGCCCTCGCCGGGCTGGTCTTCGAGGCACTGCGCCGCGGCATCACCACACCCCTGGAGCGGCTCGGTGCGGACGCCCGCGCCATCACCGGCGGCGACTTCGAGCATCCGATCACCCCGACCGGCCCGGCGGACCTGCGCCGGCTCGGCGCCGAGGTCGATTCCATGCGCCGACGGCTCGTACGGGAGCTGGCCTTCACCGAAGAGGCGCGGGTGCGCCTCGACGCGCAGGCCGCCGACCTCAGGCGGTCCAACGCCGAACTGGAGCAGTTCGCCTACGTGGCCTCGCACGACCTCCAGGAGCCCCTGCGGAAGGTCTCCAGCTTCACCCAGTTGCTCCAGCGCCGCTACGGAGGGCAGCTCGACGCGAAGGCGGACCAGTACATCGACTTCGCGGTCGACGGGGCGAACCGCATGCAGACCCTGATCAACGACCTCCTCGACTTCTCGCGGGTGGGTCGCGTCCACCACACCCACCAGAGCGTCGATCTCGACTCGGTGGTGAGCCGGGCCCTGTCGGCACTCAGCGTCAGCGTGGAGGAATCCGGGGCGGTCGTCACCCACGACGCGCTGCCGACCCTGGTCGCGGACCCCACGCAGATGGGGATGCTGTGGCAGAACCTGCTCGGCAACGCGGTGAAGTTCCGCCGCCCCGGCGAGACCCCGAAGATCCACGTGTCGGCCGAACGGGAGGGCGAGCTGTGGCGGTTCGCCGTCACCGACAACGGCATCGGCATCGCCCCGGAGTACGCCGAGAAGGTGTTCGTGATCTTCCAGCGCCTGCACACCAAGGACGTCTACAACGGCAGCGGCATCGGCCTGGCGATGTGCAAGAAGATCGTCGAGTTCCACGGCGGCACCATCGGGATCGACCCCGCGTACACAGACGGCACCCGCGTGGTCCTCACCCTCGCCTCCGCACCGGTCGAGAACGCCGAGCAGGAAGCGGCGGGGCCGGCGGCGCACCGTGACGGGGAGGAGCGGGAGTCGTGAGCGTGGTCGAGTCGGCGTCGCGGCCGGTCGAGCCGATGTACCGCATCCTGCTCGTCGAGGACGACGAGGCGGACGCCCTCCTGGTGGAGGAGCTGCTCCACGACACCGGGCTGCGCTTCGAGCTGACGGCGGCCAGGAGCCTGGCCGATGCCCGTGTCGCGCTCGCCGATCGCCGGGTCGACTGCGTCCTCCTCGACCTGCACCTGCCGGACCTCTCGGGTACGGACGGTGTCGTCACCGTCCGCGAACTGGCCCCGCACACCGCGGTGATCGTGCTGACCGGCCTGTCCGAGCAGCGGGCCGGCTCCGACGCCATGGCCGCCGGCGCCCAGGACTACCTGGTGAAGGGCAAGGTCGAGGCGGATCTCCTGGGCCGTACGGTGCGCTACGCGGTCTACCGCAGCGAGACGGAGCGCGCGAGCGCCGAGGCCCAGGCCACCCGGCTGCGGGCGGAGGAGAACGCCCGTCTGGAACGCGGGTTGTTGCCCCGGCCGATCCTCGACACCAGCACCGTCACCGTGACCACCCGCTACCTGCCCGGACGGGAACAGGCGCTGCTCGGCGGGGACTTCCTCGACGTCGTCGAAGGCGACGACGGGCTGCTCCACACCGTGGTCGGCGACGTCAGCGGACACGGACCCGACGCGGCGGCCCTCGGCGTCTGCCTGCGCATCGCGTGGCGGTCCCTGATCCTCGGCGGACACCGCGGCCCCGACCTGCTGCGTCTGCTGGAGCGGATCCTGGTCGCCGAACGCGGCCTGCCGACGATGTTCGCCACCTGCGCCCTGCTCACGCTCGACCAGGCGGCGGGTACCGCGACCGTGTACCTGGCCGGTCACGACGCTCCCCTGCTCACCGTCGCCGGCCGGACCCGCGAGACGATCGCGGAACACGGGATCGCGCTCGGCATCGCCCCCCACCTGGGCTCGTGGCCGGCCACCGTGATCCCGCTCCCGCCCTCAGGGGCCCTGACGCTCTACACCGATGGCCTGACCGAGGGACACAACGGCACGGCGGACGGCGAGCGGCTGGGCGTCGAAGGACTGCTCGCCCTCATCGGGAACCTGCCCCCGGCCGATCCCGGGGCCCACGTCGACCTGCTCGTCAAGGAGACCCGCGCCCTGAACGCGGGACGTCACACCGACGACCTCGCCGTCCTGCGCCTGGACTGGCACGGCGCGGGGGTCATCCCAGCCTGAGCGTCGCGGTGATGTGTTTGCCGGCGGCGTGGGGCGTGACGGTGACGCGGTCCGCGAGGGTACGGACGAGGGGCCAGCCGTAGCCGCCGATCCGGCGGCCGGCCGGGGGGCTGGTCTGGGTGACCGGGGGAACGGGGCTGCGGTCCGCCACCGAGACGCGCAGGTCGCCGTCGCGGACGTCGGCGTGAAAGCCGGTCAGTCCCCCGCCGTGGCGTATCGCGTTGGTGACGAGTTCGGACGTGACCATCAGCGCGTCCGTCACGACGGCGGCGTCCGACGGGAGACCGGATTTCTCCAGGAGGACCGCCACGATCTCCCGGGCCTCGGCCACCGTCGCGGGCAACGCGGGACCGGCGCCCGCGGAGACGTCCGTCGGTACCTGCTCACGGGCCGGCGGGCCGCCGTCCCCTGGTACCTGTGTCATGTCTCCCTCGCCTGTCGCGGCCGCACCGATCCTGGTGATACTCGCACAGCGCTCGGACACGCGGCCCGCGGGGAGGTGCCGCACCGCCGCCGCGTGGGCGAGGAGAGCCCCCGCGCTCCGGCGGATCCGGCGTACTCCCGGGCGGGCCCGGCGCCTTGGTACGCGCCGTACGCGCCTCATGCGCGGTCCAGCGGCGCGCGCAGGGCGCTGCGTCCCCCGTCCCACGCCTCGCGCAGGTGGTCGGCGAGGCGGTCCTCCAGCAGGACGGTCGCCGCGCACCCGAACGCGACGTCCGCCTCCAGGTCCGGCTCGTCGGCGAGGAGGCCGCCGATCACGTCTCGGCGTACGACCTGCTCGTGGACGGCGTCGGCCTCGACGTGCTCGGCGTAGAAGTGTTCGGCCGCCGGGCCGGCCCCGCAGCGGCGCATCGCCTTGGCCAGTCGCCTCGATCCGGGCGAGGAGGTGACCTCGACGCACGCGAAGTGGCCGACGAGCGCGCCGCGCGAGGCCCGGTGCAGCCCGAAGAGGGACATCAGGTTCACGGTCGCGAGCAAGGGCGCGGGGGCGTGGTCCAGGTAGTGGCCGTAGGCGGGGTCCAGTGCGAGGTCGCGCATCAGGTCCGCGAAGAGCCGGGCGTGGATCCGGTCGGCGCGGCCGGCGCCGAACTCGTCGTACTCGATGGCGACCATGGCGGCCTTGGCCCGCCCGGAGAGCCTGGGGATCACCCAGACGTGGGGGTCCGCCTCCTTCAGGTGGTACAGGGAGCGCAGGGCCGCGTACTCGCGCAGCTGCCAGAGCTCGCCCTCGGTTTCGAGGCGGTGGCTGAGGCTGTCGGAGAGGTCCACGGGCTCCAGGAGGAGCGGGGCGAAGGCCTCCTCGACGGATCGGGGGGCCTCGGACAGCTCGGTGCGCAGGGCGTGCAGCAAGCGGGCCTCCATGGCCGCGCGCAGCCTGAGCAGGTCCGGGTCCCATTCGCGGGTGTCGTCGACGTCGTCGAAGCCGCGGTAGTGCAGTTCGTACAGGAGGTAGAGGGCCAGCTGGAGGTCCTCGCCCCACGGATCGGCCTTCAGGACCGTCCCGGGGGCGTAGACGGGTGCCTGTCCCGATCGCAGGGCCTGCGTCACGGACCCGGACAGCTCGCCGCGCCCTTCGACGAGGCGGGGGCCCGCGGCGGTCGCCGTCGCGCTCGGGGCGGGAGGGGGCATCACGGGGTCCTGTCCTCGGGGGGCGCGGCGGGTCGCTCGCGGCGGCGGTGGCTCGTGTCGCACCAGGGTGGGGTGCGGCTGCGGCGGCAGGTGCACACCGCGACCATGAAGCGGTCGGACCGGGCCATCGTCCCGTCGTCCAAGACGATCTCGACCGGGCCCTCGATCAGGACGGGGCCCTGGGGCTCCACCCGCACCCGACGGGGGTGCGCGTCCGCGCCGGCCTGGCGCGGGTCACCGTCCGTACTGGTCACCGCGTACCTCCGGGGTCGAGTGGGCCGCGACGGTGGTGTCGTCGACGACAGGGTGCGACTGCCCAGGAGCGGGCGCCCTATCCGTGATTCCCTCGGTCTTCGGAGGATGCGACGAAGATCGATCCCCGATGGCCGGGGTCCCGTGTGGGCACGGCTCGCGCGGTGCTCCGGCGGTCCGGGTGCCCGAGCGGCCCCGGTGTGGAGCACACGGGGGCCGGTGCGGGACGCCGGGTCGGGGGCACTAGCCGGCGAGCATTCCGGTGCGCAGGCGGGTGAGGGTGCGGGTCAGGAGGCGGGAGACCTGCATCTGGGAGATGCCGAGTTCGGCGCCGATCTCCGCCTGGGTCTTCTCCTGCCCGAACCGCATCGACAGGATCTGCCGATCCCGCGGCGCCAGGTCCTTCAGCAGCGGGGCCAACGTGTGGAAGTCCTCGAACAACTCCATCGCCGGATCCACGTCACCGACGGTGTCGGCCAACGAACGCGGCTGCGCGGACGGCCGGCTCCCCGACGACGTCGACTCGTCGATCGACCCACTCGTGTAACCGTTGGCCGCCACCATCCCCTCGACGACCTGCTCCTGCGACAACTCCAGATGCTCGGCCAGCTCCCGAACCGTCGGCGCCCGACCGAACACCTCCGTCAACGCCTCCTGGCTCTTGGCCAACTCCGTCCGCAGCTCCTGCAACCGACGCGGCACATGCACCGCCCACGTCGTGTCACGGAAGAACCGCTTGATCTCCCCCGTGATGAACGGCAACGCCAACGTGGAGAACTCCACCTCACGCTCCGGATCGAACCGATCGATCGCCTTGATCAGACCGATCGTCCCGACCTGGATGATGTCGTCCAACTCGATCCCACCACCACCGGTGGCCCGCCCCCGAAAACGCCGCGCCGCGAAGTTCACCAACGAGATGTTCATCTCGATCAACGTGTTCCGCGCGTACTGATACTCCCGCGTCCCCTCCTCCAACGACCGCAACCGCACCAGGAACAGACGCGACAACTCCCGCGCGTCCGAAGGCGCCACCGCACGCGCGTCATCGATCCGCGGCAACACCGACGAACCCGACCCCTCCACCACCGACCCGACAGGCGGCACGACCTGCACATCGAGAGCGGGGCTGACAACTGCGGCGGCGTGGGACATGGAACCGTTCCTCCCCTGGACGGATGACTTGCTTCCGCCCTCGTGCCCTCGATTTCAGTTCGTACACCCGTCTTCGGGCCCGTTCCACCTCCAGTCGGTGATCTCCGCCGGGTCCACGCCGGTGCGGCGCAGTTCCGCTCGGATCCGGTCGCGTTCGGCGGTGTGGCGGGCGGCCAGTGCCGGTGCCTGCGGGTGGCGTCGTTCGAGGTGGTGCAGTGCGGCGATGGCCAGGTCGTGGCGGGACGTGCCGTTGGCGGCGAGGAGGTCGTAGGGGGTGGTGGTGGTCCCCTCCTCCACGTAGCCGCGGACGTGGAAGCGGTCGGGGTGCGGGCGTCCGTGCAGGAGCTGGTGCACGGCGGAGGGGTAGCCGTGGAAGTCGAGCACGACGGGGGTGTCCGTGCCGAAGAGGGCGCGGAAGCGGTCGTCCGGCATGCCGTTGGGGTGGCGGTCGGCGGGGGCGAGGGCGCACAGGTCCACGATGTTGACGACGCGGATCACGGCGTCGGGCAGGTCGTCGCGCAGCAGGGAGACGGCGGCCAGGGTCTCGACGGTGGGGATGCCGCCCGCGCAGGCGAGGACCAGTTCGGGTTCGCCTCCCCCGCCGTGGGAGGCCCAGTCCCACGTGGACGCTCCGGCGGCGCAGTGCGCGCGTGCCTCGTCCAGTCCCAGCCATTGGGCGGCCTCGTGTTTGCCCGACACCACGACGTTGACCTTTCCGGTCTCGTCGAGGAGGCGCTCCATGGTGACCAGGAGGGTGTTGGCGTCGGGGGGCAGGTAGACGCCGGTCACCTCGTTCTTCTGGGTGAGCAGATTGTTGATGAAGCCGAATCCCTGGTGGCTGTAGCCGTTGTGTTCCTGGCGCCATCCCTCGCTGGTCAGGAGGTAGGTGAGGCTGCTGACCGGGGAGCGCCAGGGCACCTCGTGGGAGGTCTTGAGCCATTTGGCGTACTGGTTGAGCATGCTGTCCACGATGGAGGCGAAGGCCTCGTAGGTGGGGAACAGGCCGTGCCCGCCGGTCAGGAGGTAGCCCTGGAGCCAGCCCTGGCAGTTGTGCTCGGACAGGGTCTCCATGACGCGGCCGTCCCGGGCCAGGTGTTCGGCGTACTCGTCGACCGGCCAGGTGAGGGCGCGGTCGGTGGCCTCCAGGACCGCGTCCAGTTTGTTCGAGGCGAGTTCGTCGGGCGAGACGACACGGAAGTCGCGGCGCTCGGACGTGCGGCGGAAGATCTCCGTGAGCCAGTCGGCGAGGACCTTGTTCGCACTGGCGGCGGTGCGGCCCGGCCCGCTCTTCAGGGCGACGCCGTAGGGGGCGAGCGCGGGCAGGTCGAGCGGCCGGCGCAGTCGGCCTCCGTCCGCCGCGGCCTGCATGCCGATGCGCCGGTCCCCGTCGGGGCAGGACGCGGTCACCTCGGGTACGGGCCGGCCCTGCGCGTCGAAGAGTTCCTCGGGCCGGTAGGAGCGCAGCCACGCTTCGAGGGCGCGCAGTTGTTCCGGATCTTCGTGGGCATCGGGGAGGGGCACCTGATGGGCGTGGAACGACCCCTCGATGCGGACGCCCTCCACCTCGGCCGGAGCGCCCTGACCCTTGAGGCTGCGCAGGACGATCATCGGCCATCGGGGGCGGGGTTCGGGCGACGTGCCGGAGCGGGCCCGGCCCTGGATGGCGGTGATGCCGGTGTGGGCGTCGGCGACCGCTTCCACCAGGGCCCGGCCGTCGGGGTCGGAGGTGACGTCGACGATCATGGGGTCCCAGCCGTATCCGCGGAAGAGGTCGGTCAGTTCGCCGTCGGACATCGTGGCGAAGAGGGTGGGAGAGGAGATCTTGTACCCGTTGAGGTGCAGGAACGGCAGCACGGCGCCGCTGGTGGCCGGGTCGAGGTACTTGGACGAGTGCCACGCGCCCGCGGTCGGGCCGGTCTCGGCCTCGCCGTCGCCGACGATGCAGGCGACCAGTCGGCCGGGGGCGTCCAGGGCCGCGCCGAAGGCGGTCGCCAGGGCGTATCCCAGCTCCCCGCCCTCGTGGAGCGTGCCCGGTACCGCCGGGGAGAGATGGCTGGGGAAGCCGTCGGGCGCGCAGTAGCGGCGGCAGAGTTCGCGCAGCCCGTCGGCGTCGCGGCTCAGGGCCGGGTCGTACGCGGCGTGTGTCGCCTCCAGCCACAGGTTCGCGTGGACGGCGGGGGCGCCGTGTCCGGGGCCCGTGACGAGCAGGACGTCGGCGTCCCGCTGCCTGATCAGCCGGTTCAGGGCGCCGTAGACGAGGGTGATGCCGGGGCAGGTACCCCAGTGGCCGAGGAGCCGGGGCTTGAGGTGCTCGGGTCGCAGCGGCTCTCCGAGCAGGACGTTGTCCTGGAGGTGGATCAGGGCCGCGGCCACGTAGTCGGCAGCCCGCCGATAGGCCCCCAGGCCCTGGTCGGCGGATTCCGCAACCGTCGTCTCGTGTGTCATCGGACCACTCCCCTCGCTACGGGACGCCTTCGGCATCACGTCCCGCGCATGCCCCCGCGGCGCGGTACACAACGCCCCTGCGGGGTCGTGTTCGCGGTGCGGGGTGGAGTGGCCCGTCCGGGCCGGCGGGTCCCGCGGGCGCGCGCCGGGTGTCTCCGACGGCGGGCGGACGGGGGCCCGCGGGGCTCACGGTCGTCTGGCCGGCCGACGCAGGACCCTCATGCTGCGGCCGGTGAGGACCGTCTTGGCCGTCGCCTTGAGCTCGGTCTCGTCCGGTGTGTCGTCGCCGTCGAGGGCGGTGTCGAGGGCGACCGTCCAGGCCTCGCCGTAGGCGGCGGGCGGAAGACGGAAGGCGGTGTCCTCGGCGGCGGCGTTGTACATGAGCAGCAGCGAGTCCGGGCGCGGGGCGTGCTCGTCGCGGTCCGCCGCGAGGAGGTCCCCGCAGAGGTAGACGGTGATGCCGCGGTTGTCGGGCCGGTCCCAGTCCTCCTGCGTCATGCAGTCCCCGTCGGGCCCGAGCCACACGATGTCGGCCGCCGGCGCGGTCGCGTCCGTGGGCGCTCCCTGCGGAAAGCGGCGCCTGCGCAGGACGGGCTGCTCACGGCGCAGGGCGAGGGCCCTTCGGGTGAACGCGAGCAGCTCGGCGTTGGCGTCGTCGAGCTCCCAGTCGATCCAGGACAGCTCGTTGTCCTGGCAGTAGACGTTGTTGTTGCCGTGCTGCGTCCGGCCCAGTTCGTCACCGTGGGAGATCATGGGCACGCCCAGGGAGAGGCAGAGGGTGGCCAGCATGTTGCGCTGCTGCCGCGCCCGCAGGCGCAGGACGTCCGCGTCGTCGACGGGGCCTTCCGCGCCGCAGTTCCAGGACCGGTTGTCGGCCTCGCCGTCGCGGCCTTCCTCCCCGTTGGCCTCGTTGTGGCGGTCGTTGTACGACACCAGGTCCCGCAGGGTGAAGCCGTCGTGCGCGGTGATGAAGTTGATGCCCGCGCGGGGGCGGCGTTGATCGGACTGGTAGAGGTCGGCGGAGCCGGCGATGCGGGCGCCGAACTCCGGCAGGGCGGCTTCGTCCCCGCGCCAGAAGGAGCGGACGGCGTCGCGGTAGCGGCCGTTCCATTCGCTCCACAGGGCGGGGAAGTTTCCGACCTGGTAGCCGCCTTCCCCGATGTCCCAGGGCTCGGCGATCAGTTTGACGCGGCTGATGACCGGATCCTGATGGACTATGTCGAAGAACGCGGAGAGCTTGTCGACGTCGTGGAACTGGCGCGCCAGGGTGGCGGCGAGGTCGAACCTGAATCCGTCCACGTGCATCTCGGTGACCCAGTACCTCAGCGAGTCCATGATCAGCTGGAGGACGGCCGGGTGCCTCATCAGGAGGCTGTTGCCGGTGCCGGTGGTGTCGAAGTAGTGGGCGGGGCTGTCGTCGACCAGACGGTAGTAGGAGGGGTTGTCGATGCCCCGGAAGGAGAGGGTGGGCCCTTGGTCGTTGCCCTCGGCGGTGTGGTTGTAGACCACGTCGAGGATGACTTCGATGCCCTCCCGGTGCAGGGCCTTGACCATGGCCTTGAACTCGGTGACCTGCCCGCCGAGGCTGCCTCCGGAGGCGTAGGCGTGGTGCGGGGCGAAGTAGCCGATGGTGTTGTAGCCCCAGTAGTTCGAAAGGCCCTGGTCGGTGAGGAAGCCGTCCTGGGTGAACTGGTGCACGGGCATCAGTTCGAGTGCCGTGACGCCGAGTTCCTTCAGGTGTCGGACGACGGCCGGGTGCGCGACGCCGGCGTAGGTGCCGCGCAGTTCCTCCGGCACGTCGGGGTTGCGGCAGGTCAGCCCCTTGACGTGGGCCTCGTAGATGACCGAGTCGTGGAACGCGTGGCCGGGCGGCTGGTCGCCCTCCCAGTCGAACTCTCCGCCGGTCACGACGCCGAGCGGTACGTGGCCCCGGCTGTCACGGTCGTCCGGGAGGCCCGGGTCCTCGGCCTGGTGTCCGCTCAGGGAGGGGTCCCCGTCGATCTGGCCGTCGACGGCCTTGGCATAGGGGTCGAGCAGCAGCTTGGCCGGGTTGCAGCGCAGTCCCTCGTCCGGACTCCAGGGACCGTGGACGCGGTAGCCGTACCGCTGCCCGGGGCCGACCCCGGCGACCCGGCCGTGCCACACGCCGCCGTCCACCTCCGGCAGGGTGATCCGGTGCTCGCCGCCGGCGTCGTCGATCAGGCACAGTTCCACCGATTCGGCGCAGTCGGAGAACAGGGCGAAGTTCGTCCCCGAGCCGTCGTGGGTCGCGCCGAGGGGGTAAGGACGTCCAGCGGAGATATCCATGCAGGAAGGTAAGCACGCAAACGGGCGTCGCGCCGTGTCAGCGCCGGTGATCGTGGCCCGTGACGGCGTACTCCTCGTGACCGTGCGACGCACGACGGGGCGGGGGCGGCAGCCGTTCGGCTGTCGCCCCCGCCCGGGGTGTGCGCGCGTCCGTCAGACGCGGTGCGGCCCGTCGTAATAGCCGCCCACCTGACGGTGATAGTCCGCGTCACCGAGGTGCTTGTCCTTGTCGAACTCCGGAGCGTTCTTGATCTGCTCCTTGGTCCGATCGACATGGATCTTCTTGTCGTCCGCGTCGATCCGACTGACCGTCCCCGCCGGCAGGAGAACCTCCTTGCCGAAGATCCACGGACCGGTGTCGACCACGATGTACGCGGAACCCACCTCGTCGGAGTGCTTGTCGACCTTGCCGATGGAGCCGTCCGTCGCCTCGACCTTGTAGCCCGTCAGGTCCGCACCGGCCAGACGACCGGACGTCTCGCGGTAACCCCACACATTCTCAGTCATACGAAGAACTCCCTCACCACTCGAAATCAACGGAGGCTTTCTCCCGGCACATTCACCACCGCAGAGGCGCCGTTCCGCCACAACGCCGCCTGCCCCCGACCACCCCGCCCACACACCCCACACACCCTTTTTCTCGATCGACCCCGAAAGAGCAGGCCACACCCCCGAACACAAAGGCGAACCCGGACACGACCGTGGGGCCCGCCCCCGAAAGGACGGACCCCACAACACGTTCACCACAGACGGAACACCCGTCTACCAGCGGTACCAGCGGCCGCTCCCACCCTTCGGACGGGCAACGAACCCGACAAGCCACAACACCAGCACCGCGATCGCGACCCACCAAAGGATCTTCACCGCGAAACCGGCACCGAAAAGAATCAAAGCGAGCAGAAGAACAAGAAGCAGGGGAACCATGATTATCAACCTCCGAACAATCGAATGCCCCCACACCCCCAAGCCATGCACACCGGATTTACTTGTTTCTTATCGACGCAGGCGGGCAACCGGATGAGCCGTGTTCGTGACGGCAGTTGGCGCTGCTCCGGCCCGTCCTGTCGCGGAGCGGGAACGGGGCCGGGCCGCGCGGGGCGTGCGCGTGGGGCAGCGGGCGGGGAGGGTCAGGCGGCAAGCGCCCGGAGGAGTTCGTCGCGGGTCATGGTCGAGCGGCCGGGGATCTCCGCCGTGGTGGCCTTCTTGTAGAGGTCGGACGTGCTCAACGACCCGAGTTCGGCCGCCTCGGGTACGGAGCGGGCCCGTTTCCTCGCGGCGTGCTGCTTCTTCCCGCCCGGGGTGGAGGCGGCGGTCCCCTTGGCGGTGCCGGCCTTGGCGGATCCGGCGGCCCGTGCCTCACCGGCACACGGGGTGGGTCCGTCCTCACGTTGCCACGAGTCGTGACGGACCGCACCAGCACGCGACGGAAGGTCACCGTCGGTGCTCCGGAGCGCCGACCTGCGGGCGGGGGCCGGCGGCGCCATCATGAGTTCCGAGCGTCGCTCATCAAGGCCCGATACCGATCACGTCTGGAGTTGTGCCGTGCTCGAACGCAAGCGCCGCAAGGACCGCACCGAGGTCACCTTCGTCCTGCCCGCCGAGACCCCGCCCGGCCCGGTCAGTGTCGTGGGCGACTTCAACGCCTGGACTCCCGGCACCCACGAGCTCCGGCCGCGCCCCGACGGCACCCGCGCCGTCACCGTCGCCCTGCCCGCGAAGGCCGACCACTCCTTCCGCTACCTGGCCGCCGGCGACTACTGGTTCAACGACGACACCGTCGACGGCCGGCACGACGGAAACAGCCACCTCACCACCTGAAGGGGCCCGACCGGCCCCACGGGACAGCCACCGGCCCCCGCGCCGGCGGGAGATCGACCCCGCCGTCGCCGTGGCCTCGACCCCGCACCGCGATGCGGCACACGGGGTACCGCGCCGCGGACGATCGGTGCCGGTGGTTTCTCCACCGGACCCCGGAGGGGTCCACGCGTCCTCGCCTGAGGGCTTGGCCGCCGGCGGGGGCCGGTCAGGGGCACGACTCCCCGGTCTTGACCACCGTGAAGGCGACGGGAGCGCCGGACAGGGTGGCACCGGCCTTCGGGGTCTGCGTGCAGACCTTCCAGTTCGACTCCTGAAGGACCATGCGGCCCTGCGCGGTGGCGTCCTTGACGGTGATGCTCGCGTTCGAGGGCAGCGCGCCGCGGACGGCCTTCATGCCCTGGCCGACGAAGTCGGGCATGGTGGCGCCGGCCGGCGTGGGTGCGGCGACGTCACCGTCGGGGCAGGTCTCCTCGAGCTTGACGGTGCCGAAGTCGACGGTGGTGCCGGTGTCGACGCCGCTGCCCGCGGCAGGGGTCTGCGTACAGACCTTCCACGCGCGGTCGAGCACCTGGTTGCGGTCGCGGCCGAGGCTGTCGTGGGACTTCAGGAGGGGGAATCCGGCTGCCTGGGCTTCGTCCTGGGCGCTCTGCAGTCCCTTGCCGACCAGGTTCGGCAAGGTGGCCTTCCTGCTCTTGGCCGGGGGCGCGGTGGTCGCGGGAGGCGCCGCCGAGCCGGCGGGCACCGAACCGCCGGGCTTCGGATCGCGGCCCGCGGGGCTCTCGGTCGGCGCTTCGCAGGCGGTCAGGGCGAGGAACCCGGCGGCCACGGCGGCCAGGGCGATGCTGTGTTGAGTGCGCATCAGGACATCGTGTCCGCCCGGAGACCCGTACGAGGGGTCCGTGACGGCCCTGTGACATGCGACGCCGTACCGGATGCCCCGGGCGCTCGCGCCCGACCCGGATGAACGACGTGGTGCTCCCACGACCCCGGAGGCCGGCGGGGGACGCGACTCGTCAGGTACGGGTGGGGGTGGTGTACCGGGAGCCGTCGAAGAAGAGCCTCACGAGGTCTCCCGCCCCCGATCCGTACCGGTGGGTCCGTCCTCCCGGGACGGTGACCTCGATGGTGATGCCGAGGATCCGGGCGGCGGTGGCCGCGTCGTTCGCGGCCTCGCTGCCGGCCTCCCCCGGGGCGTCGGCCCGGCGCCCGAGGAGCCAGCGGAGGTGTTGGAGCGGGGTGAGGCCCAGCTCCTCGACGGTCAGCGAACCGCCGAGCAGCACCGCGTGCGCCGCCTGACCGGCGGTCAGGCTCACGTCCGTGGCGGCGAGATCCGCCACGGGCACGGGTTGGCGGCGGTCCAACAGGCGCCTGCCGCCCTCGTCGTCGAGCGTCGCCAGCAGTGCCTCCTCGAAGGACGCCCCCTGCCCGTCCGGCCCGCTCCGTCCGGGGGGTGTGCCGGTGTCGGCCGGGGTGGGAGCGGGGCCGATTTCCTGCCCGGCCCCGGGAGTGACGTCCTGCGGCGCCGTTTCCGGCGACCGGCCCCGCTCTCGCACTGGGGGCGTCGGCACGGTGGGCTGGGGGCGCGGGGTGTCCGTGAACGGCCGTTCGGTCCCCGTTCCCTCGACGGCGGACGACCGAACGGTGGGCTGGGCGGTGGGCGGGGCGGCCTCCGGTACCGGAGGCGGCAGCGGGCGGACGGGATCCGGGACGGCGAGGCGGTAATGGCGGTCGTCCAGGAGGAGGACCACGTGGGGGCGGGCCGTCTCCGTGGGGTCGACGAGTCCCTGGAGTCGGCCTGAGCCCGGTCGGTCGCCCGGGGTGAAGGTCTGGAAGGTGCCGTCACCGAGGACCACGGTCACGTCGATGCCGAAGGTCCGGGCGGCGAGGAGCGGGAGGAGATCGGCGGCGGCGTGGTCCCATCCGGTGTCGTCGTCGCTGTCGCCGGGCCTGTTCAGCTGGGCGGTGCCGAGGGCGGCGCGGGCGGCGGCGTCCAGGGTGGCGGCGTGCGGGACGACGCCGAGTTGGTCGAACTCGCGGCGGCCGGGCGTGCCGGCGGTGAGGTCCGGGGCCGGGCCGGTGGCGTCGATCTCGGCGGCGGTGAAGACGTCGCCGTCGTCCGGGGCCACGGCGGCGAGGAGGTCGGCGTCCGCGGGGTCGGTCAGGCGGGCGGCGAGGAGCCTGCGCAGGGCTCGGGGGGTGCCCGGGTCGGCCGGGTCGATGCCGTGCCGGGCCCGCAGGGCGGGCGCGGTCCTGGCCAGGCCTTCGGCGAGCGCGTGGAAGAAGCCGTCGCCGTCCCGGGGCACCTCGTGCACGGTGTACGCGAGGTGGTCGGGCGAGGTCAGCCGTGCGCCGTCGGTGGACGGGGTGTAGCGGGGCGTCGGGGGCCGCACGGCGGTGCCCGCCGGCGGGGGCTTCGGCGGGGCCGTGTACGTCACCGGGGCCGGTTCGGGGAGGCCGGCGAGGCGCCGGCGACCTTCGGCGGTGGCGTGGAGCCGGTGCCAGCGGGTGAGCCGGTCGGTGGCGGCGCGTACCCGGTGGAACTCGGCGGCGGCGGCCTCCGCCGTCCGGGCGAGGGCGTCGAGTTCGGCCCGGCGGGTGTCGAAGGCCCGGTCGGCCGCGTCGGTCCGGGCGGTCGCCCGGGCGAGGGCGGCGCGGGCGGCTTCGTCGGCGCGGACGGGGCCGGTGAGGCGGCGGGCGGCGGCCGTCTGCCGGGCGCGGGCCGCGGTGGTCCGCCGGTCGGCGCCGGTGCGCAGTGCGGTCGCGGTCCGCCGCGCCCGCTCGGTCCGGGAAACGGGGTCGGCGGTGGGCGGGGCGAGCCCGGGGGCCGCCGCGGTCTGCGGCGGCGCGGTCCGTTCGGCGGCGGCGAGTGCGGCGTCGGCGGTGGCGTGCAGACCGCGGGCGGTGGCGACGCGTCGGGCCGCGGCGTCGCGGAGCGCGGTGGCGGTGCGCCGGGCGGTGGCGAGACCGTCCTCGGCCTGGCGTACGGCGTCGGGGTCGGTGTCGCCGCCGGGCAGCGCGGCCCAGCCGTGGAGGGAGTCCAGGACTTCGCGGGCGGCGTCCTCGGTGGCCCGGGCGGTGCGCTCGGCCCGCTCGGTGTCGGCTTCGGCCTGCCGCAGGTCGGTCGACGTGGTGTCGAGGGCGTCGGCGGCGCTGTCCAGGGCGGTCGCCGCGGCGTGGTCCCGTACGGCGTCGGCCTCGGCACGGGCCAGGGTGGTGTCGGCGGTTTCGGAGGCGTCCAGGAGGGGGGCGAGGCGTCGGGCGGTGCCCTCGGCGGCGGTGCGGGCGGGGTCGAGGGCGGTCCGGGCGGCGTCCCGCCGCTCGCGCAGTCCGGTCGAGGCGCGGCGCTTCTTCCAGTACGCCTGGTCCGCCTCGGTCCAGGCCTTGGCCGCCTTGCCGGTGGCGTCCCAGGCGGCGGAGACCCGGGCGGGGAAGCCGGTGTCGTCGATCAGGCCGAGTTCCCGGGCGACGTCGTCGCGGATCCAGGCCAGGGCGTAGGTCCGGGAGGATACGGCCTTGGGGCCGCGCGGCGGGTGGCCGAAGGTTCCGGCGAGGAACCGGCCGAGACCGCTGTCCTTGATGCCGCGGTGCACCTCGGCAACGCTCAGCCAGTCCGTGGGGACGGCGAACAGGAAGGCCCGGCCGGTCTTGGGTTTGACGTTGAGCGAGGAGAGCCGTTCCTCGCCGACCGGGGCGCCGTCGCCGTCCGCGCCTTCGGGGCCGGTGGTGTTCGCGGTCAGGGGATTGAGGCCGGTGTCCTCGGTGCGGATCGCGACGCCCCCGCCGAACGCGGAGTCCTGGGCGTTCTCGTGGCTCACGGAGGTGCCGACGCCCTCGGCGCCCTCGCGCAGGACCTCGAGTTTCTTGCCGTCGGCGACGGACAGCAGGACCGCCCGGGAGAAGTCCGGTTTCGCGTGCAGGGAGAGCCGGGCTGAGTCGGTGCCGGCCGCGTTGCGGTGGGTGAGCCCGGGGACCTCGTATCCGGCCGGGGTGAGGGCCTGGTCGTAGAAGGTGGACAGCGCCGTGTCGGTGGTGCCGTCCTCCAGGGTCTGCGCGGCGCCGCCGCCGGGCCGGGTGAGGGCGGTTCCGGCGGCGCGGGACAGGAGTTCCCCGCGCCGCTCCCGTGTGACGTCGGCGTCGTCCAGGTCGTCGAGGGCGAGCCCGTAGGCCTCGCCGATGGCGCGCAGGCCTGCCTCCCGGACGTGTTCCAGGCCGATGATGCGGCGGACGTGGAAGCCGTTCTCGGGGAAGGTGAACGGCCGTGCGGTGCCGTCTCCGTGGAGGGTGTCGGGGCCGAGGAGTTCCGGGCGCGGGCCGGACCGGGGCGGGGTGGCGACGGTGAGGTCGGGCGGGGCGAGCCGGGGGTCGGGCGCGGGGTCGGCGGGGTCGGGGTCCGGGGCCATCAGGCTGAGCGGTACGTGTTCGCTCAGGTCGCCGATGGCGCCGGTGGCGGAGATCCGCTGCTTGCCGGCGAACCGCCGCAGCGCGGTGCGGGCTGCTGTGGATCCGGCGTCCGGGCCCGGTGTCCCGGGGGTTTGCGGGGCGTGGTCGAACTCCAGGGTGAGGCGCAGCCGGTAGGGGGTGGTGGTCTCGGCGTGCGGTTCGGTCGACGCCGCCCGGTAGGTGGTACTGGTGGAGGCGGACAGGGAGGTCGAGACCGAGCGCCGCGACGTGCCGGTCTCGGTGTAGGTGGGTCCGGAGGCGACCGCGGTGGGGTCGCCGGTGTACACGCTTTCGCCGACGAGTACGCCGATGTCCCGGCCGGAGGTGAACTCGGCTCCCTCCTGCCGGGTTTCGACGGCCCGCCGGTTCTCCTCCATCTCGGTGCCGTGGTCGAGCATCCGCAAGGCGGGGGTGCCGGGGAGGAGTTCCACGCGGATCCGGGCCCGGCGGCCGCCGATCCGGACGCTGCCCCAGCCCCAGCCGCCGGTCCGGGCGGGGGCGCTCGTGCCCGTTCCGGTCATCTCCCGGTGCAGGGCGCGCAGGACGCGGGAGGTCACGTGCCGGCGGATGTCCTCCTGGGCGTCGTCGTCGACGCCCAGCGCGCGCACCTTCGCCTGGAAGGCGGCGAGGACATCGGTCGGATCGAGGGTGTTGACGGGGTACGTGCCGAAGGAGTTTCCGCGCGTCCAGGGCTGCGGGGACCAGCCCTTGGCGGTGTAGCGGGGCACGTCTCCCATGCCGTCGTCGAGGAGCCCCAGCAGGTGGGCGCTCTTCTCCGGCACGTGGGCGAGCCAGCCGCCGGGAACGGTGGTGACCGATCCGGCGGCGCCGGCGAGGGAGGAGGGGACGACGGGAAGCCGGGCGGCGGTGGCGCCGAGCATGCTGGACACCATCGCCGTGCCGTGCTCGACCGTGCCGGTGATCAGTACCTGGTGGCCGAAGCTCTTGAGGTTGAGGTCGGCGACGACGCTGCGGGCGAGGGTCCGGCTGAGCTGCGTGCTCTCGGACCAGGGGTTGACGACGAATCCGTAGGCACCGAGGGGGCCGTGGGCGTTGGCGTGCGGTTTGGCGTAGGTGAGCTGTCCGCCGAAGGAGTGCGTGACGCTGCGCCCGGTCTTGCCCGTCGCCTGGGTGGCGCTGCCGAGGACCATCTCGGTGTCCATCTCGACCGGTCCGGTCAGCGCGTGGATCCCGCGGACCGCCGTGTAGTGCCGGAAGGTGCCCCACAGGGTGCCGTACGGCGGTTTGCCCATCAGGCCGGCCAGGGCGAAGCCGAGCGGGCCGGAGCTCTGGTCGAAGTTGGCGGTGGCGTACTGCGGTTGGAAGGCCCGCATGACGGCTTCCCGGGCCGGGGCGCCCTCGTGGGAGAACTGCCAGGAACCGCCGGAGGCGGTGCGCACGACGTCGGCGACGGCGTCGACCAGTGCGGGTGGCACGAGGACGGTGACGGTGAGGAAGGGGTGGTGCTGGAGGTCCCGGAAGAGGCGGTCGCCGCGCCGGTGCGCCCGGCCCCCGGCCTCGGGGTCGCCGCTCGCCGCGAGGTTCCCGGTGGCGAGGGCGTGGGCCCGGCGGCGGGGCATGGGCACGCTCGCCGGTGGGCCGCCGAGGGCGCGGTAGGGGTTGGGGGCGCCGGGGCGGTGCGGGTCGACCGCGGGGGCGTGCCGATCGGGGATGCTGATCAGGACCTGCCCGGTGACCGGGCCCCCGCGGACGGGGATGCCGTGCGGTCCGGTGCCGATGAGCGGGGCCCGGGGGCTCTGGAAGACGAACGGTTGGGTGCCGAGCAGCCCGAGGGTGGCGACGCCGCGCAGCATCCCGCGGAAGCGCCAGTACCCGCCGTGGCTCACGCTGAGCGCGAGGTCGTAGCGGTAGAGGTGGGAGGGCTTGGTGCTCACCGACATCGGCTCGTTGGTCGCGGAGGAGCCGTGACCGGATTCGGAGTCGTGCCGGACCGTGCTCCGCCAGCCGAGGGAGAGCACTCCGGCGTTGCCGGGGGCACCGATGGCCTCGCCGGCTCCCGGGTCCGGGTCGCGGAAGGCGAGTTGGAGGTCGGCTCCGCCGCCCGTCGTGCGCGTGCGGCTCTCCTGGCCGTCGAGCCGCTGGCCGCCCGGCGCGCTGTGCCGCAGCTTGAGGTCGTCCTGGCGGCCCTCGTACCGGCGGTTGGTGAGTTCGCCCTGCACCAGCACGTACCGGTGGCCCTGGCCGAGGGTGCCGGGTTCGGTGAGGCGGATGCGGATGCCGGTGGTGGTCAGGGCTTCCAGGCCCGCGGCCAGGCTCAGGTGCGAGAGGGCGGCCAGGACGGTCAGCGTGTTCGACAGGGCGGTCTGGTAGGCGTCGGCGTCGTTCCACCGGGAGGCGGGGCGGGGCGGTCCGAGCGGGCCGGCGCTCGCGCCGGCGGCCCGGGCCCGGGCGAGGAGGCTTCGGCGCACCGGCGGGGCGAGTTCGTCGAGGGGGGCGACCATGGCGGGATGGGTCCGGGCGAGGGCGGTCAGCACCGTGTCGGTGAACGCGTCCAGGAGGGTGCGGGGGCGGCCGTCGACCTCGTGGGTGCGGCGGCCGTCGGCGTGGGCGAACTCCTCGACGCGGTGCATGCCGAGGGTGGGCGGGTGGTCGGGGGTGAGGTAGGCCGGGGCGTGGGGTTCGGGCGCGCCGTGACGGAGCGCCAGGGTCGTTCCGTCGTCCCAGCCGGCGAGCCTGCGGGCCTCCGTGCGGGTCATGCGGTCCAGGCTCCAGGTGTGGAAGCGCTCGGCCGGCTCTCCGCTGCCGGCGTGGCGCACGTACACCATCTTGCGGACCAGGTACAGGCCGGTCGGTGCGCCCTTGACCTGGCCGGAGGTCTTGAGTCCGCCGAAGCCGCCGAGTGCGGTGGTGCGGGACACCGAGAAGAGGTGGCGGAAGGCCGGGCCGAACTGGAGGCGCAGGTTGAGTACGTCGCCGCCCAGGTCGAGGAAGTTGAAGGCGGGGCCGAGCACGCCGTCGATGCCGAGGTTGGCGCCCTTGGTCAGGGAGCGGTCGTTGCGGACGGTGGAGGTGGCGATGTCGCGCAGTTCGGCGTCCGGGGTCTCCGTGACGAGGGTGGCGCGGACGGGCACCACGCGCTCGACCACGAAGACGCCGAGCGGGGTGCGGCGGCGGTCGTCCGCGAACAGCGGGGCGGTGGTCAGCCGTCCGGCGGCCAGCATCCGGGCGTGCCGCTGGAAGGATTCGCCGGAGAAGAACGCGTCCAGCTCCTGATGGGCGGAGCTGCCGGGCACGGCGCCGATCCGGGCGGCGGCCCAGTCCCGGATGCGGCTGACGGGGCCGAAGCCCTCGGTGCGCACCAGCCGGTATTGCGTCTGGTGGTCCATGGCGATCGAGCGGGGTGTCCGGCCCGGCTTCGACGGCTTCACGGCGCTGTCCGGCAGGCGCAGCGCGAGTCCGTCGCGGACGGTGAAGCCGACCTGCGCCGCGCGTGCCGGGCCGGCGGTCCCCGGCGGCGTCGGGTCGGTGATCAGCCGGCCGTCGGCGTCGGTGACGCGGAGGGTGAGGTGGAGGTCGTCCAGGTAGACGTGGGAGCCGTCGAGGGTGCGCGTCTCCGCTTGCGCGGAGGCGTGGTCGAGGTGGCCGTAGCCCACTTTGGTGCTGAACCCGCCGCGCAGGGTGAGCCGACCGAAGCCGCCGAACGCGGCGGCGGAGGAGGGCCCGAGGAACGGTCCGCCCAGGCCCAGTTGCGTCGTGGACCGCACGCTGCTGTTCCGGCCGGCCTGGACGGTGGCCCGATCCATCGTGTCGATCTTGGTCGGGCTGCCGTACGTGTCGGCGAACCGTTCCCAGTTTCCGTGGTGGCGGGCGGTGACGTGCAGGACCCTGGCCTCTCCGGCGGCGTTGGTGTACGGGAAGGCGAGCCCGCCGATCAGGGCGCGGGGGCGGCGGCGCAGGGCCGCGCGCAGATCCGCCAGGGGGCCGGCGCCGGCGGGAGTGCCGGGTTCGGGTGCCGTGGGCCGCAGGGACGCGTCGCGCCGTACCAGGGCCTCGGCTTCGGCGGCGATCAGCTCGGCGCCGCGCAGGACGACGCTGCTCTGGCCGAAGGTCGCCGGTTGGGAGAGGAGTTCCTCCATCAGGTCGGCGGGGGCGTCCGCGAGCAGGGAGGCCAGGTCGTCGATGTACGCGGGGATGCCCGTCCCGTCCGTGAACCGGGTGCGACCGCCCCTGGCGGTCGGCGCCGGCGCGCCCCGGTCCAACCGGGGCGGGCGGGTCCCGTCCAGGCGGTTGCCGGTACCGGTGGCGGGGGTTGAGGGGGCCGGGGTGCTGGAGGGGACCGGCGTGGTCGAGGAGGTCGCGGGGGTGGGGGCCGCGGGCGGGACCGGAGGGTGCCCCGACACGGGCGCCTGGCCGGTCGTGGTCGGTGGTGGATCCGCGGGCCGGGGCGCGCGCGGCTCCGCGCCCCGGGGACCGCCGACCGTACGGATCGGCCGTGCGACCGGATCGGGAGCGGGGTCGCCGGGCGGTGCCTCGGTGAGGTCACCGACGTGGGCGGCCAGGAGACTCAGGTGGCGGCCTCGCAGGCCGGCCTGCGCGAGCCCGGGCGGAGCCGGCCGGGTGTAGTCGCCGAGCAGGCTGCCGGGGACGTCCGGACGCCCGGTGGCCTCGACGCTCCGGGCCTCGTCGCGCAGACCGAGTTGGTGCGCGATCTCGTGGGCGTAGTCGACGGGCTCCGCGTCCGCCCACCAGGCCGTCCGGGTCATCGGCTGGTCGCGGCCGGCCAGGGTGACCGTGAGTCCGTTGGGGTGCGGGTCGTCCGCCGTCTGCTCGACGGTGACGTGGAGCCGCCCACCGTCCGGCAGCCGGTGCGCCGGCTCGTTGAAGTACGCCTCGACCCCGCCCCGCACCTTGTCCCACACGTCCGCCGGCAGGCCCCCGGGGCCGGTGGCGACGCGGACGGTGAGGTCCGTGACCTGGTCGCCGTCGTGGGCGACCTGCCGGACCTCGAACTTGGACCGCACCACGTACCGGGTGCTCTCCCCCGGTCGTGCGGGATCGGCGGGCGTGGACACCGGGTCGACCCAGGTGTGTGCGCGCGTGACCGGGGGTACGGCGGCCCGTGCGGCCTCCCAGGCCGCGTTCCCGGTCAGGGGGGTGGCGGGGGCGGGAGGGATGACGGCGCCCGGCTCCCGTGCGCCGTGCGACGCGTCGTCTTCCGTGTCGTTCGCCGCGTTGTCCGCCGCGCCGTCTTGGGTGTCGTTCGCCGCGTCGTCTTCGGTGTGGTCCGCCGCGTCGTCCGCCGCCTTCCGTTCGGGCACCGACCGGCCCCGTTCGCCCTTCGCGTCGGCTTCGTGCGTGCCGGGGTCCCGGCGGGTCGGGGGCGCGCCCGCGTCCCGCCCGGCCTTCGAGGCGTCGGGAGTCGCGCGGGGGTCCGTACCGCTGTCGGCGGTGGGACCGGACGACGTGGGGCGCGGTACGGCCGACACCGGGTCCGGCTCCGTACCCGGGTCCGTTCTGTCCGCGGCCGGTCCGTCTCCCGCGCCGGCAGCGGGAGGGGGGCTGCCCGCGGGGCGGGCGGAGTTGACGGTGTGCGGCGTGGGGAGTTCCGGTGCTTCGTCGCCGGACCCGTCGGCGTACGGTCCCGTCCCCGCGGCCCGCTCCGGAGCTGTCGCCGCCTCTTTGATCGCGGGCGAGGAGGACGGAACCGAGGCGCCGCCCGTCGAGGTACCCGGGCCGGGGGCCCGGGGGCCCCGAGGGTCGGCGGGGACAAGAGTCGGGCCCGGGCCCCCCGGGGTGATGGTCGTGGTTCCCGTCGTACGGCTCGTGGGCGGGTGGGGGTCGAGGACGGCGGGGGTCGCACGGCCGGAGCCGTCGTAGGACGCGGGGACGCTCGACGTGAGGACGCGGGACGGCGGACCGGGCGGAACGGGCAGCGCGGGCGTGTGCGGCCGCGACGACGGGGTGAGTACGGACGCTCGGGCGCCCGAGGGGTCGGTGCCCGCCGCGATCGGCGCCGCGGAGGGTACCGGCACGGGGGCAGGGGCCGGGAACGCCGCGGGGACGGTCGGGGTGGCGCTGCCCGAGGAGCGCGGCCCGCCCGTTCCTCCCGGACCACCGCGCCCCGGGAGCCGGTTGACGGACGAGGAATCACCCGCTCCCAGGTCCGGGAGGAGGGCACGGTGCAGCCAGAGGGCGCCGCCGCCGACGGCGCCCCCGGCGATCGTCTCGAACGCCGAACTGGTGCCGGATCCGACGAAGGTGTCCCACGAGAACTCCCAGGTCCCCTCGAAGACGCCCTGGATCAGGGTCTCACCGGCGGCCTCGCTGACCGCGCCGACGACGAACGCCTCCGCAACCTCGTTCACCCCGTCGAGCAGGGTGGTGAAGCGCGGATGGTCCTTGGCGAAGCGGTCGAAGTCGTCGAAGGAGTGCTTGAACCAGTTCCGGACGTGGTCGGCGGCTCCGCCGAGGGCACCGCCGAGCAGACCGACGACCGCGCCGAAGGCGGCGGACTTGCCGACGTCCTTCCAGTCGATGCCGTCCGGCCGACGGTCGTTCGGGTTCAGGGCGATCTGGGCGAGGCGCACGGCGAGGGTCTGGAGGGCCTCTTCGAGGGCTCCGGTGAGGCTGGGGGCGAGATGGGTCATGCGCAGCAGCCGGTCCACGACGAGGAGGACGGCAAGCCGGCTCCGGGCGCGGGCCAACGCCATCTGCGACACGGACGTACCACCGGTGATCACGGCGAGGGCCGCCAGCAGGGCCAGTTCGAGGAGGAGCGCGACGATCTCCGCGATGATCTCCCACTTGGCCTGCTGGATGTTCATGGAGTGGTCGACCTGGCCCCGGGCGATGTCGTCGAGTTGGTCGGTCATCGCGTCGAGGTGGTTCACTCCCCCGTCGTCGGTGAGCAACGACAGGCCCCGGACGTAGCGGTCCGCCACCTCCCGGGGCAGGGCGGTGGACGCCTCCGCGATGGACTGCCGGATCTCGTCCCGCAGTTCCCTGATGCCCCGGCCGAGCCGCAGGTACAACTCGCGGCTGTCGTAGGCGAGGTTCTCGCGGGCCTGCACCGGCATTTCGCCGATCAGCACCCACAGCATCCGCCGGACGTCCTCCGGGAAGTCGATCTCCTGCATCTAACGCTCCGCCCGGCGCGTTCCGTCCGGCGTGTCGGACGGTGAGGGCGTGAGGTTGTCTTGACGCACGGTCGGACTCCGTCGGGTGGGCGGCGGTGTGCGGCGCCAGAGGGGCCGGGGATCGCCCGATGCTAGGCCGAGGAGCGACGCACCACCCAACGTCGAATGCCGGGAAGGTGACGCTTCGCCGGGTTCCCGAAGAAGAGCGGGGCAAGTGTTCCGGCGCCCGTTCCCCGGGCTTAAGTCCACTCACCCCGCGGCGATTCCCACCGACCGCGCGAGCCGCCTCCGCTCGGTGCGGAGACGGGTGCCGGATGCCGGGTGTCGGGTACCGGATCCCGAACGCTGCGGGCGGGGTGCCGGGTACGACCGTGCCCCGGGCGGAGGCCGACCGGGGCACGGATGGATCGCGTCAACCGCCCACGCGGGACGGGAGTCGGATCAGGAGAAGGACCACACGTGGTCGTCGCGCTTGTTGCAGCCGAAGATCGTCAGTCGGGCGTCCTTGCCGCCGCTGCCATGTTCGCCCGAGACGTCCAGGCACTGGCCACCGCTGGACTGGTTGCGGATCCAGAACTTGCCGTCCGAGCGCTTCTCCAGGTACCAGAGTTGGTTGTCGGCGCTGGTGGGGCGGCAGTGGAACTCGGACACACCGGTACCGGCCGCCTGTCCGGCGAAGTTCGGCAGGTCCAGGCAGAGACCGTCCTTGCTGTTGCGGATGGTGAAGAGGTCCGCGCCGTCGGGACCGGCGCCGGGGCGGCTCACGACGAGGTCCCAGAGCTGGTTGTCCCCGGTCGTCGTGTTGCAGGTGAACTGGTTGACGGGACCGTCCACCGTGCCCTTGCCGTAGTTCGGGACGTCGGCGCACATGCCCGTCATGGCGTTCTTGAGCGGCACGTTCCGCACGGTGCCGAAGTTCGCGCTCTGCGGCAGGGCGCCCCCGGCACGGGTCGTGGGCTTCGCCGCGACCTTCTGCTTCGGGGCCGGCTGGGCGGGGGTCTCCTTCTTCGGGGCGGGCTTCGCCGGTTCGGGCGCCTTCCTCGCGGCGGGGTCGGTCTCGGGCTGCTCCTTCGAGGCGGGCTTCGCCGGCTGGGGAGCCTTGTGCGCGTCGGGCGCGGTGCCCTTCTCCGGTGCCGCGTCGGCCACCTGCTTCACCGCGCCGGGGTCGGGGGCATCGGCCTGCGCCGGTGCCGCGCGGCGCTCCTGCGCGGGGGCCTCCTTCTGCCGGGGCACCGAGAGGGCGGGGGACTCCTTCGAGGCGACGGACTTGTCCTGCCCCGCGGCCTTGTCCTGCTCTGCGTTCTTGTCCTGCTCCGCGGCCTTGTCCTGGCCTGCGCTCTTGTCCTGCTCTGCGGCCTTGTCCTGTTGTGGGGACTTCTGGTCCGCCGGGGTGTTCCCCGGCGATCCGGGTGCCGGTCGCGCCCCCGCGCCTCCCGCGCCCTGCGCGGTGGCCGGCGGCGCGTTGGTGCCGGTACGCCCGTCGGTGCGCTTCTCCACGTCGGAACCCACGTTCGCGCCGGCCGGGCGCTCGGTGGCCCCCGACTGGCGGTCCGGCACGGGGCCCGTCCGGGGCGACGACGCGGGCTTGCGGGTGGGGGCGGCCGTGGCGTAGTCGTTCCCGACCTGCCCCCCGTTCGGGACGAGGTTCTCCAACACCGTTCCGCCGACGGGTACTTCCTGCACCGACGCCTGGTTGCGGTGATCGTCGTTGCCGAGGCCGAGCAGGAGGAACGGCGCGCCGATGAGCACGGTTCCCGCTATCGCCGCCGCGGCCAGCAGCGGCTTGTTGGGTCGTCCGCTGGGCGGCTCGTCACCTCTTCCGGCCGCGACGGCGCCGCCGTGCGGTGCGGACGGCGCCGTAGCCGACGCGGCCTGGGCCTCGCTCCCGCGCCAGGTGGCGGCGGCCCTCGCCACCGCCCCGCCGGCGCGTGTGGCGGTCCGGGACCCGCTCCGTACCTCGGTGGCCGCCTGGGTTCCCGTCCCGGTCGCGGACGTGGACGTGGACGTGGTGGTGTGCGCGGGCCCGGATCCCTCGGGGGCCGCCCCGCTCTCGCGGTTCACGGCGCCCGATGGGATCGCCGGTACCGGCGTCGTGGCGGATCCGCGTGGTGCGAGCGCGAAACCGGGTTCTCCCGGCACCGCGGGGAGGACCGCCGCGAGTCTCACGGCAGGGCTCGACAGCTGCGAGCCGCCTTCTTGTTGGGGCATTGACACTCCTCATGCCTCGTTCGAACAGTCGGTCGTCGTGGTGCGCCTTGGTGGTCTCTCGGAGGACCGCGACGGGGCGCGGCCACGTGGATGGTCAGTCGGTGTCCGGTCCGGCTCCCCCCAGCGGTCCCGCGCAGCGCTCGGGCCAGACGTAGCCCGCCGGGGCGGCGGTGCGTCCGCGCAGCGCCTCGCCGAGACGTGCGAGCACCGCCTGGTCCTCGGCGTCCGGTTCCGCGTACCGGGCGGGTGGCGGGGCGGTCGCCGGAGTGGACAGTTGACGCAGCAGGACGAGCGGGTCGGGGCCGTCGCCGCGCACGTCGAGCACCCGAAAGGCGGTGCCCGGGGCGAAGACGATCTCGTCGTGCGCGGCGGACGTGCCCGCCGCGCCGAAGAGTTGCCGTACCCGGCGTCCGGTCACCGACCAGATCGCGAACCGGGCGCTCCCGATCTCCGGGCCCGTCCTCCCGCACGGCAGGGCGCTCACCGCCGCCGGTTCGCGCAGTACGGTCCCGGGCCGGGGAAGTGCGGCGTCGGCGCCGTCCGGCGTGCCGAGTCCCGTTCCGGGTGGCGCGCCTCGCAGTGCCGCGCCCCGGAAGGACGGCAGCCGCCGGAGCGCCGACGCGACGCAGGCCGCGTACGGCAGGAGTCGACCGCCCCCGGCGCGCAGGGCCCGGTCCAGTTCCCGGTGGCCGAAGGGGCCGTCCGGGGGGCCGAGGTAGAGCAGCAGGGCCACCAGGTCGGCGCGGGCGGCCACCTGTTCCGCGCCCCGCAGCGCGGGCAGCCGGGTCAACGTACGGGCCACGGCGGCCGCATGGCGCTCCCAGGCCGTGTCGGCGAGCGTCCGGAACGCCGTCCGTTCGGCCTCGGTGCTGTGGTGCTCCGGCAGGACGGGCACCGGGGGCAGCAACCCCCGCGGCGGCGCCGACGGCCGTGCGGAAGCGGGTCCCGCCGACGGAACGGCGCGTTCGGGCGTCGGGCCCGGTCGGGGGTCCGGCTGCGGGTCCGGCTGCGGGTTCGGTGTGCTTGCCGGGGGCCCGGCCGGCGCGCTCTCCAGACCGGCTACGGGAGGGGTCGCGGGGCCCGGGTCCGGGACGGGACGGGCGCCGGAGGGAGTCGCGGGCGGGAAGGGCGGGGGCGCGACGGGCGGCGCGGGTGAGGGACCGGTGCGGGGCGCGACAACGGCCGGTGTCTCGGGAGACCGGTCGGTACCGGTACGGGGCACGGCCGCCGCCGGTGTCTCGGGAGACCGGACACGGGCCGAGGCGGAGGCGGGCACAACGCCGGCCGGCGCCGACGGACCGGCAGCCGCGACGGCCGGGCCACCGCTCGCCGCAGCCGCCGGGGCGGCGCCCGGGGCGGGAGCGCTCTCAGGGACACGGGATCCGTCCCCGGAGGAGCCCGCACCCGGATCCGGGAGGGTCGCGGTGGTGGTCACGGTGGCCGTCACGACGGGCTGCGGGGCGGTCGGCGGGCCGGCCGGCCCGGCTTCCGCCCCATGTCCCGGGCCGGCGGCCGGGAGGGGCGCCGAACCGGTGGACGGGAAAGGCGCCGAACCGGTGGCGGGGAAAGGCTCCGGGCGGGCGGGCGGGACCGCCCCCGGGCTCGGGCTCGGGCTCGCAACCGAACCCAGGCTCGCACTCGCACTCGCACTCGCACTCGGGCTCGGCCCCGGCCCCGGGCGGGTGGGCTCGGGGTCCGCTCCGCGCGTCTGCCCCGCCGGACGTCGTACCTGGAGGGCGGGGACCGCCGTCCCGGTGGTCGAACCGGTCGGCGCCGCGACGGGCGGTCCGGCCGTGGTGGGGACGATCGGCCCCGCGACGGCGGTCGACGCTCCGGTGGCGGGCTCTGCACGCAGCGCCCCACCGGGGCCGAGGCGGGCCGCGCCTTCCGCGGGACGGCCGAAGGTCGCGAAGCGCACGCTGCGGACACCGTGCAGAGCCGCCAGGCGCCGCAGTTCACGGCCGCCGTCCAGGGCCTTGCCGTGCACGTGCAGCCGGGCTCGGGTGCGCAGGTCGGGTTCCAGTCCGTCGAGCAGTTCGGACAGGGCCGGCCAGAGCGAGGTGTCCAGTTCCTCTCCGGGGCGTCCCACCTCGATCGCCGGACCGTCCGCGTCCACCGGACGCGCCGCCAGGGGCTGCGGGCCGTCGTCGCGGGCGCCGATCAGCAGGCCCGCCCGGCTCACGGAGACCTGCCAGCGGTCGGAGAGGTGCACGACGCCGTGTTCGGCCGGCTCCCGGTCCGGTAAGGGTGGGCTCCAGCGCAGCAGGCTCGGCTCCGGGGCGCCGGGGGCACAGAGCACCGAGTCGACGAAGGGCTGCCAGCGCGGCGCCCCGTCCCGGCCGACCACCATGGACCGCACGGTCTCTTCGGGCCCCGGCCCCGGGCCCGAGTCGACGATCAGCGGGAGGCCGCTGTAGACGACGACGCCCGCGCCGACGAGGTCGGCGGCGGCCTGCCCGGCGTGCAGCACGTCCCGCCGGCCACCGGGGGCCACCCGCAGCGCGGCCCGCGCCTCGTCGGGTAAGGAGGCGACGACGTCGGAGACGTCCTCGGTGTCGACGTCCTCGCCGTCCGGCACCCCGAGCACCAGCAGCGGGCCCTGGCCGTCCATCGGTACGGCGTAGCAGAGGTCGCCGGGCCGGGGTGCCGGACCGTCACCGGACCGGATGAGGACCCCTGCCGGGATCTCCTCGACGACGCGACCGCCTCGGGTGCGGGACGGCAGGCGGGCGGGGCGCCAGACGGGCACCGGCTGGCGCGGCCCCAGCGGTACGGGGGCGACACCCGGGCGGAAGCGCCACCACCCGCGCTCCCCACCGCCTTCCCCGCCGGGCGGTCCGTGGACGAAGAGTCCGCCGCCCGGCACGCAGAGCACCGTGCCGTCCGGGGCGACGACCTCGAACTCCCATGCGTCGGCAATGCGTTGGGCCACCGCCGGGTTCTCTCCCGGACGACCGTCGCCGGATCCGGACATGACCAGTCGCACCGCGGTGGCGCCTTCGTCGCGTACCCAGTCGAGGAGGTCTCCGAGCCGTGGCCACAGCGCGGGGGCGGACTTCTCGTCGGCGCCGGCGACCACGGTGACGGTGCCGGGTTCGTCGGTCTCGGCGCACCGGACCAGGTCGGCGATCTCCTGCGGCCCGAGCAGTTCGTCGGACGGCTGTCGGAGCAGCAGGACCCGGTCGTACTCCTCGACGAGGAAGCCCCCTCCCCCGGCCGTGCCCTCCTCGGACGGACCGGCCTGCGAGGTGCCCTCGTCCCTGCGTCGGTTCCAGAGCATCACCGGCGATCCCCGTCCGTCGCCGCCGTGCGGCCGTCGTGGCTGATCCTCGTCATCGCTGTCGTCATCGTTCCGATCCTGACCGGCCGGACGGCAATCGACCGGCAGTTCGAGTCAACGCTACTCGTGCGTACGGTAGTTGACGGCGAGGTGAAGGATCCGACCGTCATCGATGCCGCGGGGCGGGGGTGCGGGTTCGTCATGACGCGTCTCCTGTGACCACGTACGCCGGGTCGCCGGAGTTCACGGACGTGCCTCCGTCGGTGCCGGTGCCGGCGAAGGTCCCGCCGGCCGGGGCGGCCGTGCTCCGAATCCCCAGGGCCCGCGCGACGGCCTCCCACACCGCCGCCGCCGGCGCCTCCCCCGCGGGGCCGCTCAGCAGCCACCGCAGGTGTTGGAGCGACGACAGACCGAGTTCCTCGACCGTCAACGTCCCCCCGAGCAGGACGGCTTGGGCGCTCTGCCCGGCGGTGAGCACCACCCCGGCGCCGGTGAGTTCCGAGACCGGGACCGGCCGGCTGCGGTCCAGCAGCCGGGTGACCTCCTCGGAATCCAACGCCGACAGGAGTGCCTCGTCGATGTCGAGGTCCTCGATCCCCGCCGATCGGGCGCGGCCGATCAACGCGTCGTCGGTGCCGCGGGTCGGGGCGGGTACGGAGTTCAGCGCGGGGGCCGGTGTGGTGCCGGGGGCGGTGGCGGGGATCGCGTCGCTGCCCCAGTAGTGGCGGTGCCTGGGTGAGTAGTGGACCTCGACCACGGGGGCGCCCTGGGGTCCGTAGCGCTCCAGGACGCTCGACGGGCCGCCGACCCACTCGGGCTGGGCGACGTCGACGGCGACCCCGAGGACGTGCGCCGTCAGCATCAGGAACACGTCCCCGTAGTCGGAGGCCCAGCTGTTCTCCCAGGTCCGCACCGCGTTCAACAGCCCCTGGAGTTCGGTGGTGTCGAGCGGCGCGGTGCTCATCCGGTAGACGGCCTCCAGTTCGTCCCGCAGTTCGCCGTCGGTCAGGGCGGCGGTGTTGCCGACGCCGTGCCGCACGGCGAGCGCCGCCAGGTCGGCGCGGCTGGTGCCCGGGTCGTTCAGGTGGCGGGCGAACTCGGCGGCGATCGAAGCGCGCAGTTGGAGGACGACCTGATCGGGCAACGGGGGCCCGCCGACCGATTGTTGGACGCGGTGCGCGATGGTGGTGCGCAGGGCGGCCACGGCCGCCTGCGACGGGTGGTGTGGGGGCAGCGCGCCGGTGTACGACAGTGCGGTGGCCTGGGCGTGCAGGTCCGCGCGGACTCCCGCGGTGTTCGAGAGCCAGGCGAAGGCCGCCGGGTCGTTGGTGGCCAAGCCGGGCAGCCGGTCGCGTACCAGTCGGGGCGCGCCGGCGAGGAACGCGTACAGCAGGCACTCGCCGTTCGCGACGGTACGCAGCGGACGGCCGGCGGCAGGGCGGCGCGACGACTGCCCCGACGCGGCCGGGGTGACCGGCCCGGTGCCGACACCCGTCCCGGGTCCGGTACCCGTCCCCGTTCCCGTTCCGGGCAGCGTCTGCGTTCCTCCCACCGTTCCCTTGGGTGCGGACGGGGGCGGGGGCTTCACCCCGTTCTTCCCCTGGGGCTTCTTCGAGGAGGCCGCCGTCGTGGTCCGTGTCGCCGGGGTGGCCGTGGAGCGGGTGGCCAGGGCGGTGCGCGGGCCGCGAGCGGGGGTCGACGTCACGGAGGACAGCGGAACGTCGACCAGGCCCTCGCCCGCGGTGCGGCGGGCGGCGCCGAGGGTGCGGGCGAGGCCGGCCAGTCGCCGAGCCGCGGTGGTCTGGATGGCGGCCTGGCGGATCTGCTCCTTTCGCGCGGTGTCAAGGGCCAGGTCGACGGCGTCGAGGGCCGTGCGCCGCCGGTCGCGCAGCCCTTCGGCCGTGTTCCGGCGGTCGGTGGCGGCGCCGAGATCGGTGCGGCGGTCGTCCTCGGCGGCGCGGGTGGTCGTGACGGCCGCCGCGAGACCGGGCAGGCGCAGACCGGCGGCCTGCGCGGCGGTGCGGGTGGTCGCCAGATCGGTAACGAGGCTGTTCAGCCGGGTGCGCAGTCGGGCCTGCCGGCCCTGGATCCGGGCGAGTTCGGTCCGCGCGCGCTGTTCACGGGCCTGCACGGCCGCGACGCTGAGCGGCGGCCGGGGTGCCTTCGTCTGGCGTGCCATGTGCCGCAGTTCTGCGGCGGCGGTCCGGGCCTCGACCGACCGGGCGCGCTCCTCTTGCCCGGTCGCGGCGAGCCGGCGTTCCACGGCGGTGATGTCCCTCTCCGTCCTCCGTACGCGGCCGTTCAGGCGGACTTCGGCGCTCTTCCCGTGGGTCAGCGCGGTGCGGGCCCTCGTGTGCGCCGTGACCGCGCCCCGCAACTCACCGACGGCCTGCCGGTGGGCCGTCTCCGCGGTGGCGAGTGCCTTCACGGCTCCGTCGAGGGCGGTCACGGCGGCGGCCCGCGGGGCGCGCAGGTCGCTCTCCCGCCGGCGGGCCGTATCCTGCCCGCGCTGGGCGTCGCTGTGCTCGGTGATGGTGTCGGCCAGGGAGTTCCAGGCGGTGACGGTGGCCGCGTCGGTGCTCGCGAGGGAGCCGTCTTCGCCGAACACCCAGTGCTGGAGCCCGTCGTCCGTCCGCAGCACGAGTTCCACCGGCCGGGCGGCCAGTACGGCGGTGCGGGAGGCCGCGTAGAGGGCGCGTCCGAGGAGCGCGCCGTCCGGGTCGGGGCCGGGGGCGAGCCAGAGCTGC
Organism: Streptomyces sp. NBC_01426; assembly: GCF_036231985.1. GTDB lineage: Bacteria > Actinomycetota > Actinomycetes > Streptomycetales > Streptomycetaceae > Streptomyces. Next base: position 964,480 of record NZ_CP109500.1, read on the forward strand.
GCGGCGTCCTCGTTCAGGTCGAGTACGCCGGCCAGCGCGGCGGGCAGGTCGCCGACGGGGTGCCTGGTCCAGTCGCGGAGGTCGGCCGCGGGCTGCCCGGCGAGCATCGAGCGGAGGTCGTACACCTGGGGGTCGGTGCGGGCGTCGGTGATGCCGTGGCCGAGCACGTCGCGTTCGGCCAGGCGCATCTCGGCGCTGCCGGTGACGTACCGGGTGCCGCCCGGCCCGGTGACGGTGATCAGGACGTCGACCATGGTCTCGTGGCTGCGGGTGCCGCGTCCGCCGTCGGCCGGCAGGGAGGTGCCGCCCAGCTTGAACCATTCGCGGCGGCTCGCGGTGACGGCGGTGCCGGGCCCCTGGGTCGGGGGCTGCCGGCCGAGTACGGGAAGGCCCGCTCCGAACAGGTGGTTCGGGTTCAGCGCGTCGGCGGTGTGGGCGGTCTGCAGGACGGTGTTGGAGGCGCCGCCGACCGTGAGGGCGGTCGACGCGGTGGTGCCGGGCAGCCGCAGCCGGTCCAGGGTGACGTCTCCGGCATCGGTGATCCGCCGGGGGTTGCGGACCTCGATCCGCAGGCCCGGCGGGGCGTCGGCGTCCTGCTCCGCCGGATACGCGCCGGGCATGGAGGAGGTGATGCCGGCGCCTCGGGGCAGGTCCACGCTGATGTTCTCGGCCTGGACGAGTTCCCCGATGCGTACGGCCGCGGCCTCGGCGGACTCGGAGAGGGACGTCGAGGAAAGGCCCGGTGCGAGGTCCGGCGCGACCTCGGCGAGGGCCCGGGAGAGTTCGCGGTAGGCGTTGAAGTGGAACACGGGGGCCGGGCCGGTCGGCACGACGCGCTGCCCGGCGCCGATGCGGCGGCCTCCCGCGGCCGCCGGAGCGCCGGCGGCCCGCGGGTCGACCGCCGACACGGACGGGGCCAACGGGTCGGCGGGCGCCGGCGGATCGACGGCCTCGCTGCCGGTGAAGCGCAGGGTGACCAGGGCGGGCACGGTGGCGGTGCGTTCGGGCCGGCCGAACAGGATGCGCCGGGCCCACTCGATCCAGCCGGTGTTCTCGTCGAACCAGCCGATCACGCCGGCCTCGACCATGCCGCCGGGGATGTTGAGCGGCCATTCGGTGACCAGTTCGGAGTGGACGGAGGCCGTGTACTCGTACTCCACCTCGAAGTCTGCCGCATTGTCGGTGCGCATCCAATAACGGTCCTCGTCCGTCGAGGAGGTCCTGGCCGTGTCGGAGCTGCTGGTGGTGTAGGTCAGGGCGGGGCCGGTGCGGTCGGTTCGGGTGTCGTCGGCCGGGCGCGGGTAGCGGGCGTTGGGGGTGAAGGTGGTGGCGCTCTGGCGGGTCGTGGTGGTGCCGACGGAGGTGTTCGACGGGGCGTGGACGTGCACCTGCTCCTGGCCGGCGCCCGCCCCGGCACGTCGGCCGCGCACGGTGCGCAGTCCGGCGGTGTCCTGCCGTGGCTTGGCCTGGAGCGACACCTCGACGAGCCGGGCTCCTCCCTTGGCGACGTGCAGGAAGTGGAAGCGCTGTGCGTGGCCGGGGCCGCGGGCGGGCAGGGCGCGCAGGGCGGTGGACGTGGTCAGGTCGGAGATCCGGGTCCGAACGCCGGACAGGTACGCGGCGTGGCCGGGGCTGGTGGAGCCGGGGGCCTCCTCCTCGACCAGCCGGGTCAGTTCGGTCCGCAGGGCGTCGCGGCGCTCCACGGGAGCGGTGGCGGGCGGAACCGGCGGCGGCGGGGCGCTCGTGGGCGCGGCACCGGGGTTCGCGACACTCGTGCCCGGGGCGGGCGCGTTCTGGGCGCTCGTACTCGCGGCGGCCGTACTCGCGGCTGTCGTGTGCGGCGCGGTCGTGTGCGCCGCCGGTGCGAACTGCCGGACCGAGAGGATGCCGGCGAGCCCGGGCTCCCCGGTACGGGCGAAACGATCCGGCAGGGGCAGATCGGCTGCGGGACGCGGGGTCGGTGTCAGCGAGGCGACGGTGCGGAACCACTCGGTGTCCCGGCTGAGTTGGGTGTCGCTCATCAGGAACTGGGCGCCGCGCGGGATCTCCACGGCGATCGTGACGGGATCGGCGCCGGTGACGCCCAGGGTGTTGCCGACCAGGTTGCGCCGGCCGTGGCGCACGGTGACGAGGATGGTCGCGCCGGTGCGGATGCGGTGTTGCATGCCGCCCTCGGTGGGCGTGCGCGTCACCCCGGTGGAGGAGGTGACGGTCTTGCTCGTGTCGGTGCGGCGGGTGAGGGCCTGGCGGCCCGAGGGGTTGAACAACGTGCCCGGTTCGGACGCCGGCGGGTCGTCCTTCGCCGCCCGGGCGACCTTCCCCGCGCCACCCTCGGCGGCGTGGGGAGCCGGAGCGGGGCGCTGGGCGGCGGTGAAGGACCCGGCGATCTGGTGGGTGGTGCTGTCAGCGCTCTGGTGCGCGAGGGTGTCGGTGGCTCCGACGTCCGTCTCCAGGTACTGGGTCGCGCTGTTCGGGTTCTCCGGGTCGTGCAGGTAGCCCTGGAGTTCGACGGAGAACTCGTGGTCGGCGCCGAGGCCGGGCAGGGTCAGACCCTCGATGACGTAGCCGCCCTTGAAGATCTGGTGGGAACGGGCGATCAGGTTGGCGGTGCCGAGTCCGGCGCGCAACGCCTCCCTGAACGGCGTGCTCTCGTCGGTGGGGTCGGCCCCGTCGAGGTTGTCGACGAGGCCGCCGGCTTTGTTCGCCAGATCCGTCAGGAAGCCGGTGGCGGCGTCCCAGGCCTTGTGGAGGACGCCCTTCGGGGGGTTGCCCGGGTGGGTTCCGGTCACGATCCGGTCGAAGGCGTCGACGAGGGCGGCCGAGCCCTGGAGGCTGTCCATGATCGCGTCGTCGGGGAGGCGGACGACGTTCGGTACGGGGTTTCCGGTCCGGTCCGTCATGGCCAGGCGGGTCCGGTCCGCCGCATTGACGGCACGTACCCGGGGGCCGGCGGGCGCCGGGCGGGCGGCGCCGGCCGGCTGGGTGCGGTGGTGCGGGACGGCGAGGGTGAGCCGCCCCGGGACGGTGTGGACGGGCGGCCGTTCCTCGTCGGGCGGACGGGGGCGGGTGCCGGGCGGGTCACCGGGGTCGGCGAAGCGTTTCTTCGGCCGGGTGCCGTCCTCGTACAGGTCCAGCGCCAGCAGCGCGGGCACCTCGAAGACCTCGGCGTCCTGGCCGCTGCCGATGAAGAACTGGTCCTGGCTGTTTCCGGAGCCGGCCGCGAGGGTGTCGGCGCTCTGCCGGCCGTACGTGTAGTCGCCGGCGCCGGCGAGCGTCCACGGCGCCTCGTCGGGGTCGCCGACCGGGCCGGACGGGCCGCCGCCGATGCCGACCTGCCAGCCGTGGGCGCGCCCCCTGGATTCGTTGCCGGGGACGCCGACGGAGGAGATGCCCATGACCTGGATGCCCGGCAGGGTGCGGCGGTGGCGGGTCCGGGCGGCCGGGTCGCGGGTGGCGCTCAGGCGCAGCTGGACGCGGCGGGTGCCGCCGGTGCGCGACGGCAGCTCCATCCAGAACGGCCGGCCGCCGTCGAGGAGGGCGTCGGCCGCGGCGCGCAGGCCCACTTCGGAGCGGGCCTGTTCGAAGCGTCGCAGGTTGGCGAGCTGGGCCTGCGCCCGCTCCTCATCCTCCACGTAGGGGGCGCGCGGGCGTTGGGTGGGCGGCAGGAATCCCTCGTCCCGCAGCCATGCCTCGGCCCGCCGGAACATCGGCTCGGCGCCGGTGACGGCCAGCGGGGCCGCGGACAGGCCGATCGACGCGAGGTTCTCCAGGTCGTCGGGGAGCTGCCGTGTCCCCTTGCCGACGGCGTGCTCCTGGCCCTGCGCGTCGGCCGCGGCGAGCACGCGCATGCGCAGGCCCCCGTCCCAGGGGCCGGCCTGGTGCGTGGTGCTTCCGCCGCGAGCGCGCACGAGGGTGACCCGGTAGGTGACCCGCGCGGGGGTGAGCAGATGGCTGCGGTTGGTGCGCACGGCGTGCGCGAGGGTGGCGGAACCGCCGGCCGAGAGCGAGGAGTTGGTCTGCCACTTCCCGCCGCCCTTGAAGGCGATGGTGCCCTGGGCGCGCGAGGAGGCCCCGGGATGGCCCTGCTCCGTGTCGGACGTGAAGACGGGGGCGACGCTGCCGTCGACCGCGACACCGCTGGCGTACTTGACGGAGCTGTCCACCTTCACGATCTCGGAGACGTGCGCCTCCAGGTTGATCTTGCCGTCGATCGAGCGGTGGGTGGGGGCCGGATCGGGTTCGACCACGGCGGTCAGCCTGAGGACGCCGATGGCCTTGCCCCGGTCGTTCAGCAGGATCGGCGAGTACAGGCCGCCGCCCCGCTGGAGGGGAAGGGTGCCGCGCAGCACCGGCTCGGACAGGAATGCCTCCAGCTCCTCCGCGGCGGCGTCCGACAGGTCCGACAGGTCGTCGCGGAAGGCGTGTCGGACCTCGGAGAGCAGTCGGGCGGGTTGCGTGACGGTGTCCACGCCCCACACCGGCAGGTCGTCGAGGGCGGCGGGCGCCGGCATCGGGCCGTTCGGCTCCACGGCCAGGTGCTGCGGGAACCAGACGGTGACCGGGCCGTGCCGCTCGCCGTCCCCCCAGCCGGCGTTCCCGCTCCCCGATCCGGCGGCTGCCGGCCGGTCGACCCGAAGCTGCCACTCCGAGACGAACTCCACCGGCTGGGACAGCTCGTTGCTGCGCTGCGCCGTCATCGTCTGCACCGCGGAGGTGACGGTGCTGCTCGTGGAGAACTGGTTGTGGGTCAGCGTGACCGCCAGCGCCGCGTCCACCCGGCTGACCGGTCCCGCCCGCCCGACGGTGAACGCTCCGGACCAGGTGACCGGCACCGTGCGGACGTTCCCGGAGTTCTGGGACACCGAGGACTCGGAGCTGCCCTGGCCGCGACGCTCCACACGGCCCTCGGGGTCCTCGACGCCGTGCTCGCCGTACCGTCGGGACCGGGCGGGGTCCCGCAGCCCGAGCCGGATGTCCACGGTGCGCTCCCGGCCCTCGTGCATCACGGTGATCCGCCTGCCGGTACTGCGCAGGTACGGCAACTGCCGTGCCAACTCGACGGCGTTGGCCCGCTCCCGGAGCTGGACCCGCACCGGATGGTCGTGGGGGGCGCCGGCGGGAATGCCCAGGCGGGTCAGGATCTGGCGGTGCAGCCCCTCCACGACGGCGTCGGACAGCGGTTCGACGTGGACGAGGCCGACGGTCCCGTCGTACCCGGTGCCGTAGGTGGTCGCGTACGTGGAGAGGGGCGCGCTCCAGTCGCGCGGAGCCCGGGCCGACTCCCAGCGGTCGTCGTGCTCGTCCGGGGGCAGCGGGTCCGCGTCCGGCGATCCGGCCCCCGGGGTGGTGGCTCCGGCCGCTGGGGTGCCCCCCGTGAGCGGGTGGTCGCGCACCGCCGGACCGGAGTCGAGGGCCGACTCCAAGGTGCGCAGGTCGACTTCGGTGACGACTCCGGTCGCGGGGAGCCCACCGGTGTCGGCCATCACCCCGGTGGGGTCGGCGGCGAGGAGCCGGCGGAACAGCGACTCGGGGTCGCGTCCCCGGTCACGCATCCCCGTGTAGTGCAGGATCTCGTGCAGGGCCACGGCGTCGTCGCGCCCGGGTCCGCCGCCGAGCCGGATGTGCAACTGGTCGCTGCGTGCCGGGTCGTCGCCGCGGCTGAGCTCCACGGCCTCGGCGTGGTCCGGGGCGTGGGTCAGCACCAGGTCCACGTGCAGGTGATCGCCCGAACCCGGCAGCCGCAGGCCGTGGTTGACGTGGGCAGCGAGGAGCGCGCGCATCCGCTCCTGGAAGGCGGGCAGCCCGGCGGGGTCGAAGCCGGGTCCGAACCGGACCGGCAGGTGCAGGCCGACGACGCGCACCCAGCGCCCGTCGTCGGCCTGGACACGCCGGACACGGGCACGGACCAGCGTGGTGAGGCCGTGCAGGGTGCCCGGCGCACGCCTCTCGTCGAGCGGGTCGCTCGCGGGGTCGAACCAGTCCAGGTGCATGGAGGACGCCGGAGCGGACGCGCGCCGATGGCTCCACTGCCCGAGCCGTACGGGTACATCCGCTACATCCGCCGCCGTCTCCTCGGCGGGCGGCGGTTCCTCATCGTCTCCGTCCCGCTCGGCGGAAGCGGGCACGGCGGCGGGGCGCGCCGTAGGGGTGGGGCCCGTCCCGGTCGGGAGCGGCGCGGGTTCCCCCGGCGCCGGATCCGGGAGCCCGCTCGTCGTGGCGGGGGCCGGGTGCAGGGGGGTGGGCGTCGCGGCGCCGGCTGGGCCACCGACGCCGGGTGGGCCGCCGACGGTGCGCACCGGCGCCGGGGCGGCCGGTACGGAGCCGGTGTCCGGGTCCGGGGCGGCGGTGGGGGCGTCGATGAGGGAGGCGAGCAGGCTCAGGTCACGGCCGCGCAGCCCTTCGCGGGGCGACCCCGCGGGGACGGGCCGGGTGTGGTCACCGGCCGGGCCGGCCGGGATGTCGCCGTGCAGGCCGAGCTGTCGGGCGATCCGTACGGCGTGGTCGGCCGGGTCGGCGCCGGTCCACCACGGGGTGCGAGGGGTCCCCCCGTCGCGTTCCGCCGGGGTGCCGGTGAGGCTGTCCGGGTGCGGGGCGCCCGCCGCCTGCTCGACGGTCACCTGGAGCAGGTCGCCGCTCGGCAGCCGGTGGCCCGGCGCGTTGAAGTACTCCTCGACGCCCGCGCGGAGGCGCTGCCAGGCATCTTCGGGCATGCCGTCGGGTCCGGTCGCGACCTGGACGGTGAGGTCGGTGACCCATGCGCCGTCGTGCGCGACCCGACGCACGTCGAACACCGACCGGACGGTGCGCGGGACGCTCTCGCCGGGCCGTGCCGGATCGGCGGGCGCGGGCACGTCGTCGGTCCACGGGTGCTCACGGGTGACGGGCGGTACGGCGGACCGCGCTGCCTCCCAGGCCGGGTTGCCGGTCCGCGGGGCGGGGCCGCCGTGCGGGGCGGCCGACGCGGGGGTGTCCACGACGGTGCCCGGCGGCTCGGCGCTCTTCCGGGCCGGGGGCTCGTCGCCGGGCGCGGTGGAGGTGTCCGGGGAGGACCCGCGGACCCGGCTCGGCGGGTCGGCGGCGCCGCCGGGGGTCGTCGGGCGGGGGGCGGCGGTTTCGAGGGCCGGGTTCGGGTGCGCCGCCCCCTCGCCGTCCGTGTCACCGGGCGTGTCGTCGGGTGCGCCGTCGGCCTCGACGCCGACGGGCCGCACGTTCCCGCCGGACCGCGCTCCCGTGCCCGTGCCCGTGCCGGCGCCCTTCTCCGTACCCGTACCCGTACCCGTACCGGTACCTGTGTCCGCGTCCGTACCCGTGCCGATGCCCGTGCCGATGCCCGTACCGGTGCCGTTGTCCGTGCCCGTGCCGGTACCCGCGTCCGTGTCGGGGCCCGTGGCCGCGTGGGCGTCCGGGTCCGCGTCGCCGTCCACGTCCACGTCCTCGAAGACGGTCCGTGGCGCATCGTCGAGCGCGCCGCCCGTTCCGACGGCGACCGGGAGCGGCCGGCCGCCGGTTCCCGGGACGGCCGGGGCCGGTGGGGGCACGGTGCTGCCGGCCTCGGGCCCGGAGGGGGCGGGCACGGTGCGGTCCGTGCCGCTGTCCCCGAGGAGGACGCCGTCGGAGGCATCGGGCAGATCGGCGGGCAGATCGGCGAGGACCCCGGGCGGCGGGGTGCCCGTTCCGATCGGTCCGGGCGTCCGCCCGATCGCCTGCGGGGCGGTGACGTGCGACAGCGGGTCGGGGGCGGAGGCCCGTCGCTCCGGTCCGGTGGACCCGTCGGGACCGGGGTCGCCGGGCGCGGTGGGCAGGCCATGGGCGAGGAACGTCGTCGGCGCCATCGGGAACGGGGCCGGCGGGGTGGGCGGGGCCGGGGTGGGCCCGGTGGACGGCTGGTCGCCGAACGGGGCGTCGTCCCCCACCGTCGCGGCCGGCAGCGCCGGCGGCACGGGCGCGGGGACCGGGGTCGGGTTCGGTGGGGGAGCGGCAACGGGAACCGCGGCGGAACGCGGCGGACCGTCGAAGCCGCCGGGGCCGCGGCCGTCCGGACCGCCGGAGAAGTCGATGTCGTTGAGGTCCGTGAAGTCGCGGGAGTCGGTCAGCCACTTGTGCAGCCACAGACCGCCGCCGCCGAGCGCTCCGTCGGCCATCACCTCGAACATCGAGCTGGTGCCGGAGCCGACGAACGTCTCCCACTTGAACTCCCAGACGCCCTCGAACGCTCCCTTGACCAGGACCTCGGCCGCGGACTCGCTGATCGCGCCGACGAGGAACGCCTCGCCGAGGTCGTTGACGCCGTCGAGCAACTTGGTCGTGAAGGGGTTCTTCTTCGCGAAGTCGTCGAAGGAGTCGAAGGTGTTCTTGAACCACTTCCCGGCGTGGTCGAACGCGCCGCCGAGGACACCGGCGAACCCGCCGGCGAGCGCGCCGAACGCGGCCCCCTTCCCCACGTCCTCCCAGTCGATCCCGTGGGGCCTGCGGCCGTTCGGGTTCAGGGCGATCTGCGCGAGTCGGACGGCGAGGACCTGGAGCGCCTCCTCGATGGCGCTGGTGAGGGTGGGCGCGAGGTGGGTCATGCGCAGCAGCCGGTCCACGATGAGCAGGACGGCCAGCCGGCTCCGCGCCCTCGCCAGCATCATCTGGGAGACGGACGTGCCCCCGGTGATCACGGCCAGCGCGGCGAGCAGGGCGAGTTCGACGAGAAGGGCGATGATCTCGGCGATGATCTCCCACTTCGCCTGCTGGATGCTCATCGAGTGGTCGATCTGGCCCCGGGCGATGTCGTCGAGTTTGTCGACCATCGCGTTGAGGTGGTTCACTCCCCCGTCGTTGGTGAGCAGCGACAACGCCCGCACGTACGGGTCGGCGACGTCGTCCGGCAGGGAGGTGGCGGCCTCGGAGATGGAGAGCTGGATCTCGTCCTGGAGGTCCCGGATGCCGCGGCCGAACCTCAGGTACAGCTCACGGCTGTCGTACGCGAGGTTCTCCCGGGCCTCCAACGGCATCTCGCCGATGAGGATCCAGAGCATCTTCCGGACGTCGTCCGGGAAGTTGATCTCCTGCACCCATGCCTCCGCTCACCCGTGCCCCCCATCACCGTCCCGGTCCGCCGCGGGGCGCCCGGTCAGTGGCGTCCTCCGGTGCCCGGGTCGTCGAAGACGGATTCGGGGGTCCGGCGCCGGTGCTCCGCGATCTGCTCGGTGGAGTACGAGCGGGTGCGTTCGATGTTGTCCAGGTTCGCCAGCGTGGCCTGCACGAGTCCGTCGAGGGCCTCGTACAGCACCCGCCCGGTGCCCAGGCAGTACTCGTTGTTCCGTTCGTAGACCGGGCGGACCTGGAGGGCGAAGTCGTCCGTCCAGCCGGGCCACGGGGTGTAGTTGCGCTCGTCCGCGGTGAAGCTCCGGCTGAGGCCCTCCGCCAGCTCGGGCAGTCGCCGCATGCGCTCGACGGCCCTCCTGAGCGCCTCCGGGCTCGCCTCGTACACACCGCTCATGACCGGCTCCTTCCCCTGTGTCCGTCGTCCGTGTCCTCGTGGATCTCGTCGCGCAGCCGGTCCCCCGGGCGGCGGACCGGTTCGCCTTCGGCCTCGTCGAGCAGGGCGGAGCCGTAGATCCGCTCCCAGTCGACGGTCATGCCGCGCAGTTCGGGCACGGCGGCACTCGGCCCGGTGAGGGGGTCGAAGAGGTCCATCACCTGGCGGGCCATCTGCGCCCGGCCCCGTCCGGCGGCTTCCATCACCGAGGCGGACAGTTGGGCCGGGTTCATCGAGCGGTACTTGCCGTCGAGGAAGGTGACCCCGGTCAGTTCGCCCCGCGAGCCCACCGTGACCTCCACGGAGCGGTCGCGTGAACGCACCGTCGCGGCGGCTTCGGCGAGTTGCTCCTCGGCGCGGGCCACGGCGGCCTGGACGGACTCCAGTTCCGCCATGGCCTTGGCGATGCGCTGCTCCATCGGTTCGCTCACCGGTGGTACCTCCGGTCGGCCGGGCCGGGGCCCGGATCGGCTGCCTGGCGGGTGAGGGGAACGGCGGCGGGGGTCATCGGCCGATCACGGCGGGGGCGCCTCCCTCGTCGGTGCCCCAGACGTCCTCTTCCTCCTGCACCCACGCGTCGCGGGTGCGGTCGCCGCTCTGGGTCTGCTGCCCGCCGGGGGCGGCGCCGCCCATCGGGGCGAACGGCGAGGCGCCGGTCGTCGTTGCGGTCCGGGGGGCGGTGACCCGGACGTCGTTCTCGTCCTGTCCGCTTCGCGGGCTTCCCGGGCGTGGTCGTCCGCCGCGCGGGCCGCCGTTCGTCCGGCCGTCGTCGATGACGTTGCGGACCCGCTCGGAGGTGCCCGACCCGCCGCCGCCCCCGCCGCCGCCCATTCCGCCCATGGGTCCGCCCATCCCGCCCATCGGTGCGCCCATCGGCCCGGCGGGACTGCCCGCGCCGGAGCCGGAGCCGGGCAGCGAACCGGTGTTGAGCGGTGTCCCGACGTCGCCGAGGGCGCCGTAGGCCGGAGCGGGACCGGTGGCGCTGCCCGCGAACGACGGCTGGTACGGGGTGTGGTCGTACAGCTCCTCCTCGTACGAACCCAGGGAACCGTCGTGGGAGGAAGGGCGGGAGACACCGGGGAGCGAGGAGTGGGAACCGGGGCCGGCGGGCAAGGTCCCGTCGCCGCCCAGATGCCCGCTGATCACGGTGCCGTCGGGGCGGGTGGTGATGCCGATGCCCGTGTCGGAGTCGATGGTGGTGGTCGTGCCGTCCGGGTAGTCGGTGACGATCCGGCCGTCGGCGCCGAGGTGGGACACGCTGCCGTCGGAGTGTGGCAGGCGGTCACCGATGTTGAGGGGGCCGGTCGTGGAGGTGCCGTCGGGGCGGGTGACGGTGGCGGTGTGGAGGTCCGGGTCGATGGTGACGGTGCTGCCGTCGGGGTGGTGCGTGACGATCCGGCCGTGGTCGTCGATGGTCGTCGCGCTGCCGTCGGGCATCGTGAGGCCGTTGTCCGAATAGACGGGGCCACCGGTCGGGTCGGGCATCAGCGAGGACAGGTCGCCGGGGTTCAGCTGCCCGCCCGGCAGGTCGCCGGGGTTCAGCTGCCCGCCCGGCAGGTCGCCCGGGTTCAGCCGGCCGCCGGTCAGGTCCACGGAGCCGGGCCGGTCCAGGCCGGGAAGTTGCCGGCCTGCGGCGCTCTCGTGTGCGGCCTGGGCCTGTTCGACGGCGGCCTCCTGGCGGGCCTGCGCCTCGTTCTGGCGGACCTGCGCCTCGGCGCGCTGCTCGGCCTCGCGCTTCTCCTGTTCGGTGAGGAGTTGCTCCTGCCGCAGTTCCTGCTCGGTCTGGAGTCGTCCCTGCTCCTCCTGCCGTTCGCGCTGCGCGGCCTCGGCCTTCGCCTGGGCCTCTTCCTGCTTGGCTTCCTGCTCGCGCTGCCTCTCCTCGGCCTTGGCCTCCGCCTCGGCCTGCTTGCGCTCCTGCTCGGCCTCCTTCTGCTCCGCCTTGTCCTGCGCCTGCGCCTGCCTGCGCTCGGCCTCGGCTTCCGCCTCCGCCTGCTTGGCCTCGGCCTCCCGTTCCTTCTCCTCGGCCTTCGCCGCGGCCTCGGCTTCCTTCTGTTCCTGCTCCTTGCGGGCCCGCTCCTGGTCGGTGCGCGCCTGGTTGAACTGGGTGGCCTGGACCTGCTCCTGGCGCTGTTGGGCCTCTTCCTGCTTGCGTTGTGCCTCTTCCTGCTTGGCTTCCTGCTCGCGCTGCTTCTCCTCGGCCTTGGCCTCCGCCTCGGCCTGCTTGGCCTCCTGTTCGGCCTCCTTCTGCTCCGCCTTGGCTTCCGCCTCCGCCTGCTTGCGCTCGGCCTCGGCCTCCTTCTCGCCGGCCTTCGCCTCCGCCTCGGCCTGCTTGCGGTCCTGCTCGGCCTTGGCCTGGGCCTCCTTCTCGCCCGCTTCCTTCTCCTTGCGGTCCTGTTCGGCCTTGGCCTCCTGTTCCTTGCGTTCCTGTTCCGCCTTGGCCTCGGCCTCCTTGCGTTCCTGCTCGGCCCGGAGCCCGGCCTCCTTCTCCTCGGCCTCCTTCTCCTTGCGCTCCTGTTCCGCCTTGGCCTTGGCCTCCTTCTCGTCGGCCTCCTTCTCCCGGCGCTCCTGCTCCTTCTTGGCCTCTTCCTCCCGGCGCTTGGCCTCCGCCTCCGCCTTGGCGGCCTGTTCCTTCTGCCAGGCCATGAACTCTTCCTGCTTGCGTGCGGCGTCCGCCGCGGCCTTCGCGGCGTCCGCCTCCTTCTTCTCGTTCTTGTCCTCGGTGTAGGAGCTGGTGAGGTCGCTGCCACCGCGGGTGCGGACGGAGCCGAGGTCGAAGTTCTTGGTGCTCCAGCTGTTGTGGACCTGGCGGATCGCCTCGTTGGCGGGCACCTCCAGGCTCTCGATGACGGATGCCTGCCAGTTCTGGACGGCCCGCTCCCCCACCTTCTTCCAGGTGGTGAGGTCGTCGAGCTGCCCGAAGTTGTCACCCATTCCGAACCGGGTGGCGGTCTGGTCGAAGCCCGAGGTGGCGTGGTAGGTCGTGGTGGCTCCGTAGCGGTTGGCATGCACCTTGTAGGTGATCATCTTGATGTTGCGTTCCCACACGTGGTCGGTGATCTCCACGAGCAGGTCGTGCAGCCACCGCAGCGGGTTGCCCTCCATGTACTCCCAACGGGCCCAACTGCGCTGGAGGGTGGATGCGGCGTTGCGGAAGTCCGTCTTGGCCTGCCGGAGTTCGTCCCCCTGCTTGGAGCCCGTCGCGCCGGAGGGACGCATGTCCTTGGCGTAACCGTCGTACTGCTTGCCGAGGGTGTGGACGAGGTTCCAGAAGACCCCGGCCGCCTGACCGCGCCAGGCCTCGTTCTGCTCGACGCCGATCCGGCGCTCCCACTCCTCCACCGCGTCACGGCGGTCGACGAAGAACTGGGCGGTCCGGTCGAACGCCGAAGCCGCGGTGTCGAAGGAGGTGAGGGTGACCGCCTGGTCGTTGGGGACGTTCTTGCCGTTCCAGTGGAAGCCGTGCGTGCCGTCCCGGTCGTTCAGCAGCGCCTCCAGTGCCCGACCGGTCCCGTAGCTGTACTGGGTCAGGGGCTGGGTGGTCCAGACGGCGGCGTCCCCCGTCAGGCCCAGGTGGTTGTCGTACTGGCTCTTGAACTCCCCGCCCTCGACCACGCCACCGGCCGGGGGGCCGTCGCTGCCCTTGTTGCCGAGCAGGGTGATCCGGGCCTTGTACATGGAGACCTGGTCGCCGCTGGACGGATTGTCGCCGCCGGTGAGGTAGAAGGGGATGACGAAGTCGGTGTTCTCGATCCGCCACCCCGCGTTCTCCACACGCCAGTTGAAGTCGTTCGGGTCGGCGTAGTCGACGTGGGACTGCTTGCTGATCTCCACCTTCATCTGCGGAATGCCCGCGTTGCCGGCGAGTTCGTCGAAGAGCGTGTGGCGCAACGGCGCGTCATAGCCGGTGAAGAGCTTGACGGCCTGGTGCCAGGCATCGTTGTCCGAGGTCAGCGGCTTGATGTTCTCTTCACGCACGGTCGGGCTCCGGGGAGTCGGGCGGACGGGAGGCGGGACGGCGGGGGCCTGTCCGGGGCCTTGCTAGTCGTCGTCCTCGTCATGGCCGCCGAGGGATCCGTCGACGTCGGAGAAGATGTCGAGGAACTTGTCCCCGTCGATCTTGGCCAGATTGTCGCCCTGGGCCTTGAGGAGGGTGTCGATGCTGGTGCGCAGATTGTCGTCGATGTCGTCGAAGAGGAGTTTCTGGTCCTCCAGGACGGTGGTCACGGACCCGATGAGGTCTTCGACCGCCTTCTTGATGTGTTGGCCGTTGGTGGCGCCGTCCTTGGCCATTCCCCCGATGGTGAGGGGAAGTTCGGCGCCCGGCAGCACCCAGTCGCCGTGGGCTCCCGTGGACAGCAGGGCGTCCAGCGCCGGTACCACCGCACCGTCCGGGCCCACGCCGTCGCCCGTGATCTTCTTGATCTCGGCGATGAAGTTCGCGATGTCGTTGTTGAGGAAGTTCTCCAGCCAGGCCTTGTCCAGGTTGACCGGGGTGTTCTCCGCCATGTCCCGCTCCTGATCCCGCTCTTGCTCCTGCCGGCGCTCCGGCCGGTGCTGCCGGTCCGGCCACCGGCTCCGCCGGGTCGTCCGCCGGCCGGCCGCCGGGTCGCGGGGAGCGCTCTCTGCGCGCCCCGCGGACCGGTGGGCCCGTGCCGGCTTCGGGGTTTCGAGGGCCGGGTCAGCGGCCGATGCGCACGTCTCCCCACATCTGGGTGAGGGACTTCTCGCTGTACTGGTAGTTGTCGGACACGTCGGTCAGCAGTCGGGAGTGGTTCGCCAGCAGGTTCTTCATCGCCTCGACAGCGTTGTCCCACGCCTGCTGCTTGGTGTTGTAGACCTGACGGTCCTCGCCTTCCCAGGTCTGCTTGAGCTCCTGGAGCTCGGCTTCGAGGTTGGCCAGAACGCCGGCGATCGCCTTGGTCTGGGTGACCATGTCGTCCGCCGCGTTCGACATGTGCCGGTAGTCGACGTAGATGTGACCGTCGGTGAAGTCGCTCATCGTGGGGCCTCGTCTCACAACTGGAGGGGGACAGGAAGGGAGTCGGTCCTCGCGGTACCGGGCCGGCCGGAAGGCGGTCCGGTCCGAGAAAATGGCCTGATCAGCCGCTGAGCGTGTCGAACACCGACTGCGACTGGTTGTACGCGGTGGTGATGCTCTCGTTGTTGGACCCCTGGGTGAGTCCCTGGGTGCGCAGCGTCTCGTTCAGGGTGTCGACCATGTCCCGTACGTTGCGCGAGATGATCTCCGCCTGGTCGTCCCACAGCTTGAGCAGGTCCTGGAAGGCCTTGCCGTCGGAGCCCTTGAGGCCGGAGGACAGGTTGAACTTCATGTTCTCCACGCCCTGTCGGCAGTTCTGCACGCCGGTGAACGCCTGCTCCAGTGCCATGATGCCGTTCCGGGTGGCCTGTTCCTGTGACTGCTGGAAGCCTGCCATGTGCCGCACCTCCTGGTGATGGTCACCGCCGAGTCCCGCAGTGACGCCGGGGGCGGCGCCTGCGGACGGCCGTCGTCAGTCGACAAGGTACTCAACTGGGCTGTCAAGAACCCCAGTTGTCGTCTGCTGCAACATGGCCGCAACCTGGATTCTCAGTGATGCCATGTCAAGAATCCAGCTTCGTAGGCCACGGACCCTGCATTTTGCGTCAACTACACGGACAGGACGCCTGTTCCTCCCGGGCGGTTCTCCGACGCGTCGCTCACGGTCGCCGCGCGGTATCGGATACGGCGCCGCCGGCCGGGCAGGGCGTCGCGGTGGTGGTTCCGCGACCGGCAGCGGCGGCCCCCGGGCTGAGGTCTGGTCCGGTGGGGAGCATCGCCAACAGCGGTGAGGGCAGCCCCCGGGCCTGACCCCCGGAGTAGCCGAGGGCTGTGAGCGTGTCCGCCCCGACGATCCGGTACTTCATGCCGCTGTCGGTCACCAGGTAGAGCGTGGAACCGATCTCGCCGCCGCCGGCGCCCAGCGCGCGCACCAGGGCGCCGCCGCCCGGCCGGACCGTGATCCGCTCGACGGCCGTGCAGGCCGGGGTCAGGCCGTCCGGGGCGGGCTGCGCGGCCGGGCCGAGGCCGGCCGCCGGGGAGAGCGCGACGCTCACCCGGCTGCCCGCGCCGCCCGACTCGATCCGGGCACACGCCGTCGACCGGGTCGCGGGGACGACCGCCCGGGGCGGCGCCTCGGGCAGATCGGTGGCGGCGCCCCGGGCCGGCAGGGGGGCGGTACGCCCGTCCAGGGCGTCGGCGCCCAGCTCGGCGGCGGCCGGGGCGGCGCCCTCGTACGCCGTGAGGCGGGTCCTCGGATCGCCCAGGACCAGGGCGGCGCCCGTCGCGGTGAGCGGGGCGAGGCCGTCCTGGCGCAGCAGGTAGTAGCGGGCGGTCGAGCCGGGCACCGTGATCCGGAAGACCTGGCCGACGCGGGTCTCGCGGCCGGCGAGCCGCGGCCCGGCCGTGCCGCGGCCGGTGACCTCCGGCGGGGTCAGGTCGGGCCCCTCGGGCAGGGCGTTGAGGAAGGCCGCCGAGACCCGTGTGCGGGGCCGGGCGTCGTACCCCAGGGCCTGCGCGGCCTTGACCTCGTCGCCCAGGCGCAGCCGGCTGCCGCGCCACACCAGGTACTCCGCCCGGTCGGGGCCGACCACCAACAGGGCCTCGTCGTCGCCGAGCCCGCGGCCGCCGGTGGGCGCGCCGACCGCGAGGACGGTGGTGGCGGGGCCGCCCGGGGTGCCGGAGCACACCTGCCAGGGCCCGGTGTCCAGGCGGTCGGCGGTGGGCAGGGTGTCCGGTGCGCCGGCGATGCCGGCGGGCGCGCCGCGCGGGGTGTCGGCGAGGGAACGGCTCCCGACCGAGGTGACCTTGAGGTCGGCGCCGGCGAGCAACCGCGCGGAGGTGTAGTTGCGCACGGGCCGGAGCCGGCCGTCCAGGTAGAGGTAGCGCGAGCCGGTCTCCTTGGCGACGACGAGGGTGCCCGGCTGCCGCCAGGAGTCCTTGGTGCCGGGTTTGAACAGGCCGAACACGAACGCCCCGGCCGACAGCAGGACGGCGATGACCACGCCGATGGCGATGCCGCGGTTGGTGCGTCCCTGCGGGCTCTCCGGGGCGTCCGGGTCGCTGCGGAGCATGGCGGAGGTGAGACGACCCATGACGAACATGTGGGCCTGGACCTGGTCGCGTTTCGACTGCACTGTGCCGCTCCCCCGGATCAGCCGTTGAGGGACCGAAGGGCCCCGTAGACGCCGAGCACCCACAGGACCAACGGCAGCAGGGCGATGGCCGCCGCCGAGTGGAACAGTTCCGCGGCGCGGCCCCAGTACGGCACGAGCCGGCGGCCGGGCACGGTCCAGGAGGCGATGGCGAGCGCGGCGGCGCCGGCGAGCAGCCCCACCACGAGCAGGAGCCTGCCGGACGGTGTGTGGGACGCGGCGGCGGCCCACACCAGCAGGACCGGTCCCCAGATGCCCGGCACCACCAGGGACATCCGCTGCCACACGTTGCCGAGTCCGCGGGAGTGCAGCAGGAGGAGCAGTGCGAGTACGGCCGAGGCGCACACTTCCGCGAGCCCGGTGTGGCGGGCGAGCACGGTGAGGCAGCCGGTGCAGACCAGCCCGACCGCCCCGTACAGGGAACTCATCCAGCCGTCGGCGAGCACCGACCGCGCGGTGACCGTGCCCGTCGGGTGGGGTTCGATGCCCTCCTGGAGCTGCTGTGCGTTGGTGGGGAGCGGTGGCATCCGCAGGCCCGCCATCCGGAAGGAGAGCGAGGGCACGAACGCACCGAGGAGGACGGCGAGGAGGGCCGTCACCGCGACGGCCTCCCCGAGCGGCAGCCCGGCGACGAGCATCACGGCGCCGGTCAGCGCACCGAAGGCGGCGAGCACGGCGGGGGCCAGGAAGAGCGCGGCGTACGCGGCGACCGCGGCCAGCGCCAGGACCGTTCCGCCCGCTCCGGCGACGGACGCGGCGAGCAGCCGGGCGGCCAGCCCCTCCTGGCCGTGCGGGCCGGTGACGGCCCCACCGGGCAGGAGCCATCCGGCGAGCGCGAGGTAGGGGCCGGCCATCAGGCCCAGGGCGGCTCCGGCGCCGCCGTCACCGACGGCGCGGGCCGCCGCGGCGGCTCCGGCGAGGAGCAGCAGCGCCGCCACGGCGGCGCACACGGCGCGCGTGTCGCCGGAGCCGCCCGGCAGGGCGAGGACCGCCAGGCCGGCGAGGAGCGCGGTGACCGCGGAGGCGCGCAGCAGGGCGCGGGCGGCTGCGGGGGTCCAGCCGTGGGGTTGCCGTTGGAGCGCCGTGGCGATGCCGTCCACCAGGTCGTCCAGGTGCACTTCGGGCAGGGCCTCGGTCCGGGGGCGCAGGTAGAGGGTCTCGCCGTCGCGCAGGTCGAGGGAGTCGAGGGTGCGCTCCTCGTCCAGTGGCTCGCCACCCAGGCGTTGGAGCACCCAGCCGCCGTGGTCGATGCCGGCTTCCGCCAGGTCGTCCCCGGCGTAGCCGAGGACGGCGGGCAGCAGATCGGCCACCGGAACGTCGGCGGGGACGGCGAGGTCCACGGTGCGGGCGGGGGCGCGTACGGTCAGGCGACACAATCCGGCCACCTGGTTGTCACTCATCGGTCTGGCTCACGCCTCTCCGGGTTCGATCGGCAGGCCAACGGGCGCCGACGGAGCGCTGGTTGGGCCTTGGGCGGTCAGCACGAACGATCGTAGTATCACTCACCTGTCCGAGGTATTCGCCGTCTGTGCGTGTGGCGACGCCCGCGACCCCTGGTGCGAGGAGTCCGTTCGGTGAGTGTGGTGCTGTTCCGAAGGCCGGCCCGCAGGCGTGGCCCGGAGATGCCGGACGGGGAACTGACCCTGCAGGAGCCTCCCGTGCTCCCGGAGGTGGTGCCCGACTCGTCGGCCGTGTGGACGTATCTGCCGATGGCGCTGATGTCGGTGTCGATGATGCTGATGTTCATCCGGCCCGGGGCGGCCGGTGGCGGCGGGTTCATCTACCTCGCGCTGGGGATGATGGTGATCGCCTCGGCGGCCATGATGCTGGGCCAGGTCATGCGCCGCAACAGCGAGCGCAAGCAGCGACTGAAGGGCGAACGGCGCGACTACCTGCGCTATCTGACGCAGACGCGCCGCAAGGTGCGGGCCGCCGTCATCGACCAGCAGCGCGCCCTGGCCTGGCGGCACCCGGACCCCGCCGCCCTGTGGTCCGTGGTCGGCACCACCCGCCTGTGGGAGCGGCGTCCGCAGGACGAGGACTTCGGCGAGGTGCGGGTGGCGGTCGGCGACCAGAAGCTGGGGCTGCGGCTGAACCCGATGGCGACCAGTCCGGTCGAGGACCTCGAACCGCTCGCCGCCCACGCGCTGCGCAGCTTCATCCGGGCGTACGCGACCGTGCCGGACCAGCCGATCGCGATCAACATGCGGGCGTGGGCGCGGGTGTTGTTCCGGGGCGACGAGGAGCACATACGCGCCCTGGCCCGCGCGCTCGTCGCGCAGTTGGCCGCTTTCCACTCCCCCGACGACCTGTGGATCGCGCTGTGCGTGTCCGACGAACGTCGCCCGGAGTGGGAGTGGGCGAAGTGGCTGCCGCACCATCTGCATCCGCAGGAGACCGACGGGGCGGGGCCGGCGCGGATGACCGGGTCGGCGCTCGGTGAACTGGAGGACCTACTGGGCGCGGAGTTCCTGGAACGTCCGCCGTTCGACCCGGAGTCGCTGCCCGGCCGGGAGGAGCCGTTCACGGTGATCGTGGTGGACGGCGGCACCGTCCCCGGCGGGCACCGGCTGGACGGGCCCGGGCTGCGCAACACGGTGGTGCTCGACCTGACCGGGGCGCTGAGTTGGCGTCCGGGCCGGGTGACGCTGCGCTTCGAGGTGGCCGACGGCGACTTCCGGCTGGTGCGCACGGACCGTGACCGCAAGGAGCAGGTCGCACCGCTGGGCCGGCCCGACGCCTTCGGTACGCGGGGCGCCACGGCGCTGGC
Source organism: Streptomyces sp. NBC_01426 (assembly GCF_036231985.1). GTDB lineage: Bacteria > Actinomycetota > Actinomycetes > Streptomycetales > Streptomycetaceae > Streptomyces. Next base: position 983,964 of record NZ_CP109500.1, read on the forward strand.
CAAACGTCTGGCGCCGTACCGGATGGGCATCGGCACGGACAGCGCCGAACCCCTTTCGACCGACGTGGAGTTGACCACGCTGTTGGGCATCTCCGACCTGTACGGGCACGCGGCGGACACGCTGTGGCGGCGCGGGACGGGGCCGAGCCGGCTGCGGGTGCCGATCGGGGTGGGCGCGGACGGGGTGCCGGTGGAGCTGGACATCAAGGAGTCCGCGCAGGGCGGCACGGGTCCGCACGGCATGCTGATCGGCGCGACCGGCTCCGGCAAGAGCGAGCTGCTGCGCACCCTGGTTTTGGCGTTGGCGCTGACCAACTCCTCGGAGACGCTGAACTTCGTCCTGGTGGACTTCAAGGGTGGGGCGACCTTCCTCGGTCTGGACGAACTGCCCCACACCTCGGCGGTGATCACCAACCTGGCGGACGAGGCGGCGCTCGTCTCGCGCATGCAGGACGCCCTGCACGGCGAGTTGATCCGCCGCCAGGAGCTGCTCAGGGCCGCCGGGAACTACACGTCGGCGTTGGAGTACGAGAAGGCGCGGGCCGCCGGGACCCCGCTGGCCCCGTTGCCGAGCCTGTTCGTGATCGTCGACGAGTTCAGTGAACTGTTGGCCGCGCACCGGGAGTTCATGGAACTGTTCGTGATGATCGGCCGGCTGGGCCGCAGCCTCGGCGTGCACCTCCTGCTGGCCTCGCAGCGCCTGGACGAGGGCCGGATGCACCAGCTGGAGAGCCATCTGTCGTACCGGATCGGGCTGCGCACCTTCTCGGCCATGGAGAGCCGCGGGGTGCTGGGGGTACCGGACGCCTACGAACTGCCGTCGGCCCCGGGCGGAGGCTTCCTCAAGTCCGGGGTCGACGCGCTGACCCGGTTCCGGGCGGCGTACGTATCCGGGCCCTACCGGCACCGCAGGGGCGGCGCGAGCCAGGCGCGGGCCGCCGGCCAGACCGTGCCGTGGAGCACGGGGTACGTGGTGCCGCGCACGGTGCCCGACCTGCCGGCGCCCGAGCCCGAGGCGGAGGAGAGCGGCGACTCGCTGCTGTCCGTGGCCGTGGAGCGGCTCCTCGGCGCGGGCCCGCCGGCGCACGAGGTGTGGTTGCCGCCGCTGGACCTGCCGGCGACGCTCGACCAGATCCTGCCGCCGCTGACGCCCGACCCGGAGCGCGGTCTGACCACGGCGGACGCGCCGGACCGGGGGCGACTGAAGGTGCCGATCGGCATCGTGGACCGGCCCTTCGACCAACTGCGCGACCTGTTGACCGTGGACCTGTCCGGCGTCGGCGGGCACATCGCCGTGGCCGGTGGCCCGCAGAGCGGCAAGAGCACCATGGTGCGCACCATCCTGGCGTCCCTGGCGCTCACCCACACTCCGCGCGAAGTGCAGTTCTACTGCCTGGACTTCGGCGGCGGCACCCTGTCGGGGCTGGCCGGGCTGCCGCACATGGGCGGTGTCGCGGCGCGCATGGACGGCGAGCGGGTGGGCCGGACGATCGCCGAGGTGACCACGCTGCTGGCGGCCCGGGAGAAGTTCTTCCTGGAGCACGGCATCGACTCCATGGCCACGTTCCGGCGCCGCAGGGCTGCCGGCGAGTTCACCGCCGAGGACCACGGCGACGTGTTCCTGGTCATCGACGGCTGGTCCACGGTGCGGCAGGACTACGACCGTCACATCCCGACCTTCGGCGCCATCGCCGCGCGCGGCCTGAACTACGGCGTGCACCTCATCGTGACCACGGCGCGTTGGGTGGAGCTGCCGTCGGCGGTGCGGGACCAGGCGGGCACCCATCTGGAGCTGCGGATGGGCGACGCCATGGACTCCGAGATCGACATCCGGCGGGCGGCGACCGTGCCCCGGGTGCCCGGCCGGGGGCTGACCCGGGACGGCAAGCTGCACTATCTGACCGCCCTGCCCCGCATCGACGGCGGCGAGCGGACCGACGACCTCACGGAGGGCGTGGCCGGTCTGGTCGCGGCCGTCCGGGAGAGCTGGAGCGGGCCGCCGGCCCCGCAGGTACGGATGCTGCCGACCGAGCTGCCCGTGGCGGAGCTGCCGGCCCCCGAGGGAGACTTCCGGGTGCCGCTCGGCCTGGAGGAGGACGAACTGGCCACCGTGTGGCACGACTTCAGCGAGAGTCCGCACATGATCGCGGTCGGGGACACCGAGAGCGGCAAGACCAACCTGCTCCGGCTCGCGGCCCGGGCCATCATGGACCGGTACACGCCGGCCGAGGCCAGGATCATGGTGGTGGACTACCGGCGCGAGCTGGTGGAGGCGGTCCCGGACACCTACCGGCTCGGGCACGCGGTGTCCATCGACGCGCTGAAGGACCTGGTGGACGGCGCGGCCCGCGCGGTGCGGACCCGGGTGCCGGGGCCCGACATCGCCCCGGCCCGGATGCGGCTCGCGGACTGGTGGACCGGCCCCCGGCTGTTCATCCTCGTCGACGACTACGACATGGTGGGCAGCAACCCCGCGAACCCGCCGTTCGAGCCGCTGCTGCCGCACCTGTCGCTGGGTTGGGAGGTCGGCCTGCACCTGATCGTCGCCCGCTCCGCGAGCGGCGCCGGGCGCGGCATGGGCGACGCGCTGATGCGCCGCCTCCAGGAGGTCAACACGCCTTCCCTGCTCTTCTCCTGCCCGCCGTCCGAGGGGTACGTCCTCGGCAACACCAAGGGCCGGCTGCTGCCGCCCGGACGTGCCACCCGCATCGCCCGGCGCCGCACGGTGCAGGTCCAGACGGCGTTCCTGGGGGACCCGGAATCCTGAGGGGGTCCCCCGGTCAGCCCCGGCCCGGGGGGCGCCACCGGCGGGCCCGTCCCCGGGGGACCACCACCGCGGCGGCGGCGACCAGGAGCACCAGGCCCCCGCCCGCCGCGGCGACCACGAGGGCCCGCTGCCGGGGTGCGGCGGGCGCCGGGTCCGGCACCCGGGCGGGTTCGGGGCGCGGGCCCGGGGCGGCACGGTCGGTCAGTACGGCCGTCAGGGCGGCGTACGGGTCCAGTCGCGGCGTCGTGTCCGGATAGCCGGACACGACGAGCCGGTCGCGGACCTGGTCGGCCGTCAGCTCGGGGTGGCGCGAGCGGACCAGGGCCGCCGCCCCGGCGACGTGGGCGGCGGCGAGCGAGGAACCGGAGCCGAGGTAGTGGCCCGCGCCCCGCGGTCCGGGGCCGACCACCGTGTCCCCCGGCGCCGCCAGGTCGGCGCCCACGGCCGTCGGCGCGCGGTCCGGGCGCCCGCCGCCGGGCCCGTAGTCCATGACGGACAGGGCGTGCGGGGCGGCCGCGGGCCAGTACCAGGGCTGCGCCGGGGGGCTCGCGCCGCCGGCATCGGGGGGCAGGTCGGGGGCGAAGGGGGCGACGACGAGGGCGTCCTTGCGTGCCGCGTACGCGACCGCGTCCGTGAGGACGCCCGCTCCGGTCGCCAGCGCGGAGGCGACGTACACCACCCCGGCGCCCTCGTCGGCGGCGGCGCGGATGGCGCCGGCCAGCGACTCCGGTGTGGCGACGCCGCGTTCGTCGGTGCCGCGTACCGCCAGGAGGCGCGCCGCGGGCGCCACGCCGACCGTGCCCACGCCGGGCAGTGGCGCGCCGGCGATCAGCCCGGCGGCGAAGCTGCCGTGGCCCACGCAGTCCTGGTCCGCCGGACCGAGGTGGCGGACCCGGCCGGCGAGCGACGGGACCCCGGCTCCCACCCCGGTGTCGACCACCGCGACGGTCACCCCCGCGCCCTCGGACACGCGCCCGGCGCGGGCCAGGCCGAGCGCCCGCACCGGCCAGGGCTCCACCTCGGCGACCTGCCCGGAGGCCGCCGCGCAGGGTTCGTCCGCCGCCAGCGAGGAACGGACCACGGGCAGGGCGATGGGGTCGGAGGCCGCCACCGCGGGCGCAGGCCACGCCGCGGAGAGCATCACCGCGGCCAGTGCCGCCGCCGAGGCCGGTGCACGGGAAAGCGCGTGTCTCATGGCGCGCATCCTAGGCCGTGTGCCCTGGTGTGCAACGCGGCGCCCGACAGGGCACATTCGGCCCGCATCCGATGGCCGCGGCGTGAACTGGCCTGCTCCACCTGGTAGATCACCGTCCCCCTCACGTAGCCTGCAAGCGGTGCGTCGCGTCGTCCCCACAGGGGGCGGAGACGACGTCGGAGCGAGGAGGACCAGCGTGTCACGGCAGTTGCTCACCGTCAGCCCGGAGGAATCCCAGGGGTTCCGGACCATCGGTGAGGCCTTGGCACAGGCCCGCACCGGAGCGGTGATCCGCGTACGACCCGGCCGGTACCCGGAGAACCTGACGGTCCGCAACCGGGTCACGATCGTCGCCGACGGCGAGCGCGGCAGCGTCGAGATCTGCCCGCGCCGCGGCAGCGCCGTCTCCCTGATCGCCGACGCCGTGATGCTGACCGACCTCACGCTGCGCGGCGGCACGGAGGACGTGCCGGTGGTGGACGCGGTGCGCGGCCAGGTCGCCATGGACGGCTGCATCGTCGTCGGCTCCGGGTGGACGGCCCTGCTGGCCCGGGAGTCCGGGTCGCTCGCGGTGCGGGACTGTCGGATCAGCAACCCGGTCGGGGCGGGTGTGGTCGACACCGCGCCGACCGGGACGGTGGTCGCCGGCTGCGTCATCGAGAACCTCGGCACCTCGGGCGTGGTCATCGGCGAGCAGGGCCGCACCACGGTCCGCGACTGCCGCATCCGCGACGCCCGGGGCAACGGGGTGCTCGCCAACGGCGAGGCGCAGGGAGTGGTGGAGGACTGCGAGATCACCGGCACGGAGAAGCCCGCCGTGGCCCTGGAGGGCAGCAGCGCCACCCGTGTGCTGCGCACCCGGATCCACGGCGCGGCCGTGGGCGTCTATGTGACCAGCGACTCCCGGCCGGTGCTGGAGGAGGTCACCGTCTCCGACACCAACGGCCCGGGCATCGTGGTGGCTTCGGGCGCCGCCCCGGAACTGGTGCGCTGTCGCACCTCACGGACCAAGGGGAACGGCCTGGCCGTCACGGAGCGGTCCCGGGGCGTGTTCCGGGAGTGCGAGTTCGACACGGCCGGCGGCCCGGCCGTCCGGGTCATAGGTTCCGGCGCGCCCTCGTTGACCGACACCACCGTGCGGGACTGCGCCGATCCGCTGGGCGCCGTGGTGTTGGACGAGAACTCGGCGGCCGAGTTCGACCGTCTGCACGTCGCGGACGCGGCCGGCACCGGGATCCTGATCCGCGGCGGCGCCAACCCGCTGCTGCGGCACGCCCGCGTGACCTCCGCGGGAGGCCACGGCGTGGAGGTCGTGGACGAGGGTCGCGGCCGGCTGGAGCTCTGCGAGATCGACGGCGCGGGTGCGTGTGGGGTGCGGATCGCCTCCGGCGGCAACCCCCACCTGCGGGACACCGCCGTCCGCGCCTCGGCGGACACGGGCGTACGGGTCGGTGCGGACGGGCTGGGCACCGTACGGGACTGCCGCGTGCACGGTTCCGGCGCGTCCGGTGTCGGGGTGGACAAGGGCGGTGAACTGTCGCTCCTGCGTACCGAGATCACCGACTCGGGAGCCCATGGGGTGATGGCCTCCGACGGCGCCCGACTCGCGCTGGACGCCTGCCTGGTGAGCGGCAGCCTCGGCGACGGCATCCGGGTGGACAGCGCGGAGCCGATCACCGCGACCGGTTGCGCGGTGCGGGACAACCGGGGCGCCGGCCTGAAGCAGACCCGGGCCGGCGACCGACTCACCGTGGAGAACCTGACCAGCGCGGGCAACGGCACGGCCGACGCGTGGGGCGCCGAAGCGGCCGGGGTCGGGGAGTCGCGGGGTCCGTCCCGTGTCGCTCCGCGCGGTCCGCAGGAGGAGCTGGAATCGCTGATCGGCCTCGCGGACGTGAAGCACCAGGTGAAGACGCTGGTCAACCTGAACCAGCTCGCGCAGCGCCGGTCCCGGCTCGGCATGCCGATGCCGCCGATGAGCCGCCACCTGGTGTTCTCCGGCCCGCCCGGAACGGGCAAGACCACGGTGGCCCGGTTGTACGGCGGCATCCTGACCGAGTTGGGGGTGCTGCGTTCCGGCCATCTGGTCGAGGTGTCCCGGGCCGATCTGGTCGCCCAGGTCATCGGCGGCACGGCCATCAAGACGACGGAGGCGTTCAAGGAGGCCCTGGGTGGGGTGCTGTTCCTGGACGAGGCGTACACGCTGTTGTCCGACGGCAAGGGCGGCGGCGCCGACTTCGGCCGGGAGGCCATCGACACCCTGCTGAAGCTCATGGAGGACCACCGCGACGAGGTCGTGGTCATCGCGGCCGGCTACACCGACGAGATGGCCGCCTTCCTGGACTCCAACCCGGGTCTGGCGTCCCGGTTCACCCGCACCATCGACTTCGCGAACTACTCGGTGGAGGAGCTGGTCACCATCACCGAGCGGATGTGTGAGGCCCACCACTACGCGCTGGACCCGCGCACCCTCGACGCCCTGGCCGGCCACTACGGCCGGATGGAGCGGGGCGCCGCCTTCGGCAACGGCCGTGCGGCGCGCCGGGTGTTCGAGGAGATGGTGGACCGACAGGCCTTCCGGTTGGGCTCGATGGCGGATCCCGCCGAGAGCGACCTGTCGCTGCTGCTGCCCGAGGACGTGGCCGTCGAGCAGGGGGGCGCCGCACGGGACGCCGACAGCTCCGAGGAACTGCTCACCCGTCTGGAGGGCATGATCGGTCTGTCGGCGGTGAAGCGGGCGGTGACCGACCAGGTGCATCTGCTCGCCACCGCCCGGCAGCGGCGGGCCGCCGGGCTGCCCGCGCCCAGGATCAGCCAACACCTGGTGTTCTCCGGGCCGCCCGGGACCGGCAAGACGACGGTGGCCCGGCTGTACGCGGGCATCCTGCACTCCCTCGGGGTGCTGCCCAAGGGCCAGTTGGTGGAGGTGGCGCGCACCGATCTCGTCGGCAGGTACGTCGGCCACACCGCGCAGCTGACCAAGGAGGTCTTCGAACGGGCCCTGGGCGGTGTGCTGTTCATCGACGAGGCGTACACGTTGACCCCGGAGGGCTCGCCGTCGGACTTCGGGCGGGAGGCGGTGGAGACGCTGCTCAAGTTGATGGAGGACCACCGTGACGAGGTCGTGGTCATCGCCGCCGGGTACACCGCCGAGATGCGCCGCTTTCTGGACTCCAACCCCGGGCTGACCTCGCGCTTCACCCGCACGGTCGAGTTCGAGGACTACACGGTGGAGGAGCTGGTGGGGATCATCACCGCGCAGGCCGCCGACTCGGGTTACGACTGCCCGCCGCCGACGGTGGAGGCGCTGCGCGCGTACGTGGCGGCGCTGCCGCGCGACCGTTCGTTCGGCAACGCCCGCACGGGACGCATCCTGGTGGAGGAGATGATGACGCAACAGGCTCGCCGGCTGGGTGCGTTCACGGCTCCGGGCCTGGACGATCTGCGGCTGCTCCTCCCGGAGGACCTGCCGGGCTCCCGGCCGACGCCGGTGTGAGGCGACGCGGCCGGGCGCCGCGCGCCCCGGCCGGTGGGGTGTCAGTCCCGGACGAGCAGGACGACGAAACCCACGACGACCCCGAGCACCAGCCCGAGGACGGAGTACCGGGGCCTGGACTCGCTCAGCACGGGAAGGAAGCGGTCGACCGAGAAGCGGCCCGGCCCGGTGAGGGTGAGGGCGACGACCCCGGCCAGCAGGGCCAGTTCGAGTTCCACTCCCCTGGGGGCGAAGAAGCTGTTCACGCCGCGAACGGCGAGGATGTTGACGAAGGTGCCGATCAGGACCGCTCCGGCGAGCGGGGTGAGCAACCCGAGGGCGAGGCCGAGGCCGCCCAGGGTCTCGGAGAGACCCGCGATGACGGCCATGGCGTCGCCGGCGGGGTAGCCGCTCATCGTGAAGCCCTTGCCGGTGGCGGTGAGACCGGGACCGCCGAACCAACCGAAGAGTTTCTGCGTGCCGTGGCCGGCCATGGTGAGACCGACGGTGAGCCGCAGGACCAGCAGGCCGACGTCGTGGGTGGCGGTGGTGGCGGGAGCCGGGAGCGTGCGCAGGTTCCCGTAATCCCGTCGTTCGTAGGCCATGAACGTCCGTTCTTCGTCTCCGGCGGGTGGCTGCCACCCTATGCCTCCCGTCCGGAATGTCCTGGTAGTGACGTCGCCGCTGTCGCCCGAACGTGCCGGCGGCGCGGCGCCCTCGGCCCCGTGTCGGTCGCCCCGCGCGTCGTCCCGGTCATCCCCGCCCGGGGAAGCCGTTCGCCCGCGCGTCCGCCGGGGCCCGCTCCCAGTCCATCCGGCACCAGGGAAGGACGAGGTCGGCCTGCGCCGTGACCGGTCGGGGGGCCAGGGAGTCGATCGCGACGGCCTCCCGGTGGCGGGCGTACACGGTGTCCACGTAGCGGTGGCCGGTGTCGGCGGCGACGAAGAGGACCGTACGCCGCGGGGACCGCGCCCGTTCCCAGCGGGCGGCGAGGTAGGCCGCCCCGGAGGACAGCCCGGCGAACACGGCGTGTCTGCGCAGCAGGTCGACACTGCCGGCGAGGGCGGCGTCGAAGGACACCCAGTGGAGCGTGTCGTAGGACGCGTGGCCGACGTTGCCGAAGGGGATGGAGCTGCCGATCCCCGCGATGATGATCTCGGGGTCGCTCACGTGACCGGCGCCGAAGGTGACGCTGCCGAAGGGCTGGACGCCGACGAGTTCGACGCCGGGCGAGTCCTCGCGCAGGTAGCGGGCGAGGGCGCCGGTGGAGGCGCCGGATCCGACGCCCCCGACGACGGTGAGCTCGTCCGTGCCGGTGGACTCCCGGATCAGGCCCGCCACGGCGCGGTAGCCCAGGTAGTGGATGTCGTCGTGGTACTGCCGCATCCAGTGGTATTCGGGGTGTTCCGCGAGGATCTCGTGGATGCGCTCGACGCGGCGCTTCTGGTCGAGCTTGAGGTCGTCGCAGGGCTCCATCCGCTCCAGGGTCGCCCCGAGCACGGCGAGCTGGGTGCTCAGCGTGTGGTCGACCGTCGCGGAGCCGACGATGTGACAGCGCATCCCGTGGCGGTGGCAGGCCAGGGCGAGGGCGTGGGCGTAGATGCCGCTGGAGCTGTCCACCAGGGTGTCTCCGCGCCGCACCGCGCCGGTGTCGAGCAGGTGGCGTACCGCGGCGAGGGCGGAGACGACCTTCATCGTCTCAAAGCGGAGACAGACGAGCCGGTCGTCGAGGCGTATCAGGTCGGGTCGGCCGATCGACTCGGCGATGTGCTGGTCCACTGCGGAACTCCTTGCTCGCGGGGAGGGTGGTGGGGGTGGAGAAGACGCGGGTGGTGGGAATCGCCCGGTGTTCCAGGGCCCGGACGCAGCTGTTGATCCGGCGCCGGAGGCCGGGGGCGGCCGGGTCGAAGAGCACGCCGGCGACGGCGCCGCTGTGCGCGATCTGGACGCCCGCGGCCCCGAAGCGCGCGGCGACGTCGGTGAGGCTCTCGAACTCCGGGTGGCACAGGACCTCCTGCCCTCGCCGGGCGCTGGCGGTCGCAACCTCGCCGAGCAGGGCGACATCGCCCGTGGCCACGGCCTGCCGCAGCAGGACGCGCAGCCGTTCGCAGGCGCGCACGTCGCCGTCGTCGTGGGCGCGGACCGGCAGGGAGAGCGTGTCCACGGGTGCGCCCGCGCCGAGGGCGCAGCCCACGACGACGACGGGTGGCAGGGCGCGGCCGAGGACTTCCAGCACCCGGCCCTCGCGCTGGGCGAAGAGCACGGGGCGGCCGTCGAGCATCAGCGGATCGCAGGCCAGCTCCGCCCGGACGGCCAGCCGGGCGATCGTCTCGGGCGGCAGGCGCGTTCCGTAGGAGTCCGCGACCGCCCGCACCACGGCGACGACGTCGCTGCTGGAGCTGCCCATGCCGAGGCCGACGGGGATGTCGCCGGTGATCCGCAACTCCCCGCCGCAGGGGGGTTCCGGGTGCCCGGGCGCGCACGCGGCCATGGCGAGGGCCGCCGCGCGGGCCGCCTTGGTGCGATCGGCCGGCACCACGGTGATCTGCTGCGGGGAGGTGCCCGGGCGGCGGGTGAACTCGGCGCGGCTGCCCGGCCCGGGCAACGGCAGGGTGACCAGGCCGGCGCAGCGTCGCCCGGTGTCGTCGAGGAAGACGCCTTGCAGGATCTCGCCGTGGTGGCCGGGGGCGTGTCCGGTGCCGGTACGGCGGGCTTCGGGACGCAGCCCGGTGCCGGGCGTGCTCCGGCGGGCCGCGGGGGTCATGCCCCGGCCTCGGCGCGGTAGCGGTACAGGGCGGTGGGGTCGGCGCTGAACTGGGAGAAGGGGAAGGGTTCGGCGGACAGGGCGGTGACCCCGGAGCCCAGGAAGGCGCGCGCCACGGCGCTGCCGCTCTGCGCGTACACGACGAGGGGCACACCCCGGGTGCGGCAGCGGTCCAGGATGGTGTCGAACGAGCCGTTGCCCAGGGTCATTCCGGTGGCGACGACGACGTCGGCGCGCTCCAGTACCTCGTGCATGTCGCCGGTGACGGGATCGCCCCAGCGGGTGGCCTTGAGGTTGAGGTCGCACGGCAGCGGGTCGCCGCCGCGTTCGCGGATCGCCTCGACCAGCGGGTCGACCACGCCGATGAGGCCGACCTTGGCGCCCTCCTCGATGGTGAGCAGTCCGGCGATCGCCGCGTCGCGGGCCCGCGCGCGGACTTCGGGGGTGCCGGCGGGGAGGACGACCCGTTCGGCGCCCGTGCCCCGTCGGGTGTCCGCGTCGGCGTCGTTCGCGTCCGCCGCCTCGCGGTGCGGGCGCCGCTCGGCGAGGTAGGCGTCGAGGGCGGCGATCCTCAGCGGGCGTGGGCCCTCGCGGAGCAGGACGTCGAGCGCGGTGCCCGAGGCGTCGCGGCAGACCGACGGGTCGATCTCACCGGCCTCGAAGGCGCAGGCACCGAAGGAGCCGCCGAGGCGCACCAGGACGTACTGGTTGAGGTAGGTGGTGTGGCCGCCGGCCAGCCGGGTGCCGTGATGGATCCAGAAGACGCTGGTCGCGACGAGGTCGGAGGGCAGTGGGCCGTGTTCGCCGTTCAGGACGGCCTCGACGAGGGCGTCGACGGACGGCAGGGGTGTGGTGGTCGTCGGGGTGGTCATGGGGTTCCTTGTCACGGGGTGGGTCGGGGTGTGGGGGCGGGGAGGGGGCCGTGGTAGACGAGCGCGGGACGGCCCAGCCGGTCGGTGGTCAGTTCGGCGTCGACCTCGAAGGTCTCGGCGAGGTGCTCGGGGGTGAGGACCTCGGCGGGGCTGCCGGAGGCGACCAGCCGCCCGGAGCGCATGAGCACCAGGCGGTCGCAGTACCGGGCGGCCAGCGAGAGGTCGTGCAGGGCGACGAGGACGGTCTGGTCGGTGCGGGACAGGAGTTCCATCAGCTCCAACCGGTGTTTCACGTCGAGGTGGTTGGTGGGCTCGTCCAGGAGCAGCGCGTACGGCTGCTGGGCGAGTGCGCGGGCGATGTGGGCGCGCTGTCGTTCGCCGCCGGACAGGGACTTCCAGGAGCGCCCGGCGAGGGCTGCGAGCCCGACGCGGTCCAGTGCGGCGCCGACGATCGCCCGGTCGGTGTCGCTCGGAGGGCGCCATCGGTCCCGGAAGGGGGTCCGCCCCAGTCCGACGACGTCGGCGACGCGCAGGTCGGTGTCGAGTCCGCAGTCCTGCTCGACGAAGGCCAGCCGGCGCGCGATCCTGCGGGCGCTCCAGTCCTGCACGGGCAGGCCGTCGTAGCGGACCGTGCCGGCGTCGGGCGCGCGCAGCCCGGCGAGGCAGCGCAGGAGGGAGGACTTGCCGGAGCCGTTGGGGCCGATCAGTGCGACGCTCTCGCCGGCGGCCACGTCCAGATCGACGCCGCGTACGACGGGGGTGCCCGACGCCGACCAGCCCAGTCCTTCGGCGGTGATCCTCACAGGTCTCCCCTCCTGCGCAGGACGGCGAGGAACAGCGGTACGCCGATCAGGGCGGTGAGCACGCCCACCGGTACCTCCCGGGGAGCGAAGGCGACGCGGGCCAGGGCGTCGGTCCACAGGAGGAACACGGCGCCCGCGAGCGCCGCGCAGGGGAGCAGCACCCGGTGCGAGGGGCCGACGAGGAACCGTGCCCCGTGGGGCACGATCAGCCCCACGAAGCCGATGGCACCGACGGTGGCGACCGCGACCGAGGTCAGCACGGCCGTCACGACGAGCAGGAGCATCCGGGTGCGTCGTACGCCGATCCCCAGGGACGCGGCGGTGTCCGCGCCGAACGCGAGAGCGTCGAGGGCGTTCGCGCACAGCCATGCGGCGACCAGCCCCAGCGGTGTGACGATCGCGCAGACCACGACGGCGTCCCAACGGGCAGGGGCCATCGAGCCGAGCAGCCAGTGGGTGACGGCGCGCGTGGTGTCGGCGTCCGCCGAGGACATCAGGATCAGCGAGGTCAGAGCGGTGAAGAGCTGTCCTACGACGACGCCCGTCAGCACGATGCGGACCGAGTCCAACCCCGTGCGGCGCAGCAGTACCGTCAGCAGGGCGAAGGACAGGAGCGCCCCGGCGAGGGCGCCTCCGGTGACCCCGAGGGCGCCGACGCCGGCCAGGGGCAGGACGACCACGACGACGGCTCCGGTCGACGCGCCGCAGGACACGCCGAGCAGGTACGGGTCGGCGAGCGCGTTGCGGGTGACGGCCTGGAGGACGGCGCCGCAGACGGCGAGGGAGGCGCCGACGAGAGCGGCCATCAGGACCCGCGGCAGCCGCAGGTCCCAGACGAGCGAGTCGGTCAGCGGTGGCAGCGGCTCGTTGCCCAGGCCCAGGTGCGTGCCCAGGACGCGGGCGAGGTCGCCCCATCCCACGGGGGCGGTGCCGATGCGCAGGGCGACCGCCACGGAGGCGGCCAGGACGAGGACGGCGCCGACCACCGGCCACGCCCGGACCGGTGAGGTCCGGCCCACCGGTGGCGGGGCACCGGCCGTGGTCGTGCCGCCGCCGGGCGATGCCGTCCCGGCGGCGGGTGCCGACGATTTCTCCCCGCGAGCGGTCGGGTGCAGCAGGTCCGACGGTCCCGGGGGGCCGGCGAGGTCAGCGGACATACCCGAGGTCCTTCATGCCCTCGGCCAGCAGGCCCAGCGCGTGCACGGAGCGCACGGAGGGGTCCAGCTCGATGCCCGGCACCACGATGATCTTGCTGTCGCGTACCGCCGGCAGCTTGGACACCAGGGGGTCCGCGGCCAGCGCGGCCCGCTTCTCGGCGGCGCTGTCACCGGGGCGTCCGCGCTCGGACAGGTCGCCGATGACGATGAAGTCGGGTGCCCGCTCGGCGACTTCCTCCCAGGAGACCTCCGGCCAGTCCTCGTTCACGTCGTCGAAGGCGTTCCTCGCGCCGACGATCCGGCTCATCTCGTCGGGCAGGCCGGTCTTCCCGGCGACGTACGGCATGCCGTTGAAGACGGAGTAGAGGTAGACGACGGAGGGCTTCCTGCCGTCGCGGGCGGCGGCGGAGGCGTTCTCGCCGGCCTTCGCGACGGCGGCGCGCTGCCCCTCGGCGAGCTTCGCCGCCCGCTCCTCGACACCGAAGACCTTGCCCAGCCGCTCGTAGTCGGAGAAGAGCAGCTCGAAGGGGGTCATCCCCGGCTCGTGCGACCGGGGGCAGTCCACGGCGCTGACGAAGGTGGGCACGTGGAGGGCGCCCAACTCCTCGCGGGTTCCGGCGCGGTCGCCGGTGTACAGGTCGACGGAACCGGCCAGGACGAAGTCCGGTGCGGCGGCGCGGAGTTGCTCGCCGGTGGCGATCTTGGGGGCGATGACCGGGATCGCGGCGTACGCGTCCCGGTACCGATCGGGGATCTTCGTCTTGAGGTTGGCCGTCCCGGCCATCCGGTCCTGGAGTCCGAGTTCGAGCAGGGTCTCGGTCGAGGTCTGGTCCAGGGCGACGGCCCGCTTCGGGGGCTCGCCGAGGTCGAGCTCGCGCCCGCAGCTGGTGACGGACGCTCCCCCGGCGGGCGATGCGGGGTCGTCGCCCGCAGCCGCGGGATCGTCGCCGGCGGTCGAGCAACCGCCGGTCGCGAGAAGGAGGGTGAGGGTGGCCGCGGTCACGAGCCGGGCGCGGTGGTGTGGACGCATTCGAGTCTCCGATCGGAAAGAGGGCGTGGCTGTCGCCGTGCACTGCCGTGGTCACCCACGGGGCAGGAGCACCACGTTCGAAGAGTACTGTAATGGTTATCGTTTTCATTAACACCCCCGGGGCGGCCCTCGTGAGGCGCGACCCGACCCCTGCCGACCGATGAGGAGCACCGCACCGTGACGACCACACCCGCCCCCATGACACCCAGGACCGCCCCGCCGCCCCCGCGTTCCGTCCTGCGCGACCCCGCCTTCCTGCGCCTGTGGGCCGGGACCACCGCGTCCGGACTCGCCACCTGGGCGTTGCCCTTCGTGTTGGGCCTGGCGGTCCTGCACCGCGAACTCGGCGCGGCCGGCCTGGGACTGGTCCTCGCCGCGCGCACCGCGGGGTTCCTCGGGGCCGTCGCCGTCGGAGGGGTACTGGCCGACCGTCACTCCCGCCGGGCGGTCGTGCTCTGGTCGGCCCTCGCGGCGGCGGTCGCGGCCCCGCTCCTCACCGTCGGCCTCGGCCGCTCACTCGTCCTGATGGCCCTCGCCGCGGCCCTCGCGGGAGCCGGTCAGGGAGCCTGCCGCCCCGCCTTCCAGGCCCTCACCGCCGAGGTCGTCGACGCGGATCGCCGACAGCGGGCGAACGCCGCCATGTCCCTCTCGGTACGGACCTCCACACTGGCCGGGCCCGCCCTGACCGCCCTGCTCGCGGCCTTCGTCGACGTGCGGACGCTCCTTTTGGGGATCGGCCTGCTCTGGCTGGTCGCCGCCTTCGTGCCGGGCCGGGGGGCCTCCCCGGATCCGTCCACCGAACGGCCGCCGCACGTGTCCTTCCGCGCCGAGTTCATCGACGGCATACGCGAGGCCCGACGCCACCCCTGGTTCCTCGCCGGGCTCGGAGCCCTGACGGCCGTCGTCGCGCTGGGCTACTCCGCCACCAGCGTCGCCCTGCCCCTGATCAGCCGCGACCGCTACGGCACGGAGTGGGTCCTCGCCGCGGCCATGACCGCCTACACGGTCGGCGCGCTCGGCGGCGCCCTGCTCACCACACGCCGGCGGCCCCGCTCCCCTGGCTGGATGGCGTTCGCCGGCCTGGCCGCCTACGGCTTCGCACCGCTGAGCCTGATGCTGCCGGTGCACCCACTGGTGGTCATCGCCGCCTACGTGGTGGCCGGGATCGGGATCGAACTGTTCAACGTGCCCTGGTTCACGGCCGCCCAGCGCGAGGTCGCCCCGGACAAGCTGGCGCGCGTCTCCTCCCTGGACTTCCTCGTCTCCTACGGCCTGGCCCCGGTCGGCCTCGCCCTGATCGCCCCGGCCATCGACGCCTTCGGGGTCACACCGGTGCTCGCCGTCTGCGCCGCGGCCTGCTTCCTCGTGCCCGCCGCCGCGGCGCTGGCACCCACGGCCCGCCACTTCGGGCGCCCGTCCACGGCCGCCGGCTGACCGAACGGCCCCGGCCGCCGTCCCCGGCCGGGGCCCCGCCACCACCCGCGTCGGCGCCGAACGCGCCCGCGCGGCGATCCGTACCGTCCGCCGTGTCCCAACCCCGCCTGATCAGTGCCGAATCGACGCCCGTGCGGCGCAAGGCGGTGCGGTGGCAGGGAGGTGGAGCGGTGGCTCGGTCGGGCTCGTCAACCCCCGCCGGGCGTCGGCGTGTCCGGCCGAGACCTCCCCGACAGGGCGGCCCCGTCGCCCTGTCGGGACCTGGGCCCTCAGTGGCGGCGTGCGCAGGTCCAGGCCCCCATGCCCTGCATCCTGGCGAGTCTCTTCGCCGTGGCGATCTGCTCCGCCTTCGTGGCGAGGTCGGCGCGTGGTGCGTATCTGCGGCCCCCTGCCGCGTTCCAACTCGACTGGGTGAACTGCAAGCCGCCGTAATGGCCGTTGCCGGTGTTCGTCCGCCAGTTCCCGCCGGACTCACAGCGGGCGATGGCGTCCCAGTCGGCGTTCGGTTTGGAGTGGACCGCAGCGGCATGAGCCCCGGAGACATCCAGGAAAGCCGCAGTCAACACGACTGCGGAGGCCAGTAGTTGGCCCATCATGCTCCGGCTTCGGAGGTTCTTCCGGTTGCGCGACATCAGTCCTCCTTCGCTGTTGGGGCGGACCTGCCACGAACAGCGGGCGGGCCCGCGTACGACCGTCCTCGGGTCGTGGCCACAGCACAGCACAGGCCGGCGCGCTTCCAGCGGCACTTGCGGTCGGCGAAAGAATGACGCCACCCGAACGGACGCTCCGGGCTCCCCATGAGGCCACCCCGGCGCAGAAACGTTCCTGCTTCCGAGGGACGGCCGCGGGACCCGGCGGCGGGCAGCCCTCAGCCGTGCGCGACGCTACTTCGGTACGTCGATGTGGAGGCGGACCGTCGTGCCCTGCTCGCGGGTGGAGCGGATCTCCACGAGGTCGCACAGCTGCTGCGCGAGCCAGAGGCCCCGGCCCCCGATCTGTTCCGGTTCGGGACGGGTGCGGCCGACCATCACATCGGGGATGTAGCCCGAGTCGCGGAACTCGCAGAGGAAGGTCGAGTCCTGGGCCCAGGTGCGCAGGGTTCCGTTGCCCCCGCCGTGGCGGATGCTGTTCGTCGCGATCTCCGTGACGGCGACGGCCAGCTTCGGCAGCCGGTCCGGCGGGACGCCCGCGTCGGACGCGCACTGGGACACCTTCGAGCGGATCGCGGCCAGGTCGCCGTGCGCGTAGCTCAGCTCCTGGAACGGATCGCACGGGTCGGCCAGGACCTCGAAGGGGTAGTCCTCGCCGGTGAGGAAGCCGTCGTTGCGCACGTACCGCCCGTCCCGGCGGATCAACGGGTGACAGCGGGACAGGGACCGCAGGGCTTCCTCGTCCTCGTCGGCCGCGTCGTAGGGGCACAGCATCGACCAGGTGGAGCTGCGCGCGAAGGCCCGGTTCAGGAGCCACTCGTGGTGGCGCAGCTCCGAGAGGTGGGCGGCGTTGCGCGCCTGGCGCCAGGCGGTCTCGCCGATGCCCCGCACCGGCCGGTCGCCCTCGCCCCGCTCCCTCATCCACGCCGTCCAGGCGGCGACGAGCCGGCCGGGGTTCGGTCCGGCCGTCGTGGTGTCGACGAAGGTGACGGCGGGCTCGTCGGCGAGTTCGCCGCGCAGGAGTGACGCCTTGTCCGTGGGGACGGCGACGACCACCGCCTCACCGCCCTCCAGCGCCTCGTGGATGAAGCCCAGGGTCCCGGACAGGAACTCCGCCTCCCCTCGATAGGGGTACAGCTCGTGGTGGAACGGGTCGCCGTCGCGATCGGACGGCTTCGAGGGATGAATAGTGCTCATGCGGCCATCACCACCGGCACTCCGGGGGCCGCGTAGCCCGCGAGTTCCCAGCACAGGCGCACGGTCTCATTGGCGCCCTCCACCAGAATACGGCGGTCCGGAAGGTGGCGGGCAGCGTCGACGAGCGCGTGCATCCCGGCGGCGTCGATCATTTCGAGCGTGTCGAAGCGGAGCCTGATCTTCGGCGTGTTCCGTACTGCGGCCCGCACCGCGGCGTTGAACGTTGCCGCGCAGTCTGAGTCGATCACTCCGTCCACGCTCCACCCGTCGGCGCCTGTGCTGAACATCCGGAAGGTCGGACGCTGTGCGCGCGTGCCCATCTCGTGCGGATGCACGCACGCGATCCGCTCCAACGCGGCCGCGTCCCACAGCGAGGGTCTGAAGGCGCAGACGACGATGGCGCCGCTCTCCGCGGCGAACTCGTCGAGCCGCAGTTCCTGCGCCAGCAGGTCCTCGGCCCCGTCGGGCGCCGACCCGGGCACGCGCTCGGTGAGGACGCGTACCGAACGGAATCCCTGACTCGTGGCGGTACGGACCTCCCGACGGACCGCGGCGAGGATCGACTCGGAATCCGCCGTCCTGGGGAAATCGAGGATCACCGCGGCGGACGGCAGGGGCTTCGCGGAACGCGGGAAGCCGGTGGGGCCGATGACCAGGACCTTGTCGCCGTACAGGGCTCCGTCGGCCACGTAGGCCCGCGCGTCCGAGAGCAACGTCGCGGAGGGCCGCATGAGCCGGCAGACATGGTCACCGAGCTCGACCTCGTCCAGCGTCGCCAATGTCCGCGCCGCGCGCACCTACGCCCCCTTCCGGTCTTCCGACCCGTCCCACCGACCCGAGTACCTCACATTACCGGGCGTCCGTGACGACGAACGGTGATCGACCGACTGCGGGACGACTTACACCCCGCCGCTCGACCGCTCCCGACCGCTCCCCGCGCACCGGGCGCCGACCGGGACGTGCGCGCGTGGCGTCACTCCGGGTGGGGCCCGAGGTGCGTGGAAATCCGGCCGTCTTTCCGTCCCCGGACCGCATCGTGCTCGACCGGCCGGGCACCCCTCACATCAGTTTCGGCCACGGGATCCACTACTGCCTGGGCGCCCACCTGGCCCGCCTCGCACTCGAGACGGCCCTGGAACGGGTGACGGCCCGGCTGCCGGGCCTGCGGCCGGCCGTGCCGCAGGAGGAACTGCGGTGGCGCTCCGAGGAGTTCTTCAGCGGTCTGCGGTCCCTGCCCGTCACCTGGTAGGGACTGCGTCGCGGCGTGGGGACTGCGTCGCGGCGTGGGATCACGGGCGGCTCGCCCGCCGTTGTCCGCCGGCGCCGTGTTCAGAGTCGGACGACGACGAGGGCGGTGTCGTCGGTGGAGCCCCCGGGCGGGAGGAGGTCCAGGAGGATGGCGTCGGCGAGGGCCTCGGGGTCGCTGCCCCGGTGACGGGTGAGGGCCCGGGTGAGGCGGGCGAGGCCGACGTCGATGTCCTCACGGCGACGCTCCACGAGTCCGTCGGTGTAGAGGACCAGGGTGTCACCCTCGCCGAAGCCGGTGACGGCCTGGGGACGTGGCACGTGTTCCGGGCGGGCACCGAGCGGGGGGTCGGTGGCCTGGTCGAGGAACTCGACGTCGCCGCGGAGGTGGAGCAGGGCGGGCGGGGGGTGCCCGGCGCTGCTGTAGGCGAGGGTGTGGGTCTCCCAGTCGATGTACGTCTCGACGGCGGTGGTGTTTTCGGCGCCCTGGACGGAGCGGGCGTACAGCCCGAGGACCTCCAGGGCCCGGGCGGGCCCGTCGGCGACGAGGGAGGCGGCACTGAGGGCGCTGCGGAGCAGTCCCATGACGCCGGCGGCGTGCAGGCCGTGGCCGACGACGTCACCGACGGCCACCGCGATGCGGTCGCCGGGCAGGTCGACGAGGTCGTACCAGTCGCCGCACACGTTGAGGGCGCCGACCGCCGGCCGGTAGCGGACGGCCGCGCGGTGGTGGCCGATGTCGCCGGGGGCGGGCAGCATCGCCTCCTGGAGGACGAGGGCCACCTCGCGTTCGCGACTGTGGGCCTGGCGCAGGCGATCGTTGACCTCCTGCAGTTCGCGGGCGCGGGTGTACAGCTCGGCTTCCAGGACCCGGGCGCGACTTCCGTCGGGGGCACCGCGCGCCACGATGAGCTCGGTGACCTCCGCCACCCGGTGCACGATCAGGACGACCCGGCCGTCGGAGTCGAGGACGGGGGCGTTGACCGGGCTCCAGTACCGTTCCTGCCACTCGCCGGGCCGCTCCGGGGACTCGACGTCGTAGCGTTGCAGGGCCATGGTGTCGCGCTCACCGGTGGCGAGGACCCGCCGGAGCGAGGCGTGCAGGTTGTGGACGCCGCTGGCGCCGACCTGGTTCGGGTTGTCGGGGAACACGTCGAACAGGTAGCCGCCGATCACCTGCTCGCGGGTGCGACCGGCGGTGCGCAGGAACTCCTCGTTCGCGTCCAGGAACACCAGGTCGGGGCTCAGCAACGCCACCATGCCGGGCAGCGTCTGGAACACCGCCGCGTAGTCGATCTCCGGATCCGTCATGCCCAGCCCGCCTCAGCGCCGGCCCACCCCCGGTGATCCCCACGATAGGGCCCGGCCGATGTTCGCGCCGCCCCGCGCTCGCGGACGTCCGGTCGATCAACCAGACATATAACCCGATACTGGACCCATGACGCGGAAAAGCGGCACGTCACACCGTCCGCCCACGCTGACCGTCAAGGGCCGGGACCTGCGGTTGCGCACCCTCGGCCTGCTCCTCCTGGTCGCCCTCGTGATCTGGTTCATCGCGGCCAATACCGGATCCGTGACCGTCAGGATGTGGATCCCCACGGTCACGATTCCCCTCTGGGCCGTACTCACGGTGACCCTGCTCGTGGGCATCGTGCTGGGCCTGCTCATCGCCCGCCGCCGGGCCAGACGCTGAAGCGCGCGTCCCCGCCCGGAGGGCCCCGGCACGGGAGCGCGGCGACGGCGTTCGACTGACGGCCCGCGGTGTGGAGGGCCGGGGCTCCCGACCTAGAAGGCCGAGTGGGCGAACCAGTGGGCGGGCAGGTCGGCCTCGCCGAGCAGGTGGAACGCCTTGTTTCGATGGTCCAGACGCCCGTAGAGGGCCAGCAGGAGGTCGGCGGCCGATCCCCGGACCGTGGCGTCCGCCGCGCGGGGCTCGGCGTCGTCGGCCACCAGGGCGAAGCCGTCGGGGCGCAGCCGGACCGTCCAGGCCTCGTCGCCGTCCGTGCAGCTGAAGCGAAGGGTCCGGTCGGGGGCGCGCAGTCGGGCCGTCAGCGGTGCGAAGGGGAAGGCGAACGGGAGGTTGGTGAGGAACTCGTCGATGCCGTCGACGGCCAGGGCGCGGTCGACGTGCGGGGTGAGACCGAGTGCGAGTTCGGCGTCGACCCGGTGGACGAGGGTCTCGAAGAGCATCCGCCTGACCCAGAAGCGGGCGTGCTGGTCGACTCCCCAGGCCCACATCGGTGCGTCCGGGTCGGTGGCGGCGAACACCTCGGCGGCCTCCGCCGCGCTCGCGGCCAGCCAGTCCGGGAGGGCGTCGGGGTGCTCGGGCAGCCGCAGGTCCACCTCACGGCTGGTCGGAGGCTGCTGAATGCGCCGGCGGAGCAGCTCGGTGAACCAGCGGTGCACGCTTCCGACGTGCCGCGTGAGGTCCTCGAGGGTCCAGTCGGGGCAGGTCGGGACCGGGGTGGAGAGGTCGGCCGCCGTGATCGTGGTGACGAGTGCGGCGGTCTCGGTGGCGACGGCCGCCTCGTGCTGGGCCGGGTTCATGCCGTGCGCCTTCCCTCGGGTGATGGTGCCCCGACAGTGAGGATACTTGAGAGCATTGATAGTTCACGTTGTGAAGCATGTTGAACCTAATGCGCGGACGTCGAGGGTGTCAACTTCCGGTGAACGCCCCGCGCCGCGCGGGACGGATCCACCGCGCCGCCACACCCGTGGCCCCGGGGCGCCCGCAGAGTGGGACACGGTCACGGGCGCACACCTGTCGCTCGCCCCGGTGGCGGCGAAGTACCGTGTGCACGTGGCTTCAAATGGCCGAAGACGGGGGTCGTGGCGATGACGAGCGGGGTTCGGGCGCAGCAGCGGGAGCAGACGCGACTCACCCTGCTGCGGGAGAGTCGGCGCCTCTTCTCCACCTTGGGCTACGCCTCCGTGGGTCTGTCGGAGATCGTCCGGGCCGCCGGGGTGACCAAGGGCGCGCTGTACCACCACTTCGACAGCAAGGCCGACTTGTTCCGGGCCGTGTTGGAGCAGGTGCAGCAGGAGGTCGCCGCGCACATCGCGGCGACGGCGGACGCCCAGGAGGATGCCTGGGACCAACTGGCGCACGGCTGCCAGGCGTTCATCAGCGCCTCCACCGATCCCGCGCTCCAGCGCATCATGCTGGTCGACGGGCCGGCCGTGCTCGGCTGGCGGGAGTGGAGGGCCATGAACGAGGCCACCTCGGGCCGTCACCTCACCGAGGCGCTCACCCTGCTCATCCACGAGGGCACGATCCCCGCGCAGCCGGTCGCGCCACTCATGCATCTGCTCTCGGGGGCCATGAACGAGGCGGTGCTGTGGCTGGCCGCGTCGGAGGAGTCCGCCGATCTCACGGACACGCGGCAGGCGTTGGCGCGGATGCTGGAGGCGCTCCGCGCGAGGTGACCCCGGGGGCGCACCGGGCGCCCGACCGTGCCGGCCCGGTCCGGGCCCGCCCGCCGGGCATCGACGGAGCGGCGCGCCCCGGACTCCGCCCCGATGCCGCGCCTATCGGGCGCGCCTCGCGCAGTTCAGGCAACCGCCCTGTCCGCCGCGGATGTTGTTGAGGGTCGGCGTGCCGATGTGGCCGCACCGCAGACACCGGCACTTCCACGGGTCGCGCACTCGGCCGGGGAAGGGTTCCAGCGGCTGCATGCCGATCGCGCGCATGTCCGCCTCGGCGACCGTCGGATCCACCGGTGCGCGTCCGGCGCAGACCAGACAGCCGCTGCCCGCCCGTATCCCGAACAGCCGCGGGTGGACGACCCGCCCGCAGGCCAGGTGGCGGCTGCGCCATCGCGCTCCGGCGCCCGGGTAGGGGTCGAGGGGCTCGAACCCGGCACCGCGCATGTCCGCCTCGGCTCGTTCCCGACCGGCGGCCAGTCTTCGCTCGTCGGCGGCGGCCCGGCCGCACCGGCGACAGCCGGAGGTACGGCCGGAGCGCACCGAGCCGAGGGTGGGTGCGACCGTGTGCGCGCTCTTCAGGCAGCGGCAGTTCCAGGCCGTGTGGGACCCGGGGTAGGGCTCCAGCGGTTCGAGTCCGGCGGCGCGCATGATCGCGGCCGCCACGGCGGGATCGATTCTTCCGGGCACGGCTCGGCTTCCCCCTTCGACGAGCGGCCCCCTCGGCCGGTGACCGGTCAGTTCGGTGCGACGACGTCGATCCAGACCCCGTTGGGATCCTTGACGACGAGATGTCCGCCGTCCGGGGACCGCCGCGCCCCGAGGGCGGCCAGTCGCTCCCACTCCCCCGCCCGGTCGTCGACCTCCAGGGTGATCCGCACCGCGCGCACCGGCGTGCGGAACGCCTCGGGCAGTGCGGGATGACCGTGGTCGACGAGGGCGATTTCGTGGTGCCGCCCGGGCCGGCCAAGGTCGGCGTACCACTCGGTCGGGTGGGTGGCGGTGAAGCCGAACAGCCTGCTGTAGAAGGCGCGGGATTCCACTGGCCGTGAGGTGCAGATCACCGGACAGAAGCTGGTCAGCATGGGGGGCCATCTCCACTCACGTACCAACGGTATGCGAACTGAACCTAATGACATACCGTTGGAATGTCAACGCGACTCCGCTACTCCAACGAGGCTTTACGGCCCGGGACATGCCCGTACGCCGACCAGTTCAGCTCGCACGGCTCGGTGGGTGTCCGCACCCCTGCGGGAATGGCCACGGCTGCGGCATGCGTGCCGTCCTGGGGGCCGCAGGACAGGTTGACGACGGTCCAGTCCGGGGGCCGCCCCGCGCTCGCGTCCCCGAGGTAGTCGCGGTGCAGTCCCCGACCGAGCCCGGTCCCCAGCGCCTTCAGGTACGCCTCCTTGCGCGTCCACAACCGACAGAAACGCAGGGGCCGTTGTTCCCCGGGGGTGCGGAGCAGCTCGTCCCGCTCCCGCGGATGCAGCCGCGCCAGGCACAGCTCGACCGTCCGGTGGCCGGGCAGTCGTTCGGCGTCGACCCCGACGGGCGCGTCGGCGAGGGCGACGAGCGTGATGCCCGCGCAGTGGGAGAGGGAGAAGTGCAGGGTGTCCGGGCCGTCGAGGAGGACCGGCCGGCCGTGCTGCCCGCCGCAGTGCGCGCACCGGTCCCGGCCGAACCGTATGTCGCGGGGGTGGATCCCGAGCCGGTCGCCCAACACCAGCCGCAGTCCGGCGTGCGCCGCGAGGTACATCGACCGGTCGCGCCGGTGGGTGAAGGAGTCCGCCCTGGCCCGTTCCCCCGCGTCCAGCAGGGAGAACGAGAACCCCTCCGGCCAGGGGGGCTCCCGGCGCACCGCCCAGATCCGGACCTCGCGCAACGGGCTTTGTGTTGATGCCATGTCCGCCTGCCTTCGATGCGGCGGACGTGACGCCCGGGCCCGTGCCTCGTTATGAGGAAATGACCGTATGCCCGCCTCTGAACGGTGTTGTGATGACGTCTTCGGCCCTGACCGGCTTCTATCCCGTGCTCTGCACCGAGCGGCTCGATGAGTCCGTGGCGTTCTACTGCACCCTGTTCGGGTTCGAGACGACCTACACGAGCGACTGGTACGTCAGCCTGCGGCAGCCCGCGCCTGCGCACCACGAACTCGCCCTGGTCGCCGCGGGGCACGAGACCGTGCCGGAGGCCTTCCGTCGGCCGGCGGGGGGCCTGCTCCTCAACTTCGAGGTGGCCGATGTGGACGCCGAGTACGAGCGACTCGTCACGGGCGCCGGTCTGAAGCCGGAACTGTCGCTGCGGGACGAGGCGTTCGGCCAGCGACACTTCATCGTGGCGGCCCCCGACGGCGTGTTGATCGACGTCATCACACCCATCGCACCCGCGGCCGCCCATGCCGCCTGCTACGAGGACGGGGCCGTCCCCGGGGCGTGAGCGGTGTGGCCCCGCGTCCGCGACACGGGGCCACACCCCACCGGCGTCCGCCCGCGCCGACCGGCACGGGCGGGGGCGCTATCCCTCCACGGCGGCGGCGTTCAACGCGCCGTCGGCCGAGCCGTCGGAGTCGGCGGGGTCCCCGTCCCCGCCCGTGGCCGGAAGCTTGATGACCGCGGCCACCAGCACGGCCGAGGCGAGCGCCATGAACACCCCGATACCGCCGATGATGTTCATGCCGTCGGTGAAGGCCGCTCGGGCCGATTCGAGCAGGGCCGTCGCCACCTCCGAGGACAGGGGCTGCGCCGCCTCGACCGCCCCGGCGAGCGTGTCACCGGCACCCTCCGGCACCCCCGCGGGGACATCCACCCCGCTGCGGTACACGGCGGCGCCGAGGCTGCCCAGCAGGGCCACGCCGAGCGCCATGCCGAGTTCGGTGCTGGTCTCCGAGATGGCCGCGGCCGATCCGGCCTGCTCGGGCTGGGCCGATCCGACGACGATGTCCGTGCCCAGGGCGATGAGCGGGCCGCCGCCGGCGTAGACGAAGGCGAAGCCCGTCACCACCTGGGCGACACCCGACGAGCTGTCGGCCAGGCTCAGCATCAGGTGCCCGATGGCCGACACCGCCAGTCCGGCGGCGACGACGTACGCCGGACGGAACCTGCTCGCCGCCATCGGGGACACGACGGCCGTCACGATCAGCGCGAAGGCCGCGGGCAGCAGGTACAGGCCGGCCTTCATCGGGGACAGTCCGCCGACGAGCTGGAGGTACTGCGTCACCGTCAGGTACGTGCCGCCCGCCACGAGCATGCTGAGCAGCAGAGTGATCAGCGCCGTGCGGAAGGTGCGGTTCCCGAACAGCCCGAGGTCCAGCAGCGGGCTCGTCAGGGTGCGCTGCCGCCGGACGAACAGGACACCGACGACCAGGCCCACGACGAGCGCCAGGACCGGGATCGGGCCGACCCCGTCGTTGGCGATCTCCTTGAGTCCGTAGATGATCGGAAGGATGGCGGCGAGCGACAGTGCCACGCTCGTCAGGTCGAGCCGCCCCGCCTCCTCGTCCCGGTACTCCGGCAGCAGGATCGGTCCGGCCACCAGCAACAGCCCCATGATGGGCACGCCGAGCAGGAAGACCGAACCCCACCAGAAGTACTCCAGCATGGCGCCGCCGACCACCGGGCCGAGCGCGATGCCCACGGAGAACATGGTGACCCAGACGGCGATGGCGACGCCGCGCTGCCGGCCGTCGCGGAACATGTTGATGATCAGGGCGAGGGTCGAGGGCATCAGCGTGGCTCCGGCGATGCCCATCGCCGCCCGCGCCGCGATCAGCATGGCCGGGTTGTCGGCGAACACGGCGGCCAGGGAGGCGACGCCGAACGCGGCGGCACCGATCAGGAGCAGCTTCCGGCGGCCGATGCGGTCACCCAGGGTTCCCATGGTCACCAGGAATCCGGCGATCAGGAACCCGTAGATGTCGATGATCCACAGCATCTGGGCGGCGGAGGGGTTCAGGCCCTCGCTGATGTGCGGGACGGCCAGGTGCAGCACGCTCACATCGATGGACAGCAGCAGGGTCGGCAGCGCCAGTACGGCCAGGCCCAACCACTCGCGGGGTCCTGCCTGCTCGGTGGTGTCGGCGGTGGTACTCATTCGGTTCCTTTCGGGGGTGGTGCTGATCGGTGCCCGACACGGTCATCGGGCGAGGGGGTGGGGGAGGAGCGGATCCGACCGGGGGTCGTCGGGGCGGGGCACCAGACGGGCGGCGATCGCCGCCGCGTTGGCGGGTGTGTAGAGGTAGAAGTGGCCGCCGGTGAAGCTCAGCCGGTCGAAGCCGCCGGAGGTCTCCAGCGCCCACAGGTGCATCCGGTCGTCGATGACGACCGGGTCGTCCACGGCACCGAGCGCCAGGATGGGGACGCCGGTGCCGGACAGCGGCCGGCGGTAGGTCTCCATGGCCTCCAGGTCGGCCCGGATCGCGCGGAGCGACGGCCGCATCAGGTCGGCGCGGTCCATCAGTCCCGGGGACATCCCGCCGATGTCCGTCAGGTGCTCCAGCAGCTCCGTGTCACCGCGGAGGTGGGCGAACGGGGGCTCGCCGGGGAAGCACGGCGGCTGGCGTGCCGACACGGCCAGCAGGGTGGGAGGCAGTCCCTTCTGCTCCATGAAGCGGGTGAGTTCGTATCCGAGCACACTGCCGAAGCTGTGCCCGATGACCGCGTACGGCAGCGGCTCCAACTCCGCGAGGCCCTGGCCGAGGGCGTCGACCAGCGGCTTGACGCGGGTCAGCGGCGGCTCGTTGATGCGCGCGCCGCGACCGGGCAGTTGGGCGACGACGCACTCCACGTCCTCGGGCAGCACCTGCCACCAGGACCGGAAGGCGGACGGCCACCCGCCGGCGTGCGGGAGCGCCACGATCCGGAACCGCGGGCGGACCCGGGTCCCCGGGCCCGGGCCGGCGCCGGCCACCCGACGCGCGCCGTTGCCCACCGTCATCCACCAGCCGCTCATCCCGGCCCCCCGTCCGCCGGCGAGGGCCGCCCGGAGGCGCCGGACCGGCCTGCCGCGGACGCCGTGCCGGCCAGCAGCGGGTGGTGGGCCTCCAGGTGGGTGATCACCCGTTCCTGGTGCCGTTGGAGGCGCTGGCCGGGGAGGTGTTCGAGGGAGTGCAGGAACGGGTCCTGGGGCGCCGGCAGGCCGGCGATCGCACTGGCCGTGCCCAGCACCAGCATCGGCTGGTACCAGGCCGAGTAGCCGCCCTCGTGGGCGAAGACGATCCTGCCGCCGGTCAGTTCGTCCGCGAGCCGGCACATCGCCGCCGTCATGGCGTGGAAGGTGCGGCTGGTGCACAGCATCCGACCCATCGGGTCGTGGCCGCTCGCGTCGACGCCCGCCGCGACCAGGATCAGATCGGGGCCGAAGGCGCGGGCCGCCGGTGCCACGATCCGTTCCGTCACGGCGAGGTAGGCGCCGTGGCCCGAGCCGGCGGGCAGCGGCACGTTGAGCGTGGTGCCCGCGCCCTCGCCGGCGCCGGTCTCCAGCACGAGACCGGACGCCGCCGGGAAGAGCCCCTCCTGGTGGACCGACACGTACAGCACGTCGGGGTCCTCGTAGAAGGTCCGTTGGATGCCGTTGCCGTGGTGGACGTCCCAGTCCAGGATCAGCACGCGGCGCGCACCGTGCCCCTGCGCGGCGCGGGCGGCCACCGCCAGGTTGTTGTACAGGCACAGCGCCATGGCCCGGTCCGGCTCGGCGTGGTGGCCGGGCGGCCGCACCAGGCAGTACGCCCGGTCGAACCGGCCCTCCATGACGCCGGTGGCCGCCTGTACGCAGGCCCCTACGGCGAGCCGCGCGGCGTGCGCACTGTGGTAGTTGACGTGGGCGTACACGCCGGCGTCGCCCGCGCCGGCCGCCGAGGCCGCCTCGACCCGCTCGATGTGTTCGGGTACGTGCACGAGCAGCAGGTCCTCGTCGGAGGCGGGCGTCGGGGTGAGGCCGGTGAACCGGTCCATCACCCCGGACGCCTTGACCAGCCCCTCGGCACGCCGGAGGTCGGGGTCGACCGCGAACTGGCGCAGCGGCTCGACGCCCGGCCCGACCGGCACGTACCCCGACCCGGGACCGGGGTCGTGCCAGAAACAGATCTCGTGGCTGTACCACGCGAGGCGGGAGGTGTTCACCAGCCGGACACGCCCAGCGAGGCCCGGCTGATCCCGGCGACCTTCTCGATGTACTGGAAGTAGTACTCGCGCTCCTCGTCGGGCGTGCGCTTGGTGCGCATCGTCGTCTCCAGCAGGCCGAGCACCTCCCCCGCTTCGGTGGAGGTCAGCCGCCGGTCGCCGACCTCCTTCTCGAACGCGCGGATCCGCGCGGTGGGCTCCACCACGCCCGACGCGAACTCCGTCTGGTCGGTGCCGTGGTTGCGGGTCGAGGCGATGGTCTTCAGAACGGCCCCGAAGAACGCCGTGGTGTCGACATCGGTCATGTTCGATTCCCCCTTGGTTGCCGTGCGGCCATCGGCGCACGGTGGTGTCCCGTCGGTTCTGTGGAGCGCTCCGCCCGGTCAGTGCTCAGTGGATGAGGCCACAGGCACGGCCGGCCTTCTCCAGCGTCACGACGGCCGCGTCGAGGTCGGCGTCGGAGTGGCTGAGGTTGACGATGGTCCGCAGCCGGGGCAGCGTGCGCGGCACGGCCGGGTAGACGATCGGTTGGACGAAGAGCCCGTCGAGCTGGCAGAGCCGGGCCATCTCCCCCGCCTGGTCGGCGGTCGCGCAGATGATCGGCACCACCGGCGTCTCGCTCGCCAGGGTGTCGAAGCCCAGGGCGCGCAACTGCTCGCGGTACCGGGTCGTCTTCGCCCGCAGCTGCCGGGTGAGGGACGGGGCGGCCGCCATCACCTCGATCGCGGCCTTGGCCGCCGCCACCTGGGCGGGGGTCGCGGCGGCCGAGAACATCCAGCCGCGGGCGTTGTTCTTCAGCGCGAAGACCAGGTCCCGGGACCCGGCGACGTAACCGCCCGCGCTGGGCACCGTCTTGGAGAGCGTGCCCATCTTGACGTCGACCCGTTCCGGGTCGATGCCGAAGTGCTCGGTGATGCCGCGGCCGGTGTCACCGAGGACGCCCAGGCTGTGCGCCTCGTCGACCATCAGCGGTGCGTCGTGACGCTCGCACAGTTCCACGATGCCGGGCAGGTCGGCCACGTCTCCGTCCATGCTGAACACGGCGTCGGTGACGACCAGCCGACCCGCGTCGCCGACCTTGCGCAGGGCGCGTTCCAGGTCGGCGAGGTCGTTGTGGGCGTAGGTGATGACCGACGCGCCGGAGAGCCGGTAGCCGTCCAGGATGCTGGCGTGGTTGTAGACGTCGCCGATGACGAGGTCGCCGGGGCCGACGAGAGCGCCGACCGTGGCCACGTTCGCCATGTAGCCGCTGGAGAAGACGATGGCGTCCTCGGTGCCCAGGAAGCGGGCGAGCGCCAGTTCCAGCTCCCGGTGCAGGTGCAGGGTGCCCGCGAGCAGCCGCACCCCGTGCGCGCCGGTGCCGTGTCGCTCGACGGCACGCAGGACCTGGTCGTCGATGTAGTCGTGACCGATGAGTCCGAGGTAGCTGTAGGAGGCGAAGTTCAGGAACCACCGGCCGTCGAACTTGATCCGGGAGCCCTTGGCCTCCTCGATCACGGGCTCGTAGAAGTACTCGTCCTTGGCGACGATCAGACGGTCCTCGGCCGACAGCGCGTCGATGCGGCGGTCGAGGAACCGGCCGTGGGGTGCGTCGGCCAGCCGGCCGGGCAGGGTCCGGCGCGGTATGCGGTCGGTCGCCGGGGCGGGGTCGGGCACGGCCGCGCCGACCGCGGCCGGAGCCGGGCCACCGGCCCGCGGCGGGACGGGGGTCGGCGGCGCGGCCGGGGTGGGCGGGGCGTGCGGCGCGTCCCTGAAGCGGTCCCAGTCGGGGACGAACGAGGCGCCGGCGGCCCGCTCCGGAACGGCCGGCCGGTACTGCTGCTGCTGAGGTGCCGCGCCGCGCGACCTGTCCACCGGGGCCGGCGCGCGCACCTCACGGATCGGGGCGGGGGTGGGCGCGGGGGTGGGAGCGGCCCTGGGCGTGGGGGCCTGGTCGGGAAGGGCGCGCGGGAGCGATTCGAGGTGGGCGAGCAGCGCGCCGACGTGGGTGCGCTCGAAGAACACCATCGGGTCGATGTCGAGCCCGTCGGCGGCCAGCGTCGCGGCCAGCTCGACCGCCATCATCGAGTCGAGGCCCATTTCCAGCAGGTCGTCCTCGGCGGCCACGTTGTCGACGAGCAGGACCCTGCCGATCGCGTGGGTGAGCGACGGCCACAGTCCGGTTTCGGGCGTCACAGCGGTCATGGGTGCATCCTTCGCTTTCGCGGCGGCGGACAGGACGTAGTGCGCGGGTGGTTGGCCCAGGGCCGTACGGAGCAGGTCGATGCCGTCGCCCGCGGTGAGGGCGGGGACGCCGTGCGCGGCGGCTTTGGGGGCGATGGACTCGCCCATGCCGACGGTCCACAGGCCCCAGCCGAGGCTGTACCAGGGCCGGCCCTCGGCGCGTTGGCGGGCGGCGTAGCCGTCCAGGTAGGCGTTGGCCGCGGCGTAGGCGCTCTGGCCGAGGTTCGCCCGTACCGCGGCGACCGAGGAGAACAGGGCGACGAACGCGGGCTGTTCGTACCCGGACACCAGGTCGGCGAGCGCGTGCGCCCCGCCGATCTTGGGTTCCAGGACGGCGTCCACCTGATCCGCGGTCAGGCCGCGTGCCAGCCCGTCGCGCAGGACTCCGGCGGCGTGGAACACCCCGTCGTAGCGCGGGGCGCCGGAGAGTGCCTCGCGCAGCGTGCGGACGTCCGCCGCGACGATCTCCAGGTCGCAGCGTGCCGCCAGTCTGTCGAGGCGCTCCCGGGCCTCTCCCCGGTCCGGGACGGTCCGTCCGACCAGTGTGAGGTGGGCGCAGCCCGCTTCGGAGAGGTACTCGGCGACACTCAGGCCGATGCCGCCCATGCCGCCGGTGATCAGGAAGCGGCCGCCTCGGTGGCGCGCCTCATCGGTGGCGGCCGTCGGCGGATGCGGCCGTAAGGAGGGTGCGTACCAGGTGTCGCCGCGTCGGGCGAGTTCCGGCCGGTCCTGACCGAGCGCCTCCCACACCGCGGCGCTACCGTCACCCTCCGGACCGGCGGGATCGCCGGGGTTCCTGTCGGAATGGCCGGGGTTGCTGTCGGGGTTGGGGTCCGGGTCGGGGTTGAGGTCGAGCAGGCGGATCGTGCTGCGGGGATGTTCGACCCGCAGCGTGCGGCCGAGACCCCACAGGGCGGTCATGAAGGGGTCGACGGTGTCCTGGGCCGTCACCTGGTGGGCGGCGGTGGTGACGATCAGCAGGGAGGGCGTCGGCGGCCGGGCCAGGAGCCGGCGCACCACCGCGAAGGCCTCCCGCAGTCCCCGCGAGACCTGCGCCTCGCCGGTGCGTCCGCCCGGTGCCACGTACACCACGTCCCGTAAGACGGTGTCCGCCGGCAGGGTTTCCAGGCCGCCCGCGACGAGTTGCTCCGGCGTCAGGTGCAGGACGTGCCGGCCCGCCGGGGGACGGAGGGCGTGGTCGGACACGACCAGCACGGGGCCTTCGGCCGCGGGCGCGTGTCCCGGATCCGGGTCCGCCCGGTGCCAGACGACGGTCTCGATCGAAGCGGTCGCCGGCGGCGCCTGCCCGGCTTCGACCCGCCGGGCGGGTCCGGCGGGCCGAGGCCGGGCAGGGGTGGCCGCCGTGGGCTCCGGGGACGTCGCGAACCCGGGGGGTGCGGCGGCCTCCGGGGAAGTCGTGGGTCGGGCGGCCTTGAGGGTGATGCGGTCCAGTTCGAGCAGGACCTCCCCCTGCTGGCTACAGACCAGGGCACGCCCTCGTACGGCGCCTCCGCCGCCCTCGGCGGGGCCCGGCTCGTCCCGTTCGACCAGGGCGATCACCGTGCCGGACATACGGCGGCGGGCCTCCAACCGGCCGATGTACCAGGGCAGGCAGGCCCCGGCGGCGCCGTCGTCGAGCATGCCGAGCGCCTGGAAGACGCTGTCGAGCAGCGGCGGCGGCACGAAGGGGGGCGCCGACGCCGGGTTCGCCTCCTCGGTGGCCCGGAGCATCAACAGCATGCGGCCCGGGCCGCGGTGCGCCGACCGGATCGCCCGGTACGCCGGCCCGTACGTGATCCCGCTCGCCTCGCGCCACGCGGCCACCTCGGACAACGGCACCTGCTGCGTGCAGCCGGCCCGCAGCGCGGCCACGTCGACGTAGCGGGGCGGCGGCAGCGGGCTGCCGGTGGCCCGGGCGGTGCTGTGCTCGACGGGTACGCCGTCGTTGCCGGGCGGCACGGAACGAAGGGTGCACCGGCCGTCTTCCGCCGTATGGACCTCGATCTCGGTCCCGGCCCCCGTGACGAGCAGGGGTGTCCGGAAGGCGACCTGTTCCAACACCCATTGGTGGTCGGGTCGCGCGGCATCGCAGGCCGACAGTACGGCGTCGATCTGCGCGGCGGCGGGGGCGACCGGGACGCCGCCGATCCGGTGGTCGCAGACGAGCGGGTCGGCGGCGCCGAGGAGTGATCCGACGGCGCTCATGTGTGGAGGTCGAATCGTCCGGTGGCGAGGGCGAGGCCGTTCACCTGGATGTCGACGGTGTGCTCGCCCGTGTAGTAGCGGCGGGTCTGGATCTCCTTGATGGTGTGCGTCTTCTCCAGGGACCGCCGTTCGCCGGCGCCGAGTTCGAGGGTGGTCAGCTTGAAGACCTTTGGAATGCTGCGCCCGTTCTTGCGCACGTGGTGCACCACGTAGTCGACGGCGATGCTGTGCGGCCGGTCGTCGGTGTTCTCGATGTCGAAGTCGATGACGAGGGTGTCCCCGATGGTCACCGCCCCGGGGGTGATCCGCAGCCGGGGCACCTTGACGTGCTCGCCGCCCGTGGCCCCGAGGATGGCGAGGGCCTGCTGGTCGCCCTTCTTCACGAGGGTGCGCAGCCCTTGCTTGACGATCCAGTTGGTCTCGGGGGTGGGGCTCTCCTCCAGCCAGCGGAGCGCGGTCGCGAGCGCGAGGTCGGGACTGTCCTTGGAGATGTCGTTGAGGTTGTTGGCGACGGACTTGCGCACGTACTCCGAGGGGTCGCTGCGCAGCGGTTCGAGGATGTCCAGGACCGGCAGCGGGTCCTTGACGAACACGGTCAGGGTCCGGGCCCAGGGCAGCCGGGAGCGGATGCCCTCGGTCGCCAGCCGCCGCACGTTGTGGCTCGGGCTCTGGGCCCACAGCGCGACACGCTCCATGGTCGGCGCGTAGTGCTGTTCGACGTAGGGGCGGATCGCGTACTCGCCGGTGTGTCGCCTGGTGATCTCCTCGATGGCGTCGAGTGACGCCTCGGGGTGGTCCAGGCCGTACTCCTCGACGAAGCGGGCGACCGGCATGAGGAACCAGCTGGTGTTGAACATGCCTTCCCCCTCGGCCAGTTCGTCGCCGAGCACGGACAGCAGGATCGGCAGGGCATCGGGGTATTCGGCGGGGAGGCGGGTGCGCAGCCCTTCGGCCAGGACGAGGACGCGGTCCTTCAGTTCCTTGTCGGGAATGCGCGCCTCGACCTCTGCCGCATAGTCCTCCACGTCGAATGCGGGGTGGACGGGGCGGATCTTGTCACCGATCAGGCGTGCCGCTTCGCCGTTGAAGTGTCGCTTCAGTCCGTATTCACTTGCCATGGTTCCGGTGCCTCTTCGTCTCGTTCTCGATGTTCTTGTTCGTCGTGTCGTGGGGGCCGGCGGATATCCAGAACCGCTGCCGTTTGAAGGGGTAGGTGGGAAGGGTGATCGTCCGCTGCCCCTTCCCCGCATGCACACCCGACCAGTCGAGATCCCCCGACGTCGCGTTCACATACGCCGCCAACGACCCGTGCACCTCCACCTGATCCACCCGATCCCGACGCAACGTCCCCAACCACACCGGCTGCTCCCCCACCCACGAAGCACGCGCCAACGACGTCAACTGCGGATGCGAACCGATCTCCCACACCACCCCCGCACCCAACCCACTCACCGTCGCAACCGCCTCACCGAAACGAACCGGCTCACGAATCGCCCGACCCCAATACCCCGGATCCACCACCGACCCCGCCGAATGCCAACCACCCGACACCGACGACACAAACCCCACCACCGGAGCCGACAACCCCACCCCCGCCACCGCCTCCACGAAAGGCGCCACCGCACCCTCCATCAAAACCGAATGAAACGCATGACTCACCACCAACGGAGAACACCGCAAACCCGACCCCGAACAAAACTCCGCCACCGAATCCGCCGGCCCCGAAACCGTCACCACCCGCGGCCCATTGAAAGCCGCCACCTCCACACCCACAAACCCCGCCAAAGCCTCCACCACAGCCCCGACATCCCCATGCACCACAGCCATCGCACCCCGACCCGGCTGCCCCTCCATCAACTCCCCACGCAACACCGTCAACCGCAACAGATCCGCCAACCCCAACACACCCGAAGCCCACGCAGCCGTCAACTCACCCAGACTGTGACCCACCACCGCATCCGCACGAACCCCCACCGACTCCAACCACCGCACCAACCCCACCTGCACCGAAACAATCCCCACCTGCGCATACCGCGTCCGATCCAACCCCCCACCCACACCACCGAACAACACATCCAACAAAGGCACATCCAAATGCCCCACCAACAAAGCCGCACACTCATCCAACGCAGCCCGAAACACCGGCTCCGTCACATACAAACCCCGCCCCATCCCCCCATACTGCGAACCCTGACCCGTGAACATGAACACATTCGGAACCGAAACACCCCCCTTACGAGACACAGCAACCCGCCCCTCCGCCACATCCCGCAAACCAGCCCCCACCACACCCGCATCCACACCCGACACCACCGCACGAAAACGATGCCCCGCACGCCCCACATTCGCCGAGAAAGCAAAATCCCCCAACACCTCGGCAGAAACACCCACCAACCCATCCGCATACACGCCCGCCAAAGAACGCAACGCGGACTCATCAGCCCCACTCACCCGCACCACAAACGAATCCTGCGACAACACCTCACGCGTCGACCGAACAGGAGGCTCCTCCACGATCACGTGCGCATTCACACCACCCATTCCGAACGCGCTCACCGCCGCCCGACGCGGACCACCGTCACGCGGCCACTCCACCGCACGGTCGGCGAGGTAGAACGGTGTTTCCTCGAACCGGATGTGGTCATTGGGCCGCACCACATGCAACGACGGCGGAACCACCCCGTGCTCCATCGCCAGAAGGACCTTCACCAGACCCGCCAGACCCGCCGCCGGCTCCAGATGACCCACATTCCCCTTCAGGGAACCAATCGCGCAGAACTGCGACCTGCCCGTCACCCCACGCCACGCACGCGTCAACCCCTCCACCTCGATCGGATCACCCAAACCCGTCCCCGTCCCATGCGCCTCCACCAGACCGATCGAATCCACCGACACCCCCGCGTCCCGCAACGCCGCGGAGATGACGTCGGCTTGGGCGCGCGGGCTGGGTGCGGAGTAGCGGCTCGTGCGTCCGCCGTGGTTGACGGCGGCTCCCTTGACCACGCCCCGGATCCGGTCGCCGTCGCGCACGGCGTCGTCGTACCTCCGCAGGACCACGGCCACGGCGCCTTCTCCGGGAACGAAGCCGTCGGCGGTGCTGTCGAAGGCACGGCTGCGGTGCCGGGGTGACAGGGCCATGAGGTCGCCCATCGACCGGAAGTACTCCGGGCTGATACCGGCGTGCACGGCCCCGATCACCGCCGTGTCGATGTCACCGGTGCGCAGGTGTTGGAGTGCCGAATGCAGGGCGACCAGCGAGGAGGAGCAGAGGGTGTTGACGAGTCCGCTCGGGCCGTGCCAGTCCATCAGGTACGACAGTCGATTGGCGATCATCGCCTCCAGGCCGAGGCCCCGCCCTTCGGCCACGCCGTGGCGCACGCGCTCCTCGTGGTAGTGGTCGTGGCTGTAGGCGATCCACAGACCGGTGCTGCCGTGGGCGCGGGCGCCGATGCGGCCGCCGTCCTCCAGGGCCTCCCAGATCGTCTCGTAGACGATGCGTGCCTGCGGATCGATCAGGGGGGCTTCACGGGCCGAGATCCGGAAGGGAGCCGGGTCGAACTCGTCCACGCGGTCCAGGAACGAGGCGTGCGGGACCGGTCCTTCCGTGTTCTGCCATCGGCCCTCGGGGAGCGGGCGGACCGTGTCACGGCCTTCGACGAGCAGCTCGGCGAAGGCGGCCAGGGAGCCGGCGGTGGGCAGCCGGACCGCGGCGCCCACGACGGCCACGTCGCGCGGCCGGGAGGCCGGGGCGGCCTCGGAGTGCGCTTGCGCGTGGGCGGCGTGGGCGGCGTGGGCGGTGTCCTCGGCATCGGCGGCGACCGGGCGCGGGGTGACGGTGGCGGTTGCCCGCGCCTTCGGTACGGGCTCCGTCGGAGCTTGCTCCGTCAGCGCGGGCTCCTTCGGCGGGGCCGGGGCTTCGGGTTCCGCGGTGGCCTCGGGATCCGGAGTGGCCACGGGCGGCGGGTCGGTCGGGGTCGCCTGCGCGTCGACGAGCGCGGGCGCCTCCTCCGCGAGGAACTCGGCGAACTGCCGCGGTGTCGGGTACTCGAAGAAGACCGTCGGGTACAGGGACAGGCCGTGCTCCTGGGAGATGCGCTCGCTCAACGTGACCAGGCCGACCGAGTCGAAGCCGGCGGAGAGGAACTCCGTGTCGGCGTGTTCCTCGGGGGTGCCCGTCAGCGCCAGGAACCAGGCGAGGGCTCGTACGGGCCTGGAGGTGGCGGCGGGTGCCGCGGGCGCCGGTGTGGCCACGGGGCGGGCGGGTGTCGGAGCGGGTGCGGGGCGGGCGAGTGTCGGAGCCGGCGCGGGACGGACGGATGTCGGAGCGGGCGCGGGCGGCTGCGCTGCGATCGGCGATGCGGGCTCGGCCGGCGCGGGCGGGCGCGCTGCGATCGACGTCGACGCCGGGGACTCGGCCGGCGCGGGCGGCTCGCCCGCGGCGAAGGCTTCGACGGGAACCCGCTTGGACGACATGTCGGCGAAGACCAGCAGGGGTGTGCCCGCCTCGTCGGTGACGGTCTGGGTGACCCGGCAGGCCTCGTCGTTCCAGAAGGCGATCTCCGTCCGTACGTAGGCGGCTTCGTCGAGCGGCCCCAGGACGTCCAGTCGGCCCACGGAGAGCGGGATGAACGCGGTGGCGTCCGCCGCGCCGAACACCGGGTTGGCCGGGTCGATCGCCGCGACCGTCACGCTGTCCAGGAGCCCGGGAAACAGGTGTACGCCGGGCGGGTTCATCTCCCGCTGTCGGGCGCCCTCGATCCGGGCGAGGGTGCCGCCGTCGGGGAGGCTCGCCACCCAGGAGATGTTCCGGTAGTACCGGCCGTGGTGGTAGCCGATCCGGCGGAGCCACCGGTAGAGGCCGGAGCCCGCGTGCACGGTGGAGCGGGCGCAGTCGGCCAGCAGGCCGGCGAGGGGGACGGGGAGCGGCGGCTCGGACGGATGCGCGTCGGCGAGCCGGCCGGTGACGTAGGGTTCCCCGCTCTCGGCGTCCTCGATCCGGAACCGACCGTCCGCGACGACCCTGCCGATGACCCGGCGGGCCCCGGACGCGATGAGCGGGCGGTGGAAGAGGACGTCCCGGGCCCCGTGGAAGGGTTCGCCGCGCAGGGCGGCGCCCTCGCGCAGGAAGTCGAACCAGGCGACTCCCGGGAGCATGAGCGTGCGGTACACGGCGTGCTGGGCGATGGGG
The DNA here is from genome assembly GCF_036231985.1 of Streptomyces sp. NBC_01426. Classification (GTDB taxonomy): domain Bacteria; phylum Actinomycetota; class Actinomycetes; order Streptomycetales; family Streptomycetaceae; genus Streptomyces. The sequence goes on from NZ_CP109500.1 coordinate 1,021,711, forward strand.
GCCTCGGCCGGGCCGAAGACGCGGGCGTACGTGTACCCGGCCGCACCCTCGTCCGACACCAGTTCCGCGGGCGATCCGGGTTCGGCGGAGCGCAGCGGCTCGGCGAGGTTCAGGGCCCGGCCGCGCGGCTGGGCGTGGGGCAGCAGCCGCTTGTTCCACGCCGCGCCGGTGGCCTGCTGGAACGCCGGCCAGTCGATGTCCCGGCCGGCCCGGAAGAGCTCCGCGGCGATCCTGGCGAGTACCCGGTCGACCTCCCGCTCGTCGCGTGCTGGGGCGAGCATTTCGCCGACGTCGTGACCGGCGGGGCCGACCCGGGTGTCGTGGTCGGGGTCGGCGGCTCCGCGCAGGACGTCGGCCAGGGCCCGCTCCAGCGGAACGCGGCCCCAGGCGAAGTCCCCGACCGCCTCCCAGCCCGGAGGCAGGTCCAGAGCCCCCTCGGGCACTCCGCGCTCGCGCAGGGCGATCGCGAGGGCGACCGCGGACAGGATCCGCAGCAGTTCGCCGGAGAACTCGGCCGGCGACGTGCCGGTGGCCGCCTCGAAGAGGCCGACGACCTCGTGCACGGCCGGTGTGGAGCGGTCGAGGGCGAACAGCCACGCGGGCGGTGCCGCGGCGGCTTCCGGACGTATCGATACGACGGTGTGGGGACGGCCGAGGGTGTGGGCGGGCGGGGTGGCGGGCGTCAGGAGCCAGGCGCGCAGCGCGGCGGCGAGTTGATCGGCGTCCGCGCCGACGACGGCCGTCCGCTCCGCGCGGTGCGGTCGTGCGAGTCGGGCCGTGGCGCAGGCGTCGCCGAGGCCGCCGGGCCGGTCCGCCAGGGTGGGTAGGAACTCCAGCCACTGCGCGGCCAGTTCGCGCAGTGCGTACGGGCTGTCGGCGGAGAGCGGCAGTACGTGGACCGGGCGGGTCCGCGTGTCGGTCGCCGCCGGTCCGGCGGGGACGCCGGCCGGGTCGGGGGCGGCCTCGACCACGACGTGGGCGTTGGTGCCGCCGAATCCGAATCCGCTCACGGCGGCCCGGCGTACGGGCGCGCCCGGCCACGGGCGGGCGGTGTCGGGGAGGTGGAAGGGGCTGTCGGCGAGGTTGAGGCGCGGGTTGGGCGAGTCCACCGCCACGGCCGGGACGATGCCCTCGCGGAGCGCGAGGATGATCTTCGCGAGTCCGGCGAGGCCCGACGCCGAGTGCAGGTGGCCGATCCGGCGCTTGACGGAGCCGAGCGCGACGGAGTTGCGCGGGACCCCGTGTCGGGTGAACACCTCGGTGAGCGCCCGTACTTCGATCGGGTCGCCGATGGCGGTCCCGGTGCCGTGCGCCTCCACGTAGTGGACGGTGGCCGGGTCGATCGTCCGGTAGGCCTTGCCCAGCAGATCGATCTGGGCCTCCAGGCTGGGCGTGGTGACGCCCATGGTGCGGCCGTCGTTGTTGACCGCGACCCCGCTGACGGCTCCGAGGATCACGTCGCCGTCGGCCAGCGCGGCCGGCATCGGTTTCAGCACGAGGGCGGCGGCTCCCTCCCCGGGCACATAGCCGTTGGCCCTGCTGTCGAAGGTGTGGCACAGCCCGTCCGGGGAGAGCGCCCCGGTACGGGAGAGGAGGACGAACGTCAGCGGGTCGATGAGCAGGTCCACCGCGCCGACCAGGGCGAGTTCGCAGGTCCCGGCGGCCAGGCTCTGGCAGGCGAGCCATACCGCCGACAGCGAGGACGAACAGGCGGTGTCGACCACCAGGCTCGGGCCCGCCAGGTCGAAGCGGTCGGACAGCCAGGCCGCGGTGAAGTTCTGCGACCGTCCCCACAGGGCGGCGGGCCCGGGCTCGCCGGCGGAGCCCGGGGTGCCGGGCGGAACCAGCCCCCGGCCCCGGTCGAATCCGTACCCGTTCATGCGCGCGCCGACGAACACGCCCGCGTCGAGCCTGCGGCGCACCCCCAGGTATCCCGCGTCCTCCAGCGCGCGGGCGCCGACCTCCAGCATCACCCGCTGTTGGGGGTCGAGGAACACGGCGTCCTCGGCGGTCATGCCGAACGCCTCGTGGTCGAAGGAGAACGGGTCCACCAGGAACGCGCCGCGGTGGTGCGTTCCCTGGTGGGGGCCCTCGCCCCGGTACAGTTCGCGGGCCCACCGGCTCGGCGGGACCTCGCCGACCTCGCTCCCGTCGCGGCCCAGCAGGGCCGTCAGGTCGACGGCGTCCTCGGCGCCCGGGAGTCGTACCGCGAGGCCGATCACGGCGATGCGGGTGTCGAGCTCGCTCACGGTTGTCCTTTCGTTCGACCCACTGGTTGCCCCCGGCCCGGTCATCGCTGCCCGTCCCGCTGGAGCAGCGGGCGCAGCAGGGCGCTCAGGGCGGACGCGGACGGGTCGTCGTGGTCAGGGGTGGGCGGGTCGTCCCGGTCGGCGGTGGGCGGTCGACGGTCGGCCGGGGCGGCGAGTCCGGTCGCGATGTCGTCCGCCGTACGGGCCCGCATCAGCAGCGACGGGTCGACGGTCAGGCCACTGCGTTGTTCGAGCACCGTGGTCAGCTCGGCGATCATCAGGGAGTCCAGGCCCAGCCCGGGCAGCGGGCGCTCCCCGGGGTCCTCCCCCAGTACGTGTACGAAGGCGTCGCGGACCCGGGCCCGCATGCCGGCGCGGTCGTGGCCGGCGCGGATCGGTGCGGGGAGGACGACGGCCTCGGGCCGCGCCCCCGTCGGCGCGGACGCGGCGGCATCCGACGCGGCGGGCTCGGCGGGCTCGGACCCGGCGGGCTCCACGGGCCCTGCCGGGCCGGCGGTGGTACTGCCCGGGAAGATCACGGCGCCGCCCGACCGCAGGTGGTCGACGAAGGCGTCCAGGGCCTGTTCGGCGCCGATGGAGTGGGCGGCGGAGAAGGACGCGTCCGCCTTCATGCCGATGCCCGTCCAGTTGGGCCACGCGTGCGCGGTGACCGTGGTGACGGCGTCGTTCTCCCGCTCGGCGAGGGCCAGTTGGTAGGCGTTCGCGAGGCCGTAGTCGACGAGCCCCCGGCCGGCCAGGGCCTGGGTACCGGCGATCGAGGACACCAGGACGACGAACTCCGCACCCTCCTCCTTGGCCAGCCGTACGACGTTCAGCGAGCCGGGGACCTTGGGGGCGAGCACCTTCTCGGCGTCGCTCCACGGCCGGCGGTGCATCGCCCCGAACGGGTTGACCCCGCCGGAGGAGTGCACGACGCCGACCAGCCGGCCCCAGCGCCGACCCCACCGCCCGGCGACCGCGGCGAGCGCCTCGGGGTCGGACACGTCGCAGGACACGTAGTCGACCTCGGCACGCGCCGCCAGCTCCCGCAGGGGGGCGGAACCCGCGGGATCGAGGACCGATCGGCCGATGATGCCGATGCGCTTGGCTCCCCGGTCGATCAGCCGCTCGGTCAGACGCAGCCCCACGGCGCCCAGTCCGCCGGTGACCAGGCAGTACCCGTCGGTGGGCAGGGCGTACGGCGCACCGGGCGCCGCGGGCAGGGGGTGCGGGGTGTACCGGACGCCCCGACGGTGGGCGACGACGACCGTGCCGCCGTCGGCCTCGCCGGCCTGCCCGGCCGCGAGGGCGGCGTACTCGGCCACCAGGCGGTCGGCGAGCGTCTCGGCCGGTTCGGCCGGGTCCAGGTGTACGACCGCGGTGGCCTTGCGGCTCTCGGCGCCGGCGGCCCGTACGGCCATGGCCATGGCGGCCCGCTCGGGGATCAGGCCACCGCGCTCGTCGGGGTGCACGGCGGCGGCGTGAAAGCCGGCCCACAGCAAGGCCCCGTGGGCGGGCAGCGCCGCCATCAGGGCGCTCAACTCGGTCCAGAAATATTTCAGTTCGCGGGAGTCGCCGGTCCGGGCGGCCCGGGCGTCGATCACGATGGCGCCGTCCGCCCGGTGGCCGGGCTCGGCCACGGTCACGCCCCGGCTCCGGAGGGCCGTCGTCAGGGCGTGTTCGAGCTCGGGGTCGGCGGTGACCAGGCGTACCGTGCCCGAGCCGGGAGGGGTGGCGGGAGCCGGCTCCCGGACGCGCCACTCGACGCGTACCGCCTCGGCCGCCGCGAGGGGCGGGCCGGAGGCGGCGACCGCCGGGCCGGTGGTGTGCCAGTACGCCCCTCGTGCGAACGGATAGGTGGGGAGCTCCGTTGCACGAGCATCCACGGCGGAGAGAGCGGGCCAGTCGATGTGCGCGTAGCCGACGCCGGCCAACTCGGCGGCGCCGACGGGTCCGTGGGGTTCCGTGACCGTCCCGGAGCGCAGCGCCGCCGCCTCGGCGGTCAGGTCGATGTCGACGCGTGCGGGGGGCGTGCGGCCGGCAGCGACGGAGCGCAGCGCGGTGGCGAGTTCGGCGGCCGTCCGTCCGTGGACGGCGGTCTGGAACTCCAGTGGGGTGCGGCCGGTGTTGGCGGTGTGGCAGAGGTCGGCGGTCTCCCAGGCGTCGCGTGCCGCGTCGAACCGGTCGGCGTACGCGCCGGCCAGCGACCGCAGCGCCGACTCGTCGGCGGCGCTCACCCGCACCACGAAGGCGTCCTGGGACAACACCTCACGCAGCGAGGGAACGGGAGGCTCTTCGACGATCACGTGGGCGTTCACCCCACCCATTCCGAACGCGCTCACCGCCGCCCGACGCGGACCACCGTCACGCGGCCACTCCACCGCACGGTCGGCGAGGTAGAACGGTGTTTCCTCGAACCGGATGTGGTCATTGGGCCGCACCACATGCAACGACGGCGGAACCGTCCCGTGCTCCATCGCCAAAAGCACCTTCACCAGACCCGCCAACCCCGCCGCCGGCTCCAGATGACCCACATTCCCCTTCAGGGAACCGATCGCACAGAACTGCGACCTGCCCGTCACCCCACGCCACGCACGCGTCAACCCCTCCACCTCGATCGGATCACCCAAACCCGTCCCCGTTCCGTGTGCCTCCACCAGGCCGATCGAGTCCACCGACACCCCCGCGTCCCGCAACGCCGCGGTGATCACTTCCTGTTGCGCCGCACTGCTCGGGACCGTCAACCCACTGGTGCGGCCACCGTGGTTGACCGCACTGCCCTTGATGACACCCCGGATCCGGTCGCCGTCCCGCACCGCGGCCCGGAGCGGCTTCACCACCACCGTCACCACACCCTCACCCGGCACGAACCCGTCCGCCCCCGCATCGAACGGCCGGGAGGCGCCCGAGGGTGACAGGGCCCGCAGATTGCGCATCGCGACGTAGTGCAGGGGGGACATGCCGATGCGAACGCCGGCCACGATCGCCTGCTCGCACTCGCCGTCGCGGATGCTGCGCACCGCCGTGTGCAGGGCGACCAGCGACGACGAACACAAGGTGTCGATCGTCATGCTCGGCCCGTGCAGATCGAGGAAGTAGCTGACCCGGTTGGCCAGGAACGCGTTGTGGTTGCCGAGACCGCTGGGGGCGTCCAGCTCCGGCGCGATGTTGTAGTCCTTGTAGTGCTGGTAGCTGGCGCCGACGAACACGCCGGTGGAGGACGTCAGTTGTCGTGGCGGCAGGCCGGCCGACTCCAGTGCCTCCCATGCGGTGCGCAGCAGCCAGCGGACCTGCGGGTCGAGGACCTCCGCCTGTTTGGGGAAGAAGTCGAAGAACCGGGCGTCGAACTCCTCCACGTTGTCGAGGAATCCGCCCATGTCGGGCTCGTGACCGCCCGCGTAGCGTCCCCAGCGATGAGCGGGGGCCGGGCGGATCTCCTCGCCGGCCCCGGCCAGGAGCGACCAGAACCGTTGCGGGTCCGAGGCACCGGGAAGCGCCAGAGCGAGGCCGATGACGGCCATGTCCTCGCCGGCCGGCGTGACTTCGGGGGCCCTCGGGATCGCTGTGGCAGAGGTGGTGTCGGGTGCGGCCGCCGCCTCGGGAGCCTGGACCGGGGCCGGGACCGGGGGCTCGGCGGAGGTCGGGGGCTCGGCCGGGGTCTGCGCCGGTGCCTCGGCGCGGGCGGGAGCCGGGGCCGCGGCCGCGGCGAACGCTCCGTCGGCCGCCAGCTCCGCGACGTGTGCGGCGAGGGTTCGGCAGTCGGCGGCGTCCAGGACGTCCGTCGGGCTCAGTGGCACCCCGTACTGCGCCTCGACGTCGGCCGCGATGGCCGTCGCCAGCATGGAGTCGAGGCCCACGGCGGAGAGCGAGGTGGTCGCGGTGACGCCCGGGTCGTGCAGGACGTTCCGCACCACCGCGACGATCGCCGCCTCCGACGCCGCGACCTGCGGTGTGCGGCGGGCGGGCCGGGAGAGCGGCGCGTCGTCGCCGTTCACCGTCCGGTACTCGACCTCGTCGAGCCGGACCAACACCCGGCCGTCCGAAGCGAACAGCGTCGCATCACCGCGCCGCGTGCCGTCGCTCGCGGGCTCGGCGCCCTCGAGCAGTACGAACGCCGTTCGCGCCGGATCCGCCCAGCGCGTCGCCCGGCCGATGGAGACCGGCAGGTACGTGGCCGACGGGGCCGCGGGATCCGCCAGCGTGAGGACGGCCATGGCCTGGAGGGCGGCGTCGATCGCGACCGTCTGCGCCTCCAGCGGGCTGTCGGCGCGCACGTCGAGCCGTACGAGCACCCGACCCGGCCCGTAGTGCACCTCGGCGATGGAGCGGAGCGGGGCGGCGAGTTCCATGCCCTTCGCCGCGAACCAGGCGTAGAGGCCGTCCGGTTGCAGGGTCCGACCGAGGCCGGCCCGCAGGGTGTCCAGGTCCGCGGCGGCGGGCGCCGGGCCCGCCGGGGTGTCGGCGGTGGCGAGTCGGGCGATGACCCGCTCGGCGTGCCGGAAGGCGGCCGATCCCGTACGGGCGGGGTCGGCCAGGTCGCTGGTGAGGGGGTGGGTTCCGGTGCCCCGGCCCGTGAAGACGATCCGGCGCAGGACGGCGCTCGACCGCAGCCCGAGGGCCACGGGAAGCGCCCCGGGCAGTGTGTCCTCGCCCAGCACCCGGTGGGCGGGCGCGAGCCGCCGTACGACGGCGGCCACGTCCTCTGCGGTCGGCGCCGCCGGTGGGACGGGCGCGGAGGACACCGCGGCGTCGGCCGGCGCCCCGAACGGGTAGGGCGGCAGGACGCGGTGCCGCGCCGGCGGGCCCGGGTACACCGCGGCCCAGTCGACGGCGCCGCCGCCGACGTAGCGCAGGGCCGGCCCGCCGAGACCGGTCGGGGCGCTCTCCACCGCCGTGTCGCCGCGCAGGACGGTGCCGGGTGCCCGGTCCGCCAGGTGTAGCGCCCTGGCCAGGCCGGTGCTCAGCTCGTCGGCCGTGGTTCCGAGGAACGCCACCCGATGGGCCCGGTGGTCGCGTCCGACGGCGCTGGAGCGGCACAGCGCGCCCAGGTCGTCGGCGGTCCCCCGCAGCAGCAGCGGTCGGACGTCCGCCATGCGTCGGAGGAGGGCTTGCGGGGTGTGGGCGGACAGCACCAGCAGGTGCTCGTCGTTGTCCGAGACGGCTGCGGAGGCCTCGTCGCCGGGCGGCCGATGCCGGGGTCCCCCGGTGCGTTCCCGCGCGTACTCCTCGACGACGATGTGCGCGTTGGTGCCGCCCATGCCGAAGGCGCTGATGCCCGCCCGGCGCGGGCCGTCCGAGATCCACGGCTGGGGCGCGACCGGGATCACGAACGGTCCGGTGGACAGGTCGAGGTGGCTGCTGGGGGTCTCGAAGCCGGCGACGGGCGGTATCTCCCGGTGGCGCAGGGACAACAGCACCTTCAGCAGGCCGGCGAGTCCGGCCGCGGGCTCCAGGTGTCCGATGTTTCCCTTCACGGTCCCGAGGTGGCACGGGCCGGTGCGGTCCGGGTCGCCGCCGAACACCTCGGTGAGCGCGGCGATCTCGATCGGGTCGCCGAGTCGGGTCGCGGTGCCGTGCGTCTCGATCAGGGAGATGTCGGCGGGCGCCAGTCCGGCGTCGGCGAGCGCGGCCCGGACGACCGCGGCCTGGGCTTCGCTGCGGGGCACCGGCAGGGCGCTGCCGCGGCCTCCGTGGTTGACGGCCGTACCGCGGACGACGCCCCAGATCCGGTCGCCGTCCCGCTCCGCGTCCGTGAGCGGTTTCAGCATCACGGCCAGCGCGCCCTCGCCGGGCAGGAATCCGTCCGCCCGCTCGTCGAAGGGTCGCGGCAGGGTCTCCGACAGCGCGCCGAGCCGGCTGAGGCTGCGGAAGTACCAGGGAGTCAGGCCGACCTGGCAGGCCGCCACGATGGCGGCGCCACAGTGCCCCGCACGGAGCGCGGCGACCGCCTGCTGGATGGCGACGAGCGAGGACGAGCACAGGGTGTCGACGGTCTGCGAGGGGCCGGTCAGGTCCAGCGCGTACGAGATCCGGTTGGCCAGTACCGCGTTCATGGAGCCGAGCGCGGTGTGCGGTCCGACGGTCTCCAGCCCTTGCGTGTCGCGGTGGTGGGTGTAGGTGGCGCCGACGAAGACGCCGATGTCGCGGCGGTCGGCGAGACCGCTGTCGTCCCGCACCGTCCAGGCGTGTTCCAGCAGCAGTTTCTGTTGTACGTCCATCTCCTCGGCCTCGCGTACCGAGATGCCGAAGAAGCTCGGGTCGAAGCGGTCGATGCCCGAGACGAACGCACCGGTGCGGCAGTAGGTGCCCGTCATTCGGGGGCCGCGCGGCTCGAAGTGGGTGTCGATGTCCCAGCGTTCCGCCGGGACCTCGGTGAACGCGTGGCCGCCGGAGCGGAGCAGGTTCCACAGCTCCGCCGTACCGCCGGCCGCGCCCGGCAGGTCACCGGAGACGGCCACGATCGCGACGTCCGCGTCACGACCACCTGCCGGAGTGCGCCGTCGCGGTGTGGGGAGCGGGCGGTCGGGGGCGACTGCCGGGAGCTGCTCGACGGTTGGGGCGGGCTCGGAGCGTTCGGCGGACTCGACCGCCTCGGCGGGCGTGGCGGGCGTGACGGAGGAAACCGGCTCGGCGGACTCGACCACCTCGGCGGCCTCCGGCGTCGCGACCGCGACGGCCGCGCCGTAGCGGTCGGTCAGGGCCTGGACCAGCTCGGCGAACTCGCCGTACTCCAGGAAGAGCGTCGCCGGGAGGTGGATGCCCCACCTGCGGGACAGTTCCTCCGCCAGTTCGACGCTCATGATCGAGCTCATGCCGTAGTCCGAGAGGGGGGTGTCGCGGTCGAAGGAGGCGACACCGAGCCGCTCGGCGAGGAACCGTTCCAGGGCGTCCGCGACGTGTTCCGCGGCGCCCGCACCCGACCCGGCGGACCCGTTGGACCCGTCCGACCCGCCGACCGTGTCGTGTACGGCGGAGGGGGCTTCGGTCTCCGATGCCTCCGCCTCGATGACCTCGTCGTCGGCGTCCGGATGGGCGACGACGACCTGGCGGGGGTCCTCCTCCGAGCCCAGTACCGCGATGAGGGCGTCCAGGCCCTCCGCGGTGCCCAGCGGCCGGACCCCGCGCCGCCGCAACTGCTCCGCGACGGCCGTACCCATGCCCACCTCACCCCACAGACCCCAGGCGATGCTCAGCCACGGCGAACCGTGCGCCTGCGCGAAGGCGTCGAGGTAGGCGTTGGCCGCGGCGTAGCCGGCCTGCCCGAGGTTGCCGAACGTTCCGGAGACCGACGCGAACAACACGGCGAAGTCCAGGGGCTGCCCGGCCACCGCGGCGGCCAGCTCGCGGACCCCGTCGACCTTGGGCCGCATCACCGCGGCGATGTCCTCGGCGGTGGCGCTGCGGATCAGGCCGTCCTTGAGCGTGCCGGCGGCGTGCACGACGCCGTGCAGCTCGCCGTGTTCCGCGCGGACCCGCTCCACCACGGCCGCCAGGGCGCCGGGGACGGTGACGTCCGCTCTGTAGGAGACGACCTCGCAGCCGTGTGCGCGGATCGCGGCCGTTCGCTGCCGGTCGGCGGCCGCCGCTCCGGAGCGGCTGACCAACGCGACGAAGCCGGCGCCGTCCCGAGCGAACCGGTCGGCGACCTCCAGGCCCAGACCGCCGTGCCCGCCGAGGACGAGGTACCGGCCGCCCTGTCGTACGGGCCCCGGACGTGAGCGGGGTGCGGCGTGCGCCGCGCGGTCGCGGACCCGGACGGGTACCCGCCGGACACCCTGTCGGTAGCCGGTCTCGGTCGGGCCGTCGCCGTCGCCGAGTTCCGCCAGGAGCGCGCGGAGGGCGTCGTCGGAGGATCGGTCGACGTCGACGAGGCGCGGGCGCAGGCCCGAGTACTCGATGGCGGCGGTACGGACGAAGCCCCACAGGGCGGCGCGCGCGGGCACCGGCCGGTCTTCGTCCGAGACCGCCTGCCCGTCCCGGGTCACCACGAGGAAGCGGCCCTTGCGCTGCCGCTCACCGAGGGTCCGCAGGGCGGCCAGGCAGCCGTGGACGCCGAGGCGGAGTTCCGTCTCCTCCCCCTGGACGCCGTCGGACACCTCGCCGGCGTTCCACAGGTGCACCACTCCGGCGATCGGGTCCCCGACCTCGTCCCAGAGCCGCCGGAACGCTTCCTCGTCCGGCTGCGCGAGCATCCGCAGGTCGCTGCCGCCGCCGTGCACCCCGACGAGCGCGGTGGCCTGATCCCCGGACGGGCCGATGCCGACCTCCACCACGCGGGCGCCGTCGGCCCGCAGTCGCCCGGCGGCACGCGCCCCGAGGCCGTCCGTGCGGGCGTCGTGCAGCACCACCCAGGTGCCGGTCACCGGCTCGGTCCGGGCGGGGTCCGTCGGTGCGGGACGCCAGACGATCCGGCTGACGGGCAGTGCGGACGGTCGTGCCGGGGTCGCGGTGGCGGTCGGTCGCGAGCCGGTGGTCGTTCGCCGCATGCGGAGGCCCTGGAACTCCGCGGCGACCTCGTGGGAGGGGCCCAGCAGAGTCGCGTCGGCGGTGGCGTAGGCGCCGTCGATGCCGGTGCGGCGCACCACGACGGTCGCGCCGGTCGACAGCGCGGAGAGGTCGGTGAGGACCCGGAGTCGGGCGATGCCGATCGGCAGCATGGGGTGCGGGCCGTCCGCTCCCGTGAGGTCCTGGAGCGCGCAGCTCACGACCTGGAACACCCCGTCCACCAGGAGCGGGTGGGCGTACCAGGGCACGGGTTCGGCGTCGGAGCGCAGCGTTGCCGTGGCCGTGCCGTCGTCTCCGACGGAGAGGTCCCGGACGGTGCGGAAGTCGGGCCCGTACCGGAGGCCGTCGCGGGCCCAGCTGTCGTACAGCCGGTCCCGGTCGATGGCCCGTCCGTCGCCGGCCCCCGGGCCGGTGGGGGATTCGGCGGTGGCGGCCGGGACATCGCCCGGGAGCAGCAGCCGGCCGGTACCGGTGGACAGCGGCTTGCGTTCGCCGGCCACGACGGTGCTCAGTTCGAAGCGGGTCGAGGGCCCGAAGGACACGTCGAGCCGGACAGGAGCCGTCGCGTCGTCGCTGAGGGTGAGGGGCCGCAGGAACGTCACGTCGGTGAGTTCCAGTGGAGTGAACGGCCTGCGTCGGGCGACTCCCACCATCGCCATCTCCAGCTGCACCGCGGCGGGCAGCAGCCCGACGCCGGCGGAGCGGTGTTGGGCGATGAAGGGCTCCTGGCCCGTGAACGTCTTCTCATAGGTCTCGGCCGGGTACGTCACTGTCCCTCGCTCCGGTGCTCGTAGTGACGGTCGAACAGGGGGTGGCTGACGGTGGTCGTCGCGGCGCCGCCGCGGCGTGCGGCGGGCACGATCAACTCCTGTCGGTTGAAGGGGTAGGTGGGAAGGGTGATCGTCCGCTGCCCCTTCCCCGCATGCACACCCGACCAGTCGAGATCCCCCGACGTCGCGTTCACATACGCCGCCAACGACCCGTGCACCTCCACCTGATCCACCCGATCCCGACGCAACGTCCCCAACCACACCGGCTGCTCCCCCACCCACGAAGCACGCGCCAACGACGTCAACTGCGGATGCGAACCGATCTCCCACACCACCCCCGCACCCAACCCACTCACCGTCGCGACCGCCTCACCGAAACGAACCGGCTCACGAATCGCCCGACCCCAATACCCCGGATCCACCACCGACCCCGCCGAATGCCAACCACCCGACACCGACGACACAAACCCCACCACCGGAGCCGACAACCCCACCCCCGCCACCGCCTCCACGAAAGGCGCCACCGCACCCTCCATCAAAGCCGAATGAAACGCATGACTCACCACCAACGGAGAACACCGCAAACCCGACCCCGAACAAAACTCCGCCACCGAATCCGACGGCCCCGAAACCGTCACCACCCGCGGCCCATTGAAAGCCGCCACCTCCACACCCACAAACCCCGCCAAAGCCTCCACCACAGCCCCGACATCCCCATGCACCACAGCCATCGCACCCCGACCCGGCTGCCCCTCCATCAACTCCCCACGCAACACCGTCAACCGCAACAGATCCGCCAACCCCAACACACCCGAAGCCCACGCAGCCGTCAACTCACCCAGACTGTGACCCACCACCGCATCCGCACGAACCCCCACAGACTCCAACCACCGCACCAACCCCACCTGCACCGAAACAATCCCCACCTGCGCATACCGCGTCCGATCCAACCCCCCACCCACACCACCGAACAACACATCCAACAAAGGCACATCCAAATGCCCCACCAACAAAGCCGCACACTCATCCAACGCAGCCCGAAACACCGGCTCCGTCACATACAAACCCCGCCCCATCCCCACATACTGCGAACCCTGACCCGTGAACATGAACACATTCGGAACCGAAACACCCCCCTTACGAGACACAGCAACCCGCCCCTCCGCCACATCCCGCAAACCAGCCCCCACCACACCCGCATCCACACCCGACACCACCGCACGAAAACGATGCCCCGCACGCCCCACATTCGCCGAGAAAGCAAAATCCCCCAACACCTCGGCAGAAACACCCACCAACCCATCCGCATACACGCCCGCCAAAGAACGCAACGCAGACTCATCAGCCCCACTCACCCGCACCACAAAAGAATCCTGCGACAACACCTCACGCGTCGACCGAACAGGAGGCTCCTCCACGATCACGTGCGCATTCACACCACCCATTCCGAACGCGCTCACCGCCGCCCGACGCGGACCACCGTTGCGCGGCCACTCCACCGCACGGTCGGCGAGGTAGAACGGTGTTTCCTCGAACCGGATGTGGTCATTGGGCCGCACCACATGCAGTGAGGGCGGAACCACCCCGTGCTCCATCGCCAGGAGCACCTTCACCAGACCCGCCAACCCCGCCGCCGGCTCCAGATGACCCACATTCCCCTTCAGGGAACCGATCGCGCAGAACTGCGACCTGCCCGTCACCCCCCGCCACGCACGCGTCAACCCCTCCACCTCGATCGGATCACCCAAACCCGTCCCCGTCCCATGCGCCTCCACCAGGCCGATCGAGTCCACCGACACGCCCGCGTCCCGCAACGCCGCGGTGATCACTTCCTGTTGCGCCGCACTGCTCGGGACCGTCAACCCACTGGTGCGGCCACCGTGGTTGACCGCACTGCCCTTGATGACACCCCGGATCCGGTCACCGTCCCGCACCGCGGCCCGGAGCGGCTTCACCACCACCGTCACCACACCCTCACCCGGCACGAACCCGTCCGCCCCCGCATCGAACGGCCGCAGGGCGTTGGACGGGGAGAACGACCGCAGGCGCGAGCCCAGTTGGAAGTACTGGGGAGACATGGCCAGGTGCACGCCGGCCACGACGGCCTGCTCGCACTCACCGTCACGGATGCTGCGCACCGCCGTGTGCAGGGCGACCAGCGACGACGAACACAACGTGTCGATCGTCATGCTCGGCCCGTGCAGATCGAGGAAGTAGCTGACCCGGTTCGCCAGGATCGCGTTGTGGTTGCCCAGGCCCGCCGCCGTCTGCACGACGTCCCCGACGACCGTGTCGCGGTAGTGCTGGTAGCTGGCGCCCACGAACACGCCGGTGGAGCGTTGAGGTTTCCCCGCCAGACCGGCGTCCTCCAGGGCCCGCCAGGCGGACTGCACGAGGTGGCGCTGCTGGGGATCGATCCATGCCGCCTCCGCCGGTGACAACCGGAAGAACCCGGGGTCGAAGTCGGCCAGCCCTTGGACGAAGCCCGCGCGCCTGAGGTAGACGGTGCCCGGTTCGCCGTCCGTTCCGTAATACGCGTCGATGTCCCAGCGGGACTCCGGCACCTCGGTCAGGCAGTCCTCGCCCTCCACGAGGACCCGCCACAGCTCCTCGACGCTCTCGGCGTTCGGGAACACTCCGTCGAAGCCGATGACGGCGATGTCGTGCAGGTCCGCGTCGGTGGATGCCGGGTACCCCGGCTGCGCGTCTGTGGGAACCAGGTCCCGGCTCGGTTCCACGACCGGGGCCGGGGCGGGGGCCGATGTCGCGAGGGGGACCGGCGCCGGGGCGGGCTCCGCGTGCTCCCCGGGGAGGGGCGTCTGCGGTGGCTCGCCCACGTGCGGGGGGCTTGCGTCGGCGGGGGCCGAGGTGACTCCGTACTCGTCCCTCAGTTCGGCGGCCAGCCGGTCGACCGTGCCGACCTCCAGGACGAGCGTCACGGGGATGTCCACGCCCAGCTTGGCCCGGATGTCCTGGGCCAGCGACACCGCGAGCATCGAGTCGAGCCCCTGCTCCTGGAGCGGACGGTCCGTTTCCAGTGTGTCGACGTCCAGCTCCAGGGCGGCCGCCACCCAGCGGGCCAGCGTCGCGTCGAGACCGCGGGCGGTCGGGCGGCCGGGGGCCGGCGCGGGACGGTGGCCGTTGGACGCCGCGGTGGAGACCGGGGCCGGGTTCCGCGCCGGGACCGGTGCGGGACGGTGGCCGCCCCGCGCGTCGCCGCCCGCGCCTCCCGGTGACGGTGCCGGGGACAGCCGCTTCCAGGTGATCCCGCGGGCCTCCAGTACGGGTTCGTCGCCGTCGAGGACCACCAGGCTCGCGGTCAGCAGCCCGGAGTCCGGTCCGCTGTCCCGGTCGCGCCGGGCGTAGACCCGGGCGGTGTCGGGAAGTCGGCCGAGGACGGTGAGCCGCTCGACGGTGAACGGAACGTACAGTCCCTGCGCACCACACGCGGCGAGCGCGATCTGGAAGGCCCCGTCCAGGAGCCGGGCGTCCACGGCGCCGGTGGTCCGCCCGACGCCGCGCAGCACGCCGGTGGCCTGCCCGGGGGCCACGGAGAGCGCGGTCACGGTCCGGAAGCCGGCCCCGTAGTCGAGCCCGGCGCGCTCGAAGGCCTCGTACATCGCGCCGAGCGCGACGGGGGTGAAGCCGCCCGCGCCGGACGGAGCGGTGAGGGAGGGCTGTTCGGGCGCGGTCACCTCGGTGTTGGCGACCAGTGCTCCGGTACCGTCGCGAAAGGCGATCGCGTCGTCGTCCCGCTCGGCGGTGAGCGTCGCGGGGGTCTCTACGGCCGCCCGGAAGGTGAGGTCCCGCAGCGCGAACCGGTCGCGGCCGAGCAGTTCGGCGATCTTGCCGGGGTATCCGGCGCCGGGCAGTGTCGGCTTGCCGAGGACCACGTGCTCGGCGGCCTCCGGATGCTCCGTCCACGTGGTCCTCGTCCGGCCGGGCCAGACCTCGCGCACGGGGGCGTTCGACACGGGAACGTTCGGCGCGGGGGCGTTCGATACCGGGGCGTTCGACTGCTCGGCGGGCTCCAGCCACAGGTACTTCTCGGCGTGCGGCCGGGTCGGGAAGCGCACGCCCGCCAGGCGTCGCGGTCCGGCGGGCAGGTCGGCGCCGCCGACGAACGCGCGGGCCGCCGCGTCGAGCGTCCAGCGGTCGGCGCCGGCGTCGAGGGACTCGTCGTGGGTGCGCGCCGCCCGCGAGGCCACGCCCACGTGGAGGGAGCGGGTGTCGGCCACCCCGGCCAGGAACAGCCTCACCTTGTCCTCCAGTTGCTCCACGCTGTCCGCCACGCAGGCCAGCCGGTGGGCACCCGCCGGGCGCTGCCGGCTCGCCTCGCTCAGTGCGTCCAGGGAGGGGCAGTAGGAGGAGCGCAGCATCAGCACGAGCCGGTGTGCGAGCGTGCGCAGCGCCTCGTCCGAGCCCGCGGAGAGGACCAGCAGCCGCGGGCCGGTCTCGTCGTGTTCCGGTGCGGTGGCCGGGCCGGCCTCGACGACCACGTGGGCGTTCGCGCCGCCGAAGCCGAAGCTGCTGACGCCCGCGACGCGCGGGCCACTCCCCCACGGCCGGGGCCGGTCGGCCACGAACAGGGGTGAGGTGTCGAAGTCGAAGGACGTGTTGGGGGTGCTGAAGTTCAGCGACGGCGGGATGTGGCCCGCTTGGAGCGTCAGGATCGTCTTGATCAGTCCGGCGATGCCCGCGGCCGGCTCCAGGTGACCGATGTTGGTCTTCACCGAGCCCACGGCGACGGGTTGCCGGCCGGTCGGGCCGCCCAGGACCGCGTGCAGGGCTTCGAGTTCGATGAGGTCGCCGAGCTGGGTGCCGGTGCCGTGCGCCTCGATGTAGCCGATGTCGGCGGCGGTGCGCCCGGAGCCGGCCAGCGCCTTGCGCAGGACCGCTTCCTGAGCCGGCCTGCTGGGGGCGGTGAGGAAGCCGGCGCTGCCGCCGGTGTGGTTGACGGCGGTACCGCGGATGACGGCCAGGACGGGGTCGCCGTCGCGTTCGGCGTCGGCGAGCCGCTTGAGGATGACGGCGCCCGCGCCCTCTCCTCGTACGTAGCCGTCGGCGCCGTCGTCGAAGGCGCGGCACGTCCCTTGCGGGGACAGCATCCCGTTGCGGACGAAGGAGCGCGTCTTGGCCGGGGTGAGGACCAGGTTGGCGGCCCCGACCACGGCGGCGTCCACGTCGCCCGCCCGCAGGTGCATGGCCGCCTGGTGCAGGGCGACGAGGGAGGACGAGCAGGCCGTGTCGACGGCGAAGCTCGGCCCGGACCAGTCGAAGACGTGTGACAGCCGGTTGGCGAGCATGGAGGGGGCGGTGCCCGTCGCCACGTGCGGGTCGTCGTGCCCGATGCTCCGCGCCACCAGCTCCGGGAAGTCGCTCGCGATGGCGCCGACGAAGACGCCGGTGGCGGCGCCGAGGGAGGTGTGGTCGTGGCCGCCGCTCTCCAGGGCCTCCGCCGTCACGCTGAGCAGGATCCGCTGGAGGGGATCCATGCGGCGGGCCTCGCGGTCGGTGAGTCCGAAGCGGGCGGCGTCGAAGTACTCGACACCGTCGACCCAGCCCATCCGTACGTCGTCGGCTCCGGTCTCGGCCCACAGGTGGGCCCAGCCTCGCTTGCCGTCCGGGGCGTGCCCGACGCTCGACACCCCGTCGACGAGGTTCTGCCAGAACTCGTCCGGAGTGGCGGCTCCGGGGAACCTGCACGCCATGCCGGTGACGGCCAGGGCGCAGTCGTCGGCGGCCGGCCGGGTGGGCTCCGCGGGCGCCGGCACCGCGGACACGACGGGGGTGGGCGGCGCGGGTACGGTCGCCTCCCGCTCGTTCGTGACGGGTTCCGTCGCGAGGGGCTCGGGACGCGCCGCCGCCGGGGCGGTCGTGACGGGTCCTTCGGTCTCCGGGCCGCCTTGCAGCGGTACCACTCCCTCCGCGCCCAGCAGCCGGGCCAGTTTCACCGGGGTACCGGAGGCGAAGATCGACGGGGCGGTGATGTCGGCGCCCAGCTCACGGCCGAGGCCGACGGCGGCGGACGTGACGTTGACCGAGTCGCCGCCCAGGTCGAAGAAGTTGGCGTGCACGTCGAAGGCGGGAAGGTCCAGCGTGGCCGCGAACACTCCCGCGATCGACTCGGCGAGCGCTTCCGCGGTCATCGGGGCCGTCGCCGGCTCCGAGGGGTCCGCGGACGCCACGGGCTCCACGGCCTCGACGGACGCCACGGGCTCCGCGGGCGCTGTCTCAGCGGAGGCGGACCCGGTGGCGGAGGGGATGATGGTGTCGCGCGTCGGCAGCGGCAGCCGGGCGCGGGCCACCTTGCCGTTGTCGGTCAGCGGCATGGCGTCGAGGTTGACGTAGGCGTCGGGCACCATGTAGCCGGGCAGGGAGGCGCCGACGAACGCGTCGAGTCGGGACTTGGTCGGCGTGTCCTCGCCCACCAGGTAGGCGGTCAGCCTCGGTTCGCCCCGTCCCTCGAACCGTGCCGCGACGACCACGGCGGCGGTGATGCCGTCGAACCTCTCCAACACCCGCTCGATCTCGGCGGGTTCGATGCGGTTGCCGCGCACCTTCACCTGGGCGTCGGTACGGCCGAGCCACTCGATCGCGCCGTCGATGTGCAGGCGTACCTCGTCGCCGGTCCGGTAGAGCCGTACGCCGGTCACGGGGTGGACGGTGAACACGTCGTTCGTGAGGTCCGGCCTGTCGGCGTACCCCCGGGCCAGACCGGCGCCCGACAGGTACAGCTCACCCGTGGATCCGGCGGCGCACGGCTCCAACCGCTCGTCGAGGACGTGCAGTTCCGTGTGGGGCAGGGGCTCGCCGAGCGGGACGAAGGAGCCCACCGAGCTGACCCGGTGGCACGAGGTCCAGATCGTCGCCTCGGTCGGGCCGTACAGGTTCCACAGGGTGCGGGCCGCCGCGTGGAGCCGCTCGGCGGTGGCCGGCGGCAGGGACTCGCCCCCGGACAGGACGGTCAGCCGTTCGTCGGGGGTCCAGCCGGTGCCCAGCAGCAGGCGCCACAGGCTGGGCGTCGCCTGGGCCACGGTCACCTCGGCCGTGAGCTCGGCCAGACGGTACGGGTCTCCCGCGATCTCCCGCGAGGCCAGCACCACGGTCGCACCCGACGTGAGCGGGAGGAAGAGCTCCAGCAGGGAGATGTCGAAGGCCACGGTGGTGTGCGCGAGCACGGTGTCGTCGCACGACACTCCGAGGCGTTCGCCGATCCCGGTGAGGAAGTTGGCCAGCGCCCCGTGCTCGACCTCCACACCCTTGGGGTTTCCGGTCGAGCCGCTGGTGAAGAGGAGGTAGGCGAGGTCGGAGGCGGTGACCTTCGGCGGCACGGCCTGCGCCGAACCGTCCGCGTCGGGTACGCGCCGCGCCGGGCCCAGGGATGCGCCCAGGGCGTGGGTGCGGTCGTCGGTGACGATGAGGTCGCACTGCGAGACCTCCACGTACCGCCGGAGCCGGTCCACGGGGTATCCGGGGTCCAGGGGCAGGAAGGCCGCACCGGCGCGCAGGATTCCGAGCAGGGCCGGGAGCAGCGCGATGTCCCGCTCCATGAGGACGGCGACCACCGAGCCCGACTCGATGCCCTCGTCGTGCAGGCGGGCGGCGACGGCGTCGGCCCAGGCGTCCAGTCCGGCGTAGTCCAGCGTGTGGGCGCCGCTGCGGACGGCGGTGGCGCGGGGCCGGTCGGCGGCGACGGCGGCGAACAGGTCCAGGAGCGTTCCGGACGCGGCGGGGGCGTCGGAGGTGTCCGGCAGGGACGCGGCCGGTGGTGCGTGGTGCTCCTCGATCCGTGCGTCCGGGCTTTCCTCCGCGCGGGGTGCGGGGTGCGGCTCCTCACCGTGGAGCAGGGCGGTCAGGACCAGGTCCTCGACCTGCTCGGTGAAGTCCAGTGCCGCGTCCGCGTCCATCGCGGTCTCGCGGACGAAGATCGTGGGCGGCCCGTCCTTCAGGCACAGCAGGGCTATCTCGGTGTGCGGTTCGCAGGACGCCTCCTCCCCCGCGCCGCGGTCCAACACCATGACGCGGGTGAAGTCCGGCTCGTCGGAGCCGAGCGGCCGTCCGGCCAGGCCGAGCCGGAGTTCGAGGTCGCCGGCGTAGCCCTGGTGGGCCGCGGCCTCGTCCAGCTTGTCCTGGAGGGAGCGGGTGGTGTCGCCGTCGAAGCGCACGGGGAAGCGTGCGGCGGCGATGCCGTGGGTCCGCTCGGCGAGGACCCGCGCGGCCGACGGCGACCAGGCGAAGTCGAAGACCTGCTCGCCGGTGCGCTCGGCGACGACGGTGAGGAAGGCGCGGACGACCGCGACCGCCTCCTCCCGCGAGGCGGGGGTGAACGCCAGCTCGTGGCGGCTGTAGTGGGCCGCCGCGGCGGAGAAGTCGTCGGCGGGCAGCGGGGCGGGGCGCAGCCGCTCCAGCCGTGCGCGCCACCACGGCTCGTGGGGCCGCAGCACCTTCTGGGCGGCGGCGATGTCCGCCAGCCGCTGCTCCGAGGCCGCCGGCAGTGGCGCCCCCGGGGTGATCCCGAGCCGCTGCGCGGCCGCCTGGCCACTCAGCGCGCTCCCGTCGACGGCGCTCCAGTCGCTCAGCACGAGGTCGGCGTCCGGGGCCGCCAGGGTGATGGCGGACGTGGTCACCGACTGCACGGTGGTCCCGGTGCGGGTGTCCTCGCGCGGGATCAGCCTGATCTGCCGGGTGAACACCGCACCCTGCTCGGTGACGAGGGTCGCCACTCCGAGCGGGTTCGGGAAGGAGCCGTAGTCCAGGGCCTTGGAGAGCCGTTCGGCCTCGGCGGCGGACGTGCCGGCGTGGATGATGCCGCCGGACGCCATGCGGTCGGACCGCCGGTAGAACCGCCGTTCGCGGTCGCCCGTGTCGAGCGGCTCGGGCAGGGTGCGCGCCACCACGTGCGGGACGAGGTCGGCGAAGAGCTCGATGCCCACCTCGGCCGTCTCGTACGTCAGGGACAGGGCGGTGGAATGGTCGCGGATCGGGAACCAGCGCTCCAGCAGCACGCCGCCGGCGTCCACGGCCTCCGTCATCGAGTGCCAGGTGGCCGCGTGTCGGGACGCGCCCTCGTACAGCGCCCAGGCCGGGACGTGGCTGCCGGAGTAGCGGGGCAGCGGCCCGTCGTGGAAGTTGATCGCGGCGATCTTCGGCAGGTCGAGGACCGGGGCGGGCAGGATCCGGAAGTTGACCATGCTGAAGAGGTAGTCGAACGGCCGCGCGGAGAGCGCCTGCGCCAGGTCCGCGTGCGGGTCGAGTACGGGGATCCCCCGCGCGTCGGCCCAGGCCGTCACCGCGGGGTCGTCGCTGAGGACGCCCTCGATCCGCACGCCGGAGTCGAGGAGCTGTGCGGCGCACCGGGTGAGGACCCGGGTACCGCCGATGAGGTAGCAGTTGGCTGTCGTGCTCACTCTGCGGCCTTCCCGGACTCGGCGGTGTCCTCGTCGCGGACGGCGGTGGGTTCCCCCTGGGCGGCGGGGTCCTCGCCGTGCGCGAGGGTGGCCGGGGCCTCGGCGCATTCACGGGCGACCCAGGAGTCGATCTGGGAGACGACCTCCTCGTCGAGCGAGAGCTGGCCGGGCGTCCACAGCGGGTTGGACAGGCCGCGGTGCGTGCGCTCGCACATCTCCCAGTCCTCGTAGTTCGCCTTGTCCCACAGGGCGAACACGGCCTCGTGGGAGAAGTCGCTCTTGGCGGTCTCGGAGGGGTGGAAGAGCCAGAAGTGCCGGACGAAGCAGGTGCCGGGGCTCTCGGGCCAGACCCACTGCATCATCACGTAGTCGGCCGTGAACCCGAACAGGAGGTTGGGCAGGATGGTGATCCAGTTGATCTTCAGCCGGTCCCCTTCGGGAACCTGTTGCATGGGCGTCCGGCCGCTGCGCCCCGTCATGGAGACGGAGTTGTAGCCGCTGCGGATCGACTGCCACGCCCCGACGATGTCGCCCTTGAGGTCGTAGGTGCCCGCGTCGTCGAAGTCGGTGATGCGGTGCAGGTCCTTGTGCGCGGTCGGGAAGTGCAGGCTCTCGTTGACGTTGTGCGCCACGAGCTTCCAGTTCGAGGCGACCGGGTAGTCCTTCGCCTCGACGCACTCCAGGTCGGCGAGCTCGTAGACCTTCGCGAACTCGCCGAACTCGCCGAGCGAGGCGTCGAGGTCGGGCGCGTCGTCGGAGAGGGCGATGAAGACGACCCCGAACCGGACCTCGGTGCGCACCGGCAGCAGACCGTTCTTCTCCTTCTCGAAGAAGTGGTCCAGGTAGGTGCCGTTGAGGCTCTTCAGCTTGCCGTTCCGGTCGTACACCCAGCAGTGGTAGAGGCACACCAGGCTCTGCCGCTTGCCCGTGGCTTCCTCGACGAGCTTGTACCCGCGGTGCCGGCAGTAGTTGTGGTAGGCCTGGATCCCGTTGTCCCCGTGGAGGAGGAGGACGGAGCCGGTGCCGATGTTCAGGGTGCTGTAGGCACCCTTCTCCTTGAGGCGGGAGACGTGGTCCACGGGGAGCCACCGCCGGCCGTAGATGCGGGACATCTCCTGCCGGTACTGCTCCTCACCGGTGTAGAACTCGTGGGACCTGCCGATGCCGCCTGTCTCGAAGTAGGGCCTTTCCTCGTCCTGGTCACTGATGAGATCGAACATGCTGGTCGCACGCGTCATCTGCTGGGCTCCCTCAGAGGGTGAAGCGCATCGAAGGCAGTGCCGAAACGCCTGGGGCTCGGGGCCTGTGGGGAAGGCCGCACCGAGCCTCGCCGGGGGCGGGACGGCAGGGTGACTGAACACTGATGGGGAAGAAGCGGCCGGGCCGACAGGGCGCGGCGGTCACGATCGACGGGGCGCGCGGGGCCCGGTCGGTGAGTGGTCGGGCGACTGCCCTGGGGGTCGGACGGCTACGGGGCGGGCGACTCGCCGGGGGCTCGGACCGCCGGGTGCTCGGACCGCCGCCGGGGCTGTCCGCGGGCGGGCCCGCCGTCCTCCGTGGGGATCTGCACGGCTGCCCGGGTGGGGGTGGCGCGAAGCGCCGGCGCGAGCGCCGGTAACGGCACGCTCGACGCACGGCACTTGACGTTCGTGTCCCGTGGGACTCGATGAGGCGGGGGAAGTCAGCCGGCCGGGTCGTAGATCCGTTCCTCCTGCGGCGTCCCGGCGGCGTCGTAGAGCTGCTCAAGGGCGTCGGGCGCGTAGACCTCGTAGTCCGGGACGACTCCGCCGATCAGGCCGAGCATCTTGTTGGTCCACTCCTGGGTCTGGCCCATCGCGGCCATCGTCGCCCGGAAGAAGGGCGGGAGTTCGGTGAGTTCGCCGAGCGTCGTCGTGAAGTCGTAGACGCCGGCGCTCTCCTCGTCGCGCACCTTGTTGTACTCGGCGAGCGCCTCGTCCATCTGCCGCTCGCCCGTCAGGCCCTGGTGGACGCGCTCCGCGAGGAGTTCGCCGTGCAGGAAGCCGTCGGTGATGCCCCATCCCGTGTAGGGGTCCTTGTGGTAGCCGGCGTCTCCCACCAGGGCCCAGCCGGGACCGTACGCGCGGCGGTAGTAGTTGTCCGGGTAGCGCATCGGCCTGAAGTCCTCTTCGCGCCGTCCCTGGTCGCGCAGTTGCGCCCCCATCTCCGGGGACACGTCGTCGAACACGCCCTGGAAGCCGGCCTCGACGTCCTGGCGGAACTCCTTGAGCTGGCGTCGCGTGCAGATGACGGCCAGCATGTTCACGCCGTCGTTCGTCGGCCAGGTGCCGAACCACTTCTCGTTGAACCCGGTCTTGTGGTGCAGACCCCAGTCGTCGAGCCCGCTGTAGTACGAGTAGTAGATGAAGCCTGCCGCGGGGCGCACGTTGTACAGCTCCGCACCCACCTTCTTGGCGACCGTCGAGTGGAAGCCGTCGGCTCCGATGACCACGGTGGCGCGGAACTCCCGCTCCGGACCGTCCCCTTCGCGTCCGCGGATTCCGGTCACACGGCCGTCGGTGAAGACCAGGTCGGATACGGTGAACCCTTCGATGACCTCGGCGCCGGCCCTGCGGGCGGCGTTGACGAGGATCTCGTCCAACACGGTGCGGCGCGGACAGTAGACGGCGTCGACTCCGTCCACGGGATCGGCGAACCCGTTGAGATCGATGCCCCGATAGGAGTAATGCATTTTTCGGAGCGCCGGCGTCTTGGCCGCGATGATCTCGTCGAGCAGACCCCAGTCCTGAAGCTTCAGCAGGCCGGCCTGGTGAATGTAGTGGGTCGACACCGTGTCGCTGGGAAATGAGGCCCGATCCACCACGAGCACCCGGTGCCCCTGTCGAGCCAGCAGCATCGCAACGGGCGATCCTGCACAGCGGCCACCTACAACAATAACGTCGTACATACAACCCTCCGGTCAAATGGTTTGACGTAACTGATGCACCGTTGATCGGCGGCGCAAGCACGATCCGGAGGTTATGGAGACCGGTATATCGAGGTCAAGCCTCGGTAATGTCCCACCGATGGGCGACCGTTCAGTTTTCGCCAACAGAATCACTCACTCCGCTCGATTTCTGTAGGCAATGCACCTCTTTGACCGATTTGAAGGGGCGAGGATGTGCCATGCATCACAATCGTCATCAGGGCAGAAATCAGCCAGTCCGGTCAAGGTTCGGTCATCACCCATAGCGGAATGCTCCCTTCCTAAACTAATGCACTTGACACGATCCGCAGTTCGGATGATCCGGGAGACCTGACGGACCCTCCGTGGTATTGCGCAATCACGGAAGCCGTCGGCGTTCTCCGTAACCCATAAAGCCGACGGCGGCAAGGTGCCGAAGGTCCGCGAATCGGCAATTGCGGCAGGGCCGGCAGCCCCACCCGTCGGAGGCGTCGGGAATCGTCGGATCGTGCGCGCAGTGGCGTCCGCACACACAGAAAGGAGCCCGATCGTGAGGGGCGGCCACATATGCCTCCGCTTCGCGGTCTTCTACGGTGTGACGACACGGACGCGACACGGAACCTCGCCGCGGGCCGACAGGAGGAACCGGCCACCCCACACACGGCACCGGGCCGGGCCGCGCACGCCGACCGGCCGCGACCCGGAGGCGGGGCGGCCTGACAGGGGATGAACGTTCGGAGGGCCACGCACCTGCCGGTGCGGAGCCCGGTGGCGCGCGGGGCACCGGCGAGCGCCCTGTGGGGAGTTCTCGGTCGCCTGTCTCGAAGTCCGGCTCATGTGGCCTTGTGGCAAGATCGCTTGATGCTACGACTCACCGATTTCATCATCGATTGCCCGGATACGATGAAGCTCGCAGCCTTCTACTCCGAGGTGACGGGGCTCCCCGTCAAGGAGGGCAGTGACGAGAACTGGGCCGGCATCCGGTTCGGTGAGATCGAACTGGCCTTCATCCAGGTGGAGGACTACCGCGCCCCGCAGTGGCCCGACAGCGAGCACCCCAAGCAGTTCCACCTCGACTTCGAAGTCGACGACATCGAGGACGAACAGCACCGCGTCCTGGCCCTCGGCGCGACCCTGCAGCGGGACTGCATCGGCACCGACGGCTACGGCTTCCGCGTCTACACCGACCCCATCGGCCACCCCTTCTGCCTCTGCCGCAACAAGGGTGTCACCTGGACCGATCAGGGACCCCTCTGGCCCCGGCACGACTAGGTCGTCTCTTTCGGATCTTGTCGGGGCTTGGCCGTCAGAACACCCCGGCGGAACCGGCCGACCGGCCGCGCGCGCCGCTCAGTACGGGCGGGCGCGCTGCGCGAAAGCCGGGGACAGTCGGTTCCGCGAGGCGCTCGGGAAGGCGACGGTGTTCGGGTCCCCGTCGGATACGTACCGGTTCTTTCCCGCGGCGAGCTTGTCCAGCCAGCGCGAGGAGCCGAAGTCGGCGTCCTCGCCCTCGGGCCCCGCCGAACGGATCCGCGGGATCGCGCCGGGCGTGAACGTGTTCGCGAACGGTGAGACCGAGGGGTTGGCCCCCACGAGGTACACCCCGTCGTAACGGTAGCCCGTTCCCCGCGCGGCGATTCCGGCCGGCTCGGGCATGGCACCGAAGGGCAGGGCGAGTGAGGTGACCCGTGTCCCGGGCGCCGCCTTCTCGATCGCGAGCTGTCCGGCCGAGATCGCCCGCGTGGCACCCGCCTGGTCCAGGGAGCGCAGGTTCTCGTGGCGGTCGGTGTGGTTGGCGACCTCGTGCCCGTGCTCCTTCAGCCAGGTCAGGGCCTTGGCGGTACCGGTCGCCGAGAAGCCGTCCGCGTTGACGAAGAACGTCGCCACCGGTTTGAAGCGGGGGTACTTCCCGGCCGTCTCCGTCAGGATGGCGACGGCCGTGTCCGGTGCCGGGGTGCCGCCGGGCCCGAGCCGTACCTGGCTGTTGGTCGAGTCGTCGAAGGTGAGGACGACCGGGTGCGTGCCGGCGGGGATGTCGATGCGGCCCGTCTGGAAGTCCCGGGCCGTCACGGGCACGTAGTCCTCCCGCGCGAGGCGCTCCATCTCGGCGCGGAAATCGGCCGGGGTGCGGTCGTAGACGCCGGCCGGCTTCTCGGTGAGCTGGTGGTACATCAGCACGGGCACCTGGCCGAGTTCGTCGGCGCCGACCTCCGCCGGCGCTTTCGCTGCGACGGGGCCGACCGCCGCGGACGAGGCGGTCCCGCGGCTTTCGCCGGTGGTCGGTGACGGCCCCGCGGAGCAGCCGGAGGCGAGCAGGGCGGCGCCCACCAGGGCGCCCAGCGGAACGAGCGGGTGGCGCATGAGAGACCCCTCCGTGGCGGACGTGTCGCGCCATCCCTACCTCCGGTAGGAGCGCGTGTACCGCACGGCCCCCTGCATGGCGTAGCCGCCACGCCGAGCACGAACGCGGCATTCGTGTGAATTACGGGCGGAACGTGGCGACCGGGACACCGTGTGGCAATGAATGAAGTCAGCATCCGGCCCACGGCACGAAGGACGGCACGATGTCCCCCCAGCACATACCGCGCTCGGCCACCCCCCTCCGCCTCCGCCGCCCGACCCATCGGGTCGCCCTGTTGGCGACGGCCGGGGCCCTCGGACTGGCCGGAGCGGCCGTCGGGGCCTGGACCATCCTCGCGCCGGGCCCGGGCCTCCATGGTCTGGGCGACGGCGCCGTCCTCGACGGCCGCAAAGCGGCGCAGGTCAGCGCCTACCTGGCCACCGAGGAGGCCGGCGGCAGGGACGGGCTGCGCGCCACCCTGGACGGCACGGCGGTCCCCGTCACGGCCGAGGGCGCTCGCCTGAAACTCGTCCTCCCGCGCCTCTCCGAGGGCCGACACACCTTGGTGGTGGCGGGCGACAGCAGCTTCCCCTTCGCCTCGTACCGCAAGGTCGTGGGCTTCCGGGTGGACTCCACCGCTCCCGAGCTGGCGGTGGCCGACCCCGACGTCAAGGACGTCGTCGCCCCCGTGACCCTCACCGGCCGTGCGTCCACCGACTCCGAGGTGACCGTCAACGGCAGGAAGGTCCCCGTCGACAAGACCGGGGCCTTCAAGATCACGGTTGCCAAGGGCACCCCCCTCGCGACGGTCACCGCGGTGGACCGCGCCGGGAACACCACCACCAAGGACGTGTCCGTCCGGGGCCGTCGCCCCATGGTCCGTGCCGCGCACATCACCGCCATCGGATGGGGCGACGACACCCTGCGCGGCAACATCCTCGCCCTCGTTCGCAGCGGCAAACTCAACGCGGTCGAGTTGGACGTCAAGGACGAGGACGGCGAGGTCGGGTACGCCTCCCAGGTGCCGCTGGCCCGCCGGATCGGCGCCGCCAAGGGCTACTACGACGCCCGCAAGGCGATCGCCGAGATCCACGCCGCCGGCGCCCAGGTCATCGGCCGCATCGTGGCCTTCCGCGACCCCCTGCTCGGCGCGGCCGCCTGGAAGTCCGGCCATGGCGAACAGCTCGTCCTGACCCCGACCGGACAGCCCTACGACGGCGGCCACTACGGGGCCCTGTCCTTCACCAACTTCGCCGACCCGACGGTCCGCGCGTACAACCGGGACCTCGCCGTCGAAGCGGCTCGGCTCGGCTTCGACGACATCCTCTACGACTACGTGCGCCGCCCGGACGGCCCCCTGTCCCACATGCGCTTCCCGGGCATCGGCAGCGCCACGCCCGAGCAGTCCATCACCTCGTTCGTCGCCGAAACCCGCACCGCGCTGCGTCCGCACGCCGCCTACCTCGGCGTCTCGGTCTTCGGCATCGCAGCCACCCGGCCCACCGAGATCGCGCAGGACATCGGCGCCCTGGTCAAGGTCACCGACTACATCGCGCCCATGGTCTACCCGTCCCACTGGGGGCCGGGCGAGTACGGGGTCGCGCAGCCCGACACCGCTCCGTACGCGATCGTGCAGCGTTCCCTCGCCGACTTCGCCCGCCAGGCGAAGGGCACCCGGACCGAGATCGTCCCGTGGCTCCAGGACTTCTCCATGGGCAGCACCTACGGGCCGGCCGAGGTGGCCGAACAGATCAAGGCCGCGGCGGCCAACAAGATGAACTCCTTCATCCTGTGGAACGCCGGGGCCCGCTACCAGGGCGCGGCGCTCCAGCGGATCGCCGCGCGCTGACGGGGCCGCCCCCCGCGCGGGCCGACGCCGAGGCGGAACCGGTGGTGTGCGCACCGGCCGCCTCGTCGCGGCGCCCGCGGGGAACTGCGTCAGGCCCGGAGCCTCGACACCGTCAGCGCGTCCTTGACCTCTCGCACCACGCGGGCCGCGTCCTCGGGGTTGTTCACCACGTCGGTGTGGTTCATGTCGACGACGAGGACCTCGCTGGCCGAGTAGTGCTTGTGCACCCAGTCGTCGTAGCCGGACCACAGCGTCCGGTAGTACGCGACGAGGCCCTCGTCCTGCTCGAAGTCACGGCCCCGCAGCCCGATGCGGTGCAGCACCGTCTCGAAGTCCGCCTTGAGGTAGACCATGAGATCGGGCGCCTTGCGGTACGGCAGGCCGTCGATCTCGCGCATCATCTCGTCGAGCAGCCCCTCGTACACCCGCATCTCGAGGGAGCTGATCCGGCCGAGGTCGTGATTCACCTTGGCGAAGTACCAGTCCTCGTAGATGGACCGGTCGAGGACGTTGTCGCCCTGCTTGTACGCCTCCTTGATCGAGGCGAACCGGGTCTGCAGGAAGTAGAGCTGGAGGAGGAAGGGGTAGCGCTTGGCCTGGATCTCCTCGGGGCTCGCCGTGTAGAAGAGCGGAAGGATCGGATTGTCTTCCACGCTCTCGTAGAAGACGTCGCTGCCCAGCTCCTTGGCGAGCAGCTCGGCCACGCTCGTCTTGCCGATCCCGATCATGCCTCCGACGCAGATCACCGGCATACCTCACTTCTCCCTGGGGGTCTTCTGTTCACGGGCGGGGGGTTGTGCACCCCACACCACTGAGACGCGTGTCGGCGGTCGCTCGATTCCCCAAGACCTTCTCGACCAGCGTCCTGTGGTTCCCGTCCATACCAGGGCCCCCACGCACGCCGCGCACCTCGACCGACCGGACCCGACCGTTCCGAGGTGCCGCGGACCGCGACGAGCCACCGCCGCGCGGCCGCCTTGAAGCATAAATGACAACCCGACCCATTCCGGCCAGTGCGCCGGCGGCCACCTCGCCCCGCGCTCGCCTGAGCGCGCCCCGGACGCCGTCCCGGGCCGGCGCGCGTCCTCCACGTACGGCGCCGGCGGCCGGGCGGCTCCGTTACGGGCCCTCGGCGGATCCGAACAGCAGTACCGAAACACCGCGGGCGCCGGGCTGTCGACAGCCCGGAGAACTCCCGTCAGCACAGGTCACACGGCACGCCCTCGCCTTCGGGGAACCGCCGGACCTTCACCCTTCGAAGGTCAACCTTCAAAGCCTGAGCACAAGTTGCATACATTCCCCTCTTCAGGGGGCCCGCCATGCTCTAGATTGACCGTGCTTCGCATCCTTGGACACGAAGCACCACACAGTGATCTACAGCTCTGACGTCATGGACCGCCGGCATTCACGTACCCGGCGTCCGACGTGAGTGATCGATTCGTGGAGCCCGAGGGGGGAGCCTTGGGCCGGGGGGCAATCGTCAACGGGTTCCCGCACGCCTCGGGGCCCTGACAGGACATGCGTATCCGCTGTCGGCCGGGTGGGCTTCTGCCACCCGTGCCGCAGGGGCCAGGCATGCCGTGCGGGGGGCCGAGTCCCCCCGGGGAAAGCACAGCGCGGCGCGGGGGGCGGGGGCCTCCCGACGGGGACGAACGGCGCGGCACGGGAGGTGGGGCCTCCCGGGGGACGAACAGTGCGGGGGGCGCGGGCCTCCCGGGGGGAGGAACCGTGTGGAACGAACACGTGGAGTCCACGGGCGACCTGGGGGGAACCGTGCAGCAGGGCGATGGGGAGTTGGTCGGCCCGTTATTATCGGCGCCCGGGCGCGCGGCGAACGGAGTGATCAGCCGGCCCGCGATCGACTGGGCGCAGCGGTACCGCCATACGGTGATCATCAGCGACACCGTGGCCACCGCCTTCGTGGTGGTGGCGATAGGCGGCTTCTTCGGGGTCAGGGACGCCGCCAACTGGCACGAGAAGTGGAGGATCCTCGCCTTCGGCACCGAGCTCTTGGTGCTGGGAGCGCTTGCGGTGACCCGGTCCTGGGCGCCGGCCGTACTCGGGCAGGGCGCCGAGGAGTTCCGCCGGCTGGGACGCTCACTGTTCACGGCGGCCGTCGTACTGGCCCTCGGCGGGATCGCCCTCACCTCGCACAACATCAAGCTCTGGATCTTCGTCGCGATACCGGCGATCGCGCTCGTCACCATGACCGAGCGGTACCTGCTGCGCCTGTGGCTGCACAAACAGCGCAAGGAAGGGCGGTGCCTGCGACCGGTGCTCGCCGCCGGAAGCCCGGCCACCGTGCGCGATCTGATCGCCCGAACCCGCAAGTTTCCGCACCTCGGGTGGCGGGTGGAGGCCGTGTGCACGCCGGACGGCCTCTGGCTCGACGGTGACCACCTGGACGGAGTGCCCGTCGTCGGCCGACTGACGGACGTCGCGGGCCACGTCCACCGTGACGGCTACCGTGTCGTCGCGGTCACCCCGGACCCGCACTGGTCCCCGGACCGGCTGCAACGACTGGCCTGGAACCTCGAAGGCAGCGATGCCGAGATGGTCGTGGCCCCCGTGCTGATGGAAGTGGCCGGCCCGCGGCTGCACGTCGACGCGGTCCTCGGGATCCCGCTCCTGCGGGTCAGCATGCCGATCTTCACCGGGGCACGCCGGGCGGTCAAAGAGGTCGTCGACCGACTGGGCGCGCTGGTGTTGCTGATGCTGTTCACACCCCTGATGGCGCTCGTCGCACTGCTCGTCCTGACGGACAGCCGCGGTGGGGTGTTCTACCGGCAGCGCAGGGTCGGCAAGGACGGCCGCGAGTTCACCATGGTCAAGTTCCGCACCATGGTCTCCGGGGCCGACAGGGCACGTGCCGCGCTGGCCGAGCTCAACGAGGGCGCCGGCCTGCTGTTCAAACTCCGCCGGGATCCACGGGTGACCCGGGTGGGATCGATGCTGCGCCGGTACTCGATCGACGAGCTCCCGCAGCTCCTCAACGTGCTCACCGGATCGATGTCCCTCGTCGGTCCGCGGCCTCCGTTGCCGGAGGAGTCCGCCGCCTACGGCCCGGACATCCGGCGGCGCCTGCTGGTCAAGCCCGGGCTCACCGGCCTGTGGCAGATCAGCGGACGCAGCGACCTGCCGTGGGAGGAGGCGGTCCGGCTGGACCTGCGGTACGTGGAGGACTGGTCGCTCGCCCTCGACACGGTGATTTTGTGGAAGACGCTGCGCGCGGTGGTTCAGGGGCAGGGCGCCTACTGATGCGCGGTGAACGTTGTCCGGTCGGCTCACGTACGGCAGGCCAAAAGGGCCTGCCTGGGGGGAGGAACGGGTTATGAGGGTCAGCGTCTTAGGGCTCGGCTACGTCGGCTGCGTGTCGGCCGCGTGCCTGGCCAGCCTGGGGCACGAGGTCATCGGGGTGGACGTGAACCAGGCGAAGGTCGACCTGGTCAACGCCGGCAAGGCCCCGGTGGTCGAAGAGCGGATCAGCGAGCTCATCGCCGAGGTCGTGGGGTCCGGGGCGTTGCGCGCCACCAGCGACGTCCGCGAGGCGATCATGGGCAGTGACGTGTCGCTGGTG
This sequence comes from Streptomyces sp. NBC_01426, assembly GCF_036231985.1. Lineage (GTDB taxonomy): Bacteria > Actinomycetota > Actinomycetes > Streptomycetales > Streptomycetaceae > Streptomyces. The sequence continues at coordinate 1,053,335 of NZ_CP109500.1, forward strand.
TGCGTGGGCACGCCGTCGGAGCCCAACGGCAGCCTGTGCACCACGTACCTGGAGCGGGTCACCGAGCAGATCGGTGCCGCGGTGGCCGAGCGGGGTGGGCGGCAGACCATCGTGTTCCGCAGCACCATGCTGCCGGGCACCTGCCTGAACCTGCTGGTACCGATCCTGGAGAAGTACATCGGCGGCACCGCCGGCGTGGACATCGGGATCGCGGTCAACCCCGAGTTCCTGCGCGAGGGCACGAGCGTGCAGGACTTCTTCGACCCGCCCAAGACCGTCATCGGCGAACTCGACCCGGCGAGCGGCGACGTGGTGGAGGCGTTGTACGACGGACTGCCCGGTGAGGTGTTCCGGGTGCCGATCCCGACGGCCGAGGCGATCAAGTACGCGGACAACGCGTTCCACGGCCTCAAGATCGGCTTCGCGAACGAGCTGGGCGCCGTGTGCCACGCCCTGGGAGTGGACACCCACCAGGTGGTGGACGTGTTCCTCGCCGACCGCAAGCTGAACATCAGCCCCGCCTACCTGCGGCCCGGATTCGCCTTCGGCGGCTCCTGCCTGCCCAAGGACCTGCGCAGCCTGCTCCACGCGGCACGAAGCGCCGACATCTCGGTGCCCATCCTCGCCCATGTGCTGCCCTCCAACTCCGAACACCTGCAACGCGCGGTGGAGTTGGTCGCGCGCACCGGCAAGCGTCGGGTGGGCCTGTTCGGGCTGTCCTTCAAACCCGGTACCGACGACCTCCGCGAGAGCCCGCTCGTCGAGCTGGCGGAGAGACTCTTCGGCAAGGGTTACGACCTGCGGATCTACGACCCCAATGTGAACCTCTCCCGACTCCTCGGCGCCAACCGCGAGTACATCGAGACGCGGCTGCCCCACCTCGCGCAACTGCTCGCCGAATCCATCGGTGAGGTGCTGGAGCATGCCGAGGTGTGCCTGGTCGGAACCAGGGATCCGGCCGTGTTGTCGGCGCTCCCCCATGGTGACGGCACTCTGATCGTCGATCTCGTCCGCCTCCCCGACGCCGAGGCGCGTCGGGCCGAACCGGGGTACATGGGCCTTGCTTGGTGACGCGACCGGCCGCGGCGGGGCGACCCGTCGTGCGCTGGTCCTCGTGGAGAACCTGTCGGTGCCGTTCGACCGGCGTGTGTGGCAGGAGTGCACGACGCTGCGCGACGCGGGCTGGACGGTGCACGTGATCTGTCCCCAAGGGACCAGCCGGGACACCGAGGCGGAGGTCGAGATCGACGGGGTGCGGATCCACCGCTACCCGTTGCGCGCGGCCACCGGAGGGCCGGCCGGCTACCTCCAGGAGTACGGATCGGCGTTGTGGCACACGGTCCGGCTGGCCCGCAAGGTCGGCCCGGTCGACGTGGTCCACGCCTGCAATCCGCCGGACCTGCTGTTCCTGCCGGCGCTGTGGCTGAAGCGGCGTGGGGCGCGGTTCGTCTTCGACCAGCACGACCTGGTACCCGAGTTGTACCTCTCCCGGTTCGACCGCGGCCAGGACCTGCTGTACCGCGCCGTGCTCGCGCTGGAACGGCGGACCTACCGCGCCGCCGACATCGTGCTCGCCACGAACGAGAGCTACCGGGACGTCGCCATGCGCCGTGGCGGTCGGCGGGCCGAGGACGTGTTCGTGGTGCGCAGCGCGCCCGACACCGACCGGTTCCGGCCGGTGCCACCCGAGCCGGAGCTGAAGCGCGGCAAGCCCCATCTGCTGTGTTACCTCGGCGTCATGGGGCCGCAGGACGGCGTCGACTACGCCTTGCGGGCCCTCGCGAAGCTGCGCGACGAGCTCGGGCGGACCGACTGGCACGCGGTGTTCGTCGGCGCCGGCGACAGCTTCGACGCGATGGTGGAGCTGTCCCGGCGGCTCGGCCTCTCGGAGCAGGTGCAGTTCACCGGGCGCATCCCGGACGCCGACCTGGTGCGCTACCTGTCCACCGCGGACGTGTGTCTGTCCCCCGATCCGCTCAATCCACTCAACGACGTGTCGACCATGAACAAGGTCCTGGAGTACATGGTGATGGGTCGGCCGATCGTCTCGTTCGACCTCCGTGAGGCGCGGGTCTCCGCCGGGGAGGCCGCCGTCTACGCGCCGGCCAACGACGAGGCCGAGTTCGCCAGGCTCATCGCGCTGCTGTTGGACGATCCGGAGAAGCGGGCCCACATGGGCAAGATCGGCCAGGAGCGGATCAACGGGCCGCTCTCCTGGCGGAACTCGCAAGCCTCGTTGCTCGCCGCCTACGCCGCGGCCCGCCCCGACACCGCTCAGGTGTCGACGGGCGACCCGGACCGGGCGGGAGGAGGCCGCACCGTTGAGTGATGACACGATACGCCTGGTCACGATGGGGCGGATCATCCGTCGGCGCCGGCGACTCCTCACCCTCCTCGTCGTGGTGGGTGCGCTCGTCGGCTACGGCACCTCGTTGCTGTTCCCGCCGCAGTACACGACGTCGGCATCGGTCCTGCTGCCGGGGGCGTGGCAGGAGCGCGAGCTGCTGACCCAGGCGGAGATCGCGACCAGTTCGGTGGTGCTCGACCGCGCTGCCGCCACCCTCGGCTGGACCGAGGTCAGCGGCAGCGAGCTGCGCGATCGGGTGAGCGCCACCACCGCCGACGGGAACATCATCACGATCTCGGGCACCTCGGACACCCCGGAGCGCGCACAGCGGCTCTCCGACGAGGTGGCCCGGCAGTTCGTCACGTTCGCCACACGGATCGCGGGCGCCGGCGCCGATCCCGAGGCGGCGGCGCGGCCCGAGGCGCTGCGGCAGATGGTGATGCAGACCAGCCGCCGCATCACCGAGCTCGCCGACGCGGCCGATCCGGGGAAGTCCGTGGAGAGCGTGCAGACCCGTACCGAACTCGCGAAACTGCGTACCGCGCTGCAAGAGGCCGTCAAGAAACTGGAACAGGCCGACCCGGCCGCCGACAAGGCCACCATGGTCGTCATGGGTCCGTCGGCCCGGCCCACCGGCGAGGCACCGCCGACGAGGGTGCAGCTCGTCGGCGGCGGGGCGCTGCTGTTCTTCCTGCTCGCGGTCATCGGTCATCTCGCCACCGCACGGATGAGTCGCCGGCTGCGCACCGAGGCGGAGATCGCCGCGGCGCTGGGCTCGACGCTGCTGGGTACGGTCGACGTACCCGGCGATCGGCTCGTGCACCGGTCGGAGGGCCGCGGCCCGCGGGCCGTGATCCGGCGGCTGCTCGGCCTCGACGTCCGGTGGGACGTACCGGCCCCGCGGGCCTCCGGGGACGAGGCCGGTCGGCGCGTCCGCTACCGGCGGGTGTGCGCCCGCCTGCGGGAGCGACTGCCATTCCCCCGGCCGCTGTTGGTCATCGTTCCGGAGGGCGACGAGACCGCCCTCGGGGCGGCCGGGCAACTCGTCGTCGAGGCCGAGGGCGAACCGCCGTTGCGGGTGGTGGAGGTGTCGGTGTCCCGGCCGCTGGTGCCCGAGCGTGACGACGAGTCCGGTGCCGTGGTCGTGCTCAGCGCGGGCCACTGGACCGCGGCGGAACTCGCCGACATCGCCGGGGCGTGTGCGGATGCCCGGCAGGAGGTCGTCGGCGTCGTCCTCGCCGGCATGGTCCGGGCCCGTCCGGAGAAGTCCGCCGGCGATCCCGCGCAGGACACCACGCCGGCCTTCGCGGTGGGCGTCGACGCGTCGGGAGGTTCGGCGTGAGCACGCCCGCGCCGTCGCAGCCGTCGGCCGCCGCTCCCCTGCTGGACCTCCAGGCACTGGTGGTCGCGGTGCGCAGGCGCCGCCGCCTCTGGTCCTGCATGGCGCTGTTGGGGCTGCTCGTCGGCGCGGCGGTGGCGATCCTCATGCCCCCGCCGCCGACCGCGGTGACCACGGTGCTGGTGGCCCACCAGGCGGACCAGCCGAACGACCCCGGAACGCTGATCCGCACCGACGTCGGACTGCTGCACACCACGCGGATCGCCGGCAAGGCCCTGCAAGCCCTCGGATCCCCGGAGAAACCGGAGGACTTCATGCGGGACTACGGGGGTGTCGGCCTGTCCAACAACCTGCTCCAGATCACCGTGACGGGTGCCGGCGACGCGGAGGCGACGGCCCGGGCGAAGGCGCTGGCCGACGCGTTCGTCGCGGACCACGTGCGGCGCATCCGGGAGGCCGCGGACGCCGAGGCCAAGACCCTGCTGGACCAGCGTGACCGCATGCAGGACGAACTCGCCCAGGTCAACAAGGCCATCGGGGACTCGTCGCCGCAGAGCGGGCCGAAGGCGTCGGCGAACATGGAGTCCCTCTTCACCCGCCGGGCCGAACTCGGTTCGCGGATCACCGACTTCGGCCGGCGGGCCGCGGAGGCGCGCATCGGCGCGCCCCGGCTCATCGCCGGCACGCAGATCGTGGACGACGCGCGCGCGGTGCGGCACTCCCTGCCCAGGGCCGCCGTCACCAACGCGGGGGTCGGGCTCGTCCTCGGACTCGTCCTCGGGCTCGCGGTGGCCGCGGTCGGCGCCGTGGTGGCGGACCGTCCCGTGCTGCGCCGGGAGATCGCGGCGAACCTCGGCGCCTCGGTCGTCGCGGAGCTGCGTCGCACGCACCGACGGTCGGCCGGGCCGTGGCAGGGCCGGCGGTCCCGGGCTGCGCGGACACGGCTCACCACGACCCTGGCCCGCACCCTGCGAGGCTCCGCAGAACCGGTGTCGCTGCTGGATCTGGGCTGTGCGCGCACCACGAGCGTGATCGCCCTGGACCTCGCCGCCGCACTGGCGGAGGAGGGACCGGTGGTGATCGTCGACGGCCTGCCGGGCCGGAGGCTCGCCCATCACCAGCCGAAGCCGGGAGACCCCGCCGTGGTCGACGGCGAGAGCGCCGCGAACCCGTCCCGGCAGGAGCGCCGGCTCGGCGTCGGCTCGGTGGCGCCCGGCGCGGCGTGGACCGACCTCCAGTACCTCGGCACGCGGACGGTGCTCGTCGTGCGGGCCGGGCACGGCAGCGCCGCATGGCTGCACACCGTGGCCCGGCAGCTCGCGGACCTGGGCATCGCGGTGATCGGCGTGGTGGTGATCGACCCCGATCCGCGTGATCGGACCGACGGCACGCTGTGGGACGGGGCGCACACCGCGCTGCGCGGCCACAACGAGGCGACGGCCCGCCGGAACGGGACGGACCGGCCTCGGCCGGAGGGGCCGTCATGGGCACGAGTCCCGGACATCGACCAGGAAGCGCGGTAGGACATGTGTGGCATCGCAGGCACGTACCGGTGGCCGGACGGGAAGGTCGTGACCGACCGGCTCACCGACACCCTCGCCCACCGCGGTCCGGACGGGGCCGGCCGGTACAGCCACCACGCCGGTGACGGGGAAGTGCACCTCGGGCATCGACGGCTCGCCATCATCGACCTGTCCGAGACCGGCGCCCAGCCGATGGTCTCGGGCGGCCTCGTCCTGACGTACAACGGCGAGCTGTACAACGCGCCCGAGCTGCGCGCCGAACTGGCGGCCACCGGGGTGCGCTTCCGGGGCACCTCCGACACCGAGGTGCTGCTGGAGGCCTGGCGGCGCTGGGGCACGGACTGCCTGCCGCGGCTGCGCGGCATGTTCGCGTTCGGGATCTTCGACGAGCGAACCGGTGACCTGGTGCTCGCCCGCGACCAGCTCGGCGTCAAGCCGTTGTTCCTGCTCCGGCGTGGTGGGGGCCTGGTGTTCGCCTCCGAACTCAAGGCGCTCGCCGCCGCCACCGGCGGGTCCCTCCAGGTGGACCACGCGGCGCTGGTGGCCTCGCTGCTGTACTACTGGGTGCCGGACTCGCGCTGCGCGTTCCGCGAGGCGGAGAAGCTGCCCCCGGGGAGCTGGCTCCGTTGCCGGCCCGACGGCCGGGTGGAGCGGGGCAGGTACTGGAACCTCCGGGACGTCGCCGCCGAGGGGCAGGAGCGGGCCCGGAGCGGCGAGCGCCCGGATGTCGCCGCCGTCGTCGAGGAGTCGACCCGCCGCCACCTGCTCTCCGACGTCCCCGTGGCGACCTTCCTGTCCGGCGGTCTCGACTCCAGCTACCTGACCGCGCTGGCGGCCCGCGACCGCCCCGGGATCTCCGCCTACACGATCGGGTTCCGCCCCGAGGACGCCAAGTTCGAGGCGATGCCGGACGACCTCCGCTACGCCCGGCGGGTGGCCGAGCGGTTCGGCGTCGACCTGCACGAGATCGAGATCGCCCCGAACGTGCTCGACCTGCTGCCGCGGATGACCCATCACCTGGACGAGCCGATCGGCGACCCCGCCGCGATCAACACCTTCCTGATCTGCCAGGCCGCCCGGGAGGCCGGGGTCAAGGTGATGCTCTCGGGGATGGGCGCCGACGAGCTGTTCGCCGGCTACCGCAAGCACCTGGCCAACCTGCTCGCGCTGCGCTACCAGCGCGTCCCGCGGCCCCTGCGGCGCGCCCTGTCCGGTGCAGTGGACCGGCTGCCGGTCGCCACGGCCCGGCGGGGGTACCGGTCGGTGCGGTTCGCGAAGCGCTTCCTCTCCTTCGCCGATCTGCCGGAGGAGACCGCGTTCCGGCGGAGCTACACCATGTACGACCGGGACGAGTTGCTCGCCCTGATCGATCCGGACCTCGCCGGGACGGTCGACGACGTACTGACCGAGCACGCGGACGTCTACCGGGACAACGACCTCGACGACTTCGTGAACCGCATGTGCCTGGGCGACGCCCGGATGTTCCTGCCGGGCCTGAACCTCGCCTACACGGACCGCTCCAGCATGGCCGCGTCGACCGAGGTGCGGGTGCCGTACGTGGACGTCGAGGTGGTCAAGGCGGCGTTCGCCGTGCCAGGCGATCGCAAGATCGTCGGACGGCAGGGCAAGGCCGTCCTGAAGGAGGCGGCCGGCTCGATCCTGCCCCGGGAGATCGTGTACCGGCCCAAGGGCCTGTTCAGCGCCCCGCTGCGGGCCTGGATGAGCCGGGACCTGGCACCGCTGGTACGCGAGGTGGTGCACGACGGCGTGCTCGTCAACTCCGGGTTCCTGCGCCGCGACGCGCTGGCGCGCATGGTCGCCGAGGACGCCTCCGGGCAGCGGGACTTCTCCAAGCATCTGTGGCACGTGCTGACCCTTGAGTACTGGTACCGCGGCGCGACCTCTGGCTCCGGCCAGGGCCCTGACTTGACGGCTTGAACAACAGGAGTTCCGGTGAAACAGGTTGTGCAGAACTACAAGAGCGGCGAACTGGCACTGCTCGACGTGCCGGAGCCGGGGTGCAAGCCGGACGGTGTGCTGGTCAGGACCGCCTACTCGCTGATATCCACCGGCACCGAGCTGATGAAGGTGTCCGAGGCCGGCATGTCGATGGTGGGCAAGGCCCGGTCCCGACCGGACCAGGTGGCCAAGGTCATGCAGAGCGTGGCCACGAACGGGGTGCCCGCCACCTACCGCAAGGTGATGGGCCGGCTGGACTCCTACACGCCGCTGGGGTACTCGCTGTGCGGGGTGGTCGAGCAGGTCGGCGCCGGGATCGACGACGTGAAGGTCGGCGACCTCGTGGCCTGCGCCGGCAACGAGCACGCGCTGCACGCCGAGCTGAACTGGGTGCCGAAGAACCTCTACACCCCCGTGCCGGACGGCCTCGCGCCGCGCCACGCGGCCTTCGGCACCGTCGGGTCGATCGCGATGCAGGGCGTGCGCCAGGGCGAGCCGCAGCTCGGCGAGGTGGCGCTGGTCATCGGCCTCGGACTGATCGGGCAGCTGGTGGTGCAGCTCCTCGCCGCCTCGGGGGTCCGCGTCGTCGGGGCCGACCCGGACCCGGTGCGTTGCGAGCTCGCCGAGCGCCTGGGTGCGGCGGCGTGCGGTGATCCCGCGTCCGCGGCCGTGGAAGCCGCCGTCGCCGAGCTGACCGGCGGTCACGGCGTGGACCAGGTGTACCTGGCCGCCGGCGGCGGCAGCAACCAGCCCGTGGAGCTGGCCGCGCGGCTCTGCCGGGACCGCGGCCGGGTCGTCGACATCGGCAAGTGCCGGCTGGACCTGCCGTGGAACGCGTACTACGAGAAGGAGCTCGACGTCCGGTTCTCCCGCTCGTACGGCCCCGGGCGCTACGACCCGGCGTACGAGCTCGAAGGGCGGGACTACCCGATCGGCTACGTGCGCTGGACCGAGCGCCGCAACCTGGCGTGCTTCCTCGACCTCCTCGCCCGCGGCCGCGTCGACGTGGAGCCCCTGGTGTCCCACATCGCCGACTTCGACGACGCCGTCGGGACGTACGGGCGTCTGAAGGACGGTGAGCTGAAGGCCGTGGCCGTGCTGTTCCGCTACCCCGAGCGGAAGGAGGAGGCGGGCGGGGCGCCGGCCCCGGCGGTGTCCGTCCCCGCGGTGCGACGCGGCGGCGCGGCGTCCACCCCGGCCCGTTCCGTCAAGGCGCCGGTGCGGATGGCGTTCGTCGGCGCGGGGAACTACGCGACGTCGATGCTGCTGCCGCACCTGGCAGGGCGCGAGGGCGTCGAGTTGTCCACGGTCGTCACCACGACGGCGCTGTCCGCGGCCAACGCGCAGCGGAAGTTCGGCTTTGCGCGGGCTACCACCGATCTCGACGCCGTGCTCGGCGACGAATCCGTCGACGCCGTGGTCGTCGCCACCCGCCACAGCTCGCACGCCGAGTTGACCCGCAGGGCTCTGTTGGCGGGCAAGGCGGTGTTCGTGGAGAAACCCCTGGCCCTCGCCGAGGAGGAGCTGGCCGGTGTGCTCGCGGCGGTGGAGGAGTCCGGAAACGACCGGCTGCAAGTGGGCTTCAACCGCCGGTTCGCGCCGCTCCTGCGGGAGGCCGGGAAGCGGTTCGGTGCCCGGACCGGTCCGGCGAGCCTGCGCTACCTGATCAACGCCGGCCGGTTGCAGCACGGCAGCTGGTACCTCCGACAGGGCACCGAGGGGACGCGGTTCGTCGGCGAGGGCGGGCACTTCATCGACACGGCGAGCTGGCTGCTGGGGGCCGACCCGGTCTCGGTGTACGCGGTCGCCACGTCCGGCAACGAGGACCTCCAGGTCGTGCTGCGCTACCCGGACGGGTCGACCGCCACCATCAGCTACGTCACCACCGGCTCGCCCGGCTTCCCCAAGGAGACGCTGGACCTCGTCGCGGACGGCAAGGTCCTGCGGCTCGACGACTTCGTGCGGGCGTCGGTGTACACGGACGGCAGGGGCGGACCCAAGCGGTGGGTCAGTTCGCGTCTGCCCAAGGCGCGGGACAAGGGCCAGTCCGCCGAACTTGCCGCGTTCGTCAAGGCCGTGCGGACCGGCGGGCCGATGCCGGTGTCCCTGGAGTCGTTGGTCGCCACCACGACGGCCACCCTCGCCGTGCAGGCCGGCCTGGCCGGCGGGGCGCCGGTCGCGTTGACGGGGGCGCGATGACCACGAGCGCGGGCTGGTACCTGCGCCGGCTGTCGCGGATGGGACCGCGCGAGGTCGGCGACCGGGTGGGCGACACGCTGCGCAGGCGCCGGTGGCGGTCCGCGCCGCCGGACCGCCCGGTCGTGACCGGCGCCCGGTTCACCGCGGCGCTGCCCGCCGGGACGTTCGACGCGGTGCCGGCGGACGCCGCGAAGCGGCTCGTCGCCGACGCCGACCGACTGATGGCCGGGCACGCCGAGTACTTCGGGGTGGAACGCGACGACCTGGTCGACCCCGACTGGTGCCTCGACCCGAAGACCGGACGCCGGGCCCCGTGGGGCTACGCCTTCGACGTGCCCTACCGGGACGAGGACGCGGTCGGGGACATCAAGCAGATCTGGGAACTGTCCCGGCACCAGTACCTCACCGTACTCGCCGCCGCCTACGCGATCACCGGGGACGAGCGGTACGCCGAGCGGGTGGCCGAGCACCTGAGGGCGTGGTGGGCGGCCAACACGCCGTTGCGCGGGGTGCATTGGATCAGTGGCATCGAGCTGGGGATCCGGTTGTTGTCCTGGGTGTGGGTGCGCCGGCTGCTCGACGGCTGGCCGGGCGCGGCCGGGCTGTTCGAGGGCAACCCGGTGGCACTGGACCAGATCTGGCACCACCAGCGTTGGTTGGCCGCCTTCCCCAGCCGGGGGTCCTCGGCGAACAACCACGTCATCGCCGAGGCCGCCGGGCAGTTCGCCGCGGCCTGCGCGTTCGGCTGGTTCCCCTCCTCGGCGCGTTGGCGGGACGAGGCGTTGCGGTCGTTGGACCGGCATCTGCGGGGCAACACCTTCGGCTCCGGCCTCAACCGCGAGTCGGCCACCGAGTACCACGGCCTGGTGCTCGAGCTGGGGCTGGCCGCGGTGGCCGAGGCGGACGCCTGCGGCGTGCCGGTCCCCGCGACGACGCGGCTGGTGCTGCTGCGGATGACCGACGCGCTCGCGGCCGTCGTCGACGGCCGGCTTCGGCCGCCGCGCCAGGGAGACGCGGACGACGGGCACGGCCTGGTCGTGGACGGCGCGGGCACCGACCGGTGGGCGTCGCTGCTGGCCACGGGGGACGCCGTGTTCGGGCGGCTCGCCTGGTGGCCGACGGTGACCGGCACCGATGTGCGCACCCCGCTGCTGGCCGCGCTCGTCCGGCCCGGTGCGCCGGCCGTGACCCGCCCGGCGAGCAGGCCGGCCCACTTCGCCGACGCGGGGATGACGATCCTGCGCGGTCCGGGGGAGATCTGGTGCCGCTGCGACGGTGGTCCGCACGGGTTCCTGTCCATCGCCGCGCACGCCCACGCGGACGCGCTGTCCGTGGAGGTCCGGCACGACGGGGTCGACGTGCTCGCCGACCCGGGGACGTTCTGCTACCACGGTCAGCCCGAGTGGCGGCGGTACTTCCGGTCGACCGTCGCCCACAACACCCTGGAGTTGGACGGCGGTGACCAGTCCGTCTCCGGCGGCCCGTTCCTGTGGACCCGGCACGCCCGCAGCCGCGTCCTGGTCGCGGACACGTCCGACACCTCCGCCGGGGGGACGGCCCGCTGGTGCGCCGAGCACGACGGCTACGAGGGCTCCGTGCACCGCCGCCGGGTGGAGCTGATCGCCGCGACCCGGGAGCTGCGGCTGATCGACGAGGTGCGGGGACCGCGCCGGGCCGCGCGGTTGGCGTTCCACCTCGGCCCGGTGATCGCCGCGGACCTGGTGGGGAACCGGGCGGAACTCACCTGGACCCGGGACGGCGAGGACCGCCGCGCCGTGCTCGACCTGCCCGGGCAGCTGTCCTGGCGGGCGCATCGCGGCGAGACGGACCCTCCGCTGGGCTGGTACTCCGACGGCTTCGGGCGCAAGGAACCCACCACCACGCTGATCGGCACCGGTTTCGTCGACGGCTCGGAAGGGTTCACCACCGTGCTCGGGTTCCGCGACTAGGAGGACGCGTGGTGATCAAGAAGCGGCACTGGGCGCTGCCGACGGCAACGCTGGTGCTGCTCCTGCCGGCGACCGGGTGCCTGGGCGCATCCGACGCACCGGGCCCGTCGGCGGAGCCGACCGTCACCCCGACCACGTCCGTGGCCCGGGTGTGCGCCACGCCCGCGCCGGGGCCCGCGCAGGCTCCGGCGGGGGCGGTGACCGTCGATCCCTCGGTGGTCGGTGACCTGGCCGCGAAGACCAGGAGCAGCCCCCCGAAGACGACGTTCTGGCTCCTGCCGGGAACGCACACGCTAGAAGCCGACCGCTACGCCCAGGTCCTGCCGAAGGAGGGGAACAGCTACGTCGGGGCGCCGGGCGCGGTGCTCGACGGCCACAAGACCAACCAGTACGCGTTCGGTGGTCCCGCCGGGAACGTCACCATCCGCCGGCTGACCGTGCAGGGGTTCGTCGCGCCACAGAACGAGGGCGTGGTCAACCACGACTCGGCCGACGGGTGGGTGATCGAGCACGCGACGATCCAGAACAACTCGGGCGCCGGGCTGATGGCCGGTGCCCGCCAGCGGATCCGCGGCAACTGCCTGCGCGACAACGGGCAGTACGGAGTGAACGCGTACAAGTCCGGTGGCCCTCTCGGCGACCTGGTGGTCGAGGGCAACGAGATCGTGGGCAACAACGTCGACGGCTGGGAGCGGCGGCAGCCGGGCTGCGGCTGTACCGGAGGGATCAAGTTCTGGGCCGTCAACGGCGCCGACGTACGCGGCAATTGGGTGCACGACAACCGGGGTCCCGGGATGTGGGCGGACACCAACAACAACGACTTCCGCATCGAGGACAACGTGGTCGAGGCCAACGACGGTGCCGCGCTGATCTACGAGACCAGCTACAACGCGGTCATCCGGAAGAACACGATCAGGCGGAACAACTGGGTCGATGGCCGCAAGAAGGCCGACGACGGCGACACCTTCCCGTTCGCGACCGTCTACCTGTCCGAGTCCGGCGGCGAACCCCGGGTCCCGGCCCGCACGGACAAGATCGAGATCCTCGACAACGTGCTGGAGAACAACTGGTCCGGGATCACCCTCTGGGAGAACGCCGACCGGTTCTGCAACAGCCCCGCCAACACCTCGTCCGGTGACTGCACGTTGCTGGTGAAGGACACCGAACGCTGCGTCCAGCCGACCATCGCCACCGCTCCGCTCTACTCCGACTGCCGGTGGAAGACCCGGCGGGTGGACATCCACGACAACCGTTTCGTGCTGGACACGTCCGTCGTCGGGTGCACGGTGAAGTGCGGCCGCATGGCGGTGCTGGCCAACTACGGCACCTACCCCGACTGGTCGCCGTACAAGGGCGAACCGGTGGCCGAGGCGATCACCCACGAGCAGGAGAACCGCTGGCACGACAACGTCTACGTCGGACCGTGGAGCTTCGTCGCCCACGACCCGAGCCGGGAACTCGACTTCGGACAGTGGCAGGGCGCGCCGTACCGACAGGACGCCCGCAGCACCTTCCGGCCGCAGGCGGGTGGTTGAGATGCGCCGGAACCTGACGCACGACGGGCCGACGCACGACGGGCTGCCCGGCGACGGGCTGCCCGGCGGCCCGGACACGGAGGACACGCGGTCCGCCGCCGCACCGCCCCCTCCCGGCGCACCGAGGATCGTCGGGATCGCCTGGGGGCTGCTGATCCTCAACACGCTCGGCTCCGCCGGCGCGCAGACCATCGTCCCGCTGCCCCGCTCCCTCATCCAGATGGTCACCATGGGCTCGCTGGTCGCCGCGTTCGCGCTGGCGCTCGCCGTCAATCTCCGGTTACGGGTCCGGGCGAGCGCCTTCCTGTTCCTGCTCACGCTGTTGCTGGTGCCGAGCGTGATCTCCAGCGGGCATCTGGAGTCCGGGTTCGGGGCGCTGTTCCGCTGCACCCGGCTGGCTCTCTTCGTCGGCACGTTGTGGCTGCTCAGCCGCTGGTGGGACGGCGACCACACGTTCGTCCGGCACCACATCCGGATGTACTTCGCGGTGCTCGCGTCGGTGGCCGCCGGTCTGCTCGTCTCACCGGGCGCGGCGATGCCCGAGCTCTACGGCGGTCGGCTGGTCGGCGCGCTGTGGCCACTCACCCCGCCGCAGATCGGACAGTACGCCGCGGTGATCATCGGGCTGACCGTGCTGCTGCTCCTGGGCCGGCGGACCGACCGGGGCAACGCGGCGTTGGTCATCGTGCCGGCGCTCGTCCTGCTCGCGCTGACCCATACCCGGACGGCCACCCTCGGCCTGCTGATCGGGCTGGTGCTGGCGATCGGCTCGCTCGTCCTGACCAGCGCCGCCGCCCGCCGGTTCTTCGCCTGGTCGGTGCTGCTCTCCGTCGTGGCCGCGGTGGGGTTCAACTCCGCGCTCCAGGCGTGGTTCCTGCGCGGGCAGAGCCAGGAGAACTTCTCCAACCTCACCGGTCGGGCCAAGGTCTGGAATGCCCTGCTGGCCGCCCCCAGGACGGCGTCGGAGCAGATGTTCGGCGCGGGCCTGGGCGACAAGTCGTTCGGAGGGCTGCCGATCGACAACAGTTGGCTGGCCGTCTACAACGAGCAGGGCCTGACCGGTGTCGCGCTCGTGGGGGCGATCGTGATCGTGCTGGGCGGCGTCGCGTTGCTCCGGCCGCCGTCGATCCAGCGGGCGTGCGCGCTCTTCCTGATCAGCTACTGCGCCATCGCGTCGTACACCGAGGCCGGGCTCGGCGACGCCTCGCCGTACCTGCTGCATCTGACCGTGGCCGCCTCGCTGCTGGCCTCACCCGCCGCGGCCACTCCCCCTCCGGCGCCCGAAGTCCCTCGACGACGCACACCCCAGTGGGCCCGGAAATCGGAGGTGATCTGAGCATGCACGTCCTCGTGGTGCACAACCGCTACGCCTCGGCGCAGCCGAGCGGTGAGAACAAGGTCGTCGACCAGGAGGTGGGGCTGCTGCGCGAGGCCGGCCACCGGGTCGAGGTGTTCGAGCGGCGCAGTGACGACATCGCCGCCCGGTCCCTGGTGTCCAAGGCCGCGCTGCCGTTCCTCGTGCCGTGGAACCCGGCGGTCCGCGCGGAGCTCGCCGCCCGGCTCCGCGGCGAGCGGCCGGACGTGGTGCACGTCCACAACGTCTTCCCGCTCCTGTCGCCGGCGGTGCTGGCCGCCTGCGCCGACGCCGGTGTACCCGCCGTCGCCACCCTGCACAACTACACCCAGGTCTGTCCGCCCGGCACGCTCCAGCGGGACGGCCGGCCGTGTACCGAGTGCGTCGGGGCGGCGCCGCTGCCGGCCGTCCGGCACGGCTGCTACCGGGACTCCCGGCTGGCGACGGTGCCGCTCGCGGTCAGTCTGTCGGTCAACCGGCGGCGGTGGTGGACCGGTGTGGAGCGGTTCTTCTGCATCTCCGGGGCGCAGCGCGACGTCCTGGTGCGGGCCGGCATGCCGGCCGATCGGCTGGCGGTGAAACACAACTTCGTGCCCGAACCGGGCACGGTCAGAACGGGCGCCGGCGAGCACCTGCTCTATCTCGGCCGGCTCGCGGAGGCCAAGGGCGTACGGCTGCTCATGGCCGCCTGGGACGAGATCGCCGCCGGCGGCGGTGTGGGCGTGCCGCTCGTGGTCGCCGGCACGGGGCCGCTGGAGCGGGAGGTGGCCGCCTGGGCGGCGGGCCGGGACGACGTGCGGTACGTCGGCCTGTACGACGAGGCCCAGTGCCGGCAGGCCATCGCCCGGTCGGTCGCCGTGGTGGCTCCGTCGACGTGGCTGGAGGCGTTCGGCCTGGTCGTCGTGGAGGCGATGGCGGCGGGGGTCCCGGCCGTCGCCGCCGGTCACGGCGCCTTCGTCGAACTCGTCGAGGACGGGGTGAGCGGTCTGCTCCACCGGCCGGGTGAGCCCGCCTCGCTCGCGGCCTGCATGCGCGAGGTCGCGGCCGAGCCGGACCGCAACCGGGAGATGGGGCGGGCCGCCCGGCGCCGTTACGAACAGGGGTTCAGCCCGGCCGTCGGGCTGGAGCGCCTGGTGGAGGGGTACCGCACCGCGATCGCGGTGCGGTCCGGTGGCGGGCACGGCGCGCCGCCGGTCGGAAATGGAGGCCCGCCGCGGGAGACCCGCGCGGGCAGGGATGGGGGCAGTAGATGACAGGATGCCGACTCTGCGGCTCGGCGACGCTGGCGAGCGTCGTCGACCTGGGGGCGACCCCGCCGTGCGAGAGCTTTCTCGCCGCGGACGAACTGGACCGGCCGGAGCCGGCGTACCCGCTGCACCTGCGGGTCTGCACCGACTGCTGGCTCGCGCAGATCCCTCCGCTGATCACGCCGGAGGAGACCTTCACGCAGTACGCGTACTTCTCGTCCTACTCGACGTCCTGGGTGGAGCACGCGCGCGTCTTCGTCGCCGATGCCGTGCGGCGCCTTGCCCTCGGCCCCGACGCCTTCGTGGTCGAGGTCGCGAGCAACGACGGTTACCTGCTGCGGCACATGGTGGACCGGGGGGTCCGCTGCCTCGGCATCGAGCCGTCGGTGAACGTCGGCGCCGCGGCGCGGGAGGCGGGTGTGCCCACGCTCACGGAGTTCCTGGACCCGGCCACCGGTACGGCCGTCCGCGCCGAGCACGGCCCGGCGGACCTGGTCGTGGCCAACAACGTGTACGCGCACATCCCCGACGTGGTCGGGTTCACCCGGGGGCTGCGCGCCCTGGTGGCCGACGACGGCTGGGTCTCCATCGAGGTGCAGCACCTGCTGACCCTGATCGAGGAGAACCAGTACGACACGATCTACCACGAGCACTTCCAGTACTACACGGTCGCGTCCGCGATCCGGGCGCTGGCGAGCGGCGGACTCTCCCTCGTGGACGTCGAGTTGTTGCCCACGCACGGCGGCTCCATCCGGCTGTGGGCCCGGCCGACCGAGGTGGCCGGCGAGCCGAGCCGGCGCGTGGCCGACGTGCTGGACCGGGAGAAGGCCGCCGGGTTGCAGGACCTGTCCGGGTACACGGAGTTCTCCGATCGGGTGGCCAAGGTCCGCCGGGACCTGCTGCGGTTCCTCATCGAGGCGGCCGAGCGCGGCGAGACGGTCGTCGGCTACGGCGCCCCCGGCAAGGGCAACACCCTGCTCAACCACTGCGGGATCCGCCCCGATCTGCTCCGGTACACGGTCGACCGCAACCCGTACAAGCACGGCAGGTTCACCCCGGGCACCCGGATCCCGATCCTGTCGCCCGAGCAGATCGGCATCGACCGACCGGACTACGTGCTCGTCCTCCCGTGGAACCTGCGGGACGAGCTGGTCGAGCAACTGTCCTTCGTGCACGCCTGGGGCGGCCGTCTGGTCTTCCCCATCCCGGAACTGAGCATCGTGGAGGTCAAGCCGTGAAGGTCGTACTGTTCTGCGGCGGTTACGGGCTGCGCATGCGCAGCGGAACCTCCGACGACGTGCCCAAGCCGATGGCCATGGTCGGTCCCCGGCCGCTGATCTGGCACGTCATGCGCTACTACGCGTACTTCGGGCACACGGAGTTCATCCTGTGCCTGGGGTACGGGGCGCACCACATCAAGGACTTCTTCCTCAACTACGAGGAGACGACGTCCAACGACTTCGTGTTGCGGGGCGGGCGGACCGAGCTGTTGTCCACCGACATCGCCTCCTGGACGATCACCTTCGTCCAGACGGGCATCGAGTCCCCGATCGGGGAGCGGCTGCGCCGGGTGCGGCACCACCTGGACGGCGACGAGATGTTCCTCGCCAACTACGCCGACGTGCTCACCGACGCCCCGCTGCCGGAGATGATCGATTCCTTCTCGCGGCGCGACGCCGGTGCGTCGATGATGGTGGTGCCGCCGCAGTCCTCGTTCCACTGTGTGGAGCTGGGCGAGAACGGCCTGGTGGGGGGCATCACCGCGGTGAGCGACATGCCGCTGTGGGAGAACGGCGGCTACTTCGTGCTCCGCCAGGAGGTCTTCGACCACATACCGGAGAACGGTGACCTGGTCGCCGACGGCTGTGCCCGGCTGGCGAAGCAGGGGCGGTTGGTGGCGCACCGGCACCGCGGTTTCTGGAAGCCCACCGACACCGTGAAGGAACGAGCCGCGCTCGACGCCGCCTACGCCGTCGGTGACCGCCCGTGGGCCGTGTGGGAACGGGACGGCGCGGGGGCGAGCGCGTCCGGCGGCAGGGGCGGCGCCGGGGCGTGGACCGCGTGATCCGGCTCGGGACCGGGCGTCTGGCCCGGATCGTCGCGGTGGCCGCGCACTGCGACGACATCGCGATCGGCGCCGGCGGGACCCTGCTGACGCTGTGCCGGGCCAGGCCGGGCCTGCGCGTCGACGTGCTGGTGCTGTCCGGCGGTGGCGGCGAGCGGGAGCAGGAGGAGCAGGCCGCGCTCGCCGCCTTCTGCCCGGGCGCCGACCTGCGGCTGACCGTGCTGAAGCTGCCGGACGGGCGGCTGCCCTCGCACTGGGGCGAGGCGAAGGCCGCGGTGGAGGAGCTGCGCGGTCGGACGGAACCGGATCTGGTGCTCGCGCCGCGTACCGATGACGCGCACCAGGATCACCGCGGGCTGGCGAAGCTGATGACCACCGCGTACCGCGACCACCTCGTCCTCGGCTACGAGATCGTCAAGTGGGACGGCGATCTCGGCCGTCCGGCGGCGTACCAGCCGCTGTCGCCGGAGATCGCCGAACAGAAGGTGCGGCTGTTGCAGGAGCACTACCCCTCGCAGCAGCACCGGCCCTGGTACGACCGGGAGGCCTTCCTCGGGCTGGCCCGGATCCGGGGCATCGAAAGCAACGCGCGCTACGCCGAGGCGTTCGCCGTCACCAAACTCACTCTCGACCTGGGGGAATGAACCTTGCGCGTACTGCTGACCGGACACCAGGGCTATCTGGGCACCGTGATGGCCCCGGTCCTCGCCGCCGCCGGGCACGAGGTCGTCGGTCTCGACGCCGGCCTGTTCGCCGACTGCGTGCTGGGCCCGATGCCCGCGGACCCGCCGGGAACGCGGGTGGACCTGCGCGACGTCACGGCCGACCACGTGGCCGGGGTGGACGCCGTGATCCATCTGGCCGCGCTGTCCAACGACCCGCTGGGATCGCTGGCGCCGGAGCTCACCTACGACATCAACCACCACGCCTCCGTGCGGCTGGCCGAGTTGGCCCGCGACGCCGGGGTGCGGCGCTTCCTGTACGCGTCGACCTGCTCCGTCTACGGCGCCGCCGGCGGGGACGACCTGGTGACCGAGGACGCCCCGCTGCGCCCGGTGACGCCGTACGCGGAGTCCAAGGTGCGGGTGGAGGACGACCTGCACGCGCTGTCCGACGGCGACTTCAGCCCGGTGTTCATGCGCAACGCCACCGCATTCGGCTACTCGCCCCGGCTGCGCGCCGACATCGTGCTGAACAACCTGGTGGGCCACGCGCTGCTGTCCGGTGAGGTGCTGGTGCTCTCCGACGGCACTCCCTGGCGCCCGCTGGTGCACGCCGCCGACATCGCGCGGGCCTTCACGGCCGCGCTGACCGCGCCGCGCGAGGCGGTGCACGACCGGGCGTTCAACATCGGCAGCGAGACCAACAACGTCACGGTCGCCGAGATCGCCGAGCAGGTCGCCGAGGCGGTCTCCGGCTCGAAGGTGGTGATCACCGGGGAGACGGGGGCCGATCCGCGGTCGTACCGGGTGGACTTCGCCCGCTTCCGCGCCGCCGTGCCCGGCTTCGACTGCGAGTGGACGGTGAAGCGGGGCGCGCTCGAACTCGCCGACGCCTACCGCGAGCACGGTCTGACCCGGGAGGACTTCGAGCGGCGCTTCACCCGGCTGGCCGTGCTGCGCGCCGCGTCCGAGGCCGGCGCCGTCGACGACACCCTGCGGTGGCGCCGATGACCACGGCCGGCGAGGAGATGCACGCGCTGGTGGAGCGGCTGTACCCGCTGTGCCGGAGCATCACCGGCGACGGCGTCCGCGCCACCCTGGACATCGTCGGCGAGTACATCCCGCTCCAGGTGCACGAGGTGCCGACCGGGACGCAGGTGCTCGACTGGACGGTGCCGCAGGAGTGGAACATCCGGGACGCGTACGTCGCCGACGCCTCCGGCCGCCGGGTCGTCGACTTCGCCGCGTCCACCCTGCACGTGCTCGGCTACAGCGTGCCGGTGTCGGCGACGATGCCGCTGTCCGAGCTGCGTGAGCACCTGTACACCCTGCCGGAGCACCCGAGTTGGGTGCCGTACCGCACCAGCTACTACACACCGGATTGGGGGTTCTGCCTGGCCCAGGAGACCTTGGACGCGCTGCCGGACGGCGACTACGAGGTGCGCGTCGACTCCACGCTCGCGGACGGACACCTCACCTACGCCGAGTACGTGGTCCCCGGGCAGGTCGCCGACGAGGTGATCGTCTCCTGCCACGTGTGCCACCCGTCGTTGGCCAACGACAACCTGGCCGGCATCGCGGTGGCGACGTTCCTGGCGCGGGCGCTCTCGGAGCGGACGCCCCACTACACCTACCGGTTCCTCTTCGCGCCCGGCACCATCGGGGCGATCACCTGGCTGGCCCGCAACGCGGAGCACATCGAACGGGTCAAACACGGGCTGGTGTTGGCCTGCGCCGGCGACGCGGGCCGACTGACGTACAAGCAGAGCCGGCGCGGCGACGCGGAGATCGACCGGGTGATGCGGCATGTACTGACCGCCTCCGAACGCCCGCACCACGTGGCCGAGTTCACGCCGTACGGCTACGACGAGCGGCAGTTCTGCTCGCCGGGGTTCGATCTCGGCGTGGGTTCGCTCAGCCGGACCCCGTACGCGGGCTACCCCGAGTACCACACCTCGGCGGACAACCCGGACTTCGTCTCCCCGGAGGCGATGGCGGACACGCTCGCCGTCTGCCGGGAGGCGTTCGCCGTGCTCGACCGCAACCGGCGGTACCTCAACCTCAGCCCGTACGGCGAGCCGCAGTTGGGGCGGCGCGGGCTGTACGAGTCGCTGGGCGGCCGCAGCGACGCGAAGCAGGCCCAGATGGCCATGCTGTGGGTGCTCAGCCTCTCCGACGGGGAGCACGGCCTGCTGGACGTCTGCGAGCGGTCCGGGTTGCCGTTCGACACCGTCGCCGCGGCGGCCGACGCCCTGTGCGGCGCCGGACTGATCAAGGCGTGACACCGATGACCACCGAGGGGGAGAAGACGACACCGGCGGTCGGGGGCGAGGACGCCCGGCGGACCGCCAAGCGGGCCATCGTCGGCCGGCTGTCCTGGGGACTGGCCGATCAGGCGGCCTCCAGCATGACCAACTTCGCGGTGGGCATCTACGTGGCACGCTCGCTGGGGCTGAGCGCGTTCGGCGTGTTCAGCCTGGCCTGGCTGACCTACGGCGTGGTGCTCAACGTCGCGCGCGGACTGGCCACCGACCCGCTCGTGGTGCGCTTCAGCGGCGCGCCGGAAGCCTCCTGGCGGGCGGCGGCGGCGCGCTCGTCGGGGGCCGCGCTCGGCGTCGGCATCGTCCTCGGCGCGGTGTGCCTGGCGGTCGGGCTCGGCCTGGGCGGCGGCGTGGGTTCCGCGTTCGCCTGCCTCGGCGTCGTGCTGCCGGCGCTGTTGCTCCAGGACGCCTGGCGATTCGCGTTCTTCGCCGCCGGCGCCGGCCACAAGGCCTTCGCCAACGACCTCGTGTGGGGCGTCGCGCTCGTCCCGGCCATGGTCGTGGCGGCCCGTGTGGGCAGTGTGGCCGCTTTCGTGCTCGCCTGGGGCGCGTCCGCCGCGGTGGCCGCGGCGTACGGCTGCCTCCAGTCCGACATGCGGCCCCGGCCGGCCCGGGCCCGCGGGTGGCTTCGTGAGCAGCGCGATCTCGGCTACCGGTACCTGGTCGAGAACGTCAGTCTCAGCGGCGCGAGCCAGCTGCGGGCGTACGGGCTCGGCGCGATCGTCGGGGTCGGCGCGGTGGGTGCGGTCCGGGGCGCGGAACTGCTGCTCGGCCCGTTCCTCGCCCTGCTGATGGGACTGTCGCTGGTCACCGTCGCCGAGGCGGCGCGGGTCCTGCGGCAGTCCCCCCACCGGCTGGGCCCGTTCTGTGTCGCCCTGGGCGGCGGGCAGGCCGCCGCCGCGCTGCTCTGGGGCGCGGCCCTGCTGCTGGTGCCGGACCGGCTCGGCGAGTTCGTGCTCGGCGGTGTCTGGCCGTCCGCCTCGCAACTCATCGTGCCGGCCACGCTCGGCGTCGCGGGCGCCGGCCTCGGCAGCGGCGCGGCGGCCGGGCTGCGCGCGCTCGCCGCGGCGCGGCGCAGTCTGCGCTGCCAACTGTTCGCCTCCGCCTGCTATGTCGGCGGCGGGCTCGGCGGGGCCGCCGTGGCCGGCACGGTCGGCTCGGCCTGGGGCGTCGCCGCCGCGACCGTCTGCGGCTCGGCCGTGTGGTGGCTGCAACTGCGGTCCGCCCTGCGCGAGCGCCACCACGACCACCTTCGCGAAGTGAGGACATCATGACCGCCCAACCCCGGCTGAGCATCGGCCTGCCCGTCTACAACGGCGAGGAGTACCTGGCGCAGTCGCTCGACGCCCTGCTCGGCCAGACCTACGAGGACTTCGAGCTGGTCATCTCCGACAACGCCTCGACCGACGGGACCGGGGACATCTGCCGCCGGTACGCGGCCCGGGACTCACGCGTCCGGTACCTCAGGCTGCCCCGGAACATCGGAGCGGCGCCGAACCACAACCACGTGTTCACCGAGTGCCGCGGCGAGCTGTTCAAGTGGGCCTCGCACGACGACCTCTACGCCCGGGACCTGTTGCGGCGCTGTGTGGAGGCGCTGGACGAGAGGCCGGACGTGATCCTCGCGCACAGCGGCCAGGCGGTCATCGACGGCGACGGCACGGTGACGGTCCCGTACGAGTACGGGCTCGCCACCGACTCCCCCCACGCACCGGAGCGCTTCCGCAGTCTGCTGTTCGAGCCCGGTGGCGACGACTTCTACGGGGTGATGCGGGCGGACGTGCTGCGCCGGGTGAAGCCGCACGACAGCTACCACCACGCGGACCGCACGTTCGTCGCCGAGATCACCCTGCACGGGCCCTTCCACCAGGTGCCGGAGCTGCTGTACTTCCGCCGCGACCATCCCACCCGCGCCGAGCGGGCGAACCCTTCCAAGCGTTCCCGGTGCGTCAACCTCGACCCGCGCCGGGCGGGCCCGCTGCACCCCACGCCCCGGCTGCTCGCCGAGTACGTCTGGGGCTTCGCCTCGGCGATCCGGCGGGCGCCGTTGTCCCCGGCCGACCGGCGCGCGTGCCGGCGCCACCTGGCCGCGTGGATGACCAGCCGGGTCCGGCCGGGCGCCGGCGAGCGGGTCGAGGACCGCGCCCCGGTCGACCCGTCCCTGCTCACCGTCTCCGTCGACGCCCTCGTCGCCGGCCGCGAGGGGAGGCGGGCATGACCTCGGCGGACGGAACCCCGGTGCGCGTGGGGGTGTTCGGCCTCCTCGGGTCCGGCAACCTCGGCAACGACGGCTCGCTCGAAGCCGTCCTCGGCTACCTGCGCGCCAAGCACCCCGGGGCGGTCGTGGACGCGCTGTGCGGCGGACCCGAGGTCGTCTCGGCCCGGTACGGCATTCCGGCGACCCGGCTGCACTGGTACCGCGGGGAGTACCGGACCGCGTCGCGGGCGGGCGCCGTCGCGGCGAAGGGCCTGGGCAAACTCGTCGATGTCTTCCGCACCGCCGCCTGGGTGCGCCGGCACGACGTGGTGATCGTGCCGGGCATGGGCGTCCTGGAGGCCACCCTGCCGCTGCGGCCGTGGGGCTTCCCGTACTCGCTGTTCCTGCTGTGCGCGTCCGGCCGGTTGTCCGGCACCCGGGTCGCGCTGGTCGGCGTCGGGGCCGGCGCGATCGGCAACCGGCCGACCCGCACCCTCGTGCGCTGGTCGGCGCGGCTGGCCGGCTACCGGTCGTACCGGGACACCCCGTCGCGCGACGCGATGCGGGCGATGGGCGTGGACACCACGCGCGACGAGGTCTACCCGGACCTGGCGTTCGCCCTACCGACGCCGCGGGCGGGCGCGCCCTCGGACACGCCGGGCCCGGTCGCCGTGGGTGTCATGGACTTCCACGGCGGCGACGACGACCGCGCCCGGGCCGAGGAGATCCACCGGCGCTACCTCGACGGGACGACCCGCTTCGTCCGCGCGCTGGTCGAGGACGGCAGGCCGGTCCGGCTGCTCACCGGCGACGCGTGCGACGCGCCGGTGGTCGCCGCGATCCTCGACGCGGTGGACTCACCGCTGGTCACCGCCGCCGAGGCGGCCTCGCTGGCCGACCTGATGAAGGAGACGGCGGCGGCCGACACCGTGGTGGCGACCCGCTATCACAACCTGATCTGCGCGCTGAAGGTCGGCACACCGACGCTCGCCCTGAGCTACGCGGCGAAGAGCGACGCGCTCATGGCGCGGATGGGGCTGGAGGCGTACTGCCACCCGGCTCGTGACGTCGACGCCGACCGGCTGCTCGAACAGTTCCGGGAGCTGGAGAAGAGATCGGCGGAGCTGCGCCGGATCCTCACCGAGCGGAACGCGGTCGCCGTCCGGCAACTCGACCGGCAGTTCACCGCCTTGACCGCGGCCGTCTTCCCGGCGGCCGACCACACCCACGCCCTGCGGGAGACGCCATGAAGGCGACCGAGGTCCCGGCGATCGCCGGCGCCCACCTGTTCGAACCGACCCCGTACGCCGACGAGCGCGGTTTCTTCTGCCGGACCTTCGACGCCGACCTGGTCCGCTCGGTGGGCCTCGACCCGGACGCCTTCATCCAGGACAGCGTGTCCCGCTCGGTCCGGGGCGTGCTGCGTGGCCTGCACCTGCGCTCCGGCGCGGGCGAGGCCAAGCTGGTGCGGTGCTCGTACGGGCAGATCTTCGACGTCGTCGTGGACCTGCGGCCCGACTCCCCCACCTACCGAAACCGGGCCTTCTTCGAGCTGTCCGGCGAGACGCAGGCGACGCTGTACATCCCGGCGGGATGCGCGCACGGCTTCCAGGCGCTGACCGAGACCGCCGACACCTCGTACCGGATCGACCGCCCCCACGATCCGGCCGAGGACGTGACGATCGCCTTCGACGACCCGGAGCTGGCCATCCCCTGGCCGCTGCCCATCACATCGATGTCCCGGCGGGACCGGGAGGCGCCGAGCCTCGCCGAGGTACTCAAGCACCAGGAAGGTTGAGGTCGGCGTGCACACCGAAGAGACCGAAGGCACGGAAGACACCGAAGAGTTCGTCCTGCCCCGCTCGCGGCTGGCCAACGAGCGGCTGCACGCCATGATCCCCGGAGGCGCGCACACCTACGCCAAGGGCGACGACCAGTACCCCGAGAACCTGGCGCCCGTCATCAGTCACGGCCGCGGTGCCCACGTGTGGGACGTCGACGGCAACCGCTACATCGAGTACGGATCGGGCCTGCGGTCGGTCAGCCTCGGCCACGCCCACCCCCGCGTGATCGAGGCGGTACGGCGGGAACTCGACCGCGGCAGCAACTTCGTCCGGCCGTCCATCGTCGAGGTCCGGGCCGCGGAACGGTTCCTGGCCACGGTGCCGACGGCCGAGATGGTGAAGTTCGCGAAGAACGGCTCCGACGCCACCACCGCCGCGGTCCGTCTCGCCCGCGCCGTCACCGGCCGCCCGCGGGTCGCGATCTGCGGCGACCATCCGTTCTTCTCCGTAGACGACTGGTTCATCGCCACCACGCCGATGTCCGCGGGCATTCCGGCGGCGACCACCGAACTCACCGTGGCGTTCCCCTACGGGGACCTGACCGCCACGGAGGAGCTGCTCACCCGGTACCAGGACGAGGTCGCCTGCCTGATCCTCGAACCCGCCGGGCACACCGAGCCGCCGCCCGGGTACCTCGCCGGCCTGCGCGAGCTGGCCGACCGGCACGGCTGCGTACTGGTCTTCGACGAGATGATCACCGGCTTCCGCTGGTCCGAGGCGGGCGCCCAGGGCCTGTACGGCGTCGTCCCCGACCTCTCCACGTTCGGCAAGGCGCTGGGCAACGGGTTCGCCGTCTCGGCGCTGGCCGGGCGCCGCGACCTGATGGAGCGGGGCGGACTGCGTCACTCCGGCGACCGGGTGTTTCTGCTGTCCACCACGCACGGTGCGGAAACGCACGCGCTGGCCGCCGCGATGGCCGTGCAGACCACCTATGCCGAGGAGGGTGTCACCGCACGGCTGCACGCCCTCGGTGAGCGGCTGGCCGCCGGGGTCCGCGAGGCTGCGGCCGCGATGGGCGTCGGCGACCACGTCGTCGTGAAGGGCCGCGCCAGCAACCTGGTCTTCGCCACCCTCGACGAGAACCTGCGGCCGTCGCAGCGCTACCGCACCCTGTTCCTGCGCCGGCTCCTCGCGGGCGGGGTGCTGGCCCCGTCGTTCGTGGTGAGCAGCGCGCTCGACGACGCCGACATCGATCACACCGTCGACGTGGTGGCGCAGGCGTGTGCGGTGTACCGGAAGGCGCTGGACGCCACCGACCCCACCCCGTGGGTGACCGGGCGACCGGTGAAACCCGTGTTCCGCCGCCTGGCGTGATGTGATGCCACGTCAGTGTGCCTGCCGCTGAACGGCGTTGGTCGTCCGGTCGGTCCTTCGGTCGGCCGTCCGGTCGACCAGCCACGCGGTCGCCGGTACCAGCGCCAGCGCGGTGCACCAGCCGCCGAGGACGTCGGTCGGGTAGTGCGCGCCCAGGGCGACCTGCGCCCACCCCATGACGGCGCCGGCGACCAGCGCCGCGGCGAGCACGAGCAGGGTGCCGGCCGTCCGGCCGAGGCCGAGGCGGCCGGTCGCGAGCAGCGCGAGGGCGAGGGCGAGCGCGGTGAGGAAGGCGGTGTGCCCGCTCGGATAGGACAGGTAGCCGCCGTTGATGGTGCGTCCCACCAGGTGCTTGAGCAGCGTCGTGGTCACCACCGTCACGCCGGCACCGGTGACGACGAGCACCGCCGTGCGCGGGCTGCGGAGCAGCAGGCAGCCCGCGACCACGGCCGCGACCACCACCGCCGCTCCGACGGGCTCCCCCAGGAAGTCCGTGGCCAGTGCGACGCGCCTCCACGGCGGCCGCACCCCGTACACCGCCTCGTGGATCCACGCGTCCACGGTGCCGGGCTCGCTGTGGCCCGCGTACAGGAACCCGAGCACGACGACCACCAGTGCGGCGAGGGCCGCGATCAGCCCGATCCACGCGCGGGGCGCCGGTGGCAACGCCGCGGGCGCCGGGCGGCCGGGCACACGCCCACCGCGCGGGTCCGCTCCGGCCGGACGATCCAACGCGAGCCCTCCGTCATGTCCGCCCCACCCCCAGGCCGTCCAACTGCCCTGCGGACAGCGGCTCCTGGCCTGTACGACTCCACGACACCCTAGTCAATCATCCCGGGCGCGCCACACCACGTCACTGCGCGCGGTCGAGCACCCGGGTGAGGAAGCGTTGCGTGGCCTGCTCCCGGGGGGCGGTGAGGACTTGCTCCGCGGTGCCCTGTTCCACGATCACCCCGTCCTCCAGGAAACAGACCTGGTCCGCGACCTGCCGGGCGAAGCCCATCTCGTGCGTGGCCATGAGGATGGTCAGGCCGCGCTGCTTGAGGTCCGCGACCACGTCCAGCACCTCGCCCACCAGTTCGGGGTCGAGCGCCGAGGTGATCTCGTCGAAGAGGAGCAGCTCCGGCTCGGTGGCCAGGGCCCGGGCGATCGCGGCGCGCTGTTGCTGGCCGCCGGACAGCCGGTCGGGGTGTTCGTGTGCCTTGTCCGCGAGTCCCAGCCGCGCCAGCAGCTCGCGGGCCGACTCCTCGGCCCGTTTGCGCGGGACGCCGTGGACCTGGCGCGGCGCGAGCGTGATGTTGTCCAGCACGCTCAGGTGCGGGAACAGGTTGTAGGCCTGGAAGACGATGCCGATGCGCCTGCGGGCGACATTGGGGTCCAGGCGGGGGTCGGTCAGTTCGCTGTCGCCCAGGTGGATGGTGCCGTCGTCGACGACGTCCAGCAGGTCCGCGCAGCGCAGCAGGGTGGACTTGCCCGAACCCGAGCCGCCGATGAGGCAGACGACCTGGTGCTCGGCGACGTCCAGGTCGATCGAGCGCAGGACGAGACGCGACCCGTACTGCTTGCGTACGCCGCGGATCCGCAGCAACGGAAGGCTCATCGGCCCGTCTCCGCCCAAGTGCGCCGCGCCGCACGGCGCTGGAGCCGGTCGGCGAAGCGGGTCAACGGAATGGTCACCGCGATGAACAAGAGAGCCGCTCCCAGGTACGGGGTGTAGTTGAAGTCGTAGTCCGCCTTGATCTGCGCGGCGCGCAGTGCCTCCAGCGGGCCGAGGACGGCGACCAGCGCGGTGTCCTTCTGCAGGGCGATGAAGTCGTTGAGCAGCGGCGGGAGGACGTTGCGCACGGCCTGCGGCAGCACCACGTGCCGCAGGGTCTGTCGTTCGCCCAGCCCCAGGGCCCGCGCGGCGTTGCGTTGGGCGGGGTGGACGGAGTTCAGTCCTGCGCGCAGCACTTCGCCGACGTAGGCGCTGTAGGAGAGGACCAGGGCGATCACTCCGAGCACCCAGGGCTGTGAGGGGGTGCCCTGCAACCTGAGGGCGGGCAGCCCGAATCCGACGAGGAAGACCAGGAGCAGGGTCGGTACGCCGCGAAAGACGTCCACGTACACGGTCGCGGCCAGCCTCAGCGGCGCCAGTCCGGGCGCGCGGGTCACCCGCACCAGGGCGATCAGCAGCCCGAGGACGAGGATCAGCACTTCGGCGATCAGGAACATCTGGATGTTGAGCCAGAAGGCCCGCAGGAGTTCGGGGAACGCGTCCCGGAACTCGGCGCCGTCCAGGAACAGTCTCCGGACGCGCTCCCAGCCCGGCGAGGCGACGGCCGCGGCCGCCATCACCCCCAGGCAGAGCAAGGTGCACAGGGCGGCGATCCAGGTGTGTCGTCGTTTGCGGGAGCGGCGGAACCGCTCCCGCTCCTGCTCACGTTCGCTCGGTCGGTAGGTGTCGTTCGGCGGTGTGGCCGGCTGGTGCCGCGCGGCCGTCTTCACGAGGTCCACGGTCGGCCCGCTACGGCTTCAGCTCGGGGACGTTCGCCGAGGCGGACAGCCACTGCGACGTGAGCTTGGCGAGCGTGCCGTCGGCCTTGAGGGCGCTCAGGGCCTGGTTCACGCAGGGGGTGTACCCGCTGCCCTTGGGAAGGAGCAGCCCGAACTGCTCGGGGGTGCCGCCCGCGTAGCCGAACTGGCCGACGATCTTGGCGTTGTCCAGCTCCGAGCCGGCGAGGTAGAACACGGTCGGCAGGTCGGTGACGATCGCGTCGATCTGACCGTTCTTCAATGCGTTGACCTCGTCGTTGGTGGTGTTGAAGACGCTCGGCTGACGCGAGGGCTTGAGCTGGTCGCGCACCGCCTGGAAGCTGGTGGTGGCCACCTGGACGCCGATTCTGGCGTCCTTCAGTTCGGCCAGCGAAGTGGCCTTCGCGAAGCCGGAGTTGTCCAGCGTCAGGATGGCCTGGTCGGCCGTGTAGTAACTGGTGGAGAAGTCCACCGCCTTCGCGCGCTGCGGGGTGATGGAGATCTGGTTGATGTCGAAGTCGAAGTTCTTCGCGCCGGGCGCGTAGGAATGGGCGAACGGTTCGACGACCCACTTCACCTGGTCCCGGCCGAAGCCGAGCTTTCCGGCCACCGCGTAGGCGACCGCGCTTTCGAAGCCCTTCCCGTTGGAGGGGGTGTTGCTGTCGAACCAGGGCGCGTAGGCCGGGGAATCGGTCGCGACGGTCAACTGCCCGCTCTTGTGGAGGCCGGGACTGCCGGTGGTGCAGGTGGGGCCGGCGGATCCGGCCGCGCCGGCGGGGCTTTCCGGCTGGGGTGCGCAGGCGGCGGCCGTCAGCAGGACGGCGACGGCGGAAGCCGCGAGGGTGGTGCGGGTACGAAGCATCAAGGGTCCTTCGAAGGGGTCCGAGAACGGGGGGGTACGGGAAACGGGCCGACGTCGTGCGCTCAGCGACACAGATCGGCGGCGCAGCGCACGTTGTCCACGTGGCGGCGGCGTACCAGCGGGAGGGTTCCGGACATGCGTTTCAGCATTCCGGGCGGTGGAGCGCGGTGTCAATCTCGCCGGCCACCGTGGGGTAACGCACTGATCACATGTCAGCCGGCGAGACGGAACACCTGATCGCCCTGGGTCAGACCGAAGAGTTCGGCTGCGGAACCGCCGCGAACGACCAGTTCGGCGAAGCCGATCCCGGAACTGCCGACGGTGATTCCGGGCTCGCCGAGCGGGACGTCGGGCAGCCGGTCGTAACATCGCACCCGGACGCCGCGGCCGTCGCGCCGGCTGTGGACGGTCAGCCCGTCCGCACCGTCGTAGCCGGGCAGTTCGACGGCGGGACGGTCCAACTTGCAGTTCCCGAAGTTGTCCACGACGGCGACCCGCACCGCCTCCTCGGCGGGCGGACGCACCGCCAGCGGCTGCGCGGGAACGGGGCGGCCGTCCGCCAGCCAGCGGGCCAGCAGCGGTACGTACCAGAGGCTGCGGAACTGGGTCCGTACGATCTCCTCGACCTCGGTGTCCGCCAGCTCGGCCCACCCGGCGGCAGCGGCCTCCAGCACCTCACGGACATCGGTGACCTGCACCTCCTCCAGGCCGAGGTAGGTCACCAGGGGGGCGAGGACGCGGTGGTTCACCGTGCTGATGACCAGGTGCTGCCCGTGCCGGAAGTAGCAGAACGGCACGCCGTTGGGCCAGTGCCCGTCCCGCGGGGCGATGTTGACCATGACGACCACCGGCCGGGTCGGCCCGCCGGTCAGGTCCGTCGAGCGCAGCAGGTCGAGCAGGGTGAGGGCGGCGGCGCCCTCCGGGTCCGGCCCGCCGAGCGGCAGGACCGTCGGCGTGCCGCCGAAGAGGGTGGCGATCCGGGCGGACTGACGGGCCAGCGCGTTGGGATCGGCGCAGTCGGTGAGGGCGACGACTGGCAGGTGGGACATGGCGGGTACTTCGCCTTCTGTCGGTGACGGGCGGGGCGGGTGGCGGGATGGGGCGGAAGAGCTGACGATCGGGGCCGGCGGCGACCGGGCCCGGATTCCGGGGCGGTCCGGGCAACAAAAAACGGACCCTCCGTTTCCGGAGGGTCCGTCGCAGCTGGTGCGCACACGGCTTCGCTAGCGAAGCGCCTCCGGGGGCGGGGGCATCATTCGCATCATGGCGAGGGTGGTGGTGTGCTGCATGGACGGGACTGTAGCAGCAGGTGGGAGCGTCGGGAACGACCGTCCACCACGTGAACACTCCGCCTCGGCCGGCCCGGGTGACACCACCGGCGGCTACTGCCGGGTACGACCGGCACGCCCCGAACCACCGGGCCGCCACGCTCCGGGAGCCGCACCCAGTGGTGACTGGTCCTTCACAGTCCGTGACGACTCGCGCTTGAGGAGGGCATGCCACCGCTTGCGGTCAAGATCAATCGCGTCACGGATCCGTCCCGGCGGACGGGTGGCCGAGAACAGGTCCGGACAGTGGCGGGAACCCTCTTCCCGGCTGGTCGGCGGCGTTCCCCGGCGCGGCGGACCCGGGGTCGTGCGCGCGACCCCGAGCCGTACGTGTAACAGGAAGGTATGAGGGACCGGTCGGGCGGAACGGCCCCTCGGCCGGACGGGTCTTGGGTATCAGAAGCGTTCGCTCGCACCGACCCGAGCGGCCGATGCCACCCACCGAGTTCCGAGGAAGCAACGATGCGCGTTCACAAGCTCACCTTCACCGCCCTGGCCATCGCCGCCGGTCTCTCGCTGACGGCGTGCCAGAACGGCGAAGACGGTGCGGCAGCAGGCAGCCCGTCGTCCGCGACCACCGCACCGCCGGCCGCGTCCACCCCGTCCTCCTCGGGCGGCGGCGTCGGCTCGGGCGGTTCGGACCAGAGCGGCGGCAAGAGCTCGGCCGGGACGGGCGGCAACGGGAAGGGTACGGCCGCCGGGACCGGCTCCGACAACGGCAAGGCCGGCAAGTGCCGCACCGACGACCTGGAGATCACGGCGGTCGACGGCACCGTCGGCGGCGACACCGAAGGCACCGTCGCCGTGCAGCTGAAGAACCGCGGCGGCAAGGACTGCACGCTCTCCGAGTACGCGGGCGTCGACGTGAAGACCGCCTCGGGTTCCCTCTCCGCGAAGCGCACCGGCGAGCACCCCGGCGCGACCACCCTCAAGAAGGGCGCCGCGGTCTCCTTCGGCGTCACCTACCCGCTCAACACCTCGGGCGGCTCCGGAGTCCGCCTCACGGGCCTGGTCGTGACCCCGCCGGACGAGACGAAGTCGGTCACCCTCGCGTGGCCGGGTGCCGCCACGCTGCCCGTCACGGAGGGCGACGGCTCCCCCGTCAAGGTGGGCCCGATCGGAAGCGCCGGCCAGGGCGGCTGACCCTCGGGGGCATCGACACGAGCAGGGCCCCGCGTCCGGGGGAACGACGCGGGGCCCTGCTCGCTGCCATGGGCGACGAGGACAACGGGAGGCGTCGGCTTCGGCGCTGTGGCGTCGGGGCACACAGGAAGGTGCCTGATTGTGATGACCGGCCACATATACCGCCGACCTGCGGACTCCTACGTTGTGCCGACACGGAACGTCCCCACAGGCCCCTGGAAGTGGTGCACATGGTCTCCCCCGCAGCGGCTCCGCAGGCCCGGTCCGGCATCAGAAAGATCGTCGCGGCCAGCCTGATCGGCACCACCATCGAGTGGTACGACTTCTTCCTCTACGGAAGCGCCGCCGCCCTCGTCTTCAACAAGCTGTTCTTCCCCACCGCGGACCCGCTGACCGGAACGCTGATCGCGTTCGTCACCTACGCCATCGGTTTCCTCGCGCGTCCGCTCGGCGGGGTCGTCTTCGGGCACTTCGGCGACAAGGTCGGGCGCAAGAAGCTGCTCGTGCTCAGCCTGCTCCTGATGGGCGGGGCCACCTTCGCCATGGGGTTGTTGCCCACGTACGGCGCGATCGGGGTCGGGGCGCCCGTCCTGCTCACGGTCCTGCGGCTCGTGCAGGGCTTCGCGTTGGGCGGCGAGTGGGGTGGTGCGGTGCTGATCGTCTCCGAGCACGGGGGCGACGAGCACCGCGGTTTCTGGGCGTCGTGGCCGCAGTCGGGTGCGCCCGGCGGAAACCTGCTGGCCACCGGGGTACTGGCGCTGCTCGCCTCCGTGCAGTCCGAGGCGGCCTTCCTCGCCTGGGGTTGGCGCGTGCCGTTCCTCCTGTCGGGGGTGCTGGTGATCGCGGGTCTGTGGATCCGGATCTCGGTCTCCGAGTCGCCGGTCTTCCTCGCCGCGCAGGCGAAGGCGGCGGCCGAGGCGAGGGCGTCCGGCGCGGTCGCGCGGAAGGCGCCCGTGGTCGAGGTGTTCCGCAAGAGTTGGCGTGAGGTGCTCACGGCGATCGGGACCCGGTTCGGCGAGAACATCTCGTACTACGTCCTGACCTCCTTCCTCCTCGTCTACGTGACCACTCACCTCGGGATGTCCAAGGGCACGGCGCTCAACGCCGTGTTGATCGGGTCCGCCGTCCACTTCGTCACCATCCCCGCCTGGGGCGCGCTGTCGGACCGTGTCGGGCGCCGGCCGGTCACGATGATCGGCTCGGTGGGAATGGCCCTGTGGGCGTTCGCCTTCTTCGCCCTGGTGGACTCCCGGTCGTTCCTGGTGATCACGGTGGCGGTGACGGTCGGCCTGTTGCTGCACGGCGCGATGTACGGTCCGCAGGCCGCCTTCATCTCGGAGATGTTCGACACCAGGGTCCGCTATTCCGGCGCCTCGATGGGCTCGCAGCTCGCCTCGATCGTCGCGGGGGCACTGGCTCCGATCATCGCCGTCGAACTCCTCAAGGACTACGGCTCCTCGCTGCCGGTCTCCGTGTACCTGTGCGCCGCCGCCGTCGTCACCACCTTCACCGTGTTCATCGCCAAGGAGACCCGCGGTCGGGATCTCACGGCGCCCGGCGGCGCGACCGCCCCGGCGCGGCGGCGAGCGCCCGCCCGCGCCGGCCAGTCCTCCGACATCCTCTGACCGGGGCGAACGCGCGCCCGGGAACTGCCAGCATGGGCCTGGTGAACGACGCGAACCACCACGACGCGACCGCCCCCGGCGCCACCACACCCGGCGCCCTCCCCTCCTACGCGACCGGCCCCGACCCGGCCGGCCCAGGGCCGACCGACCTCGACACGACCGGCCCCGACTCCAACCCGGCCGCCGCGGCCCTGAGCGGGCTGCTGCGGCTGCTGGCCGAGGGGGCGCCGGCCGAACACCTGACCGCGGCCGCCGCGCGGGCACGCGACGGGGGTGCCCGCGCGGCGGACGCGGCCTTGGTGGAGGAAGCTGCCCGGGCCGCGCTGGGCATCCGGCGCACGCTCGACCAACACCGGCGCCGGGAAGCGGAGTTGACGGCGCTGTTCGACACGGCCGGCGACCTGGCGGCCCTGCGCGACCTGGATTCCGTACTGCGGGCCATCGTCCGACGGGCCCGCACCCTGCTGGGTACCGACGTCGCCTACCTGACCCTCAACGACCCGGCCGTCGGGGACACGTTCATGCGCGTCACCGACGGTTCGGTGTCGGCCGCCTTCCAGCAGTTGCGGCTCGGCATGGGCGAGGGGCTGGGCGGGCTGGTGGCGCAGACGGCCCGGCCCTACGCGAGCAGCGACTACCGCGCCGACGGCCGCTTCCGGCACACCACGGCCATCGACCGCGGCGTCGGCGAGGAGGGGATCCGGGGCATCCTCGGGGTCCCGCTGCGGGTCGGCACACGGGTGATCGGGGTGCTGTACGCGGCGGACCGGGCGGTCCGCGCCTTCGCTCCCGACGCCGTGGCCCTGCTGTCCTCCCTCGCCGACCACGCGGCCGTGGCCATCGACGGCGCCCGGCTGTTGGAGGAGACCCGCGCCGCGCTCGTCGACCTGAACGAGGCCAACGAGACGGTCCGCGCGCACAGCGAGGCGATGCGGCTGGCCACCGAGACCCACGACCGGCTCACCGAACTGGTGCTGCGCGGCGGCGAGATCGAGGATCTCGCCCGGGAGGTCGCGGCCCTGCTGGGCGGGGGCATCGTCATCCACGACGTCGACGGCACCGAACTCGCGCGGGTCGCCTCCGAGCCGATCGCCCCGCCCGTACGGGGCGCCGCGGAGTCCCGCTCGGGCGGCCGGGCCGTCCCCGTGGACGGGACCTGGGTGTGGGCGGTGTTGGCCGGGCCCGAACTCCTCGGCAGTATCGCCCTCACCGGGCGGGGCCCGCTCACCGGGCAGGCTCCGCTCACCGACTCCGAACGGCGACTGTTCGAGCGCGCCGGGCTGGTCACCGCCCTGCTGTTACTGCTCCGGCGCTCCATAGCGGAGGCCGAGGACCGGGTGCGCGGCGAACTCCTCGGCGATCTGCTGACGCCGCAGGACGGCGATCGGGCACGCGATGCCGGGAGCCTGACCCTGCGGGCCCGCAGGCTGGGCCTCGACCTGGCGCGGCCCCACTCGGTGCTGGTCCTGCACTGCGAAGAGGCCGTACGGGCCCGCCTCGCCGCCGAGACGGCCCGCCGGGCACGTGCCCTGCGGGGGCTCTCGGGGGTGTACGAGGGACGCGTGGTGCTCGTCGCGCCCGCCCTCGTACCCGACGACCGGCCCGGCCCGGTCGCCCGGACCCTGGCCGCGGAACTGGGACGCGTACTGGAGACCCCCGTCACGGTGGGCGCGGCCGGTCCGGCGGATCGACCGGGTGTGCTGTCGGCCGCCCACGCCGAGGCCCTGCGCTGCGTGGAGGCCCTGCACACGCTGGGACGCACCGGCCACGGCGCCGCCCTGCCCGATCTGGGATTCCTCGGGGTGCTGCTCGGCGACCGGGCCGACGTGGGCGGGTACGTCGAGCGGGTGCTCGGGCCGGTCATCGCGTACGACGACCGACGCGGCACCGAACTCGTCCGGACCCTCGACGCGTACTACGCCCACGGCGGGAGCCTGTCCCAGGCGAAGGACGCCCTGCACGTCCACGTGAACACGGTCGTGCAGCGGCTGGAGCGGATCCGCAGGCTCCTCGGCGACGACTGGAACTCCCCGGCCTCCGCCCTGGAACTCCAACTCGCCCTGCGCCTGCACGGCTTGTCGGACCGATGACGACACCCGGCACCCGCACCCGGCGCCCTCCCGCCTCCCCCGCGCGCCGGCCGGCCCAGCCCGGCGCGATCGACTGGACACCCCCTACGGCGTCTCCTCCAGCCCCTCCGGCAGGCGCCCGGTGTGCAGTACCCCCAAGGTCTGGGTGGCGCGGGTGAGGGCCACGTACAGGTCGCTCGGTTGGTGGTCCGCGGGCTCCACCACGATGACCGTGTCGAACTCCAGGCCCTTGGCCTGGCGGGGCTCCAACAGCACGACGTCGCGGGTCAGGTCCGGTTCCTCGCCCGCCCGTACGCCGGGCAGCGCGCCCGCGAGCTCCTCGTGCAGCGGGCGCGGGGCGATCACCGCGAGCCGGCCCTCGGCGGGCGCGGCGACGCGCACGGCCTCCGCGACCGCGCCGGGCAGGTCGTCCGTGGCCCGCACCCAGGGGCGCACCCCGGTGGAACGGACCGACCCGGGCGGTTCGAAACCGGGGTGCCGGGCCCGGAGCACGGCGGCCGCGACATCCATGATCTCCGCGGGGGTGCGGTAGTTGACCCCGAGGCGCACCAGCTCCCAACGGTTTTCGACGTACGGGTCCAGGATGTGTTCCCAGGAGCCGCAGCCCGCCTCGTCGCCGGTCTGCGCCGGGTCTCCGACGAGCGTCATGGAGCGCGTGGGGCAGCGGCGCATGAGCAGCCGCCAGGCCATCGCGGAGAGTTCCTGCGCCTCGTCCACGATCACGTGGCCGAAGGCCCAGGTGCGGTCGGCTGCGGCCCGCTCGGCCGCGCTGCGGTGGTCGGCCTCCTCGTGCCGCTCCGCCATCCGCTCCGCGTCGATGAGGTCGTGCGCGGCGAGGAACTCGTTCTCGGTGTCCTCGAACTCGTACGACTCCGAACCGAGCGACAGGTCCAGGACGCCCTGCGCGTAGGCGACGCGTTCCAGTCGCTCGCGTTCCTCGGCGGCGCGCCGGGCGCTGTCGTCGAAGCCGAGGAGTTCGGCCGCCTCGTCGAGCAACGGGACGTCCGCCGGCGTCCAGTCGTCCGTGGTGCGGCGGATCAGCTCGGCGTCCCGCTCCGGGAGGTGTTCGGGGTCCGCGAGGAACTCGGAGATCAGCCGGAGAGGGGTGAGCGGGGGCCAGAGGGTGTCGATGGCCGCGTGCACCTCGGCGCTGGTCGCGATCTCCTTGCCGAGCTGCGCGACGTCGTCGGGGCCGAGCAGGTTGGGACCGCCGTACGGGTCGGCGCCGAGGCGGTCCGCGAGCTGCTCGGTCAGCGCGTCGATGACACGGAACGCGAAGTAGGGCCGGGCCAGATTGTGCGGAAGCCCGGTGGCACGGGCCCGGTCCCGGGCCTCGTACGCCATGGTGCGGTCGAGCAGCAGCGTCCCGTAGTCGTCGTGGTCGATCTCCAGGGCGGGCTCGGGAACCACGTCGGCCTCCTCGCCCGCACCGGCGGGTACGGACTCCGGCAGCGCCTGCCGGTCCGCCACGACCCGGGCGAGGACCTCCGCCATCCGGATGTCGCCCTTGACGGCGGCGGCGCCGGGGCGGTCGGTGCCGGTGGCGTGGACGCCCGGGTACAGCTCGCCCGGGGTGGCGAGCAGGACACCGGTCTCGCCGAGCGAGGGCAGCACCTCCCCGATGTAGCCGAGGAAGGCCGGGTTGGGGCCGACGATGAGGACGCCACGCTTGGCGAGCGTCTCGCGGTGGGCGTACAGCAGGTAGGCGGCACGGTGCAGTGCGACGGCCGTCTTCCCGGTGCCCGGACCGCCCTCCACCACGAGGACCCCGTGGTGGGAGGAGCGGATGATCCGGTCCTGCTCGGCCTGGATGGTCCGCACGATGTCGTGCATCCGACCGGTCCGGGCCGCGTCCAGCGCGGCGAGCAGCACGGCATCGGCGTCGGCCCCCTCGTGGCCGGTGCGCTCGGTGTCGGCGAGGTCGAGGATCTCGTCGTGCAGCGCCACGACCTCCCTGCCCCGGGTGGTGAGGTGCCGGCGCCGGCGCAGTCCCATCGGCACGTGCCCGGTCGCGAGGTAGAACGGTCGCGCGACATCGGCGCGCCAGTCGAGCACGAGGGGCGTGCGCTCGCTGTCGTCCTGCCGGATTCCGATACGACCGATGTGGTGGTCCCGGCCGTCGGAGAACTCCAGGCGACCGAAACAGAGACCGTTTTCCCCCGAGTCCAGGGCGGAAAGCAGACCGGACTGTTCGGCGACCAGCACATCCCGCTCCAGCCGCGCCTGGAACCCGCTCCCGACATCGGCCAACGCGCCGCTCATCGCGCGTTCGGCCTGGTCACGCAGGCCATCGAGGCGGGCGTAGATCCCGTCGATGAATTGCTGCTCGACACGGAATTCTTCGGTTGACAATTCCACTCCTGACGCGGTACGATGTCCTCGTAAAGCTGTTTCGTGTTCGTGATTCACCGAACATGAAACGTCCAATATACC
Source organism: Streptomyces sp. NBC_01426 (assembly GCF_036231985.1). Taxonomy (GTDB): domain Bacteria; phylum Actinomycetota; class Actinomycetes; order Streptomycetales; family Streptomycetaceae; genus Streptomyces. The sequence continues at coordinate 1,091,185 of NZ_CP109500.1, forward strand.
CCTCAGACGAAAGCTCCGGCCGCCATTCGGCTCGGAGCTTTTTGCATACCCGGACTTTCTACGGATCGACGGGGCCACACACAGGGCAGGGAATCCGCACCCTTTTGCACTAGTGCATACATTTGATGTTCCTAGTTCGTAAAGCTAGGCTGTCGCCATGCCTGCGAAGATCCCCGCCCCCGTCACCCTGACCGGCCGGCACGTCACCCTCGTCCCCCTGTCGATGGACCACCTCGGCGACCTGTTCGCCGCCGGAGGCGGTGACGACGAGGTCTGGCGCTGGCAGGGAGGCGTGGCGCCGCTCACCGAGGCGGAGCTGGGTGCCACGCTCACCGGACTGCTCGAAGACGCCGAACGCGGCACGTACCTCCCCTTCGCCGTCATCCACCGCGCGAGCGGCAAGGCGATCGGCTGGACGACCTTCATGGACGTCGACGCCGCCAACGAGCGGCTGGAGATCGGCTGGACCTGGTACGGCCGCGCCCACTGGCGCTCGGCGGTCAACACCGAGACCAAGCTGCTCCTCATGACCCACGCCTTCGAGGAACTCGGCATGGGGCGGGTCCAGTTGAAGACGGACCACATGAACCTCCGCTCACAGGCGGCCATCGCCCGACTCGGCGCGCGGCGTGAGGGTGTACTGCGTCGCCACCGGCGCCGCCCGGACGGCACCTGGCGGGACACCGTCTACTTCTCGCTGCTCGCCGAGGAGTGGCCGGACGCCAAGGCCCGGCTCGGCGCCCGCCTCTGACAACGCCCGGGTGCGCGCCGCGTCCGGTCGGCGACGAACGGCGCGCACCGGCCGCGGTGCACGGTCTCACGCCACAGTGGCGCCATCCGGCCAATTGATTGACATGGGCCTGACATTTCAAGACCCCTGTGGGACGTTCCGAGCGGCGCGGCCCCCACGCCTCGCCGTACACCCCCACAAGGACGTGGCAAAGAGGAGCGACATGAGGAAGATCTCCACATGGCCCCGCGTCACCGTACTGGCCGCCGCGCTGGTGCTCGGCGGCTCGACCACCGCACTGGCCCTGGGACCCACCGCCGATCAGCGGGTCGACGGGGTGATGGTCGTGGCGGGCAACACCTGCGCCTGGACCAACGCCCGTACCAGCGCCAACCCCCCGAGCACCCTCAGCGTCGACCGCACCACCGTCAACACCCCCGGCGGCAACCTGGCCTGCGGCGGCGGGATCACCGCCTCCCTCAACAACAACCCGTCGTTCACCTTCGACGACGCGGCCGCACTCGCGAAGACCGACGCCATCGACATCACCGGGAAGCAGAGCTTCATCTCCTGTCGCTACAAGGCGACGAACATCGTGTGGAACCGTGACGGGTCCACACGCAAGTACGTCAACCAGGCCTTCACCGCGACCAAGACCTCGGGAAGTTTCCTCTGCCCGGGCTCCGTCACCACCCCGGCCGGCGACGCGTCCATGCTGTTCCACTGACCCCGGATCGGTGCGCCCCGCTCCCGCGAGGGCGGGGCGCACAGCACCGTTCCCCCGCCGGCGTCCTGCCCGCGGAGGGCGCGCCGGTCTCGAACAGGGCCGAGGCCGAGCGCCTCCGGGAGGCCGGTCCGCCTCCCGTCTTCGCACCCGTCGCCGGGAGTCGGGTCCTCGCGTTCCTGGTCGCCGGCGCGTTCCTCGTGTCGGGCCGGCACGGCGCGGCGGCCGGCACGTCATGGCGCGACCGGCTTCCGGCCTTCCTCTTCGCCGCGTTGCCGCTCTGGTACCGGTACCGGCGGGGGTGCTCAGCCTGGCTCCCGGATTCTCCCGTGCCGCCGGTCCAGACCGCGGCCCCACACCACACAGGCCACCATGACGGCCGTCCCGCCGAGGGCGAAGAGGGCGGGGTCCGGCCGGTGGCCCATGGCCGCGCGACGCTCCTCGTAGGTGGTGGTGGACCCGAACCTGACGCAGGAGTCGCCCGGTGTCATGGTCCGCCCGCCGCAGGTGGGCCGGTCCCAGGTGCCGGCGAGCAGCCCGATCACCCCCAGGACGGCGGTCACGCATCCGAACAGGCCCACAAGGGCGAGCGCGACGAGACCCGCTCCCGCGCGCGGAATCCGGGCCGGGGCGGACATCGGGGAGGTCACCGGTCCCGGGGAGCGGTCAGGGGTGGGGGCCGGATCGGAGTGCGGGGACGTGACCGGATCGGTCCGACCGCTTCCCGGCAGGCAGCCGCGCAGCCAGGGCACGTCGAGGTGGGTGTCCTCCAGGCGTACCCCCTCGGCGGTGATCTCCTCCAGCGTGCCGTCGCTCCGGTACGAGGAGACGCGCAGCCCCGAGAGGCCCTCCCCCGGCCAGACCGCCGCGGCGACGACCAGTCGGCCGGTGTCCTGCCCGGCGGTTCCGCGCGGGGCCCGCGACTCGTGGACGTACACCACGCATTCGGCCCCGACCCGCGCGAGCAGTTCCCGCAACGTGTCCGAGGCGCCGATGTCGGGGAACGTTCCCACGGGCGCCACCTCGGGAGAGCGGTGGGCCCGGACCCGGCCGGGCAGCGAGCCGTGCCGGCGCATCGTGGCGCACGCCTCGCGGAAGGCTTCCCACAGGACGCGTTCGAGGTACTCGTCGGGTTCCGGCGGAGGGCCGGACTCGTCACCGGTCATGGTGCGAGTCTGGCCCTCGGACCGGTCGGCCGAGAGGAGGTTCCGGCCACCAATCCCTCGATCAACGCCCCCGACATGGGTGCGATTTCGTGCCGCGCGCCCCACGGCCGGCCACTCGGTCGCGGAGGCCGGTACCAGACCCGCGCGCACGGCGCGGGTGGGGCCCTCAGGCGGTGAGGTGCGCTGCCGTGGGGACGACGACCCCGAAGAGGTCCGCGATGGTGGTGAGGCTCGCCGCCTGGAGGGTGGCGGCCGGTACCGGGGTTCCGTCGGGCCCGGCCAGTGGGCGGGTGGCGGTCGCCTCGGCGACCACGGTGGGACGGTAGCCCAGGTGGAAGGCCCCCTGGGCGGTGAAGGTGACGCACATGTGGGTCATGAACCCGGCCAGGATCAGGTCCTGGCCGGCGCCCAGTTCCGTCAGGGTCTTCTCCAGCTCCGTGGCGTGGAAGGAGTTCGGGAACTGCTTGACCACGACCGGTTCGCCGTCGCGGGGGGCGACCTCGGCGCTGATGGCCCCGATCTCGGCGCGAATGTCGTAGGGGGTGCCCTCACCGCCGTCGTTGACGATGTGGATCACCGGGGTTCCGGCGGCCCGGGCGGCGGCGAGCAGCCGGCCGGCCGCTTCGAGGGCGGGCTCGGCGCCTTCGAGGGCCATCACGCCGGTGCGGTAGGTGTTCTGGAAGTCGATCATGAGGAGGGTGGAGTCCGCGAGGCGGGCCGGCGAGTTGTCGAGGCCCATGACCTGGCGCAGGGTGCTGGAGGTGTTCACGGTGGGTGGATTCCTTCGGTCAGGTGGTGGTGCGGAACCGGCGGCGGTATGCGGCCGGGGTGGTCGCGAGCTGTTTGCGGAAGGCGCGGTGGAGCGTTTCCACCGAACCGAGACCGGCGGCCGAGGCGACCTGTTCCAGGGGGTCGTCGGTGGTTTCGAGGAGCCGCCGGGCGGCCTCGACCCGCGCCGCCTCGACGTAGGCGGCGGGGCTGGTGCCCGTCTCCTTGCGGAAGACCCGGGCGAAGTGGCGCTCGCTCATGCACATGCGGGCCGCGAGCGCGGCCGCCGACAGGTCCGCGTCGAGGTGTTCGCCGACGTGGGATCGCAGTTCGTCGATGTCCCTGCGGGTGGCGGCCGGACGGCTGAGGGGAACGCTGAACTGGCTCTGCCCTCCTTGGCGTTTGAGGTACATCACCAGCTGTCGGGCGACGCCGAGGGCCAGTTCCTCCCCGTGGTCCTCGGCCACCAGGGCCAGCGTCAGGTCCATGCAGGCGCTGATGCCGGCCCCGGTCCACAGTCGGCCCGAGCGGACGAAGATGGGGTCCGCGTCCACCTCCACCCGGGGGTGTTCCGAGGCCAGTTGCGCGGCCGTGGACCAGTGGGTGGTCGCCCGGTGGCCGTCGAGCAGGCCGGCCGCCGCGAGGAGGTGGGCGCCGACGCAGACCGATGCCACGCGCCGGGCGTGCGGCGCGGTGGCGGTGATCCACTCCACCACCTGCGGATCGACGAGCGCGACGGGGCCCTCCTCGCCCAGGGAGACGGCGCCGGGGACCAGCAGCGTGTCCACGGCCGCGCCGACCTCGGCGAACGCCAGGTCGGGGACCAGGCGGACGCCGGCGGAGGTGGTGACCTGACCGACTTCGGGGGCGGCCAGCCTCACCTCGTAGAGGCGGCGGCCGGACACCCGGTTGGCGAGGGCGAAAACCTCGGCGGGGCCGGTGACATCGAGGAGGTCGACATCGGTGAAGACCGCGATGACGACCCGGTGGGGCGTGGGCATGCGTCCATCGTCGTCGGCCGCCGCGATGGCCGCAATGACGGTTGTCTGTCACATCCGGCCATGGCGCCCCGGCAGCGTGGGGAGGCGGGGACGGTCCCCTGGGCGGCTCGGGATCAGGTGGAACGCGACCGCAGCCGCACCACGGCGGCGCGGCCGGATGTCCGTAGCCGGCGGACCTCCGGCCCGGTGAGCAGGGCGGCGTCGCGCCGACCGAGTGCGGCGGTGCTCCCCGGTGTGGGGCCGTCGATCACCGCGTCCCCCTCCAGCGCGACCACGAGCAGGGTCTCGCCGCGCTCCGGCGCGAGTGCCTGATCGCCGGTCGTGACGCGAACCTCGGCGGTCGCCGCTTCCCGGCGGTACATCACGTTGAAGTTGACGACGGGCCCGTCCAGGAGGCGGCAGTCGGTGGGCCGGTCCCCGGGGAAGTGCCGGGGTGCGAAGCGTCGGTCCAGGAGGGCGCGCTCGCCCGCGATGGTCAGGTCCATGCCCGCGCCCTCGACGACGGTGAGGACCCGGTCGACTCCGGGGAAGGCCGAGAAGGGGCCGTCCGCGGTGACGTCGGCGAGGCTGACTCGCCACTCGAAGCCGTCCATGTCCGCGTCGTGGGGCCAGACGGCGATCTCGCGCGTGACGCCCCCTGCGTTCTTCCACGGCGCCGCCGGCCGGTCGGCCGCCCGGTGGATCCGCGTCGTTCCCTCGCCGCTCGCTCCGCCGCCCGTACCACTGGTCATCGCCCCGCCCTTCCGGGCCCGGGTGCTCTCCCGGGCCCGGCCGAGCCTAACGCTCTAGTTGACGGAGAGGTCGTCGCCGTACACCGCGCCCTGCCCGTACCAGCCGTGCAGGTAGACGGTCACGGTGCCGGACGCGCCGGTCGTGAAGGGGACGGTCAGCTTGGACCACCCGGTGGATCCGGTCCACGCGCTGCCGGTGGCCCCGCCGCGTACGCCCAGGTAGGCGTAGCCGCCCTGGACCCACCCACCGAGCGTGTACGCGGTGTTCGGCGCGAGGGTGAGGGTCTGCGCGCACTCCCCCGTCTGCCCGGCGGTGGGCGAGGCCTTCAGCGCGTACGAGCCCCCGTGCGCGGGGGCGGTGACCACCGCCCCGCCGCTCTGGCAGCTCCACGGCGCGAGCGCTCCGCTCTCGAAGCCTCCGTTGACCAACGCCCCCGCGCCACCGCCCGGCCCGGACACCGTGAGGGTGAAGGGGGCCGAGCGGGTGAGTCCGCCGCCCGTCCCGGTGACGGTCAGGGCGTACGTTCCGGGGGCCGCCGCGGCGGCGGTGACCGTGAGCACGGCCGATCCGCCCGTGGTGACGGAGCCCGGGGCGAGGGTGGCCGTCACCCCGGCGGGCGCTGCGGCGACCGTCAGCGCGAGGGGCCGCGCGGTTCCCGAGGTGAGGGTCGTGGCCACGGTCGCGGTGGTCGTGCCGCCGGGGGCGACCGAGGCCGAGCCCGGGGTCACCGAGACGGAGAAGTCGTCGACGACCGGTCCGCCGCCGCCGGTGAACGGGGCGAAGGTGTGACTGAAGTACCAGGGGTCCTGGACGATGCCGGAGCAGGTGTCGGAGCCTCCCGTCCCGGGGCAACCGCCGTTGTCGCGCTGGAGCGCCCAGAAGGACAGGGTGTTGAGGCCCTTCGCCGTCGCCCAGTCGTAGACCACCTTCGCGTCGGCGGTGGTGAAGGTCTCGGCGGGGCCGTAGTCGTCGATGCCGGGCATCTCGGTGACGCCGATCATGCCCCAGAGCTGGGCGGGGGTCTTGGTCGGGTACAGAGCGGCGAGTTGGCCCTGGAGACCGGTGGCGGCGGTCTTGGTGTCCTCGGCCATCGCGTGGCCGGCGCCGTCGTAGTAGTCGAAGGTCATCAGGTTGACCACGTCCACCCGGGCGCCGGCGGTCTTGGCGCTCTTGAGCACGGCCAGGCCGCTGCTCGCCAGTCCGCTCGTGGTGGTGGGCAGGGTGTACGAGACCTGGAGCGGGCGGCCGTTCGCGGCGGCCCAGTCCTGGAGTTTCCTGATCGCCTGGTTGCGGCGGTCGATGCCGGCCTTGTTGGTCAACGAGTTGTCCTCGATGTCCATGTCCAGGCGGGAGACGTCGTAGGTCGTGACGACCTTCTGGTAGGCGGCGGCGATCGCGTCCACGTCCGTGCAGCTGTCGGCGATCTCGGTGCCGCCGTTGTCGGCCGCGTACCCGCCGAAGGAGGGGATGACGTCTCCGCCGCGGGAGCGGATCGTGGCGAAGTCGGCGCCGAAGACGGAGCCCGAGATCGGGCTGCCCGTGTCGCCGTTCCAGTACGGGGTGCAGGATCCCTTGGCCTCGGTCTGGACGAAGGCCATGGTCAGGTACCTGGCGCCGGACTTGAGCGCGAGGTCGGCGGGGCTGTCGGAGGAGTACGCCTCGAAGTACGGGGCGAAGACGTGCGCGGGCAATGGGGTCGCGGCGTGGGCGGTGCCGTCGACCACCCCGACCACGAGTCCGGCGGAGGCGACCAGGGTGGTCAGGGCGGCCAGTAAGGAGTGAACGGGCCTGGAACGACGTCTCATCGATGCTCCCGGTGGGGCGCGAGCGAACGGGCGGACGCCTCATGATTGGTCTGGACCAACACCGGGTCAAGGGTCCAGACCATTTCTTGAACCGGACAACACACTTGCCGGCGAAGGGCGCACCTTGGTCGGCCGGCCCGGTCCGCACCGGTCAGCGCAGAATGCCCGCCTGTCCGGCGGCCCGGATCCACGACGGGAACTCCGACAGCAACTTGTCGTACAGCTCGGCGTCCGAGATCGCGTCGATGTCGTCCACCGCGAAGAACCCGACGTTGTCGACCCGCCGGCCGGGCATGTCGTCGAAGCGCTCCAGCACGCCGAAGCCGGCCCGGCCCAGGCCGACGAACTGCCAGAACACCGGCTCCTCGACGGCCGCGCGCAGTTCCTGTTCGATCTCGTTGTTGCGGTACACGCCGCCGTCCGAGAAGAACAGCACGAGGGTGGGCACGGGCACCACGGTCGCGCGTACGTAGGCGCGCACCTCCGCGATGACCTTCTGCTCCTCGTTCTGGAACCCGACCGCGCGCATGTCGACCTGCCCGCCGGTCAGGCCCTTCGGGGGCTTCTTGCGGCCGAACAGGCTCATCTGGCCGACGCGGACGTGCAGGCGGATCCACTCCGGGAGTTCACCGATGGTCAGGTCGGGCAGCCGTGCGGGGTTGGTGGCGAAGGTCCACGCCTGCATCTCGCCGTCGTCGTCGAGCTGCGCGGCGACGGCGGCCATCCGCTCCACGACGCCGGCCACCGTGCCGCGCGAGTAGAGCGTGGACATCGAACCGGACGCGTCGAGGACGAGGATGACACGGGCGGTCACTCCCGCCGCCCCGTTCTTCGTCAGGCTGACGGCGACCTGCTGCTTGCGCAGCGACAGGAGCTTGCGCATCTCGACGGGGAGCCGCTCCTCGCCCTTGACCAACCGGACGGCGGGCGCGCCGGCGGAGGCCTGCACGGGGGCGGGGGCGGCGGCCGGCGCGGGTACGGGGGCCGGGGTGAAGGCGGGCGTGGGCGGCGCCGTCGATGCGGGTACCGGGGCCTGCACCGGCACCGGGGCCGGGGCGTCGTCCACCGTGATGCCGTAGTCGGTCGCCAGTCCCGCCAGGCCGCTCGCGTATCCCTGGCCCACGGCCCGGAACTTCCACGCGCCCGCCCGCCGGTACAGCTCGCCGCTCACGTACGCGGTCTCCGTGCCCGCCGTCATGTCGAAGCGGGCCAACTCCGCTCCGGACACGGCGTCGAGCAGCCGCAGGTGCAGCCCGGGCACCTGCCCGAAGCTGCCCCCGTCGGCGGAGGCGCACAGCACGACGCGCTCGATCCCCGGCTCCAGCGCGGCCAGGTCCACCTGGAGGGAGTCGGCGCCGGGTTGCTTGCCCAGGTGCCGGACGGCGTCCGAGGAGTGGCGGGGCTGGTTGTAGAAGACGAAGTCGCCGTCGGAGCGGACGCGTCCGTCACCGGCGAGCAGCAGGGCGGACGCGTCGACGTCCGGGACCCCGGGACCGGCCGACCAGCAGAGCACGGCCCTGACGGACGACGCCGGGACCGGCAGATTGGCGCCTTTACTCAGTGAAGTCACAGCGGACAGTCTGCCCGCCGCTCCGGCGGTCCCGGAAGTACGTGCCCGGCGAGGCTCCCGGGTCAGGGGCGGCGGGTGGTGTGGGGAAGGGAGAAGTGCCCCGGCCGTTCACGGTCCCGCGAGGTGCCCGACGGGGCGTCCGTGTCGATGGCGTCGACCACGACCGGGGAGGAGCCGGTGGGGCCGGTGGCGGTGGCGCGCAGGCGGTAGTGCTCGGTGCGGACGGCGTCGCGGGCCAGCGGGGCGCCGCCCGAAAGGAGGGCGTAGGGCTTGAAGTCGTTCGCGACGCGCAGTTCCGCGGGGCGCCAGGTGCCGGTGGCGGGGTCCCGGTGCTCCAGGACGAAGGCCCGGGCGGGACCGGGGGTGTCCCCGGGCTCCGGTACGAGGCTCTCCATCTGGAAGGTGAGCAGCAGGTGCCGGTACGCCTGGGTGTTGCCGCCCCGCAGGGTGACCGTGAACTCCTGCGCGGGACCGCCGCGGACCAGGTCGAGGCGGCCGCCCCGGGTGGCCACGTCCATGGACAGCGGGGTCGCGGGAGCCGGGCGCGCGGGCGCCGCCGTGCGCGTCGGGGCGGGCATCGGGCTCGGGGACGAGGACGCCGGTGCGCCCGGCGCCGGGGCCCCGGTGGTCGAGGGCTCGGTGGAGGCGGAGGGAGAGACGGAGGCAGCGGCGGACGGCGTGACGGCGCCGGCGGAGGGATCGGGGCGGGTCGAGGCGGCCGGGGCCGGCCCGCAGCCCGCGAGGGCCGCCGCCATCAGTACCGAGACGACGAGCGGGCGCGCCCGGGCGGCGGATCGGCGTCCGCCCTCGCGCCCACCCTGGCGTCCGTCCTCGCTGTCGTCGCTGTTCTCAGGTCTGTTCGCGCGTCCGGCGTGCATGGCGGCCCTCCTGCGGTTCTCGATTGAGGGAGGAACCTAGCAAGGTCGCGGACCGCCGCGGCCGGGCTGCGATGACGCTTCGGTCACGGTTGTGGCGCCGGTCCGACGCCACCGGGCGGCACGAGCCGGACCCACCCGGACAGCGGGTGCCGAACCGGACGCGCCGGCCCGGCCCCGACACGACGATGTCCCGGACCCGGCGCGACGCCGGACCCGGGACATCCCGAGGATCTAAGCCGTTTCCACCGTGCGACAGACGAAGCCCAGGCGGGTCAGCGCGCGGGTCACCTCGCCCGCCGTGAAGTCGCGACGGTCCTGGCGGGTGATCACCTCGCCGACCTGCTTGACCGGGTACGTGCGGCGGCCGATGACCACGGCCTCCCCGGTGACGGGCTCGGCCTTGATCCCCTTCATGGACTCCAGGACCTCGGCCTTGGTGAGCTCGAAGGGGAAACGGGCGATGACGCAACGCATGATGCCTCCGCGGGGACGGGAAGGTGAACGCCGGACCGGACGGCCGCGAAGGCGGTCAGGACGTGAGGGCGAGGACGCCCAGGGTGTAACCGTGCTCGTCGATCACCGGCGACATGTCCAGGACGCGCCCGCGCATGGCGGTGCGGGCCTCGCCCACCCCGGCCGAGGACTCCGTGAAGGGTCCCCGGTCGAGCGGGATGTCGCGCAGCCGGGTGGGGGTCGTGCCCCAGGATCCGCCGCGGTGTGCGTCGAGCTGGGCCCGGGTGACCAGACCCGAGCACCGGCCCTCGTCGTCCTGGAGGACCAGGTGCCCCGCCCGGGCGCTGATCAGCACCGAGCGGGCCACGTCGACGTGCATGTCGTCGCCGACCCGGGGCCCGAGGTCGCCCATGGCGTCCCGGGCCGTCAGGCCGGTTCCGTCGCCCGGTCGGGCGAGGGTGCGCACGCGTTACGCCGCACTGTCGTACGAGCGTCGCCGGGCCTGCGCCGGGCGGCTGCGCCGACCGCGGGTGGAGGCGGCACTGCGCGTACGGCGCTCCGAGACCGGGGCCGTGATGGTGACGGGCACGCCGGAGGGGGCCTGAGAACCGGTGATGCGGTTCAGTTCGGCCTCGCCGGAGCGGACCTGGGTGGTCTGCGGGGTGATCCCGGCGGCGGCCATCAGGCGCACCATGTCGCGGCGCTGGTTCGGCAGGACCAGGGTGACCACGCTGCCGGACTCGCCGGCGCGCGCGGTGCGACCACCGCGGTGCAGGTAGTCCTTGTGGTCGGTCGGCGGGTCGACGTTGACGACCAGGTCGAGGTTGTCGACGTGGATGCCCCGGGCGGCGACGTTCGTCGCGACCAGCACGGTCACGTGGCCCGTCTTGAACTGGGCCAGCGTGCGCGTGCGCTGCGGCTGCGACTTCCCGCCGTGCAGCGCCGCGGCGCGCACCCCGCTGTTGAGCAGGTCCTGCGTGAGGCGGTCCACCGCGTGCTTGGTGTCCAGGAACATGATCACGCGGCCGTCGCGGGCGGCGATCTCGGTCGTGGCGGCCTGCTTGTCGTGGCCCTGGACGTGCAGCACGTGGTGCTCCATCGTCGTCACGGCGCCGGCCGACGGGTCCACCGAGTGGACGACCGGGTCGGTCAGGTACCGGCGCACGAGCAGGTCCACGTTGCGGTCCAGGGTCGCCGAGAACAGCATCCGCTGCCCCTCGGGACGCACCTGGTCCAGCAGGGCGGTGACCTGCGGCATGAAGCCCATGTCGGCCATCTGGTCGGCCTCGTCAAGGACGGTGATGGCGACCTGGTTGAGCCTGCAGTCCCCGCGCTGGATGAGGTCCTTCAGCCGGCCGGGCGTCGCGACGACGACCTCGGCCCCGCCGCGCAGCGCGCCGGCCTGGCGGCCGATGGACATGCCGCCGACCACGGTGGCCATGCGCAGGCGCATCGCCTTGGCGTACGGCGTCAGCGCGTCGGTGACCTGCTGCGCGAGTTCACGGGTCGGTACGAGGATCAGCGCGAGCGGCTGCCCCGGCTCGGCGCGCTGACCGGCGGTGCGGGCCAGCAGCGCCAGGCCGAAGGCGAGCGTCTTGCCGGAGCCGGTGCGGCCGCGGCCCAGGACGTCGCGGCCCGCGAGCGTGTTGGGCAGGGTCGCGCCCTGGATCGGGAACGGTACCGAGACGCCCTGGGCGCCGAGGGCCGCGAGGAGCGCCTCGGGCATGTCCAGGTCGGCGAAGGCCTCGACGGCGGGCAGTGCCGGCGTCAACGTCACGGGCAGGGCGAACTCGCCCTGCGGGGCGGCGGAGCGACGGCCGTAGCCACCGGAGCGGTTCCCCCCGCCGGAGCGGGAGCCGCCGCCGGAGCGGCTGGGCGCGGAGGAGCCGAAGCGGCTGCCGCGGCTGCCGCCGGAGGACCCGTAGGAGCCGCCGGAAGAGCCGTAGGAGCTGCCGGACCCGGAAGAGCCGTAGGAGCTGCCGGACGAACCGTAGGAGCCGGACGAGCTGTAGGAGCCACCGGAAGAGGCCCCCGTGCGGGAGCGGGACGAGCGGTCGTTGGTGCGAGCTGCGCGGTTCATGCAGAACCTTCCTCGATGCGGCGCGTATCGAGGAATTCCTGGCATTGGCGTGAGCCGCAGCGGATTCGCAAGAACGAGCCGAAGAAATGACACAACAGAGCCGTACCGAACACGCGGAGCGGAACGGAACGGTTCACTGCTGAAAGGGGCGTCACCCTGCCCGGCGGCCGTGGCACAGGCCGGGCATCGGGGGCGACGGCCGGGCGGACTTCCACCCGGGCGGGTCGTGGGCGCTCCGGCAGACGATGCTGCCGCGCCGCTCACGCGGGCCGTGACGGCCGGCGGAGCTGGGAAAAAGCAACGAGCTGGGGCCCGCACCCCAAGGTGCGGGCCCCAGCTACGCAGTATCTGTCAACGCTTAGGCGGGAACGATGTTCTCGGCCTGGGGGCCCTTCTGGCCCTGCGTGACGTCGAAGTTCACCTTCTGGCCTTCCTGAAGCTCACGGAAGCCCTGGGTGGCGATGTTCGAGTAGTGGGCGAACACGTCAGCGCCGCCACCGTCCTGCTCGATGAAGCCGAAGCCCTTTTCCGCGTTGAACCACTTCACGGTGCCAGATGCCATATGAATTCTCCTTTGGGGCTGTACCCGGACCCACACTGTGCGGGCACCGGAGTCGAAGTAATGATTGCCCCGTCCGAAAAAACATCCGGAAATAAAAAGTGCACCCACCGAAATGAATCCGGGGGGAGCACTTGAAGTCTTTGGGAACCACAACTGCAACTGAGAAGAACAGTAGCACAGCGCTAGCCGATGAGCGTGGAAGGTTTTCGCGTCTCGGCCTGTCGTCACATAAACCTGCACGCGTATTCGCTGAATTTCTGCACCGGCGGCAACAGGTATGAGCCGGGCAGCCCGGCGTTCAGGGGGTCTCGTCCCCGGCGGGGCCGGGCCCGCACGTCCGGGCGTTGGCCCGCAGGGCCTCTTCCAGCCGGTCCTCCAGCGCGATGATCCGGCACGCGGCGTCCACCGCCGTGCCCGCGTCGACCAGCTCGCGGGCGCGCGCGGCAAGGTGCAGTTGGTGGCGGGAGTACCGGCGGTGGCCTCCCTCGGAGCGCAGCGGGGTGACCAGTCCGGCCTCTCCGATCACGCGCAGGAAGGCGGGCGTGGCGCCCAGTATCTCGGCGGCCCTGCCCATCGTGTAGGCGGGGTAGTCGTCATCGTCGAGACTGTCGGCGAGCGGGGACTTCTCGGGGGGCATGACACCTTCGTTTCGCTGGCTCACTACGCCAGAAATACTAGGCCTCCCGCACTGCAATCACTACATTCGTGAGCACAGATTTACCTGACCGGGTGAGGGATCCCCCTCCGAGGCGGCGACACGTGCCTCCAGGGCCCCACCCCGGTCGGGACGAGCGGCGGTCGCACCCGGGAGCGGGCCGCCGCTCGTCCGACCCGGGACTCAGCCGCGGAACTCGGCCGGGCGCTCCGGGGAGGCCTCGGCGAGGGCCTGGGTGACGGCCGTCACGCCGGCGCGCAGTCCGTAGACCGGGGTGTCGGGCTGCTGACGCCAGGACTCGTCGATGCCGCCGGCGTCGACGGTGTCGAAGCCGAGCTCGTCGATGAGGTCCCGGACGGCCTTCTTGGCCGTCTCGTCGTCTCCGGCGACCGGGACGGCGATCCGGCCGGGGGCGCCGGCCGGCAGCGGCTTGTCGAGGATGTCGTCGGCGTAGGTGCCGTTGAAGGCCTTGATCACCGGGTGGCCCAGGTGGTTCTGGGTCCAGCGGCTCTCGGTCAGGCCCTCGTCCTCGATGGCGGCGATGCGGCCGTCCCGCTGCTTCGGGTAGTAGTTGCCGGTGTCGATGACGGCGAAGCCGTCCGCCGCCCCGTCGAAGAGCCCCGCCGGCAGGTCCGGCACGTTCTTGAGCGGGACGGTGACCACGACGATCTCGGCGCCGCGGGCGGCGTCGGCGACCGTGACGGGGGTGGCTCCGGTTTCCTCGGCGAGGGCCGAAAGGGTTTCGGGGCCGCGGGAGTTCGCCACCGAGACCTCGTGGCCGAGTGAGGTGAGCCGACGGGTGAGGTTGCCGCCGATGTTGCCGGCGCCGATGATGCCGATCTTCATGAGCTCTCCAGTGCGTGCGGAGTTCGGGTGTCGCGCTTGTCCGAACCGCCGGGAGGCGCGCGGCATTCCGCTCCTCGGCCCTCGATTTCACGGTTCCCCCGTACGGGCGACTCCCCGACCCCGTGACGGGTGCGGTGCGGTCCCGGCGGCCCGCCTCGGGTGTCGGGCGTGACGCGCGTTCGACCTCCGATTCATCACGGCCACGGTGGCCGGATTCGACCGTCGAGGATCAGTCATATCGCCGGCGGGATAACGATTCTCATTCATGCCGGGCAGGCCTCACACTCATGATTCGTTTACGCCTGAACCTTTTTGACGGGCCGCCGGTAACTCCACGGGGCGGTCATGTGACGGAAAGGAGAGGAACACCCGTCACGTCGGATTCGAGCCGGCACATGGCTCGACTTTCACAAGATCCGTTATGTAGTGTTCCATTTGTGCACCGCCCAACGGGGGGCGGAAGAGCAGCCACAGGCTTGGTATGGACCAGTTCCGTCCCGGGCCTCGCTCGCGGGCTCGGCCGACCACCGCCCCCGTCATTCGCCGTTCCGCTCCATACGTGACCCGACACGGGGGACCTTCATGCGGTTCCAGCTTCTGGGGCCCTTGAGTATTGCCCACGGCCCCGAAACCGTAGTTCTCAAACCATCCAAACCAACCAGCCTGCTCGCCGCTTTGCTCTTGCATCCGGGCACGGTGGTTTCCACCGACTATTTGTTGAGAGCCGTGTGGGACGAGGAACCCCCCGCCACCGCACGGGCCGCACTTCAGACATGTGTCCTGCGACTGCGCCGGCTATTCGCCAAGTACGGCATATCCGCAACCACCATTGAGGCCGTACCCGGCGGATACCGCATGGCCAATGACGTCGAGACACTCGATCTCGCACTGTTCCGATTTCTCGCGGGACAGGCGAGGACCGCTGCCGACGAGGAAGAGGAGTTGTATCGACTCCGCGCGGCGCTCGCCCTGTGGCAGGGGCAGCCCTTGGCCAATGTGGCCTCGCGGATGCTCCAGCGGGACGCCGTACCCGCCCTGGAACAGGAACGGTTGCGGGTCCTGGAGCGCGTCTGCGATCTGGAACTCGCCGCCGGGAACTGCCACCAGGTGCTCGTCGACCTCTACGAGGGGGCCCGCCGGCATCCGGTGCGCGAACGCTTCACCGAGCAACTCATCGAGGCGCTCTACCGGACCGGGAGACAGGCGGAGGCCCTGGCCGAGTACCGGGTGGTCAAGGACCGACTGCGCGACGAACTCGGAGTCGATCCCGGACCGGGACTGCGACGCCTGGAGCTGGCCATCCTGCGGGCCGAGGAACTCGGGCGGCCGACCCTCGTCGCCGCGCGAAGACCTTCGGTGGCGCCGGCGTTGACGTCCGCCGCCGGCGAGCGGGTGGCGCCCGTGACGGGTTTCACGGGGCGCGAGGCCGACCGCGGCGCCATCGCGGCACGGTTGACCGCCCCCGGCGGGCCGCGGCTGGTCGTGGTGTCGGGTGCGCCCGGGATCGGCAAGTCGGCGCTGGTCCGGCAGAGCGCGTACGAGGTACAGGACGCCTTCCCCGGAGGGGTGTTCACGATCCCGTTGGCCCGGTCGGACGGAAGTCCCGTCGACGTCGAGGAGGCCCGCAAGCTGTTGCCCGAACCCGGCGACGGGAGAAGGCTGTTGATCCTCGACGACGCCGCCGGCGCCGGACAGGTACTGCCGTTGCTGCCGACCGCGGGCGACACCTCCGTGGTGGTCAGCAGCCGACGCGGGCTCGCCGCCGTCGTCGCGACGCGCGGCGGCTCCGTACACCGCCTGGACGTCCTCGGGGCGAGCGAGGGGTACGCGCTGCTCGCCGGACTCGTCGGGGAGGAACGGATCGCGGCCGAGGCGGAGGCGGCCCGCGACCTGGCCTCCGTCTGCGGGTACTTCCCTCTGGCACTGCGCATCGCCGCGGGCCGGCTCCTGACCCGTCCCGGGCTCTCGATCGCCGACTGCGCGGCGTGGCTCGCGGAGGATCCTCCCGCACGACTGGCCCTGGCGGAGGATCCACGGCTTTCCGTGCCCGAGGTGTTCGGCCAGGCCCTGGCCGCCCTCGGCCCGGAGCCACGCGAGGCGTTCCTGCGCCTCGGCTCGCTCGCACCGGGGGCCGACCTCACCGACGCGGGGGCCTCGACCGTCCTGGAACAGCTGGTGGAGGCCGGGATGCTGGAGGACGGACCACCGGGCCATCCGTACCGTCTGCACGCCTTTCTGCACGGCTACGCGCGTCACATCGCCCGTGAACGTGCCACCGCCCCTCCCCCGGCGCACTGACACCCGACCCCACCCCCCGCCTCGCCCGCCCAGGGCCCGGCGGCCCCCCACCCATCTCCCGACCCGTTCGCTCCGCTCCCCGTACCGCCCAGACCGCAATCAGGGGTGACCCATGTCCCAAGCCAGTTACGAAGCCGTCGCCACGACCCGGCCCCGGATCCGCCGGGACGTGCTCTTCACGCAGACGCCCGAGGGCGTGCTGTTCCACAACACCGACGGCGGGTTCCGGCTCAACGCCCGTACCGCGTACCGGTTCGCCACGCTCGTGGTCCCGCACCTCACCGGTGAGCACACCGTCGCCGCGTTGTGCGAGGGGCTCGGCGACGACCACCGGGCCATGTTCGGCGAGCTCGTCAAGACCCTCTATGAACGGGACTTCGCCCGCTCCGCCACCGAGCCGCCGACGGACGCGGCGCCGGTCCTCCCGCCCGACGTGGCACGGCGCTTCGCCCCGCAGATCGCGTACGCCGACCACTACGCCGACGACGCCGAGATGCGGTTCCTGCGGTTCCGCGACGCGCGGGTGGCGGTGCTGGGCGACGACGCGATCGCCCGCTGGTGCGCCCTGAGCCTGGTGCGCAACGGCTCCGCCCTCGTCGGCGTGCTGCCGGGCCCGGACCTCGGGGAGATCGAGCGGGAGGCGGCGGAGGCCACGGCCGACGGCGCGCCGGTGGAGGTGCGGCCGCTGCCCGACCTCGGGGCGGAACCCGGTTGGGCCGCGTTGGACGGCTTCGACACCGTGGTGGTCACGGGTGGGACGGCTGCGGCGGCCCGACTGCTGCCCCTGCTGCGCGCCGGCATACCCGAGGGCCGTACCCTCCTGCCGGCCTGGTCGTACGGCACCGACGCCGTCGTCGGCCCGTTGATGGCTCACGGGACGACGGGGTGCTGGGCCTGCGCGGCCCTGCGACTCGGCGCGAACGGGGACACCGCCGGGGCCGCGGCCGAGCTGTGGAGCGGGCTGGCCCTGCCGGGGGCTCCGGCGCCGGTCGGCCCGGTGCCGGGAGGGCCGCTGGCCGCGATGATCGGCAACCTGCTCGGATACGAGGTGTTCCGCACGGCCTCGGGCGCCCTGCCGGCGGAGACCTCCGGCCGGCTCCTGATCCAGGACGTGGAGTCGCTGGACGTCACCGCCGAGCCGCTGCCGCGCCATCCGCGATGTCCGTTCTGCGCGGAGTCCGCTCCCGGCGAGACGGAGCCGGTGGACCTCGCCGCGGCCGGCGCGTCGGGTGCGGTGTCGCTGCCCACGGTGGAGACGGCCCGCGAGGCCGACGCCCTGGTGGAGGAACTGAACCGGCGCTCCACGCTGGTGCGGCCTCGCGCCGGGGTGTTCACCCGGTACGCCGACGAGGCCCTGACCCAACTGCCTTTGAAGATCGGCGTGGTCGAGCTGGGCATCGGTCACAGCGGCCGGCGCTCGGTGGCCGCCTTCGATGTCCACCACGTCGCCGGGGCGCGGATGCGCGCGCTGGACGCGGCCGCGCTGGTGTACGCCGAACACGTGGTTCCGGCACGCGGCCCCCTGGTCGACGACGGGTCGCTGCCCGTCGTCGAGGCGGCGGCGCTGGCCCTCGCGAGCGGGCTGCCGGGCGGGGTCCACGCCTACGAGCGGGCCCTGTCCCTGCTCACGAAGGAACCCGCGCTGGTGCCCGCGGGCGCGGTCAGACCGTTCGGGCCGTACAACGCGGACCGGCTCTTCGAGCGGACCCGGGCCGGGGCGGGCGCCGGTCCCTCGACGGCCGACGCCGCCGCCGCCGGTCTGCTCTCCGCCCTGGGACACGCGGCGCTGCTGCGCGTGGTGCGGGGCGGGGGCGCCGCGCTCGCGCCGCTGCCCGACCCGGACGGGCCGGATGCCGAGGGGTCGGACGCCGAGCTGGTGTTCCTCGTACGGTCCGCGGACCGGCTGGGGCTGTCGGTGGAACTCCTGGACCTGGGCGAGGGCGCGCACAGCGGTGCGCAGGTGATGCTGGCCCGGGCCAGGGTGCGCTGGGCGGTCGGCGCCGGACTGGATCGGCGTACGGCCGCGGTGGAGGCGCTGCGGGAACTGCTGGGCGCGGCGCAGTACGAGGCCGACGCGACAGTGGGGGGCGCCCCCGTTGACGCCGGTGATCCGCTGCTGCGGGACCTGGACCCGCGCGCGCTCGCGGTGGCCGGCGAGGCCGCCCCCGTCGAGGGCGGGGCCACGACCGACTGGAGCGCGGTGGCCGCGCGCCTCGAGGCGGCGGGACGGGACGCGTACGTGGTGGGGACCGGGTCGGCCGACGTGGCCGGCGTGGGCATCCACACCGTGCGGGTGCTGCTGACCGCGGCGCGGGAGCCCCGCGATGACGCGTAGCGCGCTCGTGGACGGGCTCGGGGCCGAGGCGGCCGGGCGGTTCGCCGACCTGCTGCGACGGTCGCTGGACGCCCTCGGCGCGCCGCCCGTGCGGTTGTCGACGCTCGGTGTGCGGGACGCGTTCGCCGGTCCCGGCGGGTCCTCGCCCGGGGTGGACGCCGCCCCGGAGAACGGGGTGGACGCCTCCCCGGAGGCCGTGCCCGTCTGGCTGTACGGCCATCAGGCCGTCGTCGGTCCGGTCGCACGACCGGCGGGCGGGGCGGGCTGCCGGCACTGTCTGGAGCGCCGGTGGCAGGGCGTCCGTTCCGTGGCGCTGCGGGACGCGCTGGAGTTGGGCGGCGGCACCCGGCCGGCGGGTGAGTGGCCGTACGCGCACGCCTTCGCCGCCGATGTCCTCGCGGCGCTGGTCGCGGGGGTCGCATCCGGCGCGGGCCCGGTGTCCGGGCCGTTCCCCGAGGTGCGGGTGCTGGACCTGCGGACCGGCACGGTCCGACGCCATCCGCTGGTGCCCGACCCGGAGTGTCCGGTGTGCGCCGTTCCCGTCGTGGACGCGGCCCGGTCGCCGGCACCCGCGCCGGCGGTGAAGTACCGGCCGGGAGTGTTCCGTACCCGGCGCGTGGAGGAGTACGGCATCGACGTGGGGGCCTTCGCGAACCCGCTGTGCGGGGCGTTGGGGCCCTCCCTGGTCCAGGACGTCTCCTCCACCTCCACCTCCGCGACGATCGGCTGCTTCTCCATGCGGTCGGGCGAGTACCTGCGCGAGACGTTCTGGGGTGGCCACACGGAGTCGTTCGAACGCAGCGCGCTGGTCGGGGTGTTGGAGGGGCTGGAGCGGTACGCGGGGATGCGCGCGCGGTCCCGTGTGACGAGCGTGCGCGGCTCCCTCACCGAGTTCGCGGGACGGGCCGTCGATCCGCGCGAGGTCGGCCTGTACGGCGCGGACTTCCACCGGGACAACCCGCGGGTGCGCCCCTTCGACCCCGATCGGGAGATTCCGTGGGTGTGGGGCTGGTCGCTGCGCGATCGGGAACCCCGACTGGTGCCGGAGATCCTGACCTATTACCACGCGCCGGGTCTGGAGAACCGGTTCGTACAGGAGAGCTCCAACGGGTGCGCCTCCGGCGGGAGTCTGGCCGAGGCCTGCTACTTCGGGCTGATGGAGGTCGTCGAGCGGGACGCGTTCCTGCTCGCCTGGTACGGGCGGCGCCGGCTGCCCGAGATCGACCCGGCGACCAGCACCCGGGCCTCGACGCGGGCCATGGTCGACCGGCTCGCCCTGTACGGGTACCGGGCGCGGTTCTTCGACACCCGGGTCGACTTCCCGATCCCGGTGGTGACCGCCGTCGCGGAACGCTTCGACGGGGGGCTCGGCCGGATGTGCTTCGGGGCGGGGGCCGGTCTGGACCCGGAGTCGGCCCTGGACTCCGCGCTGTGCGAGATCGCGACCGACGCCGTGAACCTGGCCGGCCGGACGGAGCGGGACGAGGCCCGGTTGCGGGCCATGGCCGCCGACTTCGACCTGGTGACGGCGCTGCACGACCACCCGCTGGTGTACGGGGTGCCGGAGATGGGCCGACACGCCGATTTCCTGTTGCGCGGGCCGCGGGACCGGCCGCCGGCCCCGGTGTCGGACCTGTCCTGGCCGGACGCCTCGGGCGAGGGCGTGTCGACGGACGTCCGCGAGGACCTGGACCGGTGTGTCGGGGCCGTGACCGGCGCCGGGTTCGATGTCGTGGTGGTCGACCAGACCCTGCCCGAACAGCGGGCGCTCGGCCTGCACACGGTGAGCGTGCTGGTGCCGGGACTGCTGCCGATCGACTTCGGATGGTCGCGGCAGCGGGCGCTCGGGATGCCCCGGCTGCGGGAGTTCACGCGGCCGACCGGATCCCGTGATGGGGCGCCCGGAGACTTCAACCCGGCGCCACATCCCTTTCCTTGACGTTCCGTCCGTCGTTTCGACCGTATCCGCCGACCACCGACGACCGTAGGAGGACGTGTGGGCTTCGCCCATGACTATGCCGACGCCATCATGCACCGGGGCCGGGTGCCGATGGAGCCCGTCGACTTCGTGCCCGACTGGGCGGACCGCCCGCGCGACGCGAAGTTCTACCCGGGTGCCGAGACCCTGCCGCTGCCCGAGCCGGAACCCGGCCCCGGGGAGGGCGTGTTCACCCTGCCGCTGCTGTCCGGGATGCTGCGGGACTCCTACGGTCTGACCGGCCGCCGGCTGGGCGTGCAGGCCAACACCGACCTGGCGGCGCTTCCGCACTACACGCACGCCAACTGGTCGCGGGGCACCGCGTCCGGGGGTGGCCTGTACCCGGTCGGCGTGTACTGGGTGGCGGGCGGGGGCGGCCCGCTCACGCCCGGCGTGTATCACTACGCGCCGCACCAGCACGGGCTGCGGCGGCTGTTGACCGGCGAGGTGGGCGCGGAGGTCGGCGCGGCGCTGGGAGGGGATCTCTCGGGCTCCGGCCAGTACCTGGTCCTGAGCGTCAAGTACTGGCAGAACGCCTTCAAGTACAACAACTTCTCCTTCCACGCCGTGAGCATGGACGTGGGCACCGTGCTCCAGACCTGGCGGCTGTGGGCCCGGGAGCGCGGTCTGCGGATCGCGCCGGCCCTCTGGTTCGACGAGGAGCGGCTGGCCCGGCTGCTCGGTGTGGTCCCGCACGAGGAGGGGATCTTCGCGGTCGTGCCGCTGGAGTGGGCGGGCGCCGCGACGGCGCTGCCGGCGCCCTCGGCCGCCCGGCCGGCGGGTACCGCCTCCGGGGCGAGCGAACCCCCCGCCCCGGCTCCCGCCGTCCGTCACCGGGACGCCGAGCGTTCGCGTACCGTCCTGACCTTCGAGACCGCCGGCCGGATCCACGCCGCCACCCTCGGACACGCCGGGGACCGGCCCGCGCCCGGGGCGCTCGACGCCGCCGCCGCGCGGCCGCCGGTCGGCGGCGTCCCGGTGCCGCTGCCGCCGGCGGCGCCCCCCGTCAGGGATGTCACCGCGGCGTTGCGGGCACGGCGCAGCAGCTTCGGTCGGTTCGACGCGACCCGGGCGGTGGCCGCCGATCGGTTGGCCGCCGTGCTGGCCGACTGCGCCGCGGCCGCGGTGGGCAGCGAGGCGGAGGGGCCGGACGGGCCGCGGCTCACCGCGCTGTACGTCTTCGTCAATCACGTGGAGGGCGTCGAGCCGGGCGCGTACGCCTACGATCCGGACGGGCACGTCCTGCGGCTGGTGGTTCCCGGTCCCCCCGGGCCGTTCCTCCAGCGCAACTACTTCCTCTCCAACTACAACCTGGAGCAGGCGGGCGCCGTCCTGGTGCCGACCGTACGGACCGCCGCGGTGCTCGACGCGGTGGGAGACCGCGGGTACCGGCTCGTCGGCGCGGCAGTCGGCGCGGTCGCCCAGACCTTCTACACCAGCGCCGCCGCGCACGACCTGGGGGCGGGGGTGGCCCTCGGCTTCGACAACATCTCGTACGCCGAGGAGTTGGGGCTGACGGGGACCGACGAGGCCGCTCTGCTGATCATGCTGCTCGGCCACGAGCGGCCCCGGCCCGCCGACTTCCGTCATGAGATCGCCTGAGCCGCACCGCGGCGCGCTCCTTCGGACCGACGACGAGAGAACCAGGACGTTCAGGATGAACACCACCGATTGGCACGCGGGCGACCGCTTCATGCTGCGCGTGGCCGGGCTGCCCCTGAGCTCGGTCGACGGGCTGCGCGGCGCGGACACCCTGCGCTGGGCCGCCGATGTGCTGAGCGCCGAGGACGTGGTCCGCGCGGAGGCGGAGCTCCTCGGTGACCTGCTGCACCGGGCGGTCGGCGCGACCGACCCCGCGCCCGGCGGGCCGGGCGCGGCCCTGCGCCGGGAACTGCTGCGGTTGCGGCGCCTGGTCCACAACGGGCGGGCGCCCGCCGATCCGGACGCGGCCGTGCGGGTGGTGGCCGGGCTGGACGGGGACGTCGGGCACCGGCTGGCCGGCTGGCTGGAGCGGCGCGGGGCGCTGGAGAAGCTGCGGGGCGACGGGGAGGCGCTGCTCGCCGCGGATCTGCGGCGCGGTCGTGACGCGCTGCGTCGGCTGCTCGCCGACGAGCGGGTGCGGCACGGGCTGTTGTTGGCCTCGCCGGTGTTGGAGGCGCAGCTCGACGCGTACGCGGCGGCGACCTCGGACGGCCGCGAGCCGGGCGGTCGCCTGCGCAAGGTGGAGCGGTCGGCGCTGTCGTACGTGTACCGCACCGCCTGCAAGACCAGCCCGTTCAGCACCTTCACCGCGGTGGCGACCGGTCGGTTCCGGGCCGACGGGGGCACCGAGGGCATCCGTGCCGAGGACCGGTGGAGCAGTCGTGTACGGCTGAACGTGGTGGTACTCGCCCGGCTCGCCGAGCTGATCCTCGCCGACCCGGTGCGCCGCCTGGACCTGCCGCTGCGGCCGGCTTCCGGTTGGGGGCGCGAGGACGAGCGGATCCGGTACGTCCGCCGCTCGGTCACGCCGGGGGACGACACCGCGGCGGTCACCTTCGACGCCGTCCGGGACCGGTTGTTCTTCCTGCGGCGCAGCGGCACCCTGGACCGGCTGCTCGCCCTGTTCGCGGACCGGCCCGAGCTGCGCCGGCGCGAGCTCGCCGACTGGTTGGCGGCGGAGCACGGTGCGGCGCCGGCCGAGTGCGAGGCGTACGTGTCGGCCCTGATCGAGGTGGGCATGGTCCGTGTGCCGTGCCTGGACACCGAGGTCCACGACGGTGATCCGCTCGCCGCCTTCCGGCGGTCGCTGGCCGCCCTGGAGCGGCCGTGGGCCGACGACCTCGCCGCGGCCCTGGACGGGCCGGCGCGGGTGTTGGAGCGCTACCCGCTCGCCGGGCCGGCGGAGCGGGCCGCCCTGCTGCGGACCCTGCGCGCCGATCTGGGGTCCGTGGCACGGGAGTTGGGGGCCCCGCCGGACACGGCGCTGCCGCAGACCCTGTTGTACGAGGACGTGAGCGCGGGCCGTGACCTGTCGTGCCCGGCGCCCGACTGGACGGCGGACGGGGGCGCGCTGCGCTCCGTCGAGCGGATCCTGCCCGCCTTCGACCTCACGCTGGCGCAGCGGATCACCTTCGAGGGGTTCTTCACCGCCCGGTACGGTGCGGGCGGTCGTTGTGAGGACCTGTTGGGTCTGGTGCACGACTTCCACGAGGACTTCTTCGACCAGTACCTGTCGTTCACGGCCCGGCGCACCCCGTTCGACGCGCACGGGGAGTACGTGCCGGAGGAGAACTGGTTGGGCCTGTCGGGGCTCCGGGCGCTGGACGCGGCGCGGCGGGCGTTCGTGACGCGGATGCGGGCGCGCTGGTCGGCCCACGGGGAGGACGGCGGGGCCGGGCTGCGGCTCACCGAGGAGGACGTGGCGGCCGTCGCCGCCGAACTGGACGGCGTGGCGACCGGGTTCGCGCCGCGTTGCCACCATCTGCAGTTCGCCCGGGATCCCGCCACGGGCGAGCGGATGACCGTGCTGAACCGCTCGTACGGCGGTCTGTCGTTCCCCTTCAGCCGGTTCACGCACGTGTACGAGGAGGAGCCGGGCGGACGCCCGGACCTCGCCGGGGAGCTGCGCGCGACGGCCTCCCGGGTGACCCCCGGGGGCGCGGTGTTCGCGGAGGTGACCGGCGGGCCGGTGACGACCAACCTGAATCTGCACGAACCGCTGACCGACTACGAGATCGTCTGCCCGGGCGAGAGCGGGACCCTGCCCGAGGACCGCCGGCTGGACCTCGGCGACCTGTACGCCGAGCACGATCCGGGGACCGGGCGGGTGGCCCTGCGTTCGCGGCGGTTGGGGCGCGAGGTGATCCCCGTCTACCTGGGGTACCTGGTCCCCTTGGCCCTTCCCGCGATCCCGCGCACCCTGCTGCTGCTGTCCCCGTCGTCGATGTCGCCGCTGGACGTGTGGGCGGGGGTGCCGGAGGGTCCGGCGCGTGACGGGGTGACCTCACGGCCCCGGGTCGTTCACGGGGACCTGGTGCTCAGTCGGCGTTCGTGGAGCACGACGGCCGGTGCGCTGCCGGTGTCGGGAGCGCGGGAGGCCGCGCACTTCGTGGAGTGGCAGCGTTGGCGCCGGACGCACGGGCTGCCCGAGCGGGTGTTCGCGACCGTGTCGGCGGGGTCGTCGGCGCTCGGGGCGAAACCTCAGTACGTCGACTTCGCGTCGCTGCTCTCCCTGTCCGTCTTCGAGTCGCTGTTGCGGGATCCGGGGCACCGGGTCGTCTTCCGCGAGATGCTGCCCGACCCCGACGGGCTGCACACGTACACCTCGGCGGGCGCCCACGTGGCGGAACTGGCCGTGGAGACCTTCACCGTCCCGACCCCCTCGAACCTCCCGGGTCCACCGGATCTCCCGGATCCCTCGCAGTCGCCCCTCTCCCCCGACCGACGCCCGGAAGGCGGTTCCCGATGTCAGAGCTGACCGAGACGCGCGGTGAATGGCAGGCGGTGCACGTCTTCTACGCCGCCAACCCACAGCCGTTGCTGGTGCGGTGCGTGCGGCCGTTGATCGCCTCGCTCACCGAGGACGGACTGCTCGCCGGCCACTTCTTCATCAACTACTGGCTGGAGGGCCCGCACGTGCGGTTGCGCCTGCGGCCCGTGACCCCGCAGGCCGCCCCGGAGGTGCGGCGCCGCACCGAGGAGGCCGTCGCCGCGTTCCTGAAGGCCCGGCCGGCGCTGTACGAGGTGGACTCGGGCTTCCTCAACGAGTTCTACAACACGCTCTTCGACATCGAGTTCCCCGAGGGCGACCGCGCCGGTTTCATGGGGCCGGACGGCCGGATGAACCTGCGGCCCAACAACTCGTACGCGTACGAGCCGTACGAGCCCGAGTACGGGAAGTACGGCGGCCCGGCCGGGGTCGAGCTGGCCGAATGGCACTTCGCGCACTCCAGTGATCTCGTCATGGAGGCGCTGGGCACGATGAACCTGCACCTGCGGACCGTGTTGTTGGGCACGTCGGCGCAGCTGATGATGGTGATGGCCGGGGTCTTCCTGCCCGATCGGGAGGAGCTCGGCGGCTATCTGGACCGCTACTACGAGTTCTGGCACCGGGCGTTCCCGGGGACCGGCTTCATCGGTTCGGCCGAGTACGACCGCACGTACGGGCAGAGCGCGCCGGGGATCGCCCGCAGGTTCGCGGCCGTCCGAGAGGCGCTCGGGTCCGGGGAGACCGGACGGCTGCCCGCGTTCCTGGCCGGGTGGGCCGAGCACTGCCGGGAGCTGCGCGAGCGGGCGGGGGGGCTGGCGGCCTCCGGGGAGCTGGTGTTCCGTTCCTGGGACGGGACCCGGGACGAGCGGGTGACGGATCCGGCGGTGGCGCTGCCGCTGCTGCTGTCCCCGTACATGCACATGACCAACAACCGGCTGCACGTGACGATCCGGGACGAGGCCTACCTCGCCCACCTGTTGGGTCGGGTGCTGCGGGAGGGCGTGGGCAGCGGGGCGGCCGAGGCGGCCCGGCCGTGACCGCCCCCGCGCCCTCGGGGATGTTGGCCCACCGGCCCGCGCTGCGGCCCGGGATCCTGCTGTCGCCGCCGCTGCTCAACGGCGCGGCGACCGTCCACCTGGTCAAGGACCCCGTGTCCGGTGCCTCGTTCGAGATCGGACCCAAGGAGTTCTTCCTCGTCTCGCGGCTCGACGGGCGGCGCAGCCTCGCTGAGATCGGCGAGGCCTACGCCCAGGCCTTCGGGCGCAGGCTCGGCGAACGCAACTGGCAGCAGTTGCTGGGCCTGCTCGGTACGCGGCGGCTGCTCGCCGGCGGGCCACCGCCCGAACCGGCGGCCGGCCCGGGGCCGCAACGCACCGGAACCCTGCTGCGGGGCACGCTGCGGCTGGTCTCCGACGCGGACGCCACGACCGCCCGGCTGCACCGGTTCCTCCGGCCCGTGTTGCGTCCGGTGGTGCTGGTCGCGCTGCTGGTGGTCTGCCTCGCCATGGAAGGAGTGCTCGCCGCGTCGGCGGGCCGGCTCGTGGGCGACCTGTGGTGGTTGCTCTCGCGTCCGGTGCCGCTGCTGGCCGTCGCCACGCTCATGTGGCTCAGCACCGCCCTGCACGAGTTCGCGCACGGGGTGGCCGCCCGCCACGTCGGGGGGAGCGTCGGCGAGATCGGGCTGCGGTGGCGGCTGCCCGCCGCCCTCATGTACTGCACCGTCGACAACTACCGCTACCTGCGCCGCCGTCGTCACCAACTGGCCGTCGCCGGGGCGGGGGCCTTCGCCAACCTGCTGTTCCTGCTGCCCTTCCTCGGATGGTGGGCCGCCCTGCCGGTCGGCGACCCCACCGGCCGGGTGCTGGGGGCGCTGCTGCTCCTCGGCAGTGTCCAGGCGCTGGTCAACCTCCTTCCGCTGCCGCCGCTCGACGGCTACACGATGCTCGGCCACGGCCTGCGGGTGACCCGGCTGGCTCCGGCCGGTTCGACGTACCTGCGGCTGCGGCTGCGCGACCGGACCGCCGCGGCCGCGTACCCCGTGCGGGCCCGCCGGATCTACCTCGCGTACGGCGTCGGTTCGGCCGTCCTCGTGCTGCTGCTCCTCTGCGGCGCGGCGGCCGCCTGTTGGTACGCCGTGGCCACCGCGACCTGACCCCGACCCGTGTCCGTCCCCGACCTCGACCCCGAAACCGAACCGACCGATTCCACTCCTCGCACGACCCGCACCGATTCCGATCCCGACACCGAGGGAACCGCACATCCCATGACAACTGACAGCAACCGGCCGGCCGACGAGTCCGCCGTCACCATCGAGGACGTCCACAAGCGCTACGGCGACCGGCAGGCCGTGGACGGGATATCCCTCGACGTGCGCCGCGGCGAGTTCTTCGGCCTGCTCGGCCCGAACGGCGCGGGCAAGACCACCCTCATCGAGATCATGGAAGGACTGCGCCAGGCCGACTCGGGCACCGTCCGGGTCCTCGGCCAGAGCCCTTGGCCGCGCAACACCGCGCTGCTGCCCCGCATCGGCGTGCAGACCCAGGCGTCGGCCTTCTTCGTACGACAGACCGCCCTCGAACACCTCTCCACCGTGGCGGGTCTCTACCGCCGCGACCGGGCCGCCGCCGCCCGCACGTTGGAGACGGTCGCGCTGACCGAACAGGGCGGGGTGCTGGTCGAGAACCTCTCCGGGGGGCAGCGCCAGCGCCTGGCCATCGCCTCGGCCCTGGTCCACGACCCCGAGTTGATCTTCCTGGACGAGCCGACCGCCGCCCTCGACCCACAGGCCCGCCGTGACCTGTGGGAGGTGCTGCGCACCCTCAAGGGCGAGGGCCGCACCATCGTCTACACCACCCACCACCTCGACGAAGCCGAGGCGTTGTGCGACCGGGTGGCGATCCTGGTCGCCGGCAAGGTGGCCGCCCTGGACTCGCCGCACCGGCTCGTCACGGCGGCCGGGGCCCCGGCCCGGCTGCTGCTGCCCCTCGGCAGGATCGGCGTCGAGGAGGCCTCGGCGCTGCCCGGGGTGGACCGGGCCGACCTCCAGGGCGGCTCGCTGGTCCTGGAGACCGCCGTGCCCGGCAAGGTCCTCCAGGCCCTGGACGGGCTCACCGGGCTCGACGGGGTCATGACCCGGACGGCCACCCTGGAGGACGTCTACCTCGAACTGACCGGCGCAGCACACCACCACCCGACGGAGTCCCAGGCATGAGCGCGTACACGGCCCTGACCGCAGCCGGCTACCGGGCGCAGGTCCGGGACAAGGCCACCCTCTTCTTCACCTTCGCCTTCCCGCTCCTCTTCCTGGTCGTCTTCGGGCTGATCTTCAGCGGGCAGGACGTCGAGGAGAGCGGCCGCCCCTACATCTCGTACATCGCGCCCGGCGTGATGTCGTGGGGCGTCGCCAACGCCGCGGTGTTCGGCATCGCCTTCACCCTCATGCAGTGGCGGCGCGACGACCTGCTGCGGCTGATCCGGCTGACGCCGACCCCGTTGACCACGGTGCTCGCCTCCCGGTACGTCCTGGCGCTGGTCGTCGGCGTGGTGCAGGCCGCCGTGTTCGTCGCGGTGGCGATGCTGCCCGGCTTCGGGCTGGAACTGGACGGGCGCTGGCCGTTGGTGCTGCCCGCGCTGGTGCTGGGGATCACCGCCTTCATGGCGATCGGGGTGATCGTCGGCACCTACGCGAACACTCCCGAGGCGGTCGCGGCCATCGCCAACTGCATGATGGTGCCGATGGCCTTCCTGTCCGGCTCGTTCCTGCCGCTGGACATGATGCCGTCCTGGCTCCGGTCGGTCTCCCGGGTGTTGCCGTTGCGGTACCTCAACGACGCCGCGACCGGCTCGCTGACGGGATCGGGCTCGCTCGCGACGATCGGTGTCGGGTGCGCGGCCCTGGCCGGGTTCGCCCTCCTGTTCGGGGCCATCGGTCTGAAGACCTTCCGGTGGAGCAACCAGGCATGACCGGGACCCTCGCGGGCGCGACGACCCCGCAGCCGACGGGCCCGCAGTCGACGACCCCGGAGCCGACGGGCCCGGGATCCGGGGCGCCCCGGTCGACGGCGCCCTCGGCCCCCGACGGGGCCCCGCTGGAGCGGGCCCGCCGGGAGCTTGCGGGGGCCCTCGCCGGGCTCGGTGCGACGGTGGTCACCCTCGGGGCCCACGACGCCCTCGGACCGCGCGCCGCCGACCCCTTCGCCGGGGTCCGGCCGGCCGCCACGGTGCACCTGACCGCGCGGGACGTGCTGGTGGGCCCCTGGGGCGGCGACGGTACGGCCCCGGCCTGCGGTCAGTGTCTGGCGATGCGGCGGCAGCGGTTGCGCAGCCGCAGCGAGCGGGACGCGCTGGAGACCGGCGTCGGCACGCCGGTCCCGGCGGCCCGGGAGCGGCCCTGGCTGACCGCGTTCGCGCGGGATGCCGTCCACGCCCTGCACCGCGCGGTCTTCGGCGGGGAGGTGGCCGAGGTCGGCCCGTCGGCGGCGGACCGGGCGCTGCCGCGCGTGTCCCGGTTGGACCTGGAGACGCTGGCGGTCACCCACCATCCGCTGGCCGCCGACCCGCTGTGTCCGGACTGCGGACCGCGCGGGACCGACGAGCCCCGGCCGTTCGTCGCGCGGTCGCGCCCCAAACCCCACCCGGGCGCGCAACGGCTGCGCGCGGCCTCCTCGTACCCGATGCCGCGGGAGGCGCTGGCCAATCCGGTAACAGGGGTGCTGGGCGGGGGCACCTGGATCAACGTCACCTCCCCCACCACCGCGCCGGTGGCGGGCAGCGTGTTCATGCGCGGTTACGCCGGCCTGACGGACGTCACCTGGAGCGGTCAGGCCAACAGTTTCGAGGCGAGCCGCGACCTCGCGTTCCTGGAGGGGTTGGAGCGGTACGCGGGGACCCATCGCAGGACGGGAAGCTCCCTGCTGATCGCCTCCTACGCGGAGTTGGGTGATCGGGCGTTGGATCCGGCGCTGTGCGGTTTCTACGCGCCCGCCACCTACCGGGACGACCCGCTGGTCTCCCCGTTCGATCCGCGGCGCCCCATCCCCTGGGTGTACGGGCACGCGCTCGGTGCGGACCGGCCCGTGCTGGTGCCGGCCCGGCTGGTGCACTACAGCGCGGGGGTAAAGGCCGACAACTTCGTCTTCGAGTGCTCCAACGGCTGCGCCATCGGCGGAAGCGTGGAGGAGGCGCTGCTCGGGGCGCTGCTCGAACTGATCGAGCGCGACGCCTTCCTGTTGGCCTGGTACGGCGGGCAGCGGCTGCCGGAGATCGACCTGGCGTCGGTACCGGGCGCCGCGGTCCGCATGATGGTGGATCGGGCGGCCCTCCAGGGCTACGACGTGCACGCCTTCGACAACCGGATCGACATGGCTGTCCCGGTGGTGACCGCGCTGGCGGTGCGTCGCGACGGCGGGCCGGGCCTGTTCTCCTTCGGCGCGGGAGCGGCCCTGGAACCGGCGGCGGCGGTGGAGGCCGCCCTGTCGGAGGTGCTCACCTACATTCCGCACCTGCCCGGCCAGGTGGCGGAGCGGCTGGGCGAACTGCGTGCCATGGCGGCGGACTTCGCTCGGGTGCGGCACCTGAAGGACCACGCGCAGGTGTACGGTCTGCCCGAGATGGCCCCGCACGTGGGGACCTACCTGGACCCGCCGGCCGTTCGCCCCCTGGCGGATCTCGACCCGCCCGCCGGGCGCCTCGGCCGGACCGCGTCGGGTGACCTCCGCGACGATCTGCTGTGGGTCGTCGGGGAGTTGGCGCGCGCCGGGCACGAGGTGATCGTGGTGGACCAGACGACGCCGGAGCAACTGCGGGCGGAACTGCGCACGGTGTGCGCGATCGTGCCGGGACTACTGCCGATCGATTTCGGCTGGCTGCGGCAACGGGCCCCGTACATGCCCCGGTTGAGGACGGCGGCCCGGCGGGCGGGACTGCGCGGGACGGACCTGACGGACGCCGACATCCGGATGGTGCCGCACCCGTTCCCCTGACATCCCGGCGTCCCCGGGCGCCCCGGCATCCCCTGGCACCCCGGCGACGAACGACGCCCCGGCCCCCGCGTGGGGGGCCGGGGCGTTCCCGCGCTCGGGTCAGGCGCTGCAGGAGGTGGTGCTGGTCGTCGAGGAACAGGTCGACGTGGAGCTGCAGCTCGTGGAACCGGCGAGCACGACCTCACTGGCGTCCGAGTAGTCGGAGATCTCGAAGGTCTCGGACTCCAGCTCCAGGATCTCGTCGGCGAGCGAGGCGAGGGGGGACTTCTCCATGGTGACTCCTTCGGTCGAGGGCGGTGGTTGTGGTGCCCTTGTCGTGGTGCCCTTCCATCAGAACCGGTCGCGCCGTCACCTCACCCGGCCTCCCGCTGTCATCTCTCTGACAGGAAGTGTCAGCGCCCTGTCTCCCCCGATCCCGCCCGATCGGTCGATCATGGGGGAATGACCAGTGGCGCCGTCCTCGCCGGACTTCCCGACCTGCTCAGGCCGTTGACCGTGTTCTACCTCGATCTGCACCGACATCCGGAGCTGTCGGGCGACGAGCGGCGCACGGCCGCGCGGTTCGCCGACCGCCTGGAGGCCGCCGGGTACCGGACCGTGCGCGGGATCGGCGGGCACGGCGTGGCCGGGGTGTTGCGGCGCGGTGAGGGGCCGGTGGTCTTGCTGCGCGCCGAGTTGGACGCGCTGCCCGTGCGGGAGACCACCGGGTTGGCGTACGCGAGCGAGGGCGAGGCGGCCCACGCCTGCGGCCACGACCTCCACCTGGCCGCGGCGGCCGGGGCGGCCGAACTGCTGGCCCGCGCGGATGCGGGGGCCTGGCGCGGGACGCTGGTGGTCGTCGGGCAGCCCGCCGAGGAGACCCTGGAGGGCGCGCGGGCGATGCTCGCCGGCGGGCTCTACGAGCGCGTCGGGGTCCCGGACGTGGCGCTGGCCCAGCACGCGGCCCCGCTGCCGGCGGGGATGGTGGCGCACGGCTACGGTCCGATGACCGCCGGGAGCGTCACGTTCCGGGTCGTGGTGCACGGGCGGGGCGGGCACGCCGGCGCCCCGCACCTGACGGTCGATCCGGTGGTGACGGCCGCGCACGTCGTGACGCGGCTCCAGACGGTGGTGGCCCGTGAGGCGGCCCCCTCCGAGCAGGTGGCCGTCACGGTCGGGTCGCTGCGGGCGGGTGAACGGGCCAACGTCGTGCCGGACCGGGCCGAGCTGGGGATCACCGTGCGGGCGGCGGGGGACGCCGCCCTGACCCGGGCGGCCGGGGCGGTCGAGCGGATCGTGCGCGCCGAGTGCGCGGCGTCGGGGTGCCCCCGCGACCCGGAGATCCAGCGGGTGTCGACCTCGCCCGTCACGCATCCCGACCCGGCGACGACCGCGGCGGTACGCGGCGCCCACGCGGCGGAGTTCGGCGCGGAGCGGGTGGCGATGTGGCCGCCGACCCTGGCCACGGAGGACTTCGGGCTGTTCGGTGACGCCGGCCGGGAGTGGCACGGCGCGTCGGGGGTGCGGCTCGCCTATTGGATGTTCGGGGTGGTGGGGCCCGGCGCCTGGGCGGCGGCGCCCGGCGGGGACGCGGCGGCCAAGTTGGCCGCGCTGCCGGCGAACCACGCGCCGGACTTCGCGCCGGACGCGCGCACGGCGCTGCCGGCTGGGGTGCGGGCGCTGACCGCGGCGGCCCTGCGCTGTCTCGGGTCACCCGCGTAGTGCCCGGTCCGCCACGCGTGTCCTCTTTTCGGCCATTTTCGCTCGATCGAAGAACCACCGCGGGGCCCGTGACGTCGATCAGGGCAGTGCCGGGGATGCCACCGGCACGCATCGGACCACGGGGAAAGGCACCAACGATGTCCAAGCACGTGAGCAGGCGCACCGCCATCGCGATCACCACCACGGCCGCCGCGGCCGTGGCGACCCTCTCCCTCGCCTTCGTCTCCGCGGCGTCCGCGGACGGGGCCGCTCCGCGCGCCGGGCAGGCCGCCGCGGCGCTGCCGTCGGTGTCGGGCAGCCCGGAGGGCGCGTTCACCCGTATCGCGGACTTCTACGGTTCGTACATCGACGCGGTCTACGACCACGACGGCAAGACGGCCGACCAGTTGCGCTCCTTCTCCCTCTCCGCGCCCCTGCGGGCCGAGCTGAAGAAGTGGGAGGAGACCAACCACGCGAACGGGGTGCTGCGCGCCCAGAACGTGCCGACGCAGTGGAAGGTCGACTCCACCGGCAGCGGCGCGGGCAGGACCAACGCCACAGTGACCCTCACGTGGGGCGGCGGGGACACGACGCGGATCCACGTCCAGGCCGACCTGAAGACGAAGAAGATCACGTCCATCACGGACTGATCCGTCGCCGCGACGCGTGAGGGGGGCCCACCGGCGGTGGGCCCCCCTCACGCGTTCGATTACGCGCCGCTCGCGTCGAGCATCTCCTCGCGCTCGACGATCTTCACTCGCTCGCGGCCCTGCGGCTCACCGAGCGCCTTCTCGGCGGCGTCCAGGCGGTACCAGCCCTCCCACGTCGTGAAACGGACCTCCCGCTCGACGAGGAAGGCCTCGACGGCCTCCGGGGCGGGCGTGGCCGGGGTGAGCAGCCGGCCTTCGGCGTGGTCGGCCAGGAGGTTCGCGACGGTCTCGTTCGCGTCGCCCTTGGTGTGACCGATGAGGCCGACGGGGCCGCGGCGGATCCAGCCGGTGACGTAGGTGGACGCGAGGTGCTCGCCGGCCTCGATCACCCGGCCGCCCTCGTCCGGGACGGTGCCGGACTCGACGTCCCAGGGGAGCTTGGGCAGCTCGTCCGAGAGGTAGCCGACGGCGCGGTAGACGGACTGGACGTCCCAGTCGGTGAAGGCGCCGGTGCCCTTGACGTTGCCGGTGCCGTCGAGCTCGGTGCGCTCGGTGCGCAGGCCCACGACCTTGCCGTCCTCGCCGAGCACCTCGACGGGCGACTCGAAGAAGTGCAGGAAGAGCTTGTGCGGGCGGTCACCGATGTCCCGGATCGCCCAGTTCTCCAGGGTCTTGGCGACCATGTCCGCCTGCTTGTTGGAGCGGCGGGTGGCGATCGAGCCCTCGTCGTAGTCGATGTCCTCGGGGTTGACTATGACCTCGATGGTCGGCGAGTGGTCGAGCTCGCGCAGCTCCATGGGGCTGAACTTGGCCTGGGCCGGGCCGCGACGACCGAAGACGTGCACCTCCAGCGCCTTGTTCGCCTTGAGGCCCTCGTACACGTTGGCGGGGATCTCGGTCGGGAGCAGTTCGTCGCCCGTCTTGGCGAGGACGCGCGCCACGTCGAGCGCGACGTTGCCGACGCCGAGGACGGCGACCTTCTCCGCCTCCAGCGGCCAGGTGCGCGGGACGTCCGGGTGGCCGTCGTACCAGGACACGAAGTCGGCGGCGCCGTAGGAGCCGTCGAGCTCGACACCGGGGATGCGCAGGTCGCGGTCGGCGGTGGCACCCGTGGAGAAGACGACGGCGTCGTAGAACGCGTGCAGCTCGTCGAGGGAGATGTCGTTGGGGTAGTCGACGTTGCCGAAGAGACGGACCTGCGGCTTGTCGAGCACCTGGTGCAGCGCGGTGATGATGCCCTTGATGCGGGGGTGGTCGGGGGCGACGCCGTACCGGATCAGGCCGAAGGGCGCGGGCATCCGCTCGAAGAGGTCGATGGACACGCCCGGCTCGGCGGCTGCCTCGGACTTCAGCAGCGCGTCTGCCGCGTAGATGCCGGCGGGGCCGGCGCCGACGATTGCTACCCGCAGAGGGCGAGGCATGTGTGGGTTCCCTTCGACCGAAAAACAGACTGATCAAAGGAACCCTAAACTAAGGCCACCCTAACCCGGCACCCGCCCCCTGGTTATGACCCCATAAACAGAACTTATGACTTCCCTAAGCCCACCTTTGATCCCTCGGGCGTGCGGCGCCGTCGACCTGGACAGCGGCCGGACCCACCGGCTCCCGGCGGGGTCGCGTCCGCTGGGCATCGCCGTCCTCTGATGCCCCCCGGGCCGGCCACGTCCTCGTGCGGGCCCTCCAGCGGATGGACCCGCTCGGTGCCGTCCGGGGGCGCCGTGCAGCCGGCCGTCAGGAGCGCCGTCGCGGCGATCGCGAGGGCCGTGCGTCGTATGCGCCGCGTCCCGTGCTCCGTCGCCCGGGGCACCCTCATCGCCGGGCCTCGCCCAGCAGCCGGGCCATCCCGTCGAAGCCGCGCCGCACGGCGTGCTCGTACGCGGTCACCCCGTCGAGGTCGCCGAGACCCGGATCCGCCCCCGCCTCCAGGAGCAGGGCCACGATCTCCTCGTGGCGGGGCCCGCCGTCGCCGAGGATCACCGCCTCCAGCAGCGCGGTCCAGCCGAGCCGGTTGACGTGGTCGACGCGGATGTCGGTCTCGCGCAGCACGGCCCGGACGTACGCGGTGTGCCCGCGCTCCGCGGCCGGGATGAGCGAGATCCCGCCGAAGCGGTTGCGTTGGCCGAGGTCCGGTCCGGCGGGGAGCAGCACCCGCATCATGGGGACGCTCCCGGTGACCCCGGTGACCAGCCAGGGGCTGTCCTCCCGGGAGTCCGGGGCGTCGGGGTCGGCGCCGGCGGCGATCAGCAGTTCGGCGACGGCCACGTGATCGCCGAGTGCGGCGATCAGCAGTGCTGTGCGGAGCTGCTCGTCCCGCGCGTCCACGGTCGCGCCGGCCGCGAGGGCGGCGGCGACGGCGGGCGCGTCACCTCGGGCGGCGGCGTCCCACAGGGCTCGGTCGTGCGGGTTCATGGTGTCCCTCCCGGGTCCGGGGCGGGGCGGTGTACGGGTCCGCCCTCTCCCCCGGTTCCATGGTGGTCCCGGGCCCCCGGCCGGCCGGTCGACCCGCCGGCCGGATCCGGCGAGCGGTCCGGAGGACCCCGGGGTCCTCCGATCGGCCGATGCGCGGGCGCCGTCGCGCCGGGCGCCGTCGGGCGACCTCGATCGGATCCCCTGGCGGGTCAGGCCTCGTACTCGGTCAGGCCTCGTGCCCGGTCAGGCCTCGTACTCGGTCAGGTCGATGCTGTAGAGGGTCAGCATCGAGGCGTACTCGGGGTGGCTCGTGTCGCGGTCCCGCTCCATGTCGAGCTTGCGCAGCACGTTCTCGGATTCCTCGTTGCCCGCCCGGTTGACGGCGATGACGCGGTCCAGGCCCCGGTCCTGGAGTGCGAACTCCAAGGTGGCCTGGGCGGCCTCGGAGGCGTAGCCCTGGCCCCAGTAGGAGCGCCCGAGCCGCCAGGTGATCTCGACGGCGGGCATCACCTCGGGCAGCCACTCGGGCACCGACAGGCCGACGGCGCCGATCAGCTCACCGGAGGCCAGCAGCTCGACCGCGAAGAGGCCGAAGCCCTCCTCGTCCCACTCGTCCTCCCAGCGCTCGATGGCGTCGGCGGTCTCCTCCAGGTCGAGGGTGGAACCGTCGCCGATCCAGCGCATCACCTCGGGGTCGGCGTTGATCTCCGACAGGGGGACGAGGTCGTCGTCGGTCCAGCGGCGGAGGAGGAGGCGGGGGGTACGGATCTCGGTCATGCCCCACATCCTGCCGAACGTGTCCGGCCAGGGGTAATCGGCCCCCTCGTTGCCGCGGCATTGCAGGTTCATGACCAATGCGGCGATGCGGTTCCCGGCGGCGGACGGGAGCCCTAGCGTCCGTCGGGACCCCACCGAGAAGGAGTTCCGCCCATGTCCCTCGCCCCTTCCGACGAGAGCCGGTACGACCGCACGCGCCTGCGGCAGTGGGCGCGCGGCCGGGCCCGTTCCGCCGGGGTGGACCGGCGGGACCTGCTCCGACTGTTCGCCGCGGGGGCCGCCGGCGCGGCCGTCGCGGGGCCGCTCTGCGTCGGTGTCGGGGCGGCGTCGGCCGCCGCCCTGCCGGGCGTCGTGAAACCGTTGCCGCCGGAACTGTTCACCGTGCGCGGCACCAACGCGGAGACGAACTTCGCGGCCCTGCGCGGCACGGGCCCGCTCACCCCCGTCGACCGGTTCTTCGTGCGCAACCACACGAGCACCCCGCGTCTGGTCGCCGCGGACTGGAAGCTCACGGTGTGGGGCGACGGGCTGCGCGGCGATCCGGTCGACTTCTCCCTCGAGCGGCTGCGCGAGCTGCCCGCCGTCGAGCGGACCCTGTTCATCGAGTGCGCGGGGAACGGTCGCAGCTTCTACACGACCCAGCAGGGGCAGCAGGTCACGGGCACCGCGTGGACGCTCGGCGCGATCGGTGTCGCGCGGTGGCGCGGCGCGCGCCTGTCGGACGTGTTGCGGCGGGCCGGGCTGCGTCGCGACGCCGTGGACGTCCTGCCGCGCGGGCTGGACGACGAGGTGGTCACCAACGGCGTGAACCTGGGGCGGGTGCGGCGACCGCTGCCCGTCTCGAAGGCGCTGGACGACGTGATCCTCGCGTACGAGATGAACGGCGAGCCGCTGCCGCCCGACCACGGCGGTCCGGTGCGGGTCGTCGTACCGGACTGGGTGGGGATCTCCTCGATCAAGTGGGTGGGGGACATCGAGGTGTCCGCCTCCGCGCTGTACGCCCCGTGGAACACCGACCTGTACCGGCTGTTCGGGCCCGATCAGCCGCCGCAGGGCAGTGCCCCGCTGACCCGGCAGACGCTCAAGAGCGCTTTCGAGCTGGAACTCGGCGCCCGGGTGCCGGTGCACCGGACGCGGCTGCTGACCGGGAGGTCCTGGTCGGGCGCGGCGCCGGTGCACCGGGTGGAGGTCAGCACGGACGGCGGTCGGCGCTGGCAGCGGGCCCGACTGCACGACACCCCGCGCCGGGGCGGGTGGGTGCGCTGGTCGGCGCCGTGGACCCCGCGCGAGACGGGGGCGACGGCCCTGCTGGCGCGGGCCACCGACGCCACGGGGCGGACGCAGCCGGAGACCACCCCCCTCAACACGCAGGGGTACCTCTTCGACGCGGTCGTCCGTCACCCGGTGACGGTGGTCTGACGTTCGCGGGCCGTGGCGCCTACGGGTTGATGAAGGACACCTCCGGGGCGTCGGCGGACGGGCCGTCCAGCACGGGCCGGGGCTTGCCCTTGAGGTGCTGGTCGAAGAAGGCGGCGACGTAGCGGCGGGTCAGCTCCACGGAACGGTTCCCGGGCAGCGGGGTCTGCGGGTCGGGGAGCCCGAGCTGATCCCCGATGACGGGCACGTCGGTGAAGGTGAAGTGACCGGAGCCGGCGAAGCCGATCCAGCGCTTCCAGCCGTCGAGTCGCTGCCAGTCGCGCTCCCAGGTGGGGTCCGTGCCGGGGCCGTGGTCCTGGGCTCCCATCAGCAGGAACGGCCGCCCGCCGAGACCGGTTTCGGGGACGGGGGTGAACAGCGTGCCGTCCATGTCGACGCCCGCCTTGACCCGGGGGTCGGCCACCATCGCGGCGGCGGCCGAGGCCCCGCCGATGGAGTGGCCCGCCATCGCGATCCGGTCCCGGTCGATCAGGCCCGAACGGTTCCAGGCCGGGTGTCGGCCGGTGAGGCGGTCGAGCAGGAAGGACACGTCACGGGCCCGGTTGTCGCTGACGCGCTTGTAGCCCGCCTCGTC
Organism: Streptomyces sp. NBC_01426; assembly: GCF_036231985.1. Classification (GTDB taxonomy): domain Bacteria; phylum Actinomycetota; class Actinomycetes; order Streptomycetales; family Streptomycetaceae; genus Streptomyces. Next base: position 1,129,745 of record NZ_CP109500.1, read on the forward strand.
GTCGACCTTCTCGCAGGCCAGGCAGGTCGTCACGCGGCCGCCGGGGAAGGCGGTGCCCGAGCTCTCGTAGGCGTGGTCCACCGCGGCGACCACGTAGCCGCGCGAGGCGAGGTCCTCGGCGAGGGCGGTCAGGGTGGCACGCGGCACGGTGAAGCCGGGCGACAGGACGATCAGCGGGTAGCGGCCCTCGACCGGGCGGGCACCCGAGCGCGCGAAGGACTTCGTGCCGGCGAGGGTCCGCGCCGGGATCGCCTTGTCGAGCCCCCGGGCCACGAGGAGGAGCCGGGCCTCCTCCTCCGTGAGGTAGCGCACGGGCCCGCCGGTGCCGGGCCGGGCCGGATAGCGCAGGGTGACCATCAGCTCGCGCGGGCCCGAGCCCGCCCACGGGTCGGTGCGGCTTCGGTCCACCAGGTGCAGGGTGTCCTGCCCGACGGCGAACCGTCCGGTGGGGCGGGGCAGTTCGGGCAGCGTCCGGAGCGTGTCGGACGCGGCCGGCGTCTCGGCGGCGACGGAGGTCCCGGCGGCGGTGAGCGGGAGGGGGAGCAGCAGCGCGCACAGGGCTGCGACGGTGACGGTGCGGCGACGAGTCATGGTCTCGAAGCTACGCAGCGTGTCGTGACGGATCATCACCTCTCAGGAGGAGCGGCCCGTCCGACCGCGGAGGGGCACCCGTCCTCCTCAAGTAGCAGGCCGGCGAGGGCGGATCAGCGGCGCTCCAGGCCGCTGCACGGTGGGGCGTAGTCCAGGTAGGGCATGTAGGTGGTCCACTGCTTGCGGCTGATCCGCGGTCCGGTGTGCGCGCAGGCTCCCGCGGCGGCCCGGTCCCGGTCGGTGCCCGCGAGTCGGAGGGTGTCGTCGTAGCCGCCGGACGCCAGGACGCTCCCGTCGGGGCTGAACGCGACGGAGCCGACGGCGGTGACGTGCCCGGTGAGGGTGGTCGACAAGGCCGGGTGGGCGGGCCGGGCGACGTCCCACACCCGTACGGTGCGGTCGTCGCCGGCGGTGGCGAGGGTGCGGCCGTCCGGACTGAAGACCACCGCGCCGACCACGTCGGTGTGGCCCCTCAGGGTGGCGAGCGGGACCGGATGGTGCCGGTCGGTGACGTTCCACAGCCGTACCGAGGTGTGGCCGCCGCTGGCGGTGGCGAGGGTGCGGCCGTCGGGGCTGAAGGCGACGGAGAAGACGGCGGTGTCGTGGCCCTCGACGGTCGCCAGCGGCGCGGGGTGCGCGGGGTCGGCGACGTCGGTCAGCCGTACGGTGCGGTCCTCGCTCGCGGTGGCCAGGGTGCGGCCGTCCGGGCTGAACGCGACGGCGCGCAGGGCGTCGCGGTGCCCGGTCACGACCGCCGCCTCGGCGGGGCGGGTGGGATCGGCCACGTCCCAGAGCCGTACGTCGCCTCCGGGGCCGGTGGTGGCGAGCGTGTGCCCGTCGGGGCTGTAGGCGAGGGCGCGTACGTCACCGCCCCGGACGACGGGTTCGGCCGCGAGGGTGGGGCGGGTGGGCTCCGCGACGTCCCAGAGCCGTACGTTCCCGTCGGCGGACGCGGTGGCGAGGATCCGCCCGTCCGGCCGGTAGGCGACGGCGCGCAACGCGGCGCGGTGGCCGCCGAGGGTGGCGACGGCGACGGGCCGGTCGGTGCCGCGGACGGTCCAGAGCCGGGCGGTGCGGTCCCCGCTGGCGGTGGCGAGTTGACGGCCGTCGGGTCGGTAGGCGAGGGCGACGACCTCCTTGGCGTGGGCGGGGAAGGAGGTCATCAGGGTGCTGAGGAGGCTGTCGCGGGTACGGGTGGTGGGCGAGAGCCGGTAGGCGGTCAGACCGAGTTGGACGGCCAGGCCCGGCTCGGTGTTGGTGAGGCCGCCCGCGGTCTCGGCGAGGTTCTGCGCGACGGCGTCGTTGCGCTGGCGGGTGACCTCCTCCTCGGCCCGTACCGCGTTGCCGGTGGCGACGGCGGCGACCACCACGAGGGCGCCGAGCGAGGCGACGAGGATCCGCAGCCTGCGGGTGCGGCGGCGCGCCGAGTCTCCGGCCGCGGCCTCCGCGGCGGCGGAGGCGTCGAGGAACTCCCGTTCCGCCGCCGTCAGCCCGGCGGGGCCTGGGGTGTCGAGGAGGTCGCGGACGAGGGTGAGCCGGGTGCCCCGCAGCAGGGAGCCGGGGTCGCGCCCCACGTTCTCCCAGGCACGGGCGGCGTCGGTGAGCTGTCGGTGTCGGCGCAGCAGTTCCCGGTCCTCGGTGAGCCAGCCGCGCAGTCGGGGCCAGGCGCGGATCAGGGCCTCGTGGGTGAGTTCGACCCGGCCGTGGCCGAGGGTGAGGAGCCTCTGTCGGGCGGCCCCGGCGAGGACGGCGTCGGTGTCGGCGTCCTGGTCGAGTTCCGCGCGGGCGACGGGCCGTTTGGTGTCCTCGGTGCCTTCCCCGAGGGCGATGAGGTGGACGAAGACCTGGCGGGCCAGGTGTTGCTGACGGCCGGTGAGTGAGGCGTACAGGGCTTCGGCGGACTGGGCGAGGGCGCCCTCGAATCCGCCGGCGGCACGGAAGCCGTCCAGGGTGAGGGCGGCTCCCCGGCGGCGGCGCCAGGTCTCCAGCAGGGCGTGGGACAGCAGGGGCAGGACGCCGACGCGGCCGTGCGCGTGGGCGACGAGGGTGGCCTGGAGGGAGCCCTCGACGGTGAGCCCGGCGCGGCGGGCGGGTTCGACGACGGCCCGGCGCAGTTCGGCGGCGCTCATCGGTCCGACGAGCACCTGGGCGTCGCGCAGGACGTCGACGAGTTCGGTGTGGCGGGTGCAGTGCGCGTAGAAGTCGGCGCGCAGAGACAGGGCGACGCGGCAGCGGGAGCCTGGCCGGCGCGCGGCCTCGTCGAGCGCGGTGATGAACCGGGCCCGCTCCTCGGGGTCGGCGCAGACGGTGAAGACCTCCTCGAACTGGTCGACGATCAGTACGAGTTCTTCCGTTTCCTCCGGGCCGGCGTCCTCCCGTCGGCCCAGCGCCTCGGCGAGGGCCCGGGTCGGGTGCGGGCCCGGGGTGAGGACGCGCACCGCGCGGTGCGGGGCGTCGGCGCGCAGCCGGGGCAGCAGTCCGGCGCGCAGCAGCGAGGACTTGCCGGCTCCGGAGGCTCCGACGAGGGCGAGGACGCGGTGCCGGGCGAGGGTGGCGACGAGGTCCTCGACGAGCCGTTCCCGCCCGAAGAAGAGTTCGGCGTCCTCGGCGCGAAAAGCGGCGAGGCCCACGTACGGCGGCTGGTGGCAGCCCTCCTCCCCGGCGACCAGGTCCGGTGTCTCGACGGCCAGTTCGACGGCGACGGCGTGCCAGCGGCGCTCCCACTCCCCCGGGTCGCCGCCGCAGGCCCGCACGTAGGACAAGGTCACGTCCAGGCTGGGCAGCCGCCGGCCGGCGGCGGCTCCGGACAGGGTGGCGACGGAGTAGTGGGCGCGGGCGGCGAGGTCCCTGTAGGGCGGTGATCCCGCCTCGTGCCGCAGCCGGCGCAGGGCGTTGGCGAACGCCGGCAGAGGCCCGTCCCCACCTTCCAGCGGACGTTCCTTGCGTGCCATGCACGGCCCCTTCCACGTAGGTGCATTCCTGCCCTCTGGGGTGGATTGTTCAGCAATTGTTTGTTCACTGCCAGGGCGCCGACGCCGAACAACGGAGCACGGCTAGACCTGATTCCGGCACCACGGCGAACCCGCCGTGGATCACCCGGAAAGGGGGCACCCCGCGGATGAACCGAGCACGCACGACGGCGATGACGGCGGCGGCCGTGACGGCGGCCCTGGCCCTGGGCGGCTGCGGATCCACCGCCTCGCAGCGGGAGTCGGGGCCGGCGCGGGAGCCGAGCGCCGCACAGTCCCGGCTGCTGGAGCGGGCCGAGCAGATCCTCATCGGCGCGTGCATGGCCGAACGGGGGTTCGTGTACGCCGTCACCGAGCCGGCACGGGAGGGGGAGGCGCAGCGCTCGTTCCCGTACGGGGTGGACGACGTGGCGTGGGCGCGGGCCCACGGCTACGGCGGGCGCGACGAGCGGGCCGCCGCCGAGGCCCGGCGGGCCGACCCGAACCAGCTTTACTTCGCCGGGCTTTCGGCCCCGCGGCGGGCGGCGGCGCGTACCGCGCTCATGGGTGCCTCGCCCGTGGGGCTGACGGCCACCACCCCCACCGGGATGACCCTCACGGCCGGCTCCGAGGGGTGCATGGCTGACGCGCAGCGCGCCCTGTACGGGGATCTGCCCGGCTGGTTCCGCGTCAAGGTCGTCACGATGAACCTGCGGCCGGTCAGGGAGGCGCGGGTGCGCGGGGACGCGCGCTGGACGGAGGCGGTCGGGCAGTGGTCCGCCTGCATGCGGGCGGCGGGCCGGCCGTACGCCACCCCGGCCGACTCCCGCCGGGCCGCGGTCGAGGCGACCGCCGACGTCCCGCCCGAGAAGGCCGACGCGACCGAGACCGCGCTGGCGGTCACCGAGGCGACCTGCGCGACCGGCACTTCGCTGGCCCGGGTCTCACGAACTCTGGACCACGCCCACGGCGAGGAAGTCCGTGCGGAGCACCAGGACGAGATCGACCTGAGGCGACGGTTCCAGAACGACGCGCTCCCGAAGGCGGAGCGCGTCGTGGCACGACACACCCACCGAGAAGGAGATTCCCATGCGTAAGTTCCGCACGATGATGCTGGCCTGCGCCCTCGCGGCGCCGCTGTTCGCCGTCCCCGCGGCGATGACCCCGGCGGTCGCGGCTCCCGCCGACAGCGCGGGCGTGGCGGCCGACGGCAACTACTGGGTCTGGGCGGACACCAATCGCGGCGGCCCGTCCTGTGGCTGGAGCGGCAACGACTCCGACTGGCGCACCTGTGGCAGCAGCGGCACCTACAACATGAACGACCGGGCCTCGTCCTGGTGGAACAACGGCTACGCCGGTTCCCTGGGTGACGTCCGCGTCTACGAGAACATCGGCTACACGGGGGCCTCGACCTGTGCTCCGAACGGTTCCGCGGGCAACATCCCGTGGGAGTGGAACGACCGGATCTCCTCGCACAAGTGGGTGACCAACTGCGGCTTCTGACAGCCGTGGAGCGGCCGGCGGGTGCTCGTCCGACCGCTCTCGGGCCGTTCTCCGGCCGTTCTCCGTCAGATGTCCGTCGGGTCTTCCGGGCTGCGACCGCCCGGGAGGCCCGCGGGCCGTCCAGGGGCAGGTCCGGGGGAGACGGCCTACAGGGGGCTCAGGCGGTACCGGACGACGCCGTCGTCGGTGCCGGACTCCTGGAACCCGGCCCGCCGCACCACGGCGTGGGAGGCGACGTTGTCCTCGTCGACCCTGGCGTGCAGCCCGGTCAGGCCGGGCTGTGCGAACGCCCAGCCGGCCAGCGCGCGGAGCGCCTCGGTGGCGTGGCCCTGGCGGCGGGCCGAGGCGACGAGGTCGTAGCCGATCTCGGCCTGGCCGTCGGGGTCGGGGGCTCCGTGGAAGCCGATCCCGCCGATCGCGCGGTGGTCGCGGGCCCGGACGATGGCGTACGGACCCCAGCCCGGCCGGTACTCGCCCACCTCGTCGGCGAGCCCCACCATCCCGGCGCCGATCCGGGTGCCCTCGGCCGGCCCGTCCTCGGTCCAGGCGAAGCCCCCGGTGCCGCCGGCGTGCAGGTCGGCGGCGGCCGCCGGGCCGATCTCGCACAGGATCACGCCGACCCCGCGGATCGGGTCGTTGTACCAGCGCCAGTTCTCCTGGGGGGCGAGGTCGGGGAGGTCGACCCGGCCGGTGGCCGCGAGCAGCGAGTCCCAGGGGTCGCCGGTCGTGGACAGCGGCGCGTGCGGGAAGAGCCGTTCGAGGACGAGGGCGGCCGTCCGCTCGGAGCCCCGCCAGTGCGTGGCGCCCAGGCCGCCCAGGATGTCGTGGCAGTGCAGCAGGGTCTCGGCGGCGCCCATCGCGGCGAAGCCGTCGGGGCCCGCCGAGCCGGCCGGGTGCCAGGCGCGGACGTCGGGGCCGGCGGCGTGGACGGCGGCCACGAGCAGGCGTCCGCTCGCCTCCACGAGGTCGACGACCCCGCTCGGGGAGGTGTCGGGGGCGGCCGTGACCCGCAGGGGCAGCCAGGACTCGGTGACCCGGCCGGCGAGCTGCGCGGCGAATCCGGTCAGGTCCCCGGCCAGGTGGACGGCGGTGTGGTGGCAGCTCCACTCCAGGCCGCCCGCCGGGGCGGACCAGTCGAGGTGCGCGACACCCCGCAGGGCCCGGACGGCGTCGGAGACGGCGTGGTCGAGGTCGTGCGGGCCCATGATCGTCATGTCTTCAGACTAGACCCGCCCGGTGTCGACCCGCAGGGCCCGTTCCGACGCGCGGGCTCAGTCCGGGAGCGGGCTCGCGCAGCGGGAGCAGTACCGGGCGTCCCGGTCGGTGGCGAGTCGACCGCAGTCGGGGCAGACGCGGTGGAGCAGACAGGCCGTCTCACCGCCCTCGGCGGGGTCGGGGGCGGGCGGAGCGCCGGCGGGGCCCGGGCCGATGCCGAGGCCGGGGCGGCGGGTGTGGACGGTCAGGTACGCCACCCCGTCCGGGCCCGCGGTGAGCGTGCGGCGGCTGTTCCTCGGCAGCAGGACGGCCACGTGGGGGCGCAGGTCGTGCGAGCGGCCCCCGGTGTCGAGCCGGCCGGTCCCCGCGACGACGACCAGCAGTACGTCGAGGACGGGTTCGGCATGCTCGGCGATGACCGCTGCGGGGCGCAGGCGCACCAGGTTGGAGTCGAGTCCGCGGGTGGCGCCGGTCAGCCGCCACAGCGCCCCGCCGGCGTCCGCGGGCGCGTCGGCGATCACCGCGTCGAGGTCGGTGGGCACCTCGATGGGGTGCGAGTGGGTCGTCATGCTCGTCCTTCCCTGTGTCCTCGGCGGGACCGCGCCGGTGCCATGGCAGTCATACACGATCCGCCGGGGCGGGCCGGGCCCGATGGACCCTTTGCCCCACCCCGCGCAGGTCCTCGTACGGGCGAACGATAAGGTCGGGGCACCCCCTGCCCTCGCGTCACCGCCTGCCGCCCTGCCTTCGTACGGCCCCTGCCGGCCGCCCGCACCGGAAACACCCCTGCCGCTCATGACCACAGACACCGCGCCGTACCCCGGCACGCCCCCGACCCCCGCGGCCGATGCCGCGCCCGCGCCGCGCGCGCCGCGGATCATCACCGGGAAGGCGCCGGCCCGCCCGACCGCGGCGGCCGCCGTCCACAGCGTCAGCGCGGCGACGACCGTGCTTCTCGGCCTGGTGGGGATCGGCGCGATGCTTCACGAACCGGTGCTGATCCCGCCGCTGGCCGCGAGCGCCGCCCTGGTGCACAGCGCGCCCACCCTGCCGCTGGCCCAGCCGCGCGGGGTGCTGCTCGGCCACCTGCTGGGCGCCGCGGTCGGGTACGGGGTCCTCGCGGCGGCGGGAGGCAGCGCGTGGGCGGCCGCCGTGGCGGCGGGCCTCACCCTGGCCCTCCTGATCACGGCGCGGACCCCGCACTCCCCCGCCTGTGCCACGGCCGTCGTGGTGGTGCTCCAGAGCCCGGATCCCGTCCGGTTCGTGCCGCTGCTGTTCGGTTCAACCGTGCTCCTCGTCCTCACCGGATACGCCGGATCCCGGATCCGGCGCAATGCCCCGAGGTACCCCGCCTACTGGTGGTGACCCCGCCGGTAGGCGCGCCTGCGCGTCACCCGGGGTGCCGGGGCGCTACTTCTTGTGGTCGGACGGCGCGATCACGGTGGCGGTGAAGGGCGGAGCGAGCGGTGAAGATCTCGACGAAGGACGTGTTCGGAGCACCCTGCTGGGTGAGCCTGATGGCCCGGGACCTGGTGGGGTCCCAACGCTTCTACGCGGCGGTCGTGGGGTGGACCTTCCGCCCGGCCCGGCCCGGCGAGTTGTTCTCGCTGGCCCGGCTGGACGGTGTGCCGGTGGCGGGCATCGGCGCCCTCGCCTCTGATCTGGCGGTGCCGGTGGCGTGGACCCCGTACTTCGCCGTGGACGACGTCGACGTGGCGGTGAGCCGGATCCGGGAGCGCAGCGGCACGATCGCGGTCGGCCCGGTGTCCTTCCCCAACGGCGGCAGGGCCGCGCTGGCGGCCGACCTGGACGGTGCGGTGTTCGGGATCTGGGAGGGAGTCGTCTCCACCGACTGGCGGTCCGATGAGGGGCGGGCCCCGGCCTGGCTCGAACTGAGGACCCGCAACGCCTTCGACGCCGCGATCTTCTACGGCGGGGTACTGGAGTGGGCCAACGGCCGGCCCGGCTGCTGCGAGGTCTCGTACGAGGAGGACCAGGTCGTGTTGCGACACGGCGGGGAGGCGGTGGCCCGGCTGAACAGCGGCCCGGTGGAGGTGGCCTCGTACAGCCCGTACGCCAGGCCCCGCTGGCACGTCCACTTCCGGGTGCCGCTGCTGGAGCCGGCGATCGAGGCGGCGGTCGAGTTGGGCGGGCGGGCCGTCACGGAGGTCATGTCGAACACGCGGGAGCGGTGGGTCGCGCTCCGCGACCCGGACGGGGCGCTGTTCACCCTCACCGCCTCCCTCGCGCCGCCGACCGCGCCCTGATCCTCCGATGTGCCCGCTCCGCCGTCCCTTGCCACACTGGGCTCAGGAGGTGCCCGATGGACCCGGTCGCCGCGCTGAACCGGATCGCCTTCCTGTTGGAGCGCGGTCAGGCCCCCACCTACCGCGTACGGGCGTTCCGCACGGCCGCAGCCGCGGTGGAGCACCTGGGCGGGCCCGAGGTGGCCGAGCGGGTCGCCTCCGGGTCGCTGGAGTCGGTGAAGGGCCTGGGCCCGAAGACCGCGACGGTCGTGCGGGAGGCGCTCGGCGGGGAGATCCCGCAGTACCTGCAAAAGCTGGAGGACGAGGTCGCGGCCCATCCCGACGGGCCGCCGGCCAGTCCGGGGGCCCGGGCGCTGCGGGCGGCCCTGCGCGGGGACTGTCACCTGCACTCGGAGTGGTCCGACGGCGGGAGTCCGATCGAGGCGATGGGCCGGGCGGCGGCGGAGCTGGGGCACGAGTGGGCGGTGCTGACGGACCATTCGCCGAGTCTGAAGGTGGCCCGCGGGTTGTCGCCGGGGCGGCTGCGGGAGCAACTGGCGGTGGTGGCGGAGCTGAACGCGGGCTGGAAGCCGTTTCGGCTGCTCACGGGCATCGAGTGCGACATCCTGGCGGACGGTTCGCTCGACCAGGAGCAGGAGTTGTTGGACCGGGTCGACCTGGTGGTGGGTTCCGTCCACTCGAAGCTGCGGATGGAGTCCGCGGCGATGACACGGCGCCTGTTGGCGGCCGTGCGCAATCCGGCGATGGACGTGCTGGGTCACTGCACCGGCCGACTGGTGACGGGCCGGACCCGGCCGGAGTCGGAGTTCGACGCCGCCGCCGTCTTCGCCGCGTGCGCGGAGTCCGGTACGGCGGTGGAGATCAACAGCAGGCCCGAACGGCTGGACCCGCCGCGCCGGTTGCTGCGGCTGGCCGCGGAGAGCGGCACGCTGTTCGCGATCGACACGGACGCGCACGCCCCGGGCCAGCTGGACTGGCAGCCGACCGGCTGTGAGCGGGCCGTGGAGTGCGGGGTGGCGACGGAGCGTGTCGTGAACACCTGGAGCGCGGACGGCCTGCTGGAGTGGACCCGTACCCGCCGGCCGCCCGAACCCGTCTGACCTCGGAACCCGCCGTCGCGACCGCACCGTCCGGAAACGGATGTGCATGGACCGCGCGCGCGGGGCAGACGACCGGGCACGGAACCACCGCACTGCGAAGGGACGTACACCGTGTCGCGATCGAGGATCCTCGTTGTGGGCGCCGGCTTCGCCGGGGTCGCGTGCGTACGGCGGCTGGAGCGCCGTCTGTCCCCGGCCGAGGCGGAGATCTCACTGGTCACGCCCGCCTCCTACCAGTTGTACCTGCCCCTGCTCCCCCAGGTCGCCGCCGGCGTGCTGACCCCGCAGTCGGTCGCCGTCTCCCTGCGGCGCAGCAACAAGCACCGGACGCGGATCATCCCGGGCGGGGCGATCGGCGTGGACACCAAGGCCAAGGTCTGCGTCATCCGGAAGATCACGGGTGAGACCGTGGACCAGCCCTACGACCTCCTCGTGCTGGCCCCCGGCAGCATCACCCGCACCTTCGACATCCCCGGGCTGGTGGACCACGCCCGGGGCATGAAGACCCTCGCGGAGGCCGTGTACCTGCGCGACCACGTGATCGCCCAGCTCGACCTGGCGGACGCCAGCCAGGACGAGGCCGAACGCGCCTCCCGGCTCCAGTTCGTGGTGGTGGGCGGCGGGTACGCGGGCACGGAGACGGCCGCCTGCCTCAACCGCCTCACGCGGCACGCGGCGACCCGCTACCCGCGGCTGGATCCCCGGCAGATCAAGTGGCACCTGGTCGACCTCGCGCCGAAGCTGATGCCGGAACTCGGCGACAAGCTCGGCACGGTCGCCCTGGACATCCTGCGCCGGCGCGGGATCGAGGTGTCCCTCGGCGTGTCGGTGAGCGAGGTGAGTGCCGAGAAGGTGACGCTCACCGACGGCCGGGTGCTGCCCAGTCGGACCCTGATCTGGACGGCCGGCGTCGCCGCGAGCCCGCTCATGGCGACCCTGGGCGCGGAGACGCTCAAGGGCCGGCTGGTCGTGCGACCGGAGTTGACGGTGCCCGGGGTCGACGGCGTGTTCGCCCTCGGGGACGCGGCGGCCGTACCGGACGTGACGAAGGGCGGCGACGCGCTGTGCCCGCCGACCGCGCAGCACGCCATGCGCCAGGGCAAGGCCGTCGCGGACAGTGTCATCGCCACGCTGCGCAACCAACCCCTGCGTCCCTACGTGCACAAGGACCTGGGACTGGTGGTGGACCTCGGCGGCCGGGACGCGGTCTCCAAGCCGCTCGGCATCGAACTGCACGGCCTGCCCGCGCAGGCGGTGGCCCGCGGCTACCACTGGTCGGCGCTGCGGACCAACGTGGCCAAGACCCGGGTGCTGACGAACTGGCTGATCAACGCGGTCGCCGGGGACGACTTCGTACGCACCGGCTTCCTGGACCAGCGGGCCGCCACCCTGAAGGACTTCGAGCACACCGACGCCTACCTCTCCCCCGAGCAGGTCCGCAAGCACACGGAGTCCCTGCGGGCCAAGGGCTGAGCGGTTCAGCCGAGGCCGGCGCCCCGCACCAACAGCAGCGCCACGTCGGCGGCGGCGACCGCCAGCGCGCCGAGGAACGGCACGCGGCCGCCGGCCCGGCAGGTGCCGGCCACCAGCAGGACCGTGAGCGCGAGCAGCCCCCGGCCGTACGCGCTCACCGGTCCCGGCGGGCCGGTGACCAGGGCCGCGGTCGCACCGAGCAGGAGCAGCCCGGCGACCGCCGCCGAGGCCCGGGCGCCGAGCCGTTGGGGCAGTCCCGTGACGCCGGTGGCGAGGTCGTCGGCGATGTCGGGCAGCACGTTCGCGAAGTGCGCCCCGGCGCCGAGCAGCGCGGCGGCGCCGGTGAGCCAGACCGGCGGCCACGGTGATCCCGGCAGGCCGAGCGTGACGAAGGCCGGGAGCAGGCCGAAGGCGAGGGCGTAGGGCGCCCAGGACACGACCGTGCTCTTGAGCCGCAGGTTGTAGCCCCAGGCGGCGGCGACCGCGACCAGGTGCACGACGCCGGCGAGGACGCCCGAGGCCAGGGACAACGGAACGCACACCAGCAGCGCCACGAACGCGGCGACGGACACCGAGGCGGGCCGTACGGAGCCCGCGACCAGCGGCTTGTCCCGCCGCCCCGTGGTCAGGTCGCGGCGCAGGTCGGCTCGGTCGTTGCTCCAGCCCACGGAGAGTTGACCCGCCGCGACCGCGCCGGCGGCGACGGCGCAGCCGGCGGGCCCCCGCCCGCCGGCCAGGGCGAGGGCGGCCGCGAAGAGCGTCACGGCGGCCGCCGGCACGGGGTGGCAGGCCGCCAGGAGGTCGACCGTCCGTGCCGCGGCGCGCGGCCGCGCGGGGGTTCGTACGGCGGGCGGGGTCGCTCGGGTGACGGGCACGACGACACGCTATGCGGCCACGGCACGCCCGGTCAGCCTGATTCCTTACGAAATGTCAGTTGTTCCCTATGTTGGGTCAATGACACGTGTCCTGGCAGTGAGCAGCGTGTTCCCGCCCCATCGGTACCGGCAGTCGGAGATCACCGAGGCCTTGGCCCGCTTCCTTCCGCCGGGCGCGGACACGGCGCTGCTGCGCCGCGTCCACGAGTCGGTTCGGGTGGACAGCCGCCATCTCGCGCTCCCCCTGGAGCGCTACGGGCCGTCGAACGACTTCGGCACCACGAACGCCGCCTTCCTCGTCGCCGCGCTCGAACTCGGCACACGTGCCCTCGAACTCGCCCTCGCCGAGGGCGGTCTGCCGGCCGGGGACCTCGATCTGGTGATGTCCACGACGGTGACCGGACTGGCGACGCCCTCGCTGGAGGCCCGGATCGCCGGCCGGAGCGGGTTGCGCCCCGACGTGAAACGAATGCCGCTGTTCGGCCTGGGCTGCGCCGCGGGCGCCGCCGGGCTCGGCCACCTGCACGACCAGCTGACCGGCCGGCCCGCGGACGCGGGCGTGTTGCTGTCGACCGAGCTGTGCTCCCTCACCCTCCAGCCCACCGACACCTCGATGGCGAACCTCGTCGCGGGGGCCCTCTTCGGGGACGGCGCCGGGGCGCTGCTGGCGGTGGGCCGCGACCATCCGCTGTACGAGACCGGCGCCGGGCCCTCGGTGGTGGCCTCCCGCAGCCGCCTGTATCCGGGGACCGAGGACCTGCTCGGCTGGGACATCGGCCACTGGGGCTTCCGGATGGTGCTGGGGCGGGAACTCCCCGATCTGGTCCGGCTGCACGTGGTGGAGGAGGTCGAGACCTTCCTCGCCGGGCACGACCTGAAGCCGTCCGACGTCGACGTCTGGATCTGCCACCCGGGAGGTCCGCGGATCCTCGACGTCCTCGCCGAGACGTTGGGCCTGCCGGACGCCGCCCTCGCGGCGAGCCGGGAGTCCCTGGCCGAGGCGGGCAACCTCTCCTCCGCCTCGGTCCTGCACATCCTCGGCGGGATCCAGGCCGCCGGGCCGCCCCCGCCGGGATCCACCGGGCTCATGATCGCCTTCGGCCCGGGCTTCGCCTCCGAACTCGTCCTCCTGCGCTGGTGATCCCCTCATGACGATGAACCTGTACCTGTCGATCCTCGCCCTGGTCGCCGTCGAACGGCTCGCCGAGCTGCTCGTGGCCCGGCGCAACGCCGCATGGAGCCTGGCGCGCGGCGCCCGGGAGTACGGCCGCGGCCACTATCCGGCCATGGTCGCCCTGCACACCGCGCTGCTGGTGGGGTGCGCGGTCGAACCGTGGGCCGCCGACCGGCCGTTCCTGCCCGCGGTGGGCTGGCCGGCGCTCGCACTGGTGGTGGCCGCGCAGGGCCTGCGCTGGTGGTGCATCGCCACCCTCGGCCCCCGCTGGAACACCAGGGTGCTCGTCGTTCCCGGCCTGCCCCTGGTCGCGGCGGGGCCGTACCGGGTGTTGAGCCACCCCAACTACGTGGCCGTGGTGGTCGAGGGGCTCGCGCTGCCGCTGGTGCACTGCGCGTGGCTGACCGCTGCCGGTTTCACCGTGCTCAACGCGCTGCTGCTGCGGGTGCGGATCCGCTGCGAGGACACGGCACTCACCCGGGCCCGTACGACGACCCCGCTCGTGGGCTCCGCGCCGTGATCGACCTGCTCGTGGCGGGCGGTGGTCCGGCGGGGCTGGCGACGGCCATCCACGGGGCGCTGGCCGGGCTGGAGGTGGTGGTGCTGGAGCCCCGGCCCACGCCGATCGACAAGGCGTGCGGGGAGGGGCTGATGCCCACCGCCGTGCGGCGGCTGGAGGAGCTGGGCGTACCGGTGGCGGGCCGGCCGTTCCGGGGGATCCGGTACGTGGACGGCGTCAGCGGGCTCCGCGCGGAAGGGCTGTTCCGCGCCGACCCCGGGCGCGGGGCCCGGCGTACCGACCTCCAGGCGGCCCTCGCCGAACGGGCCGCCGCCCTGGGCGTGCGGGTGCTCCCCCGGCGGGTGACCGAGGTGCGCCAGGACGCACAGCGGGTCAGCGCGGCGGGGCTGACCGCCCGCTACCTGGTGGCCGCCGACGGACTGCACTCGCCCGTCCGGCGCAGACTGGGCCTGTCCGCGCCGGTCGTGGCCGGCCGGCCGGTCCGGTACGGACTGCGGCGCCACTACGCGGTGCAGCCGTGGAGCGACCTGGTGGAAGTGCACTGGTCGGCACGGTCCGAGGCGTACGTGACCCCGCTCGGGCCCGATCGGGTGGGGGTGGCGGTACTGACCTCGGAACAGGCGCCGTTCGACGTCCAGCTCGCGCGGTTCCCGGTCCTGTCGGCGCGGTTGCCGCGGGCGCCCGAGGCGCCGGTCCGGGGAGCGGGGCCGTTGCGGCAGGGCGCCCTCACCCGGGTCGCCGGGCGGGTGCTCTTCGTCGGGGACGCCGCCGGGTACGTGGACGCCCTCACCGGGGAGGGACTCACGCTGGCGGTGACGGCGGCCGGGGAACTCGTGCGGTGCGTGTCCGCCGGCCGGCCCCAGGAGTACGAGCGGGCCTGGCGGGATCTGTCGCGGAGCTACCGCGCGCTCACCGGGGCCCTGGTGTGGGCCCGGGCGCGGCCGGCGCTGGCCCGGCGGATCGTGCCGCTCGCCGCCCGCCTGCCCGGGGTGTTCACCCGCGGGGTGAACCTGCTCGCGTAGGTCGGGCCGTGCACGCGGGAGGGCCCCGGCGGTGGTCCGCCGGGGCCCCGCTTCCTCGGGTCAGACCCGGTCGACCCGCTTGGGCCGGTACATCAGCGCCACGCCCGCGAGCACCGCGCCGGCGCCCGCGCAGAGCACCGTGGTGACGCCCGCCCAGGCGTGCAGGCCGCCGAGCGAGCCCTCCAGGGGGTCGACGAGCGCGATGCCCGCGACCACGTGCAGCGCCACGACCGCGAGGGCCGTCACGGCCCCGGTCCGCCACACCGCCGGGGTGTCACGCGCCATCAGCAGCCCCCCGGCCACCAGGCAGAGGAACGCGACCGCGAGGGGCGGTACGTCGCCCAGTCCGAGGACGGACAGGGCCCCCGGGTCCCCCGGCAGGTGCAGGACGCCGCACAGGAGCAGCGCGGCGGCCACCGGCCAGCGCAGCACGTGGCGCAGCGCACCCCCGGCGCGCGGGGCGGGGGGTCGGGGCTCGGGCCGGGTCACCGGCGGCCGCTCCCGGTGAGGTGCCGGGTGGTGGTCGGCCGGGGGTTGGGCGACGGGGGGTCGGGCGTGCGTGGGGCCGGCAGGGGCCTCGGTCCGGTCGCCCCGGTCGGTGTCGAGGTAGCCGGCCAGCAGGGCCACGTCCTCGATGGACCGGCCGACGGCGGCGGCGCGCAGCGTGACGTCGGCGTCGACGTCACCGTGCGGGGGTTCGCCGAGCAGGGCGACCATCCGCCCCACCTCGTCGACCGGCCGGGAGACCGCGGCCGCCCGAAGTGCCGCGTGTCCGACGTCGGGTTGCTGTCCGGTCCGCTTCAGGAGGCTCACCAGCTCGGTGACCTCCTCCACGGGCCTGCACGTCGCCGCCGTCTCCAGCAGGGTCTGTACGGGTTCCGTGTGCGGCTCCTCGGCGGGGACGGCCGGGGCGGGCGGGGGGTGTCCGGGACCGGTCGAATCGTCGTGCCGGTCCTGGGTGTCGGGGATCTCGTGGCGGTCTTCGTGGTCGGTGGCCGCGAGGGTTATGGGGTCATTCATGGAAAGCTCCGTTCGCCGACACGCGGGTCTACACATCGCGAGCCGGTCATCGTGCGTCATGGGCTGCGCACGCCTGGTCACATTCAGCGGCACATCGGCGCACTGCGCCATTCGGGGCGGGCAAACGGGGGGCCGGCGCGCCGGTGACGATTCCCCCGGCGAGTCGCGGGCAAGCGCTGTGACATGACCGTCTACGTCGTCACCATTCCCGGCACCCTGCTCACGGAGCTGTCGCCCGAGGCCCGCACCCGACTGGTGCGCGCGCTGCGACCGGCGGATCCGCGCGGCACCGATCTCGGCGTCAAGGAGGATCTGGACATCCTGTCGTTCTACTCGGGCTCGTCCGCGTTCAGCCTGCACCTGGAGGTCGAGGCCGCCACGACCAAGGAGGCCCAGGCCGCGGCGCGGGAGCTCGCCTCGTCGGCGCTGAGCGGAGTCGGCCTGAACCAGGAGACCGCGCCGTTGGGCGATCCCGTGATCACCGGCATCGCGGGCGAGTAGAACGGCGCCGCGACCCTTCGAGATGCGTGCGCGCCGGACTGCTGATTGCCTGGTTGCGCCCGCTCTCCCCACGGAGTCAAGGAGCGATCATGAGCGTTGCAGGTGAGTCCGGCAGGTCCCGGCAGTTGCGGGACAAGGCCCAGGAGATGAAGGCGGCGGCCGAGAAGTCGACCGACCCCCAGGAGCGCACGCGCCTCCAGGACAAGGCGCGCCGGCTCCAGGAGCAGAGCGAGATGGAGGGTCGCATGATGGACGACCCCGGCATGGACCTCCGCTAGTGGGACGGCTCGCCCCGTGAAGGGGACCGACCTCCTCGTCGACGGGTTCGGGCGGGTCCGGGAGGTGGTCCACGAGGTGGTGGACGGGCTCTCGGCCGATGAGCTGAACGCGCGGGTGGACCCGGCCGCGAACTCCGTGGCGTGGTTGGTCTGGCACCTGACCCGGGTGCAGGACGACCACGTGGCGGACGCGGCGGGCGGGGAACAGGTGTGGCACACGGGCGGCTGGGCGAATCGGTTCGCCCTGCCGCTGCCCGCCGACGCCACCGGCTACGGGCAGACTCCGAGCCAGGTGGGCAAGGTCCGGGTCGAGTCGGGCGAGGTCCTGTCGGGATACCACGACGCGGTGCACGAACGGACCCTGGAGTTCGTGCGCTCCCTCGCGGCAGCCGACCTGGACCGGGTCGTCGACGAGGGCTGGGACCCACCGGTCACCCTGGCGGTGCGGCTCGTCAGCGTGCTCTCCGACGACCTCCAGCACGCGGGACAGGCCGCGTTCGTCCGCGGCCTGGTGGAACGGCGCCAGGTGTATTGACCCGCAGGGTTGTTGACGCGGCGGCCTACCGGGAGCGGCTGCGCGCCTCCTTCGGCGACGCGGCCGGGGCCGTCGAGGCGGCGTATCCGCCGGCGGCGTACGCGACGCCGGCGACGGCCCTGGCCGCCCTGCTCTCCGACGCCTCCTTCATCTGCCCGACGCTGCGGGACAGTCGGGCGCCGGCCCGGCACGTGCCGGTGTACGGCTACCGGTTCGACGACCGGAGCGCTCCGAACTCCGCCGGGTTCCCGGCGCCGCCGAACCTGCCGTTCGGCGTCGCGCACGGCTTCGACCTGCCCTACCTGTTCACGGCCGCCGCCCTGGACCCGGCCCCACGGGCCCTGGCCGACCGGATGGTCGACCACTGGGCGCGGTTCGCCCGCACGGGCACGCCGAACGGGCCGGGAGCCGCCGGGTGGCCGCGGTTCGGGGCCGCCGGGTCGGTGGTGGCCTTGGCACCGGGACCGGGCGGGGGCCGCCCGGTGGACGTGGCGGGCGAGCACCACTGCGCGCTCTGGGACGCGGCCGCCGCACGAAATCCGGAGGATCGGACGGGAGCGGCGGGTGCGCCGGCGACGGCGGGCGCCGCGGATCCGACGCGTGCGGCGGCGCATCCGGTGGCGTCGGACCGATGAATCGGCCTCGTCCCGGGAGTCTGAAGGGGGACGGACCGCCCATTCGGCGGACCGCGTGCGAGCGACATGTGGGAGAGGTGGAGTCATGACCGGCCTGAGGGATGTCCTGGAACCCCCGGTGAGCAGCGGTTCCCTGCCCGGGGCGGTGGCCCTGGTGGCCCGCGGCGACCGGGTGGAGGTGGCGGCCGTCGGGGCCGCCGTGGCGGGCGGGAACACCCCGATGGCCAGGGACTCGATCTTCCGCGTGGCCTCGTTGACCAAGCCGGTGACGGCCGCCGCGGTGATGCTGCTGATCGAGGACGGGCGGCTCGGGCTCGCGGCGCCGGTCCGGGAGTGGCTGCCGGAGCTGTCCGCGCCCGTGGTCGTCCGGACGCCGTCGAGCCCGGTGGACGACGTGGTGCCGGCCGCCCGGCCGATCACGGTCGAGGACCTGCTCACCTTCCGGGCCGGGTACGGGTTCCCGTCGGACTTCACGCTGCCCGCCCTCGCGCCGCTCTTCGGCGAACTGCGGCAGGGGCCGCCGCAGCCTCAACTGGTCGCCGAGCCGGACGCCTGGATGAAGGCCCTGTCCCGGATCCCGCTGCTGCACCAGCCGGGCGAGGCCTGGCTCTACCACACCTGCTCGGACATCCTGGGCGTGCTGATCGCCCGGGCCGCGGGGTGTCCGCTGCCGGAGTTCCTGGCCGAGCGGATCTTCGCTCCGCTGGGCATGACCGACACCGGTTTCGCGGTCCCCCCGGCGGACCTCGGGCGGTTCACCGGGTACTACCGGGCGGATCCCGGGGCGGGCGGGCTCACCCCGGTGGACGCGCCCGACGGGCAGTGGAGCCGGATGCCGGCCTTCCCGTCGGGTGCCGGCGGACTGGTCTCCACCGCGGACGACCTGTACGCCTTCGGCCGGATGCTGCTCGCGAACGGCGCGGCCCCCGACGGGAGCCGCCTGTTGTCCGCCGCGTCGGTGCGGGAGATGACCGCGGATCGGCTGACCCCCGAACAGCGCGCGGCCGGCGCGCTGTTCCTGGAGGGCCAGGGCTGGGGGTTCGGTGGCTCGGTCGATGTGGCCCCGGTCGATCCGTGGAACGTGCCGGGCCGCTACGGCTGGGTGGGCGGCACCGGGACCGCCGCGCACGTCGTGCCCGCGACCGGCACCGTGTCCGTGCTGCTGACCCAGCTCGAACTGACCGGCCCGACCCCGCCCCCGCTGATGCGCGCGTTCTGGACGTACGCGAACGGGGACCGGGGCTGAGCCACGCGCCGGCCCGCTCGTGTCCTTCGGGAGGCCGGTGCGGGCCGCGGGCGGGCCGGCGGGTTCCGATCAGCGGCGGACGTGCCAGTCGACCGTGGTGCGCAGCGTGCGGGCGATCTTGGGGTCGCGGACCGAAGGGGTGCGGTCCTCGACCCTGACGGACAGGGTCCGGGTCCGGGTGCCGAGGAGGAACAGGTCCGAGACGCGTACCTCGGTCCGGCCGGCGAACCGCGTCAGCTCCCGGCCGTCCAGGTACCAACGCACCACGAGCTGCCGTCCGTCCGGCGTCGCCAGCCGGGGCACCGCCGCCCTCGCCCTGTCGCGCGACCGGAGCGTGCGGTCGGTGGGGGTGAGCGGGGTGACGGTGTTCGCGTGGCGGTGGAAGCCGGCGATCATCGCCTCGACGCCGGGGAGGTTGAAGGGTTTGTCCAGGACCCGCATGAGCGAGTTGTCGGTGGGCCGGTTCAGCCCGGTGACGTAGTAGCCGCCGCCCTCGTACGCGCCGACCCTGCCGCCGTCGGGAGACTCCGCGCCGAGCCATCGGTACCACTTGGCCCGGGTGCGGGCCATCCGGTCGGCGGGCAGCGTGGAGGTGTTGGACTCCGCGGGCTCGGGGCCGGTGTACTTCTCGTAGTCCGGGGAGCCCGGGTAGAAGTACTCGTCGGCGAGCTTGCCGAGGGAGTGCCCGGTCTCGTGGATGGCGACCTGACCGGACTTGGCGTTCCCGGCCGAGGCGGTGGAGATGCCCTCGTAGCCGAGGGTGGGGCTGGGTTCGTTGTAGCCGGCCCCGCCGTACTTGGAGCTGTTGGCGAGGACGAGGACCAGGTCGGCGGCGGGCGCCTTCGCGACGTAGGAGTCCACCTTGGGCTGGTCGACGCAGAGCAGCCGTTCGATGTCCTCGCACCAGAAGTAGGACCCGAGCGCGGTGTCGCGGACGGCGGCCGGGTCGGGGTCGCCCGACACCCCGGACTCGCGGGACACGGCGTCGACGGTCCACACGTTGAACAGGGAGCGGTACGTCGCGTACGGCTCGACGGCCGCGATCTCGTCCCATTTGCGGCGGGCGTCCTCGTGGAACCGGTCGAGTTCGGCGGTGGTGTAGCCGTCACCGACGACGACCACGTCGAGACGGTCGGCCGTGGGCCCGTTGTCGACGAGGGCCGTGACCTCGCCGTCGGCCTCCCGTTCGGCCGCGGAGAGCCTGGGCGCGGCCTTCGCACGCCCGGCGACCGGTACCCGTACGTGGCCCGACCCGGCGATCCGGCCCTCTTCCGGGCCGGGTATCTCGATCTCCACGCCGGCGCCGGCGGCCGCGGACACCGCGGCGGGTGTCGGTGCGGCGGCGGCGCCGGCGGGTACGGCGGCGAACAGCACCGCGGTCGCCCCGGCCGCGGCGACGACCAACCGGACGGTTGAGTTCAAGGAGTCCCCCTCGAAGTTCAGTACATTGATAATCAGACTTAACTGGTTGCTTAACCTAGGGCCGCGCGAGGGACATGTGCAATGGACTACTCCGGCCGGATGTCGGAGAGTTCACGTGAACAGGGGGAAGACATGGACGAACAGGCCCTGATCGGCAGCCGGGTTCACCGGCTACGGACCGAACGCGGTTTGACCCAGAGGCAGTTGGCGGAGCCGGCGTACACCCCCGCCTACATCTCCACCCTGGAGTCGGGCCGGGTCCGCCCCTCCGAGGCCGCGCTGCGCTTCCTCGCGGAACGGCTCGGCACCTCCTACGAGGAACTGGCGACGGGCCGTCCGCCGCACCTGGCCACGGAACTGCGGCTGGCCCTGACCGACGCCCAGCGCGCACTGGCCACGGGCGCGGCGGACGAGGCGGCCGTCCACTACCGGCGGCTGCTCACCGACGCGGAGCAGCTGGACCTCACGCCGGAGCGGGCCGAGGCCCTGCTCGGTCTCGGCGACTGCGCCCTGGAATCCGGTGAACTGGCTTCCGCGACCGCCCATTTCGAGGCGGCTGAGCGACTCCTCGCGGACGAACCGCTGCCCCGCCGGGCCCGGCCGATCCGCGGCCGGGCCGTCGCGCACCTGCTGGCCGGTGAACTGCGGTACGCGTGCTACCTCTTGGAATCGACGATCGACGAGCTGAACGCCGGCGGGCTGGGCGACCCCGAGGCGCTGGTGTTGCTGTACGCGGCGGTGATCGGCCCGTACATCGACATGGGCGCCCACGCCCGGGCCGCCCGGGCCGCCGAACTCGCCCTGGCCCTGGCGCCGCACGTACAGGACCCGGCCCTGGTCGCCGGCATGCACCGACAGGTCGCCCGCACCTTTCTCGCCGAGGGACGGGTCGTCGACGCCGACGCGTCACTGGCCAAGGCCCAGTCGGTCTACCGGCAGCTGCGGCTGCGCACCGACCTGGCGCACTGCCACTGGATGCGCGGCTACGTCCAGGCCCAGAACGGCGAACTCACGGCCGCCGAGGTCGAGTTGCGCACCGCCAGGGACATGCTCTCGGCCAAGCGCGCCGCCCTGTACACCGCCCAGGTCGAGGTCGAGCTGGCCGATGTGCTGCGCCGGCTCGGCCGCCATGACGAGGCCGCCGGCCTGCTCTCGGCGGTGCTGGAGCTGGGCGACAGCCACGGCGCGGTCCACGCGGGCGGCGCCCACCGGCTGCTCGGGCTCATCGCGGAGGAGCGCGGGGAGGTCGAGTCCGCGGAGGAGCACTACGTGCAGGCGCTGGCCCTGTTGGAACGCAGCGGGGCGACCGGGGACCTGGCCGACCTCTGCCGGCTGCTGGGCGACCTGTTGCGCCGTACGGGCCGGATCGAGGCCGCGCTCGACGCGTACCGGACGGGCCTGGGCCACCGCGCCTCCCCGGGCACCACCACCCTGGGGCCCGCGCCGACGGGCCTGACCGCCACGTGGCCGCGCGCGCGGTAGGCGCCCGCCGTCAGGCGCGCAGGACCGCGTCGAGATCGCGGATGTGCTCTCCCACGCGCCCCCCTCCGGGAGGTGCGGCGGGCAGCCGGGCGAGTACCGCGCCGACGGCCGGCGGTGCGTGGTGACGTGCCCATTCGAGGGTTCCCCCGGGCACCGGACCGTCTTCCCCGGTCGCCAGTTCCTCCGCCCGCGCCGCGTGGGCCGCCGCGCCGAGGATGTGCTTCACCTGGTGGGCGCTCGCCTTCGGATGGAGGAACGCGGCGGCCGCCGCGTGGCTCGCCGCTCGCGCCGCGTCCGCCGCCGCGGGTGAACCGGCTTCGCCCGCCGCCTTGTAGGCCGCCCACGCGCTCTGTCGCAGAGCGGTCGTGCGCCGGCCGCCCGCGGCGAACTCGTCCGCCGCGTCGATGGCCTCGCGGGGGCGCGGGTCCGCGGAAGGGTCCTCTTCGAAGAGCGGCAGCGCCCTGCGGGCACACGCCGCCGCGTAGCCCGTGATCGCACGGAGTTCGTCTTCGCCCAGTTCGATCGTGTCCGACTCGGTTGGCATGCGCCAATCATGCCGCAGGTCCCGATTCGCCTCCCGCGTCAGCGGCTCCGGGCGACCTGCTCGGCGAGCCGGCCCGCCGCGACATCGCCACGCCGGCGTGAGGTCCGCGCCTCCCCCGGTCGTTCCGGGGAAGGCGCGGACGCGGGTCAGGGGGTGAGGGTCCAGCGCTGGGCGGGGGCACCGGTGCAGGCGGCGCGGGTGAGCGGGGTGCCGTCGGCGGTCGCCGCTCCGGCCGGGGCGAGGCATTGACCGGCGGTACGGAGACTGCCGTCGGGGCCGGGTCGCCAGGTCTGGGCAGCGGCCCCGTCGCACGCCCGCACGGTGACGCGATCGGCGTTCGTCGCGTCGAGGCAGACACCCCCGAGGCCGGTGAGACGGCCGTCGGACTGGAGGGTCCAACGCTGGTTGGGGCCGCCGTGGCAGGTGTACAGGGTCGGCCGGGTGCCCGGTGTGGTGGCGCTGTGCGGCAGGTCGAGACAGCTCGCGGAGGCCGCGTTGACGAGGGTCGCGTTGCCCGGGAGCGGCGACGCGCGGCCGGTGAGGGTGAGTTCGGCGACGCTGGTCCAGGGGCCCCGTCCGCCCGCCTCGGCGAGGGCCCTCACCCTCACATAACGGCCGGTGGCGGTGGGCAGGGGGATCGACGTGGCGGCCGGGGTGTCGGGCAGGGTGCCGGTGGCGACCGGGGAGCCCCAGTCGGTGGGGCTGTCGGACACGTACAGCTCGTAGCGGCCGATCCGGCCGTTGACCCCGCCGTCCTGCCGGGGCAGGTGGCCGAGGGAGTCCAGGGCGTGGCGGGCGCCGAGGTCGATGCGGATCTCGTGTGGGAGCGCCGCCGGGGTGCCGGTGGACCAGGCGGTGTGCCAGATCGTCGCCGGGTCGCCGTCGAAGGCGTTGCGGGCGGCGCCGTTCTCGGCCGCGGTCTCCTGGCTGTCGGCGGAGAGCAGGCTCCAGTTCGTCGAGGGGACGGGGGTGGAGCCGGCGGGGACGGGGTCGGCCGGCGGGATGCCGGCGCCGGTGGCCGCGACGGTGAAGGCGCCGGACGTGGTGCCGGTCTTGACCCACAGGACGCCGGCCCGGTCGGCCGGATCGAAGAACCAGCCGGTGGCGGCGGAGTCGTAGGCGTTCTTGGTGGTGAGCCGGGTCAGGGCGGAGCCGTTCACGGTGAGGGCGGTGGGGGCGGAGGACACGTGCAGGGTGAGTTCGTATCCGCGCGAGGCGGGCTTGCCGGCGTAGTCGCCGGTGGGAGCGCCGACCTTGACCGTGATGTCGCCGACGCCGGTGGTCGGCGCGGTGACGTCCACCCGCTGGCGGGCGAAGGCCCCGGACTGGTGGGCGCGGGTGCGGCCGTCGTCCTCGTACAGCTCGAAGGAGGAGGCGCCGCGCGGGTGGATGTCGTAGGTGAGGGTGGAGACGGGCTTCTCGCCCGTGTGGTTCATCTGCGGCCACATCGGCACGATGGCGCCGCCCTTGACGAACAGCGGGAGGGTGTCGAGCGGGGCCCGGTAGCCGTCGAGCCGGCCGGGGCCCGCGTAGGTCTTGCCCGTCCAGTAGTCGGTCCAGGTGCCGGCCGGCAGGTGGATGCCGTCGCGGACGGCGGTGTCGGAGACGACGGGGGCCACGAGGAAGGAGTCGCCGGCCATGAACTGTCCGCTGGTCTGGTTGCCCCGGGCCACCGGGTCGTCGGGGTACTCCAGGACCATGGCGCGGGTGCTGGGGACGCCGCTCTCGTGGGCGACGCGGCTCATCGTGTACAGGTAGGGCATCAGCCGCATCTTGAGCTGGAGGTACTTCCGGTTGATGGACAGGTAGGGCTCGGCGAACCGCCAGGGCTGCTTGTCCTGGTAGCCGGCCTGGGGGTTGGTGGCGCCCCACCCGGACATGGTCATGAAGGCGGGGGTGAAGGCCTTCCACTGGAGGTCGCGGACGTAGGTCCGGGGGCTGCCGCCGAAGATGCCGTCGACGTCCCCGGAGGCGTAGTTGAGGCCGGACAGACCCGCTCCGGTGATCGCGGGGACGTGCCAGCGCATGTCGTCCCAGGTGCCGTTGGTGTCCCCGGTCCAGACGACGGCGTTGCGCTGGGTGCCCGCCCAGCCGTCGACGGTCCAGACGTACCGGCGGGCGTCGGAGTTCTTCTCGATGCCGTCCACGGCCTGTTGCACACCGTCGAAGGCGTACTTGTAGCCGCGGCCGATCCAGGCCACGTCGGTCTTCACGCCCCGGCTGCCGGCCGCGGCGACCTCGTCGGCGATGGAACCGAGACCGGTGGAGGTCCACAGGCCCGTCTGGAACCCCTTGGCCTTGAGGGCGTCCACGGTGGACTTCAGGGGCGCGGTGTAGCCACAGCCGTACCCGTCGTTGGGCAGGAACCAGCCCGAGGGCATGTCGGCGGCGCGGGCGTCGCCGGCGTACCCGACCACGTCGGGGGTGGTCTGGTGGCGGAGGCGGCCGTGGTCGCCCTGGTAGTCGGGGTTGGAGGCGTTGAAGCAGTCGGCGTTGCCGAGTTCGAAGCCCCACATCGGCGCCAGGAAGGGCTTCCCGCTGACGTCGGTGTACGCGTCGAGGACGCCCTTGAGGGAGTCCCCCGCGAAGTACCACGCGTCGAAGCGGTTCTCGTCGTGGGTGAGGGTGGCGGGTTCGTTGAAGCCGTAGGAGCCCGGGGCCCATGTGTTGCGCATGACGCCGTAGTTGTTGGTGGACATGTAGAAGGGGGCGGGGCTGGCGTTGGTGTTCTCGCGCCACCTGTTGTCGACGGCGACGGGTACGGTCTTGCCGCGCAGCGCCCACTCCCCCAGCCGCAGGCCCGTTCCGTAGAACTGTTCGTCGGCTCCGCGGGTCAGGTACTGGGTGGTGCGGCCGCCGGACCAGGAGGTCGGCCGGCTCTCCTCCCAGAGCAGCGTGGAGTCGTCGGCCCGCAGGACGGAGAACCGCAGGGGCGCCTTGTGGACCCGGATGGAGAGGGCTCCGGTGGTGATCCGGTAGTACGTGCCGGCGTCCGCGGAGGCGGAGTCGACGGGGCCGAAGTCGGTGGTGGGCGCGAGGTCCGAACCGGCCGGGTCGTCGGTGAAGGTCCCGTCGGGGGCGAGCCAGAGCCGGAAGACGTCGGCGCGGGCGACGACCACGCGCGCCTTGGCCCCGCTGGTCGTCGTCACGGTGTAGGTGTTCCCGGACCGGCTGATGCCGGTGACGTCGCCCGCGGTGTCGGCGGCCGCCGAGGGCGCCGCGGCGGCGGGGCGGGCCATCGGCCCGGCCGCGGCCAGTCCCGCGACGGCGAGGGCGGCGGCGAGCAGTGCCGCCGCGCACCGTCGCCGAGGATTCCTGCTGAAGCGTGTCAGTGTCATGGGCAGCTCCTCGTGCGGTCCGGGTCTCGGACACACCGGCTTGGCATGCTCTCGGCAACATAGCGGTGGATCGGCGCCGCTTGAAGGAAGTTGCTCGAAGCCGGCTGATATCAAGCAACTTTGAGCACGCGTCAGAGGCGTGGCGGCGAAGACCGGCCATTGTCAGACCCCCGGGTCACCATCGGGACATGACGATCACCACCCCTTCCGCCCTGGCCACACGTGACGAGTACGCCGACGCCATCGGCACGGCCATCAGGGCCTCCGCCGCCTACTACGGCTCGGGCGATTCGCCCCTCGACGACGCCTCCTTCGACCTCCTGGTCTCCCTGATCCAGGCGTACGAGGCCACGTACCCGGATCACGTGGATCCCGCCTCCCCCGCGGGGAAGGTGGCCGGCGGCGCCGTGCCGGCCGGAGAGGTGGCCCACACCGAACCGATGCTCTCCCTGGCCAACGCCTTCGGCCCGCAGGACCTTCTGGACTGGGAGGCTTCGCTGGCGCGCCGGCTGGGCGGGCCCGTCACGGGCGGCTACGTGGTCGAGCCGAAGCTGGACGGCGCGTCACTGGCCGCGCGCTACCACCAGGGAAGACTGACGCAGCTGGTCACCCGGGGCAACGGGAGCAGCGGCGAGGACGTCTCGCACGCGATGGGGACCATCGTGGGCCTGCCCCGCGAGCTGAACACGAAAGCCTCCTTCGAGGTCCGCGGCGAGGTCCTGCTGACCACCGCCCAGTTCGAGCGGGCCAACGAGACACGCGCCGCCCACGGGGCGGCGCCGTTCTCCAATCCGCGCAACGGCGCGGCCGGCACGCTGCGGGCCAAGGGGCGCCCGTACACCGTGGAGATGACCTTCTGGGCGTTCGGCGCGGTCGCCCTCGACGACACCGGTGCACCGCCCCTCGGCCGGCACTCCGAGGTGATGGCGTACGTGGCCGGGACGGGTGTGCGGACGGCGGCGGCCACCGAGGCGGGGATGACGGTGGTCGACACGATCGCCGAGGTCCAGGAGCAGGTGGAGCGGATCTCCGCGCTCCGTGCCGCGCTGCCCTTCGGCATCGACGGGGTGGTCGTCAAGCTGGACTCGGCGGTCGAGCAGGCCGCGGCCGGGACGGGTTCGCGCCATCCGCACTGGGCGACCGCCTACAAACTGGCGGCCGTCGAGCGGCGCACCCGCCTGTTGGAGGTCACCTGGGCGGTCGGCCGGACGGGCGTGCTGGCGCCGACCGCCGTCCTGGAGCCGGTGGAGATCGACGGCTCGGTGGTGCGGCACGCGACCCTGCACAACCCCGCCGACATCCTCCGGCGCGGGCTGCGACTGGGCGACACCGTCACCGTCCACAAGGCGGGCGACATCATCCCGCGCATCGAGGCCCCGGTGGTCGAGCTGCGCACCGGCGCGGAGCGGGAGATAGAACTGCCCGCGGTGTGCCCGGGCTGCCAGGGGGAGATCGACCGGTCGCAGGAGCGCTGGCGCTGCGCGCAGCCCGCCGACTGCGGGCGGATCGCCGCCGTCCTGTACGCGGCGGGGCGCGACCAGTTGGACATGGACGGGCTGGGTCAGACGTATGTGCGGGCGCTGGTGGACTCCGGGCGGGTCCGCGACGTCGCGGACCTGTTCACGCTCGACCACGCGGCGCTCGCGGAGGCGGCCGGCAGCGAGCGGCGGGCCGTGAAGCTGCTGGAGCAGATCGAGGCGGCGAAGGGCAGACCGCTGTCCCGGGTGTTCTGCGCCCTCGGGGTGGTCGGCACCGGGCGGGGCATGTCCCGGCGGATCGCCCGTCACTTCGTGACGATGGACGCGATCCGGGCCGCCGACACGCGGGCGATGACCGCCGTGGAGCTGGTGGGTGAGGCCAAGGCGGCCGTGATCGTGGCCCAGGTCGCGGCGCTGGGTCCGGTCATCGACAAGCTGGCGGCCGCCGGCGTCAACCTCACCGAGCCGATCGCGCCGGTGGTGCCCGGGGCCGAGGAGGGGCCGTTGACCGGTCAGTGCGTGGTGGTCACGGGGAAGATGACCGGCGCCCTCGCCGCGTACGACACCCGCGACAAGGTCCGCGAACTGATCGAGCGGGCGGGCGGCAAGTCCGCGAGCGGCATCTCCGGGAAGACCACGCTGCTGGTGGCGGGCGAGAAGGCGGGCGGCAAGGTCGCCAAGGCCGAGGCGGCCGGGATCGAGATCCTGGGCGAGGAGGCGTTCGCCGAGCGGATCGCCTCCTTCCTCACTCCCTGAACGGGACCGGCGGGGTCACGACCAGCAGGGGCGGCGCCGGGGACGAGTGGCGGTGGCCGCAGGGTTCGAAGACCAGCACGACGGGCTCGCCGGGGCGCTGACGCCAGGAGATCCGTTCCGGCGTCCCGGTGCAGACCGGACAGGCGGGCAACGGGCCCGGTCGGATCGGACACTCGGGCTCGGCCACGAGCGTCGGCGGATTCGAGTGCGGGTCACGCATGGAGGCTCCCTGGTCCGGCGGCTGTGCTGCTGGCACTGTGCCATGCGCGAGGCTTCGTACGCATGGACGAATCATCCAGTGTTTTGGCTGGTCAGAGGTAGGCTCGCCAGGTCGATTCCGGGCCTCTGCGGGCACTTGGTGATCAAGTGATCCTCCGTTCGGCCTCGACCAGGCCCCGTTCGTACGCCGCGATCACCGCCTGCGCACGGTCGCGTACGCCCAACTTGCCGAAGATGCCCGTGATGTGGTTCTTGACCGTCGAGACGCTGATGTCCAGGTCCCGGGCGATCTCGGCATTGTCGAGGCCCCGGGCCAACAGCCGCCAGATCTCCAGTTCGCGCGGGGTGAGTCCGTCCGGCAGCGCCGTGGTGTCGGCGCCCCTCGAACGGGCGTCGGGAGCCCGTACGTAGGTGGAGATCAGGCGGGTCAGCAGGCGGGGCGCCACGACCGCCTCGCCGGTGTGGACGGTACGGACCGCCGCGATCAGCTCCTCGGGGGAGACGTCCTTGGGCAGGAACCCGTGCGCGCCGGCCCGCAGCGCGGCGACCACGTACTCGTCCATGTCGAAGGTGCTGAGGGCCAGCACGCGGGACTCGGGGCACACCCGGGCCAGTTCCGCGGTGGCCCGCACCCCGTCGAGGACGGGCATGCGGATGTCCATGACCACGACGTCCGGCCGCAGTCGCCCGGCGAGGTCCACGGCCTCGGCGCCGTCCCCGGCCTCGCCCACGACCTCGACGTCCGGGTCGGGGGACAGGATCAGCGCCAGCCCCCGCCGCACCAGCGGCTGGTCGTCGGCGATCAGCACACGGATCATCGCTGTGTCACTCTCCCTCTCCCCCGGCCGCACCCGATGCCACCGGCATGCGGGCCGCCACCCGGAAGCCGCCGCCGTCGATCGGAGCGGCCTCCAGCGTGCCGCCCTGCAGGGCGACTCGTTCACGCATTCCCATCAGACCGTACCCGGCGCCGGGCTCCGACGGTGAGGGGAGCGGGCGGGGCGGCGGCACGCCCGCCCCGTCGTCGCTGACCTCCACCGTGATCTCGTCCGGGCCGTACGTCAGGCGTACGTCGGCCCGCGCGGGTCCCGCGTGCTTGCGGGCGTTGGTCAGGGCCTCCTGCACGATCCGGAAGACCGTCAGGCCGACCGTCGGCGGCAGGGGCCGGGCCCGGCCGTGGACGGTGAACCGGGTCTCCATCCCGGCCAGTCGGGACTCGGTGATGATCCGGCCCAGGTCCCCGGCCCCGGGTTGCGGGGCGGGCGGGGTGGGTTCGGGTTCCTCCCCGGCCCGCAGCACGTCGAGCAGTTGGCGCATCTCGCGTAGCGCCATCCGCCCCGATCCCTCCAGGGTGACCAGGGCGTCGCGGGCGGCCTCCGGGTCGTGGGCGAGGTTGGCGCGGGCCCCGCCGGCCATCAGCTGCATGGTGGTGATGTGGTGGGCCACGATGTCGTGCAGTTCGCGGGCGATGCGGCGGCGTTCCTCGGCCACGGCGCGGTCGGCGAGCAGTCTGCGGTTCACCGCGACCTCGCGCTGCCGGCGGCGGACCGCGACTCCCGCGGCGACGACGATGCCCGCCGCGACGAGATTGCCGAACACGCCCCAGCCCGCGTCGACCCACCGCCCGTTGCGGCCGATGAGCGGGATCGGCATGACGGCCAGGGCGCCGGCCGTGACCGCGGCGGGGCCGCGCGTCACGGCGACCGAGTACAGGGCGACGGCGAGGTTGGCCGTGAACCCCGGGGAGAGGGGGCTGACCAGGTTGAAGACCGCGGCGAGGACGAGCGCCGCCACGAACACGGCCATCGGGTGTCGGCGCCGGGCCGGCAGGGCCAGCGAGGCGAGCACCAACAGGCCGAACGCGGGGACGCTGAGGGCCAGTCCGGCGTCCATGGTCCCGATCGAGTACCCGGTCAGGTCCACCGCGCCGGATCCCATGGCCACGAGGGCGTCGTTGCGGGTCCAGGTGAACCCCTCGGCGAGGGCCCGGGCCCTCGGGCCGCCCGGGGCGTGCGGGTCGCCCCCTCGACGCGTGCGCATGCCGCCGGTCCCCCCTCGTCGCCGACCGCACCGGTCCGTACCGCCGCGCCCCGGGTCACGTACGTGATCCATTCTCCCATCGGGGCGACCGCGAACGCCCGGGCCCCGGGACGGATCCCGGAGCAGTCCGGTCGGGCCGCGGCGGCGGTGGCGGGCCGGGTGGGGTGTCCGACCCCACCGGCGTGTTCGTCACGGCCACCGACGGGGGCACGTTGACCGCGGAGCGGCTCGGTGGGCTCGCCGAGGCGCTCACGGCGGTCGACGGGGTGGGTCAGGTGGCGCCGACCGTGCTGAGCGGGGACCGGACGGCGGCTCGGATCGATGTGTTCCCGACCGCCGATCCGCGCCGGCAGGAGGCCCGCGCCCTGGTCTCCGGGCCGGTCCGGGACGCGGTGGCCGCGCATCGGCCGGCCGGTACCGAGGCGCATGTGCGGCGGGACGGCGGCGGTGTTCGCGGACATCTCGAAAGCCGTGGACAAGGACCTGAGGGTGGTCTTCCCGGTGGCGGCGGCCCTGATCACGCTGATCCTGCTGGTGCTGCTGCGAAGCCTGCTCGCGCCGGCCGTCCTGATGATCTCCGTGGGCCTGGGCTTCGCCGCCACCCTGGGTGCCTCGGCGTTGGTGTTCCAACACGCGCTGGGCCGGTCCGGGGTGGACTTCACGCTTCCGCTGCCGCTGGTGCTGTTCCTGTTCGTGGTCGCGCTGGGCACCGACTACAACATCCTGATCGGTGACCGGATCCGCGAGGAGATGGAGCGGCCGGGTCCCCGGCCCGCGCGGCGGTGGCCCGGGCGGTGCGGCACACGGCTCCGGCGATCGCGACGGCGGGCCCGGTGCCGGCCGCCTCGTTCGGCAGCCTGGCCGTCGGTCCCGGGTCGGCGACGCAGCAGATCGGTTTCGCGACGGCGCTCGGGATCCTGCTCGCGGCGTTCGTCCTGTCGATCGCGCTGGGCCCGGCGCCGGCGGCGCTGTTGGGGTGGAGCATCTGGTGGCCGCTGCCGCCGCGCCGGGCGGCGGGCCCGCCCGAACCCGCGCCGGCGCCGGCCGAGCGCGGGTCCGGGTCGACCGAACCGCGGGTCCGGGTCGGCTGAACCGGGTCCGGGTCGGCTGAACCGGCGCCGGACGCACGAAGGCGCCGGCGCGCGGAGGAACGTACGGTCTCCTCCGCGCGCCGGCGCCTCGCGGTGCTCAGGCCAGTTTGTCGATCTCGGGGTGATCGGCCAGCCAGGTGCGGACCGCCTGCTGTTCCTTGCCCTTGCCGGCCTCCTGGATCTTGGCTTCCAGGCCGGTCAGCTGCTCCTCGGTCAGCTTGAAGGAGCGCAGCCACTTGGCGACCTCGGGCTCGTCCGAGCCGAAGTCCTTGCGGGCCAGCGTGTGGATGCCGTCGCCCTTGCCCCAGGCCCCCTTGGGGTCCTCCAGCTTGGTCAGCTGGTAGGAGGAGTAGGCCCAGTGCGGGGACCACAGGACGACCGCGACGGGCTCCTTCTTCTCGTAGGCCCGCTTCAGCTCGGCGAGCATGCCCGGGGTGGAGCCGTCGACGACCTTGTACTCGCCGTCGAGGCCGTACTCCCCGAGCACCTTGTCCTTGAGGATCGACATCTCGCCGGCGCTGGGCTCGATGCCGATGATCCGGCCCTTGAACTGTCCCGACTTGCCCTTGAGGTCGGCGAGCGAGCGCACGTCCTTCATGTACGAGGGCACGGCCAGTTCCAGCGAGGTCGGACCGTACCAGGAGCCCAGGTCCTCCAGCTTCTTCCCGTACTTCTCCCAGTACTTCGCGTGGGTGACGGGCAGCCAGGAGTCGGTCTGGAAGTCGATCTGTCCACCGGCCAGGCCGGTGTAGAGCGCGCCGGCCTCCAGCTGGCGGGCGTCGACCTCGAAGCCGCGCCGCTCCAGCAGTTCCTTCCAGAGGAAGGTGGAGGCGATGCCCTCGTCCCACGGGATGTAGCCGAGGTTGATCTTGCGGCCCTTGCCGACGTTCTCGGCGCCGCTCGCCGTGGTCTTCGGCTGGTCCGAGCCGCCGAAGGCGCCGAGGCCACCCGCGACGAGGGCGAGGATCACGGCTCCGGTGACCGCGTACGCGGGCTGGGGCCGGTGGTTCCACAGCTTGGCGGCGCCGCGCGCGGCGGCCTGGGTCTTGGCCAGGGCGCGCCGGCCGAGCGGGGAGACCTGGCGGCCGAGGGCCCCGGTCATCCGGTCCAGGTACATGGCGAGGATGACGATGGAGATGCCGGCCTCGAAACCGAGGCCGATGTCGACGTTGCCGATGGCGCGGTAGACGGCTCCGCCGAGTCCGCCGCCGCCGACCATGCCGGCGATGACGACCATGGACAGGCCCAGCATGATGACCTGGTTGATGCCGGCCATGATGGTGGGCAGGGCCAGCGGGAGCTGGACCCGTACGAGGGTGTCGCGCGGGGTGGTGCCGAAGGCGTCGGCCGCCTCGACCAGTTCGCCGTCGACCTGCCGGATGCCGAGTTCGGTCATCCTGACGCCGGGCGGCAGCGAGAAGATGATCGTGGCGATGATGCCGGGCACGACGCCCACGCCGAAGAAGATGATGCCGGGGATCAGGTAGACCATGGCCGGCATGGTCTGCATGAAGTCCAGGACGGGCCGCAGGACCGAGCTGACCCGGTCGGAGCGGGAGGCCCAGATGCCCAGCGGGACCGCGAAGAACAAGGTGACCAGGGTGGCGACCAGCACGAGGGAGAGCGTGGACATCGCCTCGGACCACAGGCCGACGGAGTCGACGAGTGCGAAGCCCGCGAAGGCCAGGAGCGCGGCGAGCAGGCCGCGCAGCCACCAGGCGGCGACGGCGAGGATGCCGGCGAACAGCAGGGGCGCGGGGGCGTTCAGGACGGCGTCGATGCCGTCGTAGAGACCGGTGACCACCGTGCTGATGGCGTCGAACAGCCAGGACAGGTGGCGCTGGAGGAAGTCGACACCGCTGTCGACCCAGGCGCCGAGGTGCAGGCGGGGCATCAGGCTGCCACCTCCGCGCAGTGCATCGGGGGCCGTTGTTCGTCGCCTATGAAGGCGATGAGGCGGTCCTGCGGCACGGAGCCGACCACGGCGCCCTCCTTGTCGGTGACGGCGACCGGGTGCGGGACCCGGGCGCTGACGGCGCACAGTTCGGCGAGCGGGGTGTCGGTGCCGACCGTCGGACAGGCGCAGGCGTCGGCGTCCGGGAGCGGGACGTCCATGACGGCGTCCGCCGTGAGGACGCGGGAACGGTCGACGTCCTGGATGAAGGAGGCCACGTAGTCGTCGGCCGGCCGCATCAGGATGTCCTCGGCGGTGCCGAGCTGGACGATCCGGCCGTCGCGCATGACCGCGATGCCGTCGCCGAGGCGCATCGCCTCATTGAGGTCGTGGGTGATGAAGACGATGGTCTTCTTCAGGCGACGCTGGAGTTCGAGCAGCTGGTCCTGCATGTCACGGCGGATCAGCGGGTCGAGGGCGCTGAAGGACTCGTCCATCAGCAGCAGGTCGGCGTCGGTGGCGAGGGCGCGGGCGAGGCCCACGCGCTGCTGCATGCCGCCGGACAGCTCGTCGGGCCAGGAGTTCTCCCAGCCGCCGAGCCCGCACAGCTCCAGCGCCTCCGCGGCGCGCCGTTCGCGCTCGGCCCGGGGGACGCCCTGGACCTCCAGTCCGTACGCGGCGTTCGCCAGGACGTCGCGGTGCGGGAACAGCGCGAAGTGCTGGAACACCATGCTGATCTTGGTGGAGCGGACCCGGCGCAGCTCGCGCGGGGTGAGCGCGGTGAGGTCCTCGCCGTCGAAGAGGATGCGTCCCGAGGTGGGTTCCAGCAGTCCGTTGAGCATGCGCAGCAGGGTGGACTTGCCGGATCCGGACAGCCCCATGACGACGAAGATCTGCCCGGGTTCGACGCTGAAGGAGGCGTCGATCACGGCGGCCGTCGTTCCGTCGGCGCGCAGTTCGTCGCGGTCGGCGCCGCGTTCGAGGGCGCGAACGGCGTCGGCGGCGCCATCGGGGTGTCTGCCGAACACCTTGTAGACGTGCTCGGCCTGGAGCGTGGACACATACACCTCGCGGGTCGTGACGGGTACGGCGTGCCGATGGGGCCGGCGGCCGTGGAGCGATGCGGGATCCGCCCGCCCTCGCGCGCGCCGCGTCGGCGGCAAGCGGAAGGTTCCGTTCCAGGGGCCCGGGTGCCCTCCCTCAACCACCGCAAACGCCAAGGTGATCCAGCTCACGCGCATCGTCGGTCCACCGGCTCCGCGAGGCGCTCGACGAACAGTCGGGGTTACCACGGGTCGGGCCGCGACGGCTGGGCATACGGTGCCCATGAATCCGATACGGCACAGGAATCCGGTACCCGGGACGGGAGCGCACCCGGCGCTGCGAGCGCTCGCGATGGCGGCCGCGCTGGGGGCGACGGTGGCTTTCAGCGTGGTGCTCGCCCGACTGACGCTGGAGCCTTCCCCGGCCTCGGAGGCGCTGACGTACAGCAACGTCCACCCGGGGCAGTCGATCCGTGCCTACGTCAATCACGGCACGGCCCGCGAGGCCGCGCGTCAGATCGGCGGGAACCTGCTGTTGGGCGTGCCGTTCGGGGTGCTGCTGCCGGTGCTGGTGCCGCAGATCCGCGGTCTCGCGCGGGTCGTGCTGTGCACGACGGTCGTGATGACCCTGGTCGAACTCGTCCAGGGGGCCCTGGTCACGGGGCGGGCCTTCGACGTCGACGACGTGATCCTGAACACGACGGGCGCCCTGCTCGGCTACCTGCTGCTGGGGCGGCGGCTCGGGCGGGCCGTGCATCCGCGGCGCACGCACTGGTGGCACCGCTTCACCCGGCGGCAGCCCGAGGTCGAGGTCGAGGTCGTGAAGCCGGGGTCCGCTCGCTGGTGGCACCGCTTCACCCGGCGGCACCCCGAGACCGAGGGGGGTGCAGCCGGGTGAGGCGGCCCTGGCCGCGCGAGGCGGGCCGGGCCGGGGGTTCGGGCGTGCCGGGCCGAAGGTCAGGCGGCGTGCGCGGCCGATCCCTCGGTGTGGTCCGCGTCGGCCAGCATGGAGGCGCGCAGGTGGGCCAGGAGGCGGGTCAGCAGACGCGACACCTGCATCTGGGAGATGCCGAGCGCGGCGCCGATCTGGGCCTGGGTCAGCTCCTCGCCGAAGCGCATCTGGAGCATCCGGCGCTCGCGGTCCGTGAGCTGTTCGAGGAGCGGGGCCAGGGACTGGATGTCCTCGACGAGTTCCATGGCCGGCTCGTCCTCGCCCATGACGTCGGCGAGGGTGTGGCCCTCGGTCGGGCCGTCGCTGTGCTCGGTGTGCGGGGCGTCGAGCGAGCCGGAGGTGTGACCGTTGGCGGCCACCAGGCCCTCGACGACCTCGTCGGCGCTGAGGTCGAGGTGCTCGGCGAGATCGGCGACGGTCGGGGAG
This sequence comes from Streptomyces sp. NBC_01426, assembly GCF_036231985.1. Lineage (GTDB taxonomy): Bacteria > Actinomycetota > Actinomycetes > Streptomycetales > Streptomycetaceae > Streptomyces. The sequence continues at coordinate 1,165,333 of NZ_CP109500.1, forward strand.
CGGTCCAGGCGGACGGTCAGCTCCTCCTTGGCCTTCGCGATGTCGATGCGCAGCTCCTGGAGCCGGCGCGGCACGTGGACGGCCCAGCTGGTGTCACGGAAGTGCCGCTTGATCTCGCCGGTGATGTACGGCATGGCGAGGGTGGAGAACTCGTTCTCGCGGCTCGGGTCGAACCGGTCGATGGCCTTGATCAGGCCGATCGTGCCGACCTGGACGATGTCCTCCATGTCGCCGCCCTCGCCGCGGGTGCGGAAGCGGCGGACGGCGTACTGGACGAGTGAGGCGTTCATCTCGATCAGCGTGTTGCGGACGTACTGGTACTCCGGGGTGCCCTCGGACAGCTCGCGGAGCCGCTTGAAGAAGACCCGCGACAGTTCGCGGGCGTCCGCGGGGGCCATCTCCCGGGGGTCTTCGATCCGCGGCAGACCTGCGGCGGTGCTCCGGCGAGGCCGGGGGACGGCGGCGGTGGCGGTGTCGTCGATCTGGGAGGACGGGGCGGGGACCGGCATGGGGGTTCGCTCCTTGGGCTGGTCGGCTTGCGGCGCGTGACCTTGACTGCCGTAGATGCTGGACCTCTTCGGCTCATACGTCAAGAATTACAGGAAATCACTTTCACGTATTGCATCACCTGAATCAGGTAACGCATCATGAGCATATGGGGACCGCGTCTCAGCGACACAATTGGACTTTCCTCACGAATCACGCCCGCGTGCTCGTGACGATCGCGCGAGACCCTGCCGTACGCCTGCGCGATGTGGCCGCCACCTGCGGACTCACCGAGCGCACCGTGCAGACGATCGTCACCGACCTGGAGGCCGACGGATACCTCCAGCGGGTGCGTGACGGACGTCGCAATCGGTACGAGATCTCCGTGGGCGCCGTCTTCCGGCACCCCGCCGAGGCGGGCGTGCAGGTGGCCGGGCTCCTCGCGCTCCTCACCGGCGCCCCCGCCGCCCCGGACCCGCGCGCGACCGGGCACGAGACCGCTCGCGCCACCGCGGACGGCGACTCCCCGCCGGCCGGCGGGACCTCCCCCGAGCGGCTCCCCTCGGAACATTCGCGCCCCCGGTGACGACCGCCCGCTCCCGAAGCCGGGCCACCGGATCGGGGTGGGATGTGTCACACGGGCGCGCGCTCGCACCCGTCCCGCGACGCGGCGGCGCCCCGGAGCGCACCGCCGCGCCCACGCGTCAGCCGTTCGGAACGGTGTCCTGGTAGGTGGTGCCGGCCGCCCGGAAGGCGTTGATCCTGGCCGTCACCTGGGCCGGGCTCAGCACCTGGTCCTTGACGTGCAGGACGTAGTCCACCTTCTGGTCGTAGGCGCGCGGCGCGGTTCCGGGCTGCCCGTTCAGGTCGATCAGCCACTGGTTGAAGTTGATCGACATGGGCCGCTCGGGCAGGTAGCGGGCGTCGTGCGTGCCGAACTCCCGACCGTCGACGTAGTACACGATCTTCCGGTCGTCGATGGTGAGCACCAGGTCGTGCCAGCCCGCGTGGCTCACACGCGACTCCGTGTGCTGGTTGACGGCCTCCCACGGGTCGGGGCGGTAGGTCTCCCAGGACGTGGTGTAGAGGATGTTCGCGGGCTCGCCCCAGCCGCCGTTGGGCAGGTACTCGAAGTCGTACTCCGCGTAGTCGTCGGCCATCGGGGCCTTGAGGTCATTGATGGTGAAGAAGGTCTGGACGAGGTGGTCGCCGTCCGGCCCGTACCGGGGTACGTCGGCGAACCTGACCCGCGCCGCGTACGTGCCGTTCCTGAACTTGGTCGCCTTGGTGAGGACCTCGGTCTGCCGGGTGCTCTCGCCCGTGCCGGCCGTCGAGGTCTCCAGGTTCATCAGGGAGTTGCCGCCCTCGACCCCGAAGGTGACGTTCTCGGGCGCCCAGGCGGCGCCCGGAACGCCGGGACCTCCGGAGTTGGAGCGCACGTTCCAGCCGTGCGCCGAGATCGCCGGGTCGGTGTGGGAGGTGTAGGCGAAGTCGTCGAAGAGGGTGGCGCCGGCGGGCCCCGGGTCGGTCGGGTCCGGTGTGGGGGTCGGTGAGGGCTGTGGGTCCGGGGTGTTGCCGCCCGGCGCGGTGCCCCAGACGGTGCCGGCGCCGACCCGGGCGGTGACCTTGTCCCAGTCCCCGTAGGTGGTGCGGCCGGCGCCGAAGGAGTAGTCGTCGGCCTGGTTCAGGGGCTGCCAGTCGGCGCGGTGGAAGCGCAGCTGCATGTCCCCGGTGTCGGCGCCCGGGGCGAGGGATCCGGCCCCTGCGGTGAAGGTGATCTCCAGGTAGCGGTCGGCGCCGGCGGTGGGGGTCGCCAGGGTGCCGAAGGTGCCGGTGATGTTCGCGCATCCCTTGACCGCCCATGAACAGGCGTACCGGTACTCGGTGTTCGGGCCGTCGGACCTGAAGTAGTAGCGCAGGGTGACCTGGTTGAGGGGGACCGCCTCGGAGCCGTTGTTGACCACCTTGAACCAGGGCTCGACCTGGTCGGCGGTGGCCCCGCTCGCGCTCGTGCGGTACTCGACCTTGACCGAGCCGGCCGCGGCGTTCGCGGGCAGCGCGGTCAGGGCCGCCGCGCCGAGGCCTGAGGTCAGTGCGAGGGCGAGGGCAACGGCCTTACGCCGCTTCGTGGTTCGCATGATGCGTTCCTCTCGGGGTGGGGGGATCGGCCGCGTACGCCGAGGGCGTCGAGGCGGGTCTGGTGCCGGTCGAGCCGGCGCCGGAAGTCCGGCCAGTCGTGGTGTCCGGACCAGGCCCGGTCGGCCAGGGCGCACAGGCGCGGGAAGGCCAGGTATTCGAGCCGGTCGGGGGTGCGCGCGTACTCGGTCCACAGTTGCGCCTGGGTGCCCAGGACGCGGTGTGCGGCCTCGGGTTCCCAGTGGGCCGGGGCGGGGTCGTACTCGTAGACGTCGCGCAGGGTGACCACCCCGTCCTGGCCGGCCGGTTCGGCGGGGTCCGCGGACTGGGGGTGGTCGAGGTAGGTGGAGCGGAACGGGGTCATGATCACGTCGTGGCCGCGCAGCGCGGCGGCCCTGCCGTGCTCCGGGTCGAGCCAGGCCATGACGGTGAAGGGGGCCGGGAGGTCGGTGCCGTCGCCGGTCCAGCCGACAGGGCGTCGACCGAGGGAGCGCAGGTGCGCGGAGACGGCGCGCATGAACCAGCCGTGCAGGGCGGCCGGCCCGGCGAGCCCTTCGGCCGCGACGCGGGCGCGGGCCGCGGCCGAGCGCTCCCATTCGACGCTCGGGCATTCGTCGCCGCCGAGGTGGACGTGGGGCCCGGGGAAGATCTCGACGACCTCGTCGAGGACGGTCCGGCAGAAGTCGAGCACCTCGTCGTGTACTCCCAGGACGTTCTCGCAGACGCCCCAGCGCGTCCAGGGTGCGAGCCGTGTGCCGGGCCGGTTGCCCAGGTGCGGGTAGGCGGCGAGGGCGGCCCGGGCGTGACCGGGCATCTCGATCTCGGGGACGATCGTCACCCCGCGCCGGGCGGCGTGGTCGACCAGGGCGGTGAGTTCCGCGCGCTCGTACGCGCCTTCGTGCGGGATGCCGTCCCCCGCGCTCTCCTCGCGCCGCCCGCCGACGGCGGTGAGTCGGGGGCGGGCCGCCACCGGCAGTCGCCAGCCCTGGTCGTCGGTGAGGTGGAGGTGCAGGACGTTCAGTTTGTGCAGGGCGAGCAGGTCCACGAAGCGGCGTACGTACGACACGGGCTGGAAGTGGCGGGCCACGTCGAGCATGGCCCCGCGCCAGGCGAACCGGGGCCGGTCGGTGATCCGTACGCAGGGCAGCGGCCAGCCGGTGCGCCGCCGGGCCGCCGCGGCGAGGGCCTCGGGGGGCAGCAGTTGCCGCAGGGTCTGCACTCCCCGCAGCAGGCCGTCGGGGCGGGCGGCGCTCAGCAGGACGCCGTCGGCGGTGACGGTGAGCCGGTAGCCCTCGTCACCGTCGTCGGTGCTCGGGTCGAGGCGCAGGGCGAGGCGCCCGTCGGAGCGCGGGGCGAGCGGGAGTCCGGTGGCGGGGGCGAGCAGCGCGCGCAGCAGGTCGGCGGCGCCCTCGGCGCCCGGGTCGGCGCGCAGGCCGGTGTGCCGGTCGAGGACGAAGCTGCCGGGAAGCGGGACGACGGAGTGGGGGCGGGGGACGAGCGCGAGAGCGGTGTGGTGGTCGGGCACGGGGCGGGAGTCCTCACCTGATCGCCGTCGGAACTCACCCTGAGGACAGGAGAGTTGACCAACTGACCAATTGGTTAACCGAGTGGCTCGAAGGTGACACGCCCTCTTCGACCCGTCAACCCCCGCGCCCCGGGGAATCGATGACCGGATCTCGCGGATCAGTCCGCCGAATGCTTAGATGCATATGACCAGTTGGACAGTCGGGCACGGCGGAAGGGACCTGGGTGATGGAGCGCAATCCCTCGGCGGCGGCCCGGGGGCCGGCCACCGGTTCGGTGCTCAAGCGGGAGCGGGTCCGCGAGCACCTGTTGGGGCTGATCGACACGCGTCGACCCGGGGAGGCGATCCCTTCGGAACGCACCCTGTGCGTGACGCTGGAGGTGTCGCGCCCCACCCTGCGCGCGGCCGTGGACGAACTCGTGGCGACGGGCGCGCTCGTCCGGGAACACGGACGCGGGATGTTCGTGGCCCCGGCCAAGATCACGCAGGAGCTGACCCCGGACGAGTCGGCGTTCGCCGTGGGCCGGGCGGCGGGCCACTGGTCGAGCAGGATCCTGGAGCACGCCACCGTCCGGGCGGGCGCCCGCACCGGCCGCCGGCTGCGCGTCTCCCCCGGCGAGGAACTGCTGTACATCGCCCGGCTGCGGCTGGTGGACGGCGCCCCCATGGCGATCGAGCACCTGCACATCCCGGCCGATCTGGTCCCGGCCCTGACCCCGGCGGAACTGGAGGCCGGGGACCTCTACGAGCACCTGCGGGACCGCCACGGGGTCTTCGTCCACGAGGCGCGGCAGTCGATCGAGCCGACGGTGGTCAACGAGGCCGAGGCCCGCCTGTTGGACGTACCGCTGCTCTCGCCGGCCCTGCTCATCGAGCGGCTCACCACCGACTCCACCGGCCGCCCCGTGGAGTACGTGCACTCCGTCTACCGGGGCGACCGCTACCGGATCGTCTCCCGACTGGCCCTGGGGGTCCCCCCGGGCAGCCGTCCGCCCGGTCACCATCCGGGGATCCCCCCGGGCGATCTCGGGCGGCGGGAGGTCATCACCTCGACGACCAGCGGCGACATCCACACCCACACCTGACATGCCGGCCGGGCCGGCCGACGGGCGCGGGGGCACGGTCTTAGAGTGCCGGTACGCCGCCCCGCACGGGGCGCCGGGGCGGCGCGCCGGGGTGTCCCGTCCGAGCGGCGCCGTCAGCTGACGCGGAATCCGCCCGCGGCCCGGTCCCGGTGGAAGGTGAGCCGGTCCCAGGTCGGGAAGGCCAGGTCCGTGACGGCGAGCAGCCGGCCGGAGCCGTCGTGGAGGGTGCGGCGCACGCTCAGTCCGCAGGTGGTGGGGGAGTTCGGCGGGTGGCTGGTGCGGGTCATGGTGAGGGTCTCGGCGACCCGGCCGGTCGCCGTCGCGCGGTCGAGCCAGCGGTGCAGCGGCCCGAGGTCCTCGTCGCGGGCGGCGGTGCGGCGACACAGCGCGGAGAGTTCGGGGGTGACGGCCACCACGACGGGGCTGAGGTAGGTGACCGCGTGCTGGAGGGTCTCCCCCGCCGGGTCCCGTTCGCGGCGGTGGTGCACGAGGGTGCGCTCGCCGCCCTTCATGCCGAGCAGCGCGGCGTGGGTCGGGGCCAGGCTGACGAACGCGACCCAACACTGGGCCGGCACGGAGCCGGCCGCCGGGGCGGGGACGGGCGTGGGCGCCGCGGCGGGCCGGGTGCCGCGCCGGCCGGTGACGATCAGCCCGTCCGCCCGCAGGTGTTGGAGCGCGGCTCGGATGGTCTGCCGGTTGACCTGGTAGCGGGCGGCGAGGCTGCGTTCGGAGGGCAGTCTGGCGCCGGGGGTGTGCGCGGTGCGGTCGATCTCGTGCCGCAGCGCTGCGGCGATCCGCTGATACTTGGGCATGGCGGCCGGGGCGCCGCCCCGCGAAGGGGAGGGCATGGCTACTCCTCTGACGGGTGGTCAAGGACTGCGCGGTCTGCCCGACCAACGTAGCATTGGTCTATACCTTTCCACACCGGGGGAAGGGTCGACCGACACCACCTTGGCCGGAATGCCACGCCCGGCCCGCTACCCCCTCAGCGGGTTCGGCAGCGGCAGGTAGCGCGCGTCCGCGCCGTCCGCCCCGGTCCACCTCAGCAGCAGGTTCGTCTTGGCCGGCAGCGACGGGGCGGTCGCCAGTTCACCGATCTCCGCGAGCCCCGTGGCGGCCTCGCCGCGCCGGAACTCCTCCCGGACGGCCGGCCACACCTGGCCGACCACGGCCGGATGCGCCTCGGCCAGCGCCCCGCCGACCTCGGCCAGGTGGTTGACCACCAGGCAGTACAGCAGCCGCTGCCATCCGTCCTCCCGCGACAGGTCCCCCGGGAGTTTCACGCCCTCCGCGTCTCGGAAGAAGGCCTGCACCGGCATGCCCCGGCCGTCGACGGCCACCAGGCAGTTCTGGAGATGTGCCTCCAGCACGATCCCCCGCCGGGCGAACAGCTCCAACACGGGGGGCACGACCTGGCGCAGATACGCCCTCCACCACCCGGCCGGGTCGGGTGTGGCGGCCAACGGGCTGCCCGGGAAGCCCTCCGCGAGCGCGGCGGCCAGCAGCGGATCGGTCCCCGGCAGCCCCTGTCCGCGCAGTCCGTCGCGGACCAGGACGGCCAGTTCCTCGAAGGCGAAGCCGGCGGTGCGGTAGCCCCGGTCGGCCAGCCAGACGGCCTGCGACCCCTCGCGACGCAGTTCGGCGAACCCGGCCTCGACGGCGGAGTCCGTGCGCCTGAGCCTCAGCAGGTCGTGCCTCCACAGTCGACGGACGTCGTTGGTGACGCGGACGTCGAGGCTGAACTTGACGAACAGGTCGGCGCTGGGATCGGGCGCGTACAGGGTCCGGATCGAGGCGGTCGGCCAGACCGGGCGCCGGGTCGGTCCGAGTCGCAGCAGCCGCCCGTCGGCGAAGGCCGCGCGCACCGCGGGGAGGCCGCCGACCAGGTCCAGCTGCCAGGGGTGCGCCGGCAGCAGCCGGTACCCGGCGGGTGGGCGCGGGCCGTCGAGGAGTTCCGCGAGCGAGTCGATCGCCTCGGAGGCGGACGGCGGGCCCTCCTCGACCACCTGGTCCTCCCGCAGGCCGAGCAGGACCAGGGGGAACCGGGTGTGCGCCTCCGGCGCGTACGGCAGCCAGCTCGCGGCGGGCGCGCCGCCCCGCGACTTGGGGGCCGGGTGGTGCGGGTGGCCCATCACCAGCGCCTGTTCGGACCGGACGTAGGGGTCCTGCGGAGCCGGGGCCGCGGCCCGGGCGGCCAGCAGCGCGGCGACGGCGTCCCGGCTGTCGGTGATCTCCGTCGGCAGTTCGTCGTTGGAGACGCCCGTGTACAGGCGCAGCTCGTCCGAGGCGAGCTTGACCAGTTCCGCGAGGCCCAGCGGATGCCGGCCGTTCCCGACGAGCAGTTCCGGCCGCCCGGGCCGTCGACCGCCCGCCACCCGCAGCAGTCGGCCGCTGCCGCGCAGGCGGTGGACACCCTCCTCACCTGTGGGATCGGCGGCCTCCCGCAGCAGGCAGTTGAGCAGCGGAACGGCTGCGAGGGCGTCGGCTGCGGCGTTGAGGTCCACTGGTTCCATTCGATCCGTTCGATCCATTCGGTGATCATCACCGATCATCAGGTGTACCCGATGATGAGAGAGGACCAGGACCCTGGACCGCAGCACGCACGTCCCCGTCCCCCCGGCCGAGGAGACCGTCGCCGCCGAGCTGGCCGACGTACGGCCCGACCTCGTGGCCGCGTACGCCGCCGAGCTGGAAGGCGCGCGGGCCGCCGTGCTGACCCGGCTCTGGCGGGCGCTGGCCTTCGAACCGCTGCCCTGGGTGGTGCGACGGGAGTCCGGGCCGGATTCGCTGGTGCTCGTCACCTCCCGGGGTGGACGGCTGGAGGGGCCGCTGCCCGATCCCTACGCCACCCGGTCCCACGTCACCGAGATCCGGTTCGACGGACGGGCGTACCGGCACGCGGCGCGCCTGATGTCGGCGCTCGACGTGCCGCACGGGGCCGCGTTCGCGGCCGAGCTGGACGACAGCACCGCCTCGCTGGCGCTGTCCCGGGCGGGGCAGCCCGACCCCGCGACGGACGGCGCCCCGCTGGCGGGATGGGAGTGGGAACAGCGGGTGGTCGACGGCCACCCCTACCACCCCAACTGTCGCTCCCGGCCCGGCTTCTCGGTGGCGGAGCAGTTGGCGTACGCGCCCGAGCACCGGCCGCTCGTGGCACTCGGGACGGTCTCCGTCCGGGCCGAGGAGTGCCTGGTCACCGGGGACTGGCCGGCCGAGCTGCGGGACGGGGGGCACGTGCTGCTCCCGGTGCACCCGTGGCAGGCGGAGCACGTCCTGAAGCAGGGCGGCGCGCGGGGCGGGGGCGGCCCCTTCCCGGCCGCGCATCCGCTGATGTCGCTGCGGACCCTTGCCCCGGTCGGGGGCGGGCCCCACGTGAAGACCTCGCTGAGCACCCGGCTCACCTCCTCGGTGCGGGACATCTCCGGCTACTCGATCGAGACGGCGGCCGCCGTCTCCGCCTTCGCGCACGCGCTGTCGCAGCGGCTCGGCGGCCGCCTCCACGTCACGCGGACCCTGGCCGCCGCGACCGCGCACAGCCCGGACCTGGCGACGGTCTTCCGCGAGCCCCCGGAGGCGTACGCGGGCCCGGGCGAGCGGGTCGTACCGGTGGCGGCCCTCGCGGGCACCCCGCTCGCCGCCTCGCCGGCCTGGCGGGCGGACTTCGCCCGGCTGGCGCTGTCGGTGTGTCTGGAGGTGCTGGACCTCGGGGTGGCCCTGGAGGCCCACGGCCAGAACCTGCTGGTCGTCCTCTCCCCCACCGGGTCCCCGCTGCGGCTGGTCTACCGCGACCTCGCCGACATCCGGATCAGCCCCGCCCGACTGGCCCGGCATGGGCTGGCGGCGCCTCCGGTGTCGGGACGGTTGGTCACCGACGACGAGACGGTGCTGCGGCGCAAGCTGTTCGGCTCGCTGGCGGCCGGGGCCCTCGCCGCCACGGCGGGATCGGCCCCGGCCCTCGGCGAGGCCCTGGGGCTGTTGGCGGACCTCCCCGCCACGGCGGACACCGAGGCCCTGCGGTCCGGTCCGCTGCCGGTCAAGGCGCTCACGCTGATGCGGCTGGCTCCCGGTACGTCGGGCGACCAGTGGGCGGACCTCCCCAATCCGCTGTCCGGGGGGTGAGTCGGGCCTCCGCGCGGGCTACTGTCCAGGGGCATGAACGCCACCTCGTACCTGCATTCCGTGCGGGTGTCCTATGACGCCGTCGCCGTCGACTACGCCCGGCTCCTGGAGTCGGAGTTGGCCCGCAAGCCGCTGGACCGCGCGATGCTGGCCGCCTTCGCCGAATGCGTGCGGGGCGAGGACGGCGGACAGGGCCGCGCCGTCGCGGACCTGGGTTGCGGCCCGGGTCGGGTGACGGCGCACCTGACCGGTCTCGGCGTACGGGCCTTCGGCGTGGACCTGTCGCCGGCGATGGTGGCGGTGGCCCGGCGGACCCATCCGGGGCTGCGGTTCGAGGTGGGCTCCATGGCGGCGCTGGACGTGGCCGACGGGGTCCTGGGCGGAGTGCTGCTCTGGTACTCCACCGTGCACACCCCGCCGCAGGACCTGCCGCCGGTGTTCGCCGAGTGTGCGCGGGTGCTCGCGCCGGGCGGCCACCTGCTGATCGCGTTCAAGGCCGGGGAGTACCGGACCCGGCTGGAGCGGGCGTACGGACACCCCGTCGACCTCGACGTGTACGGGATGGCGCCCGAGCGCGTGGCCGCACTGCTGACCGGCGCCGGCCTGACCGAGGTGGCCCGCCTGGTGCGCGAACCCGATGACGGGGAACGCTCCCCCCAGGGTTTCCTGCTGGCCCGCACACCCGATCCGGACTCCCCCGGATCCCCCTGACCCGGGGGCGTCCGGCCGGGCGGGGGGACGGGGACGAGCGGGTTCCTGGGCCGTTCGGGGGGCAACTCGCCCTTTGTGGTCCCGCCTTCGCCCCGAACCGGCCGGCCGATGGCAGGAAGGGGGGATGAGCCCGCACCGCCGTCTGGTCCTCACAAGCGCGGCCGCCGCAGTCCTGGCCACGGTCGGGGCGACCGCGCGGGGTCCCTCGGACCTCGTCCGCCGCCCGTCCCGGCGCCTCGTACGCGGCCCCGACTTCGCCGCGCTCGCCCGCTCCGTGGACGGGCGGATCGTTTTGCCGGGCGACCGGGACTACCCCGAGGCACGCCGGCTCTTCCAGCCCCGTTACGACGGCCTCGCGCCGGCCGCGGTGGCGTTTCCCGCGCACGCCTCGGACGTGGCCGCCTGCCTGGACTTCGCCCGTCGCTCCGCCGTGCCGGTGGTGCCGCGCGGTGGCGGCCACGGCTACGCGGGCTGGTCCGGCGGCGACGGCGGGCTCGTGGTCGACGTCGGGGCGATGGCCGAGGTGGCGGTCGAGGGGGACGGGGCACGGATCGGAGCCGGCACCCGCCTCGGCGAGGTCAACGCCACGCTCGCCGCACGCGGTCGGGGCATCCCGACCGGGCTGTGTCCCTCGGTCGGGATCGCCGGGCTCACGCTCGGCGGGGGCATGGGACTTGCCTCGCGGGTGCACGGCACCACCTCGGACGCGCTGACCGGCGCCCGGGTGGTCACTCCCGACGGCCTCGTCCGCGACGTCGACGCGGGACACGATCCCGACCTCTTCTGGGCGCTGCGTGGCGGCGGGGGCGGCAACTTCGGCGTGGTGACGGAGTTCCGGTTCCGCACCCACCCGGTCGGGGACGTCGCCTTCGCCGAACTGCACTGGCCGGCCGCGCGGTCCGCGGCGGTGCTGAGCGGCTGGCAACGCTGGTCGGGCGGGCTGCCGGACCCGTTCTGGAGCCACGTGGAGTTCGTGATCGAGTCCGGTCCGGAACCCGTCCCGTCCGTGAAGGTGCTGTGCTTCGACGGGCGGGGCGAACTGGAACGGCAGTTGACCCGTCTGTCCGACCTGGTCGGCCGGGAGCCGCTGGAGCGTCACCTCGTCGTACGGGGGTACGGGGACACCCTGCGGGCCATGGCCGGCTGCGAGGAGCGGGCCGCCGCCCGGTGCCGCCTGCCGGGCACCCTGCCCGGCCACGACCCGCGCGGTGTGGTCGGCCGGGCCTCGTACGCGGCCCGCTCGGACTTCTGGACCGGCGCCGGGCTGCCGGAGGCGGCCGTCCGGGCGGTGTTGGCCGGCGTGCGCGGCTACGCGCGGGCGGCGCCGGCCGGTGGGCGGGGCGTGGTCCAGTTCCTCGGGGAGTGCGGCGGGGCCATGAACCGGCCGGGCCCCTCCGACACCGCGTTCGTCCACCGCGACAGCGCGTTCCTGTCCCAGTACCTCGCCTACTGGCCCGAGTCCGCGTCGGCCGACGAGGTGGCCCGGCACCAGGGCTGGCTCGACGGGCTCTGGCAGGACCTGCGCCCCTGGGCGAGCGGTCGCGCGTACCAGAACTACGTCGATCCGAAGCTCGTCGACTGGCGCTCGGCCTACTACGGGACGAACCTCGCCCGCCTCCAGGAGGTCCGACGCGCCCATGACCCGAACCGGTTGTTCCGCTTCCCCCAAGCGATCTAGGGAGCCCCGCATGCGACGCACCTTGACCATGGCGGCGGCAGCGACCGCGCTGGCGCTGCTCGGCGGCCCGCTGCCGGTCGCCGAGGCCGGCACCGCACGCGCCGTCGGCCGCTGGTCGGTCCGGGAGGCCCAGTCCTTCTGGACCGCCGAACGCATGGCCTCCGCGACCCCCGCGCCCCTCGCGCCGGGCGCCGCGCCCGACACGGCCGTACCGTCCGGCGCCCCGAGCCCGGACGCGGGCCCGGACGCGGTCCCGGACCGTGTCCCGGTCCCGGACAACGCCCCGAGCCCGGACAACGCCGCGACTGCGGTCCCCGACCCGTCCGCCGCCGGCACTCCGGTGACCGCGCCCGCCGGGTCGGCCACCCCCGTCCCCGAACCGTCCGCCGAGTCCGACCGGGCCGGGGACACCATCGGCGCCGCCCTGGCGGGCCCCGGCACCGGCGCGAACTTCGACGGCATCCCGGTCGTCGGCCGGATGTTCGTCATGAAGGGCGCCGGCGCGTACTTCTGCACGGCGAGCGTGGTCGCCTCCCCCGGCCGCAACCTGGTGCTCAGCGCGGCACACTGCCTGCTCGGCTCCGACACCCGGAAGGTGGCGTTCGTCCCGCGGTACACGGCCAAGAACCCCCGGCCCCACGGCATGTTCCCCGTGCTGCGCGACGCCAAGGGCCGTTCGAAGGTGTGGATCCACCCGCGCTACCGCAGCCAGGGCGCCAACCGGGCGGCCACCCTCGACGTGGCCTTCGCGCAGGTCGGCCCGGGCCCCAAGGGACGCCGGGTGCAGGACGTGGTCGGCGGGAACCGGCTGCTCACCGGGGGCCCGTACGCGCACCCCCGGGTCACGCTGATCGGCCATCCGTCGGCGGCCGCCCGCCCCCGGGTGTGCGTCAACCGGACCACGAAGTTCACCAGCAAGGACGCGCGCATCCCCGGCTCCTTCCTGCGCATCGTCTGCACCGGTTACCCCGGTGGGACCAGCGGCGGCCCGTTCCTGGCGCGTTACGACGCGAAGACCAGGACCGGGGACGTGATCGGGGTGATCGGCGGCTGGAAGACGGGCGGGGACACGCCCGACGTCTCGTACAGCTCCTACTTCGGCAAGGAGGTCAGGGCCCTGTTCGACACCGCCGTCGCCGGCGCCCGCGTCGGGTGAGGCACCCGGACCCAGCGGGTCCGGCGCGGATTGCCGACCGTGCGCGGGGTGGCCGGCACCCCGTCCGCGGTCAACGGGTCGGCGGGCGACAGTTCCAGCCGGCGGCGCAGTTCCGCGAGGGCCGTGTGCACCGGCGCCAGGACGACCTCGGCGCCCGGACGGATGAACGCCAGGGCGTGCGCGGTGGTCTCGATGGCTTCGGCGGCGTCCTCGGCGGCGGTCCGGCTCCACCCTCCCGACCCGCCGACGCCCCGGGGCGCGACGGCGTCGTAGAGGTGGCAGGCGGCATCGGCCGCGGCGTCGGCGCGTTCAGCGACGCCCGGCGCCGCGATGGTCGGCAGGGGCTCCATGCGGGGTGAACGAGCGGCACCCGCCCGGGGGAACGAGCGCGGGACGGCGGATCAGCCGGGCCGCGGCGTGCGCGGCGGCGGTGGCCGCGGCGGCCAGACCGAGGCCGAGCACCGCGTCGCGCGCCCGGGTGGGCCGCAGCACGCCGGCGCGGCGCAGCCGGTCGCGGGCCCAGAGGGTGAAGGGGACCACGATCAGCGGGGAGGTGACCACCCCCGGGGTGTAGCCGCGGGCCGCGGCCGACTGGGCGAGGTGGACCAGCCCGTGCAGGCCGAATCCGTTCAGGGCGGCCTGGTAGAAGGCGGAGCGCCCGTCGGTGCGACGGCCGTCCGCGGCGGCCGCGGCGACGATCAGTCCCATGAACGCGACGGCGGTGGCGAACTCGAGTCCGTCGACGTCCGTGACGCTCCTCCACAGCCGTTCGGGCACCCGGGGGTGGCGCTCGCGCAGGGCGGGCACCCGGGTGCGGGACCAACGGGCCATGGTGGCGACCTCTTCCAGGTCGTGCGCGATCCATGCGGCCAACAGCCCGAGGGTGGCCGGGTTCAGCGTGGGGTTTGGCGGGTTCGCGGCGTTCGGACGTTGTTCGATCACGAGACGACAGTCTGCAACCACAGCGGCAGCAGCAGGAGGGAAACCACCGAACTCTTGATCACGAGCGAGGCGGAGAGGTCGACGCCCACGTCGTAGCGCTGCGCGAAGATGAACAGGTTCTGCGGGGTCGGCATCGCCGCGATCAGGACGAGGTAGGCCAGCCAGTCGCCCCGTACGCCGAACAGCCACGCGCACACCGCCCACGCCAGCAGCGGGAAGCCCAGGCACTTGAAGCCGATCAGCAGGAGTTCCTCGCGCGTGGTGCCGCGGACGTCCAGCCCGGCTCCCCCGAGGTGCAGGCCCAAAGCGAACAGGGCGACCGGGGAGGCGCTGTCGCCGACGAACGCCGCCCCCTCCAAGACCACTTCCGGCACCCGCACCGACAGCAGGTTCAAGACGATTCCGGCGTTGCACGCCAGCACGAGCGGAGTGGCGAGCGAGGCCGCGACGGCGCGCGCGAGCTTCCTTCCGGGACCGCCGGACCCCGGTCCGGAGCGGCCGAGTTCCATGATGGCGATGACGACGAGGGACAGCACGCAGACCTGGAAGAGCAGCACGGGGAAGATCGGCGCCGCGGTCCCGAACACGGTGATGAAGACCGGCACCGCGAAGTAGGCCGTGTTGACCTGGACGCCGGCCATGACGCGCAGCGCCACGGCGCGCGGCTCGCGTGTCCCGCGGGCGACGGCGACGAGGGCGACGACCGCGACGGCGAGGGCGGCGGCCGCCGCGTAGCCGCCGATGGCACGCCAGTCGAACAGCGCGCCGAGGTCGCTCGCGTGGATGTTGCCGAAGAGGTAGCAGGGCACGGCGAAGAGGAAGGCGTAGTCCGCGAAGGCCTTGGAGGCCTCGGCCGGGACGGTCTTGCGCCGCGCGAGGAACACCCCGCCGGCGAAGGCGAGCAGCACGGGCAGCAGTTTCTCCAGCGCGGCCGCGGTCCCCATGCGTACCGACTCCCCCGTGCCGATGATCATCTGATCGGCGCCAGTCTATGCCGCCCCCACCCGGTGCCCGAGGGGCCGGAACCGGCCGGTGTCCCCGGGGTCGGCCGTGGGCATCATGGCGCTACACGCGACAGGGGGATGGGTCATGAACGTGCCCGCGGGGGGACGACCGTACGAGATACACGAGGACGGCCCGGGGAGCATGATCTTCGCCTCGCTCCTCGCCGGGGCGTTGGGGGTGGGGACGTTCTGGGCCTGGACTCCGTGGGAGCAGGAGAGCCTGTTCGCCACCGTCTTCTTCTGGGGCTGGGCGATCCTGTGCCTGCTGTTCGGTGCGGTGGGGCTGGTGTTCAGCGTGCGCGCCCTGTTCGTCCCGGCCTTCCGCGCGGACGGCGAGGGGGTGCGCTTCGGCCGGTTCCGGGCGTCCTGGCCGGAGATCCGCGAGATCGTGGTGGGGACGGTGACCATCCACGTGACGAACTGGGAGGACATGCGCAAGTCCGGGGACAAGCAGCGCCGGGTGGTGTGGGTGGTCCTGGACACGGACCTCCAGTACGAGTTCCAGCACCCGATGACCGACGAACAGCCCGCCCTGGAGGAGATGCGACGCGCGCTGGCCGCGCACGCCGGCGACACGCCCGTCTCCCGGTCGGACACGGTGGTGCGGCGCACGACCTGGCAGCGCTGAGGGCGCGCTCCCGCCGAGGACGCGCGTCCCGGGGCGCGGAGGGCTTGACCATGACGTGCGGGTCAGGAGTTAGCGTCTGCGCACCTTCGGCGGCGGCGCCCTCCGCGCGCCGGCGTCCGCAGCCTGCAGCTCGTCGAGGAGCCCTCACATGGTCACGACCCCGCCCCGCACCCCGCCCCGGACCACGCGCCGGATCCGGCTGTCCGTCCGGCCCCGGGGGCTGCCCGAGCGGGGCCACTTCGCCGTCGTCGAGGAGCCGCTCGCCGAGCCCGGTCCGGGTCAGGTGCTGGTCCGCAACCGGTACTTCCTGGTCTTCCCGGGCCTGCGCACCCTGATCGGCGGAGAGGTCGAGGGCCTGCCGCTGCCGGCGCTGCGCGCGGGTGACGCGCTGTTCGGGCCGGCGGTCGGCGAGGTCGTGGCCGCGCCGGCCGAGGGCCCGCTGCGGCCGGGCGACACCGTGTCCCACCTGCTCGGCTGGCAGGAGTACGCCGTGGTGGACGCCGCGGACTGCACGCCCCTGGGCGACGCGCTGCCCGACCCGGTCGCCCCTCTCGCCCAGGGTTCGGCCCCCTACGGCGCGCTGACGCGGCTCGCGAGGGTCCGGCCGGGTGACACCGTCCTGGTCACCGGGGCGGCGGGGGCGGTGGGGACCCTGGCCGGGCCGATCGCCCGGCTGCTCGGCGCGGGCCGGGTCCTCGGCACCACCGGCTCCCCCGCGAAGGCCGAACGCTTGGTGTCGGAGCTCGGCTACGACGCGGTCGTCCTGCGGGGCGGCGCACGGCCCTTCGCCGAGCGGCTCGCGGGGGTGGCGCCCGAGGGTATCGACGTCCTGCTGGACACCGTCGGCGGCGAACAGTTGGCGGCGGCCGTCGACTCCGCCCGCCCCGGGGCCCGGTTCGCCCTGGTCGGCGCCCTGTCGGGCCAGTTGTCGGCGAGCCGTCTCGGCGGGAGCGCCCCGGTGGAGATCGACGCGTTCCGTCTGGTCGTCAGGGGCCTCTCGCTGCACGGCTACAGCGGCGCGGACCACCCGGACGTCGAGGAGGAATGGGTCCGCCGGTTCGGGGGCTGGCTGCGCTCCGGTGAGATCGTCTTCCCGCACACCCGGATCCGGGGCATCGAACACGCGCCCCGGGCGTTGGAGGAGTTGATCGCGGGGCGCCACTTCGGGGCCGTGATCGTGGACGTGTGGGGATGACCGGGACGGCCTGGACGACGGGTGGCACGGCATGTGGATCGGCGAAGCGGCGGCGGCAGCGGGGACGACACCCAGGGCGCTGCGGTTCTACGAACAGCGGGGGTTGCTCACCCCGCCGGCCCGGACGGCGTCGGGCCGGCGGGAGTACGGGCCGGGCGAGGTCGCGCGGGTCCGGGTGATCCGCGACCTGTTGGCCCACGGGTTCACCGTGGAGGACCTGCGCGGGGTCGCGCACCGTCTGCACGTGCTGGTCGACGGGCCGCCGGTCGGATGTGACGGGAGCGGGGTCGTCGGGGACCGGCTCGCCGCCCTCGACGCCGAGATCGACCGCCTCACCCGGCTCCGTGAGCGGCTCGCACGTCGGGCGGGCGTACGGGACGACGACGGCACGGGCCCGGACGCCGGGAGTCGGGTGCGGTGACCCGTGGGCCCGTAGGGTGGGGCGATCATGAGCGAGACGACGCCCGGGGCGACGGCCCCCGCACCGGTCCCCGAACCGTCCGGCCGCACGGTGCCCCGCTTCGCGGTGGTGCTGCGGACGCCCGCCCGCGCGGGCGAGCCGCTGTTCGCGCGGGCCCCCAAGGCCTGGCAGCGGATGACGCCCTTCGCCGTCGTGGCCGTCTTCGTGCTGTCGTTGATGCCGGTGACGATCGCCGTGTTGACCAACGTCTACGGAGCCGGCGGCGGCTGGGCCGGCGCCCTCGGAGTCGCGCAGACCGCACCGCTGCTGCTCGCCGTGACCCGGCCGCTGCCCGCCTGGGGCATCGTGTTGACCGCGGACGTCGTGGGCGCGGTGGTGCTGACCCGTGCCGACGGGGTGGCCGGGCAGGCCTGGCCGTGGACGCCGATGGTGGTCGTGGGCTACCTGGTGGCGATGGTCTGTCTGGGGCTGCGCGAGTCCGTGCGGAACCTGGTCGCGGTGTGGCTGGTGACGGGCGCGGTCGGAGGGGCGCTCGAACTCCTCCGGCCCGACGGGGTGACCACCACCACCGCGCTGTTGTTCATCCTCGCCGGCGCCCTCCTCGCGCTGACGGGTGCCCTGCGCGGTCTCGGGGACGCGCAGCAGCGCATCGTCGAACAGCAGGGCATCAGCGAGGCCGAACGGGCGCGCCGCACCCTGTTGGAGGAACGGGCGCGGATCGCGAGGGAGTTGCACGACGTGGTGGCCCACCACATGTCGGTGATCACGGTGCAGGCCGACTCCGCCCCGTACCGGCTGCCCGGCATGGCGGATCCGGTGCGCGCGGAGTTCGAGGCGATCGCGGCGAGCGCCCGGGAGTCGCTGGGCGAGATGCGCCGGCTGCTGACGGTGCTGCGCGGGAACGGTGAGGGACCGGGCGGGGAGCGGGCCCCGCAGCCGGGCATCGACCGGCTCCAGCAGTTGGTGGAGGCGACCGTACGGGCCGGGCAGCCGGTGCGGTTGTCCCTGGCCGCCGGGGCCGCGGCGGCGGCGCCCGCGGCGGTGGACCTGTCGGCGTACCGGATCGTGCAGGAGGCCCTGGCGAACGTGGTGCGGCACGCTCCGGGCGCGCGGACGCACGTCTCGGTGACCCTCCACTCCGACGAGTTGCTCGTGCTGGTGGTCAACGGGCCCGCCCCCGACGCCGCACCGGCCCTGGAGACCTCGGGCACGGGGCACGGCCTGGTGGGGATGCGGGAGCGCGTACGGTTGACGGGCGGCACGCTGGACACCGGTCCGCTGCCGGACGGTGGCTTTCGGGTCGCCGCCCGTCTGCCCCTGAACGAAACAGCCGAGGAACCGAGTTGACCATCCGCGTGATCATCGTCGACGACCAGGCCATGGTGCGGGCGGGGTTCGCCGCGCTGCTCTCGGCGCAGGCCGACATCGACGTGGTGGGCGAGGCTCCCGACGGCCGGGAGGGCGTGCGCGTCTCGCGCACGGTGCACCCCGACGTGGTGCTGATGGACGTGCGGATGCCGGAGATGGACGGGCTGACGGCCGCCCGTGAGCTCCTCGATCCCCCGCGGGGCGTGGTGCACCGCCCGAAGGTGCTGATGCTGACCACCTTCGACATCGACGACTACGTGTACGAGGCGCTGCGCGCCGGCGCGTCCGGGTTCCTGTTGAAGGACGCCCCGCCGGCCGACCTGATCGCGGCGGTCCGGGTGGTCGCCTCGGGCGAGGCGCTGCTGGCCCCGTCGGTGACGCGGCGGCTGATCGCCGACTTCGTCCGGCAGCGGCCGGCGCCTCGCAAGGACCCGGCGCTGCGGTTGAAGGGGCTGACCCCGCGTGAGACCGAGGTGTTGGAGCTCATCGCGCGCGGCCTGTCGAACCAGGAGATCGCCGCGCATCTGGTGCTGGCGGAGCAGACGGTGAAGACGCACATCGGCAAGGTGCTGGCCAAACTGGACCTGCGGGACCGGGCCCAGGCAGTGATCTTCGCCTATGAGGCGGGGCTGGTGCGCCCCGGCGACGGTGCCTGATCGCGGGGAGGGCTCTCCTCCACCCCCTACCGGGGTATGACATCGGGGTTGGCTCCCCGGTCGGACGTGCCGGCCGGTACCTCCTTCCTACCTTCCTCCTCGTCACGAGGAGAGGAGAAGGGGCATGCGCCGCTTCGGAAGGACACTGGTCACCGCCGCCGTCGCGGTGGCCGTGGTCGCGGGAACCGCGGGATGGGCTTCGGCCGACAGCCAGCGGGCGGTCACCGGCCCGCCGCCGGGCGCCGACGCCTGGCGGGCCGACAGTGTGTCCGGCCGGAGGCTGCCGGATCCGGCGAGCGCCCCGCCCCGGGAGGTCGCGGCGTTCTTCGCCGGGCTGGACGAGTCCGGGCGGCGCCGGCTGCTGCTCCGTCATCCCCTCGTGGTGGGCAATCTGGACGGGGCTCCGCTCCCTCTGAGGTACGAGGCCAACCGGCTGGCGGTCCTCGCGACGGGCGAGGCCCGGTTCGAGTCCCTCGCGGGGCCCGGCCGCCGGATCCTGGCCTTCGACCCGCGCGGCCGGGGTCAGGTGGCGGAGGTGTTCGGGGATCCGGAGCGGGCGGCGCACGTATCGGTGATCGTGCCCGGTTCCGACAACGACGCGACCACGTACGACGCGCGGCGCACGCCGCACACCGGTCCCGCCGGGATGGCGCGGGCGCTGCGGGCGGCGACGGCCGGGGACACGGCCGTCGTGGCGTGGACCGGTTACACCACCCCGGTGGGGGTGGGGCTGGACGCGGCCGACGGGCGGCTGGCGGAGGTCGGGGCGGTCCGGCTGGCCCGGTTCACCGCGGGGTTGGACGCGGTGGGGGCGCCGGACCCGGTGTTGTTCTGCCACAGCTACGGCTCGGTGGTGTGCGGACTCGCGGCCCGGCACACGGACGCGAGCGACGTCGTCGTGTTCGGTTCCCCGGGGATGCGGGCGGGCACCGCCGCCGGGCTGGGCACGGCGGCGCGGGTCTGGGCGGCGCGCGGTCCCTCCGACTGGATCGCGGACGTACCGAACGTCGAGGTCGCCGGCATCGGGCACGGCGCCGATCCCACGTCCCCGGCGTTCGGTGCCCGCCGGATCCCCGCCGGCGACGTTCGGGGTCACACCGGCTACTTCGCCCCGGGTACCCGCTCGTTGGCGGCCTTCGCGTCGATCGCGGACGGGGTGGCCCGATGAGCGTGACGATCTCGCTGCGGGAAACGGCCCACCGGATCGAGGCACGGACCCCCGCCCACCGCGATCGGGCGATCGACGGGCTGCGCGCCCTGGCGCTGCTGGCCGTGCCGATCGGGCACTGGATGTTGGGCGGTCTCACCCTCGACGGCGAGGGGGCGCTGCACAACGCGAGCCCGCTGGCGTCGTTCGGCGGCCTGGCCCCGGCGAGTTGGGTCCTGCAGATGCTCGGCGTCTTCTTCCTCGTGGGCGGGTACGCGTCCGTGCTCTCCTTCCGGCGTCGCGGCGGTTCGACGGGGGCGTGGCTGAAGGGTCGGATCGTCCGGCTGGGGCGGCCGGTGCTCGGCGTCACCGCGGTGTGGGCGCTGGTCGCGCCGGTGGCGTACGCGGCCGGGGTGCCGGAGACGACCCTGCGGACCGGGGCGACGCTGGTGGTCCAGCCGCTGTGGTTCGTGGGGGTGTACGTGGTGGTCACGGCGCTGACCCCGTACTGCGTGCGGGCGGCGCGCCGGCTCGGAGGTTGGGCGGCGGCCCCGTTGCTCGGGTCGGTGGCGGTGGTGGACTTCCTGCGGTACGGGCCGTTCGCGGACTCGGTGCCGTCCTGGGCGGCCCTGTTGAACATCCTGCCGGGCTGGCTGTTCGCGTACCAGCTGGGTGTGTCCTGGGGCGAGCGGCGCATCGACCGGCGCGGGGCGTGGCTGCTGCTCGTCGGCGGGTCCGTGTTGTTCGCGGCGCTGCTGACCGTGTTCCACTACCCGGCGTCGATGGTGGGCGTACCGGGCGAGGCGCGGACCAACTCGCACCCGCCGTCGCTGCTCGTGCTCGCCCTGGCGTCCGCCCAGTCGGGGGCGGCGATCCTGCTGCGGGACCGGCTGGCGCGGCTCCTCGCCCGGCCGGCGCTGTGGGCCCCGGTGGTCGTGGTCAACCTGTGCGCGATGACGGTCCTGTGCTGGCACCAGACGGCGATGCTGGCGGCGGCCGTGCCCGGATCCCTCCTCGGCGGGGTCGCCGGTCTGACGACCGCTCCGGACAGTGTGGGGTGGCTCCTGGCCCGGGCGGCGTGGCTGCCGGTCTTCGGCGCGCTGTTGGTGGGGATCGCCCGGTACGCCCGGCGGTTCGAGGAGCCCTGGACCGGGGCGACGGCGGTGCGGCGGACCGCGGCGGGGCTGCTGGCGGCGGGCTTCGCGGTGTTCGCGGCGGGCCTGGCCTGAGGGCCCTCCGGGACCGGGAGGCCCGGCGCGGTCCGCCGACCGGGGGGGAGGGAACCGGTGCCGGTGCCTGCACCCCCGTGACGGTCCGGGAGTGGCGGGGCGGCCCGGCCGGGCGCCCCGCGGGGACGGGGGCCGGGCCGGGCGCGCGCTCGTGCGTCAGGCGATCGAGGCGGCCACGATCGCGGCCACGGCGAGGTTGCAGGAGGCCGTGACCCAGACGGCCGGGTGCGGCTCCGGGTCGACGACGATGGCGCCGAGCTTGCCCGGGGTCACCAGGTCCAGCACCAGGAAGGCCACGGCCATCAGGATCAGCCCGAGGAGGCCGAACGCGGCGGTGGACAGCAGGCCCTTGCCGAAGTCGTCGTACGTCGTCCAGATCGAGGTGAAGACGATCCCGCCGATGCCGAGGAGCGCGGAGCTGAGCAGGAGCGCGGCGTTGCGGTTGCGCTCCTCCCAGATCTGCTTGGGGAGCTTCCCGGGCGTCAGCACGTCCACCAGGACGATGCCGAGGATCAGCAGGACCAGGCCGAGGGCGCCGAACGCACTGGTGCGACCAAGTCCATTGATGATGTCGCTCATTGAGAAGCCTGTCTCCGGGTGGGTAGGAAGGGGAGGGCGTGTCCGCCGTATGGGTGGCCGAATCTATCGCACGGTGTCGCGGCGGACCATGGGGAGGTCAGGGAATGGCAAAGCTCAGGGCCGCGCGGGCCGAGGAGGCCGGGGAGCTGTCCGCGCTGGTGCTGCGGTCCAAGGCGTACTGGGGGTACGACGAGCGGTTCCTGGCCGGCTGCGCCGAGGAACTGCGGGTGCGGGCGGAGGAGGTCGCGGCCCGGCGGATCGTCGTCGCCGAGGACGCGGACGGGACGGTGCGGGGGCTCGCCTCGCTGGAGGGGGAGCCCGCCGGCCCCGTGTCGAGGCTCGGCCTGCTGTTCGTGGATCCGTCGGCCATCGGCCGGGGAATCGGTCGACTGTTGTACCGGGACGTGGTGCGCCGGTCCGTCGCGCTGGGGACGCGTCGGCTGCTGATCGACGCCGATCCGCACGCGGCGGGGTTCTACCGGGCGATGGGCGCGGTGGCCGGGACAGGGGCCCCGCAGGGGCTGGTCCGCTTCGAGGTGGCGCCCGTCCCGCTCGCGGACTGGGCGCGGGAGTGGACCGGTGGACGGCCTTCGGTGCACGTGGGCAATGTCGCCGAGTTCAACGCGCAGTTCGGCGACCCGTCGCTGGACCGGGAGCAACGGGCCGCGCACCACTACGCCTGCCTGGCCGCCTTCTACGGCCCGGAACCGGCCGCGCTGGTGCTGCCGCTCGCGGTGTCGCCGGGCTGGACGCGCCTGGTCGCACGGCAGCTGGAATGGGGGGAGGTGGAGGTGTACGACGGGCTCGCGGCGGGGCGGCCCGGCCTGTCGGACGCCGTACGGTCCCGGCCGGCGCTGGCCGCGCGGCTGACGGAGGGCGCGCCGACCCTCGTGCCGTGGGGGCTGACGGAGCCCTTCGGGCGGCTGTCGGGGCGGCCGTGGCGCGCACGCGACCTGCGTTACGAGTCCAAGTCCGCGGCGCACGCCCTGTTCGGCCGGATCCTCGCGGCCGGGGGCCATCCGGGGATCAGGTTGCCGGGGCAGTGGCGGGCGGCGGGCCGCCGGCAGGCGGTGCGGCTGCTGTCGGCCCGGGTGGCGCGCGGCGAGAGCAGCGTGCTCAAGTCGGAGCACGGGGTCGGGGGTTCGGGCACCACCCACGCGTCTCCCGAGCGGGTCCGGGCCGCCGGCGGGGCCCGCGCGCTGGTCCGGGGGCTACCCCGCGGCCCGCTGCTGGTGGAGGAGTACGTGTCCGGCCCGGCGGGGGCGGACGGTGCGGGTGATCTGACGTACGACGGGTTCGTGGACGGCTCGGGGCGGGTCCACACGGTCGGCGGGGCGGTGATGGACATCGTCGACGGGGGCTACCGGGGCGCGACGGTCGGTCCCGGCGTGGTGCCCGCGGCGGCGGAGCGGCCCCTGTCGCGCTTCGGGGAGGCGGTGGGGCAGGAGTTGGCCGCGGCCGGCTACCGGGGCTGGTTCGACGTGGACTTCGTCGTCGACGGGACGGGACTCCTCGCGCCGACCGAGACGAACCTGCGGCTGACCGGGCCGTCGATCGCCTTCATGGTGGCGGCCCGGCTCGACGCGCTGCGCGGCGCGGGGCACCTGGTACGGATCGTGGACCGGGTGGAGTTGGGAGCGAGGCTGCCGCCGGCCCGGGCGGACGAGTGGTGCGCCGACCTGGCGCGGGGCTGCGCGGACCTCGGGGCGGTGTTCGTTCCGGCGATCCCGACCGGGGCCGGCGATCCGGCGCCGTGGCTGGGCGTGTTGGTGGCGGCGCGCGACCGGGCGGTGCTGGACGCGGCGGAGGCCCTGGTGCGGGCCGAGGCCCTGGGGGTCGGGAAGGTGATGGGGTTCGACGACCCGGACGGGCCGCCGCCCGGGCCCGGACGCGCGGCCGGCGCGGACGCGGATCCGTCCGGGCCGGCCGTGCGGGCCGTGTCGGCGGGCCGTTGGATCAGTCGTCGAAGTCGAAGGCCGAGGCCGGCTTCCGGATGAGGTAGGCGACGACGACGGCGCCGGCGATCATCAGGGGGATGTTGAAGGCGTAGACCAGGGCGGCCTGGCGCGGCCAGTCGTGTTTGGCCGCCAGTCGGTACAGGTTGTCCTGGGGCCACCAGGCGAGGAGCAGGTAGACCACGGCGAGGTGGGCGGCCGTGGTCAGCCCCGCCCCGCGCCCCTGTTCCCGCATCCTCGGGCGGCCGGAGAACAGGAACATCAGGCCCGCGCCGAAGGCCAGGCACTCGCAGAGGTAGAGGACGAAGAACAGGGGTGCCCAGGGGGCCGGTATGCCCGCGAGCTCGGTCGAGCCGGGCCAGATCACGTCGGTGAAGATGAGCGCCATGACCCCGAGGACGAGCGATCCGCAGCCGATGGCGCAGCCGATCGGGAACTCCGAACCACCCGTCGCGGGGCTGTACTTGCCGCCCGTCCTGCGGACCGGCGTCGCCGGGTCGGTCAGTCGGGGCGGTCGCGGCAGGGCGGCCCGGTCCTCCTGACCCGCCGCGTTGCGCGGCAGGGCCCGCAGCCTGATCACCGTGCGCGGGATCCGCTCCTCGGGGACCTTCCCCCGCAGGTGGTCGCGGAGTTGGTCGGAGCCCGGCAGGTCGCCGCCCGGGAGCCAGGTGCCCCCGCCGGGCGGCGGGCAGAGGTACGCGACGAGTCGCCGCGCCCCCCGGCCGACCTCGATCTCGGCGACGAGGGCGGCGCCGATGTGTTCGTGGGACCGGATCAGGGCTTCCAGGGGGTGGGGGTCGAAGGGGTGGCCGTCGAGGTGGATGCGGTCCCGGATCCGGCCGCCGAACTCCCACAGCCCGTCGGGGCGCGCGTGGGCGAGGTCGCCGGTGGGGATCGCGTCGCCGCCGCCGGGCGGACCGAGGTACAGCTGTCCGTCGCGGAGTTCTGCCCGGCAGCCGGGGAACGGGGTTCCGATGAGGGAGAGTTCCTCGGGGGCGTCGAGCGGTCCCGGCAGTTGGGACAGTTCGAACCAGGTGCCGATGCCGGCGGTCTCGGTGGATCCGTAGACGTTGAGCACTCGTCCGCCGGGGCGCAACCTGGCTTGTAGAGCAGCCTGTTGGTCGAGGTGGAGCCGGTCGCCGGTGATGTGGAGCAGGCGCACGGACCGCACCGCGTCGTCGTCCTGACGGGGAAGCGGCGCTCCGGGTCGGGCGTCGCGGAGGGTTTCGCGTTCGGGCAGGAGCAGGTGGGCCGCGCCCGCCGGGTCGGTGTGCACCACGGTGACCCGTTCGGTTCCGACGGCCGTGCGGACGGTGTCGGGCGTCCACGGGCCCCGGTCGGGGAGGACGAGGGTACCGCCCGAGCACAGGGCCCGGGTCCAGCCGGTGGTGAAGGCGGTGGCGTCGGACCCGGTGGTGATCAGGTGCCGGTCCTCGGGGGTCGGCCGAGCCACCGCCTCCCAGGCCTCGTGGGCGGCGAGCAGCAGGGTGTGGGTGAGCGCCGCGGCGCGCGGCTGCGGCGCACCGGTGAACTGGAGCAGGGCGTCCCGGGCGCGGGCGCGGGCGGGGGGTCCGGCGGGCCGCTCGGCGATCGCGCCGGCTTCGGCGCCGAGGCGGATGAACCGCAGGTCGCGGCCGTCGTCGAGGCGGGCCTGGTGGGCGGCGTGGGTGAGGACGGCGAAGGGCTCCAGGGTGGCGAGCCGACGCGGCCCGCTGCCCGAGGCCTCGACGTCGAGGACGACGTACGTGCCGCCGGCTTTCAGGGTGGCGAGCAGGGCGACGACGATCTCGGTCTGCCGGGCCGTGCCGATGGCCACGAGCCCGCCGGGCGGCAGGCCGGCGGCCAGGAGGTGGTGGGCCAACCGGTTGGCGCGGACGTCGAGTTCCCCGTACGTGAGGCTGCCGGGGACAGCGGTGACGGCGCGCGCCTTCGGGGTGTCCCGGGCCCATCGTTCGAAGCGGTCGAGGACGCTGTCTGCTGCGGGGCGGGAGGAGCTGGCGGACGGAACGGACTCTGATCCCTGCGTCATCCCCCGATGATGCCATCGGGCTCCGACAACGCACGAGAGTCTCCAATGTCCCTCGTGCGAGCGGGGGTTGGCAGCCATCCAGGACATGTGAGGGCCGATGCCTTGACCTCACGTTCGGTTGAGGTCCTACTGTCCGGGTCATGGACATGGAAGTCACCGCCTGGACCTCGCTCCACAGCGCGATCAACGCACAGCAGGATCGTCGCCCGCTCTCCCGGGCGAGCCTGCGGCGGGTCGCCGCCTTCGCCCGCCCGCATCGCCGCGGGCTGACCCTCTTCCTGCTGCTCAGTGTCGTCACGGCGCTGCTCGCGGTCGCCACTCCCCTGCTCGCCAGTCGGGTCGTGGACACGATCGTCGGCGGTGGGGACAGTGCCCGCGTCACCCGGCTCGCCCTGTTGATCGCGGTGATCGCGGTCGTCGAGGCGGGGCTCGGGCTGTTGACCCGCAAGTTGTCGTCCACCCTCGGCGAGGGGTTGATCCTGGACCTGCGGACGGCGGTCTTCGACCACGTACAGCGCATGCCGGTCGCCTTCTTCACCCGCACGCGGACCGGAGCCCTGGTCAGTCGCCTCAACAACGACGTGATCGGGGCCCAGCGGGCCTTCAGCAACACCCTTTCCGGGGTGGTCTCCAACACCGTCACCCTGCTGCTGACCCTCGTCGTGATGTTGAGCATCTCCTGGCAGATCACCCTGCTGGCCCTGGTCCTGCTGCCGGTGTTCGTGCTGCCGGCCCGTCGGATGGGCACGCGGATGGCGGCCATGCAGCGGGAGGCGTCGACGCTGAACGCCGCGATGGGCACGCAGATGACGGAACGGTTCTCCGCCCCCGGCGCCACCCTCGTCAAACTGTTCGGCCGGCCCGCCGACGAATCCGCCGAGTTCGCCGCCCGCGCGGCCCGGGTGCGGGACATCGGCGTCCGCACGGCGATGGCGCAGTCCGCGTTCATCACCGCCCTCACCCTGGTCTCCGCCCTGGCGCTCGCGCTGGTGTACGGGCTCGGCGGGTACTACGCGCTGCGCGGGACCCTGGAGGCCGGCTCCGTCGTCGCCCTCGCCCTGCTGCTCACCCGGCTCTACTCCCCGCTGACGGCGCTGGCCGGTGCCCGCGTCGAGGTGATGAGCGCCATGGTCAGCTTCGAGCGGGTCTTCGAGATCCTCGACCTGAAGCCCCTCATCGACCAGAAGCCCGACGCCGTGGACGTGCCGCAGGGCCCGGTCGCGGTGGAGTTCGACCGGGTCTCGTTCGGGTACCCCTCCGCCGAGCGGGTCTCGCTGGCCTCCCTGGAGGAGGTCGCCACACTGGACCCCCGGGGTGGCACCGAGGTGCTGCACGAGGTGTCCTTCCGGGCCGAACCCGGGCAGATGATCGCCCTGGTCGGCTCCTCCGGCGCCGGCAAGTCGACCATCGCCCAGTTGCTGCCCCGGCTGTACGACGCCGACGCGGGCGCCGTGCGGATCGCCGGCATCGACGTACGGGACCTGACGGCCGACTCGATCCGGGCGACGCTCGGCATGGTCACCCAGGACGGTCACCTCTTCCACGAGTCGGTGCGGGCCAACCTGCTGCTGGCCCGGCCCGGGGCAACGGAGGAGGAGATCTGGGAGGCGCTGCGCCGCTCCCGGCTGGACGGGCTCGTCGCCTCCCTGCCCGACGGTCTCGACACCGTCGTCGGTGAACGCGGCTACCGGCTCTCGGGCGGCGAACGGCAGCGGCTGACCATCGCCCGGCTGCTGCTGGCCCGCCAGCGCGTGGTGATCCTGGACGAGGCCACCGCCCACCTGGACTCCACCTCGGAGGCGGCGGTCCAGGAGGCCCTGGCCGAGGCGTTGGCCGGGCGGACCGCCGTGGTGATCGCGCACCGGCTGTCGACGGTGCAGGCCGCCGATCAGATCCTGGTGGTGGAGGAGGGCCGGATCGTGGAGCGGGGCACGCACGCCGAGCTGCTGGCGGCGGGCGGCCGGTACGAGGAGCTGTACCGGACCCAGTTCGCCTCCGAGGGCGCGGGGGACACCGGGGGCGGCGAGCCCACCGGGTCCGGCGAGCCCGGTGCGGAGGTCGGGGCAGGTGCGGAGGTCGCGGTCGCGCCGGGCGGCGGGACGCCCGCCCCGGGCGCATGATGCCGAAAGGCCCGTACTCCGGGGCCGCTGCCGATCGTGGAGGTCGTGATGGACATCAAGCTGGAGCTGGTCGCCGTCCCCGTCACCGATGTCGACCGGGCCAAGGCCTTCTACGAGAAGATCGGCTTCCACGCCGACCACGACGTCACGGTCAGCGAGGAGATCCGCTTCGTCCAGTTGACCCCGCCCGGATCGGCCTGCTCGATCGCGCTGGGCAAGGGGCTCACCCGGATGGCCCCCGGGTCGTTGGACAACATGCAGGTGGTGGTCACCGACATCGAGGCGGCCCACGCCGACCTGCGCGGGCGGGGCGTGGAGGTCACGGAGGTCCAGGACATGCCCTGGGGGTCCTTCGTGTACTTCTCGGACCCGGACGGCAACGGCTGGGCCGTCCAGCAGACCAAGCCCCGTACGGCCGCTCGCTGACCGCCCGCGGCCGTCCACCCCGACGCGGCGCCCCCGGCCCACCCGCGAAGTGACCCCGAATCGACCGGTGTTCGGCCACACGCGCGAGCGGCCGGCTGGAAGACTGGGCCCATGGGGACGGTCTACGCCCTGCTCGTGGGCATCGACGAGTACCGGATCGGGGTCCGCGCGCGGCTGCGCGGCTGTGTGAACGACGTCGTCGCGGCCGGACCGGCGCTGGAACGCCGGGCTCCGGGCCGGCTGCGGGCGCTGACCCTGCTGAACGGGGAGGCGACGGTCGCGGCCGTGGAGGAGGCCGTCCGCACGCACCTGGGGCAGGCGGGCCCCGGGGACACCGCGCTGCTCTGGTTCAGCGGGCACGGCACGGAGTACGCGGCGGCCACCCCGCAGGAACTGAGGATCGAGCCGACGGGCCGCTGCCAGGCGGTGGTGTGCGCGGACGGGCCGCTGCCGGACAAGCGCCTGGGCGCCCTGCTCGACTCCGCGGCGACGGCCGGCGGGCACGTGGTGGCGGTCCTGGACTGCTGTTTCTCCGGCGGCGCGAGCCGCGAGGAGGGTACGGCCGCCCGGTACCTCCCGCCCCTGCCCGACTGGGAGCCACCCCCGGCGTCCCGGGACGCGGTCGGGCCCGACCCCCGGCCGCACCACCTGCTGCTGGCGGCGAGCCGGATCGGGCAGCTCTCCCACGAGCGGCGCTTCGACGCGCCCGGCGGGCCGGTCGTGCACGGGGTGTTCTCCCACGCCCTGCTGGACGCCCTGCGCGGGACCCGGCCCGCGGTCACCGGCCGGGAGTT
Organism: Streptomyces sp. NBC_01426; assembly: GCF_036231985.1. Lineage (GTDB taxonomy): Bacteria > Actinomycetota > Actinomycetes > Streptomycetales > Streptomycetaceae > Streptomyces. The sequence continues at coordinate 1,194,722 of NZ_CP109500.1, forward strand.
GCTCGCGGCGGCCGACGCGGGCGTGCGGCGGGTGCTCTCGGGGCAGCAGCCGGTGCTGTTCCCGGCCGAGCCGGGTGGACTCGCGGACCGGCCGGTCCTGCCCGGGCCCTCGGACGGGGGCGCCGGGCCGAGCCCGTACCTGCTGCGGGAGGGGCCGCAGGGCTGGGAGGTGGACTGCGGGCGGGTGCACGGGCTGACCGGTGGGGACGGTACCGAGTTCGCGGCTGCGGAGGGTGTCGTACGGGTCCGGGCGGTGCGCGCGGACCGGTGCCTGGTCGATGCGGACGGCTGGACGCCCGAGCCCGGATCGGTGCGTCCGGTGGCCCTGTCGGCCCTGGCGCTGCCCCCGGCCGCGGTCGTGCTCGACGGGGAGGACGTCGTCCTGCCCCCGTCCCCGCTGCTGCGTCCGGTCGCCGCCGACTCGGTGGAGGCCCGGTCGGCCCGTGTCTGGTTCCGCGTGGAGGTGCGCGGCGCGCGGGCCCGCGTGCTGCGGCGCGACGGTTCCCCGTACGTGGACCCGCTGCCGCTGGCCGGCGCCGCCGACGCGGCGCGGCTGACCGACTGTCTGGCCCGGTTGACGCACTGGCACCGGATCCGCGATCTGGACGCGGGGCTCTCGCCGCTGGCCGGGCGGGTGCGGGTGGAGGTGGTCCCCTGGGGCCGGGAGGAGCCGCTGCGGCCCGACGGGAACGGGGAGATCGCCCTGGCCTACGACGGCCCGCGCGCGCCCTGGGTCACCGTGCGGCTGCGCAACACCGGCCCCCGGCCGCTGTGGTGCGTGCTGGTCAACCTCGACGACCGCTTCGGCGCCGGTTCGTCGCTGTTCCCCGGTCAGTTCATCGGCGGCGGGATGACCGGGCACGCGCTGGACGGGGACCCGATCCGGATGGTGCTGCCCGCCTCCCGGACAGGCCGGCCGGGGGCGTTCGCGCGGGACTGGCTGACGCTGGTCGTGGCCGAGGGGGAACTGAACACGGTGCCGTTCCACCTGGACCGGTGGGACCCGCTCGCCGGATCCCACCGGTCCGCGTCGGGGCCGCCGGCCGACGGTCTGTTGCGCCTCGCCGCGCCCCGGTCACGGGACATGGTGGCCGCGCGCCCGGCCGGGGCCGGCCAGTGGGCGGCGAGCACCCTGGCGTTGCGCACGTCGGGCCCCGCGTAGACCGCGCCCGGAAGGGTGCGCGGGTTCACTGCCCGAGGTGGGTGAAGCCGGCCCAGGCGCTCAGGTCGTGCGGGTCGAGGTGCGCCAGCCGGGCCGTGAGGGCCGGCGGCAGCCCGTCCGGCACCTGCCGTCCCGGGTCCAGCATCCACAGTTGGGCCCGCCGCAACGCCCGGGCGGGTGGATCCTGTTCACGGCGCAGGAAGTGGTGGGTCATGAACATCAGCACGGAGGTCGCGTCGTCCGGGACGGGCCACAGGGAGCCGATCACCGAGCGGCTGCCGGCGACGAGGAAGGCCGAGGACAGGCTGTACGCCTCGTTGTGGCCGCGTCCCGAGACCTGGCTGCGGCAGGCGGCGAGGACGACGAGGCCGAGCCGTCCGTGCACCGCGTCGGCCAGTTCCTCGGCCGTCAACTCGCCTCCCTTGAGGGAGAGGTGGGAGCTGCGTGGCCCGTTCTCGGTGACGGTTCCGTGGCAGGCCAGGTGCACGACCGCGCCGTCGTCGGCGTGCTCGTGCAACCACCGGGCGACCTGGTCGGGGCTGCCGTCGCCGGTGCGCAGCCCCAGGTACTGACCGTCGGGATAGAAGACCCGCAGCACGGCCTCGGCCTCCTCCCCCGCGTACGGAAGGTCCCCCGTGGGGTTGCCGACCACGAGCGCGGTCCCGTCGTGCGGGGCCCGGGGGCGAGCGGCGACCTCGCACAGCAGGCGTGCGGAGGCCGCGTACGAGAACTCCGCACGCTCGATCGCGTACGAGCGGCGGCCGTTCGCGTCGGCGGTGAAGGCGGCGTGCCAGGGGACCAGGCCGAGCGAACCCATCGGGACGAGGACCAGGCGCGGTACGCGTCCGGGCCGGTCGGACGCCTGGAAGAGGTCGAGCAGCGGCCGGACGGCGACCCGCCAGGCCCACGAGCAGAGCCGGTCGAGCTGGTCGCGCAGCGGCGGGGCCGGTTCGGGTCGGGGCGCGCCGTGGCCGGGGACCGGCTCCATGTCGCGCCCGCCGGAGGCGGGCCGGTACCGGCGCAGCGGCGCGGCGTCCTCGCGCAGGCTCGGCAGCGCGACCTCCCGGATCTCGCCGCGCGAGGTGACCACCAGGGCGGTCCCGGGGCAGTCGGGGGTGGACGGCACGAGGTAGACCAGGGCGTCCTTGCGGTGGGCGCGCAGCCCGGCGGCGATCTCGGCGGGCGAGGGCGGGTCGAGGAGTCGGGTGTCGCCCTCGGTCAGCGCGAGCACGACGCTGCGGCGCAGTGTGCTCGGCATGTCGTCGGCCGCCTCGTCGGCGCCCCGGCTCAGCCATTCCCGGGCCAGGTCGTCCCGGCCGACGGCGGTGAGCCGTTCGGGCACCGACCGGCTGGTGGTCGCCGCGTGCAGGATGAGGCCCCGGCAGGCGTCGAGGGCGCGGACGGCGTCGTCGAGCGCGCCGTCGGCGACGCACCAGCCGACCACCTCTCCCGCGAGGTCGCTCGCCAGGCGGCCGGCCTCCGCCGCGTCCTGGCTGCCGGACTGGAGCAGGGCGGACCAGACGAACCCGCGCAGCGATTCGAGGCCGAGGCGTCGGCCGTTCTCCCGGTCGCGACGGTTCGGGTCCGCCCGGACCCGGTAGCAGCGGCCGAGGGGTTGCGTGGTGAGCGCCCACAACCGGTGCTCGGGGCCGTCCATGGCCCGCGCCGCTCCTTCGAGCAGGGTGATGGCACGCTCCAGGTCCCGGGCCCGGTCGGGGGATCCGGCCTGGGGATTGGCCATGACCAGGGCGCTGTGGACGCCGCCGGTGTTCGAGGCGAAGCGGATCCAGGCCTCGCTCCCGGGCGCCGACAGGGCGAGGGCCTGCGCCGACACCTCCAGGCTTTCCCGGATCCGCGGCACGTCGGCGCGGCGCAGTGCCTCGGCCTGCCACACGAGGGCCATGCTCCCCAGCAGGTGGGCGCGCTGTGGTCGGGGGAACCGCTCCGCCCGCAGGCGCAGCTCGGCGATCGACGGCCGCCCGGCCGGCGCCGGCGCGGGTGGCACGCCGAGCCGGGCCGCGAGGTCCTCCCGGTACATCCGGGCGCTTTCCAGCAGCACCCATCCCTCGGTGTGGGAGGTGCTGTCCGGATCCAGGCGCCCGACGATCCCGGCGACCCGGTCCAGTCCGCGGTCGGCCGCCGGGAGATCGCCCCGCATGACCGCGAGACGCACCTGTGCCGCGGCATCCTGACACACCAGCATCTCGCCCATGTGCGGCCCCAGGTCGAGGGCGTCGAGCACCTCGTCCCACTCCGCGCCGCCGGGCACCGATCCCTCGGTCACCCCTCGCAGTTGAGCCAGTTGACGCATGGCCTGGTGTCGTCCGTAGCGCACCCAGGGGTTGGTGTTCCCCGCGGCGATCGCGAGGTCGAAGTGCTCCAGCGCCTCGGTCAGCCGGGACACCGAGCCGGCCATTCCCTGGGCGAACCGCCAACCGGCGAGGCCCGCGTGGCCCCGGGCGCGCCATTCGGGATGGGCCTCGGCGTAGGACGACATCTCCCTTACCAGTCGTTCCTCGCGTTCCGCGCCCATCCGGTCCCCGTGGGGGTCGAGCATGGGCATCGCCGCGAGGAGGGTTCCGGCGCGCTCCGCCCGCAGGCGGCTTCCCGGCTCGGTCCGCTCCCAGCCCTCGAACAGCATCGAGTACCGGAGTTCCCACCGCTCCCGCGCCCGCGGATCGTCGGCGAGCAGGTGGTTGTCCATGCCGAAGTCGAACTCTCCCTCCATGTAGCTCCGTTGGAAGCGTTCGTAGGCGCGGGCCAGTTCCTCTTCGGACACCACGTCCGGTCCGGCGTCGGGCCGCACGGATTCGGGCAGCCCCACCTGGGCCGCCCCGAGCAGGCCCAGGGCCATGTCGGTGACCTCCCTGGAGAGCCGGTCGTCTTCGCGGACCCGCCGGACGGCCCGTACGACGACCCGCAGTCGCTCCGTGTCCCCGTCCGTGTCGAACCTCAGGTGCTGGACCATCGCCAGGGCGAGCCCGGTCTCGGTGATCGGGCCGTCGTGCGCGATGTCCCACCGGTCGAACGCCCGGGTGAGCAGGGCCACGGCGTGATCCAGCAGGTCGACGTCGAGGCGGACTTGGCCGCGGACGCAGAGCAGGCGGCCGAACATGCCCAGGTAGAGCACGGGGAGGGCGTCCATCTCCGCTTCGGTGGAGAGCAGTTCGGCGATCTCCGCCTCGGCTCGGGCCCCTTCCGCCTCGTCGTCCCAGGTACCGGCGATCAAGGTGCGGGCGAACGTCACGCGCAGTCGGGTGTGCCGTGCCCACTCCGGCTCGGGCGCGGCCCCCCGAAGGGCGGCCAGGGCGCGCAGCCCTTCCTCGTACCCCTCCTCCAGCGCGGTCCGGTCCGCGGCCGTGCGGCCCAGCATGATCAGGGAGGCGGAACGGGCCTGGTGGATCAGGGGCAGGTCCCGGTCCGGCGAACCTCCGGCCAGCACCTGTGCGTAGTGGCGCGCCGAGGTCGCGTAGGAGGCCGCCTCGTTCGCCAGGACGCCGTGGTACTGCCACAGCCCGCCGAGGACCTCGTCGAGTTCGGGGTCGGGGCCGTCGACGTCGTCGAGGGCGCGCCGGTTGGCGTCCAGGGCCTCGTCCAGCAGGGCCGGATCGTCGGCGGTCTCCAGGAAGCGGATCTTGGTGATGAAGGCGAGCAGGCGGCGGGCGAAGACGGCCGTGTCCCGGTGGTCGTGATCGTCGGGGAGCCCGGCGAGGCCTTCCGTCAGGAGGGTGTGGACGCGGGCGGCGAGCGCGGGGTCGGGTTCCTCGTCGTGGTCCAGGGCCAGCAGATGGCCGTACATGATGCGGTGGCGCGCCTGTATGGGCCCGCCGGCGGGATGCCGGAACGCGTGCGCGTAGGCCTCGGCCGCCAGGTCCCGGTCTTCACGTTCACCCGACTCCTCGAAGAGCGTGTAGCTCAACTCTCCTGCCTCACAGCAGAGTTCGACGATCCGTGGATCGTCGGTGGCCAGGCCGGAGAGGGCCTCCATGACGTCTTCGCGCTCGATCCGCCAGGCGGCGATACAGTCGGCGTCCTCCACTGCGGCTCCTGTCCAGAGGGCGGGTTCAGGGGGCGAGTCGTGCGTGGTACGGCAACAACACCTCGTCGAGCCAGTACCGCCCGTCGGCGGTCGCGAAGTCGATCGGCGCGTCGGCGGTGGCGACCAGGGCCTCGGGCGGGCAGCGGTCGCCGAAGAGCACCAACGCCCGCGCACCCGGGTCCCGTTTGGACGACCAGAGGAACCCCTGCGCCCAGGGATCGGTGTGGGTGCGGATCCAGTGCGCCCAGTCCCGGGTGTACGGGTAGTCGCGGGCCTCGGTCTGCACCAGCCAGCTGTCCTGGTGCACGGCGGCCAGGTCCTGGCCGGTGACCAGCGAGACCAGGTCCAGGTCGACGGTCGACCGGAGCACGGACAGCCTGCGACCCTCGACCGCGACGCGCGGCACGAGGCGCGCCCCGCCCGCCGGATCGAAGGGCAGCGAGTGCAGGACGCTCTCGCTGACGGCGGCCTCGGGGGTGAGCCCTGCATAGAGGTAGCCGTACGGATCGCAGGCGGTGGCGTCGAAGCGACCTCCGCCGTACAGGCAGTGCGCGGGCACCGGGTTGAAGGCGGCGGCCTCCCGGCGCGCGGAGTGCACCCGGTAGAGCGCGGTGCCCGCGGCGAGGGCCACCTTGGTCGGGGTGGCGGTGGGCTCGGTGGGCGGCCGGTAGTGGGGCACGCGTCACTCCCCTTCGCGGAGGAACCGGGCGGCCGTGAGCACCTGGAGCTCCGCGACCGTGCCGAGCAGCCGTGCGGGGACCTCGGCCAGCCAGGCGTTCGGGGACAGCCACCAGTCGGCCGCGCCCCACGGGTCCCGGTCCGCCTCCAGCAGCAGGTTCACCTCGGGGACCACCTCCACGACCCGGCCGTCGCGGGCGAACTGGAAGGCGGGGAGCCGGACCGGGCCGCCCGGTCCGCGCAGCCTGATCAGGCCGGGGGCGTTCGGGTCGCAGCCGCGCTCCGCGGCTTCGGCCTCGCCGAGGGAGGGCGCGGCGAGCAGCCGTTCGCGCACCTCGCCGAGGACGGGCCCCACCATGCGGTGGCCGTCGAGCACGAGGACGACCAGGTCGTCGGCGCTGAAGCCGAGGTGGCCGAGGTCGGGGCCCCACGACGTGGGGGCCGCGGTCAGTCGGCCGTCGTCGGGGAACCGGTCGGGCAGTTGCTCGCCGAGCAGCCGGGCGGCGTGCCGGGCTGCCCGGTCGGCGGCTTCGCCGGTGGCCTCGCGGAGGCCGGCGAGGAGCAGGGAGAGGGTGTGCAGGGCCGCCGGTTCGAGGCGGGGCCGCAGCTCGTCCCACTCGGCCGCGACGGTGGCCAGCCGGGTACGGGCGTCGCTCATGTCGGCCGTCCGGCAGGCGGCGCGGCGTGGGGGGAGGGGCCGGAGGAGGGGTCGGGCGAGCCGTCGGGGGGCGCGCCGGCGAGTAACGCGGCGATCAGGTCGGCCCGTTCGGCGCGCCGGACCAGGAGGTGGATGTCCCACGGTCCGCCGCGGGCGAGTTCGGCCTCGACCGCCGCCCAGAGCGCGGCGAAGCTCTCGGTCGGGGTGAGGCCGCCGCGCCCGGCGCCCAGGAGGGGAAGGCAGACGGACCCGAGGGGCCGTTCCTCCGCTCCCGCCGTGCCCGGATCCGTCGCCGTATACGCATCCGTCCCCGGATCCGTCTCCGTCCCCGCCTCCGGTCCGCCCGGCTCGGCGAGCAGGGCGAAGACGCGGGTGACGGCTCGCGTGACGTCGTCGGGCAGCACGTCGTAGTCGTTGGTTCCGGGCCGGGGCACGGCCACCGCGGCGTGGTGGATGCGGCGGATGCCCTGGCGGGTGAGGGCCCCGGCGCCGGTCACGGCCACCGTGCCGGGGGCGACGGGCAGGGACCCGGGCGCGAACCGTGCGGTCCACGACCGCAGTTCGTCCTGGATCCGGTCCTCGACCAGCCGGCCGGCGGGGTCCCGGTACGCGCCCGCGCGCCGCAGGGACGCGGCGACGGAGGACTTGTACGGCTCGGGCAGGGCGAAGTGGGTGTTGGAGGGGGACACGATCACGTCGATGTCCCGCAGCAGGTCGACGGCGTGGACGTGCAGGGTGACGTGGTGGGTGCCCCCGCCGATCGTGACCTCGATCCGCCGGTGGCTCGGGGCGAGTCGGCGGGCCGGGCCGGTGGTGACGACCGGCTCGGCCCGTCCCCCGGTCACGCCGCGCACGAGCTGCTCGGCGAGTTGCCCGAGCACCATCAACTCCTGGTGCTTGCGGAACCGCTCCACGCTCACCCCGTACACCTGGGCGGCTCGCCTGCGCCGGTCCGCGGGCGGCCAGTCCCGGGTTCCCCGGGCGAGACCGAGGCTGTACTCGGCGGCCTCCTGGAGGGTTCCGCCGCCCAGCGCGGCCACCGCGGTGCGCAGCATTCGTTCGACGGCGGGGAAGTGCGGCTCTCCGGGGTCCCCCTCCCCCGGACCGGCCGACATCCCGGTCAGCACGGGCAGCCTGAGGTCCCGCAATCGCACGATCCCGGCCCGCCGCACTTCCCTCACCTCCGCGAGGACCGCCCCGTAGTCCGGCAGTTGTGTGAGCGACATGGCGGAAGGATCGCACCGCCCCGCGCCCCCTACAAGCCGGTTCCGGCCCTCTTCCCCCATCCTGCGGGACCGCTCCGGGCGCACCCGGGGCGTGGGAGGGGCGCGGCCGGTCGGATCCCGGTCGATTCCCGGGCGGGCGCGGGGAATCGGCCAGGAGGAGCTGGAGATCCACGGCATCAGCCCGACGACCGGGCGGCCGGCACGATCGGCGGCCTTCCCGTGGTGTGGACCCGCGCGAGCGCGCAGGCGTCGGCGCCGCGGCCCTGACCCGGCGACGACTCCCCGGCCGCCGGCGCATCGGACGAGTTGACCTTCAAGTGGGATGAACGTCGATGATCGCGGTCATGGACGACAGCACTTCCGATCTGATGGGCATCGGCGCGTTCGGCCGACGTGTCGGGCTCGCGCCGAGCGCCCTGCGCTTCTACGACGACTGCCGGGTACTGCTCCCCGCCCACGTCGACCCCGTCACCGGCTACCGCTCCTACTCCCCCGACCAGCAGCCGCGCGCCACGCTGCTGCGCGGGTTGCGGGAGGCGGGGTTGGCGTTGGCCGACGTGGTCGCCGTACTCGACGGGACGCCCGAGGAGGCACGGGCGGTGCTCGAACGGCACCACGCGGCCGTACGGGAGGCCCGGCGCGCCACCGACGCCGCGCTCGGGGCGGCGCTGGAGGGGCTGCCGCCCGGACCGGGCGGCACCGAGTTCACCCTGGGCGGGGCCGAGCTGGCGAGCGCCGCCCGGCAGGTGGCCCCGGCCGCCGGGCGGGACCCGGCCCATCCCGTGCTGGGCCGTGTGCTCGTGGAGTTCGACCGGGACGAGGTCCGCTTCGTGGCCACCGACCGCTACCGGCTCTCGCTGCGCACCCTGCGGCCCCGTGCCGCGGCCGGGCCGCCGGGGCGACTCCTGATCGACGCCGACACGCTGGTCGCACTCGGGGCGTGGGCCGCCCGGGCCGCGGAGGTGACCCTGGTGGCCCGGCCCGGCGGTGCGCCCCTGACCGTCCGCCATCCGGGCGGCACGCGCGAGGTACCGGTGGCCGGGGGCACCTTCCCCGCCTATCGGGACGTGCTCGCGGGTCTCCCGGAGCCCTCGCACCGGGTGGTCGTGGAGCGGGTTCGGCTGATCGCCGCGCTCGACGCCTGCGGGGACTCCCCCGCCGTCGCCTTGGCACTCGGCCGTGACCGGCTCCTCGTCTCCCTGCCGGACGGGACCCCGGCACCGATCGAGCCGGCCGCGATGCGGGAGGAGCCGGAGCCGGTGCGGATCGGTTTCGACCCCGTCGTGCTGGGCGCGGCCCTGGAGGCCGGGGTGGGGCCCGATGTGCTGCTGGAGTTCTCCGAGGTCACCGGCCCGGTACTGGTCCGCTCCGCCGATCAGGGCAGCTTCACCACCCTGGTGATGCCGGTCGCCCTCCCGCCCACCACCCCGACGCCGCCGAGGACGTCCGCGTGAACCCCGAGAACACCGTCATACGGCTCTGCGCCGATCAGTCGGCCCTGGGCGAGGTGATCGGGCGGCGCGCGACGGCCTGACCGGAGCCGTGCGGGGGCTCTCCGGTGGGGGGACGGGCGCCCTGCGGGCTCAGCCGTCGTACGGGTGCGGCCGGGTCCGCAGGGCGTGGCCGTGGCGGACGCCTTCCAGGAAGGCGGCCTCGTAGGCCTGGTCCCCCAGCGCGCTGCGGGCGGTGCGTTCGCATTCCTCGCGTACGGGGCCCAGTTCGGGGGTGCCGCGCTGCGGATGGCCGACCGCCTGCCAGTACGCGTGGCCCGTTCCGTACGCGTGCGCGGCGCCCGCCTCGTCGCCCGAGGCGGCCCGTGCCGCCGCGAGCAGGTCGAGGCCGAGGGCGGTACCGAAGCTGTCGCCCAGTTCCCGCTTGCTCTCCAGCATGGCGCGGGCGTGGTCCGCGGACTCGTCCGGCCGGCTCTCGAACAGGCAGATCAACGCCAGTTGGTACTCGGCGTAGGACCGCGTCCAGTGCTCGTCGCGAGCGACACAGCCGGACAGCAGCCGCTCGGCTTCCGCGCGGGCGTCCGTGAACAGGCCCAGACCGGTCAGGGCGAACACCCGTACCAGGTGGCAGCGCAGTCGTGGCGCCGAGTCGAAGGGCCGGCCGGGGATGGCCTCCAGGACGTTGTCGGAGACGATGCGCGCGGCCAACGGCCTGCCGGCCAGCAGGTGGCTCAGGCCCAACAGGTAGGCGGCGTCCAGGGCGGGGCCGGGCGTGTGCTCGAACTCGGCGGCCAACGCCTCGCAGGTGACGGCGAGTTGGTGGGCCTGCTCCTTCTCGCCTTGGAGCAACAGGGTGACCCCGAGGGCCCACAGGGAGCGGACCCGCCCCTCAGCGGACACGTCCTGCGGCCGTGCGGTGGACAGCGCGCGCTCCAGGTAGCCGCGGGCCGCGTGCAGGTAGCCGCTGCAGGCCCAGAAGAAGCCGACGCGTCCGGCCAGTTCCAGGGCCTGTCCGGGGGTGGTGGCCAGGGTGTGGTCGAGGGCGGCGCACACGTCGCCATGCGCGTCGGCGATCCTGCGGTAGGCGTCGCGCTGGCCCGGGCCGAGCCAGTCCTGCTCGGCGGCGCGCACCAGGTCCAGGAAGTAGCCTGCGTGCCGGGTCCGCAGGGCCTCGCGTTCCCCGATGGCGTCGAGCCACATGGCTCCGTACTCGCGGATCGTGTCGAGCATCCGGTACGTGACGCCCTCGCCGTCCGCATCTGCGGCGCCGTCGTCGGTGCGGCGTACGACGGACTTGGCGACCAGCGCCGCCAGCAGTGGCCCGGTGTCGGCCTCGGCGAGGGGGGCGGCGGAGCACACAGCGCGTACGGCGGGTTCGTCGAAGGCGCCGCCGAACACGGACAGCCGCAGCCACAGCAGCCGTTCGCGCGGCTCGCACCACTCGTGGCTCCAGCCGATGACGGTGCGCAGGGCGCGGTGGCGGGCAGGCCGGCGGGACCCGCTGCCGGCGAGCGGGCCGATCCGGCGGGCGAGCCGTTCGGCGAGTTCCTCGACGGTGTGGTCCGTCAACTGCGCCGCGGCGAGTTCCAGTGCGAGGGGTACTCCTTCGAGGCGGGCGCAGATGGCCCGGGCGGCCTCGATCCGCTCCTGTTCCCACGGCGGGGCCTGCGCGGGGGCGGCCTCGCCGGCGCGGGCGGCGAACAGGGCGAGGGCCTCCACGGCGTTCGCGTCGTGGGGTAACGGGCCCAGTTCCAGGACGTGTTCCCGCTCCGATGCCAGCGGCTGACGGCTGGTCAGGAGGATGACCAGGTGCGGGGCGGCGTCGAGGAGGTCCTGCACGAGGGAGCGCACGGCGGCGATCAGGTGCTCGCAGCAGTCCAACACGAGGAGCAGCCGGCGCCCGCCGATCCATTGCCGGACCGCTTCGCCGAGGGTGCGGGGGGTGTGGTCGGCGAGGTCGAGCGCGTCGGCGACGGTGTCCACCAGCAGTCGATCGTCGGGCAGGGGCGAGAGGTCGGCCCAGTGGATCCCGTCGGGGAAGGTGTCGCCGGCGCCCGTCTCCAGCGCCCGCCGGACCAGGCGGGACTTCCCGACGCCGCCCGGCCCGGTGAGGGTGATCAGTCGATGTCCGGCCAAGGCCGCTTCCAGCGCGGCCAGTTCGCCGTCCCGCCCCACGAAGGAGGCGGCTCCGCCGTCACTGCTCTCGGTATGTCCCCACACGCGCCCAGTGTGGCGCACGGTGCGGGCTTCTCGGACCCGTCGGGGAAAACCGGCCCGACGCGCGGGGCGCGGTGCGGCGCGGTGCGGCGCCGCGGGGCACGGTGCGGCGCGGCGCGAGGGGATCGCTCAGGGGGCGAGTACGTCGAGCTCCTCCAGGGCGCCCACCGCGATCTGCCGGGTCAGCGCCTCGGCCCGGGCCGCGTCCCCCTCTCGTACGGCTTCCGCGACCCGCACGTGCAGGGTGACCGCGGCCGGGTCGGGGTCGTGGAACATCACCGCGTGCTCGGTGCGGCCGGTCAGCACCTCGGCGACGACATCGCCCAGCCGGGCGAACATCTCGTTGCCGGAGGCGTTGAGGACGATCCGGTGGAAGGCGATGTCGTGCCGCAGATATCCCTCCAACTGGTGACCGCGCGAGGTGCGGACCATGCCCAGGGCGGCCTCGGTGAGCCGGGCGCACTGTTCCGGGGTGGCCAGCTTCGCGGCCAGGCCGGCGGCGACCGGCTCGACGGCCGAGCGCAGCACGGTGAGGGAGCGCAGTTGGCGGGGTCGGTCGGTGCCGGCGAGCCGCCAGCGGATGACGCGCGGGTCGTAGACGTTCCACTGGTCCGCCGGGCGCACGGTGACGCCGACCCTGCGACGGGATTCGACGAGCTGCATCGACTCCAGGACGCGGACGACTTCGCGGACCACGGTGCGGGAGGCGTCGAAGCGGTCGGCGATCTCGTCGGTGCGCAGGACGCTGCCGGGCGGGGATTCGCCGGCGGTGATCGCGAGACCGAGAGCGTCCAGGACACGGGAGTGAAGCCCCTGCACAGGACTGCCTTCAGTGGTCATGGCGTAAGCGTACGGTGACCGCCGATCGAACAATAGATGTGACGTATCCCCCCACCCTCTTGAATAAGTACTACTTAATGGGCTTCAGTGGTGCCGCACGAACCGATGTCGACGAGGACAGCGAGGTACGACGTGAGCTCCCAGCGCGTCATTGTGGTGATGGGTGTGGCCGGCACGGGCAAGACGACCGTGGGCCGGCTGCTCGCGGAGGCCCTCCGTGTCCCCTACGCCGAGGGCGACGCCTTCCACCCGGAAGCCAACGTCGCCAAGATGTCGGCGGGCACCCCGCTGGACGACGCGGACCGATGGCCGTGGTTGGACGCCATCGGCGAGTGGATCCGTCGCGGCGCGGACCTGGAGGGCGGGATCGTCGCGGCCTCGTCCCTCAAGCGTTCCTACCGTGATCGGTTGCGGAGCTTCGCCCCCGGGGTCGTCTTCGTCCATCTCACCGGCGAACGCCCTCTGATCGAGCGGCGGATGGCGGAGCGCAAGGGGCACTTCATGCCCACCACCCTGCTCGACTCGCAGTTCGCGACGCTCGAACCCCTCCAGCCGGACGAACTCGGCGTCGCCGTCGATGTCCGCGGCACTCCCGAGGAGATCACCCGACGGGCGCTGGAGGCCCTGCACCGACTCTGATCCGAGGGGATCCCGGAGCCACCGCACGGCCCGTCCGCGGGCCCCGCACGCCCTCTCCCGGGCCGCCGCATGCCCGCGAGCCGGCCACCGGGCTCCCCGGGACACCCCGCCGTACCCGACATCACGCAGCACCACCCACCGCCACTGAAGAGCCACGAGTTAAGGAACCGTCACCGTGACCGGTCTCAGCGTCGAGACACTGGCAGCGGCCGCCCCCGGACCCATCACCTCGGCCGGGCACGCCCAGCTGGGCGTGGCCGTCCTCGCGGGCATCGCCGTCATCGTCCTGCTCATCACCCGCTTCAAGCTGCACGCCTTCCTGGCCCTCACCGTGGGCTCACTCGCCCTCGGTTCGTTCGCGGGCGCCCCGCCGGCGAAGACCATCGCCAGTTTCACCGCCGGCCTCGGCGCCACGGTCGCCGGAGTCGGCGTACTCATCGCGCTCGGCGCCATCCTCGGGAAACTGCTCGCCGACTCGGGCGGCGCCGACGAGATCGTGGTCACGATCCTGGCGCGCGCCAAGGGGCGGGCGATGCCCTGGGCCATGGTGCTGATCGCCTCCGTGATCGGGCTCCCGCTCTTCTTCGAGGTCGGGATCGTGCTCCTGATCCCCGTGGTGCTGCTCGTCGCCAAACGCGGCAACTACTCCTTGATGCGCATCGGCATCCCGGCCCTCGCCGGACTCTCCGTGATGCACGGGCTGATACCCCCGCATCCGGGCCCGCTCGTCGCCATCGACGCGCTCCACGCGAACCTGGGCGTCACCCTCGCCCTCGGAGTGGTCGTCGCCATCCCGACGGTGATCATCGCCGGCCCGCTGTTCTCCCGGTACGCCGCCCGTTGGGTGGACATCCCCGCGCCGGAACACATGGTCCCGCAGCGCCCGTCGGCCGAGTTGGAACACCGCCCGCGGTTCGGGGCGACCGTGTTCACCGTGCTCCTCCCCGTGGCCCTGATGCTGGTCAAGGCGCTCGTCGACATCGTGGTCAACGACCCCGACAACGGTGTCCAGCGCGTCACGGACGTGGCCGGCTCACCGCTGATCGCGCTCCTCGCGGCCGTGCTGGTGGGCATGTTCACCCTCGGCAGGGCGGCCGGCTTCACCAGGGAGCGGCTCTCGTCCACGGTGGAGAAGTCCCTGGCCCCGATCGCCGGCATCCTGCTGATCGTGGGCGCGGGAGGCGGCTTCAAGCAGACCCTCATCGACGCCGGGGTCGGCCAGATGATCCTGGAGCTCTCCGAGAGCTGGGCCGTTCCCACGCTGCTCCTGGCCTGGCTCATCGCGGTGATCATCCGCCTGGCCACCGGCTCGGCGACGGTGGCCACGATCTCCGCGGCCGGCCTGGTGGCCCCGCTCGCCGCCGGCTCGTCGACCACGGAGACCGCCCTGCTGGTGCTGGCGATCGGGGCGGGCTCGCTGTTCTTCAGCCATGTCAACGACGCCGGGTTCTGGCTGGTCAAGGAGTACTTCGGGATGACCGTCGGGCAGACCGTCAAGACCTGGTCGGTGATGGAGACCATCATCTCGGTGGTCGGCCTGGGCTTCGTCCTCCTGCTGTCCCTCGTCCTCTGAACCCGGCGGCCGGCCACCCCGGCCGGTTCAGGCGTGGGGTCGGCCGTCGAGCTGCGCGGCCGCCAGGGCGAATCCGCCCGCGGCGGTGGCGCAGCGCTCCGCGAGGACGGCGACCTCGGCGCGGAAGGCCTCGGCCCCCGGGCCCTGGTCGCGCAGGTCCTCGGCGGCGGCCCGCAATCGCCGCGCGTGTGCGCGCAGGACGGCGCAGTGCGTGCGCAGGGCGGTGGTGTCGGTCATCGGGACCACTCCTCGCCGTCGTGGATCCGGACCAGCCGGCTGTCCGTGATCCGGCTCCGGAAGCGGGTCGGCGAGGCGTGCGCGGGGCGCCGGGAGCGCTGTCCGTACGCGCCGGTCAGGCGGAACACACGGGTCCGAGGGTCGACGGGGCGTCGCGCGGCGCCCCGGGAGTCCACGGCGAAGACGTGCGTGACCGGGTAGACGGTGGTGAAGTCCCGGCTCCCGGCGAGGTGGAGGGCGGTGCTCCCGCCCAGGCCCCTTCCGAACAGCGCGAGTTCGGTGCCGGAGGGCACGAGGGCGCGGACGGCCCGGGCGACCGCGTGCGCGTACGGGATCTCCGGTCCGTCGGCCATCGCGTGAACATCGACCCCGGCGGGCGTCGTGCCCGCCCCGGGCGTCCCCGGTGGTTCGGCGAGGTGGATGACGTACCGGAGGGCTCCGTCCGGGCCGACGACCTGCTGGACGAGGAGGGTTCCGTCGGGGTCGAGCGAGGCGAGGTTGCGTACGCATCCGGCGACGGTGCCGCTGGTGTCGAGCCGGTCGAGGATCCCGTCGGGGTGGTCGGGCGCCTCGGCGGGGCGGGGGCTCCGGGCGAAGAAGGCGCGTGCGGCGGCGCCGAGACCGAGCAGGGGTTCGGCCGGCATCGCCCGTCCGGTGGCGATCTGCCAACCGGCGTGGTCGTTGAAGGGGTTCTCGTCGGTCAGCGCGTGCCAGGCGAGGAGGTCCGCGAAGGACGGGGCGAGCAGCGTGAAGGCGCGTTCGGCGCCCCGGACCCGCATCATCTCGCGGAACAGCCGCACGCCCTCGGCCTGCCGGCCCTCCTCGACCGCCTTGAGGATCGCCGCCGCGTCCGGATCGGCGAGCAGCTCCGGCCGGCCCGCGCCGGCCGCCCGGATCCGGGCCTTGAGACCGCAGACGGCGAGGCTGACGGCGAGGCTCTCGCGGCCGGTGAGGACCCCGGCGAGCCACCCGGCCCGGGCGACGCCCCGGCCGCGCGGCGCCCAACCGAGTCCCGCCGGGTCGGTCAGGGTGCGCAGCAGGGTGCGCCAGCCGAGCCTGCGGGGGCCGCCCCGGCCGAGCGCGCCGGCCGTCAGCCGCCCGCCGAGGGCCAGTTCGGAGGCGTGGCGGGCGGCTTCGCCGACGGCGTCGGCGGCCTCCGCCAGTTCGCGGCACACGGCGTGGAGCAGTTCGGGATCCGGGTCGGTGGACGCGGTGGTCGCGGCGTCGGACATGGGTTCCTCGTGGGGTCGGTACGGCGGGCGGGCTGCGGGGCCGGGCGGCTGCGGCACGGGTGGGCGCCGGCGGGGCGGGGCGGCGGCGGTGCACGTGCCGGGGGCACGGTCGGGATCAGCGGCGGGTGATCGTGAGCCGGATCCGTCTCGGGTCCAGCGCCGAGGGCAGCGGACCCACCGGATCCAGGGCCGGTCTGCCGTCCCGGACGCGGTGCCCGCGCAGCAGTTCGGCGCAGAACGCGGCCACGACGAGCAGGCCCAGCCGGTCTCCGGGGCAGCGGCCGGCCCCGTGGCCGAAGGGGGCCATCCGGAGGTCCTCGCGGGACCCCGGGGAGGCCCACCTCCCGGGTACGAACACGTCCGCGGCGGGCACGTGCTCGGGGTCGCGCTGGTGGAACAGCGCGGGCAGGAGCACGGGGGTCCCCGCCGGGTGACGCACGCCCCGCCACTCGGTCTCGGTCCGGGTGACCCGGACCAGGTCGGGCACCACCGGGTAGAGGCGCAGCGTTTCCTGGACGCAGGCCCGCAGCCGGGGCAGTTCGCCCTTGGCGGCGTCGCCGGACCGGGCCTCGGCGGAGGCCGCGTCCTGTTCGGCGGGGTGGGCGGCGAGGAGCAGCAGGGTGCGCAGCAGGGTCGCGGGGACGGCGTCCAGGGCCCGTAGCCAGTGGAGGGCCTGGCCGATGGGGTCGAGGGTGCCGTCGGGGTCGGGGTGCCGGCGGGCCCGCCCGACGAGGGTGTAGGGCTCGGCGGCGGCGGCGTACCGGGCGATGCGCGTGCCCGCCTTCTCGTGGAGGCTCTCGGCGGCGCGGTTCCTGCGGGGCGCCCTGCGCTCGCCGCCGGCGTCGAGCCGGTCGAGCCAGCCGGCGAGTTCCTCGTCCCCGGCGGCCGTGTCGCCGAGCACCATGCGGCGGGCGGCCCGGGTGACGGCGTGTCGGGCGCGGGCGAGCCCGAGGGGGTGGGAGGCGGCGCCCAGTCGGCCGGCCTCGTCGGCGATGACCGCGAGGAAGGGGCCGCAGGAGGGGTGTACGGGGCTGCCCGAGGCCAGCACGATCTCATCGACCTCGCGGCGGCGGGCACGGAGGTCGTCGCGGTCCTCGCGGTCCTCGTGGTGGGCGGGAGGGCCGGTTTCGGGCGCGGCGCCGGGGGCCCGGCATTTGTCCGGCGGGCACGTCGCGAGTTCGCTCGCGGGCGCTTCGTGGAACCGGGGCAGGTCCTGCGGGTCCAGCAGGACCAGCGTGGGGCCGGTCGGGCCGCGCAGCAGCAGGGGGGCGCCGCCGTGCCGGGCCCGCAGGGCGCGCAGGGTGGCCGCCGGCCAGCGGGGCCGACCGGAGCCGGCCCCGGGGCGCGGTTGCGGGCGCGGGCCCACCAGGTCGCGTACGAGCACGGGCAGGGTGTGGGTCGCGGCGAAACGCACGGCCTCGGCCCGGCCGGTTCGTGCGGGGCGGCCGCCCTCGGTCGGGGCCGCCTGGCCTCGGGTCGTGGTCGACTGGGTCATGCCGGGACCACCTTGCCTGGGTTGGACAGGCGCTTCGGGTGGGGAAGCCGCCGAGGGGGCGGGCGGCTCGCCGTACCTCCGCACAGCCGGAAAGCAACGGTCGGTGACATCGGGATCACCGTACGTCGAGCGCGGGGGGTGCGCGCTCCGAGTGCTCTGCGGGAGTGGATCGAGGCCGCCGGGCCGGGCGGCGGTGCGGGTCCCGTTCATCCGGAGCGGGGCGTGCGGCGCCGCCTCACCTCGCGGTGGGCGCGGTGGGCGCGGTGAACACGGCGTCCCGGAAGGCGGTGCGCAGCGGCTCCGTGCCGTGTGCGGGCAGCAGGGCCGCCCAGCGGTGGTGCCGGGGCGAGACCCAGACGGACGGTCCGTCGCCGTGGGCCCAGACGCCGCCGGCCACGGGGTGCCAGAGCAGGCCCCGGGCGGGGGTGAGTTCCCCGGTGCGGATCCGGAGGGACTCCGCGGTCCAGGAGCGGCTGACGGGGTGGTCGGCGGTGGAGAGCAGGTGGCCGAGGAAGCGGCCGAGGTCGCCCAGGGAGGCGTGCAGGGAGCCGCCGGCGAAGCGGGTGCGGCTCATGCGCAGGGGGTGCCAGACGCGGGCGGTGGCGCATTCGGCGAGCGGGCCGCCGCAGAGGTGTTCGGCGAGCCGGGTCAGTGCGGGCACCCCGTCGGGGTGGGTGAGCAGCTGGTGGGCGGTGGTCTTGCCGGAGGTTCCGGCTGCGGCCGGGCCGTAGGCCGCGAGCGGGGTGTGGAGGGTGAGTTCCCCGGCCGTGACCAGGCTTCCGATGACGGGCCACAGGGCCAGTACGGCGGCGAGCCGGCCGACGTCGGACGGGGTGTCCCCGTCCCCGCCGACGGCGTGGGTGCCGTCGGGGCCGCCGACCGCCCAACGGGCCCCGGCATCGCCGGCGCGTACGAGTTCGTGGATCTGCTGTTGCGTCTGGTCGTCCAGCACCGTCATGGTCGCCCACGCTAACGGCGCCGGCTCCCGGCCTGCCGTGCCCGCTCCGGCGCGGCCGTCGTCCGCCACCCGTATGCCGGTACGACTATCCGTGCGCGAGGGGGCCGTGGGCGATGGGGGTGCGCCGTGTGCGCGGTGGGCGCGGGACGGGGGCGGGACACCCGCGGGTGTCCCGCCCCTTCACGCGTCCGCCCGGCGAGGTGCGCGCCGGTCGGGTCGGGCCCGGCCCCGGACATCGGCCCCGGACATCGGGCCGGGCCGGTCCGTCAGGTCCGGTCGGGCCGGTCCGTGACGCGCAGGGTGTTCAGCAGGGGCTTGCCGTAGCCGCTGTGCGTGATGAAGCGGACGTTGAGGACGCCGTCCGTGACCGTCACCGTGTAGGAACGGGTCAGGGCCGTGTAGGTGCCCGCCTCCAGGGAGACGTCCAGGGACGGCAGGACCTGGGTGCCCTCGGCGATGACGTCGAAGACCCGCTTGTTCGGCTTGGTGTTGGAGAGTTCCGCGAAGCCCAGCTCCACCGTGTAGGTCCCGTTCGGGACGTTGTCGAAGCGGTACTCGTACATGCCCTCGCGGGCGTTGCGGTACAGCCGCTGGTCGTCCGTTCCGGCGATGGTGCGGCCGGTGGACTGGACGGTGGCGTTGCCCTGGTAGCCGTACGACCCGGGGGTGTACTTGCGGTCGGGCGACCAGCTGTCACCGACGGCGTCCGTGCCCGCGTAGTCGGATCCCGCGTCCAGGGCGACCTGATAGCGCGGGACGACGACCTTGACCGGGACGGTCAGGACCGGTGCCCGGCCGCTGGCCGACGTGATCTTGAGGTCCGCGGTGAGGACCGTCCCGGCGGTCAGGCCGGCCGTGTCCACGGTGAGGGTGAGCGGGGCCTTGCCGCCGGTCGGGAGGGTGCCCGAACCGGGGGTGGCGGTCAGCCAGGACGCGTCCTCGGTCACCGTGAAGGCGGTGCCCAGGCCCGGGTTGGTCAGGTCGAGGGTGCGGGTCCGCTTCTGGTTCGCGGGGAGCACGACCTCCACCGCCGCCTTGGCCGCGGTGACCTTGCCGGTGCGCAGGGACTGGGTGACGGCGGTGACGTCGGCCGGCTTGACGTCGACCGTCGCGGTGGCGGACTCGTACGACGGGGCCGACAGTGCGACGGTCCGTGCGCCCGAGGGGGTCTGGACGACGTAGCCGCCGTCCGCGGCCGTGGTGGCGGAGACCGCCGTGTCGCCGGTGCCGACGGTGACGGTGGCGCCCGCGACGCCGTTGCCGTCGTTGGCGTCGAGCACCCGACCCGCGACGACTCCGCTCTTGGTGGTCCGGAAGGCGATGGACAGGCCGTCCGAGAGGGCCGCGGTGTTGAACGAGTACTTGAAGGCGTCGGTGCCGGTGGCGTTCTCCACGCCGATCGTGGCGGTGGAGCCGCCCTTGATGCCGGTGCCGCCCGTCCCCTTGTAGGCGTAGGAGACGGTGCCGTCCTCGCCGATGGAGGCAGAGAAGGAGAACGTGTCGGCCTGGGCCGACCAGTGCGACACGCCCCGCCACTCGATGACGTAGGTGCGGTGCGGCGCCGTGCCGGTCACGGCGGTGAAGACACCGGATCCGCTGCCGGCGGCGCCGACGACCAGGTCGTCCCAGAACGGGTAGAGGGCTGCGTTCGGGGTGGCCGTGCTCGGGAGGTCGCCGTTGATGTCGCCGGTGTTGTTGCCGCCGAAGCTGACGGTGCCGTTGGTGCCGATCCACGCCTGGCCGTACGTCTTGCCGTACAGCGGCAGCGGGAACGGCAGGTCGACGCGCTCGGTGGTGTTGTCACCGGTCAGCGCGAGCTGTCGGTCGCCGGCCGCGTAGGGGCGACCGCTCGTGGTGGCGCAGGCGTAGCCGTAGGCGTCGGTCCGCTCGGGGAGCTCCACCGCGACGGTGGTGTCCCCGGCGAGGGTGACGTGCGCGCTGCCGCCGGTGACGCAGCGGGAGGCGTGGGTGGCGTTCACGTCGTACGTGCCATGCGGCAGCGTGACCTCGAAGCGGCCCTGCGCGTCGGTGGTCGCGGTGACGGGGGTCTCGGCGACGGTGACGACGGCGCCCGCGACCGGACCGCCGGCGGCGGAGACCGTGCCGGCGAGCTTGGCGGAGGCGGCCTGGGTGAGGGTGAAGTCACCGGTGGCGGTGGCGTTCTCGGTCACGGTGGCCGTCGCGGTCTGCTGTCCGTAGCCGAACTTCGACGCGGTCAGGGTGTACGCGCCCACCGAGAGGGAGCCGAAGCTGTAGGTTCCGTCGGCGGCGGTGGTCGTCGTACGGTCGATCGGGCCGTCGGCGGTGATCTTCACGCCGGCGACGGGCGCGTCACCGGAGCGGACGGTGCCGCCGAGGGCGCCGATCGCGCCGCGCGGGGCCCCGTTGACCGCGGCGAGGGCGTCCAGCTTGCCTTCGCCGAAGACGTTGTTGTCGGCGGCGGTGCCACCGCACTGGCTGCTGTCGGTGTCCGCGGCGGTGCCGTCCAGCAGGGCCTCGGTCTGCGCGATGTCCCCTTCGAGGGCGGGCGCGGCGGACCAGAGGAGGGCCACGGTGGCCGCGGTGTGCGGGGAGGCCATCGAGGTGCCGGAGAAGGCCTCGTACCCGCCGCCGGGCACGGAGGAGCGCACGTTCACGCCGGGGGCCGCGATGTTGGGCTTGATGATGCCGCCGGGGCCCGCGCCGCGCGAGGAGAAGGAGGCGATGGCGCCGTTGATGTCGAAGGCGCCGGAGCTGTAGGAGCTCGCGTAGTCGCCGGGAGATCCGCTGGTGGCGCAGCTCGGGCCGGCGTTCCCGTTGGAGAAGGCCGGGAAGATGCCGGCGGCCCGCCAGGTGTCGACGATCTGCTGGTACCAGTCGTCGTGGGCGGCGCTGCCCCAGGAGTTGTTGACGACGTGCGGGGCCAGGTCGGGCCGCGGGTTCTGACCGTTCAGGTCGGTCGGCGCGACGATCCACTGGCCGGAGGCGAGCAGCGAGGCCTCGGAGCAGGAGTTGCTCTCGCAGCCCTTGGCGGCGATCCACTTGGCGCCGGGGGCGACGCCGATCTTGTTGGCGCCGCCGTCGTCGCCGACCATGGTGCCCATGGTGTGGGTGCCGTGGTCGTTGTTGTCGCAGGGCGCGGCGCCGGCGCAGACGCCGGCCGGGTCGAACCAGTTGTGGTTGTGGTCGTACGACCCGTCGGCGCTCTTGCCGCGGTACTGGTTGTTGACGGCCGGGTGGGTGTAGTCCACGCCGCTGTCGATGTTGGCGACGACGATGCCTTCGCCGCGCACGCCGAGCTGGTCCCAGACCTGGGGGGCCTTGATCCGGTCGATGTTCCATTCGACGGCGTCGGCGGCGGTCTTCTCCCGGCTGCCCTCGGCGGGCTTGGGGAGGGAGACCTTGTCGTCGGCGTCGATCCGGGCGACCTCGGGGCGCTGCGCCAGGGTTCCGGCGAGCTTCTCGCTGCCGACGACCCGGACGGCGTTGACGATCCAGAACGAGGTGTACTCCGCCTTCGCGCCGTCCAAGGCCTTGATGACGGCGGCCTGGCTGCGCGCGGCATGGTCCTTCTTGACCCGCAGAACCGTTTCCGCCTTGGCGGCGCGGGTCTTCTGCTTCCCCGCGGCGGTGAGGTCGGCGGCGCTGTCGAGATACACCCAGAAGACGGCCTTCGCGGAGCCGTCGAGCTGGGTGCGGAGCTTCGGTTCGATCTTGCGCTCGGCCGCCCCGGGGGTGGGGCCGGGTTCCGGCGCCGCGGCGGCGACCCCTGCGCCGACGGGTAGCAGCAGGATCGAGGCGAGAGCGGCGAGCGCCGCGCGTAAGGATCGTCGTCTGTCGCGTTGTGCCACGTGTGGTCTCCTCGGACGCCGTGTGCAGGTTGTGCGGAAAGGGCGTGCGTGATGTGCGCGGGTCATGTTGTTCGAGGGGTCATGTTCATTACAAGAGGGCCTATTGAGCCGAGTTTCGGACCGGCCGGGTGGCCCATGTCGGTCGACCGCGCCAGCCTGGGGACATGACCACACCCGACCGGCCGTCACCCGAGCCGCCCCGACCCGACGTCCCGCTCGCCTCGGCCCGGGGCAGGTGGATCCTGCTGACCACCGTCCTCGGATCGGGCATGGCCCTGCTCGACTCGACGGTCGTCAACGTGGCCCTCCCCGCCATCGGGCGGGATCTGGACGCCGACCTCGCGGTGCTCCAGTGGACGGTCAACGCCTACCTGCTGACCCTGGCCGGCCTGATCCTGGTCGGCGGGGCGCTCGGCGACCGGTTCGGACGGCGCCGGGTCTTCGTCGTCGGCGTGGTGTGGTTCGCGCTGGGCTCGCTGCTCTGCGGCATCGCGCCGAACGCCGGGGTGCTCATCGCCGCCCGCGCCCTCCAGGGCGTCGGCGGCGCGTTGCTGACGCCCGGTTCGCTCGCCCTGATCCAGGGGTCGATCCACGCCGACGACCGGGCCCGGGCGGTCGGCCTGTGGTCGGGGTTCGGCGGGGTGGGCGCGGCCGTGGGTCCGTTCCTCGGCGGGTGGCTGGTGGACGGGCCGGGATGGCGCTGGGTGTTCCTCATCAACATCCCGGTGGCCGCGCTGTGCGTGCCGGTGGCCCTGAGGCACGTACCGGAGTCCCGGGACCCGCACGCGCACGGCACCTTCGACGTGGCCGGCGCCGCCCTCGGCGCGAGCTCGCTCGCACTGGTCACCTACGCCCTGATCGAGGCCCGCAACGGCGGCGCGCTCGTCATCGCGGCAGCCGTCGGCGGAGTGCTGCTGGCCGGCGTGTTCGTGTACGTGGAGCGGCGGCGGGCCGACCCGATGGTGCCGCCGGACATCTTCGCCTCCCGACAGTTCACGGCGGTCAACCTGGTCACCCTGTGCGTGTACGCGGCCTTCGGCGGCTTCTTCTTCCTCGCCGTGCTCCAGCTCCAGGTGGTGGCCGGATACTCCGCCCTGGCCGCCGGGGCCGCCCTGCTGCCCACCACCGTGCTGATGCTGCTGCTGTCCGCGCGCTCGGGGGCGTTGGCCGAGCGGATCGGGCCGCGGATCCCGCTGACGGTGGGGCCGCTGCTCTGCGCGGCCGGAATGCTGCTGATGCTGCGGGTCGGGCCGCACGCCTCGTACGCACGGGACGTGCTGCCCGCCCTGATCGTGATGGGGATGGGGATGGTGGCCCTGGTGGCCCCGCTGACGGCGACGGTGCTGGCCTCGGTGGACCCGGGTCGGGCGGGTCTGGCCAGCGGCATCAACAACGCCGCCGCCCGCGTCGCCGGGCTCCTCGCGGTGGCGGCGCTGCCTCTGCTGGCGGGGATGGGGCCCGACGCCTACCTCTCCGCCGATCTCTTCGACGCGGCCTTCGACCGGGCCATGCCCTGGTGCGCCGGGATCCTCGTCGTCGGCGCGGCGCTGGCGTGGGCGACCGTGCGCAAGCCGGCGGCCGACGCCCTCCAGCCGCAGTGTCGTACCCAGTGCGGGGTCACCGCCCCGGCGCTCGAATCCCCGCGGGCGGCGCGGCGGTGACCCCTCAGCGGCCGGTCACCAGGGGCTCGGCGGCGCGACCACCGGCGGCCGGTCCGCGCAGGTGACGACCACCTGGGCGTCGGCCCGGTCGATGCTCCGGTCCAGGGCGAGGAACCAGATCGCACCGAGCCCGATGTTCCAGTTCAGTTCGTACGCGTCGGCCCGCGCGGTGGTGTTGTCCTCGATCCGCAGGCTTCCGGTGAAGGGCTCGGCGCCGAAACGCGCGCCGACGTGCAGGGCGCTGCCCTCGCGGACGGGGTCCGCGACCAGGTTCCCGCTGACGGTGGTGTCCGCGCCGCCGTAGATCGCGATGCCGTTGGCCGGGGTCGGGCACTGGACGGTGTTGTGGTCGACGGTGTTGCGGGCGTCGGCCGTCCTCTCGGACCACAGGGCGAGCCCGTCGTCACCGGTGTTGCGGACGAAGTTGTCCCGTACGAGGGAGTCGGTGAACCCCGGTGTGCAAGTGCAGGCCGTCCGCGATCCGGTCGGTGATGACGTTCCGGGTCACCTTGACGTTGCTCATCGGGCCGTCGAACCAGAGGCCCACCTTGGTGTGGTGGATGTACATCCGGCCCACGGTCGAATCACTCATGGCGCCGCCGATGCCGTTGACCTGGTCGGTGTCCGAGGGGGCATGGCCGGGACAGTAGGACTCCACGCGGGAACCCGGTAAGAGTCGTGCAGAACTCTGCGGCACCTTGTCGATTTCTTGCGTGCATGCGTTCGCCCGCGGCCCTGGCGGCCCACCGCAGACCCGCGCCCGACTTCTTGACTGAAATTTCAGTTAGTGCCACAGTGCGGCTACCCCTCATCCCCCCTCCTCCGGAGGTTCGAATGAATCCAAGCCGCAGAACCCTGTTGCGTTCGGCGGGAGTCGGCGCCGTCGGACTGGCACTCGCCAGCCTCGTCCCGCAGTCCGCACAGGCGGGCCAGGCAGCCCGGGCCGGGGCAGCCGCCGGCCGGATGACCGTCCCGCTCGACGACGTCCGGCACGTGCGCACCTGGATGGCCTGGCCCTCCAACCGCTCCATCTGGGGCTCCGACCTCGCCGGCGTGCAGCAGGACATCGCGCTCATCGCCCGTACCGTCGCCCGCTTCGAGCCCGTCGTGATGTGCGCGGCGGACGCGAGCGCGGCGGCGACCGCCCGCTCTCGCTGCGGTTCCACCGTCACCGTCATCTCCACCATCCCGGTCGACGACCTCTGGATGCGCGACAGCGGCGCCGTCTTCCGCCGCGACGGCGCGGGTGCCGTGGACGCGATCGGACTCAACTTCAACGGGTGGGGCAACAAGCAGACCCACCGCAAGGACGAGAACGTGGCCCGGCTGATCGCCTCCCGCGAGTCACTGCCGTTCGGCACGGCGACGTTCGTCGGCGAGGGCGGTGCCGTCGAGACCGACGGCGACGGCACCCTGATGGCGACCGAGAGCAGCCTCGTCAACAAGAACCGCAACCCGGGACTCGGCCGGGCCCAGGTGGAGGCCAAGGTCCTCGCCGCCTACGGCGCGGACAAGATGCTCTGGGTCCCCGGGATCAAGGGGCAGGACATCACCGACGACCACATCGACGTCACCTCCCGGTTCATCCGGCCCGGCGTCGTGATGGTCCAGACACCGCCCGCCGACCGCACCGACATCTGGGCCAGGGACGCCCGGCAGCAACTCGCGATCCTCTCCGCCGCCACCGACGCCAAGGGCCGCCGGCTCCAGGTCCTCAGGGTCGACGGCCCGGACACCCTGCGCTCCGACAACCCCGACTTCGTCGACTCCTACCTGAACTTCCACGTGGCCAACGGCGCCGTGATCACTTCGCAGTTCGGGGACCGGGCCAAGGACGCGGGCGCCCGCCAGGCGCTCGCGGCGGCCTTCCCGGGCCGCGAGATCGTCCAGCTCGACGTGGACCGGCTGATGGGCGGCGGCGGGGGCATCCACTGCTCCACGATGCAGCAACCCGCCGCGGGCTGAGCCCCCGCGGCACGGAAGCGGACCCGACGGCGGGCGTGCGCGCCGCCCCCGTCGGAGACCCTCCCTACTGGTTCTCGGCGCCCAGCACGAAGAGCAGGTAGACGAAGAAGGCGAAGAGGTGACCGACGAAGAGGTAGGCGATCAGGCGGATGATCAGGCCGCGCGGGAACTTGGACTCGAAGCGCTTCAGCAGGGTGTCCGGCGCCGAACCGATCTCCTGCGCATCGGCCGGACCGGGCCGCTCGACGGGACCGGTCCCGTCGACGGGACCGGTCTGATCGGCGGAACCGGTCCGCTCGACGGAACCGGTCCGCTCGACGGAACCGGCCGCCGGGGCGTCGTTCGCGGGAACACCGGGTGCCTCGTGCGCGGTGGCGGTCACGTTCTCTCCCTGGGACATGGTGCGACTCCTCGGCTAGTGGTGGTGCTGGGTCGCGCCGCCGAGGCACACCCCGGCGAGGCCGCTCTGCAGCAGCGTGTGGACGAACAGCAGGTCGGCGCCGGCGGCGTCGGCCGCCCCGATCCGGTGGGGCGTGAGCGAGTCGAAGTGCGCGCTGTCCCCCGGGTCGAGCAGGTGCTCGGCCTCTCCCAGGTGCAGCCGCAGCCGCCCGGTGAGGACGTACAGCCACTCCTCGCCGGGGTGGACCCGGACCAGTTCGCCCCGGACCTGGCCCTGTGGAACGTGCACGCGCAGGGCCTGCATCCCCCGCCCCGAACCGCCGGCCGGCCAGTAGGTCCAGCCGTCGGCCTCGCGGGCCCCGGGGCCGCCGCCCCGTACGATGGGGTCGGCCGCGGCCGAGGTCTCGCCGAGCAGTTCGGAGACCGTCGTTCCGTAGGTGCGAGCAAGTCCCAGCAGCAGCGGCAACGAGGGCGTGCGCCGGCCCGTCTCCAACCGCGACAGGTGGGCGGGCGAGAGTCGAGCCCGTGCGGCGGCCGCCTCCAGGGTGAGCCCGGCGCGGCGGCGCAGGTCGCGCAGGCGCGGGGCCACGGTGGGGAGTTCCCCCGACGGGTCGTCGGGGTCGGCCGCTTCTTCGGGGCCGGAGGCAGGACCGGTTGTCATGCTTCGATTGAGCCAGACCCTTACCCCACTGGCAAACGCTCTTGCCTCTGAGGCAAAAGCTCCGCTCGCTGCCTAGGCGGGCCGTTGGCCCAGCACGCTCTCCACGGTATCGGCCTGCCCGGCGTCCTTGTCGGGGCGGTGCCTCAGCACCCGTGCGAAACGCAGCGCGACCCCGGCCGGATAGCGCGAGGAGCGTTGCAGGCCGTCGTAGGCGATCTCCACCACCAGTTCCGGTCGGACCCGGACCGTGAAGCCGTCGTCCTCCACCGCCAGTTCCAGCAGCCGCTCGGTCTGCCAGCGCAGCATCACGTCGGTGAGGCCCTTGAAGGTCTTGCCGAGCATGGCGTGGGTGCCGTCGGCGGCGCGGGCGCCCAGATGCAGGTTCGACAGGAGTCCCGTGCGCCTCCCGTGCCCCCATTCGGCGGCCAGGACCACCAGGTCGAGGGTGTGCACGGGCTTGACCTTGAGCCAGTGCGTGCCGCGCCGGCCGGCCGCGTACGGCGAGTCGAGAGCCTTGACGACGACCCCTTCGTGGCCCCGGCGCAGGGACTCGGCCGCGAACTCCTCGGCGGCGGCCGTCGCGCCCTCGGCCGCCGGGTCCTCCACCGCCAGCCGCCGCACGCGGGAGGACTCCGGGACCAGCCGGGCGAGCGCCGTGTACCGCTCGCGGACGGGCAGGTCGAGGAGCACTTCCTCCCCCGCGGCCAGGACGTCGAAGAAGTGGACGCGCACGGGAAGGGTCTGCCGGGCGGCCGCCACGTCCACCCGGGAGCCCACGCGGCTCGCGACCTCCTGGAAGGGGACCGGCCGCCCGTCGGGGCCCTGCCCGACGACCTCGCCGTCGAGGATGAACCGCTCGCCGGGCAGCGTCAGGGCCAGCTCGGCCACCTCCGGCAACCGGTCGGTGATCTCGTCCAGGGAGCGCGTGTAGATCCGTACGTCCGGCCCGTCGCGATGCACCTGGACGCGGATCCCGTCCAGCTTCTCCTCCACCGCGCAGGGTCCCAGCGTGGCCAGCGCCTGCGTCACGGACGCGGCCGTGCCGGCGAGCATCGGCTGCACGGGCCGGCCGACCCGCAGGGTCACCCCCTCCAGCGCCGCCGCGCCCTCGGCGAGCACCGCCGCGGCCACCCGGGGCAGGGACCCGTCCAACATCACGGCGCGGCGCAGGGCGGCGGCCGGCACCCCGGCGGCCGCCGCCACCGCGTCCAGCGCGACGGCGTCGAGCGCGCCCTGGCGCACCTCGCCGAAGAGCAGACCGCGCAGGAAGCGTTGCTCGGCCTCGGTGGCCGCGCCGAACAGGGCGTCCACGATCCGGTGCCGCTCGGCGCGGGAACCGGTGCCCGCGACGGCGGCGAGTTCGCTCACGGCCGCGTCGACCTCGCCGACGGTGAGGGTCGGCCCGGGCGCGGGGTCGATCTCCCGGCCGAGGGTGCGCCATCCGATGCCGGGGCGGCCCTGGGGCAGCCGCCCGGCGAGGTAGGAGACGACGACGGCGGCCTCCTCCGCGGGCGCGGCGGCGAACACCTCGGCGAGCAGGGCGGTCTTCGCCGAGCGGGCGGAGGTCTCGGAGACCTCCCGGGACACACGCGCGACCTCGGCGAGCAGCATGCGGACCATCCTGCCGCCCCTCGTGCCCGTGCGCAGGTCGGCCGCGCGGAGGAGCCGTGTACGGCAGGCGCGGTACGGGGGGCCGCCCGGGTAGTCCTTGAGAAGGTGCCGGGCTCACCCTGCGGGCTCTCCGGCGGCGGCCCGGGGACGTCTAGGCTTCCTGTATGAAGCTCCGACTGCCCCGGCGTCGCCGGGACCGCCTGTTGGCCGGTGGCGCCGCGCTGGTCGTCCTGGCGGGGGCCGGTACGTTGACGGCCACCGCCGCGGCGTCCGACCCGCCCGGCGTGCAACGCCAGGACCACGTATTGCAGATGCCCGACGCCGGGATCGACGTCTCGTACTTCACGGCCGGCGAGGGCGGGGAGGCTGCACGGAAACGGCCCGCCGTGCTGCTCGGCCACGGCTTCGGCGGCAGCAAGGACGACGTCCGCGCGCAGGCGGAACGGCTGGCCCGGGACGGGTACGCGGTGCTGACCTGGTCGGCGCGCGGCTTCGGCCGCTCGGGCGGCCGGATCGGCCTGAACGATCCCGAGCTGGAGGGCAAGGACGTCTCCCGGCTCGTCGACTGGCTCGCGACCCGACCCGAGGTGCGGCTCGACGCGCCCGGCGATCCGCGCGTGGGCGTGGCCGGGGCCTCGTACGGCGGTGCGGCGGCGCTCCTCGCGGCCGGGTACGACCACCGGGTGGACGCCATCGCCCCGCAGATCACGTACTGGAACCTCGCCGACTCCCTCTTCCCGAACGACGTGTTCAAGAAGCTGTGGACCGGCATCTTCTTCACCACCGGCGCGGCGGGCGGCGGTGCGACCGGTGGCGGCGCGGAGGGCGGCGCGGCCGCCCTCCCACCGTCGGCGCGGTCCGCCGACCCCGCGGCCGCTCCCGGCTGCGGACGGTTCCAGCCGGAGCTGTGCGCGATGTACGAGCGGGTCGCGGTCGCCGGGAAGCCCGACGCCGAGGCCCGTGCGCTGCTGGCCGGACGCAGCCCCTCGGCGGTGGGCGACAAGATCAAGGTGCCCACCCTGATCGTGCAGGGGCAGGACGACTCGCTCTTCCCGCTGGACCAGGCCGACGCCATGGCCAAGGCCATCGCGGCGAACGGCGCGCCCGTGTCCGTGGACTGGGCGAGCGGCGGCCACGACGGCGGGATGCGCGAGGCCGGCCGTGTCGAGGCGCGGGTGACGGCCTGGTTCGACCGCTACCTCAAGGGCGACGAGCAGGTGGACACGGGTCCCGTGTTCCGGGTCTCGCGCACCGGCGGAATCGATTCCACGGACGGGACCGTGCAGGTGCGCGGCGCGAGTGACGACCGCTATCCCGGTCTCACCTCGACGCCCCGGGAGTTCGCGCTCACCGGCCGCGAGCAGACGTTCGCCAATCCGGCGGGCGGCACCCCGCCGTCGTTGTCCTCGCTGCCCGGGATCGGCGGCCGGCTCGCCGCCTTCGGGGCCGGGATCTCTCTGGACTTCCCCGGGCAGAACGCCCGCTTCGAATCGCGGCCGATGACCGAGGAGGTGCGGATCACCGGCACCCCGACCATCACCCTGAACGTGAGGTCGACGGCTACCGACGGTTCGGCCGTGCTGTTCGGCAAGGTGTACGACGTCGGACCCGACGGTCGCGGCCAGGTGCTGCCCGGCCAACTGGTCGCCCCGGTCCGCGTCACGGACGCCGGACAGGGCCGTACCGTCCAGGTGCGGCTGCCGGCCGTCGACCACGCCGTCGAGGCCGGCCACCGGCTGCGCCTGGTGATGGCGGCCACCGATCTCGGGTACGCGTCGCCCGCCGCCCCCGCCACGTACACCGTCTCCGCGCAGGGCGCGCTGTCGGTGCCCGTCGTCCCGGGGGTGCGCACCGCGGCCGCGAGCATGCCCGGTTGGACGTGGGGGCTGCCCCTGGGCGCCCTGGCCCTGGCCGCGGCGCTGCTGGGGATCCGGCGTAACGGCAGGGGCCGCGCCGGGGAACGGGCCGGAGCGACCCGGCCCGATCCCGCGTTGGCCGACGTGCCGCTGGAGATCACCGGGCTGACGAAGCGCTACGCGAAGGCCCGGGACCGCTACGCCGTACAGGACCTGTCGTTCCGGGTGGAGAAGGGCCAAGTGCTCGGTCTGCTCGGCCCCAACGGCGCGGGCAAGACCACCACCCTGCGGATGCTGATGGGGCTGATCTCGCCGGACGCCGGCGAGATCAGGGTGTTCGGGCACGCGGTACGGGCCGGATCGCCGGTGCTGTCGCGGGTCGGCGCCTTCGTGGAGGGCGCGGGCTTCCTCCCGCACCTGACGGGCCGGGCGAACCTGGAGCTGTACTGGCAGGCCACCGGCCGTCCCGCGGCGGACTCCCACATGGCGGAGGCCCTGGAGATCGCCGGACTGGGCGACGCGTTGGAACGCGCCGTGCGGACCTACTCCCAGGGCATGCGGCAGCGGCTCGCCATCGCGCAGGCCATGCTCGGCATGCCGGACCTGCTGATCCTCGACGAGCCGACGAACGGCCTGGACCCGCCACAGATCCGGGAGATGCGTGACGTCATGATCCGGTACGCGGCGGCCGGGCGGACGGTCATCGTCTCCAGCCACCTCCTCTCCGAGGTGGAGCAGTCGTGCACGCACCTGGTCGTCATGGACCGCGGCCGGCTCGTGCAGGCGGGCGAGGTCGCGGAGATCACCGGCGGCGGGGACACCCTGCTGGTGACCCTGGCCGGGTCGGTGGACGA
This sequence comes from Streptomyces sp. NBC_01426, assembly GCF_036231985.1. Classification (GTDB taxonomy): domain Bacteria; phylum Actinomycetota; class Actinomycetes; order Streptomycetales; family Streptomycetaceae; genus Streptomyces. The sequence continues at coordinate 1,225,964 of NZ_CP109500.1, forward strand.
ACTCCTCGTCGAGAAGGTGGCGGCGCTGGAGGGGGTCGGCTCGGTGGTGACCGCCGACGACGGACTGCTCGTACGGCTCGAAGGCGCGACGGCGGCCGAGCTGATCGCGGAACTCGTACGGCTGGAGGTGCCGGTCTCCGCGGTGGGACCGCACCGCCGGCTGGAGGACGCGTTCCTCACCCTGATCGGAGGTTCGGCGTGAGCGCCGTGACAGAGGTGGCCGTGACCGAGGTGGCCGACGGCTACCGCGCGGGCCGTACGCTGCCGTTGCGCGTGGAGGCGCTGCGCCAGTGGCGCCGGCGGCGGACGCTGGTGATGGGCGGGATCCTCGCGGCGCTCCCCTTCATCATGATCATCGCTTTCGCGGTGGGCGGCACGCCCGACGAACGCGGTGGCGGCAACGGCCGGATCACCCTGATCGACACGGCGACGGCCTCGGGCGCGAACTTCGCGGCCACCTGCCTGTTCGTGTCGGCCGGCTTCCTCCTGGTGGTCCCGGTCGCGCTGTTCTGCGGGGACACCGTCGCCTCGGAGGCGAGCTGGTCCTCGCTCCGCTACCTGCTGGCCTCGCCGGTGCCCCGGGCCCGCCTGCTGTGGAGCAAGCTGGTGGTGGCCCTCGGGTTCAGCCTCGCGGCGATGGTGCTCCTGCCGGTGGTGGCGTTGGCGGCGGGCACGGTCGCGTACGGCTGGGGGCCGCTGAAGCTGCCCACCGGCGGGACGTTGGCGGCCGGTGACACGCTGCCGAGGCTCGCGATCGCCGTGGCGTTCGTCTTCGTCTCGCAGCTGGTCACGGCCGGGCTGGCGTTCTGGCTGTCGACGCGGACGGACGCGCCGCTCGGCGCGGTGGGCGGGGCGGTCGGGCTGACGATCGTCGGGAACGTCCTGGACGCGGTGACCGCGCTCGGATCGTGGCGCGAGTTCCTGCCCGCGCACTGGCAGTTCGCGTGGGCGGACGCCCTCCAGCCCCACCTGGAGTGGGGCGGGATGATCAAGGGCACGGTGGTGTCGGTGTCGTACGCGGTGGTGCTGTTCGCGCTCGCGTTCCGGGGCTTCTCCCGCAAGGACATCGTGTCCTGAACCGGCCGCCGCCCGGGCGGGCGGACGAAACGGCCCGGGCGGGCCCGCTCCTCGCGGGCCCGCCCGGGCCGTTCGCACGTGCTGCCCACAAGCGGACGGGGCGGTGACCCCGGGCCGGGCGCTAGCGGAGCACCCGGACGGGCGCACCGTCGAGGTACGCGCGGATGTCCTCGACGGCCTCGCCGTAGTACGTCGCGTAGTTGTCCCGCGTGACGTAGCCCAGGTGGGGCGTGGCCAACAGGTTGGGCGTCGTGCGCACGGGATGGTCCCGCGGCAGCGGTTCGATGTCGAAGACGTCGAGACCGGCGCCCGCGATCCGCCCCTCGCGCAGGGCCTCGATGAGCGCGTCCTGGTCGACGATGGCCGCCCGCGAGGTGTTGACGAGGTACGCGGAGGGGCGCATCAGCGCGAGTTCCGGCGCCCCGATCAGACCGCGGGTGCGGTCGCCCAGCGCGAGGTGGACGGACACGAAGTCGCTCTCCGCGAGGAGTTCCCGTTGGGACCCGGCCAGGGTCACCCCCACCTCGTCGGCGCGTTCCCTCGTGAGGTTCCGGCTCCAGGCCGTGACCTCCATGCCGAAGGCGAGGCCGATCCGGGCCACCCGGCCGCCGATCTTCCCGAGGCCGAGCAGACCGAGCCGGCGTCCGTGCAGGTCGGCGCCGAGGGTCTGCTGCCAGGGCCCACCGGTGCGCAGGGCGGTGTTCTCGGGAACGATGCCGCGCGCCAAGGCCAGCAGCAGCGCCCAGGTGAGTTCGACGGGCGGGGTGGAGGAACTGCCGGTGCCGCACACGGTCACGCCGTTGCGCGCGGCGGCGGCGTGGTCGATGACGGAGTGGCGCATGCCGCTCGCGACGAGCAGGGCGAGGCGGGGCAGCCGGTCGAGCAACGAGGCCGGGAAGGGGACCCGTTCGCGCAGGGTGACGACGATGTCGAAGTCGGCCAGGCGGGCCGCGAGCCGGTCCTCGTCGTCCAGGTGGTCCCGGTAGGTGACCACCTCCACCCGGTCCGCGATCGTGGACCAGTCGGCGGAGGCGGCCGCCACGTCCTGGTGGTCGTCGAGAACGGCGCAGCGGAGCGAGGTCGTGGTCACCGCGCCCCCGCGCCGGCGCCGCCGATGCCGTCGATGGCGTCGATCTCGGCGAGCAGCGCGGCCTCCAGGGGCCGGTCGGCGACGGCCGCGTTGGCCCGCACCTGCTCGGCGGAGGTGGCGCCCGCGATCACTGAGGCACAGCCCGGCTGCGCGGAGAGCCAGCCGATGGCGAGTTCCAGGACCGTGCGGCCGTACTTCTCGGCGAGGCCGGCCAGTGCCTCGACGATGCCCAGGCGCTCGTCGGTGAGGTAGGCGTCACGGCCTTCGAGGCGCGAACCGGGCGGGACGGGCGCGCCGCGGCGGATCTTGCCGGTGAGCAGACCGTTGGCCAGGGGGAAGTACGGGAGCACGCCGACGCCGTGGTGCAGGGCGGCCGGGACGAGTTCCCGTTCGGCGGACCGCTGGAGCAGCGACCATTCGTTCTGCGCCGACACGAAGGGCGCGGCGCCGATCTCCCGGGCGACGTGGGCGGCTTCGGTGAGCTGCCAACCGCTGAGGTTGGAGTGTCCGATGTAGCGGACCTTGCCCTCGGTGACGAGTTCGGTGAGCGCGGCGAGGGTCTCGTCGATGGGGACGTCCGGGTCGGGGCTGTGCAACTGGTAGAGGTCGATGTGGTCGGTCTCCAGCCGGTGCAGGGACTCCTCGACGGCGCGGCGGATGTAGGCCCGGCCGCCGCGGGACCCGGCCGCGGGACCGTAGCCCATGTCCACGCCGTCGTAGCCGAACTTGGTGGCCAGGACGACCTGGTCGCGGCGGCCCTTGAGGGCCTGGCCGAGGTGGCTCTCGGAGCCGCCCTGGCCTCCGTAGATGTCGGCGGTGTCGAGGAGGGTGATGCCCGCGTCGAGGGCGGCGTCGACGACGGCGCGGGTGGCGCGGGCGTCGAGGCGGCCGCCGAAGTTGTTGCAGCCGAGGCCGACCGCGGAGACCCGCAGACCTGAACTGCCCAGGGAGACGTGACGCATGGATCCTTCTCCACTCTCGCGATTGCACGTGATCCAAAGGAAGTTACCCCAGGAGCAGCTTGCCGGGCAGAACCACTCAGGTAGGCCCCTGACGAGGGAGTTCACCGCCGCTCACCCGAACGCCGTGGTCGTCGCCGCCGACATCGGCCTCTGCACGCGCGCCCAACGGCTCGCGGGCGCCGTCCCTCCCGGGGTGAGCCGGGTCGGGGTGGACTTCCCGGAGGGGGTGGACCTGCGCAGCCGGCTGCCGCCGGACGAACAGGTCCGCCTGTACGCGGGCTCGATCATGTCCGGGGTCGGGTCGGTCGGGGGCAGGCGGGCGGGGGGCGGGCGGGCGGCGGGCGGCGGTTCACGTGACGGCCTTCTCTCACTGGAGGGTGACCACCGTGGGGCGGCCGAGGTCGGGCTGGTCGCGCAGCGGCAGTTCGCCGCCGGGGCGCTCCAGTTCGAGGACGACGATCACGTTGCCGCCCGTCCGCCACAAAGGGGCCGGGGCGTACAGCGTGCGCTGCGGACCGCGCGGGGAGTCGTAGTGACCGAGCAGGAAGTCATTCAGCCAGATCAGGCCGGTCCCCCAGGTCGACACGTCGATGAATCCGTCGGCGGGTCGCCCGTCGAGGTGGTGCGTGAAGCGGTGGAAGGTCGGCAGGTCCGGCCCCGGCGTGACGTCCGACCACCTCAGGGCGCCGAGGTCGGTCAGCGGGAGCGGCCGTATCTCCCATTCGAAGAGCAACTGGTGGCCGTGGCGGACGCCGCGCCCGATGCCCTTGCGGTCGTCGATCAGGGGACCGTAGTTGACGCGCCCCTGTGCCCGCACGAGGACGTCGAGGACCACACCGGCCTCCCCGACGGCCAGGTCGAGCCCCTCGTCGGGGGCGTTGCGATCGAGGACGCCGAGCGGGCTCCCGTCGACGAAGACGTACGCGCGGTCGCCGAGACCGTCGATCCGTACGGGCATGGCGGCGCGGGGGCCGGTGATCGTGGTGCGGTAGTGGATCAGGCCGTGGTCCTGGCCGAGCTTCTCCATCGGCTCCGGTGCCGCGCGCGGCACCGGAGGGCCGGCGAGCGGGTCGAGGTGCGCGAGGAGCGGAGCGCATCCGGCGGGGGTGGCGAGGGCGGGTGCGATCCGGGGCAGCGGGGCGGGCAGCGGCCCGTCCGGCAGGGAGGCGTGGCGGCCGATGACCTCGCGGAAGGCGTGGAACTTGGGGGTCAGCTCGCCGGCCTCCCCGATGGGCGCATCGTAGTCGTAGCTGGTGACGGTCGGCTGGTAGCCGGGGTCTGCGGGGCGTGAGCCGGTGTGGTTGGCGCCGGCCCAGAAGCCGAAGTTGGTCCCGCCGTGGGCCATGTAGAGGTTGACGGAGGCGCCGGTGGCCAGGAGCTCGTCGAGGGAGGCGGTGGCGTCCTCGACGGCGCGCACGTGGTGTCCCTCGCCCCAGTGGTCGAACCAACCGATCCAGAACTCCATCGCGGCGAGCGGACCGGTCCGCTGATATCGACGCAAGTGGGCCAGTCGTTCGGTGGGTTGGGCGCCGAAGGTCGCGGTGGCGAGCCGACCGGGCACCATGCCGCCCTGGAGCATGGCGTCCTCGGGCCCGTCGGCGGTGAACAGCAGACAGTCCACCCCGCGCTCGGTCAACGCCCTTTCGACGTCGGTGCGGTAGCGGGCGTCGTTGCCGTAGGAGCCGTACTCGTTCTCGATCTGCACCGCGACCACCGGGCCGCCCCGACTCGCCAGGTGCGGCAGCAGCGCGGGAACGACGGCGTCGAACCAGCCGTCGACCTCGGCCTGGAAGCGAGGGTCGGAGCAGCGCAGGTGGAGGCCGTCCACGGCGAGGAGGCGGGCGGGCAGGCCACCGAAGTCCCACTCGGCGCAGATGTAGGGGCCCGGTCGGACGATCGCGTCGAGGCCGAGGTCCCGGGCGATGCCCAGGAACCGGCCGACGTCGCGCCATCCGGTGAAGTCGGCCTTGCCCGGGGCCGTCTCGTGGAAGTTCCAGGGGACGTACGTGTCCACGGTGTTGACGCCGAGGGCGTGGAGCCGAAGGAGCCGGTCCTCCCACAGGTCGGGGTGGACCCGGAAGTAGTGCAGGGCTCCCGAGATGACGCGATGGGGGCGGTCCTCGCGTCGGAATCCGTCCTGGTCGTACGTGAGCATGCGCTGACTCCCGAGAAGAGGTCGAGATGCAGTGGCGAGGTGCGGAACGCCGCCGAGAAGCGGGATGCCGTCGACCGCGGCGCCCGCCGAACCTGTGGCGCCGCCGAATATATGAACGTGCCGTGCACGCCGTCAATGACCAATTGAACGCTCCGATCGAATCGATCGTTTCAGCTCACTATGATGGTGCCACTGGCGGCGACACTGCCGGCAACGCCGATGACGGCGGATCGGACACAGGGGGACATCGTGAGAGCACACGTGGACCAGCGTCAGGCCCAGGTGCGCGCGCTCGTCCGGGCGCGCGGCAGCGTACGCGTCACGGACCTGGCCGTGGAGCTCGGCATCTCTCCCGTGACCCTGCGGCGGGACATCGAGGCCATGGCCGCCCGGGGCGAGATCCACCGGATGCACGGGGTGATCAGCCGCGTGGAGCAGCCGCAGCCGCCCACCGGAGCGACGCGGGGCGGCACGACCGGCGCGCCCGAGAGGCCGGCGACCCAAGGCGGCGAGGGGCTGGTGGTCGGCATGGTGGTGCCGACCACCGAGTACTACTACGCCGACGTCGTGCGCGGGGCCCGCGAGGTGGTCGAGGCGCGAGGGGCACGGCTCACCGTGGGCCTGACCCGGTACCTGCCGGGCGAGGACCGCACGCAGGCCGACCGGCTGCTGTCCACCGGCGCGGACGGGCTGCTGCTGACCCCGAACTGGGACACCGGCTCCCCCGGGCCTGGCGAGGGAGCCTGGACGGCGGAGCTGCCCGTACCGACGGTGCTGGTGGAACGGTGGGCCCCGCCCGGCCACCCGGCGGCCGCACTCGACCGAGTGGGGTCGGACCACGCGCACGGGGCGGCCCGGGCGGTACGCCACCTGGTCGACTCGGGGCACCGGCGGATCGCCCTGGCCTGTCAGGAGACGCCGACGACGGCTCGTCTGCGCGCCGGGTACGAGGCCGCCGTCGACGCGCTCGGCCTGGAACCGGCGCCGCCGTGGCCGCAACTCGCCGGCGGCCCACTGTCCGTGGCCGACCGGTTCGCCCGGGCCCTGGACTACCTGTGCGAGGCCGTGACGACGGGCGGGGTCACCGCCGCCCTGATCCACAGCGACACCGACGCGATCATGCTGATCCCGAGGTTGCAGGCCCGGGGCGTGCGGGTGCCGGAGGACCTGGCCGTGATCACGTACGACGACGAGGTGGCGGGCCTGGCCGACGTGCCCCTGACGGCGGTCGCACCGGCCAAGCGGGAAGTGGGGGCCCGGGCGGCGGAGTTGCTGTTGGATCGACTGGCCTCCGGTGCGGCGAAAGCGGGTGCGGTTGCGGGTGCAGGGGCGCGTGCGGGAGCGGGAGCGGGAGCGACCGAGGAGCCGCCTCGTCAGCATCTGGAGCTGCTGCCCCGGCTGACCATTCGCCCATAAAGGACGGCCACTCCTCCTGCTAGCGATCGTTTCGATCGAGTCGTGCGTTCGCTCTTGACGGTGTGCGTGTTCGTACAAAAGATGGGCCGCGTTCTCCCATCCGCCGCCGTCAGCGGTCGTGTCCGTAGGAGCCGAATCATGTCGCGCAGCTTCTTTCGCCCTGCCCGTTCCGCTCGCCCTGACGGTTCGGACCGTCCTGCCCGGTCCGGCCGTGCCGCTCCTCGTGGCCGTGATCCGCGTCTGCCCCGCCTGGCCCTCACGGCCTCGATCGCCTCCCTGGCCCTGCTCGCCACTGCCTGTGGCGGCGACGACGGACAGGCCGATCGTGCGGCCGGTTCGGCGGGAGGGCCCGGTTCGGCGGAGCGACCGGTCACCGTCACGTACTGGTCCTCGTCGGCGGGTGCGCAGCAGACGGTCGACGCCTTCAACAAGACGCACCCGAACATCCGGGTCGCGTTCTCGGCGATCCCCGGCGGTCCGGACGGCGCGGCGAAACTGGCGAACGCGGTCAAGGGTGGCAACGCTCCCGACATCGCCACCATGGACTACTCCGCGCTGCCGGAGTTCGCGAGCGGCGGCAATCTGGAGGACCTTACGGGGACCTCCGGGAGGCTCGTCGGGGAGAAGTTCCCGGAGGCGGTGCAGTCCTTGGTGACGCTGGGCGGCAAGACCTGGGCCGTCCCGTTCGACGTGACGCCCCTCGAACTCTTTTACCGGAAGGACATCTTCGAGAAGCACGGTGTGCCCGTGCCGAGGACATGGGACGCGTACAAGGCCGCTGCGGAGAAGATCAACCGGGCCGATCCGTCCGTGCGGATCACGAACTTCGGCGGCGGCGACCCCGCCGTGCTCGCCGGCCTCGCCTGGCAGGCGGGTGCGAAGTGGTACGGGATCGAGGGCGACAAGTGGAAGGTCGCCATCAACGATCCCGCCTCGAAGAAGGTGGCGGAGTACTGGAACGGGCTGATGGGTTCCGGACTCGCGTCGAAGACCCCGCTCTGGGGTGAGGGCGAGGCCAAGGAACGCTCGTCCGGGCAGGTCGCGACCATCGTCGGCGCCGCCTGGACAGCGGGCACGCTCGTCGCGAACTACCCGGACCTCAAGGGCAAGTGGGGCGTGGCCCCGCTGCCCACGTGGGACGGCACGCCGGCGACCGGGATGTACGGCGGCACCTCGTACATCGTCCCGAAGGGCAGCAAGCAGACGAAGGCGGCTGCCGAGTTCATCTCGTGGGTGACCACCGAGCCGGAGGCGATCAAGGCCCGTCTCAGCTCGCTGAAGGCCCCGAGCAGTGCGCTGCCGGCCAATCCGGAGATGCGGGCCGAGGCGGCCAGGCTGTTCGACGCCTCGTACTTCGACGGACAGAACCCGTACGTCCTGGCGGGCGAGGCGGCGGCGACGATCCTGCCCGGCTGGACCTGGGGCCCGACGCACCTCCAGGTCAACTCGGCGCAGAACGCCGCCGGGCCAGACCTCGTGAAGGCGCTGTCCGAAGGGCAGGCCGCCGCCGAGAAGGCGATCAAGGACCGCGGCCTGGGCCTGGCCGACTGATGCCCGGCCGCCACACACCCCTCCCTGCGGATTCGTCGTCACGACCGAACGCCCCGACCCCGGCCCCGGCCCCGGTCCGCGAGGACACGCAGCGCCCTGCCGCTTCGCCACCACCGGACTCGTCTCCACATCCGTCTCCGGGTTCAGCTCGGCATTCGCCGCAGGATCTACGCCCCTCTCCCGACACGGCGCCACCGCAGGACCTTCCTTCCGCAACCGTCTCCGCCGGTGCAGCTGCCCGAACTGCCGCCACCTCGACACCTCCCACACCGCACCGCCAGACCCACACCCACACCCACACCCGCACCGGTGCCGGGCCCGGCAGGCTCCCACGCACCGGGCGGTGGGCCGCATCCCTCTTCATGGCCCCCTTCTTCGCGCTGTTCGCCCTCGTCACCGTCGCACCCGTCTGCTACGCCGCCTGGTTGAGCCTCTTCCGCAACGAGCAGTCCGGCCTCGGATTCGGCGGTACCCGGCGGGTCTTCAGCGGGCTCGGCAACTACGCGGAGGCCCTCACCGACCCCCTCTTCCTCGCCTCCTTCCGCAACGTCGCCGTCTACTGCCTGCTCTACATCCCCCTCATGGTCGGCGGCGCCCTGCTCCTCGCCCTGCTCCTCGACTCCGCACTCGCCCGCGCCAGGCGCTTCTTCCAGATCGCGTTCTACCTGCCGCACGCCGTACCCGGGCTCATCTCGGCGATGATCTGGCTCTACCTCTACACACCCGGGCTCAGTCCCGTTCTCGACGCCCTCGACACCGTCGGCCTCTCCTGGAACTTTTTCGGCCGCGACGAGGCCCTGCTGTCCGTGGTCAACATCTCGGCCTGGCAGTGGACGGGCTACAACATGATCATCTTCTTTGCCGGACTCCAGGCGATCCCCCGGGAGACGCTGGAGGCCGCCACCATGGACGGAGCCGGCGCCGTCCGCATCGCCTTCCAGGTCAAGGTGCCCAGCATCCGCCCCACCCTCGTGCTGACCGTGCTCTTCACCTGTGTCGGCGCCGTCCAACTCTTCGACGCCCCGCAGTTGCTGCAACTCCGCGCCACCGAGATGGGCGAGTCCTGGTCGCCGACCATGTACATCTTCAGCGCCGCGTTCAAGGGCCACGACTACGGACTCGCGGCCGCGAGCGCCCTGCTGCTCGCCCTGGTGGCCGGCGCGGCCTCCTTCGTGGTGACGAGGCTCGGCAACCGTTGGAGGTCCGCATGACCATCCCCCTCACCCCCGACCGGCACGCCACCGGTTCCCGCCGAGCGGTCGGGCGCCCCCCGGGCGACCGCTCTTCCCTCCCCCGCGCCGCCCTCTCACGGACCGCTCTCTCGCGCACCGCAGTCAACGCGGTTCTTCTCCTCGTCGCCGCCTACACCCTGATGCCCCTCGTCTGGCTGGTGCTGGCCGCGACCAAGAACCGTCGGGACCTCTTCGCCACCGAGCCGTTCGCCTTCGGCGAGTTCCACTTCCTCGCCAATCTGGGTCAGGTCTTCACCCACGACGACGGGATCTTCGGCCGGTGGCTCGGCAACAGCCTCCTCTACACCCTGGTCGGCTCCACTCTCTCCGCTCTGATCAGCGTGGCCTGCGGCCATGCCTTCCACGCCTACTCCTTCCGGCACAAGGAGAAGCTCTTCGGCGTCGTCCTGGCCGGTGTCCTGGTCCCGGCCACCGTGCTCCAACTCCCGCTCTACCTGATGGCCTCGGCCGCCGGCGCGGTGAACACGTACTGGGCCTACCTGGTACCCGCCCTCGTCAATCCCTTCGGCGTCTACCTGGCCCGGGTCTTCGCCGAGGGCTACGTGCCCGACGAGGTGCTGGCCGCCGCCCGCGTCGACGGCGCGGGTGAACTGCGGGTCTTCACCCACGTGTCGTTCCCGATGCTGTGGCCCGGCTTTGTGACGATCTTCCTGTTCACCTTCACGGCGATCTGGAACAACTTCTACGGCGCGCTGACCATGCTGAATGACGAACGGCTCTACCCCGTGAGTCTGGGCCTGTTCATGTGGAACCGCAGCGTCTACCAGCAGCCCGAGCTGTATCCCCTGGTGATCACCGGTTCACTCGTCGCCGTCATACCGCTCGTGCTGGCCTTTCTCGGCCTCCAGCGTTTCTGGCGCTCGGGTCTCACCGCAGGAGCCGTCAAGTGACCCATACCCCCCTCTCACCCTCCCGTCCCTCGACGGTGCTCGCCATGAGCCCCGGCACCCGGGCCGCCGTCCTCAGCGGCCGTGTTCTGCCCGAACTCGTCCGGGTCGCGGACATCGACCCCGAGGTCCTCCTCACTGATTTCGCCCACGTGGATCCCGGGTTGCACCGGCGTCTCGACGAGGTGGAGGTGCTGTTCACCGGTTGGGGCTGTCCCGTCCTCGACGCGGACGCGCTGGAACGGATGCCGCGGCTGCGAGCCGTCGTCCATGCCGCCGGGAGCGTCAAACACCATGTCACCGAGGCCTGCTGGGAACGTGGCCTGCTCGTCTCCAGCGCCGCCGCCGCCAACGCGGTGCCGGTGGCCGAGTACACGCTGGCCGCGATCCTGTTCACCAACAAGCGAGTGCTGGAATCCGCGCACGCCTACCGTGCCACCCGGGCACCCATCGACCTGTTGCGCCGCTACCCCACCGTCGGCAACTACCGTCGCACCGTCGGCATCGTCGGGGCATCCCTCATCGGCCGGCGCGTGCTGGAGCTGCTGCGCCCCTTCGACCTCCAGGTGCTCGTTCACGACCCCTACGCCGATCCCGTCGAACTCGCGGCCCTCGGCGCCGAGACCTGCGCACTGGACACCCTGCTGCGCCGCAGTGACGTGGTGAGCCTGCACGCGCCGGCCCTGCCCCGGACGCACCATCTGCTGGACGCCTCCCGGCTGGCCCTGATGCCCGACGGCGCGACCCTCGTCAACACCGCGCGGGGCTCCCTCGTGGACACCGCGGCGCTCACCGAGGAACTGGTCGCCGGGCGACTGCACGCCGTCCTCGACCACACCGACCCCGAGGTGCTGCCTGCCTCCTCTCCCCTGTTCAATTTGCCGAACGTGCTGCTCACTCCCCATGTCGCAGGTTCCCTGGGCGGGGAGCTGGACCGGCTGGCGGTCACCGCCGTCGAGGAGTTGGAGCGGTACGCCCGCAGGCTCGGCTTCCGCCACGCCGTCGATCCGACCCGCCTCGCCTACTCGGCGTGAGCGCCGTGGGCAACCAGGCGCCCCAGGTGGGCGCGCCCCTGGGCGAGCTGCCCCGCGAACTCGGCCGCCCCCGGGTACCAGCGTCTCTCGTACTCCCAACACAGCCAGCCATCGGGCGGTGCGCAGGCGACGGCTTCTGCCAGCGGCAGCACCCCGGCTCCCAGCCCGAGCGGGGTGAGATCCTCCGCCGATGCGACGTCCTTCACTTGGAGGTATCCCAGGTGCCCGCCCAGGCTTCGGCGCGACTGGGCCGGCCGCTCACCGCCCAGCCAGGTGTGGAGCACGTCCCACAGCGCTCCCGCGCCCGGCTGTGCCACCCGGTCCAGCACCCCGGCGACGGCGGCCGCGGTGCGGTGCGAGTCGTGGGTCTCCAGGAGGATCCGGATGCCGTGCCGCTCGGCGAACGGAGCGACGCTCAGCAGCCGGCGGACGGCGTTGGCGTCGGCCTCCGGTTCGGGCAGGTCACCCCCTCCGGGGAAGACCCGCACATACGGGGCTTCGACGTCGGCGGCGAGCCGGACCAGCGACCTCAGCTCGGCGAGGACCGGGGCGTCCTCACCCCTTGCGGCCACCTTGGCGTAGCCCGCGACGGCGAGGACGGTGACACCGGCGGCGGTGACGGTGCGCAGGGCCTCGATCCGGTCACCGGCGGGTGTGCCGGGATGCAGGGGCTCCTCGGGGTGGGCGCGCAGTTCGAGTCCGTCGTACCCGTGGGCGGCGGCGAGTGTGGCGCTCCTGTCCAGCGGGGTACCGGGCAGGCCGAGCGTGGAGAAGGCGTACTTCACGGACGGCTCCCTTCTGGCGGTGGTGGGGCGGTGGAGCCTCGGACCATGAGCTCGGCGGGCAGGGTGGTGATGCCCCCGGGTGGCAGGGCTCGGCGTCCGGTGACGAGGTGGGCGGCGAGCACGCCCGCCTCGCGCAGCGGCAGCCGGACCGTGGTGAGCGCGGGCGCCGTGTCCACGCAGAACGGCAGGTCGTCGAACCCGGCCACGGAGACGTCCTCGGGGATTCGCAGCCCCGCTTCCTTGAGTGCGGCGACGACGCCGGCGGCGACGGTGTCGTTGGCCGCGGCGACGGCGGTGAACGACTCGCCTCGGCGGAGCAGTTCGCGGGTGGCGTCATAGCCGGCGGAGCGCTCGAAACCGGCGTGCACGGTGAGGGGTGCGCAGGTCTCGGGCAGGGTGGGGTCGTGTCTTCGCAGGGCCTCACGGTGCCCGGTGAGCCGCTCGCGGGTGGTGCTCCGCCCGGGCGGGCCGGCCACGTAGGCGATGCGCCGGTGGCCGAGGGTCAGCAGGTGTTCGGCGAGCCGGAACGCGCCGCCGTGGTCGTCGAACATGACGGTGGCGACGGGGAGCCCGGGGGCGAGCGGCAGTGGTGGCCGCCCGCACAACACCACCGGGGCGCCGGCGGCGGCCATCCTGGTGAGCCGGGCGGTGAGTGCGGAGGTGTGTTCAGGTTCCTCGACCGCGCCGCCGGTGAGGACGACCCCGCCGGCGCGCTGTCCTTCCAGGAGGGCGAGGTAGGCGAGTTCGGCCTCGGGTGCGCCCTCGGTGTTGCACACGACGGCGAGCCGGCGGGCGCCTTCGCCGGTGGGGGCGAGGGCGCCTTGCAGGGATCCGGCGAGGATCCCGAAGAAGCTGTCGGCGACATCGTGGACGAGGACCCCGACGAGGTCGGAGGTGGCCGCCGCAAGCGCCCGGGCGGGCCCGTTGGCGACGTATCCCAGGTCTTCGACGGCCTGTTCCACCCGTGTCCGGGTGCCGCCGGCCACCGGGTATCCGCCGTTCAGTACGCGCGAGACCGTGGCGGGCGATACACCCGCGTGTGCCGCGACCTCGGCGAGAGTCACCGCCATGTCGTACACCTCCCTCTGCTTCGGGCTCCGGCCCCGGGCCGACGCCCCGTCCGTCGTGTGGATCTCCATACTGCCGGATTCAGCAAGCGCTTTCTATCACTCGAAAGAGTCTTGCTGCGAAGCGACTTGCAGCCCTAGCCTGAATGCAGTGAAAGCGCTTTCTATCGGCGCTCTCCCTCACCTTTCCCAGCAGGAGCACATCCACAACGGAGGAGGGAACCATGGACCACGCGATCCCGCGCAGGACGATCAAGATCGCCATGAACGGCGTGACCGGGCGGATGGGATACCGCCAACATCTCGTCCGCTCCCTGCTCGCCCTGCGTGAACAGGGCGGGCTGGACCTCGGGGACGGCACGGTGCTGTGGCCGGAGCCGGTCCTGGTCGGACGCCGGGAAGCCGCGCTGCGGGCCATCGCCGACCGGCACGGCCTGGAGCACGTCAGCACCGACCTGGCGGCCGTGCTCGCCGATCCCGAAGTGGAGATCTACTTCGACGCGCAGGTGACCGCCGCCCGCGAGGCGGCGGTCCGGCAGGCCATCGTGGCCGGCAAGCACGTGTACTGCGAGAAGCCGACCGCACTCACCTACGCGTCCTCCCTGGAACTGGCCCGGTTGGCTTCGGCGGCCGGCGTCAAGCACGGGGTGGTGCAGGACAAGCTGTTCCTCCCGGGCCTGCTGAAGCTGAAGCGGCTCATCGAGGGCGGCTTCTTCGGGGAGATCCTCTCGGTGCGGGGCGAGTTCGGCTACTGGGTGTTCGAGGGCGACTGGCAGCCGGCCCAACGCCCGTCCTGGAACTACCGCACACAGGACGGGGGCGGCATCGTCGGCGACATGTTTCCCCATTGGGACTACCTGCTGCACGAGTTGTTCGGTCGGGTCGAGACTGTTCAGGCCCTCACCCGCACGCACATCGGACGTCGCTGGGACGAGGAGGGCAAGCCGTACGAGGCCACGGCGGACGACGCGGCGTACGGGATCTTCGAGCTGGAGGGCGGCGCGGTGGCTCAGATCAACTCCTCCTGGGCCGTCCGGGTCCACCGTGACGAGCTGGTGGAGTTCCAGGTGGACGGGACACACGGCTCGGCGGTCGCGGGCCTGCGCGGGTGTCGGATCCAGCACCGTGCCGCGACGCCCAAGCCGGTGTGGAATCCGGATCTGGCGGAGACGGGGGACTTCCGTGCCCAGTGGCAGGAAGTCGCCGACAACAGTCCCGCGGACAACGGCTTCAAGGCCCAATGGGAGCTATTCCTGCGCCATGTGGTGCGGGACGAGCCGTGGCGTTGGGACCTGTTGGCCGGGGCCCGCGGCGTGCAACTCGCCGAGCTCGGCAGCGCCTCCGCCGTGGAGGGCCGGCGGCTGCCGGTGCCGGAGGTGACCCTGTGAACGTCCTTCGGCTCCCGTGCGCGGACGGCGGTATCCGCCTCCACCGCCCCGACACCGTCCCGCTCGCACCGCTGGTCTCCGAGCCGGCCCACAGCAGGGTGTTCTACGCGGCGGCCCATGTGGTCGCCGATCCACTGGCCGCGTCGGCCGAGTCCGGTCCGGTGGTCGACTGGGACGCCACCTTGGCCTTCCGCCGCCGGCTGTGGTCGCAGGGGCTCGGGGTCGCGGAGGCCATGGACACCGCGCAGCGCGGGGCGGGGCTGGACTGGCCGGCGGCCGCGGAACTGATCCGCCGCTCCGCCGCCGAGGCCCGGACGGCAGGGGGCCGGATCCTGTGCGGCGCGGGCACGGACCAGTTGTCCCCGGAAGGGGCCCATTCCCTGGCGGCGATCACCGCGGCGTACGAGGAACAGTTGGCGCACATCGAGGCCTGCGGGGCGCGGCCGGTCCTGATGGCGTCCCGCGCACTGGCACGGGCGGCGGCCGGTCCGGAGGACTACCTGGAGGTATATGGAGGCCTGCTGCGTCAGAGTGCCGGGCCGGTGGTCCTGCACTGGCTGGGGCCGATGTTCGATCCCGCACTGGCCGGCTACTGGGGCCACGACGACACGGACGAGGCGGCGGAGATCCTACTGAAGATCATCTCGGAGTGTCCGGAGAAAGTGGACGGGATCAAGGTCTCGCTGCTGGACGCCGGACAGGAGGTCGCCATCCGGCGCCGACTGCCCGCCGGGGTGCGCTGCTACACCGGAGACGACCACCACTATCCGGAACTGATCGCCGGGGACGGGGTGCGGACCGGCGACGCGCTGCTGGGGGTCTTCGATCCCCTCGCTCCGATCGCGGCGCGGGCGGCGCTCGCGCTCGATCGAGGCGACGCCGAGGGCTTCCGGGAGTTGCTGGATCCGACGGTTCCGCTGGCGCGTCACCTGTTCTCCCCGCCGACACGGCATTACAAGACGGGGGTGGTGCTGTTGGCCTGGCTGGCGGGGTACCAGGAACACTTCACGATGGTCGGTGGCCTCCAGTCGGCCCGCTCGCTCCCCCACCTCGCCACGGCCTACGAGAGAGCGGACCTGCTGGGTCTGTTCCCCGATCCCGAACTGGCCGCGGACCGGATGCGGCACTTGCTCGCGGTGCACGGGGTGGCGTCGTGAGCCGGGCGCCGGCGCCCGTCCGGTTCAGCCTCAACCAGGAGACGATCCGTCAGTGGTCGCTGCCGGAGCTGGTGGCGGGGTGCACGGCGGCCGGGGTGGGCGCGGTGGGGCTGTGGCGGGATCCCGTGCGGCGGTTCGGGGTCCGGGAGAGCGCGAAGCTGGTCGCCGGGGCGGGGCTGCGGGTCAGCTCGCTGTGTCGCGGCGGATTCTTCACGGCCGCCGACCCCGCGGGACGGGCGGCGGCGCTGGAGGACAACCGGCGGGCCGTGGAGGAGGCGGCCGAGTTGGGTGCGCAGACCCTGGTCCTGGTGTCGGGTGGCCTGCCGGCGGGTGACCGTGACCTGCCGGGGGCGCGCAGCAGGATCGTCGACATTCTGGGTGAACTCGCACCGTGGGCGGCGGGGCACGGGGTGCGCCTGGGAATCGAGCCGCTGCATCCGATGTTCGCGTCGGATCGGTGCGTGGTGTCCACGCTGGGTCAGGCCTTGGACATCGCCGAGCAGTTTCCGTCGGAGCGGGTCGGGGTGGTGGCGGACGCCTATCACCTGTGGTGGGACGAGCGACTGCCGGCCGAGTTGCGTCGGGCGGGCGAGTCCGGGCGGATCGTGTCTGTGCAGGTGGCCGACTGGGTGACTCCGCTGCCCGAAGGGGTGCTCTGCGGGCGGGGGCAGTTGGGTGACGGGTGCGTCGATCTGCGGGCGTTCCGCGAGTTGGCGGACGGGGTGGGGTACCGCGGACCGATCGAGGTGGAGATCTTCCAGCCGGGGTTGTGGGCCCGTGAGGGCTCCGAGGTGCTGCGGGAGGTCATCGAGCGCTACCGCGAACACGTCGAGTGAGGTGAGGCCCGGAACAGACGGACCGGTGCGATCGATCGGATGGGTCAGGTACGGATCAGACAAGGAGCATGCGATGATAGCGATGTGGAGTCGGCGCGCCTTCCTCTCCGCCGCCGGTGGGGGCGCCTGGGCACTGGGCGTACCGGCGGGCGCCGAGTCGGCGGAGGAGGTGCACGAGGCCATGCGGGCCGTCTGGCGTGGCCTCTACCTCGGTGGCGGGTTCTCGGCCGGGGCCGAGCCGTTCCGTTCGAGACTGCTGGAGCTCGGGGCGCAGGCGGACGCCTGGCGCGCGACCATGGCGCCGGCGCCCGGTTCGCTCTGGCCGGAGTTGGGTTTCACCACCGACCCCGAGCTGATGATGCAGAGCTACTACCGGCTGCGGACGATGGCCGAGGCCTACGTCCGGCCCGGAACCGGGCGCACCGGGGACGCGGCGTTGCTGTCCGCTCTGCTCACCGGGCTCGATCACCTGCACACGCGGGTCTACCACGCGGGCCAGGCCAGATACGGGAACTGGTACTGCTGGCAGATCGGCGCCCCGCAGGCGCTGCTCGACCTCTGCGTCCTGCTGTACGCGGACCTGGGCCCGGCGCGGCTCACCGCGTTCCGCGCGGCCGTGGACCACTTCGTGCCGGATTCGGCGGTCGCCTCGTACTCCGGCACCAGCACGGGTGCCAACCGCGTCGATCTGTGTCGGGTGCTGGCGTTGAGCGGGGTGCTCGGCGCGGATTCCGCGAAGATCGGCCTGGCCCGGGACGCGCTCGCGCCGGTGTTCCCGTACGTCTCGACGGGCGACGGGCTGTACCGGGACGGGTCCTTCGTCCAGCACACCTGGGTTCCGTACACGGGGACGTACGGGGCGGTGTTGCTCGGTGGACTCGGCATGCTGTTCGCCTTGTTGCGCGGGACTCCGTGGCAGGTGACCGATCCCGGCGCGGAGATCGTCCTCGGCGCCGTCGAGCGGGCCTGGGCGCCGTTCCTGTTCAACGGTTTGATCATGGACTCGGTCTCCGGACGGGCGATCAGTCGCGGCCTGACCGCGGGAGACCCCCGGCAGGTCCAACAGGACGACCACACGCGGGGACATGCGGTACTGGCCGGGATCCTGGTCCTGGCCGAGGGCGCGAGCGAGGCTCGGCGGGCCCGGTGGCGGGCACTGGTCAAGGGATGGGCACTCCGGGACCGGTACAGCCCCGT
Organism: Streptomyces sp. NBC_01426; assembly: GCF_036231985.1. Taxonomy (GTDB): domain Bacteria; phylum Actinomycetota; class Actinomycetes; order Streptomycetales; family Streptomycetaceae; genus Streptomyces. The sequence continues at coordinate 1,243,819 of NZ_CP109500.1, forward strand.
TCTCGACGATCGCACGCTCGGCCTGTCCGCCCTGGCCAGACTGGCGGAGGTGGTGGCCGATGCCTCGGTGGCGCCGCTCCCCGAGCCGGTCGGGCACCGGCTGTTCGCCTCGATGGACCGGGCCACGCACCGGCGGCCGGGCTGGGCCGCCTCCCTCTCCCTGGCTTCCCGCCGGATCGCCCACTACGAGACGGGCAACGGCGAGAACCTGCACGGCTGGCACACCGGGAGCGGGATGCTCGCCTGGTGGGGCTCCACCTACGGCAACGGTCAGTACACCGACGCGTTCTGGCCCACGGTGGATCCGTACCGGCTGCCGGGCATCACGGTCGCGCGAAAGGTCCTCTCGGACGGTGCGGGAGGCGACTGGGGAGCTTCCCGGCCGGAGGCGACGTGGGTGGGCGGGACCACGGACGGAGAGTTCGCCTCGGTGGGACAACACCTGCGGGGTCTGGGGAGCACTTTGACGGCCCTCACGTCCTGGTTCTTCCTGGCGGACACGATCGTCTGCCTGGGAGCGGGGATCCGGGCGACGGACGGCGTACCGGTCGAGACGATCATCGACAACCGCAATCTGGGCGCCGCCGGCACGCACGCCCTGACCGTCGGCGGCAGGGTCCAGCCGGCCGGACTCGGCTGGTCGGCGTCCTTCCCCTCCCCGGGCTGGGCGCACCTGGCGGGCTTCGGGGGCTACGTCATGTCGGGGCCCGGTGGGTTCAAGGCCTTGCGGGAGGCGCGTACCGGTCGGTGGAGCGACATCAACCGGGGCGGCTCCACGACCCCGTTGACCCGGCGTCACCTGACCCTCTGGTACGACCACGGGGTCGATCCGACGGCCTCCGGATACGTCCACCAGATCCTCCCCGGAGCATCGGCGGCCGGGACCGCGGCCCGGGCAGCCGACCCCGACCATGTCCGCGTGCTCGCCAACACAGATACGGCGCAGGGCATTTCATGCGCCGCCCTGGGCTTCACCGGGGTCAACTTCTGGCAGGCCGGATCGGCGGGGGCCTTGTCGGCGAGTGCGCCCTGTTCGGTCACGGTGCGGGAGAGAACCGACGGCACGGCCACGATCTGCGTGGCGGACCCGCGTCGGGCACCGGCCTCGCTGACCCTGGTGTGGGACCGGCCCGTCGCCTCGGTGCTGTCCCGACCGTCGAGCGTGCTGACGGCGACCACGGGGGCCCGCCTGCGGATCGGATTCGGGGACCTGACCGGGGCGGAGGGGGCCGGTCAGGAGGTGGTGGTGCGGTTGGGGTGAGACCGGGCTGGCGGGCGTGGCCCACGGCCGGCGGACGACGTACAACCCGACGGACAACCCGACGAAAGGCGGGGGTAGAGCGTGACATAGCGTGCCCTTCATGGATCAGGAGCAGGGGGCCGGGGGGACCGGTTCAGGGGGCAGGCGGCGGTTCATCGCGATCGCGGCGACGGGAGCGGCCACGGCCGTCGGGATCGGTGCCGCTGCCGGTTGCGCGAGCGGTGGTGGCGACGCCAAGGGGGACGGTGCGGGCGGAGATTCGAAGTCGGGGGGCTCCCCGTCGGGGTCGCCGAACGCGTCGGGCTCCTCTCCCGGGCCCGGATCCGGGGTGTTCGACGTCAAGGCCGAGAACGCACGTCCCGGGAACGCCGACTGGCACGTGACCAAGGCGGGGTCGGCCCGCGCCATCGAGGGGTTCGCCGACCGGGTCAGCGTCCTGCCCGGTGAGTCGTTCGGGCTGCACGTGTCCACCGCGGCGACCCGGTTCACGGTCTCCGCGTACCGCATGGGGTGGTACGGCGGCGCGCGGGCCCGGCTGGTGTGGCGGTCGCAGGCACTGCCCGGGGTTCGGCAGCCCGAGCACACGGTGGATGCGGGAACCAGGATGGTCCGCACCCGGTGGTCCCGTACCACCACGGTCGACACCGGTGGCTGGCCCGAGGGTTGCTACCTGCTGCGGCTCGACGCGCAGGGCCCCGAGGGGCAGCGTTTCGTTCCGCTCACCGTCCGCTCGGCGTCCACGAAGGGGCGGACCGTCATCGTGAACGCGGTGGCGACCTGGCAGGCGTACAACAGGTGGGGTGGCTACGGCAGCTACGACGGACCGACCGGCGGCTACGCCTCGCGTTCGCTCGCCGTGACCTTCGACCGGCCGTACGAGTACGACGACGGGGCGGGCCTGTTCCTGGTGTACGAGGCACCGCTGATCGCCCTCGCCGAGCGGCTCGGCATACCGCTCGCGTACACGACCACCACGGATGTGGCACGGGAGAAGCGGCTGCTGGAGGGGGCGGCCGCCGTGCTCTCGCTGGGACACGACGAGTACTGGTCCCCGGAGCAGCGGGCGCACGTCACCGCGGCCAGGGACGCCGGCACCAACATCGCGATCCTGGGCGCGAACTGCTGCTACCGCCGGATCCGCTTGGAGCCGTCCGACCTGGGGCCGGACCGCACGGTGGTCTGCTACAAGTCGTCCTACGCCCAGGACCCGGGGGTCAAACGGGGTCACCCCGCGACGGTCGACTTCCGCTCGGCCCCCGCCGCCGACCCGGAGAGTTCCCTGCTCGGTGTCATCTACGACGGCTATCCGGTGGACGCCCCCTATGTGGTGACACAGCCCGGGCACTGGCTGTTCGAGGGCACGGGGGTGAAGGCCGGTGACGGGTTCGCGCACCTGGTCGGGGTCGAGTACGACAAGGTGAACACCGGCTTCCCGACACCCCGCCCGATCGAGATCATCGCCCACTCCCCCGTGGTCTGTGAGGGCAGGCCCAGCCATCAGGACACGGCCTATTACACCGTGGCGAGCGGCGCCGGGGTGTTCGCGACGGGAACGATGCGCTGGGTCGAGGCACTCGACGCGAAGGGCGACGGGCGCGGCGGCGGCAACCACGGTCTGGACGCGCGTTCCGGGGCGCTGACCACCCGGGTGACGGAGAACCTGCTGCGGGTCTTCGCGGCGGGCCCGGCGGGCCGGACGCATCCCGCGCGGGACAACGCCGATTCGGTGTACGGGCGTTCCTGACCTGGTCGTTCGACGGCAACGCCGGCACCTCGGCGGCGGGAACCTCGTCATCGGACACCTCGCCTCACCGGCACCTCAGTCTCAGGCACCTCACCCGCACGGCACCTCACCGGCCGGGCACCTCACCCGCACGGCCACGCCGTTCGCCCAACCGTGCTCGGCGGTGCCGGCTCCCCCGGGCACCCCGTACGCCGGGCACTCCATCCCCCGGGCACCTCGTACGCCGGGCACCCCACCCCCCGGGACCTCAGCCGGGACCTCATTCGACCGAATATCGATGGACCCGGCACGATCGGTGTGCTTAGGCTCGTGCGGACGGCATCGCGTGTCGGTCACCGACCGGGTGAGGCATGGAGGCGCCGTGACGTGCCTTTCGGAGGCATCCACCCATGTCAGTACAGCTGAACCACACGATCGTCCACAGCCGTGACAACCGGCGGTCTGCGGAGTACCTCGCCGACATCCTCGGCCTGGAGGTCGGGACCGAGTGGGGTCCCTTCATTCCCGTCGAGACCGGAAACGGCGTCACCCTCGACTTCGCCACCGCCGCCCCCGGCGAGTCCATCACTCCCCAGCACTACGCGTTCCTCGTCTCCCAGGACGTGTTCGACGCGGCCTACGAGAAGATCAAGGCGGCGGGAACCGAGTACTACGCCGATCCGCACCGCAGGCACCCGGGCGAGATCAACCACAACGACGGGGGCAGCGGCATCTACTTCCCCGACCCGTCCGGGCACTGGTTGGAACTGATCACCCGCCCGTACGGCTTCCAAGGCTGAGCCCGGGAGGGTCGGTGACCCGGCCGGGCAGCACAGACCGGCCGGGTGACCCCCACGCCTCACGCCCCTCGACCCACGCCCGTGGACGGGCGACCGGCGACCGGCATCCCCCGACCGGCAGGCAACAGCCCCCGACCGGCAGTGCCTGTCGTCGGCGACCGTCAGCCGACCGTCCGTCGTACGTCCGGCGGCAGGTACTGGATGCTCGGGCCGCCCGTCGTCGGGTGCGGGCCGACCCGGGTGCGCACCCCGTACACCTGCGCCAGCAGCTCCTCGGTGAGCACCTCGCCGGGGGTTCCCGAGGCGACCACCCGGCCGGCCGCCAGCACGTACAGCCGGTCACAGAAGGACGCCGCCAGGTTGAGGTCGTGCAGGACGAGCAGGCCGGTCGCCGGCAGGGCGCGGACCAAGGTCAGGATCTCCAGCTGGTAGCGGATGTCCAGATGGTTGGTCGGTTCGTCGAGGGCCAGCAGGCCAGGGTCCTGGACGAGCGCGCGGGCCACCAGGGCGCGTTGGCGTTCGCCGCCGGAGAGTTCGTCGAACCGGCGTGCGGCGAAGCCGGCCGCTCCGACGGTCTCCAGGGCCTCGGCGACGCGTCGGGCGTCGTCGGGGCCGTCCTGCTCCCAGAACCGCTTGTGGGGGCTACGGCCCATGGCGACGACCTCGCGGACCGTCAACCCGAACGTTCCGGAGGCGTCCTGTGGCACCACCGCCACCCGTCGGGCCCGGTCCTTGACGCCCATGGACGCCGCGTCGGCGCCGTCCAGCAGCACCCGGCCGGAGGTGGGCCGCAGGGTGCCGTACACGCAGCGCAGCAGGGTGGTCTTGCCGCTGCCGTTGGGGCCGACCACGCCGACGGTCTCGCCGGGTCGGGCGGTGAGGTCGACTCCGTGCAGCAGGGCACGGCCGTCGACCTCGTAGCCCACGTCCTCGACGCCGAGTTCGGCCGGGTGTCCTGCCGGCGGGTTCATCCGGCCACCCCCTCGGTCCGAGTGGCTCTGCGGAGCATCCACAGGAAGAACGGCCCGCCGACCAGCGCGGTGACCACGCCGACCGGTATCTCCTCGGGCGCCGCCGCGGTCCGCGCGACCAGGTCCGCCAGGGTCAGGAACACGGCGCCGCCCAGCGCGGCCACCGGCAGCAGCGCCCGGTGTCCGGCGCCCACCACCATGCGGGCGGCGTGCGGCACCATCAGGCCGACGAAACCGATGGCGCCGCTGTAGGCGACCAGCACACCGATGACGAGCGAGGCGAGGACGAAGACCGCCGCCCGGAACCGCGCGGTGTCGAGTCCGAGGGTGTGCGCGCCCTCCTCCCCCGCGAGCAGCAGGTCCAGGGGGCGTGCGAGGGCGAGCAGCAGGCCGGTACCGAGGAGCAGTGCGATCGAGGGCAGGGCCAGTTCGTCCCAGCGGGCACCGCCGAGGCCGCCGAGGGTCCAGAAGAGGACGGTACGGATCTGATCGGGGTGCGCGGCCAGCACCAGGACCAGGCTGGTGAGGGCGGACAACACGTATTGGACGGCGACCCCGGCCAGGATCAGCCGGCCGGTGGTCATGGTGCCGCCGCGCCGGGCCATCGCGTAGACGGCGACGAGCGCGCCCATGGATCCCGCGAACGCGGCGACCGGCACCGCCGCCCCGCCCGCGAAGTCGAGGGCTCCGGCGCCCAGGACGATGACCAGTACGGCTCCCGCCGACGCGCCGGAGGAGGCGCCGAGGAGGAAGGGGTCGGCGAGTTGGTTGCGTACGAGGGCCTGCAACACGGTTCCGGCCACGGCGAGCCCGGCGCCGACGACCGCGCCGAGCAGGAGGCGGGGCATCCGTACGTCCCACACGATGGCGCCGGCCGCGCCGGCGCCGGGTCCGGGCTCGGGTCCGGCGAGAAGGACGTCGATCACCTGGCCGGGGGCCATGCGTACCGCGCCCAGCGCGAGGCCCGCGACGGCGGAGGCGACCAGGGCGGCGGCGAGCAGGACGAGGACGACCGGGGTGCGGCGCCGGCTCACGCGGCGTCGGGGTGCAGTTGGCGCCCCAGGGACTCGGTGGCGTCGGCGACGCGCACGCCGAGGACGGCCGTGGACAGCGGGAGCACCACGAACCGCTTGTTCTTGATCGCGGGAACCTGCGCGAGAGCCGGGTCGTTCAACAGGCGCTGCTTCTTGGCCTCGACCGTGGTGCCCGCGTAGTCGTAGATCAGGATGACGTCGGGCTTGCGTTCGATGACCTTCTCCCAGGAGACGTCACCGAAGGTGTCGTCGAGGTCGGCGAACACGTTCGTCCCGCCGGCGAGGGAGACGATCTCGTTGCCGATGCCGGCGCCCCCCGAGGTCGAGGCGGAGGCCTCGCCCGAGTCGTAGGCGAAGACGCTCGGCCTGGGCTTGTCCTTGACCCGTGCGGTGACGGCGGCGATGCGCCGCTGCTGGTCCTCGATGAGCGCGGCACCGCGCTCCGGCACGCCGAAGGTGCGTGCCACTTCGGTGATCTCGGTCTTGAGCTGCTCCAGTCTCACCGGACCGGTGCCGCAGTACTCCACGCTGAGCCGTGAGTTGATGCCGGACGCGGCCAGTCCCCGGCGGTCACGTCCCTGCGCCTTGTCGAAGGCGCTGGAATAGCCGCCGTACACGAAGTCGGGGTTGGCGTTGAGGAGCACCTCCTTGGAGGGGTACTCCTCGGCCAGCACCTTGATCTTGTCGTAGGCGGGTCGGTAGGCAGGCAGGATCGCGTCGTCCAGGTAGGCGGTGCCGACGAGCTTCTCCTCCAGCCCCAAAGCCAGCATGATCTCGGTGACGTGCTGGTTCATGGTGACCGCGCGACGGGGCGGAGCCTGGTAGGTGGTGCTGACACCACAGTTGGTGACGGTGTACGGGAACCCGGGCGCCTTCCCGGCGGCCGCGGTGGCGCCCGCGTCCGACCCGTTCCCGCCCGGCGAACCCCCGCAGGCGGCCAGGGGCGCCAACAGCGCGAGGGGTATGAGGGAGCGCAGAACGGTGCGCGAGCGCGACATGGCGAAGCCTCTCCGGGGGATCCGCGTCCCCGGTCGAAGTGAAGAGGCGGTGCGTCAGTGTCTGACTCCCGGAACCCGCGGACGGGTTCCGGTCACAGTGGCGGGACCGCACCGGATTCGCACCGGTTTCCTGTCCTGCACCGCCTGGGAGAACCCTGCCCAGTCTGCCAGACACCCGGCGGCGGGCCGGACCTCGGCAACCCCGCGCCCGGTGTCCTCGCAGGGGCTACCCTCCCCAGATGGAGCGCGCGGAAATCATGAAGCGAGTCATCGGGATCCTCACGGAGTCCCAGGAAATCCGCAGGTCTCACGAGGCCGGCCTCGAAGCCGGTCCCGCCTCGGAGCCGGGTGTCGTCACGCTGTTGTTGAGCGAGATGATGCCGCACTTCAGCGTGCCGGCCGACGCGACTCCCCTCCAGGTGGGCCGCATCGTCGGGGAGACGCTGGCTCCCGCCGTGCACACGATCGTCGGAGCCTTCGCCGCAGCGTTCAACTCGCTGGCGGCCGTCCACGACTCCGGTCGGACGGACGTCTCGTCGATGGACGTCCTGCGCGAACTGGCGCTGCGCGTCGAGGCGGGGGCCTATGACCACGGCCTCGACGACGATGCCGACGATCCCGACGACGGTCTCGGCGAGGGCGGCCCCGACCACGTCTAGGCCCGGTATCGGCCTATCCGGAATTCCCTTTGTCATATGCCTACCCGCACCCGTGTACCCGGGCATACGGTGTGCTCCCGGACCATCCCGGGCGCGCGTCCCTCCCGCTCTCCCCACGGGAGGGCCGCCGCGCGCCCGCGCGTACAAGGGCCCGGCCCCCCGCTGCGTTGGCGCACCGGTTCCGTACCGGGCGACGGCGATGACGGCCGCGCGATCAGGGGGCGTCGAATCCTCGGCACGCCCGGCTCGTCGTCCGTGGCGCCGGATCGGCCATTGTGTTCCGGGCCCGGGGGTCCGGGGATCCGTGCGTGCCAGACTGGGGCAACACGGACGAAGGGACGACATGGCGGACGGCACGGCATTGGGCGAGCGGATGAAGCGGTACGAGGCGGTGCACCGTGCGGTCCTGCCTCGCCGCACCTACACCTTGCTCCGGGTCGACGGCCGCGCATTCCACACCTACATACGGGGAGCGAACCGCCCGTACGACGAGGCCTTCATGGCCGACATGGACGCGGTCGCCGAGGCGCTGTGCGCGGAGATCGCCGGGGCCCGGTTCTCGTACACGCAGTCCGACGAGGTCAGCGTCCTGTACACCGACTTCGGCGGTGCGGGTACCGAGCCGTGGTTCGGCGGTGTGGTGGCGAAGCAGTTGTCCGTCGCGGCCTCGTTGGCGACGGCGGTGCTCAACGAGCGCCGCCCGGGCCGACGGGCCCTGTTCGACGCCCGCGTGTTCACCCTCTCCGATCCCGTCGAGGTCGCCAACTACTTCCGGTGGCGGCAGCGGGACGCCGTGCGCAACAGCATCGGCATGGCGGCGCAGACCCACTTCCCCCACGAGCGGCTGCACGGCGTGTCGTCCGGCGGCATGCGGGAGTTGCTGCGGTCGGAGGCGGGGGTGAACTGGAACGACTACCCCGACGGCTGCAAGCGGGGACGGATCGCGGTGCGCAGGAGCGGTGAGCGGGAGGTGGCGTACGTGGACCCGCGGACCGGCGCGGAGCACACGACCCTGGCGGTCCGCTCTTGGTGGGAAACCCTGCCGGCTCCGCGCTTCAGCGCCGATGTCGGCGACTGGCCGGCCGGCACGATCCCTGCGTTGCCGAGTTTCAGCGACCGTCCCGCCTGAGCGTTGCCCCGACCGCCCTGCCGATGCCCTCGGTCGTTGCCCGCGGTCGGGCGTTGTCCGCGGTGGGTCGTTGTCCGCGGTGGGTCGTTGTCAGTGGTCGGCTCTAGGCTGACCTGACACATTCGAGCGATTGACCGCGGGCTGCGGTGCTACTCGGATGCCGCCCGTCGGCCCCCTCGGGGACAGCGACCGACGGGCGGACCCATGTCCGCCCGACCTCAGGGAAGCGCCTGCCTTCGCGGCCGCGCCCGGGGACGCCGTGAGCCCCGCCGGAGTTCCGGCGGGGCTCACGAGTTCCTCCCGGCACGCGAGGGTCATTCCCCTCCGTGCGGACGTGCAGGGGCGGCAGGACTTGAACCTGCAGCCTACGGTTTTGGAGACCGTTGCTCTGGCCAGTTGAGCTACGCCCCTTCGGCAGGACCAACCATGACACGACGCTGCCGGAAGGGCCATCGAATTCGGTGGCCGACCGCACGGTCCGCGCCCCCTGTGCCGACGCCCCGGACGCGCCCCGGATGCGCGCCCCGACCGCGGGCACTGACCGCACGCCCCGACCGTGCCCGTTGGCCGCGTGTCACCCGCGCCGTGGGGCCAGCGATACGGAACCAGCCACAAATTACCTCGGCGTATGTAGTGACTTACCACGCCGTCGACAGTAGAACTTGTTCTCACTCCGTCGAGAGTGAGGAACGTCACATGAGTGACAAGTCCCTGAACAGCAAGGTTTCCAAGGGCGTCTCGCGCCGTGGTTTCATCGCTGGAACTGGTTCCATTTTGGGAGCCATGACCCTATCGTTCAACGCCGTTCCGGCCCATGCGAAAGCCGCCGCCGCGGCAGCACCCATCGACAACGGGGCCCACGTCGCGGCCCTCGTCATCGGCACCGGGTACGGCGGGTCCGTCGCCGCCCTGCGCCTCGCCCAGGCGGGCGTCGACGTCCACATGATCGAGATGGGCATGGCCTGGGACACCCCGGGTCCGGACGGGAAGATCTTCTGCAACACGCTGAACCCGGACAAGCGCTCGTACTGGTTGCGCACCCGGACGAAAGCCCCGTTGAACTACTTCCTCGGCTTCCCCATCGACAAGGACATCCCCAAGTACACGGGCATCCTGGACGCCGAGGACTTCGCGGGGATCACCGTCTACCAGGGCCGCGGCGTCGGCGGCGGTTCGCTCGTCAACGGCGGCATGGCCGTCACCCCGAGGCGGGAGAACTTCAGCGCGATCCTGCCCACGGTGAACGCCGACGAGATGTACAACACCTACTATCCGCGCGCCAACTCCGGCCTCGGGGTGGGCCTCATCGACCCGGCCTGGTTCGACACGGTGAGCTGCTACCAGTTCGCCCGCGTGGGCCGCAAGCACGCCCAGCGGTCCAACTTCCCCTTCGTCTTCGTGCCCGACGTGTACGACTGGGACTACATGAAGCAGGAGGCGGCCGGCACCGCCACCAAGTCGGCGTTGGACGGCGAGATCCTCTACGGCAACAACAACGGCAAGAAGTCGCTCCAGAAGACCTACCTCGCGGCCGCCAAGGCGACCGGCAGGGTGAGCATCTCGCCGCTGCACAAGGTCACCACGGTCACCCCCACGACCGGCGGCGGCTACACGGTGGTCATCGAGCAGCTCAACACGACCGGTGACGCCGTGGCCACCAAGACCGTCACGGCCGACAAGGTGTTCTTCGCGGCCGGCAGCGTCGGCACGAGCAAGCTGCTCGTGCGACTGAAGGCGACGGGCGCCCTGCCCCACCTGAACGGCGAGATCGGCAAGGGCTGGGGGGACAACGGCAACGTCATGTGCGGGCGGGCCAACCACATGTGGGACCCCACGGGCAAGCTCCAGGCGACGATCCCCTGCGGCGGCATCGACAACTGGAACGCGGGCGGGGCCTTCGCCGAGGTGGCGCCGCTGCCGACCGGGATCGAGACGTACGCGTCGTTCTACCTGTCGATCACCAAGAACCCCCACCGCGCCGAGTTCACCTGGAACGCGGCGACGGGCACGGTCGACCTGAACTGGCAGACGGCCTGGAAGCAGCCGGCCATCGACATGGCCAAGACCATCTTCGACAAGATCAACTCGAAGGAGGGGACGATCTACCGGACCGATCTCTTCGGGACGTACAAGATCTGGGGCGACCACCTCACCTACCACCCGCTCGGCGGCGCGATCCTGGACAAGGCCACCGACAACTACGGTCGCCTGCACGGACATCCGGGCCTGTACGTGATCGACGGGGCCCTGATCCCCGGCAACGTCAGCGTCAATCCGTTCGTCACCATCACGGCGCTCGCGGAGCGGAACATAGAGAAGATCATCGCGACCGACCTGTAGCGATGAGCGAAGCCCGGGGCCGATCGGATCCTCCGACCGGCCCCGGGCCATCTCAACTCCCCGGCAGCATGCAGACGCTGTCGAGTCCCAGCACGTGGTTGAGCCGGCCGAAGGCCAGCCAGGAGCCGATGCTCATGCTCAGCTCCACGATCTCGACCTGGCTGTAGAGCGCGGTCATCCGCTCCCAGAACTCCTCGTCGAGGCCGTGGTGGTCCAGGGCGTACCGCTCCGCGTACTCGGCGGCGATCCGTGTGCGGTCGTCGAAGGCCTTGGTGGTCCGCCATTCGGTGACCGCGTCGGCGAACTCGTCCTCGACCTTCTCCCCGTCGCGGTCGGTGCGCCAGTCGAGGCAGAACACGCACCCGTTGATCTGCGCGATGCGCAGCCGGGCGGCCTCGAACTCGCGCAGTCCCAGGGTGGTGTGGGCATACACGGACAGGGAGAAGTTCGCCGCCGCCATCCCGATGCCGGGGACCATGTCGCCCCAGACGTGTTCGATGGGGTGCCGGCCCTCGGGGATGTCGATTCTCATGGCTGCTTCCTTCCGAGTTTGCCGACTGCGGGTCGCAGCGGGACGTCGAGCGCGTCGTAGATTCCCGGTTCGGCGGCCACGAGCCAGTCGATGGCGCCCACCAGTCGGCCGACCGCGGTGGCGTTGCCGCCCGCGGAGCGGTTCTCGCCCTCGTCGGTGGCCTCGATGGTGACCTCGATGCGGGGGCGGCCCTCGATGATCACCCGGTGGGCGCCGACCCCGTCGGGCGGTGTCGGCCAGTCGGGGGCGCAGGAGGGGTGGATGCGGGTGACGTGTTCGATGACGATGCGGGGTTCGCCCTCGACGATGCCCTGGACCTCGAACCGGATCGCGCCCTGGGTGCCGGCCTCGAACTCGCCCATGGTGCGGGTGGTCACCGTGGTGTCGAGGGCGCGGCGCTCGGAGGTCTCGCGGATCTCGTCGAGTTCGACGCCCAAGGCCCGGGCCATCAGCCGGATCTGCCCGCCCCACACCATGGTGGGGATGGAGGGCATCAGCATCATCGGTGCGTGGTCCATCGGCTGTCCCATGCCGACCAGGAGGCGGACCGAGTCCGGTTGGTCGTAGGTGGAGTAGTCGAAGATCTCCTGGCAGCGGATCACGTCCACGGTCGTGCCGAGGCCGCTGATCAGGAGAGGGAGGACGTCGTTGCCCCAGCCCGGGTCGACACCGGAGGCGAACAGCGAGCCGCCGCCCTCGGCGATCGCGGCCGCCACCGGGTCGATGAACTCGGGCGGGGCGTTGCGGTGGTCGTAGAGCGGGTAGAGGGCCGGGCTGACCACCGCCGCACCGGCGGCGATCGCCCGGGTGATGTCGGCGAGGGCGTCGTCGGGGCGGATGTCGCCGGAGGCCGCGTAGACGAGGGCGGCGGGCCGGACGGCCAGCACCGCGTCGATGTCATTCGTCGCGACCACCCCCAAGGCCCCGTCGAGTCCGGCCAGTTCGCCGGCGTCGCGGCCGACCTTCGCCGGGTCGTGGACGATCACTGCCGTGAGTTCGAGCGCCGGGTGGGCCTCGACGGCGCGGATCGCCGCGCGGCCGACGTTGCCGGTACCCCAGACCACCGTGGGAATCATGCGCGGAGGGTAGCGACGGCGCGCGAAGGTGCCCAGTGCCGTGAAGGATGTTTTTCGGACGGGCCGGTGGCGGCGCGGAACCCGAGGTGGACGCCCCCTTGACCGAGATGGTCCAGACCAATAGTTTCCGAGGTGCACAGCACAGCACAGCGCACGCGAATCCGCTCCCGCATCCGCAAAGGAAGCCCATGCGCTTCAGCACGCTCGGCAGGCTGACCGTCGCCGCCTGCTCCCTCTCCCTGCTGGCCGCCTTCGCGCCGTCCGCCGCCGCGCAGGCCGATGGCGGCGGCCACGACCGCTCGTACCGGAAGGTCGGGTACTTCACCCAATGGGGCGTCTACGGGCGGGACTTCCAGGTCCAGGACCTTGAGGCCAGCGGCACGGCCGGCAAGCTCACCCACATCAACTACGCCTTCGGCAACATCAGTCCCGAGGGCAAGTGCTTCACGGGCAACGTCCCCGGCGAGGCCGACGCGTGGGCCGACTACGCGCGCCCGCTCGACGCAGCGAACTCCGTCGACGGGGTGGCCGACGACGACCGTCAGCCCCTGGCCGGCAACTTCAATCAGCTGCGCGAGTTGAAGGCCCGGCACCCGGGACTCAAGGTGCTGATCTCCCTGGGCGGTTGGAGCTGGTCGACGAACTTCTCGGACGCCGCGCTCACCCCCGCCTCGCGCAAGGCCCTCGTCCGGTCCTGCATCGACCTCTACATCAAGGGGAACCTGCCGCAGGACGGCGTCCGAGGCGGTCAGGGCGCGGCCGCCGGGGTCTTCGACGGGATCGACCTCGACTGGGAATGGCCCGGCTCGGCCGGCGACACGGACACGAAGTACCGGCCGGAGGACAAGCGCAACTTCACCGAGCTGATCAAGGAGTTCCGTACGCAGCTCGACGCGTACGGCCGGGGGCAGAAGCAGAAGCGGACGTACGAGCTGACCGCCTTCGTCCCGACCGCGCCCGCCAAGATCGACGCGGGCTTCGATGTCCCCCGGATCATGCGCGACCTCGACTTCGTCACCCTCCAGGGCTACGACTTCCACGTGTCGGGTGAGAAGAACACCGCCCAGCAGTCCGCGCTGTACGCGCGGAACGACTTCAGCGTGGACGGCACCGTGGACGCCTGGCTGCGCCGCGGCGCGCCGGCGCGGAAGCTGGTGATGGGCATGCCCTTCTACGGGCAGGGCTGGACCGGCGTCAGCGGCGGCGGCGACGGCTTGGGGCAGCCCGCGACGGGCCCCGCGCCGGCCGCCTGGGCGGCGGGCTACGCGGACTACAAGGAACTGCGCCGGCTGGCCGACTCGGGGACGTTCACGCTCCACCGCGACCGACGCGGCGGCCACGCCTGGCTGTTCGACGGCACCACCCTGTGGACGTACGACGACCCGCAGGTGCTGCGCACCAAGACGCGGTACGTACGGGACAACGGCCTGGGCGGCGCGATGTTCTGGTCGCTGGACGCCGACACCGCCGACGGCGAGCTGATCACGGCCGTCGACCGGGGTCTGCGCGGCCGCTGATCCCGGCCCTGACAGGGCCCTCCTGACCGGCGCCGCCGGGCCGCGAAACGACCCGGCCCGGCGGCGCCTCCATGCGCGAGGCTGCTGGGTAGGGCCGGGGCCTGGGTCCGCCGGGTGCAGCGCACCGCAGGTGGGAGCCCTGCGGGTGGGGTGTGCGAGAGTGCCGCATGACCTCTGAAACGATCGATGCGGCTGCGGCCGGAACCTGGTGGCTGGGCGATCTGACCGTCAACCGGATCGGCTTCGGCGCGATGCGCCTCACCCACCTCGCCGACGGTTCCCCGAGCGACCGCGACCGGGTCACGGGCGTGCTGCGCAAGGCCGTGGAGCTCGGGGTGAACCACATCGACACCGCGGCCTTCTACTTCTCCCCGCTGCGTTCGGCGAACGAGCTCATCAACCGGGCGCTCGCCCCGTACGGCGACGAGTTGGTCATCACCACCAAGGTGGGCCCCGGCCGCGACGCCGACGGGAACTGGTGGTGGGCGGAGCCCGACCAGTTGCGCGGCCAGGTCGAGGAGAACCTGCGCCAGTTGGGCCGCGACCACCTCGACGTGGTCAATCTGCGCGTGCCCCGGCGCGAGAGCACCGGTTCGATCGCCGAGCACTTCGGGGCCCTCGCCGAACTCCGCACGGCCGGGCTGATCCGCCACCTCGGGATCTCCAACGCGCGCCCCGACCACCTCGCGCAGGCGCGGGCCATCGCGCCCGTGGTCTGCGTGCAGAACCCGTACGGGATCGGTTCCCCGGCCGAGGACCACGCCTTCCTGGACGCGTGCGGCGAGCAGGGCGTGGCCTTCGTGCCGTTCTTCGCGATCGCCGGCGCGGGCCGGGAGGCGGGGGTCGTGGAGACCGACGGGCCGCGGGTGCTCGCGCTCGCCGCGGAGCACGGGGTCTCCACGGCCCAGCTCCGCCTGGCGTGGACGCTGAGCCGGGGCGCCCACGTGCTGGCGATCCCGGGTACCGGGAACCCGGATCACCTGGTCGAGAACGTCGCCGTCGGGTCGCTGCGCCTGTCGCCGGCGGAGATCGCCCTGCTCGAAGCACCGTAAGGAGCCCCCGGGACCGGCCGTACGGGACCGGCCGTACGGGGCGATCGCCGGTCGGCGGTCAGTCGGAGCGGGCCCTCCCCCGGTGGGCCGCGGCCAGGGCCGCCGTCTCGGCGAAGGTGGGGACGCGTCCGGTGCCGCCTCGGCCGGACACGGACAGGGAGGCCGCGGCCAGCCCGTACGACACGGCGTCCGCGAGGGTGTCGCCCAGCGCGAGCCGGGCGGTGACGGTACCGGTGAAGCAGTCGCCCGCGCCCGTCGCGTCGACGGGCGCGGCGTTGACGGGCACCGGATGGAACACGGGCCCCGACCCGTCGTCCAGCAGCAGCCGGTCGGCGCCCCCGGTGACGGCGACGGCGCGGGCGCCGAGTGCCCGGTAGCGGGCCGCCGCGAGGAGCGGTTCATCGGTGTCCACCAGCGCGAGCGCGTCGGCCGGGCAGGAGGTCTTGAGCAGCCCGGTCAGCGGGGCGATCAGGGCCAGCAGGGAGCGGGCCTCGCCCCGACCGGTCAGGCGGGGGCGGTGGTTGGGGTCGTAGGAGAGGTGCCCGCCCGCCTCGTGCACGATCCGGGCGGCGGCCACCACCGCCTCACGGCTGCTCGGTGACAGGGCGCCGGTGATGCCGCTGGTGATCAGGGTCGGGGAGCCGGTCAGCAGCCCCCGCCAGGAGGCGATGTGCCGGGGCGAGAGGGTGGAGCCGGCGCTGCCGGTGCGCCAGTAGACGAACTCCCGGTCGCCCTCGGTGTCCGCGGAGAGCAGGTAGGCGCCGTTGGGGCGCCGGGCGCGGCGCACGTGGGAGACGTCCACGCCGAGGGCGGTGGCGCGGGCCAGCAGCGGCACGCTCAGCTCGTCCTCGCCGACCACGGCCAGCAGGGCGGTCCGGGCTCCGGCTGCCGCCGCCGCCGCGGCGGCGTTCAGCGCGTCGCCCGAGTAGGAGAGGCGGGCGGGGGTTCCGTCGGCGGCCTCGCGCAGGGCTGCGTCGGCGTGGATCTCGACGAGGACCTCGCCGAGGACGAGGACGTCGTAGTCCGTCGGGTGCGGCCGTCCGGGCACGGTCAGCGCTCCGGGGTGCAGCGTGGGCAGCACGGCAGGGCCAGTTCGGCGAAGACGGCGGCCAGTTCGCCGGGGTCGGCCGGGAGCCCCTCGCCGATCCCGACGGCGCCCGCCCCCGCGGCGAGCCATTCGCGGACCTCGCCCGGTCGGATGCCCCCGGTCGGAATGATCAGCGCCTCGGGGAGGACGGCCTTGAGGGAGCGGATGAACCGGGGTCCGCCCACGTGGGCGGGGAAGACCTTCGCGGCGCCCGCGGTCCGGGCGGCCTCGGCGATCTCGCCGGGGGTGAATCCGCCTTCGATGAAGGCCGCCCCGCGCCGGCGGGCGAACGCGCGCACCTCGGGCGCCGGGTAGGGGGAGATCAGGAACCCGGCGCCGGCGTCGAGGGCCTGTTCGGCCTGGGCGGCGGTGGTGACGGTGCCGACGCCGATCAGCGCGGAGCGGCCGGTGGCGTCGGTGAGCGGCGCGGTCCGGGCCACGGCGTCGGCCCAACCGGGGGTGGAGGTGGTCAGTTCCACGGCGCGGCAGCCCGCGGCGAGGAGGGCGGTGGTCCGGCGGACGGCCTCGTCGGCGTCGGCGTCGCGCAACACCGGCAGCAGGCGCTGCGCCGCTATCACCGCGTAGGGATGACAGGACAACAAGGAACCCCCAGTTGTTCCACGTAGTGGAACGACGTATCGTGTACCGGCACTTACTGTTTCGGACCTTACACACGCCGGGAGACCCCGTGTCAACGGATGCAGCATCTGGAGCCGATGGCGTCACGCGCGGCGGGCGGGCGTCGGCGGCGGGTTCCGCGTTGGAGAAGTCGCTCCGGATCCTGGAGGCGGTGGCCGCCCCGGGCGGCCCGCACCGGCTGGCAGATCTGACGGCCGCGGCGGCCGTTCCCAAGTCGAGCACCTTCCGGATCCTGGCCT
This sequence comes from Streptomyces sp. NBC_01426, assembly GCF_036231985.1. Classification (GTDB taxonomy): domain Bacteria; phylum Actinomycetota; class Actinomycetes; order Streptomycetales; family Streptomycetaceae; genus Streptomyces. The sequence goes on from NZ_CP109500.1 coordinate 1,260,876, forward strand.
CGCTGATCGAGCAGGGCTTCGTACGCGCCGAGGAGGGGAGCCGCTACGGCGTGGGGCCCCGGTTGCGGGGGCTGACGGCGCTGGTCAGTGGCGGGGAGCCGGCGAGCGTCGAGGAGATCCTGCGCGAGCTGCGGCGGGCCACGGGTCAGACGGTCCATCTCGCCCTGCACAGCGGGGAGACGATCACCTACATCCGGAAGCTGGAGAGCGACCAGCCCTTCCGGACGGCGTCCCGGGTGGGCATGCGGATGCCGTTGCACACCACGGCGATCGGCAAGAGCATTCTGGCCGGCCTGACGACCGGGGAGGTACGGGAACTGATCGCCGCCACCGGCCTGCCGGGCCGCACTCCGGGGACGCTGACCACCGCGCGGGCACTGATGGCGGAGCTGGACGTCGTCCGCGCCCGGGGCTTCGCGGTGGACGACGAGGAGAACGAGCCGACCATCCGCTGCATCGGCGCGGCGATCGAGGGCCCGGACGGTCGCCCGGTCGGCGGGGTCTCGGTCACCACCGTCACTTTCCTCGTCTCCCGTGAGGAGATCGAGGCGTACGCGCCCGCCCTGCGCGCGGCCACGGCGGCGCTGTCCCCGCTGCTCTGAGCAACTCCCGCAGCGGCGGTGTTCCAGGCCCGCCGGCACGCGGTCCGGTCGTCGAAGCGGCGCCGGCGAGTCCCGCGCCTCCGGGGCAACGGCGGTGTGGGGCGCGGCGCCCGGTGATGCGATGCTTGCCGCCCCGGGGCGGATCGCCCGGGCCGACGATGCGGCCGAACGCCACCCCGCCCGGGTGGCCGATGACACGGTCGCGGGGTGGCGGCGGATTCGTCTTCCGGATAAGTGTTATCGGGGCCCCTCTCGACGGTCTCCCAGGTATTGGGCATCATCGACCGCCGGTACGGACAGGGAACATCACATGAGTACAGAGCACACGGCAGCGCTGGTGGCAGCGGCCCGCGCGGGCGATCCCCGCGCGCAGGACGAGCTCGTCAGCACCTACTTGCCGCTCGTCTACAACATCGTCGGCCGGGCCCTGAACGGGTCCTGTGACGTGGACGACGTGGTGCAGGACACCATGCTGCGGGCACTGGACGGACTGGGCGGTCTGCGCACGGACGACAGCTTCCGGTCCTGGCTGGTCGCGATCGCGATGAACCGGATACGCGCCCACTGGGCGGCCCGGCAGAGCGGTCCGGGCGAGAGCGGCCTGGACGCTGCCTGGGACGTCGCGGACCCCGGCGCCGACTTCGTCGACCTGACCGTCGTACGGCTCAACCTGGAGGGGCAGCGCCGGGAGACGGCCCGGGCGACCCGTTGGCTGGAGCCCGACGACCGGGCGTTGCTGTCGCTGTGGTGGTTGGAGTGCGCCGGTGAGCTGACGCGCGGCGAGATGGCGGCCGCCCTGGAGCTCTCCCCCCAGCACACGGCGGTCCGGGTCCAGCGGATGAAGGCCCAGTTGGAATCGGCGCGCGTGGTCGAGCGGGCACTGGACGCCCAACCTCCGTGCGAGGGGCTGCGGACGCTCGCGGCGGGCTGGGACGGGCTCCCCTCGACGCTGTGGCGCAAGCGAATAGCCCGGCACGCGCGGGAGTGCGTGCGCTGTTCGGGGCTGTGGAGCGGCCTGGTCCCGGCGGAGGGCCTGTTGGCCGGGCTGGCACTGGTGCCGGTCGGTGCGGCGCTGCTGGCCGGCGTCCGGTCGGCCGCGGCCGGCGCGGGTGGCATGACCCCGGTGGGCGCGGCCTACGCCGGCTCCGGCCCCGCGTACGACGCGAGCGCCCCGTACGGCTCGGGTACCCCGTACGACGCGGGCGCCCCGTACGGCTCGGGGGGCTCGCCCGATGCGGGGGCCTCGTTCGCCGACGCGGCGACGCAGCTGTCCCCGGTGGTGTCCGGCCCGGGCCGGGCGGCCCGCCGCAAGGCGGTCGAACAGGGCGAGGGCGCCGACGGACACGCCGACGCCGCAGCCGGTCGCGGCGCCCTGCGCAGGCGGCGCCAGAACCGCCGCCGGGCCATCGGCGGCGCGGTCATCGCCGCGTGCGTCGCGGGCGGCGGCCTGGTGTACCTCGGCTCGCTCCCCGGCTCCGGTGAACCCGAGGCCGCCGGCAGCGCCCCCGCGTCCCCGCTGGCGGCCCTCTCCGCGCCCGACGCGAGCACGGCCCGCCCCTCGGCCTCTGCGTCGCCGTCGCCCTCTCCGTCCGCCTCCGCCTCCGCCTCGCCCTCCGCGTCGGTCTCCGCCTCGCCGTCGCCGAGCCAGACCCCGAAGCCGAAGCCGACCCCGAAGCGGACCAAGAGCGACCCGCCGGCCCCGCGCCCCTCCGCGCCCGCGCCGGCGCCCGCCCCGCCGCAGGGCGTGGCCGGCCAGGTGGTGGCACTGGTCAACTCCGAGCGTTCGAAGGCCGGTTGCGGGCCGCTCAAGGAGGACTCGCAACTGCGGGCGGCCGCCCAGGGGCACTCGGACGACATGGCCCAACGTGACTTCTTCGCGCACACCAACCCCGACGGCGCGGACCCGGGCAAGCGGACCACCGCCGCCGGCTACGACTGGTCGACGTACGGGGAGAACATCGCGAGGGGGCAGCAGACGGCCCAGTCCGTGATGGATTCGTGGATGAAGAGCCCGGGTCACCGCGCCAACATCCTCAACTGCTCCTTCAAGGACATCGGCGTGGGGATCCACAACGGCTCCGGCGGTCCCTGGTGGACGCAGAACTTCGGAGCCCGCTGAGCGACACGCCGAGCGACACCGGACGCGGGGGCCGACGTACGTCGAGGACGACCGGGCGGCCCCCTCGGCGCCACCCCGCCGCACGGCCCGTCCGCCGCCGCACCGCCACGGGCGCGGCCGCCGCGCACGAGGTCGCGACGGCCGCCGCCGTCAGTGGTGGAACCCGGACCGGGGCTCGGTGGTGGGAACGGGCTGCGGGTGCTTGACCAGGTGCTCGACGGCCGCCTTCAGATCGGTGACCAAGAGGGCGATCTGATCGCGCGTCACCCCGTGCCGGATCAGCACGCGTTGGATCACGGTGTCGTCGCGGTCGGCCGGCAGCGGGTACGAGGGCACCTGCCAGCCGCGCATCCGCAGCCGGTCGGAGAGGTCGTAGAGGGTGAAGCCCGCACCGTCCGGGTCTGCGAGGGTGTAGGAGACGGCGGGCAGCGCGCCGCGCCCGTCGTAGAGCAGGGTGAAGGGGCCCATCCCGGCGATCTCGCCGGCCAGGTACTGGGCGGTGTCGGCGCAGGCCTGTTGGACGCGCCGGTAGCCGCCCTTGCCCAGGCGCAGGAACAGGTAGTACTGGGCGATGATCTCGCCGCCCGGGCGGGAGAAGTTGAGGGCGAAGGTCGGCATGTCGCCGCCGAGGTAGTCCACGTCGAAGACGAGGTCGGCGGGCAACAGGTCGGCGGTGCGCCAGACGATCCAGCCGACGCCGAGGGGCGCGAGCCCGTACTTGTGTCCCGAGGTGTTGACCGAGGCCACGCGCGGCAGCCGGAAGTCCCACACCACGTCGGGGTGGAGGAAGGGCGCGACGAAGCCGCCGCTGGCGGCGTCCACGTGGATGGGCACGTCCCAGCCGCGGGTCTGCTGGATCCGATCGAGTTCGGCGGCGATCTCGGCGACGGGTTCGTAGTCACAGGTGTAGGTGACGCCGAGGATGGCGACGACACCGATGGTGTTCTCGTCGACGTGATCGGCGAGCTGATGCGGCCGCAGGCCGGTGGCGCCCGGCTCCAGGGGGACCTGGCGGAGTTCGACGTCGAAGTAGCGGGCGAACTTGTCCCAGCAGATCTGCACCGGCCCGCACACCAGGTTGGGTCGGTCGGTGGGCAATCCGGCGGCCTCGCGGGCCGCGCGCCAACGCCATTTGAGGGCGAGTCCGCCGAGCATGGCGGCCTCGCTGGAGCCGGTGGTGGAGCAGCCGGTGCCGGTGGTCCCCTCCGGGGCGTTCCACAGGTCGGCGAGGATGTTGACGCAGCGGGCCTCGATCTCGGCCGTCTGCGGGTACTCGTCCTTGTCGATCATGTTCTTGTCGAGGCACAGGTTCATCAGGCGGTGGACGCCGTCGTCGGACCAGGTGGTGCAGAAGGTGGCCAGGTTCTGGGCCGCGTTGCCGTCGAGGAGCAGCTCGTTGCTGATCAGCTCGTAGACCACCTCGGTGGATGAGTGGTCCTCGGGCATCCGGTACTTGGGGAGAACCTGCCCGCTCAGGACGGACGCGAACACGTCCGTGTCGGAGTCGGTGGCGGATGCGTCCTTCGTCTCATGCAGGGCCATGTCGGGACTATAGGACGATATCGGGCTTTTAGTTCCCAAGGCGACCCCGAGGCGACCCCGCGGCAACCCCAAGCGGCGTCGAGAGCGGCGTTTCGCCACACCTTCCGGCCGACTCTCCGGTGTGATCCCGCTCATGAGAACCGCGAGACGCCGAAAGAATTACTGGCGAGTAGACTTACTGACGCAGATCTTCCTGTTCGGACCATCGAACTCGGCTCGAACGGGAAGAACGCCCCATTCGTTCGATGTGAAACTTATCCTTCGATGTCCGGATAGCGGTCAACTGGCCCCGCTCGCCTGATAGTTCTTCGGGCATGAACAAGATCACCCGCAGGCAGGCCTTGGGTACCACTGCCGGCGCACTCTCCGTCATCGGCCTCGCGGGCGCCACCGCGTACGCGGCCGGCACCGACTCCCGCGCCGCGATACCCGCCGGCACGGTCGACGAGGTCTACAAGGGACGCCGCATACAGATCACCGCCGCCGCCACCGGCGGCGGTCACCACGGCGGCCACCACTCGCCCGGCCTTCCCACCGTCCGCATAGACGGCAGCGAACTCCACGTGATGCAGAACGCCGACGGCAGCTGGATCAGCGTGGTCAACCACTACGAGACCTTCGCCACCCCGATCTCGCTCGCCCGCGCCGCCGTGCGCGAGCTCCAGGGCGCGACCCTCGTCCCGATGGGCGGCATGTGATGACCGTGCGCAAGAACCAGGCCTCGCTCACGTCCGAGGAGAAGCGCGCCTTCACCAACGCGCTGCTCGAACTGAAGCGCACCGGTCGCTACGACCGCTTCGTGACCACGCACAACGGCTTCATCATGAGCGACACCGACTCCGGTGACCGGGTCGGTCACCGGTCCCCGTCCTTCCTCCCCTGGCACCGCCGGTTTCTCCTGGAGTTCGAAGCGGCGCTCCAGGTCGTGGACAAGAGCGTTTCCCTTCCCTATTGGGACTGGACGACGGACCGCACCACCCGCTCCTCCCTCTGGGCCGCCGACTTCCTCGGCGGTACGGGTCGGGCCCGGGACGGGCAGGTCCTCGACGGGCCGTTCGCCTACGCGACGGGCAAGTGGAACATAGACGTCCGGGTGGACGGCCGGTCCTACCTGCGGCGCGCCCTCGGCACCGGTGTGGCCGAACTGCCCACCAAGGCCGAGGTGGAAGCCGTACTGGCCATGCCGGTGTACGACATGGCCCCCTGGAACAGCGCCTCGAACGGCTTCCGCAACAACCTGGAGGGCTGGCGCGGCGCCAACCTCCACAACCGGGTGCACGTCTGGGTCGGCGGTCAGATGGCCACCGGCGTCTCCCCGAACGACCCGGTGTTCTGGATGCACCACGCGTACATCGACAAGCTGTGGGCCGACTGGCAGGCCAGGCACCCGCAGTCCACGTACCTGCCGGCTGCCGGCACCACCAACGTCGTGGACCTCAACGACACGATGCGGCCGTGGAACGACGTGACCCCGGCCGACATGCTGGACCACCGGAAGTTCTACACCTTCGACACCGAGCCGGTCTCCGCGAGCCAGCGGTAACGCAGTTCGGGGCGGCCCACCTGGCCGTACCGGGGGGTCCGGTCCGCGCGACCGGTGTCCACCAGGTGCTCCAGGTAGCGGCGGGCGGTGATCCGGGAGATCCCGGCCGCCTCGGCCGCCCCGGCGGCGGTCAGCCCGTCGTCGGCCGTACGCAGCAGCGCCGCGACCCTGTCCAGGGTCGGGGCGCTGAGGCCTTTGGGGAGTTCCGCCGGGCGGGGTGCGCGCAGGGCGGCCATCGCCCGATCGACGTCGTCCTGACCGGCCGCCTCCCCCGCCGTCGCACGGAACTCGGCGTAGCGCAGCAGGCGTTCGCGCAGGGTCGGGAACGCAAAGGGTTTCAGCACGTACTGCACGACCCCGAGCGAGACGCTCTCGCGGACCACGGCCAGGTCCCGCGCCGAGGTCACCACGATCACGTCCACGGGGTGCCCCGCCGCCCGCAGTCCGCGCGCGAAGCGCAGCCCGTGGCCGTCGGGCAGGGTCAGGTCGAGGAGCAGCAGGTCGATCCGGGTCCGTTCCAGTACGCGGGTGGCCTCGGCCAGTGAGTGGACGGCGGCGACGGCGGTGAAGCCGGGCACCCGGTCGACGTAGAGCGTGTGCGCGTCGGCGGCCACCGGGTCGTCCTCGACCACCAGGACCCGCACCGCGGGGGCGCTCATGCCCGCACCTCGCGGCGCACGGGGAGTCGTACGGTGAACTCGGCGCCCCCGTCCGCGCCGCGGGCGGCGTCCGCGCTGCCGCCGTTGCGGTGGGCCACCTGACGGACCAGCGCGAGGCCGAGCCCGCGCCCCTCCCCCTTGCCGGACCAGCCGCGCCGGAAGACGTCGGCGCCGGCGCCCTCGGGCAGCCCGGGGCCGTTGTCGGCGACCCGGATCAGGATCTGTTCGCCGTCGGGCCGGACCGTGACGGCGACCCGCCCGCCCCGGGTGCCCGTGAGCGCCTCGACGGCGTTGTCGACGAGGTTGCCGAGCACCGTGACGAGGTCCCGCGCCGGCGGCGACCCGGGGCCCGTGTCGACGGCGCTGCTGTCCGGGGTGACGATCAGCTCGACCCCGCGCTCGTGTGCCTGCGCGGCCTTGCCGAGCAGCAGGGCCACCAGCACGGGTTCGCCGACGGCGGTGACCACCTCGTCGGTGAGGGCCTGGGCCAGCTCCAGTTCGGCGGTGGCGAACTCCACCGCCTCGTCCGCGCGGCCGAGTTCGATGAGGGAGACCACGGTGTGCAGCCGGTTGGCCGCCTCGTGGGCCTGCGAGCGCAGCGCTTCGGTGAATCTCCGCTCATTGTCCAACTCCCCCGCGAGCGACTGGAGTTCGGTGTGGTCGCGCAAGGTGACCACGGTACCCCGGCGGCCACCGCCCGCCACGGGGGAACTGTTGACCACCAGGACCCGGTCCGCGGTCAGGTGCACCTCGTCCACCCGGGGCCGGTCCGCGAGCAGGGCTCCGGTGAGGGGCGCGGGCAGGGCGAGGTCGGCGACCCCGGTGCCCCTGACCTCGCCGGACAGGCCGAGCAGTTCGCGGCCCGCGTCGTTGATCAGGGTGATCCGGCGCCGCCCGTCGAGCATCAGCAGGCCCTCCCGCACCCCGTGGAGGGCCGCCTGGTGGTAGTCGTACACACGGCTCAGCTCGGCGGCGTTCATGCCGTGGGTGTGCCGGCGCAGTCGGGCGTTGACGACGTACGTCCCCACGCCGCCGAGGGCGAGGGCGCCGGCCGCGACCCACACGAGGGCCGAGAGCTGCCCGGCCAGCCGGTCGCTGATCGCACGGACGGTGATGCCCGCGCTGACCATGCCCACGACCCGCCCGTCGTCCAGCAGCGGGGTGACCACGCGGATCGAGGGACCGAGGGTGCCGGTGTAGGTCTCGCCGAAGGTTTCGCCCCGCAGCGCCGGGGCGGTGTTCCCGAGGAAGGGTTCGCCGATGCGGCGCGGGTCGCGGTGGGTCCAGCGCACCCCCTCCGGGGACATGATCGTCACGAAGTCCACGCCCGAGTCGACCCGCACCCGTTCCGCGTAGGGCTGGAGCGCCGCCGACGGGTCGGTCCCGCGTCCGGCGCCCCGTACCGCCTCGACCACCGAGGGCGAGTCGGCGACCGCGCGGGCGACGGCCCCGGCCTGGAGGCGGGCGGCCTCCTCGGCCTGGCCGCGGGCGGTCGCGTAGGCGAAGACCGCGCAGCCGGCGAGGACGACGGCGACCAGCAACACCTGCATGGCGAAGAGCTGGCCGGCGAGGCTGCGCGGCGGTCGGGGGAAGCGGAACATGGCGCTCAGTCTGCACCCGGCCGTGAACTCAATGAACGCAAGGGTGACCGGGGTCACAGGCTGGGCGATGGTCTCCCGGAACGCAATCACCACCAGGAGGCATCGTGGCCGCCAGGCGCGACAAGACCCACTATCTCTACATCGCGGTGATCGCCGCGGTGCTGCTCGGCATCGCCGTGGGCTTCGCCGCCCCCGGCGTGGCCGTCGAGCTGAAGCCGCTGGGCACCGGCTTCGTCAACCTCATCAAGATGATGATCTCGCCCGTGATCTTCTGCACGATCGTGCTGGGCATCGGCTCGGTGCGCAAGGCCGCGAAGGTGGGCGCGGTCGGCGGTCTGGCCCTCGGCTACTTCATGGTCATGTCCACGGTGGCGTTGGCCATCGGCCTGCTGGTGGGGAACCTGCTGGAGCCGGGCAGCGGACTGCACCTGACCGAGGCGGCGCGCAGCGCCGGCGAGGCACAGGCCAAGGCGGGCGGGGCGGAGAGCACACAGGAGTTCCTGCTGGGGATCATCCCGACCACGATGGTGTCCGCCTTCACCGGGGGCGAGGTGCTCCAGACGCTGCTGGTGGCACTGCTCTGCGGTTTCGCCCTCCAGGCCATGGGGCGCTCGGGCGAGCCGGTGCTGCGCGGGATCGGTCACATCCAGAAGCTGGTCTTCCGGGTACTGGCGATGATCATGTGGGCGGCGCCGGTGGGTGCCTTCGGGGCGATCGCGGCGGTGGTCGGGGCCACCGGCATCGACGCGTTGAAGTCCCTGGCCGTGATCATGATCGGTTTCTACACGACCTGTCTGCTGTTCGTGTTCGTGGTGCTGGGCACGCTGCTGCGGGTGTGCACGGGCATCAACGTGTTCTCCCTGCTGCGCTATCTCGGTCGGGAGTTCCTGCTGATCCTGTCGACGTCCTCCTCCGAGTCGGCGCTGCCGAGGTTGATCGCGAAGATGGAGCACGTCGGGGTCTCTCGACCGGTGGTCGGCATCACGGTGCCGACGGGCTACTCCTTCAACCTGGACGGGACCGCGATCTACCTGACGATGTCCTCGCTGTTCGTCGCGGAGGCGATGGGCAAGCCGCTCGCGCTGGGCGAGCAGATCTCGCTGCTGCTGTTCATGATCATCGCCTCGAAGGGCGCGGCCGGGGTGACCGGCGCGGGTCTGGCCACCCTGGCCGGCGGCCTCCAGTCCCACCGGCCGGAGCTGGTGGACGGAGTCGGCCTGATCGTGGGCATCGACCGGTTCATGAGCGAGGCGCGGGCGCTGACCAACTTCGCCGGCAACGCCGTCGCGACGGTGCTGATCGGGACGTGGACCAAGGAGTTCGACCGCGAGCGCGCGACCGAAGTCCTCGCGGGCCGCCTCCCCTTCGACGAGACCACGCTGGTCGACGACGCGCACGCGACGGATCCCGCCGGGGAACCGACCGCCGTACCCGTCCAGTCGGGCAGCGACAAGGACGGCGTCCCGGTCTGACCGGAACGCCCGTGAGGGGGTGGGCCCGGCGCGACGCCGGCCCTCCCCCGGGGCCGGCCGGGCGGGGCTCGCCCCCACGGTGCCCGACCCGGCCGGCCCGCACCTCGCCCCTGCACACCAGCGGGTCCCCTCGCACGAGGGGACCCGCTGGTGTGCAGGGGCGAACCCGTCGCCCCGCTGACCGGATCCGCCCCCGGCCTCCGGCCCGCCGGCGCACCGCCGCAGGGGCCGCCGCCCGGCGGGTCGACGGCCCGGCCCGCGCGCCGGACAGGGCGAGATCCGGCCGCTCGCGGCGGAGTTCGCGGTTCGCTCCCGCATCGGGCGACGAAAACCGGTACGGTACGGCGATTTTCAGCCACAAGATCATCAACTTGCCTGCGGTAAAAGGTACTTCCCTACCGGGCCAGGCGTCTGACATCTTGCGTCCACCACTCGTTTCGTACGACCCGATAGGTGCCACCCGCACCACCGGGTCATCGGAGGACGCATTGATACCCCACATATCCAGCCGACCTCGACGTGCCTTGGTGCTGGCGGCCGCCCTCGGCGCCGCTCTCACCTTCGGGGCCCCCGCCGCGCTCGCCGGCACCGCCCCCGTCTCTCCGTCCGCCCCGGCTGCCAAGGCCGTGGCCCCGGCGGCGGCGCCGACTTCCCAGAGTGCGACCTGGGTTGCCGGCACCCGCGCCTACCTCGTGATCACCACTCCCGGTGACACCTCGGCGGTCCGGTCGGCCGTCGCCTCCAACGGCGGCACGGTCTTCCAGTCCTACGACGCCATCGGTGTGATCGTCGCCCACTCCGCGTCCGGCACCTTCGCCTCGACGATGCGCGGCGTGAGCGGGGTCCAGCAGGTCGGCGCCACCCGCACCTCCGACGTGCCGGCCGACGCCTACAACCCGGCGCTGCCCGCCAACCCCGCGCAGTCCACGACCCCGGCGGGCGAACCGGTCCGCGCGGACATGGCGCAGATCAAGGCCGACCAGGCCTGGGCCGTCACCACCGGCTCCGCCTCGGTCAAGGTCGGCATCCTGGACACCGGTGTGGACGACCAGCACCAGGACCTGGCGCCGAACTTCAACGCGGCGGACTCCGCCTCCTGCGCCTACGGCAAGCCGGACACCCGTACCGGGGCCTGGCGTGACGTCGGCACCCACGGCACGCACGTGGCGGGCACCGTCGCGGCGGCCAAGAACGGCAAGGGTGTCGTCGGTGTGGCCCCGGGCGTGAAGATCTCCTCGGTGCGCATCGCCGAGCCCGGCTCCTCGCTGTTCTTCGCCGAGAACACCGTCTGCGGGTTCATGTGGGCCGGTGACCACGGCTTCAAGGTCACCAACAACAGCTACTACACGGACCCCTGGCAGTTCAACTGCCCGGACAACGCCGACCAGGCCGCGATCATCGAGGGCGTCAAGCGCGCCCAGGAGTACGCGGAGGGCAAGGGTTCGCTCCAGGTCGCGGCCGCGGGCAACTCCAACATCGACCTGGCCAACAAGAAGACCGACACCGAGAGTCCGAACGACTCGACGCCGGTCACCCGCACCATCACCAACGCCTGCCTGGACATCCCGACCGAACTCCCCGGCGTGGTCACGGTGTCGGCGATGGGCACCACCGCGAAGGCCTCGTACTCCAACTACGGCCTGAACGTCATCGACGTGACGGCCCCGGGCGGCGACGCCACCGGCATCTACAGCACCCAGCCGGGCGGCAAGTACGGCACCATGAGCGGCACCTCGATGGCCTCCCCGCACGTCGCGGGTGTGGCCGCGCTCCTCGCGAGCGCCAACCCGGGCATCACCCCGGCGCAGATCCGCGACAAGCTGGCCACCCAGGCCAACGACGTCGCCTGCCCCTCGGACAGCCGCTGCACCGGCACCACCACCAAGAACGGCTTCTTCGGCGAGGGTCAGGTCGACGCGCTGAAGGCGGTCGGCGGCTCCACTCCGCCGGCCGGCAAGTACTTCGAGAACCAGGCCGACTTCGCGATCGCCGACAACGCGACCGTCGAGAGCCCGATCACCGTCAGCGGGGTCACGGGCAACGCCCCGGCCACCCTCAAGGTGGGCGTGGACGTCAAGCACACCTACACCGGTGACCTCAAGGTCGACCTGATCGCCCCGGACGGCACGGTCTACACCGTGCACAACCGGGCCGGCGGCAGCGCCGACAACATCGCGCAGACCTACACCGTCAACGCCTCCTCCGAGGTCGCGAACGGCACCTGGAAGCTGCGCGTGAACGACAACGCCGGGGGCGACACCGGCAAGATCGACGCCTGGAACCTGACCTTCTAGTCGGAAATCCGGGTGACCGGCGCCGGTCACACAGGACGGCGCGATGTCGCCGGGGCCATCGGGGAGCGGTACGCCTACTCCCCGATGGCCCCGTTCCGTTTCGGGCCGCGCGAGCGCAGCACGCAGTCCCCGCAGAGGCCGCCGCCCGGCACCTTGTAGTAGAGGCAGCAACTGCGGCGCAGGAAGGCCGCCCCGAGCCCTTCCTCGTACACGAAGGTGCCCGTCCCGCCGAGCGCCCCGTCCTCGGACAGCAGCGCGTCGACCAGGGCCACGGCCGGGCCGCCGGGCACCCGGTCGAGCAGCACCCGCAGCGCCCCGACCAGCCCGGAGGCGGTGTTGCCGCGCAACACCCTGGCGGACACCCCGAACCGGGCGCGCAGCGGCGCGTCCAGTGCCGCCAGGTTCCCGAGCACGGTGTCGCCGAGCGCCTCGGCGGGCAGGGCGCCCTCCCCGGGTCCGGGCAGCCACAGTTCCAGCGAGCCGGCTCCGGGCAGCCGCCACCAGACCCGGTCGGGCGCCAGGTCCGGCACCCGCCCGGCCAGAGCGGCGCAGCCGAGCCCGAGCGACCAGAGTCGCGAGGCGATCCCGAACTGCGCGGTGGAGGCCGCCACCCGGCCGGGCCCGCTGCGGATGCGTCGTCCCACCTCGTTCACGTACGGGTCGAGGTGCTCCGTGTACAACGCGTCGAGCGGGCGGAAACCGGGGCCGGGCGGCTCCTTCCCGTACGGCACGGTGAAGAAGGGCCCGACGGAGGCCAGCCGCCGCAGTACGTCGTCCATGCCCCGATGATCTCAGGCGGCCGCGCAGTCGCGCGAAGGGCCTCAGGCGGGCTCCGAACCCTCCGTGATCTCCACGTAGTGCGGGTTGTACATGACGCCGAGCACATTGCCGAAGGGATCGATCACCGAGGCGGTCGCGAAGCCGGCATCGCCCCACTCCGTGATCGGTTGGTACTCCTTGGCCCCCAGCTCCAGGAGCCTGCGGCGGGTCGCCGGCAGATCGTCCACGTGCCAGTACGCGACGACCCCGGAGGGGGTCCCGATGACGGCGCCGGGCGGGGCGTACCGGGCATCGATGATCCCCAGTTCGTCCTGCCGGTCGCCGATCCGGAACTCCACGTATCCGGGGCGCTCGAAGTACGGCTCGATCCCCAGCAGCTCGGTGTACCAGCGCTTCGCGGCGTCCAGGTCGTGCGCCCAGAAACTGAGCGTGGCGAGACCTCGCAGCATGGGATCCTCCCGATCTCCGACAGCGGTTCCCCCTGACGTTACGACGGCCCGCGCGGGCCCGCTCCCCTGCGACCGGACGCGCGCGCCCGGTCGACCACTCACCGCGCCGAGGGGCGCGCCGGACCGGGGCGCGGGGGCGTCCCCGGGGGCTCGTCGGGACGTGATCGGGCCCGCGTGCGACCCGGGTGGAGCAACGGGGCGCCCTCGCGATCCGCCCGCCCGCGCACACTCCGCCGGCGACCGCCTGTTCGATGCCCTGAGGTGTCGGGGCGCGCGGCGTGATCGTCCGCGGAGCGAGCCTTCGCAGCCGCCGCCGCAGGCGCGCGGATCACCCGGCGTCTTCGCAGGTCAGGGGCCCTGCCACGGCCTCGGGTCGGGGCCGGTTCGGCCGGCCGGGCGGTCCGTGTCGAGCGGTGGAACGGTTGTCCGTGGATCAGGGTTGCGGGCTCCGCGCCCCGGGGACGGAACTGATCGAAAAACGTGGCCGCGACGTTGCCATTCAGGGGGTTCATGAGAGGACTTCGAGGGGCTACATTGAGCCACTCGCGTTCACCTGACAGCCCGTTGCCTTTCACTCGCGTTTTGCGCGGGGGGTGACGTCAGGAGCGCAGACTGTGCAACCACCCCACCGCCCAGAAGGACCGAAGGCTCCGTGCCCGTACCCGTACTCCTCGCCGGCCGCAGCGTGCGGCTTGAGCCCCTCGCCCCCCACCACACCGAGGCCTTGGCCATGGCCGGGGCCGAGGATCGTACGACTTACGCCTTCACTCCCGTACCGCACGGGTTGCAGGCGTCCCACGAGTACATCGACCGTGCCCTCGCCGATCAGGCGGCGGGTCGATCGCTCCCGTTCGCCGTGGTCAGAGCCACGGACGGGCGGGTCGTCGGTTCGACCCGGTTCCTGGAACTCGACTACTGGCAGGGGCCGCTCGTGTGGCCCGCGGTGCCCGGGGTCCCGTTCGGCGACCCGGCGACCGCGATCCCCGATGCCGCCGAGATCGGCAACACCTGGCTGTCGCCGGGCGCCCAGGGCACCGGCATCAACACCGAGGCGAAGCTGCTCATGCTCCGCCACGCCTTCGAGACCTGGGGCGTGCGCCGCGTCTCCCTGCGCGCGGACGCCCGCAACGGCCGCTCGCGGGCCGCGATGGAGCGCCTCGGATTCACCTCGGAGGGGGTCCGACGGGCCCACTCACGGGGGCTGGACGGCGCGGTGCGCAGTACGGCCTTCTACTCGATCCTCGACGAGGAGTGGCCGACCGTGCGGTCGATCATCGAGCTCAGGGTCTCGGGCGCGGCGCCCCGCAAACGGCGCCGCAAGACGCTGATCCCGGCGTAGCGCTCCCGGGGTCGGCGCGCCGGCCCCGTGCCACCGCCACCGCCACCGCCACCGACCCCTCGTTCCCGGGCCCTCGTTCCGTTCCCCTCGGCCGTCAGCCGAGGAAGGCCGGGGCGAGGGCCGAGGCCATGAGACGGGCCGGGGCCCCGGTGCCGTCGGCCGGCACGGTGTACAGGTCGGCTCCGAAGTCCCCGGGAAGGGAGTAGACGACGGTCCGGCCGTCGCGCCACACCACCTGGTCGTCCACGCTGCGGTCCTCGGCGAGCGGGGTCTCCCACATGGACGCGAGATCCAGGGCGTACAGCCTCCAGGGCGCGTCGGCCGCCAGGCCGGGCACCCGCTTCTTGAACACGAGCCGGGTCCCGTCGGGCGACAGGGACGGACACTCCACGTTCTCCCGGAGCGTGGTCACGGTCCGCTCGACCACGTCCCCGCGGACCAGGTGGGTCCGTCCGCCCGTCGCGAGCGTCGCGTAGAAGGTCCGCTCGTCGGCGGCGAAGGTGACGCCCCAGAAATTGACGTCGGCGTTCCGGTAGGCCTTCCCGTCCTTGCGGATGGCGAAGTCCTCCAGCGAGGCGTCGAACCGGCCGGTGCGCAGGTCGAGGAGCGAGGTCCGGGTGGAGAAGTTCGTGCCCGCGTACGAGTCACCGCCGACGAAGACCGTCCAGGCGGCGAGCCGGCCGCCGGGCGAGACCCGGGCCCGGGTGGGGATGCCCGCCAGCGGGCGGGCGGACACCTCGTGGAGACGGGCGTCGAGCACGACGGCCCGGTAGGTGTCCTGAACCCCGCCCTTGACGGCCTGGAGGCAGATTCCGGTGCCCGCGGCGGAGTGGAAGCGCAGGCAGCTCACGCCGGACGCGGTGCGGGGGCCGTCGGGTGCGGTGGCCGCGGCGGTGGCCAGCTCGTCGCGGTGCGGACCCCAGGCCATGTTCCGGAAGACGATCCGCGCCCCGGCGTCGCCCCGGTCGAGCGAGACCTCGCCTCGGCTGACCGGGGGCCCGCCCGCCCGGGTCCGGTTCTTCTCCTCGGCGCGCGTGGAGGCCCGTACGACGGCGAGCGCCCCCACGACGGCGAGGAGCACGACGGCGGAGACGAGGATCAGGATCCGGCGCTGGAGGGTCATGGGGGCCTTTCGGGGTGGGGGATCAGTGGTGCGAGGGCCGCAGTCGGACGCACCCGGCGACGACCGCGGCCAGCAGGGCGGCCGCGACGAGGAGCGCCGGGCGGGCGCCCCAGGCGGTCCAGGCCGCGCCGAAGCCGAGCGAGGCGGCGAACCGGGCGAGGGCCTGTCCGGTCTGGACGAGGGCGAGCCCGCCGCCGCGGTGTTCCTCGGGGACCGCGTCGGCGGCGGCCGCCATCAGCACCCCGTCGGTCGCGGCGTAGAAGCCGCCGTGCAGCAGGAGCACCGCGTAGGGCAGGGCGGGGTGTCCGCCGCCGGTCAACAGGAGCCCGTACACGGCGAGGAGCGCGAGGTGCCCGCCGAGGAAGACGCGCCCGCGGCCGATGCGGTCGGCGAGCCGGCCGAGCGGCAGCGCCAGCAGGAAGAAGGCGGCCGCGGTGCCGAGCGGCAGCAGCGCGAACCAGCGGTCCGCGAGTCCGGTGGCCCGCTGGAGCAGCAGGAACACGAAGGCGTCGCTGACCGTGCACAGCCCCAGGAGCAGGGCGCAGAGGCCGATGCGGCGCAGGTCGCGGCGGCGCATCAGTGCGAGGGCGGCGCGCAGCGAGACGGGTTCGGCGGCCGGGGCGGGGGTGGTGCGCCGGCCGGGTACGAAGAGCACCAGGACCAGGACGCCGAGCGCGGCCACGCAGGCGCTGACGGTGAACACGGCGTCGTAGCCCTCGGCGGCGCCGCGCAGGATGAGGAAGGCGAGGATCGGCCCGATCAACGCGCCGGCGGTGTCCATGGCCCGGTGGACGCCGAAGGCCCGGCCGCGTTCCCCGGGCGTCGCGGAGAGGGAGATCAGCGCGTCGCGCGGGGCGGTGCGCAGGCCCTTGCCGGTGCGGTCGAGCGCGAGCACGATCCCGATGGCGGGCAGGGTGTGCGCGAGCAGCAGCAGCGGTTTGCAGAGGGCGGAGAGTCCGTAGCCGAGCCCGGCGAGGAGCTTGTGACGGCCGAAGCGGTCTCCGAGGTGGCCCCCGGTGAGCCGGACCAGGGCGCTGACGCCGTTGTAGAGGCCGTCGAGCAGTCCGAAGCCGAGCGGGGAGAGGCCGAGTCCCGCGACGAGGTAGAGCGGCAGCACGGCCGTGACCATCTCGGAGGAGACGTCGGTGATCAGGCTGACCGTGCCGAGGGCGAGGACCGTGGGGGCGAGCGCGGCGCGCCGCCCCGGGCGGGTGCCCGGGGCGACGGTCGGCGACTCGGGGGGCACGGCGGGCGCGGGGGTTCCGCGACTGTCCGCGACGTACATGGTCAGGAGGCCCAGATCCCGGTGATGTCCTGGGCGCCGGCGGCGTTGCCGGCGTGGGTAGTCAGCCCGGCCAGGCCCTCCAGGGTGCGCAGCACGTCGTAGTGGTTGTAGGTGGTGGCGGAGGTGCTGCCCGGGGTGACGGGTTGGCCGTAGAGCACGGTCGGGATCTTGTTCCCGGCGAGCCTGTTGTCCTCGTCGAAGGTGACGACGAGGAGGCTGTTGTGGGTCTTGGCCCAGTCCGCGTAGGGCTTGAGGTTGTTCTTGAGCCAGGTGTCGCCGGTGCCGACGGAGCAGTCGTGCATGTCGTTGCAGAGGTTCGGGACGACGAAGGACACCTTGGGCAGGGTGGTGAAGTTCGTCGGGAACTGGGTCATGGTCTTGGCGGTGGAGGTCGGCACGTTGGAGAACGCGAACCAGGGGTTGTGCTTGCGGGCGTAGTTGCCGCTGCTGCACGTGGTGGAGCCCTGGGCGGGGAGGGTCTCGTTGTAGCTGGCCCAGCTCTTGCCGGCGGCGATCAGTTCGGAGGCGAGGTTGGGTGCGGAGCTGAAGCCGGGGGTGTAGCAACTGTCGCCGGTGACCCCCTGGTTCGAGCCCGAGAAGAGCTGGAGGTAGTTCGGCTGACTGGGGTGGGTGATGCCGTAGGACTGGGTGAGGTTGGCTCCACCGGTCTTCAGCGCGTTGATGTAGGGCGCGCTGGAGCTGCCGATGACCTGGTTGTAGGCGTGGTTCTCGAAGACCACGACGACGACGTGGTCGGGGGCGGGGAGGGCGGCCGCGTGGGCGGGCTGGGCGGCTGCGATGCCCGCCCATGCGGCGATGCCCGCGACGGTCACGCCGAAGGCGGAGGCCAGGGCGGTCGAGCGGCGGGGACGTGAAAGGGACATGCCAAACACGGGACATACCTCCGGGCATGCGGGGGGGGGGTGGCGGCGGCGCGGACGCACCATACCCAGCGGCATGTGCATGGGCCAGGGATGGCCGGCGAACAGAACGGGAACTCCACACACCTTCCTGGGGACGAGCAATGACCGTCCCTGCGGAATGTCAAGAGAAGTTAAAATGCGGAACCTCGGAGCACTTTCGTTCATCATTCGAACGGAAGCAGTCAAACCTCGCCCCGACGGGGCAGCAGCAGCCGGAGAGCCACCGCACATGTCGTACGCACCCGACGGGCCGCAGTACCAGCCGCCGTATCGGCCTGAAGGGCAGCCGCCGCAGCAGCCCCGGCCGCCTCACGGCCAGCAGCAGGGCGGCGGTCCCGGCCGGCAGCCGCAGTACGGGCAGCCGTACGGGCAGCCGCAGTACGACGCCCAGGGCCGACCCCAGGGCGGGCAGGGCGGCCAGTACGGCGGCCAGGGCGGTCCGTACGGGGACGGGGGCGGCGCCCCGTACAACGGTCAGTACGGCGCCCAACAGCCTCCCTACGGCGGGCCCGACGCGCAGTACGGACAGCAGTCGTACGACGAGCCCCCGTACGACGAGCCGCCCCGGCGCAAGTCCAAGGTCAAGCGCTGGCTGATCGCGGGCACCACCGTCCTCGCGCTCGGTGGCGTCGCGGCGCTCGTGATGAGCCACTTCGAGATACCGCCCTTCAGCGACAAGGGCAAGGACGTCTCCTTCGGCGGCGCTCCCGACGGCAAGAACGAGGAAGCCGCCAAGCCGCCGGCGACCTCGAAGATGTCGATGCCCACGGGCCCGAAGGCGCAGTTCAAGAACTCCATGACGCTGGCCGACGGCACGCACGTGGCCGTCACCACGCTGGACGGCAAGAAGTCCGGCTTCAAGGGCAAGGTGTGGGTCTGGGCTCCGAAGGAGTACAACGACCCCAAGTTCGCCAAGAGCGGCTTCCCCGTCATGATCGCCCTGCCCGGTGGCGCCGGCTACCCGACCAACTACTGGATGGGCACCGACCTCGGCCTCCAGAACAGCATCAGCAAGTGGTACAGCGAGGGGAAGAGCAAGCCGTTCATCCTCGCCATGCCCGTGCTGAACCCGGGTCCCGACGACAAGGGCATCTACTGGGACGGCTCGGACATCCCCGCCCAGCCCAAGATGGGCACCTGGCTCACCGATGACGTCCCGGACCTGATGCGGCAGAACTTCCGCACCGTCAAGTCGAGGGACGGCTGGGCCTACATGGGCTCCTCCACCGGCGGCTTCGCCAGCCTCAAGGCCGTGCTGAAGTACCCGGAGAAGTTCAAGGCCGCGATCTGCTCCGGCCCGGACATCGTGCCCGACTCCTCGCTGTGGAGGGGCCACGAGAAGGAGAAGGCGGAGAACAACCCGGAGCTGCTCGCCAAGCAGCTGATCGAGAAGAAGGGCCCGGACGTCTACCTCGCGTTCCAGGTCGGCGACAACGAGAACAACAAGAAGACCCTGCCGGACGTGAAGAAGTTCATCGCCACCTACGGCAAGGGGCCCGTCCACACCAGCCTGAGGGTCATCCCCAACGGTCAGCACAACGCCAAGACGTACGTCCCGAACATGGGCGAGGGACCGATCCAGTTCATCAGCAAGGTGATGGAGGGACCGGTCGAGTAACGACCGATCTACGGAGCGACGCCCACGGCGCGCTCCGACGCCCGCTCCTCGCGCTCCGGCCCGCCGAACACCTTCGGCGGGCCGTCGCCGTCCCACGGCGCCCAGCCCGGGTCGCCCGTGACGGCGAAGCGGACCCAGGCCGCGTGCATCTCGTCCGCGAGGGCCTGGGGCGCGTCGGGCCCGGCCAGCCAGGAGGATTCCGGCTTGTGGAGGGTGTCGAACACGAAGCCCAGCTCCAGGGCGTGGCAGGCGCCGAGCCCGGGAATCCCGCTGGGCCACCGGAACTCGTAGAGGTGGCTCGGAGCCTCCCGGCGGGATCCGGCGAGGCGCCGCAGCGGATCCCGCAGGAGCCGGTCCGTGAGCAGGTGCCCGGCGAGGTCGGCGGGGCCGGCGGCGGGGCGTTCCGCGCGCAGGGCCCGTACCGCGTCCCGGCCCTTGCCGGCGCGGACGCGTGCCAGTTCCACGGCGAGCGGGCCCATCCGCTCCAGGACTCGCATCGCCCCGGTGGGCGCCAGCCAGAGCCGGTGCTCCTCGGCGGTCCAGCCCAACAGCAGCGGCACGTCCGGGGCGACGGCGGCGAGGGGGTCCTCGGGGAGCGTGCCCGGGTCGGCGACCAGCCCGAAGGCGGGGCCGCCGGTGACCGGGCTCGACCGGCGCGACACCGCCTCCTGCGCGGCGAGCAGGTCGGGCAGGGCGACATCGGCGAAGGCCCGCGCGGTGGCCGGCACCTTGAGCAGCGAGACCATCCTGCGGACCATCGGGCGGACCCGGTCCCGGGGCATCACCTCGGGTGCGCCGCTCTGCAGGACGGCCCGGGCGAACAGCCCCGCCGCCCGGGGTGCGGCGAGCAGGGCTCCGATGCTGATGGCCCCGGCGGACTCGCCGAACACCGTGACCCGCTCGGGGTCCCCGCCGAAGGCCGCGATGTTGTCCCGGACCCAGGTGAGGGCGGCGATCTGGTCGAGCAGGCCGCGGTTGGCGGGGGCGTCGGGGAAGAGCCCGTACCCGAGGACACCGAGCCGGTAGTTGACCGAGACGAGCACGACGCCGTCCCGGGCGAAGGCCGCGCCGTCGTAGACGGGCACCGCGGTGGATCCCCGGGTGAGGGCGCCGCCGTGGATCCACACCATGACCGGCAGTCGGGCCCCGGCCGTCGGCTCGGGGGTCCACACGTTGAGGTTCAGGCAGTCGTCGCCGGGGACGTCCGGGTCGGGGAGCAGGGCCGCGAACCGATCCGGGTAGGCGACCTTCGGCGCGGTGGGTCCGAACGCGCCCGCGTCGCGGACGCCGTCCCAGCGGGCCGGGGGCGCGGGCTCCGCGAAGCGCAGGGCTCCGACCGGCGGCGCGGCGTACGGGATGCCGCGGAAGACGGCGCTCCCGTCGCTCTCCACGCGGCCTTCGAGCACACCGCTCCCGATCGCGACCCGAGGTCGGGCGCCGCCCGCTGAGCTCATCGTGTCCTCCTGGGGTGACGTGCGCCGGCCGCCGGAATCCGTCCTCCGGGGCACGGTCGCACAGCCTCGCGACGGGTGACAAGGCGTGACCCGGCCGGCGCGGGCCCGGCTCCACCGGCCGGCCGAACCGGTGCGCGCGGGCGTGCGGGCCGGGGCGGGGCCGGGGCGGGTCGCGGCGGCCGGGATCGACCCGTACGGGTGCGTCCGTGCGATGTTCCGCCACCGGGTGGGTGTCGCGCCCGTGACCCCGCGGCCCTCTCCGCGTTGTATGCCATGTCAAAGGCCACGGATTCCGTGGCGCCCCCCTATTTCCCACGAGGAGATCTTGATGTCGCGTATCGCGAAGGCATTCGCCATCACCGCTGTCGCCGGTAGCAGCATCGCTGCCGGTGCGGGTCTGGCAGTCGCCGATGCCGGAGCGCACGGTGCGGCTGTCGGCTCCCCCGGTGTCCTGTCGGGCAACCTGGTCCAGGTCCCGGTGCACGTCCCCGTCAACGTCTGCGGCAACACGATCAACGTGATCGGTCTGCTGAACCCGGCGTTCGGCAACACCTGCATCAACCAGTCGGGTGGCGGCGCCCAGCACCACACCGCGGGCTACGGCGGCTGATCGCCTGCCCTGAAGGCCGAGTGACGAAGGGCCCCCGCCGTGCGGCGGGGGCCCTTCCCCGTGGGGCCGGGCGGGTCATTCGTAGCGGTACAGGCCCTGGTGGCCGAGCATCTCGCGCGGGGTGACGTCCCACGGGGGCATCGGCTCGTCCAGGGAGATGACCCGGCCGCGCTGGAGGTCGCCCAGGGCGAGCGGGGCGGCGGGCAGGTAGCCGGAGTTCGGGTGCCGCTGCTGCCAGCGGTCCCAGATGAGGTCCACGAAGGCGTGGTGGAGCCAGAACGCGGGGTCGTTGGGGGCCGTGCCGCCGGTCATGTGGCCGCCGATCCACTGGTGCACCTTGTTGTGGTTGCGCCACCGTTCGCTCTTCGGGGCGGCCCAGCCCTCCAGCTTGTTGCGGAAGCCGCCCGCGCTCGCCGTGGAGTCCCAGGGCGAGGTGTCGTAGGTGGGGTCGTCGATCGCCCAGCGGAGTTCGGCGGGGGTGGGCAGGGCGATCGGGTTCTGCGGGCGCCCGAGGTTGCGGGTGAGGTAGGCGGCCTCGGTGATGCCGACGGTGACCGTCCAGTTCCCCTTGGCGTGGGCGAAGGGGCCGGTCATCACCTGCCGGTCGCCCTCGCGTCCGGTACCGCCGAGGAAGTCATCGGCCCAGAGGGAGGACACGGGGCTGGTGTCGGTGGTCCAGTCCCAGTACGGGACGGACACGCCCGGGTCGACCGCCCTCAACTGCCGCTCGAATTCG
The DNA here is from genome assembly GCF_036231985.1 of Streptomyces sp. NBC_01426. Taxonomy (GTDB): domain Bacteria; phylum Actinomycetota; class Actinomycetes; order Streptomycetales; family Streptomycetaceae; genus Streptomyces. The sequence goes on from NZ_CP109500.1 coordinate 1,283,025, forward strand.
AGGAGGTAGCGGCGGTGCCAGGGGAAGAACGACGGGGACATGTGGCCGACGCGGAGCTTTCGGTCCCGGTCGGGCACGAAGTACTTGTCGTGGGTGCGCACGAACTGGTCGTAGGTGCCGTTGCGCTTGAGCTCCAGCACGGCCGCCGTGAACCGCTTCTTCTGGGCGCTGGTCAGGTTCTTCTGGTTCTGCCGGGTGTACAACGCGGGGCTCCTGCCGTCAGCCGTGGTGGGGGGCGGCCATCGCCAGCTGGTTGGTGCCCAGTTCGTCGACGGCCGCGCGGGCCAGTTCCATGGGGGTTCCGTACGACTGGAAGTGGTTGACACCGCTGAGGTAGCTGCCGTCCGCACGGCGCATGACGTGCAGCGGGCGCCCGTCGATGCGGACGCCGGCGAGGTCCACGGCGATGTGCCGGCCCCGGTAGGTCTCCTCGGCGAGCGGGGCCGGGGTCACCGTCTGACGCGGCCGCCGGGCGCGCAGTACGGGTGCCAGGGCCGCGGCGGTGCCGGCGAGCACGGCCGCGGTGAAGGCCGAACGCAGGAGCGCGCGCCGGGTGAGTGGTGCGGGCGGTGCGGCGTACATACGGTCTCCCTCGCTCGGTGGTCCCGCGACTACGGGGACTAACGCGGCGCGAGGGGCGAGGTCACCCCTGTGGGTGCTTGTAGAAGAGGGTGGTGGGGCGGAGCCGGCCGTGCGGGTCGGTGGCGTAGTCGGGGATCGTGCCGACCTCGGTCCATCCGGCGGAGCGGTAGACCTGCTCGGCCCCGCTGCCGGTCTCGGTGTCCAGGAACAGCAGGACCACGCCGGCCCGCGCCGCGGCCCGTTCCGCCTCGGCGAGCAGCGCGCGGCCGGTGCCCCGGCCGCGGGCGGCGGGGTGGACCATGAGCTTGCGGACCTCGGCGCGGTGACGGCCGTTGGGCTTCGACTCCCGGTACCAGCCGACCGTGCCGTCGACGGGGCCGTCGGCGCCGTCGCGGGAGATCCACAGCGCGAGGGAACCGTCCTCGACGGCGGGCAGCAGCCCGTCCCACCAGGCGGCGGCCCCGGCGCGGTCGAGTCCGGTCAGGAAACCGAGGGAGGATCCCCCGGCGACGACCGCGACGAGCAGATCGGCGAGCTCGTCGCGGTACGCGGCCAGGTCGGCGGGGGTGAGCGGGGTGATGGCGGCGGTCATGCCACGAGGATAGGGATCACCTCACGGGGTCGGGCCGGCGGCCGGCGTCCTCGGGTGGGGGCCGGGGGCGGGGAGTTCCGCGAACTCCGCGACCAGGCCGCGGTGGTGGCCCGCCGTGCCGAGGGCCAGGGAGTCCGCCTTGGCGCGCTTGAGGTAGAGGTGCGCGGGGTGCTCCCAGGTCATGCCGATGCCGCCGTGCAGTTGCACGCACTCCTCGGCCGCCCGGACGGCGACGCCCGAGCAGTACGCCTGGGCGACGGCCACGGTGAGCGGCGTGTCCGGGGCGCCCGTGGCGAGGGCGTCGGCGGCGGCGCGGGCCGCCGCGCGGGCGGAGGCCACGTCGAGCCAGAGGCGGGCGAGGCGGTGTTTGAGGGCCTGGAAGGACCCGATGGGACGGTTGAACTGGTGCCGGCCGCGTACATGCGCGACGGTCTCGGTCAGGCACCACTGCGCGAGGCCGAGTTGCTCGGAGGCCAGCAGTCCGGCGCCGCTGAGCAGGGCGCCCGCGACGGCGGCCCGCGCGGTGGCGGCATCGGCCAGGCGGGTGCCCGCGGCCCCGTCGAGGGTGACGCCGGCGAGCGGGCGGGTCAGGTCGAGCGGGACCAGCGGGGTCAGGGTGACCTCGGTGGCGGGGACGGCGTACAGCCCGGTGTCGGCGAGGACGAGCAGCACGTCGGCGGCGGCCGCGTCGGCGACGGAGGTGACGGAGCCGGTCAGGGTGCCCGCGCCGGTGGCACGCACGCCGGTGGGCAGGGGCGCCCCGGGCGCCAGGGTCAGCGGCACGGCGGGCACGCAGAGCCGCTCGCCGGAGGCCACCTGGCGCAGCAGGGCGGACACCGCGTCCGAGGAGGGGTCGCAGCCGAGCAGGATCTCCGCGGCGAGGACCCCGGCGGTCAGGTAGGGGACGGGGGCGACGGCCCGGCCGAGTTCCTCCAGGACCACGGCCGCCTCGCGGTGGCTCGCGCCCTGGCCGCCGAGCTTCTCCGGCACCAGCAGTCCGGCCGCGCCGATCCCGGCGGCGAGGGTCTGCCAGGTCCGCGGGTCGTGGGGGTGGTCCGTCTCGACGCGCGCGAGGATGCTCGCGGGGTCGCAGCGGTCGGCGAGCAGGGAGCGTACGGCGGACCTCAGCTCCTCCTCGGTCTCGGAGTAGAGCAGGTCGAAGGGGGCGCGCGGGCTGGTCATCGGGCCAGGTCCTTCCAGGCGAGGTCCTTGTCGTCGCGCGGTTCGGCGGGCAGGCCGAGGACGCGTTCGGCGACGATGTTGAGGAGGATTTCGCTGGTGCCGCCCTCGATGCTGTTGCCCTTGGCGCGCAGGTAGCGGTATCCGGCGTCGCGGCCGGTGAAGTCGACGATCTCGGGCCGGCGCATGGTCCAGTCCTCGTACAACAGGCCTTCCTCGCCGAGGAGTTCCACTTCCAGGGCGCTGATCTCCTGGTTGAGGCGGGCGAAGGTGAGTTTCATGCCGCTGCCCTCGGGGCCGGGTTGGCCGGCGACGAGTTGTTGGCGCAGCCGCTCGCCGGTGAGGCGGGCCACCTCGGCCTCGACCCACAGCTCCAGGAGCCTGTGGTGGAGGTCGTGGGTGCGCAGGTCGGGGCGTTCGCGCCAGGTGGCGGCGACGGGGGCGATCATGCCGCCCTCGCGCGGGATCCGCATGCCGCCGATGGAGACGCGCTCGTTCATGAGGGTGGTGCGGGCGACGGCCCACCCCTGGCCGACGGCTCCGAGGCGGTGGCCGTCGGGGATGCGGACGCCGGTCAGGAACACCTCGTTGAACTCGGCCTCGCCGGTGATCTGGCGCAGGGGCCGGACCTCGACGCCGGGGGCGTGCATGTCGCAGAGGAAGTAGGTGATGCCCTGGTGCTTGGGCAGGTCGGGGTCGGTGCGGGCGATCAGGATGGCCCAGCGGGCGGTGTGGGCGCTGGAGGTCCACACCTTCTGGCCGTCGACCACCCATTCGCCGGCGGCCTCGTCGAGGACCGCCCGGGTGCCGAGCGCGGCGAGGTCGGAGCCGGCGCCGGGTTCGCTGAAGAGCTGGCACCAGACCTCCTCGCCCACCCACAGGGGGCGCAGGAAGCGGCGCTTCTGCTCCTCGGTGCCGTACGCGAGGATCGTGGGCGCGGCCATGCCGAGGCCGATGCCGATGCGGCGCGGGTCGTTGTCGGGTGCTCCGGCGGCTTCGAGTGCGCTGTCGACGAGCGCCTGGAGCGAACGGGGCACACCGAGGCCGCCGAGGCCTTCGGGGTAGTGGACCCAGGCCAGTCCGGCGTCGAAACGGGCACGCAGGAAGTCGTCCCGGGGGGTGTCGGCGGGCGGGTGCGCGGCGAGCAACTCGGCCACGTGAAGGCGCAGTTCGTCGGCGGTGGTCATCGGGAGGTGGCTCCGTCCAGGGCGGGCAGCACGACGATGCGGCCGGTGGTGGCGCCGTCGGCGAGGCGTTGCACGGCGTCGGCGGCCGCGGCGAGGGGGACGCGTTCGCTGACCAGCGGCGCGATGGCACCCTCGGCGGCCAGTCGGGTGAGTTCGGTGTGGCAGGCGAGGATGGAGGCGGGTTCCTTGATGGCGTAGAGCCCCCAGTGCAGGCCGAGGACCGCGTAGTTCTTCACCAGGGCGTGGTTCAGGGCGGGGGTGGGGATCGTGCCGCTCGCGAAGCCGACGACGACGATCCGTCCCTCGAAGGCCACGCACTTGGTGGAGGCGGTGTAGGCGGCGCCGCCGACCGGGTCGTAGACGACGTCGGCGCCTCGTCCGCCGGTGAACTCCTTGACGCGGGAGACGAGGTCCTCGGCCGTGCGGTCGATCACGAGGTCGCAGCCCAGTTCCTCGGCGGTGCGGACCTTCGCCTTGCCGCCGACCACACCGATGACGGTGGCCCCGGCGGCCTTGCCGAGCTGCACGGCGGCGCTGCCGACGCCACCGGCGGCGGCGTGGACGAGCAGGGTCTCCCCCGCCTGGAGGCGGGCCCGGCGGTGCAGGCCGAACCAGCCGGTCTGGTAGCCGATGTGCAGGGCGGCGGCCTCGGCGTCGTCGAGGGTGTCCGGGGCGGGCAGCAGGGCGCGGGCGGGCGCGGTGACGTACTCGGCGAAGCCGCCGTGGGGCAGGCTCGGGTTGGCGATGACGCGGCGCCCGTCCTCGGTCTCGCCGCAGATCTCCACGCCCGGGGTGAAGGGCAGCGGCGGTGTGATCTGGTACTGCCCGCGGACGAGCAGGGCGTCGGGGAAGTTGACGTTGGCGGCGAGCACCCTGAGGCGCACCTCGCCCTCGCCGGGAATGGGTTCGGGAACCTCTTCGAGGCGCATGGCCTCGCGGGGCTCGCCGGGGGTATGTACTCGCCATGCCTGCATCCGGGGCCTCCAGCCGCCGTCGAGGAACCACGCTCCGCGGGCATACTAAGCGGTCGCTTGCCGATCTGTGAACCACTTCCGCCGGTCTCTCCCCGGGGGCCCGGTTCCCGCGCGGTCCGCGCCCGGAGATCCGTACCCGCGAGGACAGCCGGCGGACCGGCCCTCGGAGATAGCATCAACAAGCAGGTGTCACAGGGGACATGACACCTGTCGCCGCCGTGTGCGTGGCGGCGCCACACCGTCATCACCAGGGGGATTCCACCGATGAACAACGTGCGCATCAGACGGGGTACGGCGGCAGCGGCGGCGGCCGTGGTCGTGGCCGGCCTCGTGACGGCCGCCGGACCGGCCGCCTCGGCCGCCCCGTGCACGCCGAAGATCCAGGTCCTGGGCGCGCTGACGCCCGACACCTACTACCCGGACTCCGTTCAGACGCAGGGGGTGCTGGACTTCGGCGCGGGGAACCTCAGCGTCGGCGTGTCCGGCGGCAAGCCCGTGTACTGGACGGGCACCACCCTCCACAAGGTGCCGCTCGCCGACCCGAACGCCGGCGGACGGGTGCTCGCCGTCAACCGGCACGGCCTGATGGTGGGCGTGCTCCACGACACCGCGGGGACCACGCTGTTCTGGTACCGGAAGGGAGCCGCGGCGGTCACCACGCTGCCCGGCGGCCACGGGTACGACATGGAGGCCGATGTCAACGACGCCGGGTACATCGTCTCGCGGGGCACGCCGGGCGGCGTCGTGTGGAAGGACGGCGTGAAGGTGCGGGACCTTCCGGTGCCGGCGGACGCGGGCCCGGGCACGCGCATCGAGATGGTCACCGGCATCAACGGCCGCGGGGACGTGCTCGGCATGGCCGAGCAGGACTACGAGGTGCCCGAGACCGGGCAGCACCTCCAGGGCAGCCACCCCGTGCTGTGGCCGGGGGACGGGAGCCCGGCGCGCACCCTGGCGCCCAGCGGCAGCGGCACGTTGGAGTCGAGCCACGTCCAGGACATCGACGAGAGCGGTCGGATCGTCGGCTACGACTGGCGGGGGCCCTGGCACGAGTACAGGCCGTTCGTCTGGACGCCCCCGCACACCGGCCCCGGATCCTCCCCCGGCGTCCTGAGCACGCACCCGTACGGCACCCTCGAGGCGATCAGCCCGACGACGAACGTGAGCGTCGGCACGGCCAAGTTCCACCCGGAGTCGATGACCCTCCAGGACCAGGCGCAGTGGTGGCCCGGCTCCGGCCCGGTCCTCGCGCTGCCCCGGCTCGCCAAGGACGCGCCGAGCACGGCCGACGCGGTCACCGACGACGACCGGGTCGGCGGAGCGGCCGTGAACGCGAAGGGCAGGCTCAAGCCGGTCATCTGGACCTGCGCGAGCAAGCAGGCGTACGCGCCCGGCCGGTAGGCCTGCCCCGGGCATGGCGATCTGGGCGTCCACACGCTATCGATGGGCGCATGGAGAACCCTCTGCGCGGTCTGCCCGCGCCGCCGCCGCTCGGCGCCGCCGCCCTGCCCCCCGGGACCTACACGGGGCAGGTGGTCCTGGTGACCGGCGGCGGCACCGGGCTGGGCAAGGCCATCGCCGCCGAGTTCGCCCGGCTCGGCGCCGACGTGGTGATCGCCGGCCGACGTGCCGCGCAACTCGACTCGGCGTGCGCCGAGTTGGCGTCCGTCCCGGGCGCGGGCCGGGTGGCGGCCGCCGTCTGTGACATCCGGGACCCGGAGCGGGTCTCGGATGTCTTCGACGCCGCCGAGGCCGCGTTCGGCCCGCCGGACGTCCTGGTCAACAACGCCGCCGCCAACTTCCCCTGCCCGGCGGAGGACCTGTCGCCGAACGCGTGGCGGGCGGTGGTCGACATCACCCTGACGGGCACCTGGTTCATGACCCGCGAGTTCGGGCGCCGCCATCTGGCGGCGGGAACCCCCGGCTCGATCGTGAACATCGGCGCCTCGTACGCGTGGACCGGCGGCCCCGGCTTCGCCCACAGCGCCGCCGCCAAGGCCGGCGTGAAGAACCTCGTGGAGACGCTGGCCGTCGAGTGGGGCCCGTACGGCATCCAGATCAACGGCCTGGTCCCCGGGCTGTTCCCGCACGCGGACATGACCGAGGACATCCGGGGCGGCCTGGACGGCGCCGCTCCGGACGGCAAGGACGGCCGGCAGCCCGCGCTGCGGGTCGGCGCGCCGCGCGAGCTCGGCTGGGCGGCCACCTTCCTGGCCTCGCCCTACGCCCGCTTCGTCACCGGGCACACCCTGGTGGTCGACGGCGCGAACTGGCAGCGGCGCACGCTGGTGAACCCCGAAGTGGTGCCGGTCCGTGCCCAATTGGGTCGGGGACCGTTCAGGCCGTGATCCGATCGGCACCCGACGGTCCCGACCCCTCGGGCGCCGGCGCCCGCGGCGTCCGCCGGTCGTGTGCGGCCCCGTCATCCTCCCGTGAAGTGCGGCGGGCGTCGGGAGGCCTTGGCGGCGTACCCCTCCCGGGCGTCCTCCGAGGTGAGGGTGAGTGCGGCCGTCATCGCGACCCCGTCGAGGGCGGCCGCGAGGGCGGCGTCCGCGTAGGCGTCGATCCCGCGCTTGATGCCCTGGACGGCGAGCGGCGCGTTGGCGGCGATCTCGGCCGCCAACGCGCGGGCGGCCGCGTCCAACTCGACCGGGGGGAGGACTTCCTGGACCAGGTTGAGGCGTTCTGCCGTACGGGCGTCGATGCGCCGCCCGGTCAGGGCCAGGAACTTCGCCCAGCCGGCGCCGGCCTCGCGGGCGATGCGCAGGTCCCCGCCGGCGTCCACCGCCACGCCCAGCCGGGCTTCCGGCAGGGCGAAGACGGCGTCCTCGGCCGCCAATCGCACGTCCGCCATCAGCGCGAGCTCGAAGCCGAAGCCGAGACAGTAGCCCTGGACGGCGGCCACGACGGGTTGCGGGAGCCGGGCGAGGACCGCGAAGCGCTCGTGCACCCAACGGATGCCCTCGTGGTAGTTCCGGGTCCGCTCGGCGGGAGTGCGTCCGGTGATCGCGCCGCCGGGGGCCGTGACGTCGATCCCGGCGCAGAAGGCGCGCCCGTCGGCCCTCAGCAGGACCACCCGGACCGTCGGGTCGAACCGGATCCGGTCGGCCAGCAGGCCCAGTTGACGGGTGGACTCCCAACTCCAGCCGTTGAGCTTGTCCGGACGGCAGAGGGTGAGGAACGCGATCCCGTCCTCGACTTCGAGGCGGATGCGCTCCTCCCCCTCCGCGATCTCCGTGGTGATGGTGTCGATCACCCGATGCCCCCTCAATGCTGACGGATCGTCAGCTTAGGGGGGTCCGATCAGCGCGGGAAGAGCTCGAACGGAACCGCCGGCCGGCCCCCGAAGCGGGCCGAGGCCTGCTGGGCGTTGCCGGTGAGGAAGGTCCGCACGTACTCCTCGGGGTCCTGGTCGGTGAGCACCTCGATGTAGGCCTTGTGCTCCAGCAGGGACGCGATGGACCGCTCCAGACCGGCGGTCGCGTCCACGGCGTGCGTCGGTGTGGCGGAACCGGCCACCGCGACCCAGCGCACCCCGTCCCAGGGCTCCAGGCCCTGTACGGAGATCAACTCGGGGAAGATCCAACGGTTGCCCGCGTCGCCGGCGGCGTCCAGTACGGCGCGTCCGACGGCCTTGTGGTCGGGGGTGTTCCAGAAGCCGCCCCCGTCCGCGCCGCCCCAGGTGTCGCGGTGGTTGAGGGTGACGATCAGCTCGGGGCGGTGCCGGCGGATGGCCGCGGCGATGTCCCGGCGCAGGTCGAGGCCGTACTCGACGACCCCGTCGCGGTGGTCGAGGAACTCCACGGTCGACACCCCGACCACGGCCGCGCTCGCGCGCTGCTCCGCCTCGCGCAGCGGCGCGCACTCGGCGGGCGCGAGGGTGTCGATGCCCGCCTCGCCGCGGGTGGCCAGCACGTAGACGACCTCCCGGCCGCCGTCGGTCCATTCCGCGATCGCGGCGGCGCAGCCGTACTCCAGGTCGTCGGGGTGGGCGACCACCGCGAGGGCGCGCCGCCAATCGGTGGGCATCGGCTGCAACGGGGCGGGCTGTGGCTGTTGTTCGGTCATGTCCCGCACCCTAGGTGTATTGACCCGCAGGGTTGTTCACACGGTTGATGGGTGGGTTGCCGTCGAGTGCGGTGTGGCAGCGGTGGTGGTTGTAGGTGTGGAGGAAGTCTGTCAGGGCTTCGGTCCGTTCCTGGTTGGAGGTGTAGGGCCGCAGGTAGGCCCACTCGTCCAGCAGGGTGCGGTTGAAGCGTTCGACCTTGCCGTTGGTCTGGGGCCGGTAGGCACGGGTGAGTTTGCCGCTCGCGCCGAGCTCGGCCAGGACGGCTTTCCAGGCCAGGCCCTTGCGGTAGGCCCACGCGTTGTCCGTGAGGACTCGTTCGATGCGGGTGATGCCCTGGCTGTGGAAGAACGCGGCCGCGCGGGTGAGGAAACCCGCGCAGGTCGCGACCTTCTCGTCGTTGTGGATCTCGCTGTAGGCGAGGCGGGAGTGGTCGTCGACCGCGGAGTGGACGTAGTCGAAGCCCATCCCCCGGATCGGCCGGCCCGCGTCGCGGCCCAGGACGCGGTGGCCGCCGCCGTCGGGGATCCGGCCGAGCTTCTTCACGTCCACGTGGATGAGTTCGCCTGGGTGGTCGCGTTCGTAGCGGCGGATCACAGTGCCGGTCGGACGGTCCATGAACGCGAGGCGGTGCATGCCGTGGCGGGTCAGGATCCGGTGGACGGTCGAGGCGGGCAGCCCCAGGACCGGGCCGATGCGGGCGGGGCCCAGTTTGCGTGCCCGCCGCAGGTCACAGACTCTCGTCTCCACGTCGGCGGGGGTCCGGTGCGGCGTCGTGCGGGGCCGGCTGGAGCGGTCGTGGAGCCCGGCCTCGCCTTCGGCCCGCCACCGCCGCATCCACTTGTGGGCGGTGGCCCGCGATATGCCCATCTCGGCGGCCACGTGGGCGACCGGTCGGCCCGATACGACGCGTTCGACCAGCAGGCGCCTACCGAAGACGGTCAGCCGGGCATTACGGTGGGACACGAAGACCTCCGTTGCGCAATGGGTTCCTAGACAGCTCCCACCACACCGGAGGTCTTCGTCATGTTCAAGACCTACCGAGTGTCAACAACGCTCGTGATCAATACACCTAGGCCCTGGCGTCGACGTCTCGCCCGGCCGCCGCGCCCTGCCCTGCCCGGGCGGGTGCTCAGAGCTCGTCGCGGACCAGGGCCAACAGCCGGTCCAGGACCCGGGGCCCGCCGGCGCGGAGGCCGTCGTGCTCGAACTCGTCCGTCACCCAGGTCCGCAGGCCCCGGATCGCCCGCGCGGTGCGCAGTGAGTGCGCGGTGTCGACGTACATGTCGTCGTGGTAGACGAGGGCGGCGACCGGCACCTCGTTGGCGGCGAGCCGCACCGGGTCGTACAGGGGCTCCCAGCCGGTCCGGGCCGCCAGCAGTTCGGCGGTCTCGCGCAGCGGGGCGAGGGCCGGGTCGACGGTGAAGTGCCAGGGGTGGATGGTCTCGCCGGAGAACAGGAGGGGCTCGTCGCCCGCGAGGGTCCTGGCGGCGTCGAAGAGCGGGTGCGCCGCACGCACCCGTTCGGCGGCCCAACCGGTCGGCGCCGCCGGGTCCTGCGCGTAGATCGCCTCGTGGATCAGCGCGTAGAGGGGGTGCCCGGCGAAGGACAGGTGGCCGTGGACGGCTTCCAGGAAGGCGTCGGAGAGGGCCGGCCCGTCGAGGGTGGGGACGAAGGCGTCCTCCAGGAGGTGGTGCAGTTGGTGGCTGCCGTCGCCGGTGCCGAGGAGCAGGCCCAGGGACTGGAACGCCTCGGGGGTGAGCCGGTATCCGCCGGGGAGTTCGACCGGTCGCTCGACGAGCGCCGCGACGATGCGCCGGGCCCGCTCGACGTCCATCGGGTAGCGCGCGTAGTGGGCGCGGTTCTTGCGTTCGATGCGGGCGTACGCGGCCTCGTACACCTCGTCGGCGGTGGCGTCGAGGGACGGCAGCCCGCCGGTGATCAGGGCGGCGGCCAGGCCCTCCGGGGCGGTGGAGAGGTAGTGGGTGACGCAGAACCCGCCGAAGCTCTGCCCGAGGACGGTCCAGGGCGCGCCCGCGGTCAGGCCGGGGCGGATGGCCTCGCAGTCGCGCACGATGGAGTCGGCGCGGAAGTGCGCCAGGTGGGCGGCCTGTTCGGCCGGGGTGCCGCGCAGCGGCAGGGTCTGGCGGTTGAGCGGGCCGGAGCGGCCGGTCCCGCGCTGGTCGAGGAGGAGCACCCGGTACTCGGTGAGGGCCCGCTCCAGCCAGGCCTGGCGCCCGATGAACCGGCGGGCGCCGAAGCCGGGGCCGCCTTCCAGGTACAGCAGCCAGGGCAGGGTCTCGGGGTCCTTGCCGGTGGCCACGACCTCGCGCGCGTACAGCTCCACCTGTTCGCCGTCCGGGCGCGCGTGGTCGAGCGGCACGGTGAAGTGGTGGTCGGTGAGGACGACACCGGGCTGACGGCAGATGCGGTCGTGGGTCACGAGCGGTCCCTGGGGTGTGCGGTCGCCCTGGCCGGGCGCGGCCGGGGACGGGAGGATCGATTCCGCGAGTCTACGCAGCGCCCACCGGGCCGCGTCCCGGCCCTGCCGCCGCCCCTCACCCGCCGCGGACCCGCGCCCCGATCACCGGGTGTGGCCGGAGGGGTCGGGGCGCGGGAGGCGGAGCGGGATCAGAACTCGACCACCGACCGCAGCACCTCGCCGCGCTCCATGCGGCCGAAGGCCTCCTCGACCCCGTCGAGCGCGATGGTCTCCGAGACGAAGGCGTCCAGGTCCAACCGGCCCTGGAGGTAGAGGTCGACGAGCAGCGGGAAGTCGCGTTCGGGCAGACAGTCCCCGTACCAGGAGGACTTGAGGGCGCCGCCGCGTCCGAACACGTCGATGAGCGGGAGTTCCAGCTTCATGTCCGGGGTCGGCACGCCGACCAGGACGACCGTCCCGGCCAGGTCGCGGGCGTAGAAGGCCTGCCGGTACGTCTCGGGCCGGCCGACGGCCTCGATGACCACGTCCGCGCCGTTGCCGTCGGTCAGCGCCCGGATGGCCTCGACCACGTCGTCCTTGCCGCCGTTGACGGTGTGGGTGGCGCCCAGGCCCCGCGCCCACTCCAGCTTCCGATCGTCCAGGTCCACGGCGATGATCTTCGAGGCGCCGGCCAACCGGGCGCCCGCGACGGCCGCGTTGCCCACTCCCCCGCAGCCGATGACCGCGACGGAGTCCCCCCGTCCGACGTTGCCCGTGTTCAGGGCCGCGCCGAGGCCGGCCATCACGCCGCAGCCCAGCAGGCCGGCGGCGGCGGGCGAGGCGGCCGGGTCCACCTTCGTGCACTGGCCCGCGGCGACCAGCGTCTTCTCGGCGAACGCGCCGATGCCCAGCGCCGGCGAGAGCGGCGTGCCGTCCTCCAGGGTCATGGGCTGGGTGGCGTTGTGCGTGGCGAAGCAGTACCAGGGGCGGCCGCGCTTGCAGGCCCGACAGGTCCCGCACACCGCGCGCCAGTTGAGGACGACGAAGTCACCGGGCGCGACGGACGTCACGTCCGGTCCGACCGATTCGACGACGCCCGCCGCCTCGTGGCCGAGGAGGAAGGGGAACTCGTCGTTGATGCCGCCCTCGCGGTAGTGCAGGTCGGTGTGGCAGACCCCGCAGGCCTGGACCTTGACCAGGGCCTCGCCGGGCCCCGGGTCGGGCACGAGGATCGTCGTCGTCTCCACCGGTGCGCCCTTGCTCCGGGCGATGACCCCTCGTACGCGATGTGTCACGTCGTACCCCGCTCTGATCGGATCCGTCTGGATCATCGAACGTACACGGGCGGCACGCGGTGCGGGAGCCGTGTCACCCTCCGGCGCGCGGACTGGCCAGTTCCGGTGGACCGGCCAGTTCCGGTGGCACGGCGGCCCGCAGCGCCGCGCCGAACGCGGCCACCGCGGGGTGCCCGGCCGCACCGTCGCGGAAGGCGATCAGGGTCCGGCGCTGCATGAGGAGCCGGGTGAGGGAGACTCCCGGTTCGGTGCCGCGGATCCCGAGCTGGGGCACGACGGCCACCCCCTGGCCCGCCGCGACCAGGGCGAGGACGGTGGCGAACTCGTCCACCTGGTGCCGCACCCGGGGGGTGAACCCGGCCGCCTGGCAGGCCCGCACCGTCATGGCGTGACAGAGGGTGCCCGGCGTGGCGGTGATCCAGGGCGCGTCGGCCCTCGTCCGCAGCACCGCGCCCTGGTCGGGTCCGGCGTCCGCCCGGGTGCCCTCGGGGACGGCCAGGTACATCGCCTCTCCGTACAGGGGCTCGGTGGTGAGTCCGGGCTCCTCGGGCGTGGGGACGAAGTCGTACTCATGGACCAGCGCCACGTCCAGGTCGCCGGCGCGCAGCGCGTGCGCGACCGCCGCCGGGTCGGTCTCGGAGACCATCGGCTCCAGGCGCGGGTGGAGGCGGGCGAGGGCGACCAGGGCGGCCGGGACGATGGCGCGGGTCGCGGTGGGGAAGGACCCGACGCGCAGGACGCCGGCGAGACCGCCGCGCGCCTCGGCGAGGTCGGCCTCGGCCCGCTCCAGCCGTTCCAGGACGGCCTCGGCGTGGCGGACGAGATCCTCGCCGGCGGGGGTGAGGCGGACCCGGCGGCCGGTGCGTTCCAGCAGGGGCAGGCCGGCCTCGCGTTCCAGGACGCCGAGCTGCTGGGAGACCGCCGAAGGGCTGAAGGCGAGGGCTTCGGCCACGGCGGCGATGGTGCCGCGGCGGGCCAGTTCGCGCAGCAGGCGCAGGCGTCGTACATCGAGCATCGGCTCAGCTTACGCTTCGAGTAAGAAACGCGAACTGGATTCGACGAGTCGTGCGGGGCAGGCTGGTCGGCATGACACAGGACGCCCCGCAGGACACGGCGACGCCGACGCACGCGACCCTGGACCCGGACCGCGACGCGCGTCCCTTCCCGGGCGGGATCCACGTCCCGCTCGTCACCCCCTTCAACGCCGCCGGGCAGGTCGCCGTCGACGCCCTGGAGGCCCTCGCCCACGAGGTGCTCGACGCGGGCGCCCGGGGGATCGTCGCCCTCGGCACCACCGGCGAGAGCGCCGGCCTCGACGCGGCGGAGCGGGATCTGGTCACCGACGTCTGCGCCCGGGTCTGTCGGGAGCGGGGGGCGCCGCTCACCGTCGGCGCGGGGGCGAGCGGGACCCGGGCGAGCGAGGCCGCGCTGGCCCGGCTCGCGCGCCGGCAGCCGGTACGAGCGGCCCTGGTGACGGTCCCGTCGTTCGTGAGGCCCTCGGCGGCGGGGGTGCTGGCGCACTTCGAGCGCCTGGCCGGGGTGAGCCCCGTACCGCTGATCGTCTATCACGTTCCCTACCGGACCGGGCAGCCGCTGGACGCCGCCGCGCTCCGCGCGCTCGGGGAGCTGCCCGGTGTGGTCGGGGTGAAGTACGCGACCGGCGGCATCGACCAGGACGTCGTGGCGCTGCTCGGTGACCGGCCGGACGGTTTCGCGGTGCTGGCGGGCGACGACGCCTGCGCGTCACCCCTGTTGGCGATCGGCGCGGAGGGCGCGATCCTCGCCTCGGCCCACCTGGCGACGGAGCGCTTCGTGGAGCTCGCCGCGGCCTGGGAGGCGGGCGAGGTGTCGCGCGCGCGGGCGCTGGGCCACACGCTGGCCCGGCTGTCGGCGGCGCTCTTCGCGGAGCCGAACCCGGCGGTGGTCAAGGGGGTGCTGCACGCCCTCGGTCGGATCCCGACCCCCGACGTACGGCTCCCCCTGCTGCCCGCGTCCGAGGCGTCGGTGGCCGCCGCCCTGAAGGCCCTGGCGGAACTCGCCACCGACCCGACGGGAGGCATCGGGGCGTGAGCCCGGGCACGTGCTCCGGAGACGGCCGGAAGCGCCCCCGGAAGACGGACGGGACGCGAACCGGGACGTCGGCGCCGGGACGCGGCGCCGGTCGGGCGGAATTCACGCCGGAAAGAGACCGTCATGGGCGATTCGCCACCAACGGGCGGGTCGCCCGAATCCGGTAGACAGGGGGGCGACTTGCCCTGTTTTCCGCACGAGGCCGTCCGCCCGTGATGTGGGTCACGCGGGGCCCTTCAACATCAATTCCGCGAAACAGCCGGATTCCCTTTCCCTGGAAAGGGAATCGACATTCCCCGCTCCCCATTCCCAAGGTCATTAACCGGGCCGAATGCGGGATGTCGATCACCCGACGAAATTCCAGGCTTGTTCGGTCGCCACACGCTGTCTTACGGTCACCTCGTTCCCGGTGGGCCGGCGTTCATTCCCCTCACCGCCAGGGACGCTCCCCGCACCCCCACGTGAGGAATTCCGCCATGCCCGCAAAGGGAAAGCACCGTCGACCGAAGCAGCACTCGATCGTCCGCAAGCTGGCCATCGTCGGTACGGGCGGCGCCGCCCTGGCCCTCCCCCTGATCGGCGCGGGCACCGCCGGCGCGGCCGAGAGCATCGCCCCCACCACGTACTCCGTGGTCGCAGGCGACACGCTGTCCACGATCGCGGCCAAGCACGCGCTGAGCGGCGGCTGGGCGCAGCTCTACGAGGCGAACCGCGGGGTCGTCGGCGCCAACCCGGCGGTCATCCGGCCCGGGCTCAAGCTGTCCCTCGGCGCGGCGGCGAAGACCGCGGCGGCGGCGAGACCGGCGACCGCGTACACGAACAACCTGGACGGCTGGATACGCGAGTCGCTGGACGTGATGGCCCGGCACGGAATTCCCGGAACCTACGAGGGAATTCACCGCAACGTGATGCGGGAGTCCTCGGGCAATCCGCTGGCGATCAACAACTGGGACTCCAACGCCGCCGCCGGCATTCCCTCCAAGGGCCTGCTCCAGGTCATCGACCCGACCTTCCGCGCTTACCACGTGCCGGGCACGTCCGAGGACTCCTACGACCCGGTCGCGAACATCACCGCCGCCTGCAACTACGCGGCCGCCCGCTACGGTTCGATCGACAACGTCAACGGGGCGTACTGAGCACGTCCCCGCGGGTCCGGCCCGCCGGACACCGCGGCCGCGCCCCGTCGCGGGCTCCACGCGAGCGCGGCCGGCGGGGCGTCAGCCGCCGACCACCTTCTTGATCGTGCCGTCGATGCCCGCCAGGACGTAACCGCCCTGGCCGTAGGGGTCGCTGATGTAGGGGCGGACGGCCGGGGTGCCGTCCGACCACACGTCGAGGATGAGGTAGCGCTGGCTGGGCACGGCGACCGCCAGGCGCTCCTTGGACTCGTTCAGGAGGGTCGGCAGGACGTCCCACTTGACCGTGGACATGTCCATCAGCCGGCCGCCGGCGGGAATCGTCCCGCCCGGGGCGAGGCGCCGGGCGGCGCCGTCGCGGTACTGCCAGTTGTCGTACGTCTTCGCCCCGGGCGCGGTGGGGACGCCGGCCAGCATGTACTCCGGGTAGATCACCAGCCGCACGAACGTGGTCGTGCCGGTGCCCTGCTTGAGGGCCGCCAGGCCGGCGCGGGCGCCGTCGGGGGTGAGCAGGTCGACCCGGGAGGCGGCGGGCGGGCGGGAGTCGGTCCGTCCGGCGGGGGTGGAGGCGGACGGTGTGCCGGTGGCGGGCTTCGCTCCGGCCGGGCTCGCGCCGGTCGAGGGGTCGGCGGAACGGGAGGTCGTCGGGCCCCCCTTCGCGTTGTCGTGGGTGCCGTCGTCGCCGTCGCCCAGCAGGTTCACGGCCAGGGTCGCGCCACCCGCGAGGAGCAGGGCGACCAGAGCGGCGAGCAGTGCGGGGCGGCGGCGCGGGGTCCGGGCGGCGGGCACGGGGGTGGTCACGGCGTACGGGTTGCCGCCCGGTGGGCCGAAGGGCGCGCCGGGTGCGTTCACGGCCGTCGGGGGCGGCCCGTACGGCCCGAATCCGGGCGACGGCAGCGGTGCGGGGGCCGGTGGGGGCGGCGCGCCCTGGAGAGCGCTGCTCGCGTCGCGGAGCAGGTGTCCCAACTGCTCGGCGTCGGGCCGCGCGGCCGGGTCCCGCACCAACAGCCGTTCCAGTACGGGCCCCAGCGGTCCGGACCGCGTCGGCGCCGGAATGGGGTCCTCCAGCGTGGCGACCATGGTGGCCATGGTGGTGGCGCGGCGCAGCGGGTGGACCCCCTCGGCGGCGACGTACAGCATCATGCCGAGCGACCACAGGTCGGAGGCGGCCAGTCCCTCGGCGCCGCGCACCCGCTCGGGCGCGATGTACTCGGGCGAGCCGATCAGCGCGCCCGTCGAGGTGAGCGCGGTCGAGCCGTGCAACGCGGCGATGCCGAAGTCGGTGAGCACGGCCGAGCCCTCCGGCCGCAGCAGGACGTTGGCCGGTTTCACGTCACGGTGGAGCACCCCTTCGGCGTGCGCGGCCCGCAGCGCCGACAACACGTCGAGCCCGATCCGCAGGACGTCCGCGACGGGCATCGGCCCGGACTCCAGCCGGTCGTGCAGCGAGCCGCCCTTGACCAGCTCCATCACGATCCACGGATGTCCCTCGCCGCCCGGCGCGGGCTCCACGATGTGGTGGATCGTCACCACGTTCGGGTGGGTGAGCCGGGCGAGTGCCCGGGCTTCGCGCACGGCCCGTTCGCGCAGTTGGACGACGAGTCCGGGCTGCGCGGCCGCGGTCGCCGGGTCCGGCGGGCGCACCTCTTTCAGGGCGACGTCGCGGTGCAACGCGATGTCGCGGGCGCGCCACACCGTGCCCATGCCTCCGGCGCCCAGAGGGCCGATCAGTTCGAAGCGGCCGTCGACCAGCTGTCTGCCGGCCTCACTCGTGTCCATGGGCGGTCATCGTAGGCGGCGCGGGCGTCAGCAGCTCCGCCGGTCCACCGTCAGCATGCCCTGCACCGTCGTGAGCGTGCGGTCGTAACAGCCCCCGGGCGTCTGCGATCCGTACAGCCGGTACCGTGCCGTGGTGGTGGCCACCGCGTGGCGCTCCTCGCGCGGGACGTTCGCGGTGTAGCTCGCGTCGCCCGTGTACCGGTCGTCGAGCCGTGAACGGTCGATCTCGCGGCCGCCGCGCAGGACGACGGTGTCGGCGCGGTCGCCGAGGGACAGGACGGTGCGCAACCGGTCCCCGGCGCCCAGGGTGGTCTCGCCGTCCATCGTGTACGCGCGCGCCGTGCGGGTGGTCGTCGGGCCGCGGGTCACGCTCTCCCGGTCGGTCCACTCGGCGGTGAGGGCGTCACGGCTCTCCCCCTCGGTCCAGCGGTGCGTGGAGGTGTGCCGGACGGTGCGGGTGACGGTGGTGGCGACCCTGCCGTGGGAGGTGTCGAGGTGCCCCGCGACGGTCAGCTCGTGGCCGCCGGTGGTGTCCAGTCGGTGTTCGGCGCCGGGGGTCCAGCGGGAGGAGCCCGCAGGTGCGACCTCTTCGTGCCGGGTGAGGGCGCCGGTGACGACGGCCCGGCCGGCGTCCTGCCAGATCAGCAGGTTGGTGGGGGTGCTCCAGCCGGCCTGCCCGGCCGGGACGCCGGCCACGGACACCTCGATCCGGTGCGGGCGGCCGTCGTTGAGGAGCGCCGCGTAGGGCGTGAGGTCGTAGCGGATCGGCTGCACGTCGAAGGCGCGGGGGCCCGGGGTCACGTACCAGAGGAAGGGGTTGGACCAGCCGCCGGTCCAGACGGTCGGGAAGGGGGCGGCGAGGCCGGCGAGCTGTCCGTCGACGAGGACGCGGACCTCGCGGTGGGGCCCGTCGGTCGCCTTGCAGGAGTAGGGAGCGGCGTCCGGGACGGTCAGGTACCAGTACTCCTCGCAGCCGCCGCCCGAGCCGGTCGCGTACACCTCCGCCAGCAGGCGTTCGGTGTTGCGCGGGGTGGTGACCGCGGGGGTGGTGAGCGGGAGGACGCGGTCCGGGGTGTCCGCGGCGGGTCGGGTGCGGCCGTCGGAGGCGTGGAAGGTGAGGGTGACCTCGACGTCGATCACGCCGGTGTAGGTGTCGTTGACGACGTTGCCTATCAGCATCTCGACGGGCTGGGGACGGCTGAGGGTGTCCCGGTAGTGGGTGACGTCCTTCTCCACGGACCAGGTGATGCCGTCGGGCGAGGGCTCGGGGGTGGAGGTGCGCAGGATCTCCACCCCGCCGAGGGTGAGGTTGCCCAGGCGGTCGTACTGGCGGCCCTTGACCTTGCCGTCGAGGCGGAGCACCACCTTGGCCCAGTCGCCGCGGCCACAGCCGCTCGGGGGCGCGTACTCGCCCCGGTAGGGGGTGAAGTCGACGAACCGGGCCTGTGCCAGGGTCACCCGGCAGGACCGGGTCGGGGGCCGGGTCACGGGTGGGCCGGGTGTGAGCGGGTCGTGCCAGTCGCTCCCGAACTCGGCGGGAGGCTCGGCCCCGGCGGCCACGGGCGCGGAAGCGGGCGCGACGGGAGGCGCGGGTGCGGGCCGGGAAACGGGTGCGGCGGGGGAAGCGGGTGCGGCGGGCGGGGCCGCGGCCGCCGGTGTCCCGGCGCCGGCCAGGGTGGCCGCGGCGAGCGCGAACGCGCCGAGCAGGCCCGTGATCCTGTGTCGTCTCATGGTCCCGAAGTGAAGCCCGGCCCGACCGGGCGCCGCCAGGGCGGCCGGCCCGACGGTGGCCGGTTCTCGCCCGTGCCCCGCACGGCGCGCCGCGCCGGGTGCGGTCAGGCCTCGTGCGGGCCGGCGGGCAGCAGGACCACGCCGTCGTCGTCGGCGTGGACGACGTCGCCGGGGCGGAAGGTGACACCGCCGATGGTGACCGGTTCGTCGACGGCGCCGGCGCCCGTCTTGCCGCTCTTGCGCGGGACCGTGCCCAGCGCGAGGATCCCGAGGTCCAGGCCGCCGAGTGCGACGCTGTCGCGCACGGCGCCGTTGACGATCATCCCGGCCCAGCCGTTGGCGTGTGCCGCCCCGGCGATCAGGTCCCCGGTGAGGGCGGTCCGCAGCGAACCGCCGCCGTCCACGACGAGGACCGCGCCGTCGCCGGGCGTGTTGACCAGTTCGCGCACGAGGGCGTTGTCCTCGTGGCAGGTGACCGTGCGCACCGGGCCGGCGAAGAGCCCACGGCCGCCGAACCGGCGGAACCGCGTGGCGCAGACGGCGAGGAACTCGCCGTGCTCGTCGTACAGGTCGGAGGTGGGGACGGGGGTGACGCTCATGTCGCTCTGGACTCCTCGCGGTCGTACGTCGCGCCGTGCGGGCCCAGCGTAGGTGGCGGCCGGGCGGGCGTCAGCGGCGGGAGTGCCCGAAGAGGATCCGGTAGGCGACGAGGAGCACGAACGAGCCGGCGATCGCGGAGCCCCAGGTGGCCGCGTCGAAGAACTCGGTCTGGATCGGCCGGTCCAGGAACTTCGCGGAGAGCCAGCCGCCGGTGAAGGCGCCCGCGATGCCGATGAGGGTGGTGATGATCAGGCCGCCGGGGTCGCGTCCGGGCAGCAGCAGCTTCGCGATGCCTCCGGCGAGCAGCCCCAGGATGATCCAGCCGACGATGCCCATGGTCGTTCACTCCGCTCAGGTCGCGCCGTGACGCGTGCGTACGCGTTCTCACGAGGGAGGACGCGTCGCCGGCCGAAACGGTTCTCTGCGGGTCAGCCGCGCCGCACCCGGGCCGCGTACCCGACGGTGACGACGGCGGCCGCGGCGGCCGCGGCGGCGCCCAGCGTCAGGAGGCCGCCGCGGGAACGGTAGGAGAGCACGGAGAAGGTCGAGCACGCTGAGAGCGCGGAGCCGACGCTGAGCCAGGATCCCGACGAACCCAGTGACAGGGCCGAGCCGATCGACGCGGCCGAGAGCGCCGAGCCGATCGAGGCGACCGACAGCACGCTGCCGACGGAGCCGATGGAGAGCACCGAGTCCACCGAACCGATGGACAGCACCGAGTTCTTGGACCACAGGGAGAGGGACGACCGCTCGATCATGCCGGTCATGCTGCCACATGGTGGGTCGGCAGGGCGGTGGGCACGGAAGCCTGTTCACCCGGCGTCGTCCTGGTGAGCAGGAGCACCCCCCGGCCGGCCGCGAAGGCGCCGGCCACGGCGAGGACGATGCCCGTGGCCCCGCCCTGGAGGCGTTCGCCGAGCAGGACCATGCCGATCGCGGCGGCGGCGAGCGGGTTGGCGAGGTTGACCACGGCCAGGGGCGCCCCGAGTCCGCCCCGGTAGGCGCGTTGGGACAGGAGCATCCCGCCGACCGCGAACACCACGACGAGCAGGGCGACCGCGATCACCCGGACGCTGAGCAGGGCTCCCCCGCGGCCTCCCGCGACGGTGACGGTCTGGGTCAGGGCCGAGGCGGCGGCGGAGGCGAGTCCGGACGCCGTGGCGTGCCGCAGTCCCGAGCGCACGTCGCCGCGGACCGTCAGCATCATGATCACGGCGGCGGTGGCGCCCGAGACGGCGAGCGCTTCGGTCAGGGTGAGGGTGTCGTCGGGGGCCGGGCCGGAGGCCGGGAGGAGGAGCAGGCCGAGGCCCGCGACGGTGGCGAGGGTGCCCCGCCATTCGGTGGCCGCCACCCGCCGGCCGGCGCCGCGCGCCCCGAGCGGTACGGCGGCGACGAGGGTGAGGGCGCCGAGCGGCTGGACGAGGGTCAGCGGCCCGTACCGCAGTGCGGCGGCGTGCAGCAGCGCCGCGGCGGCGTTGAGTCCGGCCGACCACCACCAGGCGCCGTTGCCGAGGAGCGCGCCGGCGCTGCGGGCGACGGCGGCGCGGGCGAGGCGTTCCTGGGCGACCGCGGCGGCCGCGTAGGTCACGGCGGAGGCCAGGCAGAGGGCGACGGCGAGGGCGGTGGCGTTCATCGTCCGGCTCCCGCGGTCGCGGGGACGGGCGCGGCCGGGTCCCCGGCCGCGTTCCCGCCCGCGCGGGCGGGGAGGTCCGGGCCGAAGGCGACCCGGGCCGCGTCGGCGGGACGCCGGGCGGGTGACGGGACCGACCGGCCCGGCGGCGCCGGCCGCGACGCCGGCTCCCGGGCCGGTTCGGCTGCCGGTCGCGGGACGACCAGCAGCGCGGCCCCCAGCAGCACGGTGGCGACGATCGCGTCGAGCCAGTAGTGGTTGGCGGTCCCGACGACCACGAGCAGGGTCATCAGGGGGTGCAGCAGCCACAGGACCCGCCACCGCGAGCGGGTGGCGGCGATCATCCCGAGGGCCAGCATCAGCGCCCAGCCGAAGTGCAGCGAGGGCATGGCCGCGAACTGGTTGGCCATGGTGTCGGCGGCGGGTGCGGCCCGGTAGACGGTGGGCCCGTACACCTGCCCGGTGTCCACGAGGTGCGCGGCGTCGAGCATCCGCGGCGGCGCCAACGGGAAGCTCAGGTGGATCGCGAGGGCGGCCGCGGTGAGGACCGCGAGCACCCGTCGGGTCCACAGGTAGTGGCCGGGGCGGCGGAGGTAGAGCCAGACGAGGAAGAGCACGGTCGCCGGGAAGTGCACGGCGGCGTAGTAGGTGTTCGCGACGTGTATCAGGGCGTCGCCGTGCAGGAGCAGCCGCTGTATCGCGCCCTCGCCGGGCAGGTGCAGGGCGCGTTCGGCGTCCCAGATCCGCGTGGCGTTGCGGAAGGCCTCGTCGGTGCGGCCCGTCGAGAGCGTCCGGCCCGCCTTGTAGACGGCGAAGAGGCCCGCGACGAGCAGCAGCTCGCGGACGAGTCTGCGTCGTGCCGCTCTCGAACCTGCCGGTGGTGGGTCCGCGGGTGTGGTGTGGGAGGTCATCCCCCGGTCTCGCTTCCTGTCCTCGGCGCACGGCTGGTTCGGGGCTCGTCCGGTCAGGGCCTCGCCGTACATCGACACGCCAGTGTATCGATACATTGGCGTATCGATACGCAGGTGTACCGATACGCTGGCGTAGCCGTACACTCGAACCACGCCGGACGGCAGAGCGAGCCGCCCGGGCCCGCAGCACGCCGCCGAGGAGGGCCGCATCCCATGACGTCGACCCCGTCGACCAGCGCGCGTCGTTCCAAGATCAGCCCGGAGCGGGTGCAGGAGTTCTACGACGCCGTGCTGGAGCAGCTGCGCGAGCACGGGTACGAGGCCCTCACCATGGAGGGTGTCGCCGCGCGCGCCTGCTGCGGCAAGTCCACGCTCTACCGGCAGTGGAAGACCAAGCCGCGGCTCGTCGCCGCCGCCCTGCGCGCGAACCGGCAGGGCACCCTGGCGGCCGTGGACACCGGAACCCTCGCGGGTGACCTGCGCGAGGCGGCCCGCATCGCGGCCGGCACCTCCGGCCGGGACACCCGGCTCTCCCAGGCGCTCGGCCACGCCGTGCTCGGCGACGAGGAACTCCAGGCCGCCCTGCGCGAGGCGCTGGTGGAACCCGAACTCGCGGCGTTCGACGCGATGGTGGCGCGGGCGGTGGCGCGGGGCGAGGTCGCCGCGAACCATCCGGCCGTGGAGTTCCTGCCGGCGCAGCTGATGGGCGTCCTGCGGATCCGGCCGGTGCTGGAGGGGCGGTACGCCGACGCGGACTATCTGGTGCGGTTCGTCGACGCGGCCCTGCTGCCCGCGCTCGGCATCACCCCCGCCGACGCGGCGACCGCACCCGGCACCACCCCCTGAGACAGGCGGGCCGCCGTCCCCGATGACCGGGCGGCGACCCGCCCGCGCTGCCACGTGGGGACGGCGGCAGCGCGCCGGCCGGACCGGGCGGCGGGCACTCGCACGACGAGTGACCGCCGCCCGATCTGATCGGCCGCATCAGGTCAGGACCGGGCGGCCCCCATGATGCGGGTGAACTCCTCCGGCTCGGTGTCGAACCCGCGCTCGCTCGCATCCAGTGACCAGCCGCCCGAAGCGTCCCGGGCGAACTCCGCGACCGTGGCCGCGGTGGATCCTGCGACGCCCTCGAAGTCGGACGCGGCGAGTTCGGTGTAGCCCTCGCGGATCCGCAGTCCGGTACCGGCCACGGAGGCGAAGGTCTTCGTGCGGGCACCCTGCGGGCCGGGGTCCTGGATCACCACCCCCACCACCACCCGGACCAACTCGGTCGACATGCGGTTCAGTTCGACGGTCATCACCTCGTCGAAGCCGAAGCCCTGCCCGGTGTCGCTGTCCCGGTCGAGGGTGATGGTGCCGTCGGGTGCGCGGCTGCCGAAGTGGACGAGGTAGACGGGGTGGCCGTACGGATCCGCCGCCCCGTAGACCGCGGCCAGTATGTCGAGGTCGTGCGCGGGCGCACCGGTCGGGCTGGGGTCCCACCGCAACGCGATCTCCACCTTGGCCAGGCTCTTGCGTATTCCGCTCATCGAACTCCCCCTCCGCACACCGGGCATTGCCCGGCCATGCTGTCACGCGCCCGCGATCACCGCGTCGACGACCGCATGTTCCCGGCCAGTCGGGATCCGCCGCCGACGGGCGGCCGGGGGCGGTCGGTCGGCCCCCGCCGCCCGCGCCGACCCGCTACCAGTCGCCGTCCTGGACGGGCTTGCCCGGGCGGGGGGCATTGCCCAGCGGATGGGTCTGGGACACGGTCGGGGCGACCCACGGGGTGTGGTCGTCGCCGATCCAGTCGCCGACCGGCTTGACCGCACCGAGGGTGTCGGTGGCGGGCAGGTCGGTGCCGCTCTCGTCGTAGTAGTCGAACCACGGCAGCCCGGCCCGGGTGTAGGCGGCCCGGTCGACCGGCGAGGGCGGGGCGGGCTCGCCGGTGATGCGCCGCCACTCGGGCGGGGTCACCAGGTGGACGAAGACGCGCGCGGCCGGTTCCTCGGCCCAGTCCGACGGGGGCCGCGTGTCCTCGTACACCTCCTGGCGCATGGAACCGCCCACCCCCAGGCCCATCGCGGGAGCCGATCGCGCGGGGGCCGCGGCCCGAGGGGCCACGGGCGCGCTCCCCGGGGCCGCCGGCGCCGGCGCGCCGCCGTACCCTGCGAACGCGGCCGGCATCGGCGGCGGGGTCAGCCGGGCCCGCTCCTGCTCGCGCCAGCGCCGCAACGGCTCGGGGCCGAGCGGGAACGCCTGGAGCTGCACGCCGCCCGTGGTCTCCTCGCCGGTGACCTGTCCCTCGACCGTGGCGCCGAGGCCGAGCGGCACGGCGACGAACTGACGCACCGTCCCCTGGCCCGAGTTGATCCCGTCCAGCCACGGCTGGCGCGGGAGCACCACGTAGTTCTGCGGGCGGCGCGCGAGCCGTCCCGTCCACCGCTCGCCCGAGACGGCGCAGACCTTGCCGACGCCGACCTGGAGCGCGGCGGGCTCCCGGGTGCCCGCGAAGCTCAGCCACATCGCCTCGCGCAGGTGGACCGGCAGCATCACCCCGCCCTTGGCGAGCCACTCGGCCGGAACCGTGTCCGGGTGGTCCTCGACCCGTCGCAGCGGAAACTCCCCGAGCCCCGGAGGGAGCCCGTGCGTACCCGACTCCGGGAGGCGCAGGGTTCGGATGAACCTGATCTGCGCGCCGTCGCCGAGCTGCAGCGCGTTCCCGTTGATCCGTACCGAACCGTTCACCACGCCGTTCCCCCTTGTCCGGCTACGCCCCGGATCGACCGGTAAATCTTTGGCCGAACCGGATTGTTACCCTCAAGTTTTCCTCAGATGTAGTGACGGTGTGCCCGTCACCTTCCTAGCTTCCTCCTACACGTGCGCGACGACCCCGCGGTTCCGCGCGTGCCCGGAACCTCACCGGCTCCGCTCCCCGCGCCACCCCGTACCGACCCGGTACTCCGCACGACACCGTTCGCCCC
Organism: Streptomyces sp. NBC_01426; assembly: GCF_036231985.1. GTDB lineage: Bacteria > Actinomycetota > Actinomycetes > Streptomycetales > Streptomycetaceae > Streptomyces. Next base: position 1,308,148 of record NZ_CP109500.1, read on the forward strand.
CGTTCCCGCGTGATCCGCGTTCCCGAGGAAAGAGTGCAGCATGAAGGTTCCCAAGGCCGGTGCGGTCGCCGCAGTGATCGCCCTCGCCGTCACCGCCTCCGGGTGTGGCGGTGACGACCCCAAGGAGCCCATCGGCATCGGGATCAAGTTCGACCAGCCCGGAATCGGGATGCGCGAGCCCGACGGAACCTTCACCGGTTTCGACGTCGACGTCGCCACGTACATCGCGAAGGAGCTCGGCTACAAGCCGAGCGAGATCGAGTTCAAGCAGGTATTCAGCTCCGACCGGGAACTGCTGATCCAGTACAACGAGGTCCAGTTCGTCGCCGCGAGCTACTCGATCAGCGACAAGCGCAAGGAGAAGGTCGACTTCGCCGGCCCGTACTTCATCGCGCACCAGGACCTGATGGTCCGGGCCGACGACAACAGCATCACCAAGGCCGAGGACCTCAACTCCAAGAAGCTCTGTTCGGTCACCGGCTCGACCTCCGCCGAGAACGTCAAGAAGAACCTCGCGCCGAAGGCGAGCCTGCTGGAGCTCGGCAGCTACTCGGAGTGCGTCGTCGCCCTCCAGGCGCGCGAGGCCGACGCCATGACCACCGACAACTCCATCCTGGCCGGCTACGCGGCCCGGAAGGAGTACGCGGGCAAGTTCAAGCTGATCGGGTTGAACCTCAGCAACGAGAACTACGGCATCGGCATCAAGAAGGGCAACGCGGACCTCCAGCGCAAGATCAACAGCGCGCTGACGAAGATGGTCTCGGACGGCTCCTGGGACGCGGCCGTGAAGAAGAACTTCGGCCCCGCGAACTACAAGAACGAGCCCGCCCCGCGGGTCACCTCGGGCAACTGACGATCGTCGGCGCCGGGGGCGAGCCCCCGGCGCCGACGGGTGTGGACCGCACGCGGCCGATCACGCGCCGCCGACCGGGCCCGGCCCACCCCCGGCGGGCCGACATCCGGGGGCCGGCATTCCCGTGCGTCAGACCACCGGGGCCTTGCCGCGCAGCACGGTCAGGAACTCCCTCATCCAGGCCGAGTGGTCCGGCCAGGCGCGGGCCGACACCAGGGTCCCGTCCACCACCGCCTCGGAGTCCTCGAAGCGCGCGCCCGCGGCCTTCATGTCGAGTTCCAGGGCCGGGTACGCGGTGACCCGGCGGCCCTCCAGGGTCCCTGCGGCGGCGGTGATCAAGGGGCCGTGGCAGATCTGCGCGATCGGCTTGTCGGCCTCGGCGAAGGCGGCCAGGATGCGTCGCACCTCGGGGTCGTTGCGCAGGTACTCGGGCGCCCGCCCGCCCGGGACGACGACGGCCTCGTAGTCCTCCGTCACCACGTCGGCGAAGGCGATGTCGGCGGGCCAGGTGTAGCCGGGCTTCTCGGTGTAGGTGTCGAACCCGTCCTCGAAGTCGTGCACCACGAAACGGAGTTTCTTGACCGCCGGGGCCGCGATGTGGACCTCGTAGCCTTCCTCGCGCAGTCGCTGGTAGGGGTAGAGGACCTCCAGCGACTCCGCTGCGTCGCCGGTGACGATGAGGATCTTCGTTGGCATGGGCTGCTCCCGGTGGGGATTTCGCACGGTTCGGGCCCTCGCTACCGTGCCCTTGCCCCGACGCGGACAAACACAAGATCCGCACGCAGGACACATCCTTTTTACCTGTTGGGCGCATGACAATGTCAGCCTCGCTCTGCCACCTGACACCCCGCCAACCGCCTTGGCGGGGACGGTGCGTGATGGAGAGGCATCCCCCACGTCATGAGAATCTCCCGAATCGCTCCCTGTGCGGCCGGCCTCGCGGCCGCCTCGCTCGTCCTCATACCGGCCACCGCTTCGGCCGGCTCGCAGCGGACGGCGGCTCCCCACGTCGCGCCCGCCGCGGCCGGCGCCGCCGCGGCCTACGACGACTACTACGCCCCGGCGCAGGGCAAGACCGGCGCCGCGCTGAAGACCGCGCTCCACGGCATCATCAAGACCCAGACCAAGGTGTCGTACGACGGCGTGTGGAACGCCCTGAAGGTCACCGACCAGGACCCCGCCAACCCGAACAACGTCATCCTCGTGTACTCGGGCCGCTCGCAGTCCAAGACCTCCAACGGGGGCGGCGCCAACGACTGGAACCGCGAGCACGTCTGGGCCAAGAGCCACGGCGACTTCGGCACCGCGACCGGCCCCGGCACGGACCTGCACCACCTGCGTCCCGAGGACGTGACGGTCAACAGCACCCGCGGCAACAAGGACTTCGACAAGGGCGGCAGCCCGGTGTCCGAGGCCTCCGGCAGCTTCACGGACTCCGACTCCTTCGAGCCGCGCGACGCGGTCAAGGGCGACGTGGCCCGGATGCTGCTCTACATGGCCGTGCGCTACGACGGGGAGGACGGCTTCGCGAACCTCGAACTCAACGACAAGGTCAACAACGGCTCCGCCCCGGCGATGGGCCGGATCAGCGTGCTGAAGCAGTGGAGCCTCCAGGACCCGCCGGACGCCTTCGAGCAGCGCCGCAACCAGGTCATCTTCGATACGTACCAGCACAACCGGAACCCGTTCATCGACCACCCGGAGTGGGTCGGCTCCATCTGGTGACCGATCCCGGCAACCATGACGTCCTCCGGCGGTTGACGCGCGTCAGGCCGGGTATTCGCAGCGCACAGGCTGCGTTCCGCGCCCGACGGCGGCAGCCGACGGAGGTACGTCGTCATGGGTGGAGCCGGACTTTCCGATCACGAGCAGCGCGCCCTCTCCGAGATCGAGGCACAACTCAAGGGTGACCGGTCACTGAACCGCCGACTGCGCTCCGCGAGCCTGAGACAGCGGATCGTGACGGCCTGCGGGCTGGGCGCGCTGACCGTGGCCCTCCTCGTCGCGGCCGCCATCACCGTGGCGCAGCCGCTGATCTGGTCCTTCGCGGCCGCCTGGATCCTCACCGTGGTCATGTCGCTGCCGCTGATCGGCCAATGGGTCCGGCGGCGGTGGCAGCTGCGCGACCACTCGCCCCGGCGCGAGCCGCAGGACCCGCAGAGCCGCTCGGGCCCGGTGCGCTGACCGCCGGGGTTCACCGGCCGCCGCGGTTCACTGGTGCTGCGGTCCACTGGCTGCCGCGGTCCACTGGCTGCCGCGGTTCACTGGCTGCCGAGCGCCATCCACTTCTCCGGGTGGTCCAGGGGTGCGAAGCCGACCTTCGCGTAGACCTCGTGCGCGTCGGCCGTGGCCAGCAGGATCCGCCGCAGCCCGTACGGCTCCAGGTGGTCCCGGACCGCGGCGGCCAGGGCCGTGCCCAGGCCCTTGCCCCGGGCGTCCGGGGCGATGTAGACGTCGCACAACCAGCCGAAGGTGGCCCGGTCGGTGACGACGCGGGCGTAGCCCAGCTGGGCGTCCGAGGCGCTGTCGTACACCCCGAAGTTGAGTGAGCCGGCGAGGGCCGCGTCCTGCTTCTCTCGGCTGCGGCCGAGCGCCCAGTAGGAGTCCTCGGACAGCCAGCGGTGGATCAGCGCGGCGTCGAGCCGGGCCGGGTCGGTGGATATCTCGAAGCCGCTCGCAAGCGCGTGGGCCGTGGTCCGGAGTTCGTCGTTCATGGACCGATCCAATCAACGCGGACCGGTGTTGGCCAACGGATTCAGCGCAGTCCGTCGGCGAGCGAGCGGAACGCGGCCCAGTCGAGGCTCGGGGTCCTGGAGTCCCAGAGCTTCTGCGACAGGGCGGCCAGCGGGAGCCGGATGCCCTCGGCCACCTGCGCCTGGGTCTGGGACCCGGCCAGGTCGGCCCAGACGGCGAGCCGGCCGCCGAGGATCTGGTCGTCGTACGAGGCGGGCACGGGCGTCGTGCCGCGCAGGACCAGCGGGGTCCACTGCTCGTAGATCCGCCGGCCGGTGGGGTAGGCGAAGTCGTTCGGCTGGCCCAGGACGTAGTACAGGTACTCGTCGTTGAGGTTGACGACCTTGCGGCCCTCGCGGAGGTAGGCGAGGGGAGGTCGGGCGCCGAGCTCCTTGCCCGTCCAGTACTCGACCTGGAGGTCCTTGGCGGCGGGGACCACTCCCCCGGTGAAGAAGCCGTCGTTCCAGGCCTTGAGCGTCTTGCCCGAGGGGCGTACGACGGCGGCCCGGTCGTTGAGCCAGCCCGCGGCCAGGTCCTGCACCCGCGCGGACGGCCCGTAGCGCTGTCGGGCGGCGGCGGCGAGCTGCGGGAAGGAGGCCTGCGGGTCCTTGACCACCAGGGCCTGGTACTCGTCGGCGCCCAGGTGCCAGGCGCCGCCGGGGAAGAGCGGGATGTACTCGCGCAGGAGCTCGTCCACGAGCTTCGCCGACGCCGGGTTCGCCATGTCGACGGCGCCCTTGACCGGGCGCCCCCGCACGTCGCGCAGCTGGAGGTCCGGGTGGGCGCGCAGGACCGCGCCCAGGTGTCCGGGCGAGTCGATCTCCGGGACGACGGTGATGTGCAGGCGGGCGGCGAGCGCGGTGATCCGGCGCACGTCCGCCTTCGTGAGGTGCGGGGTGGAGACGATCTCCGGATGGGAGGTGGACTCGATCCGGAAGGCCTGGTCGTCGGAGAAGTGCAGACCGAGCTGGTTGAGCTTGAGGTCGCCCATCTCGCGCAGCCGGTCCTCGATCCAGTCGGGGGTGAAGTTCTTGCGCGCGATGTCGAGGTTGAGTCCGCGCTGCGGTTTGGCGGGGGCGTCGCGCACCGTGCCCTCGGGTGCCTTGCCGGCCGTGCGTATCTCCTGCTTGAGCGTGCGGGTGCCGTAGAAGACGCCGGCCTCGTCGGGTCCGGTGATGCGCACCCGGCCGTCCCCGACGGTGAGGGTGTAGGACTCGGGCGCTCCGGAGTTCTTCGCGCCCAGCGCGAGTTCCACGTCGCCGGGGCGCGGGTCGGCCGACTGCGCGAAGCCCATCTTGAGTTCGCCGGCGAGCAGCCGGCCCTCGTCGGACAGGGCCGCCGCGTCGGCGGGCGGTACGACGACCCGGGCGGCCGGCGCGGGCTTCCAGCCGGGGCCGCGGGCCGGCGCGTGTTCGCGTACGGCGGGGACCGTGCGGGGGGCCGTGGACAGCGGGTACGAGGGCGTGGGGCTCGGCTCGGGGGTGGGCGGCGCCGACGGCGGCGGGGAGCCCGGCGTGGTGCCGGGCCCGGTGCCGGTGGCCTGCGGGGTCTCCGCCCCGCGGGCGCTGTCGGAGCCGGCCGAGCATCCGGGCAGGACCAGGGAGACCACGGCGGCGACCGTTGCCGTCGCGATGGCCCGACCTTTCCTGTGCTTCGTCGATTGCCGCATCATGCGCTCGTGTCCCCCGTACCCAACCTGGCACGGGGGACACGGGCTCGCGACCCGGGAGGGTCAGACCAGCGCGGCGAGGGTCTCCAGCGCGGCGACGGCGAAGCCGTGGTCCTGCTCGGGGGCCCCGCCGCCGACGCCGATGGCGCCGACGAGCCGGCCGTCGCGGTGGACCGGCAGGCCTCCCGCGATGAACAGGAGCGGCCGGTCCAGTGCGGTCGGCAGGGTGTGGAAGGGGGCGCCGGGCTGGACGGCCTCGACGAGGTCGGCGGTCGGGGCGTTCAGCTGGAGGGCGGTGTACGCCTTGCGGGTGCTGGTCTCGCCGGAGATCAGGACGGCCCGGTCGTCGCGGCGGAAGGCGAGCGGGTGGCCGCCCGCGTCGAGGACGGTGACGCTGACGGTGACCCCGGCCTCCTCGGCCGCGGCGCGGGCGGCGCCGAGCAGCAGTTCGGCGTCCTCGGTGGTCAGCGGGGCGACGGCGGTGCGGGTGGCGGTGGTGGTGCCGGACATGGGGGTGCTCCTGGGGTGTCGGTGAACGGAGTGTGGGGACTCGGGGTGTCGGGGAAGGGCGGGTCAGTGGTGTGCGGGGACGGCGGTCTCGGGGGTCGCGGCGGCGACGATCCGGCCGCCGCCGGCGCGGGCGGCCGTACGGCGCTCCAGCGCGCCGGAGGCGACGGCGAGGACGAGCGCGGAGGCGGCGAGGGCGGCGCCGACCCAGTTCGGTGCGGTCCAGCCGAGGCCTGCGGCGAGGACGAGCCCGCCGAGCCAGGCGGCGAGGGCGTTGCCGAGGTTGAAGGCGCCGATGTTGACGGCGGAGGCCAGGGTGGGGGCGCCGGCGGCCTGGTCGAGGACGCGCTTTTGCAGCGGGGGCACGGTGGCGAAGCCGAGGGCGCCGATCAGGACGATGGTGACGGCGGCGCCGAACCTGTTGTGGGCGGTGACGGTGAACACGGCCAGGACCACGGCGAGCGCGCCCAGGGACACGTACAGCATCGGCATGAGGGCCCGGTCGGCGAACTTTCCGCCGATGAGGTTGCCCGCGACCATGCCGAGGCCGAAGAGGACGAGCAGCCAGGTCACGGAGGCGCCGGCGAATCCGGCGACGTGGGTCATCATCGGGGTGATGTAGGTGATGGCGGCGAAGACCCCGCCGAAGCCGAGCACGGTCATGGCCATCGCCAGGAGCACCTGGACGTTGCGGAAGGCGGCCAGCTCGTGGCGGATCCGGACGCCCTCGGGGCGGGGCAGCTCGGGGACCAGCTTGGCGATGCCGAGCAGACCGAGCACGCCGAGGCCGGCGACGATCAGGAAGGTGACGCGCCAGCCGAGGGTCTGGCCGACGAGGGTGCCGAGCGGTACGCCGACCACGTTGGCGACGGTGAGGCCGGTGAACATCATGGCGATCGCGCCGGCCTTCTTCTCCGGGGCGACGAGGCCGGCGGCGACCACCGAGCCGATCCCGAAGAAGGCGCCGTGGGCGAGGGAGGCGACGACGCGCCCGGCGAGCATGACGCCGAAGGCCGGGGCGAGGGCGGAGATGACGTTGCCGACGACGAACAGGCCCATGAGCAGCATCAGCATGCGCTTGCGGGGGATGCGGGTGCCGAGGATGGTCATCAGCGGGGCGCCGAGGACGACACCGAGCGCGTAGCCGGTGACCAGGAAGCCCGCGGTGGGGATCGAGACGCCGTAGTCGCCGGCGACCTCGGGGAGCAGGCCCATGATCACGAATTCGGTGGTGCCGATCCCGAAGGCGCCGATGGCGAGTGCCAGGAGTGCGAGAGGCATGAGGGGGTGCCCTTCAGGGGGGAGGTTGCCTGTGCTGCCGCTTCACTTGCTGTCGCGGCTTACGTGCGTCCACATTAATTGCAGACGCGGGATATTTGCAAGCGCGGGCTATTGCGGCCGTGACCTATCCTGGGGGGACACGCTTCGAAGGAGGAGCCCGCCCATGACCGCCACGGACAGTGCACTCACCGCCCTCTCCCAGGGCTGGTGCGCCCTCTCCCTCCTCCACGGCCGGATCGAGGCCCACATCGAACGGGCCCTCCAGGCGGGCCACGAACTGAGCGTCCGGGAGTACTCGCTGCTGGACGTGCTCAGCCGCCAGCACAGCGGCCCGGGCGGCCACCTGCGGATGCACCAGGTGGCCGACTCGGTGGTGCTCAGCCAGAGCGCGACGACCCGACTGGTCAGCCGGCTGGAGGACCGCGGGCTGCTGAACCGCTACATCTGCGACACCGACCGCAGGGGCATCTACACCGACGTGAGCGAAGCCGGCCTGAGCCTGCTGACGGCGGCCCGACCGACGAACGACACCGCCCTGCGCGAGGCCCTCGACGAAGCGGCACGCAACCCGGAACTCGCCCCGCTGGTCGCGGCGGTGGAGAACATCCGCACGGTCTCCGCGTAACCCGGTACCTGAACGACAAGACCCGGGAGAGACGGCACAGGCCGTCTCTCCCGGGTCTTGTCGTTCAGGTACCGGTGCAGGGCAATGTCCTAGTTGCCCCGGCTCGGGCTGGCCGAGGGGAAAGGGGCGGACGAGGGCGGGGCGGACGGGGACGGGGACGGCGTCGGCGGGGGCGCCGAGGGCGACCGGGACGGGGGCCGCGGGGAGCCCGTCGGGCCGCTCGGGGTCGCCCTGGGGGCTCCCGACCGGCTCGCGGCGGGGGACGGGGGTCGCGACACGGGGGGCTCCGCACTGCCGCCGGTCGGACCGGGCGTCCGGGGCGGGGTGGGGCTGGGCGACTGCTGCGACGGCGACGGGGTGAACTCGGGCGGCGCGGCCGGCGGGACCGGACGCGGCGGGGCCGTGTCCGGGGTGAGCAGGACGTACGCGGTCACCGCCGCGGCGGCCGCCGCCAGGCCGGCGACGGACCACGACAGTCGTCGCAGCCACGCCGTGGTCGGCGCGAGCCGTCGCAGGTGGGGGCCGGGAGGGGCGGCGGGGCGCAGCGCCACGACGGTCACCTCGTCGGCTCGCGCGGCCAGGGCCTGCCGCAGCCGCCGTTCGACCCGGCGTTCGTCGGCGTCGTGCGTCATACCCGTCCCTCCAGAATCCGTTCCAGCGCGTCCAGGGCGCGGCTCGCGTTCGATTTCACCGCGCCCCGGCTGATCCCGAGGGTGGTGGCGATCTCCGCCTCGCTGAGGTCCGCCCAGTAGCGCAGCACCAGGACCTGCCGTCGGCGCGGGGTCAGTCGCCCGAGCGCGGCGAGTACCTCGCGGTGCGATTCGTCGAGGACGACGGCGGCCTCGGCGGACGGCATGTCGGCCGTCACGGGCGGGTTCCAGGCGCGGGCGGTGCGTCGGCGGCGCAGCACGGAGCGGGAGGTGTTCACGACGGCGGTGCGCAGGTAGCCGAGCGCGTTGTCCACCTCCTTGATCTCCTCTCCGTGCCGACGGTAGAGGGCGGTGAAGGCGTCCTGCACCACGTCCTCGGCGGTGGCCAGGTCGTCGACGAGGAGCACCGCGAGGCGGACCATGCGCAGCCGGTGCGCGTGGTACAGCTCACTGACGGTGGGCGGGGTCGGGGCGTCGCCGTACCCGGTGGTGTACCGGGCGTCGGTGTGCGCGTACCCGCGCTGGGGCGCCTCGGGGGCGGGCCGGTCGCGGCGGAGCAACAACGCCCACAGGCCCCGCCACGCCCGGCCGAAGCCGGGCGTGAGGGGGCCGACGGTTGGTGCGAGGTGGAGCACGGGGGTCCTCAGTTGGCGGCGCGGCGCCGTACGGCGTACAGGGCGCCGGCTCCGGCGGCCATGAGGCCGACGGCTCCGGCGCCCAGCGCCACGTTGGTCGAAGAGGAGCCAGTATGCGCGAGCTCGGCCCCGTCGGGCGAGGGCGAGGAACCGGGGGCGGCCGGGGCGGCGCTCGGCGAGGCGGAGGGCGGGGTCCCGCCCGGGCTGGTCGGGCGGGGGCTCGGCTTGGCGCTCGTCGAGGGAGAGGGCGAGGCAGAGGGCGGCGTGGCGCCCGGGACGGACGGCGTCGCGGTCGGAGGGGTGCTGGGCCGGGCGGTGGGCCGGGCGCTCGTCGGGGCGGTCGGCGACGCGGACGGTATCGCGCTGACGGCGGGCGCCGGGGCGGAACTCGACCCGCCCTGCGCGGCGAAGGCCGGCCCGCCCAACGCGACGGCCACCCCGGCGGCGACCGCGGTGACGGTCGCCGCCCGGCGGGCGGACAGGGTGACGCGCTTCAGGTTCTTCACGGTGGTACTCCACGGTCGTGCGGTCGGGACGAGGACGTGGAACCACGCCCTTCACCCCCGCACGACGCGCGACCGTCCCGGAGGTTGCCGCCGTTTCCGAAAAACTTTTCCGCGTGTGCCGTGAGGTGTTCTCCGTCCGCCGGTTCCGGGGCCCGCCGTCAGGCTCCGCCGGGCGGTCCCGGGGGCCAGGGGACGTCGGCCAACAGCGGCAGCAGCACCTCCTCTTCGTGGTCGAGGTGCGCGTTCAGCGCGTCCGACATCCGCCGCAGCTCGCTGCGGAACCGCTCCGGTTCGGCGACGGCGAGATCGCCCAACAGGGCGACCAGCGCGCCCTGGAGACGTGCGACCGTACGGTGCTCCGCGCGGAGCCGGTCGAACACGTCGGACAGGGCGGGGTGGTGGACGGCCATCCCGGGGAACAGGTGCGCGTCCTCGGTGGTGTGGTGGAACTCCAGGGACCGGCAGAAGGCCAGGCAGCGCTGTCGGATCTGGAGCCCGAGCGACGGGGGCGGCGGATCCCCGGGACCCGAGTGCGCGGCCCGTGCGACGAAGTGGGCGTCGACCTCGGCGCCGACGTGTCGGAGCTGCGCCCGCAGCCAGGTGTGCGTCTCCAGCAGCTTGTCGGCCAGGGTCGCGATCTCGCGCGGCGGCTCCCAGCCGTCGGGTTCGGCGCGCCGCAGCTCGACGACGGGCAGGATCCGGGTGGTGCGGGCCTGATAATCGGCGTACCCGGGGGACCTGCTCTCCACGTACGCGAACAGTTCCGCGCGCCGGGGTTCTTCGGCCGGGACGGCGAGGGCCTCGAAGCTCTCGGTCCCGAGTTCCACGCGGACCACGGGGTGGGCGAGCAGGTTGTGGTACCAGTCGGGGTGGCGGGGGCCGCCCAGGTCGGAGGCGACGAGCAGCAGGGCGTCGTCGTGGCGGACGTATCCGAGCGGGGTGGTCCGCTCGGTCCCGGTACGGGCGCCGGTGGTGGTCAGCAGCAGCAGGTCCGCCCCTTCGAAGGGGCCGCCGACCTTGCCGTGGTGGGCGCGGAACTCCTCGATGACGGATCGGTTGAACGGTGTGGGCATGCGGATGTCTGTCTCCGGTACGTGGGTGGAGGCACGCGTCGCGGCGCCGGAGGGGTGTGTCCGGCGTGCGGCATGCGGTGTGAAGGGGTGGCGGGAGGCCACGTGGAACGGACCGCGAGGCGGGACGCGCGGGAGCGACGCCGCCTCGGGCTGCTCGGCGTCAGATGCGGAGCGCGGAGTGCGAACTCATGGAGTGTCCCCTGAGTGAAGGGTGATCGCCCGACTGCCGGCCGGCCCACTGCTCTGTGGCCGGCGCCACGCGACACCGTTCCCCATTACACGCACGCGGCGCGCGTCTGTCAACGCCGAGGCTCCTTGCCGGAGATGGCCGGAGGCGACGGCCGGGCCCGGCTCACCGGAGGCGGCGCAGTGCCTCGCCCAGGAGCGCGACGCCTTCCTCGACGTCGCCGACCGGACCGGCCGCGTATCCGAGGATCAGGCCCGGCGGGCCCGGGGCGAGTCGGTGCCAGGACAGCGGGTGCGCCTTGACGCCCAGGCTCAGGGCGGCCGTCGCGAGGGCGGTGTCGTCGAACGCTGCGCCGTCGAAGGTGACCATGAGGTGCAGGCCGGCGGCCGCGCCGTGGACGCGGGCGCCGGGCAACTCGGTGGCGACCGCGCGCAGCATCGCGTCCCGACGGCGGCGGTGTCGGCGCCGGACGTGGCGCAGGTGACGTTCCAGTTCGCCGGAGGCCATCAGGCGGGCCAGTACGAGTTGGGGCAGGACGGGATTGCCGAGGTCCGCGTAGCGCTTCGCTTCGACCAGTGCGTCGCGCAGCCGCGGGGGAACGAGCAGCCAGCCCAGGCGGAGCGCGGGCGCGAGCAGTTTCGAGACGCTTCCCGCGTAGCAGACGGCCTCCGGCAGGAGGGCCCGCAGGGCGGGTACCGGGGCGCGGTCGTAGCGGTGTTCGGCGTCGTAGTCGTCCTCGATGACCACTCCCCCGGCGGCCGCCCAGGCCAGCAGTTCGCGGCGGCGTTCACCGTCGAGCACGACCCCGGTGGGAAACTGGTGCGCGGGGGTCAGCAGCACCGCCCGTGCTCCGCTCGCGCGGAGTCGGGCCACGTCCAGTCCGGCCCCGTCCACCGGTACGGGCACCATCTCCATCCGTCCGTACTCCAGTTGTTGCCGGGCCCCGAGCGAGCCGGGGTCCTCGACCGCCACCCGGTGCACTCCCTCCGCCCGGAGCACTCCGGCCAGCAGTCCCAGGGCCTGGGCCACGCCGGCGACGACGATCAGCTCGGCCGGGTCGGCGCGGATCCCGCGGTTGCGCGCGAGCCAACCCGCCACCGCCTCGCGCAGCGCGGGCGCGCCCTGCGGGCTCCCGTAGCCGAAGTCGCTTGGGGTGAGTTCCGCGAGGACGCGGCGTTCGGCCTGGAGCCAGGCCGTGCGCGGGAACGCGGCCAGGTCCGGCACCCCCGGTGACAGGTCGATCCGGCAGGGCACGGCGCGCAGCGCGTCCACGAGCGCGGTCCCGGCCGTCGGGGCGGGGAACGGGGAGGTCGACGCCGCCCCTGATGCATCGGCGACCGTCGAGGCCCTCGCGGGCGTGGGCGTGTGGTGCGTGGGGGCGGGGGTGGGTGTGGGGGTGCGTGGTGGCGCCGTGAGGGGGGCCGCCACCACGGTCGTGCCCGCCCTCCCCCGGCCGACGACCTGTCCGGCGTCCGCGAGCCGCTGGTAGACCTCGGTGACCAGCCCCCGGGACACCCGAAGTTCCGCCGCGAGGACCCGGCCCGCCGGGAGTCTGCTGCCCACCGGCAGGGTGCCGTCATCGATGGCGGCGCGGATGCGGGCCGTGAGCCATTCGGTGCGGCCGCCGGGAGGTGCTTGATCGATGTCGAGCAGCAGGAAGTCCGATCCCTCGGCTTTGGACCCCTGGATATGACCTTCATTGGCACTGCTCACGGGTCCAATCCTGCCAGAGGCTGAGCGGCATGAACCCTTCCGCTCCCGCGGCACCGCTGCGCGACCTCGCCCCCGGCATCGCCGGCATGGTGCTGGTCGGCAGCAGCGTGTCCGTATCCCGCGCCCTCGTCGACGCCCCGCTGTTCGCCACCCAGGCGGTCCGGTACACGGCTGCCGCCCTGATCCTGTGCACCCTCGCCCGGGCCTCCCGGATCCCGATCGCGCGTCCCCGGGGACGGGAGTGGCTGTGGCTCGGCGGGGTCGCGGCCACCGGGCTGGTGCTGTTCAACGTGGCCGTCGTCCGGGGGGTCGCGCATGCCGAACCGGCCGTGATCGCCGTCGCCGTGGCCGCCGTGCCGATCGTCATGGGCCTGGTCGGGCCGCTGTTGGAGGGCGGCCGGCCCAGCCGTCGGGTGGTGACGGCCGCGCCGGTCGTCGTCGCCGGGGCCGTGCTGGTGGAGGGAACGGGGCGGAGCGACGCCGCCGGGGTGGGCTGGGCGGCGCTCGCGCTGGGCTGCGAGGCGGGGTTCACGCTGCTGGCGGTGCCGGTCCTGGGGCGCCTCGGCGCGTGGGGTGTCTCCGTGCACGCCGTGTGGATGGGGGCGCTGATGTCGGCGGGTCTCGCCGTGCTCGTGGAGCACCCCGCCGAGCTGGTGGAACTGGGTCCGTCCCAGTGGGCGGCCGTCGGGCACCTGGCCGTCATGGTGACCGCCGTGGCGTTCCTGCTCTGGTACCGCACGGTGGCCGCGGTGGGTTCCGGCCGCGCCGGGCTGCTGACGGGCGTCGCGCCGATCGCGGCCGCGGGGGTCGGGGTGGCGACGGGCGGGGCGGTTCCCGGGCCGGCGGTATGGGTGGGCCTGGCGGTGGTGCTCGCCGGGCTGGCGCTGGGGCTGCGCCCGCCGGGAGCCGTGAGGGCGGCGGCTCCCGGGCCGGCCGAGGCCCGGCCGGCCGCTCCGTGAGGGGCCTGCGGGCTTGAGGCTCCCGGCCCGGTGGATCACAATCCGCAGATGTCGACGCTCCCGTACAGCGGTTCCTCATACAGCGGTACCTCGTACAGCGGCCCCCCGTACAGCAGTTGGATGCGTTACCTGTCGCCGACCGCCAACCACCGCCGGCTGGGCCTCGTCTGCCTCGGCGTGGGAGTGCAGGAAGGGGCGCTGCCGGTCGTGGGCCCGCGGGTGTTGGACCACCACGTGGCGGTGGTGGTCAGTCGCGGCCGGGGCTGGTTCGGTCATGCCGGCCGGCCGCCGCAGCCCGTGACCGCGCCGGCGCTGCTGTGGCTGGTACCGGGGGTCGAGCACCACTACGGGCCCGATCCGGGCGACGGCGGCTGGGACGAGTGCTTCGTGGACTTCGCCGGCCGTGGCGTGGAGGCGTACACGGACCTGGGCTACGTCACCCCGGACCGGCCGGTCGTGCCGCTGAGCGACACGGCCGGGGTACGGCACGTGGTCGACGGGATCGTCCGGGCGGCCCGGCGGGGCGGCCCGCTGCTGGAGGTGGAGGCCGCCGCCGGGGTGCACGCCCTGCTGGTGGCCCTGCGCTACGCCCGCGCCGAGGTGTCCCGGCACGGGGACGCGGTGATGGACGCGCTGGCCCGGGACGCGCTGTTGCCGATCTCGGTGGCGGAGCACGCGGCGCGGCTCGGGATCACGCTGGCGGAGCTGCGCGGGGCGGTGCGGCGTGCCACCGGCGAGGGGGTCAAGGAGTACCTCCTGGGGATCCGTCTGAGCCGGGCGAAGGAGCTGCTGGCCCGTACCGACCTGCCGGTGGCCGGGATCGCCCGGCGGGTCGGCTACGAGGACCCCGCGTACTTCAGCCGGCTCTTCAGCCGCCGGGTGGGCATGGCTCCGGTCCGGTTCCGCGGCCGGCAGTCACTTCAGCGGCGGCAGCCGCCGCCCGACCCTCAGGGCCGGTAGCCGACGTCGAGTTCCGCCATCGAGGTCCACGGGTTGCCGTTCACCTCCCGCGTCGCCCGGAGCCTGACGTGGCGGGCCGTTCGGGGGGCGAAGGTGACGTCCTGTCGCGCGGCGCCGTCCGGGAAGGTCCCGGAGGCGGCCGCCGCGCCCCAGTTCACCCCGTCGATCGAGGTGAACACCTGGAAGTCGGCGATCCGGCCGTTGCTCTGCGCCTGCCGGGGCAGGGCGTGCAGGGCCGACACGTTGTAGGCGGCGCCCAGGTCAAGGGTGATCTCGTGCGGCATCGGCGCGGCGCCGCCGTACCAGCGGGTGTGCCAGAAGGTGGAGGCGTCGCCGTCGAGGACGTTGGCGGCCGCGCCGTTCTCGGCGGCGGTCTCCTCGCTGTCGACCGCCTCGACCCTCATCCGGTCCTGAGGCACGAGCAGTTCGCCGCCGGCGCCCGGACCGAGGTCGTCGACGGTGAGGTCGTCGAGGATGAGGTCGGCCTGGTCGTGGGAGTCCTCGGCGGTGACCTTCCGTACGCCGAACCATGCGTCGGCCCCGGCGGTGAAGGTCTTGGTGAAGGTGGTGGCGGTGCGGGCCTGACCGAGGGCGGTGGCGCTCTCCGTCGTGCCGGAGCCGACGACGAACCGGTAGTCGCCGGCGAACCCGTTCTCGTAGCGGAAGTCGACCCGGTAGGAACGGCCCGCGGTCAGCCGCAGCGTCTGCGGGAGGGTGCGGTACACGAGGCCGGGCCGCTCCTCGTGCGACTTGAGGGAGTTCTGTCCGCCGATCACGTCGTCGACCAGCTTTCCGTTCCAACCGGCTTGCGTGTAAGGGGCGTTGCGCTGCGCGATGTGGGTGCGGGGATCCGTGGCCGAGCCGCCCGCGCCGCCGAAGGCGAAGGGGCCCCAGCCCGCGTCGACGTGCTCGAAGTCCTCCGCGAACCAGTGGCCGCCGAGCGGCGTGCGGGCGGAGCGGACCACGCGCACGTCGTCGAGCACGACCGTGCCGGGTCCGGTGGCCGCCGAGAGGGTGAGGGTGGCCGAGTCCCGGCCGGCGGGGACGTCGAAGAGCACCTTCATCCGCTGTGAGGTGGTGCCGTTCTTGTCGCTGCCGCCGAGGTTGTCGGTGAGCGGTGAGGAGTCGGCGTACACGGAGGCCGCGGCGCCGCCGGTCGGGGTGACGGCGAGGGTGGCGGCCCGGCCCGTCGGGGTGGTGACCCACACGGAGGCCGCGTACGTGCCGGGGGTGAGACCGGTGAGTCGTTGGGAGACGGCGGGCGAGGTCCCGGCGGCCATGGTCAGCTCGTTCTGCCCCCGGGCGTTGCGGGTGACGGTGGCGCCGGTCCCGGTGACGCTCCAGGCGGTCAGGTCGCCCGAGTGGAAGGAGGGGTCCTTGACGGGGGTGCCCTCGCCCCACTGCGGGTCGGCCTGGGCCGGGGCGGGGCCGTCGGTGACGACGTACGCGGTCCTCGCGGCGGCGTCGAGGGTGATCCGGCCCGCGGTGACGGGCAGGTCTGCCACGAACTGCCGTCCGGTGTCGGTCAGTCGGTGCAGTCTGGGCGCCGTCCAGCCGGCGGGGAGGGTCCAGGTGGTGGCGCCGCCCGTGTCGTTCCAGTGGTACAGCTTGCCGTCGCGCGGGAGCAGGAAGTTCGACCCGCGCAACACGGTCCGGCCGTCGGTGGTGATGGTGCGGGTGCCGCCCGCACCGGTGACGGTGGTGCCGTCGGCGAGGGTGACGGTGTCGGCGGTCCACTTCACGATCGGCGACCGCTGGAGGTACTTCGTCGGCAGGTTGGTGGCGAAGGTGGTCCTGAGGAACGCAGTGAAGTCGGTCTTGCCCTTCCAGCCCTCGTACGCGGTGACCTCGGCGCCGCCGAGCAGCGGGTGGCGGGCGATCCAGTCGTCCTTGGCGTGGTTGGCGATGAAGCGGGCGATGGTCGAGTTGACGCCCTTCAGGTCGGTGCCGCCGTAGTCGACGTCGGCCGCCCAGTGGTGCCACAGGGACTGTCCGGTGAGGGTCTGGGGGAACTCCGTGGCCAGCTGGAAGCCGAGGGAGCCGATCTCGCGCTGGAGCGCGCGGGAGACGTAGCCGTCGCCGTACCAGACGTCGACGTAGAGGAAGTCCAGACCGGGAGCGGCCGCCTTGAGGTCCCGGAGCCGCTTGAGGCGCTGCCCGGACTGGCCGTCCCGGCGGGTGTCCACGTAGTACGACTGGTCGAGCCAGTCCCAGCCGAGGCCGCCGGTCTGGCGTGCCGGGTCGAACGTGGCGGAGACCGGGTACTCCTCGGTGGCGTTGACGTGCACCCCGAAGTCGGCGTTGTAGGCGTGGCCGGCGGTGGTGAGGGTGTTCAGGTCGACGGCGCCGCCCTGCTTGGAGCCGATGTTCGCGTAGTCCATGTGCGCCGAGTCGTGGCCTTCGGAGGCGTACCCCTTGAGCAGGACGAACTGGCCGAGGCCGTCCGTGGCCAGGTTGACCCGTTTGGTCTCGTCGAGGGTCTGGGCGAAGGGGTGGGTGGCCTGGGAGGCGAAGTTGAAGGGGATGCGCTGGACGACCCGGTTCGCGGTGTCCTGCCAGCCGGTCGGCGGGGTCCAGATGTCGCGGTGGGCGACGGCGGCGTCCTGCCAGTCGACGACGGAGTCGGCGTTGCGGTCGGCGGTGACCGCGACCCGGGCGTACGGGAGCGGCTCGGTCTCGGAGTCGGCGGCGCCGGCGGCCCGGTGGAGCCAGGCGCCGCTCCACAGGCCGGCGCGCCGGTGGGAGCCCTTGGCGACGATCTGTCGGGCGATGCGCCCGTTCTCGCGGGCGGTGCCGCCCGAGGGCTGGTCGTAGAGGGAGTTCGAGTCGATGGCAGCGGCCAGCCTGCCGGTGTTGACCAGGCCGTACATCACGGTGGTCGCGGCGGGGTCCGCGGGGGTGGAGGCGGTGATCGGGGTGAAGGTGTCCCCGGTTCCGGTGGTCGCGGTGTGCATGACGGCCGTGGCCAGGGCGGCACCCGGCTGGTCGCTCCGGACGCTGACGAGGTTGTGGTCGGGGATGGCGAGGGTGCGTACGCGCAGGTCTGCGGTGTCCTCGATCGCGGTGACCCGGAACTCGACGACCGAACCGGTCACCGACAGACGGGATCTGACGGTGACTCCGGAGAAGGTCAGGACGTAGTCCACGGCGGAGCCGGAGGGCGTCGAGGTGACGGTGGGGGTGTAGGCGGTCCCGTTGACGAGGAGGGTGGTGATCGGGTCCTCGTTGCCGTTCAGCGCGTCCCCCGTGGCGCGCCGGGTGTAGTCGACGACGCGGGGGAAGGCGGGGTCCACCCTGACGGCCAGTTCGGGTGAGGTGATGGTCACGGGCGCGGCCTGCGGGGCGGCCGACACGGGTGGGGTGACGACGAGGGTGGCGATGAGACCGGCGACCGCTGCCGCGGCCGGCCAGAGGGGGATGCGCATCGGGCCTCCGGGAGTCGGCGCTTCCTCGCGGAAGACCGCACGGCTCCGGAGCCCTGCGGTCCGCTCACTGTTCTGACAGCTTGCGGACCGGGGCGGGGAAGGCCCATGGACAAAGCGGGGCCCCGTCCTGGACTTACGTGCGCCGCCGGTTCAGCCGGCGGGTACCAGGACGACGGCCGTGCCGTACGCGCACACCTCGGTGCCGACGTCGGCGGCCTCGGTCACGTCGAACCGCATCATCAGCACGGCGTTGCCGCCGCGCGCCTTCGCCTGTTCGATGAGCCGCTCCATCGCCTGGTTGCGGGTCTCCACCAGGGTCTTGGTCAGCCCCTTGAGCTCGCCCCCGATCATGGACTTCAGGCCCGCGCCGATCTGGCTGCCCAGGTGTCGGGAGCGCACGGTGAGGCCGAAGACCTCACCGATGACCCGCTCCACCCGGTAGCCGGGCACGTCGTTGGTCGTCACCACCATGACACCGGTCTGCTCGGCGCCGGGGCCGCCGCCGTAGTCTTCGATTCCCATGCGTCCCACTCTGGATCCGCGGGCCGTGCCGCGCATCCCGGCGGCCGTCGGGCGGCGGACCGGGCCGGCGGGCGGCCGGTGGGCGGTCCGACGCGACGCGGGCGGCACATTGGGCATTTCGGGCTAAACGGCGGTGCGTCGCCGGAGTCCGGGGGTGCCGCGTGGTCATAGTCGTCCGTGGCAACCGCCAGGTTGCCGCCCGGCCTGCTCGTCGCGGTCGGGCGGATGTCTTTGCAGAGGAGCCGGCTCATGCTGAAGCCCACCAGGACCATCCTCGCTCTCGCCACCGGAGGCCTGGTGCTCGGCCTGGTCGGCGCGGGCACCGCCATCGCCGACGAGGGCCCGATGGACGACATGTCGGGGCACGAGAAGGTGATCCTCGACGGTGACGACGACGACTACGACGGTGACTACGACCGCCCGCGCCACGTCTGGGGCAAGGTCGTCTCGCGCGGCCCGCTGAAGGTCCGCAGCAAGCCGAGCACCCGCGCGTACGTCCTGGGCAAGGTCCAGCCGCACCAGAAGCTCGCCCTGGAGTGCAAGACCCGCGGCGAGCGGGTCGAGGGCAACAACATCTGGTACCTGCTGGCCGACCGGGACCGTGAGAACGGCAACGACGGCATGAACGAGGACGAGGACCGCACCGAGCGGATGAACCACAAGGACCGCAAGGACCGCTGGGTCTCCGCCCGCTACGTCGACAACCTCTCCCCCGTGAAGTGGTGCCGCAACTGATCGGTGGCTCCCACGCCCTGACGGCCGAGGGTCCGGTCCCCCGCTCACGGGGGGCCGGACCCTCGGCCGTCGTACGGGCGGTCCGGATCAGTCCGCGGGGCGCACGGTGCGCGGTCCCGCGCAGCGCGCGCCGTACGCCTCGACGCGCGAGCGCAGTTCCCGGTCGGCCGTGACCACGACGCGGTCGCGCCCCGCGTGGGCCGCGACGAGTTCCACGATCCGGTCGTCGCCGCTCCCGGGCGCGGAGTCCACGCGTACGCCCGGCACGGACTCGACGCCCCGGGCGGCTCCCTCGACGACCAGGACGATCTCCTCGCCGGCGTCCCGTTCCGCGAGCCGGTCCCGCAGCCGCTCGGCGGCGCCCCGACGGTCGCGCCACCAGCCGTCCGGGACGGACCCGACGACGTTCGCCCCGTCGACGATCAACACGGTGCCGGTCGCGGTCACGGTGGCTGCCCTCCGTCAGAAATCGCCGTGTCAGAAGTCGCCGGATCAGAAGTCGCCGTAGTTGACCTGCCAGGTGGGCAGGCCCATCCGGCGCCAGACCGCGACCACCCGGTCCCGGTCGTCGAGCGAGACGCGTACCGCGTAGCGGTGGCGCACGTGCGCGTCGAACAGCTCGGCCTTGACGACGTCGTCGCGGCGGGTGTCGCCGGCCGCGCGCATCCACAGCTCGTCGTACGGCACCTGGTGGCGCCGCAGCCAGGACTCCGTCTGCGGGCGGTGTTCCTCGCCGCGTCCGGACAGCAGCACGATGACGTCCCCGTGGGCCCGCCGGAAGGCGTCGAGCGCGCCCCGCACGGAGTCGTTGAGCCGGTCGAGTTCGCAGCGCGTGAAGTCGTACGGTCCCCGATCGCCGATCAGGGCGAGCGTCCCGTCTATGTCGCACATCACGGCGGAGGGCAGCGACGGGTCGGCGACGTACGGCTCGACGGGGGGCTGGTCGTTCAGCCACTCGGCGGTGAGCTTCCAGCCGCCCTTGCGGGACTTGGCGTGCTTGTCGGCCAGGATCCGGATGATCTCCTCGCCGACCTGTCGCTCGCGGGCGGCGTCCCGACGCAGGCACTCCTCCAGCGGCACGTCGGTGAAGTCGTGCACGACGAAGGTGGCGCGCCCGCCGACGGCCGCCTTGAGCCGCTTGGGGATGTTCGGGGTGAGGTGGGTGTTGTCCACGACGACGTCGAAGCCCCCCTCGACCGCCGCGCGCAGCGCCGCGTCCTGGATCTCCAGGACGGTCTGCTCGTGCTTGTACGAGTGGCCGCGCCCGTGGTCGTGCCCGTCGAGCATGCCCCGGAGGTCGTCCAGGTTGACGCGTCGCATCCGGCCGCCGGACTCGGCCTGCAGGGCGCGTGCGGCGGTGGTCTTGCCGGAGGCGGGCAGGCCCGTCATGACGTGGACCACGGGCAGGGGACGCACGGGCGGCGCGTCGGCCGCCGGGGGTTCGCCCGCCGCCGGACCGGGCTCGCCGGCCGACGGCTCGCCGGCCGACGGCCGGGTGGCCGAGGGGCCGGTGGCGGAGGGGCGCGCGGCCGACGAGGCGGTCGCCGACGGCGCGGTGGCCGCACGCGCGGCGACCGGGGTGACCGGCCTGCCCGCCGCCGCCGACCTGACCTGCGCGGGCACCGTCTTCGCGCCGTCCCCGGGCCTGGGCGCGTTCTCCTCGTCCGTCAGGAAGGGGACGGAGGTGTCCGGCCGCAGGGAACGCCAGGTGACCAGTTCGGTCGACTTCCCGTCGAGCCGCAGGAACATGGTGGAGCGCAGGATGCCGGCGGGCAGCTGCTTGGCGGCGCGCGCGAAGGCGCCCCGGTCGGCGGCCAGGTGCGCCAGGCCGGCGAAGGCCTCGTCGATGGTGCGCTCGCGCTCCGCCGCGGCCGCCTCCAGCCGGTCGATGACCTTGCGGACCCAGGCGTCGAACTCGTCCGGGACCTGCGCCAACAGCGCGTCGAGCGGCTTGCCGCCCCAGGCCTGGAGGTCGGCGACGGTGCACTGCAGGCCCTGGGCCAGCTCCTTCGCGGGCAGGCCGGCGAAGCGCTGCACGCCGTGGCTGCGCCAGATGTCCCGCTCGTTGACGCCGGTGAGCACCCTGTGCAGGCGCACGTACTCGGCGATCTTGGCCTTGGCCCGGACGCCCGACGCGAAGCGCAGCACGTACCCCTCGGCGTCGGTGCCGGTGGACGTGCCACCTCCGAGCAGGGTGTTGGCCTCGGTCAGCGCGACGAGTTCGGCCAGGGGCATGGCGGGCCACACCTTGACGACGGCGCCGACGGGCGCCCAGTGCGCGGCGGCCTCGGCGAGCGGCACCTCGGTGCCGTCCGCGCCGAACGCGGCGAGGAGCACCAGGTCGCGGCGCTCGCCGTAGTCGACGACGATCCGGTTCTGCGGGTACAGGATCTCGGCGAGGTAGGTGACGCCCGGCACGAGCGCCGAGGTGTCCAGGCCGTCGAGCCGGCGCTGCGCCCAGGTCGCCTGGGTGCTGATGAAGGAACCCTTGGACGCGACCCGCCACCGGTCGGCGTAGTGGAAGACCACGGCGAGGCTGCCGTCGACCTTGTCGTAGACCTCGAACGGCTCGTCGGGCAGTGCGGGGGCGTACGGTTGGCCGGACTCGTGCTCGCCGACGTTGAAGAACTTCGGCAGCGGCAGGGCGACGATCCGCCCGGTGGTGTCGTCGGCGACGAGACCGCGGCAACGCCTGGTGACCTGGTTCCAGACCTGCTCGTACTGAGCGGTGCGCGTGTACGTGTAGATGGACAGCGGCAGTTCGGGGTGCGACTTGCGCGTCACGTACCCGGCGTCGATGGCCGCGGCGAGATCCTGGGCGGGCAGCAGTGCGTGAAGAGTCAGGTGGTCCTGGCTCATGGGGTTCCTCCCGGTTCGAGATGCCGCATTCTCTCGTGCGGGAGACGTGCGCCGATAGTCAATTATGGTCGGATACCCGGGCTGATCAGGGGTTCCTCGGTGGCGTGCGGGTTCCGCGGGCTATCGCGAGATGCAGAGCTCATTGCCCTGCGGGTCGAGGAGGGTGGTCCAGACGCTCGGCCCCTGGCGGCCTTCGTGGAGGCGCTTGGCGCCCTTGGCGACGAGACGCTCGACCACGGCCTCGTGGTCGGGTCCGGTGCGCACGTCCAAGTGGACGCGGTTCTTGACCGTCTTGGCCTCGGGTACGAGCTGGAAGAGGATCCGGGGCGCGACCTCCAGCCCGTCCGGGTGGCGGATCCCGGCCCCCGCCTTCCAGACGAGGACGCCGCGGTGGGTGGTGGTGTCGTCGTCGGTGGCGTGTCCGGCCTCGATCATGCTGCGGATGAACGCCTCGTCACTGGGCTCCACTTCCCATCCGAGGGCGTCGGCCCACCAGTCGGCGAGCGGGTGCGGGTCGGTCGAGTCGACGGTCACCTGAAACGTGTAGGCCATGCAGGGACCCTACTGAGCGGTGCGCGGGCGCGCCACAGGAACGTCAGCCGCGTCGTTTCGCCTTCGGCGCCCCGGTGATCGGTACCGTTTCCGGCACGTGTTCGGGCTTCGTCCGCCGGACGTCATCGGCCACTGCGCCTCATGGGGGCACCGGATGGGATCCGACCGCGCGGGGAACGACCGGGGCGGGATCCTGCGGGCGTTCGCGGACCGACTGTTCCCTCCGGTGTTCCCTCCGGCGGGGGACGGCGGCGGCGGAGCCGCCCGGCCGCACGGGCTGGTGCCGCCACTGCTGGTCGTTTTGACCTTCGTGAGCGGTCTGGTGGACGCCGTGAGCTACCTCGGTCTCGACCACGTGTTCGTCGCCAACATGACGGGGAACGTGGCCCTGCTCGGCTTCGCCCTGGCCGGTGACCGGGAGCTGTCCGGCGCCGCGTCGATCCTGGCCCTCGCCGCGTTCCTGCTGGGGGCGTGGGCCGCCGGACGGTTGCGCCGGTCCGGGGCCGGCGGCGGGAAGGGACTGTTCGGGCCGCTGGTGGCGGTACAGGCGGTGTTGGTGGCGGGGGCGTTCGCCGTGTCCGTGACCGGCGGCGGGCAACTGCTCCTGGTCGGACTGCTCGCGCTCGGCATGGGCCTGCAGAACGCCGTCGTCCACCGGCTCTCCGTCCCGGACCTCACCACGACCGTGGTCACCCGTACGTTGACGGGGCTGGCGGTCGACTCCTGGGGTCCCGCGTCGGTACGCCGGGTGGTCTCGGTGGTGGCGTTGCTCTGCGGGGCGCTGTGCGGCGGGCTGCTGACCCTGAACCACGGCTCCCGCTGGGCGTTGCTGGCGGCGCTCGTCCTGCTGGCCTGGGTGGCCGCGCTGGGTCTGCGCGGCGCGGGCTCCGGTCCGGAGCCCGGTCCGGAGCCCGCCGGAACGTAGCCGCGCACCGGTCGCCGAGGGGCTCGGACGTCGGCCGGTCGCCGACCGGTGCGTACGTCGCCCTCAGTGCGCGCCGGTGGTGCGCCGGTCCAGGGCGAACGCCGCACAGGTCATCACGCA
Source organism: Streptomyces sp. NBC_01426 (assembly GCF_036231985.1). Classification (GTDB taxonomy): domain Bacteria; phylum Actinomycetota; class Actinomycetes; order Streptomycetales; family Streptomycetaceae; genus Streptomyces. The sequence continues at coordinate 1,331,637 of NZ_CP109500.1, forward strand.
GGCGGCCACGGCGATCCACAGCAGCACCTCCCCCACCGGGCGCAGCCAGGCCACGCCCGTCGGGTCGGCGGCCGACAGGCAGGCGGTGGCCGTCATGCCGAGGGGGAAGACGGTGGACCAGCGCCGGATGTCGTAGCGGGGGCGCGGGCGGCGCAGTTCGGCGGTGAGCAGGACGACGTACCAGGCCAGTGAGAGGCCGAGGGCGACGAGGGTGGCCGTGCGCAGCCCCGTGTGCACCGCCCCCGTCCAGATCGGCGCGGCGGTGAGCTTGGCGCCCGCGAGGGCGGTGATGGACAGCGCCCCGCCCGCCACCCAGTGGTCCCCCGCCCCGCCGGTCACCTCGTGGAGGTCGAAGCGGGCCAGGGCCAGGCCGTACAGCAGCACGCCCAGACAGAAGAAGGCAAGTCCCGCCCGGCCGAGCCAGTCCTGGTGGAGGGTGACGCACAGCGTCGCCGCGAGGACGGCCAGTCCCTGGGTGGCCACGCAGACGAGGAAGACCGCTCCCGGCATCCGCCGCTTCCAGTGCCGCAGGACGTGGTGCAGCAGGAACGGCCAGAGCGCAGCGGCGAGGGCGAGCAGGCCGGCGGCCACGACCTCCAGGCCGGACTGGGCGAGGCGGGCGCCGAGCACGGTGGTGGCGGCGACGGCCGTCAGGGCGGGTGGGGTGTAGGCCTCGGACCGGAAGCGACGGCGGTCGGCGATCAGGCGGAGGCCGAAGTCGGCGGCCAGTACGAGCCACAGCGCCCCGGCGACGGCGAGCGCGGCCAGCGACAGGATGTCGTGGCCGATCAGTTCCAGGCCGATGGAGAGGATCCCGGCGGCCATGACGGCGGAGCCGGCGGCGGGCGGGAGTCCGGCCCACCAGCGGTCTGCGCGCACGAGGCGCCCGGGGAGGAGGCTCACCCCTCCAGCGGACACCCGTCGGCGGCGACCCGCCAGCCCACGTCCGCCCGCGTACCGGCGGCGCCCCCGGCACGCGGGCGGCGCGCCGGCGGCGCGTCCTCGGCGCGTCCTCGGCGGGGGAATGCGCCGGAGTACCGTACCCGGGTGCGGGCGGGGTGCCAGTCTGGGAGGACCACAACCTTGGGGGCCGGCCATGGAACGTGAGGAACGGCAGCGGGCACAGCACACAGGGCACGAGGTACGGCCCTCAGCGACGGCGGGCGGGCACGGGTCGTACGGACCGCCGTCGCAGCGTCGGGCGATCCGGACCCCTACGTTCGCCCCGCACGACGAGGAGCGGCAGCGGCAGGAGTTCCTCACCGGGACGGTGCCGGCGGCGGGCGCCTGCGTGATCCTCCCGGTGGGCGTCGCGCCGGACGCGGACGCGTCGCCCTCGTTGTTCGTCATCACCGTCCACGAGGACGAACGGACCTACGGACCGGCGCCGGCGCTGCGCGAGGCGTTCGCGCTGCTCGACGCGCGGGGGGCGCAGGAGACGAGCCGGGGGTTGGACGTGGGGTGCGCGTGGTCCGGTTTCGGCGGGGTCAGGCCCGTGGTCAAGCTCCGGCTGGACTTCCGGGTGCCGCGCACGGCGCCGGCCAGGTCGACGGTGTCGATCGCGGTGCCGGCCGATCCGTACGCCGAGGTCTGGCACCACGTCCTCGACGGTGGGCTGCTCGGCATCAGCACGAAGGCGCGGCTGGACCGGGTCACGAGCCTGCCCCGTTCGTCGTTCGCCGCCGGACTGGAGGCCTGTCTGCTGCTCGGCACGGGGCCCTCGCCGGGGTGGGAGCGGCTGATCACGACGCACGAGTGGCCGCACGGCTGAGCGGGCCGGGCGACCGGGCGGGCCGGGCCCTGCCAGTCGGCGTGGGCCCTGCCGGTCGGCGTGGGCCCCTGCGTCACATGACGCCTCGGGTACGGAACTGGATGCTGACGCGGGGGCCGACGGCGCGGGTGGACTTGGGCACCGCGTGCTCCATGGTGCGCTGGCAGGAGCCGCCCATGACCACGAGGTCGCCGTGCCCCAGCGGCAGCCGCAGCAGGGTCGGGCCGCCCTCGCGCGGGCGCAACGCCAGGTCGCGCGGGTCTCCCACGGAGACGATGGCGACCATGGTGTCCTCGGTGGCGGAGCGGCCGGTCCGGTCGCCGTGCCAGGCGACGCTGTCCTTGCCGTCCCGGTAGAGGCACAGTCCGGCCGTCACGAACGGTTCCCCCAGTTCGGCGGCGTAGTGGCCGGTCAGCGCCGTGCGGGCGTCGGTGAGCGCGGGGTGCGGGAGTGCCTCGCCGGCCCCGTAGAAAGCGAGCAGTCGGGGTACGTCCACGTCCCGTTCGTACATCCGGCGTCGCTCGGCCCGCCAGGGGACGTCGGCGGCGAGTCGTTCGAACAGCGCGTCGGAGCCGGACAGCCAGCCGGGCAGGTGATCGACCCAGGCGCCGGCCCCCAGCTCCGTGCGGCGCAGTGCCGCGAGCGGGCCGAGGCGGATGTCGTCGGCCTGGTCGAAGAGGGAGCCCTGAAGCGCGTGCATGGTTCCAGCCTACCCCCACAACCGAACACATGCTCGAATAGCGAGGGCGCGAACCCGGCCGTGACGGCGGTGGACCTGGGGCCGGCCGCGTACGGTCGGGCCCGCGCGGAACTGCTCTGCGACATCCTCGCCGGCCGGGCCGCGCCCGACACCGTGCGCCGGCACGCGTGGACCCTGCGGACGCGCGCCTCCACGGACGGGACGGGCGCCTGCGTGGACCCGGCCCGCTGACGGGCCGGCCCCGCTCCCCCGGGTCAGCGGTGGGTGAATCCCGCGGCGCGCTTGTCCACGAAGGCGCTCATGCCCTCCTTCTGGTCGGCGGTCGCGAACACCGCGTGGAACAGCCGTCGTTCGAAGCGGACGCCTTCGGCGAGGGTGGTCTCGAAGGCCCGGTTCACGGCCTCCTTCGCCATCATGGCGACGGGCGCGGACATGCCGGCCACCGTCGCGGCGACGGCGAGGGCCTCGGTGAGGAGCTCGTCGGCCGGGACGACGCGGGAGACCAGTCCGGCCCGCTCCGCCTCGACGGCGTCCATCGTCCGTCCGGTCAGGCAGAGTTCCATCGCCTTGGCCTTGCCGACGGCGCGGGTCAGTCGCTGGGAGCCCCCGATGCCGGGGATGACGCCGAGTTTGATCTCCGGCTGCCCGAAGACGGCGGTGTCGGAGGCGAGCAGGATGTCGCAGAGCATCGCGAGCTCGCAGCCGCCGCCGAGGGCGTACCCGGAGACGGCGGCGATGGTCGGCGTGCGCAGGGCGCCGAGTCGGTCCCAGGCGGTGAACCAGTCGCCGAGGTACATGTCCATGTACCCCTGCGGCTGCATCTCCTTGATGTCCGCGCCGGCCGCGAAGGCCTTCGTCGAGCCGGTCAGGACGATGCAGCCGATGTCGGGGTCCCGGTCCAGGGCCTCGGTGGCGGCCACGACCTCGGTCATGACCCGAAGGTTGAGGGCGTTCAGCGCCTTGGGGCGGTTGAGGGTGAGCAGCGCGGTGCGACCCGTGCGCTCGACGAGGATCGTCTCGTAGGGGGTCTCGGTCACGTGGTGGGTCCGTTCCGGTGCGTGGTGGTGGCGCGCAGGGTGTGGACGATGCCGGAGAAGTCCTGTGTGGCTCCGTCCCCTTCGGCGAACGCGGCGTACATCTCGGCGGCGCGCCCGCCGAGTCCGGCGTCGATGCCGCCCGCGCGCAGGGCGTTGGCGGCGAGCCCGAGGTCCTTGGCCATGAGCGGTGCGGCGAAGCCGGGGCGGTAGTCGCGGTTGGCGGGGCTGGCCGGAACCGGGCCGGGTACCGGGCAGTTGGTGGTGAGGGCCCAGCACTGGCCGGACGCGGTGGAGGCCACGTCGTACAGTGCCTGGTGGGACAGGCCGAGGCTCTCGCCCAGGACGAAGGCCTCGCTGACCGCGATCATCGAGATGCCCAGGATCATGTTGTTGCAGATCTTCGCGGCCTGTCCGGCGCCCGGTCCCCCGCAGTGCACGATCTTGCCGCCCATGAGGTCCAGCAGCGGGGCGGCCTCGGTGAACTCGGACCCGGCGCCGCCGACCATGAAGGTCAGAGTCGCGGCCTCGGCGCCCGTCACCCCGCCGGAGACGGGCGCGTCGAGTGCCCGGTGGCCCGCGTCGCCGGCGGCCGCGTGGGCTCGGACGGCGTCCTCCACGTCGATGGTGGAGCAGTCGATGAACAGGGTTCCGGGCTTGGCGGCGGCGAGCAGCCCCTGTTCCCGGTAGAGGGCCAGGACATGGCGACCGGCCGGCAGCATGGTGATCACCACGTCCGCCTCGGCGGCGGCCTCGGCCGCGGAGTCCGCGATCTCCACGCCGGCCGCCATGGCGGAGGTCAGCGCGGCGGGGGCGAGGTCGAAGCCGATCACGCGCCGGCCGGTCGCGGCGAGGTTGGCGGCCATCGGGCCGCCCATGTGACCCAGCCCGATGAAGGCGATGACGCTGGTCACCAGGGCACCTCCTGAGGAGAGTCGGTGGCGGCGAGACGCAGTTCGCGCCCGTCGTCGAGGGGGGCGAAGAAGCGGGCCACGTCGGCTTCCGTGACCTCTTCGAGGGTGGCCGGCGACCAGCGGGGGGCGCGGTCCTTGTCGATGACCTGGGCGCGGATCCCCTCGACCAGGTCGGGCGAGCGCAGGGCCGTGCAGGAGACCCGGTACTCCTGTTCCAACACCCTTTCCAGTGGCCCCGCTTCCCGCGCGCGACGCAGCGCGGCCAGGGTGACCTTGAGGGCGGTGGGCGACTTGGCCAGGATGGTCTCGGCCGCGTCCTTGGCCTCGGGTTCGCCGCTCGCGAGGAGCCGTTCGACGATCTCCTCGACGGTGTCGGCGGCGTAGCAGTGGTCGATCCACCCGCGCCTTCCGGCCAACAGCCCGGGAGGGGCCTGACCGACGTGGAGGGCCAGGGCGTCGTGCACGGGCGCACCCGCGAGGTCCGCCGAGAGTCGGTCGAGCCGATCGGCCGGGACGAAGTGGTCCGCGAGGCCGCACAGCAGCGCGTCGGCCGCGCCCACCGGCGCGCCCGTCAGGGCCAGGTGGGTGCCCAGTTCGCCGGGCGCGAGCGCCAGGAGGTAGGTGCCGCCGACGTCGGGAACGAAGCCGATGCCGGTCTCGGGCATGGCCACGCGCGAGCGTTCGGTGACGATGCGGACGTTGCCGTGCCCCGAGATCCCGACCCCGCCGCCCATCACGATGCCGTCCATCAACGCCACGTACGGCTTGGGATACCGGGCGATGAGCGCGTTCAACCGGTACTCGTCCCGCCAGAAGTCCGCCGACGCCGAACCCCCGGCCCTGGCGTCGTCGTGGATGGCCCGGATGTCACCCCCGGCACACAGCCCCCGCTCGCCGGCGCCGGAGACGACCACCGCCTCGACGGCGGGATCGCCGCGCCAGGCGGTCAGGGCTTCCTCGATGCGCAGCACCATGGGGTGAGTGAGCGCGTTGAGGGCCTTCGGGCGGTTGAGGGTCAGGCGGCCCGTGCGGCCCTCGACGTGAACCAGGACGTCCGCTGCGTCGGTCATCGCAGGTTCTCCGTCAGGCCGCGGGCGACGATGACGCGCATGATCTCGTTGGTCCCTTCCAGGATCTGGTGCACACGGAGGTCGCGGACGATCTTCTCGATGCCGTACTCGCTCAAGTAGCCGTATCCGCCGTGCAGTTGGAGCGCACGGTCGGCGACGGTGAAGCCCGTGTCGGTGGCGAAGCGCTTGGCCATGGCGCAGAGCTGCGCGGCCTGCGGGTCGCCGTTGTCGAGGGCCTGCGCGGCGGTGCGGACCAGGGCGCGGGCGGCGGTGAGTTCGGTGGCCATGTCGGCGAGGCGGAACTGGAGCGCCTGCGCGTCGAGCAGGCGGGCTCCGAACGCCTCGCGGTCGGCCAGGTGCGCGAGGCTGCGGTCCAGTGCGCTCTGGGCGCCGCCGAGCGAGCAGGCGGCGATGCCGAGCCGGCCGCCGTTGAGGGCGGTCATGGCCATGCGGAACCCGTCGCCCTCCGCGCCGAGCCGGCGCGTGGCGGGGATCCGCACCCCGTCGAGGACGACCTGGCGGGTGGGTTGGGCGTTCCAGCCCATCTTGCGCTCGTCGGGGCCGAAGGAGAGCCCCGCGTCGGAGCGTTCCACGACGAAGGCGGAGATTCCGCGCGGCCCGTCGGCTCCGGTGCGGGCCAGGACCACGTACACGTCGGAGGCTCCGGCGCCGGAGATGAACTGTTTCACGCCGGTCAACACGTAGTGTTCGCCGTCGCTTTCGGCGCGGGTGCGCAGCGCGGCGGCGTCCGAGCCCGCTCCGGGCTCGGTCAGGCAGTAGCTGCCGAGGGTGCGGGCGGAGCAGAGCCCGGGCAGCCAGCGCTCGCGCTGGTCGGGGTCCCCGTACCGGTCGATCATCCAGGCGACCATGTTGTGGATGGAGAGGTAGCCGGCGATCGAGGGGCAGCCGGTGGCCAGCACCTCCAGGACGAGCACCCCGTCGGTCCGGGTGAGCCCGGAGCCACCGGACTCCTCGCGTACGTGGATCCCGGCGAGGCCGAGGTCGGCGGCGCGGCGGAGCACGTCGACGGGGAAGTGCTTGTCCTGGTCCCAGGCGATGGCGTGCGGGGCGAGTTGTTCCTGCGCGAAGTCGAGGGTGACCTCGGCCAGGGCGAGTTGGTCCTTGCTGAGCAGGGTCGTGGTCATGCCGGTCACCCCATCGTCGGAATGGTGAAGCTTGCGCCTTCCTTGACGCCGGAGGGCCAGCGCGTGGTGACGGTCTTGGTGCGGGTGTGGAAGCGGATGGAGTCGGGGCCGTGCTGGTTGAGGTCTCCGAAGCCGGAGCGCTTCCAGCCGCCGAAGGTGTGGTAGGCGACCGGGACGGGGATGGGCACGTTGACGCCGACCATGCCGGCGCCCACCCGCCGGGTGAAGTCGCGGGCGGTGTCCCCGTCGCGGGTGAAGATGGCGACGCCGTTGCCGTAGGGGTGCTCGCTGGGCAGGCGCAGCGCCTCCTCGTAGTCGGCGGCGCGTACGACGCTCAGCACCGGCCCGAAGATCTCCTCTCGGTGGATCCGCATCCGGGGGGTGACCCGGTCGAAGAGCGAGGCGCCGGCGAAGTAGCCGTTCTCGTGCCCGGGCAGGGTGAACCCGCGTCCGTCCACGACGAGTTCGGCGCCCTCGGTCACGCCGATGTCGACGTAGCGGTTCACCCGGTCGAGGGCGTCGCGGCTGACGAGCGGGCCGAAGTCGGCGTCCGGGTCGTCGGAGGTGCCGATGCGCAGGGCGGCGATCCGCTCCTTCAACTTGGCGACCAGCGCGTCCGCGGTCTCCTCCCCCACGGGGACGGCGACGGCGATCGCCATGCAGCGTTCGCCCGCGGAGCCGTAGCCGGCGCCGATCAGGGCGTCGGCGGCCTGGTCGAGATCGGCGTCCGGCATCACGATCATGTGGTTCTTGGCGCCGCCGAAGCACTGGGCGCGCTTGCCGTGGGCGGCGGCGGTGGCGTAGATGTGCGCGGCGATCGGGGTGGATCCGACGAAGCCGAGGGCCTGGACGCGCGGGTCCTCCAGCAGGGTGTCGACGGCCTCCTTGCCGCCGTTGACCACGTTGAGGACGCCGGGCGGCAGGCCCGCCTCCAGGAAGAGTTCGGCGAGCCGCAACGGGACGGAGGGGTCTCGTTCGGAGGGCTTGAGGATGAAGGCGTTCCCGCAGGCCAGGGCGGGGGCCGCCTGCCACAGCGGGATCATCGCGGGGAAGTTGAAGGGGGTGATGCCGGCGACCACGCCGAGCGGGACGCGCAGCGAGTGCACGTCGATGCCGGAGCCCGCGTTGTCGGTGAACTCGCCCTTGAGCAGGTGCGGGATCCCGGCGGCGAACTCGACCACCTCCAGGCCGCGTTGCAGGTCGCCGTGCGCGTCGGCGACGGTCTTGCCGTGTTCGGCGGACAACAGTCGCGCCAGGGCGTCGCGTTCACCCTCGACGAGTTGGAGGAAGCGCAGCAGCACGCGGGCACGGCGCTGCGGGTTCCACTGGCCCCATTCACGCTGGGCCACCTCGGCGTCGGCGATGGCCCTCTCGGTGTCGGCGCGGCCGGCCAGGGGGACCCTGGCCTGGACCGCTCCGGTGTTGGGGTCGTGGACGTCGGCGTACAGGCCGGAGGTGCCTGAGGTGTGCTTGCCGCCGATGAAGTGGGTGAGCTCGCGGACCATCGAAGCCTGCTCTCGTCAGGTGAGATCCGAGGAGGGCGCGACGAGCCGGCGGCGCGGCACCGATCGGGGTGCGCGGCGCGGGGCGGGTCGCGGGACAGTGAAGGCGTGGCTGCCTTCGGTGAGTCACGAACGCGCGGACAGGGCCGCGCACTTCGGGTACTCCGCCGGATCACCTGGGCCGTGGTCACGTACCGGTGCCATGCGTGTCTGCTCCATCCTCGTGGACAACACGGAACACCCCGCGGCCGGTATCCTGACTCCCGGATCAACGCGCGCTCTCCGGCCTTCCCAACGGGTTTCCCCGTCAGTGGCCTGTCCTGCTGGAAGAGCACACTCCTCGGTCACAGTGGCGGGACCGCGTCGGATTCACACCGACTTCCCTGCACCGCGGGCTTGCCCAGGAACATATAGTTGGACGTCCTAGTAAGTCCACCCCCGCCCGTCGTTCCGGGCGCGTCGCGCGAGCGCCGCTCCACCGCGAGTGGCCGGAAATCGCCGTGGCGGGGCTCCCCCGGAGACGGCCTACGCTCGGGGGATGCGCATCGTTTCCCTGCTGCCCGCCGCCACCGACATCGTGGCCGAACTCGGACTGCTCGCCGATCTGGTGGGCCGCACGCACGAGTGCGACTGGCCGGCGGCGGTGTCCGGCGTGCCGGTGGTGACCTCTGCCGCGTTCTCGTCCGACGAGCTGTCCAGTCGGGAGATCTCCGAGGCCGTCGGGGGCGCGGCGCACCGCGGCTCCTCGCTCTACGGACTGGACGTGGAGGCGCTGGGCGCGCTCGCGCCCGAGGTGGTCCTCACCCAGGACCTGTGCGACGTGTGCGCGGTGTCCTACGCGGGCGTGAGCCGGGCGGTGCGCGTGCTCGACGGAGGCCCGAGGGTGCTCAGCCTGGAGCCGCGCACCCTCGACGAGGTACTGGACTGTCTGGTCCGCGTGGGTGAGCTGCTGGGCGTACCGGAGGTCGGCCGGGCCCGTCGGGCGTCCGCGCGGGCCCGGCTGGAGGCGGTGCGCGCCGCCGTGGCGGGCCGTCCCCGGCCCCGGGTGGTGGCCATCGAATGGCTGGATCCGCTCTGGCCCGCCGGGCACTGGGTGCCCGAGCAGATCACCGCGGCGGGCGGGGAGCCGTTGATCGCGGCCCCGGGCGAGCACACCCGTCCGATGGACTGGGACACGGTCCGGGCCGCCCGACCGGACGTCCTGCTGCTGCTGCCGTGCGGGTTCAGCCCGCGGCGCACGCTGCGCGAGCGCGGGGCGCTCACCGCGCTGCCGGGCTGGTCGGAACTGCCGGCGGTGCGGTCCGGCGAGGTGTGGGTGCTCGACGGGCCCGCGTACTTCAACCGGCCGGGTCCCCGGGTGGTGCGGGGCGCGGAGGTCTTGGCGCGGGTGCTGCACGGGGTCCGGGTCGGGGACCCGGTGACGGAGGCGGAGGCCTTCCGGCTGCCGCCCGGCCCCGCCTGAAGCCGCCTGACGGGCGCCGACACCGGGCGGGGCTCGGCGGGGCGTGACCGGGCCGGGCGGGCTTGGCGTGATCAGGCGGGCCGCACCGGACCGGGCGGGGCTCGGCGTGATCGGGCCGGCCCGGCCTCATCGGGCCCCGACCGGACGCCCTGCTGCTGCCTGGCGGGAACCGGTACGGGTCAGCCCCGAGGGGCGTACATGATCACGGCCACGCCGGCGAGGCAGAGGCAGGCGCCGATCAGGTCCGCCCGGTCCGGGCGGTAGCCGTCGAGCACCATGCCCCAGATCAGCGAGCCGGCGACGAAGACCCCGCCGTACGCGGCGAGGATCCTGCCGAAGTTCGCGTCCTCCTGGAGGGTGGCGACGAAGCCGTAGATCCCGAGGGCGATCACGCCCGCGCCGATCCACGCCCAGCCCCGGTGTTCCCGGACGCCCTGCCACACCAGCCAGGCTCCGCCGATCTCGAAGAGGGCCGCCGCGAGGAACAGGCCGACCGAGCGGGCGACGAGCACGTCGGCGCCCGGCTCTAGCGGCCGCGCGGCTTGCCGCGCTTGCCGCCGCCCTTGCCCGGGGCGCCGCCCTTGCCACCCTTGCCGCCCTTGGGAGCGCCGGCGCCACCGCGCGGGTTCTTGCCGGCCGGCTTGCCGCCGGTGGGCTTGCGCGCTGCTCCGCCCGGCGCCGGGCGCTTGCCCTTCGGCTGCGCCGGCGCGGGTGCGGGGGCCGCCAGGGAGCGGCCCCGGGAGCTGTTCACGGTCCGTCCGCGGACGATGCCGATGAACTCCTCCACCAGGTCGGTGGTCTCCTCCTCGGGCCAGGACAGGGCCACCCGCGACTCGGGGGCGCCCGTCAGCGGCCGGTAGGTGAGGTCCTTGCGGTGGTACAGGCGGGCGAGGGACTGCGGGACGACCAGTACGCCGATGCCGGCGGCCACCAGCTCGACGGCGTCCTCCGTCGTCGCGGGTCGCTCCATCGCGGGACGCCCCGGCAGGGTGTCCCAGTCGAGGGTGTCGTCGAGGGGATGCAGCACGATCTCGTCGGCCAGGTCGCCGGTGGACACTTCCTCGGCCGTCGCCACCAGGTGGTCCTTGGGGATCACGACGACCGTGGTCTCGGTGTACAGCGGAATGGCGCTGAGGTCCGTGCGGTCGATCGGCAGCCGGACGAATCCGGCGTCCGCCTCGCCGGCGCGCAGCACGCCGGGGGCGTCGGCGGGGGCGACCGCGACGAGGGTCAGCGGGATGCCGGGCAGCCGTTCGTTCCAGATCCGCACCCACTTGGTGGGTGTCACCCCCGGAACGTAGGCGAGCCGGAACGAGGGAGGTACTTCCGAGCCTGTCACCGGGCCAGGTTACCGGCCGTGGTCAGAGGTGGTGCACACGCTCGATACTCTTGACTCCATGACGTCGCACAAGACCGCCCAGACCATGAAGCCCGCGACCGCGGCGAAGAAGCTGGGTGTGTACCTCGAAGCCACCCCCGCCGAGTTCCAGGAGGGTGTCGTTTCGCGCAGCGAGTTGGGTGCCCTGCAGACCGATCCGCCCGAGTGGCTCCAGGAGCTGCGCCGCAACGGCCCGCATCCCCGGCCGGTGGTCGCGGCCAAGCTGGGCGTCTCCATCGCCGGTCTCGCGCGGGGCGGGGTCACCGAGGCCCTCACCACGGAGCAGATCGAGGCGCTGAAGAACGAGGCCCCCGAGTGGCTGCAGAAGGAGCGTGCCACGCAGGCCGAGGTCCGCAAGGAAACGGTCCGCATCAAGGAGAAGAACGCGCAGAAGCAGGCGCAGCAGGAGCAGCAGGAGGGCTGAGCCCCCGCACGCCGCACCGCCGCGAACAGCCCCGGACCCCGGTCCGGGGCTGTTCCCGTGTCCGGGGCCGCCTGAGTGCTGGTGCCGCCTGAGTGCCGGTGCCGCCCACCGGATCCGGGGCCGCCGCCGCCCCCGGGTCCCGGTCGGTGGGGGTGTCCCTCTGGGCCAATCGCCGCAGTGAAATGGACGCGGCGGGGTCGAGGACTTCCCATGGAGGGACGACCGACGGCGGCACGGATCGGGAGGTGCGGTGGACGAGGACCGGTATGAGCTGGTGTTCCGGCGCGGCGAGGACGGGGGGCGGGCGCAGGACAAGGTCCTCGTCTCGCGGACCTCGCAGGCGGGACCGGGTGGTCATCCCGTGTACGCCGACGAGACGGGGATCATCCGCGCGGAGATCAGCGATCAGGGCGAGGTCAGGATGCTGGCCTCGGGCGGTCAGCAGGACCCCGAGTACCCCGTGGTGGCCCGCCGGCCGGAGTAAGGCCCGGCAGGGGCCCGGATGGGCCGTGCGGCCGGCAGGGGCCCCGGATGGGCCGTGCGGCCCGGGTGGGCGGCGGTGTGCCGCGCCGGCGGGTCAGGCGCGGTGTTCCGGGCCGCCGGTGTAGTAGGCGCCGACCTGGCGGTGGTACTCCGCGTCGGTGAGGTGTCGGTCGCTGACGAACTCGGGCGCGTCCTTGATCTGCGCCTTGGTGCGGTCCACGTGGATCCGCTGCTCCTCCTGGTCGATCCGCGTGACCGTGCCGGCGGGCAGCAGGACCTCCTTGCCGAAGATCCAGTGGCCGGTGTCGACGACGAGGTAGGACGCGCCCACCTCGTCGGAGTGCTTGTCGACCTTGCCGATGTGGCCGTCGGTCGCCTCGACCTTGAAGCCCGTGAGGTCGATGTCCCGCAACCGGCCCGACGTCTCGCGGTATCCCCATACGTCGCCGGACATGGAAACCACTCCTTCGCTGTCGGTTTCGGTCCTCCGGCCTGGCACCTGCCCGGTCCCGCGTGCCTCAAGCGGCGATACCCGCGCGATGAGCTGCGGGCAGGTCTTCACGTACGCGTGGCCGGGCGGGGCGGGCGACGCCGGGGGCGGCGGGGTCAGCGCGGGCGGGTGCGGGCGATGAGCAGGGCCACGTCGTCGCGGTCGTCGGGGTGGCGCAGGGCCCCCAGGAGCACGTCGCAGGTCTCTTCGAGGGGGCGCGCCGGGTCGGCGAGGAGGGCGGTGAGGGCCCGCAAGCGCACGTCGATGTCCTCGTCGCGGGTCTCGACGAGCCCGTCGGTGTAGAAGACCAGCTCGTCGCCGACGCCCAGTTCGAACGTGGTGGCCTCGAACTGCACCCCGCCGACGCCCAGCGGTGCCCCGGTGGGCAGGTCGAGGAGTTCGGGGTCCCGGCCGGGGCGGACCAGTACGGGCGGCAGGTGACCGGCGGTGGCGATCCGGCACCGGTTGGCGTGCGGGTCGTAGACGGCGAAGACGCAGGTGGCCATGGTGTGGCCGAGGCCGGTCGTGGTGTGGTCGAGCCGGGTCAGCACGGCGGCGGGGTCGAGGTCCAGCTCGGCGAGCGTCCGGGCCGCGGTGCGCAGTTGTCCCATGGTCGCCGCCGCGTTGATGCCGCTGCCCATGACGTCCCCGACCACGAGCGCGGTCTTGTCGTCGGGCAACGGGATGACGTCGAACCAGTCTCCGCCGACCTCGCCGACGGCCGCCGCGGGCTGGTAGCGGTAGGCGATCTCCAGGCCCGGGGTGACGGTGGGCTCCTGGGGCAGCAGGTGGCGTTGGAGCGTGAGGGCGGCCCGGCGCTGGCGCTGGTACCAGCGGGCGTTGTCGATGCACACGGCGGCCCGCGCGGCCAGTTCGGCGGCGAGCAGGACGTCGTCGTGGTCGAAGGGCATCGGGTTGCTCGTCCGCTGGAGGCCGAGGACGCCGATGACCTCGCCGCGGGCGGTCAGGGGCACCGCGAGGTAGGAGTGCAGCCCGGCCTCGACGAGCAGCGCCGCGGCCTCGGGGTTGCGGGCGATCCCGGCCAGCTCCCGGTCGGTGACGTGCCGCACGAGAATGGGCCGGCCGGTGAGCACGCACTGGGTGACCAGGCGGGTGGCGTCGTAGCGGGCGAGTTCGCCGACCGGGTCGACGGCCAGGGTGGCCGGACCGGGACGGGCGGCGGTCACGGCCAGGGCGCGGAACTGCACGGTGTCGGCGTGCGGGTCCTCGGGCGGTTTGTCGCTCCTGAGGATGCTGTCGAGGACGTCGACCGTGGCGAGGTCCGCGAGTTCCGGGACGGCGATGTCGCCCAGTTCGCGGGCCGTCACGTCGAGGTCGAGGGTGGTGCCGATGCGTACGGACGCGTCGGCGATCAGGGCGAGCCGTTGCCGGGCCAGGGCGACGGCCCGGGAGGTCCGGTGCTGTTCGGTGACGTCCACGACGGAGGCGGCGACGCCGATGGCCCGGCCCACCGAGTCGTCCAGCCGGTAGAGCGAGACCGACCAGGCACGCTCGTCGCCGGGGTCGGCCGGGGTGTGGCCGGTGGTGAGCCGGTTCAGTTGCGGGACGCCGTCGTCGAGGACCTCGCGCATGGCCGCCTCCAGGGGGCCCGAGTCCAGGAGCGGGAGGGCCTCGTGGAGGTGGCGGCCGAGGTGGTCCTCGGCCGGCATTCCGTTGATCCGCGCGAGCGCGGGGTTGACCAGGACGTAGCGCAGGTCCGTGTCCATGACCGCCAGGCCTATCGGGGACTGCTCGACCAGCCCCAGGGACAACGCCAGGCTGCGCTCCACGCGCCGCAGCACGGTCCGGTCGGAGGCGATGCCGAGGGCGTAGGTCTTGCCCTGGGCGTCCTCCAACCGCATGTTGCGGAACTCCGCCAATCGGGTGCTGCCGTCCTTGTGCGACACCGGGAACACGCCGGCCCACGGCCCGCCGCCCGCCATCACCGCGGCGAACAGGGCCACAACGTGGTCGCGCTGCTCCTCGCCGACGAGCAGCTGCGCGGCGAAGCGGCCCAGGGCCTCCTGGGCCGTGTAACCGAACAGTTCCTCGGCCTGTGGGCTCCACAGGGCGATCCGCCCGACGTCGTCGAGCAGCACCGCCGCGACGCCGAGGTCGTCCAGGAGCCCGCCCGGTTCCGCGAAGAACGCGTCGCCGGACTCGTCGGAACCGGGGGGCACGGCATCAGCACTGCCCATGCCGGCCGCTCCTTCCCACCACCTGGCCCGGAGTCGGAGGCTCTGCCCGCTCCACTGTCCCGCGCACGCGCGCCGGGTGGGTTCCATCCTCCCTCCACCGCGCGGAACCGGCAGCCGCTGGTCCGCCGATCCGGTGGCCGCGCCCCCGGCGGGCGGCGGGGGCGCGGGACCGCTGCCGTAGGGTCGGGAGGTCTCGTACGTCGCCACTCGCCCCCGGGGAACCCGCCATGCCGCACCACGGTCCGCAGTCCGTCGACCGTGCGCTGACCCTCCTCGACGCGGTGGCCGAAGCGGACGGGCCGGTCAGCGCCAAGGCACTGGCCCGCCTGACGGGCTGCTCCCTCTCGACCGTCTACCACCTCCTGGCCCCGCTCACGGAGCGCGGCCATCTCGTGCGGACGGCGCGCGGGTACGCGCTGGGGCCGCTGATTCCCCGGCTGCACCGCAGCTACCTGCGGCACCTGGAGCCGGCGCCGGGCGTCACGGACGTGTTGGCGCGGCTGCGCCGGGCCACCGGAGCGGAGGCGTACTACACCGCGTACCGCGGCGGGCTGATCACGGTCGTCGACACGACGGCTCCCGTGACGGACACCGCGAACCCCTTCGCTCCCGGGCGGGAGACCCGCGCGCACGCCACGGCGCACGGCAAGGCGCTGCTCGCCGAGCTCCCCCGCCCGCTGCGGCGGCGCTACCTGTCGGAGCACGGCATGGCGCGCCTGACCCCGGCCACCATCACCAGCGCGGAGTCGCTGGAGGCGGAGCTGTCCCGGGTGCGGGGGCAGGGGTACGCCGTCTCGGTGGGCGAGGCCGACCCCGCCTACACCTGTGTGGCCGTCGCCCTGCCGGCGGAGCGGCCGCGGGGTGACGACGCGGTGCACGCGCTGTCCGTGTCGCTGCCGACCCGGGAGTACCGGCGGCGCCCCGATGAGGTCCGGGGCGCGCTCGCCCGCGCGGCGGGCCTGCTCTGAGGTCGCCCGGCGGACCGCGGGCACGTGTACCCCGGGCCGTCGGGCGCCGCTTCCCCCGGCCCGTCGGGCGCCGCTTTCCGAGCCTGCCGGAAACGGGGCCGGTCCCGCGTGCGATGGCGGGCATCGGGTGCCAGGCTGGTGCCCATGATCTTCATAGCCGTCAGGTTCGACGTCCGTCCGGAGCACAGCGACCACTGGCTCACGCTCGTCGACGACTTCACCCGGGCCACGCGCGCGGAGCCGGGCAACCTGTTCTACGACTGGTCGCGCAGCGTCGACGACCCGACCAAGTACACCTTGCTGGAGGCCTTCGCCGACGCCGAGGCGGGCGCCGCACACGTGGCGTCGGAGCACTTCAAGGCCGGGATGGAGACGTTGGCCGGCGCCATCGCCTCGACCCCGGAGATCATCAACGTGGAGGTGCCCGGCCAGGGCTGGAGCGCCATGGCCGAACTCTCCCCGCGCGCCTGAGGCGCCGGTCCGGCCGGCACCCGCGGAGCGGGACCTACGCGAGGTCGAGGAGCTGTTCGTAAAAGCCTCCGAAGCCGCCCGGTTCGTGCACCAGGTGAACCTCCAGGATCCAGTGGCAGCGCCATCCGGCCCGGTCGGTGCGGCGCAGCGGCTGGTCGTTGTCCGGGGTGACGTAGGACTCCACCTTGGCGCCGTCGACCAGTTCGTGCGGGAACTCCCCCACGAGGTGTCCCGCGTGCCAGCCGCCGAGCGTCCAGCCGGCCTCGGCCGCCGAGCGCTCCACGGCCGTGTACAACTGCTTGCCGGTGATGTGGGGGTCCTCGCGGAAGGCCTGGCGACCCTCGGCGAACACGCGGGCGAGGTCGTCGCGGAGCCGGTGCTTGACCGGGTCGTCGCCGAAGACGAAGGTACGGCCGAAGTCGGCCTCGTACTCCTCGAAGATCGGGCCGAAGTCCGCGAAGGCGATGTCGTCCTCCCCGATGATGCGGTCGGGCGGGTTCTCCCGGTAGGGGAACATCGTGTGCGGGCCGGAGCGGACGATCCGCTTGTGCCAGTGCTTCGTGGTTCCGAACATCTCGTTGGCCAGGTCCCGAATGCCGTCGCTGACCTCCCGTTCACCGACGCCGGGCGCGACCAGACCTCGCGCCTCGACCTCCGCGAACAGGGCCACCGCCTTGCGTTGCGCCTCCACCAGGCCGAGTGCGCGCAGTTGTTCGTCCATCCGCTCAGGTACCCCCATGGTGCTGTTCCTCTTCCGTTTCCGGTGTCGCGCGCACGAGCACGAGCGACCCCTCGTGGAACGAGCGACGCCGCAGATGGCCGAACCGCTCGTCCCACACCCCCGATTCCAGGTCTTCCCGCAATCGGGTCGTGAAGCGTTCGCGGACCCCGTCGTCCACGAAACTCCATGCCGAACACGCCTGCCGTGCCGCCGGATCCAACAACATCTCCGGACGCCCGAAGTACGCCTCGTTGAACCCGTCCGTGCAGTCCAACGGAATCGGCACCGCCCGCACACTCCCACAACCACCCAGAGCGGCGGCCATCATCCCGATGGAGGGATACCGGTGCGCCTCCATGTCGAGGACCTCGGGCGCGTACTCGTACAGCCAGAAGTCGCGCACCCGTTCCGGATCACAGGTCAGCACCACGACCGGGCCCCGGGTCACCCGCCGCATCTCGCGCAGGCCCGCCGCCACGTCCGACCACTGGTGCACGCTGAACAGCGTCATCGCCCCGTCGAACTCCCCGTCGTCGAAGGGCAGGTGTTCCGCGACCGCGTCCACCGCGCGCGGCAGACCCGCGGCGCGCCGTGCCCGCATCGACTCCGAGGGCTCCACGGGCGTCACCGCGGGCGCCGCCGACTCGTACGAACCGGCCCCCGCGCCGACGTTGACCACCCTGCGCGCGCCCCCGAGGGCCTGGGCGACGAAGTGCGCGATCCTCGGGTCCGGCCGCCGCAGACGCGCGTGGACCGCACCGATGTCGCCGCGGTCCACGTCCCCCGCACCGCCGTCCACGCCACGGACGTTCACCGCCACCGCCTCCTCCTGTACCGGGAACCACGCCTCCCCTCATACTGCATGTGCAAACCCGCTTCGTACATCACGCCGCATATGCTTGTCGAAACAGCCAAGAGCCACGCAGATGTCAACCTGTACGGGTCTCCGGACCCGGTCCGGTTCAGCTCTCGGTCGTCAGTCCACCCGGCATCGGATCGAAGTACTCGCTCGCCGACATCTCGGTACCGTCCTCGGTCCGGACCCGCCGCAGTGCCAGCCCCCGCCCGGGCGCGGACCGCCCGTCCGATCCCGCCACGATCACCGGGCCGTCGGAGGTCGAGCGCACCAC
Source organism: Streptomyces sp. NBC_01426 (assembly GCF_036231985.1). GTDB lineage: Bacteria > Actinomycetota > Actinomycetes > Streptomycetales > Streptomycetaceae > Streptomyces. The sequence continues at coordinate 1,349,498 of NZ_CP109500.1, forward strand.
GCGGCCGGGCGCGCCGTCGTACCGGTCCGGTGTGACGGCGGCGGCCAGGATCTCCAGGCGGCGCCCGCCGTGGTGCGTGTACGCGGCCGTCGAGGAGCGGGCCCGGGTCCGGACGAGATCGTCGATCTCCTCGGCCGGCCGGTTCCAGTCGATGCGCAGGGCCTCGACGGACCGGACGCCGGCCCGGTGCGGCCCCGAGGGGGTCGCGACCGGACCGCCGGACTCCTCGTGGACGGTGTGGGAGGGGGTGGTGTCGAAGTGCCGGTGCACGCGGCGCAGCAGAGAGCCGAGTTGGGCGCGTTCGGGGACGCTCAGGGGCTCCAGGAACTCCTCGTCGGCGGAGGCGATGTCCGCGTTGAGGCGGCCCAGTGCGGCGCGGCCGCTTTCCGTGAGGCCCACGACGACCCGGCGTCGGTCCTCGGTGTCGCGGGTGCAGTCGACGTGGCCGGCGCGGTTCAGGTCGTTCACGATCTTGACGAGATCGCTCGCGTTCATGTCGAGACGAGTCGCGAGGGTTCCCTTGGACTGCGGGCCGAGGTCGGACAGCAGCGTCAGCACGGTCAGGTGCCACAGGCGCAGCCCGTGTTCGGTGAGTTTGGCCGTCAGTCTGCGTCGGGCGGCCTTGCCGATCGCGTAGACGAGGTAGGCGTTCAGGTCGAGGACGCTGGGCGGCGTCGCACTCTTGGGTTCCGCCGCCGCGGCCGGTCTCGCGCCGTGTGCGGTGCCACCGGCGGCGGGCGCCGGATGCGGCTGCGCCGCCGGTGCTTCCTGCGCGACCGCCGGTGCGGCGGCGGCCGGAGCCGGCGGGGCGTCGATGGTCGGGTCGGTGTTGGTGAGGGCGCCCAGCACTCGCGCCCAGTCCGCCTGGGTGTTCCCCATGCCGATGATGACGAACGGGGCCCCGGCGGGGCCCCCGTTCGTACCGGTGGTTGTCTGTCGCTCCATCAGCCTTCCCTCAATCCCCGTTCGTTCGTTGCCGAGTGCGCGGCCGACGGAACGACGTCGCCGCCCCGCGGATCCGGTGATCCGCGCGGCGGCGAGGGGTCGGGTCGGCGCCCCGAGGCGGTGCGGGGCTCCGACCTGTCGTCGGTGGCGACTTCGGCGTGCGGCCGCTCAGGGCCGACTGGTCAGATATCCACCCATGGAGGTGAAGTACTCCGTCGCGGACCGTTCCCGACCGTCCTCGGTGCGGACCCGGGTGACGGCGAGTCCGTGGTTGCGGCCGGTGCGCGCGTCGGCGCCGGCCACGATGACGACCGCGTCGCCCTCGCGGTAGAAGATCCGGCCGGGGGTTCCCCCGTACCTGGCCCGGGACACCACGGCGGCCAGGATCTCCAGACGCTTGCCCCGGTGGTGGGTGAAGGCGCTCGGGTAGGGGTCGGACTGGGCCCGGACCAGGCGCGCGAGGTCCTCGGCGGGCCAGTTCCAGTCGATCCGGACGTCTTCCTCGGCACGCTTGTGGAAGAAGCTCGCGAGCGAGCGGTCCTGTCGGGTGAACTCGGTCCGGCCGGAGGCGATCAGGTCGAGCGCGCCCACGGTGACCGGGGCGATCAGGTCGACCGTCTTGTGGAACAGGTCGGTGGCGGTGTCGGTCGGGCCGACCGGGACCGCCTGTTGGACCACGATGTCCCCGGCGTCGAGTTCCTCGTCCATCAGGTGGGCGGTGACGCCCACTTCGGACTCGTTGTTGATGAGCGCCCAGATCAGCGGGGAGAAGCCCGCGTACTTGGGGAGCAGTGAGTCGTGGACGTTCAGGGTGCCGTGGCGCGGCAGGTTGTAGATGCGCGGGGGGATCCAGGTGCGCCAGTTGTTGGCCACGATGATGTCCGGGTCCGCTTCCTTGAGGCGGGCGAACAGTTCCTCGTCGTCCGGGCGGTTGCGGATCTCGACGGGCACCCCGTGTTCCGCGGCGAGGTCGGCGACCGAGTCGCTCCAGATCTTCTCGTAGGCGTGCTCGCTCCGGGGGTGCGTGACGACCAGCACCACGTCGTGCTCGGAGTCCAACAGCGCCTGCAGAGTGCGATGTCCCCAGGTCTGGTATCCGAACATGACGACCCGCATACGGTCCTCCTCAGCAGAATGACGGATGGACTCCAGTAAAGCAAGGCTTACCTAACTACGCAACGCCCCCATATCCTGGGTTGGTTGAACATGATTCCCCGGCAAGGCGTCCAATCGGCCCATCGACAGGGGTCATGGACCAGGTTAGGCTCCCCTAAGTTGTTCCCCGGCAGTCGCACATCGGCATGCCTCGTCTCCCCGTCTTTCCCCTCACACCCGGCAAGCGGCCGCCCCCGATGGGAGTGACATGTCACGAGCTCTTCCTGACGCTGCGCCACTGGTCCACGACCTGATCGGAATCGGCTTCGGACCGTCCAATGTGGCGATGGCCATCGCACTGAGCGAGCACAACGCGAGCGTCGGCGGTCAGGGGGCGGTGACGGCCCGCTTCCTCGAGCAGCAGCCCCGCTTCGGCTGGCACCGCGGCATGTTGATCGACGACGCGACCATGCAGGTCTCCTTCCTCAAGGACCTGGTGACGCTGCGCAATCCGACGAGCGGGTTCAGCTTCCTCTGCTACCTGCAGAGCCGGGGGCGGCTGATCGACTTCGTCAACCACAAGAACCTCTTCCCGCTGCGCGTGGAGTTCCACGACTACTTCGAGTGGGCGGCGGCCAAGGTCGACGACATGGTGTCGTACGGCCACGAGGTCATCGCCGTGCGGCCCGTCGTGGTCGACGGCGTGGTGCGGTACGTGGACGTGATCGCGCGCTCCGGCGCGGAACCGGTGGTCCACCGTGCCCGCAACCTCGTGATCGGCACCGGACTGCGGCCGCGGATGCCGGAGGGCGTCGCGCGCTCGGACCGCGTCTGGCACACGTCCGACCTGCTGACGCGGGTGAACGCGCTCAAGGACACCGCTCCGTCCCGGTTCGTCGTGGTCGGCGCCGGCCAGAGCGCCGCCGAGAACGTGGCCTACCTGCACCGCGCCTTCCCCGAGGCCGAGGTCTGTGCGGTCTTCTCCCGGTACGGCTACAGCCCGGCCGACGACAGCGGGTTCGCCAACCGGATCTTCGACCCGGACGCGGTCGACGCGTACTTCGCCGCGCCCGAGGACGTCAAGCGCAAGCTGATCGAGTACCACGCCAACACCAACCACTCCGTGGTGGACATCGGCCTCATCGACGACCTCTACCGGCAGCAGTACCGGGAGAAGGTCCTGGGCGCCGAGCGCTTGCGGTTCCTGAAGGTCTCCCGCCTCACCGACGTGGTGGAGACCCCGCACAAGGTCCTCGCCACGGTCGAGTCGCTGGTCACCGGCGAACGGACCCACCTCGACGCCGACGTGCTGATCTACGCCACCGGGTACCGTTCGGCCGACGCGCTCGGCCTCCTCGGCGAGATCGGCCGGTACTGCCTGCTGGACGAGCAGGGTCGGGTCCGGGTCGAGCGGGACTACCGCCTGACCACCGATCCCGGACTGCGCTGCGGCATATACCTCCAGGGCGGCACCGAGCACACCCACGGCATCACCTCGGCCCTGCTGTCGAACACGGCGGTCCGGGTCGGGGACATCCTGCGGTCGATCGTGGAGCGCGGCCCGGAACCCGCCGCTGGACCCCGCCGCACCGCCGACGAGATCGGCTCCTCTCTCTAGGCTGTTCACGCACCGGGCGGCCGGCCGGATCGGGTCGCGAGGCCCCCCTGCCCACACCCGCCACCCCCTGCCCCGGAACCGGTGGCCCGCACTCCCCGAGGATCGATGCCCATGCTCAGTACGCGGCTGACCAACGCGCACGTCGTCACCATGGACCCGGCGCACCCCGTCGCCCACGACATCGGGATCTGGCGCGGCCGGATCGTCGGTCTCGACGAGGCGGTGACGGGGCTGCCCGCCCGGGAGGTGGTCGACCTCCAGGGCGCCACCGTGCTGCCCGGGTTCATCGACAGCCACGTCCACCTGGCCTGGACGGGCCTGAAGGCGGCCACACCGAGCGTGGCACCGTGCGAGCGGATCGAGGACGTGTTGGCGGTGGTGGCGCGGGCCGTCGCGGACAAGCCGCCCGGGGCCTGGGTGGACATCGCCGGATACGACCAGCGGGCCCTGGGCCGACACCTGACGGCCGTCGAACTGGACGAGGTCGGTGCCGGACGCAAGGTGTTCATGCTGCACGACTCCGGGCACGGCTGTGTGGTCAACAGTGCCGTCCTGGACCTGCTGCCCGCGTCGGCCGCGGACGGCGGGGGCTTCCTCGCGGAGAGCGCCATGACCGCCGCCCGACGGCTGCGACTTCCCTACTCCCAGGAGGAGTTGGCCGACGCCATCGAACGCGCCGGCCGGCAGTGCCTGGGCGAGGGCATCACCGCCTGCGCGGAGGCCGGGATCGGCGGCGGGCTCCTCGGCCACAGCCCGGTGGAGGCCGGCGCCTACCAGTGGCTGCGCGACCGGGGCCGGCTTCCGCTGCGCGTCCAGCTGATGGCGGCCGGGGACACCCTGCGTCCCGTCGCGGCCCACGCGGACGACGGCTTCCCGCGCGCGCTCGACCTCGGGTTGCGGACCGGGTTCGGGGACGACTGGCTGTCCGTCGGCGCGCTCAAGATCTACACCGACGGCGGCATGATGGCGCGTACGGCCGCGCTGACCGCCCCGTACGTCGGGACGGACGGCATCGGCGAACTCCAGGACTCCCCGGAGGCCATCACGGACCTGATCGTGGACGGTCACCTCGCCGGGTGGCAGCTCGCGGTGCACGCCATCGGCGACCGCGCCGCGGACCTCGCCCTGGACGCGCTGGAGCGGGCCCAGGGCCTGCGGCCCCGGCCGGACGCCCGGCACCGCATCGAACACGCCGGGTTGATCCGCCCCGACCAGTTGCCGCGGTTCGCCGCGCTGGGTCTCAGCGCGGTGGTCCAGCCGAACTTCCTGCGGTACTTCGGGGACGACTACGCGGCCGTCATGGGCCCCGAGCGGGCCCCGTGGATGTACCGGGGTCGCGGGTTCCTCGACCACGGGGTCACCCTGGTGGGCAGCTCCGACCGGCCCGTGACGGACGGTTCGCCCCTGCGCGCCGTCCAGTTCATGGTCGAGCGGGCCTCGCTGTCGGGGCGGGCGATCGGCCCGGACGAGGCGATCGGCGTGCAGGAGGCCCTGTACGCGTACACGGTCGGCGGCGCCCACGCCTGTCGCTGGGACGACCGCGCGGGCAGTCTGACGCCGGGGAAGCGGGCCGATCTGGTGGTGCTCGCCGACGATCCCACGCGGGTGGAGACCTCGCGCATCGGCGACATCGAGGTGCTCGACACGTACGTGGACGGCGTGCCCACGGCGGGCCGGGTGTGACCGCGTCCTGAGCCGCCGTGCGGACCGCGTCCATGACCTCCGGTGTGGTGCCGCGCAGCCCCGCCACGGAGCGGGACCGGCCGGCGGTGGTCCGTCACCGGCGCGCGGCTCAGAGCCAGTTGTCCTCGATCCAGGTCTGGCAGGCGGCGCGCGAGGCCTCGCCGTGGACGACCTGCCAGCCGGCGGGAATCTCGATGCCGTCCGGCCAGAGCGAGTGTTCGCCGCCGGTGTTGCGCAGCACGCGGAAGAGGCGGTCCGGATCGTCGAACGGGTTGGTCATGACGACTCCCTTTCAGTCGCACCAATGGATGAATATTCCGATACATGCATGTTCAAACATGTGCTCGTGGCAGCGGAACTCAGTCGATGAGGCGGCGCGTCATCCCGCGCAATGCCAGGAACCAACTGAGGGCGGTGAATCCGATCAGGACGAGCGCGTGGACGACGTCGCCCATTCCCAGTGTTCCGAACGCCGAGTGACGCACCAATTCCATACAGTGGTAGATCGGATTCACGGTTGCGATGCCTCCGATCCACCCGGGCAGGCCGTCCAGCGGGAAGAACACCCCCGCCGCCATGACCATCGGCGTCAGGACGCCCGACACCACCAGCCGCAGCCAGTCGATCGCCGGCACCAGGCAGGAGACCCACATGCCGCACAGGGCGAAGCCGAACCCGGAGAAGAGGGCGATGAAGGGCACCAGCAGCAGTCCGGGGGTCGCCGGCAGGCCCGCCGCGAGGGTGATCAGGAGCGGGGCGGAGCTGTAGATCGACGACTTGACGGCGATCCACGAGGCCTCGGCCGTGATCAGTTCCCAGACGTCGACCGGCCGACTGAGCATGTCGTCGTAGAGCTTCTGGTAGCACCGGCGGTTGAAGGTCTCGAACATCCCGGCGAACGCCGAGGCGAAGAGGACCGACGTGACCACCATGCCGGTGCCGATGAACTGGATGTACGGTCGCCCCTCCGCCGTGCTGATCAGCCGGCTGAACCCGAGCCCGAATCCCGCCATGTACACCAGTGGCTCCACCAGTGAGCCGAAGGTCACGGCGGGCCAGTAGCGGCGGAAGAGCAGGAGTTCCCGCAGCCAGACGGCCCGCAGGGTGGGCCAGAGCACCGGGGTCGCCTTCCGCGCCTCCTCCGGGCCGCGTACCTGCGTCTCCGCGGGGCGTGCGGGAGCTGCCCTCGTCATGGGAAGGGTCCTTTCTGGAACGGCGGAGCCGTCGCGGGGCGGGGCGGGTCAGCTGAAGAGCGCCCCGGTCAGGACGACGAAGACGTCCTCCAACGTGGTGGGGCGCAGGACGTCGGGCGCGCCCAGGAGTTCGTGGACCGAGGCGGTCATGGTCTCGGCGCGCAGCACGGAGACGGAGAGTCCGGTACGCCGGCTGGGCAGGCCCGCCTCGGTCGCGACCCGCTCCACGCGGGCGCGGCGTGCCGCGTCGCCCCGGTACTCGGCGGCCTGCGCCCCGGCGTGCGCGCGCAGCAGGTCCGCGGGGGCGCCCTGGGCGATGAGCTTGCCGCCGAAGACCACGGCCACGCTGTCGGCGAGGCGCTCGGCCTCCTCGATGTAGTGGGTGGACATCACGACGGTGGTGCCGCCCGCCCGCAGTTCCTCGATGACGTCCCAGAGGTCCTGGCGGATCTGCGGGTCGAGGCCCACGGTGGGTTCGTCGAGCAGCAGCAGGCGGGGGGACAACAGGGTTCCCCGGGCCAGGAGCAGTCGTCTGCGCATGCCGCCGGAGAGGGCGTCGACGCGGTGGCCGGCCCGGTCGGTGAGGCGCGCGTCGGCCAGCGCCCGGTCGACGCGGGCACGGCATTCGCGCGCGGGCACGGCACCGAGCCGGGCGAAGACGTCGAGGTTCTGTCGGACCGACAGTTCGGAGTCGAGGTTGTCGTGCTGCGGCACGACGCCGATCAGGGACCGGACGCGACGGGACTCCTCGGGCAGTCGGTGCCCGAAGACCTCGACGGTACCGCTGTCCGCCCTGCTCTGCCCGGTGAGCATGCGCATGGTGGTGGACTTGCCCGCTCCGTTCGGACCGAGCAGGCCGAGGAACATCCCGGCCGGCACCTCCAGGTCCAATCCGTCGACGGCCGTGGTCGATCCGTAGCTCTTGACCGCGCCGCTCATGCGGACAGCGGGGACGTTCACCCTGGATCCCCCTCGTAGCCGGTGACATCGCGGGGCAACTGGTCATGGCCGTCCTGCGGCTGCCCATCCAAACACCATGCGACCGACCCCGGCAAGATCTATCAACGATTGCCCGGTGCTGTTACGTTGCTTCGGTGAACGAACCCGCCTGGTGGTTCGCCAAGTGCCGGGGGACACGAATGAGAACGCGCATGCCTGCGCTGTCGGCGGTCGCGCTGCTCGCTCTGATCGCGGCCTTCTGCGGATTCGCGGTGCAGTCAACTCCCGTACCTTCGGGCAAAGATGAGGCACCCACTTCCTTTTCCGCAGGGCGGGCGAAAGAGCACATCGAACAGATCGCCCGCGCGCCCCATCCGTCCGGTTCGGAGGCCGCCGACCGGGTACGCGCCCACGTGGAAGGCGAGTTGCGGAAACTTGGCCTGAATCCGTCGGTGCAGGAGGCGACCGAGGTGCTTCCCGGTTCCGCCGCCTCACACCTGGCGGGGCGGGTCCACAACATCACGGCGACCGTCCCCGGACGGTCCTCGACCGGAAGGATCCTGCTCGTCGCCCACACCGACTCCACGTCCTCCGGCCCCGGCGCGTCCGACGACGGACTCGGCGTGGGGGCGGTGCTGGAGATCGCCCGTGTGCTCAAGGCCGGGGAGCGAACGCGCAACGACGTCGTCCTGCTCTTCACCGACGCGGAGGAGATCGGGCAACTCGGGGCGCGGGCGTACGTGCGGAACACGCCGACCCTCGACCCGCGACGGGACGTCGTGATCAACATCGATGCCCGCGGCACCACGGGGCCGGCCGTCATGTTCCAGACAGGTGAGCGCAGCGCGGGCGTGGTCGGCGCGCTGGGCGACCGTCCGCCGGTCACCACCTCCCTCGCGGACGAGGTCTATCGGCTGCTCCCCAACGAGACCGACTTCACCCACTTTCGCGACGCCGGCCTGACCGGCCTGAACTTCGCCGTGATCGGTGGGAGTTCGCGCTACCACTCCACCGAGGACGACATCGAGCACCTCGACTCCGGCAGCCTCCAGGATCTCGGCGCCACCGCGCTCTCCGCCACCCGGAGCCTCGCGGGCGCTGACCTGGAGCAGGTCGCCGGGGCCTCGGACGCGACCTGGTTCAACGTGGGCCCGATGCTGGTGCGTTACCCGGCCGGGGCCGTGCTGCCCCTGGCGGGAGCGGCGCTCCTCGCCGCCGTCGCGGCCGGCTGGTACGCCCGCCGGCGGCGGGCGCTGCGCCCGCGGAAGGTGGCGGTGGCGGCCGCCGCGTTCCCGTTGGTCCTGGTGGCGGCGGGGGCGATCGGCTGGGCCTCCTGGCAGGTCCTCCTGTTGGTCAAGCCCGCCTACGGCCGGTTCACGCACGGCGATCCGTACCGGCCCGAACTCATCGTCGCCGCAATGGTGTTGCTCGTCGTGGCGGTCGCCTGGGGCTGGACGCGGTGGGCCCGCACCCGTACGACGCCGGTGGAGTCCCTGGCGGCCGTGCTGGTCTGGCTGGTGGCGCTCACCCTGGCCACCGCCCTGGCGCTGCCCGGCGCGTGCTACCTGTTCACGTGGACCGCGCTCGCGGGCGCGGCCGCGCTGGCCCTGACCGTGCGGCTCGCCGAGGAGTCGCCGTGGCGTCCCGTGGCCCTCGCCCTGCCGGGCCTGTCGGCCGCCGTCCTGATCGTCCCGCTGGTCGTCCTGCTGTTCCCCGCCGTCCAACTCGCCTCTGCTGCTGCCCCCTTGGTCTTCGTGGCGCTGGTCGCGGTGTTGCTGTTGCTGCCGCCGGCCCACCTGGCGGGTCGGCCGCGCGCCGGGCTCGCCATCGGTCTCGCGCTCGCCCTGTCGGGGGTCGCGCTGCTGGGGGTCGGCGCCGCGGTCGACGGCACGGACCGCGGTCACCCGCTGCCCGTGAGCCTGATGTACGCCCGGGACCTGGACCGGTCACGCGCGTACTGGGTGTCGGAGAACGCCGACCCGGACTCGTGGGTGGCCCACTACACCGACGGCGCACGCACATCGGACCTGGAGAAGAGCATCCCGGCCCTGCCCGCGCCGCCCGGCGGTCACCTCGTCGGCGACGCCCCGGCGGTGGCGGTCGCGGAGCCGGTGGTGCGCACCGTCTCCGACGAACGCGTCGCGGACGGGCGCCGGTTGACCCTGTCCGTATCCGCCGAGCGGGGCCGCTCCGTCCTGACCGCGCTCTACGTGGACACCTCGTCCACCGAGGTGGTCAAGGCGAACCTGGCCGGCGCCCCCGGCGGTTCGGGCGAGATGCCCGGCGGGGAGAACCGCTCGTACACGGCGACCCCCTGGAAGTGGGGGTTCGTCCACGCCGCGCCGCCGGCGGAGGGGTTCACGCTCACCCTGACCGTACGGGGCGACGGTCCGGTGCGACTGCTCGCCATGACCGAGGAGGCGGGATTGCCCGCCTCCGCCCTGGACCGACCCCTCCCCGGGGACCGGGCGTACTTCGCCGACGAGGCGGGCCTGTCCCTGGCGAGCCGCACGTACACGTTCTGACCACGGGTCGTGGCCGCCCGGCGGGCACGACCGCACCGACAGCTTGGAGAGACGGATGGCAGTGAACGAGCCCGCCGAACAGGGACAGGACCGGGGCGCGGTGCGTCTGCGCGCCGCCACGGCCGATGACGCGCAGGCCGTCACGGGGGTCTTCCTGGCATCGCGCGCCGCCGCGATGCCCTACCTCCCCCGGGTGCACAGCGACGAGGACACCCTCGCCTGGATCACGCACGTGGTCCTGCCCGACAGCACCGTGTGGGTGGCCGAGGACGAGCGGGGCGAGCTGCTGGGCTTCGCCTCGCTGGACGGGACCGAACTCGACCACCTCTACCTGCGGCCCGACGCCCTGCGACGCGGCATCGGCTCGCGGCTGCTGGAGCTGGTCCGCGGGGCGAGCCCGCGGGAGCTGACCCTGCACGTGTTCCAGCGCAACACCGGCGCCCGCGCCTTCTACGAGCGCCACGGATTCGTCGCCGTGGACTTCAACGACGGCAGCCGCAACGAGGAGAAGGAGCCGGACGCGACGTACCGCTGGACCGCCGGGGACTGACCATCCCCCGGCTTTGACGGGTAGTTGTCGCGATTCGGACCACAGGTCCACACGGGGAAGAAGGAAGACACGTGCAGGGTGAAGCCGACCGGTCGACGGGGATTCCGCTGTCGTACGCACAGTTGGCCCTCTGGTTCAACGACCGGCTGCAGGACGGCGACGCGTCGTACCACATGCCGGTGGCCATGCGGCTCACCGGAATCGTCGACATCGACGCCCTCCGGGCGGCGCTGGACGATGTGATCGGACGCCATGCCGCGCTGCGCACGGTCTTCCCCGAGCGGGACGGAACCCCGTACCAGCACGTGTTGGACCCGGCGGAGGTGCCGACGCCGCTCACCGTGGCCGAGGCCGGCGAGGAGGAGCTGCCGGAGTTGATCGCCGCCGCCTGCCGGGTCCTCTTCGACCTGACGGCGGACCCGCTGCTGCGCCTGCACGTCTTCGTGCTCGGTCCCCGGGAGCACGTGGTGCTGATGGTGCAGCACCACATCGCCGGTGACGGCTGGTCCATGGCTCCGCTGGCCCGGGACCTGAGCGCCGCGTATCTCGCCCGGAGCCAGGGCAGGGAGCCGATCTGGGCCCCGCTCCAGGCGAGTTACGCCGACTACGCGCTCGAACAGCGCACCTCGCTCGGCGACCTGGAGGACCCCGACAGCGGGATCAGCGGCCGGCTTGGCTACTGGAGCAAGGCCCTGGACGGCATACCGGACTGCCTCGAACTGCCCACCGACCGTCCCCGGCCGGCGGTGAAGACCTTCGAGGGCGACTACTTCCCCTGGGAGATCCCCGCCGGGCTGCACCGTGAGCTGCTGGCGCTGACGCGCACGTGTCGGGTGAGCCTGTTCATGCTCGTCCAGGCCGCGCTCGCCACGGTGCTGACCCGGTCCGGCTCCGGGACGGACATCCCGATCGCGAGTCCCACCGCCGGGCGGATGGACGAGCGCTACGACGACGTCGTCGGGTACTTCGTGAACCCGCTCGTACTGCGCGTGGACACCTCGGGCGATCCGACCTTCCGGGAGCTGCTCAAGCGGGTCCGGCGGGTCGACCTCCAGGGCTTCTCCCACCAGGAGATGCCTATCGAGCGGTTGATCACCGCGCTCAACCCGCCGCGTTCGCTGGGCTGGCATCCCCTGTTCCAGGTGATGCTCGCCTTCCAGAACCTGCCCAAGGCCGAACTCGTCTTCCCCGGCGTGGACATCGAGTTCGTGGAGGCCGACCCGGGCGGCGCCCGGTTCGACCTGTCGTTCAACGTCATGGAACGCCGCGACGACGACGGCGGCCCGGGCGGGCTGACCTGTTTCGTCGAGTACAGCAGCGACCTCTTCGACCTGGCCGGCGCCGAGGCCCTGATGAGCCGGCTCACCCTGCTGCTGGAGGCGGTCGTCGCCGACCCCGACCAGCGGATCGGCTCCATCGACCTGTTGACCGCCGAGGACCGGGCGGCCCTGTCCGCCGCCTGGAACGGACCCGCGCTCCCCACCGGCGCGGGGGCTCCCCCGGACATCACCTTCCACCGTGCCTTCGAGGAACGCGCGGCGGCCGACCCCGAACGGATCGCGGTGGTCGCCGGCGCAACCCGGTTGACCTTCGCCGAGGTCAACGCGCGGGCGAACCGGCTGGCCCGGGAACTCGTGCGGCGCGGCGCCGGCCCCGAGCGGTACGTGGTGCTCATGGCGACCCGGGACGCCGATCTCCTCGTGAGCCTCCTCGCCATCCTGAAGTCCGGGGCCGCCTACGTGCCCGTCGCCGCGGACACTCCGGGCGAACGGCTCGCCGGGATCCTCGACACCGTCCGCCCCGTGTGCGTGCTCGTGTCCCGGGCCGCCGTCGAGGCACCGTTCGACCATCCGGCGGCCTGCGTGATCGACGACCCGCGGGTGTCGGCCGCGGTCGCCGCGCACCCCTCGCACGACCTGACGGACGCCGACCGCACCGGGCCCACGGGCCCCGGCGACGCCGCGTACGTCATCCACACCTCGGGCTCGACCGGCACCCCCAAGGGCGTCGTCGTCGAGCACCGGTCCCTGACCAACCTGATGCGGCACCACCGGGCCCGACTGGTGCGCCCGGGAACCCCGGACGGCCTGGACGTCGCCCTGGTGGCCTCCCTGACCTTCGACACCTCGTGGGAGCCGCTGTTCTGGATGCTGGAGGGCCACCGGCTGCACCTGCTCTCCGACGACGTCCGGCTCGACCCGAAGGCGCTGGTGGCGTACGTACGGCGCGAGCGGGTGGCCTTCCTGGACCTCACCCCCACCTACGTGGCGCCGCTGATCGCCGCCGGCCTGCTGGATGAGGACGCGCACCGGCCCGAGGTGCTGATGCTCGGCGGCGAGGCCGTGGGCTCCGACCTGTGGACCCGGCTCGCGGCCGTGCCGGGCCTGGCCGTGCACAACTACTACGGGCCGACGGAGACCACCGTCGACGCCCTGGCCTGCGCGCTGGGCGACAGCGCCACCCCGGTCATCGGCCGGCCCATCGACGGCGTGCGCGCCTACGTGCTGGACGAGTCGCTGCGACCGGCCCCCGTCGGCGTCCGCGGTGAGCTGTACCTCGCCGGGGTGCAGGTGGCCCGCGGCTACCTCGGCCGTGCCGCGCTCACCGCGGAGCGGTTCGTGGCCGACCCGTACGGTCCGCCCGGTTCGCGGATGTACCGGACCGGGGACCTCGCGCGGTTGCGTCGCGACGGCCAGGTCGAGTACCTCGGTCGGGCGGACGAGCAGGTGAAGATCCGCGGCTTCCGGATCGAGCCGGGCGAGATCGAGGCGGTCCTGGAGCAGTACCCGGGCATCGTCCAGGCCGCCGTCGTCGTCCGGGGCGACTCCCCCGACGACCGCTTCCTGGCCGGCTACCTCGCGCTCGCTCCGGGCGCCGACCCCGACCCGGCGGAGCTGCGCGCGCACCTCGCGCGGCGACTGCCCGCGTACATGATTCCCGCGGCGTACTCCCACCTCGACGCGCTGCCGCTCACCAGCAGCGGCAAGCTGGACCGCGCGGCGCTGCCCGAACCGGAGGTACGGATCTCCGAGGGTCCGGGGCGCGCGCCCGAGGGCCCCGCGGAGACCGCCCTGTGCGCGCTGTTCGCCGAGGTGCTGCGGATGCCCGAGGTCGGGCCCGACCAGGACTTCTTCACCCTGGGCGGCCACTCGCTGCTCGCGATGCGGCTGATCAGTCGCATCCGCACCGTGACCGGGGCCGACCTCACGGTCCGGTCCGTGTTCGAGGCCCGTACCCCGGCCGGCCTGGCCCGGCTCGTGGGGGCCGACGGGGCGGGGGGCGGCGAGCGTCGCCGTCCCGCGCTGCTGCCGGCGGAGCGCCCCGACCGGATCCCCCTGTCGTACGCGCAGCGCAGGCTCTGGTTCCTCCAGCGCCTGGACCGGGAGAGTCCGGCCTACCACGTCCCGCTCCCGCTGCGGCTCGACGGGCCGCTCGACATCGGGGCGCTGGCGGCCGCCCTCGGCGACGTCGTCGAACGGCACGAGTCGTTGCGCACGGTCTTCCCGGACGACGGCGGTGCGCCCCGGCAGCTGGTCCTCGACCCGCGCCGGCTGCCGGCGCTGCTCGACGTGCTGCCGCTGGACCCGGACGACGCCGACGGCGCCGCGCTCGACGCGGTGCTCGCGGCCGCCGCCTCGGAGCCCTTCGACCTGGCCCACCGACCGCCCGTCCGGGCGCGGGTGTTCAGGATCGCGCCCGAGCGGCACGTGCTGTTGCTGACCATCCATCACATCGCTTGTGACGCCTGGTCCCTGGGGCCGCTCGCCCGCGACCTGGGCGCCGCGTACCGGGCCCGGCTGGCCGGTGGGGAGCCCGACCGCGGCGCGCCGCTCGCGGTGCAGTACGCCGACTACACCCTCTGGCAGCACGCGCTGCTCGGGGACGACCAGGATCCGCGCTCCCTGGCCGCCGAGCAGTGGGCCCACTGGAGCGAGGCCCTGCGGGGGCTGCCGGAGGAGATCGCGCTGCCGGTGGACCGACGTCGTACGGCCGCGACGGGGCACGCGGGCGGGGTCGTGCCGCTGCGGGTCGACGCCTCGGTGCACCGCGCCCTGGTGGAGCTCGCGGGCGGTGAGGGCGCCAGTCTCTTCATGGCCGTCCAGGCGGGCCTCGCGGGCCTGTTGACCCGGCTGGGCGCCGGTACCGACATTCCGCTGGGCACGCCGGTGGCCGGGCGGCTCGACGAGGGGCTGGGCGAACTCGTCGGCTTCTTCGTGAACACCCTGGTCCTGCGCACCCGCACCGAGGGCAATCCGACGTTCCGGGAGTTGCTGCGGCGGGTGCGGGAGACCGACCTCGCCGCGTACGCGCACCAGGACCTGCCCTTCGAACGCCTGGTGGACCTCGTCAACCCGGCGCGCTCGCCCGGCCGTCACCCGCTGTTCCAGGTCGCCCTGGTGATGAACCAGGCCGTGGAGACGTCCCTCGACATTCCCGGCGTCTCGACGCGGGGCATGCAAGTGGGTCTCGCCCCGGCCAAGTTCGACCTGACGTTCACGCTGGGCGCGGAGTCCGCGACGGACGGCGCGGCGGGCGCGTTGGTCGGTTCCGTCGAGTACCGGGCCGACCTCTTCGACGAATCCACCGCGGCCGCTCTCGCCGACCGGCTGGCCCGACTGCTCACCGCCGTCGCGTCCGACCCGGACCTGCCGCTGAGCCGGGTCGGGCTGCTCGCCGACGACGAGCGGACCCGGATCCTGGAGGAGTGGAACGACACCCGGCGGGACCTGCCGCCGACCACCCTCGCCGAAGCCGTCGCCGAGCAGATCGCGCGGACGCCCGAGGCCACCGCCGTGGTCTTCGAGGGCGCCGCGGTCAGCTACGCCGAACTGGACGGCCGGGTGGAGGTGCTCGCCCGGCGGCTGACGGCCGCCGGGGTCGGCCCCGGGAGCCGGGTCGCGGTGGCGTTGCCGCGCTCGGTCGAACTGGTAGCCGCCCTGTGCGCCGTCCACCGGGCGGGCGGCGCGCACGTGCCGCTCGATCCGGACTACCCGGCGGAGCGGCTGGCGTTCATGCTGGCCGACGCCCGGCCGGCCGCGCTCGTCGCGGCGGGGCGGACCGCCGAGGCCCTGGGGGTGCCCGAGGGCCTCACCGTGGTGGACCCGTGGGCCGGGGCGACGGACGAGCCGGCCGGCGAGGGGTCCGCCGTTCTCGCACCGGTCGGCCCCTCCCCCTCCGATCCCGCGTACGTGATCTACACCTCCGGCTCCACCGGGCGTCCCAAGGGGGTCGTCGTCCCGCACGAGGGCGTCGCCAACCGGCTGCGCTGGGGGCAGGAGGAGTACCGACTGACGGCCGACGACCGGGTGTTGCAGAAGACCCCGTCCAGTTTCGACGTGTCGGTCTGGGAGTTCTTCTGGCCGCTGACCACGGGTGCCACGCTGGTCGTCGCCAAGCCCGAGGGGCACCGTGATCCCGCCTACCTGTCCCGGCTGATCCGCGAGGAGCGGATCACCGTGGCGCAGTTCGTCCCCTCCATGCTGGACGTCTTCCTCCAGGATCCCGACGCCGGGCGTTGCCGGTCGCTGCGCCTGGTCGTCGCCAGTGGCGAGGCGCTGGGTTCGGCGACCGCGCGCCGGTTCCGCGAGGTGCTGCCCGACGTGCTGCTGGTGGACCTGTACGGCCCGACCGAGGCATCGATCGAGGTGACCGCGTGGGCCTGCGGCCCGGACGACGATCCGACCAGGCCCGTGCCGATCGGGCGGCCGGTGTGGAACACCCGCGTCTACGTCCTGGACGCCGAACTCCAGCCGGTGCCGCCGGGCGTCACCGGTGACCTCTACCTGGCGGGCGTGCAGTTGGCCCGCGGCTATCTGGACCGGCCCGCGTTGACCGCCGAGCGGTTCGTCGCGGACCCGCACGGCGCCCCCGGCACCCGCATGTACCGCACCGGTGACCTCGCGCGCATGCGGGCCGACGGTGTCGTCGAGTATCAGGGCCGGGTCGACGGGCAGGTCAAGGTCCGGGGCTTCCGCATCGAGTTGGGGGAGATCGAGGCCGTGCTCCGCGAGCACCCGGCGGTCGGCTCCTGCGCCGTGGTCGTACGCGAGGACCCGCGCGCCGCGTCCCGCATCGTCGCCTACCTCGTGCCCGCCCAGGGCGGCGCGGCGCCGGGCGCCGAGGAGCTGCGCACGCATCTGCGGGGCCGGCTGCCCGAGCACATGGTGCCGACGGCGTACGTGCCCCTGGACGCGATCCCGGTGACGGCCAACGGCAAGCTGGACCGGGCCGCGCTGCCCGATCCGGCGGCGGTCGTCGGGGACTCGGCCGACCAGGAGCCGCGGACCCCGCTGGAGAAGATCCTCACCACGCTCTTCGCCGATCTGCTCGACGTGCCCGTGGTCCGGCCGGACGACGACTTCTTCCTGCTGGGCGGGCACTCGTTGCTGATGGTGCGGCTGGCCGAGGGCATCCGGGCCGAGCTGGGCGTGGACCTGCCGATCCGGGCCCTGTTCGACTGCCCCACCCCCCGGTTGATCGCCGAGCGGCTGTCGGGGACGGCCGGCGTCGCCTCCGGCCCCGTGCCCCCCGCGCCCGCGGCGATCGACCCGGTGACGGCGCCGGCCGGCCCGCTGCCGGCCGCCACGCCGGTGGCCGACCCCGGGGGGACGCTCCCCGCGTGGGAGCCGCTGCTGGCGCTGCGGGCGCAGGGCTCACGGCCCCCGCTGTTCTGCGTGCATCCGGTGGTGGGCGACGGGTTCGGGTACGCGGGATTGCTGCGCGGCCTCGGCCCCGATCAGCCCGTGTACGCGTTGCAGGGCATCGGCCCAGCGGGCGGAGGGAAACGTCCGGCCGACATGGGCGCGCTCGCGGCCGAGTACGCGCGGCGCATCCGCGAGGTGCGGCCACACGGCCCGTACCGGCTGCTGGGATGGTCGTTCGGCGGCGTGCTCGTGCACGAGATCGCGGTCCAGCTCAAGGAGAGCGGCGAGAGCGTCGACCTGGTGGCGCTGATGGACAGTACGGCCCCCACGGCGGCCGACGTGCGCCAGGGAACGGTCACCGAGGGCGAGGTCCTGCTCCGGCTCCTCGACGCGGTGCGTGCTCCCCGGGAGCGCATGGAGGCGGCCGCCGACGGGAGGTGGACACCGGACGCGGAGGAGTTGCTCGGGTTGCTCGCGCCCGCCTTGGGTGCGTCGGCGCCGCGTGACGCGGCCCAGTTGGCGGTGATGCTGGACACCTGCCGCTACCACGGCGAGCTGATGGCCCGCTGGTTCCCGAGGGTGCTCGACGGCGGGCTGATGACGTTCACCGCCACCGCCGAGTTCGCCTACGACGGCCCCGGGGCGGGTGCGGGGCAGTCCGTGGCGGGTCCGCAGAGCTGGGTGAACCACGTCGTGGGACGCATCGAGGACCATCCGATCGACGCCCGGCACCTGGAGCTGGCCGATCCCGGCCCGATCGACGAGATCGGGCGGATCCTCGCCGCCGCGCTGGAGCGGAGGGAGGGCCGATGAGCCCGACGTCAGGCACGGTGTTCGCCCCGGGGCAGGGGCGGTGCGCGGCGGTCCGCGAGGGCTTCCGGCCCGCGGACCGGCCGTCCGGGTCCCTGGAAGGGGTCCGGACGGCCGGTGGCCGGAACACGACCGCGTCTTCCCGCGGTGGACGACGGTCAGCCGTGGCCCGGGGCGTCCTGGTCGGCGGCCTCGGCGGCCAGTTCGGCCATCACCTCGGCGCGGTGCGTGTGCAGGAAGAAGTGGTCTCCGGGCAGGATGCGGTGGCGGAAGCGGGCGGCCGTCGTCGAGCGCCAGCCGCTGATCCACTCCGGGCCGGCGAGCTTGTCGTCCGCACCGCCGAGCGCCACGACCGGGCAGGGCAGGACGGTGGGGCGCACCCGCGTCGTGTAGTCGGCGAGCAGCGTCAGGTCGGCGCGGATCACCGGCAGGAGCAGGTCCACCAGGTCCTGATGCTCCAACACCTCGGCCGGGGTGCCGCCGAGTTCGACGATGCCCTTCATCAGCCGGTCGTCGCTCAGGTCGTGGAGCGTCGCCACGGCCGGCGCGCCCGGGGGCCTGCCGCCGGAGACGATCACGGAGACCGGCAGGGGCAGTTCCTCGGCGGCGAGTCGGCGGGCCGTCTCGTAGGCGATCTGCGAACCCATGCTGTGGCCGAAGAGCATGAACCGCTCGTCCGCCGGCCGGTGGGCGAGCACGTCGAGGAGTCCTTCGACCACCTGGTCCATGGAGCGCAGCGGCTCTTCGGCGAGTCGGGTGCCGCGGCCGGGCAGCTCCACCGGAACGAACCGTAGGCCCGGCTGGTGTTGAGCGCGTGCCCAGGGCAGGTAGGAGCCGGCCGAACCTCCCGCGTGCGGCAGACAGTAGACGCGGACCGGTCCGGCGGCGCCGTCCGGATCGGGCGCGGAATCCCATGGCGTCCATCGGCTCCGGTCGGACCTGGGGGCGTTCAGATGGCCGATCACGGCGCACCGTCCTTCATGTTCGGGGTGATGTCGACAGGCTTGACGGCCTGTCTGCCGAGCTTATTGCGGGATGGGTTGGCAAGCCAGTGAGTGCGTTCTCACAATGTGCAAAGAAGATGCCTGGTGGTCTTGCGGAAGGATGGTGTCCCCCTGGTAGCGTGCGGGTCGGGGAATAAGGTTTCATGAACTTTCTTCATGAGCCTGGCTCAACTGGCAAAACAGCTTGACCTGCCGTTTTGTTGACTGGGCAGGTGTGAACGGGGACGATCTGAGTGTGTGGAATCGCGGGTATATTTTGCCTGGATCGGGCGAAAGCAGCCAGCGGGCAAATCGTTGGCGACATGGCTGCCTGCCTGACCCACCGCGGTCCGGATGATTCCGGATTTCACGTCCGCGAAGGAATTGCGCTCGGCTTTCGGAGACTGGCGCTGAACGACCTCGAACGGGGAAATCAACCACATTCCTCGGAAGACGGAAACATCGTTTCCGTGTGCAATGGCGAAATCTACAATCACCGCGCCCTGCGCTCCGTGCTGCACGCCCGCGGGCACCGTTTCCGCTCCGCGTGCGACACCGAGGTCCTCGTCCACCTGTACCGCGAGTACGGGGACGACCTGACCGCCCACCTCGACGGGCAGTTCGCCTTCGCGCTCCACGACGCGGTCGCCGGGCGGCTGTTGCTGGCGCGCGACCACGCCGGCATCGTGCCGCTCTTCTACACGGTCGTGGACGGTCTCCTTGTCTTCGGCTCGGAGATCAAGGCGATTCTGCGCCATCCCGCCGTGCGCCCCGAGGTGGATCTGCGCGGCCTGGACCAGGTGATGACCCTGCCGGGCCTGGTCAGCCCGCGGACGATGTTCGAGGGGATCCACGCCCTGCGCCCCGGCGAACGGCTCGTCGCCGACTCCGCCGGCGTGCGCGTCGAACGGTACTGGGACCTGGACTTCCCGCAGGCCGGCGATCTGGAGCCGGTCCCGGCCGACGCCCTCGACCGGCGCCTGGACGAATCCGCGCGGCACCTGGAGACGCTGCTGGAGGAATCGGTCGGCACCCGGCTGGCGGCCGACGTCCCGGTCGGGCTGTACCTGAGCGGCGGCCTGGACTCCAGCCTCATCGGCGCCTTCGCGGCCGCCGCGCGTCCCGGGCACCGTTGGCCCAGCTACTCCGCGGTCTTTCCCGACCACGATTTCGACGAGAGCCCGCACCAGCGGCTCGTTGCCGGCCGGCTGGGCACCGATCACCACGAGGTGCCGATCCGACACACGGATCTGGCCCGGCGGTTCACCGCCATGGTCCGGCACAGCGAGACACCGGTCCGCGAGTCCTACAACGTCAGCTCCATGCTCCTCTCGGCGGCCGTGCGGGACGACGGCACGGTCGCCGTGCTGACCGGTGAGGGCGCCGACGAGCTCTTCGGCGGCTATCCCGGCTACCGCTTCGACGCCGCGGGCCTCGGCGGCAGTCGTCTCAGCGGCCTGGACGCCCAGTTGGAGCGGGAGATCCGGCACCGGATGTGGGGTCTCGACATCGGGTACGAGCAGGACCAGTTGCCCGCCCACGAGTTCCGCCGCGACCTGTACGCCGACGACCTCGCCGACGCCTTCGACGGGTTCTCCGTCACGACGCAACGCCTCGTCGAACCGGACATGTTGAGGGGCCGTCACCCGCTGCACCAGCGCTCGTACCTGGACTTCCACCTGCGGCTCGCCGATCATCTGCTGGGCGACCACGGCGACCGGATGTCCCTCGCCAACAGCGTCGAGCTGCGGTTCCCGTTCCTGGGTCGCGCCGTGGTCGACCAGGCCACCGCGCTGCCGCCCGAGCTGCTGGTCGCCCACGGCCGGGAGAAGGCCGTCCTGCGCCGGGTGGCCCGGGGGCGTGTTCCGGACGAGGTCCTGGCGCGGCCCAAGTTCGGCTTCCGCGGCCAGACCAGCAGCCACCTCCTCGACGGTGAGGCCGACTGGTTCGAGGAGCTGCTGTCACCGGCGGTCGTCCGCAAGCAGGGGTACTTCAACCCGGACACGGTCGCCGCGCTCGTACGCCGACAGCGTGACCAGAGCCGTCAGGTGCACGCGCACCTCGACACCGACTACCTGATGCTCGTCGCGACGTTCGCGCTTTTCGTCGAGGAGTTCGATCTGCCGTGTCTCGGATGACCCGCTCCACCTCCGACGACGGGGGTGGCTGTCCGCCCTCCCCCGCTCCGGACATCCCCTCCCATCCGCTCGTCGGCGTCGTCGGCGGCATGGGGCCGTTGGCCTCCACGGAACTGCTGCGGACCGTCTACCGGTCCTGCGTCGGGCAGGCCGAACAGGACACGCCCCGGATCCTGCTCTGGTCCGACCCTGCCGTGGTCGACCGCACCGAGGCGATCGGCCGGGGCGAACTGGGAACGCTGCTGCGAGCCGTGGAGACGGCGGTGCGCGGACTGGTCTCCGCCGGGGCGGAACGCGTGGTCATCGCCTGCGTGACGGCCCATCACGTACTGGACCACCTGCCGCCCGAACTCGCCAAGCGGTGCATCTCGTTGGTCGAGATCATCCACGAGGAACTGGCCCGCGCGGACGAGCCTCACCTGCTGCTCTGCACCCGCGGGACCGCCCGGGCGGGCATCCTCACCTCCGGCCCGCGCGCGGCCGAATCGGCGCACCGTCTGGTGCTGCTGGATCCGGACGACCAGGAGGCACTCCACCGTGAGGTGTACCGGATCAAGCGCGGCGACGACCCCGCGGCGACGGTGGACTTCCTGCGCGCCACCCTGTCGCGCTACGGCGTGAACGCGTACGTCGCCGCGTGCACCGAACTCCACCTGGTCACCCGGGCGATCGAGGAGTCCGGCCGAGCGGACGAATTCCCTGCCATCGACCCCCTGTCGGTCGTGGCGCGACGGATCACGAACGGAGAGCTGTGAGCCACACGAAGATCCTGGACCGCTGGGCCGGACAGGTGGAGGGCGACGGCCGGGCCCCGGCGGTCACCACCCCCGACCGCGTCTGGAGCCGTCGGGAACTCGCCGAGTTCGCGTCCGGTCTGCGGGCCGTCCTCGCGGCCGGCGACGGGCCGGCGCGCCGCGGCCCGGTGCTGGTGGCCTGCGCCGACCCCGTGGCCGTCATGGCGACCATCCTGGCCTGCGCCGCCGCGGGCAGGGCGTTCGCCCCGGTGGACGTGCGCCAGCCCGCCGCCCGCTGGACGGCGATCCTGGAGGACCTGGGGCCCGACCACGTCGTCTGCGACGCCGCGGGGCGCGCCGCGCTCGAAGGCTGCGACACGGGCGGGGCCGTACGGATCGACGTCGAGACGGTCGACGCCGAGGCGCGGTCCGCGCGGGCGTGGCACGTCGACGACTGGCGCGCCCTCGACGTCCCCGACGGCGGGTACGTCTACTTCACCTCGGGCACCACCGGCCGCCCCAAGGGCATCCGGGGCAGCCTGACGGCCGTCGCCCACTTCCTGGACTGGGAGGCCGGGGAGCTGCGGGTCGGCCCCGGCACCCGGGTCTCCCTGCTCACCTCCCCCGGCTTCGACGCGTTCCTGCGCGACGCGCTGCTCCCGCTGTGCGCGGGCGGGACCGTCGAGGTGGCCGGATCCGGCGGGGTCCCGGTCGGGGCCGCGCTCGCCGCGTGGTTGGAGGAGCGCGCCGTCGAGGTGCTGCACTGCGTGCCGACCGTCTTCCGTACGCTGCGCTCCGCCGGACTCACCGCGGGCTCGCTGCCCGGGCTGCGGGCCGTGCTGCTGGCCGGCGAGCCGGTGCGGGCCGCGGACGTCGCCTGGTGGCGCGGGCTGTTCGGTGACGCCAAGGAGCTCGTCAACCTGTACGGGCCGTCCGAGACGACCATGACCAAGGTGTTCCACCGGCTGACCGCCGAGGACGCCGTCGCCGAGACCGTGCCGGTGGGCCGCCCCATGCCGGGCGTGGAGATTCGCGTGCTGGTCGGCGGGAAGCCCGTCACGGGTGCGATCGGCGAGGTGGAACTGCGTACCCCGTTCCCGCTCGGCGGGTACCTCGACGGTTCCGCCGGCGGGTTCCGCGACGGCGACCGCTTCCGTACGGGCGACCTGGGCAGACTGCGCGAGGACGGCGTCCTGGAGGTGCTCGGGCGGCGGGACCAGCAGGTGAAGGTCAACGGCGTGCGCATCGAGCTCGGCGAGGTCGAGGACGTGCTCCGTCGCCACCCGGGGGTGCAGGACGCCTGCGCGGCCGCCGTGGAGGAGCCGGGCGCCGAGGCCGTGCTGTGCGCGTACGTCGTCGCCGAAGGGGTGACGGACGAGGACCTGCGCGCCCACACCGCCGCCGGTCTGGCCCCCGGAAGCCGGCCCTCGGTGTACGTACGGCTCGCCTCGGTGCCCCGCACCCTCAACGGCAAGACCGACCGCCGGGCCCTCCCGCTGCCTTCCGCCGCCTACGCCGGCGACGCCGGACAGGCTCCCCTGGACGGCCTGGAGAGCGAGATCGCGGCCATCTGGAGCGAGCTGCTGCACCTGCCGGGGATCGGCCGCGACGACGACTTCACCCTGCTCGGCGGCGACTCGCTGGCGATCGCCCGGCTGTTGGACCGGCTGCGCAGCCGCTTCGCCGTGGACGTCCCCGTCGGCGCCTTCGTGAGGCGGCCCACCGTCGCCGGCCTCGCCGCCGTGATCACCGACGGCCGCGACGGACACCCCGGCGCGGCAAGGAGCACCCGATGAGCCCCGCCGCACCCCTGCCCTCGCGCCCGGACCGGCGTACGGCCCCGCTCTCGTACGCCCAGCGGGCCATCTGGCGGGCCGAGCAGGTCCTGCCGGGCACCGCGCTGCACAACGAGACGGCGGCGTTCCGGCTGACCGGGCCGGTGGACGCCGACGCGCTGGAGCGCGCCCTGGCCGAACTCGCCACCCGTCACGAGGTGATGCGCTGCGCCGTCGTCGCCGACGAGGACGGCGCGCCGGTACAGCGGTTCGAGGACCGCACGCGTCCGGCCGTGGAGCGGGTCGATCTGACCGGGCACCCGCGGGACGATCGTGAGCGGCTCCTCGTCGAACTCGTCGCCGGCGCTGCCTCGGTTCCGTTCGACCTGTCGGGGCGTCCGCCGTTGATGCGCACCCACCTCTTCCGGTTGGCCGAGCGGGAGCACCTGTTGCTGTTCACCGCCCACCACATCGTGGTGGACGCCTGGGCGTTCGGGGTCTTCCTGGAGGAACTGGCGGACCGGTACGCGGTGGAGACGAGCGGCCCGGCCTCCCTCACGGAGGAACTGCCCCGGCCCACTGTGGACTTCGGCGACTACGCGGCCTGGCAGCGCACCGACCCGGACGCGGGTCGCGGCCTGGACCACTGGCGCGACCGGCTCGGGGACGACCCGGAGCCGGTGCGACTGCCGTCGGACGGGCGGCGCGTCGGCGCCGCCGACGAGGCGCCGGGCACGGCGCGGGTGGCGGGCGCGCTGCACGGGTTCACCCTCCCCGCGCAGCTCGTCGCACGGCTCTCGGCGCTCGGCCGGGCCGAACTCACCAGTGTCTCGGCCGTGGTCCTCACGGCGTACTGCGTCGTCCTCCAGCGGTACGCGGGGCAGGACGACCTCGTCGTCGGCATGCCCGTGGCCACCCGCAACCGGCCCGCGCTCGGCGGCATGATCGGCCCGCTGCTCAACGTGATGGCGCACCGGGTGGACCTGAGCGGGACGCCGACCTTCCGGGAGGCGCTGCACCGCACCCGGCAGGCGCTCAAGGCGGACCTCAGGCACCGGGACACCCCCTTCGACCTGGTGGTCGAGGATCTCGGCCCCGGGACGGGCGCCGGTCGTACGCCGCTGTTCCAGCTGATGTACGCCTTTCACAGCGGCCCCACCACGACCCTGCGGCTGCCGGGTGTCGAGACCGCGCCGGCGCCGTCGCACAGCGGCACCGCCAAGTACGACCTGTCGCTGTTCCTGCGGCCCCGGCCGTCCGGCGACCTGGACGCCTCGCTGGAGTACCGCACGGCGCTGCTCGCCCCGGAGACCGTCGCCGGGTTCGCCGACGCGCTGTCGTGCCTGCTGGCCGCCGCCGCGGACGATCCGGGCCGGCCGATCGCCGACCTGCCGGTCACCACGCCGGACGAGACCCGCAGGATCGTGCGGGACTTCAACACGAGCGACCCGTCGTCGCCTGCCTGGGGCGCCGTCCCCGAGGCGCTGCGCGTCCTCGCCCTGCGCGACGGGGACGCTCCCGCGGTCGGCTCCGCCGACGGGACCCTCACCCGGGCCGACGTGGCCGGCGCCGCCGACCGGGTGGCGGCCGCGCTCGCCGGCCGGTGCGGGGTGCGAGCGGGTGACCGGGTGGCCCTGCGGGTCCGGCGCGACGCCGGACTGATCCCGCTGATCGTCGGGGTGTGGCGGGCCGGCGCCGTGCTGGTGCCGCTCGACGCGGCGATGCCCGACGAGCGGGCGGCCCACGTGCTGAAGGACAGCGGCGCGCGGCTGCTGGTCGCCGACGAACCGCTCGGCGCCGGCCTCGCGGACGCCGCCGGGGAGGGGACGCCCCTCCTCGACCCGCGGGAGCTGTCGGACGGCCCGGCGCCCACCGTCGGGGACGTGCCGTTCCCCGACGGTCCGGCGCCCGAGGCCCTCGCGTACCTGATGTACACCTCGGGTTCCACCGGGACGCCCAAGGGTGTGGCGGTGCCGCACGGCTGTGTGGCGAACCTCCTGCACAGCGTGGTGCGGGAGCCGGGCATCGAGGAGCACGACGTGCTCGTCGCCGTCACCTCGCTCACCTTCGACATCAGTGTCCTGGAACTGTTCGCCCCGCTCGTCGCGGGCGCCCGGGTGGTGATCGCGCCGCGCGAGACGGTCCGCGACGCGGAGGCCCTGGGGACGCTGTTGGAGAAGTCCGGGGCCACGCTGATGCAGGCCACGCCGTCCCTGTGGCGGGGTCTGTTGGACGGCGGCTGGCCGGGCCTGGGCGGCCTTCGGGCGTTCAGCGGCGGCGAGGCCCTCGACGAGGTACTGGCCGGGCGGCTCCTGGAGCGCTGCGCCGAGGTGTGGAACCTGTACGGGCCCACCGAGACGACGATCTGGTCCACCGCCGGGCGCGTCCTGCCGGGCGAACCGGTCACCGTGGGGCGTCCCGTCGCCCGCACCGTCTGCCACGTCCTGGACGCGGCCGGTCGGCCCGTGCCCGTCGGGGCCGTCGGCGAGCTGGTCGTCGGCGGGGCGGGCGTGACGGCCGGCTACTGGAACCGGCCCGAGCTGACCTCGACCGTCTTCGTGCCGGACCCGGTCACCGAGACCGGCGGGACCGTCTACCGCACCGGTGACCTGGCCCGGTACCTCCCGGACGGCCGGCTGGTCGTGCTGGGGCGGGTGGACCAGCAGGTCAAGATCCTCGGCCATCGCATCGAACCGGGCGAGGTCGAGGCCCTGCTGGGTACCCACGAGGACGTACGGCAGGTCGCCGTGGTCATCGATCGCGCGGGGGCCTCGGGCCCGCGCCTGGTCGCGTTCGTCGTCCCGGCGCGGACCGGCGGGGTGTCGACCGAGGCGCTGCGCCGGCACCTGCGCGAGCGGCTGCCCGCGGCGGCCGTCCCGGCCGTGTTCGACGAGGTCGCCGAACTGCCGTTGAACACCAGCGGCAAGATCGACCGGCCCGCGTTGACCCGCGCGGCGCGCACCCTGCGGTCCGGCACGGGGCGGACCGCCCCGGTCACCGCCGTCGAGCGCTCCGTCGTACGGCACTGGGCGGCGGTGCTGGGGCTCGCCCCGGACACGGTCGGAACCGACGACGACTTCCTCGCGGCGGGCGGCAACTCGATCGCCGCCGGTCGGCTGATCGGGCTGGTGCGCGCGGAGTTCGGGCAGGCCCCGTCGTTGGCCGCCTTCTACGCGGACCCGACCCCGGCGACCCTGGCCCGCTCGGCCGCCGGTGCGCTCGCCGGTCGGGACGCCGAGCCGGTGCCCGGTCTCGCCGCCGTGCCTCCGCGCGGGCTCGGCGATCCGGTGCCGCTCACCGACCAGCAGCGGCAGCTGTGGCTGGCCCAACGGCTCGCCCCCGCCTCGGCGGCCTACAACCTGGCGGGCGCGGTCCGTCTGGACGGCGACGTCGACGCGGACGCCCTGGCGGCCGCGCTGCGCGACCTGGTGACCCGTCACCAGGTCTTGGCGGCCCGTGTCGGCTGGGAGGACGAGGGGCCCGTCCTGGTGCCGCTGGCCGCGGACGCGGTACGGCTCGCCGTCGTCGATCTGCCGGACTCCCCCGGCGAGGACACCCGGAACACCGGGGACACCGAGGACGCCTGGGAGGCGTTCGCCGCCGCGGAGGCGGCCCGCCCGTTCGACCTGGCGGTGGGACCGCTGCTGCGCCTCACCCTCGTACGGGGGGAGGGGCGCGCGGAATTGCTGTGCACGGCCCACCACATCGCGGTGGACGGCTGGTCCGTCTCCGTGGCCGTGCGCGAACTGGCCGCCCTGTACGGCGTGCACGCCGCCGGTGCCGCGCGACTGCCGCAGCCCGGGGCCGAGTTCATCGGCCATGCCGGTGCGGCCGACACCCCCGAGGGTCGTGCCGTGCGGGCCGGGCACCTGGCGTACTGGTGCGAGCGCCTCGCCGGGCACCCCGGGGTGCTCGCCCTGCCCACCGATCCGCAGGCCCTCGCCGACGGCGCCCGCGGGGCCGGCCGCACGCTGCCCGTGGAGCTGTCCCCGGACGTCACCGCGCGGCTGCGCCGGACGGCCGCCCGGCTGCGGGTGACGCCGTTCACCGTGCTGCTCACCGTGTTCGGCTCCCTGCTGGGCCGTTACGCGGCGACCGACGACGTCGTCGTCGCCGTACCCGTCGCCAACCGTGAGGCGCCCGGGCTGGAGGGCCTCGTCGGCAACCTGGTCAACACCCTGCCGGTACGGGTGGACCTCTCCGGTACACCCGGCTTCGCCGAGCTCGCCGCCCGCACCGGTCGGCTGCTCGCCGCGGACCTGGACCGGCCGCTGGTCCCCTTCGACCGGCTCGTCGCCGAACTGGGCCTGGCGGGCGACCCGGGGCGGCCGGCGCTCGCCCAGGCCTCGCTGGTGTGGCAGGACGCGGCGCCCGACCTGGTCCGGCTGGGCGACGTCACCGGTGAGCTGCGGCCGGTGCGCACCGCGACCGCGAAGTACGACCTCACGCTCGCCCTGGACGAGCACGCCGACCGGATCGACGGGGTGCTGGAGTACGCCGTCTCCCGTTTCGGCGAGGAGTCGGCGGCCCGGTTCGTCCGCCGGCTGGAGACCCTCCTGTCCGCGGCGCTCGACGACCCCGACGCCGACCTGGACGATGTCGACCTGGGACGGGGCGAGACCCCCTCGCCCCACCCCGCGGCGGAACCGGGCGCGTACCGCGCCGCCCACGGCGTACCGGTGCACGAGCTGTTCCGGGCCGTGGCGACCGAGCACCCCGACGCGCCGGCCGTGCGGTGTGCCGGGGTGGAGGTCACCTACGCGGAGCTGGACCGCTGGAGCGACGACATCGCGGTCCGGCTGTCGGCGCGCGGGGCCGGCCCCGGCCGCTTCGTGTCGGTGCTGCTGCCCACCGGACCCGCGCAGACCGCGGCCGTCCTCGGCGTGGCCAAGACCGGTGCGGCGTTCGCGGTCCTCGACGGGGTCGGCCCCGAGCTGCGGCTGCGCGCCGTACTTGCCGACGCGGACCCCGTCGCGCTGCTGGCCACCGAGGCTTCCCTGGCGGCGTACCCCGCGCTGTGGGACCGGGAGGCGGTGCGGTTCGGCGGCGTCCCGGTGGAGTGGTGCGACGCGGTGGCGCCGGCCGGCGATCGCCCGGCGGCCCCCCGGCCGACGGCGCCGGCGACGACCGGTGACGACGCGCTGTGCCTGGTGTACACGTCCGGTTCGACCGGTACGCCCAAGGGCATCGTGCTGCCGCACGCGACGCTCGCCCAGTTCGCCGACTGGCAGGGGTCCCGCTTCTCGGTGCGGCCCGGGAGTCGTGTCGCGCAGTGGGCGCCGTTCACCTACGACGCCGCCTACACGGAGGTGTTCGCGGCCCTGTGCCACGGTGCGACGCTGTGCGTGCCGCCCGACGGCACCCGCCACGACCCGGTGGCGCTGGCCGGGTGGCTGCGCGCCGAACGGATCACGCAGATCCAGACGGTGCCCGGTTTCCTCACCGTGCTGACCGAGGCCCTGGACCGTGCCGGCGAGGGACTGCCGGACCTGGAGCACCTGCTCCTCGCGGGTGAGGCGCTGCCCCCGTCCCTGGCCGCGGCCTGGGCGGAGCGGCCCGACCGGCCGGCCCTGCACAACCTGTACGGGCCGACCGAGTGCGTGCTGGCCACGCACCGGGAGCTGAAGCCCGGCGAGGCGTTCCCGGACTCGGTGCCGATCGGCGTGCCGATCCCGGGTCGGGAGGCGCTGGTCCTGGACCACCGGGGCCGGCCCTGCCCGGTCGGTGTCGTGGGCGAGATCCACCTGCGCAGCGACCTGCTGGCCGGCTCGTACCGCAACAGGCCCGAGGAGAGCGCCAAGGCGTACGTGCCCGACCCGTGGCGGCCCGGAGGGACGCTGTACCGCACCGGAGACCTGGGCCGCTTCCTGCCGGACGGCGAACTCGCCTTCACCGGCCGCACCGGAAGCCTCGTGAAGATCCGCGGGAATCGGGTGGAACTGGAGGAGATCGAGGCGCTGTTGGAGTCCCACCCGGCGGTACGGGAGGCCGCCGCGGCCCTCCACGACCGGGCGGGCACGCCGCGTCTGGTCGGGTACGCCGTGGCGGCGGACGGGGTGAGCGCCGCCGAACTGCGGGCCCACCTCGCCGACCGGCTGCCGGCCGCGGTGGTCCCGGAGACGGTGGTGCTGCTGGACGCGCTGCCCCGGACCCGCACCAACAAGCGCGACCGTGCCCGGCTCCCGGTACCGGCGGAGACGGTGGTCCGTGCCGGCGAGCCGCCGCTGGCCGGCGCCGAACAGGTGGTCGCCGACGCGTGGCGGCGGGTGCTCGGCGGTGACTCCTTCGGACGGCACACCAACTTCTTCGAGGCGGGCGGCGATTCGCTGCTCGCCGCCCGCCTCCAACTGGAACTGGGCGCACGCCTCGGCCGGGAGATCCGCCTGGTCGACGTGTTCGCCCGACCCACCGTCGCCGGGTTCGTCGCCGGACTGGGCGAGGGAGCGGGCGCCGCGGCGGCCGGCTCCGACGAGGCCGCCTCGCGCGGCGAGCGGCGTCGGGCCGCCCTGCGGTCCCGCCGCCGGTGACACGCCTGCCCGAGTGACACGCGTACCCAACAGAGCAGAAGACGAGAGAGGTCGAGACATGGACGTCGCTGACGTGATGGCGGAGCTGCGCAACGCGGTCGGTTCCCGTGGGCTGGAGCGCGTCGAGGAGTGCCTGCGCATCCTCGTGGGCGAGCAGGCCCCGGAGTACCTGCACGAGGACCAGGAGCCGACCCGGCTGTTCTTCCCCGGCATCAGCGCCCTGCCGTGGCACGACGCCGCGGCCCAGCCCTGGACGGCGGGGATGGAGGCCGCGTACGACGCGATCAAGGAGGAGTTCCTGGCGCTCCGTTCGGAGCAGGCCCGGTTCGCTCCGTACGAGGACATGTACACGAAGGAACTCGGCTGGCAGGGCTGGGACACCTACCAGCTCTACCGCAACGGCACCTGGCGGGACGAGGTCCTCGAACGCTGTCCCGAGACCGTGAAGGCCGTGGAGTCGACCCCTCACGGGCCGCGCGACGGCATGTTCACCATCCTCAACCCGGGCGTCCACATCACCCCGCACACGGGCGGGGTCAACCTGCTGCTCACCGCCCACCTCCCGCTGATCGTCCCGGACGGCTGTGTGATCACGGTCGGCGACGACGAGCGGGGCTGGGAGGAGGGCAAGGTCATCCTCTTCGACGACAGCTTCATCCACGAGGCGGAGAACCGCGGCACGCAGCAGCGTGCGGTCCTGCTCTGGGACGTGTGGCACCCGGAGCTCACCGAGGCCGAGGTGCGGGCGCTGGAGTTCCTCATGCCCCGGTTCCAGAGCTACCTGATGGCGGTCTGACACCGGCCGAACCGACCGTCCCACCGAACCCACGCACCGGCGCGGCGCCGCACCCACCCCTGACGGAGAACACCTTGAACGCACAGCAGCTTCTGCCGGAACCCGATGACCGGGCCGACGTCGAAGGCCGGATCGCCGTCGTCGGCATGGCGGGCCGGTTCCCGAAAGCCGATTCCGTCGACGCGCTCTGGGAGCTGCTGGCGGCGGGCACCGAGGCGGTCAGCCGGTTCTCCGCCGAGGAACTGCGCGCCGACGGGGTCGCCGAGTCCGAGTACGCCCATCCGCGTTACGTGCCGGCGAAGGGCGTCCTCGACGACGTCGCCGGCTTCGACTCGACGCTGTTCGGGTACGGCGCCCTGGAGGCCTCGGTCATCGACCCCCAGCAGCGCGTCTTCCTGGAGACCGCCTGGGCCGCCCTGGAGGACGCCGGGTGCGACCCCGACCGGGCGGCCGGGCCGATCGGGGTGTACGCGGGTTCGCTGCTGAGCACGTACCTCATCCACAACCTGCTGCCCCGCACCGATCTGCGGGAGAAGCTGGGCGTGCCGTTGCTGTTCCAGGGCAACCAGCCCGACCAGTTGGCCGCCCGGGCCGCGTACAAGCTCAATCTGCGCGGTCCGGCGGTGAGCGTGCAGACCGCGTGCTCCACCTCGCTGGTCGCGGTGCACCTCGCCGTGCAGAGCCTGCTCTCCCAGGAGTGCGACACGGCGCTCGCCGGCGGCGTGACGGTCACCGTGCCGCACCGCTCCGGCTACCTGCCGGTCGAGGGCGGCATCGAGTCGGCCGACGGCCACTGCAGGCCGTACGGGGCGAACGCGGCCGGCACGGTCTTCGGCAACGGCGCGGGCGTCGTCGTCCTCAAGCGGCTCGCCGACGCGCTGGCGGACGGGGACCGCGTGCACGCGGTGATCCTCGGTTCGGCCGTCAACAACGACGGTGCCGACAAGGCCGGTTACACGGCGCCGAGCGTGAGCGGGCAGAGCGCCGTGATCCGCGAGGCGCTGTCCGTCGCGGACGTGGCCCCGCGCAGCATCGGGTACGTCGAGGGCCACGGCACGGCCACGCCCATCGGGGACCCCATCGAGGTCGAGGCCCTGACGGCCGCCTACCGGGCGGCCGACGACCGGCCGGACGCCGCGCCCGGGGCCTGGTGCGGGCTCGGTTCGGTGAAGTCGAACCTGGGCCACCTGGACACCGCGGCCGGGATCACCGGCTTCATCAAGGCCGTACAGGCACTGCGCCACGGCCGCATCCCGGCCAGCCTGCACGTCGACGCCGCAGAGCCCGGCGCCGGGCTGTCGGGCAGTCCGTTCTTCGTGCCCACCGACCTCACCGACTGGCCCGTCACCGACGGGCCGCGGCGGGCCGCCGTCAGCGCCTTCGGGATCGGCGGCACCAACGCCCACGTCATCCTGGAGCAGGCACCCGCGACCGCCGGCGCCCCGGTGGGTGACGCCCCGGCCGGGGCGCGGGCCGACGTACCGGTCGCGCTGCCGCTGTCGGCACGCACCTCCACCGCGCTCGACCGTGTCGCCGACCGGCTCGCGGACCACCTCGCCGCGCACCCCGAACTCGCCCTCGCCGACGTGGCGCGCACCCTGCGCGACGGCCGGCGCCGGCTCTCGCACCGCAGGGTCGTCCTCGCCCGTGACACCGCCGGGGCCGTCGCGGCCCTGCGCGGCGGGGACCGCCGCGACCGCGTGGGCGCCCGCACCGGGCGCAGCGACGCGCCCGTGGCCTTCCTGCTGCCGGGACAGGCCGCCCTCGTGCCGGGCACCGCCGACGGCCTCCGCCGCGCGCACCCGGTGTTCCGCGAGGCGCTCGACGCGTGCGCGCGGATCCTGCGCCCGCACCTCGGAGCGGACCTGACGGAGCTGCTGCGGGACGGTGACGCGGATCAACTGCGCCGCACCTCGATCGTGCAGCCCGCCGTGGTCGCCCTCGGGTACGCCCTGTCCCGGCTGTGGGCGCACTGGGGGGTGCGCCCGACCGCGCTGCTCGGCCACAGCCTCGGCGAGTTCACCGCCGCGCTGCTCTCGGGGGTCGTCGCGCTGCCGGACGCGCTCGCGCTGGCCGCGACCCGGGGCCGGTTGATGGAGGAGATGCCGCCGGGCGCCATGCTCGCGCTGCCCCTGGGAGAGGCGGACGCGGCGGGGATCGCCGCCGCGCACGGACTGGAGCTCGCCGCCGTCAACGGTCCGACCGCCACCGTCCTGTCCGGGACGCCGGACGCCGTCGAGCGGGCCGCCGCCGCGCTCGCCGAGCGGGACGTGCGCGCGCTGCGCCTGCCCGTCGACCGGGCGTTCCACGGCGCCCCGTGCGGGCCGGCCGCCGCCCGGTTCGCCGAGGAACTGGCCGCCGTGCCGCTGCACGCCCCGGGCATCCCCTTCCTCTCCGGGGTCACCGGCGACTGGATCACTGCGGAGCAGGCCTGCGACCCGGCGTACTGGGCCCGGCAGATGCTCTCCCCCGTGCGGTTCCACGACGGGCTGGGCCGGCTGCTCGCCCTGGACGAGGACCTGGTGCTGGTGGAGAACGGCCCCGGCAGCGTGCTCACCGACCTGGTCCGCTCCGCGGGCGCGGGCCCCGCCGAGGACGCCGTCGCGGCCCGGACCGGTGCCCCTCGTCTCGCGCCGGCGCCGCTGCCCTCGCGGGGGCGCCGCTCGGCCGACGACGAACCGGCGAGCGCCGTCCTCTCCCTCGCCGGGCTGTGGGCCCACGGCGCCCCCGTCGTCTGGGAACCCGCCGGCGTCGACGCGCACCTCGCGGGCCTGCCCGGCTACCCGTTCGAGCGGCTGCCGCACTGGATCGAGCCCGGCCCGGCCGCGAGCGCCGCGTCCCCGACCATCACTGCGGCCCCGGCCGAGGCGTCGGAGGCCGACGCGGTGCACGCCCGCATCGTGTGGCGTCCACTGGGCCCCGGGGCCGAGGTGCCGGCCGACCCGTTCGCGCGCCGCCAGACCTGGCTGGTCCTGTGCGACGCCGAGGGCGCCACGCAGCCGGTGATCGACCTGATCACGGCGCGGGGACAGATCGTCACCGTCGTGCGGCCCGGCCCCGAGTACCGTCGGGTGCGCCGCGGCGTGTACGAGATCGACCCGGGCGACCCGAGCCAGTACGCGAAGCTGCTGGCCGACCTGCGCGGACTGGTCCGCACCCCCACCGCGATCGTCCACGGCTGGGGCCTCGCGCCCGCCGCCGACGACGACGGGACGCAGGGGTACTTCGGCCTGGTCCGGCTGGCCCGCGCCATGACCGAGGCGAGCGTCGTCAACGACGTGCGCCTCGGAGTCCTCACGGCCGGCGCGTTCCGCGTCCTCGACGGCGAACGCCCCGACCCCGCGGCGGCCCTGCTCAGCGGCCCGGTGCAGGTGCTGCCCGAGGAGTACGCCAACCTCCGCTGCGCCCAGGTGGACCTCGCCCCGGGCGCCCGGCTCGACGCCGAGTCGGCCCTCGACGTGCTCCGTGCCGTCGTCGCCGCCCCGGCCCGACTGCTCGCGCGGCGCGGCACCGAGCTGCTCACCCGCGCCGTCGAGCCCACCCGGCCCCCCGCCCCGGCGTCGTCCGTCGGGTCCGCGCCCGGCGCGGTCTGGGTCGTCACCGGCGGCTTCGGCGGCATCGGTCGTACGCTCGCCGGCCATCTGGCCCGTACCGCCGGAGCCCGGATCGCCCTGCTGGGCCGGCGCCCGGTGGCCGACGGGGACGGGGGCCCCGCCGCGGAGTTCCTCGGGGACCTGCGGGCCCGGGGCACCGAGGTGCTCTGCCTGCGGGCGGACGTCGCCGACGCGCACTCCCTCGCCGAGGCGCTGGAGCGCGTGCGCGAGACCTTCGGCGGCATCGACGGCGTCCTGCACGCGGCCGGTGTCCCCGGCGGCGGTTCCGTGGAACTGCGCGACGACGACGAGGCGCGTGCGGTGTTCGCCGCCAAGACCGCGGGCATCCGCAACCTGCTGGCCGCGCTGCGGCCGGGCGAGGCGGGCACGCTGCTGCTCTGCTCCTCGCTGGCCACCCTCGTGCCCACCTACGGGCAGGCCGACTACGCGGCGGCCAACGCCTACCTCGCGGCGGCCGGCGAAGCCGAGGACGCGCGCGGCGAACGGCGCGTCATCACCGTGAACTGGGACATGTGGGCCTCGGTCGGCATGGCGAGCGACGCCGAGGTCCCGGCCGACCTGCGCGCGCTCCAGGAGCGGATGCTCGCGGGCGCCCTCACCCCCGCCCAGGGGACGCGGGCGTTCGCCGCGCTGCTCGAAGGCCCCGGCGGCCAAAGCGTGGTGGCCCGCGCCGGCGCGGAGGTCGCCGACGACGGGACGCTGCGGCTGACCGCCGAGCCCGCCGCCGCCCGCCCCTCGAACACCCTGCTGCCGCGCCCGGAGCTGGCCACCGCCTACACCGCGCCGGGCACGCCGACCGAGGAGCGTCTCGCCGAGATCTACGGCGAGATGCTCGGCATCGACCGGGTGGGCATCCACGACGACTTCCTGGACCTCGGCGGTCATTCGCTGCTCGCCGCGCAGGTCGTGGCGCGGCTGCGCGCCGAGTTCGGGGTGGACGTGCCCGCCCGGGCCTTCTTCGAGGGCGGCCGTGTGGCCGATCTCGCCGTGGACATCGAAGACCGTATTCTCGCCGACCTGGAGAACCAGTGACCGACTCAGCAGGCCGCCCCCCGGCAGACGCCGGACGCGCAGAGCGCCTGGCCCGGCTCACTCCGGAACAGCGCGCCCGGTTCGAGGCACGTACCCGCGGGAACACCGCCGGGCAGAGCGTGCCGGTCGCCGCACCGGTGACGCCGCGGCGGGCCGCGGACGTGCCCGCGCCCCTCTCCTTCGGCCAGGAACGACTGTGGTTCCTCGATCAACTCACTCCGGGGCTCGGGGTGTTCAACGAGTACGTGGCCCTGCGGCTGACCGGTCCGCTGGACCGGGCGGCGCTGGACGCGGCGCTGAACGGCCTGGTGGTCCGACACGAGGCGCTGCGCACCGTCGTCGACCCCTCGGGCGAGCAGCCGATGCAGCGGGTCCTGGACCCGGCGCCGATCTCGGGTCCGGGTTCGGAGCCGGTGCTCACGGTGGTGGACCTCGATCCCGGTGTGGCCGGCGGGATCGACGCCGCCGAGCGGGAGGCGGCCGAGCGGGAGGCCCGCCGGCCCTTCGACCTGGAGGGCGAGCGGCTCTTCCGGGCCCTGCTGATCCGCTCCGCCCCGGACCGCGCCCTGCTGGTCGTGGTCAACCACCACATCGTGGGCGACGCCTGGTCGCGCGCCGTCCTGGTGGAGGAGTTGTGCGCGGGCTACCGCGCGTTCCGTGACGGCCGGCCGGCCGGCGCCGGCGGCTCGCAGGGCGGGCCCGAGCCGCTGCCCGTCCAGTACGGCGACTGGGCCGCGAGGCAGCGCGTCGAGCTCACCGACGAGGCGTTGGCGCGGCCGCTCGACTACTGGCGCGAGCGGCTCGCCGACGCCCCGCCGCTGCTCTCCCTGGCCACCGACCGTCTTCGCCCCGCCACCCCCTCGCACCGCGGCGGTCGGGTGCACCTCACCCTGGACCGGGAGCTGACGGAGGGCATCGAGGAGGCCGCCCGACAGGCCCGGGCGACGCCGTTCATGGTGACGCTGGCCGCCTGGCAGGCGGTGCTGATGCGGCACTCCGGGCAGCAGGACGTGGTCGTCGGCGTGCCCACGGCCGGTCGGGACCGTCCGGAACTGGGCGGCATGGTCGGCATGTTCATCAACACGCTGGTGATGCGCACCGACCTGACCGGGGACCCCACGTTCGGTGAGCTCGTCGGTCGGGCGCGGGAGACCGCGCTGGGCGCCCTCGCACACGCCGAGGTGCCCTTCGAGCGTCTGGTCCGCGATCTCAGCCCGGACCGCGACCTGAGCCACGCGCCGCTCTACCAGGTGCAGTTCGGTTACCGGAACGTGCCCGCGCCCACGATCTCGCTGCCCGACGTGGCCGTCGAACTCATCGACCTGGACAACGGGCTGTGCCGCACCGACCTCAGCCTCGAACTCGCCCGCTCGGGAGATGTCACCACCGGCGTCTGCGAGTTCAGCGCCGACCTGTTCGACGCGGACACCGTGCGGTCCTACGCCGAGACCCTGGAACGCGTCCTGCGGCGCGGTACGGCCGACCCGTCGCTGCCGCTCTCCGAGCTGCTGGCGCTCACCGCCGCCGAGGAGGCGCTGTCGGCGCTCGCCGGCGACGGCGGACCGCTGCCCGCGGACGCCGAGGACGTGCTCGTGTCCCTCGCCCGCGCCGTGCGCGAACGGCCTGACGCGCCCGCCCTGTTGTCGGGGTCGGACCCCGACGGGCCGGCGCTCGCCTACGGCGCGCTCGACGCGCGGATCGAGGAGATCCGGGCCCGGCTGCTGACCGCGGGCGTCCGTCCCGGGGACCGGGTCGGCGTCTGTCTGCGGCGCGGCGCCGATCTCGTCGCCGCGCTGTTCGCCGTGCTCCGGACGGGAGCCGCGTACCTGCC
Organism: Streptomyces sp. NBC_01426; assembly: GCF_036231985.1. Classification (GTDB taxonomy): domain Bacteria; phylum Actinomycetota; class Actinomycetes; order Streptomycetales; family Streptomycetaceae; genus Streptomyces. The sequence goes on from NZ_CP109500.1 coordinate 1,386,930, forward strand.
GCTCGACCCCGGGTATCCGGCGGAGCGGATCCGGTTCGTCCTGGAGGACGCCTCCCCCTCGGCCGTGCTGGTGCACGCCGGGACCCGGGACGTCGTGCCGTCCGGGGCGCCGCTGCTCGACCTCGACGCGGGCGACACGGACACCGGGGCGCCCGCGCCCGTCGCCGACGGCGCGTCGCACGACCCCGAGGCTCCCGCGTACGTCATCCACACGTCGGGCTCCACCGGCAGGCCCAAGGGCGTGGTGGTGCTCCGGCGCAACCTCACGGCGTTCCTCGCGGCGATGGACCGGATCGTCACGGGCCGGGACGACGCGCGGGGCGCGGCCGGGGCGGACACCGAGCCGATCACCTGGCTCGCCGTCACCAGCGTCTCCTTCGACATCTCCGTGCTGGAGCTGCTGTGGACGATCAGCCGCGGCCACCGGGTGGTCGTGAGCCCCGACGCGGGGACCTCCGCGGTCGTCGCACGCCGGGCCGCCGGGCCGGAGCCGACCGCGGTCGCGCCCGCCGTCGTACCGGAGTTCAGCCTCTTCTACTTCTCCAGCGACTCCGAGGCGCACGCCCCGGGGCCGGCCCAGTACCGGCTCCTCATGGAGGGCGCCCGGTTCGCCGACACCCACGGCTTCAGCTCCGTGTGGCTGCCGGAGCGGCACTTCCACGCGTTCGGCGGGTCCTATCCCGCGCCGTCGGTGCTGGCCGCCGCCCTGGCGCAGACCACCGAACGGATCGGGATCCGGGCCGGCAGCGTGGTGCTGCCGCTGCACCATCCCGTCCGGGTCGCGGAGGAGTGGTCGGTCGTCGACAACCTCTCCGCGGGCCGGGTCGGGCTGTCCTTCGCCTCCGGCTGGCACGTGGACGACTTCGTCCTCGCCAAGGACGCCTACGACGACCGGCAGAAGCTCATGGTCGAGGGCATCGACGAGGTGCGGCGGCTGTGGCGCGGCGACCGGGTCGCCTTCGAGGGGCCCTCGGGGCGGAGCGTGGACGTGGCGGTCATGCCGCGTCCGGTCCAGCCCGAACTGCCCTTCTGGCTCACCTCGTCCGGCAACCCCGAGACCTGCCGCAAGGCCGGCGAGATCGGTGCGCGGCTGCTCACGCACCTGCTCGGCCAGAGCGTCGAGGAGCTGGCCGAGCGGATCGCGATCTACCGCGAGGCCTGGCGGAGCGCCGGTCACGCGGGTGAGCCGCACGTGACGCTGATGCTGCACACCTTCGTCGGCGACGACGCCGAGGACGTGCGGGCACACGCCCGACAGCCGTTCCGCGACTACCTGCGGTCCTCCGTCGGGCTGATCGAGAAGATGGCGGCCACCCTCGGCATCGACGTCCGCGCCGACGACTTCAGCGCCGACGACCAGGAGGCCCTGCTCGACCACGCGGCGGCCCGCTACCTCACGGACGGCTCCTTCATCGGAACCGTCGAGGACCGGCTGCCCCTCCTGGGGCGGCTCGCGGGCGCGGGCGTCGACGAGGTCGCCTGCCTCGTCGACTTCGGTGTCGACCCCGACGCGGCGCTCCGCGCGCTCACCGGCCTGGCCGCGCTGCGCGAGAGGGCGCTGCACCGCCGCGACGCGGCACCCGCGACGGAGTCGGAGGGCGGGCGCCTCGCGGACGTCGAGGAGGTCCCGCTCACCTCGCTGATCCGCGCCCACGGTGTGACCCATCTCCAGTGCACCCCGTCGTTGGCGCGCGTCCTGCTGGACGAGCCGGACGCCGGGGCGCTCGGCGGGCTGCGCCGGCTCCTCCTCGGCGGGGAGCCCCTGGACGCGGACCTCGCGCGCCGGTTGCACGAGCACCTCACCGGCACGCTGCTGAACATGTACGGGCCGACCGAGACCACCGTGTGGTCCACCAGCGACACCGTGGACCCGGCGTCGGGCGCCGTCACCATCGGCCGCCCCGTCGCCGGGACGACCGTACGGGTCCTGGACGAACACGGCCGCCGCACGCCCGTCGGCGTGCCCGGCGAGCTGTACATCGGCGGCGCGGGCGTGACCGCGGGCTACCTCGGGCGCCCGGAACTCACGGCCGAACGCTTCGTGGCGGACCCCGCCGCGGCGTCCCGCCCCGACGGCGCCGGATCGGCCGACGCCCGCCTGTACCGCACGGGTGACGTCGTCCGGGTGCGGCCCGACGGCCGGTTGGAGTACCTGGCCCGCAACGACGACCAGCTCAAGATCCGCGGTTTCCGGATCGAGGCCGGCGAGGTCGAGGCGGCGCTGACCGCCGTACCCGGCGTCCGCCAGAGCGTGGTGACCGCGCACGGGCTCGGCACCGCCCGGGCGTCCCTGATCGGGTACGTGGTGCCCGACTCCCCGGACTCCCCTCCGGCGGCCGCCGACCTGCGTGCCGCGCTGGCCGCCCGGCTGCCCGCCTTCCTCGTTCCCTCGCGGTTCGTCGTGCTGGACGCGCTGCCGTTGACGAGCAACGGCAAGGTGGACCGGGGCGCGCTGCCGGCGCCCGACACGGACCGCGCCGTCGACGGCGCGTACGTCGCGCCCTCCACCCCGACCGAGGAGCGGATCGCGGCCATCTGGCAGCAGGCCCTCGGGATCGAACGGGTCGGCGTCCACGACGACTTCTTCGAGCTGGGCGGCCACTCGCTGCTCGCCACCCAGGTCGTCGCCGGGATCAGGCGCGCGTTCTCGACCCGGCTCCCGCTGCGCACCCTGTTCGAGGCGCCGACCGTCTCGGCCCTGGCCCGCGGCATGGACGCGCGGGCGGACGGCGCCGCCGACCCCGCCGACGGCGCGGAGCGGTCGGAGCGGCCGGCGGCGCTGCTGCCGGACCCGGCGACCCGCCACGAACCGTTCCCCCTCACCGAGGTGCAGCGCGCCTATTGGATCGGCCGCAGCGGCGCCGTCGGCGGAGACGTGTCCTGCCACCTGTTCGTCGAGCTCGATGTCGACGACGTGGACCTGGACCGCCTCGAAGGCGCCTGGCGGTCCCTCGTCCGGCGCCACGACGCCCTGCGCCTGGTCGTCGACACGGACGGCACCCAGCGCATCCTCCCCGAGGTGCCCGACTACCGCATCGAGCGCGCCGACCTGCGCGCGCTGCCGGCCGCCGAGCGCGAGGCGCGTTTGACGGCGATCCGCGACACGATGTCCCACCACGTGCTGCCCGCCGAGACCTGGCCGCTGTTCCAGATCCGGGCGAGCCACACCGACGGGGGCGCGGCCCGGCTGCACTTCAGCATCGACACGCTCATCGCGGACGGTGGCAGCGTCCAGATCCTGCTGCGCGAGCTGCTCGCCGTCTACCGGGGCGAACTCGTCCCGCACGCGATGGAGTTGTCCTTCCGCGACTACGTCATGGCCGAGCAGGCCCGACGCACGGGGCCCGGGCACGAGCGTGACCTCGCCTACTGGCGCGAGCGGCTGGACACCCTGCCGCCGGCGCCGTCGCTGCCGCTCGTCAAGCAGCTCGGGGAACTGGCCGAGACCCGGTTCCGGCGGCGCGAGGCGCACCTCCCGGCCGAGCTGTGGTCCCGGCTCAAGGCACGGGCCGCCGCCGCCCGGATCACTCCGTCGGCGCTCGCCCTGGCCGCGTACGCCACCGTGCTCGGCACCTGGTCGTCCAGCGACCGCTTCACCCTCAACCTGACCCTCTTCAACCGGGTCGGCGACCATCCCGAACTGGGCACGCTGGTCGGCGACTTCACCGCGCTCAGCCTGCTGGAGGTGGACCGCGCGACCAGCGGCACCTTCGAGGAGCGGGCGCGCGCCCTCCAGGAGCGGCTCTGGGAGGACCTGGACCACCAGCTCGTCAGCGGCGTGCGCGTGGCCGGCGAACTGGCCCGCCGGCGCGGGGTGGCCGCGGCGGCCATGCCCGTCGTGTTCACCAGCGAACTCGGCGCGGCCGACGCCGGAGGCACCCCGCCGGCCGGGCTCGGAGCCCGGGTCGCACACACCATCACCCAGACCCCGCAGGTCTGGCTCGACCACCAGATCAGCGAGGACGAGGGCCGGCTTCGGCTCACCTGGGACGCGGTGGAGGCGCTGTTCGCACCGGGGACGCTGGACGACATGTTCGGCGCGTACACCGGGCTGCTGACCGCGCTCGCGACGGACACCGACGCCTGGGACGACCCGCACCGCGAGGTGCTCCCCGACGACCAGGCCGCCCGGTACCGGGAGCTCAACGCCACCGACGGGCCGCTCCCGGACGGCCTGCTGCACGAGCCGTTCCTCGACCGCGCCCACCGCTCGCCCGGCCGTACCGCGGTGATCGCGGCGAACGGGACCCTCACCTACGGCGCGTTGGAGGAGGCCTCCCGGGCCGTCGCCCACGCCCTTCGCGCGGCCGGGGTCCGCCCCGGCGACCTGGTCGGGGTGGTCGCGGACCGGGGCTGGGAACAGATCGCCTCGGCCATCGGCGTGCTCCGGATCGGGGCGGCCTACCTCCCGCTGGACGACGGTCTGCCGGCGGCCCGCATCGCCGGTTCGCTGCGGCACGCGGGGGCCTCGGCCCTGCTCGTGCCCCCGGCCGCGTCCGTCCACGAACGCGTCCCGGACGGCGTCGCCGTCGTCCGCTTCGACGAGGCGCTCGCGTCCGCCGGCCGCGACGCGGTGCTCGAACCGGTGGCGACGGATCCCCGCGACCTCGCGTACGTGATCTACACCTCGGGCTCGACCGGGGACCCCAAGGGCGTGATGACCGATCACCGGGGAGCCCTGAACACCGTCGTCGACATCAACGAGCGCTTCGGGGTGACCTCCGAGGACCGGGTGTTCGGGCTGTCCTCGCTCGGCTTCGACCTGTCCGTGTACGACCTCTTCGGCACGTTCGCCGCGGGCGCCACCCTGGTGCTGGCGGGACCCGACGAGGACCGCGACCCGGTGCGCTGGAACCGGCTCGTCGGCGAGCACGGCGTCACCGTCTGGAACTCCGTGCCCGCGCTGATGGAGATGCTGCTCGCCCACACGGTGGGCAACGGCGCGGCCACCGCCGAGAGCCTGCGCCTGGTCATGCTCAGCGGGGACTGGATCCCGGTGGGCATGCCCGACCAGGTCCGCGAGGTCGCCCCGAAGGCGCGGGTCGTCAGTCTCGGCGGCGCCACCGAGGCGTCCATCTGGTCGGTGCTGCATCCGATCGACCGCGTCGACCCGGACCGGTCGAGCATCCCGTACGGGCGGCCGATGCGGAACCAGACGATGTACGTCCTGGACGAGGCGTTCCGGCTGCGTCCCACCGGACTGCCCGGCGCCCTGTTCATCGGCGGCGCGGGGCTGGCCGCGGGCTACCGCAACGCGCCGGAGCTGACCGCGCGGGCGTTCCCCACGCACCCCGTGACCGGGGAGCGGCTCTACCGCACGGGCGACCTGGCCCGTCTGTTGCCCGACGGTGACCTGGAGTTCCTCGGCCGGCAGGACTCGCAGGTGAAGGTGCGCGGCATGCGCATCGAACTGGGCGAGATCGAGGCGGCCCTGGTGCGCACCGACGGGGTGCGCGAGGCCGCGGCGCTGGTCGAGGGGCACGGCACGGCCGCCCGTCTCGCGGCCTACGTGGTCCGTGACGCGGCGCGCACGGTCGCCGATCCGGCGGCGCGGCCGTCGGACACGGGGACGGAGCCCGGCGCGTCGGGGGTCTTCGGAGCCGAGCAGGCCAGGCTGCTGGAACGGCGGTTGAGCCAGCCCGGCCGCCGCGCCGACCTCGCGGGCCGTGAGATCCTCCCGTTCGTCCTGCCTGCCGACACCCTCGCGCTGCGGGCGTCGGCGGCCGGTCGGGGCGCGGCCGGCTCCTTCGGCGCCGGCCCCGTGCCCGCGGCCGACGTGTACGCGCTGCTGACGGCGCTCGCCCGACAGGACGACGACGGTGTGCCCCGGTACGCCTTCGGCTCGGCGGGCGGCCTGTACCCCGTGCAGACCTACCTCGCGGTGGCGCCGGGCAGGGTCACCGGGATCCCGGCGGGCGTGTACTACCTCGACCCCGCGGGCCCGGCCCTGGTCTCGCTGGAGACCGGTCCGGACGCCGGTCGGGCGCTGGACCCGGCACTGTTCTCCGAGGCCAACCGGGCGCTCGTGGCGGGCGCCGGATTCGGGATCTTCCTCGTCGCCCGCGACCGCGCGGTGACACCCGTGTACGGCGAGCTGTCCGACAGGTTCTGCCTGTTGGAGGCTGGTGCGATGGCACAACTGCTGCGTCAGCGGGCCGCCGACTGTCGTCTCGGGCTCTGTCCGATCGGTGACGTGCACGCGGAGCCGCTGAGCGCGCTGTTGCGGTTGGAGGAGGACCAGAGCGTGCTGCACACCCTGGTGGGCGGCCTGCCCTCGGGCGCCCCGGCCTCGGCCTCCGAGCCGGCGGACGACGCGCACGACTGGGCACTGGCGCTGCGCGCCGAACTGGCCGCGCGGCTGCCGGGGTACATGGTGCCGCAGCGGGTCCGGGTGGTCGAGGCGCTGCCGCTGTCGGCGAACGGGAAGGTGGACCGCAAGGCACTGGCCGCGCGGTCGGCCGCACCGGTGGCGACCCCGCCGGAGGTGGCCGCACCGGTCACGGCCGCACCGGTCCCGGCCGCGGTGGCCCCGGCCCCCGTGGAGCGGGCCGTGCTGGTGGCGCGTTCGACGGGCAGCACCATCGACCGGCTCGTCGCGCTGTGGCGGGAGGTCCTGGAGGGGCAGGAGTTGGGCCTCGACACGAACTTCTTCGAGTCGGGTGCCACGTCCATCCACCTCGTCCGCGTCCAGCGCCGGGTCACCGAGGAGTTCGGCCGGGAGGTGTCGGTGGTCGAGATGTTCGACCGGCCGACGATCCGCCACCTCGCCGATCTGCTCGACCGACCGGAGGCCGACCCCGCGCCGGTGCGTCCCGTGACGCGTCCGGCCGATCCGGAGGCCGTCGCCGAACCGCCCACCGTCACCGACCGCACCACCGGCACCACCGCCGACGAGTCGGTCACCGACCGCAGGCAGCACCACGAGAGGCGCCGCGCCGCCCGCCGGCGAGGCGGCTCCGGCACCTCGCCGGCCAACTGAGACCGACCGGCACCTCGCCGGTCGGTCCGACCCGCGGCCGAGAACGCCCGAAGGAGAAGACACCGCATGACCATTCAGGACACCAGGGAACCGGGATCCGCCGACACGGCGGACCTGCCGGACGCGATCGCCGTCATCGGCCTCGCCTGCCGGTTCCCCGGCGCGCGCGACGCCGACGCCTTCTGGGCGAACCTCGTGGACGGCCGGGAGAGCGTCGCGTTCCGCACGCCCGGGGAACTCGCGGCCCTCGGGGTCCCGGCCGAGCGGCTGGCCGACCCCAGGTTCGTTCCGGCGGGCGGTGTCCTGGACGGCATCGACGAGTTCGACGCCGAGTACTTCGGGATCCCGCCCCGCGAGGCGGCGCTCATGGACCCGCAGCACCGGTTGTTCCTCCAGTGCGCGGTGACCGCGCTGGAGGACGCCGGCGGGCGGGCGGAGGGCTTCGACGGATCGATCGGCGTGTACGCGTCGGCGGGCTTCAACTCCTACCTCACGCACCACCTGTTGCCCCATGCCGGGGAACTGGGCGACCGCGCGGACGTCCAGTGGCTCGCCTCCGGGGACAAGGACTACCTGGCCACCCAGACCTCGTACCGGCTCGGCCTCACCGGACCGAGCATGAGCGTGCAGAGCGCCTGCTCCTCCGCGCTGGTCGCCGTGCACCTGGCGGGCGAGGCGCTGCTCAGCGGCGAGTGCGACGTGGCCCTGGCCGGCGCGGTGTCGGCGGGGGTCGCGCAGGGGCACGGCTACCTGCACTCCGAGGGCGGCATCCTGTCGGCCGACGGACATTGCAGGCCCTTCGACGAGGCCGCCACCGGCACCGTGTTCGGCAGCGGCGTGGGCGTGGTCGTCCTCAAGCGGCTCGCCGACGCGGTGGCCGACGGCGACACGGTGCGGGCGGTGCTGCTGGGCTCCGCCGTGAACAACGACGGTTCCCGCAAGGTCGGGTTCACCGCGCCCGGCATGGACGGCCAGGTCCGGGTGATCTCGGCCGCGCAGGCCGTCGCCGGGGTCACACCCGACGAGGTCTCCTACGTGGAGGCGCACGGCACCGCCACCGCGCTCGGCGACCGCATCGAACTGGCGGCCCTGGCCAAGGTCTTCGGAGCCGACCCGGACGCGGAGCGGGTGCTCGGCGCGGTCAAGTCGAACGTGGGACATCTGGACACCTGCGCCGGCATGGCCGGGTTGATCAAGACGGTGCTCTGTCTGCACCACCGCACGCTCGTCCCCACCGTCCACTTCGAGCGGCCGACCGACGGCCTGGCCGAGACGGGATTCCGCGTCCTGACGGCGGCCGAGGACTGGTCCCGTCCGGACGGGACACGGATCGCGGGCGTCAGCTCCTTCGGGATCGGCGGCACCAACGCGCACGTGATCCTCCAGGACCCGCCGCCGCTGCCGCGCCCCGCCCGGCCCGCGCCGCGGGCCACCGGGTGGGAGGTGCTCCCGCTGTCCGCGCGCACGCCCGAGGCCCTGGAGCGCGCCGCCGCCCGGCTGGACGTCGCGCTCGCCGCGCCCGACGCGCCGGACCTCTTCGACGCCGCGCACACCCTCCAGACCGGGCGCACCGCCCACGCCTGGCGCGCCGCGGTCCCGGTGCCGCGCCGCGGCTCCGCCACGCCGATCACCGCGCTCCGGCCCGTCCGGGCCGCCGACCGCGAGCCGGACGTCGTCCTGCTGTACCCCGGCCAGGGCGCCGGGGCGCCCGGCCTGGCCGCCGAGCCGTACGAGGCGGAACCCGCCTTCCGCGAGGCCCTGGACCACGCGCTGGAGGCCCTGGAGCCCTGGACCGGGGCGACGCCCCGGGCGCTGCTGCTGGACCCCGCGCACCCGGACCTGTTCGACCGCACCGAGGTGGCGCAGCCGGCGCTCTTCGCCGTCGAGTACGCGCTGACCGCCTGGTGGACGGCCGTGGGGATCCGCCCCGTCGCGCTGGTCGGGCACAGCGTCGGGGAGTTCGCCGCGGCGTGCGCCGCCGGGGTGTTCACGCTCCGGGACGCGGCCCGGCTGGTCGCCGAACGGGGGCGGCTGATGGCGGGCATGGCCCCGGGCGCGATGCTCGCGGTACCGCTCCCCGAACGGGAGACGCGAGCCCACCTGGACCTGCTCGGCCGGGAACTCGGCCCCGGCTGGGGGCCGTTGCCGGAGCTCGCCGCCGTCAACGCGCCGGACCGCTGTGTGGTGGCCGGCGACCCGGGGACGGTGGACCGCTTCGCCGCGCTGCTGGCCGACCGGGGGGTGACGGGCCGCCCGCTCGGCGTCCGGCACGCCTTCCACAGCCGGCACGCCGACCCGCTGGTGGAGGAGTTCACGAAGCTGGTGGCCTCGGTGCCCGCCCAGGCGCCCGCCGTCACCGTGGTGTCGACCCTGACGGGGCGCGCCCTGACGCCGGAGGAGGCTCGGTCGCCCGAGTACTGGGCGCGGCAGATGCGGCGGACCGTACGGTTCGCGGACGCGCTCGCCGCCCTGCCGGAGGGGGCCGTGCTCGTCGAGGCGGGCCCGGGGCAGGCCCTGTCGGGGTTCGCCCGGCGGAGCCCGGGAGCCGAGCGGCTCGTGCTGCCCTCCCTGTACGCCCCGGACACCGGCGCGCCGCAGGGCCGCCCGCCGGCCCGGTTGACCGCCGTGGCCGGGCTGTGGGAGCGGGGGGTGGCCGTCGACTGGTCCGCCCTCGGGGAGCGGGCGGGGCGTCGGCACGTGCCGCTGCCCGGTTACCCGTTCGAGCCGGCCCGCCACTGGTTCACGCCGACGGGCGCCCCTCGCGGCGACGGGTCCCTTCCCGGGGCGTCGGAGCCCGCCGGTACCGCTTCCGTCGGGGCCGCAGGCAGCGGCGACACCTCCGCGTCCGCGGGATCCGTGGACGCGTGGCTGCGCGTGCCGTCCTGGTCGCAGGCGGCGCCGCCCGTCGCCGACCCGCACGGCGCTCCCGGTACGGTCCTGCTCCTCGCGGACGAGGCCGGGTTGGCCGAACGGATCGCCGCCCGGCTCGTCCGGGAGGGCGCCGAGGTCCACACCGTACGGGCCCTCCCCCGCACCCCCGCCGACCCCGTGCGCGCCGACGGCGACGCGACCGGGCAGCCGCCCGCGCGGGTGCTCGACCCCGAGGACCCCGGAGCCTTCGCGACGCTGGTCGGCGAACTGGCCGACCTCGGCCACGTGATCGACACGGTCGTCTCCTGCTGGGCGGTCGACGCCCCCGACGCGGAGCGCGCCGACCCCGAGGAGGTGGCGCGGGGCGCCCTGCTCTCCCTCACGGTGCCCGCCGAGCTGGCGCAGGCCCTGAGCGGCGCCTTCCCCGGCCGGCCGGTACGGATGCTGCTGGTCAGCGACGGGGCCCACGGCGTGCAGGGCCGTCGCCCCCGCACCCCGCAGGCCGCCGCGGCCATGGGAGCGGTACGCGCGCTGCCCGGCGAACTGCCCGGGTTCACCCTGGGCGCCCTCGATCTCGACTGCGCGCCCCACGACGCCCCGGCGCTGGAACGCGCCGCCGACGCGGCCCTCGTCGAGCTGCGCGCGGCGGAGCCGGCGGCGCCACTGATCGCCGTCCGGGGGCGGGCTCGCCTCGTGCCCGGCTGGGACCGGCCCGCGCTGCTCGCCGACGACGAGACGACGGCCTCGCCCACCGCGGCCCTTCCGGGCGGCGGTTGGCTGATCACGGGCGGTCTCGGCGGCATCGGCCTGGCCGTGGCCGGGCGCCTCGCCCGGGACGGCGGCCGCACGCTGCTGCTGATGGGCAGGCGTCCGGTGCCGGACGGTCCGGGCTGGACCACGATCCGCCCCTCGGGCGCCGCGCCGGCCCCCGACTGCCCGCCGGAGCAGGCCCGGGCCCTGGCCGAACTGACCGGGCACGGGGCGGCCGTCTGCCTCGTCCAGTGCGACGTCACCGACGCCGGGGAACTGGAGTCCACCCTCGGGCGGATCCGCGCCGCGCACGGCGCCATCGCCGGGATCGTGCACGCGGCGGGCCTGCCCGGGGGCGGCACGATGGCCCTGCGGAGCCGGCGGGACGTGGCCGGGGTCCTGGCCCCCAAGGTGCGCGGGACGCTCCTGCTGCACCGGTTGACGGCCGACGACCGCCCGGCCGTCGTGCTGTGTTCCTCGGTCCTGTCCGTCACCGACGCCGCCGGGCAGGCCGACTACAGCGGCGCGAACGCCTTCCTGGACAGCTACGCGCACACCGACGACTCCCTCGTGTCCATCGGCTGGGACCGCTGGTCGGAGACCGGCATGGCGCTGCGCCACGCCCTCGGGAACACCCCGGACGAGCCGGGCGACCCGCTGGATCACCCGCTGTTCGAGGCCCGTCACACCGGCGGGGACGGTTGGACCGCGCTGAGGCTGCGCACCGGCCCGGACACCGACTGGCTGTCCGCGGAACACCGGCTGTCGGACGAGCCCGTGCTGCCGGGCACGGCGCTCCTCGACCTCGCCGTCGCTGCGCACGCCCTGGTGGCGGGTCCGGGGCCGGTCGAACTGGACGCCGTGTTCACCCGCCCGCTGTGGCTGCCCCGGGACCGACCGACGGTGGTGACCGTACGGCTGCGCCCCGCCGCGGGAGGCGGGCACGACTGGGAGGTGTGCTCGTCCGCGTCCGCCCGACCGCACGGCCAGGGCCGGATCGCCGCGTACGACGGCCCCGCCCCCGAGCGGAGGGTCCCCGACGTGACGGCTCCCGAAGCGACGGCCGTCGCCGGGGGGCCCGCGACCGGTGCGCTCCGGCGCCCGGACGCCCCGACCGGGGAGGACGCCCCGACCGGCGCCGTCGGACTGACCACCGGCCCCCGGTGGGACTGCCTCGACGGGATCCGCCGGGGCGACGCGGAGGCGGTGCTGACGCTGCGCCTGCCCGAGGCGTTCCACGACGACCTCGCGGCGCATCCGCTGCACCCGGCGTTGCTGGACGTGGCGACGGGCGCCGCGGCCGGCGTGTCGGGGCGTCATCTGCCGGTCGCCTACCGGCGCATGACCGTGCACCGGGAGCTCGGCGCGGCGCTGCGCGCCCACGTGGTGATGCGGTCCGGCGACCCCGCGGCCGACGACACCCTGGTCGCGGACGTGTTCCTCACCGCACCGGACGGGTCCCCGCTGGTGACGGTCGAGGGGTTCGTGCTGCGCGCGGCCACCGCGCCCGGCGGGGCGGACCGCCCGGGTGCACCCGGCCGGCCGGCGGACACCGACGGGATTCCCACCGGGCGGGGTCTGCTCGCCCTCGAACGGATCCTCGCCAACCGTCACCTGCCGCACGTGCTGGTGAGCCCGCGCGTCGGCCGGACGCAGCCGCCGCCCGGCACACCCTCCGCACCGGCGGCCGCCCGCCGCACCGAGGCCCCGGACGACGCGGCGCGGCCCGTGGACCCGGACGACGTCGGGCAGCAGATCGCCGAGGTGTGGTCCCGGATGCTGGGCGTGCCCGGGATCGGCGCCGACGACAGCGTCTTCGAGCTGGGCGCGGACTCCCTGACCATCGTGCAGATCACCGCCGAACTCCAGCGCATCGGCCTGGCCGTGGCGCCGAGCGACCTGTTCGCCCACCCGACCGCGGGCGGCCTCGCCGCCCACCTCCGCGACGCGGCCGAGGCCGCGTCCGGGGAACGCGCGGTGTCCGGGACACCCGGGCCCGGACTACCGGCCCCCTCCGTCGACACACCGCCCCGCGCGGACACCGGCGCCTTCCCGGACGCCGATCTCAGCACCGAGGACCTGGCACAGGTCATGAACCTGTTCGGGTTCGGAGAGGACAAGAAATGAACAACATCGAGGACATCTACCCGCTCTCGCCCGCCCAGGAGGGCATGCTCTTCCACAGCACGACCTCTCCGGAGCACGGCCTCTACGTGGAACTCACCACCTTCCGCGTCAGCGGGAACCTGGACGTCCAGGGCCTCACGGCCGCCTGGCAGGCCGCCGCCGCCCGACATCCCGTCCTGCGCACCGCCTTCGTCCACGAGCGGATCAGCGCACCGCGCCAGGTGGTCCTGCCGAGCGCCGAGGTGCCCGTCGACTTCCGGGACCTGTCGCACCTCGACGGGGCGGCCCGCGACACGGAGATCGCGGGCGAGCTCGACCGCAGGCGCCGCGAGCCCTTCGACCTCACCCGACCCCCGCTGATGCGCCTCCTCGTCCTGCGCCTCCCCGACGAGCACCTCCTCGTGTGGACCTATCACCACCTGCTGCTCGACGGCTGGTCGGCCGCCCTGCTGATGGCCGAGGTCACCGCGACGCTCGGCGGCGCGGACCCGGGTCGCCCGGCGCCCCCGCCGTTCCGCGACCACATCGCCTGGCTGCGCGATCAGGACGCCGACCGGGACCGGGAGTTCTGGACCGGGCACCTCGCCGGGTACCGGGAGCCGGCCACCCTCACGCTCCCCGGGGCCCGTCCCGGGGCCCGCCCCTCGGGCGACTACCGCAGGGTGTCCACGACCCTGCCGGCCGCGACCACCGAACGGCTGCGGGCCCTCGCGGCGTCCCGCTCGACCACGCTCGGCAGTGTGGTGGAGGCCGCCTGGGCCGGAACCCTGGCCCGGTACAGCGGCAAGCAGGACGTGGTGTTCGGCGTCACCGTCTCCGGCCGCCCCGCCGGCCTGGAACGGGCCGCCGAGATGATCGGCATGTTCATCAACACCGTCGCGACGCGCGCCCGGATCGATCCGGAACTGCCCGCCGACGCCTGGCTTTCGCGGTACGCGCAGGCCCGGCACCCCATCCTGGAGCACCAGCACACCCCGCTGACCGACGTCCAGCGGTGGGCCGGCCTGCCGCCGGGCGTCGCGCTCTTCGACTCCGTGGTCGTGTTCGAGAACTACCCGGACGAGTCGCGGGCCGTGCTCTCCGGCGGCGCGGTCATCACCGACGTCCGCTACGAGACCCGCACGAACTACGCGGTGACCCTCGTCGTGCGGACCGGTCGGGAGACCCACCTTCAGGCGGTCGTGGACTCGGCCCGCTTCGGCGAGGGCGAGGCCGAGGCCCTGCTCACCCACGTCGCGGCCGTCCTCACCCGGTTCGCCGACCGGCCGCAGGCGCCCGTGAGCGAACTCCTCGCCGTCCCCGAGCCGGTCCGCGCGCTCCAGCTCGACCGCTGGAACGGCGCCGACATCGACCGGACCCCGCCGCGCGCGCTCCTGGCCGACCTGATCGGCGACGCCGTCCGCGACCGCCCCGACCACCCGGCCGTGGTCGCCGGATCGACCACGTACGACTACCGCGCACTGGACGCGCGGGCCACGGCGCTGGCCCTGCGGCTGGTCGACCTCGGGGTGCGCGCCGGCGACCGAGTGGCGGTCTGCCTCGGTCGCGGGGCCGACCTGGTCACCGCGCTGCTCGGCGTCGCGCGGGCGGGCGCCGCCTTCGTGCCGCTCGACCCCTCGCACCCGGCGGACCGGATCGCGTACGTACTGAAGGACGCGGCCCCCGCGCTGGTGCTCACCGACGGCACGCCGCTGCCGGGGCCGGAGTCCTGGAACGGCGCCGTGCTCGACCTCTCCCGGGAGACCCTCGCGCACGGCACAGGCGAGGACGGCACCCGACCCGACCCGGCGGCCCTGCCCGACGCGGACCCGGACGGGCTCGCCTACCTCATCTACACCTCGGGCTCCACCGGCAACCCCAAGGGCGTCGCGGTCGGCCACCGGGCGCTCGCGAACCTCGTGGACAGTCTGGCGTCGCGGCACCCCGGGCTCACCGCCGAGGACCGGTTCCTGGCCCTCACCACGCTGACCTTCGACACGTCGCTGGCCGAGCTGCTCGTACCGCTGGCCGTCGGCGCGACCGTCCACGTCGGCCACCGTTCGCTGGGGCTGAGCGGCACGGAGCTGGACCGGTACGTCGAGCGGCACGGCATCACGGCCCTCCAGGCGACGCCCTCCCGGTACCGGGCGCTGCTCGACTCCGGTTGGCAGGGCGTGGACCGGCCGCGGCTCTACAGTTGCGGCGAGGCGTTCCCGCCGGACCTGACGGCCCCGTTGACCGAGCGCGGGTCGAGCGTGTGGAACATGTACGGGCCCACCGAGACCACCGTCTACTCCAGCGTGGAGGAGATCCGCAAGGACACCGTGCGGGTGACCGTGGGGCGGCCCCTGTCCAACACCGTGCTGCGCGTCCTCGACCCGTTCGACGGGCTGCTGCCGATCGGCTGCGTGGGCGAGCTGTGCATCGGTGGCGACGGGGTCGCCGAGGGCTACTGGAACCTGCCCGAACTCACGGCGGAGCGCTTCGTCGGCGACCCGTTCACCGGGGGGCGGACCCGGATGTTCCGCACCGGCGACCACGCCCGGGTGCTGTCCGACGGGCGGGTGGAGGTCCTCGGCCGGATCGACCGCCAGCTGAAGCTGCGCGGGTACCGGATCGAGCCGAGCGAGATCGAGGCGGTGCTCCTGGACCTGACCGAGGTCGCGGGGGCCGCCGTGGCCGTGCGGGACGGTCGGCTGGTCGCGTGGACCGTGCCGGCGGACCGCTCGACCGTGCTCGAACCGGCTTGGTTGGCGGGTGAGTTGCGACGCCGGCTGCCGTCGTACATGATTCCGGAAACCTTCGTGGGGCTGGCCGAGCTGCCGATGACGCCGGCGGGCAAGACGGACCTCCTCGCGTTGCGGGCGCCGCTGCCCGCGCCGGAGGGGACGCCCGACGCCCCCGCGCCGGAGGTCGCCGGCACGACGGAGGCACAGGGGCGGGAGGAACTGGTCGCGAAGCTGTTCCGGGACGTGCTCTCCCTCCCCGAGGTCGGGCTCGACGACGACTTCTTCGAACTCGGCGGCGACTCGCTGCGGGCGATGCGGCTGGCCTCCAAGCTCCAGGCCGAACTCGGCGCCGAGTTGGACATCGAGCTGTTCTTCGACGCCTCCACGGTCCGTGAACTGACGGCCGCCCTCGCCGAGGCCCTCCCCGAATCCGGCTGACGACACGACCCGGGGCGCGCCGCGGGCCGGCAGAGCAGACACACACCACACACCGATGGGAACACGCGTGATGGCCACCCTTCTCGAACCGGCCGACGACCGGCTCGACACCCTGCTGTTGAGACGGTGGGACGGCGCCCCCGAGCGGGTCGCCGTCGTCGACGGCGACCGGGAGATCACCGCAGGCGAGCTCCGGGACCGGTGCCTGCGGGTCGCCTCGCTGCTGCGGCGGCGGGGGGCCCGTCCCGGAGACCGGGTGGCGGTCTACGTGGAGCGCTCCGCGGAGTTCGTGGTGGGCGTGAGCGGCGTGGTCCTCGCCGGCGCCGCCCAGGTCGCGTTCGACGCGAACGACCCGGTGGAACGCACCCTCGACATGCTGGCCGACTGCCGGCCCCGGCTGCTGATCACCACCGCGGCCCTCCGGTCCCGGCTCCCCGCCGGGCTCGACGTCGAGGTGGTGACGGTCGAAGAGTGCGCGACCGCGGCGCCGGTCGGCGCGTTCGAGCCGGCCGCCGACCTGGCCGAGCAGCCCGCCGTGGCCATCTACACCTCCGGCTCCACCGGCCGCCCCAAGGCGTCCCTCATCCCGCACCGGGCGGTCGCCAGTCGCCTGAAGGCGCTCCAGCGCGCCCACGGGCTGGGCGAGGACGACCGGATGCTGCACCACACCGCGTGCAGCTTCGACATGTTCCTCATCGAGGTGTACTGGCCGCTGATCACCGGTGCCACCATCGTGATCGCCGCGCCGGGACGCCAACGCGACGCCGACTACCTCGCGCGGATGATCCGCGAGGCGGACATCACCACCTTCTACTGCGTGGTCTCCCTGCTCGACCTGTTCCTGTCGGCCCGCGGCCCGGAGGAACGCTTCGACGGGCTGCGCCGGGTCCTCACCGGCGGGGAGCCGCTCGGCCCCGAGCTGGTCCGCCGCTTCCACGCGCGGTCCACCGCGCCGCTCACCAATCTGTACGGGCCGAGCGAGTGCACGATCTACTGCACGGCGTGGGTCCCGCCCCGGGACCCGGAGCCGGACACCGTGTACATCGGCTCGGCCATCGAGGACACCACGCTGCGGATCCTCGACGAGGAGGGCCGTCCGGTGGCCGACGGGGAGCCGGGCGAGCTGTACATAGGCGGCGCCGGTCTCGCCCTGGGCTACCTCGACCGCCCCGAGCTGACGGCCGAGCGGTTCGTCCCGGACCACCTCGGCGATCCCGGCGACCTCCTCTACCGTTCCGGGGACCTCGTGCGGAGCCACCCGGTGGGCGGGCTGGAGTTCCTCGGCCGGGTGGACCTCCAGGTGAAGGTGCGGGGCTACCGCATCGAGCTCGGAGAGATCGAGGCCGTGGCCCTGCGCGTCCCCGGGGTCCGCCAGGCGGCCGCGGTCGCCTGCGGGTCCGGCGGCGAGGCGCGCCTGGTCGGCTTCCTGGTGGCCGGGCCGGGCACCGACCCGGAGGCCATCGCCGCGGCCGTCCGCGAGGCACTGCGTTCCGCGCTGCCGGGGTACATGGTTCCCGCAGCCCTCACCGTGCTGTCGGAGCTGCCGCTGACCGCCAACGGCAAGCTGGACCGGGCCCTGTTGGCGGACCGGGCCCTGACGGCGCTGCCGGCCACCACGGCGCGGGAGACGCCCGCCGCGGAGGCGGGCGAAGTGGAGAAGCTCGTCGCCGACGTCTGGTGCGAGGTGCTCGGCCTGCCGGCGATCGGTCTGCACGACGACTTCTTCGACATCGGCGGGGACTCCTTCAAGGTGATCCGTGTGACGCGGAAGCTGGAGAAGCTGCTCGGCTTCGAGGTGCCGATGCACCTGGTGTTCGACGAGCCCACCGTCGCGGGGTTCGGCGCCGCCCTCGCCGAGCGGCAGGAGGAGGAACAGTGAGACCCCGGACCCTGATCCGTTCCTTCGACGACCTCCGCCTCCACGCGCCCGACCTGTCCTCCCCCGTCGTCACCCTCTTCAGCGGGGGCCTGGACAGCACGTACCTGCTGCTGCGGCTGGTGCGGGCGGGCGTACGGGACGTCCACGCGCTCAGCGTCGACCTCGGCGAGGACGAGAGCAGCGCGTGCAAGCAGGCGATGGCCGACCAACTCGGCGTCCGGCTGCACCTGGTGGATGCCCGCGAGAGGTTCGCGCAGGAGTACGTCCGCCCGGCGATCGCCGCGCACGCCGTGTACCTCGACACCCACCCGATCAGCAGCTCCCTGAGCCGGCCGCTGATCGCCGAGATCGCCGTGGACACGGCGCGCGAACTCGGCGCCGGCACCGTGCTGCACACCGCGAACCGCTCCCAGAACACGCTGCGCCGGCTCAACGGGGCCTTGGACCTGCTCGGGTTCGCGGGGCGCCACGGCAGCCCGTACGACCTGACGCCCGTCGACCGGGACCGGAAGATGCAGGAGCTGAAGGAGGCCGGGCTCGACCAGTTGAACGAGCGGCTGGTCAGCGGCGACTCCAATCTGTGGTGTCGGGAGTTCGAGTCGGGGATCCTCGACGACCCCGAGGACCACGCCGTGCCGGAGGAGCTGTACCGGTGGAGCGTGCCCCGGCCCGGGGCGGGGCCGGAGGAGATCGAGATCGGGTTCGACCGGGGCCGGCCCGTCTCGGTGGACGGTCGCGCCCTGCCGCTGACCGCGCTCGTGGAGACGCTCAACCGACGGGTCGGCGCGCACGGCATCGGCCGCTACTCCGGGCTGGAGCACCTGACCGGGGGACAGAAGGTCCTGGAGGTGCGGGAGATGCCGGCGGCGACCCTGCTGCTGCGTTCCCACCGTCACCTGGAGACGGCGACGCTGCCCGCGGAGACCATCAGGGAGAAGATGCACCAGGAGCAGATCTGGGTGCGCGAGGCGCTGGAGGGCCGTTGGTTCGACGGTCTGCGGCGGGCGAGCCAGGCCTTCGTCGACGTCTGCTCGCAGCGCGTCACCGGCACGGTGCGTTGGCGGCTCGGGGCGGGTACGGCCGTGACGCGGGCCATCGTCGCGCAGGAGCCGCTCTACCTCCGGGACCGCGAGGCGTGGGAGCACGCCTGCGTCGCCGCGGAGCAGAGCTCCTTCGGCCCGGCTCGCGCACCGGACCCGGAAAGGGTGTCCCGCACGTGACGCGCACCGACGGCCCCGGGGGCGCGGCGCGGGCCCGGGACCTGCCCGTGTTGGCCGTCGTCTACGGGCGCGGCGCGGCCACGCCGCTGGGGCTCCTGGACACGGCGCGGGGGCGCTGCACGGTGGTCTTCCTCGGCGACCTGGGCGATCCCCTGGTCGCCGCGGACCTGGCACCGGTGTCGAGGAGAACGCGGGTGGTGGACACCCGCGGGCTGACCGAGGAGCAACTGTGCGCGCTCGTCGTCGGGTTGGAGCCCGACGGGGTGGTGACGTTCAGCGATTCGCTGCTGCGGGCGACCGCGGTGGTGGCGAAGGCGTGCGGTCTGCCGTTCCACGAACCCGACACCGCGGACGTGTTGGTGGACAAGTTCCGCCAGCGCGAGGCCCTGGCGTCGGCCGGGGTCCAGAGCACCGTGTGCCGGCTGATCCGCTCCGCCGGTGACCTCGCCCCGGCGTTGGCGGCGACCGGGCTGCCGGCGGTCGTCAAGCCGCGGGCCGGGTGCAGCAGCACGGACACCTGCCGGGTGGACAGCGCGGAGGAACTCGCCGCACGGTACGCGGAGTTCACCGACGGGGTGGCGGAGCCCCGCGCGTACGTACTGGAGGAGTACCTGGCCGGCGACCCCTCGGCGGTGGGGGACTTCTGGGGCGACTACGTGTCGGTCGAGTCGGTGACCCGGGAGGGTGACACGACGACGGCGGGGGTCACGGGCAAGTTGCCCCTGGCGTACCCCTTCCGGGAGACCGGCCTGTTCGTTCCGGCCGAGCTTCCCGAGGACCTCGTCGCGCAGGTGGTCCGGCTGGAGCGGCGGGCGTTGCGGGCGCTGGGCGTCCGTGAGGGGGTGACCCACACGGAGATCAAGTTCACTCCGGAGGGCCCCCGCGTGATCGAGGTCAACGGACGCATCGGCGGCGGCATCTCGGACATCCTGAAGCGTTCGTCGGGAGTCGACCTGCTGGCCCACGCCGTCGAGTCGGCGCTGGGTGCCTTCGACCCGCCCGAGCCGGTGCTCGGGCTCGCCGGAGCCGACCGCAGGGTCGCCTTCCAGTACCTCGTGTCCCCGCCGTCGGACGCCTGTGTCCCGGGCGGGGACGAACTCCTCGACGACCTCTACGACATCCCTGGCGTCGAGCTGGTGGACGTCGTCATCGACCCGGGGTGGCGGGCCGACTGGCGGGCGGGGACCGAGTGGATCCTGGGGACGGTCTACGGCTCGGCCCCCGGGTTCGCCGAGCTGAGGGTCACCCTCAAGGCGGTCCAGGACCGGATGGGCGCCTTCTGGTCCGAGGTCGAGGGCTGACACCGGCCCGTCCGGCGGAGTCGGCCGGGCCGCGGCCGGCCCGCACGATCGGAGCCGCCCGTTCGCGCGGGCGGCCCCCGGCGATCAGGCGCCTCGCGCCGGGCGGCCCACCCAGTCCAGGCACAGCACCGTGGCGTCGTCGGTGGACTCGACGCCGGCACCCCGGTGGCCCGCGAGGTGTTCCAGGATCGCCCCCGGCACCTGGGAGGGCGGCAGCAGGCGGGTGCTGGTGACGGCCCGGGCGAGTGCGCGCGTGCTGTAGCTCTCGCCGGCAGGCGAGGCCACGTCGTAGACCCCGTCGCTCGCGAAGATCAGCCGGTCCCCCGGCTCGACCCGGAAGTCCTGGCAGGTGTAGACCGTGTCCTCGAACATGCCGAGGGGCAGCTGCGCCTCCAGCTCCACGGTCTCGACGTTGCCGTCGCGCAACCGCCAGACCTTCGGCGACCCGGCGTCGACGATCTCGACGCGCCCCGTGTCCAGGTGGAAGTCGAGCAGGAGCATCGCCAGATGGCGCTCGCCCCGGTACTGCCCGTAGACCGCCTGGTCGGCGAGGGAGGCCTGGTCCACCAGGCCGAGCCCGGCGCGGCGCGCGTTGCGCACGGCGTTGACCGCCAGGTTCGTCAGCAGCGCGGCGTCGATCCCGTCGCCCATGCCGTTGTTGACGCCCAGGAACAGGTGGTCGGCCGAGGTCGACCAGTCGAAGCTGTCGCCGTAGATGGCGTAGGCGGGCTCCAGCTGTGCGCCGAGGCCGTACTCGGGGCGGGCGCAGGAGCGGCCCGGGAGCAGCTGCCACTGCATCTCGGCGGCGAGGGTCAGCCGGTCCGTGCGCCGTGCCTGACGGAAGAGGTCGGTGTCCCGATCGGCGACGAGGAGCTCGTGGGCGAGCGCGTCGGCCACCAGCCCCAGCTCGTCCCCGATCTCGGGCGTGCGGGCGGCCCGGGGCAACGTGACGCTCAGCACTCCGAGCCGGTCGCCGCGCACGCTCACCGGCAGGTGGACGGTGACCCGCTCGCCGCCGTCCACGAGGTACGGCTCCTGGGCGCCGAAGGCCCGGCCGGGGGCCGTGGAGTACACCGACACCGGCTCGGCGTCGTGCGGCGGCGTGGTCAGGGGCTGCAGCCGGGTCATGGCGTAGTCGGCCAGCAGCAGCTCGACGGACAGCGCTCCGTGACGTGCGACCAGCAGCGCGCGGATCTCGTGGAGCAGCTCGTGGGGTGCCGCGGCGCGCAGGATGCGCTCCACCGAATCACTTGGGGGCACGGGGTGCGGCCTGCCTCTCCTCTTCGTGGGTGTGGACGCGATGTGTGCATCCGGTAGAGGAGTGTCACACGCGTCGCGGGCCCGGGCGTACCGGTGCGCCTCCAACCCCGCCCCGGGCGCCGGGTTCCGGGCCGAACGGGCGTGGCGCGCCGCTCCTCGGCCGTGTCGGGCGGGACCGGGCGGAAGCGACATCAGGGGCGTGACGGTGGCAGAGTGGGCCTCATGCCCCCTCTCGACGGTCCCCCCGGCACGGGAGCGCGTGCTTCTGTGACGATCGGCGCGGTCGCGGAGCTCCTCGAAGTGCTGCTGGCGCGCGGCCAGGACGCCACGACCCCCGCCATATCGCCGTCGCAGCTGCGCGCGCTGCTCGTCGTGGAGCAGTCCGAGGGCATCAACCTGCGTACCCTGGGCGCGATGCTCGGCTCCCGACCGCCGTCCGTGACGCGTCTGTGCGACCGGATGGAGGCCATGGGGTTGCTGACGCGCTCGCGCAGCCGGACCAGCGGGCGCGAGGTCGAGCTGTACCCGACCCGGCAGGGCCGGGCGTTGCTGGACGAGTACCGGGCGATTCGGCTGCGGGAGCTGTCCGCGGTGCTCGACCGGATGGAGCCGGCGGGGATCGAGGCACTGGTCGTGGGCCTGACGGGGTTGCGGCAGGCGGCGGAGGACCTCGCCGCGGGGGCGCGGGCGGCGGCCGCAGGGGCGCCGGTGGCCGCGCCCGGGGCCGCCGACCGGGAGCCGACCGTACGGGGAGCGGGTATCGGACCGTCGCGGACCACCCGGCTGTCCGACACGGCCTGAGGTCCTCGCGACGGGCGGGCGAGGGATCCGGGCGACTGGTCAGACCCGGATGATTGACCAGTTAAAATATTGCCCGATGGCAAATGATCGCTCTAGTCTCGCTCCGGACGCACCAGGCGCCCGTCGGGCCTGCGCACTGTGTGGCGAGAGGGGAAAAGCAACGCCATGGGGAGCGCTCTCGGCCTGGGGTCCTCACACCCTGCCGACAACCCGCCACCGCTGCCACACACAGTGGTGAGCCCGGCTCGGCAGGCCACGTCGATCGAGGAGGACCGCTCCCGCGCGCTGTGGAGCGGACTTCCCCCGCGCGTCCTGCTCATCGAGGACGACGAGGGTGACGCCCTCCTCGTCGAGGAGCTGGTCGCGGACAGCGGGGTCGACGTCCGACTCGGTCGCGCGGGCTCCCTCGCGGAGGCCCTGCCCCGGCTGAAGGGCGAGGCGCCGCAGTGCGTCCTGCTGGACCTGCACCTGCCCGACGCCCACGGACTCGACGCCCTCAACAAGGTGCTGGCCAACGCCGCCGAGGCCGCCGTGGTCGTCCTCACCGGCCTCTCCGAGGAGCAGGCCGGCCTCGCCGCCGTCGCGGCGGGGGCCCAGGACTACCTGGTCAAGGGCCGCCTGGAGCCCGACGTCTTCATGCGCGCCATCCGGTACGCGATCCAGCGCAAGCACACGGAACTCGCGGCGGCCTCCCTCCAGGCGAGCAGGCTGCGCGCGGAGGAGAACTCCCGACTGGAACGCGGCCTGCTGCCCACGCCGCTCCTGCTGGACGACACCGTCGCGGTCTGTGCCCGCTACCGGCCCGGTCGGGCCCAGGCGCTCCTCGGCGGCGACTTCTACGACGTCGTCCAGACACCGGACGGGGCGACGCACGCCGTCGTCGGTGACGTCTCGGGGCACGGCCCGGACGAGGCGGCGCTGGGCGTGTGCCTGCGGGTGGCGTGGCGGGCGTTCGTCATGGCCGGCGCCCGCGGTCAGGACCTCCTGGAACTGTTGGAGAAGATCCTGGTCGCCGAGCGTTCCGGGCCCGAGATCTTCGCCACCCTCATCGCGGTCACCCGGCCGGCGGGCGCGCCGCACATCAGCGTGCAGCGGGCCGGTCACCCCGGCTTCCTGGTGCGCTCCTCGGCGGGCGTGCGCCTGGAAGAGGTGCCCGGCGGACCCGCCCTGGGCATCGTGCCCGACTGGGACACCCGGTGGCCCGTCGTCCGGGTCCCCGTCGAGAACGCGGGGGCCGTGATGCTCTTCACGGACGGCCTGATCGAGGGCAGGATCGGCTCCGGCTCGGACCGCCTCGACGAGGACGGGTTGCTGGACATCGCCCGCCGACACAACGACCTGCCCGCCGACGCCTTCGTCGACACCCTGATCCACACCGCCCAGAGCCTCGCCGCGCACAGCGGGGGGCTGGCCGACGACGTCGCCGTACTCCACCTCGAATGGAACACCTCCTTGTGAGTGCCCCGGACCCGACCGACCCCCCGACCCCCCGAGGCGGCCGTAGCGGCCGTACCGGGCTGAGCCTGCGCGCGTGGTTCATGACCGTGCTGGCCCTGCTCGGCGTGATGGTCGTCGTCACGGCCGTGGTCGGCGCCGCCCTGCTGTCGAACACGACCGCGGCCGGCGACCGGCTCGTCGACCGCATCGCGCCCGCCCAGCGGGAGGCCCTCAGGCTGGAGTCCGCCCTGCTGGACCAGGAGACCGGGGTCCGCGGCTACCAGCTGACGCGCGACCCGAAGCTGCTGGAGCCCTACGAGCGCGGCCTGGAGAACGAGCGCGCCTCGTCCCGGAGGCTGGAGACGCTGCTCGACGACGAGAGCACCGCCAGGACCGACCTGACGGCCGTCGAGGAAGCCGCGCGCACCTGGCAGGAGTCCTTCGCCGTGCCGACCCTCGCCGCGGCGAAGGCCGGGACGACCGGACCATCGGTCCAACTGGGCAAGGACCGATTCGACGAGGTCCGCGAGCGGATCACGACCCAGCAGACCCGGCTCGACAGCGTGCAGGCCGACGCCCGCACCACCTTCGCGCAGGCCCGCTCCGAACGCGACCACGTCCTGTTCGCGATCGTCGTGGCCTTCCTCGTGACCGGCCTCTGCCTCGCCGGACTCCTCCAGATGAGCGTCGTCCGGCCGTTGGCCGAGGTCCGGGCCGCGTCCCGGCGGGTGGCCGCGGGCGCGTTCGACGAGGAGATCCCCGAGACGGGACCCTCCGACCTGCGCTCCCTCGCCCGCGCGGTGGAGGCCATGCGCCGCCGGACCGTCGCCGAGCTGACGGCCTCCCGGCACAACGCGGAGGAGCTGAAGCGGACCGCCGCGGACCTCGACGCCCAGGCGGTCGAACTGCGCCGTTCCAACGCCGAGCTGGAACAGTTCGCGTACGTCGCCTCGCACGACCTCCAGGAACCGCTGCGCAAGGTCGCCTCGTTCTGCCAGCTCCTGGAGAAGCGGTACGGGGACCGGCTCGACGAGCGGGGCAGCCAGTACATCGGGTTCGCCGTCGACGGCGCCAAGCGCATGCAGGTCCTCATCAACGACCTGCTCACGTTCTCCCGGGTGGGCCGGGTCCAGGACGCGCGGGAGACCGTCGCCCTGGACGGCACCGTCGACCGGGCCCTGCGCAACCTCGCCACCGCCGTCGAGGAGAGCGGGGCCGAGATCGTGCGGCCTCAGCACCTGCCCTCGGTGTCGGGCGATCCCACCCTGCTCACCATGCTCTGGCAGAACCTCGTCGCCAACGCGGTGAAGTTCCGCTCGCCCGATCGCCCCGCGCGCGTCGAGATCGCCCTGCGCGACGACGAGGAGGGGACGGGGGCCGAACCCGGCTTCCACACCTTCACCGTCACGGACAACGGAATCGGTATCCCGGCCGAGTTCGCGGACAAGGTGTTCGTCATCTTCCAGCGCCTGCACGGCCGGGAGACCTATGGCGGCACGGGGATCGGCCTGTCGCTCTGCAAGAAGATCGTCGAGCACGCGGGCGGTCGCATCTGGATCGACACCGCCCACACCGGCGGAACGCGGATGGTCTTCACCCTGCCCGTACTCCCCCACGACGGGTCCGCGGCCGGCACCGATTCCGGCGCCGTGGCAGGATCCGGCTCCGTGACAGGATCCGGCGCCGTGGCAGGATCCGATGCCGGCTCCGTGAACGCGAACGCGACCGTACCGACCACCGAAGGAAGTACCGCATGAGCACCCCTGACTCCAGGCCGCAGAACCAGCCGGCGGAAGTCCTGCTCGTCGAGGACGACGCGGGTGACGAGCTCATGACCCGTGAGGCCTTCGAGGACAACAAGATCGGCAACACGCTGCACGTCGTCCGGGACGGCCTGGAGGCCCTGGACTTCCTGTACCGCAGGGGCGACCACACGAACGCCCCGCGCCCCGACCTGATCCTCCTCGACCTGAACCTTCCCAAGTACGACGGTCGGCAGGTCCTCGAACAGATCAAGAACGACCCCGAGTTGAGTCACATCCCGGTGGTCGTCCTCACCACGGCGGCGGCGGAGGAGGACATCCTGCGCAGCTACAAGCTGCACGCCAACGCCTACGTGACCAAGCCGGTGGACCTCGACCAGTTCATCCGGGCCATCCAGCAGATCGACGACTTCTTCGTCACCGTGGTGAAACTGCCGCGGTCCGTCTGATTCGAGCGCCGCGACCGGTGCGACCGGTCGGGCCGGATCAACCGACATCGGAGAGAGAGAAAGGTGGAGCACATGGACGCTCACACGTTCCCGGGTGGCGATGACGCGCGGTGCCGCGTCGCAACGCGTTCCGAGGGCGACGTCCGCGTCGTGGTGATGGCGGGCGAGTTCGACATGGACAACGTGGACGAGCTGCGCAGCGCCCTGGACCCGGAGGCCGCCGGCGTCGCCCGGTACGTCCTGGACGTCGCGGGGGTCACGTTCGCGGACTCGACGACGCTGAGCGTCATGCTCCAGCCCGCCCTGAGCCGTCCCGTGATCCTGGCCGGGGTGGTGCCGCCCCGCCTGGGCCGGCTCCTCGACATCACGGGCGCCTCCCAGGTCTTCGCCGCGGCCCCCACGCTGGCCGAGGCCATGGTCATGACCGTGCCGTCCCAGCGTCGTCGAACGTGATCTGCGGGCCGGGGAGGGCACTGGTGTTTGCCGCTGCGATTGCCGGCGCGGCTACAGGGCAGTCGAGTAGCGTCCGCGTCTGACGGGACCGATGAGGAGGTGAACGTGCGATACGACGTGAACGGACCGGCGCAGCCCGTTCCGCACACCGCCATGGAGGCGCGGGACCGCGTGCGGTTCCTGCTGGGCTCAGCCGGTCTCGTCGGTGTCGGCCCGGACGGGGAGGACGTCCTGACCGACGCGCTCCTCGTGACCTCGGAGCTGGCGACGAACGCCATCCGGCACGGCGGCGGGATCACCGGGTTCAGTGCCTCGGTGTCGGAGAACGGCCTGCGGCTGAGCATCACCGACCCCAGCGGTGACCGTCCCGTCACCCTGCCCCGCCAGGCCGGGACGTTCCTCGCCGGCGGCTTCGGCTGGCCCCTGATCCAGCGCCTCTCGCACAGCGTGACCGTCACCGTCCTGCCGGCGGGCGGCAAGCGCATCACGGTGCTCGTGCCGCTGGCCGCGCCCGCCGTGGCGCCCGACCGGACCGGGCCCCTCGACAGCGAGCGCGACTCCGCTCTCGACCGCGACCTCGATCACGCCCTGGGCTCCGATCACACCTTCGGCTCCGATCACCCCCTCGGCCCCGCTCTCGACCGCGTGTCACGACGGAGTGATGCCGCGTCATGACCGGTCGCCGGGCGATCGGGAACGGTCACGACCGGGCACCCGGAGGCGCGTTCATCCGCATGCTGAGATGCGACGCCACCGGCCGGGATTCTCGTGGCAGACTCCCCGCCATGCCGCACCAGTCGATTATCGGCGCCGGCGTGCGGGCACCGGACTGACCGAGCGATTCGCCCTCGGTCCCACCGCCCGCACGCAGACCTCTCGCATCCGCGAGGGGTCTTTTTGTTTTCCTCCCCCGCCCTGCGCCCCGCCCGCCGACCCCCCTCCGACCTCGACCGCCGAACCCGACAACGGCCCCGACCGCCGCCCGCGGCCGGCGCCGCCCCCGTCGTCCACGGCCCGTTCGCCTCCCAGGACAGGAGCCCGCCCCATGACCGTCAGCGACACCCTCCCCGCCCTCGACACCGCCGTACGCCGGTCCGCGTCCCGCGCCGAGCTGCCCGCCCCGCAGGACGCGGAGGAGGACTCGTACGCCCTGACCGTCACGCTCCGGGACGGCGGGCACGCCCTCTCCCGCATCGTGACCGTGCTGAACAGCCTGTGCGTCACGGAGCTGACCTTTCGGACGTCGAAGGAGGCGCCCGCGCTCTGCGAGATCGTCGTGCCGGCCGCGGACGCCCCCCGCGCCCGGGCCAAGCTGCTGCGCTGCGTCCACGTACTGGACGTCACGGCCCGCCGGGTGCGCCGCTGAGCCCCGTGGGGTGACCCCCCGGACCCCGGACCACGGCGAGGACCTGCCCGGACGTCCTGGGTAGGGTGGCGCGACAGCACATCGTGAACAGGATCAAGGAGCAGACGTGAGCGAGCCGGCGTCCATCGCCCTGCAGCAGGAGATCGCCCGGGAACTGGAGGTCGCCGAGATGTTCGAGGCCCAGCGGGAGATCGAGCGTCGGGTCGCGTTCCTCGCCGAGCGGCTGACCTCCACCGGTCTGCGTTCCCTGGTGCTCGGCATCAGCGGCGGCGTGGACTCCACCACCGCGGGCCGGCTGTGCCAGCTCGCCGTCGAGCGGGCCAGGGCAGCCGGGCACGAGTCGCGTTTCCACGCGATGCGGCTGCCCTACGGGGTCCAGGCCGACGAGCACGACGCCCGGCTCGCGCTCTCCTTCATCCAGGCCGACCAGGTGCTGACCGTGGACATCAAGCCGGCGAGCGACGCCGCCCTGGAGGCCTCGCTGGCCGCCGGAGTGGAGTTCCGCGACGCCCATCACCAGGACTTCGTGCACGGCAACATCAAGGCCCGGCAACGCATGATCGCCCAGTACGCGGTGGCGGGCGCGCACGACGGCCTGGTCGTCGGCACCGACCACGCCGCGGAGGCGGTCTCGGGGTTCTTCACCAAGTTCGGTGACGGCGCGGCGGACCTGGTCCCGCTGACCGGGCTGACCAAGCGCCGGGTGCGCGCCGTCGCGGACGCGCTGGGCGCGCCCGCCGAACTGGTGTGGAAGACCCCGACGGCCGACCTGGAGAACCTCGACCCGGGCAAGGCCGACGAGGACGCCCTCGGTGTCACCTACGACGACATCGACGACTTCCTGGAGGGCAAGCCGGTTGGCGAGTCGACCTTCGCCACCATCGTCGGGCGCTACCGCCTCACCGACCACAAGCGCCGACTGCCCGTGGCCCCCTGACCCTCCGGCCCCGATCGGCGGCCGAGCGGGAGCCGGGGCCGAGTACGGCGGTACGGCGGTACGGCGGTACGGCGGTACGGCGGTACGGCGGTACGGCGGTACGGCGGTACGGCGGTACGGCGGTACGGCGGTACGGCGGTACGGCGGTACGGCGGTACGGCGGTACGGCGGTACGGCGGTACGGCGGTACGGCGGTACGGCGGTACGGCGGTACGGCGGTACGGCGGTACGGCACCGGAACGATGCGTCGGGTGCGGCGGTGTGCGGTTCATCCGGCCGGCGGAACAGCGGATGCCGTCCGCCCCCCCGCCGGGGCAGGCTGTGCGCAAGGACCCCATCACCGCACAGACGAGGACCGCGCCATGTCCCACAGTCGGCGTATCGGCGTCATCACCGGGGCCGCAGCACTGTTGCTGACCGCCACCGCCTGCTCGGGCCTGGGCCGGAGCACCGTCGGCATGCTCACCTTCCGCGGCCACGAGTCGCCGGTCGAGCTGAGCTACTCGAACACCCCGGTCAAGGGCTGCCACAGGATCGCCATCCCCAGGGGCGCCACCCACGTCGAGAACAACACCCTCGTCGACATCGTGCTGTACCGGACGCCGAACTGCGAGAAGACCGATCGGGCCGACGGGATCTACGTCGCGACCACCCTGTCGAACGTGACCGCCCCGAACACCCTCCCCTGGCGCAGTTTCAGCGTCATCCATTGATCCCCGACGGCCCCGACGGCCGGATCCGAACGGCCCCGACGGCCCCCGCCCGGCCCGCCCGCGCACCCCGCGCGGGCGGGCCGGGTCCGTGGTGCGGACGGCCGAGTCCATCGTGGTGCGGACGGCCCGCCGCCGGGTCCGGGGTCACGGGCTCCCCGTCAGCTCGCGCGCGTCGATCGGCATCCGCCACCTGCGCCGCCGGCGTACGGACTCCAGGTCGGCCCGGAGCGGGCCGGGCGGCACCACCAGGACGGGGCAGGGCGCGTGCGCCAGGCAGTACCGGGCCACCGAGGGCCGCAGCGCGCGGAGCACCGGAGCCCGGGTGCCGGTACCGACGACGAGCAGGTCCCCGGGATCCGCGACCGCGTCCACCAGTGCGGCGCCGGGTGTGCCGCGCGCGGCCAGTCCGGCCAGGGTGACCCCCGGCGGGCGGGCCCCGAAGGCGCGGTCGAGGATCTCCCGCAGGCGTTCGACCGCCGCGGAGCGGCAGCCGTCGAGCACCGCCGGGCCGCCTGCGCAGCGCGCGGCCGGCCCGCCGCCGGGTGGTTGCCAGGCCAGGACGACCCACAGCTCCGCGTCCCGTACCCGGGCCTCCGTCGCCGCCCGGTGCAGCGCGGTCAGGCTCCCCAGGGATCCGCCGGTCCCCACCACGACGCGTCCTCGCACAGTCCCGCCCTCCTCACATGGTCCGACGCGGTCCATGGAACGGCCCCGGCAGGGCGCCGGGCGGGCTCCCTGACGGTTTCCGAACGCGGGACCCGGACTTCTTGACGCGGCCCTCGCGCCGCGACCCCGGACGACGGTCGGGACCACGCACACACGATCGGCCACCCCTGGAACCGACGCGGAGCCGATGCGGGGGCGCGGAGCGGAGCCGATGCGGGGGTGCCGGGGGGGCGCAGGGCCGACACGAAGCGGCCCTGGCCGACCCGGGCCGAATGCGGTGCACGGAGGCGACGTACCGGGTGGCGTACCGGCCCGACGGGGCACCCCTCGGCGACCGTTCCGGCCGGCGCACGGCGGGGCGGCCGGCGCGCGCCCGTCCCCCTCCGCCCGTACCCGGGGGCACGACGCACCTCAGCCCCCGCACCGGGGACATGGAGCGGCCGCATCGCGGGCCGGCGGCCCGGCGATGTGGCCGTGGCATCGGGGCGGGGGCTGCCGCTCGACGGGCCGGCGCCGACACGCTGCCCCGCGCGCCTCGCCACGCACACGGCCGGATCGACCGGACCGGCGGCGCGTGCGTCTCCCGCGTCTGCGGTTCGACATCGGCGCCGCCACCCGCAGCACGGGAGGTCGCGCCCCGCGGGTGGGCGCGCCACCCACCGCCCGCGCCCGCCCGATCCGCCGCGCGGGGTGCGGTCGCCGTCCGTGCCGCCGAGGTCCTGGCGGGGTCCCGGAGACCCGTACAGGCGAGGCCCGCCCGAGCGCCGTACACCCCGACACCGCGCCGCCACACGACGAGCGCGGACGGCGGGCGGCTCGGAACCGGTCAGAGGCCGAACTGTGCCCGGCGCCCCTCGGGAACGAGGTCCGTGTACTCCGGGTGCTTGCCGATCCATCCCCGGATGAAGGGGCAGTACGGAAGGACGTCCAGCTCGCGGGCCCGGACGTCGTCGAGGGCGCCGCGGGCGAGCAGGCCGCCCAGGCCCTGACCGGCGAAGCGGGGCTCCGTCTCGGTGTGGATGAAGGCGATCTCGCCCTCCGAGAGGAAGTACTCGGCGAAGCCGGCCGTCTCGGTGGCGTCGTCTCCGGCGAGGATCTCGTACCGGGACTTCTCGGGGCGGTCCACCACTCGTGGTTCCATGCTGCTTCCTCCTGCGCGGTGATCATGCGGTTGTCCCGTCAGATGATCCACTGTCCGCGCGTCCGACCGACGCCCGCCCACGTCACACGATCCGCGACGGCCCGGCACTGCGGTCGCGGATCGCGGTCAGGTGCCGTGAGACGCTGCCCTCATGATCGCCAAGCTGCAGTGTGTGGTGTTGGACTGCGCCGATGTCGTCGAGCTGTCCCGGTTCTACCAGTCGCTCCTCGGCGGCGTGGTGAACCAGCCGGATCCCCGGTGGTCGCTCGACGACGACTGGGCGACGCTCCACGCCGAGGGCGGGTTCGTGCTCGCCTTCCAACGGGTGGAAGACCATCAGCCGCCGCGGTGGCCGGACCCCGCCCGTCCCCAGCAGTTCCACCTCGACCTGGGGGTCGCGAACCTGGACCAGGCCCAGCGGGAGGTGCTCGATCGGGGCGCCACACTGCTGGACGAGGGGGACGGAACGCGGAGTTGGCGCGTCTTCGCGGATCCGGCGGGACACCCGTTCTGCCTCGTCCGCGAGTGACGGCGGCCACCGGGCGGATGCGGCCACGTTTCGACCCCGGTCCGCCGTCCCGACCTGGTCGGGGCGGCGGACCGGACACCGGCCGGCACCCGCCCGACGGCGAAGGGCGCCGGCTGGACGCCCGTGAGGTCGGACCCGCTACGGGAGCCGCTCGATCAACCAGGTGCCGAGCTCTGCGGTGATCTTGGTGTGCTCCTCGTTCCCGGAGGCCAGGACGAACTCGTCGAACCCGCTCTCCTCCGGCGGGAGGTCGTCGATGTTCACGTACAGGTCCGCGCGGGTGTCGATGTCGCGCACGTCGACCGCGCTGACGGCCGGTACGAAGCAGTGACTGCGGATCGGGTGGTCCACACCGAGGCCGATGATCTTGTTCAGTGCGTCGGCGAGGATCCCGAAGCCCTCCAGGGTGCCGCCGGGTGCGCCGTCGACATCGGGCAGGCCCGGGGCGTGGACCTCGGCCTTCTGCGAGGTGATGACCCGCAGCGTGGCCGCGAGGGAGTCGGTGCCCGTCGGCTGGGTGCGCAGATCGGTGCCGGTGATGCCCAGCCCCTTGCCCTTGACGGCGGTGGCTCCGGCGGGGATGCCGTTGCCGAGGCCGGTTCCGACGCCGTTGGCGAGGGCGATCCTGCGGGGCCGCCGGGGCCATTGGCCCACGCTCTCCAGGGCGGCCAGGAAGTCGGTCCGCTCCTGGCTGACGACGGGGGTGTCCTCCCACGACTCGATGTGCCAGCGCAGGAGCTGCCGGGCGGCCGGGCTGTTCATCTGGTCGGAGAACCGCGGGTTCAGCTTGCGGATGTAGTGCGCGAACGCCTGGAGCGCGAGGGGAATGTACGCGCCGCGGTGCGGGCTGTCCCACGAGAAGTAGAGGGAGGTCTGGTGGTCGATGTCCTCGGTCTCCATCTTGGCCAGGGCGTAGCGGGTGACCAGGCCGCCCATGCTGAAGCCGCCGACGACGAGGGGCTCTTCGCCGAGCCGCTCGGCGATGGCGCGCAGGATCGCGGCCGCGGCCGCC
This sequence comes from Streptomyces sp. NBC_01426, assembly GCF_036231985.1. GTDB lineage: Bacteria > Actinomycetota > Actinomycetes > Streptomycetales > Streptomycetaceae > Streptomyces. Next base: position 1,419,730 of record NZ_CP109500.1, read on the forward strand.
TGCGCGTTGACCAGGATCGAGGCGCTGCGCTCCTTGAATCCGAGCAGGATGACGTCCCGGCCCGCATTGCGCAGGGAGCTGATCAGCGGGTGGTTGCGGGTCTCCAGGGCCGCCCAGGAGAATTCCAGGGTGCTGGGGCCCGAGTTGAACCCGTCGGCCAGGATGATCGGCCTGACCAGGCCGTGCTTGCTGTTGGCGAGGTACACCCACGCCGTGCCGTGGGGCAGTTGCCACTCGGCGTCCGGCTTCGGCGGCGCCTCGGCGGGGAGTTCGCGGGGGCCGGCGGCCAGGATGACGGGCGGGGCCGCGGCCAGGGCGTTGGCGGTCTGCTGCTCGAACGGGTCGCTCATGCTGATCCCTTCACCGATGAGTACGTACAGCTCCAGAATGAACACGCAGCGTGACTGCCGGGAAGGTGACCGGCTCAAGTTGACTCGGATGAGCGATCGATATCCGGACACATCCTCCATCGCGCCGCCGCGGTCCGGACCGGGACCGCGATCGGCGGACGGGGGGTGGGCCCCGGCGCCGGCAGGGCGGGGCGGGAGGGAAGGGCTACACCGGGGCCGGAAGGGTCAGTTCGAAGCGGCAGCCGCCCGGCACGTTGTGGACGTCGGCCTGGCCCGCGTGGGCCTCGACGATGCCCCGGACGATCGCGAGGCCCAGACCCGCCCCCGACGGAGGGGTGCGGGCCGGGGCGCCACGCCACCCGGTGTCGAAGACGCGCGGGAGGTCCTCTTCCGGGATGCCGCCGCAGGCGTCGGTGACCGACACCACCACCGCGCCCGCGCGGCGTTCGGCGGCGATCGCGACCGTGCCGTCGGCCGGGGTGTGCCGGATGGCGTTCACGAGGAGGTTGGACAGCACCCGGGTCATCTCCTTGCCGTCGACCTCCACCGGCAGCGGGGCCACGCCCTCGCCGGCCAGGTGAACGCCGTGTTGGCGGGCGAGGGCGTCGGCGCCCGCCAGCGCGTCGCCCACCAGGTCGTAGACGGACAGTCGGGTGGGGCTGAGGCTGAGGGCGCCCGCGTGGATGCGGGACAGCTCGAACAGGTCCGTGACCATCGAGTTGAGGCGTTCCACCTCGGCGCGCATCTGCCGGTGGTAGCGGGCGGGATCGGCCACGAGGCCGTCCTCCAGCGCCTCCGACATGGCGCGCAGGCCGGCGAGGGGGGTGCGCAGGTCGTGCGAGATCCAGGCGACGAGTTCGCGCCGTGAGGTCTCCAGGGCGCGTTCCCGTTCGCGGGAGGCGGCGAGACGCGCGCCGGTCCGGTCCAGTTCCCGGCTCAGTGCGGTGAGTTCGGCGGGGGCGGGCACGGTGGGCGCCGTGAAGGTTCCCACCTCTCCGAACTCGCCCGCCGCGCGCACGAGTTCGCGGCAGCGCAGCACCACCTGGCGGCCCAACAGCAGGGCGGTGACGAGCGACACTGCGGCGGCCATCGCGACGACGGTGGTCACCACGGCCAGGTCGTGGGAGGACAGGAACATCGCCCATGCCACGGTGAGCGTTCCGGCCAGCATCGCGCAGACCGCGACGGCCGCCACGACCGCGAGGGAGACGGCGATGCTGCGACGGCGCAGTATCCGCAGGGCCACCGCTCCGAGGAGTCCGGCGGCGCCCGCGCCGAGGAGCGCGTACAGGGCGATGAGCAGCAGGTCACGCATGGCCGTCCTCCGTCAGGACACCCGGGGCACCCGGGGCACCCGCCGCGCCGCGCGCGGTGTCGGGGACCGTTTCGAAGCGGTACCCGGCTCCCCACACGGTCCTGATCAGCTGCGGATTCGCCGGGTCGTCCTCGATCTTGCCGCGCAGTCGGCGGACGTGGACGGTGACCGTGGACAGGTCGCCGAAGTCCCATCCCCAGACCTCGCGCATCAGCCGCTCCCGGTCGCAGACCTGGCCCTGGTGCCCCAGGAAGTAGGCGAGGAGGTCGAACTCCCTGAGGGTGAGGGACAGTTCGCTGCCGTTCTTGGTGACCCGACGGGCGGCCGGGTCCATGGCGATACCGGCCGCGGCGAGCGCCGGTCCGGCGTTCGGGGCGGTGGTCGAGGCCGCCCGGCGCAGGACCGACCGTACGCGCAGGACCAGCTCGCGCGGACTGAAGGGCTTCGTGACGTAGTCGTCGGCGCCGACCTCCAGGCCCAGGATCCGGTCGTCCTCGTCTCCGCGCGCGGTCAGCATGACCACCGGGACGGGAGGGGTCCCGTCCCGGTGGGCGCGCAGGCGCCGGCAGACTTCGAGTCCGTCCATGCCGGGGAGCATCAGGTCGAGGACGACCAGGTCGGGTCGGTGCTCCTGCGCGGCGCGGAGCGCGGCCGGGCCGTCGGCGGCCCGCACGACGCGGTATCCGGCCCTTTCCAGGTAGCCGGCCACCACCTCCGAGACGGTCGGGTCGTCGTCCACGACCATGACGAGGCCGGGGGTCTCGGCGGGCGCGGGTTCCCGCTCGGTGTGCGGGGCCGTGTCCGGATGCCGCTCGATGCTCGATGCCATGCCTCAAGGGTGACACCGCGGGCCGCGGCCGGGGCCCCCGGAGGTCCGCACACGGCACGGCGTCCGCGTTTCGTAAGGTCTTGAATCGCCTTTCCGGGCTGTCCGGTTCCTACGGTGTGGAGGGTGACTGAATCTGCCTGTGCACCGCCCCGCGCGGACCTCGTACTGCCGTGCCTCGACGAGGCGGAGGCCCTGCCCTGGGTGCTGGCCCGCGTGCCTGCCGGCTGGCGGGCCATCGTCGTCGACAACGGTTCCACCGACGGCTCCGCCGACATCGCCCGCGCCCTCGGGGCCACGGTCGTCCACGAGCCCCGACGCGGGTTCGGGGCCGCCTGCCACGCCGGACTGTTGGCCGCGCGTGCCGACCTGGTCTGCTTCTGCGACTGCGACGGCTCCCTCGATCCCGGGCTGCTCGCCCCCATGGCGGCCCGGATCGCCGCCGGCGAGACGGACCTGCTGCTCGGCCGGCGCCGGCCGCGGGGCCGCGGTGCGTGGCCGGTCCATGCCAGGGCCGGCAACCTCGCGCTCGCCCGGATGCTGCGCCGCCGCACCGGCCTGCGACTGCACGACCTCGGTCCGATGCGCGTCGCGCGCCGCGAGGCCCTGCTCGACCTGGCCCTGACCGACCGCCGCAGCGGGTACCCGCTCCAGATGGTCGTGCGGGCCGCAGACGCGGGATGGCGGGTGAGCGAGACGGACGTCCCCTACCTGCCCCGCTCGGGCAAGTCCAAGGTCACCGGGACCTGGCGGGGCACCTGGCAGGCCGTGCACGACATGCGGCGGGTCCTGGACGAGGCCCCCGACGCCCGCTGCGCACCGGGTGAGGGGGTCGCCGCGTGAGCACGCTCCTCGTCATCGCCAAAGCGCCCGTGGCCGGGCGGGTGAAGACCCGGCTGACCCCGCACTTCACCCCCGATCAGGCCGCCGAGCTGGCGTGCGCCGCGCTCCGTGACACCCTCGCCGCCGTCCTCGCGACCCCGGCGCGACGGCGGATCCTGGTCCTGGACGGGGAGGCCGGCCCCTGGCTGCCGGACGGCATCGACGTCCGGCGGCAGTGCGCGGGGACCCTCGACGCCCGCCTCGCCGCGGCTTTCGCCCTGGCGGGCGGACCGGCCCTGCTCATCGGGATGGACACCCCTCAGGTCACCCCGGAGCTGCTCCGGCAGGGGCTCGACTTCACGGACACGGACGCCTGGTTCGGGCCCGCGGACGACGGGGGCTTCTGGGCGCTGGGGCTCGCCGCCCCGGACCCGGACCTGTTGCGCGGCGTCCCGATGTCCGTGCCGCACACCGGCGCGGTGCAGCGGCGGCGGCTGACGGCCGCGGGGCTGGCCGTGCGGGACCTGCCCGAGCTGTGTGACGTGGACACCCCGAAGGACGCGGCTCGTGTCGCGGCCGCCGCGCCGGGCACCCGGTTCGCGGCCCTGCACGCCGACCTGTGCGCGGTGACGCGATGACCGTCCGGCTCCTGGAACCCGCCCGCACCTGGCAGGCCGACCCGTACGCCGACGCGCTGCGCTCGGGCCAGGGGCCCCTGTTCCTGCGGCGCGGCGACGGTTGGCTGTTGCCCCTGGACGTCGAACGCTGGTGCGCGGAGCCGGACACGGCCGACGACACCGTCCTGGACCGCTGCCGGGGCCCGGTCCTCGACGTGGGCTGCGGCCCGGGCCGGCTGGTCGCCGCGCTCGCCCGCAGGGGACACACGGCGCTCGGCGTGGACGTCACCCCGGCCGCCGTGGAGCGCACCGTACGGGCGGGCGGCAGCGCCCTGTGCCGGTCGGTGTTCGACCCGCTGCCCCGCGAGGGTCGCTGGGGCGCGGTGCTGCTCATCGACGGCAACATCGGGATCGGCGGCGATCCCGCGGCCCTGCTGCGCCGGGCGGCCGAACTCACGGCTCCCGACGGGGCCCTGTTCGTCGAGGTGGTCGGCGCCGACGTGGACGAACGCGTCGAGGTCCACGTCGACGACGGTCAGGGCGGGCGGGGGGCGCCCTTCCGGTGGGCCAGGCTCGGTACCCGCGCCCTGTGCGCGGCGGCGGAGGGCGCGGGCTGGAGCCGGGCCGACAGCTGGCAGGCGGCGGGCCGGCACTTCGTGCGGCTGGGGCGCTGACCGCACCGCGCCGTCGGTCCGCCCTCCGGCCGGAACGTTCTTCCGGCCGGAGGGCGGCTGCCGTGCGCTCAGTGCCGGCGGGCCGCCCGGCGCAGGGCGGCGCGCGTGCCCGTGTACAGGAAGGTGAGCACGGCGATCACCGCCATCGTCAGCAGCCAGTTGCGCAGGTAGTCCAGCGGCAGGACGGTCGCGTTGGCCGCGCCGCCGGGGCGCAGCAGCGGGGGCAGGGCGATCGCGGTGAGGGAACCCGCGACGATCAGGGCGGCGCGCGGAACGCCCCGCAGGCGGAGTCCGGCCGCCGCGGTCAGGGCGGCGATCGCGCACACGAGCGGGGCGACGAACCCGTCGTGCACCACGACCGCGCCCCCGAGCCACAGTGCGATCCGCCAGGGTTCGGGTTGTCGGACCAGGAGCAGCCCGCCCCAGGCCATCAGGGCGAGTCCGAGGGCTCCCAGGACGTATCGGGACCTCATCGCACGACCTCCAGTCGGCCGACCCACTTGGTCTGCAGGACGCCCGGCCGGTTGGGGGCGATGATCCGGGCGGGGTAGCCGTGGTCCAGGGAGAGCACCTCGCCGTTGAGCCGCAGGGCGAGCAGGGTGAGGGGGTCCTGCGCGTACAGGCGCCCCATGTCCATGACCCGGTAGGCGCCCGCCGCCTCCAGCGACACCACGCGGGCCCGCGAGCCGGGGCCGCCTCCCGCCCGCTCCAGCAGGTCGCGGACCCGTACCCCCGTCCAGTGGGCCGACTTGCTCCACCCCTCGACGCAGGCGATGGGCAGCGTCACCTCGTGTTGGGGCAGGGCGTTGAGTTCGTCCAGGGTCAGGGCGAACGGGCGGGGTCCGTGGACGGTCAGGCGCCAGTCGGCGAGCGAGGCCTCGGTGACGCGCGCGGCCGCGGCCGTGCGGTTCACCGGCAGTCCCTGCACTCCGTACGCCGGGCTGCGGGGGGCGAACAGCACCAGCCGGCCGAGCGCGGTCACCGACTGCCCGACGGTCGTGATCGTGACCGCTCCCACCGCGGCGGTGACCCCGACCAACAGCTGCCGCCGGTTCGGTCCGTCGGCCTCGGGCAGGGACAGCGTGCCGGGGGAATCGAGGGTGAAGTGGTCCCGGATCCGGGGCCATTGCACCGCGACGTGCAGCAGCAGGGCGCCCATGACGACCCAGGCGACGGCGTAGTGGACGGGCACGAAGTTGAACGGCCACGGATACCACTGGAACGTGTTCAGCAGGCCGGTGAAGAGCTGGAAGAGGGCGGCGGCGACCAGCACCGCCACCGACAGGCGCTCCAGCGCGTGCAGGACGGACCGTACGGGCGGCCACGCGAACAGCCGCGGGTAGACCGCCCACAGCTTCGCGAGCAGCAGCGGGATCGCGGCGATGCCCGAGGCCACGTGCAGGCCCTGGGTCAGCCGGTAGCCCCAGTACGGGCGGCTCGGCAGATGGTCCGCGAGCCATCCCGGAGGGTGTTGGAGGAAGTGGCTCAGCACACCGGTCGCGAAGCAGACGACGAAGGCCAGGGCCAGCCATCGGCCGATCGCGGTCGCGGTGCGGGCGTCGTGGAGCCGCGCCCTGAAGGTGATCGGCGGCCCCGGGGGCAGAGTGAAACGCATGTCTCCATCACACCCCCGCGACGATGCCCGGGAGCGGATTCGACACCTTACGAAACGCGGACGTCAGGGGCGTCGGGCCCCGCCGGACGGGCTCTTCCTGGAACGCTTGCGCCTTGTGAACCCGCGTACCGCCCTCGCCTCCGCCGCCCTCGCCGCCCTCGTGACGGCGCTCGTCCTCACCGTGCGGTACGACGGTGTCTTCACCGACCCGGTCGGCCTGTTCGCCCGGTACGCCGTCTGCTGGCTCCTGTTCGGCCTCGCCCTGGCGGCGCTGCGGCGCGTCCCGGCCGAGCGCGTGGTGGCGCTGGTCCTCGCCGGGGCGGTCGCCGTCACCGTGGCCGGGCTGGTCGCGCCGCCCCGGACGAGCACCGACTCGTACCGTTACGCGTGGGACGGCCGGGTCCAGTCCGCCGGGATCTCGCCGTACGACCACGCGCCGCGCGATGCGGCGCTCGCGCGGCTGCGCGATCCGTGGCTCTTCCCCACGGGGGCCTCCTGCACCGGCCCGGACCTCGTCCCCCTCTCCCGCGCGGGCGCCGCGCCCCACTGCACGCGCATCAACCGGCCCGGCGTCCACACCATCTACCCGCCCGTCGCCGAGGCGTACTTCCTGGCCGTCGACCGGTTGTCGCCACAGGGGGTCCGGCACAAGGCCTTCCAGGTCGGCGGGGCCCTGATCTCCCTCGGCGTGACCGGCGCGCTGCTCGCGATCCTGCGGCGCAGGGGCTGTGACCTCCGTCGGGTCGCGTACTGGGCCTGGTGTCCGGCCGTAACCGTCGAGGCCGTGAACAACGCGCACGTCGACGTGCTGGGCACGCTCCTCGCGGTCGTCGGCCTCGGCCTCGTCGCCTCCCGGGCGACGGGGCGCCGGGCCGGCGGCGGGCTGCTGCTGGGCGCCGCCGTCGCCACCAAGTTGCTGCCCGCGATCGTCCTGCCGGGCGCCCTGTCGGGCGTCCGCCGGGTCCGGGACGCGGCCGTCGTGCTCCTGCCCGCCGCGGCCTTCACCGCCCTCTCCTACCTGCCGTACGTCCTCCTCTCGCAGGGCTCCGTCCTCGGCTACCTCGGCGGCTACGTACAGGAGGAGGGGTACGAGGACCCGGCGTCCGGGTCCCGCTACGCGCTGCTGCGGCTGGTGCTGCCCGACAGCTGGGCGTTCCCCGTGCTGCTCGTCGCCGTGGCCGGTGTGTGCGTCCACGTGATGTGGCGCGGGGACCCGCGACGGCCCTGGAGCGGGGCCCTGACGGTCGTCGGCTGGTCCTTCGTGCTCCTCACTCCGGGCTACTCCTGGTACGCCCTGCTGCTGATCGCCCTCGTGGCCCTGGACGGTCGTTGGGAATGGCTCGGCGTGGCGCTCGCGGGCGCCGCCGTCTACGTACTGGCCCCGGTCTTCGACCACCGGGCGGCGCTGAGCAACGTCGCCTACGGCGCCGCGGTCGCCCTCGTCCTCGCCGGCACCCTGCTGCGACGCCGCACTTCTGCCGCGCCGCGACAGGGTCTACCGTCACCTGTACGAGGAGGAGGCGGTCGGCGCCGACCGCGCCGGGACCCCTGACCTCCATCGGCGCGTCCGACCCCCGGCCGGCCGTCGGGGCGGAACCGACTTGGGAGCGTGAGTGGAGACAACCCTCGTGGTGGTCGCCGTCGTGGTGGCCGCGCTGGTCGTCAAGACCGCCGTCGCCGAACTGAGGGAGCCGGGAGCGGGCCGCGTCCAGTGGACCTTCCTCCGTGATGCCCGCGCCCTCGCGGCGGGGGCGTGCACCGCGGTCCTCCTCGGCCTCGTCGGCTGGATCCAGGCCGGTGGTGAGGGCGTCCTGTGGGCCGCCCTGGCCGGGGTCCTCGTCGCCTTCGCCGTCGGCCGGGGCCGCCGGAGCTGAGGCCCGTCCCGTCTCGGTGAAGGTGCTCGAACCCAACACCGCGCTCAAGGAGCTGACCGGGAGCCGACGCGGCGTGCGGCGGAGGGTCGCGGCGGGCCGTGTGGGCTCCGCCGCGATCGCGTACCTGGCCCGTCCCGGCACCGGGGCGGGCGGGTCAGACGCGCTGGGCGCGGTGGAGGAGGGTTCGCGCGCCGCGGGGGCGCAGGGCGGCCCGGGCGGCGTTCGCGCCCGGTGCGCCGTGGACGCCGCCTCCGGGGTGGGCGGCCGCGGAGGCCAGGTAGAGGCCCTTGACGGGGGTCTCCGGCCGGCCGGTGCCGGGGGTCGGCCGGAAGATCGCCTGCTGGTGGAGGGCCGTGGTGCCGTTGTTGATGGCGCCGTTGTGGAGGTTCTCGTCCATGGCCTGGAGGGTGGTGGGGGCCAGGATCCGGCGGGCGCGGACGAGTGCGCGGAAGCCGGGCGCGAACCGTTCCACCTGTGCTTCGACGCGGTCGGCCATGGCTTCCTGTTCGCGGGTGTCCCAGCGGCCGGTGATGCGGTCGGGGCCGGCGTCGGACGTGATGCGTTGCGGGAGGTGGGTGTAGGCCCAGGCCGATTCCGTGCCGGCGGGCGAGCGGCCGGGGTCCGCGGTGGTCATCTGGCCGAGGAGGGCGAAGGGCTCGTCGGGTACCTGCCCCATGGCGAGCTGCGCGGCGAAGCGGGTCAGCCCGTCCACGCCGTCGGACAGGTGGACCGTGCCCGCGCCGGCCGCTCCCGGCGCCGTCCACGGCACGGGCCCCGTCAGCGCCCAGTCGACCTTGAAGGTCGAGAAGTCCCACTGGAACCGTTCCAGGTCCCGCAGGAGGCGGCCGGGGAGGTGTTCCTCGCCGACGAGGTCCCGGTACAGGGCCGGCGCCGACGTGTCGGCGAGTACGGCCCGGCGCGCGGCGATCGTCTCCCCGCCCGCGGTCCTCACCCCGACCGCCGTGCCCCCTCGGACGACGACGGAGGTGACGCGCTCGCCGCAGCGCAGCACGCCCCCGCCGCGACGCAGTCGGCTCACGAGCGCCGCGGTCAGGGAGCCTGCGCCCCCGACGGGAACGGGGAAGCCGTGGCTCTGTCCGAGCATCGACATCAGCCAGCCGAAGCCGCCGCTGCCCGCCGCCTCGGGGGCCAGGTCGGCGTGCAGGGCGTTGCCGGCCAGCAGGAGTCTGCCGCCCTCCCCCGCGAACGTCTCCTCGCCCAGGCGGCGCACGGGCAGCGCCAGGTTCCGGGCCAGTTGCAGACCGCCGGCGGCGCGGAGTCGGGCCGCGAGGCGAAGCCCGGCGCGGACCGGCGGGAAGGGCGTGAACAGGGCCCGGATCAGATCGGGCCGGATCCGGCTCCACACCTCGTACATGTCCTGCCAGGCGGCGCCGTCGGACGGCGCGAACGCCTCCAGGCCGGCGGCGGTCTCCTCCGCCCGGCGTTCGAGGACCGCGCACCTGCCGTCCGGCAGCGGGTGGGCCAGTACGCGCGGGGCGTGGCTCCAGCGCAGTCCCTCCGCGGCGAGGTCGAGGCGCGCGAGCACCGGGGAGGCCGCGGCGAGCGGGTAGAAGGCGCTGAACAGGTCCGAGACGTAGTCGGGGTGGACACCGCGGTCGCTGCGGACCGCCCCGCCCGGTTCCGGCTGGGCCTCCAGGACCTCCACGCTCCAGCCGGCGTCGACCAGGAGGTTCGCGGCCACGAGCCCGTTGGGGCCCGCGCCGATCACCACCGCGTCAGGCACCGCGGGGCCTCGGCCGGCCCTGTTCCCGGGCGGGTTCCCGTTCCCCGGCGGGGTCCTGTCCCGCGACCGGATCCTGTTCCACGAGCCTGGCCAGACGGGCCAGCATCCCTCGGTGGCGGAGTTGGATCAGGGCTTCGATGGCGGGGTTGTGCAGGGTTCCGCCCAGGCCGCGCAAGGGATGCTCGTCGCAGATGACGAGGGTCTCCTCGCCCCACGGCCTGAGTTGCAGGAAGATCCTGGCCGTGCCGAGGGACTTGAACGAGGCTTCCAGTTCCAGTTCCCTGCCGGGCTCGACGTACCTGACCGTGGTGACGCCTTCGCTCGACCAGGGGCCGAGCCGGACGGTGTAGCACAGTCGGGAGCCGACGTCGGGCCAGGTCCGGTCGAGGGGCCGGGAATCGGAGGGGCCCACCACCCAGTCCTCGAAGCGGTTCGGGTCGGCGAGTACCGCCCACACGGCGTGGGGCGGGCGATGGACCAGCTGATTGCGGACGGCCATGGGTGAAGTCCCTCTGCCGGAGCGGACGGTGCCTCTGCACCGCGTGATCGCTGCTGCGTCCCGGCCCCGCCTGCCGAATGTCCCGGGCAGGGCTCGGGTACTCACGTGGGTTGTTCGCGTATCGGGCGGTCGCCCGGGTACGCACGTCCCCGCAGGCGGGGCACGCGGTCCCGCACCGCCTGTCAGGCCATCGTCCCACCCCGAGCGCGAGCGGTCGCGTCGTCACCGGGCCGCCGGGCGCGGACGACCACGAGTTCCTCCCACTGCTCGCCTTCGGCCGCCAGGCCCTGCCGCTCCAGCCAGGACCGTCGCGAGCGCAGGACGGGTCCCCACGGTACGGAGGCCGTGGCCGTGACCTCGGCGGTCAGACCGGCGCCGGTCAGCCGGGAGAGGGTCTCGTCTGCGCCACACAGGCCCGAGTGCACCAGGAGCAGGACGCCGCCCGGATGCAACAGGGCCGGGGCGCCCGCGCAGATCCGGTCGAGGATCCGACGCCCGTCGGGACCGGCGTCCCAGGCCCGCTCCGGGCCGCGCGAGGGGAGCCGATCGCCGGGGGCGGGGACGTACGGCGGGTTCGTGACGACCAGGTCGAAACGGCGCCCCGCCGTGCGGGCCTCGAAGTCGCCGTGCAGGACGCGCAGCGGGAGCCGGTGACGCCAGGCGTTCAGGCGCGCCGTGGTCACGGCGGCCCGGGAGACGTCGACCGCCGTGACCCGGGCCCCTCTGGACGCGGCGTTCAGCGCCAGCATCCCGGTGCCCGTACCGATTTCCAGGACCTCCGTGTGGGGCCCGATATCCTCGTGGGCGAGTGCCTCGGCGAGCAACCCGGTGTCCGCCTGAGGTCGGTAGACGCCCGACAGGGCCATCAGACCGGTGGGCGGCGAGACCAGGGACAGAGCGGTACTGGGCACCGCATACCTCCGGGTTCGAATGCGACCCGGGGAGCGGGCCGCTGCATTGCGCGACATCGTGCGACTTCCCTGGATGGAGCGCTCCACCCGAAATTGCGTCGATCTTCAGAGGATCAGACGGACATTCGGCCGACGGGTCGTGCCGTTTCCCCGTCGGGCCAGGGCGGCGAGGGGCTCTCGGTACTCCGAATCGTGGGAAATCGCGCCGATCACGGCTCGCATGCGCCCGCGAACGGCGAGCCCTGCCACCGATTTCGTCATGTCCTTCCGGGCTCCTCGGAAGAGGACGCCCGGCGAAACCGGTGCTGCGCGTGCTCGATCATCGTCGCGATGTCCAGGGGGTCGGGACCGGCGGCCTGCTGGTCGGGGCGTTCCCTGGGAATGGGAACACGGGCGGGAATGGGGGTGGACATGGTCGGGCGGGCTGATCGGCCGCTGGTCACCGAGAACTCCTTTTCTCGAAAGGTGAAAGGCTCGAAAGGAAAAAGGGCAAGGGTTCTGAACCATCGGGCGCCGTTCCCCGGCGTCGCTGCGCTCAGCCCGGCCAAGTGCCCGTGAAACGCCGGGCAGCCACGGCGCCCGAGCGGTCGACCGCGGCCTTGACCACGGCGAAGATCGCACCCTGGATGGCGGCGGCGATGAGGATCTGCCGCCAGGTCCGGTCCTCGTCCGTGGCGTCGGGGGCGTCTCCCTCGCCTTCGACGAGCTTCCAGATCTGTCGGAACACGGCGCCCGCGATCATGCCGCCGGCGGCGCCCAGGGCCAGCCCGACCGGCTTGTAGGCGAGGGCGGCCGCCTTCATCGCAGGTGCCCCCGGCCACGGCGGTGCCCCCGGCCGTGGCGCATGAGCAGGAGGGCCATCGGGGCCGTCCCTCCGACTGCGAGCAGTGACGTCGCCGGGTGGGCGGGCGCCGCGGGCGTGCGCTCGGACTGCCCGCGGGGTGTTGCCGGTGTGGGGGTGCCGAAATCGGTTCGGCGGTCGTTCGTCATCGGTGGACCTTCTCCTTGATCTCGGCCGGATCGGCCTTGACTCTGTCGATGGTCGGCACTCTGTCGATGGTCGGTTCGGGCGATGGTCGCTCCATCGATGGTCGAGCAGGGCGATGGTCTGCTCGGGAACAGGGGCCGGATCCTGCGATCCGCCGTGCCCTTCCGGGGTAGATCAGCCGGGGAATTGACAGCAGGAGCGGGAAGAACACGCAGCGGCGGCTTTTCCTGTCGGCGGTCTTTTCTCGAAGGAAGCACCCATCGTCGTGATGACGCGCCTACCCGACAAACGACCGGGCATCCACCCGAGGCCGGAGAATCCGACCCGGCCATCGAATCAACCCGGTGGCGAATGACACTCTTCGCGGACACGGACGGTGACGAAGGCGAGGTGAGAGTGGGTCGCGCCCCTCACTCTCGGCCCGAAATCATCGGTCCGGGGCGGATCCGGATACGGCTGCCGCAGGTTTTCGTTTCCCGGGGGGATCGGGTGTCTGGCGGGACGGTCTCGGGTTCCTCATCCGGGGCATTTCCGGTTCCCTGTAGCAGGGCTTCCATACACGAGAAACCCTTGCGGCGTCGGTGAATCAGGTCACGTCCAGAAGCTTGCGGGCAGCCGGAATTGGCCGGTGTCGGACACCTCGCGTGATGGCCTAGAGTTCCGGAGGGGACCGTCTGGTCTCCCTACAAAGGATGTGCGCCGTGGCTGATGAGAACGTTTCGGATCGTTTGATCGGCCTGTTGTCCGTCCGGGGTGAGAACCTCGACGCCGAGTGGGCGGACAAAGTAACCAATTCGCTGGGTGGGCGGGTGAGTCGCGCGGAGGTCCAGCGCGAACTCCAGGAGCTGTACGCCGCGCTGGTGGCCGCGCTGGGCAGCGGCAGTCTGGACGGGCGCGGCGAGGCCTTCGGTGAGGTCCGCGCCCTGCTCACGGAGTTGTCGCGGACCCGGGCCCGGCAGGGGTTCAGTCCCACCGAGACCGCCGTCGGCGTGTTCGCGCTCAAGGAAGCGCTGGAGCCGTCCCTGACCGGCGAGAACAACGACGTACAGGCGTACCTGAAGTTCGCCGCCCTCCTGGACTCCCTGGGCCTGTACACCATCGAGGTCTACACCCGGACCCGCGAGGAGCTGATCTCGGCGCAGGCCGAGCAGTTGATGGAGCTGTCCACGCCGGTGGTGAAGCTGTGGGACGGGGTCATCGGTGTTCCGCTGGTCGGCACCCTGGACTCGGCGCGCACCATGGTGGTGATGGAGAAGATGCTCCAGGCGCTGATCGACACCGGCTCCGAGCAGGCCATCATCGACATCACCGGTGTCCCGGCCGTGGACACCGAAGTGGCCCAGCACCTGCTGAAGACCGTCGTCGCGGCGCGTCTGATGGGTGCGGAATGCACCATATCCGGCATCCGTCCGCAGATCGCGCAGACGATCGTGGCCCTGGGCATCGACTTCGGTGACATCGTCACCAAGGCCACCCTCGCCGACGCCCTGCGGCACGCGCTGCGCCGCTCCGGCGTCTCCTTCTCGCGTACGGCGCCGCAGGCCGGTGGCCGGTGAGCGAGCAGGTTCCGGTCCTGCGGATCGGACAAGTGCTGTTGGTGTCCATCCAGACCGATCTGGACGACCAGGCGGTGATGCTCCTTCAGGACGATCTCGCCGCCGCGGTGGTGGAGTCCGGCGCGCACGGGGTGGTCATCGACATCACCGCCGTGGAGATCGTCGACTCCTTCGTGGGTCGGATGCTCTCCACCATCGCGTCCATTTCCAGCCTGCTGGACGCGCAGACCGTCGTGGTCGGGATGCGTCCCGCGGTCGCCATCACGTTGGTGGAGCTCGGCCTTTCGCTCGGTGGCGTGCGCACCGCCCTGACCCTGGACAAGGGGCTGCGGATGCTGGAGCAGGCACGCGCGGTCGCGATGGGCGAGAACACGTCCGTCTCCCCGACCGGACACGGCCGTGAGGGCGTCGCGCCGGATGCTGCGGCCGGTCTGTGAACGGGCCTTCCCACGGCCCGCAGGTACTGGAGATCACCGCCAACGCCGGGGTGGTCCAGGCCCGTCAACTCGTCCGCGCCCTGGCGCAGGAATGCAGGCTCTCCCTGGTGGAGCAGACCAAGCTGATCACTGCCGCAAGTGAACTGGCCCGCAACACCCTCATCTACGGCGGCGGGGGCACCATGACCGCCGCCGTGATCGATGAACGGGGTCGGCGGGGAGTGCGACTGAACTTCGTGGACCACGGGCCCGGCATCCCCGACGTGGACCTGGCCCTGACCGACGGCTGGACCTCGGGCAACGGCATGGGCCTCGGCCTGTCCGGATCCAAGCGGCTGGTCGACGACTTCGTCCTGGACACCGAACCGGGGCGCGGCACCACGGTCACCATCACCAAGTGGGCCCGGTGACGGGCGTCGAGGGGCCGCGGCTGCTCGACTGCGAGGACTCCGCCTGGTTCCGCGACCAGCCGGAGGCCGCCCGCGGCGCCGCGGCCGCCCTGGGCCGGCGGATCGGTCTGGGAGAACACCGCACCGCCCAACTGGTGCTGGCCGTCGCCGAACTGGCGACCAACGTCACCAAGTACTCGTCCGACGGCTCCATGTTGCTGCGCGTGCTGCGCAACGAGGCCGTGGCGGGGGTCGAGGTCGTGGTCGTCGACGGCGGCCCCGGCATGCCGGACGTCGCGGCGGCGCTGCGCGACGGGGTGTCGACCGTCGGCACCCTGGGCATCGGCCTGGGCGCCGTACAGCGCCTGGCGGACCGGTTCGACATCCACTCCGTGCCGGGAATCGGGACCGTGCAACTGGCCCGCTTCTGGCCGCACCCCCTGCACCCGTCGGTGACGGGCGAGGCCGTCGTGGGAGGAATCACCCGGCCCATGGGCGGCGAGGAGGTGTGCGGCGACGCCTGGGCCGCACGCGTCGACACCGGCGAGCGGGCCGCGCGGGACACCGGGGTACGGGACGAACGGGCCGGCCGGCCGAGTGTGTCCGCTACCGCGCTCGACTGGTCGGCGATGACCGCGGCCCGGAGTACGGCCCCGCGCCCGTACGGCGCCTCCCACGGGTCCGATCGATCGGCGCGGCCGGCGGCCGGGGGGCGTTCCGCCCTCGTCCACGGTGCCGCCGCGGGGCCTGGCCGGGGTTTGCTGGTGATGTCCTGCGACGGACTCGGGCACGGCCCGATGGCCGCGATCGCGTCGCAGGCTGCCGTCCAGGCCTTCCGTTCCGGGACGGCGCGCACTCCGGAGCAGGTCGTGGAAGAGGTGCACCGGGCCCTGCGCGGGACCCGTGGCGCCGCGGTCGCGGTCGCCCGTCTGGAGCCCGACGGCCGCTTGCTGTTCTGCGGGATCGGGAACATCGGCGCGGCGGTGGTCACCGCCGACTCCCGCGCCGGCCTGCTCTCCCACCCCGGGATCGTCGGCAACCAGATGCGCCAACTGCGCACGTACGAACACCACATGCCCGCCCACGGGGCCCTGATCATGCACTCCGACGGGCTCAACGAACGCTGGAAGCCCGGCGACGTCGCCCCCTTGCTGCACCATCCGCCGGCGTTGATCGCCACCGGCCTGTTGCGCCATGCCGGGACCCGCCGCGACGACGCCAGCGTGGTGGTCGCCAAGGGAGCCTGGTGAACGCGCCCGTCCCCCGCACCCGCGGCCACGCTCCCGCGCTGGTCACCTCGGTCGGCACCGAGAAGGACGTCTTCGACCTGCGCCGCCGCGCGAAGGCCATCGCCCATGCCGTCGGTCTCGACAACCGTGACCAGGTGCGCCTGGCCACGGCGTTGAGCGAACTCGGTCGCGATCTCCTGCGTCCCGCCCCCATGACCGCGACGTTCGACGTGCTGCGGGAGCCGGCCGCGCTCAAGGCCTCCCTGCGGTGGCGCGACGACCGCGTGCCCGGCAACGAGTCGCTGGCGGCCGTCACCCGGCTGCTGCCCCAGACCCGCTACGAACCCGCCCCCGACACCGCCGACCGGCCCGCGACGGCGGCGGTGCTCGCCCGCGGTGGCCGGATCGACATCATCTGCCCGGTCCCCGAACTCGCCGCCAGAACCCTGGAGGTGGCGCAGCTCCGGGCCCTCGTGGAGGCGGACGCCCCCGCCAGCGCGATCGACGACCTCCAGGCACAGACCCGCGACCTGATCGCCGCGCTGGAGGAGGCCCACGCCCAACGTGACGAGCTGGAACGTCTCAACGAGGAACTCACCGAGACCAACGCCGGGGTCATGGCCCTGTACGCGGAGCTGACGGTCGAGCACAAGGACGTCGTCGAGCGGTTCGGGCAGGAACACGAACTCGCCCTGACCCTTCAACGGACCTTCCTGCCCGCCACCCTGCCCGACTCCCCCGGCGTGGAACTCGCCGTGCGCTACCTGCCCGCCGCCGCCACGGCCGAGATCGGCGGGGACTTCTACGAAGCCGTCGACACCCCTCACGGGCTGCTGCTCGCCGTGGGCGACGTCGTCGGCCACTCCCTTCAAGCAGCGGTGGTCATGGGCCAGTTGCGGCACGCGCTGCGCGCCTACGCCGCGCAGGGTCACCCGCCGCACGTCCTGTTGCGGCACCTCGACCACCTGCTGGGCCTGCACCAGCCCGGGTGGACCACCAGCGTGTGCATCGTGCTGATCGAACCGGGCAACGCCCTGATGCACGTCGCCAACGCCGGCCATCTGCCGCCGCTGCTCCTGCCCCCCGGCGGCCCCCCGCGCTATCTGCGCGAGCACGGCCCGCTCCTGGGCCTGGGGCTGCCGCACCCCCGTGCCGTCAGCCACCGCATCGAGCCGAACAGTGTGCTCCTGATGGTCACCGACGGGCTCGTCGAGACCCGTGACAGCGATCTCTACGACCGGCTGCGGCTTCTCAGCAGCACCGCCGCGGCCGGCCCCGACGAGCCCGAGGCCCTGTGCACGAGGCTGCTGGACGTGTTCGCGGCCGAACCCGACGACGACATCATCGTCTTCGCCGCCCGCCTCCGTCCTCCCGGGTAGGCCTCCGGCCTCGGGGGTGTGGTCGGGGGTGTGGTCAGGCGGCGCGGGCCTCCCGGATCGGGGCGCCCGCGCGGTGGAGACTGGCCAGGGTCTGCCGGTAGGACTCGATCAGGCCGGTCTCCAGGTAGCCGACGCCGAGTTCCTGGCAGTGGCTGCGCACGATGGCCTGGGCCCTGCGCAGGTGCGGGCTGGGCATGCTCGGGAAGAGGTGGTGCTCGATCTGGTAGTTCAGGCCGCCGAGGACGATGTCGGTGAACAGGCCGCCGCGTACGTCGCGTGAGGTCAGGACCTGGCGGCGCAGGAAGTCGGGCCGGTCCATCCCCCGCAGGGTCGGCATCCCCTTGTGGTTCGGGGCGAAGATGGAACCGAGGTAGACGCCGAAGAGGCACTGGTGGACGAGCAGGAACACGATCGCCTTGCCGGGCGGAAGCACCAGGGACAGTGCGCCGAGATAGGCCGCGATGTGGCCGATGAGGAGGGCGCCCTCCCAGGCCCGGTTCCTGAGGGACTTGTCGGCGAGCGACCGGAGGCCGGACACGTGCAGGTTGAACCCTTCCAGCGTGAGCAGCGGGAAGAACAGGAAGGCCTGGGAGCGGCCCAGGAGCCGCGGCAGTCCCTTCGATGCGCGGGCCTGGTCCGGTGTCCAGACGAGGATGTCCGGATCGAGGTCGGGGTCGAGGTCCTCGTGGTTCGGATTGGCGTGGTGCCGGGTGTGCTTGTCCTGCCACCAGCCGTACCCCATGCCGATACCGAGGTTCCCGGCGAGGCGCCCGGACAGTTCACCGGCCTTGCGCAGGCGGAAGACCTGCCGGTGGGCGACGTCGTGCGCCAGGAGGGCGACCTGGCCGAACACGAAGGCGAGGAAGGCGGCGACGGAGAGTGTCCACCAGCTGTCGCCGATCCACACGAACGCCACCCATCCCAAGCCGTAGAGGCCGGTCACGGTGGCGATGCGGAGTGTGTAGTAGCCGGGTCGTCGGGCCATCAGTCCGGCGGCCTGGATCTTTCTGGAGAGCCGGGCGAAGTCGCTCCCCGTCTCTCCCGGTGCGGGCGCCCCCGGCGCGGGCGGAGGACGCACCGTCTGATGCGAATTCATGATCACACGTCACTTTCCGTTGTCCGTCGGTGCCGAAACCGGCGCACCGGCGGCTCTGACCACTGCGCCTACCCGCATTCGCGGGGTTGACGTGCGGTGTCCCGCACGGAAAGCGACGCCCGGGATCCCCCTGCATTTCCCCGGAGTCTCCCGGGGGTCAGCCTCCCGGGGGTCAGCGGCCCTCGAAGTCGAGGGCGTCGGCCAGGGCGGCTTCCCGTTCCGCCACGTCCCCGACGCTCCCGGCGATCACCGCGTACCGCCAGGAGCGGCCGTCGGGCGGAGCGTCCGCGTAGAGGACCACGCCCTCGCCGCTCGCCGGATCGAAGGCGAGTCGGTGTTCCCGCAGCCGGTCGAGGGCTCCGTCGAAGCCGAGGGGGCGCCGCGTCCGCCCCGTGGCCACCGACCAGGCCGGACGGGTGACGGGCGATGCCGCCGTCAGGCGGGTGACCATGGCGTGCGGCGTGGTGGTGGCCGTACGGCGGATGTTGCTCTCGCTCGCGTACGCCTCCCCGTCCGCGTTCACCAGGGCGTCGACTCCGAACGGTCCGGCGTAGCCGTGGTCGGCCAGATGGCGGCCCAGGGCCGTCCCCCACTTCTCCAGCTCTTCGGCCGAGTGCGCCGAGGACGGCGGCAGCGGGGAGAGGTAGCCCGTGAAGGATCCGTCGGCGGTCCGCATCGCACCGCTGAACAGGGCGTGTGTCCCGGATGCGGTGGTCTCCAGCTGGATGCTCACCGACTCGACCACGTCGAGGCACTCCTCCACGACCCACGTGCCCTCGGGGCCGCCGACGGTGTCCAGCTCCAGGGCCGCCCCGCCCCGCAGGTCCGCGCGGGAGACGAACCTCAGCCCGTGGCCTCCCGCGGACCGGTCGGGCTTGACCACGACACGTTCGTGGCTCTCCAGGAGCTCGCGGGCCACGCCCTCCGTCTCGTGGCGGCGGCACACCCGCCCCGCCGGCAGCCGCATCCCGAGGTGCTCGGCCGCCTCGCGGAAGCCCGCCTTCGTGTTGAGCAGCATGGTCGTCTTCAGTGCGGCCGCCGCGGCGTCGACCGTCGGGTAGGGGTGCACCGCGAGGCCGAGGTCCCGGGCGAACGCGATCGCCGACCCGTCGAGCGCCGTCGGCAGCAGCGCCGCCCCGCGGTCGCCGGCGAGCGCCCGGACGTGCTCGGCGAGCCCGGCCTCGCGCACCGCCCGCGCCAGGGGCACGGGGCCGGACGCAGGCACCTCGACGACCGTGACCGTCTCCGGGAGCACCCCCGTCAGATCGCACACGTACCGCAGGAACTCCCGACTCAGGGGGACCGGGGTGACCAGTACGTCCCCGGCCCGCAGCAGCCACGCCTTCCGCGGCGCCTGCTGTGCCCACTGCGTGAGCACCTGCCCCTCCCCGAGATCCACCGCCAGATCCGAGAGGAAGTTCGCGAAAACGACGAACGGACCCGTCTCACTCATCGCTGCTCCTCTGTCGCCTGCCTCACTGCTACCCGCACGGGCGGCTCCGAGACACGTGACCACGCCCCGTCACCCTCGCGCCCCACGGCCGGGGGCAACGGAGGGTGCCTCCACCGGGCCTCGCTCATCCCGCGCGTCCGTACGGGGTCGACGAGCGCGAGCAGGATCCCGGGCGGGCGTCCACCCCCGGTGGCGGCGCCGCGGGCCCGGCCCTACCGCTGGACCGGCACGTACCTGTAGCCCACGCGGCGCACGGTGGAGATGCGGTCCCGGTGGGCGGGGCCGAGCTTGCCGCGCAGTCGGGCGATGTGGACGTCGACGGTACGGCCGTCGCCGATGCGCCCGTAGCCCCAGATGCCCGAGAGGAGGGCATCGCGCGTGTGCACCGTGTGCGGGTGGGTCACGAGGTGGGTCAGGAGGTCGAACTCCAGGTACGTCAGGTCCAGTTCGCGCCCGTCGACCTCGACCAGTCGACGCGCCCGGTCGATCCGGAGGGCGCCGTCGGTGTGAACCCGTTCGTGACGGGGCGTCGGTTCCGACTCGGGAGCCGGGGGGCTCGCGGGTTCGAGGGGTCGGCCCTCCGGGCGGATGCCGTGTGATCTCATCAGCGCCGCCGGGTCGACGTCCGCCGGCAGGAACACGAGGTATCCGACGCGGCCGGCGCCGATCCCGTCGACGGAGGTGCCGGGCGGGCGGTCGCCGACCAGCTGGAGGCGGGGGGTCGGGGAACGGCGGGCGGAGGGTGCGGGAAGTGCGGTGGTCATGGTGAGCCCCTTCGGCTGCTCGGAGTGGGGTACGGATACCGGGAGTTCGACCACGTCAGGGCAAGAGGACGTCCGCGGTCGGTTCGACAGCGAGAGTCGGCGCCGCACGTCGGGCGACCCCGGAGCGACGGTGGGCCGGAGTCGGCCACCGGATGCGGGGAAGGCGTGCGTACGGCGAGAGCGAGCGGCCGGGTCATCGGCGCGCGTCACATGAAGTGCCCTGGCGGAAAGCCCTAGAAGGGTCGGCAGGCCGCGCCGGCGACGAGACGGAAGTCAACGTGCCTGCGGCGTACGAGCAACGGCTGCGACGGGGGCATGGCCACATCCTGAGGTGCTCGACGGGCGCGCGTCAATACTTTCCTACTGAATACATAGGGAAAGCCGATCCGGCCGCCGGAGCGGTGTGGACGCCGGACCCACCCGGCCCCACCCGGCCCAGCCGGCCCCCCGGCGCGACGCCGCCGACAGCGTCTTCCATTCCGAGACCGGGCTGTCCGCCATTCGGTCACGCCTTGCCTGGAGGGCCACTTCGGGCGAGTATCCCTAGCAATCCGATGGGAAAGGTGGGGATCTCGGTGACGTGTCGCCCGTCCATACGCCGGTGTCGCCCATACTCGCCGGGCTCGACACCCCGCTCCTGACCAGCCGCCGCGGGCGACCCCCGCAAGGCCGGGGCCGCGACCGCACCGCAGGCCGCCCCGCCCGGTCTCGACCGGCTCCCACCCGCGCCCCACCCCTCGCGCGCCTCCTCATCCCTCTTCCTCACCCCTCCCTTCCCCACCGGCCGACGCCACCCGACAACGCCCCGGAGCAGCCGACATGACCCCTGCCATCCCCCATGGCACCGCCGTCCGCCCAGCGCCACGCGGCGGCGCCCGGGCCTGTCGGTGACGCCCGTGCCGATGACGCCGAGCACCCTCGACCGCACAACCGCCGCCGAGCGGCGCCGCGTACTCCTGCGCACCACCCGCGACGTGGCGGACGACCTCGCCGCGGACGCCATCGCCCGCGACCATGCGGGCAGGCCGCCGACCGACGAGGTGGCCCGACTGCGCGAGGCCGGCCTGCTCGCGGCCCTCACCCCGCCGACGCCGGAGCGCGGGAGCGACTGGCGTACGGGATGCGCCGTCATCCGGAGGATCGCCTCGGCGGACAGCTCCGTCGGGGAGGTGCTCGCCCGTCACTACGTCCACGCGTGGAGCGGACGCTTCCACGCGAGTCAACACCACGCGGACGCCCTCGAAGAGGAGTCGGTGCGGGCGCAGTGGCTGTGGTCGGGCGCGTTCCGCGGCATCGCGCCCGACGACGACACCGACGGACAGGACCTCACACTGAGGCCGCGCGACAACGGCCACGTCCTGAACGGGTGCCGGTTCGTGGACACGGCGGCCGCCGTCGCCGACCAGATCGTGGTCGACGCCCGCTGCGCCGTGACCGGTGACGTCCTGACCGTGCTGATCCCGCCCGGCGCACGGGGCGTGACCGTCGAACCCGCCCACGACCGCCTCGGGCAGCGCGTCGTCGGCGCGGGCGAGATCATCCTCGACCGCGTCACCATCCCGCCCGGGCAGGTGCTGGGCCGCCGGCCGGACGACGAGGAGACGACCGCGCCCTTCACCGCGCTCGCCGAGCCGGCGCTCCGGCTCGCCCTGTGCCACGTCGGCCTGGGCATCGTCGAGGGCGCTCTCGGCGAGGCACGCGACCTCAGCAGGGGCGGCCGCGCGCACCGGCTCCCCGGCACGGACCCGGATCTCTTCCTGACGTACGGGGAACTCGCCTCCGCGGCCCAGACCGCCACCGCCGTGGTCGACCGGGCGACGGAGGTGATGGCGCAGGCCCTCGACACGGGCGCGCGACTCGACGACGAGGAGGCCGCAGGCGTCGGGGCCCTGGTCGCCACGGCCGAGACGGTGACCTCCAAGGCCGCCCTGCACATCACCACGCGGGTGCTGGAACTGGCGGACGCCCCCGGTCTGGACCGCTTCTGGCGCAACGCGCGCGTCCTGACCGCCCACCACCCTGCCGCGCACCGTCTGCGCTCCATCGGGGAGCACTACCTCAACGGTTCCCACCGCGCGGTGGCGGCGACCTTCCACTGACGGCGGGCACCCACGGGACGCGTGTCCACCACGACCCGACGTGGACACGCGTTCCGGGACGTCGCCCCGGGCATCGGCCGGGAACGTCGATCGGCGGTGTACGGGATAATGCCGGTATGCGGATCTCAGCCAGGGCGGACTACGCGGTACGTGCCGCACTGCAGCTCGCCGGCTCACAGGACGACGGGCCACTGAAGGCCGAGGCGATCGCCGAAGCCCAGGACATCCCGCACAAATTCCTCGAAGGCATCCTGAACGACATGCGTCGGGGCGGCCTCGTGCTCAGCCGGCGCGGCGGCAACGGCGGATACCGCCTGGCCAAGCCGGCCGAGTCCATCAGCATCGCCGACGTCATCCGCGTCGTGGACGGCCCGCTCGTCTCGGTGCGCGGGGTCCGCCCGCCGGACCTGTCCTACACCGGACCGGCCGAGGCGCTCCTCCCCCTGTGGATCGCACTGCGGGCCAACGTGCGCGAGATCCTCGACGGTGTGTCGCTCGCGGACGTCGCATCGTCCCAACTGCCCGCCGACGTTTCCGCGCTGGCCGGCACCCCCGAGGCCTGGACCAATCCCTGACCCTCGCCCCACCTGCGCTTTCTCGCATCGCGAGATTCCGGCGTCCAACATGTGGTCAACCTCTTGGGGCGGGTGTTGCCGTCTGCCAATATGCCTACCAACCCGGTGGGAAAACGAGGAAATGAGGGAGGTGGCCGTGCGAACACCGCATCACGCGCGCCGGATGCCGCCTCTGACCTCCCGTCGACACATCGACCTGGTCCGTACCTCCAGCGCCATCTGTCAGCCCGCCTGACACCTCCCGCGGGCCCGACCCCACGTGCGGATCAGCGCGCCGCCGGACGTGCGGTTCCGCTCGTGATCGGCCGCCCGGGCCCCTCGGCCGGCCTCACCGCCCGGGCGCTCTCGTCCCCCCGTGTGCGACACGTGGGACGCACATCCGCTCCCGGGGCATCCCACGCCCGTCCGTTGCCCGGTCCCTGACCGCGACCCGCCTCCGAGGCCGGGAGCGGTGCGACGCCGTGCGTGCCGACGGTGTCGCGTCGCCCGTCCCGGTCCCCCCGCACTTCCGTACCGCCGCAGTTCGCACCTCCGCAGTTCGTACTGCCGTTGCTCCCTGAACTCGATCCCGTGAAAGGACACTTCCGTGTCTGCTGCAAGACCGCTCACCGCCCTGCGTGCCATCGCCGTCACCGCCGCGCTTCCGCTGCTGCTCACCGCGTGCGGTTACGGCTCCGATGCCGAGAAGGACAAGTCCGCCGACAAGCCCGCACCCGCCGGCGCCGAGGGCAAGAAGCTCTCCGCCCCCGAGGTCCGCATCGGCTACTTCCCCAACCTGACCCACGCCACCGCCCTGGTCGGCATCCAGGAAGGCCTCATCGCCAAGGAACTCGGCGCCACCACCATCAAGCCGCAGACCTTCAACGCCGGCCCCTCCGAAATCGAGGCCCTCAACGGCGGCTCCCTCGACATCGGCTTCATCGGCCCCTCCCCCTCCATCAACGGCTACGTCAAGTCCAAGAGCACCAACCTGCGCATCATCTCCGGCTCCGCCTCCGGCGGCGTCAAGCTCGTCGTCAACCCCGACAAGATCAAAACCCTCGACGACCTCAAGGGCAAGAAGATCGCCACCCCCCAAAAGGGCAACACCCAGGACGTCGCCTTCCTCAACTGGATCGGCACCAAGGGCTGGAACGTCGACCCCGAATCCGGCAAGGGCGACGTCTCCGTCGTCCGCACCGACAACAAGGTCACCCCCGACGCCTACAAGCAGGGCTCCATCGACGGCGCCTGGGTCCCCGAACCCACCGCCTCCAAACTCGTCTCCGAAGGCGCCAAGGTCCTCCTCGACGAAACCGAACTCTGGCCCGACAAGAAGTTCGTCATCACCAACGTCATCGTGTCCCAGAAGTTCCTCAAGGAGCACCCCGACGTCGTCGAAGCCGTCCTGACCGGCACCGTCAAGACCAACGACTGGATCAACGCCAACCCCGACAAGGCCAAGGCCTCCGCCAACGCCGCCCTGAAAACCCTCGGCGGCAAGGCACTCGACCCCAAGGTCATCGACCCCGCCTGGCCCAGCATCCTCGTCACCGACGACCCCCTCGCGAGCACCCTCAAGACCGAATCCGACTGGGCCGTCAAGGCCAAGCTCATCCAGGAACCCGACCTCGCCGGCATCTACGACCTCAAGATCCTCAACAAGGTCCTCAAGGCCGCCGGCAAGCCCGAGGTCTCCGACGCCGGCCTCGGCGCCAAGTAACCCCGCAGGAGGGGGGAGGGCGAGGGGAGGACGTGGTCGACCCCTGACCGTTCGGTCAGGGCCTCACGGACACGTCCTTCACATCGCCCCGGTTCCACGGATCGCCACTCGGATCGCCGCCCGGATCGCCGCCCGGGCCTCCGTGTCGCGCGATGGGGCAGAATGTCGACATGCCCCGTGCTTCCGACACCCGCCAGAGCATCATCGACGCCGTACTGCGGATCATCGGGCAGGACGGCATCGCGGCCCTCACCAACCGGCGGATCGCCAAGGAGGCGGGTGTCTCCCTCGGTTCGGTCACCTACCATTTCGCCACCCAGCACGAGCTGTTGCGCGAAAGCCTGCTGCACTTCGTGGCCGAGGAGACCCGGCATTTCACGGAACTCGCCGACTCGTGCTCCGACGAGCGGTTCGACATCGGGCAGGCGGCCGAGGTGGTCGCACAGGTCGCGGGCGGCAACGCCTTCGACAGCCGGCACATCGCGCCCTTCGAGCTGTACGTACAGGCGGGCCGCGACGAACGGCTGCGCGCCGCGGCGGCCGAGTGCTTCGCCGCCTACGACCTCCTGGCCGCCCGGATCCTGACCCACCTCGGCGTGCCGGACCCCGAACGCCTGGCGGGCGTGGCCGTCGCCCTGGTCTTCGGGCAGCAGTTGCGCCGCCTGGCCACCGGCGCCCCGGCGGCCGACCTCGTCGACGCCCTGCTGGTCCTCACGAAGTTCACCCCGCCGCAGACCCCGTAGGCCGTGCCCCTCGCGTCGCCCCGACTCGAAGGGCGGCGTGCGTTCAGCGACGCGGGCCCGGGAGGGGCAAGGAGAACCAGACGGCCTTTCCCTCGGCTGTCGGGAGCGTGCCCCAGGACTCGGCGAGGGAGTCCACGAGGAGCAGGCCCCGTCCGGATTCCGCGTCGGGCGAGGCGAACCGGGCCTGCGGAAGGACGGGGCTGCCGTCGCACACCTCGACGCTGAGTTCCCGTCCCGCATGTCGCAGTCTCAGCCGGACCGGGCCACAACTGTGGTTCACCGCGTTGGAGAGCAGCTCGGACGCGAGCAGGCAGGCGGTGTCGCAGAGTTGGTCGTCCACGTTCCCCCATCGGAGGAGGGTGGACCGCAGGAAGCGCCGGCCTTCGCCGACGCTGCTCGGCTGCGCGGCCAGTACCACGCTCTGCGAGGCCACCGGCAGGTCGGGGATGTGCACGAGGAGCAGGGTGACGTCGTCCGCGTTGTCGTCGGCGTCCGGCAGCATCTCGCCCAGGAGGGAGTCGGCCATCGTTTCGAGATCGTCGGTGTCGGCGAACGCCTTGGCCAAAGCCATTGCCAGACAGTCGAGTTGCTCCTCGATGTCGCTGCCCGGCGTCTCGACGAGCCCGTCGGTGTAGAGGGCGAGTACCGAGCCGGGTTCCACGGTGTGGCGGCTCTCGTGGTGCGGGACCTCGCCGACCCCGAGCGGCACGCTGACCTCCGCGGCGAGCCGGGTCACCCGGCCGTCCGGCGCGGCCAGGAGCAGGGGCAGGTGCCCGGCCGAGCACACGGTCAGTTCCGCCGCGTCCGCGTCGACGACCAGGTAGCAGCAGGTGACGAACTGGTCCGGGAGTTCGCTCACCACCGCGTCGAGGGCGCGCATCAACTGCCAGGGCGGCATCCCGGTCTTCGCCAGTGCGTGTGACGCGGAGCGCAACTGCCCCATGACGGCCGCGGCTTCGAGCCCGCGCCCCATCACGTCGCCGATCATGACGCCCACGCGGCCGCCGCCCAGGGGGATCAGGTCGAACCAGTCGCCGCCCACGCCCGCGCCCTGGCGCGCCGGGAAGTACCGGCTCGCCGTCGGCATGCCCGGTACGTCGGCGGGTGAACCCATGAGGCTGCGTTGCAGAGTGAGGGCCACGTGGCGTTGCTGTTCGTAGAGTTCGGCGAGTTTCTCCTCGGCGGCCTTGCGGTCGCTGACGTCGCGGATGGCCGCCGACACGAGGGTCCCGTTCGGGGTCTCCAGGGGGCTCAGGCTGATCTCTACGGGGAACTCGCGTCCGTCCCTGCACAGGCCGTACAGCTCCAGGCCGGCGCCCATGGGTCTGACCTGGCGGTTGACGAAGTAGCCCTGTCGGAAGTCGGAGTGGTGCCCCCGGAAGCGCTCGGGTACGAGCACCTCGACGGGGCGGCCCAGGAGGTCGGCCCTGGTGTGGCCGAAGAGCGCCTCGGTCTGGGCGTTGACGAGTTGGATCGTGCCGCGGTCGTCGACGATCACCATCGCGTCGGGGGCGGCCTCCAGGAGGGCCCGGAACAGTTCTTCGGCGGCCCTGCGTTCGCTGACGTCGCGCACGGCCGCCGAGATGAGCAGGCCGTCGGTGGTCTGTAGCGGGCTGAGGCTGATCTCGACGGGGAACTCGCGGCCGTCCCTGCGCAGTCCGTACAGCTCCAGGCCCGCGCCCATGGGCCGTACCTGGCGGCTGGCCGCGTATCCGAGCCGGTGCCGCGGATGGTGCCCCCTGTAGCGTTCGGGCACCAGCATGTCGATGGGCCGGCCGAGCAGCTCGTGCCGGGGGTAGCCGAACAGCGCTTCCGTCTGCGCGTTCACCAGCCGGATCATTCCGGCGTCGTCCACGATCACCATCGCGTCGGGTGCCGCCTCCAGGAGGGCCCGGAACGGTTCTTCGGTCGTCGTCGTCATGTTGCGCCTCGCACTCGCCGAACACCGAACACCACCGAAACGAACATCCGACCACGCATTCCACCGTCACTGCGCGGGTTGACCGGAACACACGCGCAATTGACCGGGTGTGAGCGCCGGTCGGGGTGGTCGGCCCGGGCATCCGTGGTAGGACCGTCCGGTGACCACGGGTCAGGAGGGCGGGGCGACCGCACGATTCGTCTGCCCGGTCGGCCCGGGTGACAACCTGGGCCGGCGCCTGGTACGCCTCGTTCGACGACTTCTCCGTCGACACGATCAAGAACCTCGGCGGCAGCGGCGCCGCCTACTGGAGCAACTCCGTCAACGGCACCCCGTCGCCCGTCGGCGGCTGCCAGTTCAAGGTGAAGGCCGGCGGCAAGGCGGCCTTCACCTGGACCGCCTTCCAAGCCTCCCCGATACGGAACGTGATCGGGCCGGAGCGTCGGGACAGCGACGTCCCGGCCCGAATCGCGGATCAGGCGCTCGCGCCGCCGGTCTCCGTGCGGACCTCGCGGGCCGCGGCCACCAGGTTCTCCAGGGAGGCGCGGGTCTCGGTCCAACCGCGGGTCTTCAGACCGCAGTCGGGGTTGACCCACAACCGCTCGGCCGGGATGGCTTCGAGGCCCTTGCGCAGGAGCGCCGCGGCCTCGGCGGCCGAGGGGACGCGGGGCGAGTGGATGTCCCACACACCGGGCCCGGCCTCGCGCGGGTAGCCGTGCGCGGCGAGTTCGCGCGCGACCTGCATGTGGGAACGGGCCGCCTCCAGGCTGATGACGTCGGCGTCGAGGTCGTCGATGGCCTGGACGATGTCACCGAACTCGGCGTAGCACATGTGCGTGTGGATCTGGGTGTCCGGCCGAACGCCGGAGGTGGTGAGGCGGAAGGACTCGGTGGCCCACGCCAGGTAGTCCGCGTGGTCGGCGGTCCGCAGCGGGAGGGTCTCGCGCAGGGCCGGCTCGTCGACCTGGATGATCGAAGTCCCGGCCGCCTCCAGGTCGTCGACCTCGTCGCGCAGGGCGAGTCCGACCTGCCGGGCGGTCTCCCCGAGGGGCTGGTCGTCGCGTACGAAGGACCAGGCGAGCATCGTGACGGGGCCGGTCAGCATGCCCTTGACCGGCTTGGTGGTCTGCGACTGCGCGTAGGTGGTCCAGCGCACGGTCATCGGCTCGGGTCGGGAGATGTCGCCGGCGAGGACCGGCGGGCGCACGTAGCGGGTTCCGTAGGACTGGACCCAGCCGTGCTGGGTCGCGAGGTATCCGGTGAGTCGCTCGGCGAAGTACTGGACCATGTCGTTGCGTTCGGGTTCGCCGTGCACGAGGACGTCGATGCCGGTCTTCTCCTGGAAGGAGAGCACCTCGCGGATCTCGTCCTTGATGCGTTCCTCGTACCCGGCGGTGTCGATCCGGCCGGACCGCAGGTCGGCGCGGGCCGCGCGCAGTTCGTCGGTCTGCGGGAAGGAGCCGATGGTGGTGGTCGGCAGCAGCGGCAGTCCCAGGTGGGCCCGTTGGGCGGCGGCGCGCTCGGCGTACGGCTGTGCGCGGCGGCCGTCCGCGTCGGTGATCGCCTCGGTGCGTGCCCGGACCGCGGGGTCGCGGGTGATCGGGGACGTGGCGCGGGAGGCCAGGTCGGCCCGGTTCGCGGCGAGTTCGGCGGTGATCGCGCCGGCGCCCTGGGCGAGGCCGCGGGCGAGGGTGGTGATCTCGGCGGTCTTCTGGCGGGCGAAGGCGAGCCAGCGGCGGACCTGCGGGTCGATGTCCCGTTCGGCGGTCGCGTCCAGCGGGACGTGCAGCAGGGAGCAGGAGGCGGCGACGTCGACGCGGTCGGCGAGCCCGAGGAGGGTGCCGAGGGTGCTCAGCGACTTTCGGTGGTCGTTGATCCAGACGTTGCGGCCGTTGACCACGCCGGCGACGAGGCGCTTGCCGGGGAGGCCGCCGACGGCGGCGAGGTCGGCGAGGTTGGCGGCGGCCGCGTCGGTGAAGTCAAGGGCGAGGCCTTCGACGGGTGCCTTGGCCAGGACGGGCAGGGCCTCGCCGAGCCGGTCGAAGTAGGAGGCGACGAGCAGCTTGGGGCGTTCGGTCAGGCCTCCGAGTGCGCGGTAGGCGCGCGCGGCGGCGTTCAGTTCGGCCGGGGTGCGGTCCTGTACGAGGGCGGGTTCGTCGAGCTGGACCCAGTCGGCGCCGGTGGCGCGCAGGTCGGCCAGGACCCGGGCGTAGACGGGCAGCAGTCGGTCGAGGAGGGTGAGCGGCTCGAAGTCGGCGGCCACTCCGGGGGCGGGCTTGGCGAGGAGCAGGTACGTCACCGGGCCGACGAGGACGGGGCGGGCCGTGTGGCCGAGGTCCAGGGCCTCCCTCAGCTCGGCGACCTGCCGGGCGGGGTCGGCCGTGAAGACGGTGTCGGGCCCGAGTTCGGGGACCAGGTAGTGGTAGTTCGTGTCGAACCACTTGGTCATCTCCAGCGGGGCCACGTCCTGCGTGCCGCGCGCCATCGCGAAGTAGCCGTCCAGAGGGTTCGCTTCGACGGCGTCGCGGTGTCGGGCGGGGATCGCGCCGACCATGACCGTGGTGTCCAGGACGTGGTCGTAGTACGAGAAGTCGCCGGTCGGAACCTCGGTGATGCCGGCTTCGGCCAGTTGGGCCCAGTTGGCCCGGCGCAGGTCGCGGGCGGTCTCCCGGAGGGTGTCCGCGGTGACGCGGCCCTTCCAGTAGCCCTCGATGGCCTTCTTCAGTTCGCGGTTGCGGCCCTGACGGGGGTAGCCGTACACGGTGGCCTGTACTGCCGCGGCTGCGGACTCGGTGGTCACGGAACTCTCCTTCGCGAGCATGTCTCCATGGGCCCGGTGAGGGCCGAGGGCGCGAAGGGTGCCGGAACGGGCGGACCGCCGGGGTCACGTACCTCCGTGTACGCGACGGGGAGGATCCGCCTGAAGCACGCCGACCCGCCCACGAGGTCACCGGGAAACCGGGCGCGGTCGATCGCGCTCGGGCAACGGGCAGGTCTTCGGACTCGCGGGCACGCCTGCCGGTCTCCCGGCGGGCACCTAATGGCCGTCGCTTCCCAGGACCGTTGTCCGGTCCCAGTGCGTATGACGGCGGTCGTTCCCGCTCACCGCTGCGGGGCAGTCCCGGATTCCCACCGGGTTCCCTCTTGCGACGCATCCCGCCTGGCGGACGGGGCGAACCAGCTGCGAGGCCCACACTAGGTCGACCGCCCGGTGAATGAACACGGCTTCCCACATGTCGGACGGTGAAATGAGACACGCCGGGGGTGCGGTGACACCACTCACCGCACCCCCGGTCTTCTCGTGCGGCCTCCGGCGCACCCTCGGCCCGGAGACCGGCCGGAGCCCTCAGCCCCGGCCGTACGTGTGGAACCCGCGGCCGCTCTTGCGGCCGAGCAGCCCCGCCTGGACCATCCGCTGGAGCAGCGGGGGCGGGGCGTACAGGGGTTCCTTGAACTCCTCGTACAGCGACTCGGCGATCGCGGCGACCGTGTCCAGGCCGATCAGGTCGGCCAGCTTGAGCGGTCCCATCGGGTGGGCGCAGCCGAGTTCCATTCCGGCGTCCACGTCGGTGGCGCTCGCGAACCCGGACTCGGCCATGCGGATCGCCGAGAGGAGGTAGGGGACGAGCAGCGCGTTGACGACGAAGCCGGCCCGGTCCTGGGAGCGGATGGTGGTCTTGCCCAAGGTGTCGCGGGCGAAGGCCTCGACCGCGGCGAGGGTGTCCGCCGAGGTGTGCAGGGAGGACACGACCTCGACGAGTGGCAGGACGGGCACGGGATTGAAGAAGTGCAGGCCCACGACCCGGTCCGCGCGGCCGGTGGCCATGCCCAGCCGCATGATCGGGATGGCCGAGGTGTTCGTGGCGAGGATGGCCCGCGGGTCCTCGACGAGCTTGTCGAGGGCGGTGAAGATCTCCGTCTTGGCCTCGGGGTTCTCGGTGACGGCCTCGATGACGAGTTGCCGGTCGGCGAGGTCCTCCAGGTCGCCGGTGAACACCAGTCGGGCCAGGGCGTCCTCGGCGGAGATCCGGTCGAGCTTGCCGCGCTGCACGGCGCGTTCCAGGGAGACGGCGACGCGTTCGCGGGCGGATCGGGCGGCGACGGAGTCCGCCTCGGCCACCACCGTGTCGAGGCCGGCGCGGGCGCAGACCTCGGCGATGCCGGCGCCCATCTGTCCGCCGCCGACGACTCCGACGCGCCGGATCCGGGGCGCTTCCTCGGCGGCGCTCACGCGTTCACCCGCACGGCGGCGGCGCGGACGAGGTGGCGGG
The DNA here is from genome assembly GCF_036231985.1 of Streptomyces sp. NBC_01426. Taxonomy (GTDB): domain Bacteria; phylum Actinomycetota; class Actinomycetes; order Streptomycetales; family Streptomycetaceae; genus Streptomyces. Next base: position 1,451,579 of record NZ_CP109500.1, read on the forward strand.
TGTAGGCGTCGGGGGTGAAGAACGCGGGGAGCCGCACGGAGAGCGCGGTGTCCACGAAGACCTCCCGGGCTTCGAGGACCAGCGCCCGGGGGTCCTCGGCCTCCAGGGCCGCGCATTCGGCGTCGAGGAACGCGACGACCGTTCCCCGATCCACCCGGTCGTGGCGCAGCCACTGCCAGATCTGGACTCGGGCGATCTCGGCGGTCGCGGCGTCCTCCATCAGGCCGTTCAGGGCGACGGCGCCGCTGCCGCGCAGCCAGGCGTCGAAGTACCGCAGGGCCACGGCGACGTTGGAGCGGATGCCCTCGGAGGTGGGCGGGGCGGCGATCCGGCGGACGGACAGCAGGTCGGCGGCGGCGACCTCGACGTCCTCGCGGGTGCGGTCCAGTTGGTTCGGCCGGTCCCCGAGGACGCCGTCGAAGACCTCGCGGCAGACGGGGACCAGGCCCGGGTGGGCGACCCAGGACCCGTCGAAGCCGTCCTCGGCCTCCCGTTCCTTGTCGAGGCGGACCTTGGCGAGCGCGGCGGCGTTGGCTTCGGCGTCCCGGCTGGGGACGTGCGCGGCCATGCCGCCGATGGCGTGGGCGCCGCGTCGGTGGCAGGTCCGCACGAGCAGTTCCGTGTAGGCCCGCATGAACGGGGCCGTCATGGTGACCTTCGCCCGGTCGGGCAGTTGGAAGTCGGTCCGGTGGCCGAAGGTCTTGATCAGGCTGAACAGGTAGTCCCAGCGGCCGGCGTTGAGGCCCGCGCCGTGCTCGCGCAGTTCGTGGAGAATCTCCTCCATCTCGAAGGCGGCGGTGATCGTCTCGATGAGGACGGTGGCCCGGACGGTGCCGCGGGGGATGCCGAGGAGTTCCTGGGCCAGGACGAACACGTCGTTCCACAGGCGGGCTTCGGTCCGGTTCTCCAGCTTGGGAAGGTAGAAGTAGGGGCCGTGCCCGGAGTCGATCTGACGCTGCGCGCAGTGGAAGAAGTAGAGGCCGAAGTCGACGAGTGAGGCGGACACGGGCCGGCCGTCGATCTCCAGGTGTTCTTCGAGGAGGTGCCAGCCGCGCGGGCGGACCATGATGGTCGCGAGGTTCGCGCCGAGGCGGTACTCCCTGCCCTCGGGGGTGGTGAAGTCGATGCGTCGCTCGATGGCGTCGAGCAGGGTGAGTTGCCCGCCGATGATGTTGTTCCAGGTGGGGGCGGTGGCGTCCTCGAAGTCCGCCATCCAGACCTTCGCCCCGGAGTTCAGCGCGTTGATCGCCATGCGGCGCTCGGGCGGCCCGGTGATCTCGACCCGGCGGTCGGTGAGGCCCGGCGCGAGGGGTGCGACCCGCCAGTCGGGGTCGGCGCGGACGGCCGAGGTGGCCCGGGAGAAGTCCAACGGCGACCCGGAGACGAGGTGGGCGGAGCGGCGGCGGCGTTCCTTGAGGATCTCCAGGCGTCGGTCCGCGAACGCGGCGTCGAGTCGGCCGACGAACTCCAGGGCCGCGGGGGTCAGGATCTCGTCGTGGCGCTCATCCGGCGCGCCGAGAACCCGGACACGGCTGGTCAGGGGCGTGAGTGACATGCGGTTCTGCTCCTCGGCGTGGGGCGGCGGGCGCCCGAGGGCCAGGGCTCTCGGGCGCCGTCGGACGGCGGACGACAGGGCCTAGTGGAACTGCTCTTCCTCGGTGGAGCCGGAGAGCGCGGTGGTGGAGGAGGTCGGGTTGACGGCGGTGGAGACCAGGTCGAAGTAGCCGGTGCCGACCTCGCGCTGGTGCTTGACGGCGGTGAACCCCTGCGCCTGGGCGGCGAACTCGCGCTCCTGGAGGTCGACGTAGGCCGTCATGCCGTGCTCGGCATAGCCGCGGGCGAGGTCGAACATGCCGTGGTTGAGGGAGTGGAAGCCGGCCAGGGTGATGAACTGGAAGCGGTAGCCCATCGCGCCGAGTTCGCGCTGGAACTTGGCGATCTGGTCGTCGTCCAGGGCCGCCTTCCAGTTGAAGGACGGCGAGCAGTTGTAGGCGAGCATCTGGTCGGGGTACCGGGCGTGGATGGCCTCGGCGAACTCGCGGGCCTGCTCCAGGTCCGGGGTGCCGGTCTCCACCCAGATCAGGTCGGCGTACGGGGCGTAGGCCAGGCCGCGGGCGATGACCGGTGCCATGCCGTTGCGAACGTGGTAGAAGCCCTCGGCGGTGCGTTCGCCGGTGCAGAACTCGGCGTCGCGCTCGTCGACGTCGCTGGTCAGCAGGGTCGCGGCGAGGGCGTCCGTGCGGGCGATGATCAGGGTCGGGGTGTCGGCGATGTCGGCGGCCAGGCGGGCCGCGTTCAGGGTGCGGATGTGCTGCGAGGTCGGAACGAGGACCTTGCCGCCGAGGTGGCCGCACTTCTTCTCCGAGGCCAGCTGGTCCTCGTAGTGGATGCCGGCCGCACCCGCCGCGATCATCGCCTTCGTCAGCTCGAACGCGTTGAGCGGGCCGCCGAAGCCGGCCTCGGCGTCGGCGACGATCGGAGCGAGCCAGTCCGTGGTGTCGGTGCCGCCCTCCGCGATGGCGATCTGGTCGGCGCGCAGCAGGGCGTTGTTGATCCGACGGACCACCTGCGGAACCGAGTTGACGGGGTAGAGGCTCTGGTCCGGGTAGGTGTGTCCGGCCTGGTTCGCGTCGGCCGCGACCTGCCAGCCCGAGAGGTAGATCGCCTGGAGTCCGGCGCGCACCTGCTGGACGGCCTGGCCGCCGGTCAACGCGCCCAGCGCGTGGATGTAGTCCTGCTCGTGGAGCTGACGCCACAGGCGTTCGGCACCGCGCCGGGCCAGGGTGTGTTCCTCGCGGACGCTGCCCGACAGCCGGACCACGTCCTCGGCCGAGTGGGTGCGCTCGATGCCCGTCCAGCGGGGGTCGTCGGCCCACCGCTGCTTGAGCTGCTCGGCCGCCGCCGTCGTGTTCGCCTCTGCCATGACCGTCACCGTTTCCATCCGTCGCGTGTCTTGCCAATGACCCAGGTACAAATCCATGCAATGGCACTCTGTGCCCGAGAAGAGATGCGGCCGCCGGACCCGCCCGTGGGCCGGAGCTGAGCAATGCCGCCGATCTTGGGGAGCGGGTTCCCTCAACCACCCGACATCAGGGCATGATTCAGGGGTCGGGGGTCCGTCCCGGTCGCCGGTTCCGGCCGGCCGCAGGACTGACTCTGACACTGGCACCGAGTGCCATCAAGGAGGTACGTCTGCCAAGCTTTGCCAATCTTCGGAGCCGGAATTGCCAAGGTTGCGAAGCCCTGCCGGGACGGTGGCCGACGTATCCTGACCGGGCCCGGCCTACGGTGGAGGAGTGCGGTGAGCAAGACGTACGCGGGGGCCAGACTGCGGCGGCTGCGCGAGGAGCGGCGGATGACCCAGGCCGATCTGGCCAGGGTCCTCGCGATCTCCCCCAGCTACCTCAACCAGATGGAGCACGACTCCCGCCCCCTGACGGTGCCCGTGCTGCTGCGGCTCACCGAGGCCTTCGGGGTCGACCCCGGCTTCTTCTCCGAACGCGACACCACCCGCCTGGTGGCCGATCTACGCGAGGCCCTCGCCCAGCAGGTCGCCGAGGCCCGCGTCTCCCCCTCGGATCTGGCGGAGCTGGCCACCCGGATGCCTGCCGTCGCCTCGGTCCTCCTCGACCTGGGCCGGCGCGGCCAGTTGCTGGCGGAGCGTCTCGCCGACGCCGCGGACGGCCGGGACTCGCCGGCGGAGGTCCCGCGCTCACCCCACGAGGAGATCCGCGAGTTCTTCTACCGCCGCCAGAACTACCTCCACGACACCGACCTCGCCGCGGAGGCCCTGGCCCGGGAGATCGGCATCCGACCCGGGGACGTCGTCCACACCCTCACCCGCCACCTCGCCGACCGGCACTCGATCAGGACGACCGCCGACTCCGACCGGCTGCACCACTACGACGCCTGCGCCCGGGTCCTGCACCTGTCCAGCCGGCTGCGCCCGGGCCAGCAGGCGTTCCGCATGGCCACCCAGCTCGCCCTGATCGAGTACGGGGACGAACTGGACCGGCTGGCCGCCGAGGACTTCCCCGTCGGGTCCCCCGCCCACGCGCTGGCCCGGATCGGCATCGCGAACTACCACGCCGCCGCGCTGATCCTTCCGTACACGGCGTTCCACGCGGCGGCCGAGGAGTTCCGCTACGACATCGAGCGGCTCACGGACCATTTCGGTCTCGGCTACGAGACCGTCTGCCATCGGCTCAGCACCCTCCAACGCCCCAGGCTGCGCGGGGTTCCCTTCTCGTTCGTGCGGGTGGACCGGGCCGGGAACATGTCCAAGCGGCAGTCCGCCACCGGATTCCACTTCTCCCGCGCCGGCGGGACCTGCCCGCTCTGGAACGTCTACGAGGCCTTCGCCGCCCCCGGCCGCATCCACGTCCAAGTGGCCGCGATGCCGGACGGTCAGCGTCATCTGTGGACCGCCCGGGCCGTCACCCGTCACCGCGGCGGCTGGGGCGATCCCGGCAAGACCTTCGCCATCGGCCTCGGTTGCGAGATCCGACACGCCTCCCGCCTGGTGTACGCCGACGGCCTGGACCTCGACAACGCGGCCGCCGCCACGCCCATCGGCATGGGTTGCCGCCTCTGCGAACGCCTCGACTGCCCCCAGCGTGCCGTGCCGCCGCTGGGCCGGCACCTGGCCGTCGACGAGAACAGCAGCACCTTCATCCCCTACCCGGTCACGGGCGCGCCCCCGCCGGCCCGCAGCTGACGGCGGGGCTCCCGGGTATCCGGTCCAGGACCTCGCCGCACGCCGCTCGTTCGAGGAGGTCGCCCACCTCCTGGTGCGTCTGCCTCGCCGGTCCGGCCGTCCTGACGGTCTTCCGCCGCGCCGCCCGCAAGGCCCGCTTCCAGGCCCCGATCCGTTTCGACCGTCCCGCGCGGGCGGCCGAGAGCGCCTCCCCGGGGCGCCGGGCTCCCTGACCGCAGGTGTGGCGCCATGTGGCGCCACATGGCGCCACGCGGCACTCCCGCCCCCTGCAGGAGCAGGTGACGCCATGGTGGCTCAGCTCATTCCTCCGACGTTTGACCAGGTCAGAGTACTTGCGATGGGCGGCGCAGCCACCGAAGACGCCAAGAGGGTTGCGAGTGGCGCCACGACGGTGCCATGATGGCGTCATGGACCTCACTCCGTATGTCGACAACCTCCGCCGCGAACTCGCGGTGGCCGCCGAGGCCGGCGGCGACGAAGCCCGCGAGCTGGCAGAGAGGCTCACCGCTCCCCTGGAGTCTGCGGCCCGGCTGACGATGCTCAACGTGCTCTCCGCCGCGGCGGACGAGATCACCCGCGAGCTCGCCCCCGGCTCGGTCGACGTACGGCTGCGCGGGCTCGACCCCGACTTCGTGGTGACACCGCCGCCCGCTTACGGCATCGGCTCCGCAGAGCCGGTCGCACCCGTGGAGCCGCTCCGGGCCCCGGCTCCCGAAGACGGCGACGAGGGCGCCACCGCCCGCGTCAACCTGCGCCTGCCGGCCCACCTCAAGGCCCGCGCGGAGGAGTCCGCGAACCGCGAGGGCCTGTCGGTCAACGCGTGGCTGGTCCGGGTGGTGTCGGCCGCGGTGGACGGCGGCGCGCTGCCCCGTACGCCGGAGAAGTCCCAGACCATCGGACAGAGCTTCACGGGCTGGGTGCGCTAGGTCGCCTCTTTCGGATCTTGTCGGTCAGGGTCGCGGTGTCCGGTGCCGTGCCTGGCAAGGCGGAGGGGCGCCCGTGTACTGGACGTACTCGGGTGCCCCGACAACGCCGCCAGGGGCGGCACCGGGCGCCGCGGCCCCGGCAAGATCCGAAAGAGACGGCCCAGGTCCTGTCGTCAAAGTGGCGCCGCGGGCCAGGCGAGACTTTGACGACAGGGCCTAGCCGACACCCCGGTCCGGACCACCTCACCCCACACCACGTCCCACCAGCGGGGACGCCCTGAAGACCCAAGAGGACGGGACAGCCATGCCTTCTTTCGACACTCCCGAAGCGATCTCGGTCACCGCCCGCGTGGAGGCCGGTTCCATCCAGTTCACCGCGGGCGACCGTCTCGACACCGTCGTCGAGGTGCGACCCCGCGACCCGAAGAAGGACCAGGACGTACGGGCGGCCGACCAGACCGAGGTCACCTACGCGAGCGGTGTACTGACCGTCAGGACGCCCAAACAGCGCTACCTCGTGGGACGGACCGGCACCGTCGACGTGACGGTCGAACTGCCCGCGGGTTCGGGCATCGACATGACGGGCGCCTGGGCGCAGGTGCTCGGTGAGGGCCGGCTCGGTGAGGTGCGGGTGAAGACCTCGTCCGGTGACGTCCGCCTCGACACGACCGGCCCGTTGCAGCTCACCGCGTCGCACGGCTCGATCACCGTGGATCGGGTCGAGGGCATGGCCGAGATCACGACCAGTTCCGGCAGCCTGCGCGTCGGTACCGTCGACGGCCCGGCCGTCCTGAAGAACTCGCACGGCACCACGACCATCGGCGTCGCGACCGGTGACCTGCGGGTGAGCGGTTCGAACGGTGACATCGAGATCCGGCGCGCCGAGGGCTCGGTCACCGCCAAGACCGCGCACGGAACCCTGCGCGTGGGCGAAGTAGCGCGTGGAACAGCCCAGTTGGAGACCTCGTACGGCGCCATCGAGGTAGGCGTCCGCGAGGGCACGGCCGCCTGGCTCGACGTCAACTCGGGCTCCGGCCAGGTACGCAACACCCTCACCGCGTCGCAGGCCCCGGAAAGCACCGAGGACACCGTCAAGGTCCACGCCCGCACCCGGCACGGCAACATCGACGTCCGCCGCGCCAAGGCCTGACCCCGGCGGTCCCGAGCTCGACCCAGCGCTTCAGCAAGCCACTTCACCGCCTTCGAAGGGGAGGACCCCATGCCTTCATCTGACATGCCCATGCTCACTCCTGAGCGGGGTGGCGACGCCCCGTCGCCCGCCGCCGTCTCCGCTGCCGGTCTGCGCAAGTCGTACGGCGACAAGATCGTGCTCGACGGCATCGACCTGCACATCCCGGCCGGGTCCGTGTTCGCGCTGCTCGGGCCGAACGGCGCCGGCAAGACCACCACCGTGCAGATCCTCTCCACCCTCATCACCGCAGACGGTGGTCAGGCCCGGGTCGGCGGCCACGACCTGACCACCGACCCGCAGGCCGTGCGCGCCGCGATCGGCGTCACCGGACAGTTCTCCGCCGTCGACGGCCTGATCACCGGCGAGGAGAACATGCTCCTCATGGCGGACCTCCACCACCTGCCCCAGCGCGAGGGACGCCGGGTCGCCGCCGAACTGCTGGAGCGGTTCGACCTCACCGAGGCGGCGAAGAAGCCCGCCTCCACCTACTCCGGCGGCATGAAACGCCGACTCGACCTCGCCATGACCCTCGTCGGCAACCCGCGGATCATCTTCCTCGACGAACCCACCACCGGCCTCGACCCGCGCAGCCGCCACAACATGTGGAACATCATCCGCGACCTCGTCACGGGCGGCGTCACCGTCTTCCTCACCACCCAGTACCTGGAGGAGGCCGACCAACTCGCCGACCGCATCGCCGTCCTCAACGACGGCAGGATCGCCGCCGAAGGCACCGCCGCCGAGTTGAAGCGGCTCGTCCCCGGCGGCCACGTCCGCCTGCGCTTCTCCGACCCGGCCGCCTACCGGTCCGCCACCTCCGCCCTGCGCGAGGCGACCCGGGACGACGAGGCACTCGCCCTGCAGATCCCCAGCGACGGCAGCCAACGCGAACTGCGCGCCATCCTCGACCTGTTGGACTCCGCGGGCATCGACGCCGACGAACTGACCGTGCACACCCCCGACCTCGACGACGTGTTCTTCGCCCTGACCGACGGCACCACCGTCCCCCACCAGTCCAAGGAGAACGTCCGATGAGCGCCCTCTCCCTCGCCTTCCGCGACTCCCACACCATGCTGCGCCGCAACCTGCTGCACGCCCGGCGCTACCCGTCCCTCACCCTGAACCTGCTGCTCACCCCGGTCATGCTCCTGCTGCTCTTCGTCTACCTCTTCGGCGATGTGATGAGCGCGGGCATCGGCGGCGGCGGCGCCGACCGCTCCGCGTACATCGCCTACATCGTCCCGGGCATCCTGCTGATGACCATCGGCGGCACCGTCGTCGGGACGGCCGTGTCCGTCTCCACCGACATGACCGAGGGCATCATCGCCCGCTTCCGCACGATGGCGATCCACCGCGGCTCCGTGATCATCGGGCACGTCGTCGGCAGCGTCCTCCAGTCGATCGCCGGCGTGATCCTCGTCGGCGCCGTCGCCGTGGCCATCGGCTTCCGCTCCACCGACGCCACGGCCCTGGAGTGGCTGGCGGCGTTCGGGCTGCTCGTACTCTTCGCCACGGCGCTCACCTGGATCGCGGTCGGCATGGGCCTCATCAGCCCGAACGCCGAGGCGGCCAGCAACAACGCGCTGCCGATGATCCTGCTGCCGCTCCTGTCCAGCGCGTTCGTGCCGGTCGACTCCATGCCCGGCTGGTTCCAACCGGTCGCCCGGTACCAGCCCTTCACTCCCTCCATCGAGACCCTGCGCGGGCTGCTGCTGGGCAGCGAGATCGGCAACAACGGGTGGCTCGCGGTCACCTGGTGCCTGGGGCTCACGGTGCTCGGCTACTTCTGGTCGACCTCGAAGTTCAACCGCGACCCGAAGTAGCCGCCACGCCGGCGCCGGCCGGCTCCCGCGACGTCCCGGCGACTCGTCCCGCCCCGAGGGCGGCGTACCCCGACACCCCGTCGGCGTACGCCGCCCCGCCGTCGTCGAGGCCCCGGGCCCGAAGCCACCGGCTCCCCCCTGACGACGGTGGACACGACTGGAGTCGCGTACGAGGACCTCCCCCGCCACGTGGCCGACCTTCGTACGATCAACCCGGATCGGGCTTGACCGGTGAACCTGCGGCAACGTAACTTCGACCGCACCCGCTCACGAGCCACTGGAAGGAGGCGAAGCCGGATGTCGACCATCTCCGCGATACTTCGCCTCGCTCACCAGATCGCCTGGGCTCCGGGTCGCGTGGCACACGGCTGCTGACGCGGCACACGGCTGCCGAGCAGCCCCCTTCCCGGCGTGCCCGATCGTGGCCCCGGTACCTCCCCCTTCACCACCCACGGCACCACGCTGCGTGCCGACGCGTCGCGCTCCGGGTCATCGAGCCGCGCCACTGACGAGAAAGCACCCCACATGGCGACCAGGACCATCAGATCGACCGTGCCCCGAAACGAGGACGTGCCATGGTAGCGGCGCGCATCACGGTCAACGGAAACGAAGCAACCATCGCACCGTCCGCACCCCACACCACGGTGCTGGACTTCCTGCGCGAACGCGGCCTCACCGGCACCAAGGAGGGCTGCGCCGAGGGTGAATGCGGGGCCTGTTCGGTCCTCGTGGCCCGGCCCGGGGTGAGCAAGCCCACGGACTGGGTGGCGGTCAACGCCTGCCTGGTCCCGGTCGCGGCGCTCGACGGCCAGGAGGTCGTCACCTCCGAGGGCCTCGCCACGGCCGGCGCCCCCGGCACACCGGCCGCGCTGCACCCCGTACAGGAGGAGATGGCCGTCCGCGGCGGCTCCCAATGCGGTTACTGCACACCGGGGTTCATCTGCAGCATGGCCTCCGAGTACTACCGCCCCGACCGCTGCGCGCACACCCACTCCGACACGAACGCGGGCTCGGGCTCGGGCTCGGGCGGCGAAACCGACCCGGAGCACGGTCCGAACGGCTTCGATCTGCACGCGCTGAGCGGGAACCTGTGCCGCTGCACCGGCTACCGCCCGATCCGCGATGCCGCGTTCGCCGTCGGATCGCCCGCCGAGGACGACGTGTTGGCGCAACGCCGCGAGCAGTCCCCGCCCGAACCGGTCGCCACCGCGTACGCGCACGGCGACAGCGTGTTCCTGCGGCCGAGCACCCTCCCCGAAGCGCTGCGGCTGCTGCGCGAGCGGCCCGAGGCCGTGGTCGTCGCCGGAAGCACCGACTGGGGCGTGGAGGTCAACATCCGTTCCCGGCGCGCGAAATGCGTGGTCGCCGTCGATCGGCTGCCCGAACTGCGTGACCTGCGCGTCGAATCCGACCATGTCGAGATCGGGGCGGCGCAGACGCTCACCGAGATCGAACGCCGCCTCGACGGCAGCGTCCCGCTGCTGGCGGAGCTGTTCCCGCAGTTCGCGTCCCGGCTCATCCGCAACAGCGCGACCCTCGGCGGCAACCTGGGTACCGGCTCCCCCATCGGTGACAGCCCGCCCGTCCTGCTCGCGCTGGAGGCATCGCTGGTGCTGGCCGGCGCCGACGGTGAGCGCGAGGTCCCCCTCGCCGACTACTTCACCGGCTACCGGCAGAGCGTGCGCCGTCCCGACGAGCTGATCCGCGCGGTCCGCATTCCGCTGCCACTGTCACGGGTCACGGCCTTCCACAAGATCGCCAAGCGGCGCTTCGACGACATCTCCAGCGTGGCGGTCGCCTTCGCGCTCGACATCGAGGGCGGGATCGTCCGCAAGGCGCGCATCGGCCTGGGCGGCGTGGCCGCCACCCCGATCCGCGCGTTGGCCACCGAGGCGGCCCTGGAGGGCAAGCCGTGGGTGGCGGAGACCGTCGAGGCCGCGTCCCGGGTGCTGCGCGCCCAGGGCACCCCGATGGACGATCACCGCGCCAGCGCCGGCTACCGCTCCGCGATGCTCGGCCAGAGTCTGCTGAAGCTGTACGCGCGAACCACCGAGGCGGTGTCGTCATGAGCCAGTTGTCCGAGCGTCCCGAGAAGTCCGTCGTCGGCGTTTCCATGCCGCACGAGAGCGCCAATCTGCACGTCACGGGAGCCGCGCTCTACACCGACGACCTGATCCATCGCACCAAGGACGTCCTGCACGCCTACCCCGTCCAGGTCATGAAGGCCCACGGCAGGATCATCGCGCTGCGCACCGAGCCCGCGCTCGCCGTGCCCGGTGTGGTCCGCGTGCTGACCGTCGCCGACGTGCCCGGCGTCAACGACGCCGGAATGAAGCACGACGAGCCGCTCTTCCCCGACGAGGTCATGTTCCACGGCCACGCGGTGGCCTGGGTGCTCGGTGAGACCGTGGAGGCGGCCCGGCTCGGTGCCGCGGCCGTCGAGGTGGAACTCGACGAGAAGCCCTCCGTGATCTCGCTGCGGGACGCGATCGAGGCGAAGAGCTTCCACGGTGCCCGGCCCGTGATGCTGACCGGGGACGTCGACGCGGGTTTCGCCGACTCCGCCCACGTGTTCACCGGGGAGTTCCAGTTCTCCGATCAGGAACACTTCTATCTGGAGACGCACGCGGCGCTGGCCCATGTCGACGAGAACGGGCAGATGTTCGTCCAGAGCAGCACCCAACACCCCTCGGAGACACAGGAGATCGTCGCGCACGTGCTCGGCCTGCACAGCCACGAGGTGACCGTGCAGTGCCTGCGGATGGGTGGCGGCTTCGGCGGCAAGGAGATGCAGCCGCACGGGTTCGCGGCGGTCGCCGCGCTCGGCGCCCTGCTGACCGGTCGCCCGGTGCGGGTGCGGCTCAACCGGACCCAGGACCTGACCATGTCCGGCAAGCGCCACGGGTTCCACGCCGAGTGGAAGATCGGCTTCGACGCCGAGGGTCGCATCCAGGCCCTGGACGCCACCCTGACCGCGGACGGCGGCTGGAGCCTGGACCTGTCCGAGCCGGTCGTGGCCCGCGCCCTGTGCCACATCGACAACACCTACTGGATCCCCCACGCACGCGTCGCCGGTCGCATCGCCAAGACCAACAAGGTCTCGAACACGGCCTTCCGCGGCTTCGGCGGACCGCAGGGCATGCTGGTGATCGAGGACATCATGGGCCGGTGCGCGCCGCTGCTCGGCCTGGATCCGAAGGAGTTGCGCGAACGCAACTTCTACCGGCAGGGCCATTCGACGCCGTACGGGCAGCCCGTTCCCCACCCCGAACGCATCTCGATCATCTGGCAGCAGGTCAAGGCCGACGCCGAGATCGCCCGTCGCGAGCGGGAGATCGAGGCGTTCAACGCCGCGCACCCGCACACCAAGCGGGCACTCGCGATCACCGGCATCAAGTTCGGGATCTCGTTCAACCTCACGGCCTTCAACCAGGCCGGCGCCCTGGTGTTGATCTACAAGGACGGCTCGGTCCTGATCAACCACGGCGGGACCGAGATGGGGCAGGGCCTGCACACCAAGATGTTGCAGGTCGCCGCGACCACGCTGGGCATCCCCCTGCGCAAGGTCCGGCTGGCGCCGACGCGCACCGACAAGGTGCCCAACACCTCCGCCACGGCCGCCAGTGCCGGGGCGGACCTCAACGGCGCGGCGGTGAAGAACGCCTGCGAGCAGATCCGCGAGCGGCTGCTTCAGGTCGCCGGCACCCAACTGGGCGCGAACGCCTCGGACGTGCGGATCGTCGAGGGCGTCGCCCGCGCCCTCGGCAACGACAAGGAGCTGGCCTGGGACGATCTGGTGCGCACCGCGTACTTCCAGCGGGTCCAGTTGTCGGCGGCCGGGTTCTACCGGACCGAGGGGCTGCACTGGGACGCGAAGGCGTTCCAGGGCTCGCCGTTCAAGTACTTCTCCTACGGCGCCGCCGCCGCCGAGGTGGAGGTGGACGGCTTCACGGGCGGGTACCGGATCCGGCGCGTGGACATCGTCCACGATGTCGGCGACAGCCTCTCCCCGATGATCGACATCGGTCAGGTCGAGGGCGGTTTCGTGCAGGGCGCGGGCTGGCTGACGCTTGAGGACATGCGGTGGGACACCGGTGACGGGCCGAACCGCGGCCGGCTGCTGACCCAGGCGGCGAGCACCTACAAGCTGCCGAGCTTCTCGGAGATGCCCGAGGAGTTCAACGTCAGGCTGCTGGAGAACGCCACCGAGGAGGGCGCGGTCTACGGGTCCAAGGCGGTGGGCGAGCCCCCGCTGATGCTGGCCTTCTCGGTACGGGAGGCGTTGCGGCAGGCCGCCGCGGCGTTCGGTCCCGCCGGGGTCTGCGTGGAGCTCGCCTCGCCCGCGACGCCCGAGGCGGTGTACTGGGCGATCGAGGCGGCCCGCGGGGGCGGCGCGCGGCAGGACGGTCACCCGGCTGCCGGCGAAGTCCCCTCCGAGGCCGGCACTTTGAGCCATGCCTGACATGAGCTGGGTGGCCGCGGTCGCGCGGTTGCGGGCACGCCGGGAACCCGGGGTGCTCGTGACCGTCGCGACCGTGCGCGGCCACGCGCCCCGCCGGGCCGGTGCCAAACTCGTCGTGGGACGGACCGAGACGTGGGGTTCGATCGGGGGCGGCAACATCGAGGCCGTCGCCATCGACCGGGCGCGCGAGCTGTGCGGCACGGCCGATCCGGAGCCCGAGATGATGGAGTTCGCCCTCAACGACAAGGTCACCGGCCCGCACGGTGTGCAGTGCTGCGGCGGAGCGGTCACCCTGCTGCTCGAACCGCTGCCGGTGGTCCGGGCGGTGGCGGTCTTCGGGGTCGGGCACGTCGGACTGGAGCTGGCCCGCATCCTGGCCCGGCAGAACCTGGATCTGTACCTGATCGACACCCGGCCCGACATGCTCTCCGACGAACGCCTCGGCGTGCTCGCCGACGCGATGGCGCAGATCCACGTGCGTCACACACCGCTCCTTCCGGAGGAGGTGCTCGCGGAGCTTCCGGCCGGCACCCACGTCCTGATCATGACTCACGATCACGCCGAGGACGCCGCGCTGTGCGACGCCGCCCTGCGCACCGCCGGCCTCGGCTCGATCGGCCTGATCGGCTCGTCCGCCAAATGGGCGCGGTTCCGGCAGCGCCTGGCCAATGAGGGCGGCCACGACGCCGCCGGCATCGACCGGATCAAGACCCCGATCGGAATCACCGGGATCACCGGAAAGGAACCCGCGACGATCGCGGTGAGCGTCGCGGCGGACCTGCTCCGGGCCTTCGAACAGGACCGCGAACGGGAGCGCGAGCAAGACCGGGACCCGCGCCGTGAGCAGGACCGTGAACAGGACCGCGAGCCGGCAGTGCCGTACGCGATCGCCGGCGGCGCTTGAGGGGGCCCGTCAGCGCAGCTGGCGGCGGACCAGGTCGTGGAAGAGGCCGGTCGTGTCGGCGAGCAGTTCGGCGGGCGGGCCCTGCTGGACGATTCGGCCGTCCGCCATGGCGATCACCCGGTCGGCTCCCATGACCGTGGAGAGCCGGTGGGCGATCACGACGCGGGTGGCGCGCAGGGCGCGGGTGGACTCGACGACCACGCGCTGGGCCTCGTTGTCCAGCGCGCTGGTGGCCTCGTCGAAGAACAGGATGCGCGGCTTGCGGATGAGGGCCTGGGCGATCATGAGTCGTTGGCGCTGACCTCCCGAGACGGTGCCGCCGCCGTCGGACAGCATGGTGTGCATGCCCATCGGCATGGCCTTGACGTCCTCCGCCAGGCCCGCCATCGCGGCGGCCTCCCACGCCTCTTCGAGCGAGAACGTCCCGGCGCCGCAGATGCAGTCGAGGATCGAGCCGGTGAAGGGCTGGGCGTTCTGCAACACGACGCCGCACTGACGGCGTACGGCGGCCTGGTCGAGCGCCGCCAGGTCCTGGCCGTCGTACAGGACGCTGCCGGAGTCGGGCTTGTCGAAGCCGATGAGCAGCCGCAGCAGGGTCGACTTGCCGCAGCCGCTGGCCCCGACGATCGCGACGAACTCGCCTTGCCCGATGCGGAAGTTGATGTCGTCGAGTACGAGCGGGCCGTCGTCGGTGTAGCGGTACGACACGTCCTTGGCCTCGACGGCGCCGGTCAGCTCGCCCGGTCGGGTACTGGAGCGGACCGCCTCGGGGGCCTCCCGCAGGAGCGGCTTGACCTGCTCGAACATCGGCAGCACGGCAGCGGCCGAGATGAGCGCACCGGTCAGCTGCGTCACCGAGGACAACAGCATCGTCAGGGCGGTGCTGAAGGTGAGGAACTCGCCGGCGGACATGGCGCCGCGGGCCGGTCCGGCGAGCAGCATGAACATCACCAGCGTGCACAGCGGCAGGTAGACCGCGCCCAGGACCGTGATGACGTTCTGTATCCGGCCGATGCGCTGTTGCAGGTCACGGGTACGGGCGAACTCCCGCGCCCAGGCCGCGTACGCGAAGCTCTCGGCCGCGGCGACGCGGAGCTTGGGCAGGCCGCGCAGGGTCTGGAAGGCCTGGTTGTTGAGCCGGTTGCCGAGTGAGATCAGCCGCCGCTGGTAGCGCAACTGCCACAGTCCCAGTCCGAGGAAGACGCCCGCGATGACGACCAGCATGGCGAGCGCCACCATGGCCAGCGGCACGCTGTAGACGAGGAGCAGTACGAGGTTCATCGCGCCGACCGCGCCCGCTTGTACGCAGACCGGCCCGATGCCGGACAGCACGCGGCGGATGGCGCTGATGCCCATCGCCGCTCCGGCCAGTTCGCCCGTGGACCGGCCGGCGAAGAACGTCGTCGGCAGCCGCAGCAGCCGGTCCCACACCGCCGGCTGCAAGGTGGCCTCGACGCGGCCCTCCATGCGCAGGAGGGAGGTGTTCTGCAGCAGCATGAAGACGGCCGAGACGATGCCGGTCGCGATCAGCGCCATGCCGGTCTGCACGATGAGGCCGTTCTCGCCCTGTGGGACGTAGTGGCCGAGGACCCGGCCGGTGGCGATCGGCACCAGTGCACCCAGGACCACCGCGACCAGCCCGCCCAGCAGGAGGCTGCGCAGCTCCGGGAGGGTGCCGCGCACGCTGAACCGGAGCAGCGCCGGCAGGCCCACCCGCCCGTCGGGCAGCGGGCGGTAGAACATGACGGCTCGCGGTTCGAAGACGGCCTCGTTCGTCGTGCCGACGCGCTCGCGCGTGCCGGTGGCGGGGTCGACGGCCTCGTAGCCGCCGCGCCGCCACAGCAGGGCGACCGGTGCGCCGTCCTTCTCGCGCCGGCCCACCAGCGGCCCGGTGTTCTCCCGCCACCAGCGCCCGCTGAGCCTGACCACGCGGGTACGGATCCGCGAGGCGAGCGCGATGCTCTCGACGGGATCCACCTGTCCGGCGGTTCCGCCGGCCTCACCCGGTTCGGACAGGGTGATGCGTGCGGCGTCGGCGACCAGGCGGCACACGGCAAACGTCGCGTCGACGCCCGCGCCGCGGCGGGTGTCCCGGCCGGAGCGGACGATCGACGCCAGCAGGGTCCGGTCCGCCTGGGTGCGGGCTGCCCGGCCGGCCTCGATGCCGGCCGCCGTACGGTCCTCGTGCGTGCGCTCCAGCTCCTCGATCCAGCCGTCCAGGGCGTACAGCAGCCGGTACTGCTGGTCGACCATGCCCTGCCACATCGCCGCGTCGACGAGGAGGGTGCCCACCGCCTCCGCCTCGTACACGGCCCCGTACTGGACGCTGCCCGGCGGGATCTGCATCCAGAGGATGTCGTCGTCGGCCCCGCCGTGTCCGGCGGTGACGCCGCCGTCCAACGGCGCCTGGTAGAGCACGCGCAGGCCGCGGCCGATGCCGCGTGCGAAGGCGTCCTCCAGGGGGCTCGGTCGCCCTGCGGCGGGAGCGCCGTACTGCTCCGGAGCGGCGTTCCACGCTCCGCCGTGGAAGCCGTCTCCGGGGAACCGGCCGCCATGGGACTGGTCCCCGTGGAACTGGTCTCCGTGGAACTGGTCTCCGTACTCGGGTCGGTACAGCTCCCGCAGTTCGATGCGCCGCAGCCGACATCCTTGCAGGGGCCGGCCGACCAGGGTGTGGTGCGGTCCCTCGGCCGGGCCCAGCAGCAGCGTGCCCGGTTCCAGCCGGCCCAGGAAGTGCCAGTGTCCGGCCTGCGAGGCGTCGACGGCGAACAGGTCCAACGCCCCCCGCACGACCAGCCACAGGACGAGCGGGCCCTCCAGGGACAGGCTGCGCAGGCCCGTGCAGTCGACCGGCGAGCCCAGGGCGCCCAGGGCCGCGACGACCGGGTCCGGGATCCCGCCCGGGATCCCGCCCGGGATCCCGCCCGGTTGACCGGTGGTGACGGTGCCGGAAGCGGCGGCCGTGCCGGCGGTGTGGTGGGCGTGTGTCACCTCAGTGCTCCTTGACCAGTTCGGCGTACGGGCCCCGCGCGGCGACCAGGTGCTCGTGCCGGCCGCGTTCCACGATCGCGCCCCGGTCGAGCACCACGATCTCGTCGCTGTCGCGCACGGTGCTCAGCCGGTGGGCGATGACCACGCAGGCGCAGCCGCGGCGGCGCAGGTTGTCGATGATGACCTGCTCGGTCACCGCGTCCAGGGCGCTGGTCACCTCGTCGAGCACCATGACGCTGGGGCGGCGCACCAGCGCCCGGGCGATCTCCAGGCGCTGCCGCTGACCGCCGGAGAAGTTGCGACCGTCCTGTTCGACGCGGCTGTGGATGCCGCCGGGACGGCGGGCGACCACCTCGTGCACGGCGGCGTCCTGGAGGGCCGCGACCACGGCCTCGTCGGGGATGGAGGGGTCCCACAGCGTGACGTTGTCGCGGACGGTGCCCTCGAAGAGGAAGACGTCCTGGTCGACGAAGGAGACGGATGCGGCCAGAGCGCCGCGCGGGATGTCCTCCAGCCGCATGCCGTCGATGCGGATGGCCCCCTCCCAGGGGGTGTGGAGGCCGGAGATCAGCCGGGAGACGGTGGACTTGCCGCTGCCGGAGCCGCCGACGAGCGCGACCTGCTGCCCGGGGCCGACGGAGAGCGAGAAGTCCGTGAGCAGCGGGGCGTCCAGTGGGCTGTAGCCGAAGGTGACGTGCTCCAGTTCCACATGGCCCTTGAGGCGTCGGGTGCCGGCGGCGGGCTCGCGCCGCGAGTGGACCGGGTCGACGGGGAAGTTCTCGACGTCCTTGAGGCGGGCGACGTCGGCCGCGAAGTCCTGGATCCTTCCCGCGACGCCGCCCAGCCGGGAGATCGGCGCGGTGAAGCTGGTGACCAGGGCCTGGAAGGCGACGAGGAGGCCCACGGTGAGGTGTCCCTCCACCGCCCGCAGGCCGCCGATCATCAGGATCAGCGCGCTGTTGAACGCCGCCAGCGTGGGCGCGACGATCGCGAGGCACGCGCTGGGCACGCCGAGCCGCTGCTGCACGTCGAGGGTGACGGCGTGTTGTCCGGCCCAGCGCCGGAAGAAGCCGTTCTCGCCGCCCGTGGCCTTCATGGTCTCGATGAGTTGGAGACCGCTGTACGAGGTGTTGGTCAGCCGGGCGCTCTCGGCGCGCAGCTTCTGGGTGTCGGTGGCCCTCAGCCGGATCACGATCCGCAGGGCCACCACGTTGAGCAGCGCCACGGCCACGCCGACGAGGGTGAGTTGTGGATCGTACGTCCACAGCAGCACCGCGTAGATCACGACCACCACGGCGTCCACGCCCGCGGCGGCCAGGTCCCGGGCGAGGGTCTCGGCGACCGTGTCGTTGGACTGCAGGCGCTGGACCAGGTCCGCCGGGTTGCGCTGGGAGTAGAAGGTGACGGGGAGCCTGAGGAGGTGCCGGAAGAAGCGGGCACCTCCCAGGGTGGAGGAGATGATGCGCCCGCGCAGCAGGTTGGCCTGTTGCAGCGCGGTGAGTGTCGCCGTGAGTACGAGGGCGACCGTCAGCGAGGTGAACAGCACCCCCAGCAGCGACGTCTGCTCCCCGATCAGGAACATGTCGATGTACGTGCGGCTCAGGGCCGGCACCGAGGCACCGACGGCCACCAGGAGGAGGCTGGAGAGCACGGCGGCGGCCATGGTTCCCGAAGTGCCCCGCAGGCGGGCCGGCATGGCGCCCAGGACACCCGGCTTGCGGCCGCCGCGGCGGAAACCTTCGCCGGGTTCGAAGGTGAGCACGACACCGGTGAAGCTGGTGTCGAACTCGTCCAGGGGGATGAACCGGCGTCCTTTGCCCGGGTCGTTGACGTACACGCCCTTGCGGCCGAGTCGGCGGCTCATGCCGTCGTAGACGACGTAGTGGTTGAACTCCCAGAAGAGGATGGCCGGGGCGCTCACCTCGGCCAGCGCGGCCAGGCCCATCTGCATGCCCTTGGCCGTCAGCCCGTAACCGCGGGCGGCCTTGAGGAGGTTGCCGGCGCGGGAGCCGTCGCGGGAGACGCCGCACGCGATGCGCAGTTCCTCCAGGGGGACGAAGCGGCCGTGGTGGCCGAGCACCATGGCCAGCGCGGCGGCGCCGCACTCCACCGCCTCCATCTGCAACACGGTGGGGGTGCGTACCGGGCGGGGCGTCCTGCCCCCGGGGGCGGGTGCGGGCCTGCGGCGGGTGCCGCCCTTGGACTCGGGGCGGTGGCGCCGGTGTCCGGACGGAGGGAGCTGCGGCGGTGTGCCGGTGCGTGGCGCGGTCACGGCAGCAGCCAGTCGACGGGGCGTTGCACGGCGAGGTGGACGGCGCCGCTGACCGGTGTCCTCGACGGGATCTCGTCCGGGGGGCCGTCGGCGGAGGACCAGCGGTAGCCGGACTCGGTCGAGGTGGAGAGGTCCAGTTGTACGAGTACCGCGACCGGGTTTCCGTCGCGGGTGAACTGTTCGGCAAGCCCGCCGTCGCCCAGGAAGCCCCCGATCTGCGCCGTGGTCTGCGGCGCGCGGCCGACCGCCTTGACGCGGCCGCGCAGCGTGCCGAACCGCTGCTGCGGGACGGACTGGACGGTCAGGTCCACGGTCGCGCCGACCGGGATCGACGGGGCGCTGCCGCCGGGCACGTACAGCATGGCCACCAGCGGGTCCTCCGGGTTCTTCACGCGTTCCACGGTCGCCACGTCCGCACCGATGGAGACGACCGAGCCCACCTTGGCCACGAGTGTCGCCAGCCGGCCGCCCGTCACCACGCGTACGGGGCGGTCCCCCTGGGCCGTACGGACGGTGAGCAGGGGCGCGCCGGCGGGCATCAGCCGACCCTCCTCGGCGAGGACAGCGGTCACCTGCCCCGCGACCGGGGTCTGCAGTACGTAACTGCCCTCGGCGTGGGTGAGGATGCCGGGTGCGCTCAGCTTGGAGGACACGCTGCCGGTGAAGGCCCAGAAAGTCGCGGCGGCCATGACGATGACCGTGACGGCCAGGACGAGCCGCCCCTGCGGGCGCGCGAAGCGTACGGGCAGGTCGAGTTCTTCGGGCGATTGCAGCTTGGAAAGAGCCTTTTGACGAAACTGCACGACTATTCCTTCAACTGCATTCGGATCAGCCGGACGTGACATCCGGAGGTGGCGGTCGCGCGTATCGGCCGTTCACATCGACCGCGCGCCGGCATGCGGGCAGCCCTGAACCCCGGAGCCGTGGGGGACGCTCCGGGGTTCAGGGGGATATCCCGATCAGAGACCGGCGATACCGGTGTTCACGGAAACGCCGGTGACGCCCGTGACGACGCCGGGGACCTGGGACACGATGCCCGTGGCGGCCTGGACGGTGTTCAGGGAGCCCAGGACGTTGCTGACATCGCTGGTCACGGCGCCGACCAGGCCACCGGACACGCCGATGATGCCACCGGAGACGGCGTCCAGCTCGGTGTCGGCGATCTCGCGGGTCTCGATGTCGTTACGCATGGCGCGCACCTTTCATTGGGGGGAGGAATTCATTCATGCGGAGGCGGGGCGGCCTGAAACCGGGCCACCCATTTCGACTGCCGCAATACGCAAGATGTAAGCACGCGAACGGGTCACCGGACCAATCCCGTTGACACCCCATCACAGGCGAATGCGCACCTCGGACGAGGGAAGTGCATTTTGATTCACCGAATGGTGACGGCTTCTCCACAAGATCGAGTAACAGATGTGGGGGTTCCCTTGCTTACACGGAACCAACCGGCACGAAACCACCACAACCGGACGGGATGAATCCACCCATATCGCGAGCAGGGGAGGTGAGTTGTCGCAGTCGCGCACACGATGTGCAGGTTTCCGGCAGGCGCGCGGGGTGACGGGGATGTCACGCCCGGTGTGCGTGCGGGAGGCCCCGGGTACGGAGTGGCGCGGCGACTCGGCTCGGGGTGGCGGGAGCGACGAGGGGCCCGGGGGCGGCGCGGGAAGTGGTCCGACACCTCGGCCGGGCGGGGTGGGGTCGGCGACCTCGGTCGGGTGGGATCAGCCGGTGCCGAGGACCTTGTCGATGTACGCCGCGAGCGAGGATCGCAGTCCTTCCGCGTCCACCCCCTGCTCGTCGATCAGGTGGGCCACGAGGTCGGCGCGGATGGCGGCCAACAGCGCGTGGGCGGTGAAGTCCGCGTCGTGCACGCCGGGTACCCGATCGAGTGCCGTGCGCAGGACCTCGTGCCACCAGCCGTAGTGCTCGGCCCGGTAGGGGCTGCTGAGGCCGGCGTCCTCCGCGGCCGTCATCAGGTTCCGGTTCTCGATCTTGAAGCGGAGCGAGGCGTCGAGCAGGTCCGACACCCGCTGTCGCGGCGAGGACCCGGGCGCGTCCTGCGCCTCCCGCACGGCGTGCCGGAGGGGTTCGAGACGGGAGGCGATCACGGCGCCGATCAGGCCCGCGCGGTCGCCGAAGCGGCGAAAGAGGGTGCCCTTGCCGACGCCCGCGGCCGCGGCGATGTCGTCCATCGACACGCTCTGCGGGCTGCCGCTGGCGGCGAAGAGGGCGTCGGCTGCCGCCAGTACGGCTTCTCGGTTGCGCAGGGCGTCCGCGCGTTCCGTGCGCTGGGCCACGGCTCCTCCTTGGTCTTCCGCCCGTCACCGACGGTCCGCGCCGCCCGGGATGCGGCGGGTCGGTTCGGGACGTCGTCGAGCCAGTCGAAGATACGCGTTCCCGCACGCCGGCGCCCATCCCGCCGGGGCGGCACGGGAGCGGCTCCCCCTCAGGCGATCTCCCTGTCGGCGAAGGCGCGGAAGGTGCCCGGAGGGCGGCCGGTGAGGCGTTCGACGGTGTCCGTGGTGCGGTCCTCCGCGCCGTCGGCGATGGCGCGGTCCATCGCGGCCAGCATGGTGGCGAACTCCAACGGGATCTCGGCCGCCCAGCGGTCGCGCAGTTGCTCGAAGGTCAGGTGCCGGTGCACGACGGTCCGGCCGGTGATCGCGGTGAGGATCGCGGCGACGTCGTCGTGGCTCAACGTCTGCGGACCGGTCAGGATCAGGTCGGTGTCGGGGGCCTTCTCGTCGACCAGGGCCCGTACGGCGACGGCGGCGATGTCCTGTGCGTCGACGAAGCCGATGCGGCCTGCGCCCGAGGCCGTCGAGATGGTGCCGCCCTCACGGATGCCGCGGGCGTGCGGGGTGGAGCCGGTGAAGTTCTGCATGAACCAGGAGGGCCGCAGCACCGCCCACTCGTCGAACAGGCCGGGCAGCGCCTGATGGACCTGCCCCACCGCCGGGCCGCCCGCCGGGATCGCCGAGGCGCCGAGCAGCACCGCGCGTCGCACGCCGGCCGCACGGGCCTCGTGGAGGAAGGGCAGCATGACCGCGGCCGGCTCCGTGGAGCCGACGGGCGGGACGAGGTAGACGCGGTCGACTCCGCGCAGGGCCTCGCCCCAGGTCGCGGGCTCGTTCCAGTCGAAGCGGACGGCCTGCGCACCGCCCACCGGGGCGGCGGTGCGTCCGCCCGCCTTGACGTGCCGGCCTTCGGCGAGGAGACCGGCGGTGACCCGGCGGCCGGTGGTCCCGGTGGCCCCGATGACCAGGGTGGCGTGGGGATCGCTCATCGCTCGGCTCCCGTGAAGTCGGCGCCGGGCTCCTGCACGGCGAGGGGGTTCCAGTAGTCGCGGTAGGAGGTCATGAGACCGTTCCTGACCGTGACGACGGCGATGTAGGTCATGTCGAAGGGTCCTCCCGTCTTGACCAGGCGGCCCACGCCGCGCATCTCGACCACGATCGTCTCGGGGACGGTGGTCTCGTGGACCGTCACCTCGGGGAAGTCGTGGAGGTCGATGTGGTCCGGGTAGTGGCGCATGTGGTCCGCGATGGCCCGGCGCCCTTCCAGCCGAGCCGGCCAACCCTGCGGTGCGAAGGGGAACTCCAGGGTCCCGTCCTCGTCCCACAGGTCCATCCAGGCGGGGATGTCCTTCTCCAGCAGCAATCGCAGACCGTGACGGTAGAGCTCCGCAGGAGCCATGGGGAGGGTCATGTTCGAGGTTTCCCTTCCGCTCGAAACGGACCGGCGGTCCACATAACGCCAACATACGGACCGCCGGTCCGCTTCGCAAGGGCGTTTCGTACGAGCGTTTCGCGCGGGCGCTCCTCAAGGGCGTTTCGCACGGCGGGCGGACCGCGGCGCAGGTTGGTGGGGCGGATGGGGCGTGGTTGGCTGTTGTCTGGACAGACACTCCAAGACTGCGGTTCGGCGGGTTCGAACGCGGTCGGAGAGGCGGGGCTGGGACGAGGCGTGCGGGAGTGCTGGTGCGGGAGCAGACGGACGGGTTGCCGAGACAGCTGTGGGACCGGGCACGCTTGGCCGCGGTCACGGCGACGGAACTGCTCGATACAGGGCCCGAGCAGGTCTTCGAGGACCTCGCGGGCCTCGCCGCCCGGGTGACCGCCTCGGGGCGTGCGTTCATCACGCTGGTCGACGAGCGGCGCTCGTTCTGGAAGGCCTGCGTCGGGGTCGACGCGGCCGCGATCGAGGACCGACAGAATCCGGTGGAGGAGAGCTTCTGCTCCTTCCTGATCGGTCTCGACGGGGAGCCGTTCATCGTGGACGACGCCGCGAACGACCCCCGCACCCGTGACCATCCCTCGGTCAAGCCGCTGCACATCGGCGCCTGGGCCGGTTACCCCCTCCTCGGGGCCGGCGGCGAGGTACTGGGCAGCTTCTGCGTCATCGACGACAACCCCCGCGTCTGGACGCCCGCCGACCTGACCACGCTGGAGACGCTCGCCCGCTCGGTCGGCGCGGAGATCGGCCTGCGCCAGTCACTGACCGCCGCCCGGAAGGCGCACACCCTCTCGGCGGACCTCGCCCACTCGCTCCAGCAGGGCCTGCTGCCCCCGGCCCTGCCCCTGGTACCGGGCGTCGAGGTGGCCGCCTCCTACCTGCCCGCCTCCCGCGCGGGCCGTTCCGACATCGAGGTCGGCGGCGACTTCTACGACCTGTTCCGCACCCGCGGCTCCTCCTGGGCCGCGGTCCTGGGCGACGTGTGCGGAAAAGGGGTGCAGGCCGCCCAGGTGTCCTCGATGGCCCGCTACACGATCCGCGCCGAGGCCGGCGAGAACCGTTCCCCCGCCGGCCTCCTCGAACGCCTCAACACCGCGATGCTCGCCCAGCACGCGCCCCGTTTCCTCACAGCCGTCTACGCCCGCTTCCGGGCCACCCGCAGTGGCCTCGCGGGAACGCTCGCCCTGGCCGGCCACCCGCCCGCCCTCGTCCGCCGAGCCGACGGCACCGTCCGCGAGATCGGCAGGCCCGGGCAGCTCCTCGGCGTCTTCGACCCCATCCGTCTGGCCGACGCCCGGTTCCGCCTCGCCCCGGGCGACCTGCTCCTCCTCTACACCGACGGCGCGACCGAGGCGCGCGCCCGCCCCGGGGCCCCCGACCGCGAGCACGACGTGTTCGACGACGCCGACCTGGCCCGCGCCCTCGCCGACACCGCGGGCATGAACGCCACCGACACCATCGCCCACATCAACGACACCCTGGCCGCCCGGCACGAAGGATGGACCAGCGACGACACGGCCCTCCTCGCCCTGCGCGTCCCCGAGCAACACCCCAGCTGAAAGCCCCGCCATGGACACCAGAACGGATCCTTCCCACCGGCTCACCATCCTTGAGACCCGCATCGCACACCCGCCCGCCCGGCTCCTCGTCCTGCGCGGCGCCGTCGACTGCTGGGACGAGGCGGAACTGCGCGCGACGTTCACCCGCGCCCTCACCGCGGACCGCCTCCCGCTGATCGTCGACCTCGGGGCACTCCTGCACGCCGACGAAAGCCTGCTCGGCCTGCTCCTGGCCGCCCGCGATCGCGTCCACCTCATCGGCCCCCTCGGTCACTCCCTGGCCCACCGCCTCGACGTCACCGGCACCCGGGACGTCTTCCGCGTCCACGCCGACCTCACCGCCGCGCTCGCCGACATCACCGCGGACGGCGCGGAAGGCGCCGAAGCCCCCGGCGACCCGGACGAGTCGGCCGAGACCCGCCCCTGATCAACCGGTACCGTGCCCGGCCGCGACCCGTCCCATCGTCAGCGCGAGGCTCCGTACGCGGCGCCAGTCCATCGGCGGTGCGACGTGCGGCACGCCGGGCCGGTGCCGGGGCACCCGCACGCGCAGAGCGCCGGGCGCGAGACGACAGCGCACCGGAGTGGGCAACGTCAGAGCCTCGCCGTCGACCCCGACCGGTATGACGGGGGCGTCGGCTTCGACGACGACCTCCCGGGCGGTGGCCGCGGTCAACCCGCGGCCCTGCCCGCCCCGCAGCAGGAGCTCCGTCGCCTCGGCGGCGTTGCCGACCCCGACGCACAGCACGCCCAGCTCGCCGGAGTCCAGTCTCTGTCGGCGCCCCAGCCCCGCCGAGTCACCCCTCGCATAGGGGTTGTTGCTCACCAGTACCGCCTGGGGCCCCTCCACGGTCAGCGACCCGGCACGGACGCTCAACACGGCGCCGCTCTGGTGCGTCAGCAGGTCGGGCAGCATCTCCAGGATGGTGCGGGCCTTGTCGTCGCGGTAGGCGGGACTCTGCACGACCTCCGCGTACACACCGAACGAGGCGTTGTTGATGAAGACGCGCTCCACGCTCCGATCGACCGCCTCTCCCCCGGCCACCTCTGCCCCGGTCGGCTCTCCCCCTGTCGCCTCTCCCCCGCTGAGGTAGCCGAGGTCGATGCGCAGTTCGACCGCGTCGTCCAGTGCCTCCAGCCCCGTGGACGGGTCCTCCCGGTCCAGTCCCAGATCCATGGCGAAGTGGTTGCGGGTGCCGGCGCCGATCACCATGAACGGAATGTCGTGCTCCGCAGCCACGCCGGCGACCAGGGCCTGCGTGCCGTCGCCGCCCGCGACGCCTAGCAGATCGGCCCCCTCCCGGACGGCGCGCCGCGCCAGCTCGGCCACGTCCTGCCGTTCGGCCGGGTCCAGCACGACGACCTCGGCGCCCTTGGCCCTGGCCCGCTCCGCCAGACGGAACTTGCCGACCTTCCCGCCGCCCGAGCGCGGATTCATGATCAGGAACGGGTGCTCGGCCGGCCTGACGAGCCGCTCCGCCATGATCGGCGCGCTGTCGTCCACCAGCGCGGCCCTGCCCGCGGAGACGGCCAGCGCCCACAGCCCCACCGACACGAGCACGACCCACAACAGCCCGGCGGACGCGTACAGAACCAGTACGCCGAGCGGCGCGGCGATCACGAGCATCCCGGCCAGCACCCTGACCCAGCCGGTGTGCGTGAGCATCCACCAGCCACCGGCCGCCGTGAGCACCAGGCCCGCCCAGCCCACCCCCATGAGCACGAGGCTCCCGAACCCGGCGAAGACCACCAGCACCACCACCGCGGCCACCCCCGCCGCGAGGGCGAGACGCGCGGTCCAACGCCTGCTCATGAGAGACCCTCCCACCGCAGTCCGGAGGTATCCCCTCAAGCGTAGGGGCCCCCACCCCACCCGGCACGTTTCCGGCTCCCGCACCGGCCCGAGAACCCCCGGCCCGCCGCACCGCGCGAGCGGTGATCAGGGAGCGATCTCGAACTCGGGCGGCGCGAGGCCCTTCAGGCATGCGGTCTTCGGCGCGTCCGGATTCTCGAAGAAGGAGACGGCGATCTCTTGAGCGCACTTCGACGTGGCGATCACCACGTGCGGCTGGTAGGGGATCGTGACGACCTTGGCCTTGCTCAGCGTGCGGGCGACGTACGGCCCGTTGTCCGCCCCGGTCTGGGAGTCGAAACTGCCCGAGAGGGCGAGCGTGGGGATGTCGCCGCGCGTGACGTCACGGATCGAGGGCGCCGCAGCGGGGACGTTCCAGACATCGCAGTCCGGGCGGAGGAAGGCGAGCTGCGGAGCCTGGGCCTGTACCGGGCGGGGGAACGACGGGAAGGCTTCCTGTCCGCCCTTGAGTGCCTGCTCCTGGCTCTCGTACGGTGTCCACTCGCTGCAGAAGACGCCGTAGACGAGTCCGTGCGCAACCCGGCCGATGGCCGCCGGGCTGAGCTTGCCGCCGGCCCACTGCCGGGCGATCCGTTGTGGCTTGCCGTGGGCCAGTTCGTCGAGGGCGGCCGGCACCTGGGGGGCCACGTGGGTGGCGGAGGTCATCCAGTTCACCAGGGCTCCGCCGTCCAGCACGACCTTCACCGGCTTGTCGTTGCCGGGGAGCGTGACGGTGGTGGTGACCGGCTTGGCTTCGAGGTCGCTGACGAGCTTGTCGAAGGTGGCCGACAGGTTCGGGTAGCGCTTGTTGCACGCCGGCTGGTCCGCGCAGGCCTTGAACAGACCGTCGATGCCCTGGCGGGCGCTGCTCCATGTCGCCGCCGACCCGGCCTTGGAGGGCGGCAGTATGCCGTCGATGCCCACCGAGCGGAGCCCCTCGGGGTGCAGGCGCATGGAGACCAGCGCCAGCTGGGTTCCGTAGGAGATGCCGTACAGGTTCCACTGCTTGATGCCCAGCGTGGCGCGCAGGTCCTCGTAGTCGGCGGCGCTCTCGGTGTCGTTGTAGGCGCCGAGGTCGAGCCCGCGGCCCGCCAGTTGGTCGCGGCAGGCCTTCGTGGCCTTCACGTGCAGGCGTTCGGTGGACGGAGCGTCGTAGACGAGGCCGACCGTGCGTGCGTTGAATTCGTCGATGTTGGGGCAGAGGGCCGTCGGGTCGGCCGAGTACGTACCACGCTGGGACATGAGGATCACGTCACGGTCGCGGTTCAGGCCGCCGCCGATCGCCATCTTCGCCTCGCCCACGGCGTCGTCCCCGGGTCCGCCCGCGAGCCAGACGATGGGGTCGGGTTTCGGGGTGCGGGCCGCGGCGGGCACGATCGCGACACCGAGTTTGATCGTTTTGCTGCTTGGTTTGGCGCGGTTCTCGGGCACGGTGAGCGTCCCGCAGCGGGCTCCTTCGAGCTCTTCCACCGGTTCCGGTGTCTTCGGGCAGGGGCCCGGCTCGTAGCGGGCGTCGCCCACCGTCCGGGCGACGGTGCCGATCGGCGCTCCGGTGCCGTCGTCGGCGTGTGACTGCGTCTGAGCGGGCGCGGCGAGCAGGCCGGTGACGAGGAGCCCGGTCGCCATGCCGGCCGACGCGGCCAGGGGCCGTCGTGCGGCGCGGCGGCGACGGTGCGCTTGATCGCGTCTCATCTGCCCTCCCGGCTACTTCGGGATGATCGTGAACGGTTCGGGCTCGAGACCGTCCACGCAACTGGTGTCGGGCGCGGTCGGACGAGCGAGGAACGAGGCCAGCACGCTTTGCGCGCAAGGCGACTGCGGGACCACCCAGTGGCCGATTCCGGGGACCTGAATCGCAGTCGAGCGGGACAGGTTGCGTGCGACGCCCTTCGCCCAACTCGCCCCGGTCTTCACGTCGAACGTGCCGGAGACGACGAGCGCCGGTACGGAGCTGACCGTGGCCACCCGCTGGACGGAGGCTCGGTCCGGAACGTCCCAGATCCCGCATGCCGGGTACTGGAAGGGAAGTTGCGGCGCCTGGGCCAGGACCGTGTCCGGCCACCCGGGGTATGTTTTGCGCCCCGCCTTCAGCACGTCGGACTCCGAGTACCCCGGCGCCCACTCACTGCACGCCACCGAGTTCGTCAGCCCGTGGGCGAACTCGCCGACCTTCTGGACCGAGCCGGCCGCACGAGCCTTCGCGAAGCGCTCCGGATTCCCGTTGGCGAGTTCCTCGAGCGCCGCCGGGATGTCCTTGGGCCGGGGGGTGAAGGCGACGATCAGGTTCAGCAGTGCGCCCCCGTCGAGGACGACCTTGACCGGCTTTCCTCCGCTCGGCGGCACGACGTTCAGCGTCAGCGGCTGTGCCTCCAGCTTGCGCACCTGCTGCGTCAGCGTGCGGGAGAGGTTCGGATACCGGTCCTTGCAGGCGGGCTGCGCCGCGCACGCCTCGAAGATGTTGCGGATCCCCTCGGCGGTGCTGCCCCATGTCCACGGCAGGGTCACGAACTGGGAAGGGGCGACCGAGTCGAACGCCACCGCGCGGACTCCCTCGGGGTGCAGGCGCAGGTACGTGAGACCCAGGTTGCTGCCGTAGGAGTACCCGTAGACGTTCCACTGAGGGATGTCCAACGCCTTGCGCAGGTCGGCGAAGTCGGCGGCGTTCTCCGTGGTGTTGTAGGCGCTCAGGTCAATGCCGTCGGCCGTCAGGCGGCCCCGGCACTCCTTCACCGCTTTCAGGAAGAGCTGCTCTGCCTCCGGTGCGTCGTAGCCCAGGCCGACTGCCCGCGCGTTGAACCGGTCGATCTCCGGGCAGGCGAGGTTCGGCTGGTCGTAGAGGTTGCCGCGCTGGGCCATGACGATCAGTTCGCGGTCCTTGTTCAGGCCGGAGTCGACGAGGAACGGAATGTCGTCGAACGTGTCGGCACCGGGGCCGCCCGCCATGAACACCACGGGGTCCTGTGCGGGCTTCGCCCGGGTGACGGCCGGGATGACGGCCACGGCCAGCTTGATGGTCCGGCCGTCGGGGCGGGCGCGGTTCTCGGGGACCTCGAGGAGACCGCACCGCGCGTCGCTCAGCGCCTCGATGGGCTCGGGCGGCTTCGGACAGGGGCCGGGCACGAACCGGGACGAGCCTGACGGGCTGGGCTGGGCGGGTGCCGACGCGGCGCTGCCGGGAGGAGGCCCGAATGCCGCGAGACAGACCAGAGCCGCCCCGGCGGCCACCGCGGGGATGCTGCGCTTTGGCATGTGGTTTCGTTCCTCTGCCGACATCGGCGGCGGCCCTGCCGGGCCAGGCCGCAACGGTTTGCACGGAACGCGCCTTCCGCGCCGGCTCCACCGTCGTCCGGAGCTCCCTCAACCCACTCGACGCCTCGCTCTTTCGACGCTACCGGGTGGCGCCCACGCCCGCCACGCGGAACAGTCCCGACCCGTGACGGCCGCGCGGCACGCGCGTCCGAAGGCACGGACGCTCCGCAGTCGTGGTCGCGCCCGCCGGGCCCTGTACGACGCTTGTCCTTCGGCTTGGGAAGGTTCGGGCACGCGAGGCCGTCGCCGTCCCGGTCGAGTCCGTTCGGGTCGAGTCCGTTCGGGTCGAGTGCGTCCGCTCGCCGGAGGATCAGCGGGACGCCGTCCTGCGGGCCGAGCTGCCGGCAGACGAAGTCCACGCTGGTGTACGACGACGGGGTGGGGGTGGGGGAACTCCGCGGTGCACTCATGATCGGGTCCTATGAGCAGTGGGGTGCGGGATCTTCTCGTTGCCTGTGGGGATCGCACCGGTCGTCCGGCGAGGGCCTGCCCTCACTTCATCGCGACGACGACCTTGCCGGCCTTCGCGCGGCCCGTCGCGACGTACTCCATGGCCTCCCGGTCTGATCGAACGGGAAGACACGGTCGACGACGGGACGGATCTTCCCGGCGTCGATGAGCGGTGCGAGTTCGCGCAGCTGGTCGCCGCTGGCCTTCATGAACAGGAACGAGTACGTCACGCCCAGGCGCTTGGCGCGGCGCCGGGTCTTGAAGCTCAGCACCCTCATCGCCAGTCGGAGGATCGCGTGCGCGCCCAGTTCGCGGGCGAAGGCCGCGTCGGGAGGGCCTGCGACGCTGATGACCTTCCCGCCGGGCTTGAGTACCCGCAGGGACTTCTCGAGCGTCTCGCCGCCGAGGGTGTCCAGGACGACGTCGTAGCCGTCGATGAGCGTCTCGAAAGCCTGCTTCTTGTAGTCGATGACGACGTCCGCGCCGAGCTCCTTCACCAGGTCGACGTTGGCCGTGCTCGCGGTGGTGGCCACGTACGCGCCCAGCTGCTTCGCCAGTTGGACGGCGATGGTGCCGAGGCCGCCGGCGCCCGCGTGGATCAGGACCTTCTGACCTGGCCGCACCTGCGTCCGCTCGACCAGCGCCTGCCAGGCGGTCAGGGCTACCAGGGGGAGGGACGCGGCCTCCGCCATGGTGAGCGTGGCCGGTTTGATCGCCACGTCGTCCTCGTGGACGGCGATGAGTTCGGCGAAGGTGCCGATGCGGTCCTTGTCGGGCCGCGCGTAGACCTCGTCGCCCACCGCGAACCGGGTGACGGCCAGTCCCACCTGGACCACCACCCCGGCGAGGTCGTTGCCCAGGATGAGCGGGAGCCGGTACGACAGGATCGCCCTGAGGTCCCCGTCGCGGATCTTGAGGTCAAGCGGGTTGATGCCCGCCGCGTGGACACGGACCAGGACGTCGTCGACTCCCACCTGCGGGTCGGGCACCTCGCCGGCGCGCACCCCCGCCTTGTCGCCGTACCGCTCGATCATGAAGGTCTTCATCGTCGTCTCCGTTTCTCGTCCGCGAGGGGACCGATCCCGGTGTCTCAGCGGGCCTCTCCCAGCACGAGACACTCCGGGTCGTCTTCTCTGATCCTCTGAGGCCCCTCACCGACGAGGCGGGTGGCCGTCACCGACGCGACAGCGGCTGTCCTCTCTCGCAGATCGAGAGGGGGAGGCGGCAGTGCGGCGGGCGCGCTCACGCCGCGTTCGGTGAAGCGGCCAGGCTCTGCCTGACGTACCGGGTGGTCTCGTCGGCGAGGATCTCGGGCAGCCCCTCCTCGATCCCGTACAGGGCCTGTGCGGCGACATCGGCGGGATCGGTCTTCTGATCTGCGGGAACGGCCGCGGCCATGTCGGTGTCCATGTACGCAACGTGCAGCGCCGAGACAGTAATGCCGCGTGGCCCGAGTTCCTCCCGGGCCGCGTCGGTCAGCGCCCATGCCGCGGCCTTGGCCGCGGCATAGGACCCGAGGCCGGCCGGGTGCAGCCAGGACAGGACCGACAGGACGTTGAGCACGGCGCCTCCGCCGTTGCCCTCGATGACGGGAGCGAAAGCCCGCGTCACGGCGAGCGGACCGAAGAAGTTCGTCTCCATCTCCAGGCGCACCGCGTCCAGGCCGCCCGCGATCAGCGGCGTGGCGGTGGAGATGCCCGCGTTGTTCACCAGCAGCGTCGCGTCGGACGCGGTGCGGGCCGCTGCCCGGATCGACTCCTCGTCCGTCACATCCAGTAGCAGCGGGGTGACGCCCGGCAGGTCCACCGTCTCGGGGCGGCGGGCCGCCGCGTACACCTTCGCCCCGCGCTCCACGAGCTGGGCGGCCAGATGCCGCCCGAGCCCCCTGTTGGCGCCGGTGACCACCGCTACCGCGTCCTTCAGTTCCATGCTCGCTCCCAGCGTCGGCGCGGGCACCCAGCGGCCCGCGAAATTAGATTACGAAGACAATCTAAACCCTGGCGTAGGATAGATGTCAATCGACATCCGATCGGGGAGGTGGCTCATGGGCCGCGTATCGCAGGCGCAAGCGGAAGAGAACCGCCGACGGGTCGTGGAAACCGCCTCCCGGCTGTTCAGGGAGCAGGGCACCCACGTCAGCGTCGCCGACCTCATGAAGGCGTCCGGCCTGACCCACGGCGGCTTCTACAAGCAGTTCGCCTCCAAGGAGGCGCTCATCGACGAAGCCACCGCCCACGCGTTCGATGAACTGACCCGCCTCCGCAAGGACGGACTCGAACAGCACGCCGGACAGCGCGACACCGCCCAGCAGGCGCTGATCGACACGTACCTGTCCATCGAACATCGCGACAGCGCGGCAGACGGTTGCCCCGCCGCCGCCCTCGCCACCGACATCGCGCGGGAACCCGGACATCGCGAGGCCCGCCGCGTCTACATCGAAGGAGTGGGCGACTTCGCCGAATGGCTCGCCACCGAGGACCAGGACGGCATCACCCGGCTGTGCACCATGCTCGGCGCTCTCGTCCTGGCCCGAGCCACCAAGGGATCCCCACTCTCCGAGGAGATCCTCACCACCGCGCGCGCGGCACTGACAGCGACCGGCTGACCCGGGACACGACGCTCGGTACCACGCCGCCGGGATTGGCCGGCCCCTCAGGAGCAGTTGCGCACGCGCGCTGCCGTACGCCCCGCGACCGGGCTTGGCGACGGCCGCCAGGCGCAGAAATCCGGGACCGCGGCGAACACTGCCGCGCCCACGGCTCATGGATCCTGCCTCCGGGCCGCTTGGTGGCCAGGGCCGAGGCCTCGCAGGCCAGAGTCCCCGCGGCCTACGGCGCCTCGGCCAGCCAGGCACGGTCGACGGAAACCGCAGGCGTTCTCAGAGATGATGGGCGAGGGGCGAGAGCCACACGAGGCCCCCTACCCGCCCATCGTCAGGCTCCCCTCTCCGGCCTCTTCGGCACCCCCTTGTCACGGGCAAAGCGGTCCCTGCAGACCAACGTCGCAGGACCCACCGCTACTGGTGCGACGGACGGCCCCTTGGCCCCGTACGGCAACCCCAATGCCGTCAGCGCAGCGGTGCCGGCCAGAGCCAGCAGGTTCCCGCGGATGTCGGCGGAAGAGCGCAGTGGCCTTGGGCAGGGCACTGTGGCCGAGCGGCCTACATCGAACACCTGATCCGGCGCGCAGAGCAGGTGCACGCCGCCCTCTGGTCCCAGCACGTCTCCCGGGACGGCCGGGACTGTGATCCGCCCGACCTGACGCGCCATTGAGTATGTTGACATAGGTATCTGCTCATACTTATATTGCCTGTATGCCCTCCCCCAGCGCGTCCGAACAGGACATCCGGCAGATCGCGTCAGCGATGTCGGCCGTCCTGCCCGCGCTGAACCGGGCACTGGACCGGCGTCTCGCCCAGGACTTTCCGCACCCCAAGCCGCCCGAGAGCCGGCTGGCGCTCCTGCGGCTCGTCGGCGAGCGTGACGGTGTCACGGTGCGCGAGGCCGCCGAGGTCCTGCTCATGAAGGCGAACAACGTGAGCGCCCTGGTCACGCAGCTGGCGGGCCAGGGGCTGCTGGAGCGCAGGCAGGACCCCGCGGACAAGCGGGTCGCGCATCTGCACCTGACGACCGAGGCCCGGCAGCGGCTCGAAGAGGTCGGAAGCCTCCTCGACGGGTACCTCGTCGAGGCTCTGCACACCCTCACCGACGGGGATCTCGACGCCATCGGGTCCGCTCTCGGCGCGCTCCGGGGCTTGGCGCGGCACATTCACCCCGCCGCCCACTGACGGGGCTCGCGTACCCGCGCCCGTCGACCTCCATCTTTACGAGGAAGCAAGGCACCTCCATGCCCTCCACTGCCGTGGACAGCTCTCCCCTGCCCGCACACATCCGGCCCGCCGCTCCGGCGGGCCGCCGCGCCAATCCCTGGCTGACGCTCGTCGCCGTCGCCTTCGGCCTGTTCATGGTCGGTCTGGACGGCTCCGTCGTCGCGATCGCCAACCCGGAGATCGGCCGGGACCTGAACGCGTCCACCGCCGACCTGCAGTGGGTCACCAACTCCTACCTGCTGGCCCTGGCCGCGGCGCTGATCCTCGGCGGGAAGCTCGGTGACCGCTTCGGCCGGCGCACCTTCTACCTGGTCGGAGTCGTCGGCTTCACGCTCGCGTCGGTCGCCATCGGGCTGGCCGGGTCGATCGAGGGCGTCATTGCCTTCCGCGCCGTTCAGGGGTTCTTCGGTGCGCTGCTGATGCCCAACACGCTCGGGCTGCTGCGCGCGGTGTTCCCGCCGAAGAAGTTCGGCATGGCCGTGGGCATCTGGGCGATGGTGTCGTCGGTGTCCACCGCGCTCGGCCCCATAGTCGGCGGTCTGCTCGTCGAGCACGTCAACTGGGAGTCCGTCTTCTACATCAACGCTCCGATCGGCGTCATCGCGCTCGTCTTCAGCGCCCTGGTGCTGCCGCAGAGCAAAAACGCCTCCGCCTCCGGCGACCAGCGGTTCGACGTCCCCGGTGTGATCCTGCTCGCGCTCGGACTGCTCGTCGTCGTATTCGGCGTGGTCAAGGGCGAGACGTGGGGCTGGAGTTCCGGCTCGACGCTGGGCGCACTCGCCGCCGGCCTCGCGATCCTCCTGGTGTTCGGCTGGTACGAAACGCGTGTGGAGAACCCGTTGCTGCCCATGCGGCTGTTCCGCAGCCGCGCGCTGACCATCGGCACGATCATCACGGCGATCAACTTCTTCGTCCTGCTCGGCGTGATCTTCTTCGTGATGCTGTACCTCCAGAATGTGCGCGGCTTCACCCCCGTCGAAGCGGGCGTGCGCACCCTGCCGCTGAGCCTGGCATCCGTGGTCGCCTCGCCGCTGGGCGCGAAGCTCACGGAGAGGTTCGGCGCCGGACTGTCCATGCCGCTGGGCATGGTGCTGCAAGGCGGCGCCGCCTTCGGCGTACTCGCATGGGGTGTGGATTCGCCGTACGTCGCGATGTGGCCGCCCTTCATCGCCCTGGGCCTCGGCGTGGGCATGGTGATGGCCGCCTCCTCCGACGCCATCGTGGGCAACTCTCCGGTCAAGGACGCCGGTGTCGCGGGCGGGCTCCAGGCCACCGCGCTCCAGATCGGCGGCGCGCTCGGAACCTCTGTACTCGTCTCCCTGATCAGCAGCCGGGTCAACTCGACCCTGACTGGCGAACTCACCTCCGCCGGGGTACCGGCGCCCGCGGCCGAGGGCTTGCACCGGGCCAAGGACGCGGTGGCCATGGGCATTTCACCGGTCTCCGCTGACATGCCCGCGCAGCTGAAGGCCGCGGTGATCGAGGGCAGCGGCCAGGCATTCGTCAATGGAGTGCACACCGCCGCGCTCGTCACCGGCGCCCTGTGCGCCATCGGCGCCGTCCTCGCCGCAGCGGGCGTACGACGCAACCCCGAGGGCGCCCGTCACTAAGGGGCGACGGGGCCGGTCGGCCCGGCTCGGATCGCGAGCCGCGGGAACGGCGGCTCGCGCCCGGCCGGGCCTATCCCATGCGCCCCTTTGCCGAGCAGCACCATCGCTTCAACATCGCCCTTTGTTGCCTGTCCACAACGAAGCGCACCGACCCCCGCGGCAGACCGACGGCGGAATGTCAGCCACTATGCCCTGCTCACCTCTAGCGGTCTCAGCGCACTCTCCCCCTGGGCTTCAAGCGGGTTGAGGGCAGTTCCGGAGCGGGAATCGGGGCGCCGTCGTAGCCCTTGACCTCGCCGTAGCGGGTGCCGTTCGTCCAGTCCTCGCGGAACTGGACGATCTCCTCGTTGGAGCGTCCGATCCAGTTCCAGAACATGACGATCTCCTCCTCGAACGGCTCGCCGCCCAGCAGCATCAGTCCCGCGTCCGAGGCTGCCCGCAGGGGGAGTTCCGTGCGGCCGCAGCCCAGGTAGAGCATCGCGCCCGGCAGGACCGGTACGCCGTCGACGATGGCCTCGCCCGACATCGACAGGACCGCGTACTCGAAGTCCGGGTCGAGCGGGAGCCGGGTCTCGGTGCCGGCCGCCAGGGCGAGGTCGGCGCCGACGATCGGGCTGTAGGTGCTGCCGGGCGAGGTGGCCCCGTCCAGGGTGCCGAGGATCACGGTCGCGGTCAGGCCGGGCGCGGTGACCTGCGGGAGTTCGGCGTGGTGCTGGAAGTGCGGGGCGACGTCGCGGTGGGCGTCGGGGAGGGCCACCCACAGTTGCGCGCCGTGCAGGAGGCGGGCGTGCGGGCGCGGGCTCTCCTCGGAGTGGCTGATGCCCCTGCCGGAGGTCATCAGGCCGAGCTCGCGCGGGCGGATGGTCTCCAGGCTGCCGACGCTGTCGCGGTGCAGTACCTCGCCCTCGTGGAGCCAGCTCACGGTCTGGAGCCCCGAGTGCGGGTGGGGCGCCACCTGCATGCCGGGCTCGTCCGCGATGTCGTCCGGGCCGTAGTGGTCGACGAAGCACCAGGCGCCCACCATGCGGCGGCCCAGATTGGGCAGCAGGCGGCGGACCTCGGTGGACTCCCCGAGCTTGACGGTGCGCGGGCTGAGGAGCTCGCGCACGGGCTCGGCCACGACGAAACCGCGGCCGCCGCAGGCGGAGAGAGCGGGCTGGCGATCGAGATTGCTCATGGGGCACAACTTAGCCCCGCGCCGCGTCCGGCGTTCCATGGAATGTTCGGTGGGTCCCCCGTGTTGGGGAGACCGGACAGAGCATCGGAACGGCGGAAGGAACGCGATGAACACGCCGGTGGAGTACCTGGAGCACGGGACGCCGGCCGAGCGCTGGGCGCGCGCCGGTCTCTTCTTCGAGGCGAAGGAGTACGCCACCGCCGCCCGCGTCCTGGGCTCGCTGACCGCCGAGGCCCCCGAGCAGCTGGCTGCCCGGCTGCTGCTGGCCCGCGCCTACTACCACTCCGCACAGCTGTCCCGCGCCGAGCTGGAGCTGCGCGCCATCCTGGAACGCTGGCCGGTGGAGGACTACGCGCGGCTGCTCCTCGGGCGGACGCTGGAGCGCCAGGGCAGGGCCGCCGAGGCGGGCCCCCACCTGCGGATCGCCGCCGCGATGGCGGGCGAGTTTCCCGAGTAGCGCGCCGCCCGGCCCCGCCCATGCGGGGCCGGGCGGTCGTCTCGGATAGCCTGGGTCGAATATGAACCGTCTGACCACGCCTTTCGGCTCCTACGAACTCACCCGCTTCCCCCAGGACCCGCGCGATCGCCTCCGCGCCTGGGATGCCGCCGATGAGTACCTGCTGCGGCACCTCGAATCCGGTACCGGGGAACGCGGCCCGGTGGATCTCACCGGCGATCGGCAGATCACCGTGATCGGGGACCGTTGGGGCACGCTGACGACGGCCCTGGCCGCGTTCCATCCGACGCAGATCACCGACTCCTCGCTGACCCGCTCGGCCACCATGGCGAACCTGGATCGTGCCGGGATCGGGACCGCGAAGGACACGGTGCGGCTGCTGACCACGCAGGACGCGCCGCCGGAGCGGATCGACGTGCTCCTCGTCCGGGTCCCGAAGAGCCTGGCGCTGCTGGAGGACCAGCTGCACCGGCTGGCTCCGCACGTGCACGCGGGCACGGTCGTGGTGGGCACGGGCATGGTCAAGGAGATCCACACCTCCACGCTGCGGCTCTTCGAGCGGATCCTCGGGCCGACGAAGACCTCGCTCGCGGAGAAGAAGGCCCGACTGATCTTCTGTACGCCGGGCACCCCCGGGGCCACGCACGCCGTGACCCCCGGCCCGTGGCCGCTGACGTACGTCGTGGACGAGGACGGGGGCTCGGGCGCCGGGCTGACCGTGGTCAACCACGCCGGCATCTTCTGCGCCGACCGGCTCGACGTCGGCACCCGTTTCTTCCTCCAGAACATCCCGACCAACACGGACGGGGCCCGCGTCGTGGACCTCGGCTGCGGCAACGGGGTCGTCGGCACGGCGGTCGCGGTCGCGGACCCGCGGGCCGAGATCGTGTTCACGGACGAGTCGTACCAGGCGGTGGCCTCCGCGAAGGCCACGTTCCGCGCCAACGTGACGCACGAGCGGGAGCGGGCCGACTTCCTCGTCGGTGACGGGGTCGCGATGCTGGACCCGGGTTCGGTGGACCTGATCCTGTGCAATCCGCCGTTCCACTCCCACCAGGCGACGACGGACGCCACGGCGCTGCGCATGTTCGCGCAGTCGCGCAAGGCGCTGCGGCCGGGTGGCGAGCTGTGGGTCGTCGCCAATCGCCACATGGGCTACCACACGCACCTGAAGCGACTGTTCGGCAACAGCGAGGTCACCGCGAGCGAGCCGAAGTTCGTCGTGTTGCGGGCGGTCAAGCGGATGGAGCGCGACCAACGCCCGTAAGGCCCATGTGACCTGCCAGTACGTCCTACACTCTGCCGCGTGGACAGCCAGGGGGAACAGGACGGACGCGCCGGCGGGCGCTATCGCCGGGAGGACGTGGCCCGGGCGGCGGGCGTCAAGGTGCGCAACCTGCGCTACTACCAGGAGCGCGGGTTGCTGCCGCCGCCGCGCCGTGAGGGCCGGGTCGCCTGGTACTCCGACGACCACCTGACCCGGCTGCGTCTGATCAACGACCTGCTGGGGCGCGGCTACACCGTGAACGGCATCTCCGAGCTGCTCGACGCGTGGGAGCGCGGTGGCGGGCTGTCCCAACTCCTGGGCCTGGAGCGGGCGATGACTCGTGACTGGGTCCAAGAGGTTCCCGTCACGATGACGTTGGCGGAGCTGCGCGCGCTGTTCGGGCCGACCGCGACCGCCGAAGACACCCGGCGTGCCGCTGAGTTGGGGTACGTACGGATCGACGGGGACCGGGTCACGCACCTGAGCGGGCGGTTGCTGGAGGCGACGCTGACGCTGGTGCGGCAGGGGGTGCCGCTGGCGGAGATCCTGGACGCGGCCGACTTCGTACAGACACAGGCGGCCGCGCTCGCGGACCGGTTCGTCGGACTGTTCCGCCGGCATGTGATCGGCCCGGACGGGCTGGAGCGCCTTTCGGCCGGCCAACTGGATCACGTGTCCGAGGCGGTGTCCGCGTTGCGCCCGGTGGCGGGTGAGGTCGTGGCCTCGGAATTCGCCCGGGCCATGGAGCGGAGGGTGGCCGCGGAGGTCGCCGAACTCCTGCGCGCGGAGCAGTGACCGGCCAGTAGGAGTCGGCCGAAACGGTACGCTCCGGCAACCTTGCCAACCTCCATTGGCACTCTTACATTCAACTCGTCGGTAACAAAGGTGCACAGCCGAGATAAGGGACGATCTCATGGCAGTCTCACCGAACTTGCCCGAACCGCCCGGCACCGAGGGCGACGACGGCGGCGGCGCCGGCAGAGGCGACGGCCGCGTCCGCTGGCGCAAGTTCGCACTTCTGACCGTGCCCGCCATCGCCGTGACCGCGGGACTCGGAATAGCCCTGGCACAGGGGGCGCTCGCCGCCTCCTTCGCGGTGTCCGGGCAGCAGTTCAAGGTGTCGGCGGCGAGTCTGGAGGGCGAGGGATTCGCCCAGTACGGCAGCGTCGACGTGAACGCGCGCAACGAGCTCATCCCGGTGGCGGTCACCGCCATCAAGGAGGCCAAGCTGCACAGCCTCTGCCAGTCGGTGGTCACCACCCTCCCGATGATCGGGGACATCTCGCTCAACCTCACCGCGGGCAAGAAGAACCCCGTCGAGGCGAGCAACCTCTTCGTCGACGCGACACAGCTCTCCGGCGACGCGGTGTTCAGCAACATCGAGATCGGGCGCGACGCGTCCACCCTCGACAAGGGTCCGGCGGAGGCGATCGGCATGCAGGACCTGTTCGCCCAGCAGGCGGACACGGTCAACATCACCGATCTGCACCAGACGGCGTGGGCCACCAACGCCGGGACCTTCAAGCTCTCCGGGCTGAGCATGAACATCAGCAAGGGGAAGAAGGAATGCTTCTGAGCCGCTGGCGGCGGTGGCGACGCAGCAGGCCCTTCTGGGGCGGCCTCTTCGCCATCCTCACCGGGGTGTGGATCAGCGTCCTGCCACTGGCTCCGTTGAAGATCATGCTCCAGCAGGGAGTGGCGGGCATCCCGTCCGTCCTGATGGGGATCATCTTGATCGTGCTCGGGCTCACCGCCTGGTACTCGCCCCAACAGCGCACCCTGGCAGGGATTCTCACCACCCTGATCGCGACCGCCACGCTGGTCCTGTCGAACCTCGGCGGGTTCCTGATCGGCACCCTGCTGGGCATCGTCGGCGGCGGGATGATCTTCGCCTGGCAGCCGAACACCACACCACGTGCCGGGGGCTCCGCCGCCCCCGGTGCGGAGCCGAAGGCCGGCCCGGAACCGGAGCCGGAGGCAGGCACGGAAGCGGACCCCGATCCCCACGGGGCCCGCAGTCACTCCCCCACCCCGCACCACGATCCCCAAGGAGCACAGCCATGAGCCGCAAGCGCACCGCTCTCGCCCTCGGGATGGCCGCGGCCGCCGCGCTGACGGTGGCCTCCGCCACCGCCACCGCCGCGCCCTTACCGCTGGCGGGTTCGACCACCGTCACCCCGGCCGGGCACGCCTTCAAGGCCACCCTCAGCGGGAAGGCCACGCTCAAGGCCGGTTCGGTCACCGTGACCTGCACGGTCTCGGTCTCCACCGGCACCGTCCCGGCCGCGCCGGGCAACAACAACCCGTCGGGTGCGGTCACTTCGCCGATCACCCCGCCGACGTACTCCTCCTGTTCCTCCAGCATGCCGGGCGTGACGCCGACGGTCACCACCAGCGGCGCCTGGACGGTGTCGATGCAGAACGGCTCGCCGATCACCGCCACCTTGAAGGTGCCGGTCGGCGGGCTCGTCGTGACGACGTCCGGCCTGGCCAACTGCACGGTCACGGCTGCTCCGAGCGCTCCGGCGAACGTCGGCGGCACCTGGACCAACGGCGCCCCGCCCAGCCTGACCTTCACCAACGCCTCGGTGCCGGTCACGGTCACCGGCGGGTTCGGTTGCCCGACGAGCGCGACGTCGTCGACCTTCAACGCGGTCTACAAGGTCACCGACACGACCAACCCCGCGCAGCAGATCACCGTCGGCCCCTGAACCACCCGCGCGTGCACCATCCGCGCGTGCACCATCCGCGTGTCACCAGCCGCATGAGTACCACCTGTATGAGAACCACCCGCAGGTGAACCACCCGTGCGAGCGGGCCCGCCGGCACCGGAGCCATTCCGGCGTCGGCGGGCCTTCGACGCGTCCGGGCCCGCCCACCCGAAGCGGGGCGTCGGCGGCCGGCCCCGGCGGAAATCCCGTTGCCCGGGGGCTCCTTGCCGGGTGATGCTGCCCGGCATGTCACACACCACCGCACCGCTGCCCCGCACCGAACAACCCCCGCGCACCCCCCGGGGCGTCTCGGACCTCTTCTCCGACGGCCGCCTCATCGCGATCCCCCGCAAGGTCGCCCGCCGCGAACAACTGCTGGCCCACCTCACGGAGACCCTGTTCACCCCGGACCGGGACTACACCGAGCCCGAGGTGAACGACGCGCTGCGCACCGTGCACGAGGACTGCTCCGCCCTGCGGAGGTACCTGATCACCTCGGGTCGCCTCACGCGCACCCGCGACGGCAGCAGCTACCGGCGGGTGACGACCACCCGGTAGTGGGTGGTCACCCGGCCGTCGTCACCGATCACGTGGAAGGCGACGACCGGCGGCTCGTCGAGGTGGACGTACTCGTTCTCCCCGCTGCGGGCCTCCCAGGGAAGCCGGGTCGTGGACACCACGCCCGGCGCCACCAGCAGCGGCCGGCCCGCGAAGGTGGTCGCGGCCCCCGTGTGGGCGTGCCCGCACAGGAAGGCCGTGAGGTGCGGGTGTCGCTCGGCGAGGTCCGCCAACCGTTCCTCGCCGAACTGCCGGATCCCGTCGACGTAGGGGATGTGCAGGGACACGGGCGGGTGGTGGAAGGCCACCAGCACGGGGACTTCGCGCGGGGTCCCGTCCAGTACGCCGTCCAGCCAGGCCACCGTGGAGTCCTCCAGGAAGCCCTGATGCTCGCCGGGCACCGACGAATCGCAGACCGCGAGCACGAAGCCCTCGCCGCGCAGGACCTGGTCGACGGGCGCCGCGGTCGGCTCCGCCTCGCCGAGGAGGTCCCGCCGGAAGGCCACGCGTTCGTCGTGGTTGCCGGGGCAGACCACCAGGGGATGGCGGGAGACGAGTGCCTTGCGGGCCTCCGCGTACTCGGCGGGGCTGCCGTGGTCGGCGATGTCGCCGCTCACCAGGACCGCGTCCAGGTCGTACGGAAGCTCTTCCAGGTACCTCATAACGGCGCGGGTGCGATCTGCGGCGCGCGCGTCGCCGTCGAGGTGGACGTCGCTGAGGTGGGCGATGACTGTCACGGACGGTCGCTCCTTCACTCGGGTGCCACCATTCAACAGGCCCGTCCCCGCGGCGGATCAGCCAGGTTCGACCGTCCCCGGCGGATCCCGACGAGCACCCACCCGGCGGCCACCAGAGCGGCGGCGGTTCCCGTGAGTGCCGAAGACCACCCCGTCGCCGGACGGCGGGGCGACGATCCGAGGGGCGGCGCGGTGGCTCGACGCGCCGATGGGGCCGGGCATCCGGCGAGTTGAAGTGGTCGGCGCGGGTCACGACGGCGCACTCGACGGTGTCGCCGCGTGACCGAAACGCGTGAGGGCCCCGCCACCGGACACGGTGGCGGGGCCCTCGAAGGCCGCAGGTCAGCCCCGGTAGGTCTCCAGCAGGCGGAGCCAGATCTCGCTGATGGTCGGGAACGCAGGGACCGCGTGCCACAGGCGGTCGATCGGGACCTCGCCCGCGACCGCGATGGTGGCCGCGTGCAACAGTTCGGCCGCGCCGGGTCCCACGAACGTGGCGCCGACCAGGACCTCCCGGTCGAGGTCCACGACCATCCGGGCCCGGCCCCGGTATCCGTCGCCGTACAGGCCGGCGCCGGAGACCTTGCCGAGGTCGTAGTCCACGGCGCGGACCCGCAGGCCGGCGCGTTCCGCCTCGGCCAGGGTCGGCCCGACCGACGCCGCCTCGGGCTCGGTGAACACCGCCTGCGGCAGGGCCCGCGTGTCGGCGGTGGCCGTGTGCGCACCCCACGGCTCGGTGTCGAGCGGCCCGTTCCCCGCCGCTCGGGCGGCGATCGCCGCGCCCGCGATCCGGGCCTGGTACTTGCCCTGGTGCGTCAGCAGCGCACGGTGGTTGACGTCGCCGACGGCGTACAGCCAGTCGTGGCCCGGTACCCGGCAGCCGTCGTCCACCGCGATCCAGTCGCCGGGGGTCAGGCCGACGGTGTCGAGGCCGATGTCCTCGGTGCGCGGCGCGCGACCGGTCGCGATCAACAGCTCGTCGCCCTCCAGGGTCTCGCCGCCCTCCAACACCACCGTGACCGGTCCGGTGGGACCGTCACGGACGACCGCCTCGACGGCCACGCCCGTACGGACCACCGCGCCCGCCTCCTCCAGCGCCTGCGCGACCAGCTCCCCGGCGAACGGTTCCATCCTCGGCAGCAGCCGCGAGCCGCGCACCAGCACGGTCACCCGGGAACCCAGCGCCTGCCAGGCGGTGGCCATCTCGGCGGCGACGACGCCGCCGCCGACGATCAGCAACCGGCTCGGCACCTGGCGGGCGGAGGTCGCCTCGCGGCTCGTCCAGGGCCGGGCGCCGGCGATGCCGGGCAGGTCGGGGATCACGGCCCGGGTGCCGGTCGCCACGACCACCGCGTGCCGGGCGGCGAGCACGTGGTGCTCGCCCTCGGGGCTGGTGACGGCGACCTTGCGGATCCCGTAGAGCCGCCCGTGGCCCCGGTAGACGTCCGCCCCGATGGAGTCCAGCCAGTCGACCTGGCCGTCGTCCTTCCAGTTCCCGGTCCAATAGTCGCGGTGCGCGAACACCGCCTCCGCGTCCAGGGGCCCCTGGACGGCCCCCGCCAGGCCCGGTACGCGGCGCGCGTCCGCCCGGGCCAGCGCCGGACGCAGCAGCGCCTTGCTCGGCACGCAGGCCCAGTACGAGCATTCGCCGCCCACCAGCTCGCTCTCCACCACGGCCGTGCTCAACCCGGCGGCGCGGGTCCGGTCGGCGATGTTCTCTCCGACCGGGCCCGCGCCCAGCACCACCACGTCGTACTCCACCGCTTCAGTCATACGGACCAGTGTCACGGCAGGCCGGGGGCGGTGGTGACAATCTCAGGCCTCCGGCGTGCCGGAGTCCCCCGCGGCCTTGGCCTGCTCCGCCGCGATCTTCGCCCTGATCTCGTCCATGTCGAGGGCGCGGGCCTGCGCGATGAGGTCGGTCAGCGCCGCCTCAGGCAGCGCGCCGGGCTGGGAGAAGATCGCCACCTGGTCGCGGACGATCATCAGCGTCGGGATCGAGGTGATCTCGAAGGCTCCGGCCAGCTCTTGCTGCGCCTCGGTGTCCACCTTGGCGAAGACGAGGTCCGGGTTCGCCTCGGAGGCCTTCTCGTAGACCGGCGCGAACTGGAGGCAGGGTCGGCACCAGCCCGCCCAGAAGTCGATCAGCACGAACGGGTTCTCGCTGACCGTCTGGTCGAAGTTGTCCTTGGTCAGCTCCACGGTTGCCACGGTGTTCAAACCTCCTGATTGGTGCGTGTGCTGCTTGAACGAATGGCCCGTCCCATGAATTCCATCCCG
This sequence comes from Streptomyces sp. NBC_01426, assembly GCF_036231985.1. GTDB lineage: Bacteria > Actinomycetota > Actinomycetes > Streptomycetales > Streptomycetaceae > Streptomyces. Next base: position 1,496,403 of record NZ_CP109500.1, read on the forward strand.
CCCCCGCACCCCGCTGAGCTGCGAGAACGTTCCTCCCCGCACCGGGGCGATCGGCCTCAGAACGGGTGGCCGGCCGGGGTGGCGCGCACCGTGGTCCAGCGGAGTTCGGTGAAGGCGTCCAGGTTCGCCTCCCCGCCGAACCGGGCCCCCGTGCCCGAGACGCCGACCCCTCCGAAGGGGGCCACGGCCTCGTCGTTCACCGTCTGGTCGTTGACGTGCGCGATGCCGGTCGGGATGCGGTCGGCCAGCTCCAGCCCGTGCGCGGCATCACGGGTGACGATCCCCAGGGAGAGCCCGTACGGGCCCGCCGCGGCCAACGCCACCGCCTCCTCCTCCGTCGCGAAGGACCGTACGGGCGCCACCGGACCGAAGACCTCCTCCGTGTAGGCGGGAGTGTCGTCCGCGACGCCCGCCAGCACGGTCGGACGGTAGAAGAGCCCCTGGTGGGTGCCGCCCGCGACGAGCTTGGCGCCCTGGGCGGTGCTCGCCTCGACCAGCGCGTGGACCCGCCGGACCTGGTCCTCGTCGATCAGCGGGCCCAGGTGGACCCGGTCCCGGTACGGGTCCCCGACCGCCAGCTCCTCCGCCCGCGCGGCGAGCCTCTCGACGTACTCGTCGTACAGCGACGCGTGGACGAGATGCCGTCCGGCGGTCATGCAGATCTGGCCCTGGTGGAAGAAGGAGCCCCAGGAGGCCTGCGCGACGGCCGCCTCGACGTCGGCGTCCTCCAACACGACGAGCGCCGAGTTGCCGCCCAACTCCAGGTGGGCGCGCTTGAGGTGACGGCCCGCCAGTTCACCGACGGTGCGACCGGCGGCGGTGGAGCCGGTGAACGACACCACGCGGACGCGGGGGTCCTCGACCACCGCGGCGCCCGTCCGGGCGTCCCCGGGCAGCACGTGCAGCAGCCCGGCCGGCAGGCCCGCGGCGGCGAAGACCGCCGCGAGGGCGAGGCCGCCGCAGACGGCGGTCCGGCGGTCCGGCTTGAGCAGCACCGCGTTGCCGAGGGCGAGCGCCGGCGCGACCGAGCGGATCGACAGGATCAGCGGCGCGTTGAACGGGGCGACGACCCCGACCACCCCGGCCGGCACCCGGCGGGTGAAGGAGAGTCGGGGCGCCTCGCTCGGCAGTACCTGCCCGGCCGGTCGCGAGGCCAGCGCGGCGGCCTCGTAGCACTCCTGGGCGGCCACGTGCAGCTCGAACTCCGCCTTACCGGGAATCGAACCGGACTCGCGCACGAGCCAGTCCCTCAGTTCCGGCGCGTGGGTCGTGAACAGGTCCCCGGCGCGGCGCAGGACCGCCGACCGCTCCAGGTGGGTGGCCCGCGCCCAATCGGACTGCGCGGCCCGGGCGCGCACGGCGGCCTCCGCCACGTCGGCGGGCGAGGCGAGGTCCAGCGTGGCGAGGGTACGTCCGGTCGCGGGTTCGACGACCGGGGCGGTTCCGCCGGTCAGGGTGGGTCCGTCCTGCCAGAGCGTCGGGTCGAGGAGCGGCATGGCGCGGGGCCTCCGGGTGGGGAAGGGACGGGGCGAGGGGCGGCAGCACGCGCCATCGTGTCAGACCCGGAGACCCAATTCTGTTCAGTTATTGGGCAGTTGACGCACCGGGTGACCGGAAATGATCGAGACGGCGGTCACCTGCCGGCGCTCCCGGCGACCCGCTCGGAACCACCCGCCCACGGCCGTCGGTTCACGACCGCCTACGCAAGACGCCTGCTCACGACCGCCTGCTCACGACCGCCGCGCACGACCACCGCTCGCCCGACCACCACTCACGACCCACCACTCACGGCCGCCGGTTCAGCGCTCCAGGACCAGCGCAATGCCCTGCCCGACCCCGATGCACAGCGCCGCCACACCGGTTCCCGAGCCGGCCGCCGCGAGCTGGTGGGCGACCGAACCCGCCAGTCGGGCCCCCGAGGCTCCCAGCGGGTGGCCGATCGCGATGGCTCCGCCGCGCGGGTTGACCTTCGTCGGGTCCAGTTCCGGCCAGGCCGCGAGGCAGCCCAACGCCTGGGCGGCGAAAGCCTCGTTCAGCTCGAAGGCGGTGAGGTCGGACAGGTCGCGGCCGGCCTTCGACAGCGCCCGCGCCACCGCGTCCACCGGCCCCAGGCCGAACAGTTGGGGCTCGATGCCGGTGACGGCGGACGCGCTGATCCGGGCCAGCGGCTCCCTGCCGGTGGCCGCCAGCCCTGCCTCGTCGGTCAGCAGCAGCGCGGCGGCGCCGTCGTTCAGGGGGGAGGCGTTCGCGGCGGTGACGGTCCCGGAGCCGTCCGAACGGAACGCCGGCTTGAGGCGGGCGAGCGCCTCGGACGTGGAGCCCTCCCGGATCGATTCGTCCCGGGTCAGGTCGGCGCCCGGGTACGGGACGACCTCGTCGGCGTAGAGCCTCGAGGCCCATGCGGCGGCGGCCTTGCGGTGGCTGTCCAGGGCGAAGAGGTCCTGTGCCTCGCGCGTGATGCCGTGCTTCTCGGCGATGAGTTCGGCGCCCTCGCCGAGCGAGCCGGTCCACTCGGCCGGCATGCGCGGGTTCGTCATCCGCCAGCCGAGGGTGGTGGACCACATCTGCTGATGCCCGGCGGGGAAGGCCCGCTCCGGCTTCTGCACCACCCAGGGGGCGCGGCTCATCGACTCCACGCCGCCTGCGATGGCGACGGACGCGTCGCCGAGCGCGATGGCCCGGGCGGCCTGGATCACGGCTTCGAGACCGGAGCCGCACAGCCGGTTGACCGTGACACCGGGAACGGTGACGGGCAGCCCGGCGAGGAGCACGGCCATCCGCGCCACGTCCCGGTTGTCCTCGCCCGCGCCGTTGGCGTCGCCGAACACGACGTCGTCGATGAGGGCCGGATCGAGGTCGGGCGTCCGGTCCACCAGCGCGCGCACCACGTGGGCGGCCAGGTCGTCCGGTCGGACCCCGGCCAGGGCCCCGCCGAACTTGCCGATCGGTGTGCGGACGGCGTCGACGACGTACACGTCGCGGACGGTGCGGATGCTCATGGGGGCTCTCCTGGGCGGATCCGTACGGGCGGCGCCGCGACGGCGCCGGTGTCGGCACCGGCCCGCGACGCCGGGTGCGCCCGGTGGGGCGCGCCCGCAGTCTCCGTCCGGCGATCACCGCCTGTCAACGGTTCCCGGGCCCCGCGCGCCCGCTCCGGGGCCCGGGCCGCCCCGATCGGGGTCCGCGGCGCGCCGGGAACCGGGGGCCGGCCGGCCCGCCGCCCACGGGTCCCCGACCGGCGGACCCGTGGGTTCGAGGGGCCGCCCGTGTCAGGTGGACTCGCGGTGGACGGCCGTGGCGGCCATCAGGTCGTGCCGCTCCGAGATCTCGGCCGGTTCCCGTACGGCCGCGTCCACCAGGGAGGCCAGGTGGTCCCCCGTCGGGAGTTCGAGCGCCACCGTGCTCAGCCTCGGCCGCAGCAGTCGCCCGATCAGCAGGTCGTCGGCGCCCATGACGGCCACGTCCTCGGGGACGCGCAGGCCCGCGTCCTGCAGGGCCCGCATCAGCAACATCGCGTACTCGTCGTTGTACGCGAAGACCGCGTCCAGCCCGAGCGTGCGCCAGCGGGCGGCGAGCGCCCCGGCCGACTCCTCCGTGTAGGCCATCGACAGGGCCTCGACCTCGGCGCCCGCCACCGACCGGGCCCCGGCCAGCCGGGGCGTGGAGAACAGCTCCAGGCCGCTCTCCTCGGGGACGATCACACCGATCCGGCGACGGCCCCGCTCGACCAGATGGGACGCGGCGCGGACGCCGACCTCCGCCTGGTCCATCACCAGCGCGTGCGCTCCGGGCACGCCGATCGGACCGAGCGTGATCACCGCGCGGGCACCGGCCCGCTTGAGGGTGGCGACGTTGCGCGCGGACAGGGTGATCTCCCCGAGCGAGATCACCGCGACGGGTCGCAGTTCGGCCCAGGCGCGGGCCGCCTCGTCCCCGCCGAGTCCGAGGCTGCCGTATTGCACGACGGTGTAGTCGAGGCGGCGCAGGGCCCACTGGAGTTCGTTGAGGAAGGTGCTGTACAGCGGGCCGATCGGCACGTGGGAGGTGGGCAGCAGGACGATCCGGGTGTGCCCGGCGCGCAGGCTGCGGGCGGCGGCGTGCGGGACGTACCCGAGTTCCTCGGCGGCCGCGCGGACCTTGCGGCGGGTGGGCTCGCTGATGCGCACGGCTTCCGCGTTGTTCAGTACGTACGAGACCGTCGCGCGCGAGACGCCCGCGAGGCGGGCGACGTCGGCGCTGGTCGGCACGGGTTCCGGTACCGGCTCCGGCACGGGTTCCGGTACGGGCACGAGAGTGGGCGCCGGCGTGGGGACGGGGGGCGGCGTGGAGGGCGAGGGGGCCGCGGGCGCCGGGTTCGGCGACTTCGGCGACCTCGCCGGCTTCGATGACTGAGACATTGCCGTCGCATCTTTCCAGACCGGTTGCGTCCGAGGTCTAGCGGATGGCCGGAAACGGGTGCTACACAGTGGTTACACGATTCATTGACACGTGTAACCCTCGTTGTCACACCCGCTCGACGGCGGTGTGGGCCCACGTGTCCGGCCGTGCCGCCGCCCTGCCGCGTCCCGTCGCACCCCGCCACCGCGACAGGGCGGCGCGCACCCCCTCCCTCTCCGCATCCTCCGTCAGCCGCACGCAGACACCGCCCAGGAGGGCACCGTGGCCCTTTCCTCCCTCGGCACCGGCACCGCCGGCGCCACCCCCGACGCGTCCGAGAGACCCGCGAAGTCCGGTCCCGGACGCGGCCTGCTCCCGCTCCTGCTCGTCGGCAACACCGCCATGTACTCCCTGTACATCGGCGTGGCCGGCATCCTGCTCGCCCTCCAGGTCGAGCACATCGACCCCGCGCACAAGGTCGCCAACTTCGGCCTGATCGCGGGGGTCTCGGCCATCTTCGCGACGATCTTCAATCCGGTCGCGGGCGCCCTGTCCGACCGCAGCGGACGGCGCAATCCGTGGATCCTGGGCGGTGGACTCGCCGCGCTCCCGGCCATGTTCCTGCTGGGGTTCGCCGACACGATCCTGTTGATCACGATCGCCTGGTGTCTCGGCCAGGCCGTCATGAACGTCTACCAGGCGGCCATCACCTCCGTGGTCCCCGACCGGGTCCCCGTGACCGCCCGCGGCAAGGCCTCCGCCGCCGTCGGCCTCGGACTGCCCTTCGGATCCACCCTCGGCGCCCTGCTCGGCGCCGCCTTCTCCGAGAACTACCGCACCGGATACCTCGTGTTCGGCGCGATCGTCGCGGGGGCCGCGGTGCTGTTCACGGCCTGCGCCCGGGAGGAACGGCTGCCGGCCCGTGCCCCGCTGCCGCTCCGGGCCCAGCTCGCCGCCTTCGCGAGCGCGCTCGGCAACCACGACTTCCGATGGGCGTTCATCGGACGGGCGCTGCTCGTGCTCGGCTACTTCGCCGTGAGCGGCTACCAGTTGTACATCCTCCAGGACCACACCGTGCTGCCCGAGGGGATGAAGCCGGAGGCGGCGGTGGCCGTGATGATGCCGCTGACCAGCGTGGCCATGGTCGTGTCCACGGTGCTCGGCGGTTGGCTGTCCGACCGGTTCGACCGTCGCAAACTGTTCGTCGGCGCGTCCGCGCTGCTGTCCGCGCTGGCCCTGGGGATTCCGGCCGTCTCCACCAGTTGGACGGCGATGTTGGCCTTCTCCGTGGTCAACGGGCTCGCCTTCGGCTGCTACATGGCCGTGGACACCGCGCTCGTGACGATGGTGCTTCCCAAGGCCGAGGACGCGGCGCGCGACATGGGCGTGCTCAACATCGCCAACGCGGGACCGCAGATCATCGCGCCCTTCATCGCCTCGGTGATCGTGTCGGTCAGCGGGGGCTACACCGCGCTGTTCGTCGTCGCGGCCGTGCTCGCCGTGGCGGGCGCCCTCGCGGTGAAGCCCATCCGCGGCGTCCGCTGACGACGGCCTGCCGCACCCGTGGTCCCGTCGCTGGTGCAGCTCGCCGACCCGAGCCTCCTGATCTCACCCGAGCGGTCGCTGCTGCTCACGGAGCGCGGCTTCGAGGTCCGTTCGGTGGCGGGCGCCGGACACACCATCCATCGGGACGACTTCGAGGGGTTCATGAGTTCCCTGGAGGGCTGGATCCAGGCCGTCCCATGTGGATCCTGCCGGGGCCGGGGCGCCCTAGCGGCTCTCCGTTCCTCCCCGCTACCGTCGTACCTACCGATCGGTAAGGGGGAGGTCCGATGTCGGCGTCATCGCTGGATTCGATTGGCTCGGCCCCGCGGGTCTCCGCGGGGTTGTCGGACACGGCGAGCGCGCTCGCCGAAGGCAGCGTCAGCGCGCGCGTGTTGACGGAGCAGACCCTGGAGCGGATCGCGGCCGCGCAGCCCGCGCTCAACGCGTTCCGCGTCGTACGGGTCGAGGCCGCGCTCGCGGAGGCCGACGACGCCGACCGGCGACTGGCGGCCGGCGAGCGGCTCCCGCTGCTCGGGGTGCCGATCGCCGTCAAGGACGACATGGACGTCGCCGGGGAGCCGACCGCCTTCGGCAGCGCGGGGACCTTCCCACTGAAGCACGCCGACAGCGAGGCCGTACGCAGACTGCGCGCGGCCGGCGCGATCATCGTCGGCAAGACCCAGACCCCGGAGCTGGGCCAGTGGCCGTTCACCGAGGGGCACGCCTTCGGCGACACCCGCAACCCGTGGAACACCGCCTACACGCCCGGTGGTTCCTCGGGCGGCTCGGCGGCGGCCGTGGCCGCCGGGCTCGTCCCGGCGGCGCTCGGGTCCGACGGGGCGGGCTCGGTCCGCATCCCCTCGGCGTGGACCCACCTGGTCGGCGTGAAGCCACAACGGGGGCGCATCTCCACCTGGCCGGAACCCGAGTCCTTCAACGGGCTCACGGTCAACGGCGTGTTGGCCCGTACCGTGGGCGACGCGGCGTTGTTGCTCGACGCGGCGAGCGGGCAGCACGCCGGGGACCTGCACCATCCCGCGCGCATCTCGGCCGTCGACGCCACCCGGCGCACGCCGCGCCGCCTCCGGGTCGCCCTGTCGTTCGCCATGGCCTTCACCGCCACGGCGAAGTCCCTGGATCCCGTGGTGCGTTCGGCCGTGGAACGGTTGGCCGCACGGTTGGAGTCACTGGGGCACGAGGTGGTGGAGGAGGATCCCCGCTACGGCCCGATCGGCCTGACGTTCGCGCCGCGCGCGACCAGCGGGGTACGGGACCTGGCGGCCCGTGTCCCGGATTCCTCGCTGCTGGACCCGCGCACGCACGAGGCCGTCCGAACGGGCCGGATCCTGGGCGGCGTGCCCCTGCGCGCCTCCCGCCGGGCGGAGGCCGTGCTGCAACGCCGGGTCGGGGAGATCTTCCACCGCTTCGACGTCGTGCTCACCCCGACCACGGCCACCCCGCCGCTGCGGATCGGCGCCCTGGCGGGACTGGGGGCCCTGGCGACGGACCGGGCGATGATCGCGGCGTGCCCGTACGCCTGGACGTGGAACGTCCTCGGTTGGCCGGGCGTCAACATCCCGGCCGGCTTCACCCCGGACGGCCTGCCCCTGGGCGCCCAGCTCCTCGGCCCCGCCCACGCGGAGCCCCTGCTGCTCTCCCTGGCGGCCCAGGTCGAGGCGGCCGAGGACTGGGCCTCGAAGTGGCCGGAACCAGTAACCTCACCGGAATGACGGCACTTTCCCACCAGAGCAACGACCACGACGACGGTCACGTCGAGCAGCCCGGGCGTGACGGCGTCACCGCGACCCGCGAGGCGGATCCGCGTGCCATCGGCCGGGTGCGCACCGAGTACGCGCCGGACAAGGACGGCGATCCGGATCCCGGCGAGATCGTGTGGACCTGGGTCCCGTACGAGGAGAACGACGGTCGGGGCAAGGACCGGCCGGTGTTGGTGGTCGCCCGGGAGGCGGGCGGCAGCACGCTGCTGGCCGTGCAGTTGTCCAGCAAGCGGCACGATCACGACCGGGAGTGGGTGCCGATCGGGACCGGGCCGTGGGACGGCGCGGGGCGGGAGTCCTGGGTGGCGGTGGACCGGGTGCTGAGGGTCCACGAGTCGGGGATGCGGCGCGAGGCGTGCGCCTTGGACCGGGGCCGTTTCCAGCTGGTGGTGGATCGGCTGCGCGAGCGCCACGGCTGGCAGTAGTCGCGCGGCATCGGGCCCCGGGTCAGTGCCCGGGGTCGGTGCTCCCCGGCTCCGCACACAGCCCGGCGAACGCTCGTTCGAATGCCTGGCGGGGTTCCGGCGCGCGGTCCAGTACTCCGAAGACGACCCGTTCGAAGACGCCGTCGAAGCGGCCGGTGAGCAGTTCCCGGAAGGCCTCGGCCACGGCCGCCGGCTCGTTCCGGAAGACCCCGCATCCCCAGGCTCCCAGCACCAGCCGCCGGTGGCCGTGCAGCGCCGCCACCTCCAGGACCAGCTCGGCCCGGCGCGCCAGGGCGCCGGGGATCTCGTGGGCACGCTCCGGTTCCTGGCGGCGGATGGTGCCCGCGTTGGGGGCCGGGGAGGTGAGGAAGGCGACCGGGAAGGGGGTCTCCAGGAGCCGGCCCCGATCGTCGCGGAAAACGGGGACGGCGGGCGAGTGAATCACCCGGTCGGTGTAGAACGTGCTCTTTCCCGCGCGGTGGACCTCGTAGTAGTCCGGGGCCTCCAACAGGGTCTCGTACAGGGCCGAGGCGCGGCACAGGGCTTCCTCCTGCGCCTTGGCGCCGCGGACGTAGCCGCCCCCGGGATTGCGGGCCGACGCGAAGTTCAGGACGGCGACCCGGACCCCTCGCGGAGCGTCCTTCGCGAGCCGGTGGGCGGCGACGGTGCTGCTCTCGCCCGTGACCTCGAAGGCGGTCTTCCCCTCCTTCGCGAGGGGTTCTCCATATGGAATGACCCGGTTTGGTCCATATATTCTGGTTCCTGCCTTGGCTTCCGCCAGGGCGGCGGCCAGGGAGATCTGCCGTCCCGTCCGCGTCCGGTACCCCCCGGCCGCAAGGATCGTCGCGTTCTCCCGCGCGATTTCACGCAGTCTGCTGCTCACACCGCAATCCTCCGGTCGAGCCCCTCGAACGGCAATGGAATTTGTGGCCCGCAGACGGGTAGGCACGGGTGACATCACGGCCGACGAAAGCGCCGGCCGCCGACAGGAGACGAGGATCCGGTCATGCGCCAGGACTCACCTGCTCCGCCTGTGCACCACCCCCCGCCCGAGCCCCTCACCGTGGACTCGGCGGAGACCATCCTCCACGGCATCTGTTTCAAGACGGGTCCACCTCGTGTGCTCGGCGCCGAACTCGAATGGCTGGTGTTGGACGCCGAGCGGCCCGATCTCGCGCTGTCCGCCGACCGGCTCGCCGCCGCGCACGACGCGGCCGGCGCCCTGCCCCTGCACTCCGGGTTCACCGTCGAACCCGGTGGCCAGTTGGAGCTCAGTTCGGCTCCGGCCGATTCCCTGACGGCCTGCGTGGACGGCCTCCAGGCCGACCTCACGGCCGTACGGGGCGTCCTGCGTCGGCAGGGCCTGGTGCTGCGTGGTCTCGGGCAGGACGCCCGGCGCCCCCTGCGCCGGATGCTGGACAGCCCGCGCTACCAGGCGATGGAGACCTACTTCGACCGCACGGGTCCCGCCGGGCGGGCCATGATGCGCTCCTCCGCGTCCGTACAGGTCTGCGTGGACGCCGGATACGAGGAGCCGGGCCCGCTCGGGTACGGACGGCGTTGGCGGCTCGCGCACCTGCTGGGCGCCGTCCTGGTGGCGGCGTTCGCCAACTCCCCCGCCGCGGAGGGCCCGTACGCCGGCTGGCGGTGCGCCCGCCAGGGCATCTGGAACGACATCGACACGCGGCGCGCCCTGGCCCCGCCGCTGGACGAGGAGCCCCGCGACGCGTGGACCCGGCACGCCTTGGACACCGAGGTGATGTGCGTCCGGTCCGTCGGGGACGGGGCGCCCTGGGTGATCCCGCGCGGCCTGACCTTCCGGGACTGGCTGACGTCCGGCGCGGGCCCGCGGCCGCCCACCGCCGAGGACCTGGAGTACCACCTGACCACGCTGTTCCCGCCGATCCGACCGCGCGGCCACCTGGAACTGCGGATGATCGACGCGCAGCCCGGCGAGCACGGCTGGATCGTACCGGTGGCCGTGGTGCACGCGCTGTTCGACGACCCGGAGGCCGCGGAGACCGCGTACCGGGTGTCGAAGGCGCTGTCGGACGCGTACGGGTCCCCAAGCGCGCCCCGCAACCCCCTGTGGCGGTCCGCCGCTCGCGCGGGGCTCGCCGATCCGGAGCTTCGGTCGGCCGCCGTCGCCTGTTTCCTGGCGGCGGGCGAGGCACTTCCCCGGCTCGGGGCGAGCACGCACGTCCGGGACGAGGTCGGCGCGTTCACCGAGCGTTACGTACTGCGCGGCCGCTGCCCGGCGGACGACGAAGAAGAACAGCGGCAGCCCGCCGGGAAGGACGCACGCCCGTGACCACCGACATACACCCCGAGATACTCCGCGAGCGGGCCGTGGCGGCCCTGACCACCGCGCGGGCCCGTACCGCCGGGCTGACCGAGACCGTGAGCGACCGGGACCTGACCGCGCAGCACTCCCCCCTGATGTCCCCGCTGGTCTGGGACCTGGCGCACATCGGGAACATGGAGGAGCTCTGGCTGCTGCGCAACGTCGCCGGCCGCGAGTCGATGCGTCCGGAGATCGACCCGCTGTACGACGCGTTCGAGCATCCGCGCTCCGAGCGACCGAAGTTGCCGCTGCTGGGGCCGGAGGAGGCCCGCCGGTACGCGGCGGAGGTCCGCGGACGGGTCTTCGACCTGTTGGAGCGCACCCCGCTGGAGGGTACGGACCTGCTGTCCGGCGGCTACGTCTTCGGGATGATCGCCCAGCACGAACAGCAGCACGACGAAACCATGTTGATCACACATCAGCTGAGGCGGGGCGCCGCGGTGTTGACCGCCCCGGACCCGGATCCGCCGCAGGGCCCGCCCCTGTCCGCGAGTGAAGTGCTGGTGCCCGGCGGGCCGTTCACGATGGGCACCTCCGCCGAACCCTGGTCGCTGGACAACGAAAGGCCCGCGCACACCCGGGACACGGCGCCGTACTGGATCGACACGGCGCCGGTGACCAATGCCGACTACCGGGCGTTCATGGCGGACGGCGGATACCGCGAGTCCCGCTGGTGGGCCGCCGAGGGCTGGGAGCAGATCCGCGCGCACGGGATCGAGGCCCCGCTGTTCTGGCACCGGGAGGGCGACACGTGGTCGCGCCGCCGCTTCGGCGTCACCGAGGCGGTGCCGGGCGACGAGCCCGTGCTGCACGTCAGTTGGTACGAGGCCGACGCGTACGCCCGCTGGGCCGGGCGCCGACTGCCCACCGAGACCGAGTGGGAGAAGGCCGCCCGGTACGACCCGGGCACGGGCCGCTCCACCCGGTACCCGTGGGGCGACGCGGACCCGACACCGGCGCACGCGAACCTGGGGCAGCGGCACCTGCGCCCGGCCCCCGCGGGCAGCTATCCGGCCGGCGCCTCCCCCCTCGGGGTGCGCCAGCTGATCGGCGACGTGTGGGAGTGGACGGCGTCCGACTTCCTCCCCTACCCGGGGTTCCGCGCGTTCCCCTACCGGGAGTATTCGGAGGTGTTCTTCGGCCCCGAGCACAAGGTGCTCAGGGGCGGGTCGTTCGCGGTGGACCAGGTGGCCTGCCGGGGCACGTTCCGCAACTGGGACCTGCCGGTGCGCCGGCAGATCTTCGCCGGGTTCCGCACCGCTCGGGATGATGCCTGATGTGTCGTCACCTCGCCTATCTCGGGCCGGTGGTGAGCCTCGGGAGGCTGCTGAGCGAACCGGAGCACTCCCTCGTGCGGCAGTCGTGGGCGCCGCGCCGGCAGCGCAACGGCACGGTGAACGCCGACGGCTTCGGCATCGGCTGGTACGCGGAGGGCGACCCGGTGCCGGCCCGCTACCGGCGGGCCGGCCCGATCTGGGGCGACCTCACCTTCGCCGACCTCACCCGCGTGGTGCGCAGCGGCGCCGTGCTGGCCGCCGTACGGGACGCCACGCTCGCGGGGGCCGACGGGGAGGCGGCCGCCGCGCCGTTCTCGGACGGGCGGTGGCTCTTCAGCCACAACGGCTCGGTGCGGGACTGGCCGGAGTCGGCGGCCCCGCTCGCCGCCGGGCTGCCGGTGGAGGAGCTGCTGCAACTCGCCGCGCGCACGGACTCGGCGCTGATCTGGGCGCTGGTCCTGCACCGTCTGCGCGCCGGGGACGACCTCGGCGCCGCCCTTGCCGGTCCCGTCCGGGACCTGGCCTCGGCCGCCCCCGCCTCACGGCTCAACCTGTTGTTGACCGACGGTTCCACCATCGCCGCGACCGCCTGGGGCGATTCCCTCTGGTATCTGGCGGACCCGCCCGCCGGGCGCGTGGTCGTGGCCTCCGAGCCGCACGACGACGACTCCCGCTGGTGCGAGGTACCCGACCGGACCCTGCTGACCGCAACCCGTACGAGGGTCGACCTGACCCCGCTCAAGGAGAGCCGACCGTGAGTGATTTCCAGTTGACCCGGACCCTCGACGAGAACACCGCGGAGAAGGCGCTGCGCACCGACGTGCGCGGCGGACTGACCGGCTCCCCCAAGAAGTTGCCGCCGAAGTGGTTCTACGACGCCCGGGGCAGTGAACTCTTCGAGGACATCACCCGGTTGCCCGAGTACTATCCGACGCGCGCCGAGCGGGAGATCCTGCTGGAACGGGCCCGGGAGATCGCGACGGAGAGCGGCGCCCGCACGCTGGTGGAGTTGGGTTCCGGTTCCTCCGAGAAGACCCGGCACCTGATCGAGGCGATGCCCGCGCTGGAGACGTACATCCCGGTGGACGTCAGCGAGAGCGCCCTGCGGGGTGCGGCGGACACCCTGCTGGCGGAGCATCCCGGCTTGAAGGTGCACGCGCTGGTGGCGGACTTCACGCGGCCGCTGCGGCTGCCGGACTCCCCCGGGCCGCGCCTGGTGGTGTTCCTCGGCGGCACGATCGGGAATCTGTTGCCGCCGGAGCGAGCCGCGTTCCTGGCGTCCGTACGGGCGATGCTGTCGCCGGGTGACGCGCTGCTGATGGGTACCGACCTGGTGAAGGACGAGGCCGTCCTGGTCGCGGCGTACGACGACGCGCAGGGGGTGACGGCGGAGTTCAACAAGAACGTACTGGCCGTGATCGACCGCGAGTTGGGCGCGGACTTCCACAACGCCGAGTTCACGCACGTGGCGGTGTGGAACAAGGAACACGAGTGGATCGAGATGCGGTTGCGGGCCCGTTCGGAGGCGGTGGTGAAGATCCGGGCCCTGGACATGGTGGTGCCCTTCAGGGCGGGTGAGGAGATCCTGACGGAGATCTCCGCGAAGTTCCGCCAGGAGGGTGTTCGCAAGGAACTGGCATCCGCCGGGCTTGAGTTGACCCAGTGGTGGACGGACTCGGCGGGCCGCTTCGCGCTGTCCCTGTCGGTGGCGGAGGGCCCGGTGGACTGAGTGGGGATGCCCGGCAGCAGGGGTGCGGTCCGGTCGGGCCGTGCCCCCTGTACGGGCTCCGCGGGATGAACGGGCCGCGCGGCCGGCACGGGCCGCGCGGCCCGCGCGTGGACGGCCTCCTGCGCCGCCGCCGCGAGGTCCCGCCGGTCCTCGTGCCGGCCCGGCGGGATCCGCGGCAGCAACCACACGTCGGCCCGCACGCCCCGGGCGCGGGCGATGCGCCACAGGGAGGCGGTCAGCGGGTCGTCCCCGACGAAGGCGGGCGCCCCGGCGAGGCTCCCGGCAGGGCCCCCGCCTCCCGACAGCCGGTACGCGAGCCGGATCGGCTGTACGGGCACGCCCGCGTCCAACGCCGACTGGAACGCGGCCCGCCGGAACGGCCCCTGGGCCCGCCCGCACCAGGTGGACCCCTCGGGGAAGACGGTGACCCGGTCCCCGGCGAGCAGCGCGCCGGTGAGGGTCGCGACCGTGTCGGGGAGGGCCCTGATCCGGTCCCGTTCGATGAACAGGGTTCCGGCCCGGGCCGCGAGCCGGCCGAGCACGGGCCAGGCACCGATCTCGCTCTTGGCCAGCATCCGGCAGGGCAGCACGGCGGCCACGAGCGGGATGTCGAGCCAGGAGATGTGGTTGGCGACGATCAGCCGGCCGCCGGCCGCGCCGGGGCTTCCGTGCACCGTGATCCGTATGCCCAGGGAGGCGACCAGCGCCGCCGACCAGCCCCGTACGAGGGCGTGTCGGGGCCGGTCCGGGAGCAGCCGTACGGGCGCGGCGGTCAGGACGGCGAGGAGGACGAGGGCCACGGCGCCGGCGAGGCGGAGCACCGCGTGCGGGACGCTCGCCGTCGGACCCTCGTGGCCGGCGCAGGCCTCGGGGGTGCAGGGCGCGGTGGGCAGCCAGGCGTTCATGCGCCCGGGGCGAGCGAGAGGAAGTGGTTGAGGTAGCGCGGGTTGGTCCGGCGCAGGGAGAGCAGTACGTACAGGTCGGCGCAGCCGAACTCGGCGTCCAGCGCGGGCTCTCCGCAGACCCAGGCGCCCAGGCGCAGGTAGCCGCGCAGCAGCGGGGGCAGCTCCTGCCGGCCGGGGACGGTGATGCCCTCGGGGCTCCAGGGCAGGTGCGGGGTGACGCGGTACTCCTCGGGGGCGAGGTTGCGTCGCAGGACGGTCTCCCGGGTGGCGGCGGCCAGCACCCCGCCGTCGGCGAGCGGGACGGAGCAGCAGCCGGCGAGCCAGTTGTGGCCGGAACGGTCCATGTAGCGGGCGAGGCCGGCCCAGATCAGGGCGATGACGGCGCCGTTGCGGTGGTCGGGGTGGACGCAGGACCGGCCGACCTCGACGAGGTCGTGGCGGATGGGGGCCAGCGCGCCGAGGTCGAACTCGCCCTCGGAGTAGAGGCGGCCCGCGACGGCGGCGCGTTCCGGGGGAAGCAATCGGTAGGTGCCGACGACCTGCTCGCTCTCCTCGTCGACGACGAGGAGGTGGTCGCAGTAGGCGTCGAAGGCGTCGACGTCCAGGCCGGGCTCGGCGTGGTCGAGGCGGGCGCCGAGTTCCCCGGCGAAGACCTGGTGGCGCAGCCGTTGGGCGGCCCGTACCTCGTCCTCGTCGCGGGCGAGCCGGACGGCGTACCGGGGGCCCGCGGGCGCGGTGCGGTCGGCGGGGAGCGTCGGGGCGAGGGGGACGGCCGGGGCGGCGGGGAGGGTGGGGGGCGCGAGGGGGGACGGGGACAGGGGTGCGATGGTCATGGCTGCTCCTGATCCGGGCACGGAGAGCCAGGCCGGCAGGTTGGTGGCCTGGCTCCTTTACTTCTTCCGTGACCGGCTGGATTCGACATGACCGCTCAGCGGCGGCCGGATGTGCGAACGCTGAACTCGGCGGACGCGCGGGCGGACCCGCAGGAGGGGGGTGTCGGCGGTCGGCGTCGCCTCGATCGTGGGAGTCGCCTCAGCGGTCGGAGCCGAGGATCCGGCTGATGGACTCCGAGGCGGTCTTCGCGGCCCGCTGGGGGTCCTGTCCGGTGAGCACGGCCGTCATGTACGGCTTGATGGGGTTCTCGGCCTCGACCTCGGCCCACCGGGCGGACTGTGGGGTGGCCCGGCCCTGGGCGGCGCCGACGGCCATGGTGGCGGCGCCCTCGTTGCCCTCGACCACGTGGGCGAGGGTGGTCTTGTTGGGGACGTAGCTCATGGTGGTGGCGAGTTCGGTCTGCCACTTCTCGCTGACGAGCGCCGTGATCAGGTCCACGGCGTGCTCACGGTTCCCCGCCTTCTCCGGGATGATCAGGTCGGATCCGCCGGTGAAGACGGCGCCGGGCTTCTCGGCGCTCTTGCCGGGGATGGGGAAGAAGCCGAGCTTGTCCTTCAGGGCCGGGTTGGCGGCCTCTATCGCCGCCGCCTGGCTCGGCGGGCCGATGATCTGGGCGATCCGGCCGCGCGCGAAGACCTCGGACTGCGGGGGCGTCTCCTCGTCGGCGTCCTTGGGGCCGTCGCCGAGTCCCTGGAGCTGCCGGTAGAACTCCATGGCGTTCAGGGCCTTCTCGTCGTCGAGCGCGCCGGCCCACTCGCCGTTGGTCTGCACGGCGAGTTCACCGCCCTCGTCCCAGATGAAGCCAGCGAGGACGTACCAGTTCTGGCCGGGGAGGTAGATGCCCTGCTGTTCGCCCTTGTCGAGCCGCCGGCTGGCCTGGATCCAGTCCTGACGTGTCTTCGGCGGGGTGGTGATCCCGGCGTTCGCGAAGAGTTCCTTGTTGTAGATCACCACCCGGTTGGCGGCGTACCAGGGAACCCCGTACTGGGCGCCGTCGACGCTACCCGGGTCGGAGAGGCCCTTGAGCCAGTGTCTGCTGTCCCAGTCGCGCAGCCCGTCCATGGTGACTTCGGAGATGCCGCCGGTCTCGACGTACTGGGCCACCTGGGTGTTGCCGACCTCGATGACATCGGCGCTCTCCTTGCTCGTACCCTTGAGGACGGCGTTGACCTTGTCGCCGATGCCCGTCCATTCCTGGATCTTGACGTCCAGGTCGATGCCGGCGTGCTCCTTCTCGAAGTCGGCGGTGAACTTCGCGATGAAGTCGTCCGAGGCGCTGCCCTTCATCAACCAGAGCGTCACCTTCTCGGGCCCGCCTTCGGATCCGGCCACCTGGCTGCAGCCGGTGAGGGCGGTCGCGGCCGCGAGAACGGTGCACATGGCGAGGAAGCGCATCTTCACGGGGGTCACCTTCTGGGGATGGATCTCAGATGGCTTGAAATTGGCATAGACCAATAGGCTGGTCAAGACCTTTCGCTCAGGATCGTTCACGCAAAGTTCGCGGACCTGGACTTACTGGGGCACCTTGGAACAAGGCAACAGCGACCACTGTCGGGAGACCCCATGTCCAACCACACGTACCGGGTGACCGAGATCGTCGGCACCTCTCCAGAGGGCATCGATCAGGCCATCAAGAACGGAATCGCCCGCGCGGGGCAGACGATCCGCAACCTCGACTGGTTCGAGGTCACGCAGGTGCGCGGACACATCGAGAACGGCGAGATCGGCCACTACCAGGTCGGCCTCAAGGTGGGCTTCCGCATCGACGGCGAGGAATGACGCGAGGTCTGAGGAGTGACGGGAGGTCTGACGCCTCCCGGTCGACGGCGAAGGCCGCCGCGCCCCGCCCCGGGCGGCACGCGGGGGCCGCCGCTCAGGTGCGGCCCTCGCCCTCCTGGGCGGACTTGAGCTCCGGCGCGTCCGCCGCCCAGTCCGCGAGCACCACCCGGAAGCCGGCCGTCCGGGCCGCCTGACAGACCAGCTCGTCGTCGTCCACGAGCATCCGCACGTCCCGCCCCCGGGCGAGCCTCCCCAGCACCTCCAGCTTCGTCGTCCGGGCCGGGCGGCGGTCCTGGTTGCCCCGCATCCACAGCCGCCCCTCCGGCAGACCGTGCCGGGTCAGCCACTCGACGGTGTCCGCACGGCACCGCTCGGGGCGCCCGGTGAGGTACACGACCTCACAGTCCGCCGCGCTCTCCACCGCCAGCGCCACCCCGCGCGCGAGCGGCGGATCGGCCGGGGCCGCTCCGAAGAAACCCGCCCAGTCCCGGGGGCGCCGCTCCAGAAAGTGCTGCCGGTGGTCGGTGTCGGCCAGGGTGTTGTCGATGTCGAAGACGGCCAGCGGTCGGCGGTTGTCAGTCTCACGCGTCATACGACCAGCCTAGGTTCCGCCGTCGACGTGGCGCCGGTCAGGCCCGCGCCGACCCGCCGGCGCTCGACCCGCGGTGCAATCCCCCTCCAGCCCTCCCGGACCGGGGAATCCTCCTCGCTCCAGGACGTTGACACCGGTGTGATCCGAAAAATCTCGATACTCGACCGGTCCCGGACCCGCGAGGGCCACAGCGCCCCGCAGGCGCTGCGCGACACCGTGGCGCTGGCGCGCGCCGCGGAGGAACTGGGCTACCACCGCTTCTGGGTGTCGGAGCACCACAGCGTGCCCGGCGTCGCCGGTTCCGCGCCGACCGTGCTCGCCGCGGCCGTGGCCGCCTCCACGCACAGGATCCGGGTGGGCACGGGCGGGGTCATGCTGCCCAACCACCAACCGCTGGTGGTCGCCGAACAGTTCGGGGTCCTGGAGTCCCTGTTCCCCGGCCGCGTCGACATGGGCCTCGGCCGCTCGGTCGGCTTCACGGACGGGATCCGGCGGGCACTGGGACGGGACACCAAGGACGCCGACCTGTTCGAGGAGCAACTGACCGAGCTGCTGGGCTGGCTGGACGGAACCCAGCGCGCCCACCCCCAGGTCCACGCCCGTCCGGCGGAGGGACTGCCGATCACGCCCTACGTGCTGGCCACCGGCGAGGGCGCGGGCATCGCGGCGCGGGCCGGGCTGCCGATGGTGGTCGGGGACCTGCGGGGCCGGGCGAAGGTGACCGAGGTCGTGGAGCGCTACCGCGAGGAGTTCCGGGCGTCCGCCTGGGGCGCGGAGCCGTACGTGATGGTCTCCGGGACCGTGGCGGTCGCCGAGACGGAGGAGGCCGCCCGCCGGATCCTGGTACCGGAGGCGTGGTCGCTCGCCTACTCCCGCACCCGGGGCAGCTTCCCGCCGCTCCGGCCGGCCGAGGAGGTCGAGGCGCTGGAGATGACCCCGAAGGAGCGCGAACTGTACGAGGGCGCGCTGGTCGGGCACATCCACGGCACTCCGGAGCAGGTCGCGGCGGAGCTGACCGAGGTCGCGCGGACGACGGAGGCGGACGAACTGCTGGTCACGACCTCCACCCACGACCGGACGGCCCTGCTGGACTCCTTCGCGGGGCTGGCCCGGCTCGCGGGGCTCTGAGCGGGCGCCGCATGCCGATGTGATCGGGGGGCGGGAGCGGAGGCGACGGTCCCCCCGTACTAAAGTGGGGCGAATGCACCACTCCGCCGCCCCGGACCCGTACGCACCCGGCCCCCCGAGCCACGACCCCTGTGTACGGGTCCGGGGCGCCCGGGAGCACAATCTGCGCGGGGTCGACGTGGACATCCCGCGCGACGCGCTCACCGTCTTCACCGGGGTCTCCGGATCCGGCAAGAGCTCCCTGGCGTTCGGGACGCTCTACGCCGAGGCCCAACGCCGCTACTTCGAGTCCGTTGCCCCGTACGCCCGCCGGCTGATCCACCAGATCGGCGCCCCGAAGGTGGACTCCGTCACGGGCCTGCCGCCCGCCGTCTCGTTGCAGCAGCGGCGATCCTCGCCCGGCTCGCGTTCCTCGGTGGGCACGGTGACGCTGCTGTCGAACTCCCTGCGGATGCTCTACTCGCGGGCGGGCACCTACCCCGACGGCGCCGAACGGCTCGACTCGGACTCCTTCTCCCCCAACACGGCCGCGGGCGCCTGCCCTTCCTGCCAGGGGCTGGGGCGCGTGCACCACACCAGCGAGGAACTCCTCGTACCGGATCCAGACCTGTCGATCCGCCAGGGCGCGATCGCCGCCTGGCCTGGTGCCTGGCAGGGCAAGAACCTGCGGGACGTCCTCGACGCGCTCGGGTACGACGTCGACCGCCCTTGGCGGGAGTTGGCGGCCAAGGACCGCGAGTGGATCCTGTTCACGGAGGAACAGCCCGTGGTGACCGTGCACCCGGTGCGCGACGCGGACCGCATCCAACGGCCCTACCAGGGCACGTACATGAGCGCGCACCGGTACGTGATGCGGACGTTCTCCGACAGCAGGAGCGCCACCCTCAGAGCCCGGGCGGAGCGGTTCCTCACCGACGCCCCCTGCCCGGTGTGCGAGGGGCGTCGTCTTCGCCCCGAGGCCCTGGCGGTGACCTTCGCCGGCCGCACGATCGCCGAGGCGGCGGCGCTCGCGCTGACGGACCTGGACGAGGTGCTGGCGACGGCGCCCTCGGAGGGTGAGGCGGCGCGGGTCCTGGTCGAGGACCTGCGTTCGCGCATCGACCCCGTCACCGAGCTGGGACTCGGCTACCTGAGCCTGGACCGCACCGCGCCGACCCTGTCGGCGGGCGAACTACAACGGCTGCGGCTGGCCACGCAGTTGCGGTCGGGTCTGTTCGGAGTGGTGTACGTCCTGGACGAGCCCTCGGCGGGGCTGCACCCGGCGGACACCGAAGCCCTGTTGAGCGTGTTGGACCGACTGAAGGCGGCCGGGAACACCGTCTTCGTCGTGGAACACCACCTGGACGTGGTGCGCCACGCGGACTGGCTGGTCGACGTCGGGCCGGCGGCCGGCGAGCACGGCGGGCAAGTGCTGCACTGCGGGCCACCGGCCGCACTGGCCGACGTGGCCGAATCGGCGACCGCGCGGGCCCTGTTCGGGACGGAGGAACCCCTCGCGCCCCGACCGGCGCGCACCGCCGGCGCGACGATCCGGCTCAGCGGGGTACGGCGCCACAACCTGCGCGGTGTCGACGCCGAGTTCCCGCTGGGGGTGTTCACCGCCGTCACCGGCGTGTCCGGGTCCGGGAAGTCCACGCTCGTCGGGCAGGCGCTCGCCGCGGAGGTGTCCGGGCGGCTCACCGATCCGGACTTTCCCGTACGCCGGCTCGTGGAGGTGGACCAGAAGCCGATCGGCCGGACCCCGCGGTCCAACCTGGCCACGTACACGGGGCTGTTCGACGTGGTGCGCAGGCTCTTCACGGCCACCGAGGAGGCGAAGGCGCGCGGCTGGAAGGCCGGCCGGTTCTCCTTCAACGTGCCGGGCGGCCGCTGCGAGACCTGCCAGGGTGAGGGCTTCGTGTCGGTGGAGCTGCTGTTCCTGCCGAGTACGTACGCACCGTGCCCGCAGTGCGCGGGCGCCCGCTACAACTCCGAGACGCTGGAGGTCCGTTACCGGGGCCTGAACATCGCGGAGGTGCTCGGTCTGACGGTGGAGGCCGCGGCGGGGTTCTTCGCGGAGGTCCCGGCGGCGGGCCGCAGCCTGCGGGCGCTGGAGGAGATCGGGCTGGGCTACCTGCGGTTGGGCCAGCCGGCGACCGAACTGTCCGGCGGGGAGGCGCAGCGCGTCAAACTGGCGTCGGAGCTCCAGCGCTCGCGCCGCGACCACACCCTGTACCTGTTGGACGAGCCGACCACGGGACTGCACCCGGCTGATGTGCGGGTGCTGATGCGGCAGTTGCACGGCCTGGTGGACGCCGGGCACTCGGTGGTGGTCGTGGAGCACGACATGGCGGTGGTGGCCGGCGCGGACTGGGTCCTCGACATGGGCCCGGGCGGTGGTGCGGCGGGCGGCCGCGTGATCGCGTCGGGAACCCCGCGCGAGGTGGCCCGCACGCCCGGCAGCGTCACGGCGGGCTACCTGGCGCGGGCACTCGGGGGCGAGGGCGGGGGCTGACACCCGCCTCCCGGGCAGGCACCGGGAAGGCTCAGGCGTCGCCCGGCAGCAGTTGCTGCGGGAGTTCGCGGAAGCTCCACTCGCCCCGGCGGCGGGTGAAGACCCAGACGAGGTCGTAGCGGTCGGGCCAGATCGCGGGGACCCCGAGGACCTGGTGTGCGCCGAGGGCGCGGACCAGACGCGGCATGCCGGCGTACTCCCAACAGACGAGCACGGGCATCCGCGCGGCCAGGGCGGCGCGGGCCAGTCCCGCTTCGGCGCCGATGCCGAACTCGGTGCGGACGGGGGTCTTCAGCGCGGCGGCCAGCGCCTCGACGGTCTGCTTGCAGCGGGCCGGGGCGGGCGGCTTGCCGCCCGTGGCGAAGACGGCCGCGGGCCGGGGCAGGACGGAACCGCGGCTCGGCGGGAAGAGCCGGTGCAGCTCCTCGGCGCGGCGCCATCCCCGGCCGGCCAGGAACCCGGGGTCCTCGTTGCCGTCCTCGTCCTCGCCGGTGTCCCCGGCGTACGGCTTCTCCCCGTGCCGGATCACCATCACGACGGCGTCCTTGGCGACGGCCTGGGGGCCGGGCGCCGGACCGGCGGGTTCCTCGGAGGCGCAGCCGGCCACCGCGAGCGGGGCGAGGGCGGCGGCCAACACGGTGCGGCGGCGCGGTCCGGTCCCGGCGGGGGCTTCTGGCATGGGGCTCACTGTCCCCCACGCGCCGTGCGCCGCCGGGGCGCGGCGCGACGTACGGCCCGTACGAGCGCCCGGTCGGCGGATCGGGTCAGCCGATCGGCCCAGGCCGGGGGAACCGGGGCCGGCCGGCCCGGACCCGGCGGGAGACGCTCGTACGGGGGCTCACACGGCCCGGTCAGCCCTTGCGGACCGCCCGCAGCCACTCCTTGTTCATCGCGGCGATCGACGGCAGCGGGATGCCCTTCGGGCAGGCCGTGGCGCACTCGCCGGTCAGGGTGCAGCCACCGAATCCCTCGTCGTCCATCCGGGCCACCATGTCGAGGACGCGGGTCTCGCGTTCGGGCGAGCCCTGCGGCAGGACGTTGAGGTGGTTGACCTTGGCGGAGGTGAACAGCATGGCCGAGCCGTTGGGGCAGGCGGCCACGCACGCACCGCATCCGATGCACTCCGCGTGCTCGAAGGCGTGGTCGGCGGCCGGCTTGGGCACGGCGGTGGCGTGCGCCTCGGGGGCGGCGCCGGTGGGGGCGGTGATGTAGCCGCCGGCCTGGATGATCCGGTCGAAGGCGCTGCGGTCGACGACGAGGTCCTTGACGACCGGGAAGGCCGAGGCCCGCCAGGGCTCGACGTCGATGGTGTCCCCGTCGGCGAAGGAACGCATGTGGAGCTGGCAGGTCGTGGTGCGCTCGGGTCCGTGGGCGTCACCGTTGATGACGAGGCTGCACGCTCCGCAGATGCCCTCGCGGCAGTCGTGGTCGAAGGCGACCGGGTCCTCGCCGCGCAGGATGAGGTCCTCGTTGAGGGTGTCGAGCATCTCCAGGAACGACATGTCCTGGGAGATGCCGTCGACCTCGTAGGAGGCCATGGCGCCCGGGGTCTCGGGGTTGCGCTGGCGCCAGACGCGCAGGGTGAGCCTCATGCGTAGCTCCGCTGGGTGGGGTGGACGTACTCGAAGACGAGGTCTTCCTTGTGCAGGACGGGTGCGGCGCCGGTGCCCTGGTACTGCCAGGCGGCCACGTACCCGAACTCCTCGTCGCGGCGGGCGGCTTCGCCGTCCGGGGTCTGGGACTCCTCGCGGAAGTGCCCGCCGCAGGACTCGGCGCGGTGGAGGGCGTCGAGACACATCAGCTCGGCGAGTTCCAGGTAGTCGACGATGCGATTGGCCTTCTCCAGCGACTGGTTGAACTCGGCGCCGCGGCCCGGGACCTTGATCCGCTTCCAGAACTCCTCGCGGATCTCCGGGATGCGGGCCAGTGCCTTGCGCAGACCGGCTTCGGTGCGGGCCATGCCGCAGTACTCCCACATGAGTTCACCGATCTCCCGGTGGAAGGAGTCGGGGGTCCGGTCGCCGTCGACGGCGAGGAGTTTGGCCAGGCAGTCGCGGGTCTCGCGCAGCACCGCGGCGACCTCGGGGTGGTGGTCGTCCAACGCGTCGGCGTCGGCCTCGGCGTGGCGGCGGGCCAGGTAGTCGTTGATGGTGGAGGGGAGGACGAAGTAGCCGTCGCCCAGGCCCTGCATCAGCGCGGAGGCGCCGAGGCGGTTGGCCCCGTGGTCGGAGAAGTTGGCCTCGCCGATCGCGAACAGGCCGGGGACGGTCGTCTGGAGGTCGTAGTCGACCCACAGTCCGCCCATCGTGTAGTGCACGGCGGGGTAGATCCGCATGGGCACCTCGTACGGGTTCTCCGCGGTGATCCGCTCGTACATGTCGAAGAGGTTGCCGTACTTCTCCGCGACCTTGTCCTTGCCCATGCGGCGGATCGCGTCGGCGAAGTCGAGGTACACGCCCTGTCCGCCGGGGCCGACGCCGCGACCCTCGTCGCAGACGTTCTTCGCGGCGCGGGAGGCGATGTCGCGGGGCACGAGGTTGCCGAAGGAGGGGTAGATCCGCTCCAGGTAGTAGTCGCGCTCGTCCTCGGGGATGTCGGCGGCGGGCCGGGTGTCGCCTTCGGCCTTGGGGACCCAGATCCGGCCGTCGTTGCGCAGCGACTCGCTCATCAGGGTGAGCTTCGACTGGTGGTCGCCGGTGCGCGGGATGCAGGTGGGGTGGATCTGTGTGAAGCAGGGGTTCGCGAAGTGCGCGCCGCGTCGGTGCGCCCGCCAGACGGCGGTCGCGTTGGAGTTCATGGCGTTGGTGGAGAGGTAGAAGACGTTGCCGTAGCCGCCACTGGCCAGGACCACCGCGTCGGCGTAGTGGGCCTCGATCGCGCCGGTGATCAGGTCGCGGGCCACGATGCCCCGGGCCACTCCGTCGATGGTGATCAGGTCGAGCATCTCGGTGCGGGCGTGCATCTCGACGTTGCCGGCGGCGATCTGTCGGGAGAGGGCCTGGTAGGCGCCGAGCAGCAGTTGCTGTCCGGTCTGGCCTCGGGCGTAGAAGGTGCGGGAGACCTGGACGCCGCCGAAGGAGCGGGTGTCGAGGAGGCCGCCGTACTCGCGGGCGAAGGGGACGCCCTGGGCCACGCATTGGTCGATGATCTCGACGGAGATCTGGGCGAGGCGGTGGACGTTGGACTCGCGGGCGCGGAAGTCGCCGCCCTTGACGGTGTCGTAGAAGAGGCGGTGCACGGAGTCGCCGTCGTTGCGGTAGTTCTTGGCGGCGTTGATGCCACCCTGCGCGGCGATGGAGTGGGCGCGGCGCGGTGAGTCGGAGAAGCAGAACTGGACGACGTGGTAGCCCTGCTCGGCGAGGGTGGCGCCGGCGGCACCGCCGGCCAGACCGGTGCCGACGACGATGACGGTGTGCTTGCGGCGGTTGGCCGGGTTGACGAGTTTGGCCTCGAAGCGGCGGCGGTCCCAGCGTTCGGCGATCGGGCCGTCGGGGGCCTTGGTGTCGGCGATCGGGTCGCCGAGGGTGTAGTCGGCGTAGGGGGTGCTCATGGTCAGCTCACCACTCCGGTCATGACGGCGACGGGGACGGACACGAAGCCCGCGAAGAGGACGAGGGCCAGGGCGTCGGCCAGGAACTTCAGGGCCCGGTCACGCCGGGCGTTGCCGGCGCCGAGGGTCTGGGCGGCGCTCCAGAAGCCGTGGCGGACGTGCAGGCCGAGGGCCGCCATCGCCACGATGTAGATGGTGTTGCCGTACCAGGTGGAGAAGGTGGACAGCACGTTCTCGAACGGGTGGCCGGCCCAGGCGCGCTCGTTGACGGTGAGCGTGGTGAGGTCGAGGAGGTGCCAGACGATGAACAGGGCGAGGATGATCCCGCCCCACCGCATGGTGCGGGTGGCATAGCTCGCGCGCCGCCGCTTGTGGGCGTACTTCACCGGGCGTGCCTTGATGTCGCGGCGGCTGAGCTGGTACGCGCAGACCGCGTGGGCCACGACGGCGGCGACCAGCACGAGGCGGACGATCCACAGGGCCCACTCGTGGTGCAGGAACGGGGAGCCGAGCGTGCGCAGCCAGTGGGCGTAGCCGTTGAATTCGTCCGCGCCGAAGAAGATCTTGAGGTTGCCGAGCATGTGGACGACGAGGTAGCCGAGCATGATCAGGCCGGAGACCGCCATCACGGACTTCTTGCCGACGGTGGAGTCCCAGAGCGTGCGCGAGGTGGACGGCCGTCGATCCGTCCGGGTTGCCAATGCCATGACATCGACGGTAGGGACGAAGGTCCCGAAAGGTCCAAGACATGGTGAAGCTGATGTCGATAGGGATTCCCTATACAAGGGCTACGCTGGCACGATGCAGTTCCAGCAGCTCGTGTACTTCGTGGCCGTTGCCGAGACCCGGCATTTCACCCGCGCGGCAGAGCGTGAACACGTGGCGCAACCTTCGCTGTCCCAGCAGATCAAAGCGCTCGAAAGGGAGCTGGGCGCGGAACTCTTCAGCCGGGCGCGCGGCAACATCGCGCTCACCGACGCGGGCGAGGCCCTGCTGCCGCTGGCCCGACGCATCCTCGCGGACGCCGACACGGCGCGGCTGGAGGTACAGGAACTGGCGCAGCTGCGGCGCGGGCGGGTGCGGCTCGGAGCCACGCCGAGCGTGTGCACGGGGCTGCTGCCGGGCGTGCTGCGGGCCTTCCACTCCGCCCACCCCGGGATCGAGCTGCTGATCGAGGAGAGCGGCTCGCTGGACCTCGTGCGGGAGCTGGCGCGGGGAGTCTTGGACCTGGCCCTCGTCTCGCTGCCGCTGCCGCCGTCGGCACCTGCCCTGACCACTGTGGAGTTGTTGACGGAGGACCTGGTGGTGGTCTCGTCGGCCGACCTTCCGCCGCCGGTGGGAGGCGGCCCGCTGACGATCTCCGCCTTGCGGGACGAACCGATGGTGATGTTCCGACACGGCTACGACCTGCGTGATCTGACGGTGGCGGCCTGCCGGGCGGCGGGCTTCGAGCCGGTGTTCACGGTGGAGGGCGGCGAGATGGACGCGGTGCTCGGCTTCGTCCGCGCCGGCCTGGGCCTCGCGGTGGTCCCGGCCATGGTGGTCGCCCACGGCGGCCCCGGCCTGCGCGCCACCCCCCTGGCGGGCTCACCCCTGCGCCGCACGATCGCCCTGGCCCACCGCACGGACGTCGCCCCGCCCCGCGCGGCTCGGGAACTCAAGCGCATGCTTCTGGAGAACTGACCGGACCGCTGCGGGGGCTGCGGGTGGAGGGGTGGGGGTGGGGCGGGGGTGGGGCGGGGGTGGGGCGGATCCGATACGGGGAGCCGGGCTCGGGGCGATGCGGGGCGCAGGGCCGTGGGGGCTGCGGCTGCGGCTGCGGCTGCGGCTGCGGCTGCGGGGACCGTCCAGCGCGCGGGCAGGCTGCGACCGGCGGCCGAGGGACCGGAACCTCGGACCCGGAGAGCTGAACCTGGAACGCTGAACCTGGAACGCGAAGGGCGCGGGCCGCGACCGGCTCGTTCAGGAACGTCTGGACAGGTTCGCGTCGAGCCCTTCGGCCAGCATCCCGAAGGCCTGGTCGGCTTCGGTGACGGCTGCCGCGTAGGCGTCGTCCGCGCTCACGCCCGAGGCGATGCGAGCCCAGTTCGCCCTGCCCAGCCCCTGACGTACCGCCACCAGGTGCGTGGCCGCCATGCGGGCGGCGAGCGGGGCGACGGACTCCGCCTCCAGGACTTCCGCGAGCAGTTCCACCTCACGGGTCGTGTAGTGGGCCATGCGGCCCTCCAGGCTCGCCGTGGAGTACAGCAGCTCCTGGAACGCCAGGACGTTCGGATGATCACAGAGGCCGGTGATCGGGTCCCGTTTCACGAGGCCCGCCAGGAAGTGCGCATGGAGCGCACCCACCGGGGTCTGCCCACTTTCCCGGTCGCGCACGATGCGCGCCGCCTCGTCCTGGTGGTCCGCGAAGCGGTCGAGGATCAGATCCTCCTTGCTCGGGAAGTACCGGAACAGGGTGGGTTTGGAGACCTCGGCCGCGGCGGCGACATCCGCCACCGAAACGGCGTCGAAGCCTCGCTCCAGGAAGAGTTCCAGCGCCGTGGCCGCCAGCCGGTGACGCGTTCGTAGTTTCTTGCTCTCACGGAGCCCTGTCGTGTTTTCCATGTCACACACCGTACACACAAGACGTGACCGAGTCAAATATTTAACCGGGTTGCATTTTTCTTCCGGATCCGCTTTCCTTGAGTCATCGACGACAAATGGCGACGAGAGGACATCCGATGACCGACGTTCTGATTGCGGGTTCCGGCCCCACCGGCCTGACGCTCGCCTGCGACCTGGCGCGCCGCGGCGTCACCGTGCGAGTCATCGACCAGCGCGCCTCGCCGCACCGCGAGTCCCGCGGCAAGTCCCTGAACCAGGACGGCCTCAAGGTCTTGACAGACCTCGGCGTCGCCGGCCGACTGGCGGCCGTCGGCATCCCGGACCTGACGTTCCGCAAGTACTTCGACGGCGCCCATGTCAATGACACCCCCGTCCCCGACTTCCTGTTCCTGGCCCAGTGGCAGATCGAGGCGGTGCTGCGCGACCTTCTCGCCGAGTTCGGCGTGCACGTCGAGTACGGAGCCACACTCACGGACGTGCGCCAGGACCCCACCGGGGTCGACGCGGAGTTGGCCGATGGCCGAGTCATCCGAGCCGGGTACCTAGCAGGATGCGACGGCGGACGCAGCACGACCCGCACCCTCCTCGGGATCGCCTTCGAGGGGACGAGCGAGGAGGACGAGGCGATGGTGGTCGGTGACGTGACGGCGCCGGGGCTCGGGCGGGACGTCTGGCACCAGTGGTTCACCTCGGACGGCGGGGTCATGTTGCTCTGCCCGATGCCAGGGACCGGCACCTTCCAACTCCAGGCCTCCCGGGAGCGCGACGAGCACGGCCGGCCGCTGCCGCCCTCACTGGAGAGCTTTCAGCGCCTGTTCGACCGGCACGCCCGGATGCCGGGGATACGACTCGGGGAAGCCACCTGGCTGTCGACCTGGCGGGTCAACGTCCGCATGGCGGCCCGGATACGCGAGGGCCGGGTCTTCCTCGCGGGAGACGCGGCCCACGTCCAACCGATCGCCGGAGGGCTGGGCATGAACACCGGGATCCAAGACGCGGCGGCCCTGACCCGAACACTGGCCGCGGCGCTCGGCGAAGAGACCGGGCCCGCCCGGGAGGCGGCTCTCGGCGCATACGAGGCGGAGCGGCTTCCGGCGGCCGCCGAGGTCTTGACCGAGACCGTCCGACGGCACCGACGGGTGCTGGCCGCGGTGCGCACGGCGGGCAACGGTACGGAGTCCGGCCGGGGCTGACCTCCCCCGCGCGCCCGACGGGGACAGCGGCCCCAGGGCATTGACCGCACCGCCCCACCGCTGAACAGGGACCGATGCACGCCGCACGGCCGGCACGCCGAACGCCGCCCGAACGCCACCCGACGCCGCCGAACACCACCGTCGGGACACCCGGGCCGGGGCGTCTCCTGGGATCGGGGATCCCGCCGGGCCCGCGGCGTCCCGGCGCCGCGGGCGTCAGGGAGGCGGCGTCAGGGAGCGGGAACCGCGTCCGAGAGGGAGAGCGAGTGGATGCGGTCCGGGGCGCCGGGACGGGCGTAGTACCAGCCCTGCGCGGTGTCGCAGCCGAGGTCGCGCAACTGGGCGGCCTGGACCCCGGTCTCCACGCCCTCGACGGTCACGGCGAGTTCGAGGCTGTGCGCCAGGGCGACGATCCCCTCCACGATCTTGACGTCGACGGGGTTGGCCGGCTGGTGCTGCATCCCCTGGGTGAAGGAACGGTCCAGCTTCAGGACGCTGACCGGGAGGCGGCGCAGGTTGGCCAGGTTGGAGTAGCCGGTGCCGAAGTCGTCGAGGGCGATGTCCACGCCGAGGGCGGCGAGCCGGCGCAGCGGCTCGAGGAGTTCGTCGTCGGCTCCGATCAAGGCCGACTCGGTGACCTCCAGGCACAGCGCGCCCGGGGCCAGCCCGGAGGCCTCCAGGACCCGCACGGTGTCGGCGACCAGGCCGGGGTGGTGGAGCTGGGTCGGCGACAGGTTGACGTTGATCCGCAGGGCCGAGCCGCCGTACTGGCGCTGCCAGTTGCAGGCCTGCCGGACGGACTCCTCCAGGACCCAGCGGCCGAGGGGCACGATCAGTCCGGTCCGCTCGGCCAGCGGGATGAAGCGGTCCGGGCCGAGTACCCCGTACTGCGGGTGCGACCAGCGCACCAGGGCCTCGGCGCCGTGGACGCTGCCGTCGTGCATGTGCACCAGCGGCTGGTACTCGATGAAGAACTCGCCGCGTTCCAGCGCCGCCGGGAGGGCGTTGGTCAGGCCGTGCCGGGTGATGGCGCGGGCGTCGGCCTCCTCGTCCGCGAACTCGAAGCGGTTCCCGCCGGCCGCCTTGGCCCGGTACATCGTGATGTCGGCGCTGCGCAGCACCTCCGCCGGGGTGCGTTCGCCCGCCGGGCCCTCGACGATGCCGATGCTGCCCCGGACGGTCAGCTCCCGCCCTTCCAACCGGATCGGGGTGGAGAGCGCGGAGAGGATGCGGACCGCGAGTTCCGTCACCTTCTCCCCGGTGTCGGAGCCGGTGGTCAGCGCGACGAACTCGTCGCCGCCGAGGCGCGCGACGACCTCGCCGGGCCCCGTCGCGCAGCTTTCCAGCCGGTCGGCGACCTCCACGAGCAATCGGTCGCCCGCCGAGTGTCCGAGGCTGTCGTTGACCGCCTTGAAGCCGTCGAGGTCCAGGTAGCACAGACCGAATCGGCTGCCGCCGGCCCCGTTGAGGGCCTTTTCCAGGCGCTCGAAGAAGAGTGTCCGGTTGGGCAGGCCGGTCAGGGCGTCGTGGGTGGCCTCGTAGCGCAGCCGCAGGTTCAGCAGCCGGCGTTCGGTGGTGTCCTCCATGAGGGCCAGTTGGTACTGCGGCCGTCCCTCGGCGTCACGCAACAGCGACACCGTCAGATTGGTCCACAGCACGGTTCCGTCGTGCCGGTAGTACGGCTTCTCCACCCGGTAGTGCTCGCGCTCGCCGCGCACCAGTTCGCCGTACATCCGCCAGACGTGCGGGGTGTCGTCGGGGTGGCCCCAATCGCTGACGTTGCGGCCCCGGACGTGTCCTTCGAGGCCGCCGAACATCTGCAGGAGGGTGTCGTTGACCTCCAGCACGTTGCCCTGGAGGTCCGCGATGCCGATGCCGATCGCGGCGCCCTCGAAGACGGCGCGGAAGCGTGCCTCGCTGGCGTGCAGGGCCTTCTGGGCGTCGATGCGTGCGGTCAGGGCGGAGCGGGCGATGGCCTCCTGCTCCTTGAGGGTGCGTTCGCGCAGCGCCCGGGCGAATCCGGCCGCGATGCCGTGCTGGAGCCGGGCGCAGCGGGCCCGGTACTCCTCGGTGCCCTCCACTCCGGCGCCGTCCGGGCCGCAGTACAGGACGAGGTACGACTCGACCACGCCGAGGGTCCCGGCGAGGGCCTCCGGGTCGGTGCAGTGCACGGCGACGAGGTCGGCACCGACCCGCTGGGCGATGGTCGCGTCGAAGGGTCGCGCGTGCAGTGCCTCGGTGAGGGTGCGGGTGAGCGGGACGAGGTGTCGTTCGAACTCGGGCCGGGTCAGCGACGTGGCGGTGACCGGGAAGATGGCGCGCCCCCAGATCGTCGCGAAGCGCGCGATCCGGTCCTCCAGTCCGCTCCGCAGTTCTCCCACGGGCGCCCGGCCCGCGCGCGGGCCGGGCGGCGGGTTGTCCTCGCTCGGGGGTTCCTTCGGGTGCTTCCCGGCCCCGGCGCCCGACTGGAGGGCCGAGGTCGGGCCGGCGGAGTGCGGGGTCGGAGCCGGGAGTCTCACGCCTTGCGTCCCACGCCGCCGAAGCCCGAGAAGGCGTACGGGTCCTCCGGAGTGTCGCCGTCGGCCGACGAGTCGGCGCGGTCGGGGCGCCAGTCCGGCATGGAGACGAGGCCCGGTTCGACCCATTCGAAGCCGTCGAAGAAGCGGCTGATCTCCTGGTGGTCGCGCATCACGAGCGGGTTGCGGATGTCCCGGTAGACGCCGACGGCCCCGCCCGCGACCTCCTGGGACAGGGGGATGCCCTCGTACGAGGCGTGGGTGAGGATCAGCAGGCTGCCCGGGGCCAGCGCGTCGCGCAGCTGCGCGACGGCGGTGTACGGGTCGTCGGAGTCCTCGATGAAGTGCAGGACGGCGACGAGCAGCAGTGCGACCGGACGTTCGAAGTCGATCAGTCGGGTGACCTCGGGGCCGGCGAGGATCTCCTGCGGCTTGCGCAGGTCGGCGGCGACGACTCCGGTGAGTTCGTCGCCGGCCAGGACGGCCTGGCTGTGCGCGACGGCCACCGGGTCGTGGTCGACGTAGACGACGCGCGCCTCGGGGCTGGCGGCCCGGGCGATCTCGTGGACGTTGCCGAAGGTCGGGATGCCGGAGCCGATGTCGAGGAACTGGGTGACGCCCTGGGAGACGGCGTGGCGGACGGCGCGCCGCATGAATGCCCGGTTGGCCTGCATGATCTTGGGGAGGCCCGGCAGGAATTCCATGGCGCGCCGGGCGGCCTGGCGGTCGACCTCGAAATTGTGCGAGCCGCCCAGGTAGTAATCGTAGATGCGGGACACGCTCGGCACCGATATGTCGATGCCTGGCGGGGCCCAGGCGGGGCGCTCCATCGGGGTCTCCAAGCGGTAGTCGTGCCGTGGTCCGTCGAGGGTCCGCCCAGGGGTCGGACTCCTGTCCGAGCCGAATGTACTGATCATTGCCCAACGGAGCGAGCAAAAGCGGAAATTGGCGATCCGTTCTTGGTCACACACCAAAGCCAGGAACGGGTCCCTCCGGGGGCTTTGAGCGAAACCGACAAATACCTTTTGGGAATTGACCGGTGGGTAACCTGACACGATCGAAGACTGGCTCAAACCTCTATGGTCCGAACTCCGCCCGTTCAGGCGAACCAGAGCCGACCTTCACGTGCGCGGGCGCGCGCGGGCCCATGCTCCCGGGGTGAACAGAGCCTGTGCCCGGCGCCTGCTGGCGGTCCCGGTCCTGCTGTGGGCGGCCTTGTCCGCCACGCCGGCCGTGGCCGATAGCCGCGCCTACGCGACGATCGACACCGGGGACGGCGCGAGCGCCGTCCGGGTGCTCGCGGCCGCCGGCAAGGGCGGGGGCGGAGCCGGCCGAGGTGGCGTACATCACGAAAACAGCCACGTCGTCGACCGCGGAAACGACCGGGGGAACAGCGAGGGATCCGACCGCGGAAACGACCGCGGAAACGGCCGTGGCCATGGTCACGGCCACGGCGGGCACCACGGTGGGCACCACGGCGGAGGCCATCACGGCGGGCACCACTGCCCGCCGCCGCCTCCCCCACCGTGCCCACCGAAGCCGACTCCCACGCCCACACCGACCCCTACGCCGACGCCCACCCCGCCGAAGCCCACCCCGCCACCGAAGCCCAAGCCCACCCCGCCGCCTCCCGCGCCGCCGAAGCCGGCCCCCAAGCCGCCGCCGAAGCCCGCCCCCAAGCCCGTGCCCAAGCCGGCGGCACCCGCGCCGCCGATCCTCGTGGTCCACAAGCCGCCGGCCGCTGCGCCGAAGCCCGCACCGGAGCCGGCGCCCACCCCCGTGGTGACCCCACCGCCCGCGCCGCCCAAGGTCGTGGCCCGGCCGAGCTACCACGCGGCGACCCGCAAGCCGGTCGAGCACCACATCTCGCCGGTCACCTTCACCCTCATGACCGCGGCTCCCGCGGTGCTCGCGATCGTCGCGCTGCGCCCGCGCTGACCCGCTCTCGATCCTTTCCCTACCCCTCGTCTTGGAGTCATCTTGTCGGAATGGCTCGTCCTGTCCCTCGCGATGGCAGCGGCCTGTGCCGTGGTGCTGTCCATCGCCTTCTTCAATCACCGGCGGATCGGCGACGACGACGATCCGAACGAGACCCCGGACGTCATCGAGTACATGACGATGATGATCGGGGTGATCTACGCGATCGTCCTGGGCCTGGCGATCGCGGGCGTCTGGGAGGGCCGCGGGGCCGCCCAGGAATACGTGCGCCAGGAATCACAGGCCCTGCACGAGATCAGCGTCCGATCCGAGGTCTATCCGGCGGACATCCGCAAGAAGATCCGCTCCGACGTCGACGCGTATGTGACGCACGTGGTCGACACGGAGTGGACGCAGATGGCGGAGAAGGGTGAACTCACCGATCAGAGCGCAGAGTTGTTGGAGCACATCCGCCGGGACGTGACCGACTACGAGCCGCGGACCGACCACGAGGGGCAGGCCTACCAGCCACTGGTCGACCAGGTAGCGCTCGTGGACGACGCCCGCAACGCACGCGGCCAGAGCGCCGGCGCCACGATGCCCGGAGTGGTGTGGTTCGGGCTGATCGCCGGCGCACTGGTGACGGTCGGGCTGATCTTCACCCTCCAGATCCGGCGCTCGTTCCGCGAGATGCTGCTGGCGGGGCTCTTCAGCGCCCTGATCGCCTTCCTGCTCTTCCTGATCTGGGACTTCGACGCACCGTTCGGGCGGGGCATCGCGGCGACCGCGGAACCGTTCCTCGCCCAGTTCCCGCATCTGGGCCTGGAGAACTGACGGAACACCGCACCCCGACGCCCGTCGGCAAACCGGGGACGGGCCTCCCGTCCCCGGTTCGGCCTACCGGCATGCCCCATTCGCCCGTTCCTGATCGCGGGTCACGGCCCCCGCACCTAGCGTGGCGAGCATCGAGGCGCACGACCCCCCACGTGCGGAAACCGTTCCGCGGCTGCTCCTCGGGGATCCGGAGAAACTCCATGGGTGCGATACGCAGCTCCGCCACAGCCCTGCTGAGCGCCGGTGCCACGGGCGCCGCTCTCGCGCTCGGCGCCTTGGGCGCGCCCGCCGCGACCGCGGCCGAGGCCGCGCCCATCACCTCGTTCGGCTTCACCATCACCCCCTCGACCGTCGCGCCCGGCGGTCAGACGGTGCTCTCCGTCACCGGCTGCGATGCGGCGTTCGCCACCGCCTCCTCCGGGGTCTTCGACACCGTGAGCATCGCGCGCGGCCAGACCGCGCGGGTCACCGTGGACCGGGACGCCCGGGTCGGCGCCCTGTACTCCGTCTCCTTCACCTGCAACGGGGAGACCGGCTCCGCCGACCTGACGATCGCCGGCGGCACGGCCCGGCCGACCACCAGTTCCACCGTGGGCGTCCGCCGCACGCCGGCCCCGATCCCGCCCCCGCCGCCCGCCGTCGTCCCCACCCGGACGCCGACCCGGTCGGCCGGCGTCACGCCCACCCGGTCCGTGTCCCGCCCCGCCTCCAGTGCCCCCGGACTCGGTGTCCGAGGCGGCCTCGGCGGCAGCGTGGCCGGCATGGATCCCGTGGAGTTGGGCCTGGGTGCGGCCCTGGTGCTCGCCGGCGCGGCCGGCACCACGTACGCCTTGCGCCGTCGCCGCTCGGCCCGCGGCCACTGACCCGCCCGCGCGCCCGTACCCCGCACGTCGGTACCCCGCCCACCCGGTAGGCACCACCGGTACCGCCCGACCCGTACGCACCACCAGCAGCGCCCATCCCGCCCGTACGCACCAATCGCCACCCGCCCGACAACCGCCGGTCGCCCCGAGTCCTGGTCAGGACTTCGGGGCGACCGGCGGTTCCGGGACGACCGGGAAGGTCAGCCGGTCAGACCCGGCCGGCGACGGGACGGCGACGGCGCATCACGTGGACGCCGGCCCCAAGGGCGGCGGCACTGATGAGCCCCGCGCCGATCGCGGTCTCGGTGGAGGACGGGCCGAAGGAGCCGCCCAGGCCGCCTTGCGCACCGCGCCCGTCGAGGATCGTGAAGCGGTGCGTGGCCACCAGGCTGCTGTCGTGGCACTTGACGGACAGCGTCTGGTGGCCCGGAGACGCGTGGT
Source organism: Streptomyces sp. NBC_01426 (assembly GCF_036231985.1). Lineage (GTDB taxonomy): Bacteria > Actinomycetota > Actinomycetes > Streptomycetales > Streptomycetaceae > Streptomyces. The sequence continues at coordinate 1,531,588 of NZ_CP109500.1, forward strand.
TGAAGATGCGGACGGTCGCGAACCCGATGGAGCCGGCCGACAGGTTCGTCTGCGGAAAGTTGCCGTGCGACCAGACCGTGCCACCGTGGCCGCAGCCGGCCGCGCTGACCTGCATCGTGGAGCCCTGGTGGACGGAGTACGGGTTGACCGTGACGTTGCTTGGGCCGTTGCCGCCGCCTGATGGCGGCCCGCCCGCCGGGTTCGCCGAAGCGAACGGAATCCCGAGACCGACGACGGCGAACGCCGCGGCGGTCACGGCAAGAGCGCGAGAAGCACGCATGGTGGAACCTCCAGCGGGAAGCGCCCCGGAGCGGTCGCCCGGGAAGATCGACGAGAACGCCTCCCATCACGAACCCTCGGGGCGGCTCGCAACCAGCGCATTTCAGGCTTTGGGCCGCCCGGTTGAGCGACACGCCGAAGCGCGGGCATCTCATCTGACGGATCCGCAGGTCACGACCCGTCAGTCATTTATGTGACGATTACCTGGATGGCCGCACCCCGTCCGGCGGCACCACCCGTTCGCTCTTCCCCGATCGCCGTCCCGCGCGTGCACCCTTAGCGTGCGTGAAGAAGGGCGTACCGGGGAGGGACTGGAACGCGGGTCGGGACCCCCGCGTCGGGAAGGGAGAGCCATGACCGAGGACGAAAGTGAGCAGCGACCGAGGAGACGCTCCCCCTGGGGTGCGCTCGCGCTGGTCCTGCTCACCGGCCTCGCCATGATGCGCAACGGCGTGGACTTCGAGGGCGGGCCGCCACAGCCCGCCGCCGCGGCGGCGGTCGGGGCGCATACCGACCGGCTGCCGGCGAATCCGCCCGCGCCGCCCGCGGACATGGAGGTGTTGGAGCACTCGTCGGTCCAGCGCATCCGGATCCCCGGGATCAGCGTGGACGCGCCGGTGATGACGGTCGGACTGGACGCGACGGGCTGGATCGACGCCCCGCCGCCGGCGGATCCGAACCTCGCCGGCTGGTACCTCAACGGGATCTCGCCGGGTCAGCGCGGGTCCGCCGTGATCGTGGGTCACGTGGACAACGCGCAGGGTCCGGCCGTCTTCTACGGTCTGGGGTCGGTCCGCAAGGGCAGCCGCATCGAGGTGGAGCGCTACGACGGACGGACGGCCGTGTTCGAGGTGTACGGCGTGGAGGTCTTCTCCAAGGACGCCTTCCCCGGAGCCCGGGTGTACGGGGACACCGGGCACGCGGAACTCCGGGTGATCACCTGCGGCGGCGGCTACTCGAAGGCCCAGGGCTACGACGGCAACGTGGTCGTCTTCGCCCGGATGGTGGAGGCCCGCTGAGCAGTCGATCGACGTCGGTACGTCGCCGCCGCGCCGAGGGAGCGGATCCTCGGCGCGGCGGCTACGCGGGCGGCCTCGGCAGGGTCATCCGGTAGCCCCGTGAGAGGAGTTGGGGCAGGTAGGTGGCGAGTGCCTGGACGCTCTGCGCGCGGTTTCCGCCCGCGTCGTGGTTCAGCACGATCACCCCGGACCCGGCGCCCTTGAGGACGCGGGAGACGATGGTCGTGGTGCCGGGCTCCGTCCAGTCGAGGGAGTCCACGGTCCAGGCGAGCGGCTCCATGCCCAGTTCGGCGCCGATCTCGAAGGCGGCCCGGTTCCACGCCCCGTAGGGCGCCCGGAACCACTTGGGCGCCTCCCCCACCGCCTGCTGGACGACGTCGCTCGTGCGTCCGATCTCGGAGGTGAGGGCGGGGCGGGTGAGTTGGGGGATCAGCGGGTGGGTCCAGGTGTGGTTGCCGATGACGTGTCCCTCGGCGACCATGCGGCGCAGCAGGTCGCGGTTCTCGGTGGCCATCTCCCCGCAGACGAAGAACATGGCGCGGACCTGGTACCGGGCGAGGGTGTCGAGGATCCCGGGGGTGTAGCGGGGGTCGGGGCCGTCGTCGAAGGTGAGCACCATGGCGCCGGCCGTGCTCGGGTCGGCCGGCAGTCCCTCGATGGGTCGGGTGCGGACGGCGGGCTTCGCGACGGCCGGACGCGCGGGTGAGTCGGAGGTCATCGGGGCCAGCCGGTACGAGGTGGGCGGCGGCCCTTGGGGCAGGCGGGCGGGTGGGCCTCCGGCGGGCCCGGGGCCGGCGGCCGGAGCCGGGCCGACGGTTCTCGGGACCTGTGTGTCGGTCTCGCCCCCGGTCAGCAGCCCGGAGGCGGCGGCGACTCCGAGGAAGACGGCGCTGCGCAGGAGCACGCGTCGCCCTACTGTCGGTTCGTCATTTTTCATTCTTACTACGTATCAACGACATCGTCGAAGATGTCGAGGGGCGCGGGAGCGCTTCCTCCCCCTCACCCGCACGGACCAGCCGAGACCGGACGGGTCAGCCGCGGCCGGACCGGTCAGCCGCGGCGCACCAGCGGGAACGGGAGCGTCTCGCGGATCGTCAGGCCCGTGAGGAACATGACGAGTCGGTCGACGCCGATGCCCAGGCCCCCGGTCGGCGGCATCGCGTACTCCAGCGCGTCCAGGAAGTCGTTGTCGAGTTCCATCGCCTCCGGGTCGCCGCCCGCAGCCAACAGCGACTGCGCGGTGAGTCGGCGCCGCTGTTCCACGGGGTCGGTGAGTTCCGAGTAGGCGGTGCCCAGTTCGGTGCCGAAGGCCACCAGGTCCCAGCGTTCGGCGAGCCTGGGGTCCTTGCGGTGCTGTCGGGTCAGCGGGGAGACGTCGGTCGGGAAGTCCTTGTAGAAGGTGGGGAGTTTGGTGCGCTCCTCCACCAGCCGCTCGTACATCTCCAGCACCACGTCACCGCGGGTGTTCTCGGGGGTGTGCGGGACCGACGCCCGATCGCACAGTCGGCGCAGCACGTGTTCCTCGGTGTCGGCGTCGACCTCCTCGCCGAGTGCCTCGCTGATCGCCCCGTACATCGTCTTGACCGGCCAGGTCCCGGAGATGTCGTGGACGACGAGCCTTCCGTCGGCGTCCGCCTTGTGGGCGATGGGCGAGCCGTAGGCGGCGGTGGCGGCGCCCTGGATGAGTTCGCGGGTGAGGTCGAGCATCACGTCGTAGTCGGCGAACGCCTGGTACGCCTCCAGCATCGTGAACTCGGGGTTGTGTTTGTAGGAGACGCCCTCGTTGCGGAAGGTGCGGCCCATCTCGAAGACCTTCTCCATGCCGCCGACGCAGAGCCGCTTCAGGTACAGCTCGGGTGCGATGCGCAGGTACAGGTCGAGGTCGTAGGCGTTGATGTGGGTGCGGAACGGCCGGGCGTTCGCCCCGCCGTGGATCTGCTGGAGCATCGGGGTCTCGACCTCCAGGTAGCCGCGATCCAGCAGCCCCTGGCGCAGGGCCTGGACCGCGCTGGAGCGGGCGCGTACGACGTCCCGGGCCTCGGGGCCGGAGATCAGGTCGAGGTAGCGCCGGCGCACGCGCGCCTCGGGGTCGGCGAGACCCTTGCGCTTGTCGGGCAGCGGGCGCAGGCATTTGCCGGTGAGCTGCCAGGAGGTGACCACGACGGACAGTTCGCCGGTCCTGCTGGTGCCGACCTCCCCGGAGACCACGACCTGGTCGCCGAAGTCGACCTGGGAGGTGAAGGTGTCCAGTACCTCCGCGCCGGCCTCGTCCCGCGTGAACATCACCTGGGTGTCGCCGGTCCAGTCACGCAGCACGGCGAAGACGACGCCGCCGAGGTCGCGTACGACCATGAGGCGGCCGGCGAGGGTCACCTCTTCACCGGTCCGGGCTCCGGGCGGGTAGCCGGGGTGGGCGGCCTTCAGCTGCGCGACGGTGTGGGTGCGCTGTCGGATGCCGACGGGGTAGGGGTCGGTGCCGGCGGCCCGGATCCGGTCCAGCTTGGCGTGGCGGACCCGTACCTGCTCGGGCAGTCGTTCGACCGGGGCGCCCTGGCCGGGCTCCCCCACCGATTCCAGTCCGAGGGAGTCGATGGAGGGCAGGCCCGCGGTGCTGGACGGGGCGGTGAGGCCCTTGGGGTGGCCGTTGCCCCACAGGGTGCGCATGCGCGGTACGGAGACGAAGCCCTCGGCGATGCCGGAGGCGAGGCTGACCCGGGCGAGCGAGCCGGCGTCCTGGTAGCAGAGGAATCGGGGGTACCACTCGGGGCCGTACTTGACGTTCGATCGGTACAGGGCCTCCAACTGCCACCAGCGGGAGAAGAACAGCAGCAGTTTGCGCCACAGCCTCAGGATCGGGCCGGCGCCGATGCGGCCGCCCTCCTCGAAGGCGGACCGGAAGACGGCGAAGTTCAGGGAGATGCGGCGCACTCCCAGGCCGGGCGCGGCGGCGCACAGTTGGGCGACCATGAACTCCATGACCCCGTTGGGCGCGGAGCGGTCGCGGCGCATCAGGTCGAGGGAGATGCCGTCCCTGCCCCAGGGGACGAAGGACAGCAGGGCGATCAGTTCGCCCTTGTCGTCGAGGGCCTCGACGAGCAGGCAGTCCCCGTCGGCGGCGTCTCCGAGCCGGTCCAGGGCCATCGAGAAGCCGCGTTCGGTCTCGGTGTCACGCCAGGTGTCGGCCCGGTCGACGATCATCTGCATCTCGTCCTCGGAGAGGGCGGAGTGCCGGCGGATGACCGTGGTGGCGCCCGTGCGGCGGACCCGGTTGACGGCCTGTCGGGTGACGCGCATGTCGCGGCCGTCGAGGTCGAAGTGGGCCACTTGCAGGATGGCCTCGTCGCCGAGTTGCAGGGCGCCGAGCCCGGAGCGGGCGTACGCGGTCGCCCCGTCCTCGGAGGCGCCCATGACGGCGCTCTGCCAGCCGTAGCGGCCGGCGACCGCCAGCCAGGCGTTGATGGCCGGGGTCCAGGCCGCGGGGTCGCCGACCGGGTCGCCGCTGGCGAGGCAGACGCCCGCCTCCACGCGGTAGGTCACGGCGGCCTTGCCGCTGGGGGCGAACACGACGGCCTTGTCCCGGCGGGTGGCGAAGTAGCCGAGGGAGTCGGCGCGGCCGTACGCGCCGAGGAGGGCGCGGATGCGGGACTCCTCGTCCCCGTGGAGGGCGGCGGTCAGCCGCTGGGAGCGGAAGAGGGTGGCGGCCGCGTTCAGCAGGGCGAGGGCGCCGAACAGGCCGAGCAGGAAGTAGAGGGGGCGGGGCGGACGGCCGTCGAACTGGCGGGCGGAGAAGAGTCCGCCGAACACCTGCTTGGCGGCCCAGTCGAGCCACTGCCCCTGGGGCAGGGTGCCGGGGAACAGCGCGACCAGGCCCCAGCCGAGGAGGACGGCGGCGAGCAGTCCGAGGCCCAGCACGAGCAGGGCCCGCCACAGGGCGCCGGGGCGGGAGGCGGCGTAGAACTCCTGGCGGGCGGCGATCAGGACGACGAGGGCCGCGACGGAGATGCCCATCGAGACGCCGCCGACCCAGTAGTCCCCGTCCGCGATGATCAGGACGTCGACGAGGATCAGCAGGGCCAGATAGGTGACGACGATCCACCACGCGACCCGCTTGCGCATGCCCAGGGCCGCGGCCAGCAGGAAGAGGAAGACCGCGTAGGCGAGGTTCTCGCTGACGGGCACCACGTACTCGTCGAGGAAGCGCACGACGTGCCGCAGGAGTCTGCGCAGCGTCGGGGAGAGCGCCAGCAGGGCACAGAACAGGCCGAGCGCCCCGAAGAACGCTCCGAACGCGTCGGGAACCCGGTTGAGGAAGCGGTTCCGGGTTCCGCGTGTCTCCTCCACGGTGGCACTCATGGTTCGCACTGTAGGGAGGCCCGTGCCGGTCCGCGCGGCGAGACGGTTAGCCTCGGAGGCGTGACAGAGCACGTGAACACGGGATTCGAGCGCGGTACGGACGGCCCGAAGGTGATCCTGGCCGGGATCGACGGATCGGAGTCCTCGCTCCGGGCGGCGGCTTACGCCGCGGGGCTGGCCCGACGGCAGAACGCGCTGCTGGCGTTGGTGTACGTCCAGCCGGTGATGCAGGCTGGTGCCTCGTTGGGCGTCCCGGTGGCGGATGCGACCGGGGAGATCGCCGAGGGCATCGTCGCGGAGATCCGCGCGTCGGCGGAACGCCTCAAGGGCATCTTCGAGGTGCGCTGGCAGTTCCACACGTTCCGCGGGGACCCGTACGGGGGCCTGGTGAGCGCGGCGGAGGAGCTGAAGGCGGACGCGGTGGTGGTCGGCGCCTCCGAGCAGGCCGGTCATCGGATCGTCGGCTCGGTGGCGGTCCGGCTGGTCAAGGCGGGCCGCTGGCCCGTCACCGTCGTGCCGTAGCCCCACCGCCTCGCCGCCGTCCGGGCCCGGTCACCGGGTCGCCCCGTCCGGGCCCGGCCACAGGGTCGCCCCTCCGGATCCGGTCACCGGGTCGGCCGCGTCAGCGGGCTCGGTCGCGTCAGCGGGTCGGCCGCGAGAGCGGGTCGTGCGCCTCAGCGGGTCGGTCGCGTCACCGCTTTCAGGCCGTCCTTGGCGGCGCCGCGGCTGAGGACGGCCTCGGTGATGGCCTCGTGCGCGGTGCGGTGGTCGTCCCGGTCCGACGATCCGGCCAGGGCGTCGACGAGGTTGACGACCCTGCCCTCGTCGTTGTCCATGAGCTGCGGGATGAACTCGGCCTTCGTGACCTGCCAGCGCTGCCCGGGCGCCGCCGGCGGGGCGAAGGTGAACCGGCCGATGGAGCTGTAGCTGCCGCGCAGGTCGCGGTCGCCCTCGTGGTTGAACATCTCGCCCGCCACCTGGTCGCCCATGCCGTAGACGATCCAGGTCCCATTGACCTTCTCGTAGGCCTGCGGGATGTGCGCGTGGGTCCCGAGGACCAGGTCGATGTCCGGCCGGCCGGCCGTCTGCGACGCGGTGAGTTCCCTGCCCAGCGACAGTTGCCTCTCGTCGGGTTCGGTCTGCCATTCCGTGCCCCAGTGCGTGCTGACCAGGACCACGTCGGCGCCCGCCTTCCGGGCCGCCCGCGCGTCCGCGACGATCTTCTTGGATTCGAGCAGGTTGACCGCCCAGGGCTTGCCCTCGGGCATCGGGTAGCCGTTGGTGTCGAAGGTGTACGCCAGATGGGCGACCTTGGCGGTACCCGCGGTGTACATCCTGGTCTTGGCGGCCTCGGCGGCGGTGCGGGCCGAACCGGCGTGTCCCAGACCGACCTTGTCGAAGCGGTCGAGGGTGCGTTCCAGCCCCTCCTCCCCGTCGTCCAGGGTGTGGTTCGACGCGGTGGAGCAGCCGTCGTAGCCCGCGTCCTTCAGTGCGTCGGCGATCTCGGGGGGCGACTTGAAGGCGGGGTAGCCGCTGAAGGGCCCGCCCTCCTCGCCGTAGATCGTCTCCATGTGGCAGAGGGCCAGATCGGCCGCCGAGACGACCGGTTTGACGCCTGCGAACAACGGCTTGAAATCGTGCCCGTCGCCGCCCGCGTCCACCGCTCCCTGCCGGATGACGGAGGTGTGGGGCAGTACGTCGCCGGTCGCCACCAGGGTGAATCCCTTCGCGGCGGCCCCGGTCGCGGCCGCGGGGGCGCCGGCCGCTTTGGACGGCGGGGGTTTCTGGGACGGCGCGAGGCGGGCGGGGGCGGAGCGCTCGGAGGTGGAGCAGCCGGCGACGGCGGCCGACAGCAGGACCGCGGACAGCAGCGCGAGGGCCCGGCGGGTGCGCGTGGTCATCTGCCCCAACTCTCATTAGTAGGACTATCCGATGATCTGAATTGATAGAAGAAGACGCCCCGCGTCAAGGAGCGGCGCCGCCCATCGGCCGTCGACTCACCCCGATGGCCGTTCGCCGCGCCGTTCGACCGTTCACCGCCCGGCACGGCCGCCCACCGGACGACCAGGGTGCTTGGGCGCAACGGCGGCGCCGGACGGTTCCGGGCCGGCTCGGCGCAGGTCAGGGTGAGTGCGTCGGACCCGAGCGGGCTCCCCAGCGGACGCCGGCGAACCTCGGAAGGAGCCACTCGTGCCCCCCTCCCCCACCCTGCGGCGCACGGATCCCGAGGCGCTGGCCGAACTCCAGCGCCATCACGGACGGGCTCTGTTCGGTTTCCTGCTCGGCCTCACGGCAGGGGACGCGCAACGCGCCGAGGACCTCGTGCAGGAGACCCTCGTACGGGTCTGGCAGCACCCGGAGGTGCTGGCGAGCAGCCACGACTCCATGCGGCCGTGGCTCTTCACCGTCGCCCGGCGACTGGCGATCGATGCGCGCCGGGCCCGGCTGTCGCGGCCGCAGGAGGTGGAGCCGGACGGCCTGGAGCAGGCGCCGGCGCCCGTGGACGCGGTGGCCGGCTCGGTCACGGCGATCGACGTGCGGCGCGCCGTCGGCAGCCTGGGGCCGGAGCACCGCGAGGTCTTGATGCAGGTCTACTTCGAGGACCGGTCGGTGGCCGAGGCCGCGGCGGAACTGGGGATTCCGGCCGGCACCGTCAAATCCCGCACGTACTACGCCCTGCGCGCCCTGCGGAAGGATCTCCAGGGGTACGGACTCGGCGCCTGAGCGACCCCGGCCGGGCGGTGCGCCGTTGAGGGACCGCTCAACGAACGTCTCGAATGCGCACGGAACGGACATGAAGCGCATCGAAATCGGCATCAGAGCGTTCAAGTTGAGTAAACATCCCCCGCTCCGCGAGTTGCTCGGTGAAGGCTCAGTGCTGACGACGGGACGCTCGACACGCGGGAGAGGGTGGAACGGTGCAGCCCGAGGGTTTGAACGGCACCAGTGGCGGTGGACTGGCGGTGCCCATGGCATGGCTCTACGCGGAGTACATCGCGGACGAGCTGCTGCGCACGGGCCGGCTGATCCCGGCCGGCACACAGGAGTTCCGCGCGGGACGCGACACGCTCGCGCTGACCATCTACCTCTCGGACGCCGCCGGTGAGCTCTCGGGGATCCGGGTGGTGTCCCAGCTCGACGAGTGGATGTCGCTGACGGCGTACGGACACCCGTGGCGCGACTGGGTCGAGACCCGCTTCCTGCAACTCGGCGAGGAGGCCGGGGCGCACGACGACGGCGGGAACGCCGACCTGGAGCTGGCCCGCGCCGCCTGGCGGTGGCTGGACCGCACCGAGCTGTTCGCCACCAACCTCGAACCCGAGCGGCACGAGCCCGAGGAGATCCCCGCGGGGCTGGACGAGAACGCCCGCATCTGGACCCCGGCCTGGGAACTGGGCCTGCCGCTCGGCCACTTGGCGATGCACCTGTTCTGAGGCGCGACGGGGACGGCGCGCCGCGGGGACTACCGCGGGCGGCGTGGCCCGGGAGCCTCTGCGGGGTCGGTGACCAGCCCGGTGAAGTCGGCCTCGTTCCGCTCGGCCCGCGTCACGTACCACCGGGCGATCAGCCACATCACCGGGTACACGAGCAGGCCGAGCACCACCCAGACCAGCGGCCCCGATCCCACGCGCGGCAGCAGGAACAGCAGCGGCAGCGTCGCCACCAACAGCACGAGCGCGGCCAGCGCACCGAGCCCCGCCCGGAGTTGACTGCGCATCAGGGCGCGCACGTAGGTGGCGCCGAGGGTGGTCTGTTCCGAGATCTCGGAGCGGGCCGGCGTGTGCGGCGGCCTGCGGCGGGTGCCGCGCGGCACCCCCGTGACGGTCTCCCGGCGGGGCGGCGGTTGGTGCTCGGCCATGGTGGCGGATTCTACGCGGCCGGTCGCGGCGGGAGAAGGCTACTTCAGGAGCCGGGACAGCCTCCGGTCCGCGAGGGGTTTGCCGCCCGTCTGGCAGGTGGGGCAGTACTGGAGCGAGGAGTCGGCGAAGGACACCGAGCGCACCGTGTCCCCGCACACCGGACAGGGCTCCCCGGTCCGGCCGTGTACGCGCAGGCCGCTCTTCTTCTCGGCCTTCAGCCGCCCGGCGGCCACCCCGTGGGCCCGGGCCACCGCCTCGCGCAGAGTGCTCTGGACGGCCTCGTACAGGGAGGTCACCTGCGCGTCGTCGAAGGAGGCGGCCAGTTTGAACGGCGAGACGCGGGCCGCGTGCAGGATCTCGTCGCTGTACGCGTTTCCGATGCCGGCGATGACGCCCTGGTCGCGCAGCACCCCCTTGATCTGCCGCCGCTCCCCCGCCAGCAGGGCGGCGAAGGCGTCCCGGTCGAAGTCCTCGGCCAGCGGGTCCGGCCCGAGCCGGGCGATGCCGGGAACCTCCTGCGGATCGCGGACCACGTACACCGCGAGCCGCTTCTGCGTGCCCGCCTCCGTGAGGTCGAAGCCGCCGCCGCCCTCCAGCAGGAGGCGCAGGGCCAGCGGGCCCTTCCCCGGGCGGGGCGGCTGCTCGGGCATGGCGTCCTGCCAGCGCAGCCAGCCGGCCCGGGCCAGGTGGGTGACCAGGTGCAGTTCGCCGATGCTCAGGGCCAGGAACTTGCCGTACCGCGCGGTGCGCCCGATCGGGCGGCCTTCGAGGGCGGTGAGCGGTGGGTCGTACGTCTTGAGCACGCTGACGGCGAGCGGCAGGACGCGTTCGACGACCCGTCCGGTGAGGTGCTCGTCGAGGAACTCCCGCAGAGCCTCGACCTCGGGCAGTTCAGGCATCCTCCCAGCCTGCCGCCGGCTCCCCGCCCGCGCGACTCGACCGGCGCCCCGGCCCGGCAGGATCCGGAAGAGAGGGGTCAGCCCATGACGAACTCGCACCACACGCACTTGCCGCTCCCGCGCGGCTCCACGCCCCACACGTCCGCCAACCGGTCCACCAGCATCAGGCCGCGCCCGGACACGCCCGAGTCGCCCGCCTCCCGACGCCTCGGCAGCGCGCTGGAGCGGTCCTCCACCTCCACCCGCAGGCGTCGTTGCGAACCGGCGAGGATCCGCAGCGTCACGATGGCCGGCCCGTCCGTGTGCATCAGGGCGTTGACGATGAGTTCGTCCGCGACCAGTTCGATCTCGTCGGACCTGCCGCGGGCTCCCCAGGCCCGTACCGCCGCGCCGATCATGTGTCGGGCGGCGACCAGCGCCTCGGGGTCGCCGGGGGCCACGTGCTGCTGGAGGCGGCCGCCGGCCTGGGGGGTCTCGTCCGGTTGGCGGCGCAGCAGCAGCAGCGCCATGTCGTCGTCGCCGCCCCGCTCGTCGACGATCTCGCAGAGCCGGTCGGCCAGCTCCCCCAGGTCGGCCGGCCCGTTGCGGACCAGGGTGGTGAGGAGTCGGATGCCGTCGTCGAGGTCGGCGCCGGGTTGTTCGACGAGCCCGTCGGTGCAGAGCAGAAGCGTTTCCCCGGGATCGAGTTCCACCGTCGTGACGCCGTACTCCAGCCTGCCGAACTCCGCCGACAGCCCGAGCGGCATCCCGCCCTCCACCGGCAGCCGCCGGCAGTCCCCGTCGACGGTGCGCAGCAGGGGGTCGATGTGGCCGGCCCGGACCAGTTGGAGCACGCCCGTGGCCAGGTCGGCCTCGACGTACAGGCAGGTGGCGAACCGGTCGGTGTCCAGTTCGTGGAGGAAGACGGACGCCCGGGCCATCACCGTGGCCGGCGAATGCCCCTCGGCCGCGTACGCGCGCAGCACGATCCGCAGCTGCCCCATGACCGCCGCCGCGTGCGTGTCGTGGCCCTGCACGTCCCCGATGACCGCGCCGACCTTGCCGCCCGGGAGCGGGATGACGTCGTACCAGTCGCCGCCGATGTCCTGGCCCATCCGGGCGGAGCGGTAGCGGACCTCGATGTCGACGCCGGGGACGGACGGGATGCGGCGCGGCAGCATCGCCTGCTGGAGGCCCTCGGCCAGGTCGTGTTCCTGTTCCAGCAGCATGGCCCGCTGGAGGCTCTGCGCGATGCTGCTGCCCAGGGCGACGAGCAGGTTGCGTTCGTCCTGGGTGAAGCCGTCCTTGTCCTGGTACAGCAGTCCGATGGCGCCGATCGGGCGGGCCTGGGCGATCAGCGGCAGGTACGCGGCGGCCGTGATGTCCATGTAGGAGATCTTGGCCCAGAGCTCCGGGTAGCCCTCGGCGAACTCCTCCGCCGAGTCGAGGAAGCGCGGTTCGAGCGAGCGGACGACCTCGCTCATCGGGTACGCCTCGTCGATGCGGGTGTAGCGGGTGCCCGGCACGAAACTGCCCACGGGCCCTTCGGCCACCAGGTGGATGCGGCCGGCCTCGACGAGGCCCATCACCATGCCCATGGAGCCGAGCCGCTCCAGGCCGTGGGCGTCGCCGATGACGTCGATGACGTCCCGAACGGTGCGCGCGTGGGCGAGGGCGGCCGTGGTGCTCTCCACGACGGAGGTCTGGCGGCGGCGCTCCTCGTCCAGACCGAGGCGCTCGGCCGAGTGGCTGAGCTCCTCGGTCGCGTCCCGGACGATCCCGATGATCCGGTGCGGTTTCCCGTCCGTGCCACGCATGACCCGGCCCTGGGTGTGCGTCCAGCGCAGTCGGCCGTCGCGGCAGCGGATGCGGAAGTAGGCGCCGTAACTGTCGACCCTGCTCTTGAGTGCGCCGGAGACCAGGGCGTCGAGCCGGGTCGCCTCCGCGGCCGGAACGCGTGGCGACAGGGACGCGGGGCGTCCGTCGTACATGGCGGGGTCCGTGTCGAAGACGTCGAGGGCCGCTGCGTCCAGGTGCATGAGCCCGGTGACCAGGTCCCAGTCGAAACTGCCCATGCGGTTCAGCGAGAGCGACCGGTCCGGGTGTGCGGGCCAGTCGTCCGGCAGCGATACGGTGGTCGGCACCGATCCACCATGACACACCGGCGGGTCAGGCGCTCTCCAGTTGCCCGCCCGGGTCCGAGGGCTGCCGCCCGACGTCGGGGACGTTGCCAGGGCCGTACGGATCCCCCTGGTCCGGGACCGCGTCCGGCCCGGTCGGCAACCCCGGGTCACCGTTCGGCGACCCCGGGTCGACGGGCATCGGCTCCGTGAAGAGGTCCGGGGGGATGTCCGACGGCTGACCGGGCGGTACGTCGGAGGGGACATCGGAGGGCACCCCGGCCGGCGGGCCGGACGGGACCTCCTGAGGCCGCCCGCTCGGAACGCCCGGGGGAAGACCGCCGGGGACGTCCGCGGGCGGGCCGGAGGGTCCGTCGGACGGCGCCCCGGCGGGTGCCGACTCCCCGGGGGACGGCTCGGCGCTGGTGGCGGGACCGTTCGGGATGCCGTCCGACGGGTCGTAGGGGGGCGTCGCCTGCGGGGTCCTGTCCTGGGCTCCGTCGTCGCCGCTCGTCCGCTCGATCCACGTGTTGTTGGCGATGTTGACGATGGTGAGTCTGCCCAGCACCTGGGCGGTGGGCTCGATGACGATCACCTGGTTCGTCTGGTAGCCGTTCCACGCGTCGCCCTTCATCACCGGGCTCCCCTTGGGGGCACGCGGGGCTCCCAGGGGATTGCCGCAGGCGCAGCGCACGCGGGGCATGCCGTGGTTGTCCACGAGGACGGCGGTCCCGGCCTGGAGCACGGACTGGAAGCTCTTCTCCCGGCCGTCGCGGAAGCCGTGGCTGGTCACGCGGGCATCGGCCCGCAGCACCACCGGGGTGAGGCCGCGCAGGTGGTCGGGGAGCATCGCCTGTTCGATGCCGGAGGCCCGGGCGAACGCGCCGGCCTTGGCGTCGTCCCCGGTGAGGAAGCCGACCTGCTGTTCGACGTCGCAACTGCCGAGCCGCTGGGTTCCGCCGTACAGGCCCGGGGTGGCGGCGTTGACGGTGCGGATGCCCTGGCCGGACGCGTTGGGCAGCGGCGGCTGGACGGGGGCCGACTCGGCGGTGGCGGAGGAATTGGTGAACGGGTCGGGGCCGGCCGTGCCGACCGGCTGGAGGTGGACCTCCTGGCTCTCGGGGCCGGCTGCCGCGGCCCGGGGTTCCTCGGTCGTGCCGCAGGCCGTGGCGAGCAGCCCGAGCAGTCCGAAGAGCGCGAAGAGGGGCGCTCTGGCGGGGGTGTGACGGCGTGGTGTCTGACGGTGTGGATTCTGACGGTGTGTCGGTGCGTGCACGTCGGGCCCGTCGCTCACGTGTTTCTTCCTTTCGCCCCGGTTGCTCCTCCTTGTCTGCCGCATCTCCCCCGACACCGCATCTTGAACGCGTTCAAGGAATGTGTGGGGTCGGAGCCGCGTCGATTGCGCGTTCACGTCCCCGCGGACCGGCACGGTCCGCCCCGGCGCCTGATACTGGAGACGATGGACTGGTTCACGGCGCCGGACTCCTGGCTGGGCCGGCTGATCTTCCAGCGGGCCCTGGCCGGGGTGTACCTCCTCGCCTTCGTGGGGGCGGCCCTGCAGTTCCGGGCGCTGATCGGGACGCACGGCATGCTGCCCGTGCCGCGCCACGTGCGGCACGTGCCCTTCCGGCGCGCCCCGAGCCTGTTCCAACTGCGCTACTCCGACCGGCTGTTCGCCGGTTGTGCGTGGACCGGGGCGGTGTTCGCGGCCGCGCTCGCCGCCGGCGTCGGGGACCTGGTGCCACTGGGGGCGGCCATGGCGATGTGGGCCGTTCCCTGGCTGCTGTACCTGTCGATCGTGAACGTGGGGCAGACCTGGTACGCCTTCGGCTGGGAGTCGCTGCTGCTGGAGGTGGGCTTCCTCGCGGTCTTCCTCGGCAACGCCCGGATCGGGCCGCCGGTGCTCGTGCTGTGGCTGCTGCGGTGGGTCCTCTTCCGGGTGGAGTTCGGGGCGGGGCTGATCAAGATGCGGGGCGACCCCTGCTGGCGCGAACTGACCTGCCTCTACCACCACCACGAGACGCAGCCGATGCCCGGGCCGCTGAGCTGGTTCTTCCACCACCTGCCGAAGCCGCTGCACCGTGTGGAGTGCGCGGCGAACCACGTGACCCAGCTGGTGGTCCCGGTTCTGCTCTTCACCCCGCAGCCGGTGGCCTCGTACGCCGCCGCGATCATCGTGGCCACCCAGGCGTGGTTGGTCCTGTCGGGCAACTTCGCGTGGCTGAACTGGATCACGATCACGATCGCGCTGTCGGCGATCGACTTCACGGGGCTCGCGGGCCCGCCACCGGCGGCCGCCTCCCGCGGGGCGCCCCTCTGGTTCGTGGTGCTGGTGTGCGCGGTGAGCGCCCTGGTCCTCTGGCTCAGCCGACACCCGGTGGCCAACATGGCCTCGCGCCGCCAGGCGATGAACCGCTCCTTCGACTCCCTGCACCTGGTCAACACCTACGGGGCGTTCGGGACGGTGAGCCGTGTCCGGGACGAGGTGGTGGTGGAGGGCACCGCGGACCGGGTGCCGCGGGAGGACGGCGACTGGCGCGCCTACGAGTTCAGGGGCAAGCCGGGCGCGCCGGGCCGGATGCCCCGGCAGTTCGCCCCTTACCACCTGCGCCTGGACTGGCTGATGTGGTTCGCGGCGCTCTCCCCCGGCTACGCGCGGGACTGGTTCGGGCCGTTCGTCGAGCGGCTGCTGGCCGGCGACCGGGACACGCTGCGGCTGCTGCGGCACAACCCGTTCCCGGACGCCCCTCCGGTCCATGTGCGGGCCAGGGTCTACCGCTACCGCTTCACGACCTGGCGGGAGCTCCGCGAGACGGGCGCGTGGTGGCACCGCACCCTGCTGCGCGAGTACCTGCCGCCGACCCGACTCGCGGAGACCTCCTGGTCAGAGCCCGAGTAGTACTGCCTCCTGCTCCGCGGAGATCCCCTTGGCCGAGCGGTCGGGGCGGAGCGGTGCGACCCCGTCGAGGGATCGCAGCCAGGCCCAGGTGTCGGCGGCGGTCTCCGCAATGGGGCGGCACACGAGCCCCGCCTCCAGCGCCTTGGTCACGTCGCCGCTCATGTACGCGTGCAGTTCGCCGCCCTCGGGAAGCCAGATCGGCAGGTCGGTCCACGGCTGGACGCCCGCCGCCTCGATCGCGGCCGGGTCGATCCAGCGCAGCTCGGCGTCCCCACCCGTGGCGGCGAGGCACGCTTCGAGAAGCTCCTCCATCGTGGCGTGACCGACCGGGGAGACCAGGTTGTAGGCACCGTCGCGCCCTGCCTCGGCGGCGTCCAGCGTCCAGGCCGCGAGGTCGCGCACGTCGATGTACTGGAGCCGGTGCCCACGTGGCCCGGGGGCCGCCATCGGCCCGCCGCGGGCGGCGCGGTTCAGCCACCAGGGCAGTCGGCCGACGTTCTCGTAGGGGCCGATGATCAGGCCGGCGCGCACCAGCAGGGCGCGGTCGCCGAAGGCGTCGAGGGCCGCGAGTTCGCCGCCGCGCTTGTCCTCGGCGTAGGCGAGGGAGGCGGCGTCGGCCGAGCCCTCGACCAGCGGGCCGTCCTCGGCGAGGCCGGCCGGGGCCGGGTAGGCGTAGACCGAGCGGCTGGATATGTACACGTACCGACCGACGCGGTCGGCCAGCAGGCGGGCGGCGTCGCGCACGGCGGTGGGCGCGCCGCTCCACGTGTCGACGACGAGGTCCCACTCTCCGTCGGCGAGGCCGGCCAGGCCCTCGGCGGAGGTGCGGTCCCCGTGCACGGCGAGGACGCCGGGCGGGGGCACGTGGTGACCGCGGTGGAAGACGGTCACCTCCCAGCCCCGGGCGAGGGCGTCCTCGGTGATCGCGCGTCCGACGAATTCGGTGCCACCCAGCATCAGCAGTTTCATGAGATGAGCCTGCCCGGCGGGTGGCCTGCGCGGAACCTGTGATCGCTCTCGGCGATGACGCCCAGGGCGTACGCGAATCGGGAACTCCGGCTGCAGGGACGGGTGTCGCAGTCGCGTCGGGGCCCGGTCGAGGCCGAGGGGCTCATGCCTCGCCCCCGTCGCCGTCGTGGCGCGGGGGCGCAGGTAGGGCCGGTGGGGCCGGTGGCTCTAGTCGATGCCGGGGAGGATGTGCGGCTCGGCCAGGTCGTCTTCGTAACCCGCCAGCCGGATGGGGGCGGAACGCGCCCACACTTCGAGGCTCCCGAGTTCGTCGGACCGGGTCTTCCCCTTCACCGCTCGGACGGTTCGCTCCAGCGATGGGTCGGGCTTGGTCATTTCAGTCACCGCGAACTCCCTTGTGTCGCGTAACCCAGCGGGCTGATCGCGCGCCGGAGATAGGGAAATAAAGGTTTTCCGGACGCGGTGGCGCCTTGGTGGAGCGGGGCCCGGGTGAGGCCTCCATGCCGATCAGAGTACACATATGAGCGGGGTCCCGCTCGATGGAACGGTAAAATCCACTCCGGATCACTCGTTTTCGCCCCGAGTTCCGTACGCCGGACGCCGGCGGTGCGCCGGAGTGGGCTGTCGGACGTACGAGAAGGCACGGAGCGGGGGTTCAAGTCGGGCCTGCCGGGGCGCCGGTGGCACTCCCGACCGTAGCGGCGGCCCGTGCCACCCGCGCGAGTTCCACCACCGACCCGACGGCGGTGTTCCGGCGGAGCGGGACGGCCGGCGCAGGCCGCACAGGGCCGGACGGGACGTGCCGGGGGTGCGCGGGGCCGGGCCGGGCGTTGGGCCGGACGGGTGACGGGCCGGGCGGCGCACGCCTCGCCGGGACGGGCCCGGACGCGGCGGCCGGGGCGGTCGCCGCGCGTTCTCGGCCTCACCCGAAAGGAGGACGCGGGGACACCGCGCTCCCGCGCGCCCCGGGTCCGCACCCCGCACGGGAAACGCCACTCGCCCGGGCCGGATTCGGCACGGGCGAGTGGATGGAGCGGGAAGGTCCCGCCAGTTGCGGGAGGATCCACGAGTTGCGGGAGGGTCTACCAGTCGCGGGAGGGTCTACCAGTTGGCGGGGGCGTAGTCCTTGAGGAAGACGCCGAACAGTTCCTCGCCCGCCTCGCCGCGCACGATCGGGTCGTACACGCGGGCCGCGCCGTCCACCAGGTCGAGCGGGGCGTGGAAGCCCTCCTCGGCGAGCCGGATCTTGTCCGGGTGGGGCCGCTCGTCGGTGATCCAGCCGGTGTCCACGGCGGTCATCAGGATCTGGTCCTTCTGGAACATCTCCTGGGCGCTGGTCCGCGTCAGCATGTTCAGCGCGGCCTTGGCCATGTTGGTGTGCGGGTGGCCGGCGCCCTTGTAGCCGCGGCTGAACACGCCTTCCATCGCGGACACGTTGACGACGTACCGGCGGCCGGCCTCGGCGGCGGCCATCGCCGGTCGGAGCTTGCTGATCAGGATGAACGGCGCGGTGGAGTTGCACAGCTGCACTTCGAGCAGCTCGATCGGGTCCACCTCGGACACCGTCTGGATCCAGCTGTTGGTGTCGTGCAGGTCCGGGACCAGGCCGCCGGCGTCGATGGCCGTGCCGGCGGCGATCCGCTCCAGGGAGGCGGAGCCGGAGACCAGGGCCAGCTCGGTGATGTCCTGCGCGCTGAGCTTCTCGCCCTTGCCGGTGGGCAGGGCGGCGACCCGGTCGACGGTGCCGCTGCCGAAGGTGCCGATGACCTCGGAGGTGGGCAGCTCGCCGGCCGGGAGCGGGGCGTTCTCGGCGGCGACGAGTTCGCTGTAGGCGCCCGGGGAGCGGCGCACGGTCTGCGCGGCGTTGTTGATCAGGATGTCGAGCGGGCCCTCGGCGGCGACCGAGTCGGCGAGCGCGACGACCTGGGCCGGGTCGCGCAGGTCGATGCCGACGATCTTCAGGCGGTGCAGCCACTCGGAGCTGTCGGGCATGGCCTTGAAGCGGCGGATCGCGTCGCTGGGGAAGCGGGTGGTGATGGTGGTGTGCGCACCGTCGCGCAGCAGCCGCAGCGCGATGTACATGCCGATCTTGGCGCGGCCGCCGGTGAGCAGGGCGCGGCGGCCGGTCAGGTCGGTGCGGGCGTCGCGGCGGGCGCGGTTGAAGGCGGCGCAGTCCTGGCAGAGCTGGTGGTAGAAGGCGTCGACCTCGACGTAGCGGGTCTTGCAGATGTAGCAGGACCGCGGGCGCTGGAGTATTCCGGCGATCGGGCCCTTGGTGGCGGCGGTCAGGGCGTTGCCCTGGGTCTCGTCGTCGATGCGCTCGGCGGAGCCGGTCGCGGTCGCTTCGGTGACGGCCTTGTCGTTGGCGGTCTTGGCGGCGCGGCGGTCCTGGCGGCGGCGCTGCTTGACCGTGCGGTAGAGGCCGGCGGTGGCACGGCGTACGGTGATGGCGTCGGGGTGGTCGACGTCGAGCTTGTCGAGCTCACCGAGCACGTTGAGGACGAGGGCCAGCCGCTCGGGGTCGATGCCCGGCCCGTATGCGTGGTTGTCTTCGGTCACCGTCATGGCCGCTGCCGTTCCTTGATCACTCGTCCGCGTCCGCCTGCTGCGGAGGTTCCAAAAGGGCCACTGTACGGAGGCGACGCGCCCGGGGACAAACCCGTGCCCGGACGCCTCACGGACGGCGAGGGGCCCGTCACGGTGGGGAGGGACGGGGCACTGATCGACGGCGCGGCCGGAATCCGCCCGTCCGAGCGTTCCGTAGTACCACCGGAGTATGCCGAGAGGATGACTCGAAGCCCTGTGGAGGCTCCTCTGGGGGGAGGAATAGGGCGCCTGGGTCGGGCATTGTGGAATTCATGAGTGCCTTCGCGGTGTCCGTTCTGCTCTGCCTGGTGTCCGCCGTCGCGTACGCGGGCGGCGCCATCGTCCAGGAGCAGGTGGCGGCGGGCTCGCCGAACCGGTCCTACGCGCCCCTGCGCCGGGCCGGTTGGTGGTTCGCGGTCGGGCTGAACGCGCTCGGCGCACTGTTGCACGTGGTGGCGTTGGCGTACGGGCCGCTCAGCCTGGTGCAGCCGCTCGGCGCCCTGACCATCGTCTTCGCGCTCCCGATGGCGGCCGTCCTCGTCCATCGCCGGGCGGGCGCCGCGGCGTGGCGCGGGGCGGTGGCGGCCACGGTCGGCCTGGCGGGGCTGTTGGCCCTGACCGGCGGCGAGGGCCGGGCGGAGCAGGCGTTGACGCACGGGGGTCGGACCCTGTTGCTGGTGGTCGCGGGTGCGTCGGTGGCCGTGTTGTTCCTGACGGCGCAGCGCACGCATGGGGCGGTGCGGCGCAGCGTGCTGCTGGCCGCGGCGGCCGGTACGGCCTTCGGCATGGCCTCGGTGTTCACGAAGTCGGTGGCGGAGGGATTCTCCCTGGACGCGCCGACCGCGATGTGGCCCGATCTGGCGGCGATCGCCACGCTGGCGGCGGGCGGTCTGCTGCTGTCGCAGGCCGCCTACCGGGGGGCGGGACTGACGGCGCCGCTTGCGACGGTGACCGTGGTCAACCCGGTGGTCGCGGCGGCCGTCGGGATCTCGGTGTTCGACGAGGGCTTCCGCTACGGGTCGCTGGGCGCGCTGGCGGCGGCGGTGTGCGCCCTCGTCGCGGCGGCCGGCCTCCTCCTGCTCATGGCCGTGCCGCCGCACGTGCGCGGGTCAGATGCCGACGCCGTGCCCGCGGAGGTAGCGCAGCGGGTCGATGTCGGAGCCGTAGCCGGGCCCGGAGCGCATCTCGAAGTGCAGGTGGGGACCGCTGCTGTTGCCGGTCGAGCCGGAGCGGCCGATCCGCTGGCCGCCGGAGACCTGCTGTCCGCCCCTGACGCCGAGCGCGGACAGGTGGGCGTACTGGGAGTACCGGCCGTCGGCGTGCCTAATGACGACCTCGTATCCGTAGGCCCCGGACCAGCCGGCCGAGACCACGGTGCCGGAACCGACCGCCTTGACGCTGGTGCCGGTGGGCACCGGGAAGTCGACGCCCGTGTGGTAGCCGCTGGACCAGGAGGAGCCCGCGACGCGGTAGGCGGTGCCGAGTCCGGCGTCGACGGGCGCGAAGAAGCCCCCCGAGGAGGTCTGCTGCTTCGCTGAGGCCGCCTCGGTCTTCGGCTTCGCCTTCGGGGCGGGCTTGCTCTGCTCCGGCGTGGGCTTCGGCTTCGGTGCGGGCTTGCTCTGCTCGGGCTTCGGTGCGGCCGGCGCCACGGGCTTGACCGGCTTCGCGGTGCGCGGCGGCTTCTCCGGGTTCTGCGCCGGCGGTGCGGCCGTGATCCGCAGGGTGAGGCGCTGCCCGGGCAGGATCAGGTTCGGGTCGGCGCCGACGGTGGCCCGGTTGGTCTCGTACAGCGCCTGCCAGCCGCCCTCGACGTGCTGGTCGGTGGCGATCGCCGACAGGGAGTCCCCGGGGGCGACGACGTACGGGTTCGGGAGCACGGACGTGCCGGTCGGACGCGGCGCGGTCTTCGGCGTCGCGGCCCCGTCCTGCGGGAGCTTCGCGGTGACCTGCACCTTCGTGGGCTGGGGCGCGGGGGTCCGGGCCTTGGCCGGCTGCGGCTTCGCGGACTGCGTGTGCGGGGTGACGGCGGGCGCCGGGCCGCTGCGGCTGAGTCCGGCGGCGGGTCCGCACGAGGGCCAGGCCTGCGGGCCCTGCCCCTTGAGGACCTTCTCCGCGACCGCGATCTGCTGGGCCTTGGTGGCCAGGTCGGCGCGCGGGGCGTAGGCGGTGCCGCCGAAGGCCCGCCAGGTGCTCTGGCTGAACTGGAGCCCGCCGTAGTACCCGTTGCCGGTGTTGATCTGCCAGTTGTTGGTCGATTCGCAGGTGGCGACCTTGTTCCAGGTCTCCACCGAGGCGGCATGGGCGGACCCGGCTCCGACGAGAGGGAGCGCGATCCCGGCGCCACCGGCGGTGACGACGAGCGAGGCCCGGTTGATGCTGCTCGGCTGGTACCGGCGGTGCCGGCCCCGTACGCCCATGGGAGCCCCCTTGAAGACATCAGGAAGGGCACAAGGTAGCGGCGACACGAGTCGCCCGGCAAGTAGCACAACCAGCCTGCCTCAAGGCGAAGTTGAGAATCAGTGCACAACGGACGAGCTCTCACATCCCGGTCGATGTAGCGTCGGGGGTCCCCGCACATCGAGGCACGCAGGAGCGCACGCATGAGCAGCAGCACCGCCCAGATCGGTGTCACCGGGCTCGCGGTGATGGGCAGCAACCTGGCCCGGAACTTCGCCCGCAACGGATTCACCGTCGCCGTCCACAACCGCACGGCCGCGAAGACCCATGCCCTGGTGGAGGAGTTCGGCCACGAGGGCTCCTTCGTCGCGGCCGAGTCCGCGAAGGAGTTCGTCGACGCGCTGGAACGACCCCGCCGCCTGATCGTCATGGTGAAGGCCGGCGAGCCCACCGATGCCGTGATCCGCGAGTTCGCCGAGCTCTTGGAGGAGGGCGACGTCATCATCGACGGCGGCAACGCCCACTTCGAGGACACGCGCCGCCGCGAACGCGAGCTGCGCGAGCAGGGCATCCACTTCGTGGGCGCCGGCATCTCGGGCGGCGAGGAGGGGGCACTGCTCGGCCCGAGCATCATGCCCGGCGGCCCGGCCGAGTCGTACACCTCCCTGGGCCCGCTGCTGGAGAAGATCTCGGCGAAGGCCGCCGACGGCACCCCGTGCGTCTCGCACATCGGCCCCGACGGCGCCGGGCACTTCGTGAAGATGGTGCACAACGGCATCGAGTACGCCGACATGCAGCTCATCGCCGAGGCCTACCACCTGCTGCGCGAGGTCGCCGGCTACTCCCCCGCGAAGATCGCGGAGACCTTCCGGACCTGGAACACGGGCCGGTTGGACTCGTACCTCATCGAGATCACGGCGGAGGTCCTCGCGCACACGGACGCCGCGACCGGCCGGCCGTTCGTGGACGTCGTGGCCGACGCCGCCGAGCAGAAGGGCACGGGGCGCTGGACCGTGCAGATCGCCCTCGACCTGGGCGTGCCGGTCTCGGGGATCGCCGAGGCGGTCTTCGCCCGCGCCGTGTCCGGTCACGGTGACCTGCGCGAGGCCTCGCGCGATCTGGCGGGACCGTCGGCGACGCCGCTCTCCGGAGCCGCCGCCGACGCCTTCGCGGCCCAGGTCGAGCAGGCCCTGTACGCCTCGAAGATCGTCTCGTACACGCAGGGCTTCCACCAGATCCAGGCGGGCAGCGCCGAGTACGACTGGAACGTGGACCTGGGCGCGGTCGCCTCGCTGTGGCGCGGCGGTTGCATCATCCGGGCGGCGTTCCTGGACCGGATCCGTGCCGCGTACGACGCCGAGCCCACGCTGCCGAGCCTGCTCGCGAACCCGGAGTTCGCCCAGGAGATCGGCGCGGCGCAGGACGACTGGCGGGAGGTGCTGGTCGCGGCGGTCCGCCAGGGCATCCCGGCGCCGGCGTTCGCTGCCTCGCTGGCGTACTACGACGCCCTGCGGGCGGAGCGGCTGCCCGCGGCCCTGACCCAGGGCCAGCGGGACTTCTTCGGGGCGCACACCTACCGGCGCACCGACCGGGAGGGCTCGTTCCACACCCTCTGGAGCGGCGACCGCTCCGAGGTCCGCACGGACTGACGCACGGCGGCGGACGGAATGACCAACCGGTGGCCGTCCACGGGCTGACGCGCGTCGCACGGACTGAGGCGCGGCGCACGCACGGACGCGCCTCGGGCTCCGAGCGGGCCCGAGGCGGCCGGGCCCCGGTCGAGCGGACCTCGACCGGGGCGGGTCCGGGCCTCAGGCCCCGATCGAGCCGAGCGGACCGGGCTGCGGCACGGGGGCCGGGCCGGGCGGCGCCGGGATCGGGTCGGGCTCGGGCACCGGTCCGGGTACGGGCGGCGCCGGCCGCGGCGTAGGCGGCTCGGGGTCCGGGAAGGGACGGGGCCCCGGCGTCGGATCGGGACCCGGCACCGGGGGCTGCGGGTCGGGACCGGGGACCGGAGGCTGGGTCTGCTCTTCGATTCGCACCATGTGTCCCACCTTCCCCGGAACCCCGGCGGTACGCCCCCCGAAACGGGGTGGGCCTATCGGCCGAGCGCGGCGGCCAGGCCCCGGGCGGGGCCCGTCAGGACCGGGATGGAGGTCGTGGCCGACGCCGCGGCGCCGGCCATCGAGCCCTGGGCGAGGAGGATGACGTCCGCGTCCGTGACGGCGTCGATCGCCTCGGCCACCAGGGCGAGGGAGCCGGCCACGTCACCCGCTTCGAACCGGGCCCAGGCTCCGGCGACCACCCGCGTCCGGACGGACACGTCGCGCGTCCCGGCCTCCTCGGCCAGCAGCCCCGCGGTCGGGGCCAGCGTGGACTCCAACGACGCCAGTACGGTGATCCGACCGCCGATCCGAACCGCCTCGGCGGCCATCGGCCGGTCCACCCGGAACAACGGCAGTCCCAGCAGCCCGGCCTGCGCCTCCACGACCGCGCCGATCGTCGAACAGGTGACCAGAACGGGGCCGGAGCACCCGCCGAGCACCTCCCGGACGGCCGGTGCCACCGCCTCCGGACCCTCGGCGCGGGCCCGGTCCAGCAACTCCGGGACCACCAGGTGCCGCAGGACGGCGCCCGGGTGATCCCGGTCGCGCAGCGCGTCGAAGATCGGCACGTGCACCGCGGACGTGTGGAGCAGCGTCAGGGACGCGCCCGTCACCACAGGTCGGAGTCCGAGGCGAGCTGCGCCTCGGCCGCCGCCACGACCTCCGCCGGGGCGACGGGCGCCCGGTCGGGGTGTTTGGCGGCCCACCTCGCGGCGTACGGGCAGAGCGGCACCACGGGCACCTCCGCGGTCGCGGCGATCGTGTAGAGGGTCTCCACCAGCCGCCCCGCGATGCCCCGCCCCTCGTGCCCGGGCTCGACGATCGTGTGGACCGCCACCAGGGCGTGGGGGTCCTCCGCGAGGACGAAGTAGGCGATGAACCCGACCGTGACCCCGTCCTCGACGGCGAGCAGCCGCCCGGCCTCACGGTCGTCCTCGAACACGATCGTCCGTTCGTCCGCCATGGTCCCGACTCCCGACTCGTCAGACGGCAACCGCGTGGGGGCTGCGCTCCTGGTCCGTTCCCGGCACCGGCGCGGAGGGGTCCGCACCCAGCTCGATGATGCGGTTGTCCGCGTCGACGTGCACGACGCGGGGCTTCAGCACCCGGGCCTCGGCGTCCTCGACCTGCGCGTAGCTGATGAGGATCACCAGGTCCCCGGGGTGCACGAGGTGGGCGGCGGCGCCGTTGATCCCGATGACACCGGACCCGCGCTCGCCCTCGATGACGTACGTCTCCAACCGCGCGCCATTGGTGATGTCCACGATGTGGACCAGCTCCCCGGGCAACAGGTCGGCCGCGTCCAACAGATCGGCGTCGACGGTGACCGACCCGACGTAGTGCAGGTCGGCCTGGGTCACGGTGGCACGGTGGATCTTGGACTTGAACATGGTGCGCAGCATGGAGTACTCCCGATGTGTCTGCTCCCTGCCCGCTCATCGCGGGTCAAGGGCCGTCCCCGGAGCGTACAACGGTTCACCTGTCCGGTCAGCCCTCCCGGTGGGGCCGCGGAATACGATGCCGCGGACGGTGGGACCCCTGGAGGATTCGTGTGGCGTGAACTCGTGGAGCGGCATGACGGCGCCGAACTGAACGCACCTGCCCCCGAGCAGGAACTACGTGATCCGGAAGCCGCGTTGGGGTAGCCGCTCCCGGCCGCGCTGCGAGAACGACAGCCGTGCCTGGGTGGCGCCGCGCCTGGAGGCGTACCTGCGCAGCGCACTGTCCCGTCCCGGCGAGGACTGGTACCGCTGACGCGGCCGATCGTCGGCGCGCCCCGCATCAGGGGGCGGCCCGGTGGGTCAGCCGGTCGGGGGGACGAACTCGGGCTGGTCGAGGAGGCGGAGCCAACTCCCGTCGGGTTGGCGGCGGACGACTTGGGCGCGGGCGCCCGATCCGTCCTTCGGCGGGGTCGAGGTGAGGGCGATGTCTCCGCTGATCAGTGTCGGCAGCGGCTGCTCCGGTTCGAAGCGGGGGCCGCCGGCCAGGACCTTTTCCCACAGCGCGCGGATCGCCTCGCGGCCCACCGTCCGGGAGCCCGGCGGATAGGCCATCACCGCGTCCTCCTCGTAGAGCGCGGCGACCCCGGCGGCGTCGCCGGCGTTGGATCGTTCGACGAACAGCCGGGTGATGTCCTCGGGGCGCATGGCCTTCTCGTACTCCGACCGGTTCCCCGACCCGCTCGTTGACTTGTTCTCCGTCATGGGCTTCCTCATTCCTCGATGTCTGATGCCTGGTGCCTGATGTGCTCGACGGTCGTCGTCGAGCCTCGACACCTCCCAGCCTGATCGATGCCGAACCAGTAGTCCAACAGCTGGATCAGCTGAGAGCTAGAATTGACAGTCATGGACCTGAGGCAGTTGGAATACTTCGTCGCGGTCGCCGATGAGCGGAACTTCACCCGGGCCGCCGAGCGGGTACACATCAGCCAGTCGGGCGTCAGCGCGCAGATCCGCCGGCTGGAGCGGGAGCTGGGCGCCGAGCTGTTCGACCGGTCGGCTCGCACGACCACCCTGACGGACGCGGGCAGGGCGGCCCTCGATCACGCCCGGGCCGCGCTGTCCGCCGCGGCGGCCGTCAGCCAGGCGGTGGGCGAGGTGACCGAGCTGATCCGGGGTCGGCTCACCGTCGGCATGGTCATCGGCTGCACCGTCACACCGCTGTTCGACGCCCTCGCCGCGTTCCACCGGGCCCATCCCGGGGTGGAGATCTCCCTGGGGGAGGACAACTCCGACCGGCTGATCGACGGGGTGCGCGACGGCACTCTCGACATGGCTCTCGTCGGGACCTCCACCGCCGCCCACGAGGGACTGGAAACCTTCACGATCATCAGCGAACGGCTCGTGGCTGCCGTGCCCTTCGACCATCCCCTGGCCCGGCGGGACGGGGTCACCCTGCGCGACCTGGGTGCTCATCCGATCGTGTGCATGCCCCGCGGCACCGGTCTGCGCGCGGTGTTCGACCAGGCGTGCGCCGCGCAGGACGTCCGGATCGGGATCGCGTTGCAGGCGGGGGCCGCCGACGCCATCGTCGACCTGGCCGTGCGCGGTCTCGGCGTCGCCATTCTCAGCGAGTCGATGGCCGCCGAGTACGCCGACCGGCTCACCGCCCGCACGATCGACGACATCACGTCCCCCGCGCTGCTCTCGCTGGCCTGGAAGACCCCGCACGGCCCCGCGGCCCGCGAACTGCTCGCGCACGCCCGGCGCGCGTTCCTCCGGTCCGGCGCCGGTCGGGAATCAGCCGGCGGGGACTCCGCCCGCTGACCGCCCCCGCCCGGGCCGTCCCACGGGTCAAGCGGCTGCGATCGGTCGCTTCAACAGCCCTTCCCGTACTGAGCGCCTCGGTGCGGCTGTCGGTGGACGTCAAGGCCCGCGCTCTGTTCGGGACGCGGTGGCCCGACTGGATCTCGGTGGGCAAGCAGCTGCTCGAAGAGGCCCAGTTTCGCGGCGAGTTGCTCGGGCACGTCGTACCGTCCGAGATCTCACGGCTGCTCGTCGGGGCCTGGACCGGGGTGCTGCTGATCACCGAGAACATCCCCGGCGGCGATCTGTCCAGGGAGATCTCCAACCTCTTCGATCTGGTGCTGCCCAACATCGCCGCCCCCGGGGTGCTGGCGGAGCTGGACACGTCCCGTACCGCGCCGAACGCCTCCTCGGCGCGGCCGCTCCGGCGGAGCCGGCCCGTACCGCCTGATCCGCCCCACCCCTCGTGCCGTGGGGCCGTCCGCAGGTCAGTGGGCCACCACCGCGTACGCGGGAGCGCCGACCCCCGTCGTGAGGACCGAGCTGTTCAGCACGACATCGGCCCGCAGGTGCGGTCGGTGGGTCGCCAGGTAGCGGTCCTCGGCCGGCATCCAGTCGTCCTCCCACAGCCGGCGCGCCGATTCCCCGTCCCTTGCGAGGCCGCGGCTCAGCCGCACCTCGCGGCGGGCGTCGCAGAACACCCGGTACGTGTACACGTGGCGCAGCCGCAGGTGGAGTGCGTGGACTCCCTCCACGATCAGCGGGGTGTCGGGCGGGAGTTCGGTCCACTCAGCGAGGCGGTCCAGGTCCCAGTCGTAGCGGCGGTACCGGACGGTGCCCCCGGTGGCCGCGGGTCGTAGCACCTGCGTTTCCAGTCGGGCGAGGTCGACGTCGGCCGCGATCGCGCCGGCGGTCCGGGGGCGGTCCGCGGAGGGGAGGTGGAAGTCGTCGACGTGGATGACGACCGCCGCGTCCAGCCGTTCGGCCAGCAGGGCGGCGAGCGTGCTCTTGCCGGATGCTCCCGGCCCGTCGATGCCCAGCAGGATCGGCCGGTCCAGCAGTGCGGCCGCCCGGGCGGCGTCCTCGGCCAGTGCGTCGATGTCGCAGATGTGCTCGCTCACGGTGCCTCCTGCTGCTGGTCGGGGGATCGGCCGTCTCGGGGGGCGAACGCGTCGAGGACTTCGTTGTCGGTGGCGCGGGCGTGGAGGAAGTAGTCGGCCCAGCAGTGGGTGCGCGGGAGGTGGGCGAGCGGGTCGAGGTGGTCCGGGCGCAGTTGCTTCGCGGCCCATCGCGAGACGGGGTCGCCGAGGACGTCGCGTGTGCCGCGACGGTGTTCGAGGAGTTCCCGGTCGGCGTTGCCGCCGACCCGGGCGACGCGTTCGCCGAGGCCGACGAGGAGGTCGAGCACCCGGGTGGGTTGGGGTCCCGCCGCGATGTCCCCGGTGAGGACGACGAGGTCGGCGGCCCGTACGTCCGGCTCGGCGAGGACCGCCTCCAAGGCGGGCAGGGCTCCGTGGATGTCCGAGAGGACGGCGACGCGTCCACCGATGTCCCCGGTCATGGCCGTCCTCCCCGCGTTCACGTGCGTACGACGCCGATCCCGTCGATCGTTCCCGACGATAGATCAAGGGGTGTCGCGGGAGAAGCGGGTCGGCGCATCGTGAACCCGGGCGGCGGGACGGGGCGCTCTCGGCCCGGCACGATCCGAGGGGGACGGCCGGGGCCTCGCGGGACGCGTCCGGCTCCGCGGGGAGGGGCGGCCGCCGGGCTCCGGCGCCCGTGGGGGGGCGACGGATCCCGGCGGTCGCCCGGGAAGGCGGGGCCTCAGGAACCCGCGCCGCTCATGGCCTCGTGGCCCGGGGGGTGTTCCGCGCCCTGCGAGGGGCCCTGCGAGGCGCCGTGCTCCGTGCCGTGCGAGGCGCCGTGGCCGGAGCCGGTCTCGACGGTTCCGCCGAGGCGCTCGCGCAGGGGTGCCAGGGCCTCGGCGGAGGCGGCGGTCACGACCCAGCGTTCTCCGACCAGGTACACGCCTCCGTACATCCGGGATTCGTCGAGCCATGCCCGCTGACCCTGGTCGGCGGCGAAGGTGGCCATCCGGAATCCCTCTTTGCCCGCCCCGCACGCTCCTTCCTTCAGTTCCTCCGCGTCGACGGTGATCTCGGGTCGGCAGTCGAGGGCGGCGGCGATCTGGTCGAGGGAGGCGGGGCGGGCGGTGGACGACGGCGTCGGGCTCGCCGGGGTCGCGGACGGCGCCGGGGCGGTCGGGGTGGACGGCTCGGCCGCGGTGGCGGCGCCGGCCGGGTGGGCGTCGGTCGCGCCCGCCCGCGCCTTCTCCTGTCCCGCGCAGCCGCCACACATCATCGAGGCGATCAGCACGGCGACACAGGGCACCAGGTGGCGGGCGGTGATCCGGGGTGAAGCTGACACGTCTCCCTCACAGGGGTCGGGGCGGGCACGGGTTCCGGCTCCGGCTCGGGTCAGCCGGTGGTCGTGGTGACCTTCTTGCCGGCGTCGTTGACCGCGAACCAGAGGCCTTGCTTGCCCTGCCCGTTGGTCTGGCCGGGCTCCTTGTCACCGGTGAACAGGTAGACCGGCCAGCAGTCGATCGTCAGCTGCTCGCTCCCGTCGGGTCGCTTGACCTTGCCCACCAGCCCTGCGGGAATTCCGGACGCCTTCGCCTTGTCCACGGGAGGGGCCGGCTTCCAGGTGTTCAGGCAGGCGTCGAGGCAGCCGAATTTCATGGGCCACGCACTGTCCTTGTTGAATCGGTAGAGGGTACGGCCCTCGGCATCCACGAGAATCTTTCCGAGCTTCTCGTTGGCGGCCACCGCGAGTTCTATTTTCTCATTTGAATTCGCGTCACCCGTTTCGTCGTAGCCACCGGCCTTGGGGGGCGCGGCCTCTTCCTTCGGCGGCTGCGCGCCCTTCTTGTCGATCGCCTTCTTGCCGTCCGCGGCCAGCGCGTGCCAGGTCCCGCCGACGCCCTCGCCCTTGGCCTCGCCCGCCTTGGCGTCCTTCGAGTAGCGGTACACGGGCCAGCCGCCGAGGGTCAGCTGCTTGGTGCCGTCGGCCCGTTCGACCGATCCGAGCATGCTCGGATCGATGCCGGCGGAGGCCTTGGCGTCGTCGGCCGACACCACGGGCCAGGTGGTGGCACAGCCACCCTCGCAGTTGGATTTGGGGGGCTTGGGCGTGTCCTTGTCGAAGCGGTAGAGGGTGGCGCCGGCGCTGTCGGTGACCACCTTGCCCACCTCCGGGATCTCCCGCAGGGCCAGTTGTCCCGCCGGTGCGGCCTTGGCCGCGGCCGCCGGCTCGTCGCCGTACCCGGATCCCGCGCCGGCCGCCGGATTCGCGCCCGATCCGGGCACCCCGTAGCCGGCTCCGGATCCCGATCCGGCTCCCGAGTCGTATCCCTTGCCGATGGCCTGACCGGCTCCCGCCGGCTGTACGGAATCCACCGCGCGGTCCGAATCCCCGCCGCTGCAGCCCGCCGCCAGCATCAGTACCGCCATCACCGATCCGGCGGCTGCCGTCCCACGATGCCTGTTGTTCACGATCACTCCTTCGGGTCCAGCCCGGTGTTTTCGCTTACAGGCTTATTCATAAGGCCTGTGGGGCCAACTGAATTCAGAATCAAAGGATTTTGTCAGATCGCGCCAAACGTTGAACTCGATTTCCGGGCGGTTGTCTACCGCGTGCTCATTCCTGAATGCGGAGTGCGAGCGCGGGGCAACGGCGGACGGCGCGGAGCGCCTTCGGGCGCAGCCGTGCGGGCACCGGCATCACCGCCATCGCGGGGAAGCCGTCCTCGTCCAGGCGGACGACGTCGGGCAGCAGGTCCACGCAGAGGCCGTGCCCCCTGCACAGCGTCCAGTCCACGACGAGGCGTTCGGGGCTCTCGTCCTCGGGCAGGGGCAGCGCCCCCAGGACGCGGCGTCCGCAGCCGCTGCCGAGCGCGTGGTCGCGGAACTCGTCGGGGAAGACCGCGAGCGCGGAGGCGACGAATCCGGCGGTTCCGTCGGGGTGGCTGCACGCGCCGCGGCGGCGTACGCCGCGCATCCGGGCCTGTACCGCGTCGAGGGCGGCTCCGCCGCCCCCGGCCACGAGGGCGTCCACGGCGTCGGCGAGCGAGGGCAGGCCTCTGGCGCAGGGGCCGCACTGGCCCGCGGACTCGCCGGCCATCCAGCGCGTCACCCGGGCGACTTCGCCGGCCGGGCAGGTGTCCTCGGGGAGCGGCAGGACCGCGCCGGCTCCGAGCACCCCGTCGTACGAGGTCAGGGATTCCCGGGAGAGCGCGGCCAGGCGCGCGGACGCCGGGGGCAGCCACCGGCCGTGGTAGCCGCCGATCAGGACGCCCTGGCCGGGGGCGGTGCCGCACAGTTCCAGGACGTACGCGAGGGAGGTGCCGAGCGGGACCTCGACGGCGGTGGCGCCGGCGACGGTGAGCATGACGGTGCCCGGCTCCTTCTCGGTACCGACGGAGCGGTAGTCCTCGACGCCCAGTCGGGCGGCGACGGCGATCTGGGCATACGTCTCGGTGTTGGACAGCAGGGTGGGCATGCCGCTCAGCCCGCGTTCACTGGTCCGTACCTTCTGCCCGTTGGGCAGTGCGGGGCCGCCGTCGATGCCGTTGATGAGGGAGGTGCCCTCCCCCGTGACGAAGCGTTCGGGCAGTCGGGACACGCGCACCCGCCGGCCGGCCGGGCCCCGTTCGGCGACGGCCTCGCGCAGGGACTGTTCGACGTCGTCGCGGGTCACCCCGATGACCACCTCCTCCGCGCCGAGCGCGCCCGCGGACAGCAGGGCCCCGTCGAGGACCAGGTGCGGCACGTGCAGCAGCACCGCGGTGTCCTTGAGGCAACTGGGTTCGCCCTCACTGGCGTTGACGACGACGGCGCAGCGTCCGTCGCCCGCCCGGGCGGACCGGGCGACGGCACGGAGCTTGCGGGCGAAGGGGAAGCCCGCGCCGCCGCGGCCCCGCAGGTCGATGCCCTCGGCGAGTTGCACGAGGTCTTCGAGACCGTACCGGGGCAGGTCTCCGTGGACGGAGAGGTGGGCGGCGCGATCGAGCCGCGCCATGACGTCGAGTCCCGCCAGCAGTCTGGGCATGCCCACACAGCCGAGTGCCGGGCGCGGCAGATCGGTCACTGCCGCCCCCGGCTACCGTCGAAGGGCCCGCCGGGCCTTTCGGTGGTGACTTGGGCCTGACTGGGGATGAACACGGTTCCGTACGCCGGATAGTCGGGTTCGGGTGGGGATTCCGGTCGGGCCGCCGTCACCGGGCCGGCGGCTCCCCGTTGGATGAGGAGGGTGTCCGGCACCGGGCCCGGTCGTGGCTCCCGGCCGGCTCCCTGGCCGGCGTACGAGGGCTGACCGTACGAGGGCTGGGCGTACGGCTCGGCGTACGGCGGAGGGTAGGACTGGGCGTACTGCCGGCCGTACGGCTGTGCGGGCGCCTGTTCGGCGCGCGGTGCGGGTTCCTGGTCCCAGTCGGGACGTGCCTCCGGGAGTTCGTCCGACTGCCGCGCCAGGCGGGCGGTCAGTCGGGACGCGGCCCACTCCGCGGGCCGGCTCACGAAGGGCCCCGGGTTCCGCGGCGGCGCCTGCTCGGGGGCTTTGGGGCCTTTGGCGCCTTTGGGGCTCGGGGGAGTTCCGCCCGGCGGCCGGTCGGGGAGGGAGCGCAGTCGCCGACGGAGCCTGATGACGAGTACGGCGGCGACGCCGAGCAGGCAGAGGCCGTACGCCACGGTCACCCAGCCGCTCGCGGGGCGGCCGGCTTTGAGCCCGTGCACCAGGGAGGCGCCCCAGGCCGGGTACGCGCCCATGTGCAGGGCCCGCCACCAGATGGAGCGGCCCTTGGTCGCGAAGGCGCTGCGGACCGCGCCGGAGACCGCCACGGCGATGAAGAGGTAGCCGGCGAGGGTGCCGAGCCCGACGCGCAGGGGCTGGACCGGGTCCGCGAAGGGGACGACCGCGGAGGCGGCCACCGTCTGCGACTTGGCGATCTTGACCCAGATGTGCAGGCCGAGGAAGCCGAGTCCCGCGACGGCGAGGCCGCGGTGTACGCCCTGGGCGACGAGCCGGTGCCCGGACGAGAACAGGGTCCGGTCGGTGGCCGCCAGACCCCAGAGCACGGTGGAACTCAGCGAGACGAGCGAGAGCACGCCCGCACCGAAGTCGAGGAAGTTCCAGAAGTCCGTCAGGGCACCGGCCTGCGCCATCACGACCAGGGCCGCCAGGGCGGCGAGCGCCGCGAGGGTGATGGCACCGGGGTGCGGGCCGCCGGCGGCGGACAGCAAGGGCGGCCGCCGTAGGGCCCGCTTCCCGGCGGCTGCGGCGGCGACCATGCCGGCGTGCCGTCTGGTGCTGCGTGCCCGGTGTGAGCTCGGCGTACGAGGCGTGGACAAGGGCATGTAGTTCTCCCATACGCCCGGGCTCCGAGCACTCCACCTCGCGCTCGGCGCCCGGGGACTGTCGTCGGAACTGCTCCGCGGCAGGCGGGAGATGGTGCCTCGCCGGCCGGGAGCGGGGGCCGGAGTGCAGAAGCATCGTGGACCTTCGCAGCACCTCCACGGGATTTATCGAAACGTGATAATTTCTGGCCCCCGCGCAGTCATCGACTCGAACATCCCCGGAAGATTCCCTTCCAGTGGTGCGGTTGCGACGAGGTTCACGCCTTGTCCGCCGCCACACCTCCCCGTTGGCAAAATCTAGGCAAGGTCGCGGGACTGCAAGTGGTTGGCATGCTCCTGGAGGGAGTACGAGGCGCTCAACTCCCCCGTCGGCACTGACGTCGACGGGGAGGAGGACAGCCCCTACAGGCTTGTCACCCTCCCACGGGGCAGGCCATACCCCGGCATGAACGAGGTAACAATGTGCGAACTTCTGAACCGCATCTGGTCCCGCCCACGCGGCGAATGGACCCGGGTCCTGCGAAAGGAACTACCCGCGCTGGCCGCGGGGATCGTGGAGGAACTGCGGAGCGACATCCCCGGTTTCTCCACTCTCATCGAGGACATCGACGACGAGGTCGTCAGAGAGCACGTGGAGTCGGCCCTGCTCACGGTCCTCGGTTACCGCGAACCGCCGGTAACACCGCAGGATGAGGCAGCAGATCAGATGCAGTCGGCCCGGCAGACGGAGTCGACCCGAAACCCCCGGCAGCAGGACGCGGACGCGCTCTTCCCTCAGGACGCGCACGGCGGCGGCTCGTTGCCCACCCTCAAGGCAGTCCCTTCCCAGGGATTCAGCACAGGGCCCGAACGCGCTCGACGAGAGCTCTTCGCCGCTCTCACGTCTGACATGCCCATGTCCGAAATAGCCCTGGCGGAACTGGCCGGGGCGGCCCGCTGGCCCCTGCCCGCCTCCGTACGGGCCATCGCCCTGGCCTCGCCCGGCGAAACCCAGCAACTCGCGGCCGTCCTGGACGACGCCCTGGCCGGACTGGTCAACGGCCAACCCTGCCTCCTGGTCCCCACCCCCGACCCCGAGGCCCGCACCACACTCGAAGGCTCCCTGCGCGGCCGATTCGCCGCCGTCGGCCACCCCGTCCCACCCCGCGACACCGCCTCCTCCCTCCGCTGGGCGGTACGCCTGCTCAACCTCACCCCCACCCGGTCCGGCCCCGACGCACGCGCCGTGTTCGTCGACGACCACCTCTCCACCCTCATGCTCCTCCAGGACGAACCCCTGGCCCAGGCCCTGGCCGCACGCTGGCTGCGCCCCCTGGCCGACCTCACACCCCGCCAGAGCGAACGACTCGAAGTCACCCTCCTCGCCTGGCTGGAAGGCGGCGGCGCACCCGAAGCCGCCAAGGCCCTCAGCGTCCACCCCCAGACCGTCCGCTACCGCATGCGGCAACTGGAGAAGCTCTTCGGCGCCGGACTGCGCGACCCCCGCACCCGCTTCGAACTGGAGATGGCCCTGCGCAGCCGGCGCCTCATGGCCCAGGTCAGGCGCCAACACTCCCGAGTGACCCGCAGAGCCCGCGTCGTCACCGCCGAATTCCGTCCACCGCTCGGCGCCGGACGCATG
The DNA here is from genome assembly GCF_036231985.1 of Streptomyces sp. NBC_01426. Taxonomy (GTDB): domain Bacteria; phylum Actinomycetota; class Actinomycetes; order Streptomycetales; family Streptomycetaceae; genus Streptomyces. The sequence continues at coordinate 1,566,332 of NZ_CP109500.1, forward strand.
GCCCGCGTCAACGGCCTCTAGGCCCCCCACGGCGAACACCCCCGACGAAAAGGAGCCGGCCTTCCCCCGCAGCTGCGGGGGAAGGCCGGCTCCTTTTCGTGTGGACACCTTTCTCGGCGGCGCTTTCGCGTGGGTCTCCCGTTCACCACCGGGTCACAGGCCCGCGGCCAACCTCGGGGGTCCCGCGCGCAGTGCGGCGTTGAGATCGGTCAGCTCCCGGTAGGCCCGCGCGCAGGAGCGGCAGGACGAAAGGTGGCGGGCGAGGCGGCGGGAGACCCCGCGCCGCCTGACCGCGGCGCCGAGCAGGGTGGCGAAGTGGCGGCAGCGCGCGTCGTCGGCCGGGTCCACGTGGGCGCCCAGGTAGGCCTCGCGCAGTCCCTCGCGGGCGCGGAAGGCCAGCGAGGTGACGGCGCTCTGGGTGATGCCCAGCAGTGCGGGGACCTGGTGCGGGCAGTCGTCCTCGACGAGGGTGTGCCACAGCACGGCTCTCCACCGATCGGGCAGGGTGCGAAAGGAACGTGCGGCGAGTCGACGGTTCTCGCCGTCCACCAGCCGGCGTTGCGGATCGTCCCCCGAGGGGCCCGGGCGACACCAGGACTCGACGTCCGGCGTGAGGATCACGCGTTCGTCGCCGGCCCGCCACTCGACCGCCAGGTGCCGGACGACGGTGAGCAGGTACGGGCGCCAGTGGTCCCTGGGGCCGGCGCCGGAGCGGACGGCCTGGAGGGTGCGCAGGAAGGCCTCGGAGACGAGGTCCTCGGCGTCCTGCGGGAGCCGGGTACAGGCTCGGGCGCAGGCGAGGGCCGCGGGGCGGTGGCGTCGGTAGAGGAGCTCGAAGGCCTCGGGGTCCAGGGCGTCGCGGGCACAGGACCGTCTGATCCGTCGGATGAGTTCCCGATCGGACGCGCCGATGCGGCCGGGCGTGCGGGCCCGGCCGGATGTGTCTGAGGGGACCGACATGTCGCTCCTCACGTGCTCGGGGCCGTACGGGCCCCGTTCGGGACGGTAAAAAGGGCGGTGCCGGTCCGAAGTCGACTTCGGACCGGCACCGCTCTCGGGGCGACGCGGGAGAGGTGGGAGGAGGGCGACGCCCCGAGAGTCTCAGCGGCAGGCGCGCCCGCCGTTGATGCACTGCACGGCCTTGTTCATCAGGTTGTTGTTCATGACGTTGATGAAGTCGCCGTGGTCGGTGACCGGCTTGTGCAGCTGCTCGGGGAAGCTGTCCACCGCGAACTTCGCGCCGGGCGCGACCCCGTACACGATGCGCTGGACCAGCTGCGGGATGGCCTTGAAGCCGGCCGGGCAGGCGCCGTTGGCGGCGGCGAAGGCCACGTGGGTGCGGTGGTTGGCGCTGTCGGTGTTCTTGCCGTCCCAGCAGCTCTGGAACTTGAAGGTACGCACCACGTCACTGCCCTTGGGGCAGATCGGGTACTTGTCCTTCAGTTGGCGGTTCTCGAAGCCCGTGCAGCTCCACGAGGCGTTCGCGTTGGCGTTGCCGTTGGTGAAGGCCTTGGCGTCACCGGTGATGATGCGCAGGAAGCGCGGCATGGCGGTGACCCGGCTGACGGGGCTGCCCTTGAAGTCGATCGTCACCTGCTTCGGCTGGAGGATGGTGCCCACGTTGGCGTCCTGGCCGCCGCCGGGGGCGTTGGCGTCCTTCTCGGCGCGTCCGTCGCGAAGGCGCAGGACGGGCCAGTAGTAGGTGGACTGGTCGCCGTTGGTGCACGTGGTTCCGGAGGCGGCCAGGCTGTTGTTGGTGGAGAAGGCGTCCGTGGTCTTGTTGCCGACGTAGTCGTGCATGTGGTGCGCGCCGTTGCTCACACCGGGGGCGACGATGACGTTGTCGGGGTTGAAGTGCTTCTCCTGGTTGCGTCCGCACTGCACGGACAGCTGGCCCCGGGAGGCGCCGGCCTTCGCGCCGGGGTTGGCCACGTTCGGCCTCACCGTGTTGATGGCGACGAAGTCGCTGCGTGCCGGCCCGCCGCCGTTCTTGCCCTTGGCGGCCTGCTGCTGGGGGGCGGCCTGGGCGTCGACCTGGGCTCCGGGCGCGTCCGGGATGTCGGCGGCGGCGGCCTGCTTCATCTCGCAGCCACCGAGGTTCTGCAACTGCCCGGCGTTGCCTCCCGACTTGTCGATCGCCTGCGACATGTCGGCGATGGTCTTGTCGCGCTTCTGCTTCAGCTCGCCGAGGAGGGCGCCGCCCTTGGCTCTGCCGGTGGCGAGGCGCTGGTAGGAGTCGGCGATCTGTGTGTCCAACTGTGCGAGTTTGGCGTCGACTTCGGGCTTGGCCTGGTCGGGCACCGCGCGAAGTTTGTCGCCCACGTCGGGACAGTCGATGGTGGCCGTCACCGGCGCCGTCCGCGCCGAGTCCTGCCCGGCGGATGCCCCCTGCGCGACGATCACGACCCCGCCGCCGCCCAGGACCAGGGCGGACACGATGGCGAGGGCCTTGTGCGTCGGCCGCAAGCGGCGTTTGTGGCCCTTTTGACTCATGCGATCACTTCACTTCGTCGGGGGTCGGGAAACAGTGGAGGGGGTGGGACTGGCGTCCACCAGGCCGTCGAAGTCGACCAGCCCGGTGGCTTCGAGGACCGAGATGTGGTCCAGGACAGTGGTGTTGGCGTCATTGGCCAACTCGCGGACCATGGAGTTGCGGGTCTGGGCCCGGATCTGGGCCACCAGCGCGAACACCTTGCCGTGGGCCCGGCGCAGCAGTTGGACGAACACGCGCTCGTACTCGTCGCCCTGGGCCGCGGTCATCTGGTTGAGCCAGCCCTGCTGCTGATCGCTCGGCCGGTCCGGCAGTTGGACGCCGAGGGCGCCTCCCACCTCGATGACGCGGCGGTCGAGTTCGGTGTGGCCTTCGATGAGGTGCTCCCCGGCGGTCCGCACCGTGGGGCGCGCACCGCGTTGCTGGGCCTGGCGCCCGGCGGGCAGTTCCCAGAGTCCGGCGAGGCGCACCTTGCGGATGAAGTCGCGGTCCTGGGGGGTCAGTGGACCGAAGGCGGTGCTCAGCACCCCGGCGCCGTCGTCGTCGCCCGCCGGGGCCGAGGCGGCCGCGGAGGCTCTGCCACCGAAGCTCTGCACGGGAATCAGCAGCGCGATCAACGTGAAGGCGAGGGCCCCGATGACCATGCCCGTTCCCATCACGTGTCTCGACGCGACCGACATGCTGCCGATGGAAGACCGGCGGATTGACGGCACTGTGCCTCCTTGCTGCGTGGACCGGGAGGGACTCAGGGCCGGAGGGGTCGTGGGCGGCGTCTGACACGCCGCCCAGGACCACAACCGTCCGAACTCCCGGGTGGCTAGGGACGCTAGCGCCAGTTGTGGTGCTCTTTTGGAAGGGCCATCACGAATGGACAAACATCCGGGCAACGCCTCGAAAGGCTGGTACGGTTCGGGCGCCCGGGGCACAAGTGACTGCCGCCCTCGCCCCTGCCTGGGCGAACGCCGCCTGGGTTTCGGCCAGTTGTCCGGAATTGCAGTCATTCGCGAGGAGCAGGGAAGCCGCCCTTCGGGATGATTCGCCCGCGGCGCGGTGTGCCACATGGTGAGCGGGAACCGTCCCTCACCGAAAGGAACGGCACTTCGTGCACCTGAAGCGATTCGCACCCCTGCTCGCCGTCGGTCTCCTCGCCTCCGGCGTCCCACTGTTGTCCGCGACCGGGGCGTCCGCCGCTCCCGCGGACCCCGCCTCCGTACGCGGGCCCGCCTGGCACCGGTGCAGCCCGGACCAGCCGGCCTCGTACGAATGCGCGGCCATCAAAGTTCCGCTGGACTACCAGCGCCCCCGCGGGCGCACGATCGACCTCGCGATATCCCGCGTCAAGAGCGAGAACTCGGCGAAGCGGCACGGGGTCATGCTGCTGAACCCGGGCGGGCCGGGCGGCAGCGGCCTCGACCTGCCGTTGATGATGAAGGAGTCGATGCCCCGGGAGGTCCGCGAGAAGTACGACCTCATTGGCTTCGACCCGCGCGGTGTCGGCTCCAGCAGCCCCATCACCTGCGGCCTCACCGACGCCGAGCAGAACATCGACCGGCCCTACCGGCCGGGGACCTTCCCCTCGGACGTGGCGTGGGCGCGCACCGTCGCGGACAAGTGCCGGCAGAAGGCCGGTGCGGTCCTCCCCCACATCAGCACCCGCAACACCGCCCGCGACATGGACGCGATCCGCGCCGCGCTGGGCGAACGCAAGATCTCGTACGTGGGTTACTCGTACGGCACGTACCTGGGCGCCGTGTACACACAGATGTTCCCGCAGCGGACGGACCGCTTCGTCCTGGACAGCGGCGTCGATCCGCAGCGGATCTGGCGGGGCATGATCCAGGTCTGGGCGTCCGAGGCCGAGCCGGCGTTCAAGCGGTGGACGCAGTGGACCGCGGAGCGCGCGGGCGAGTTCCGGCTCGGGGACACCCCGAAGGCGGTGTCCGACACGTTCTGGGCGCTGGTGGCGCGAGCCGACGCGGACCCGATCGTCCTCGAAGGACAGAAGATCACGGGCGACGACATCCGCGCCGCGCGCGGACTGTTCTTCTACCCGGCGCAGGCCGCCCCGCTCGTCCGGGAACTCAAGGACGCGGCCGAGGGCCGGCCGGCGGCTCCCGGCGCGGCGAACCGTTGGCGTTCCGTGCGGGCCGGCGCCGAGGAGCCCGCGTCGGACAACGGCAGCGCCGTCTTCTGGTCCGTGGTGTGCGCGGACACGGACAACTGGCCGCGTGATCCCGAGCGTTACCGTCGGGACGCGGCCAGGGACAAGATCGCGTACCCGCTGTACGGGGACATGGCGTCCAACATCAAGCCCTGCGCGTTCTGGCAGCGGCCGTTGGAGCCGGCCACCGCGATGCGGACCCGCGCGAACGTGCTGACCGTGCAGAACGAGTGGGACTCACAGACCCCCCTCGTCAGCGGCCAGGGCCTGCACCGTGCGCTGAAGGGCTCCCGGATGGTGCTGGCGGCGGGCGGCGAGGGGCACGGCGTGTACCTCGCCGACCCGACCTCCTGCGCGAACGCACCGGTCAACGCCTACCTGGCCACGGGCCGGCTGCCCGCCGGGGACGTGACGTGCCGAACCGCGCCGGGTGACGCGGACCGTCGCGGGGCGTCGGAGCGGCGCGGCCCGCTGCCGTTCCCGATCGGACCGCAGCGGTTCTGACGCGCTGCCCCGACCGTGGTCGGACGCGGCCCTGAGCGTGAGGGGCGGACCGGGGTGCCGGGCCGTCCGTCAGCGGGGGGAGGACGCCTCCACGGCCGCCTTGATCCGGCGGCCGAAGTCGGGGGCGTCCTTGCGGGCCGCGCCCAGAGCGAGCCCGACGAGCAGCTTGCCGACGCCGTGCCCTTCGAGGGTGTTGAAGATCCGTACCCGAGTGCGATCTCCGGGCAGCGATTCGAAATCGTAGCCGCCGTTGGCGGTGACCAGGTTCCGGCTCAGCTCGGTCCAGCGGATCGAGCGGGGCGGGTCGAAGCCGTCGATCCGGAACTCCCGCCCCGTCTTCATTCCCGCGTCCTTGACGGTGCTGCGGAAGACCGAGCCGACGGCCGTCGGGCCCTCGGGGCTGCGGGTGATCTCCTGGACGCGCGGGCTGAACTGCGGGTCGTTGCGACCGTCGGCCAGGTAGGCGAAGACCACCTCCACGGGACGGTCGATCTCGACGCTCGCCTCGAACTCTCCGGACATGCGCACTCCTCGGTGGATGATCCCCGGGACATGATCGCAGGCAGGCCACCCCCGCGCGCGTCGGCGGCGGCCGGGGGGTCAGCGGCGTCGGTCCGGCCGTGCGCGTCGCGACGTCCCCCTGGCCGGTCCGCGCCCGGGCGATCCGGTGAGGGGCTCCTTCGGGCGGCCGGGCCGGCCGGAGCGCAGCGGGGTGAACAGTCCGGCCCCGACCAGCAGCATGCAGAAGGCACCGGCGGCCAGGCTGATGGCCGGAACCCCGTGCGCCTGGGCCAGTCGGGTCAGGACGGCCGCCCCCACCGGGCCCGAGGCGTTGTGCACGGTCCAGAACACGGAGGTGACGCGGCCCAGCAAGGGGTCCGGTGTCACCTCCTGGCGCAGGGTCATGGAGCAGACCCCGGCGACGGTGAGCCCGAACATGAACACGGCGGCCAGTGCGGCGATGGTCGGCACGTCGCGGCTCACGCCGATGCCCGCGACGGAGAGACCGACCAGGGCGACGGAGCCCAGCCAGCAGGCGCCGAACCCGAGGAGGCGGCGCAGCCTCCCGGCGCAGAGGGCGCCGACGAGCGTGCCGAGACCGCTGACCGCGACGACGTAGCCGAGGGTGGCGGCGCTCTGCTGAAGGTCGCTCCGGACCCGGAAGAACAGCAGGTCGGTGGCGCCGACGGTGACGAAGGTCAGCAGGGTGAGGAGCACCGTCAGCGGGCGCAGCAGTTCGTGGGCCCACAGGAAGCGGAAGCCGACGAGGAACATCTCGCGCGCCTTCCGGGCCCCGCCGCCGGGCACCTGCTCCTCCCCCGTCCCGTCCTGGGTGGGGCGCGGGGTGAACCGTACCCACCGGAGGGTCGCGGCGGACACCAGGAAGGTGGCGCCGTCCACGCCCAGGGCCCAGTCCTCGCCGACCCACGTGGCGATGGCCCCGGCGGCCACCGGCCCCACCAGGGTGCCCACGGCGAAGGTACTCATCAGCCGCCCGTTGGCGGCGGTGAGGTCCTCGGCGGGAACCAGGTTGGGGACGGCCGTCACGTATGCCACGTCGAACAGCGTCTTCAGCACGCCGACCACGGCGGTCATCAGGTACAGCAGCCAGATCCGGGGGCCCGCGAGCCACAGGAACGGCACCGCGCCCAGCAGGGCGGCGCGCGCCAGATCGCAGACGATCATCAGCCGGCGGCGGTCCACCCGGTCGACCACGTGGCCCGCGAACAGTCCCGTGCCGACCGCGGAGACCGCCGCGACGGCGGTGATCAGGCCCATCTGGGCGAGGGACCCGGTGGCATCGAGCACGAGCAGGGGCAGTGCGAAGAACGAGATCGACCCGCCGATCACGGACAACGCCTGGCCGAGCCAGAAGACGTTGAAGTCCTTGTTGCGGGAGAGGCGGGAGAGGTTCGACGGCCTGGTGGGTCCGGGCGCTGCCCCGCTCACCCGAGCAGCGCGTACACGGTGGAGGCCTTGGCGGCCGGCTCGTCGGAGCCGTCCGGCGTCATGGTGATGTCCGCGAACGCCATCCGCTTGCCGAGTTTGGTGATCCGTACGTCGATGAGCACGTCGGCCCCGATCACGGGACGTTGGAAGCTGGTCGACTGCTGGACGGTGGTCATGGGCCCGTACGCGCCGCGCGCGGCGGAGATCGCAATGACGGTGGCCGTGTCGGCGGCGGCCATCAGGGCCTGTCCGCTGAGCCCGCCGCCGTCCCGGGCCAGGTCGTCGGACCACGGCAGCCGCAGGACGGCGTGCCGTTCGCCGGTCTCCCGGACGGTGAGGCCGAGGGCGAGCACCCAGGGGGCGAAGTTATCGGCGAGGATCTTGTCGGCGTCTGCGGGTGTCAGCGTCACCCGAGGAATTGTGGCGGCCCGGTCGGGCCGCCACAACACCTTTGATCCGCGCGGGATCCCGCGTCGTCGCGGGGTCGACCTCAGAGGCTCGCGGCCAGCTCCGTGCCCTGGCGGATGGCCCGCTTGGCGTCCAGTTCGGCGGCCACGTCGGCGCCGCCGATCAGGTGCGCGTCGACGCCGGCCGCGCGCAGCGCCTCGTACAGGTCACGGCGCGGCTCCTGTCCGGTACACAGGACGACCGTGTCGGCGGGAACCAGACGCTGTTCGCCCTCGACGGTGATGTGCAGGCCCTCGTCGTCGATCCGGTCGTAGGTGGCCCCGGCCACGGAGACGACGCCGCGGTGCTTGAGTTCCGCGCGGTGGATCCAGCCGGTGGTGGTGCCGAGGTTCGCGCCGACCTTGGTCGCCTTGCGCTGGAGCAGGTGCACGCGGCGCGGGGACGCGGGGCGCTCGGCGGCGGTGAGGCCGCCCGGGCCGGTGTAGGCGGTGTCGACGCCCCAGTGACGGAAGTACACCTCGGGGTCCTGGGAGGCGCCTTCGCCGCTGTCGGTGAGGAACTCCGCGACGTCGAAGCCGATGCCGCCGGCGCCGACCACGGCCACCCGCTCGCCGACGGGCGCGCCGTCGCGCAGGACATCGAGGTAGTTCACGACGTGGGGGTGGTCCACGCCCTCGATGGCCGGGGTCCGGGGGGTCACGCCGGTGGCGACGACGACCTCGTCGTAGCCCTGGAGGGTGTCCACGTCGGCGCGGGTGTTGAGGCGTACGTCGATCGCGTGGGCGGCGAGCTGCGTGCCGAAGTAGCGGATGGTCTCCTCGAACTCCTCCTTGCCCGGGATGCGGCGCGCGATGTCGAGCTGACCGCCGATGCGGCCGGAGGCCTCGTAGAGGGTGACGGCGTGGCCGCGCTCGGCGGCCGAGACGGCGCAGGCCAGGCCGGCCGGGCCGGCGCCGACGATGGCGACGCTCTTCTTCAACTGGGTGGGCGACAGCACGAGTTCGGTCTCGTGGCAGGCGCGCGGGTTGACCAGGCAGCTGGTTATCTTGCCGCTGAAGGTGTGGTCGAGACAGGCCTGGTTGCAGCCGATGCAGGTGTTGATGGTCTCGGGGGCACCGGCGCGGGCCTTGTTCACGAACTCCGCGTCCGCCAGGAAGGGGCGGGCCAGGGACACCAGGTCGGCGCGTCCGTCGGCCAGCAACTCCTCGGCGATCTCCGGGGTGTTGATCCGGTTGCTGGTGACGAGCGGCACGGAGACCGCGCCCATCAGCCGCTTGGTGACCCAGGTGTAGGCGCCGCGCGGGACGGAGGTCGCGATGGTGGGGATGCGGGCCTCGTGCCAGCCGATGCCGGTGTTGATGATGGTCGCGCCGGCCGCCTCGATCTCCTTGGCGAGGTGGACGACCTCGTCGAGGGTGGAGCCGCCGGGGATCAGGTCCAGCATGGAGAGCCGGTAGATGAGGATGAAGTCCTCGCCGACGGCCGCGCGGGTGCGGCGGACGATCTCCAGCGGGAAGCGCACCCGGTTCTCGTACGCGCCGCCCCAGCGGTCGGTGCGCCTGTTGGTGGCGGCGGCAATGAATTCGTTGACCAGGTAGCCCTCGGAGCCCATGATCTCGACGCCGTCGTAGCCCGCGAGCTTGGCGAGCCGGGCGGCGCGGACGAAGTCCTCGATGGTCCGCTCGACCTCGATGTCCGTCAGCTCGTTCGGGACGAAGGGGCTGATGGGAGCCTGGAGCGGGCTGGGGGCGACCAGGTCCTTGTGGTAGGCGTAGCGGCCGAAGTGGAGGATCTGCATCGCGATCTTCCCGCCCTCGGCGTGCACGGCCTCGGTGATCACCCGGTGCTCGGCGGCCTCGTCCTCGGTGGTGAGGCGGGAGCCGCCCTCGAAGGGGCGACCGGCGTCGTTGGGGGCGATGCCGCCCGTGACGATCAGGCCGGCGCCGCCGCGGGCGCGCTCGGCGTAGAAGGCGGCGAGGCGCTCGAAGCCGCCCGCGTGCTCTTCGAGGCCGGTGTGCATCGAGCCCATGATCACGCGGTTCGGCAGGGTGGTGAAGCCGAGGTCCAGGGGGCTGAGCAGGTGCGGGTACCGGCTCTGGGAACTCTGCGGACTCATCGGGGTGTGCCTCCTCGCGCGGGGGGTGATGAACCTGTTCTAGCGAGGCGCGGAGTCTTTTGCAACTAGGTGCATAACTGATACCGGGGCGGTTCCGGGCGTTTCGCCCCGGGAATCGCGTGACGCACGGCCCGGGCTCCCTCGGGCCGTGACACAGCTCACGAGGTGGGGCCCCGGCCCAGGGGATCGGGCCGGGGCCGGCGCGTCAGGCCCGACGCAGGCGGACCGTCACGATCTGGAACGGGCGCAGGGTCAACCGCACCGTGCCGTCCGCCGCCGGGGCGCCGACGGCCGTGCCCTCCAGCGGCCGTTCCAGCAGGTCGCTCTCGACGGCCGCCGAGACCGGGAAGCCCGCCGTCAGTCGGGCGACGGCCCGGCCGCCCCGGGACTCGTACAGGCGGACGATCACGTCTCCGCCGCGGTCCTCGGCGAGCTTGACCGCCTCGACGACCACCGCGTCGTCGTCCACGGCCACCAGCGGGGCGACCGGTCCGGCGCCGGTGACGACCCGTTCCGGCAGGTTCAGCGCGTGGCCCTCCCGTACGGCGTCCCCGAGGCTCGCGCCGGGGGCGAGCGAGTGGCGCAGGGTGTGGGTGCCCTGGTCGGTCTCCGGGTCGGGGTAGCGCGGGGCCCGCAACAGGGACAGTCGGACCGTGGTGGTCTGGCCGCCGTCGGGCCGCACGTCCCGGGTCACGTCGTGCCCGTAGGTGGACTCGTTGAGCAGCGCGACCCCCCAGCCGGGCTCCTCCACGTGGATCCACCGGTGCGCGCAGATCTCGAACTTGGCCGCCTCCCATGAGGTGTTGACGTGGGTGGGCCGGTGGACGTGCCCGAACTGGGTTTCCGTGGCGGAGCGTTCGGCCTTCACGTCGAGCGGGAAGGCGGCCTTGAGGAACTTCTCCGTCTCGTGCCAGTCCACCTCGGTGACCAGGTCCACCGTCCTGGCTCCCGCTCGAAGGGTGATCGACTGCGTCGCCCGGGAGGAGCCGAAGGAGCGGGTGACCCGTACGGTCGCCGCCTCCGGGCCGTTCTCCGTGACCTCCAGGGCGTCCCGCTCCACGAGGTCGGTGACCCGGTGGCGGTAGAAGGCCTCGATGTCCCAGGCGTCCCACATGTTGGGGAAGTCGGGGTGGATCTGGAGGAGGTTGGCCGCGCTCCCCGGCGCGAGCGACTCCCGGTCCGCCTCCAGGTCGTACGCCGACACGATCAGGCCCCGGCCGTCGATCTCCACGCGCAGCCGCCCGTTGACGAGGATGTGCCCGCCGGCGGGTCGCTCCCGCACCGTGACCGACCGGCCTGCCGGCGCCGGCAGCCCCGCGCCGCCCGCGGGGACGCCGCGTCGGGAGTGCGGGGCGCAATTGAACACCAGGCGTTCCGTACCCTCCCCCGCGAGCGCGAGCTGCGCGGCGCGGGTGATCGCCGTCAGCTCCTCCCGGACCCTCGCGTACGTCTCGCGCGCCTCGCGGTGTACCCAGGCGATGGAGGATCCGGGCAGGATGTCGTGGAACTGGTGCAGCAGCACGGTCTTCCAGATCCGCTCCAGGTCCTCGTACGGGTAGACGTGCCCCGGCACCCGCACCGCGGCGGTCGATGCCCACAACTCGGCTTCGCGCAGGAGGGATTCGCTGTGCCGGTTGCCCTGTTTGGTCTTGGCCTGGGAGGTGTAGGTGCCGCGGTGGAGCTCCAGGTAGAGCTCGCCGGCCCAGACGGGGGCGTCCTCGTACTCGGCGTGGGCCTTCTCGAAGAAGGCGTCGGGCCGCTCGATCTCGACGCGCGGTGATCCCTCCAGGTTCCGCTGGCGGCGGGCCCGGGCCAGGTGTTCGCGGGTGGGTCCGCCGCCGCCGTCGCCCCAGCCGAAGGGGGCGAGCGAGCGTGAACCGCGCCCCTTCTCACGGTAGTTGCGTGCCGCGTGCGCGAGCTGCGCTCCGCCGAGGTCGCAGTTGTAGGTGTCGACGGGCGGGAAGTGGGTGAAGACGCGGCTGCCGTCGATGCCCTCCCACCAGAAGGTGTGGTGAGGGAAGGCGTTGACCTGGGACCAGGAGATCTTCTGGGTGAGGAACCAGCGGGCGCCGGACAGTTTGACGATCTGGGGCATGGCGGCGGTGTAGCCGAAGGAGTCGGGCAGCCAGACGTTGTGGGTCTCGATGCCGAACTCGTCGAGGAAGAACTTCTTGCCGTAGAGGAACTGGCGGGCCATGGCCTCGCCGCCGACCATGTTGGTGTCGGACTCGACCCACATGCCTCCGACCGGCACGAACTGCCCGTCCGCGATCTTCTTCTTGATCCGCTCGAAGAGTTCGGGGCGGTGGGTCTTGATCCAGTCGAACTGTTGGGCCTGGGACATCGCGAAGACGAACTCGGGGTGCTCGTCCATCAGGTTGACCATGTTGGAGGTGGTGCGGGACACCTTCCGGACCGTCTCGCGCAGCGGCCACAGCCAGGCCGAGTCGATGTGGGCGTGGCCGACCGCGCTGATCCGGTGCGCGGAGGCGTGGGCGGGCGCGGCGAGGACGGCGGCGAGCCGCGCGCGGGCCGCGCCGGCCGTGCCGGGGACGTCGCCGAGGTCCACCGCGTCCAGCGACGCGTCGACGGCGCGCAGGATCTCGTACCGCCGGGCGTCGTCCGCGGCGAGCTGCGTCATCAGGTCGTGGAGGACTTCGAGGTCCTGGACGAGTTCCCAGACCTCGGTCTCGAAGACGACCAGGTCCATCCGGGCGAGCCGGTAGAGGGGCCGGTCCGCGCTGGTCAGTCGGTCGCCCTCGTGGGTGGCGCGGTGATCGACGAGCACGGGGTTGGCGGCGGCCTCGACGTACCACTCGACCGGCTCGCCGCCCTCCGCGAGGTCGGTGACGCGAACCCAGTCGTTGTAGGGGTTGAGTGCCTTGACCTCGGTGCCGTCGGCGCGGTGGACCAGGCCCTCGCACTGGAAGCCGGGCATCATCCGGTCGAAGCCGAGGTCGAGGACGGCTTCGACGGCGCGGCCCGCGTGGTCGGCGGGGACCACACCGGTGACCTTGAACCAGGTGGTGCCCCAGGCCGGACCCCACGGTTCGCCGACGCCGCAGGGCTCGTACGGCGCGGTGAGGCCTTCGGCCACGGGGACGGGCTCGCCCGGGGCGTCCCAGCGCTCGACGGTGAGCGGGACCGGGCGGGAGCGCACGGCGGGTTTGATCCGTTCCGTGAGGACCCGGCGGAGGCGGAGTTCGGTGACGCTGCGGTCGTCGTGCATGACGGCTGCTCCAGGAGGCAGAGGTCGTGTGGTGGGTGGGTGCGGCGCTCAGATCTTGACGGCTCCGTCGCCCACGCCCTTGAAGAAGAAGCGCTGGAGGGCGAGGAAGAGGAGCAGCATGGGGAGGAGCGCTGCCATCGCGCCGGCGGCGATGAGCCGCTGGTCGTTGACGGTGGTGGCGCCGGCCAGGGTCTTCAGGCCGAGTTGGAGGGTGTAGTGGTCGCTGTCGGTGAGGACGAGCAGGGGCCACAGGAAGTCGTCCCAGGCGCCCATGAAGCTGGTGATGCACACGACGGCCAGGGCGCCCTTGGCGCTGGGCAGGAACACCCGGGTGAAGCGGGCCCATTCGTCTGCTCCGTCCAGTACCGCGGCTTCCTCCACCTCCCGGGGCACGGCGAGGAAGGCCGCCCGCATGACCATGATGTTGAGGACGGAGACGGCGCCGGGCAGCCACACGCCGACGAGGGTGTCGACCAGGCCCATGTCGCGCACCGTCAGGAACATTGAGATCATCACGGATTCGAAGGGGAACATCAGGGTCGCCACGAGCACCGTGAAGACGGTCGTGCGGCCCTTCCAGCCGGCGCGGGAGAGCGCGTAGCCGCCCATCGCGGCGAAGACGGTGTTCGAGGTGATCGCGAGGACCGCCACGACGAGGGTGTTGCCGACGTACTGGAGCAGGGGAAACGATTCGGCGACCCGGACGTAGTTGTCGAGGGTGGGTTGTGCGGGCAACACCCCGTCGTACACGTTCTCCGTGCGGCCGCGGATCGAGGTCAGGAACTGCCAGACGATCGGCCCGAGCATCACCACGAGGACGAGGACCAGCGTCGCGTACCGGCCGGCCCGGCCGAGCAGTCGGCGCCTGCGGCCGTCCCCGGCCCTCCGGGACGGCTCCACGCCGAGGGGGCCCCGTGTGCTCAACTCTCGTCCCCCTTGGAGAGGCGGCGCCCCAGCAGGCTGAACACCAGCGTCAGCAGGAACAGCAGGATGGAGATGGCCGAGGCGTAGCCGGTCTCGCCGGAGAAGCCGAGGCCGACCTGCCGGATGAGGAACGGCAGGGTACGGGCGCCGCCACCGGGGCCGCCGCTCTCGCCGCCGAGGATGTAGATCTCGGTGAACACGCGCAGCGCGGAGATGGCGGAGAGGGTGCCGACCAGCAGCATCATCGGTTTCACCTGCGGGACGGTGATGCTGAAGAAGCGCCGGACGGCGCCCGCGCCGTCCAGGGCCGCCGCCTCGTGCAGGGCGGCGGAGACGTTCCCGAGCGCGGCCAGGTAGAAGACCATGTAGTAGCCGAGGCCCTTCCACACGGTCACGATCATGGCGGAGACCAGCAACATGGAGCTGTCGGTGAGGAACGGGATCGGTTCGGAGACGATGCTCAGCTTCCGGAAGACCGTGTTGACGAGCCCGTCGCTGCGCAGCACCCACTGCCAGATCAGGCCCACGACGACGGCGGAGGCGATCACCGGCGTGTAGAAGGCGGACCGGAAGAAGCCGATGCCGGGAACCTTGGTCCGGACGAGGACGGCGAGGGCCAGCGGCAGGAAGACCAGGCACGGCACGACGACGAGCAGGTACACCACGCTGTTGCCGGTCGCTACCCAGAAGTCGGGGTCGGCCAGGGCGCGCCGGTAGTTGTCGAGGCCGATGAAGCCGCCGCCGCGCAGGATCCGGGCGTCGGTGAAGGAGAGCAGGACGGTGTTGACGAACGGCCAGAGGCTGAACAGGGCCACCATCGCCAGCCCGGGGGCCAGGAAGAGGTAGGGCGTCCACCAGGTGCGGTGGAGGAGTCCCGTCTCGACCTCGGCGCGGCCCTTCACCGGTTCGCCGCGTCGGCGAGCAGCTTGTTCGCCTCCTCCTGCGCCTTCCTCACCGCCGCCTTGGGATCCGACTCGCCCTGGATGGCCCGCTGCATCTCGCGGACCACCGCGTCACCGACCTGGTTGGTCCACTGCACGGGGGTGTTGGCGTCGAGGTCCGCGCTCCTCAGCTGCTCGGCGCCGATCGCGCGGGCCACGGTCTCGGCGTCCTTGCCGTCCCCCCGGTCCGCGAAGTACGGGTCGGTCAGGCCCCGGGCGTTGGAGGGATAGATGGTGGCCTTCCTGGCGAACGCGACCTGGTTGGGTCCGTTGGTCACCCACTTGGCGAACTCGGCGGCCGCGTCCGGGTGTTCGGTGTCCTTGCGGATGCCGAGCGACTGCGCGTAGATGCCGATGTGGCCGAGCGTGCCGGTGACGGCGCCCGCGACCCGGGTGTGTGCGTAGACCTGCGGGGCGTTGCGCCGGATGTCCTTGACGAAGCCCGGTGAGCCCGGCCCGAAGACCAGTTTGCCGCTGCCGTACAACTGGTTGATGTCGTCCGCCTTGAGGAGGGACTCCTTCGGCATGGCGCCCTTGGCGTACAGGTCCTTCATCCGTTCGACCCACTCGACCGCCTTGGCGGTGTCGAAGGTGAACGCGCTCCCGTCCGCGTCGAGGATCGGGACGCCCATCTTCTGCCAGTCGCCGGGCAGTCGCCCCTTGGGGTCCGCCATGAAGGCGGCGTAGCGGCCTCCGGACCGGGCGGCTATCCGCTCGGCGCAGTCGAAGAACTGCTCGACGGTGGTGGGTGGTCGGGCCGGGTCCAGGCCGGCGCGCGCGAAGAGTTCCTCGTTGTAGGTGAGGATCTCGGGGGTCACGTACCAGGGATAGGCGAACACGCCCTCGCCCCTGCCGGGGAGCTTGAACTGCTCCCAGGCGCCGGGAACGTACTCCTCGGCGACCTGCCCGTCGAGCGCGGCCACGTCGGCGAGCATGCCCCGGTCGCCGAGGAGTTGGAAGGAGTCGGTGGAGAGGTTGACCACGTCCGGGAGGGCCCCTGCGCGGGCGTCGGCGACGAGCTTCTCGTTGTAGCCGTCGCCCGGGACGTCCTCCCATCTCACCTTCACCTCGGGGTACTTCGCCTCGAAGGCGTCGATGACCCCTTGGACGTACGAGGTGTACACGGGTTTCAGCTGAAGGGTGCGGAAGGTGATCGCGCCCGCGACCCGGCCGGTCCTCCTCGCCTCCTTCACGTCGTCCGGGGCGGCGTTCATGCCGCATGCCGCGGTGGACAGGAGGGCTCCGGCCACGAGTGTGGCGAGGGCCGTGCGGAGCGCGGGGGAACGGGTCATCGTCGCCGCCTTCGGGAGGTCCGGCCTCGCTGCCGGAGGGCGGCGCCCACGCTGGCTCGAAGGGCGGAGCCCGTCAACGTGCCCGAGGCCCCGCCGGCCGGGTATCCCCGCATCCCGCACCGGCCCGGCGGGCCCGGACGCAGAACCGGGGGCCCCGGTCAACACCGCCGCCACCTGGACTGATGCGCTTTACCTCGGACGCGGCCACGGATCGCGCGCGGGGAGGGCGTCGGGCGGCGATGGCCGGGATGGTGCCGGGGCCGCCGGCGGGTCGGGGGGCGGCGGGGCCGTGCCGCGCTACTTCATGCGGTACTCGACCTTCTCCGCGAGCCTGCCGTCCTTGAAGCAGAAGCGGAACACGTCGTTGCCGTCGGAGTCCGCCGCGGAGACGTACCAGGAGCAGACGCTGCCCGCCGGCTCGGCCGGACCGCCCTCCTTGAGGGCCGCCTTGACGAAGGTCTCGCCCGAGGGCAGTTCGGCGCGGACCGCGTCCTCGGCGTCGCCGACCTTCACGGAGCGGTAGACCTCGGGTTCCACGAAGGTCTTCTCGGCCGCGTCCATGACCTTGCCGACGCCGAGGAAGAGTGCCACGAGGGCCCCGATGCCCAGGACGAGCACCACTCCGCAGCCGATCAGACAACCCTTGCGCTCTGCCACACCCGTTCCTCCATGCCTCGCCGCACCGCGTCGATCGTGGTGACGATCGGACTGTCGCAGGGCGGTGGGGCGGGGGGCTGTCCTCCAAAGTCTTCGACCGCGGCAACCATCGTCGTTCGAGGTCGCCACCCCTGCCCGTGTATACAGGGAGGGACCGCGAATACGGACGAACCGAGAGGAACCCACCGTGAGTGAGACCGCCGAGCCCCTGATCGTCGTCGGCGTGGACGGTTCGAACCACTCCAAGGAAGCGCTGCGCTGGGCCGTCGCCCAGGCCAAGGCCATCGGCGGCCGGGTGCACGCCGTGATGAGTTGGGACTGGAACACCAACCCCTTCGCGGTGGGACCGACATCGCAGGAGGACCTGGTCGGCGTCGAGGAGGCGGCCCGCCTCAAGCTCGCCGACACCGTCGCCGAGGCCGTCGGCACCTCGCCGGGCGTCCCGGTCTTCCGACGCGTCGAAAAGGGCGCGCCCGCCAAGGTCTTGGTCGATGCCTCGCAGGAGGCCGAGCTGACGGTGGTCGGCACGCGGGGGTACGGCGGCTTCCGGGGCGCCCTGTTGGGCTCGGTGAGCCAGCAGGTGGTCCAGTACGCGCGGAGCACCGTGGTCGTGGTCCGGGACGAGAACGAGGACTGACGCGGACAGTCCCGCCGCCTACCGCACCGCTTGTCGGTCGGGCGCCGGAGCCGTCAGGTCCGAGGGGTCCGTGTTGGCCCCGCACAGGATCACCGCGACCCGCTCCCCCAGCGGCTCCGGGGCCCCGCGGAGGGCGGCGAGGGCGGTGGCGGCGGCCGCCTCGACCACGATCCGGTGCTCCTCCCAGAGTCCCCGGCGGGCGGCGACGATGGCCGCGTCGGGGACGAGCACCGAGTCCACGTCGCCCTGCCGTGCCGCGGCCAGGGCGTCGGCGGAGACCCGGGTGGCGCCGAGCGAGTCGGCCGCGACGGAATCCACCGGGACGTCCACGGGTCGCCCCGCCTCCAGGGCGGCGTTCAGGGCCCGGCAGTTCTCGGGTTCGGCCGCCACGACCCGGACGCCGTGCTCGCGCGCGGCGGTGGCCACACCGGCGAACAGCCCGCCGCCGCCCACCGCGACGACCACCGTGTCCAGGCCGGGAAGTCCCGCCCGGATCTCGTCGAGCAGGGTGCCGGCGCCCGCCGCGATCAGCGGGTGGTCGTACGCGTGGCTGCTCAGGGCGCCGCTCTCGTCCGCGAACTCCCGGCAGGCGGACAGTGCTTCGGCGTACCGGTCGCCGACGAGCCGCACGTCGGCCCCGTACCCGCGCAGCCGCTCGACCTTCACCCGGGGCGCGTTCACGGGCAGGAACACGGTGGCGGCCACCCCTTGGGCGCGGGCCGCCCAGGCGCAGGCGAGGCCCGCGTTGCCCCCGGAGGCTATGGTCACCCCGGCCGCGGGGAGGGTGCCCGCCTCGCGGTGCGCGACGAGGAAGTTCCGGGCCCCGCGCGCCTTGAAGGAGCCGGTGTGCTGGAGGTGTTCCAGGGCGTACCAGACGCCCCGGTCGGCGGGCACGACGGCGACGGGACGGATCACGTCGGCCATCCGGCCGGCGGCGGCGCGCACGGCCGCGTAGTCGAGCTGCTGCTCCATGAACGGTCTCCTCGGGGGGCGGTGGCTGATTCAGGCGGTGATGCGTCCGGCCGGTGACGGGTTGACCGGTGGCCGGTTCGGCCGGTGACGGGCCGGGGCATGGCGGGTTCAGGCGCCGTCGGGCCGGGCGGCCTCGATCAGCTGGCGCAGGGCGCCGTGGTACACCTCGTGGTCGGTCAGCGGGGGCAGTACGTCGGCCAGGCCGCCGGAGAGCACGGGGAACTCGGCCGGGTCCAGCGCGGCCAGGGCGGCCCGGGACGCGGCGGTGGCGCCGGCCGGATCGCGGTGGTCCACGAAGGCGGCGCTGCCGAGGGTGAGCAGGTACATCCGGCGGTAGACGGTCATCGCCTCGGCGGCGGTCATCCCGGCGGCGACGCTGTCGGCCAGCGCCGGTTCCACGAGGCGGGCGAGCAGTCGGCGGCCCAACCAGGGCCGGCCGCCGCGCAGTACGAGCAGACCGGGGTGCGCGGTGAGCAGTCGGTAGAACGCGGAGAACCGCTGTTCGGTGGCCTCGGCCCAGTCGGCGCCGGCGGCGATCTCGGGCAGTTGGCCCGCGAGGTGTTCGGTGCAGAGGTCCAACAGCCCGGCCAGATCGGCGCAGCGGCGCTGGACGGTGGCGTGCGAGACGTCGAGCCGGTCGGCGAGGGCGCGGAAGCTGAGTGCGGCCGGCCCTTCCTCGTCGAGGATCCGCAGGGCTTCCACGGCGATCGCCTCGGGGGTCGCACGGTCCAGGGCGGCTGATCTTCTCGGCATGAGATACACCGTAACAGACAGCGTCACGTACGACGTATCACCCGGGGATCGGCGGACCGGACATCCCCGGGTCCGGTCAAGCGGACGCCCGTGAAGTCAACCCTTCGCGTGAGGGCGACTACACCCATATTGCTGGTCATCACGTCATAACCAGCGACTTGTGTTGACAGTGGGTAGCCGCACCGCTGCACTGAGCGCTCGACAGACCCTCGGTACGTCCCCCACGTCAAGGAGACCCCGTGCCGCCTCGCCCGCGTGCGTCGCTCCCCTGTCTGACCGCGGCCGCCCTGCTCGCCCTCCTCCTGTCCCCCGCGACGGCGGCGGCCGAGCCCACCGCCACCTCGGACACCCCGCTCGCCCTCACCCCTCCCATGGGATGGAACAACTGGGCGCACTACATGTGCGACATCGACGAGGCCAAGGTGGTCGCGAACGCCGACGCGCTCGTCTCCACCGGTCTCGCCGCCAAGGGCTACGACACGGTGACCGTCGACGACTGCTGGATGCTGAAGAGCCGTGACGCCGACGGCGACCTGGTCGCCGATCCGGAGAGGTTCCCGCACGGGATGGCCTGGCTCGGCAAGTACCTGCACGCCAAGGGGCTGAAGTTCGGCATCTACCAGGACGCCGGCGCGCTGACCTGCGGGCGCTATCCCGGCAGCGGGGCGCCCGCGGGCGGGGGCGCGGACCACTACGCGCGCGACGCCCGGCTCTTCGCCTCCTGGAAGGCGGACTTCGTCAAGATGGACGGCTGCAACCTGCACGTGCCGCCCGGCAAGACGAAGGAACAGGCCTACCGCGACGCGTACAACGGCGTGGCCCGGGCCCTGCGCGACAGCGGCCGCGACATGGTCCTGTCCGCGTCCGCGCCCGCCTACTTCCAGCAGGGCGAATGGGGCGGCGCCGACTGGCACAAGGTCATCGACTGGGTCGGCGAGACCGGCCAGTTGTGGCGCGAGGGCCGTGACATCAAGGTGTACGCGCCGACCGCGCCCACGACCTCGCGGTGGAGTTCGGTCCTCGGCAACTACGGCTACAACCGTTGGCTCGGCCGGTACGCGGGCCCCGGCAACTGGAACGACCCGGACTTCCTCATCGCCGGGGCCCCCGGACTCACCGAGGCGGAGAGCCGCAGCCAGGTCGGCCTGTGGGCCATGATGGCTGCTCCCTTCATCCTCTCCTCCGAGGTCTCCGCGCTCACCCCGGCCGGGCTCGCCGCGCTCGGCAACACCGACCTGATCGCGCTCGACCAGGACCCGTTGGGCCGGCAGGGCGCGGTGGTCTCCTCGAACGGCACCTCTGACGTCCTGGTGCGGCCGCTCGCGAACGGCGACCGCGCCGTGGCCGTCCTCAACCGCACCGGCGCGGCCATGGACGTCGACGTGCCGCTGGAGGACATCGGCCTGCCCTCGTCGTGCGCCGTCGACGTCAAGGACCTGTGGAGCGGGGCACGCCGTGAGGCGACCGTCTCGCTGACCGGCAGGGTCGCCGCCCACGACACCGCGGTGTGGCGGCTCACCCCGCGCGGCTGCGGCAAGGCCGTGCCGACCGGGCAGATTGCCGGCAACGCGGCCAAGTGCGCCGACGGGGCCAACACCAGCGGTGTCGGCGCGGTGGTCATGGCCGCCTGTACCGGCGCCCCCGACCAGCGGTGGACCGTGGGCCCCGACTCCCGTCTGCGGTCGGCCGGCCAGTGCCTGACCGCCGGGGACGACGACCTGGTGGAGCTCGCCGACTGCGTGCCCGGGCGATCCCGGCAGAGCTGGGCGCACGACCGTCCCGGCGCCCTGGTCGAGAAGAGCAGCGGGCTGTGCCTGACCGCGCCCGCGGCCGCGGCGACCCCGGACGCGCCGGCCGAGCGGCTGCGCCTGACCCCCTGTGGCGACCACCGGATCGACCAGACCTGGGCCCTGCCGGTCTGACGGCTCCGGTCCGACGCTCCGACCCGACGGCTCCGATCGACGGAATGAGGTACGGCTCGATGGCACGCAGCGGGCGCCCGCGAGGGCGCCGTACGGTCGCGGTGGCGGCGCTTCCCGCGGCACTGCTCGTCCTGGTCCTGGCGGGGGCGGCGCCCGGGGCGGTCGCCTCGGGCGCGGGATCACCCGCCGCGCCCGGCGCGCGGAAGTCCGACGTACGGCAGTCCGACGTACGGCAGTCCGACGTACGTCGGGTTACGCCGGCCCGGGACTTCGACGCGCGTCCGGCGCGGGAGGCCCTGGAGCGGCTGCTGCCGCGGCACGCCGGGCAGTTCACCCTGGCGCCCGACGCGGGCGGCGCGGCGGACACCTTCACGGTGTCCGGGACGGCGGGCGCCATCACGGTGCGCGGCACCAGCGGAGCGACCCTGCTCACCGGGGTCGGCTGGTACCTCCAGCACGTCGCGGGCGCCGACATCGGCTGGCCCGGCGACAGCCTGGGGATGCTGCCGGAGCGCCTGCCGGCCGTACCGAAGCCGGTCACCCGGAGCGCGCTGGTCGGCCACCGGTACGCGCTCAACGACACCGACGACGGCTACTCGGGCCCCTACCGCACCTTCGAGGAGCACCGGCGGCAGATCGACCTGCTGGCCCTGCACGGCGTCAACGAGGTGTTCGTGCAGGTCGGCGCCGAGTATCCGTACTACCGGGCGCTCCAGCGGTTCGGATACTCGGCGGCGGAGCTGAGGGCGTGGATCCCCGGCCCCGCGCACCAGAGTTGGTGGCTGTTGCAGAACATGAGCGGCTTCGGCGGACCGGTCTCGGAAGGGCTGATGCGCGAGCGGGCCGGGGTCGGCGGCCGGATCGCCGAGCAGTTGCGCGGTCTCGGCATGACCCCGGTGCTGCCGGGCTTCTTCGGCACGGTGCCGCCGGCGTTCGCCGCGCGCAACCCCGGTGCCACGACGGTGCCGCAGGGCGTCTGGGCGGGCTTCGACCGTCCGGACTGGTTGGACCCGAACTCAGCCGCGTTCGGGAAGCTGGCCGCCGCGTACTACGCGGAACAGCGGGCGGTGTTCGGAGACAGTTCCATGTACCGGATGAGCCCGCTGCACGAGGGCGGCAAGACGGGTCGGGTGGACGTGGCGGCGGCCGCCGGGGCGGTGCAGAAGGCGCTGTGGGCGGCCCATCCCGGCGCACTGTGGGCCGTGTTGGGCTGGCAGGAGGATCCGAGGAGGGAACTCCTGGCCGGGGTCGACACCTCGAAGCTGTTGGTCTTGGACGGACTGTCCGACCGGTACGACGGGTTGGACCGGGAGGCCCGTTGGGGCGGCGCTCCCTACGCGCTGGGCACGATCCCCAACTTCGGCGGACACACCACGATCGGCGCCAACACCCCGGTGTGGGCCGACCGGTTCGGCGCGTGGCGGTCCAAGCCGAACAGTGCGCTCGCGGGCATCGCGTACATGCCGGAGGCCACCGGGACCGATCCCGCCGCCTTCGACCTCTTCACGGATCTGGCCTGGGAGTCCGGGCCGATCGACCAGAGGAAGTGGTTCGCGGCGTACTCCGCCCGCCGGTACGGGCGCGCCGACGCCGAGGCGGCGGCCGCGTGGGAGGAACTGCGCAAGGGCCCGTACAGCACCCCCTCGGGCCTGTGGTCGGAGTCCCAGGACGGCCTGTTCACGGCCCGGCCGAGCCTGAGCGCGGCGGGATCCGCCCGATGGAGCCCCACGTCGATGCGCTATCCGGCGGGTTCGGTGCGGCGCGCCCTGGACCACCTGTTGAAGGTGGCCCCGCCGCTGCGGGGTTCCAGCGCCTACCGGTACGACCTGGTGGACACGGCCCGGCAGGCGTTGGCGAACCATTCGCGGGTGCTGCTGCCGAGGATCAGGGCGGCGTACGACGCGAAGGACGTGCGCCTGTTCCGTGAGTTGACCGCGCAGTGGCGCGACGGTGAGAGGCGCTTGGACGCCGTCACGAGCGCCGACCCGCACTTCCTGTTGGGTCCCCGCCTCTCGGCCGCCCGCTCCCGGGGCGCGGACCGGGCGGAGGCGGACCGGTACGAATACGACGCGCGTTCGCTCCTGAGCGTGTGGGGGCCGCGGGCCGCCTCGGAGGGAGGCTCGCTGCACGACTACGCGAACCGTGAGTGGGGCGGTCTCGTCTCGGAGCTGTACGCGCCGCGTTGGGACGCGTACTTCGCCACGCTGGAGGAGGCGCTGGTCCGGCGGGCGGTGCCCCGGCAGATCGACTGGCACGCCTTCGAGGAGGAGTGGGCGCGGCGGACCACGCGCCATGCCCAGACGCCGGTCGGGGATCCGTACGCCCTGGCGGCGGGGATCGCAGCCGCGCTTCCCGCCGCGAAGTGACCTACATCATCGGCCGTGGCACTGTCCGGGACTTCCCGTGACCGTCACCCTCACGTGGGTAATTCCACACTCGTGAGAGGGAGAGCGCATACGGCTGATCACCGCACTGGACGGGTGGTCGGTTCACTGGCCCGGACACGAACAGGGGCGGCTGTCGGAGCGATCCGGTGGCCGCCCCTTCCGACGCCCCCAGGAGCGCACCGAGCATGTCCGAGACCGAGCCGGAGCGGCCCTCCCCGGCGCCGGAAGCCCCGTCCGACCTCGCGACCGCGCCGATCCGGGCCGGCGGGGACCCCGACCAGGCCGTTCCCCCGTTGCTGCGGGTCGGGGACCCGGCGCGGGAGCCGTCGCCGCGCTCGGAGCCGTGGGACCTGATCACCGACGGGGTGGTCGAGCT
This sequence comes from Streptomyces sp. NBC_01426, assembly GCF_036231985.1. Classification (GTDB taxonomy): domain Bacteria; phylum Actinomycetota; class Actinomycetes; order Streptomycetales; family Streptomycetaceae; genus Streptomyces. Next base: position 1,590,052 of record NZ_CP109500.1, read on the forward strand.
GCGCAAGCGCAGGCCCCGCGGATGACGGGTGCGGGGCCGGCGGGCACCGCCGACGGGCGGGGCCAATCCAGTGGCTCGGCGGCTACGAATGGCTCATGAGGCGCGCGGATGCCGACGAACGACCGGGAATCCCGGAGGATCTTCCCGTGAACGACGTGACACGAGCGGACCGCGCCGAGGACGGCATGTCCGCCCTCCTCGGCCGGGTCGCCGAAGGGGACGAGGACGCCTTCGTCTCGGTGTACGAGGCGGTGAGCGGGTCCGTGCTGGGCCTGGCGTACACGGTGCTGCGCGACCGGGCCCAGGCCGAGGAGGTGGCGCAGGAGGTGCTCGTCGAGGTGTGGCGTACCGCCGGGCGCTACCGCGCCGACCGGGGCAGCGTGCGGACCTGGGTGCTGACGATGGCGCACCGCCGCGCGGTGGACCGGGTGCGTTCCGCGCAGGCCTCGACCGAGCGGGAACGGCGCGCGGCGCGGCTGGAGGCCGCGCTTCCGGAGTTCGACGAGGTGAGCGAGGCGGTGGAGCACCACGAGGAGCGTGACCGGGTGCGGCGCTGCCTGGGCTCGCTGACCGAGATCCAGCGCCAGTCGGTCACCCTGGCCTACTACCGGGGTCTGACCTGCCGCGAGGTGTCCGAGGAGCTGTCGGTGCCGCTGGGTACCGTGAAGACGCGCCTGCGCGACGGGCTGCTGCGGCTGCGCGACTGTCTCGGGGTGAACGGCGGATGAGCACAGAGGACACGGAAGGCGCGGAAGGCGCGACGCGCATGCACGAGGGCACGGGCGCCTACGTCACGGACGCGCTGCCCCCGGCGGAGCGGGCGGCTTTCGAGGCGCACCTGGAGACCTGCGAGGCGTGCCTGCGGGAGGTCGCGGAACTCGCGGCCACCGCGGCCCTGCTGGGCCGGGCGGTGGCCGTGGAGCCGCCGCCGGCGCTCTGGGAGTCGGTGCTGCGCGAGATCCGGGCGGTGCCCGCGCGGCCGGATCCCGTACGGGTGCCCGCGCACTACGCGCGGCCCGCCCCGCCCTGGCTCCGCTGGGCCCTGGCGGCCTGCCTCGCGGCGGCGGTCGGTTTCGGCGGGGTGGCGGCCTGGCAGTACCAGCGGGCCGAGACGGCCCGGCAGGACGCCCGACGGGTCGAGGCGCGGGCGGCGGCCCTCACGGAGCTGCTGGCGGCGCCCGACGCGCGGCTGACCACGGGCCGCATGGCCGACGGCGGCACGGGCACGGTGGTGCTCTCCCGGGACCGGGACCGGGCCGTGTTCGTGGCCGATGGCCTGGCGGCGCCGCCCGAGGGGCGGGTGTACCAGCTGTGGTACGCCGACCCGAAGGGCGTCATGCGTCCGGCCGGGCTGATGGACCCGGCGCGACCCGACGCGCCGGCGCTGCTCAGGGGCGAGGTGGGCCCCGCCACCGGGGTCGGGGTCACGGAGGAACCGGCGGGCGGTTCGGCCGCACCGACCACGGATCCGCTGGTGGTGCTCGCGTTCCCGGCGGCGGGCGCCGCGTAGGAGCGGGGCCCGAGGGGCTCCCTCCGGGCGGCACGCATCAGACACACCCCACCAAACCGGTCGCCCGGCGGCTCCGAATGACCCGTGTGAAGGAAGACCCGGGACGCCCGCGACCCGCACTGTCGGGCGGGGCGCCCGCGGGCGGGGGGAACGACCCGACCCGAGGAGTCACGTGATGACAGCACGTCGCAACACAGGCATACGCAGGGCGGCGTTCGCCGCGTCGGCCGTGGCCGCACTGGCCCTGGGGCCGGCTCTCGCCGCGGGTTCCGCGATGGCGGCGGACGGCGAACCGTTCGGACCGGGCTGCGCCTCGGTGCCGAAGGGCGGCTCGGGCTCCTTCGCCGGCATGGCCAAGGACCCCGTGGCGACGGCCGCGTCGAACAACCCGGCCCTGTCGACCCTGGTCACCGCCGTCAAGAAGGCCGGCCTGGTCGACACCCTGAACAGCGCGAAGGACATCACGGTGTTCGCACCGACCAACGAGGCCTTCGCCAAGGTGCCGAAGGCCGACCTGGACAAGCTGCTGGCCGACAAGGCACAGCTCATCAAGGTCCTCACCTACCACGTGGTGGGCCAGGAGCTGACGCCGAAGCAGTTGGAGCAGGGCTCCTTCGACACCCTGTCCAAGCAGCGACTGACCACCTCCGGTTCCGGCGAGTCCTTCAAGGTGAACGGCAACGCGTCGGTGGTCTGCGGTGACGTCCACACCGCCAACGCGACGGTCTACCTGGTGGACTCCGTCCTGATGCCGAAGGCCTGATTCCCTGAAGGCCTGCTCCCGAAGGCCTGATGCCTAAGGCCCTGACGCCCGAATCCCGACCCCGCTCCCCCGCCGGCGTCCGCCGGACCGCGCCCTCCCCGGGCCGGTCCGGGGGACGCCGCGCGCCGGGTCACCCCAGACGGATCGGGAGGGTCTGCACGCTGTTGCCGATGAAGCTGCGCTGGTAGGGCAGTTCCGCCTCGGGCACCGCGAGGTCGAGGTCCGGGAACCGGTCGAAGAGCCGCTCCAGGGCGATGCCGGCCTCCAGCCGGGCGAGCGGGGCGCCCACGCAGTAGTGCGCACCGTGCCCGAAGGAGAGATTGCGGCTGTTCCCCCGGGTGAGGTCGAACCGGTCCGCCCCGGGACCGTACGCGGCCTCGTCCCGGCCGGCCGCGGTGTAGCCCGCGAGGACCGGGGTGCCGCGGGGGATCAGGGTCCCGCCCACGGTCACGTCCCGGGTGGGGTAGCGGAACGGGAACCAGCTGACGGGGCCGTCCCAGCGCAGGGTCTCGTCGACCACGTCCGACCAGCTCGCCTTGCCCTCGCGGACCAGCGCGAGCTGATCGCGGTGGGTGCACAGGGCGCGCACGGCGTTGCTGATCAGGTTGAGGGTGGTCTCATGGCCGGCGACGAGCATCAGCCGCATCGTGCCGATGAGTTCGGCCTCGCTGAGCCGGTCGCCGTCCTCGTCGCGGGCCGCGATCAGGGCGCTGGTGAGGTCGTCGCCCGGTGCGGCCCGGCGGGCGGCGGCGATGGTGCCCATGAGCGCGACGAGCTCGCGCACGGCGGCCATCACCTCGGCCGGGGTGGTGTCGGTGGAGACGATCACCGTGTTGGACAGGTGGTGCAGCCGCCCCCGGTGTTCCTGGTCCACGCCGAGCAGTTCGCAGATGACACTCATTGGCAGGGGCAGTGCGAAGTGGGTCCTGAGGTCGGCGACGCCGTCCGGGGACGCTGCCGCCGCCGCGCCGAGGTCGTCGAGCAGTCCGGAGGTCAACTCCTCGATGCGCGGCCGCAGTCGCTCGACCCGGCGGGCGGTGAAGGCGTTGCCGACGAGTGAACGCAGCCTGCGGTGGTCGGCGTCGTCGGCCGTGTGCATGCCCTGGGCGTCGGCGAAGACCCGCAGGGGCCAGTCCCGGGGGACGGTGCCGTCGCGCAGGCCGGGGAAGTGCCGGGCGTCCTTGGCGACATCGGGGTGGGCGAGGAACTCCTTCAGTGCGTCGTGGCCCAGGACGACCGCGCCGGGCACTCCGCCGGGGAGGACGACCTCCGCGACGGCGCCCTGGGACCGCAGGCGGGCGTTGAGGGCGTGCGGACACCCCCCGGCGGGATCGATGACGTGTGCGTCTGCAGTGTGGGACGACAAGCCGATTCTCCTGACCGTGTGGAAGAGACCCGGCCAACAGTGCGGCTTGGAGGACGGGTTGTTCAAGCCCGACTCCGCGCCGTCTCAGAACCAGTTGAGGGTGAGGGTGAAGGTGGTGTGGGTGGTGGCGCCGGTGGGGTCGGTGGCGGTGGCGGTGATGGGGTGGGTTCCGGTGGTCCAGGGTGTGCCGGTGATGCGTCCGGTGGTGGGGTCGAGGGTGAGTCCCCAGGGGAGTGTGGTGGTGGTGTAGCGGATGGGGGGTGTGCCTCCGGTGGTGGTGAGTCGGATGGTGCAGGTCTGGTTGAAGCGGCAGGTCTGTGGTCCGGGGTCGACGATCCGCAGATCACCCGACGTCGGGGTCGGCGTGGGCGTCGGGGTCGGGGTGGGAGTCGGCGTGGGGGTGGGCGTGGGTTCCGTGGAGCCGCCGAACACCTCCGTGACGGGTGCGACGTTGGCCGCGTTGCCGGCGTGCGTCGCCGTCCCGAGCAGGTCCTCCAGGGTGCGCAGCAGGTGATGGTGGTTGTAGGCGCTCGCATACGCGCCGGTCTTCACGTTCGCGCCGTGGAAGACCGTCGCGATCCGGTTCGAGCCGAGGTAGTTGTCCTCGTCCCAGGTCAGCACCAGCAGACTGTTGTTGGCCTTCGCCCACCGCGCGTACGCGTCGAGGTTGTTCCTGGTCCAGGTGTCGCCCGTGGCCACCGGGCAGGAGTGCATGTCGTTGCACTGGTTCGGCACGACGAAGGACAGGTTCGGCAGCGACGCGAAATCGCCCTGCGGGAACTGCGCCCAGGTCTTCCCGGTGTCGAGCGGGACGTTCTTGAAGGCGAACCACGGGTTGTGCTTCTGCGCGTACTGCCCGCTGGTACAGGCCGTGGAGCCCTGGCCGGGCAGGTCCTCGTTGTACGTGGCGAACGTCCTGCCCGCCGCGAGGACCTCCTGGCCCAGGTTGGGGGCGGACATCGACTGCGGGGTGTAGCAACCGTCGCCGGTGATGCCCTGGGTGGCGCCGGAGAAGAGGTTGAAGTAGTTCGGCTGGCTGGGATGGGTCAGCGCCTTCATGCCGGTCAGGCTCGCGCCGTCCTTCGCCAACTGGTTGATGTACGGGGCGTTCGCGCTGCCGATGACCTCCCCGTACTGCTTGTTCTCGTACACGACGACCACCACGTGGTCGTAGCTCGGCAGCGCGGCGGCGTCGGCGGTCGCCACGGAACGCGTCCGCGCTGTCGTAGAACCACCGTCCGCCGCCTGGGAGTTGGCTACGGTGAAGGCGGCGAGCAACACGAACGCGCCGAGTGCGGCGATCGGCGCGGACCTTCGGGTCCGCTGTCTCGCGGTGATGGGCATGGACGTTTCCTCCTCGATGCGGCGGGACGCCGACAGGGTGGTGGGTGGGATGCGGGTGTTCAGTCCTCGCGCCGGGCCCCACCGGCCACGGCGATGTTCAGGAACCGGGGCGCCGGGCACGCCCGATCGCGGAACTCCCGTGCCACGGCGGCCCGGACGGCCGTGTTGCGTTCCTCGGGCATCAGCATCAGCGCGCTCCGTCCCGGGAGCCTCCCCGGCGGCCAGGCCCGCAGCGCCCCGGCCTCCCGGGCCCGGGCCACGGCCCGGGCCGACTCCGTCGCCCACCGGGCCGGATCGCCGCGTACGACCAGGAGCACCAGCCGCGCGCCCGAGGCCGCCGGGTCGAAGACCGCGTACCGGGGAGCGTCGGAGTCCCCCGGCAGCAGGGCCTGCCCGGGGCGGGCGAACAGCGCCGCCCGGCGCAGGGCCGTGTCCCCGTCCGGCAGCGCCTCGGCCAGCAGCCCGGCCAGCTCCGCCCGGTCCGGATCCACGCCCGGCGGCGAGTGCGCGTCGGCCACCGCGAGCGCCACCGCGCAGTCCGCCGGCTCCGACGTGTCCAGCCCGGAGGCCTCCGTCAGCGAGCCCTGGACGTGCAGGTCGGTCCCGCCGCGCCCGTACCCGGCGCGGGCCAGCGCCCGCAGCACCGCGTAGGGACGGACCGCCCAGGCCGGCGGGGTCGGCGCGGGCCCCGCCGGGGTGAGCGGCAGATCGCAGCCGTCGGCGGGGTGGGCGAGCGAGCTGAGTCGGACCAGCCCGTCGTCACGCGGCGCGGCGGCCGCGGCGACCGGCCAGCCGGCGCCCGCGACCGAGCCGGGGCCCGGGTGCGGGCCGCCCGGGGAGCCCGCCGGCCACGCGCCGCGGTCCAGGTGGAAGGCGTACGGGGCGCTCCAGACGGCGGTCGGGGGCCGGCCGTGCGCCGCCTCCAACGCGTACGCCACCAGCCGGAACAGGGGATCGGCGGTGGCCCGGCGGGCCAGGTCCGGCCCGACCGTGCCCACCCGACCGGCGGTCACCGCTCGTCCCCGCGGGCCGGGATCCGCTGCGGGGTGTCGCCGTCCGTGTGGGCCGGCATCGCGTACGGGTCGCCGCCGTCCTTGCGCGCGAGCATCCGGTACGCGTTGCCGCCGTCCGTGCGGCGGGCCGCAACCGTGCGGAGCGCGTCGAGCACCACCGCGCCCGCGAGGCACGGCAGCGCGGCCGCCCGGACCGCGCGGGCCAGGATCCGCCGCCTGGGCCCCGCCGGGGGAGCCCACGGGCGGTCCGGATCGGGGGCCAGCCGGGTCGTGGTCAGGGCCACCGCGCCGACGAAGTCGTTGCCCTGGTGGGCCTGACCGTGTTCCTCGGCCAGGACCGTGAACCCGCGGTCGGCCAGCGCCTCCCGCAGGTTCGCCGCCGGGATCAGGTGCTGGTGCTGGGGCTGGAACCAGGGCAACCAGGCCGACCCCAGCAGGCGGGCCATCCGCGACCGCGGATCGGGGAGCTCGATCGCGAGGAACCCGCCCGGTGCCAGGACGGCGGCCGCCGTGTCCAGCTCCGCGAGCGGATCCCGGGTGTGCTCCAGGTAGTGGTACATGCTCACCACCTCGTACTGGCCGGCCAACTTCGCGGCGAACTCGGGGAACTGACCCTGGAACCCGGACTCCACCCAGCCGCGCCGCTCGGCGTCCCGGACCCCGTCACCCATGTCCAGCCCGTCGAAGCGGGTGTTCGGCCACACGGCGCGCGCCGCGTTGCAGAAGTGGCCGTGCCCGGTGCCCACGTCCAACCAGGACGCCGGTTCGCCGTACGGTTCGAGCATCCCGGCGCGCTTGCGGTACGAGTCGCCGAGCCGCCCGAACACGGATCCCGCGCTCTCGCCCCCGCGACCGTCGTAGAAGTCCCGGTAGTAGAACTCCAGCCCCTCCACAGTCAGTCGGGGGTTCTGGAAGACGTGCCCGCAGTCCCCGCACTCCTCCAGGGTGAAGCGGCCCGGTTTGCCCTGGAGCAGGTCCGGCACCCGCAGTCGCACGGTGAGCCGCCGGGAGCCGCACCACGGACAGTCCGGCCGGCGTGCTTCGAGGAACCGGGCGGTGCCGTCGGCCAGTTCGGCCCGGTAGGCGGCCGCCCGGTCCGTGTCGTCGGCCGCCGGGCAGGTCCGGGCGAGGTCGGCGGCCGTCCGCAGGGCCGCGCCGAGCGCGCGCGCCGGCCGGAGTGCGCCGGCGGCGGCGAGGTCGGCGGGACGCAGGGGCGATCCCGGGCCGGCGAGGACCAGGTACGGCTGGAGCCAGTACAGCCCCGCCGCGGCGGCGCCCCACCGCCCCTGCCGTGCGGCGACGGCCGCGAGCAGGCCGAGCCCGGCGAGCTGCGCCGCGACGACCGTGCCCGGCGGCAGGCCCTGCGCCCGCAGCTCGGCGGCCCGTACCGCACCGGTCGGCTCCGGCCGGCGGCCCGCGCGGAGCGCCGGTGCGACGGCCAACCCCGCCGCGGCGGGCGCGTACTCCTTCAAGCGGCGTGTCAGCGCGAGGAGTTCCGCCGGCTCCCGGGGCGTGTCACCGGCCTCCACCCCGGCCCGGGTCAGCACCTCCTCCGCGACCAGCACGGCGAACCCGGCGCCGCGGCCCTCGCCCAGCCGGTCGGCCCCGTACCGGGTCGGATCGACCAACCGCAGCAGCCCGAGGGCCCGCTCGACGGCCAGGTCGCCGGGCAGCAGGTCGAGCACCCGCAGGCCTTCCCGGTCGGCGTGCGCGCAGGCCGACAGGAAGGTCGCCGGATCGGGCTCGACGCCGCGCGCCGTCAGCAGCCGCCAGCCGGCGGCGCGCGGCACCCCGGTCGACGCGGCCGGCGGGATCGTGGGCAGCACCGGGAGGGACCGCAGCCTGCGGTGGGAGCGAACCGTGCCCGCGCCGAGAGCGACCAGGACCGCGACGGAGGTCCACCGGACCCGGTGCGAAGGGGGTGGCGTCATGACAGCTTCTCCAACCGGTCGGCCGCGGCGGCGGCCCCGCCGGCCGCGGCGAAGGAGGCCTGGATGCGGCGGGCGGCCCGGCGGGGGCCGGGATCGTCCAGCACGGCCGTGAGCGCGTCGCGCAGTTCCTCGGGCCCCGTCCGGCCGAAGCGCACCCGGACGCCGGCGCCCGCCTCGACGACCTGGCGGGCCACGATCGGCTGGTCGTCCCGGATGGGCGCGACCACCAGCGGCAGCCCGTGCGCGAGTGCCTCGCACACGGTGTTGTGGCCGCCGTGGCTGACCACCGCGTCCAGGTGCGGCAGCAGCTCCAGCTGGGGAACGCCGTCCTGGACCAGCACGTTCGCCGGCGCCCGACCCACGATCGTGGAGGCGGGGGCGGACAGCACCAACTGCACGTCGTCGGCGAGGCGTTCGGCGGCGCCGAGGACCGCGCGGTAGAACCGGATGCCGGCCTCCTGGTTGAGCGTGCCCAACGACACCAGGACCCGCCGGCGCGCCGGGTCCAGCCGCCGCCAGGGGAAATCGGGCGCCGCCGGCCGGGCCCCGAAGGCCGGACCCACATAGGCGTGGTGCGGTGGAACCTCGGCGCCCGTCCCCACCAACTCGGGCGTGGAGAACACCCACACCAGGCGTTCGGAGAACCGCGGATCCCAGCCCCCGTCGTCAGCGCCGTACTCGCTCAGCAGCGCGCCGATCCGCTCCGACACCCACTCCCCGACCTTGGGGAATCCGGCGAAGGGACGGGTGAGTTCGGCGGAGGTGCTGGCCGACGTCACCCACGGGATGTCGAGCCGACGAGCCACAATCGGTCCCGCCAGGGCCTGTTGGTCGGCAACCAACACGTCCGGCGCGAACCGGGCGGCCGCGGCGCGCACCCCCGGTTCCATCGCCCGGGCCAGCGGTATCAGCGCCTCCTCCCACAGGAAGCGCAGCGCGGCCACCCCGCGCAGGTCGCGCCACCGCTCGTGCAGCCCGGCGTAGCCGCCCGCGACGTGCTCCCCCGCAGGGAGGATCCGGGCGTGCGGGGGGAGCAGTCGGGCGAGTTCCCCGGGCGGCCCGGTCCAGGCCACCTCGTGGCCCCGCGAGGCGAGTTCCGCCCCGACGGCGGCGGTCGGATTGACGTGCCCCGCGAGCGGCGGAACCGTGAACAGCACCCTCATCGGATCAGAGCTCCCGTCCGCGCCCGCGACGCGGCCGTCGTTTCGAGGTGGGCGAGCACGGTCTCCCGCAGGACACCACTGCTCTCCTTGAGTACGTCGTGCCCCAGACCCGGCAGGACCGTCAGCGTCGCCCGCGGGGCATGACGTACCAACGTCCGCCCGCCCGCCAGCAGTTCGGAGTGCTCCCCGCACAGTGTCAGGGTCGGGCAGTCCAACCGTGCGTAGTCGGCCGGGGTGAAGACGCGACTGGCCGCGATGTCGTCGATCAGGCTGGTCCGGTTGAGCAGGTCGTCCGCGATCGCGGTCAGGTTCGCGGCCTTCCGCAGCCGAAGGGTCAGCAGCTCGGCCGGCACCGGGCTGTCCTCCAGGCTCAACGCGGCGGCCGACAGGGTGTCCACCATGTTCTCCACCCAGGCCCCGGCGAGCGGCGGTTCGAGCAGGGTCAGCCCCACGACCAGGTCGGGGCGGGCCAGCGCGGCGTGCACGGCGAGGGTCGCGCCGTAACTGTTGCCGACGAGGTGGACCGGCCGGTTCCCGAGGCCCAGGGCGCCGAGCATCGCCACGAGGTCGCGTACCGCGGTGGCGCTGTCGTACCCGCCGGCCGGCCGCTCCGTACGGCCGTGTCCGCGCAGGTCGTACAGCACGGTCTCGAACCCGGACCGGGCCACCGGCACGGCCAGGGGGCAGTAGAAGGAGGACAGGTTGTCGACGACGAGGCCGTGCAGGAAGACCACCACGGGTCGGCGGCCGGCGTCGGACCCGGCGTCGGCCGGGAGCCGTTGGACGTGGAAGCGCAGGCCGTTCGCGCGGACGAAGGACACGGCGGCTCAGCCGGCCGAGGCGGCGGAGGCGGGGGAGCCGGTCGCCCGCGCGAGGGAACCGTGCGTGACCCGGGCGATGTGCTCGACGATCTCGCCCACCGACATGGCGAGGATGCCGTCCATGTCCTTCTCCGCGAGGAAGCCCATCAGGTCGACCTCGGCGCCGTAGCGGTGGTGCAGCGACTCGGCGAGCGCGACGAACTCGATGCTCTCCAAGGCGAGGTCGTCGTTGAAGGTGGTGCGCATCGTGACCTCCTGGGCGACGAGGAACTCGTCGCCGACGATCTCCACGAGCATGTCGGTGATCTCGGCGAGGATGTCAGTGGTCATGGTGGGGCTCCGTCCAGGCGACGAGGTGGTCGAGGGGGGTGGGGTGGCTCGCGGGGATCGTGTCGTGGCGGACCGTGTGGGCGACGCGCGCGGGGGACACCACGCGCAGGACACCGGATCCGGGATCGCCCGACACCCGCCAGTCGCGGGGGCGGCCGGCGAGACCGGTGCCCTCGGCCTTCGCGGCGGCCTCCTTGGCACACCAGAGCGTGGTCAGCGCGGCCGACAGCGAGCTCCCGTCGAGGGCCGCCAGCCTTTCGGCCAGGGCCCGTTCGCCCTGACCCAGGGCGATCCGCGCCAGGGCGTCGGGATCGGTGGTCACCGTCTCGACGTCCACCCCGACGGGCCGTGCGCGGTGGGCCAGGGCGACCGCCAGCCGGTCCTTGTGCGCGATCGAGAGGTGAACTCCCGTGACCAGCGGCCCCTCCGGTACCGGACGCCCCGACGGGTCGTTGCCGACCGGCACCTCCACCGGGAACACCGCACCGGCGCCGCCGTCCCACAGCAGGCCCCGCAGCGCGTCCTTGGCCGCGATCCGGCCGAGCAGCCAGGCGGGCCGCTCCCGCGGTGACCGCCGCTCGTACACGGCCCGCTCGGCCGCCCCGAGATAGCGGCGCATCACCAGCTCCTGCGACGCGGGATCCGTCCACCGGCGGCGGGCCAGGCACCACCCGGCGGGCTGCGGCTCACCGATCCCGCAGACCTCCGGGGTGAACTTCATCGGCCACACCCGCTCGTCGGCGCCGAAGCGCCGGTACGTCCAACCGTCGATCCGGGCCCAGACCCGGCCGTCGGGACGGCACAGTTCGAGATCGCCCCGCACGGTGGTCCCGCGGACCTCCCGGATCCGGGCGGTGGCCGCCACCAGGGCGTGCGGCGGGGGCGGCGGCCCGTGGAAACGGACCCGTTCGACGGTGGCGGGGAACACGAGCCGGTCCACCGGCAGCCGGAGCTGCATCCAGTGCCCGAACAACTGCCCGGCGGCGTCGAGCAGCGCCCCGGGGTCCGGGAGGGCGCGCAGCACGCCCCGGATGCCGTCGGCGGCCACGGTTCGGACCTCGTGCACCCCGGCGAAGCGGGGGCCGTGGAACATCCACCGGTCACGGTAGAGCGCGTCCGCGCTGACGGGGGCGGGGCCCGGGTCGCGCAGCGGCGTGGGGTCGGGCGCCGGCGCCGGGTCGAAGGACCGGCCGAGCAGCACGACGACGCCGGCGTACTCGCCCAGAGCGACGTGGACGCGCCCGGGGCCGTCCGCGCGGACACGGACCTCGATGTCGTGGGCGGGCTCGACGGGGAGCCACCGCAGGGCGCGGACGTCCTCGTACCCGACGACCTCGACGGCGTCCCGGCCGTGGTCGGTGCGGGCGGTGTGGGCCAGGGCGGCCTGCGAGGCCAGCTCCAGCATGGTGGTCATGGGGACGACGGGGAACCAGTCGGACTCCTCCGGCCAGCCGGCCGGCTGGAGGTAGACCCGGTGGTCCCGGACGTAGGGCAGCGTGTCGAGACCGAGCCGCAGGACCGCCCGCCCCGGGGCCTGCCCCGTGCCGTCACCGACACCGCCGTCCGCGCCGCCTTCGGTGCCACCGCGGTACGGGGCCCGGGCCGCGCTCCCCGTCGGGACCTCGGCCCCCGCCGGGCCGGGGGCGCGCAGTCGGGCCAGGGCGGCGGGGGAGAGACGCACCAGGGGGGAGCCCAGGTCCAGCGGCACCGCGCGGGACACCGCCGGCCGGCCCGCCGGCGCGGTCGGGGTGAGGGCCGCGGGGGCCGTGAGCTTCGTGCTCGGGGCCGGCGTCCCGATCGGGTCGGGCGGGGTGTCCTGCGACAGCCGGTCCCACTTCGGCGCCTGCCCCTGCGTCCACAGCGCCGCACACGCCCGACGCAATGCGGCCACGCCCGACAGGCGGGGCGAGGACGCGGCCACCGACAGGTGCGGCCGGTCCCGCAGGGTGTCCTCGACGAACCCCGGCAGGCTCCCCGGGCCCAGCGTCACGAAGTGCCGCACCCCCGCCTCCTCGTACATCCGCAGCGTCAACTCGCGGAAGCGCACCGGCTCCAGGAGATGCCGCACCACCAACTCCCGTACCTCCTCGGTCGACGCCGGGAACGGGGACACCGTCGTCGCCGACCAGACCCGCCCCGCCGCGGCCGGACGCAACGGGAGCCGGTCGAACGCCGCCCGGACCTGACCCAGGTACGGCTCCCACATCGGCGTGTGGAACCCCGAACGGAACGGGAGCTCCCGACACAGCACCCCCTCGGCCCCCAGCCGGGCCACGACCCGGGCGACCCCGGCGGGATCCCCGCACACCACCGACTGGTGCGGGCAGTTGTCGTGGCTGACCACCACCCCGTCCTCGCCGTGCAGCGCCGCCTCGGCCCGCGGCGCCCCACAGCCCAGTGCCGCGTACACGAGGTCCGGTACCTTCAGCGAGCCCGGCCGCAGCGAGGCGAGGAAGGTGTCGACGGCCTCCCGCGGGTACATGCCGGCCGCCACCATCGCCGCCCACTCGCCCAGGCTGTGACCGGCCGACACGTCCGCCTCGATGCCCAGTTCACCGAGGGCGCGGCCGAAGAACCGGCCCGCTTCGATGGCGTCCAACGCCCGTTCCATCAACTCCCCGCCCCGTCCGAGCCGGGGGCGGTCCAGGCCGAGCAGGTCCGCGACATCGTCGGCGACCGGTGCGAACTCCGGTTCCAGGCCCGGGTAGAGGAACGCGAGCCGGCCGCCCAGGGGTTCGGGTGTGAACCACACGTCCCCCCGGCCGTGCCACGTCCGCCCGCGCGCCAGCACCTTCGCGGCCAGCGCGAGCCGCTGCGGCGTGGGCCCGACCACCGCGAGCCGGCACGGGCCGTCCCCGGACGACATGCCCAACGGATCCGAGGGCGCCGCGGCCAGGAGTTCGGCCACGTCGGCCGTGCTCTCCCCGGCGAGCAGGAGCACGTCCTCCCGCGCCCCCGCCCCCGTCGCGGCCGGAGTCGAGGTCGGGGTCGGGGTCGGCGAGCCCATCGGCAGGAAGCGGCGCACCGGCGGCGCGGGTCTCGGCGCGCCGCCACCGGGGTGTGCGGAGGCACCCGGGGCCTCCTCCAGCACCACGTGGGCGTTGATCCCGCCGAACCCGAACGCGTTGACACCGGCCCGCCGGGGCTCGGGTCCGCGTTCCCACGGCTCGGCCACCGCCACCGGCCGCATCCGCGTCCGGGCCAGGTCCGGGTGCGGCTCTTCCAGGTGCAGGGTGGGCGGCAGGACGCCCTCGTGCACCGCCAGCGCCGCCTTGATCAACCCGGCGATCCCCGACGCCTGCATGGTGTGCCCCAGCATCGACTTCACCGACCCGAAGCCGATCCCCGCCGACCCCGCACCCTCGTCCGACGTCCCGAACACCCTTGTCAACGTGTCCAGTTCGGCCGCGTCCCCGATCGGCGTGCCCGTGCCGTGCGCCTCCAGGAGCCCCAGCGCCCCGGGGGAGCGGGGATCCAGACCGGCCTCCCGCCACGCCCGTTCGAGCGCCCGTACCTGCCCCGTGACGAGCGGGCTCATCAGGCTCGCCGCGCGCCCGTCACCGGCGACCCCCGTGCCCCGGATCACCGCGTAGATCCGGTCCCCGTCCCGCTCCGCGTCCGCGAGCCGCTTCAGCAGCACCACGCCGGTGCCCTCCGAGAGCAGCGTTCCGTCCGCCCGCCGGTCGAAGGGGCGGATCCGCTCGGTCGGACTCAACGCCCGCAACTGGGTGAACACGCTCCACAGCGTGGCGATGTGGCAGTGATGCACCGCCCCGGCGACCACCACGTCACAGCGCCCGCCCGCCAACAGCCCGACCGCCTGGTCCACCGCGAGGAGCGAGGAGGCGCAGGCCGCGTCCAGGGTGTAGGCCGGGCCCCGGAAGTCCAACCGGTTCGCCGTCCGGGCGGCGGTGAAGCTCGGCACGAGCCCGATCGAGGCATCGGGTCGATCCGGGCCCAGGGCGTCCTGGAAGGCGGAGCGCACCTGCGCGATGCGCCGCTCCCCGAGCTCGGGCGCCACCTCCCGCAAGGTCTGGGCCAACTGGTGTGCGGTCCGGACCCGTTGGTCCAACCGGGCAGTGGCCACGCCCATGAAACCGCCGCGTCCGAGCACCACCCCGATCCGCGACCGGTCTGCCGGCAGCCGTTCCTCGCCGCCCGCGTCGGCGACCGCCTCGGCGCTCACGTGCAGGGCCAGGAGCTGGTCCGGCTCGGCCCCCTCGACCGCCGACGGCATGATCCCGAAACGGGTCGGATCGAAGGCGGCCGGCCCGTCGATGAAGCCGCCCCGCCGGCAGTAGAAACGGTCCCCGCGCGCCGGCCCTACGGCCCCGGCGGGGTCGTAGTACACCTCGGGATCCCAGCGGTCGGGCGGGACCTCGCCGATGGAATCCGTTCCGGCGAGCAGATTGCGGCGGTAGGCGGCCAGGTCCGGGGCCCCCGGGAAGACCGCGCCCATCCCGACGATGGCCGCGTCGGTCGGTCGCGGCCCGCGCCGCGGGCCGTCAGTCACGGCGCTCCCCGGTCCCGAAGCCGTTCCCGGTCCCGCTGCCACCGGTTCCGGCTTCGTGCACGGTCCCCGCTCTGTCTGCGGTACCGCCGTGCCCCTCGTCCCGCGCCGCCGTCAGGACGACCTGTACGTCGTGGCCGTCCGCGAGTTCGGCGAGGAAGGCGGCGGTACCCGCCTCGGGGCTGAGCACCGCGATGCCGCGGCGGCCGTACGCACGCTCCAACTCGGGGGTGACCATGCCACCCGCCTCGGCCGCCCAAGGGCCCCAGTCGAGGGACAGCACCCGGCCGGGGAAGCGGGCCGACCAGGTGTGGGCGAGACCGTCCAGGGCGTCGTTGGCGGCGGCGTAGTCGCTCTGGCCGCGGTTGCCGTACACCCCGGACACGCTGGCGAAGAGGGCCAGGAAGGCGGGGGCGGGCGTGTCGCCGTGGTCGGCGGCGGCCGCGGCGAGGTGCCGGGCGCCGGCCACCTTGGTGGTGAACACCTCGGCGAAGGCCTCCGGGCGCTTGTCCCGCAGCAGACCGTCGCGGAGGGTGCCGGCGCCGTGCACGATGCCGTCGAGCCGGCCGTGCCGGGCCCGGACGGCCGCCACGACGGCCCGTACCGCCCGCTCGTCGGTGACGTCGGCGCGGTGGTAGCGGACGGAGGCGGCGACGCCGGCGAGGGCCGCCAGCGTGGCCCGCACCTCGCGCTCGGCGAGGATCCGGGAGGCGGCGGCCTCGATCTCAGCAGGAGTGCGCAGCCCCGCCGCCACCAGCGCGGCGCGCAGCGCCACCCGGTCCGTGGCCTGCCCGTACCGCTCGTCCTCCGCGGCCGTCGGCCCGGGGGTGCGTCCGACGAGCTCGACGTGGCAGCCGGTGGCACGGGCGAGGGCGAGCGCGGTGCGGGCGGTGATCCCGCGGGCGCCGCCGGTGAGCAGGACGACGGAGTCGCGGCCGAGGGGTGGCGCCGATCCGGTGGAGGTGAGGTCCGCCGGCACCGGACGGGCCGTGACGCGGGCTCCGTCGGCGGTGTAGACGACGGAGTGGAGAGGCGCGGCGGCGGGGTCGGCGCCCGGGCCGTCACCGTCAGGGTCGTGCCCGCTCCTGCCGCTCTCGCCGGTGGAGACGGAGGCCCGGGCCTCGGCGCCGTCGCTCAACTCGGCGAGGAGCTGTGCGGCGACGCGGGCCGGGTCCTCCTTCGGGTGTACCCCCACCGCCCGGACCAGGGCGCCGGGGAACTCCAGGGCGGCGCTGCGGGCGAAGCCGTGCAGGCCCGAGTCGGGGGTGGCGGCGAGGATCAGCCGGCGCACACCGCCGACGAGGGCCCCCTTGAGCCCGGCGAAGGCGCCGGGCAGGACGGGTTCCTGCCCCGCGCCCTGAGCGGCCCGGAGCGCGGACAGGTCGACGAGCCCGTCGTGGCCTGCCTCGGGCCCGGACAGCAACCGCACCTCGACCCCGTGGGATTCCAGCGCCCCGCTCAGTGCGGTCGCCACCCCCTGCCCGTCGTCGACGATCCCGATCCGCAGCCCGCGCAGTCCGGCCGGATCCCCGGCGGGCGGTGCGACGGGTACGAGGTCCACGCGCATCCGGAGCGGCCGCGGCCCGGCGGGGCGGATGGCGGGCCCGTCGTACAGGGCGCCGGTCGACGCCGAGACACCGGCCGGGGTGCCGGTGTCGTGGGCCGCGGCGCCGGTGGTCGCGGTATCGGCGGTCGTGAGGTCGGCGGTCGTGGTGTCGGACCCGCCGGCGGAGGGCGTGGTGTGGGACACGACCCAGTCGACGACGCCGCGCAGGGTCTTGAGGCGGGAGAGCTCCTCGACGGCCGACTCGGCGGAGCCGCCCGGGTCCCGGGGGAGGCCGATCCGGTCGGCGAGGGCGCCGATGATCTCGACCCGCTTGATGGAGTCGATGGACAGGTCGGCCTCCAGGTCCAGCCCGGGGTCGAGCATGTCCAGGGGATAGCCGGTCCGGGTGTGCACGATGTCCAGGACGACGTCCATCACCCCGCCCGCGGTCAGCGGCGCGGCCGGGGCGTCCGGCCGGTCCGTCGGCCCGTCCACGGGACCGTCGTAGGGGGTGTCGGGGCCGGCCGGCCGCCACGGATCGGGGTGCGCCGGCGCCTCGATCGCCGCTCCGCCGCCGCGCTTCGCAGGCCCCGGCGCCGTGGTCGCGTGCGCCGGCTCCCGGCCGTTGACCGGTGCCGACCCCCACGGGTCGGGTGAACGGCCCGGGCTCCCCGACGCCGGCGGGTGGCCGTCGGGCCCGGCCGCGACCCACGCCGGACCATCGCTCCAGACGGGGCCGTCGCCCCACGCCGTGCCCGGTGCGGGCCGGGCGGGGACGTCCGGTTCGGGTTCGGCCGGCGTGCCCGCGCCGGGCCCGGTGCGGCCCAGGTAGCCCAGCAGGACCTCGCGTTGGGCCTCGATCAGCAGGCGCGAGCCGCGGAGGTACTCCAGCACGGCCTCGTCACGGGGCCCGGGGGCCGCGACCGGCGCGTGGCCGTTCCCGGACGCGGTGTCGGGCCTCGGCACGGGGGCCGGGGTCTCGACGGGGCGGGGGGACCGGGCGGACAGGGGAGGAAGGGGGGAGCCGTCCTGGTCGGCGGCGCTCTGCGGGCTCATCGGTGCCTCCGGTCGGGGGATGCGGTGGGCGGGGCGGAGGCCGCCCGGGATCGGGGTGCCGGCCGAGGTGCGGACCAGGTGGCCGTCCACCAGCCAGCCCGGCCGTCGCGGGGCCCGGTCCGGGAGCGGGGCGGTCCGGCCCCGGAACAGGGTTTCGGGGGCGATCGGGACCCCGGCTGCGGCCAACTCGGCCAAGGCGGTGACCAGTCGGACCAGCCCGTGCTCGCCGGGCACGTCCAACGGCACCACCGTGTGCGGGCGATCGCCCAGGATCCGGGCCGTCAGACCGGACAGCACCCGGCCCGGGCCCGCCTCCACGAACGTCCGGACGCCGGCCGCGTACATGGCCTCCACCTCGTCGACGAACCGGACCGGCCGCGCCACCTGGCCCGCCAGGAGGCCGCGTACGCCGTCGGCGTCGGCCGGGTACGGGGCCGCCGTCGTGTTCGACCACACCGGGACGCTCGGCGCGGACACCGCCGTCGCCGCCAGCTCGGCGGCGAGCGCGGACTCGGCCCCGGCCACCACCTCGCTGTGGAACGCACAAGCCACCGGCAGGAGTTCGGCCGTGTGCCCGGCCGCGCGGAGTGCGTCCACCGCCTCGGCCACGGCCTCCGTCCGGCCCGAGACCACGCACTGCCGGGGTGCGTTGTGGTTCGCCACCACGCACCCGGCCCGCGCCGCGACGTCCCGGACCTCCTCCGGCGCCGCCGACACGGCCGCCATCGCGCCGGGATCGGCTCCGGCCGCCGCCAGGATCGCCTCGGCCCGGCGCGTGCTCAGCCGTGACAGGCTCGCCGTGTCGTACGCGCCCGCCGCCCACAGCGCGGTCAGTTCCCCGTACGAGTGCCCGGCGACACAGTCCGGCCGCACGCCGAGTCGGCCGAGCAGCAGGTGCGCCGCGGCGCCGGCCAGCCCGAGGGCGGGCTGCGCCACGCGGGTGTCGGTGACGGCCGCCCGCTGAGCGGCCCGCGCCGGCGCGGTGAACGCGGCCGGCGGGAACATCGCGCCCGCCACCCCCTCCGGCGCCTCGTCCAGGAGCCCGCGCAGGGCGGGGAACGCCATGAACAAGTCCCCCAGCATGCGCACGCGTTGGCTGCCCTGACCGGGGAAGAGGAACGCCACCCCGCCCGGGTCGGCCGCCTCCTCCCGTACGTGGACCCCCGCGCCCGGCGTGAAACTGCGGGCCTGCTCCAGCCGTACCGCCAGTTCGTCCGCGTCGGCGGCGACCACGGCCACCCGCACCGGCCCGGTACCCGACGCGGAGGCCTCCGCCGCGAGGTCCCGCAGGGCCCAGGGCCGACCGGCCGCGTCGTTCTCCTCCAGTCGGGCGGCGAGCCGTGCCATCGCCCGCCCCGCGGCCCGCCGATCCTCGCCCCGGAAGCAGAACAACTCCGCCGGCCACTCCTCCAGCCCGTGTCCCGGCTCCTCCGCGCCGCCGTAACCGGCCACCACCGCGTGGTAGTTGGTGCCCCCGAAACCGAACGCGCTGACGCCCGCGATCCGCCGCTCCACCGGCACCGCCCACGGCCGAGCCTCGGTGTCGAAGACGAACGGGCCGTCCTCGGCCCGCCAGGCCGCGTTCGGCGTGCTCAGATGCGCGGTCGGGGGGCGGATGCCCGTGTGCACCGCCCACGCGGCCTTGATCAGGCCGGCCAGCCCGGCCGCGCACTTGGCGTGGCCGATCTGCGATTTGACCGAACCCAGGGCGCAGGATCCCGGCTCGGCCCCCGAGGCGGTGAACACCTCGCTCAGCACGGACAGTTCGGTGCTGTCGCCGACCACGGTCCCGGTGCCGTGGGCCTCGATCAGTCCCACGTCGGCCGGGGAGACGCCGGCCCGGGCGTACGCCCGCTCCAGGGCCCGTCGCTGCCCCTCCGGTCGGGGCGCGGTCAGCCCCAGCGACCGGCCGTCGCTCGACGCGCCGACCGCCTTGATCACCGCGTACACCCGGTCGCCGTCGCGCTCCGCGTCCGCCAAACGCTTCAGCACCAGGGCGCCCACCCCCTCGCCGAGCGCGATCCCGTCCGCGGAGGCGTCGAACGGCCGGCAGCGGCCTCCGGGGGACAGGGCCCGCACCGAGGCGAACATCAGGTAGTCGTTGATGCCGTTGTGCACGTCGGCGCCGCCGCACACCACCATGTCGCTGTCACCGTCGCGCAGTTGCCGGCAAGCCAGGTCCAGCGCGGCCAACGAGGAGGCGCAGGCGGCGTCCACGGTGCAGTTGGCGCCGCCCAGGTCGAGACGGTTCGCGACCCGCCCCGCGATCACGTTCGCGAGGATGCCCGGGAAGGAGTCCTCCGTCAGCCGGGGCAACTGCTCGTCCAACGCCGGCGGCAGCTCGCCCAGATAGGCCGGATACAGCGCGCGCATCCCGTACGCGCCCGCCAGCTCGGTGCCCGCCTCCGCGCCGAAGACCACCGAGGTCCGCGAGCGGTCGAACTCCCTGCCCCGGCCGTACCCGGCGTCCCCGAGCGCCCGCGCCGAGATCTCCAGGGCCAGGAGCTGCACCGGTTCGATCCCGGCCAGCGAGGTCGGCGGAATGCCGTGGGCGAGGGCGTCGAACGGCACCGGCGCCAGGAAACCGCCCCAGCGCGAGGGGGTGCGCTCCCCGGCCCGGGCCGGGTCGGGATCGTAGTAGAGCCCCGGGTCCCAACGCTCGACCGGAACCTCGGTGACGGCGTCCCGGCCGGTCAGGATCTGCGACCAGTACGCGTCGAGACCCGGCGCCCCCGGGTAGGCGCAGGCCATTCCGACGATGGCGACGTCGAGCGGTTCGACGACGGGACCGGCCTCCTCCTCGGCCGCCCCGGCCGTCTCGGCGGCCCGCCGGTCCAGGAACTCCGTCGCCCCCCGGGTGACCTGGGCGTGCAGCGCGGCCACCGTCGTGGTCCCGGACCGCAGGGTGGCGGCCTGGCCGAGCATGAACAGTCCGTCGCTCAACTGCTCCCGCTCACCCACCGCTTCCAGGCCGGCCGGTCCCCGACGCAGCCCCTTGCCGGCGATCCGGAGCCGGCCCAGATTCAGCCGCTCCAACTCCTCCCACATTGCGCGCGGTTCGGTCCCGCCCTCGGCGAGCCGCCGTCTGGTCTCCTCGAACGTTCCCGCGTACGGGGTGTCCGCACAGCGGGTGGCATGGCCCGGCGCCGTGTGCAACAGGACGGTCTCCTCGCACTCCACCGCCGTCCGCTGGAAACCCGGCAGGATCGCGCCCGCCGCCACCGCCTCCCGCGTGAACAGGTACGCCGTGCCCATCAGTACGCCGATCCGCGCCCCCCGGGCGACCAGCGGCGCGGCGGCCGTGACCGCCATCGCGGCGGACCGCTCGTCGTGGATGCCGCCGGCGAACAGCACGTCCAGCGAGGCCGGTTCGGCGCAGGACAGCAGCCGTTCGATCTGCTCCTCCCACAGCGGGAACGAGGCGCGCGGCCCGACGTGCCCGCCGCATTCCGACCCCTCGAAGACGAACCGCCGGGCCCCCTCGGCGAGATACCGCTCCAGCAGTCCGGGCGAGGGGACGTGCAGGTGCGTCACCGTCCCTGCCGCCTCCAGCGGGGCCGCCTGCGCCGGGGTGCCGCCGGCGATGATCGCGTACGGGGGACGCACCCGCGCCACGGCCGCGAGCTGCTCCCGGCGCAGCTCGGGCGGGGCGAAGCCGAGCAGGCCCACGCCCCACGGGCGGTCCCCGAGCCGTTCGGCGGTCTCGGCCAGCAGCCGGTGCGCCTGCGGGCCCCGGGTCAGGGCGAGGGCGAGGTAGGGCACGCCGTCCGCCGCGGCCACCGCCTCGGCGAACGCCGCCTGGTCGCTGACCCGGGTCATCGGGCCCTGCGCCACCACCCGGGACCCGAGCAGCGGTCTCTCCCTGGCGGCGGCCCCGATGTGCCCGGCGACGGCGGCCCGGACGGCCCGGAGCACCCCGCCCGTGGTGCGGTGCCGTCGGGCCAGTCGGTCCGCCACGCCCCCGTCCTGGCCGACGGGCAGCAACTGCGTCCGCAGGTCCCGGGCCCCGAGCAGAAGCGCCGCCGGTCCGTCGGGCGGCGGCAGGTCGGGCCGGGCGAACACCCGGTGCCCGTCCACGAGCCGGGTCTCGGAGCCGTCCATCGCCCGCAGCGCGGCCACGACCTCCGCGGGCAGACCGGCCACCCCCTCGGAGGTCAGGGCCAGTTGTACGTCGACCAGCACACCGGCGGCCCCGCCCGCGACGGCGGCCGCCGCGGTGTGCGGGCCGATGCCCCCGCACGCGAGGACGGGCACCCCCGGTCCGGGCCCGGTCAACAGCCGCTGGAGGAGGACGAAGGTGGTGCTCGCGCCCACCCGACCGCCGGCCTCGTGCCCCTTGGCCACGATCGCTCCGGCCCCGGCCGCCACCGCCGCCCGCGCCTCCCCGAGGTCGGTGATCTCGGCCCAGACCCGGGGGGAACCGGGGGCCGCCGCCCAGGCGGCCACCCGCTCCGGGACGTGCTCCGCGACATCGGCGAGCAACACCGTGTCCACCTGCGCCGGAAGCTCCCCGGGGCCCAGCGGACAGCCCACCGGTACCCGCACCCCGTACGGCCGGCCGTCGAGCCGCCGCCCCAGCTCCGCGAAGGCGGCCCGCGCGGGTCCGGGGTCCCGGCCGAGGTCGAGCAGCCCGAGGGACCCGGCGCGCTCGGCGGCGGTGACGATCCGGGGGTGCGGCTCCTCGAAGGGGCAGGCCGCGACGACCAGGTCACGGGTGGCGGGGGGCTGCGCGGTGTGGGGGGTCACGGGCGCTCCTTCTTCCGGTGGGTTCCGGTGCGTTCCGGTGCGGTGCGTTTGCTGCGCGGGCGGTGGTGCGGGGCGGTGATGCGCGGTCCGTGGTGCCGTGCGGTGCCGTGCCGTGCCGTGCCGTGTGGTGTCGTGCCGTGTCACGTGGCGTGGTGCCCGCACCGGTGCCTCGCGGTGAGGCGCGCGGGGGCCTGCGGTGCCGGTGCCGTGCGGGGCGATGCGTGGGCCGTACGGGCCGTGCTGTGGGGGTGCGGGCCGTGCGGGCAGGACGGGGGAACACGCCGGTCGACGACTCCGCCGGCGCGGTGCGTGCCGCGACCGGGTGACCCGTCGTCGGTTCGGACGGGCTTGAGCGGTGGTCAAAATCCCCGGCGCCGCGATGCATCGTGCGGTGATGACCGTGCACTGTCAACCGGTATGCGGAGTGGGTTCCCTCGCTCTTCCCGGACCCGCCGGCCGGTTCCCGACCCTCCGGTCCCGGCCCGCGCCGCACCCCCGTCCGCCCGGTGGCCTGCGGTGATGTCCACCCCTCGGGCCGGGGCCGGGGAAGGCGTGAGGCGAGGGGCGAGGCGCACGGTCATGCCGTGCCGGTATGCCTTCTCGCCACGCGGGCATGAACGGCGCACCGAGGCGTGGGAGTTGTTCACCATGCTGCCCCTTACAGGTACGGCAGCACCCGGTTACCGTCCGGTCATGACCCCCACACTCGCGCAGCTTCGCTACCTCGTCGCCGTCGCGGACTGCCGTTCCATCACGGGCGCGGCCGCCTCGGTCTTCGTGGCCCAGTCCGCCCTCTCCCGGGCCGTCCAGGCCATGGAGCGCGATCTCGGCGTGGAACTCCTCGCCCGCCGGGGCCGGGGCGTGGACCTCACCCCCGAGGGGTCCAGGGTGGTACGACTGGCCCGGACCGTCCTGAACGCCGTCGAGGCGATCGACGACATCGGCACCGGGCACGGCGACGCCGTCCGCACCACCCTCGTCCTGGTCGCCACCCCGACCCTGGCGCTGGACCTGGCCGCCGAACTGGTGCCCTCCTTCACCCGACGGCATCCCGGGGTGGACGTCCGGGTCCTGCAGCGCGACAGCCGGGAGGCCCTGGTCCAGGAACTCACCGGCGGCAGCGCCGAACTGGCGCTGGTCGACCTGCCGATCGACCAGGAGCTGTCCACGCACCACGTCCAGGAGCGGGAGGTGGTGCTGATCTCGCCCATCGGCTCCCGGCTGCCGGACCCGATGCCGTTCCGGTTGCTCGACGGGCTGCCCATGGTGCTGCCGTGCCCGGGCACCGGCCGACGGACCGAGATGGAGGCCATGTTCAGCTGCCTCGGCGTGCGCCCCGAACCCCGCCTGGAAGTCGACGAACGACTCGCCTGGGTCACCGGGGTGACGGACGGGCGAGGCTCGCTCATCTGGTACCGGGACGTGGTCTCCAGGGCCTTCGGCACGCGCGCCGAGATCCGCTCGTTCACCCCGCCCCTGTTGCGCCCCGTGGGCATCGCCCACACCCGGCGCCCCCTCGGTCGGGCGGCCCGGGCCTTCATCGCGCACGCCCTGCACAAAGCCCCCGTACGTGAGCCCGCACCCTGACCGGAACAGGCCTTGCGGACCGCGAGGCATGTCGGTTCGGCATTGAACCATGCTCAAACGGGACGGCGTTGGCCCTGGCATCCGCGCCCGACGTCCCCTCACATGGTGCGCATGGCACCCACCCGCAGAACACCATGGGCGGCGGCCCTCGCCACCGCCCTCCTCGCCGTCGCCCTGCCGGCCGCCGCCTGGGCGACCGGTGGCGCCGCCACCGCTTCCGTGACCCCGGCGCCCCCCGACCCGGCGGCGCCGGCCGCCGCGCCGGCCCCCGAGCGTGCGTGCGACCTGCCCGGCGGTCTGGCCGAACTCAGCGGTCTCGCCATGAGCCGCAGGCACCCGGGCGTCCTCTACGCCGTCAACGACAGCGGCAACACCAATCAGGTCTTCGCCGTCGACTGCAACACCACATCCGGCCGGCTCGTGGCGACCTACACCGTCACCGGTGTCGGCAACACCGACTGGGAAGGCCTCGCGCTCGGCAAGGACGCCGGGGGATCCCCCGTGATCCTCGTCGGCGACATCGGGGACAACTTCGCCGGCCGCGCCGAGATCACCGTCCACGCCTTCGCCGAACCGGAGGTGCTCGCCGACGCGTCCGTCACCCCGACCAGCCACCGCTTCGCCTACTCCGACGGCCGGCACGACGCCGAGTCCCTGCTCGCGGACCCCGTCACCGGGCAGCTCTACGTCGCGACCAAACTCATCGGCGCGGCGGGCAAGCTGTACAAGGCCCCGCTGCCGCCCGTGTCCGGGCAGCTCAACACCCTCTCCCCGGTCCGGTCGGGCCCGGTGTTCACGACCGACGGGGCCTTCTCCCCGTCCGGGGCCTCCTACGCCCTGCGCAGCGGTGGACCGCTCGGGGCCAACACCGCCACGGTGTACGACACCGCGGGGAACAAGCTCGCGGACGTGGCGCTGCCGGCCCAGCCGCAGGGCGAGACGCTCACGTACGCCGACTGCGCCGGCCTGTTGGTCGGTTCGGAGAACGACGCCCGGATCTGGCGCGTGCCACTGCCGCCGGAGGCCACCCCGGGCTGCGCCGGAACCCCCACGCCGACGCCGACTCCCACGCCCACCCCGACCCCGACGCCCACGCCGACCCCGACGTCGGGTGATCTGCGGATCGTCGACCCCGGACCACAGACCTGCCGCTTCAACCAGACCTGCACCATCCGACTCACCACCACCGGAGGCACACCCCCCATCCGCTACACCACCACCACACTCCCCTGGGGACTCACCCTCGAACCCACCACCGGACGCATCACCGGCACACCCTGGACCACCGGAACCCACCCCATCACCGCCACCGCCACCGACCCCACCACCCACACCACCTTCACCCTCACCCTCAACTGGTTCTGATGCCCCCGTCGGGTGACGCCGGGGCCCCGCCGCCGCGCGCGCCGATGGGCGTGCCCCGCGCGACGCGGCGTCGTAGGCTCGGGGCATGGCGGACGCAGAGCAGACCCTCCGGGGCAAGGTCGCCCTGGTGGCGGGTGGGACACGGGGCGCGGGCCGGGGCATCGCGGTGCAACTGGGCGCGCGGGGCGCGACCGTGTACGTGTCGGGGCGCAGCACGACCGGCAAGCGGTCGGAGTACGACCGGCCGGAGACGATCGAGGAGACGGCCGCGCTCGTGACGGCGGCCGGCGGTCACGGGATCGCGGTGGTGGCGGACCATCTGGTGTCCGAGCAGGTCGAGGCGCTGGTCCGGCGGATCGATTCCGAGCAGGGCCGGCTGGACGTCCTGGTCAACGACATCTGGGGCGGCGAGCTGCTCTTCGAGTGGGAGAGCACGGTCTGGGAGCACGACCTCGACAAGGGGCTGCGCCTGATGCGCCTCGCGGTGGACACCCATGCCATCACCAGCCATCACGCGCTGCCGTTGCTGCTGCGCGGTCCGGGCGGTCTGGTGGTGGAGATGACGGACGGGACGGCGGAGTACAACGCGAGCCGCTACCGGGTGTCGTTCTTCTACGACATCGCGAAGTCGGCCGTGTTGCGCATGGCGTTCGCCCTCGGCCACGAGCTGGGGCCGCGCGGCGCGACGGCGGTGGCGTTGACCCCGGGCTGGCTGCGGTCGGAGATGATGCTGGAGCACTTCGGTGTGACCGAGGCGAACTGGCGGGACGCGTTGGAGAAGGTCCCGCACTTCGGGATCTCCGAGACCCCGGCCTACGTCGGGCGCGCGGTCGCGGCGCTCGCCGCCGACCCCGAGGTGTCGCGCTGGAACGGGCAGTCGCTCTCCAGCGGGCAACTGGCCCGGGTCTACGGATTCACGGACCTGGACGGCAGCCGGCCGGACGCCTGGCGGTACATGGTCGAGGTCCAGGACCCGGACCGCCCGGCGGACACCACCGGCTACCGCTGAGCGCCGGCCCGCCTCACTCCGGGCCCCGCCGCCCCTCCACCCGTCGGGCGAGGCCGTCGAGCACGCAGGCAAGCCCGAAGTCCCAGACGGTCTCGGGTCGGTAGCCGCCGACCGCGCTGCCGACGCGTCCGGCGAGCGGATAGCGCTCGGCGTCCATGGCCCGCTCCAGCAGCGGGGCACTGACGGCCCACCACTCGTCGTCGCTCTGGCGGTCGTTGTGGGCCGCGGCGTCGGCGGCGGCCAGGGCGTTGGCGTGGACGAAGCCCAGCAGGTGGGTGAGGGCGGCGTCCATCTCGACGTCGGTCAGGCCGATGCCGTCGAACGCCGCCAGTTCGTGCTCGTACTTGCCGATCACGCCGGGACCCAGCGGGGGCCGGGTGACCGGGAGGTCGGCGATCCACGGGTGGCGCAGGAGCAGGTCCCGGTTGTCGTCGGCGACCCGTGCGACCCGGGCCCGCCAGGGGTCGTCGGCGCGCATGTCCCGGCGCGCCATGCGCCGGTACGCCTCGTCGAGCATCAGGTCGAGCAGCTCCGCCTTGCCCGGCACGTAGGTGTAGAGGGTCATCGGGGTCACTCCCAGCCGGCCGGCCAGGGCCCGCATGGTGAGGGCGGCCAGGCCCGCCTCGTCCGCGAGCGCGAGTGCGGCCTCGACGACCGCGTCGACGGTGAGCCCCTGGCGGGGGCCGCGCCGGCCGCTCGGGGCCCCTTGCCCGGGCTCCCTCCACAGCAACTCCAGGGTGCGGACGGGGTCGCCCGCGCCGCTCCGGTCCTTCGCCATGCCCGGCTCCTTCCAGCCCGCGTCGAAATCTTTCTACGCTGTACAGGATACTATGTACAATGTACGGCAGAGCCATCGAGCCGCGAGGAGTTCCGTGCAGATCGCCAGTTCCGCCATATCCCTCAACGTTGACGACGTCCACGCGTCCGCCACCTTACTGACCGGCCATTTCGGCTTCCGGGAAGCCATGTCCGCCGACGGCTTCGTCTCGCTCTCGCACCCGGACGGCCCGCAGGTGATCTTCCTGCGCCGGGGACTCGAACTCCTCCCCGAGGACTTCCGCCACGAGCGCGCGGCCGGCCTGATCCTGGTGTTCACCGTGGCCGACCTGCCGAGCGAGCACGAACGACTGCGCGCGGCGGGCGTCCCCATCACCATGGCGCCGCGCGAAGAGCCCTGGGGCGAGCGGCTGTTCCAGGTCACCGACCCGAACGGAGTGATCATCGAACTCGTCGACTGGATCACCACCCCAGGCGCCGGCGAGCCGGCCGACAACCACCAGTAGGGAGCCCCCGTGACCTCTCAGCCCATCGCGGCCGCCGACGCCCACCAGGTCATCCAGGTCCGGGGCGCCCGGGAGAACAACCTCGCGGACGTCTCCCTCGACATCCCCAAGCGCCGCCTCACCGTCTTCACCGGGGTCTCCGGCTCCGGCAAGTCCTCCCTGGTGTTCGGCACCATCGCCGCCGAGTCCCAGCGCATGATCAACGAGACGTACACGGCCTTCATCCAGTCGTTCATGCCGAGCCTGGGCCGCCCCGACGTGGACGGGCTGCACAACCTCAGCGCCGCCATCGTGGTCGACCAGGAGCGGATGGGAGCGAACTCCCGCTCCACCGTGGGCACCGCCACCGACGCCTATACGATGCTGCGGATCGTCTTCTCCCGGCTCGGCGTCCCGCACATCGGCACGTCCACCGCCTTCAGCTTCAACACCCCCGACGGCATGTGCGCGCGCTGCGAGGGCATCGGCCAGGTCTCCGACATCGCCGTCGACCAGCTCGTCGATCGCGAACTGTCCCTCAACGAGGGCGCGATCACCGTCCCCGGCTTCGCCGTGGACTCGTGGTACTGGCAGATCATGGCGAACTCCGGCCTCTACTCCCCCGACACCAAGCTCAAGGACTTCACCGAACGGGAGTGGGCCGACTTCCTGCACAAGCCCTCGGTGAAGGTGAAGGTCGGGTCCAACAACTTCACCTACGAGGGCCTGATCACCAAGATCCAGCGCACCTACCTCGCCAAGGACCGCGAGGCCATGCAGTCCCACATCCGGGCCTTCGTGGACCGGGCCGTGGTCTTCGCCGACTGCCCCGACTGCGCGGGCACCCGACTCTCCGCCGCCGCGCTGTCCTCGCGGATCGACGGGGTGAACATCGCGGACTGTTCGGCCATGCAGATCAGCGATCTGGCCGCGTTCGTCCGGCGGATCGACGATCCGGCCGTCGCCCCGATGATCGCCAACCTGCGCGACCTGTTGGACTCCCTCGTCGAGATCGGCCTCGGCTACCTGAGTCTGGACCGCCCCTCCGGCACCCTGTCGGGCGGCGAGGCCCAGCGCGTCAAGATGGTCCGCCACCTCGGATCCTCGCTGACGGACATCACCTATGTCTTCGACGAGCCGACCACCGGTCTGCACCCGCACGACATCCGACGCATGAACGACCTGCTCCTGCGGCTGCGCGACAAGGGCAACACCGTCCTGGTCGTGGAACACAAGCCGGAGGTCATCGCGATCGCCGACCACGTCGTGGACCTCGGCCCGGGAGCGGGCACCGCCGGCGGGCGGCTCTGCTACAGCGGGGACGTGGCCGGACTGCGCGCCTCCGACACCCTCACCGGCCGACACCTCGAACACCGCGCGGCGCTGCGCGAGCCCGTGCGCACCCCGCGCGGCCACCTGTCCGTCAAGGACGCCGACCTGCACAACCTCAAGGACGTCAGCGTGGACGTCCCCCTGGGGGTGCTGACGGTGGTGACCGGCGTCGCGGGCTCCGGCAAGAGCTCCCTGATCCACGGCTACCTCTCCGGACGGGACGGGGTGGTGGTCGCCGACCAGTCCCCGATCCGGGGCTCGCGCCGCTCCAACCCGGCCACGTACACGGGCCTGCTCAACCCGATCCGCACCGCCTTCGCCAAGGCCAACGGGGTCAAGGCGGCGCTGTTCAGCGCCAACTCGGAGGGCGCCTGCCCGAAGTGCACCGGTCTCGGCCTCGTCTACACCGACCTGGCGATGATGGCCGGGGTGGCCTCGGTCTGCGAGCAGTGCGAGGGCCGGCGCTTCACGCCCGAGGTGCTCACGTACCGACTGCGCGGCAAGAACATCAGCGAGGTGCTCGACATGCCGGTGACGGAGGCGCACGCGTTCTTCACCACCGGCCAGGCCCGGGCGATCCTGGGCCGACTCTCGGACGTGGGGCTGGGCTATCTGCGGCTCGGGCAGCCGCTGAACACCCTGTCGGGAGGCGAGCGCCAGCGCCTCAAGCTCGCCATCAACATGGCGGAGAAATCCTCGACGTACATCCTGGACGAGCCGACGACCGGCCTGCACATGGCGGATGTCGACAAGCTCCTCGCCCTGCTGGACCGCCTCGTGGACGACGGCAACTCGGTCATCGTCATCGAGCACCACCAGGCGGTGATGGCGCACGCCGACTGGCTGATCGACATCGGGCCGGGCGGTGGTCACGCGGGCGGCAGCGTGGTCTTCGAGGGCACGCCGGCCCAACTGGTTTCCGAAAGTGACACTTTGACGGCGCGTCATCTTCGGGAGTACGTCGGCTCCTGACGACGGGGTGAGCTGTCGGGCCGCCGCCCGCCGCCGTGCGCGGGAGGCGGCGGCCCGACGCGCTCAGCCGGTGACGCTCTCGTCCCGCGCCCCCGGGAAGATCGGTTCGTGATCCGCCCCGAGCGGGGCGAAGAAGCGGGCCACGTCCGCCTCGGTGACCTCTTCGAGGGTGGCGGGCGACCAACGGGGCCTGCGGTCCTTGTCGATCACCTGGGCCCGGACGCCCTCCACCAGGTCGGGCGACGTCAGGGCGTTGCAGGAGACCCGGTACTCCTGCTCCAACACCCATTCGAGGGGGCCCAGTTCACGCGCCCGGCGCACGGCGGCCAGGGTGACCTTGAGTGCGGTCGGCGACTTGGCCAGGAGGGTCTCGGCGGCCGCCTTGGCCTCGGGCTCGTTGGTCGCGAGGAGCCGATCGACGATCTCCTCGACGGTGTCGGCCGTGTAGCAGGGGTCGATCCACCGCCGGTGCTCCGCCAGTTCGGCGTGTCCGGGGGTGCCGACGTGGTGGGGAAGCACCTCGTGGACCGGGGCGAGGAGCAGTTCGGCGGTCAACTCCGGCAGCCGTCCAGCTGGTACGAAGTGACCGGCGAGCCCGCACAACAGGGCGTCGGCCGCCCCGACGGCCGTTCCGGTCAGGGCCAGGTGCAGCCCCAGCTCCCCCGGGGCGCGGCCCAGGAGGTAGGTGCCGCCGACGTCGGGGACGAAGCCGATGCCGGTCTCGGGCATGGCCACGCGCGAGCGTTCGGTGACGATGCGGACGTTGCCGTGGGCCGAGATCCCGACCCCGCCGCCCATCACGATGCCGTCCATCAACGCCACGTACGGCTTGGGATACCGGGCGATGAGCGCGTTCAACCGGTACTCGTCCCGCCAGAAGTCCGCCGACGCCGAACCCCCGGCCCTGGCGTCGTCGTGAATGGCCCGGATGTCACCCCCGGCACACAGCCCCCGCTCGCCGGCGCCGCGCAGGAGGACCTGGGTCACTCCCGGATCCCGCTCCCAGTCCGTCAGCGCCTCGGTGATCCGCAGCACCATGGGGTGGGTGAGCGCGTTGAGGGCCCTGGGCCGGTTGAGGGTGATCACCCCCGTGTGGCCGTCGATCTCGATCAGGACCGTCTCGTCTGCGGCGTCTTCGCTCTTCACACCGGCCAGTATGCTGCGTGGCCCGCCCCGCGGAAGATCATCCCATGGTGTCCGCGCCCCCGGACGGTTCGAGGGGCCCGCCCCCGGCGCCCACGGCACGGTCGACATACTTCCGTGATGGATGATTCGAGTACGCCCTGGCGCAACACCACGCACGACTGGGCGAGATCCGTGGATCCGGAGCACCTCGCCCTCATCCGTCGGGACCCGGCCGGTTTCGCTCCCGGCGGGCTACGGCAGCTGATCCTGGAAGTCCTCGCCTACGCGGCCGACGAGGCGGAGTCCAGGGGCGCGGGCCGCTGTACCGTGACGCTCCGCCCCGACGGGTCGGTGTCCGTCGCGGACGACGGGCGGGGCACCGACACCCGTTTCGACGAGCAGGGCCGGCCGGTCCGCAAGCCCGTCATGGCGACGAAGGACCTGCGGTTCTTCGACCACCCCGACGCCGAGTCACTGCCCGACGGACATCCGCGCCGGGGCATGTCCGTGGTCGCGGCGCTGAGCGAGTGGCTCGTCCACATCAACCGCCGTGCGGGCGGCGCCTGGAGCCAACGCTACGAGCACGGTGTGCCGGCGACCGGTCTGACGCCGATCGCGGACGACGGCACCACGGGCACGGTCGTCCACTTCCGCCCCGCCGGAGCGACGGCCACGACCGACGCCGCGGGCACGACCGACGCCGCGTGCGATCTGGTCGTCGAGCAGCTCGCCGGCTTGGCCTCGGCCTGGCCCTTCCTGTCCGTCGACTTCGACGACCGCCGCGCCGACTGACCGCGCGGGCGCGCCGAGACCCGCAGGCCCTACGGCCCGCGGGTCGGCTACAGGTGTGTGCCCGGCGTGTGGCCGAAGGCGCGTCGGAACACGTCGATGAACGCGCTCGCGGACGACCAGCCGCAGCGGTGCGCGACCGCCGTCACCGGCGTTCCCACGGCGAGCAACCGCAGCGC
Source organism: Streptomyces sp. NBC_01426 (assembly GCF_036231985.1). Classification (GTDB taxonomy): domain Bacteria; phylum Actinomycetota; class Actinomycetes; order Streptomycetales; family Streptomycetaceae; genus Streptomyces. Next base: position 1,621,771 of record NZ_CP109500.1, read on the forward strand.
CTGGTGCAGCCGCAACTGCGTGCGCCACTGCGGGAACGTCATGCCCAGGTCGGCGCGGAACAGCCGGCTCAGCGTCCGTTCCCCCGCGCCCGCGCCGGCCGCCGCCCCCAGCGCCGCCAGTCCCCGCCCGTCCGCCGGGTCGGCTTCCAGCACCGCGCACACCGCCGCCAGCCGGGGGTCGGTGGGCGCGGGCAGGTGCAGGGGCTGGAGCGGCGAGACCCGCAGTCGGTCCAGGAGCACCGCCAACAAGCGGCGGCGTGCCGGGCTCCCGTCGTCCGGTTCGCGGGTGTACGCCAGGAGCAGTTCCCGCAGCAGCGGTCCCACCGCGATCACCGCCGGTCGGTCCGGGGGCAGCGGGGCGTGGCGGGTCGGCAGGCCCACGCAGTGCAGGTCGGTGCGTCCGTACGCGCGGTGCTCGTGCACCGTCCCGGCCGGGATCCACAGCGCGCGGGTGGTGGGCGCGACCCACGTGCCGGCGTCGGTGGTGACCGAGAGCATCCCGGAGCCCGCGTAGGCGATCTGGTGATCGTCGTGGTGGTGCGCGGGGATCCCGACGTGCGTGTCGAGCCGGTTGACGTTGGTCAGGGCCCGCGGCCGGTGCTCCGCGTCGGGTTGGCGGAATTTCTGCATCACCGGGCATTTTATCGGAAGCGGGACGCCCTGCCCCCGGGAGATTCTCGATCGGTGACATCGATCGAGACACCCTCCGTGACCCCCCGACCCCGACGTACGCCCGGCCGCCTGCGCGTGGCCGGCTTCTCCGCCGGTCACGCCTGCGTGGACGTCTATCAGGGCGCGGTCTCCGCCCTCGTGCCCTTCCTCGCCTCCGAGCGGGCCTACGGCTACGCCGCCGCGTCCGGCATCGTGCTCGCCGCGTCCCTCCTCTCCTCCGTGGCGCAGCCGCTGTTCGGGGCGCTCACCGACCGGCGGGCCGTGCCCTGGCTGATCCCGGTGGCCGCGGGGGCCGCCGGGCTCGGGATCGCGCTCGTCGGTCTGGACGCCGGGTACCGCGCCACCCTCGCGGCGGTCGCCGTGTCCGGGTTCGGGGTGGCCGCGTACCACCCGGCGGCGGCCCGTCTCGTGCGTACCTGGCCGGGCGACGGGCACGCCGCGATGAGCTGGTTCGCCCTCGGCGGGAACATCGGCTTCGCGTGCGCGCCGCTGCTGGTGTTCGCGGCGCTGTCGGTGTCCGGCCCGGTCGGGTGGTGGTTGTTGGCGCTGCCGGCGGTCGTGGGCGTGTTCCTCAACCGGCCGCCGTCCGCCCGGAAGCGGGCCGGTACGACCGACCCCGCCGGGCCGGCCGTCGCGCGGGCACGGGAGGACCGGCGGGCGTTCCTGCGCCTGTCGCTCGTCGTGGTCGTTCGCTCGATCGTCTTCGTCGGACTCAGCACCTTCATCGCGCTGTACGTGCGTGAGCGCGGGGGCGGTGCGAGCGCCGGGTCCGTGGCCCTGTTCGCCCTGTTCGCGGGCAGCGCGGGCGGCACTCTGCTCGGGGGCCCGCTCGCCGCGCGCTGGGGCCGGGTACCCGCCGTGCGCCGGGCCTACGCCGCCGCCGTCCCCGCCGTGGCGGGGATCGTGTTCCTGCCGCTGCCCCTCGTGTACGGGTGCGCCGCGCTGGCCGCCACCGCGCTGTACGTGCCGTTCTCGCTCCAGGTGACCCTGGGCCAGGACTACCTGCCGACCCGCATGGGCACCGCGAGCGGGGTCACCCTGGGCCTGACGGTCAGCATCGGCGGGGTGGCGAGCCCGCTGATCGGTGCCCTCGCCGACGCCTCCTCGCTGCGCACCGCGCTGCTGCCGCTGATCGTCCTGCCGCTCCTGGCGTGGGCCCTGGCCCGGCGCCTGCCCGAGCCCGCCCTGCCAAAGGCCACCCTGCCGGAGGCCACCCCGCCGGACTCGACCACGACCGACTCGGCCGCGGCCGACTCGGCCGGGACGGAATCGGCCGGGACGGAATCGACGGCCACGGGGTCCGCGGGCCATGTGCCCGGAAAGCCATAAGGCCACCTTGCAAGTTTGACTGTATGTCCCTACCGTGGCGACATGTCCCCCGATTCGTCCACCACCCCCCGAGCCCCTCGGCCCCGTGACACGGCCGAGGAACTGCAACTCGCGCTCGGCATGCTGGTGCGGCAGATGAGGGCCGCCGCCGGTGGCGGGATCAGCCTGTCGCAGATGTCCGTGCTCAAGCGGCTCGACCGGCTCGGGCCCTGCACGGCGTCGGAGCTGGCCCGGGCGGAGAAGATCCGCCCCCAGTCCGTCATCGCCACTGTGAACTCCCTCCAGGCCGAGGGCCTCGTCGTCCGCACCCCGCACCCCACGGACGGGCGCAGGCTGCCGATCTCGCTCACGCCCGAGGGCCGGGCCCTCGTGAGGGAGCGCCGCGAGGCGGGCCACGGCCGGCTCGCCGAGCTGATCGCCGAGCGTCTGAGTCCGGCGGAGCAGCGGATGGTGGCCGATGTCGTGCCACTGCTGCGGCGGTTGGCCGAGGACTGAACACCCCACGACCCGAGGAGACCGACCCCATGACCGCGCCCGCGTCGCCCGACCGCCCCGAGCCCGACCTGACCCTCGATTCCGCCACGGCGCTGGTCCTCGTCGACCTCCAGAACGGGATCCTGGCGCTGCCCACCACCAGGCCCGCCCCTGAGGTCCTGAAGAACGGCATCGCCCTCGCCGAGGCCTTCCGCGCCCGCGGGCTGCCGGTGGTGCTGGTGCGGGTCGCCTGGTCCCCCGACGGCGGTGACCTGCCCGTTCGCCGGGTCGACCGGCCCGGCCCGGCATCGGCCCCGCCCGCTGCGTTCTCGGAGATCCCCGCCGAGCTGGCCGCGCTCGGGACCGTGATCGTCACCAAGCGGCACTGGGGCGCGTTCACCGGCACGGAACTCGATCTGCAACTGCGCCGCCGCGGCGTCCGTCGGATCGTCCTCGCCGGCATCTCCACCAGCATCGGCGTGGAGTCCACGGCCCGAACGGCCTGGGAGCACAGTTACGAGCTGGTCTTCGCCGAGGACGCCACCGCCGACACGGATCCCGACGCGCACGCCCACACCTTCGGCAAGATCTTCCCGCGCATCGGCCGGGTGAGCGCGACGGGCGAGGTCCTCGCGGCCCTCGACGCCCTCAGCCCGAAGGGCTGAGGGGCCCGTCCACTCCGTCGGGTCCGACCTCCAGCCAGACGCACTTCCCGTCCGGGCCCGGCCGCGAACCCCAGGACCGGGAGAGCCGTTCCACGATCAGCATCCCGTGCCCGCCGGGCCGCCCCGGTATGGCGGAGCCCGCCGGCACCGGGACCGGCGGGGCGGGGTTGCCGTCGGTCACCTCTATCCGCAGCCGCTCCGGCGTGCGGTCGAGGACGAGCACGCCCGGCCCGCCGCCGTGCAGGCAGGCGTTCGACACGACCTCGGACACCAGGAGCAGCACGTCGTCGGTCGCGTCCGCGGACCACCGCCAGGTGTCGAGCGCCATGCGGGTGAAGTCCCGGCTGCGCGTCACCGGGTTACGGGCGCCCGCCAGCTCCAGGAGCCAGGTCCGGTCGGACGACCCACGCTGCTCCATGGCGCTCAGACTCCTCGCGTCCGTATCCGTGTCCGTGTCTCTATTCCTGTGCGGACCGTCGGGCCTCCGCCCGTCGGGGTCGACCGTCTAGCCGGGCTGTCGCCCACTGAGCGCCTGCTCCACGTCGGCGTGCACGGGGAAGACCCCGTCCGCGCCGGTGATGCGGAACATCCGTGCGACGGGTCCGGTCAGGCCCGCCAGCTCCAGGGTGCCCTCGGCCTCCTGGGCCGAGATCCTGCTGTGCAGCAGCACGTTCAAACCGGTGGAATCGCAGAACTCCAGCTTCGAGAGGTCCACCAGCAGGCGGACGCCCGGGCTGATCGCCGCGTCGAGGGCATCCCGCAGGGGCTGGGCGGTGTCGTGGTCCAGCTCCCCGGTGAGAGCCAGGATCACGGCGCCGTCCGCGGCCCGCTCCACCACGGTGAACCGCTCTTTCTCCACTCCCGGCACCATCCGCCATCATCCTTCCGTCCTGCTGCCGATGCGTCTGCCCGGATACCGCCGGGATACGCGCCACGGCATGAAGTCTGTCGGACCGGGCGGGCACATCCCCGCAACCGGTCGGGAACCACACCGTACGCGGATGAGAGCGCGGCCCCACAGGCGCCCGCGCCACCCGGCCGGCACGGCCTACGGTCCGCCTGAACAGCGGCCGGGGTCACGGCACTTGGCCCCGCACGGCGCACGACGCGTACGCGCGGCCGGGGGCGGACGGCGGGAACGAAAGAGAGGCCGTATCGGATGAATCCGATACGGCCTCTGCTTCACGACTCTGTCGAGTCGGGACGACAGGATTTGAACCTGCGACCCCTTGACCCCCAGTCAAGTGCGCTACCAAGCTGCGCCACGTCCCGTTCTGCTTTGCGCCTTCCACCTGGGGTTTCCCCCTCGTGCCGGGCACATGCAGAACATTACCCCACACCGAGGGGTACGCGTGCACCGGTGATCGGCGGGAGAGAGGATGTGCGGGTGAACGCACGGGATCGGGATGGCGAGGGGCGGGCGCGGAGCGCGCGGCCGCGGGACGGGCTCGGGCGGCCGTTGCCGTACGGGGCGCCGGGTGTCGAGCGGCAGCCCGAAGGGGTGGTGCGGACGCCCGCCGCGACCGTCGCGCAGGCGCAGCGGCTGCTGGACGCCGGGATGCCCTTCCACGCGCACGAGGTGTTCGAGGACGCCTGGAAGTCGGGCCCGCCGGGCGAGGCGGCGATGTGGCGGGGGCTCGCCCAGTTGGCGGTGGGGCTCACGCATGCGGCGCGGGGGAACGCCACCGGCGGGGCCCGGTTGTTGCGGCGCGGCGCGGGCGTCCTGGCCGGGCTGGACGCGCCGTACGGGATCGACCTGCCCGGGCTGGTGGAGTGGGCCGGGGCGCTGGCCGGTCGGGTCGAGGCCGGCGCGGTGGTGGACGCGGCGGCCGAGGCGCCCCGGCTCGCCGCGGCCCCGGACGGACCGCCGACGGCCTGACCGTCCCGCTCCCGGGGGCTACGCCGGCTGGAGCAGGTCCCAGCGGTTGCCGTACAGGTCCTCGAAGACCGCGACGGAGCCGTACGTCTCGTGGCGCGGCTCCTCCAGGAAGCGGACCCCCTCGGCGGTCATCCGGGCGTGGTCGCCGGCGAAGTCGTCGGTGTGGAGGAAGAACCCGACGCGTCCGCCGGTCTGGTCGCCGACCCGGGCGCGCTGGGCCTCGTCCTTGGCCCGGGCCAGCAGCAGGGCCGCTTCGGTGGCGCCGCGCGGGCGGACCACGACCCAGCGGGAGCCGTCGGGTCGGGCGGTGTCCTCGACGAGGGTGAAGCCGAGGGCGCGGGTGTAGAAGTCGATGGCCTCGTCGTAGTCGTGGACCACGAGGGCGGTGAGGGCGATGTGTGCGGACATGGGTCCTATTGTGCGGACCCGCCGAGCAGGACGACCTCCAGGGTCCGGGGGCCGTGTACGCCCTCCACCCGGTCGAGCTCGATGTCGCTGGTCGCCGAGGGGCCGGAGATCCAGGTCAGCGGGCGGTTGGGGTCCAGCCGCTCCAGGGCCTGCGGGACCGAGTCCACCAGCCGGTCGGGGATGCGGACGACGCAGACGTGGTGGTCGGGGATCAGGGTGATCCGGCGCCGGCCCTGTTCGGGTCCGCCGTCGAGGACGAGGGTGCCGGTCTCCGCGACGGCCAGGGCGCAGCCGGTCACGACGCTGTCCACCGCGTCGAGTTCGAGCGGGGTGGACGCGGCCAGGTCGTGGACGAGTTCCACGTCGGCGTCGGCGAGCCAGTGCGGGGGCAGGTCGGGCGGCACGAGCACGGTGGTGGAGCCCCGTCGGGCGAGGAGTCGTGCCAGGAGCGGCGGCAGGCCGTCCTCGTCGGCGCGGTGCACCGTCGCCCGGTACTCGGTGAGGTGGGCGGCGAGCAGGTCGGCGCTCTGCTCGGGGGTGCGGGCGCCGTGGTGGCGGAGGTAGTCCCGGGGCACTTGCGTGTCGGGGCCGTCGACGGCCCGTCGGATGCGGCCCAGGATGCGGTCCCTGGTGCTCATCGCCGTTCCTCTCCCCGGTCGCCGCGTTCCCGGGCCCACCAGTCGCGGAAGGGTTCGGCGGGCGGGCGCGGCAGCTCGCGGCTGTCGGTCCAGGCCCGGCCGGGCCCGGGCAGTCGGCGCGGTCGCAGGCGGCGGGCGCGGGACAGCAGTCGCTCCCCCGCGCGGAGGGCGCCGGGGCGGTCGAGGAGGAGGCGGGCGGCGCGCATGGCGGCCCGTTCGGCGGTGTGACCGCGGGCGGGACGGATGCGTACGCGGATGCCCTCGCGGGTCACGGGGCCGCCTTGGGCGACGCGTTCGCGGAGGTGGACGAGGACCTCGGGGATGTCGATGGCGACGGGGCAGACCTCGTAGCAGGCGCCGCACAGGGTGGAGGCGTAGGGCAGCGAGGCGTCGATCTCGCTGCCGGTGCCGCGCAGTTGGGGGCTGAGGATGGCGCCGATCGGGCCGGGGTAGACCGAGCCGTAGGCGTGGCCGCCGGCGCGTTCGTAGACGGGGCAGACGTTCAGGCAGGCGGAGCAGCGGATGCAGCGCAGGGCCTGGCGGCCGACGGCGTCGGCGAGGGTGTCGGTGCGGCCGTTGTCGAGGAGGACGAGGTGGAAGGCGGTGGGGCCGTCGCCGTCGGTGGTGCCGGTCCACATGGTGGTGTAGGGGTTCATCCGCTCGGCCGTGGAGGAGCGCGGCAGCGTCTGGAGGAAGATCTCCAGGTCCCGGAAGGTCGGCACCACCTTCTCGATGCCCACGACCGAGATGAGGGTGTCGGGGAGGGTGAGGCACATCCGGCCGTTGCCCTCGGACTCGAAGACGACCATGGTGCCGGTCTCGGCGACCATGAAGTTGGCCCCGGACACGGCGACTTTGGCGCGCAGGAACTTCTCGCGCAGGTGCAGGCGGGCGGCTTCGGCGAGTTCGCGCGGGTCGTCGCCGAGACCGTCCGGTGCGGGCCTGCCCCAACTCCCCATCTCGGCGCGGAAGATGTCCCGGATCTCGGCCCGGTTGCGGTGGATGGCGGGGACCAGGATGTGGGAGGGCCGGTCGTGGCCGAGTTGCACGATGAGTTCGGCCAGGTCGGTCTCGTACGCGGCGATCCCGGCGGCTTCCAGGGCCTCGTTGAGGCCGATCTCCTGGGTGGCCATCGACTTGACCTTGACCACGTCGCGCTCGCCGGTGGCCAGGACCAGTGCGGTGACGATCCGGTTGGCCTCGTCGGCGTCCGCGGCCCAGTGGACGGTGCCGCCGGCCGCCGTGACCGACTCCTCCAACTCCAGCAGGTAGCGGTCGAGATGGCGGAGCGTGTGGTCCTTGACCGCCTTGCCGGCCGCACGGAGCCGGTCCCAGTCCGCCAACTCCGCGACGGCGCGGGCCCGTTTGTCGCGGATGGTGTGCGTGGCGTGCCGGAGGTTGGCGCGCAGGACCTCGTCGTGCACGCCGTCGCGCGCCGCGGTGGGGAAGGCGGGCATGCCGAGCGGGATGGCGGTCATCGCAGGGGGCCCTCCTCGGTCGCGGCGAGGATCTCCGCGAGGTGCAGGGCGCGCAGCGGGACGTCGCGGCGGCGGAGCATGCCGTCGAGATGGGCGAGGCAGGAGTTGTCGGCGCCGCACAGCACCTCGGCGCCGGTGGAGGCGGCGCCGCGGATCTTGTCGGCGCCCATCGCGGCGGACACGTCCGGGTTCTTGACGGCGAAGGTCCCGCCGAAGCCGCAGCATTCCTCGGCCCCGGGGAGTTCGACGAGTTCCAGGCCCTTGACGGCGGCCAGCAGCCGCCGGGGGCGGTCCCCGAGGCCCAGGGTCCGCAGGCCGTGGCAGGAGGGGTGGTAGGTGACGGTGTGCGGGAAGTACGCGCCGACGTCGGTCACGCCGAGGACGTCGACGAGGAACTCGGTCAGCTCGTACACGCGGGGTGCGAGGTCGTCGGCGAGCCGGGCCAGTCCCGGGCCGCGTCCCTCGTCCTGCGCTCTGCGGCCGATCCGGGGGTAGTGCTCGCGGATCATGGCGGCGCAGGACGCGGAGGGGGTGACCACGTACGCGTGGCCCGCGAAGGCCTCGGCGGTGCGCCGCATCAGCGGTTCGCTCTCGTGGCGGTAGCCGGTGTTGTACTGCGGTTGTCCGCAGCAGCTCTGGGCGGCGGGGAAGTCCACGTGGACGCCGAGCCGCTCCAGGAGACGGACCACGGCGATGCCGGTTCGGGGGTACAGCGCGTCGTTGACGCAGGTGACGAACAGGGCGGCGCGCATGACGGGCAGAATAGCCGGGTGAAGAAGTTCTACGTGATCGGCATCGGCGCGGGCGACCCGGACCACCTGACCCTCCAGGCGGTCAAGGCGATCGGCGCCTCGGACGCATTCCTCATCCTGGAGAAGGGCGAGGAGAAGTCGGACCTGACCGGGCTCCGGCGGGCGATGTTGGACGAGTACGCCCGGCCCGGCCACCGGCTGGTGGAGGGCCGCGACCCGGACCGGGACCGCACGCCGGCGGACTACGCCCCGACCGTGGACGGCTGGCGCAGCGCCCGGGCGGAGATCTTCGAGCGGTTCATCGCCGAGGACCTGGCGGACGGCGAGACCGGGGCGTTCCTGGTGTGGGGCGACCCCTCGTTGTACGACTCGACGCTCGCGATCCTCGACGAGGTGCTGGAGAAGGGTCGGGTCGCCTTCGATCACGAGGTGGTGCCCGGCATCAGCAGCATCTCCTCGCTGCTCGCCCGGCACCGGACCACTTTGAACCGGGTGGGTCGCCCGGTGCAGATCACCACCGGGCGGCGGCTCGCGGAGGGCTGGCCGCAGGACGTGGACGACGTGGTGGTGATGTTGGACGCGCGGCACGCCTTCACGGCCCACCTCGACCAGGACCTCTACATCCACTGGGGCGCCTACGTCGGCACGCCCGACGAGATCCTGGTCTCGGGGAAGCTGGCGGAGGTGGCCGACCGGATCGAGGAGCTGCGGACCGAGGCCCGCGCCCGCAAGGGTTGGATCATGGACACGTACCTGCTCAGGCGCCCTTGAGGTAGTCGGGCAGGGCGGCGGCCAGGCGTTCGTACTCCTCGGGCCGGTTGTAGATCTGGCCGCAGACCCGGATGCCGCCGCCGCCCGGCCAGGGCCAGATCAGTACGCGTACGCGCAGCTCGGCGGCGATCCGTTCGCGCAGGGCGCGGGCGCTCTCCTGGGTTTCGGCGATGCCCGGCGGCAGGCGCAGGGCGCGCATGGCGAGCCCCTCGGTGTGCGGGAGCGGGGTGAGTCCGGGGAGCTCGGCGAGCAGGGCGGCGCCGTGGGCGGCGAGCGCGGCGTTGTGGGCCCGTACGGCGGTCGCGTCGAGGCGTGCGAGGAGGTCCAGGCCCTCGGGTGCGGCCAGCCAGCCGGTGTAGTCGACGGTGGCCCGGTTCTCGACGGAGCGGGGGAAGCCGTGCCGGTCCTCCCACGAGGGGACCAGGGCCCGGATCCGGGACCGGTGGCGCGGGGCGACGGCGAAGACGGCGCTGCCGGAGGGCGCGTACCCCCACTTGTGCAGGTTCCCGAACCAGAAGTCGGCGCCGCCGGCCAGCGGGTCGGCGAGCATGCCGGGGGCGTGGGCGCCGTCGACGATGGTGGTGACGCCGCGGGCAGCCAGGTCGGCGAGGAGCGCGGGGCCGGCGATCAGCCGGGCGGTCGGCGAGCTGACGTGGTCGAGGACCGCCACCTTGGTGCGGGGGGTGAGTGCGGCGAGCACGGTCTCCCGTACGGCGTCCTCGTCGGGGAGGTACGGGTCGAGGGTGACCGTGGTGAGGGGTGCGCGGCGGGCCGCCGCCTCGACCACCGTGCCGTAGCCGTGGTCGGTGACCAGGATCTCGTCGCCGTCGGCGAGGGTGACGGCGTCGAGGGCGAGGTTCGCTCCCTCGGTGGCGTTGGCGATGAAGCCGATGCCGTCGGATTCGGTGCCGAGGTGGGTCGCGACCCGGGCGCGGGCGTCGGCGATACGCTCCGGCACCCCGATGAAGAACACGTCGGGGTCGTGGTGGACCTCTGCCTGGAGTGCGGCGTGCGCCTGCTGCACGGGGACCGGTACGGCGCCGAACGATCCGTGGTTGAGGTGCGCGACGTCGGGGTCGAGCCGGAACAGGGCACGCCCGCCGGGGAACTCCGCCGGGGCTTTCGGCTCGGTCACTGGACCTCCGTGAGTGGATCGGCTGGTGCGCCGATCATCTCCCGGGGCGGGCTGGGACCGGAAGACCGCCCCGGCGGCCGGAAGACCGCCCCCGGGCCTGAAGGCCGCCCCCGCCGCCGGGCTACTCCCGGCCGCTGGTCGCCGCGTAGTACTGGAGGTCCTGGACCTCCACCCTGCGGTCCGCCGGGTAGGGGAGCTCGACCTCCGTCACGGTCCGGCCGTCCCGCACCACCTCCGCCGAGCTGACGCCCGTCTTCAGCGGCAGCAGTTCGGTGTGGAGCCCGGCCGGGGCCTCGTGGGTGTCCTTGGCGGCGCCGACGGCCGTACGGATCCTCGCCGACCCCGTCAGGAAGCTCAGCACCTCCACGGTGTCCCGGGGGGCCGCGCTGCCCCTGCGCAGCGACATGACCAGCGACTGGTCACCGGTCGGGTCGGCGGCGGCGAACTGGGTGCGGGCCGTGAGGTACAGGGTGTCGCGGACGATCCGCGGCCAGTCGCCCGTCTTGAAGCGGGTCAGGTAGTACGAGGTGAGGTCCAGGTAGGCGTACCCGTTGTGCAGGGACGGGGCGAACTGGCTGCCCTCGGAGTAGTCGTTCCAGGTGGTCAGCTGCACCCAGTCGGCGCCGTCGTCGATGGCGTGCGTCCACGTGGACCGGAGGGTGGCGGTGTTGCCGGCCTCGTCGTAGATGCCCTGGTTGGGGCGGGCGTCCTGGACGGAGACGGGCTGCATCCAGATCTTGCCCATCTCGTGGGCCCGTCGCACGTCGCGCGTCGAGCTCTCCTGGCCGACGTAACTGCGGCTGCCCCACTCGGAGAAGCCGTGGCTGATCGGTGCGAAGGCCGCGCCGTTGGCGCCGAAGTCGAGGAAGAGGGGGACGAAGGCGGTGCGGATGCCGTGCTCGGACTTCAGGTTGTCGATCACCCGGGTCCACCAGGCCACGTTCTTGGCCTCGGCCTTGAAGGGCGACACGACGAGCCGTCCGTCGCCGAGCCGGTGGGCGGCGGGGCTCTTGCCGAGGGCGGCGATGGCGTCGGCGAGTACGCCCGGGTCGTCGGTCTTCAGCGAGGTCATGTCCGGCATCAGCATGATCTTGAAGTCGGGGTCGACCGAACGGGCGGCCTCCATCAGGAGGTTGGAGCGCTCCCAGTTCTTGCCGGAGAGGGAGAGCATGTCGAGGGTGAACCCGTCGATGCCGGCGGCGCGGGCGGTGCGCACCTCCTGCTGGAGGTTGGCGTACTCCCAGTTGCCGCCCTTGGGCTGGACGGGCAGCGGGCGGTCGCGCAGCAGGCCGCCGTACCGCTCGTGCTTGCCGCTCTCCCCTTCGGGTTCGAGGTAGTTGCGGGTGTAGTAGTCCACGTCCGCGCTCGCGTTGTCGAGGGACAGCGGGTACGGGGTGAAGTAGTGGGCGAACACCAGCTTCTTGCCGGCGGAGCCCGAGCGCAGCGCGGCCGGTCGGGGCATGTCGAAGGGCAGGGCGCCCGCAGGGCGGACGCCCCCGGTGTCCACCTGTCCGCGCGGGGTCGCCGGTTCGGACGCCTCGGGGGATCCGCTCGGGCTCGGGGTGGCCTCGGGCGTGCGGGAGGCCTCGGACGAGGGATCGCCACCGGGGGCGAGGGTCCAGGGCGCGTCGATCTCGGGCGTCGCGCGGTTCTGGTGGGCGTCGGCGGTGAAGGGGTCCCAGGCGACGCCCGTCGCGGCGCAGACGCCGACGAGCAGGAAGGCCGACATCAGGAACGCCAGCAGGGGTCTGCGCCCCCGGAAGCGGGGACGGCGTCGGTGCGACGCGGGTCGTGCCTCCCGCTCTGCCCGCCGGTCCGCTCTCATGTGTGCCCCTCCCCGGAATATGCCCCGGCTGCGGGGCTGCACAGCAGTAGAGCCGATTCCCGGCTGCCAAACAACCGTTCCCCCGGAGCCGGGGCCCGGCACGTACGTCACGGGGACCACGGGAACTACGCCGACCGCTTTGCCTTGGCCAACACGGCTTCCGCCGCAGGGCCCTTGGCGCACCGCGGTCCCGGTCGGGTCCCGTGGCCGCGCGGACGCGTCCGCAACGTTCCGCGCCGGCCCGCGGGCCCGCGGGCGGGCCCCGGGACGGCGGGCGCGGGCGTTCCCCACCTGGGGGCTTGGCGCGCCGCGTTCGGCCCGCCGGGCCTCCCGCCGCGTGCGTCGTCTACGGGCCCTCCGTCATCCGGCCGACGCGCGTCACCCACGCCGTGGACCGCTCCGGGGGTGGGCGAGGGTCAGCCGTGCAGGGCGGACCCGTCCTCCGCGTGGCCCTCGGGCTCCAACTGGAGGGTCGAGTGGGCGATGTCGAAATGGTCGCCGACACATGCCTGCAAGCGGGTGAGGAGACGCCCGTGGTCCTCGCCGCGCAGGGTCGCCGGGTCGACGACGACGTGGGCGGTCAGCACCGGCATGCCGGAGGTCACGGTCCAGGCGTGCAGGTCGTGCACGGCCAGTACGCCCGGCTCGCGCAGGAGGTGATCGCGCACCTCGGCGAGGTCCGTGTCCTGCGGGGTGGCCTCCAACAGCACGTGCGCCGCGTCGCGGAGCAGTCCCCAGGCGCGCGGGACGATCATCACCCCGATGACGAGGGAGGCGATCGGGTCGGCGGCCTGCCATCCGGTGAACAGGATGACCAGACCTCCGATGATCACGGCGATCGAGCCGAGGGCGTCGCCCAGCACCTCCAGGTAGGCGCCCCGCAGGTTCAGGCTGTGATCCTTGGCGTCGCGCAGCAGCCACAGGCCCACCCCGTTGGCGGCGAGGCCCACGGCGGCGACGGCGAACATCAGCCCGCCCTCGACCTCGACCGGCTCGCGGAGGCGACCGATCGCGGAGTACACGACCCAGACGAAGATCCCGAGGAGGAGCAGGGCGTTCAGTACGGCCGAGAAGATCTCCACGCGGTAGAACCCGAAGGTGCGGCGCGGGGTGGGGGCCCGTTAGGCGAGGGTGATCGCGCCGAGCGCGAGGCAGACGCCGACGGCGTCGGTGAGGCTGTGGGCGGCGTCCGCGAGCAGGGCGAGGCTCCCGGACAGCAGGGAGCCGACCACTTGGAGGACGGTGATGGAGACGCTGATGGCGATGGTCCACAGCAGGCGTGGGCGGTAGGTCCCGCTGAGGGTGCCGGCGGCGGCCGGGGGTGCACCGTGGTCATGGCCCATGATCGCCATCCGACCACACGCCCCCGTGGGCCGCCGCCCGGCGCGGACCGGGCCCGGCAAGCCGTGCAAGCCATTCGGCGGAATAAGACATTCCCCTGGTCTTGCCATGAAACTGGCGCATAATCATCGGCATGCGGCCTGAAGCACGCCTCTTGCCGCGCCTGGTCACGCATGCAATGGGGGGCATCGTGCCGATGGGGGAATCTCGACCGTCCGGAACACTGCCGATGACATCGACGGAACTGTCATGGCTGCTCACCGCCGTCCGGCGGGGCCGGGTGCTGACCGTGACCGGCCGGTTCCGCGCGCCGCGCAGCCTGTTGGTGCGCGACGTCGCACGGCGGCTCGCGTCCAACTTCTGCGACGGGGTGGCCGTGGTCACCGTGGCCGAGGCCGGTGGCGTCCGGGAGCTGGTGGCCGCACTGGGCTGTGTACCCGGCATGCCCTTCCTGCCCTACGGCACGCGCGACGCCGCCTCCTGGCTCGCGGAGCGGGACATGCTCCTCGTCCTGGACGGCGTCGACCACCTGACGGCCGACACCCTGCGCTGGCTGCGCGAGCTGCTCGCCGTCGCGCCCGGCCTGCGGATCCTGGCCGCCGGACGCCACCCGCTGGCCGTCGGAGAGGGCCGGGTCCACCGCCTCTGAGGCCGTACGCACACGGCGGGGCCTCGACGGGGCGGCACCGGGCCGTGACGCGCGCGGCACGGCGCCGCCATGTCCGCGCCACAGTGGCCATGTTCGCGCCACAGCACTGCCACAGCACTGCCATGCGGCCGACATTGAGTCGCGGCTGCCCGAATTCTAGGGTCTGACCTGCGGGTTCGGCGGGCCGTGAGGTCCGGTGCGAGCCCCGCGTACGTACGTCACCTTCCCCCGCACGTACAGGAGACCCTCGTGAGCGAGCAGCACACCACCAGCGGGCCCCGGAACTCCGCCGTCGGCAGACGCGGCTTCCTCGCCGGCGCTGCGGCCGTGGCCGCCACCGCAGCCACCCCGGCCCTCGCCCGGGACGCGGCGGCCGCGCCGGCGGCGCGCCCCAACATCCTGCTCATCGTCACCGACGACCAGCCCAAGCAGACCGACTGGGCCATACCGAAGACCATCGAATGGCTCGGGGGCCACGGCGTCACCTTCACCCACGGGCACGCGGCGACCCCGCTGTGCGCGCCGTCCCGGTCCTCGATCTTCTCCGGACGGCACGCGCACCACCACGGCGTGCGCAACAACTCCGCCTCGTACAGCCTCGACCAGACGACCACCGTGCAGCGCCACCTCAAGCAGGCCGGCTACCGCACGGGGCTGTTCGGCAAGTACCTCAACGCCTGGACCCTGGCGGACAATCCGCCGCACTTCGAGGAGTTCGCCCTCCTCCAGCCCGGCTACAACGACGCCCGCTGGAACGTGGACGGCACCGTCCAACAGCTCCCCGGCTACACCACCAACATCGTCAAGAACCGGACACTGGCCTTCCTCGACAAGTCGACCACCGACAGCCGGCCCTGGTTCGCGTACGTCACCCCGTACGCCTCGCACGCGCCGAACACCCCCGCGCCGAAGTACACCGAAACGCCCGTCCCCGCCTGGAACGGCCGTCCCTCGGTCCCGGAGGACGACCGCTCCGACAAGCCGGCCTACATCCGCAACGCGACATCCACCCTCGACGACGCCCGCGAGACCCGCAAGCGCCAACTGCGCAGCCTGCTCTCGGTGGACGACGCGGTGCAGGCCATCCACGACAAGCTCTTCGCGCTGGGCCAGTTGGAGAACACGCTCGTCATCTTCACCGGGGACAACGGCTACACCTGGGCGGACCACGGCTGGACCAAGAAGTCGGTGCCCTACTCCCCCGCCCACGAGGTCCCCTTCTACCTGTCCTGGCCCGCCGGCGGTCTCGGCGGCGGCACCACGGACCACCGCATCGTCGCGAACATCGACATCGCGCCGACGATCCTGGACGCCGCGGGCCTCGCACGGCCCGCCGGTCAGGACGGGCGGTCCCTGCTCGGCTCCGAGTCCCGGGACCACCTGCTGGTCCAGTGGTGGAAGAAGGGCACCGGCGGCGAGGGGCCTAAGTCCTGGGCCTCGTACGTGGCCAAGGACAAGCAATATACGGAGTACTACGACCTGTACACCGACGCGACGGGCGCCGTGTCCGGCACCGGACAGGTCACCTTCCGGGAGTACTACGACCTGGCCGCCGACCCGTACCAGCTGAAGAACCTGCTGTACCAGGCCACACCCGCACAGGAGCAGGCCCTCGGCGTCCCGGCGCTGGCGGCGCGGCTGGCCGCCGACCGCGCCGGCTGATCCCCCGACCCGCCCGTACCGCCCACCCAGGAGTGATGCCCGTGCCGACCGAGTCCTGCTGCACCCCCGGCCGCGAACCGGCCTCCGCCGTGATCACGCTCGGGCCGCCGCCGCCCGCGCGGCCGGTCGACCCGGCGGCGCGGCGGGCCGCCCGCGATCTGGTGGAGCTGGCGGGCGGCCGGTTCCTGATGGGCACCGAGGACCCGGACGGCTTCCCGGCGGACGGCGAGGGGCCGGTACGGGAGGCGGTGGTCGGGGCGTTCCGCATCGCCCCGACCACCGTCACCAACGCCCGGTTCGCCTCGTTCGTGAAGGCCACCGGGCACGTCACGGAGGCGGAGTCCTTCGGGTTCAGCTTCGTCTTCGCCGGGTTCCTCGCGCCCGGACTCGCCGCGCGCTCACCGGCGGTGGCCGGCACCCCGTGGTGGCGGGCGGTCGACGGCGCGGACTGGCGGCGCCCCGAGGGACCGGGGTCCTCGTTCGCCGCGCGGCAGGACCACCCGGTGGTGCACGTGTCGTGGAACGACGCCCAGGCCTACTGCGCCTGGTCCGGCACCCGGCTTCCCACGGAGCCCGAGTGGGAGTTCGCGGCGCGCGGCGGCTTGGAGGGGAAGCGGTACCCCTGGGGTGATGAACTGCGCCCCGACGGACGGTACATGTGCAACATCTGGAACGGCGACTTCCCCCGGCACAACACGCGTGCGGACGGCTACGCGGGCACGGCCCCCGCGAAGTCCTTCCGCCCCAACGGGCACGGGCTGTACAACACGGTCGGCAACGTCTGGGAGTGGTCCGCGGACCGTTTCGCGGCGACCGGCCCGGAGCGCGCGATGCGCGGCGGCTCGCACATGTGCCACGACTCGTACTGCAACCGCTACCGCGTCGCCGCCCGCACCCGCAACACCCCGGACAGCTCCGCGGGCAACATCGGCTTCCGCGTGGCGGCCGACGTCCGCACCGGAATCTAGTGCCGGGCGCCGTGACACGGTGAACCTTTCCGGTCACGGCACCGGCGCCGGTCAGATCCGGCGGATCCGGCCCCACAGCCTCGACGCGGGCACCGAGGAGCGCGCCGACGCCGGTCGGCGGGAGCGGAGTTGGGACCAGACGGCGTCCGGGCAGCGTCCCTGCGGCCGGGACGCGAGGAACTTCCGGTAGGGGACGACCCGGGGCTCGTGGCCGATCTCCACCCAGTGGGGGCGGCCGGAGACCTCGTCCCAGCCGTCGTTGGGGAGCCGGACGTGGTCGCGCCGGCCGTCCTTGTCCTTGGTGGTGATCTGCGCGACCTCGGCGCGGCCGAGCCCGGCGGCGAGCACCACGCAGTAGTGCCGCAGGTGCCGCGACGGGTCCTCCCGCAGCGGCACCATGGCCAACCAGATCTCCCCGGCCCGGGGGCGTGCCCCGCGCGTGCGGTCCCAGCGGCGCACGCCGAGGTACACGGCGAGGGCGGCCAGCCCGGCGGCGCCGCTCGTCAGGGCGCCGCGTGCGTTCCACGATTCGATGTCCTCCACCCGGTGCCCGGTGTAGAGCACCGCGCCCGCGACGACGGCGAGGAGGAGGGCCGCCCGGGCCAGGAACCGCCACCACACGAAGCCGGCGGTACCCCGACCGGCGAGGGCCGTGACGGCGAGCGCGACCACGACGGGTATGCCGTACAGGATCGCCCAGGCCCCGGGGCCCTCCACGCGTACCGGCGGGTCCTGCCGGGCCATGAGGTCGGGGATCAGCACCGGTGTGGCGAGCAGCCCTCCGACGATGACCACCAGGTTGAGCAGCAGATATCCCACGCACCCGATTCCGGCGCAGGACGTGTCGTCTCGACGAGCCACCAGTTCTCCCCCCAGCTCACCGGCGGCAGGCTAACGCACCCGGCGGGCTCCTGTGGGGCGAATCAGCTGTCCCGGGAGGGGCGTTGCCACTCGTCGGCGGGCAGTCCGAGGATCACCTCGTCGACGAAGGACCCGTACACCCACGCGGAGCGCCGCAGGGTGCCCTCGACCTGGAAGCCCGCGCTCTGTGCGGCCCGGATCATGGCCGGGTTGTCGGCGAGGGTCTCCAACTGGAGCCGGTGCAGACCGCGCACGGTGAACCCGTAGTGGCACAGGAGCTGTACGGTGTCCGCGCCGATCCCGCGGCCGCGGGCGCCGGGCAGGAGGGACATCCCGAGGTGGGCGCCCCGGTTGTGGAGGTCGATGCCCCACAGCAGGCCCTCGCCGGCGAGTTCGCCGGTGGCCAGGTCGACGACGGAGAAGGCGGCCTTGCCGTCGTCGGAGGGCCCGTCGGGTTCGTAGAGGGAGTGGCCGCTCGCCAGGGTCAGTGGGCGCCAGGGGCGCGAGTCCGACCGGGCGTGGTTCGGGACGTCGTCGTAGAGTCCGGCGTGCAGGATCGCCACGTCGTCGGGGTGGCGGGCGCGCAGCCCGGCCAGCTGTCCAGTGATCACCCCGTATTACTAGCCGCGGGCCGGCCCCCTTCACAACCGGAATACGGCCGGCGGGCGCCCCGGACGCGCCGACGCCCCGGCCGGGAGGTCCCGGTCGGGGCGTCGGCGGACACGCGGTGGGCGTCAGCCCAGGATCGCGAGCGCCTGGTTCAGGGTCTCGGACGGGCGCATGATCTTCGAGGCCTTGGCGGCGTCGGGCTGGTAGTACCCGCCGATGTCCACCGGCGAGCCCTGCACCGCGATGAGCTCGGAGACGATGGTCTCCTCCTGCTCGCCCAGCGTCTTGGCGAGGGCCTCGAACGCGGTCGCGAGCTCGGCGTCGTCGGTCTGCTTGGCCAGCTCCTGCGCCCAGTACAGGGCGAGGTAGAAGTGGCTGCCGCGGTTGTCGATGCCGCCCAGCTTGCGGCTCGGCGACTTGTCCTCGTTGAGGAAGGTGCCGGTCGCGCGGTCCAGGGTGTCGGCCAGCACCTGGGCGCGGGCGTTGCCGGTGGTGGTCGCGAGGTGCTCGAAGGAGACGGCCAGCGCGAGGAACTCCCCGAGGGAGTCCCAGCGCAGGTAGTTCTCCTTGACGAGCTGCTGCACGTGCTTCGGGGCGGAGCCGCCGGCGCCGGTCTCGAAGAGGCCGCCGCCGTTCATCAGCGGGACGACCGACAGCATCTTGGCGCTGGTGCCCAGCTCCAGGATCGGGAAGAGGTCGGTCAGGTAGTCGCGCAGCACGTTGCCGGTGACCGAGATGGTGTCCTCGCCGCGGCGGATGCGCTCCAGGGAGAAGGCGGTGGCCTCGACCGGGGAGAGGATCTTGATGGTCAGACCCTCGGTGTCGTGGTCGGCGAGGTACGTCTTGACCTTGGCGATCAGCTGCGCGTCGTGCGCGCGGCCCTCGTCCAGCCAGAAGACGGCCGGGTCGCCGGTGGCGCGGGCGCGGGTGACGGCGAGCTTGACCCAGTCCTGGATCGGCGCGTCCTTGGTCTGGCAGGCGCGGAAGACGTCGCCCTTGGCGACCTTCTGCTCCAGGACCACGTTGCCCTCGGCGTCGACGAGGCGGACGGTGCCCGCGGCGGCGATCTCGAAGGTCTTGTCGTGGCTGCCGTACTCCTCGGCCTTCTGGGCCATGAGGCCGACGTTCGGCACCGAGCCCATCGTGGAGGGGTCGAAGGCGCCGTGCGCGCGGCAGTCGTCGATGACGGCCTGGTAGACACCGGCGTAGCTGCTGTCCGGGAGGACGGCGAGGGTGTCGGCCTCGGCGCCGTCGGGGCCCCACATGTGACCGGAGGTGCGGATCATCGCCGGCATGGAGGCGTCGACGATCACGTCGGAGGGGACGTGCAGGTTGGTGATGCCCTTGTCCGAGTCGACCATGGCGAGGGCGGGGCCCTCGGCGAGCTCGGCGTCGAACGAGGCCTTGATGGCGGCGGCGTCGGGCAGCGCGCCCAGGCCGTTCAGGATGGTGCCGAGGCCGTCGTTGGGGGACAGACCGGCGGCGGCCAGGGTCTCGCCGTGGCGGGCGAAGGTCTTCGGGAAGAAGGCGCGGACCACGTGGCCGAAGACGATGGGGTCGGAGACCTTCATCATCGTGGCCTTGAGGTGGACGGAGAACAGCACGTCCTCGGTCTTGGCGCGCTCGATCTGGGCGTTCAGGAAGGTGCGCAGCGCGTCGACGTGCATGACGGACGCGTCCACGACCTCACCGGCGAGGACCGGTACGGACTCGCGCAGGACGGTGGTGGTGCCGTCGGCGGCCACGTGCTCGATGCGGAGCGTGCCGGCCTCGGTGATCACGGTGGACTTCTCGGTGGAGCGGAAGTCGTCGGCGCCCATGGTGGCGACGTTCGTCTTCGACTCGGAGGTCCAGGCGCCCATGCGGTGGGGGTGGGCCTTGGCGTAGTTCTTGACCGAGGCGGGGGCGCGGCGGTCGGAGTTGCCCTCGCGCAGGACCGGGTTGACGGCGCTGCCCTTGATCTTGTCGTAGCGGGCGCGGATCTCGCGCTCCTCGTCGCTCTTCGGGTCGTCCGGGTAGTCCGGGAGCGCGTAGCCCTGGCCCTGGAGCTCGGCGACCGCGGCCTTGAGCTGCGGGATCGAGGCCGACACGTTGGGCAGCTTGATGATGTTGGCGCCCGGGGTCTTCGCCAGTTCGCCCAGCTCGGCGAGGGCGTCCGCGATGCGCTGGCCCTCTTCCAGGTGCTCGGGGAAGCTGGCGATGATCCGACCGGCCAGGGAGATGTCACGGGTCTCGACATTCACACCGGCCGTCGACGCGTATGCCTGGATCACAGGCAGGAAGGAATACGTCGCGAGGGCCGGGGCCTCGTCAGTGTGCGTGTAGATGATGGTCGAGTCAGTCACCGGATGCTCCGCTCCACAGTCTGCGTCTCTCGTCTGCAACATTGCTCGACATCAAGATATCTCGTGATCGGACCGGTCTGGACAGCCCCCTGCCGGAACCCGGGGGAGACACGCGTCACCCGGCGCCGCCCGCCCGGCCGACGCGGCCGCGGCCCGGGACGGGGAGGGACCGTCCCGGGCCGCGGATGCGGGCGCCGGAGGGGGGCGCGGGGTGCGTGGGGCGGGTCAGCCGATGTGGAAGGGGTCTCCGTAGACCTTCCAGTCGAGCGGGGTGTCGAGGTTCAGGTTCCCCTTCTTCAGCCACACCCGCTGGGCGGTGTCGACGCGGCTGGTGTCGCTGTGGGCCTCCTCCTGCTTCATCGCCCAGACGCGGGCGTCGAGGAAGGCGTTCAGCCAGGTGGTCTCGTTGCCGCCCTGGGCCGGGGGCTTGGCCTTGGTCAGGGCGCGCTTGCGGATGTTGCGGAAGCTGGTGGAGTCGCTTCCGTCGCCGTGCATGACGATGGCGTCGTAGTAGGCGAACTGGCCGAGGGTGCCGACGCCGTCGGTCTTGCCCTGCTTGACGGCGGGGTTGAAGTAGACCCGGTCGCGCTCGTGGTCCTGGGCCTTCTTGAACTCCGTGTCCTGGGCGGCCTTGGCCCAGTCCTTGGTGAAGTTCGGGTCGAGGCCGGCGTGCGAGTCGCTGCCGTCGACCTTGCGCAGCGCCGGGAGGTACTTCGCGAGCACGTTGCCCGGCCTGACCTGTGTGTAGTACTCGACGAGGTCCAGCATGTCGCCGGTGCCGGAACAGAACCCGATGATCCCGGCGGTGTAGCCGCGGCCGTCGTCGATGTCCTCTATGTACTTGTACTGCGCCTTCCAGTCCAGCGAGGAGTTCTCCGCGCTGGAGACGATCTGCATGGCGATGTCCTTCTTCGCCGGGTCGTCGAGTCCGGTCGCGGCCGCCGCGGTGGAGGCGGCGGGTGCGGTGGCCGGGGCCGCCGTGGCGTGGGCCGCGACGGGCGCGGCGAGCAGGGCGGCGCCGAGCAGGGCGCCGAGCGCGACGGTCCTGTTCTTGCGTTGGGGGGTGAACACAAGGCCTCCATGCGGTGGTTGAGGCTTCCCGATTCGGTTAGGAAACTTTCCTACCAGATATTCGAGGCGCGGAGAACCCTTGTTGTCAGTTCCGGAGCAAACCAATCCATGGCGGCTCCGGCTACGAAACCCTCCATGTGTCACCCCTGTCAGCAGTCGCCGCTCCCGAAGGAACCCCTGCCATGACCAGTACTCGAAACGGCCGGCTCCTCGGGCGAAAGGGGCTCTCGTGCGGCAACCGGTGACCTTCGGCGCGGCCTGGGAGAAGCCCGGCCCCGACCTGCCCGCCCTCATGGACCAGATCGCCCGCGGCGATCAGGACGCCTTCGCCGCGCTCTACGACGTGGTCGCGGGTCCCGTCTACGGCATCGTCGTCAAGGTCCTGCGGGACCGGGCGCAGTCCGAGGAAGTGGCCCAGGAGGTGCTGATCGACGTCTGGCGGCAGGCCGCGCGCTACCGCTCCGACAAGGGCAGCGTCATGACCTGGGTGATGACGATCGCGCACCGGCGCGCGGTGGACCGGGTCCGCTCCGCGCAGGCGGCGGCGGCCCGGGAGCAGGACAACGCGGCGCGGGAGCACACCCGCCCCTACGACGAGGTGAGCGAGCAGGTGGAGGTCCGGCTGGAGAGCGAGCAGGTACGCCGCTGCGTGCGCGGCCTCACCGAACTCCAGCGGCAGGCCGTCAGCCTCGCCTACTACGGGGGGCTGACGTACCGCGAGGTCGCGGAGACCCTCGGCACCCCGCTGCCCACGGTCAAGACACGGTTGCGCGACGGCCTGATCCGCCTGCGCGACTGCATGGGGGTCAACGTATGAGCACCGGGACCGACCACACGCACGCCCTTGCCGGCGCCTACGCCCTGAACGCCCTGGACTCCGAGGAACGGACCGCCTTCGAGCACCACCTGGCCCGGTGCGCGCTGTGCCCGCAGGACGTACGGGAGTTCACGGCGACGGCGGCCCGGCTCGGCTCGGCGACCGCCCTGCCCCCGCCGCCCGCCATGCGCGCGCACGTACTGGACCGGATCGACACGGTGCGGCAACTGCCCCCGGCCCGTCGCGGCATCCCGAGCCTGCGCAGGCGCGCCCTGCCGCTGGCCCTCGCGGCCTGTCTGGCCGGGGCGCTCGCCCTGGGCGGCACGGCGGTGTGGCAGCGGGACCAGGCCGTGCAGGCCGGCCGGGAGCTGCGCGAACTCCAGGACCTGACGGACGTGATCACCGCTCCGGACGCCCGGACGGTGGTGGGTCGCACCGCGTCCGGCGCGAAGGGCACGGTGGTGGTGAGCACGGCGCGGAACCGGGCCGCGTTCGTCGGCTCCGGGATGGCGCCCGCACCGGCGGGCAAGACGTACCAACTGTGGTTCGCGGACGGTCCGGGGATGCGACCGGCGGGCCTGGTCGGCGGTGACGGAAGCACCCTGATGACCGGGCCGGTCGGCCGGGCCACCGCGGTGGGGGTCACCCTGGAGCCGGCGGGCGGATCGCCCCGGCCGACGTCCGATCCGGTGATGCTGATGAGTCTGGCCGGTTGAGGTCGGGCGCGCGGCCGGCCGGTTCGGATCATCGACCAGGCCGCACGCCTTCGACCGGCGGCTCTTCCGTGTCGGGCACCAGTCGCGGCGACCCCGCCCGGCTTGGTTGACTGGCCGGACACCACGGGTCCGGCGCGGTGTCTGCGGCTCTTTCGCCGCGCCGGGTTCCGAGGGGCCGGGAGGAGTCCCCGCACGCCGATCGCGGTGTTCGGCGTGCGGGGTCCCGGCTGCGTCAACCCGTACATGGGCACGTCCCCGCCCGGGTCTCGCCGTCGTGCCGGTTCGGAGCCGGCCGGGTCAGAGCCAGCCGTTGCGCCGGAATCCGCGGTGGATCACGAAGCAGGCGATCGCCATGACCGCGACCACCATCGGATATCCGTACGTCCAGTGCAGCTCCGGCATGTGGTCGAAGTTCATGCCGTACACCCCGCAGACCATGGTCGGCACGGCGACGATCGCGGCCCAGGCCGTGATCTTGCGCATGTCCTCGTTCTGGGCCACGGTCACCTGCGCGAGGTGGGCCTGGAGGATGGAGTCGAGGAGACCGTCGTAGGCGCCGATCTGTTCGGTGGCGCGGGTGAGGTGATCGGCCACGTCGCGGAAGTACGCGCGGATGTCCGGCGGGATGAGCGGTATCGGCTCCGTGGCCAGCAGGTGCAGCGGTCGACCGACGGGCGCCACCGCCCTGCGCAGTTCGAGGAGTTCGCGCTTGAGCTGGTAGATCCGTCCGGCGTCGCCCCGACCGCCGTACTCGCTGAACACCGCGGTCTCGACGGCGTCCATGTCGTTCTGCACGGCGTCGGTGACGGCCACGTAGTCGTCGACCACGTGATCGGCGATGGCGTGCAGAACGGCCGCCGGCCCCTTGGCGAGTTGGTCCGGGGCGGCTTCCAGGGCCTCGCGGACGGGGCCGAGGGTGCCGCGGCCGCCGTGTCGGATGGTGAGGACGAAGTCCTCGCCGACGAAGGCCATCAACTCGCCGGTCTCCACGACCTCGCTGGTCGCGGTCAGCTCCTCGTGCTCGACGTAGCGAACGGTCTTGAAGACGGCGAAGAGGGTGTCGTCGTACCGCTCCACCTTGGGCCGCTGGTGGGCGTTCACGGCGTCCTCGACGGCGAGCGGGTGCAGGTCGAACAGCCCGGCGAGCCCGGTGATCTCCTCCTGGCTCGGCTCGTGCAGGCCGACCCAGACGAACCCCTCGCCGCTCTTGCGGACCCGCCGCAGTGCCTCCTCGACCTCCCCGCAATCCTCCTGGCGGAGGCCGTCGCGGTAGACGAGGCAGTTGACGACCGCGCTGCCGAGAGGGGAACGGGCCGGGTGGCTGAGGTCGACGGCCCGCCGGTAGCCGCGGCGCACGGCCCGACGCAGGTTGCTGAACATGGACAACGAGGTACTCCCCTTCGGCGGATCAGCCGCCAGTCTGCCACCGCCGCGCCGGTGCCCGACCCCGGACACCACCGCGCCGGGACACGACCGCACCCGGACCCCCGCCGCGGGGCGTCAGTACGATGGCCTCCCCCGCGACAGTCGGGACGCGGACCGGAAGGCGGACGGCATGAACGACCACGACGAGGGTGGCGCCGCCGGCCCGCACCCGTCCCGACGTCGGGCCCAGGGCCAGTTGGAGGCCCAGGTGCTGGCCGCGCTCGGCGAGTCCCCGGAGGCCGCCACCGCGGGCTGGGTGCAGGAGCGGATCGGCGGGGGCATCGCCTACACCACGGTGATCACCATCCTGACCCGCCTGCACGACAAGGGCGCCGTCGAGCGGGAGCGGTCCGGCCGGTCGTTCCGTTGGACGCCCGTCGCGGACGGCGCCGGGCTGGCCGCGCTGCGGATGCGCAAGGTCCTGGACGGGGAAGCGGACCGTAACGCGGTGCTGGCCAGTTTCGTCACCGCCCTGTCGCCCCACGACGAGCGGCTGCTGCGCGAACTGCTCGGCGGTGAGCTGCCGGGCGACGGATCGCCCGGCTCCGGCCCGGCCCGGGCGTGACGGGAGGGACACCGATGGGCCTGCTCGTCTTCCTTCCCCTGGTTCTGCCCCTGACCGCTTGGCCGCTCGCCCGGCCGGCCGCGCAGCACCTGCACCCGCGCACCGCCACCTGGCTGCTGACCGGCGCGGCCGCCGCGCTGGCCCTGTGCAGCACCCTGTGCCTGGCCCTGCTCATGGTGGTGGGCACCGCCCAACTGCCGGGCAACCCGCTGCCCGACGCCTGGTCGGACCCCGAGGTGCGCGCGGCGCTCCCCTACGACGAGGTGGCCGGCCCCGCGGCGATCCCCGCGCTGGCGGCCGTACTGGGCTGCGCCGCGGCCGGCGCGTGGCGCGATCGCCGGGTCCGGCGCGCCTGCCGGCACGCCCTCGCGGGACTGGCCGACGGGCCGGTGGCGGTGCTGCCGGCCGCCGAACCGTACGCTTACGCGCTGCCCGGCCCGGGCCGGCACGGTGGCCGCGTCGTGGTGACGACGGCGTTGCTGTCGGCACTCGACCCCGCCGAGCGGCGCGCGCTGTTCGCCCACGAGCGGGCGCACCTCGCCGGTCGTCACCACCGGTTTCAGACGGTGGTGCGGCTGGCCGCCTGCGCCAACCCCTTCCTGCGGCCGTTGCGTTCGGCCGTGTCGTACACGGCCGAACGCTGGGCGGACGAGGAAGCGGCGGCCCGGGTCGGCAACCGGCGTACGGTCGCCACGGCCATCGGCAAGGCCGCCCTGCTCACCCGCGCCACTCCCCCGGGGCTCCCCGCGGCCACGGCCGGGCCGGTGCCGCGCCGCGTGGCGGCCCTGCTGTCCCCGGCCCCGCCGGCGCCCGTCTGGCCTCCGCTGCGCACGGCGGCCGGACTGGCCACCTGGGGCGCTGCGGCGGGCACGACGGTCTCGGCGCTCTCGTCCGCGAACTCGGCGGTGACCCTGATCTGCGTCCTGAGAACCGCCACGGCCCTCTGAGCCGGCCGGCGGCACCGGGGTGTCGGAGAGGGGCGCGGGCGACTCAGAGGTCGAACTCGTGCGGGGGCAGGTCCAGCGCGAAGCAGGCCTCGCGCACCACGGCCTGCTCGGTCTTGTCGAAGTCCCCGTCGGCCCCGCCGATGACGATGCCTATCTGGATCACGGCGCGCGCCTCGGTCGGCTTCTTCTTCGCCTTGGCGATCTCCTGGAGCACGCTGACCTTGCCGAAGTCGAAGTCGGCGGTGAGCTTGGTCAGGTTCGCCTCGAACCGGCGGCGCAGGTCGTCGGCGTCGAAGTTCCGCAGCACCTCGTTGCCGGCGATCAACTGCGCCACGCGCCGCCGTTCGTCGGGATCGATGGTCCCGTCGGCGGCGGCGACCAGGGCGCACATCGCCATGCTCGCGTCGCGGAACGCGCCGCTCTTGAGGTCGTTCTTGGTTGCCACGAGCTGGGTCTGCATCGTCGATGCGGACTCCTTGATGCGGTCCCACAGGGCCATGAGAGCTCCATACGTCGGCTTGCTTCTACAACACTGTAGAAGTTACCAGGCGCCGGTGACACACCCTCACCCCCGGCGCCCCGCCGACCCGAACACCCCGACCGGCACGCCCCGACCGCACGACTCACCCCCGCCGCACGCTCAGCCCCGGTCGACGAACACGCTGGTCGACTTCACCCGGGCGACCGCCCGCGCACCGACCTCCAGTCCCAGTTCCTCCACCGCCTCCCGCGTCAGCAGGGACACGACCCGGTGCGGTCCGGCCTGGATCTCCACCTGCGCGTCGACCGTGCCGAGTTTCACGGCCGTGACGATGCCCGGGAAGGCGTTGCGGGCCGAGGTGGAAGGGGTCTCCTCGCCCTCGTCGCCCTCCTGCGCCACCTGCACGCAGAAGGCCGCCAGGTCCGGGCCCTCGACCATGCGCCGCGAGCCCTCCCGCCGCGTGGGGAAGCGTTCGGCGTCGGCCCAGCGGCGTGCCGTGTCGACGCTCACGCCGAGCAGTCGCGCGGCCTGGCCGATCGTGTAGGACTCCATGTCGACAGCGTAGGACCTGCCCGAGTCAGCGCGCCGGAGGCAGCAGCGCCTCCCGCGCGGCCTCCGCGATCACCTCCGCGACCGCCGCGAGCGCGGGCGAGTCCAGCTTCCACTGCTGCCAGTACAGCGGCACGTCCATCGTCCGCTTCGGCGTCAACAGCACCAGCTCGCCGCTCCGCAGGAGCGGGTCGGCCTGCGCCTGCGGAACCAGCCCCCATCCCAGGCCGGCGGCCACGGCGTCGCGGAACCCCTCCGAGGTCGGCACGTGGTGCCTGATCGAACTCGCCCCCGCCCCCGAGCCGGCGCCGCGCGCCAAGGTCCGTACGAACCGGTCCTGGAGCTCGTCGCGCCGGTCGAAGACGATCACCGGCGCCTCCCGGAGGTCCCGCTCCAACGCCCCGGTCAGGTACCGGGCGGCGAAGTCGGGCCGCGCCACCGGCAGGTAGCGCGCCAGCCCGAGCGCCCGGACCGTGCACCCGGCCACCGGGTCGGGCGTGGAGGTGACCGCCGCCATCACCTGCCCCTCGCGGAGCAGCGTCGTGGTGTGTCCCTCGTCCTCGCGGTGCAGTTCGAAGCAGACGGGCGGGTCCCGGGGCACCCGGGTCAGCGCCGGCAGCAGCCAGGTGGCCAGCGAGTCCGCGTTGACCGCCATCGGCAGGCGGACCGGCCCGCGCGCCTCGTCCGCGCCCAGGCCCAGCTCGGCGCGGGCGTCGCGTTCCAGCCGGGCCAGTTGGCGGGCGAACCGGATCACCACCTGCCCGGACTCCGTCGCCCGCACGGGTTTGGTGCGCATCAGCAGCACCCGGCCCGTGCGCTGTTCCAGGGCCTTCACGCGCTGACTGATCGCGGAGGGGGTCACGTGCAGGGCGGCGGCCGCGGCGTCGAAGGTGCCCTCGTCGACCACGGCGAGCAGGGTGCGCACCTGCTCCAGGGGAAGCTCTTCCATCACGAGCGCTAAGGGTACGTAAAAAACTTTAGCTGTACTGAACCGACGCGCGTGCCTACGGTCGAAGCCATGACACACGGCATCACCACGGCGGGTCTCGCGGGTTTCGGCACCGGTCTCTCCCTCATCGTCGCCATCGGCGCCCAGAACGCGTTCGTCCTTCGCCAGGGAGTGCGCCGGCAATCGGTCCTCCCGGTGGTGGCCATCTGCGCGGTGTCCGACGCGCTCCTCATCCTGCTCGGCGTGGCGGGGGTCGGGGCCTTCGTCAACGCCTGGCCGGCCGCGCTGACCGCCGTCGGGATCGCCGGCGGCACCTTCCTGATCGGCTACGGGGTCCTCGCGGCCCGCCGGGTGCTGCGTCCCGCTCCCGGCGCGGCGCTCACCACGCGGGGCGCGGCCCCCGGGTCCGCCCGCACGGCCGTCCTGACCTGCCTGGCGATGACCTGGCTCAACCCGCACGTCTACCTGGACACCGTGCTGCTCGTGGGCTCCCTCGCGGCGGACCGGGGCGATCTGCGCTGGGCCTTCGGCGGCGGCGCCGTCCTGGCCAGCCTGGCGTGGTTCAGCGCGCTCGGCTACGGATCGCGGCTGCTCAGCGGCCTCCTCGCCCGGCCCTCGGCCTGGCGGGTCCTGGACGGCCTGGTCGCCGCGACGATGATCACCATGGGCGGGCTCCTCCTGGCCGGCACCTGAGTCCCGGGCAGGGCGGGGCCGGGATGCGTAAAACGGGTGCGCGCGGGGCGGTCGTACCGGCAGCATGCGATCCATGACGACACCCGTGGACGCCGCACGTGACGCCCTCGAAGGCCTGGCCCTCGGTGACGCGTTCGGGGAGCTGTGGCTTCCGTACTTCCGACCCGGCGATGCGGCGATCGAGGGGATCCGGGCGCGCCGTGCGCCGCACGAGCCGACCTGGCGCTGGACCGACGACACGGCGATGGCGGTGTCGGTGCTCCGCGTCCTGAGGGAGCACGGCACCGTACGCCAGGACCGATTGGCCGAGGCCTTCGGCGCGGCCTATGTGGCGGACGCCCACCGCGGCTACGGCCACGGCATGCGCCGGCTCCTCCCGGAACTCGCGAAGAGGCCGGCGAGTTGGCGCACCGAGGCGAGGAACCTCTTCGACGGACAGGGCAGTCTCGGCAACGGCGCGGCGATGCGGGTGGCGCCGCTGGGCGCGTGGTTCCACGAGGACCTGGACGAGGTGGCGGACCAGGCCGTGCTGTCGGCCGAGGTCACCCACGCGCACCCGGAGGGGATCGCGGGCGCCGTGGCGGTGGCCGTGGCGGCCGCCCTGGCCGCGCGCAGCCGGGACCGGCCCGTTCCCGAGGCGTCGGCCTTCCTGCGCGAGGTGGCCGCCCTCACACCCGCCGGGCAGGTCGCGCAGGGCCTGCGCCGGGCCGCCGCGCTGCCCGCCGACACCGGGCCGGGCGAGGCCGCCGACGTGCTCGGCAACGGCCGGTTGATCCGCGCGAGCGACACGGTGCCCTTCGCCCTGTGGTCCGCGGCCCGGCACCTGGACAGTCTCCTCGACGCGCTGTGGGCCACGGCGGAGGGTCTCGGCGACATCGACACCAACTGCGCGATCAGCGCCGGAACGGTCGCCGCGCGCACCGGCACGGCCGGTGTCCCGCAGGCCTGGTGGGCGCGGCGGGAACCCCTGCCCGACGGCGCGGTCATCGCCTGAGTCGTCGGACGCGGCGGCCGGGATCCTCGCAAGGGCCGGACGGGCCCGGCACAGGGCTCGGACGACCCCGGCGGCCGCGGGCCGCCGCGAGACGACTCAGACCAGTTCGGGCTGGGGTTCGCGTCGCTGTTCCGGAATGCGCGCCGACGGGGTGGTCCGTTCCCACGCCTTGGTGGTGCGCAGGTAGGCGTGGATCACCGAGCCCGTCGCGAGGAGGAGCAGCGGTCCGAACACCCAGGGGAGTCCGGCCATCTCCGTCGACAAGTAGCGGTACGACACCAGGAGCGCGACGAACACCGCGCCACCGTGGGCGACCAGGAGGGCCCCGGACCGGTCCCAGCCGCGGGCGAGCGAGCGCAGCCCCGCCTCGATCGTGAGCGTGAACACCACGCCGGCGATGATGTCCGCGCCGTAGTGGTAACCGAAGCCCAGCGTGGCGCCGAGCGTCGCGATCAGCCAGAACGTGCCCGCGAACCGCAGGGCCCGCGGGGCCTTGCGGGAATGGATGAAGATCGTGGTGGCCCATGCCGTGTGGAGGCTGGGCATGCAATTGCGCGGGGTGAACCCGTCGAAGGGCATCGCCTGCGGGACGCCGGTCGGCGGCGGGGTGTTCGGCCACAGGTCGGCCAGCGCCCACTGCCCGCCGTCGGCGCCGTAGGCGAAGATCGGCCCGACCACCGGGAAGATCATGTAGATGCCCGGCCCGAGCAGGCCGATGACCAGGAACGTGCGCACCAGGTGGTGGCTCGGGAAGCGGCGCTCGATCTGCACCCTGCGCAGTTGGTACAGCGCGACGGCGACCGCGGCGACCGCGAGCTGGATGTAGACCCAGTCGAGGACGTGGGCGCCGACCGCGCCGGTGGC
This sequence comes from Streptomyces sp. NBC_01426, assembly GCF_036231985.1. GTDB lineage: Bacteria > Actinomycetota > Actinomycetes > Streptomycetales > Streptomycetaceae > Streptomyces. Next base: position 1,652,303 of record NZ_CP109500.1, read on the forward strand.
CTCGACCAGGCGGCCCACGACCCACGACGGGTTGCCGAGCGCGTGATCGGCCGTCGCCACGTACTGGTCGAGGACCATCGGGCGGGTCTTGGACGTGATCAGCAGCCAGGTATAGCCGGTCTTGCGGCCGGCCACCAGCAGCAGGGCCAGCCCGACGCCCTTGAGCAGCAGGGCGCGCTCCGTGCCGGTGCGGCGCGTGACGGCGATGACGGCGCAGCCGAGGGTCACCCACAACGCGCCGTTGCCGAACATCATCTGGGCGCCGACCAGCCACCGCACGAGCCAGAAGACCAGGTCGATGCCGATGGCCGTGCCGACCGCGATGAACCGCTGCCGCCAGGTGAGCACCACCATCATCAAGGCCATGCTGGCGTACAGCACGGTCCCCGACTGGGGCGCGAAGATCACCTCACGCGCCTGGACGGTCACCGGGCCCGGCACGCCGTAGTGGCGCGCGGCGATCTCCAGCGCGACGAGGAAACCGAGGGCGATCACACTCACCGCGGCCCACAACAGGACCCGCGGCCGACGCCACCCGGCGAACCCGATTCCGCCGCCACTTCGCGAAAGGGATCGCGACACCCTAGATATCAATTTTCAGCCGATTTATATGAATTCAAACTGTGATCATTGTTTGCTCGAACATGTTAACGGAGTGGGTACACAACACCGATGACGGGTGCCTCGAATGTGGCGAGCGCCTCCCCGCGGCCGTCCGTCGGGACGGACCCGCGCCGGGTGGACACGTCGAGGCGCGCGCCATGCCGGCGGCGACCACCGCACCCCGGACATGCGAAAGGCCGTCCTCTCACAGAGAGAGAACGGCCTCCGACCTGCGTAAAACGCTGGTCGGGACGACAGGATTTGAACCTGCGACCCCTTGACCCCCAGTCAAGTGCGCTACCAAGCTGCGCCACGTCCCGATGCCTGCTGACCTGGGGGTTTCCCCGGGTTGAACTGGCACGAGAACAATACCGCACTTCGGAGGGTGGTCGCGCGCACCTTTCCCGGACCGGTTCCCCGGGCCCGGTCCCACGACCCGATCCCCGAACGCTCGATCACCGCTTCGGCGACCGCTTGACCTCAAGCCGACTTGAGGTTGCACGGTGGGACGCATGACACAGGCAACCGCGGACACCGGGCTCCGCCACGAAGACCTTGGCCGCCTCATCGCCCTCATGACCGGGGCCGAGAAGCACGGACCCGCCGCCACGTCCACGCTCGACGTGCTGTGGGTGCTCTACGACCGGGTGTTGCGGGTGGGACCCGAGTCCGCCCGGGATCCCGAGCGGGACCGGTTCCTGCTCTCCAAGGGGCACGGACCGATGGCCTACTACGCCGTGCTCGCCGCGAAGGGGTTCTTCCCCGTGGAGTGGCTGAGCGGGTTCGGCTCGTACGACTCCCCGCTCGGCCACCACCCGGACCGCACCCTGATCCCCGGCGTGGAGATCGGCAGCGGCTCGCTCGGACACGGGCTGCCGCTGGCGGTCGGCAGCGCGCTCGGGCTGCGGGCGCAGGGGCTGGACGATCCGGCGGTGTGGGTGCTGATCGGGGACGCCGAGCTCGACGAGGGCAGCAACCACGAGGCGCTCGCCCACGCGGGTTCGGCCGGCCTGGACCGGCTCCACACGGTGGTGATCGACAACGACTCCGCGACCCACGGCTGGCCGGGCGGGATCGCCTCCCGTTTCGAGGCGGCGGGCTGGTCGGCGGTCACCGTCGACGGGCGGGACCACGAGTCCCTGCACGCGGCCTTCACCCTGCCGCATCCGGGTCGACCGCACGCCGTCGTCGCCCGCGTCGAGAAGAAGTTCTGATCAGAGGTCCTGATCGGGCGTCCCGATCAGGACGTCCTGTGAGAAGCAGAAGCCAAGGGGCAGGGAAGAACATGGACACCATGCGGGAACGGTTCATCGCGGTCACCTCTCGACTGCTCGACGAGGATCCCCGGCTGGCCCTCGTGCTCGCCGAGATCACCATGGACGGATTCCGTCCGGCCCGGGAACGTCACCCGGACCGGGTCGTCAACGTCGGGATCCGGGAGCAGTTGCTCGTGGGCGTCGGCGGGGGCCTGGCCCTCACCGGGATGCGCCCGATCATGCACACCTTCGCGAGTTTCCTCGTGGAGCGGCCTTTCGAGCAGGTCAAGTTGGACTTCGGGCACCAGGGCACCGGCGGCGTGCTGGTCAGCGCGAGCGCGAGCTACGACTGGCCCGCCGGCGGCTTCACCCACATGTCGCCGGGCGACGTCGCCCTGATGGACACCCTCGAAGGCTGGACGATCCACGTGCCCGGCCATCCCGACGAGGCCGAGGAACTGCTGCGCCACGCCTACGCCGCCGGCGACGACCGGGTGTACGTCCGGCTCTCCGCGCAGGAGAACAGCCGGTCGCGCCCCTTCTCCGGCCTGGGTTTCCAGACGGTCAGGCAAGGCGGCGCCGGCGTGGTGCTCGCCGTCGGCCCGCTGCTGGACGAGGTGTTGGCCGCGACGCGGGACATGGACGTCACGGTCCTCTACGCGACGACCGTGCGCCCCTTCGACGACGCGGCGCTGCGCGCGGCCGTCGGCTCCGGCCCGGCCGACGTCGTGCTCGTCGAGCCGTACCTGGCCGGCACGTCCACGGCCGCCGCCAACGACGCCCTCGCCGACCTCCCCCACCGCGTCCTGGGCCTCGGCGTCTCCCGGGCCGAACTCCGCCGCTACGGCACGATCGACGAACACACCGCGGCGCACGGACTGGATGCCGCGGGACTGCGCAAGCGCATCTCGGCGTTCCTCGACCCCCGCGCCTGAGGGGCGGAGCCTAGGGGGCGCCTCGTCGGTCCTCGCGTGTGTGGACCAGTTCGATCAGTTCGGCCGCGAGGCTCTTCACCGTCGCGAGTCCGTCCAGTCCCCAGCGCCTCGGCACCAGGTCCACGGCGCACACCGTCCCCAGGACGAAGCCCCGCCGGTCCGTCAACGGGGCTCCCAGGTAGGACCGTACGCCGCTGCCGTCCACGACCGCGTTCCCGGCGAAGCGCGCGTAGTCCCGTACGTCCTCCAGGGCCAGCGCCCGCCGCCGGACGACCACGTGCGGGCAGTAGCCGTGGTCCCGGGGCAGGGAACGGGCCGGGTAGCCGCGCCGCGGGGCGTCCGGCGCGTGGTGCAGGCCGGCGAAGAACTGCCGCTCCTCCCCCATGAAGTTGACCCCCGCGTAGGGCGTTTGCAGTGTCTCGGCGACGTGTTGCGCGAAGGCGTCGAGTTCCGGGTCCGCCCGCTCCCCGAGGTCCAGTTCGCGCAGGCGCGGGGTGCGCGCGGACGCCTCCCGGTCCACGGGGGTGAGGAGCAGGTGGCCGGTCGATGCGTACAGGGTCATGCGGTTCCCCCGGATCCGAGAGCGTGATGGGTCGGGCGGCGTGGGTGACGCTGCCCTCCCCGACCCCGCCCGCGGCCGCTTCGTCGGCGGCGCGGGCGGGGTCGGGGCGGGGTCGGGTGGTCGTCACAGACACCGGTGCAGGCCTTCGAGGACCGCCCGCAGCAGGGTCTGGTCGTCGGCGATCAGTGCGCCGCCGTCCAGGTGCCGCGGCGCCTGCGCCGTGACGGCCCCGTGTTCGAGGAGGTCGCCGAGCAGCACCTTCACCACCGTCGTCGGGAGCCGCAGGTGCCCCGCCATCTCGGCGACCGTGACCGCCGCCACGCCCGCGCACAGGCGCAGGACGAGGGTGTGCTCGGGCCCGAGCGGCGCACGCGGGCGTACGCCGGTCGCCGCCACCAGCGAGAGCAGGTCGAGCGCTACGGCCGGCCGGGTCCGTCCGCCGCTCGCGGTGTACGGGCGGGTCACCCGGCCCGCGGTGTCGTCCAGCCACGGGGTGTCCCGTCCCGCGCCGCCGGTGTGCGTCCCCCCGATCCGGGTCCTCATCGCTCCGCGTCGGCGGTGACGGGCCGCCTCGGTGGCGCCGACAGGTACGGGCGGACGCTCTTGACCAGCATCGCCATCTCGTAGCCGAGGACCCCGGCGTCGGCCGCCCCGTCCGCGAGCACGGCCAGACAGGTCCCGGAGCCGGCCGCCGAGACGAAGACGAGGGCCGTGTCCAGTTCGACCACCACCTGTCGGACCTCCGCGCCGTCCGCGAAGCGCAAACCGGCCCCGCGCCCCAGGGAGTAGAGCCCGCAGGCCAGCGCGGCCATGTGGTCGGCGTCGTCGGCGTCCAGACCGTACACGCAGGTGACGAGTCCGTCCGCGGTGAGCAGGACGGCGCCGCGGGTGTACGGGACCCGTTGGACCAGCCCGCTGAGCAGCCAGTCGAGATCGGAGAGCCTGACCGTCTTCGTCGCCGCTTCGCCGCCCATGGGGGTGTGCTCCTTGCCGAGGTGGGGGGTGGGAGTGGTGAGGGGGGTGGGGATCGTGGTCATGCGGGCCCCTCCGATCGGGCGAGACCGAAGCCCCGTTGGAAGGCCGCCATCAACCCGGCGTCGTGCACGGGCGGTTCGACATCCGGGGCACGGCTCGGGCCGGTGGCCTCGCCGGGCCCGGGAACGAGGTGTGCGCGGGCGTGGCGTCGGGGCAGCGGCGGCGGGTCCACGTCCGCGCCGCTCACGGGGCCGCTCGCGGGAACGGTGGTGACGCCGGTGGTGAGGCCGGTCGCGGGGACGACCGTGCCGAGGAGCACCTCGGGGGTCTCGCCCGCGTACGCGGGCGGCGCCACACGCGTCGGCACGACCCCGGGCGACACGATCCCACTCGGCACGATCCCACTCGGCACGACCTCCGCCCGCGACGGTTCCGGATCGGTCGCCGGGACGGGAGTGGCCGAGTGCCCCGGGGCGGACGGGTCCCACGTCGACACGGCCGGAAGCGCATCGACGGTCTCGGACCGGTGGCTCTCGGACGCGTACCCCTCGGACCCATGACCCTCGGACCCCTGACTCTCGGGCCGGTGCGGCGGGGCGGACACCCGTACGGGCGCGGGCGCCGGCATCGTGTCCGTCTCCCCGGAGCCCCACGAGCCGGCCCGGGAGCCGCCCCCCTGTGCGTCGGCTGCGCTCGGCGCCTCGGCGCCCAACAGCTCCTGCGGCAACACGAGCACGGCGAGCACCCCGCCGTAGATGTTGGACTTGAGCTCGACGGCGATGCCGTGCCGCCGGGCCAGCGCCGCGACCACGAACAGGCCGATCCGGCCGTCCGCCAGCAGGTGCCGGACGTTGACCTGGTCGGGATCGCCCAGCAGGGCGTTCATCCGGTGCTGTTCCCCGACCGGCATGCCCAGCCCGCGGTCCTCCACCTCGACCGCCACCCCGGCGGTCACGCGCTCGGCGCGCACCGTCACGTCGGTGTCGGGGGCGGAGAAGACGGTGGCGTTCTCGACGAGTTCGGCCAGCAGGTGCACGACGTCCGCCACGGCGTGCCCCCGGACGGTGCCGCCCGCCGGGGGTACCACCTTCACCCGCGTGTACTGCTCGACCTCCGCGACGGAGGAGCGCAGCACCTCGCTCAGATCGATGGGGCGGGTCCACTGGCGCCGGGAGGGGGCGCCGCCGAGGACGGCGAGGTTCTCGGCGTGGCGGCGGATCCGGGTCGCGAGGTGATCGACGTGGAAGAGCCGCTTGAGCAGGTCGGGGTCCTCGACGGTGTCCTCCAGGTCGTCGAGGAGCGCGATCTCCCGGTGTACCAGGGACTGGAGGCGGCGTGCGAGGTTGACGAAGACCTCGACCTTGCGGTCGCTGTCGGACGGGGTGACCGGGCCGGCCAGCCGGACGAGGGTCGTGTGCGCCTGTTCCCGGGCACCCCGGAGTTCCTGGGACAGCAGCCAGAACTCGTCCACCCCCGCCGGATCGGTGTGCGGCGGCGGTCCGCTCGGGCCGCCGCGCACCGGGCGGGGCGCGGCCTCGCCCCGTTCCAGCCGGTCGGCGGCCGTCCGCAGTTCCTGCCGGCCGCGCACGCTGGAGCGGCGCAGGGCCTCGCACCGGTCGCGGACGGCCTTCGCCGCGCGTTGTCCGCCGAGCAGGGCCGCGGCGAGCGCACCGACCACAAGGAGGGCGCAGCCGCCGAGGACCGGCCACAATCGGGCGTCCCGGTCGCCGGCGCCTCCGCCGAGTTGGAGCGTGAAGATCACAGCCGCGGTGCCGCTGAGTCCGGCGGCGAGGGTGGGCAGGACGGTGGCGCGGAGCATCTGGGGACGTATCTGCCGGCCGGGACCGGTGGCGGCGTGTCTCGACGGGGAGTGGCGGGCGGCGCGGGGTGCGGACATCGGCGTCCTCGGTACGTGGGGCCCGGGCCCCCGGTCGTGCCGAGGCCCGGCGTTGATCACCGGATACCCACGCTAGACCGCACTCTCCCGCCCGGGACCGTCACTCGGGGAACTTGGCGGGGGTGCTTCCCGCTTGCGACGGAGCGCTCGTACGACAGCCCGAATCCGCCGGGAGCGCGTACGCCCGGGCGGAACCGGGCGTACGCCGTCCGAGCGCGCGTCCGCGCTCCCGGCGAGGACCGGAGCCGCCCCGGGCCCCGGGTGATGACAGGAGCTACGTCCCGACTGTCTCCGATTCCTCCCGGCCGGTGACGGCCGGGGCGGGGGCGGTCCGCACGGGGGCCGTCGGCGCGGCCGTCGGCATCCGGGCGGGGGCGGGTTCGGCGACGACGAAGGGCCGCCACCACGGTTCGGCCGGCGCGTCGGAGGCGCCCGGTTCGAACGGCTGGCCCGGTACCGGCAGGGCGATGGCGGAGCCGGTCTCCCGGGAGGCGGTCACCGTGCCCTCGCCGGGCTCGTCCCAGGGGTGCAGGGCCAGGTTGAAGGTGCCCCAGTGGATGGGCAGCATCGTGCCGTGCGGGATGCCGCCCTGGAGGTCCAGGTGGGCTTGCATGCCCTCCTGCGGCGTCATGTGGATCTCGCTCCAGTACTCGGAGTACGCGCCGATCTGGATCATCGTGGCGTCGAAGGGACCGTGCGTCGCGCCGATCTCCTTGAAGCCGGGGAAGTAGCCGGTGTCACCGCTGTGGTAGATCCGGTGGCGTTCCCCCGCGACGACCCAGGAGGCCCACAGGGTGAACTGCTGGTTGCGCAGTCCCCGGCCGCAGAAGTGCCGGGCCGGGGTGGCCGTCAGCGAGAGCCCGGCGACCTCGGTGGTCTCGTTCCAGTCGAGCTCGCGGATCCGGTCGGCGGGGACTCCCCAGCGCTCCAGGTGGGCTCCGACGCCCAGCGGGACCGCGAAGACGATGTCCCGCCCGGCCAGTGCCTTGATCGTCGGGAGGTCGAGGTGGTCGTAGTGGTCGTGTGAGATCACGACCACGTCGACGTCGCCGAGGGAGGCCAGCGGCACGGGCACGGGGTGCAGCCGCTTGGGTCCGGCGAAGGGGAAGGGGGAACACCGCTCGCCCCACACCGGATCGAAGAGCACCCTGCGGCCGTCGATCTCGGCGAGCACGGTGGAGTGGCCCATCCAGGTCAGGCGCAACCCGCTGACCGGCGGCTTCGCCAGTTCGGCGAGGGTCGTCGGATAGACCGGGATCGCGCCGGCGGGGCTGCGTCGAACCCGCTGTTCCTTGTGGAAGTAGATCTTGGCGAACTCCGCCATCGAACCGGAGGGCCTGGTCCGGGCGCCGACCGGGTTCTGGAAAACGCCGTCGGCGAAGTTCGGCGAGCGGCGGATCCGCTCCAGGCGCGCGCCGGAGGGATCCGCGCCGAAGGCTTCGGGCCGCAGGGCGCGCAGCCGGGGACGCAGGGGACGGGAGCCGGTCAAGGCGCCTCCTGGGTGGATCGGGGCGGGACGGTCGTACGTCTACGACCATCCCAACGCACACCGGCCCCGAAGGATTCCGCCCCCGCCGACCGACTCGTCGGGCCCGTCGTCCCGCGACCCGGTCGGCCGATCCCCCTTGGTCACAAGGGCTCCGCCCTGCGGGCCGGTCCTACAGGGGCAGCAGGTCGGGGCGCTTCGCCGCGATGTGGTCCCCGGAGGACTCCCCGCGCAGCCGTCGGCCGATCCACGGGACCAGGTGTTCGCGCGCCCACTGGATGTTGTCCCGCGTCACGTCCACCGATCCGCGCGGGCGCTCCGGCGGCCACGGCTGGTCCGGGTCGGTCGGCACGTCCAGGCCGAGCACCTGCGCGGCGCGCAGCGCGACGCGGGTGTGGCCCTCGGGCGAGAGGTGCAGTCGGTCGCCGTCCCAGGCCCGTCGGTCCTGTACGGACTTCAGGGACCAGAGGTCGAGGACCGGGCAGTCGTACTTGTCGGCCACGGCCCGCACGTGCGCGTTGTACGTGGCGATCTTGCCCCGCATGTACCGCAGGACCGGTACGCCCCGGGTGTCGAACCCGGTCGTGATCATGACCTGCCCGACCGAGCCGACGAGGTCGGCCACGGCCGCCTCGAAGCGTTCCGCCGTGGCGTCCGGGTCGCTGCCCGGCCGGATGATGTCGTTGCCGCCCGCACAGAAGGTGACCAGGTCCGGGGCGAGGGCCTTGGCCCGGGGCACCTGGTCGGCCACGATCTGGTCGAGGAGCTTTCCGCGCACGGCCAGGTTGGCGTACCGGAAATCGTGTTCTTCGCGCCGATCGGCCAGGAGTACGGCCAGCCGGTCCGCCCAACCGAGATGCGAATCCCCGGGTCCCGGGTCCCCCACGCCCTCGGTGAAGCTGTCCCCGATCGCCGCGTACGAGCCGATGGTCTTGAGTGTCGTCTTCGTCGCTGCCACAGTTCGACATCCTTCACCCCCGCGGCCGACCTACGCCAACGTAATGAGGGGTTGACGGACCGTGATCTATCCCACCATGCATACGCGGAATAAGAATCGCGTGAGGCCGGGACCCCCCTCGGGTCCCGGCCTCACGCGTGTCCGTGCTCCTGCGAGCGGTGCGTCAGATGCTGACGCCCTTCGAGCGCAGGTAGGCCAGCGGGTCGACGTCCGAGCCGTAGGACGGGCCGGTGCGGATCTCGAAGTGGAGGTGCGGGCCGGAGGAGTTGCCGGTGGAGCCGGAGAGCCCGATCCGCTGTCCGGGCGTGACGCTCTGGCCGGTCGAGACGGACAGCGAGGACATGTGGCCGTACTGCGAGTACCTGCCGTCCGCGTGCCGGATCACGACCTCGTTGCCGTACGCGCCGCCCCATCCGGCGGAGACCACGGTGCCCGCGCCGACGGCCTTGACGGTGGTGCCGGAACTCGCGATGAAGTCGACGCCGGTGTGGTAACCGGAGGACCACATGGCGCCGGAGGCGCGGTACTGGGTGGAGATCCCGCCGCCGACCGGGGCGACGAAGCCGGTGCCCGTGCCGGTGTTCGCGGAGGTGCCGCCGGAGGTGTCGCCGCCCTGGCCGGCGGAGGCCGCGGGCCGCTTGGCGGGGGCCTTGGCGGCGGAGCCGGCCTCGGAGTCCGCCTGAGCCGCGCCGGAGGGCCGCTCGGTCGACTTCGGAGCGGGGGCGGCGCCCTTGCCGGAGCGCGACTGCGTCTGCGACTTTGACGGGGCCGGAGCGGACCGGGTGGCGGGAGCCGCCGCGCCGAGGGTCAGCTTCAGGCCGGGGTGGATCAGCGAGGGGTCGGAGCCGACGGCCTGCCGGTTGTCGGCGTACAGCCGCTCCCAACCGCCGGAGATCTGACGGTCGGCGGCGATCTTCGAGAGGTAGTCGCCCGACACGACGGTGTAGACGGTCGGGGCGGCCTTCGCGGCGACGGGGGCGGCCTGGAGGGACACCGGGGCCTGCGGGGCGGACACGGGCGCGGCGTCCGGGGCCGACACGGGCGCCGCGACGGGGGCGGTCGCGGGAGCACCGGCCGCGTGGGCGCCGGCGGCTCCGATCAGCGGCAGGGCGAGTGCCGCGCCGCCGGTTCCCGCGACGGCGAACCCGCGGGACAGGGAACTGGTCTTCGGACGGCGGTGCTTACCCTTTGCGGGCATGGCGAATTCCTCTCCGTCGCCTGCGAGGTGAGCTGTCGGGTTCGGACTGGAGATGTCCGGTCGCGCATCGGCGTCGGTGACGACGGCCGAAGTGCGGCTTCACCCCTAGCCGTCCCGGAGACAAGGCCCGGAACGGCGGCTTACCTGGTTCCCCCGCTCCTGCCGCGCGCGTGAATAGTCGGGTGGGGTTCCCGGGCGGCGGCAGGATTAGGCGGTCCACCCGGATCGATCGCGAAGGTAATCGAGTCCTGCCACGCACAACAAGCCATGAATTTCCTGACGGAATCCCAGACATGGGGGGCCGCCGGAATTCCCGTCACCCTCTGTCCATTCCGGACCATCAACAACCCTCGCCACATGGCAATTCGAGTTTCGCGATCAGGCACGCACGGTCACCGTATGATCTGGCTCACGGAGCCTGGCGCGATCTCGCCTCCGCTGATGGCAAGTTGGTGCCAAGTAGTGTAATTCGGACACTTCACGACGACGCGGAGGAACCCCCTTGACCCGGCAGATACCCCGAACCCCGTCCGTGACGCCCGAACTGTCCGGAGTGCGCAACTTCCGTGACGTGGGCGGGCTGACGACCACCGACGGACGGAGGGTCAGGTCAGGACGACTCTTCCGAAGCGGACATCTGGCGCATGCCACCGAAACCGATGCACAGTTCCTCGTATCGCTCCGTCTGCACACGGTCTTCGACTTCCGCAACGACGCCGATCACGCGCTGGAAGGGCCGGACGTGGAACTGCCCGGCGTGCGGAACGTGAACATCCCGCTCTCGGATCCCGCCGACGGTCGGGAGTTCTGGACGATGGTCCGCGACGGCGACCTCGACCGACTGAATGCCGTACTGGGCGACGGAAAGGCCGTCGCCCGGATGGAGAACTCCTATCGCGGCATCATCCGGAACCGGACCGTCGAACACGGTCGGGTCGTCCGCGCCCTCGCCGAGGAGAGCCTCCCCGCGCTGATGCACTGCGCGGCGGGCAAGGACCGGGCCGGCCTGTCGATCGCCGTCACCCTGCTCGCGCTCGGGGTGGAACGCGAGGTGATCGTGGCGGACTACCTGGAGTCGAACGCCCCGCACAACCGTTACCGGGTCCGCCGGGGCAGCGACGCGCCGGAGGCCCGTTCGCCCGAGGTCATGGCGCTCCTCGCGCCGCTCTTCGACGCCCGCGCCGAGTACCTGGTCGCCGCGTTCGAGGTCATCGACGCGACCTGGGGCGGCGTGGACGGCTATCTGGCGGAGGGTCTCGGGCTGACGCCCGAGACCCTCGACCGGCTGCGGGACCGGCTCCTCGAAGAGCCGGTCTGATTCCGTCGACGCCGGACACCGCCGGGTGGGAGCGGGCCGTCAGCGGTTGCCGACGGCCTGCTTCACCAGCGTCCTGCCGAACTCCCACATCAGCCCGCCCCCGCCGTGCGCCTCGTCCATGACCTCACGGAAAGCGCCGACGAACCGGTCGACGTCCCGCTCGTCCACGATCAGCGGCGGAATGAGCTTGATGACCTCCAGGTGGTCCCCGGAGACCTGCGTGAGGATCCGGTGCTTCTGGAGCAGCGGCACCACGACCATCTGCGCGAAGAGCCCCTTGCGGGCCGCCTGGAGCATCGTCCAGCGGCTGCGCAGCCCCAGCGAGGACGGTCGGCCGAACTCGATGCCGATCATCAGGCCGCGGCCGCGCACCTCGTGCAGCAGCTCGTACTCGTCCACCAGGGCGGCGAGCCGCCCGCGCAGCAGGTCGCCCGTCGATCGCGCGCGGGCCACGAGCGCCTCGTCGTCCACGACGGAGAGCACCGCCAGTCCGGCCGCCATCGCCTGTGCGTTGGATCCGAAGCTGGCGGAGTGCACCAGGACCCGGTCCATCGAGGAGTAGACCTTCTTGAAGATCCAGTCCTTGCCGAGGGTGGCGCCGACGGGCACGTACCCCCCGGAGAGGGCCTTGGCCACGCACACCAGATCCGGTTCCACGCCGGGTTCGTGCTGGTAGGCGTAGAAGTCACCGGTACGTCCGAGGCCGGTCTGCACCTCGTCCGCGATCAGCAGCGCCTTGTGCCGGTGCAGCAGTTCCTGTGCGGCGAGCAGGAACCCGGGCGGGGCGGCCAGCACGCCCTTGCCCTGGATCGGTTCGACGACGAGGGCGGCCACGTCGCCCCGCCGCAGTTCCCGCTCCAGGGCGGCCAGGTCTCCCAGCGCGATCTTCGTGTCGGGCAGCAGCGGGGCGAAACCGTCCCGGAAGCCGTCCTCCCCGTTGACCGAGAGCGAGCCGGTGGTGAGCCCGTGGAAGGCGTGGTCGCAGTAGAGGACCCTGGGCCGCCCGGTGGCGTACCGGGCGAACTTCAGGGCGGTCTCCACCGCCTCGGTGCCGCTGTTGCCGAAGAAGACCCGGTCCAGGTGCGGACTGTACGACAGCAGCTTCTCCGCGAGCAGTCCGGGCAGCGGCTGGCAGTCGAAGCGGGTGAGGTCGGCGAGCTGCGCGTCCAGCACGTCGTGCAGGGCGCGCCGGACCACGGGGTGGTGCCGGCCCAGACCCATCACCCCGAACCCGGCCAGCATGTCCAGGTAGTCGTTGCCCTCGGCGTCGAAGAAGTGGGCTCCCTCGGCCCGCTCGTAGACCTTGTCGAAGCCGATGGTGCGCAGCATCCGGGGCAGCTGGTGGTTGAGGTGGCGGCTGTGCAGCTCGTACCGCTCTCCTCCGCGTTCGGCCAGCAGGGCGCCGAGGTCGAAGCCCGTGCCCCGGCCGCCCTCCCCCGCCTGGCCGGCGCTCATGCCGACGTGCCCCGGTTGCCGCCGATCGTCTCCCGGGCCGCGCGCAGGGATTCCTTGAGGGAGCCCATGGTGGCGAGGACCGCGGTGGGTTCGTAGCCGCAGTGCGCCATGCAGTTCGCGCAGCGCGGGTCCTTGCCCCGGCCGTACTTGTTCCAGTCGGTGTCCTCGATCAGCTCCCGGTACGTGGGGACGTATCCGTCGCTCATCAGATAGCAGGGGCGCTGCCATCCGAAGAGGGAGTAATTCGGAATGGCCCACGCGGTGCAGGGGAAATCGGCCTTGCCTTCCAGGAAGTCCAGGAAGAGCGGTGAGTGGTTGAGCCGCCAGCGACGCCGGTTGCCGCCCGCGAAGGCCTTCTTGAAGAGTTCGCGGGTCTGTTCCACTCCGAGGAAGTGTTCCTGGTCGGGCGCCTTTTCGTAGGCGTAGGCGGGCGAGATCATCATCTCGTCCACCTCCAGGTCGTCATTGAGGTAGTTCAGTACCTCGATGATGGTCTGGGGGGTGTCGGTGTTGAAGAAGGTGGAGTTCGTGGTGACCCGGAATCCGCGCTTCTTCGCCTCCTTGATGGCCGCCACGGCCTCGTCGAAGACGCCTTCCTTGGCCACCGACTCGTCGTGCCGCTCGCGCAGGCCGTCGATGTGCACGGCGAACGCGAAATAGGGGGACGGGGTGAACTTCTCGATCTTCTTGCGGAGGAGCATCGCGTTGGTGCAGAGGAAGACGTACTTCCGCTTGGCCACCAATTGACGGACGATCTCGTGGATCTGCGGGTGCATCAAGGGCTCGCCACCCGCGATGGAGACCATGGGCGCCCCGGACTCCAGGACGGCGCCGACCGCCTGGGCGACCGGCATGCGCTGCTTGAGGACGCCGGCCGGGTGCTGGATCTTCCCGCACCCCTCGCAGGCCAGGTTGCAGGCGTAGAGCGGCTCCAGTTCGACGATCAAAGGGAACTTCTCGACCTTGCGGAGCTTCTGTTCGAGAAGATAGGTCCCGACCCTGATGGACTGTCGCAACGGCATGGCCATCTGGCTCACCTCCTGGGGAGCAGCAAAGAACGGTGCCAGTCATGAAACGCGGGCAGTACGGCACGCAACACGCGGAAAGCCGATATTCCTCCGCGCACCGTGCCGATACGGACGAGCTCGTGCTCCGGAGCGTCCACGATCACCCGGACGGCCGCAACCGGGCGGTTCGCGCCGGGTTCCGCGGTGGGGCCGCGGGCGGCGGTCCACAGGGTGGCCGCCGATTCCATGTCGACCGCGACGGCGCCGGTGGCGCGCAGGTGCGCGCGCTCCTGGCCGCGGACCACGTGGTCGGATCCGGTCAACGCGCCGAGGTGCACGGTCCGGCCGGGTACGGCCCGGGCCAGTGCCTCGGCGAGCAGGGCGGTGCCGTCGCAGGCGACGGTGCCGCGGGGGTCCCGGGTCTCCTCGGCGACGACGAGGTCGCCCGGGTTCATGCCGGGTACCAGTCCGGCGCAGAAGCCGGTGGCGAGCACGGCGGCCCGTTCCATCCCGGGGCCGGTGAGCGCCCGGCCGACGGCCTCGTCGGCGGCGCGCGGGCCCATGCCGGTCCGCAGGACGGTGTACGGGGCGGGCGAGCCGCGTTCGTCGCCGCCGCGCAGGGCCAGGCGTTCGATGCGCAGGGCGCAGGCGACCAGCAGCGCGGGTTCGGTCCCGGGGGGCCGGGCCGCGGTCATCGGGGCTCCCGCGCGAGGGCCGCGGCCGGTCCGTCCGACCGGCCGTCCGGGCCGAAGGGTTCGCCGTACAGGTAGCGGCCGAGAGCGGTGAGCGGGAAGACCTGCCGGTACAGGTGGTAGTTGATGGAGAAGTCCCAGGGGAAGCCGGTGCCGGTGAAGTAGGGCTCGTCCCAGGATCCGTCCTCCTCCTGGGTCCGGACCAGGTACGCGATGCCCCGTTCCACCGCCGCGCCGTCGCGTTCGCCGGCCGACAACAGCGCCATGAGCGCCCAGGCGGTCTGCGAGGGGGTGGAGGCGCCCTTCCCGGCCCATGACGGGTCGTGGTAGGACCGCTGGTCCTCGCCCCAGCCGCCGTCCTCGTTCTGTACGGTCTCCAGCCAGCCCACCGCCCGCCTGATCGCGGGGTGCGAGACGGGCATCCCGGCGGCCGTCAGGGCGGGGACCACCGAGCCGGTGCCGTACACGTAGTTGGTGCCCCAGCGGCCGAACCAGCCGCCCTCCGGCTCCTGTTCGGCCAGGAGCCAGGCGATGCCGCGCCGGGTGCGCGGCTCGGCGGACCTCCCCTCGACGGCGAGCATCTCCACGACGTGGGCGGTGACGTCGGCCGACGGGGGGTCGATGACCTCGCCGAAGTCGCAGAACGGCAACTTGTTGGGGTACGGGCTGGTGTTGTCGGCGTCGAAGGCGCCCCAGGCCCCGTTGCGGGACTGCATGCCGAGCGTCCAGGCCACCCCTCGGGCGATGGCGGCCTCGACGCGTGCGGGCTCGGGGTGGCGGATCCGGCGCAGGGCCAGGACCACCTCGGCGGTGTCGTCGATGTCGGGGTAGTTGTCGTTGTGGAACTCGAACGCCCAACCACCGGGGGCGAGTCCGGGGCGCCGCACGGCCCAGTCACCGGTGCGGGTGATCTCCTCGCCGAGCATCCAGTCGGCCGCCTTGACGAGGGCCGGGTGGTCGGGCGGTACGCCCGCGTCGGCCAGCGCGATGGCGGCGAGGCAGGTGTCCCAGACCGGCGACTGGCAGGCCTCGATCATCCTGGCGCCGTCCTCGCGCCAGACGGCGAACCGGTCGAGCGACTCCAGCCCCGCCCGCATCACCGGGTGCCGGAGGTCGTGGCCGAGCAGGTGGAGGGCGATGACGGAGTACACGGCGGGCGGCTGGATGCCGCCCCAACAGCCGTCGCTCTCCTGCCGGTCGACGATCCAGCGGCCGGCGGCGGCCATCGCCGCCTCGCGCACCCGGCGCGGTGCGAAGCGCCGGTAGACGTGCAGGGCCTTGTCCATCCGCTGGAAGAGCCCGTCCCAGCTCGCCACCGGGGCGAGCTTCACCGCCGGGTAGGGCGCCCGGGCGTCGGCGTGCAGTTCGTCCAGTGCGAACGGCGCCGGGCGCACCGGCCGCAGTGCGGAGACCACGGTGAGCGGGACGATGGTCTGGCGGGCCCAGCAGCCGAAGTCGTAGATGTTCAGCGGCATCCAGGAGGGGAGGAAGACCAACTCGGGTGGCAGTTCGGGAAGGTGGTCCCAGCTCCACCAGCCGAAGAGCGCGAGCCAGATCCGGGTGAAGACCCGGGCGGCCGCGAGGCCTCCGTGGCCCCGGATCCAGGCGGAGGCGCGGGCCATGTGCGGGGCGTCCGGGTCGTCGCCGGCGAGGCGAAGGGCCACGTACGCCTCGATGGTGGCGGAGAGGTCGGACGGGCCCCCGTGGAAGGTGGCCCAGGTGCCGTCGCTCTCCTGCTCGCCGCGGATGAACAGGGCCGCTGCCTGGGTGGTGGCCTCGTCCCGGATGCCGAGGAACTGCCGCAGCAGCAGGTCCTCCGCGTCCATGGTGACGTTGGTCTCCAGGTCGCCCTTCCACCAGCCGGCCGGGTCCTGGCGGCCCAGCAGGTTGCGGACGGCGCGCTGTGCGGCATCCCGTGCGTCCTCGGCCCCGCCGGGCCACGCGGACCCGGTCGGTGTCGCGGATCCCGTCGTCACGGATCCGGTCGATGTCACGGATCCGGTCGATGTCGTGGATCCCGTCGTGGTCGCGGATCCGGTCGGTGTCGGGCCGGGGGGTGTCCCGGGGTCCGGGCGTTCCCGGACCCCGGCCGGTGCCGGGCCAGGCGGCCCCGTGGTGGCGGCCGCCGTGTGCGTCGCGGTGCCGTGGTCCGGTCCGGTGCCGCGGGAACCCGCACCACCGTCGGTCGTCGCTGTCATGGCTTCCCCTTACGTTGCAGTGTCCTCTGCTGTGCTGGGGTCTGCCGTCGGCCGGTGCGCGCCCGGGCGTGATGCCCGTCAGACGGCGGCGCCGGCCGGCGACTCGCGATTCATATCCACGTACGGGTGGCGATCACCTCTTGCGCACGACGACGAAGTCGGCGAGGGCGACGAGCTGTTCGCGCACCCGCTGGGGCATGTCGACGTCATCGAGCGCGCGGATGGCGATCGTGTGCTGGCGGCGCGCTTCCTCGGCGGTCCACTCACGGCCGCCCGCGGCGTCGATCAGGGCGGCGCGGGCCGCGAACTCCTCCTCCGAGAAGTTCTCGAAGTCGTTGCTCTTGGCGTCGGCGGCGAGCAGCTCGCCGAGTTCCTCGGCCGCAGGGCCGCCGGCCGCGAGGGCGGCGACGACCGGCAGGGACTTCTTGCGCTGGCGCAGGTCGCTCCATGTCTGCTTGCCGGTGCTCTCCGGGTCGCCCCAGATGCCGAGCAGGTCGTCGACGGCCTGGAAGGCGAGGCCGAGGTGGTAGCCGTACTCCTCCAGCTTGTCGGCGGTGCGGTCGTCCGCGCCGCCGAGCACCGCGCCGATCGAGACGGCGCAGGCGAGCAGGGCGCCGGTCTTGTTGCCCTCCATCTCCAGGCACTCCTCGACGCTGACGCGCTCGCGGTGCTCGTACGAGATGTCCTGGGCCTGGCCGTCGATGAGCTTGCGGCTGGCGGTGGTCAACCGGCGCGTGGCGCGCCCGGCCTCGACGGTGCCCAGTTCCAGCAGGATCTCGTTGGCGAGGGCGAAGAGCGCGTCGCCGACGAGGATCGCGAGGGCCGGGCCGTGCACCTTCCACACGGTGTCGCGGTGGCGGCGCTGTTCGTCGCCGTCCATCAGGTCGTCGTGCAGCAGCGAGAAGTTGTGGACGAGCTCGACGGCCGCGGCGCCCGGGATGCCGACCTCGGGCGCGGCGCCCGCGGCCTCCGCGGACAGCAGGGCGAGGGCGGGGCGGATCGCCTTGCCCCCGTCTCCGTCCGCCGGGTTGCCGTGGGCGTCGATCCAGCCGAAGTGGTAGGCGGCGACGGTGTCCATGGGCGATGCGAGCCGTTCCACGGCGGCGCGGAGCGCGGGCGTCGACAGTGCGCGGCCACGCTCCAGCAGGGCGACGGTGTCCGCCTTCTCCCCACCGGCCGTGCCCACACTGGCATCCGCGTTCTCGACAGCCGGATTCCCCGGGTTCACTGGCTCTCCTCTGGTTCCTGTACGTGTACGTGCTGCGGCGGTGGTGTCGATGCTCGTCATACCGCCTCCTGCAGCGGGTGTTCACGCCGGCGGTCGAGACCGGCGAGCGCGGCGTGCGCCGCGGCCAGTCCGCTTCGGACGGCGCTCTCCATGGTCGCGGGCCAACCGGTGGCGGTCCACGCACCGGCGAGAAACAGTCCCGGCGTGTCGGTCCGGGCGCCGGGCCGCAGTCGGCCGACTCCGGGGGTGGGGGCGAAGGTGGCGGTCCGCTCCCGGGTGACGAAGAAGTCCCGTACCTTCGCGCCGCGTGCGGCGGGCAGCAGCCGCTCCAACTCGGGCAGGTACTTGGCCCGCAGGACCGAGACGGGTTCGTCGATGTCGTCCTGGGCCACCGACTGGGACAGGGCCAGGTACTGGCCGCCGTCGGTCAGCCCGGAGGCGTCGGTGCGGTCGAAGACCCACTGGACGGGGGTGCCGAGCGCGGCGAAGAAGGGCTGCCGCAGCACCTTGCGGTCGTAGACGACGTGGACGTTGAGGATGGGGGCCGTGCCGATGTCGAGGAGCTTGTCCGGGTCGGCGAGCGCCCCGGGCGGCAGCAACGCGTGCGCCTCGCGTTGCGGGACGGCAAGGACCACGGTGTCCGCGTCGAGCGATTCGCTCTCGGTGTCGACCCGCCAACTGCCGGACTCCAGCCGCGACAGGCAGGTGACGCGGGTCCGCAGCTCGGTGCGCACGCCGGCCGCGTCGAGTGCCTTGCGGGCGAGGACGTCGTGCAGGTCGCCGAGGGGGACGCGGGCCCAGCCGATGTCGGCGGCGCCGTTCTCGGACAGCAGGCCGGTCTTGAAGACCATGGCGGCCAGCCCCAGGGAGGACTGGTCGGCGGTGGCGTTGAGGGTGGCGATGCCGACGAGGTCCCACAGCGCCTCGATGGTGCGCGGGGACTGGCCGTGCCGGCCGAGCCAGGTGGCGAAGTCCAGGCCGTCGAGGGCCGGGTCGGCCGGGTCGAGGCGGCGCAGCGCGAGGGCGGCGCGCCCGACGCTCGCCCGCTCGGCGAGGGTGAGGTGCGGGTAGCGGGCCAGGGAGGAGGCCAGGTGCAGGGGCACGGGCAGGGCGCTGCGGCGCAGCCGGCCCAGACGCGGCCCCCGGGGGTGCGCGACGTCGAGTACGGGTACGTCGAGGCGGTCCTGGAGGGGGGCGAGGGCGGCGCCGTCGACGCGGTCGAGGAACCACCGGTAGGCGGTGCAGCAACGCAGGTAGACGTGCTGGCCGTTGTCCACGGTCAGCTCGCCGCGTTTGAAGGAGAAGGCGAGTCCGCCGAGTCGGGGGCGGCTCTCCAGGAGCGTCACCCGCATGCCGGCGTCGGCGAGTTCCAGGGCGGTGGTGACGCCGGCCAGGCCGCCGCCGACGACCACCGCGTGGTTGGCGGTCATGCGTCCTCCTCGTCGACCTTCGGGTCCCCATTGGTCCGGTCCATTACCTCGACAGACGTCCCCGCGGGCGGCGGGGTTGCCCCGCGCCGGGTCCGGGCGCGGCCGTCACGGTCGAGGGGGCCCCGCGCCGTCAAGGCCGCCTCCTGGTGCTCTGCCGGGAGATGGTCCGGGCGTCGAGGCCGGAGAGGCCGCGTACGGCGACGTACGCCTTCTCGTGCGTGGGCAGCGAGACGCGTCCGCGCAGCACGGCGTCGGGCTCGCGCTCGATGCGGTCGAGGAGGCGGCGGTAGATGCCGGCCATGGCGGCGACGCAGGCACCGCTGCGCCGGTCGAGCATGGGCAGCAGTCGGTAGCCCTCGACGAACAGGGCGCGGGCGCGGCGGACTTCGTGGTGGACGAGTCCGGCGAAGTCGGCGCCGGCCGACATCCGCTCGCTGCGGAAGCCTTCGGAGCAGCCGAACTTGGCGAGGTCCTCGGCCGGCAGGTAGGTGCGTCCGTTGCCGGCGTCCTCGCGAACGTCCCTGAGGATGTTGGTGAGTTGCAGGGCGAGGCCGAGGGTGTCGGCGTACTCGCCGGCGCGCTCCGCGTCGCGCGCGCCGGGGGCGGTGCCGAACACACCGAGCGAGAGGCGTCCGATGGCGCCCGCGACGCAGCGGCAGTAGACCTTGAGGTCGTCCCAGGTCTCGTAGCTCTCGCCGCGCACGTCCATCAGGACGCCGTCGATGAGTTCGTCGAGTCCGCCCAGGGGGATCGGGAAGCGGCGCGCGGCGTGGGCGAGGGCGACGGCGACGGGGTCGGTGTCGTCCTCGTCGACCTCCTCGGCGCGGATCCGGCCCAGGAGGGCGCGGGTCTCCTCCAGCCGGACGAGCTTGGCGTCGGGCGCCAGCGTGCCGTCGCCGATGTCGTCGACGCGGCGCGAGAACGCGTACAGCGCGGACATCGCCTGCCGCTTGTCGTTGGGCAGCAGCCTGATGCCGTACGCGAAGTTGCGTGCCTGCGAGCCGGTGACGGCCTCGCAGTAGCCGTAGGCGGCCTGGACCGGCGCGGACGGTGTGGACGCGTGTGTGGGGCCCTCCACGTTGGGGCTCACCCCTTTCTCGGCGCTGTGCGCAGGACGGCGGCCACCTCGCGGAGCAGGCCGCTCCCGGTGGGCTTGGGCGGGCCGGGCAGTACGTCGAACCCGGCGTCGGTGACGGCCCGCAGGGCGGCGCGCCCACCCCCCACGAACCCCGCGAGCAGCAGTCGGAGCCTGCCGTGCACGCTACCCACGAGGGGGGTGCCTTCATTCAGGAGGTCCCGGGCGCGCACGGTTTCGAATGCGATGAGGGAGCGTACGGACGCTCCGGCGGTCGGCGCCTTGAGGTCGACCTCGGACACGTGGAAGCGGCGCATGTCCTCGGCCGGGAGGTAGATCCGGTCGCGGCCGAGGTCCTCGGCGACGTCCTGGAGGTGCTCGGCGATCTGGAGTGCGGTGCAGACGGCGTCGGAGCGTCGGATCCGCTCGGGGGTCGCGGTGCCGGTGAGGGCGAGCACGAGCCGGCCGACGGGGTTGGCGGACAGCTCGCAGTAGGCGAGCAGGTCGCCGTACGTCTCGTAGCGGGCGACCCGTTGGTCCTGGCGGTTGGCCTCGATCAGACCGAGGAAGGGCTCGGGGGTCAGCTCGTGCGCGCGGACCACGGGCCGCAGGGCCTGCAACAGGGGGTGTCGCGGGGAGCCGTCGCCGGCCGCGAAGACGCGCTTCAGGTCGGCCTCGAAGGCGTCGAGCATCGCGAGCCGGTCGTCGGAGGCCTCGGGTTCGAGGCCGAGCAGGACGGCGTCGCGGCCACCGGGGGCGAGGTCGCCGTCGCCGATGTCGTCGACGAGCCGGGCGTAGCCGTACACCGCCGTCAGCCCCTCGCGCCAGGCGCGGGGCAGGAACACGGGGGCGACGGGGAAGTTCTCCGTCCGGGCCTTGTCGAGCGTGAGGCTCGTGTGGGCGTCGGACGTCGCCGGGACCGGGTGCCGACGACCACGGATGCCGCGCCCGCGGCTCACCGCCCGCCGCCCGGGGCGGGGACGGCCACAGTGTTTGGGGGCCGGAGAATTCCCGTAGCCATTGCCGTCACATCTCCCGTTCTACACTGCCGAACCAAGTCATCCTATTTCGGACACGCCGCCGGACTTTACCCGGGGTGCCCCCTGCCATTCGGCTGTGGGGAAACGTCCCCTCTTGACGTGATGGAGAACCGCCCCAGCCTACGCTGTACAACGTCGCGAAGGCCTATCGGGTATTCGCTTCGCGGGCGAATGTCGGAAGGCGGAAACAATCGCCGTCACGCCAAGGCCCCCGCCGCACGGAGCGGCAGGGGCCTGCGGTATTACCGGGCAATGACAGGCGCGTCGTCCCGTCAGTGACTGGTGGCCTTCTCATATGCCGAGACGACTTCCTCGGTGGGCCCGTCCATCAACAGCTCGCCCTTCTCCAACCACAGCACGCGGTCGCAGGTGTCGCGGATGGACTTGTTGTTGTGACTCACCAGGAACACCGTTCCGGCCGTCTCGCGCAGCTCGCGAATACGGGCTTCCGAGCGGACCTGGAACTTGCGGTCACCGGTCGCCAGCGCCTCGTCGATCATCAGGACGTCGTGGTCCTTGGCCGCGGCGATCGAGAAACGCAGGCGCGCCGCCATGCCCGAGGAGTACGTGCGCATCGGCAGCGAGATGAAGTCGCCCTTCTCGTTGATCCCCGAGAAGTCGACGATCTCGTCGTAGCGCTCCCTGATCTGCTCGCGCGTCATGCCCATCGCCAGACCGCCGAGGACGACGTTGCGCTCGCCCGTCAGGTCGTTCATGAGTGCGGCGTTGACGCCCAGCAGCGAGGGCTGGCCGTCCGTGTAGACCTTGCCGGACTCGCAGGGCAGCAGCCCGGCGATGGCGCGCAGCAGGGTGGACTTGCCGGAGCCGTTGGAGCCGATGACGCCGATGGCCTCGCCGCGGTACGCGGTGAAGGACACGCCGCGCACGGCGTGGACCCGGCGCACGCCCGGGGAGTCGCCCTTGCCCCGGCGGAGGATCTTGCTCAGCGCAGCCGTGGCGCTGCCCTTGCCGGAGCTGCCGGTGTTGACCCGGTAGACGATGTGGACCTCGTCGGCGATGACGGTGGGGACGTGCCCCTTCTTGATCTCAGCCACGGCCGTAACGCTCCTCAGCCTTCCAGAAGTACACGAAGCCGCCGATGCCGATGAGGACGGCCCAGCCGACCGCGAAGCCCCAGACGTGCGGCGGCAGGTTTTCCGGGCCGTAGCCGTCGATCAGCGCGAAGCGGATCAGGTCCATGTAGATGGCCGCGGGGTTCCACTGGAGGACGTCGGCGATCCAGGCCGGCTTGCCCTTCAGCATCTCGTTGATCGAGAACATGACGCCCGAGGCGTACATCCACGTTCGCGTGAGGAACGGCATCAGCTGCGCGAGGTCGGGGGTCTTGGACCCCATTCGTGCGAAGACCAGCGCCAGCCCGGTGTTGAAGACGAACTGCAGCGACAGCGCCGGGATGACCAGGAGCCACGACAACTGCGGGTAGTTCCCGAAGGCGACCGCGACGATGACCACCACGATCATCGAGTACATCAGCTGCTGGAGCTGCTGCATCGAGAAGGAGATGGGCAGCGAGGCGCGCGGGAAGTGCAGGGCGCGGACCAGACCGAGGTTGCCGGGGATCGCGCGGACGCCCGCCATCACGGAGTTCTGGGTGAAGGTGAAGACGAAGATGCCCATCACCAGGAACGGGATGTAGACGCCCTTCTCCATGCCCCGACCCGCGTTCAGGATCAGGCCGAAGATCAGGTAGTAGACCAGGGCGTTCAGCAGCGGGGTCGCCACCTGCCAGATCTGCCCGAGCTTCGCCTGGCTGTACTGCGCCACCAGCTTGGCCCGGGAGAAGGCCATGATGAAGTGACGTCGGCCCCAGAGCTGCCGCACGTACTCGCCCAGGCCGGGCCGGGCACCGCTGACGGACAGGCCGTACTTCCTGGCGAGCTCCGCGGGGGCGAGCCCCGCGTCTTCGGACGGCGGCTTGCTCGTGGCGAGGGCGCCGTCGTGGGTTGTGTCACTCACAAGTTGAAACTTTCCGTCTTCAAGATGCGGCAGAAGGGGGGATCGGACCCGGAGTACGGGGCCTTGATCGGGCCCCATGCTTCCAGACGCGAGCTTGTCAGATGACAGGTGGTCGGCCGAGCCGGGTCAGCCGCCAGACCGTACGCCACTTCATGGGGCGTCTGGGACCACACGGGGTGGTCCAGCCCTCCTTGAACCCGCCGAACCAGGCCTTGAGGGCCGGTCCCGACGGCTTGCGCAGGAGCGTCAGGGCCATCCAGACGCCCAGGTAGAGCGGTACCAGGAGGGCGGGCAGGTTCCGGCGGGCCAGCCACACCCGGTTACGAGCCACCATACGGTGGTAGACCGCGTGCCGGGACGGGGCCGTCGTCGGGTGCAGCAGCACCATGTCCGCGCGGTAGTCGATCCGCCACCCGGCGTCGAGTGCGCGCCAGGCCAGGTCGGTCTCCTCGTGGGCGTAGAAGAACTCCCCCGGCAGCGCTCCGACCTGCTCGAACACCCTCGTGCGGACGGCGTTGGCGCCGCCCAGGAAGGTGGTCACGCGGGAGGACCGCATGGGGTCGGAGGCGCGCAGCCGCGGCACGTGGCGCCGCTGGGTCTCGCCGGTGTCCGGATCGGCGATCCGGAAGCTGACGATCCCGAGCGAGGGGTCCTCGGCGAAGACCTGCCGGCACAGTTCGGCGGTGTCGGTGCGTTCCAGCAGCCCGTCGTCGTCCAGGAAGAGCAGGGCGTCCACGTCGGTGCCGCCGGGGCCGAAGGCCTCGATGCCGACGTTGCGGCCGCCGGGGATGCCCAGGTTCTCGGGGAGGTCGACCGTACGGACCCCCTCGGGCAGGCCGGTGACCTTGACGCCTTGGCCGACGACGACGACCTCGACGGGGGCGCCGTCCTGGCGCGCCACCGAGTCGAGGAGCGCCTTGAGCTCGTCGGGGCGGTTGCCCATGGTGATGATCACGGCGCCCAGCCGCATCGGCGTCGTCACTTGAGCCTGCTGGAGGCCAGGACCGACACCAGGTGCAGCAGGGTCTGCAGCAGCGCGATGCCGGCCAGCACGGCGACGCCGAACCGGGTGTAGAACAGGTCGCCGCGGACCTGGTCGACGACGGCCAGCAGCAGGATGAGCAGCGAGGCCTCGATGCCCAGGATCAGCCGGTGGAACTTGAGCGCGGCGGCGGCCCGGCGCGCGAGCGCCATGCCGGACGAGCGCGGTTCCGACGCCTCCTCCTTGACGGGCGCCTTGCCGACCTGGTGGCGGGCGACGCCGACCAGGTCGGTCTCGGCCTTGATCAGGATCGCGCCGAGCGCCGCCAGCGTGCCCAGGAAGGCCCACAGCCAGTCGATCCGCCCGCTGCCCCACAGGTCCGAGGCGCGCAGGCCGAAGCCGACCAGCACCGCGGCGTCGCACAGGTAGGCGCCGACCCGGTCCAGGTAGACCCCGGAGAGCGAGAACTGCTTCTTCCAGCGGGCGACCTCGCCGTCGACGCAGTCGAGCAGCAGGTAGAGCTGGACCATGACCACGCCGAGGACGGCGCCCCAGATGCCCGGGATCAGCAGGGCCGGGGCCGCGAGGACTCCGGCCACGGTCATCACGTAGGTCAGCTGGTTGGGCGTGACCTTGGTGGAGACCAGGACGCGGGTGATGCGCAAGGAGATCTCGCGCATGTAGAGGCGTCCGCCCCAGTGCTCGCCGCTGCGTCGGTCCTTGACGCCCGGCGGGTGAACGACGGGCCGGAGTTCAGCTACGGATGGTCTGGACATAGTCGGCGTAAGCGTCCCTGATCTCGGCTGCGGACAGGTTGAGGTGCTCCAGGATGGTGAAGCGTCCCGGTCGGGTCTGGGGGGCGTACTCGACGGCCGCGACGAACTCGTCCACGCTGAACCCGATCTCCTCGGGCAGCACGGGCAGCTCGTGGCGGCGCAGCACCTCGACGAAGAGCGCGGAGTGCTCCTTGGCTCCCCGCAGGTGCATGGCGAAGGCCGCCCCGATGCCGACCTGCTCGCCGTGGAGTGCGGAACGTCCCGGGTAGAGCAGGTCGAAGGCGTGGCTGATCTCGTGGCAGGCACCGGACGACGGGCGGGTGTCCCCGCTGATCGACATGGCGATGCCGGAGAGCACGAGGGCCTCCGAGAGCACGGTCAGGAACTCGTCGTCGCCCACCGCGCCGGGGTGGCGCAGCACGGACTCGCCGGCGGTGCGGGCCATGGCGGCGGCCAGGCCGTCGACGGGCTCGCCGTTGAGGCGGTGCGAGAGCTCCCAGTCGGCGACGGCCGAGATGTTGGAGATCGCGTCGCCGATGCCCGCGCGGACGAAGCGGGCCGGGGCGTCCTTGATCACGTCGAGGTCGATGACCATCGCGATCGGCATGGGGACGCCGTAGGAACCGCGGCCGTTGTCGTTGTCCAGGATGGACACCGGCGAGCAGATGCCGTCGTGGGAGAGGTTGGTGGCGACGGCCACCATGGGCAGCCCGACCCGCGCCGCGGCGTACTTCGCCACGTCGATGATCTTGCCGCCGCCCAGTCCGACGACCGCGTCGTAGCGGCGGCCCTTTATGTCGTCGGCGAGCTTGACCGCCGAGTCGATGGTGCCGTCGACGACCGGGTACCAGTCGGCGTGCGGCAGGACGGGCTCCAGCTTGGCGCGCAGCACCTGGCCGGATCCCCCGCTGATCGCGATCGCGAGCTTGCCGGACGCGGAGACGCGCTGGTCGGCCAGCAGGCCGGCCAGGTCGTCCATCGCGCCACAGCTGATGTCGACGACGACGGGCGAAGGGATCAGCCGCGTCAGTACTGGCATGCGATGGTCCGGCCCTTGGCGAGGTCGTCGTGGTTGTCGATCTCGACCCACTTGACGTCGCCGATGGGGGCCACGTCGATGGTGAAACCGTCGTTGACGAGCTGCTGGTAGCCGTCCTCGTAGTAGAGGTCGGGGTCGCGCTCGAAGGTGGTCTGGAGCGCCTGCGCCAGCTCCTCGGCGGCTTCCGGCTCGATCAGGGTGACGCCGATGTACTCGCCGGTCGCCTCCGACGGCTCCATGAGCTTGGTGATCCTGCGCACGCCCTGGCCGTCGGCGGTGATGACCTTCATCTCCTCGTCGGCCAGCTGCTTGACCGTGTCGAGGGCGAGGATGATCTTCTGGCCCTGGCCGCGGGCGGCCAGCAGGGTCTTCTCGACGGAGACCGGGTGGACGGTGTCGCCGTTGGCGAGGATCACGCCGCGCTTGAGGACCTCACGCGCGCACCACAGGGAGTAGGCGTTGTTCCACTCCTCGGCCTTGTCGTTGTCGATCAGCGTGATCTTGACGCCGTACTTGGCCTCCAGGGCCTCGCGGCGCTCGTACACGGCCTCCTTGCGGTAGCCGACGACGATCGCGACCTCGGTCAGTCCGACCTCGGCGAAGTTGCCGAGGGTCAGGTCGAGGACGGTCAGGCTCTCCTCGTCCCCCTCGGGACCGACGGGCACGAGGGCCTTGGGCAGGGTGTCGGTGTAGGGACGCAGACGGCGTCCGGCACCGGCAGCGAGTACAAGGCCGATCATGCTGGTTCTCCTTCGTCATGTACGGCGGGTGCTCCGGAGGAGACCCAGAACCGGATGCTCTCCGAGAGCACCACGAGTGCCACGAACACGGCCATGACCGTGAGCGCGACGGGGAAGTCCGCGGGGCGCTCGGCCAGGACGGCGGCCAGTGCCGCGGTGAGCAGCACCCGGCCCTCGTGCCCGCCGATCGTCCGCACCAGCCAGTGCGGGGGCGCCCCGGTGCCACCGCGGATGCGGTAGACCGTGTCGTAGTGATGGTAGGCGACCGCCGCGACCAGTCCGAATGCCGCCGGGAGGGCTCCCGGGACATCCGCCTTGGCCGCGAGGATCAAGACGGTGGTGTACTCGGCGGCCCGGAAGACGGGCGGGACGAGCCAGTCGAGGGCGCCCTTGAGGGGGCGGGCGACGGCGGCGCCGGCGAGGACCGCGTAGAAGACGGCGGCGATCACGACCTGACGGGCACCGAACTCGTACGCCCAGGCCGCCCACAGCAGCGCGACCGAGCCGACGAGGGCGGCGGCGATGCCGGCGCCGGGCGCCATCCGGCCGACGATCCGGCCGGTGAAGGTCGCGATGGGGCCCGAGTCGGCGAGGTCGGCCAGCGCCTGCGCGGCGCGGTCGGTGCGCTTCGCCTTGCGGGTCAGCGAGCGCAGCACGCGGCCCGCGGTGGTGTACAGCGCGCCGAAGGCACAGCCGATGAGCAGGGCGTAGAAGACGATCCGGGGGGTGGTGACGGCGGTCAGCACGGCGATCATCGCCCACCGCTCGCCGATCGGCAGGATGATCATCCGGCGGACCCAGACCGTCCAGCCGACGCTGTCGAGCCGGTCGGAGAGGGCGGCGGTGGGGCTCGTGTTCGCCGTGGCGTCGTGGTTCGCCTCGTTGAAGGAGAAGTCGACGATGTGCCGGCAGGTCATCAGGATCATCGAGCCGAGGGCCAGGGCCCAGACGTCGTCGCCGTTCCTGGCCGCGCCGAGCGCGAGGCCCGCGTAGAAGGAGTACTCCTTCGCGCGGTCGAAGGTCGCGTCGAGCCAGGCGCCCAGCGTCGAGTACTGGAGGGAGTAGCGGGCGAGCTGACCGTCCGCACAGTCCAGTACGAAGGAGAGGAGGAGCAGCACACCGGCCGCGACGTAGCCCCAGCGGTCGCCGGTGGCCGCGCAGCCGGCCGCGACGAGCGCGGTGAGCAGCGAGGCGGTGGTGACCTGGTTGGGGGTCAGGCCGCGGCGCGCGCACCAGCGGGCGACGTGGCGCGAGTACGGGCTGATGAAGAAGGTGGTGAAGAACCCGTCGCGGGACTTCACGGCGGTCCGCAGGCGCACGGCCTCGTCGTCCACGGCGGCGACGGCGGCGACGGCGCTCGCGCGCTCCGGCCCGGTGGTGGGGACGGCGGCGACCAGGGTGCCGAGTTCGGGCCGCTGTACGGGGATCCCGGCGGCCTCGACCGCGGCGGCGAGCCGGTCGGGGTAGGGGCCGGCGCCGTCCTCGGGGAGGGCCGCGGCCAGGTCCAGGGCGGCGCGGGCACCGGACTGGACGGCGAAGGCGCCGGTCACGGCGCAGGCGTCGAAGCGCGGGTCCGTGAGCGCGAGCCGCAGGGCGTGCACGTGCCCGACGAACGCGCTGTCGACGACGGCCACCCGCTGCTCGGCCGGTACGTCGGCCAGCGCGGTGGCGGTGTCCTCGGGCCTGGTGACGGAGCGGACGTCGAAGCCCAACGTGCGCAGCTCGTCGGCGAGCGGCGATCCGGGGACCGGCAGGCCGGTGAGGATGACGGTCGGCAGTCGAACCCACTCCTTGCAGCGAACACGGGACGGCCGCCGCGTGGGGCGGCGGCACGTCGGCAGAGGCTATCGGATGAATGGAAGCGGGGGTTCACCACCCGTTTGCGCTCCGACAAGCCGAATGTTCCCGGGCTTGGAGGCCCTGTGACGATCATCATCGACGAGAAGGCTCGGGGATCACAAACCGCGTGACTGTTAGGGTTCTCGCAGACGTGTACGACTCTCGCGCACACGTCCCGACCGGAACCGGACGAGAAAGAGGTGGGTTGATGACCGTCGCAGAGGTCGCCGCCACGGGCAGCGACGCGCTCCGACACATCCCCGTCTTCCTCCGGGCGTCCGGCCAGGCCTGATCACCCCGATCGGCCCCGTCGGCCGGAGCCCCCGCTTCCGAGGGTTCACGTTGACCGACCACACCGGTTCCATTCCTTCCGGCTCCTCCTCTTCCCCACCCGACTTCGGCGACCCCGATTTCCGTGAGGCCTTCCTCACGCTCCACCGCCGGCTGCCCCGGCAGGCCCCCGGTTCCGACGCGACCACCCGGCACCTGTTGTCCCTGTGCGGGCCGCTGCCCGAGCGCCCCCGGGTCCTGGACCTGGGCTGCGGTCCGGGCCGCAGCGCCCTGCTGCTCGCCGCGGAGGCGGGCGCCGAGGTGACCGCGGTCGATCTGTACGAGGGCTTCCTCGACGAGCTCCGCGAGGCGGCCGAGGCCCGCGGGCTCGGCGACCGCGTCCACGCCGTCAACGCGGACATGGGGGCGCTGACCTGCGAGGACGGCTCCTTCGACCTCGTCTGGGCCGAGGGTTCGGCCTACGTCGTCGGCTTCGACCGCGCGCTCGCGTCGTGGAAGCGCCTGCTCGCACCCGGCGGCGCCCTCGTCATGACGGAGTGCGAGTGGACCGTCGAGGAACCTTCGGCGGGAGCACGCGCCTTCTGGGACCCCCAGTACGCGCTGCGCTCCACCGCCCGCAACCTCGCGGCCGTCCAGGTCGCCGGGTACCGGGTGTCGGGCGTCCACCACCAGCCCGACTCCGACTGGGCCGAGTACTACGGTCCGCTCGGCGAGCGGGTGCGCGCCTGCGACGACCCGACCGCCGCCGCCCCGGCCCGCGCCGCGATCGCCGCCGTGCGCGAGGAACTCGACGTACGGGAACGGCACGGGCACGAGTACGGGTACACGGGCTTCGTGCTGCGCCCGGTGACCGCCGGGGACGGCGGCGCCTGGCGGGCCCGCCCGGAGACCCCGGCGGACGTCCCGGGGGTGCGCGAAGTCAACCTGGCGGCGTTCGAGACCCCCCTGGAGGCGGATCTGGTGGACGCCCTGCGCGCGGACGCCTCCTGGCTGCCGGGGCTGTCGTACGTGGCCGAGCGCCCGGACGGGTCGCCGGCCGCGCACGCCCTGCTGACCCGTTGCGAGGTGTCCGGTACGCCGGCGCTCGCGCTCGCCCCGGTGGCGGCCGACCCCGCGGTCCAACGCTCGGGCGCGGGCAGCGCGGTCGTACGGGCGCTCCTCGCGGACGCCCGGCGGCGCGGGGAGGCGCTGGTGCTCGTCCTCGGGCATCCGGCGTACTACACGCGCTTCGGTTTCGTGCCGGCGTCCCGGTTCGGGATCCGGGCGCCGTTCGAGGTCCCCGACGAGGCGATGATGGCGCTCGTGCTGGACGACACCGTGCCGGTCCCGGCGGGCACGATCGCGTATCCGGCGCCGTTCGGCGTCTGACGCGGCGGCCCGGCCGGAGCCCGAGCGGTCCGCCCTCCTCGTGTGGAGGTCCTATCACGCGACGGGGGGTGGACATGCGCTGATGTCCGAAGTGGGGACAAGCCGCTTTTGTACGGCAGACTTGAAGGCCGAAGTCCGAAGCGAAGGATGGGTATGCCGACCACACCAGCCACCGCCGCGAACAGCGCGTCCGCCGGCACCGGGACTCAAGAAGCGATCATGCTCGAACTGGTCGACGAGTCCGGCAACACCATCGGCACGGCGGAGAAGCTCTCCGCCCACCAGGCCCCCGGTCTGTTGCACCGCGCGTTCTCGGTGTTCCTCTTCGACGAGCAGGGTCGGCTGCTGTTGCAGCAGCGGGCCCTGGGGAAGTACCACTCCCCCGGCGTCTGGTCGAACACCTGCTGCGGTCACCCCTACCCCGGGGAGTCGCCGTTCGCGGCCGCCGCCCGACGCACCCACGAGGAGTTGGGGCTGTCCCCCTCGCTGCTCGCCGAGGCGGGAACGGTGCGCTACAACCACCCCGACCCCGCGTCGGGGCTGGTGGAGCAGGAGTACAACCACCTGTTCGTGGGACTCGCCCAGGCGGCGCTGCGGCCCGATCCGGAAGAGGTCGGGGAGACGGCGTTCGTCACCGCCGACGAGTTGGTGAAGCGGCATGCCGAGGCGCCGTTCTCGGCGTGGTTCACGACGGTGCTCGATGCGGCCCGGCCCGCGATCCGCGAGCTGACCGGAGACGCCGCGGGCTGGTAGTCCGTGCGCCGGCGCACGGACGCGGCGCCCGCCGCGCACGTGGGTCACACGAGCGGGGCGGGGGTTGGCGGGCCGACGGGCAGGGTCAGCGGCAGCGCCGCCCAGATCACCTTGCCGCCGGTCGAGGTGTGCTCCACGTCGCAGACCCCGCCGGCCTCCAGGGTGATCTCCCGGACCAGCAGCAGGCCCCGGCCGCCGGTCTGGCCGAAATCGGCCTCCAGGGCCTTGGGGCGGTACGGGTGGTTGTCCTCGACGGCCACCCGTACCCATTCACGGCCCACCGCGACCTCGACCGCGACCTCGGGCGAGAGCAGGGCCGCGTGCCGGACGGAGTTCGTCACCAGTTCGGAGACGATCAGCAGCAGGGAGTACACCAGGTCCTGGTGGGCCGGCACCCCCTGTCGGCCGAGCAGGTCCCGGACCGCCCGGCGGGCCTGAGGAACGGATTCTTCTACCGCGGGTGCGGTGAATCGCCACACTCCCTCGTACGCGAGGGGGTCGGCCGGAGCCTCCGGCTCACCGCCCTCTGCCGGCGGGGTGTTCCCGCTGTCGTCCATCTTCCGACCCCCGTCTTCGCGCTCGATCGTCTCCACGCGTCAAGAGTGGGCACCGGCCTGGTCCGGACCGCGTCGCTGACCATAAGTCAGCGCCAATCGGACGCTTTCTGACCGATGGCGTATGACGGAGTCAGTTGTGCGACCGTTCCTGATCTCCCGAGGCGCTCTTCTCGGACGTCTCGCGCGTCCCGCCCGCCGCAACCGGCCCCGCCGCCCGCCCGTCCTCCCTGGCCAAGCCGGGGGGCCCGGACCGACTCACCCGATCATCGGATCGACGGCCCGGGATAGCATCCGGCGCATGGACGCAGCCCTCCTTCACAGCGTGGCCGACGGGGTCGCCACCGTCGTCGTCTCCCATCCCGCGAAGCGCAACGCCATGACGGCCGACATGTGGCGGGGCCTGCCGGACCTGCTGTCCGGCCTGGCGGCCGACCCGGCCGTACGGGTCCTCGTGCTGACCGGGGCCGGGGCGACCTTCTGCGCGGGCGCCGACATCTCCTCGCTGACGGGGTCCGACGATCCGCAGGCGCTGGCCGTCGCGGCCGAGGAGGCCCTGGCCGCCTTCCCCAAACCCACGCTCGCCGCGATCCGGGGCTTCTGCGTGGGCGGCGGCAGCCAACTGGCGGCCGCCTGCGACCTCCGGTTCGCCGAGGAGGGCTCCTCGTACGGGGTGACCCCGGCGAAGCTCGGCATCGTCTACCCGGCCTCCTCGACACGGAGGTTGGCCGCCCTGGTGGGACCGGCGACGGCCAAGTACCTGCTCTTCTCCGCAGAGTTGATCGACGCCGATCGGGCGCTGCGCACCGGCTTCCTCGACGAACTGCTGCCGGCCGGCGAACTGGACAAGCGGGTCGCCGAGTTCACCCGGATCCTGACCTCACGCTCCGCGCTCACCCAGGCGGCCGCGAAGGAGTTCGCGAACGGCCGCGAGGACCGGGACGCCCATTGGTCGGCCCAGGCCGCCGGCAGCGGGGACACCGCGGAGGGCGTGGCCGCGTTCCTGGAACGTCGGACGCCCGACTTCACCTGGACGCCTCCGCCGCGTTGAGCCCGCGCAGCATCGCGACGATCTCGGCCGGGGCCTTCTCGGGGGAACCTGCGTCGTAGGGCGGCTGCGGATCGTACTCGGTCATCAACTGCACGGTCTGCGCGAACGCGTCCCCGGCGATCCGGCCGAGCAGCGTGAGCCCCATGTCGATGCCGGAGGACACCCCGGCGGCCGTCACGTACTTCCCGTCGAAGACCACCCGCTCCCCGGTGGGCTCGGCCCCGAACGCCGGCAACCGGTCCAGGTACAGCCAGTGCCCGGCGGCCCGCCGCCCGTCGAGCAGGCCGGCCGCGGCCAACAGGAGCGAGCCCGTGCAGACGGAGGTGGTCCACGTGGTGCCGGCGTCGACCTCGCGCAGCCAGTCGAGCACGGCGGGGTTGCCCATCTGCTTCTCGGGATGCGGTCCGCCGGGAACGACGACGATGTCCGGACGGGTCACCTCGCCCAGCGACTTGTCGGCGACGAGGGCGAGGGACCCGTTGTCGGTGCGCACCGGCCCCGGGCGCTCGGAGACGAAGACGGTCTCGGCGCCCTGGAGGCGTCCGAGGGTGTCGAAGGGTCCGATGGCGTCGAGGGCGGTGAACCCGTCGTAGAGCAGTACGGCGATCTGCATGGCTCCTCCTGAGCGGTGATCGTCCGGGCGCGGGGTCCCGCACCCGCCAAACGCGTGGGTCGTGCCGGTGCCGCGTGGTCACGCCCGTGCCGCGTGGTCACTCCGGGGCTCCGCCGAAGCGGCGGCGGTACTCGGCCGGTGACTGGCCCAGGGTCTTCACGAAGGCTCTGCGCAGCGCCTCCGGCGTGCCGTAGCCGCAGGCCCGCGAGATCTGCGCCACGCCCTCCGCGCCCTCCTCCAGCAAACGCCGCGCGTGCTCCACCCGCACCCGCTCGACGTACCGGCCGGGGGTCACCCCCGTCTCGGCCCGGAAGGCCCGCGCGAAGTGCCGCGGCGACAGGGCCGCGCGGGCCGCGAGCGCCTCCACTCCGAGGTCCTCGCCCGGGTGCTCGGTGATCCACTGCTGCACGTCCCGCAACGGCTCCCGTCGAGCCGTCTGCGCCGCGAGTTGGGCGCTGAACTGGGCCTGGTTGCCGGGGCGGCGCAGGAACACCACCAGGTGCCGGGCGATCACGAGCGCCGTGTCCCGCCCGTGGTCCTCCTCGACCAGCGCGAGCGCGAGGTCGATACCGGCGGTGACCCCGGCCGAGGTGGTGACCCGTCCGTCCCGCACGTAGATCGGGTCCGGCTCGACGGTGACGGCCGGATGGTCCCGGGCCATCTGTTCGCACACCATCCAGTGCGTCGTCGCCCGGCGCCCGTCCAGCAGGCCCGCCTCGGCCAGCAGCAGTCCCCCCGTACACACCGACACCAGGCGCCCCGCGTGACCCCCGTACACGCGCAGCCACTCGGTGATCCGGGGTTCGAAGTCACCCGTGTACCGCCCTCCGGGCACCAGCAGGGTGGTCTCCCCGTCGGGCCGGGCGCTCTCCAGGTCCCCGTCCGGCACGAGCGTGAGGCCACTGCTGGTGCGGACCGGTGCCCCGCCCGGGGAGACGGTGCGGATCGCGTACCCGCGGCGGTCCGGGAAGCGCGCGACGGCGGCGAACACCTCCACGGGACCGCTCACGTCCAGGCTCTGCACGCCGTCGTAGAGGACGACCAGCACGTTTCGCGACGACATGGCTCCATGGTGTGACGCGCGCGTGATGGCCGCAATGACGGGCATCCCACCTATCCGGACACCTCGGAGCGGGATGCGATCCTGTCCGGGGCGTCATGGCCGGTCCGCGTCACCCCGCCTGCCCTCGTCCCCCCCTCCTGCCCGCACCGCCCGCACCGCCCGGACCGTCCGCAGCACCTGATGCACCTGCTGCACCCGAAGCATCCGTAGCGCCTGAACCACCCGAACCAGCCGAACCGTCCGGAGCAGTCCCCTGAACACCGTCCTCGCCGAAACCCTCTCGATCGCGCTGCTGCTCGCCGTGCTGGCCTTCGCCGTGGTCCGCCCGCGCGGCCTGCCCGAGGCCACGGCCGCCGTGCCGGCGGCCGGCCTGCTGATCGCCCTCGGCGTGGTGTCGCCCGCCGACGCGTGGACGCAGGTCCGGGAGCTGCTGCCCGTGGTCGGGTTCCTCGCCGTGATCCTGGCCCTCGCCCAGTTGTGCGCCGACGAGGGGCTCTTCCGGGCCGCCGGGGCGGCCGTGGCCCGCCGGTCGGCCGGGCGCGGGCCGGTGACCCTGCTGGGCGGGGTCTTCGTCATCGCCTCGGTGGTCACGGCCTCGCTGAGCCTGGACGCGACGGTGGTGCTGCTGACCCCGGTGGTGCTGGCGACGGCGGCCCGGCTCGGCGCACGGCCGCGGCCCCACGTCTTCGCCACCGCGCACCTCGCGAACACGGCGTCCCTGTTGCTGCCCGTGTCGAACCTGACCAATCTGCTCGCCTTCGCGGCGAGCGGGCTCAGCTTCACCCGGTTCGCCGCGCTGATGACCCTGCCGTGGCTGGTGGCCATCGGGGTGGAGTACGCGGTGTTCCGGCGCTACTTCCGCGCCGATCTGAGCGCCCCGCCGGAGCACGTGCCGGAGGCGGCCGAGGAGGCGCCGATGCCCCGCTTCGCGCTGGTGGTGCTCGCGCTGACCCTGGCCGGCTTCGCCGTGGCCTCCTTTGCGGGGGCGAGCCCGGTCTGGGCGGCGCTGGCCGGCACGGTGGTCCTGGCCGTACGGGCGCTGTGGCGCCGGGAGACCACCCCGCGGCGGGTCGTGGTCTCCGCGGCGCCCGCGTTCTGTCTGTTCGTCCTCGCGCTGGGCGTGGTGGTCGTCGGGGTGGTGGACCACGGGCTCGGCGACGGACTGGTCGCGGTGCTGCCGGCCGGCGACTCCCTGCCGGCGCTGCTCGCGGTCGCGGCCGTGGCCGCGGTGCTGGCGAACCTGATCAACAACCTGCCCGCGGTGCTGGCCCTGCTCCCGCTGGCCGCCCCGGGCGGGGCGGGCCCGGTGCTGGCGGTCCTGATCGGCGTCAACATCGGCCCGAACCTCACCTACGCGGGCTCGCTGGCCACCCTGCTGTGGCGGCGCCTGCTGCACGTGCACGGGGACCGGGTGGCCCTGGGCGACTTCACCCGCCTGGGCCTCCTGACCACCCCGACGGCGATCGTGGCGGCGGTCACCGCGCTGTGGGCGGGCCTGCGGGTCCTGGGCACCTGACCGGGGGCGGGCCACCGAGCGGCCGGCCGGGGCGCGGGCGCCGATAGGATCGGCAGATCATGACTGCAACCCTCGTCGCCAAGAAGCTCACCGCCGCGCACGGTGAGCGCACGCTGTTCGCCGATCTGGACCTCGTCGTCGCCCCCGGGGACGTCATCGGCCTCGTCGGCGTCAACGGCGCCGGAAAGTCCACCCTGCTGCGCCTGCTCGCCGGGCTGGACACCCCCGAGACGGGCGAGCTGCGGCTGTCGCCGCCGACCGCCGCCGTCGGGCACCTCCCGCAGGAGCCCGAGCGTCGCGACGGCGAGTCGATCCGGGAGTTCCTCGCCCGCCGCACCGGTGTCGCCGACGCGCAGGCCGAGCTGGACGCGGCGACACAGGGGCTCGTGGACGGCACTCCCGGCGCGGACGACGCGTACGCGGAGGCCCTCGACCGGTGGCTGAACCTCGGCGGCGCCGACCTCGACGAGCGGGCCCAGGAGGTGGCCGACGACCTCGGTCTCTCCATCGGCCTGGACCTTCCGATGACGGCGCTGTCCGGCGGGCAGGCGGCCCGCGCCGGCCTGGCGTCCCTGCTGCTGTCCCGCTACGACGTGTTCCTGCTGGACGAGCCCACCAATGACCTGGACCTGGACGGTCTGGAGCGGCTGGAGCGGTTCGTGAAGGGCCTGCGCGCGGGCACCGTGGTCATCAGCCACGACCGCGAGTTCCTCACCCGCACCGTCACCAAGGTGCTGGAGCTCGACCTGGCGCAGCAGCAGGTCAACCTGTACGGCGGCGGCTACGACGCGTACCTGGAGGAGCGCGAGCGGGCCCGCAGCCACGCCCGCGAGGAGTTCGACGAGTACGCCGACAAACGCTCCGCGCTGGAGGGCCGGGCCGCGATGCAGCGCGGCTGGATGGACAAGGGCGTCAAGAACGCCCGTCGCAAGGCCACGGACAACGACAAGATCGGCAAGAAGTTCCGCAGCGAGGCCAGCGAGAAGCAGGCCTCCAAGGCCCGCCAGACGCAGCGCGCGATCGAGCGGCTGGAGGTGGTGGACGAGCCCCGCAAGGAGTGGGAACTGCGGATGGAGATCGCCGCGGCGCCGCGCTCCGGCTCGGTGGTCGCCACCCTGCGCGAGGCGAGCGTCCGGCGGGGGGACTTCACCTTCGGTCCGGCGCACCTGCAGATCGACTGGGCGGACCGGGTCGCGATCACGGGGGCCAACGGCGCCGGGAAGTCCACCCTGCTCGCCCTGCTGCTGGGCCGGCTCACCCCCGACTCCGGCTCGGCCACGCTCGGTTCGGGTGTCCTGGTCGGCGAGGTCGATCAGGCCCGCGGACTGTTCCTCGGCGACGAGCCGCTGTTGGAGGCCTTCTGCGCGGCGGTTCCGGAGACCGAGCCCGCCGAAGTCCGCACGCTGCTCGCCAAGTTCGGCCTGAAGGCGGTGCACGTGCTGCGCCCGGCCGCCACCCTCTCGCCCGGCGAGCGGACCCGGGCGGCCCTGGCGCTGCTCCAGGGTCGCGGGGTGAACCTGCTGGTGCTCGACGAGCCCACCAACCACCTCGACCTCGCCGCCATCGAGCAGTTGGAGGGCGCGCTGGAGTCGTACGAGGGGACCCTGCTGCTGGTCACCCACGACCGCCGGATGCTGGAGGCGGTCCAGGTGACCCGCCGCCTGAAGGTCGCGGACGGCAAGGTCACCGAGCTGTAGCCCGCAGGGCCGTCGCGCCGCCGACGGGGCCGGGCGCGCGGACGCGGCCCGGCTCCCCGACCGCGGGCCTCACCGCGCGACGCCCTGCCCGGGTGCGCGCCGTTCGCGGGCCATCTTCCGCGCGACGAAACCGCGCGGGAGGTGGCGTACGGCGAGCGCGTACGCCTGGTAGCGCCGGCCCGTGATGCTGACCGGCCGGCGGCGGGCCAGGTCCCGCAGGGCCTTGGCGACCACCGCGTCCGGCTCCAGCCACACGGCTTCGCTCAGGGCGCTGACGTCCATTCCGGCGCGTTCCTGGAACTCGGTGCGGGTGAAGCCCGGGACCACCGCCAGCACCCGGACCCCGTACGGCTCCATGTCGACGCGCAGGGACTCGCTGAACGCGGTGACCCAGGCCTTGGCCGCCCCGTACGTCCCCGTCGGCAGCAGTCCGGCGACGGAGGAGACGTTGAGGACCGCGCCCCGGCGGCGCTCGCGCAGCCCGGGCAGGAGGGCGTGGGTGAGGCGCAGCGGGACCTTGACGAGGAGGTCCAGCATCCGTTCCTCGTCCGCGATCGGGCTGTACGGGAAGGGTGCGGGCAGCCCGAAGCCGGCGTTGTTGACCAGGATGTCCACGGGGTGGTCCCGGTCCGCGAGGCGGTCCTCGACCGTCGCGCGTTCCTCCGCGTCGAGCAGGTCGGCGGACAGCACCTCGCAGGTCACGCCGAACTCCCGGCCGAGTTCCGCGGCGACGGCGTCGAGCCTGTCCTTGTCGCGGGCCACGAGCACCAGGTCGCAGCCCTTGGCGGCGAAACCGCGCGCGAAGGCCGCGCCGAGGCCGGCGTTGGCCCCGGTGATCAGAACGGTGGTCAAGAGAGGGTCACTTCCGTGTCGTCGAACGTGCGGGTGGGGCGGGTGGGGTCAGGGGGTGAAGCCGGTGGTCGACGGTGAGGCGTAGGCCTCCGCGACGTCCACGAGGAAGCGGGCCTCCTCCTCCAGATCGCCCGCCTCGGCGGAGGTCTGGATCGCGGCCGGCAGTTCCAGCACCGCCGTGTCCCCCGGCTGCCGGCCGGGCAGTCCCGCGAGTTTGGTCTGTCGGGCTTCCTTGAGTACGCACGCCAACGCGGCTGCGGTGCGCCGCTGTTCGGGGATGCCGCTCCCGGCGACGTGGCTGCGGGCGAGCTCCGGTATGCCCGGGGCCACGTACTCCCCCAGGATCAGGATGGCGTCGCGCGTCTCGATGACCTTGCGGTACACGAGCAGGTGGCGCGGCATGGGCGGCCACAGCAGTTCCATGACGCGCCCGGCCCGCGAGGTCGAGAGCACCACGTGCGGCACGGCCTGGACCAGGTCCCGCCACAGGGGCCACAGCCGCCAGGCGGTGGCGATGTCGGCGGTGGTGCGGCGCAGCGCGAAGAGGGTCGGCACCAGGATCGCGGCGGCGCGCAGCAGTCCGTGCAGGTTCATCATCAGCGGCAGGGCGGGCATGGCCCAGGTGTTGGCGAACAGGGCCTTGAGGAGGTACGCGAACCAGAACAGGCCCGCCAGCGCGGTGCCCAGGCCGAACAGCCGCAGGCCCAGGGCGAGTCCGCGGCTCTCGGTCCGGCGGCTGTAGCGCCGACAGACGTACACGCAGACGGTGTTGGCCACGAGGTGGGCGGAGATCAGCACCAGCCAATAGGCGAGGGACGGTACGGGGTCCCCGACCGGCGGCATGGTGTGGGTGCCGTGTTCGGGCGCGGCGGCGTCGAGTGCGACGAGGGTGGCGAGCCAGGCCGACGTGCCGACCCAGGCGGCGAGTTGGAGCCTGCGGCCGCGGGTGGCGGCGGCCACGAAGTAGAGGACGGCTCCCGCGGAGAGGACGCCGATGAGGTTGCGCACCAGGCCGACGGTGTGGGCGTAGTCGGGGTCGCGGCTCGTGGCGTAGGTGACGACGGCGGGGAGGTTCAGGGTCATCGCCGCGGCGGCGGTGGCGACGGCGAGCCACAGGCCGCGCTGTTGCGGGGAACGCAGGGCGCCGGGGGCCCGCAGCAGGACGGCGAGCCACAGGATCACCACGCTGGGGACGGCGAGCCAGTCGCCGACGGCGGTCAGCTCAGCCGCCATCGCGCACACCCTGTGCGTAGCCCATGGCGGACTCCAGCCGGGCGAGGGCGCCGCGGTGGAGGGTGCCGGGCCGCGGGCCGGGGCCGGCGGCCCGCATGCGGATCATGCTCGCGAGCATCTCGGCCTCCCGTTCCTGACGCGTGGTGTAGTTGGTGCGGCCCAGGACCACGGGGGCCTGCCCGTCGCTCTCCTCGCCCTCCAGGGAGTGGTGCCCGAAGAGGATGTGCCCCAGTTCGTGGAGCACGATGTGCTCGCGGTGGAGGCGGGTGGTCTGGGCCTCGTAGAAGACGTAGTCGACGCTGGCGGTGCCCACCCACAGTCCGCAGACCCCGGACTCGGCGGCTTCCTTGGGCAGCGGGTGCAGTCGGATCGGGCGGCCGCGCTGCTCCGCCATCCGTGCGCACAGGCCGTCGAGTGAAAAAGGATGCGCCAGGTCCAGATGGCCGAGAATGTTCTCGCACCGTTTGCGCAGGCTGAGATTCCGATAGGGCATGTCTTCCCTCTTCGGACCCTTTCTCGGGCAGCGTTCATAGGCGTGCGTGGGCATGGGCATTACATCCTGTGGCATGGGACGGCCCCGAGGAGTTCGGCCCCTGAGGGAAATGCGGAAGCCCGTCCGCGCGTCACGAACGGGCGTTCCACCATCCCTACAGATCAGTTGGAGTGCTTGGCAAGGTATGTCCCCATGTGGGGAACCTATTCGGCCATCCTCCGCGTGATCTCACGCACTGCCCCCGTCAGCGGCCGCGACGGTCCTCCTTGCCGGTGAGGCCGGCCCGGCGCAGGGCGTCTGCCATCGCGCTGTTGGCGGGCGCCGGCGCTCCGGATCCCTGCCCGCCGCCGCCCTGACGCCGGCCCCCCTGACCGCCCTGGCCCTGGCCTTGGCCGCCGCCCTGGCGCTGACCACCCTGACCGCCCTGGGCCGCCTGGCCGCCGCCCTGGCCCCGTCGGCTCTGGCCGCTCTGGCCGCCCTGTGGGGCCGCGCCCCGCTGCTGCGGGGGCCGGGCGCCGCCCCGGCGCTCCTCGCGCTCCCGGGGCGCCCCGGCGGAACGGTCGGCCCCGGCCTCGTCCTCCAGGCGCAGGGTGAGCGAGATCCGCTTGCGCGGGATGTCCACGTCCATGACCTTCACGCGGACGATGTCGCCCGGCTTCACCACGTCCCGCGGGTCCTTCACGAAGGTCTTCGACAGCGCGGAGACGTGTGCCAACCCGTCCTGGTGGACGCCGATGTCGATGAACGCCCCGAAGGCGGCCACGTTGGTGACGACGCCCTCCAGGATCATGCCGGGGGCCAGGTCGCCGATCTTCTCGACGCCCTCCTTGAAGGTCGCCGTCTTGAAGGCGGGTCGCGGGTCGCGCCCGGGCTTCTCCAGCTCGCGCAGGATGTCCGTGACGGTCGGCAGGCCGAAGGTCTCGGTGACGAACTGCTCCGGACGCAGCGACCGCAGGACCGCGCCGTTGCCGATCAGGGACGCCACCTCGCCGCCCGCCGTCTTGCCCATCGCCCGGACCACCGGGTACGCCTCGGGGTGCACGCTGGAGGAGTCCAGCGGGTCGTCCCCGCCGCGGATCCGCAGGAAGCCCGCGCACTGCTCGTAGGCCTTCGGGCCCAGCCGGGCCACGTCCTTGAGGCCCTTGCGGTTGCGGAAGGGGCCGTTGGCGTCGCGGTGGGCCACGATGTTCTCGGCGAGGCCGCCGCTGATGCCCGAGACGCGTGAGAGCAGCGGCGCGGAGGCGGTGTTGACGTCGACGCCGACACCGTTCACGCAGTCCTCGACCACCGCGTCGAGGGAACGGGAGAGCTTCACCTCGGACAGGTCGTGCTGGTACTGGCCGACGCCGATCGACTTCGGGTCGATCTTGACGAGTTCGGCCAGCGGGTCCTGGAGGCGGCGGGCGATGGAGACCGCGCCGCGCAACGACACGTCCATGTCCGGGAGTTCCTGCGAGGCGAACGCGGAGGCGGAGTACACGGACGCGCCGGCCTCCGACACCATCACCTTGGTCAGCCCCAGCTCGGGGTGGCGGGTGATGAGGTCGCCGGCCAGCTTGTCGGTCTCGCGGGAGGCGGTGCCGTTGCCGATGGCGATCAGGTCGACCGTGTGCTCCTTGGCCAGTCGCGCCAGCTTCGCCAGGGAGTCGTCCCACTTGTTGGCGGGGACGTGTGGGTGGATCACGTCCGTGGCCACGACCTTGCCGGTCGCGTCCACGACGGCCACCTTGACGCCGGTGCGGAAGCCCGGGTCCAGGCCGAGCGTCGCGCGGGTGCCGGCGGGCGCGGCGAGCAGCAGGTCGCGCAGGTTGGCGGCGAAGACCCGTACGGCCTCGTCCTCGGCGGCGGCCCGCAGGCGGGTCCGCAGGTCGATGCCCAGGTGGACCTGGATCTTCGTGCGCCAGGCCCAGCGGACGGTGTCGGCGAGCCACTTGTCGCCCGGGCGGCCCCGGTCGCCCACGCCGAAGCGGCGCGCGACCATGCCCTCGTACGTGGAGGGGCCGGGCGTGTCGCTCGGCTCCTCCGGCTCCAGGTCGAGGCTGAGGACGTCCTCCTTCTCGCCGCGGAGCATGGCCAGGACCCGGTGCGAGGGCAGCGCGGTGAGGGGTTCGGCGAAGTCGAAGTAGTCGGCGAACTTGGCGCCCGCCTCCTCCTTGCCCTCGCGGACCTTCGAGGCGAGCCGGCCGCGCCCCCACATGCGTTCGCGCAGCTCGCCGATGAGGTCGGCGTCCTCGGCGAACGTCTCGGTGAGGATGGCGCGGGCGCCCTCCAGGGCGGCGGCCGGGTCGGCGACGCCCTTGTCGGGGTCCACGAACGCGGCGGCGGCGACGGCCGGTTCGACGGAGGGGTCGGCCAGCAGCCCCTCGGCGAGCGGCGCCAGGCCGGCCTCGCGGGCGATCTGTGCCTTGGTGCGCCGCTTGGGCTTGAAGGGCAGGTAGATGTCCTCCAGCCGGGCCTTGGTGTCGGCCGCGTTGATCCGGGCCTCCAGCTCGGCGTCGAGCTTGTTCTGCTCCCGCACGGAATCGAGGATGGCCGCGCGGCGGTCCTCCAGCTCGCGCAGGTACCGCAGTCGCTCCTCCAGAGTGCGCAACTGGGCGTCGTCGAGCATCTCGGTCGCCTCCTTGCGGTAGCGAGCGATGAACGGGACGGTGGAGCCGCCGTCGAGCAGCTCGACGGCGGCCTTGACCTGCCGCTCCCGTACGCCGAGCTCCTCGGCGATCCTGCCTTCGATGGACATCGTCACGGTGCGGTCCTGCCTGCCTTCGTACGTCTGCGTGGGTTGCGCGGAAGGCTGCCAATTGTGGCAGGTGCCGGTGACGGACGCCGGGAGCCGTGTCCGGTGCCGGTCGCCGAGGCGCCCTCAGGCCTTGCCGATGAGGTCCGGGGGGAAGGCGCCGGCGGCGAACGCCTTCGCGGCGAGGGCTCCGCCGAGCTCGTTCAGGCGGGCCAGGCCGGTCGCGCCGAGGTGTTCGTACGGGGCGGCGTCGAGACGGTCGGTGTCGGCCTCCAGTGCCTCCCGTACGGCCTTGCCGTGTGCGGTGAGTTCGTTGTCCGCGTCGAGGATGTCGCGGGCGCGCAGCCGGTCGGCCGCGGCTTCCAGGTCGGCGGGTTCCCAGCCGCGCGTGGCCCTGAGCCACTTCGGGGTCATGCCGCGGCCGGTGGCGGTGTGGCTGATCAGCGCCTCGACGGGGTCGAGGCCGGCGAGGAGCAGGGCGGCGAGGTGGCCGTCGCCGCGGTGTTCGCGCAGCAGGGTCGCGGCGTGCCACAGCCGCAGGTGCGGTTCCTCGGGGACGGGGAGGTCGGCGTGGGCGGAGTACAGGACGCGCGCGTGTCGGGTGCAGCCCTCGGCGGCGTGCAGGGCGAGGTCGGCGGTCTCCGCGAGTTCGGCGGACTCGATGGTCTCGGCGCCGAGGAGGCGGCGCAGGGTGGCGTCGGCGGCGCGGAGCCGGGCGGCGAGGGCCTGCTCGGGGGTGAGGGTGTCCCAGACGGCGGGCAGGTGCCGGGCGACGAGGTCGTGGCGGTAGTTGTAGAACGTGGCGGTCACGGTGCCGGGGCCGACGGCGCCCATGGCGGCCGAGCGGCCGGCGAGGTTGACCGCGACGCGGTCGGTGACCCCGAGGGCGGCGAACTC
This sequence comes from Streptomyces sp. NBC_01426, assembly GCF_036231985.1. GTDB lineage: Bacteria > Actinomycetota > Actinomycetes > Streptomycetales > Streptomycetaceae > Streptomyces. The sequence goes on from NZ_CP109500.1 coordinate 1,696,084, forward strand.
CTTCCCGAGGTCCGGGGAGAAGTAGATGAGGGCGTGCAGCGGGTTGACCACCGCATGCCAGCAGTGTCGGGCGGCGCGTGGGGGAAGAGTCATACCCGGCAGGTTACCGACTGCTTAGTATGGCGGAAAGTGGTCGGTGGCGCGTCCGGTGCCCCATCCCTCCCACCCACCTCCCCGCACTCCCCCGCCCCGTGGCTCCCGACCCTTTCCGGACTTTCTCGCGCGGCGGGCCGGTGGGGTCGCGCGCCGCCGTGCGCGCGCCGCCCCGGTGGGATGGGCCGCGCCGAGCTGGGGCGGTCGCCGCCGGGCGGGCGGGGCTCGACACGCCGGAGGCCGCACTCGACGGCCTGTGACGGCCGAATGGCGATCATGTGACAGCAGGGGCCATGGACATGACGTGGGGCACCGCGCGTGAATACGGTCGAACGACGAGACCCCTGAACGGAACTGTCTCCCCTACCCCTTGGAGCTCTTCGTGCATCGGAAAGTCATCGCCCCGAGCGTGCTCGCCGCCTCCCTCCTGCTGGTGATCCCGGCATCCGCGGCGAGTTCCGTCCCGGGCGCCGCGGGTATCGGCGATACCTACTACCCGGCGAGCGGCAACGGCGGGTACGACATCTCGCACTACGACCTGCGCCTGCAGTACCAGCCGAAGACGGACCTCCTGGAGGGCACCGCCACCCTCCTGGCGACCGCCCGGCAGGACCTGTCCCGCTTCAACCTCGACTTCGGTCTCCAGGTGAGCGAGATCCGGGTCAACGGGGTGAAGGCGAAGTTCGCCACCTCCGGCACCCAGGAGTTGGAAGTGACGCCGGCCCAGCCGCTCCAGCGCAACAAGCAGGCCAGCGTCGTCGTCAAGTACGCCGGAAAGCCCTCGGAGTTCAAGGTCGACGGCTGGTCGGCGTGGCAGCGCACCCCCGACGGCGGCGTGGCGGCGCAGGAGCCCGACTCGGCGATCTGGTGGTTCCCGAGCAACGACCACCCGCTCGACAAGGCCACCTTCGACGTCTCGGTCAACGTCCCGGACGGCACCCAGGCCATCAGCAACGGCGTGCTCCAGTCGCAGACGTCGAAGCTGGGTTGGACCCGCTACAACTGGCGCTCGAACAAGCCGCAGGCCACCTACCTCGCCACCCTCGCCATCGGCAAGTTCGACATCACCACCGACAAGACGGCGAGCGGCCTGCCGATCCTGAACGCGTACAGCAAGGACCTCGGCGACAACGACGGCGCGGCGCGCGCCAGCGTGGAGCGGACCGGCGAGGTCGCGGAGTGGCTGGAGGGGGTCTTCGGCCCGTACCCCTTCAACGCGCTGGGCGGCTACGTCCCGAACGTTCCCAGCGGGTTCGCGCTGGAGACCCAGACCCGGCCGTTCTACAGCCCGAAGCAGTTCGCCAACGGCTCGAACGTCTCCGTGGTCGTCCACGAGCTGGCGCACCAGTGGTACGGCGACAGCGTGTCCGTGGACAACTGGAAGGACATCTGGGTCAACGAGGGCTTCGCCCGGTACAGCCAGTGGCTGTGGTCGGAGAAGGAGGGCGAGGGCACGGCGCAGCAGCTGGCCGAGTGGACGTACGCCTCCCGCGCCGCCGAGGACCCGTTCTGGCAGGTCAAGCCGGGTGACCCGGGTGCGGAGAACCAGTTCCACGGCGCCGTGTACGACCGTGGCGCGATCGCCATCCAGGCGCTGCGCAACGAGATCGGCGACGAGAAGTTCTTCCAGATCCTCAAGGGGTGGCCGACCGAGCGCGCCTACGGCAACGCCAAGGTCGGGGACTTCGTCCGCTACGCGGAGAAGATCTCCAAGAAGCCGCTCGCCCAGCTCTTCGAGACCTGGCTGTACACCCCCGGCAAGCCGGCCTTCGCCCCGCCGGCCGCCGCCTCCCCGTCGGCCCGGTCGCTCAAGGCGCCGGCCGCCAAGCCGGTGGAGCCGAAGTCCTGGAAGAAGATCGCCGCGACGAACTCGATCCACGACCACTGAGTCTCGTCCTCGGATCCCGGGATCCGGCCCGGCTGTCCCCGGGTCCTGCTCGACCGATCCCCGGGGATCCTGCTCGACCGCTCGCGCCGGCGTCCCTCAGTGGGCGCCGGCGCGTCGGCGTGCCCGGGCCTCCCGGGCGAGGGGCAGGTAGCGCAGCCGTTCCGGGAGCAGCGGTACGAGGAGCCGTACGGCCGTGCTGAACCGCCGGAGCCGGCGCTCCTGGGCCGGCGTCCACTCCAGTCCGACGGCCGCGCGGGCCTCGGGCGGCATGTAGCCGGCGGTGACGAAAGCGCGGAAGCGCAGGAACACCGCCCGCAGGACCGGCCAGGTCAGGCGCAGCAGGAGCCGGACCGCCGGCGAGCCGCCCTCGGGACGGGGCAGGGGCACGTCGGTGGCGACCAGCTCGCGGGCGACCGGGGTGGACTCGATCTCCTCGGCCAGCATCCGGTGGTAGTAGACCCAGTACTCCTCGATGGTCTGGGGCATGTCCCGGTCGTGGATGCCGAGGATCCGGCCGACCTGGAGCCACTCGCGGTAGAGCTGCCGCTCCTGGGCGGGGGTGAAGCGGCGCAGCAGGTACCGCCCGGCGTACAGGTAGACCGGGAAGCCGGTGGCGTGGACCCAGGAGTAGCAGGCCGGGTCGAGCGAGTGGTAGCGCCGGCCCCGGGTGTCGGTGCCCTGGATCTCCTTGTGGAGGCGGCGCACCCGACGGCCCTCGGCGGCGGCCTCGTCGCCCCCGTACACCCAGAGCTGGACCGAACGCAGCGAGCGTTCGCCCCGCCCCCAGGGGTCGGTGCGGAAGACCGAGTACTGGTCGACGCCGGCGCCGATGGCGGGGTGGGCGACCTGCATCGTGAAGGCGGCGGGCAGCATCAGCAACGCGCGGACGTCGCCGGCGATGGTCCACAGCACTCCGCCGGGCGCGGGCGGCTCGGGGTCGGGGCGGCGGTCGGCCGTCGGTCCGGCGGGGGATGCGGGGTCCGTCTGCTTCATGACACAAGTATGCGAGCACCGGACGGCCGTCCCCCGGACAGAAAGTCTCTGCATGGGTGTTACCCAGAGGTAACTGGTGCTGCTTGTATGACGGCGTCGATCTTCCCCCGCAGGAATGATGGAGACCTCCATGCTGCAGATCTCGCCCCGCTCTCGTCGCGCCGTCGCCACGGCCGTCGCCGCGGTCGCCGCCGGCGCGCTGGCCGTCACCACCGCGCCGGCCGCCACGGCCGCGGAGAGCGCCGCGACCCCCCGGCTCGACGTTCTGACCTACAACGTGTTCCTGATGAGCAAGAACCTGTACCCGAACTGGGGCCAGGACCACCGGGCGGCGGAGATCCCCAAGGCGTCCTTCTACCAGGGCCACGACGTGGTCGTGCTCCAGGAGGCCTTCGACAACGGCGCCTCGGACGCGCTGAAGGCCAACTCGGCCGCGCGGTACCCCCACCAGACCCCCGTCGTGGGCCGGAGCAAGAGCGGCTGGGACGCCACGGGCGGCGCCTACTCCGCCACCACCCCGGAGGACGGGGGCGTCACCATCCTGAGCAAGTGGCCGATCGTCCGCAAGGAGCAGGTCGTCTACAAGGACGCCTGCGGCGCCGACTGGTGGTCCAACAAGGGCTTCGCGTACGCCGTCCTGGACGTGAACGGCGCGAAGGTGCACGTGATAGGCACCCACGCCCAGTCCACCGACCCGGGGTGCGGCGCGGGCGAGGCGGCGCAGATGCGCAGCCGCCAGTTCAAGAACATCGACGCGTTCCTCGACGGCAAGAACATCCCGGCGAACGAACAGGTCATCGTCGCGGGCGACATGAACGTCGACTCCCACACCCCCGAGTACGCGTCGATGCTCGCGGACGGGGACCTGGCCGGCGCCGACTCGCGCACGGGCCACCCGTACTCCTTCGACACGGCGCAGAACTCGATCGCGAACTACCGCTACCCGACGGACCCCCGCGAGGACCTGGACTACGTGCTCTACCGCAAGGGCAACGCCCGCCCGGCGGCCTGGGAGAACAACGTGGTGAAGGAGCAGTCGGCGCCCTGGACCGTCTCCAGCTGGGGCACGTCGTACACGTACACCAACCTGTCGGACCACTACCCGACGATCGGCCGCTAGGCGCGGTGGCCCAAGGCTCCGGTCCGGCGGTGTGGGCTCCGGCTCACGGCAACCGAGCATTCAGGGCCCGGCGATGCGCCCTCTCGCCTTCGGGCGGGCAGGGCGCTTTCGCGCATTCTGGATCACACGAGAGCTGCCCTGCCCCCTACCCTGTCAGTGTCGAGCTGCAAGGAGAGGGGCAAGGCCCATGTCCACCGATGCTACTCCGGACCCGTACCGCGAACAGTTGGCCTTCGGCCAGAGACTGCAGATCCTCCGCAACCGCCGTGGGCTCACCCGCGATCAACTCGGTGGCCTCGTCGGCCGGTCCGGATCGTGGGTCAAGGCCCTTGAGACCGGCCGACTGAAGACTCCGGCTCTGCCGATCATCCTTCGCGTCGCCGAAGTACTCCGTGTCGGAAACCTCTCCGACCTCACGGGGGATCAGTCCATCCACATCGCACTGTTCACCGGGCCCGGACACCCGCGGTTCGCCGCCGTCCGCGAGGCCCTCAACACACTGCAGCTCGGTGGTACTCGCGAGGCTCCGTCTGCCGAGCACCTGTCCGCCCGCCTGTCCCGAGCGTGGCAGGCCCGGCACTCCGCACCGAACCACCGCGACGTCATCGGGTCACTGCTGCCGGACCTCATCCAGGACGCGCAGGCCACGGTCCGAGCGGCGGACACGGTCGCCGACAGGAAGGCCGCTCAGGCTTCGCTGGCACAGGTCTACTTCCTTGCACAGTTCTTCTGCGCCTACCAGCCCGATGCTCCTCTCGTCTGGCGTGTGGCCGAGCGCGGCATGATGGCCGCCCAGGACTCCGAGGACCCCCACGCCATCGGTCTCGCCGCGTGGCTGACCACGCAGGCCCACCGCGAGAGCACGCACCTGGACGCTGCCGACGCCGTCACCCTGGAGACGCTTCGCTACCTGACGCCTCTCCTTCCCGACGCCGGTGCGGACGTGCGGGCCGTGGCGGGGGCGCTGACCGTCGAGGCCGGCCTCACTGCCGCGCGTCGGGGCGAGACGGGCACGGCATGGAGGTACTGGGACAGCGCGCGCGCCCTTGCCGAGTCCCTACCCTTCGACTACTTCCACCCCGTGACGAGCTTCTCCCGGTCGGTCATCGGCGCTCACGCGGTGACCGTGGCCGTCGAGTTGCACGCGGGCGGGGAGTCGGCACGGCAGGCTGCTCGCGCGGAGGCGGAGACAATCCCGTCCCGACCGCGCCGGGCCCGGCACCGGATCGAGCAGGCACGCGCCTACCACCTTGACGGCCAGCCTGACGTGGCGCTGGCCACGCTCGCGCAGGCCCACGAGGCCGCGCCCGAGACGATTCAGTACAACGGGCATGCTCGCCGCATCATCCTGGAGGAGGCGGAGGCGAAGTCTCCGCAGCGCCGTCGACGGGCCTCCGAACTCGCCGTCCGGTTGGGCGTGTTGACTGCGTAATCAAGGGGGCACAATCTGTGTCTCTGCTCTCCCGGTGCCGGCCCTACCGTCGTCCTACCACCCACTGACGACGGTAGGGAGCACTCCCATGACACCCGACGACATGCAGCACTTCGAGGAACTCGCCGCGAGGGCCCTGACCTCCTACGAGGATCGGCCCGACGCCGTGAGCGTGGCCCGTCTCGTCGACGATCTGATCACCGCGGGGCAGACCCTCCATGCCACGGTGGCGGCGCTGCCCGCCGATCAGCGAACGGAGCGGGTGGGAGCGGCCCTGGTCGAGTGGACGTACTTCATCGACGTCGGCCCGCTGGGTGGCGACACCGACCACGCGAGCTGGAACCACGCCCGGAACCTGGCCCGCATCGCACGCGTCCTCGCCGCGGCCCTCGCCATGCGGCGGTCGAGCGGGGTCCGGTGACGGAGCGGCTGCGGCAGGTCGCGTCCGTCGCGATCGTCGCCGGTCTCCTCGCCGTGATCCTTCTCGGCATCCGCTGAGCCCCGCCCACCCGGGCGGGCATCCTCGCACCTTTCACCCCACGATGGGAGAAGAACATGGGCAAGCACAACGGTCCGCCGGCGGACAAGCCGTGGACACCCCCGCCCACTCCGGCGAGCCCGGACGGGGGCCGCCCTTCGCCCCAGCCCTCCTCTCCGCCCCCGGGCAAGAAGTGAACCGGGCGATCTGCCGCGAGGCCCTCGCGACCGGCGGGTTGCTGCGTGAGCCCTGGCTGGCACGGGCCTTCGACAGCGTGGACCGGGAGGCCTTCGTTCCTTCAACTGTGTGGCTTCCCGTGCGGGATGCCGAGGGGCTCTGGCAGTTCGTCGACCGCGACGAGGATCCGCGGGCCTGGCGTCGCGCGGTCTGGGACCCGTACCGGTCGGTGGTCACGCAACTGGACGACGGCGCACAGCCGCCGGCGCCGGCCGCGGGCGATTTCACCTCTTCCGTGTCGGCTCTCGACATCGTCATGCGCAAGCTCGGCCACCTCGAACTGAAACCTGAATCACGGGTGTTGGAGATCGGATACGGCTCCGGCTATCACACGGCCCTGCTGTGCGAGCGGGTCGGATCGGACCGGGTGGTCGCCATCGAGGTCGACGAGGTGCTCGCCCGCACGGGTGCCTCCCACCTGAAGGCGGCCGGGTATCACCCGAAGCTGATCGTCGGAGACGGCCTGAAGGGTGCCCCGGGCGGGGAGCCGTTCGATCGGGTCGTCAACACGGCGGCCGTACGGCGGGTGCCGTACGCCTGGATCGAGCAGTCGAAGCCCGACGGGGTGATCCTGACGCCGTTCGGCACGGCCTACAGCAACGCGGGGCTTCTACGACTCCGCGTGGACGGTACGGGCACGAAGGCGCAGGGCGCGTTCGTCGGCGAGGCCGCGTACATGTGGATCCGCTCCGAGCGGCCCGCGGTCGTCCTCCGCGTCCCCGAGGAGTCGACGAGGCGGCGGTCCCCGATCGACCCCGCGCAGGCCTTGACGGGCGGGTACCTCCAGGATTTCGCCATGGGTCTCCTCGTCCCGGATGTCTCCTACTCGCACCGTGGCGATGGCCGGGAGCGGCGGGTCCAGTTCGTCGACGAGGCCGGCACGTCGGCCACCATCGTCCGGTACGGCGAGTGGTGGGAGGACGACGCGGTCACCTCGTGGGGGCCGCGCGATCTGTGGGCCGAGGTGACAGCGGCGTACACCTGGTACGAGGTCAGCGGCCGGCCGCACATCACTCGCTTCGGCGTGACCGTGGACGGCGACGGCCAACGTGCGTGGCTGGACGAACCGCGGCGGTTGGTCCGCCGCTGACCGCGGCCCCGGCCGGCGATTCCCGCCGCCGGCCGGGGCTTCACTGCCGACCCGCTCAGCCGTCGCCTTCGCGCGCTCCGACCGGCTGCCCTCGTCCTTCGGCTCGAACAGGCCGAGCTGATCCCCCGCCCTGTCCGGTGGGCGTGGGCGCGGGGTCGCCCACCGGTCAGGGCCGGGCCGTCCGGGTCAGGGCATGTCGTACGGGTCAGGGCGTGTCGTGCGGGGCCTCGTACAGCCCCTCGATCAGCTCCCCGTACTTCTCGCGGATCACCCGGCGGCGCAGTTTCAGTGAGGGCGTCAGCTCCCCGGTCTCGGGGCCCCACTCCCCCGTCAGCAACCGGTAGCGCTTGATCTGCTCGGTGCGGTTGAGCCGGGCGTTGGCCGCCGTCACCGCGCGGGCGATCTCCTCGACGACGACGGGGTGCTCGGCGAGCGCGGCGAGCGTGGGGGCCTCGATGCCCCGGGCCGCCGCCCAGACGGGTGCCAGCTCGGGGTCCAGGACCAGCAGGGCGACCAGGTAGGAGCGGCCGTCGCCGTGGACCAGGGCCTGGCCGATCAGCGGGTGCTCCTTGACGGTGTTCTCCACCAGGGCCGGCGAGACGTTCTTGCCGTTCGAGGTGATGATCAGTTCCTTCTTGCGGTCGGTCAGCCAGAGGAACCCGTCCTCGTCGAGCCGGCCGATGTCCCCCGTCGGGAACCAGCCCTCGGGGTCGGCGGCGCTCTCCACCGTCCCGTCGGGCCGCAGGTAGCCGCCGAAGACCGTGGCGCCTCGGGTGAGGATCTCGCCGTCCTCGGCGAGCCTGAGTTCCAGGCCGTCGATCGGGCGGCCCACGGAGCCGAGCCGGAAGTTGTCCGGGCGGTTGACGGTGCACACGCCGGCGGTCTCGGTGAGTCCCCAGGCGTCCATGATGGTGATGCCCCAGCCGGCCCAGAAGCGGACGACGTCGATCGGCATCGGGGCGGTGGCGCTGGCCGTCCAGACGAGCCGGTCCATCCCGGCCGTCCCCAGCAGCGGGTCCAGGACCCGTTCCTTCGCGGCGGCGTACGAGGCTTCGAGCGCGGCCGGGACCTCCTCGCCGCGCTCCCGGTGGCCGGCGCGCTCCCGGGCCAGGTCGTTGGCGGCCTCGATGGCGCGGCGCTGCTCCTCGGGGAGCCGGGCGAGGACGGCCCGTACGGATGCGGCGAGCTTCTCCCACACCCGGGGCACCCCGAAGAACTGCACGGGCCGCAGCTCGCGCACGGCCGCGGCGACGGCGGTGGGATCGGCGCAGAGCCGCACGTGCGCGGCGCGCAGGAGGGGGAGGTAGATGCCGAGGACCCGTTCGGCGATGTGCGCGAAGGGCAGGTAGCAGATGTGCTCGGCGTGCTCGGGCAGGTCCACGTTGCCGTCCAGGCGCACGGCCTGGAGCACGATGTTGCGGTGGGTCAGCCGGACCCCCTTGGGGTCGCCGGTCGTGCCCGAGGTGTAGACGACGGTCAGCGGGTCCTCGGGGCGGGTCTCCTGCCAGGCCTTCTCGAAGGCGTCGGCGCGGTGCAGCCGGGCGCCGCCCGCGTACAGGGAGGCGTAGGTGTGGTGGGGGCCGGCGTCCGCGGCCTCGACGACGACGAGCCGCTCCAGGGGGACGGCGCCGTCGGCGAGCAGGGGTTCCCAGCGGGCGAGTTCGCGGGCGCCCTCGACGACGGCGACCCGCGCCCGGCTGTGGCGGGCTATGTGGGCGATCTGTTCGGGCGCGGAGGTCCCGTACACGGTGACGGGGACCGCGCCGAGGTGGACGAGCGCCAGGTCGGTGAGCCAGTGCTCGGGGCGGTTGCCCATCATGAGCAGGACGTGTTCGCCGCGCCCGACGCCCAGGGCGGCGTAGCCGGCGGCGAGGACGGCGACCTCGCGGCGGACCTCGCTCCAGTCGAGGGTCTTCCAACCGGGGCCCTCCCGCCACGAGAGGGCGGGCAGGTCGCCGTGCTCGGCCGCGTTGCGGGCCAGCAGGGTGGGGAGGGTGAGTTCCTCGGGTCGTCCGGGCAGTCGCAGGTTCGTGGTCATGGGCAGCTCCTGGCCGTTTCACATCGTTGGTGCGACAGCAATACTGTTGAACCTCGGTACCGAAAGGGCTGTGCCGAAAGGGCTGTGCCGAAAACAGGCTGTGCATGAACGGGTCGTGCCAAACAGGCTGTGCTGATCAGAGAGCGAGGCGGCGACCATGACCACCCAGGCACCGGAACCCACGCTCACCGTCGACGAGCTGGCCGCCCGGGCGGGTGTGACCGTCCGCACCGTACGTTTCTACAGCACGCGCGGGCTTTTGCCCCCTCCCGTGATCGGCCCCCGTCGGGTGGGTCACTACGGGCCGGAACACCTGTCCCGGTTGGCCCTGATCGAGGAGTTGCAGCACCAGGGCATGACCTTGTCGGCCATCGAGCGGTACCTGGACGCGCTGCCGGACGACCTCAGTGCCCACGACCTCGCGATCCACCGGGCGTTGGTGGCCACCTGGGCGCCCGACGCGCCGCTGGAGTCCTCGCGGGAGGAGTTGGAGAAGCGGGCCGGACGGCCGCTCACGGACACCGACCTGCGCCGATTGACCGCGATGAACGTGCTGGCGCCGACCGCGGCGGGCTTCCGGGTGGACGTGGGGCTGTTGCGGCTCGGGGTGGCCCTGCTCGACGTGCCGATCGCGTACGAGACGATCCTGGCCGCCCGCACCGTGCTGCTGGAGCACGCGCGGACCGCGGCGCACGAGTTGACGGCGCTGTTCCGCGACGAGGTGTGGGGTCCGTTCACCGAGGGCGAGAGCGATCCGGAGCGGGTGGAGTCCATGAAGGCGCTGTCCGCGCACATGCAACCCATGGTCGTCCAGGCGCTGGTGACGGCCTTCCAACGCTCACTGAAGCAAGAACTTCGGGCGGCGTTCGTACCGGAGGGGTAGGTTCGAACGCATGGCGATCATCCACAAGACCACGATGAGCCCCGGCAAGCTGGAGCTCCTGGGTGCCTGGCTGCCGGACCGACCGTGGTACCTCCCCACCGGCTCCGCACCCGAGCTGGCACGGGCCGGCGGTTTCCGGCTCGACGATCCGGCGGGCGAGGTGGGCATCGAGTTCATGGTGGTCACCGACGACTCGGGCGAGCGCCCGATCGCGTACCACGTGCCCCTCACCTACCGGGGAGCGCCGCTCGACGGCGCCGACGCGGGCCTGATCGGCACCTCCGAGCACGGCGTGCTCGGGACCCGTTGGGTGTACGACGGGGCCCACGACCCGGTGCTCGTCGCCGCGCTGCTGGCGTTGTTCCAGGGCCGCGCGGTGCCACAGCGGCAGAGCGAGTCCAACGCTCCCGACCCGTCCGTCACCGCCCGGTTCGACGGCCCGGGGCTGCCGGCGCTGCTCCCGGCGGAGCGACCCGAGGTGTCCGACTCCGCGCGGGGCACGCGGGTACGGGTGACGGGCCCCGGGCGGACCCGGCTCGCCGTCGCACGGGTCCTGACACCACTGGCCCCGGACGCCGGACCGGCCGAGGCCACCGGCGGGGTCACCGCGGGGTGGACCGCGCCGGACGGCGCCGCGCACCGGGGCGTGTTCGCCTCGCTGGACTCCCCCGCACCCGAGGACGCGGACGCCTGACGCCTGACGCCTGACGCGGGCAATGTGCCGCGCGGCCCCGGGGTGTCGCCCCGGGGCCGCGCGGCGGCCGATCAGTCGGCGGCCGATCAGTCGGCGTACGTCTCGCCGCGCTCGGCCTTCGCCACCAGCGACGCCGGCGGGGTGAAGCGCTCGCCGTACTTCTCGGCGAGTTCCCGTGCGCGGGCGACGAAGCCCGGCAGCCCGCCCTCGTAGCCGTTGACGTACTGGATCACGCCGCCGGTCCAGGCCGGGAATCCGATGCCCATGATGGAGCCGATGTTGGCGTCGGCGATCGAGGTCAGCACGCCCTCGTCGAGGCAGCGGACGGTGTCCAGCGCCTCGGAGAAGAGCATCCGCTCCTTCATGTCCTCGAAGGGGATCTCGGCGCCGGGCTTGGTGAAGTGCTCGCGCAGGCCGGGCCAGATCCGGGCCCGCTTGCCCGCCTCGTCGTACTCGTAGAAGCCGCCGCCACCGCTGCGCCCGGGGCGGTCGAACTCGTCGACCATCCGGTCGATGACCGTGTCCGCCGGGTGCTCGGCCCAGGCGCGGCCCTCGGCCTCGAAGGCCTTGCGGGTCTCGTTGCGGATCTTGCGGGGCAGGGTCAGGGTCAGCTCGTCCATGAGGGAGAGCACCTTGGCCGGGTAACCGGCCTGGGCGGCGGCCTGTTCGACGGAGGCGGGCTCGATGCCCTCGCCGACCATCGCCACGCCCTCGTTGATGAACTGGCCGATGACGCGCGAGGTGAAGAAGCCACGCGAGTCGTTGACCACGATCGGGGTCTTGTTGATCTGGCGGACCAGGTCGAAGGCGCGGGCGATGGCCTCGTCTCCGGTGCGCTCGCCCTTGATGATCTCGACCAGCGGCATCTTGTCGACGGGCGAGAAGAAGTGCAGGCCGATGAAGTCGACGGGGCGCGAGACCCCTTCCGCCAGGCCCGTGATGGGCAGGGTGGAGGTGTTGGAGCAGAGCAGCGCGTCGGGCTCGACGACGTCCTGGATCTCCTGGAACACCTTGTGCTTGAGGGAGGTGTCCTCGAAGACGGCCTCGATCACGGCGTCACAGCCGGCGAGGTCGGCGGCGTCGCCGGTCGGGGTGATCCGGGCCAGCAGCTCGGCGCGCTGGTCCTCGGTGGTCCGTCCCCGGGAGACCGCCTTGTCCAGCAGCGTGCGCGAGTACTCCTTGCCCTTGGCGGCGGCCTCGACGGTGACGTCCTTGAGGACCACGTCGATGCCCGCGCGGGCGCAGGAGTAGGCGATGCCCGCGCCCATCATCCCGGCTCCGAGGACGGCGACCTTGCGGACCGTGCGCGGCCCGATGCCCTGCGGGCGACTGCGGCCCGCGTTGACGGCCTGGAGGTCGAAGAAGAACGCCTGGATCATGTTCTTGGCGGTCTGTCCGGTGACCAGCTCGGTGAAGTAGCGGGCCTCGATGGTCAGCGCGGTGTCGAAGTCGACCTGGGAGCCCTCGACGGCGCAGGCCAGGATGTTGCGCGGCGCCGGGTAGGGGGCGCCGCCCAGCTGCTTCTTGAGGTTCGCGGGAAACGCCGGGAGGTTGGCGGCGAAGCGCGGGTTGGACGGCGTGCCGCCCGGGATCTTGTAGCCGGGTACGTCCCAGGGCTGCTTCGACTCGGGGTTCGCGTCGATGAACGCGCGCGCCTTGGCGAGCATCTCCTCGGGCGTGGCGGCCAGTTCGTGGACGAGACCGTTCTCCAAGGCACGCTGCGGGTTGTACTGGGTGCCCTGGAGCAGCACCTTGAGGAGCGCGTCGGCGATGCCCATCAGCCGCACGGTGCGGGTGACGCCACCGCCGGCGGGGAGCAGACCGAGGGTGACCTCGGGCAGGCCGATCTTGGAACCGGGGGCGTCGAGGGCGATCCGGTGGTGGGAGGCCAGACAGATCTCGTAACCGCCGCCCAGGGCCGCGCCGTTGATGGCGGCCACGACGGGCTTGCCGAGGGTCTCGATGCGGCGCAGGGAGCGCTTGATCTCGGTGCCGGTGTCGAAGGCCAGTCCGGCGTCCTCGGGGCGGAGCCGGATCATGTCCTTGAGGTCGCCGCCGGCGAAGAAGGTCTTCTTGGCGGAGGTGAAGACGATGCCGCGGATGGAGTCCTTCTCGGCCTCGGCGCGGTCGGCGATGGCCGCGATGGAGTCCTTGAAGGCCTGGTTCATCGTGTTGGCGGACTGGTCCGGGTCGTCGAGGACGAGGGTGACGACGCCGGTCTCGTCCTGTTCCCAGCGGATCGTGGTGGACTCGCTCATGTTCGCTACTTCCGTGTCGGCCGTGTCAGGGGCGGGGTCTGGGATACAGGGACGGTTCAGAGGCGTTCGACGATGGTGGCGACGCCCATGCCGCCACCCACGCAGAGGGTGACGAGGCCGTAGCGCTTGTCCTGGCGCTCCAGCTCGTCGACGATCGTGCCGAGGATCATCGCGCCGGTGGCGCCCAGCGGGTGGCCGAGCGCGATCGCGCCGCCGTTGACGTTGACCTTGTCGAGGGAGACGCCCATGTCCTTGACGAAGCGCAGCACGACGCCGGCGAAGGCCTCGTTGATCTCGATGAGGTCGATGTCGTCGATGCTCAGGCCGGCCTTGGCGAGGGCCTTGCGGGTGGCCGGGGCGGGGCCGGTGAGCATGATGGTGGGCTCGGAGCCGGACACCGCCGCGGAGACGATCCGGGCGCGGGGCGCGAGTCCGTTGCGCTCGCCGGCCTCGCGGGAGCCGATGGCGACGAGGGAGGCGCCGTCGACGATGCCGGAGGAGTTGCCGGCGTGGTGGACGTGGTCGATCTTCTCGATCCAGTGGTACTTCTGCAGGGCCACGGCGTCGAAGCCGCCGAGGTCGCCGATGTCCGCGAAGGACGGCTTCAACTTGGCGAGGGTGTCGGCCGTGGTGCCCGGGCGGACGAACTCGTCGTGGTCCAGGACGACCAGGCCGTTGCGGTCGGTGACGGGCACGACCGACTTGGCGAAGCGGCCGTCCTTGATGGCGGCGGCGGCGCGCTCCTGGGACAGGGCCGCGTACTCGTCGACGTCGCGGCGGGAGAAGCCCTCGATGGTGGCGATCAGGTCGGCGCCGATGCCCTGCGGGACGAAGCCGGTGTCCCAGTTGGTCATCGGGTCGGCGAACCAGGCGCCGCCGTCGGAGGCCATCGGGACGCGGGACATGGACTCCACGCCGCCGGCGAGGACCAGGTCCTCCCAGCCGGAACGGACCTTGGCGGCGGCCATGTTGACGGCTTCGAGGCCCGAGGCACAGAAGCGGTTCTCCTGGACGCCCGCGACGGTGTCCGGCAGCCCGGCGGCGATGGCCGCGATGCGGGCGATGTCGGATCCCTGGTCACCGACCGGGCCGACGACACCGAGCACGATGTCGTCGATGGTGCCCGGGTCCAGGCCGGGGTTGCGCTCGCGCAGGGCGTGGATGAGGCCGACGACCAGGTCGATCGGCTTGGTGCCGTGCAGGGAGCCATTGGCCTTGCCGCGTCCGCGCGGCGTGCGGATCGCGTCGTATACGTACGCTTCGGTGCTCACTGATCAAGCCTTTCGAGGGTCCGGAGGGGTGGGTCGGGGAGGTCGGTCGGAAGGGAGCGTCAGCCCAGCAGGGAGCGGCCGATGATCTCCTTCATGATCTCGGTCGTGCCGCCGTAGATGGTCTGGATGCGGCCGTCGACGAAGGCCCGTGCCACCCGGTACTCGGTCATGTATCCGTAGCCGCCGTGCAGTTGCAGGCAGCGGTCGGCGACCCGCTTCTGCAGTTCGGTGGCCCACCACTTGGCCATCGAGGCGTGGACGTGGTCCAGTTCCCCGTTGGAGTGGTCGGTGATGCAGCGGTCGAGGAAGGTACGGGTGACGGCGCACTCGGTGGCCATCTCCGCGATCTCGAACCGGATGTGCTGGAGCTTGGACAGCGGCCGGCCGAAGGCCTCGCGTTCCTTGACGTACGCGGTGGTGATCTCCAGCAGGTACTCGGCGGCGGCTATGCCGGCCATCGCGATGCCCATCCGCTCCTGGGCGAGGTTGGTCATCAGGTGGACGAACGCGCCGTTGAGTTCCCCGAGGAGGTTCTCCTTCGGGACGCGGACGTCGTGGAAGAACAGTTCGGCGGTGTCCTGGGCCTTCTGGCCGATCTTGTCGAGGTTGCGGCCGCGCTCGAAGCCCTCCGCGCCCCGCTCGACGACCAGCAGGGACATGCCGTGCGCTCCGCCCTGGGGGGTGGTCTTGGCGACCACGATCACGAGGTCGGCGAGGATCCCGTTGGAGATGAACGTCTTGGAGCCGTTGAGGACCCAGTGGTCGCCGGCGTCCTCGGCCGTGGTCCGGATCCCCTGGAGGTCGGAGCCGGCGCCCGGTTCGGTCATCGCGATGGCGGTGACGATCTCGCCGCTGCAGAAGCCCGGCAGCCACCGGCGCTTCTGCTCCTCGGTGGCCAGCGAGGTCAGGTACGGGCCGATGATGTCGTTGTGCAGGCCGATCGCGAGTCCGGCGGCTCCCGCCCGGGTGAACTCCTCGGCGATCACGGCGGCGTAGCGGAAGTCGGTGTTCCCGCCGCCGCCGTACTCCTCCGGGACGGCGAGGCCCAGCAGGCCCTGCCGGCCGGCCGCGAGCCAGGCCTCCCGGCTGACGATGCCGTCCTTCTCCCATGCGTCGTAGTGCGGCAGCACCTCCTTGTTCAGGAAGGTGCGCACCGTGTCGCGGAACGCCTCGTGGTCGGCGTCGAAGATCCGGCGCTTCATGGATGGGCTCCTCACAGCCAGTTCTTGACGGTCTCGATGAGCCGGGCCGGCTCGGGTCCGACGGGCGTCACGTTGAGCATGGTGACCCCGGCGGCGCGGAAGGCCTCGACGCGCTCGCGCACGTAGCCCTCGGGGCCGCACAGCGTCATCAGTTCGCAGAACTCGTCGGGCACGGCCGCCGCGGCGTCGCGCTTGCGCCCGGAGAGGTACAGCTCCTGGATCTTTCGGGCCTCCTCCTCGTACCCGTAGGCGACGGCCAGGTCGTTGTAGAAGTTCTTGCCGGGCGCGCCCATCCCGCCGACGTACAGGGCGATCTGCGGGCGCGCCCGGTCGCGTACGGCGGCCGCGTCCTCGCCGATGGCGAGCAGGCCGCCCGCGACGGTCTCCAACGGGCCGAGTTCCGGGGAGCGCTCGGCCGCGCCCCGGGCGAGGGCGCTCCCCCACACGTCCGCGGCCTTCTCGGGGAGGAAGAGCGTGGGGAGCCAGCCGTCGGCGATCTCGGCGGTCATCGCCACGTTGGCGGGGCCGAGCGAGGCCACGTAGACGGGGACGGCGTCGCGGACCGGTCGGGTGAGGATCTTCAGTGGTTTGCCGTGTCGGCCGCCCTTCTCGGGCGGGAGCGGCATGTCGGTGATCCCGTGGTGGTCGATCGTCTCGCGGCGCCAGATGCGGCGGCACAGTTCGACGGTCTCGCGGGTCCGACCGATCGGCTTGTCGTACGGCTTCCCGTGCCATCCCTCGACCACCTGCGGGCCGGAGGCGCCGAGGCCCAGCAGGGCCCGGCCGCCGGAGATCGCGTCGAGTCCGGCCGCGGTCTGGGCGATGAGGGCGGGGGTGCGCGAGTAGACGTTGAGGATCGCCGAGCCGATCTTCATCCGCTCGGTGCGGGCGGCCAGGTACCCCATGATCCTGGCCGAGTCGAAGCCCCAGGCCTCCGCGACCCAGACGGCGTCGAGTCCGGCCGCCTCCAACGCGGCCGCCTCGTCGGCGGCCCGGCGCGGGTCGCCCGCGTAGTCGAGCATCATGGACAGTTCCATCAGGCGTCCTTTCCGAGCAGGGCCGGCAGGTCCCAGTCCGCCGCCACGGACTCGGTGTGCGCGCCCGGCAGGGCGGGCCCGCCGGTGACGGCCGTGCCGGTCGCCGAGAAGCGGGGTGCGGGCGCGGGCTGGACGATCCCGCCGACTTCGGTGAAGGTGCCGCGGGCGGCGAGGTGCGGGTGCGCGGGGGCCTCGCCCAGGGACAGGACCGGCGCCACGCAGGCGTCGCTGCCCTCGAAGACGGCCGTCCACTCCTGCCGGGTACGGGACTTGAAGCGGGCGGCGACCGTCTCGCGGAGTTCGCCCCAGCGGGCAAGGTCCTTGCGGGCCGGGGCCCGGTCCTCGATGCCGAGCAGTTCGACGAAGGTGTCGTAGAACTGCTGCTCCAGCGCGCCGACGGCCATGTACTGCCCGTCGGAGGTCTCGTAGGTGCCGTAGAAGGGGCAGCCGCCGTCGAGCAGGTTGGCCCCGCGCCGGTCCTGCCAGCCGCCGGCGGCCATCATCCCGTGGATCATCGAGGTGAGGTGGGCGGTGCCGTCCACGATGGCCGCGTCGACGACCTGCCCGGTGCCGTCGGGGGTGCCCGCGTGGCGGAGTGCGGCGAGGATCCCGATGACCAGGTAGAGGGAGCCGCCGGCGTAGTCCCCGACGAGGTTGGCGGGGACGGCCGGGGGCTCGCCCGGGTTCCCGATCATGCCGAGCGCACCGGTGACGGCGATGTACGCGATGTCGTGCCCGGCCGTGTGCGCGAGCGGCCCGTCCTGGCCCCAGCCGGTCATCCGGCCGTAGACCAGTCGCGGGTTGCGGGCGAGGCACGCGTCGGGGCCGACGCCGAGGCGCTCGGCGACCCCGGGACGGAACCCCTCGATGAGCACGTCGGCCCGCTCGACCAGGTCCAGGACGCGGGCAGGGCCCTCGGCGGACTTCAGGTCGAGCAGGACGGACCGCTTGTTGCGGTTGGTGACGTCGTAGGCCGGGTCGACGGCGAGACCGCCGCCTCCGGGCCGGTCCACCCGGACGACGTCCGCCCCGAGGTCCGCGAGGACCATCGCGGCGAACGGCCCCGGCCCGATGCCGGCCAGCTCGACGACGCGCACGCCCGCGAGCGGGCCGTTCCGGCCACCGTCGCCGGTCCCCTCGGCGGTCCCGTGCCCGGTACCTGTCGCTGCCATCGAGCCCCCAGCATCCTGGTGCGTGGTGTGACACAACTGATGTAACACCAGCGATGCTAGGAACGCGTTCCACTCAGCACAAGAGCAAGCGCTTAGCCATCTGCCTCGATTCGCGCGTCCAGCTCCTTCACGTGCCGCTTGAGGGCCACCGTGCGGTAGCTCTCCTCCACCCACTCGCACAGCACCTCCACCGAGGGCGCGCCCTTCTCCCCCAGCGGCACGGACACCCACCCCGACCGGCCCAGGCCGTACCCGGTCGGCTCCGCCCCGGGAGCGGTCATGGCGTGCCCGTGGAGCGCCTCGTCCTTCAGTTTCACGGAGATGCCCGGCGGCCCGTCCGTGTTGCCCAGGAAGACGAAGATCTTCTTGTTGACCTTCATCACGGCGTCCTCGGGCCCCCAGGGGAACTCCTCGACGACCTCCGGCAACCCGAGGGCGAACCCCCGCACCGCCTCCCACTTGCGCACCGCAGCCTTCACCGACACCTCCACTCACCGCAGGCGGCCCCGGGACCCGCGCGATGCGCGCCCGGCGCGTACCTGCCCGTACGGACAGCCGTCCCTCACGCTAGCCTCAGCCACCGACACCAGCTGGGAGGAGCGGTCCATGAACGAGCGGGTTCGGCACCACGATCCGGAACGGGCTTACGACGTCGTGCTTTTCGGGGCCACCGGGTTCGTCGGGGCACTCACCGCCGAGTATCTGGCGGCGAACGCCCCGGCCGACTGCCGGTGGGCCCTGGCGGGGCGGGACCTCGGCAAACTGGAGCGGCTGCGCGAGCGCCTCGCCGCCCTCGATCCGGCCTGCGCGGCCCTGCCGCTGATCCGCGCCGACTCGGGCGACCCCGACACCCTGCGGGAGTTGGCGTCCTCCACCCGGGTACTGGCCAGCACCGTCGGGCCGTACGTCTGGTACGGGGCGGAGCTGGTCGCGGCGTGCGCCGAGGCGGGCACCGACTACGTCGACCTCACGGGCGAACCGGAGTTCGTCGACCGGATGTACGTCGAGCACGACGCGCGGGCCCGCGAGACGGGCGCCCGGCTGGTGCACGCGTGCGGCTTCGACTCCATTCCGGCCGACCTCGGCGCGTACTTCACGGTGGGCCGGCTGCCGGCCGGGGTGCCGCTGCGCGTGGACGGGTTCATGCGCTCCAACGCCATGCTGTCCGGCGGCACCCTGGCCTCCGCGCTCACCGCCATGAGTCGGGGCCCGCAGACCCTGGCCGCGGCCCGCGAGCGGCGCCTGCACGAGCCGCGGCGGCCCGCGCGGCGGGTACGAGGCACGGGCGGCCACCCGCACTACAGCCGCGAGACCGGCACCTGGGCGCTGCCCCTGCCGACCCTGGACGTGGCGATCGTGGCACGGTCGGCGGCCGCGCTGGAACGGTACGGGCCCGACTTCCGCTACCGGCACCACGCCTCGGTCAAGCACCTGCCCATCGCGGTGGGCGGCTCGGTCGCGGTGGGCACGACGGCGGCCCTGGCCCAGGTCCCGGCGGCCCGACGCTGGCTGATGAGCCGCTGGGAACCGGGCCGCGGCCCCGACGCCGAACGACGCGCCCGCAGTTGGTTCACGGTGCGCTTCGTCGGTACGGGCGGGGGCCGCCGGGTGTTCACGGAGGTATCGGGCGGCGACCCCGGCTACGGGGAGACGGCGAAGATGCTCGCGGAGTCCGCGCTCTGCCTGGCCCACGACGCCCTCCCGGACACCTCCGGCCAGCTCACCACGGCGGTGGCGATGGGCGACGCGCTCCTGGACCGGCTCCAGAAGGCGGGCATCCGCTTCCGGGTGGTGGCAGAGGACTGAGAGAACCGGGGCCCCGGGGCCCGTGCTTCGGGTCCCGCGCGGCGGGGCCCGTGCTTCGGGCCCCGCGCTTCGAGCCCCGTGCTTCGGGAAGCGGCCGGAGCGCCGGGCTCGGGGCCGGGAGTCGATCCGGGCGGCCCGGCCGTCGGGCTCGGGTACGGGCGGCCCTGCGGCCGGGCCGCCTACTCCGCGACGGCCTCGCGCAGGGCGCGCCGGCACAGGGAGTCGGCGCGCCGGGTCGTCTCCGGAATCCGGTAGCGGGGGCCCAGCGCGAGCGTGTGCGCACAGGCGTTGTCCAGCGAGACCCGGTGCCCCACCGACACGTACACCGGCTTGATCCCGTCCTGCGTGCGCAGCGCCCGGCCGACGACGGCCCCGTCGGGCGCGAGCAGCGGGGAGGCGTCGCCGCGGCGGGCGCCCGGTTCCTCGTACGTGAAGGTGAACGGGTTCTTCGCGACTCCGATGCTGGGCAGCCCGGTGACCACCCCGAGGTGGCAGGCGAGGCCGAAGCCGCGCGGGTGGGCCAGCCCGTAGCCGTCGCAGACGACCAGTCCCGGGGTGACGGTCAGGGACTCCAACGCGGCCAGCACGGTCGGCAGTTCACGGAACGCCAGCAGGCCCGGCACGTAGGGGAAGCTGACGCGGCCCACGGCCGTGGCCTCCTCGACCACGTCCAGGGTGGCGGCGTCCAGGACCACGGCGGCGGCCGCCACGAGGTCGCGCTCGTCGTCGTAGGCGACGTCCACGCCCGCGATGAGCCCGGTCCCGACCGGCGGCCCCACCTCGTCCAGCACCACGCTCTTGCGCAGTTCGTCCTGTATCGCCCGGGCCTCGGCCTCGTCGGCGGGGGTCTTCGCACTCGTCATGATGGTCCGAGAGTAGCCTGGCGATCATGTTCGTCATGGAGCTCACCTACACCGCGCCCGTCGAATCCGTCGAAGAGGAGATGGACGCGCACATCGCCTGGCTGGACGGCCACTACGCCTCCGGCGTCTTCCTCGCCTCGGGCCGCAAGGTCCCGCGCGACGGCGGGATCATCCTGGCCGGCGGGGTCTCCCGCGCGGAGATCGAGACGATCGCCGCCGAGGACCCCTTCACGGTGGCGGGCGTGTGCGCCTACCGGATCACCGAGTTCATCGCCACCAAGACCTCGGCGGACCTCACGACGGTCCGCGAGAACCCGGCGACCTAGGTCGTCCGGGACGGAGCCCCGTCGTCGACGGTGACAGCACGGACCCCCGGGTCCAGGGCGTCCGACGGTTCACCGAACTCATCGCCGAGCACCCGTGCCTGAGCGCCACCGCCCTGCAGACGGTGGGCTCCAAGGGCTACGACGGCTTCGTCATGGCTCTTGTCACGTCCTGATCACCGGGCCCCCGGGGCGGCGCACCCGGGCGGCGCCGGCCCGGGCCGGACTTCGGGGCGGCCGGGGCCGCACGCCAGGCGCACCCCGAAGGGCGTCAGCGCCGTTCGAGTCGCGCCACCCGTCCCTTCTCGCCCGACGCCCAGCAGGCGCCGTCCGCCGCGCAGTCGACCGTGTCGTACGAGCCCTCCTCCAGCGGCCGCCAGGTGCGGCCCCCGTCGAGCGTCACGTCCGTACCCGTCGGACCCACCGCCAGCGCCGCCTCGCGGAGGTACGGGTGCCAGGTCACGCCCGACCGGTAGGCGGGCGGCGGGGTGGTCGACGGCCGCCAGGTGCGGCCCCCGTCGAGGGACACGGCCGCGGCCCTCGGCGAGGCCTCGCCCGTGCGGTAGTCGCCGCCGACCGCGAGTCCCGTCGTACGGTCGCGGAAGGCCAGGGCGAAGACCCCGCGGGCCGGGTCGCCGGCCGGTACGGGGGATTCCGTGACCCGCCAGGTGCGCCCGCGGTCCGCCGAGTGCAGGACGCGGGCGACCGTGCTCCCGCCCGTGGCCAGCCAGACGTCGCGCGACCCGGCGGTGACCAGGCACTGGCCGCTCGCCGCGAAACCGGCCTCCCCGGGCAGCGCCGCCGGCATCCCGGCGTCCGGGAGCACGCGCCAGTTCCGGCCGCCGTCCTCCGTGGACAGGACGCGGAACTTCCCGTCCACCGGGTCGCTCACGGCCAGTCCGTGGCGGGAGTCGAAGAAGGTGAGGCAGTCGTAGAAGGCGCGCGGGTCGGGGTTGCGGAAGGTCTCGGTCCAGGTCGCCCCGCCGTCCTCGGTCCGCAGCACCCGGGACGCCTCGCCCTCGCCGATGGACAGGGCCACCGCCCGCCGCGCGTCGAAGGCCTCGATGTCGCGCAGTTCCAACCCCTCGGCGACCGCCCCGGGTGGCGAGACGTCCCGCCAGGCGCGTCCGCCGTCCACGGTCCGCAGGATCGTTCCCTTGGAACCGGCCAACCAGGCCGTGGAACGGTTGACGGCCGCCAGCCCGCGGAAGCGGACCGTGTCCTTGCCGGTCGCCTTCAACGACCAGCCCACGCCGCGCGGATCCCGTAAGTTTGCGGCCGAGGCCACCTCCGGCGAAGCCGGGGAACCGGACGACGTCGCAGGCCCCGGAGCCACCGGCGACTGAGATGGCCCCACCGCCTCGACCGTCGCCGCCGGCGCCGGTGCGGCCGCGACACCCACCAGAAGAACTGCCGCGCACATGCCAATTCCCAGAAGTCTCATGGCGCCGGAAGCTAACGCACCCCCGATTCTCCGTCCAGGGTGCGTCCGACCGATCGCCCCGGATGCGGCAGGACGGCCGGTCCCCCCGGATACGGCCGGACCTTCCGCGTAAGCGACCGTCCGGGGCCGCGCCGAGCGCCCGCTCGCGGCTGCTTGGGGCTACTTGGGCTGCTTGGGCCTGCTTGCGCCTGCATGCGCGCTTGCTTGCGCCTGCGGAGTGAGCGGGAACCGGCCTTACTGCGAGCGCCTCGGCGGCCTCGGAGCCGGCCGGGTTCCTTGCCCCACACCCGCCGTCCGGTCACCCTGTGCGATCACACAGGTGTCATCAAGCCAATCGGTGACGCAGCTCACGCAATCCGGCGTGCACGGAACCGCCGTTTCAGGCGTCTACCCCGTTGCCGGGAGCCACCCCACAACCCGGCGACAGATCCGCCGCAAGGGAGCGAGCCTTGATCACTGTCATCGAGCAGGCCGTGCAGGCCCGACTGGTCGCCACGGCACCGAAGGTGGAGTCCGTGCCCGTCACGCTCTGCTACGACCGGTCGGATCCCTTCGCCGTCCGCATGGCCTTCCCCGCCCCGGCCACCCTGGAAGGCATCGAGATCTCCTGGACGTTCGCGCGCGAGCTGCTGGAGTGCGGGCTGCAACGCCCGGCCGGCCACGGCGACGTGCGCGTGCGCCCGTACGACGCCGAGCGCACCACGGTCGAGTTCCACGCACCGGAGGGAGTGGCGATCGTCCTGATGACCACGGCCGACCTCCAGCGGTTCCTGGAGCGGGCCTCCACGGTCGTCCCGCCGGGCCTGGAGCACCTCTACCTCGACGTGGACCACAGCCTGGCGGAGCTCATGCGGGGCTCCCGCTGAAGCGCTGAACCCGGCCGGTGCGCCGCCCACACCGCGGTCCCACCGCCGCCCGCACCCCGACCCGCGCTCCGGCCCCGATCGGCCGGTGGCGCGTAAATCGTTTGCGGACGGCTCCGGCCATCCGTAGCTTCGTGTACGCCCCATTGCCGTCGAAACGGAGCAGGACGTTGCTCTTCTGAGGTCCGAGACACCGACCACCGTCACCCCGGTCACCGCCGCCATCGCCGTCACCGCTCTCCTCACGAGACCCCGTGACCGCCGTGCCCCCGTGACCGATCGTCCCGACCTGTCGGCTGTCTCCCCCGCGTTGCATTCGATCACCACGCAACCTGGAGGCCTCCATGAGCCCCACCCCTGCCTTTCTGACCTGCACCGACCTGTCCTTCGCCTGGCCCGACGGGACCCCGGTCCTCGATGACTTCCAGCTGACCGTCGGCCCCGGCCGAACCGGTCTGATCGGAGTCAACGGCTGCGGAAAATCCACGCTGTTGAAACTCTTCGCCGGTCAACTCCAGCCGGCGGAGGGCCGATTGTCCGTCGCCGGTACCGTCGGCCATCTTCCGCAGGACGTCACACTGGACGTTGCCCTGCGCGTGGACGAGGCGCTCGGCATCCGCGAGACCCGCACCGCGCTCCACGCCATCGAGGCGGGTGAGGCGACCGAGGAGAACTTCACCGCCGTCGGCGACGACTGGGACGTCGAGGAGCGGGCCCTCGCCACCCTCGACCAACTCGGCCTCGGTCGGATCGGACTCGACCGGACCGTGGGCGAGCTGTCGGGCGGCGAGTGCGTCCTGCTGCGACTGGCGGCCCTGCTGCTGGCCCGCCCGGACGTCCTGCTGCTCGACGAACCCACCAACAACCTGGACCTGCGCGCCCGCCGCCGCCTCTACGCGGCGGTGGAGTCCTGGTCGGGGGTGATGGTCCTGGTCAGCCACGACCGGGAACTGCTGGAGCGGGTCGATCAGATCGCCGACCTGCGCGACGGGGAAGTCCGTTGGTACGGAGGGAACTTCACCGAGTACGAGGAACTCCTCGCCGCCGAGCAGGAGGCGGCCGAGCGGATGGTCCGGGTCGCGGAGGCCGACGTCCAGCGCCAGAAGCGCGAACTGTCCGAAGCCCAGATGAAGTTGGCCCGGCGCAAGCGCTACGGACAGAAGATGTACGACACCAAGCGCGAGCCGAAGATCATCATGAACGCACGCAAGCGCGCCGCCCAGGAGTCGGCGGGCAAGCACCACATCATGCACGCCGAGAAACTGGCGGGCGCCCGCGAACGGTTGGACCAGGCCGCCGAGGCGGTCCGGGACGACGACGAGATCCGGATCAAACTGCCCGCGACGCAGGTGCCGCCGGGCCGGCGCGTGCTGACCCTGAGCGACGTGCGGCTCGTCCACGGGGCATCGGTACCGGGCGAATGGGAGCTGCGCGGACCGGAACGCATCGCGCTCGTCGGCGGCAACGGGTCCGGCAAGACCACTCTGTTGCGGACGATCGCCGGACAGGTGGCGCCGGTGTCGGGGGAAGCGTTGACGCACGTGCCAACGCGTTTCCTGCCGCAGCGGCTGGACGCGGAGGTACTGGACGACGAGCGCTCGGTGGTGGAGAACGTGGCGCGGTTCGCCCCGCACGCCACGAACAACCTGATTCGGGCACGCCTCGCGCACTTCCTGTTCCGGGGCGCCCGGGCGGACCGGCCGGCCGGCACCCTGTCGGGCGGTGAACGGTTCCGCGCGGCCCTGGCGGCCCTGCTGCTGGCCGAGCCGGCACCGCAGTTGCTGATGCTGGACGAGCCGACCAACAACCTCGATCTGGCGAGCGTGCGGCAACTCACGGACGCCCTGGCGTCCTACGAGGGCGCGCTGCTGGTGGCCTCGCACGACGTGCCGTTCCTGGAGTCGATCGGCATCACGCGCTGGCTGCTGCTCGACGGCGCGTTGCGACCGACGACGGCCGAAGAGGTCAGGGAGTCCCTGTGGCACACCTGACGGTGGGCTTCGGGATCGGTGGCTTCGGCGACCGGGGCGGCCTCGGGGACTTCGGGACCGTGCCGGCGCGGTCCTGAGGCGGCTGGTCCCGAGGTACCGTTCCCGGGGCCGCCGTGTCCCGACGTGGCGGACCCGGGATCGGCGGTCTCTCGCCCGGCCCGCCATTCCGTTCAGCCCCACCGCCCCCCTCGGGGCCGGCCCGCACCGCACGCACGCGATGCGCCGAAGCGGACCGGCCCGCCCCTCGACGGCCCGAGGGCCGACGTGGCTCGACGACCCGGCGCGGTTTCCCGATTCGCACATGAACCCGTTCCGCAACGGCTCCGCCCGGGGCGGAGCCCGCTCGACCGCACCCTCACCCCCGGACCCCGGCACTGGTGGTACGGGAGAACGGCTCGACCCCGATCCCGACCACCACCCGAGGCGACCGCAATCCGCGAAGCCCCCACCGGGCTCGGGCGAACGCCCACGCCTCCACACCGGTGCACACGGGTCCACGCGGTTCCACCCGGGCACACCGGCACCGCACGAGTACCGCACGAGGGCCGACGCGTACCCACCCACGCCCACAAGCCCCCCGGCACCGTCCGAAACGACCCCCTCAGGGCGAGGGCGTGCGCCACGCACGCACCTTCGAGGTCAATCCGGAGGGGTCGAACCACCGGGTGGCGTGATTTGTCTCCCCCGTTTCGCCCCTCAAAGGCCCCTCCAACACCCCTCAGAACTGCATAGATAACTGGACGCAATCGGACATATAACCGCCTGGGGCTTGGCTGGCCTTGATGTCGCGCTTAACCTACGACTCCGTAGGCTACGGAACCGTAGGTAATTCGCTGTCCCCCCAGGAGCACCCGTGACAATCACCTCTCCCCACCTCGGCAGCTCGGAGGCGTGGACGGACGCCAAGTTGCTGTTCGCGCTGGAAGAGGTGGTCGAAAAGGAGCTCAACCGCCACCTGCAGGTCACCAAGGACTGGATGCCCCACGACTACGTTCCGTGGAGCGACGGCCGGAACTTCCCCGCCTTCTTCGAGGACGGCGAGGCGTGGGACCCCGAGCAGTCCAAGGTCACCGACATCGGCAAGATCGCCCTCGTCGTCAACCTGCTGACCGAGGACAACCTCCCCAGCTACCACCACGAGATCGCGTCACTTTTCGGCCGCAACGGCGCCTGGGGCACCTGGGTGCACCGCTGGACCGCCGAGGAGGGTCGCCACGGCATCGTGATGCGCGACTACCTGCTGGCCTCGCGCGCCGTGGACCCGGACAAGCTCGAAGCATTCCGGATGCAGCACATGTCCGAGGGCTTCGAGTCCGACAACCGGCACTCGATGCTGCACTCCGTGGCGTACGTCGCCTTCCAGGAGCTCGCGACCCGCATCTCCCACCGCAACACCGGCCACCAGTCCGGTGACCCGATCTGCGACCGGATGCTGGCCCGCATCGCGCAGGACGAGAACCTGCACATGATCTTCTACCGCAACCTGCTGGGCGCCGCCTTCGAGCTGGCCCCGGACCTGACCATGCAGGCCGTGCGCGACGTCGTGGTCGGCTTCCGGATGCCCGGACACGGCATGCCCGGCTTCGAGCGGATGGCCGCGCAGATGGCGATCGGCGGGGTCTACAACCTGCGGATCCACCACGACGACGTACTGAGCCCCGTGATCCGATTCCTGAAGATCATGGACATCGACGGTCTCGGCCCCGAGGGACAGAAGGCGCAGGAGGAGCTCGGGCTCTTCATGGGCGGCCTGGACAGCGAGGCCAGCAAGTTCGACGAGCGCCTGGCCGCCCGCGCGGCGCGCATCGCGGCCCGCAAGGGCTGACCGATTTCCGCTCGCTCGCGCGAGTGATGCCGATTGCCCTGGCAGAGCAGCGCTCTGCCAGGGTTTCGCGTCATGACCTTCCTCCAGGTGGAAATCGACCAGCTGACCCGTCTGACCCGGGCACTGGACTCCTCACTGGTCTCCCTGCGGGAGGCGCGCAAGGCGCTGGACCACGTCCGCGCCGACCAACTGGGCACCCGCGACCTCGACGCCGCCTGCGACGACTTCCAGGAGAAGTGGGCCTACGGCACGCGTGAGCTGACCAAACGCGTGAAGAACGTACGGGCGGGCGTGGACCGCAGCGCCGCCGAGTACGCGGAGCTGGACAAGGCCATCCGTGACGCCTTCCGCCAGGCCGCGGCCCGTGGCTGACCACCCCGCGCTGGGCTTCGATCCGGCCCCCGGACACCCGGCCTCCGTCCTGGCCCTGGCCAAGAAGCTCACCACCTCCGCGACCTCCCTCGGGGAAGCCGGCCGGGTCGTCGGAGCCCTCGTCTCGCACAGCGCGAGCTGGCAGGGCGAAGCCGCCACCGCCTTCCGCGCCTCCCTGTCGAGCGAACTCCCCCGCTACCTCAACGCGGCCCACACCTCCCTGACGGACGCCGCCCGGCAGCTCAACACCTGGCACGAAACCCTGGTGTCCCACCGCGCCCTGGCCGCCCGCTACGAATCCCATGCCGCCGCCGCCACGACCGACGAGGCCCTCGCCGACGCCCGCCGCCTGGCCCACGAACTCGCCTCCGACCACACGGCGTCGGCCCGCGCCATCGCCAAGACCCTGAACTCGGCAGCCGCGAAACTGGCCCCGAAGGAACCGGGCATGCTCGCGTCACTGTGGAACAAGATCACGGAAGACCCGGGCGACGCCCTGTCGAACGCGTCGGCCATCCTGGGCGCCGTGGGCGCGGGCGTGGCCCTGTTCTGTCCGCCGGCCGGCCTCGCCGTGATGCTCGTCGCCGGTGGTCTCTCACTGGCCGCCCTCGGAACGCACCTCGCGGACCCGAAGTTCCGCAAACCCCTGACCGACGGCGTCACCAAGGGCGAGTTCGACGCGGACTTCTGGAAGAGCAGCGTGACACTGCTGGGCGACAGCCTGGGCGCGGTACCGGGCGTGGCCGCCGTGGCAACCGGCGCCAAGGCCGGCACGGTCGCCGCCCGCGCCGCGATGGCCGTCCCCGAAGCCAGCGCCCTCTCCGGCCTCTCCCCGGGCGCAGGCACGTTCGCCCGCACCACCTGGACGGCGGCCGAGGATCTCCGGCAGGTGGAGAACCCCCTCTCCACCTGGGCCCTGCGCTCGTCGACTCCCGAGGTCAGGGAGCGGGTCGGCGTCGGTGTGGCGGCGGTGGGTGCGGTGACCGCCGGAGTTGGCTACACGACCGACAACGAGACGGTCGAACAGGGTTCCACGGCAGTCGACGGCGCCCGGGCCGCGATCGAGGACGGTCCCTCCACGGCCGCCAAGTCAGCCCACTTCTGGACGGCGATCAGGACATGACGAGCGACACCGACATGCCTCCGCTGTGGTTCCGGCTGCCGCCCGGCTTCCACGACATCGGGCCCGGCGACCGGACCGCGCTCGACGCCATGGCGGTCGCCCTGAACAGTCCCGATGCGCGGAGGCAACTCGGGCAGCTGACGGATGGTCTGCGTGAACTGGCCGATCACCAGGTGGTGCACACTGCGATCGGTCTGCATCCGGACGAGACCAACGGGGTCGCCACGTCCCTGTTCTCCCTGACCGCGAGGCCGTCTCCGGATTCCCGTCCGCGACTGAACGTGGCACGGGCCGCACTCGCGATCACTCGATCTGGCGTGTGGAGCGATTCGACCAGCCGAGCCATCGATCTCCCCTCGTCGCTCCCCTGCTGTCTGATCAGCGGCACCATCACGTTGCCCGGAACGGGGCAGGAGATGTTTCAAGCGAGAGTGGCGACAGCCCACGCGTGCGCGCCGCACGTCCTCGTCTTGGACCTCACCAGCGCGGCGACCCACTACGCCGAGGCATACGGCGACATCCTCGAAGCGATCGCCCACACCCTCACCTTCTCGGACCCCACACCGGGCAGTTCGAGTGAACCGCGGACTTCACGCATCCTGGAGGTGCTCTCGTGATGCCTCTACTGACGAAGGTCGCATGGGACCACCCGCCCACCACCGCCGGTTACAGACGGCTGGTGACACGACGAACCAAGTGGGCTGCTTTGTTGGGCGGCTCGATGCTCGTCTCCGTCGTGTGTCTCCGGTACGGGCTGATCCCGCAGGCGAGGCTCGCGTTCATCGCCGTCATCCTGGTCGTGGTGCCCTATGTCCCCGTGGTGCTCATCGCCTACATCCGGCGCCACCGCGTCGCCGCGGTACTTCGGTCCTATCCATGGCACGAGCACGCTTGCTCGTATGCACCCCGTGCCACCGGCATTCAGGCGACCATCAGGATCCCGTTCTCGGAAACGTACACATCCGCCTACCGGCTCATCCCGTTCCCCCTGGATCTGGCCACCATCGAGAACGATCATCCGGATCGGATCTGGTTCGCGGGCGACCCCCGTTTCGGTGGGGTCGTGTCTCCCGTCGGCGGCCACTACCCGGTCCGGGCCGTACCCGCCAAGGTGCCGGCCGAGGGTTGGCACGGTGGGGATGACGTGCTGGCTTCGCGGGTGGGGTTGCGGCGGCGGAGTGGGAAGGGGACGCAGACCTGATCAGTGGCGGGGGCGGAGGGCGAGGCGTTCGGTTTCCGAGAGGCCGCCCCAGACTCCGAAGCGTTCATCGTTCGCCAGGGCGTACTCCAGGCACGCGACGCGCCCCTCGCACGCACCGCACAGGCGCTTCGCGTCGCGCAGCGAGGAGCCCGGCTCCGGGAAGAAGAAGCCCGGGCCCGTCTGGGCGCACAGGGCGAGTTCGTACCAGGCGGGGGCGGCTACTGCGGTGGTCGGCCGTTCACTCGTGTTCATCGACATGCCGCCGATACTCATCGCCGCCGATGGACGTCCGATCAACGCCTGATCAACACCGCTGTCACGCGCACGATCTACGGGTGGTCGTGTACCCACCGCGCCAACGCGGCGAAGTCCCGGTCGGTCAGCCCCGTACGGGGGTCGACGCGGTGCAGCAGGGTCGGGGCCGGGTGATGTGCGGCCACCCAAGCCCGGTCCGCGGGGGTGATCTCGTCGTCGACCCAGAGGAACGGGCGTCCGGCCGCCCATCGCATCAGGGTGCGGGTCTTCCAGTGGAGCCCGGCCCGCTCGTCCTCCTCGGCCGGATCCGGCCAGGCCACGACGGGTAGGTCCGGGAGCCCGATGCGTGGCGCGACGTACTCGTTCGCGTCGTCCATCCATGTCGTCGCCCACACCAGGTCGCACCTCAGCGCCGTGAGCCGCGCCCCGAGCGCGGGGTCGAGCCGGGCCAGGAGGGGGTTGCCTCCGGAGTCGCCTTCGTTCCCCTGCTGCGCGGGACCCTCGCGGTGGCCGGTGCCGCCGAACGGGATGAGGGGGCCATCGACGTCGAGGAAGAGCAGGGCGCGCCGCGTGGACCCGGTCATCGTCGTACCGTATCCGGCGGTACCGGGCCGAGCGGTCAACCCGCGCGCCTGCCCGGCTCGGTCAATCCGCGCGCCTGCCCGGCTCGGTCGGTCCTCGTGCCTGCCCGGCTCGTCCCGTCCCCGGCTCGTCCCGTCCCCGGCTGGGCCCGCCCCCGGCTCGGTCAGTCCTCGTGCTTGGCGCGGCTCGGTTGGACGCGCTTGGGCTCGCCCGGCATCTTCGGGTAGTCGGGCGGGTAGGGCATGTCGCCCATCCCGTGCTCGTGTTCCTGCCGGTCCGCGAGTTCGAGTACGGCGTCCAGCACGAAGGCGTGCTCGTCCATGTCGGCGTGGAGGTCGCCGAGTTCGGCGAAGCGCGCCGGCATGGTGACGATGTCGAAGTCGCGCGGCTCGGCGTCGTCCACCTCGTCCCAGCGCAGCGGGGCCGAAACCGGGGCGTGCGGACGTGGGCGGACGGAGTACGCGGAGGCGATGGTCCGGTCGCGGGCGGTCTGGTTGTAGTCGACGAAGATCCGCTCGCCCCGCTCCTCCTTCCACCAGGCCGTGGTGACCTTGCCCGGCATCCTTCGCTCCAGTTCCCGGCCCAGCGCGATCGCGCAGCGCCGGACCTCCGTGAACGTCCAGCGCGGTGCGATCGGCACGAAGACGTGCAGCCCGCGCCCACCCGAGGTCTTCGGCCAGCCCCGCAGGCCCAGTTCCTCCAGCAGTGCGCGCAACTCGTGGGCGGCGGCCACCGCATGGTGGTAGTCGGTGCCCGGTTGCGGGTCCAGGTCGATGCGCAGTTCGTCCGGCCGGTCGGTGTCCTCTCGGCGCACCGGCCAGGGGTGGAAGGTGAGGCAGCCCAGGTTGGCGGCCCACAGGACGGCGGCCGGCTCGGTCGGGCAGATCTCGTCGGCCGTACGGCCGCTGGGGAAGGCGATGTGGGCCGTCGGGATCCAGTCGGGCAGGTTCTTCGGGGCCCGCTTCTGGAAGAAGGACTCGCCGTCCACACCGTCCGGGAACCGCTCCAGCGTGGTGGGGCGGTCGCGCAGGGCGCGGGTGATCCCGGGCGCGACGGCGAGGTAGTACTCGGCGACGTCGCGCTTGGTGAGGCCGCGCTCCGGAAAGTAGACCTTGTCGGGGCTGGACAGCCGGACCGTCCGCCCTCCCGCTTCCAACTCGATGGCATTGCCCGCAGCACCCATGTGCGCCACGTTAGGCGGGCCCGGCCGGGTGCGCATACCGGGCGGGTCCGGACGTACCACCGCAGAATCGAAGACATGGATCTACCGGTGATGCCCCCTGTGAAGCCGATGCTCGCCAAGTCCGTGGCCAAGATCCCGCCCGGCATGCAGTACGAGGCCAAATGGGACGGCTTCCGGGCGATCGTGCACCGTGACGGTGACGAGGTCGAGATCGGCAGCCGCACCGGGAAGAGCCTGACCAGGTACTTCCCCGAGCTGGTGACGGCTCTGCGGGAGAACCTGCCGGAGCGCTGCGTCGTGGACGGCGAGATCGTGATCATCCACGACGCGCGGCTCGACTTCGACCGACTCACGGAGCGGATCCATCCGGCCGCGTCCCGCGTGAAACTCCTCGCGGAAACCACCCCGGCCGGTTTCATCGCCTTCGATCTGCTCGCGCTCGACGACCGGGCCCTCCTGGACACCCCGCTCTCCGAACGCCGCGAGACCCTCGCCCACGCCCTTTCCACCGCTCGGCCCCCCGTCCACCTCGCGCCCGCGACCACCGACCTCGCACAGGCGCAGGAGTGGTTCGAGCTGTTCGAGGGCGCCGGGCTCGACGGGGTGATCGCCAAACCCCTCGATCTCCCCTACCGGCCGGACGCCCGACTCATGTTCAAGATCAAGCACGAGCGTACGGCCGACGTCGTCCTCGCGGGTTTTCGTTTCCACAAGAGCGGTCCGATTGTCGGATCGCTGCTCCTGGGCCTGTACGACGACCACGGCGCCCTCCAACACGTCGGCGTGTGCGCCGCCTTCCCCATGAAGCGTCGCGCCGAGCTGATCGACGAACTCGAACCGCTACGCATGCCGGACCCCGCCGGCCACCCCTGGGCGGCGTGGGCCGAGGAGTCCGCGCACGAGAGCGCCCGGCTGCCCGGGGCGCAGAGCCGGTGGACCGGCAAGAAGGACCTGTCCTGGGTGCCGCTGCGCCCGGAGCGTGTCTGCGAGGTCAAGTACGACCACATGGAGGGCGACCGGTTCCGGCACACCGCGCAGTTCCGCCGCTGGCGGCCGGACCGGACCCCGCAGAGCTGCACGTACGCCCAGCTGGAGGAGGTCGTCCGCTACGACCTCGGTGAGGTGCTCGGAACGGGAACGCCCCGTGCGGGGAGCGGAACGGGCCAGGGCTAGGCCCTGTCGTCACCGCGCTCTCGCCACGCCGTCGCCCGCCCTCGCCCCGCCCTCGCCCCACCCTCACCTCACCCCCACCTCACCCTCACCCCCACCTCACCCTCACCCCGCCGTCAGCTTCTCCCATGCGGCGCGATCCGGTCCGACCTCGTTCGGCGCGTAGTCCGGTCGTTCCGCGAGCCAGCGCGCCACCCGCGCCCTGATCTCCGGGTCCGCGTAAGCCCGTTCCGGCGGATCGGCCAGGTGGCGCACGCGGGCCCGCGCCCGCATCACCTCCGGGTCCTCCAGAGCGCAGTCGAACAGTGCGGCCACCTCGCGCGCCGTCCCCGTACGACCCGCCCTGGTCGCGAACCGCTCCCCGATGGCCGCGTCGGCCACGACCTGGAAGTCGAACCACGGCTTCAGCGTCCGGAGCGCCCAGGCGTGGTAGTCGGCGGCGAACCGGTACGAGCCCGGGTCCTGGTGCGCCGTGCGCGCCACCCGGCTCGCGGCCCACAGGGCGAGCGAGGTCCCCTGGCCCAGGGTCGGGTTGGTGTGGGTGATGGCGTCCCCGACGGGCACCAGCCCGCTCACCACCGGACCCTGCTCGTCGGCGGGCGCGGACCAGCGGTTGTCCAGGCTCGCGGCGGCCATGACGTCGGACAGCGGTTCGCCTCCCAGGCCCAGCCACGCGGCGCCGGGAGGGAAGGCGCGCGCGGCGGCCTCGAACACCTCGGGATCGCGCAGCGCGGCGCGCGTGGGGTCCCCCGTGTGCACGAACAGGGTGACGGCGAAGACCCTGTTGTCGGCGGGGAACACCGCGCACCCGGCGAACGCGCCGCCGGTGACCGCCCAGGGGCGGCGCGGGCCTTCGTCCATGCCGTCGGGCAGCCGGTACCAGCGGCAGAAGTACGCCAACCCGGTGCGGTGCCGTTCCACGGGGACGGGCCGGCAGCCCGCCTCGGCCAGGAAGCGTTCGACGCCGCCCCGCCGCCCGCCCGCGTCGACCACGAGGTCCCCGGAGAACGTCCCGGTCGGCGCGGTCAGCCCCGTGACCCGGATGCCCTCGGACCCGGCCACCGTGGTCAGCCCGGTGACCGGCTCCCCGTGCCGTGCGACCACCCCGGTCTCGGCGCGCAGGGCGGTGGCCAGCGCGCTCTCCAGGACGATGCGCCGGGCCTGGAGCATGACGAGGTCCTCGTCGCCGGGGCGGGTGGGCGGGCGGGCGTCGAACCAGTCGAGCTCGTGCCGTTCACGGGCCCCGAGCCGCAGCATCTCCGCGTGGACATCGGGCAGTTCGACGCGCAGTACGTTCCGGGCGGCGCCGAGCAGCGCGTGCGGTTGGGTGGCCTGGGGCACGGACGGGCGGCGCCAGCCGAAGAAGTCCCGGTCGAGCGCGGTACCGGGGGCCCGGGCGTCCCGTTCGAAGAGTTCCACGGTATGGCCGCGCCGGGCGGCGAGCAGCGCGGTCGCCTGCCCTCCGATACCTCCGCCGATGATCAGGACATGTGCCATTGCGCCCCCCTGAGCCAAGGAACCGTACGACGATCACACGGATCAGAGCCTGCACGGTCGGCAGGTGTCCGAAACCCGCACACATGTCCCCATCGCATCGCCCGACCGCGTGAACGAGCGGAACACGTACGAGCGGAACAAGTACGAGAGGCACAGGTACGAGAGGCACGGGCGCGAGCGGCACAGGTGCGGGCGGAACAGGCGGGCGGAGGAGAAGGGCGCCCGGAACGGTCGTGGCCGCCACGGCGGCGACAGGGTCAGCCGGCGTCGCCCCGCCCGGCCCGCAGCGCACGGCGGGTCTCCTCCTCGATCAGGTCGGTGTTGATGGCGACGGCCGCCCGTACCCCTTGCGCGGCGGCGCCCGCCACCTGCTCCATCGGGGCCGTGACATTGCCCGCCGCCCACACCCCGGGCAGCGCCGTCGCCCCGGTCTGCGGATCCGCGTCCACACAGGTGCCGATGACCCGGCCGTCCCGCTCGATCGTGGCCGTCGGCAGCCCCAGGCCGGTCAACACCCCGGATCGGGCGGTGAATCGCGGAGCCACCACCAGCGCCCGACAGGCCACCGACCGGCCGTCCGCCAGCACGACTGCGGCGAGCCGGTCGTCCGTACCCACGTCCAGGCCCGTCACCTCGTCCTCGACCACCTCGACCCCCCGGGCAGCGAGCAGCTCACGCTCGTCCGGCCCCGGTGTCCAGGTGTGGGTCAGCAGCGTCACCCGGTCGCTCCACTGGCGCCAGAGCCCCGCCTGGTGCGCGGCGAGCGGCCCGGTGGCCAGCACGGCGAGGGGCACGTCCCGCACCTCCCAGCCGTGGCAGTACGGGCAGTGCAGCACGTCCCGCCCCCAACGCTCCCGGAGCCCCGGCACGGGCGGCAGCTCGTCCAGCAGCCCGGTCGCGACCAGGAGTCGGCCCGCGCGTACGGCCGAACCGTCCCCGCACCGGAGCAGGAATCCCCCGCCGGGTACACGATCGGCGGCGACGACCGTACCGGCGGCCCCGGACCGGATGCGGGCCCCGTACCCGAGCACCTCCGCCCGCCCGCGGGCCAACAGGTCGGCAGGGCTCGTACCGTCGTGACCGAGGTACCCGTGCAGGTGCGCGGCGGGGGCGTTGCGCGGGCTGCCGGAGTCGAGCACCAGCACCGAACGCCGGGCCCTGGCCAGGGTCAGCGCCCCGGCGAGCCCGGCGGCCCCGCCGCCCACGACCACGACGTCCACGACATCCGCGTCGTCCACCACACCGAGCCCACCCGTCGCACTCATCGCATCCGTCACACCGTTTGCATCCGTCGCACCGATCGCATCCGTCGAACCAGTCGTTTCCACCACGCCCACCATGCCCATCACACCCACCATGCCCACCACACCCATCGCATTCGATCCACCCGCCACGCCCGCCGCGGGGGCTCGCGCCCGTCCGTGGCGGGTCCCGAGCGTCGCCCCGACGCGTCCCGCTTGACAAATGTTCTTGCCGAATCGGCAAATGAACCCATGGCCCCCGCACCCGCCGCGCCCACCGGCCCCACCGACCCCGCGTCATCCCCCGAGCCCTGGGTACGCGCCGCCCCCCGGCCGAACGCCGTCGTCGGCGTCGGGCTCGTCGTGGTCGACGCCGACGGCCGGGTCCTGCTCGGCATGGCCCACGACGGCCGCTGGGAACTGCCCGGCGGCAAGGTGGACGCCGGGGAGGGCTTCGAACAGGCCGCGGCCCGGGAACTCGCCGAGGAGACCGGCCTGCGCGCGGAACCCGAGGACATCGACGTCCTGGCCGTCCACATCGACTCCGCGGCCGGCCTGACGCGACTGACCGCGGCCGCCGTCACCCACACCGCCGAAGGCACACCGGCGGCCACCGAGCCCGACAAGATCGCCCGATGGGCCTGGTTCGCCCCCACCGAGATCCCGACGGACCTCTACGTCCCCTCGGTGACGGTCCTGCGCACCTGCCTCCCCGAAGCACGTCACCTGCCCGACGTCTCGACGTACGACTACGCGACGCACGACTAGGCCGTCTCTCTCGGATCTCCTGCCCCCACGCCGCCCGAACCGGGACCGGACCCTTCGGTCAGGTCGCCGCCCCCGCGATGGGCCTCGGCGCGAAGTTGCCGTCGCCCAGGTCCTCCGCCAGCAGCCGCTTGGCGATCGCGTCCGCGGCCGCGCGCAGTTCCGCGCTGCGCGGCCGGCCCCGGTCCTTCTCCAGCTGGTCACCGAGCCAGTCGCCCCAGGCGCGCGAGATGACGCCCGCCTCCCGCTCCCCCGCATGGGTCAGCGAGACGAAGTCGTTCTCCCGGGTCAGGTACCCCTCGTCCACCATCCGTTCGAAGACCGGCAGCAGGACCTCCGGCGGGAGCGAGCGCCGCGCCGCGACCAGGCCGAGGCTCGCGTACCCGACCGTCCGGATCAGCAGGTCCACCTGCATCACCGCCCACGCACCCGCGATGTCCAGGCGGGTGTCCGAGGCGCCGACGATCCCGCGCGCCGTGTCCGCGCCCATGCTCCGTACGAGTTTTCCGACGGCCAGCTCCAGCAGCTTGGCCGAGTCCCCGGAGGCCGTGGCCGGCGAGCCGAAGCCGTCGCCCATGTCGGTCGAGCCGGCCCGGGCGCTGTCGCGCAGTCGGACCTGCTTGAGGAAGAGGGCGACGACGAACCCGAACAGCGCGACCGGCACGGTCCACAGGAACACCGTGTGCAGGGCGTGCGCGTACGCCTCGATGATCGGCGCGGCCGTCGCCGGGTCCAGCCCGTGCACCCCCTCGGGGCTCTGCGCGGCCTTGGCCACCTGCGCCGGGTCCGCCCCCGTGGCTCGCGCGGCCTCCGGGATCGCGGCCTCCAGCGCGGGTCCCAGGCTGTTCGCGTAGATGGTGCCGAAGACCGCGGTGCCGAAGGCGCTGCCGAGCGTACGGAAGAAGGTGACGCCGGAGGTGGCCGTGCCCAGGTCGGCGTAGTCCACGGTGTTCTGCACGGCGATCGTCAGGACCTGCATGGACAGGCCGATGCCGGTGCCGAGCACGAACATGTACAGCGATTCCAGCCAGGACGCGGTCCCCAGCTCCATCCGCGAGAGCAGGTACAGGCCCAGGGCCATGACGGCACAGCCCACGATGGGGAAGATCCGGTAGCGGCCGGTCTTGCTGACGGCGTTTCCGCTGAAGACGGAGGCGATCAGCAGGCCGATGACCAGGGGCAGGGTGCGGACGCCCGAGACCATGGCGGAGTCCCCGTCCACGTACTGGAGGTACGTCGGCAGGAAGGTCATCGCGCCGAGCATCGCGAACCCGACGACGAAGCTCAGGACGGAGCACACCGCGAAGACGGGATTGTGGAAGAGCCGCATCGGCAGCATCGGCTCCGCGGCCCGCGTCTCGACCACGCAGAAGAGGGCCAGCGCGACGAGACCGCCCGCGAACAGGCCGATGATGACGCCCGAGGTCCAGGCGTACTCGTTGCCGCCCCAACTGGTGGCCAGGATCAGCGCGCTCGCCCCGATGGCGATCAGGGCGATGCCCAGGTAGTCGATGACGGGCTTGCCCTCGGCGCGCACCGACGGGATGGTGCGGGCGGCCGCGATGACGACGAGGATCGCGATGGGGACGTTGACGTAGAAGCACCAACGCCAGGTCAGCTGGTCGGTGAACAGGCCGCCGAGCAGCGGTCCGATGACGGTGGCGACGCCGAAGACGGCGCCGATCATGCCCTGGTACTTTCCGCGTTCGCGCAGCGGGACCACGTCGGCGATCAGTGCCATCGCCGTGACCATCAGGCCACCGGCGCCGATGCCCTGGACGCCGCGCCACACGATCAGCAGGGTCATGTTGCTCGCGAGACCGCACAGGAAAGAGCCGGTGATGAAGATGACGGCGGAGAGCTGGAAGATCAGTTTCCGGCCGAAGAGGTCGCCGAACTTGCCGACCAGTACGGTCGAGACGGTCTCCAGCAGCAGGTACGAGGTGACCACCCACGACATGTGGTCCCCGCCGCCGAGGTCGGCCACGATCGTGGGCAGGGCGGTGCCCACGATCGTCTGGTCGAGCGCGGCCAGCAGCACGCCCAGCATGATCGTGCCGAAGACGACGTTGCGCTGCCGCCGGTCGAGCACGGGGGGCGCCGCGGCTACGGCGGGGGCAGTGGTCACACCTCGCACTCTCACAGCGCGCCCGACGCGGCGCATGCGGCGCTGGGCCGTACGACTGACCCCGACAGGCCGGAGTACAACTGACCCCGACCCGCCGGAGTACGACCCGCCGCCCGCTCCCCCGGCGCCTCGTCAGCGCAGGTAGGCCAGCCCCGGGTGTTCCGCCGCGTACCCGTCGAGGAGGCGGCGGGCCACGCCCACCGAGTCCACGAGCGGGTGCAGGGCGAAGGCCTTGACGGCGTTCGCCCGCGAGCCGCTCGCCGCCGCGGCGAGGACCTCCCGCTCCACCGCCTTCACCGAGGTCACCAGCCCCACCGCGTGCAGCGGCAGGGGGGCCACGCCGACCGGGTGCGCCCCGTTGGCGTCGACCAGGCAGGGCACCTCGATGACCGCCTCGGCGTCGAGCACGGACAGGGTGGAGCCGTTGCGGACGTTCAGGATCAGGGTGGCGCGTTCGTCCCGGGCGATGGCCCGCATCAGCGCGAGCGCGACCTTCTCGTAGCCGCCGGACTCCAGGTCGCTCTCGTCGCGGTCGCCGACGCCCGCGGCCTCGCGGTTCTCGGCCATGT
Organism: Streptomyces sp. NBC_01426; assembly: GCF_036231985.1. Taxonomy (GTDB): domain Bacteria; phylum Actinomycetota; class Actinomycetes; order Streptomycetales; family Streptomycetaceae; genus Streptomyces. The sequence goes on from NZ_CP109500.1 coordinate 1,735,171, forward strand.
ACGTGGCCTCGCGTTCCGCCCGGGTGCGGTCCCAGGCCGCGAGCGCCGCGCCGGCGGGCCGGCCGGGCAGGGCCGCCTCGGCGTAGAACCCGCGTTGCTGGTCGCGCAGGAAGGCCCCGCGGGTCTGCTCCACCTCCTGGTAGGCGCGCACGGTGTCACGGTTGAAGTAGTAGTAGTGGAGGTACTCGTTCGGGATCGCGCCGAGCGAGCGCAGCCACGCGGCGCCGAAGAGCCGGCCCTCCTCGAAGGACTCCAGGGCCGTGTCGTCGGCCAACAGGCGCGGCAGTTCGTCGCGGCCGCCGATGCGCAGCCCGCGGACCCATCCCAGGTGGTTGAGGCCCACGTAGTCGATCCAGGCCTCCTCGGGCCGGGCCCCCAGCAGGCGGGCGATGCGCCGGCCGAGCCCCACCGGGGAGTCGCAGATGCCGATCACCCGGTGTCCGAGTTCCTCGGCCATCGCCTCGGTCACCACGCTGGCCGGATTGGTGAAGTTGATGACCCAGGCCTCGGGGGCGATCCGGGCGATCCTGCGGGCGATCTCACGGACCACCGGCACGGTCCGCAGGCCGTACGCGATGCCGCCCGCGCCCACCGTCTCCTGCCCCAGCACTCCCTCGGCCAGGGCGATCCGCTCGTCGGCGGCGCGGCCGTCGAGGCCGCCGACACGAATGGCCGAAAAGACGAAGTCGGCTCCGCGCAGGGCCTCGTCGAGGTCCGTGGTGGCGACGACGATCGGCGCGTCCGGCACACCGACGGCCTGGTCCGCGAGCACCCGCGCCATGGCGGTGAGCCGGCCGGAATCCTCGTCGTACAGGGTCACGTGGGTCACCCGGCCCTCGGCGTGGTCGCCGAGCAGGGCTCCGTGAACGAGCGGTACGCGGAATCCGCCCCCGCCGAGGATGGTCAGCCGCACGCTTCTACCGCCCTTCGCCAGTGCCACGATCGGCGACACGAATGCGGTGGCGCGGCCGACGCGCCCCCGATCCGCGGCATCCGGGACGCGGCACACGATCAAGGGCCCCAGTGTCCCCCGCCGGCGCCCCGCCGGGGATCACTCCGCCGGCGACGGCACGGCGCGCAGGCGCGCCCCCTGCTGGTACGGGGAGGTCGGCACGCTGCGGATCGGGCCGGTCGGCAGACCCTGCGGCGCCGACAGGACGAGCGTGATCCGGGTCAGGCCCATCCCCTCCAGCATGTGGCTCGATTCGGCCACCATCCGGCAGCGCACCAGACCCCAGCCGGGCTCCGGGTGGCGCACGGTCCGTACGGCCCCGTCCTGTTCGGCGGCGGCCGCCCCGTGGGTGCTCAACCAGTGCGGGACGCCGTACCGGTAGGCGGCCTCCATGAACGGGTCGCGGGCCACCTCCTGGCGGATGCTGCGCAGCCCCTCGTCGTCCGGGGCGCCGGCCAGGGCGTTGGCGAACTGGGCCAGGAGCGGTACGCACCAGGCCGGTTCGTGGTCCTCCAGCACGGCCGCCGCGTCGGGGTGGAACAGCACGAAGCGCAGGAAGTTGTCGTCCGGCAGGGCCGTGGGGTGCGGGCGCACGGACTGGAAGAGCCGGTCGAAGGCGGAGTTGGTCAGGGCCACGTCCCAGCGGTGATCCACCAGGAAGCTCGGGTAGGGCACGGCCTCCATCAAAGCCGCGTAGTCGCACAGGTAGTCGCGTTGGGCGGGGTCCTCGGGCAGCCGGTTCTCCTCGGCCGCGCGCCAGGTGGGCGGCGGGTCCCGGTCGACCATGACCCGGAACAGCCAGAAGCACTGCCGCTCGCTCATCTCCAGGGACTCGGCCAGGGCGAGCAGCTTCCGGTCGGTCCATTCCTTGACCAGGCCGCGTTCCCAGTTTCCGTACGCGCGCACGCTGATGCCCAGCCGTGCGGCGATGTCCTCCTGGCTCAACCCGAGTTCTTCGCGACGCCGGCGCAAAATCTCCTTGCGTCGCTCCGACCGCACTGCGCCACGGGCGGATTCATCGTCCGCCAGGCGCTCCTCACCGGCTCGGGCGAGGCCATCGGACGGGCCCACCGCTGCGAGATGTAGCACCGAGAGCTCCCCCTCCTCACGGTCTGGATCTTCATTTCCGTGTGGCGATCCTGCTACCGACTTCATTCGAGTGTCAACTATTGTGGCAATTCCAGCCTCCTGGCAGCTCATTCCCGCCACAGCTGTGGCAAGTTCTGGCCCTGCCGCGAGAGACCGGATAGATTCCCTGAGGCCGACTCACGTGCCTGTACCGACCTCGCGCGATCTAGGAGAACCACTGGTGACAGACGGCTTCCCGGCTCCCGTCGCGGTGGCCAACGTGTCTCTGGCAGCCACCGTCACGCGGGTAGCCGAACTCGCGGGCAAAATGGGTCGCGACCTGAACCAGGTCTTCGACCTGCGCAAGCTCTCGGACGCCTCCGGCGTCCCCACGGACGTGGTCAAAACCCTCCTCGACGGCCGGCGGGCCGGCGAACCCGATCTCCAGACACGCTTCCTCCAGCGACTGGACCTGCTGCGGCGCACCCGGGTGAAACCCAACGGCCGCCGCTACACTCAGCAGGAGATCGCGGACGGCGCGGGCATGTCCCGGCAGCAGGCGGGAGCCTTGATCAACGGCGACCGGCGGCCCACCATGGAGCACTGCGACGCCATCCAGCGCTTCTTCGGGGTACACGCGGGCTTCCTCACCGCCCACGACGCCGACGCCCTGACCGACGCACTCCAGCGGACCGAACAGCAGTTGCTCCAGGACTTCGCCGGACGCGAGCCGCAAACCGTACCGGCCGAAACCGCTTCGGTGGGCGATCCGCTGGCAAGACTGCTGCAGAACCACGGAGTGCGGGGGATCGCCTGGCGCGCCGCCCAACTGCCCAGCGACAAGCACCGGGACAAAGTGACGGAATGGCTGGACATGCTCCTGGAAAGCGTCAAACCGAACGAATCATGACCCAGTCGAAAGTCTGGATCTGATCCTTGAGTCCTGATCCGGATCCGCGCCGACGGGGAGAACGGTGAGCATAGGCAGAGAGCAGCGGCGGTTGTGCGGGGAACTCGTGGCCGGCCTCAGGCTGACCACCCCCGTGGAACCCGTGGACCTCTACGCCGCCCTCTGTGAGGGCATGAGCAGACACCGCGGCCGCCCGGTGCAGTTCCGGATGGCGCCGTTCCCCCAGGGGACGGCGAGCGGCCTGTGGCTCGACATGGCGGACCGCGACCTCGTGGTCATCGAGGAACACACGGCGCCGGACCACCAACTGGTGATCCTCGGCCACGAGCTGTGGCACATGAAGGCCGGGCACTGCAGTCACCACGTCGACGGAGCCGCCGTCGCCGCCCGGATGCTGACCGACCAGGCCGATCTGGGCGAGACGGTTCGTCGGGTCGCCGCACGCACCCGCGCCGACGTCCGGGAAGAGACCGACGCGGAAACCTTCGGCCTCCTCCTCGGCAGCCGGTGCCGGACGTGGCTGGCCGGGTCCTCCGGCCAGCGCGCACCGGCGCAGCGCGACCAGTTGGCGGGCCGCATCGAGACCTCCCTCGGCTACCGGGGGCACAGGAACGAGCATTGAACGGACAGGACTACTACATACCGGCCGTCGCGATGGCGATCTCCCTCGTCTTCAAGCTGCCGGCACTGCGGACCAACTGGCGGGACCCGCTGCTGCGCTCGGTCTGTTTCCTGCTGCTCCTGGCCGGATCCGTCTTCACCTTCGCCGCCCCGCCCACCATCGGGGCCGTCAACCGGTGGACGGGAATCACCAACTTCTCCGCCCCCTGGGTCTACTGCCTGATGACGGCGTTCAGCGCATCCTGTCTGGTCCTCCTCCTCAACTGGAGGGGCGGACCGGCGGAGGACATCCGGCGCGCCTCCCGCCGATGGATCACCGGCTACGCCCTCGTCATCGCCGTCATCATGATCCTCTTCGCCCTCGGCTCCACCCCCGTGGAACGGCTGCGGGACTTCGACACCTACTACGCGAACACCCCGTACATCGGCGCCATGATCGGCCTCTACCTGGTGGCGCACAACGTGGCGGCCATGACCATGGTGGCGATGTGCTGGCGCTGGTCCCTCCAGGTGAACGGCTGGCTGCGCAGCGGCCTCGTCGTCATCGTCTGCGGTTACGCCTTCAGCCTCACCTACGACGCCGCGAAGATGTCCGCGGTCGTGGCCCGTTGGACCGGGAACAACCTCGACGACCTGAGCACCTACGTCGCCCCGCCGCTCGCGGCCGTGGGCGCGCTGATCAGCGCCGTCGGCTTCGTGGTGCCGCTGCTCTGCCAGCGGGTGTCGGACAGCCTGCACGCCTGGTCGACGTACCGACGCCTGGGCACGCTCTGGCACGAGGTCCAGCGCACCGCGCCCGCCGGCACCCCCGGCGTGCGGATGTCCTGGTGGTCGCCCGCCGAGATCCGGGTGATCCAACGGGAGTCGGACATCCACGACGGATTCCTGCGCCTCGGCCCCTGCTTCGACCGGCGGCACCGGGACCTCGCCTACGAACGGGCCCGCTCGGACGGGGAGGACGAGGCGACGGCACGCGCCGTGGCCGACGCCGCGATGGTGGCGGCGGCCGTGCGCGTCGGCGCCCTTGAGGGCGCGGGCGCCGGGGACGAGGTCGAGGGCGAACGAGTCCTCATCACCGCCGAGGGGGCGCGTGACCTGGTACGGATCTCCCACGCGCTGCGGCACTCCCCCGTGGTGGCGGCGGCGCGCCGGGACGCGGCTCTGGCCGGGACCGGCCCGTAGGCCTGCCCCGGCCAGAGCCGACAGAGGGAGCGTTCAGCGGGAAGCCGCTACCGACAGGGTGGGGAAGAGGTCCTGGAAGGGCCCGGCCGAGTCGATGCCGTCGCGGCCGTAGGGCGCGTCGAAGCTCCACACCATGAACAGCAGCATCACGATCAGCGCACTGAACAGCCCCGCCAGCAGCAACTCCCTTCCGGAACGGCGGATCTGGAGGGTGAAGATCAGCCCGACCGTCACCACCCCGCCGACCAGCAGGCCGAACCACACGACACCCGGCAGCGTGGACTCGTCGCTCTGCAGCCGCGAGTGGCGGGCGTCGTCGGCGGTCGCGATGTGGTCGAGCAGCGGCTGATAGGCCTGTGCCTGGAGTTCGGTGGTCGGGCTCTGGTGGGTGACGTCGCCGCGCAGCGTGCCGAGCAGCCGCGCGCCCTCGGCGGAAGCGGCCTCACCGGAGGTCAGGAGCGGCCAGTCCACGGAGACGGTGTGGGCGACGTACGCGTTCACCTCGCCCCGGATCCGGTCGCGGACCGGGGCCGGGTAGACGTCGGCGCGCTGGGTCACCTCGTACAGCGACTGGGCCTCGCGGCGCACGCTGTCCTCGGCGGTGCCGCGCGCCTCCCAGACGCCCGCGATGGCCAGGCCCAGGACGATCGCGTAGACCACGCCGACCATCATCGTCATGTACTCGATGACGTCGGGGGTCTCGCTGGTGTCCTCGTCGGCGGCGACCCGGCGGTGCCGGATCGTGGTGATGGTGAGGACGAGGGCGCAGACGAGCGCCATGGCGATGGCCAGGACCAGCCATTCGGACACGAGGGATCTCCCGTTCGGGGGTCGGTGGGGACGGGCCGCGCAGCCGCGGGGCGGCTAGCCGCGGCCCTTGGAGCGGGGGCGCAGCGCGGCGGCGGCGAGCACGGCGGGGGTTCCGACGACGACCATGAGCATCATGGCGGACAGGCCGTCGGGGCCCCGGCGTTCGGACGCCGCAGGGTGGTACGGGCGCATCCGGAAGGCGCTGGTGAACTCCGTGGCCGTCCGCGCCCGGGCCGGAGCGGGCGCGACCGTGGGCGCGACCGGCGGCACGGGTCCGGCGGGGGCCGCGGGCGGGGCGGCGGCGGGCACGGGCTCGGCCCCGGCGGCCGGTGGCGCGTCGGGCAGTCCCGGTGCCGGGGCGGCGGCGCGCGGGCCCTCGGCGGCGGGGAGCCCCGGGGCCCGGCCCGGGTGGTGGGCGGTCGGCCCGGCGCCGGGCAGGGTCACCCGGACGGGCGGCCGGACGGCGGGCGGCACGACGGACGGCACGGACGGCGGCCGGACGGTGGCGGGTCCGCCGGCGGGTGGCCGCACGTGCACGGACCCGCCCGGTACGCACACGTCCACTCGGGCGCCCCGCCCGTGGCCGTCCCCGGCGACGGCCACGTGCCCGTGCAGCGGGCAGAGGGCGCCCACCAGGCCCGCTCCGGCGACGTACTGCCATGCGCTCACCACGCGGCACGACCTCCCCATCCGTTCGTCAGCCAAGACCAGCGGCAAAGCGGGTCACGGCTGAAGAAACGATCACGGCGCGGCTTCGACACGCGGCAGACAGGTCAAGATCCTTGTACGAACGGTCACCTCGGGCCTCGGCCGGGCCGCCCTCACCCGCCCGGCCCATCCCGTCACGGCGTCCACACCGGCGTCGACCGATGATCGGAGGACCCCTTCCCGTGGATCGGCGGGCAGCCGGGGAGCAGAGGGGCGGTGGCGGATGGACACGGACGGCCGGCACGGCCCCGAGGCGCGGGCCGGTGTCCTCCTTCCGGGCGTGCGGCGCCCGCCGGGCGGTCGCCGATGACCACGACGCCGCCGCCTCCCGTCGTGGAGGAGGAACGGCCCGAGGGCAGGCGGTTCGTCTTCCCCAGCGCCCTGACGGTCCTGGCCGTCGTCACCGTGGCGGTCTGGCTGGTGGCCTTCCTCGTGCCGGCCGGCGCGTACGACCGCGACGACCGCGGTGCACCGATCTCCGGGACGTACCACCGGGTGGACGACGCCCGGACGTTCGTCGACCGCCTGGACGACCTGTTCCTGGCCCCGGTGAACGGGCTCTACGGCATCCAGGACACCACGACGCGGCTCGTCGGCCCCGACCTCTCGGGCGAGCTGTACGGAAGCGCGGGCGTCTTCCTCTTCGTCCTCGCCATCGGGTCGTTCATCACCGTCGTCTTCGCGACCGGCGCCCTCGACCGGGGCATCGCCCGCCTCGCGCACCGGCTGCGCGACCGGGGTCCGCTGCTGATCGCCGCCGTGATGCTGGTCTTCTCCATCCTCGGCACGGTCGAGGGCTTCGCCGAGGAGACCCTGGGCTTCTACGGCCTGCTGGTGCCGATGATGTTGGCGCTCGGATACGACCGGCTCGTCGCGGCCGGCACGGCGATCCTCGGTGCGGGCATCGGCGTGCTGTGCTCCACCGTGAACCCGTTCGCCACCGGGGTGGCCTCGTCGGCGGCCGACATCTCGCTGGGCGACGGCATCGCCCTGCGCTCCGTGATGTGGCTGGTCCTCACCACCGTCACCATCCTGTACGTCGTCCGCTACGCGCGACGGGTCCACAGGGATCCGTCGAAGTCCCTGTGCGGTTTCCTGCCCGGCGACCGGATGGAGAAGGCCGCCGCCGACTCGACCGAGGCACCGGAGTTGACCGGCCTCCACAAGACGGTGCTGGCGCTGCTCGTCCTCGTGTTCTCCTTCATGATCTTCTCGGTGGTGCCCTGGTCGAGCGCCCTCGGCGGGAAGTCGGACGCCCGCCCGTACCGCTGGGAGTTGGGGTGGTCCTTCCCCCAGCTTTCGGCCCTGTTCCTGTGCGCCGCCGTGTTGGTGGGCCTGGTGGCGCGGATGGGCGAGCCGCGGCTGAGTTCGACGATCATCCAGGGTGCGGCCGACTTCATGTCGCCGGCCCTCGTCATCATGCTGGCCCGCGGGGTCACGGTCATCATGAACAACTCCCGGATCACCGACACGGTCCTGCACTCCATCGAGGGCGCGGTCCGGGGCACGTCCTCGGGAGCGTTCGCCGTCATCGTCTTCCTGGTGAACCTCCCGCTGGCGTTCCTGATCCCCTCCACCTCGGGTCACGCCACCCTGGCGATGCCGATCCTGGCCCCGCTCGCCGACTTCGCGGGCGTCTCCCGCGCGCTGGTCGTCACGGCCTGGCAGGCGGCCAGCGGGTGGATGAACCTGTGGGTCCCGACCACCGCCGTCACCATCGGCGGCGTCGCGCTCGCCAAGGTCGGCTACGACAAGTACCTGCGCTTCGTCTGGCCGTTGCTGGCCATTCTCCTCGTTCTGGTCTGTGGGTTCCTGGTGTTGGGCGCGACCGTGTGACACAGGGCGGGAGCCGGCGCGCCGTCACATAGGCTGCCCGTATGTCCGCTTCCGTCGCCGTCCCGGAGCCACCTGCCGAGCCGGCCGTCGCCGTGTGGGCCGCGATGCGACGGCCGGGCCGGTTCCTGACGTCGTGGTGGCCCTGGCGCTGTTGGGGCTACCTCGGTACCGGATCCGTCCTGGGTTATGCCGTGCTGCTCGCCCTGGTCGGGCTGGTCGGGCTGGGACTGCTGCTCGCCGTCGTCGGCGTCGGTCTGCTGCTGCTGACCGCGGCCGCGACGCTGGGGGTGCCGCTCGGGCGGCTGGAGCGGCGGCGGCTGCGCTTCGTGGAGCCGGCGGCGGTCGCCGACCCGCACACCCCGCTCGCTGGCGCCCGACTGTCCGCCCGGCTGCGCACCCGACTGCGGGAACGCTCCACCTGGCGGGAGTTCGGGTACGCCGTGCTGCTCGGGCCCGTCTTCGGGGCGGCCGGCTTCGGGGTGCTCACGCTGCTCGCGTTCTCCCTGATCCTCGTCTCCACCCCGGTGTTCGTGTGGGCCGTCGCCCCCGAACAGGTCATGCTGATCCCCGGCCGGGTGGTGTCCGGCCCGCCGGAGGCCCTCTGCGGCACCGCCGTCGGACTGTTCGGGCTCGCCGTGTCCGGGTACGCCGGTGCGCTGCTCGCCGGGGCGCAGGTGAAGACCGTACGGTTGCTCCTCGGGCCGCGCGAGGAGGATGCCCGGATGTGGGAACTGACCCGTTCGCGGGTCCGTCTCGTCGACGCCTTCGAGGCCGAACGGCGGCGCATCGAACGGGACCTGCACGACGGGGCGCAGCAGCAACTGGTGGCCCTGAGCATGACGCTGGGGCTCGCCGAGATGGAGCTGCGCCAGGTCCCGGGGGCCGCCGACGCCGCCGCGCTCGTGGCCCGGGGGCGCGGCGAGGCGCGGCTGGCCCTGGAGCAACTGCGCGACCTGGTGCGGGGAATCCATCCGCAGGTGCTCAGCGACCACGGTCTCGCGGCCGCCGTCGCCGAGGTCGCGCAGCGCCATCCGGTGCCGGTGACGGTGGACCTGGACCTGCCCCGGCTGCCCGAGTCCGTCGAGGTCACCGCGTACTTCACGGTCACCGAGGCGCTGACGAACGCGGCCAAGCACAGCGGGGCGGCCCACATCGGCATCGCCGGTAGGGTCGAGGCGGACCGGCTCACTCTCACCATCACCGACGACGGCCGCGGCGGGGCCGATCCCGGCGCGGGAGCGGGCCTGGCGGGTCTCGCGGACAGGGTGGCGATGTTGCAGGGCAGGCTGGTGGTGTCCAGTCCGGTGGGTGGACCGACCGAACTCCGGGTGGAGGTGCCGTGCTCCGGCTGATCCTCGCCGAGGACTCCGTGCTCCTGCGGGCCGGTCTCACCGAGTTGTTGACCCGCGGCGGCCATCACGTGCTCGCCGCCGTCGGCGACGCCGATCAGTTGGTGCGGGCCGTGGAGGCGGAGCGGCCCGACGTGGTCGTCACGGATGTGCGGATGCCCCCCGACTTCCGGGACGAGGGGCTGCGGGCCGCGCTCGAACTGCGGTCCCGGGACGTCTCGTTGCCGGTGCTGGTGCTGTCCCAGTACGTGGCGACCGCGTACGCGACCCGGCTCCTCACCGCCGGTGACCGCGAGCGCGGCGCCGGCGGGCTGGGCTACCTGCTCAAGGACCGGGTCGGCGAGGTGGCCGAGTTCCTCGACGCCCTCGAACGGGTGGCCGGCGGGCAGACCGTCATCGATCCCGAGGTGGTGCGCGTCCTGCTGAGCGCCCGGACGGCGGACCTGCCCCTGTCGCGGCTCACCCCGCGCGAGCGCGAGGTCCTGGCCCTGATGGCGGAGGGGCTCAACAACCAGGCCTTGGCGGCCCGACTGTTCGTGACCGAGGCGGCCGTCGTCAAGCACGCGAGCAGCATCTTCATGAAGCTGGACCTGGACCCGACGGAGGGCAACCGTCGCGTCCTGGCCGTACTGGCCCACCTGCGGGGCGCACAGACCTGACCGCCCCGGGCGCACCGCCGCCCGGGGAGCCGTCCGTACGGATCGGAGGCGGCGCGACGGGACCGGCGCCCGAGTGCCGTCCGGAGCCCGCGACGACGAGGGTGCGGGCCGGGAGGGTCATCGAGCGGGCCCACAGGGAGAGCACCAGCGGCAGCGCCAGATAGCCGAAGCGGCCCGCCGGGGCCAGCAGGAAGGCCAGGGTGAGACCGATCGCGAGGCGGTCGGCGGCGGCGCGCAGCGTCCGGGGCGGACGCAGCACCAGCGAGGCGGCCACCGCGAGAGCACCCACCGCGAGGAAAGCCATCGTCAGATACCAGCCCCACGGCCCGAGTTCGGCGAGAAGGTGCCCCGGCAGGGGGCTGCTCGCCGGGGTCGGCACCTCGGCCCGGCCCGTCGGGAAGGCGAACACCTGCCCCCACATCTGCGCCGGTTGGAGCAGCGCGCCCGGCAGCACCAGGGCGGCCGTCCCCACGGCCGCCACCAGGGCGCAGCGCACCGCGGCCCGTCGGCCCCGAGCGGCCGCGAGGACGGCGACCGCCACCGCCACCGCGGGCAGCGCCGTCCACTTCAGCGCGCACGCCCCCGCGAGGGCCGCCCCGGCGAGCGCGGGCCGGCCGGCCACGGCCGCCGCCAGGGCCAGGCAGCACAGCCCGGTCAGCGGCAGGTCGACGCCGCTCACGACCAGCGGCAGCGCCAGGACCGGCGAGGCCACCAGGACGGGCAGCAGGCCCCCGGGGCGGGCGCCCGTCACCCGGCGCCCCGCCCACCACCCGCCGAACAGGGCCGCCGCGCACCACAGGCGGGCGTCCCCCGGCGGCCCGGGCAGCACGCTCGGGATGCCGAAGGCCGCCATGCCCGGCAGGTACGGGGTGTACTCCTCGACCCGTACGGGCCGGTCCACGTACATCCGCCCGGAGTCCAGGAGGAGGCGCCCGGACCGCTCGATGACCGCCACCTCGCTCTGTCCCTGCCCGGTCAGCACCAGCCACAGCAGCGGAACGGCCACGGCGCCCGTCAGGGCCACCGCGACGGCCGCCCCCGGGCGGCGCGCGGCGAGGCCGGCCGCTCCGAGGTAGCCGACGGCCGCGCACCAGCCCCAGAGCCGGTGCGGGGCGAGGGTGGAGAACAGCGGGAAGCACAGGGCCCACGCGGCCGCGAGCAGCCACAGGGCGGTCATCCGGGGCGCGGTCCACCAGGAGTCGGGGGAAGGGGTCATGGGTCCATTGCAGCCGCGCGCCCCCGGTGGGGTCTGCACGCCCAAGTGGACACTTCGGGGTGGGGTTTCCCCTACCTCCGGTCCGCGCCGGACGCGGGTGAGGGGCGCGACCCGTACGGGTCGCGCCCCTCACTGCGGTGCAGCGGTGGGTGTCAGGCCTCCGGCGAGCCGCCGAAGCGCTCCCGGTACGACTCCAGGTCCTCTTCGGTGATCTTCGCGAAGAGCACCGGAGGCACGGTGAACGGCGTGCCGGCCGGAACCGCGTCCAGCGACCTGGCCTGCTCCGGGGTCACCCACGTCGCGGTGTCCTCGGCGAGGGTGAACGCGGAGCGCATGGCGCGCGCCGAGGACGGGATGAAGGGCTCGGAGACCACCGAGTAGAGGTGGATGAGGTTCATCGCGGTCCGCAGGGTGAGCGCCGCGCCCTCCGGGTCGGTCTTGATCTCCAGCCAGGGGGCCTTCTCCTCCAGGTAGGAGTTTCCGGCCGACCACAGGGCGCGCAGCGCCGCCGCCGCCTTGCGGTACTGGAGGGTCTCCATGTGGCCCTCGTACTCGGCGAGCAGCTCGGCGATCTGCTCGCCCAGCTTCGCCTCGGCCTCGCCGGCCGCGTTGCCCGCGGGGACTTCGTCGCCGAAGCGCTTGCGCGAGAAGGACAGCACCCGGTTGACGAAGTTGCCGAGGGTGTCGGCGAGGTCCTTGTTGACCGTGGCGGTGAAGTGCTCCCACGTGAAGGACGAGTCGTCCGACTCGGGCGCGTTGGCGATGAGGAAGTAGCGCCAGTAGTCGGCCGGGAGGATCTCCAGCGCCTGGTCGGTGAAGACGCCGCGCTTCTGCGAGGTGGAGAACTTGCCGCCGTAGTACGTCAGCCAGTTGAAGGCCTTGACGTAGTCGACCTTCTTCCACGGCTCGCGGGTGCCGAGTTCGGTGGCCGGGAACATCACCGTGTGGAACGGGACGTTGTCCTTGGCCATGAACTGGGTGTACCGGACGTCCTCGGCCTCGTACCACCACGCCTTGTAGTCGCGGTGGGCCGGGTCGGCGTCCGCCCACTCCTTGGTGGAGGCGATGTACTCGATCGGGGCGTCGAACCAGACGTAGAAGACCTTGCCCTCGGCCGCCAGCTCGGGCCAGGTGTCGGCGGGGACGGGAACGCCCCAGTCGAGGTCACGGGTGATGGCGCGGTCGTGCAGGCCCTCGGTCAGCCACTTGCGGGCGATCGAGGAGGCCAGCTGCGGCCACTCCTCCTCGTGCTCCGCCACCCAGGCCTCGACCTCGACCTGGAGCTTGGACTGGAGGAGGAAGAGGTGCTTGGTCTCGCGGACCTCCAGCTCGGTGGAGCCGGAGATCGCGGAGCGGGGCTCGATCAGGTCCGTGGGGTCCAGGACGCGGGTGCAGTTCTCGCACTGGTCGCCGCGGGCCTTGTCGTAGCCGCAGTGGGGGCAGGTGCCCTCGACGTAGCGGTCCGGCAGGAAGCGGCCGTCGACCGGCGAATACACCTGCCGGATCGCCCGCTCCTCGATGAAGCCGTTCTCCTGGAGCCGACGGGCGAAGTGCTGGGTGATCTCGGCGTTCTGCCGCGAGGAGCTGCGGCCGAAGTAGTCGAAGGACAGTTCGAAGCCGTCGTAGACCGCCTTCTGGGCGTCGTGCGCCTGCGCACAGAACTCGGAGACCGAGAGACCGGCCGCCTTGGCGGCGAGTTCGGCGGGGGTGCCGTGCTCGTCGGTGGCGCAGATGTAGAGGACGTCGTGGCCGCGCTGGCGGAGGTACCGGGAGTACACATCCGCCGGAAGCATCGACCCGACCATGTTGCCCAGGTGCTTGATCCCGTTGATGTAGGGAAGCGCGCTGGTGATCAGGTGTCGAGCCATCCTCGGATGCTCCATTCGTTTCATTTGTACGGATTTACGCGTGACGACCCGTCGTGACGGATCGTGATGCTGTTCATCGTATCGAACCGCCGAAAGGCGCCGTCCCGCATTTTCCACGGGTGGACCGAACACAAAAGCGAGGACAGTGACCTCTCCGTCACGGCCCTCGCGATGGGGCCATGCTACAGCCGGAGGGCCGGGGCCCCGACCGGCGGCCGCGGGGTGGACGGCCGCACCCGAGGGGTCCGGGGGCGGCGTCCGGTCCCGGCGTTCAGTCCCGGCCGCCGGCCGCCCCGTCGAGCGCGGTGATCCCCGCGCCGCTCGCCAGCCTCCCGGTCAGCCGGACCGCGGCGCCCCGGGCGCCGGCCGGGGCGACGAGACTGCGTCCCTTGCTCTCCGCGCGGACCGCGCCGGTCGCGGTGATCCCCGTGACCTCCCGGCTGCCGGCGGCGAGCTGGTACCAGCGGCCGGCCGGGGAGCGCCAGCGGGCGCCCGCGAGCAGGTGCTGCCCGAAGCGACCGCAGGCGGCGGTGGCCCGCGCCCGCGCCACGTCCTGCGGCGGGCCCGAGGGCGGGCGCAGTTGGACGAGCACGTCCCCGGGGCCGGCCCAGCCGGAGGCCCGGGTGCAGGACCAGACGGCCCGGCCGCCTCCGTCGGGGAGTTCCGAGTCGGCGAAGTCCCAGATGTTGACGGCGCGCACCCCGGCGCCGGGGAGTTCCCGCAACCGGCAGGCGACCGGCGCCCAGGCGGCCCGGGCGGCCGTCCCGGTGGCCTCGCGCGGTTGCCGGGCGGGCACGGCGCCGGGTCCGGTGGGCAGGGGTGTGTAGGTGAGGTGCACGGGGGTGAGCGCGCCCAGGTCGACGAGGACGAAGGCGTGCTTCTCCACGATGCGGGCGGAGGAGGTCAGTTCCAGTGCGGGCCAGGTGTCGCAGGCGCCCGCGGCGCGGGGCACTGCGGTGGGCGCGGTGACCCCTTCGGCGGAGACGTCCAGGGGTTTCGCCGGGTCCCCGGCCCGCGTCAGGTCGCGGGTGCCGGCCTTGGCGATCCACGGTGCGAGCAGGTACCGGGCGGTCGTGCCGGTGCGGCCGAGGCGGAGCGCGGCGGCCGTGGTGACCCCGGACTCGTCGGTACGGGCGAACGCGAGCTCCCGGGCTCGCGGCCCTTCGGCGGCCTCGGCGTAGCGGACGACCCGGTCCGCGTCGAGCAGGAGCACGACGGCCCGGCCGTCGCTGTCGCCCGCGTACAACAACCGGGGCGGGCGGGCCGGCGGGTCCGTGGGCGTCCCCGGCGCGGCCGTCACCGGCACCTCGCGCGGCCGGGCCGCCCACGTGCCGAGGGCCCGGGCGAGCAGGGCCCGGTCGGCGGTGCGGCCGCCCCGGGCGGGCCAGGCGGTGAAGTCGACCCGGGCGGTGTCGGCCCAGGCCTCGGCCGGCGCCCTGACCAGCCGGGCGGGGTCCAGTGCCCCGGCGGCCACGGGCCCGGCGAGCGGCCGGGTGTCGGGCGCCCTCGACGCGGTGTGGGCCGCCAGGACCCCGCCGACGACGGCGAGCGCGGCCGTCGCGGCCCACACGGCCCGGGCCCGGCGGCGCCGGCGCAGCAGGTCGGTGGGACGGGCGCTGACCACGCTGGCGTCGAACTCCGGGTTCCGCAGGGCCCGCAGGAGCGCCTCCCCCGCGCGGGGCCCGGCGTCCGGGTCGGCGGTGTCCCCCGCGTCGCCCGGGTCCCCCACGGGCACCGCGACCGCCTCGCGGACGGCGTCGGCCGGGTCGGCGGCGCCGGCCGCGCGGAGCAGTCGTACGACGCTCTCCTCGGGCAGGCCGTCCAGCCGGTGCAGCACGAAGGCGGCCCGTACCGGGGCGGATGCCCCGGCCAACAGTCGGGCGGCCTCGTCGATCCCGCCGGCCGGGGGCCACAGCCGCAGCCCCCAGACGAAGGGCGGGGCGGGTGGCCAGGAGAGCCGGGCCAGGGCGGCGCGGGTCCGGCCGGCCCGGGCGAGGGAGGCGCGGAGCACGCGTACCCGTACGTCCTCCAGCGGGGCGCCGGGGCTGTCGGGGCCGCCCGGCCCGTCGACTCCGGGGCCTCCTCCCCCGGTGTGCGGGAGTGCGCGCTGCACGGCTCTGTGCGCCAGCAGTACGCGTGCGTGCCGCCCCGATGTCCCGGGGAGCGTCACGTAGGCGAGCCGTACCAGTCGGGGGTACTGCTCGACGATGACGGCCTCGGCCTGCTCGACCGCGGTGGTACCGAATCGCTGTGATGTGCCCACGCTCCGACAAACGAGTGAATCTTGGGATGGTCACACGCGGTGTGCGGTCGGGGCGGTGCCGCAGGGTCCGGCACGCGAACGGCATATGCGTATGCGCCGGTTGAGGGGCGGCTCGATCGAAGTTGGTCGCAAGTCGATCACCACTGTGCCGATTGCTTCCAGCTTTCTTCTCTACGCCCTTCGAGTGCGCCCGCGCTGACACGCTGGCGGTGCGAGCGCCCAGGGGATGAGGGCTCAGGGGATGGGGTGGAGCGGTGAACGATGGCGGACCGGAGGAGTCCGGCGGGGCCGTGGGGCTGCCGAGCCGGCGACGGCAGCCGACTCCGATGACCCAGTGGGATCCGCCCGCGCGCCTGTCGTACTGGGCCTTCCACACCAACCGGCGGCCCGCCTACATGCGGTTCGCCTATCTCCAGCTGGGCTCCGACGCCGCCGCCGAGGACGCGGTCGACGCCACCTTCGACACGCTTATGAACGACTGGCTCCGCATGCTGCACATGGACCGCCTGGACGCCTACGCCTGGACCGTCCTCAAACAACGGATCGTCGATCGGCAGCACCGGCGCGTCCCGTGCCCCCGGCCGATGGACATCAGCGCCTTCGAGGCGGCGCTCAAGGAAGCCCACTGCGACCAGTACGAGGTGCTGACCGACACCATCCGCTTCTACTCGGCCGTCTCGCGGCTCGCCGAGCGGCAGCGGGACACCGTGATGCTGCGGTACGGGCTCCAGTGCACGCCCGGGGAAGCCGCCTCGGTGATGGGTGTCGACGAGGCCACGGTCCGCTCGCAGCTCGGCCAGGCGCACCGTCGACTCGCCCGGCTGCTCGACGCGTCCGTCGAGTCATGAGGCCGCGCGAGAGCCGGGACCGCGACGGAACCCCTCGCTCCCTGGCCGAGTTCCTGGCCCGGGCGGGCGTCCGCGACCGCTATCCGCACTACGACCTCGGCGCGGCCGAGGCCCGGTTGCTGCGCTCCCCGCGGACGCCCGCCGGCCGCGCACGACGCGGCTCCCCCCTCGGCTGGAGCGACCCGGCCCGGGACGTGCCGCTCGACGCCGAGCGGGCCCGGCGCGACCTGAAGTCGGCCTGCCTGGGCGCCGTGTGCGATCCGAACGCGGAGGCCCGGCTCGCCTCCTTTGCCCGCGGCGGGCACACCGACCTGGCCGGCGCGGTGGTCTTCGGCTGCCTGCTGCACCTGTCCGGTCTCCGCGAAGGGGCCCGGTTCTGGTGGCAGTTCGCGGCCGGCTCCGGGCGGGCCCGGACCGCGGCGGCCGCCTACTGCCTCTTCCTCGACCACTCCCGGCGCGGCGAGCACCACGACGCCCGCGTCTGGGCCCGGGAGCTGGGCCGCCGCGGCTACCGACCCGCCGGCCACCGGGAGCTGCGCGAGGTCCGGCTGTGCGCGCAGGCGGCCGTCCTGCGCTACGTGGACCAGCTCGACGATCCCGATCTGGGGCCGGTGCCGCTGCCCAAGCCGGGGCTGACGACCGTGCTGGCGGCGTTCCACCCCGCGCCGGCGCCGCCCGCACCGGCCGCACCGGGCGCGGGTCCGCCGCGCCGGCCGCCCGTGACCGGGGTCTCCCGTGCCGGCGGATCCCTCGGCGCCGCGGGCGAGGCCCTCGCGCAGGCCCGCCGCGCGCTGGCCGTCGTACGCGTCCTGGAACGTCGCCCGCTGGGTGTGCGGACCTGCCAACTGCGGCGGGAATCGGGCCTGGCCGAAGCGGAGCTCGCGCCGCTGCTGTCGATGCTGTGCGAGGAGGGGTACGCCTGTCGCCCCGGCGCGGGGCTCTACGGCCGCGGGCCGGCCCTGGACCGGCTCGCCGCCCCGGGCCTCGCGGTCCTGGCGGGCCTCGCGGCGCAGCTCCGGCGGGCCTTGGCGCGGGACGGCGTGGAGGCCGCCGTCCACCTCGGCCCGTACCCGGACGCGGAGGCCCGCATCCCGCGGCCGGCGGACGGGGCCGGCGCTCCACCGGGGTGGCGGTGGCCGGACTTCCGCGCCGATGCGCACGCCGCCGGGATCGGGGCGTGCCCGTTCACCGGCCTCGACCACGAGCTCGGCGCGGACCACGTGGCGCGGCGCCGCCCGGTCGCGTCGACCCCGCCGGCGGTCGTCACGGACGGCCGCATCCTGTTCCACGCCCTCGACCCGATGGCGTCGGGCATCCCGGTCTTCGATCTGCGCGCCTGTTCCCCCGGGGCCGGCTGCCCGGTCGCGCCGGCCGTGGGCGGGGCGGCCGCCGGCTGTCTCGGGCTGTCGCTGCCCGCGCCGCACGCGCACCGGCTGCGGCGGGCCGGCGACGCCTTGCGCCGCACGGCGGTGCCGGTGCTCCTGGCCCTCCTCCTGTCGGGCGCGATACCGGCGGAGGTCCCCGCCGTGCGGGCGGACGTCACGGGGGCGGCGCACACTCCGAACCCGCCGGTCCCGCCGGTCTCGCCCGCCGGGATCACCCCGGAGACCCTGCGGCACCTGCGGAAGCTGTTCCGTACCCCGGTCGGCGGTGGCGCCGGCGCGGACGGCCCCCATCTGGTCAGCGACCCGGCCGCGGCGGCCGCCTACCTCTTCGCCGCCGTACCGGAGGACGCCGAACGGCCGCGGCTGGCGCTCCCCCACACCTTCGCGCCGCTCACCCCCGGCAGCCTGACCGCGCCGGGAGGGCTGGTGGTCCTGGGGACGGACGAGACGTGACGGGACTCAGGCCGGGGGGACGAAGGAGTCCAGCGCCGCGTCGAAGTGGCTCCGCGCCTCGCCGAGCCGTCCCACCGGGGCGGAGACCCAGACGTCGTACATGCCGCCGTTCTCGTCCCAGCAGAGGTCGAAGGTGTGCCGGGGGCCCTCCGTCGCGGTGAAGCCGTTCCAGGTGAACTCCCACAGTGCGGCGGGCAGTCCGTTGTGGGTGGTCCGCACGACGGTGTTGTCGCGGTAGCCGGGATTGGTGTCGGGGCCGGCCGTGTCGGCTGCCTTCATCGCCGCGGGCGGCCCGCCGGCGACGGGCGGCGTGGACTTGATGCCGATGCGGAAGGCCCCGTCCGGGGAGACGTAGAAGACCCGCTGGTCGTCGGTGGTGCGCCGGTACCCCTGGGGCACGGCGAGGCTGAACCCCTCCCGGTCGACGACGGTGCGGTAGCCGGCGGGCGCGGGCTTGGTGGGCGCGGAACGCTCGGGCTGTGTCCGCGGCCCGGCAGGGGTGGGGGTCGCTGCGGGCGAGGGGGCGGCGTTCGCGGGGCTCGGGGAAGCCGGGGGCCGGGCCGCGGTTCCGGGCGACCCGTCCGCGGCCGGGGCGCCGGCGGCGGGGCCGGCCGTGTCGGTCCGGCCCCGCGACCCGTTGTCGAGCAGCGAGGTCACGGTCACGGTGGCGACGACCGCCAGGACGACCAGGGCCACGACCAGCCCGATCCGCAGGGCCGGGCGGGCGGGGGCGGCGGGCCCGGCCGGCCGGGCCACGTGCTCGGTCGGGGAGTAGCCGGGCGGGGTGCCGGTGCCGGTTGCCGCCTTGCGGCCGGAGGTCCCGGCGGGCGGGGTGGGGGCGGCGGCCCGGTCGAGCAGGGGCATGGTGCCGGTGGCCACGTACGCCGACAGCAGCCGCCGCGTCTCCGGTGCGTCCAACCGTCGCTCCGGATCCCGGTCCAGCAGGCCGCGGATGACCGGCAGCAGCGGCCCCGCCTTCGCCGGCGGGCGGATCTCGTCGTGGACGACGGCGTGCAGCACCCCGCCGAGGGAGTCCCGGTGGAAGGGCGATTCCCCGGTCAGGGCCGCGCACAGCAGGGCGCCCAGCGACCACAGGTCGGATTCGGGTCCTGCGGCGGCGCCCTGCATGCGTTCGGGCGAGGTGTACTCGGGTGACCCGACGAAGGCTCCGGTCTCGCTGAGGGTGGTGGCGCCGGCGAGGTGGGCGATGCCGAAGTCGGTCAGGACCACCCGGTCGGTGCCGGTCTCCATCAGCACGTTGGCGGGCTTGACGTCCCGGTGGAGCACCCCGCGGGCGTGGGCCGCGGTGAGGGCGCCGAGCAGGGCGAGCCCGGTGCGGGCGGTCTCGGCGGGGTCCAGCGGGCCCGTGGCGGTGAGCCGGTCCGCGAGGGATCCGCCGTCGACGAGTTCCATCACGATGTACGGCCGCCCGTCGTCCTCCACCACGTCGTGGACGACGACCACGTGGGGGTGCCTGACCTGCGCGAGGGTGCGCGCTTCCCGCAGGGCGCCGGCGGCTTCCGTTCCGTCCCCGACGTGGAGCTCCTTGACGGCGACCGACCGGCCGAGCAGCTCGTCGGTCGCGCGCCAGACGGTTCCCATCCCGCCCCTGCCCAACCGCTCTTCCAACCGGTAACGCCCGGCGATCACAGGCCTGTTGCGCGGATGGTGTTGCGACACGTCTCTCCCCCTCGCCCCGTTCAGGGTCATGATGCCGCACAACGCAAAAAGCCCCACCGAAGTGGGGCTTTCGTGCTGGTGTCCGAGGGGGGACTTGAACCCCCACGCCCGATAAAGGGCACTAGCACCTCAAGCTAGCGCGTCTGCCATTCCGCCACCCGGACCAGGTGGTCGGCCCCGGTTTCCCGCGGCGACATGGACAACAATAGCAGGGGATCGAGGTGGTTCCGACCAGGTATTCGGCTCCGGGGGAATCCGACGCGCCGCGCTGACCTGCGGGCATACCCCGCAGGAGCCGGCGAGACGGAACGTCTCCCCGACCTGCCCGGGACGGACGGCCCCGCGTTCCCGCGCGGCGGTCCCGGCCGGCTACGGGCAGTGGATGACCTGTCCCGCGTACGAGAGGTTGCCGCCGAAGCCGAAGAGCAGGACCGGGGCGCCGGAGGGGATCTCGCCGCGCTGGACCAGCTTGGACAGGGCCATCGGGATGCTGGCGGCGGAGGTGTTGCCGGAGTCGACGACGTCGCGGGCGACGACGGCGTTGACGGCTCCGATCTTCGCGGCGAGCGGTTCGATGATCCGCAGGTTGGCCTGGTGCAGAACGACGCCGGCCAGGTCCTCGGGGGTGATCCCGCTCTTCTCGCAGACCTTGCGGGCGAGCGCGGGCAGCCGGCTGGTGGTCCAGCGGTAGACGGCCTGGCCCTCCTGCGCGAAGACGGGGGGCGAGCCCTCGATCCGCACGGCGTGGCCCATCTCGGGTACCGAGCCCCACAGCACGGGGCCGATGCCGGGCTGTTCGCAGGCCTCGACCACGGCCGCGCCGGCGCCGTCGCCGGTCAGCACGCAGGTGGTGCGGTCGCTCCAGTCGGTGATCTCGGTCATCTTGTCGGCGCCGATGACCAGGGCGCGGGTGGCGGCGCCGGCGCGGATCGCGTGGTCGGCGGCGGCCAGGGTGTGGGTGAAGCCGGAGCAGACGACGTTGATGTCCATGACGGCGGGGCCGCCGCCCATGCCCAGCTTGGCCGCGACACGGGCGGCCATGTTGGGGGAACGGTCGATCGCGGTGGACGTGGCCACGAGGACGAGGTCGATGTCGTCGGGGGTGAGTCCGGCGTTCGCGAGGGCCTTGCCCGCGGCCTGGAAGGCCAGCTCGTCGACCGGCTCCTCGGGTCCCGCCATGTGGCGCGTCTTGATGCCGACCCGGGATCGGATCCACTCGTCGTTGGTGTCGACCATGGCCGCGAGGTCCTCGTTGGTGATCACTTTCGCGGGCTGGTAGTGCCCTAGCGCCACCACGCGTGAACCGGTCATGGGCGGGAATCCCCTCGTCGACAGTCAGGATCACCCAGCTTTGCCTGCTACCGGTGGGTACGGGTGCGCGTGACCCGACAGGATTAAGGCACCTGAATTTGGAGAATTCCGAGGATCCTCCTGCCGGGGGCGTCCGCGACGGCGGATCCGCGAGAATGGGCCCGTCAGGTGCACGACGAGGAACGAACGGTGGACTGATCACATGGGACGGGTCACCGAACGCCGTCGCGTCGTCCGGATCCGCGGCGGCGTGGCGGGGGCCCGCCCGGACACGCTGGTGGCCGAGGAGCCGCTGGAGATCCGGCTGAACGGCAAACCGCTGGCCATCACGATGCGCACGCCGGGCGACGATTTCGCGCTGGCGGTGGGCTTCCTGGTGAGCGAGGGCGTGCTGGCGCGCACCTCGGACGTCCAGGCCGTCACCTACTGCGAAGGGGCGACCTCGGACGGTTCGAACACGTACAACGTGGTGAACGTGCAGCTCGCGACCGGGGTGCCGGTGCCGGACATCACGCTGGAGCGGAACGTCTACACGACGTCCTCCTGCGGTCTGTGCGGGAAGGCGAGCCTGGACGCGGTGCGTACGGCGACCCGGTTCCCGGGGATCGAGGCCGACCCGGTGCGGGTGAGCGCGGACCTGCTGTCCCTGCTGCCGGACCGGCTGCGCGCGGCCCAGAAGGTCTTCGACCGCACGGGAGGGCTCCACGCGGCGGGCCTGTTCTCGGCGGAGGGCGAGCTGCTGGACCTGCGGGAGGACGTGGGGCGGCACAACGCCGTGGACAAGATCGTCGGTCGGGCGTTGCAGGCCGGTCGGTTGCCGCTGACCGGCTCGGTGCTGCTGGTGTCGGGGCGGGCCTCGTTCGAGCTGGCGCAGAAGGCGGTGATGGCGGGGATACCGGTCCTCGCGGCGGTCTCGGCGCCGTCCTCGCTGGCGGTGGACCTCGCGGTGGAGACGGGGCTGACCCTGGTGGGCTTCCTGCGCGGGCCGGACATGAACATCTACGCGGGCGAACAGCGCGTGAGCCTGTAGCGCACGTCGCCCGTGGCGGGCGGACGCGGATCCCCCGCCGCGCATCCCCCGCCCGTCGACGTCCCTGCCCGTCGGCGTCCCCGCCGGTCGACGTGCCCGCCGGTCGACCGTCCGTCAACGTCCCCGGCGGCCGCGTCGGGTCGGGGCCGGCTTCGGTTCCGGGGGGTCGATGCGGTGCAGGTCGAGCGTCGCCGGGATCGGGGTCGCGCCGGGGCCGCCGGCCTCGGCCCACGCGATGATCTCGTCGGTCGCGGTGTCGTCCAGGGCCCAGCCGAACCAGGCGGCGCGGGCGCCCTTGCGGCGGGCCTCGCTCGTGGGCTGGACCACGATGACGTTGGCCTGGGCGCAGGGGCCGAGGCAGTCGCTGGTACGGACGGCGAGCCGGCCCCCGGAGGCGGCGGCGGCCTCGCGCAGCCGGGCCAGTTGGCCCGCGTGGTCGGAGCCGGGGTTCTTGCGGGGGTCCCCGCAGCAGCAGCCCCGGCAGACCACCAGGGTGCAGGGGCGTTCGGCGTGGGCGGCGAGCGGGCGTATCCAGGTCACCGCCGCACGTTACCGGGCCCGCGGCGCGGGGTGTCGGGCCTGCCGGGAGACCTCCGCCACACGCTCGGCGGGGAGTTCGGGGTCGAGGTCACGGGCGCGCCGGCGGGCCAGTACCGCGCAGACCATCAACTGCATCTGGTGGAACAGCATGAGCGGGAGCACGGCGAGGCTCGCGTGGGCGCCGAACAGCACGCCGGCCATGGGGAGTCCGGCGGCGAGGCTCTTCTTCGATCCGGCGAACTGGATGGCGATCCGGTCCTCCCGGCCGAATCCGAGGCGCTTCGCCCCGTACCAGGTGACCAGGAGCATCACCGCGAGGAGCACGGCCTCCACCGCCATCAGGGCGCCCAGCCGCAGGGCGCTGACCTGGTGCCAGATGCCGGCGACCATGCCCGCGCTGAACGCCGTGTAGACGACGAGCAGGATCGAGCCCCGGTCCACGCGACCCAGCACCTTCTTGTTGCGCAGGAGGAAACCGCCGAGCCGGGGCCGCATCAGTTGTCCGAGGACGAAGGGCAGCAGGAGTTGCAGGGCGATCTTCCGCAGGGAGTCGAGGGAGAAGCCGCCCGCGCTGTTGCCCAGCAGTGCGGCGGCGAGCAGGGGGGTCAGGAAGATGCCGGCGAGGCTGGAGAAGGATCCGGCGCAGATCGCGGCGGGCACGTTGCCGCGGGCGAGCGAGGTGAAGGCGATGGAGGACTGGATGGTGGAGGGAACCAGGCAGAGGAAGAGCAGGCCGCTGTGGAGCGGGGGCGTCAGGACGCTCGGGACGAGCGCGCGGGCGGCCAGGCCGAGCAGCGGGAAGAGCACGAAGGTGCAGGCGAGCACGGTCAGGTGGAGCCGCCAGTGGCGCAGCCCGTCGAAGGCCTCGCGGGTGGAGAGCCGGGCCCCGTAGAGGAAGAAGAGCAGGGCCACGGCTGCGGTGGTGGCGCCCTGCGCGACGCCGGCGGCCTGCCCGCGGGCGGGCAGCAGGGCGGCGAGGCCGACGGTGCCCAGCAGGGCCAGGACGTACGGGTCCAGGGGCACCCAGGAGGGGAGGTGGGGGCGTCGCATGGTCGCGGTGCTCATTCGCTCTCGGGGCCGTGACCGCTTCGGGGCTCGGCGGGGCTCGGGGTGGGCGTCGGGGCGCTCGGCGCGGGGATGGCGGGCTGTCTTTCATCGTCG
Source organism: Streptomyces sp. NBC_01426 (assembly GCF_036231985.1). Classification (GTDB taxonomy): domain Bacteria; phylum Actinomycetota; class Actinomycetes; order Streptomycetales; family Streptomycetaceae; genus Streptomyces. The sequence goes on from NZ_CP109500.1 coordinate 1,759,021, forward strand.
GGCACGGGCGGTCATCGCGAAACCCGCACACCGAACTGACTGTCATCACGTACAGCGATAACGTGGGGCCATGAACGGCATGTACGACCCGGTCCAGTTGCGCACGTTCCTCACGGTGGCCCAGACGCTCAGCTTCACGCAGGCCGCGGGCCGGCTCGGCGTACGGCAGTCCACGGTCAGCCAGCACGTGCGGCGGCTGGAGGACGCCACCGGCCGGCCGCTCTTCGCCCGGGACACGCACAGCGTGGAGCTGACGGAGGACGGTGAGGCGCTGCTGGGCTTCGCCCGCACGATCCTGGAGGCGCACGAGCGGGCGGCCGCCTTCTTCACCGGGACCCGGCTGCGGGGTCGGCTGCGGTTCGGGGCGTCGGAGGACTTCGTGCTGACCCGGCTGCCGGAGGTGCTGGAGGGGTTCCGGCACGAGCACCCCGAGGTCGACCTGGAACTCTCGGTCGAGCTGTCGGGCACTTTGCACGAGCGACTGGACGCGGGGCGCCTCGACCTCGTGCTGGCCAAGCGGCGCGGCCGGGGGGACGAGCGGGGTCGGCTGGTGTGGCGGGACCGGATGGTGTGGATCGGGGCGGAGGGACTGCGGGTGGATCCCGAGCGTCCTGTCCCGTTGATCGTCTTCCCGCCTCCGGGGATCACCCGGGCGCGGGCCCTGGAGGTCCTGGAGCGGGACGGTCGGGCCTGGCGGATCGCTTGTACGAGCGGCAGCCTGAGCGGACTGATCGCGGCGGCCCGGGCGGGGCTCGGCGTGATGGCGCACACCCGCGGGCTGATCCCGCCGGGTCTGGTCCGGGTGGGCGGCCTGCCGGAACTGGGGCCGGTGGAGTTCGCGTTGCTCCAGGGGCACCGGTCGACGCCGGCCGCGGAGGCGCTGGCGGCCGCGATCCTCTCGGGCGGCGACCGACTGAGCCGGCCGGCCTGACCCCCGCGGGCACCGACCGGGGGCCCCGCGGGCACGGGTCGGGGCCGGCGGTCGCGGTGCGGGGCTCGCGCAGATGTCGTGGAGATCCGAACCCGTTCCTCCGTCGATCACCCATCGATCGGCCATCGATCTCCCGTCGATCTCCACGGGCCTCGCGCCCACGGCGCTGACCAGTGGTGATGGCTTCGCATCGGTTGTTCGGACCACCTCCCGTCGGGCCCCCGCGTGGGGTACCGTCACCGGCGCCGTGCGGAGCGAAACTGCGCGGAGAGGAGCGGGCCCTTGCGTGAATTCACCGTCCCACCCGTGGTCACCGACGCACCGGTCGGCGGTCTGGCCGATGTCGTCTTCGACCATGCCCGGCAGGATCCGGACCGGGTGGTGCTCGGTCGCAAGACGGAGGGGGTCTGGCGGGACGTCACCTCCGGGGAGCTGGCCGAGGAGGTGCTGGCGCTCGCGAAGGGGTTGTTGGCCCAGGGCGTCCGGTTCGGGGATCGGGTGGGCGTGATGTCCCGGACCCGCTACGAGTGGACGCTGTTCGACTTCGCGCTGTGGGCGATCGGCGCCCAGCCGGTGCCGGTCTACCCGAGTTCGTCGGCCGAGCAGGTGCACTGGATCCTGTACGACTCCGCGTGCACCGGCTGTGTCGTGGAGAACGAGGACCAGGCCATGACGGTGGGCTCCGTCGTCGAACGCCTCCCCGACCTGCGCAGGCTCTGGCAGCTCGACTCGGGTGCGGTGGCGGAGCTGGTCGAGGGCGGGCGCGGGGTCGCGGATGACGTGGTGCACCGCCATCGCCGCGCGGTGACGCCCGACGCGACCGCCACGGTCATCTACACCTCGGGAACCACGGGTCGCCCCAAGGGCTGTGTGTTGACGCACGCCAATTTCATGTTCGAGGCGGACACCATGGTCGACCGCTGGGAGTCGGTCTTCCGCGCCGGCCCGGGTGAGCAGCCCTCGACGCTGCTGTTCCTGCCCCTCGCGCACGTCTTCGGCCGGATGGTGGAGGTGGCCGCCGTCCGGGCCCGGGTGAAGCTCGGTCACCAGCCGGTGTTGGCGGCGGCCGAACTGCTGCCGGACCTGGCCGCGTTCCGGCCGACCTTCGTGCTGGGGGTGCCGTACGTCTTCGAGAAGGTGTTCGCGGCGGCCCGCCGCAAGGCGGAGGCGGAGGGGCGGACGGGCCCCTTCGACCGGGCGGTGGAAACGGCGGTGCGGTACGCCGAGGCCCGTGAACAAAAGGCGTTCGGCAGCGGACCGGGCCCGTCGGCCGCGCTGCGCCTGGAGCACCAGGTCTTCGAGAAGCTGGTGTACGGCAAGGTCCGCGAGGCGATGGGCGGGCGGGTGCGGCACGCGATGTCGGGCGGGTCGGCGATGTCGCGCCGGCTGGGGCTGTTCTTCGACGGCGCCGGGATCACGGTGTACGAGGGGTACGGGCTGACGGAGTCCTCCGCCGCCGCCACGGCGAATCCGCCGGGGGCGACGAAGTACGGCACGGTGGGCCCGCCCATCCCGGGCGGTTCGGTGCACATCGCGGACGACGGGGAGGTCTGGCTGCACGGGGGGCACGTCTTCTCCGGGTACCTCAACGATCCGCGCGGCACGGAGGAGGTGCTGCACGGGGGCTGGTTGGCGACCGGGGACCTGGGGCGGCTCGACGCGGACGGCTACCTGACCATCACCGGGCGCAAGAAGGAGATCCTGGTGACGTCGAACGGGAAGAGCGTCTCCCCGACGGCGCTGGAGGAGCGGGTGCGCTCGCATCCCCTGGTGTCGCAGTGCGTCCTGGTCGGCAACGACCGGCCCTACATCGCGGCGCTGGTGACCCTGGACATGGAGGGGGTCGCGCACTGGCTGTCGATGCGGGGGCTGCCCCAGCAGGCGGCGGCTCGGGTGATACACGACCCGGAACTGTCGGCGGAGGTGCGCCGTGCGGTGGTGGCCGCCAACACCCTGGTGTCCCAGGCGGAGGCGATCCGTACGTTCCGGGTGCTGGCCGAGCAGTTCACCGAGGAACGCGGTTTGTTGACGCCGTCGTTGAAGTTGAAGCGGCGGGCGATCGAGCAGGCCTACGCGACGGAGGTGGCGGCCCTGTACCAGGGCTGACGGGTCGGGTCGGCTCCGGCGAGCAGGATCTGACGATCCGTCATTCCCCTTGGTCGGCGATATTGACGGTGCGTCAGCTCACGCACAGAATGCGGGGATTCCGACCGGAGGGGATTCCACACATGCCGCGACCCATCCACGCCCTCGCCGCCGCGGCGGCGGCCTTCGCGCTCCTCATCGCCTGCAACTCCGCCTCCACCAACGGCACCTCGCCGGGCAGGCCCGGGGACGCGCCGGGCACCACGCGCGGGGTCACCGCCGACTCCATCAAGGTCGGCGGCATCGTGTCGATGACCAGCGCCAGTGGGTACAGCAAGAAGGACACCGACCTCGGCGCGAAGGCCCGCTACCTGCGCGCCAACGCGGAGGGCGGTGTCAACGGACGCACGATCGACTACATCGGCGCCGAGGACGACGGTCAGGACCCCGGCAAGAACACGGCGGCCGCCCGCAAGCTCGTCCAGCAGGACAAGGTCTTCGCGGTCTCCCCGATGAGTTCGGTGACCTTCTCCGGCGCGGACTTCCTCCAGCGGGAGAAGGTGCCCACCTTCGGCTGGGGCACCCTCCCGTCCTTCTGCGGACCGGAGTACATCTACGGGTTCAACGGCTGCCTGGTCCCCACCCCCGGCGGCACCATCAACCAGACCTGGCCCGAGGGCATCGCCCGGATCCTCGGCGGAGCGGCCGGCAAGTCGGTGGCGATCGTCGCCAATGACAGCGACGCCGGGAAGTTCGGCGTGGCCACCTTCCGCCAGGGCTTCGGCAGCGCCGGGTTCACGGTGTCCTACGCGAAGGCCTCGGTGCCCGGCACCGCCGTGCCGAGCGACTGGTCGGCGTACGTGAAGGAGATGCTGACGAGCAACGGTGGCAAGGCCCCCGACGCCGTCGTCTCCGTCATGCAGACCCCCAACAACATCGGGCTGTTCACCGCGCTCAAGCGCGCCGGCTACCGGGGCGTGCTCACCGACCCGACCGACTACGACCCGGGGCTGCTCGCCAAGGACGCCACCCGGCAGGCCCTCGACGGGGTGTACGTGCTCCTGCAGTTCGAGCCGTTCGAGTCGCAGAACCCGGCGATGGCCCGGTTCAAGGCCGACATCAAGGCGGCGGCCGGCGGGCAGGACGTACCGCTGAACATGCACATGATGACCGGGTACATGTCCGCGGACCTGTTCCTCTCCATCGCGGGCAAGGCCGGCAGGAACCTGACCGCGGAGACCTTCCAGAGCGCCGCGCGAACCTTCTCCGACACCGGCACGCTGGTCGGCGACCGGGCGGAGCCCAAGGGGCAGAAGGACAGCTTCGGCTGCGGGGCGCTCGTCCGGCTGAAGGACCGCGCGTACGAGGTGGCCGTCCCGTTCGCGTGCCACGAGCCCATCCCCTTCAAGTAGGCCCGCGGCATGGGTGATCTGCTCGTCTTCGTGCTGAGCGGCCTGGTCTCCGGCGCCCTGTACGCGCTGCTGGCCACCGGGCTGGTGCTGTCCTACTCGGCGTCCGGGCTCTTCAACTTCGCGCACGGGGCCACCGCCTACCTGTGCGCCCTCACCTTCTACGAGTTGCACTCCGGGCTGGGCTGGCCGGCCGTCCCCGCGGCGCTCCTGGTGGTGCTCGGCGTGGCTCCCGGCATCGGGTGGGGGCTGGACCGGCTGATGTTCCGGCGGCTCGCCCGGGTCGGGGAGGCCGCACAGATCGTGGCGACCATCGGACTGCTGGTGGCGCTGCCCGCGGCCGGACTGTGGGCGGTGCAACTGCTCGGCGACGCCGGGGCGCCGGTGAAGCCCGCCGATAACCAGTTCGGGCTCCCCGGGGTGGGACCGAGCCCCGCGCGGTCCTGGCAACTCGCCGAGGGCGTCGGCATCGACTCCGATCAGCTGATCACCTGGGTGGTGACGGCCGTGGTGGCGGTGGCCCTGTGGGTGCTGATGCGACACACCCGGCTGGGGCTGACGCTGCGGGCCGCCGTCGACAACCGTTCGCTGACCGAACTGCGCGGGATCAGCGCCGACCGACTGTCCTCGGTCGCCTGGATGATCGCCTCCGGGCTGGCGGGGCTCGCCGGGGTGCTGGCGACCCCGCTCCTGGGCCTGTCCGCGCACGACTTCACCCTGTTCCTGTTCGTGTCGGCGACGGCCGCCGTGATCGGACGGTTCGCGTCGGTCCCCCTGGCGTTCGCGGGCGGGCTGGGGCTGGGGGTGTTGCAGAACCTGGTCGCGGGCTACGCCTCCTTCGCCGAGGGGATCACCGGGTTCCGGACGGCCGTGCCGTTCCTGATCCTGTTCGGCGGGCTGCTGGTGCTGACCCGGCGGGCGCGGACCGCAGGAACGATCGCTGCGGACGCCCCGCCGGTGGACCATCTGGCCGGGGCCTCCTGGCTGCGGCGGTGGGGGGTGTGGGCCGCGGGCGCGGGCCTGCTGTGCGTGGCCTTCTACACCGTGACGACCCCGTTCTGGAGCGGGCTCCTCGCCCAGGGGTTGGCCATCGCCCTGGTGTTCATGTCCTTCACGGTGGTCACCGGGCTCGGCGCGATGGTGTCGTTGGCGCAGGCCACGTTCGTGACGGGGGCGGCCCTGGTGGCCGGGCTGTTGATGAGCCGGGGGTGGCCGTTCGTGGCGGCGTTGGCGGTGGGCACGTGCGCGGCCGCCGTCCTGGGCGCCCTGGTCGCGCTGCCGGCGCTGCGGCTGGGGGGACGGTCCCTGGCCCTGGCGACGCTGGCGTTGGCGTTCCTCGCCGACCAGGTGCTGTTCCAGTTGCGGTGGTTGCGCAACGGGGACTCCGGCTGGTCGATCCCGCGGCCGGTCGTCGGCCCGGTGGACCTGTCCGACGACCGGGCGATGGGGGTGACCCTCGTGGTGCTCGTCGCCGTCGTGGCCGCCGCACTGGGCGCGCTGCGCGACTCCCCCTCGGGTCGGGCGATGCTGGCCGTGCGGTCGGCCCCGGCGGCGGCGATGGCCTCCGGGGTGTCCGTGCTGCGGACCAAACTGCTGCTGTTCACGCTGTCGGCCGGGCTCGCGGGGTTCGGGGGTGTCATGTACGCCTCGTACAACACCCGGATCACGGCCACGGACTTCACGGCGATGACCGGGTTGGTGTGGCTGGCCGTGGTGGTGGCGGCGGGGGTGCGGCGACCGCAGTACGCGGTGGTGGCGGGGCTGGTGTTCGCGGTCGCCCCGCAGGTGATGGCGCACTACGTGACGGCCTCGCCGCACCTGCCGGTGATCCTGTTCGGATTGGCGGGTCTGGCGCTGGCCAACGACCCGGACGGCTACTGCGCCGCACTGCCCGTACGGCTGGCCAGACGGCGCGCCGCCGGCCCGACCGGTACGGGAGGCACCGCCGAAGCCGGGACGGGTGCCGGGGTGGTGCCCGTGCCCCGGGCCGCTTCGGGGACTCAGCCCCCGGACCGCGCCTCGAACGCCGACGGGACCGAACGGGCGGGGCACGCCGTCGCGCTGGAGCTGCGGGCGGTGCGGGCCGGGTACGACGGCGGGGAGGTGTTGCACGGCGTGGACCTCGTGGTGCGGCGGGGCGAGATCCTCGCCCTGCTCGGGCCCAACGGGGCCGGGAAGAGCACCGCGTGCCGGGTCGCCGCGGGCCTGCTGCGCGCCGGTGACGGCCGTGTCCTCGTGGCCGGGCGGGACGTGACGCGGGAGGGGGCCGTGCGCCGTTCGCGGGGCGGGGTGCTGCTCGCTCCCGAGGGTCGGGGGATCTTCCCCTCGCTCGACGTCGAGGAGAACCTGGCGCTCCACCTGCGGGACCCGGCCGAGCGGGACGCCGTGTTCGGGCGGTTCCCCCGGCTGCGGGAGCGGCGCCGGGTGCCCGCCGGCGCGTTGTCGGGCGGGGAGCAGCAGTTGCTGGCGCTGGCTCCGCTGTTGCAGCGCCCACCGCGGGTGTTGATCGCCGACGAGCCCTCGCTGGGACTCGCGCCGCGCGTGGTGGACGAGGTGTACGAGCTGCTCGTCGAGCTCCGGGCCGCCGGGACCGCGCTGCTGTTGGTGGAGGAGAAGGCAGCCGAGATCCTCGGGATCGCGGACACGGTCGCCTACCTGTCCCAGGGGCGGGTGTCCTGGTGCGGCCCGCGCGCCGAGGTGGAGACCGACCGGCTGACCGAGGCCTATCTGGGGATGGTCCGATGACGGCGCCGTACGTGTTGGAGGCGGTCGGGATCGGTGTGCGCTTCGGCGGGGTCAAAGCGCTGACCGGGGTGGACCTCGGGGTACGGGCCGGGGAGGTGTGCGGTCTGATCGGCCCGAACGGAGCCGGCAAGACGACGCTGTTCGACGTGCTGTCCGGGATCCGCCGCCCCGATCGGGGGCGGATGCTGCTCGACGGGGTGGACGTGACCCGCCGCTCCCCGGTCTGGCGGGCCCGGCACGGGGTGCGCCGGACCTTCCAGCGGCAGCAGCTGTTCGGGCAGCTCAGCGTGGCCGACAACGTGCTCGTCGCCCAGGAGTGGCGCGGTGGCGGGGGCGGGCCGGTCGCGGACCTGGTCGCCGCGCCGGCCCGCCGGCGCCGGGAGCGGGAGCGCCGCGAGCGGGCCGCGCGGGTGCTGGAGGACTGCGGGATCGGCGAGCTGGGGGACGTGTACGCGGGCGGGCTGCCCGCGGGTCGGGCCCGGATGGTGGAGCTGGCCCGCGCGGCGGCCGACCGGCCGAGGGTGCTGCTGTTGGACGAGCCCGCGTCGGGGCTGTCGGCGCCCGAACGGGAGCGGCTCGCGGCGGTCGTCCGGCGGCTCGCCGAGGAGGAGGGGTGCGCGGTGCTGCTGGTCGAGCACAACGTGGCCTTCGTGATGGAGCTCTGCGCGCGGGTCGTCGTACTGGACCTCGGGGCCGTGCTCGCCCAGGGGACGGCGGCCGAGGTGCGGGCGGACCCGCGGGTGCGGGAGGCCTATCTGGGCGCCTCCTGAATAACCACCCTTTTGGCGGGAATGTGGGCCGCGAGTGGCCGGTTATGGCCCCTCGCAGGCCACGGCGCGCACCGCCGTGTCCGCATCATCACCCGTACCCGACGACGAGGACGACCCGACGTGAACCAGGTCCCCGGCATCAAGCTCAACAACGGCACCCTCATGCCCCAGCTCGGCTACGGCGTCTGGCAGGTCCCGGACGACGAGGCGGAACAGGCCGTCACCACCGCCCTGGAGGCGGGCTACCGCAGCATCGACACGGCGGCGATCTACGGCAACGAGGAGGGCACCGGCCGGGCCATCGCGGGCGCCGGGGTGCCGCGCGAGGAGCTCTTCGTCACCACCAAGCTGTGGAACGGCCCGGACCGCGTCTGGGGCCGGGACGAGGTGCTGCGCGCCTTCGACGAATCGCTCTCCCGGCTGGGCCTCGACCACGTCGACCTGTACCTGATCCACTGGCCGCGCCCGATGCGGGACGACGTCCTCACCACCTGGAAGACCTTCGAGGAGATCGCCGCGAGCGGCCGCGCCAAGGCGGTCGGCGTGTCGAACTTCCGCCCCGAGGACCTGGAGCGGATCCGGACCGTGAGCGATCTGGTCCCGGCCGTCAACCAGATCGAGCTGCACCCGCTCTTCCCGCAGACCGCGCTGCGCGCCCTGCACGCCGACCTCGGGATCGCCACCGAGGCCTGGTCCCCGCTCGGCCAGGGCAAGGAGCTGCTCACGCTTCCCGCCGTCGCCGCGATCGCCGCCAAGCACGGCCGCACCGCCGCGCAGGTGGTGCTGCGCTGGCACCTCCAGCTCGGCAACGTGGTGATCCCCAAGTCCGTGACCCCCGCGCGCATCCGCGAGAATCTGGATGTCTTCGGCTTCGAACTGGACGCCGACGACATCGCCGCGCTGGACGCCCTGGGCGCCGGCACGGCGGGCCGGCGGCTCGGGCCCGACCCGGCCGTCTTCGACATGTGAGCGATCCGAGGGTGTGCGGGTGAACGTTCCTGACGGGGTCTACCGACTCCGCAACGTGGGCAGCGGTCTGCTGCTCCAGGTGGAGAGCGGGAACCGGGTGCGGGTGGGGCCGGACGGCCCGCCCGCGCCCGCGTCCGCACGGCAGTGGGAGATCTCGCCGGTGTACGGCGGCGGTGGGATCTTCCATCTGGTGAGCGTGCACAACGGCAAGCGGCTGGACGTCGCGAACGCGTCCGTGGACAGCGGGACCCGGGTCCAGGTGTGGAAGGCCAACGCGTTCGGCGCCCAGGAGTGGATCGTCGAGGAGCACCTGGACGATCCCGGCGTGGTCTCCCTGATCGCCGTCATCAGCGGGCTGCCGCTGGAGGCCGACGAGGAGGGACAGGCCCGCCAGTGCGAGGACACCGACTCGCCGTCCCAGTGGTGGCGCCTGGAACCCGCCTGACCCGCCCCGCCCGCCCGCGCCCCTCCGTCCCCGCTCCGCCGCCGATCCGCCGTCAGTCGCGCACGAAGGCCACCAGGCGGTACGACGGGTCCGCGCGCGGGGGCCGGGACGAGGTCGAGGACGGCCGCCGCCGCGGCCTCGGCGCGCGGGACGCCGCCCCGGGTGGCGTCGTAGGCCTCGGCCTCGGCGTCGTAGTCGAGCAGGGAACGCGCTATCGGCATCAGTTCGCGCCGTGAGCGGGCGCCAGGGCCTCCAGTCGCTCCGCGAGGGCGAAGTCGGTCTCGGTCACGGCGTCGCCCGCGCTGTGCGTGTTCACCGACACGCGGACCGTGTCGTAGCCCAGGGTGAGGTCCGAGTGGTGGTTCAACTCGTCCTGCACCGAAGCGATGTGGGCGACGAGGGCGCTCGCCGCGAAGTGGCTGCCCAGCCGGTAGGTGCGCAGGATCCGGTCGTCCTCGAAGGCCCAGCCCGGGAGTTCCCGCAACCGGTCCTCGATCTCCTTCTGGGAAAGCGGCTCGCCCGACATCCGCACACTCCTTCACGACTCGGTCGGCACCATCGCCTGACGTGGGGTCAAGGTTCCCACAGCGAGGGCCCGCGGGAAGGTCTCGCGCGGCGGTCCGTGCCGGCGCGTCCGCGCGCCGTCGCCGCGGCGCCCCGGCCCCACGCGGCGGGCCGGGCTCCCTGGGCTACCGTCGGGGCATGACGACGGTGAGTGTGGGCGCGATGCTGCGCACCTGGCGGGAGCGGCGCGGGATCAGTCAGTTGGAGCTGGCGGGCCGCGCCGACTCCTCGTCGCGGCACATCAGCTTCGTGGAGACCGGCCGTTCCCGGCCGAGCGAGGAGATGGTGCTGCGGCTCGCGGAGCACCTGGACGTCCCGGTGCGGGAGCGCAACGCCCTGTTGCTGGCGGCCGGCTACGCGCCCCGCTACCCGCACACCCCGCTCGACGACCCGTCGATGGAGGTTCTGCGGGACTCCCTGGAGCGGCTGCTGACGGGCTACGAGCCGTATCCGGCGCTGGTCGTGGACGCCACGTACCAGGTGATCGCCGCGAACCGGGGCATCGCGCTGCTCCTGGACGGTGTGCCCGAGCACCTGCTCGCGCCGCCGCTGAACGCGATGCGGCTGACCCTGCATCCGCAGGGCCTGGCCGCGCGGATCCTCAATCTGCGGGAGTGGCGCGGTCACCTGTTGGAGCAGATGGAGCGGCAGATCGCCCTGTCGCGCTCGGAGCCGCTGCGCGCGCTGTACGAGGAGGTGGCGGCCTACCCCGTGGCGGAGCGGGCCGATCACGGCGAGCCGCGGGAGGCGGTCGCGAACATCGCGCTGCCGCTGCGGATCGAACACGACGGGCAGACGCTGTCCTTCGTGTCGTCCATCTCCACCTTCAACACGCCGATGGACGTGACCGTCGCCGAGCTGGCCATCGAGACCCTGCTGCCGGCCGACCCGGCGACCGTGAAGTACCTGCGCTCACTGGTCCCGTGAGGGCGTACCGCGCAGCGCGAGCCACTGGACGAGCGCGAACCCGGCGACGACGAGCGCCTGCGCCGGGATCCACACCGCGCCGGCGACGGTCGGGGTGAACCAGAGGAGTGCGGCGGCCAGGCTCAGCGCCACCCAGAGGCAGTTGGTCTCGATGACGAGGCGGACGGGGAGCACCGGCGGCCGGCGGCGGGAGGCCAGCCATCCGACGCCCGCCCCGTAGAGGGCGAGGAGCGCGCCGAGGACGAGCAGGGTCGTCGGGCCGACGCCGAGGAGCCGGCCGAGCGGCTCGGAGAAGGCCAGGTAGGCGAGCCCGTTGCCGGTGGTGACCAGTGCGTCGAGCGCGAGGGACCGGCGCAGGACGACCTGGGGCCCGGTGGTGCGGGCGATGCTGCCGAGCAGGGTTGCGGACATGGCGGATCAACCTCCGTCGAGGAGCGGACGCGCGGGGTGGTGGGGCACCGGGTCCCGGAGCCGAGTGCGCGACCCCGGAACCCGATGCCCCCACTGTGCCGCCGGGCCGGGGCCGGGTCGATTACCCCGGGGGTAAGGGCCCTGCCCGGGACGCGCCCGGACCGTCGCGGTGCCCGCCGGTACGGACAGGTCCTCCGCCTCAAGCGGGCACACCTGTCTCGGAGCGGCCGCTCGGGGTGTGCGGGGGCCGCGGGTCGCCGGGGAAACGGGACGCCCCGGACCGGGGCGGGCCGGGGCGTTCGTCGTACGGGATCGGGCGGGAGCCGGGGTCAGAGCTCCGCGAGGTCGAGCCCGGCCTGCGCGGCGGCGGCCCGCACGGTCTGCTCCAGGAGCACGGCGATGGTCATCGGGCCGACGCCGCCGGGCACCGGGGTGATCAGGGAGGCCCGGGCGGCGGCCGACTCGAAGTGGACATCGCCGACGTTGCCCGCGTTGTAGCCGGCGTCCAGGACGACGGCGCCCGGCTTGATGTCCTCGCCGCGGATGAACTCTGCCTTGCCGACGGCGGCGACCAGCACGTCGGCCTGGCGCACGATCGAGGGCAGGTCCACCGTGCGGGAGTGACAGTAGGTGACCGTGGCGTTGCGCTCCAGCAGCAGCATCCCGGCGGGCTTGCCCAGGATCGCGCTGCGGCCGACGACCACGGCGTGCTTGCCGGTCAGGTCCACGTCGTACTCCTCCAGGAGGCGCATGATGCCGCCGGGGGTGCAGGAGACGAAGCCCGGCAGGCCGAAGCCCATGGCGGCGAAAGAGTGCATCGTCACACCGTCGACGTCCTTGCCGGGGGCGATGGCCTCGAAGGCGGCCCGCTCGTCGATGTGGTGCGGCACCGGGTGCTGGAGCAGGATGCCGCTGATCTCCGGGTCCTCGGAGAGCGCGGTGAGGGCGGCCACCAGTTCCGCCGTGGTGGTCTCGGCGGGGAGCTCGACGTGGCGGGAGGTGATCCCGGCCTTGGCGCAACGGTTCTGCTTCATCCGTACGTAGGTCACGGACGCGGGGTCCTCGCCGACCAGCACGGTCGCCAGACAGGGGGCGGTGCCGGTGCGCTCGGTGATCTTCGCGGCGTGGGCGGCGGTCTGCTCCGAGATGCGGCGGGCGACGGCGGTGCCGTCCATGAGCCGGGCGGTCTGAGCGGTCTGGGCAGTCGTCATGGGGTCTCCTGAGCGTCGCTGCGGAATCGCGGTTCGCCCAGGCGCGCGGCAGTCGACGTACCCACCGGTACGCCGGGCCGCTCCCCGGTGGTGATCCACCCGAACGCCAGTCACGGCCCGGCGCCCACTCTAGTCGACGCCCGCGCGCGGCGGGCCGGCGATACCCGGTGGAGGACCGGCTCCCGGCCTGCGACGATCGGGGGATGACGCGTACTTTCGACCATCTTGTCGCCGAGGCGGAGTCCGTTTCCGTGGACGGCTGGGACTTCTCCTGGCTCGACGGCCGCGCCACCGAACAGCGCCCCTCCTGGGGCTACCAGAAGCTCCTCGGCGAACGTCTCTCCCGGGTCTCCTCCGTCCTCGACGTCCAGACCGGTGGCGGCGAGGTGCTCGCCGGGGCCGGCGCCCTGCCGCCGCTGACGGTGGCGACCGAGTCCTGGCCGCCGAACGTCGCCAAGGCGACCCGGCTCCTGCACCCGCTGGGCGCGGTGGTGGTCGCCGACTCCGACGAGCCGCCGCTGCCCTTCGGGGACGAGGCCTTCGAGCTGGTCAGCAGCCGGCACCCGGTGACCGTGTGGTGGGACGAGATCGCCCGCGTGCTGACGCCGGGCGGCACGTACTTCTCGCAGCAGGTCGGTCCGGCCAGCGTCTTCGAGCTGGTGGAGTACTTCCTGGGCCCGCAGCCGGAGGAGGTCAGGCGTGGCCGGCACCCCGACGACGCGGTCGCCGAAGCCCGGAAGGCGGGCCTGGAAATCGTCGATCTGCGCTCGGAGCGACTGCGGACGGAGTTCAACGACATCGGAGCCGTGATCTACTTTCTACGGAAGGTGATCTGGATGGTGCCGGGCTTCACGGTCGGGCACTACCGGGACCGGTTGCGCGAGCTCCACGAGCGGATCGAACGCGAAGGCCCGTTCGTCGCGCACACCGCCCGCTTCCTCGTCGAGGCCCGCAAAACGGGCTGAGCGGGAGGGCGCGGGAGGGCGGACGGATCCACGTCGGATCGGTTGCGTCGCCACAGCGTGGCGCAGGTCACTCAATTCAGCGCGTAACGAATCGACTCGGGCATGCGATGAACCGACAGGTGTCCTCGCGCGGTCCCGGAATACAGACCCCCCTCGGGTCTGTTTCCCGAAGTCGCGCGATGATGTCCCGCTCACCCCTTATCTGTTCGCAACGAGAGGCTCCTTGTGTCGCTCAGCCCGTCCCGTACGTTCCCTCCGGAGATCGCCGAATCGGAGGCCCTCGTCGCGCTCGTCGAGCGCGGCCGCGAGCAGGGTCACATCAACGGTGATGACGTGCGCCAGGCCTTCGAGGCCGGCCGCATCCCGGTGGACCAGTGGAAGCGGGTCCTGCGCAGCCTGAACCAGGTCCTGGACGAGGAGGGTGTCGCCCTCCACGTCAGCGCCGCCCCCGCCACCAAGGCCGCTGCGAAGAAGCCGCGCAAGGCTGCCGCCGCCCCGGCCCGCACCGTGACCAAGAAGGCCGCCGCGCCGCGCCCCATCGGCGCGCGCAAGACGGCGGTCGCCGCCACCGCCGCGGCGATATCCGCACCGTCGGCCTCCGGGACCGAGGAGGAGGTGGCGGCCGAGGCCGCCGCCGAGCCGAAGAAGCGGACGGTCAAGAAGACCGCCGCGAAGAAGGCGACGGCCACCAAGAAGACCGCCGCCACGAAGAAGGGCGCCAAGGACGGCGACGAGGGCGAGACCCCGGCGGCCGAGGGCGAGGACTGGGCGGCCGAGGACCTGGCCGACGAGGCCGAGGAGGGGACTCCGAAGGTCGGCGGGACCCAGGGCTTCGTGCTGTCCGACGACGACGAGGACGACGCCCCGGCGCAGACCGTCATGGTCGCCGGTGCCACCGCCGACCCCGTCAAGGACTACCTCAAGCTGATCGGCAAGGTGCCGCTGCTCAACGCCGAGCAGGAGGTCGAGCTCGCCAAGCGCATCGAGGCGGGTCTCTTCTCCGAGTACAAGCTCGAAGAGGAGGAGGACCACAAGCCCACGTTCAAGCGTGAGCTGGAGATCCTCGTCGAGGACGGTCGCCGGGCCAAGAACCACCTGCTGGAGGCCAACCTCCGTCTCGTGGTCTCCCTCGCCAAGCGCTACACGGGCCGCGGCATGCTCTTCCTGGACCTGATCCAGGAGGGCAACGTCGGTCTGATCCGCGCGGTGGAGAAGTTCGACTACACCAAGGGCTTCAAGTTCTCCACGTACGCGACCTGGTGGATCCGGCAGGCGATCACGCGTGCCATGGCCGACCAGTCGCGCACCATCCGCATCCCCGTCCACATGGTCGAGATCATCAACAAGCTGGCCCGTGTCCAGCGGCAGATGCTCCAGGACCTCGGCCGGGAGCCCACTCCGGAGGAGCTGGGCAAGGAACTCGACATGACCCCCGAGAAGGTCATCGAGGTCCAGAAGTACGGCCGCGAGCCGATCTCCCTGCACACCCCCCTGGGTGAGGAGGGCGACAGCGAGTTCGGTGACCTCATCGAGGACTCCGAGGCGGTCGTGCCGGCGGACGCGGTGTCCTTCACCTTCCTCCAGGAGCAGCTCCAGTCGATCCTGGGGACGCTCTCCGAGCGTGAGGCGGGCGTGGTCTCCATGCGGTACGGCCTCAACGACGGCCAGCCGAAGACCCTGGACGAGATCGGCCGCGTGTACGGGGTCACCCGTGAGCGCATCCGTCAGATCGAGTCGAAGACGATGTCGAAGCTGCGTCACCCGTCGCGTTCGCAGGTGCTGCGCGACTACCTCGACTAGAAGCGGACACGGGGGCTCGGAGCGGTCGTGAGACCGCTCCGAGCCCCCGTGGCGTTCGCGGGGCGTGGGCGGGCCCGCGCGGGCCCGTCCGCCGGTCAGGTGGCCGTGGCGCGGTGCCTGCGGGCGGACATCACGGCGTAGACGACCACGCCCACGAAGAGGAACAGCACGCCCTGGTACACGGCCGCGTACCCGGAGCCGGCCACGAGCCACATCGAGAAGGCGAAGGCCGCGCAGGCCAGGACGGTGTCACGGACCAGCCGGCCGCGGTGGACGCGCGCGGACTGCCCGGAGACCAGGAAGTGGATCTGGGCGGCGCTGGAGAGCAGGTACGGGACGGTCGCCGTGAAGGTGGTGACCAGCACCAGCATCTCGAAGACGCCCTCGGTGCCGGCGGTGTAGTTGTAGACGGTCAGGGCCGAGGCCAGGACGACGGTGACGAGGACCCCGACGATCGGGACCCCGCGCCTCTTGGTCTCGAAGACCTTCGGGAAGAGCCCGTCCTTGGCCGCTGCGTACGGGGTCTGCGCGCTGAGCAGGGTCCAGCCGTTGAGGGCGCCGACCATCGAGATCACCGCGGCGCAGGCGACGAGGGTGCCGCCCCAGGTTCCGCCGAACATGGCGTCGACGGCGTCGCTGAACGGGGCCTCGGAGGTGACGAGCGTGGCGTGCGCGACGAGGCCGAAGACGGACAGGGTGCCGAGCAGGTACACGGTGGCGGCGCCGGTGGTGCCGAGGATGGTGGCGCGGCCGACGTTGCGGGCCGGGTCGCGGACCTCGCCGGCGCTGACGGCGGCCGACTCGACCCCGAGGTAGCTGAAGAGCAGGATCGCGGCGGCGGCGGAGATCGCGCCGACGGCGCTCTGGTCGGTGGCTTGGAAGGGGCCGAGGTTGGCCGGGTCGAAGAAGAACAGCCCGCCGACGGCCACCAGGAGCAGCGGGGCGAACTTCAGTACGGTGGAGACCAGTTGGACGGCTCCCACGTAGCGGGTGCCCGCGAGGTTGGCGAGCGCGGGCAGCCACTGGACGGCGAGTGCGCCCAGGCACATGGACCACTTGTGCTCGCCCACGGCGGGGAAGAGCACCGTGAGGTAGCCGACGGCGGCGACCGCGAGGGCCGCGTTGGAGACCCAGGTGGTGATCCAGTAGCTCCAGGCCGCGAGGAAGCCGGCGAAGTCCCCGAAGGCCGCGCGGGCGTAGACGTACGGGCCACCGGTCTGCGGGTTGCGTTCGGCGAGCCGGCCGAAGACGAGCGCGAGGGCGATCGCGCCGACGGTGAGCACGGCGAAGGCGACGAGGCTGATCGTGCCGAAGGGGGCCACCGCGGCGGGGAGGAGGAAGATCCCGCCTCCGATGATGTTGCCCATGACCAGGCAGGTCGCGATCGGCAGGCCGAAGCGGCGGGCGTGCGGGCTCGCCTGTTCGTCGGTGGGGACGGGGGCGGGGAGGGGGGTGGTGCTCACGGGTGGTGCGCCTCTGGTGTTTCACATGCTGGACAGGTCGACACATCGTCGGGCACCGCCAAGGACGCACCAAATCAGCGGGTTTCGTCCTGTACGGACACCTCCACGGAAGGAAGGGTTCCGCCGACGCCGGGCTTCGGCCGGTGATCCTGCGGTGCGGCGGCCGCGGACGGGGTGCCCAGCGGGACCTGCGGGCCGTCCGCCTCGCGGAGCCAGCGGCGCAGCACCCCGTGCACCGCCTCGGCGCCCACCGGCGCGGCCCCCGGGTCCGACAGTTCGGTGGGCCACATCAGGAACGGGTGCCCCTGCTCGCCGCCCAGGCCGCCGTGCGAGCCGATCTGCTCCTCGAAGGCGTGCACGGTCCCGTCGGCCGGGTCGAACGCCGAGTTGACCATGATGTCCGCCACGTGCGGGAACGAGTCCGTCCGGCGGACGGCGTCGGCCGCGCCCGGCCCGAAGTCCGCCAGCAGCCGCTCCGCCGCCCCCGGCTCGTCCAGCCGGGCCACCGCGCCGCCGGGGCCCAGCACCTCCCCGTCGACCAGCAGGAACCCGACCCCCGGATGGTTGGCCAGCGTGGCCAGCAGCGCCGGGTGGGTCCGCTCGATCCACGCCCGGTCGGCCCGCCCGGGCAGGTCCGGGAAGGAGACCAGCCCGAGGTTCCCGGACGCCAGCACCACCGGGTCGGAGCCGCCCGCCGGGTCGGCCTCCTCGCCCTCCTCCACCGGCCGGTGCAGGGCCGCGCGGACCGCCGCGCGCGCCTCGGCGCCGCTGCGGGTGCCGCCGGCCCGGCGGGAGACCGGGAGCCCGCACCCCGCCCGGACGAGGTCCTTGAGGGTGAGGCCGTAGCGGCCCAGGAAGGTCTCCCCCGGGCTCTGTCCGTGGTCCGAGAGCAGCACGATCCGGTAGGCGCGGGGGGCGTGCTCGGCGACCCGGGCGATCAGCGCGAGGCTCCGGTCGAGGCGGGAGAGCACCCGGTCGGTGTCCCGGCCGTGCGGGCCGGAGTGGTGTGCGACCTCGTCGTAGGCCACCAGGTCCGCGTAGACGCAGGCACGGCCGGCGAGCATGTCCCCGATCACCGCCGCGACGACCACGTCCCGCTCCACGACGGTGGCGAAGGCCCGGATCATCGGGTAGAGCCCGCCGCGGCCCACGCGCGGCGCCTCGTGCCGGATCCGGGCGCGGGTCGACTGACCGATCTCCCGGCCCACCTCGGCGACGAAGGAGAGGGCGGTGCGGACGGCGTTGGCCGGGTCGGAGAAGTACGCGAAGTAGCCCGCCCGGGAGCGGTTGGCACGCCCGCGCCGCGCGGACACCGACAGCACCAGGGCGAGTTGGTCGGCGCCGCCGCTGAACAGGTTGCCGCGGCTGGCCCCGTCCAGGGTGAGCAGTCCCCCGTCGCCGGTCCGCTCGATGGCGCGGCGCTGGAGTTCGGCGGCGCTGGTGGGCCGGTTGCACACCACGATCTCGCCGGTTTCCTTCTCGTACCAGCGGAAGGCGGGCACGTCGAAGTTCGAGCCGTGCAGGATGCCGAGCTGGCTGGCGCCCGTCTGGCTGGACCAGTCCGTGCGCCAGGACATGACGCGGTGGCTGCGCTCCAGCCAGTCGCCGACGGTGGGCATCGCCCCGGATCCCGCGGCCCGGCGCAGCACCTCGTACCCGACCCCGTCGAGCTGGAGGAAGACCAGCCCGGGGGGCGCCTCGCCCGCGCCGGGGGCGCCCGAGCGCAGCTGCCTGCGCCGGCGCCGGTCGGCGAGCCGGTAGAGCCGGCGGCGGTACGCCTCGTCGTCGCGGACGGCCAGGGCCGTGGACGTGGCGGACGCCACGGCGGACATCACCGCGGCGACGACCACGGCGGTCTCGGGCGCCACCTCCCCGCGTCCGTCGGGGATCAGGTTGAGCGCGATCAGCAGCAGCGAGCCGTTGAGGAAGAAGACGAGCAGCCCCAGCAGCAGGGCCGGCACCAGCAGCAGCGCCCGGACGAGCAGCGGCCACACCAGCGCGCTCAACAGCCCGAAGGCGCCGGCGCCCCAGGCGGCCGTCAGCGCGATGCGGGTGACACTGTCACCGTCGTCGGACTGGAGCCGGAAGTCCGGCAGGATCCCGGCCAGGGCGAGCATGGTGAGCGTGGACACCGCCCACACGAGGATCACCCTCACCAGTGCGCCGCCCGCCGTGCGCCACCGTCCGCGCCACACTCCGTACCCCCGTTCGTGGTTCACTGCCAGCGTCGCACAGCGACGCGAACGCGGCCGGGTGACACAGGTGGCGCACGCACGTACGGAAACCGCCGGTCAGGTCGTGTTACGTACCGTCGTAGCCCGCGGTCGGCATGGACAGCCGGCGGTGCACTTCCGCCTTCATCGCGGAGGTGTACGTCGGCTCCTCCAGCTCGGCGGTCTCCAGCCGGATCCCGCGCCGCTCGCACTCCGCGGTGAAGTCCTCGACGGAACGCAGCGCCCGGGCCAGCACCCGCTGGTTGGCGGCGACGAACAGGTCGACCCGTCCCGCGTCGACGTCGGACCAGAGCCCGCAGTGGTCGTGGCGCAGGCCGTAGACCAGCAGGTGCCGTGCGACGACGTAGCCGCGGTCCGCGGCCCAGCGGGCGCACATGGCGTGCTGGCTGCGGGTGTCCACGGCGAAGGGGTCGACGTCGAGTTCCTCCAGCGGGGCCATGCCGGCGATCGCGGCCACGCGCAACTCATCCATGGCGCCCGACCCTACTCCGATCCTCGACCGTCGAGGAGAGGGCTGCCGGGTTCCGATTGCGCGCGGTTCGACGGGACAGGATCTAAGGTCGACAGGACCGATCGAGGGAGGGAGCACCGGTGCCGGTGGAGATCACCTGGTGGGGGCATGCCACGTGCACGGTGGAGGACTCCGGGCTCCGGTTCCTGACGGACCCGCTGTTCGCCCGGCGGTTCGCGCACCTGCGGCGACGGCGCGGGGCGGTGCCGCCGCCGCACGCGGCCGAGGCGGACGTGGCGGTGGTCTCGCACCTGCACTCCGATCATCTGCACCTGCCCTCGCTGGCCCGGCTCGCGCCGGGGACCCGGCTGTTGGTGCCCCGGGGTGCCCGCCGGGCCGTGCCGGGGCTGGCGCGGGTGGCGACGTCCCGGGGCCTGGCCGTCACGGAGGTGGCGCCGGGCGACGTGGTCCCCGTACGGGACGGTGTACGGGTGCGGGCGGTCAGCGCGCGGCACGACGGACGGCGGCTGCCGTACGGACCGCGGCTCGCGCCGGCGCTCGGGTACGTGATCGAGGGCGCGGCACGGACGTACTTCGCCGGGGACACCGGGCTGTTCGACACGATGGCCGACGAGGTCGGGCCGGTGGACGTGGCACTGCTCCCGGTCGGCGGCTGGGGTCCGTACCTGGGGGCGGGGCACCTGGACGCGGGCCGGGCGGCGCGGGCGCTGGCGGACCTCGCGCCGGCGGCGGCGGTGCCGGTGCACTACGGGACGTACTGGCCCATCGGCATGGACGCGGTGCGGCCGCACGAGTTCCACGCGCCGGGCGAGGAGTTCGCCCGGTTCGCGGGGCGGCTCGCGCCGAAGGTGACGGTACGGGTGCCCGACCACGGTGAGCGGGTGCTGCTTCCGTGACCTGGCGCGACCTCCTCGCCGCGGCGGTCGGCCAGGTCCCGCCGGACGGCACCCGGCAGGCGGTCGGGTACCCGGCGCTGTTCCTCCTCGTGGCGCTCGGCGCACTGCTGCCGGTGATCCCGACGGGGGCGTTGGTGAGTTCGGCCTCGGTGGTGGCCTTCCACCAGGACACCCTGCCGTTCGGACTGCTTCTGGTGTTCGCCGTCTCGGCGTTCGCGGCGTTCGTCGGGGACCTCGCGCTGTACTGGCTCGGGCGGCGCGGGGTGCACTCGCGGGGCGGTTCGCGATGGTTGGAGCGCCTGCGGGGACGGGCCACCCCGGAGCGGCTGGAACAGGCTCAGACGAAGCTCGACGAGCACGGCGTGCTGGTGCTGGTCGTCTCGCGGCTGGTGCCGGCGGGGCGCATCCCGGTCATGTTGGCGTGCCTGCTGGCGGAGATGCCCCTGCGCCGCTTCGCGCGCGGCGACGCCCCGGCGTGCCTGGCGTGGGCGGCGACCTACGGCCTGATCGGGATCCTGGGCGGCTCGCTCTTCTCGGAACCCTGGAAGGGCGTGGCCCTCGCCGTCGGCTTGACCCTGCTGATCAGCGCGGCGCCGGCGCTCTGGCGTCGTGTCCGACGCGGTGCGGCGTGAGAGCGCGGGCCGGGCGCACCGCGCCGGGTCTCCGAAGCGTCGTCAGAAGGTGCGGGAGGCGCCGATCGGCAGGTCCCACAGCAGTGCGCGGTCCAGTCCGGCCCGCTCCCAGGCCGCGCGCACCCGGTGCAGTGGCTCCATGACCGGCTCGGCGGACAGGACGAAGGTGGCCCAGTGCATCGGCGCCATCCGACGGGCGCCGAGGTCGAGGCAGGCGCGCACCGCCTCCTCCGGGTCGGTGTGCACGTCGCGGAGCCACCACCTCGGGGCGTACGCGCCGATCGGCAACAGGGCCAGGTCCATCCCGGGGTGGCGGCGGCCGATCTCCGCGAACCAGTGCCCGTAGCCGGTGTCCCCGGCGAAGTAGACCTTCTTGCCGTGCTCCGTGTCGGTGAGGATCCACCCGCCCCACAGGGTGCGGCAGCTGTCGAGCGGCGACCGCTTCGACCAGTGGTGCGCGGGGACGAACTCGAAGCGGACGCCGCCCAGTTCGGCGCACTCCCACCAGTCGAGTTCCGTGACCCGCTCGAAGCCGCGGCGGCGGAACCAGCGCCCGAGGCCGGCCGGGACGAAGCAGGCCGTGTGGCGGGGCAGCCTTCTGAGGGTGGGGGCGTCGAGGTGGTCGTAGTGGTTGTGGCTGATCACCACCGCGTCGACGGGCGGCAGGTCCTCCCAGCGCACGCCGACGGGGGTCAGCCGGGCGGGGGTGCCCAGGATCCGCCGGGACCAGACCGGGTCGGTGAGCACGGTCAGGCCGCCGGTCCGCAGGACCCAGCCGGCGTGACCGACCCAGGTGACGGACACCGTCCCGGGCCGGGCCTCGGGCACGGGGGCGGGGGCGCAGGGCAGGTCGGGGATGCCGCGCAGCCCTTCCGGGCCGGGCCGCAAGGCTCCCTCACGGGCCAGTCGGGCGAGTGCGCGGACGCCGGGCAGGGGGGTGGTCAGCCGGTGCGCGAACGACCGCGGCCATCGACGTACCTCGTAGAGGGGCCGGGGCGCGGGCGGCCCGGGCGGCCCGGCGGGGTCGACGGGAGCGGGGCGGTCGGTGAGATCGGTGAGATCGGGGCGCAGCGGTGTCCGCCGGGTCGCGCCCGCCCCCGCCGCTCCCCCGGCTCCCCCGGCCGAACCGGCCGCCCCGGCCGAACCGGCGTCCGTCCGGTCCGTCATCGAGGAGTCTCCGTTCGCCGGCGGGCGTTCACTCGGCCAGCCCGGCCAGCACGGACCGCAGCCGGTCCAGTGCGTCCCGTACGTGCGGCAGCGCCAGGGGGTCGGGGGCCGTGAGGGCGGCCAGCCGTTCGCCCGCCGTGGCTCCGAGCAGCGGGCCCGTCGACAACCGGACGCGCAGCCCGACGGGTTCGTCCGCGAACCGCTGCCCGCCGGGCGTCGGCGAACCCAACCGGCCGCCCAACCAGTCCTCCAGTTCCATCGCGTCGCCCACGCCGTGTCGGGCCAGTCCGGCCCGCAGCGGGGTCAGGTCGGCGTACAGGTGCCGGCCGGCCTGCGGGGGGCGGGCGAGCGCCCCGACGGCGAGGACCTCCCGGTGCGCGGCGGCGGCCACGGCGCCGTGCAGGGCGGCCGCCGCGACACTGCGGGCGGCGACGGCGTCGGGCTCGTCGAGCGCGTGCGCGGCGGCGCCGACCACCGGCCCCGCGACCAGGGCGCCGGTGGCGGTCAGCACGTCGAGGGTGCGGGCCCGCAGCCAGGTGCCGCGGGGGGTGGCGGGGAAGCGGATCACGGCGGCGGGCCAGCCGGCGGGCAGCAGCGCCCCCGACAGGTCGACGAGGACGGCGGCCTGTTCGGGGAGCATCTCGGCGGGGCTGAGGACGAGCGTGTCGTGCGGCCGGTGGACGGTGTCGCGCCAGCTCTCGTCGCTGACGACGAACAGGCCCGCCTCCTCGGCGGCCTCGCAGGCCTCGCGCAGCATCTCGGGCGGCGGCACGGTCGCGGTCGGGTCGTCGGCGACGGAGAGCAGCAGGACGCGCGGGTCGCCGCCCTCGGCGCGGACCCTCCGTACCGTCTCCAGCAGGGCGTAGGGGTCGGGTACGCCCCCGCATTCGGCCGGGGTCGGCACGTGGAACGCCCGCCGTCCCAGCAGCCGGACCTGTGGGGTCCACCAGGCGGGACAGGGGCGGGGGAGCATCACGTCGCCGCCGTACGCGCCGAGCAGTGCGAGCAGCAGCGACGCGGCGCCGGGCCCGGCGGCCACGTTCTCCGGTGCGGTGGGCAGGCCGCGTCGGGCCCAGTGCCGGCAGGCGGCCTCGCGCACGGACGGGCCGCCGCCCGGTGGCTCGGGCGCGGAGCGGTCCGCGGCCGCGGCGAGCACGGCGGTCAGCTCGGGCAGGACGGGCAGACCGGGCGGGGGCGCGGGCGGCACGTACCGGACGGGGCCGCGTCCCTCCGCCGTCGTGCGCTGCCACCCCGCCGTCCCCGCCATCCCCGCTGTCCTTCCCGTCCACACCGCCGACCGACCATGACCTTTATACGGTTATTCGCCCGGTTTCGCCCGTCAACCCCCGCGCCCGGGCCGCACCTGCGGCGACACCCCCGCCCGCGCACCGGACGCCCCGGCCGGGACGCCCCCCCCTTCCCGACACTTCCCTTGCCCCACCGGAGTCACGTCCACATGTCGAAACGCACATCTCACATACAGAGCGGGCGGCTACGGTGATCACAGCGCTTCCCAGAGACGAACTCGACGAGGAGGAGTCACCGCCATGAACGCCATGAAGGAGACCGCCGTCTACACGCACGGCCACCACGAGTCGGTGCTGCGGTCGCACCGTTGGCGCACCGCCGAGAACTCGGCGGCCTACCTGATCGGCGAGCTGCGACCGGGCCTGTCGGTCCTGGACGTGGGGTGCGGTCCGGGCACCATCACGGCGGACCTGGCGGCCCTGGTGTCCCCCGGCGGGCGGGTGACGGCCGTCGACGCGGCGCCGGACGTGCTGGACCAGGCCCGGGCCCACGTCGCGGAGCGCGGACTGGCCGGATCGGTCGAGTTCGCCACGGCGGACGTCCACGCACTGGACTTCCCCGACGACTCCTTCGACGTGGTCCACGCCCACCAGGTGCTCCAGCACGTCGGTGACCCGGTGCGCGCCCTGCGCGAGATGCGGCGGGTGTGCCGGCCGGGCGGCATCGTCGCGGCCCGGGACGCCGACTACGCGGCGATGACCTGGTTCCCGCGGACGCCGGGCCTGGACGAGTGGCTGGGCCTGTACCGAGCGGTCGCGCGGGCGAACGGCGGCGAACCGGACGCCGGGCGGCGCCTGCTGTCGTGGGCGCGGGAGGCCGGCTTCACCGAGGTGGCCGCCTCGGCCGGCGCGTGGTGTTACGCCACCCCGGAGGAGGTCGCGTGGTGGTCCTCCCTGTGGGCGGACCGTACGACGGCCTCGGCGTACGCGTCGATCGCCGCGGACGGCGGCCACGCGACACCGGCCGAACTGTCCGGGATCGCGGAGGCCTGGCACGCGTGGGGAGCCGCGCCCGACGCCTGGTTCTCCGTCCTGCACGGCGAGGTCCTGGCCCGCGCCTGACGCGCCGGTCGGGCATGACCCGTAAGGGAGGGGCGCGGCGGCCTCCTCCCTGATCACGAGGTCGACTCCCCCGCTGTCGGCCTACGTTGAGGCGGCACCTCACCCGCAACCGACGAAGGGCAGTCCCCGCTCATGCGCCGCCTCACCACCACCGCCGCTCTCCTTCTCGCCCTGGGCCTGGCCGGCTCCGTCATCGCGCCGGCCGTGGCCGCGCCCACCGACCCCGCCCCGGGTCCGGCCGCCGCGGCCGCCGGCGACCTCGACGGCGTGGCCTTACGCCGCGCCTTGGACGCGGTGATCGCCCAGGGGGTACCCGGTGCGGTGGCCGAGGTGCGCCAGGACGGACGCGTGTGGCGCGGGGCGAGCGGTGTCGCCGACCTGTCGGGCCGGCCGGCGCGGGCGGACGACCGGTTCCGGGCGGGCAGTGTCACCAAGACCTTCGTCGCCACGGTGGTCCTGCAACTGGTCGCGGAAGGCCGGATACGACTGGACGACCCCATCGGCCGCCACCTTCCCGGGCTGATCCCCGCCGGGGCCGACGGCGCCCAGGTCACCGTGCGCCAACTGCTGGGCCACACCAGCGGCATACCGAACTACACGGACGTGCTGCGACGACAGCCCGACCCGATCAGAGCCCTCCAGCACAGCGCGTACACGCCGCACGAGCTGGTCGCGATGGCCCTTCGGGAGCCGTGGGCGTTCGATCCGGGCGCCCCGGGCCATTGGCAGTACTCCAACACCAACTACGTCGTCCTGGGCCTGCTCATCGAGCGCGCCGGCGGCCACCCGCTCGGACGGGAGATCGAGCGGCGCATCGTGCGCCCGCTGCGTCTGACCGACACCCTGGTGCCGTCCGGCCCGGACCTGCCCGGACGGCACCTGAACGGCTACGAGTGGCTCGACGGCCCCGGCGCCGCCCCCACCGACCTGACCGGGTTCAGTGCCGGCGCCTTCTGGGGACCGGGCAACATGATCTCCACCACGGCCGACCTCAACCGCTTCCAACAAGCCTTGTCCGCAGGCCGGTTGCTTCCGCCCCGACTGCTGGGCGAGATGCGGGACGTGCGGGACACCGATCGCGCCGGACGCTCGTACGGCCTCGGCCTGGAGGCGAACACCACCGTCTGCGGCACGGCCCAAGGGCCGGTCCGGGGACACAGCGGCAGCGTGCCCGGCTACAACACCTTCAGCTTCGCCTCGGCCGACGGACGGCGGTGGATCACCCTCGCGGTGAACGTCGACCTCACCAAGACCAGGGGCGCGGACGAGGCCATCGGCCGCGTCCTGTCCACCGCGCTCTGCCGGCCGGCCCCGCCCGCGCAGCCTGCGGCCCAGGCCGGCTCTTCTCTCGCCGCCCGCACCGTCTCCGCGTGCGACCGGCGGTTCACGGGGACGGTTTCGGCGGGCGCATGCGGAAGTCGTACGCGGGTGGCAGCGGGCGGTCGGTGAGCGTGGCCCACACCTCGGTCAGGATCTCCTCCCCTTCCCGGAGGTCGGCCAGTTCGAGGCCCTCCTCGAAGACGCGGCGGGCCGCGGCCACATGGCCCTCCGCCGCGAGGAGCCGCGCCGCGAGGAGCCGGAAGCGGCCCTCCTCGCGCTGCGCCGGCCGCAGTCGGTCCCACACCGCGCGGGCCCGGGCCGGTTCGCCGGCCGCCAGCAGGGCGGTCATCGCCTCCCGCCCGAGCGCGGACTCGGCGGCCGGCCAGCCGGCGTCTCCGCCGCTCTCGTCGACCAGGTTCGCGAACGCCTCCGTGTAGCGGTCGGCAGCCCGGTCGAGGTGGCCGGCCAGCGCGTCGGACTCCGCCAGGCACCTCAGCAGCGGCCACCGCGACGGCGCCGGCGCGAGCCCGCGCTCCCAACTGCGCACGGCCTGGGCGATGTCACCGGCGTGCCACTGGGCCACGCCCAGGTGGTACTCGGTCAGCGGGTCGGCGGGCGCGGTCTCCAGCATGTCCCGCCAGTGCGGGGCGACCAGGCTGGGGCCGGGCGGGGCGGCCCGTTTGGGCCGGGGGAACGCCCCGGAGCGCCACAACTCCAGCCAGGGGGCCTGCTCCTCCCCGAGGGTCGATTCCTCGAAGGGGGTGCCGGGCAGCTTGAAGCCCGCGCGCAGCACCTCCAGTGCGCCCCAGCCGGAGCCCGTCGCGAGCCGCTCGCCCGGTTCGGTGTCGGCGCAGCCCCGCCACGCCTCGTACGCCGCGTCCAGCTCCTGCCGGGGCAGCGCCGTCTCCAGGGCCGTCCCGGCCGCGACGCGGGCGGCGCCCCAGTCGTTGCCGTGCACCGTCGAGGCGTCCGCCGACAGGGCTCCGTACGCCTCCAGCCAGCTGAACTCCGCGCCGGCGTCGAGGCGTACGTGTTCGAGTTGGGTGCGGGCCAGGCCGGCCTGGATCTCGGCGTAGCCGACCGTGCCCGGTTCCGTCAGCCACTCCTGCCAGCGCCGGCCGCCGGTGCCCGCGCCCCACGTGAAGAGCTTGCGTCCGCGCAACCGCCCCGTCGAACTCTGGACGAGCCCCCGCCCGTCGGCGTCGAGCGAGGCGATCCAGGGGCGGTCCGTGTCCTGGACCTCGTAGAAGTAGTCGGCCGGGTACGTGCCGCGCAGCGGGTACGTGCGGTCGACGCCCTCCCACTCCGGTACGGGGACACGGCGCAGCTCGCGTTCGTACCCGAAGTGCCAGGCCTCGTCCGCCGGGACGAGGACACGGGTGCCGGCGTCCTCGGGGACGGCGATGTTGGACCACCAGTAGAGGGGCGCGGGTCGCTCGTGCGGGTTGCGCACGCGGACGCCGACGTACAGGAACTCCGAGCCCTCGGGCAGCCACAGGTCCACCTGGAACGGGGTCTCGCGCAGCCGTTCCCATTCCCACAGCCGCAGCATCGTGTCGCCGTCGGGCCCGGGGACGAGCGCGGCGTGCAGCGGGGCGCAGGCGAGGGCGCCGTGCCCGGTGGCGCCGATGTTCCATTCGACGCCACCGGAGAACCAGGCGCCGTTGAGGGCGAAGTTGGCGGGTTGGAGCACCGGGTTGCGGTAGAGGAGTTCGCGTCCCGTCGGCAGGTGGACGAGGGAGTGGATCCGGCCGCCGAGCCCGGGCAGCACGGTGACGCGCAGGTGCGCGTTCTCGATGACGATCGCCTCGTACTCGCGTTGCGCCCGCTCCCGTCCGTAGCCGTCGCGGATCCGGACGGGAAGCAGCGAGCGCAGCGGCTCGTAGCCGATCTGCCGCGCCATGTCGCGGGGCAGTCCCCGGCGCGACCGCTCGTCCAGTTCGTGCACCCCGTCGGGCGCGCGCAGGGCGGGCAGTGGGTTCTCGGGGCCCAACGGGGCTCCGGGGAGGGTCAGTACGGCGCGTCGGACGGTGGTGGCCATGAAGGAATGGAACACGCCACGGGGGCCGGTGCACAGGGGTTCCGCGGATCACCACCGGTCAGGATTACGCAAAGCCCTGGCCTGCGGGTGACGCGATCGGTGTCAGGCGAACGCTCCCGCCACCAGGTCGGCGAGCAGGGCCCCCGCGCGCCCATCGGGGTCCAGGTCCGGGTCGTAGATCGTGACGTTGAGGCCGACGCAGCGCGGGGATCGGGCCAACACCCCGAGCAGTTCTGCGAGTTCGTCGGGGATCAGTCCGCCCGGGTCGGGGCTGTCGACGGCCGGCATCACGCTGGGGTCCAGGACGTCGGCGTCGAGGTGCACCCAGAAGCCGGCCGTGTCCGGCGGGTGGAGTCCCTCCAGGGCGTCCCGGGCGACGGGGCCGGCGCCGCGTTCGCGGATCTCCCCGACGGTGGCGACCTGGATCCCGGCGGCGCGCAGCTCCGGGAGGTCCTCGTCGCCGTCGCGGACGCCGAAGAGGCGCACGTCCTCGTCGCGCAGGTACGGGCGGAGCCCTTCGAGGTCGGCGAGGTCGGCCTGGCCGCGTCCGGTGGACAGGGCCAGCTCCTCGCCGCCGGCGGCGCCGACGGGCCCGTTGACCGCGGTGTTCCCGGGGTGGCGGAAGTCCGCGGAGCCGTCGACGGCGGCCAGTCCGTAGCGGCCGAGGCGCCGCATGGCCAGTGCGGCGCCGAGTTGGATCGAGCAGTCCCCGCCGAGCACGACGGGGAACTCCCCGTCCCGCAGGTGCGCCTCGATGCGGTCGGCGAGGGCGACGGTGTAGCGGGCGAGGGCGTCGGCGTGGAAGACCCCGTCGCCCTCCTTCCAGTCGCCCCGGTCGTAGCGCGGCGGGACGACGACCCCGCCCTCGCGCGCGCCGAGCCGGGCGAGGAGCCCCTGTTCGCGCAGGGCTCCCGCCAGCTTGTAGACCCCGGGTACGGTGCCGGGCGCGGGCGGGCGCAGGCCCAGGTTGGAGGGGGCGTCGAGCAACACGATGGTTCGCATGCCCTCATCCTGGGCGACGCGTACCCCCGGGACCAGACATTTCGGCGGTCAGGGCCCAGCGCTCGTGATCGCGCCAGGCCCCGTCGATGTGCAGGAAGTCCGGGGAGAGGCCCTCCATGCGGAAGCCGCGGCTGCGCACGAGGGCGAGGGAGGCGGCGTTGCCGGGCTGGACGTTCGCCTCCAGGCGGTGCAGTGCGAGGCCCTGGCCGGCGGGTGCGAAGGCGTGTCGGATCACCAGGTCGAGGGCCTCGCCGAGGAGTCCCCGGCCGGCGGCGTGGGCGAAGGCGGCGTAGCCGAGGGCTCCGCACTGGAAGCCCCCGCGGACGATGTTGTTGACGTTGACGAATCCGGCGACGGCCCCGCCGGCGCGCTCGCAGACGAGGAATCCGACCCGGCTGTCGCCGTCGCCGAGGCGGGCCGCCCAGGGCTCGTACGCCTCGATGGTGTCGGGCGGGAACATCCAGGGGTGGTGCAGTGCGCGGCTCTCGTGGACGCGGGTGACGAACTCGGGCCCGTCGGCCGGCCGGAAGGGCCTGATCCCGACCCTGTTCCCCTCGTCGAGGTAGGTGACTTGAGACATCGGTCCAGGCTAGAGGAGCGAGCGCGGCGGGTCCGTCACGGCTCCAGTGGCAGCCGCGGCACGTCCGTCCGCTCGATCCCGAACACCTGCGCGTACAGCGACAGCTCCGCTTCCAGGGCGCGGACCATGGTGTCCGCGCGGCGGAAGCCGTGGCCCTCGCCCTCGAAGGTCACGTAGGCGTGCGGCACGGCCCGACCCCGCAGGGCGGCGAGGAGCCGTTCGGCCTGGGCCGGCGGGCAGATCGGGTCGTCGAGGCCTTGGAGCAGCACGAAGGGCGCGGTGATCCGGTCGGCGCGGGCCACCGGGGAGCGTTCGCGACAGAGCAGGTCGAGGGTTGCCGGTGGCCCGGCGAGGCCGTCGATGTAGCGGGATTCCAGGTCGTGCGTCTCGGCCGCGAAGCCGCGCAGGTCCAGCACGGGGTAGATGATCGCCGCGCAGGCGTACAGGTCGGTGGCGGCCAGGGAGGCCGCGGCGGTCCAGCCGCCGGCGCTGCCGCCGCGGATCGCCAGCCGGTCCGGGTCGGCGGTGCCCTCGGCGGCCAGGGCGCGGGCCACGGCCGCGCAGTCCTCCACGTCCACCACGCCCCACTGCTCGCGCAGCCGCTCCCGGTAGGCGCGGCCGTAGCCGGAGGAGCCGCCGTAGTTGACCTCGACGACGCCGATGCCGCGCGAGGTGAAGTAGGCGATGTGCAGGTCCAGTACGGGCGGTACGTGGTCGGTGGGACCGCCGTGCACCCACACCACGTACGGGGGCAGTTCGTCGGCGGGGGCCGGCCGGTCCGGGTGGTGTGGCGGGTAGACGTGGGCGTGGATCTCGCGGTCGTCCGGGCCGGTGAAGGTCCGGCTCTGCGGCTCGGGGTAGTAGGACGGGTCGACGGGGTCGGCCGCCCGGGCGCCGATGACCCGGGCGTGGCCGGTCGCGGTGTCGAGTTCCACGACCTCGTAGCCGCTGCGCGGGCTGGCGGCGACCCCGAAGACCCGGGAGTCGCTGACGGCCAGGGTGGGTTGCCAGGCCGTCCAGGGGCCGGCGGCGTCCACCAGGTCGCCGCTCTCGGGGTCGAGTACGCCGAGCACCGAGGAGCCCTGGCCGTGCAGGACGGCGACGAGCCCGTCCGGCAGCGGTGCCAGCCAGCTCAGTCCCGGCTTCCACAGCGGCCCGCCGAACTCCTCTTCGCGGGGGCACAGGTTGACGGCCTCGCCGCTGTGCGGGTCGACCCGGTACGGGTTCCACCAGCCGCCCCGGTCGCTCACCGCGAGGAGCGTCCCGTCGGCGGCCCACTCCACCTGGGCCACGGCCTCGTCGGGTCCGCCGAGCACGGTGCGGGGGGCGCCGATCGCGCCGTCCCCGGTGACCTCGGCGAGCAGCAGCTCCGTGCCGTCCCAGGGCATCCGGGGGTGGTCCCAGACGAGTCGGGCCACGGTGCGCCCGTCCGGGGAGAGTCGGGGGCCGGTGGTGAACCGGTGCCGGTCGTCGGTGAGTTCGCGCACGGTGTCGCGGTCCTCGGCGGCCGAGCCGTCCAGGGGTACGGCGGCCAGGACGCGCCGCACGTCGGTCGGCGCGGGTCCGGTGAACTCCTCCAGCACGCACCAGACCTCGTCGCCGCGCAGCACCGGGTCGGCCCAGCGCAGCCCGCCGCCGACCGTGCCCACGGGGGTGAGCGGTCGGGGGGCCGGGGCGCCGGGCGCGTCCGGTTCGTACGCGTACAACCTCTGGTCGGCGAAGTGGACGAAGACCAACAGCGGGCCGCCGGAGTCCCGTTCGGCGCCGGCCCAGGGGCGCCCCCCGTACTCGGTGACCCTGCTGCGGACGTTCCAGGGCGCGGGCAGCACGGACCGTTCGGGCCGGCCGTCGGCGGGGCGCCGGACGAGGGTCCGGCGGCCCTCCTCCTCCGGCCTGGGCTCGGTCCACCACACCTCGGGGCCGATGGTGCCCACGTACTCGGGCCGCCCGTCGAGTGCGGCGGCGAGCGCGGCGTCGATGGGCGAGGGCCAGCCGCCGTAGGGCCGGGGCGGGGTGAGGGGCGCCATCACCGGGTCCCCGTCACAGCGCGCGCAGGGCGCGGTCGAGGACGCGGACGCCGAAGTGCAGGGCGTCGACCGGGACCCGCTCGTCCACGCCGTGGAAGAGGGACCAGTAGTCGAAGCCGGGCGGCAGCTTGAGCGGGGAGTAGCCGTAGCCGGTGATGCCGAGCCGGGAGAACTGCTTGGCGTCGGTGCCGCCCGCCATGCAGAACGGGACCACGTGTCCTTCGGGGTCGAAGTGCTCGACGGCCTCGCGCAGGATCCCGAACGTCCGTCCGTCCACGGGGGCTTCGAGCGCCACCTCGCGGTGGTGGAACTCCCAGTGCACGTCGGGTCCGGTGAGCGCGTCGAGGGTGGCGATGAACTCGGCCTCCCCGCCGGGGAGGGTGCGGCCGTCCACGTAGGCGGTGGCCTGGCCCGGGATCACGTTCAGCTTGTAACCGGCGCTGAGCATCGTCGGGTTGGCGCTCTGTCGCACGGTGGCCTGCACGAGGGCTGCGGCCGGGCCGAGCGCGGCGAGCAGCTCCGTCAGATCGAGGTTCTCGCCGCGCGGGTCCACCGACAGGCCTTCCAGGGCGGCGAGTTCGGTGATGCAGGCGGTCACGGTGTCGGTGAGGCGCACCGGCCACTCGTACTCGCCGATCCTGGTGACGGCGGCGGCGAGCCGGCTGACGGCATTGGCCCGGTTGGGCTTGGAGCCGTGCCCGGCGGTGCCGTGCGCGGTCAGCTTCAGCCACGCGGTGCCCCGCTCGCCGGCGGCGATCGGGTAGAGGGACCGGCCGGGGGCGGGGTGGACGGTGAAGGCGCCGGACTCGCTCAGCCCCTCCGTACAGCCCTCGAAGAGCTCCGGGTGGTGGTCGGCGAGGAAGCCCGATCCGTCGATCGCGCTGTCCTCCTCGTCTGCGGTGTACGCGATCACGATGTCGCGGCGCGGCTTCACGCCCGCCCGCGCCCAGGCCCGTACGACGGACAGCACCATCGCGTCCATGTTCTTCATGTCGACGGCGCCGCGGCCCCAGACGACGCCGTCGCGGATCTCGCCGGAGAAGGGGTGCACGCTCCAGTCGGCGGCCTCGGCGGGCACCACGTCGAGGTGGCCGTGGACCAGGAGGGCGTCGGCGCCGGGGTCGCTGCCCTCGATCCGGGCCACCACGTTGGTGCGGCCCGGGGTGCGTTCGAGCAGGACCGGTTCCAGGCCCGCGCCGGCGAGCCGTTCGGCGACGTACTCGGCGGCCGGCCGCTCGTGGCAGTCGCCACCGCCGCGATTGGTGGTGTCGATGCGGATGAGGCCGGAGGTGTGGTCGACCACCTCGTCGAGCGCCGTGGGGTCCACGGCTTCACGGGGGCGGGTCTCCGTTGCGTGCATGTCAGCCATACTGCTCCTCCACAGCCGCCGAGACGACCGTCGTGACCGCCTTGAAGGTCCGGATCCCCTCGTACATCGTCTCGTTGGTGTACGCGACCCTGCGCTCGCCCGAACGTTCGACCCCGGGTACCACGGTGGCGGCCAGGCCCAGGTGCTCGGCGTCGAACTCCAGTTCCACCGTGAACGGGCCTCCCACCACGGGCTCGTGGCGGACCGCGAGGGCGACGGCCTCCGTCGCGGCGGCCCGGATGTCGGCGGCCGTGCGGGCCGGCGTGCGGCAGACGGCCGCGTACCGCGAGACGTGGTCCTTGACGGCGACGGTCACCGCGTCCGGGGCGTAGCCGGCGGCGTCGACACAGGTCAGGTCGTCGCCGGTGACGAGGATGACCGGGACTCCGTACTCGGCGACGACGTGGGCGTTGAGCAGCCCCTCGCTGGCGCGCACCCCGTTGATCCAGACCCCGGTGATCGAGTTCGCGAGGTAGGTGTGGGCGAGGACGCCTTCGGTGCCGGCCCCGGTGTGGTAGCCGACGAAGGCGATGCCGTCCACGTCGCCGTGCTGGACCCCCTCGACCATGGAGAGCGACTTGTGCCGGCCGGTGAGCATCTCGGCGCGGGCGTCGAGCTTCTCCAGGAGGAGGTTCCGCATGGTCCAGTGGGCCTCGTTGACGAGGACCCGGTCGGCGCCGCCGTCGTAGAAGCCGAGCACGGCGGCGTTCACGTCGGAGGTGAACATCGACCGGCAGCGCTCCCACTGGGGGGTGCCGGGCAGCACGTCGGCGGGCCAGGTGACGCCGGTGGCGCCCTCCATGTCGGCGGAGACGAGGATCTTCATCGGGTCCCCCGGTGGGTCGGGTCGCGTCCCCGGTGGGCCGGGCCGCGGATCCTTCACCCTAGGCCGTCTCCTGCGGATCCTGCCTGACCCACGCCGCCCGGGCCTCTCCCGCCCCGGGTTCCGGCGGCTCACCCCCCGGACGGAAATCCACCCGAACCGGTGAGCCGCCCGACACCGGCGGCGGGCAACGGCCTTGCTCAGCCCTCGACTTCGCCGGCCAGGTTGGCGAGCAGGGTGTCGTGGATGCGCGCGAGGCCCTTGGGGGCGAAGGTGCGCTCGAAGAAGCCGCCGATGCCGCCCGCGCCGTTCCAGACGGTGCTGACGACCACCTTGGCGCTGCCCTCGCCGGCCGGGGTCACCGTCCAGGTGGTGACCATGGAGGAGTTGCGGTCCTTCTCCACGAGCTGACCGTCGGTGGGCTCGGTGACCTCCAGCAGGCAGTCGCGCACCCGCTTGCTGGTCGCCTGGAGCTTCCAGTGGACCAGGGTGCCCTCGCCGTCGCCGCCCTCGCGCACCTCGTACTCGCTGTAGTGCTCGGGGAGCAGCTTGCCCCGGGTCCCCGAGTAGTCCGCCAGCGCGTCGAACACGGTCTCCGCGTCGGCCGCGATGATCCGCTCCGTGGTGGCCTCGACCTGCGCCATAGCTGTTCCTCCAGCAGTTGTGTCCGCTCGTCGCGGCTAGACAACCACCTCCGGGGCGGGGGCCCAAATCCGGGGCGGACGGGACGCGGACCGGGGCGGGCGGCGCGTTCCCGCCCGTCGGCCGGATTCCACCCCGCACGATCATGGGAACGTTTGTTCTATTCTCGGTCCGAGCCACCAAGGGAGGCGCACCATGCGCTGGAACCATCTGACCGAGGACACCGGGACCGAGGACCGCCCGGGCACCGGACCCGCCGCGCTCTTCGGGGCGGACTCGGTCGTCACCCGCACCTTCGACACCCCCGAGTTCCGCGGGATCACCTTCCACGAGGTCCGCGCCCGCTCGATCGTGAACCGGGTGCCGGGGGCCTCGCGCATGCCGTTCGAATGGACGGTCAACCCCTACCGGGGCTGCAGCCACGCCTGCGTGTACTGCTTCGCGCGCAAGACCCACGGCTACCTCGACCTCGACACCGGCATCGGCTTCGACTCGCAGATCGTCGTCAAGACCAACGCCCCCGAACTGCTGCGCCGCGAACTCGGCTCGCGCCGCTGGACCGGCGCCCACATCGCCATGGGCACCAACGTCGACTGCTACCAACGGGCCGAGGGCCGCTATCGACTGATGCCGGGCATCATCGAGGCCCTGGGGGAGCACGCCAACCCCTTCTCCGTCCTCACCAAGGGGACCCTGATCCTGCGCGACCTGCCGCTGCTGCGCGCGGCCGCCGAGGTCACCGAGGTCGGGATCTCCGTCTCCGTCGGATTCACCGACACCGCGCTGTGGCGCACCGTCGAGCCCGGCACCCCCTCCCCCGCCGCCCGGCTGAACGTCGTACGGACCCTCGCGGACGCCGGCATCGAGTGCGGGGTGCTGATGGCCCCGGTCATCCCCTTCCTCGGGGACTCCCCGGAGCAACTGCGCGACACCGTCCGGGCCGTCGCCGAGGCGGGTGCCACCTCCGTCACACCGCTCGTGCTCCATCTGCGGCCGGGCGCCCGCGAGTGGTTCACGGCCTGGCTGGGGACGCACCACCCGCGGCTGGTGTCCCGCTACGAGCGGCTGTACGCGGGCGGGTCGTACGCGCCCACCTGGTACCAGCGCCGGATCACCCGGCACGTCCACGAACTCGCGGCGGAGTACGGCATCGGCCCCTCCCGCAGGGGCGGGTCCCGCCGGATCCCGACGCCCGAACGGCCGGCCGAGCCGGCGCACGCCGGTCCGACCCAGCTCACCCTCCTGTGATCCCGGACGGCCCCTGAAGGCTCATCACATCGGACCAATCGGCAGCCCAATCCCGCATTCCGGCCTTGGTTTCCGGGACGATTCCGCCCAGAACCCTCGGCTGGGAGGCCCCATGCTGCACCCCGTGACCAAGCGCGGCCCGATGAAGAAGCGCGCCGCCGTCCTGCTGTCGATCTCCACCGTGGCCGCCGCCCTCGCGAGCCCGGTCACCGCCGCCCCGGCGGCCGCCACGGCCCCGACGGCCCCGGCCCTGCGCTGGACCGACTGCAAGACGCCCCGCCATCCCACGCTCCAATGCGCCTCCCTCAAGGTCCCGCTCGACCACGACCGGCCCGCCGGCCGACAGATCGCCCTCGCGCTGACCCGCGTCCCGCACACCTCCGCGACGTCCCGGGGGCCCCTGCTGGTCAACCCCGGCGGCCCCGGCGGCAGCGGGCGCGCCCTCGCCGGGTACATCGCCTCCGCGCTGCCCAAGGACGTGGCCGGCTCGTTCGACGTGATCGGCTTCGACCCGCGCGGCGTGGGCCGGAGCGAGCCCGCCCTGGACTGCGGCGGCGGGCACTTCACCCCCGTGCGTCCCGACTCCGTGCCCCTGGACCGGGCGACCGAGCAGGCCAACCTGGAGCGGGTCAAGGCCTTCGCCGAGTCCTGCCAGACCAAGCACGCGGACGTCCTCCCGTACATCGGCACCGTCTCGGCCGCCCGCGACCTGGAGGTGCTGCGCACGGCGCTCGGCGCACCGAAGCTCAGCTACTTCGGGTACTCCTACGGGACCTACCTGGGTGCCGTGTACGCCCGGCTGCACCCGGACCGGGTGGACCGGCTGGTGCTGGACTCCGTCGTGGACCCGGCCGGCGTCTGGTACGAGGACAACCTCGCCCAGGACCAGGCCTTCGACGCCCGCCACAAGGCCTTCCTCGCCTGGGTGGCCCGGTACGACGAGAAGTACCGGCTCGGCACCGACCCGGCCCGGATCGAGGCGCGCTGGTACGAGATGCGCGACGCGCTGCGCACGGCGCCGGCGGGCGGCAAGGTGGGCCCCTCCGAACTGGAGGACACCTTCATGCCGGGCGGCTACTACAACGGCTACTGGCCGCACCTCGCCGAGGCCTTCTCCGCGTACGCGGTGGACAAGGACCCCAAGCCGCTGGTGTCGGCGTACGAACGGTTCGGCGCGGTGGAGCCCTCGGCGGGCAACAGCTACAGCGTCTACACCGCGGTGCAGTGCCGGGACTCGGCCTGGCCGCGGAACTGGAACCAGTGGCGCGCCGACATGTGGCGCACGCACGCCAAGGCGCCCTTCATGACCTGGAACAACGCCTGGTACAACGCCCCCTGCGCGTTCTGGCCGACGGAACCCCTGCAGGCCCCGGACGTGACCAACACCGAGCTTCCCCAGGCGCTGCTGTTCCAGGCGACGGAGGACGCGGCGACCCCGTACGAGGGCGCGGTCAGCATGAAGGGCAAGCTCAAGGGCGCGGCCCTGGTGGTCGAGCAGGGCGGCGGCAACCACGGGATCGCCCTGAGCGGCAACAAGTGCCTGGACGAGAAGCTGTCCGCGTACCTGCGCACCGGCAAGGCCGCCGACGCCGGCTGCCCCGCGCAGCCCGCACCGACGCCGGCCGCCGTGACGCGCGCGGTCCCGCCCTCGGCGGGCGGGGCGGCCCTGCACGGCCTGCTGGGCTTCCGCGGCTGAGCGCCTAGTCCGCCGGCCGCGGGTCCGGGTCGGCCCGGGCGCGGTCGGCCGGGTCGCGGTCGGCCGGGTCCAGTCCGCGCAGCGCCTCCGTCGCGGCCACCGCCAGGCGGGGGTGGGACTGGGCGCGGGTGAGGACCTCGCGGGCGCGGGGGTCGGCGAGGGCGCCGAGGCCCTCCACGCACGCCAGGGCGACGCGCCAGTACGGGTCGTGGGGCGAGAGGAGCCGGGACAGCGTGCGGATCAGCGCCGGCGCCGACTCGGGGGCCCGCAGCGCCGCCAACAGCCGGACCGGGTGGAGGGCGTAGGCGGTGCGGAGTTCGTTCGTCGCCAGGGCGGCCGCCGCCCGGGCCGTGCGCGGGTCCCCGAGGACGGCCAGCGCCTGCGCGGCGGCCTCGCAGCGCGGCGGGTCCCGGTGGTTGAGGAGCAGCACCAGTGACTCGAAGGCCCGTCGGTCGCCGGCCAGCCCCAGCCGGTAGGCGGCCAGTTCGCGGGCCCACAGCGGCAGGCCGGCGTGGGTCAGGGAGGCGGCCAGCGCGTCGGGGTCCGCCGCGAGCAGCTCCTCGTAGTCCGCCGACTGCCCCGACTCGGTCCGCAGGCGCTCCAGCACGTCGTTCACCCGGCCAACCCTAGGGCGACGGGGCCGCCGCCACGTCGGGTTCGCCGAGATGTGCGCACCCCTGATGATCGATGATCGATGATCGGTACATTTGGGCGTTACAGGTCACATCTCCGCGCTCTGGCGCGCCAGTTACCGGCGAGTTACTCTCGCTTCAACACGTACGGGGCAGGCCTGGTGACGCAGCCACCCCGTACCAGTCGGTTCAGTACCCAGGTACCCCCAGGTACCGCATGTTCGTGATCGGCGTGATCCCCGGGACAGGGTCCGCCGCTCCACGCCCCCGCTTCGGGCATCTCGTGCGGAAATTCCGGTGCGCGTGCCGTGCGGCCGCGCGCCTTCCCTCAGTCGTCACCCTCTTCCACTGGAGTCCCGCGATGGACCTTCCGTCCACGTCCAGTCAGTCCACCCTGCAGACCATCGCCGTCGTCGGCCTCGGCACCATGGGCACCGGCATCGCCGAGATCCTCGCCCGGGCCGGCCGCGAGGTCATCGGCATCGACATCAGCGACGCCGCCACCCGTCGGGCCGGCGCCGCCCTCTCGGCCGCCACGGCCCGCTCCGTCGCCAAGGAGCGGCTGACCGAGGCGGAGCGCGACGGCGTGCTCGCCCGCTTCCGCACCTTCACCGAGTTGAGCGCGGCCGCCGACGCCGACCTGGTGATCGAGGTGGTCCCGGAGGACTACGCGCTCAAGCAGCGACTCTTCCGCGAACTCGACGCGATCGTCCGCCCGGACACGATCCTGGCCACCGGCACCAACGCCCTGTCGGTGACCCGGATGGCGGCCGAGTCCCAGCGCCCCGAGCGGGTCCTGGGCCTGCACTTCTTCAACCCGGCGCCGGCGATGAAGCTCGTCGAGGTCGTCTCGTGCGTGCTCACCTCGCCCACCGCCGTCGAGGCCGTCACCGAGCTGGCCCGCGACCTCGGCAAGCAGCCCGTCGCGGTCGGCGACCGGCCCGGTTTCGTGGCCGACGGCCTGCTCTTCGGCTACCTCAACCAGGCCGCCGCGATGTACGAGTCGAAGTACGCCTCCCGCGAGGACATCGACGCGGCGATGCGGCTCGGCTGCGGCCTGCCCATGGGTCCGCTGGCCCTCCTCGACCTGATCGGCGTGGACACGGCCCGGACCGTCCTGGAGGCCATGTACGCCTCCTCCGGCGACCGGCTGCACGCCCCGGCCCCGATCCTCGGCCAGCTGGCCGAGGCCGGCCTGACCGGGCAGAAGTCCGGGCGCGGGTTCTACACGTACGAGGCCCCGGGCAGCCAGGTCGTCGTCCGTGACCTCCAGACCCCGCTGGACGGTTCCCTGCTCGGCTCGGGTCGTCCGGTGTCCTCGGTCGGCGTGGCCGGTTCGGGGACGATGGCGAGCGGCATCGCGCAGGTCTTCGCGCAGGCCGGGTACGCGGTCGTGCTGGCCGCCCGCAGCCAGGAGAAGGCGGTGGCCGCCAAGGCCGCGATCGGCAAGTCCCTGGGCCGTGCGGTGTCCAAGGGCAGGCTGACCGAGGCGGCGGCCGCCGAGACCATGGAGCGGATCACGCCGGCGGGTTCGCTGGACGCCTTCGCCGAGGTGGACCTGGCCGTGGAGGCCGTCGCGGAGGACCTGGCCGTCAAGCAGGAGCTGTTCGCCGGCCTGGACAAGGTCTGCAAGCCGGGCGCGGTCCTGGCGACCACCACCTCCTCGCTCCCGGTGATCGCGGTGGCGCGGGCGACCTCGCGTCCGCAGGACGTGATCGGCATGCACTTCTTCAACCCGGCTCCCGCGATGAAGCTGGTCGAGGTGGTCCGGACCGTCCTGACGGCCGACGACGTGCACGCCACGGTCCGCGAGGTCTGCGCGAAGGTGCGCAAGCACCCGGTGGACTGCGGGGACCGGGCCGGGTTCATCGTGAACGCGCTGCTGTTCCCGTACCTGAACAACGCGATCAAGATGGTCGAGCAGCACTACGCGACCCTGGACGACATCGACGCCGCGATGAAGCTGGGCGGCGGCTACCCGATGGGGCCCTTCGAACTCCTCGACGTGGTCGGCCTGGACGTGTCGCTGGCCATCGAAAAGGTCCTGCACAAGGAGTTCCGCGACCCGGGCCTGGCTCCGTCCCCGCTGCTGGAGCACCTGGTGGCGGCGGGCTGCCTGGGCCGGAAGACCGGCCGCGGTTTCCGTGAGTACGCCCGCCGGTAAGCCGAGCGCGGACCGGCGGACACCAGAGCCGGATGCGTGGGGAGGGCTGCTCGGGCCTGCCGGACCCTCACGGCAGGCGAGCCCTCCCGACGAGCACTGTGTGCGCAGTGCGGGCCCTCCCCCGCATCCCTCCCCGTCCCACCCCCCTCAGGCGCGCCCCGCCGCGCAAATGAAGTACTTTCGCTCTATGTCCCAGCCCGCCAAGACCTCGCCCCGTGCCGCCGCGACCTCCGACGCCCCGGAGAGCGCGCCCGGCACCAAGGCGGCCGCGCAGCGGCTCAAGATGCGCCGCGAGCTGGCCGCGGCCGCCATGGAGCTGTTCGCCACCAAGGGGTACGAGGCCACGACGGTCGACGAGATCGCCGCGACCGCCGGGGTGGCGCGCCGGACGTTCTTCCGGCACTTCCGCTCCAAGGAAGAGGCGATCTTCCCGGACCACGACGACACCCTGACCCGCGCCGAGGCCGTGCTGGACGTGGCCCCGGCGCACGAGCACCCGCTCGACACGGTGTGCCGCGGGATCAAGGAAGTCATGAAGATGTACGCCGCCTCGCCGGCGGTGTCGGTGGAGCGCTACCGGCTCACCCGCGAGGTGCCGGCGCTGCGGGAGCGGGAGATCGCCTCGGTGGCCCGGTACGAGCGGCTGTTCACGCGCTATCTGCTCGCCCACTTCGACGAGCAGGACCACCACGACGGCAACGACGATCCGCTGCTGGCGGAGGTGGCCGCCTCGGCGGTGGTCACGGCCCACAACCACGTGCTGCGGCGTTGGCTGCGGGCGGGCGGGCAGGGGGACGTGGAGGCGCAGCTGGACCACGCCTTCTCGATCGTGCGCAAGACCTTCGGGTCGGGGATCGGCGCCGGCCGCACCGCGGCGGGCCCGCCCGCCGCGCCGGCGGCGGCCGTCCGCGCGCAGGGCGAGGTGCTGGTGGCGGTGGCCCGTACGGACGCCCCGCTCGACGAGGTCATGCGGACCATCGAAGAGGCCCTCAGAAACAAGCAGGACAGCAAGCAGCAGTAGCGCACGTCGTTCACGCGGGTTACCCGCGTCACAGTGGCCGCTCCCGTTCCGGGGGCGGCCATTTGCGTTTGTCCGGGTTGTCCCTACTCGCGGGTAACACTGATCGATCATCGCTCATCTGCGCAGGTCAAATGGCAAATGAGAGAAAGTTTTGGCACGCGGTGCCTTGCTGAGTGACACGGGGTGCCATACGTTGAATCTCGTCCGGATGTCCCCGCGGTCCTCGCCCACTCGGCACGAACCGCGCCCCGGATGCCTGCGTCACCAGGCACCAGCACGCCTCACCACGGGCGTCGCAGCACCACCGCTCCGCCGAACCGACGGCACACACCACACCCGTTCCGCGCACCCGCGTACCCCTCAGCGCACCCTCATCAGCGCTCGCCGGAGGCAACACCGTGAAGGACATTCTGGAAGCCATCCAGTCGCAGGCCGCCACGCCCGCCGACTTCGCGGCCCTGCCGCTCCCCGACTCGTACCGCGCGATCACCGTGCACAAGGACGAGGCGGGGATGTTCGAGGGGCTCACGACCCGTGAGAAGGACCCCCGCAAGTCCCTGCACCTGGACAACGTCCCCGTCCCGGAGCTCGGCCCGGGCGAGGCCCTGGTCGCCGTCATGGCCTCCTCGGTCAACTACAACTCCGTGTGGACCTCGATCTTCGAGCCGGTGTCCACCTTCAGCTTCCTGGAGCGCTACGGGCGCCTGTCCGACCTCAGCAAGCGCCACGACCTGCCGTACCACGTCATCGGCTCCGACCTCGCGGGCGTCGTCCTGCGCACCGGTCCCGGCGTGAACTCCTGGCAGCCCGGCGACGAGGTCGTCGCCCACTGCCTCTCGGTGGAGCTGGAGTCCTCCGACGGCCACAACGACACGATGCTCGACCCCGAGCAGCGCATCTGGGGCTTCGAGACCAACTTCGGCGGCCTGGCGGAGATCGCCCTGGTCAAGTCCAACCAGCTGATGCCCAAGCCCGACCACCTCAGCTGGGAGGAGGCCGCCTCCCCGGGCCTGGTCAACTCCACCGCCTACCGCCAGCTGGTCTCGCGCAACGGCGCCGGCATGAAGCAGGGCGACAACGTCCTGATCTGGGGCGCCAGCGGCGGCCTCGGCTCCTACGCCACCCAGTTCGCGCTGGCCGGCGGGGCCAACCCGATCTGTGTCGTCTCCAGCGACCAGAAGGCGGACATCTGCCGGTCGATGGGCGCGACCGCGATCATCGACCGCAACGCCGAGGGCTACAAGTTCTGGAAGGACGAGCACACCCAGGACCCCAAGGAGTGGAAGCGCTTCGGCAAGCGCATCCGCGAGCTGACCGGCGGCGAGGACATCGACATCGTCTTCGAGCACCCCGGCCGCGAGACCTTCGGCGCGAGCGTCTACGTCACCCGCAAGGGCGGCACCATCACCACCTGCGCCTCGACCTCGGGCTACATGCACGAGTACGACAACCGCTACCTGTGGATGTCGCTCAAGCGCATCATCGGCTCGCACTTCGCGAACTACCGCGAGGCGTGGGAGGCCAACCGCCTGATCTCGAAGGGCAAGATCCACCCCACCCTCTCGAAGGTCTACTCCCTGGAGGAGACCGGCCAGGCCGCCTACGACGTCCACCGCAACCTCCACCAGGGCAAGGTCGGCGTCCTCGCGCTCGCCCCCGAGGAGGGCCTGGGCGTCCGCGACCACGAGCTGCGCGCGACGCACCTCGACGCGATCAACCGCTTCCGTAACGTCTGAGACCGTTCAAGGGCCAAAGGGACAGCCTGAGATGACAGAGCGCCAGAAGGACCGTCCGTGGCTCATGCGGACGTACGCCGGCCACTCCACGGCCGAGGCGTCCAACGAGCTGTACCGCC
The DNA here is from genome assembly GCF_036231985.1 of Streptomyces sp. NBC_01426. Lineage (GTDB taxonomy): Bacteria > Actinomycetota > Actinomycetes > Streptomycetales > Streptomycetaceae > Streptomyces. The sequence goes on from NZ_CP109500.1 coordinate 1,801,906, forward strand.
GCAACCTCGCCAAGGGCCAGACCGGCCTGTCGGTCGCGTTCGACCTGCCGACGCAGACCGGCTACGACCCCGACCACGTCCTCGCCCGCGGCGAGGTGGGCCGGGTCGGGGTCCCGGTCTCCCACCTGGGCGACATGCGGAGGCTGTTCCAGGACATCCCCCTGGAACAGATGAACACCTCGATGACGATCAACGCCACCGCCATGTGGCTGCTGGCGCTCTACCAGGTGGCCGCCGAGGAGCAGGGCGCGGACATCGCCCTGCTCCAGGGCACCACCCAGAACGACATCGTCAAGGAGTACCTCTCGCGCGGGACGCACGTCTTCCCGCCCGGGCCGTCCCTCCGCCTGACGACGGACATGATCGCGTACACGGTCAACCACATCCCGAAGTGGAACCCGATCAACATCTGCTCGTACCACCTCCAGGAGGCCGGGGCCACCCCGGTCCAGGAGATCTCGTACGCGATGTCGACCGCGATCGCCGTACTGGACTCGGTGCGCGACTCGGGCCAGGTGCCCGAGGAGCGCTTCGGCGAGGTGGTCGCCCGCATCTCCTTCTTCGTGAACGCGGGCGTCCGCTTCATCGAGGAGATGTGCAAGATGCGCGCCTTCGGCCGCATCTGGGACAAGGTCACCCTGGAGCGCTACGGCATCGACAACACGAAGCAGCGCCGCTTCCGGTACGGCGTCCAGGTCAACTCCCTGGGGCTGACCGAGGCCCAGCCGGAGAACAACGTCCAGCGCATCGTGTTGGAGATGCTCGCGGTCACCCTCTCCAAGGACGCCCGCGCCCGCGCCGTGCAGCTGCCCGCCTGGAACGAGGCGCTGGGCCTGCCCCGGCCCTGGGACCAGCAGTGGTCGCTGCGCATCCAGCAGGTCCTCGCGCACGAGAGCGACCTCCTGGAGTACGAGGACATCTTCGCGGGCTCGACCGTCATCGAGGCCAAGGTGGACTCGCTGGTGACGGAGTGCCTGGCCGAGATCGACCGGATCGAGGAGATGGGCGGCGCCATGGCGGCCGTCGAATCGGGCTACCTCAAGTCCCAGCTGGTCTCCTCGCACGCCGAGCGGCGGGCCCGGATCGAGGACGGCGAGGACAAGATCGTCGGCGTCAACTGCTTCCAGCAGACCGAGGAGAACCCGCTCACCGCCGACCTGGACGGCGCCATCATGACGGTGGACGGGGCGCTGGAGGCCCAGACCGTCGAGCGCATCGGCCGCTGGAAGGCCGAGCGCCAGGAGTCCTCCGACCGGCAGGGCGGGGGCGACCCGTTCGTCTTCCCCACCGTGCGCCAGTCCCTGGACCGGCTGAAGGACGCCGCGGCCGGGACCGAGAACCTGATGGAGGCCACGCTGGAGTGCGCCCGGGCGGGCGTCACCACCGGCGAGTGGGCCGGCGCGCTGCGCGAGGTGTTCGGCGAGTTCCGCGCCCCGACCGGTGTCTCCTCGGCCCCGGTGGCGGTCACGGCCGAGGCGGGCACCCCGATGGCGCTGGTCCGCGCGAAGGTCTCCCGTACGGCCGACGAGCTGGGCTCCGGCCGGCTGCGGCTGCTGGTCGGCAAGCCCGGCCTGGACGGGCACTCCAACGGCGCCGAGCAGATCGCCGTCCGGGCCCGCGACGCCGGATTCGAGGTGGTCTACCAGGGCATCCGGCTGACACCCGAGGAGATCTCCTCGGCGGCGCTGGCCGAGGACGTGCACTGCGTGGGACTGTCCATCCTGTCCGGTTCGCACAGCGCCCTCGTCCCCGACGTGCTGGAACGTCTGCGTCTGGCGGGGGCGGGCGACATCCCCGTCATCGTGGGCGGCATCATTCCGAATGCCGACGCGGTGACACTCAAGGCGGCCGGCGTGGCCGCCGTGTTCACCCCCAAGGACTTCGGCATCACGGAGATCATCGGCCGTATCGTCGACGAGATCCGCAAGGCCAACAAGCTCCACCCCCTCGACGACGCCGACACGGTCGACATCGCCGACACAGCTGACATCGCCGAAAGCACGGAGGTCCCCGCATGACCACGCCCACTTCCCCGGTCAACCGGCTCCGGCCGCGCCGCTCCTGCCTCGCGGTGCCGGGTTCCAACCCCCGGTTCCTGGAGAAGGCCCAGGGCCTGCCGGCCGACCAGGTCTTCCTCGACCTGGAGGACGCCTGCGCCCCCCTCGCCAAGGAAGGCGCCCGCCACACCATCGTGGACGCGCTGAACCAGGGCGACTGGACGGGCAAGACCCGGGTCGTGCGTGTCAACGACTGGACCACGCACTGGACGTACCGCGACGTCATCACGGTCGTCGAGGGCGCGGGCCAGAACCTCGACTGCATCATGCTCCCGAAGGTCCAGGACGCGCAGCAGGTCGTGGCGCTGGACCTGCTGCTGACCCAGATCGAGAAGACCATGGGCTTCGAGGTCGGCAAGATCGGCATCGAGGCGCAGATCGAGAACGCCAAGGGCCTGGTGAACGTCGACGAGATCGCCGGCGCCTCCCCCCGGCTGGAGACCATCATCTTCGGCCCCGCCGACTTCATGGCCTCGATCAACATGAAGTCCCTGGTCGTGGGCATGCAGCCGCCCGGGTACGGGGCGGACGCCTACCACTACATCCTGATGCGGATCCTGATGGCGGCCCGCATGCACGACCTCCAGGCGATCGACGGCCCCTTCCTCCAGATCAAGAACGTGGACGGGTACCGCGAGGTCGCCGGCCGCGCGGCCGCCCTCGGCTTCGACGGCAAGTGGGTGCTGCACCCCGGCCAGGTCGACGCCGCCAACGAGGTCTTCTCCCCCTCTCAGGAGGACTACGACCACGCCGAGCTGATCCTCGACGCGTACGACTGGTGCACCTCCGAGGCCGGTGGCAAGAAGGGGTCGGCGATGCTCGGCGACGAGATGATCGACGAGGCCAGCCGCAAGATGGCCCTGGTCATCTCGGGCAAGGGCCGCGCCGCCGGGATGCGTCGCACCACCAAGTTCGAGATCCCGGAGGCCTGATCCCCATGCAGTTCGGACGCACGTACGAAGAGTTCGAGATCGGTGCGGTCTACAAGCACTGGCCCGGAAAAACGGTCACCGAATACGACGACCACCTCTTCTGTCTGCTGACCATGAACCACCACCCGCTCCACATGGACAGCAACTACGCGGAGAACACGACCGACTTCGGCAAGAACGTCGTCGTGGGCAACTACATCTACTCCCTGCTGCTGGGCATGTCGGTCCCCGACGTCTCGGGCAAGGCCATCGCCAACCTGGAGATCGAGTCGCTGCGCCACGTGGCGCCGACCTTCCACGGCGACACCATCTACGGCGAGACCACGGTCCTCGACAAGACCCCGTCGAAGTCGAAGAACGACCGCGGGATCGTCTACGTGGAGACCAAGGGCTACAAGCAGGACGGCACCCTCGTCTGCGTCTTCCGGCGCAAGGTGATGGTTCCGACGGAGACCTACATCAAGGAGCGCGGCGGCGAGCAGCCCGGCCGCCCCACGCTGAAGGAACAGGGGAAGTAGAACCATGAGCCGACTTGCCCAGACCGCCGGCCTGACGGACGACCAGAGGGACATCCTCAAGACCGTCCGGGAGTTCGTCGACAAGGAGATCATCCCGGTCGCGACCGAGCTGGAGCACCGCGACGAGTACCCGCAGCAGATCGTCGACGGTCTCAAGGAACTCGGCCTGTTCGGCCTGATGATCCCCGAGGAGTACGGCGGCCTGGGTGAGTCGTTGCTCACCTACGCGCTGTGCGTCGAGGAGATAGCGCGGGGCTGGATGTCCGTCTCGGGCATCATCAACACCCACTTCATCGTGGCCTACATGCTCAAGCAGCACGGCACGCAGGAGCAGAAGGACCACTTCCTCCCCCGTATGGCGCTGGGCGAGGTGCGCGGCGCGTTCTCGATGTCCGAGCCCGGGCTCGGCTCGGACGTGTCGGCCATCACCTCGAAGGCGGTGAAGGACGGCGACGAGTACGTCCTGAACGGCCAGAAGATGTGGCTGACGAACGGCGGCACCTCGACGCTGGTGGCCGTTCTGGTCCGAAGTGACGAAGGACACCCCGAAGGCACCGCGCCGCACAAGTCCATGACGACCTTCCTCGTCGAGAAGGAGCCGGGCTTCGGCGAGGTCCGTCCGGGCCTGACGATCCCGGGCAAGATCGACAAGATGGGCTACAAGGGCGTCGACACGACCGAGCTCATCATGGACGGACTGCGCATTCCGGCCAATCGGGTGCTCGGCGGCCAGACCGGCCGAGGGTTTTACCAAATGATGGACGGGGTCGAGGTCGGCCGCGTGAACGTGGCGGCGCGTGGTTGTGGCGTCGCCCAGCGTGCGTTCGAGCTGGGTGTCTCCTATGCCCAACAACGTCACACTTTCGGCAAGGCGATCGCCGAACACCAGGCCATCCAGTTCAAGCTCGCCGAGATGGCTACCAAGGTCGAAGCGGCCCATGCGATGATGGTCAATGCAGCACGCAAAAAGGACTCTGGGGAACGAAACGACCTCGAAGCAGGGATGGCGAAGTACCTCGCCTCCGAGTACTGCAAGGAGGTGGTGGAGGACGCCTTCCGTATCCACGGCGGATACGGCTTCTCGAAGGAGTACGAGATCGAGCGCCTCTACCGCGAAGCCCCGATGCTGCTCATCGGTGAAGGTACGGCCGAGATCCAGAAAATGATCATCGGGCGACGCCTTCTCGAGGAGTACCGACTCCAGGGCTGAAAGTCCCTTTCGTGGGGAATCGCCCAAAGGTTCCTCACGGAAGAGTCACTACCTGTGACCGACTTACGGCCATCGACTCGGCTTCTGGCTTGCCCAGTTGTTGCGCGCAACCGATAGCATTCCAGTAAAGCCGCCGTCCCGTCCCCCCGTTTGCGGCGCGGCAATCACCCGCTACGAAGGTCATCCATGCCCCACAGCCAAACCTCTGCACCTCGCGTCGGCCTCCTCGGTGGACGTCTCGCACGCGGAGCATCGCCGTGGCTTCTGCCGACCGTCGCCACCGCGGCCCTCAGCCTCACCCGGGCGCGCAAGTCCGGGCGCTGGGCCGCGGCGGCCGTGCCCGCCACCGCGCTCGCCGCGGGCATGCTGTGGTTCTTCCGCGACCCCGAGCGTGAGATCACGCAGGGTCGGGTCATCTCCCCCGCCGACGGTGTGGTGCAGAGCATCATGCCGTGGAAGGACGGACGGACCCGCGTCGCGATCTTCATGAGCCCGCTGAACGTCCACGTCAACCGCGCGCCCCTGGCGGGCACGGTGACGTCCGTGGAGCACATCCCCGGCGGGTTCGTCCCGGCGTTCAACAAGGAGAGCGAGAACAACGAGCGCGTCGTCTGGCACTTCGACACCGAGCTCGGCGACATCGAGATGGTGCAGATCGCCGGCGCGGTCGCGCGTCGGATCGTCCCGTACCTGCCGGCCGGCACCAAGGTGGAGCAGGGCGAACGCATCGGTCTGATCCGCTTCGGATCCCGCGTCGACATCTACCTCCCCGAGGGTGTCGAGGTCGCGGTCGAGGTCGGTCAGGCCACCACCGCGGGGGTGACCCGAATTGACCGTGACTGACCCTGAGACTCCTGCCACAGGCTGGGTGCCGGAGGCCAAGGAGGAGGACGCCGAGGACATGCCGCTCTCCCTGCGGCTGTCGATAGCGGACACCCTCACCCTCGGCAACGCCACCTGCGGCTTCATGGCGGTGTACTTCACCACCACCGGGATCCTGATCCCGCACCTCACCGGCAGCGGTGAGTCGGGCATGGCCCGCAGCAGCGCCGCGACGGCCGTGATACTGATGCTGCTCGCCGCGGTCTTCGACCTCTTCGACGGCATCGTGGCCCGCAAGCTGCGCAGCTCGCCGATGGGCGCGGAGCTGGACAACCTGTCCGACCTGATCAGCTTCGGGCTGGCGCCCGCGTACTTCGTCCTCGTCTACGGCATGGTCGCCGACGACGCGGTCCAGAAGATGTCGGCGCTGGCGGCGATCGTGGTGCTGCTGGCCGTGGTGCTGCGGCTCGCGAGATTCAGCTGCGTGACGATGAAGGACGGCATGTTCCAGGGCATGCCGAGCCCCTTCGGCGCGCTGACCGTCGTCTCGATCGTGCTGCTGGAGCTGCCGTTCGTCCCGACGCTGCTGGCGATCGTCGGGGTGGCCTGGCTGATGGTGAGCCGGGTCGAGTACCCCAAGCCGCGGGGTGTCCTCGCGGTGGCGATGCTGAGCTGGATCGTCGCGGCGATGGGGCTGCTGGCCGCCTGGGCGTTCGACGCCCCCGGTGGTCAGCTGCTGCTGCAGACCGGCTGCGCGCTGCAGATCGCCATGGCGGCGACCATCCCGCTGTTCGCGACGACCCGTCGTGCGAACACGTTCCGCCACAACCGGCGCGAGGCACGGGCCACGCAGGCCCCGTAGGCTCCACGCCGTGAAGCTGTCCGAGAAGGGCCCCCGGTGCCGCACAGGCGCCGGGGGCCCTTCTCGTGTCCCCGGGGGCCTGGCGGGCCCGTGGAGGGCCTTCCCGGGGTCGCCGGGCCCATCGGTCGGGCCCTGACGCAGATGGTGCGGGGGCTTGCGGGGTCCGGAGCCTCCGGGACGGGGGCGGGCGTAACCTTGATGTCGGAAAACCGCCAGCCCCGCCTCGTCCGCACCGGGATCCTGGAGCCATGTACACCGACACCGAACGCTGTGTCAGGGCCGTGCAGTCGAAGGACGCCCGCTTCGACGGCTGGTTCTTCACCGCCGTCCTGACCACCCGGATCTACTGCCGACCCAGCTGCCCGGCCGTGCCGCCCAAGGTCGCGAACATGTCGTTCCTGCCGAGCGCGGCCGCCTGCCAGCAGGCCGGTTTCCGGGCCTGCAAGCGGTGTCGACCCGACACCTCCCCCGGGTCCCCCGAGTGGAACGCCCGCGCCGACGCCGTCGCCCGGGCCATGCGGCTCATCCAGGACGGGGTCGTCGACCGCGAGGGCGTGCCGGGGCTGGCCACCCGCCTCGGCTACTCGACCCGGCAGGTGGAGCGGCAGCTCAACGCCGAGCTGGGGGCGGGGCCGCTGGCCCTGGCCCGGGCCCAGCGGGCGCAGACCGCGCGGCTGCTGATCGAGACCTCGGAGCTGCCCATGGCCGACGTCGCCTTCGCCGCCGGGTTCTCCTCGATCCGGACCTTCAACGACACCGTCCGCGAGGTCTTCGCCCTCTCCCCCAGCGAGCTGCGGACCCGCGGCGAGAAGGCCCACCGCAACACGCCGCGGATCCCGGGGACCATAAGCCTGCGGCTGCCGTACCGGTCCCCGCTCAACCCCGACAACCTCTTCGGCCACCTCGCCGCGACCGCCGTGCCCGGGGTCGAGGAATGGCGGGCCGGCGCCTACCGCCGGACCCTGCGCCTGCCCTACGGCACCGGCGTGGTCGCGCTCACCCCGCAGCCCGACCACATCGGCTGCCAGCTGGCCCTGACCGACCTGCGCGACCTCACCCTCGCCATCAGCCGCTGCCGTCGCCTCCTCGACCTGGACGCCGACCCCGAGGCGATCGACGAGCAACTGCGCGCCGACCCGCTGCTGGCGCCGCTCGTGGACAAGGCTCCCGGGCGCCGGGTGCCCGGTACCGTCGACGCGGCCGAGTTCGCCGTACGGGCGGTCCTCGGGCAGCAGGTGTCCACCGCGGCGGCCCGTACCCACGCGGCCCGGCTGGTCGTCGCGCACGGCGAGCCGGTGGCCGATCCCGACCCGGCGGGCGGGCTGACGCACCTGTTCCCCTCCCCGCAGGCGCTGGCCGGGCTGGACCCGGAGTCCCTGGCCCTGCCGCGCAGCCGCCGTACGACGCTGACCACGCTCGTGGCGGCGCTGGCGGACGGTTCGCTGCCGCTCGGCATCGACAGCGACTGGGAACGCGCCCGGGCGCGCCTCGGCGAGCTCCCCGGCTTCGGTCCGTGGACCACCGAGGTCATCGCGATGCGGGCGCTGGGCGACCCGGACGCGTTCCTGCCGTCGGACCTGGGGGTCCGGCGGGCGGCGCGGGGTCTCGGTCTCCCGTGGACGCCTGCGGCGCTGACCGCCCGGGCGGCCGGCTGGCGGCCCTGGCGCGCGTACGCCGTGCAGTACCTGTGGGCCACCGAGGACCACGCCATCAACCACCTGCCCGTCTGAAGGAGCCCGACCGTCATGACCAGCAAGCAGCACACCGTCGTCGCGAGCCCCTACGGCCCGCTGACGCTCGTCGCCACCGACGGCGTCCTGAGCGGCCTGTACATGGTCGGGCAGCGGCACCGACCGGCCGAGGAGTCCTTCGGGGAGCGGGTCGAGGAGAGCGAGGCGCCGTTCCCCGAAGTGGTGCGGCAGTTGACCGCGTACTTCGCCGGGGAGCTGAGCGAGTTCACCCTGCCGCTGCGCATGGAGGGCACCGAGTTCCAGCGCAGTGTGTGGGAGCAGCTGGTGCGCATCCCGTACGGCGAGACCTGGTCGTACGGGCAGCTCGCGGACAAGCTGGGCAAGCCGGGTGCCTCGCGCGCGGTGGGTCTGGCGAACGGCAGGAACCCGATCGGCATCATCGTGCCCTGCCACCGCGTCATCGGGGCCTCGGGGGGCATGACGGGCTACGGCGGCGGGGTGGAGCGCAAGGTGAAGCTGCTGGCCTTCGAGTCCGGCGCGCCCACCCAGGAGGAACTGGCCTGATCCGGCCCCATCCCGAAGGCGGGCCCTACGGCACTAGATGACGACCAGGGGCACCAGCAGGGCGAAGCCGGCGCCGGCTTCCACCGCGTAGGCGTACAGCGAGGGGTGTTGGACGGGGGCGGCGAGCAGCACCACGCTCTGCTGTTCCCCGGCCGCGGCCACCCACGCGGCGTCGGCGCCCAGTTTGCCCTGGTACCAGCCTTCGCAGGCGCCGGGTCCGGTGACGGCGAGGAGGTCGTCCTCGCGGCGGTAGAAGGCCTGCCAGCCCTCGGCGGGGGTCGACCAGCCCTCGAAGTCGCCGAACTCGGCCCATCCGCCGTCGCGTATCGCGCCGTCGAACATCCAGACCGGGGTCCCCTCGGCGGTGAACTCGCCGCTGGACTGGTCGTCGGTGGTGAAGTGGACCATGGGGAGGGCGTCGGGCCCGTCGGCCGTGCTGGGCCAGGCGTACATCGTGATCATTCGCTGAATTCTGTCCTGGTCGAAGTAGGCCTGGTGTAACGGGACTATGCGGTCGCCGGGCGGCGGCCGTTCTCCAGCTCTGCGGTGCTCTCGCCCGACTCCAGCACGCGGTGGGCCTCTTGGGTGCGCAGGCCGAGCGATCCGAGCAGGTGGGTGGTGAGTTCGTCGGGCTCGACCAGCTTCCAGGAGACCAGTTCCTCCTCCTGGAGCCTGATCGAGGCCAGTTGTCCGGCGTCCAGCACGCCCCCGTCGTAGACGTACGCGACGATCGGCGGGCGGTCGGGGCCCACGCTCCAGTCGACGGCGAGCAGTCTGCCGAGCGCGACGTCGAGTCCGATCTCCTCGGCGCTCTCGCGGCGGGCCGCCGTGCGCGGGGACTCGCCGGTGTCCGACTCGATGGTGCCGCCCGGCAGGGCCCAGCCCGCGCGGTAGTTCGGCTCGACGAGGAGCACCCGTCCCTCGGCGTCGCGGAAGAGCGCGGCGGCGCCGGCCAGCACCCGGGGCAGGCTCGCGATGTAGGTGGCGTAGGCATCGGTGGTGGTCACGCCCGCAACCCTACCCAGCCGCCGCCGGGTGTGTGGATCACGTACCGGAGGCGCCGTCCTCGCCGTCCGTGCGGTCCCGCCCCTTGGACTCGGCGACCCGCTTGAGCCGGTGGTGGCCGGCCCGGTCCTGTCCGGTGACGGCGTCGCCGACCATCGCCTTGACGGCGTCGCGCATCCCGTGGAGCGCGTGCGTGCGGGCGGGGCCCGCGCCGGGGTCCTCGCGCAGTTCCCTCACCAGGGCCCAGCAGAGCAGCAACATGACGACGACGAAGGGCAGTGCGACCAGGATGGTCGCGGTCTGAAGGGATTTCAGGCCGCCCGCGAGGAGCAGCGCGGCGGCCACGCCGGCCATCAGGATGCCCCAGGTGACGACCAGCCAGGTGGGCGGGTTCAGGGAGCCGCGGCTGGTGAGCGAGCCCATGACCAGGGAGGCGGAGTCGGCGCTGGTGACGAAGTAGGTCATGACCAGGACCATCGCCACCCAGGAGGTGACGGTGCCCAGCGGCAGCGCGTCGAGCATCGCGAAGAGCGACGCCTCCACGCCCTCGCGGACCTTGCCGGCGAGGTCGGCGGCGCCGGTGGATTCGAGCCGGATGGCGGTGCCGCCCATCACGCAGAACCAGACGACGGTGGCGCCGCTGGGCACCAGCAGCACGCCGATGAGGAACTCGCGGATGGTGCGGCCGCGCGAGATGCGGGCGATGAAGGTGCCGACGAACGGGGCCCAGGAGAGCCACCACGCCCAGTAGAAGATGGTCCACGCGCCGAGCCACGTGCTGTCGGTGAAGGCGCCGGTCCCGGTCGCCAGGGGCAGCAGTTCGTGCAGGTAGCTGCCGACGCTCGCCGGGATGACGTCGAGGATGTAGACGGTCGGGCCGAGGACGAAGACGAAGAGCATGAGCACCGCGGCGAGCACGAGGTTGATGGTGCTCAGCCACTTCACGCCCTTGTGCAGGCCGGAGAAGGCGGAGAGCACGAAGGCAGCCGACAGCGAGCCGATGATGATCAGCTGGACGGTGATCGTGTCCTCGACGCCGGCGGTGAGGTCGAGCCCCTCGGCCACCTGGAGCGCGCCGAGGCCGAGGCTGGTCGCGGTGCCGAAGACCGTGGCGAAGACGGCGAGCAGGTCGATGGTCCTGCCGAGCGGTCCGGTGGCCCGCCGCTCGCCGATCAGCGGGACGAAGGCGGAGCTGAGCCGGTTGCCGCGGCCCTTGCGGAAGGTCGCGTAGGCCAGGGCGAGGCCCGCGATGCCGTAGATGGCCCAGGGGGTCAGGGTCCAGTGGAAGAAGGAGTAGTCCAGGGCCGCGCGGGCGGCGGCGCCGGTCCCCGGGGCCGCCCCGGAGGCGGGTGGCGGGTGCAGGAAGTGGGTGAGCGGCTCTCCCACGCCGTAGAACATCAGGCCGATGCCCATGCCGGCGCTGAACATCATCGCGATCCAGGACAGGTTCGTGAACTCGGGCTCGGAGTCGTCGGCGCCGAGCCTGATCCGGCCGAACCGACCGAGGGCGAGGACGACGCACATGACGAGGAAGACGTCGGCGGCGATCACGAACAGCCAGGCGAAGTTGCCCAGCACCCAGGCGAGCGCCGTGCTCGACGCGGTGTCGAAGGAGTCCTTGCCGAACACCGCCCACGCCACGACGGCGAGCACGGCGAGCACTCCGATCGCGACCACCTGGAGGTCGGGAGTACCGCTCCCCGGGTCGTTCGGACCCGCGCCCGGGGGATCCGGACGTGGCTGTTCCAGCGAATCGGCGCTCATGCGGCCACACTATGCAGGCGTATATACCGATTTAGGGCGATGGCGCGCCGGGTGTGGCCCAGGCCACCCATGGGCATAGGAGGATCCTCCGGATACGCTCATGGGGGCGCGACTGCACTGTTCGATAGCAAGGGATTAGCAAGGTGACGGACGGAGCAGTAACTGAGACCGCGCGCGTGCTCATCGCCGCGGACAAATTCAAGGGCTCGCTCACGGCCGTGCAGGTCGCGGAGCGGGTGACGGCGGGCCTTCGCAGCGCCGTCCCGGGCGTGGAGATCGAGACCCTCCCCGTCGCGGACGGCGGCGACGGTACGGTCGCGGCCGCCGTGGCGGCCGGTTTCGAACGCCGGGAGGTACGGGTCACCGGACCCCTCGGTGACCAGGTCACGGCTGCTTTCGCGCTGCGCGACGGCACCGCGGTGGTCGAGATGGCGGAGGCCTCCGGGCTCCAGCTGCTGCCTTCGGGCGTGTTCGCCGCGCTGACGGCGACCACGTACGGATCGGGCGAGCTGCTGAAGGCGGCGCTGGACGCGGGCGCCCGCTCGATCGTGTTCGGCGTGGGCGGCAGCGCCACCACCGACGGCGGCGCGGGCATGCTCGCGGCGCTGGGCGCGGTGTTCCTGGATGCGAACGGCGAACCCGTCGGTCCCGGCGGCGGCGCCCTGGCGTCACTGGCCTCGGCGGACCTGTCCGGCGTCGACCCGCGCTTCGCGAACGTGGACTTCGTCCTCGCCAGCGACGTGGACAACCCGCTGACGGGCCCGAAGGGCGCGCCGGCGGTCTACGGCCCGCAGAAGGGCGCGTCGCCCGAGGACGTGGCGACGCTCGACGCGGCGCTGGCGCACTTCGCGGTCGTACTGGAGAAGTCGATCGGCCCGAAGGCCGCCGAGTGCGCGGTGCTGCCGGGCGCGGGCGGCGCGGGCGGCATCGGCTACGGCGCGCTGCTCCTCGGTGCGACGTTCCGTCCCGGCATCGAGCTGATGCTGGAGGTGCTCGGCTTCGCGCCGGCTCTGGAGCGGGCCACGCTGGTCATCACCGGTGAGGGTTCGCTGGACGAGCAGACCCTGCACGGCAAGGCCCCGGCCGGGGTGGCGGCCGCGGCGCGCGCGGCGGGCAAGGAGGTCGTCGCGGTGTGCGGGCGGCTGCTGCTGGAGCAGGAGGCCCTCCAGGCCGCCGGCATCCGGCGGGCGTACCCGCTGACGGAGATCGAGCCGGACCCCGCGAAGTGCATCGCGAACGCCGGTCCCCTGCTGGAGCGGGTCGCGGCCAACATCGCCGCCGACGTGCTCTGACGCCTGCGAGACACGCCCGAGGCCCGGTCCCCGACGCAGGGGCCGGGCCTCGGGCGTGTCCGGGGTCGGGGGACGGGGGCCGGGGTCGGGGGCCGGGAGCCCGAACCATGCGGTACCGGCCGGTCGGGCCCGACTGGTAGGCAGGGCCCGTGACCACACTGCTGACCGCGCGACTGCTGCTCGCGCCCCTGGACCGGGCCTCGGCCGAACACCTCGCGTCCGGGACGCCCCGGCCCGACGACCGGTGGGGGCCCGGGTACCCGGACGCCGCGGACCGGGCGGGGGCGGAGCGGTTCCTGCGCCTGCTCGCCGAGCACGGCGATCCGGGGCCGTTCGGCGCGTACGAGATCCGGCGCCGCGAGGACGGCGTCGCGATCGGCGGGGCCGGGTTCCACGGGCCGGCGAACGCCGCCGGACGGGTCACCGTCGGCTTCGGGCTGACCCCTGCGGCCCGGGGCCGCGGTCATGCCGCCGAGGCGCTGCGCGCCCTGCTGGACCACGCCCGCGCGCACGGCGCCCGCGGGGTGGACGGGGACACCGACCGGGAGAACACGGCATCCCGGCGGGTGATGGCCGCCGCCGGGATGCGGTTCCTGCGGGAGGACGACCGGCTGCGGTACTACGCGGTGACCTGGGCCGATCGCTGACCCCACCGGCCCGGGACAAACCCGCGCCCCGGCTACGCCGCGACCGCGCCGCGGACCGCAGAGAGGAGCCGGGCGGTGGTGGTCACCCGGGCGAAACCGCCGCCGTGGAGGTTGACGGCCGTGGCGGTGGTCAGCGCGTCGGCGGTCAGACGCAGACCGTCCGGGCCTTCGAGGTCGAAGGTGTGCGTGGCGTCGAGGGGGACGAGCACCTCGTAGCCGAGGTTGCCGCCGATCCGGGCGGTGGTCTCCACGCACATGTTGGTCTGGATCCCGACGACGACGAACGCGCCGATGCCCTGCGCGTCGAGCCACCGCGCCAGGTCCGGGGTGCCGTGGAACGAGGAGTTCACCGTCTTGGTGACCAGCAGGGCGGCCGAGTGCCGGCGGTCCTGCACGAAGTCCTTGAACGCGTGGCCGGGGTGGTCCTCGGCCAGGACGGAACCGGAGAGGACCGAGGTGTGCCGGACCAGGACCACGGGGCGGCCCGTCTCCTGCCAGGCGTCCATGAGGGCGGCGATGTTGGCCTCCGCCTCCGGGTTGTTCCGCGGGCCCCAGAAGGACGCGTCGTCGAAGCCGCGCTGGACGTCGACGACGACCAGGGCGGTGTTGTCGGCGATCTCGATCGCGGGGTCGTTCGGGTTCGGGTTCTCGTTCGTCGTCATGGCCTCATCCTGTGCGGCGGGCGCCGGACCCGACAGGGGCGGCGCGGACCCGAACCGATGGGATCCTGCCACAATGGCAGGCATGCACCGGATCGCGATCGTCTGTCAGCCCGGCATCCGCGCCTTCGACCTGGCCGTCATCACCGAGGTCTGGGGGCCCGACCGCAGCCGCGCCGGCGTCCCGCACTTCGAGCTGCGGCGCTGCGCCCTGGACACCGGGCCGATCGCCCTGCCCGGCGGGCTGACGCTGGCGCCCGACCGGGACCTGGACTGGCTGGCCCGCGCCGACCTGGTCGTCGTACCGGCGCTGTCCGAGCCGACCGACCCGACGCCCGAGCCCGTGTTGGCGGCCCTGCGGGAGGCCCACGCGCGGGGCGTGCCGGTGGCCTCGCTGTGTGCCGGGGCGTTCATCCTCGCCGAGGCCGGGCTGCTGGAGGGGCGCAGGGCCGTCACCCACTGGTGGCTCGCCCCCCGGTTGGCCGAGCGCCATCCCGGCGTGCTGGTCGAGGACGCCCCGCTGTTCGTGGAGGACTCGGGCATCTGGACGTCCGCCGGGGTGGCCTCCGGCATCGACCTGTGCCTGCACCTGGTCCGGGAGGCGCACGGTTCGGAGGTCGCCGCGGCCATCGCCCGGTCCATGGTCACGGGACCCTTCCGCACCGGGGACCACGCCCAGTACCTGGACCGGCCCACCCCCGCGGCGGACCGTACCGCCGAGGCGCTCGCGGCCGTGCGGGAACGGGCCCTGCGCCATCTGCACGAGCCCCTTGACGTGGCCACACTGGCCCGTTGGGCCGGCATGTCGCCCCGCTCCTTCGCCCGGCACTTCGCGGCCGGGACGGGCACGACCCCGCACAAGTGGCTCCTGCGCCACCGCCTGGACGAGGCCCGCAAACTGCTGGAACGCACCGACCATCCGGTGGCGGAGGTGGCCCGCCGGGCCGGGTTCTCCGGCGAGGTGAACTTCCGCCAACGGTTCACCGCGCACGTCGGCATGAGTCCGCGTGCATATCGCGCGGATGCCTCCGCCACCCCCAAACCGCGGCGACAGTGTTAGAAATGGCTCATGACCGGACGTTCGGGTCGACCCCGGGGATCACCGCCGGCGGGCCAACCATCGGGCCTGCTCGCGCGTCTCTCCCTGGCCCCGGGCAGTGTCGCCGGTCAGGTGTTCGCGTTGCAGGCCGTGATCGTGCTGATGTTGATCGCCGCGGCGGCGCTGGCGCTGGTGTTCCAGGCCCGGTACGACAGCCGGCAGGACGCCCGCAACCGCTCGCTGGCCGCCGCCGAGTCCTTCGCGCGTGCGCCCGGCCTGCCCGCCGCCCTCAGGAGTTCCGATCCGACGGCCGTGCTCCAGCCGCTGGCGGAGGGCGCCCGCAAGGCCTCCGGGCTCGACTTCATCTCCGTCCTGAAGACCGACGGGGTGCGCTACACCGACTCCCGGACCGAGCTGATCGGCCGGCGGGCCACCGGCGACCTCGATCGTGCCGTGCGGGGCGAGTCCTTCACCGAGACCTTCAAGGGCGCACCGAGCAGCGCGGTCCGCGCCGTGGTCCCGGTGCGGGACGCGAGCGGCGCGGTCGTCGGCCTCGTCGCCACCGGCATCGAGATCCAGAACGTCGGTGACGCGGTCGAGAACCAGCTCCCGCTGCTGATCGGCGCCGCGGTGGGCGCCCTGGTGCTCGGCACCGGCGGAGCCGCTCTCGTCAGCCGCCGACTGCGGCGCCAGACCAGCGGCCTGGGTCCCGCCGACATGGCGCGGATGAACGAGCACCACGAGGCGGTGCTGCACGCCGTGCGCGAGGGCGTGCTGATCATCGGGGCCGACCATCGACTGCAACTCGCCAACGACGAGGCCCGCCGGCTGTTGGGGCTGCCCCCCGACGCCGAGCAGCAGCACGTGGAAGACCTCGGACTGGACCCCCGTACGGCGGCCCTGCTGACGTCGGGGCGCGTGGTGACGGACGAGGTGCACCCGGCGGGCGACCGCCTGCTCGCGGTGAACGTCCGCCGTACCAAGCCGTACGCGGGGCGCCCCTCGGGCAGCGTGGTGACCCTGCGGGACTCCACCGAGCTCGCCGCGCTCTCCGGCCGGGCCGAGGTGGCCCGGGACCGGCTCCAGATGCTGTACGACGCCGGGGTGCGGATCGGTACCACCCTGGACGTGACGCGGACCGCGGAGGAACTGTCGGAGGTGGCCGTCCCCCGGTTCGCGGACTTCGTGACCGTCGAGCTGTTGGAACCGGTGCTGCACGGCGAGGAGCCCTCGGTGCCCACCGGGGCGTACACGGAGATGCGGCGGGCGGCCGTGTCGGGGGTCCGCACGGACCAGCCGCTCCAGCCGGTCGGGGACGTCATCCGGTTCGTCGTGCCGACGGCGCCGATGGCCGCGGCCCTCGCCGCGGGCAGCGCGGTGCTGGCCTCCGATCTGCGCACCGCCTTCGGCTGGCGGGCCCAGGACGCGGAGGGGACCCGGATCGCGTTGGAGTACGGGCTGCACTCGCTGATCTCCGTACCGCTCCAGGCCCGCGGGGTGGTCCTGGGAATGGCCAATTTCTGGCGGGCGGACACCCCCGAGGCCTTCGACGAGGAGGACCTGTCCTTCGCGGAGGAACTCGGCGCGCGGGCCGCGGTCTCCATCGACAACGCCCGCCGCTACACCCGCGAGCACGCCACCGCCGTGACGCTCCAGCGCAGCCTGCTCCCCCGGGTGCTGCCCGACCTGACCGCCGTGGACGTCGCGTTCCGGTACCTGCCCGCGAAGGCCGGGGTGGGCGGCGACTGGTTCGACGTGATCCCGCTGCCGGGGACGCGGGTGGCCCTGGTCGTCGGGGACGTGGTCGGGCACGGGGTGCACGCGGCGGCGACGATGGGACGCCTGCGCACCGCGGTCCACAACTTCTCCACCCTGGACATGCCGCCCGACGAGCTGCTCGGACACCTCGACGAGCTGATCGACCGGATCGACCGCAACGAGAACGACCTCGACGCGCAGGACGGCGAGCCCGTCGAGGAGGCCGCCGGGGTCACCGGCGCCACCTGCCTGTACGCGGTCTACGACCCCGTGTCGGGCCGCTGCACGCTGGCGAGCGCCGGGCATCCCGGGCCGGCGCTGGTCCACCCCGACGGGCGGGTGGAGTTCCCCGAGCTGCCGACCGGGCTGCCGCTGGGCGTGGGCGGGATGCCCTTCGAGACCACCGAGCTGATGCTGCCCGAGGGGAGCCGGCTCGCGCTGTTCACCGACGGCCTGCTGGAGGACCGCGACCGGGACTTCGACACCGGTCTGCGGCTGCTCGGCGAAACCCTGTCGCTGCCCGGACGCAGTCCCGACCAGGCGTGCGCCGACGTGCTGGCGACGCTGTTGTTCCCGGTGCCGAGCGACGACATCGCCCTCCTGATCGCCGACACCAGGCGGCTGGACGCCGGGCGGATCGCGGAATGGGACGTGCCCGGCGACACGGCGGCGGTGTCGCGGGTGCGCAACGCGGGCTCGGCGCAGATCGCCGCCTGGGGCCTGGAGGAGATCGCCTTCACGGCGGAGCTGATCCTCAGCGAGCTGATCACCAACGCCATCCGCTACGGGAGCGCGCCCGTCCGGGTGCGGCTGCTGCGCGACCGGACGCTGATCATCGAGGTGTCGGACGGCAGCAGCACGTCCCCGCACCTGCGGTACGCGGCCACCACCGACGAGGGCGGCCGGGGGCTGTTCCTCGTCGCGCAGTACGCGGAGCGGTGGGGCACGCGGTACACCGAGCGGGGGAAGGTGATCTGGGCGGAGCTCCCGCTGACCGGGAACCCTGCGGAGCCGCTGGCGGCCCTCACGCTGGACCTGGACGACCTGGAGGGCCTGGCCTGGTGACGGTGGCGCGGGGCCCGGTGGCGGTGCCGCGCCGGGTCACGCGGGCGGGTTGTGCGCCGTACGGGCCAGCAGGACGGCCACGTCGTCCTGCGGGGCGGCGGGCAGCAGGTCGAGGATCCCGTCGCAGAGCTGTTCCAGGGGCCGTCCCGCCTGCCCGAGGGCGCGGGCCAGCCGTTCCATGCCGTGGTCGAGGTCCGAGTCCCGGGACTCGATCAGACCGTCGGTGTACAGCGCCAGCAGGGTCCCCGGGGGCAACGGCACCTCCTCGGTGCGGAAGTCCTGCCCGCCCGTGCCCAGCGGGGTCCCGGGCGGTCCGTCGAGGAAGGTGACCGTGCCGTCGGCGGTGACGACGGCGGGCGGGGGGTGGCCGGCGCGGGCGATCTCGCAGCCCCCGCCGGCCGGGTCGAGGACGGCGTACACGCAGGTGGCCATCTCGTCCTCGCCCAGGTCGGCGACCACCGCGTCGAGGGAGCGGAGCATCAGCGCGGGCGGCACGTCGTGGCGCGCGAGGGTCCGCACCGAGGTGCGGAGCTGGCCCATGACGGCCGCGGCGTGGATCCCGTGGCCCATCACGTCGCCGATGACCAGGCCGGTCCGTCCGCCGGCCAGCTGGATGACGTCGTACCAGTCGCCGCCCACGTCGTGGTCGCTGGCGGGCAGGTAGCGGCCGGTGAGTTCGAGGCCGGTGACCTCGGGGAGGGCGCTGTTGGTGAGGCTGCGCCGGAGCGTGAGGGCCGCCTGGCGCTGGGTGGTGTACATGCGGGCGTTGTCGATGTTGAGGGCGGCGCGGGCCACCAGCTCGTCGACGAGCACGCAGTCCTGCTCGTCGAAGGGCTCGCGTTCGCGCACCCGGGTCACGGCCACGGCGCCGAGCACCTTGCCGCGTGCGACCAGCGGGACCAGCCGCGCCGACCCCAGGGTGGCGAGGTAGTCGCGCAGGGGTTCGGCGCGCGGGTCGGTGATCAGCGCCGGGATGTCGGAGAGGTAGAGGTTCATGGGCCGGCCGTCGGAGATGACCCGTTCGTACACGGTCCCGACCGGGACCTGGAAGGTCTGCCCGGCGACGAGTTTCGCGGTGGGCGCGGTCGGATCGGGGAAGCCGGCGGCCAGTCGGCGCAGGAGGCCGCGCGCGGAGGTACCGCCGGTCGCCTCGTCGGGGTCGAGGACGGCTTCCAGGAGCTGTACGTCGGCCGAGTCGGCGAGCTGGGGCACGAGCAGGTCGACGATCTCCCGGGCGGTCTGGCTGAGGTCGAGGGTGGTGCCGATGCGGGTGCCGGCCTCGGCGAGGAGGGCGAAGCGGGTCCGGGCGCGTTCGGCCTCCAGTTGGGCCCGCTGGCCCTCGGTGATGTCGATGAGGGAGGCGATCAGGCCGAGCCTGCGCCCGCTCCCGTCGAGCAACGGGGCGTACGAGCAGGACCACGTCCGGTCGTGCTCGGGGTCGGCGGGGGTGCGGCCGGTGCGGCGGACGTCGACGACGGCGGTGCCCCCGTCGAGGACCTGGCGCATCGTGGCCTCCAGGGCCACCGCGTTGACCCCGGGGACCACCTCGGTGAGGCGGCGGCCGAGGTGCGCCGCCGCGGAGACCCCGTTCATCCGGGCGAGGGCGTCGTTGACGCGCAGGAACCGCAGGTCGGGGCCGAGGGTGGCGAGGCCTATCGGGGACTGGGTGAAGAGGCTCTGGAGGGCGACGAGGGAGTCCCGCATGTGCAGGACTTCGGAGGTCTCCACGGCGATGAGCAGGGCGCCCGTGCGCCCCTGCGGGTCGGCGGCGGGCACGATCCACATCTCCATCGTCACGCGATGCCCGTCCCGGTGGCGCACGGGAAGGGTTCCGACGACGGTCTCGCCCGCCTGGACCCGCCGGGTCAGGTCGTCGGCCAGCTCCCGGTTGGCGTCGGGCACCAGGACCGCGGTGCCGGGGCGGCCGAGGATGTCCTCGGGGCGGTGGCCGAGCAGGTCCTGTGCGGCCAGCGACCACTCCACGACGCGGCCGTCGGCGTCCTCCCGCCACAGGGCGATCGGCAGCAGCTCGCGGAGCACTCCCGCATAGCCGACCGTCGCCACCGGCGGGTCCGGCACCTCGCTCGTCGACCGGTAAGTGTCCAACGCACCGACCTCGTCGCTGGTGGGCCTGTTTCCTTCCGAATCACCCTAACCGAGGGCTCGCCCCGGGGCGCTGCGGTCGCACCGGGGCGGGGGGCGCCCCGCCCGGGCGCCCCGGCGCTGCGGGGACGGTCGGGCCCGGACCCGCGGGCCGGGCCCGGGCCCCGTCAGAAGTCGGCGCGGACCAGCGCGTCGGCGCGGCCCACGGACTCCAGCTCCCAGGTCTTGCAGTAGAGGCGGCGGATGTACTCGATGTCGGCGTCCCGCGCCCGGGCCTCGCCCACCGGGTAGAGGACCGTCAGCTCGTAGGACTTCTCCCGGTTGATGTCGCCCTCCTTGTCCCGCCACTGGCCGCGGGCCTCCTGGAGGGTGAGGCCGGACGGGAAGCGCGGGGTGATCACGTCGGTGACGAACTTGTCGAACTGCGCTTCGGTGATCGGCGGGTTGCCGTTGTGCCGCCCGGTGCCGAAGTACAGGTGGGTGGACACGTAGGCGCTGCCCCGGCTGCCCGGCGCCAGTTCCTGGTTCGCCACCGAGGCGGCGACCGGCGACTGCGGGGCCGTGTCGAGCGCGGGGCTGCCGGCGGCGAAGAAGAGCACGGCCGCCGTGAGGACGGCCGCCGCCGCGGGCATGGATATTCGGATGTGGCGCATGTGATCCCTGTCTGTGTGTGGGTCGCGATGATGCCCGGGGAGTCCCGGTGATCCGGTGGAGGAGGGGTCTCAGGCCGGGCGGGGGCTCCGCGCCGCCGGTGCGGGCAGGCACTCCAGGAGGTGGGCCGCCGCGTCCTTGAGCGACGCGGGGACGCGCGTTCCTCGGCGCAGTCCGCTCGCGGCGCCCGCCAGGGTCCGGGTGGTGCGTGCGGAACCGATGGCGGCGGCGCGCGGGGCCAGGTCGGCGATGAGGTCCAGCGCCTCGGTCCAGGCCCCGGCGCGGGCCAGGGCGGCGAGGAGTTCCGCGCCGAACAGGTGCCGGTAGGACGGTCCGGGGGCCGTGGCCGCCCGGTGCAGCAGGGGCAGGGCCCGGTCCCAGTCGCCCAGTCGGGCCAGGACCCAGCCCTCGTGTCCGAGCAGTTCGTTCTCGTCGATCCACCAGGCCCAGTGCGGGTCGTGCCGGGACAGTCCGTCGAGGAACCGGCTCCGGGCGCGCGAGATCAGTCGGCGGGCCTCGCGCCGGCCGCCCAGTACGGCGCTCGCGTGGGCCTGCCGGATGAGGACGAGGCTGTCCACCCGGGCGGGCAGGGGGCGCGGGCCGGCCACCCGGGCCGCCGTCTCCAGGGCGCCCCGGGGGTCCGCCTCGGCCGTCTGGAGCATGCTGTGGTTGAGCAGGGTGAGCCGCTGCGTCCAGCGGTCTCCGCAGAGCTCCGTCAGGGTGAGGGCGCGTGCGTTGGCGCGGTGGGCCTGCCGGTGGAGCCCCGCGTCGAAGAGGATCCAGCCGACGACCTCGCTCAGTTCGGCCAGGGCGGCGACCCGGTCGACGTCCCGGCCCCGTGGGGGCGCGGTGTCGCCCGACAGCTCGGGGAAGTCCCGCAGGGCCCGGCGTACGGCGGGCAGCGCGGCCGTCGCGCCCCGCGCGGCGTCCAGGGCCACGAGGCGTTCCACGGTGCGGGCGGCGGAGGGCGTCACGGCGTGCCGGTCCGCGTGGCGGGCAAGCGGTCGTCCTGGCCCAGGGCGGTGAACGACGAGGCGACCCGGGTCAGCCACTGCACCTCTTCGCGGAAGTCCTCGTACGGCGGGCGCGCGGGGATCCCGGACGCGTCGTCCGGTTCGGTCCCCTCCTCGGGGGAACGGCTCAAGGCGGCCCGGACCTGGAGGGCCTCGCCGAGGGGCGAGGTCGGGTCGTCGGGGAGGTCGAGGGAGCGGGCGACCCGGGAGAACTCGTCGTAGGACAGCGAGGTGCGCAGCATGAGCTGCCCGTCGCGTATCTCGATGACGCGGCGGTAGAGGCTGTAGTGCAGGTCCCTGGGCGGGAGGAGGTCGCGCGGCCACGACCTGGGCGGGTCCAGCGCGATGTCGGGGAGGGCCTGGTGGAGGGCGCGCCACAGGGGGCGCAGGCACAGGTACGCGCGATAGCTGCGGATCCAGGCGCGTACGCGGGTGAGGTGGATCCCCCAGGAGGGGATGGTCCATCCGGTGACCTGGAGCAGGGCCCCGACGCTGCCGCACGTCCACTGGACGGGGTCGAGTGCCGCTCCGTCGAAGTCCAGTCGGGTGCCGGCGATCTGGATGCTCCGGGTGACGCAGTAGACCAGGATGAGGCTCGCGCCGAGGGTGACGGTGCGCATGCCGGCCGCGAGCCACGTCCGGTTGGCGACCTTGGTGAACCGCAGCGAGAGCCGCACGGTCTCCGCCTGCCCCACGGCGCAGATCAGCAGGTAGAAGAACATGTACAGCGCGTAGCGGCCGTCCTGGATGCTCAGCAGGATCGTCGAGGTCGCCGTCTCGGACTGGGCCACGGGGCCGACGGCGAAGGAGGCGACGACGAGCACGCAGAGCGCCGCGCCGAAGAACAGGACCCGCTGTCGGGCCATCCGGCGGGCCTGGTCGGGGGGCGCCGACCAGTGGACGAGCACGACCTGTTGCGCGGCGGTGAGGACGACCACCGCGGCCTGCGTGATCAGCGAGGTGATGTTGGGCAGGCCGAAGAAGTCCGAGATGTGCAGGCGGAGTTGGTCCAGGTCGACGAGGAAGCTGATGCCGGAGCACAGGAAGTACACGCACAGCGCCCACAGCGCGACGTCGTGCCGGCGGCGCAGCAGGTCCGGGAGCCGGTAGGCGAACGCGGCGAGTCCGACGAAGGCGCAGACCCAGGCGAGGACGGTGTAGAGGGTGGTCACTGCTGGTCCGGCTTTCCGAGGCCGCGTTCGATGCGGGCGAGGACGTCGGCGGCCTCCTCCGGGACGGCCCAGGCCTGTTCGACCCAACGCTTCGTGGCCCGGGCCAGGATGAGGGAGGCCATGGTCTCGGCCTCCTGCTCCTCGCCGTCGCTGTAGCGGGAGCGCATGAGCGCGCCCTGTACGGCCGCGGGGTCGACGTCCGCGAACAGCGGACCGGATTCGACGCCGTCCAGCCGCACGGACCCCCGGTGCGCGAAGGCGATGTGGGCCAGCTCGTGGGCGATGATGTGTTCCTTGTGGGCGGGCGAGGCCGACTTCTCGAAGGCGACGACGTCGAAGTCGTCCAACTTCAGCCAGATGCCGAGGAGATGGCGTTCGGGGAAGGTCGTCGGAACGAGGTGGATGGGCCGCCCGCGCTGTTCGCTGAGGTACCCGTGGAGTTCCTCGATTCCGCAGCCGTGCTCCATGCCCCACTCCGCGAGCATCTCCTCGCAGGCGCGGCGGACCTTCTTGAGTCGCCGTCTGAGTTGCCTGTCCTCCG
Source organism: Streptomyces sp. NBC_01426 (assembly GCF_036231985.1). Taxonomy (GTDB): domain Bacteria; phylum Actinomycetota; class Actinomycetes; order Streptomycetales; family Streptomycetaceae; genus Streptomyces. Next base: position 1,825,271 of record NZ_CP109500.1, read on the forward strand.
AGGCCGGTAACGCAGAGCCAGGCACCTTCATCCTCAGTCCTCCGGCGAAACTCGGCGGCCGCCCTCGCGGCCCGAGGTTCGTGATCCCCGGGCAGACAACGCGGTCATGATGCCACACGCACAACTCGCCGCCGCGTGGCGTGGGTTCCATCCGGCCACGCGCGGGCGCGGCCCGCCGTCGAGGGGCGACAGCGGGCCGGGCGGGCGTTTCGGGGAGCGACCGCTCCCCCGCGTCTACTGCCAGTCGTCCCAGGGGGCGTCGGCCTCGTCCATGTCGAAGGGCGGCTCTTCCTCGTCGTGCGGCGGCTCCGAGCGGTCCCGCGCGGGTGCGGGCGAGGACGCCGAGGGGGCCGGGGCGTCCTGCGCCGCCGGCGACGCGCCGCCCGATGCGGCCAGCGTGGCCAGGATGCCCTCGGCGTACTTGGTGAGCTTCGCCTCGCCGATGCCGTTGATCTCCCCCAGCTCGCCGGCGGTGCCGGGCAGTCGGGTCGCGATCTCCCGCAGCGTCGCGTCGTGGAAGACGACGTACGCCGGCACGCCCTGCTCCCGCGCGGTCTCGGCCCGCCAGGCGCGGAGCGCCTCGAAGAGCGGCACGGCGGCCGCGGGCAGGTCGACGGGAACGCGTGCGCCCTTCCCGGAACGGGACCCGGACTCCTTGCGGCCCGCGCCGGCCGGCGCGGCCTTCTCCTTGCGCAGCGGGACGGTGCGCCGGCCCCCCAGCACCTCGCCGCTGGCCTCGGTGAGGACCAGCGTGCCGTACTCGCCCTCCACGGCGAGCAGTCCGAGCGCGAGCAGTTGTCGTACGACCCCGCGCCACTCGGCGGTGCCGAGATCCGCGCCGACCCCGAACACCGAGAGGCCGTCGTGGTCGAACTGGATGACCTTCGCGGTCTTCTTCCCCTGGAGGATGTCGATGATCTGCCCGGCGCCGAACTTCTGCCGTCGCTCGTTGGCCAGCCGCCACACGGTGGACAGCAGCTTCTGCGAGGCGACCGTCCCGTCCCAGGACTCGGCCGGGGTCAGACAGGTGTCGCAGTTGCCGCAGGGCTCGCCGGACTGGCCGAAGTACGCCAGGAGTCGCATCCGCCGGCAGTCGACGGTCTCGCACAGCGCCAGCATCGCGTCCAGATGGGCCGCCAGCGAACGGCGGCGGGTGTCGTCGCCCTCGGAGCCCTCGATCAGCTTCCGCTGCTGGACCACGTCCTGGAGGCCGTACGCCAGCCAGGCCGTGGCCGGCTCGCCGTCGCGGCCGGCGCGGCCGGTCTCCTGGTAGTAGCCCTCGACGGACTTCGGCAGGTCCAGGTGCGCCACGAACCGCACGTCCGGCTTGTCGATGCCCATGCCGAAGGCGATGGTGGCGACGACCACGACCCCGTCCTCGCGCAGGAACCGCGACTGGTTCGCCGCACGGGTGCGGGCGTCCATGCCCGCGTGGTAGGCCACGGCGTCGATGCCGTTCTCCGCCAGGGCCGCCGCCGTCTTCTCCACGGAGGAACGCGACAGGCAGTAGACGACCCCCGCGTCCCCGGGGTGCTCGGTGCGGATCAGGTCCAGCAGTTGCCGGAGCGGGTTGTTCTTGGGGACGATCCGGTACTGGATGTTCGGCCGGTCGAAGCTCGCGACGAAGTGTCGGCCCTCCTCCAGCCCCAGCCGCGTCGCGATCTCCCCGTGCGTCGCCTCGGTGGCCGTCGCGGTCAGCGCGATCCGCGGCACCTTGGGCCAGCGCTCGTGCAGCATCGACAGGGCGAGGTAGTCGGGGCGGAAGTCGTGACCCCACTGCGCCACGCAGTGCGCCTCGTCGATCGCGAAGAGCGAGACCTTGCCCCGGTCGAGGAGCCGCTGCGTCCCCTCGGTGCGCAGCCGCTCGGGCGCCAGGTACAGCAGGTCCAGCTCGTCGGCGAGGAAGGCCTGCTCGACGCCGCGGCGCTCGTCCGCGTCCTGGGTGGAGTTGAGGAAGCCGGCCCGCACCCCGAGGGCGGTGAGGGCGTCCACCTGGTCCTGCATGAGCGCGATCAGGGGCGAGACCACCACGCCCGTGCCCTCTCTGACCAGCGCCGGGATCTGGTAGCAGAGCGATTTGCCGCCGCCGGTGGGCATCAGAACGAGCGCGTCGCCGCCGTCGACGACGTGCTGGATGATCTCCTGCTGCTCGCCGCGGAAGGAGTCGTAGCCGAAGACCCGGTGGAGCACCTGCAAGGCGTCGGGGATCTCAGTGGGCGCGTCCGAAAGGGTCATACCGGAAGCCTAGCGACCGTCTCCGACACCGGGGTCCATGATCGGCCGGCCCGGTCCGTCCCCGGCCGACCGGCCGGGGACCGCCGGCGGGGGACGGACCCGGTCGGGACACGGATCACAGGGCCGCGGCGAAGGTCTCGTACGCCTCGGTCCCGAAGAGCACGAAGCGGACCTCCTCCACCGAGGTGTCCGATGCCCGCACCGTCTCGATCGCGATCCGCGCGCCGTCGTCCATCGGCCAACCGTAGATCCCGGTGGAGATGGCCGGGAAGGCGACCGTGCGGGCGCCCAGCTCGTCCGCGACCCGCAGCGACTCCCGGTAGCAGGACGCCAGCAGCTCCGAGCGGTCGTCGCCCGGGGACCAGACCGGTCCGACGGTGTGGATCACGTGCCGGGCCGGGAGCCGGCCCGCCGTCGTGGCGACGGCCCGGCCCGTCGGGAGGCCCTTGCCGTAGTGGGAGCGCCGCAGGTCCTCGCAGGCGGCGAGGATCTCCGGGCCGCCCCGCCGGTGGATGGCCCCGTCCACTCCCCCGCCGCCGAGCAGCGAGGAATTGGCCGCGTTGACCACCGCGTCCACTTCCTCGGTGGTGATGTCCCCCCGGACCAGGGTGATGCGCGCGGACATCAGGCCTCCTTCCGCAGGTGACGCCAGACGGCCTTGGCCGCGTTGTGCCCCGACATCCCGTGGACCCCGGGGCCCGGCGGGGTGGCGGAGGAGCACAGGAACACCGCCGGGTGGGCGGTGGTGTACGGGGAGAGGCTGATCTTGGGGCGGAGCAGCAGTTGCAGGCCCGAGGCGGCGCCGCAGGCGATGTCTCCGCCGACGTAGTTGGCGTTGCGGGCGGCGAGCCGGGGCGGGCCCGCGGTGGCGCGGGCCAGCACCAGGTCGCGGAACCCCGGGGCGAAGCGCTCCAGTTGGCGCTCGACGGCGTCGGTGAGGTCGCCCTCCCAGCCCGCCGGCACGTGCCCGTACGTCCAGAAGGTGTGCTTGCCCTCGGGGGCCCGGCCGGGATCGACGAGGCTGGGCTGGGCGGTGATCAGGAAGGGGGTACGGGGGGCCCGGCCGCCCGAGGCCAGTTGCAGGGCGGCGTCGATGTCGCGGGTGCGCGGGCCAATCTGTACGGTGCCGGCCCGGCGGGGTTCCTCGGCGGTCCAGGGCACCGGCCCGTCCAGGGCGTAGTCGATCTTGAACACGGAGGCGCCGTACCGGTAGCCGTCGTAGACGCGCCCCAGGCGGGCGATGCGGGCCAGCGCGGTCGGCGAGGTGTCGAAGACGTACGCGCGGGCCGGGGGCAGGTCGTCGAGCCGCTTGACCTCGAAGTCCGTGTGGACGCTTCCCCCGAGGTCGCGCAGGTACGCGGCGAGGGCGTCCGAGATGGACTGCGAACCGCCGCGCGGCATCGGCCAGCCGCCCGCGTGCGCGGCGAGGGCGAAGACCAGTCCGACCGCGCTGGTTCCGATGCCGCCGAGCGGGGCGATGACGTGGGCGACGAGCCCGGCGAACAGGGCGCGGGCCCGGTCGTCCCGGAAGCGGCGCAGCAGCCAGGTGGACGGCGGCAGCCCGTCCAGCCCGAACCGGGCCAGGGTGAGCGGGTCGCGGGGCAGCGCGGTCGAGGGCAGCGACATGAAGTCCCGTGCCAGGGTGTCCCACTTGCCGAGGTACGGCTGGACGAGTCGGCGGTAGGTGCCCGCGTCGCGGGGCCCGAAGGAGGCGGCCGTCTCCGCGACGGAACGGGACAGCACCGCGGCCGTGCCGTCGTCGAAGGGGTGCGCCATCGGCAGCGGGGCGTGCAGCCACTCCAGGCCGTACCGCTTGAGCGGCATCGTCGCGAACACCGGGGAGCCGGCGCCGAGCGGGTGCACGGCCGAGCAGGGGTCGTGCCGGAAGCCGGGGAGGGTGAGTTCCTCCGTCCGGGCTCCCCCGCCGACGGTCCCCTTCGCCTCGAACACGGCCACCGAGAAGCCGCGCCGGGCCAGTTCGACGGCGGCCGTCAGGCCGTTGGGCCCCGCCCCCACCACGACTGCGTCGAGAATCGACGACACTGACAGCTCCTTCGTCCGGCGGCGGCTCCGCCCACAGGATGCGGCATCACGTCCAGGATATGGGTCGCGCCCGCACGGATCCGGGGTGCGGCGGTGCGCTCACGCTCCGCGCAGGAGGTCGCGGACGCGGACGGCGGTGGCCTCGTCGCGGCCCACCGCGAACGGCAGCGCGTTGTCCCGGTCCACTCGGAAGGGGACCCCGTCGACCGTGGTCTGGGCGCCACCCGCCTCCGCGACCAGCAGCAGGCCCGCCGCGTGGTCCCACGCCGAGGGCCAGGTGAAGGCCAGGCCGTCCATCTCGCCGCGCGCCACCTTCAGGTACTCCAGGCCCGCCGAACCGCACGGCCGGGCCGCGACCCCGGGGACGTCGAGCCGGGCGAGCCGCCGCTTGTCCTCCTCCGAGGTGTACAGCGGGTGGGCGATGGCGATCCGCAGGTCGGCGCCCGGTTCCGGCGAACCGCTGTGGATGCGCGCGCCGTTGACGTGCGCGCCCTGTCCGCGCACGGCGGTGGCCAGCTCGTCCAGGGCCGGGGCGAAGGTCCAGGAGGCGAGGATCTCCCCGCGCACGGCCAGCGCCACCAGGGTGCAGAAGTTGGGGTCGCCGGCGACGAACTGCCGGGTGCCGTCGACGGGGTCCACGATCCAGACGGGCGCGTCGGCGCGCAGCGCCTCGTACACGGTGGGGTCGGCGTGCACCGCTTCCTCGCCGACCACCGCCGAGCCGGGCAGCAGCTTCGTCAGGGCGGCCGTCAGGTGCTCCTCGGCCCTGCGGTCGGCGACGGTCACGAGGTCGTGCGGGCCGCTCTTCTGGTCCACCTCGTGGTCCGCGAGCTGCCGGAACCTCGGCATGATCTCGACCGCGGCCGCCTCGCGGACGGCCTCCTCGACGGCGGACAGGTCATGGGCCAGGAATTCATCGATCATGCGCCCAGCAAAGCACGCCGGTCCGACAAACCCCACCGACGGTCCCCGACGGGCGCCCGGACACGGGGTGAAGCCGGGGTGAACCGGCCCGGTGGCGCCGCGGTGCGGGACGGCCCGCGGAGGGTCGCGGGTCGTCCCGTACCGGCGTCCTCCCCGGCCGGCCCGTCCCGTCGGTGCCTGCTCAGCCGGCGAGCACCGGGATGACGTGCTCTCCGTAGGCGTCGATCACGGCTTCGCGCGCGTCGTGCATGGCGTACACCGCGAACTGGTCGACGCCGAGGTCGCGCAGGGTGCGCAGTTTCTCGATGTGGGCCTCGGGCGGGCCCAGGAGACAGAACCGGTCGACGATCTCGTCGGGGACGAAGTCGGCGGACGGGTTCCCGGCGCGGCCGTGGTGGCTGTAGTCGTAGCCCTGGCGGGCCTTGACGTACTCGGTGAGGGCGTCCGGGACCATCGAGGAGTGCTCGCCGTACCGGGAGACGAGGTCGGCGACGTGGTTGCCGACCATGCCGCCGAACCAGCGGCACTGGTCGCGGGCGTGGTCCAGGTCCTCGCCGACGTAGGCCGGGGCGGCCACGCAGATGGTGATCGCGTTGGGGTCGCGGCCGGCCGCCGTGGCGGCCTCGCGGACCGACTTGACCATCCACTCGGTGAGGTAGGGGTCGGCGAGCTGGAGGATGAACCCGTCCGCCTTCTGGCCGGCGAGGGCCAGTGCCTTGGGTCCGTACGCGGCCATCCAGACGGGCAGTTCCCCGTCGCGGATCCACGGGATGCGCAGGCGTTGCCCGTCGACCTCGCTCTCGCGGCCCTCGGCGAGGTCGCGGATGACGTCGATGGCCTCACCGAGCCGGGCCAGGGTGTTGGGTTTGCGTCCGGCGACCCGCATCGCGGAGTCCCCGCGGCCGATCCCGCACACGGTGCGGTTGCCGTACATGTCGTTGAGGGTGGCGAAGGTGGAGGCGGTGACCTCCCACGTGCGGGTTCCGGGGTTGGTGACCATCGGTCCGACGCGCATCAGCCGGGTGTGTTCGAGGATCTGGCTGTAGATGACGAACGGCTCCTGCCACAGCACGGCGGAGTCGAAGGTCCAGCCGTAGCGGAAGCCGTTGCGTTCGCCGCGGCGCATGAGGCTGACGACCCCGGAGGCGGGCGGGTCGGTTTGGAGGACGAGGCCGAAGTCCATGGGTCGGCTCCTTACAGGTACTGGCAGGTGGAGCGGGGGACGAAGGCTCCGTGGCCGGCTCGTCCCGTGTACTCGCGCCGGTCGATGACGAGTTCGCCGCGCGAGAGCACGGTGTCGACGCGTCCGGTGATCCGCTTGCCCTCGTACGCCGAGTAGTCCACGTTCATGTGGTGCGTCTCGGCGGAGATGACCTGCTCGGCGTGCGGATCGTAGAGGACGATGTCGGCGTCGGCGCCCGGCGCGATGGTGCCCTTCTGCGGGTAGAGGCCGAACATCCGGGCCGGGCTCGCGCAGGCGATCTCGATCCAGCGGCGGCGGGTGATGTGTCCGTCGAGGACGGCCTGGTGGAGGAGGTCCATGCGGTTCTCCACGCCGGGCAGCCCGTTGGGGATCTTCGAGAAGTCCCCGCGGCCGAGCTCCTTCTGGCCGCGGAAGCAGAACGGACAGTGGTCGGTGGAGACCACCTGGAGGTCGTCGGTCCGCAGGCCCCGCCACAGGGCCGCCTGGTGTTCGCGGGGGCGCAGCGGCGTGGAGCAGACGTACTTGGCGCCCTGGAAGTCGGGCTCCGCGAGGTTGTCGGTGGACAGGAACAGGTACTGCGGACAGGTCTCGCCGAAGACGGGCAGGCCCTTGTCGCGGGCGACGGCGAGTTCCGCCACCGCTTCCTCGGCCGAGACGTGGACCACGTACAGGGGGGAGCCGGCCACCCGGGCGAGCTGGATGGCGCGGTGGGTCGCCTCGGCTTCGAGGAGGACCTTGCGGACCTCGCCGTGGTGGCGGGGGTCGGTCTCCCCGCGGGCGAGGGCCTGTTCGACGAGGACGTCGATGGCGATGCCGTTCTCGGCGTGCATCATGATCAGCCCGCCGTTGCCGGAGGCCCGCTGCATGGCGCGCAGGATCTGCCCGTCGTCGCTGTAGAACACCCCGGGGTAGGCCATGAAGAGCTTGAAGGAGGTGATCCCCTCCCCCACCAGGAGGTCCATCTCCTTGAGGGTGCCCTCGTTGACGTCCGACAGGATCATGTGGAAGCCGTAGTCGACGGCGCAGTTGCCGTCGGCCTTTTCGTACCAGGTGTCGAGGCCCTGGCGCAGGGACTGGCCCATCGTCTGCACCGCGAAGTCGACGATGGTGGTGGTGCCGCCCCACGCGGCGGCCCGGGTGCCCGTCTCGAAGGTGTCGGACGCGGCGGTCCCGCCGAAGGGCAGTTCCATGTGGGTGTGCGCGTCGACCCCGCCGGGGATGACGTACTTCCCGCTCGCGTCGATGGTGCGGTCCACCGTCGTGCGGTCGGGGGAGGCCCAGGCCTCGGCGGTGGCCGAGCCGTGGGCCGCGAGCGCCGCCACCCGGCCGTCCTCGATGAGGACGTCCGCGTGGAGCTCGTCGGCGGCCGTGATGACGAGGCCGTCGCGGATCAGGGTGCGGGTGGTCATGTACGTCTCCCCCGGAGGGCTAGAGGGCGGTGCGCAGGGCCTGTTCGAGGATGTCGGCGCCCTCTTCCGCCTCCGCGACGGTGAGGGACAGCGGCGGCGCGATGCGCAGCACGCTGGTGTCGTGCCCGCCGCCCTTGCCGAGCAGCAGGCCGCGTTCGCGGGCGGCTTCCAGTACGGCGGCGGCCGCTTCGGGGTCGGCGCGGTCGGTGCCGGGCTTGGTCAGCTCCAGGCCGGCCATCAGGCCCCGGCCGCGTACCTCGCGTACGGCGGGCACGCCGGCGGTGACGGCGCGCAGTCGCTCCAGGAGGAGGCCGCCGACGCGGCGGGCGTTGCCCTGGAGGTCGTGTTCCAGGAGGTACGAGAGGTTGGCGACGCCGGCGGCCATGGTGACCGGGGAGCCGCCGAAGGTGGAGATGGAGTTGGAGTCGACGCAGTTCATGACCTCGGCGCGGGCGACGACGCCGCCGATGGACATGCCGTTGCCGATGCCCTTGGCGAAGGTGAGGATGTCCGGCGGGCCGTTCTGGGCGTGCGCCTGCCAGCCCCAGAAGTGTTCGCCGGTTCGGCCCCAGCCGGTCTGTACCTCGTCGCTGATCCAGAGGATGCCGTGCCGGTCGAGGACCTCGCGGAAGGCCCCGTACAGGCCGTCGGGCGGGGAGGTGAAGCCGCCGACGCCCTGGATGGGTTCCGCGATGAGCGCGGCGACCCCGCCGCGCGCCTGGCCGAGCACGTCTTCGAGGTCCGCGACGGCGGCGGCGGTGAACTCGGCGTCGGGCAGGGCCGCGAAGGGGCCCCGGGTGCGCACCGCGCCGTGGACGTAGTACGTCTGGAGCGGCGAGAGACTGGTCGGGGACCAGCCCCGGTTGCCGGTGATCGAGACGGTGGAGAAGGACCGGCCGTGGTAGCTGTTGCGCATCGCCAGGATCTGGTTGGAGCGGCGGTACGACGTGGCGAGCAGCAGGGCGGTGTCGTTGGCCTCGGTGCCGGAGGTCGTGAAGAAGACCCGGGCGTCCGGGATGCCGGACAGGGCGGCGACGCGTTCGGCCAGTTCGACCATCGGCCGGTTCAGGTACAGGGTGGAGGAGTGGATGATCCGCCCGGCCTGTTCGGAGACGGCCTTGGTGACCTCGGGCAGGGCGTGGGCGGTCATCGTGGTGAGGATGCCGCCGAAGAAGTCGAGGTAGCGGTTGCCGTCGGCGTCCCAGACGTGGCGGCCCTCGCCGTGCGTGAGCTCGATGGGGCGGTCGTAGTAGAGCGCGAGCCAGGCGGGCATGACGGTGCGGTGGCGACTGTGCAGGGGGATCGGGTTGGTCACGGCTGTACGAGCCCTCCGTAGGCGTCGGGGCGGCGGTCGCGGTAGAAGGCCCACTGGTTGCGGACCTCCTCGATGAGGCCGAAGTCGAGGTCGCGGACGAGGAGTTCCTCCTCTTTGTCGCCGGCGACCTCCCCGACGAACTGACCGCGCGGGTCCACGAAGTAGCTGGTGCCGTAGAACTCGTTGTCCCCGTACTCCTCCTGGCCGACCCGGTTGATGGCGGCGACGAAGTACTCGTTGGCGACGGCGGAGGCGGGTTGTTCCAGCTGCCACAGGTAGGCGGACAGGCCTCGGGAGGTGGCGGACGGGTTGTAGACGAGCTGGGCGCCGGCCAGGCCGAGCGCACGCCATCCCTCGGGGAAGTGGCGGTCGTAGCAGATGTATACGCCGACCCGGCCGACGGCCGTGTCGAAGACGGGCCAGCCGAGGTTTCCGGGGCGGAAGTAGAACTTCTCCCAGAAGCCCTTCACCTGCGGGATGTGGTGCTTGCGGTACTTGCCGAGGTAGCTTCCGTCGGCGTCGATGACGGCGGCGGTGTTGTAGTAGAACCCCTCGGACTCCAACTCGAAGACCGGTACGACGATCACCATGCCGGTCTCGCGGGCGAGGTCCTGCATGCGGCGGATGGTCGGGCCGTCGGGGACGGCCTCGGCCCAGCGGTAGTGCTCCGCCTCCTGCACCTGGCAGAAGTACGGGGCGTTGAACACCTCCTGGAAGCCGATGATCTGCGCCCCTTGAGCAGCCGCCGCGCGGGCGTGCTCCTCGTGTTTGGCGATCATCGACTCGGTGTCTCCGGTCCAGGTGGCCTGGACGAGCGCGGCGCGGACGACTTGGGCCATGAGCTGCTCCTCGCGACGGGAACGCCGACTTCTACGCACGTAGACGGTGTGCGTAGGGAGTAGAACGTAGGCCTCGTCACAGCGTGGGGCAAGAGCGCCTTGCGCGGTTGGAGTAGTCGATCGCACTACGTCGATAGGCGGTCATTTCCTGTCATCGGGCGGGCGGATTGATACTCAAGTGGTTACTGAGTAGCGATACCGGCCACGCGCAGGGCGTGTGTCAGGTCCCGGTGTCGGGTCCCCGGGAGGGTGCCCGCGGCCCGGAGCAGCCTCGGCGCGAACCAGTGCGGATCGCGGCGCGCCAGAGCGGCCGCCTCCTCGGCGGTGCGCAGCCGCACGAAGGCGCCGAGCAGGGCGTCGGCCTCCCGTTCCCGACCGGCCGCACCGAGCGCGAGGGCGGCCTCCGCGATCTCGGCGGCGGGCCGGGCCACCCCCTGGCGCAGCAGCGCGTCGCAGTCCGCGGACCGCCCGGCCACCGCGAGGGCCGCCGCCGCGGCCGCGAGCCGGTCGGGCGGAAGCGAGGCGGCCTCCCAGAGCAGGGTGGCCCAGTCGGCGGCGAGCCCGGCCCGGGTCAACGCGGCCGCGAGCCCGGGCAGCAGTTCGGCCGGCCAGGCCGCAGCCTCGCACAGCAGGGCGTGCGCCTCGCCGGTGCGGCCCCGCGCCCGGAGGTCCGCCAGTCCGGCGACGAACACGGCGGTGCGGCGGGGTCCGGGCGTGCGCGGGCCGGGACCGGGCGGCGCGGGCTCCGGGGCCGGGGGGTCGGGCCGCCTCGGCTCCGGGCGGCCGAACCGGGCCCCGCGCGGGGCGGCGGCGGCCGTGTCGTCCGGCCCGCCGGGTGGCGCGGTGTCGGCGGGCGTCTCGGGCTCCGCCGCCCCGGCGTACCGGGCGCCGCCCCCGGAGCGTCGGCCACCGCGCAGCCACCGCCCCTCGGCACGACCGACCGGGGGCGCGGCGGGGGCGGGATCGTGGGCCGGATCGCCGTACGGGTCGGCGGACGGGTCGGCGGACGGGTCGATGGACGCCGCCGGGGCCGGGGCCTGGGCTTGCGGGGGGCGCGGGGTCGCTGCCTGGGGCTGGGCCTGGCCGGACCGCTCCGGGGGCGGGGGTTCGGGCGCCGCCTCGACGACCGGGCCGGCCGGCGTCGGACGCCGCCCCGGCATCCCGGGCAGGGGTTCGCCGGTCGCGGCGGCGGACGCGGTGTCCGAGCGCGTCCACTCCCGCACCTCGGCCGGGTTCATCGGCAGCGCGGCGAGCCGGGCCGTGAGGTCCTCGTGCCGACCGGCCGCCCGGGCGGCGTCGTCCCGGGTCCAGGCCACCTCCCGCGCCAGCGCGGCCGCCTCCACCGGGTCCGGTGTGCCGCCCAGCCGGGCCGTCAGGCTGCGCAGCGCGGCTTCCGAGGCCTCCCGCTGCGCGGCGGCCGTGCGCAGCAGGGTCCGCAGTTCACCCGCGCCGCCCGGCGCCCGGTCCCAGGCCCCGGCGGCGGCGCCGCGCAGCCGGGCCGCGTACTCCACCTCGCCGGCCACGGCCCGGGCGTCACCCAGCAGGGACTCCACCACGTCCCACGGGGGGATCGCGGTTCCCTCCAGACAGGCCCGCATCCCGTCGGGGTCCCGGCGCAGGAACTCCCCGTACCAGCCCGCCCCGGGATCCAGTCTCCGCGTCAACCCGCGCAGATATTCAGCGAGTTGAGCGATCAGCAGCGAAGTCGCCGTCTCCATGGGCGCATTGGATCCCACCCGTGTTACAGGCGGGCTACGGGAGTCTCAAAGCTTGACGGCGATCGCGGTGTGCGGGCGCTTGCCGCGGCGCACCACGGTGGCGGGCACGTCCACCAACCAGAACTGCCAGGTGTACTTGCGCATCATCAGCCCGCGCACCCGCTTGAGACCCGCCTCGTCGAGCAGCCGCGCCTCGCCCGGCAGCGCGGGAGCGCCCTCCTCGACACGTCCGCGCACGTCACAGGGGCTGACGGTGACCCGGCCGCTGTTGCGGATCCGCTTGACCTTCCAGGAGTCGCTGCGCGTCCACACGTACAGCTCACCCCCGTCCGCCACCGCCCAGACGGGGGTGGCGACGGGGGTGCCGTCCTTGCGGAAGGTGGTGAGGCTGACGTACTTGCCCCGGCCGAGCTCCTCGAGGTTCATGACCCGAGCTTAGGGGGTTCCCCGCCGGTCGGGCCGGTCCGGGAGCGGGTGGTGGTCGGCGACGGCGCCCGGTTGGCGGGAGACCGCCTCGCCCGGGTCCCCGTCATGGGCTCGACCGTCGGGGACGGCACAGGCCGCGAGCAGCAGGCCGCTCGCGAGGACGGCGCCGAGCAGTCCGAATCCGAGTCGCTTCGATGCGTTCGTGGCTGACACGCCTTCACGCTTGCCCCGCGCCCCGCGGGCCCCACCGCCGGTTGGGCCGTTCGGCCGACCGCCCCGCTCGAACGACAGGCGGGCGGGGCCGATCAGGCGTACTCTCGCCGCCCCTTCGACGCACGCCGGCGCCCGCTCGACCAGGCGGCCGACAACCGGACCGGCGAAGGTGACCCGGACGGGCCCGGACTCAGACGGGCACGAAGGCGCAGCGCCGCATCACGTCGTCGAGGGAGAGACCGAGGGCGCCGGCGAGGGCCGCCACGGTGAAGAAGGCGGGTGTCGGTGCGCGACCCGTCTCGATCTTGCGGAGCGTCTCGGCCGAGAGACCCGCGCTCGCGGCGATCTCGACCATGCTGCGCGGGCCTCGCGCCTCGCGGAGCAGCGCGCCCAGCCGCTCGCCGCGCTCGCGCTCTTCGGGGGTGAGGGGGGTTCGGACCATGTGGCCATCCTACCCCGGGACCCAATTTTCATCCCGTTACAGTTATACCGGTATAGTTATTGGCATGGTGAAACTGAAGACGGACCGAGACATCGAGGACATGCGGGCCCCCGGCCGGGTCGTGGGGCGGGCCCTGGCGGCGATGCGGGAGGCGGCCGACGTGGGGGTCTCCCTGCTGGAGCTGGACGCCGTGGGCCGCGAGGTGCTGCGGGAGGCCGGCGCGACCTCCCCCTTCCTGGGGTACCGACCGCAGTTCGCGCCCGTGCCCTTCCCGGGCGTGGTGTGCGCCTCGGTCAACGACGCGATCGTGCACGGCGTCCCGGACGCATACCGGCTGGGCGACGGGGACCTGGTCAGCGTCGACTTCGGCGCGCAGCTGGGCGGCTGGGCCGGGGACGCCGCCGTGAGCTTCACGGTCGGCCGGGGCCGCCCGGCGGACCTGCGACTGATCGAGACCGCCGAGGCCGCCCTGGCCGCGGGCATCGCCGCCGCCGTGCCCGGCAACAGGATCGGTGACATCGCCCACGCCGTCGGCACGGTCTGCCGCGGCGCCGGCTACGGCATTCCGGACGGGTTCGGCGGGCACGGCATCGGCCGCTCCATGCACGAGGACCCCGGCGTGCCCAACGAGGGCCCCGCCGGGCGCGGCATGAGACTGCGCGCCGGCATGGTCCTCGCGATCGAACCGATGGTGATCGCGGGAGGCACCGACGACTACACCTGCGACGCCGACGGCTGGACCCTGCGGACCGTGGACGGCAGCCGCGCCGCGCACGCGGAGCACACGGTCGCGATCACCGCCGACGGCCCCAGGATCCTCACCACCCCGTGATCGTGCCGGGCCGACCCTCTCGGCCCGGCACGATCCCGGGGAGACGGCTTACGGGCGGCCGTGCGGGTTGACCACCATCGCCGAGCCGCCGCCGCGCCTGCTGGTCTCGGCCGCCGCCAGCCAGCGGCCGTCCGGCAGACGCTGCACGCCGGTGGCGGCGCCGATCTCCGGGTTCTGCCGGAACCCCTGGCCGATCGCCTCCAGTTCGGCACGCACCGGACTGTTCCACAGACCCGGTTCCAGTTCGGTCGTCGTCTGGTTGCGCTGGCTGGCCCGCGGCGCCGCGATGGCGTCGACCAGCGGCAGGCCCCGGTCCAGGTGTCCGAGCAGGGTCTGCAGCACGGTGGTGATGATGGTGGCGCCGCCCGGGGAGCCCACGGCCAGCACCGGACGCCCGTGCTCCAGCACGATGGTCGGCGCCATCGACGAGCGCGGCCGCTTGCCGGGGCCGGGCAGGTTCGGGTCGGGGACGCCGGGGGCGGCCGGGGCGAAGGAGAAGTCGGTCAGCTCGTTGTTGAGCAGGAAGCCGCGGCCCGGGACGGTGATCCCGCTGCCGCCGGTGGACTCGATGGTCAGCGTGTACGACACCACGTTGCCCCAGCGGTCGGCGACCGTCAGGTGTGTGGTGTTCTCCCCTTCGTACGTGGTCGGGGCGGCCTTGCCCGTGGCGGCGCAGGGCACCGGCTTGCGCGGGTCGCCGGGGGCCAGCGGGCTGGTCAGCGTCTGTCCGGGCTTGACGAGGCAGGCGCGGCTGTCGGCGAACCGCTGCGAGAGCAGCTCCCGCGTGGGCACGTCCGCGGCGGCCGGGTCGCCGACCCAGCGGCCCCGGTCGGCGAAGGAGATCCGGGAGGCCTCGATGAACCGGTGCAGGTACTGCGCCTCGGAGAGCGAGCCCAGATCGGTGCGCTCCAGGATGTTGAGCGCCTCGCCGACGGTGGTGCCGCCCGAGGAGGACGGGGCCATGCTGTAGACGTCCAGACCGCGGTAGCCCACCCGGGTCGGGGCCTGCCGCTTGGTGGCGTACGCGCGCAGGTCGCCGGTGGTCAGGTCGCCGGAGCGGACCACGCGGGTGGCGGCGGGATCCACCGGGGGCTTGCGGACGGCCCGCACGATGTCCTCGGCGATCGGGCCCCGGTAGAGCGCCCCGGTGCCCTTGCGGCCGAGTTCGGCGTAGGTGGCCGCGAGGTCGGGGTTCTTGAAGGTGGAGCCGACCACCGGCAGGGCTCCGCCGGGCAGGAAGAGCTTCGCGGTGGCGGGGAAGTCCTTGAAACGGTCCTGGTTGAGTTCGGTCTGGGACCGGAAGGTGGTGTCCACGACGAATCCGTCACGAGCCAACTTCTCCGCCGGACGCAGCAGTTGACCCAGGGGCCGCGAACCCCAGGCGTCGAGCGCGCTCTTCCAGGTCGCCGGGGTGCCGGGGACGCCGACCCCGCGCCCGCTGGTCTGGCCCTCGGCGAAGGGGATGGGGACGCCGTTCTCCTGGAACAGGCCGGCGTCCGCCGTCGCCGGGGCGGTCTCGCGACCGTCGATGGTGTGCACCCGGCGGGTCTTGGCGTCGTAGTACACGAGATACCCGCCGCCGCCGATCCCGGCGGAGTAGGGCTCGGTGACGCCGAGCGCGGCGGCGGTCGCGATCGCCGCGTCGACCGCGTTGCCGCCGGAGCGCAGGACGGCGATGCCGACGGCGCTGGCGTCGGCGTCGACGCTGGACACCGCGCCCCCGTGGCCGACGGCCACCGGGACCTTCGCGGGGGCACCGCCCGCCGGCGCCGACGGCGGCGCCGCCGCCCCGGTGGACACCAGCGCTCCGACGAGGGCGACCAGCGCCCATTGACGTGCGGCGGGACGACGCATCCGTACCTCCAGTCGACGGCCTGTCAGACCCCGTGCCACAGGCCCAGGCCGGCACTCTAACTTCACCGCACCCCCCGCGTCAGGACGGCCTCGCGCGGGTTAACATCCGCGCCATGAACGACGACGTGCGCAACATCGTGCTCGGCGTGGTGGCCACGGCCATCAGTGGCGGCTTCGGCTGGTTCGCCCGGACCTACCTGTGGCGCCGCACGCTCCGCCGCAAGCAGGCCTTCTTCGGGCTGCCGTCCGGCTCCGACTGCCTGTTCGTGGTCAACCGGCAGATGGGCGGCACGGAGGGGTCGGTGCACCGCAACGACGCCTTCGCGCTGCTGGAGATATCCGCCCTGATCAAGGACTGTGGCGCGAACCTGCAGATCGTCTCCCAGGACACGGTGCGCCAGGGCTTCGGCGAGCGCGCCGAGTTCTGCGTCGGGGGTCCCGTCTCCAACGCGCGGACGGCCGCCCATCTGGGGTCGATGCTGCCGGGCATCCGGGTGGACGTCAGTACGGCGGCGGGTCCCGACCGGGGCGCCATCATCGTCGGCGAGGAGACGTACCGCTGGAACAAGGGCCTGGTGGACCACGTGGTGCTGGCCCGGTTGACGACGGGGCCCGGGAGCAGGCCCGTGTTCCTGATCTCCGGGCAGACCGCGATCAGCAACCAGGCGGGCGCCCGCTATCTGGCGCGCCACCACCGCGAGTTGGCCCGCAAGTACGGCAACGATTCCTTCTGCGTCGTGCTCAAGGTGGTCAACTCCGACGCCTACGGTCCGGACGTGGCCGAGCTGTTGGCCGATGTCACCCGGTCGGCCCGGACACCCGCATCGGCAGTCGCGTGATCCCGTTGATGAAGTTCGAGACGAGCCGGCGCGGCGGGCCCGCCGACTCGGGCGCCGGCATCAGCGTGCGCCACTCCTCGTGGAGGGTGCGCAGTTGGAGCCGGGCGAAGTGGGCGCCCAGGCAGACGTGCGGTCCGTCGCCGAAGGAGACGTGCGGGTTGTGCGCGCGGCCGAGGTCGAGCCGGTCGGGTGCGGTGAAGACCCGCTCGTCGTGGTTGGCGGAGGCGTGGAAGACCACCACCTTGTCCCCGGCGCGGATCCGCTGCCCGCCGAGTTCGGTGTCCACGGAGGCGGTGCGGCGGAAGCTGAGCACGGGCGGGTGGACGCGCAGGAGTTCGTCCACGGCCCGGTGCATGGGCACGTCGCCCGCGGCGAGCCGTCGGTAGCCGTCCGGGTCGCGCGCGAGGGCGAGCAGGCCGCCGGGCGCGGCGCTGCGTACGGTGTCGTTGCCGGCGACGGTCAACAGGAAGAAGAACATCTCCAGTTCGGCGGGTTCCAGTTCGGCCTCCGCGAGGGCGGTCATCACGTCGTCGCCGGGATGCGCCCGCTTGTACGCGGCCAGTTCGCGGGCGTATCCGAACATCTCGCCCAGCAGCGCCGGAGAGCGGGGGTTGAGGGGTTTCCCGTCCGGGCCCGCCGGCGGTTCGGGGGCGTCGTCGGGGTCCTGGTAGCCGATGACCCGTACGGTCCATTCCAGGAGCAGGCCGCGGTCGGCGGCCGGGATGCCCATCAGGTCGGTCAGGTTGAGCAGCGCGTACTCGTCCGTCACCGCGGACACCAGGTCGACAGCCCCGTCCTCGGCGCCGTCGCGGGCGGCGCGCAGCAGCGTCCGGGCCCGCTCGCGCACCCGGCCCGCGAAGGCGTCGACGCGGGCGGGGGTGAACGCGCGGGCGACGAGCCGCCGCAGCCGGCCGTGCCCGGGCGGGTCCTGGTTGAGCATGGTGCGGCGCAGGAAGGGCAGGTCGGCGGGGTCGGGGTCGCGGATCTGGGTGGCGCCGAGCCACGAGGAGTACGTGGTGTGTTCGCGCAGGACCCGTACGACGTCGGCGTGCCGGGTGACGGCCCAGAAGCCGGGCCCCGCGGGCCAGCCGAGGACCTCCGGTTCGGCCTGCCGGGCGACGGGGTGCCGGTCGCGGAGCAGCCGGTAGCGCGTGTACGGGATCTCTTCGGCGTACAGGCGGGGGTCGAAGACGTCGGGGACGTCCGCGTCGCCGTGCGTGAGGGCGGGGGCCATGGGGTCACGGTGCCGGTCGGGGCGCGTGCCTCGCAAGAGGGCGGAACGCGACGGGCCGGCGCGTACGTGCAGGGGTGGCCTGGAACCCGCAGTGGTCGGGGGCCAGGGCGGCGTCGGGGCCGACCAGGGTGACCTCCGCGTCCGCCGGGATCCCGGCGGAGGAGACGACGGTGCGCATCACCTGGCGGCGGGCCGCCTCGGACAGGGGCTGCACCGGGTGGGAGGTCGCCTTCAGGCCGCCGTACTCGCCGTACGCCACCCAGGAGTGGGGTTTGCCGCGCCGGCCGAGTTCGGTGACCATGCTCTGGAGCTGCGGCCGGTCGAGCGGCAGTTGGACCGCCTGGCTGTCGATCCGGGCGCCGCGGGCCAGGCGAGACGTTGACGACAGGGCCTAGAGGGGGCCGAAGCGATAGCCGAAGCCGCGCACGGTCTGTATGTAGCGGGGGGCGGCGTCCGGGTCCTCGATCTTGTGGCGCAGGCGCCGGACGCAGGCGTCGACGAGCCGTGCGTCACCGTGGTAGCTGTGCTCCCACACGTATTCCAGCAGTTGCCGGCGGGAGAAGACCTGCGCGGGCGCGGCCGACAGGTGCAGCAGCAGTTTGAGTTCGCTGGGGGCCAGCGGGACGTGCGCGCCGTTCTTCGCGACGGTCAGACCGGCGCGGTCCACGGCGAGCTCGCCGTGGACCTCGATCCCGACGCGGCCGTCGCCGGGGGCGACGAGGCGCCGCAACACGGCCCGCACCCGGGCCTCGATGATCTCGGTGCGGACGGGTTTGACGACGTAGTCGTCGGCGCCCGCCTCCAGGCCGACGACGATGTCGAAGTCGTCGCCGCGTGCGGTGAGCATGATGACGGGCACCTGGCTGGTCTCGCGGATGCGGCGGCAGACCTGGACGCCGTTGATGCCCGGCAGCATGAGGTCGAGCAGGACCAGCTCGGGTCGGAAGCCGGCCATCAGGGCCAGGCCTTCCTCCCCCGTCTCGGCGGTGCTCACCTCGTGGCCTCTGCGGCGCAGGCCGAGGGCGACCCCTTCCCGGATGGAGGGGTCGTCCTCGATCAGCAGTACGCGTGGCATCCGGTCAGCATCCCGTGCGGTTCGGGTGCCTTCCTCCCCCTACCGACCCATTTTCCGGCGGAGGGAGGCCGACAGGTCGGTGATCTCCGTCAGGCGCAGTGGCCTGGCGAGGAGGATGACGACCAGGGCGATCGCGGCGGTTCCCGCCCCGACCGCGGCGAATCTGCCGAACCCGTCACACGCCAGGGCCGCCCCGTATCCGGCGGCCGCCGCGGGCAGGCAGGCCAGGAGCAGCCGCAGGTGGGTGCGCAGGGCCGTGGTGCGGACCCCGGCGGGGGCGTCCGTGCGCGGGCCCAGCCGGCGGGCGAGGGCGTACGCGGTGACCGCCGCGCCCGCCAGGTAGGCGAGCGAGGTGGCGCCGGCGATGCCGGTGACGACCCAGCGCGGCGGGAGCAGGGCGTGGGCGGTGTACGCCAACGACGCGGTGAGCACGACGATGACCAGGTTCAGGAAGAACGGGGTCCGGGTGTCGGAGAGCGCGTAGAAGCCGCGAGCGAGCACGTACTGGGCCGAGAAGGCGACCAGGCCGGGCGCGAAGGCCATGAGGATGCCGGCGATGACCTCGCTGTCGGCGGGCCCCACCTGCCCGTACTGGAGGACGCTCGCCGTCACCCAGGGGGCGAGGGCGGCGAAGATCGCGGCGGCGGGCACGACGAGGGCGGCGGAGGCGCGCAGCGCGTACGAGACGTCGCGGCGGACGGCGGCGTGGTCCCCGTCGGAGGCCGAGGCGCTCATCCGGGGCATCAGGGCGGTGACCAGCGAGACGGTGACGATGCCCTGCGGCACCACCCACAGTTGGTAGGCGTTGCCGTAGGCGACGTAGCCGGCGCCGCCCGCGACCCCGGAGTCGTCGGCCAGTTGGCCGGCGGTGGTGGAGAGCAGGGTGACGACCCAGTAGGCGAACTGGTTGGTGAGGACCAGGGCGACGAGCCAGCCCGCGTTGCGCAGCGGGCGGGTGAGGCCGCTGCCGCGCCAGTCGAAGCGGGGGCGCCAGCGGAAGCCGGCCGCGCGCAGCGACGGGATCAGGGCGAGTGCCTGGACGACGATGCCGGCGGTGGTGCCGATGCCGAGCAGCCGGGTCTCGGACGCGCTCAGCACCTCGTCCCCGCCGACGGACACGTACAGGTGGTAGCCGAAGACGGCGATGAGGACGAGGTTGTTGAGGATCGGGGTCCACATCATCGCCCCGAACCGGCCCCGGGCGTTCAGCACCTGCCCGAGCAGGGTGAACAGCCCGTAAAAGAGGATCTGCGGGAGGCAGAACCGGGCCAGGGCCACGGTGGTGTCCAGTTGGGCGGCGCTGTAGCCGGCGGGCGCGTAGGCCCGGACGATCCACGGCGTGGCGAGCACCGCGACGGCGGTGAGCACGAGGAGCGCGAGGACGCAGACGGTCAGCAGTCGGTCCGTGTAGGCGACGCCGCCGTCCGCGTGGCGTTTGGCCGCCTTGATCAGCTCGGGTACGAAGACGGCGTTGAGCGCGCCGCCGATCAGCAGGATGTACACGATGTTGGGGAGGGTGTTGGCGACGGCGTAGCCGTCACCGAGGAAGTGGGTTCCGAGCGCGGCGACGACCACGGCGGAGCGGACGAAGCCGGTGGCGCGCGAGACGATCGACCCGGCGGCCATCAGCGCGCCGCTGCGCAGCACGGAGCCCTTGGCGGGAGCCGCCGGAACGCCGCCCGGCGCCGGTCTCGTCTCGGTGGGGGCGGTCACCGGCGGGCACGGGGGGCCGCGAGGGCCCGGTCGCGCGCAGTGCTGTCGTGTCCGTTCAAGGGTCTCTCCCGCTTGCCTGGTGCTTCGGCGATCCGACCGGCGGTGAACGCGTGTTCGCCGGGGCCGAGGGGGGAGGGTACCCCGCGCAGGTCGTGTCCACCGGATCCGGTGGGAGGGGCGAGGGGGGCGCGGGCGCCGCGGATTCGACGGGAATCGGGCCGGCGCATCGATGTCGAATTCACCGTCCGCCAGAGCCGTGGGTCCCTGACGGGCGGGCCGAAAGTCCTTTCACCCGGGGCCGGAAGGACCGCCGCCCATTTCGTCGCGCGGGCTCCCCTCGAGGGCCGGCATTCGGTTGCGGATTTCACTGCGTTCCATGTCACAGCCCCCCGGTCGATGTTTTGCGCGTCATCCGCAACCCGGGGCCCCCGCGCGCACTCTCTCTTTGCGGACGATCATTACTTCGGAGGGGTTTCCGTTGAGCCGCACACGCCGTATCGACCCGTCGCGCCGTCACCTCACGCGGGCGCGCGGTCGAACCGCCGCACTGGCCGGCGCCGCCGCGCTGGCGGCCCTCGCACTGACCGCCTGCGGGGGCGGTTCCGGTTCCGCCGGGGCCGGCGACGGCAAGGCGGGGAAGGACGAGAAGGCCGCCATGGCGATCTCGGTCAACCTGTCGGGCGGCGAGGTGAAGGCCGGTCAACCCGTCACGGTGACCGTCGCGGACGGCAGGCTGGCCCAGGTGAAGGTGACGGACGGCAAGGGCGGTGAGTTGGCCGGCCGGATAGCCGCCGACGGCCGGACCTGGACGTCGGAGCGCAACGCGTCGCCGGGGGCCGAGTACCGGGTCGAGGCGCAGAACGCCGAGAGCCAGAGCGCGGAGACCCGTTTCAAGACGTCCGCGGCCGACAAGGTGAACAAGGTGACGATCAATCCGGGGAGGGTCACGCCGGTGGTCGGTGTGGCGCAGCCCGTATCGATCGTGTTCGACAACCCGGTGAAGAACAAGGCCGAGGTGGAGAAGCACCTGAAGGTCACCACGTCGAACGAAACCGAGGGTTCGTGGGGTTGGTTCAAGGACTATTCCGGCAATGACCGGGTGGACTGGCGCCCGAAGGAGTTCTGGAAGTCCGGCACCGCGGTGAAGGTCGAGATGAACCTGAACGGCGTCGACTCCGGAGCGGGCGGTGGGCTGTTCGCCAAGGACTACTCCACCGAGTTCAAGATCGGCAAGGACCGTCGAATGAAGGTCGATCTCGACACCCGGAAGATGTCGGTCACCGAGGGCGGTCAGGTCGTGAAGACCATTCCGATCTCGGCGGGCACGCCGGGCGGCCAGAAGGCCTCCTGGTCCGGGACGATGGTGTTGATGGCGAAGGAGGGCACCATCCGGATGGACTCCCAGACGGTGGGCCTGGGCGACTCCTACGACAAGATGGTCGACTACTCGATGCGGTTGACCTGGTCGGGCATGTACGCGCACGCCGCCCCGTGGAACAACGCCAACTTCGGCAGCGCCAACACCAGTTCCGGCTGCGTGGGCATGAGCGACGCCAACGCGGCGGCGTTCTACGAGCTGGTGCAGGTCGGCGATCCCTTCGAGGTCGTCGGCAGCGGCTCCAAGGGGCGTGCGGACATCGGCAACGGGTACGGCGAGTGGAACCTGTCCTGGGACGAGTGGAAGGCCAAGAGCGCGCTGAACGGCGCGCCGCAGAACGGCTGACCACGCGACACCCGCCGCCGCGGGCCGATGCGTTGAACTTCAGTCAATCGTTACTGGGACGTAACTTACTCACGGGTTACCTCCGGTAAGCACCTCCCGTTACCGTCGGGTCACTTTGACACCGGCGTACGCGAGGAGCGACAGATGGTCCGCACCACCAGCACCGCGGCAGCCGCAGCGACCGTGGCGGCCGTGATCGCGGCAACCGCCCTGGGCCTGGCCCCCCACCAGGCCCAGGCGGCGCCCGTCACCGAGCCCACCGCCACCGCCGCCGACGCCTCGTCGGACCTGCGTTTCCACGACATCCCCGGCTCCGGCGGCATCACGCTCAAGGGCAACGTCTTCACCCCCGCGGGCGCCGGGGCAGGCGCGAAGTATCCGCTGATCGTGCTGCCCACCAGCTGGGGCCTGCCGCAGATCGAGTACGCCGCCCAGGCCAAGCAGCTCGCCGACTCCGGCTACATCGTGGTCAGTTACACCTCCCGCGGCTTCTGGCTCTCCGGCGGGCAGATCGAGACGGCCGGCCCGGCCGACACCGCCGACGTCTCCGCCGTCATCGACTGGGCGCTCGCCAACACCCCGGCCGACGCCTCGCGCATCGGTCTCGGCGGGGTCTCCTACGGCGCGGGCATCAGCCTGCTCGCCTCGGCCCGCGACCCCCGGATCAAGGCCGTGGTCGCGCTCAGCGGCTGGGCCGACCTCATCGAGTCGATCTACTCCGGCCGCACCCAGCACCGCCAGGCGGCCGGGATGCTCGGCGTCGCCGGGCGGATCACCGGCCGGCCCGGTCCCGAACTCCAGCAGATCCTGGACGACTTCCTCGGCTCCCGGCTGGACCGCGAACAGCAGATGATCGACTGGGGCAAGAAGCGCTCCGCCGCCTACGAGGTGGACCGGATCAACGCCAACGGCGCCGCGATCATGCTGGGCAACGCCTGGGGGGACACCATCTTCCCGCCCAACCAGTACGCGGACTTCTTCGAGAAGCTGACGGGCCCCAAGCGCCTGGAGTTCCGCCCCGGCGACCACGCCACCGCCGAGGCCACCGGCCTGCTCGGGCTGCCCAACGACACCTGGACCAACGCCCACCGCTGGTTCGACCGCTACCTCAAGGGCGAGCGCAACGGCGTGGACTCCGAGGCCCCCGTCCAGATCAAGTCCCGCAGCACCGACGGCTACGAGGGCTACGCCGACTGGAAGTCGGTCGGGTCGGGCGGGACCGAACGGCTGGCGCTCTCCGACAGCGAGCACGTGTTCGCCAACGTCGACTCCGGCGCCAACGGCGGCACCCTCTTCCTCTCCAGCATCCTCGACCAGTTCGTCAAGGCGCCCCCGGTGGCCTCCATCCCGCTCCTCCCCCGCACCTTCGCGGCCGTCTGGCAGTCGGAGCGCCACGACGAGGTCCGGCGGGTCCGCGGCACCGTCAAGGTGCACACCACCGTCACGCCCACCAAGGCGGACGGCACCTTCGTCGCGTACCTCTACGACGTCGGCCCGCTAGGCCTCGGCAAGCTGGTCAGCAACGCCCCGTACACCTTCCACGGGAAGACGCCGAACCAGGCCTTCGGAGTGGACCTCGACCTCTTCTCCACCGCCTACGACGTCCCGGCCGGCCATCGGCTCGCCCTGGTCGTGGACACCGTCGACCCGCTCTACATCGAGCACAACCCCACCGGCGCGCAGCTGACCTTCTCCTCGCCGCGCACCGATCCCTCGTACGTCTCGGTGCCGCTGCGCGAGCAGTGACCGCGGCTGCCGCCGGGCGGGTTGGCCCTTCGGGGCCGCGGGCGGACTACGTGCGTCCGCCCGGCAGCGCCGTTCCCGGTTCGGCCGGGGCGACGGTGACCGCCTCGGTCTTCGGATTGCGCCGCTGCCGCCGCGCCACCCAGGTGGCGAACCAGGACAGCAGCATGCACATGCCGATGTAGATGGGAGAAATGATCATGACGACCGGGATGAACGGCAGGTCGTAGTCCAGGTTCGAGGCGATCAGCTTGCCCGCGTGCAGGAACTCCTCGTACGTGATCAGGTAGCCCAGCGAGGTGTCCTTCAGCGCCACCACGAGCTGGCTGATGATCGTGGGCAGCATCGCCCGGACCGCCTGCGGGGCCAGGACGAAGGTCATGACCTGCGTCTTGCGCATGCCCAGGGCGTACGCGGCCTCGCGCTGGCCCTTCTCGACGGAGTCGATGCCCGTGCGGAAGACCTCCGCCAGGACCGAGCCGTTGTAGAGGGTCAGCCCCGCCACCAGCGCGGGCAGCGGCTGCACCTTCAGCGCGACGAAGATGAAGAAGATCATCACCAGGACGGGCATCGCCCGGAAGAACTCCACGCACAGCGTGGCGAGCCAGCGCACCGGGCGGTGGATCGACATCCGCCCGGTGGCCAGCACCGCGCCCAGCGCGAGCGAGAGCACCGAGGCGTACGCGAAGGCCTTGAGGGTGTTGCCGAGCCCTCTGAGCAGCAGTTCCTGGATGCCCTTGTACTCGAAGGGGGTCCATTTGGCGGCGGTGAACTGGTCGGTGTCGAAGAGCAGGTAGAGGATCCAGGCCAGCACCAGCAGGATCAGCGCCGTGGAGGCGATCCCGTAGAAGAGGTGCCGGCGCCGGGCCCGGGGGCCGGGGATGTCGTAGAGGGCGCTGGACTCCAGGTCCCCGTGGAGCGCGTGCGCGGTCATCGGGCGACTCCGTACCGCTTTTCGAGCACGTGGAAGAGCGCGCTGATGGACAGGGTGATGATCAGGTAGCCGACGGCGATCCAGAAGAAGGTCCAGATGATGCTGTAGCCCAGCTCGTTGAGGGTCTTGTAGGTGCCCAGCAGCTCGTTGACGCTGAAGGCTCCGGCGATCGCCGAGTTCTTGGCGAGGGCGATCAGCGTGGAGCCGATGGGGGGGATCACGGAGCGGAAGGCCTGGGGCAGCACCACCGTGCCGAGGGTCTGGTCGAAGGACATCCCCAGGCTCCGGGCCGCCTCGCCCTGCCCCTTGGGCACGGTGTTGATGCCGGAGCGCAGCACCTCGCAGATGAACGCGGAGGTGTAGCAGCCGAGCGCGAGGATCGCGAAGACCTGGAAGGGCAGGACGATGCCGAAGCGGGGCAGGCCCAGCAGCACCGCGAAGAACAGCAGGGTGAGCGGGGTGTTGCGCAGCACGGTGACCCAGACCGTGCCGAAGACCCGGAAGGATCCGACGGGCGCGACCCGGAAGGAACACATCACGAAGCCCAGGACCAGGGCGAGGAGGGAGGCGTAGACGGTGAGTTGCAGGGTCCCGAGGAAACCCTTGCCGTAGATCGCGAAGTTCTCGGTGAGTACGTCCATGAAGGTGGCTCCGCTCCTCTCAGCTCGCCGGGTAGCGGTCGATGGGCGGTGGCGTCGGGGCGGGCTCGCCGGACAGGCCGAGCGTGGCCTCGTAGGCCTTCTTCCAGTTGCCGTTCTTCTCGTTCTCCGCCAGGGCGTCGTCGAGGGCGAAGCGCAGGGCGTTGTCGCCGCGCGGGACGCCGATCCCGTAGGGCTCCTCGGAGAAGGGCTCGCCGACGACCTTCAGTTCGTCGGGGACCTTGGCGGCGTAGCCCAGGAGGATCGAGTCGTCGGTGGAGACGGCGTCGACCTGGTAGGTGAGCAGGTTGTCCACGCAGACGGAGTAGGTGTCGTAGGAGACCAGCACGGCCTCGGGGTGCTCCTTCTGGAGGCGCTGGTAGGGGGTGGAGCCCGCCGCGGAGCAGACCTTCTTGCCGGCGAGGTCGTCGGGGCCCTTGATGTCCTCCTCGTCCTTGCGCACGAGGAGGGACTGGCCGGCCATGAAGTAGGGGCCGGCGAAGCCGACCTGCTTCTTGCGGTTGTCGTTGATCGTGTAGGTGCCGACGTAGTAGTCGATCTGCCCGTTCTGGAGGGCGGTCTCGCGGTTGGCGGAGGCGATCGTCTTGAACTCGATCGTCTTGGGGTCGAAGCCGAGGGAGGCGGACATCATCTTGGCGATCTCGATGTCGAAGCCGGAGTAGCGGCCACTGGCGGGATCCTTCTCCCCCATGGAGGGCTGGTCCTCCTTGGCGCCGACGACGAGGTGGCCGCGCTTCTTGGCCCGCTGCCAGGTCGGGGACTCGGGCAGCGTGAAGTCGGTGGCGACCTTGTAGGTGGGCAGGTCCTCCGGCTGGGGCCCCTTGACCGGCGGGCTGCCGGGCTTGCCGCAGCCGAACGCGGCGCCGATCAGGGCGAGGGCGAGGAGGACCCCGGGCAGGCGGGAACGACGGGAGAGCTTCACGGCCGGCCCCTCAGTGCTTGAGGATCTTGGAGAGGAAGTCCCGGGCCCGGTCGCTCTCCGGAGCGGTGAAGAACTCTTCCGGGGTGCGGTCCTCGATGATCTTTCCGTCCGCCATGAACACCACGCGGTTGGCGGCGGAGCGGGCGAAGCCCATCTCGTGGGTGACCACGACCATGGTCATGCCCTCTGCGGCCAGCTGCTGCATGACCTCCAGCACCTCGTTGATCATCTCCGGGTCGAGCGCCGACGTGGGCTCGTCGAAGAGGAGGGCCTTGGGGCTCATGGCGAGGGCCCGGGCGATGGCCACGCGCTGTTGTTGGCCGCCGGAGAGCTGGGCGGGGTACTTCTCGGCCTGGTCGGCGAGGCCCACCCGGTCCAGCAGCTCGCGGGAGCGCTTGTCGGCCTCGTCCTTCTTGCGCTTCCTGACCTTGACCTGCGCGAGCGAGACGTTGGCGAGGACGGTCTTGTGCGCGAAGAGGTTGAAGGACTGGAAGACCATGCCCACCTCGGCGCGCAGTCCCGCCAGCTCCTTGCCCTCGGCCGGCAGCGGCTTCCCGTCGAGCGAGATCGCCCCCGACTCGATGGTCTCCAGCCGGTTGATGGCCCGGCACAGGGTCGATTTGCCGGAACCGGAAGGGCCGATGATCACCACCACCTCCCCGCGGCCGACGGTGAGGTTGATGTCTTGGAGCACGTGCAATTGCCCGAAGTGCTTGTTGACGTCCCGCAGCTCGATCAACGGATCGACGGCCATACGCTGCCCTGCCCACTTGTCGGTGTGTCGAGGTCAGCGCAAACTATCCAGCCGTGGAAGGGCACTTCACCTCGACACGCCTAAAAGCCGCATAAAGGAGCCCGAGATCAGCCCTCCGAGGCCTCGGCGTACGCCTGGGACAGCTCCGGGGATCCGGTCATCGCCCAGGACACCCCGGACTCGACCACGTTCAGCTCCCGGCCCGAGGCCAGCCGGATCACCGGCTGCCCGTTCGGCCACACCTGCCAGACCGTGCCCGGGATGCTGCGGATGATCACCGTGCCGAGGTAGAAGCCGGCGTCGTTGCCCAGCCAGGGCACGGCCTCGGGATCCCTGCGCCAGCGTGGCATCAGCTGGTCGAGCGCCTCCAACGAGGCCGGGCTCCCGTCGAGTTCGAGCCCTGCCGAGCGGGCCTGGGCGCGCAGCATCTCGCACTCCGAGAACAACTCGGCGACGCCCTCGGGATCATCCACGAGGGCGGCGGCGAGTCCCGCACCCTGTTCCTTCTCGTTCCGGTTCAGCCAGTTGTCCAGGAAGGGGATGTTCATGCGAACCAGCCTGGCACCCGGATCCGCCGCCGGCCACAGGGCGCGCAGGGATCAGAGGTCCAGGTCCACCACGACCGGGGCGTGGTCGGACGCGCCCTTGCCCTTGCGCTCCTCACGGTCCACGTACGCGTCGGTGACGGCCTTGACGAAGGGGGCGTTCCCGTAGGCCAGGTCGATGCGCATGCCCTTGTTCTTGGGGAAGGCGAGCATCCGGTAGTCCCAGAACGTGTACGGACGGTCGTACTTGAGCGCGCGCGGGAAGACGTCCGAGAGACCGGCCTCGCGCAACGCCTCCAGGGCGGCGCGCTCGGCGGGGGTGACGTGCGTGAGCCCCGCGAAGACCGCCGGGTCGTACACGTCCTCGTCGGTCGGCGCCACGTTGAAGTCGCCGAGCACCGCGAACGGACGGGGGCCGGCCGCGTCTTCGGCGACGGCGGCGGCCAGGGCGCGGAACCAGTCCAGCTTGTAGCCGTAGTGGTCGTGCTCGACCTCGCGGCCGTTCGGCACGTAGACCGACCAGACGCGGACCCCGCCGCAGGTGGCGGAGATGGCGCGGGGCTCTTGGACGCCCTCGTAGTCGGGCCCGCCGGGCAGGCCCGTCACCACGTCTTCGAGACCCACCTTGGAGAGCAGGGCCACGCCGTTCCACCGGCCGGTGGCGTTGACCGCGGCCTCGTAACCCGCCTCGCGGAGCTCCGCGTGCGGGAACTGCTCGGCGGAGCACTTGGTCTCCTGGACACACAGCACGTCCGTGCCGGAGGACTCCAACCAGGCCAGCAGGCGCGGCAGCCGGGCGGTGATCGAATTGACGTTGTACGTGGCGATACGCATGCCACCCAACCTACCGCCCGGCACCGACGGTCACAGGTCCGTGGCGTCCCCGGCGGTGAGCCTGCCGTGGTCGGTGCCGCCCAGGTTGTCCAGGGCGAGGTCGTAGATCGGCCGGGCCAGGTCCGCGAGGTAGGCGTCGTGGATGTCGATCGCGCGCCGGGGCTTGACCTCGCGGAGGTAGTCGATCACCTCGGAGACCTTGTTCCAGGGCGCGTGCACCGGGAGCATCAGGGTGTCCACGGGGGTCTCGGGCACGGTCAGCGCGTCGCCGGGGTGGAAGAGCGAACCGTCGATCAGGAACCCGACATTGGTGATCCGGGGGATGTCCGGGTGGATCACCGCGTGCAGCTCGCCGTAGGCCCGCACCTCGAAACCGCCCGCGGTGAAGGCGTCTCCGTGCCCCACCGTGTGCACCCGGCCGGGATAGGCCGGCGCCAGCTTCTCGGCGACGCTGCGCAGGGTCCACAGCTCGGTCGCGGGGTTCGCGTCGAGGGCGGCGCGCAGCCGGCCCTCCTCGAAGTGGTCGGGGTGCTCGTGCGTGACCAGCAGGACGTCGGCCCCGAGGCCGGCGTCGGGTTCGCTGAAGGCGCCCGGGTCGATGACGAGCACGCGCCCGTCCTTCTCCAGCTGGACGCAGGAGTGGAGCCGCTTGGTGAGCTTCATGATCCCAGGCTAGCGGCGCGCGGCGGCGCCCCGGGGAATCGCGACGGGACCTAGATGATTGAGTCCAAGGGCTCGTAGCCATAGGCCGCCAGCGAGCGGTGACGCATGTCGCTGCCATCGCTCGCCCAGCGCGTGCAAGGCGTGCCCGTCATCCTGGCGGTCAGCGGAGAGCACGCGACGCATGCTTCAGCAACTCGGAGGACGTCTCGGTCGGGGCCCAGCTGGGGAATAGCCTTGAGTCTCCAGTGACTGGAGACAGCAGAGTGGGGGACATGGACGTTACGACCCTCTACTCGATCGGGGAGCTTTCCCGGCAGACCGGCTTGCCCGTGAGGACCATCCGGTTCTACTCCGATTCGGGGGTGGTAGCGCCGACCACCCGAAGTCCCGCCGGCTATCGGCTCTACGACCTCGACGCACTGCTTCGTCTGGAACTCCTCCGCACACTGCGCGAGCTGGGCATGGACCTGGCCACGATTCAACGGGTACTGGACCGCGAGCTCTCGGTGGCGGAAGTCGCCGCGGCGCACGCCGACGCCATGGACGTCCAGATCCGGGTGCTGCAACTGCGTCGGAGCGTTCTGCGCGTCGTGGCCAGACGCGGGTCCAATCCCGAGGAGACCAAGCTCATGCACAGGCTCACGCAGTTGTCCGGCGAGAAACGCCGACGTTTGGTCGACGATTTCATGGAGGGCACCTTCGGCACAGTGGATGCCGACCCGGCTGCGGTGGCCATGGTTCGCGCTGCCACTCCCGACCTCCCCGATGATCCGTCCAGCGAGCAGGTCGCCGCGTGGGTGGAACTCGCCGAGCTGGTCGGCGACGAGGACTTCCGGGCCCGGATGCGCCGGACGGCCAGGTGCCAGGCCGCCGGGCGCACGCTCGACATCGAGAGCGAGGTCGGCGAGGAACTGATGGAGTTCACCCGTCAGAAGGTGGCCGAGGCCATGGAGTCGGGCATCGACCCGCTCAGCGACAGGGGCGCACCCGTCATCGACGACCTCGTGCACCGCTTCGCCGAGGTGTTCGCGCGCACCCCTGACACGGAATTCCGGGACTGGATGGCCCAACAGTTCAAAGAGGCGCACGATCCCCGGGTGGACCGATACTGGCGGCTGGTGTGGATCGTCAACGGCTGGCAGGTAGTACCGAACCTGATGCCGGTGTACCCCTGGCTCATCCAGGCCCTGCGAAATGACCCTGCCGCATAGTCACCGCAGTGGGCACCGCCCCGGATCCCTGAATGAGTCCAAGGGATCGCCTGCGGACATGAGACGAGGGCGTCCAACGTCGATGTGTGACTAACGACCTGGACACCCTCGCAACGGCACTCTATGCCGGGATCGACGACGAGTTGAAGGCTTCGCCGTGGCTGGGCCGTGGCGGCCTGCCGTCGGAATCACGCCCACGCTCAGTGACGCCGAGCTGATCACGCTCGCGGTCATGTCGGCGCCGCTCGGATACACCTCCGAGCGGCGCTGGCTACGCCGCGTCGGGCGGGACTTCGGCCACCTGTTTCCCTACGTGCCCCAGCAGTCCGGCTACAACAAGCGGCTGCGCGCCGCGTTCTCACTGCTCACCAGCATGATCCGGATCGTGGCCCGCGATACCTCACTGTGGAGCGACGATGTGTGGCTGGTGGACTCCACACCGGTCGGTTGCGGTTGCTCCCGCGAGACGGCCAAGTGCTCGGACCTGGCAGGCTGGGCCCAGTACGGCTACTGCGCATCACATTCGCGATACTTCTGGGGGCTGCGTCTGCACCTGGTGTGCACACTCGGCGGACTGCCGGTCCTGTTCGCACTCACCGGGGCCAGGGCGGACGAGCGCGAAACGCTGCGCGACATGCTCGATACCGCGCCAGACGTCCTCGCCGTTCAAGCCGCTGCGGCAGGTCATCGAGTCGATCAATCAGACCTTCAAGGGGCAGCTCAACCTGGAACGACACGGCGGCAAGAGCCCGGCAGGGGTGTCAGCCCGGGTCTTGTGCCGGATCCTCGCACTCACAGCGGTGATCTGGCACAACGACCAGACTGGACAGCCCATCAAGCGGTCACTCACTGCCTACGCTCACTGACCGCAAGACACCCCTTGGACTCATTCATCTAGGGAATCGCGGTGGAGACCACGTACACCCTGGGGACCGCCGGATCGCTCAGGTCGACGGTGATGTCCCTGGTGGGGCGGGGTTCCTTGGCGTCCAGGGTGATGCCGAACCACGAGTGGTCCGGTTTCCAGTTCCAGCCCGCGATCCGGGCGTCGTGGTCGGAGATCGACACGCCCCGGGTCAACGCCTCCCGACGGGTGCCCGCGTCGGCCAGGAAGGTGTCCAACTGGGCGGGGGTGAGGGCGAACTCGGTGTAGAGCCGGCTGGTGTGCCAGTTGTTGGTCTCCAGGTAGCCGACGGCCGAGGCCTGATCGGGGATCGGCACCTCGTAGATGCTGCGCTGGACCTTGGAGGGCCAGGCGGGGCGCACGTGGACCGCGCCGACCTTGGCCGCCTTGTCGCGGCCGCTCTGGCGGCTCTGCTGGGCGGACACCGCGAGGTAGCCCGCGGGGACCCCGATCAGCAGCACGATGATGATCGCGGTGATCCAGCGGCGCCGGACCACGTGTCGGCGGTCCTCGGCCGGGGGCCGCGGTCTGCCTTCCGCGTCGGGAGCGGGAGCCTGGTGGGGCAGGGTGGGCGGGGTCACTGCTGTTCCTGCTCCCGGTCCTTGGTACCGCCGAGGAGGTCACGGCGGCCCAGCTGTGCGTAGCGCTCGTACCGCTCCACGCGGCGGCGGGTGGCCCGGCGGAAGCGTCGGGCGACGAGTCGGGCGAGGTCGGCGGCGCCGACCATGCCCGCCTCCGGGCCGAGCTGGGCCTTCGCGATCCGGGCCTCGGGGCGGTAGCCGCGGCCGGTGAGGTGGCGCCGGAAGGCGTCCCGGGCGGGTCCGATGAGCAGGTCGTCGGCGGCGCTGACGCCGCCGCCGATCACGAAGCAGGAGGGGTCGAGGGCGGCGGCGAGGTTGGCGATGCCGACGCCCAGCCACTGGCCGATGTCCTGGAGGAGCTCGATGCACATGGCATCGCCCTCGCGGGCCAGCTCGGTGATGAGCGGGCCGGTGATCTCCTGGACGTTGCCGCCGACCTTGGCGATGATGTTGTAGGCGACCGGGGAGTCGGCCGCGGCCAGCTCGCGCGCCTCGCGGACCAGGGCGTTGCCGGAGCTGTACTGCTCCCAGCAGCCGCGGTTGCCGCAGGGGCAGCGGTGGCCGCCGGGGACGACCTGCATGTGCCCGAACTCGCCGGCCACCCCGTAGCGGCCGCGCTTGACCTGGCCGCCTTCGAGGATGGCGCCGCCGATGCCGGTGCCCAGCGTGATCATGACGAGGTGGTCCTCGCCGCGTCCGGCGCCGAAGCGCCACTCGGCCCAGGCCGCGGTGTTGGCATCGTTGTCGACCATGACCGGGACCGCGAGCCGGGACTGGAGGGCGTCGCGCAACGGCTCGTCGCGCCAGGCGAGGTGCGGCGCGAACAGGACGCGGGAGCGGTCGGCGTCCACCCAGCCGGCCGCGCCGATGCCCACCGCGTGGACGTCGTGCCGGTCGGAGAGGTCCAGGACCAGTTCGACGATGGTGTCCTCGACGACCTTGGGACTCTTGGACTTGTCGGGCGTCTCGGCGCGGATCTTCTCCAGGATCACCCCGTCCGCGTCCACCACCCCGGCCATGACCTTGGTGCCGCCGATGTCGATGCCGACGGTGGGGACCCGCGGGGCGGTCAGCAGCGACCGGCGCTCACGGGTCCCGACGGTCCGCAGGACGGTGCCCCGCGCCGACCCCCGGTGGGCGAGCGAGAAGTCCCGGTACGTGCTCATCGAGTCGTGTCGTCCCTCGTGGTCCGCGGGGTGGGGGGAGCCGGGTCGGCTGCGTCGGACGGCGGTCCGTCCGCTCCCGATTCTGCCACTCGCTCCAGTTCGTGGCTCAGTTCGTCGAGCTCGGACCCGCCCGCCATCTGTCGGGTGAGCTCGTCGAGGGTGATCGAGTCGCGGGTGTGGCTGCCCGCCATGGTGCCCCGCTTCAGGAGCACGAAACGGTCGCCGACCAGGTACGCGTGGTGCGGGTTGTGCGTGATCAGCACCACCCCGAGGCCCGCGTCGCGGGCGGCGGCGACGTACTTCAGGACCACGCCGGACTGCTTGACGCCGAGGGCAGCGGTGGGCTCGTCCAGCACGAGGACCTTCGCGCCGAAGTACACGGCCCGGGCGATGGCCACGCACTGGCGCTCGCCGCCGGACAGGGTGCCGATGGGCTGGTCCACGTCCCGCAGGTCGATGCCCATCCGGAGCAGCTCGGTCCGGGTGGTCTCGCGCATGAGGTCCACGTCGAGGCGGCGGAAGGGTCCCCGGCCCTTGGTGGGCTCGGAGCCGAGGAAGAAGTTCCGCCAGACCGGCATCAGCGGAACCACGGCGAGGTCCTGGTAGACGGTGGCGATGCCGTGGTCGAGGGCCGCGCGCGGGTTGGCCAGCACGGTCTCCTCGCCCTCGATCTCGAAGGTGCCGGCGTCGTGCCGGTGCAACCCCGCGATGATCTTGATGAGGGTGGACTTGCCGGCGCCGTTGTCGCCGAGGACACAGGTGATCTCGCCGGCGGACACCTCCAGGGAGACCCCCTGGAGGGCCTTGATGTTGCCGTAGAACTTGCTGACGTCGGTCAGCCGGACGAGGGCGGTCGCGCCGTCGGGCACGGCCTTGGCCGCGGTGTCGGTCATCACTTCGCCTCCGCCCGCTTGCGGACCCATGCGTTGAGCAGCGTGGCGAGCAGCAGCATCGCCCCGAGGAAGAACTTGAACCAGTCCGGGTTCCACTGGGCGTACACGATGCCGTTGCTGGTCATGCCGAAGATGAAGGCGCCGATGGCCGAGCCGATGGCCGAGCCGTAGCCGCCCGTCATCAGACAGCCGCCGATGACGGCCGCGATGATGTAGAGGAACTCGTTGCCGACGCCCTCGCCGGACTGCACCACGTCGAACGAGAAGAGGATGTGCTGCCCGGAGATCCAGGCGCAGAGCGCGACGCCCATGTAGAGCCCGATGCGGGTCTTCACGACGGGCACGCCGGTCGCGCGGGCCGCGTCGGCGCCGCCGCCCACCGCGAAGATCCAGTTTCCGGCGCGGGTGCGCAGCAGGATCCAGGTCGCGACGGCGACCAGGGCGAACCACCACAGGATGGTCACCTTGAGGGTGACCGAGCCGATGTTCCACTGCGAGGCGAACAGGGCCCGCGCGGAGGAGAAGCCCTCCATGTCGGCGATGGTCTTGGTGGAGACGGAGCCGCTGATCAGCTTGGTGAAGCCGAGGTTCAGGCCGGTCAGCATCAGGAAGGTGCCGAGCGTGATGATGAAGCTCGGCAGCTTGGTGCGGGTCAGCATGAACCCGTTGAAGAAGCCGATGGCGAGGGTGACCAGCAGGGACACCAGGACGCCGACCCAGACGTTCGCGGTCATCTGGTAGCTGAACATCGAGCTGACCAGCGCCGAGGTGGTGACCATGACGCCGGCCGACAGGTCGAACTCGCCGCCGATCATCAGCAGGGCCACCGGCACCGCCATGATCCCGATCGTGGAGGCCGAGTACAGGACGGTGCTCAGGCTGGAGGCCCGCAGGAAACTGTCGGCGGCGAAGGAGAAGAACACGAAGACGGCCAACGCGCCGACGACCGCGCCCAGCTCGGGGCGGCCCAGCAGACGGCGCACGAGCGAGGTGGGGGCCAGCCGTTCGTCGACCGTCGCACCGGCGGTCGCGCTCATCGGCTGCCCCGCTTGATGTACTTCTCCAGCTCGGCGGCCTGGGCGCCGGTGACGATCGCCGGTCCGGTGAGGACCGGACGGCCCCCGCCGAGGACGTTCGCGTTGTAGAGGTTGAGCCAGAGCAGGTCGACGGCCTCGTACCCCTGGAGGTAGGGCTGCTGGTCGACGGCGAAGCCGAGGGCGCCCGACTTGAGGTCCCTCGCCACTGACTCATTGAGGTCGAAGGTGTCCACCTCGGCCTTGCTACCCGCCGTGTCCTTGGCCTTGACGGCGGTGGCGGCGAAGGGCGCGCCGAGGGTGACGATCGCGTCGACGGAGGGGTCCGCTTGGAGCTTCGCCTGGAGGGACGCCTGGACGGAGGGCATGTTGGTGCCCTCGACGTAGAGGTTCTCCATGACCCCGCCGGACTCGCCGAAGGTCTTCTTCGCCCCGGCGCAGCGCTGCTCGTGGCCGACGTTGCCCTGTTCGTGCAGGACGCAGACGGCCTTCTTCTTGCCGCGCTTGGCGAGCTCGGTGCCGACCGCCTCGCCGGCGATCTCCTCGTCCTGGCCGATGTGGGTCAGGGCCCCGTACTCGGCGGACTGGGCGGATCCGGAGTTGACGGTGACGACCGGGATGCCGGCCTTGACGGCCTTGGCGACGACGTCCTTGAGGGCGTCGGGCTTGGCCAGGCTCACGATGATGCCGTCGACCTTCTGGTCGATGGCGTTCTGCACGAACTGGGCCTGCTGTTGTGCCTGGTCGTCGTGGGCGTAGACGAACTTGATGTTGTCCTTCGCCGCGGCCTCCTTGGCACCCTTCTGCACGATGTCCCAGAAGGTGTCGCCGTCTCCGGCGTGGGTGACCATCGCGAAGGTCCAGCGCGGGGTGGACACGGCGGGTCGCCCGGCCTCGGCGGCCTTGGCCCGTTCCTCGGCTCGTTTGCCGCCCGTACTGCTGCACCCCGCGAGGGAGGCACCCAGTACCGCCGCGAGTACGGCGCCCACGACGCGCACCCCTGTCCGAACCCTAGCCACGTCGCCGCGCCCTTCCCTTGTCGTGCAGTTCTCGGATGTCGAAGCGGATCGATGTCAAAGCGGTCCATTCCGGTTCCAGCCGCCCAGTATCCGCCACAGTGGACCACGGGGGCCCATCGGGGCGGCGTCGGGCGGATTGACAGGTCCCCCATACGGGGTCACGTTGAGTGCATGCGCATCGGGCTCATCGGAACCGGCCGGATCGGCTCGTTCCACGCGGCCGCCCTGGCCCGCCACCCGGACGCCGGCTCGCTGCTGCTGGCCGACGCCGACCCCGCGCGGGCGGCGCGGCTCGCGGACCGGCTGGGGGCGACCGCCGCGCCCACCGTGGAGCAGGTCTTCACCTGGGGGGTGGACGCGGTCGTCGTGTGCTGCTCCACCGACGGGCACGCCGAGCTGATCGTCCGGGCGGTGCGCGGCGGGCTGCCGGTGTTCTGCGAGAAGCCGGTGGCACCGGACCTGACCCGCACCCTGGGCGTGCTGCGCGAGGTCACGGCGCTGGGCGGGGTGCTCCAGCTGGGGTTCATGCGCCGCTTCGACGAGGGCTACGCGGCGGCGCGGGAGCTGGTCCGTTCGGGTGCGCTGGGGCGGCTGCACACCGTACGGACGACGACGGCCGATCCGACGCCGCCGACCGCGGCCTACCTGGCCGGCTCCGGGGGGCTGTACCGGGACTGCCTGGTGCACGACTTCGACATGGTCCGCTGGGTCACCGGGCACGAGGTGACGGAGGTGTACGCGGCCGGGTCGGACGCGGGGCCGTCCGTGTTCCGGGAAACCGGTGACGTCGACACGGCGGTGGCCGTCCTCACCCTGGACGACGGGACGCTGGTCAGCAGTACCGGCACCCGTTGCAACGGCGCCGGGTACGACGTGCGGATGGAGCTCGCCGGGGAGCGGGACCAGGTCTCCACGGGGCTGGACGACCGTACGCCGATCGCCTCGACGGAGCCGCACGGCCCGCCCGCGGCGAGCAAGCCGTGGACGGGCTTCCTGGAACGGTTCGCCCCCGCGTACGAGGCGGAGCTGGCGGCCTTCGTGCGACTGGTGCGCGGCGAGGGCCCCAATCCGTGTGACGGGCGCGAGGCGCTCGCCGCGCTCCGGATCGCGGAGGCCTGTGAGCTGTCCCGGCGGGAGCGGCGCCGGGTGCGGTTGGAGGAGTTGCCGGACCTGTGAGCCGCGGGGCATCGCGGGTGCCCGGCCGACTACCAGCGCACCGGGTGGCTCAGGATGCCGCGGACCAGGATGCCGGGCACCCACGCGTGCTCGATCGGCTCCTCTTCCAGGTCGGGGAAGCGCTCCAGGATCGAGCGGATCGCGATGCGGCCCTCCAGTCGGCCCAGGGGGGCGCCGACGCAGTGGTGGATGCCGTGGCCGAAGGCGATGTGGCCGCCGCGTCCGGGGCGGCGGATGTCGAAGGTGTCGGGACGCGCGAAGCGGTCGGGGTCCCGGTCGGCTCCGGCGAGGGAGACCAGGACGGGCGAGCCGGCCTCGATCAGGGCGCCGCCGATCTCCAGGTCCGCGCGGGCGAAGCGGAAGGTGGCCGTCTCCACCGGGCCGTCGTAGCGCAGGGCCTCCTCCACGGCGCCGTCGGTGAGTCCGTCGAGGTCGGCGCGCAGGGCCGCGAGCTGGTCGGGGTGGGCGAAGAGGGCCCGCATCGCGTTGGAGATCAGGTGCACGGTGGTCTCGTGGCCGCCGATCATCATCAGGAAGGCCATGGCGACCAGCTCCTGGCGCGAGAGCCGGTCGCCGTCCTCGCCGCGGCTCGTGGTCCAGTCGCTGAGCAGGTCGTCGCCCGGTGCGGCGAGCTTGGCGTCGGTCAGCTCGGCCAGGTACGCGGTCATCGCGCGCAGGGCGGTGTTCTCGGCCTCCACCCCGGTCGGCGAGACGATCTCGGTGACCCAGTCGTGGAAGGGGCCCCGGGCGTCCTCCGGTATCCCGAGGAGTTCACAGATCACCGTCATGGGCAGCGGCCGGGCGAAGGCGTCGATCAGGTCGGCGCGGCGCTCGGGCAGGGCGGCCATGTCGTCGAGGAGCCCGTCGACGATCTGCTGGATGCGGGGCCGCAGGGTCTCGATCCGGCCGGGGGCGAAGGACCGCGAGACCAGCCGGCGCAGCCGGGTGTGGTGGGGCGGGTCGGCGCGCATCATGTTGGCGCTGGCGTCGGTCTTCTCGCGGTCGGTGTAGAGCCCCGACGTCAGCCAGTTCTTGGACACGTCGGGGTGGGTGAGGGCCTGACGGGCCTCGTCGTGACCGACGACGAGCCAGACTTCCTGCCCGTCCACCGCTTTGACGCGGTGAATCGGGGCGATCTCCCGCAGTCGCGCGTAGTGGGGGTACGGGTTTTCGTTGAAGTCTTCGGCGATCGTACTGAGGTCCAGAACCGGCATGTCGTCAGCCTAGACGTGTAGTTGACCTCCAAGGAGCGGCTTTCGGCCATTCGTTCAGGCTGCGGCGCGCCGACCCCAGGCGGTGCCGCCGAGCACCAGCGCGACCCCGACGAGACCGACGGCGCCGAGGCGCTCGCCGGCGATCGCGATGCCGGCGGCGGCCGCCCACAGCGGTTCGGTGCCCAGCAGCAGGCTGACGCGGGAGGGCGAGGTGCGGCGTACGGCCCACATCTGCACGAAGAAGGCGAAGAGGGTGCAGAAGACGGCCAGGAAGACCAGCCCCGCCCACTGGCGGGAATCGAATGCGACGGCGGTCTCCCAGGGGCTCGCGCCGCTGCCGGGCAGCAGGGCGAGGAGGGCGAACACGGCGACGGCGCCGCCGAGCTGGACCGTGGTGAGGGAGAGCGGGTCGGCGTCCTGGACGGCCTTGATCCGGGCCATCAGCAGGACGTGCAGGGTCCGGGCGAGGGCCGCGCCGAGGAT
This sequence comes from Streptomyces sp. NBC_01426, assembly GCF_036231985.1. Taxonomy (GTDB): domain Bacteria; phylum Actinomycetota; class Actinomycetes; order Streptomycetales; family Streptomycetaceae; genus Streptomyces. The sequence goes on from NZ_CP109500.1 coordinate 1,864,044, forward strand.
GAGCAGGTCGCCGAGGCCCGGGGCGGTGAAGCCGGCTCCCTGGGTGAGCAGCACCACGCCCGCGACGGACACGGCGGCGGCGCCGAGGAACCCGGTCGAGGGGCGCACGCGCCGCACGGCGGCCTCGGCGAGCGGGGTGAAGATCATGGTCAGGCTGATGATCAGCCCGGCGTTCGTGGCCGAGGTGTGGACCACCCCGTAGGTCTCCAGCAGGAAGATCCCGCCGAGTACCAGGCCCAGCAGCCCCGCGCCGCGCAGTTGGGCGGCGTTCAGTGCGCGCAGCCGCCGCAGTCCGGCGACGACGAGGACGGGCAGGACGAGCGCGAAGCGCAGCACGAGCACCGCGATCACGGTGTGCGTGGTGGTGATCCCCTTGGCGGCGAGGTAGCTGCCGCCCCAGACGACGGCGACGAGCAGGACCGGCAGATCGGCGAGCCAGGCTCGGCCGGGGGCGGCGACGGGGGCGGGGGCGGCGACGGTGGACACCGGTTCTCCAACGGCAGGAGGCGGGTGGAGACTTCGGTGGCTCGCACGGGGGCGTGACCACGTTACCCGGCGTGATCACGCCGGTCGAGCGGTTTGCCGGCCGCCGGCCGCCCGGCGGTCAGGCGGTCAGGCGGTCAGGCGAAGGAGCCGAAGCGGGCCCGGCCCACCGGGCGGTAGGTGTGGATCGACGTGCCCGTCGAGGTGGTGCGGGAGTCGACCACCTCGCAGGCGGTCGGCAGGCCCCCGATCGGGAACAGTCGGCGCCCGGCGCCCAGGAACACCGGGAAGACCAGCAGGTTCAGCTCGTCGACCAGGTCCCGGGCCAGCAGCCACTGGGCGAGGGCGCCGCTGCCGTGCACCTGGAGTTCCCCCTCCAGCTTGTCCTTGATCCGCGTGATCTCAGCCTGGAGGTGCTCGCCGTCGAGCACCGTGGTCCCGGCCCAGGCGGGCTCCTTGAGGGTGGCCGAGGGCACGTACTTGGGCAGTCCGTTCAGCCGGCTCGCGATCGGGTCGGCGGGATCGGTGTACCGCGGCCAGTGCCCGGCGAAGATCTCGTACGTCCGACGCCCGAGCAGGAACGCCCCGGCGCGGTCGAAGACCTCCGTAACGAACTCCCCCATGCCCTCGTCGCCGTAGGGCACGGTCCAGCCGCCGTACCGGAAGCCGTCGCTGGTGTCCTCCTCGGGTGCTCCGGGGCCCTGCATCACCCCGTCGAGGCTGAGGAAGGTGGTGAGGGTCAGCTTGCCCATGGCTCTGCGCTCCTTGTTCGCGGTCCGTCCGTCTTCACGGGTTCAGACTTCCCGGCCGCCCGGAACTCATCGGTGCGGCGCGCGTGAACGCGAGGTCCGCTTCCCGCCGGCCCGGTTCCCTCGCCGACCGTTTCATTGAACCCGCAACGACTTACGGAACGAGACGGCCGGACGGACACGGCCGGACGCCAACGGGAGGAAGCACATGAACGGCACAGTGGCACTGGTCACGGGCGGCAGCCGCGGCATCGGGGCCGCCACGGCCCTGCGCCTGGCGCAGGACGGCGCCGACGTGGCGATCACCTACGTCGACGACGCCACCTCGGCGGCGGAGGTCGTCGGCAAGATCGAGGCCCTCGGTCGACGCGGCCTGGCGGTACGGGCCGACTCGGGCGACGCCGCGGAGGCCGCCGGGGCGGTGGAGCGGACCGTACGGGACCTCGGACGGATCGACGTACTGGTCAACAACGCGGGCGTGGGCGTGCTCGGCCCGCTCGACGCACTCGCGCTCACGGACGTGGACCGCGTCCTCGCGGTGAACGTCCGCGGGGTCTTCCTGACCTCCCAGGCCGCGGCGGGCCGCATGGGCTCAGGCGGGCGGATCATCACCATCGGCAGCTGCATCGCCCGGCGGGTCCCGGGCCCCGGCGGCACCCTGTACGCGATGAGCAAGGCCGCGCTGACCGGTCTGACCAAGGCGCTCGCCAGGGAACTCGGCGGGCGCGGGATCACCGCGAACCTCGTGCACCCCGGCCCGGTGGACACCGACATGAACCCGGCCGACGGCCCCTACTCCGCCCCGCAGGCGTCGATGACGGCCCTCGGCCGCTTCGGCACGGCGGCGGAGGTGGCCGCCATGGTGTCCTTCCTCGCGGGGTCGGACGCCGCGTACGTCACGGGCGCCGAGTTCTCGGTGGACGGCGGCCACGCGGCGTAGGGCCCGACGCACCGGACCGGTGAACGCCGACGGGGCGCACCTGAAGTGGTGCGCCCCGTCGGGCGGTCGACCGGGCCCCGGGGGTGTCGGCCCCCGGGGCGGTCACGGGTTCGGCGTCAGCCGCCGAGCTCTTGGTGGCGGGCGGCGTGCGCGGCCGCGCCGGCCTCCGTCAGCGAGCCGTACAGGCGCAGGCGGGAGAAGCCGCCGTCCGGGAAGATGTCGATCCGGACGTGGGTGCCGACCGCCGGGGCGTCCAGCACGAAGCGGTGGTTGGTGTCGGGCTGGAGGCGGGTGCGCGGCAGGAACTCTGTCCACTCGCCGTCCTCGCCCGACTTGATCGAGAGCGAGGCCCAGCCGGCCGAGTTGCCCTTGAGGTACGCGGTGTCGATCTCGACGGCGCGGATCTCGGAGTCGGCGACGAGCTGGTAGCGGATCCAGTCGTTGCCGTTGTCACGGCGGCGGGCGGTCTCCCAGCCGTCGTCCATCTTGCGGGAGCGGCCCGGGTTGATGGTGTTGGTCGGCGGGGAGTAGAAGCGGTTGGACGCGTCCTCGACCGAGCCGCCGTTCTCCAGGGCGACCACGTCGAAGGTGCCCAGCGCGGCGAGCCACTTCGGGTCGGTGACGACCTCGCCGTGGACCCGCAGGCGGGCGATGCCGCCGTCGGGGTGCTGGTTGACGCGCAGGTGCGTGAAGCGCTGCTCGACGTTCACCTCGAAGCCGTTGGCCGCGTGGCCGCCGACCGGGGTGCGCTCGACGAGGGTCGTCCACTTGACGTCGTCGGAGAGGAGTTCCACGACCGTCGGGGAGCCGGCGACGGAGGCGCCCTGCACCGACACGGCCTGCGGCATGTTGCCGCGGAAGTGGGCGGTGTCGACGATGATGCCGCGGATGACGCCGGGGGCGCCCAGGCGTACGAGCGCCCAGTCGTGGTCCTCGGCGGTGGGCCAGGGCTGGGTGGCGCAGACGCCGCGGCGACGGCGGGTCTCCCAGCCGTCCATGACCTTGCCCTTGTGCCCGAAGTCCTCGGGGTCGAAGTGGGCGGCCTCGGAGATCAGCAGGTTCTCGCGCTGGGCGAAGAACTCGTCGTTGGCTTCGATGACACCGGCGCCCAGTTCACGGGCCGCGAGGTTCGCGTACCGCGTGAAGGGGAAGTCCGCGGTGCGGTAGTCCGCGTACGGGTCGCCGCCTCCGTACGGGTTCGCGTTGCCGGTGAAGGAAGCCGGTCCAGTTGAACGCTGTGCCACTGTCAGTTCTGCCTTTCGAGGAGTCGGCCCGTGGGCTCGTTCGGGGTGCCGTGGTCGGCGATCTGCGTGCCGCGCAGCCAGGTGGACTTCACGACGCCGTGCAGGGTCTTGCCCGCGTACGCCGTGACCCGGTTGCGGTGGTGCAGTTCCGCGGGATCCACGGTGAAGGTCTCTTCGGGTGCCAGGACGGCGAAGTCCGCGTCGCGGCCGACCTCGATCGCACCCTTGTCGGACAGTCCGGCGAGGGCGGCGGGGGCGGCGGACATCCAGCGGACGACGTCCTCCAGGGTGTGGCCGCGCCGGCGCGCCTCGGTCCAGATCGCGGGGAGTCCCAGCTGGAGGGAGGAGATGCCGCCCCACGCGGTGGCGAAGTCGTTCGTCTTCAGGTCCGCGGTGGAGGGCGAGTGGTCGGAGACGATGCAGTCGATGGTGCCGGCGGCGAGCGCGTCCCACAGGAGGTCCTGGTTGGCGGACTCGCGGATGGGCGGGCAGCACTTGAACTCGCTGGCGCCGTCCGGTACTTCCTCGGCCGTCAGGGTGAGGTAGTGCGGGCAGGACTCGACGGAGACGCGCACGCCCTCGGCCTTGGCGGCGGCGATCAGCGGCAGCGCGTCGGAGGAGGACAGGTGCAGGACGTGCACGCGGGCGTTCAGCCGCCTCGCCTGGGCGATCAGGTTCCCGATGGCGGTGTTCTCGGCATCGCGCGGACGGGAGGCGAGGAAGTCGGCGTACTTCGGGCCGGGGGTCTGCGGCGCGGAGTCCAGGTGGTGCGGGTCCTCGGCGTGCACGATCATCAGGCCGCCGAAGCCGGTGATCTCCGCGAGGGACGTGGCCAGTTGCTCCTGGTCGAGTTCGGGGAACTCGTCCACGCCGGAGGGCGACAGGAAGCACTTGAAGCCGTAGACGCCGGCGTCGTGCAGCGGGCGCAGGTCCTTGACGTTGTCGGGCAGCGCGCCGCCCCAGAAGCCGATGTCCACGTGCGCCTTGGCGCGGGCGACCTCCTGCTTGACGCGGAGGTTGTCGACCGTGGTGGTCGGCGGCAGGGAGTTCAGCGGCATGTCGAGGAGGGTGGTGATGCCTCCGGCCGCGGCCGCGCGGGTGGCGGTCCAGAAGCCCTCCCACTCGGTGCGGCCCGGGTCGTTCACGTGGACGTGGGTGTCGACCAGGCCGGGGAGCAGGACGTCGTCTCCGAAGTCCTCCAGCCGGGCTCCGGCCGGTACCTCGGCCTCGTACTCGGACACGGCCGTGATCTTCCCGCCGGCGACGGCCACCGAGGCGGCGCGCGTCCCCTCGGGGGTGATGACGCGCGTCGAGCGCAGTACCAGTTCCACAGCCGCGTCGGCCACCGGAACCTCCCCATCTACTTCCACAGAGCGAAATTCAACGTTCTGTTGACGGAGTCTTCACCCCGATCCGGGGCCAGTCAAGAGCGCCCGGACGGACCACCCAGCCACGCACGGCACAATTGGATGTTTCCACAGGATGGAATTAAGATTTCACTATCCAGAATGTAGCTACCGCCATCGGGAGCCGGGCGGTTGACTTGCGAGGACGTCCACCACCAGGACAAACCCCCTCTGACCGGCGGGGACGGCAGTGCCCCGGCTCTAGGGCCGACGCCGACCGACCGGTAGGCTGATTCCTTGCCTGCCAGCACCGAAAGGACCGCGCCCGTGCCGACGTCCAGCGCCAGCACCACCGACGCTTCCGCCAAGCCCACCGCCGCCGGCGGTGGCGTCCAGTCCCTTGAGCGCGCCTTCGATCTGCTCGAACGCATGGCCGATGCCGGGGGCGAGGTCGGCCTCAGCGAGCTCTCCGCCGCCAGTGGTCTTCCGCTGCCCACCATCCATCGCCTCATGCGCACCCTCGTGGCGTGCGGTTACGTCCGGCAGCAGCCCAACCGACGGTACGCCCTCGGCCCCCGGCTGATCCGTCTCGGCGAATCCGCCTCGCGCCTCCTGGGCACGTGGGCCCGTCCCTACCTCGCGCGCCTCGTCGAGGAGACCGGCGAGACCGCGAACATGGCCCTGCTCGACGGGGACGAGATCGTCTACGTCGCCCAGGTGCCGTCCAAGCACTCCATGCGCATGTTCACGGAGGTGGGCCGCCGGGTGCTGCCGCACTCCACTGGCGTGGGCAAGGCGCTGCTCGCGTACACCCCCGCGGACGAGGTGCGCGCGCTGCTGGCGCGCACCGGGATGCCGGCCGCGACCGAGAAGACCATCACCACGCCCGAGGGCTTCCTGGACGCCCTGGAGCAGGTCCGCAAGGTGGGCTACGCGGTCGACGACAACGAGCAGGAGATAGGAGTCCGCTGCCTGGCCGTGTCGGTGCCGAACTCACCGACCGCCGCCGCGATCTCCATCTCGGGCCCCGCGGGCCGGGTGACCGAGGCGCTGACGGACTCGATCGTGCCGATCCTCCAGGGGATCGCCGCCGAGCTGTCGGTGGCCCTGCAGAGCCAGAATCCCGCGTAGGGATCCGTACGCGAAGGCCCCGGCCGCCCTTCTCGAAGGGGGCGGACCGGGGCCTTCGTACGTCGGGCGATGCGTCGTGCGTCCGTCGGGCGATGCGTCGTGCGTCGCGGAGGCCGGGACCTTCGCGCCTCGGGCGGGGCCTTCGCGTGTCAGCGGGGCCATCGCGTGTCAGCGGGCCGGGGCCGTCTCCGTGAGGCGGCCGTCGGTCATCGTCATCGTGCGGTCCACGCGCTCCAGGTGGGCGTGGTCGTGGGTGACCAGCACGGTGGCGGTGGACCGCTCGCGGGTGAGGGTGACCAGGAGGTCCAGTACGGCCGCCCCCCGCTCGTGGTCCAGGGCGCTGGTGGGCTCGTCCACCAGCAGCACGGCGGGCTCGTTCATCAGGGCGCGGGCGATGTTGACGCGCTGGCGCTGCCCGCCCGAGAGCTGGTGGGGGCGCTTGTCGGCCTTGTCGGCCATGCCCACCGCGTCCAGCAGGTCCAGGGCCCGCCGGCGCAGCCGCTTGGACGGCCGGCCCGACAGGTGGGCCATCACCTGGAGCTGCTCGACGGCGGTGAGCGAGGCCAGCAGGTTGGGCTGCTGGAAGACGATGCCGATCTCCTCCCGGCGCAGCGCGGACTTCTCCCCGGCGCTGAGCAGGGCCGTGTCCCGGCCCGCGACGACCACGCTGCCCGTGTCCGGGGTGACCAGGGTGGCGGCGACCGCGAGCAGGCTGGACTTGCCGGAGCCCGAAGGGCCGATGACGCCGGTCAGGGTGCCCGCCGGCGCCTCCAGGGCGACCGCGTCGAGGGCGGTGAGCCGGCCGTCGCCGTCCGGGTAGGTGAGCGTGACGTCGTGGACGAGCAGGGTCATCGGGCGCTCCCGAGTGCGGTCAGCGGGTCTACGGCGGTGATCCGCCGGATGGACAGGGCGGCGCCCAGCGCGCCGAGCGCGATCATGACGGCGGCGGGGACCAGCACGGTGGCCGCGTCGAGCACGAAGGGGACGTCGCCGCCGCCGATCAGCGCGCCGAGGACGGCGGCGAGGGCCGTACCGAGTCCGGTTCCGACGGCGAGCATCACCACGGCCTGACCGAGGGCGTCCCGCAGCAGGTACGCGGTGGAGGCACCCAGTGCCTTCAGCACGGCGACGTCACCGCTGCGCTGGATCGTCCACACCGTGAAGAAGGCGCCTATGACCAGGGCGGAGATCGCGAAGAGGAAGCCGCGCATCAGCTGGAGCGAGCCGTTCTCCGAGGTGTACGAGCCGATCGCGGAGAGCGCGTCGTCGACGGTCGCGGTCCGGGTGCCGGCGCTCGCGTCGCCGGCGGCGAGGTCCGCCCCGGACGCGTCCAGGGCGATGACGGTGGCGACGGTGTCGATGGAGGTGCCGGGGTTGCCGACGCGCTGCCAGTCGTTCAGGTCCATCCAGACGACCGGGGTGTGGCTGAAGGCGGCGGTGCCGGAGACGGCCGCGACGGACAGTTCGAGCGTGCCGATCCTGAGCTTCGCGCCGGCCGCGAGCCCGCCGAGTTCCTCGGCGGCCTTCTCGGTCAGGACCACCTGGCCCTGGGTGAGTCCGGACCCGCGCGGGGCGAGGCGGCCCGCCGGATCGATGCCGAAGACCGAGACGGCCGCGGTGCGCTCACCCGAGACGGCGTTGGTGGTGCGGATGCCGATCGGCTCCGCCGATTCGACGCCGCGCCGCTCGCGCCAGGCCAGCCAGGCCTGCTCGGGTATCCGGGATTGGCTGAAGGACAGCTCCTGGTCCCCGGCGGGCGCCGCGAACGACAGGTGCGAGGCGGGCAGCCCCGTGATGGCCGAGATGTTCTCCCGGGCCAGTCCCGAGGTGAGGCCGGACAACAGGCCGACCAGCAGGGTGATGAGCACGACGACCGAGCCCATGAGGGCGAAGCGGCCCTTGGCGAACCGTAGATCTCTCCATGCGACGAACATGTCCCCCACCCTGGTGTTCCCCGTGGACACACGGCATCGCGCCACGGTAGGGATCCTCGTGTCGAAGGGACGCCCCGTACATCAATCTTTTGGTTGACCGGGGCCGGCGGACCCCCACTTACGCTGGTCGGGCCATGGTTGCTCCGAAGTCCCGCCCCCTGACCCCCGTCTCCCGCGTCCTGCGGCTGTGCCTGCACGCGCTGCTGTTCGGGCTGCTCGCGCTGGCCGCGGGGCGCGCCGTCGCCGACGACGCGCCCCGCGCCGGGTGGGCGGTCGCCGCGTGCGCGCTGTTCGCCGCCGTGTACGTGGCGGGCGCCGTCGCTCCCGTGGTGGACCGCTCGCCGCGCGCCGGAGCGGTGTGGCTGGCCCTGCTCGGCGCGGCCTGGGCCGCACTGCTCGTGGTCTCCCCGGACGGGCTGTGGATCGCCTTCCCGCTGTACTTCCTCGAACTGCACCTGCTGCGGCTGCGCTGGGGGGTCGCGGCCGTCGCCGTCACGGCCTGCGCGGCGATCGGCGGGTTCCTCGCCCACAGCAGCACCCCCACCCCGGGGGCCTTCCTCGGCCCGCTGCTCGGCGGGGCCGTCGCCGTGGCCACGGTCCTCGGCTACCAGGCCCTGTACCGGGAGAGCGAACGCCGCCGGGAGCTGATCGAGGAACTCATCACCACCCGGGCCGAACTGGCCGCCGCCGAGCGGGGCGCGGGGATCCTCGCCGAACGGGAACGCCTCGCCCGGGAGATCCACGACACCCTCGCCCAGGGCCTGAGCTCGATCCAGCTGCTGCTGCGGGCCGCCGAGCGCTCGCTCCCCGCCGGCGCGCCCGCGCTGGAGCACATCGGCCGGGCGCGGGAGGCCGCGCAGGAGAACCTCGCCGAGGCGCGCCGTTTCGTCCGCGCCCTGACGCCCCCCGACCTGGAGCACGGCTCCCTCGCCGCGGCGCTGGAGCGGCTCTGCTCCGCGGCTCCCGGGCCGCGCGTGCGGTTCTCGCTGAGCGGCGCCCCCCGGATCCTGCCCACCCCGTACGAGGTGGCCCTGCTGCGGATCGCGCAGTCGGCGCTGGCCAATGTGGTGCGGCATGCCCGCGCCGGACGCGCGGAGATCACCCTGACCTTCATGGGCACCTCGGTCACCCTGGACGTCGTGGACGACGGCCTGGGCTTCGACCCCTCGTCGGCTCCGTCGGGCGAGGGCGGCTTCGGTCTGCCCGCGATGCGCTCGCGGGCCGAGACGCTGGGCGGACTGTTCACCGTCGAGTCCGCCCCGGGCCAGGGCACCGCCGTGGCCGTCACCCTGCCGTTGCCCGCGGAGGCCCTGTCATGACCATCCGGCTGCTGCTCGCCGACGACCACCCGGTGGTCCGCGCGGGGCTGCGCGCGGTGCTGGACACCGAGGCGGACTTCGCGGTCGTCGCGGAGGCCGCCACCGCCGAGCGGGCGGTGGAGCTGGCCTCCTCGACGGGGGTGGACGTGGTCCTGATGGACCTCCAGTTCGGGCCCGGCATGCACGGTTCGCAGGCCACGGCCCTGATCACGGCCCGGCCGGACGCCCCCCGGGTGCTGGTGCTGACCACGTACGACACGGACGCGGACATCCTGGCCGCCGTGGAGGCGGGCGCCTCGGGCTACCTGCTCAAGGACGCCCCGCCGGAGGAGCTGGCGGCGGCGGTCCGCACCGCGGCGGCCGGCCAGTCGGCGCTGGCCCCGGCGGTGGCGTTGCGGCTGATGGACCGGATGCGGATGCCGGCGGAGGCGCTGACGAAGCGGGAGCTGGAGGTGCTCCAGCTGGTCGCGGACGGATTGTCGAACCAGCAGATCTCCAAGCGGCTCTTCCTCAGCCAGGCCACGGTCAAGTCCCACCTGGTGCACGTCTACGCGAAGCTCGGCGTCGACTCCCGCACGGCGGCGGTCGCCACGGCCGCCACCCGCCGACTGATCCGCACCCCGTAGGGCGGAAGCGCCGGGCGGGAGGTGCGGAACCGGGCGCGGGGGTGGGGACAACCCCCCGGTGGAGACACCGGCACGCGGGCGGGTCCGGCGGGCCGGCGCCCGGGAGCATTCGGGGAGAGAGCCCCGATCGAGGGAGAGCCCCGTGTCACCCATCGCGCCGCCCACCACTGTCCGTGCCGCCCACGCCCTCTGGATGACCGCGGTCGCCGCCGGCGTCTTCGAGACGGTCCTGTCGATCAGCCGGATGCCGGTCGACGGCCGCGCCGCCGACGTGATCGGCGTGGGGTTGGCCTTCCGGCTCGCGGTCTTCACCGCCGCCGTCCTGACCACCCTGCGCATGCGGGCCGGTGCCCACTGGGCCCGGCTCGCCCTCGCGCTGGGCCTCGGGATCCTCGGCACCGCCTCGCTGGTCGTCGAGCCGCTCGGGTACCTCCTCGACGGGGGTTCGATCGCCTCCGCCGCCGAGCGGGCGGACGGCGGTGCCCGGATCTTCGCGGCGAGCCGGGCCGTCCACGTGGCGGCCGTCCTCACGGCCGTGTTCCTGATGTTCCGCCCGGCCTCCAACGCGTGGTTCCGCGGGCGGGGCCGGGCCCTGTCCCGGAGCTCGGCCTGACCGATGCCGGCGGCCCGATCGACACCCGAACGGGCTGTCCTACGCGACCCAGTACGGCCGTTCCACCGACGGGGGGAGCGGCACCCCGTCGTGGAAGGCGGCCGCGAGCCGGCGGACGCCCTCGTCGAGGCGGTCCGCCGGGAGCGTGTACGGGATGCGCAGGCGGTGTTCGAAGGTTCCCGGGTCCACGCCGAAGCGGGCGCCGCGTCCGATGTGGACGCCGGCGGCCGCGGCGCGTTCCGAGAGGGCGGAGCTGACCGGTTCCCCGAGGTCCACCCAGAGCGAGAGGCCCCCCGGCGGCAGCTCCCAGGACCATTCCGGGGTGTGTCGTTCGAGGGAGCGGACCAGGGCCTCGCGTTGCTCGCGCAGGTGTCCGAGCCGTGTCGGGAGCGAGGCGTCGAGCCCTTCCAGCAGCGGCAGCGCGACGAGTTGGTCCAGGACCGAGCCGGTCATGTCGGCCGCGACCCGTACGGCCGTCAGCTCGGCGATCATCTTGGCGGAGGCGCGGATCCAGCCGACGCGCAGTCCGCCCCAGTGGGTCTTGCTCAGTGACCCGATGGTCACGACGTGGTCCGCTCCCCCGCGCGGCGCGAGGGAGGCCAGCGGGGCGGGTGCGGGCACGTCGAGGGCGATGTCCGCGATGGTCTCGTCGACCACCAGCCAGGTCCCGGTGCGCCGGGTGGCCTCCAGCAGGCGCTGCCGGTCCTCCTCGGGCATCAGCGAGCCCGTCGGGTTGTGGAAGTCGGGGATCACGTACGCCAGTCTCGGCACGGTCTGGCGCAGCGTGGACTCCGCGATCTCCATGTCCCAGCCCGCTTCGGAGACGGCGATCGACGCGGTGCGCAGTCGGGCGTGCCGCAGGGCGTCGAGCGCGTTGGCGTAGGTCGGGTTCTCGGTGACGACCCGGTCCCCGGCCCCGCACAGCAGGCTCACGACCAGCGCGAAGGCCTGCTGGGCGCCCGCCGTGACGAGGATCTGCTCGGGGCGGGTGGGCAGTCCGCGGCGGGTGAAGCGGTCCGCCACGGCCGTGCGCAGGTCGGGCAGGCCGAAGGGGTGGTAGCCGGGGTGCCGGGCGACCGAGGGCAGCCGGGGCGCGGCCCAGGCCAGGGCCGCTTCCAGGCTGCCCTCGGGGGCGCCCATCGCGGCGATGGCCAGGTCGATGCCGGGATCGCCGTCCGGGCGGTACCCGCCGGCGCCGACGAGCGGGTGGGTGCCGACGGGCCCGTGGCCCTCGGGCAGTTCGGTCCAGGTCCCGGAGCCGCGCCGGCTGCGTGCGTAGCCGCTCTCGCGCAGCAGGTCGTAGGCGCCGGTGACGGTGGCCCGGCTCGCACCGACCGCCGCGGCGAGTTCGCGTTCGGCGGGCAGCCGGACGCGCAGGGCGATGCGGCCGTCGAGGATCAGCGTGCGCAGGGCGTCGGCGAGGGAGCGGTAGCCGGGGCGTGCCCGGACCTCGTCGGGCAGCAGTGCGGCGAGCCGCCGGCTGCCGATCGTTCTGTCCGCCGTGTGGACCACTGGACCGTTCGCCATGCCAACCTCCCCCGATTGGCTCTGCCCGCCAGGCCAATCGAGGACCAGACTCGCCGTATTGGCCCCCGATTGGCAAGGAGACGCCGACATGCTGACCGATCGCGATGAACGAGCCCGGGTGAGCGCCGTGGAGCAGCGGATCTCGGAGCCGTTGCGCTTCCCGGCCTTGCCGGCCGCCGTGCCCGCCGTCGCGGCCGCCGTGCGCAGGATCCTGGCGCGGCGCCCGCGCGGTTCGGTCCAGGGGCGAGAATCGCTGTCATGTCAGCCCACACCACCCCCCGTCCCGCCCCGGTGATCGCGGGCCTGCTGCTCGCCGCCGGGGGCGGTCGCCGCCTCGGCGGCCGCCCCAAGGCGCTGCTCTCCCACCACGGCCGCCCGCTCGTGGAGCACGCCGTCCGTGTGCTGCGCGAGGCGGGCTGCGGCCCGCTGCACGTGGTGCTGGGGGCCTCGGCGGTCGAGGTGCGCGAGCGCGCCGACCTGACCGGTTGCGTGGTGGTGGACAACCCGGACTGGGCCGAGGGCATGGGGTCCTCGTTGCGGGTCGGGCTCACCTCGCTGGCCGGCGCGGGGGCGGACGCGGCCCTGGTCTCCCTGGTGGACCAGCCGGGCATCGGGGCGGCGGCGGTGGCCCGGGTGCTGGCGGCGTACCGGTCGCCGGCGAGCCTGGCCGCCGCGGCGTACGACGGCGAGCGGGGGCATCCGGTGCTGTTCGGGGCGGAGCGCTGGGCGGACATCGCCGAGACCGCGACCGGCGACCGGGGCGCGCGGGTCCATCTGGCGCGGCACGCCGGGGAGCTCACCCTGGTGGAGTGCGGTGACGTCGCGGAGGCCTGGGACATCGACACGCCGCCGGACCTGGCCCGACTCGCATGAATCGGCCGGCGGGCGGGAAGCAGCGGGGCGTGACCACCGTGGCACCCAGGGCCACCGATCGGCGGAATCTGTCGACCCGGAGAATCTCGACATCAACAAACCATTGAACTTCCACCATGAGGAAATTACTATCCACTGGTCAGAAGCGCCCTGAACCCAAAGACGGCGCCCGCGACCGTATCCCGGAACTCTCCACACCCGACGGCACTGCGTGCCGTCTCGCGCGAGCATTCCCCGCGGCCGCCAGGCACCGCCGCTGAAGGAGTGACAGATATGTCCGCACCAGCGCCGTCCCCGCTGGCCATCGTCGACGCCGAGCCCCTGCCCCGGCAGGACGAAGTCCTCACCGAAGCGGCCCTCGCCTTCGTGGCCGAGCTCCACCGGCGGTTCGCCCCCCGCCGCGCGGAGCTCCTCGCCCGACGCGGCGAGCGGCGCGCCGAGATCGCCCGGACCTCCACCCTCGACTTCCTCCCGGACACCGCACAGGTCCGCGAGGGAGACTGGAAGGTCGCGCCGGCCCCGGCCGCGCTGAACGACCGCCGCGTGGAGATCACCGGTCCGACGGACCGCAAGATGACCATCAACGCCCTGAACTCGGGCGCCAAGGTCTGGCTCGCCGACTTCGAGGACGCCTCGGCTCCCACCTGGGAGAACGTCGTCCTCGGCCAGCTGAACCTCATCGACGCCTACGAGCGTCGCATCGACTTCACCGACCCCCGCACCGGCAAGGCGTACGCCCTGAAGTCCGCCGACCAGCTCGCCACCGTCGTGATGCGGCCGCGCGGCTGGCACCTCCAGGAGCGCCACCTGCGCTTCGAGGGCGGCCCGGCCTCCGGCTCGCTCGTCGACTTCGGCCTGTACTTCTTCCACAACGCCCAGCGCCTGATCGACCTCGGCAAGGGCCCGTACTTCTACCTGCCGAAGACGGAGTCGCACCTTGAGGCGCGCCTCTGGAACGACATCTTCGTCTTCGCCCAGGACTACGTCGGGATTCCGCAGGGCACCGTCCGCGCGACCGTCCTGATCGAGACGATCACCGCGGCCTACGAGATGGAAGAGATCCTCTTCGAACTCAAGGACCACGCGGCCGGCCTCAACGCGGGCCGTTGGGACTACCTCTTCTCCATCGTGAAGAACTTCCGCGACGGCGGCGAGAAGTTCGTCCTGCCGGACCGCAACGCGGTGACGATGACCGCCCCCTTCATGCGGGCGTACACCGAACTGCTGGTCAGGACCTGCCACAAGCGCGGCGCGCACGCCATCGGCGGCATGGCGGCCTTCATCCCGTCCCGCAAGGACGCCGAGGTCAACAAGGTCGCGTTCGAGAAGGTCAAGGCCGACAAGGACCGCGAGGCCGGCGACGGCTTCGACGGCTCCTGGGTCGCCCACCCCGACCTGGTCCCGATCGCGATGGCCTCCTTCGACGCGGTGCTCGGCGACAAGCCCAACCAGAAGGACCGGCTGCGCGAGGACGTCTCGGTGGCCCCGGGCGAGCTCATCGCCATCGACTCGCTGGACGCGAAGCCGACCTACGAGGGCCTGCGCAACGCCGTCCAGGTCGGCATCCGTTACATCGAGGCGTGGCTGCGCGGCCTGGGCGCCGTCGGCATCTTCGGTCTGATGGAGGACGCGGCCACCGCCGAGATCTCCCGCTCGCAGATCTGGCAGTGGATCAACGCCGGGGTCGTCTTCGAGAACGGCGAGACGGCCACCGCCGATCTGACCCGCAAGATCGCGACCGAGGAACTGGCCGCCATCCGCGCCGAGGTCGGCGAGGAGGCCTTCACCACCGGCAAGTGGCAGCAGGCCCACGACCTCCTGCTCCAGGTCTCCCTCGACGCCGACTACGCGGACTTCCTCACCCTCCCCGCGTACGACCAGCTCACCGGCTGACCCACCCGCGTCCTCGACTGAAACGCACAGCAGCCGAGCACGAAGCCCCGCCCCCGCGCCCCCAGGGCCCGGGGGCGGGGCCTTTTCACGTCACCCGCGGGGATCACGCGGCGCCGGGCGGCGGAATCCGGTCGGGCGAGCCCGGGACGCGAGGCAACGCGGGCCGACCGAACGATCGGACGTTACCTCATCGTAATCTGCACGTACCTAGCGGTAACATGCGGCCGCGTGTCACCTTTCCGATGCCACCGGCGCCGGCGGTAATCCCCACTTCCCCAGCCGTGCACCGGAGTTCCTCCGGGCATCGGCGTGGCAGACCGCAGGAGTTCCGCAGTGATCGGATTCCGCAACGCCAGCAAGAGCCGGACCGGCAGTCGTGTGCGACGACTGGCCGGGGCCGCACTGGTCCTCCCCCTCACCGCCGCCGCGCTCGTGACCGGCGGGGCGGGAACGTCCGCGGCGAGCCCGGGCAACGGGCCGACCGCGGTGGTCTCCCTGGGCGACAGCTACATCTCCGGCGAGGCCGGCCGGTGGAAGGGCAACAGCCTGACCAACGCCGGCAGCCGCAACGGCACCGACCGGGCCTGGATCAGCGGCAGTTCGTACGACCCCTCCAAGGTGTACGGCGCCACCGCCGGCGGGTGCCACCGGTCGGACTCGGCCGAGGTGCGCAGCGCCGGGCCGATCGCCGACGTGGCCGTGAACCTGGCGTGTTCCGGCGCGGTGTCGGACAACGTCTTCCGGGCGTCCAACGGCGGGGTGCCCTTCAAGGGCGAGGCCCCGCAGGCCGATCAGCTCGCCGGCGTGGCCGCGAGCCACGACGTCAAGGTGATCGTGCTGTCCATCGGCGGGAACGACCTCGGGTTCGCCGACATCATCCAGGAGTGCGCCTACGACTTCGTCCTCTGGGGCTCCTACTGTCACGACGACCAACAGGAGGGCGTCGACCGGAAGATGGACGGGGTGATGGCCAAGGTGGGCAAGTCCGTCGACGAGATCCGGGCGGTGATGCGCGGCGCCGGCTACGCGGACTCCTCGTACCGCGTCGTCCTGCAGTCCTACCCCTCACCGATCCCGCGGGGCGCCGAGAACCGGTACCCGCAGAGCGACTGGAGCCGGTTGAACACCGGCGGCTGCCCGTTCTGGAACCGGGACTCGGACTGGGCGCGGGACGCGCTGGTGCCGCAGATCGCCGATCGCCTGGGCGCGGTGGCCGCCGCCAAGGGCGTGCAGTTCCTGGACCTGCGGGACATGATGCAGGGGCGCGAGGTGTGCGCGAAGGCCAGCAGGCTGGTCACCTCGACGTCGGCCGCGTCCGCCCGGACGAGCGAGTGGGCGCGCTGGATCGACAGCAGTGAGACGCAGGGCCTGATCCAGGAGTCCATGCACCCGAACCACTTCGGGCAACTGGCCGTCGGGCGCTGCCTGGCCCTGGCCGCGGCCCGACCGGCGACGTCCCGGGACAGTTGCCGGAACACCGCCGGGGGCGACCAGGGCGGGATGTACCTGACGCCCGCCCCGTAGGAACCGCCCTCGTCGGAACCGCCCTCGCGCGGCAGGGGCGCGGAACCCGCGGCCGAGAGGCCGGGGTTCCGTGCCCGGGGCGGATGCCCGCCCCCGACCCCCGACCCCCGACCCCTCCGACCCCGACCGGGGCCGTTCGGGGCCTACGCGGCGGGTTGCTCGTCGCCGTCGCGGACGGAGGTCGGGTGCAGTGTGGTCATGGCCTCGGCGAAGGCGTCCCGGCAGCGCAGCCAGTCGGGATCCGGGGTGCCGGTCCCCAGGGCCAGCAGTTTGGGGAGCAGGTCCGCCGAGAACGCCCGGGCGGCTTCGGCCGGGAGCAGGGACGGCAGGTTGTCGATGGCGATGACGTCGAGCGGCCGCAGGCCGTCGACCAGCCGGCGGGCCGGGGTCGCCCAGTCGGTGAGTCGGTCGTAGACGGGCAGCAGGTGCAGGGGCGAACCCGTGTCGCAGGTGATGTCGGCGATCACCGAGAGGCGTCGCCCGTCGGGGCCGGGCTCGTGGTCCAGGTCGGCGGAGGTGAGGAAGGCCGGCACGGGTCGGGTGGTGAGCACCGCGTTGACCAGCACGTCGCAGCCGAGCAGGGCCGCGCGGTCCAGGTGGGCGGTGTCGGTGCGGTCCCACCGGGTGACCCGTACGCCGGCGGTGACCAGGGCGTCGCAGGCGCCGCGTCCGCTGCGCCCGTACCCTCCGATCACGATGGACCGCAGTTGGATCCCGTCGGGTGGCGGAACGGCCCGCGAAGCGCGTAATCGGCGGTCGAGTTCGGCCCGGGGCATCGGTGTCAGCGGGCCTTCGAGCAGGCCCCGCGCCTGGAGGACGGCGAGCGCCGCGCCCACGTAGCCCGCCCAGTACCCGAAGGCGGCGAGCCGGCGCCCCTGGGCGTCGGCCAGGTACTCCAGGTCGAGCAGGGTCCCACCGCCTGCCGCGAACCGCTCCAGCAGCGCCGGGGCCTCGGCCTGGCCCTTGTACGCGTGCCCGAAGTACACGTGCCGGTGGTGCAACCGCTCCGGTTCCGGCGGGAGTTCCTTGAGGCCCAGGATGTACGCGGACCCGGGTGCGGCCCCGTCCGCCCAGGACCCGGCGGGTGCGGCGCGGCAGCCCGCGTCCACGTAGGCAGAGAGGGGGAAGACCCGGTGTGCGGAGTCCTCCACGGTGAGTCGTACGCCCTGCCGGACGAGCCGTCCGGCGTCCTGGGGGGTGAGCGGGGCCCTTCGTTCGGTGAGGCGTGTCTCGTTGCGCATCCACAACTGCGGCACTTCTGCCATCGGCGGTACCACCTGTCTGCTCAGGACGCCTCGACGGACGTCCGCGTGCAACATGTGACCGACCATCAGAGTCCGTTCACCGCTGCCGTTCGGCAAGGAGCGCGGCAGCGGGAACGGGGGCTCAGAATTCAGGCAGCAGCGCTCGCGGTCCGATCCGTGCGCCCTCCGCGTACGCCGCCCGGAGGTCCTCCTCGGGCATCCGGTCCCCCAGGACGTCCAGGGCGCGCGGCGGACGGGCGACCGCCGGACGGGCCCCGGAGACCGAACCGAGCAGCCGGGCGGATCGCGTGTACCGCCCCCGGTCCGCCTCCAACTCGGCCAGCAGCTCCGCCGAGAGGGCCCGGCCGGTCCGGTCGCCCAGGGCCGACTGGGTCTCCAGCGCGCACAGCACCTCGGCACGGGCGGCCTCGGTACGACCCCGGCGGGCCAGCCGCACGGCCGCGGCGTGGCGCGCCCAGGACCGGGCCCACGGGTCGTGGCGCCCGCCGGGCGCGTCGCCGAGCGGCTCCGCCGACGGATCGACGGGCGGATCGACGTGGGCGAGGGCCAGGGCGAGGGCGGCCCGGAGCACCTCCCGGCCCGGACCGGACACGGGCCCGGCGGGCAGCAGTTCCAGCGCCTCGCGGTACTCGGTGACGGCGCTGTCGTGGCGGCGCTCCCACAGCGCGATCGTGCCGCGCACGTGCGCGAGGTGGGCGAGGCAGGCGTCCTCCCCTTCCTGCACCGCGGCGCTCCAGGCCTCCACCAGCAGCGGGTCCGTGCCGTCCGTCCCGTCGAGGCTCGCCGTCAGCCAGGCGGCCAACCACAGGGCGCGGGCCGGCCGGGGCCGCGGGTGCAGGGCGAGGGCGCGCTCCAGGTGGCACCGGCCCTCCGCCGGGAGTCCGCAGGCCGTCCAGAGGAACCACAGGGTGACGGCCAGTTCCAGGGCGGCGCCCGGACCCACGGCGAGCGGGTTCATCGCTGCCCGCAGCTCGGGGAGTTCGGCCAGGGCCAGGGCGCGCGCCTCGCGCTGCGCGCCGCCCCGCCACAGTCGCGCGGCGCGTTCCGCGTGGGCGCGACAGCGCTCCTGGTGGCGCCGGACGACGGTGGTCCCGTCGTCGCCGGGTCGGCAGGCGAGGCGCATCGCCGCGTGGGCGCGCACGGACAGGGGAAGCCGGTGCCGGCCCGGGCGCTCCTCGTCGGCGAGCAGGGCGGGGGCGAGTCGGGCCAGGGCTTCCACGGCCGTGGCCGGGGTGAGTTCCCCGAATCCGCACACGTCGGCGACCGCGGCCGCGTCGAAGGAGCCGGCGAAGACGGAGAGCCGCTCCCACAGGAGGCGTTCGGCCGGTGAGGCGAGTCGGTGGGTGCGCTCGGCGTCGACGCGGGTGGCGCGACCGGCGCCGCCGGCGAGGAAGGTCAGCGGGTCGGCGGTCAGCCGGCGCAGGGCTTCCAGGGGCGGGTACCGGTGCGCGCGCCCGGCGGCGAGTTCCAGGGCCCCGGGGATGCCGTCGAGGGCCCGGCACAGGGCGGCGACGGCGGCCGCGTTGGCGTCGGTGAGCCGGAAGAAGGGGTCGGCGCCGCGCGCGCGTTCCTCGTACAGCCGCACGGCGGCGCAGCCGGCGATCGCGGCGGCCGGTTGCCGGGCGGCGGGGTCCCGGGGTTCGGCGGGCAAGGACAGGGGTGGGACGGCGAGTTCGGCCTCCCCCGGCAGGTCGAGCCGTCGTTGGGAGGTCGCCAGGATGCGGGCCCGGGGCAGCCAGGCCATCAGGTCCGCCACCAACGGTGCGGCCTTGACGCCCAGTTGTTCGCAGCCGTCGAGCACCAACAGCACCTCGCGGCCGTCGAGCGCGAAGACCAGCTCGTGTTCCATCACCGCCCACCGGGATTCGGGCAGCGTGGACAGTTCCACCCAGACGGTGTCGGCGCCGTCGCCGGAGGTCAGGCCGCGTACGGTGCGCAGGGCGAGCCGGGTCTTGCCGATGCCGGCCGGCCCGGTGAGGGTCACCAGCCGTCCGGCGGCGAGCAGTTCGGCGGTGGCCGCCGCCTCCCGGTCCCGGCCGACGACATCGGACAGCTCCGCGGGCACGGTGCGGCGCGCGCACGCTTCGGGGTCACCCACGCGTCCTCCCGCGACGTCCTGTGCTCGCGCACCACCGTCGGATTCATCGGTTCGGTGCACAAAGAGAGATGATCTGCGGAAAGTCCGGTCTTCCGACCCGCGACCGGGAGAACCACCAGGGAGAGGGTATGCACGCGGCCATTTCCGCCGTGGACGACACCGACCGGGCGCTCGTCCACGCACTCCAGCTCGCGCCCCGGGCGAGCTGGGAGCGGCTGGGACCGGTGCTGGGTGCCCGACCCGACACGCTGGCCCGCCGCTGGGAGCGCATGACGGGGGCCGGCGAGGCCTGGATATCGGGGTTGGGGCTGCGTACGGGCAACCAGTCGCCCTGCATGGCCTGGGTGGAGGTGACCTGCGCCGCCGGCACCGCCCCCGCGGTCGGCGCTGCACTGGTCGGGGACCCGCACACGCTCGGCGTGCAGCACACCACGGGCGCGCGTGACCTGTTGGCGTTCGTGGCCGTCCCGAACCTGCACACGCTGTACCGCTACCTGTCCTTCCGGGTCCAGCGGATCCCCGGGGTGGGGGCGACCCGCTCCTCGATGGTGACGGCGGTGCACAGCGCCCCCGACCGGTGGCGCCTGGACCAACTGACCCCCCTCCAGATCGATCTGCTGACCGGGCGGACCCGCCGCTCCACGTCGTCGGCGGCCCCCGCCGGGCCGGCGCCGACGAGCATGACCGAGGAGGACCGGCCGCTGGTGCTGGCACTGGCCTCGGACGCGCGACGCAGCGTGGCCTCGCTGGCGCGGGAGACGGGCATGAGCGAGTCCACGGTCCGTCGCCGGCTGGGCCGGTTGGAGGCGGGGCAGGGCCTGCGCTACAGCTGCGCGATGGCCTCGGGGGTCTCGGGGTGGCCGGTGTCGGCGACGCTGTGGGCGGAGGTGCCCGAGCACGAGGTGGCCGACTGCGCGGCGGCGGCGATCGGGTTACGCGAGACCCGGACCTGCATGTCCGTCAGCGGACCCTGGAACTTCATGATCAGTGCGCGGCTGCGCACGATCGCCGAGCTGTCCCGCTACACCTCGGACCTCTCGCGCCGGTTGCCGGCGATGCGGGTCACCGACTCGGCGGTGGCGCTCCACGTGCGCAAGTCGGAGGCGCAGGAGTTGGACCAGGAGGGCCGACGCGTGCGCACGGTGCTCCCGGACATCTGGACGGAGCCGACGCGCGCGGCCTGAGCCACACGGAACGGGGGCCCGAGAACGGACGGGCGGCGAACGGGCGGACCGGAAGTGGGCGGACCGGGAGCGGGCGGACGGCCAGGCGATCCCGGGCGCGGACCCGCGGGGGAACACGGGCGCGCGGCGGTGCGGACGCCACACCCGCAGTGGGTGACGTCCGCGCCGCCGCGCGCCGGCCGGTGACCCGGCCTCAGTGCACGAACGCCGGTTCCGACGTGGCCTGTGCGGCCTCGTCCTCCTTCTTGGCGCCGAGGTGGTTGAAGGCCAGGTTGAGCAGGATCGCCACGACGCAGCCGGTGCTGATGCCGGAGTCGAGGACGACCAACAGGTCCTTCGGGAAGGCGTGGTAGAAGCCCGGGGCGGCGATCGGTATCAGACCGATGCCGACCGAGGCGGCCACGATCAGGGCGTTCTCGCCCTTCTCCATGGCGGCGCTCGCCAGGGTCTGGATGCCGCTCGCGGCGACCGAGCCGAAGAGCACGATGCCGGCGCCGCCGAGCACGGGCAGCGGCACCACGCCGATCACGGAGGCCGCCACCGGACACAGGCCGAGCAGGATCAGGATGCCGCCGCCGGCCGCGACGACGAACCGGCTGCGCACCTTGGTCATCGCGACGAGTCCGATGTTCTGGGCGAAGGCACTGCACATGAAGCCGTTGAACAGCGGGCTGATGGCACTGCCGAGGGTGTCGGCGCGCAGGCCGCCCTCGATGGTCTTCGCGTCCGCCGGACGGCCCACGATCTTGCCGAGGGCCAGGATGTCGGCGGTGGACTCGGTCATGCAGACCAGCATCACGATGCACATGGAGATGATGGCCGCGACCTGGAACTGCGGGGCGCCGAAGTGGAACGGGGTGGGGAAGCCGACGATGTCCGCGTTGCGGATGGCGTCGAAGTTCGTCATGTGCAGCGGGATCGCGATGAGGGTGCCCACGACCAGGCCGAGCAGGATGGATATCTGCTGGAGGAAGCCCCGCAGGAACTTCCGCATGACCAGCACGATCGCCAGGGTGAGCGCGGCCATGCCGATGTTCTGCATCGACCCGTAGTCGGAGGCGGTGCTGTTGCCGCCCTGCGACCAGTTGAACGCCACCGGGAGCAGTGAGACGCCGATCAGGGTGATGACCGTGCCGGTGACGACGGGTGGGAAGAAGCGGACGAGCTTCCCGAAGTAGGGGGCGGCCAGGAAGCCGAGGAGTCCGGCGACGATGATCGCGCCGAAGATGACGGGGATGGCGTCGACCCCCTCCCCCTTGCCGATGGCGATCATCGGGGTGACACCGGCGAAGGAGACGCCGTTGACGAAGGGGAGCTTGGCGCCGATCTTCCAGAACCCGAGGGTCTGGAGCAGGGTGGCGAGGCCGGCGGTGAAGAGCGAGGCGCCCATCAGGAAGGCCGTCTCGGTGGCGGAGAGACCGACGGCGGGTCCGACGATCATGGGCGGGGCGACGACACCCGCGTACATGGCGGCCACGTGTTGGAGACCGCTCGTGAACATTTTCAGCGGAGGCAAGGTCTCGTCGACCGGGTGCGTCTCCTCCGGTACTGCGACTGCATCTTTGCGAAACCTGGGCGTTGCGGCCACGGCTTCCTCCGGTCGGGTAACACGTCGGCAGGGACGTGGGTGTCTGGGAGGTGGTGCGAAAGCTGTGCTAGTCGAGCCGTTGTGAAGTTGTGGAGGTGCCGTCCCGAGGGGGTGTGAGGGACGCACGGGGTGCGGAAACGATTCGCCCGAGTCGTTCCCACGGGATGCCGCGGTGCGTTGGAGCCCGCGGGCCGTGGCGTGCCGATGGTGGTGCGCGCCGTGAGAGTGTCACGAGTCACCGCCCCCGGGGGCGCCTTCGGTGTTGACCTCGGGCGCTTCCCGGGAACGGCTGCCGCGGACCCCGCTCGGGTCCGCGGCCGCCGGTCGAGGGCCGTCCCCCTCGACCGGACTCCGGGGGATCAGGCCTGCGCGGAGAGCCGCGCGAGGCGCTGGGCCTCTTCCCGCGTGGACACGGCGATCGCGTCCTCGTCGGCGAAGAGCAGTCGGTTGTTCTCGACGATCTGCTTGCCGTTGACCAGCGAGAGGGTGACCGGGGCGGCCGCGCCGAAGACGAGCGCGGTGACCGGGTCGGCGATGGAGGAGTGCGCCAGCGTGCTGACGTTCCACATCACCAGGTCGGCGAGCTTGCCCACCTCCAGCGAACCGATGTTGTCGGCGCGACCGAGGACCTGGGCGCCACCGTACGTACCCAGGCGCAGGGCCTGGCGCGCGTTCAGGGCGCGCTCGCGGTGGACGGGGTTCAGGCGGTTGATGAGCAGCGCGTTGCGCAGCTCGGTGTGCAGCTCACCGGACTCGTTGGAGGCGGTGCCGTCCACGCCGAGGCCGACCGGTACGCCGGCGGCCAGCATGTCGGGTACGCGGGCGATGCCGGCGGCCAGCCGGGCGTTGGAGGACGGGCAGTGCGCCACACCGGTCTTGGTGCGGGCGAACGCGGCGATGTCGGAGTCGTTCATGTGGACGCTGTGCGCCATCCACACGTCCTCGCCGAGCCAGCCGGTCGACTCGAAGTAGTCGGTCGGACCCATGCCGAACAGTTCCTTGCAGAACTGCTCCTCCTCGACGGTCTCCGAGCCGTGCGTGTGCAGGCGCACGTTCAGCCGGCGGGCCAGCTCGGCGCCCTGCTTCAGCAACTCGGTGGAGACCGAGAAGGGGGAACACGGGGCGACGGCGACCTGGGTCATCGCGTCGAAGGAGTGGTCGTGGTGCTTCTTGACGGTCGCCTCGGTGTCGGCGAGCGCGCCTTCGAGGGTCTCGACGGCGTGGTCCGGCGGCAGGCCGCCGTCCTTCACGCTGCGGTCCATCGATCCGCGGGCCAGAGTGAAGCGGACGCCCATCTCGGACGCGGCGCGGATGATCGAGCCGGAGAGGTCGCCGGAGCCCTTGGGGAAGACGTAGTGGTGGTCCATGGCGGTGGTGACGCCGCCCTTGGCCATCATCGCCAGGGAGCCCTGGGCGGCCGTGTACGTCATCTGCTCGTCGATGCGCGCCCACGTCGGGTACAGGGCGACGAGCCAGTTGAAGAGGTTGTGGTCGGTGGCCAGACCACGGGTGATCCACTGGTAGAAGTGGTGGTGCGTGTTGACCAGACCCGGGGTGACGAGGTGACCCGTGCCGTCGATGCGGCGGACCACGTTGGCGAGGTTCTCGGGGGCTTTGCCCGCACCGATCGACTCGATCTTGTTGCCGGCGACGACCACGTGACCCGAGGCGTACTCGGTGTCGTTCGCGTCAACGGTCGCGATGGCACAGTTCTCGATGACGATGCGCCGGGCGGCGCTGTCCTGGGCTGCCGATGCTGCCATGGGACTTCCTCGTGCTTTCAGTGGCGGTACGGGCACGGCAAAACCCAGGGGATTTGAGTGCCGGAGCCGGGGGCCTTGACAGCTGACAGTACTGCCGCCCCGTGTGTTGCGTCCGGGTGCCGATTAAGGAAGTTGAAGAGTGTCGCGCCGATCCCGGGGCCACTGCGGAGCCCCGGGACGCGCGTGCTCGTCAGAGGTTGGTCATGTCCACGGGGATACGGGCGTCAACGCCGTCGCGGAGGACCGTCGCCTCGATCAGACCGTAGGGGCGGTCCGCGGCGAAGTAGACCTCATTGTCGTTCTTGAGGCCGAAGGGCTCCAGGTCGACGAGGAAGTGGTGCTTGTTCGGGAGCGAGAAGCGGACCTCGTCGATCTCCGAACGGTGGTTGATGATGCGCGAACCCATCTGGTACAGGGTCTGCTGCAGCGACAGGGAGTAGGTCTCCGCGAAGGCCTGCAGCATGTGCTTGCGGGTCTCGGCGTAGGACTTCTCCCAGTTGGGCATCCGCTGCTCGTCGTCCGACCAGTTGAAGCGCCAGCGGGCCGACACCTGGGTGGCCAGGATGCGGTCGTACGCCTCCTTCAGGGTCGTGTACTTGTCCTTCACGTAACCCCAGAACTCGGAGTTCGTGGAGTTCATGACGACGAGGTCCTTGAGGCCGGAGATGACCTCCCAGTTGGTGCCGTCGTACGTGATCTGGGTGACGCGGGTCTCCATGCCCTCACGGACGAACGAGTGGTTGACCTCGTCGGAGCCGATGAACTTGGAGTTGGCGTCGGAGGAGGCGATCCGGGACCAGGAGTACTCCTCGATCCGGATGCGCGCGCGCTGGATCGGCTCCTGGCTGTTGACGAACCAACGCGCCAGGTGGATGCCGAACTGCTCGGCGGACTCGATGCCGTACTCCTTGGCGAACGCGTACACCGTGTTCTTGGTGGTGTCCGTCGGCAGGACGTTGGCGTTCGAGCCGGAGTAGTGGACGTCGTCCATGTCGCCGGAGAGGGCGACCGAGACGTTGAGGTCCTTGATGTGGTGGGTGTCGCCGTCCCGCGTGATCTTGACTACGCGGTTCTCTGCTTTCCCGTACTGATTCTGGCCGAGAATCGTGGGCATGTCTGCTAGCTCCCTCGGTAAACGGAGTAGCCGAACGGGTTGAGCAGCAGCGGTACGTGGTAATGCTCGCCCGGGTTCACCGCAAAGGTGATGGTGACCTCCGGGAAGAACGCACCGCTGTCCCTTACGCGGGGGGCGTCCTGCTGCGCCTCGGCTTGCTTCTTCGAACTGTGCTTGTTCAGGAAGTACGTCTCGGTCTCGAAGTCGAGACGCACGTGGGTGGTGCCCTCCGGCAGGGCCGGCAGGTCCTTGCAGCGCCCGTCCGCATCGGTGGCGGAGCCGCCCAGGGCCGCCCACTCGCCGCCCGGACCCGTACGGGCCGACAGGGAGATGGCGACACCCTCGGCGGGCTTGCCGATGCTGGTGTCCAGGATGTGCGTGGACACCGACGCGGTGGTCTCGGTGCTCATGGCGTGCTCACTCTCCTTCTACGAGGCGGGTCAGACGGATCCGGTTGATCTTGACGAGCTCGCCGCGGGCGATTTCCCGCTCCGCTTCCGGCGAATTGTCGATCCGGACCTTGACCGCGTCCCGCATGAACTCACCGGTCGCACCGGTGGCGCAGATGAGGAAGACGTGGCCGAACTTCTCCTGGTACGCCAGGTTCAGTTCGAGGAGCTCGTTCTTGAGGTCCTCCGAGGCACCGGCCATGCCACGCTGCTCGCGGGCGGAGGTCGGGTCTCCCGGCTTCGGCCGGCCGATCGGCGCGTGGCCCCCCATCGCCTCGGCCAGGTCCTCGGCGGTGAGCTCCGCCATGGCGGACTCGTTGGCCGAGAACAGGGCGTCGGCGGTGGTGAAGGGGCGCTGGGCGAGCAGTTTGCTCCCCCATGCCGAGCTGGCACAGACCTCGTGCAGTTCGGCCGTGGCCGCGCTGTCGTCCAAAGCGTTGAACCGGGTGAGACCCGGGGTCGGACTCGAAGTCACGGTAGGCCTCCGTGGCCTGTTGTTGCTTGACGGGCTGCGCATAGCTAACGCCCTCGACAACACCGCGTCAACACTTTGTTGAAACTTCGCGTACACAAAAGCCGCCGCCCGGATGAATCGGGCGGCGGCTCGTCACCGTGCGTCAGACGCCGTTCACGCTTGGCTGTTCTTGTTCGGGTTTTCCCTGTTCAGGTAGTTGTAGACCGTGAAGCGGCTTACCCCCAGGGCCCCCGCGACCGTTTCCACACCGTGCCGCACGGAGAAGGCGCCACGCGCCTCCAGTATGCGCACCACGTCCTGCTTGGACTTCCGGTCGAGCCGGGCCAGGGGCACTCCGTGGCGCCGCTCCAGCGCGGCCAGAATGTGATCCAGCGAGTCGGACAGCTGGGGCAGGCGCACGGCCAGCAGGTCCTGACCCTCCCAGGTGAGCACGACGTCGTCGGGCTGCGCCAGGGAGGGATCCATCAGCTCGCCGCCGATGGCGTCGACCAGCGGCTTGACCGCGGTGACGAACGGGTGGTCGCGGGGCTCGGTCACGGGGTCTCCTCCCGGATCACATTCACCTGGAGCGAGACGCGCGTGGCTCCGGCCTCCAGCGAATCGCGCAGGAGCGCGGAAACGGCGGTGAGCACCTCGTCGGAACCGCCCTCGGCGGTGTTGCCGAAGGGGCCGACGTCCACCGCGTCGAGCTGCGCCTTCTGGATGACCTCGCGAGCGGCCACGGCATGGGCGGGGGCCTCTTCGAGATCGAAGGGCTCGGTCGTGAATTCCACTCTCAATCGCACGCGGTCAAGCTACCCCGCGCTCCGGAGGTTTCGGCAGTCCGCACTTGACAGCCACGCGAACCTCGTTGCAGTCTTCCATCAAGCAGAAACTAACTTCCGCAATACGGAAGGAGCGCACACCCCTCATGGGATACACGGACCAGCGCTTCGATGTAAACCTTTCGATCCTCTACACGGAACTCCCGCTCCTGGAGCGTCCCGCGGCCGCCGCCGCGGCGGGCTTCACCGCGGTCGAGCTGTGGTGGCCCTGGATCGAGACCCCCACACCCGCCCAGGCGGAGCTCGACGCCCTCAAGAAGGCTCTTGAGGACGCCGGCACCCAGCTGGTGGGCCTGAACTTCTACGCCGGCCGGCTGCCGGGTCCGGACCGCGGCGCGGTCTCGGTCCCCGGTGAGGAGTCGGAGCGCTTCAACGCCAACATCAACGTGGCCGCCGACTTCGCGGCCTCGGTCGGCTGCAAGGCGCTGAACGCCCTCTACGGCAACCGCGTGGAAGGCGTCGACCCGGCCGCCCAGGACGAGCTCGCCCTGCAGAACCTGGTCGTGGCCGCCCGCGCCGCGGACCGCGTGGGCGCGATCCTCCTGATCGAGACCCTCAACAAGCCCGAGTCGCCGCTCTACCCCCTGGTGAGCGCGCCGGCCGGCATCGAGGTCGTGGACAAGGTGAACGAGGCCACCGGTCTCGGCAACGCCAAGTTCCTCCTCGACCTGTACCACCTGGCGATGAACGATGAGGACCTCTCCGAGGTCATCGAAAAGTACGCCGCCAAGACCGGGCACGTCCAGATCGCGGACAAGCCCGGACGCGGTGCCCCCGGCACCGGCGAGCTGCCCCTGGAGGAGCTGCTCGACCAGCTGAGGAAGGCCGGATACGAGGGCTACGTAGGCCTGGAGTACAAGGCCGCCGACGCTGCCGCTTCCTTCGCATGGCTGCCGGCCGAGGCCCGCGCCGCGAAGTAGGCGGACCAAGTCCGGGCGATCAGCCAGGCACCTCACGCACTTTTCGTACCAAGCATGAAGAGAAGGACCCTCATCATGAGCAACCCCGCTGCGCTCCCGTCGATCGCCTGGGTCGGTCTCGGCATCATGGGCTCCCCCATGGCCGAGAACCTCCTGAAGGCCGGCTACTCGGTCACCGGATTCACCCTGGAGCAGGACAAGCTGGACCGCCTCGCCGCCGCCGGCGGCACCGCGGCCGGCTCGATCGCCGAGGCCGTCAAGGACGCCGACGTCGTCATCACGATGGTGCCCGCCTCCCCGCAGGTCGAGGCCATCGCCTACGGCGAGAACGGCATCCTGGAGAACGCGAAGTCCGGCGCGCTGATCATCGACATGTCGTCGATCACCCCCCAGACCTCGATCGACCTCGCCAAGAACGCCGCCGAGAAGGGCATCCGCGTCATCGACGCCCCGGTGTCCGGCGGCGAGGCCGGCGCCATCGAGGCCGTACTGTCGATCATGGTGGGTGGCGAGCAGGCCGACTTCGACGAGGCCCTGCCGGTCCTGGAGGCCCTCGGCAAGACCATCGTCCTGTGCGGCCCGCACGGCTCCGGCCAGACGGTGAAGGCCGCCAACCAGCTCATCGTCGCGGTGAACATCCAGGCGTGCGCCGAGGCCGTCGTCTTCCTGGAGAAGTCCGGCGTGAACCTCACCGCCGCCCTGGACGTCCTCAACGGCGGTCTGGCCGGCTCCACGGTGCTGACGCGCAAGAAGGACAACTTCCTGAACCGCGACTTCAAGCCCGGCTTCCGGATCGACCTGCACCACAAGGACATGGGCATCGTCACCGACGCCGCCCGCAACGTGGGTGCGGCCCTCCCGGTCGGCGCGGTCGTCGCCCAGTTGGTCGCCTCGCTGCGCGCCCAGGGTGACGGTGGCCTGGACCACTCCGCCCTGCTCCGCGCGGTCGAGCGCCTCTCCGGCGCGCAGATCTGATCACGGATCCGAACGCCCTTCCCCCCACGGGGACCTGAGTTTCCGGATGGTGCCGGTGCTGACACCTGTCCTGTCGCGCCCAAGCGCCGGCACCGTCCGGATTTCCTCTCCACACTCTTTCTTTCAACAAACTGTTGACGTCGAGTTCACGCCGAAATTAGGCTGTTCCGCATGACGGAAGATGCATTCCGCCAGCAGTTTCCCGTACGGAAGGTCACCATGTCGAAGCGCACGCTGACGACCGAGTCCGGCGCCCCGGTCGCCGACAACCAGAACTCCGCCACCGCCGGCGTCGGTGGCCCGCTCCTGGTCCAGGACCAGCAGCTCCTTGAGAAGCTTGCCCGCTTCAACCGTGAGCGCATCCCGGAGCGTGTGGTGCACGCCCGCGGCTCGGCCGCGTACGGCCACTTCGAGGTGACCGACGACGTCACCGCCTACACCAGCGCCGCGTTCCTGAACACGGTCGGCAAGAAGACCGAGACCTTCCTGCGGTTCTCCACCGTCGCGGACTCCCTCGGTGGCGCGGACGCCGTCCGCGACCCGCGCGGCTTCGCGCTGAAGTTCTACACCGAAGAGGGCAACTACGACCTCGTCGGCAACAACACCCCGGTGTTCTTCATCAAGGACCCGATCAAGTTCCCCGACTTCATCCACTCGCAGAAGCGCGACCCCTTCACGGGCAAGCAGGAGCCGGACAACGTCTGGGACTTCTGGGCGCACGCCCCCGAGGCCACGCACCAGATCACCTGGCTGATGGGTGACCGCGGCATCCCCGCGTCCTACCGCCACATGAACGGCTACGGCTCCCACACCTACCAGTGGACCAACGCCCAGGGCGAGGCCTTCTTCGTCAAGTACCACTTCAAGACGAACCAGGGCGTCCGCAGCCTCTCCAGCGACCAGGCCGCCGAGCTCGTCGGCAAGGACGCGAACTCGCACCAGACCGACCTGCTCCAGGCGATCGAGCGCGGCGTGAACCCGAGCTGGACCCTCTACGTCCAGGTGATGCCGGCCTCCGAGGCCGCGGACTACCGCTTCAACCCGTTCGACCTCACCAAGGTGTGGCCGCACAGCGACTACCCGCTGCAGCGCGTGGGCCGTCTGGTCCTCGACCGCAACCCGGACAACGTCTTCGCCGAGGTCGAGCAGTCCGCGTTCTCCCCGAACAACTTCGTCCCGGGCATCACCGCCTCGCCGGACAAGATGCTCCAGGGCCGTCTCTTCGCGTACGCCGACGCCCAGCGCTACCGCCTCGGCGTGAACCACACCCTGCTGCCGGTCAACGCCCCGAAGGCGACCACGGCCGACAACTACGGCCGCGACGGCGTCATGGCGCTGCGCAACGGTTCGCGCCACGACAAGAACTACGAGCCCAACTCGTACCGGGGTCCGGCCGAGACCGGTCTGGCGCTCGGCGCCCCGAAGGCCGTCTCCGGCTACACGGGCACCCACGAGGCCCCGGCCCACACCAAGGACGACGACTTCTTCCAGGCCGGTGAGCTCTACCGCCTGATGTCGGAGGCCGAGAAGCAGCGTCTGGTGGCGAACATCGCCGGCGGCCTGTCCCAGGTCACCATCGAGGACGTCATCGAGAAGAACCTGGCTCACTTCCACGCCGCGGACGCCGACTACGGCAAGCGCGTCGAGGAGGCCGTCCGCGCCCTGCGCGACGCCTGAGCCGCTCAACTGTACCGGGGGCCTGACGGGAGGTCAGGTCCCGGGTGCTGAGCCCGCACCGCGGACCCGGATGAGGGGTGGTACGCGGTGGGGGCAGGACGAGGACCGCGGCGGGCGTGCGAGCCAGTGCGGTGGTAATGGGTTCCGAGGCCCGTCTCTTGACCTGAGGGAGACGGCGCCGGAGTTCTCGTCGCCGCCCGCCGCGGTCCCAGCCTCTTCCTTCCGTACAGGGGCCGTGCACAGAGTCCCCCGTACCGGAGGGGAACCACCCTCCCCCAACACTCCGCCCGGCGGTGCGAACGTCCTGTCGCGCCAGCCTCGCACCGTCGGGCGGTCACAGCCGAAGCGCCGAGTCACGGACGGTCCCGTGACCCGGCGCTTTGTCGTGCGCGGGATGCGCCCGCCCCGACCGCCCCCCGGCGACCGGGGCGGGCGCTCAGCGGCCCGCCGCCGGTCGCCGTCGGGCCGCGATGGCAGCCGGGTCCCAGCCGGGCCGGGGCACGGAGTCCAGCAGCAGCCGGGTGTACGCGTCCTCGGGGGCGGACAGCAGCGTCGCCGTCGCACCCTGTTCGACGATCCGGCCGGACCGCATGACGACCAGCGAGTCGGTCACGGCCCGTACGACGCCCAGGTCGTGGGTGATGAACAGGTACGCGATGTCCGTGCGGGCGCGGATCTCCGCGAGCAGGTTCAGGATCTGCGCCTGCACGGAGACGTCCAGGGCCGCCACGGCCTCGTCCAGCACCAGCACCGCCGGCTCCACCGCGAGCGCCCGCGCGATCGCTACCCGCTGGCGTTGGCCGCCCGACAGCTCGCGCGGTCGGGCCGCCGCCTCCCGGTCGCCGAGGCCCACCTGTTCCATGAGTTCCGCGACCCGGGGTCCGGGATCGCGGTCGGGGAAGTGCAGCCGCAGGGTCTCGCGCACCGCCTCGCCCGCCGGGACCCGGGGGTCCAGCGACAACAGCGGGTCCTGGAAGACCAGTTGTACTTCGCGGGCCCGGTGCAGCCGGGCGGACCGGCCGCGCACCGACGGGGCCCGCAGCCGGCCCCGTACGAGGACCTCGCCCGCGTCGGCCCGCTCCAGGCCGGTCACGATCCGGGCCGTGGTGGTCTTGCCCGAACCGGATTCGCCGACGATGCCGAGCGAGCCGCCCGCCGGGACGGAGAAGGAGACGTCGTCGACGGCGCGCACGGCGCCGTAGGCGCGGGCCAGGCCGCGGACTTCCAGTACCGGGCTCACGAGTGCACCTCCGCGTGGTGACAGGCCACGCCGGAGCGCGGGGTCGGGACCTCGGCGGCGCACGGATCGGTGGCGCGGGCGCAGCGCGGGGCGAAGGCGCAGCCGGTGACGGTCGTGCGCAGGTCCGGCGGCCGGCCGGCGATCGCGGCGAGGGGCCCCGGGGGCGCGTCGAGGCGGGGGGTCGCCGCGAGGAGCGCCTTCGTGTAGGGGTGCCGGGGGTGCTCGAAGAGGGCGGCGGCGGGGCCGGTCTCCACGATGCGGCCCGCGTACATGACGTGGACCCGGTCGCTGATGGCCGCCGCGAGTTCCAGGTCGTGGGTGACGAACAGGAGCCCGCAGCCCTCGCGTTCCCGCAGCCGGGCGAGGAGGGCGATGGTCTCGGCCTGGGTGGTGGTGTCGAGGGCGGTGGTGGGTTCGTCGGCGAGCAACAGCCGGGGTCCGGGCAGCAGCGCGGCGGCGATCATGACGCGTTGCAGCATGCCGCCGGACAGTTCGTGGGGGTACTGGCGCAGGACGCGGTCGGGCAGGCCCACCGCGTCGAGGAGTTCGGCGAGCCGTCCGTCGGGGACCTTGACGCCCGCGTGCCGCAGCCCCTCGGTGAGGAAGTCGCGGAGGCGGCGCAGCGGGTTCATCGCGGCGCGCGGGTCCTGGAAGATCATCGAGGCGGTGTGGGAGCGGAGTTCGCGGAGCGCGGCGGGGGTCATCGTCAGCACGTCCCGGCCGGCGACCCGCACCGATCCGCGGACCTGCGCGCCGGGCGGCAGCAGCCCGAGCGCGGAGCGGGAGGTGAGGGACTTGCCGGAGCCGGACTCGCCGACGAGGGCGACGGTCTCGCCGGCCTCGACCGTCAGGTCCACTCCGGCGAGCACGGGGCGCGGGAAGCCGGGCAGCGTCAGGTGGAGCCCTTCCACTTCGAGTACGGGGCTCATGCGGCGCGCCCCGAGACCCGGTCGGCGAAGCGCTCGCCGACGACGTTGAAGGCGACGACGGTGAGGATCACCGCGAGGCAGGGGGCGAGCGCGGAGAGCGGCGCCCCGTCGAGGATGGCGGACTGGCCGTCGTTGATCATGGCTCCCCAGTCGGGGGTGAGGGGCGGCACGCCGAGGCCGAGGAAGGACAGGGCGGCCAGGTCGAGGAGTGCGTAGCCGAAGTTGACGGTGGACTGGGCGAGGACGACGGGCGCGATGTTCGGCACGAGGTGGCGTAGGCAGATCCACGCCCCGGAGAAGCCCTGCACCCGGTACGCCGCGAGGTAGGGCTTGCCGACCTCGGAGAGCGCGAGGCCGCGGGCGAGCCGGCCGACGAACGGCGTGTACGCGAGGGACAGCGCGACCATCGGGGCGATCAGCCCGCGCCCGTACAGCGAGACGAGCAGCATGGCGAGGAGCAGCCCGGGAAAGGCGAGCAGCAGTTCGCTGGTCCGGGAGAGCAGGGCGTCGACCCAGCCGCCGCGCCAGGCGGCGGTGACGCCGATGACCACTCCGAGGAGGGTCGACAGGACGACGACGCCGAGCGGGCCGAGGAGCGAGGTGCGGGCGCCGACGATGAGACGGGAGAGGGTGTCCCGGCCGCTGATGTCGCCGCCGAGCGGCAGGTGGGGCGTGGGGTTGGCGAGCGAGGCCCCGAAGTCGACGGCGTTCGGGTCGTGCGGCGCCAGCCAGGGGGCCGCCAGCGCGACCAGGACCACGAGGACGGCGAAGCCGAGGCAGATCCGGTGGAGCCAGGCACCGCCGGCCTTGCGGGCCTTGGTCCGCGCGGCCGCGGGCCGCAGCAGGAGTGCGGTCATTCGGAGCTCCTGGTGCCGAGCCGGACCCGGGGGTCGATGAGCGGGTGGACGAGGTCGACGGCGAGGTTGACCAGCACGAACAGCGCGATGGTCAGCAGGGAGATCGCCTGGACGACGGGGAAGTCCTTGACGGTCACGGACTTCGCGAGGAACTCGCCGAGCCCGCCGAGGCCGAACGCGGACTCCACGAGGATCGTGCAGACCATCAGCCCGGAGAGGGCCAGTCCGGCCTGGGTGACGACGGTGCCCAGCGCTCCGCGCAGTACGTGGCGGCGTACGACGGTGCGTTCCGGCACGCCGCGGCTGCGGGCGACGGTGACGTGGTCCTGTGCGAACTGCTCCAGCAGGGAGGCCCTGGTGACGCGGGCGAGCACCCCGACGAAGGGCAGGGCCAGGGCCACGGCGGGCAGGACGAGGTGGTGGAGGGTGTCGAGGAAGCCGTCTCCGCTGCCGAGCACGGGGAACCAGCCGAGCCGGACCGAGAACAGCGACAGGAGCAGGATCGCGGCGATGAAGGACGGGGTGGCGACGGCGACCGAGGTGGTGATCAGGACGGCCTGGTCGGTGCGGCGCCCGCGCACGGCGCCCGTCAGGCCGAGCAGCAGTCCGCCCGCGATGACGAGGAAGGCCGCCATCCCGATCAGGGCGAGGGTGACGGGCATCCGGGAGGCGACCAGGTCGACGACGTCGGAGCGGTACTGGACGGAGGTGCCCAGGTCTCCCGTGACGACACCGCCGAGCCACTTCCCGTACTGGACGAGGAACGGGTCGTCGAGGTGGTAGTGGGAGCGGATCGCCTCCAGCGCCTGGGGGCTCGCGCCGCGACCGCCGAGCAGGAAGGTCTCGGGCCTGCCCGGGGCGAGGCGGATGGAGGCGTGGACGAGGAACGAGGCGACGAGGAGGGTGGCGAGGAGTTCGCCGATCCTTCGCAGCAGGAAGCGGACGAGGTCGGGTCTCGGCATCACGGGGCCCCCACTTCGGCCGCCCAGGGGGCGTACATGTACGAGATGCCGGTCGGCGCTCCGGTGATCCTCTTGTTGAGGAACAACGGACCGGGGTACTCCGCCACCGGCAGGCACAGGGCCGCGTCGGCGGCCATCCTGGCGAGCCTGGCGGTCAGCACCCCGCGTTCGGCGGGGTCGTACTCGGCCGTCGCCCGGTCGACGAGGGCGTCGTACTCCGGCGCGCTGTAGCCGGCGTAGTTCTCGAACTGGCCGGTGCGGAAGTTGCCGTACATCGCCAGCGGGTCGCTGAGCGACAGGTAGTACGTGAAGGGGAAGAGGTCGAGGCCCTTGCGCGCCTCGGGGTCGGAGAACAGCGCGGTGAAGGCGTCGGGTGCGACGGTGCGGATCTCCATGTCGAGGCCGATGCGGCGGCCCGCGTCCTGGACGGCGGTGGCGAGCAGGGCGACGTCCGGGCCGAGTGGGCTGGAGGCGACGGTCACCTTCTTCCCGCGTGCGCCGGCCTCGTCGACGAGACGTTTCGCCTCGGTCAGGTCCCGTTTCACGGGGGGCAGCCCGGCCAGTTCCCGGGCGACGGGTTCCTCGGGCATCCCGCGCCAGACGTCCTTGACCACCAGGGAATTGGTGGGGGTGGCGGCCCCGCGCATCGCGCCCTGGGCGAAGCCCTCGCGGTCGAGGGCCAGCATCAGGGCGCGGCGCACCCGTACGTCGGAGAGGGTGCCGCCGAGGTCGGACACGGCGAGGTTGACGGTGGTGAGGCTCTGGCCCTGGTGGACGGTGCCGTTGTCGGCCGCGCGGAAGCGGGAGAGGGACTCCGGGGGCACGGCGAAGGAGCCGTCCACCTCGCCGGTGAGCAGGGCGTTGGTGCGGGCGGCGGAGTCGGGCAGGAAGACGAAGTCGACGTGGCCGGCCTTGGCCCGCTTGCCCCGGTAGCCGTCGAAGCGGTCCAGGCGCAGCGAGGCGCCCTGTTCCCACTTGCCCAGTGTGAACGGGCCGGTGCAGTCGAGGCCGCCGTCGGCGGTGCCGAACCTGCGGCCCTGCTCGCGCATGGTGGCGGCGTTGGCGACCGTCCCGGCGGAGTTCGCCATGGCCTGCGGGAAGAGCGCGTCCGGGGCCTTGAGGTGCACGGTGACCTGGAGCGGGCCGGTCTTCTCGACGGAGGCGACGTTCTTGAAGTCCTCGGCCCAGTACGAGCCGAGTTCGGGGTCGAGGTGCCGGTTCAGGCTGGCCACCGCGTCGTCGGCGGTGAGGGTGGCGCCGGAGTGGAAGCGCACGTTCGGGCGGAGGTCGTAGACCCAGGTGGTGGGGTCGGGGTTGGACGCCTTCTCGGCGAGGCCGGGTTCGACGGTGAGCTGGGGCGTCCAGCGCATCAGGGATTCGCAGACGTTGGCGAGGACGGTGTTCTGCGGGTAGTCGAAGGCGTAGAGGTAGTCGAGCACGGGCGGTTCGGCGTACAGCGCCCAGGTGAACCCGTCGATGTCGCCGCGAGCGGCGGGTGTGGCGGTGGAGAGGTGTGTTCCGGTGGTGCCGGCGTCACCGGCCGGGGCCGCGCAGCCCGCGCCCGTGAGGATCAGGGCGAGGACTGCGGCGGCGGAACCGGCCAGGCGGTGCCGTGAGGGGATCGGCATGCACGCTCCTTGGCGGAGTTTGGCGCTGGGAGGACCTGCTGGTCAGCGGGCCTGCGCGTCGAGTGGCTCGGTGAGCCGGCCGTACAGCTCGGGGCGGCGGGTCTGCATCAGTCCGAAGTCGAGCCAGTCGCGACGCTGGTCGAGGTCGAGGTCGGCGACGAGCACGGCGGGCCGGTCGCGGGGGGCGCGCAGCATGACACGGCCGTAGGGGTCGGAGATGAAGGAGGACCCGTAGAAGGTGGAGCGGCCCTCGATGCCGACACGATTGGGAACGATCATGAAGAGCGCGTTGGCGAGGCCGTTGGCGCTGATCGCGTGCTCCCACATCGGCCGGGTGTCGAAGTCCGGGAGGTCCACCTCGGAGCCGATGGCGGTCGGGTGGACGAGGATCTCGGCCCCGTGCAGGCCGTAGGCGCGCGCGAGTTCCGGGAACCACTCGTCCCAGCAGGTCGGGAAGCCGAAGCGGGCCCCTTCGAGGAAGGCCACGGGGAAGCCGCTGTCGCCGGGGCGGAAGCAGAGGTCCTCGCGGTAGCCGGGGAAGGCGGGGATGTGGTTCTTGCGGGTGCGGGCGAGGAGCTTGCCGTCCGGGGCCACGCACACCGCCGTGTTGTAGCCGAGCCCGCCGTCCTCGGCGCGCTCGTAGAGGGAGGCGTGCACCGTGATGCCGAGTTCCCCGGCGAGTTCGGCGGCCAGGGCGACCGTGGGCCCGTCTTCCAGGTCTTCGAGGTGACGGGCGGCGCCGTCGCCCATGGGGTCGTCGGTGTTGCAGAAGTACGGGCTGCGGGTGAGTTCGGGCAGGCAGACGACCTTGGCGCCCTCGGCCGCCGCGATACGCACGCCCTCGCGCAGGTGCTCGTCGTGCTCGTCCTCGTCCGCGTACCAGCGCATCTGCACGAGGCCGACGCGCAGCGGCACCCGCTCGGCGGACTCCGTTCGGGCCGGGGACCCGAGCGGGGAACCGTCGCTGACGAGGAGTTCGTATCCGGTGGGGGTGCGGGTGGTGGGGGTGGGGGCGGATGCGGCGGGCCGGCGCGCGGTGGTGGCGGGGGTGGTGGGGGTGCTCATGCGTTCAGGTCCTTCGGGAGCTGCTGGGTGATGCAGTGGACGCCGCCGCCGCCGAACGCGATGACGGGCGCGGGGACCCCCACCACCTTGCGGCCGGGCAGCGCCTCGGCGAGGACGGCGAGGGCGGCCTCGTCCTCGGGCGTGCCTGCGACGGGCACCACGCAGCCGCCGTTGGCGAGGTAGAAGTTGAGGTGGCAGACCTCGACCGGGGTGCCCTCGACCTCGCCGTGGGAGGTCTGCGGGACGGTGACGATCCGCAGGGCGCGGCCGCGGGCGTCGGTGGAGGCCTCCAGGACGGCGAGGTTGGCGCGCATCCGGGCGTGGTCGGGGTGGGCGGGGTCCTCGGGAAGGGAGACGACCACGGTGCCGGGGGCGACGAAGGCGGCGACGCCGTCGACGTGGCCGTCGGTCTCGGTGTCCTCCAGGCCCCCGTACGGCAGCCAGATGATCTTCTCGACGCCGAGCCGGCGCCTGATCTCGTCCTCGATCTCCGCGCGGCTCATGCGCGGGTTGCGGTTCGGGTGCAACAGACACTGCTCGGTGGTGATCAGGGTGCCCTCGCCGTCGACGGTGATGGCACCGCCTTCGAGGATCATCGAGGAGTGCGCGCGCGGGATGCCGAGCCGGTCCAGGAGGAGCGAGGCGAGCTTGTCGTCGGCGGTCCAGGGGTAGTGCTTCTCGCCCCACGCGTTGAAGCGGAAGTCGACGCCCACCCGGTCGCCCTGCTCGTCGTAGGCGAAGATCGGGCCGGAGTCGCGCAGCCAGGAGTCGTCGATCGGCAACTCGATCACCTCGACTCCGGGATCGTCGCCGAAGACGGCACGGGCCTCGTCCACCGAGTCGGCCGCGGCGATCATGATGACCGGTTCGAAGTCGGCGATGGCGCGGGCCACCGCCGCGTACTCGCGCCGGGCCGCCGCGAAGGCCGGTCCCCACAGGGCGGGCCGGGTGGGCCACGCCATCAGGCAGGCCTCGTGCTCGGCCCACTCGGCGGGCATGCGGGGGTATGTCGGGCTCGGCGGACTCAGCGGACTCATGGGAGAGCTCCTTTGGCGCGGGCTGGGCTGGTGGGGCTGATGGGGCGGGTACGAGGTGGGTGATCGCGGCCGGCGTGCATCCCGTCGACCTCACGAATGCATCCTGACTGAAATTTCAGTCAGGTGAACAGTGACTGAAAATCCAGTCAGCAATCCCGGTGGGAGCTATCGTGGGACCTGACTGAAAGGTCAGTCAAGAGCCAGGGACGGAAAGGTGCGAACAAGAGTGGCCGATCGCCAATCGTTGATCTTGGAAGCTGCCGTACGCGTGATCGCCCGCAACGGCGTCAGGGGACTGCGCGTCGAGGAGCTGGCGTCCGAGGCGGGGGTGTCCACGGCGCTGATCTACTACCACTTCAAGGACCGGGCCGGCTTGATCCAGCGGACCCTCGCCTTCATCAGCGACCGCGCCACCGGTTACACCGACGAGGCGCTCGACGACTCCGAGGACGCCCGGGGCGTACTGCTCCAGTTGCTGCTGAGCGAGCTCCAGGACACCACCCGGGTCCGCGAGAACAGCATCGCCTGGGGCGAGTTGCGGGCCAGCGCGATCTTCGACACCGACCTGCGGGAGACGCTGGCGGACTCCACCCGCACCTGGAACCGGGACACCGCCGATTCGATCATGGACGCCCAGGTGGCGGGGCTCGCCGACCCCCGGGCGGTCCCGCTGGACGTCGCCGAGCGGCTGACCGCGCTGGTGGAGGGGTTGAGCGAGCGCTGGCTCAGCGGTTCGCTGGCCCTGGACCGCGCCCGCGATCTGATCGCGGGCGCGCTGGACGCGGAACTCGGCGCGCATCCCGGAAAGTGACGCGCCGCGCCGGGGTCGTCCGGGCCACCACCGCCCGAACGACCCCGGCGACCCCCGCAACCCCGGCGACCCGAACAGCCCTTGTGCGCCCGGCGGCGCGTACCGCCTCGGCGCCCCCGGCGACGGAACGCGGAACGGCCCCCGCCCCTCCTGCCGGAGGGACGGGGGCCGTCGGGGTCGTGGCGGGCACGACCCACCGCTTCACGCTCAGACGGTCAGCGGGCGGATCGCGGTCGGGGCGTGGCCCGGCTCGGTCGCGAGCTCCTCGAACTCGGTGACGTCACTCATGTCGACCGTCTTGCTCATCGAGATGTTGGTGACGCGCTCCAGGATGGCCTCGACGACCACCGGGACGCTGTACTCGGCGGCGAGCTTCTTGGCCTCCTCCAGGGCGGCACCCAGCTCGTTCGGGTCGGTGACCCGGATCGCCTTGCAGCCGAGGCCCTCGACGACCTTGACGTGGTCGACGCCGTAGACACCCAGCTCGGGGGCGTTGATGTTCTCGAATTCGAGGTTGACCTCGAAGTTGATGCCCAGGCCGCCCTGCGCCTGACGGATCAGCCCCAGGTAGGCGTTGTTCACCAGGACGTGGACGTACGGGATCTTGTGCTGCGCACCGACCGCCAGCTCCTCCAGCATGAACTGGAAGTCGTAGTCGCCGGAGAGGGCGACGACGGGGGTCTGCGGGTCGGCGGTGGCGACACCCAGCGCGGCCGGGATCGTCCAGCCGAGCGGGCCGGCCTGGCCGCAGTTGATCCAGTGGCGCGGCTTGAAGACGTGCAGCATCTGCGC
Source organism: Streptomyces sp. NBC_01426 (assembly GCF_036231985.1). GTDB lineage: Bacteria > Actinomycetota > Actinomycetes > Streptomycetales > Streptomycetaceae > Streptomyces. Next base: position 1,903,899 of record NZ_CP109500.1, read on the forward strand.
GCCGGCGATCTGGGAGAGGCCGATGGTGGTGACGTAACGCGTCTCCGGGCCGAAGGCCTTGTTCATCTCCTCGTAGACGCGCTGCGGCTTCATGGGGATGTTGTCGAAGTGCGTACGACGCTGGAGCGTGCCCTTGCGCTCCAGGTGCGAGGCGACCCAGGCGCTGAAGTCGGGGAGCTTGCCCTCGGCCTTGAGCTCCTTGGCGACCTCGATGAAGATCTCCAGCGCGGCCTTGGCGTCGGAGGCGATGCCGAGGTCGGGGGCGAAGATCTTGCCGATCTGGGTGGGCTCGATGTCGACGTGGACGAACTTGCGGTCGCCGAGGTACGCGTCCAGGTTGTAGCCGGTGTGACGGTTGGCCCAGCGGTTGCCGATGCCCAGGACGAAGTCCGACTCCAGGAACGTGGCATTGCCGTAGCGGTGCGAGGTCTGCACACCGACCATGCCGGCGGCCAGCTCGTGGTCGTCGGGGATGACGCCCCAGCCCATGAGGGTGGAGATGACCGGGACACCGGTCAGCTCGGCGAACTCGACCAGCAGGTCGCAGGCGTCGGCGTTGATGATGCCGCCACCGGCGACGATCAGCGGACGCTCGGACTCCAGCAGGAACTGGATGGCCTTCTCGGCCTGCTTGCGGGTCGCGGCCGGCTTGTGCACGGCCAGCGGCTCGTACAGGTCGGGGTCGAACTCGATCTCGGTCAGCTGGACGTCGATCGGCAGGTCGATGAGGACCGGGCCCGGACGGCCGGAACGCATCAGGTAGAAGGCCTGCTGGAAGACGCCGGGGACCTGCGCGGCCTCCAGGACCGTGGTCGCGGCCTTGGTGACGGGCTTGGCGATCGAGGCGATGTCGACGGCCTGGAAGTCTTCCTTGTGCAGCTTCGCGACCGGCGCCTGACCGGTGATGCACAGGATCGGGATCGAGTCCGCGATGGCCGAGTAGAGGCCGGTGATCATGTCGGTGCCGGCGGGGCCGGACGTACCGATGCAGACACCGATGTTGCCCGGGGTCGTGCGGGTGTAGCCCTCGGCCATGTGCGAGGCGCCCTCGACGTGCCGGGCGAGGGTGTGGTTGATGCCACCGACGTTCTTGAGCTCGCGGTAGAACGGGTTGATCGCAGCGCCGGGCACGCCGAACGCTTGCGAAACGCCCTCGCGCTTGAGGATCTCCACTGCAGCGGCGGCGGCTGTCATACGAGGCATCGAGTTCTCCTGCGGGTCTGGCGGTCAGGCTTTTCCGTAATCCGGAAGTTTTGTTCTGCTATACGGAACAAGCTAAGCGGCCACTCCGGGGCGCGTCAAGGCGCTTCGGCACCCCGGAACCCACCAAAAGCCGCTTCTCGCTCGGTGACTTGTACGAATGACCATGGCGCGACGGGAAATCGAGGACGCGCCCGCGCCGACCGTCGCCGGTGGTGGACCATGGACCCACGCACAGCGACGGAGGGGGTCCGGTCTCATGGCGGAAGCGGTACCGGTGCGCTGCCCGACCTGCCGGCGCGAGAACTCCTACAGCGCGCCGGTCTTCCCCTGCGCCTGCGGGAGCCCGGTCGTGGCACCGCTGAACCTGGCGGCGCCGGCCGTGCCGCTGACCCGCCGCACCTGGTCGGACAGCTGGGTGGCGGTCCGCTGCGAGGCCTGCGGACGGGACGGCGAGTGGCCGCGCCCGGAGGTGGGGTGCGGTTCCTGCGGGACCGTGGCCCTGATCCCGGTCCACCCGCCGGCATCCGGGGACCCCGACGCGCCCGATTCCGGCCTCGGCGGGCGGGGCACGTCGGGTGCGGGGGACGGCGTACGGGCCGACGCGCGCGGGCCCGCGGCGACGACGGACCCCCCTGCGCCGTCGGACTCCCCAGCTGCACCAGGCGTCCCGCCGGCGTGGGATGCCCCGGCCGCGACGGACGTCCCGGCCGGGGATCGGGCGCCGTTCCGGCCGGTGACCATCCGCACGGGTGGGGACGCGGTGGTCACGGCCGCGCTGTACCTGCGCTGGCTCGGCTTCCGTGACGTACGCCGGCCCGACGGGTCGACGACCCCCTCGGCGGCGGTGGACCTGCGGGCCCCCGGCGTCGTCGCACAGGTGGACCCGACGACGGCGCCGGCCGGGCTGCGCGCGGTGGAGTGCGTGTGGTTGAACGGGCTCACGGCCTCGGCGGCGAGCGTCTACTTCTCCCTCGCCGGGTACACGACGGAGGCCCGCGAACGCGCGGACCACCTGGGGATACCGCTGTTCGTCATGGACCTGACGGGCACCCCGCAACCGGTCAACGACCCGGCGGACCGGTTGATCGCATCGGGGGCGTGAGCCCGCGGCGGCGGGAACGACGCCCGCCGGGTCAGGGGCCGGGTGATCGACGCGACCGGGAAGACGGTGATCGACGGGGTGGTACTAGGCTCGGAGACCTTGACCGCCCTTCCCGCCGAGGAGAGCACGATGAGCCTGTACGACATTCCGCTGACCACCCTGGACGACGAGCCCACCAGCCTCGCGGCCCACAAGGGCAAGGCGATCCTGCTCGTGAACACCGCCTCGCAGTGCGGGCTCACCCCGCAGTACTCGGGTCTGGCCCGGCTGCAGTTCGCGTACGAGAAGAAGGGGTTCACGGTGATCGGCGTGCCGTGCAACCAGTTCGGCGGCCAGGAGCCCGGCACCGCGGACGACATCCAGACCTTCTGCGCGGCCGGCTTCGGGGTCACCTTCCCCATGCTGGAGAAGTCCGAGGTCAACGGCGAGAACCGGCACCCGCTGTACGCGGAGCTGGTGAAGACCCCGGACGCCGAGGGTGAGGCGGGAGACATCCAGTGGAACTTCGAGAAGTTCCTGATCTCCCCCGCCGGCGAGGTCGTCGGCCGCTTCCGGCCGCGCACCGAGCCCGAGTCCCCCGAGATCGTCGCCGCGATCGAGGCCCAGCTCCCCGCCTAGCACTCACCTCGGCCGACACTCGCCCCGACGCGCCACGCCCGGCCGGCACCCGCGGGTGCGGGTGCGGCCGCGGGGGCGCGGCGGCCGACGGCGGCCCGCCTCAGTCCAGGTCGGCCTCGTCGTACTCCGCCCCGGACCCGGCCTCGGTGAGTTCGCGCAGCTCGACCCGGCGGATCTTGCCGGACACGGTCTTCGGCAGCTCCCCGAACTCGATGCGCCGGACCCTCTTGTACGGGGAGAGCACCGCCCGTGAGTGCTCGAACAGCAGCCGGGCCGTCTCCTTCCCCGGCTCCCAACCCGCGGCGAGCGTGATGTACGCCTTCGGCACCGCCAGCCGGAGCGGGTCCGGAGCGGGGACCACGGCGGCCTCGGCCACGGCCTCGTGCTCCAGCAGCGCGCTCTCCAGCTCGAACGGACTGATCTTGTAGTCCGAGGCCTTGAACACGTCGTCGGCCCGCCCCACGTAGGTGAGGTAGCCGTCGGCGTCCCGCGCGGCGATGTCCCCCGTGCGGTACAGCCCGTCCGCCATGGCCTCCGCGGTGCGCTCCGGGTCGTCGCGGTAGCCGGTCATCACCCCGGCGGGGCGGGTCCGCAGGTCCACGCAGACCTCGCCCTCCCGCTCGGACTCCTTGCCGGTGACGGAGTCCAGGAGCACGATCTCGTAGCCGGGCGCCGGGCGTCCCATGGAGCCGGGCTTGACGGGCACCCCCGGGAAGTTGCCCACCTGAAGGGTCGTCTCGGTCTGGCCGAAGCCGTCGCGGATGGTCACGCCCCAGGCCTCGCGGATCCTTTCGATGACCTCCGGGTTGAGCGGTTCGCCCGCGGCGACCGCCTCGCGCGGGGGGTTGCGGAGCTTGGTGAGGTCGGACTGGATCAGCATCCGCCAGACGGTGGGCGGGGCGCAGAAGGTGGTGACGCCGCCCCGGTCCATCTCGGCCATCAGCCGCTCGGCGTCGAAGCGCGTGTAGTTGTGGACGAAGACGGTCGCACCGGCGTTCCAGGGCGCGAAGAGGTTGGACCAGGCGTGCTTGGCCCACCCGGGCGAGGCGATGTTGAGGTGGACGTCGCCGGGGCGCAGCCCGAGCCAGTACATGGTGGAGAGGTGCCCGATCGGGTACGAGGCGTGGGTGTGCTCGACGAGCTTGGGCCGGGCGGTGGTCCCCGAGGTGAAGTACAGCATCAGGGGGTCACCGGCCAGGGTCTCCGCGTCCGGGCTGAAACTCCGGTCGGCGGTGTGGAAGTCGGCCAGTCGCAGCCAGCCGGCCGGGACCTCGGATCCGGCGGCGGTCGCGGGGCCCGCGGTGCCGCGCGGTCCGGCGGCGATCCGGGTGTAGGCGCCGGGCACGTCGTCGAACTTGCCGGTGTCCTCGGCGCGCGTGATGACGTGCCGTACCCGGCCCCGTTCGACCCGATCGCGGAGGTCGGCGGCCCCGAGCAGCGGGGTCGCGGGGATGACCACGGCCCGGAGCTTCATCGCGGCGAGCATGACGTCCCACAGTTCACGCTGGTTGCCGAGCATGACCAGGATCCGGTCCCCCGCCGCGACGCCCTGGGCGCGCAGCCAGTTCGCCGCGGCTCCCGAACTCGCGCTCAGCTCCTCGAAGGACACGCCCTCGCCGGTTCCGTCCTCCTCGACGATGCGCAGGGCGTCGGCCGTGTTCCCCCGGGCGATGTGGTCGAACCAGTCGAGGGCCCAGTTGAACCGCTCGGGGCGGGGCCAGGTGAATCCGGCGTGGGCGGCGTCGTAGTCCCCGCGACGTTCGAGCAGGAAGTCCCGCGCGGCCAGGAAGGTGTGGGTGGCGCTGTTCTCCGTCATGAGAGGCATCGTGCCGCGCCGGACGCGGACACCACCAGGCCGCCGTCAGCCCCGGATTGACCCGAAGCGCACGGCGACCGTACTCGCACCCGTACGGGTACCGGCACCCGTACGCGTACTCGTACCGGCGGGCGAGTCGGCCATGTCGGCGAGCAGCGTCTCCCCCTCGGCGACGATCTCCTCCTTCAGCGCCCGTGACGCGGGACCGAAGAGCTCCACGGTGAGCACCCCGGCGTCCGCCGTCCACAGCCCGCCGAGGAAACCGTCGAGGAGCAGCACGCGGTGCGCCTGGTTGCCGGTCCACGTGCGGCCCTTCAACTCCGGGGCGATCACCCGGGACCGGTCGGCGTGGGAGAGCAGCAGGTTGTCGAACTCGGGAAGGAACCGCGGCGGGGCCGTCGTCCCGGCATCGGGCCTCGGCGCGTCGGGCAGGTCGAACAGCTCGACACCGTTCTCGTCGCGGAAGGTGAGCAGCCGCGGCCGCAACCGCTCGAACGACTCCTTCAGCCGGGTCAGCCCGGCCCAGGTCTGCATGTCCTTCACCGAGGCCGGCCCGAAGGCGCCGAGATAGCGCAGCACCACGTCATCGACGCCCCGCGCCTCACCCGCGGCCTGGGCTTCCCGCGTGCCCGTGCCCCGCGCTTCCCTCACGCCTTGCGGCTGCCCGACGCTCCGCGTCTTCCCGGCCGGCCGCCGGAGCCAGTTCTCCACGGTCGTGAGCCGTACCTGCCCGCTGCGCCCCCACACCCCGCGCGGGGTGACCTGTACGAGCGGCAACAGGCAGCGCGCGGCGACGGACAGGGACTGCGGGTCGGCGTCGGGCCACTCCTTGAGGAGCTCCTCGCGGATCTCCCCCATGGTGCGCGGCTCGGCCTCCACGAAGGCGCGCGCGTCGAGGGCCAGCCGGTCCAGGTCCACCCCGACGAGACCCTTGCGGAACTGGTTGACCTCGCGGTCGCGCGCCGCCTGGACCAGCGGCCGGAGCGTCAGCGCGTCGTCCGCGGTGTGGGTGTGGATGGTCGAGCGCATGGTGACCATCCGGACCACCTCGCGGGACTCCATCAGCCCGGCCAGCTCGGCGGGCCTGAACCCGGCGAGTCGGGCGTGCAGCTGGTAGTACGGCGGCTTGACGTTCTGCGCCTGGAGCCCGAGCAGGTGCGCGACGGCGTCCCGCGCGGACATCTCGGCGCGGCTCAGCAGCAGCTGGCGGGCCAGCGTGGCACGGTTCAGTGCGCGGGTGTCGAGTACGGGAGCGGTTCTGGAGGCCATGGCAGCACGCTAGCCGTGCCTGCGGACAGGAACCGTCCGCAACGTCCTGGACCATTTCCCCCTATATCCTTCCTCTCGCCCCCACCCACGCGTCCGTCCGACCACCGGGAACTGAGCTGCGATGCCGGAGCGCCCACACCGCCGTCCCTCCACGCCGTCGGACCCCTCGTCCCCTCCGCCGGACCACTCGCCCTCCGCGTCGGACACGGCATCCTCCGCGCGGGGCCCGTCGGGGTCATCCGGGTCGCCGGGCTCGTCGGGGTCGCCGGGCTCGTCGTCGAGGCGTACGGGGTGGCTCCGCCCCTCCTCCCCGGCCGGCGCCGCACCCACCACTCCCCCGGCGTCCGCGTCCGCCCCGAGCCCCGCGCCGCCCGAACCGACGCCCCCGAACCACCGCAGCGTGATCGACTCCGCCGTCTACCGCGACGGCCGCCGCGCCGCGTCCCCCGCCTCCCTCGCCGACACCTTCCGGCAACTGCGCGAACAGCCCGACGGCATGGCCTGGATCGGCCTGCACCGCCCGACGGAGGCCGAACTCCACTCCCTCGCGGCCGAGTTCAACCTCCACCCGCTGTCCATCGAGGACGCGCTGGAGGCACACCAACGCCCCAAGCTGGAGCGCTACGGCGACACCCTCTTCGTCGTCCTGCGCGCCGCCCGGTACCTGGACGCCCTGGAGGAGGTCGACTTCGGCGAACTCCACGTCTTCGTCGGCCCGGACTTCCTCATCACGGTCCGCCACGGCGCGGCCCCCGACCTCTCCGCCGTCCGCCGCCGCATGGAGGAGACCCCCGACCTCCTCTCCCTCGGCCCGGAAGCCGCCCTGTACGCCATCCTCGACGCGGTCGTCGACGGGTACGCCCCGGTCGTCGAGGGCGTCCAGAACGACATGGACGAGATCGAGACCGAGGTGTTCCGCGGCGACCCCGAGGTCTCCCGCCGCATCTACGCGCTCTCCCGCGAGATGGTCGAGTTCCAGCGCGCCACCCGCCCGCTGGTCGGCATGCTCCACAGCCTGATGGCGGGCTTCGCCAAGTACGGCACGGACGAGGAACTCCAGCGCTACCTCCGCGACGTCGCCGACCACGTCACCCACACCAGCGAGCGCGTCGACGGCTTCCGCCAGGCCCTCACCGAGATCCTGACGGTCAACGCCACCCTGGTCTCCCAACAGCAGAACGCCGAGATGCGCGCCCTGGCCGAAGCCGGCTTCGAACAGAACGAGGAGATCAAGAAGATCTCCGCCTGGGCCGCCATCCTCTTCGCCCCCACCCTGGTCGGCACCATCTACGGCATGAACTTCGAGGTCATGCCGGAACTCAAGTGGGCCGCCGGCTACCCCTTCGCGGTCCTGCTGATGGCGGTGGTCTGCGTCAGCCTGTACCTCATCTTCAAGAAGCGCGACTGGTTGTAGCCAGCGGCCCTACTCCGTTGATCAATTTCGCATTCGCGAACGACCCAAAAGGCCACTTCCGAGGGCCTGGGGGGAATCTGGGGGGAATCCACTCCGCTGGGGAGCAAGCCACTTCACCCTCACCTGCCGTTCCGCACGTCTCATGCAGCCCGACCCCAAGCACCCCACCCTCGGGGAACATCACCGAGAGTAAACCCCATCGCGCCCGGTGGCTGCTCCGGCGACGACGCCATCGGCATGGGCGGCGATACAGCAGGGCCTCGAGGGCAGGGGGTGGTCGACCAAGCTCACCGCGGACGAGGAGTGCGGATGACGCTTTCGGGTGGGAAGTGCTCCGCCCCGACGACTTCGAGGGCGTGGAGAATCCGAATCCTGAGGTCGGGCATACCGCGGAGCGGAGTGAGGTCTACGCGCCGGCAGCCGAGGTACGCCCAGATGGTGATGTCTTGAAGCCCGGGGAACTTAGCGCGAACAAGGGCAAGGTCGTCGCCGCTTCTCCACTGACCCAGATACAGCTCGGTGATCTGAGGGCAAGTCGGGATCTGTTCGAGCATGAACAAGCCGGCGTTGTTCGCCAGAATGAGGTCGCGGAGCTCAGGCAGCTCGACCATCGCTTGCGGCAATCCCTCGACGGGGCCGGATAGGTCCAGCCGGTTGAGATTGGGCCAGCTTGTGATGCCGCTCAGAGTGAGCTGTGCACAGGCATTCGGTCCAAGCGTCAGACGCGTGAGGTCTGCGCCGGTGGGCAGTGCACCGAGATCGTGGTTTGGCAATTCCATGCTGAGGCCGAGTTCACGGAGTCCGGTCAGATCCTTAAGGTCTTCGAGCCGGGCCGCCCCGCAGCCATGGAGCTCGATTACGTCGACAGACAGCTCGGCCAGGGGCTTCAGGCCCGCCACATTCGGGCACTGGAAGAAAGCGATCCGTTTCAGTCCGGTGTACGGGTGTAGGAAGTCCAGATCCCGAAGGGTCGGGTTCCTGTCAATGTTCAACACTCGGACGTCCGCCGGCGCCCAGGGGGTTGTCATCTCGGCACCGGAGAAATCCCCGATGAAGGCGACATGGTCGAGCGACGGCAGATGGTGCAGCTCCGCCAGCTCCTCCCGTGAGCGGATAGTGACAGCCTCGAGGTGGGTCATGTGCGCGAGGACTTCGTGGGCATAGTCGTGGGCGTCGAAGCTCTTCCAAGCATTGGACAGGGCCCACCATGCCGGATAGCTCGTGCGGAATTTCTTGAGCAGCGTCAGGGCAGCATCGCCACCGATGAGTTCGGCGGTCTCCACAACCGCTCGCGCTTCGTCTTCTTCGAGGCCCTCGGGGCCGGGGAGGACGTCAAGGATGACGGGGCCAACCGCGGCGAGGGTCCTGGCCTCCTCCTCGCTGCGTGGGGGGACAAGGGCCTTGGCGCGTTGCTCGACTTCCTGGCGTATTTCAGGGTCGAGTTCCGTGGCGTACTCGAGGCAGGCTGTCGCAAGTAGATGCAGGCGGGTGCGGTGCTTCTGAGTGCGGTCACCGCGGGCGATGAGGCGGCGCAGAAGGGTCGTGCGTTCGTTGGGACGGGCATGGGCGACGGCCATGCGCACGACGTCTTCCCACTGGTCGTCGTGAGCGTTGCGTACCAGGAGCGGGATGTCGCGAGCTTCGATGGCGGCTTTGGCTCCAAGGAAGTCCTGGAAGGTGCGGTGGACGAAGTCGATCGTCTCGGCCGCAGGGGTGCGCAGGAGACCAGAGCGGGCGAGCAGATGTGCGAGCACGTCGGCCGCGTCGCCTTGCTGGGCAAGGTTCGGCATGGCAGGCAGAGCGTCGTCAATGAGCGCGAGTGCCGTTTCTCGGTCCAGTTCGGTCTGGCCGTTGCGGACGAGCCAGTAGGCCAGACGTTGCAGGAGCTGGATGTTCTGGTGCTCGGTGACTACGAGGTTCTCGGGGGCGTCGATGTCGCGTTCCCGGTCACGGCGGACCAGCAGCAGCGACAGGGCCGCTTCGTAGAGCTCCATACGGCCGTGAGGGAGGTGGCCCCGCCGGTCACGGTTCAGCGCGCAGACCAGGGCACAGAGCAGTGGAGTAGTGGCAAGGCGGGCGAGGTCCCGCTGGGAGCGCACGGTGTCCTTCAGTGCCTCTTCCAGAGCGGCCAGGTGCTCAAATTCCTGCCCGGGGTCCGCACTGGCGCGCGCGGCTGTGTGCCAGCGGGTGACGAACACCGCCACGTCACGGGCGCTCATCGGCCGGACGGTCAGTTCGGTGAATCCGTGCCCTGCCAGCCACCCCTCCGGGACTGCGGATGGCCGAGTGGTCACCACGTAGGTCGCGCGCGGAAAGGCGGCCAGCAGTTCACGGAGCCACTGCTGGGCCTGAGCTCGCTGGGTCTGCGGAATCTCGTCGAGGCCGTCGATCAGCAGCAGGGCCCGCCCGTCATCCAAGACTCGGTCGGTCCAGCCCGGCGGCTGAGCTGCGTGCAGCGGGCAGCCGACCGCCCTCAGGTACTCCTGGGGCCCGGGCAGATCACCGCCGCGCACCAGCGTCCGCAGCGGCAGCATGAACGGCACAAGCCCCTTCAAGTTCGCCAGTTCGACGGGCAGGTCCTCCCGGGCAGTCGCGAGGGCGAGCCACTGCAGCAGGGTGCTCTTACCTCCCCCCGCCATCCCTCGCACCAGAACTCGACGGAGGCCGGCCAACGCCTGCTCAGCCCGCTCGGTCTCCATCTGCGCCCCGGAGCCTACTGACGAGGCCAATCCCGAGTCAGCACTGAAACCGGCACTCCCGCCCTGGCCGACGGCCCGCGTCGACGTGGCGAATTCGAGGCTCAGGTAAGAGGCGTCCAGCGGCCACGACGCCCTCTCCGGGCGGGAGAGATCAAGCCCGATGACGGACAGCTGCCCGTGCCGCTGCTCCACATACCGCCTGTACCGCTCTTCGAACCGCGCGTCCACGTCCCCGTCGAGGCTGTTCTTGGGGGCCTGCTGTCGGGGCGGAGCCAGGACAGCAGGTAGCGCTTGGCGACGCAGTTTGAGCAGCGGGCCGGCCTCCGCGCCCAACGCCTGCGCCAGCGCTGCGACGGTGGCCTCACTGGGCACGGTAGGGCCGTTCAGCGCCTTGCTGACGGTCGTGTGCCCTAACCCCGCCCGCAACTCCAGCCCCGACATCGACAACCGGCGCTCGGCCCGCAACTGTCGCAACTGCGACTTCAGTTCCTCCAGCCCGTCCCGCATACCCCGGTGCTCCCCCTCGGCCAGTCCCGGCTTCTCGGTATCGACTCGTTCATCTTCGTTCACCCGAATGCCGCTGAACGCCGATCCCCGCATCTTCCTTCCACCGAACGCCCGCCACGGAAGGAAAGATCTCATGCCCCTGTCGCCGACCACCGCGATGCTGCTGACCCTCGCTCTGCTTGCCGCCGTCCTTCTGGCGCTGTTGGCTGCCGTCGGTGCTGGCCTGCTGACCCGCATGGACGGCGCTTCCACGCCGACCGCCTTGCTGCGGGCCGGCGTCGCCTTCGGCAGCACGCTCACCCTGATCACGGCCGTACTCGCCGTGGGGATCAGCGTGCTGAGGTAGCCGAGTCCGCCAATGCGACGACCCACGAGACCTACACGCCGGGCGTACCTAAGGCATGACGAAACGGGTGGCACAGCATGCGCTGTGCCACCCGTTTCCTCATGCCGTGGTGAGGTTCTCTGGGACGTACTGGGGAGCCACACCGAGGAGCGCGTCGACGGCCGCTCGTCCCTTCCCACCAGCTTCGGGCATGAAGTGGGCGTAGTGGTCGAGGGTGATGGTCGGGCTGGAGTGGCCGAGCCATCGGGCGAGGGTGACGACGGATTCGCCGGCTTCGAGGATGATCGAGGCGTAGGTGTGCCGGAGGACATGGAAGCCGTCCTTGCGAGATGCCTTCCAGCGCTTCCCCTTCTCCCGAAGGGGGATGACGCCTACCTTCGCGAGGGCGGGCTTCCATACTTCGTCGTTGAAGATGTTGGCCCGGATCGCGTTGCCGTACGTCGTGGTCAGGATGAGCGGGAATGCCTGTTTCTCCCGCTCGGGCTCCGGACCGCCCCAGGGCAGCTCGACCTCAACAGCCGGGTGCTGGAGGAAATGGGCCGCCAACTCTGCCGCGACAGACGGCGGCATGTCGACTATCCGCGTCTTCCCGCCCTTGGGCAGCGTGAAGTACAAGCGGCCGCTGAGGAGTTGAACCTGGCGTCGCACGCGGATGACAGCGCGCTCGAAGTCGACGTCCTGTGGTGAGAGGCCGAAGACTTCCCCCTGGCGTAGCCCACATCCGAGGGCGACCACGACCGCGACCCGGTAGCGCGGGTTGATGAGGTCTCGCACACGCTGCGCGGTCTCCAGTACCCAGGCCTCCCGCTGGTCCTCCGGCACCTTGGGCCAGCGCACCGACTTGGCGCGCATCGGATTACGGACGAGGCGCTTGTCGTCGATCGCTGTCTCGAAGATGTTCGACAGGGACGTGAGGATCTGGCGGGCGTAGCGGGGTGCGCACTCGCCTTCGAGCGTGGCGATGTAGCCACGCAGGACGGTCGCAGAGACGTCCCTCAGAGCCACTGAGCCGAGGTGCGGGAGGATGTGGAGGCGCACGCGCTCGTCGACCCGCTTGATCGTGCCCGGCGCACCCCGCACGCCCACCTTCCAGTAGCGGGTGACGTAGTCGGCGACGGTGATGGAGCCGTCACGCGGGTCGACGAACTCGCCCCGCTCGCTGTCGGTACCGGCCCGGCGGAGCCACGCCTTCGCGTCATCCAGGGTGTCGAAGGACATGTCCCGGACGCCCGGGATTCTGGCGACTCGGTACCGGGTGCCTTTCCCGTAGCGGGCGGATCGCTCCCGCTTTCCGGTGACGGGGTCCTTCTTCTTATTGATCCAACGATCTTCGATGTAGCCGGCCAAGTACTTCCTTACAGTTAGGGGATCTCAGGCCGCCGACCCGGAGGCCTCAGGCGGTTGCCGAGTAGCTGGCACAGCGCCGCTGGGGCGCAGCGCTCACAGGGTTCAGGGCAGGATTCGAGCGGGAGTCCGCCTGTTCCTGCTCGTGTATCCAGGCGTCGAGGGCGTCGATCCGGTACGTCACACGTCCGCGGGCTCCCATACGGAAGCTCGGCGGGCCATGACGGCGGTGACGCCAGACGTACAGCGTGCGCGGCGACAGGCCGAGGTAGGCAGCCGCTTCCGGCACACCGAGAAACGCGCGGTTTACGGCGGTTGCACGGCGGGGTGCCGAAACCTGGGTTGGTTTGGTGGGGCCCAGCAAGGAGAACTCCTTCGGTAAAGAGTCAAAGGGCGGAAAACCGCCGGAGAGGCCCCGCGAAAGGGCTTCCTGGCCTTACGGCCTCCAGGCAACGTCTCGGTCGTGACTGCGGCCCAACAACCAGCACTTCTATGCCACTTGGCTGCCGAGCTTCCATCCGCACAGCTCCACCGCCAAGCACAGCCGCTGCGAACAGATCTAATGATCCTGAGAATCCGGGATTTCCGAATTCACGGATCGGGTGATAGCAGCCCTGCACCACTGCTTGCTGGCCGGCCCCGCCGCACCACCCCTGCTCGGAAACCGCCGTGAGCGGCAGGTCAGGCCTGCGCGCTGCGATGCCTCTTACCGATCTCAGCCGCGTACGACTTGGTGGACGACCGCCCGCTCCACTTCCCGCAGTCGCAGCTAGCCAGGTACCGACCCCGGCCAGCGCACCCTGCGGTCAGCGGGGTTCCCCCTCTCGTGTGCTCGTGCGCCAGCGGGCACACCGTTCCGTCCTCGTGCATTCCGGTGACCTTGATCTTGTGCCGCGCCATGACACTCCCCGTCAGAACAGCCGGAAGACCCGCACGCATCCAGGATGCAGATATCGCCTGACCTGCGGCTTTAAGTCAGGTCAGTACGTTGACATGCGTTGCGGTGCGATCTCCACTCGTTGGGCCCTGCAGCCGTCTGCCACCAGCGAACTGGGCCAGGAGAATTGCCTGCCGATGGCCGCTGCGCCGTTGGCAACCTAATCGGTGGCCTGTCAGGATGCGCGCCTGGCGGACCCGGTGCTCCGAAACAGCCGAGGCGGTCAGGTGGAGAATGACGCGGACGTCGACCAGCCTCGAAACTGTGCCTGAGGGGCTACAGGCTGTGCCGGGGCCTAAACCTGAAGGTGCTCGACAAGAGGGCCAGCATCTTCAAGTGGCTGGAGCAGCAGAAGATCCATCAGTAGCGCTCGCCAGCCATACCCGGCATCGCCCCGAAACCACTGCACGCCCGTGCACCGACTGACACCATTCGGAAAATGACGACGCACCCGTTTCAGGACGTGACGCACGCGCCGGCGCTTGAGCCTCTGCTCAAGCAGCTGGGCCCCGTGTTCCAGAGATTCGACGATCAAGACTGCGGCTGCACCTCATACGGATTGCTGGCAACTGGACGGCGCTGGTTTGTGAAGACCGCATCAACACCTGAAGCCGCCTCGTCATTGCACCGGGCACTGTCGGTTCACCGCGCCATCTCGCATTCGGCCATCGTGCCGTTGGTCCACTCCTTCTCCACGGCCGTCGGCCCTGTACTCGTCTATCCCTGGACAAGCGGTGAGGTTCTCTACCATCCGACCCGGTCACGGCACGGCGGACGGGCCACTCTTGGTAGTCCCCTGGCAAGGTTCAGGGCTCAGCCACTCACCTGGATCAATACCGCCCTGGAGACTCTGCTCAGCGCGCACTTGGCTGTCGAGGATGCCGGATACGTGGCCGTGGACTTCTACGACGGATGCATGCTCTATGACTTCGACCAGCGCAACATGATGCTCTGCGATCTGGACGAGTACCGCCCCGGCCCCTTCATGCTGGAGGCGGACCGGCTCCCCGGCTCCACCCGCTATATGGCGCCCGAGGAGTTCGTCCGGGGCTCGCTCATCGACATCAGGACCACCGTGTTCAACCTCGGCCGGGCGCTACGCCTCCTTCTCGATGCCGGCGACGAGGAGAGCCAGTGGCGCGGAACCCCCGCCCAGCTGGCTGTCATCGCGAAAGCGACCGCATCGGAGCCGGAGAAGCGGCTGCCCTCCGTGCGCTCCCTCGCCGACGCCTGGCATGCAGCAGCGGAGCAACGAATCGGCTGACGCTCCGACGAACAGGCGGCCGTGGCGCCAGTCGATGCGATGTTCCTGCAGGTCCGCATATTGTCCCCGCCGGAGCCCGGCATAGAAGGCGAGCAGCGCCATCGCCTGCCATGGCTGGTCGAGGTCGTCGAGGATGGCTTGCACCTGCTCGACTGTGAACCGCTCTGGCGGCTTAACTGCCTCCCGGAACAAATCGATGCGCCAAGTCGATTGTCAGTGGCCTCTGTCAGGGTATGCGCAATCTACAGCGAAGCGAGGGGCGGTATTGGTGTTCCAGCGCGATGACTCAGGGGTCGCCGAGTCATTTGATCTTGATTCATTAACGGTGAGCGACCGTCTACGTCTGTTCAACTTCACTCAGCGCGATGAGCCTGTGGCGTATCTGTGGGTGCTGCGGGCCATGAACGTGCTGCGGGCCGTACACCAGCCGCAGGTGCACCCCGACGACGTGGCGAACGCGCTGAAGGAGCTCGCGACAGCGCACGACGAGGTGCCGTCCGCCGCGGACTTGAACCTGCGGGCCATGCTCGACAACCTCTCCTCGGACACCGAACAGGTCCTCTACCGGGTGGAGGACCCGTTGCGGTGCGGCAATCTGGCCGCGTACCGGAATCGGCAGTCGGTCTACCAGTTCACGGAGATCGGGTACCGCGTCTATTGCGCGGTGGAAGAGGTCATCGGCTCCCGGGTGCAGGACGCGAACCTGTCGCGGCTGGTCTTCGCCGACATCCTGGCTGACTTCAAGGCTCTGGCGACAGCGAACCGGGAGGGGGACCGGGACGAGGTATATCGCAAGCTCGCCCGTCTCGACAGCGTGCTGGAAGACATGACGCAGAGAGCGGCGCGCTTCTATCTGACGCTGAACGACGTGGCGCGTACGACGGATGTCTCTCCGGAGACGTTCCTGCGCTACAAGCACGCGCTGCTGGCGCACATGAGTGAGTTCACGGCGGAGCTGGAGCGTTACGCGCCCCGGCTGGCGGAGGCTGTGTACGAGGTGGAAGACAGTGGGGTGGAGACCCTGCTGGAGCGGGCCGCTGCGGTGGATGAGCGGCCGATGATGCGGCCGGCCGCACGGCTTGAGGATTGGCGTCGGCGCTGGATGGGGTTGCGCCAGTGGTTCTTGGCCGAAGGCACTGGGGAAACCAGGGCCGCTCAGCTGCAGGGGGCGACG
The DNA here is from genome assembly GCF_036231985.1 of Streptomyces sp. NBC_01426. GTDB lineage: Bacteria > Actinomycetota > Actinomycetes > Streptomycetales > Streptomycetaceae > Streptomyces. The sequence goes on from NZ_CP109500.1 coordinate 1,919,592, forward strand.
CGTTCGGCCATCTCGGGAGTCATTGCTCTGCTGCGGCAAGTGACGGAGTCGCGTCGAGGTGGGGTGAGCCGGACTACCCAGTTGCGGCATCTCGCCGCCTGGGCGGCGGGTGCGCCGGATGAGCAGGCAGCGAACGCCCTGGTGTCGGCTGCCTTCGACCTGCGCTCGGTACGGCATCTATCGGGTGCGCATGACGATGACGACCAGATCTCTCCGCGGACGACGTGGTGGGATGCCCCCGGGGTGGAGGTCAGCATCAGCCTGTTCCGGCATGGCAAGCGGCCGGCACCGGGCGGCCCGCAGCCGGTCCGTACCCTTCGTGGCGCTCATGCCCGCCTGCGCGAGCAGCAGCTGGCGGATCGGGCTGCGGATCGGGAGGCGGCCACGGATCTCCTGGACCTTGGGGCCCATGATCGGGTGCTGAACGCGGCGGAGACCCGTGCCGTGCTCAAGCTGCTGACCCGTGCCCTTCAGGCCCGGACGGTCGTCGCGGGCCGGCTGCGTTCGGGTACTGGCAGCAGCGACGTCCTGACGCTGCGCCTGGTGCCGGACGAGCGTGGCAGCCGGCTTCGGACCGAGACCGGCACGTTGCACCTGCCCGGCTTCGCCTTGGAGATCAAGCCTCATGGTGCGATGCGCCGCCGTCGAACGGAGACGTCCTGATGGCCGCCCATCGCGTAGCCGCCTCCGTGGAGACTGCTGACCTGGGCTCGTACCAGCAAGCGGCCCGGCTCATGCTGCTGCACGGTTTCGTCACCGAGAACTACCCGCGGGCCAAGGCTCTGGGGCTGGTGCTGCAGTGGGCCGACGAGCTGGCCAAGGATTTCCGGAACCTGTTCGGCTACTCCTTGCAGACCAGTGCCCGTCACGCACGGCTGCTGCGGCGGCTGGATGCCTTCGATGACAGCCAGGCGTTCCTCACAGTGAAGAGCAAGAGACCGTTCGACCGGCGGCGACTGGCCTACCTCTGTCTGATCCTGGCGTGCCTGCAGCGGTCACGGGTCGAGATCAACCTCGCCGATCTCGTCAAGCTCCTCGCACCGTCCGCCAACACGATCGAGCACCTGGGCTTCGATGCGACCGCACCGGGCCACAAGGACGCGGTCGTGGACGTGATGGACTGGCTTGTCGACCGAGGTGCGCTGCGGATCTCCGATGGCTCGATGGAGGACTGGGCCCGTGACCACGACCGCGGGGACGCACTGTTCGACATCGACCACAACACCTGCGCAGCGCTGTTCCGGCCAAACAAACCTCTGCAGCACCTCGTCAGCGCCGCTGGGCTGCTGGACACACCGGCCGCCGGAACCGGCCGGGACCCCCGTCGGCGCATCGCTGCCCAAAGGGCCCGCCGGCTGCTGATCGAGTACCCGGTGGTCTACTTCGGCGACACTGACGCGGAGACAGCGGCAGCGCTGCGCCAGCCCACCCTGGCCGAGGACCTCGCACGGCTGACCGGGCTGCCCGTCGAGCGCCGGGCTGAGGGGGTCATGCTCGTCGACACCTCAGGGCACTTCACCGACAAGCGGTTCCCCGGCCGCGGCGGAGCAGTCAACCGCACCGCCGGGCTGATCCTCGCGAAGGTCGCGGACCTGCGGGAAGACCCGGACCGGGCGAGCAGCCTGCGGTACCTGCTGCCGCCCGACCCGGGGGAGGAACACGCCGACCTGCTGAGCCGCATCGACATGGCTCTCCCACAGGCCGGCACGCTCGAAGCCCTGGCCCACGGCCCCCACACGGACGCCGGCCACGACACGGACGACACCGATCCGGCCGCCCCGGAGCAGGAGAGGCAGGCGAGCCTGCCTTTTGTGGAACACAGCGCCCTGGAGCAGATGATCACCGAACTCTTTGAAGAGTTCGGCCCTTCCTCCTTCACCAACAAGTGGCAGGCCGATCCCGGCGGGCTGCTCGCAGAGGCGGTCGCGCTCCTGGCGGACCTTCGCCTTGTCCACATCGTGCCCGGCGGGGTCCTGGTACGGCCTGCAGCCGGCCGCTACCGCAACATCACCGCCGTCCTGCCCCGCCCCGCGCATGACGGCCAGTTCGCTCTCGACTTCCCCCTTGAGGAAACCTCTCGATGACTCTCATCCCCCACTCCCGCACCGCTGACCAGTCGGAGGTTCGCTTCAAACCCACGCGCGCCGGGGTCATCGGCCTGTGGGACTACACCGACGAGGAGTTCGTCTTCGCCGACGGCCGCTTGGTCCTTCGAGGACACAACGGTTCCGGCAAGACCAAGGCCCTTGAGGTTCTGTTCCCGTTGGTCCTGGACGGTGTCCTCGACGCTCGGCGCCTTGATCCGTTCAGCGGCGAGGAGCGGACCATGAAGTCGAACCTCCTCTACAAGGGGCAGGAGTCCGCATACGGCTATGTATGGATGGAGTTCGCCCGTACCGGACCCGACGGCGAGGTCCTCGAAGCCGTAACCGTGGGGCTCGGCATGCGGGTGACCAAGCCCATGTCCACGCCTGCCCGCTTCTTCTTCGTCACCGACGGCCGAGTCGGCATTGACTTCGGCCTGCTGGACGCCGCCTCACGCCCGCTGCGGGAGAACGCCCTCAAGACGCTGCTGGGCGAAGGAGCCACCTACGCTACAGCGGAGGCGTATCGCGAGGCTGTCGACGACCGGCTGTTCGGGCTGGGCCGCGAGCGCTACAACCAGCTGGTCAACCTGCTGCTCCAGCTGCGGCGCCCACTGCTGGCCAAGGACCTCGACCCGGTCAAGGTGTCCGACACCCTCACCGCCGGACTGCGTCCTGTCGACGATGGCCTGGTCCTGCAGGCCGCCCGCGACTTCGAGAACCTCGCCGAGATTCAAGCGCTCCTCAACGCCCTCACGGGGGCCGATGCCGCGGTCCGGGACTTCCTGCGCGAATACACCAGTTACCTGCGCGCCCATGCCCGTGACCGTGTCGACCACGTCACCGGGCGCATCCAGGACACGGCCGCCCAGTGCGAGACGATCCTGGAAGCGGCGGGCGGCCACCGCACCGCCGAGCGGCAGCTGACTGCCTCACAGCAGGAGCGGGATGCCGCCGAACGCCAGTGCAACGAGATCGGCGCTCGCCTGGCCGAGTACCAGAACCACGACGCCATCAAGAAGCAGGACGGGCTCAAGGAACTGCGCGAGCGCGTACGCACCGAGCGCACGGGCATCGCCGACGGTGAACGCCACCTCAACCGGGCCCAGGAGAACTTGGCCACACTCAAGCAGGAGGCGGAACGCGCCCTCCAGCGGCACGATGACCTGCGCAAGGCGGCCTCCCGGCACACCCACCGCCTCATGGACACGGCACGCCGCTGTGGCATCCTGCACGACGACGACGCGCTGGATCTCGGCGCTGAGCTGGATTCGCAGGTCGCCGGTCGGGTCGCCGCCCGTCGCAGCGAACTGAAGGACGTACGCGCCCACCTCACCGCGTCCGACGCCGCCGCGAAGGACCAGGAGCGCGAGCAAGAGCACTGTGACACGGCGAACGGTGAACTGACCGAGGCCGAGCGGCAGTCCGCCGCAGCAGCAAAGAGGCTCGACCTCGCCCGCGCCACGGCCGGCCAGGAGCTGGACGCGTTCGTCGGCCGCTGGAGCGGCAGCGACGACACCGCCGTCTTGCTCTCCGCGGACGGTAACGTGCTGCGCGCGGCCATCGGCGCCGTGGGGGAAGCCGAGGCGGCCCCGCTGCCGGAGGTCTTCCGTTCCCTCACCGACCAGCGCCGCACCGGCGCCCTGACCCGCGTCCAGACCGTGAAGCGGCAGCACGGCGACACCGCGGACACTCTGCGAGCCAGGCGGGACGAGCGCAACACCGTCGCGGCGGAGGGTGATGACGCGCCGCCGCCCAGTGACCTGCGCCTGGCCAGCCGCGACGAGCGGCCCGGCGCTCCGCTGTGGCAACTCGTGCGGTTCGCTGATCACGTCCCCGACGACCAAGCAGCCGCAGTGGAGGGCGCACTGTACGCGGCCGGCCTGCTCACCGCCTGGCTGCACCCCGACCCCGCGCTCACCGACCAGGCACTGCACGACAAGGTTGCCGACGCCTTCCTCTGCCCGCTGCCTCCCGCACAGCGGCCCACCGGCCGCACCCTGGCCGATGTACTGGTCGTCGAAGACCAGAAGCACGTCAGCTCCGCTGCCATCCAGGCTGTCCTGGCATCCATCGCCGTAACCGACGACGCACCGGCAGCGGACGAGGCGCTGTCTGCTCCCTCGGTAACCACGGGTTCACACTTCCGCCTCGGCATCCAGGCCGGTGCGCATCCCAAGGCCAGGCCGGAGTACATCGGGGCCACCGCACGGACCGCCCGCCGGCGCGAACGGCTGCGCCGCCTCGACGAATCCATCGCCGCCCTGGAAGCTCAGCTCGCCGGCATCGGGGAACAGCAGCGGTACGCGGAAGAAGCCTTTGACGACTTCGACCGCGCCAGGGGTGAGCTCCCCCGCACCCAGGCGATCACCGAAGCGGTAGGCGAAGTGGCAGTGATGGCGGAGAAGGTCGCCGGAGCCCGCCGCCGCCTTACCGAAGCACGCAAGCGACTCGACGGAGCGATCGCCCGGGCCCATGAGAAGAACCGGCAGCTTCGGCATGCCGCCACGGCCGCTCGTCTGCCCACCCGGCGTGAAGAACTGGACAATGTTGCCCAGACCATCGACGACTTCGCCGACGCCGGCACGGCGCTCTCCACCTGCCGTCAGCAGGCCGATGCAGCCGAGCGCGACATCTCCAGCCGCAAGGAGATCATCGAAGCCCAGACCGAGTCCTGCACGGACCAGGCCGAAGCGCTGCAAGCACGCAAGGACGATTTCTCGGTTCAGGACGAACGCCTGCGCACCCAGGAGGCGACGCTCGAAGCACCCCTGCAGAAGATCCTGCAGCAGATCGCGGAATCCCAGGAGCAGCTCGCCGATGCACGCAAGACCTTCGACCGTGCGAAGAAGGACGCCGAAGAACAGCGGGACCGGCTTCTGAAAGCCGCCCATGCCCTGGAGTTCGGCCGTACAGCACTGGCCACGGCCGTATCCGAGCAGGTGCGCACCACGCTCACCCTTGAGCCGTACGCCCGGCCCGACCTGCTGGGCCTGCTCGACGCAACGGCGGACACCGCTTGGCTGCCGCACGACATGTGGCCGAGTCCCGAACAGGCAGTCCAGGCACTCATGAACAGCCTCACTTCGCCCGATACCACCCTCACGGGCACAGAGGTCGCCCGAACCGTCGTCCCCAAATCCGTCGCCTCCCTGATCAGCGCGCTCGACGAGGCGACCCGCGGTCGCGCGATCACCGCGAGCCTCCTGAAGACCGTCACGACAAAGATCTCCAGCGCCATCACCACGCTGGAGACGGCCCTGGTGGAATCCGATCAGGGCTACCTCTTTGAGTGGGAGCCGGTCGGCGACATCATCCTGGCCCGAGTCACCGACAGCGAAGGACCGGCACCGGTAGCGGACTTCGCGCGACGCCTGGGCGAACAGCTCGCCGATCAGAACGTGCTGCTGGAAGACAAGGAACGCACCGTCCTGGAAGACGGACTCCTGACCGGGCTGGCCCAGCAGATCCACGACCGCACCATCGCCGCCCGCGACCTGGTCAAGAGCATGGACGCCGACACGCGATCCAGGCCGATGTCCTCGGGTACCACGGTGGGCATCAACTGGGTCGTCTCCGACGCGCTCACCGACTCCCAGCAGACCGTCAACAGGCTTCTCGACAAAGACGCCTCCGGTCTCGGCCCCGTCGGCCTGGCCGAACTGCGATCCCACCTGCGCAACCAGATCCGAGCCAAAGCCGCTGCCGACGCGAAGAAGACTTACCAACAAGTGATCACAGAGGTTCTGGACTACCGCGCCTGGCGCAAGTTCGAGCTGCGCCTGTTCCGGCCGGGCGGAAGTGAAGAGGAAAGGAGGAAGGGGGAACTCCTCACCAAGGCCAAGCACAGCGTGATGTCCGGCGGTGAGAAGTCCGCCTCCATCCACCTGCCGCTCTTCGCAGCCGCCCACGCCCAGTACAGCTCCGCGTACCACACCTGTCCGCGGCTGATCGCCCTGGACGAGGCATTCGCCGGGATCGACGAGGAGTACCGTCCCGATCTTCTTACCCTTACCGCCAAGTTCGACCTCGACCTCTTCATGACCGGCCATGACCTCTGGATCACCTACCCCGGTGTGCCGCAGATCTCGCATTACGACATGAAGCACGACGAGGCATCCCACACCGTCTCCGCCATGCTGCTCGTCTGGGACGGCGAACAGATCCTCGATGACCTTGAATACCCCGGATCCAACGATCTGGCCGCTGAACTCCTCGGCTTCACCCCCCGCCGCCACGTCCCTGCGCAGGCAGGACTGCTCGCCGACCTCTCCGACGAGGAGTCGGCGAACGACGACGCCGAGGAATCAGAATGACCACGTCAGCAGAGGCATACGAGCGCTACCGCGGCCCCGAGTTCCGCCGCCTCCTGGCCGCTGCCCGGCGCTCGCTCGAACGCAGCGGCGGCGAGATCACAGGCTCCATCGGCCTGACCAACCCGACCACGGCCGAACGCAACGTCGTCGTCGGCATCACCGGCGCCTACCGCTCGGCTGATGTCCGCCGCCTCACCATCCCCCTCGCGGCATTGGAGGAGAGCGTACGCAACGTCACGGGCGGGTCGCTCCGAGGTGTCCTGGAACGGATCGGCCCCGAACTGCGCTTCCGCGCTGATGAGAGGACCACGCTCGATCAGGCCCGGCAGGAGCTCCGTGCCGAGGCCGAGACCAGCCCGCTGCACACCGCCCACCCCTGGTACCGGCAATGGCTGGCCACCCTCGCGTCCGACGGCACGATCACCGGGCTGATCAACAAGAACGACACCTACATCCTCAGCCAGGCCATCCACGTACTGGAGTACCTCCACAGCAGGCCCAGCGACTCGCCTCCGGTCATGCTGCCCGCCTTGGCCGACGCCGCCACTGGAGACACCAAGGCCCTCAACCCCGGCCGCGGCTCTCTGCCCACTCTGGTCCTGCGAGCGCTTGCCACAGCACGCGGAATCCCACTCGGATCAGGAGCTGAGGCCCGTCGCGAGCTGTGGGATAGCTTCGACGTCATCGTCGATGACCTCGCCAGCCGCGTCCTCGTCCTCAACCTCCCCGCGACCGGCCAAGGACTGGGCCAGTGGCTCACCGACGCCGCCCGCTCCGGTACCCCCTTCCACATCACCCTCCATCAGCTCATCACCCTGCCCATTGCCGTAAACCTGCCGACGGTCTACGTCTGCGAGAACCCGGCCGTCCTCCGCCGCGCCGCCGGCGAACTCGGCGCGAGCAGTCCGCCGCTGATCTGCGCCGAGGGCCGCCCTTCCACCGCCTTCCATCGACTCGCTCGGCTGATCACCGACGCCGATGGCACCCTGCACTACCACGGAGACTTCGACTGGCCCGGCATCGAAATGACAAATCAGCTCCGCGCCCGCTACCAGGCCCGGCCCTGGCGAATGAGCGCCGCGGACTACCTCAGCGGGGTTCACTCCGACAGCGATCACGTCCAGCTGGGAGGCAAGCCTCAAGGCACCCCCTGGGACCCAGAACTCGCCAAGGTCATGGAAAGGGAGAACCGCGCCGTCTACGAGGAAGCGGTCACCGATGCGCTCCTGGCCGAATGGTCCTCTGGGGTTACGGAGAAGATCCAACAAGGCACAAGAAGTAGCCCGTACCACTGATAATCTCAACGTTGTTGACGTGTGACGCATCGCGTCCGGCGCATTACGCCTTCGCCTGCCGGGCACGGAACGGGGGGCGATGGTGTACGAGCCGCTGCGGGAGAAGGACCCCCGAGAGATCGCGGGCTTCCGACTGACCCGGCGTCTCGGCCAGGGCGCGATGGGCGTTGTCTACCTCGGCTATCGCAGCACCCGCCCGGTGGCGATCAAGGTCATCAAACCGGCGCTGGCAGACCAGCCGTACTTCCGGCAGCGGTTCGCCCAGGAGCTGGAGGCGATCCGGCGCGTCGGCGGATTTCACACCGCGGCACTCGTGGCCGCCGACCCAGACGCGGAGCAGCCCTGGATCGCCACCGAGTACGTCCACGCGCCCTCGCTGGAGGGGCTGCTGAACCAGCACGGCGCTGTGAGTGAGCTTGGGGCGTGGTGGCTGGCCGCGAGCTTGTCCGATGCGCTGATTCACATCCACTCCGTCCGGCTCCTCCACCGCGACCTGAAGCCCAGCAATGTGCTGGTCACCACGCAGGGCACTCGCGTGATCGACTTCGGCGTGTGCCATGTCGGTGGGGCGACGGGGCTCACCTCCGGCGACGCGCCGGTCGGCACGCTCGTATACATGGCGCCGGAACAGGCCATGGACTCACGCAAGGCGAGCGAGGCCGCCGACGTTTACAGCCTGGGCGCGACGCTGGTACATGCGGCGACCGGGCACCCCCCGTTTTACGCCGATATGCCGGTGCAGCGGATACTGGACGTCCCGCCCGATCTGTCGGGGTTGCCCGAGAGTCTGCGAGAGCTGATTGTCGGTGCCCTGTCCTACGCTCCGGAGGACAGGCCTACCGCCCACAGTGTGCTGGAGGTGGCCATGGACCGACTGCTGGAGCACGCAGTGCCAGTCAGTGGTCCGCTGTACCCGCCACTGCCCGCATCCTTTCTCAAGGACGTCCTGCAGGTTGAAGGGGCACCTCCGGTGCCGCCGGTTCCTCCCGAGCCGGCGCCGGCTCGGGAGGAACCGGCCGCACCGGAGGTGGGAGGCGGGGCATCGGCTGAGCCTGCCGCCGCAGGCGCGTCCAGTGGTGGGGGCGCTCCGTGGGCGGACCGTTGGCGTGGAAAGATCCGCGACCGGCGGTCCGACTTCGGCGGCTGACTCTGCCCGGCGCAGAGCGGGACAGGCAGTAAAGCAACAATGAGGCAGTTCAACAGTGACCGAAGGAGTCGGCCCAGTGACCAGCGCCGCAGGCACAGCCAAATTCGCCGCGGGAATGCAGGTCCGTGCACGGGATGAGGACTGGTTGGTCGTCGAGGTCTCCGAGACCTCGCACGACGGCACGCGCCTGGACGTCCGCGGCATCTCCCCGCTCGTACGCGACCAGCGGGCTGTCTTCTTCGCCCACGAATCCCTGGACCGGGTCACGCCGCTGCGGCCCGAGGACACCGACCTCGTCGTCGACGACTCCCCGGAATGCCGCCGTTCCCGGCTGTTCATCGACGCGCTGATCCGCAAGACCCCCCTTCCGCTCTCCGAGCAGCGACTCGCCACGGTCGGCACGCACCTCGCCGATGACCTCGCCTACCAGCGCGAGCCTGCCAGGGCGGCACTGCGTGGCCTGCGGCCGAGGCTACTCATCGCCGACGCGGTCGGGCTGGGCAAGACCCTAGAGGTTGGGCTGCTGCTGTCGGAGCTCATCCGCCGGGGCAGAGGCGAGCGCATCCTCGTCGTCACGCCCAAGCACATCCTGGAGCAGTTCCAGCACGAGCTGTGGACGCGTTTCGCGATCCCCCTCGTACGCCTGGACTCGACCGGCATCGCACGCATCCGGCAGAACATCCCGGCCGGCCGCAACCCCTTCTCGTACTACAAGCGCGCGATCATCTCCATCGACACCCTGCGCTCCGACCGCTGGCGCAACCACCTCATGCAGGTCACCTGGGATGCCGTCGTCATCGACGAGTCCCACAAGCTGATCAACCCCGGGACCAAGAACAACCGGCTCGCAAGCCTGCTCGCTCCGAGGACTGACGCGCTGGTCCTAGCCAGCGCCACACCCCACAACGGTCAGCGAGAGTCATTCGGTGAGCTGCTGAGCCTGCTCGACCCGACCGCCATCCCGGACACCAGCGACTACGACGAGACCCAGCTCGACCATCTGTACGTCCGCCGACACAAGACGTCCCCAGACGTCTCGGCGGAGATCGGTCACAAGTGGGCCACGCGCGAGAAGCCGGAAGCCTTCGACTGTGTCGCGAGCACTGCGGAACAGAAGATCTTTGAGGAGCTGTACGACGTCTGGATCAGCCCAGGGGAAGGCCGGACGGCCCCGGTAACCGGCAAGGGCGCCCGGCTCTTCCCCTATACGCTCCTCAAAGCCTTCCTCTCCTCACACGAGGCATTGGCCGAGACGGTCAAGAACCGGATCGCACTCATCGACAAGGACGCCGAGGACCACCCGGGACAAGGGGAGAAACGAGCCGCAGAACGCTCGGCGCTGACACGGCTCGGCGAGCTTGCTGCCGAGGCAACAGTGCATGATGCGGCCAAGTTCCGCCGCCTCGTGGACGAGCTGAAGGACATGGGAGTCGGGCCGGAATCCGGCAAGCGCGTTGTCATCTTCTCCGAGCGCCGGGCCACATTGCGGATGCTCCATGACGCTCTGCCCGGGGCACTGGGCTTCGAGGCGAGCGAGGAAGTAGGACGCGGTGCGATCCGCCAGCTGCACGGCGGGAGGCCCGACGACGAGCAGCAAAGGACCGTGAAGGACTTCGGGCTGGCGGACAGCGACCTGCGCATCCTGCTCACGGGTGACATCGCGTCTGAGGGCGTCAACCTGCATCGCCAGTGCCACCAGATGATCCACTACGACCTGCCCTGGTCGCTGATCACCATCGAGCAGCGCAACGGTCGTATCGACCGCTACGGCCAGCAGACCTCCCCAGAAGTCCGCGCGTTGCTGCTGATTCGCCAGGACGAGGACCCCGACGTGCCCTCCGCGGACCGACTGGTCTCCCGGCGGCTGCTGGATCGCGAGGACGAGGTCCACCGCACCCTCGGTGAGGCCGCCTCCATCCTTGGACTGCGCGACGAAGAGGCAGAGGAGAACGCAATCAAGGCGGGACTGGCCGACGGAAAGACGCTCGACGAGATCGTTCCCGCACAGCCGGTCGACCCCTTCAACCTGTTCATGGCCCACCACACCGTCGACGGGTCCGGGGCGCACTACCGCGTACCGCAGCTGTTCGCCTCGACACGGGCCTTCGTCGAGGACGCCCTCGACGAGGTCTACGGCAACCCCGAGCAGAAGATCGGGAAGGCATGGGACACCGACTACCCGGAGATGCTCTCCTTCGCCCCGGACCGCGAACTGCAACGCCGCCTCCTCGTCCTCCCGCAGAGCTACCTGGACGAGCGCGGCGTACTCGACAAACTCAGGGTCACATTCGATGCCGGGTTCGCTCAGCAGCGCCTGGACCGCGCACGTGAGCGCAGCGGCGAACGAACGAAGGGCACGATCACGAAGCAGGCGCGACGCGAGACCTCCGGTTGGCCGGACGTCAGCTACCTCACCGACCAGCACCCGGTGGTTGAGTGGCTTACCGACAAGGTCTTGGTCCGCCTCACCCGCAACGCCGCGCCTGTCATCACGGCCAACGTCCCCGGGCCGGTGTTCCTGATGCAGGGGATGTACTCCAACGCCAAGGGCCATCCGACCGTCCTCGCCTGGTCCTGCGTGACCGGGCTGGAGCACGGCAAGCCCGTGTTCAACGACGATCTGGTCGGCGTCCTGGAGCGCGCCGGCGTGAAGCCGAAGATGCTCAACCGGCCGTTCGCCGGGGACATCGTTGCCCTGCGTGCCCTCGTGCCACGCGCTGTTGAAGCCACTCGGCAGCACCTGCTCGAGCTACGTAGCAGCCAGGAAGAACCGCTCATCGAGCAATTGGATGAGTACGAAAAGCGCCTGTCGGCTTGGCGCAAGGCGAGCCAGTCGACGTTCGAGCAGCTCACTCTCGGCGTCCGGCGCGAGCACGAGGAACAGCGGGTTGAGACCACCGCCATAGAGGTCGAGCAGCTCATCGAACAGCTCGCCACCCAGGGCGACTCGATGATCCGCGTGATCGGGGTCCTCGCCCCGGCCGCTGTAACCGGTGAACAGAAGGGTGCGTGACCACCGTGGCATTCGAAGCGATCATCAACCGCGGTGAGTATATTTCCGCGCACTACCTCGCCGAGCTTTTCGCCAAGGACCTCGCCGACCTGCGCAAGCGCTGGACGGCAGCAGACCGGGCCGGAAAGCCCACATCCCGTTCGGGCATGAGGAACCTGGGCCGTGACTACTTCAAGGCCAAGGTCCGCATCACCGAGAAGGACGACTTCGGCGGATCCGAGCTGCGCACGCTGAACGAAGCTCTGCTCTCAGCCCTCGCCTACATCCAGCGTGGAGAGGTGCCGCCGGAGCGCGAGGACGACAGTCACACCAAGATCCAGCGCGGCGCCTTCGAAATCATGCACAGCGACAAGCACCGCGAAGTTCCCGTCGCCCTCGCGGTGAAGGGGCCCGGGGGCGTCGAGCTGGTCGCGCTGGACGTCACCTGGACCACGGACGCCGAACTCGTCACCTCCGATATCGAAGATGGCGGCGCGGAGTTGCTTGCTCCCATCGCTCTCGACGGCAAGAACGAGATCACCAGCGCGGCGGACGCCGTCACCTTCCTCTTCGGGAGCGAGGAGGCGTACGCGCCAAGGTTTGTTCTGCTGCTCGCTGGCGGTGCCATGCTGCTCGCCGACCGCACCGCGTGGCATGAGGGCCGATTCCTGGGCGTCAGCATCGACGCCGCCCTCGACCGCAACCTGGGCGCCGACGGCGGCGAACTGGAAGCCGTCTCGGCTCTGTTCGGTGCGGAATCACTGCTGACGGAGGGCGGGGCCGCCGGGTTCCTGGACAACCTCGTCGACAAGGGCCGCAAGCACGCCGTCGGGGTGTCCAAGGAGCTGCGGGCGGGCCTGCGGCAGTCCGTCGAACTGATCGCCCAGGAAATCCTGGACCGCATCCACGACCAGGACGCGGACCCCTCCGAACTCGGCGACAGCACCGAACTGGCCAACCGGCTCACCCAGGAGTCGCTGCGCTACCTGTACCGCGTCCTGTTCCTGCTGTACGCAGAAGCCCGACCGGAACTGGGCATCCTGCCCAGCAAGGACGACGCATACCAGGACGGCTACGGTCTCGGCCGACTCGGCGAGCTGGTCTCCTATGACCTCCCCGACGAAGCCCAGGACGGCTTCCACTTCCACCAGTCCCTCGACCTGCTTTTCCGTCTCGTCGACCAAGGGCACCGCGCACTGGAGGAGAAGCAGCCCAGCGACACCGGATTGGACGCGGACGGTATCCGCTTTGAGTCCCTGCGCAGCGACCTGTTCCACGGGAACGCCACGCCGCTGATCGGCTCGGTACGCATCGATGGCCAGCGCGTCGACACGCGACTGCGAAATAAGGTGCTATGGCGGGTATTGAACCGTCTCATGCTCAGCCACGGCGCCAGCAAGGGCTTCATCTCCTACGCCCAACTCGGCATCAACCAACTCGGCGCTGTGTACGAAGGGCTGATGTCGTATACCGGCTTCTTCGCCGCCGAGGATCTGTACGAGGTCGCCAAGCCGGATTCAGACGGACTAGCCGGCACGTGGGTCGTCCCTCAGCGCGAAGCCGACAACTACGACGACGAGGTTTTCGTCAAGCGACCCGACGAGATCACGGGCGTACCCAGGCGGGTCCAGCACAAGAAGGGCTCGTTCGTCTACCGCCTCTCGGGCCGGGAGCGTCAGCGGTCCGCCTCGTACTACACCCCTGAAGTGCTCACCCGCAGCACGGTCAAGCACGCCCTGGCCGAACTACTCGACCAGGACGGTGAGACGACGAAGGCTCGCGATATCCTGGACCTGCTCGTGTGCGAGCCGGCACTGGGCTCAGGAGCCTTTCTCAACGAGGCCATCAACCAGCTCTCGGCGGAGTACCTGCGCCGCCGCATGGCCGAGCTCTCCGTCGAGCGCGGCCAGGACGTCCAGCTGCCTCCAGACCAGTACGAGGCGGAGCTGCAGAAAGTCAAGGCGTACCTGGCCCTCCACAACTGCTATGGCGTGGACCTCAACCACACCGCCGTCGAGCTGGCCGAGGTGTCACTGTGGCTCAACGCGATGCATGAAGGGTTGAAGGCCCCCTGGTTCGGCCTCCACCTGCGCCGCGGCAACTCCCTCGTCGGTGCGCGCCGGGCAGTGTACGCGGCTGAGACGCTGAGGAAGAAAGCGTGGCTGACCACAGTGCCGGTCGATCGCCCGTTGAGGGAAGGCACAGAAGAAGGCGTCTTCAAGGAAGGCGAGGAGATCCATCACTTCCTGCTCCCAGCCAAGGGATGGGGAGCGGTCGCCGACTCAGACGAGGCGAAGGAGCTGGCCAAGGAAGACCGGGATCAGCTCGCCGAGTGGCGTAAGCAAGCCGCCTCCACCCCGAGCGTCGCCCAGAGCAAGCGGCTACTGGCCCTTGCCATTAGAGTCGAGCGTCTCTGGGAGCTGGCCAGGCGGCGACTCGTCGTCTCTGAGCGGGAGATTCGCCGCGACATCGCCGTTTGGGAGGTGGCGCCGGACCGGCCGCTGCCCCGATCCTCGGGAGCCGTTTCCCGGGAGCAGATCGAGGCAGCCCTCAAGGAACCCGGCGCACCGCTGGGCCGACTGAAGCTGGTGATGGACGCCTGGTGCGCCCTCTGGTTCTGGCCGGTGGGTCAGCACGACACGCCTGAGCCCCCAGACCTGGGCGAATGGCTGGACTTCTGCGAGGCCGTTCTTGGCGTGCCGCCGGCCAAGGCGAAGGCTGCCAAGGCAAAGGGTGTCAAGAAGGCCAGCTCCGCAGGACACGATGACCTCTTCGGCCTCTTCGGCGACACCGGCGACTTCGAACAACTTGCAGTAGACGACTCCAACGACCGGCTCATGAGTCAGTGCGCCGAGATGCCCGCGATCGCATTGCGCTTCCCGTGGCTCAGCGAAATCGACGCGATCAGCAGGCGGGAGGGATTCTTCCACTGGGAACTGGAGTTTGCCCACGTCTTCTTCCAGGGTGGCTTCGACTTGCAGGTGGGGAACCCTCCTTGGCTCAAGTCCGAATGGAAGGACGACCTGGCGGTCGCGGAGTACGACGCTTGGTTCGGTTTGGAGAAGCAAGCGTCCGCGGACACAAAGGCCGAACGGAGGGTGACGGCGCTGGCCAAGCGCAAATCTCTGCGAGCATACCTTGCCGACGTCTCCTCTTGGGTCGGCGGCGACTCACACCTGGGCTCGGCAATCGAGCACCCGGTACTCGCAGGACTGCAGACCAATCTCTATTTGAATTTCATGGAACGGTCCTGGCGCAACCTGAGTCCTACCGGAACAGCGGCCTTGATCCATGAAGAGAACCATTTCTCCGTTCCAAAGGGCGGCGCCTTCCGGACCGCTACTTACTCCAGGCTCAGGCGACACTTCCAATACGGCAACAACATCTTGCTCTTCGAAGATGTCGACAACAACAAGTCCTTCGGGGTGAGCATCTATGGCCCGCCTCGCGAGATCGACTTCGTACAGATCGCACGCGTCGTGCATCCCTCCACAGTGGACGGTTCCTTCACGCATCACGGCGAAGGCCCCTTGCCCGGGATCCAATTCCCCGAGGGCGGCTGGGACCTGCGTCCCCACCGTGACCGAATCGTCCCGGTGAATCGCGAGGTCCTCGCCAGCTGGGCCGCTGTAATCGATGAGCGAGGAACCCCCGCTGAACAGGCTCGGGTGCTGCGCGCAGTGACGGTGGAGGACGACCGAGCGCTCCGGATCCTCGCAACGTTTCCCGAACGGCTCCACGACCACCAGCACTGGTGGTCCCGTGAACTAGACGAGAAGGGGGCGAAGGACAAGGGGATCATCGAGCGCCGCACTGCCGTACCCACCTCCTGGGACGAGGCTGTTCTACAGGGGCCTCACTTTTCGGTCGCTACCCCCTTTGCTAAGCAGCCCAACCCAGGTTGCAAATCCAACAAGGATTACACCGAATGGGACTTGGAGGAACTTCCCGAGACCCTAGTGCCGCGTACGAACTATGCACGGGCGTGCTCGGGCGAAGATTTCGCAACAGCACGTCGCGACTGGGATGGCGCCCCCTCGGGGGAGTTCTTTCGCGTCGCCTGGCGCAATATGGTGACTTCGAATAATGAGAGGTCACTGAAAGCGGCGATTATTCCTCCAGGGCCGACTCACGTGCACACGGTGCATACCCTCGCCTTGAGCTCGAATCGCGATACGGGAGTCGTGGCTGGTCTCTGGGGCTCGCTTGTCTTCGATTACTTGGTCAAAGTCTCAGGTGCTTCGAAGGTCAATATCGAGCTGGCCCGCAGCTTCCCAGCTCCTCTCTCCCACCCTCTCGCCACACCTCTCCTTGTGCGTGTCCTCCGCCTCAATTGCCTGACCCGCGACTACGCCCCCCTATGGGAGGAACTCCACGACCCGGCCTGGCTCAAGGACCGGTGGACCGATCCAGCATCCCCCCGCCCCGCGCTCCAGCAGGTCGGCGAGGCTTGGTCCATGGCCACCCCGCTGCGTACCGAGTACGACCGCCGGATGGCTCTGGTGGAGATCGACGCGCTCGCGGCAGTGATGGTGGGGCTCAGTGCGGAGCAGCTGTGTGCCATGTACCGCTCTCAGTTCGCAGTACTACGCAAGTACGAGTGGGAGGCGTTCTACGCAGCTGACGGGCACAAGATCGGGGCAGCCACCCACAACGTTGGCGTTCGGCAGACGCCCGAAGAGACAGCCGTCGTCAAGGCGTGGGTAAAGGCCGCACGTGCCGGCGACCCGACTCCCGAGGCTCCGGAGGGCTGGGTGAAGCCTGACCGCGAAGCCGAGATGACCCGGGCCCACGCGGACTTCACCGCGCGACTGCTTGCTGGCGAGTACGGAGACTACGCCGCGTACGCGGCCGAGCACCGAGATCACGGCAACCTCCTCGGCTCGGCTGAAGCCGACCGAGCTCTCGTCGATCTTCCGGCAGAAAGCAGGTAAGACGCCGTCATGTTGCCCTCTCTGGTTGCCGAGGATCTTCGTCGTGCCCTCGCCACCTACCTGACTACGAGCTTCGCGCTCGCCGATGACGACGTACGCGACGAGCTCGACGCGTTTCTGGAGCGGCCGGAGAGCCGACTGTTCCGCGGCCCTTACCTGCGGGTACGCACTCCCTTCCGAGAGGCATCCTCTGACTGGGCGGCTGCGCTCGACTGGACGCCGAAGGACTTCACGCCCTATACACACCAGGCCGCCGCCTGGCAGCGACTGTCCTCGAAGGCAGGGCGTCGGCCGGAGCCGACCATCGTCACCACGGGTACCGGGTCCGGTAAGACCGAGTCGTTTCTCGTGCCGATCCTGGATCACTGTGCTCGTGCCCGCGCTGCTGGACAGCGGGGCGTCAAGGCCCTGCTGCTCTACCCTATGAACGCGTTGGCCGACGACCAGGCCCGCCGTATCGACGACTTCCTCGGTACGGAACCGGAGCTGAAGGACGTCACTGCCGGCATCTACATCGGCGGCGCAACTGGCCCCCGTTCGGCGTCGGACGAGGACGAGAACGAGCCTGGCCCTTACGGTCGCGACACCGGGGCGACGTCGCTCGCTGGCGATCCCACCATCAGCCACCTGATCACCGATCGGGACGCGATCCGCGCCGATCCGCCGGACATCCTGCTCACCAACTACAAGATGCTGGATTTGCTCCTCCAGCGCATTCCGGATGCCCCGCTCTGGAAGACAGATTCCCTCGCCTTCGTCGTGCTCGACGAGTTCCACACTTATGACGGCGCCCAGGGCACCGATGTGGCGATGCTGTTGCGCCGCCTCGGCGCAGCCACTGGAGCAGCCCGTGAGGGACGCCCCCTTGGCGACATCACGCCTGTGGCAACGTCAGCGACGCTCGGCGGGGGAATGGCCAGCGGCACGTCCTCCCTCGCTCTGGATGGACCTGAGAAGCCCGATCGGGAGCTGTTGCGCGAGTTCGCAGAGAAGGTCTTCGGGACGCCCTTCCCCGATGCCGCGCTGGTTGGAGAGAACCGGTTGCTGCCCGGTGAGGTGGTCACCGACCCTGACTTCCTACTGCCCTCGCCGGCACCTGCAGCTCTGGCGGCTCTACCCGACCCGCTGGACGACGAGTCGGCCCTTGAAGACCTGGCTCGGCTCATGCTCGGTCAGCCTCTCACCGATCCGATGCAGATCGGCGCCAAGCTGAAGCAGCACATTCTGGTCAAGGCGATCCTGGATGTCGCCGGGAGTAATCCGGTCACCATCCCCGATGTCGCCCGCGAGTTCGCCCAGCGGGGTGGCGGACCGGCCTGGGACGAGGCCGCGCGCAGCGACCCGCGGCTCGTCGAGCTTGCCTTCGCACGGATCCTCGCGCTGATCTCCCATGCCCGTACTCCGCACCCCGTGACGGGAAAGCCAGGGCCGTTCCTGCGTGTTGAGGCTCAACTATGGGTGCGCGAGGTCCGTCGCGTCATCCGTGCGGCGACCTCCGAGCCGCACTTCCGCTGGTACGACGACGACGGGCCGACCGGCGACTCACGGCCAAACCCCGCCAACCTCGCTATCTACCAGCCGACCGAAGTCGACAGCGCCGGGGAGATCGGCGAGCGGACCGATGCGTCGCGGCGCCCTGTCGGGCCGCCCTATCGGCGGCATCTCCCTGCTGTGTACTGCAGGCACTGCGGGCGTTCTGGCTGGGCAGCGCTGTCCACGGAACTGGAGTGGCAGCAGCTCAAGACCAACACCCTGGAGATCTATCAGGCTTCGGCGCAGGGGAAGCGGGCCGTGCGCTGGATGCTGCGGGCCCGCCCCGACGAGTACCCCGTGCTGCACCTGCACGCGGAGAACGAACGGCTGACGACGAATCCGACCGAGGACACGGTCGCGGTCATCACCCCCCATGAACCTCTGCCGGCGAATGTGGGGGACGAGTGCCCCTCGTGCGGTCTCGACGACGGCATGCGCTTCCTTGGTGCGGGCACCGCCACGCTCGCCTCGGTGACTACCACGCAGCTCTTCTCCGACCGGGGGCTCGCCGGCAACGAGCGGAAGCTGCTCGTGTTCACTGACTCGGTGCAGGACGCCACCCACCGCGCCGCGTTCATCGCCAACCGCAGTTTCGGCTTCACCTTCCGCGGCCTGTTGACCAAGCACCTCACCCCGGGCCAGCCGGTCGCTGTTCACGATCTCGCCGCTGACGCCGCCGAAGCCGTTGTTTCGGCCGCCGGCTCGGGCAAGCGGAGTGAACTCGCCTCCATCGTCCCGCCTGACCTGCGAGAGAACCCGGACATCCTCACGCTCCTCGACGAAACCGAGGACTTTAGCGATGCCGGCGCGGAGATGCTGCAAAGCCGCATGGTCTTCCAGACCCTTCTCGAGTTCGGGCTGCGCTCCCGGCTGGGCCGCACGCTGGAGCTCACCCGAACCGCTGCAGCGGAGGTCAGTCTCAAGGACCTACCCGCCCTCTGCGCCGAGCTGCGGGAGCGGCACCAGCGCCTGCCCGGGCAGATTTCACTGCCTGCAGACGACGGGGCGTACGCGGTATTCCTGCGCGGGCTGGCCGAGAGACTCCGCCTGCGGGGAGCCCTCTATCACCCCTGGCTGCAGGAGTACATCCGGCAGGCCGGCGCGAGGCGCTGGCCGATCTGGGGCGGGCGTCCCACCGGCATGCCCGCTTTCCCCAGAGGCCTCGCTGCTCCCTCGTTCCCGGTATCAGGCGGCACCCGCACCACTGGCTTTGACTCCCTGTCCCGCGACAACACCTGGTTCGCGGACTGGGCCCACAGAGCGCTGGGCTGCGACCGGCGCGAGGGGCGCGCGGTGGCTAAGCTTGCTATGAAACTGCTCGCACAGCGCGAAATTCTGGCCACCTATCATGCCGAAGGCGGCGCGCTCGTCTACGCGCTCAAGCCCCGCAACGTTCTGGTGCACCGTATCGACGATAATGCTGACGGTCCGGACGGCGGGGGCGGCGTGAACGCGTGCGGGGTGCGCTGCAACACCTGCACCTGGCGGCAGACTGTGCCGCCCGGCCGCCGCAAGGACTGGCTCGGCACCGCGTGTCTGCGTTTCCACTGCTCGGGTCATTTCGTGGAGGACGACCGCGATTACACCGCCGACTACTACCGGCACCTGTACACGATCGACCGTCCAGGCGATGTTCTGACCGCTGAGCACACCGGAGCGCTCAGCCGCGAGCGGCGTGAGCGGGTCGAAGCGGCCTTCAAGAACCGGGCCTCAGCCTTCGACCCGAACGTTCTCACCTGTACACCCACCCTTGAGCTCGGCATCGACATCGGTGACTTGTCTGCCGTGCTGCTCGCCTCAATGCCGCCCGCTCCCGCCAACTATGCTCAGCGGATTGGCCGCGCAGGGCGCAGCACCGGCAACTCGCTCACGGTCACCTTCGTGCCGCGAGGTGCCCGAAGCCACTACTACCTGCACGTTCCGGAGCAAATGCTGGCGGGCCGGATCATTCCGCCGGACTGCTACCTGGACGCCTCGGAGATCCTGCGCCGCCAGTACCTAGCGTTCCTCTTCGACCGTGCCGCAGACCGCAGTCTCTGGGAAGGCACGGCGATCCCGGAGCGCCCCATGCCTCCGCGCATCGGTGAGCTTTTCGGTCATGGTCTGGCCGAGGACGGCTGGTTCAGGCGCTTCCTCGACGTCGCGGGCGCTCGCCATGCCGAGCTGTCCGCCGCGTTCATCTCTCTGTTCCCTGCCATGACGCCAGCCGCAGCCCAGGGCGTCCAGCACTTCGCCGCCCAGGGTCTGGAGGAGACCGTCGGGGCCGCGGCGAGCGCGTGGAACAAGCGTGTGGCTGCCCTGCGGGCGCGGATGCGGCAGATCGGCCGGGCCTTCGACGCGCTCTCGACCGCTTCCGGCGACCCGGAACGTGACAAGCAGAGGCGCCAGCTCTTCGCGGAGCAGCGAACCGTTCGCAAGCGCCGGGACGCCCTCGTCTCGGAGAACTCGATCAACGCCCTGGTACGGCTGGGCCTGCTGCCCAACTACACCCTCCACGACGACGCGACAGTCCTCGACGCCACGTTGTGGTGGAAGGATAGCGACGGGGAATTTGACGAGAGCTCGACCGACTACGGCCGCGGCTCTCGGCTCGCGCTGACGGAACTTGCCCCCGGCAACATCTTCCACAGCGATGGCTACAAGTTCATCGTCAGCAGCGTGGACCTTGGCACAGGTGTCGGCAGCGGCGAAGACTCCTACGCTCTGTGGCGGTTCTGCCCCGAATGTGGGTTCGTGGCCACAGAGGAGACCGGACTCGACATCGCCGCCTGCCCGCGCTGCAAGGCACCACAAATCGCTGACCCCGGCGCTGTCCACAAGGTTCTGGTGCCCGAACGGGTCATGGCCCGCGAGCGGCGCGAGGACGCCCGGCTGACCGATGAGCGAGACGAACGGGAACGCCGGCAGTTCGACGTGGTCACCCTCGTCGACATCGACAAGGACCAGCCGCAAGGGCTGAGGGCCTGGCGCCGCTCCGGTAGCGGCCTGCCCTTCGGCGTCGAGTTCGCCCGCGTCGCGACGATCCGCACGATCAATCTCGGGCCCGCAGCCGCACCCGGCTCGACCCACGCGATCCGCGGCGAAGACGTCCAAGTCTCCGGCTTCGAGACGTGCCTGGAATGCGGTGGTGTCCGTGGCACCCACCCGCAGGCATGGGACCCCTCGGCCCAGCGAATCGGCACGCGGCACGCGTACTGGTGCTCACATCGCGACGACGGCGTGACCCTGGAGCCGACGGAGAAACTGCTGTTGGCTCACGAGCTGACCACCCAGGCACTGCGGATCCTGTTGCCCGTCTCCACGATGGACCTCAAGGAGCGTCTGATCTCCTTCAAGGCAGCCCTGCTCCTGGGCATCACCAAACACTTCGGTGGAGCGCCCGACCATATCCGCGTGGTCACCGACAGCATGCCCGGCGACAGCCAAGAGCTGCGGCGGCGCTTCCTCGTCCTGCACGACTCGATGCCCGGCGGCACCGGTTACCTGGAACACCTTGCGGATGCCGCAATCCTGCACCGTGTCCTGACGCTCGCGCAGACTGCACTGCGGGACTGCCCCTGCCAGAAGGAGGAGCAGCGCACACCTTGCCACCGCTGCCTGCTGCCCTTCGTGTCCAGCAGCGAACACCCACACGTCTCGCTGCGCATCGCGAAGGACCTTCTGGACGAGATCCTCAAGGACTGGGCAGTCGAGCCGGTCGACACCCTTTCCGGCGTCCGCATCGACCAGCTCGTAGAAAGCGAACTGGAGGACCGGTTCGTCCGCACCCTTATCGCGTGGGGACGGCGGGTAGAAGAGGACGGATCGGTAGCCGCCAAGGCGGGCCAGGGCGGCGTGGAGCACGAACTCCGTTTCACCCTCGGAGATGCGGCCACGCGCTGGCGCATGCGGGACCACGTACGGATGAACACCGCCGTGCCCAGCGAGCCCGATTTCCTCCTGGAGCGGACCGATGGGCGTGCGGAGCGGGTCGCGGTCTTCCTCGACGGCTTCGCCTTCCACGCGAGCGAGAAGGTCAACCGCATCGCCGATGACGCCGCCAAGCGGGCAGCCCTGCGGGCGGACGGCGTGTTGGTGTGGCAGCTGACCTGGGACGACGTCATGACGTGGGCAGCGGGTGTCGGCAACACGGCGGAGGGGCAGCAGGTCCGTGCCGTTGCCAGGCCCCTTCACACGGATGCCGCGCTCCAGCTCGCTCGCCAGATCCACCAGAGCCTGGTCGGAGAGGCCCGCCCCGATGACACCCTCGACCCGGTGCTCCGCAACCCCGTCGAGACCCTGCTGGAGTTCCTTGCCGACCCCGACCGGGCCAAGTGGGCGCGGCGGGCATCCGGCCTGCTGGGCGGCTTCGGTGCGGCATCGCGTCCTCAACCGGTAGACCGCGAAGAGATCGGACGAGTACTGCCCGACGTCCTGCGTGGCGCGAACCTGCCCTCCTCGGCCTCGGCCTCGGCCACGGAGGCCGTGGCTCTCGACGCACGCACCACGGGCCATGCACGGATCATCGGCCTGCTGGACCGCCGTCCCGAGCCGCGCAGCAAGCAACCGGACATGCGGGCTTGGTCGGCTCTTGCCGTGCTCGACGACCGGCCCGAAGCCATGACAGGCGACGAGCACAAGGAACGCTGGATGGACTGGCTGCGCTGGTCGAACCTGCTGCAGTTCCTGCAGTCGGCCGACGGCGACGAGCTCCCCCGGTCCTTCCACCAGGTCGCGGTGTCCACCAGTGACCAGGCAGATCCACACACTGTGGCCCTGCTGACCAGCGCGCTGCCCACGGAGGCAGGTGTACCGCAACCACTGCCACAGGTATGGACCGAGGCGATCGAATGGGCCTCGTCCAAGGTCGAGGACGTCCTGGTCGCTCTCGCCGAGCAAGCACGCAGCGGACGCATCGAGGTACCGGAAGTCGGCTTCGAGTACGGGGACCAGGCGATGCAGGCAGAGCTCGCGTGGCCGGAGGAGAAGGTCGCAATCTTTATCGACCTCGACGAACGGCGAGACGCCTTGTTTGAGCGCGACGGGTGGTACGTCGCACAGGCCGGCGCTGTGGAAGTGAATGAACTCATCAAAAAGTTGGAGGGGAACTGATGTCCGGCGCCAAGGTGATCATGGCGGACGTCTTCGGAAAGTCCTATGACGCGCTGGACGGCTCCGTCCAGCCGCAGGTGTTGCAGTTCATCATGAAGATGCAGCGCGACCCGGACTCCAACGGGCTCAACCTGAAGCCTCCGAAGGGCGCCCGGGACAAGAGGGTCCGCACGGCACGGGTCACCGACAACTACAGAGCCGTGCTGATGCACTACGCCGACCGCATCTATTACCTGGTCGCGGTACTGCCGCATGACGACGCGTATGACTTCGCCGCGAACATCCTCTTCGACATCAACAAGGTCACCGGCGGCATCGAGCTGATCAACCTCGGCAGCCTGTACGGCACGCTCAGCGGACAACCCAAGCCCGCCGACAACGCGCCCGATGCCCCCTCTCTGTTCGCCGGTGTCTCCGACGCCGACTTCGAACGACTGGGCGTCCACACGTCCATCGTTCCGGCGCTCCGCGAGATCCACAGCGAGGACGCCGTGCTCGGCATCGTCGAGACCCTGCCTAAGCTGGCCCGCGACGTCATCCTGTGCCTCGCCGACGGCATGACCGTCGAAGAGGTCTGGGAACAGGTCAGTTCACTCGCGGCCACCAAGGACAAGGTCGACACCCAGGACTACGAGGCGGCGATCGAACGGCCGGCCACCAAGGAAGCCTTCGTAGTCACCGGCGACTTCGCCGAGTTCGGACGAATCCTCACCGAACCACTCTCCGCATGGCGAATCTTCCTGCACCCGGCGCAGAGAGCGCTGGCCGAGCGCAAATCCCCTTACAAGGGCTCCGTCCGCGTCACTGGAGGCCCCGGTACCGGAAAGACGGTGGTAGCCCTCCACCGAGTGAAGGCCCTCGCCGAGCGGCTGCCCGCCGGCCAGGCCATCCTGCTCACGACCTTCACCACCAACCTCGCCAACCTGCTGAAGTCCATGCTCAAGGACCTCGGCGGTGCCCAACTGCTGGCCAAGGTCGATGTCCGGAACATCGACAAGGTTGCCTACGGCACCGTGAAGGAGACCTTCGGCTCGGAAGCGCCCAGCCGGCTCAAGGACAGTGAGATCCTCAACCGCTGGATCGAACTCGCCCAGGAGCAGCAAACGCCCCGTTTCGACGGCCGGTTCCTCGACGCTGAGTGGAAGCAGGTCGTACTGGCTCAGGACATCCGCAGCCGTGACGAATACTTCGCCGCCAGCCGTGCTGGCCGCGGCCGCCGCCTCAATCGCCCCGAACGCGCACAGGTCTGGTCCCTCGTCGAGGAGTTCGAGCGCAGGCTCGATCGCGAGAAGGCCGCCGGCGTCACCCAACTCGCCGTTCAGGCAGCCCGGATCGCCTCCGGCTGGTCCGACGAAGAACGTCCATACCGGCACATCATCGTGGACGAGGCACAGGATCTGCACGCCGCCCACTGGAAGCTACTCCGCGCGCTGGTCCCCGACGGCGACGACGACCTGTTCATCGTTGGCGACGCACACCAGCGGATCTACGACAACCGGACATCCCTGAGCGCCCACGGCATCAAGATCCGTGGCCGCTCCAAGCGACTGACCCTTAACTACCGCACCACCCGACAGATCCTCGCAGCCTCCCTGAACCTGCTCGGCGGCTCCACGTTCGACGACCTTGACGGGAATCCGGAACAGCTTCGCGGATACCGCTCCGTCCTGGCGGGAGCCCACCCCGAGACCACCGGCTACCGCACGGCCGCGGAAGAGATGACGGCATTGGCCAAGCGCGTCGACAGCTGGCAGCAGGAAGGGATCAAGCCCCACGAGATCGCGGTCGTGGCCAGAACCCATGCGACCGCCGACAGCGCTGTTCAGGCGCTCCGTGACGCCAAGCTGGCCGCAGTGAAGGTCGAGGACTACCGCGTCCCCGACCCCGACGAAGGCGTCCACGTCATGACGATGCACCGCATCAAGGGACTCGAATACCGCGCAGTCGCCATCGTCGGGGCTGGCGCTCAACAAATGCCTCTGCCCAGCGCCATCACACTCGAGCGCGAGGACCGCCTCCAGCACGCCGCGGACCTCCGCCGCGAGCAGTCGCTCCTCTTCGTTTCCGCCACACGTGCCCGCGAGCAGCTGTCCATCAGCTGGTCAGGCCGACCGAGCCAGTTTCTGGAGCCTCACGCAGCCTCCTGAGGGCAAGCGTCCGAAGCGCATTACCACCGCTCAAAACGATCCATCAAACGTCCTGCCGGCAGCAGTCCCGCAATCAGCCTGGTCGCCGAGGTGGCCGTGGCGGTCAAACCGTCACGGCCCCCAGGTCTTGCCTGGCCAGCGCCTTCGGGCCCAGCTGCACGCGTTTGTCGAGCGGCATTCATACGGACCCGACCACCCACCGTGCAGGCTGCGGCTGTCGGTTGTCCGGGATCTCCAGCAGCTCGACCGACCGGGATGTACCTCCTTACCTACACCCTCTCGCCAACGAGCACGGTGGCCCCAGCCTCCCCCGCCCCACGGCCTGCCTTGGCCACCGGCCCGCTCTCCACTCGAACGGGGCAGCGTCTCAGGCTGTACCGACCACAAGCACGTGGGCCGAGGCGTCAGTGAAGACGCCGTGCTCGTCTGCGAGGCGCGCCGTCGCCACCGCGTCCGCCAGCAGCGCCCCCGCCGCTTCCTGGCCCGCGCAACGGCCAGCCGCGACTACGTAGGCCCACCCCGGGCCCTCGATCCCGTGCACCCGCACACCCGTGAGCCCTGCTTCGCCCGCCTCTTGGGCAAGCTCGTCAGCCGTATGAAAATGCGCCACGGTGAAGCCTCTACTGCCGTCGTAGGAGCCGGTACGGACTACCTCCGTGACCTCGCTGGCGAGCAGCTCCGGAGACAGGCCGGCGCTCACGGTGTAGTCCTACATCAGGGAGTACCGGGAGATCCCCGCGGCCGCCACCACACCGCCTGGTACGACGACCCGGCTGGCCTCCCTCAACGCCGCGAGCCGGTCTCCGCGCTCCGCCAGGTGGTACAGCGGGCCCAGTAGCAGCACCGCGTCGAAGGTGCCGGCCTCCACGTCCAGGTCGCGGGCATCCCCCAGCTGGGCAACACACCGCGGCGCGCGCTCACGTGCCTGCTCCACGTGCTTTGGCACGGGGTCCAGGAGGAGCACCTCGTTTCCCTCTTCGGTGAGCCAACCGGCATGCGTACCCGGACCACCGCCCACGTCCAGCACCCGAGCTGGTGCTGGAGGCAGGTAGCGACGTAACAGCTCCTGGGTCCGCTCGAACTCCAGACGGCCCGTCGCTGAGCTCCTCCAGCCCCGCCTTGCCACCTGCTCCCGCTCCGCCGCCACTCCCCTGAGTAACCTGTCGTGAGCGACTTTGGACGGCCCCCGACCTGCGGTGCCCCTCTTGGCGAGACAGTGTCCGCTGGGGGGAATCTGGGGGGAATGAGGCCTCGTGGGGGGCGGCTGGGGGGAATCGGCTGCATATGCATGCGGGACGGGCCCCTGCTTCACGTGACCCCGAGGAACGACCTGTTCGTCACGATCCACCACGAGCACCACCCGGGCAAGCCCACAGGCTCGTATGGCGCCCCGGCCAGCGCCTCGCCTGCCCCTCCAGTGCCGCTCTCCGCGGAGGAAAACCTGGACGAGGACGAGAGCGGCGCCCACCTCCTGGACCGTCGCCCGCCCCCAGGTGCCGCGCTCTTCCAGTCCCTGCGCGCTGTCGAGGTCGCCGCCTTCTCCCAACGGCGCTTGGTGCCCGTCACCCGGAACCGCGCGGAGCGCCGGCGTGCGTCGGGCCTGCTCACTCTGGTGGAAGACGACGAGAGCACGGCGTGCCGGTCGTCACCCAGGAGGGAGCTCTGGAAGCAGGCCTGGGCCTGACCAGGAATGCCAGGTCGTGGCACACGCTGTGCGCCTTACGCGTCGCCCACTCAGTCAGGTGAGCGCGACAGTGCGCTTGAGGCCGTTGCCGTGGCTCCACTGCAGGGCGCCGTCGTGCTGAAGTCGTCCGACGACGATTCCTGGTGCGATACCGGCTGTACGGGCGAAGGCCTCGATGGCGGAGAGCGACAGATGCCGGGTGGCGGCCAGCTTCCCGTAGGCGGCAACGTGCTGAGGCGGTACGAGGACATTGGCGGCGAAGTCATTCGCTTCGTCCTCGCTCGTGTCCTCGTGCTGCTTGGTCGGCGAAAGGTTCTCGGTGTCGTCCATGAACGTCAGCCGCTTGCCGTGCAACAGAACGTGGCCGAGTTCGTGGAAGAAGGTGAACCAGAACTGGTCGTCCTTTTTGAACCGGTCGCTCAGGACCACCATGGCTTTGTCGGGCATCAGCCACCGGGTCGCTCCGGAAACGCTGGTCTTGGTCAGGGCGGGAACGAAGACCACTGCAACTCCGACCTGGGCGCACAGCCGTGGAAGCTCTCCTGACCAGGTGTTCTGCTCTTCGAGGCTTAGTGCCCGGAGGCAAGGGAGCAGGGCGGTGAGTGCCGCGCGATCGTACGGCCCGCAGTCCCGTTCGCGTGCTTCACGTTCCGCCAGGCGCAGCCAGGTCGCGGTTGCGTATTCATTCCGGCTGAGCACGGTGGAGCGGCGGAACGCGGTCCGGTAACCGCGCCACAGATTCTCGGCTACGTCCGGGGAGGCCACGCCGAAGAAGTCAAGCAGCCGCCGCAGGTTGTGCACGTTCTTGGCACGGTCCGGCAAGACGTTGCGACTGACAAGCTCGAGAAGCGGGAAGTTGTCGAGCCAGCCGACGTGATCGGCCAGGGCCTTCTCTTCCTCTTCCCGGGCCAGCTGTGTGCGCCAGGCTGCCTCTCGGGCGTTCCACACCGCTGCGGGCACCCCGGTGGCCCGCTCCAGCAGGAGAGCGGTGTCCGGGCTCAGAGGGGCGGCGCCCTGAATGACTTGGTTGATGTGCTTGGTGGACAGGCCCGTTCGACGTGCAAGGTCGGCCTGCGGGATGCCGAGTGCCTCGAGTGTTTCCTTGAGGGTCTCGCCAGGGGGCGGGACGGTCTGGGGCGCGTACGCGGTCGGGTCAGCGCCGGCGGTCATCACGATGCCTCTCTTCGGGCGTGGGGGCGGGCGGCAGCGGGGGCGGGCTGGACGTCCGTAACGAGAACGGCGCGGACGTCCGCGTACTGGAGTGTCCCGTCAGCGTGTCTCTGATGCGGATCGGCGCGCGGCCGCAGGTGCAGATCGGCGCCGGGCCCCAGGGAGACAAGCACCAGGCAGTGGTCACCGGGGTGGGCGCGGAGCCGAGCCGCCGGCAGGCACGACAGGTCAGCCAGGTGCGCTGACGCGTGGATCTCCGCAAGCCGCCGCCGTAGTACTGCGGCCAACGCGGTGCCGTAACGGCTTTCGCGCATGGCGTCGTCGTTGCATGTCCGGGCCAGCTCGTCGTCGACGAAGGAGATCTCCACCTGCCGCCTCACGAATCACTTGTATTTACCGGATAGGTACATGCTAACATCTCAGCAAGATCGAGTAATTCCATGCACCGATCAGGTGCATGGAATCGTCCGCCTCCCTGCGTGTCTGTGGGGACCGGCAACCTGCCCAGCATGCCCCCGACCCGGCATCGCCCGGAGAACAAGGAGTTATCGCCATGGCTATGGCAGACGCCCCTACCCAGACCGTGACCATCACCGTGGACAATGAGCCTGTCACCGGCGTGCCTCGGCACACCACGCCGAACGCGATCCTGCAGCTGGCCGAGATCGACCCGGCCACTCACTACCTCGTCAAGATCGCTGGTCGGCATCAGGAGTCTTTCCAGGGGCGGGGCGGCGAGCCGATCACCGTGCACGAGCGCGAGAAGTTCGTGTCACTGTCCACCGGCCCGACGCCCACCTCGTGACCACTGCTGAGCCGCTGTGGGGGCCTGCCGCGCTGCAGGCGGGTCTCCACGTCGCCGGCCTCACTACCTGGCAACAGGACGGTTTCACCCTGTTCGACTACGCGGTCGAGACCGGCCCGCGTGCCGGACAGACCGTCAAGGTGGGCCTTCAGGCCGCTCCGGACTTCCCCGCGACACCGCCCGGCGGCCCGCACGTCAGCCCCCGGCTCGGGCACCCCCACGGAGCCGTCCACGATTCTGCACTGGGAACGGAGTGGGAGTACTGGAGCCGCCCGGCAGCCAATTGGGCCGCCGACCGAAGCGTCCGCGGATACCTGCGGCACCTGCGCACCCTTTTCGCGCAACTCGACGAGGGGGCAGCCTTGTGATCCTCCAATTCGCCGCAGCCTTGTCCTCCAGCCTCGCCCAGCGCCTTACCGATCACCTTCTCCGTCCCGACGGACAGGAGGACTGCTGCTTCGTTCTGTGGCACCCAGCCACCGGCTCACGCCGCACAACTGCTGCACTGGTCGATATCGTCCTGCCGCGGGAAGGTGAACGCATCGTGCACGGCACGGTCGACTTCACCAGCGCGTTCTTCCTGCGGGCCGCAGCCCTTGCCGCAGAACGCGGGTGCGGCGTCGGCCTGATCCACTCCCACCCCGAGGGCAACGGCTGGCAGTCCCTGAACCGGGTCGATTACGAGGCCGAAGCCGCCTTCGCGGCACAAGCCCTCGCGCTCACCGATCAGCCGCTGCTCGGGATGACCCTCGCCGGAGGTGATGGTGGGCACAGCGCCCGGATCTGGCAGAAGCGAGACGCGCGGCACTACCGGCCGTTGGAGGCCGAGAGCGTCCGCGTCGTCGGCGAACAGCTCACCGTCACTTTCAACAGCGCCCTTGTGCCCGCGCCCGTTGCCACGAGCGCCCAGAGGCGCACTGTCTCCGCATGGGGCCAGCTGACCCAGGACACCCTGGCACGCCTCCACGTCGGAGTGGTCGGGACCGGATCGGTCGGCATGCTCGTCGTCGACGCTCTCGCTCGCACCGGCATCGGCCGCCTGACCCTCTTCGACTTCGACACCGTCGAAACGGTCAACCTCGACCGGCTTCTGCACGCCACTGCACGCGACGCCCGGGAGAGACGGCCCAAGGTCGACCTGGCCGCACGTGCCGCCCGCTCCGCCGCAACCGCTCTCCGTTTCCGCGTCGCCGCGCTGGAGACCAGCATCACCGAACCCGGCGGCTTCGCCGCGGCCGCCGATTGTGACGTCCTGTTCTCCTGCGTCGACCGTCCCTGGGCCCGCCATGTCCTCAACCTGCTGGCATACGCGCACTTCATTCCCGTCGTGGACGGAGGGGTCAGAGTCGAGGCCCGCGGCGGCCGGCTCCAGGGTGCCGAATGGCGCGCCCATGTCGCCGCCCCCGGCCGGGCTTGCCTCGAATGCATCGGTCAGTACGACCCAGCCGACGTCCCCACGGAACGCGCCGGCCTGCTGGAGGATCCCTCCTACA
Source organism: Streptomyces sp. NBC_01426 (assembly GCF_036231985.1). Lineage (GTDB taxonomy): Bacteria > Actinomycetota > Actinomycetes > Streptomycetales > Streptomycetaceae > Streptomyces. The sequence goes on from NZ_CP109500.1 coordinate 1,950,283, forward strand.
TCAGTGGCCTGCCCACCGACCACCCGCTGCGCCGCAACGAGAACGTATTCATCTTCTCCGCCGCGGCGGCCACCGCCGAACTAGCCCAGTTCATCACCATGACCGCTGCGCCCGCTGGGGTCAGCGACACCGGCGCCCACCTGTACCACCTGGCCACCGCCACCCTCGACCGCCGTGAAGAGGGCTGTAATCCGGAATGCCCGTACGAGACACGGCTGTATGGCCTGGGCGACGCAGCACCCGCCTTCACCGGCCGGCACCTGGCGGCCGAGCGCGCCCGCGCCTCCCGCAACAAGCTAGGCCCGAGACTCGCTCGTCTCCTACGCTGCTGGTAACCAGCCGTCGTGGCTACTGCACAGCTCCGTGTCACGACACGTTCCAGAGAGCTGTCCGGCAGCCAGCATTCGATGAAGCTGGCGGCCAGGAGGACCACTCCTTCAGGGAAGATTTTGCGGCGCCGCCAGCGCAGTTGCGTCACCGTACATGGGACATGCCCACTGGCCATATCCGTCACGGCTGCCAACTGCTCTGCTACTTGTGCATCCTTGGGCGGTGAAAGCTGAGCGTTGCGATGCATGCGAACTGATCACCGGCGAGGGCTGCTGCTGCGGTGTGGGCCCGCCAGCTGCAACCAGGGCGCCGCTGTACTTCACCCTACGCATGATCCGGATCTCGCCGAGCGGATACGGACATGTCGAGGGCGGCTGCAACCACGATGTGGACGGCAGCATCGAGGACGCCGGATGGGGCTGGGTCCCGGACCCGTCGCCCGGCCAGTGGGCGGGCATCAGTGAGCAGACGCCCCTGCGCGCCTCGCATGGGAACCTCCAGTGCGTCGCCAGGCGCCGGTGCAGTCACTGCGCGCACTTCCTTCCCTAATCCCACGCGGTAGCAACGGTCTACGAGGCAGCGGAGGACCTCGTCGATGATGGACTCGCCCCCCGCTGACAGGCTCTGCGAAGCCGGCAGCCTGATTCCGCCCCGCCGAGGGGCGCAATCAGGCCGTAGTCGTGGGCCGTGACCGGCTCTTGCGCGGTGGCTTGCATACGGGGCACGGCTTGTCGGAGCCGCCTCGACGCGTCCGCTGGTCAGGGGTTGCCTCCCAGCGGCTGTGGCATCCGGGCTTCCGGCATCGCCACCGGCACGGCATGGTGGAGCTCGGCCGAAGGTCTGCTGCCGTCCACGTCGGTTCGCCGATGACCTCGACGAGTTCACTTGCGATCACCTCGTGACGGTCCACGAGCGCCTGGCCCGGCTGCGGGCGAATCCGGCCGGCCGTGCTGCGCTTGCGGGCGCACGTGGGGCAACCACTCGACTGGCCTGTGCGGCGGTTGAGCGGTGCGGGGTACATTTCCCCGCACCGGGGGTCCGGGCATTTCCAGAGGCAGTCCTGGTTCGCGTTCGGGAGCACATCGAACGCGGTCCAGTCCGGGTGACCGATCACCTCCACGAGTTCGGCAGCCATCTCCCGATTGACATCACCGAGTGATGTACCAGGGGCGGGGCGCCTCTTCTTCGTGGCCATCCGCTTGTAACCGCATTTGCGACATCCGCGACCGGCGAGAGCACGGGTGTACACGGGAACGTCCCACTCGTGTCCGCAGTCCGCCTCCTGACACTTCCAGGTGCAGAGGTCATTACAGCCTGGAGTCATACGGGCGAGGCCCACGCCGGGGTTGGTGAGGTTGGCGACAAACTCGGCTTCGAGGTGCGGAGCGGCGGCCAGTGCTGAGGTCGCGGGTGCGGCTACGGCCTGCTGCCAGAGCTGCGCTCCCTTCATGAGCGCTGTCGTGACCTCGGGAGGAGCCAGTTCCTTCCAAGGCAGACCCCGGCCCCGGAGTAGCGAACCGACGGCCCTGACCCAGTCTTCGGGGTCTACTCCTGGGCCCGCCTCGAAGTGGGTGGTCCCTGGCAGCGGGATCGCTGGCAGCCCTCGCGCCCGGATCCTCTCGAAGACGAGGCCAGCGGCGCGGGCGGCCTGAGCCTTCGCGGTGTCACGCTTCAGGCTGTCCGGCTGGTTGTGGGTCCACGCCGGATCCAGGTCGATCAACAGGTCCGGGCCGGGCAGGAACAGGTCGAAGCGGTCCTCCTTCCTGCCGGGCAGACGGACCCGGTGGTCGAGTTCAACGGCGAGTCCCGAAGCCGCCTCGACGAGCATCGCGACGTTGCACTCGAACAGAGAACGCCCGTGCCCGGAGCAATGCGGACAGCCCCGCTGATTAGTGCGGTTGGCGACGGTGGCTGGCCAGGAGTGGCCTTGCTCGCACTCCCATTCACACATGTCGTGGGATTGGGTCCTCAGCGTGTCGGGCCCGCGAGAGGGCCGGTCCTTATTGCGCCGGAACTGTGCGGTCAGGACCTGATCCACCTCGGCCAGCGACTCTCCGGGACCCGGAGCGCGGTTTCGGCGCTTTGAGCAATCCGGGCACCCTGTGGGGTTGATGCTTCGCGCCCTGAAGTGGAAGCGGGTCACCCACTCGTGGCCGCACCCCTCCTCGGCGCAGCGCCACCGGCATTGGTCCGGGGACGATATTGGCAGGTCCTCCAGGGTACGGTCCGGGCTGGAGAGGTTGCTGACGAACTCCGCCCGGAGTCGACTCCGGACTGCTGCGATCTCGCTGCCTCCACGTCGCTTTCCCATGGCCGGTGATCCTCGCAGCACGCACTGACAACGGCGCCGTAGAGGTTCTCACCGAAGGGGCACGGCCGGCTGTGACAGGGGGTGGCGGAGCCCTTCCTGCCGATGCCGGGCCGGTCTCTACACCTTGAGGACGATCCAGCTGAACTGGTCGCCCGATTCCAGTTTTTCGAAGCCCTCGCCCACCCGGTCCAGTGGCCGCGTCTCGTCGATCACCGGTCGGACCCCGTCGCGGCGCAGAAAGAGAGCCGGTCCTCCAGTTCGCCCTTCGGACACATGCTGGAGCCGACCACCTTGAGCTCCAGAAAGAAGATCCGGGTCAGCTCGGCGTGCGTCGGCGATTCACGCTCCCTCCTGCTCCCACCCCGCCACTACGTCGGGTAACGTTCCGGTCGCCCGGATCACCGCTCCGGCCAGCGGAAATCCTCCACCCGAAGCACCCTCCGCTGGGGGGAATCTGGGGGGAATGGAGCCCCGTTGGGGGGCGGCTGGGGGGAATCGGCTGTATTCACGGGCAGCACGGTGAAAGGGGCGGAAAGACAGATCGCCGCAGGTCGGACTGCCTATGCAGTCGATTTCCGCAGGTCAGCGGTGTGAGGGTGACGACTTCAAGAAGATCTCCGCCTGGGCCGCCATCCTCTTCGCCCCCACCCTGGTCGGCACCATCTACGGCATGAACTTCGAGGTCATGCCGGAACTCAAGTGGGCCGCCGGCTACCCCTTCGCGGTCCTGCTGATGGCGGTGGTCTGCGTCAGCCTGTACCTCATCTTCAAGAAGCGCGACTGGTTGTAGCCGGCGCATCAGCGCCGTTGAGTGCGTCCCCTCTCGCGAACGTCGAGAAGCAGCCAATCGCGCCGGCTTGATCGCGTCGGACGGGGCACTCCACACCCGGCGGGGCGACACCTCACCACGTACCCCGGCGTCGATGAACCGGGCGCGACCGGCCTGTCGATGAGGTCCGGTGGGGGTTTGGTCGGCGGTGTACCGGTTCCATGTGAGGGATTGTCACCTCTCTCGTGAAGAAGTGCTGACGAATCGGCAACGGGCGGGGTGACCGGCGGCGGATGCCCGGTCGAAGGACCCAGTCAACGCGCTTTTGCAACGGCCGGGTTGGGGGTAGGCGCCGCGATGGCGGGCGTCCGGACAGCCGAAGATCCGGTGATAGCATCCCGGCATCTGTGATCTTGATCCGTTTTGACACGGATGCTGATGTGTGATTGACGGCATGCTCTCCGCGTAACAGCAGGTGGACCGTGCCGATCAGCTGTGTTGCGGGGCCTCGTGAGGTGTATCTGCAGCCGTCCGCATGCCATGCGCCGGGAAAGGTTTCCATGAATCGAGACGCACTTGTGTGGTGCCTGGTTGCGGTGGCGGCGATAGCCGTTGTCGCCGTCGTGGCACTCGTCGCCCGCAACAGAGCACTGGGGGCGAAGAAGAAGCAGACCGAGGCCGAACTGAGGGACCGGCTCCTCGCGGCAGACAGCCATCTGCACGCGTCACGCGCCGAGCTGCAGAGGTTCCGCAACGAGCAGGACGCCACGCTCCGCGCGGCCAAGGAAGCGGCGGAGGAGAACACCAAGGCCGTCCTCAAGGGTGCCGCGAGCCTTCTGCAGAGCCTCGCGGCCGAGCAGACGACGCTGTTGGACGGCATCCAGCGCAAGTTCGGCGGACACGCCGTCCTCGGCGACCTGTTGGACGTCAACCACGCCAACGCGCAGATGGCGCGCAAGGCTCAGGGCATCGCCGTCATGTGCGGTGCGCCGCTCGGCCGTCGCAACCGGCCCGCCAGCGTCTACGACGTGGTGCGCAGCGCCCAGGGTCAGATCCGCAACTTCCACCGGGTCGCCATCATGCAGCAGACCAGTCTCGCCCTGAAGGCGTACGCGGTCGCGCCCGTCGCCCTCGCCGTGGCGGAGCTGCTGGACAACGCGGCCAGCTTCTCGCAGCACGACGCGCCGATCGAGGTCACGTTCCAGCGCGTCCAGAACAACCTGTGCATCGTCATCGACGACGCCGGTGTGAGCATGAACGACGAAGAGCGGCAGCGGGCGACCGCACTGCTCTCCGGGGAGATCGCCCCCCGTCTGTCGCAGCTCGGAACCCAGCCGAAGTTCGGGTTCCCGGTCATCGGCCTGATCGCGCGTCAGCACGGTTTCAAGGTCGACGTCACCGGAGTCTCCCGATACGGCGGCGTCAGGGCCGTCGTCCTCTTGCCCGAGGAGCTGTGGACCATGGAGGAGATTCCGGCCGCCCAGGAGGCTCCGGTCAGCGACATCCGGCGCGCCACCGAGAGCCGGCCCCAGGGCGTGACCTCGCGCACGATGCACGGGCTGCCCAAGCGCGGCTCGCGCCAGGCGCCCATCGCGAGCGTCCCCGACCCCGACACCACCTCGTCGGCGCCGCGGACCCCGGGGGAAACGGGCCGCGCTTCCGGGCGCAGCCTGGGGGCCTTCCAACGCGGCACGCTCTCCGGCCGCAATCTTGACGCCACCTCGTTCGAAGGGCCCGAAGAGGCATGACCGCAGACCTGTCGTGGATGCTGGAGGACATCGTGCACAACGTGCCCCGTGCACGGCACGCCGTCCTGTTGTCCGCGGACGGCCTCCCTCGCGGCGCGACGGAAGGCCTGGCCGAGAAGGATGTGCGCACCATCTCCGCGGCCATGGCCGGGATGCAGTCGCTCAGCCGGGCGACGGCCCACTTCGCCGGACCGGAGGAGGACCGGCAGTGGAACCAGACCGTCATCGAGTTCTCGCACGGCTGGATCTTCCTGATCGGGGCGGGGCAGGGCTCCTACCTCGCCGCCGCGGCCGCACCCGATGTGGACATGCAGCAGATCTCCTTCCGCATGCACCGCCTCGTCGCCCGTCTGGGCAACAACCTCACCTCACCGCCTCGGGTGAACGCCGAGGACGCCGGAGGGTCGCGGGGGAACGCCCCCCGGCACCAGAGTTCCGGTGACGCGGGATTCGCCCTCGGCGAGCTCGACCAGGTGATGTCCGAGGTCAAGGGTGCCCGCCACGCCGTGCTGCTGGGATCGGACGGTCTTCCCCGCGGGGCGACCAGTGGGATGAGCCGCGACCTCGCGGACACGATCTCCGCGGCCATGACGGGCATCCACGCCTACAGCCGGGTCACCTCCCAGTTCGCCGGGGTGACCGAGGACGCGCAATGGCGTCAGACGGTCATCGAGTTCCAGCACGGATGGATCTTCCTGATGGCGGCCGGCCCCGATGGTTTCCTGGCTGCCGCCGCCGAACACGACTGTGACATAGAACAGTTCACCACGCGTCTGCACGAGGTGGTTCCCGGACTGACCGCGGCGGCGACACCGGGGAAGGGGACAGACCATGTCTGATGGGCCCGAACAGGATCAAGAGCTGGAACTGACGTCACCGTTAGTCCCCCTCTTCGTGATCACGAACGGACGCGCGCTGCCCCCGGACCACGAGTACGAGCACACGACGCTCGTGACGGCGGCGGTGGAGAACGGACAGGCCGCAGCGCGCACCCTGTCCCCGGAGGCGGGGCAGGTCATGGACCTGGTCGCCGACGGCTTCCTGTCCGTGGCCGAGGTGGCGGGGCACACGCACCTGCCCCTGGGCATCGTCCGCATCCTGCTGGCGCAGTTGGAGGAGGAGAACCTCATCCTCGCGAGGACACCGATACCGCGCGCCGAACGTGTCGACAGGGAACTGGTCAGCGCCGTTCTCGAAGGCCTGAAGAATCGATTCGGAGCGTAGCGCGTGTACCTGGATCCAGATGTCTCCCACGCGGTGAAGATCCTGATAGTGGGGCACTTCGGGGTCGGCAAGACCACCTGCATAGGCAGTCTCTCCGAGATCGAGCCCCTACGGACCGAGGAAGAGATCACCGAAGCCAGCGTGGGCTTCGACGACCTGTCGGGCACCCCCGACAAGAAGACCACCACCGTCGCGATGGACTTCGGTCGGCTCACGCTCAGCGACACCCTGGTGCTCTACCTCTTCGGAACGCCCGGTCAGGAGCGCTTCAAGGAGATGTGGGAGGAGCTCTCCCGGGGGGCGCTGGGCGCGCTGGTCCTCGTCGACCCGGAGCGGCTGCACGAGTCCTTCCCCGTCCTGGACCTCGTCGAGCGTTTCGGCCTGACGTACGCCATCGCCGTGAACCACTTCGAGGGCACCACGCACTACCCGCTCGACGAGGTGCGCGAGGCTCTGAACCTCACCGCCGAGACCCCGGTCGTGGAGTGCGACGTGCGGGACGAGAACTCCTCCGCGCGGGCCCTCATCACCCTCGTGACCCACCTCATGTCCCAACTCGGCTAGGAGCGCAGCAATGCAACAGCCCCGTGAACCGCAGGAGATACCCCCCGGCTGCCCCGCGCACGGGAACGTCCGGATGTACGGCCCGTCGTTCGGAGCCGACCCCGACAGCCACTACGCAGGGCTGCGTGCGTTCGGCCCCAGTGCGCCCGTGGACATCGCCCCCGACGTCCAGGCCGAGCTCGTCACGAGCTACGACGCCGCCCTGTACGTCCTGCAGAACCCCTCTTCCTTCGTGCGCGACTCCCGCCGCTGGAACGCCCTGAACGAAGGGCGCGTCCCGGCCGACAGCCCGGCGCTGCCCATGTTGGGTTACCGCCCCAACGCGTTGTTCAGCGACGGCGCGGCGCACGCGCGGCTGCGTCGGGCCGTCACCGACAGTCTCGCCACGGTCAACGAGCACCAGCTCATCCGGCAGACGCAGCAGTCCGCCAACTACCTGATCAGCCAGTTCAGCACCGACGTCCTCGGGCAGGCGGAGCTGATGGCCGAGTACGCCCAGCCGCTGCCCCTGCTGGTCTTCAGCGAGCTGTTCGGCTGCCCGCCCGAGATCGGCGACCGCGTGATCGCCGGGATCAGTGGCATCTTCCAGGGAACGCCCGGGGCCGACGAGGTGCTCGGCGGGGCGCTCACCGAGCTGATCGCCCTCAAGCGGCGGCGCCCCACGGACGACCTGACGACACGTCTGATGGAGCACTCGGCCCAGCTGAGCGACGAGGAGGTGCTGCACCAGCTGGTCACCCTGCTCTCCGGTGGCACCGCGCCGCTGGCCGCGACGATCGGCACCAGCAGCGCCCTGTACCTGGGAGAGGACTGGCAGGTCGGCCTTCCGGTCGAGGACGCGGTCTCCCAGACCCTCTGGAACTACGCGCCGATCGCCAACTACGCGGCGCACTATCCCACGCACGACGTCGAGTTGGGCGACAGGCTGGTCCGGGCCAACGACCCGGTCCTGATCTCCTTCGCCGCGGCCAACACCGACCCGAAGCTGACGGAGCACCGCGAACAGTTGAGCGCCAAGGCGCACTTGGCGTTCGGTGCGGGCCCGCACGCCTGTCCCGCCAAGGACCCGGCTTTCATGATCGCCGTGACTGCGGTCGAGACGCTGCTGAACCAGCTTCTCGACGTCGAGCTGCGTGTCCCGTTCAAGGCGCTGACCTGGGCGCCGAGCCCGTGGAGCCGCACGCTGGTCACCCTCCCGATCCGCTTCACTCCGAGGGCCGCTCCCCAGGGCGCCGGGTCGACCGGGCCGGCCGGTTCGAACGCGGGCCAGGCGCCCCAGCAGCAGACGGCCGCCTCCGCGACCTCGCACGCCGGACCCTCGCGTGCGAACGCCGGCTTCGCGCCGCAACCCAAGGGCGGCCTGTTCAGCCGCTTCCTGGCCTGGACCAGGGGCGAGTGAGACCAGTGTGATTCTAGTAACCTCCTGAGTACTCAGTGGTAGGGGATGCTCGAACGATCACGTGGGTATGCATGGCGGCTGGTTCTCAGAAAGGAGCCGCCATATGGGGGTTGCCACAACTCCGTCGTACGACCGCCGGGCGTCCGCCTCCCTCTTCTCCCGTCTACGGACGGCCAGAGGGCAGGCCGACCCCTTCCCGATCTACGCCGAACTCCTGGAGCGCGGCGAGGTGGTGCCCGCCCCCTGGGGCGGCTTCGCCGTGACGGGCTTCGCCGCATGCGACCAGGTGCTGCGCAGCCGCCAATGGCTGGAGCCCGACCGGGAATGGCGGGAGCGGCAGGGGCTCGGGACGCGCTGGAACGCCCCCTCCTCACGCGAGATGAGCAACACGCTCGCCGCGCTCAACGCCCCGGACCACACCAAGGTGCGCCGGGCGGCGGGCTCCTTCGACCGGAACACCGTCGAGCGCATCGGCAGCAAGGTGAACCGGACCGCGGATCGGCTCCTCGACACGTTCACGGAGCGAATACGCACCGGCGAGGCGGACTTCTCGGAGCTTGTCTGCGAGGAGCTGCCGGTGGCCACCATAGGTGACTGGCTCGGGCTGCCGCAGGCCGACTGGCCCCGGCTCCGAGAGTTGACGCACGACCAGGTCTTCACCCAGGAGTTGCTGCCGTCGGCCAGCCAACTGGCCTTGTCCGACGCGGCCACGGCCGAACTCCGCACCTACTTCATGGAGCTGGTGCGCGATCGCCGCACCCACCCCGGCGACGACCCCGTCACCCGGTGGATCCAGACGTGGGACGCGATCGAGCCCGACCGGGACAAGGCCGACGAGGCGGTCTACTTCCTCGTGTTGTTCGTCCTGCTGGCCGCCCTGGAGACCACCGCGACCCTCCTCTCGACGATGACGCTCCGGCTCGTCGAAAGCCCGGAACGCTGGGACATGGTCGCCGACAACCCCGACCTCGTGCCCGGGTTCGTGGAGGAAACGCTTCGCTACGACCCGCCCACCCACGTGATCAGCAGGATCGCATCGCAGGACTCCGTGCTGGGAGGCATCGAGATCCGCCGCGACGAGATGGTCCACCTCATGATCGGAGCGGCGCACCGGGACCCCGCCAGACACGGCGACGCGGACCGGTTCGACCCCGAACGCACCCCCGACCACCTCGCGTTCAGTGGCGGCATCCACTACTGCCTCGGCGCGCCACTGGCCCGCCTCGAAGCACAGACCCTGCTGCGCCAACTGATCCGGCGCCTCCCCCGCCTCACCCTCGTACGCCCCCCGTCGATGGCGCCCCGCGTGGCGTTCCGGCGCCTGCTGAACCTGGACGTAGCACTCGCATGACCGACACCACCCCCGCGCACGCCCCCACCCCCGCGTACGCACGAACCGCCACCAAGGCGATACGTACCGAGCAGGACGGCCCCGTCCTGCACGTCGGCCTCAACCCGTGGGGGCAGGACGACACGTTGGACTCCGCGGTCCTCGACGACCTCATCGCCCTGCTCGACGACCTCCACGAGAGACCCGACGTCCGGATCCTCACGCTGTCGTCGCTGGGTACGGACTTCTGCCTGGGCGCCGACCGCAACGAGTACCAGGAGGCATTGGCCGCCGACCCGTCCGGAGTGGGCCTGCGGCGCATCGCCGACAAAGCGCACCGCCTGTGCCAGGCCCTGGAGAACACCCACGCGGTCACCATCGCCCGACTGCACGGGCGGGTCATCGGCGCGGGTCTCGCCCTCGCCTCCTTCTGCGACCTGCGCGCCGGCGCCGACACCAGCCGCTTTCGCATGCCGGAGGTCGGCATAGGGCTACCGCCGGCATGGGGCGGGGCGATGGGGCGCCTGGTCTCCGAGGTCGGCGCCTCCAGGATCCGCGAACTCATGCTCACCTGCGACGTCTTCGACGCCGACACCGCCCACCGCATCGGTCTGCTCCACCGGACCGCGCCGCTCGACCAACTGGACAAGGTGATCGATTCCTGGACCAGACCCCTGGTCCGCCGCTCTCCCGAAGCCCTCGTCCTGACCAAACGGATGCTGGCCGGTTACGCGCGGGCGGACAGGACGGCGGACGTCTCCCTGCTCGACTCCCACCTCCTGGCAGCCACCCTCCACCAACACGCGAGGAGCTGATCCGGCCGGGGCCGCTGTCCGGCGGGTTGGGCGCCTGGTGGGTTGGTGCCTGGCGGGTTGATGCGGGCAGCCGGCCCGCCAAGGCCCTGGTGGTACCCGCCGACTCCGGTGCCTCCGCACCCGATCCGGTGCGGGGTCGTCCCGGGGCGGCCGGGGTGCGTCCGGGCAGTCAGGCGCAGTTGTCGCAGGCTCCGGCGGTGGGGAGTTGGACGAAGCAGGTGGGGCAGATCGGGGCCGGGGGCTCGGGTTCACGGGCGCGGCGGCGGGCGAGGGCGGCTTCGAGACGGGGGGCGAGTGCGGGTTCGCCGCCGCCCGGGGGCAGGGTGGCGCCGAAGCGGCGGTAGCACTCCAGCCGGGACACGGCCGCGTGGTTCTCGCGGTCGGTGGCTTCCGTCGTCACCTGTTCCCCGGAGAGTTCCAGGACTTCCCGGTAGCCCTCACCGACCATGCCGTCGTCGGTGCGGACCACCAGGGCGGTCAGGGGCGGGTCGCCCCGTCGGTGTGCCTCGTGCACCACCCTGCCGAGGACGGCGCCGATCCAGTTGTGGAGCAGCGCGGAGGTGCGGATGCCCGAGGCCTGCTGGACGTCCTCGCCGAGGTCCTTGTAGGTGATGACGGCGTGATAGGTGCCGGCCACCCCCGACAGGCGCGGATAGGCCTCGCGGGCCCAGGCTTCGTGTGCCTCGGTCGCCGCGACGGGGGAACCGTCGGCCTCGCGCCAATAGCCGCGCCGTGTCATGCGCCCACCTCGTCCGTCGGTCGGTCCGCCCAACCGCCGTTTCGGCGGTGGACGGGCCGGGTCGGGCATCGGGGGTTCGCCGGGTGCCCGTGTCCCGTTCATCCTGCTCCCGTGCGGGCCCGGGCTCAACCCGCTTCGACGAAGAGACGAAGAGGCGGAGAGGCGGAGAGGCGGAGAGGCGGAGAGGCGAGAAGCCTTGGGCGCGTGTCCCGCGGCCGGGCCCGGCGAGACCCGTCAGGCCGTCCCGGGGACGGTGGGAGCGGCGGATGCCGCAGGTGTCGGGGACGTCGCCGGGGTCAGCAGCCGGGCGCGCAGCCGGGCCACGGTCTCCGGGGTGATGCCGACGTGGTCCGTGAGGTAGGCCGTCGGGGAGCCGTGGCGGGCTTCCAGGTCCGCGAGGACGAGCCCCATGACGGTGGCCGGGGCGCGCCCGTACGCGGGCCAGCGCATGGTGCGGCCGGGGTGGGCGGTGTGCCAGTCGGCCTTGAGACGTTCGGTGGCCAGTTCGGTGAGGGCGAAGTCGGCCAGGATCTCTTCCTCGGGCACGTCGAGGAGGGTCAGTACGAAGGCCGCGATCAGCCCGGTGCGGTCCTTGCCGGACGTGCAGTGGAAAACGGTCGGTCCCGGTTCGGCGTCGGCGATCAGCTCGATGGCCTGCCGGATCTCCTCGACGCCGTCCTCCGTCACCTCGGCGAAGCGGTCGGCGAGGTAGCGCCAGGGGTCGATGTCGGGGTCGATCTCGGCCTGGTCGTAGGGGCGGTGCTCGATGCTGAGGTTGGCGTACGTGAAGCGGTGCGGCTCGGGGACCCGGCCCTTGGCGTCGGCTTCCCAGGGGTAGCGGAGGTCGATGACGGTACGGATGCCCAGGGCGAGGAACCGGTCCCAGTCGGCGCCCCGGAGCTTGCCGAGCGAGTCGGAGCGGTACAGGGCCCCCGGGACGACGGTTCGGCCGTCGGCGGAGCGGTGGCCGCCCAGGTCGCGGAAGTTGTGCAGGCGCTCGAACTCGATGTGGCGGGCGGTCACTCGGCTGCTCCCTCGGGTGCGGTGGTCTTCCGGCCGCCAGCATGCCTCAGGTGATCGACTCGGGGGCGTGCGGGGGTGGCGGGCGCCGCCCGGAACAGGACGAACCGGCGCGAAGGGCCACCACCGTCATGTCCCGTGCGGGGCCGTCGTGTTCAGCGCCCCGGCAGGGCCGGGCGCGGCGGCCCGCCGTAGTAGCGACGACAGGCGCGCAGCATGCCCTCCGCCGACAGGGTGAACACGTCGACGAACTCCCACTGTTGGGGCGCGAGTCGCCCCATCGCCACCACACAGTCCCCGTCGGCGACGATCCGCGTGATGTCGTGGCGGGCCCCCGGTACCGGCGGGCACTCCAGATCGGCGCCGAGGGCTCCCGCGTGCAGCAACGATCCGTAGCCGTCGAGGTCTCCGGTGTCGAGGTAGTGGTAGGCCAGGCGCACGTGGTCGACCCCGGAGTCGGTGACGACGCGGCTGGGTGGCGGGACCCGCCCGGCGTGCCGACTGTTCATGGGAAGTCCTTTCGTACGGCCGCACCCCGACCGGCGGCGCAGGTCCACGGTGCCCCGGGGTCATAACCCGGTGCTATCCCCGCCCTATCACGGTTCACGCGCACGAAACCCCCACACCATGGACACCGGGGAGGTGTTCGGGGAGACTTGCCCAGCGCTCCACCCGTTCTCAGGCGTTGCCCCAGCTGGGAGACTCATGACTGTTTCGTCCGGCGGGGTGTTCCACACCCCGGACGCGGTGGTTTTCCGGATCCTCGGACCGTTACAGGTGACCGGCCTCCACGGGCCGGTGAGGATTCCCCCCGGGCGGCAGGAGGTCATTCTCGCCGCCCTGCTCCTTGAGGCGAACCGGGTGGTCAGCACCGACTACCTGGTCGATCTGATCTGGGACGACGAACCGCCGGACACGGCGCGCACCCAGGTGCAGATCTGTGTCTCGCGGTTGCGGAAGCTGTTCACGAAGGCGGCCATCGCCGCCGCGATCACCACGCGACCGCCGGGTTACGTGCTCAAGACGGAGGGCGACCTCGTCGACGCGGCGTTGTTCGCCCGCAAGGTCGCGGACGCGCGGGCCGCCGCACGACAGGGCGACGCAACCGAGGCCGTGGAACTGCTGCGCTCGGCTGGCGAGTTGTGGCAGGGAGACTGCCTGAGTGGTGTGTCGAGCGAGACGTTGCGCAGCAAGGCCCTTCAGCTGGACGAGGAGCGGCTGACGGCCGTGGAGACCCGCATCGAGTTGGACCTGGACCTGGGGCGGCACCATCAGCTCGTGGGCGAGATCCAGTTGTTGGTACGGGTCCACCCGCTGCGGGAGCGGCTGCGCGGGCAGTTGATGCTGGCCCTGTACCGGTCGGGGCGGCAGGCGGAGGCGTTGGAGAGCTACCGCGTCGGGCGCGACCTGCTGGTGGAGGACCTGGGCCTGGAGCCCGGTGGGGCATTGCGCCGGCTGGAGCGGGACATCCTGTCGGGTGCGGTTGCGCCGCTGCCGTCGGAGACCGGGCCGGGCGCACCCACTGCGGGGGGCACGCGCGTCGCGGGGTTCGACAGACCCGGGCCCGGCCGTGCGCCGGGTGGTGGCACCCACCCCGGGTCGACCGGAGGCGGGTACGCCGAGCAGCGCCGGGACCGGGCCGACGACGCCGGGCCGACCGCGACCACGCTCCTGACCGTGACCTCGACTCCCCCGGCGGGCCGGGTCCCGGCCGGCCGGGGCCCCTCCGACGGCGACCCGACCGGATCCGCGGGGTACCGCCCGGCCACGACGGCCCCTCCGACGGAACGGCACGGCACGGACGACCCACACACGACACACGGGCAGTACACGCAGCACGCCACGGACGGGCCACACGCGCAGCACGGCACGCACACCCAGAACGGCACGGACGCGCAGCAGGGCACGGGCGGGCCGCAGCAGCGGGTGGCGGGCGGCGCCGGGTTCCGCGAGGAGGTTCCGCGTCAACTTCCGGCCGACACCTCCGACTTCGTCGGCGACGAGGAGCAGATCGCCCGGGTCGAAAGGACGTTGCTCGGCGACGGGGATCGGCGGGCCGTGGGGCTCGCGGTGATCGTGGGCAAGCCCGGCACCGGAAAGTCCACGCTCGCCACTCACATCGCGCACCGGTTAAGTGAAACCTCTTTCCCCGACGGGCAGTTGTACTGCGATCTGCGCGGCACGGGAACCCCGGCCACGTCCGGCGAGGTGCTGGGCCGGTTCCTGCGGGCGCTCGGCATCCCCGGGCCGGTGATCCCCGAGTCGCAGGACGAGCGGGCCGAGATGTACCGGACCCTGTTGGCCGCGCGCCGGGTGCTGGTCGTCCTCGACGACGCGGCGTCCGAGAGTCAGATCCGTCCGCTGCTGCCCGGCAGCAACAGGTGCGCGGTCCTCGTCACCAGTCGGGTCCGCCTGACCGGGCTCCCCGGGGCGCACCGGGTGGAGCTCGACGTCATGGACACCGAACGGGCGTTGGAACTGTTGGCGCGGGTCGTCGGCGGCGACCGCGTCGGCCGTGAGGCGACGGCGGCGGAGGCGCTCGTACGGACGGTCGGCGGACTGCCCCTGGCCCTGCGGATCGTCGCGGCCCGGCTGGCGGCCCGACCGCACTGGCCGCTGTCCTCGATGGTGCACCGGCTCGCCAACGAGCGGCACCGCCTGGACGAGCTGACCCACGGCGAGATGACCATGCGGGCCAGCCTCTGCCTCACCCACGACGGGCTCGCCGCGGAGGACCGCCGGCTGCTGCGCCTGTTGAGCCTGGCGCAGGGGCCCACCCTGCCGGGGTGGCTGGCGGGGGCCCTGCTGGACGACCGGCGCCCCTTCCCCTCGGACCTCCTGGAACCGCTCGTCGACGTACAGATGCTGGACGTCGTCGGCGTGGACTCCACCGGTGGCTTCCGCTACCGCTTCCACGAGATCATTCGGGTCTTCGCCCGGGAGCAGTTGGCCACGCACGACGATGCGGGCACCCGGAGGGCGGCGGCCACCAGGATGCTCGGCGGTTGGCTCTCGCTGGCCGAGCAGGCTCACCGGCGCATCTACGGCGGGGACTTCACGGTGCTGCACGGCAGCGCGCCGCGCTGGGAGCCGCCGGCCGCGTGCGTGGACGAGTTGCTGGTCGATCCGCTGGAGTGGCTCGACAGCGAGCACGCGAACCTGGTGCAGGCCGTCGAGCACGCCGCCCGCGAACAACAGGACGAACTGTGCTGGGACCTGGCGACCACCCTGGCCACCCTGTTCGAGGGCCGCGGCTACTTCGACGACTGGGAGCGTACGCACCAACTCGCCCTGGAGTCGGTCCGGTCGGCCGGGAACACGCGCGGCACGGCGGCCCTGCTCGGCTCGCTCGGGGTGCTGTACCTGGGTCGCAGCCAGAACGAGGAGTCCCGCACCGCCTTGACGACGGCGCTCGGGCTGTTCCGGGAACTCGACGACCGGCAGGGCCTGGCGCTGTGCCACCGCGATCTGGCCCTGCTGGAGCGGATGCGGGGCGACGACGACCGGGCGCTCGGTCTGTACGACCGGGCGCTGCGGGATTTCGACCGGGTCGGTGACGTGGTGGGCCGGGCCATCGTCCTGACGCAGAGCGCGCACATCTGGATGCGGCGCGGGCAGGACGCGGCCGCGCAGAGCCGGCTGGACGAGGCGCTCGGCATCTACCGGTCCGTGGGGTACACGGGCGGTGAGGCCCGGACCCTGCGCAGGGCAGGTCAGTTGTCGCAGAGTCGGGGTGAACACGAGCGTGCGGTGCGGACGTTCACCGAGGTGTTGGAGCTCTGCCGCGCGAGCGGGGACCTGATCGGCGAGGGGCACCTGCTGCGGGACCTGGGGCACGCGCACGTGGAGATGGGCCGGGGTGAGGCCGCGCGGGGCTTCTACGCGCAGGCGCTGTCGGTGCGGGACCAGATGATGGACCACGGTGGCGCCGCGCTGGTGCGCCTGGACCTGGCGCGGTTGCTGGCCGCGAGCGGGAGCTCCGGGGAGCGGTCGCGTTCCCGCGAACTGCTGGAGACGGCGGTGCGGGCCTTCCGCGAGCGTCGGATGACGGTGGAGCTGGCCGAGGCGGAAGGCATGTTGGGCATCGGCGCGACGGCCGGCGCGCATGCGGGTGCGGGTACCGGTGCGGCTGCGGCTGCCGTCACCGTCATCGGTACAGCGGGAAGCACGGCGAGCCGTACGGCGGGCGGTACGGCGGGCGGTGCGGCTTCGGGTCCCGGTGTCGGGGGCGGTTCCTCGGCCGGGTCGGGGCACGGTCCGGTGCACCCTCCGGTACTCGGGCCGGTGATCGCGGCCCTGCCGGCCCGGGCGGTGCACGCGCCGGCGGCGGAGTCCGCCGCCGGGGTCTGACCGGCCGTCGTTCCCGAGCGGCGGGGCGTCAGTCCCACGGGTTGGTGTTGGTGGAGGCGCCCGCCGACGCGGCGTGCGAGGCGCCGGCCACGGCGGTGAGGCCGGCCGGGCCGGCGGCGTGGGCGGCCTGCGCCCCGAGGGTGGCGGCTCCGGCGATGGCGACGGTGACGAGGGCGGCGCGGAAGGCGTGGGTGACGCTCATGTCGGGGTCCTTTCATCGGTGCGCTCCGGTGGTTCCGGGGCGCTTCCTGCTTTCTGGACCTCACGTTAGGAACGGCCGGAATCCCCGGACCGGCCCCGCTCCTATCGCCGCGCTATCACCGTTGACCCGCGCTTTCGCGTCCCCGTGATAGCGGCGCCCGGCCGTCGGACGATGCCCGCGCGATA
Source organism: Streptomyces sp. NBC_01426 (assembly GCF_036231985.1). GTDB lineage: Bacteria > Actinomycetota > Actinomycetes > Streptomycetales > Streptomycetaceae > Streptomyces. Next base: position 1,967,269 of record NZ_CP109500.1, read on the forward strand.
GCGCGTTGCCGACGATGGGAACAGGAACCGGGCCCGTCATCCCAGGCCCGCCCGTTCCCCCACCACCGCAGCCGGGAGCGCCCACATGACAGCTCACACCACCGCTCGCAGCGCCGCCCACACGAGCCCGCACGACACCCCCGTACGGGACGCACGGTGCGCGGCCCCCCTTCACCCCACTCGGCACGAACGACACCCACGACACACACGGCACGCCCGACCCGCGCGGCACCCGCCGCGCGCAGGACGCGTCGGACCCCGACGACGGGGCGGTGCGGGAGGCCTCGCGGGTGGGGGCCCTCATCAGAGGGCACCGGCTGCGCATCGGCATGACCCAGCGGGAACTGGCCGACCTGTCGACGATCAGTGTGCGGGCCATCCGCGATCTGGAGCAGGGCAAGGCGAGACGTCCGCGCCCCGACACGGTGCGGCTCATGGCGGACGCACTGCGGCTGGGCCCGCGGGCCCGCGCAGCGCTGGAGGCGGCCGCGCAGCAGGGCCGGCCGGGTGCGCAGGGGTGGACGGAGCCGCCCGCGCCGCCGACGGCCCTGCACGCGATCCTGGGCCGGGATGCCGAGGCGGGGCTCCTGGAGCGGGAGTTGGGGGCGGGCGCGGAGCGGTTGGCGCACGTGGTGGGGCTCGGCGGGGTGGGCAAGACCCGATTGGCGCTGGAGGTGGCGGACCGGTTGCACCGGGCCGGGATGCCCGTGTTGTGGCACGCCTTTCCCGGCGCCGCGGCGGACTACCTGACGTCCGGGGAGGGTGCGGTGCCGGCCCGGGCGGCGGCCGTCGCGGCCCGGCTGTGCGCCACCGCGGACCCGGCTTCCGCCGAGCGCACCTCCGGGCACGGCCCCGCAGGCGGAGGCGGTGACCCGCAGGACGCGGAGGCCGTGTCGGCGCTCGCGGAACTCCTGGGCGACAGGCCCGCGTTACTCGTCCTCGATGGTGCCCCTGCGGCCGCGCCCCGGTTCGACCTGTTGACGGCGCTGCTGCGGGCCTGCCCCGGCCTGCGGCTGCTGGTCACCTCGGACCGGCCGTGGGAGATACCGGGCGAGCGGATCTTCCTGCTCTCCCCCCTGGCGGTGCCGGTCGAGGGGGCGGTCGATTCTGCGGCCCCGGCCGTGCGGGTGTTCCTGGACCACGTCCGGCGGGTCCGGCCCGGCTTCGGCGCGACCTCGGCGGATCTGGAGCGGGCGGCGTGGATCTGCCGCCGCCTGGACGGCCATCCGGGAGCGCTCGCCGCGGCCGCGTCCTGGCTGGTGCTGTGCGATCTCGACGCCCTGTGCCGCAGCCTGGACGCCGACCCCGCGGCCCTCCTCGACCACCTCGGCGGCGGCGAGGGCACGGGACGCCTGCGGGCGGCGCTGCACGCGCTGCCGGACCGGCTCACACCGGGGGCGCGGGGCCTGCTGGAGGCGCTCTGCGCCGGCGCCGACGACGCGTTCACGCTGACCGGCATCACCGCGCTGACCGGCCGTGACCTGCCGGGCTCCGGCCGGCTGCTGCGGGAACTGCTGATCAGCGGGGCCGTGCGGGCCGCGCACGAGGTCGACGGTGCGCACTTCCGGGTACCGGGGCTGGTCCGGACCGCCTGCCGGGCACGGGCGGTCGTCTCCGTCTCCGCCGCCTCCTGACTTCTGCGGGAGCAGGGCTGCCGGAGCACGGCTACCGCAGTGCCGCCGCCGCAGTGCCGCTGTCGGAAGCCGGGAGCACGGCTGCCGGAGTGCCGGAGTGCCGGAGTGCCGGGGCAACTGCTGCCGGAGTGCCGGAGCAACTGCCGCCCGGGCCGGCGGGCCGCGGGTTGGATGACGTACGGCTCGACGACCACCCGACGGCCACCCCACGAGTCCCGGACGGCCACCCCACGGACCCGGCGCGCATCGGTGTCCCCCCTGTTTCGCCACGGCAACGATTCCTAGGAGCATCCGCATGTCCCCGAAGGCCTCTGAACAGGGCACCGCGCACGGGCCCGCCGCTGTGCGGCTGCCCCTGTCGGCGGCGCAGCGCGACATTTGGATGGCCCACGGGCTGGACGCCACGGGCTGCCGCTACAACATCGGGGAGTACCGGGAGATCCGGGGCGCCCTGGACCCCGAGGTCCTCGCCGGGGCCTGGTACCGACTCGCCCGGGAGGCCGACGTCCTGCGGATCCGGGGGACGGGATCGGACGAGCACGGCGGTCTGTGGCAACTCGTCCACCCCGAACCGGTGGGCCGGCAACTGGAGTTCATGGATCTCGGCGGTGAACCGGATCCCACCGCCGCGGCCCGCGCGTGGATGGCGGCGGAACTGGCCAGGCCCTTCGACCTGGCCGAGGACTGGTTGACGAGGCACACCCTCATCCGGCTGGGCGAGGAGCGGTGGTGCTACTTCCACGCCTTCCACCACCTCGCGATCGACGGCATGGGGGTGGCCCTGCTCGACCAGCGCCTGGTGGAGCTGTACGCGGCGGCGTCCGCCGGGGAGCCCTGGGGGCCGAGCCCGTTCGGGGCGCTGTCGGACGTACTGGCCGAGGACGCGGCGTACCGGACCTCGGCGGAGGGGGACGCCGACCGGGCGCACTGGGCCGCACACCTCGCCGACCTGCCGGAGACGCCGCGGCTCGGGGAGGGGCACACCGGCCGTACGAAGCCGGGCGCGCTGCCGTTCGTCCGTCGGACCGTGGTGATGGCGCCCGATCGGGCGGACCGGCTGCGCGAGGTGGCCCGCGAGCACCGGGCGCCGTGGACGATGCTGGTGATCTCGCTGGTGGCGGCGTACGCGCATCGGGTCAGCGGGAGTGCGGAGACGGTGTTGGGGCTGCCGGTGACGGGCCGGCGGACCGAACTCGCCCGGCGTACGCCGGGGATGTCGTCGAACGTGGTCCCGCTGCGGGTGCGGGTCGCTGCCGACGGGACGCTCGCCGAGCTGTTGACCTCGGTCGTGGCGGAGACCCGGCAGGGCCTGCGGCACCAGCGCACCCGGTACGAGGACATGTGCCGTGACCTCGGTCTGGGCGAGACGGAGCGGCGGATCACGGCTCCGCTCGTCAACATCATGGCGTTCACGCCGGGGATGCGCTTCTGCGGGTTCCCGACCACTCAGCACAACCTGGGCAACGGGCCCGTCGAGGATCTGGCGGTCGGTGTGTACGACCTCGGTCCGGAGGGCGGGTTGCGCATCGACTTCGACGCGGCGCCCGAGGTGTGTGACATCGAGGCCGTGGCCGGCCATCAGGACCGGTTCCTGCACTTCGTGGAGCAGGCCCTGGACGGCTTCCGACTCCCCCTGTCCCGGATCGAGTTGTTGGGTGGGGCGGAGCGGCGGCAGGTGGTGGAGGAGTGGACGGGGACCCGGGCGGAGATCGGCGAGGCGACCCTCACGGACCGTTTCGAGGAACAGGCACGGCTGCGGCCCGAGGCGCCCGCGGTGCTCTTCGGCGGCCGGGAACTCACCTACGGCCAACTCGACACCCGCGCCAACCGCCTCGCCCACCACCTCACCGCACACGGCCTGCGCCGCGGCGACCTGGCCGGCATCCTCCTCGACCGCGGACTCGACTTCGCCGTCGCCGTACTCGCCGTCGTCAAAACCGGCGCCGGCTACGCCCTCCTGGACCCCGAGTTCCCCGACGAACGCCTCACCCGCACCGCACACGACGCCGACATCCGCGTCCTCGTCACCGACACCCGCCAGGGCGCACGCATCAGCGGCCCCTGGGCCACCGTGCGCACCGACGCCGACCACGCCGCCATCGCCGGCCGTGAGGCCGGGAACCTCGGCGTGACCCTGAGCCCGGCCGACACCGCCTGCGTGATGTTCACCTCGGGATCCACCGGACGCCCCAAAGGCATCCTCTCCACCCACCGGAACCTGGTCTCCACCCTCACCGCCCAGACCTACGCCCGCTTCGGACCCGACGAGGTCTTCCTCCAGTGCTCCCCCGTCTCCTGGGACGCCTTCAGCCTCGAATTCTGGGGAGCACTGCTCCACGGCGGAAGCACCGTTCTCCAACCCGGCCAACGCCCCGACCCCGCCGTCATCTCGGCGCTCTCCCGGCAGCACGCCGTCACCATGCTCCAGCTCTCCTCCAGCCTCTTCAACCACCTCACCGACGAACACCCGGACACGTTCGCGAAGACCCGGATCGTCTACACGGGCGGCGAGCCCGCCTCCCCCACCCATGTCCATCGACTCCGTCTGCTGCACCCCCACCTCACCATCACCAACGGTTACGGCCCGGCCGAGTCGATGGGGTTCACCACCACCCACACCATCGAACCCACCACCGAACCCGCCGGCACGGTCCCGATCGGCCGGCCGCTCGTCAACAAGCACGCGTACGTGCTGGACGCGCGGCTGCGTCCGGTCCCGTACGGCACCACGGGCGAGCTGTACCTGACCGGCGACGGCCTCGCCCACGGCTACCTCTCCCAACCCGCCACCACGGCGGACCGGTTCGTGCCCCACCCCTTCGGCCCGCCCGGATCGCGTCTCTACCGCACCGGCGACCAGGCCCACTGGGACGCCACCGGAAACCTGCACTACACGGGACGCACCGACACCCAGATCAAGATCCGCGGCTTCCGCATCGAACCCACCGAGATCGAAACGGTCCTCACCACGCACCCCCTCGTCAACCAGGCCACGCTGGTCCATGCCGACGAACGGCTGACGGCGTACGTGACGCTCACGTCCGGGCCGCGGCCCGCGCCGAGCCCGGGTGACCTCAAGGCGTGGTTGCGCGAGCGGCTGCCCGATCACATGGTCCCCGCGCGGTTCGCCGTTCTGGACCGGCTGCCGCTCACCCCCAACGGGAAGATCGACCGGCGGGCGCTGCCGGCCGTGGAGGCGCTCCCGGCCGTGGGCGGGCGGGCGCCGCGCAGTGAGCTGGAGGAGGTCGTCAGGACGCTGGTCGGCGAGGTGCTCGGTGCGTCCGTCCCCCTGTCCATGGACGACGACTTCTTCGACCACGGCGGCCACTCGCTCCTCGCCGCCCGCCTCACCAACCGGATCGGCGCCACCCTCGGGGTGACCCTCACCCTGCGGGACGTCTTCCGGCACCCCACTCCCGCCGCCCTCGCCCGGCGGATCGAGGACGCCGGGCTGCGACCGGCCCTGCCGCCGTTGACCCGTGTCGAGGAGCGCCCGGAGCGGCTGCCGCTGTCCTTCGCCCAGCAGCGGCTCTGGCTGGTGGAGGCACTGGGCGGGCGGGGAACCTCGTACAACGTTCCGTTGGCGGTGCGCCTGGAGGGGCGACCGGATGGCGACGCGTTGCGGGAGGCGTTCGGGGACCTCGTCGCCCGCCACGAGCCGCTGCGGACCCGGTTCGCCACCGCGGAGGGACATCCGTACCAGGTGATCGATCCGCTTCCCGTCGCGCCCGTCTTCGGGGTGCGCGACGTCCCGGCGGAGCACTTGGACGCCGAACTCCTCGCGGCGGCCGGCCACTCCTTCGACCTCACGGCCGAACATCCCCTGCGGGTCACCCTCTTGCGGACGGACGGCGGGGACAGTGCCCTCCTCGTCCTGCTGCACCACATCGCCACCGACGGCCAGTCGCTCGGGCCGCTCTTCGCGGACCTCTCCACGGCCTACGCGGCCCGGCTCGACGGCCGGGCGCCCGACTGGGATCCGCTGCCCGTCACCTACACCGACTACGCCCTCTGGCAGCGCACCGCCCTCACCGGGCGGCCGCTCCATGAGCAACTCGCCTACTGGAAGACCTCGTTGGCGGGGCTCCCGGAGGAGCTGGCGCTGGTCCACGACCGGCCCGCGCCGGCGACCGCCGGGCAGCGCGGGGGTGTGGTCCGAGTGGACTTCGGGACCGAACTCCACCGAAGCATCGTGGCGTTGGCGCGGTCCGAGCGCTGCACCCCGTTCATGGTCGTACAGGCCGCGCTCGCCGCGACCCTGACCCGCTCGGGTGCGGGGACCGACATCCCGATCGGGTCGCCGGTCGCCGGCCGGTCGGACGAGGCGCTGTCGGCGCTGGTGGGGTTCTTCGTCAACACCCTCGTGCTGCGCACGGACACGTCCGGCGATCCGGAGTTCCGTGAGTTGTTGGCCCGGGTCCGCGGCGCCGACCTGGATGCCTTCGCCCATCAGGACGCCCCCTTCGACCTGGTGCTGGAGGCCGTGAATCCGGCGCGTTCCCTGGCCCGGCACCCGCTGTTCCAGATCTGCCTGGCGTTGGAGTCGGGTCCGTCGGTCGCGCCGAAGCTGCCGGGGCTGCACGCCGGGCCGGTCGAGCCGCTGGCCACCGGCGCGGTCAAGTTCGACCTGGAGTTCCTGCTGCGGGCCGACGAGGAACGGGGTCTGACGGGGGCCGTGCTGTACCGCTGCGACCTGTACGAGCAGGAGACCGTCGAGCGTCTCGTCGCGAGGGTGCGCCGCGCGCTGGAGCAGGCGACGGCCGGGCCGCGGACGCGGTTGTCGGAGCTGGAGCTGCTCGGGGAGACGGAGCGGCGGCAGGTGGTGGAGGAGTGGACGGGGACCCGGGCGGAGATCGGCGAGGCGACCCTCACGGACCGTTTCGAGGAACAGGCACGGCTGCGGCCCGAGGCACCCGCGGTGCTCTTCGGCGGCCGGGAACTCACCTACGGCGAACTCGACACCCGCGCCAACCGCCTCGCCCACCACCTCACCGCACACGGCCTGCGCCGCGGCGACCTGGCCGGCATCCTCCTCGACCGCGGACTCGACTTCGCCGTCGCCGTACTCGCCGTCGTCAAAACCGGCGCCGGCTACGCCCTCCTGGACCCCGAGTTCCCCGACGAACGCCTCACCCGCACCGCACACGACGCCGACATCCGCGTCCTCGTCACCGACACCCGGCAAGCGGGACGCATCAGCGGCCCCTGGACCACCGTGCGCACCGACGCCGACCACACCGCCATCGCCGGCCGCGAGTCAGGGAACCTCGGCGTGACCCTGAGCCCGGCCGACACCGCCTGCGTGATGTTCACCTCGGGATCCACCGGACGCCCCAAAGGCATCCTCTCCACCCACCGGAACCTGGTCTCCACCCTCACCGCCCAGACCTACGCCCGCTTCGGCCCCGACGAGGTCTTCCTCCAGTGCTCCCCCGTCTCCTGGGACGCCTTCAGCCTCGAATTCTGGGGAGCACTGCTCCACGGCGGAAGCACCGTTCTCCAACCCGGCCAACGCCCCGACCCCGCCGTCATCTCGGCGCTCTCCCGGCAGCACGCCGTCACCATGCTCCAGCTCTCCTCCAGCCTCTTCAACCACCTCACCGACGAACACCCCGAGACCTTCACCACCACCCGGATCGTCTACACCGGCGGTGAACCCGCTTCGCCCACCCACGTCCACCGGCTCCACCGCGTCCACCCGGGCATCACCATCACCAACGGTTACGGCCCGGCCGAGTCGATGGGGTTCACCACCACCCACACCATCGAACCCGCCACCGAACCCACCGTCACCGTCTCGATCGGCCGGCCGCTCACCAACAAGCACGCCTACGTCCTCGACGCCCACCTCCGGCCGACCCCGGCCGGCACCGTCGGCGAGCTGTACCTGACGGGCGACGGCCTCGCCCACGGCTACCTCGCCCAACCCGGCACGACCGCCTCACACTTCGTCCCGCATCCCTTCGGCCCGCCCGGTTCCCGCCTGTACCGCACCGGCGACCAGGCCCACTGGGACGCCGCCGGAAACCTGCACTACATGGGGCGCACCGACACCCAGATCAAGATCCGCGGCTTCCGCATCGAACCCACCGAGATCGAAACCGTTCTCACCACCCACCCCCTCATCGCCCAGGCGACCCTCGCGACCCACCCGGACCACCGCAACACCCCGCAGCTGACGGCCTACGTGGTGACGACCGGGGAGCTGACCGCGCAGGACGTGCGCCTGTGGCTGCGCACGCTCCTGCCCGACCACATGGTCCCGGCCTACGTCGTCCCGCTCGACCGGCTGCCGCTGACCCCCAACGGAAAGATCGACAAGACCGCGCTGCCCAAGCCGCAGGCCGTGACCACGCCCGGTGGGCGGGCCCCGCGCACACCGCTCGAAGAGTCCGTGCGGAACTGGTTCGGCGAGGCCCTCGGCACCCCTTCCCCGCTGTCCATCGACGACAACTTCTTCGACCACGGCGGCCACTCGCTCCTCGCCGCCCGCCTCACCAACCGGATCGGCGCCGCCCACGGGGTCACCCTCACGCTGCGCGACATCTTCCAGCACCCCACTCCCGCCGCCCTCGCCCAGCACGTCGAGGCCTTGACGGCCCGGTCGGGGCCCGCCGCCGCGCCGCGCCGCGGCCGGCCGGCCCTGCGGCGGCGCACCCCCGATCAGGAACGGAGTTCCTCATGAACGACCTGAACGACCTGAACGACCTGAACGACCTGAACCACGCCCACGACGACCGGTCCCCGGCCTTCACCCCCGCCCCCGACGACGTGGTCTGGGACCTGCCCGGCGAGGGCGAGCAGCGCACCTCGCTGCTGGTCCTGCCGCACGCCGGCGGCAACGCGCACGCGTACGCCGAGTGGCGCGCGTACCTGCCGGCCGACGTACGCCTGCTGATCGGCCAGTACCCGGGGCGCGGCGCCCGCTTCGCGGAGGACCTCCCGCGCGACGTCGCCGATCTCGCCGGCCCGGTGGTGGCGGCCCTGCCGGCCGGGGCCACCGACGACCTGGTGGTGCTGGGGCACAGCATGGGGTCGCTCGTCGCCTTCGAGGTGGTGCGCGCGCTCCAGGCGGCCGGCCGTGCCCCGCGGGCGCTGGTCGCCTCGGCCTGCCGGGCGCCGTTCCTCGCGAACCCGGCCGCCGTGCACCCGGAACTCCTGGACGACGACGCGCTGGTGGCCGCCATCAAGCAGCGCGGTGGCACCGACGACGGCATCCTCGACGAGCCGGAGCTCCGGGAGATCATCCTGCCGGCCATCCGGGCCGACTTCGCGATCGACGACGTGTACCGCTGCGAGGAGTCGGCCGCCCGGGTGGACTGCCCGGTGACGGTGATCGGCGGCGACGCCGACCCGGTCGCGCCGGCCGCGGCGCTGGGGAACTGGGCGCGGATCACCGACCGGGAGTTCACCTCGTACGTGCTGCCGGGCGGCCACTTCTACTTCCAGCGGCAGTTGCCGGAGTTCTTCGCCGTGCTGGCCTCGGTCGTCGGCGGGCACGTGCAGGCGCCGACCGCGGTCTGACCCTCGCCCCGCCTCCGCAGCACCGCGCCCGTCGCCGGTCCCGGCTCGTGCCCCGCCCTTCCCCGTTGTTTCGTTCCGCACCCTTGAAGGACTCCTCATGACCCTGACCACCGTGGCCCACGCGCAGGTCTCCGCCGGGATCACCCCGGTCCGCGAACCCGGCCGGCCCGTCGTCGTCCACACCCCCGCCGGCGCCGACCTGGACGCCTCCGTCGCCTGGCTGACCGCCCACCGGGAGGCGATTCAGGCCGAGTTGCACCGCTCGGGCGCCGTCCTGCTGCGCGGGTTGCCCGTCACCGACGCGGCCTCGTTCGCCGTCGCGCGGGACGCCCTGATCCGGCAGCGGGCCGGCTACAAGGAGAAGGCCACCCCGCGCACCGACTTCGGCGAGGGCGTGTTCTCCTCCACCGATCTGCCGGCGGTGCAGCCGATCCGGCTGCACAACGAGAACAGCTACACCCTCGACTTCCCCGGCGTGCTGCTGTTCGGCTGCGTGATCGCCCCCGAGGAGGGCGGCGCGACCACGGTCGGGGACATGCGGGAGGCGCTGCGTCTGCTGCCGCCGGAGCTGGTCGAGCGGTTCGAGCGGGCCGGCTGGCTCCTGGTGCGCAACTACTCCGAACTGGCGGGCCTGCCCTGGTACAAGACCTTCGCGACCGAGGACAAGGCCGTGGCGGAGGCGTACTGCGAGGAGAACACGGTCGGCTACGAGTGGGTCGACGACGGGGACTCGATGATCACCCGGCAGCGGCGTTCGGCGATCGTCACGCACCCGGTGACGGGTGAGCGCACCTGGTTCAACCACTTCGCGTTCTGGAACAGCCGGACCCTGGACCCCGATGTCCGCGAGGTGCTGGTGGAGACGTACGGCGAGGACGGGCTGCCCTTCAACACCTACCTGGGTGACGGGTCCCGGCTGACCGACGCCGAGGTGGACGCGATCAACGCCGTCTACGACCGGGTGACCGTACGGGAGACCTGGCAGGCGGGCGATCTGATGATCGTCGACAACATCCTGTGCGCGCACGGCCGCGAGGCCTTCAAGGGCGACCGGAAGATCCTCGTCGCGATGGGCGAGCCGGTCGCGCTCGCCGACTGCGCCCCGGCCACCCTGCCGTCCACCACCGTCCACAGCGCGCCCGCCGGGGAGTGATCACCGTGACCGCCGTTCTTCCCGAGCGCCCGAGCACCCTCGTGGCGCGTCCCGTGCCGTTCGCCGCCCCCGACCTGCTGGACCGGCTGGCCCTGGTGCCCGCCGCGCGGACCGCCGTCGTCGCGGGCGACCGCGCGTTGAGCTTCGGCGCCCTGCGCGCCCAGGCGATGCGGGTCGCCGGCCGGCTCGCCGAGCGGGGCATCGGCCCGGAGAGCGTGGTCGCCCTGGCCCTGCCGCGCGGCACGGAGCTGGTCGCCGCGCTGCTCGGCACCCTGTGCGCGGGGGCCGCGTACCTTCCGGTGGACCCGAGGCTGCCCGCCGATCGGCGCCGGTACCTCGTCGAGGACGCGGGGGCCGACCTGGTGGTCACCACGTCCGACCCGGAGCCGCTCGTCGAGGGGACGCCGCACCTGGCGGTGGCCGCCCTGACGGCGCCCGGTCCCCGGGACCGCCCCTTCGCGCCGGTCGCCGTGTCCCCCGAGACCCTCGCCTACGTCATCTACACCTCGGGTTCCACGGGCCGGCCCAAGGGCGTCGAGATCGTGCGGGGCGCGGCGTCCGCGCTGCTGGCCGAGCTGGAGGACGCGGGCATCGCGGTCACCGAGGGCGGGCGGGTCGGTTGGAACGCCTCGCCGTCCTTCGACGCCTCCGTGCAGCAGTGGGTGCGGGTCTGCCGCGGCGACACCCTGGTCATGATCGACGAGGAAACGCGTGCGGATCCGGCGCTGCTGGCCCGGCTGATCGACGAGCAGGCCCTGACCGATCTCGACATCACGCCCTCGCACGCCGATCCGCTGCTGGACCTGCTCACCGCGGACGGCGGGCCGCGCCCGCTGACCCTGCTCGTGGGCGGCGAGGCGATCGGCCCCGCGCTGTGGCGTCGGCTCGGCAAGCGCGGTGCGGCCGGGGTGCTGCGGACGGTGAACCTGTACGGGCCCACCGAGTGCACGGTGGACTCCACGGCGGGATGGGTGGACGCGGCGGACGAGCCGCACATCGGCACCGTGCTGCCCGGCCTGCGGATGCGGGTGCTCGACGGACGGCTGGCCCCGGTGGCCGAGGGCGAGAGCGGCGAGCTGTACCTGGCGGGCCCGCGGGTGGGGCGCGGCTACCGGCGTCGGCCGGGGTTGACGGCGGAGCGGTTCGTCGCCGACCCGGGGGGCTCGGGCGAGCGGATGTACCGCACGGGTGACCTGGTGCGGCTGCTGCCGGACGGCCGGCTGGGCTACCTCGGCCGGGCCGACGGGCAGGTCAAGCTGCGCGGCCACCGGATCGAACTCCGTGAGGTGGAGGCGGTGTTGGCCGCGCTGCCGGGGATCGCGGAGGCCGTGGTGCTGCTGCGGGACGAGGTGCACGGGGCGCCGGGTCTGGTGGCCTACCACCGGAGCGTGGAGCCGGTCGCCGAGGCGGCACTGCGTTCGGCGCTGACCGCCGCGCTGCCCGGGTACATGGTTCCGTCGGCCTTCGTGCCCGTGGACCGCTTCCCGACCACGCCCAACGGGAAGATCGACCGGGCCGCGCTGCCGGCGCCCGTCGCCGCCTCCCCGCAGTCGCCGCCGGCCGCCGGCGGGCTGACCCGCTCGCAGGAGTTGATCGCGGGTGTCTGGGCGGCCGTGCTGGGCGCCTCGCGCATCGGTCCGGACGACAACTTCTTCAAGCTGGGCGGCCATTCACTGCTCGCGATCAAGCTCGTGTCGCGGGTCCGCGCGGAGCTGGGCGTCTCGCTCCCGGTGAAGGCCGTGTACGCCAACCCGCGCCTGCGGGACCTGGCCTCCCACATCGACACGCTCGTCGCGGCCGCCGCAGGTCCGGCCCCGTCGGGCCAGGACGGCTGAGGACATGACCGTGATCCCGTTGTCGTTCGCGCAGCGCAGGCTGTGGTTCCTTGGCCGGCTGCACGGGCCGTCGGCCACCTACAACGCTCCGGTGGTGCTGCACCTGGACGCCGAGCCCGACGCCGACGCGCTCGGCCTGGCGCTGGTCGACGTGGTGGAGCGGCACGAGGTGCTGCGCACGGTGCTGCCGGCCGACGCCGACGCGCAACCGCACCAGGTCGTGCGGGAGTCGGCGGCCGTGCCCCGGCTCACCGTCCGGGCCTGCGCGCCGGGCGAGGTGGAGGCGGCGGTGGCCGCGTTCGTCCGGCAGCCGATCGACATCACCCGTGAACCGCCCCTGCGGGCGCGGCTGCTGCGCCCCGGCGACGGGACCTCGGTCCTGGTCCTGCTGATCCATCACGTGGCGACCGACGGGTGGTCCGTACGCCCCCTGCTGCGCGACCTGTCGGTGGCGTACGGTGCGCGCCTCGCGGGTCGGGAGCCGGGCTGGGAGCCGTTGCCCGTGCAGTACGCGGACTACGGCGCTTGGCAGCACGAGCTGCTCGGGGATCCGGCCGACCCGGACAGTCTGGCGGCCGAACAGCTGGCCCACTGGCGGACCGTGCTGGACGGCGCCCCGCCGGTGATCGCGCTGCCGGCGGACCGGCCGCGTCCCGCCGAGCCGTCAGGACGGGGGGCCATGGTGACGGCCCGGCTGGACGCGGCGTCGCACGAGGGGCTGCTGGCCCTGGCCCGTGCGCACCAGGCGAGTCTGACGATGGCGGCCGGCGCGGCGCTCGCGGCGGCCTTGTCCGCCGTCGGCGCGAGCGAGGACGTGGTGATCGGCACCCCGGTCGCGGGCCGGCCCGAGGAGGACCTGTACGAGCTGGTGGGGTTCTTCGTGAACTCCCTCGCGCTGCGCACCGACCTGTCCGGGGAGCCGACCGTCGGCGAACTGCTGGACCGGGTCCGGGACGCGAGCCTGGCGGCCTACGCGCATCAGGACCTGCCCTTCGACCTGCTGGTGGAGCGGCTCGCCCCGGAGCGGGCGCTGGGGCACCACCCGGTCTTCCAGGTGATGCTGACCGTGGACACGGGCGGCGAGGCCGCCGGTCCGGTGGAGTGGGCCGGCGGGATCCGCGGGCGGCTCGCGGACGTGGCGTTGGACGCGGCCAAGTTCGACCTGACCTGGTACTGCGTGGAGCGGCGGACCGCCGAGGGGCGGCCCGGGGGGCTGGAGGTGGCCCTCCAGTACGCGACGGACCTGTTCGACGAGGACACGGCCCGGCTGCTGCTGGACGTGTACGTGCGGGCGTTGGCGGGGTTCGCGGCCCGGCCCGCAGCCCGGCCGGCCGAGCTGGGCCTGGTGTCGCCGCAGGAGGCGGGCGGGTTGGCCGCGCGGAGCGCGCGTCGGCCGGACGACGCGGCGCCGCCGGCGTCCGGGGCGGGCCGGCGGGACGTGCTGTCCCCGCGCGAGGAGATCCTGTGCGGGCTGTTCGCCGAGGTGCTCGGCCGGGAGACGCTCGCCGCCGACGCGAACTTCTTCCGCAGCGGCGGGCATTCGCTGCTGGCGAGCAAGCTCGTGAACCGGATCCGGGGCGCGCTCGGGGTCGACGCGGGGATCCGCGACCTGTTCCTGGCGCCGACGCCGAGCGCCCTGCACCGGCGGCTGGCCGAACGGGGCGCCGCGGCGGCGGCCCGGCCGGCGCCGGTGCCCGTCGCGGGCCGGCCGGAGCGGGTCCCGCTGTCGGCGGCGCAACGGGCCCTGTGGTTGGTGGGCCGGATCGAGGGCCCGTCGGCGGGCTACAACGCGCCGCTGGTGATCCGGTGGGACGGGGTCCCGGAGCGGGTCGCGCTCGCGGCCGCGCTGGGGGACGTGCTGGAGCGGCACGAGGTGCTGCGCACGGTGTACGGGTCCGAGGGCGGGGAGCCGTACCAGCGGGTCCTGACCGTCCGGGAGGCACCGTTGGAGGTGGTGGACTGCCCGCCGGGCGAGCTGGACGCGCGCGTGGACCGCTTCGGCCGCGAGGTCTTCGACCTGGAGAACGAACTCCCTTTGCGGGCGCGTCTGTTCCTGCCGGGGGACGGTACGTCGGTGCTGGTGCTGCTCGTCCACCACATCGCCACCGACGGGTGGTCGATCGCGCCGCTGCTGCGGGACCTGGGCGAGGCCTACGAGGCCCGGCGCGCCGGCGGGGCGCCGCGGTGGACGCCGCTCCCGGTGCAGTACGCCGACTACGCGCTCTGGCAACGGGCGTTGACGGCGGAACCGGACCGGCTCCTCGACTTCTGGCGGGAGGCCCTGGACGGGCTGCCGGCCCGCACCGCGCTGCCGGCCGACCGGCCGCGGCCCGTCGAACCGTCCGGTCGGGGGGCCACGCTGTCCGCGACCCTGGGGGCGTCGGAGCACCGGGCGCTGGCCGGGCTGGCCCGCTCCGGCCGGGCGAGCCTGTTCATGGTGGCCCGCTCCGCGTTGGCGGTGGCCCTGTCGGCCACCGGGGCCGGGGAGGACCTGGCGATCGGCACCCCGGTGGCGGGACGCGCGGACCAGAACCTCCACGAGCTGGTCGGCTGCTTCGTCAACTCCCTGGTGCTGCGCACCGATCTGTCCGGCGAGCCGACCGTCGCCGAGCTGGTGGAGCGGGTGCGCGACGCCGACCTGGCCGCCTTCGACCACCAGGACCTGCCGTTCGACGTCCTCGTCGAGCAACTCGCCCCGCCGGGGCGTGCCTTGGGCGAGCATCCGTTCTTCCAGGTGATGCTGACCGTGCGGGACGCGGGCGACGACCGGGTGCGCCTGGGTGGGATCGAGGGCCGGGCCGGCAGCACCGACCTGGGCGCGGCCAAGTTCGACCTGAGTTTCCACTGCGCCGAGCGGCGGGACGCGCGGGGCGGGGCCGACGGGCTGGACGTGCACCTGCAGTACGCCGAGGACCTGTTCGACGAGGACACGGCCCGGCTGCTGCTGGAGGTGTACGTACGGGCGTTGCGCGCGTTCGCGGCGGACCCGGGGGCGCGGCCGACCGGACGGGAACTGCTGTCGCCGGCGGAGCTGCGGGCGCTGGAGGAGCGTCGGGACCGGCTGGAGCGGGCCGCCGCGGTGGCGGCCGTACGGGAGTCGGCGCCGGTCGCCCCCGGGGCGCTCTCGCCCCGCGAGGAGATCCTGTGCGGGCTGTTCGCGGAGGTCCTGGGCCGCGAGGACCTCGCGGCGGACGCCAACTTCTTCAAGTCGGGCGGACACTCGCTGCTCGCGAGCAGGCTCGTCAACCGGATCCGGGCCGTGCTGGGTGTGGAGGCGGGGATCCGCGACCTGTTCCTGGCGCCGACGGCGAGCGCCCTGCACCGGCGGCTGGGCACGGCCGCGGGGGCGACGCGACCCGCGCTGCTTCCCGTACCGGACGCGGAGCGGCCCGCGCGGCTGCCGCTGTCGTACGCCCAGCGCCGGCTGTGGTTCGTCGACCAGTTGGAGGGTCCCTCGGCCGCGTACAACATCGCGCTGGTGCGGCGGCTGGACCGGCCCCTGGACCCGGCGGCGCTCGCCGAGGCGTTGGCCGACGTCGCCGAGCGGCACGAGGTGCTGCGCACGGTGTACGGGATCGAGGGCGGGGAGCCGTACCAGCGGGTGCTGGAGGGGGCGCGGCCTCCGCTGGTGCTCGGCCGGCCGGTCGATGTGACGGCGGCCGTGGACGAGGCCGCCGGGCACGTCTTCGACCTGACGCGCGACCTGCCGTTGCGTGCCTGGCTGTTCCTGCCGGACGGGGACGGTCCGCAGACCCTGGTGCTGTTGCTGCACCACATCGCGGCCGACGGCGGGTCGACGGGTCCGCTGCTCGCGGACCTGTCGGCGGCCTACGAGGCCCGGTGCGCGGGCGGCGCGCCTCTGCGGGAGCCGCTCGCGGTGCAGTACGCGGACTACACGCTGTGGCAGCGGGACCTGTTGGCGGACGCGGACGCCGAGGTGGAGCACTGGCGGACCGCGCTGGCCGGGCTGGCGCCGCTGATCGACCTGCCGACGGACCGGCGCCGGCCGGCCGAACCGTCGGGGCGCGGGGCGGTCACCGGTTTCGCGGTGTCCGCCGCGACGCACCGGAGGCTGACCCGGATCGCCCACACGGGCGGGGCCACGCTGTTCATGGTGGTGCAGGCCGCTCTCGCGGCGGCCCTGTCCCGGTGCGGCGCGGGAACGGACCTGGCGCTCGGCACCTCGGTCGCGGGGCGGTCCGACGACGCCCTGTCGGGGCTGGTCGGCTTCTTCGTGAACACGCTGGTGCTGCGGACGGACACGGCCGGGGACCCGACGTTCGAGGAGTTGCTGACGCGGGTGCGGGAGGCGGACCTGGCGGCGTACGCGCACCAGGACCTGCCGTTCGACCGGCTGGTCGAGGCCCTCAATCCGCACCGTTCGTCGGCGCACCATCCGCTGGTGCAGGTGATGCTCCAGGTGAACCCGGCGGAGCCGGACGTCGCCGACGGCGGCCCGCTGGCCGGCGTCCCGTTACCGTACGGGGCCGGGTCCGCCAAGTCGGACCTCACCTTCGCGTTGACGGAGGACGCGGGGGGCGGGCTGAGCGGGGTGCTGGAGTACGCGAGCGACCTGTACGGCCCCTCGGGGGCGGCGCGGCTCGCGTCGCTGCTGGTGGAGGCGCTGGCGTTGTTCGCCGCCGATCCCGGTCGGCGGATCGGCGAGCTGCCGGCGCCGCCGGACCGGCGCCCCGAGCGGATCCTGGTCGGCGGCTACCGGATCGACACGGCGCACGTCGGGGCCGTCCTGGCGGAGCATCCGTCGGTGATCCGGGCGCAGGTGCGGGTGGAGGACGGCCGGCTGGTCGCGCACGCGTCGGGCGGCGTGACGGAGGGCGAGCTCCAGGCGTGGGCGGCGGAGCGGCTGCCGGAGTACGAGGTCCCCTCGGCCGTGCTCCTGCCGACGGGCTCGGCGGGACCGGCGGGACCGACGGGACCGGCGGCCGCCCGGGCACCCGCGCCGTCCGAAACCCGCGACGCGGACGTGGAGGACGGACCGGTGGCGGCGCTCGTCCGGCTCTTCGGGGAGGTGTTGGAACGCGAGCGGATCGGCGCGCAGGACAACTTCTTCAAGTCCGGCGGACACTCGCTGCTCGCGGTGCGGCTGGTGAACCGGGTCCGTGCGGAGCTGGGCCGTGAACTCACCCTCCGCGAGGTGTTCCGGCACCCGACGCCCGCCGGCCTGGCCGCCCTGCTGGCCGCGAGCGCCCTCGGCCCCGGCGCCGGCTCCGGTTCCGGCCCGTCGCCGACGTTGCGGCGTCGCACGCGGGGCGGCTCGCGGGTCCCGCAGGCGTAGCAGACCGGCCGTCGAACCCCCGGGGCGGGCTCCGGGGGTTCGACGGCAGTCGGGCGGCAGTCCGGGGCGGCAGCGCCTCGGTCCGAGCTGCCCCGGGGACTGCCCGCCGGGGCCGGGGGCGGTGCCTAGCGTGGGGGTCACGGACTGCGCTCCGCATCCCACCCCTCGCCTGGAGGCCCCGCGATGCCCTCGACCGCCCCCACCGCCTCCGCCGTCCTGGACGGCGGCACGGCGATCATCCCGGCGCCCCCAGTGCTCGACCGGATCGCCGCCCAGAGCCCCGAACGGGTCGCGCTGGTGCACGGCGAGCGCCGGATGACCTACGGGCAACTGGCCCTCGCGGTGGCGTTCCGCGCCGACGAGCTGGCCGGCGCCGGGGCGGGCCCGGGACGCCTGGTGGCCGTCCACCGGCCCCGGGGCGTCGACGCGGTGGTGGGCCTGCTGGCCGCCCTGCGGACCGGGGCCGCCTACCTGCCGCTGGATCCCGGGGCGCCCGCCGCCCGCAACGCCGCGATCCTCGCCGACTGCGCGGGGGTCGACGTCCCCCTGGTCGAGGGCGAGTTCCCGCTGCCGGGCGCCGGGGTTCCCGAGGGTTCCGCGTACGTGATCTACACCTCCGGATCCACGGGCACGCCCAACGGCGTCGTCGTCGGGCACGGGGCGTTGGCCCGGTTCGTGGCCGGCGCGGGCGCCCGGTACGCGATCACCGCCGAGGACCGGGTGTTGCAGTTCGCCCCGCTGCACTTCGACGCCAGCGTGGAGGAGATCTTCCTGACCCTGGGCGCGGGCGCCACGCTCGTGCTGCGGGACGAGGAGATGCTCGACGTGCCGGGGCTGCTGGCCGGGTGCGCGGCGCACGGCATCACGGTGCTCGACCTGCCCACCGCCTACTGGCACGAACTGGCCCACGCCCTGGCCTGCGGGGTCGCCCGCCTGCCGGACACCCTGCGCACGGTCGTCATCGGCGGCGAGGCCGCGCTGCCCGAGCGGGTCGCGCAGTGGTGCCGGAGCGTGGATCCGGAGCGGGTGCGGCTGCTGAACACGTACGGGCCCACCGAGGCGACCGTCGTGGCCACCGTCGCCGACCTGTCGCGGTACACGGGCGGTCCGGTGCCCATCGGGCAGCCCCTGCCGGGCGTCCGGGCGGCCGTGGTGGACGGTGAACTGTGGCTGCTCGGGGACGCGTTGGCGACCGGCTACCTCGGCCGACCCGAGCTGACGGCGGCCCGGTTCGCCACGCTGGGCGCGGACCGCGCGTACCGCACCGGCGACCTGGTCTTCGTGCGGCCGGACGGGCAGTTGGGCTTCCGGGGCCGGGCGGACGACGAGGTGAAGATCAACGGGCACCGGGTGGACCCGGCCTCCGTGGAGGCCGTGCTGACGACGCACCCCGGGGTGCGGGAGGCCGCCGTGGTGCCGCGGGAGACCGCCGACGGGGTGCGCCGGCTGGCCGCGTTCGTGGTCGCGGACGAGGGGGTGGAGGCCGCCGCGCTGCGGGACCGGGTCGCGGCGGAGCTGCCGGCCGCGGCGGTGCCCGGCACGGTGACCCTCGTGGAGTGCCTGCCCCGGACCTCCTCCGGGAAGATCGACCGCAAGGCCCTGCGCGGCCCGTCGGCCGGCGACGGCGCCGAGCCATCCGTCGGGACCGTGTTCGACGGGAAGGTGCTGCCCCCCGAGGAGCGGGTCCCGTTGTCCTTCGCCCAGCGCCGGCTGTGGTTCCTGGCCGGGCTGGAGGGGCCTTCGGCGACCTACAACCTGCCCGTGGTGCTGCGGCTGGACTCCGCGCCCGACCCGGCCGCGCTGGCGGCGGCGTTGGCCGATGTGGTGGAGCGGCACGAGGTGCTGCGCACCGTCCATCCGGCGGTGGACTCCGAGCCGTACCAGCACGTGCTCCAGGCGCCGCCGGTGCCGCTCGAGGTGACCGGGTGCGCGCCGCCGGAGGTGGCCGCGCTCGTGGCCCGGTTCACCGCCGAAACCTTCGACCTGGGCACCCAACTGCCTTTCAGGGCGCGACTGTTCGTGCCCGGTGACGGATCGGCGACGCTGGCGCTGCTGATGCACCACATCGCGGCCGACGGCTGGTCGGTCGGACCGCTGTTGCGCGACCTCGGCGAGGCGTACGCGGCCCGGGCGGCCGGGCGTGCCCCCGCCCGGGAGCCGCTGGCCTTGCAGTACGCGGACTACACGCTGTGGCAGCACGAGCTGCTGGAGCGGCCGGCGGAGGCGCTGGAGCACTGGCGGGCCGCCCTGGACGGCATGCCGACACTGCTGGACCTGCCGCTGGACCGTCCCCGGCCCGCCGAGCCGACCGGCGCCGCCGCCACGCTGGTGGCCCGCCTCGACGCCGACACGCACCGCCGGCTGACCGCGATCGGCACGGAACGCGGGGCGAGCCTGTTGATGGTGCTCCAGCCCGCGTTGGCGCTGGCCCTGGCCGCGGTCGGCGCGGGGACGGACATCGCGATCGGCACCCCGGTCGCGGGGCGGGACGACGAGGCCCTGGACGAGCTGGTCGGGCTCTTCGTGAACACGCTGGTGCTGCGCACCGACGTCTCGGGCGACGCCCCGTACGGTGAGTTGGTCGAGCGGGCCCGGGACGCGGACCTGGCCGCGTACGCCCGTCAGGAACTGCCCTTCGACCTGCTGGTGGAAGCCCTGAACCCGCGGCGGGAGTTCGCCGTCAACCCCTTCTTCCAGGTGATGCTGACCGCGCAGGCGCAGGACGGGGAGCGGGTCTCGCTCGGCGACGGCGCCCTGACCGGGCGGTACGTCGAACCGGGCCTGGAGGTCGCCAAGTTCGACCTCAGCGCCTCCTGCGTGGAGCTGCCGGGCGGCGGCCTGGAGGTGTGGTGGCAGTACGCGACGGACCTGTTCGAGCCGGAGACGGCCCGGCTGCTGCTCGACGCGTTCACCCGGGCCCTCGCGCACGCGGCGGCCGACCCCGACGCGCGCCCCTCCACCCGGCCGCTGCTCGACGAGGAGGAACGGCGGGGGATCGCGGAACGCCGGGCCCGGGCGGCTGGGGCGCGGGCGGCCCTCGACGCGTCGGCCGGGGGGACGACCGTACCCACCGGCCGTCGGTCCCCCGCCGAGCAGGTGCTGTGCGCACTGTTCGGCGAGGTGATCGGGCTCGACGGGCCGGTGGCCCCCGACGCCAACTTCTTCTCGGCGGGCGGCCATTCGATGATGGGGGTGCGGCTCGTCAACCGGATCCGGGCCACGCTCGGGCTGGAGGCGCGCATCCGGGACCTGTTCCTCGCGCCGACGCCCGCCGAGCTCGCGGTCCGCCTGGTCCGGGAGGCCGCGCCGGCCGGCCGGCCCCCGCTGGTCCCCGTGGCGGCGGCGGATCGACCGGAGCGGATCCCGCTGTCGTCCGCGCAGCGCCGGCTCTGGTTCGTGGACCAGTTGGAGGGGCCGAGCCCCTCGTACAACATCCCGTTCGCGCTGCGCCTGGACCGGCCGCTGGACCCGGCCGTGCTGGCCTCGGCGCTGGCCGACGTGTCGGACCGGCACGAGGTGCTGCGGACCGTGTACCCGGCGGTGGACGGGGAGCCGTACCAGCGGATCCTGGAGGCGGTGCGGCCCGAACCGGTACGGGTGACCGTGCCGGAGGGGCAGGGCGGGGCGGCGGTCGACGCCGCCGCCGGCCACGTCTTCGACCTCGCGACGGAGCCGCCGCTGCGGGCGACGCTGATCGACGCCGGGACCGAACGGTTCCTGGTGCTGGTGGTGCACCACATCGCCGCCGACGGCTGGTCCGCCGGACCGCTCCTCGCCGACCTGGCGCGGGCGTACGAGGCCCGGGAGGCCGGCCGGGCGCCCGCCGTGGAGGCCCTCCCGGTGCAGTACGCCGACTACGCGCTGTGGGAACGCGCGGCCCTGGAGGACGGCGCCGCGGCGGACGGGGACACCGCGTTCGCGCGGCACGCCGCGTACTGGCGTGCGACCCTGGCCGACGCCCCGCCGGTACTGGAGCTGACCGCAGCCCGCACCCGGCCCGCGGAGGCCTCGCACCGGGGGGCCGCCACGCCGGTGACCCTGGACGCCGACACGCACGCCCGGCTGGAGCGGCTCGCGCTGGACCACGGCACCACGCTCCTCACCGTGGTCCAGGCGGCCGTGGCCGCCACCTTGACCCGGCACGGGGCGGGCACCGACCTGCCGCTGGGCACGGTGATCGCGGGCCGTGACGACGAGGCCCTGGACGAGCTGGTGGGCTTCTTCGTCAACACGCTCGTCCTGCGCTGCGACACCTCCGGCGACCCGTCCTTCGCCGAGTTGCTGGACCGGGTCCGGGACACCGGGCTCGGCGCCTACGCCCACCAGGAACTCCCCTTCGACCTGGTCGTCGAGCAACTGAACCCGGTGCGCTCCACCGCCCACCACCCCCTGACGCAGGTGATCGTGCAGGTGCAGCCGGACGAACCGCGGACCGCGCCGGACGGCGCCCTGACCGGGGTCCCGCTGGGCTCGGAGTTCCGGTTCACCAAGTTCGACCTCACGCTGTCGCTGCGCGAACTCCGCGGCGAGCGGGGCGCTCCGGGCGGGCTCGGCGGTGTGCTGGAGTACGCGACGGACCTCTTCGACGAGCCGACCGCCGCCGTACTGGCGGAGCACCTGGCGCGGACCCTGCGGGCGGTGGCCGAGGACCCGGGGCAGCGGATCGGGGACGTCCGGCTCCGGTCGGAGCGGGACGAGTCCCGGTTGGCCGAGTACAACGACACGGCCGTACCGCGCGTCGCGGGCGGGCTGATCCACGAACGGTTCACGGAGCAGGCCCGCAGGACACCGGACCGGATCGCCGTCTCGTACGAGGAGGAAAGGCTCTCGTACGCCGCGCTGGACGCGCGGGCCGACGCCCTCGCCCACCGGCTCGTCGCCGCGGGCGTCCCCCGCGACGGGGCGGTAGGGATCCTGTCGGAGCGCACGCCGCACCTCCTGGTCGCCGTGCTGGCCGTGCTCAAGTGCGGTGCGGCGTACGTCCCGTTGGACCCGCGGCTGCCTCAGGCCCGGATCCGCATGATCATGGAGGACGTGTCGGCGCGGGTCCTGGTGACGGGCTCGGCGCACCTCGACGCGGCGTCGGTGGGGCGGGAGCGGGCGGCCGGCGTGCGCATCCTGTCCGTGGACGACACCGGCGACGGCGCGGGCACGGATGTCGGCGACGGCGACCGGGGGGCGGTCGCCTCGGGTCCCGGTGTGCTCGTGGGCGAGGACGCGTCGGCGTACGTGATGTTCACCTCGGGCTCCACGGGCCGCCCCAAGGGGGTCGCGGTGACCCACCGCAACGTGGTCGAGCTGGCCGGCGACCGCTGCTGGGACCTGGCCAACCACCGCCGGATGCTGGTCCATTCCGCGATCGGCTTCGACGCCTCGACCTACGAGTGGTGGGTGCCGCTGCTGAACGGCGGGCAGCTGGTCATCGCCCCCGGCGACGGCACCGACGT
Organism: Streptomyces sp. NBC_01426; assembly: GCF_036231985.1. GTDB lineage: Bacteria > Actinomycetota > Actinomycetes > Streptomycetales > Streptomycetaceae > Streptomyces. Next base: position 1,990,158 of record NZ_CP109500.1, read on the forward strand.
CGCGGAACTCGACCACACCATCCGCACGCACGACGTCACCGCCGCCTACTTCACCATGGGTCTCTTCCACATCATGGCGGACGAGGGCCTCGACACCCTGAAGCTGCTGGACGAGGTGTGGACCGGCGGCGACGTCGCCTCCCCCAGCGCCCTCCAACGGGTCCTGGACCAGTGCCCCGACACCGTCCTCGTCCACTCGTACGGGCCGACCGAGACCACCTTCGCCTCCCACCACCAGCGCCTCCCCCTCACCGTGCGCACCCTGCCGGGCGTGTACCTGGGGGCCGCGCTCGACAACACCCGCGTCCACGTCCTGGACGCGCGGCTGCGGCCCGTCCCGGTGGGGGTCCCCGGCGAGATGTACATCGCCGGCACACAGGTGGCGCGCGGCTACGTCGGCCGGCCGGGCCTGACCGCCGAGCGGTTCGTCCCCGACCCGTTCGGCGGCGACGGCGGGCGGATGTACCGCACCGGGGACCTGGCGCACTGGACGCCCGACGGGGAACTGCGGTTCATCGGGCGGGCCGACGGCCAGATCAAACTGCGCGGCTTCCGCATCGAGCCGGGCGAGATCGAGGAGACCCTGGCCCGGCACCCTGGCGTGGGGCAGGTCGCGGTGGTGGTCTTCGAGGACGGACCGGGCGGCAAGCGCCTCGTCGCGTACGTCGTGCCGCGCGCCGGCCACACCCTCACCGACACCGAGCTGCTGCGCTGGGCCGGCGGCGAGCTGCCCGAGCACATGGTCCCCGCCGCGGCGGTGGTGGTCGACGCCATCCCGCTCACCGTCAACGGCAAGCCGGACCGGGCGGCCCTGCCCGCGCCCGCGCCCGCGGTGCGCGGCGCGGGCCGGGAGCCGCGCACCCCGCGCGAGGAGGTGCTCTGCGGGCTCTTCTCCGAGGTGCTCGGGGTCCCGGACGTCGGCATCGACGACAACTTCTTCGGCCTGGGCGGGCATTCGCTGCTCGGGGTGCGCCTGATCAGCCGGATGCGGACGGTGCTGGGGCTGGAACTCGGGGTCCGTGACCTGTTCCGCACCCCGACCGTGGCGGGGCTGCTGGGCGACGAACCCACCGGTTTCGACCCGATGGGGGTGGTGCTGCCGCTGGCCACCCGGGGTGCGCAACGGCCGTTGTTCTGCGTCCACCCCGGTACCGGCGTGGGGTGGCCGTACGCCGGGCTCGCCCGGCACCTGGGGCCCGACCAGCCGCTGTACGCGATCCAGGCGCGGGCGTTGAGCGAGTGGGGCCACTCCCCCGAGACGGTCGAGGAGATGGTGGCGGACTACCTCCCGCTGATCCGCGAGGTCCAACCGCACGGCCCGTACCGCTTCCTCGGCTGGTCCTTCGGCGGCACGGTCGCGCACGCCCTCGCCGTCGCGCTGGCCGAACTCGGCGAACGCACCGAGCTGCTGGCCATGATGGACGTCCACCTGCTGCCGACCGAGCCGGAGCGGCGCGCGATGACGCCGGCCCAGAAGCGGGACATGCTCGTCGGCGACGCCGCGGACGAGCCGGCGGACGCCCCCTTCGACGTGGACGCCCTCATCGGCCTGGTCCGACTGAAGGACCCGGTGCTCGGCGCGTTCTCCGACGAGGAGATCCGCTCGGTGATCGGGGCGTCCATCAACCACGCGGAAATCATGAACCTGTACGCGCCGCGCCCGGTGGCCACCGACCTGTTGTTCCTGGCGGCCCTCGAGGACGGCGAAACGGAAAACACGCTCGTGCGGCACTGGATTCCCTACATCGAGGGCCGCGTCGAGCATCACGTCATCGGGGTCCCGCACACCCGCATGGGAGAGCCGGCCCCGCTCGCCCTGATCGGTCGCATCCTTTCCGAGAAATTGAGGAGTCTGTCATGACCAATCCTTTCGACGACACCGAGGGCACGTTCCACGTCGTGGTGAACGCCGAGGGCCAACACGCCCTGTGGCCCGCGTTCGCCGCCGTCCCCGACGGCTGGGAGCCGGTGTGGGGCGTGGGAACCAGGGCGGACGCCCTGGCGTACGTGGAGGAGAACTGGACGGACATCCGCCCGAAGAGCCTCGTCGCCCAGTACGCGTGAACCCGTCCGCTCCGGACGCCTGAATTCCTGCCGGAATGCAGGGAAAGCCGTGACCCGCAGTGCGGGTCACGGCTTTCCGTTTCCTTCATTCCGCACACCGGCATTCCGGACGGCAGCACGGACCGAATTCCCCGATACTGCCGCCCGGACTTCCCCTTGCCGGAGACATCCGTTCCTATATTTGTCGGCATGCGACGACGGAATGTGAACATCCTGCTGACGGGCACGGCATCGGATTCCCATACGTGGAATCTCGTCTATCTCCAGCTCTTCCTGGAGGAGCAGGGGCACCGGGTGCGCAATCTGGGGCCCTGTGTGACCGACGACCTGCTGACCGCCGCGTGCGCGGCCGACGCGCCCGACCTGGTGGTCATCAGCAGTGTGAACGGCCACGGTTACCGCGACGGGCTGAGCGCCGTCCGGGCCGTGCGGCGCGCCGGCCTGACCCTTCCCGTGGTGATCGGCGGCAAGCTGGGCGTCGCGGGCCGGGCCGATCCGCACGCGCGGGGCCTGCTCCTCGACGCCGGCTGCGACGCCGTGTTCGACGACGGGGACATCGAGGCCCTGCGCCGCTACCTGAGCCCCTCGACCACCATCGACGCCACCGCCACCGCCGCGCGGGCCGTGGCATGACCGCCGCCACGCTCGCCGCACCGATCGTGGCCCGAACCACCACCACGGCTCCCTCGTTCGGGGCCTTCGTCGCGCGGGCGGCGGCCGCCGGGCAGCTCGTCGTCCAGCCCCGGATGGGGTTCGGCGAGCCGCGCCGGATGCGGGCCGGCCTGGAGCGCACCAAGGCCGCCGTCGCCACCACCGCGGGCACGCTCACCATCGACAGCTACACCCGGGTCGGCGATCAGGCCGCCGCCCGGGCCGCGCTCGCCGAGGGTCTCGCGCTCAACGGCTATCCGATCGCCACCCACCCCGCCGACCTGACCCGCGCCCTGCTCGACGGGGTGTTGGACCCGGGGTTCCCGGTCCAGGTGCGGCACGGCTCCTCCCGGCCCGAGTCGATCGTGCGGGCCCTCGTCGCCGCCGGGCTCGACGCCACCGAGGGCGGACCCGTCTCGTACTGCCTGCCCTACGGGCGGACCCCGCTGTCGGAGTCCGTGGAGAACTGGGCCCGCTGCTGCGCATTGCTGGCCGAGCTGGTCCCGGCGCCGCGGGTGCCGCACCTGGAGAGCTTCGGCGGCTGCATGCTCGGCCAGCTCTGCCCTCCCGGGCTGCTGGTGGCGCTCAGCCTGCTGGAGGGGCTGTTCTTCGCCCGGCACGGCATCGGCAGCGTCTCTCTCAGCTACGCCCAGCAGAGCGACCCCGGTCAGGACACCGAGGCGATACGGGCCTTGCACCGGCTCGCCGGGGAGTTCCTGCCGGCGGGCGTGGACCGGCACGTCGTCCTCTACACCTACATGGGGGTGTTCCCCCGTACCGAGCGGGGCGCGACCCGGCTGCTGGAGGCCTCGGCCCGGCTGGCCGTACGGGCCGGGGCGCAGCGGCTGATCGTGAAGACCGCGGCCGAGGCACACCGCATCCCGACGGTGACGGAGAACGTGCGCGCCCTGGAGACGGCCGCGGCGAGCGCGGCCCTGGCGGAGGCGGGGCCGGCCGGCGGGCCCGCCGACAGTGAGGTGTACCGGGAGGCCCTGGCCTTCGTGGAGGCCGTGCTGGAACTCGACGAGGACCTCGGGCGGGCACTGCGAAAGGCCTTCGCGCGGGGCGTGTTGGACGTCCCGTACTGCCTGCACCCGGACAACGCGGGGCGCTCGCGCAGCTTCGTGGACGGGGCCGGCCGGTTGCGCTGGTCCGAGGTCGGGGCGATGCCGGTCGCGCCGTACGCGGCCCCGGCCGGTCGGCGGCGCCCCATGACCTCGGACGGGCTGCTGGTGGCCTTGGGGGCGGTGGCCCGGAGGTACGACGACGCCGGCGAGGAGGACCGACCCGGCTGACCGGGACGCGCACACGGCCGGGTTCGAGCACGCGGCCGGTTCGAACACACACGGACACGAGACAGGAGTCGACACCATGGAAACCACCCACCGACCGGAACCCGCGGACACCGCGGGGACGACAGTGACGACGCGGACGACGGGAACGACGCCCCCGACCCCGCCGCCGCTCGGCGAGCACCTGCGCTCCCCCGAGCTGCGGTCGGCGATGCTGGTGCAACAGGAAGTCCTCTTCGCGGCACGGGAGTTCCTGCGCGGCAGGGAGTTCGTCGAGCTGCTCCCGCCGCTGGTGGGCCCGGTGACGGACCCGGGCGGTCGCGGCGCCAAGGCGCTGGACGTGGACTACTACGGCCGGCCGTACAAGCTCATGACGAGCGCGATCCTCTACAAGCAGGCCTCGCTGAAGGGGTTTCCCCGGCTGTTCTACATCGCGCCGAACGTCCGCGTGGAGCCGCCGGAGACGGCGTCCACCGGCCGGCACCTGGTGGAGTTCCACCAGATCGACGTGGAGCTGGCGGGCGGTACGCGTCGCGACGCGCAGGAACTCGCGGCCGGGCTGCTGACGCACGTGGTGGAGCACGTGTGGACGGCCGTGCCGCACGTGCTGCGCGAACTGGGCCGTGACGAACTGGACTTCGCCGAGCTGCGGCAGGGCAAGTTCGACACCCGCACCCACGAGGAGGCGGTGGCCGCGCTGATCGGGCGGGGCCACCCGCAGAGCCCGGACGCCGAGATCGACTGGGCGGGCGAGAAGCTGCTCTCGCTGGAGGCCGACCGCCCGTTCTTCGTCGACGACTACCCGAAGGGCTCGCGCGGGTTCTACGACCGCGAGGATCCCGAACGGCCGGGCGTGCTGCGCAACTTCGACCTGATCGCGCACGGCGGCTTCGGCGAGCTCGTCAGCGGCAGCGAGCGCGAGTCCGCGTACGCGACGATCGTGACCCGCATGCGGGAGAGCGGGGAGAACCCCGCCAAGTACGCCTGGTACCTGGACCTGGCCCGCGAGGGCATCGAGCCGAGCGCCGGCTTCGGGATGGGACTCCAGCGCCTGGTTCGCTTCCTCACCGGTCTGGACGCGCTGTGGCAGGTCAGCGCGTACCCGAAGCTGCCCGGGGTGATCGCGCCGTGAGCGCGCTGAGCGCCCCCGGGTTCCCCGAGGAGGCGGTACGGGCCCGGGCGCGGACCGGCACGGCCGAGGTGTTCCCGGCGGCGGACGGGTACGGGTCCCGGCTCTTCGGGGCCGCACCCGTCGAGCGGGACGGCCTGGACGCCCTGCGTCTCATGCCGCCGGTGTTCATGCCCAGGCGGCTGGAGAAGCTGATCGACCTGGGCCGGGAGCCCTCCTACGAGGACGTGGACCTGCGCACCCGGGTCGGCGGCTTCGCCTCGCGGCTCCCGCTCTACCTCTCGGCGTTCGGCTCGACCCGGGCGGGCAGCGGTGACCTCGGCGTGGCCGCGGGCCGGCAGGCCGCGCGGCTCGGCATCCCGATGGTGATCGGGGAGAACATGGTGCCGGTCCACGGATACGGCACGCGTTCGGCGCTGCTGGAGCGGGTGACGGCGTACGCCGAGACCGTCGCCGACGGGGTCGGCGGGGTGGTCGTGCAGCAGTCGACCGAGGACGCCGACTCCGAGGTGTGGAACCTGCTGTACAGCGACCCGGGGACGCGCGCCCTGCGGGACTCCGGCCGGCTGGGGTTCGAGCTGAAGGTGGGCCAGGGCGCGAAGCCGGGGCTCGGCGGGATGACCGTGATCGAGGCGGCCGAGGCCGAGCGGCTGGCCGAACAGTTCGCGGTGCGTGACCTGTTGGGCGATCCCGGGCGGCGCCTGCGCTGCGCGACCCCCGGCACGTTCACCGAGGAGATCGTCCGCCGGCAACTGAGGTTCATGCGGAACAACTTCCCGCTGGCCCGGACCTGGGTGAAGTTCCACCCGGGCCGGGACGTGGCCCGGGCCGCCGCCATCGCCTGGACGGCGGGCGCCGACGCCGTCACGGTGGACGGCGCCGAGGGCGGCACCGGTTGGGCGCCGCGGGCCTTCCTGGACGGCGTCGGCCTGCCCCTCGACGAGTGCCTGCGCCGCGTCGGCACCCCGGCCGGGGACCTGCTCGCCTCGGGACGGATCTGGGAGGGCGGCCGTGCGGTGCGGGTGCTCGCCCTGGGCGCGAGGGCGGTGGGCCTGGGCCGGGCGGCGTTGCTCGCCGTGGACGAGGACCCCCGGGCGGGTCTGGTCCGGCTGGTCGAGGCGCTGGCCCTGGAGACCCGGCTGCTGGTCAGCGCCCTCGGCAAGTACCACGTGGGCGACCTCGACCCGGCCGACCTGTGGGCCCCGGACCGTCTCGGCGCGCCCGCCCCCGCCGCACCGCTCCCCGACCCGGCCGCGCCCGCCGGGGCGCGTCCGGCCGCGGCGACCGCGGTCGCCGGGCCGTCGTGAGGCGGGGCCGGCGCGGCGGTCGGTCCGCGCCGCCCGGCTGTCCGGGTCGCTGCCGGCGACCCGGCTTCGCCCGGGCCCGGTTCCGGCTCTCCGAACTCCCCGGGGTCACGGTCACGCCGACCGCCGGCGGCGGCGCGGCCGGGGCCGCCGCGTCCCGGGTCCTGACCGGGGCCGGCCTCGGCCACCTGGGCGGGCACCTGGAGCTGCGGAGTTTCGGTTCGCCCGGGCCGTCCGCCCGGGCCCGCGCGGCGGAACACGCCGTCCGGGTCGCGCTGCGCACGGTCTGACCCCCGCCCCGTCCGCCCCTCCCCGCTCCCAGACCTCCCGCCTTCCTCGCCTTCCTCGCCTTCCACACGGAACAGGTGCACCTGATGGACACCCCCGCACGTCCCGACACCGCACGGCCGGACCCCGCGAAGGTCCAGTGGGGTCGCGTCGGCAGCCTCGTCGGCGGTCAGGCCGCCGTCCAGCTGGGCAGCTTCGCCCTGCTGATCGCCATGAACTGGACCGCCGTGCAGATCGGCGGGACCCGCGCCGTCACGCTGCTGATGCTCGCCGCGACCGTGCCCCGCGCCCTCATGCTGATCTTCGGCGGGGCCGTCGCCGACACCCTCGGCCCGCGCTTCGTCCTGCTGCGCACCACCGCCGCCCGGGTCCTGCTGCTCGGCGTCGGCGCCGTGGTCACCGCCAACACCGGGCAGTTGTGGCCGCTGGTGACCATCGCCCTGGTGGAGGGCGTGCTGCTCGGGCTGGCCGGACCGGCCTCCGGGGTGCTGTTGCCCCTGTTCGCCCGCGGCGACCAACTGGCGCGCGCCAACTCCCTGTACGCGATGGTCCTGCGGGTCGCGCCGATCCTCGGCGCCCCGGCCGGCGCCTTCCTGATCACCGTCGGGGAGCTGTGGGTGGCGATGCTGGTCGGCGCGCTCACCGGCGCGATCTGGCTCGGCTGCCTGCTCCACGTCACCCACGGGTTCGTCCGGCCCGAGCCCGAGCCCGGGGTCTCCCTGGTGAAGCGGTCCGGGGACGGCTTCCGGCTGCTGGCCCGGCATCCGAGGCTGCGCTGGATGTTCGTCGCCGCGCTGTGCCTGGACATGGCGTTCAGTTGGCCGGCCGAGGTGGCGCTGCCCCTGCTGGTGTCCGAGCGGGGCTGGGGCGTCGGCGCGGTCGGCGTGGTCCTGGCGGCGTTCAGCGTGGGGGCGTTGGGCTCCAGCGCGGTGGGGGCGGCGTTCGCGCACCGCATCCCCATGTTCGTGCGGCTCGTCGTGACGGGCGCCGGCCTGGCCGCCGGGATCCTCGTCATGGCGCTGATGCCGTCGGTGGTCTCGCTGACCGCCGTCGCCGCCGGGGTCGGCCTGCTGTCCGGGCTGAACGGCCCGGCGATCGTCACCCTGTACCAACAGTCGGCTCCCGAGGACCGGATGGGCGCCGCCATGTCCACCCTGTCGCTCGCCGGGATCGGCACCGCGCCCGTCTCCATCGCCGTGTTCAGCTCGTTGTCGCTGGTCCTCGGCGTCCAGACCACCTGGCTGGTGTGCGGTGCCATCGCGTTCGTCTCCCCCTTCGCCGCCGTGATGGCCCTGCGTCACCCGGCGCGGGCGCAGGAGCCGGCGCCGGCGCCGGTGGAGCCTGCCGTACCGGCCGCGGTGTGAGGGGGATCCCGTGACGTCCCTCGCCCTCCCGCCCCGCGGCCGGGCCCCGGGGCGGCTCCTGGTCCCGGAGCCGCTGTCGGACCCCGGGCCGGAGCGGGCCGCGCTGGTGGCCGTGACCCCGCAGCTGTGGCTCGTGGACACCACCGCGTACCGGGCGCACGCGGCCCGGCACGCGCCGGGCACCCTGGACGCCCAGGAGTTGGCGCGGGCCGCCGAGTTCGCGCGGGCGGCCGACCGGGACGCGTACGTCTGCGCGCACGTGGCGCTGCGCCGGCTGCTCGGCGCGTATCTGGGGACCGCCCCGCGCGAGGTGGTCGTCGAGCGGGCGCCGTGCTCGCACTGCGCGGAGCCGCACGGGCGTCCCGTGCTCCCGGGCGGGACCCTGCACTTCTCGCTCTCGCACTGCACCGGGATCAGCCTGCTGGCGTTCGCCTCCGCGCCGGTCGGGGTGGACGTGGAGGAGGTGGTGCGGCCCGACGTGATCGCCGACACGGCGGACGTGCTGCACCCGAGGGAGGCGGCGGAGCTGGCCGCCCTCCCGGCCGGCGAACGCGCCCGCGCCTTCACCCGGGTGTGGACCCGCAAGGAGGCCTACCTCAAGGGCCTCGGGGTGGGGTTGTCGGAGGACCCGGCCGCGGACTACGTGGGGTCGGGGCCGGAGCCGGCGCGGCTGCCGGGGTGGACGCTGACCGACGTGCGGGTTCCCGAGGGCCACCGGGCGGCGTTGGCGCTGAACACGGAGTGGGACGGGCCGGCCGGACCGGCGGGGCGGCCCGCGGCGGCGGACGGGGCCGGCGGGTCGATGCCCCCGGCGGCCGGCGTCGCGGCGCTCACGCCGGCTCGACGGCCGCCCGCGGGTTGAGCGCGGCGTACTCCAGCGGCGCCGACGGGTCGATCGTCAGCTCGTACGGGGCCGGCTCCGTGCCCGAGCGGACCAGCAGGTCGCCGATGGCCGCGATCATCGCGCCGTTGTCGGTGCACAGGGTCATCGGCGGAACCCTCAGTTCGATCCCGGCGGAGGCGCAGCGCCGCTCCGCGAGGTCGCGCACGCGGGAGTTGGCCGCCACCCCGCCGACGACCACCAGGGTCCGGACCCCGTACTCCTTGCAGGCCGCGACCGCCTTGCGGGTCAGCACGTCGGCCACCGCCTCCTGGAGGGAGGCCGCGCCGTCGGCGACCGGCGGCTCCTCGCCGCGCAGCCGGTGGCCCTCGACCCAGCGGGCGGCGGCGGTCTTGAGCCCGGAGAAGGAGAAGGAGTAGGCGTACGGGTCGCCGGCGCGGGGCCCGCCGGTGAGCGGGCGGGGGAAGGCGACGGCCTTCGGATCGCCGTCCCGGGCGGCCCGGTCGATGGCCGGCCCGCCCGGGTAGGGCAGGCCGAGGACCCGGGCGACCTTGTCGAAGCACTCGCCGGCCGCGTCGTCGAGGGTGTCCCCGAGGTGCAGGATCGGCTCGCGCACGAGGTCGCGCACCAGCAGCAGCGAGGTGTGGCCGCCGGAGACGATCAGGACCATGCAGGGCTCGGGCAGCGGCCCGTGCTCCAGGGTGTCGGCGGCGACGTGTCCGGCCAGGTGGTGGACCCCGTACAGCGGCAGGTCCAGGGCGTAGGCGAGGGTCTTGGCGCCGGCGAGGCCGACCTGGAGCGCGCCGGAGAGGCCGGGTCCGGTGGTGACGGCGATCGCGTCGAGCTGCGACATCCGCAGCCCGGCCTGGTCGAGCGCCTGGCGGACGACCGGGTTGAAGGCGTGCAGGTGGGCGCGGGCCGCGATCTCGGGGACCACTCCGCCGAAGCGGGCGTGCTCGTCCATGCTCGACGCGACGACGTGCGCGAGGAGTCGTCCGTCGCGCACGATCCCCGCACCGGTCTCGTCGCAGGACGATTCGAGGCCGAGCACCACCGGAGATCCCACGACGACACCTTCAACCCTTGTTGCGAATGGTTCGCAACAAGGGTAGCGGCGTCATCCGCCCGTCCGTGCACGGGCTGTGAGCACGGACACGTGCCGTTTCGGGAACCCTCGGCACGTCGCACCCGTCGGACGGGTCGTCGAGGGATCTTCGGGAACGGGAGCGGGAGCACCACATGGTCGGCAAAGCGGGGGGCGGGGCGAGACGCGTCCGCCTCGTGCTGCTCGGGATCGTTCTCGCCCTGGTGGGAGCCGGTTCCTGGGTCGTGTGGGAGCTGCGCGTCGTCGCCGCGCACCTCGCGGACGGGGACCCGGCCCGGGGCACCTACCTCCAGGACCCGGAACGCGCCGACCGGACGGCCGCGGCGGTCCTGGACGGGCTCGTGGTGGAGGTCGAGGCGCCGCGCGACGACACCCCGACCCCCGCCGGTTCCGAGGCGGCCGCCGAGCCGGCCGGATCCGCGACCCCGGTGCGGTCGCGGCCGGAGGGCGACTGGCGCCCCTCCTCCCCCCTGGAGGCCCGGAGCACGGCGCCCGAGCCCGCGATCGGCGCGCTGTTCTCCCCCGGCGGCGACTGGGACGCCGACCACCACTGCTCCGCCGGCGTGGTTCAGTCCCCCGACGGGGACCTCCTCGTCACCGCCGCCCACTGCGTGTACCGGGGCGGCTTCCGCACCAACCTCGCCTTCGTGCCGGGCTACCGGGACGGCGTCGCCCCGTACGGCGTGTGGGTGCCCACCCGGATCGAGGTGGACCCCCGCTGGACAGAGTCCGCGGACCCCGATCACGACGTGGCCTTCGTGCGGGTGCGCCGCCCCGGGCACCCCGGGGAGCGGCTGGAGGACGTCACGGGCGCGCCCGCGATCCGGTTCGACCCCCGACTGCCCGCGCCCGCACGGGTGGTGGGCTATCCGAATGACGCCGAACAGCCGGTGGACTGCTACAACACGGCCCGGGCGGAAGGGCCCGCGCAGGTGCGGCTGGACTGCGCGGGCGTACCGAACGGGACCAGCGGCGGCCCGATCCTGACCGACGGCCCCGCCCTGATCGGGGTGGTCGGCGGCCGGGACGGCGGCGGCGAGACGACCTCGTACAGCAGTCGGTTCGACGAGGGCACCCGCGCCCTCTACGCGCGGGCGACCGGCTCCCCCTGAGGCGGCTCCCGTGATCCGCGCCGGGTGCGCCTGCGCCTCGGAGGGAGCCCGGGGGCTGGGTGGTTGTCCGTAGCGTCGTCGTCCATGCCGCCGAGTGTCCGGGGACGGCGGGGCCCGGTTCAGGGCCCGTCCGGGGCGCCCGGAGGCGTCCCGGGGGCGGACGGGCTCACTTCGGGGCGCCCGTGACGGCGGCCGCGGCGCGCGTCAAGGGCCTGCCGGGGGCGGATGTCGGCCGTCGGCCCCGGAGGCGGTGGCCGTTCATCGCGCCGGCCACGGGTACGACACCCCGGTCAGTTTCTCGGAGGCGCTCCAGAGCCGCTCCCCGGACGCGTCGTCGAGGGTCCACTTGGCCCGCCAGGACCGGGCGGGCGCCCCGCGCCAGCCGAGCCTCGGCCCGATGAACGCGTCGGGCCGGACCCCGGGGGCGGTGGCCGCGTACAGGGTGGGCAGCGCGCCGGCCTCGGCGGACTGCGCGACGACGGCGATGCCGACGGCGTTGACGGCGGCGTTCGCGGCGACGGCGATCCGGGACGTGAGGGTGCGCCCGGCCCGGGGGGCCGCCCCGACGTGCAGGTTGGTGGAGGCGTAGCCGGGGTGGGCGGCGGCCGTGACGATCCCGGAGCCGGCGGCCGCCAGGCGCCGGGACAGTTCGTGGGTGAACAGGAGGTTGGCGGTCTTCGAGCGCCCGTAGGCGATCCAGCGCCGGTATCCGCGTTCGGAGTTGAGGTCGTCGTGGTCGAGGTCGCCGAGGGCGTGGAAGGCACTGGAGAGGTTGACGATCCGCGCCCCGTCGCCGGCGGCGAGGACACGGGGCAGGAGCAGCCCGGTCAGGGCGAAGTGACCGAGGTGGTTGATCCCGAACTGGCTCTCGAAGCCGTCGGCGGTGCGGCCGTGGGGCAGGGCCATCACGCCGGCGTTGTTGACGAGCAGGTCCAGGGTGTCGTGGGCCCGCGACCAGTCCCGGGCGAACTCCCGCACGGAGCCGAGGTCGGCGAGGTCCAGCGGCATGAACTCCACGTCGGCGCCGGGGACCTCGGTCCGCAACCGCACCACCGCGGCCCTGCCCCGGGCCGCGCTGCGACAGGCCAGGACGACCCCGGCCCCGGCGCGGGCCAGCTCGCGGGCCGCGATCAGCCCGATGCCGCTGTTGGCCCCGGTCACGACGGCGGTGCGGCCGCTCTGGTCGGGGATGTTCCTGACGTTCCAGCCGGGCATCTCGACTCCCTCACGACGACGTGGTTACTGAGGGTAACACCATGGGTCCCGCAGGGCCGGCACACGGGCCCGCACGTGGGCCCCGTCACCCCGGGGGGCGGGCACACGCGCAGGCCAGTAGGCTGCGGGTCCATCCGCTTCCCCTCCCCCGAGGTCCACGCAGTGAGCTCCGCACCCCCCGCCCTCCCCGTGACGGTCGTCGGCCTCGGCGCCGACGGCTGGGCCGGGCTCACCGCCGCCGCGCGGACCGCGCTGACCTCCGCCGAGGTGCTGATCGGCGGGCCCCGCCAACTGGACCTGCTGCCGGCCGACGCCTGCCCCGGCGAACGGGTCGCCTGGCCCAGCCCGCTGCGCCCGGCCGTCCCGAAACTGACGGCCGAGCACGCGGGCCGCCGGATCGCGGTGCTGGCCAGCGGCGACCCCATGTTCTACGGGATCGGCCGCGCCCTCTGCGAGGAACTCGGACCGCACGCCCTGCACGTCCTCCCGCACCCCTCCTCGGTGTCGTACGCCTGCGCCCGGCTCGGCTGGCCGGTGGAGGACACCGACGTCGTCACGGTCGTCGGCCGCCCCGTGGCCCGGCTCGCCGCCGCCCTGTACGAGGGCCGGCGGGTGCTCGTGCTCAGCGCGGGCGCCGGCTCGCCGGGCGAGATCGCCGCACTGCTGCGGGAGCGGGGCTTCGGCCCGAGCCGGATGCGGGTGCTGGAGCAGCTCGGTTCCGAGCACGAGGACGCGTACGAGGGCCACGCGGACGGCTGGGACCGGCCGCCGGGCGACCCGTTGAACGTGGTGGCCGTGGACTGCCGTCGCGACCCGGCCTCCCCGGCGCCCCGGATCGGCTCCACGCCCGGCCTGCCCGACACCGCGTACGAGCACGACGGCCAGCTCACCAAGCGGCACGTGCGGGCCGCGACCCTGTGCGCCCTCGCCCCGGCCCCCGGCGAGTTGCTGTGGGACATCGGCGGCGGTTCCGGTTCCATCGGCATCGAGTGGATGCGCAGCCACCCCTCCTGCCGGGCGGTGGCCGTGGAACGCGTCCCCGAGCGGGCCGAACGCATCACCCGCAACGCCGCCGCCCTCGGCGTGCCCGGCCTGCGGGTCGTCCTCGGCGCCGCCCCCGACGCGCTGATCGGACTGCCCGCCCCCGACGCGGTGTTCATCGGCGGCGGCCTGACCGCGCCCGGTCTCCTCGACGCGGCCTGGACGGCGCTGGCGCCCGGCGGCCGGCTGGTCGTCAACACGGTCACGCTGGAGTCGGAGGCGGTGCTCGGCGACCACTACCGCCGCCGCGGGGGCGAACTGGTCAAGCTGGCCGTCGCGCACGCGGTGCCGGTCGGCGGCTTCACGGGCTGGCGGCAGGCGATGGCGGTCACCCAGTGGTCGGTCACCAAACCGCACCCGACGACGGACCGGACGACCGAGTACGAGAACGAGAAGGACCAGACATGACCGTGTACTTCATCGGCGCGGGCCCCGGCGCCGCCGACCTGATCACCGTGCGCGGTGCCCGGACGCTGGCCGCCGCCCCCGTCTGCCTGTACGCGGGCAGCCTGGTGCCGCGCGAGCTGCTGGCCGAATGCCCCGCCGACGCCCGCCTGATCGACACCTCCCGGCTCAACCTGGACGAGATCGTCGCGGAGTTCACCCGGGCGCACGAGGCGGGCCTGGACGTGGCACGGCTGCACTCCGGCGACCCGTCGATCTTCAGCGCGGTCGCCGAGCAGATGCGGCGCCTCGACGCGGCCGGCATCCCCTACGAGGTGGTCCCGGGCGTACCGGCGTTCGCCGCGGCGGCCGCCGCGCTGAAGCGGGAGTTGACCGTGCCCACCGTCGGGCAGACCGTGATCCTGACCCGGATCGCCCAGCAGGCCACCCCGATGCCGCCCGGGGAGGACCTGGCGACGCTCGGCCGCAGCGGCGCGCTGCTGGTCCTGCACCTGGCGACGCGGTACGTCGACCGGGTCGTCGAGGAACTGCTGCCGCACTACGGGGCGGACTGCCCCGTCGCGGTGGTCGCGATGGCCAGCCGCCCCGACGAGTTGATCCTGCGCGGCACCCTGACCGACATCGCGGAGCAGGTGAAAACCGCCGGGCTGGTGCGCACCGCAGTGATCGTGGTGGGTCGCACGCTGGTCGCGGAGCAGTTCCGCGACAGTCACCTGTACTCCGCCGAACGCGACCGGCATGTCTGCTGAAGGAGACTCCGGTCACCTGCTGATCCTGGGCGGCACGACGGAGGCCCGCCGGCTCGCGGAGGCGCTGGAGCGGACCCCGCTGCGGGTGACGACCTCCCTGGCCGGCCGGGTCGGCGCGCCCGTGCTGCCGCCGGGCGATACCCGCATCGGCGGCTTCGGCGGGGTCGAGGGGCTGGCGGCCTGGCTGACCACCCACCGGGTCACCCACCTCGTCGACGCCACCCACCCCTTCGCGGAGCGGATGAGTTTCCACGCGGCGCGGGCGGCGGAACTCACCGGCGTGCCGCTGCTCGCGTTGCGCCGCCCCGGCTGGACCGCGGGCCCCGGCGACGACTGGACGTTCGTCGACTCCCTCGACGCGGCCGCCGCCCTGCTCCCGGAGAAGGGCCGCCGGGTGTTCCTGACCACGGGCCGGATGGGCCTGCACCGCTTCGCGCACCTCACCGAGCCCTGGTTCCTGGTGCGTTCGGTGGACCCGCCGGACGGGGAGCGGCCGCCGCGCCTCGAAGTGCTGCTCGCGCGGGGGCCGTTCGGCCTCGCCGACGAGCGGGAGCTGTTGGCCCGGCACCGGATCGACGTCCTGGTGACCAAGGACAGCGGCGGCGACGCCACCGCCCCCAAGCTCGTCGCCGCCCGCGAGGCGGGCATCGCGGTGCTGGTCGTACGGCGACCCCCGGTGCCCGAGGGCGTGTCGGAGGCGGACTCCGTCGAGGCGGCGCTGGCCCGGCTGACCGGCTTCCACGCCTGAACCCGGCGCGGCCACGGCTGAACCGCCCGAGCGACCGGGTCCCGGGGCGTCATCGCCCCGGGGCCCGGCTCTCGCGTCGACCGGTCAGACCGGTCTGACCGGTCAGACCGGTCAGGCGTAGCGGCGCGGGGTCCACGTCACCCGGGAGCCGTCGGCCCGCTCGGTGACCTGGGTCTGCGAGGAACCGATCAGCAGGATCGTGCGCATGTCCACCTCGGCCGGCTCCAGTTCGGCGAGGGTCACGATCCGCACCGACTGCTCCGGGCCGCCGACGTCCCGCGCGACGACCACCGGGGTCTGCGGGGAGCGCAGTTCCAGCAGGAGTTCCCTGGCCTGGGCGACCTGCCAGGTGCGGCTGCGCGAGCCCGGGTTGTACAGGGCGAGCACCAGATCGGCCGCGGCGGCGGCGCGCAGCCGCTCGGCGATGACCTCCCACGGTTTGAGCCGGTCGGAGAGCGACACGGTGGCGTAGTCGTGGCCGAGCGGCGCCCCGGCCGCCGCGGCCGCGGCGTTGGCGGCGGTCACGCCCGGCAGGACCCGTACCGGCACGTCCTTGTAGGCGTCCTGACCGGCGACTTCCAGGACGGCCGTGGCCATCGCGAAGACGCCGGGGTCGCCGCCGGAGACCACGACGACCCGCTTGCCGCGGCGGGCGAGGTCCAGCGCGAACTCGGCGCGCTCCGACTCCACCTTGTTGTCGGAGCCGTGCCGGACCTGCCCCGGCTTCACCGGGACGCGGTCCAGGTAGGTCGTGTACCCGACCAGCACCTCGGCGTCGGCCAGTGCGCGCCGGGTCTCGGCGGTCAGCCACAGCGGGCCGGCCGGTCCGGTGCCGACCACGACGACCTCGCCGGGGCCGGACGGCACGCTGCCCGGGTTGCCGATCCGGCTGGGCACCACGGCGACGGCGAAGTACGGGACGCTGTCGGGGTCGGTGTCGGCGAGCAGACCCGTGCGCTCGCCCGCCATGGTGGCGCGCTCGACGTAGCGGGCCTCGGCGAGCCGGCCGCTGTTCTCCATGGCCCGGCGCACCGCGGGAAAGGTGCGGCCGAGCTTCATCACGACCGCCGAGTCGGTGGCGGCGAGCCGGGCGGTGAGCTCCTCCTCGGGCAGGGTGCCGGGCAGGATGGTCAGCACCTCCTCGCCCTCCACCAGCGGGGTTCCCAGGCGGGCGGCGGCGGCGCTCACCGAGGTCACGCCGGGGATCACCTCGGCCCGGTAGCGGTCCGCGAGGCGCTTGTGCATGTGCATGTACGAGCCGTAGAAGAGCGGGTCGCCCTCCGCGAGCACGGCGACGGTCCGGCCGGCGTCGAGGTGTGCGGCCAGGCGGGCGGCGGAGGCCTCGTAGAACTCCTCCATCGCGCCCTGGTAGCCGCCGGGGTGGTCGGTGGTCTCGGTGGTGACCGGGTAGACCAGCGGTTCCTCGACGTGGTCGGCGCGCAGGTGCTTCGCGGCGATCGAGCGGGCGATGGAGCGGCCGTGGCGGGCGGAGTGGTACGCGACGACGTCCGCCTCCGCGATCACCTCGACGGCGCGCAGGGTCATCAGGGAGGGGTCGCCGGGGCCGAGGCCGACGCCGTAGAGCCGTCCGGGGGTCACGTCGGCGGCGCTCATTCGGCCACGCTCGCGATGGCGTTGACGGCCGCGGCGGCGATGGCGCTGCCGCCCCGCCGGCCCCGCACGATCAGGTGGTCGAGGCCCGAGGGGTGGGCGGCGAGCGCGTCCTTGGACTCGGCCGCGCCGATGAAGCCGACGGGGACGCCGATGACGGCGGCGGGGCGCGGCGCGCCCTCCTCGATCATCTCCAGCAGGCGGAAGAGGGCGGTCGGGGCGTTGCCGACGGCGATGACCGAGCCCTCCAACAGGCCCCGGTCGCGCCAGACTTCGAGGGCCGCGGCGCTGCGCGTGGTGCCCATCCGGGCGGCGAGTTCCGGCACGGCCGGGTCGGAGAGGGTGCAGATCACCTCGTTGTCGGCGGGCAGCCGCTTGCGGGTGACCCCGCTCGCGACCATCTGCACGTCGCACAGGATCGGCGCGCCGGCCTCCAGCGCGGCGCGCGCCCGCAGGACGACGTCCGGGGTGTACCCGAGGTCCTGGGGCAGGTCGGTCATCCCGCAGGCGTGAATCATGCGCACCGCGACCTGGGCGACCGAGGCGGGCAGCCCGGAGAGGTCCGCCTCGGCGCGGATCGTGGCAAAGGACTGGCGGTAGATGGCCGCGCCGTCCTTCTCGTACTCAAACACGGGGCACTCGCTCATTTCTTCACTGCGGGTTCGGGGGCTGGTGGGGTGGTGCGGGCGTCCGCGAGGGCCGCGGCAAGTTCGGTGGGGGTGTCCGGCAGGTGGTGGCGTGCGGGGCGGCCCGGCGCGGCGAGCCGGTAGCCGGTCGGGCCGGCGACCAGGTCCACCCAGGCGGTGCCGCGCGGGTGTCCGCAGCGCCGCTCGCAGCCCGACCAGTGGACGGGCAGCGGGCCGCGGGCGAGGTCCACGACGGCCCGCGCGTCGGCGCGCACGTCCGCGAGGGATTTCGCGCAACCCGGGCGCCCGGTGCACGCGGTGACGGACTGCCAGGGGCCGTCGGGGGCGAGCACCAGTGCGGCGTCCTCGATGCGGGCCCTGACGGAGGCGGCCCAGGGGGCGTCGCCCGGGGGCAGTACGACGCCGCGCCACGGGGTGACGCGCAGGTGTCCGCGGCCCTGTTCCGCGACCTCGACGAGGACCCGCCACTGCGCGGTGCTCGCCCGGCCCAGCGGGGGCAGGACGCACAGGGCGCCGCGGCCGTCGGCGTCGGGCCCCGCGGGCGCGGGCGGCGGGGCGTACGGCCAGGCCCGTGTGCCCGCGTCCACCGCCTCGATCCCCGCGGCCGCACAGCGTCGGGCCAACTCGGCTGCTTCCAGGGGGTGTTCGGGGGGCAGTTCGGAGACCCGCCAGGCGCGGGTGCCGGCTGCGGCGGCGGTGTCGAGGAAGTACGCGGCGGCCAGCAGCGCCGCCCGGGGCGCGTCCGGCGCGGTGACCTCCACGGCGTCGGCGGCCCCGCCGAGCCGGATCAGCGCCCGTCCGTCGGGCCGGCCGAGCACGGTCACGTCGGGGCCGAGGGCCGCGACGTCCCCGCGTCCGTCGTCGAAGGCGAACAGGAACCGCCCGGACAGGGCGGTGGCCCCGGCGCTCGCGCAGAGCAGCCGGTCGAAGGCCAGGGCCCAGGCGAGCGCGTCGGGCCGGTGCGGCCCCTCCAGCCCCGCCATCGGGGTCGCCACGATGTTCCGCACCCGCTCGTGGGCGGGCGCCGGCAGCAGCCCGGCGGCGTCCAAGAGTTCCGCCGGGCCCGCACCG
Source organism: Streptomyces sp. NBC_01426 (assembly GCF_036231985.1). Lineage (GTDB taxonomy): Bacteria > Actinomycetota > Actinomycetes > Streptomycetales > Streptomycetaceae > Streptomyces. The sequence continues at coordinate 2,008,795 of NZ_CP109500.1, forward strand.
CAGTCCTCGGCGAGGCCGCGCAGCTGGACGTTCCCGCGCGAGGTGATCTCCAGGTGCCCGTCCCCGAAGCGGTCCGCGGCGAGCGCCAGGGCCTCGGCCTGCGGGGCCGTGAGCAGACCCGCCGGGATCCGCACCCGGGCCAGGAAGCCGTCGTCCGCCGCGTGCAGCCGCAGCGCGCCGGGGCAGGCGTCACCGCGGTCCCGTATGACGGGTTTCTCCCGCGATGCGGCGGAGGGGGGCGTGGGCATGGCCGCGAGCATACCCAGGATTGCCGCCCCCCGACCTGTGTCCGTCACCACCCCGGGGGCCCGGGCCGCCCCGCCCCGCGCCCACCGCCCTCTCCGCCCCCACCAGCCACTTTCCGGCCCGCCGGGGTTTGGGACACCCGTGCCCCGGGGCAGGGCCCCCGGCAACGGAGCCGCGCACGCCGCCCCCCTAAGATGACCACCGGCGGGCCGCACGGCCCGCCGTCGCCGAGGACGGCGACATGGGAGGAAGCCCGGTGTGATTCCGGCGCGGTCCCGCCACTGTGAACCCCGGGGAGCGATCCGCGGGGTGAGTCAGGAACTCCCGCTGTCCTCACTGCCCGGGGCGCGGAAACCCCGAGGAAGGCTGCCGCCGCATGATCCTGCTGCTGTCGACGTCCGACACCGATCTGCTCAGCGCCCGCGCCGCGGACGGCCCCGTCCCGTACCGGTTCGCGAACCCCTCCCGCCTTCCCCTGGCCGACCTGCCGGGCCTCCTCGACGGAGCCGACCTGGTCGTCGTACGCCTCCTGGGCGGTCTGCGCGCCTGGCAGGACGGTCTCGACCTGCTGCTGGCCCCGGACCAGACCCGTCCCGTGGTCGTGCTGACCGGCGAACAGGCCCCGGACGCCCAGCTGATGGAGGCCTCCACGGTCCCGATCGGCATCGCCGCCGAGGCGCACGGCTACCTCGCGCACGGCGGCCCCGCCAACCTGGACCAGCTGGCCCGCTTCCTCTCCGACACCGTGTTGCTCACCGGTCACGGCTTCGAGCCCCCGGCCGCGGCGCCCACCTGGGGCCCGCTGGAGCGCACCCCGCAGCGCACCGAGGGCCCCAAGGTCGCGGTGCTCTACTACCGCGCCCACCAGATGAGCGGCAACACCTCCTTCGTGCACGCCCTGTGCGAGGCCGTCGAGGCGCAGGGCGCGCAGGCGCTCCCGCTGTACGTCTCCTCGCTGCGCACGCCCGAGCCGGGCCTGATCGCCGAGCTGGAGTCCGTCGACGCGGTCGTCACCACCGTTCTCGCGGCGGGCGGCACCAAGCCCGCCACCGCCTCGGCGGGCGGTGACGACGAGTCCTGGGACGCGGGCGCGCTGGCCGGGCTCGGCGTGCCGATCCTCCAGGCCCTGTGCCTGACCGGGTCGCGCAGCGCCTGGGAGGAGAACGACGAGGGCCTGTCCCCGCTCGACGCCGCGACCCAGGTCGCGGTGCCGGAGTTCGACGGCCGTCTGATCACCGTCCCGTTCTCCTTCAAGGAGCTCGACGAGGACGGGCTGCCCGCCTACGTGGCCGACCCCGAGCGGGCCGCCCGGGTCGCGGGGATCGCGGTGCGCCACGCGCGGCTGCGGCACATCGAGCGCCGCGACAAGAGGATCGCGCTGGTGCTGTCGGCGTACCCGACGAAGCACTCCCGGATCGGCAACGCGGTCGGCCTGGACACCCCGGCGAGCGCCGTGGAGCTGCTGCGCACGCTGATCGCCGGCGGCTACGACTTCGGCCCCGTCGAAGAGGTCCCGGGCCTGGTCTCGGGTGACGGCGACGAGCTGATCCGGGCCCTGATCGAGGCCGGCGGCCACGACCAGGACTGGCTCACCGAGGAGCAGTTGGCCCGCAACCCCGTCCGCATCCCGGCCGCCGACTACAAGCGGTGGTACGGGGAGCTCCCGGCCGATCTGCGCGCGAGCGTCGAGGAGCACTGGGGCGAGGCACCCGGCAACATGTTCGTGGACCGCTCCGCCAACCCCGAGGGCGACATCGTCCTCGCGGCCCTGCGCCGCGGGAACCTGCTGATCCTCATCCAGCCGCCGCGCGGCTTCGGCGAGAACCCGATCGCGATCTACCACGACCCGGACCTGCCGCCCTCGCACCACTACCTGGCCGCGTACCGCTGGATCCAGGCGCGCGCCGAGGACGGCGGCTTCGGCGCCGACGCGATGATCCACCTGGGCAAGCACGGCAACCTGGAGTGGCTGCCGGGCAAGAACGCGGGCCTGTCCGCGTCCTGCGCCCCGGACGCCGCCCTCGGCGACCTGCCGCTGATCTACCCGTTCCTGGTCAACGACCCGGGCGAGGGCACCCAGGCCAAGCGCCGGGTGCACGCCACCCTGGTCGACCACCTGGTGCCGCCGATGGCGCGCGCGGAGTCGTACGGCGACATCGCGCGCCTGGAACAGCACCTGGACGAGTACGCGCAGATCTCGGCGATGGACCCGGCGAAGCTGCCGGCGATCCGCGCGCAGATCTGGACCCTGATCCAGGCCGCGAAGCTGGACCACGACCTGGGGTTGGAGGCGCGCCCCGACGACGACGGCTTCGACGACTTCCTGCTGCACGTCGACGGCTGGCTGTGCGAGGTCAAGGACGCCCAGATCCGCGACGGCCTGCACGTCCTGGGCGGCGCCCCGACCGGTACGGCCCGGGTCAACCTGGTGCTCGCCATCCTGCGCGCCCGCCAGATCTGGGGCGGTACGACGGCCCTGCCGGGCCTGCGCGAGGCGCTCGGACTGGACGAGTCCGCGGCCACCCGCACCTCCGCCGACGAGGCGGAGGAGACGGCCCGCGCGCTGGTCCAGGCGATGGAGGACGCGAACTGGGCTCCGGAGGCGGTGGCCTCGGTCGCCGCCGCTCACTCGGCGGACGTGGCGGCGGTGCTGGACTTCGCGGCCCGCGAGGTCGTCCCGCGCCTGGCCGGCACCACCGACGAGATCGCCCACGTGGTCAGCGCCCTGGACGGTTCCTTCGTCCCGGCGGGCCCCTCCGGCTCGCCGCTGCGCGGCCTGGTCAACGTGCTGCCGACCGGCCGGAACTTCTACTCCGTCGACCCGAAGGCCGTGCCGTCCCGGCTGGCGTGGGAGACCGGTCAGGCGCTGGCCGACTCCCTCCTGAACCGCTACCGCACGGACAACGGCGAGTGGCCCCCGTCCGTCGGCCTGTCCCTGTGGGGCACCAGCGCGATGCGGACCTCCGGCGACGACGTGGCGGAGGCCATGGCGCTGCTGGGCGTGCGTCCGGTCTGGGACGAGGCCTCGCGCCGGGTCACCGGCCTGGAGCCGATCCCGCTCGACGAGCTGGGCCGGCCGCGCATCGACGTCACCCTGCGCATCTCGGGCTTCTTCCGGGACGCGTTCCCGCACGTCATCGGTCTGCTGGACGACGCGGTGCGGCTCGCGGCCTCGCTGGACGAGCCGGCCGACCGGAACTTCGTCCGGGCCCACGCCCAGGCGGACCTGGCCGAGCACGGCGACGAGCGGCGGGCGACGACCCGTATCTTCGGCTCGCGCCCGGGCACGTACGGCGCCGGCATCCTCCAGCTGATCGACTCCCGCGACTGGCGCACGGACGCCGACCTCGCCGAGGTCTACACGGTGTGGGGCGGGTACGCGTACGGTCGCGGCCTGGAGGGCCGTCCGGCGCGCGCCGAGATGGAGACGGCGTACAAGCGGATCACCGTCGCCGCGAAGAACACGGACACCCGCGAGCACGACATCGCGGACTCGGACGACTACTTCCAGTACCACGGCGGCATGGTCGCCACCGTGCGCGCCCTGCGGGGCACGGCGCCCGAGGCGTACATCGGGGACTCCACCCGCCCGGAGACGGTCAAGACCCGCACGCTGGTGGAGGAGACCTCCCGGGTGTTCCGCGCCCGGGTGGTCAACCCGAAGTGGATCGAGGCGATGCGTCGCCACGGCTACAAGGGCGCCTTCGAACTCGCGGCGACGGTGGACTACCTCTTCGGGTACGACGCCACGACGGGCGTCGTCGCGGACTGGATGTACGACAAGCTGACCGAGACGTACGTCCTGGACCCGGAGAACCGCGCCTTCCTGGAGGAGGCCAACCCCTGGGCCCTGCACGGCATCGCCGAGCGGCTCCTGGAGGCGGAGTCGCGCGGCATGTGGGAGAAGCCGGACGCGCGGATCCTCGAAGAGCTGCGCCAGGTATACCTGGACACCGAGGGCAACCTGGAGGGCGAGGCCGAGTAGGGCCGGGCGGCGGCCGGGGAGTCCCGGCCCGCCCTCGCGCCACCGGAGCGACGAACGTCCTCCTCGCCCGTCGTCGGGGCGGGGAGGACGCGCTCTTCTGCGGCCCGCCCTGCGCCCGCCCGGACCGCGGGCGGGGCGCGGGCCGGTCGCCTACTTGGTCGTGGTGTTCAGCGCGACGAGCGCCGCCGCCCACCGGGCGTACTTCAGTTGGCCGAGGTCGGCGACGGTCTTGACCCCGAACGCCTCCTGGAGCAGTTCGCCGTCCCGGTCGGTGACGCCCTTCAGGGCCGCCACCGGCGCCGCGAGGACGTCCGCGAGCGGCTTGTCCTCCCACGCCTTGTCCAGCACCTTGCTCAGATCGATCGAAGACATCGCCGCTTCCTCCCGTATGGGATTTACATAGGGGAGGAAATCTAGATGAACAGGACATCGGTCCGGCCGTTCGACACGAACGACCGGATCCCTATCCCCCGTCAGGACCCCATGTCGCGGAACGGCACTTCCGTCACCTGAAGCAGTGAAATCCCCCTTGTCCCTCCTGCACCAGGGGTAGGTGCCTGCTGATCTCGTGCGGGGGGCCGCAGCCGAAGGCCTCCGCACCCTCGGACCGAAAGGCCTACCCCGCCGTGACACAGCCGTTTCAACTGCCGGATTTCTACGTGCCTTATCCGGCGCGACTGAACCCCCATCTGGAAGCCGCGCGCACCCACACCAGGCAGTGGGCCCGCGACTTCGAGATGCTGGAGGGGTCCGGCGTCTGGGAGGAGAGCGACCTCGAATCGCACGACTACGCCCTGCTGTGCGCGTACACGCACCCCGACTGCGACGTCGACGCGCTGAACCTGGTCACCGACTGGTACGTGTGGGTCTTCTTCTTCGACGACCACTTCCTGGAGATGTACAAGCGCTCCCAGGACCGGGACGGCGCCAAGGCGTACCTCGACCGGCTCGCCGGCTTCATGCCGATGGACCTCTCCGACGGCTTCCCCGAGGCGACCAACCCGGTGGAGGCGGGCCTGAAGGACCTGTGGCTGCGGACCGTCCCCGCGATGTCCGCGGACTGGCGGGAACGGTTCTCCGAATCGACCCGGAACCTCCTCAACGAGTCGATGTGGGAACTCGCCAACATCAACATCGGGCGGGTGGCCAACCCGCTCGAATACATCGAGATGCGCCGCAAGGTGGGCGGCGCCCCCTGGTCGGCCGGCCTGATCGAGTACGTCAGCGCGGAGGTCCCGGCGCGCGTCGCGCACGCGCGGCCGCTCGCGGTGCTGCGCGACGCCTTCTCCGACGCCGTGCACATCAGGAACGACATCTTCTCCTACGAGCGCGAGGTCGCCGACGAGGGCGAACTCTCCAACGCCATCCTCGTGTTGGAGACCTTCCTCGGCTGCTCCACCCAGGAGGCGGCCGAGGCCTCCAACGACCTCCTGACCTCCCGCCTCCACCAGTTCGAGCAGACCGCCCTCGCCGAACTGCCCCAGCTCTTCGCCGACCACGCGATGAACCCGGCCGAGGTCGCCGCCGTCCTCGCCTACGCGAAGGGCCTCCAGGACTGGCAGTCCGGCGGCCACGAGTGGCACATGGTCTCCAGCCGCTACATGAACAAGGAGGCCCGGGCCACCGCCCCGCTCAGCCTCCCGTTCATGCCCGCCGGGCTCGGCACCACCGCGCTCGACGTCCGGTCCCTGTTCACACAGCGCTCCGCGGACCTGCGCCGCCGCTCCTTCACCCACGTGCCGTTCGAGAAGACCGGGCCCTCGGTCATCCCCGACATCTACATGCCCCACCGGCTCTCGCTGAGCCCGCACCTGGCGCACGCCCGCGAGGAGTCGGTCGCCTGGTGCAAGGCGATGGGGATGCTGGACCCGCAGCCGGGCGACCCCGGTTCGGCGATCTGGTCCGAACGCAAGCTGCGGGGCTACGACTTCGCCGTCTGCTCCGCCGGGATCGACCCCGACGCCACCCCGCAGGCCCTGGCCCTCAACGCGTGCTGGCTGAGCTGGGGCACGTACGGGGACGACTACTACCCCGTGGTCTTCGCCCAGGCGAAGAACCTCACCGCGGCCAAGGCCACCACGGCCCGGCTGATCGCCATGATCCCCGTCGACCACGCGGAGCAGGCGGAGCCGGTGACGGCGATGGAGCGCGGGCTCGGCGACCTGTGGGTGCGCACCAGCGCGGGCATGTCCCACGAACAGCGCACGGAGTTCCGGGCGACGCTGGTCAGCATGTTGAAGAGCTGGCTGTGGGAGGTGGAGAACCAGGTCCTGAACCGCATCCCCGACCCGGTCGACTACGCGGAGATGCGCCGACACACCTTCGGCTCCCACCTCACGATGTACCTGTGCCGGCTCGGCCACCAGAACCGCGGCATCCCCGACGAGATCTACGCCTCCGGCACCATCCGGTCGCTGGAGAACGCCGTCGCCGACGCCGCCTGCATGATCAACGACGTCTACTCCTACCAGAAGGAGGTGGAGGTCGAGGGCGAGGTGCACAACTACATCCTCGTCACCCGGAACTTCTTCGACATCGGCTACCCGGAGGCCCTGCACATCTGCCACGCGCTGATGACGCAGCGGACCGAGGAGTTCGAGCACATCGTCGCGACCCAGATGCCGCTGCTCTACGACGACTGGAAGTTGGGCGAGGAGGCCCGGACCGCGCTCGACGCGTACGTCGCCGAGCTCAAGGACTGGCACGCGGGCATCCTCAACTGGCACGAGAAGATCGCCCGTTACCGGCCGGAGGACCTGCACGAGCTGCCGGTCGGCCTGGGCGCGGGCGCCTGGAGCGACGGCTTCGGGATGTCCGCCGCCCGGATCTCGCTGCCCCACTGACCGGCAGGCGGGGGCGGTCCGCTCGCCCGCCCCCGCCTGCCCGCCCGACCGCCCGGACCGCCCGCCTGCCTGCCGACCGCGTGCCCGCGACCGTCGCCGTACGCGGCTGCGCCGGCGCGCCCGCTCAGAACTCGTCCGCGGTGTGCGGGAGCAGTTCGGTCCGCAGCGCCGCGTCCAACGCGGCCGCCGCGCCCGGGACCCGTTCCTCCACCAGCCCGGCGGCGACCAACTCGACCACCCGGGTCCCGCCCAGGTAGCAGGCGGCCAGTTCGCGCACGTCCAGCACCAGGTCGGGCGCTGCCCGGGCGGCCTCGCAGGCGGCTCCGTCCGGTCCGGCCTTGAGCCGGTACCGTCCGGCGTTCGCGGGCAGTCGCGGGTCGGACAGCTCCAGCACCAGTTCCACCGGCGCGGCCCACGCCCGGGCGGTCAGCGCCGCCGGCACGTCGACCAGGCGCAGCCACAGCGCCGGGAACTGGGCGGTGACCCGTACCTGGTCCCGGTCGGCGGCGAAGTGCAGCAGCGGGTCGTCGACGGGGCGCCCCCAGGCGCTGACCTTGCCGGTCAGGTCGAGGGAGGACACGCACTCCCACAGGGCGGCGGCGACCGCCGGGGTGTCGGCCTCCAGTTCGTCCACGCGCACCAGGCCCGGGCCGCGGGGCCCGCCGTCCCCCGCCGGGGAGGCGGACTTGGTGCGGTAGAGCACGTACCCGGCGATCGGTTCGCCGGGCTCGCCGAGGACGACGGTCCGGGGCGGGCTCAACTCCTCGTCCTCCTCGTCGCGTTCGCCGAGCCACTCGTCGGCCCAGCGCTCCGCGCTGCGGCGCGGCCGGCCGGCCCGGGCCGCGCGGGCGGCCTCGTGGCAGGGGCCGACGAGGTCCGCCGCGTCGGCGGGATCGACCAGGCGCAGCGGGCGCCGGTCGGGGGCGACGCGCAGCGCCAGGGGGCGGGTGGAGTCGATCTCGATGGTGACGCCCTGGGTGGCGGCGCCGTAGCCGAAGCGGCCGTAGATGGCGGCCTCGGAGGCCCACAGCGCCGCGATCGGCCCGCCGGCGGCGGCGGTCCGGCGCAGTTGTTCGTCCATCAGGGCGGTGAGGACGCCGCGGCGGCGGTGCGTGGGGGCGACGCACACGAAGGTGAGCCCGGGGCAGGCGAGGTCCGCCCCGGGCACGGAGAGCCGGAAGTGGTGCGCGGCCATGAAGCCGACCAGCGCGTCCCCGTCGTAGGCGCCGATGCGGGCGCACCGGGTCAGCAGGGCGTGGTGCAGTGCCCGGCGGTCGCGGTCGGGGCGGTCGTGGAAGACCAGGTAGGCGAGCTCCAGAGCGCGGTCGATCTCGGCCTCGGGTACCTCGCGGATGTCCACCATGATCGGGAGACTAATCGGTCATCGCGGACCGGTCACCCCATAGTGGCCGGATCCGTACGCCCGCCCGGGGGCACGCCCCGCGTGCGGGGCGGTGGTGCGGCCGCCCGGCACGGGCAGGCGCCGGCCCTTCAAGCGACGGAACCTATCCGTCCCACCACGGTGTTCGATCCGTCGTGGTGGATCGGGATGCGCGCGCCCGTCAGGGCGGCGCCGGTGCCGCCGCGGCGGTTCGCGACGATCTCGGCGGCGATGGACAGCGCGGTCTCCTCCGGGGAGCGGGCGCCGAGGTCCAGGCCGATCGGGGAGCGCAGGCGGGCGAGTTCGAGTTCGCTCACGCCGACCTCGCGAAGCCGCTTGTTGCGGTCCTCGTGGGTGCGGCGGGAGCCCATGGCGCCGACGTAGGCGACGGGAAGCCGGAGGGCCAGTTCGAGGAGCGGGACGTCGAACTTCGCGTCGTGGGTGAGCACGCACAGGACCGTCCGGGCGTCGACGGCTGCGGCGTCGACCTGGGCCTCCAGGTAGCGGTGCGGCCAGTCCACCACGATGTCGTCCGCGTCGGGGAAACGGTTCTTCGTGGCGAACACGGGCCGGGCGTCACACAGGGTGACGTGGTAGCCGAGGAACTTGCCGATGCGCACGAGGGCGGAGGCGAAGTCGATGGCACCGAAGACGATCATCCGCGGGGGCGGGACGCTGGACTCGACCAGCACCTTGAGCGGCTCCCCGCACAGCCGGCCGTCCGCGCCGACCTCCAGCACGCCGGTCCGACCGGCGTCCAGCATGGCGCGGGCCTCCTCGGCGAGCGTGCGGTCCAGCTCGGGGTGTCCCCCGAAGCCGCCCTCGTGGGAGCCGTCGGCCCGCACGACCACGGCGCGGCCCATCAGCTCGGCCGGGCCCTCGGCGATCCGGGCCACCGCCGCCGCCTCCCCGCGGGCGGCGGCGGCCAGCGCGGCCGCGAACACCTCCCGCACGGGAGCGTCCGCGGCGACCGGGGTGACGAGGATGTCGATGACCCCGCCGCAGGTCAGGCCCACGGCGAAGGCATCGTCGTCGCTGTACCCGAAGCGCTCCAGGACGGGCTCGCCGTCCTCCAGCGCCTGTCGGCACAGTTCGTACACCGCACCCTCCACGCATCCGCCGGAGACCGAGCCGATGGCCGTCCCGTCGCCGTCGACGGCGAGGGCGGCTCCGGGCTGCCGGGGCGCGCTCCCGCCGACCGCCACGACCGTGGCGACGGCGAAATCACGTCCCTGCTCGACCCACCGGTTCAGTTCCTCGGCGATGTCCAGCATGCGGGCCTCCTCGGAGAGGTTCGGTTTCCAGTATCGGATACGTGGAGATTGCGGCTTGGTGCGCGGGCGTCCGGGTCGGCTTAGCCGACGCCGAGCCAGCCCTCGATCGGGTGGAGCGCGAAGTAGACCAGGAAGATGCCGGTCAGCGCCCACATGAAGGCACCGATCTCGCGGGCCTTGCCCTGGGCGACCTTGATGGCCACGTAGGAGATGACACCCGCGGCGACACCGGCGGTGATCTGGTAGGTGAACGGCATGATCACGACGGTCAGGAAGACCGGGATCGCGGTGGCCGTGTCGGCCCAGTCCACGTGGCGGGCGTTCTGCATCATCATCGCGCCGATGACGACCAGGGCCGCGGAGGCGACCTCGCCGGGCACGATCTGCGTGATCGGGGTGAAGAAGAGGCAGGCGGCGAAGAAGAGGCCGGTGACGACGGAGGCGAGACCCGTGCGGGCACCCTCGCCGACGCCGGTGGCGGACTCGACGAAGACGGTCTGACCGGAGCCGCCCGCGATGCCACCGATGGCGCCACCGGCGCCATCGATGAACAGCGCCTTCGACAGGCCCGGCATGCGGCCCTGGTCGTCGGCGAGCTTGGCCTCGGTGCCGACGCCGATGATGGTGGCCATCGCGTCGAAGAAGCCGGCGAGCACGAGGGTGAAGACGATCATGCCGATCGTCATGACGCCGACGTCGCCCCAGCCGCCGAACTCGACCTTGCCGAACAGCGAGAAGTCGGGCATCGAGACCGCGGAGCCGGAGAGCTCGGGGGGACCGTTCTTCCAGGCCTTCGGGTCGATGTCCACGATGGCGTTCAGGATCGCGGCGAGGACGGTGCCGCCCACGATGCCGATCAGGATGGCGCCGGGGACCTTGCGGGCCTGCAGCATGAAGATGGAGAGCAGGGTGACGCAGAAGAGCAGGACGGGCCAGCCGGCGAGCTCACCGACGGCGCCGAGCTGAACCGGGGGCCCGAACTCGGGACCCGCGCCGACGAAGCCGGCCTTCACGAGTCCGATGAGGGCGACGAAGAGGCCGATGCCCATGGTGATGGCGTGCTTGAGCGCGAGGGGGATCGCGTTCATGATCATCTCGCGGAGGCCGGTGACGACCAGGAGACAGATCACCACGCCGTACATCACGCACATGCCCATGGCCTGCGGCCAGGTCATCTGCGGCGCGACCTGCGAGGCGAGCACGCCGGAGACGGACAGCCCCGCCGCGAGGGCGAGCGGCACCTTGCCGACGAAGCCCATGAGGAGCGTGGTCAGGGCCGCCGCGAACGCGGTGGCCGTGATCAGGGCCGCGGGGGCCATGGTGTTTCCGGCGACGTCCTTGCCGGAGAGGATCAGGGGGTTGAGCAGGAGGATGTACGCCATGGCCATGAAGGTTGTGATACCGCCACGAACCTCGTTGCCGACGTTGGATCCTCTGTGCGTTATGTGGAAGTACCGATCGAGCCAAGAACGCCCCGCGGGGGTGAGAGAGCCGTCGCCGGCCTCTTCCGCGGTGGTCTTGGGCTCCACAGACGATTGGGTCATGGTGCCTAACTCCCAAGGTTCAAAGGGGCACCCGCTTGGAGATTGGAGATGCGGGATTTGGGATGGTGCGTTTGGCTGCACGACCCGGGGTGACGGCCCGAGGCGACGCGAAAGGTGCACTGCGTGAACTGCGGGTACTGCGGGGTTTCGCGGTACTGCCGGTGGCTCCGGGGTGGTGGTGCCTTCCGGGGTGGGTGGTGCGTGGGGGTGTACTGCCGGCGGAACGGGCCGCGAGCGGAGCGGCGTTTCGTATTCCGGACTTCGAGCTCCGGGCGGTGCGGTCGGCAAGTGTGACGTTCCCGTGTCACACCGCCCGGAGAGCTGGGGGTCCGGGGGCCTCGCGGCCCCCGGATCACGCCGTCCTAGAGGGTGCCGGTGAGGGCTTCCGGACGGATCGGCGTCTTGTTGAGCTCCAGGCCGGTCGCCGCCCGGATCGCCGCGAGGACGGCCGGGGTGGACGACAGGGTGGGGGCCTCGCCCATGCCGCGCAGCCCGTAGGGCGCGTTCGGGTCGGCGAGTTCCAGGACGTCGACCGGGATGGTCGGGGTGTCGAGGATGGTCGGGATCAGGTAGTCCGTGAAGGAGGGGTTGCGCACCTTCGCGGTCTTCGGGTCGACGATGATCTCCTCCATGATCGCCACGCCGAGGCCCTGGGTGGTGCCACCCTGGATCTGGCCGACGACGGAGAGCATGTTCAGCGCCTTGCCGACGTCCTGGGCGGTGGCGAGCTCGACGACCTTGACGAGGCCGAGCTCGGTGTCCACCTCGACCACCGCGCGGTGCGCGGCGAACGTGTACTGGACGTGGCCGTCGCCCTGGCCGGTCTTCAGGTCGAAGGCGACGGTCGGCTTGTGCCGGAACTCCAGCTCCAGGTCGATCGCGTCCTCGCCCTCCAGGATGTCCGCCAGCTCGGCGAGCACCTCCCCGCCGTCGGTGACGACCTTGCCGCCCTCCAGGAGCAGTTCGGCGGTCGCCCACGCGGGGTGGTACGAGCCGTTCTTGCGGCGGCCGATCTCCAGAACGGCCTCGCGGACGGCCTCGCAGGTGTTCTTCACGGCGCCACCGGTCATGTACGTCTGCCGCGAGGCGGACGTGGAACCGGCGGAGCCGACCTGCGTGTCGGCCGGGTGGATGGTCACCTGCGTGACACCCAGCTCCGTGCGGGCGATCTGGGCGTGCACGGTGACGCCGCCCTGGCCGACCTCCGCCATGGCCGTGTGGACCATCGCGACGGCCTCGCCGTTGATGACCTCCAGGCGCACGCGGGCGGTGGAGTAGTCGTCGAAGCCTTCGGAGAAGCCGACGTTCTTGATGCCGACCGCGTAGCCGACACCGCGGACGACGCCCTCGCCGTGCGTGGTGTTGGACAGGCCGCCGGGCAGCGCGCGGACGTCCGCGCCCTCGCCGGCGGTCTCCCACTGGCGCTCCGGCGGGAGCGGGCGGGCCTTGACCCGGCGCAGCAGCTCGGCGACGGGCGCCGGGGAGTCCACGACCTGGCCGGTGGGCATGATCGTGCCCATCTCCATGGCGTTCAGCTGGCGGAACTCGACCGGGTCCATGCCCAGCTTGGCCGCGAGCTTGTCCATCTGGGCCTCGTAGGCGAAGCAGGCCTGGACGGCGCCGAAGCCGCGCATCGCGCCACAGGGCGGGTTGTTCGAGTAGAGGGCGATGGCCTCGATCTCGACGTCGTCGATCACGTACGGACCGACGGACAGCGAGGAGGCGTTGCCCACGACCGCCGGCGAGGCCGACGCGTACGCGCCGCCGTCCAGGACGATCTTGCACTTCATGTGCGTGAGCTTGCCGTCCTTGGTGGCGCCGTGCTCGTAGTAGAGCTTCGCCGGGTGACGGTGCACGTGGCCGAAGAAGGACTCGAACCGGTTGTAGACGATCTTGACCGGCTTGTTCGTGGCCAGGGCCAGGAGGCAGGCGTGGATCTGCATCGAGATGTCCTCGCGGCCACCGAAGGCACCGCCGACGCCCGAGAGCGTCATGCGGACCTTCTCCGGCGGCAGGCCCAGGACCGGGGCGATCTGCTGGAGGTCCGAGTGCAGCCACTGGGTGGCGACGTACAGGTCGACGCCGCCGTCCTCGGACGGCACGGCCAGACCGGACTCCGGGCCGAGGAAGGCCTGGTCCTGCATGCCGAAGGTGTACTCGCCCTTGACGATGACGTCGGCGCGCTTGGCGGCCTCGTCCGCGTTGCCGCGGATGATCGGCTGGCGGTGCACGATGTTCGGGTGCGGGACGTGACCGGAGTGGTGGTCGTCGCGGCCCGGGTGGATCAGCGGCGCGTCGGGGGCGATGGCCGAGGCCTCGTCCGTGACGAGCGGCAGCTCCCTGTAGTCGATCTTGATCTTGGCGGCCGCACGACGGGCGGTCTCCGGGTGGTCGGCGGCCACGAGGGCGACCGGCTCACCGTGGTGGCGTACCCGACCGTTGGCGAGGACCGGGGTGTCCTGGATCTCCAGGCCGTAGTTCTTCATCTCGGCCGGCAGGTCGTCGTACGTGAGCACCGAGTACACGCCGGGCAGCGCGAGGGCCTCGGAGATGTCGATCGAGACGATCTCGGCGTGGGCCACGGTGCTGCGGAGCGTCTGGCCCCACAGCATGTCCTCGTGCCACATGTCGGAGGAGTACGCGAACTCACCGGTCACCTTGAGGGTGCCGTCGGGGCGCAGCGTGGACTCGCCGATGCCGCCCTTGGTGTGCTTCTGCGTGACGTTGGTCGGCGTGCCCGCCGGAACCGTGCGCGTGTTCTGAGCCATGGTCAGACCGCCTCTCCCTGACGGGCGGCCGCGAGGCGGACCGCGTCGAGGATCTTCTCGTAGCCCGTGCAGCGGCAGAGGTTGCCGGACAGGGCCTCACGGATGTCCTGGTCGGACGGGGAGGAGTTCTCCTCCAGCAGCGCGTCGGCCTGGACCAGCAGACCCGGGGTGCAGAAACCGCACTGCACGGCGCCGGCGTCGATGAACGCCTGCTGGATGTGGGAGAGCTCGACGCCCTCGCCGGTCTGCGAGTCGCCCGGCTTGGACTGCCACCGCTTGGCCTCGTCCAGGGAGACGCCGCCCTTGGCGCCGCAGCCGCCGCCGGTGCCGCAGGCACCGCCGTGGCCGTGCTCCTCGCGCTGCTTGGCGAACTCCGCCAGACCCTCGACGGTCACGACGTCGCGACCCTCGACCTGGCCGGCGGCCACGAGGCAGGAACACACCGGCACGCCGTCGAGACGGACGGTGCAGGAACCGCACTCGCCCTGCTCACAGGCGTTCTTCGAACCGGGCAGGCCCAGGCGCTCGCGCAGGACGTAGAGGAGGGACTCGCCCTCCCAGACGTCGTCGGCTTCCTGCTGACGGCCGTTGACAGTGAAATTGACGCGCATGATTACGCAGCCCCTTCAAGCGAGCGGCCGTTTTCGGTGCCGCGGTACTGCTCCCAGGTCCAGACGAGCTGGCGGCGAGCCATGATGCCGACCGCGTGACGGCGGTACTTCGCCGTGCCGCGGACGTCGTCGATCGGGTTGGCCGCGCCGGAGGCGAGGTCACCGAACTGCTTGGCGATCGACGGGGTGATGACCTTGCCGGACTCCCAGAACCCGCCCTCTTCGAGCGCGGCGTTCAGGAACTCCTCGGCGGCCTTCGCGCGGATCGGGGTCGGCGCGGCCGATCCGATGCCGGTGCGGACCGTCCGGGTCTCGGGGTGCAGCGCCAGGCCGAACGCGCAGACCGCGATGACCATCGCGTTGCGGGAGCCGACCTTGGAGTACTGCTGGGGGCCGTCCGCCTTCTTGACGTGGACGGTCTTGATGAGCTCGTCGGCGGCCAGCGCGTTGCGCTTCACACCGGTGTAGAACTCGTCGATCGGGATGAGGCGGGAGCCGCGTACGGACTCCACCTCGACCTCGGCGCCCGCGGCGAGCAGCGCGGGGTGGGAGTCACCGGCCGGCGAGGCGCAACCGAGGTTGCCGCCGACGCCGCCGCGGTTGCGGATCTGCGGGGACGCGACCGTGTGCGAGGCGAGCGCGAGACCGGGCAGCTCCGTGCGGAGGTTCTCCATGATCTGCGTGTACGGGACGGAGGCGCCGAGCCGGACAACATCCTCGCCGACCTCCCACTCCCGCAGGAGACCGATGCGGTTCAGGTCCAGGAGGTACTCCGGCCGACGGTGGTCGAAGTTGATCTCGACCATCACATCGGTGCCACCCGCAATCGGCACAGCCGTGGGGAACTCGGCCTTAGCGGCGAGCGCCTCCTCCCAGCTGGCGGGGCGAAGGAAGTCCATGTGCGGCTCTCTTCTTCTTCATCGTGTCGTTCACTTCAAGCCAGGAGGCCCCATGGCCCTCGACTGGTCGTTCACGTGCTGTTAATGCGGTGTGGAGTCAGTACACAAGCCGCGCGTCCCCCGGGTGCAGTCACCGAAACCATGAAGGAGTTGGCTGGGGACCTCCCTCGTCTTGTAGATTCGTATGAAAGGCAGGATGCGACGACCTGCCCGATTTCCAACGGCAACATCGAGACAGATCGGCGGCGACATCATGCGGCTGCGCGCACTGCTGGAAACCGAGGCGCTGGGGCTGCGGCTGCTGGGAGGCGAGGAGGAGCTGGACCGGACGGTCCGCGGGGTCATGACGACCGACCTGCGCGATCCCAGCCGGTACCTCTCCGGCGGCGAACTCGTCCTCACCGGCCTGGCATGGCGAAGGAATTCGGCCGACTCCGAGCCGTTCGTACGAATCCTCGCGAGCGCGGGGGTCGCCGGGCTGGCGGCGGGCGAGGCGGAGCTCGGCGACATTCCCGATGATCTGGTCTCGGCCTGTCTGCGCAACCGGCTGCCCCTGTTCGCGGTGAACGAGGACGTTGCATTCGCCACCATCACGGAGTACGTGGTGCGGCAGGTCTCCGGGGAGCGCGCGGGCGACCTCGCGGCCGTGGTCGACCGCCACCGTCGGCTCATGACGTCCGGGCCTGCCGGCGGCGGCCCCGACGTGGTGCTGGATCTGCTCACCACCGACCTCGATCTCCGGGCCTGGGTGCTCTCGCCCACGGGCCGGCAGATCGCCGGCGCGGGCGAACCGCTGGCACCGGGCGTCTGCGCGGCACTGGCGGGCGAGCACCTCGCCGCGGTCCGGACGGGCCGCAGGGGACCGCACCGGATCTCGATTCAGGGTATTACGTACTCCCTCTTCCCGATCAGGGGACACGGCCGCGGCGCCGGTCCGGCGGCCCGTGACGTGCGCGAGAGCGTGCTCTCCGACTGGCTGCTGGCCGTCGAGGCCGACGCGGGCGACTGGCCGGCCGAGCGGCTGGACCTGCTCCAGGGCGTCACCCAGCTGATCGCCGTCGAGCGGGACCGCCGTGACGCGGCCCGCACGGTGCGCCGCCGGCTGGCCCAGGAGGTGCTGGAGCTGGTGCAGACGGGCGCCCCGCCGGCGGAGATCGCCGCCCGCCTGCGGGTGGCGGCCCCGGTGCTGCTGCCCGGGCTGGGCGCGGCCCCGCACTGGCAGGTCGTGGTGGCCCGGGTGGACTGGGAGGGCGGTGACATCGCCGGCGGACCGGTGGCCCAGTCGCTGCTGGAGGAGATCCTGGTCGACCCGTCCCTGTCGGGACCCGAACCCTCCGACCGGATCGCGGTCGCCCACGCGGGCGACGAGGCCATCGCCCTCGTGCCGCTGCCGGCGCTCTCCGGGGACTCCGGCGAGGACAAGGGCCCCGACCCCGCCCTGCACGCCGACGTGCTCCTGACGACCGTACGGGAGCCCCTGGCGGCCGGCCTCGCCGACGACGGCCGGGTCACCCTGGGCGTCAGCGCCGCCGTGCACTCCGCCGAGGGCCTGCGCGGGGCCCTGGAGGAGGCCCGGCACGCCCGCCGGGTCGCCGCCGCCCGCCCGGGCCGGGTGTGCGCCGCCGGACACCACGAGCTGGCCTCGCACGTCCTGCTGCTGCCGTTCGTGCCGGACGACGTGCGCCGCGCCTTCACGGCCCGGCTGCTCGACCCGCTGCGGGACTACGACCGGCGCCACCGGGCGGAGCTGATCCCGACCCTGGAGGCGTTCCTGGACTGCGACGGGTCGTGGACGCGCTGCGCGACGCGACTGCACCTGCACGTCAACACGCTGCGGTACCGGGTCGGGCGAATCGAGCAGTTGACGGGACGGGACCTGTCGCGACTGGAGGACAAGCTCGATTTCTTCCTCGCACTGCGCATGAGCTGAGGAATCGCGCCAAGGGGTCGTCGCGGGCCACTGACGAGCCGTCCGGACTTTGTGAAAGAGTTCACCCGACCCCTTGGCCGAAGCCGCCGATCCGTGCTCTCATTTCGCCCCAGGGCTCAAAGACGTGCTGCTTGGTTGCTTCGGGGAGGGCAATGTGGCGGATACCGCCATGTCCGGTGCCGGTTCTACAGGGGGGGACGACCCTCTCCAGCGGGCGATATGGCGGCTGCGCTCGCGCGGCTGTTGGACCGACGCGGCGGCCCTGCTGACACCACACGTACACGACGCGGGCGCCGCCGTTCAGCGCACCGCGCTCCTCGTCGAACGCTGCCTGTTCACCGGCCAGGGCTGGGCGGAGGCGGAGGACGCCCTGCGGGTCGCGGAGGCCGTGGCGCACGACGACGGCGAACGCGGCGCGGCCGCCTGCGAGCGGGGCCACCTGGCCTACGCCGCAACGGTGTTGGGGGTGCGCGACCGGGCCGACGAGGCCCGCTCCGCACTGGGCCGCGCGGCGGCCCTGCTCGCGCCGGGATCCCGGGCCCGGCCGCTCCTGGACTTTCGCCGGGGGCTGGTCGCGGAGCACCTGGCGGACGCCCCGCAGGCGGCCCTGCCGGCGTACCGGCGGGCGCACGCGGGCGCCGTGGCCCACGACGACACCCTGCTGCTGTCGTTCACGTGGCGCCACCTGGCCGCCCTGGCCCTGCGCGACGGGGAGGTCGCCGAGGCGCGCAAGGGGTTCGCGGAGTCCCTGCGGATCCGCGAGGACCTGGGGTTCCTGATCGGCACCGCTCCCGCCCTGGCCGCGCTGGCGGAGGCGGAACCCGAACCGGAGGCGGCCCGCCTGCGCGCGGAGGCCCGCCGCCTGTTCCACCTGTTGGGCGGCATCCCCACCTGGTTGGCCGACCAGCTCCACCCGAGTCCCGCCGCCTGACCCCGACCCGGCCCCGTCCGCCCGTGAGGGCGGCGGGGACCGGGGCGGCGCGAGGTACCGGCGCGCGGCCCGACGCTCAGCCGGCGGCGCCCGCGAAGTGTTCCCGTACGAGTGACTCCACCACGGTCAGGTCCCCGGCGATCAGGGCCTCCAGTAGCACCACGTGCTCCGCGGCGTCCGCGATCAGGTCCGCGCGGCGCACCCGGGGCGCGCCGGGCAGGGGCCACTGGGACCGGCGGTGGAGGTCCTCCGCCACCTGGAGCAACTGCTCGTTGCCGGCGAGGGAGAGCACCGCCCGGTGGAAGGCCCGGTCGGCGTCGGCGTATCCGGGGAGGTCGCCGGCCGCCGCCGCTTCCGCGGTGGCCGCCGCTGCCGGTCGCAGGGATTCCCAGACCGAGGCCGGCAGGGTCCTGGCCAGCCTCGACATCACCGGGACCTCCAGCAGGGCGCGCACCTCGGCCAGCTCCGCCAGCGCCCGCGGGGTCCGGGTGAGCACGCGGAAGCCCCGGTTGGGAAGGCATTCCACCGCCCCCTCCAGCGCCAACTGCTGCATCGCCTCGCGCACCGGGGTCGCGGAGACCCCGAACCGCTCGCCGAGCGCCGGGCCCGAGTAGATCTCCCCCGGCGCCAGCTCACCGTCGACCAAGGCCGCGCGCAGCGCGTCCAGGATCTGGCCGCGCACCGAATGGCGCAGCACCTTCCGCGGCGCGATGGCGGCTTTCTCCGACACCCCGACGTGGGCCGCTTCCTGCACTCGGTCCCTCCTGAGGGTCTCGACCTGTTCCGAGAATAGGCGACCCGGCGGGGGCGCCGGTGATACAGATCGCGCGATGATCGGGTAAGGTAAGGCTAACCTTCTAACGATCGCTCGATTCGGTGGTCCACGATGCCCGTCCAGACCTTGGTACCCGCCCCGGCCGGCTCTCCGGTGGCGGACGCCTACCAACGCCTGGCCGAGGTGTACGACGGCCTGCGGATCACGGAGCTCTCGGCGCACGAACCCGGACCTCGCGGTGTGGGATGGGTCGGCGCCGACGAGCTCGCGGCGGGCGGGGCCCCTCTCGACGCCTACCTCGCCTGGGACAACGCGCAGGTGCTCCGGGACTACGGTCACCAGGCCCGGCCGGACGTCGTCGCGGGCTTCGGCCTGCACCGGTACGCCTGGCCGGCCTGTCTGCTGATCACCGTTCCGTGGCTGCTGCACCGGCGGGTGCCGCGGCCGGCCCCCGACCAGGTGGCCTTCCACCGGACCACGGGCCGGATGGCGGTGCGCGTCGACGAGTTCGCCTGCCTGCCGGACGATCCGGCGGCCGCTCTCCCCGGGGCCCGGGTCGTGCCCGACGAGGAGGCGCTGCGCGTGGAGGTCCGGGCCGCGGTGGCCCGACACCTCGAACCGGTGCTGGAAGGTTTCGGCCCGCGCATGCGGCGCGGGCGGCGCGCCCTGTGGGGCATCGTGACGGACGACGTGGTCGAGAGCCTCGCGTACGTCGGCGCGCTGCTCGGCGAGGAGTCGCGGGTCACGGCGGAGCTGGAGGCGCTGCTGCCCGGCTCCACCGCCCCCTACACGGGCGGCGCGGGCTTTCGCACCCTGACGGGCCCCGCCGGCGAGCGGCTCACCACCCGGGACCGGGCCGGCTGCTGCTTCTTCTACACGATCCGCCCGGACGACGCCTGCGTGACCTGCCCCCGCACCTGCGACAGCGAGCGCGTGGCCAGGATGACGGCGACGGTCGAGGCACCCCCGGCCGACTGAACCCACCCGCGCGGGTGAACGCGATTCGAACTCAACTCGCTCCGTGCGCGCGGGCGTTCGAGCCACAACACCCTATCCGACGGGCCCGGCACCCCGTTGGCGTCCACTTGTCCCGAAACCCGCGTGTGCGGCGGACCGACTGCGCCACTATGGCGCCCGGAAAGCCGCATACGCGAGGCAAGGGACATCCGCATGAGACTGACCGACATATCGCTGGACTGGCTGCTGCCCGGCAGCCTCCTGATCCTGGGCGTACTTGCGGCAGTGGCGGTACTGGCCCGGGGCAAGCGGGAGAGCGAGAAGGCGGCGGCCGAGGACAGCTGGGAGCGCAGCGAGGAACGGCGCCGGCGCAAGGAAGCCGTGTACGGGACCGCCTCCTACGTCCTGCTCTTCTGCTGCGCGGCGGTGGCCGCCGCCCTCTCCTTCCACGGGCTGGTCGGCTTCGGCCGACAGAACCTGAACCTCTCCGGCGGCTGGGAGTACCTGGTCCCGTTCGGTCTCGACGGCGCCGCCATGTTCTGTTCGGTGCTCGCCGTCCGCGAGGCCAGCCACGGCGACGCCGCCCTCGGTTCCCGCATGCTGGTCTGGCTGTTCGCGGGCGCGGCCGCCTGGTTCAACTGGGTGCACGCGCCGCGCGGCATGGGTCACGACGGCGCCCCGCAGTTCTTCTCGGGGATGTCGCTCTCCGCGGCGGTGCTCTTCGACCGGGCCCTGAAGCAGACCCGCCGGGCGGCGCTGCGCGAACAGGGCCTGATCCCGAGGCCGTTGCCGCAGATCCGGATGGTCCGCTGGCTGCGGGCCCCCCGCGAGACGTTCGGCGCCTGGTCGCTGATGCTGCTGGAGGGCGTGCGCACGCTCGACGAGGCCGTGGACGAGGTGCGCGAGGACAAGAAGGAGAAGGAGCAGGACCGGCACCGCAGGCGGGAGCAACACCGCCTGGACCGCGCCCATATCAAGGCGTTGGGTCGGCAGAACCGGGCCTTCGGACGGGCCCGCGCCCGCCAGGTGGAGGTTCCGGGGCTGGCTCCCGGAACGGGCTCCGCGCCGGTCGGCGCGGAGCCGGCCATACCGGAAGCGGGACAGCTGCCCCTGCGCCGCCGGCCCTCCCTGCAGGCCGTGAACGGAATCGACCCGCTTGAGGTGACCGGCCCCCGGACGGTGGACCTGACCGCCGAGGACGACACCCAGACCATTCCCCGACTCGACTCCCTGGAGCGCAAACTCAAGGACCTGGAGCAGCAGTTCGGCTGATCCATCCCATCCCCGAGGGCCGTTCCGGGCGCCGCGCGCCCGGTGCGGCCCTCACCCTTCCAGCTCGAACCAGACCACCTTGCCGGCGCCGCGCGCCAGCGTGTCCACGCCCCATTCGTCGGCCAGCTCCTGCACCAGTACCAGGCCTCTGCCGTGCGTACCGTCGTCGGCGGACGGTACGTACGGTCGGGGCCGGCGGGAGGCGTAGTCGCGGACCTCGACCCGCAAGCGGGTGGCGGCCAGGCTCGCGGACACCTCCGCGCCCTGTTCGGTGTGGACCAGGGCGTTGGTCACCAGTTCGGTGATGAGCAGCTCCGCCACGTCGGCGGTGTCGGATCGGCACCGGTGGCGCATCAACTCCCGTAACGCCCGGCGTATTTCGCCCACTGCCTTGAGGTCGGCCCGGCGCACGCTGCGGGTGATCCCCGAGGTGTCCGCCGCGCCCCCGTCCTCGGCGGACGGTTCACGCGGCTCCGGCCGCCCTCTCTTCCACGGCTTTCCGATCTTCGCCCCCACCCGCACGGCGATGTACCTCCCCCGTGTCCATGTCTCTCGAACAGGCCTACGGGATGCATGCCCCCCAGGGAAATCCGCACTCCTTCGGGCTTACGGGCGCGGTACGTTGCGGAGATTGGATCGAGCCATCTGGATCATGCGGCCCACTCCGCCGTCCAGCACGATCTTGCCGGCGGAAAGTGCGAAACCGGTCACCATGTCGGCGCTGATCTTCGGCGGAATCGACAGGGCGTTGGGGTCGGTCACCACGTCCACCAAAGCGGGTCCCTTGTGCCGGAACGCGTCCTTCAAAGCACTCGTGAGCTGCTTGGGCTTCTCCACCCGCACCCCGAAGGCGCCGGCCGCGCGGGCGATGGCCGCGAAGTCGGGGTTGTGGTTCGTGGTGCCGTACGAGGGCAGGCCGGAAACCAACATCTCCAACTCGACCATTCCGAGGGCGGAGTTGTTGAAGAGGACCACTTTGACGGGTAGGTCGTACTGCACGAGGGTGAGGAAATCTCCCATCAGCATCGAGAACCCGCCATCACCCGACATGGAGACCACTTGACGGTTGCGATCGGTGAACTGTGCGCCGATGGCCTGGGGAAGTGCGTTGGCCATGGAGCCGTGGCTGAAGGATCCGATGACGCGCCGCTTGCCGTTCGGGGAAAGATAGCGCGCCGCCCACACATTGCACATGCCCGTATCCACGGTGAACACCGCGTCCTCGTCGGCGAGTTCGTCGAGGACCGCGGCGACGTACTCGGGGTGGATGGGCGTGTGCTTCTCCACCTTCCGGGTGTAGGCCTTGACGACTCCCTCCAGTGCGTCCGCGTGCTTCTTGAGCATCCGGTCGAGGAAGCGACGGTCGGTCTTGACCTTCACCCGGCTGTTCAGAGCCCGTAGGGTCTCACGCGCGTCCCCCCAGACGGCGAGGTCCAACTTGGAACGCCGACCGAGGTGTTCGGGGCGGATGTCCACCTGGACGATCTTCACGTCGTCGGGGAGGAAGGCGTTGTAGGGGAAGTCCGTGCCGAGCAGGATCAGCAGGTCGCACTCGTGGGTGGCCTCGTAGGCCGCGCCGTAGCCGAGCAGCCCGCTCATCCCGACGTCGTACGGGTTGTCGTACTGGATCCATTCCTTGCCGCGCAGCGCGTGGCCGACGGGGGCCTTGACCCGGCCGGCGAACTCCATGACCTCGGCGTGCGCGCCGGCCGTGCCGCTGCCGCAGAAGAGCGTCACCTTGTCGGCCTCGTCGATCAACCGGACCAGCTTCTCGATCTCCCCGTCACCGGGCCGCACGGTCGGCCGCGCGGTCATCAGGGCGTGCTCGACGCTCTTCTCGGGGGCGGGGAGGGAGGCGATGTCCCCGGGCAGCGCGATCACCCCGACGCCGCTGCGGCCGATGGCGTGCTGGATCGCGCTCTGGAGCACCCGGGGCATCTGCTGCGGGTTGGAGATCAGCTCGCTGTAGTGGCTGCACTCGGTGAACAGCCGGTCGGGGTGGGTCTCCTGGAAGAAGCCGAGGCCGATCTCGCCGGAGGGGATGTGCGAGGCGAGTGCGAGCACCGGGGCCATCGAACGGTGGGCGTCGTACAGCCCGTTGATCAGGTGGAGGTTGCCGGGGCCGCAGGAACCGGCGCAGGCGGCCAGCCTGCCGGTGATCTGGGCCTCGGCTCCGGCCGCGAAGGCGGCCGTCTCCTCGTGTCGTACCTGGATCCACTCGATGCCGTCCGTCCGGCGGATGGCGTCGACTACGGGGTTCAGACTGTCACCGACGACTCCGTACATCCGTTGCACGCCCGCGCGCACGAGGATGTCGACGAACTGCTCCGCCACGTTCTGCTTGGCCATGGAAGGGGCGCCCTTTCCGGTTCGGCA
The DNA here is from genome assembly GCF_036231985.1 of Streptomyces sp. NBC_01426. Lineage (GTDB taxonomy): Bacteria > Actinomycetota > Actinomycetes > Streptomycetales > Streptomycetaceae > Streptomyces. Next base: position 2,032,587 of record NZ_CP109500.1, read on the forward strand.
CTGCCGTGTGCGCCTTCCATCCACGCACGTTCCGCGCCGTTATGCCTCCCAGACCGCGGCGGCCGTCCGGTCGTCGGCGTACCCCTTGAGGCGGAGCTGGGCGTCCGCGAGGAAGGCGGGCAGGCCGGGCGGCTCCCCCTCGGACCAGCGGGCGGCGAGTTCGGCCGAGAGGAGCCCTTCCTCCCGCATCGGGTCGGCGAGCCCACCGGAGCAGAGCAGCAGGGTGTCCCCCGGTCGGGCGACGGACGCGCGGAACAGGAACCCGCTGCCCGCGCCGCCTTCGGGGGACGCCTCGGAGGGTCCGGCCGGCCCCGGGTCCGGGGCCCGACCCGGCTCCAGGTCCTGCCAGCGGCCGGCGCGGAGCCGGAAGACCCCGCCCGCGCCCGCGCCGAAGCACACCCGGTTGCGGCACCGCGGGTCCACCGGCAGCAGGACCCCGCGCAGCCCCGCCGTGTAGGACTCCTCGGCGTGGCCCAGCTCCGCGGCCCGGGCCCGCAGCCGCCCGTATCCCCGGTCGGTCAGTCGCTGGAGGCCGGAGCGCAGGGCCTCGCGGCGCCCGGCCCGGACGTCGTCGGACAGCCGTTCGTGGCTGCGCCCGACGGCCGCCGCGACGGCGTGGCACAGTTCGGCGGCGGCCTCCTTGGCCCCGGGGGCGGCCCGGTCACCGCCGGCCAGCACCACCAGCACGAGGGCGTCGTCGCCGGCGCCGAAGCGGGCGGTGAGCAGGGAGTCCCGCCGGGCCTCGCCCCGGAACCGGGCGGAGTCGCCGCGCAGGGACGCGGCGCGCAGGGTGTACGTGCCGTGGCGGGCACCTTCCAGCACGGTGTCGGGCGTCAGCGTGTCGAGCGCGGCGGGGTCGGCCGGGGGCAGCGCTCCCGGTTCGGCGTGGTAGGTGGGGGCCCGGTCCCCGAGGTGGCGCACCTCGGGCCGCTCGGCGGGCACGCCCCGGCCCGGCGGCTCCTCGCGGGGCTCCGACCCGGGTACCGGGTCGGAGCCCGACCCGGATTTCGACTCGGGCGCGGTTGCGGCCCGCGACGACGCCTCCGGTACGGGTGCGGCCGCCGGGGCGGGCGCGCCGGAGGGGGCCTCCTCGCGGGGCGCCCCCCGGCCGCGGACGGGCAGCTCGGGCGGCTCCGGCGGCCGCGGCGGGGCCACCGGTTCCGGGGCCCACGCCGGTTCGGGCTCGGCGGGCGGGACGACCACGTCGCCCAGGGCGTAGCCGGTGGCCCCGGCAGTCCGCGGGTCCCGCATCGCGGGCGCCGGCGGGTACGCCGGGGGTGGAGGCGGCGGAGGCGGAGGCACGTACGCGGGGGGCGGGGGCGGCGGTGGCGGCGGTGGGGGCGGCGGCGGTGGCGGAGGTACCGGGGTGTCCCCGCCCCGGGGCCGGGCTCCCGCCGGCTCGCGCTCCGGCTCGGCCTCCCGCCGCTGGGCGGGCAGTACCGCGCCGGCCCGGTCGGACGGTGCGCTCGTGTCCACCGGCCCCGGACCCGACTCCGCGCCCGCGCCCGTAGCCGTGCCCGTCTCGGGCTCCTTGACCAGGACCACCGCCGAGCGGTACCGCTGGTCCAGCGTGTCCCCCGGATCGGGTTCGGGTACCGCGTCCGGGTCCTCGTAGAGCTTCTGCCACCAGTCGTCCGCACCCCGCTGACTCATGCCTCCATTGTCGGCCGTCGGGGGCGGCGAAAAACGCGGAACACACGAAAAGGGCCCACCGGGCCGCCGCCCGGTGGACCCTCTCCGCTTCAGTCGTACGGGCTAACGAATGTCGTAGGCCCGCACGACCGTCTGGGTGACGGACGCGCCGTTCGCGTCCGTCAGTTCGACCTTCAGCGACACCGGCTTGCCGGCGGCGCCCGCGTGGTCCACGCGCGCTGTCCAGACGCCGCGACGCTCGCCGACCTCGGCCCGCGTCCAGTTCTCACCGTCGTAGGAGTACGACAGCTTCGCCGACTTCAGCGCGCCCGGCGTGTAGCCCGCATGCCCGGTGACGCCCAGACGGATCGTCTGGCCGTTCGTCGCGGCGAGGGTCTTCACCCCGTCCTCCGGGATCGAGAGCGCCGGGAAGAGGATCGGCAGGGCCTGCGAGTACCGGGTGGCGTCCTCCTTCGAACGGAAGGTCCAGGAGGTCTGGATCTCCTGCGAACGCTGCCAGGTACGGGCCGGCTGGCCGAACTTCTGGACCTGCTGGGTGAGTTCGTACGTGGCTTCACCCGCCGGGACCTCGAAGACCCCGGACGGGTACCAGCTGTCCCCGATCTGCTCGCCGTCGCGCTTGAGCACCAGTCCCCCGGCGTCGCCGAAGGAGCCCGGCTGCGCGTAGTGCCCGCTGTCGCCCCACATGGCGGAGGCGAAGCCGATCAGGTTGCCCTGCCGCTCGGCGGCGAGCAGCGGCCGGCCCGCGGTGTCGCGCGGGGCGACCGGGCCGATCACTCCGTCGTACCAACTCTCGGTGCGCTTGGAGCCCTTGGTGTAGGTGCGCTGTTGGCCGGTCATGAACTCGCCCCAGGGGAAGCTGCTGGAGAGCAGGTGGTCCCAGGCGGTGTCGCCGGCGGTGTGGTACTCGGTGCGCTTGCCGGGCACCGCCACGGTCTCCAGGCTGCCGAAGAACACGGCGTTGCCCGACGGCCGGTAGGCGCCGACCAGATCGACGAAGTCCGCGCCGACGCCCATGGCGTGGTAGGTGGACTCCACGGCGCCGAGGTCGCGGTCGCGCACCCGGTAGGTGCGGTCGCCGCGTACCTCGCCCTTCTCGATCTGGGCGAGGTTGTAGAGGTAGGGGCTCTTCGCGGTGGCCTTCCAGTTCAGCGTGACCTTGCCCGCGTCCAGTCGGGCCAACAGGGCCTTGGCCTCGCCCGCCTCGATGGACAGCGCGGGGAGGGAGCCGCCCGCGTAGCCGGTGAATCCGATCCAGCGGCCGGGGGCGTCGCGGTGGGCGAGCACGGCCTTGGCGCCGGCGGCCCTGGCGCGTTCCGCCACCTCGTAGAGCGCTCCGTCCACGGTCTTGACCAGTACGATCGCACCCTTGGCGGAGACCGCGGCCAGTTCCTCGGGGGTGCCGTTGCCGGCGTTCACCAGGGGTGCGGAGCCGGTTCCGTCGAGGTTGTCGCTGCCGAGGGAGGCGGTGGTCGGGTGCAGCGTCGGCCCGCCGTCCGCCTTCAGCTCGGAGACCAGGGGCGCGGCGGCCCGCCAGTAGCTGCCGAACTCGAACTGCCCCTCCTCGGCCTTTCCTTCGACCGAGGCGTAGTAGCCGCGGATCGATCGGCCGCCCTGCGCGGTGCCCGCGTGCAACCAGGCCTCGTCCCAGGAGCGGGAGAAGGCGAGGGTGGTGGAGCGGGCCTCGGTGGGCTTGTCGGTGGCGAGGGAGAGCCTGGCCGCCTTGCGGGCGTCCAGCACGATCACGGTGTCCTTCACGATCTCGACCTGCGGGCGGCCGAGGTAGGTGAGGGAGTCGACGAGCGGGTTCTCCGCGACGCCGGCGTCGGGGGTGCCGACGAAGGCGGACAGGAAGTACGAGCCCGGTCGGACCCGGTAGACCTGGTCGACGGCGCCCTCGTTGAAGCGGCGCTCGCCACTGGCGTCGTCGGTGCCGATGACGTCCAGGGAGGACGGCCCGGCGGCCGGCTTGCCGGCGCGGTCGATGAGCTTGACGCGCAGGGTGACGGTCTGCGGCTGCACGTACAGGGAGAAGGGGGTGGAGACGCGCACGCCGTTCGCCGTGGCGACGACGCGTCCGGTGACGTCCCCGTACTGGGAACGCTCCAGCTTCGCGTCGGGTTCCAGGGCCAGCGGTACCTTCACGGTGGCACCGGCCGGGACGGTCACGGTGCGCCGGTCGAGGTGGGCCGGCCGGGAGCGGACGGCCGAGCCGTCGTTGCCGGTGACCTTCTCGACGGCCAGGTTCAGGGTGACCGCCTTGGTGCCCGTGTTGGTGTACGGGACGTCCACGCTCGTGCGGTCGCCGCGGTCCTGCGGCCAGTTGTAGGCGCCGCCCTGCACGGCCGGCGCGGAGGTGACGGTGGTGTCGACGGCCGCCTTCACGTCGAGCCGGCCGCCGCCGGTCTGGCGGACGTCACCGGGCACCTTCGTGTTCGCGGACCCGACGAGGGCCGCCTTGACCTGCTGCGGTGTCCAGTCCGGGTGGCGCTGCTTGACGATGGCGGCGGCGCCCGCGACGTGCGGGGTGGCCATCGAGGTCCCGGACATGGACTGGTACGCGTACACCCCGCGGCCGCCCATCGCGGCGGCGGAGATCCCGACGCCGGGCGCGGCGATCTCCGGCTTGAGGGTGTGTTGGAGACCGGCGGGGCCGCGGCTGGAGAAGGAGGCGGTGGTGTCGTCGCGGTCGACGGCGCCGACGGTCAGCACGCCGGGGGCGCAACCGGGAGAGGACACCGTGTTGTTGCCGGGGCCGGAGTTGCCGGCGGCGATCACGAAGAGGGTGCCGGAGTTGCGGGCGAGTTGCTCGGCGGCGGCGCTCATCGGGTCGTCGCAGGTGGTCTGCGAGGGGTCGCCGAGGCTCATGGAGACCACGTCGGCCTTGCTGTCGACGGCCCACTCCATGCCGGCGATGATCCAGGAGTCGAGGCCGTAGCCCTGGTCGTTGAGGACCTTGCCGCTGAGCAGTTCGGCGCCGGGGGCGACGCCCTTCTTCGCTCCGCCGCTCGCCGCGCCGGAGCCGCCGACGGTGGAGATGGTGTGGGTGCCGTGGCCCTGCCGGTCGGCGTCGCTGTCGGAGTCGGTGAAGTTCCTCGACGCCGCGACGCGGCCCTTGAGGTCGGGGTGGTCCAGGTCGGTGCCGGTGTCGAGGACGGCCACCTTGGTGCCCTTGCCGTCGTAGCCGGCGGCCCAGGCGGCGGGCGCGTTCACCTGTTTGGTGGACCGCTCCAGGTTCGCCCGGACCTTGCCGTCCAGCCACAGCTTCTTCAGGCCGCCGGCGGCGCGGGAGCGCTCGCCGGTCGCGGGGCGGATCACGTCCGTCCAGAAGGCCGCGGCCTGCTGCTTGTCGGCGGCGAGGGCGACCGCGCCGATCGAGGGCAGGACCAGGGAGCGGTCGGCGCCGCGCGGTGCGGGCGGCGCGGAGCGCGCCACGTTCACGGAGCCGTCGTAGACCGCGATGAGCGGCAGCTTCTTGGCGTGCGCGTCGTCGTAGCCCTGCCGGATCAGGCCGGTGACGTTGAAGAGTTCCTCGTCGACCGTGCCCGCGGCGAGCGCCGCGATCGCGCCCTCGGGGTAGACGTACAGGTCCTTGCCGCTCCGGCGGGTCTGGACCACGGGCTGCGAGCCGTCCTCACGGGGCATCGCGGTGGCGGCGGCGCGGCCGGCGGCGTCGGTGGACACCAGGACCCGATCGCCCGTGACGAGGGTGACGGTGACCGGCGTCGAGGGGTGTGCGCCGGCCGCCTCGCTTCCCACGATCGGTCTCTTGTCCTTCGCTCCGTCGCTCGGCTGTGCCGTGGACGGGCCGACGGCGGTGGCTGCCAGGACGGCCGCCACGGCCGCTCCCAGCGCCGTGCGCGATATCGGGCGCATCGCTCTCCCCAGGTGAATTCCGACCAACTGCCTCATCGCACGGCAAAGTTGCCGTGCGCGTGGCTGTCGACCGGCGAATGGTGGTGCTGCGGTGGCGTCACCTTTACAGAGAGCCGGGTGGTACGGCGATGATGTCGGCGGCGGGTTTGCGCCGTGGCCGCTTCCCGCCAGGAGCGGTGTCGAGGGAAGGGGTGGACGTGTTGCTGGGTGCGATAGGCCTGGACGAGGGGCAGGAGTCGGCGTACCGCGCGCTGGTGGCGCTGGGGGCCGCGGAGGTGCCCGACCTGGCCCACCGGCTGACGCTGCCCGTGCCACAGACCGAGCGGGCCTTGCGGCACCTGGAGCGGCACGGCCTGGCGGCCCAGTCCTCGGCCCGCCCCGGCCGTTGGGTGGCGGCCCCTCCGGGGGTGGCGCTGGGGGCGCTGCTCACGCAGCAGCGGCACGAGCTGGAGCAGGCGGAGTTGGCGGCGGCGCTGCTGGCGCAGGAGTACCGGGCGGAGGCCGCCGAGCCGGCGGTCCACGACCTGGTGGAGGTGGTGACGGGGGCGAGCGCGGTCGCGCACCGGTTCGTACAGCTCCAGCTGGGCGCGACCGAGGAGGTGTGCGCGCTGGTGAGCGGGCGGCCCCAGGTGATGACGGGGATGGACAACGAGGCGGAGGAGCGGGCCTCCGTGCGCGGCGTGGAGTACCGGGTGGTCATCGAGCGGGAAGTGCTGACCCTGCCGAGCGGCATCCGCGAGGCGTCGACGGCCCTGGCGCGCGGCGAACGGATCCGGGTGACGGGGCAGGTCCCGACGAAGCTCGTGATCGCGGACCGCAGTCTGGCGATGGTGCCGCTGACGGCGCGGGGCGCCGAGCCGGCCGCGCTGGTGGTGCACGCGTCGGGTCTGCTGGAGTCCCTGATGGGTCTCTTCGAGGCGGTGTGGCGGGAGGCGCTGCCGTTGCGGCTGGGTTCCACCGGTTCCCCGGAGGAGTCGGGGGGCGGCCCCGACACCATCGACCTGGAGATCCTGTCCCTCCTGCTGGCCGGCATGACGGACGCGAGCGTGGCGAAGCACCTGGAGCTGGGGCTGCGGACGGTACAGCGACGGGTCAAGGGTCTGATGGAGATGTCCGGGGTGACGACACGGCTCCAGCTCGGTTGGCACGCGTACGAGCGGGGCTGGGTGGCTCGATAGCCCCCGGTCGGTCAGGCTGGGCAGATGGATCTGCCTCAGCTGCTCCTGGTGGGGCTGGTGCTGCTGCTCGGGGTGCTCGGGGTACTGGTCCCCGGCGTCCCGGGAACCTGGCTGGTCTGGGCGGGGGTGCTGTGGTGGGCGCTGCACGTGCGGTCCTCGCTCGCCTGGGCCCTGCTCGTCGCCACGACGGCCCTGCTGTTGGTGGTGCAGGTGGTGAAGTGGCAGTTGCCGCCCCGGCGGCTGCGGGCCGTGGGGGTCACCCCCCGGATGGCGGTGTTCGCGGGCGCGGGCGCGCTGCTGGGTTTCGTCCTGCTGCCGGTGGTGGGCGCGATCCCCGGGTTCGTGGGCGGGATCTACCTGTGCGAGCGCCTGCGGCTGGGCACGCGCGGGGAGGCCTGGACCTCGGTCCGGGCGGTGATGCGCGCGGTGGGTACGAGCGTGCTGGTGGAGCTGTTCGCGTGCCTGCTGGTGGTGGCGGCCTGGCTGGGCGCGGTGCTCGCGTCGTAGGCACGGTCCGGGGTGCGGCGGGATCGGCCGCCGACGGGATCGAGGTCCGGCGGGATCGGGAGCCGACGGGATCGGGAGCCGCGGGCCGGTCCCGGAAGTGGGCCCCCGCTCGGCGGGGGCCCACTGCGGGCCGGAGGTCGTCCGCCGGACGGGTCAGACCCGTCCGCCCCGCTTGGCCGCGTGATTGGCCCGGCCCTCCGCCGACTTCAGTCGCCAGTCCCGGCGGATCTCGGACCGCAGGCGCGCGTCCGTCTTGGCGACGATCCGCTGGTTCTCCCGCAGCAGCTTGCGGTAGCTGTCGAGCCGTCGTTCCGGCAGCTCACCCGACTCCAGCGCCGCCAGCACCGCGCACCCCGGTTCGGCCTCGTGCCCGCAGTCGTGGAAGCGGCACTCGCGCGCGTACTCCTCGATCTCCGAGAAGACCTGCCCGACGCCCACCTCGGCGTCCCACAGTCCCACGCCGCGCAGACCGGGAGTGTCGATCAGGACGCCGCCGCCCGGGAGGGCGAGGAGGTTGCGGGTGGTCGTCGTGTGGCGGCCCTTGCCGTCGACCTCGCGGGCCGCCTGCACCTCCATGACGTCGACGCCGAGCAGCGTGTTGGCCAGGGTGGACTTGCCGGCGCCGGAGGTGCCGAGGAGGACGCTCGTACCGTCCGCGACGACCGCGGCGAGGACGTCCGTACCCTCGCCCGTCACGGAGGAGACGGTCAGCACCTGCACGCCCGGCGCGGCGGTCTCGACGTCCTCCACCAGGTAGGACAGCGCGGTCGGGTCCGGGACCAGGTCCGCCTTGGTCAGGACGACCAGCGGCTGCGCCCCCGACTCCCAGGCCAGGGCCAGGAAGCGTTCGATGCGCCCGAGGTCGAGCTCGACGGCGAGCGAGACCGCGATGACGGCGTGGTCCACGTTGGCGGCGAGGATCTGTCCCTCGGAGCGCTGCGAGGAGGTGGACCGCACGAAGGCGGTCCGGCGCGGCAGGTAGGCCTTGACGTACCGGGGGGTGCCGGCCGGCTCGACGGCGGCCCAGTCACCGGTGCAGATGACCCGGAGCGGGTCGTGCGGGGTGACGAAGGCGGTGTCGGCGCGGACGATCCCGTCCGCGGTCATGACGTCGCACTGGCCGCGGTCGACCCGGACGACCCGGCCGGGCACCAGGCCCTGCGCGAGGTACGGGGCGAACTCGGCCGCCCACGCGTCGTCCCAACCGAAGGGGGTGAGGGCGTGCGCGAGCGGAGTCTGCGAGAAAGAGGAGGAAGACAAGGGGAACCCTTCACAGGGTGGCCCCGGCGGCGCGCGCTCGGTGGCGCGCGAAGAAGGTGTGAGGTCAGCCGGAGACCACGGGGGTGACATTGATGATCTTCTGAGTGCGGGCAGCGCCCTGCGCGACGACAGTCATCAACGAGCTCACCTCCGGGTTCTTCACGAGCCGATGCTCCGCGCCGATCGGCGGAACGGCCTCACCGTAACAAGCCCCCTCGGGGCCGCGCCAACTCTTTTTCCAGCCCGTTCAGTTCCCGGCCGTCCCGGTCCTTCCCCGGATCGCCGTCTCCACCGCGGTGAGGCGATCGGCGAGCAGACCCAGGGCGGCGACCGCGCGGGTGACCGGGTCGCTCCCGGGCCCGCCGAGCGCCTGCTCGCGCACGTACGAGGCTTTGAGCGCGACCCAGCGCTCTGCCTGATCACCCGTCAGCATGCCGCGCAACGCGGCGAGTTTGAGCAGGTTGGCCTCCGCCCCCGAGGTCAGGGTCTGCGCCTCCGCGCGGTAGTGGTCGTCGATCAACGCGGACAGTTCGGCCGCGTTCATCACCGGGTCGATCCGCGTCGCGATCTTGTTCACGTCGCGGTACGAGCCCTGGAACCGAAAGGGGGGTTCCGTGCGGGTGGCGGCCGTCCGGGCGGCCGAGGCGATGTGGGCCGCGTTGACGGTGACGACCACGTCCCGCGCGGCCGGCAGGTGCCGCAGCACCGCCACGATCCGCTCGCGTTCCGCCGGGACGTACGGGTGGACCAGTCGGTCGGAGCGCGTCGCGCCTCCCGAGGCGAGGCGGACGACCACGCCGAGGGCGAAGGTGAACACCGCGGCGGGGAACCCGAACGCGGCGGCGATGAACTCTTCCACCGGTAGCCCCCCTTTCGCTTCCGTGACTCGACATCGGGCCGGTACGAGCACCCCGGCAAGCCGCAGTCTGCCGCAGCGACCCCCTCGGGTTCCTTGCCGGTTTCCGGCAGTCTTTAGGCTTTCTTGATGCCGGGCGAGGGGGGAACCATTCGGCACGTGTCCGATTCGTTCAAGACCCGCGATCGGCGCGCGTCCCACACTGGGCGCATGACTCCCCGACTCGACATGATCGGCCTCGTCGTCACCGACATGGCCGCCTCGCTCGCCTTCTACCGCCGCCTGGGCCTGGACCTCCCGCCCGACGCGGACGGCCTGCCGCACGTGGAGACCGTCCTGCCGGGCGGCACGCGGATCGGCTGGGACACCGAGGAGGTCATCCGCTCCTTCGACCCGTCCTGGATCCGACCCTCCGGCGAGGGCCGCGTCGGGCTGGCCTTCCTGTGCGACTCCCCCGACGAGGTGGACGCCCTCTACGCCGAACTGACCGCGGCGGGACACCCGGGCCACCTGAAGCCCTGGGACGCGTTCTGGGGGCAGCGCTACGCCGTCGTACTGGACCCGGACGGCTCCGGGGTCTCCCTGTTCGCCCCCGCCGCGGAGCCGCGACCCGGCGCCTGACCCGCGCCCGCCCGCGCCCGCCCGCGCCGATCCCCCGGTCAGCCCCCGGGCGCCCGGTCCGGGGTCGGTGCGTGGGCCCCGGGCGTGCGCCCGGTCAGGGCGCGGACCTCCCGGCCCAGGTGGGCCTGGTCGGCGTACCCGACCGCGTACGCCACCTGCGCCTGCGGGGTCCCGATGCGGAGCAGGGCCAGCGCCCGTTGCAGGCGCAGCACCCGTCCCAGGGTGCGGGGGCCGTACCCGAACGCGTCGAGGGAGCGACGGTGCAGCTGCCGTTCCCCGAGCCCGACGTCCCGGGCGAGGGCGGCCACCGACCGGCCGCGCCGCAGTCCCGCCCGTACCGCGGCGGCGACCGGGTCGGGCGGCCCGCTGTCGGCGGCGCGGGCCCGGGCCAGTTCCTCCAGGCCGTCGCGGGGGTCCGTGTACGCGCCCGTCCGCTCGGCGAGGCGGCGCACCTCGGCGCCGGGCCACAGTCCGGCCAGTTCCACCCGCCGGTCGCGCAGTTCGTGCGCCGGTACGCCGAGGAGCGCGGGCGCGGTCCCGGGGGCGAACCGCAGCCCCCAGAAGGGGCCGCCGGGTGCCTCGCCCGGGATCTCGCCGGCGGGGTGCGGGCCGGTGTCCGGGCCGGCCACCAGCAGCCGTCCGCCGGTCCACAGCAGGTCCATGCAGCCGTCGGGCAGCACCGCGCCGCCGGGCCCGTCGGAGCGCCACAGCACGGCGCCCGGGACCAGCGGGGAAGCTCGCTCCTCGTACACCAGGCCAGGCTACGACCGCGCCCGGTGCCCGCGCAGCCGGGATGCGGGGGTCCGTACGGCCGGAGCCTCGGCGGCCCTGCGGCCCAGGACCTCGGGGGCCGTGCGGCCGGGGGGGTCAGTGCTTGCGCAGTCGGGAGTGGTAGTCCTCGGGCGGCAGGAACCGCGACCAGCGCTCGGGGAACTCCGAGGGCATCCCCGCGTCCTCGTCGTCCTCGGACTCCCCCTCGGCCAGCGCCCGCCAGGCCGCGGCGCGGGCGATGAGCTGGGCCGCCTCCGCCTCCCGTACCCGCTCGTTGGCCTCGCGGGCCGCGGCGGTGGCCACCGACGGCCAGACCCGGTCGATGGCGGCGTTGACGGCGGCCCCGACGAGCACGGCGAAGGCCGAGATGCCGATCCACAGCAGGATCGCCACCGGCGCGGCCAGCGAACCGTAGATCGTCGGCCCCTCCACGGTGTTGGTGAGGTAGATCCGCAGCAGGAAGGAGCCGAGCACCCACATCGCCAGGGCCACCAGGGCGCCCGGCACGTCCTCGATCCACGGCGAGCGCACGGGCACGGACACGTGGTAGAGCGTGGTCAGGAAGGCGATGGAGAGGAGGGTGACCGTCGGCCAGTAGAGGACCGCGATCACCTCCGTGCTCCAGGGCAGCAGGCGCACCACCGCGTCCGGGCCGGCGACCATCAGCGGCAGCACGATCGCACCGATCAACAGCGCGATCACGTACAGCAGGAAGGACAGCAGCCGGGTCTTGACGATGCCCCGCTGGCCGTCGAGGCCGTACATGACGGTGATGGTGTCGATGAAGACGTTGACGGCACGGGAACCGGACCACAGGGCGAAGGCGAACCCGAGGGAGATCAGGTCCGGTCGGCCGCGGCTGGTCACGTCGTCCAGCATCGGTTTGGCGATCTCGTTGACGCCCCGGTCGGAGAGCACCGTGCCGACCGCGCGCAGGATGTTCTCCTCGATGCTGGCGACGAACGTGCCGCCCGTCCAGCCGTCCACGTACCCCAGCAGGCCCAGCAGGCCCAGGAAGAGCGGCGGGAGCGAGAGGAGGGTGAAGAAGGCCGCCTCGGCCGCGAGACCCAGGATCCGGTACTCGATGCACGAGTTGACGGTGTCCTTGAGCAGCAGCCAGCCCATTTTGCGCTTGGAGACGTTGCGGTAGAGGGCGCGGGCCCGGTGGAGCCGCCCTGGGATCCGCTGGGGTGTTTCTTTTGCTGGCTGCACGTCCTTACGGTATCCGCATGGCAGCCACCACCCACACAGTCAGCAACCAGGCCCCGCCCCTCGTGGGCTACGAAGCCTTCACCGGCGACCGGGCCCTCACCGAGGGGGTGGAGCGGCACCTCGCCGACGCCTCCCCCGAACTGCGCGACGAGGTAAGGGAGGAGCTCACCACGCTCGGGCGGGCCGCGGGCTCGGGCCAGGCCCAGGACTGGGGTGCGCAGGCGAACGAGAATCCGCCGAAGTTGCGCACGCACGACCGGTACGGGCACCGCGTCGACGAGGTGGAGTTCCACCCGGCCTGGCACCGGCTGCTGGGGCACGCGGTGACCTCCGGGCTGACCGACGCGTGGGGGCGCCCGGCCGGGCACCTGCGCCGGGCGGCCGGGTTCTTCCTGTGGTCGCAGGCCGAGGCCGGGCACGGCTGCCCGGTGTCGATGACGCACGCCGCGGTGCCGGCGCTGCGCACCGATCCGGAGCTGGCCGCCGAGTGGGAGCCGCTGCTGACCTCGCACGTGTACGAGCAGGGCCTGCGGCCGGCCGCGGAGAAGGGCGGCGTCCTCTTCGGGATGGGGATGACGGAGAAGCAGGGGGGCAGCGACGTACGGGCGAACACGACGGCGGCGGTGCCGCTGGACGCCTCCGGCGAGTACCTGCTGACCGGGCACAAGTGGTTCTGTTCCGCTCCCATGTGCGACGGGTTCCTGGTGCTGGCGCAGGCTCCGGGCGGGCTGACCTGCTTCCTGGTGCCGCGGGTGCTGCCGGACGGGACCCGCAACGTCTTCGCGATCCAGCGGCTGAAGGACAAGCTGGGGAACCGGTCGAACGCGTCGAGCGAGGTCGAGTTCGACGGCACTTGGGCCCGCCGGGTGGGCGAGGAGGGCCGGGGGGTGCGGACCATCATCGAGATGGTCGCGGCGACCCGGCTGGACTGCGTGATCGGTTCGGCCTCGTTGATGCGTCAGGCGTTGACCCAGGCCGTCCACCACACGGAGCACCGCTCTGCTTTCGGAGCACCGCTCATCAAGCAGCCGTTGATGCGCAACGTGCTGGCCGACCTGGCCCTGGAGTCGGAGGCCGCCACCGTCCTCACCCTGCGCCTCGCCGCCGCGTACGACGCCGGCACCGACGAGGAGAAGGCCTTCCTGCGCCTCGCCGTGCCCGCGGCCAAGTACTGGGTGACCAAGCGGTGTACGCCGATGGTCGCCGAGGCCCTCGAATGCCTGGGGGGCAACGGCTACGTCGAGGAGTCCGGACTGCCGCGACTGTTGCGCGAATCCCCGCTGAACTCCATCTGGGAGGGCTCGGGCAACGTCCAGGCCCTGGACGTACTGCGGGCGCTCCAGCGCGAACCGCAGGCGCTGAACGCCTTCCTGCGGGAGGTCGGGCTGGCCCGGGGCGCCGACCATCGGCTGGACGCCGCCGTCAAGGACCTGCTGACCGACCTCGCGGACTTGGAGGGCATCGAGGCCCGGGCCCGCCGGGTCGTGGAACGCATGGCACTGGTGTTGCAGGGGTCACTGCTGGTGCGGTGGGCCCCGCCGGAGGTGGCGGACGCGTTCTGCGCCTCGCGGCTCGGCGGCGACTGGGGCACGGCGTTCGGCACGCTGCCGCACAGTCTGGACCTGGGTTCGATCGTGGCCCGGGCACGGATCGCGGCCTAGGAGTGGTCCCCAAACCGCTCGCTGCCGTGATCCGGGCCCGTCGGCCGGAAGACCGGGAATGGCGCCGCGCCGACTCGGCGCCACCCCGGCTCCGAGAAGCCCCGAGGAAGGAGCTGTCACGCCGCTCGGCGACGTCCCGATAGTTTCGGTCGGGCGACCGGGGGTTGGCGAGAGTTGCATACCGTTGCAACCCTGCACCCCAGTCGTCCCATCGAGTCGGGGATCGCCCGCCGCGCGCGCCACGGGGAGTCGGCGGCGCGGGCCACCGGGCGGCTTCCCCCCCGCACGTCCGTTCCGCACGGGGAGGTTCCGGTGACCCACACCGCAGGCAGCGCGGTCGACGCGGCACGCGTCTCGGCCATGGACGCGCGGCAGGCCGCGCGTCTGCTCAAGGGGGTACGGGCGGCCGCGCTGGCCGGCGACCGGCCCCCGACCGCCCCCCGGCCGGAGATCGCCGAGTCCTGGCGCCGGATGCTGGCCTGCGGGGTGCACCCGGACCGGGACGCGCGCTCGCGGCTGCTGTCGGCCGCCGAGACCGAGGAACGGCGGCAGGTCTCGCCCCTGCGGGAGGTCCTGCCGGTGCTCCGCGAGGGCCTGCTGCCCGCCCTGGACGCGTCGCTGCACATCATGGTCGTCGCCGACGCGGACGGGCGGCTGCTGTGGCGGGAGGGGCACGCCTCGATCCTGCGCAAGGCGGACCGGCTGGGCTTCGCGGTGGGCGCCGACTGGGCGGAGGCCGTCGTCGGCACGAACGGGGTCGGCACGGCCCTGGTGGCCCGCCGGCCGATCCAGGTGTTCTCGGCGGAACACTTCGTCTCCACCCACCACGACTGGACCTGCGCCGGGGCTCCCGTGTGCGACCCCCGCGACGGGCGACTGCTGGGCGTGGTCGACGTCAGCGGGCCGTTGGCGACCATGCACCCGGCCACGCTGGCGTGGGTCGGCGCGGTGGCCCGGCTCGCCGAGCGGGAGCTGCGGGTGCGCCACCTGGAGTCCCTGGAGCGGCTGCGGGCGGTCGCCGCCCCGCTGCTGGCCCGCCTGACGGGCCGGGCGGTGGCCGTCGACCCGTACGGCTGGACCGCGGCCGTGACGGGGCTGGCGCCCGCCGACCGGATCCCGCTGCCCAAGGGGCTCGGTCCGGGGAAGGTGTGGCTGCCGCAGCTCGGCGACTGCGTGGCGGAGCCGCTGCCCGGCGGCTGGCTGCTGCGGATCACCACGTCCGGTCCCGCCTCGACGGCCGCGAGCCGGGTGGTGCTCGACCTGAGCCGGGCCGGGACCTGGACGGCGACCGTGTACGGGGCCGCGGGCAGCTGGTCGCAGGAGCTCAGCCCGCGCCACGCGGAGCTGCTGTTCCTGCTGGCCGAGTCCCCGAGGGGTCGCTCGGCGGCGGAGCTGTCCGCCGAGCTGTTCGGGGACCCGACCCGTACGGTCACCGTCCGCGCGGAGCTGTCCCGGGTGCGGCGCCGGCTCGCGGGGGTCCTGACCCACCGCCCGTACCGCTTCGCGCAGGACGTGGAGGTGGAACTGATCCGCCCGGAGCGCCCCGGGGACCTGCTGCCGCACTCCACGGCCCCCGCGGTGATCAGGGCCCGGCTGGACGCCGCGGGGCCCTGGGGGTCGCCCCGGAGCCGGTCGGGCGATGTGATTCCCTGACGTCCATGAGCACCATCACACTCACCACCTGGTCCCTGGAAATGACCTCGCCCGAGGAACTGGTCGCCGCGGCCGTCCCCGGCCCCGAGATCGCCGTCTCACGGGCGGAGGTGCCGTCCCCCGAGTTCAGCCGGTTCCTCTACGCCTCGGTGGGCGGGGACATCCACTGGACGGACCGGCTCGCGCTGACCCGCGCGCAGTGGGTGGAGCAGTTGGGCCGGCCGGGCGTGGAGACGTGGGTCGCGTACGACCGGGGCACCCCGGCGGGCTACTGCGAGCTCGACCCCCAGGACGACGGCGTCGTGGAGATCATGTACTTCGGGCTGCTGCCGGACTTCCGCGGCCGGCGCATCGGCGGTCACCTGTTGACGGTGGGCGTGGCCGCCGCCTGGTCGCTGGCCGACCGCTGGCCGGGCCGCGAGGACACCCGGCGGGTCTGGGTCCACACGTGCAGCCAGGACGGGCCGACGGCCATGGCCAACTACGAGCGGCGCGGCTTCAAGGTCTTCAAGACGGAGACGGAGCCCAAGGAGGAGAACCCGACCCCCGGCCCCTGGCCGGGCGCCTGACCGTCCCACCGGGATCGCCCCGGTCCCACCCGGCTCGCCGGTGGTGGCCGGACCGGGGTGATCCGGATCACGCAATCCCATGATCCGAGACGAGTTCGTCCGAATGATGGACAGTAGTGGACTCCTCCAATCGGCCCGTGCCACGCTTCCGCCATGGATGCAGCTGGAATTGCCTTGGTGAGTCGGCGGCACGTCGACCTCGGCCGCATGTCCAGCGCCATCTGTCCGGCGCGCTGACGGAACCAGCCACCGCCGCACGTCGACGCCGTCCCCGCCGCCGCGGACCCGTCGACGCTCCGTAGCACCGCCCGCCCCCTGAAGGCCGAACACCGCTCCGACCACCGGCAATCCCGGTGAGGAGCGGCACTGCGCCGCACCCGCTCAGCGGCGGGCGCACCGTCGGGGCGCCACCGCGCCGCGCCCCCTGCCCCTGCCCCCAGCCGCCCGAGAAGGACGTACAGCCATGGCCGCCACCCCCGAAACGCCCGCAGCCGCAGCCCCCGCGGCCGCAGCCGCGCGCCGCAAGACCGGCCGTCACCGCGGCGAGGGTCAGTGGGCCGTCGGACACCACACGCCCCTCAACGGCAACGAGCAGTTCAAGAAGGACGACGACGGTCTCAACGTGCGGACACGCATTGAGACGATCTACTCCAAGGCGGGCTTCGACTCGATCGACCCCAACGACCTGCGCGGCCGCATGCGCTGGTGGGGCCTCTACACCCAGCGCAAGCCCGGGATCGACGGCGGCAAGACCGCGATCCTGGAGCCGGAGGAGCTGGACGACAAGTACTTCATGCTGCGCGTGCGCATCGACGGCGGCCGGCTGACCACCGAGCAGCTGCGCGTCATCGGCGAGATCTCCGAGGAGTTCGCCCGCGGCACCGCCGACCTCACGGACCGGCAGAACGTGCAGTACCACTGGATCCGGATCGAGGACGTCCCGGAGATCTGGCGCCGCCTGGAGGCCGTCGGCCTCTCGACCACCGAGGCCTGCGGTGACACGCCCCGCGTGATCCTCGGCTCCCCCGTCGCCGGCATCGCCCGGGACGAGATCATCGACGGCAGCCCCGCGATCGACGAGATCTACCGCCGGATCGTCGGCAACCCGGACTTCTCCAACCTGCCCCGCAAGTTCAAGTCCGCGATCTCCGGCTCGCCGCTGCTCGACGTGGCGCACGAGATCAACGACATCGCCTTCGTCGGCGTGAACCACCCCGAGCACGGCCCCGGCTTCGACGTCTGGGTCGGCGGCGGTCTCTCCACCAACCCCAAGCTGGGTGTGCGCCTGGGCACCTGGGTCCCGCTCGACGAGGTCCCGGACATCTACGAGGGCGTCATCTCGATCTTCCGCGACTACGGCTACCGCCGGCTGCGCAACCGCGCCCGCCTGAAGTTCCTCGTCGCCGACTGGGGCCCGGCCCGGTTCCGCCAGGTCCTGGAGGACGAGTACCTGGGGCGCAAGCTGACGGACGGGCCCGCCCCCGAGCAGCCCTCGGGCGAGTGGCGCGACCACGTCGGCGTGCACGAGCAGAACGACGGCCGCTTCTACGTCGGCTTCGCGCCCCGCGTGGGACGCGTGGACGGGGCCACCCTGACCAAGATCGCGGACGTGGCCCGGCAGCACGGCTCCGACCGGCTGCGCACCACCGCCGAGCAGAAGATGATCGTCCTCGACATCGAGCCCGACCAGGTCGACTCGGTCGTGGCCGCCCTGGAGGCGCTGGACCTGCGGGTCAAGCCCTCGCCCTTCCGTCGCGGCACCATGGCCTGCACCGGCATCGAGTTCTGCAAGCTCGCCATCGTCGAGACGAAGGCGCGCGGCGCCTCGCTGATCGACGAACTGGAGCGGCGCCTGCCGGACTTCGCCGAACCGCTGACCATCAACATCAACGGCTGCCCGAACGCCTGCGCCCGCATCCAGGTCGCGGACATCGGTCTCAAGGGCCAGCTGGTCCTGGACGACGACGGCAACCAGGTCGAGGGCTACCAGGTCCACCTCGGTGGCGCGCTCGGCCTGGAGGCCGGCTTCGGCCGCAAGGTCCGCGGCCTGAAGGTCACCGCGGCCGGTCTGCCCGACTACGTCGAGCGGGTCGTCACGCGCTTCGAGGAGCAGCGCGAGGAGGGCGAGCGCTTCGCCGCCTGGGTGACCCGAGCGAGCGACGAGGCCCTGTCGTGAGCGAGCGAGCGGCCCCCTTCTACTGCCCGTACTGCGGCGACGAGGACCTGTTCCCCAACGAGACGGGTCACGGCGCCTGGGAATGCAGGGCCTGCAACCGAGCCTTCCAGCTGAAGTACCTCGGGCTGCTGTCCCGAGGCGTTCAGTCCAACTCCGGTGGAGGCGAAGAGACATGACGACCGTTCAGGAGACTCGCGACCTGAAGGCGCTGGCCGAGCAGGCGGGCCGTGACCTGGAGGACGCCTCCGCACTGGAGATCCTGCGCTGGGCCACCGAGACCTTCGGCGAGAAGTTCGCGGTGACCTCCTCCATGGAGGACGCCGTCGTGGCCCATCTCGCCTCCCGGGTCTCCCCCGGCCTGGACGTGGTCTTCCTCGACACGGGCTACCACTTCGAGGAGACCATCGGCACCCGGGACGCCGTCGAGGCCGTGATGGACGTCAACGTCATCACCCTCACCCCGCGGCGGTCGGTGGCCGAGCAGGACGCCGAGCACGGCCCCCGGCTGCACGACCGGGACCCCGACCTGTGCTGCGCGCTGCGCAAGGTCAAGCCCCTCGAAGAGGGCCTGGTCGCGTACGAGGCCTGGGCGACGGGTCTGCGCCGCGACGAGTCCCCGACCCGGGCGAACACCCCGGTCGTCGGCTGGGACGAGAAGCGCCGCAAGGTGAAGGTCTCGCCGATCGCCCGCTGGACGCAGGACGACGTGGACGCGTACGTCGCCGAGCACGGCGTGCTCACCAACCCGCTGCTGACGGACGGTTACGCCTCCGTCGGCTGCGCCCCCTGCACCCGCCGGGTGGCCGAGGGCGAGGACGCCAGGGCCGGCCGGTGGGCCGGGCGCGCCAAGACCGAGTGCGGGCTGCACGGCTGATGACCGACCGCCAAGCGAACGAAGAACCGACGGAGACGAGAACGATGAGCGTGAGCGACCAGGGCGCCACCGTGTGGCTGACCGGGCTGCCGAGCGCGGGCAAGACCACGATCGCCCTCGCGCTGGCCGAGCGGCTGCGCGCCGACGGCCACCGGGTGGAGGTCCTCGACGGTGACGAGATCCGCGAGTTCCTCTCCGCGGGCCTCGGCTTCGGCCGCGAGGACCGGCACACCAACGTGCAGCGCATCGGGTTCGTCGCCGAACTCCTCGCGAGCAACGGCGTCAAGGCGCTCGTGCCGGTGATCGCGCCGTTCGCGGACAGCCGGGAGGCCGTCCGCAAGCGGCACGCCGCCGAGGGCACCACGTACCTGGAGGTCCACGTGGCCACCCCGGTCGAGGTCTGCTCCGAGCGCGACGTGAAGGGCCTGTACGCCAAGCAGGCGGCGGGCGAGATATCCGGTCTGACCGGCGTCGACGACCCGTACGAGGCGCCGGAGTCCCCGGACCTCCGCATCGAGTCGCACACGCAGTCCGTGCACGAGTCGGCCTCGGCCCTGCACGCGCTGCTCACCGAGAGGGGTCTGGCATGACGGCCACCGTCGCACACGTCCACGAAGGGACGGACGCGCCCTACGCGCTGTCGCACCTCGACGCCCTCGAATCGGAGGCCGTGCACATCTTCCGCGAGGTGGCGGGCGAGTTCGAGAAGCCGGTGGTGCTGTTCTCCGGCGGCAAGGACTCCATCGTCATGCTGCACCTGGCGCTGAAGGCCTTCGCCCCGGCGCCGGTCCCCTTCACGCTGCTGCACGTGGACACCGGCCACAACTTCCCCGAGGTCCTCGCGTACCGCGACCGGGCCGTGGAGAAGCACAACCTGCGCCTGCACGTGGCCTCCGTCCAGGAGTACATCGACGCCGGCAAGCTCCGCGAACGCCCGGACGGCGTCCGCAACCCGCTGCAGACCGTCCCCCTCACGGAGGCGATCCAGCGGCTGAGGTTCGACGCGGTCTTCGGCGGCGGCCGCCGTGACGAGGAGAAGGCCCGCGCCAAGGAGCGGGTGTTCTCCCTGCGCGACGAGTTCTCCCAGTGGGATCCGCGGCGCCAGCGCCCCGAGCTGTGGCAGCTCTACAACGGCCGCCACGCCCCCGGCGAGCACGTGCGCGTCTTCCCGCTCTCCAACTGGACCGAGCTGGACGTGTGGCAGTACATCGCCCGCGAGGGCATCGAGCTCCCGGAGATCTACTTCGCCCACGAGCGCGAGGTGTTCCGGCGCAACGGCATGTGGTTGACGGCCGGCGAATGGGGCGGTCCGAAGGGGGACGAGTCCACCGAGACGCGTCTCATCCGCTACCGGACCGTCGGTGACATGTCCTGCACGGGTGCCGTCGACTCCGAGGCCACCACGCTGGACGCCGTGATCACCGAGATCGCCGCCTCGCGGCTCACCGAGCGGGGCGCGACCCGCGCCGACGACAAGATGTCCGAGGCCGCGATGGAAGACCGCAAGCGCGAAGGGTACTTCTAGACATGACCTCCACCACCGAGCAGTTCGCCGATCTCTCGGCGACCACGCTGCTGCGCTTCGCGACCGCCGGTTCCGTCGACGACGGCAAGTCCACCTTGGTCGGGCGGCTGTTGCACGACTCCAAGTCGATCCTGACCGACCAGCTGGAGGCCGTCGAGGCCGTGTCCGCCCAGCGCGGCCAGGACACCCCCGACCTGGCGCTGCTGACCGACGGCCTGCGGGCCGAGCGGGAGCAGGGCATCACGATCGACGTGGCCTACCGCTACTTCGCGACGACCCGGCGCCGGTTCATCCTCGCGGACACCCCCGGGCACGTGCAGTACACCCGGAACATGGTGACCGGTGCCTCCACGGCCGATCTCGCGGTCGTCCTGGTCGACGCCCGCAACGGCGTGATCGAGCAGACCCGGCGGCACGCGGCCGTCGCGGCCCTGCTGCGGGTCCCGCACGTGGTCCTGGCCGTCAACAAGATGGACCTGGTGGGCTACGAGGAGAAGGCGTTCGCGAGGATCGCCGAGGAGTTCACCGCGTACGCCTCCGACCTGGGCGTCCCGGAGATCACCGCCATCCCGATCTCGGCGCTGGCCGGCGACAACGTGGTGGAGCCCTCCGCGAACATGGACTGGTACGGCGGCCCGACCGTGCTGGAGCACCTGGAGACGGTTCCGGTCAGCCACGACCTGACCGCCTGCCCGGCCCGGTTCCCCGTGCAGTACGTGATCCGCCCCCAGTCCGCCGAGCACCCCGACTACCGCGGCTACGCGGGCCAGATCGCCTCCGGCGTGCTGCGCGTCGGCGAGCCCGTCACGGTCCTGCCGTCGGGCCGCACCTCGGTGATCGAGGGGATCGACGCGCTCGGCGAGAGCGTGGACATCGCCTGGGCGCCGCAGTCGGTGACGCTGCGCCTGCGGGACGACATCGACATCTCGCGCGGCGACCTGATCGCGCCGTCCGCGAGCGCGCCGGCCACCACCCAGGACGTCGAGGCGACGGTCTGCCACGTGGCCGACCAGCCGCTGGCCGTGGGCGCCCGGGTGCTGCTCAAGCACACGACGCGCACGGTGAAGGCGATCGTCAAGGAGATCCCCTCGCGGCTCACCCTGGACGACCTGTCCCAGCACCCGAACCCGGGGCAGCTCGTCGCGAACGACATCGGCCGGGTGGTCGTGCGCACCGCCGAGCCGTTGGCGCTCGACGCGTACGCGGCCTCGCGCCGTACCGGGTCCTTCCTGCTGATCGACCCGGCCGACGGGACCACCCTGGCCGCGGGCATGGCGGGCGAGTCCTTCGCCTCCCAGGCCCACACCACCGTGCAGGCGGATGAGGAAGGGTGGGACTTCTAACCGTGCTCGACATCTACGCGACCTTCGCGAAGGAGGGCGGCCGCGTCGGCAGCGGCTCCCTCGGCAGCGGCCAGGGAGGCGTGGCGCGATGTGCGTGATGACGTACGCGCACCGCTCGCGCGCCCTCACCCCCCACGAGTCGCCCCCGCTCCGTAGACGAAGACGTGCGTCGTGAATCGACGCTTTGAGAGGAACCTCTCCCGTGCCTGCCACCGGTACCGCCCGTAAGACCCTGCGCCGCGGCGTTGTCGCCGCCGCCGCCCTGCCGCTGTTGATCGGCGCGCTCGCCTCCTGCGGTTACGGCTCCGATGCCGAGAAGGACAAGTCCGCCGACAAGCCCGCACCCGCCGGCGCCGAGGGCAAGAAGCTCTCCGCCCCCGAGGTCCGCATCGGCTACTTCCCCAACCTGACCCACGCCACCGCCCTGGTCGGCATCCAGGAAGGCCTCATCGCCAAGGAACTCGGCGCCACCACCATCAAGCCGCAGACCTTCAACGCCGGCCCCTCCGAAATCGAGGCCCTCAACGGCGGCTCCCTCGACATCGGCTTCATCGGCCCCTCCCCCTCCATCAACGGCTACGTCAAGTCCAAGAGCACCAACCTGCGCATCATCTCCGGCTCCGCCTCCGGCGGCGTCAAGCTCGTCGTCAACCCCGACAAGATCAAAACCCTCGACGACCTCAAGGGCAAGAAGATCGCCACCCCCCAAAAGGGCAACACCCAGGACGTCGCCTTCCTCAACTGGATCGGCACCAAGGGCTGGAACGTCGACCCCGAATCCGGCAAGGGCGACGTCTCCGTCGTCCGCACCGACAACAAGGTCACCCCCGACGCCTACAAGCAGGGCTCCATCGACGGCGCCTGGGTCCCCGAACCCACCGCCTCCAAACTCGTCTCCGAAGGCGCCAAGGTCCTCCTCGACGAAACCGAACTCTGGCCCGACAAGAAGTTCGTCATCACCAACGTCATCGTGTCCCAGAAGTTCCTCAAGGAGCACCCCGACGTCGTCGAAGCCGTCCTGACCGGCACCGTCAAGACCAACGACTGGATCAACGCCAACCCCGACAAGGCCAAGGCCTCCGCCAACGCCGCCCTGAAAACCCTCGGCGGCAAGGCACTCGACCCCAAGGTCATCGACCCCGCCTGGCCCAGCATCCTCGTCACCGACGACCCCCTCGCGAGCACCCTCAAGACCGAATCCGACTGGGCCGTCAAGGCCAAGCTCATCCAGGAACCCGACCTCGCCGGCATCTACGACCTCAAGATCCTCAACAAGGTCCTCAAGGCCGCCGGCAAGCCCGAGGTCTCCGACGCCGGCCTCGGCGCCAAGTAACCCCGGTCAGCAGAGAATCCCCAGGAGGTGACGACCATGGCCACCACACTTGCCAAGGCTGCCGAGGGCACCGCGGCCGAGCACGGGCACGCCGCCCGCATCGAACACGTTTCGAAGTCCTTCCCCGGCCCGGCCGGATCGCAGCTCGTCCTGGACGACATCAGTCTCGATGTCGCTCCCGGCGAGTTCGTCACCATCCTGGGGGCGTCGGGGTGTGGCAAGTCCACCCTGCTCAACCTCGTCGCCGGTCTCGACAAGCCCAGCGTGGGCACCATCGAGACCTCCGGCCGCCCGGCCCTGATGTTCCAGGAGCACGCCCTCTTCCCGTGGTTGACGGCGGGCAAGAACATCGAACTCGCCCTGCGTCTGCGCGGGGTGGCCAAGGCGGAGCGCCGCCCGGAGGCCGAGCGGCTGCTGGAGCTGGTGCGGCTCGGCGGCGCGTACGGCAAGCGCGTCCACGAGCTGTCGGGCGGCATGCGCCAGCGCGTTGCGCTCGCCCGGGCCCTGGCGCAGGACAGTGAACTGCTGCTGATGGACGAGCCGTTCGCGGCCCTGGACGCCATCACCCGGGACGTCCTGCACGGCGAACTCACCCGCATCTGGGAGGAGACCAACGTCTCCGTCCTGTTCGTCACGCACAACGTGCGCGAGGCCGTCCGCCTCGCCCAGCGCGTGGTCCTGCTCTCCTCGCGTCCCGGACGGATCGCGAAGGAATGGACCGTGGACATCCCGCAGCCGCGCCGCATCGAGGACGCGGACGTCGCGGAGCTGTCCGTCGAGATCACTGAACACCTGCGTGGGGAGATCCGCCGCCATGGCCAGCACTGACACCAAGCTCAAGGGCGCGGCCAAGGGCGCGGACGATCTGGCCGGCCTGGAGGCCGGCCTGGACGCGCTCGACGCGGTCCAGACCCACCGCACCCCGATCGGCGAGGTCCTCGTCAAGAAGGTCCTGCCGCCGGTCATCGCCGTCGGTCTGGTCCTCGTCGTCTGGCAGGTCCTCGTCGCGACGAAGGTCACCGACGAGACGAAGCTCCCGTCCCTGTCCGCCGTGTGGGACAGCCTGTCCGCCATGTGGCTCCAGGGCACGCTGCTGGAGGTCGTCTGGACCAGCGTCTCGCGCGGTCTGCTGGGCTTCCTGCTGGCCCTGGCCATCGGCACCCCGCTCGGCCTGCTGGTCGCCCGGGTGAAGTTCGTCCGCGCCGCGATAGGCCCGATCCTCCAGGGCCTCCAGTCCCTGCCCTCGGTCGCCTGGGTGCCCCCGGCCGTCCTCTGGTTCGGCCTCAACGACGCCATGATGTACACCGTGATCCTGCTCGGCGCGGTCCCCTCGATCGCCAACGGACTCGTGTCCGGCATCGACCAGGTACCGCCGCTGTACCTGCGGGCCGGCCGCACCCTCGGGGCCACCGGTCTGCGCGGGGCCCGACACATCGTCATGCCGGCCGCGCTGCCCGGCTACCTGGCCGGTCTCAAGCAGGGTTGGGCCTTCTCCTGGCGCTCCCTGATGGCCGCCGAGATCATCGCCAGCTCGCCCGACCTGGGCCTCGGGCTCGGCCAGCTGTTGGAGAACGGCCGCAACAACATCGACCTGCCGGGCGTGTTCCTCGCGATCATCCTGATCCTGGTCGTCGGCATCGCGATCGACCTGCTGATCTTCAGCCCGATCGAGCGCTGGGTGCTGCGCAGCCGCGGCCTGCTGGTCAAGAGCTGAGTCCCGTGCACGCCGCCCCCGCCCTCCTCGTCATCGCCCACGGCAGCCGCGATCCGCGGCACGCGGCGACCGTGCACGCCCTCACCCGGCGTGCGCGGACGCTGCGGCCCGGACTGCGGGTGGAGACGGCGTACCTGGACTTCAACGCCCCGCGGGTGGACCAGGTGCTGTCCTCCCTGTACGCGTCCGGCGTCCGGGACGTGGTGGCCCTCCCGCTGCTGCTGACCCGTGCCTTCCACGCCAAGGCCGACATCCCGGCCGTGCTGTCGGAGGCCTGCGTGCGCCTCCCGGGCCTCACGGTCCGGGTCGCGGACGTCCTCGGGCCGTCGCCCCTGCTGGTGGCGGCCCTGGAGCGCCGGCTCCTCGAAGCCGGCCTCACCCCGGCGGATCGCGCCGGCACCGGTGTGGTGCTCGCGTCCGCCGGTTCCTCGGACCCGGAGGCGATCGCGGTGATCGCTGAAATCGCGCGGGAGTGGCGGCACACCGGTTGGTGCGCCGTGCGGCCCGCGTTCGCCTCCGCGGCACTGCCCCGTACGGAGGACGCCGTACGGGCGCTGCGCGCCGAGGGCGTGCGGCGGGTGGCCGTGGCCCCGTACGTCATCGCCCCCGGCCGGCTCCCGGACCGGATCGCGGCGGGCGCCGAGGCCGCGGGCGCGGACGTGCTCGCCGACGTCCTGGGTGCGGCGCCCGAGTTGGCCCGGCTGCTGCTGCGCCGCTACGACGCGGCCGCCCTGGCCCCGGCGCGCCTCTCGGCGCTGTCGGCCTGAGCGGCCGGTCCCACCCCGTCAGGCGCGGGCCGCCGCCTCGTCGGCGAGGGCCGTCAGGTCCGTGATGGACATGGCGCCCGGCGGGAGGCCCTCCCGGGCGAAGATGTTCGCCGCGTGCCGCAGGGTGTCGTTCACCGGGGTGGACACGCCGTGCAGCCGGCCCAGCAGGGAGATCTCCCCGTTGAGGTAGTCCGCCTCGACGGTTCCCGTCCCGCGCGCCAGGCTCTGCCAGGACGAGCCGCCTCGCACGCCCGGCGGCTGGTCCACCTTCCCCGCGCGCGCCGCCGTCTGCTCGGCCTCGGAGGCGTACGCGATCCCGGCGGCCTCGAAGGCGGCCTGCGCCTCGCGGATCGCCCGGAGCAGCAACGCCGCCTTCGCGGGGTCCGGTTCGGGGCCGGTCGTCGCCTGGATCGCGTTGCCGAGGTTGCCGAGCAGCTTCGCGTACTTCCAGCGCGTCACGTCCTCGACGACGGGCGCCTCGAAACCGGACTCCTCCAGGTCGGCCGCGACGGCCCGGATCCGGGCGTCGCTGCCGCCGGCCGCGCGGCCCAGGTGCAGGATCCCGGTCAGCGGGGCGCACAGCGCGGAGACCACGCCTGGCTCCAGGAAGGTCGCGGGCAGCCAGACGCACACCCCGTACACCCGGGCGAAGCGGCGCAGGGCCAGCCGTTCGCTCTCCACGCCGTTCTGCAGGCAGAGCACGGGCAGTCGCTGCGCGGCCGTACCGCCGCCCGCGACCTCCGCGTCGCCCCACGCGTCCAGTGCCGCGACGGCGTCCTGCGTCTTCACGGCCAGCAGCAGCACGTCGTCCGGTCGCAGCTCGCCGAGTTCCGCCGGGCCGGTGACGACCGGCAGCCGGTGCACCTGCGTCCCGTCGGTGGTCGTGAGCCGTAGCCCGTCGGCCCGCAGCGCCTCGGCGTGCGCGCCGCGTGCGGACAGGACGACCTCCCGGCCCGTCCGTGCGAGCCGGCCGCCGATGGTCGCGCCGATCGCCCCGGCGCCGATGATGATGTAACGCATCCGCAGAGCCTGGCACATCCGGCGTCCCGGGTTACCGTCGGGCCATGACGGACACGATGTTCAGACTCGGTGGGGACCTGCCCGTGCGCCGGCTCGGGCTCGGTACGGGTGGTCTGGTCGGCCCCGGCTACTGGGGCCCGCGGGGGGAGCCGGCCGAGGCCCTGGCCCTGCTGCGCACGGCCGTGGAGCTCGGGGCGACCCTGATCGACACGGCCGACAACTACGGGCCCGACCTGGCGGAGGAGCTGATCGCGGAGGCCCTGTACCCGTACGACGAGCGGCTCGTGATCGCCACCAAGGGCGGGGTGGTGCGCACCGGTCCGGACCTCTGGCACGTGTCGGGGCGTCCGGAGCGGCTGCGGGAGCAGTGCGAGGCGAGTCTGCGCCGGCTGCGGGTGGAGCGGATCGACCTGTACCAATTGCACCGCCTGGATCCCGCCGTCCCCGCGGTGGAACAGCTCGGCCTGCTGGCCCAGTTGCAGGCCGAGGGCAAGATCCGGCACGTCGGCCTGGACACGGTGACGGCCGCGCAGGTGGCGTCGGCGTTGGAGCTGATGCCGATCGCGTCGGTGCAGAACCCGTACAACCTGCTGGACCGCTCCTCGGCCGACGTGCTGGCGTTGTGCGAGGCACACGGGGTGGCCTTCCTGCCGTACTACCCGCTGGGCAGCGGCGCCCTCACCCGCGAGAGCGCGGCCGCGGTCACCGCGGTCGCGGGCGAGCACGGGGCGGGCCCGGGCCAGATCGCCCTGGCCTGGCTGTTGCACCACTCCCCGAACCTGTGCCCCACGCCGGGTACCGGGTCCCCCGCGCATCTCGCGGAGAACCTGGCGGCGGCGACGATCCGGCTCGACCCGCGGGAACTGGCCCTGCTGGACGCCCTGGTGGCGTAGTGGGTGGCGTGGTGGGCGGCGGCTCAGTCCCGGGTGAGTTCGACGAGCTTGACGACCGTGTTCCAGTTGCGGGTGGTCACGTCGAGCCCCTTCATCACGGCGGGCCTGGCCAGGACCTCGGCCAGCTTCGACCGGCCGAGGCCGTCCGGGGTGTGGAGGTAGACGACCCGGTCGCCGACCCGGAACTCCTCGGGGAGGTAGGCGGGTGCGTCGATGGCGGCGAAGCGCTCCTCGCCGGGTTGCTCGGAGCAGAAGGTGGCGTGCAGTTGCCGGCCCTCCAGCTCGGCGGCCGGGAAGGGGCAGGCGTCGACGACGGCCCGCAGGTGGTCGCCGTCGACCACCAGACAGGGCACCTTGAAGCCGAAGTGGGCCTCGATGGCCGCCTCCAGCGCGCGGGCGAGTTTCGTGGTGTCCCGTTCCGCGCCGGCGAAGACGGCGTTGCCGCTCTGCAGGTACGTCCGTACGTCTTCGTGACCGAGGCCCTCCAGGACCTGGCGGAGTTCGGCCATCGGGACCTTCTTGTTCCCGCCGACGTTGATGCCGCGCAGCAGTGCGGCGTACTTCCGAGGAGTCATGCCCGAACGATAGGGCGGGGCACCGACAGTTCCGCCTCGATGAGGTCGGCGGCCCGTCGCGTGCCGCCTTCCGCGGCCATCTCGGCGCGGACGGCCTCGGCGCGGGCGGCGACCTCGGGGTCGGCGACGAGTGCGAGGACCGCCTCGCGCAGGGTCGCGGCGTCGGCCTCCTCCATCGGGACGTGGCGGGCGATGCCGAGTGCCTGGAGCACGTCGGCGTTGCCGAACTGGTCGACGGCCTGCGGGACGGCGACCATCGGGGTCGCGGTGGCCATGCCCTCCTGGCTGCCGCCGGCGCCCGCGTGGGTGATGAAGGCGTCGGCCTGGCGCAGGACGTCGAGTTGGGGCACCCAGCGGTGCACCTCGATGTGGTCGGGGACGGCGCCGAGTGCGGCGAGGTCGGTCTTCTTGCCGATCTGGAGGACGACGTGCCAGTCCGGCAGGTCGCCGAAGGCCTCGACGCACGCCCGGTAGAAGTCGGGCCGGTCCGTGAAGGCGGAACCGAGCGAGACCAGGAGCACCTTCTTGCCGGCGGCGCCGGCGGGGCGGGTCCAGGTGCCCTGGTCGGCGGCCCGGTCGCCCTGGCAGGCGCCGACGAAGGTGTACACGGACTCGTCGACCCGGTCGGCGTGGGGTTGGAGCGCCTTGGGAATCAGCACGATGCTGCGCCGGGGCCGGCCGATCAGGTGGTCGGAGTCCTCGGCGATCCCGTTCTCGTCGAGCCAGGCGCGGAAGCGGGCGTAGTACGCCCTGCCGCGTTCGCCGGCGCGCAGCTGCGCGGTCATCGGTGCGGCGACCTCTTCCTCGTAGCCGGTCCAGGCGACCAGGTTCGGGGAGAGGGAGACGTCGGGGACGCCCCAGCGGCGGGCCAGGACGATCGCCGGGTAGGAGGTGATGTCGTGGATGACGAGGTCGGGCTCGTCCCCCTCGAAGGCGGCGGCGAGCCCGGGCAGCGCCTGGATGGCGTCGTCGAGGAAGGGCTCGATGTTGTCGATGAGTTCGGTGCCCCAGGCCTCGGGGTTGTCCTCGGTGGGGAGGGTGGATTCCCAGATCACCGGGGTGGCGCCGGTCGCCGCGACCCTCTCGGCGAAGGAGGCGGGGATGGCGTAGCTGACGCGGTGGCCTCGGGCGACGAGCTCCCGGATCACCTCGATGCTCGGGTTCACGTGCCCGTGGGCGGCGATGGAGAACATGGCGATGTGGGCGGGCTTGGCTGAGGTCATGCGTCGACCATAACGAGACGAGACGTCTCGTGCAACGAGTTTCCCCCGTCGAGTCCCGGGGCGCCGCGTGCCGGGTGCCGGGTGCCTGCCGGGGTGCCGGGCCGATCGCGCCGGGATGACAGACTTGGCGGATTCACCACGATCCGGAGAGACGGCGGACAGCAGGCATGGACGAGGCGCGGGCCAGGGACGTACTCACAGCGGCGGGGCTCACCGGCCGGGCCGAGCTGCTGACCTTCGGCGAGAACGCCGTCTTCGCGGTCGGCGACGACCTGGTGGCCAAGGTGGGCCGCGAGGCCGCGCTGTGGGAGCGCGCCGAGCGGGAGTTGGCCGTGGCGGGCTGGCTCGCGGAGGCGGGGGTCCCCGCCGTGCGCGCCGCCGAGCCGTCGGCCAGGCTGGTGGCCGGTCATCCCGTGACCCTGTGGCACCGGCTGCCCGCCGCGGTCCGGCCGGCGGGGCCCGAGGACCTCGCGGCGCTGCTGCGCCTGATCCACGCGCTGCCCGCCCCGCCGTTCACCCTGCCGGCGCGGGACCTGTTGGGCGGGGTGGAACGCTGGCTGCGGTTCGCCGGCGACGCCGTCGACCCGGCGGACGCCGCGTACCTGCGGGCCCGGCGCGACGCGTACGCGGGCGAGGTGGCCGCGCTGACCCCGCGCCTGCCGCTGGGCCCGATCCACGGCGACGCCCTGCCCCGCAACGTCCACGTGGGTCCGGACGGGCCGGTGCTGGTCGACCTGGAGACCGTGTCGAGCGACCTGCGCGAGCACGACCTGGTGGTGATGGCCCTGTCCCTCGACCGCTACGGGCTGCCCGCCGGCTCGTACGAGGCGTTCGTGACGGCGTACGGATGGGACGTGCGCGAGTGGGAGGGCTGCGCGGTCCTGCGCGGAGCCCGGGAGACGGCGAGCTGTGCCTGGGTCTCCCAGCACGCGCCCGACAACCCGAGGGCGCTGGCGGAGTTCCGCCGCCGGGTGGCCTCGCTGCGGGACGGCGACACCGCCACGCGCTGGCATCCCTTCTAGTCCCGCCGCGCCCGGACCCGGACGGGTCGGGTGTGGGTCGGCCGGCTCAGGCGTGGGCCGCCAACAGGCCCCGCAGCGGCCACGCCGTGTCGATCACCGCGTCCGGGGTGCCCTGGCCCCGCAGGTACGACTGGAAGTCCCGGGCCCAGCGCGCGTGCCAGGCGCCCTGACGGTCGTGCAGGTCGGCCGGGGTCAGCTCGGCCACCTGCGGGTGGCGGGCGGCTATCGCCCGGGCCACCTGGACCGCGGCCAGCGCGTCGGCGCCGGCGTCGTGCGCGTCGTCGAGGGTCACCCCGTACACCCCGCAGACCGCCTCCAGCGTGCGCTTGCCGCGCCGGTAGCGGTCGACCGCCCGGTCGATGGTCAGCGGGTCCACCACCGGACCGGTCGCGGCGCCGCCGAGCCGTGCGGCCAGCGAGGGCAGCCCGTGCCGGGCCAGCTCCGCCGTCAACAGGGTCAGGTCGAAGGCCGCGTTGTACGCGACGACCACCGCGCCCCGCCGCCAGTGCTCCACGAGGAGGGCGGCCACCTCGTCCGCGACCTCCCGCACCGGGCGGCCCTCCGCGACGGCCCGCTCGGTGCTGATCCCGTGGATGGCCGAGGCCCCCTCCGGGATCGGTATGCCCGGGTCCGCGAGCCAGCCGCGCCGCTCGCGCACCTCGCCGTCGCGCACCTCGACCACCGCGGCCGTCACGATCCGCGATTCCCCCGGTTCCGTGCCGGTCGTCTCCAGGTCGAACCCGACCAACGTTCCCCCGTGCCACGCCACCATGACGCGCCCCTCCCCCGTACAAACTTCCGGTCAACGACTTTCAGCCTGCCACGGGGTACTGACAGCCCGACCGCCGGGTCGGTTCCGGTCCGCCGGAGCGGGGGTCACGACACCGGCCGGGAGTCCTCCCACACCGATTCGAATTCCTCCCGGTACGTGGTGAACAGCCCGTGGTCGGCGTCCTTGGGCACGCCCCGCCCGCCGCCGCGCAGCACGAGCACCGGGGCCTCCATGCCCCGGGCCCGGCGCAGGTACGACTGGACCACGGCGATCCCGGAGGACTCGCCCTCCACCAGGTACGCGGTGAAGCGGGGGGTCTCGTCGAAGACGTGGATGTCGAAGCGCGAGGGGTCCCGCAGGCCGGCCCGGACCCGCCGCACGTGCAGGATGTTCATCTCGACCGACCGGCTGAGCTCTCCCTTGCGCAGCCCCAGTTCCCGTTCGCGCCGTTTGACGGCGCTGCTGGCCGGGTTCAGGAAGAGCAGGCGGACCCGGCAGCCCGCCTCGGTGAGCCGGACGAGTCTTCGCCCGGAGAAGTTCTGGACCAGCAGGTTGAGGCCTATGCCGATGGCGTCGAGCCGGCGCGCCCCGCCGAACAGGTCCTCCGCCGGCAGTTGCCGTTGGAGCCGCACCCGGTCCGGATGGACCGAGATGACGTCCGCGTACCGGTCGCCGACCAGGTCCTCGACGGCGTCGATCGGCAGCCGGTCGGCCGACGGCGAACCCGAGCCGCCGCCGAGCACCTCCAGCAGTCGCGCCGAGGCCCGCTCGGCCTGCTCCAGCACCGCCCGTGACAGGGCCCGGTTGCGGGAGACCACGTTCCGGGTGACCTCCAGCTCGTCGAGGGCCAGCTCGATCTCGCGCCGGTCGTCGAAGTACGGTTCGAAACAGGGCCAGTGCTGGACCATCAGCTCCCGCAACTGCGGCAGCGTCAGGAAGCTGAGGACGTTGTCGTCGGCCGGGTCCAGGAGGTAGCCCTTGCGCCGGCTGACCTCGCGGACGGCCACCGCCCGCTGTACCCATTCCTGCCCGGCGGGCCCGGCGGCGGCGACCACCCAGTCGTCCCCGCCGTGCGCCGGCTCGTAGACGGGTCGCAGCACCGCCCCGACCACCGAGCGCAGCCGCTGTTCGATGAGGTTCAGCCAGATGTAGGCGCGACCGGCCCGTTGGGCCCGGGTCCGGACCTCGCTCCAGGCCTCCGTGCTCCAGTCCAGTTCGGCTCCGGCCCGTGAGCCCTCGGCCTCCGGCGGGGCCAGCGACACCGCTCCGGCCGGCACTCCCGCGGGCCCGCCCCCCGCGGTGTCCGCCGGGCCACCCTCGTGACCGCCGTCACCAGGGGGCAGCTCCAGACCTCCCGAGCTCACCCGTGCACCGCCTTCTGCGTCTGGACGCCCGTCTCCAGTGATCACGGAAGGGTACTCCGCGCGCGCGGCCGGTTGCAGCCCGATGGCCCTTACACCGGCTGCCCGTTGACCCATTATCCGATGCCCACACAGTCCACTGACCCGCATATCAGCTCTCCGGGTCACCCGGTAGGAGCATCCCAAGTCCCCGCTTGGGGGCGCTCTTTCGGGGAAGATCTGGCAGTGACGTGGTGTACGCCGGATCACCAGGGGCATCCACCGACAACGAGGGAAGAGTCTTCATCCATGCAGATCTGGCCGGGACAGGCGTATCCGCTGGGTGCCACGTACGACGGCGCCGGCACCAATTTCGCGGTCTACTCCGAGGCCGCCCGACGGATCGAGCTGTGTCTGCTGCACGACGACGGCTCGGAGACCGCCGTCGAACTGCGCGAGACGGACGCCTTCGTCCGCCACGCCTACCTGCCCGGCGTGATGCCGGGCCAGCGCTACGGATTCCGGGTCCACGGCCCGTACGAACCCGAGCACGGCCTGCGCTGCAACGCGGCGAAGCTGCTGCTCGACCCGTACGCGCGGGCCATCAGCGGCAGCGTCGACTGGGGCGAACAGGTGTACGGCTACCACTTCGGTCGGCCGGACTCGCGCAACGACCTGGACTCGGCCCCGCGCACGATGAGTTCGGTCGTGGTGAACCCGTACTTCGACTGGGCCAACGACCGGCCGCCGCGCCACGAGTACCACCACACGGTGCTGTACGAGGCGCACGTCAAGGGTCTGACGATGCGGCACCCGGACCTCCCGGAGGAGCTCCGCGGCACTTACGGCGCCCTCGCGCACCCGGCGGTCATCGGGCACCTGACCAAGCTCGGGGTGACCGCGCTGGAGCTGATGCCGGTGCACCAGTACGTCAACGACCACCGGCTGGTGGACGACGGGCTCAGCAACTACTGGGGCTACAACACCATCGGCTTCTTCGCCCCGCACAACGGCTACGCCTCCGGTGACCGGGGCCAGCAGGTGCTGGAGTTCAAGTCCGCGGTGCGGGCCCTGCACGAGGCCGGGATCGAGGTGATCCTGGACGTGGTCTACAACCACACGGCCGAGGGCAACCACCTGGGGCCGACGCTGTCCTTTCGAGGCCTGGACAACGCCTCGTACTACCGGCTGGCGGAGGACCCGCGGCACTACATGGACACCACCGGCACCGGGAACTCCCTGCTGATGCGGTCCCCCCACGTACTCCAGCTGATCATGGACTCGTTGCGCTACTGGGTGACGGAGATGCACGTCGACGGCTTCCGCTTCGACCTCGCGGCCACCCTCGCCCGGCAGTTCCACGAGGTGGACCGGCTGTCGTCGTTCTTCGACCTGGTCCAGCAGGATCCGGTGGTCAGCCAGGTGAAGCTGATCGCCGAGCCCTGGGACCTGGGCGAGGGCGGCTACCAGGTGGGCAACTTCCCGCCGCTGTGGACGGAGTGGAACGGCAAGTACCGCGACACGGTCCGGGACATGTGGCGCGGGCAGCCACGCACGCTGGCGGAGTTCGCGGGACGGCTGACGGGCTCCTCCGACCTCTACCAGGACGACGGGCGGCGCCCGCTGGCCTCCATCAACTTCACCACGTGCCACGACGGTTTCACCCTGAACGACCTGGTCTCCTACAACGAGAAGCACAACGAGGCGAACCGGGAGGGCAACCGGGACGGGGAGACCCACAACCGGTCCTGGAACTGCGGGGTGGAGGGTCCCACGGAGGACCCGGAGGTGCTGGAACTGCGCGCACGTCAGATGCGCAACTTCACGGCCACGTTGATGCTGTCGCAGGGCGTGCCGATGCTGAGCCACGGTGACGAGTTCGCCCGCACCCAGGGCGGCAACAACAACGCCTACTGCCAGGACAACGCGCTGTCCTGGGTGGACTGGCCGGAGCCGGGCAAACCGGCGCCCGGGCTGTTGGAGTTCACCCGGCAGATGGTGTGGCTGCGCCGGGACCACCCGGTGTTCAGGCGGCGCCGGTTCTTCCACGGCAGGCCGGTGGAGGGCACCCACGACGAGCTCTCGGACATCGCCTGGTTCACCCCGCACGGCGAGGAGATGCGGGCCCGTGACTGGCAGGCGCAGCACGCCCGCGCGCTGACGGTGTTCCTCAACGGCGAGGCGATCTCCGAACCGGGCACCCGGGGCGAGCGGATCACCGACGATTCGTTCCTGCTCATGTTCAACGCGGGTGCGGAGGCGCAGGACTTCACCGTCCCGGCGGGGCACGGCGCCCAGTGGCGCCTGATCGTGGACACGGCCCGGTCGGACGTACTGCCACCCGGCACCGGGCCGCAGTTCGCGGCGGGTGACCGGGTGGCGTTGACGGGTCGGTGCATGGTGGTGCTTCAGCGGCCGGCGTAGGTGGTCCGCCCGGTGGCGGCCGCCGCCTCCTCGCCGGCCGCCCCGGTCCGCGGCGCCGTCGCCTGTGCGGGGATGGCGATCGCCGGGTGCGGGCGGGCGGCGGGCACCCGGGTGGCCAGGGCCAGGACCAGACACAGCGCGGCCGCGGCCACGGCGAGCGCGAAGGGGCCCGCGGGCCCGTACCACTCGGCGAGTTGACCGCTGATCCCCAACGCGAGGGCCTGGCCGGCGACGAGCGAGCTGGCGGCGAAGGCCATCGCCTCGGCGAGCCGGGCGGGCTCCACGTGCCGTTCGGTGAGCGCGAACGCGGTGATCAGGTGCGGGGCGCAGGCGGCGCCGAGCACGGTGACGACCGCGTACAGCGGCAGCAGGCTGTCGGTGAACACCAACGGCACCGAGAAGGCCAGCCCCGCGGCGGTGGCCAGCCTCCAGCGCAGTCGCAGCCCGAAGCGGGCCGGCAGCGCGCCCATGGCCAGGCCCACGACGGCGCTGACCACGCCCATGGAGGCGTAGACGATGCCCGCCTGTCCCGGGACGCCCAGGTTCAGGGTCAGGGCCGCGATGCCGGCCTGGCAGGCGCCGAACACGGCTCCCTGGAGGGCGAGGGAGGCCCGTACGGAGTACACGACGCCCGGCGGCCGGGACCGGCCGCCCGCGGGACGGGCCGGGGCGGGTGAGCCGGCGGTGACGGAGGCCGTCGGGTGGAGGGCGTAGACGCTGCCGAAGACGGCGACGAGGCCGGCGGCGCCGGCGAGGGCCGCGGCCGGGTGCGCGATGAGCGTGGCCGCGCCGACGAGGGCCGGACCGATGACGAACGACACCTCGTCCAGGGTGCCTTCGAGCGAGTGCACGGCGCCCACCACGCTCTCGTCGGCGTCGGCGCGGCGGGCCAGGGCGACGGAACGGCTGCGGGCGAGGGGCCCGATCAGCGGGATGGAGGCGCCGGCGACCACCGCGATCGCGGCGAGCGGGACCGTGTCGAGGTGCGCGAGGGCCCCGGCGACCAGGGCTCCGGTGGCGACCGCGTTGACGGCGACGGCGCCCAGGACGACGGGGCGCTGCCCGCGGCGGTCGGCGAGCCGGCCCAGGACGGGTCCGAGGGCCACCTGTCCGGCGGAGAGGGAGAAACCGACGATCCCGGCGGTGGCGAGGGAGCCGGTGGTCTCCGCGATCAGCAGCACGCTGCCGAACTGGCACATGGCGACGGGAAGTCGGGCAAGGAAGGAGACGAGCGGCAGAAGGGGCCCGGTCAGGGCGATGACTTTGCGATAGGTGTCGACGGTTCCAAACACTTGAGGAACGTTAACCCGGCGCAGTCACCCGGATGCATTGGGTCATGGCACGGAATCCCGCAGGCTGGGTACGTACGTTCTCATGACCCAGGAGTACTTGAGCAGCCAAGCGGAAACCGATGTTCCGACATCCGTCACTCCGGCGTCCACCTACCGTCTCCAGCTGTGTCCCGAGTTCCCGTTCGCGGCGGCCGAGGCGGAGGTCGCGTACCTCGCCTCGCTCGGCGTGTCCCACCTGCACCTGTCGCCGGTGCTGGAGGCCGTGCCCGGCTCCACCCACGGATACGACGTCACCGACCACACCCGGGTGCGGGACGAGCTCGGCGGGGAGCGGGGGCTGCGGGCGCTCGCCGCGACCGCGCGGGAACACGGGCTGGGCGTGGTGCTCGACATCGTGCCGAACCACATGGCGGTGCCGTCGCCGCTGCGGCTGAACCGGCCGCTGTGGGAGGTGCTGAGGGAGGGTCCGGCGTCGCCGTACGCGGCCTGGTTCGACATCGACTGGGAGGCGGGCGACGGGCAGGTGCTGCTGCCGGTGCTCGCCGAACCGCTCGACCCGGCCGAGGTGAAGGTCGTCGGCGGGGTGCTGCGCTGCGGGGAGCACGAGTTCCCGCTGCGGGAGGGAACGGCCGCACTGGAGACGGCGGAACTCCTGGCCGCGCAGTGGTACCGGCCGGCGTGCTGGCGGGAGGCCCGGACCGCCCTGAACTACCGCCGATTCTTCACCATCTCGGATCTCATCGGGGTTCGGGTGGAAGACCCGGAGGTGTTCGCGGCCACCCACGCCAAGGTGCTGGATCTGGTTCGCGACGGGGTGGTGTCGGGGCTGCGGATCGACCACGTGGACGGGCTGGCGGATCCGCGGGAGTACCTGCGGCGGCTGCGCGCGGAGGTGGGCGAGGGCTGCTGGATCGTGGTGGAGAAGATCCTCGCGCCCCGGGAGCGGCTGCCCGCCGACTGGCCGGTCGCCGGGACCACGGGGTACGACGCGCTGCACCGGGTCGACGGGGTGTTCGCGGATCCGGTCGGGGTCGACGCACTGGCGCGCCTGTACCGGGAGTCGACCGGGGCGCCCTCCTGGGAGGAGACCGCGGCGGCGGCGACCCGGGAGGTGCTGACCGGTGACCTGGAGGCCGAACTGGCGACGCTCCAGCGGCGCGCCGGCGCCGATCTGGCGGCGGCGGTACGGGAGTTGCTGATCGCCTACCCGGTGTACCGGCCCTACCCCGGCGAACCGGACATGCCGGCGCGGGCGCTGGAGCAGGCCGCTTCCCGGGCCGGGGCCCACGCGGTGGCCGGCGTGCGGGACCTGGTGGCGCGGGACCCCGCCTTCGCCGCGCGCTTCGCCCAGACCTCGGCCGCCCTGCGCGCGAAGTCGTTGGAGGACCGGGCCTTCTACCGCTGGGCCCCGTTGCTGTCGGCCACGGAGGTCGGCGGGGAGCCCGGCCGGCCGGCGGTGTCCGTGGCCGGGTTCCACGCGTACTGCGCCGACCTGGAACGGGACTGGCCCGCCTCGGGCACGGTGCTGTCCACCCACGAC
The DNA here is from genome assembly GCF_036231985.1 of Streptomyces sp. NBC_01426. Lineage (GTDB taxonomy): Bacteria > Actinomycetota > Actinomycetes > Streptomycetales > Streptomycetaceae > Streptomyces. The sequence continues at coordinate 2,070,237 of NZ_CP109500.1, forward strand.
ACCAAGCGGAGCGCCGACGTCCGGGCGCGGATCTCGACGCTCTCGCAGGCTCCGGAGCACATGGCCGGACCGGGCGACGGGGGCCCGGACCCCCGGGCCGCGTGGGTGGCGCGGCAGACGGCCCTGGGCCTCGGGGAGGTTCCCGAACGCGGGCCCCGACTGTCGGCGGCCCTGCTGAAGGCGGCCCGCGAGGCCGGGCTGCACACCAGTTGGACGGAACCGGACGAGCGGTACGAGGCGGGGATCACCGAGGCGGCGTCCCGCCCGGGCGCGCTCCCGGCGGACCTCCCGCCGGAACTGCGGGAGGCCGCCCGGGCCAACCTCCTCGGGATGACCCTGCTGCACCTGGCGATGCCCGGGGTCCCGGAGGTGTACCAGGGCGAGGAGAGCGAGTACCGGGCGCTGGTCGACCCCGACAACCGGCGTCCCGCCGTCCACCCGCGCGAGGCCGCGGCCCTGCTGGAGGCGGGCGGGACCCCGCGGGGCGTGGCGCAGGAGAAGCTGGCCCTGACCACCGCGCTGCTGCGACTGCGTCGTTCCCGGCCCGACCTGTTCGCCGGGTACGCGCCGCTGGCCGCGCGGGGCCCGGCCGCGGACCACTGCGTGGCCTTCGCCCGCTCGGCCGGCCTGATCGCGGTGGCCACCCGGCTCTCGCACCGGCTCGCGGGCGCGGGCGGCTGGCGCGACACCCTGCTGCCGTTGCCGGCGGGGCGCTGGACGTCCCTGCCGTACGGGGACGTGCACGAGGGCGAGGTCGCCCTGTCGGTCCTGCTGGCGGACCGTCCGGCGGTGATGCTGATCGGGTCGGAGGCGGCCGGCTAGCACCGGTCTTCCGCTCCCGCCCCTCCCGGGCCCACCGGTCCGAGGGTGGGGCGGGGGCGGTGACGGCGCCGGCCGTCGCCGGTGCGGACCAACGGACGTACGTTCGGGGCGACTTCGGGCGGAATGCCTGCGTCACCGCGCGCGGGGCGGGCAGAATCTCCCGGGTCCGTCAGACAGCGTCCGCACCACCACCACTCTGGGAGCAGCCGGTGTCGCCTCAGGAGATCCCCCTCACGATCACCCCGCAGCAGGCCGCCCACGGCGTGATCCTCACCGTGGCCCTGGCGTCGGGGCCCGCCCGCCTTCGGATCCCCTCCTGCACGGACGGTCAACTCGTCCGGGCCCGGGTCGGCGACACCGACGTCATGCTGCGCATCCGGGTGGGCCCGGTCGCGGGCACGGTCCCGGGGCAGCCCGCGGCTTCGGGCGCGTCCGGCACGTCGGGCACGGCCGGCCCGTCGGGCTCGAAGAAGGGGTGCCTGGTGGCGGTCGGGCTCCTCGCCGCCGTGATCGTCGGCGTGGTCCTGCTGAACAGCGGGGACGACGACAAGGGCGTGGCCTCCCCGACGCCCACCGCCACGCCCACGCTCAGCATCTGGTCCCCCGCGCCGGCCCCGCCCCCCGTGGTCGTCCCGACGCCGACCACGTCGACCGGCGTGTCCGTGCCCGACCCCACGCCGTCGCCGTCCGAGGCCGCCCCGAGCCCGTTCGACCGCGGCACCTGCCTCAACGGGACGCTGCCGGACTCGACGACCGCCCAACGGGTCACCGGGGTGCGGGAGGTCCCCTGCTCGGCGTCCGACGCGCACTACCGGGTGATCGAGAGCATCCCGATGACCTCCGATCTGGACCGCTGCAACGACAACCCGAAGACGGAGTACGCCTTCTCGTACAGCTACACCCGCAACGGGATCCCCCTCAACGAGTACGTCTACTGCCTGGTCGGGATGGACTGACCGCACGGGAACGCCGCGCGAGGCGTTGGCCAGGGGTTTTCCTCGGGTTTCGGGGAAGTACGGGGCGCCCGGAGCAGTAGCGGGCGTGCGCGGCGGGCATGGCATGACATGTGACCCTCCTACGAGACATGTGCTACCCCACTCCGCACGAACTCGCCCTGGCCGCACGCGCCCTGGCGGACGAACACCCCGCTCTGGCGCGGCTGCGTCAAGTCGGCGCCTCGCGGGCCGGCCGGCCGCTGTGGCTGCTCTCCGTCGGCGGGGAGCCCGACGGGGCGGGCACGCCGGGCCGCAACGTCCTCGTCGTCGCCGGGGCGCACGCGAACGAGCCCGTCGGCGGCCCGACGGCCCTCTCCCTGGCCCGGCGCGTCATCCGCGACCACGCCCCCCGGGCCGATTGCGGCTGGCACTTCCTGCTCTGCGCGGACCCCGACGGGGCGGCCCTGCACCGCACTCCCCGCCCGTACTCCCTCCTCGACTACCACCGGAACTTCTTCCGACCCCCCGGGCCCGAACAGCCCGAATGGGCACCGTCCTTACTGCCTCCGGACCGACTGCCGCCCGAGACCCGGGCCCTGACCGCGCTCATCGACGAGCTGCGCCCCGTACTCCAGATCTCCCTGCACGGCACCGACCTGGGCGGCTCCTGGGTCCAGCTCACCCAGGACATACCCGGCCTCTCGGAGCCCTTCGCCAAGTCGGCGGCCGAGCTGCGGATCCCGGTGGAGACGGGTGCCTCCGACGCCACCGGGTGGCCCTCCCCCGGGCCCGGGATCTTCGTGATGCCCGAGCCGGGCACCGAGGCGGCCGGGGCCTTCCACCCGGAGGACACCCGGCTGAGCACCTGGTACCACGCCCACCGGTACGCGGGCACCACCGCGATCGTCGAAGTGCCCATGTGGGCCTCCGACCTGGTGGACGACCCGGCCCCGCACCCGGACCCGCGGCGCGCGCTGCGCATGCTGGCCGGGCGGCTCAGCGGGGACGCCGACCGGGTGGCCGCCGTACGCACGGGGGTGCACGCGGTCGACCCGGACGCCGCGCCCCTGCTGCGGGCGGTGGACTGGACGCTCGCCCTGATCCCCCGGATCACCGTCGAGTGGACGGGCCCCGGGGCTCCCACCGAGGCCACCACGGCGCACATCGGCAGCATCGACGCGTTCGGGCGACGGCTGTCGCTGCGCGCCGCCGCGATGCTGCTGCGCGTGCTGCGGGCACAGGGGCATCCGGCGGCGCCGGGGCTGGACCGCCTGGTGACGGGGTGGTGCGAGGAGTTCGCGGCCCGTTTCCAGGCGCGCTGGATCCCGGTGGCCACGCAGGTGGAGCACCAGGCCCGCACGGTGCTGGCCGCCTACGAACGACTCAGGGCGGTCAACCGGTAGCGGGCTCCCCCGGCAGCGCGACCGGCGGGGTGACCGGCGGGGTGACCGGCGGGGTGACCGGCAGGGCGTACCGGCGCTTGGGCATCCCGGTCGCGCCGAGCCGGTCGTAGAAGCGGATCGCGCCCTCGTTCCAGTCCGGGGTCTGCCACTCGACGTGGTCCAGACCCAACTCCCGGGCGAGGGCGGCCACGGCCTCCATCAGCGCGGCGCCGAGGCCGTGGCCGCGCGCCTCCTCGGCGAGGTAGAGGCAGTCCATGTGGAGGTGGTGCCGGGCGTCCCAGAACGCGTACTCCGTCGAACAGGCGGCGTACCCGGCGACCTCGCCCGCCGGGGTCAGGGCCAACAGCACCCACAGCCGGGAGTCCTCGGCGAACAGGTGCGGGCCGAGGCGGTCGGCCAGACCGGGCGGGCGGGGCTCGGACTTCTCGTAGGCGATGTGCTCGTGGATCAGTTCGACGAGCCGCGGCAGATCCTCGGGGCGCGCGGGGCGCACCACAGACGTGTGTTCCATGCCCTCATCCTCCGCCCCGTTCCCGGCGCCGGCGAAGACCCGCAGGGCGGCCCTCGGCCCGGTGGAGACCGGGTCGAGGGGGTGGCCGAACGTCAGGTCGTGGAGCGCGGGAAGGACGGCCCGCAACCGCTCCAGCTCGGGATCGGTGACTTCCCAGGTGTGGCCGCCCTGGTGACCGAGGAATTGGCAGCACCCGTCGCCGGTGCCGCCGGGGGTGTCATCACTGGCGGGGCAGTCCGGCAGCCACATCAATTCGTCGAGCGGGCCCTGGTCCGTCCAGCGGGCCCAGAGGGCCGATCCCTCTGCGTTCTCGCTCAGCAAGTCGGCATGGGGACCTTCATGCGTCTCCAGTGTGCAGCGCAGCTCGCCGCCGGCCGACGCCACGTCTCGGACGGTGCCCTCGTCGGCGCCGAGCCGGAGCAGGAGCATCAGGGGTGCCGGACCGCGCACCTGGATGCGCGCGTCGCACACGTACCGCCCGGGCGTCACGCGCCCCACCCCCGAGCGACGATGAACGCCACGGCCGCAATCCACGCGACCGCCCCGAGGGTGACGGCGAGCGCGCCCCTCCTGGTCCTCCGCGCGTGGTCCCGGTGTTCGTTGTCGTCGGTCACCGGACGTGCTCCCCCGCGCGCTCCTTCATCGACGCGGTGGCCAGGGCGAGCGCTGCCGGGCAGCGATGCATCAGGGGCAGGTCACCCCAGTCCGGCCGGGCCTCATCGCGTTCGATCGCGGCGGCCAGCTCCGCCAACGCGTCCCGCGGGGACTCTGCACTCTCGGGCACCGTGACTCCTCTCCGTAGCCGTTCCACTACCAAGCGGCTTCAGCGTGACCTAGAGTCGGGGCATCTATCAACTGTCCAGGCCCTGACTGAAAGTTCGCGAGGCACCCGTGAACAGGAACGAGTTGGCTCCCGACGCAAGTCCCCGCGCCGCCTTTGGCGCACGTTTACGCAGCTTGCGCGAGGCACGCGGCTGGACCCTCGATGATCTCAGCGAGAGAATGGAGTATTCGGCCTCGCACATTTCCGGGGTTGAAAATGCCAATCGCGCTCCAACTGTCAAGTTCGCGCAACGTGCTGACCGTGCGCTGGAACTGACGGGTACAGGGGAGACACTGACGAACGACGTGTTCCGGATCAAGAGCGGATCGTTGCTTGAGGGATTCCCCGAGTACGTGCTCTCGGAGGGACGTGCGGCAGAGGTCCGCTACTTCGAGACGGGCATCATTCCGGGCCTGCTTCAGACCGAGGCATACGCGGAAGCCCTGGCACAGAGCGCAGTCAGGCGCGGCACGATCACTCCTGAGCAAGCCCACGAGCGGGTCGCGGTCGTCGCCGAACGTCAGGACGCGCTACGGCGTACGCCGGCGCCGCCACTCGTGATGGCCGTGTTGGATGAAAGCTGTGTCCGTCGACCGATCGGCACGATCGCCGAGTGGGACGCACAGCTTTCACGGCTGATGGAGTTCGCTGAGCAGCCGAACACCGTGTTCCAACTGGCGCCGTTCAGCATGGGGGTACGGCGTGCCTTCAACCTGCCGCTCTACATTCTGACGATGCCCGACCGCTCGATCGTGGCCTATGCCGAGTCCGCCACCCGAGGACACTTGGAACGCGACGGCAAGTTCGTGGCGCCCATACTGAGTACCTACTATCAGTTGCAGGCCCATGCGTTGTCGCAACCAGATTCCGTGACCATGATCAGGCAGATACGAGAGGGCACGTCGTGACCGAGACCCCCCGTTGGTTCACATCCAGCTACAGCGACAACGGCGGCGCTTGCGTGGAAGTCGCCGACGCGCTCGGCAGCACTCTTGGTGCCGTACTGGTTCGCGACAGCAAGAACCCGGGCGGGCCGCACCTGTCCTTGACTCGGGAGGGGTTCGCCGGATTGCTGGCGCTCGCCAGGCGCCGGCGCTGACCCCGCTTGCCCCGACCCCGCCGCTCCGCCCCGTCCGGGCCGCTCAGTCGAGGGAGAGGCGGAAGGTCATCCGGCCGAAGCCGATCTCGTCGCCCTCCCGGACCACGGCCGAGCCCGTCACGCGGCGGCCGTTGACGGTGGTGCCGTTGGCGGAGCCGAGGTCCTTGAGCACCCACAGGCCGTCGCGCAGGCTGAGTTCGGCGTGCGCCCGGGACACGGTCTCGTGGGTGAGCCGCAGACCGTTGCCGGGGTCGCGTCCGATGGCGAGCGGCAGGGCGCTCGGGTGGGGCAGCAGCAGCTTGGGCAGCCGCTCGGCGTGCCAGGCCTTGCGGACGCCGACGCTCACGGCCGACGCCCGGCCCACCCAGCCGAACAGCCGACGGGTCCAGGCGCTTTCGGTGCCCCGCCGGCTCTGGAGGTCGGCGGTGAGCACCGCGAGGTCCTCCGCGCGGCGGGCCACCAGGGCCAGCTCCATGCGCCGCAGGAAGGTGTCATGGGACAGCTTTCCCAGGGCCGCGCCCTCTCTGAGCCGGCCCAGCGCCTGGTCGCGCTCGGCGTCGGAGAGGCGGGGCGCGGGGAGGCCGGGGTACTCGAAACTCGACGTCACAGGGTGATTGTCGGCCCGTCGGGGACGAAGTGTCCAGAACTCCCCCGCCGGGGCCGGGATGATGGGCGCACAACGCAGGCTGGGCACCGCCCGAGACGAGGGGACCGTCCGTGCAGTTCGAGGTGTGGGCACCGCTGACAGGTCGGGTCGCCATGCGACTGAACGACACCGCCTACGAGATGACACCCGACCCGGAACCGGGCCGGGACGGCTGGTGGCTGGTCGACGCGCCGGCCGCCGACGGGGACGAGTACGGGTTCCTGCTGGGTGACGATCCAGTGGTGCGCCCGGACCCGCGCGGGCGCCGGCTGCCCCACGGGCCGGACGGCCACAGCGCGGTCGTCGACGTCGCCGCGTTGCACCCGACGGCGCCGGCGCCCCGCGTCCCGCTCCAGGACGCGGTCCTGTACGAGCTGCACGTCGGGACGTTCACCCCGGAGGGCACCTTCGACGCCGCCGCGGCGCGCCTGCCGTACCTGGCGGGGCTGGGCGTCACGCACGTCGAGCTGATGCCGGTGTGTCCGTTCCCGGGCCGGCACGGCTGGGGGTACGACGGGGTGGCGCCCTGGGCGGTGCACGAACCGTACGGCGGCCCGGCGGGTCTGGCCCGGTTCGTGGACGCGGCGCACACCGCCGGGCTGGGCGTGGTCCTGGACGTGGTCCACAACCACCTGGGGCCCTCCGGGAACCACCTCCCCGTCTTCGGGCCGTACTTCACGGAGACCCACCACACGCCCTGGGGTGCGGCGGTGAACCTGGACGCTCCCGGTTCCGACGAGGTCCGCGCGTACTTCATCGGCAGTGCCCTGGCCTGGCTGCGGGACTACCGGATCGACGGTCTGCGCCTCGACGCCGTGCACGCGCTGGCCGACGGGCGGGCGCTCACCTTCCTGGAGGAGCTGGCTGCGGCCGTGGACGAGCTGGCGGCGGAGACCGCCCGCCCGCTGTTCCTGATCGCCGAGACCGACCAGTGCGACCCGCGCGTCACGAGCACGCGGTCCGTCGGCGGGCTGGGGCTGCACGCCCAGTGGAACGACGACTTCCACCACGCCCTGCACTGCACGCTGACCGGCGAGTCCCAGGGCTACTACGCCGACTTCGCCGAGGCCCCGATCGGCGCCCTCGCCAAGACCCTGACCCGGGCCTTCTTCCACGACGGCACGTGGTCCTCCTTCCGGGGCCGCACCCACGGCAGGCCCGTGGACCGCCGCCGCACGCCGGCGCACCGTTTCCTGGGCTACACCCAGACCCACGACCAGATCGGCAACCGGGCGCTGGGCGACCGGCTGTCGGCCTCCCTGTCCCCGGGCCTGCTGGCGTGCGCCGCGACGGTGGCGCTGACCGGCCCCTTCGTCCCGATGGTGTTCATGGGCGAGGAGTGGGGCGCGGGCACGCCGTGGCAGTACTTCACCGACCATCCCGACCCGGAGCTCGCGGAGGCCGTGCGGACGGGTCGCCGGCGGGAGTTCGCGGCGCACGGCTGGAAGGCGGAGGAGATCCCCGACCCGCAGGACCCGGCGACCCGCGACCGGTCCTGCCTGAACTGGAACGAGCCCGAACAGCCCTCGCACACCCGCCTGTTGGAGTGGTACCGGTCGCTGATCGCACTGCGGCGCACCCATCCGGACCTGCGCGACCCGGACCTCGCTGCGGTGCGGGTCGCGCACGACGAGGAGCGCCGCTGGGTGACGTTCCGGCGCGGCGAGGTCCGGGTGGCGGTGAACTTCTCGCCGGAGCCGGTGACCATCGCCCTGGGCCGCAACGGGGTGCGGGTGCTGGCCGCCTGGGAGCCCGTCGACCACCCGGGCCCCGACGGCCGCATCCACGTGCCGGGCGAGTCGGCGGTGGTGCTGGGCCCGTAGGCCCCGTCTCGAAGTGGCTCGGGCTACTCGACGATCGCCAGCTCGCGCGGGGCGTTGTTGAGGCGGCGCACGCCGTCGTCGGTCACCGTCACGATGTCCTCGATGCGGACGCCGAAGCGGCCGGGCAGATAGACGCCCGGCTCGACGGAGAAGCACATGCCGGGCAGCAGCGGCTGCTCCTCGCCCTCGATCATGTACGGCGGCTCGTGGGTGGTGACGCCGATGCCGTGGCCGGTGCGGTGGATGAAACGGTCCCCGTAGCCGAACTCGGTGATCACCGCGCGGGCCGCCCGGTCCACGTCCTGGCAGGCGATCCCGGGCCGGACGGCCGCCACGCCCGCCTGCTGCGCCTCGCGGACGACGTCGTGGACCCGCCGCTCCTCGGCGGTGGGCTCGCCGACGTGGACGGTGCGGGAGATGTCGGAGCCGTAGCCGTGCAGGAGCCCGCCGAAGTCGAGGACCACCATGTCCCCGTGCCGGATGACGCGGTCGCCGGCCTCGTGGTGGGGGTTGGCGCCGTTCGGGCCGGAGCCGACGACGGTGAAGTCCACCTGCGAGTGACCGTGGACGCGCAGCAGCGCGGCCAGGTCGGCGGCCACGTCGCTCTCCCTTCGGTCGGCGAAGGGGACGTGCAGGATCTGGGCGTACGCGGCGTCGGCCGCGGCCCCGGCGGCCGCCAGCCGGGCCAGTTCCCGCCGGTCCTTCACGGCGCGGAGCATCGGCAGGGCGTCGGTGAGCGGGGCGTACGCGGTCCCGGGCAACTCGCGTTGGAGACCGAGCAGGTGCAGGGCCCAGGTGTTGTCGCTCACACCGAAGCGGCCCGTCGCGTCGAGCAGGGGCGCGGTGGCGTCGTACGGGTTCTTCCCGTCGGCCCAGTCGCGCAGGGTCAGGGCTCCCGCACCGGGGGCCTTCGCGGCGTCGGGGGCCTCCAGGGCGGGCACGACGAGCACCGGTTCCCGGTCGGCGGCGAGCACGAGCAGGGTCAGCCGCTCGGTGTCGACGGGCCGGTACCCGGTGAGGTGGGTGAGGTCGGGCCCGGGGGCGATCAGCAGACCGGCCAGCCCCGCCTCGGCGGCGGCCCGCGCGGCGGCGGCCATCCGGGCGGCGTAGTCGGCGGCGGTGAAGGGCTCGGTGTCGGCGAGGAGCGGGTCGAGGTCCATGGGGGGATCCTGCCGTGCGGCACGCGACGGCGGCAGGGGCCGCGCCGCACGGAAACCGCCGGGGCGGGGCCGGGACGGGTGGGGCGGGGAGGCCGGCGGGCGGGGAAATGGCGTCGCGGGAGCACCCCGCTGATCGGCTATGCTGTGCTTGCACATCGAACGGGTGGTCCGCCGCCCTTCGTGGTGGGTGTAGCTCAGTTGGTAGAGCACCTGGTTGTGGTCCAGGTGGCCGCGGGTTCAAGTCCCGTCACTCACCCTGTGGGATCCCGTGAGGGGTACGAGGTTTCCTCGTACCCCTCACCGGCGTTTCCGGGGGCGGAGACGACCCCTCTCTAGCCGCGCAGGAAGGCCTCGATCGCGGCGGTGAAGGCGACCGGCGTCTCGTGCGGCGGGTAGTGGCCGGCGCCGGGCAGCGGTTGGATCCGACAGTGCGGGTACCAGGTCTGCCAGGTGGCGCGCATCACCTCGACGCTCAGTGCCGGGTCGTACTCCCCGACGAGGACCAGCACCGGCACGGTGTTGCCCTTGACCGCCGCGGACAGGTCGAGGGACTCCCAGCTCGCGAGGTAGGCGGCGAAGGCCTCGGGCAGGGAGACGGCCATCGAGTGGGCGGACATCCGGTCGATCCAGTGGCGGGTAGCGCGGTTGCCGGTCACGAGGTCGAGGATGGCGCGCCGGTTGTCCTCGTCGGCGGCGGCGCCGTGGAAGAGCGCGTGGGTGGCGTCGTCCATCGGGTAGGGGCCGGCCGGGACCGGATTGACGCCGATCAGCTTCTCGATCCGCTCGGGCGCCCGGACCAGCACCTGCTGGGCGGCCTTGCCGCCCATGGAGTGGCCGAGGAGGGAGAAGGTGCCCCAGCCGAGCTGGTCGGCCAGGTCGAGGACGTCGTCGGCGATCTCGGCGAGGTTGTACCGGCCGGCGACGTCCCGGCGATCGCCGTAGCCGCGGTAGTCGAGGAAGGCGTAGCTGAACTCCCCCGGGTCCAAGTGGTCCAGTACCGAACCCCAGTTGGCGGACGTGCCGAACCAGTCGTGCAACACGATCACGCGGACGGGTCCGGTGCCGATCCTGCGGTGGGCGATGGCCATGCGTTCTCCCTCGGTGACGGAACGTGAGGATCTCGACGCCCTACGTTCTGCCCACCGGGCCTACCATCACACCGTGAAGTCGACATCCCGCACGGTGCGCGGCCACCGCCCCCGGGACCTTCCGATCCCGGGGCGGCGACCGCCCCACGCGGCCGGGGACCGCGTCACACGGTCTTGATCGCCGGGTCGGAGACGCCCGGGGCTCCCGTCTCGACGTGGCCCGCGAAGCGGCGCAGGAAGCCGGCGTCGGCGTCGGCGTCCGAGACGACCTTCACGTCGTACCAGCGGCCCGTGGCGCGCAGGTCGACCGAGTGGGTCACCGTCGCACCGGGGTTGACCTTGAAGGTCTGCGGCGCGCCGCCGTAGGTGTTGGTCACGGTGAGGTTGACGGCGGCCGTGCCCGCGTTGGCGAGGGTCAGCGCGAGGTTGCCGGCGGTCGCGTCGTGGCGGGCGGTGACCTCGGGGCCGGCCTTCGCGGCGGGGCCCTTCCAGGTGCGCAGGAAACCGTTCGGACCCCAGACCGTGAGGTTGATCTGGTTCCCGGTGGAGGCGCTGGTGCTCCAGGTGTCCGAGAGGGTCTTGCCCGCCTCGACCGTGTAGGGCCACGGCCCGTCCGTGCGGTTGCCGGAGGTGCTGTGGAAGTGGGCGCCCAGAGTGGGCCCGGAGGCGAAGGTCAGGGTGAACTTGCCCGTCGCGACGGTGGCCTTGCCGTCCACGTACGGCTGGTAGCCCAGCGCGCGCGTCCGCTTGGAGCCCGCCTCCTGCTTCGGCAGGGCGCCGGTGGCAGGCGGCACCGGGTGGTAGGACGGGTGCGCGTTGTGGTCCGGCGGGAGGTAGTCGGCCGTGGGGGGCAGGGCCGCCGGGGAGGCGTCCGCCTTGGTGAAGTCGAAGGCCGAGGTGAGGTCCCCGCAGACGGCGCGGCGCCACGGCGAGATGTTGGGCTCCCGCACCCCGAACCGCTTCTCCATGAAGCGGATCACCGAGGTGTGGTCGAAGGTCTCGGAGCAGACGTAGCCGCCCTTGCTCCACGGGGAGACGACGATCATCGGGACGCGGGGGCCGAGTCCGTAGGGGCCGGCGGCGTAGCCCCCGCCGCCCGCGTACAGGTCCTTCGTGACGTCCGCCGTGGACAGGCCCCAGGCGGCCGAGGTGGGCGGGTACGGGGGCACGACGTGGTCGAAGAAGCCGTCGTTCTCGTCGTAGGTGATGAAGAAGGCCGTCTTCGCCCACACCGCCGGGTTCGCGGTCAGCGCGTCGAGCACCTGCGAGATGTACCAGGCGCCGAAGTTGACCGGCCAGTTCGGGTGCTCGCTGAAGGCCTCGGGCGCGGCGATCCAGGAGACCTGGGGCAGGGTGCCGTTCACCACGTCGGCGCGCAGCCGGTCGAAGTACCCCTCGCCGGCCTTGGCGTCGGTGCCGGTGCGGGCCTTCTCGTAGAGGGCGCTGCCGGGCTGGGCGTTGCGGTAGGAGTTGAAGTACAGCAGCGAGTTGTCGCCGTAGTTGCCGCGGAAGGCGTCGCCGATCCAGCCCCAGTGGCCCGCGGCGTTCAGGCCGTCGCCGACGTCCTGGTAGATCTTCCAGGAGACCCCGGCCGCCTCCAGCCGCTCCGGGTAGGTCTTCCAGCCGTAGCCGGCTTCCTGGTTGCCGAGGACCGGTCCGCCGCCGGTGCCGTCGTTGCCCGTGTGACCGGACCACAGGTAGTAGCGGTTCGGGTCGGTGGCTCCGATGAAGGAGCAGTGGTAGGCGTCGCAGACGGTGAACGCGTCGGCGAGGGCGTAGTGGAACGGGATGTCGTTCCGCGTCATGTACGACATCGTCGTGGCCGTCTTGGCCGGGACCCACTTGTCGTACTTGCCGTTGTTGTACGCCGCGTGGCCGCCGGCCCAGTCGTGGTTGAGGCCCTCGACGAACTGCATGCCCAGGTCGTCCACCTGCGGGTTGAAGGGGAGGATGTCCTTCGTCCCGTTGGACTGGTGGAAGACCGACTTTCCGTTGTCCTGGAGGACGGGGCGCGGGTCGCCGAAGCCCCGAACGCCCTTCATCGAACCGAAGTACTGGTCGAAGGAACGATTCTCCTGCATGAGGACGACGATGTGCTCGATGTCCCGGATCGTTCCGGTGCCGCCCTGCGCCGGGATGGCGGCGGCGCGGGCGATGCTCTCGTTCAGCATCGTGGCGGCGGCCGTACCGCCCGCGATCTGCAGGAACCTGCGACGGTTGAGTTCAGCCATGGGGTGAGGTCCTCTGGGGGTGAGGGGAAGTCGAGGGGCGCCCCAAGGACAGCGGTCCCGGGGTACCGGACGGAGATCCCTGTCTGACCTTGTGCCGTACAGCGGGCGAACGGAAAGCCCTGAGGAAAGCCCTCCCGAAGCAGCCGTACATCTGCTGAAATGACCTCCCACACACTGCACGGGGGGCGCAGACGGATGGCGGGGACGGAGTTCGGGCATGCCCTCGGGCCCTCCCATGCCCTGCTCGGCCTGCCGCTGGCTCCCTTGGTGGCACGGTACGGGGAACTCCTCGCCGTGCAACAGGGCCTGGGCTTACGACACCTCGGCGAGTTGCTGGTACCGCCCGGCGGCCGGTTACGGGTGCTCGACGGGATCTTCACCGTCGAGGGACGCGGACGCCGCCGCCACGTGGACGCCCCCGCGCTGGAGGCGCTGGCGGCTGTACGGGCGGCCGACGCCGAACCCGAGGCCGCCGCACTGCTGCGGCGCCTCGCCCGGATCCAGCGGGCCGATCCCGCCGCCCTGCGCCGGGTCCTGCTGTACCAACTGACCCGGCTGCTGCACGAACACCCGCGGGGCGAACACCCCGACACCGCGTGCGGGCTCGGCATGGACGCCGACGAGGCACCGGCCCTGGTGCGCGCGGCCGCCGCGCGGGCCCGACTGGGCGAGGGCCAACGAGCGGCCGCCGAGGCGCTGGAGGACCACTGGCGGGCGTCACGGACGCGGGCCGCCGCCCGGCTCGCCGCCGCGCTGCCGCCGGCCGGCCCCGACCGCGAACTGGCCGCGCGGATCGACGCGCTGGCCCGCCGGGTCCGGGACACCGACGCCCTCCTCGACTCCGCTCGACGGTACGAGGAGCGGGGCGACCGGGAGGGGGCCGCGACCCGGTACCTGGACGCCGCCCGGCTGGCCGGGGACTGCCCGCGCGCGATCCGCGGCCTGGTGCGCACCCGCCGGTCGGACGGGGCCGGGCCGGCGGGCGACGGTACGGACACCACGCCGGCGCGCGGGGCCCGGCTGGAGGTCGGGCTCGTCGCGGGGCGCGTCGAGCTGCGGCGGTCGCCGGCCGACGCGCCCGCGGCGGGTGACGGCGGCGGACCCGCCGGGGACTGGGGGCGGGTGCTGCGGCTGACGCGCGGCGCGCCGGCGGGGGAACCCCTCACGGAACTGCCCGGGTCGCCGCGCGGCGGCCTGCTGACGGATCCGTCGGCGCCGCTCGGCCGGGAGGTCCGCTACGTGGCGGTGCCGGCGGCGGGGCCGCCCCTGATCTCCCCGGCACTGCTGTACGCGCCCGAGGTCACGGGGCTGCGCTGCGACGACGGGCCGGGCCGGATCGAGGCGTCCTGGTCCGTCCCGGCGGGCGCGGCGGGCGCCCGCGCCGACCTCACCGGGCCCGACGGGAGCACCCGGGAGCTGCGGGACGGCCGCGCCGAGGGGCTGGCCGTCGGCGAGCACCTGGTGCGGGTGCGGGCCCGCTACCGACCGCCGGGGTTGCCCGAGATCCTCTCCCCCGGCGTCGAGACCCGCGTCACCGTGCACCCGTGGCCCGCGCCGGTACGCACCCTGACCGCAGACGCCCGCGCGCCGGGCGGGCTGTCCTTCGCCTGGACGGGGGGCGAGGGAGCCGACGTACGGCTCGTGGAGTGGCCCGGCGACGCCCCCGAGCCGGGGGCGGAACTCGTCGCGGCGGGACTGCCCGCACCGCGCGACGGGAACCGGCCGCCGGGCGGGGCGCCGGTGCGCGTCACGGCCGTCGCCGTGCTCGGGGAACGGGCCCTGGCCGGGCCGAGCGTGCTCATCGAGACGCCCGAACCGGTGGCCGGCCTGGCCGTCCGGCGGACGCCCGGGGGGCGGGCCCGGGTCACCTTCGACTGGCCGGCCGACGCGGGACAGGTGGTGGTCGTCGTCGAACAGGACGGCGGGCGCACGGAGTTCCCCGTGGCGCGCAGCGTGTTCCTGCGCGAGGGCCTGCACGTCCCGGCCGGCCCGGGCGCCCTGCGGATCACCGCGTACAGCGCCCCGCGGCACGCCCGCTCGGTGGTCGCCGCACCGGATCCCGGGGAGCGGATCGAGCTGCCGGCCGACCTGTCGATCGCCTACCGGGTGCGGCCCGGCGGCCGGCGCGGGCTGCGGCGCGGGCCGGCCCGCCTGCTCCTGACCCTGTCGGCCCCGGGCGGGCGGCCGGACGGCACCGAGCTGCCCGACTTCGTGCTGATCGCCCGGGGCGCCGGTGAATGCGACCCGGCCCGGCCGCGCGACCCGTCCGACGGCACGCCCGTGTGCCGGATCGGCGGCGCCGAACTCGCCGCCTCCGGGACGGTGGAGCAGGACATCCACCTCGGCGCGCGGGGCCCCTCGTACGCGTTGCGCGGTTTTCTCCTGGGCGGCGGCGCCGCCACCGTCCGGCTCGAAGAGCCTCCCCTCACCTCCCTGGTGGTCCGCTGACATGACGTCCGTCGTCTGCCCCTACTGCTTCGACCGGTCGCCGGCGTCCCGGCTGGCCTTCCGCTGCCAGATGTCGGCCACCGGTGTACGCGGCGGGAAACCGTGCACCGCCGAACAGGACACGGTGTGGGCCGAGTTCGTGGGGCCCGGCGTGGCGCCGGGCCGCGCGGCCCGCGGCCCGGTCTTCGAGGCACCGCGCGACCTCGTCTCCCGGATCGCGGGCGCCGGCCCCGGCTCGCGCGCGTTCCGCGGCCGGCGCGGCTCGCGCGCGGACTGCCCGCACTGCGGGGTGTCCACCTCGGTCCGGGTGTGCCTGCGCTGCCACAGCGACTTCCCCGGCGACTACTGCGACCAGGACACCCGGATCATCGCCCTGCTCGGCCCGAAGGCCTCCGGCAAGAGCACGTACGTGTCGGTGCTGGTGAACGAGCTGCGCGGTCGGGTGGGCCGGGCGTACGGGGCCTCGCTCACCCCGATGGGCGGCGAGACGCAGCGCCGGGACCGTGACATGGCCGAGGACCTGTACGACCGGCTGCGGCTCCCGCAGGCCACCAGGCCGGTGGCGCTCGGCTTCAACGACCCGCTGCTCTACCGGCTGAGCCTGCCCCGGCCCCGCCGGATGCGCGCGGACGGCAGCCGGCACACGGCGCTGGTGTTCTTCGACGCGGCGGGCGAGGACCTCGCCGACGCCGAGGCGATGAACCGCTACACCAGCTACCTGGCGGCCGCCGACGGGATCATCGTGCTGGTCGACCCCCTGCAGAGTCGGGCCGTGCGCGACCGGCTGCCCAGGGACGCCGGCGCGGCGCTGCCCGCCCTGCACACCCCGCCGCAGCAGATCGCCGCCGACCTCGCGGCGCAG
Source organism: Streptomyces sp. NBC_01426 (assembly GCF_036231985.1). Classification (GTDB taxonomy): domain Bacteria; phylum Actinomycetota; class Actinomycetes; order Streptomycetales; family Streptomycetaceae; genus Streptomyces. The sequence goes on from NZ_CP109500.1 coordinate 2,086,088, forward strand.
CTGCGGGCGCACGGTCGGGGCAGTACGGGCGGCCGGGTCACCACGCCGGTGGCCGTCGCCGTCACCAAGACGGACTCCCTGCTCCCGCTGCTGGACCCGCATTCGCCGCTGCTGCGCAACGGCGATCACTCGGGCGGCGCGGTCGACGAGAACGACCGGCTGGCGGTGCACGAGGAGGTCCGCGACCTGTTGGAGGGCTGGGACTCGGGGGCGTTGACGCGGCAGTTGGACCGGGACTTCGCCCGGTTCTCCCTGTTCGGGCTGTCGGCGCTCGGCTCGCCGCCGCCCGCGCACGCACCGGCGGACGCGCCGCGGTCGGGACCGCAGCCGTGGCGGGTGGAGGATCCCCTGCTGTGGCTGCTGGGGCTGGGCGGCCTGCTGCCCCGGCGCCAGGGCGGGACACGGGGCCGGGACGGGGCGCCGGGCGCCGGGGCGCCGGGCGCCGGGGCTTCGGGCGCGGGGCCTTCGGGCGCGGGTGCGGCGGGTGCGGGCGGGGCGTCGGGGGTCGGGGGTTCGGGTCCGGACGGGGCGAGCGCCTTCGACGGCGCGGCCCCGGCGGGCTCGGCGGGGTCGGCCGGCTCGGAGGCGGGCGCGTGAACCTCGTACAGCTCCACTACACCTCCGCCCCGCCCGGCCCCGACGGCTCCGGCTTCCGCTTCACCGCGGTCAGTCCGGGAGCGCCGGTGTCCCTGTTGCGCGAGGCGGAGCAGCTGATCGGGTACGAGCCGCCCCGTGACGCGCCCGACCGCCCCACCGAGGACCAACTCGCCTCCTTCCCGGAGGCGTTGAGCCTGAGCGTGCTGTCGGACGGCAGCCGGCTGTTGGCCCGCTCGGTGTACACGGGCGCGGACTACAGCGGCCGGTGGGGCAACTTCCACACCCACGCCGTGCACCTGCCGCAGCCCGCCGATTCCGGGCCGACCAAGGGGGCCCTGCCGATCACCTCCTGGGGTTCGCCGCAGTGGGCCTCGGACACCCCGCCGGGCGGCCCGCCCGCGCCGCTGGAGAAGGTCCCCGCGCCGGGCCGGTACGACGCGGCCGGGCTGGCGGAGTTCGTCGCCGCGCGCAGGCCCTGGCTGGCGGGCTTCTTCGCCGACGTGCGGCGCCTCGCGGAGGACCCGGCGGCCCCACAGGTGGTGCTGGTGGAGCGGGACAGCACGGCCGTGGCGCGTTGGATCATGCTGGCGTGCAGCGTGCTGCCGCACCAGCGGGGTCAGTGGCTGACCTTCACCACGTACACCCGGCGGCCCCTGCTCGCCCGGCACCGGATCATCGGCGTGCTGCCCGAGGACGGCGCGGGCCTGGGCGGGCAGGACCACCGGTACCGGTTGTACGACGGCACGCGCGCCCCCGACCAGGACGTGCGGCCGGGCACCGGCGCGGACGCGGGCACCGGTTCGGGGGACGTGTGGGCCGACACCGCCGCACGGGTGTGGCCGGCGGGCCGCCACGAACTGTTCGCGGAGGTACGCCGGTTGCCGCCGGGCCGGCCCTACGACGCGGGCCCGCTGGCGGCGCTGGCCCTGGCCGCCGGGATCACCCTGGACTCCGCGGGCCGGACGGCGGCGGCCGAGTGGGCCGCGGAGCATCGGGCGGCGCTGGACGAGGGGCGGCTGCACGCGCTGGCCGAGGCCCTGGCGCGGCCGGTCGGGGACCGGTCGCCGGCCGAGACCGCCGCCTGCGGGCGGCTGCTGGCGGCGTTGGACGGCCGGGGTCGGCCCGCCGCGTACGAGTCGCTGGTGGCGTTGGCGCTGACCGAGGCGGTCCGCGGCGCCGGTCCCCCGCCGCCGGTCGGCGTGCTGGGCGCGGCCACCCGTGGCCGGCTCGCCGCCGAACTGGGACCGGAACTGCGGGTGGCGTTGGCCGACCCGGAGCGCGAACCGGGTGAGCGGGCCGGGCTGTTGCGAGTGGCCGCCGCGATCGGGGTGGACGCCACCGAACTGTTGCCCGAGGTGGCGCGGAAGCTGGCGCTGGCCCTGCTCGCGGAGCCGGAGCGGGCGTACGGGGAGGGGGCGCGGGCCGCGCTGACGGAGCTGCCCGCGCTGCGGCACCTGCTCCTCAACCGGTTGAACGCCTTCGTGGTGGGCGATCCGGCGGCGGGGGTGCGGGTGTTCGCCCGGACCGGGTTGCGGCTGCGGGCGGCGGACCCGGTGCCGTACCTGCACATGTGCGCGGCGGCCCCCGAGGTGCCGGCCTCGGCGCCGGACCGGGTCGCGGCTCTGTACACCCTGGTGGAGCGGAGCGGATCCGGCATCTACGCCGACCCGTTGGTGCTGCGGACGGCGATGCGGCTGGTGTGGGACGGGGAGCCGCCGAGCGCGGCCGAGGCCGCGCTGCTGCTGTCGACGACCGGGGCCGCGCCGCACGTGGAGGCCGGCACCTGCGGGACGCTGGCGCAGGCCGCCGTGCGGGCGCCGGCCGACGACGCGGCGGCGGCGGAGCTGGCGGCGAAGCTGCTGGAACAGTTCCGGGCGGAGCTGCCCGAGCCGCTGCGGCCGTCGCTGCTGCTGCTGGAGCTGGCCCGGAACCTGCGGGCGGGCACGGCCGGACCCGGCTGGGTCCGGATGGCGCTGGACCTGCGGAGCCTGGACCCGGAACCGGGGCCGAGGGACCACGCGTACGCGGCGGTGGCACGGCGGCTGCTCGGCGACGACCGGACCGAGGGCGACCTGCGGGCGCTGATCGAGAGCAACGACGTCGAGCTGCTGGCCGCGTACCGGCGTCTGGCACGCGATCCGGCGGTCCTGGAACGGCTGCGGCGCTCCCCGCGCCGGCTGGCGGACTGTTTCACCGCCTGGTCCTCCCAGCCGCAGGCGGGCCCGGTCTGGCAGGAGGCCCGTACGGACCTGCTCGACCGGGTGCTGCGGCCCGTCGTGCGGGGGCTGGCTCCCGCGGAGTCGGCGGCGGTCGAGGAGGAGCTGAACCGGCTGGGGGGCCGCTGGGCCGAGGAGTTCCGCACCTGGCAGCGTCCGGGCGCGTTCGGCCGGCTGCGCGACCGGCTGAAGCCGTCCTCCCGGCGCCGGCGGCAGCCGCCCGGGCCCGCCGGCCCGGTGCCGTCGCCCGCACCCGACGTCCCCGCCCGTCCCGACGGGCCGGCGGGGGGCGACTGGGCGGGCGTCACCCCCCGGGCCGCGGGGTCGGCGGTCCCGGCCCGCCCGACCCGGCCGCCCGCGTCGGGCGGGCCGGTGCCTCCCGTCGGCCCCGGGGACGACGACGCCCCCGAGGACGGCCGGGCGGGGGGTGGGCCGGCGTGACGGGTTCCGTCCTGTGGTTCTTCCTCGTCGCGACCGGGGTGATCGGCGGCGCGGTGTGTCTGGGGTACGCGCTGTGGCAGTTCCTCGCCCTGGCGCTGCGCGACGCCGCGGCCGCCGCCTTCGGGCCGCGCACGCCCGGGGCGGTCGATCCCCGGCTCTTCGCGGCCCCGGGGGGCGAGCCCGCCCGGCCGGCCTACTGGGCCCGCCAGATGTGGTGGGACTCCCGGGCCGCCGTGAACGAGGCCGCGCTCACCGTCCGGTACCTCCTCGCCCGGCACTGGCTCTCCACCGTGATCCGCGACCGGCTGCTCCGGGGCCGGCACGGCGGGACCGACGAGCTCGCCGGCAGTGCCTTCGGCCGGCTCTTCTTCCGGCTGCTCGTGCCGGGCTACACCGTGGCCGCCGTCCTGTCGGCCGCGCTGTCCGCGGTGTTGCTGCTCGGCGTGGCCCTGGTCTTCGCCGTGCAGCTCGTCCTGGTCGCGCTCGTCGCGCTGGCCGGCGTACTGGCCGGACGGACCGCCGACGCGCTGTGGCGGCTGACCCGCGGCATCCGCATGACCTGCCCCTATCCCGACTGCTACCGGCCGTTCCCGCTCGCCGTGCACGTGTGCCCCGACTGCCGGGCGGCCCACCGCGAGCTGCGCCCCGGCCGGTTCGGCGCGCTGCGGCACGTCTGCCGGTGCGGCCGGGGACTGCCGACGACCGCCCTGACCGGGCGGCGGAAGCTGGCCACCCGCTGCCCGTACTGCGACCAGTCGCTCCCGGCGGCGATCGGCACCACCCGCGTGGTCCACCTGCCGCTGGTGGGCGGCACCTCCGCGGGCAAGACGATGCTGATGGCGGCGATGCTCGACGGGCTGCGGTCCTGGTCGTACGAGTCCGCGCTGACCGTGGAGTACGCCACGCCCGCCGACCGGCACGAGTCGCACACCCGTCTGGACGCGTCCGGTTGGGCCCTGAAGACCCAGGGCGGGCAGCCGCGCGCGCTGATGCTGCTGATCGGTCACGGCCGCCGCCGCCGACTGCTGTACCTGTACGACCCGATGGGCGAGTCCCTGCGCGACGCGGACGTCGTCCGCCGTCAGGGGTACCTCGCCCACGCGGACGGCGTGGTGCTGGTCGCGGACGTGCTGGCCTCGCCCGTCGTACGCCGCTCCCTGCGGGCGGGCGACCACCAGCTGGCGGCCGCCGCCCGGCCCGCCGACCTGGGCCCGGTGGAGACGTACTCGGGGGTCACCGGGGAACTCCAGGGTCTCGGTGGCCGGCGCGCGAGGCTGCCGGTCGCGACGGTGGTGACCAAACGGGACGTGCTGGACCGGCTGACCTCGCTGCCGCCGCCGACGCCCCCCGTCGAGGCCTGGCTCCGGGCGATCGGCCTGGACGACCTGGTCAGCTCGCTCGGGCACGACTTCGCGGCCGACCGGTACTGGGCGGTGAGCGCCCGTGCGGCGACGGGCGCGGGGGCCCTTCCTTCCGAGCAACGTCGCGCGGCGGAGCCCGTGTTGTGGCTGCTGTCCCGCACCGGGCTGCGCGTGGGCGCGCTCGTTCCGCGGGACGGGGGAGGTGGATCCGGGTGACGGTGACACCGCAGATCGTGCGGGGGCGGCGCTTGATGCTGGTCCTGCTCGGGGTGGCGGTCGCGGTGGTCGCGGTCGCCGCCGTCGTGATTCCTGTTCTTTGTCTCATGTGAGGTTCGAGGGAGGTATGTGGTGAGTGACATCCCCGGCGGGGCCATGGCGCACCGGCCCGTCCATTTCATCTGGCTGCTCGACTGCTCGTACTCGATGCAGGGCGAGAAGATCGGCCAGCTCAACTACGCCATCAGAGAGGCCGTTCCGGAGATGCGCGCGGTCGCGCAGGACAATCCGGCGGCCCAACTGATGCTGCGCACGATGACGTTCTCGACGACCGCCCGGTGGCACCACCAGGACCCGGTGCCCGTGGAACAGTTCACCTGGCAGGACGTCCAGGTCGACGGGATGACCAACCTGGGTGAGGCCCTGCACCTGGCGGCGCGCGAGCTGGAGACGCCGCCGATGCCGCAGCGGGCCCTGAAGCCGGTGCTGGCGCTGGTCTCCGACGGGGTTCCCACGGACGACTGGAAGTCGGGGCTGCGGGCCGTCGACGCGACCCCGTGGGGGCGCAAGGCGGTCCGGGTGGCCATCGCGATCGGCGCGGACGCCGACCGCACGGTGCTCCAGGAGTTCCTGGGGAACCCGGAGCTCCAGCCGCTGGACGCGAACAGTCCCAAGCAGCTCGCCGCCGCCATCCGGTGGGCCTCGACGGCCGCGGTGAAGGCGGCGTCGCAGCCGATGGCGGGGCCGGGGGACGTGACGTTGACCAAGCAGCCCCCGTTCGCCCCGCTGACGTTGGACGACGACGAAGGCGACGTATGGTGAGCGACCCCGCGCCCCCGGGGAGGCACGCGTCCCCCGTGCCCGCCGCGCAGCACTGGGAGACGTTCCGCGAGAGCGTCCAGGGCGCGCACAAGGCGCGCAACCAGGACTACTGCGAGGTCGAGGGGAACGGCAGCGCGCAGGAGCCGCTGATCATGGCGGTGGCCGACGGCCACGGCTCGGCGGTGCACGCGCGCAGCCATCAGGGTTCCCACTACGCGGTGGACCTCTTCGTCGCGGAGGCCCGGCTGTTCGGCCGGCTCGCCCACCCGCCGGGTGACGACCGTCCGCCGAGCCTGGCCTGGCTGATGCACTACGCGCAGCACACCTTCCCGCGCCAACTGGTCCACGCCTGGCGGGAGAAGGTGCTGGGCCACTGGGAGCGGCACCGCACCCACGAGGAGCCGGGGGTGTCGGAGGACGACAAGGTGCTGCTGTACGGGAGCACGTTCGTCGGCGCGGTCCTCACCCCCCGGGTCTTCGCGGCCTGGCAGCTCGGGGACGGCGAGCTGACGGTGATGTCCGGAGCCGGATCGGTGAGCGTGCCCCTCGCGCCCGCCGAGGCCGACCTGGGCGACGAGACGGAGTCGCTGTGCACGCCGCGCGCCTGGCTGCGGGTCCGCACGCACTGGGATCCGGTGACCGAACCGGCGCGGCTCCCCCTGCTGATCGCCTGCTCCACCGACGGGCTGTCCAAGAGCTTCACCGACGACCTGGGCTTTCGCCAGTTCATCGCGGGGCTGGAGGACCGGTTGGCGCAGGACGGCGCGTCCCGCGTGCGGGCCGACCTGCCGCAGTGGCTGGGCAAGGCCTCACGGCACTCCGGGGACGACACCACCCTGGTGGCCGCCTGGCATCCGACCGCCCCTCCGACGGCGCACCCGGCGCCGCACGACGTACCGACGGAACCGCACGGGAGTGATCGATGAGCGGCATGCTCGACAGCGGAACGTCGCTGACCACGGACAGCGGCACCGCCCTGGAGGTCTTCGACCTGCTCGGCTCGGGCGGCCAGGGGGAGGTGTACCGGGTGCGGACCCCGGCCGGGGACCAGGCGCTGAAGTGGTACTACCCGTCCTGCGCCACCCCGGAACAGCAGGCCATCGTGCGCCAGTTGGTGGAGCGGGACTTCGACGACGACCGGTTCCTGTGGCCGCGGGAGTTCGTCGCCGACCACCGGGGCGGCTTCGGTTACCTGATGGACGTCCGGCCCGAGCGGTTCAAGGGGCTGCCGCTGCTGTTCCGCCGGGCGCTGCGCACGACCCCCCGGGCCCTGCTCACCGCCTGCCTCTACACCGTCGAGGCGTACCAGGCGCTGCACTCGCGCGGGATCGCGTACCGGGACATCTCCTGGGGGAACATCTTCTTCGATCCGCTGACCGGGGACGTGCTGGTCTGCGACAACGACAACGCGGTGGTGGAGGGGGACAGCACCGGCATCTCGGGGACCATGGCGTTCATGGCTCCCGAACTGGTCCGCGGCGACCCCGGGGCCCGACCGGGGACGCAGAGCGATCTGCATTCCCTGTCGGTGCTGCTGTTCATGCTGCTGATGAACCATCATCCGCTGAAGGGCAAGCTGGAGTTGGAGATCCGCTGCCTGGACGAGGCCGCCGAGCGCAAGCTGTACGGGAAGCGGCCGCTGTTCGTCTTCGATCCGCGGGACGACGCCAACGCCCCGGACCCCGTCGAGCACGCGACGGTGCTCGCCACCTGGGCGGCGGCGCCGGCTTCCCTGCACGCCCTGTTCACGCGGAACTTCACCGTCGGTCTGGTCGATCCGGCGGCCCGGGTCCGGGAATCGGAGTGGCGGGACACCCTGCGGGCGGTGCTCGACTCGGTGGTGGAGTGCGCGCACTGCGGGCGCCAGAACATGACCGAGCCCCGGGGCGCCGTCGCGGGCGACTGCTGGAGCTGCGGGAACGCGCTGCTGCTGCCGCCCCGGCTGGTGCTGACCACTCCCCCGCCGCGCACCGAGCACCACATCCTGTTGCACCGGCACTCGCGGGTGCAGGCGCACCACCTGGCGCCGGAACCGTCCCGGCACGACTACGGGGACGGGACGTTGGTGGCCGAGCTGACCGAACACCCGCGGAAGCCGGGCCGGTTCGGGCTGGCGAACCGGTCGTCGGGGACCTGGACGGGCACCCGGGCCGACGGCGGTACGCAACAGATCGCCCCGGGCCAGACCGTTCCGCTGCGCTCCGGGCTGGAGTTGGACTTCGGCGGGGCGCGGGCCGTCGTACGCAAGTGAGCGCGGCCCGGGAGATCGGCCGGCGAACGACCGGGTGATCTCCCGGCCCGCCCGTGCCCGTGCCGTCACCGGGGTGTCGACACGGGCACGGGGTGGCGCGTCAGGACGCGTCGGGGCTCAGCCGCAGGGAGATGCTGTTGATGCAGTACCGCTGGTCGGTGGGGGTGGGGTACCCCTCGCCCTCGAAGACGTGGCCCAGGTGCGAGCCGCACTTCGCGCAGCGGACCTCGGTGCGGACCATGCCGTGCGCGGTGTCGGCGATCAGCTCGACCGCGTCGGTGTCCTTCGGGTCGAAGAAGGACGGCCAGCCGCAGTGCGACTCGAACTTCTCCGACGAGCGGAACAGCTCGGAGCCGCAGCCCCGGCAGGAGTAGACGCCTTCCGTCTTGGTGTCGGTGTACTCACCGCGGAAGGCGGGCTCGGTGCCGGCGAGGCGCAGCACCTGGTACTCGGACGGGGTCAGCTCCGCCTGCCACTGCTCGTCCGTCTTCTCGACCTCGTACGCCATGACGTTCCCGCTCCCTCAGTTCGACAGCCGGGCGAGGATCTGGGGACCCAGGTCCGTGACGTCGCCCGCGCCCATGGTGAGAACGAGATCACCGGGCTTCGCCATTCCCGCGATGACGTCGGCGACGGCCGCCTTGTCGTGCTCGGCGCTCACGTCGGCGCCCGCGGTGCGGGCGGCGGCGATGATCAGCTCGCTGGTGATGCCGGGGATCGGGTCCTCGCGGGCCGGGTAGATGTCCAGGACCACCGAGGCGTCGGCGAGGGCCAGGGCCCGGCCCATCTCCTTGCCGAGTTCCTGGGTGCGGGAGAAGAGGTGGGGCTGGAAGACCACCAGGATGCGGGAGTCCCCGGCGGCGCCGCGGATGGCTTCCAGGTCGGCGGTCATCTCCGTCGGGTGGTGCGCGTAGGAGTCGATGACCTGGACGCCGGCCTCCTCGCCCTTGAGCTGGAGGCGGCGCTTGACCCCGGTGTACTTGCCGAGGGCGGAGGCCAGGTTGTGGGCGGGGATGCCGAGCGCGACACCGGCGGCGAGGGCCGCGACGGCGTTGTGCGCGTAGTGGCGGCCGGGCACGGAGACGGTGAAGGTGAGCATCCGGCCGTCGACGACGACGGTGACCTCGCTGGTCAGGCCGCGCGGGGTGATCTTCGTGATCCGGACGTCGGCCTCGGGCTCCTCGCCGTAGGTGACGACGGTGAGGCCGTCCCGGTCGGCGACCCGGCGGGCGATCTCGGCGGCGCCCTCCTGGCCGTGGGCGATGACGAGGGTGCCACCGGGGACGATCTTGCCGACGAAGGTCTCGAAGGACTCGTGGATCTCCTCCATCGACGCGTAGTTCGCGTGGTGGTCGAGTTCCGCGTTGAGGATGATCGCGACCTGCGGGGTGTACTTGTGGAAGCTGCGGTCGCTCTCGTCCGCCTCGGCCACGAAGATGTCGCCCGCGCCGTGGTGGGCGTTGGAGCCGGGGACGTCGAGGTCGCCGCCGATGGCGTACGAGGGGTCCAGGCCCAGGGCCGAGAGGGACACCGCCAGCATCGAGGTGGTGGTGGTCTTGCCGTGCGTGCCGGCGACGGCGATCGCGCGCGGGCCGTCCATCAGGCCGGCGAGGGCGTCGGAGCGGTGCACGACGGGGATGCCCAGTTCGGCGGCGCGGACCAGCTCCGGGTTGTCGGCCCGGATGGCGCTGGAGACGACCACACAGGTGGAGTCGTCGGCGAGGTGCTCGGCGGCGTGCCCGATGTGGACCGTGGCGCCGTGGGCGCGCAGCGCCCGGGCGGTCTCGGAGTCACGGGAGTCGCTTCCGGCCACCTCGGCCCCGCGCTGGGCGAGGATCTTCGCGATGCCGGACATGCCGGCGCCGCCGATGCCGATGAAGTGGGGCCGTTCCATGGCGGTCGGCAGGCCGGGCTTCATTCAGGTCGCTCCAGGAATCGAGTACGAGAGGTGAACCGGGCCCAGCCTATTCGTTGTGGGCGAAGAGCTTGAGCACCGGAACACCGACCTTGTGCCGTGCGCGGGAGGCCCAGTCCCGGTGGAAGAACTCCTCGACGAAGTGCGGCGCGGTCAGGACGATCACCTCGTCGGCGTTCGTCTCCTCCACGACGGCCTTCAGCTTGTCCAGGGGGTGGGCACCGATGATCTGGCCGGTGGCGTTGGCCCCCTTGTGGCGCAGGGCGTTCAAGGAGTGCGCCAGGGCCTGCGCGGCGGGGCCCTGGGCGGCCTCCCCCTCGGGTTCCTCGCCCTCGTGGACGGCCTCGGGAAGTTCGCCGAGCGCGACGTCGTCGATGGCGCGGAGCAGGCGGTCCTGGTCACCCCGGGGTTGCATGAGGACGACGAAGGAGACCTGGTCGTCTCCGTGCAGGGTGGTGACGAAGTCCACGTCCACCGTGGTCAGCGGCTGCTCGATCATCAATACGCTCGTGAACACGGACGCCCTCTCCTTCATGGGCCGAGGCCGGTCGAGCCGGCCCCTGCGGAAACCATCCTGCCCCGCTGTCACACGGGGCCGCGCAGGTAGTGTGCCCAGCGGAAGCTAAGCGGAACGACAAATTCCGCCCCTTGTCAGATCCGACGGTAACTGGTGAAGAGGAACCCGGCCTCTTCCAGTACGCAGGCGGGCGCGAGCCGGTGCGGAACCGTGACGGAAGGCCCTCCGGAGATCCGCTGGGCGCCCCCCGCGGTCATCGTCGGGGAGATCGTCAGGCACAGCTCGTCCAGCACGTCGGCGGCCACGAACTGGCCCAGCAGCCTCGGCCCGCCCTCGGTCAGCTGGCGGCGCAGCCCCCGGGCCGCGAGCTCCCGCACCGCCCGGGCGGGGTCCACGGCGGACCCGTCGCCCGCCACCACGACCTCGGCCCCGGCCCGGGTGGCCTCCGCGACCCGCTCCGCGGGTGCCCCGGCACCGGTCAGCACCAGCGTGGGCACCAGGGGGGAGGTGAAGAGCGGCAGCGAGAAGTCCAGATCCATGGAGGCGGTGATCACCGCGATGGCGGCGGCCGGGCCCTGACCGGCGGCGCTGCGGCGGGCCGCGAACGCCTCGCGGGCGCGGGCGGGCCGGTACCCCTCCTGGCGAACCGTTTCCGCACCCACGACCACCACATCGGCCAGGGCCCGCAGGGTGCCGAAGATCCGCATGTCGGTCTCGCCCGAGATGGGCTGCGAGCGGCCGTCGTGCTGGGCGGCCCCGTCCAGAGTGGAGACCATGTTGGCCCGCAGCCAGTGGGCGCCGGCGTCGAGCGCCGGGTACGCGTACGCGTCCGCGAGCTCGTCGAACGACCATTCGCGGTCGCTCCGGGCTGCTGATGTCTGATCGGTCACAGGGAACAGGCGTCGCATCGGTGCAGTGTGGCACGCCCCGTAGAGTTAAGGGCTGTGTCCACCTCTGTCTCGACCTCTGGTTCCGCCGCCGCCGGGCAGCCGCCGATAGCCGACGAGGGGCCCCAGGCGCTGTGCGCCCGCGCCCCGCACGTGCCCGCCGAGCGGCTCGTCGCCGAGATGGTGCCGCCGCCGCGCTTCGACTCGGTGCGCTTCGAGACGTACGACCCGGACCCGACGCAGCCGAGCCAGTCCGAGGCCGTCACCGTCCTCGCCGGCTTCGCGGCCGGTCTGGGCGGGGCCCACGCGAGCGGCTCCGGCAAGCGGCGCTGGTTCGCGAAGAAGCCCGCCGCGCCCGCCGCCGCCCCGCGCGGGGTGTACCTCGACGGCGGCTACGGCGTCGGCAAGACCCACCTGCTCGCCTCCCTGTGGCACGCCACCCCCGCGGAACCGGCGCTGAAGGCCTTCGGCACCTTCGTGGAGCTGACCAACCTGGTCGGCGCCCTGGGCTTCCAGCAGACCGTGCGGACGCTGGGCGGGCACCGGCTCCTGTGCATCGACGAGTTCGAGCTCGACGACCCGGGCGACACCGTGCTGGTGTCCTCGCTGCTGAGCCGCCTGGTGGAGCAGGGCGTGGCGCTGGCCGCCACCTCCAACACGCTGCCCGGCAAGCTCGGCGAGGGCCGGTTCGCCGCCGCCGACTTCCTGCGGGAGATCCAGGGCCTGTCCTCGCACTTCCGGCCGCTGCGCATCGACGGCCAGGACTACCGGCACCGGGGCCTGCCCGAGGCGCCCGCGCCGTTCTCGGACGAGCAGGTCACCAAGGCGGCGTACGCGACCCCGGGCGCGAGCCTCGACGACTTCCCGGGGCTCCTGGACCACCTGGCGAAGGTGCACCCGAGCCGCTACGGGGCGCTCACGGACGGGGTATCGGCGGTCTGCCTGACCGACGTCGGCCCGATCCCCGACCAGTCGACGGCCCTGCGCCTGGTCGTCCTGGCCGACCGGCTGTACGACCGGGAGGTCCCCGTACTCGCCTCGGGACTGCCCTTCGACCGGCTGTTCAGTGAAGAAATGCTCAACGGCGGCTATCGGAAGAAGTACTTCCGGGCCATATCCCGGCTCACCGCCCTGGCGCGCGACGCGAAGCCACTGGTGGCCCAGTAGGTTGGGGAACGCCGGGCCCCCTCCCGTACGGATCGTCCAAGGATCGCGTGCGGGTCGGCCCGGTCGTTGCCACCTCTGCGAAGGGATCCATCATGGCCACCACGCGTACCGCCCACACCGACTGGCAGGGCAGCCTGCTCAAGGGCGCCGGCGTCGTCACCCTCGACTCCTCCGGTCAGGGCTCGTTCGACGTCTCCTGGCCCTCGCGCGCCGAGGCCGCGAACGGCAAGACCAGCCCGGAGGAGCTGATCGCGGCCGCGCACTCCAGCTGCTACTCGATGGCGCTCTCGCACGGCCTGGACGGCGCGGGCACTCCGCCCACCCGGGTGGAGACCAAGGCCGATGTGACGTTCCAGCCCGGTGAGGGCATCACCGGCATCCACCTGACGGTACGGGCCGAGGTCCCGGGTCTGGACGCCGAGGGCTTCGCCGCCGCGGCCGAGGACGCCAAGAAGAACTGCCCGGTCAGCCAGGCCCTGTCGGGTACGACGATCACCCTCTCCGCCGAGCTGCTCTGACACCGGCGTCCCGGGGCGCGGCCCGAGCGGGTCGCCCCCGGATCCCTCCGGCCGGAGCGCCCGGACCGACGCCGGTGACCGGGATGCGACGGGGGCCTCGACGGGACGGGACCGGGCACCCGGTGGGGTGACACCCCACCGGTGGGAGCCGCGTCGGGCGGATGCGGGGCGGGCCGCGTGGTACCACGGCCCGGTCACATGTCAGACGCCACCGCCGGGAGTTGCCGATGTCCGTCACCCGCCGCAGCCTGCTCACCGCCGGCGGCATCGGCATCGCCTTCGGCGGATCCCTCGGCGCGCTGTTCGCCGGGGCGGCCGGCGCGGAGCCGGTGACCCGGGGGTACGGCCCGCTGGTGCCCGACCCCCGCCGGCTGCTCGATCTGCCCGCCGGGTTCTCGTACCGGGTCCTCTCGCGCGCCGGCGACCCGCTCCGTTCCGGCGAGGGCCCCGTCCCCGCCAACTGCGACGGCATGGCCGCCTTCGCGGCGGGCCCCGGCGGAGCCGTCCGCCTGGTGCGCAACCACGAGAACCGGACCACCGCCGCGCTCCGGGTCCCCGCCGTCGAGGGGCTGACCTACGATCCCCGGGCGCTCGGCGGCTGCACCGTCCTGGAGCTCGACCGCACCGGCCGGGTGACCGCCGAACGCGTCGCCCTCGCCGGCACCGCCGTCAACTGCGCGGGGGGCCGCACCCCCTGGAACACCTGGCTCAGCTGCGAGGAGACCGAGGACCGGGCCGGCACCGCCGGGTACACCGAGGACCACGGCTTCGTCTTCGAGGTGGACCCCGTCGACCCGCTCCGCTCGGGCGCGGTCCCCCTGACCGCGCTGGGCCGCTTCGCGCACGAGGCCGTCGCCGTGGACCCGTACACCGGGGTGGTCTACGAGACCGAGGACGCCTTCGTCCGACCCTTCGGGCTGTTCTACCGCTTCCTGCCCGCCCGCCCCCTCGCCGGCCCCGGGTCCCTGCGGGCCGGCGGGACCCTGGAGGCCCTGCGGGTCCGGGGGCTCCCGGACCTGGCCGTGGTGGACGAGCCCGGGGCCGAGTTCCCCGTCGAGTGGGTGCCCGTTCCGGATCCCTCGGCGGCCGACACCCCCATCCGCCTCCAGGACTTCGGGCGGGGCGGGATCACCCACGCCCAGAAGCTGGAGGGCTGTTACTGGGGCGGCAGCGGCGTCCACTTCGTGTCCAGCTACGCCCGCTCCGGCGAGGGCGCCGGAGCCGACCACCACGGGCAGGTCTGGTTCTACGACCCGCTGCGGGCCCGGCTCCGGCTCGACGTGCTCTTCGGACCGGCCTCCGACGTGGAACTGCCCGGGGACTCCCCCGACAACATCTGCCTGGCGCCGGACGGCGGCCTGATGGTGTGCGAGGACGGCGGCGGCGCCCAGTACGTGTTCGGCGTGACCCTCGGCGGGGAGGTCTACCCGATGGCCCGCAACGCCGACGACATCGGAGGGCCCGGCGCCCCGGCGTGGGGGGAGTTCGCCGGGGTCACCTTCTCCCCCGACCGGCGGACGATGTACGTCAACGCCTATGACCCGGGGACCACGTTCGCGGTGACCGGCCCCTGGCACTGAGCCGCCGACCTCGCATCGCGAGCGCGTTCGATGTGTTGCACCATCGGACGGAGCCGACGCGATTGGGGTAGAGGTGGCCAGGAAGCGCAACACGCCCGAAGCCGAGGACGAGAACGGGACCAGGGGCAAGGAGAAGGACAAGAAGAAGGGCAAGGGGAAGAGCCGGGGGAAGGGCGGGCGCGGGGACGGGGCGGGGGCGCGGAGCGTCCCGCTCCTGCGGGAGGCCCTGCGGGTTCCCGCGGGCGAGCGGCTCGACCTCCGCCGCTTCGACCCCGCCGGCACCCCGGTCGGTCCCACCGGCAAGGCGGCCGGTCGGGAGGCGATCGCCCGGATGGCCGAGCCGCTGGCCTCCCTGCAGGAGCGGCTGTACGCGTCGTCCACCGCCGGGGACCGCCGGCGGGTGCTGCTCGTGCTCCAAGGCATGGACACCAGCGGCAAGGGCGGCACGGTCAAGCACGTGATCGGCCAGTTCAACCCGTCCGGCTGCCGGATCAGGGCGTTCAAGGCGCCGACACCCGAGGAGCTGGGCCACCCGTTCCTGTGGCGCGTCACCAAGGCCCTCCCGGCGCCGGGCGAGATCGGGATCTTCGACCGCTCGCACTACGAGGACGTCCTGATCGCCCGGGTCCGCGAGCTCGTGCCGCGCAGCCAACTGGGCCGCCGGTACGCCCAGATCAACCGGTTCGAGGAGTCCCTGGCGGAGGACGGGGTGACCGTGGTGAAGGTGTTCCTCCACATCGGTTACGAGGAGCAGCGCAAGCGGCTCCTGGCGCGTCTCGACGATCCGGACAAGCACTGGAAGTTCAACCGGGGCGACATCGAGGAGCGCCTCCTGTGGCGCGAGTACCGGCACGCCTACGAACTGGCCCTGGAGCGCTGCTCCACGGACGCCGCGCCGTGGTTCGTCGTCCCCGCCGACCGCAAGTGGTACCGCGACTGGGCGATCAGCACCCTGCTGCTGGAGCACCTGGAGGGCTTGGCGCCCCGGTACCCGAAGGGTGACTTCGACGTGGACGAGTGCCGCAAACGACTACTTGCCACATAGTCATATATTTTGCTCATGTGACCATTTCAGTCTCAGTGCGCACCGTCGCGGCCGTGACCGCCCTCGGTGCCGCCCTCGCAGGATGCGCGGGCGGCACCGGCACGTCGCAGGCCGGCGGCGAGGCCCGTATGGGCACCCGTGCGGCATCGACCCCCGCGTCCCCCTCCCCCTCTCCCGGAACCCCGGGCTCCTCGGCGGCGCCGCGGCCCGGCGCGCCCGGCAAGGCCCCGACCATCGCCCCCGGCCCCAACGGCCTGACCCCGGTCTTCGAACGGGCGAGGCGGCAGACCGACAAGACGGTGGCGTTGACCTTCGACGCCGACATGACCTCCGATCAGGGGCCGCGCGCCGCCTCGGGGGAACGGTTCGACAACCCCGAGCTGATCTCCACCCTGCGCACCCTCAAGGTGCCCTCGACGATCTTCATGACGGGGCGCTGGGCCGAGGAGTACCCGGACCAGGCGAAGGCGATCGGCACCGACCCGAACTTCGAGATCGCGAACCACTCGTACAGCCACCACGCCTTCAAGTCCCCCTGCTACGGACTGCCCACCCTCGACGGCGCCGCCGCCCGGGCCGACGTGGACCGGGCCTTCGCCGCCTTCCGCACGGCGGGCGCGGTGAACACCGTCCCGTACTTCCGCTTCCCCGGAGGCTGTTACGACGACCAGGCGCTGCGGGCCATCGCCACCGCCAGGGTGACGGCCGTCCAGTGGGACGTGGTCAGCGGGGACGCCTTCGCCAAGGACCCCGACGCGGTGGCCGAGCAGGTGCTCGCCGGGGTCAAGCCCGGCTCCGTGGTGGTCATGCACTGCACGCGCAGCGCCGCACCCGTCACCGAGGAGGCCATCCACACGATCGTCCCGGAGCTGCGCAAGCGCGGCTACCGCTTCGTGAAGGTGTCCGAGCTCATCGGGAAGTGAGCGGGCCACGAGCGGGCAGCGGACGCGGGACCCCGGTGCGCGAACCGGGTACGGGGTCCGCGTACGGGACCCGGGTACGGGGTCAGCCCGAGCAGGCGGTGCGCTGCGCCTCCTGCCACTCGCACACCGGGCACAGCACCACGCCCGGGGTCGCGACCCCGTACTCGGTGGGCTCGCCGCACTCCAGGCAGTCCGCGTAGGGAGGTCCGGCCACCACGACGGACTCGGCGGGCGCGGCCGGGGCGGGACAGTACGAGGTCTCCTGCTGGGGCTGGTCCATGACTCCGAGCGTACTCAGCCGCGCCGCGCGGCGACGTGGCGGGCCACCGCGCCGGCCGCGACGTCGCCGTCCGTCTCAATGGCCCGAGGTCGCCTCGGTGACCTCGCTCGGGCGGACGATGACGAAGCCCTCGCCGCTGAGCTTGAGTTGGACGGCCTCGCCGGAGCCGCCGCGGATCATCGACCCCACGGACTGGGAACGGTGCAGTCCGGTGTCCAGGGAAGCGCTCCAGCCGACGACCGCGTCCGTGTCGACGAACACCGGGGCCTGGGCGGTGACCGGGATGATGATCGGGTTGCCGTCGCAGACGACGGCGAGCTTGCCGGTGCCGGTGAAGAGGCTGTTGAAGAGGCCGCCGCCGGTCATGCCCGCGCCCTTGACCATCTTGATCTCGTAGGACAGGCCGGGGTCGAAGCACAGGACGTTGCGGCCGTTGATGGTGAGCGCGTCGCCGGGCTCGAAGTCGATGATGAAGCAGTTGCCGGCCTGGTGGGCGAACCATGCCTCGCCCTGGCCGCGTACGGACATCAGCGCGAGGCCCTCGCCGGTGACGGCGCGCTTGAGCATGCCACCTATGCCCTGGCCCTTGCGCTCGAACTGGAGGTTGCCGCGGAAGGCGACCATCGAGCCCTGGCGGGCGAGCATCTCGCCGTTGACGGCGTACTTGACGGATTTGGCGTTCTGCAGGGTCATGCCGGGGGCGGCTGCGGGCTGGACCAGGTTCTCGGACGCGAAAAGATCACTCTTCATGCGCCCGATCCTCGCCCGCCGGGGACCCCTGCGACATCATCCTGGAGGCGGAGGCCGGCAAACTTGGCCGGATGAGCACCGACGACACCCAGGCCGCGCGGGGACCCGCGCGGGACACCCTCCGGGACCCCGCCCCCACCCCCGCCCCCGTTCCCGCGGTCGGGGCCGACAGCCCCTTCCGGCGGGAGCACGCCGTCCGTGACGAGGCCCCGCAGTTCGTGCTGCCGCTGGTCGTTCGGATCGAGAAGTCGGCGCCGCCGACCCGGACCGCCGCGCTGGAGACGGCGGCCCGCGCGGTGCTGGTGCTGTTGACGGACGACCGCGCGCACGGCGAGGGCGAATGGGCCGAGGCCGTACGGGACTGGCAGGACGCCCGGATCCGCAAGGTGGTCCGGCGGGCGCGCGGGGCGGAGTGGCGCAAGGCGGGAACCCTGCCGGGCGTGACGGTCCGCGGCGAGGCCGCCCCGCGCACCTCCGCACCCACCTTGCCGGACGCGCCCGCCGAGGCCTCGCCGGAGCCGTCCGCCGAAGCGTCGCCGGCGGCTCCCGCGCCGGCGTCCGCGCCGACCTCGTCGGAGGTCGAGGTGCGCGTCTTCCCGCCCGTGCCGCTCGACGGCTGGCCGAAGGAACTGGCCAAGCTCCAGGTGTCGGGCACCGACCTGGACGACCCGGAGCCGGTCCCGCCGGCCGCGCCCGGCGTCCCGGTGCTGTGGCTCAACCCGGACCTCGACATGTCGGCCGGCAAGGCGATGGCACAGGCCGGACACGCGGCCCAGTTGGCGTGGTGGGAACTGGAGCCCGCCGAACGCGCCGCGTGGCGCGACCGCGGTTTCCGGCTGGCCGTACGGACCGCCCCGCGCGAGCGGTGGGCCGAGCTGAGCGGCAGCGGGCTGCCGGTGGTCCGGGACGCCGGTTTCACCGAGATCGCGCCGGGATCCTGCACGGTGGTCTCCGACCACCCGGCCCTGCGCGCGCGACTGTAGGGCCCCGCGCGGCCGCAGGGGGCGCACCCGCCGAACGCCACCCGTCCCGACATCCGGACTCCCGCCGTCCGCGAGGAACCTCAAATGTTGCTCTGAACGTCCCCTCCTGCGGATTGGCGCGACTGCGTCGGGGCCATGACACGGGCAGAGGGACCGAGGAAAGGGGGCGGGGGACATGAAGCCCATGGCACACCTGGGAGTGGGCATCGGCTGGCGGCCGGAGATCGCGGACGCGGTGGAACGGCTGCCGGGCCTGGACTGGGTCGAGGTGGTGGCCGAGAACATCTGCCCGGGCCATCTGCCCACGTCGCTCGGCCGGCTGCTCGACCGGGGCGTCCGCGTGGTCCCGCACGGCGTCTCGTTGGGGCTCGGCGGGGCCGAACGCCCCGACGCCGCGAAGCTCGCCGCACTCGGGGAGCGGGCGGTGGCCCTGGGGGCGCCACTGGTGACCGAGCACATCGCCTTCGTACGGACCTCCTCGCCCGCGCTGGAGGCCGGGCACCTGCTGCCGGTGCCGCGCACCCGCGACGCCCTGGACGTGCTGTGCGAGAACGTCCGGATCGCCCAGGACGCGCTGCCGGTGCCGCTGGCGCTGGAGAACATCGCCGCGCTGTTCTCGTGGCCCGGGGAGGAGCTGACGGAGGCCCGGTTCCTGACGGAGCTGGTGGAGCGTACGGGGGTACGGCTGCTCATCGACGTGGCGAACCTGCACACGAACCGGGTGAACCGCGGCGAGGACCCGGCGGCGGTGCTGGACGCGATCCCGCCGGAGGCCCTGGCGTACGTGCACGTCGCCGGCGGCGTGGAGCGGGGCGGCGTGTGGCACGACACGCACGCGCACCCCGTGCCGCCGGTGGTGCTGGACGTGCTGGCGGAGCTCCGCCGCCGGTTCGAGCCGGCCGGCGTGCTGCTGGAACGCGACGACGACTTCCCGCCCGAGGGCGAGCTGGAGGGCGAACTCGCCGCGATCCGGGCCGTCCTGGACGCCGGCCACGCCGCCGCGCGCCCCGCCGGTCCCCGCACCCCCTCCACCCGCCCCGTGCCGGCCCCGCCGGAGCGGGCGCGGACGCGGGTCGGGTTGCAGCAGGCCGCGCTGTTGTCGGCGCTGGTGGCCGGCACCCCGGTACCCGAGGGCTTCGACCGGCAGCGGATCCGGGTGCAGGCGCGGGCGCTGGCCGCCAAGCGGGCGTCGGTCGTGGCGAAGGTGGCGCCCGAACTGCCCGCGATCCTGGGCGGGGAGGAGGCGTACCGCACCGCCTTCCTCGGGTACGCGCGCCACCGACCCATGACGGACGGGTACCGCCGGGACGCCCTGGACTTCGCCGAACACCTGCTGATCCAGGACCTTCCGGCGGACCCGTCCGCCCGCCGAAGGCTGACCCTCTGGTGGCGGGACCGGGCCGGGCCGCGGCCGCCGCGCCGCATCGTGCGCTGGGCGCGGAACCTGGTGGGGAGAGCAGCGTGAACATCCTCGCCGTCGCCGTCTGGATCGGCGTCATCGTCTCCACCGTCCTGCTCCTGCGGGGGCTGCGGGCCTCGCGGCCCCCGGCCGCCCCGTCCGACCGGCTGCACGACCTGTCGGAGGCCGCGTTCATCGCGGGCGGGCCCGGCGCGGTCGTGGACAGCGCCCTCGTGTCGCTGTTCGGCGACGGCCGTCTGGTGGTCGGCGGCCCGGGCATCGCCCAGGCCCGGCCCGGCGCCCGCGCCCACGACGCCGCCGAACGCGCGGTCCTGCTGGCGCTCCGGCTGGCGCCCTCCGGCTGGCTGTACCAGGTGCGGTACGCGGCCATGTCGGACCCCTCCGTACAGGAGATCGGCGACGCCCTGGCCCACCGGGGGCTGCTCTCCCCTCCCGGTACGGGACGCCCTTGGCGGCTCTGGGGCATCCTTCAGGCCGCCGCGTGCGGCCTGCTGCTGGTGCTGTCGCTGCCCCTCACCATCGTCTCGTTGGCCATGGCGACCGGCCCCCGGGTGCCGTTCATCGTGCTGGTGTTCCCGGCCCTGCTGGGCGGGATCGTGCTCGGCAGCGTGGCGGCCCGGCGGGCCGGACGGCGGGTCACGCCCTCGGGGCGGGCCGCGCTGGGCGAGTTCCGGGCCCACTACCTCAACGACCACACCCCGCACGTCCAGACCGCCCTGTTCGGGCTGCGGGGCCTGCGCGACCCGTTCCTGCGCCAACAGCTGGTGCCCGCGGCGCGCAGCACCCGGCTGGCCGCCGCCCAGTCCCGGGCCAGGACGGGCCCGCACCGGTCGCACGCCTCGTCCGGGTCGGGGGACGACATGCTGCCCGTCCTCGTGTGGTGCGCGGGCAGCGCCACCGGCACCTCGGGCTGCGGATCCTCCGGGTCCGGGTCGGGCTGCGGTGGCGGCGGCGCGAGTTGCTCCGGCGGCGGGTCCGGCTGCGGATCCTCCGGGTCCGGCTGCGGCGGGAGCGGGGGCGGTTCGAGCTGCTCGTCGTCGGGTTCGAGCTGTTCCTCGTCGAGTTCCAGTTGCAGCAGCTCGTCCGGGTCCAGTTGCTCCTCCAGCAGCTCCTGAGGGCCTCAGCGCCCCCTACGGCAAGCGGGGGCACGGGGCGCGGCAACGGGGGTACGGGAGCCCGACACCGGCGGGTGATCCTTTACAGGGGGCTCGCGGCGGCATCTGATCGGACCAGCCGATGAGATGAAGGGGCCGCCATGCGGAAGACGCGCGCACGCCACGGGGTCGCCGCCGCGCTGGCGCTCTCCTTCGCCCTGGCCGCCCCCGCGCCGGCCCTCGCCGCCGGGTCGGCGCCGCCGGTCGGTGGGGATCGGGCCGCCGAGGCGGGCGCCGCGCTCGTCGCCGGGCGCGCCGCCCGGAGTCCCCTCGTCTTCCGCGCCTGCCCCGACGTCGAGGAGCTGCCCGCGCCGGTCCGCTGCGCCGCCCTGCGGGTGCCGCTCGACTACGCCCGCCCCGACGGTCCGCAGATCTCCCTCACCGTCAGCCGGGCCGCCGCCACCGGCCGGGGGAAGGCGCCCCGGCAGGGCTCGCTGGTCCACAACCCCGGCGGCCCCGGCGGCTCCGGGATGTTCTTCCCGCTCGTCGCCGCGCTGCCCGCCTGGAGGGACCTCGCCGCCGCCTACGACCTGGTCGGCTACGCCCCGCGCGGCGTCGGCCGGTCCGCCCCGCTGTCCTGTCGGGCCCCCGGGCAGCGGCCGAAGGCTCCCACCCGGGTCCCGGCCGACCCCTCGGCGGCGTACAAGGCGGAGCGCCGCGCCGCCGCGCGGTCCTACGCCCGGGGCTGCGCGGAACGCTCCGGCGAGGCCCTGCCGTACTACACGACGCTGAACAACGTCCGGGACCTGCACGTGCTCCGTGCCGCGCTCGGCGACCGGAAGCTGACCTTCCTGGGCGCCTCGTACGGCACCTACCTCGGGGCGGTGTACGCCACCCTGTACCCCGGGCACGTCCGGCGGATGGTCTTCGACTCGGCGGTCGACCCGAACCCGCGCCGCGTCTGGTATCGCAACAACCTCGACCAGGCCCTCGGCTTCGAGCGGCGCTGGTACGACTTCCGCGCCTGGGTGGCCCGCCACCACGCCACCTACCGGCTGGGCGCCACCCCCGAGGCGGTGCGGGCGAGTTGGGAGCGGGTACGGGGCGCGGTGGCCCGGGTGCCCGCCGGCGGGGTGGTCGGGACCGGCGAGTTGCAGTCCGCCTTCCTGCGGGCCGCGTACTACGACGACGTCTGGCCGGACCGGGCGGCGGCCCTGGCGGCCTTCCTGCGCGGCGATCCCGGCCCGCTCGTGGACCAGGCCGGACCGGATGCCGACCCGGCCGCGGCGGCCGGGGCGGAGAACGCGACGGCCGTGTACACGGCGGTGTTGTGCAACGACGCCTCCTGGCCCGCCGATTGGGCGACCTGGGACCGGGACAACACGGAGCTGGCGCGCCGGGCGCCCTTCGAGACCTGGGCGAACGCGTTCCTGAACCTGCCGTGCGCGAGCTGGCCGGTACGGGAGCGGCAGCGGCCGGTGGCGGTGGGCGAGCGGCCGGGCTCCCGGCTGCCGCGGACCCTGATCGTGGCCGCGGAGCGGGACGGGGCCACGCCGCATGCGGGGGCCCTGGAGCTGCAACGGCGGCTCGGCGCGCGGGCCGCCCTGGTCACGGAGCGGGGCGCGGGCGCCCACGGGGTGGTCGGCGGTCGCAACGACTGCGTCGACGCCCATGTGGCGCGGTACTTGCTGAGCGGTGACACCGGTGGACGGCGTCTGACGTGCGCGCCGCATCCGGAGCCCGCACCGGTGTCGCTGGACGACCGGGCGACACGTGCCCCGGGGAATGCTCCCAGGGCCCTGCTGCCGCCTGTCGTCTGAACTTCCGGGCGGATCTCCGGCTGCGTCGTTTCGGGGGCAGGGCCTCCCGATCCACCGGAGGCCCGCCCCTGTGTCAGGGGTGCGTCCCTCCGGTTCCTTCCCCCCAGGGGAGGTCTCAGGCGAGCCCGGCCACCAGATCGGCGACGGACTTGCGGCGTCCGGTGTAGAAGGGGACTTCCTCACGGACGTGCATGCGGGCCTCGGAGGCACGCAGGTGACGCATGAGGTCGACGATGCGGTACAGCTCGTCGGCCTCGAAGGCCAGCATCCACTCGTAGTCGCCCAGGGAGAAGGACGCGACGGTGTTGGCACGCACGTCGGGGTAGCCGCGCGCCATCATGCCGTGGTCCTTGAGCATGCGGCGACGGTCCTCGTCGGGCAGCAGGTACCAGTCGTACGAGCGCACGAACGGGTACACGCTGACGTAGTCGCGCGGGTTCTCGTCGGCCAGGAAGGCCGGGATGTGCGACTTGTTGAACTCGGCCGGGCGGTGCAGGGCCATGTTCGACCAGACCGGCTCCAGGGCGCGGCCCAGCCGGGTGCGGCGGAACAGGTTGTACGCGGTCTGCAGCTCGTCGGAGGTCTCCGCGTGCCACCAGATCATGACGTCCGCGTCGGCGCGCAGGCCGGAGACGTCATAGGTGCCGCGGACGGTGATGTCCTTGGCGGCCAGCTGGTCGAACAGCTCCTGGACCTCGTCGGCGAAACCGGCGCGGTTCTCGGGCAGGACGTCCTTCAGCTTGAAGACGGACCACAGGGTGTAGCGAATGACCTCGTTCAGGTCCTTCGCCTTCTTCCCCGCGTTGGGAATCTTCTCTGGTGCAGTCATGTGCCTATTGTCCCGTGTGCTGATCAGTGGTCGTGGCCAGGGGTCCCGAACGCGTTCGAAGTCCCGCGAGCACCGTGTCCGCGGCCTTGCCGGCGCTCGCGACACAGGCCGGGATGCCGACCCCGTCGTAGAGCGCTCCGCACACCGCGAGGCCCGGCAGGGCGCCGACCGCGGCCCGGATCCGGGCGACCCGGTCGAGGTGGCCCACCGGGTACTGCGGCAGTCCCGCGTTCCAGCGGGTGACGGTGGAGGCGACGGGCCGGGCCGCGAGGCCCACGGCGGCGCCGAGGTCCCCCAGCGAGATCTCGACCAGGTCGGCGTCGTCGCGCGCCAGGTCGCCCTCGTCGCCGTGCCGGCCGACGGAGGTCCGCAGCAGGAACAGGTCGGGGTCGGCCCCGGCCCACGCCCACTTGTTGGAGGAGAAGGTGGAGGCCTTGATGGTCCGGCCGTCCACGGGCGGCACGAGGAAACCGCTGGCGCCGCCGTCGGCGATCGCGGCGGGCAGGTCGGACCGCCGGAAGGCCATGGTGACCAGGGCCATGGAGGCGTACTCGACGTCGCGCAGCGGGGCGGCCGCGGTGGGCGCGAGGTCGTCGAGCAGCCGGGCGGCGGCCCCGGCCGGGACGGCCAGGACCACTCCGTCGGCCTCGATGACCTCGGATCCGGCGATCACCCGCCAGCCTCCGGGCGTACGGACGATCTCGCGCACGGGGGTGTCGGTCGAGATCCGCGCCCCGGCGGCGCGGCACGCCTCGGCCACGGCGAGCGGGAGTCGTCCGATGCCGCCGGCGATGCCGGCGAAGACCGGCCCGGCCGGGCCGGGTTGGGCCGCCGCCCGGCGCTGGATCTCCCGCACCCCGTCGCCGAGCAGCGCGTGGGCGCGGGCCGCCTCGAAGAGCTGGGGGACGGCGGCGCGCATCGAGATGCGGTAGGCGTCGCCCGCGTAGACGCCGCCGAGCAGCGGTTCCACCAGGCGGTCGACGACCTCGCGGCCCAGCCGTGCGGCGACGTACTCGCCGACGGCCACGTCCTCGCCGATCTCGGCGGGCGGCAGGGCGTGTTCGGCCTCGATCCGGGCCAGGCCCTCGTTGGAGAGCACACCGGAGGCGGCGAGCGGGCCCACGTCGCCGGGCACGCCCATGACGTGGCCGCGCGGCATGGGGCGCAGCGCGCCCCGGGTCCACAGGTGGGCGGTGGCGGTGGCGGGTGGCTGGAGGGCCTCCCCGAGCCCGACGGCCTGGGCGAGGGCGACCGCCTCGGGGCGGCGGGCGAGCACCGATTCGGCGCCGAGGTCGACGGGCAGGCCGGCGAGTTCACCGGCGCGCAGTTTGCCGCCGAGGCGCGGGCCGGCCTCCAGGAGGGTGACGCGGAGCCCGTCGGCGAGGAGTCGGTGGGCCGCCGCGAGGCCCGCGATACCGCCGCCGATGACGACGACGTGACCGGAGGGGCCCGGTCGATCCGTACGCGTGTCCGCTTCGTGCATGGACACATCGTCTCAGATCGATCAACGAGGCCGGACCGTGACCGCATCGGGATCACCTCGGGACCGCGGAAACGAAACCCGCGACCGGACCCTGAACGTCGAACGGGCAACGACGGCCGAACCTCGGGGGTAACACTGATGGGCACCACACGCGGGACCACCCACGCACACCGCACGGCGGCGACGTTGGCCGCGCTCTCCCTGGCCGGGGCCCTCGCGCTCACCGGCTGCTCGGCCTCCTCCGGCGACGAGGGCCGGTCGGCGTCCGCCGACAAGGCCGCGGCCGGACCGCGCGAGGCCGCCCCCCAGCAGGGCGCGGCCCAGGGCAAGCCCGGGGCGGCGGCCCCCTCGGCGGGGGCGGACGCGGGTCAGAAGCCGGTGACGGTCCGCCCGCACATCATCCGTACGGCGACCCTGGCGATCGAGACGACGAACGCGCAGAAGGCGCTCTCCGCGGCCCGCACGGCGGCCGAGAACGCGGGCGGGTACGTCGGCAACGAGTCCACGCGGCGCGACGACGACGGCCGCATGACCTCGTCGGTGACCCTGCGGGTGCCGGGCGAGCGCTTCGACTCCGTCCTGGGCGCGCTGGAGGGCGGCGGGAAGCTGCTGAACCGGAAGGTCGAGGCGCAGGACGTGACGGAGAAGGTCGCGGACGTCGACAGCCGGGTCCGGTCGCAGCAGGCCAGCGTGGCGCGGGTGCGGGAGATGATGGACAAGGCCTCGGCGCTCTCCGACGTGGTCATGCTGGAGAGCGAGTTGAGCCGGCGTCAGTCCGACCTGGAGTCGCTGCTGGCCCAGCAGTCCGCGCTGAAGGACCAGACCGCGCTCGGCACGATCACCCTGGAGGTCTCGGAGCCGGCCCCGAAGCGGGCGGCCCCGGAGAAGAAGGAGAAGGACGAACCGGCGTTCATGGACGCACTGCACGGCGGCTGGGACGTCTTCACCACCCTGGTGCGGTACCTGGCCCTGGCGGTGGGCGCCGTCCTGCCGTTCGCCCTGGCGGCCGCGCTGGTGGCGGTGGGCGTCCGGGTGTACCGCAGGTTCCGCCCGGCGACTCCGAAGGCGGGCCTGACCCGGAAGTGGGTGACGGTGCCGGCGCAGCCGTCGCGGGCCGCGGACTCCCCCGAGGCGGCCGACTCCGAGGTCGGGGCCGACTCCGACCGTTGAGGGAACACCCTTTCGGGCGAGGGCCCGTAGCGTGTCCCCCACCTGACGGCGGCGGTGGAGGACGGTGCGGACGATGGCGGCGGAACGACTGGTGGTGATCGGCGGTGACGCGGCGGGCATGTCCGCCGCGTCACAGGCCCGGCGGCTGAAGGGTCCGGCGGATCTGGAGATCACCGCTTTCGAGCGGGGGCACTTCACCTCGTACTCCGCGTGCGGGATCCCGTACTGGGTCGGCGGGCAGGTCGCCGGCCGGGACGAGTTGATCGCCCGCACGCCCGAGGAGCACCGCGCCCGGGACATCGACCTGCGCACCCGGACCGAGGTCCTGGAACTGGACCTCGCGGGCCGGCGCGTCCGCGCCCGGGACCTGGATTCGGGCGCGGAGTCGTGGACGGCGTACGACAAGCTCGTCCTGGCGACGGGCGCCCGCCCGATCCGCCCCCGGCTGCCCGGCATCGGCGCGCACGGGGTCCACGGGGTCCAGTCCCTGGACGACGGGCAGCGTCTGATGGACGACCTGGAGCGTACGCGGGGCCGCCGGGCGGTCGTGGTCGGCGCGGGCTACATCGGCGTGGAGATGGCGGAGGCGCTGGTCGGTCGGGGCTTCGAGGTCACCGTCCTGCACCGGGGCGAGCAGCCGATGGCCACCCTGGACCCGGACATGGGCGGCCTCGTGCACACCGCGATGAACGGCATGGGCATCCGTACGGTGTCCCGCGCCGAGGTGACGGGGATCCTCACGGACGAGGAGGGCCGCGCGTGCGCGGTGGCCACGGCGGCGGGGGACGAGTACCCGGCCGACGTGGTGGTGCTGGGCATGGGGGTGGAACCCCGGACGGCCCTGGCCCGCGCGGCGGGCCTCCCCCTGGGCGACTCGGGCGGACTGCTGACGGACCTCTCGATGCGGGTCCGGGGCCACGAGGACATCTGGGCGGGGGGCGACTGCGTGGAGGTCCTGGACCTGGTGGCGGGCCGCCCGCGGCACATCCCCCTGGGCACGCACGCCAACAAGCACGGCCAGGTCATCGGCTCGAACGTGGGGGGCGGCTATGCAACCTTCCCCGGCGTGGTCGGCACGGCCGTGAGCAAGGTGTGCGACCTGGAGATCGCCCGCACGGGACTGCGCGAACGCGACGCGCGGGAGGCCGGCCTGCGCTTCGTGACGGCGACGATCCGCTCGACGAACACGGCGGGCTACTACCCGGGTGCGACCGAGATGACGGTGAAGATGCTGGCGGAACGCCGCACGGGCCGGCTGCTGGGCGTCCAGATCGTGGGCGGGGCCGGCGCCGCGAAGCGCGTCGACATCGCGGCCGTCGCCCTCACCGCCGGCATGACGGTGGACCAGGTCGTCTCCCTGGACCTGGGGTACGCCCCGCCCTTCTCCCCGGTCTGGGACCCGATCCTGGTGGCGGCCCGCAAGGCGGTCGCCGCGGTCCGCTCGGCCGGCGTCTGACCCCCGACGCACCGGAGCCCCGCCCGTCGACGACGGGTGGGGCTCCGCTGGTCACGAACGGACGCGGCCCGGGGAAGGGCCCCGCGTCAGCGCCTGGTGCTGGTGTGGACGTGCTCCACCAGGCGGGTCAGGGCGTCGGGGTCGGTGGTCGGCAGGACGCCGTGCCCGAGGTTGAAGATGTGGCCCTCCAGACCGGCGGCGGCGTCCAGGACCTCGCGGGTCTTGGCCTCCACGGCCTCCGTGGTGGAGAAGAGGACCGCCGGGTCCAGGTTGCCCTGGAGCGCCTTGCCGGGGCCGACGCGGCGCACGGCCTCGTCCAGCGGGACCCGGTAGTCGACGCCCATGACGTCCGCGCCGGCCTCGCCCATCAGGCCGAGCAGCTCGCCGGTGCCCACGCCGAAGTGGATGCGCGGGACGCCGTACGAGGCCACGGACTCCAGGACCTTCGCCGACGCCGGCATCACCGAGCGGCGGTAGTCCGCGGGGGCGAGTGCGCCGACCCAGGAGTCGAAGAGCTGGATCGCCGAGGCGCCGGCCTCGATCTGGACCTTGAGGAAGGCGGAGGTGATCTCGGCGAGGCGGTCCAGCAGGTCGGCCCAGAGCTGCGGGTCCCCGTACATGAGGGCCTTGGTGTGCTCGTGGTTCTTCGAGGGGCCGCCCTCGACGAGGTAGCTCGCGAGGGTGAAAGGCGCGCCGGCGAAGCCGATCAACGGCGTGGAGCCCAATTCACCCGTGAGCATGCCGATCGCCTCGGTGACGTACGAGACGTCCTCCGGAGTGAGGTCGCGCAGTTGTGCGAGGTCCTCGCGGCGGCGGATCGGCTGGGCGACGACGGGGCCGATGCCCGGCTTGATGTCGAGGTCGACGCCGATCGCCTTGAGGGGGACCACGATGTCGGAGAAGAAGATCGCCGCGTCCACGCCGTGCCGCCGCACGGGCTGCATGGTGATCTCGGTGACCAGGTCGGGCCGCATGCAGGACTCCAGCATCTGCGTGCCCTCGCGCAGCTTCCGGTACTCCGGGAGGGAGCGCCCCGCCTGCCTCATGAACCACACCGGGGTGTGCGGAACCGGCTCCCGCCGGCACGCCTTCAGGAAGGCGGAATCGTACGTCTGACTCGGCTGGCCCTTGGGGCGGTCGTTGGCACTCACGACCCAAATCTTCGCACGTACGAAGAAGTGCCCGACCCGGCGCGGGTGTCCCTGCGCCGTCCGGCCGCTCGTTCCGCCTAGTCTTCCCCGCATGGCTGCGGCTCAGGGACGATTTTCAGATGGCGCTGACGGTGTGGACAGCGCGAAGGAGAGCTCCGTCCCGCTCCCGTTCCGGCGGGCGGTCGACGGCTTGAAGAAGGCGCGGTTGCGGCAGGGGATCGAGATCGACCCCACCAAGCCGCCGCAGAGACTGGCCCCGTACGCCTACGCGCTGGAGGCGGCGGTCGTCGACGGCGAGGACGACCTGGCCGACGGCCGGCTGATCCTGTTGCACGATCCGTCCGGGCACGACGCCTGGCAGGGCACCTTCCGCCTGGTGACGCTGGTACGGGCGGAACTGGAGCCGGAGATGGCCGCGGACCCGCTCCTCCCCGAGGTGTGCTGGTCCTGGCTGACGGGGGCGCTGGAGGCGCGCGGGCTGACGTACGGCGAGCCCAGCGGGACGGTGACCATGGCGAGCTCGCACTATTTCGGCGGGCTCTCGGAGCGGCGACCGGCCACCCAGATCGAGATCAGGGCCTCGTGGACGCCGCGCGAGGGGGTGGGCGGGGTGCCGGACACCTCGGCCCATCTGTCGGCCTGGTGCGAGCTGCTGTGTCAAATCGCGGGGCTGCCGCCGGTCGGCCCCACGGACACCGTCACCGGTGTGGTGTCCCTGCCACAGCGGCGCGGTCCGCACCACCCGTAGTCGAGGGGCCGGCCGGCCGCACCGAGGGCCCCGTCCGGGGCTCTCCCGGGGCGGCGTCCCGGGTCGGGTCGACCGATCGAGCCCGCATCGGAGTGCCAGAACGTGCATTCGTTGCGGGCTTCTGATCATCCATTGATCGATCGTGCGTCCGAATTGCCCGAATTGTTACTCACCAAATCGTGATCATTCCCTAAAGCCGGGCGGGTGACGTGCCGAAGGAGTCAATGACCATCAGCACGGAGCGCACCGGCTTCCTTCCCCCGGCCGAGACGTTCCGCCACTCCCCCAGGAGGCCTAGGTGTCCGTTCTTCTCGAGCAGCCCGCAAGCCTGGTCGCCTACCGCCCGAACAAGCCGACGGCCATGGTCGTCGTGGCCGACCCGCGCGTCCGTTCCACCGTGACCCGCCATCTGTGGGCCCTCGGAGTACGTGATGTGATCGAGGCTTCGTC
The DNA here is from genome assembly GCF_036231985.1 of Streptomyces sp. NBC_01426. Classification (GTDB taxonomy): domain Bacteria; phylum Actinomycetota; class Actinomycetes; order Streptomycetales; family Streptomycetaceae; genus Streptomyces. The sequence goes on from NZ_CP109500.1 coordinate 2,116,178, forward strand.
CATCGCGGAGGCCCGCCCCCGCGTCGGCAGCCCGCGCGACATCTGCGTGGCCGACGTACACCTGCCCGACGGCTCCGGTCTCACCCTGCTCTCCGAGACCCGTGCCGCCGGCTGGCCGAACGGCCTGGCCCTGTCCGCCGCCGATGACATCGGCGCCGTCCGCAACGCCCTCGCGGGCGGAGTGAAGGGCTACGTCGTCACCGGCACCCGGACCAACATCGGGCTCCCCACCCGGCCCGGCGCCGCCCCCATCGGTGCCGCCGCCGCCCGCATGCACCGCCGCCCCCCGGGTGCCCCGAGCCACCCGGGCGGCTACCGAGAGCTCTCCGGCCGCGAGGTCGAGGTCCTGCGCCTCGTCGCGGAGGGCCAGTCCAACAAGGCCATCGGCGTCTCGATGGGCCTGTCCGCACTGACCGTGAAGTCCCACCTCGCCCGGATCGCCCGCAAGCTGGGCACCGGCGACCGGGCCGGGATGGTCGCCGTCGCCCTGCGGACCGGAATCATCCACTGACCCCGCCCGGTGGCTCCCGGGGGACGTCCCGGGGGAACCCCCGGGACACGTTCGCGCCCACCCCGTCACCCGCCTCCCGCCGCACCCCGACTTCACCCCCGCGCCACCCGGTCTCACCCTCGCGCCCGTCGCCGGAACGTTCCGGCGACGGGCGCGCCACATCCACGGATACCCTTGACCGGTGACCGACGCCCAAGAGACCGCAGCACACCTGCGCACCACCACCGGGGGCGGCCCCCCGGACGAAGAGGTTTCGTCCGATGGGTTGCCCGTTCCCTTGCTGGAGCCCCGCGAGGGCATCCCCCCGGTGGTCGCCGACGCGGAGTCCCTCGCCGAGGTGGTCGCGGCCTTCGCCGCGGGCACCGGCCCCGTCGCCGTCGACGCCGAGCGCGCCTCCGGCTACCGCTACGGGCAGCGCGCCTACCTGGTGCAGTTGCGCCGCGAAGGCGCGGGATCGGCGCTGATCGACCCGGTCGGCTGCCCCGACCTCTCCAGCCTGGGCGAGGCGCTGTCCGGGACCGAGTGGATCCTGCACGCCGCCACCCAGGACCTGCCGTGCCTGCGCGAAATAGGCATGGCCCCCACCTCTTTGTTCGACACCGAACTGGCGGGCCGCCTGGCGGGCTTCCCGCGGGTCGGGCTCGGCGCGATGGTCGAGAGCGTGCTCGGCTACACGCTGGAGAAGGGCCACTCCGCCGTCGACTGGTCCACCCGCCCCCTCCCGGAGCCGTGGCTGCGCTACGCCGCGCTGGACGTGGAACTGCTGGTGGACCTGCGGGACGCCCTGGAGAAGGAACTGGACCGGCAGGGCAAGCTGGACTGGGCCCACCAGGAGTTCGACGCCATCGCCTCCGCTCCGCCCGCGCCCCCGCGCAAGGACCCGTGGCGCCGCACCTCCGGCATGCACAAGGTGCGCCGACGCCGGCAGATGGCCGTCGTGCGCGAGCTGTGGGAGTCCCGCGACCGGATCGCGCAGCGGCGTGACGTGTCCCCCGGCAAGGTGCTGGGGGACGCGGCGATCGTCGAGGCCGCGCTGGCCATGCCGCTCAACGCGAGCGCGCTGTCCGCCCTTCCCGGCTACGGGCAGCGGATGGGCCGACGCCAGCTGGAGCAGTGGATGGCCGCCGTGGACCGGGCCAAGGCGCTGCCCGAGAACGAACTGCCGCAGCCGGGCGCCACCCCGGCCGGTCCGCCGCCGCCGCGTTCCTGGGCCGACAAGGACCCGGCCGCCGCCGCCAGGCTCTCGGCGGCCCGGGCCGCCGTCACGGCGCTGGCCGAGGGGCTGAACCTGCCCCAGGAGAACCTGATCACCCCCGACACGGTCCGCAGGCTGTGCTGGGAGCCGCCGCAGCGCCTGGAGGCCGACACGGTGTCCGAGGCCCTGGCGGCCCACGGCGCCCGCCCCTGGCAGGTCGAGCAGGTGACCCCGGCGCTGGTCGAGGCGCTCGCCACCACCGACTGACCTCCTCGTCGACGAAGGAAGCCCCCCGGCCGCGGCCGGGGGGCTTCCTTCGTCGACGGCCACCGGTGCCGGCCGATGGCGGGAGTGTGACCTTCGCCGCTCCTCCCGGAGAGGGTGTGCACATTGGTTACCCGCAAGTAGCATGGGGCAGGTGAGCGGGCGCTCAGCAAACAACGCCGACCGCGCCCCCGCGCAGCAGTGCACACCCGCACCTGGAGGAGAGCCAACGTGCCTCGTACCGTCAGGGACGTCGTCTTCGTCGACGGCGTCCGCACCCCGTTCGGCAAGGCGGGCCCGAAGGGCATCTACAACGGGACCCGCGCCGACGATCTCGTCGTCAAGGCGATCCGGGAGCTGCTGCGCCGCAACCCGGACCTGGACCCCGCGAAGATCGACGAGGTCGCCATCGCCGCGACCACGCAGATCGGTGACCAGGGTCTGACCCTGGGTCGCACCGCCGGCATCCTGGCGGGCCTCCCGCAGTCCGTGCCCGGCTACTCCATCGACCGCATGTGCGCCGGCGCGCTGACCGCCGTGACCGCCGTCGCGGGCGGCGTGGCCTTCGGCGCGTACGACGTCGCCCTCGCCGGCGGCGTCGAGCACATGGGCCGCCACCCCATGGGCGAGGGCGTCGACCCGAACCCGCGCTTCGTCTCCGAGAAGCTGGTCGACGAGTCCGCCCTGTTCATGGGCATGACCGCCGAGAACCTGCACGACCGGTACCCGACGATCACCAAACTCCGCGCCGACGAGTACGCCGTGCGCTCGCAGGAGAAGGCCGCCAAGGCGTACGCCGACGGCAAGATCCAGCAGGACCTGGTCCCGATCTCGGTGCGCAACACCAACGAGGCCGCCGGCGAGACGGGCTGGGGCCTGGTCACCACCGACGAGCCGATGCGTCCGGGCACCACGCTGGAGAACCTGGCCGGCCTGAAGACCCCGTTCCGTACCCACGGCCGGGTCACCGCGGGCAACGCCGCCGGTCTCAACGACGGTGCCACCGCCGCGATCATCGCGTCCGAGGACTTCGCCCGGGAGAACAACCTCCCGGTCAAGATGCGCCTGGTCGCGTACTCCTTCGCGGGTGTCGAGCCGGAGGTCATGGGCTACGGCCCGATCCCGGCCACCGAGAAGGCCCTGGCGCAGGCCGGCCTGACGATCGATGACATCGGTCTCTTCGAGGTCAACGAGGCGTTCGCGGTCCAGGTCCTCGCGTTCCTGGAGCACTACGGCATCGCCGACGACGACTCCCGTGTGAACCAGTACGGCGGCGCCATCGCCTTCGGTCACCCGCTCGCCTCCTCCGGCGTCCGTCTGATGACGCAGCTGGCCCGCCAGTTCGAGGAGCAGCCGCACGTCCGCTACGGCCTGACCACCATGTGCGTCGGCTTCGGCATGGGCGCCACGGTCATCTGGGAGAACCCGAACTTCAACGCCGAGGGAGACTCCAAGTGAGCACCACCGCTGAGCTCCTGAAGGGTGCGGCCGAGCTGTTCCCGGACGAGGTCGTCACGTCCGCGCACGTCCGCCACCTGGACCTGCCGTTCGGCGCCGGGCGCTTCGCGCTCATCACGCTGGACAACGGCTTCGACCACACCAAGCCGACCACCTTCGGCCCCCAGTCCCTCGCCAACCTGAACGCGGCGATCGACCAGGTCGAGCAGGAGGCCCTCGCGGGCTCCATCGTCGGCGCGGGCATCACCGGCAAGCCGTTCATCTTCGCGGTCGGCGCCGACCTCAAGGGTGTCGAGCTGCTGAAGAAGCACGACGAGGCGCTCGCCATCGGCAAGGGCGGCCACGACGTGTTCAAGCGCCTGTCGGCGCTGGCCGTCCCGTCCTTCGCGTACTACAACGGCGCGGCCATGGGCGGCGGTGTCGAGGTCGGTCTGCACTGCACCTACCGCACCGTCTCCAAGGCCATCCCCGCCTTCTCGCTGCCCGAGGTCTTCCTCGGCCTGGTACCGGGCTGGGGCGGCTGCGCCCTGCTGCCGAACCTGATCGGCGCGGACCGCGCGGTCTCGGTGATCATCGAGAACTCGCTGAACCAGAACCGCCAGCTCAAGGGCAAGCAGGTCTTCGAACTGGGCATCGCCGACGCCCTGTTCGAGGGCGCCGACTTCCTGGAGCAGTCGCTGATCTGGACGGCCAACGTCCTGAACGGCGCCACCGAGGTCGTACGGGCCGACGTGGACCGCGCCGAGGGCTGGGACGCGGCGATCGCCCGCGGCCGTGCCATCGCGGACTCCAAGGTGCACGGCGCGGCCCCGGCCGCCTACCGCGCGCTGGAGATCATCGAGGCGGCCAAGGACGGCGACCTGCAGAAGGGCTTCGACGCCGAGGACGCGGCCCTGGCCGACCTCATCATGGGCGGCGAACTGCGCTCCGGCATCTACGCCTTCAACCTGGTCCAGAAGCGCGCCAAGCGCCCGGCCGGCGCCCCGGACAAGTCCCTGGCCCGTCCGGTCACCAAGGTCGGCGTCGTCGGCGCGGGCCTGATGGCCTCGCAGCTGGCGCTGCTCTTCCTGCGCCGCCTTGAGGTGCCGGTGGTTCTCACCGACATCGACCAGGAGCGCGTGGACAAGGGTGTGGGCTACGTCCACGCCGAGATCCAGAAGCTGCTCGGCAAGGGCCGCATCAACCAGGACAAGGCCAACCGCCTGACCGCCCTGGTGAGCGGTGTCCTGGACAAGGCCGAGGGCTTCGCGGACGCGGACTTCATCATCGAGGCCGTGTTCGAGGAGATGTCCGTCAAGCAGAAGGTGTTCGCGGAGGTCGAGGCGGTCGCCCCGGCGCACGCGATCCTCGCCACCAACACCTCCTCGCTGTCGGTCTCCGAGATGGCCTCGAAGCTCCGGCACCCGGAGCGCGTGGTCGGCTTCCACTTCTTCAACCCCGTCGCGATCCTGCCGCTGCTGGAGATCGTCCGCGGTGAGCAGACCGACGACGCCTCGCTGGCCACGGCCTTCGGTGTCGCGCGGAAGCTGAAGAAGACCGCGGTCCTCACCAAGGACGCCCCGGCGTTCGTGGTGAACCGCATCCTGACCCGCTTCATGGGCGAGATCCAGAACGTCATCGACGAGGGCACCCCGGTGGTCACCGCCGAGAAGGCGATCGAGCCGCTCGGCCTGCCGATGTCCCCGCTGGTGCTGCTGGAGCTCGTGGGTCCGGCCATCGGGCTGCACGTCTCCGAGACCCTGAACCGCGCCTTCCCGGAGCGCTTCACCGTCTCCCCCAACCTCAAGCGGGTCGTCGAGGCGGGCAAGCGCGGGTTCTACGTCTACCACGCGGAGAACGGCTTCAAGCCGGAGCTCGACCCCGAGGTCGCCGCGCTCCTGGTCCAGGGCGACAGCGTCCTGACCGAGGAGCAGGTCCGCGACCGCGTCCTGGACGCGGTGGCGCAGGAGATCGGCCTGATGCTGGAGGAGGGTGTCGTGGCCGAGGCCCAGGACATCGACCTCTGCCTCATCACCGGCGCCGGCTGGCCCTTCCACCTGGGCGGCGTGACGCCGTACCTGGACCGTGAGGGCGTCTCGGAGCGGGTGAACGGCAAGAGGTTCCTCGCCCCGGGCCTGGCGAGCGTCCCGGTCTGACCGTCGCGTCCCCGACGCGCATGACGGACGCCCGTCCCCCGAGCGGGGGCGGGCGTCCGCCGTTTCCGCCGGTGGCGGGGTCGCGCGGGGTCTTGCGCGGGGGCGGCGACGTCGGCCCGCACAAGGGCCGGCAGAATGTCTGCATGGCGGATGACACGACACTTTTCAGCCGCCGGACCCTGATGTTCGGCGGCGGCGCGGTCGCCGCCGGGTTGGCCGCGAGCGGCCTGACGTGGGCGCTCTCGTCGGAACCGGACGAGCCCGCCCGGGAGGAACCCGACCCTCAGCCGACGGCCGGTGACTTCGACATGCGGACGGGCGCCGAACTGCTGGCACCGACGCCGCTATTCAATACGACGGGTCCGCAGTCGTTCGCCTTCGACGATGCCAACGGTTTGGTCTACACCCTTCAGACCATTCAGAGCGACATACGCCTGGACGACGAGTCGGAGCCGTTGACTTCCGGCGACCGAAAGACCGCCGGCGATATGTGTCTGACCCGGATGAGCAGTACGGGGATATCCCTCGGGCACATGTATCTCCGCGGCTTCGGGCACGGAATTTCCTTCGGTGTCGAGCCCGTCGGGAAGCACACCTACATATGGGTGGAGAGCAGGCCGGACGCGGACAGCGGCTACGGGACCCAGGTCGCCCGCGTGCTGTTCGACGACGGTGGCGTGGTCGACGGGTCCGACCGGCGGGTGCCGCACTACGATCCGGTCCCGGGCGCGGCCGACGTCTCCCCCGCCCTCGACCTGGCCGGCGGTCGCGTGCTGGTGAGCCACGAGATCGACGGGGAACACCGGCTGTCCGTGTACCGGATGGCGGACTTCCTCGCCGGACGCTTCGACCCCGTGCACTCCGTGCGGGCCGGTGTCCAGGTGAAGGAAGAGGAGTGGTTCCAGGGCTGCGCCCTGCACGGTAACTTCGTCTACATCCTCACCGGCCGCCCGTACACGGCCAAGGACGGGAACAATCCGCGGAAGTCCGGCGGGAACACGCACGTCTCGGCGATCGACATCCGTACGGGACGGGCCCAGGGCCGGCACAAGGTGACCGTGGCGCCGGATCTTCCCTTCCGGGAACCGGAGGGAATGGCGATCGGCTCCGCGGATTCCCGTCCCGCATTGTGCGTGGGCTTTTCCATCAAGGCCGAGGACCGGCGCGAGCTGACGGTGTATCGCTTTACGGGGTGAAGAATCGGACCTTGAGGGACGAAGGCCACAGGTGTGCCCACAAGGGCCGCCAATCATTGGCCCGAGCGTCACCTCGCGTTCTTAACTCGTCCATACGGCTGCTTATACTACTGCGACACTTCCGCCGAAACTCAACACCTCCACGGGGAGGCCTTCCACGATGGGCCCCAAACGACTGCACGCCGTCACCGGCGTTCTGATCAGCGCCGGGCTCATCCTCAGCTTCCTCGGGATGATGGCGGCGGTCGCGACCGTCTCCCTGCCGATGTTCGCGTACTGCGCGGCCCTCAGCTACGCGGCCGACCTGATGCTGCACAGCACCGAGTCGACCACCCTGGAGCGGCTGCGCGACTCGCGTTTCGGCCTGACCATGCGCTTCCTGATCCGGCAGTTCCTGCTGCTGGGCCTGTGCGGGGCCATCGCCGACATCGAGTCGTTCGTGGCGCAGATGACGACCATCGGTCTGCTCCTCCTGTTCATCCTGCAACTCGCGTACGGCGCCCTCCTCAAGCACGTCCGCAAGCAGCGCAACGAACTGCCGTTCACCACCCGCGGGCTGGACCTGGACGCGCTGGGCATCCGCCGCATGCCGCACCCGTTCCTGGTGGACAAGCACGTCCGCAAGACGCTGCACCTGGACATCCCCCTGGTGGCCGGGGCCCTCGCCACCATCGCGACCGACAACTGGCGCTGGGTCACGTACGGGATGATCACCACGGTCTTCCTCGCCTACCTGTCCCTGCTGGTGCTGCTGCCCGACGCACGCAACGCGCTCAAGCTGCCGACCACCGACGAGGCCATCGACGAGCTGAACCACCAGCTGGCCGAATACCGTCCCCAGGTGGCGCTCTACTTCACCTTCGCCGCCATCTCCAAAGACTTCATGTACCAGGTGAACATGTGGCTGGAGGCCCTGGAGGCCCTGGAGCTGCGCCCCCTCATCGTGCTGCGCGAGCGGGCCACCCTGCGGTACCTGGACGCCACGTCGGTTCCCGTCATCTGCGTGCCCAAGGCGGACAACCTCGCGCGCATCGAGATGCACGAACTCCGCGTCGCCCTCTACCCCGGCAACGCGGGCAAGAACGTGCACATGCTCCAGCGCGCCGAGGTCAAGCACGTCTTCATCGGCCACGGCGACAGCGACAAGCTCGCCAGCAGCAACCGCGTCAGCAAGGTCTTCGACGAGATCTGGGTGGCCGGCCGGGCCGGTCGCGACCGCTACGAGCGCATCAAGCACGCGGTGACGCACAACCAGATCGTCGAGGTCGGGCGCCCTCAGCTGATGCCCCTGCACCGCTGGACGGGCCGGGCCGTCAACCCCGTGCCCACCGTCATCTACGCCCCCACCTGGGAGGGCTGGACCGACGACGCCTGCTACACCTCGGTGCTGCCGGCCGGCGAGAAGCTGATCCGGGCGCTGCTCGACCACGAGCTCGACATCCGGGTGATCTACAAGCCGCACCCGCTGACCGGCTCCCGCTCCCCGCAGGCCGCCGCCGCGCACCGACGCGTCATCGCACTCCTGGAGGAGGACAACGCCCGGCGCTTCGGCCGCAACGTGAGCGATTCCAAGGCCGCGAGCCGGAAGTTGGCCCGCCTCGACCAGCGCATCGCCGACCTCTCCGAGCGCGGTGTCCGTTCCCCGTTCCCCGACCTCACCGAAGAGGAGCGGACCGCCCGCATCCGGCGCACCCGCAACCAGGCCGGGACCCTGTACTGGAGCGCGATGCCCGACGCCGCGCACCACGTGGTGACCGGCCGGATCCCCGCGCTGTACGACTGCTTCAACCATTCCGACCTGCTCATCGGCGACATGTCGAGCGTGGTGTCCGACTTCGTCGCCACCCTCAAGCCGTACGCGATCTTCAACCTCGACGGTCTGCCGGACCAGGAGTTCCGCAACGAGCAGCGCACGGCGTACGCCTCGTACCTGCTCGACGCCGACTGCAACGGCCTGTCCGAGGCGATCGAGGCGATGCTCAACCCGGCCGAGGACCACATGGCCCCCTACCGGGAGCAGCTCAAGGAGTACCTCCTCGGCGCGGAGTACCCGCCGTCGGTCGTTCGCTTCAACGACGCCGCGAACGACCTCTACCGACGTGGAGTCGCCGACTTCCCGATCGAGTACCCGGAGCCGGCGCCCTTCCCCGCCTAGCCGGCGCACCCTTCCACGGCCGCATCACACCCGTACAGCCGTGGTCCCATCCCCAGCCCAGAGGAAGAAGGAGACCGTGCCGTCCAGTACCACCCCCCGCCGTACCATCGCCGTTGTTCTCGCAGGGGGGACCGGCCAACGCATCGGGCTCGAGATACCGAAGCAACTGCTCAAGATCGCCGGAAAGCCGATCCTGGAGCACACGCTGCACATCTTCGAGTCCGCGGCCGACGTGGACGAGGTCCTCCTCCTCATGACGCCCGACCACGTGGAGGAGGCCCGCCGGATCGTCGAGAACGCGGGCCTGACCAAGGTCTCCCGGGTGCTGGCCGGCGGGTCGACGCGGAGCGAGACCACTCGCATCGCCATCGCCGCCGCCTCGCAGGGACGTGAGGCCGACGAGAACGTCAACCTGCTCTTCCACGACGCCGTGCGCCCGCTGCTCTCGCAGCGCGTGGTCCGCGAGTGCGTCGAGTCCCTGGAGCGCTACCAGGCCGTCGACGTGGCCATCCCGTCGTCCGACACCGTGATCGTGACGCGCACCCACGGGGACGACGGCGAGTTCATCACCGAGGTGCCGGACCGCTCCCGGCTGCGTCGGGGCCAGACCCCCCAGGGCTTCCGGCTGGCCACGATCCGCAGCGCGTACGAGCGGGCGGCCGCCGACCCGTTCTTCCAGGCCACCGACGACTGCTCCGTGGTCGTCAAGTACCTGCCCGACGTGCCGGTCCACGTGGTCACGGGCGACGAGTACAACATGAAGGTCACCCAGCCGGTCGACGTGTTCATCGCCGACAAGCTGTTCCAGCTCGCCTCGCACGCCGCGCCCGCGCACGCCGACGAGGCCGCCTACCGCGAGCAGCTGTCCGGCAAGACGATGGTGGTGTTCGGCGGCTCGTACGGGATCGGCGCCGACATCGCGCGGATCGCCGAGAGCTTCGGCGCCCGGGTCTTCGCCCTGGGGCGTTCCACCACCGGCACCCACGTGGAGAACCCCGACCACGTCGAGGCGGCGCTGGCCGACGCGTACGCGCAGACCGGCCGGATCGACCACGTGGTGAACACCGCGGGCGTGCTGCGGGTCGGCCGCCTCGACGAGACGGACGACGACACGATCCGGCAGGCGCTGGAGGTCAACTACCTGGCCCCCGTGCAGATCGCGCGGGCCGCCCACAAGTACCTCGGCAAGACCGAGGGGCAGCTGCTGCTGTTCACCTCCAGCAGCTACACCCGGGGCCGCGCGAACTACAGCCTGTACTCGTCGGCGAAGGCCGCCATGGTCAACCTGACGCAGGCGCTGGCCGACGAGTGGGCCGAGGACCACATCCGGGTGAACTGCGTGAACCCGGAGCGCACCGCCACCCCGATGCGCGTCAAGGCCTTCGGCGAGGAGCCGACCGGTTCCCTGCTGAGCTCCGAGGCGGTGGCGCTGACCTCGCTGGACGTCCTGCTGTCCACGATGACCGGACACGTCGTCGACGTGCGCCGGCAGGACCCGACGACCAACGCGGCGCAGCGGTCGGCCTTCGAGGCGGCGCTGGCGGCGGTCCTGGTCCAGACGGCCGGGGACGAGGGAGTCTAGGCGTGACGTACGCACCCGGACCGGGCCAGGAGCAGCACCGCCCGAGGATCTTCGTGGCGGGCGGGTCGAACTCGGTCCACCGGCCCTACAGCTTCCTGCCGATGGCGGGCTGGACCCAGGCGCTGCCGCTGTTCCTCCACGAGGCGGTGGAAGTGGTGAACTGCTCCCGGGCGCGCGCCAGCTCCAAGAGCTTCCGGGAGCGCGGCCGGCTCCAGTGGATCCTGGACACCATGCGGCCGGGTGACTACCTGCTCTTCGGGTTCGGGCAAACGGACTGGAAGCCGGACCCCGGGCTGCACACCGAGCCGTTCTCCACCTTCCTGGAGCACATGACGGCGTACGTCCACGGGACCCGCGAGCGCGGTGCGCACCCGGTGATCCTGCTGCCGTACGAGCGGCGGCGGATCGACCGGCACGGCAACGTCGCGCGCTTCCTCGGGGACTACCCGGTCGCCGCACGGCAGTTGGCCGAGGACGAGCACGTTCCGGTCGTCGACCTGTACGAGCAGAGCCTCCAGTGGTGGGAGGAACTCGGGCCGGAGGCCTCCAAGGCCGTCTTCACCTACCTGCGGCCGGGCGAGCCCCTCCAGGAGCACGTGCTGGACGGGGACAACGTGCACCTGCGGGCCGAGGGCGCGATCGAGTGCGCGCGCTTCATCGCCCGCAGCATGCTGGAGCAGGGCGTGATCCCCGCGCACTGGGGCCGTGACCTCGACCGGACCCGTTTCTCGTACGAGGAACTGGGCTGGCTGGACGAGGAGACCTTCTGGCACCGCACCAAGACCCGTGTGTCGAAGATGCCGGGGGCCCCGGCCGGCGCCCCCGCGAACAAGGAGTCCGGCGCGTGAACCACCTCCTCGGCCGGGGCCGGGCCCTCGGCTCGGATCCCTCCCAGGGCGCCGCCTACGCGGGCCTGTACTCCTCGGCGGACCCGCGACTCGGCGTGGCCCCCGGCGAGGTCGTCCAGTTCGGCCTCTCGGTCGCGGTGGACCGGACGGGCTCGCGCGGCTGCGCGTACCTCCTGGCGGCCCCGCTGACCGCCGCCGGCGAGATCGTCGGCCTCCAGGGGCTGGAGTACTTCCCCCGGCAGCGCTGGTTCCGGGTGCGCGCGGAGGCGGGTGAGACCGGTACCGGTGTCCTGCAGCTGCGGGCCGCCGAGAACGCCAAGGCCCCCCGGATCCGTCCCCAGATCATGGTGGGCGTCCCGGACGCGACCGGACGCAAGATGGTCCGTACGGCCCGACTCGACACTCAGGCCCTGCCGTTGCGCCGGCCCGCCGCGCGCGGCCTGCGCATCGCGACCGAGCCGAACACCCCCGGCGCGGTGCACGTGCTGTCGGGCGCGCCCGCGGGGTCCGCGGCGGTCTCCGTGACCCGGCCGGGCCACGGAGACGCGCAGCTGTCGTACGACGGGTGGGTGACCTACACGCCCGACCCGGGCTTCGTCGGGTACGACCGCTTCGCGTACGTGGTGGGCACCCCCGGGGCGGGCGAGCAGACCTCGCACGTCAACGTCTTCGTCGGCGAACTCGCCGCCACGCCGGGCGCGTTCCCGGAACACACGACGGACGTCGCCTTCCGCCCCTGGCAGTGGCCCGAACTGACCGGCGAGATGCCGTGGCCCGTGCCCGCGCCCCAGCGGTCCCCGCAGAACTGAAGAGGATCACTCGACCATGAACACAGCCGTCGTGAACGTCATCGACGTGACGGTCGCCGTCCGGGTCCGCGATCAGGCCGCCGAACTCGACGCCTGTCTGGCCTCCCTCGTCGGGCAGTCGATCGGCACGGACCGGCTGGAGATCATCGCCGTCGACGACGGGTCCACGGACGACAGCGGATCCGTTTTGGCCAGGGCCGCGCACCAGTACCCCTTCCTCCGCATGGGCCTGGTCACCCACGGGCAGAGCCCGGCGGCGGCCCGCAACTGGGCGCTGAGTCAGGTGCGCGGACGGTACGTGATCTTCCTGGAGGCCTGCGACCGGCTGGCGCCCGACGCGTTGGAACGGATGGTCACGGCGGCGGACACCAACGAGGCCGACGTGGTGCTCGGCAAGTTGGAGAGCTCGGGCCGGCACACCGTCGCGACGTCGATGTTCCGCAAGAACCAGCCCTACACGGACGTGGACGCCTCCCGCGTCTACTGGTCGCTGACCCCGGACAAGCTGTTCCGCACCAGCATGCTCCAGCGGCGCGGGCTGGCCTTCCCCACCGACATGCTGATCGGCGACGACCAGGCCTTCACCGCCGCCGCGTTCATCGGGGCGGACAACGTCTCCGTCGTCGGCGACGCGACCTGTGTGGTCAAGGGGGCCTCGCCCGCCTCCCCGGCGGGGCTCGCGGACCGGGTGGCCCTGGTCTCGCGGATGCTGGCGTTGGTCGACGCCCAGGTGCCGGAGGGGCCGCGCCGGGACCGTCTGCACTCCCGCCACCTGGAGGTGGAGCTCGGCAAGGCGACCGCGGCCGCGCTGTTGTCCGCCACGGATCCGACGGAGGCCGAGCAGGCCCTGTGGGCGGCGGCCGAGGTGCTGCGGACCCAGGCCCGTGCGGGGGCGCTCGCGCTGCTGCCGCGCACGCTCGCGGTGCGGTTCGCGCTGCTGGCGCAGGGCAGGATCGCCGAGGCGCGGTCGATGGCCGCCTTCGAGGCGGACAAGAACCGGCCGGGCGTCCGCAAGACCGTGGAGGGTGGCCGGGTGTACACCGGGCTGCCGTTCTTCCGCGATCCGCAGGTCGGCCTGCCCGACGAACTCTTCGACATCACCGACGACATGACGGTCAGTCACGAGTTGCAGAAGCTCCGCTGGGACGGGGCGATGCTGCTGCTCGACGGGTACGGGTTCTTCGAGCAGTTGTCGACGAAGGAGCGGGCCACCCGCGTGGTGCTGCGGGAGCGGACCACCGGCGCCCAGGAGACGTACGCCGTGACCGCTCGGCGGGACGACACCCTCACCAACGCCAAGGGCAACGCGCGGGCGATGGGCCGTTTCTCGGCCCGGATCAACCTGGCGCAGACCGCGATCGGCCGACCGCTCCCGCCGGGCATCTGGGAGGTCCACCTCGCCGTGAGTTTCGAGGGAGTGTCCCAAGAGGTGCGGCTCGGCCCGAAGCGGGCGGCCGAGGTGGACCCGACGGCCCGGATGCCGGTCCGCGTCGCCGCCTCGCCCGACGCCCCGGAGACGGAGCTGGTCGCGACCCTGTTCTACACCGAAACGGGCGGCTTGTGCGTCGAGGTCGCTCAGCGCTTCCCGGTACCGGGTCGCGGCTGAGGGGACCCGACGGTGTCCCAGGGGCCGAACACCAGCCCCTGGGCCGGGTCCTGTCGCGTGAGGACGAGCGCGCCGTCGCGGTCGAAGGCGGCCACCACGATCCGCCCGGACGCGTCGACGGCGGGCTGGGGGGTCAGCGCGCCGTGGCCGCCGAGGGAGGCCCGCCAGGTGCCGTAGGCCTCGTTCTCGGTGACGTAGGCGGTGAGTTCGACGCCGCCGTCCGCGCCGATGTGCGTGAGGACCGTGCAGTCGTAGCCGCCGAGCATCGTGCGGACCACGCCCGGCGCGCCCCGGCCGCCGGCGTCGCCGAGGCCCACCAGCGTTCCCTGGAGCCCCTGTTCACCGGCGCGCCAGGCGACCAGCGAGCCGTCGCCCGGGTAGCGCCAGAAGTACGTCACCCGGCGGGGGCCCGTCTCGCACACCGCGGTCGTGCCGGGGACGACGGGGGACGGCACCCGGTCGGCGTGCCGGAACCGGCCCTGTCCGGCGCCCGTCCAGCGGTCGGCGCCGGCGGGGCCGAGGGCGAGCAGTTCCAGCGGGCCGCCCACCGGCATCAGCGGGGTGACCTCGCCGTCGTAGGGGTCCGGGGACAACTGCTTCCAACCACCCCACACGCCCTCGGCGTTGCGGCTGCACCGCAGGATGCCCCCGTGGCGCAGGGACACCAGCACGTGCACGGAGCCGGAGCGCTGGTTGACGGCGACGCGGGGCGGGCCGGTCGGCACGTCGTCGGTGGGGCCGCCGCGGACGTGGGGAACACCGAGGCCACGCCAATCGGTGAGGGCGCGGCCTGACTGGAACTGGGTGGAGACGGCGATCTCCGGTCTGCCCGAACCGTCCCGGGCGGTGACCGGCGCGGCGAAGTGGACATATCCCTCACGGCTTCGGGCCATGGCCGCGGAGCCGGTCCACCCGGGAACCTCGAACCTCTCCGGGCCCGTCCACCCGGAGGCGGGGGCGGCGGCCTCGGTCCAGCGCAGCAGTCCGTCCGGCCCGCAGGCGTAGGCCGTCAGGCGGCCGTCGCCGCCCGTGAACAGCCATGTTCCGGCCGGGGGTCGGACCGGCGGAAGGGCCGGTCGACCCGCGTCGCCGGACGCCGCCCCGCGCGCGGAGAAAGCCGTCCGACCGGCGCTGTTGCCTCGCATCACGCCGTCCATCCGCCCTTCCGTCGAGTGCTGTCCGTCGTTCCTCCGACGGCCTTTCACCGAAAAGGACCAGCCACTCGAAAGCGTGTCCTATGATTCACCCCATCTATAATAGAAGGGCTCCGCCTCCATGATTGACCGGCCCTCGGCACCGGCCCCGGCCTCCTCCCCTGTCTCCCGGCGAAAGCCGCGACGCGGCAGGCGCGTCCTGTGGATCGTGCTCTCGGTGGCGGCCCTGCTCGTCCTCGCGGTCGGCGGCGCCGGCTGGTGGACCTACAGCCACCTCAACTCGAACATCTCCAGCGTCGACCTGAACCAGGCGATCGGCGACAACCGCCCGAAGAAGGTCGTCGAGAACGCCCAGAACGTGCTGGTCCTCGGGTCCGATTCACGGGCCGGGGCCAACGGCGACCTCGACCACGGCGACGTCAGCGGCGCCCGCTCCGACACCGCCATGCTGGTGCACATACCCGAGGGCCGCTCCAGGGCCACCGCGGTGAGCATCCCCCGCGACACCCTGATCAGCCGGCCCGAGTGCAAGGACAACGACGGCGGCACCGCGCCCGCCGCGAAGCGGGTCATGTTCAACTCGGTCTACTCCCTCGGCGGCCCCGCCTGCGTCGTGAAGACCGTGGAGCTGATGTCCGGAGTCCGCGTGGACCACTTCGTCGAAGTGGACTTCGCCGGCTTCAAGGGCCTGGTCGACGCCCTCGGCGGGGTCACCGTCACCCTCGACCAGCCGATGAGCGGTGCCAAGGGCGGCCTCAAGCTCGACGCGGGCACGCACCGGCTGAACGGCACCGACTCGCTGAAGTTCGTCCGGACCCGCTACGGCTACGGCGACGGCAGCGACCTCGGACGCATCGGCCTCCAGCAGCAGTTCATGCTCGCCATGCTGACGGAGATCAAGAAGCAGGACGCCCTCGGCAACCCGGCCCGGCTGTACAAGCTGGCCGACGCGGGAACCAAGTCGCTGACCACCGACTCCGATCTGGCGTCCCTCACCGCGCTGTCCGACTTCGCGCGGAGCATGAAGGCCGTGGACCCGGCGACGATGGAGACCATCATGCTGCCGGTGGCCTACGACAAGGTCGACCCGAACCGCGTGGTCGTCGCAGAACCGCAGGCCGGTCAACTGTGGGAGGCCCTGCGCACCGACCAGAAGGTCCCGGCCTCCGCGAAGAAGTCCCCCGCCAAGGGCGGCACGGCCGCCAAGCCGTAGCCGCGTCGGGCCGGGCGAGGCTCCGACGACACTCCTGCGTACCACCTCGTACGACCGGGCCCCGGCGGGCTGCTGCCCGCCGGGGCCCGGTCGTACGAGGATGACCTCTAGCGCTGTTTCTCGTGGTGCGGGTCGAGGCCCACGCCCTCGCCCCGGCCCAGTCGACTGTGCTTGCGGCCGTACAGGTAGTACACGGCGATGCCGATGAGCATCCACACGACGAACCGCAGCCAGGTCTCGGCCGGCAGATTGAGCATCAGCCACACCGAGGCGGCGATCGACACGATCGGCACGAACGGCACCCACGGGGTCCGGAAGGCCCGGTGCAGGTCCGGGCGGGTCCGGCGCAGGATGATCACGCCGAGGGCGACGACCACGAAGGCGAACAGGGTGCCGATGTTCACCAGGGTGGCGAGTTCGTTGATGCTGGTGAATCCGGCGACGATCGCGATGATCACACCGAGCAGGATCGTCGGCCGGTACGGGGTGCGGAACCGCGGGTGCGTGCGCGAGAAGAAGCGCGGCAGCAGGCCGTCACGGCTCATCGCGAAGAACACGCGGGTCTGACCCAGCAGCAGGATCATGCAGACCGTGGTCAGGCCCACCGCGGCGCCGAAGCTGATGATGCCTCCGTACACCGGATGTCCGGCGGATTTGAAGGCGTCGGCCAGCGGCGCGCTCACCGACAGCTCGGTGTAGTGCTGCATGCCGGTCACCACGAGGGAGACCGCCACGTACAGCACCGTGCAGATCAGCAGCGAGCCGAGGATGCCGCGCGGCATGTCGCGCTGCGGCAGTTTGGTCTCCTCGGCGGCGGTGGCGACCACGTCGAAGCCGATGAAGGCGAAGAACACGACGGAGGCCGCGGTGAAGATGCCCATGACGCCGAAGTTGGTCGGCTCGTAACCGAAGATCAGCTGGACCAGTGGCGCGTCGAATCCCGCGCCGCCCTCCTGGGGCACCGCCTCCGGGATGAACGGCTTGTAGTTGCTGCCCGTGATGAAGAACAGGCCCGCGATGATCACGATGAGCACCACCGTGACCTTGATCGCCACGACGATCGCGGTGATGCGCGCGGACAGCTTCACGCCGATGACGAGGACCACCGTCAGGACCAGGACCAGCAGGAACGCGAGCAGGTCGAAGGTGCCGCCCGGCACGTCCGGCCCCTCCAGGGCCGCGGGTAGATGGATGCCGGCGTTGTCCATCAACGAACGGACGTACCCGGACCAGCCGACCGCGACGACCGCGGTGCCCAGCGCGAACTCCAGCACCAGGTCCCAGCCGATGATCCAGGCGGGAAGCTCGCCGATCGAGGCGTAGGAGAAGGTGTACGCCGAACCGGCGACCGGGACGGTCGAGGCGAACTCGGCGTAGCACAGGGCGGCGAGCCCACACACGATGCCGGCGGCCACGAACGCCAGGGCAGTGGCCGGGCCGGCGTTCTCCTTGGCGACCTTGCCGGTGAGGACGAAGATGCCGGTGCCGATGATGACACCGACGCCGAAGACCATCAGGTCCCAGGAGGAGAGCGACTTGCGGAGGGCGTGTTCGGGCTCCTCCGTGTCGCGGATGGACTGTTCCACCGACTTGGTGCGGAAGGGACTGTTGCGATCCGTGCTCACCGACGCACCTCCGAAAGGTGACGCGTACGCGAAACGGGCCGGGAGGCCCACCCTTAAAGGGTGATCTCCCGGCCCGTCGGACGCAACCGCGCGTCGGGGGCTCGACGGCCCGTCGACTAGTCGACGGTGGCGGCCGGCTCGCTGTCGTAGCGCCCGTCCAGCTTGGCGACCAGGCCGGTCACCTGCCGGGCGATGTCCGGGGCGGTCAGGCCGATCTCGGCCAGGATCTCCTTGCGCAGCGCGTGGTCGAGGAAGCGCTGCGGGATGCCGAAGTCCCGCAGCGGTACATCGACGCCCGCGTCCCGCAGGGCCTGCGAGACGGCGGCGCCCACGCCGCCGGTGCGGCCGTTGTCCTCGACGGTGACGACGACCCGGTGCCGCTCCGCGAGCGGGGCCAGGGCCTCGTCCACGGGCTTGACCCAACGGGGGTCGACCACGGTCGTGGAGATGCCCTGCTTGTCCAGCAGATCGGCGATCTCCAGGCACATCGGGGCCAGGGCGCCGACGGAGACGAGCAGTACGTCCGGACGGGTGACCTCGGGGGCCGGGGTGCGCAGCACGTCCATGCCGCCGATCCTGCCGACGGCCGGCACGGCCGGGCCGACGACTCCCTTGGAGTAGCGCACGACGGTCGGCGCGTCCTTGACCTCGACGGCCTCGCGCAGTTGGGCGCGCAGCTGCTCGGCGTCGCGCGGGGCGGCGAGCCGCAGGCCGGGCACGACCTGGAGGATCGACATGTCCCACATGCCGTTGTGGGAGGCGCCGTCGTCACCGGTGACGCCCGCGCGGTCCAGGACGAAGGTGACCCCGCACTTGTGCAGGGCGACGTCCATCAGCACCTGGTCGAAGGCGCGGTTGAGGAAGGTCGCGTACACGGCGAAGACCGGGTGGACCCCGCCGGTGGCCAGTCCGGCGGCCGAGGTGGCGCCGTGCTGCTCCGCGATGCCCACGTCGAAGATGCGCCCGGGGAAGGCGTCCGCGAACTTCTTCAGGCCGACCGGCTGGAGCATGGCCGCGGTGATCGCGACGATGTCCGCGCGCTCCTGGCCGAGCTTGACCATCTCGTCGGCGAAGACGGAGGTCCAGCTGGCGGCCGCCGTCTTGACCGGGAGGCCGGTGTCCGGGTGGATGACGCCGACCGCGTGGAAGCGGTCGGCCTCGTCCTGGACGGCCGGCTGGTAGCCGCGGCCCTTCTGGGTGAGGCAGTGCACGATGACCGGGCCGCCGAAGCGCTTGGCGCGCTGGAGCGCGGACTCCAGGGCCTCGATGTCGTGGCCGTCGATCGGGCCGACGTACTTCAGGCCGAGGTCCTCGAACATGCCCTGCGGGGCGATGAAGTCCTTGAGGCCCTTCTTGGCGCCGTGCAGGGTCTCGTAGAGCGGTTTGCCGACGACCGGCGTACGCTCCAGGAGGTCCTTGCCGCGGGCCAGGAAGCGCTCGTAGCCGTCCGTGGTGCGCAGGGTGGCCAGGTGGTTGGCGAGGCCGCCGATCGTGGGACCGTACGAGCGCTCGTTGTCGTTCACCACGATGACCAGCGGGCGGTCCTTGGCGGCGGCGATGTTGTTCAGCGCCTCCCAGGCCATGCCTCCGGTCAGCGCGCCGTCGCCGATGACGGCGGCGACGTGGTGGTCCTCGCGGCCCAGCACCTCGTTGGCCTTGGCCAGGCCGTCGGCCCAGCCCAGCACGGTGGAGGCGTGGGAGTTCTCGATGACGTCGTGCTCGGACTCGGCGCGCGAGGGGTAGCCGGACAGGCCGCCCTTGGTGCGCAGGCCGCCGAAGTCCTGGCGGCCCGTGAGCAGCTTGTGGACGTAGGCCTGGTGGCCCGTGTCGAAGAGGACCTTGTCCTTCGGCGAGTCGAAGACCCGGTGCAGGGCGATCGTCAACTCGACGACACCGAGGTTGGGGCCGAGGTGCCCGCCGGTCTTGGAGACGGCGTCGACGAGGAAGGACCTGATCTCGGCGGCGAGCTGTTCGAGCTCCTCCTGGCTGAGCCGGTCCAGATCGCGCGGTCCCTTGATGCGGGTCAGCAGCACCCGTGCCTCCTTGCAGTTGCTTGCTGGTCTGTCGAGTCTAATGTTCCGCTCGCGACGAGCGTCATCGGGCGGTACCGGGTGGGTCACGCCTTTGTCATACCTGTACACCTGATCGCCAAATCACACATCCCAAACGGGTGTATACCCGCACAGTTGTACCCACGAATGTACGCACGAGCGCCCGGCACCACTGGAAGTGGCACCGGGCACTGTGACGGGTCTTACCGCCGGGTACTGCCTGGGACGAAGGTCAGGCGCGTCCGGCCGTCTTCTGGGTCTTGCGGGTGACCGAGTCGATCACGACCGTGGCCAGCAGGACCGCACCCGTGATCATGTACTGGATCGGGGTGGCGATGCCCTCCAGGGCCAGACCGTACTGGATGGAGGTGATGACCATGACGCCCAGGAGGGCGTTCCAGGTCCGGCCCCGGCCACCGAAGAGGCTGGTGCCGCCGATGACGGCCGCGGCGATCACGTTCATCAGCAGGTCGCCGGCGCCGGCGCTCTGGTTGGCGGCCGCGATCTTGGAGGCCCAGAAGAGCCCTCCGACGGCGGCGAAGGTGCCGGCGATGGCGAAGACCGTGATCCGCACCCGGTTCACGTTGATGCCGGCGCGCCGGGAGGCCTCGACGCTGCCGCCGAGCGCGAACACCTGACGGCCGAAGGAGGTGCGCCGCAGGAGGAAGTCCGTGCCGACGAGGGCCAGCAGGAAGAGCACCACCGCGAGCGGCAGACCCTTGTACTGGTTGAACACGACGGCGGGACCGAAGGTGAACACCGCGAGGACGCCGGTGCGCAGCAGGATCTCGGTGAGCGGCCGGGCGGGGACGCCCGCGGCCTGCCGGCGCCGGTTGTCGAAGTAGGTGGCCAGGAAGTATCCGACCACGGCCAGGGCCGCGAGGCCGTAGCCGACCGCCACGTCCGAGAAGAAGTACGTGGTCAGCTGACCGACGACGCCCTCGGAGTCGAGGTTGATGGTGCCGTTGCTGCCGAGGATCTGCAGCATCGCGCCGGACCAGAACAGCAGGCCCGACAGGGTGACGGCGAAGGCCGGGGCGCCGATCCGGGCGAAGAAGAAGCCGTGGATCGCGCCGATGAGGGCGCCGCCCGCGACGGCGGCGAGGATCGCGAGCCACTCGTTCACGCCGTGGGTGACGGCGAGGACGGCGACGATCGCTCCCGACACACCGCTGACCGAGCCGACCGAGAGGTCGATCTCGCCGAGCAGCAGCACGAAGATGATGCCGACGGCCATCATGCCGGTGGCGACCATCGTGATCGCGATGTTGGTCAGGTTCTCGGGGCCGAGGAAGTTCGAGTTCAGGCTCTGGAAGATGCTCCAGATGACGATCAGGCCGACGACGACCGGGAGGGATCCCAGGTCGCCCGCCTTCATCTTGCGGCCGAACTCGCTCAGGTAGCCGGCGAAGCCCTGCTCGCGCACGAGCAGGCGGGGGTCGACGGCCGGGATGGCATCGGCCGCCGCCGCCGGGTTGACCGGGTCCACGTGCCCGACGCGGTCGGCCGGGCCCTTGTCCAGCGGTCCGGCGGCAGGGTTCTGGGTGCTCACTTGCGGGCCTCCCCGGTGCGGGCCGCCCGGCGGGTCACGGCGTTGTCCGTGGCACCGGTGATGGCGGAGATGATCTCTTCCTGCGAGGTGTCGGCGACACTGAAGACGCCGTTGTTGCGGCCGAGCCGCAGAACCGCCACCTTGTCGGCGACGGCCTTCACATCGGCCATGTTGTGGCTGATGAGGATGACGGCGTGACCGCGTTCGCGCAGCCGCTCCACCAGGTCGAGGACCTGTGCGGTCTGCTCGACGCCGAGGGCGGCGGTGGGCTCGTCGAGGATGACCAGCTTGGGCTCGCCGAGCATCGAGCGGGCGATCGCCACGGTCTGGCGCTGACCGCCGGAGAGCGAGGCGATCGGGATGCGGACACTGGGGATCCGGATCGACAGGGTGGTCAGGAGCTCGCGGGCGCGGCGCTCCATCTCCACCTCGTCGAGGATGCCGCGGCGCTTGAGCTCGCGGCCCAGGAAGAGGTTGCCGACAACGTCGATGTTGTCGCACAGCGCGAGGTCCTGGTAGACCGTCGCGATGCCCAGGTTCTGGGCGTCGTGGGGCTTGCCGATCGAGACCGGGCGGCCCTCCCACTCGATGACCCCGTCATCGATGGGGTGCACGCCGGCGATGGTCTTGACCAGCGTGGACTTGCCGGCGCCGTTGTCACCGACGAGGGCGACCACCTCGCCGGAGTGGATCTCGAGTTCTACGTCGGTCAGGGCCTGAACGGCGCCGAACCGCTTCGAGACCCCTCGCAACGCCAGCACGGGCGCAGCGGACACATGAACCATCTCCTTCGCCGCCTGACCGGCGGGGATGTCGTGCAAAAGAGCAGGAACGCGAATGGGGGGTGGGACGGGTGGAGCGTGGGGTGGAGCGTGGAGCAAACGTTTCTGCCCGGCGCCCCGCGGTGGCGGGGAAGAGAAGGGCGGGGCGCCGGACAGGCGTGGGGGTCGGCTCGCCTCGAAGACTCGAAGAGCGGAGCGACGGGGCCTTACTTCAGGCCGAGGGTGGTGCAGTTGGCCGCGTACTTGTCGGTGCAGATCTCGTCGGCCGTGTAGACGCCGTCCTTGATGACGGTGTCCTTGATGTTGTTCTTGGTGAGCGAGACGACCGGGATCAGCACGGACGGGACGCCCTTGGTGGTCGGGCTGTCGACCTTCTGGTTGATGATTCCGTCGATCTTCTCGCCCTTGGCGAGGGCGACGGCCATCTCGGCCGCGGCGGCGGCCTCCGGGGCGTACGGCTTGTACACGCTCATGAACTGCTCACCGGCGACGATGCGCTGCACACCGGCGAGTTCGGCGTCCTGACCGGTGACCGGGGGCAGGGGGGACAGGCCGGCCGCCTTGAGGGCGGTGATGATGCCGCCGGCCATGCCGTCATTGGCGGAGTAGACGCCGATGACCTTGTCCTTGCCGATCGCGGAGAGCGCGCCCGCCATGTTGGTGTTGGCGTTCTCCGGCTTCCACTCCTTGGTGTCGTACTCCTTGCCGACGTTCACCTTGCCGTCGAGGACGGAGTGCGCGCCCTTCTTGAACAGGGCGGCGTTCGGGTCGGTGACGGAGCCGTTCATCATGACGATCTGGCCGTCCTTGGCCTTGTCGCCCAGCGCCTCCAGGAGCGCCTTGCCCTGGACCTTGCCGACCTCTTCGTTGTCGAAGGAGGTGTAGGCGTCGATCGGGCCCTCGGCGAGGCGGTCGTAGGCCACGACCGGGATGCCGGCGTCCTTGGCCCGCTTGACGGAACCGGCGATGGCCTTGGCGTCCACGGCGTCGATGATCAGGACGTTCACCTTGTTGGTGATCATCGTGTCGACCTGCGAGTTCTGCGTGGTCGCGTCCTGCTTGGCGTTCGCGTAGACGACCTCGGCCTTGCCGCCCGTGAGGTCGGCGACCTTCTTCTCGATCAGCGGCTTGTCGAACTTCTCGTAGCGCGCGGTCTGGTTCTCCGGGAGGAGCAGACCGATCTTTATCGCGTCACCCTTGGCGGCGCCCGAGTCCTTCGGCTTGTCGCCGGCCTCCTTCGCACTGCCACAAGCGGCAAGCGATACGGCCATGGCGCCGGCGGCGACGGCTACGGCGGCTCTACGCATACGAGTGTTCATTACTTGAACCTCCCTGACGAGGCCGCAACACTGCGGCCGAGGTGGATGTGAGTCAACCCCGGCCGCGTTTTGCCGTCAAGGAGTGAATCCTTAACGAGATGACAACGGTGCCATCCGTTATCTAACTGAAGACATGGTGGTGAGCGTTCGCAGGCCCACGCCGTTCTCGGCCAAAAGCGTCGAATCGCCCATCTCGCTGAGGACGAGGGCCAGCGCCCCCAGCACCTCCGCACGTCCGCCCAGCGACCCCGTCAGGACCGACAACTGCCGGGCCGCGCTGGGGATCGCGTACCTCCCCACTGATTCACGGATGGGGGCCAGCACCAGTTCACCGGCGTCCGCGAGGGAGCCGCCGAGGACCACCCGGCTCGGGTTCAGGAGGTTGCACAGGCTCGCCACGCCGCTGCCGATGTGCCGGCCGACGTCGGTGATGACCCGACGGCAGCCCGGGTCGCCCTCGCGGGCCAGCTCCACCACCCGCTCCATCGTCAGCTCCGGGCCGTGGGTGCCCTGGAGGAGGGGCAGCACGTATCGGGCCGCGGCGAAGGTCTCCAGGCAACCCCGGTTGCCACAGCGGCAGACCGGGCCCGACTCGTCGAGGGTGATGTGCCCGATCTCGCCGGCCGTGCCGCCGGGGCCCCGGTAGATCTGACCGTTGATCACCAGGCCCGCGCCGACGCCGCTCGCGACCTTGATGTACGCGAGGTCCTTGACCCCGCGTCCGCTCCCCCAGACCAGTTCCCCGAGGGCTCCGAGGTTCGCGTCGTTGTCCACGTACACGGGTACGCCCAGCCGCTGCGAGAGTTCCTGGCGGGGGTTGATGCCCGCCCAGCCCGGCAGGATCGCGGTGGAGCCCAGGGTTCCGGACTCGACGTCGATCGGGCCGGGCACGCCGAGCCCGACCCCGATGACCTTGTCCCGGCTCACCCCGATGCCCTCGACGAGCCGCCCGACCAGCGCCTCCGCCCGGTCGAAGCCCTCCACCCAGGACGCGTCCACGTCCAAGGGCTCGGACTCCTCGGCCAGCACCTGGTGCGCGAGGTTCCCGACGGCCACCCGCAGGTGGGTGTGGCCGAAGTCCACGCCGATCACGATGCCCGCGTCGCCGCTGAGCGAGACGCTGCGCGCCCGCCGGCCACCGGCCGAGGTGTCGGTGACCTCGACGGTCCCGGCCTCCTTGAGCTCGCGGACGATGTTGGAAACCGTGGCCGCCGACAGTCCGGTGGTACGGGCGATCTCCGCCTGGGTCAGCGAACCCGCGAGGCGCACCGCCCGCACGACCCGTTCAAGATTCGCGCGATGCAGCGAGGACTGCGATCCGGGAGTCTGCACGACTCATCCACTCCTGCCCTGTAGCGACGGCGAGCCGTCGCCCCCCGGCCGGCAGTCGCGGCTGTGTGCTCCGAGACACCGGCGTCTCTCCAACTTGTGAACCTTAAGTCGAGCCTTTGGCCCTCCACACGTCAAGAGGCTGACGCAGCACGAAACGGCCACTACCGGTCATAAGTATGAAAGAACCCCCTCAACATCGTGCTACGGTCGCTGAGGCGCCGATCCTCTGCGGCCTTTCCGGCCGGACCGGGCGCCTCACGTGACGGCGCTACGCAAGGAGGTGTTCGGGATGAGTCCCGATCGAAGTCCTTGCCGCGCCCTCGCCGGCTGATCAGTCCGTCGACTGATCCACTTCCTCGCGCACACACGACCGCGGCCCCCGCGCCGCCTCCGCGTGTCCGGCGGACCCTTCGGCCCGCCGCCCCTTTCCCTCCGCACGTCCCGGATCCCCGGATCCCTCGACGGATGTGCGTCATCCATGCCCATCGGTGTGCCCGCGGCCGCTTCGCGCCGCCCCACACCGACCTGTGATCACTCCACGTGACCGCGCGGCTTCGCGCTGCCCGGACACCGTGGAGGGAGGTAATTGCCATGACCATGCTCACCCCGCGCACCCCGACGAAGCTCGCACCGCCGGGCCGGGCCCGCCGCGAACGCAAGAGCGCCGAGTTGGAGGCGCGCACCCGTCTCGTCGGCGAACGGCTCGCCGACCTCAGCGCCCGCCCCGGCGACCAGGTCCTGCGGGACCTGTCCGCCGGCCGCCACGGCCTCACCCACGACGAGGTCTCCCTGCGCCTGGAGCGACACGGCCCCAACGTGGTCGCCCGGGAGCGCGCCCCGCGCTGGTACGCGCAGTTGGCGAAGGCGTACGCCAACCCCTTCATCGCCGTCCTCCTCTTCCTGGCCGGGATCATGTACTGGCAGGACCCGGCCGACCCGGGCGTCGTCATCCTCTCCGTGATGATCGGCATCAGCGGACTGCTGCGGTTCTGGCAGGAGTTCCGTTCCGGCCGGGCCGCCGACGCGCTGAAGAAGCTCGTCACCACCACCTGCGCGGTGCAGCGCCGCGCCGGCGGGGGCTCGGCCCCGACCACCTTCGAGGTGCCCATGGACCAGGTGGTCCCGGGCGACCTGGTCAGGCTGGCCGCCGGCGACCTCATCCCGGCCGACCTGCGGCTCGTCACCTCCAAGGACCTGATGGTCTCCCAGGCCGCCCTGTCCGGCGAGTCGTTGCCGGTGGCCAAGGCCGACACCCGCGCGGACGACCCCGGTCAGACGCTGACGCGCGACCCCGTCGAGGCCGACAACCTGGTCCTGATGGGCACCTCGGTCACCTCCGGCACCGCCACCGGGGTCGTCGTCGCCACCGGCGCCGACACCTGGTTCGGTTCGATGGCCGGCTCCCTCGTCGGCGAACGCCCGCAGACCAACTTCGACACCGGGGTGCGCAAGGTCAGCTTCCTGCTGATCCGCTTCATGCTGGTCATGGTCCCCGTGGTCTTCATGATCAACGGCTTCACCAAGGGCGACTGGGACGAGGCGTTCCTCTTCGGCATCGCCGTCGCGGTGGGCCTGACCCCCGAGATGCTGCCGATGGTCGTCTCCGCCAACCTGGCGCGCGGCGCGGTCGCCATGTCCCGGCGCAAGGTGGTCGTCAAGCGGCTCAACGCGATCCAGAACCTGGGCGCGATGGACGTGCTGTGCACGGACAAGACCGGCACCCTCACCGAGGACCGGATCGTCCTGGACCGCTACCTCGACGTGCACGGCGACGAGGACGACGAGGTCCTGGAGTACGGCTACCTCAACGCGCACTTCCAGACGGGTCTGAGGAACCTCATGGACCGGGCGGTCATCGACCGCGTCGACGAGGCCGAGGAGGTTGTCGTCGACGCACGGTTCTCGATGGTCGACGAGATCCCCTTCGACTTCGCCAGGCGCCGGATGTCCGTCGTGCTGAACCGCAACGGCATCGTGGGCGGCGCCCGCGCCGAGCACGTCATGGTCACCAAGGGCGCGGTCGAGGAAGTCCTGTCCCTGTGCACCCACATGACGGACCGCGGCGAGCGGGTCGAGCTGACCGAGGCGCTGCGCGGCCGCGTCACCCGGATCGCCGAGGACAACAACCGTCGGGGCCTGCGCGTCCTGGCCGTCGCCACCCGTACGTTCGCGGGCCCGCGCGACACCTACACGGTCGCCGACGAGGACGGGCTGACCCTGGTCGGCTTCCTCGCCTTCCTCGACCCCCCGAAGGCCGACGCGGCCCGGGCCCTGCGGGCCCTCGCCGACAAGGGCATCGAGGTCAAGGTGGTCACCGGGGACAACAACCTGGTCGCGGCGCGGGTCTGCGCGGACGTCGGCCTCGATGTCGGGCGCGTGGTGCTCGGTACCGAGATCGACACCCTGGACGACGCCGGCCTGCGCGCGACAGCCGCCCGTACGACGGTCTTCGCGAAGGTCAACCCGGTCCAGAAGGCCCGGATCGTACGGGCCCTGCAGGCGGACGGTCACACCGTCGGCTTCCTCGGGGACGGCATCAACGACGCCGCCGCGCTGCGCGACGCCGACGTCGGCATCTCGGTGGACACCGCCGTCGACATCGCGAAGGAGTCGGCGGACATCATCCTGCTGGAGAAGGACCTGACCGTCCTGGAGCAGGGTGTGATCCAGGGCCGGACCACCTTCGGCAACACGATCAAGTACATCAAGATGACCGCGTCCTCGAACTTCGGCAACGTCTTCTCGGTGCTGGTCGCGAGCGCGTTCATCCCGTTCCAGCCGATGCTCGCGATCATGCTGCTGGTACAGAACCTGGTCTACGACATCTCGCAGCTGGCGACCCCGTGGGACCGGATGGACGAGGAGTACCTGCGCAAGCCCCGCAACTGGGACGCCAAGGGCATCGGCCGCTTCATGGTGACCATCGGCCCCGTCAGCTCGATCTTCGACATCTCGATGTTCCTGATCATGTGGCACGTCTTCGGCGCGAACAGCGAGGCCGGGCAGGCGCTCTTCCAGTCCGGCTGGTTCATCGAGGGGCTGCTGTCGCAGACCCTGATCGTCCACATGATCCGTACCCGGAAGATCCCCTTCATCCAGTCCCGCGCCTCGTGGCCGGTGATGGTGATGACCGTCCTCGCGGTGCTGACCGGGCTCTGGCTGCCCTTCTCCCCGCTGGCCGGCTCGCTGGGCTTCGTGGCCCTGCCGGCCGGGTACTTCCCCTGGCTGATCGGCGTACTCCTCGCGTACTGCACGCTCACCCAGGTCGTGAAGACCTGGTACATCCGCCGCTTCGGCACCTGGCTCTGATCGACCCGATCACGGGGTTCGACACGCCCCCGGGGTTCGACACGACCGCGGGAATCCGCACCACCGAGGGAGGGGAGGGCGCATGGCGCTCGACGAATGGGAGATGGCCGGGCACCTGGCCGCCGCGCTCGGATTCGGGGCGGCGATCGGCCTGGAACGTCAGTGGCGGGCCCGGATGGCGGGCCTGCGGACCAACGCCCTCGTGGCGGGCGGGGCGGCGCTGTTCGTGCTGCTCTCGCAGTACGGGTTCATGGGCACCGTCTCCGAGGTGCAGTACGACGGCTCGCGGGTCGCGGCCCAGATCGTGTCGGGGATCGGCTTCCTCGGCGCCGGCGTGATCATGCGCGACGGGCTGAGCGTTCGGGGCTTGAACACGGCCGCCACCCTGTGGTGTTCGGCGGCGGTGGGCTGCCTGGCCGGGACCGGGATGTTCGTCCTGGCCGCCTTCGGCACGGTGGGCGTGGTGGGGGCCAACCTCCTGCTGCGCCCGCTGGGCCGGCGCCTGGACCGGGAGCCGCGCGGTGGGGCGGAGGTGGCCACCGACTTCCACTTCGAGGCCGTGTGCCTGGAGGAGGAAGAGGCCCACATCCGCCGCCGCGTGGTCGACGCCCTGGCCCGGCCGGGCTACCAGCTGCGCTCGATCCGCAGCCAGGACGGCCCGGTGCCGGGTCGGGTGACGGTGTCCGCGCTGCTGACCGCCGAGGGCGAGGGGGGTCGGGCGTTGGAGGACGCGGTCAGCACCCTCTCGCTCGACCCCTCGGTCTCGGCGGCCGGCTGGTCGGTGGTCCCGGACCCCGCTACTTGAGGGTGGCGGAGGTCAGGCCGGCCTGGATCTGCCGCTGGAAGGACAGGTAGACCACCAGCATCGGGATCATCGCGATGGTCACGCCGGCGAACAGCACCGGCAGGTCCGTCTCGTAGCCCATCTGGTACTGGAGTTGGATCAGGCCCTGGGTGAGCATGTAGCGCTCGGGGTCCGATCCGCTCTGGGGCTGCATGAGCACCGAGGGCAGGATGTACTGGTTCCACTGGCCCAGGACATTGAATATCCCGACGCTGATCAGGCCGGGCTTGGCCATCGGCAGCATCACCTGGAAGAAGATCCGCGTGTCGGAGGCCCCGTCGATGACCGCCGCCTCGTGCACCGCCGTGGGCAGCGTGCGGAAGAACGAGTACATGAAGAAGACGGTGAAGGGCATCGAGTAGGCGACGTAGACCATGATCAGGCCCTGGTACGTGTTCAGCATGTCCAGGCGCTTGACCATGAAGAACAGCGGTACCAGTGCCAGGAACACGGGGAACATCGCCCCGGACACGAAGAAGTAGTAGATGATCCGGTTCCCCCGGAAGGGGTAGCGGGCCAGTACGTACGCCGCCATCGAGCCGAGCAGCATGGTCAGCGGGACCGAGAACACCATCACGATCATCGTGTGGGCGAAGTAGTCGCCGATGCCCTTGTCCCAGGCGCGGGAGAAGGCGTCGAGGTGCCAGTTCGAGGGCCAACTGAGTGCCGAGCCGCCGATCTGGGAGTCGGTCTTGAAGGAGCCGAGCATCAGCCAGGCCAGCGGCAGGACGATCAGCACCGCCCAGACGGCCAGGAAGCCGTGCGAGAAGACATTGAGCGCCACGCCCTCGGACGGGGGGCTCCCGCCGTCCTTCTTGACGCGTCGGCCTCCGCCGGACCGCTCGGCCTCGGTCGTGCCGGCGGTCTTGGTCACTGTGGTCATCGTGTCTCCCGCTCAGAACTCGATGCGCTCGCGGCGGGTGGCGCGCAGCGTGATGAGAGAAAGGATCATGGTCAGGATCAGCATGACCACGCCCATGGCGCAGGCGTATCCGCTCTTGCCGAAGTAGAGGAAGTTGCGCATCAGCACCGTGGCCATGACCTCGCTGTGATGGTCGGGTCCGCCGCCGAACTGGCCCGAGGTCATGGTCGACACGAGGACGAACATGTCCATGGCGGCGATGCCCAGGTAGACCGCGGAGGTCTGCACAGAGTCCCACAGCAGGGGCAGGGTGACCTTGAAGAAGGTCTGGGCGCGTCCCGCGCCGTCGAGCAGCGCGGCCTCGTAGATGTCCTTCGGCACGGACTGCATGGCCGCGGAGAAGAGCACCAGGTAGAAGCCGACGCCGTGCCAGACGACCACCATCAGCAGGCACCAGAGCACCAGGTCGGGTTCGTTGAGCCACTCGACGGGGTGGGCCGCGTCGACGATGCCGATCTTGGTGAGGAAGCCGTTGAGGAGGCCGCCCTCGTCGCTTCGGTACACGGCGCCGAAGAGCACCGCGAGGATGGCGAGGGAGAGGACCTGCGGGAAGAAGTAGACCACCTTGTAGAAGGCCGACCCGCGTACGCCCTTGACGCCGCCGGCCCCGCCGCGGCCGCCCGCGTTCAGCATGAAGGCGAAGAACAGGGACAGCAGGATGGTGATCGTCGGGACGAACACCAGGAGCAGCAGGTTGTGCCACAGGGCGCCTCGGAAGACCTCGTCCTTCATCAGGGCCGTGTAGTTCTCGACGCCGACGAACCGGAACGTCGGCGACTGGCCCGACCAGTCGGTGAAGGAGTAGCCGAACGTCTGGATGTACGGCCAGATGACAAAGGTCAGATACAGCGCGAGAGGCAGGACGAGGAAGCCGGTGATGAAACCGAGCCTTCCTCTGCTCTGGGCTACTTGGCTCATGGTGTCCGTCCCTGGAGGTGCCGGGTGACCGGTGGACGCGGTGTCAGCTGCGCTTGTTGTTCTTGGCGTTCGGGGTCTTGGCGGCCTTGTCGACCGCGGCCTGGGCCCGCTTGATCCATTCCTTGGGCTGGATGCGCTTGGCCATCAGCTCGTTGGAGGCGTTCTGGATCTCGGCGTCCATCTCGCTGTACCAGTCGGGGTACAGGTAGTTGAACGTGTTGGTGCCGGCTCCCTTGAGGGCGCCGACGGCCGACTGGGTGCCCGGGCGCAGCTTCACGTTCGGGTCCACGCCGTCCTTGACGACGGTGAGGGAGTTGGCCTGCTGGGCGAAGAGGGTGGACCACTCGCGGGACAGCATCGAGCGGAGGAACTCCAGGCCGCCGGCCTTGTTCGCGGCCTTCTCCGGGACGATGAACGGCTCGCCGGCGCCGGCGCGGATCGCCTCGAAGGGCAGCTTGCTGTCCGCGAGCACCGGGACCGGGAGGAACTTCATGTCGAAGTCCTCGGGGGTCTGCTTGAGCTGCTCGTTCTCCAGCCAGGAGCCGGAGGGGATGAAGGCGGCCTTGTACTGGTTCCAGGCCGTCTGGGACTCCGTGTGGGTGAGGCCGTTGGTGCCCGGCATCAGGAGGCCCTTCTCCACCACCTCGTACACCGCCTCGACCGCGGCGAGGGCGGCCGGGTTGCCCTCGAAGGCGTTCGGTTCGAGGTTGTCGATCGCCTTCATGGCGTCCAGGCCGCCCTTCTTGGCGATCAGGTCCATGATGACGACGTTGATGTAGTACGGGAACTTGCCCTGGTGGGCGAGGCCGCCGATACCGGCCTCCTTGGCCTTGGTGCAGACCGCGAGGAACTCGTCCCAGGTCTTGGGCTCGCTCCAGCCCTTCTCCTTGAAGAGCTTGCCGGAGTACCAGAGGCCGAACACGGTGTAGACGTAGTTGAGGGCGACGAACTTGCCGCCCTGGGTGCCCTGTTCGACGGTGCCGGCGATGAGGACGTCGCGCACCTTCTTGCTCGGGTCGTCGAGCGAGGGCGAGTCGAGCACCTGGGTGAGGTCGGCGAGCTGACCGCCCTTGGCGAGGACGTCGATCTTGATCTGCTGGGCGCCGGAGTCGTCGACGACGTCCGGCGGGTTGCCGCCGTTGAAGCGCGGCTGGAGCTTGGCGGTGATCTCCTGGGTGCCGAGGTGGGTGCTGGTGGTGCCCCACTTCTTGTCGAAGGCCGCTTCCCAGGCCTTCGCGTAGTCGTCACCGAATCCGCCCTTGAAGACGACGACGTCCATCTTGCTGCCCTTGGCCACGCCGAAGGGGTTCTCCTTGGTGACCGCGCCCTTGGGAGCGCCGCCCTCGGGAGCCTCCTCACCGCCGGAGGCGCAGGCGGACAGGAAGCTCATCGTCGGTACGGCGATCAGGCCGAGTGCCGCGGAGCGCTTGATCAGGTCCCGGCGGCCGAGGCCGTCACCGGTGCTGTTCTCGCCGTGGGCGGAGGTGGATCCCATGCTCAAGTCCTCGCCTTCGTCAGGAGTGTGAAGGAGGAAGGGAAAACGGCAGCCGCAAGCGGTAGCCGTGCATGCGGACATCGCCGCAGGTCCCCGCCGTCCCCCGGTCCGGGGCCGCTCGTTTCGCGGTGGTCCGGACGGGCACAGGTATAGTCCACTTCCGCTCGGGTGAGCAAGATCGTGCACAAGTATCTGCCCCGGCTTTTCCGAGTTGAGACCTCACCGTCACCTGCCTGGCCGATACCCGACCGCCCGGACAAGCGGAAGGGCCGCACCCCCTTGACGGGGGTACGGCCCTATGGTGCCGACTGCCGGCGGATCGCTCCGCCTGGCGCGCTATCAGCCTCGGATGAGGTTCCGGAGCACGTACTGCATGATGCCGCCGTTGCGGTAGTAATCCGCCTCGCCCGGCGTGTCGATGCGGACCACCGCGTCGAACTCCACACCGGTGTCGGTGGTCACCTTGACGGTGCGCGGGGTGGTGCCGTTGTTCAGCTCCTCCACACCGGTGAAGGCGAAGGTCTCCTCGCCGGTGAGGCCCAGCGAGGCGGCCGTGGCACCCTCGGGGAACTGCAGGGGCAGGACGCCCATGCCGATCAGGTTCGAGCGGTGGATGCGCTCGTAGGACTCGGCGATGACGGCCTTGACGCCGAGCAGCGCGGTGCCCTTGGCCGCCCAGTCGCGGGACGAGCCGGAGCCGTACTCCTTGCCCGCCAGGATGACCAGCGGGATGCCGGCGGCCTGGTAGTTCTGCGAGGCGTCGTAGATGAAGGCGACCGGCGCCCCGTCGACGGTGAAGTCGCGGGTGAAGCCGCCCTCGGTGCCCGCGGCGATCTGGTTGCGCAGGCGAATGTTCGCGAACGTGCCGCGGATCATGACCTCGTGGTTGCCTCGGCGGGAACCGTACGAGTTGAAGTCGCGGCGCTCGACGCCGTGCTCCGTGAGGTACTTGCCGGCCGGGGTGTCGGCCTTGATGGCACCGGCCGGGGAGATGTGGTCGGTGGTGACCGAGTCGCCCAGCTTGGCCAGGACGCGGGCGCCGGCGATGTCCGAGACCGGGGTGGTCTCCATCGTCATGCCCTCGAAGTAAGGAGGCTTGCGGACGTAGGTGGACTGGGGGTCCCACTCGAACGTGTTGCCGGTCGGGATCTCCAGCGCCTGCCACTGGGCGTCGCCCGCGAAGACGTCCTGGTAGGACTTGCTGAACATGTCCTCGCCGATGGCATTCGCCACGACGTCGTTGACCTCGGCCTCCGACGGCCAGATGTCGGCCAGGAAGACCGGCTTGCCGTCGGTGTCGGTGCCCAGCGCGTCCTGGGTGATGTCCACCTTCATGGAGCCCGCGATGGCGTACGCGACGACCAGCGGCGGGGAGGCCAGGTAGTTCATCTTGACGTCGGGGTTGATGCGACCCTCGAAGTTGCGGTTGCCCGAGAGCACCGAGGTGACCGCGAGGTCGGCCTCGTTGATCGCCTTCGAGATCTCCTCGTCCAGGGGACCGGAGTTGCCGATGCAGGTGGTGCAGCCGTACCCGACGAGGTTGAAGCCCATCTTGTCGAGGTACGGGGTCAGGCCGGCCTTGTCGAAGTAGTCGGTGACGACCTTCGAGCCCGGGGCCAGGGTGGTCTTGACCCACGGCTTGCGGGTCAGGCCCTTCTCGGACGCCTTCTTGGCCACGAGCGCCGCGGCGACCATGACGTAGGGGTTCGAGGTGTTGGTGCACGAGGTGATCGCGGCGACCGTGACGGCGCCGTGGTCGATCTCGAAGGAGGTGCCGTCGGCCAGGGTCACCGGGGTGGGCTTGGTGGGCACACCGTTGGAGGACGCCGGGGCGTCGGACGCCGGGAAGGACTCCTTGCCGGCCTCCTCGTCGTCGCTGACGTAGTTGCGCACGTCGACCGCGAACTGCTCGGCGGCGTTCGCGAGGACGATGCGGTCCTGCGGGCGCTTCGGGCCGGCGATGGAGGGGACGACCGTGGAGAGGTCGAGCTCCAGCTTCTCGGAGAAGTCCGGCTCGGCGGCCGGGTCCAGCCACAGGCCCTGGGCCTTGGCGTACGCCTCGACGAGGGCGACCTGCTGGGCGTCACGGCCGGTCAGGCGCAGGTACTTCAGCGTCTCGTCGTCGATCGGGAAGATCGCGGCGGTGGAGCCGAACTCCGGCGACATGTTGCCGATGGTGGCGCGGTTGGCGAGCGAGGTGGCGGCGACGCCCTCGCCGTAGAACTCGACGAACTTGCCGACGACGCCGTGCTTGCGCAGCATCTCGGTGATCGTGAGGACCAGGTCGGTGGCGGTGGTGCCGGCCGGCAGCTCGCCGGTCAGCTTGAAGCCGACCACGCGCGGGATCAGCATGGAGACCGGCTGGCCGAGCATCGCGGCCTCGGCCTCGATGCCGCCGACGCCCCAGCCCAGCACGCCCAGGCCGTTGACCATGGTGGTGTGCGAGTCGGTGCCGACGAGGGTGTCGGGGTACGCCTGGCCATTGCGAACCATGACCGTGCGGGCCAGGTGCTCGATGTTGACCTGGTGGACGATGCCGGTGCCCGGGGGGACGACCTTGAAGTCGTCGAAGGCGGTCTGGCCCCAGCGCAGGAACTGGTAGCGCTCCTTGTTGCGGCCGTACTCCAGCTCGACGTTCTGCGCGAAGGCTTCCTTCGTGCCGAACTTGTCGGCGATGACCGAGTGGTCGATGACCATCTCGGCGGGCGAGAGCGGGTTGATCTTCGCCGGGTCGCCGCCGAGGGCCTTGACGGCCTCGCGCATGGTGGCGAGGTCGACGACACACGGCACACCGGTGAAGTCCTGCATGATCACGCGGGCCGGCGTGAACTGGATCTCCTCGCTGGGCTGGGCCTGCGAGTCCCAGTTGCCGAGCGACCGGATGTGGTCGGCGGTGATGTTCGCGCCGTCCTCGGTACGGAGCAGGTTCTCCAGCAGGACCTTCAGGCTGTAGGGAAGGCGGGCGGAGCCCTCGACCTTGTCCAGCTTGAAGATCTCGTACGACTCGTCGCCCACCTGCAGCGTGCTGCGGGCGTCGAAGCTGTTCGCCGACACGACAGTCTCCTTCATGCATGAATTCGCGCGTATTTCCGCAATCCTGCCGCCACGCCCCTTGGCCAATCCGCTGAGGTAAGGCTAAGTTAGGTAACCCTTACCAGCGGCGGCGGCTGCGGTACGCCTTTGGCAGATATCTCGATGTCGAGATAACTCTAGTACATGTCCGGGGGAAGGGACGAGGCGCGCACCCGCATGCCCGCCGGAACGGTCAGTTGGCCGGGGGATTCCGCATGCCCGGATTCCACCAACTTGACCAGCAAGGACACTGCGCATGCGGCGATCCGCTCGGGATTCAGCGTGACGGTGGTCACGGAGAGTCCTTTCTCCCCGTACGCCGGATCCTCGCTCGCGCAGACCAGCAGCAGGTCGCCGGGCGTCCGCAGGCCGTGACGCGCGGCCGCCGCGAGCACCTGTCTGCCGCCCGGGTCGTACACCGTGTAGACCGCGTCCGGCCGCTCGCGCGCCGCGAACGCGGCGTCGAAGGCGTGGCCCGGCGCGTCCTCGGGGTCGAAGGCGACGACCAGCTCGGGGGCGCCCCGCTCGGCGCACCAATCGGCGTAGGCCGCGGTGACGGCCCCGGTGTAGAACTCCCGGCCGTACCCGGCGTGCAGGGCGATCCGGCGGGCCCCGGAGGCCGCGAGGTGGTCCAGAACCTCGCGGGTGGTGGCGACGTGGTCGTTGTCCACCCACGCGTCCCCGGGCCACGGGTCGGCGGGCCGGCCGTCGAAGACCACCGGCAGCCCGCGCGCCCGCAGGGCCCGGAGCACCGGGTCCCCGGCCGGGCTGTCCAGCAGCAGCATCCCGTCGACGGCGAGGGTGTGCCAGAGGGGATCGCCGCCCCGGGCGGCGGGCAGGGTGGTCAAGGCGTAGCCGCGGGTGTGCGCGGCCGAGGTGGCGGCGGTGAGCAGCCGGGAGAAGTAGGCGACCCCGGCGAAGTCCCAGGGCGAGCCGGCGTACGTGGTGACGGCGATGCCGAGGCTGCGGGTGAGCGGCCCGCGCCGGGTGCCGTAGCCGAGGGCGGCCGCGACCTCGCGGACCCGGCGGCGGGTGCCCTCGCCGAGCCGGCCGGTGCCGCCGAGCGCGTGGGAGACGGTCGCGGTGGAGACCTCCGCGGCGCGCGCGATGTCGGCGAGGGTCGGTCCGGGGCCTGGCACGCGGTCATCGTACGGAGCGGGGCGCGGCGGGTACAGGTACGGGTGCCGGGCACGGGAGTCGTCTCGGACGCCAGGCGGGGGCGCCGGGTGCGGGCGCCGGGTGCGGGCGCCGGGCCCTCCGGCGCCTGGCACGGATGCCGGGCACGGATGCCGAGTCCGGGCGCCGGGTACGGGCCTCGGCTGCGGATTCCGTTGTCCGGGTCGGGTTCCGGTTAAGGGGTTAACCATCGAGTCTCCAGGCCACCTACCGACTCTGGGAGTGGCCATGACCTCTTCACCGCTGTCCCGCCGGGGACTCCTCTCCGCCGTGGGGGCCGCCGGCGCCGCGGGCCTGCTCGGGGCCGGCCCGGCCTCGGCCACGGCCACGGCCGCCGCGCCGACCGGCCGGCGCGGCTCGGCGGCCCTGGTGTTCCACAACGCCCGGGTGTTCACCGGACTGCCCGGCGGGCGGCCGGTGGAGGCGGTGGCCGTCGGACGGGACGGCCGGATCCTGGCCACCGGCGACGCTTCGGTGGTGCGGCGGCACGCGGGCCGGGACACCGAGGTCGTCGACGCCCGCGGGAACACCGTGATGAGCGGCATCCACGACGGCCACACCCATCCGCTGGGCGCCGGGGAACGGTCGCTGCGACCCTCGCTGGAGGGCGCCGAGACCACCGTGGCCGAACTCTCCGAGATCCTGCGCGGCTTCCTGGCCGACACCACCGGGCCGGGCGCGGAGCCCGACGGCTGGCTGGTCGTGGAGGACTGGAACCCGGTCGGACTGCTGCCCGTCGGCACCGCCCCGCACCACTCGCTGCTGGACGCCCTGCCCACCCGCCGGCCGATCGCGCTGGTCGGCGGCGACGGGCACAACCTGTGGGCCAACCAGCGGGCCCTGGACATCGCGGGGATCACGGCGGCCACCCCCGACCCGGTGGGCGGCAGGATCGTCAAGGGGCCCGACGGACAGCCGACGGGCGTGCTCAAGGACGACGCCCAGGTGCTGGTGAAGCGGCACGTGCCGGAGCCCTCCCGCGCGGAACTCGTCGCGGCCTGCGCCGAGGTGCTGGGGCTGGCGGCGGCCTCGGGGGTGACGACGATGATGGACGCCCTGGTCGGGCGGCACGAGCTGGAGCTGTACCGGGCCCTGTCCGCGGCGGGGCGGCTGCCGCAGCGCATCGTGCCGGCCATCCGTCTGGAGGTGGGGCACACGAAGGATCCCGCGGCGGCCCTGGCGTACGCGCGCGGGCTGCGCCGGGAGTTCGAGGGCGTGCCGGGCCTGCGGTTCGGGATGGTCAAGGTGTTCCTGGACGGGGTCATCGAGCACCCGGCGCAGACGGCCGCGCTGTTGAAGCCGTACCTGGACGGCAACGGCCGGCCGACGACGAACCGGGGCGAGCTGTACACCTCCGCGGCCGAGTACGGCCGGCTGACCGCGGCCTTCAACTCGGCCGGATGGCAGATGCACGCCCACGGCCTCGGGGACCGGGCGGTGCGCACCGCGTTGGACGGGTACGAGTACGCCCTGCGGGCGACCGGGCGGCGCGACCCGCGGAACGCCATCGCGCACCTCCAGCTCGTCGACCCGGCGGACCTGCGGCGCTTCGCGCGGCTCGGCGTGGCCGCCTGCATGCAGCTCCAGTGGGCCGCGAAGGACACCTGGACGATGGAGGCCCTGTTGCCGTACATCGGGCCGGAGCGGCACCGGTGGATGTACCCGGCGCGCAGCCTGGAGAAGGCGGGGGCCCGTCTGACGGGCGGCTCCGACTGGCCCGTGGACGCGCTCCAGGTGTGGAACCAGCTGCGGACGGCGATCGACCGGCAGGGCGCCCACGGCGCGGGCGAGCTGTACCGGAAGCTGGAGGGCCTCGGGCGGGAGACGGTCCTGCGGATGCACACCTCGGGGACGGCGTGGCAACTGCGCCAGGAGGCCCTGACGGGCACGGTCGAAGCGGGCAGGGCGGCGGACCTGGTGCTGCTGGACCGGGACGTGACCCGCTGCCCGGTGGCCGACATCAGCGGAACGGGCGTACGGATGACACTGGTCGGGGGGCGTGTCGTGCACGACGCGGACTCCTCGGCGGGCCGGGCGTCCGCGGCGCGGGCCTCGCGTGCGCGGACCGCGCCGCGCCCGGCCTCGTACGCGGCGGTGCACGGCGGCCGGCACCACGCCTGCGGGCACTGACGACGCCGGCCCGGGCCCCGATCCCGACCCCTGCCTTCGGCGGGCGCGAGGGGGTCGGGGGCCGGGTGGCCGTCCGCGCCGGGCCGGCGCAGACTACTCGAAAAGGAACAACTCCCCTATATGGCGCAGGGGGAACACACGGCACCCTCGTCCGCGACGGGGCGGGGGCGGCCCACACGGCCTCCCGGTTCGATCGTCGGACACCACGCGCACCACGCGCATCCCCACGCAGGGCCGCGATCTGACGGTCGGTAACACCCGTCTGCCGCACCCGACGCGATCACCATCTCATATCTGAGATACCGTGCACCCATGGCAGACGACTACCTCGTACGCATCGGCAAGCTCATCCGTGACGCCCGGCAACACCGTGGCTGGACACAGAGTCAACTTGCCGATGCTCTCGGCACCAGCCAGAGCGCCGTGAATCGGATCGAACGCGGCAATCAAAACATCAGCCTTGAGATGATCGCCCGAATCGGTGAAGCTCTGGACAGTGAGATCGTCTCTCTGGGCTACGCGGGACCGATGCACCTGCGGGTCGTCGGCGGACGGCGACTGTCCGGCGCCATCGACGTCAAGACGAGCAAGAACGCGTGTGTCGCGCTGTTGTGCGCCACGCTGCTCAACAAGGGTCGTACCGTGCTGCGGCGCGTGGCCCGCATCGAGGAGGTCTACCGCCTCCTGGAGGTCCTGAACTCCATCGGCGTGCGCACCCGCTGGATCAACGACGGCGTGGACCTGGAGATCGTCCCGCCGGCCCGCCTCGACATGGACGCCATGGACGCGGACGCGGCCCGCCGGACCCGGAGCATCATCATGTTCCTGGGCCCGCTGCTGCACCGGATGGACCACTTCAAGCTGCCCTACGCCGGCGGCTGCGACCTCGGCACCCGCACCATCGAGCCGCACATGATCGCCCTGCGCCGGTTCGGCCTGGACATCACCGCGACCGAGGGCATCTACCACGCGCAGGTCGAGGCCGGGGTCTCCCCCGACCGCCCGATCGTGCTGACCGAGCGCGGGGACACGGTCACCGAGAACGCGCTGCTGGCCGCCGCGCGC
Source organism: Streptomyces sp. NBC_01426 (assembly GCF_036231985.1). GTDB lineage: Bacteria > Actinomycetota > Actinomycetes > Streptomycetales > Streptomycetaceae > Streptomyces. Next base: position 2,155,896 of record NZ_CP109500.1, read on the forward strand.
CACGACGGCGTCAGCGTCATCCGCAACGCCTCCTCCAACTACATGGTCCAGGACCTGTGCTTCTTCCTGGAGGCGCTCGGCGTCAAGGTCGAGGGCGTCGGCACCACCACCCTCACCGTCCACGGCGTCCCGAACATCGACGTGGACGTGGACTACTCCCCCTCCGAGGACCCGGTCGAGGCGATGAGCCTGCTGGCCGCCGCCGTGGTCACGGAGTCGGAGCTGACCATCCGCCGGGTCCCGATCGAGTTCATGGAGATCGAGCTCGCGGTCCTGGAGGAGATGGGCCTGGACCACGACCGCTCCGCCGAGTACACCGCCGACAACGGCCGAACCCGCCTGGTGGACCTGACGGTCCGCCCGTCGAAGCTCGAAGCCCCGATCGACAAGATCCACCCGATGCCGTTCCCCGGGCTGAACATCGACAACGTCCCCTTCTTCGCGGCCATCGCCGCCGTCGCGCAGGGCCAGACCCTGATCCACGACTGGGTGTACGACAACCGGGCGATCTACCTCACCGACCTCAACCGCCTCGGCGGCCGCCTCCAGCTGCTGGACCCGCACCGCGTCCTGGTGGAGGGGCCCACCCGCTGGCGGGCGGCGGAGATGATGTGCCCGCCGGCCCTGCGTCCGGCGGTGGTCGTCCTGCTGGCGATGATGGCCGCCGAGGGCACCTCGGTGCTGCGCAACGTCTACGTCATCAACCGCGGGTACGAGGAACTGGCCGAGCGCCTCAACTCCGTCGGCGCCCAGATCGAGATCTTCCGCGACATTTAACCCGTTCCGTCCGGCGGGCCGGGCACAAGCGGTCCGGGGCCCCCGTTCCTCCGTCGGTGGAGGAACGGGGGCTCCGCCGCGCCCTGGCCTGATGACGTGCGGGCCCTCGCCGTGACGGCCGGGGCCCGGCAGAATCGGGTGATCGTGAAGTCGTCGAGGGGGCGGGGGCCGACCATGGCTACGGACAGGATCGCGGACACCGGTGCGGACGCGGGTGCGGGAACGGCGCCTCCGGTGCTCTCCGGGCTCCCGCTGGTGGGGTCGCTGCCGGCCCTCAAGGCGGACTCGCTGGGCACCTACCTGCGCGCCCACCGCGAACAGGGCGACGTCGTACGGATCACCGCCGGTCCTCCCGGGCTGCGCGCCGAGCTGTACTGCGTCTTCTCCGCGGAGGGCGCCCAGCAGGTCCTGGCATCGGAATCGGCCAACTTCCGCAAGGACAACTCCTTCTACCAGGAGGTCCGGGAATCCTTCGGCAACGGCCTGCTGACCAGTCAGGACGAGGACTACCTGCGACAGCGCCGGCTGGTCCAGCCGCTGTTCACCCGGCGCCGGGTGGACGGCTACGCGCACGCGGTCGCCGCCGAGACCCTCTCGACGCTGACCTCCTGGGAGGAGGCCGCCGACGGGATCGTGGACGTCTGCGACGAAATGACGCACCTGGCCCTGCGCGCGGTGGCCCGGATCCTGTTCGGCGCGGACGTGGACGCCACCGTCGACGTGGTCGACAGGAGCTTCCCGATCATCACGGAGTACGTGCTGCGGCGCGGCTACTCCCCCGCCAACATCCCGCGCGGCTGGCCCACTCCGGGCAACCGGAGGGCCGCCGCCGCGATGGACGAGCTGTACGGGGTCTGCGACCGGATCATCGCGGAGCGTCGGCGCGCGGGCCTGGAGGGGGACGGGAGCGGGGAGGGGGAGGACCTGCTGACCCTGCTCGCCGCGGCGCAGAGTTCGGACGACGGGTCCTTCGACGCCGGCGAACTCCGTGACCAGGTACTGATCTTCCTGCTCGCGGGGCACGAGACGACCGCCACCTCCCTCGCCTTCGCCCTGCACCTGCTGGCCCTCCACCCCGATCTGCAGGCGCGGGCCCGCGAGGAGATCTCCCGCGTGCTCGGCGACCGTACGCCGGAGGCCGCCGACCTGGACCGGCTCCCGTACCTCACCCGGGTGCTCAAGGAGGCCATGCGGCTCTACCCCGCCGCGCCGGTGATCGGCCGCCGGGCCGTCGCCGCCACCGAGGTGGCGGGCCATGCGGTGCCGGCGGGCGCCGACGTGATCCTCGCGCCGTGGGTGACGCACCGGCACCCCGCCTACTGGCCCGACCCGGACCGCTTCGACCCCGAGCGCTTCACCGCGGAGGCGGAGGCCGCCCGGCCGCGCTACGCCTGGTTCCCCTTCGGCGGCGGCCCGCGCGCCTGCATCGGGCAGCACTTCTCGATGCTGGAATCGGTGCTCGCGCTGGCGATGGTCCTGCGGGAGTTCCGCTTCGAGGCTGTGGACGAGGAGGTGTCGGTGAGCGCCGGGATCACGCTGCGGACGCGGGGACCCATGCGCTGCCGGATCCGCAGGGTGGCCGGATAGCGGGTTCGACCAGGGGCGCGGCGGCGCTCAGACGGCCGTCGGGGTGTGTTTGCCCTGGAGTCGCTCCAGGTCCGAGGGGCGGACCTGGATGACGAAGAGCGCGATCAGCGCGGTGAGCAGGGTGAAGGCCGCCGCGGCCACGAACGCCGCGCTCACGCCCGAGGTGAGGACCTGGTCGCTCCAGGGTTTCGGGAACTGCTTCGTCCGGGCGAAGAACGCCTTCTGTTCCGGGGTGGCCGTGCCGAGGAAGGAGCCCACCTGGTCCTTGGCCTCGTTGCGGCTGGCCGTCCCGAAGACCGTGACCAGGATCGACAGGCCCAGCGAACCGCCCACCTGCTGCATGGCGTTCAGCAGTCCGGAGGCGGCGCCCGACTCCCGGTTGGGGACGTTGGAGAGCGCCATCAGTGTCAGGGAGACGAACTGCATGCCCATGCCGGCGCTGAACAGGAGCATCGGGCCCAGGATGCTGCCCAGGTACGTCGAGCCGACGTCGATCTGCGTCAGCCACGCCAGCCCGCCGGCCGCGGACAGCGAGCCGGTGACCATGAACGGCTTCGGCCCGTACCTGGGCAGGAGTTGGGAGGTGACCCCCGCCATCACCGCGATCATCGCGCTGACCGGCAGGAAGGCGAGGCCGGCCCGCAGGGGGCTGAAGCCCAGCACGTTCTGCACGAAGAGCGTCAGGAAGAAGAACATGCCGAAGATCGCGCAGGCGAAGAAGAGCATGATCGCGTAGGTTCCGGCCCGGTTGCGGTCGGCGAACATGTGCAGCGGGGTGATCGGCTGGGGCGAGCGCCGTTCGTTGGCGATGAACAGGGTCAACAGGACGACGGCCGCACCGAAGGAGCCCAGGGTCACCGGATCGGACCAGCCCTCCTGGGACGCGCTGATGAACCCGTAGACCAGCGCGACCATGCCGAAGGTCGACAGCAGGGCGCCGGCCAGGTCGAAGTGGCCGGAGTGGCGTTCGGACTCGCGGATGACCCGGGGCGTCACCACGGCGATGATCAGGGCGATCGGAACATTGACGAAGAGCACCCAGCGCCAGTTGAGCCATTCGACGAGGATGCCGCCGGCCAGCAGGCCGATGGCGCCGCCGCCGGCCGAGACGCCGGCGAACACGCCGAAGGCCCTGTTGCGTTCGGGGCCTTCGCGGAAGGTGCTGGTGATCAGTGCCAGGGCGGTCGGGGAGGCGATGGCCGCGCCGACGCCCTGGAGGGCCCGGGCGCCCATCAACTGCCCGGCGTTCTGCGCGAATCCGCCCAACAGCGAGGCGAGGCCGAAGAGCAGCACGCCGAACATGAACACGCGTCGGCGTCCGAGGATGTCGCCGGCTCGTCCGCCGAGGAGCAGCAGGCCGCCGAAGGTCAGCGTGTAGGCGTTGACGACCCAGGAGAGGCTCTCGGTGGAGAAGCCGAGGGCGGTCTGGATGTGCGGCAGCGCGATGTTCACGATGGTGATGTCGAGAACGACCATGAGCTGACACGAGGCGATCACGAGCAGCGCGAGCGTGTGCCCCCCGCTTCGGAGCCTGCCGTCGGTCCCGGCGCCGCCGGGCTGTTGGTTCGGGTCCACTGTTCGACGCTAAGCCCGGGTGCCGGGGGTCACCACTCGAACGGCCTAGTGGTGGTGATATTTCACATGTCACACTACGGCCATGGATGATCCTCTCCCCGCCCTCGATCCGTTCCTCGAACTCTCCGCGGCCACCGCCCGGTACACCCGCGGCGCCCCCCGCGCGTTCTCCTTCGGGGACGGCGGACGGCTCCTGTGGTTCCTCCGCTCGACGGGTCCCACCGACCCCGTCGACGGCCTGTGGGTCCTCGACACGACCACCGGCGCCGAGACCCTCCTGGCCGACCCGCGCGTCCTGTCCCCCGAGGGTTCCGCGGGATCGGGCGGGCTCCCCCTCGCCGAGCGTCGGCTGCGCGAACGCACCCGGCTCGTCGCCGCCGGCATCGGCTCCTTCGCGCTCTCCGGGGACGGCCTGCGCGCGGTCTTCGCCCTGTACGGGCGGCTGTACGAGGTCGGGTACGGGGAGCCCGGCGGCCCTCGGGAACTCCCCGCGGCCGGTCCCGCCTGGGACCCGCGCCCCGCCGCGGACGCCTCCCGGACCGCGTACGTCACCGGGGACGCCCTGTACGTCACCCCCGGCGGCCGGGTCAGCCCCGACGACGGTGCCCGCTGGGGAGTGGCCGAGTTCGCCGCCGCCGAGGAACTCGGCCGGTCCCGGGGGCACTGGTGGTCGCCCGACGGGGTCACCCTGCTCGCCGCCCGGGTCGACGAGTCCGCGCTCCCGAGGCGCTGGTTCACGGACCCGGAGCACCCGGAACGGCCGCCCGAGGACTTCGCGTACCCCGAGGCCGGCGGCCCCAACGCGGACGTCGCGCTGTGGGTCCTCCGGCCGGACGGCGGGCGCGTCCGGCTCGACTGGGACGCCGCCGCGTACCCCTACGTCTCGGACGCCGACTGGGCGTCGCCCGAGGAGATCCTGCTGACCGTCCAGGACCGGCTCCAGCGCGAGGTCCTGCTGCTCGGCGCGGACCCGGTGACCGGCCGTACCCGCGAGCTGTCCCGCACCACGCACCCCCGGTGGGTGGACCCGATGCTGCCCGGCACGCCCGACCGGCTGCCCGACGGGCGGATGCTGACCGCCGCCGACACCCCCGGCGGGGGCGCCCGCGCGCTCGCCGTCGACGGCAGGCTCCTCACCGGCGACACGCTCCAGGTCCGCCGGGTGGCCGGGGTCCACCGGGACCGGCTGCTGATCGAGGCCGGCGGGCAGGACCCCGCCGAACAGCGGGTGTTGCTGCTCGATCCCGCGACGGGCGAGGCGACCGCGGTCGCGGACGGCCCCGGGGTGCACTCCGTCCAGGCGTCCGCCGGCGCCCTGCTGCTCACCACCGCCGACGCCGACGGGATCCGGCGTACCCTGCGCACCGCGGACGGGCGGGAGTTCACCCCGGGCGACCTGTCCGCGCCGCTGCCCCACCGGGTGGTCCCGCGGCTGGAACGGGTCACCGAGCACGGCGTCCCCACCGCGCTGGTCCTGCCGCGCGGCCATGTGCCCGGCACCCGACTGCCCGTGCTCGTGGACGGCTACGGCGGCCCCTGCATGCAGGACGTCAGCGCGGAGCCGCGGCGCTGGCAGCACCGGCAGTGGTGGGCCGACCAGGGCTTCGCGGTGGTGACCATCGACAACAGGGGTACCGCGTACGTCTCGCCCGCCCACACCCACGCCGTGCACGGCGGGTTCTCCCGGGTCGTCCTGGACGACCAGGTCGCGGCGCTGCGGGCCCTCGGCGCACGCCACCGCGACCTCGACCTGACCCGGGTCGGGATCCGCGGCTGGTCCTTCGGCGGCTACCTCTCCGCCCTCGCGGTGCTGCGCCGCCCGGACGTCTTCCACGCGGCCGCCGCCGGGGCCGCCCCCACCGACTTCCGGCACTACGACACGGCGTACACCGAGCGCTACCTGGGGCTGCCCCAAGAGCACCCCGAGGCGTACGAGCGCGACTCGCTGATCGCGGACGCGCCGGGGCTCAGGCGTCCGCTGCTGCTGATCACCGGACTGGCCGACGACAACGTCCACCCGTCCCACACGCTGCGCCTGTCCCGGGCCCTGACGGACGCGGGTCGCCCGCACCGGCTGCTCGCGCTGCCGGGAGTCACCCACATGACTCCCGGAGGTGTCAGGGAGAGGGTGATGGCCCAGGAACTGGCTTTCTTCCGGGCCGAGTTGACACCGTGACGACCGGGCCGGCGCCGGCGCGGCCGTGACGGTCCTCGGGCCGGGCAGGCAAGGCATGGACGACAGGGGCGAAGGGCCCCGGAGCCGATCATGTCGGCTCCGGGGCCCTTCGTTCTCCCTTCCCTGGGATCCCCGTCAGTCACCCGGGAAGTGACAGGCCACCTCGCGCGAGGCGGCGGACCGGAGCACGGGCCTCTCCGCCCGGCAGATCTCCCGCGCCTTCGGACACCTCGGGTGGAAGGCGCAGCCGGGCGGCGGGGCGGCCGGGCTCGGCGGGTCGCCGAGCAGCACGATCCGCTCGCGCCGCCGCTCGGCGGCCGGGTCCGGCAGCGGCACCGCGGACAGCAGGGCCCGGGTGTAGGGGTGTTGGGGGTTCTCGTACAGGGCGCGCTTGTCGCCGATCTCGACGATCCGGCCCAGGTACATGACGGCGACCCGGTCGCTGATCCGCTTGACGACGGAGAGGTCGTGCGCGATGAACACGTACGCCAGGCCCAGCTCCGCGCGCAGCCGCTCCAACAGGTTGACGATCTGCGCCTGCACGGAGACGTCCAGGGCGGAGACGGGCTCGTCCGCGATGACCAACCGGGGGCCGGTGGCCAACGAGCGGGCTATCCCCACGCGTTGGGCCTGCCCGCCGGAGAACTCGTGCGGGTAGCGGTCGACGTGTTCGGGGACGAGGCCGACGAGTTCCATCAGCTCGACCGCCCTGCGCCGGGCGTCGCCCGCCGACCAGCCCTGCACGAGCAGCGGGTCGGAGATGATCCGGGCCACCGTCTGGCGGGGGTTGAGGGAGGAGTGCGGATCCTGGAACACCATCTGGAGGTTGCGCCGCAGGGGACGCAGCGCGCCCTGGGAGAGCCGGCTGATGTCCCGGCCGTCGAAGGTGACACGGCCGGAGGTGGGCTCCAGCAGCCGTACGAGCATCCGGCCGGTGGTGGATTTCCCGCAGCCCGACTCCCCCACCAGCCCGAGGGACTCGCCCGCCGCCAGGTCGAAGGAGACCCCGTCGACGGCGCGCACGGGCGCCCCCCGGCGCCCGGTCACCGACCGCCTGCCGGGGAAGGTCATGGTCAGGTCGCGTACGGACAGCAGGGTGTCCGCGGCGGTGTCCGACGGGGTGGGCGCGGTGGTCGGCGCGGCCATCAGGCCACCTCCTTCGTGTACCGGGTCCCGGCGTGGTGGCAGGCCACCGTCCGCCCGAGGGCGTGGGGCACGAGTTCCGGTCGTTCGTCCGTGCACAGCGCGGTGGCCATCGGGCAGCGCGGGGCGAAGGCGCAGCCCGGCGTAGGGGTCCCCGGCGAGGGCGGGGAGCCGGCGATGGCCCGCAGCGGGGCGTCGTCCGGGTCGTCGAGCCGGGGCAGCGAGTCCAGCAGCCCGCGCGTGTAGGGGTGGGCGGGGTCGGCGAACAGCGCGTCCACGCCGGCCCGTTCGGCGACCCGGCCGCCGTACATGACGAGCACCTCGTGGGCGACGCGGGCCACCACCCCCAGGTCGTGGGTGATCATCACGACGCCGAGGCCCCGGTCCTGCTGAAGCCGGGCGATCAGCTCCAGGATCTGGGCCTGCACCGTGACGTCGAGCGCGGTCGTCGGCTCGTCGGCGATCAGCAGGTCCGGTTCGCAGGCCAGGGCCATCGCGATCATGGCGCGCTGGCGCATGCCCCCGGAGAACTGGTGCGGGTACTCCCCCGCCCGTCGGGCCGGTTCGGGGATGCCGACCTCGCCGAGCATGTCGACCGCCCGTTTGCGGGCGGCGGCCCGCCCGGACCGCAGGTGCACGCGGACGTGCTCGGCGATCTGCTCACCGACGGTGTAGTACGGGTGCAGGCTGCTCAGCGGATCCTGGAAGATCATGGCCATCCGGCGGCCGCGGATCCGCGAGAGCCGCTTCTCGGACATCCCGGTGAGTTCCTCCCCGTCGAGGGCGACGGAGCCGCCGACCTCGGCGCCGCGGTGCAGGCCCATGACGGCGAGCGAGGTGACGGACTTGCCCGAGCCTGACTCCCCGACGATGCCGAGGGTGCGGCCGGCCTCGACGGTGAAGCCGAGCGAGTCGACGGCCCGTACGACCCCGCGCGGGGTGGTGAACGTGACGCGCAGGTCGCGGACTTCGAGCAGTGGTGGCGGTGCGGGTGCGTCCATCAGTACCTCACCCTCGGGTCGACGACGGCGTACAGGAGGTCCACGGCCAGATTGGCGAGGACGATGAAGAAGGCGGCGAGCAGGGTGACGCCGAGGACCACGGGCTGGTCGGAGCTGACGAGCGCCCCGTAGAACAGCCTCCCGACGCCGGGGAGTCCGAAGATGGACTCGGTGATGACGGCGCCGGCGAGGAGTCCGCCGAGGTCCATGCCGAAGATCGTGAGGATGGGGGTCATCCCGGAGCGCAGCCCGTGTTTGACCACGACGGTGCGTTCGGGCATCCCCTTGGCGCGGGCGGTGCGGATGTACGGTTCGGCCATCGCCTCGATCATCGAGCCCCGGCTCTGGCGGGCGTACATGGCGGCGTAGAGCAGGGCGAGCGCGGTCCAGGGCAGGAGCAGGTTGGAGGCCCAGCCGAGCGGGTCGTCGGCGAGGGCCCGGTAGGTCGGGTAGGGCAGCAGTCCGGCGACGCGGATGACCCCGAAGATCAGCATCACCGAGGTGAAGTAGACGGGCAGCGAGGCGGCGGCGACGGCGCCGACCATGAGCGTCCTGTCGGTGGCGGTGTCCTTGCGCAGGGCGGCGGTGACCCCGGCGCCGAGTCCGAGGACCAGCCACAGGACGGCCGCGCCGACGGCGAGGGAGGCGGAGACGGGGAGCCGGTCCATCAGCAGGTCCCAGACGGGCAGGGAGTTCTCGTACGAGTAGCCCAGGCAGGGGAAGTCGCAGCGGACGGCGTACTGGCCGGTGCCGAGGGTGCGGCCGGTGAAGATGCCGGTGAGGAAGTGGACGAAGCGACTCCAGACGGGCTGGTCGAGGCCGAGGTACTCGCGGACGTCGGCGAGTCGTTCGGGGCCGCAGGTCTTGCCGCAGGCCGCGGCGGCCGGGTCGGAGGGCAGGACCTGGAAGATGACGAAGGTGACGGCGGCGATGGCGAGGAGCACGCCCGCGAGGGCGAGCAGCCGGCGGGCCAGGTAGAGGATCACGTCCGTCCGCCCCTCGGGTCGAGGATGTCGCGCAGGGCGTCGCCGAGCAGGGTGAAGGCGAGGACCGCGAGGAAGAGGAAGACGCTCGGGATGACGAAGTACACGGGGTCGGTCTCGTAGTAGGTCACGGATTCGGCGATCATCTGGCCCCAGGACGGGGTGGGCGGGCGGACCCCGACGCCGAGGTAGCTCAGGGCGGCCTCGGTGCTGATCATTCCGGGGATCAGCAGGGTGGTGTAGGCGATGACCGGCCCGGCGACGCCCGGGAGGACGTCGCGGGTCAGGATGCGCCAGGAGCCGGCGCCGGCGACGCGGGCGGCGTCCACGTACTCGCGGTGCTTGAGGGAGAGGGTCTGGCCCCGGACCACGCGGGCGACGCCGGGCCAGCCGAAGAGGCCGATGACGGCGGTCATGAGCACGATCCGGTTGACGTCCTTGGCCACCGAGAGCGTGGCGATCATGAAGATCAGGGACGGGAAGGACATGGTGAGGTCCATCAGGCGGGAGAGCACCGCGTCGACGCGGCCGCCGAAGTAGCCGGCGGCGATCCCGGCGGCCGTGCCGACGGCCACCACGATGGCGGTGGCGGCGAAGGCGATCAGCAGGGAGACCTGGGCGCCGGCCACGACGCGGGCGAACAGGTCGCGGCCGGTGACGGGTTCGACGCCCAGCCAGTGCGCAGAGCCGATCCCCCCGAAGGAGCCGAGGGGTTGGCCCGCGAGGTAGGGGTCGATGGCGGACTTGTCGAACTCGTTCGGGGACCAGCCGCCGAGCGCGCCCAGCCAGGGGGCGCCGACGGCCATCAGGACGAAGAGGAGGACGACGCAGAGGCTGACGCGGACGGTGGGACGACGACGGAGTTCGCGACGGGCGAGCTGCCAGGGGCTGCTGCCCGGGGGAACGGTCCTGGCCGGCGGCGCGGTTGCCGCGGCCGCGGCGGGTCGGGATGCGGCGGGGCCGGGGTCGGTGGGCAGGGAGGCGGCGGGTTGGGAGGCGGCGGGTTGGGAGGCGGTGGGTTGGGAGGCGGTGGCTCGGTTGTCGGTCATGGCTCGACGGGCTTCCGGGTGTCCGTCGGGCCTCAACCTCGGCTCTTGGAGGGGTCCTTGAGGCCGATCGCGGCGTAGTCGACGGTGCCGGTCCACACCGGGTGGCCGAAGGCGCCCGCGATGTTGGTGCCGATGAGCAGGGGCTTGCGTTCCAGCAGGACCGGGACGGAGGGGGACTTCTTCATGATCTCCGCGTCGAGTGCGATCCAGGCCCGTTCGGCCTGCCCGGCGTCGGCCATGGCGTTGATCTCGTCGATCCGCTTCGTCGTCGCCTCGTCGCGGAACTGGCTGTAGTTGCCCTGGTTGCCCTTCTCCTTGACGGTGCGTCCGTCGAAGACGAAGGGGATCCAGGTGGAACCGGAGGGGTAGTCGGGGCACCAGCCCGCGAGGGTCATGTCGGGGGTGGTGGAGAGGTCGCCGATGACGTCGTAGTACGCGCCCGGGTCGATCGTGTCGATGACGACCTCGACCCCCGCCCGGGACAGGCCCTGTTGGATGGCCTCGGCCTTGCCCTTGTCGCCGGTGGAGACGGCGAAGGACACCTTCAGCTTCTCCTTGCCCGCGGCCTTGAGGAGTTCCTTGGCCTTGGCCGGGTCGCCGGCGGGCGGGATCTTGAGGGTGTCGGCCTGCCGGCCGCCGGAGAGGGCCGGGGGCAGGTAGGCGGTGGCCACCTCGTTGAGGGCGGGGCCGCCTCCGGCCGTGACCACGGCCTCCTTGTCGACCGCGTACTGCATGGCCTCGCGGACCCGGGGGTCGTCGAAGGGGGCGCGGGAGTTGTTGAGGTGGAGCATCTCCGTACAGCCCTGGGACTCGGCGAGCAGTCGGGCCTTGACGTCCGCCTTCGGCAGGACCTTGGGCGCGCTCTCGGGCCGCATGTCGGAGTACTGGACGGCGGAGGCGTCCGCCCCCTCCCCGGCGATGATGCGGTCGTCGATCTGGCCGCCCTTGAGGCCCATGACGACGACGAAGCGGTCGGGGTAGGCCTTGCGGACGGTGTCGGTGCGGGCGTCCCAGTGCTCGTTGCGGACCAGGACCAGCTTCTTGTCCCGGTCGTACGACTCGATCTTGTAGGGGCCGGAGGAGAAGGGGCGGGCGTCGTAGCGGGTGCCCGTCTCCTTGGCCTGCGGGACCGGCGCGAAGGTCGGCAGGGTGGCGGTGGCGGAGAAGTCGGCGACCGGGCGCCTGAGTTGGAAGACGACCGTGCGGTCGTCGGGCGTCTTGATCGAGTCGAGGTGCTGCCCCTGGAGCGGGCCCTTGTAGCTCTCGCCGCCGGCCAGGTACTGGGCGGCGTAGTCGGGTCCGCCGGTCAGGTCGGGGGCGAAGGAGCGCTCGACGTTGTACTTGACGTCCTGGGCCCGGACGGGGGTTCCGTCCTCGTACTTGACGCCTTCCTTGAGGGTGAAGGTCCAGGTTCTGCCGCCGTCGGACGGGGTGCCGAGGTCGGTCGCGAGGTCGGGGACCAACTCGCTGCCGGCCTTGCCGGGTTCGGCCTTGAAGGTGACGAGCGTGCGGTAGAGCAGGCGGGTGCCGAAGTCCATGGTCGGCATCGTCCAGTTGCGGGCCGGGTCGAGGTGGGAGAAGTCCTGGTTGGACAGGACGGTCAGGGTGCCGCCCTTGGTCGGGGTGCCGCCGAGCGTCCTGCCCTCGTTGGCGGCGGCGGGGTTGGCGGCGGGGCCGCCGGCGGACCCCTTGCCGCCGGCGTCGGAGCAACCCGAGGCGCCGACGGCGAGTGCCGCCACCAGAGCGGTGGCGAGGGCGAGTTGGGTGCGCTGGGTCATGGTCACTCCAGTGAGGGGCGCTCTACGGTGTGACCGGTAACATAGTAATGTGAAATTGCACTGACAAGGGTTCCGTCACGCCGTTACCCAGCCGTGTTCAAAAGGTGTCGACGACAGACCGCCGAGGGGGCCGCCGACCCGCTGTGACATGCCCCACCCCCTCTTGCCGCGAGAAGGAAGGGTTACCTAAGTTCGACCGTATGCCCCCACATGACCCCACCCCCTCCACCGGCCCGGCCGACCCGGCGCTCGTCGGGTTCGACGTCGACCTCACCGCGCACGAGGTGCTCCGCCGGGCGCACGTCCTGGACGCCCTCGGCGACGACTGGGATCCCGTCGAGGTGCTCCGCGGCGAGGAAGCGGCGTACGACCTGCTGTACTCCGGCCTCGACGAGGAGCAGCAGCGCGTGCACGACCGGCTCGTCGCGGCCGGCGTGCTCTCCCCGCGCGGGGGCGGCCGTGCTGCCGCTTGACCCGCAGGCGGATCCCGGGCGCCGCGCCTGGGTGCCCTGCCCGAGCTGCGCGGACGACCGCGACTGCGTGCCGTGCGGGGAGCGGCGGACGTGTTCCGCCCACTGGCGCTACCTGCTCTCCAACAACGGGAGCCTGCTCCACCTCCAGTGCCCGGCCTGCACCCACGTCTGGGCTCATGAGAGCGGCTTCGGCGCGACCCGTTCCCTGTGGAGCCGCGTCACCGGCGGCGGCTCCCGCCTCTGATCCCGCGGGCCGGAAGCACCGGACCGCACGGGGGTCGACCGGACGCGGCCGGACCACGCGGGGCCGGGCCACGCGGGGCCGGGCGACACGGAGCGGCCCCGTGCGCGTGCGGGGCGGTGTCAGACGCCGGAGCCGAGCCGGCCCGGCGTGCGTCCCACCGGCTCGTCGCGGCCCTGCGCCCAGAGGGAACGCACGTGGCCGAGGTGGCGGACCATGCACGCCTGGGCGGCCTCGGCGTCACCGCTGATCATGAGGTCGAGCAGTTCGATGTGCTCCTCGGCGGAGGAGACCAGCTTCCCGGCCTCGTCCAGGCCGGTCAGGCCGTAGAGGCGGGAACGCTTGCGCAGGTCGCCGACCGTCTCGACGAGCCGGTCGTTGCCGGCGAGGGCCAGCAGGCCCAGGTGGAAGCGGCGGTCCGCTTCCAGGTAGCCGATGAGGTTGTGCTCCCGGGCGCTGGTGACGATCTCCAACGCGACGGGGCGCAGCGCCTCCAGTTGCTCGGCGGTGGCGATCTCGGTGATCCGGCCGATGGTCGGCACCTCGATCATGGTGCGCAGTTCGGTGTACTGGTCCAGGTCGCGTTCGCTGACCTCGGTGATGCGGAAGCCCTTGTTGCGGACGGGTTCCACCAGTCCCTCGCGGGCCAGGTCGAGCATGGCCTCGCGCACCGGGGTGGCCGAGACGCCGAGCTCGGCGGCGAGGCCGGGGGCGGAGTACACGCTGCCGGGGCGCAGTTCGCCCGCGATCAGGGCGGCTCGCAGGGCATGGCCGACCTGGTCCCGGAGTCGTTCCTGGGCCTTGATGAGACTGTGCTGCTTCAGGTCACCCATTGCGTTTCCTCCGAGACCACTACACCAGCGGCGAGCAGAGGCCAGCGTACAATGTCACGTTGCGCCGCTTGCCCCGGCGGCCCGGAACAGGGCGGCCGCCACGGCAAGATCCTCCCAGGCCATGCCCACGCTCTTGAAGAGTCGCGGGGAATCCGCCCGCCCCGGCGGCGGGACGCGTCCCGCGACCAGGTCGGCCAGGGTGCCCGCGACGTGCCCGGGCCCGAGGAGGCCTTCCGCCTCCGGGACCAGCAGGTCGCCCGCCTCGCGCAGGGCCGCCGACCGCGCCTCCACGTACACGACCGCGCGCCGCACGAGGGCGCTGTCGGTCTCCCGGGCGTCCGGCTCGTGGGAGCCCACGGCGACGACGGTGGCGCCCGGGGCGACGAGCCGGCCGTCAAAGAGGGGCGCGCGGGCCGTGGTGCAGCAGACGATCAGGTCGGCCTCCGCCACCGCCGACGCCGTGCCCGTCCGGGCCGCGGCCCCGAGGGCGCGGGCGTGCGCGGCCAGTCTCGCGGCGCCGGCCGGGTCCCGGGCCACCACCACGACGTCCGCCACCTCCCGTTCGGCGAGGACGGCTTCGAGGTGTCCGTACGCCTGCGGACCCGACCCGAAGAGGACCATGCGCGCCGGCCGGTCCCCCGGGGCGAGGTACCGCAGCGCGAGCGCCGACACCGCCGGGGTGCGCAGTGCGGTCAGGGCGGCCCCGTCGAAGAGGGCGAGCGGGCGCAGTGTGGGCCCGTCGAGGAGCAGGTACGAGCCGGTGATCCGGGGCAGGTCGCGCGCGGGGTTCCCGGGCGCCACCCCGGCGATCTTCACGCCGGCGTACCCCCCGAACGCGGCCGGCATCAGCAGCAGTTCCCCGCCGGGCACGGGCAGGGCGGTGCGGTGCGGGCAGGTCTCGGGGTCGAGCCCGGCCCGCAGCGCGTCGGCCAGGGCGTCCGCCGCCGCGGCGGGTGTGAGCAGCGCGGTCATCCGCGCGGCGGACCACTGGGGGATCACAGCAGGAACCCGGTGCCCAGGTCGTCGTGCGGGTCGACGGTGAAGGTGTGTTCGCCGGTGCGGTGGGCGGTGCCGGTGACCTCGGTGACGGGGGCGTCGGGGGCGGTCCCGGGCACGAGCCGGCCGGTGAACAGCGTTCCCAGGACCGATTCGTGCAGCAGTTCCTCCCCCGGGCCCAGCCGACCGTCCTCGGCCAGCAGTGCGAGCCGGGCCGAGGTCCCGGAGCCGCAGGGCGAGCGGTCGACCTGCCCGTCGGCGAAGACGGTGACGTTGCGCTGGTGCGGCCCTCGGGGGGTGTCCGGCAGCTCCTCGTGGAGGATCACCCCGTACACCCCGGAGAGCAGTGGTCCGTCGGGGTGCCAGGTCCCGGGGTGGGTGGCGAGGGCGGCCCTGATCTCCCGTCCGGCGCGGACCAGTTCGGGCAGCGCGGCGCGGGAGACGTCCAGCCCGAGGTCGCCCGCCCGGACGGAGGCGTAGCAGGCGCCGGCGTGCGCGAGGTCCACCTCGACCGGACCCAGGGTGGTCGCCACCGGGACCTTGCGGGCGCCGATCCGGGCCGGGACGTTGCGGAAGGTGATCCCGGTGGTGCGGCCCGCCTCCCGGTGCACGGTGACGGCGACGCGTCCGGAGGGCACGTCGATGCGGACGTGCGCGTCACCGGTGTCCGGGGCGGGGACCAGGCCGCTGTCCACGGCCCAGGCGCCGAGGGCCATCGCGCCGTGCCCGCAGGCCGTGGAGTAGCCGTCCTTGTGCCAGAACAGCACCCCGAAGTGGGCGCCGTCGTCGTCCGGGGGCACGACGAACCCGCCGTACATGCCCGCGTGTCCGCGCGGTTCCCGCACCAGCAGGCGCCGTACGTCGTCCAGCGCGCCCCGGCGTGGGGCCGTCCCGGAGCCGCCGGGCCCGATGGCGGTGGCGCAGCGCTCGGCGACGCTGTCGCCGGGGATCGGCGGGAGGCCGTCGCGGACGATCCGGAAGGGTTCGCCGGCGGTGTGGTAGTCGACGGCGTGGACCGGGCGGGGCGCGGTGGTCACAGGAGGAACCCTCCGGGGAAGGGGTCGGACGGGTCGAGGAAGTACTGGGCGGTGCCCGTGATCCACGCCCGTCCGGTGACGGTGGGGACGACCGCCGGGAGTCCGCCGACCGTGCTCTCCCCGATCAGTCGGCCGGTGAACTCGGTTCCGATGAAGGACTCGTTGACGAAGTCCGCGCCCTGCTCCAGCAGGCCGCGGGCGTGCAGTTGGGCCATGCGCGCGCTGGTGCCCGTACCGCAGGGCGAACGGTCGAACCAGCCGGGGTGGATGGCCATGGCGTGCCGGGAGCGGCGGGCGTCGGATCCGGGGGCGGCGAGGTAGACGTGTTTGACGCCGGCGATGGAGGGGTCCTCGGGGTGGACGGGCCGGTCGTCCGAGGCGTTGACGGCGTCCATGACGGCGAGCCCGGCGGCGAGCAGTTCGTCGCCGCGGGCGCGGTCGAAGGGGAGCCCGAGGGCGTCGAGTTCGACGAAGGCGTAGAAGTTGCCCCCGTAGGCGAGGTCGTGGGTGACGGTGCCGAAGCCGGGGACCTCGACCTTGCGGTCGAGGCCGACGGCGAAGGCGGGGACGTTGGTGAAGGTGGCGCGGAGGGCGGCGCCGTCCTCGACCAGGACGTCCACGCTCACCAGTCCGGCCGGGGTGTCGAGGCGGACGGTGGTGACCGGTTCGACGACCGGCACCATGCCGGTCTCGACCAGCACCGTGGCCACCCCGATGGTGCCGTGTCCGCACATGGGGAGCAGGCCCGACACCTCGATGTAGAGCACGCCGAAGTCGGCGTCGGGTCGGGTGGGGGGTTGCAGGATCGCGCCACTCATCGCGGAGTGGCCGCGCGGCTCGTACATGAGCAGCGTGCGGACGTGGTCGAGGTGCTCGATGAAGTGCAGCCGTTTCTGCGCCATCGTGGCTCCGGGGATCACCCCGACCCCGCCGGTGATCACCCGGGTCGGCATGCCCTCGGTGTGCGAATCGACCGCGTGGTAGATGTGTCGCGTACGCATGGGGACTCCCCCGGGGGCTAGTTGAGGCCTTCGGCGAGGGCCTTCTCGGTGGCGGCACGGACCGCCGCCTCGGTCTCGCCGGTCAGCGGGAACCGGGGCGGGCGGGTGGCGCCGCCGGGGCGCCCGGTCAGGTCCATGGAGAGCTTGATGGCCTGGACGAACTCCGTCTTGGAGTCCCAACGCAGCAGGCTGTGCAGGGACTTGTAGAGCGGCAGCGCGGTGTCGAGGTCGCCCGCGACGGCGGCCCGGTAGAGGGTGGCGCAGGCGCGCGGCAGGGCGTTGGGGTAGCCGGCGATCCAGCCGACGGCTCCGGCGAGGGCGAGTTCGAGGAGCACGTCGTCGGCCCCGACGAGCAGGTCGAGGCCGGGGGCGAGTTCCGCGATCTCGTAGGCGCGGCGGACGTCGCCGGAGAACTCCTTGACGGCGACGATGCTGCCGTCGGCGTGCAGCCGGGCCAGCAGGGCCGGGGTCAGGTCCACCTTCGTGTCGATGGGGTTGTTGTAGGCCACGACGGGCAGGCCCGCGCCGGCGACCTGCGCGTAGTGGTCCCGTACGGCCCGCTCGTCGGCGCGGAAGGCGTTGGGGGGCAGCAGCAGCACGGAGCCCGCGCCCGCCTCGGCGGCCTGGTCGGCCCAGCGGCGGGCCTCGGCGCTGCCGTAGGCGGCGACGCCGGGCATGACCCGCTCGCCGTCGCCGGCCGCCTCGACGGCCGTGCGGACGACCCGGGCCCGCTCCTCGTCGGTGAGGGTCTGGTACTCCCCGAGGGAGCCGTTGGGGACGACGCCGTCGCAGCCGTTGGCGATCAGCCAGGCCACGTGTTCGGCGTAGGCGTCGTGGTCGACGGTCAGGTCGTCGCGCAGCGGCAGTGCGGTGGCGACCATGATTCCGTGCCAGGGGCGGGTGCGGGCGGGCGCGGGGGTGTGCGCGTGGGTCATGAGAGCTCCCTAGAGTGGTGTGTGACATTTTACTAGTGGGCGCAGGAAGCCCACAAGGGTCCCGGGATCCCGGATCGGGGTCGATCAGCTTTCCTCGGCGGGCAGTTCGGCGAGCCGGCGCAGCGGGACCGGGCAGGACAGCGGCCTGCGGTCCGGGTCCGGGTCCCGCCCCGCGAGGGCGGCGACGGCCGGGCCGCACATCCGGCCCTGGCACCAGCCCATCCCCGCCCGGGTGAGCAGTTTGACGGTACGGGCGTCCCGCGCGCCCAGGTCGCGCACCGCCTCGCGGATCCGGCCCGCGGGGACCTCCTCGCAGCGGCACACCTCGGTGTCCTCCCGCAGCCAGCCGGGCCACCCCGCCCCCGGGCGGTGGGCCGCGCCCATCGCCCCGGCGAACGCGCGGAGCCGGGCGCGGCGTCGGACGAGCACGGCGGGGGCGGCCCGGCCGGCGATCGTGTGGGCCGCGATCTCCCCTTCCACCAGGGCCAGTCGGGCGCCGCCGATGCCCCCGGTCTCCCCCGCCGACCAGACGCCGGGCACGGAGGTCCGCTGACGCGCGTCCACCTCCAGGGCGACGGCTCCGTCGGCCCCGAGTCGGGTGGCGCAGCCCAGGCCGGTGGCCAGTTCCAGTTGCGGCACCAGCCCGTGGCCCACGGCGACGGCGTCGCAGGGGACGCGGCGGGCGGTGCCGGGCACCGGCCGCCACTGCCGGTCGAGTCGGGCCACGGTCACCGCCTCGACCCGGTCGCTGCCGTGGGCCTCGGTGACGGCGTGCCGGGTAAGCAGCCGGATCCCGTGCCGCAGCAGGGCCCCGCCGTACGTGGCGGCCTCGCCGAGCTTGCCGGGGTTGCGCAACAGGGCGGGGAGCCGGCCGGCGTACGCGGTGTACGCGGCGGCCTCCACCACCGCCGGCACGGTGGCGCCGGCCGCCGCGAGGGACCCGGCCACGGCGAGCAGCAGCGGCCCGCTCCCGGCGACGACGATCCGCCGGCCCGGCAGCACGAGCCCGCCCTTGAGCATGGCCTGCGCACCGCCGGCGCCGATCACCCCGGGCAGCGTCCAGCCCGGGAAGGGCAGGTTCCGCTCGAAGGCGCCGGTGGCGAGGAGCACGGCGCGGGCCCGTACGGCGACGGCCTCCTCCTCGGGGCCGGCGACGGCGTGCAGCAGCAGTTCGGCGCCGGCCGGGACGACGGTCCACACGTGGTGGAGCGGGAGGTGGGTGATCCGACCCGCCGACGCGTGGGCGCGCAGGGCGGCTTCGCGGGAGGCGAAGGCGGCCCAGTCGTGGTGCAGGACCTCGGGGCGGGCCGCGCCGAGGGCGGGCGCGGGACGCCGGTAGTACTGGCCGCCCGGCCGCTCCCCCGCGTCCAGCAGGGCGACGCGCAGCCCGAGGTCGGCGGCCGTGACGGCGGCGGCGAGCCCGGCGGGGCCCGCTCCGACGACGGCGAGGTCGCACGGCACGCCGTCAGACGCCGAGTTCGGCACGGCCGGTCCCTTCCTGGGTGGTGACGGTGTCCCCGGGGCGGGCCGGGGTCAGGCAGGCGCGCCGGTTCGGGCGCCCGTTGACGGTGACGAGACAGTCGTGGCAGCTCCCGATCCCGCAGAACACCCCGCGCGGCGCGCCGTTCTCGCGGGTGGTGCGCCAGGCGAGGACGCCCGCGCCCCAGAGGGCTGCGGCGATGCTCTGGCCCGCGCTCGCGGGCAGTTCGCGGCCGTCGAAGCGCAGGACGTACGTGGCCCGGGGCGCGCCGCCGACCAGGTCGCGGGGTGACCGGGCGGGGCCGCGGAGCAGCCGGCGCAGGGAGCGCCGCGGCGGGCGGTCCGGGTCGGTGGGGCCGTTCGTCACCTGGTCTCCTTCGGTTCGCCGGCGGCCGGGGGGCCGAACCGGTCCGGGCGGAACGGACGTGGGTCCAGCGGGGGTTCGGTCCCGGTCAGGGCCGCGGCGATCAGCAGCCCGGTGGCCGGCGCCAGGCCGATGCCGGCGCCCTCGTGGCCGCAGGCGTGCAGCAGCCCGGGGGCCCGGGGGTCGGGGCCGATCGCCGGGAGGTGGTCGGGCAGGTAGGGCCGGAAGCCGTGGTAGGTCCGCAGCACCCGTACGTCGGCCAGTACCGGGAACAGCGCGGCCGCCTGTGCGGCGAGCCGGCGCAGCGCCCGCGTGGACAGGCCCCGGTCGAAGCCGACCCGCTCCCGGGTCGCCCCGATGAGCACCGGCCCCGAAGGAGTGCCCTCGACGACCGCCGAGGACTGGAGGGCGGCGGAGCCGCTGGCCACGTCCGCGATGTAGTCGGCGGCGTACACCTTGTGCCGGACCACCCTCGGCAGCGGCTCGGTCACCAGGACGAAACCGCGGCGCGGCAGCACCGGCAGGGTGGTCCCGGCGAGTTCGGCGATCCTCCCGCCCCAGGTGCCGGCGGCGTTGACGACGGCCGGCGCCCGCAGCTCCCGGCGGCCGGTGCGCACCCCGCACACCCGGCCGCCCTCCGTGAGCAGCCCGGTGACCTCCTCCCCGAGGTGGATCCGGGCGCCGGAGGCGGCGAGCAGTCGCGCCGCCGCCTGCGCGGGGTGGACCTGGGCGTCCTGCGGATAGTGGAAGCCGCCCGCCTGACCCGGGGCCAGGTGGGGTTCCAGCTCGCGCAGTTCCCGCGGGCCCACCTCGACGGCGTCGACGCCCGCGCCGCGCTGGCCCTCGGCGAAGGCGCGCAGCGCTTTCAGCGTGGTGTCGTCCGGTGCGACGACCAGCCCGCCCTTGGCCTCGTACTCCACGGCGTGCGGGAGGACCTCGGCGAGTTCGCGCCACAGCCTCGCCGACAGCAGGGCCAGGTCGAGTTCGGGCCCGGCCTCCTTGTCGGAGACGAGCAGGTTGCCCTCGCCGGCGCCGGTGGTGCCGCCGGCCACGGGGCCGCGGTCCACGACGGCCACGGAGAGTCCGGCGCGGCCGGCGTGGTACGCGCACGCGGCGCCGACGACGCCGGCGCCGATGACGACGACGTCCAGGGAGTGTCTCTGGGGCACGGCAGTAATATGTCACATTCTTCATAGGGTGCCTAGGCACTCCGGGGCCGGTCCCGCCCCCCGTTCACGACGGGACCGACCACCGGCGTCGGTCAGTCGCGCAGCGGTCCCTCACAGCTGTAGGGGGAGGTCCCGGCCACCTTGTTGGTCCAGATCTCCACCGGGCCGAAGGAGCAGTTCATGTCGGCCAGGTTGTTGGAGGCCGCGCCCGCCCGGTCGAGGAGGAAGTAGTCCACCGTCTCGGACATGTCCTTGAAGTTCTGGTCGTCGCTGCGCCAGTTCTTCAGGTTCGCGGTGATCCGGCCGGTACAGGTGAACCGGCGCTTGCCGGGCTCGCCGTTCTCCACGCAGTCCGGGGTGTTGTACGTGGCCGTCGCGAAGGTCGACTTCACCGAGGCGAGCGCGGAGTCGCGCAGCCGGTCGTTGGCGGTGTAGGTGGTGTTCGGCACGTACAGCTGGTCCACCTTGGCGATCTGCGCGTCCAGGAAGCGGTTGTAGTCGCGCTGGAGGTAGGTGTCCGCGCCGGTCCGGTGACGCCAGGCGTCGTAGGCGGCGACGTCGTTGCCCCGCAGGTGGGTGTACATCTCGCGCAGCAGCATGGGCTTCTCGGTCCACAGGAACTCGAAGAAGGTGCCGGCGTAGCTGTAGAAGCGGAAGCCGTCGCCGTCGTAGGTGGCGTTGAGCAGTTGCTCCACGGTCATCCGGGGGCCGCCGCCCGACGTGTCGGCGATGACGCTCTTGACCAGGGACTTGCGCACGGCGATGCCGTTGTCCCGGGTGGCTCCGTCGAAGAACTCGGCCGTTCCCTCGTCCATGGCGGTCGTGCGGTCACCCTCGTACCAGGGGCCCTCGCCGAAGAAGCCGGGTACGGCGTAGCGGCCGTTGAGGTAGTGCGTGTACTCGTGACGGAACAGCTCCTCCAGCGTGAGGGAGGAGTCCTGGGGGACGCGGCGCTGGTAGGTGTAGAAGGTGGCGCCGTTCTCGATGTAGATGCCGCCGTTGTTGGTTCCGTAGCCGGTGAGGATGGGGTGGTAGTTCTCGTAGTCGGCGCGGGAGGCGTACAGCACGATGTTCAACGTGGTGTTGGGGTCGCCGGCGAGCGGCTGTTCGGTGCCGAGCACCCGGTGGTACTGGGACTTGACCTGCTTGCTCGCGTAGTAGAGCTGGTCGACGGTGGCCCGGTCGAGGGCGGTGCGGACCTTGATGCCGCCGTTGTCGTAGGAGTACGTGTAGGGGAAGAGCTGCTTCTCGATGTCCTCCTTGCACACCCCGTACGGCTTGCACGCCTCGTAGAAGTTGAGCCAGGAGACGATCTTGGCCCACTGCTCGCTGCCGTTGCCGAAGCCCGACCTGACCGGTTCCAGCAGGGCGCCGAGGTCGGCGACGACCTGGCTCTTGAGGGCGTCGATCTGGCCGAAGCGGCCGTACTCGCCGAGCGCGTCGCGGGCCACCCACGCGTTGCCGCCGCCCTTGAGGTGGACGTACCCGCCGAAGGCCTTGAACACGGCGCGGTAGGCCGGGTCGGCGGAGACCGCGGCCTGGAAGGCGGCGTCCTGGTTGCCCGGGTAGACGCCGAGGTAGTTGACGGAGAGCGCCGCGAGGGCCGCACCGCCCCAGGAGGCGTCCTGGTGGGTCGCGGGGTGCGCCGGGTCCATGGTGGCGAGCACCTTGGTGATCAGGCCGAGTTGGTGCTGTCGCAGGCCCGGGGCGCTCGCGGCGTAGAGGGCCTCGCGCAGGGTGCGGGCGTTGGTCGGGGTGGCGTCGAAGGTGTGGGCGGCGGCGGCGAAGTCCGCGACGGCGCGGCGCATGGCGTCGACGGTCGGGGCGTCGGTGACGTCGATCTCGTCGC
Source organism: Streptomyces sp. NBC_01426 (assembly GCF_036231985.1). Classification (GTDB taxonomy): domain Bacteria; phylum Actinomycetota; class Actinomycetes; order Streptomycetales; family Streptomycetaceae; genus Streptomyces. The sequence continues at coordinate 2,178,342 of NZ_CP109500.1, forward strand.
GGGAGTAGTCGTGGTAGGCGACGGCGTGCAGGTAGGTGAACATCTCCTCCAGGTGCGAGGAGTTGCGGCCGTCGTGGGCGGCGGCCGCGGCGGATATCCGGCGGGAGACGGCCTGGACGTGGGCGTCGGACATGACGGGCGCGAGGCGGGCGTCCCAGGTCCAGACGAGGCCGCGCAGACAGCCGTCGGCGAGGACGGCCGGGTCGCCGAGGAAGTCGGCGAAACGTTCCGGCGAGAGGCCGGTGATCCCGTCGAGGGTGCAGGGGACGGCGACGGCCTGGTTCCGGGTGGTGGGCGCGGCCTGGGCGGCGGCCGCCTTGCGGCTCTTCTCCGACCGCTCGCCGGCCGAGGCGGCGGCCGCGTCGAGGGGCGACGTGGTGGGGCGCGCGGCGCCGGGGATCCGGCCCTTGCCGGCGAGGCCTCCGGGGGTGGTGGCGGGGGCCGCCACGGGTTCCCGGGCATCGGCGAGGCGGTCGACCTCGTCGAAGGGGTTCGGCGCGGTCGGGCCGGCGGCGGGGGCGCCGGCCGCGAAGGTCGCGGGAACCGTCGTGCCGTTCTCGGCCGCCCGGGTCACGGCCTGCCCGGCGGAGGCAAGGAGCGTGACCGCGACGGCGGCGGAGAGGAGGGACGTACGCACAGCTCTGTGCTGGGACACCGAGAACTCCTGGTGGGGAGGGGAGGTGGGGGAAGTGGTGCGCGAACTGCCTGCGGTGAACTGCCCTGCGTCACACGGCGTTTGACGGGGATTAACGTGCCGCGGTGTGAGCTGTAACATAGTAATGTGAAATTGCACTGACAAGACCTGTGCGACCACCAGTTCGCTTCTTCTTGAGGGAGCCCCCGTGACCGACACCCCCTCCGGCCTCCACATCGGCAGCCACGACCTGCCCGTCTCGCCGGAGTTGTCCCGCTTCATGGCCGGCGACTGGACCGCCACCCCGCTCCCCGACCGGGGCCCCGCACCGGCGTCCGCCGTCACCCCGGCCCGTCGCGCCCGCCTCTGCGCACGCTTCCCGGGCGAGCGCCTGATCGTCCCGGCGGGCGGGTTGAAGGTGCGCTCCAACGACTGCGACCACCGTTTCCGGCCGCACAGCGCGTACGCCTGGCTGACCGGCCTGACCGGCGAGGACCAGGTGGGTCACGTCCTGGTGCTGGAGCCCTCCGGTCCGCACCGGCACGAGGCCGTGCTGTACCTGCGCCCCCGGTCGCCGCGGGCCGACGGCAACGAGGAGTTCTACCGGGACCGCCGGTACGGGGAGTTCTGGGTGGGACGCCGCCCGGACCTGGCGGAGACCGAGCGGCTGACCGGCCTGCGCTGCGCCCACCTGGACACGCTCGGCTCACCCCCCGCCCGCGACGCCTCCTCCGACCCCGAACTGGCCGCCGCACTCTCGGAGTTGCGCCTGATCAAGGACGCCTGGGAAGTCGAGCAGCTGCAACGGGCGGTGGACCACACCACGGCCGGGTTCGAGGACGTCGTACGGGCGCTGCCGCGCGCGCTGGCCCATCCGCGCGGGGAGCGCTGGATCGAGGGGGTCTTCGGCCTGCGCGCCCGGGCCGAGGGGAACGGCACCGGCTACGAGACGATCGCCGCGTCGGGCGCCCACGCCTGCGTCCTGCACTGGATCCGCAACGACGGCCGGTTGAACCGCGACGAGCTGCTGTTGCTGGACGCGGGCGTCGAGACGGACACCCTCTACACGGCGGACATCACCCGCACCCTCCCCCTGTCGGGCCGGTTCTCGCCGGTGCAGCGACAGGTGTACGAACTGGTCCTGGCCGCGCAGGACGCCGGGATGGCGGCGCTGCGCCCGGGCGCGGGCTTCCGCGACTTCCACCGGGCCGCGATGCGGGTGATCGCGGAGGGGCTCGCCGAGTGGGGCGTTCTCAAGCACGCGGAGGGCGACCTGCACCGGCGCTACACCCTGTGCGGCAGCGGCCACATGTTGGGGCTGGACGTCCACGACTGCGCGAAGGCGCGGGCCGACACCTACCTGGACGGCACGCTGGAGGAGGGGCAGGTGCTCACCGTGGAGCCGGGGCTGTACTTCCAGCCGGACGACGAGACCCTGCCGGCGGAGCTGCGTGGCATCGGCGTGCGCATCGAGGACGACCTGGTCGTGACGGCGCAGGGCGCCCGACTGATGTCGGGCGCCCTGCCGAGGTCCGTGGCGGACATCGAGGAGTGGATGGGCCGCCTGTTGGCGGGATGAGCGGAGGTCCGGTCGCCGGGGCGACGGCTAGTCGTGCCAGTTGCTCCGGTAGCCGCCGTCGTGCCAGTTGCCCTGGTGGCCGTCGTACCCGTGGCCGCCGTCGTGCCAGTCGTCGTTCCAGCCGCCGTTGTTCCAGCCGCCGTCGCGCCAACCGTCGTCGTACCGGCTGTCATACCGGCCGTCGTTCCAGTTGTTCCAGTTGTTCCAGTTCGGATCGTTCCAACTGGCGTCGCGCCAGTTGCCCTCGTTGCGACCGCTGTTGTCCCAGCACCAGCCGGGCCGGTAGTTGCCGCGTGCGGGGTCGCAGCAGGCGGACCACTCGCCGTACCGCGAGTCGGAACACCAGTCGGTTTGCGGAAGGCCTGTCGGAAGACTTGTCGCGAAGGCGCCACTGACGGGCATCAGACCGAGCGTGAGCCCGGCCGCCCCTGTCACGGCTGCCGCAACGAACCCACGGCGCATGTCCATGCACCTCCGAGTGTTGATGGCGAAGCATGCCAAAACGGTCTTATCCACACTCCCCCGGCTTCGGGTCGCTGTCAAAATCACGGCAGGACGGCGATGCCGTCGAGCTCGACCAGCGCCTCCTCGTCCCAGAGTCGGACCACCCCGACGACGGCCATCGCCGGATAGTCCCGCCCGGCCAACCGGCGCCAGATGCGGCCCAGTTCACCGGCGTGCTCCCGGTACGAGGCCACGTCCACCGCGTAGACGGTGACCCGGGCCAACCCCCCGGGGGTACCGCCGGTCGCCGCCAGGGCCGCCAGCAGGTTGGACAGCGCCCGCTCGAACTGTTCCGGCAGGCTCTCACCCACGATCTTGCCGGAACCGTCCAGCGCGGTCTGGCCCGCCAGGAAGACGAGCCGGCCGCCCGTCATGGCCACGGCGTGCGAGAAGCCGGTCGCCGGGGAGAGCTCATGCGGGTTGTGGCGTTCCAGGCTCATCCCGCCACCTCCCGGTAGAGCTCCTTCGCGATGATCGTGCGCTGCACCTCGCTGGCCCCCTCGTAGATCCGCGGCGCCCGCACCTCCCGGTACAGGTGTTCCAGCAGGTGTCCCCGCTGGAGGGCGACGGCCCCGTGCAGTTGGACCGCGTGGTCCACCACGTACTGGGCGGTCTCGGTGGCCAGCAGCTTCGCCATGGCCGCCCGGCGCGGGACCTCGGGCGAGCCGCTGTCGTAGGCGCCGGCGGCCGCGTAGACCAGCAGGCGGGCCGCCTCCACGCGGGTCGCCATCTCCGCCACCCGGTGTGCGACCGCCTGGAGGTCGGCGAGGACCCCGCCGAAGGCGGTCCGGCCCGCCGTGTGCGCCAGCGTCGCGTCGAGGGCCGCCCGCGCCATGCCGACGGCGAAGGCGCCGACGCTGGGCCGGAACCGGTTGAGGGTGTCCATCGCGACCCGGAAGCCGCGCCCCGGCTCCCCCAGCACGTCCTGCGGCCCGACCGGCACCCCGTCGAAGGTCAGCGCGCCGATCGGGTGCGGGGACAGCATCTCCAGGGCCTCGCCCGTCAGGCCGGGCCGGTCGGCGGGCACCAGGAAGGCCGTGATCCCCCGGGAACCCGAGCCCTCACCCGTTCGGGCGAAGACGGTGTAGAAGTCCGCCTCGGGGGCGTTGGAGATCCAGCGCTTCTCGCCGCGCAGCCGCCATCCCTCGCCGTCCCGCTCGGCGGCCAGGGTCAGTGCGGCGGCGTCCGAGCCGGCCCCCGGCTCGCTCAGCGCGAACGCCGCCACGAGCCGGCCCTCCCGCACGCCGGGCAGCCAGCGCTCCCGCTGGGCCGGGCTGCCGGCGCTCAGCACCGGGTGGGCGCCCAACCCCTGGAGGGCGAGCGCCGTCTCCGCCTCCGTGCAGCCGTAGGCGAGGGATTCCCGCAGCAGGCACAGGTGCAGGGCGCCGGAGGTGAACACCCGCTCCAGCAGGCCCTCTTCACCCAGTGCCGCGAGCAGCGGGCGGTTCACCCGGCCCGCCTCCCCCTTCTCGGCCAGCGGCCTCAGCCGCTCGGTCGACAGTGCGCGCAACCGCCCGCACCACTGCTCGTCTTCCGCTTCGAGCGCGAATCCGGTCATCCGAATGTCCCCGCATCTATCGCGTCCTGTTGACTGCCGTCACCATCACGATACGCTCGTGTTGCCCACGCACGGACAGCTCCACCCCGTTCGGTTCCATACATTCGGTTCCATACAGCAGGGGCCGGCCCCCCACACCGGGGCCGGACCGTCGCAAGGGGGCGAACCCGCCTTGGAGCTCATGCCTTCCGCTCACGTCGACACCTTTGCCCGTGACCATCTGCCACCCGCGGACGCCTGGCCGCACCTGCTCTTCGAGTTGCCCGAGCTGGCCTACCCGGACCGCTTGAACTGCGGCGCCGAACTGCTCGACGCCACCATCGCCCGGTTCGGGCCCGACCGCCCGGCCTTCCGCGACGGCGCCGGCGCGGTGTGGTCGTACGGGGAGCTGCGCGAGCGCGTCGAGCGGATCGCCCACGTCCTCACCATCGATCTGGGGGTGGTCCCCGGCAACCGGGTGCTGCTGCGCGGACCCACCGGGCCGTGGCTCGCCGCCTGCTGGCTGGCGGTGATGCGGGCGGGCGCGGTGGCCGTGACCGTGCTGGCCGGACAGCGGTCCCAGGAACTGGCCACGGTCTGCGCGATGGCCCGGGTGGGCCACGCGCTGTGCCATGTGGACGCGCTGGACGACCTGGTGAAGGCCGAGGTGCCAGGGCTGCGCGTCACCCCTTACGGCGGCGAGACCCCCGACGACCTGCTGCGGCTCGTCGAGGGACATCCCGAGCCCTTCCCGCCCGTGGAGACCTCCGCGGACGACGTGGCCCTGATCGCCTTCACCTCCGGCACCACCGGGCGTCCCAAGGGCTGCATGCACTTCCACCGGGACCTGCTCGCCGTGGCGGACACCTTCTCCCGCCATGTGCTGCGCCCCCGCCCCGACGACGTGTTCGCGGGCAGTCCGCCGCTCGGTTTCACCTTCGGCCTCGGGGGCCTGGTGGTGTTCCCGCTGCGTGCCGGGGCCAGCGCGCTGCTGCTGGAGCAGGCGGCCCCGCGCGCCCTGCTGCCCGCGCTGGCCGAGCACCGGGTCACCGTCCTGTTCACCGCGCCCACCGCCTACCGGTCGATGCTGGACACCCTGGGCCCGTACGACACCGGCGCGTACGACCTCTCCGCGCTGCGCCGCTGCGTCTCCGCGGGCGAGAACCTGCCCGCCGCCACCTGGCGGGCCTGGCACGAGCGCACCGGGCTGCGCATCATCAACGGGATCGGCGCCACGGAGCTGCTGCACATCTTCGTCTCGGCCGCCGACGAGGACATCCGGCCCGGTGCGACCGGCCGGGTGGTGCCCGGCTGGCAGGCCCGGGTGGTGGACGCGGCCGGCCGGCCGGTGCCGGACGACGTGCCGGGGCTGCTGGCCGTCCGCGGCCCCGTGGGCTGCCGGTACCTGGCGGACCCCCGGCAGCGGGACTACGTACGGGACGGCTGGAACCTGACCGGCGACACCTACGTACGCGACGCGCAGGGGTACTTCCGGTACGTCGCCCGCGCCGACGACATGATCATCTCCTCGGGCTACAACATCGCCGGACCGGAGGTCGAGGAGGCCCTGCTGCGCCACCCCGACGTGGCGGAGGCGGCCGTGGTCGGCCGACCGGACGAACGGCGCGGTCAGATCGTCGTGGCGTACACCGTCCCCCGGGACGGCGCGGTCCTCACCGAGGACGCGCTGCGGGCCTTCATGCGCGAGGAACTGGCCCCGCACAAGTGCCCGCGCTCGTTCGTCTTCCTGCCCGCCCTCCCGCGGACCGCGACCGGGAAACTTCAGCGGTTCCGGCTGCGCGATCTAGAGTGAACCCGTGGTCGAGCAGCACACTCCGCGATCCCTGATCGTCACGTTCTACGGCGCCTACGGGCGGGCCTTCGAGGGCGCCGTCCCGGTGTCCGCGCTGATCCGCCTGTTGGGCGCGGCCGGCGTGGACGCGCCGTCCGTCCGCTCGTCGGTGTCCCGGCTGAAGCGGCGCGGCTTCCTGCTGCCCGCGCGCGCCGCCGACGGGTCGGCCGGCTACGAGCTGTCCTCGGAGGCCCGCCTGCTCCTGGAGGACGGCGACCGGCGCATCTACGGCTCCCCGCGCCTGTCGCAGGAGTGGCTGGTCGCGGTGTTCTCCGTACCGGAGCAGGAGCGGCACAAACGTCACCTGCTGCGTTCGCGACTGGCCCGGCTGGGCTTCGGCTCGGTCGCGCCGGGCGTGTGGATCGCGCCCGCGCACCTGCACGGGGAGACCGGGCGGACGCTGGAGCGGCTGCACCTGACGACGTACGTGGAACTGTTCCGCGGCGCGCACCTGGGTTTCGCCCCGACCTCCGAGGCCGTGGCCCGGTGGTGGGACCTGGCCGCCCTCGCCAAGCAGCACGAGGAGTTCCTGGACCTGCACGAGCCGGTCCTGCGGTCCCTCCAGTCGGGTCCCGCCCCGGCCCCCGAGCAGGCCTACCGGGGCTACCTGCTCGCGCTGGACACCTGGCGGCGGCTCCCGTACGCCGACCCGGGGCTGCCCCGCGAGCTGCTCCCGGCGGACTGGCCCGGGGACCGGGCGGCGGCGGTCTTCGCCGAGCTGCACGCCCGGCTGCGGGACGTCGGCGCGGGCTTCGTGGAAGCGTAGGCGGGCCCTCCCGGCGGGAAAACCGGCTGCGGGGCGGCGTCGGGCCGCGCCACCATGGGCCATGACGTGGACCTTCGGCTCCGACCTGACGGCGTTCCTGGCCGCCGCGCGCCCCGCCGTGGCCGCGCGGCCCGTAGCCAACACCCTGCTGCTGACCGTGTCCGAGGCCCTGGAGCGGCGCGGCCCCCACGCCTTCGGCGAGGAGGACCCGTTCTACGGCTGGTGGACCGGCCCCGACGGGACCGTCGCCGGGGCCCTGCTGTGCACGCCGCCGCGGCCCCTGCTGACGGGCGCGCTGCCCCCGGAGGCGGTGCGGGACCTCGCCTCGGCCCTGGCGACGGAGCCGTCGCTGCGCGGCATCAGCGGCTTCAACGGCCGCAGGCGGGACGTGGCGGCGCTGACGGCGGCGTGGGGGCGCCCCGTCGTGACCGAGCAGCAGCGCCTGTACCGGCTCGACGCCCTCGTGGCGCCCTCGCCGCGACCTTCGGGGCGGGTCCGGGCCGCCGTCGCGGCGGACATCCCGCTGCTGTCGGCCTGGCTGGAGGCGTTCCACGTGGAGGTGGATCCGCCCGGGTCCGTCTCCGAGGCCTGGGTGCGCGACCGGCTCGCCCACGAGGGTCTCCTGCTGTGGGAGGACGCCGGGGACCCGGTCTCCCTGGCGGGCTTGTCCCGCCCGGCGAGCGGGACCGTGCGGGTGGGGCCGGTGTACACCCCGCCGGGCGCGCGCGGACGCGGGTACGCCGCCGCGGTGACGCACGCCGCGAGCGGGGCGGCGTGCGCGTCCGGTGCCTCGGAGGTCCTGCTGTTCACCGACCTCGCCAACCCCACGAGCAACGGGGTCTACCTCCGGATCGGGTACGTCCCCGTCGAGGACCGGGCCGTGGCCCTCGCCCGCTGACCCGGGCGCCCGCGACCCCGCCCGCTCCCTGACGGCGGGCGGGGGGCCGCGGGCGTCGGGTCAGCCGCGACCCGTCGGGGGTGTGCGGCTGCCGGCGCGGTACGGGGCCGGCCAGGGCGCGGCCGGGCCCTGGTACGCCTGGTCGGCGGCCGCGTGCAGGGTCCAGTGCGGGTCGTACAGGTGGGGGCGGCCGACCGCGCAGAGGTCGGCGCGGCCCGCGAGGAGCAGCGAGTTGACGTCGTCCCAGGAGGAGATCGCGCCGACGGCGATGACGGGGACCCCGAGGGCGTTGCGGATCCGGTCGGCGTACGGGGTCTGGTAGGAGCGCCCGTACTCCGGGGCCTCGTCCGCCACGACCTGGCCGGTCGAGACGTCGATGGCGTCCGCCCCGCGGGCGACGAAGGCGGCGGCGATCCGTTCGGCGTCCTCGGGTGTGGTGCCTCCGGGTGCCCAGTCGGTGGCGGAGAGCCGGACCGTCATGGGGCGGTCGTCGGGCCAGACCGCGCGGACCGCGTCGAACACCTCCAGCGGGAAGCGGAGCCGGTTCTCCAGCGGCCCGCCGTACGCGTCGGTGCGGTGGTTGGTGAGCGGGGAGAGGAACCCGGAGAGCAGGTAGCCGTGCGCACAGTGCAGTTCCAGCAGGTCGAAGCCGCAGTCGGCGGCCCGGACGGCGGCCGCCGCGAAGTCCGAGCGGATCGCCGACAGGTCCTCGGCGTCCAGGGCGCGCGGTACCGCGGAGATCCCCGGCCGGTAGGGCAGGGCGGAGGCCGCGACCAGGGGCCAGTTGCCCTCGGGGAGGGGGTCGTCCATGCCCTCCCACATCAGGCGCGTCGATCCCTTGCGGCCGGAGTGGCCGAGTTGGACGCCGAGGGCGACGCCGGGCGCGCAGGTGTGGACGAAGTCCGCGATCCGCCGCCAGCCGGCGGCCTGTTCGGCGGTGTACAGGCCGGTGCAGCCGGGGGTGATGCGGCCCTCGGCGTTCACGCACACCATCTCGGTCATGACCAGCCCGGCGCCGCCCAGGGCGCGGGAGCCGAGGTGCACCAGGTGGAAGTCGCCGGGCACGCCGGTCCCGTCGGGCGCCGAGTACATGTCCATCGGTGAGACCACGACCCGGTTGCGCAGGGTGAGTCCGCGCAGGGTGAACGGGGTGAACATCGGCGGGGTGTGCGGGTCCGGGCAGCCGAAGTCCCGTTCCACGGCGCCGGTGAACCGCTCGTCGCGCAGCCGCAGGTTGTCGTGGGTCACCCGCCGGCTGCGGGTGAGCAGGTTGAAGGCGAACTGCCGGGCGGGCTGGTCGACGTACCCGGCGATCTCCTCGAACCAGCGCATGCTGGCGGCCGCCGCCCGTTGAGTGCTGGCCACCGCGGGCCGCCGGGCCGCCTCGTACGCGGCCAGCGCGGCCGGTACGTCCGCTTCGGCCGCCACGGCCTCCGCGAGGGCCAGCGCGTCCTCGACCGCGAGTTTGGTGCCGGATCCGATGGAGAAGTGCGCGGTGTGCGCCGCGTCGCCGAGGAGGGCCACGTTGCCCTGGGACCAGCGCGCGTTGACGACGGTGTGGAAGCGGGTCCAGGTCGAGCGGTTCCCGCGCAGGGGTCGGCCGCGCAGCGCCTCGCTGAAGATCTTGGCGCAGCGGGCCGCCGACTCGTCCTCGTCGCAGAGGTCGAGGCCGGCTGCCCGCCACACCTCCTCCCGCATCTCGACGATCACGGTGGAGGCGTCGGCGGCGTAGGGGTAGGCGTGCAGTTGCATGACCCCGTGTTCGGTCTCCGCGATCTCGAAGCGGAAGGACTCGAAGGCGAAGTCGGCGGCCAGCCAGACGTACCGGCAGCGGCCGGGGGTGACGCTGGGACCGTAGTGCCCGGCGCCGCTCTCCCGGGTGGCGCTGTGCACCCCGTCGGCCGCGATCACCAGGTCGTGGGAGGCCGCGAGTTCCCGGGCGTCCGGTGCCTCGGCCCGGAAGCGGAGCCGGACCCCGAGGCCGGCGCAGCGCTCGTGCAGGATCTCCAGCAGCCGGCGCCGTCCGAGGGCGGCGAAGCCGTGGCCGCCGGAGGTCAGCAGGCGCCCGCGGTGGACGACGTCCACGTCGTCCCAGCGGACGAACTCCGCGCTGAGGGCGGCGTGGACGACCGCGTCGGCCCGTTCGATGCCGCCCAGGGTCTCGTCGGAGAGCACCACGCCGAAGCCGAAGGTGTCGTCGGGGGCGTTGCGCTCCCACAGCTCGACGGTGTGGCCCTGCCGGGCCAGCAGCGCCGCCGCGTACAGTCCGCCCGGTCCCCCGCCCACGACGGCGACCCGCAGGGTCTTCTCGACGGCCATGGGGGCTACCTGCCCTTCCACTGCGGCGGGCGCCTGCCGGTGAAGGCGGCGTGGAACTCCGCGTAGTCCTCGCCGTTCATCAGGAGTGCCTGGGTGTTGGCGTCCAGCTCGACCGAGGCGGCCAGCGGCATGTCGAGTTCGGCGGTCAGCAGCGCCTTGGTCTGGGCGTAGGCCAGGGCCGGTCCGGCCGCGAGGTGGGCGGCGAGTTCGGCGGCCCGGGTGTGGGCCTTGCCCTCCTCGGTCATCTCGCTGAGCAGGCCGATCCGCTCGGCCTCGGGGGCCCGAACGGGCTCTCCGAGCATCAGCAGCCGGGTGGCGTGGCCGAGGCCCACGACCCGGGGCAGCAGGTAGGCGGCGCCCATGTCGCCGCCGGAGAGGCCGACGCGGGTGAAGAGGAAGGCGAAGCGGGCGGTGGGGTCGGCGATGCGGAAGTCGGAGGCGAGCGCGAGGACGGCCCCGGCCCCGGCGGCCACCCCGTGGACGGCGGCGATCACCGGGAACGGGCATTCGCGCAGGGCCCGGACCACCTGGCCGGTCATCCGGTTGAAGTCGAGGAGCTGGGCGGTGTCCATGGCGAGGGTGGCGCCGATGATCTCGTCCACGTCCCCGCCGGAGCAGAAGCCGCGCCCCTCGCCGCCCAGCACGAGGGCGCGCACGGAGCGCTCACGGGACAGTTCGGCGAGCAGATCGCGCAGGTCGGCGTAGGCGCCGAAGGTGAGCGCGTTCAGCTTGTCCGGTCGGTCGAGGGTGACGGTGGCCACGCCGTCCTGCCGGGTCACCCGGAGGTGGCGCCACCGTTCGGTCGCTGAGGTGGAACCGAGGAAGGGGCTCACCCGACCGACGGTATCACCGCTCCGTGACTCCCGTCACAGAAACGCGACAGCCCACGGCCGCGTGTCGACGCCCGCGCGCCGAAGGTCCCCGCCGCCCGTGGCACTGGTCCCCACGTTTCGGACGGGGTGCCCTACAGGGCCACACTTCGGGTTCGTATCGTTGAAACCGGGAGTTACCCACCCCCGGCCCGCCTCCCCCTGGATAAGGACGGCCCCGCCTTGCCCGACCCATCCGCCTGGCGGATCGCCCTGCCGCACACGGCCGCCGCCGTGCCCATCGCGCGCGCCCTGGTCCGTACCGCCCTGACCGACATCGAACCGTCCGCCGACAGCGACACCGCGGAACTGCTGACCGCCGAGCTGGTCGCCAACGCCGTCGAGCACACCGCGGGCCGGGCCCCGATCGAACTGGTCGTGGAGCTGCTGGCGAACGGCTGCCAGGTCGAGGTGCACGACGGCGACCCCCGGCCGCCGGGCGATCTCGCGACCCGCCGGGACGACGCGCACCCCGACCCCTGGCAGGAGCACGGCCGGGGCCTGCTGTTGATCCGGACGCTGAGTTCCGCCTGCGGCCACCGGCCCACCGAGCACGGCAAGGCGGTGTGGTTCACGCTGCCCGCGCGCCGGCACGCGTGACGAGGCGGCGCGGCCGCCCGGGAGGCACCCGACCGGAGCCGCGCGCCTCGGGCCCCGCGGCCCGCGACCCGCGACCCGCATGACTATGCGGAGAGAGCCGCTCCGGGGTCGGCCAGCGTCGCGACCAGCACGGCCTTGATGGTGTGCAGCCGATTCTCGGCCTCGTCGAAGACCAGCGAGTGCTCGGACTCGAACACCTCGTCCGTCACCTCCAGGTACTCCAGCCCGTGCCGCTCGTGGATCTCCCGCGCCACCGCCGTCCCGAGGTCGTGGAAGGCCGGCAGGCAGTGCAGGAACCGCACGTCCGGGTTGCCGGTGGCGCGCAGCACGTCCATGGTCACGGCGTACGGGGACAGGGCCGCGATCCGCTCGTCCCAGACCTCCTTGGGCTCGCCCATGGACACCCAGATGTCGGTGACGACGAAATCGGCCTGCGCCACGCCTTCGGCGATCTCCTCGGTGAGGGTGATCCGGGCCCCGCTGCGCTCCGCGAGGTCGCGGGCCGCGGCCACCACGGACTCGGCGGGCCAGTAGGCGCGGGGGGCGACGATCCGCACGTCCATGCCCAGCAGCGCGCCGGTCACCAGGTAGGAGTTGCCCATGTTGAAGCGGGCGTCGCCGAGGTAGGCGAAAGTGATCCGCTCCGGGGGCTTGGCGCAGTGCTCGGTCATGGTGAGCACGTCGGCCAGCATCTGGGTGGGGTGCCAGTCGTCGGTGAGACCGTTGAAGACGGGCACGCCGGAGTACGCGGCGAGCTCCTCGACGATCTCCTGGCTGTCGCCCCGGTACTCGATGCCGTCGAACATCCGGCCCAGCACCCGGGCGGTGTCCTTGACGGACTCCTTGTGCCCCATCTGGGATCCGGTGGGGTCCAGGTAGGTGGTGTGGGCGCCCTGGTCGGCGGCGGCGACCTCGAAGGCGCAGCGGGTGCGGGTGGAGGTCTTCTCGAAGATCAGCGCGATGTTGCGCCCCTGGAGCAGGCGCTGCTCGGTCCCGGCCCGCTTGGCGGCCTTGAGGGCGGCGGCGAGCTCGATCAGGCCGCGGAACTCGGCGGCGGTGAAGTCGAGCTCCTTGAGGAAACTGCGGCCGACGAGATCGGTGGCCATGGGGACACTCCAGGGTGACACTGACAGGGGATGCTGGAAGTCTATACGATCCTCCGCATTGATATACAGCCCCGTTCCCGGTTCGGTCACCGCCCGCCGACGCCCTCCGGCCGATGTCAGACCGGGTCCCGCTCCACCGGACAGCTCATGCAGCGCGGCCCGCCCCGCCCCCGCCCGAGTTCGCTGCCCGGGATCTCGATCACCTCGATGCCCTCCCGACGCAGATGGGTGTTGGTGGTGACGTTGCGCTCGTACGCGACCACGACCCCCGGCTCCACCGCCAGCACGTTGCAGCCGTCGTCCCACTGCTCCCGCTCCGCCGAGTGCACGTCCTGGGTGGCGGTCAGCACCTTGATCGAGTCCAGTCCGAGCGCCGCCGCGATGGCCCGGTGCATGTGCTCCGGCGGGTGGTCGGTCACCTTGAGTTCGCTCGCCTCGGATCCCGGCTCGATCGTGTAGGAGCGCAGCATGCCCAGTCCCGCGTACTGAGTGAACGTATCTGCGGCCACCATCGTCATCACCGTGTCCAGGTGCATGAAGGCCCGCCGCTTGGGCATGTCCAGCGCCACGATGGTGGTCGCCGACCCGGCGGCGAACAGTCCGCGCGCCAGCATCTCCACGGCCTGCGGGGTGGTGCGCTCGCTCATCCCGATCAGCACGGCGCCGTTGCCGATGACCAGGACGTCGCCGCCCTCGATCGTCGACGGGTAGTCGGCCTGCCCCTGCGACCAGTAGTGGAACGCACCGGAGGAGGTGAAGAGCGGGTGGTGCTTGTAGATCGCCTCGAAGTGGACGGTCTCGCGCTGCCGGGCCGGCCAGCGCATGGCGTTGATGGACACCCCGTCGTAGATCCAGGCGGAGGTGTCGCGGGTGAACAGGTGGTTGGGCAGCGGTCCCAGCAGGAAGTCGTCCAGCTCCATCGCGTGGAAGCGGACCGACACCGGCTCGGCGTGCGCGTCCAGGAACTCCCGCTTGGTCATCCCGCCGACCAGCGCCTCGGCGAGCGCGTGCGCGGAGAGCCCGTCGAAGACCGACCGCAGGTGGTCGGTGGCCAGCGGCCCGTACTCCTTCTCGTCGAAGACCCGGTCGAGGACGAGGTGTCTCGCCTCCGGGATGTCGAGGGCCTCCCGGAGCAGGTCGCCGAAGAGGTGGACCGCGACGCCCCGGTCGCGCAACACGTCCGCGAAGCCGTCGTGTTCCTGGCGGGCGCGCCGCACCCACAGGACGTCGTCGAAGAGCAGGGCGTCCTTGTTGCTTGGTGTGAGCCTCTTCAGCTCCAGGTCGGGCCGGTGGAGGATGACGCGGCGAAGCCGCCCGGTCTCGGAGTCGACATGGAATCCCATGCCGTACACATTCCCAGACCGGGCCGCTTTTTGACCTGGCGTCGGCTCAGCGGCCTCGGCGCAGGCCGAGAAGCCCTCAGCGCAGGCCGAGAAGCGCCGCCGGGGCACCGGTGAGCTCGGGGGCGGTCAGACCCAGCTTCGGGGTGGTGAGGCGCGGGATCCCGTAGTTGCTCCCGTCCGGCATGCCCAGCGGGGCGCCGATCACCGCGCCGGGGCTCTTGGCGAGCAGGGTCGTCGAGGGGGCCTCCACCGAACCCTCGCCGTCGGTCTCGGGACTGCCCGCCAGGTTCGGCACCGGGGAGGTGACGAGGGTGTGACCGAGGTCGGTGCCGATCGGGACCACCGGGAGCAGTGGGGTCGGAAGCAGGTCTCCCGTGTGGTGGCGCGGGGCTTCGGGGGCGCCGACGACCGGCACCGGAACACCGGTGGCCACACGCGGGGTGTCCACGCCCAGCGTGGTCTCGACGGCCTCAAGCGGGACGGCGACGGGTACCGCGTCGGCCAGGGCCGGGGTGGCCGCGCCGGCCGCCGCCATACAGGTCATGAGCGCCGCAATGCTTCCGCGCGCGGTCATCTTCATAGGTGAGGTTCCGTCCTTTCGGGGTCGCGGACGTTCCGCTGCCCTGGATGAACGATCCCGCCGGTGGTTTTCCCGGAGTTCTCCGCGAAAGTTCCCCCATACGACCTAATTCGAGGCCGTACGGGGGCCCTTGCTTTACGCGCCGTGCGGGCGGCTCGGCCCGCGCGGGGTCACAGCCGCGGGTCGACCGGCTCCGACTCCAACGCGAGGACGGCGAACACCGCCTCGTGCACCCGCCACAACGGCTCACCGGCCGCCAGCCGGTCCAACGCCTCCAGTCCCAGGGCGTACTCGCGCAGGGCGAGCGAGCGCTTGTGGCCGAGGAACCGCCCGCGCAGCCGCTCCAGGTTGTCCGGCCGCGTGTACTCCGGACCGTAGATGATCCGCAGGTACTCGCGCCCGCGTACCTTCACCCCCGGCTGGACCAGGCGCCCCTTGGCGTCCCTGGCGTACGCCACGAGCGGTTTGACGACCATCCCCTCGCCGCCGGCGGCGGTGAGTTCCAGCCACCAGTCGGTGCCCGCCCGCACGGAGGCCTCGTCGCCGGTGTCGATCACGATCCGGCCCGTGCGGCGCAACAGCCCGGTGCCGGCCGCCTCGTCGGCGGCGACGAGCCGGTCCAGGAGGGCCAGCTGCTCGTCGTGCGGCACCGCGGCCAGCGAGCGCCCGGCGGCCGCCAGGATCTGGAACGGCGCGAACCGTACGCCGTCCAGCCCGTCGGTGCTCCAGCAGTGGCGCCGGTAGGCATCGGTGAACAGGGCCGCGTCGCCGGCCCGTTCGCGCTGGCGGGCGGTCAACGCGGCGGTGTCCACGCCCCGGGCCCCGGCCGCCTCCAGGGCGGCGAGGGCTTCGGGGAACACGGCGCGGGAGGCGGCGCCCACGGCGGCGTACTGGTTGCGCAGCAGGCCGGTGGACTTCAGCGACCAGGGCAGCAGTTCCCCGTCGAGGAGCAGCCAGTCGGTGTCCAGCTCCTCCCACGTCCCGGCGTCGGTGAGCGCCCGGCGGATCCGGGTGAGCACCTCCTCCGTGACCTCCTGGTCGTGGAAGAAGGGGCGCCCGGTGCGGGTGTGGACGGAGCCCGTGGGGCCGTCCACCCCGAACCGCTCGCGGGCGGCCTCGGCGTCCCGGCACACCAGGACGGTGGCGCGGGAGCCCATGTGCTTCTCCTCGCACACCACCCGCTCGATGCCGTCCTCGCGGTACTGCGCGAAGGCCTCGGCGGGGTGTTCCAGGTAGCCCTCCTGCCGCGAGGTGGCCGTGGGCGCCATCGTGGGCGGCAGGTACGGGAGCAGCCGCGGGTCCACCGCGAAGCGGCTCATGACCTCCAGGGCCGCCGCCGCGTTCTCCTCGCGGACGTTGACGTTGCCCAGGTGACGGGTCTCGACGATCCGGCGGCCGATGACGTCGTTCAGGTCGAGCGGACGTCCGTCGTGTCCGCCCGGGGTCTCGGCGACGAGCGGCTTGACCGGCTCGTACCAGACCTTCTCGGCCGGTACGTCGACCAGTTCGCGCTCGGGCCAGCGCAGGGCGGTCATCTTCCCGCCGAAGACCGCGCCGGTGTCGAGACAGATGGTGTTGTTGATCCAGGACGTGTTCGGGACCGGGGTGTGGCCGTAGACCACGACGGCCTTGCCCCGGTAGTCCTCCGCCCACGGGTAGCGCACGGGCAGGCCGAACTCGTCGGTCTCGCCGGTGGTCTCGCCGTACAGGGCGTGCGAACGGACCCGGCCGGAAGTGCGGCCGTGGTACTTCTCCGGCAGCCCGGCGTGGCAGACCACCAGCCTGCCGCCGTCGAGCACGTAGTGGCTGACGAGGCCGTCGATGAACGTCCGTACCTCCCGGACGAACTCCTCCGGCTCGCGGGCGAGCTGTTCGATGGTCTCGGCCAGGCCGTGGGTCCGCCGGACGTCGGATCCCCTGAGGTGGCGGCCCAGCTTGTTCTCGTGGTTCCCCGGCACGCACAGGGCGTTGCCCGAGCCGACCATGCCCATCACGCGGCGCAGGACGCCGGGGCTGTCCGGGCCCCGGTCGACGAGGTCGCCGACGAAGACGGCGGTGCGGCCCTCGGGGTGGACCCCGTCCTCGTAGCCGAGCGTGGCGAGCAGCGTCTCCAGCTCGGAGGCGCAGCCGTGGACGTCGCCGATGATGTCGAAGGGGCCGCTGAGGTGGGTGAGGTCGTTGAAGCGCTTCTCCAGCACCACCTCGGCCGTCTCGACCTCCTCGACGGTGCGCAGGACGTGGACCTTGCGGAACCCCTCGCGCTCCAGTCCGCGCAGCGACCGGCGCAGTTCGCGCCGGTGCCGCTGGATGACCTGGCGCGGCATCCCGGCCCGGTCGGGCCGGGTGGCGTTGCGTGCCGCGCAGACCTCCTCGGGCAGGTCGAGGACGATGGCGATGGGCAGCACGTCGTGCTCGCGGGCCAGTCTGACCAGCTGTCGGCGGGACTCCTGCTGCACGCTGGTCGCGTCGACGACGGTGAGACGGCCGGCGGCGAGCCGCTTGCCGGCGATGTGGTGCAGGACGTCGAAGGCGTCCTTGCTCGCGCTCTGGTCGTTCTCGTCGTCGGCGACCAGGCCCCGGCAGAAGTCGGAGGAGATGACCTCGGTCGGCTTGAAGTGCCTGCGGGCGAAGGTGGACTTGCCCGATCCGGTGGCGCCGATGAGCACGACGAGGGACAGGTCGGTGACGGGGAGCACGCGCCCCCGGTCGGTGGTGTCGCGGTCTTCGGTGGTGTCGTCTTCGCCGGCGGTGGTGGTGCCGTCCTCGGTGGTCACGCTGCCTCGTCCTCCTTCGGGGTGTCGGTGTCGGTGTGGGTGTGGGTGTGCGGCGCGTCGGCCGCGGCGGCGTCCGCGCGGCTGAAGACGGCCATCTGGGTCGGCGGCCCGACCTCCGGGTCCTCGTCCCCGACGGGCGCGTGGGTGACGGAGTAGCCGTACCGTGCGGCGACCCGGTCCGCCCAGGCGCGGAACTCCTCCCGGGTCCATTCGAAGCGGTGGTCGCCGTGCCGGACGTGCCCGGCGGGCAGGGACTCCCAGCGGACGTTGTACTCGACGTTCGGGGTGGTCACCAGGACCGTGCGCGGGCGGGCCGCGCCGAAGACCGTGTACTCCAGCGCGGACAGCCGGGGCAGGTCCACGTGCTCGATGACCTCGCTGAGGACGGCCGCGTCGTAGCCCGCCAACCGCTTGTCGGTGTACGCCAGGGAACCCTGGAGGAGGGTGAGGCGGGAACCCTGCCGCTCCCCCATCCGCTCCGGTCGCAGCCGCTTGACGGCGGTGCCGAGCGCCCGCATGGACACGTCCACGCCGACGACCTCCGTGAAGGACACGTCCTTGAGCAGGGCCTGCAGCAACTGCCCCTGGCCGCAGCCCAGGTCGAGGACGCGGGCCGCGCCGGCGGTGCGCAGCGCGCCGAGGATCGCCTCGCGGCGTCGCACCGCGAGCGGCACCGGACGCTCCTCGGTGTCCTTCGTCTCGTCCACGGCGTTGTCGATCTCCTCGACCTCGCTGCCGTCCACCTCGGCGAGGCGGACCAGCTCCAGGCGTTCCAGGGCGTCCTGGGTGAGCCGCTTGTGGCGGGCGAGGTAGCGGGCGGTGATGAGTCCGTTCTCGGGGTGGCCGGCGAGCCAGCCGTCACCGGCGCGCAGCAGCTTGTCCACCTCGTCCGGCGCCACCCAGTAGTGCTTGGCGTCGTCGAGCACGGGCAGCAGGACGTACAGCTGACGCAACGCGTCGGACAGCCGCAACTCGCCTTCCAGCACGAGTCGTACGTACCGGGAGTCGCCCCACTCGGGGAACCGTTCGTCGAGCGGTACGCGCGTCACGCCGACGGACTCCCACCCCAGCGGGCCGAACAGCCGGCGCACCAGATCCTCCCCGCCGCGGGCGGGCAGCGCCGGGATCTCGATCCGCAGCGGCCGGGTCTGCTCCGGCAGCTCCGGGCGGACGAAGCACTGTCCTTTGAGGGCGCTGCGAAAGACCCCGCTGAGCGCGACGGCCAGCAGCGAGGACGCCGCGTACGGACGGTCGTTGACGTACTGGGCGAGGGCCGCGTCCGGTGCTCCGCCCCGGCCCTTGCCCTGCCCGCGGCGCACGAGCGCGACGGGGTCCACTTCCAGCAGCAGCGCCGCCGTGCACTCCTCGTCCGACACCACGGGGTAGAAGACGTGCGCGGTGCCGTGGGAGGTCGAGAACGCCTGCGCCTTCCCGGGATGCTTGTGCAGCAGAAAGCCCAGGTCGGTGGCGGGACGTGCGGCGGTGCCGGTCGTGGAGATCGTCAGGAACATGCGCTCGAGTATGTGCGGATCGCGGCTTCCCGGACAACGGAATTCCGGTCGGGGGAAGCCCCCCTCTCCCTGCTCCGTCCGCCTTCCGCCGCATTCCCCCTCCACCGGGCGGCAGGTTTTGGCATTGTCACTTCTTTGAACGCCATTCCACCTCGCGCATCCCGGGAGACCCGTGTACCCGCCACCCCACGCCTACGCGCCCGCCCACCCCGTCAGACGGTGGTGGCAGCACCCCGCGCTGATCATCGGCGCCCTGGTCCTGCTGCCCCCGGCGGGCATCGTCCTGGCCTGGACGAGCCGCTGGAACCGAACACAGAAGATCGTCGCCACCGTCCTGTCCGGTGTGTGGTTCCTGATCATCATGCTGTCGGACCCGCCGAAGGAGCCCGTCGACGACGCGAAGCCGAAGGCCGCCGCCGTCGTCGCCACGACCTCCCCCGCCGCCACCCCCTCGGCGAGCCCGAGCCCCACGCCCACCCCGAGCGCGGAGCCCGTGATGCCGGCGGTCGTCGGCAAGCCGTTCGCCACGGCGGAGAAGGCGGTCGAGGCCCTGATGAAGGGCGAGTTGACCGCCCGGAGCGCGTACGCGGACGTCCCCCTCCCGGCGGACCACACCACCTGGCTCGTCTGTTTCCAGGGCCTGGGGGCGGGCACGCGACTCGCCGCGAACACGCCCGCTACCGACGTCCACCTCGTCGCCCCGGGAACCGCCTGCCCGGCGTCGGTCGGCGCCGTGCTCCACCCGAAGCCGAAGCCGAAGCCGACCCCCACTCAGCCCGCCGACGACGCGAACGACACGGGCTCCGCGTCGAGTTCGGGCTCCTCGACCGGCGGCGGCTCCTCCACCACGGGCGGCGGCTCCTCCTCGACGGGTGGCGGATCGTCGACCACGACCGGCGGCTCCTCCACCGACGGCGGCTCCTCGACCGATGGCGGCTCCTCGACCGGCGGTGGAGACGTCTACTACCGCAACTGCACCGCCGTGCGGGCCGCCGGCGCCGACCCCATCCGGCGGGGTGACCCCGGCTACGGCGCTCACCTCGACCGCGACGGCGACGGCATCGCCTGCGAGTAGCCCTCCGGGCGGGGCGCCCTCCAGGCCTGTTTCGTCCTACGCCTCCCGCAGGCGCCCGGCCAGGGCCGCGATCCCGGCCGGGCCGATGCGGCAGCAGCCTCCGATGAGTCGGGCGCCGGCGGCACGCCAGTCCTCCACGGGCCAGGGGGGCGGCGTGGCCGGCGCCTGCCAGGTGTCGGTGTCGGCCTGCCACACGGAGCCGTCGTTCGGGTAGGCCACGAGGGGTTTCCCGGTGGCCTCCGCCGCGGCCCGCAAGGACGGAAGGACGTCCCGCGGGTCGCAGCAGTTGACCCCGACGGCGATGATCCCGGGTGCCCCGGCGGCCAGGGCGAAGGCCTCGGCGAGCGGCTGCCCGGCCCGGGTCCGGCCGTCGGCCGGCGTGTAGCTCAGCCAGGCGGGGGCGCCCGTCTCCGCCACGACCGTGAGCAGCGCCTCGGCCTCGACGGCGTCCGGGACGGTCTCCAGGGCGAGCACATCCGGTTCCGCCGCCAACAGCGCCTCGATGCGCGGCCGGTGGAAGTCGACCAGTTCGCGCAGCCCCAGGCCGTAGCGGCCCCGGTACTCGGAGCCGTCCGCGAGCACCGCACCGTACGGGCCGACGCTCGCGGCCACCCAGACGTCCTGCTCGGCGGCTTCGGCGGCGGCCGCGGCCAGCCGCACGCTGCGCCCCAGCAGCTCCGTGGTCCGGTCCCGCCCGTACCCCCGGGCGGCGAAGGCCTCGTACCCGACCTGGTAGCTCGCGGTGATCAGCACCTCGGCGCCGGCCCGCGCGTAGGCCGTGTGCGCGGCCTCGATCAGGTCCGGCCGCTCGGCGAGCACCCGGCCCGTCCAGAGGCCGCCGGACAGGTCGCAGCCCTGGGCGGCGAGCTGGTTGCTCAGCCCGCCGTCCAGGAGCACGGTGGCGCGGGCCAGGGCTTCGGCGAGCGGGCCGCGGGCGCGGGGCATCGGATCCTCCCCCTCAGCCGAGCTGGGACAGCACCTGGGCGGAGATCAGCTCCAGGTGGTCCAGATCGTCGAGGTCCAGCAGCTGGAGGTAGATCCGGGAGGCGCCGATGGCCCCGTACGTGCCGATCTTCTCGACGACCTCGGCCGGGGAACCGGCCAGCCCGTTGGCCTTCAGCTCGTCCACCTCGCGGCCGATCGCCGCGGCCCGGCGGGCCACCTCGGCGTCGTCCCTGCCCACGCAGACCACGAGGGCGTTGGAGTAGACGAGTTCCCCGGGTGCGCGGCCCGCCTGCTCGGCGGCGTCCCGGACCCGACCGAACTGCCGCTCGCTGTCGGCGATCGACGCGAACGGCATGTTGAACTCGTCCGCGTACCGGGCCGCGAGACGCGGTGTGCGCTTCGCCCCGTGCCCGCCGATGAGGACGGGCACCTTGGCCTGGGCCGGCTTGGGCAGTGCCGGGGAGTTCTCCACCTGGTAGTGGGTCCCCCGGTAGTCGAAGGCGGCGCCGGGCTCGGTGGCCCACAGGCCGGTGACGATGGCCAGCTGTTCCTCCAGCCGGGCCATCCGCTCGGCCGGGAAGGGGATCCCGTACGCCTTGTGCTCGTCCTCGAACCAGCCCGCGCCCAGCCCGAGTTCGACCCGGCCGCCGGACATCTGGTCGACCTGGGCCACCTGGATGGCGAGGACCCCGGGCAGCCGGAAGGTCCCGGCCGTCATGAGGGTGCCCAGCCGGATCCGCCGGGTCTCCCGGGCCAGGCCGGCGAGGGTGATCCAGGCGTCGGTGGGACCGGGCAGGCCGTCGGCCGACCCCATCCGCAGATAGTGGTCGGAACGGAAGAAAGCGTCGAAGCCGAGGTCCTCGGTGGCCTTGGCGACGGTCAGCAGGGTGTCGTAGCTCGCGCCCTGCTGGGGCTCGGTGAAAATGCGGAGGTCCATGCTCCTATCCTGCCCCTCCCGCGCCGCCCGGGTGAATCTCCGTCAACCGGACGGTCCACCCCGCCCCCGCCAGTGACCGGCCCGTACGGGGATCGTTGGCCCGGACCGAGCCGGACCGAGCCGGACCGAGCCGGACCGAGCCGGACCGAGCCGGACCGAGCCGGACCGAGCCGGACCGAGCCGGACCGAGCCGGACCGTCCAGCCCGCGCACCGCTCACACCGGCCCACCGACCAGCCAGCGCACCGACCGGCACCCCGCCGGCTCACCGCCGTCGGACGGTCGCCGCTCAGGACACGCCCGAGGCGGAGCCCCGTTCCCGGACGGACATCTTGCGCAGTATCGCCCGCACCCGGTCGCTCGACTCGTCGGCCGCGTCGATGGACTCGATGCACTGCCAGTACAGGCCCTCGTCGTCCGTGCCGCAGGCCACCCCGACCAGTGCTATGCCGACTTCGCCGAGCAGCGCCTGGAGCCCCAGGAGCGCCTGCCGGACATCCGCCACCCCGGCCAGTTGCGCCGCTCTCGGCGGCAGCTCGGGCGTGCTGCCCTCGCCCCGCAGTGCCGCGCGGTCGAGCACTCCGCAGCCTCTGCCACCCGCTTCTCCCAGTCCCCGTGACTCCGCTCTGAGCTCCGGCGGCCCGGTGACCGCCAGCCAGCTCCCTATCCCCTGGGCGAGCGCCTGGGCCTGCCAGGCCTCGCCCACGATGTCCCACGCAGCCCCACTCTGTGCCAGCGCGTGCCGGCCGGCCGCGATGAGCCGTACCGCATCCATATGCCGTCCCCCGTCCGCACGACATCCCACCGTTCTCCACTACCCAGAGTGAAGGCAACGAGCCAGTAAAGCCAGGGGTATTCGGAAATCTATGGACACAAACATGGTTGTGGACGACGCCATCACTCCGAAGAGTGACGATTGTGGCTCGAACCGCCCGGTGCCGGGAAACGGAGCTCGTTCCTCTCGATCTTCGCCGCGAGCGCGTCCAGCACATCCACCCCGAGGACCTCACAGAATTGCAGCAGATACGCGAGCACGTCGGCCACCTCATCGGCCACACGGTGCGCGCTTTCCGGCTTCTCCATGACCCTCGCCGACTGCTCCGGCGTCAACCACTGGAAGATCTCGACCAGTTCGGACGCCTCCACGCTCAAGGCCACGGCCAGGTTCTTGGGCGTGTGGTAGGGGGCCCAGTCCCGGGCCGCCGCGAACTCGGCGAGCCGTCGCTGGAGCAGGTACAGGCGCTCGTCCCGGGGTTGCGTGTCACTCATGCGACCAGGTCTACCACCGAGACGCCGGGGAGTCCGCGCGCGGTTCCCGCGCACCCCTCCCCGACGGAGGCCACCAGCCTGACCTGGCCGCGCGCGCAGCAGATCTGGGCGAGCCGCAGCAGTTCGGCGCCCTGCCGCCGGTCCATGCCGCGGTCGAGGTCGTCGGCGAGCACGGTCAGGGCCTGCCGCGCGGACACGAGTTCGGCGGCCGGGTCCATGGCCAGCACCCCGGGTCCGGTCAGCAGGACGAGCGCCAGGGCGAGGAAGCGCAGTTCGCCCGAGCCGAGGCGGTCGAGGCCGGTACCGGGCCGGCCGGGTCCCCGGTCCAGCAGCGCGGCGACGGAGCCGTCCGGCAGGTCCCGTACGGTCAGCCCGGCCACCGGACCCGCGCAGCCGGTGCGCGCCGCCTCGGTCAGGAGGGCGTGGCGGGTGCCGCATTCGTGACGGGTGCGACGCAGGACGTCGGCCAGGTTCGCGCAGTCGCCGGCGAGCCGACCGGCGCCGGGCGGGACGGCGGCCCGCATCCGCTCCGGGCGCGGGTCGCAGGGGAACACCGAGCGCAGCGCGACCACCACCTGTTCGGCGGCGGTCAGGACGCGCCGCTGCCCGGCGGTGGATCCGGCGACGCGCAGCGGCAGCAGGGCGGTTCCGAGGCGGTCGTCCGGCAGTGGGGCGCGGGTCATGCCGACGGAGCCGCCGGTCAGCCAACTCGCCTGCACGGTGCGTCGGCCGGGGTCGCGCAGGGCCGTGCCGAGCAGGATCTGTCCGTCCTGCGCGAGCCGTTCGCCGACGACGCGGAGCGTGGGTTCGGCCTGGACGGCGAGGTCGAGCCGGACCGGTCCGGCGGGTCCGTCGACGGTGCAGCCGATGCGGAATCCGCGTCGGCGTTGCGCGTCGGGCACGGCCCGTTCGGGCACCCGGGCGGAAGGGTCCGGGAACACGGATTCCAGGGTCGCCCCGGAGGCGAGGGCGGCCAGCGCCTCGTAGGCGTCCAGTGCCTGCGACTTGCCGCTGCCACTGGGTCCGGCGAAGAGGGTGACGGGGCCGAGCGGGAAGACGGCCGCGCGGTGCGGGCCGAAGGCGGACAGCCGCAACTCGGTGACGGCGGGCCGCTGGTGCGCGACGGGCCGCGCGAGGGCGGGAGCCCCGGGGGCGTCCTGGGCGAGGGCCTCGGCGACGGGGGCGTCGGTGACGAAGGCGTCGACGGCAGGGGCTTCGGCCAACCTCGTGCCCGCAGTGGCTTCCATGCGCGGGACGGTACGGCCGCCGGGAACCCCTCGGTCCCGGCGAACCGTTCCGTCGCGCGGACCTTCCTACGATCGGGGGACGGCCGCCGCGGCGATGCCCTCGACCTCGGTGCCGACCGGCGCGAGCAGGAAGACGTTCCGGTCGACCCGGTGCATTCCGCTGCCCAGTCCGAAGACGACGCCGCTGCTGAAGTCCAGGATCCGCTTGGCCACCTCGGTGTCCGCGCCCGTGAGGTCCAACAGCACCGGGATCTGCGCGATCAGATACTCCGCCACCTCCCGCGCGTCCGCGAAGATCTGGACCCGGATCACGACGAAGCGCCGCTGTTCCGCCGCCGACGCCCCGGGAGCCGTGGGAATCGTGCGGTGGTCCACCCGGGAGGGCCACTCGTTGCGACTGCGCAGGGGGACCACCTGCGCGAGTCCCTCCCACTGTTCGTCCGTGACGTCGTACCTGCTCACCGGGCCGCCTCGGCCGTGCGCTTCATGTGCATCGGGCCATCCTCTCGCGTTTCACCCGTTCAGCCCAACACCGACACGGCGGGCGTCGGGGCGCGCCGTCGCGGGACCCGAATCTTCACCCGAACAAATCGCCGAGCCTCCCGGTCGACCGGGGCGTGGGGTACTCCCCTGGAAAGGGATGGGTTAGGTTAGGCATACCTAACCTTCGGACGATGGAGAGATCCGCATGCGCATGTCCGGTGCCCCTGCCACGCCCGCCGCCGCGCCCACCGACGCCGAGCGGGTCCGGTCGATCCTGGCCGCCGCCCACTCCATGACCGTGGTCACGGACGGACTGCGCAGCGAGGTCCACCAGATGGAGGGCGAAGACCTGCTCGGTCGGCTGCACCTGCACCCCGCCGCTCCCGCCGCCGGCCAGGGGGCCGCCGCCCTCGGTGAGAACCGGCCGGTCATCCGGCTGGAGTTCACCGACATCGCCCCGACCCCGGTACGGGACCGGGTGCGCGCCCGGGTCACCGTCATCGGGCACCTGCTCACCCCGTACACCGACAACAGCGCCGAGAGCACCTGCGTGGAGTACGGCCAGGCGATCCTGGAGACGGCCGAGGGGACCTCGTACATCGGGCTGGAGGAGCTGGACCAGGCCTGGCCCGACCCGCTCGCCCCGTACGAGGCCGGCATGCTCACCCACCTGCTCGACGACCACCCCGAACTGGTCACCCTGCTGCTGCGGCTGGTCCGCCCGGCGCCCGCGGCCGCCGTGGTGCGCGCGCTGCCGCTGGCCCTGGACCGGTACGGCATCACCCTGCGGCTGGAGGAGGCGAACGGTCACCGTGACGCGCGGCTGCCCTTCCCCTCCCCCCTGGACGACGTCGAACAGTCGGGGGCGCAGATCCAGGCCCTGCTCAGCGCGGCCCGGCGGCGCTCGCACCGCAACACCCTGCCCGCCTGAGCCGCTGACCGTCGACGCGGCCCACGCCCTGCCACTGGCCGAGGTCGCCCGGGCCTGGGAACTGAGCGCCTCCGGCAAGACCCGGGGCAAGATCGTCCTGACCGTCTGACGCCGCCCGCTCACGCCGCCCGGGCGTCGGACCCGGGCGGCATGCCTGCTCAGGCCGTCGGCGCGAGGTGACGGTTGGCCGGGCGGGCGAGACCGTAGTTCTCGCGGAGGGTGGTGCCGGTGTACTCGGTACGGAAGAGGCCGCGCTTCTGGAGGATCGGCACGACGTGGTCCACGAACGCGGTCAGGCCCGTCGGCAGCACCGGCGCCATGATGTTGAAGCCGTCCGCGGCCCCCTGCGTGAACCACTCCTGGAGCTGGTCGGCGATCTGCTCGGGCGTGCCGGCGTAGACCCGGTGGCCGCGTCCCGCGCCGAGCCGGGCGATCAACTGCCGCAGCGTCAGCCCGTCCCGCCGGGCGAGTTCGGCGACGAGCGTGAACCGGCTCTTGTTGCCGTTGATGTCCCGCTCCTCGGGCAGCTCGGGCAGCGGGCCGTCGAGGGGGTGGTCGGAGAGGTCGACGCCGAGCATCCCGGAGAGCTGGGCCAGCCCGTACTCGGGGACCTGGAGGTCGGTGAGCTGCTGTTCCAGCGCCTTGGCCTCGGCTTCGGTGGAGCCGATGACGGGGGCGATGCCGGGCAGGACGAGCAGGTCGCTCTCGGCGCGGCCGTAACGGGCCAGTCGGGACTTGAGGTCCTTGTAGAAGGTCTGGCCGTCGGCGAGGGTCTGCTGCGCGGTGAAGACCGCCTCGGCGTACTGAGCGGCGAACTCCTTGCCGTCCTCGGAGGACCCCGCCTGCACGAGGAGCGGGTGCCCCTGCGGTGAGCGGGGCACGTTGAGCGGGCCGGCGACACCGAAGTACTCGCCCCGGTGGGCGGCCGGGTGCAGCTTGTCGGTGTCCGCGTAGACGCCGCGCTCCTTGTCGAGGACGATCGCGTCGTCCTCCCAGCTGTCCCAGAGCTTGCCGGCGACGTCCAGGAACTCGCGGGCCCGCTCGTAGCGCAGGTTGTGGGCCAGGTGCTCGTCCTGGTTGAAGTTGCGGGCCTCGTCGACGGTGCCGGAGGTGACGATGTTCCAGCCGGCGCGACCGTTGCTGATGTGGTCGAGCGACGCGAACTTGCGGGCCGTGTGGAACGGCTCGTTGAAGGTCGTGGAGACGGTCGCGATGAGCCCGATGTGCTCGGTGACGGCGGCGATGGCCGAGAGCAGGGTCAGCGGCTCGAAGCCGCCGAGGGCGTTGTAGCGGGCCTTGCCCCACAGGGCCAGGCCGTCGGCGAAGAAGATCGAGTCGAGCCGTCCGCGTTCGGCGGTGCGCGCCAGCTCCTGGAAGTAGCGCAGGTCGGTGACCCGTTCGGGGCTGCTGTCCGGGTGGCGCCAGGCGGCGTCGTGGTGCCCGGCGTTCATGAGGAAGGCGTTGAGGTGCAGGGTGCGGGGAGCGGTCATGTCGGTTCCTCGGTTCGGGTCGGCGCGCGCGGGGCACCGCCGGGTGGGAAGGGCGTGCGGGCCGCGCGGGGCGGCGGCCCCGGGCGGCCCCGCGGGGCGCCGGTGTCAGGCGGGTACGCGCCAGAGGCTGAGGCGGCGTTCGATCGTGACGAGCAGCTGGTTGAACGCCAGCCCGATCGCGGAGATGGTGACGATGCCCGCGTACATCTGGGGGATCGCGAAGTTGAACTGCGAGGCGTTGATCAGGTAGCCCAGTCCCGCCTTGGCACCGATCATCTCGGCGGCCACGAGCACGAGGATCGACACCGCTCCCGCCAGCCGGATCCCGGTGAAGATCGCCGGCACCGACGACGGCAGGATCACCTTCTGGAAGAGCCTCGGCGTGGACAGGTCCATCGAGCGGGCCAGCTTCACCAGGGTCGGATCGGCGTTGCCGACCGCGCTGATCGTGTTGAGCAGGATCGGCCAGACGCACGCGTAGACCACGATGGACACCTTCGAGGTCTCCCCGATGCCCAGCAGCAGCACGAACACCGGCAGCAGCGCCAGCGCCGCCGTGTTGCGGAAGACCTCCAGCAGCGGCCCGAGCAGCGCCGCGACCGGCCGGTACCAGCCGATGAGCAGGCCGAGCGGTACCGCGACCACGACCGCGATGCCGAAGCCGCCGAAGGAGCGGACCAGGCTGGCCCGGGTGTGGTTGGCGAGCTGCCCGTCCCCCAGCAGCTCCCACCAGGCCGTGGCGACCTCGCTGACCGGCGGCAGGAACGTGGCGTCGACCAGGCCGAGCCGGGGCGCCGTCTCCCACAGGGCGAGCAGGGCGAGGATGGCGGCCGAGCGCAGCACGGCCGCCCCCAGCCCGCGCCCGACGGCGGCGAACAGGCCGCGCCCCGGACTCCGTACGGGGACCTTCGCCGCGACCGGCTCCGTATCGGCGGTCGCGGGGGCCGGCGCGTCGGCGGGCGGCGCCGGCTGCGCGGGCGCCCCGGTGGTCGGCGCTCCCGCGGGCCGGGCCGGGTCCTCGGTCTCCGGCGGGGGTGCCAGGCCGGCCGGGGCGGCGGCGGTGATGTCGGTTCCGGTGGTCATACGGCGGCCTCCTCCTTCTCCAGTTGCTGAGCGCGGGCCACCTCGTCGTGGAGCAGGGTCCAGATCTCGTGGCGATGACGGGCGAACTCCGGGCTGGAGCGCAGGTCCTCGCCCGTGGCGCCGGTGGCACGGTCGCCGAGGTCGACCCGGACGACCTCCTTGACGCGGCCGGGGCGCGAGGTGATCACGGCGACCTTCTGCCCCAGGTACACGGCCTCTTCGATGCCGTGGGTGATGAACACGATCGTCTTGCCGGTGCGCTGCCAGATGCGCCGCAGTTCGTCCTGGAGGGATTCGCGGGTCTGCGCGTCCAGGGCCGCGAACGGCTCGTCCATCAGCAGCACGTCGGGGTCGTAGGCGAGCGAGCGGGCGATGGCGACGCGCTGGCGCATGCCCCCGGACAGTTCGTGGGGGTGCCGGTCCTCGAAGCCGGTGAGCCCGACGAGGTCCAGGAACTCCCTTGCCCGCTCGGTCCGTTGGCGGCGCGGGACGCCGGTCGCCTCCAAGCCGAACTCGATGTTGCCCAGTGCGGTGCGCCAGGGCAGCAGCGCGTACTGCTGGAAGACGATGCCCCGGTCGAGCCCGGGGCCGGTGACGGGTTCGCCGTCGAGCAGGATCCGGCCGGAGGTGGGGCGGGTCAGGCCGCCGAGGAGGTCGAGCAGGGTGGACTTGCCGCAACCGCTGGGGCCGACGACGACCACGAACTCGCCCGCCTCGATCTCCAGGTCGATGCCGTCGAGGGCGGTGAACTCCTGCTTGTTCCTCCTGTTCTTCCTGTCCTTCGTCGGGAAGGTCTTCGTCACGGAGTCGAACACGATCTTCGCCATGGCAGTCGGTCAGCCCTTCCCGTTCCCGTTGAACTCGTTGGTGTAGAGGTCGGCGGCCTTGAGCTGCCCCTTCTTGATCTCGCCGCGCTCGCCGAGCCAGTCGATCCAGAGCTGGAACTCCTTGTCGGCGATCCGGCCGCCCGGTTCGGCGACCCCGTACGAGCGCCAGTAGCGCAGGGTCGAGGTGTCCTCGTTGCGGCCGCGCTTCTTCACGATGTCGGTCAGCCGCGCGATGACCTGCTCGCGCGGGGTGGTGCGCGACCACTCGATGGCCTTGCCGACGCCGGTGGTGAACGTCTTGACGGTGTCGGGGTTCTCCTTGATGAAGCGCCGGGTCATCACGTAACTGCCGGCGCTGAACGCCCCCAGCAGCTCGAAGTCCTTGAACAGCGGGCGTATCCCGCCGGCCGCGAGGGCCTTGTCGCGCAGCACCCCGCTGAGGACGCCGACCTCGATCTGCTTCTGGCGCAGGGCCTGTTCGGTGTTGACGGGCGGGACGACGAGGGACTCGACCTTGCCTGCGTCGGCCTTGGAGAGGCCGTTGCGCTCCAGGTAGATGTCGAGCAGGGCCTGGGCGTGGGCGCCCAGGGTGTTCATGCCGACCTTCTTGCCGATCAGGTCGCGGGCCGACCGGATCGGGCTGTCCTCCAGGACGTAGTAGCCGAGGTAGGTGTCCTGGTCGGAGCCGTAGTAGGAGATGACGGCCTGGATCTGCGCCTTGCTCGCGGCGAGTTTGACG
Organism: Streptomyces sp. NBC_01426; assembly: GCF_036231985.1. Taxonomy (GTDB): domain Bacteria; phylum Actinomycetota; class Actinomycetes; order Streptomycetales; family Streptomycetaceae; genus Streptomyces. Next base: position 2,208,239 of record NZ_CP109500.1, read on the forward strand.
ATCGCGCCGTTGAAGGCGCCGCCGAAGTGGGTCTGGCCGGTGGCCGCGGACTGGATGTCCTGGGGGCCGCTGATGGTGTTGCCGACCCAGTCCAGGGTGAGGTTCCCCAGGTACCCGAGATCGGCGGCCAGTTCGGGGAGCGTGACCGCGCCCACCGAGCCCTGGTACTTGAGGGACGTGACCTGCTTGCCGGAGCCGCCGGTGGCGGTGGCCGTGCCGCAGCTCACCGCGGCCGCCGAGATGCCGAGCAGGGTGAGGAACTGGCGTCGGGAGGTGGAGGACGGGGCGAAGGCTGCGGGCATGACGGGTCCTTGTCGGTGCGTACGGGGTCAGTGAGCGGTGGTGAGGGCGCCCGCGGGGGCGATGCGCAGCGCGTCGGCGAACTCGTCGACGGCCTGGTACAGGTCCAGCTCCGCCTCGGGCCGGAGCCGGTCCGGGCCGTCCCCGCGCTCGACGGCGGAGTCCAGGACGAACCGGCCGGCGGTGACGTGCCGGGCGCCGAGCGCGGAGAGGACCGGGCGCAGGGCGTAGTCGATGGTCAGGACGTGGGCGAGGCTGCCGCCGGTGGCGATCGGCAGGACCGTCTTGCCGGCCAGGCCGTCCTGCGGGAGCAGGTCGAGGAAGGCCTTGAGCAGGCCGGTGTACGAGGCCTTGTAGATCGGCGTGGCGATGATCAGGCCGTCCGCCTCGGCCACGGCCTCCACCGCGCGGCGGATCTCGGGCTCGCCCCGGCGGGCGGAGAGCAGGTCGGCGGCGGGCAGTTCCCGCACGGAGAGGTGCCCGGTCTCGTACCCGGAGTGGGACAGACGGCGCAGCACCTGGTCGACGACCACGGCGGTACGGGAGTGGACGGAGGGGCTGCCGGTGATGGCGAGCAGCTTGGGCACGGTGGCTCTCCTTGTGCGGCGGGGTCGGGTCAGGCGGAGGCGGAGGAGGCGCCGGAGGCGATGCCGAACTCCGGGTCGGGCACGGTCTCCGGGCTGATCAGGCGGGACGGGCGTCCGTCGGGGCCGACGGGCACGTCGCCGTCGACGGTGACGCGGCGCAGGGTGCGCTCGTGGTCGTCGGAGTCGTCGACGCCGTAGTGCTGGGTGGCGCGGTTGTCCCAGATCGCGACGTCGCCGGCGCGCCACTGCCAGCGGACGGTGTTCTCGGGGCTCTCGATGTGCGCCTGGAACAGGTCCTGGAGGACGCGGGAGTCCCGGCCGGTGAGGCCGGTGATCCGCTGCACGAAGTTGCCGAGCAGCAGGGTGCGTTCGCCGGTCTCGGGGTGGACGCGGACCACCGGGTGCTCGGTGAGGAACGTGGTGGAGGTGAACACCTCGCGGTACTGGGCCAGGGCCTCGGGGAGCGCGTCGGGCCGAAGGGCCGCGTAGTCGTACTCGTTGGAGTGCACGGCGCGCAGGCCGTCGGCCAGGAACCGCAGCGGCTCCGGGAGGCCCGCGTAGGCGGTGGCGGTGTTGGCCCAGAGCGTGTTGCCGCCGTACGGGGGGATGGTGACGGCGCGGAGGATGGAGAAGGCGGGGTAGGCGGGGACGAAGGTGACGTCGGTGTGCCACTGGTTGGCGCGGGCGCCGTGGTCGGAGTCGATGCCGAGGGCGTACCGGCCGTCGGCGGAGGGCACGGTCGGGTGGGCGACCGGCGCGCCGAGCAGCTGGGCGAACGCCTCGTGTCCGGCCTCGTCGAGGTGGTCCTGACCGCGGAAGAAGACGACCTTGTGGGCGAGGAGGGCGGCACGGATCTCGGCGACGGTCTCGGCGGGCAGGTCGCCGCCGAGGCGGACGCCGCCGATCTCGGCGCCGATGCGGCCGCCGATCTTGTCGACGGAGACAGCGGTGACAGTGGTCATGGGAACTCCCGGGTCAGAGATTTATTTCCGCAGGGGAAGAAATGCCGGTACGCGAACGGGTCGTGAGGCGCGGCAACGGCACGCACACGGGACGGGGCGGGGCGGAAGCGGCCTCAGCGGACCGAGGGGTCACAGGACCCCGAAGCGGCGCTCAGGCGCGGCGCGGGGCCGGGAAGCGGCCCTGACACTCGCCCGGCGCGGTACAGCGGCCGGGGGTGTGGAGCCGCGGGGCGAGGTGCTCGATCGCGGACATGGCTCGGAGCCTGTCAGCGCCCCCGGCCGGGGTCAACCCCCACCGGAACCCCCGCCCCCACCCGGAACGGAAACCCCGCCCAGCGGCCCTGACCTGCCGGTTCCCCCCACCCGGAACCCCCCGACCCACCCCGGGCCCCGGCCGAAAACCATGGCCGGATTTCACGCCCCCGCAACGCGGCCGCCACGACCCCACCACCGGGCCCGCGCCTCACACGCCGGCGAGGCTGGAATGGCCGGACCCGGACCGGAGGGGCACCCGAGCGGCGGTATGCACTCCACCGGGGTCGGACGGTTGGTCGGGGGCGGGGACGGGGTGGGGTGTTGGCCGGGACGTAGAAGTGGGATGTGTGGCGCGTGGCCACCGCCCGACAGAGCAACCCCACCCAGGGCGCCTACATCACACAGTCCAGGACGACACCCCACCCCGGCACCGACACCGACCCCCCGCCCGACCCCCACCCCCAGCCCCGCCGGCGCTTGAGGCGCCCGACGCAGCCGGGACCGGCAGCAGACGACAGCACCACCAACCGCCCGGCGCAGCCGAACCCCGCAGCAACCGACCACAACCACCAGCAAGGCGCAGACCTCACCCCCCACACCCCCACCCGCCCGGCCAGAGCTACGGTCGCCCCATGCCCCCCACCCCCGGCGACAGCCGCGCGGCCGCCAACGCCGCCACCGTCCTGCGGACCGTCCTCGCGCACGGACCCGTCGCCCGCAGCGGCATCTCCGCGCTGAGCGGTCTCAGCCAGGCCGCCGTCTCCCGCCAGACCACCGGCCTGCTCCGCAGCGGCCTGCTGCGCGAACTCCCGCATCCGGGCGGCGGAACGGGCGAGGCGGCCGGGACGGCCGGGCCCGGCACCGCCGGCCGCCCCCGCATCCCGCTGGACCTGCACACGGGTGCCGTAGGCGGCCCGCTCGCCGCCGGACTGCACATCGGCGTGCCCGCCTCGAACTTCAGCCTGGTCGATCTCCGCGGCCAGGTCGTGGCCCGCCGCACCCTCCCGCACACGGCCGGACCCCCGACCCCCGCCCGTCTCGCGACGGAACTGCGCCGCTTCCTCCACGACCACGGCCACGCCACGCACGGCCACACCGCGCCCACCGAGCCCCCGACGCCCGCCGCGCGAACCGCCCACCGCCCCCTCCTGGGCATCGGCGCCGCCCTGGGCGGCTGGATCCGCCCCGCCGAGGGGGTCGTCGTACGGCACGAGGCACTCGGCTGGCACGACAAGCCGCTCGCGGCCGAGCTGTCGGCCGCCCTGGGGTTGCCGGTGCACCTCGACAACCACGCCCGGGCCGTCGCCCGCGCCGAGATGCTGTTCGGGCACCCGTCGGCACGCCGCAGCATCGTGCACCTGTTCATCGGCAACGTGGTGGACGCCGCGTTCGGCATCGAGGGCACCGTCCACCAGGGCCCCGGTTCGGCCGCGGGCGACGTCGCGCACCTTCCCGTCCCCGGATCGGCGGCCCGGTGCGCGTGCGGCCGTACGGGGTGCCTCCAGGCCACCGCGTCCGACACGGCCCTGGGCGCCGAGGCCGTGCGCCTCGGGATCGTTCCCGAGCCGGCCATCGGGCTGATCGTGGACGCGGCCGCCACCGGCGATCCCCGCGCCGACCGGCTGCTGCGCGAGCGGGCCCGTGCGGTGGGGCGGGCCGCGGCGCTGCTGCTGGACGTGTTCAACCCGGCGGTGCTGCTGGTGTCGGAGCTGTCGAGCATCCTGCACGAGGGCTATCTCGACGAGATCCGCGAGGCGGCGACGGCCCAGTCGCACGTCTGCGACGACCCGGCCCGGATCATCGGCCCGTACGCGGGCCCGGCGGTCCTCACCCAGGCGTCGGCGACGGTCCTGCTCGGCCCGCTGTTCCAGGACCCGGCCGCCGCGCCCGCGCTCGCCCCCGCCACCGCGCCCAGCGGCCCGCCCGACATCGCCCCCCATACCCCTACTCGCAGGTAACTCACCCGCTGACCTGCGAGTGCGAGATCACATCCGGCGGTTCTGGTCTCGATTGAGCGACCCCCCTAGCATTCGAGCCATGACGGTCCTGCCTGACGACGGGCTCTCCCTGGCCGCCGAGTTTCCTGACGCGACACATGAGCAGTGGCAGCGCCTGGTTGAAGGCGTACTGCGCAAGTCGGGCAAGGAAGCCTCCGGCGAGGCAGCTGAAGACGCGTTGTCCACCACGCTTGAGGACGGGCTCCGCACCCGCCCCCTGTACATCGCACGCCCCGACGCGGAGGACACCGGCTTCCCCGGGTTCGCCCCCTTCGTCCGCGGGGGCACCCCCGAGGGCACGAGCGCGTCGGGCTGGGACGTACGCCAGCGGCTCGTCGGCAGCGACCCCGTTCGGGTGAACGAGGCGGCCCTCGCGGACCTGGAGAACGGCACCACCTCCCTCTGGCTCACCCTGGGTCCCACCGGGCTCCCGGTGGACGGTCTCGCCCGCGCCCTGGACGGCGTCTACCTCGACCTCGCCCCGATCACGCTCGACGCGGGCGCCGCGTACGCCGACGCCGCCCGCGCGCTGCTGGGTCTGTACGCCGACCGCGGGGTGGCCCCCGAGGCCGCCCGTGCCTCGCTGGGCGTAGACCCGCTGGGGCACGAGGCGCGGACGGGTGAGGCGCTCGACCTCGCCGAGGCCGCCGCGCTCGCCCGGGAGACGGCCGCCGACTGGCCCCACGTACGCACCCTGACCGCGGACGCCCTGCCCTACCACGAGGCGGGCGGCAGCGCCGCCGAGGAGCTGGGGTTGTCCCTGGCCACCGGCGTCGCCTACCTCCGCGCCCTCACGGACGCCGGCATGGGCACCGAAGAGGCCTTCGGGCAGCTGGAGTTCCGCTACGCGGCCACTGCCGACCAGTTCCTCACCATCGCCAAGCTGCGCGCCGCGCGCCGACTCTGGGCCCGGATCGGCGAGGCCTGCGGGGTCCCGGAGGCCGCCGCGCAGCGTCAACACGCCGTCACCTCACCGGTGATGATGACCCGGCGCGACCCGTGGGTGAACATGCTGCGCACCACCGTCGCCTGCATGGCGGCGGGCGTGGCCGGCGCGGACTCCGTCACCGTGCTCCCCTTCGACCACGACCTGGGTCTGCCCGACGCGTTCGCGCGCCGCATCGCCCGCAACACCTCCACGATCCTGCTGGAGGAGTCGCACCTGGCCCGGGTGATCGACCCGGCCGGCGGTTCCTACTACGTGGAGCAGCTCACCACCGAACTCGCCGCGGCCGCCTGGGAGTTCTTCCGGACGGTGGAGAAGGCGGGCGGTCTTCCCGAGGCCCTGCGTTCCGGTCTGGTCGCCGAGCGCCTGGCGGCCACCTGGGCCGAGCGCTCCAAGAAGCTCGCCAAGCGCCGCGAACCGATCACCGGCGTCAGCGAGTTCCCGAACCTGTCGGAGAAGCCCGTCGTGCGCGAACCGGCGCCCGAGGGACCCACCGGCGGGCTGCCCCGCGTGCGACGCGACGAGGCGTACGAGGCCCTGCGCGCCCGCGGTGACGCGCACCTCGCGGCGACCGGGGCCCGGCCTCGGATCTTCCTGGCGGCCCTGGGGCCGGCGGCCGCGCACACCGGCCGCGCCACCTTCGCCTCGAACCTCTTCCAGGCGGGCGGCGTCGAGCCGGTGCACGACCCGGTGTCGGTGACCCCGGAGACGGCCGCCGCCGCCTACGCCGCGAGCGGCGCGGACGGCATGGCGGTGCTGTGCTCCAGCGACGCGCTGTACGAGGAGCAGGCCGAGGCGGTGGCCGCGGCCCTGCGCTCGGCGGGCGCCACGACCGTGTTCCTCGCCGGCAGGCCCGGTACCGCCGGGCAGGCCGTGGACGAGTACGTCTTCGCCGGCTGCGACGCGGTCGCCGTACTGTCCTCCGTACTCGACCGGATGGGAGTGGCCCCGTGAGCGGCATCCCCGACTTCTCCGAACTCGCGCTGAACGGCGACGCGACGGCCGGTGTCTCCGAGGAGCAGTGGCGCGCCGCCGTCAAGGAGTCCACCGGCAGCGGTGCCTCCGACCTGCTGTGGGAGACGCCCGAGGGCATCGGCGTCAAGCCGCTGTACACCGGGCGTGACCTGGAGGGCCTGGACTTCCTGCGGACGTACCCGGGTGTGGCGCCGTACCTGCGCGGCCCGTACCCGACGATGTACGTCAACCAGCCCTGGACGATCCGGCAGTACGCCGGTTTCTCCACGGCCGAGGAGTCCAACGCCTTCTACCGGCGCAACCTCGCGGCCGGCCAGAAGGGCCTGTCGATCGCCTTCGACCTGCCCACGCACCGCGGCTACGACAGCGACCACCCGCGCGTGACGGGCGATGTCGGCATGGCGGGCGTGGCCATCGACTCGATCTACGACATGAGGCAGCTGTTCGACGGGATCCCGTTGGACAAGATGACGGTGTCGATGACGATGAACGGCGCCGTGCTGCCGGTCCTCGCGCTGTACATCGTGGCGGCGGAGGAGCAGGGCGTCTCCCCCGACAAGCTCGCCGGGACCATCCAGAACGACATCCTCAAAGAGTTCATGGTCCGCAACACCTACATCTATCCGCCGAAGCCCTCGATGCGGATCATCTCGGACATCTTCGCCTTCACCTCGCAGAAGATGCCCCGCTACAACTCCATCTCGATCTCCGGCTACCACATCCAGGAAGCGGGGGCGACGGCCGACCTGGAGCTGGCGTACACCCTCGCGGACGGCGTGGAGTACCTGCGGGCCGGGCAGGCCGTGGGACTGGACGTGGACGCGTTCGCGCCCCGATTGTCCTTCTTCTGGGCCATCGGGATGAACTTCTTCATGGAGGTCGCGAAGCTGCGCGCGGCCCGCCTGCTGTGGGCGCGCCTGGTCAAGCAGTTCGACCCGAAGAACGCCAAGTCGCTGTCGCTGCGCACCCACTCGCAGACCTCCGGTTGGTCGCTGACGGCCCAGGACGTCTTCAACAACGTCACGCGCACCTGCATCGAGGCGATGGCGGCGACCCAGGGGCACACCCAGTCGCTGCACACCAACGCCCTCGACGAGGCCCTCGCCCTGCCGACGGACTTCTCGGCGCGCATCGCCCGCAACACCCAGCTGCTGCTCCAGCAGGAGTCGGGGACCTGCCGGTCGATCGACCCGTGGGGCGGCAGCGCGTACGTCGAGAAGCTGACCTACGACCTGGCGCGGCGGGCCTGGCAGCACATCGAGGAGGTCGAGGCGGCCGGCGGCATGGCCCAGGCCATCGACGCGGGCATCCCGAAACTGCGCGTGGAGGAGGCCGCGGCCCGTACGCAGGCGCGGATCGACTCCGGCCGGCAGCCGGTGATCGGCGTGAACAAGTACCGCGTGGAGACCGACGAGCAGATCGACGTCCTCAAGGTCGACAACTCCTCCGTGCGCGCGCAGCAGATCGCCAAGCTGCGGCGGCTGCGCGAGGAGCGCGACGAGGCGGTCACCCAGGACACCCTGCGGGCGCTGACGAACGCGGCCGGCAGCGGCGAGGGCAACCTGTTGGCCCTCGCGGTGGACGCGGCCCGCGCCAAGGCCACCGTGGGTGAGATCTCGGACGCCCTGGAGAAGGTCTACGGGCGTCACGCGAGCCAGATCCGTACGATCTCGGGTGTGTACCGCATGGAAGCAGGCGAGTCCCCGTCCGTGGAGCGCACCCGTGCGCTCGTCGACCGGTTCGAGGAGGCGGAGGGCCGTCGTCCGCGCATCCTGGTCGCCAAGATGGGCCAGGACGGGCACGACCGCGGCCAGAAGGTGATCGCCACCGCCTTCGCCGACCTGGGCTTCGACGTGGACGTCGGCCCGCTGTTCCAGACGCCGGCGGAGGTGGCCCGGCAGGCCGTCGAGGCGGACGTCCACGTGGTGGGCGTGTCGTCGCTGGCGGCCGGTCACCTGACCCTCGTGCCGGCGCTGCGCGAGCAGCTGGCGGAGGAGGGACGCGAGGACATCATGATCGTGGTGGGCGGGGTCATCCCGCCCGCGGACGTGCCGACCCTGCTGGAGATGGGTGCCACGGCGGTCTTCCCGCCGGGCACCGTGATCCCGGACGCGGCCCACGACCTGGTGACGCGGCTGGCCGCGGATCTCGGGCACGAGCTGTAGGCGGGCGTCGATGCCGAAGATCGACATCGAGGCGTACGCGAAGGGGGTCCTCGACGGGAAGCGCGCGTTCGTCGCGCGCGCCATCACGCTCGTCGAGTCCACCCTGCCGGCCCACCGGGTGTTGGCCCAGCAGCTCCTGACGGAGTTGCTCCCGCACTCGGGGCGGGCGCGCCGGATCGGCATCAGCGGCGTCCCGGGGGTGGGCAAGTCCACCTTCATCGACGCCTTCGGCACGATGCTCACGGCGCTGGGCCACCGGGTGGCGGTCCTGGCCGTGGACCCCTCGTCCACCCGCACGGGCGGTTCCATCCTCGGCGACAAGACCCGGATGGAACGCCTCGCGGTGGACCCGGCGGCCTTCGTCCGCCCCTCCCCCTCGGCGGGCACGCTGGGCGGGGTGGCCAAGGCCACCCGCGAGTCGATGATCGTGATGGAGGCGGCGGGCTACGACGTGGTGCTCGTCGAGACGGTCGGCGTCGGCCAGTCGGAGACGACCGTGGCCGGCATGGTCGACTCCTTCCTCCTGCTCTCGCTGGCCCGTACGGGCGACCAGCTCCAGGGCATCAAGAAGGGCGTCCTGGAACTGGCCGACGTGCTGGCCGTGAACAAGGCCGACGGCCCGCACGAACGCGACGCGAAGGCGGCGGCGCGTGAACTGGCGGGCGCGCTGCGGTTGATGCATCCGGCCGACGCGGCCTGGACCCCGCCGGTCCTGACGTGCAGCGCGCGGGAGTCGGCGGGCCTGGACGAGATCTGGAACCGCCTGGAGCAGCATCGCCGGCTGCTGGAGGCGGGCGGCCGGCTGGCCGCGAAGCGGGCCGCGCAGCAGGTGGAGTGGACCTGGTCGATGGTGCGCGAGGAACTGTTGGAGCGGCTGCGCTCCGACCCGGCCGTACGCGATCTCGCGCCCGCGCTGGAGGCCTCGGTGCGGGAGGGCACCCTGACGCCGACCCTGGCGGCGGACCGGATCCTGAAGGCCTTCCACGCCTCCTGACGGGCCCGGATCCGGCGGGCGCGGGGCGCGTGGGTGGGACGAGCGCGGGTGGGACGAGCGCGGGTGGGACGAGCGCGGGGCGTACGACGAGGGGGCGGGCCGGGGATTCCCGTACCCGCCCCGCCCCGCCCTCATGCGGAGGTCGCGGAGGTCGCGGAGGTCAGGCCTCGACCAGCACCGGCCCGCCGGAGGCCAGGGCGTCCCGCAGGACCCGTACCCGCTCGCTCGGCTCGACGTCCGCGAGCAGCGCGGACAGCACGGCGATGCGCACCTGACCCGCGCGCAGCGTCCCGGAGGGGACGGCCCCGGCGGCGACCAGGTCGACCGCCCCGCCGTGCGTGTAGATCTCGGTGACCGGCCCGGCGGCGACGCGCGTGGTCAGGGCGACCAGGACGCCCCGCTCGACGGCGTCCCGTACCGCGTCGACGATCTCGGGCGTGGCGTTGCCCGCCCCGGTGCCGACGAGGACGATGCCGCGCGCGCCCGCCTCGACGGCGGCGTTCAGGAGCACCGGGTCGCCGTCCGCGTGGTGCATCACCATGTCCACGCGGGGCGGCAGTTCCGGCATCGAGGGCAGGGCCAGCGGGGTCGGCCGCTGCGGGGTGCGCAGCATGGTGACCTTGCCGAAGCCGATCTTCCCGAGCAGTTCCTTCGAGGGGTCGGCGAACGCGTCCAGGGCCACGGCCTGGGTCTTCACGGTCCCGCGCGCGGCGTGCACCCGTCCGGCGAAGGTGATCAGGACGCCGAGCCCGCGGGTGGAGGCGGCGGTGAGCAGCGCGTCGTACAGGTTGCCCGGTCCGTCGCCGTCCGCGGAGCCCATGGGCAGTTGCGAGCCGGTGAACACGACGGTGCGCGGGTCGTGGTGGTGGAGGTCGACGAGGAAGGCCGACTCCTCCAGGGTGTCGGTGCCGTGGGTGACGACGATGCCGTCGACGTCGGGGTCGGCGAGGACCTCGTGGACCGTGCGCAGCAGGGTCAGCTGGTGGGCGGTGGTGAGCCGGGGGCTGTTGACGCTGAACAGGTCCACCACCTCGACGGTGATCCCCTCGGGGAGCGGGGCGGTGGCCATCACCTCGCTGCCGTCGGCATCGGCCGCGAAGCCGGATCCCTGCCAGCGGCTGGCTATCGTTCCGCCGGTGCTGATGACGACGATGCGTCCCATGCCCGCCCTTCCCTCACGCCTGATCGCACACAATTCCGATAAAGGCAATGATAGTAAGATCTACGCGCAATGAGATTGCCACTTTAGGCTCTGGCGTTACATTCGGTGGTGGATGATTGCGCCATGGACGCCATCGATCGCGAAATCTTGCGCGAGCTTCAGCAGGACGGTCGCCTCAGCAACCAGGAGCTGGCCCAGCGCGTGGGCCTGACCCCCTCCCCCTGCATGCGCCGGGTGCGCCAACTGGAGCAGGACGGGGTGATCCAGGGCTACCGCGCGGTGATCGACCCCGAGGCGGTGGGCCGCGGCTTCGAGGTGCTGGTCTCCGTCGAGGTGCGGCGCGACCGCGAGGCGGTCGAGGCCTTCGAGGCGGCCCTCCAGGACATCCCCGACGTCATCGAGGCCTACCGGCTGTTCGGCAGCCCGGGCTGCCTGCTGCGCATCGCCGTCGCCGACCTGCGCGCCTACGAGCGCCTGTGGATCGAACAGCTCACCGCGCTGTCGGGAGTCACCGAGGTCAACTCCCAGATCATCATGAAGCGCATCAAGGACCACACGGGCCTGCCCGTGGACCTGTGACCGCGGGCCCCGGGCCACCATGCCCTGACCCGCGCCCGACGCCGGTCAGGGAGGTGCCTCGCGCCGGGAGCCGCCCCCCGCGGCCGGTCGACGACCCGGTGTGGCCGGGTCGTCGTCCGCCGGGTGCCGCGGGAATGCGGCGCCGCCGTCAGGCGCGGGCGCCCGGGTCGTGCCTGCCGAGGGACGCCTTGACCGCTCGGGCGTACGGGCCTTCCCACCACGGGATCGTCTCGACCAGGACCGGCTTGATGCCGGACGCCAGGACGAGTGCCCGGCCGGGGGGCATCGCGCCCAGGTCGGAGACCTTCAGGACGCGGTCGTGGCGCACGGACTCGTTCATGGTGCGGTTGCCGGACCAGCCACCCGTCTCCGACTCGCGGGTCGTGGAGAACTCGCGCAGCTGGTACTCGCCCGCCAGCTCGGACAGGTCGCCGAGGAAGCGGGTGTCGGAGACGCCGCCGCCGTACACCCGCACGTTCGCGGCCGACCAGAGCTTCTCCATGCCCCGTTCGCCCCATACTTCGATGCCCTGGGCCCAGGACTGGAGGATCGTCATCAGGATGATGCCGCGTGAGCCGTAGTGCGAGTACAGGTCGGGCAGGGCGCGCCAGCGGCAGACGTTCGCCGCCTCGTCCAGGACACCGACCAGCGGGCGCGACAGCCGGCCGCCGCGTTGGGTGGTGGCGTACTCCTCGGCGGCCTCGACGACGGCCACTGTCAGGGCGGTCACCAGCGGGCCCGCCGAGTCGCTGCCCTCGCGGGAGAGCGAGAAGAGGGTGGAGTCGCCGCGCACGAACGCGTGCGGGTCGAACTCCGGACGGTCGTCGTGGTGCGAGTTCGGCGTCACCCACCGGTTGACCTCGGGGTTGACCAGGCATGACGCCATCTGCTGGGCCACGCCGTAGATGCCGCTGCGCTGCTTGTCCGGGGCGCTGATCACACCGGCCAGGGAGTCGGCGGGCATGAGGTGTCCCGCACCGCGCAGGATGCGCTCCGGGGTGTCGTCCTTCGGGTTGGCCAGCCAGGTGTAGATCTGCGTGATCGAGGATTTGGCGGTGGCCGCGGCGAGCAGCAGGTTGGCGAGCAGGTCCTGTCCGGCCGGGTCGAAGAAGGCGTCGGTGGAGGCATCGGCGTCGCGCGAACCCGACGCGAAGTGGTCGGCCAGCTTGCGGGCCTTGGCGACGTCGGTCACGTACGACAGCGGGTTCCACCACCACGTGGGCGGCTCCTGCGCGACCTGCTGCGGGTCGAAGACCCAGACCTGACCGCGCGCCTCGCGCGGGCCGCGGGTGGCGTCGACGATGTCGCGCTTGTTGGAGGTGACCAGGACGGAGCCCGGGGCGTCGAGGATCGCGGGGATCGCGCGACGGGTCGTCTTGCCGGTACGAGGGCCCCAGATGTCGACGTGCATGTCCTCGAAGGACCCGAACAGCGGTTGCCGTCCCCGCAGCGAGCGGCCGATGAAAACGCCGGGCGATTTACTGTCCACGCCCAGGCGTTCGGCGGTGGCGGCGGCTCCCTTCATGGTGAGCTTGCCGAGTTCCTCGCCCTGGGCGAGGTGGCGGGCGGCGCCGTCGACGTCCGGCTTGTTGCGCATGCGCTGACGGATCCGGTACACCGCGGTCGCGGCCCCGGCGATCAGGACCGCCTCGCCCGCGGCCACCGCGTTCGCCGCGCCGTGCGGCCAGGAGTAGTCACCCGTGACCAGGGACACCGCGAAGGAGAAGGGGTTGCCCGGCGGCGCCGGTTCCCCGCCGAGGGACGCGCCGACGCGGGCGGCGAACCAGGCACCGCAGAGCAGGGCCAGGACCGAGCCGACGAGCACGGCGATCTCGATCGTCCAGTCGTCGTCGGAGCGTGGCTTCTTCTGCTGGTGGACGGTCATGGTCAGGACTTTCCTTCCGCTGGAACAGATGTGGCACGGAAGACGAAGAGACCCTGCTCGCCCCGGAGGCTTCCCTCTCCGCTACGCATGCTCTCCACCGCCCTCGGTGGGATTGGTGCCCGGCGGGATCGGCACCCGGTACACGCCGGTGACGGTGCCCTGCACGTCCCAGGTGCTGAACTCGACGTTCTTGCCCGGGCGGGGAGCGTGGAGGATCTTCTTGCCGGCCGGGTCCCACACGACGCCCACGTGCTCGGAACCCCTGCTGCTGGGGTGGAAGAAGATGATGTCGCCGGGCTGCGCCTTGCTCAGATCGACCTTGTACGGCCGGAGCTTGTCCTCTTGGTCGTAGGTGACGGACCCGATGTCGATCTTGCCGCCGCTGGCCTGGTAGTAGATCCACTGGGTGTAGCTGGAACAGTCGAAGGAGACGGGATTGTCGCCCTGCAACCGCGGGGCGCCCCAGACGTACGGCTGCCCGATGCCGCGCTGCGCCCAGCGCAGCGCCGCCCGCACCACCGGGTCGTCGGCTCCCGGAAGCACGCCGCTCACGGTGCCGTCGGGAGCAACCGCGGTGCCCTTGCCGTTCTTGGCGCAGGCGGCGTACTCGGCGTCCTTGCCCGCGGCGCCGTCCCCGCCGGGCACGGTGCCGTAGTCGGGGTTGGCCGAGATCTTGCCCTGCAGCCAGTCCTGCGGGTCGACCATGCCGGGGCCGTTGTCCTGGCCGGGGACGAAGGGGTTGTCGACGCCCGGGAGGCGGACCTCCCAGTGCAGGTGCGCGCCGAAGGAGTTGCCGGTGTTGCCGACGGTGCCGATCTGGTCGCCGCGCTTGACGGAGGCGCCCTGGGAGACCATGGCCTTCGTCTGGTGCGCGTACAGGGTGACGACGCCGTTGGCGTGCTCGATGTGTGTCTCGTTGCCGTACGAGCCGCCGCTGCTCACCTTGATGACCTTGCCGTCGGCGGGTGCGTAGATCGGCGTGCCGGCGGCGGCCGGCATGTCGAGGCCGGTGTGATAGCCGAGGCTCCAACTGGGGCCGTTCTGGTGGTACTTGGTGCCGAGCGTGTACGTGCCCTCCTTCAACGGCCACTGCCAGCTCTTGCCGTCCTGGGCCGGCGGCTCGGCGGGCTTGAGCAGGGGACGGGAGAACGCCACGGTCTGGATCCCGCCGCTCCGGGGGGCTTGCCCGATCCGGTTGTCCCCGTAGGAGGCGGCCTGCGTCTGCCCCGTGTCACCGCCGTAGGGCGGGGTGGACCAGGATCGCGGTGAGGTCGCCTTGATGCTCAGGGCCTCGGTGGGCTGGGCCCCGTTGCCGACCGGCGCGGGGATGTCGGACTGCCGGCCGAGGGTGGGAAAGTCGGGGTTCTTGTCGACGGTCGCCTTCAGGTGCGCGTACCAGCCCTCGATGAGGTTCTTCTCGCCGGTGAGGTTGCCCCGGTAGCGGGCCGACTGGGTGAGGACCACCCGCGGGTAGACGGTGTTGTCGGAGTTCGAACCCGAGTACTTCAGCAGCGCCTTCCAGGGGTTCGTCTCGACCTTCATCGCGTGCAGGAAGTTGGCCGCGGCGTATGCCGCGTCGTCGATGTTGTAGAGGTCCTTCTTGCCGTCGTTGTTGCCGTCGGCACCGTAGTCGTGCCACGCGTCGTTGCCGAACTGGAGCAGGCCCATGTAGCCGGCGCTGTTCTTGCCCCCGGGGGCGGCGGACGGGTCCTGGCCGTACTTGGTCTCCTGGTACATCTGACCGGCGATCATCGTCCAGTCCAGTCCCTCGTAGCGGGCTGCTGCCCGCATCGAGGCCAGGATCATCCGGGGCGGTATCTCGTTGCGGGCCGTCTCACTGGGCAGGTAGATCTTGCCGGCCGGCATGACCGGGTTGGTGGCCGCCTGGTCGCCGGTGCTGCCCCCGGCGGCGTTCTCGGCATAGTTGCCGCAAGCCGCCTGGGCGGCGCCGCTGCCGAGACCGCCCACCAAAGCACTGATCATGACGAGGGCGATGAAACCGATTCCGCCGATCGGCAGCAGGCCACCGGCGCCGACGAGCAACAGCATCTTGCCGTTGCCCTTCTTCTTGCCGCCACCGCCACCGCCCTGACCTCCGGCCATCTGGGCGGCCATCTTGGCCGTCTTGGCCACCTTGGCTGCCTTGGACGCGGCCGCCAGTACGGCAGGAGCCACCATCGAGTCTCACTCCCCCGCTTCGTCGGATGCGCCCACGTTGCCCAGACCCTGCAGGTTGAAGGACGAGACCTTCCAGGCGCCGGCCTCCTTGCGGGAACTCACCAGCCAGGAATTCGTCTCCGTACGGGTCTGCTTGCCGCCCTCGGTACGGGTCGCGGTCACCGACACCACGCTGGACACCAGGCTGCCGCCGCCTTTGACGAGGTCCTGGGCGATCATCCCGTCGCGGACCACGGTCGCCTTGCCGGCGGACGTGCATCGAGCGACCTGGCAGGTGGCCCAGTCCTTGCCCGTGGGCAGAACGGTCAGCGCCTTCATCTGAGCGTCCCGCACCGTGAGTTCGAGCAGGGGCTTCGCCCAGCCGGCGCTCTGGTCGGTGTACCGGTACGTGCTGAGGCCGGTCATGTAGGCGGCCATGGCGCGGTGGGCCTCGTTCAGTTCCTCCGGCGTGACGATCGGCGGGACGCCGTCGACGCCGCCCGCACCGATCTGCCGGCCCTCGTCGTCGGAGCCGCCGCCACCGGCCGTACCGGCCTCCTTGCCCGGTCCGGCCGTCGAGGAGGCCTTGCCATCGGGCGGGTTCTCCGCGTCGTCCTCGCCGTCGAAAACGGTGAGGACGACCAGGGAGACGATCAGCAGAACGCCCAGGATCGCCAGGGCAAGTGCCGCACTTCGCTTGTTCTCGGCAGGTGACTCCACCGTCCCGGGCCTCCCTCAGTCAGGTCGCCCGGACACGGTAGGGGGAGGGACGGCGGAAGACGCAGGCCATTTCCTCACGAGGAAAGACGAGGAAAGACCGAGGAAAACTCAGGGATTCGGGCCGGGGTACGGGCACGAAGGCCATGCGAAGAATCGGTGAAAGGAGCCCCCCGAACCCTCACCGGTCCTGCTCATGACGCGGGCGCGTCGGGGTTGCTCTCGGGGCCGTCGGGATCGATGGGCAGCGGTTCGAAGGGGTAGGCCGTGTGGCCGTCCTTGGGCGAACAGGCCGCGAACGGGCCCATGTCCGCGTCCATCAACACCCGCAGGTGCGGATCGGCGTGGTGGAGCCACCAGGTGGACATGCCCAGGGCCGGGTCGTGCCGCAGATGCTCCCAGGCCAGCCAGAGCGCGGAGAGCCGGGCGCCCGCCTCCGGGTGCTCCCACCAGCGCGGACACCAGGTGGCGGTCGAGCCGTTCACACGGCGCCGCACCATCTGCGACAGGTATTCGGAGACGAAGACGAAGACGTCGGCGAAGTAGAACTCCACCTCTTCCTCGGACGCCTGTTGCGCCTCGGCGCTCGTGCTCATGGGTGGGCCCTCCGGGCGGATCGGTCGTTCGACGTGATGTGACATGGATGGTGCGGGGTGCCCGTTCGAGCCGGTGGGAGCCGCTCAGTGCCCGATGCCGACGGCCTTCGGCGCGACCTCGGCGGCCACCGGGTTGCTCACACCGTGGGTGGACGGGCCGCGCGGGCTCGGTGGCGCGGCCGTGGGCCGGATGGTGACACCGGGCAGGAAGGCAGCGGCTCGGGCGGATACGACGTGCTGTTGCTGTTGCTGTTGCTGTCGGGCCGGTTCGGGGGGCGCCGGCGTGGCCAACTCGTCGTAGGTGTGGGCCGAGGAGAGCCGGGAGAGCGCGGAGGCGTGTGCCTCCCGCAGGTTCGCGGGTACGTCGAGGGCGCCGAGCTTCGCCGCGAAGTCCTTCGGCACGGTGGTCTGGACGTCGTAGTCCTCCATCCGCACCTGGCAGCGCAGGGACTCGTTGGCCATCAACGCGTCCACCTCGGGCGGGAGGTGCTCGTGGCGGGGTGCGGGCAACGGGAAACCGACGTTCTCCTTGCCCACGTTCTCGTGCGCGAGCAACCGCGGCAGCTCGCCCTTCCCCAGGATCGACTTGGCGCCGATGTCGGCGCAGAAGGCGACGACCGGCCCTTCGGCCGCCTCGGCATAGCGACCCGAGATGGTGGCCCACACCTCCGGGGCCAGGCTGTCGACCTCCGCCGCGTCCAAGGCGAAGTCGCTGACCAGGGACTCCTTCACCAGGGGCTCCCACAGCCGGTACGCGTCCAGTTGCCGGCCCGCGGAGCTGTCCTCCAGCACCTGGTACGCACGACTCTCCCCGCACGCCTGCGCCAGGAAGCGGTGGTCCACGACCCGGGGCGCGCCCTCGGGCCGGGACTTCCACGACCAGAAGGCGCGCGTGGTGCCGCGGTCCTCGTTGGTGACGGACCGGTGCGCGGCGACGTCCCGGATGAACGACGCGATGTCCGGGGTGACGCGGCCCTCGGCATGAGCCGCCCGCCAGTCGGCGTAGATGCGCGCGGTCACCGCCTCGGCCTCGGCCTCGGTACGCGGTCTGCCCGCGCGGTCCGCCTCCTGGAGGGAGATCGCGCGGCTGATCTCGTCCGGAGTCGGGGGCGTCGAGTCCCTCATCGAAGGGCTCGCAGGACGTCGACGGGCGGCCGGACCTCAAGGGAGATCGCCGACGCACCGGGCATGTCCGCGGCCCAGGTGGGGAACGCGACGGACTGACCGAGCAGGATGTACGGCGCGTCCGCACCGGCACCCCGCCAGTACGCGAACCGGTACGGGCGGCGGCTCTTCAGCCGGAACTCCCGGTCGGGCCAGTAGCCGGGCGCGGGGGGCTCCGGGAAGTCCTCGGCGTCCCAGGAGCCGGCCCACGCGGGCGCGCCCAGCACCCCGGTGGCCGCTGCCGCGTACTCGGGCCAGGTCTCGGCGGCCAGGGCGAGCACGGCGGGGTTCTCGTCCGCCGCGCCGGCCTTCACCTGCCATCCGTAGTGGGACACGCTCTCGACCGGGTTCCAGTAGCCACCGGACTCCAAGGTCAGCCGGCCGCCCCCGGGACCGCGCACCACCAGCTGCCGGTCGAAGGTCTGCGGATCCCAGCCGTGGCGTCCGCACCACGCGCGGAACTCCGGGGACCCTCCCTGCGGCGGCCCCGCCCACACCGAGGCCCAGTCCACCGCCTGGAGACCTTCCAGCTCGACGGACAGGTCTCGGGCGGTGCGGCCCGTCGTCTCGGTCAGCATCCTGCTCGACTCCTTGCTCGCTACATGGGGGCGTGTCCGCATCGTGGCAGACCGGGATGAATCAGTGTTCGATGCCGGCGGGCTCGGGCCCGATGTGCGGCGCTGCCGGCTCGATCGCCCCGTGGCTGGTGGGACCTCTGCGGGACGCGGGAACGATGCTGTGGCCGACGTTCACGCCGGGCAGGAAGGAATTGGTGCGCACCCGCGACCGCTTCGTGTCGGGGGTCGCCGGGTTCAGCTCCTCGTAGCTGGTGGCGGTCGACAGCCGTTCGACCGCGTGCTGGTGCGCCTCTTGCTGGCCCTCGGGGACGTCGATCGCGTACAGCTTCATGGCGAACTCCTCGGGGGACTTCGCGGGGTCGTAGTCCTCCATGACCAGTTGGCAGCGGACGGCGTCGTTGCCGATTAATTCATCTATGTCCGGGGGCAGGTGTTCATGTCGGGGCAGCGGCACCGCGAACTTCACGCCGTGTTTGCCGACGTTCTCGTTGTTCAGAAGTTTCGGCATTTCGTCCTTGCCGAGCACCGATCCCGCGGTGATGTCCGGCACGAAAGCGACGACCTCGGTTTCGGCTTTCTGGGCATAGTGCTCCGACAGCGTGCCCCAGGCTTCACCATGAGCGGACGCGAGCACGGTGTTGTCGAATGTGTAGTGTCGGGCCAGGGCATCCACGACGAACGCGTTATCCAGGTGGTACGAATTCAGCTGGTGTCCGGCCGGAGTGTCCTCCAGCACTTGCAGGTCGCGCGACTCCCCACACGCCCGGGCCAGAAAGCGGTGTGGCACCGGCCTGTCGGCACCTTCAGGCTGGGATTCGTAAGACCAGAAGGAACGCACGGGCCCCCGATCCTCATTGGTGACCGAGCCGTTCTCCGCAAGGTCCTTAATGAAGTCCAGGAGATCGGTGGATGAGGTCTCGGCGCCGCTCGCCGCCGCGCAGTCCCGGTAGAGCCTCTCCGCCACGGCACGTCCCGAACCGGGATCGTCCGGCACCGACGCGAGATGCTCCTCCCACATTTCGAAGGCCCTTGCTATCTCCTGCGGGGTGGGAGGGGCATCGGGCGTCACCTGAGCCTCTTCGAGCCCTCAGGCGCATGCACCTTCAGCACGATCACCGAGGCGCCCGGTGCGTCGGAATTCCACGTCTGGAAGGAGATCGCCTGATCCAACACGATGAAGGCCTGCCCGGGGTGCTCACCCTGGGGCGCCCAGAAGGCCATCCGGTAGGGATCGCGGGTCTCCAGCCGATAGTCACGCTTCCCCCAGAACGCCCGCTCCGGCGGTTCGGGGAAGTCTTCGGCGTCATAGGCGCCGGACCAGACCGCAGGCCCCAGCACGCTCTCGGCCGCCTCCAGGAAGAGTCCCCAGTTCTGGGCGGCAGCGGTGAGGACAGCCGCGTTGTCCGAGGGTTCGGTCGCGGCCACGCGTGAGGCCCAGTAGGTCAGACGTTGGACCGGGTGCCAGTTGCCGTTCGCCTCGAAGGTCAACTCCCCGCCGGCGCGGGTGCGCACCACCAGGTTGCGCTCGACCGTCTGCGGGTCCCAGCCGTGGCGTCCACACCACTCGCGGAACTCCGGAGACCCGCCCTGCGGCGGACCCGCCCACACGGACGCCCAGTCCACGCCGCGCAGGCCGTCCAACTCGGCGGCAAGGTCCCGGGCCGTGCGGCCCGATGTCTCCGTCAGCATCGTCTCAAGCTCCTCGCTCTGAATACGTGGGGCATCGTGGCATGTGGTCAGGACAGGATGATCCCGAGGAGCAGCAGTCCCACCACCACCGCTCCCATGATGAAGCGGACCCTCGCGTCGCCCTGTTCCCACAGGTCGTGTACCACCGTCCAGCCCGTCATGCGGGCGGCGCGGCCGTCGTGGAGGCTCGATGCCTGGGAGGGGCCGTCGTCCGGGCCGCCGGCCGCGGCGTCCTCGTCGGGCTCCGGTATCCCGGCCGTCCCCTGTTGGGCCTGGGCCACCAGGACCAAGCCCTCCAGCAGCTCGGGCATCGTGTGCGGGGTGAGGGGGTACGACACGGTGCCGTGCGGGGTGCTCAGGCAGAGCTTCGACTGCCAGGGGTTGCCGGGTTCGTAGCCTTCGATCCAGGCGTTCCGGGCCTCGGTCGCGGGGGCGGGCGCCGCGTCGGCGGGCGCCTGGGGGAGGGCGTACTGGTCGCTCAACTCTCGTCCTTCGTAGGGTCGGGGACGCCTCGGCGCCTGTCGCCCGGGCACGACCGCTCATTCTGGCGGAGCGCCGGGCGGCCCGGCTCGTTCCGGGGTCCCGGGACTCCCATCCGAGGATTCCCCACTCTTTCCCCGGCTTTCCTCACTCTTTCCCGACGGGGAAATGGGGGGAGGTGTTGTCGGCTTCATTTGCCACACTGCCGTTCCGCACCTGGCCTCACCAGGGGGCCCGCCACCCGGTCGGCCGGCGGAGGGGATCACACGCGTGGGAGAGACGGACTCGATGACGGACCACAACAGCTCTGCTGGCGGGGTCGACGGGGCCCAGCCTTCCGGGCAGCGAGGGCACTTCGGCCCCGTAGGGCCCGCCGGAGCACAGCACCCGCCGCAGGCCCAGGGACACCAGGCCCCTCCCCAGCAGGGACAGCAGGGACAGCAAGCTCCGCAGTCCCCGCAGCAGGCGCCCGCTGCCTACGGCTACCCGGACAACACCCGTGCGTCCCAGCAGCAGTCCTCGGACGCCGCCCGCGCGCAGGTGGCCGCTGCCTGGGTGCGCACCGTCCGGCCCGGCAACGTCCCGCCCGGCGAGGCGGCCGTCCCGGTCCTGCCGCCGCGCGCGGACCAGCCCGCGGGCGAGTCGAAGAAGGACCGCCGCAAGGCCGAGCAGGACGCCAAGAAGGCTGTGCGCAAGGCGGCGTACGAGCAGAAGAAGGCGGAGCGCGAGGGGCGCAAGCAGGGGCGCGGCAGCACCACCGCCCCGTCCGAGCCGGCCCGGTCCGCCTCCACGTCCGCGTCCTTCGCTTCCGGCGCCCCGGCCACCACCGCTTCCACCACGTCGCGATCCGAGGCCCCCGCCCGCACCGCCGCCGACGCGGGATTCGACGTTCCGCGTCCCGGTGGTCGGCTGCCCGCACAGGGCCGTCGTACACATGTGGCGGTCCGCGCCGCACTGTTGATCACCACATGTGCCTTCGCGCTGGGTTCCTGCGGCGTCGCCGGCCTGGTCATCGGCAAGTCGTCCGTCGCGGTGCAGAGCGCCGACCTGAACGACAAGGAGGTGGCCCGGTACCGGCTGACGGAGTTCCCGACGCAGGCCGCCGCGACCTTCGCGGAGGAGTACGTCACGCTCTGCATGACGTACTCGCCGCAGAACGCCGACAAGCGCCGCGACGCCCTGACCCGCTACACGTCCTCGGGCGTGGACCGCGACTGCGGCATCACCGGCCAGGGCACCCAGAGCGTCCGGCAGGCCAAGTGGGACGGGACCATCGAGGAACTTCCCGAGTACGGGGCCAACGGCCGCTACCTGGGCATCCAGGTCAAGCTGTCGACCGGCCGTGTCACCTCCCTGTCCGTGCCGGTGTACGTGAAGGACCCGGCCACCGGTTCGGGCCTGCGCATCGCGGGCGACGTCGGTGAGATGCCGCTCGCCTCGCGCGGGAGCGTGCCGGTGGTGAAGCAGGACGACGAGACCGTCGACCAGACGCTCTCCGACCAGCTCAAGGCGCAGGTCCTGCCCGGCTTCTTCAAGGCCTGGGCCGCCTCCGACGCGACCGGGCTGACCCGCTTCACGACGACCGACGCCTCGCAGTCGGCGACCACCGGCCTGGCCGGTGCGCTGGTCTCTCCCGAGGTCCAGGAGGTCGTGGCACTCGCCCCGGCCGGCACCGAACCGAACGCCACCATCGCCTACGGGCCGGGCCAGACCGTCCAGGCGCGGGTGACCGTCACCTGGGGCGGCGTGACGGCCGCCTCGAAGGGCACTCCCGCCCCCACCACCACCGTGAAGCGCTCCTACCGCCTGACGATGGTGAACACCGCCCAGGGCTGGTTCATCAAGGACATCCGCGGTGGCGTCCTCGATCCCACGGGCGGCAGCGCGGACGCCGGTGCGACGGCTCCGCCCGCCGCGTCCGAACCCGAGGAGAACCCCCCGGCCGGCGGGGACGGCGGCGCACCCACCGCGCCCACCGCGCCCGCCCCCGCCGCTTCCGGCGCGCCCAAGAAACCCTGACCGCGCCCACCGACGCACCCCCCACGCACTCCTCCCACGCACCACAGTGAAAGGACAACGCCATGTACCTGGCGGCCACCACCCTCAACGGCATGTTCGGCGAGATCCAGAAGATCCTCATGGGCATCGGCACCACCGTGGCGATCTGCGCCCTGCTGATCCTCGGTATCCGAATGCTGCTGTCGATGAAGCGCGGCGACGGCATGCGCGAGGCCTTCCAGGGCTTCGGCATGATCGCGCTGGCCGCTCTGATCATCGGTGGCGCGACCGGCCTCGCCGGCCTGCTCATCGACCTCGGCAGCCAGATCGGCGGCGGCGGCGCCAAGAGCTGAGCCCGGGAGCGGCCGGTACATCCCTCCGGCCCGCACCGGTGACCCGCGGCCCGCAACCACGTCAGAGAGGGGGACCGGCTGATGGCGCAGAACACGTCCGACGCACCCGAGCCGATGGTCGCCTACGACCACACGGATCTGCTCAACCGGCCCAAGCGCATCTGGAACTGGGGCAACATCCCGCTTCCCGGTCTGCTGCTGCCCGCTCTGGGTGCGGCCTTCGGCTTCGCCATCGTCTGGCTGGTGACGCTGCTCTCGCTCTCCGCCTTCCTGCCCTTCCTGGGCATCTCGGTGGTGACGTCGGTGCTCTACATCGGACCGCCGGTCGGCGTCTACTTCGTGTGGGGGCGGCCGCTGCCCTCCGCACTCACTCTCAGCCAACAGGTCGTGGTCTGGGCCGACTTCTGGTTCCAGCCCAAGCGGCTGCAAGGGATGGCCGCCGACCGGGAGCCCGAGGAAATGCGCTGGCAGGTGATCCTCTGGCAGCCGGGTTCGCCGCGCTGGCAGCGGCAGTACGAGGAGGCGCTGGCCGCGGCGGCGCGGCACGGTTCCTCTTTCGCGGGCCAGGCGCGGTCCGCGCAGCCGTTCCCGAGCCACCCCGTATCCGCACACTCCGAGACCGCAGGATGAATCCCTCATGATCATGATGATCCTTCTGGGCGGGGCGGTCGCCTTCTTCGTGATCGCCATGCTCATCGCCTCCACCGGCTCCAAGAAGGCCAAGGAAGGCCAGGGCTCCGGCGGTACGCGGAACGCGGGCGGCTCCCGGAAACAGCCGGGCCAGTCCAAGCGCCGCGAAGACATGCGGCTGCCCTACCGGTACGCCGACGACATGGTCTTCGTCCACGGCGAATCGGTGTGGACCGGGCTCGTGCTGCCCACCTCCATCGACGAGTACCTCAACGCCGGCGAGCTCCAGGCGATGGCCGAGGGCCCCGCCCGCGGCCTGCTCAACCTCGCCCGCGGTGACCGCAACGTCGAGTGCCACTACCGCAAGGTGTACCGGCCGATCACGGCCGTGGAGTGGGCCGACCGGCTCAACACGGTGGCCTGGGACCCGACCGAGAACTACAAGGCGTACAACCTCCGCAAGGCCGAGTACCAGGAGCGCATCGGGGCAACCCGCGAGCGCAACATCCTCCTGGTCAAGCTGGGTTCGCTCAAGCGCGGCTCGAACGGCACCGGAGTGCTGCCGGGCGGCGACGACCCCGTCGAGGACCCGGGGCTGACGGCTGCCCTGCGCGACACCGCCGACAAGGCGACCGCGACCGCCACCGGCGTCTACGACGAGTACCTGTCGCCGGGCCTGTTGGCCCAGTGGACGCAGGTCGCGCGCGAGGTCCACGAGAGCCTCGAAGGCCTGAACGGTGTGCCGCTGACCCGCGAGGAACTCGTCTGGCTCATCCGCAAGCCCCTCCACGGCGACCTCGCCGTGCCGCCGGAGCCGGTGCTCGGCTCGCGCTCCTGGGGACCGGACCAGTTCGACCTGGTCGTCGACTTCTCCGGCGAGAACCACAAGACGCACATCGTGCTGAACCAGTACGACGAGGTCACCGGCGAGCAGCACACCAGCTACACGACGACGCTGGTGGCCGCCAGTTGGCCGACCGAGACCCGCTTCCGGCAGTCCACCGCCTGGGCCCGCTACGCGTCGCAGCACGTCGACTTCCCGGTCGAGATCGACATGCGGTTCACCCTCATCCCGTACCTGAAGTTCAAGGACCGGGCGAAGAAGATCAGCGGCAACCTGGTCGACGAGATGAACGACATGGCCAACTCCGGTCGTTCTCCCGGCACCCAGCTCGCCAACCAGGTCACGCGCGCCCAGCACCTCCTCGACGACGTCGAGGAGCACAAGATGCCGGGCATGGAGGCGCAGATCCGCTTCACCATCTCCGCGCCCGACCTCACCGAGCTGGAGCGGCGACGCCGCATCCTGGAGATGCAGTTCAAGCAGGACCTGAAGGTGACCCTGCTGCGGCCGACCCGCCAGCAGTGGCGACTCCTGCAGTCCCAGCTGCCGGGCGACGCGCCGAAGCTTCCCGTCGCGCCGTACCTGCGCCTCCAGGAGGTCGAG
Source organism: Streptomyces sp. NBC_01426 (assembly GCF_036231985.1). Classification (GTDB taxonomy): domain Bacteria; phylum Actinomycetota; class Actinomycetes; order Streptomycetales; family Streptomycetaceae; genus Streptomyces. Next base: position 2,232,855 of record NZ_CP109500.1, read on the forward strand.
CAGCTCGGCGCCGGGCTGCCCACCGCGGGCACCGAACTCGGCGACAACCCCGAGCACCGGTCGGGCAAGCAGCTCGGATGGGTGGGCAACCTCGTCGGCTGGGCCGGCAAGATGCCCGTCCACTACTCGCTGCACGTGGGCCCGGCCCGCAACGACGGCGGTGGCCTCGCCATCGTCGGTGCGTCCGGCGGTGGCAAGTCCTCGCTCGCGCTGCAGAAGTTCTACGAGGAGTCGGAGTCGGGCGTGCGCTGCCTGGTCATCGACCCCAAGACCGACTTCGCCCAGCTCTGCTACTACCTGGCCTTCGGCTCCCAGGTGAACGACCCCGAGTTCGCGCACGACGCCGATGCGGGCCTCCTCGGCACGGAGCACAGTCGCTTCCAGCCGGTCAACCCGGAGTTCTGGGCGGAGACCGAGGTCGTCGACCTCCTCAAGGGCCAGGCCGGCGTGCTCGACCCGTGGGTCGTCGCCCGTGACGTCCCCTCGGGCCGGCTGCTCGCCGAGTCGATGCTCCGCGGGTTCCTCGGCGACGAGGACTACCAGCGCGTGCGCCTGCCCGTCATCGAGGGCATGGCCACCGTCGTCGGCTGGTACAACTCCGCGATGCGGCAGGCCACCGAGCAGGGGCTGACCGCCCGGGAGGCCGAGCAGCAGGTGCCGCGGCCGACGCTGTGGCAGGTCGTCGACGAGGTCGTGAACGCCTACGACCACGCGGTGTCCACCAATGACCGCGAAGCGGTCAAGGAACTCAAGCTCGCCCAGATGCTCCTCACCGAGCTGCGCACGCTGCCGTACGCGCGACTGGCCTTCGCCGAGCGCCCGCAGACCCTGTCCGCGATGCGCAAGCGCCGCACGGTCATCACCCTGCGCGGTTTCCAGTCACCGTCGTCCTCGGACCCGCGCAACTGGAACCCGGCCGAGCGCCTGGCCGCGACCGCGCTGATGGCGGTCGTGGAGCTCGGCAGCCAGATGCTCGACGTCGGCTACGAGAAGAACCCGGTGACGGGCGAGATCGGCCTGCGCCCCAAGGCGCTGTTCGTCGACGAGGCGTACGTCGTCACGGCGACCGAGAGCGGCCGCGACCTGATGCGACGCGCGCTGAAGCAGGGGCGTTCGTACCTGGCGGTCACCGTCCTGATCACCCAGCAGGCCATCGACCTCGTCCAGATCGAGGACTCCGAGGCCCGCAGCGGTGGCGCCAACCAGATTCACACCGTCTTCGCGTTCAAGCAGAAGTCCGCCCAGGAGGCCTCCCTGGTGGCGCCGCTGCTGGGCCGCCCCGAGAACGACACCAAGGTCGTCTCGGCCCTTCAGGAGCTCCGTACCGGTGTCTGCCTGCAACGAGACGTCGACAAGCGGGTCGGCACGGTCGCCGTGGACCTGGTCTTCAAGGAGATCCTCGCCGCCACGGACACCAACGGCACGACCCGCCCCGCCCGGCAGGGAATCGACCCGCCGCTCAGCGTGTGGGACTGGACCTTCATGCAGGAGGCGGGCGACGCGGCCGCCGCCTCCACGACGTGACGCCACAGAACACCGAGACCCGTTCCGCAAGCCGTACCGAAGGAGACACCATGCGCTTGTCCAGGACCCTCATGGCCGGAGCCGCTCTCATCGCGCTCGCCTCCCTGACCGGTTGTGGTGGGGACGGGGACGCCGGCGGCGGCGGCGGATCAACGGGCGACCTCGGGCTGCCGGCGGCGGGCGACATGGCTTCCATCGAGAAGTTCGTCAACCAGCACGCGCAGTGCAATAACCTCCGGCCTTCCGACGATGAGGGATCGGGCCTGCTGGAGAAGGAAGCCGCCGACCCGGCGTGGGCCATCAAGGAGCGCGCCGTCTGTGACGACGGCTCCCACCAGACGATCACCCTGCTGGCGATCTCCGACATGGCGAAGTTCCAGGCCGCGAACAACGCCGGCAAGAAGTACGAGGCGCTGGTCGGCAAGAACTTCGCAGTCGTGCCGGAGGGAGACACGACCGTCCAGGCACTCATGAACGCCAAGATGCTCCTCCTGGTCTGCAAGGGCGGCTACGAGATCCCGAGCGGCTACGCGCAGCACAAGGGATCAGCCGAGGGCTGCATCCTGACCGACTACGCCCGTTCGTAGTCACCGACATCCCAGCCCTGCCGAGGAACTCCCGAAGGAAGCCGATGTTCGTGCGCCGTAGCGCCAAGACGCGTGGGTCCACCCGCCAGATCTCGTCTCCACTCGATCGGGTGCGGGGCGCGGGCCGAGCCGTCCGGGCCGGTGCGTTCGTCATCCTCGCGGTGTTGGCCCTGTCGTTCGCGGTGCCCGGAACGGCCAACGCCGAGGACTTCGCCTGCAGTTTCACCGGGAATGACAGCTACACCGAAGACAGCCCGGGTGCCAGCGGTGAATCGATCATCCCTGCCGTCAACCAATGGGAAGACAAGGCCAAACGCGCCAAGAACCTCAACGACACGACGGGCATGGTCACCGGCGCGGTCAGGATGCCGGAGGCCCCCCAGAAGTACACCTTCTACGAGCTCAACGCCATGCGGGGTCTGAACTGGTCCATGACCTTCAGGGGCCGGGGCAACGCGTCCGACACCAATGGCACGAGGGGCAGCGGTGCCGACCATTGCTCGATCATGGACCTCGTCAACAACGGCGTGGCCAACATGGTGTTCAACGGCACCAAGATCTTGACGCGTACAGCCATCTCGATCAAAGAGCTGGCCTCCAACCCGAGTCCGCTCAGCGGTCTCTACGACGGCCGCGACAGCGTAGTGGAGACCCTGAAGAAGAACGTCTTCATTCCTGCCGTACCGGTCATGATCACGCTGACCGGTCTGTGGGTCTTCACGAAGTGGCGCAAGAACGAAATGCGTGAGGCCTGGTCGGGCGTGGGCTGGGCGTCCTTGACGACGGTCGCCGTGGTCGTACTCCTGACCGGCGGCAACTACGACAAGGTCATCACCGAGGCGGACACGGGGATCGGCAACTTCAACTCGATGCTTACCGAGGCTGTTCTCTCGGGCGCCACGGACCAGATGCAGTCCCCCTGCGATCTGTCCCCGGAGGTGGAACACAATCGCGGTCTTCGCATATCCAGCTGTGCGATGTACGACACGCTGGCGTTCCGGCCATGGGCCCTGGGCCAGTTCGGCGAACACGGCACCAACTGCATCTTCAAGAACGGCGCCGGCGAGATCAAGGAGGGCGTGTGCACGCCGAAGAACACCGCGGCCGAGTGCAGCTACGGCAAGGGCGCGCGCTGCGAGGACGTACGGGTCAGGCAAGCGGTGTCGCAGTCCACGACCAACATGGACGCGTTCCCCAGAGATGGCAAGAAAAAGGACATCGACAAGGAAACCGATGAGTGGATGCCCATCCGCATAGACATGGCGGGCGGCAAGGGCGAGGGCTATCCGGGCCATGCCTCGGACAGGGCGATCTACCCGGTTGCCTTCAACGAATGGGCCGGACACGGTGCCGGTGCACGCGTCGGGCTCGCCTTCTACTCCTTGATAGCGGCGTTGATCGTCGGACTGATGGTGATCGTCCTCAGTGCGCTCACCCTGCTGTGGCACGCCGTGACCCTGATCATGATCATCCTGTTGCCGTTGGTGGCCACGCTGGGCATCCATCCGTCCCAGCAGAAGCTGCTCAAGGGGTGGTTGGAGACGTTCATCCACAGCTTCGTGCTGCGGGCGGGCTTCGGCATCATCCTCAGCGTGCTGCTCGTGCTCTACCAGATGATTCTGCCCGCGAAGATCTCTTTGGGCATGCAGCTGCTGATGCTGCTGTTGGTGACCGTGGCGGTCGTCATGATGCTGAAGAAGCTGCTCTCGGGCAGCTACAGCCCCAAGATCGCAGGCGCGGAGGACGCGCTGGGCGTGGGCGACATGGCCAATTCGCTGTCCAGCAAGATCGGCGCGCAGGGTCAGCGCCTCGCGGGCAACGCCGCCTCCGGTACGGCCAGGGCGGCGGGCCGGGTCGCGGGGAGAGGTGCCGGGAACGTAGGCCGCGGGATGGACAAGGTCGCGCTCGGCGGAAGGTTGCAGAAGGGCGGCTGGATCGCTCCGAGCAACACCAAGCGCGGGCAGCGCAAGGCCGCCCAGATGGGAGCGGAGCTCCAGAAGGACCAGTACGCGGACTTGCAGCAGAAGCAGAAGGGGCAGTCCGAAAAGGAACCCGCCGCCGAGCCGCCGCCCCGTCGCCGCAGCGGGCGGGTCAGCGCCTCCAACGCGCCCGTACCGCAGCAGGGACCGCCTCCCGCGCCCCAGCCCGCAGCCGCGCCCCAGCCCGCACCGGCGCCCCAGCCGGCACCGGCACCCGCACCGGCACCGCAGCCGACCCCGCGCCCGACCGGCCGGGTCAACATCGTCGACGGGCCCCCGCTGCGTCCGGCCGACCCGCGCCCCCCGCAGCGTCCGGCCCCTCCGACGCCGACCCCGCCGTCCCCGCCGCACCAGCCGCCGCCGCCGCGCGACGGCGGTGGCCGGGTATCCCGCTAGGAAGCCCTGACCGTGGCCAGTGTCATCACCGACCACCCGCCGCAGGAGCTCGCCGCCGAACTGGGCGCGCTCCTGCGCGTGGACTGGCGCGCCGTGTGGGCCGGCATTCCCGAGGGCGATTCCGAGCGCGCCGAGTGGTGCGCGCGCTTCGGCTGGCAGCCGCTGTGGCTCCAGTCGGGCCTGTGGGTGCGTACGCTGCAGTCCGGTCGGCTGCACCTGACGTCCTCCGGTGTTCCCGGCGCGCCCGTGACCGGCGCGTTGTTCACCGCCTGGCGGGTCAGGGCGGACTCGACCTCCGAGGGCACGGACGTCACGGCGGTCGCCCTCGACCGCTACGCGGCCCACCTCGCCCAGGTGACCACCGCGTTGGGCCCCCCTGGCTGGGAGGGCGCCTGGGACAGCCCCGACTTCCCGGCGCCGCCCGCTCCCGACCGGTGGGGTGACGCCGAGGACCGGCTGGAGCGCCGGGCCCCGTACCAGCTCGCCCAGTGGAGATACTCCAACCCGCTCGCCCCGGTGATCGTGCTCGACCTGCACTGCCGTACGGGCCGGGTTTCGGGAGGTGGCACGATCGATCTCGCCTTCCACGGTCCGGCCGACCCCCATCCGATCGGTGGCCCCGGCTGGCGACTGTGACGTACGAGACCCGAGAAAGAGAGACAGCCACATGTCCTTCATCCCGCCGGTGAACCGGACCCCGCAGGAACTGATCACCGAGCTGCGCGGGCTGGCCGACGTGCACTGGGAGACCATCTGGAACGGCCCGCCCCTGTCCGGCCAGGGCCTGGACATGTGGTGCGCCCAGTTCGGCTGGACACCCACCCAGTTCGAGTACGTCCTCAACGTGCTGACCGACACCGGGGGCAGGATGACCCTCCACGCCCAGGGCGGCAGCTGGGCACCCGTACAAAGCCTCTCCCACTGGGTCTGGGGCGCGTCAGCCGACAGCGCGGAAGGCAACCCGCAAGTACTGGCCGAGGCCGACCGGGTCTGGCCGCTGTACCGCGACGCCGTGTCCTCGGTCTTGGGCGAGCCGGTCTGGGAAGGAGCTTGGGACTCCAGCTCCTTCCCGGCAGGGGTCGGTGAGTACGCGATCCCCAAGGAGCAGGACCGCCTTGAGGAGAAGGACCCCTACCACCTTGCCTACTGGGAGGCCGAAGCTCCGGGCGCCCTCGTCAGTCTGCGCGTCACGCCCGCCCTGGGTACGGCTGACGGGTCCGACCCCGGAGTGGTCAACATGAAGCTGAGGGTCTATCCCCGGCCCCTGGAGGTCGGACGACCGTGAGCCCGGAGCCGATACCCAAGTACATCGAGCGAGGCGCCCTGCGCCGGGCGAACGCCCGGGAGGAAGCCACCCAGGAGGCCAGACGCGACCCGAAGGCCGTGGCGCGGCGCATCAAGGCAGCTGCCAGGGAAGCCCAGGTGACGCCGAAGGCCTACATCGACGGTCTGGCCACGGACAAGGCGAAGCTCACCCCGCCCGACGGGACGAAGCCGATCAGTGCCTTCTGGTCGTACGGCCTCAAGCACCCGCAAGCGCCGCTGAACGACTGGAGTGAGCCATTCCTGTCCCAGCGCTTCATCGCGGAAGAGTGGGCGACCGAGCGGAACAAGACCCGTCCCGGTGCCGCACAGACGTTGGAAACGACTCAAGGCGGTCGTGAACTCGACGACATGTTCCTCTGGGAAGACGAGGTCATCGAAGCCCTCGGTGGCGAGGCAGCAGGCTTCGAGGAGGGCTACGCCAAGGCCACCTGGGCCAAGATCTCCGATACTTACGCCGGGCTGGCCGAAGGCCGGGTCGTCGTGTTCGGGCAGGACGCCGACACCCGGTCGATCCTTCACCAGCAGGAGCTGGGCGCGCTCTGCAAGAACCCCAACGTCGGGCTGCACAACATCCACTTCGCCTACGAGCCCGATCAGAAGTGGCCGGAGGTGACCCGCGCCGAGGCCGGAACAGACGCCGTGCGTGCCGTCGCCCAGTTCAACGACCCGACGGTCCCCCGCTACATCGACCCCCACGGCTTCGCGGCCCAGGCCCCCGAGGTGCGCAAGGCGCAGATCGACGGGATCTCGGAGGCCTTCGCCCCGGGTCAGGCCGAGGCCGAGGCCACCAAAGCGCCCGAGCTACAGGCCCCGCCGAAGAGCGTGCGCACCCCGCTCTGGCAGGTTGGCTTCAAGCAGCCGCTCAAGACCACCCGGGCCGTGACCCCCACCTCGGTTTCCCGCGCCGGCCCCGTGGTCGATCCGGCTCTCGCACCCCGCCCCCTCGCCACAGGAATGGACGGTCCCGCATGACCCCCCGCCCCTCCCCCGACAGCATCCGTCGCTTCCTGCGCCAGGAGCGCGACGACGCGTGGGCCGTGCGGCTGCTGCGCCGGATCGTCTTCGGGCTCGCCGGCGCCTACACCGTCTTCGCGCTCGCCTCGACCAGCATGTCCTCGTTCATCACGGTGTGCGGGCTGCTGGTCCTCTCCGCGCTGCTGTGGCTGATGCGCCGCCGCGGGCAGTTGCTGCTCGCGCTCGCCTCGACGCTCGTCACCGCCGCGGTTACCGGCTACTTCGCGTCCGTGGCCGAGATCGCCCGGGGTCAGGCGGGCGGACTGCTCAGCGGGCAGGCCGTGTTCGGATACTGGGCCCTCGCCGCGATGGCCCTCCTCGGGGCCTGGATGGTCAAGGACCACCCCGGCCGCCGCGGCGTCACCGTGGTCTTCGCCGACCTGGTCCTCCTCGTGACTTCCGGGGTGGGAACGGTTCTTCCGGTCCTCGCCGTCCCCCTCGGATTCATCGGACTGATCCTGGTGCTGGCGGCTCGCGGAGGCGGTATCGCCTCGGTGCGGCGTCGCACGGGATGGGTGAAGCGCCGTTTCACGCGACGCGCCGTACCGACGGCCACCACAGAGAGCTAGTTGACTGATGAACCATCACTTCCCGTGCTGTTCACGCACAGGACTCCGCCTGAGACAACTTTGCCGTGGCCAACTCGCCTGATCTAAAGTCCCCGTAAGTCATGATCGCTTCGGGGGAATCATTTTATGGTCACGACAGCTCACAGAACGCCGCCTGCATCCGTCCAGGCGGTCGGCTCCGCCACCCTTCTGCCATGCCAGCGACGGCCGGACATCTTCGGTCAGCCGCTGCTCACGAACCCGCCCGCCAACGTGACGGGCCCTCCGCTCCAGACGCGGAGGCGCCAGGCCCTCATCCACGCGGCCCGGCAGCTCTGCTCCTCTTGCCCCCTCTGGGCGGAATGCATGCGCAACTCCGTCGCCCGGTCGGACCCCGGCGGCTACGCGGGTGCCACCACCCCGCAGGATCGGCGCTGGATCCGCCGCAAGATCGGAATCGGTGACGCGCAGGGGCGGCTGGGTCCCCTGCCGGACGGCGGAGGCCGCCCCGTGGAGGTCGCCGTCGTCCTCGACGCGTTCGACGCGCTCCGGGAGTACTGGGCGAGCCGGCCCGCTCTGGCGTCGGCCGGATCCTCGGCAACGGGTACGCGTGCGGGCCCAGGGTCCGACACACGGACGGACGAGGCACACCGCGTCGCGGCAAGTGGACTGCCGCACGTCGGTCAACAGCGAGTCACCCGAGTCAACACACACGAGGTATCGATGGCGGCCCCGGCAGGCGAACGTATCACTTTCTCGCTCGACGACCCGGCGCGCGCCATACAGAGGGCCGTGCTCGGCCCGCTCGTGGTCTCCATGCTGCCCACGCTCGACGTCACCGAGCAGGTCGCGGCGATGCTTGCCCGTGTGCCCACCGCGGGGCTCAGGCCCCAACTCCTCGATGCCCTGCGGGAGACGCGCCGGTGCCTCGACGCATGGCATACGGCGTCGGGGGACGAAGTCGCGTACCGCCCGGCCGGCAGCGGACTCACCGGATCGGTGAGTGTCGAGCTCGCGACCCGCGACCCGCTGAGCGCGCTGCGGCAGGACATATTCGAGCCCCTGCTGCACCGGCTTGCTGAATCGATTCGTCGCATCGAGGTGCTCACAGCGGCGTTGAGTGCCGCCCCGGACGGCGACACCGCGGACGGCAACACCCCGCGCGTGCCGGGAGTGGCCGCCGTGCACACCGCGCTGTGTGAACTCGGCGCCCACATCGAGCAGTACGCCGCCGACGCCCCACTGCCCCAGGTCCCGGCCCGGCCCCAGGGCGGCACACGGCGCGACACGCCACTGCGGTCCGTACCGAACCATGCTTCAGGGAGCGTGTCACCGCCCGCCCCGAGCAGCGCGCCGAGTCTGCGGCAGGCCGTGGAGCAGGCGGTGACGTCCCTCCCGGGACCCTTCACCGGCCGGGACGTCCTGCTCGCGCTGCCCCCGGGGTCCTACCAGGACCCTGCGAAGTCGGTCAGCAACGCCCTGTCCGCCATGGCCAAGTCCGGGCGCCTCCTGCGCGTGTCCCGCGGCATGTACGCCGTGGCCGCTCCGTCCTCCGGCACATTCGCCGTGACCTCCTGAAGGGAACCGCGCCATGCATTCCGCGCACCCGCCCGCCGAAGTCCGCGTCTTCTCCCACAGTGCGGCCCTCATCGACGGCGTCCCCGTGACCGCCCCGCCCTTCGTCGACATCCAGGAGGTCGTCATCGGGATCCTCCACCAGCGCGCCCAGCAAATGGGCGGTCCGGCCCAGGCGGCGATCAGCGACGACCGCTACGGCGGCGCGATCCGCCTCCTGATCCACCCGGACGGAACCACCGAAGCGATGGACTGAGCGCCGCTCGCCGCCGACAGTCCGGTCTGCCCCGGGCGCATCCCGGCCGGGGCCCCGCCGGTGGCGGCGAGGGGCAGGAGCGCCTCCGGGCGGAGACGCCCGCCACGACCTGCTTCGATCCGTCGAACACCCCCGCGTCGCGGGCGCCCGGAGGCGAGACGCCCGGCACCACGTGCTCCATCAGGGAGCCGGGGGCCAGGCGCGTCTGACGGATCTGACGGATCGTGAGTCGAACGAGCGTCACGGCCGTCCCGTGCGCGTCAAGACATCGCCTGTGACGCCCCACCACACGGCCGCACCGCCCCGACCCCCGGCTCACGCGTCGTCGCGCACCGGCTCCAGGATCGCCACGCACTCCACGTGGTGCGTCATCGGGAAGAGGTCGAAGACGCGCAGCGTGCGGACCTTGTAGCCGTTCTCCTTGAAGTAGCCCAGGTCGCGCGCCAGGGCCGCCGGGTCGCAGGCGACGTACGCGATGCGGCGCGCGGAGAGGCCGGCAATGTGGCGGACCGTCTGCTTGCCGGCGCCGGCGCGGGGCGGGTCGAGGACGACCAGGTCGCACTCGGTGATGCCGGTCTTCGGGAGGATCTGCTCGACCTTGCCCTGCTCGATCCGGACCCGCGGGAAGTCGGTGAGGTTGTGGCGGGCGTCCTCGACCGCGCGCTTCGTGGACTCGACGCCGAGGACCGCGCCGGTCTCGCCGAGGCGTTCGGCGAGCGCACCGGCGAAGATGCCGACGCCGCAGTAGAGGTCGAGGGCCATCTCGCCCTTGCGCGGCATCAGGCCCTGCATGACGGCCTTGATGAGGGTGTCGGCGGCCTGGGGGTGGACCTGCCAGAAGCCGCCCATGCCGACGCGGTAGGTGCGGCCGTCGGCGCGCTCGCGGACGAAGGGGCGGCCGTGGACGCGGTGGACTCCGCCGTCCTTCTCCTCGACGCGCAGGACCGAGACGGGCTTGTCGAGTTCGACCAGCGGGAGTCGGCCGCCGGGGCGGGGGGTGAGGACGACCTGGCGGTCGCTCGAACCGGAGGCGGCGATGGCCTCCACCGACTCCATCTGGGGCCAGTCCTGCTGTTCGATGCCGAGTTCGCTGACGCCGGGGGCGGCGATCATGCAGTGGTCGATCGGCTCGATGTCGTGCGAGCGGTGCTTGCGCAGGCCCACCCGGCCGTCGTCGTCGATCGCGAACTGGACCCGGGTGCGCCACTGCGGTACCTGGCCGGCCGGCAGCTTGTCGCCTTCGGCGGGCATGACCGTGCCGTCCCAACCGGCTTCTTCCGGGGTGAGGCCGGCGAGGCGCTTGAGCTGTTCGGCGACGACCTCGCCCTTGAGCCGGCGCTGGGCGCCCGGCTTGGCGTGCTGCCAGTCGCAGCCGCCGCACTTGCCGGGGCCGGCGTACGGGCAGGGGGCCTCGACGCGGTCCTTGGAGGGGTCCAGGACGGTGATGGCGTCGGCGCGCAGGAAGCGGGAGTCGACGTCGCCTTCGGTGACCTTGGCGACGACCTTCTCGCCGGGCAGGGTGTGGCGGACGAACAGGACCCGACCCTCGGCGGTGCGGGCGATGCAGTGGCCTCCGTGCGCGACGGGGCCGACCTCGACCTCGTACTCCTCCCCGACCAGTGACTGCTTCTCGATCTGCTCGGTCATGGTGGGGAGACTCCAAAAGCTGAAAAGGGAACGGCCGGACGACCGACCCACCAGTTTACGTGGATCTCGTCCGGCCGTTCACCAACCCGAACCCGGGCCGACCCGGCCGCCCGGGCCCCCGGTGGGCCGAGTGCCCAAGGCCCCGGCCGGCCGAGTGCCGGGGGCCCGCCGGGCCCAGTCCCCCGGGCGCCCCCAGGCCCAGCCCCGGCCCCGGCCCCGGCCCCAGGCTCCCTACTTCGCCGAGTCCTTCGGCCGCGACCGCGGGGTGTCCACCGGTCCGCGGCGCACCGCGCCCGGCGCGTTCCAGTCCTGGCGCTTCTTCGCCCGCCGCTTGGCGAGCTCCGAGGACTCCAGCTGGTACGGCACGGAGGTGACCATGACGCCGGGGGTGAAGAGCAGTCGGCCCTTGAGGCGCAGCGCGCTCTGGTTGTGCAGGAGGTGTTCGTACCAGCGGCCGACCACGTACTCGGGGATGTAGACGCTGACGGCGTCGCGCGGGTTCTCGCTGCGCAGTCCCTTGACGTACTCGACGACCGGCCGGGTGATCTCGCGGTAGGGCGAGTCGAGGATCTTGAGCGGGACGTTGATCCCGCGCTGTTCCCAGTCGGCCTTCAGTGCCTTGGTCTCGGCCGGGTCGACGCTGATGCTGAGCGCTTCCAGGGTGTCCGAGCGGGTCAGCTTCGCGAAGGCCAGGGCCCGCAGCGTGGGCTTGTGGACCTTGGAGACCAGGACGATCGAGTGGACCCGGGAGGGGCGCACGCTGTCGTCGCTGGGGCCTTCGGCGGCGGCGATCTCGGTGGAGACGCGGTCGTAGTGCTTGCGGATCGCGGTCATCGTTCCGTAGAAGATGACCATGCCCAGCAGGGCGACCCAGGCGCCGTGCGTGAACTTGGTGGCGAGGACGACGACGAGCACCATGCCGGTGAAGAAGGCGCCGAAGGTGTTGATCGCCCGCGAGCGGTGCATGCGGCGGCGGGCGGCCTGGTCGCGCTCGGAGCGCAGGTGGCGGTTCCAGTGCCGGACCATGCCGATCTGGCTGAGCGTGAAGGAGACGAAGACGCCGACGATGTAGAGCTGGATCAGCTTCGTCGAGTCGGCGTCGTACAGCCACACGAGCAGCATGGCGGCGCCCGCGAGGAGCACGATGCCGTTGGAGAAGGCGAGCCGGTCGCCGCGGGTGTGCAGCTGGCGCGGCAGGTAGCGGTCCTGGGCGAGGATCGAGCCGAGCAGCGGGAAGCCGTTGTAGGCGGTGTTGGCGGCCAGGAAGAGGACGAGCGCGGTGGCGATCGCCAGGATGATGAAGAGGAAGCTGCCGCTGCCGAAGACGGCTTCGCCCACCTGGGAGATCACGGGGTGCTGGACGTAGTCGGCGCCGACGGGGACGCCGTTGTCCAGCAGGTCGACCGGGGGGTTCTCCGCCATCTTCACGTCGGTGGCCATGGCCAGGCCGATGATCCCGCAGAACATGGTGACCGCGAGGCCGCCCATGAGGGCGAGGGTGGTGGCGGCGTTCTTGCTCTTGGGCTTGCGGAAGGCGGGGACGCCGTTGCTGATGGCCTCGACGCCGGTGAGGGCGGCACAGCCCGAGGAGAAGGCGCGCAGCAGCAGGAAGACGAGGGCGAATCCGGCGAGCCCCTGCTGTTCGGGTTTGATCTCCAGATCCGCGGTGGGGGCCTTCATGTCTTCGCCGAGTACGAGGCCCTTGAAGGCGCCGTAGGCGATGAGGACGAAGACGGCTCCGACGAACACGTAGGTCGGGATCGCGAAGAGTTTCCCGGATTCCTTGACTCCGCGCAGATTCATCAGCGTGAGGAGGATGATCATGATCATCGCCGAGAGCACCTTGTGCTCGATGACGAAATCGACGGCGGATCCCAGGTTCTCCACACCGGAGGAGATGGAGACGGCGACCGTGAGGACGTAGTCGACGAGCAGGGCGCTCGCCACGGTGAGGCCGGCTCTGGGTCCGAGGTTGGTGTTGGCGACCTCGTAGTCGCCGCCGCCGCTCGGGTAGGCGTGGACGTTCTGTCGGTAGGAGGCGACGACGGTGAACATGAGCACCACGACCGCGACCGCGATCCAGGGGCTGAAGTGGTACGCCGACACACCCGCGATCGAGAGGACCAGCAGAACCTCGCCCGGGGCGTAGGCCACGGACGAGAGCGGGTCGGACGCGAAGACGGGAAGGGCGATCCGCTTGGGGAGGAGCGTTTCTCCGAGGCGGTCGCTGCGTAGCGCCCGGCCGATCAGGATCCGTTTGGGCACGTCGGTCAGTTTGGACACGCAGAGGATCGTAAGCGTTCGAAATCCGCCTGACGAACCCCCGGCCCCTTTACAAGGCAATGAGCGGCCAATGAGGGGCTCCCTGCACCCCAAATGGTCACACTGGTGACCACCCGTGTGTAGCTTGGGCCATGGTCTGAGACCCTGTTTAGCCAGAGCATGCAATGAGGCTGGAAATCAGCGAGCCGCTGTCAGCCGGAAGGACGGCCGTGCACATCGTCATCATGGGTTGCGGAAGAGTGGGCTCCGCCCTCGCGCAGACCCTGGAACAGCAGGGGCACACGGTCGCGGTCGTCGACCAGGACCCCACCGCATTCCGTCGACTGGGGGCATCGTTCGGCGGCCGCCGCGTCACGGGGGTCGGCTTCGACCAGGACACCCTGCGGGAGGCCGGCATCGAGGAGGCGGGTGCCTTCGCCGCCGTCAGCAGTGGTGACAATTCCAACATCATCGCGGCTCGGGTGGCCCGTGAGATGTTCGGCGTCGAGAACGTCGCCGCCCGCATCTACGACCCCAAGCGCGCCGAGGTCTACCAGCGCCTCGGCATCCCCACCGTCGCCACCGTGCGATGGACCGCCGACCAGATGCTCCGCCGGCTGCTGCCCTCGGGCTCGGAACCGCTGTGGCGCGATCCGAGCGGCGGTGTCCAGCTCGCCGAGGTGCACACCTCCGAGGCGTGGATCGGCCACAAGGTCAGCAAGCTGCAGGAGGAGACCGGCGTACGTGTCGCGTTCCTCACCCGTCTGGGTGAAGCCACGCTGCCGACATCGGCGACCGTCCTCCAGGAGGGCGACCTCGTCCACGTGATGATGCGTACGGACGAGATCGACAAAGTCGAGGCGGCCTTCGCCGAGGGGCCTGAGGAGGCACACGCATGAGGGTCGCGATCGCCGGAGCCGGCGCGGTCGGCCGCTCCATCGCGGGTGAGCTGCTGGAGAACGGCCACGAGGTGCTGCTGGTCGACAAGGCGCCCACCGCCATCTCCGTGGAGCGGGTGCCGCAGGCGGAGTGGCTGCTGGCCGACGCCTGTGAGATCACCTCGCTGGACGAGGCCGCGTTGCAGCGCTGCAACGTCGTCATCGCCGCCACGGGTGACGACAAGGTCAATCTGGTCGTCTCGCTCCTGGCCAAGACCGAGTACGGGGTTCCCCGGGTCGTGGCGCGGGTGAACAACCCGAAGAACGAGTGGCTCTTCAACGAGTCCTGGGGCGTCGACGTCGCGGTATCCACCCCGCGCCTGATGTCGGCCCTGGTCGAGGAGGCCGTCAGCGTCGGCGACCTCGTGCGGCTGCTGCGCTTCAGCCACGGTGACGCCAACCTGGTCGAGCTGACCCTGCCCCCGGACTCCTCGGTCGCGGGCACCCAGATCAGCGAGATCAGCTGGCCCGAGGACACCTCGCTGGTCACGATCATCCGCGGCAACCGGGTCCTGACCCCGCACGGCGAGGAGACCCTGGAGCCCGGCGACGAGCTCCTCTTCGTGGCCGCCCAGGCCCGCGAGGAGCAGCTGGAGGACCTCCTCCAGGCCCGCCACGACAGGGCCTAGGTCTCGGCGTCAATGTGAGAGGGGCGGGGCAGCCGATCGGCTGCCCCGCCCCTTGCGTTTCATCGTCCGCGCGTCCCGGCGGCTACGGCGCCCGGTGGCGTCCTTCGGTCGAGGAGTTGGCGGCCTTGGCCGCCTTGGCGGCCGCCTTGGCCTCCTTCTCGGCGGCCTCCTCGGCCTCCCACTCCGCGATCACGTCGATCGGCGGCGGCGCCTTCGCGAGGAACACCCACGTGAAGTACACGGCGAGCACCATCGGCGGCAGCTTGAGCGCGATGAGCACCCACCCCAGCTGCGTCGCGTCCCCCCACCAGTACAGCGGGAAGAGGATCGCGTACTTGGCGAGGAAGATGAGCCCCCACGCCAGGCTGGCCTTGGTGTACGCCTTCTTGCGGCCCGGGTTGCGGGTCCGCCAGGACAGGTTCTCCTTGAAGACCGGTCCGAGGATCACGCCGAGCAGCGGGAAGCCGACCAGTGCCGAGAGCGTGAACGCGAAGCCCAGGCCGACGCCGTAGATCATGCCGGGCAGGTAGAAGCCCTTCGCGCTGCCCGTGAAGAGGGCGAAGGCCACGCCCACGCCCACGCCGAAGACCCCGCTGAAGGCGTGCTTCACGGTGTCCTTGCGCAGCAGGCGCACGATCACGAGCAGGACCGCGACGGCCCCCGCGGCGATGGCGGAGCTCTTCACGTCCTTGTTGATCGTGTAGATCATCACGAAGAGCAGGCCGGGGAGCATCGTCTCCACGGTGCCGCGGATGCCGCCGAAGGCGTCGAAGAGCGCCGCCTGCGTCACCGCCTTCTGGTCCGCCGCGGGCTCCGGCGGATCCGCCGGCGTGGTCGGTTTGTCGAGTGACGTCACCGGTTACTGCTCCTGTCCGAGCGGTCGGAGTTCGTACTTCGGGTTGAAGAGGACCCGACGCCCATGGCTCATCGAAATACGGCCGGAGGCGATCATGCGCCGTCCCGGCTCGATTCCCACGATCGAGCGACGTCCGAGCCACACCACGTCCAGTGGGGCCGAGCCGTCGAACAGCTCCGCCTCCAGGGCGGGAACCCCGGCGCGCGGCCGCAGGGTCACGGTACGCAGCGTTCCGGTCACCTTGACTATCTGGCGGTCGTCGCAGTCGCAGATCCGCGTGCAGCCGGCGGCTTCTGCGTCCTCCTGCAGCTCCGCCGAATGCAGCTCTTCCTGCGAGGTGGAAAGCCGCTCTATCATCCGGCGGAACCGGCCCGCCGGCCTGGCCGGTTTCGCGGGCTTCTCGGGACGCGGTTCAGCACTCATACAGGAAGCGTACCGGCGCGCCCGCTACCTCTCGAAGCGGTATCCCATGCCCGGTTCGGTGATGAAGTGCCGGGGGTGGGAGGGGTCCGCCTCCAGCTTGCGCCGCAGTTGCGCCATGTAGACCCGCAGGTAGTTGGTCTCCGTGCCGTAGGAGGGCCCCCAGACCTCCTGGAGCAGCTGCTTCTGGCTGACGAGCTTGCCGCTGTTGCGGACGAGCACCTCCAGCAGGTGCCATTCCGTGGGGGTGAGGCGTACGTCGCGCCCCGCGCGCACCGCCTTCTTCGCGGCCAGGTCCACGGTGAAGCCGTCGGTCTCGACGATCACCTCGTCCTCGCCGGCGCCCGCGGCCGGCTCGGCCCGGCGGACGGCCGCGCGCAGCCGGGCCAGCAGCTCGTCCATGCCGAAGGGCTTGGTGACGTAGTCGTCGGCGCCGGCGTCCAGTGCCTCGACCTTCTCGTCGGAGCTGTGCCGGGCGGACAGGACCAGGATCGGCACCCGGGTCCATCCGCGCAGGCCCCTGATCACCTCGACGCCGTCCATGTCGGGCAGGCCGAGGTCGAGGACGACCACGTCGGGGTGGCGGGCGGCCGCGAGTTCCAGGGCGCTCGCCCCGTCGGCGGCGGCGTCGACCTCGTACTTGCGCGCCTTCAGGTTGATCACGAGGGCTCGGACGATCTGGGGTTCGTCGTCCACCACGAGCACCCGGGTCATTGAGGGCCTGCCTTCTGTCGTACGGAGGGGTCGACCGGTCGATCGAACGAGTGAGGGGGAGAGGGGGGTGCGAGGGACGGGGCGGGCGCGGGAGGGCCGGTCCCGACCGGGCCGGTCCTTTCCTCGCCGTCCACCGTGACACGCGAGGGGGTGCGTTCCCCGGGCACCGCGCGCAGGGTGAGCACCATGGTCAGCCCGCCGCCGGGGGTGTCCTCCACGTCGAGGGTGCCGTCCATGGCCTCCGCGAAACCGCGGGCGACGGCCAGGCCGAGGCCCACCCCGGCGCCCCGGGGGGAGTCCCCGTACCGCTGGAAGGGGGCGAAGATCCGGTCCTTGGCCTCGTCGGGCACCCCGGGGCCGCGGTCCACGACCCGTACCTCGACCCGGTCGCCGAGGAAGCTGGCCGCGACCAGCACCCGCTCCCCCGCCGGGCTGTACTTCACGGCGTTCTCCACCACGTTGGCGACGGACCGCTCCAGCAGCCCGGGGTCCACGGCGACCATCGGCAGGGTCTCCGGGATGTCCAGCACCACGCTGTCCTCCGGTACGCCGCCCAGCGCCATCGGGACCACCTCGTCGAGGTCGATCTCGCGGATCAGGGGGGTGACCGTGCCGGTCTGGAGGCGGGACATGTCGAGCAGGTTGCCCACGAGGTGGTCGAGCCGGTCGGCGCCGTCCTCGATGCCTTCGAGGAGTTCGGCCCGGTCCTCTTCGGACCATTCGACGTCGTCGGAGCGCAGCGAGCTGACCGATGCCTTGATGGAGGCCAGGGGTGTGCGCAGGTCGTGGCTGACGGCGGCCAGCAGCGCGGTCCGGATGCGGTTGCCCTCAGCCATCCGGCGGGCCTCCTCGGCCTGTCCGACCAGGCGCTGCCGGTCCAGGACCACGGCGGCCTGGGCGGCGAAGGCGCCGAGCACCCGGCGGTCCTCGGCGGGCAGTACGCGCCCCGACAGGGCCAGCGCCATGTGGTCCCCGATCGGCATGTCCACGTCGGCGTCCTCGGGCCGGGCCGCGGGACGCGGGCCCACGCTGCCGGCCGGGGACCAGGGCTCGACGTCGCTCTCCCGCTCCAGCAGGGCCACCGATTCCATGGCGAAGGTCTCGCGCACCCTTTCCAGCAGCGCGTCCAGGGTGGTCTCGCCGCGCAGGACGCTGCCCGCGAGGAAGGAGAGGATCTCGGACTCGGCGCGCAGCCGGGCCGCCTGTTGGGTCCGTCGGGCGGCGACGTCCACGACGGAGGCGACGGCGACGGCCACCCCGAAGAAGACCGAGATGGCGACGATGTTCTTGGGGTCGGAGACCGTGAACCGGTGCACGGGCGGCGCGAAGAAGTAGTTCAGCAGCAGCGAGCCGAAGGCCGCCGACGCCAGCGCGGGCACGAGTCCGCCCAGCAGCGCGGCGGCCACGGTCAGCGCCAGGAACAGCAGCATCTCGTTGGCGAGGCCGGGGTCGCCGTCGATGTTGGCGAGGACGAGGGCGAGGAGGGCGGGGCAGAGCACGCCGACGACCCAGCCGGCCACGATCCGGGGTCGCCCGAGTCGGGCGGCGGTGCGGACCACGGGCAGTCCGCGCCCCTTGGCGACCTCCTCGTGCGTGACGATGTGGACGTCGAGGTCGGGCCCGGATTCCCGGGCCACGGTGACGCCCACGCCCGGCCCGAAGACGTACTGCCAGGTCTTGCGGCGGCTGGAGCCGAGGACGATCTGGGTGGCGTTGACCCCGCGGGCGAAGGCGAGCAGGGCGTCGGGGATGTTGTCGCCGATGACGTGGTGGAACGTTCCTCCGAGGTCTTCCACCAGGGTCCGCTGGACCGCGAGCTCCTTCGGCGAGGCCGCGGTCAGCCCGTCGCTGCGCGCGATGTAGACGGCCAGGATCTCGCTGCCCGAGCCCTTGGCCGCCATCCGGGAGGCGCGCCGGATCAGGGTGCGGCCCTCCGGCCCGCCGGTGAGACCGACGACGATCCGTTCGCGGGCCTGCCAGGTGGAGCGGATGTCGTGCTCGCCCCGGTACTGCTGGAGGTACTCGTCGGCCCGGTCGGCCACCCACAGCAGCGCGAGTTCGCGCAGGGCGGTGAGGTTGCCGGGGCGGAAGTAGTTCGACAGGGCCGCGTCGACCTTGTCGGATTTGTATATGTTGCCGTGCGCCATGCGGCGGCGCAGGGCCTGCGGGGACATGTCGACCAGCTCGATCTGGTCGGCCCGCCGGACCACCTCGTCGGGTACGGTCTCCCGCTGCCGCACCCCGGTGATCGACTCGACCACGTCCCCGAGGGATTCCAGGTGCTGGATGTTCACGGTGGACACGACGTCGATGCCCGCGCGGAGCAGTTCCTCCACGTCCTGCCAGCGCTTGGCGTTGCGGGAGCCCGGCACGTTGGTGTGCGCGAGTTCGTCCACCAGTGCCACGGCGGGTCCGCGGGCCAGCAGCGCGTCCACGTTCATCTCCGTGAACCCTGCGCCCCGGTAGGTCAACTCGCTGCGCGGCACCTGTTCCAGTCCGTGCAGCATGACCTCGGTGCGCGGCCGGCCGTGGTGCTCGACGAGGCCGACGACGCAGTCGCCGCCGCGCTCCACCCGACGGTGGCCCTCGGAGAGCATGGCGTACGTCTTGCCCACACCGGGTGCCGCGCCGAGGTATATCCGTAGCTTGCCGCGTCCCATGCGCCCATTCTCGGGGACGTCCCCGCAGTTCACGCGCCGATGTGCGGCGAAGGGCGCATCCCTGACGGATCCCTGACGCGTCGGCCGGGAACGGCGATGGGCCGCACCCCCGCGAGGGTGCGGCCCACCGACCGGGACCGATCGTCGAGCGAGGTCAGCGGACCTCGGTGATCTCCGGACCGCGTTCCAGCTGGCCCATGCCGCCGCCGAAGCGGGAGCCCTCGGGCTCCTCGGTCGTCTGCACGCCGTCCGGCACCATCTGGGCGTCGTTCGGCAGCTTCAGGACGATGGGGTCACGGGGAGCCATCGGGCCGTCGCCGCGGAGGACGACGGTGTCCCGGAAGATCTGCTCCAGCACGCCGGCCGAATCCGGGCGCACCGCGCCCTGGCCGGAGATGACACCGCGCAGGAACCAGCGGGGGCCGTCGACGCCGACGAACCGCACCAGCTGGGCGCCGGTCTGGCCGTCGGGCAGCGGTACGGGGACCTGCGCGCGCAGCTCCCAGCCCAGGGGGCCCTGGACCTCGTCGATGATGCCGCCCTGTTGGGTGATGCCCGTGGCGATCTCGTCGCGGACCTCGCCCCAGATGCCTTCCTTCTTGGGCGCCGCGAAGGCCTGCAGCTGCACGGCGCTGTCGCCGAGGACCACGGTCGCGGCCACGATCGCGTCACCGGCGACCTCGACGCGCAGCTCCATGCCCTCGACACCGGGTACGAGGATGCCCCCGAGGTCGACACGGCCGTCCTCCGGATTGCCGATCACCTCGGAAACGTCCCAGGGGCCGTCCGGCCTGGGGGCCGGCGGCAGGTTCATCCGACGCGGCTTGGCGTCGTCGTCGAGCGCCTCGGCGTCGTCCCGCTCATCGGCGCGTGCGCCGTCGACGACCTGCTCGGCCGCGCCGCCGTCCCTGACGGAGTCGTTCTTCTTGCGACGTCCGAACACGTCACTGTCCTTCCCGGTCGGTTACGACCGAAGCGTAGCCATTCCCACCCTGCTGACCAGCCTCGGATCCGGCCACGGCCGCATGACCGCCGGTGGAGCCGAAACCCCCCTCGGCCCGGGCCGAGCCGGGAAGTTCCGCCACCTCGTGGAAGCGCACCTTCTCGACCCGCTGGACAACCAGCTGGGCAATGCGGTCGAAACGCTCGAACCTGACGCTCTCGCGCGGGTCGAGATTGACCACGATCACCTTGATTTCCCCACGGTACCCGGCATCCACCGTCCCCGGGGCATTCACCAGCGCGAGGCCGCAACGGGCGGCCAGGCCCGAGCGCGGGTGCACGAAGGCGGCGTACCCGTCGGGCAGCGCGATGGACACACCGGTGGGAAGCACGATCCGCTCGCCGGGCGCGAGCTCCGCGGCCTCGGTGGTGACCAGGTCGCAGCCCGCGTCACCGGGGTGACCGTAGGCCGGCAGGGGCACCTCGGGGTCGACGCGGCGGATCAGCACGTCGACTCCGCGGCGGGAGTCGTGGTTGTTCTGAGACATCAGGGGTTCACCTCGAAGGCGCGTGCGCGCCTGACCTGGTCCGGGTCGGCCATCGCCGCCCGGATCTCCTCGGGCCGTCCGTTGTCGATGAAGTGGTCGACCTTCACCTCGATGAAGAGGGCGTCGGCGCGCACGGCGACCGGTCCCTCGGGTCCGCCTATTCGGCCGACCGCGGAGCAGTAGATCTTCCGCCCGGCCACGGCGGTCACCTCCGCCTCCAGGTACAGCACGGTGTCCACGGGCACGGGCCGCACGTAGTCCGTCTCCAGCCGGCCGGTCACCGCTATGACGCGCAGCAGCCAGTTCAGGGAGCCGAGCGTCTCGTCGAGCGCGGTGGCGAGGACGCCTCCGTGGGCGAGACCGGGGGCGCCCTGGTGGGCCTGCTTGACGGTGAACTCGGCGGTGACGCGCACACCCTCGCCCGCCCGTGCCTCCAGGTGGAGCCCGTGGGGCTGTCCCTCGCCGCAGCCGAAACAGTGCTCGTAGTGCGCGCCGAGGAGTTCGCCGGGGCCCGGGGCGTCGGGGTGCCTGACCGGCGCCGTGGCATCGGCCGGCGGCGTCAAGGCCGTGTTTCGTCCACTCACAGCCGCTGACCTTACCCGCGCGGCGGTTCGACGGTCGCCTCGTGGCAGGCTTGGACCCATGCAGCCCTCCCCCGCGCACCACGACGAACGCCTGACCGCTCCCCGCGCCTGGTGGGGCATCGCCGTGCTCCTCGGCGTCGCGTGCGCGCTGATGCTGCTGCCGCTGGGCACGCTGCCGATGCTGCTCGGTCTGGTCGGGGGCACTGTGCTGGCGGGGATGGTCGTGAGTTCGTACGGCTCCGCGCGCGTGCGCGTGGTGAACGGTGCGCTGGCGGTGGGTGACGCGCGGATCCCGGTGACGGCCCTGGGCGAGCCCGAGATCCTGGAGGCCGAGGAGGCGCGCGCCTGGCGCACGTACAAGGCCGACACCCGCGCCTTCATGCTGATGCGCAGCTACGTGCCGACGGCCGTCCGCGTGGAGATCACCGATCCGGCCGACCCGACTCCCTACGTGTACGTCTCCACCCGTGAGCCGCAGGCCCTGGTCGCGGCCGTCCGCGCGGCGAAGAACAGCCCGGCCGCGCCGGCGGCCGGCTGAGTCCGGGAGGTCCGGGGCGGCGCCGCGGGGGCGGTCGTCAGCCTCGCCCTTGCGCGTCGGGGCCCTCGATGACCCTCCGGGTGGCCTCGGGAAGGGGCTGGGTGGGCCGCTCAAGGGGCGGCAACTGCGGGAGGGCGTCCCAGGCCACGGCGCGGGTCCGCAGGTCCGCACGCACCTTCTCGGCGAGTTTCCGGGTGTCGCGGCGGTTCATGACCGCGCCGACGGCGGCGCCCACCATGAACGGCATCAGGTTGGGCAGGTTGCGGAACATCCGCTTCATGATCTGTTGGCGCAGTTCGCGCTTCATCTGACCGCCGAGCGCCGCGTTCAGCGTCGTCGGCTTGGTCAGGTCGACTCCGCGTTCCTCCGTCCAGGACGTCAGGTACGCGAAGCTGCGTTCCCCGAGGTTGCCCGGCGCCCGGAGCCCGTAGACCTCGTGGAGTTCGGCGAGGAGCTTCAGCTCGATCAGCGCGACCCCGGTGATCTCCGCGGCCATTTCGGCCGGCATCGCGGGCGGCACCGGCAGCATCGCCGCCGCGCCGATGCCCGCGCCGACGGCGGACGTGGCGTTGGCGGCGCCGGTGATCAGTTTGTCGGCGAGCCGATCGGGGTCGAGGTCCGGGAACTGCGCGCGCAGGGTCGCGAGGTCCCGAACCGGAACGCGCGGTGCGTTCTCGATGATTCGGTCGGTGATGTACAGGGCGGCGGCCTTCGCACCTTCGCCGCCCTTGCGCACACCGTTCTTGACGGCTTGCACCCGACGAGCCCCGAACCACTGCCGGGACTCCTCGTCGGCCGCTGTGGCCGACGGCACCGCCGCGGCGGTGTCGGAGGGCACGGCGGGTACGCCGGGGGCTCCAGGGCCCGTTGCCGGGTCCGTGGCTCCCACCTGCGTCTCCGCCGGATCACCAGACTTTCGGAAGCGTCGCTTCCGAAATGGCGTCGAGCCTGTCACGGCCGACGCCTCTCAGTCGCAGTCGCGACAGATCGGCTGACCGTTCTTCTCACGTGCCAGCTGGCTGCGGTGGTGCACCAGGAAGCAGCTCATGCAGGTGAACTCGTCGGCCTGCTTGGGCAGGACCCGTACGGCCAGCTCCTCATTGGAGAGGTCCGCACCGGGAAGCTCCATGCCTTCGGCCGCGTCGAAGTCGTCCACATCGACGTTCGACGACGACTTCTCGTTGCGCCGGGCCTTCAGCTCTTCGATGCTGTCGTTGTCAACGTCGTCGTCGGTCTTGCGTGGGGTGTCGTAGTCCGTTGCCATTGTTCGCTCTCCCCCTCTGGGATTTAGCGGTGTCTCAGCGCACGTAACGCGCGAGAGGCCGGACTTGTGCCCGACCTGAGGCGGAGATTTTGCCTCACATCAAGGTCTGTTACTCAATCGACACCCAGCCGCACGCCCGAAGGCGCATTTGGCTGGGATGACGACCGGGACCGTACACGGTCCGGGGGCCGTCTTGCACAAACGCCACCCCGTGTATTTCCCGCCATCATGGGGGCCGGAAACCCGGACTTCCCGGGCTTTCCGGCCTCCCCCGGGTCACCGAACGCACTTGACCCGACACTCGACCATGTGATCGATCACACAGGTCCCCCCGCCTTCACCCTCGGCCCGTTCAGCCAACAGCGAACACGCGGGACCCCAGGTCACAGGGGCAACGTGACACGCATCACGAGGCCACCGCCCTCGCGGGGCGTCGCCTGGATGCGGCCGCCGTGTGCGCGGGCCACGGAGCGCGCGATCGAGAGACCGAGCCCCACACCCTTGTCACTGCCCGTTCGTTCGGTACGCAGCCGCCTGAAGGGCTCGAAGAGGTTCTCCACCTCGTACGCGGGAACAACGGGACCCGTGTTCGATACGAGCAGCACCGCGTGGCCGTGCTGAACCTCGGTGGTGACCTCCACCCAACCGCCCTCGGCGACGTTGTACCGGACGGCGTTCTGCACCAGGTTGAGGGCGATCCGCTCCAGCAGCACACCGTTGCCCTGGACGACCGCCAGGGCGCGTTCACCGCGGATCTCCACGCCCTTGGCGCCGGCCTCGCCGCGGGCCTGGTCGATGGCCCGCGAGGCGACCTCGGCGAGGTCCACGGGCTTGCGTTCGATTATCTGGTTGTCGCTCCGGGCCAGCAGGAGCAGACCCTCGACGAGCTGTTCGCTGCGCTCGTTGGTGGCGAGCAGCGTCTTGCCGAGCTGCTGGAGCTCCACCGGGGCCCCCGGGTCGGAGAGGTGCACCTCCAGGAGCGTCCTGTTGATCGCGAGCGGCGTCCGCAGCTCGTGCGAGGCGTTGGCCACGAACCGCTGCTGGGCCGTGAAGGCCCGCTCCAGCCGGTCGAGCATCTCGTCGAAGGTGTCGGCCAGCTCCTTCAGCTCGTCGTCCGGCCCGTCCAGCTCGATCCGCCGGGTCAGGTCGGAGCCGACCACCCGACGGGCGGTACGGGTGATCTTGCCGAGCGGCGAGAGCACCCGGCCGGCCATCGCGTACCCGAAGGCGAAGGCGATGATGCTGAGGCCCAGCAGGGCCATCAGCGACCGGCTGAGCAGGTCGTCCAAGGCGTGCCTGCGCTGTTCCAGGACGCACGCGTTGATGGCGGCGTTGAACTGGTCGAGCGGCTGGCCCTTGCCGGCCACCCCGGGGCAGGTGTTGCTGATGACCGTGACGTCGGTCCCGTCCACGATCTTGAAGGGCGTGCCGTTGCCCTCCCGCAGCGCCTGCGCCGCCAGCAGGTAGATGATCGACAGCAGCAGGATGCCCGCGATCAGGAACATCCCGCCGTACAGCAGGGTGAGCCGTATCCGGATCGTCGGCCGCAGCCAAGGGAAGGGACCCTCGGGCTGCCCGGGGTCCCAGGTGGGTTTCGGTGGCGCCGCGGGCGGCGCCGGTGTCGCTGCCATCCCCGTCAGATCCGGTATCCGGAGCCCGGCACGGTGACGATCACGGGCGGCTCGCCGAGCTTGCGCCGCAGGGTCATGACGGTCACCCGGACCACATTGGTGAAGGGGTCGGTGTTCTCGTCCCAGGCCTTCTCCAGCAGCTGCTCGGCGGAGACCACCGTGCCCTCGCTGCGCATGAGGACCTCCAGCACCGCGAACTCCTTCGGCGCCAGCTGCACCTCCTTGCCCTCGCGGAAGACCTCGCGGCGGTTCGGGTCCAGCTTGATGCCGGCCCGCTCCAGCACGGGCGGCAGGGCCACGGTCGTGCGCCGCCCCAGGGCCCGCACGCGCGCGGTCAGCTCGGTGAAGGCGAAGGGCTTGGGCAGGTAGTCGTCCGCCCCGAGCTCCAACCCCTCGACCCGGTCGCTCACGTCGCCGGAGGCGGTGAGCATCAGCACGCGGGTGGGCATGCCCAGCTCGACGATCTTGCGGCAGACGTCGTCGCCGTGCACGAGGGGGAGGTCCCGGTCGAGCACGACCACGTCGTAGTCGTTCACTCCGACGCGCTCAAGGGCCGCGGCGCCGTCGTACACGACGTCCACGGCCATGGCCTCCCGGCGCAGGCCGGTGGCCACCGCATCGGCGAGCAGCTGCTCGTCCTCGACGACGAGTACGCGCACGTCGTTTCCTTCCTTCGAGCCCAGAAGGGCACACGTGTATGGCGTCGCCCATCCTGCCCGTTTCGGCGGTAAACCGGCTGTAAGGCGCCGCTCGGCCGCCCTTCCCCCGGGTGGAAGTGAGGATTCCCCGGCCTCGCGAGGTTTCTGGGCCCGGGGCTCCGGGGAGGACGACTGCACACCCCGACCACTCCTGACGGCGGACTGCCACGTGCTCACCCGTCGCCTACCCATGAAGAGGGGGCGCACCCACCATGGACGCATTCACCGCAGGCCTTCTGCAGCGCATCGAGGCCACCCAGTCCGACCTCAGCAAGGCCCGTGAGAAGGGCGACGACCACCTCGCGGATGTGGAACAGGCGGAGTTGGAGGACCTCCAGCGCCTGGCCGCCGAACACGGCGTACCCGTGGAACACGGCGTATCCGTCACGGCCGCCTGATCCCACCCCGCCCCGGACCCCGACCCCGGCCGCCCACGCGGCGCCCGGGGTCTTTCCGTGGGCCCACCCGTCGGGCCGGGCCGCCGAGGGACGTCAGTCGCGCCAGGCCTCCGCCTCGTCCAGCAGCGGTTGCAGCGAGGCGAACACGGCCGGCGTGGCCGCCAGCGCCAGTTCCCCCGAGGCGGGCCGCCCCGGCCGGCCGCCGGTCAGCGCCCCCGCCTCGCGCGCGATCAGCTCGCCCGCCGCCAGGTCCCAGGGGTTCAGCCCCCGCTCCCAGTACCCGTCCAGCCGCCCGGCGGCCACGTCGCACAGGTCCACGGCCGCCGAGCCGCCCCGCCGGATGTCCCGCACCAGCGGGATGATCCGCCGGGCCACCTCGGCCTGGTGCGCCCGCCGCGTCTGCACGTACGCGAATCCGGTCGCGACCAGCGCCTGGTCCAGCGGCGCCGCCGGCCGGCAACCGAGGCGGACGTCGCCCAGCCACGCCCCGCCGCCGAGCACCGCGCGGTACGTCTCCCCGCGCATCGGGGCCGCGACGACCCCGACCACGGTCTCGCCCCGGTACTCGGCGGCGACGGACACGGACCAGCTCGGCAGCCCGTACAGGTAGTTCACGGTGCCGTCGAGGGGGTCCACGACCCAGCGCACGCCGCTGGTCCCGGGGGTGTCCGCGCCCTCCTCGCCGAGCAGCCCGTCCTCGGGACGCCGCCGTCCGAGGATCTCGGTGATCAGCTTCTCCGCCGCGATGTCCATCTCGGTCACCACGTCGATCGGGCTGGACTTGGTCGCGGCCACCGCGAGGTCCGCCGGTCGACCGTCGCGCAGCAGTTCACCCGCCCGGCGGGCCGCCTCCAGACCCACGTCGAGCAGCTCGGCCTTCAGTTCCGCGGAAATCATGGTGGTGCCACTCCCTGGGGTAGGTCAGGCGTACGGACTGTCCGCTCCCGCGGCGGCCGGCCGCGGGGCGCGCGCCGGGCAGCAGCCCACCGCGCACAGATCGTGACTCGGGCCGAGCAGCCCCAGCGCGCACCGTTCGACCGGCTCGCCGCGCTCGGCCGCCGCCCGCTCCAGCAGCAGGTCGCGGACCGCCGCCGCGAACCGCGGGTCGGCGCCGACCGTCGCTGAGCGGGCGATCGGCAGGCCCAGTTCGGCGGCCTTGGCCGTGGCCTCCGTGTCGAGGTCGTAGAGGACCTCCATGTGGTCCGAGACGAAGCCGATCGGCACCATCACGACCGCCGGGGTGTCCTGCGCGCGCAGGGCCTCCAGGTGGTCGCAGACGTCCGGCTCCAGCCACGGGATGTGCGGGGCGCCGCTGCGCGACTGGTAGACGAGGTCCCAGGGCAGTTCGGTGCCCGTCTCGGCGCGGACCGCGTCCGCGATCACGGTGGCCACGTCCAGGTGCTGGCGGACGTACGCACCGCCCTCGCCGTGCCCCTCCACCGGGCCGGAGGTGTCCGCCGAGGCGGTCGGGATCGAGTGCGTGGTGAACACCAGGCGCGCCCCCGCCCGCACGTCCTGCGGCAGCCCGGCCAGGGAGGCGAGCACGCCGTCGATCATCGGCCGCACGAACCCGGAGTGGTTGAAGTAGTGCCGCAGCTTGTCCACGCGCGGCAGCTCCTCCACCCCCTCCTCGGCCAACTGCGCCAGGGCGTCGGCGAGGTTCTCGCGGTACTGCCGGCAGCCCGAGTACGAGGCGTACGCGCTGGTCGCGAGCACCGCGATCCGGCGGCGTCCGTCGGCGGCCATCTCGCGCAGCACGTCGGTGAGGTACGGGGCCCAGTTGCGGTTGCCCCAGTAGACCGGCAGGTCCAGCCCGTGTTCCGCGAAGTCCTTGCGCAGCGCGTCCAGCAGCTCGCGGTTCTGCCCGTTGATGGGGCTGACCCCGCCGAAGCCGAAGTAGTGCTGCCCCACCTCCTTGAGCCGCTCGCGCGGGATGCCGCGCCCGCGCGTCACGTTCTCCAGGAAGGGGACGACGTCGTCGGGGCCCTCGGGACCGCCGAAGGAGAGCAGCAGGAGGGCGTCGTACGGGGCGACGAGGTCCTCGGCCGCTCGGGGGGCGCAGGCACGGAGCTGGTCAGACATGCTCGAATCCTGCCACCCGCCGGCTCGGGGCGGGAAACGGACCCGGCGCGCCCGGGGCCGGGTTCGAAGATGAGGTCACCCTCACTTCTGTCTGGTTTTTCCCCATGCGGGTGCCTTGTCGGCGACCGTAATCTGTGGGGGCCACAGACGTCCCTTACGGAGCGCAACGTGCCCAATCCCTACCGCGCGATCTTCGCGGCCCCCGGCACCAAAGGGTTCACGGCCGCCGGCCTCATCGGTCGGATGCCGCTGTCCATGGTCGGCATCGGCGTGCTGACGATGATCACCGAGCTCGGCGGCAGCTACGCCCTCGCGGGCGCGATCACCGCGACCATCGCGCTCTCGGCCGCCGCCGTCGGCCCCCAGGTGTCCCGGCTGGTGGACCAGTACGGGCAACGGCGGGTGCTGCGCCCCGCGACGCTCGTCGCGGCGGCGGCCGTGACGGGCCTGCTGCTCTCGGCGGCGAACGACTGGCCCCGATGGACCCTCTTCGTCTTCGCCGTCGTCGCGGGCTGCGTGCCCAGCGTCGGCTCGATGGTGCGCGCGCGATGGACGACCCTCTTCCGGGACACCCCGCAACTGCACACCGCCTACTCGTTCGAGTCGATCCTCGACGAGCTGTGCTTCATCGTCGGTCCGCCGCTCGCCGCGACCCTGTCCGCGAGCTGGTTCCCGGAGGCGGGCCCGGTGGTCGCGCTCGTCTGCCTGCTGACGGGTGTGTGGTGGCTGACCGCGCTCACCGCCACCGAGCCGAAGCCCCACCCCCGCCACCCGCACACGGACCGGTCCTCAGCGCTGCGCTCCCCCGGCCTCCAGGTCCTGGTCGCCACCTTCGCGGCCACCGGCGCGATCTTCGGGTCCGTGGACGTCTCGACGCTGGCCTTCGCCGAGGAGCAGGGCAACAAGGCCCTCGGCGGGGTGTTCCTGGCGATCTGGGCCTTCGGATCCTGTCTCGCGGGCATTGTCTTCGGCCTGCTGCACTTCAAGGGCAGGGCCGAACCTCGCTGGATGCTGGGCATCAGTGCGATGGCCGTGAGTATGATCCCCCTCCTACTGGCCGGGAACCTTCCGTTTCTGGCCGTGGCGCTCTTCGTCTCGGGCCTCGCCATCGCTCCCACGATGATCACCACGATGGCCCTGATCGAGGCGCACGTACCTCACGCGAAGCTGACCGAGGGCATGACCTGGATCAGCACCGGCCTCGCGGTCGGCATCGCGCTCGGGTCCTCCGTGGCCGGCTGGGTCGTCGACGCGGCCGGCGCGCGGACCGGGTACGTCGTCTCGCTCTCGGCGGGGGTGACCGCGGCCGCGGTGGCGTTCGCGGGATTCCGCCGGCTGACGAGGCCGGCGCAAGGGGAGGAGCCAGGCACCGATGGGGACGGCGACAGCAGGGCAGAGCGGGTACACCGGGGCGGCGAGGACGCCGGCCACATGGCGTAACTGGGCGGGCAACGTCAGTGCCGCGCCCGCCCGCGTGGTGACCCCGACCTCGGTCGGGGAGCTTCAGGAGGCGGTCCGTCGGGCCGCCGAGGACGGATTGAAGGTGAAGGCGGTCGGCACCGGCCACTCCTTCACGGCGGCCGCCGCCACCGACGGCGTGCTGATCCGGCCGCAGGCCCTGACCGGCATCCGGGCGGTGGACCGGACGGCCGGCACCGTCACGGTGGCGGCGGGGACGGTCCTCAAGGACCTCAACCAGGCCCTGGCCAAGGAGGGCCTGTCGCTCACGAACATGGGCGACATCATGGAGCAGACGGTCTCCGGCGCCACCAGCACCGGCACCCACGGCACCGGCCGCGACTCGGCCTCCCTCTCCGCGCAGATCCGCGGGTTGGAGCTGGTCACGGCCGACGGCCGACTGCTGACGTGCTCCGAGAAGGAGAACCCGGAGGTCTTCGCCGCGGCCCGCCTCGGCATCGGCGCGCTCGGCATCCTCACCTCGATCACCCTCGCCGTGGAGCCGCTCTTCTTCCTGACCGCCCGCGAGGAGCCGATGCCCTTCGACCGGGTGACGGCCGAGTTCGACGAGCACTTCGCGGAGAACGAGCACTTCGAGTTCTACTGGTTCCCGCACACGGGGAACTGCAACACCAAGCGGAACAACCGCAGCCAGGGACCGGCCGCCCCGCCCGGGGCGGTGGCCGCCTGGGTGGAGGACGAACTGTTGTCCAACGGCGTCTTCCAGGCCGTCAACTCGCTGGGGCGCGCCGTCCCGGCGGCCGTCCCGGGCATCGCCCGCATCGCCAGCCGCGCGCTGTCGGCGCGCACCTACACGGACATCCCGTACAAGGTGTTCACCAGCCCGCGCCGGGTCCGGTTCGTGGAGATGGAGTACGCGCTCCCGCGGGAGCGCGTCGTCGGGGCGCTGCGCGAGCTGAAGGCGACGGTCGACGGATCCGACCTGCGCGTCAGCTTCCCGGTGGAGGTCCGGACGGCGCCGGCCGACGACGTCACCCTGTCCACGGCGTCGGGCCGGGAGACGGCCTACATCGCGGTCCACATGTACAAGGGCACCCCGTACGAGGCCTACTTCACGGCGGCGGAGCGCATCTTCACCGCGCACGGCGGACGGCCGCACTGGGGCAAGGTGCACACGCGGGACGCGGAGTACCTCGCCGGGGTGTATCCGCGCTTCACCGAGTTCACCGGGCTCCGGGACCGGTTGGACCCGGACCGGGTGTTCGGCAACGACTACCTGCGGCGCGTGCTCGGGAGCTGACCCCGGTTCAGGAGGGGTTCGGCGCGGGTCCGGTACCGGTGCCCGTCCCGCCGGAACCGGAGCCCGAACCGGAACCGGCCCCCGAACCACCGGTCGACTTCCCCGGAGTCGGGGTCGGGGTGGGAGCGGGCGTCGTGCCCGGGTCGGGCTTCGGCGGTGTCGGGGCCGGGGTCGACTCCCCGGAACGGGAGGGCGTCGGGTCGGGTCCCGGGCTCTCGCCGCCCGGGGAGGCCGAGGGGTCCGGGGAGCTCGTCCCGGTTCCCGGGCTCTCGCCGCCCTTGCCGTCCCGCTCGCCCTTGCCGCCGCCGTCGCCGTCGGTGCCCCGACCGGGGTCCTCCCGCGGCGTGCTCGGCTTGTGGTCGGCGGCCTTGCGGGTGCCCCCGGACAGGATGGTGGCGCCTCCGTTGCTGACCGAGGTGCCGGCGATCGCCTCGTAGGTGCCGAGTCCGCCGAGCGCGATGACGAAGGCGACCCCGGAGGCGACGGCCGTGCGCTTCCAGCCCCGCACGCGGGTGCCGTGCACGGTCGCGTCGCCGAACTCCTCGGAGGGCAGGGCCGCGCCCGGCAGCAGCGAGCCGTCCGCCGCCTGGTCCTTGTGCACCACGGGCACCTGACGGGCCTTGGGGCGGGCGGTCTCGCGCAGCTGGTCGCCGGTACGTCGGAACAGGTGCTGGACGAGGGGTCCGCCCGCGGTGGCGACCACGCTCACCACGCCGGCTCCGAGGATCGTGCCGTAGACCCCCATCTGCGAGGCGAGCAGAGCCGCCGCGACGGTGGCGGTGGAGGTACCCGCGATCTGCGCCACGCTCAGATCGAGCTTCTTCTTCTCCGGTTCCGCGCCCACCGTGTCCCGCGTCGTCTTCTGACCCATCGCCATCCCCTGCGTGCCCTGCCTCTCGCGCTTCTCCTCTTCCAGCAGTTACTGACACCTGAGAGAAACAGAAAGTTCCGTTTCGGGGGATTCTGTGAAGCAAGACACCCCGAAACCGACCGGGGCGCAGGTCCGGCCGGATACCGACCGCATTCAGGGCAGCTCAACTCCCGCCGCCCGAGACAAGTTCGGCGGCGCGGCGGTCCACCTGGGTGGCCCGAATGGAGTACTGTGGCGAGCCCTGGGGCCGTCCTTCCTTTCGGATGTCCGGACTCGGGAGAGGGGGCCGGACGATGGAGAAACGGCACTCGAGACCGGCGATGCCGCGGTGTTGCACGGGTTCCTGCTGCGCACAGTAATCGCTTGGTCACTGTGCGTACCCAACAGGTAACCGTGCCATAACGGCGATCAAGGGCGCATGCCCGACACGCCGGTTTAACTCGGCAAGGTTGTGGCAGGCTGCACCCGGGCAGGCCACACTCGACTAGCGGAAGCAGCGACGCACGTGACGTCGGCAGGCACCACCCGGGAGGTCCCCATGCCCGAACTGCGTGTCGTGGCCGTCTCCAATGACGGCACACGACTGGTGCTCAAGGCTGCGGACAGCACGGAGTACACGCTTCCGATCGATGAGCGTCTCCGGGCTGCCGTGCGCAACGATCGTGCGCGCCTGAACCAGATCGAGATCGAGGTGGAGAGCCACCTCCGCCCTCGCGACATCCAGGCCCGCATACGAGCCGGCGCCTCCGCGGAGGAGGTCGCTCAACTCGCGGGCATCCCCGTCGACCGGGTACGCCGGTTCGAGGGTCCCGTGCTCGCGGAGCGCGCGTTCATGGCGGAACGCGCCCGCAAGACTCCCGTGCGCCGCCCCGGCGAGAACACCGGTCCCCAGCTCGGCGAGGCCGTGCAGGAACGGCTGACACTGCGCGGGGCCGACAAGGAGTCCGTGCAATGGGACTCCTGGCGCCGCGACGACGGCACCTGGGAAGTCTTGCTGGTCTACCGGGTCGCGAGCGAACCGCACTCGGCGAGCTGGACGTACGACCCGCCCCGCCGACTGGTCGTGGCCGTGGACGACGAGGCCCGCTCCCTGATCGGCGAATCGGACGACCTGCCCGCGACGCCCGAGCCGAGCTTCCCGTTCGTGCCGAGGATCGCGCGCCTGCCCCGCGACCGGCCGCTCGATCGCGCCCTGGACCGTCAGATCGAACGCCCCGCCCCGCCCCCGGAACCGGAGGAGGAGCGGGACACCCTGACCAGCCTGCTGGAAGCCGTGCCGAGCTTCCGCGGCGACATGGTGGTACCGGAACGCGTCGACCTGCCGGCCGAGGAGCCGGAGGTGGAGGAGGCTCCGGCCGCCTCCGCGGGAGCCGGCAGCGCGTACGCGGACGTCCTGATGCCGCGCACCGTGGCGGGGCACCGCGACCGGCTGACCGGCACCACCGACCGGCAGGCCGAGGCGGACGGCGTCCGCCCGGGCCGGCGCGCCGCGGTGCCGAGCTGGGACGAGATCGTCTTCGGCACCCGGCGCAAGAAGCAGGAGTAGCGGGACAGGAGTGGCGTCAGGGGCGGGAACGCCCGCACCTGACGGTCGGGAGCGCGGTGAACGCGGCGCTCCCGACCTCCGTGTTTCCGTCCCCGTTACGGCGTCGGGCCCGTGGCGACCGGGCGGGCCGGGTCCGAGGACCAGTCCGACCAGCTGCCCGCGTACAGCGCGGACGGGATGCCCGCGACGTCCAGGGCCAGCACCTCGTGTGCGCCGGAGACCCCCGACCCGCAGTAGACGCCGACCGGGGGCTGCCCCGAGGCCCCGAGTGCCTCGAACCGTGCGCGCAGTGTCGCCGCCGGCAGGAACCGCCCGTCCGCTTCCACGTTCTCCGAGGTCGGTGCGGACACCGCGCCCGGCACGTGGCCGCCGACCCGGTCGATCGGCTCGACCTCGCCGCGGTACCGCTCCCCCGCCCTGGCGTCCAGGAGGACACCCGAACGGGCCAGCGCGGCCGCCCCGTCCGCGTCGAGGACCTCCAGCGCACCCGGGTTTGGCTTGAAATCACCCTCAGCGGGGGTGGATGTGTCGGCCGTCACCGCACCACCGGCCGCCGTCCACGCCGCGAGGCCCCCGTCCAGGACCCGAACATCCGTGTGCCCCGTCCAGCGCAGCAGCCACCACGCCCGGGCGGCGGCCCAGCCCTGTCCGCCGTCGTACACGACCACCGGGGCGCCGGCGCGGACCCCGGCCCGGCGCATCACCGCGCCGAACGCCTCCGGGTCCGGCAGGGGATGGCGCCCACCAAGTCCCGTCGCGCTCACGGGACCTGCCAGTTCGTGGTCCAGGTCCACGTACACGGCGCCCGGCAGGTGCCCGGCCTCGTACGCGGGCCGCTGGTCGGGGCCACCCAGTTGCCAGCGGACGTCCAGGAGCACCGGTGGCGCGTTTCCGGTCAGTTCGCTCATCAGTTCGGAAGCCGAGAGGATCGCAGTCATGGGGCACATCTTCCTCCCCATCCCGGCACGCCGTGTAACAAGCCGGACATCAACGCGCCGCGACGGGCCGCACTGATTCGGTCATCTCTACTCCGCTCCCGGGAAACGCGGCCCGGTCGAGGCGCGCCGAACCCCTCGGAGTGGAAGCATCACTTCGAGGACAGGCCCACGACTGAGGAGACGGCTGACATGACCGAGGCAGCGAAGGCAACCAGGCGTCAGCCCGGTACACCGTGCTGGGTGAGCCTGATGGTGCACGGCCTCGGCCCCACCGAGGAGTTCTACGCCGACCTCTTCGGATGGGAGTACCAACCGGGCCCGGAGCAGTTGGGCCC
Source organism: Streptomyces sp. NBC_01426 (assembly GCF_036231985.1). Lineage (GTDB taxonomy): Bacteria > Actinomycetota > Actinomycetes > Streptomycetales > Streptomycetaceae > Streptomyces. Next base: position 2,267,280 of record NZ_CP109500.1, read on the forward strand.
CTATGTCAGAGCCTCGCTCGACGGCCAAGAGGTGGCCGGCGTCGGCGAGATGCCCCCGGACCGGGACCTGCCGGTCGCCTGGACCACGTACCTCGCCACCGACGACGCCGATGCCACGGCCGAGGTGATCCGCGCCTGCGGGGGCACGGTCGCGGTGGGCCCGCTGGACGCCGGCATCGCGGGCCGGGTGGCGATCTGCTCGGACCCGCTCGGCGCCATCTTCGGCATCTGGCAGGCGGGCAGCCATCTGGGCACCGCGCTGCACGGCGCCCCCGGTACCCCGGTGTGGAACGAGTTGGTCACGCAGGACACCACGGCGGTCGGCAAGTTCTACGAGCACGTCTTCGGTCACGAGGCCCGCCAACACCCGGACGCGACGGACGACTTCGACTATCTGACCCTGCGCCTGGACGGCCGCCCGGTCGCCGCCGTGCACGGGGTGGGCCGCTCGCTGCCGCACGACCGGGGTCCGCACTGGATGACGTACTTCGAGGTCGAGGACACCGACGCGGCCGCGGCCCGGGTGATCGACCTCGGTGGCCGCGTCGTCCAACCGCCCCGCGAGGGGTTCAATGGCCGACTGGCCACGGTCGCGGACCCGGAGGGGGCGATCTTCACCCTGGTCCACTCCCGGAACTGACCCCTCGTCGCGCCCGCGGCGGCCTTCGCGACGCGCGTCACGCGCCGGTCAGGCGTGGTTGACGGGGAGGACGTCCGGGGAAAGGGCGCCGGCGTGGGCCGCGGCGGAGGTCATGTGGCGGCGGTGGTGGCGGCGGCACAGGACTTCGTAGCCGATCTCCTCGGCCGGCCGGTTCACGTCGCCGACCACGACCTGCTCGCCTTCCACCACCATGACGCCCCCCACCGTGCGGGCGTTGTGGGTGGCGCGGGCGCCGCACCAGCACAGGGCCTCGACCTGGAGCTGCTCGATCCGGTCCGCCAGCTCGATGAGGCGCTGCGAGCCAGGGAAGAGCTTGGTGCGGAAGTCGGTGGTGATGCCGAAGGCGAAGACGTCCATGTCGAGGTCGTCCACGATGCGCGCGAGCTGGTCGATCTGCTCGGGGGCCAGGAACTGGGCCTCGTCCACGATCACGTAGTCCGCCCGGCCGCCCTGGGACAGCTGGGCGACCAGGTACGCGTACAGGTCCATGCCCTCGCCGGCCTCGACCGCCTCCGTCACCAGGCCCAGCCGCGAGGACAGCTTGCCCTCGCCCGCCCGGTCGTCCCGCGTGAAGATCACGCCTTGCAGCCCCCGGGCAGAGCGGTTGTGCCCGATCTGGAGCGCCAGGGTGCTCTTTCCGCAGTCCATCGTTCCGGAGAAGAACACCAGCTCGGGCATGGGAAGTACGGGACCTTTCGGGTCGGGGCAGCAGGGTGGGCGGCGGTGGGGTGCGTGGGTCAGGTGCGGATTTCGAGGAGCGGGACCAGTTGCTCGGCCGCGGTCATGGAGCCGTGCATGCCGACGAGCGCCGACTCGTTGGGCTCGTTGCGGGACGCGGTGATCGCGACGTCGGCGTGGGCGGCGGCGACGACGTCGCCGATCCGGCCGAGCACACGGTCGTCGCACTCCCCCGGGGCGCCGAACCAGCCGAGTTGCAGGGCTTCTTCGCGGCTCGCGATCCAGAAGCGGTCCCCGAGCACCTCGCGCCACACGGTGAGCACGTCGGCCTCGGCTCCCGGCACCGCGTAGACGTGTCGGGCCCGCCCCTCGCCGCCCAGCAGGGCCACGCCCGCGCCCAGTTCCCAGTCCTCGTCGAAGTCGATCCGCGCGTCCTCGTCGAAGGGGACGTCGACCATGCCGTGGTCGGCGGTCACGTACAGGGCGGTGCGGGGCGGCAGTTGCTCCGCCAGTCGCTGCACCAGCCGGTCGACGTGCATGAGTTGACCGCGCCAGACGTCGGAGTCGACTCCGTGCCGGTGACCGGCTCCGTCGAGTTCGCTGTAGTACGTGTACACGAGCGAGCGCTCGCCGGCGGCCAGTTGGATGGCCGCCAGGTCCATCCGCTCCTCGCCGGTCATCCGGCCGTGGAAGGTGCCGCCGCTCAGTGCGATCTTGGTGAGCGGGGTGGTCTGGAAGCCCGGTGCGGACACCTGCGCGGTGTGCACGCCGGCGGCGTCCGCGAGCTGGAAGACGGTGGGGTACGGCTGCCAGGTCTTCGGCTGGGTCCACGGCTGCCAGCGGAGCTGGTTCATCAGCTCGCCGGAGGCCGGGTTGCGCACCGCGTAGCCGGGCAGACCGTGCCGGGCGGGCGGCAGGCCCGTGCCGACGGACGCCAGCGAGGTGGCGGTGGTCGCCGGGAAGCCCGAGGTGATCGGGAGACCGGTGCCGCCGCGCGAGCCGGCGAGCAGGGAGGCCAGGAACGGGGCCTCCTGCGGGTGGGCCTTGATCTGCTCCCAGCCCATGCCGTCGACCAGGAAGACGCAGTTCCGGTCGGCCGGGGTCAGTTCGGCGATTCCGGCGGCGAGGCCGGGGACGCCCTGTCCGGCCGCGAGGGTCGGCAGCAGGTCGGCGAGGGAGCCGGTGCCGTAGTGCGGGACGGGGGCGCCGGCGAGGTCCAGCAGCTCGGGCTCGTCCCAGTTCGCGGGTGCGGAGGAGAACATCAGCGGCCGGCGGCGGGCGAGGCCGCGGTGGCCTCGGACAGTGCCTGGGCGAAGACCAGGGTCTGACGGACCGTCTCCGGGCCGTCTCCGGCCTCGCTGACCCGCAGGCTGAGGTCGTCGGCGGTGGAGTTGCCGGTGTAGCCGTGGTCGGAGTCGCAGTTCGGGTCGCCGCAGGCGGCGGGCTCCAGGTCGATGCGCGAGACGGCGCCCCAGCCGATGGTCAGCACGACCTCGCGCGGCAGGGTGCCGGCGGTGTACGACTCGGGGTTGGCGACGACGCGGCTGAGCACCACCGAGGAGATGCTGCCGAGCTTGACCGACTCGGTGGACGTCGTCGCGTACGGGGACGGCGACCCGGCGTCGGCGGCCTGCTCGTCGGTGTGGCTCACGATGAAGCGGTTGCCGGTGAGGACCAGGACCGTGACGTGCCGGCGCACCTCGTTGGAGTCGAAGGTCGTCTCCTGGTGGACCAGGTACGACGAGATCGGCTCGCCGCCCACCGCGGCCTCCACGGCCTCGGCCACGAGGGTCGGGTAGTAGCCGCTGCGCTCGATCGCCGCGCGCAGCCCCTGGGTCGTCGTACCGGATTTCGCCATGAGGTCCATCCTAAGGCCCGTCCGGGGCAGCCGGACCGCGCCGGACCGGTCCCAGGTCCTGTCGTCGAAGTCTCGCCTGGCCCGCGGCGCCACTTCGACGACAGGACCTAGTAGCTGGGGAGGGTGCGCGGTCCGAGGTCGGTGCGGACGGGCGGGCGGGCCACGCGGACGGTGGCGCTCAGCACGGAGAGTCCCTCCGTGGCGACGACGACGGGTTCCAGGGACACCCCGATCACCTCGGGGTGGTCGTGGACCAGTCGGGACAGGCGCAGGAGCAGCTCCTCCAGGGCGGGGGTGTCCACGGGGTCGCTGCCGCGCCAGCCGAAGAGGAGGGGTGCGGCGCGGATGGACCGGATCAGGGCCGCCGCGTCCCGGTCGGTGGCCGGGACCAGCCGGTGGGCGGTGTCGCCGAGCAGCTCGGAGGGGACGCCGGCGAGGCCGAAGGACAGGACGGCGCCGGCGGCGGGGTCGATGACGGAGCGCACGACGGTGTCGACGCCGCGGGGCACCATCGCCTGGACGACCGGGAGCAGCTCGGCCGGCTTGCCGAGGGCATCGGCGAGTTCGTCGTAGGCGCGCCGCAGCTCCGTCTCGGTGGTCAGGCCCAGGCGTACGCCTCCCAGGTCGGCGCGGTGGCGCAGGTGCGGGGCGGTGGTCTTCAGGGCCACCGGGTAGCCGAGCGCGCGGGCGGCCCGTACGGCGGCGTCGGCGTCGGGCGCGGGCAGGGTGGGGAGCACCCGGATCCCGTAGCGGGAGAGGAGCGCGCGTGCGTCGGCCTCGTCGAGGGTGATCGGGGAGTCCGCGGCGCCGGCGAGGAGGGCGGCGAGCTGTGTGGCGGCTCCGGCCTCGTCGATGTCCTCGTACTCGGGCACCTGGCCGGCGTCGGCGAGGGACCGCCGCCACTGGGCGTACCGCACGGCTTCGGCGACGGCGCGGACGGCCCGCTCGGCGGCGGGGTAGGCCGGGATCCGTCCCTCGCCGGCGGTGCCGGGTCGGGTGGCGGTGTCGGCGGCCGGCGGGGTGTCGGCCGGGCGCGGGGTGCCCGGCGGCGGGGTCTGCGCGACCGGGGCGCCGACGACCGGGGCGGTCGGGGCCGCCGGGGCGGTCGGCGTGATCGCGGTCGCGGGGCGGGGCGCGACGGTTCCGGCGGCCGTCGAGAGGGCCTCGGCCAGCGCGCCCAGCTCGACGTGCACCACCGCGACCGGCTTGCCGGGGTGCTCGGCGACGGCGTCGCGCAGTGCGCCCGCCAGGTCGTCGGCCGGGGCGTTCTCCCCCACCCACGGGATCGCCGTCACGACGACCGCGTCGCAGTCCGGCGAGGCCAGGGCGTCGGCCAGGGCGGTGCGGAAGTCCCGCGGCGTGGCGGCGGTGGTCAGGTCCAGCGGCGGCAGGGGTCGCAGCCCCTGCGTCAGGCACGCGTCGTAGGTGAGCACGCCCAACGATTCGGAGTTCCCGAGGATCGCCACCCTCGGGCCGGCGGGCAGCGGCTGCCCGGCCAGCAGCAACCCGACGTCGACCAGTTCCGTGACCGTGTCGACCCGGATGACGCCCGCCTGCCTGAGCAGTTCCGAGACGGTGGATTCGGGCAGCCGGGTTCCGGGGACCACGTGTCCTGCCGGGGTGTGCCGGCCGCCCCGGGCCACGACCACGGGCTTGACGGCGGCCGTGCGCCGGGCGAGGCGGGTGAACTTGCGGGGGTTGCCCAGGGTCTCCAGGTACATCAGGGCCACGTCGGTGGAGTCGTCGTCGTACCAGTACTGGAGGATGTCGTTGCCGGAGACGTCGGCCCTGTTGCCGGCCGAGACGAACGAGGACAGTCCCTCGCCGCGCCGCAGCAGTCCCGAGAGCAGGGCGATGCCGATCGCGCCGGACTGGGTGAACAGGCCGATCCGGCCGCGCGCGGACGCCGGGGTGGGGGCCAGTGAGGCGTTCAGCTCCACGTCCGGAGCGGTGTTGATGACCCCGAACGCGTTCGGGCCGATCAGTCGCATCCCGTACGAGCGGACCTGGCGGACCAGCTCGCGCTGCCGTTGCAGCCCGGCCGGGCCGCTCTCCCCGTACCCGGCGGACAGCACCACCAGGCCCTGCACGCCGTGCTCTCCGCACGCGCGGACCGCGTCCGGGACCCGGTCCGCCGGGACGGCGACGACCGCGAGGTCGACCGGGGCGCCGATGTCGGCGACGGTGCGGTAGGCGCGGACGCCGTCCAGCAGGTCGGCGGAGGCCGCCTCGTTGACCGCGTACAGGTGTCCGTGGAAGCCGGTGTCCCGCAGGTTGCGCAGTGCCGCGGCGCCCACCCCGCCGCCGGACCGGCTGACGCCGATGACCGCCACGGAGCCGGGGTCCAGGAGCCGCTGGACGGAGCGGGCCTCGGCGCGCTGTTCGCGGGCGCGCTGCACGGCGAGGGACTCGGCGGTGGGTTCGAGGTCGAGGGTGAGGCGGACGGCGCCGTCCTCGAAGCTGCGCTTCTGCTGGTACCCGACGTCCGTGAACACTTTGATCATCTTGCTGTTCGCGGGCAACACCTCGGCGGCGAACCGGCGGATGCCGCGCTCCCGGGCCACCGCGCCGATGTGTTCGAGGAGGGCGGAGGCGACGCCGCGGCCCTGGTGCGCGTCCTGAACGAGGAAGGCGACCTCGGCCTCGTCGGCCGGTGCGGAGGCGGGCCGGCCTTCGGGGCCGATGCGGTCGAAGCGGACGGTCGCGATGAACTCGCCGCCGATGGTCGCCGCGAGGCCGACGCGGTCCACGTAGTCGTGGTGGGTGAAGCGGTGGACGTCGCGGTCGGACAGTCGGGGGTACGGGGCGAAGAACCGGTAGTACTTCGACTCGTCGGAGACCTGTTCGTAGAAGCTGACCAGGCGTCCCGCGTCCTCGGTGGTGATGGGCCGGATCCGGGCGGTGCCGCCGTCGCGCAGCACGACGTCCGCTTCCCAGTGGGCCGGGTACGAGGGGTCCGACTCGGTGGTCATGGGCACACCCTAAGGGGCGGGCCAACCGAACGGTGCGCGCGCGGCGCGTACGGCACACGGGGGCAAATCAGTGCAAGCTGGGGAGGGTCCAACGGCGGTGGATCCGGGCCGAAGGTCGGTTCGAGCATTCCGGGTGCCGTGAGAGACTGGTCTAGACAACCGCTAGCACCTGAAGGGCATCACCATGGCAGAGCGCCGCGTCAACGTCGGCTGGGCCGAGGGCCTGCACGCTCGTCCCGCCTCGATCTTCGTCCGGGCGACGACCGCTTCCGGCGTCCCGGTGACCATCGCGAAGGCCGGCGGCGACCCCGTCAACGCCGCTTCCATGCTGGCGGTTCTGGGCCTCGGCGCCCAGGGCGGCGAGGAGATCGTCCTCGCGTCCGACGCCGAGGGCGCCGACGCGGCGCTGGACCGTCTCGCGAAGCTCGTCGCCGAGGGCCTCGACGAGCTCCCCGAGACGGTCTGACCCCTCGGGTCACCCCCACGCGACGAAGCCGCGGCCCCGGTACACCGGGGGCCGCGGCTTTCTTCGTTTCAGGAATGCGCCGGCATGAATGCGGCACGGCGTGCGCGATATCGGGACGGGCTTTACCGCACGCCGGAAATCCCGTGCCGAAACAAGCCCGCGATAATCGAGCGGGACGAAATCGGGCGGCAACTTCGAGGTGCGGAAGCCTCCGTATGTCGGTCCTTTGTATACGGGCTTTGTTAATGCGGGCCGCTCGCCATGTTTACGGCAGGTTGCGAAGTCCTCACGCGCCGCCGGTGGGCCGCGGCCGCGCGCTCGGTGTGCAGGGCCGTCAGGGAGCGGGCCCGCTCGGCGTCGCCGCGCGCCACCGCGTCCACGATCGCGCCGTGCTCGGCCCAGGAGTCCACGGGGCGCATCGGGGCCTCCACCGAGAACATCCAGGCGATCTTGTGGCGCGTCTGCGTCAGCAGGGCGATCAGCCCGGGGCTCGCCGACGCCTGGGACAGCGTCTCGTGGAACCAGCCCCCCAGGGCCCGCAGATCCTCCCCTTGGCCCCTCCTGGCCCGTTCCTGGCCCAGCCTGACCAGTCCGCGCAGCACCTTCAGGTGCGCCTCGGTGCGTCGGCGGGCCGCCCGCGAGGCGGCGAGGGGCTCCAACAGCATCCGCAGCTCCAGGAGGTCCGAGGCCTCCTGCTCGGTCGGCTCGGCCACGCAGGCCCCGGCGTGCCGGCGGGTCGTGACGAAGCCCTCGGACTCCAGGGTGCGCAGGGCCTCGCGGACCGGGACGCGCGAAACCCCGTAGCGGCGGGCCAGCACTTCCTCGGTGAGGCGGCCGCCGGGTCCGAAGACCCCGGAGATGATGTCGTCGCGGATTGCTGTGCATACCGCGTGCGCAGGAATTCGCAAGACCGGACCTCCGCTTGATTTCGTGACCGTGCCGCGACTCTATTGCAACACACGATGATTTCCGAGGACGGCCCTGAATGTGAAACATTTCCCGCCAACGCGAAAGGCCCCGGCTCGATGAGCCGGGGCCTTCAGCGAAGAGGTGCGGAGCGATCAGACGTTGACGTCGTGCGAGCGCAGGTACGCGATCGGGTCGATGTCCGAGCCGTACTGCGAGCCGGTGCGGGCCTCGAAGTGCAGGTGCGGACCGCTGGAGTTGCCGGTGGAGCCCGACAGGCCGATCTGCTGGCCCGGGGTGACCTGCTGGCCGACGGAGACGTCCAGCGAGGACATGTGCCCGTACTGGGTGTACGTGCCGTCGTTGTGCTTGATGACGACGTTGTTGCCGTACGCGCCGCCGTAGCCGGCCTCGACGATCGTGCCGGCGCCCACGGCGTGGACCGAGGTGCCGGAGGCCGCGTGGAAGTCGATGCCCGTGTGGCTGCCGGAGGACCACATGCCGCCGCCCGCGTGGTACTGCGTGCTGACGTAGGAGCCCTCGACGGGAGCGACGAACGTGTTGAGGCGCTTGCGCTCGGCCTCGCGGGCCGCACGCTCGGCGGCCTCGCGCTCGGCCTTCGCCTTGGCCTCGGCGAGACGCTTGGACTCGGCGGCGCGCTGCTTGGCGTCGGCCTCGGCCTGCGCCTTCGCGGCGGTGATGTCGGCGGCGCGCTGCTGGGACTCGGCCTGGGTCTCGATCTCGCCCTGGAGGTCCTCGGCGACGACGACGGCGTTGAGGCCGGTGTCCTCCACCGTGGAGGCGGCGGGCTCGCTCGCGGCGAACGCGGGGCCGGCCAGCGTGCCCACGACGCCGGTGGTGGCGAGGGCGGCTATACCGGCGTAGCCGGCGGTCTTGCGGCTCAAACGGCTCGAACCACGGTGCTTACCGGCGACACGACTGCTGCCAAACGCCATGAAGAGGTTGATCCTTTCCTTCCTTCTCGCCTACCGGGTTAGCTGACGGGTTCGGAGCAGGAAGGTCTCCTACGGGCCCCCTCTTGCGAGGCGGTCCGATTCACCCCAGGGACACATGTGGGTCCCCGGCTCCCCAGGCTCGCGCCTGACGGGGACTCGGCGATCGCTGTCCGGTGCCGCGGGTGCGGCGGGCACAACTGACGAACAGCACGGCCGACGCTAGGCGGATCTTCAGTCAATCGCCAAACAGGTGCGCGCTTTTGTTACCTACGCCACACCACATACAAGCAACCACACCACTAAATGGACAAAAGGGGCCCCGGCGGCAATTCGCCAGGGCCCCTTCGATTTCAGGTCAGTTGCCGACCACGCTCACGTCGCCGATCCCCAGCGCCCGCACGGGCTCCGCGATCTGCGACGCGTCGCCCACCAGGATCGTGACCAGCCGGTCCACGGGGAAGGCGTTGACCACGGCCGAGGTCGCCTCCACCGTGCCCGTCGCGGCGAGTTGGGCGTAGAGGCGGGCCTGGTAGTCGTCCGGCAGCTCCTGCTCCACCTGGTCGGCGAGGGTGCCCGCGACCGAGGCGGCCGTCTCGAACTTCAGCGGGGCCACGCCCACCAAGTTCTGTACCGCCACGTCCCGTTCGGCGTCGGTCAGACCGCCCTCCGCCAGGGTGCGCAGCACCGTCCAGAGGTCCTCCAGCGCCGGGCCGGTGTTCGGGGTGTCCACCGAGCCGCTGATGGCCAGCATCGACGCGCCCTTGCCGTCCGCGGTGGAACGCAGCACCTGCCCGAAGGCGCGCACGCCGTACGTGTACCCCTTCTCCTCGCGCAGCACCTTGTCCAGGCGCGAGGTGAGGGTGCCGCCGAGGCAGTACGTGCCGAGCACCTGGGCCGCCCAGACGCGGTCGTGACGGTCCGCGCCGATCCGGCCGATGAGGAGCTGCGTCTGGACCGCTCCGGGGCGGTCCACGATGACCACGCGGCCCGTGTCGTCGGCCGTCACCGGCGGCACCGGGAGCGGATCGGCGGAATTGCCGGTCCAGGCGCCCAGGGTGTCCGCCAGTACGGCGTCCAGGTCGATCCCGGTCAGGTCGCCGACGACCACCGCGGTGGCGGTCGCGGGGCGCACGTGGGCCTCGTAGAAGGCGCGCACGGCACCGGAGTCGATGCGGGCGACCGTCTCCTCGGTGCCCTGGCGGGGCCGGGAGATCCGCAGGTCGGCCGGGAACAGCTCCTTGGAGAGCTGCTTGGCGGCGCGGCGCTGCGGGTTGGCCGACTCGTGCGGGATCTCGTCGAGGCGGTTGCGCACCAGCCGGTCGATCTCGCTGTCCGCGAAGGCCGGGGCGCGCAGCGCCTCGGCGAGCAGGCCGAGCGCCTTCGCCAGGCGGGAGGCGGGAACCTCCAGGGAGACCCGCAGGCCCGGGTGGTCGGCGTGCGCGTCGAGGGTCGCGCCGCAGCGCTCCAGCTCCGCCGCGAACTCCTCGGCGGAGTGCTTGTCGGTGCCCTCGGACAGGGCGCGGGCCATGATGGTGGCCACCCCGTCCAGACCCTCGGGCTCCGCGTCGAGCGGCGCGGCGAGGTTGATCTCGACGGCGACGACCTGCTGGCCCGGACGGTGGCAGCGCAGCAGGGTCAGCCCGTTGGCGAGCGCACCGCGCTCGGGGGCCGGGAAGGCCCACGGCCGGGCCTCGCCGGCCTCCGGCCGCGGGTGGAAGGTCATCGTGACGGCTGCGGTGTCGCTCACTGCTCCGCCCCTTCGTTCTCGTCGTTCTCGTCGGACTCGTCGGCCGGCAGGGGCTCGTACACGAGCACCGCGCGGTTGTCCGGGCGCAGTCGGGCGGCGGCCACGGCCTGCACCTCCTCGGCGGTGACGTCCAGGACGCGGCCGACGGCGGTCAGGGCGAGCTGCGGGTCGCCGAACAGGACCGCGAAGCGGCACAGTTCGTCGGCGCGGCCGGCGACCGTGCTCAGCCGGTCCAGCCACTCCCGTTCCAGCTGGGCCTGGGCGCGTTCCATCTCCTCGGCGGTGGGGCCCTCGGCGGCGAACCGCGCGAGTTCCTCGTCCACGGCCGCCTCGATGGCGGGCACCTCGACCCCGCTGGAGGTCTTGACGTCCAGCCAGCCGAGCGACGGCGCGCCCGCCAGGCGCAGCATGCCGAATCCGGCGGCCACGGCGCTCTGGTCGCGGCGGACCAGGCGGTTGTGCAGCCGCGAGGACTCGCCGCCGCCGAGGACGGTCAGCGCCACGTCGGCGGCGTCGCACTCGCGGGTGCCGTCGTGCGGCAGCCGGTAGGCGGCCATCAACGCGCGGGCCGGGACCTCCTCGACGATCTCCTCGCGCAGCTGGCCGCCCATGACCTCGGGCAGCGAGCCGTCGCGCGGCGGCTGCTTGCCGTCGTGCGAGGGGATGGAGCCGAAGTACTTCTCGACCCAGGCGAGCGCCTGCTCGGGGTCGATGTCACCGACGACCGAGAGCACCGCGTTGTTGGGCGCGTAGTACGTGCGGAAGAAGTGGCGCGCGTCCTCCAGGGAGGCGGCGTCCAGGTCGGCCATGGAGCCGATCGGGGTGTGGTGGTACGGGTGTCCCTCGGGGTACGCGAGGGCGGTGAGCCGCTCGAACGCGGTGCCGTACGGCACGTTGTCGTACCGCTGGCGGCGCTCGTTCTTGACGACGTCGCGCTGGTTCTCCATGGACTCGTCGTCCAGGGCGGCCAGCAGCGAGCCCATGCGGTCCGCCTCCAGCCAGAGGGCGAGCTCCAGCTGGTGGGCCGGCATCGTCTCGAAGTAGTTGGTGCGCTCGAAGCTGGTGGTGCCGTTCAGCGAACCGCCGGCGCCCTGGACGAGCTCGAAGTGCCCGTTGCCGGGTACGCTCGCGGACCCCTGGAACATCAGGTGCTCGAAGAGGTGAGCCAGACCGGTCCGGCCCTTGACTTCGTGGCGCGAGCCGACGTCGTACCAGAGGCAGACCGCGGCGACCGGGGTCAGGTGATCCTCGGAGAGCACCACGCGCAGGCCGTTGGCCAGCCGGTGCTCGGTCGCTGTCAGGCCGCCGGAGCCGGCCTGGGCTGTGGCCGTGTGACCCATGGGCATGTGGTCCCTTCGATCGCGATGCAGAGATTTCTGTCAGACCTGCCACTGTATGCAAGCGCGTCGACCACCGGAGAAGTTCCCGGGTTCACTCCTGGGTCGGAGTCGGCGTTGTCGGTGCCTCGGGACACAATGGTCCGCGTCACCACTGTCCGGAAGGCCGACCCAGCCTTGCGGCCACAGCCCGTCAGTCCCCGTCAGACCCCGAGTACACCCCCCTTTCATGGTTAAGGAGCCGCGCAGCGATGGCCCGCCGCAGCACGAAGACCCCGCCGCCGGAGGATTTCGAGGAGAAGATCCTCGACATCGACGTCGTCGACGAAATGCAGGGCTCCTTCCTCGAGTACGCGTACTCGGTGATCTACTCCCGTGCCCTGCCCGACGCCCGTGACGGCATGAAGCCGGTGCACCGGCGCATCGTCTACCAGATGAACGAGATGGGCCTGCGCCCCGACCGCGGCTACGTGAAGTGCGCGCGCGTCGTCGGCGAGGTGATGGGCAAGCTCCACCCCCACGGTGACGCGTCGATCTACGACGCCCTGGTGCGCATGGCCCAACCCTTCTCGATGCGGCTGCCGCTGGTCGACGGCCACGGCAACTTCGGTTCGCTCGGCAACGACGACCCGCCGGCCGCGATGCGCTACACCGAGTCGAGGATGGCCGACGCCGCCTCACTGATGACGGACGGCATCGACGAGAACACCGTCGACTTCGCCGCGAACTACGACGGCCAGGAGCGCGAGCCGGTCGTCCTGCCGGCCGCGTACCCCAACCTGCTCGTCAACGGCGCCTCCGGGATCGCCGTCGGCATGGCCACCAACATGGCCCCGCACAACCTCGGCGAGGTCATCGCGGCCGCCCGTCACCTGATCCGGTACCCGGAGGCGGACCTGGAGGCGCTGATGCGCTTCGTGCCGGGTCCCGACCTGCCGACCGGCGGGCGCATCGTGGGACTCGCCGGCATCAAGGACGCCTACGAGAACGGTCGAGGCACCTTCAAGATCCGCGCGACCGTCGCCGTGGAGGACGTGACCCCGCGCCGCAAGGGCCTGGTCGTCACCGAACTGCCCTTCACGGTCGGCCCCGAGAAGGTCATCGCGAAGATCAAGGACCTGGTCGGTTCCAAGAAGCTCCAGGGCATCGCGGACGTCAAGGACCTCACCGACCGCTCGCACGGCCTGCGCCTGGTCATCGAGATCAAGAACGGCTTCCACCCGGAGGCCGTCCTGGAGCAGCTCTACAAGCTGACGCCGATGGAGGAGTCCTTCGGCATCAACAACGTGGCACTGGTCGACGGCCAGCCGCTGACGCTGGGCCTCAAGGAGCTGCTGGAGGTCTACCTCGACCACCGCTTCGAGGTCGTCCGGCGGCGCAGCGAGTTCCGGCGCGGCAAGCGGCGCGACCGACTGCACCTGGTCGAGGGGCTCCTCGTGGCGCTCCTCGACATCGACGAGGTCATCCGCCTCATCCGGGACAGCGACAACTCCGCGCAGGCCAAGGAACGCCTGATCGAGCACTTCTCCCTCAGCGAGATCCAGACCCAGTACATCCTGGACACCCCGCTGCGCCGGCTCACCCGCTTCGACCGGATCGAGCTGGAGTCCGAGCGCGACCGGCTGGCCGGCGAGATCGACGAGCTGACCGGGATCCTGGAATCCGACAACGAGCTGCGCAAGCTCGTCTCCTCGGAACTGGCGGCGGTGGCGAAGAAGTTCGGCACCGAGCGCCGGACGGTGCTGCTGGAGTCGGCGGGCACGGCCATCGCGGCGGTTCCGCTGGAGGTCGCGGACGACCCGTGCCGGGTCCTGCTGTCGTCCACGGGTCTGGTGGCCCGTACGGCGAACGCCGAGCCGCTGCCCGAGGAGGAGGGCGGGTCCCGTGCGAAGCACGACCTGATCCTCTCGCAGGTGGCCGCGACGGCCCGTGCCGACGTGGGTGTCGTCACCTCGTACGGTCGCCTGCTGAGGCTGTCGGTGATCGACCTGCCCCAGTTGCCGGACACCCACTCCGCGCCGAACCTGGCGGGAGGCGCGCCCGTCACGGAGTTCCTGACCGGGCTGGAGGCGGACGAGACGGTGGTCTGCCTGCTCTCGCTGGACGAGTCCTCCCAGGGCCTGGCCCTGGGCACCGAGCAGGGCGTGGTCAAGCGCGTCGTGCCGGACTATCCGGCGAACAAGGACGAGCTGGAGGTCATCACCCTCAAGGAGGGCGACCGGATCGTCGGAGCGGTCGAGTTGCGCACGGGCGAGGAGGACCTGGTCTTCATCACCGACGACGCCCAACTGCTGCGCTACCCCGCGGCCCAGGTGCGCCCGCAGGGCCGCCCGGCGGGCGGCATGGCGGGCATCAAGCTCGCCGACAACGCCAAGGTGATCCACTTCTCGGCCGTGGACCCGGGCCGGGACGCCATGGTGTTCACGGTCGCCGGCTCGCACGGCACGCTGGACGACTCGCTGCTGTCGGCGAAGCTGACCCCCTTCGACCAGTACCCGCGCAAGGGACGGGCCACCGGCGGCGTGCGCTGCCAGCGGTTCCTGAAGGGCGAGGACGTGTTGGTGCTCGCATGGGCCGGGGGCGCCCCGGTCCGGGCGTCCTCCAAGAACGGGGCCCCGGCGGCGCTGCCGGCCGTCGACCCGCGCCGTGACGGGTCGGGCACGGCGTTGCCCGCTCCCGTCGGGGCACTGGCGGGCGGCGCCCTGTAACGGGACACACCGTGCGGGGGCGCCCTGTGGGGCGACGCCTCGCGACGTGCGGCGACTGACGTGTCAGATGCCGGGGCGTGCGGGGTGCGGGGTCTTCGGACCGCGCACCCCGCACGCCCATGAGTGTTTTCTTGATACATATCGGTGGGGGCGGGGGAGCGGATCTGATGAGTCGTCGGTCGAGCGGGTTGATCGGGGTCTGGGCCGAGGCCCAGCGCCAACAGCAGCGGACTCAACTGATCCAGCAGCGCGAGGCCGAGCGCAGACAGCGCGCCCGCGAACGGGACGTGGCCCGGGGACAGCGGGAACAACAGGCCGCGTACAAACAGCACCGCGAGGCCGAGGCCCGGCGCAGGACCGAACGACTCGACGCGGAAGTGGCCGCCCTCCAGGGATTGTTGGCGGCCGGCTGCCGGGCACCGGCCTTCCGCATGGCCGCCCTGGTCCGCTCCGAGCGACTGGAGCCCTTCACCCCGGGCACACTCGCCCACCCCGTGCCGATGCCACACCTCCAGCAGTTCCAGCAGCAGGGCGGCGGCTGGGGCGGCGGCTCGAACCGGCGCGCGCAGGCGGAGCGCGAGGCGCACGAGCAGTACACCCGGGCCTGGCAGGCCGCCCACGCGGCGGAGCAGCAGCGACAAGGACAACTGGCCTCCTACCGACGTCAGTACGACGAGTGGGCGGCCGGGCAGCTCGCCGACGTCCGGGCGCACAACAGCGGCCTCGCCGAGCTGGCCGACGCCCTGCGGGCCGGGGACGCCGAGGCCGCCGTGGAGTACTTCTCGGCGGCGCTGTACTCCTCCACGGCGTGGCCCGAGGACCTGCCGCGGCAGGTGTCCGCCGCGTACGACCCGGCGGCCCGGCAGTTGGTGCTGGACTGGGAACTGCCGCGGTACGAGGTGGTCCCCGAGGCCAAATCGGTGCGCTACGTGCCGAGCACCGACCAGGACAAGGAGACCGCCAGGCCCGCCACTCAGCGCCGGGCCGTGTACCGGGACCTGCTGGCGCAGTGCGTGCTGCTGGTGCTGCGCGAGCTGTACGCGGCGGACGAGTTCGGCGCGCTGGACTCGGTGGTGGTCAACGGATTCGTGGACGACCACGATCCGGCGACCGGCCGGGAGGCGCAGATCGTCCTGGCCACCGTGCTCGCGGCGCGCTCCGACTTCACCGGGCTGCGCCTGGAACAGGTCAGCGCGGTGGACTGCCTGGTCGACGGGCTGCGCGGGCAGCTGTCGACCCGGCCCGACCAGCCGGCCGCCGTACGGTCGGGCCGCAGGCCGGGCGAGGTCGGCGCGGTCGTCAGCCACGGCGGGCACGCGGGCGGCGGCGCGGAGGAGCCGGACCTCTTCACGATGGATCCCATCGCTTTCGAGAACCTGGTCGCCGAACTGTTCCGGGCGATGGGCATGGAGGCGGTGACCACCCAACGGTCCGGTGACGGCGGGGTCGACGTGGAGGCGCTGGACCCGGCCCCGATCCGGGGCGGTCGGATCGTGGTGCAGGTCAAGCGCTACCGGAACACGGTCCCGCCGACCGCGGTGCGGGACCTGTACGGCACGGTTCAGGACGCGGGGGCGAACAAGGGGGTGCTGGTCACCACCTCGTCCTTCGGACCCGGGTCGTACACCTTTGCCAACGGCAAGCCGCTGGAGTTGGTTCCCGGGGTCGAGTTGGTGGACCTGCTGCACCGGTACGGGCTCCGGGGGCGCCTCGGCGGAGCGGCGAGCGGCCCGGCGGGGCGTGCGTCGGCGTCCGCCTCGGTGCCCGCTCAGCGTACGGGCACGGCGTCGGCGGCGTCGCCGGGCTCGGCGGGCGAGCACAACATCCTCGGCATGGACTGGTCGGGCGGCGTCGCGCTGGACGTGTGCGCGCTCGTCTGCGAGGGCAACCGGGTGCTGAGCGAGGACCACTTCGTGTTCTTCAACAACCCCCGCACGCCGGACGGTTCGGTCCGCTCCCGCGAGCGGGCCGCCCCCGACAAGGCGGCGGTCGAGGTCGACTTCGACGGGCTGCCGCGCCACGCCGACCGCCTGGTGCTCGCCGCCGCCATCGACCCGGAGGTCAACCCGGACGCCGACCTGGCGGGCTTCACCGACGCCCGGATCCGCCTCCTCACGCCGGACGGCCGGGAGATCGACCAGCTGGAGGTCTCCGACGGCCGGGCGGGCGAAACCGCCCTGGTGCTCGGATCGTTCCGGCGCCGGCCGAACGGCGACTGGAAGTTCGTCATCGGCGGCAAGGGCTACCGGGGCGGCCTGGAGGACCTCCTGCGCGAGTACGGCATCGAGGTCGCCTAGGGGGCGGAATCCTGGTCGGGGTCGGCGGCGGGGTCCGGATCGGTCGCGGGGTCCGGGTCCGGGTCGGCGGCGGGGTCCGGGTCCGGGTCGGCGGCGGGGTCCGGCGTCTCCTCCCGCGGGGGCCGGGCCACGTAGCGCAGGACGCCCCACATGCTCTCCGGGCCCGCGAGGTGCGGTCGCGGCTCGCGGCAGGCCTCCAGTTCGCGGAGCAGTGCGGGGCCGTCCGTGCCCGAGCCGATCAGGACGAGCCGGGTCACCCGCGCTTCGCCCCTCCCCCAGGGGCCGGGGGCGAAGCGGAGGAAACGACCGACGGCGTGGACCTCGTAGCGCTCGTCGTGGCCGGAGACGCCGAAGTGGACGAAGCCCTTGATCCGGTAGAGCCCGACCGGACGACGGTCGAGGAAGTCGATGAAGCGGCGCGGGCTCAGGGCCTGCTCGGAGACGAACTCCACGCTCTCGTAGGCGGCGTGTGCGTGGCCCGTGTGGTCGCCGTGTTCCCGTTCTCCGTCGGCCGCCTCCGCCAGCAGGTCCTCGAAGGAGAGCTGGCCGCGCGTCATCGACCAGGGGCGCGCGTCGAAGAGCAGCTCCGGGTCGATCCGCCCGTGGTCCGCGCCGATCACGGGGGTACCGGGCGCGCAGAGGCCGGCCAGTTCGGCTTCGATGCGGGCGCGCTCGGCCGGGTCCACCCGGTCGGTCTTGTTGAGCACCACGAGGTCGGCGACGCCGAGGTGGCGGTCTGTCTCGGGGTGCCGGGCCCGGGTGGCGTCGAACTCCGCCGCGTCGACGACCTCCACCATGCCGCCGTAGCGGATGGCCGGGTTCTCGCTCGCCATCAGCATGCGGATCAGTTCCTGGGGCTCGGCCAGCCCGCTCGCCTCGATGACGATGACATCGATCCGGTGGGCGGGGGCGGAGAGCTTCTCCAGGTACGCGTCCAACTCGCTGCCGTCGACGGCGCAGCACAGGCAGCCACCGCCGAGCGAGACCATGGAGTCGCCGAGTTGCCCGGCGACCGACATGGCGTCGATCTCGATCGAGCCGAAGTCGTTGACCACCACCCCGATCCGGGTACCGCCCCGGTGGACGAGGAGGTGGTTGAGCAGGGTGGTCTTGCCGGATCCGAGGAATCCGGCGAGGACCACGACGGGGATGGTGGGGTGGGACTGCCTGCTGTTCACCCGGTCGATGGTAGCCGGCGCGGCGCCGTGGCGGCTCAGCCGAGCGCCGGGACCGGTTGGGGCGGGGTCGGTCCGGTGTAGCGGGCGGCCGGACGGATGATCTTCGAGTCGGCGGCCTGTTCGAGGATGTTGGCGCTCCAGCCGACCACGCGGGCGGCGCAGAAGGTGGGGGTGAACATCTCGCGCGGCAGCCCGCACAGTTCCATGACCACGCCCGCGTAGAACTCCACGTTGGTGTGCAGTTCCCGACCCGGCTTCAGCTCGGCCAGGATCGCCTCCACCTGTTGTTCGACCTCGACGGCGAAGTCGACCAGTGGGCCGCCGAACCGGAGCGCGATGCCGCGCAGCATCCGTGAGCGCGGGTCCTCGGTGCGGTAGACCGGGTGCCCGAAGCCCATGATCCGATCGCCGGCGCGGACCCGTTCGCGGATCCACGGCTGGATCCGGTCGGCCGTGCCGATGGCGTCGAGGGTGTCCAGGGCCCGACTGGGGGCGCCGCCGTGCAGCGGCCCGGACAGGGCGCCGATGGCCCCGGTCAGGCAGGCCGCGACGTCGGCGCCGGTGGAGGCGATCACGCGGGCGGTGAAGGTCGAGGCGTTGAACCCGTGGTCGATGGTGGAGATCAGGTACTGCTCCACGGCTCGGGCTTCGACGGGGTCGGGTTCGCGCCCGGTGAGCATGTGGAGGTAGTTGGCCGCGTACGGGAGGTCGTCGCGCGGTTCCACCGGCTCCAGCCCCTGTCCCAGCCGGTGGAGGGCGGTGAGCAGGGTGGGCACCGCGGCGCAGGCGGCGAGGGCGTCGGCGGCCCGGCGGGCGGGGTCGAGATCGTAGACCGGGCGGAAGCCGGCGGAGGCGCCCAGCAGGGAGAGGGCGGTGCGGAGTCCGGCGAGCGGCCCGGACAGGGCGGTGGCGCGGGCGAGTGCGGGCAGGGCGCCTCGCACCTCGTCGGGGAGTCGGCGCAGGGGGGCGATCTCGGCGGCGAAGGCGTCCCGCTCGGCGAGGCCGGCGGGGAGCGCGCCGCGGAACATCAGGTGCCACACGTCCTCGAAGGTGCGGCTCTCGGCGAGCTCGACGGCCGAGTACTGGCGGTAGTGGTAGAAGCCTTCGCGGCCTCGGACGTCACCGAGTGCGGTTTCGGTGACCACGACCCCCGCGAGACCGCGGGGTACTTCGACGGTGGTGTTCATGGATTGACCATCGATGATGGATTGAATGCTTGTCAATATTGATTGAATCAAGCTATGTAGGGTGTGTGTCATGAATGCCGAGAGCGACGAGGCGGACGGCCCGCGCCGGATCAACACCCGGGAAGCGGCACGACTGCTCGGAGTGAAACCCGCAACCGTGTACGCGTACGTCAGCCGCGGCCAGCTCGGCAGTCGCCGCGATCCGATCGGGCGCGGCAGCAGCTTCGACGCGGCCGAGGTGGAGGCGCTGGCCCGGCGGAGCCGGCGCGAGGCGGCGGGCCCCGCCGGGGGCAACGCGGGCGAGCTGTCCGTCCGCACCTCGCTCACGCTCATCGAGCCCGACCGCTACTACTTCCGGGGCGTGGACGCCGTCGAGCTGGCCTCGCGGTACCGCTACGAGGAGGTGGCGGAGTGGCTGTGGACGGGGTCGCTGAAGCACGGCGCCCGGTTCGTCGCTCCCCCGGAGCCGTTGGCCGCCGCCCGAAGGGCCGTGGCCGCGCTGCCCGAGCACGGTGGACCGCTGGACCGGCTGCGGGTGGCCGTCGCCGCCGCCGCGGTGGCGGATCCGCTGCGCTTCGACCTGTCCGAGGAGGCCGTACTGGGCTCCGCCCGCTGTCTGATCCCGACGCTGGTCGGCGCGCTGCCCGAGCAGGGCCCCGCCCGGTGGGCCGGCGACACCCGGCTGGCCCGCCTGCTGTGGTCGCGGCTGACGGCGCTGGACCCCGACCCGGACGCGCTGGCCGTCCTGGACCTGGCACTCGGTCTGCTGGTCGACCACGATCTGGCCGCCTCGACGCTGGCCGTACGGGTCGCCGCGTCGGCGCGGGCCCATCCGTACGCGGCGGTCTCGGCCGGACTCGGCGCGCTCGAAGGCCCGCTGCACGGCGCGGCCGGCCGGCTCGCGCACCGGATGCTGGTCGAGGTCCTGGAACGGGGCGGGGCGGCCCCGGTGGTGTCGGAGTACCTGCGCGCGGGACGTCGGGTGCCGGGACTGGGGCACCGGCTGTACCGCGGCGAGGACCCTCGGGCCACGGCCCTGTTCGCCCGGCTGGAGGCCCTGGACCAGGCCGGGCCGGCGCTGGGCGCGGCCCGCGACGTGGCCTCGGTGATGGCCCGGCACGGTGGCGGGCTGCACGCCAACGTGGACCTGGCCCTGGCGGTGCTCACGGTGTCCTGCGGGATGCCCGCCGAGGCCGGGGAGACGGTGTTCGCGGTGGCCCGGACGGCGGGGTGGATCGCGCACGCGCTGGAGGAGTACCAGGAACGGCCGCTGAGGATGCGGCCGACCGGGCACTACGACGGCCCCCGCCCGCCGCGGCCGATGCCGTGACGGGCGGAGGGTCCGGGGACGGGGACGGGGGCGGGCCTCGGGTCAGCCCGCGTAGACCTCGAACTCGCCGATCTGCCCGGCCGGCCAACCGGTGTTGCCGGTGACGGTCAGCCTCAGGTGGCGCAGGCTCGTGCCGTCCGGGAGGGCGAGCGTCACCCTGTTCCCGGTCGCCGGGTCGAAGCGCAGCCCTTGTGCGGGGGCCACTGTGGCGAAGTGCGTCCCGTCCGTGCTGCCGAGGACGGAGAGCGTCTGTGTCCTGGCCGCCCAGGCGGCCGGCGGCGGCAGTTTCAGGACGACGCGCCCGACCGTGCCCGTGGCGCCGAGGTCGACGATGACGGACTGGGGGAAGGCGTTGTCGGCGCTTTCCCAGTAGGTGTTCGGGTCACCGTCGACGGCCTTGGCCGCGTCGTACGCCTGGGTGTGGGAGGTCTCGGTCACCGGCCGGCCCCGGGCCAGGTTCCGCGTGGGGTCGGGGGTGGGACTGGGCGTCGGGGTCGGCGTGGGAGTCGGACTGGACGTCGGCGTCGGGGTGGGCGTGGGCGTCGATGTCGGATCCGGTACCGGCTGTGTGGCGGCCGGCGGGAAGGGCCCGCAGTAGGTTTGGGGCAGTTTGGTGTTCCAGCCGGTGTTCCCGGCTCCCTGCGTCAGCTTCAACTGGGCGCCGAGGCAGCTGTGGATCGGTTCCGCGAACCCCATCCGGGTGGCCCGGACGTTGCTCATCGACAGTTCGGCCGGGTCGTTGAACTGGAGCGCGAACGTCCCGGTCCCGTCGATGTCGATGTCGTCGAAGTGGACGCCCTTGGTGGATCCGGACACGAAGTGGATGGCCGCGTAGGAGCTGTCGAGGATGTCGCTGTCGGTGACGTTGATCGTCGCCTTGTCGATTGAACTCGCGCGGCTGTCGAACCAGATCGCCCCGATCGGGAAGTTCCAGCCGTAGTCCGTGTTGCCGGTCCGGATGAGCGTGTTCCGGGACAGCGTGAACGTGCCTTGTACGTCGGTGCCCTGTCCGGGGGTCACTCCCGGGTACCGGTTGCCGACGTGCAGCCCGCCGCCGTTGGACAGCGACTCCGCGACGACGTTGTCGGTCACCGAGATGTCCTTGCCGCCGTAGATCGCGATGTTGTTGGCCAGGATCGGCAGCACGACCGTGTTCCGGGCGAACGAGTTGGCGACGTTGTTCCTCGTGTCGGCCCACATCGCCAGACCGTCGTCACCGAGGTTGCGCAGGAAGGTGTTCTCGACCGAGGAGTTCGTGACGCCCCAGTGGAAGTTCACCCCGTCCGCCGTCTGGTCGAGGATCCTGCTGTTCCTGATGTGGAAGTTGTCCATCGGGCCGTCCATCCAGGCCCCGACCTTGGTCCGTTGCATCCACACGTTGTCCACGACGGAGTCGCTCATCGCGCCGCCGATCGCGTTGACCTGGTCGTCGTCGATCCGGTCGGCGATCTCGCCGATGACGGCGAAGTCCTTCAGCGTGACGTTCCGGCTCGGCCCGCCCGCCTCGTGGGCGCGTATCTGGCCGCCGTGGCCGCCGCCTTGGACGTACTTCCCGTAGATCCCGACGGCCCGGTTGCGGTCGGTGGGGTGGCGGCCGGTGAGGACGGAGTACCAGGGGCCGGCGCCGCGCAGGGTGACCTGGTCCACGACCACGTGGTCGGTGAGCCTGAAGGTGCCCCGGGGGATCCACACCTCCTTCGCCTGGGCCCGGCCCGCGTCGGCGGCCTGCTGGAAGGCCGTCGTCGAGTCGGTGGCTCCGTTCGGGTCGGCGCCGAAGTCGGTGACCGACAGCGAACCGGACGGACGGGCGACCGGGGCCCCCACCTGCTCGAAGTCGGCCAGGTCCACGACGGCCCACGGGGTGGCGGCAACCGAGGGCAGCGTGATGCGCACCTTGGCGCCCGCCGGAAGGGTCTTCCCGAAGAGCGTGCGGGTCTCCTCGTAGAAGTGGTGCGGCTTGTCCCCGGGCTGGTTGGTGAAGGGGTAGCTGCCGTAGAACCAGCTGTACTTGGAGGTGAAGTCCAGGTCCTTGAGCCTGGTCCCGTCCAGCTTCAGTTCCATCGGCACGCTGATCCCGGTGCCGGCGGCGTTTTCGGGTACGGAGTACCGCACGCTCATCGCGTTCGCGGGTTTGGTCAGGGTGAACTCGACGTACTCCCCCGCCGCGTCGAGCCGGACGGCGCTGCGCCCGGACGCCTCGGCGGGCAGGCTCGTGTAGGTGCGGTCCGGCCCGATCACCGACCCGGTGCCGGCCGCCCGCTCCGCCTCCTGCTCGGTGAAGGGCACGGTCGCCCCGCGCCCCGGCACGTCCAGCGGTGACAGGGCCGCCGGTAGGGAGTCCGCGGTCACGGCCGGTGCGGCGAGGGCCGTGGGCAGGGGCAGGACGGCGGCGGTCCCGAGGACCGCGGTGGCGGCCAGGGCGGCGACGACCGCGCGTGCCGGTCTGCCGCGTGCGGCGATGCGTGCTGCGCTCATGACGAGGGACCTCTCCATGCGTGGGGGGGGTGGCACGGGCGGCTGTGAGGAGTCGTACGCGGGGGGGTGCGGCGGCGGTGCGCCGGGGCGGGCGGTGGTGCCGGGCGGTCCGGCCGCGGCGTCAGGTCCGCAGCCAGACCGCCGTGTCCCGCGGAAGCAGCCCCGCGTCGTCCAGGGCGGAGCTGCTCAGCAGGAGTCTCGTGTGGTCCGGCAGCGGGACCGGACCGTCGGACAGGTTGGTCACGCAGACCAGCCCGTCGGGGCGGGTGAAGGCGAGCACCCCGGGCGGCCCGTGCAGCCACTCCAGCGATCGCCCGCCGAAGCCGGCCGCGGCCCGGCGCAGCCCGAGGGCCGTCCGGTAGAGGGTGAGCATGGAGTCCGGGTCGCCGTCCTGGCGGTCGGCGGCGTACCTTCCCCAGTCCGCGGGCTGGGGCAGCCACGGGTCGGTCCACGGCTCGGCGGTCCAGGGCAGCGGAACCCGACACCCGTCCCGCCCGGGGTCGGTGCCGCCGGACCGGAAGTGCATCGGGTCCTGGATGCGGGCCGGCGGCACCTCGGCCTCCGGCAGGCCCAGCTCCTCGCCCTGGTAGACGTACACGGCGCCGGGCAGGGCGAGCGTCAGCAGGGCCGCGGCGCGTGCCCTGCGGGTGCCGAGATCGAGGTCGGTCGGTGTCCCGAAGGCCTTGGTCGCGAAGTCGAAGCCGGTGTCGGCGCGGCCGTAGCGGGTCACGGTGCGCGTGACGTCGTGGTTGCACAGCACCCAGGTGGCGGGCGCCCCGACCGGGGCGTGTTCGGCGAGGGTCTCCTCGATGGAGGTGCGCAGCCGGTCCGCGTCCCAGGGGCAGCTGAGGAAGGAGAAGTTGAAGGCGGTGTGCAGCTCGTCGGGGCGCAGGTAGCGGGCGAAGCGTTCGGAGTCGGGCAGCCAGACCTCGCCGACGAAGACGGCCCCGTACTCGTCGGCGACGGCGCGCCAGGAGCGGTAGACGTCGTGGAGTTCGTCGCGGTCGATGTACGGGTGGATCTCGCCGGGCCAGGGTTCGGGTGACCGCCCCGCCAGATCGGGCAGGGCCGGGTCCTTCGCGAGCAGGGCGGCCGAGTCGATCCGTACGCCGGACACCCCGCGCTCGAACCAGAAACGCAGCACCTCCTCGTGCTCCCGGCGGACGGCGGGGTGGTCCCAGTTCAGGTCGGGCTGCTGCGGGGTGAACAGGTGCAGGTACCACTCCCCGTCCGGTACCTGCGTCCAGGTGGCGGCGCCGTTGAACTGTGAGGGCCAGTCCCCGGGCGGGAGTTCACCGTGCTCCCCGCGCCCGGGCCTGAAGTGGAACAGCTTGCGCTCGGGGCTCCCCGGGCCGGCGGCGAGGGCCGCCCGGAACCAGACGTGTTGGTCGGACACGTGGTTCGGGACGATGTCGACGATGGTCCGGATGCCCAGCTCGCGGGCTTCCGCGATGAGCTTCTCGGCCTCCGCCAGCGTGCCGAAGGCGGGGTCGATGGTGCGGTAGTCGGCCACGTCGTAGCCGCCGTCCGCGAGCGGGGACAGGTACCAGGGGGTGAACCACAGGGCGTCCACACCCAGTTCGGCGAGGTACGGGAGGCGGGCCCGGACGCCTGCGAGGTCACCGGTGCCGTCTCCGTCGCCGTCCGCGAAACTGCGTACGTACACCTGGTAGATGGCGGCCGAGCGCCACCAGTCGGCGTCGCGTGCGGGCAGGGGAAAGTCAGCCACGAGGGGTCCTTTCACAGGGGGCGGCCAGGCACGGCGGTGCGCGTCCCGCGGGCGGCTGGTCAGCCCTTGAGGGAGCCTGCCGTCAGGCCGCTCATGATGTTGCGCTGGAAGATCAGGAAGATGACGAGCGTGGGGGCGGAGGCCATCGCGAGCGCGGCGATGAGATGGTTCTCCGGCACTCCCGTGGAGAGCGAGTAGATGCCGACGTTGAGCGTCTGCAGGGCCGGGTCGGGGAGGGTGAGCATGGGCCAGAGGAAGTCCTTCCACACCCCGACGATCGCGAAGATCGACACGACGCCGAGGATGGGCCGGCTCATCGGCAGGACCACGGAGCGCAGGGAGCGCAGGGCGCCCGCGCCGTCGATGGAGGCGGCGTCGAGGATTTCCTGGGGTATCGAGTCGAAGAAGCGCTTCAGCAGGAAGATGTTGAAGGCGTTGGTGACGGACGGCAACCAGATCACCCAGGGCGAGTCGAGCAGGTTCCGCTCGATGATCGGCATGTCCAGGACCGTGAGGTACTGCGGCACGACCAGGACGGTGGCCGGGATCATCAGGGTGGCGAGCATCATCCCGAGGACGGCCTTGCCGAAGACGGGCCGCAGCCTGGAGAGCGAGTAGGCGGCGGCGACGTCGAGGACGAGTTGGAAGGCGAGCGCCCCGAACGCGTAGTAGAGGGTGTTGAACAGCAGTTTGGCCAGGTCCATGACTTGCCAGGCGGCCGTGTAGTTGGCGGCGTGGAGGGAGTCGGGCACCAGGGTCGGCGGAACCTCGGCGAACTCCTCGGTGCTCTTGAGGCCGTTCGCGACCATCCAGTAGAGCGGGCCGAGGAAGACGACGGTGAACCCGACGACGACGAGGCCGAGGACGGCCCAGTACAGGAGTTTGCCTCGGGTGCGGCCCAACTGGGCGGGCGATATCAGCGTGCGCTCTGCCATGGGGGCTCCAGGTCAGCTCTCGTTGTCGCGGCTGAGGCGGACGTACAGCGCGGAGAAGCCCGCGAGCAGGACGAGCAGGCACAGCCCCAGGGCCGCCGCGCCGCCGTACTGGTTGAAGTTGAAGGCGTACTGGTAGATGAGGACGACCACGGTGGTGGTCGAGCCCTCCGGTCCGGCGCCACCAGTGAGCAGGAACGGTTCGACGAACACCTGCATCGTCGCGATGATCTGCATCAGCAACAGGAGGGAGAGGATGAGTCGGGTCTGCGGGATCGTGATGTGCCAGACCTTGCGCAGCAGTCCCGCCCCGTCGAGTTCGGCCGCCTCGTAGAGCTCTCCGGGGATGCCCTGGAGCGCGGCCAGGTAGATCAGGGTCGCGCCGCCCATGTTCATCCACGTCGAGGCGAGCACCACGGAGAGCATCGCGGTGTCGGTGGACTGGAGCCAGTCCTGCGCCGGCAGGTGCAGGAACTCCAGCACCCTGTTGAAGAGGCCGTAGCCCGGGTCGTAGAAGTACTTGAACAGCAGGATCGAGGCCACCGGGGGCATCATCACCGGGAGGTAGACCAGCATGCGCAGATAGCCCTGTGCGTGCCGGAACTCGTTGAGGACGACGGCGACCACGAAGGGGACGGCGAAGCCGAAGACCAGGGCGAGCCCCGTGAAGAGCAGGGTGTTGCGCCAGGCCTGCCAGAAACTCGGATCGTTGAAGACGTAGGTGAAGTTGTCCCAGCCCACCCAGCGGGTGGCGCCGCCCTCCGTCTTCTGGAAGGCCAGCAGGAACTCCCGGACCATCGGGTACCAGGAGAAGAAGGAGAAGCAGAGGACGGCGCCGATCAGGAAGCCGTGGGCCGTGAGGTTCCGCTTGACCGCCCGGCGGAACGCGTCGCGCGAGGGTCCGTCGGTGCGGGACTCACGGGTCCGGGTTCCCGGGTTCCGGGGTCCGGCGGTCTTCCCGGTGGATCCGGGCAGGGTGGGGGCCGACATCGCCGCTCGCTCCTTGGTGGGTCGTCGCCATCGATACGCGGGGCCGGGGGCCGGGCGGGCGGTGCCGGGCCGGGGAGGTTCACCCGGCGCCGCCCGGGGCCGTCACTGGTTGGCCAGTACCTGGTTGACCGCCTTCTCGGCCTCGCCCAGCAACTGGGCCGCGTCCGCGCCCTTGTTCGTGAGCACCCCCGACATCACCTTGTCGAGGACCTTGTAGACCTCCTGGGCCTTCGGCGGCTCCGCCTTGCCGGGCACCGGGTTGTCCAGGAAGGGCTTGAAGTTGGCGACCGGCATGGTGGCGCTCGCCGCCTTCAGCCCGTCGTCCTTGGCCTTGCTCGCGCCGGTGAAGAAGGCCGGCTGCGGGAGTCCGACCGGCAGGCCGTCGGCCTTGCTGCGGTCGTACTGGAACTGGCCCTTGCCGACCGCGAGGGTCTTGAAGTTCAGCCAGGCGACGGCCGCCTTGACCTTGTCGGGCGAGCTGCCCTTCTTGATCATGTAGCCGTTGCCGCCGGCGAGCGTGGACGCGCCACCGGGTATCGGCCCCATGCCGAAGTTCTCGTACGTGGCGCCGAGTTGCTGGACCATGTAGGTGATGTCATCGGGTGCGGCGAGGAACATGCCGAGCTTGTCCGAGGCCATCTGCTTCTGCAGGTCGCCCCACTTGAGCAGCTGGGTCTTGCCCATGCTGTCGTCCTCCCAGCGCATGGCGTGGAGGTTGTCGACGATCTGCCGGCCCGTGGCGTTGTTGAACGCGGCCTTGCCGTCGGCGCCGACGATGTCGCCGCCCAGCCCGTACATGGCGGCCGTGTAGTGCCAGCCACCGGTGTTCTCCACGCTGTACTCGCCGTAGCCGGCGACCCCGTTGCCGAGGGCCGCGATCTTCTTCGCGGTGGCGCGGACCTCGTCCCAGGTGCGCGGCGGGGTGTCGGGGTTCAGGCCGGCCTGCTGGAAGAGCTTGCGGTTGACGAGCAGGCCCATCGTGTAGTTGCTGGTGGGGAGGCCGTACAGCTTGCCGTCGCTCTTGAGGACGTTCAGGACGTTCTTGTCGATGTCGGCGAACGCGGGGACCGTCTCGGGGGTCACGTACGCCGTGATGTCCTCGGCCCCGTCGTTGTCGAGCACCTGCTTCAGGTCGGTGAAGTAGGCGTAGAAGACGTCCGGTTGGGACTTGGCCTTGAGCATCGCGGTGAAGCGCGGGGGCTCCAGGCACTGGCCGGGCGTCGAGCGACCCTCGACGGTGACGTTCGGGTACGTCTTGTTGAACTCCGCCACGTCCTCCTTCCACTCCTTGAGCTCCGCCGCCTTCGCCGCGGGCGGCATGCAGTCGATGGAGAGGGTGACCTTGGCCTTCGGGTCGAGCGGGGCGGAGACGTCGGCGACACCGCCACTCGGCTGCGGCTTCGGGTCGTCGCCGCTGCTGCTCGTACCGCACGCCGCGAGGGCGGTGACGGCAAGCGCGGAGACGAGGGCGGCCGCGACGTTGCGGCGGACGTGGGTTCTCATCGGTGGTCCCCTTCGAGCATCGAACAGGAGGCGTGGGGGCGAGCGGGGCACACTCAACCACCGCCCACAGATGAACGCAATATCTCGCGCAGATTTCGTAAGGAACTGACATTGGGATGTCCGACAGCTCGGACACGGGACGCAAAAAGGGCTCCGGAACGTCCATGGGACGTTCCGGAGCCCTCGGTGGAGCACGAGGAAGCGGTACGGGCTACCTGCGGGGCGCCTGCGCGGTGGACCCGCGGACCACCAGCTCCGGCTCGAAGAGCAGCTCGCCGGGCTGTACGGCGGCTCCCTGGATCTGGGCGGTGAGCAGTTCCACGGCGGCCCGCCCCATGGCCTCGATGGGCTGCCGGACGGTGGTCAGCGGGGGCTCGGTGCAGTTCATGAACGCCGAGTCGTCGTAGCCGACCACGGAGATCTCCCGGGGCACGTCCAGCCCCCGGCGACGCGCTGCCCGCACGGCGCCCAGGGCCAGGGGGTCGCTCGCGCAGATGATGCCGGTGACCCCGCGGTCCAGCAGACGGGAGGCGGCCGCGTGCCCGCCCTCCAGGGAGAACAGGGTCCGCTCCACGTGGGCGGCCGGCAGTTCGGCACCCGCCGCGGCGACCACGGCCTGGGCGGCCACCAGCTTGCGCAGCGAGGGCATGTGGTCGGGCGGGCCCAGCACGAGCCCGATGCGTTCGTGACCCAGGGAGGCCAGGTGCCGCCAGGCCTGCTCGACGGCGACGGCGTCGTCGCAGGCCACGCACGGGAAACCGAGGTCCTCGATGGAGGCGTTGATCAGCACCACCGGGACCTTGCGCTCGGACAGCAGCCGGTAGTGCTCGTGCGGGGCGTCGGCCTGCGCGAAGAGCCCGCCGGCGAAGACCACGCCCGACACCTGCTGCTGGAGCAGGAGTTCCACGTAGTCGGCCTCGGAGACCCCGCCGGTGGTCTGCGTACACAGCACCGGGGTCAGCCCCTGCTGCGCCAGCGCACCCCCGATGACCTCGGCGAAGGCCGGGAAGATGGGGTTCTGGAGCTCGGGCAGCACCAACCCGACCAGCCGGGCGCGCTCGCCGCGCAACTGGGTGGGGCGCTCGTAGCCGAGCACGTCGAGAGCGGTGAGCACGGACTGTCGGGTCGCCTCCGAGACGCCCGGCTTGCCGTTGAGCACCCGGCTGACCGTTGCCTCGCTGACTCCCACCTTCTTCGCCACTTGAGCAAGTCGTCGCGTCATGAGCGCAAGAGTAGCGCAAGGAATGCAAGTCGCTTGCAGTTCCCTTACGGCCAGTTTGGGTCATGCGGGCCCCGCCTGGGAAGGCCCCGTACGCCCGTACCGCTCGCGCCGCACCACGCGCGCCGGGCGGGCTCCACGATGCGGCCGGGGCCTCGGAGCACACTGGCGGCAGAGCCCCCCGCATCCCCGCGACCGCAGGAGGAACGGCCATGACCCCGCCCGAGAAGGCCGTCCACACCAACGGCGTCACCCTCGCCACGCAGGCCTTCGGCGACGCGACCGACCCGACGGTGCTCCTCGTCTCGGGCGCCGAGGCCACCATGGACTGGTGGGACGAGGAGTTCGTCGCCCGGCTCGGCGCCGCCGGCCGCCACGTCATCCGCTACGACACCCGCGACACCGGGCGCTCCACCGTCTTCCCCATCGGCGAGCCCCCGTACACCGGGGATGATCTCCTCCTCGACGCCCTCGGTGTCCTCGACGCCCTCGGTGTCCTCGACGCCCACGGCGTCGCCGCGGCCCATGTCGTCGGCGTCTCCATGGGCGGCGCACTCGCGCAGCGTCTGGCCGTCCTGCACCCCCGGCGCGTCGTCACGCTGACCCTGATGTCCACCAGCCCTGACGGCCCCGGCGGTCCCGGCAGGCCTGATCTGCCGCCCGTGAGCGAAGCCCTGGCCCGATGGTTCGCCGAGCCCCGGCCCGCTCCCGACTGGGCCGACCGCGACGCGGTCATCGCGTACTTCCTCGCGGGCGAGCACGCCTTCGCGGGTCTCATCCCGGTGGACGAGGAGCGCCTGCGCGCCACCGCCGGGCGCGCGTACGACCGCAGCCCCGTGCCGGCCGCCGCGTCCAACCACTGGAGCGTCGAGGGGGGCGAGCCCGTTCGGGCCCGCCTCGGTGAGATCGCCGCGCCGACGCTGGTCCTGCACGGCACGCACGACCCGCTCTTCCCCTACGGTCACGCCGAGGCCCTGGCCCACGAGATCCCCGGCGCCACGCTCGTCCCGCTCGCCGGGATGGGCCACCAGATGCCCGTACCGGAGGTCTGGGACACGGTGATCCCGGCACTCGTGCGCCACACCGCCCCCCGGTGACGCCGAGCCGGGGACGGGGCCGCGCACGTGCCCGGACGGGCGGGGCGCCCCGAGGGAACGCCCCGCCCACCGATGCGCCGCCCGCTACGGCAGCCGGTTGATCCTGAACGTCGAGGTCGTGTTCCGCACGTCCACGGCGTTGTCGTTCATGCGCAGGTTCTGGATCGTGACCTCGCCGACCGCCGGTCCCTGGCCCGCCTCGGGCATCTCGTTCGCCCAGAGTCCGAAGCCCGACGTGGCGTCGAAGGCGTCGCCGCTCTTCTTCGCCCCGGTGATGGTGATGTCCTTGAGGATGGTGTCCTTGATCGGATTGACCGGTTGGCCTCCCACGTACTGGGTCTGGAACATGATTCCGCTGTAGGTCGGATCGACGATGTCGACGTTGTTGATCCTGATGCCCTGGAACACCTTCGAGGCCGAGAAGACCCAGATCCCGGGGAAGGTCTGCGCTCCCCAGAAGTGGCCGCCGGAGCGGACGATCGAGATGTTCTCGAAGGTCGTCGGATCGGTCCCGAAGCCGTTCATCGGATACCCGAAGTCCAGGGAGCTGATGGTGATCCCGGAGTAGACGAGCGTGTCCGCGATGTGGATGTTGCGGAAGGTGTTGTTGAAGCCGCCGTAGACGGCGACGCCGGCCGCCCGCCAGGTCAGGATCGTGGTCAGGTTCTCGTAGACGTTGTTCTTCATGTCCGCGCCGCCCGCGTCGATCGCGGAGAACAGCGCGAAGCTGTCGTCGCCCGTGGCCCGCGCCTCGTTGTTGGTCACGAGGTTGTCCGTGCTGCCGTTGGTCATGTTGATGCCGTCGGCGAACATGTCACGGATCCGGGAGTTCTTGATGGTGATCCGGTCGGTGTTGGCGCCCCAGTAGAGGCACACCATGTGCTCGTTCCAGATGTTGTCGATGGTGATGTCGGAGACGTTCGCGAAGTCGAAGACCTTGCCCGGGCCGTCGATGCGCGAGGTGTAGTTGCCGAAGTAGGCGAAGCCCGAGAAGGACGAGCCCTTCGCCGTGCCCTCCGCCCGCCAGCCGATGTCGGTGTTGTCCTGGGACGAGGGGGCCTGGAAGCGGGTGAACCACGGTCCGGCGCCGACGACCTGCACGGCCTTGCCGTACACCTGGAACTTGGAGGCCGTCTGGTAGTCGCCCGGCGGCAGGTAGACGCCGACGAGCTTGCCGGTGGTGTCCATCCGGACCTTGTCCAGGGCGTTCTGCACGTCCTGGTGGGTGAGGCCGGCGGGCACGGTGTACGTCGCCGGGTCCGGGTTGGCGATCGCCGCGGCCTGCTCCAGGCTGACGAAGTCGATCGCGTACGTGCCGGTGTTGGCCGCGTCCTTCTGGAGGCGGATCCTGCTGCCGGCCGGGACGGTCTCGCCCAGCAGGATGTTCGCCTCGTCGTAGATGTGGCGCGGGGCGCCGGAGCCCGGCGAGTTGCCCGGGGAGGCCTCGGCGCCGTACAGCCAGGCGTACTTGGAGGTCAGCGGCAGGGCCTTCTTGAGGGTGCCGTTGACGTACACGTTGATCGTGGAGTCGATGCCGCCGCCGCCCGGTGCGTCGGGGATCGAGAAGCGCGTGACCAGGGTGTTGGTGGCCGCCCGAGTGGTGAACTCCACGTACTCCCCGGTCGCGTCGAGGTTGACCGCCTTGCGGCCCGAGGCCTCGCCCGCGATGTCGCCAACGGTCCGGTTGGGCCCGACGACGCTCGCCCCGCCGCCGACCGCGCCGTCCTCGGCCTCGTAGGTGTCGAAGGGCATGTTCGCCCCGCGACCGACGAAGAAGGACTGGGTGGAGGTGTTGTTGGCGCGCTTGACCGGCAGTTCGTTGGAGTCGTCGGCGAGGACCACCTTGACGGTGTACTTGCCGTTCGCCGCCGGCCAACTCCCGAGCGCGATCGGCGCCGAGGACGCGCCGGGCGCGAGGGCGCCGTTGAAGGTTCCCGTCAGCGTACGGACGGTCGCGCCGCCCGCGTCCTGAAGGGTGAGGGTGACGCCGTGCGCGCCGGCGGCCGCCGCGGCGGAGCCCTGGTTCCTGACCGTGACGGTGAAGTTCACGCTCTGACCGGCGGACGGGGAGCCCGGCGACCAGGTGACGGCGGAAGCCACCAGGTCGGAGCTGTCCACCGGGCGGACGACGAGCGGGGTCCCGGTGAAGGTGTTGTTGGTGTCGTTCTGCTCGATGACCGTGTTCGCCTCGTCGACGACCGCGCCGAGCGGGTACGTCCCCGCGTCCCGCGCGCCGATCCCGGCGGCGACGGTGGCCGTGGCACCGGCGGCGAGCGCGGGCACGGAGGCCGTACCGACCGTCGTGCCGCCGAGCCGGAAGGTGACGGCGGTGGCGGCGGCCGGGGCAGGCCCGCTGTTCTTGACGTTGGCCGTCAGGGTCACCGGGTCCGATTCCACCGGCGTGGCCGGGGTGGCGCCCAGACCGGTGATCTCCAGGTCGGGATTGGGCGCGGGAACGCCGATGACCTGGAACTCCGCGATCTGGCCGTTCCCGGAGCCGGTGTTGGAGGTGAAGCGCAACTGGACGTCGGCGATGCGGGAACCCACCGGGATGGAGACCGTGTTGCCGCCGGACGCCGGGTTGAAGGTGTAGTCCTTCGCGGCGACCAGGACGGTGAACCCGGAGGCGCCCTGCTCCCGACCGAGGACCTGGATGTTCTGGGTACGGGTGCCCCAGGCGCTGTCCGGGTTGATCTTGAGGACCAGTCGGTCGACGTCGGCGTCGGCGCCGAGCCTGACCGTCAGCGTGCTCGGGTAGGCCCCGGCCGCGCCCTCCCAGTAGGTGCTGGTGCTGTTGTCGTTGGCGTTCTCCGCGACGAAGGTGTGGATGACGGAGGAACCGGTGATGGATTTGCCCACGGCCAGGTTGGAACCACCGCCTCCGCTGCCGTTGCGGATCACGGTGTTGCTGTCGCCCGAGCGGTTGCCTGCCGCGTCCTTGGCCCGGACGAAGTAGCTGACGGTGGCACTCGCCGGCTGGGTGTCCGTGTAGGTGGTGACGTTGCCCGCGACCGTCGCGCGCAGCACGTTGTTCGCGTACACCTCGTAGCCGGTGACGGCCACGTTGTCGGTGGAGGACTGCCAGGCCAGCTTGACCTGGTCGGCGGCCGGCTCGGTGAGCGTCAGCGCGCCCGGGGAGGTCGGGGCCTGGGTGTCCCCGGTGCCCCCGGCGCGGGTGACCGTGTTGCTGTTCGGCGACTGGTTGCCGGCGGCGTCCTTGGCCCGGACGTGGTAGGTGACGTTCGCGCCGGTCGGCTGGGTGTCCGTGTAGGTGGTGACGTTGGCGGCGACGCTCGTGCGCAGTTGGTTGTTGGCGTAGACGTCGTAGCCGGTGACGGCCACGTTGTCGGTGGCCGCCTTCCAGGTCAGCTTGATCTGGCCGGTGGCCGGCTCCGTGTAGGCCAGCTCGGTGGGGGCGGCGGGCGCCTGGGTGTCGCCGCTCTGCGGACCATAGATCTCCAGCTCGGAGAGCTGCCCGCCGGGCTGTACGGAGTTCGCCGATATCCACACGCGCAGGTGGCGGGTGGTGGCTGCGTCGAAGGAGAGGGTGACGGCGTTGCCGCCCGCGGCGTTGAACTCGTACACCTTGGAGGCGGTCAGGTCGGTGTAGTCCGAGCCGTTGGCGCTGCCCTGGATCTTCAGGGTCTGGGTGCGCGCGCCCCAGTTCTCGGGCAGGCGCAGCACCACGCGGTCGACGCGTACCGAGGCGCCGAGGTCGGCCTTGATCCACTGGGGCATCGCGTCGTTGACGCTCTCCCAGTAGCTGGCCGTGTCGCCGTCGTTGGCGTTGGCCGGCACGTACACCTGGGTGTTGCTGCTCGCGGTGAGGGTCTTCCCGAGCGCCAGGTTGACGGAGGACTCGCCGGGCGCGCGCACCTCCAGCTCGGAGAGCTGGGCGGCCTGCCAGCCGGAGTTCGCCGTGATGGCGATCCGGACGAACCGGGTCTGGGTGGCCGGGAGGGTGATGGTCACCGTGTTCCCGCTGCCCTGGCCGAAGGTGTAGGTGGCGGAGTTCACCAGGGTGGCGAAACCGGTGCCGTCGGCGCTGCCCTGGACGGACAGGGTCTGGCTGCGGCTCTCCCAGGCGGCGGGCAGTTTGAGCACGACCTGGTCGATGCGGGTGGTGGCCCCCAGGTCGGTCTGCACCCACTGCGGGAAGGTGCCGCCGGCGCTCTCCCAGTACGTGGACTGGTTGCCGTCGGTGGCGTTGGCGGCGGTGTAGGAGCCGTTGGTGCTGCTCGCGGCCGCGGGCCTGCCCGCGGCGATGCTCGGACCGCCGGCGGCCGCGGCGGTCAGGGCGGGCCAGGTGATCATCATCAGCGCGGTGCTGAGGAGGGCGGCCAGGACCCGCCATCTCCAGTTGAGCCTTCTCATATGCCCTCGTCCCTCGACATGAGTTTTCTGAACCAGGTGAGACAGGAACTTGCGTTCTGCCGTGCGAGAGTTGCAGAGCTTTGGCGAGTCGTCTACTCCTCTGACCGCACTTTTGTGCCGTCATCGCTTGCGCAAGCTGGGCGCAAATAGCGCAAGGGATTTGCGTTCCCAGGAGAATTCCGCTTAGGCCGAAGCCGACCTACGGTTGCTGGTCATGCGGTTCCCCCACATGAGCGCTCGGCGCCTCGGGCTGCCCAGAAGGGCCGTCTCCCAGATCCTGCTGACCCAGCTCGCCATCGCGGCCGGTGTACTGGTGCTGGCCACCGGTCTCTTCCTGGCGCCGCTCGGTGCGCAACTGGACGACCAGGCCATGCGGCGCGCCCTGGCGATCGCCCAGAGCGCCGCCGCCGACCCCTCGCTGGCCGCCGACCTCCTCCACTCGGGGCCGGATCGCGACGGCCCCGTGCAGTCCGCCGCCGAACGGATCCGCAGCGCCACCGGCGCCGAGTACGTGGTCGTCGTCGACCTCCGGGGCATCCGACGCTCCCACCCCGACCCCGGGCGGATCGGCCTGACCGTCTCCACGGACCCCGGCGACGCCCTGGCGGGCCGCGAGGTCATGGAGATCGACGACGGCACCCTGGGCCGCTCCGCCCGCGGCAAGGTCCCGCTCCTGGCCGCCGACGGGGAGATCGTCGGCGCGGTCTCCGTGGGCATCGCCTACGACAGCGTCCGCGACCGGCTACTGGGAGCCATCCCCGGCCTCCTCGCCTACGCGGGCGGCGCCCTGGCCGCGGGCGCCCTGGCCGCCTACCTGCTCTCCCGCCGGATCCAGCGGCAGACCCGCGACCTGGCCTTCTCCGACATCGCCGGCCTCCTCGCGGAGCGCGAGGCGATGCTGCACTCCATCCGCGAGGGCGTGATCGCCCTCGACCGGCACGGACGGATCCGGCTGGTCAACGACGAGGCCGCCCGGCTGCTGGGCCTCGACCCCGCCACCTCGGGCACCGTCGCCGGACGCGCGCTGGACGAGGTGCTCGGCGCGGGCCGCACCACCGACGTCCTCGCGGGCCGGGTCGACGGAAGGGACCTGCTCACCGTCCAGGGGCCCCGCGTCCTGGTGGCCAACCGGATGCCCACCGACGACGGCGGAGCCGTCGCCACCCTGCGCGACCGCACCGAACTGGAACACCTCGGGCGTGAGCTGGACTCCACGCGCGGCCTGATCGACGCCCTGCGCGCCCAGGACCACGAGCACGCGAACCGGCTCCACACCCTGCTCGGTCTCCTGGAGCTCGACCTGTACGAGGAGGCCGTGGAGTTCGTGACCGAGGTCGTCGGGGTCCACCGCAGCACCTCGGAGCAGGTCACCGAGAAGGTCCGGGACCCACTGCTGGCGGCCCTGCTGGTCGGGAAGGCGACCGTGGCCGCGGAGCGTGGCGTCCCGCTCCGCCTGGCCCACTCCACGCTCCTGCCCGACCGGGTGGTGGACCCCGGCGGCCTCGTCACCATCACGGGCAACCTGGTGGACAACGCCCTCGACGCCGCCGCCGGCTCGACCGCCCCGCTGGTCGAGGTCGAGCTGCGCGCCGAGGGACGTACGGCGATCCTCATGGTCCGGGACAGCGGACCCGGCGTGCCCGCCGAGCGCCGCGAGGAGATCTTCACCGAGGGCTGGTCGACGAAACAGCCCACGGCCCATCGCGAACGCGGACTGGGACTCGCACTCGTTCGTCGCCTCGCGGAGCGACAGGGCGGTACCGTCCGAGCCGGCGAGAGCGCCGACGGAGGGGCGGAATTCTCCGTCGTGCTCCCGGAGGCCCTGCGATGAACGAGTCCCCGATTCACGTATTGGTCGTCGACGACGACATGCGTGTTGCCCGGATCAACGCGGCGTACGTGGCGAAGGTTCCCGGCTTCCGGGTGATCGCCCAGGCCCACTCGGCAGCCGAGGCAATGGCGTTCCTGGACGCACACGACGTGGACCTGATCCTCCTGGACCACTACCTCCCCGACGAGAACGGCCTGGACCTGGTCCGGCGGCTGCGCCAACGGGGCCACCACACCGACGTCATCATGGTGACGGCCGCCCGCGATCTCGCCACCGTGCAGGCCGCCATGCGGCTCGGCGCCCTCCAGTACATGGTGAAGCCGTTCGCCTTCGCCGGGCTGCGGGCCCGCCTGGAGGCGTACGGCGCCCTGCGACGCACCCTGGAGACCGGAGGAGAGGCGGAACAGGCCGAAGTGGACCGCATCTTCGGGGCCCTGGCCTCGGCCGGCACCCCGAACGACCTGCCCAAGGGCCACTCGCCACCGACCGCCGACCTGGTCCGCCAGGTGCTGCGCACGGCCGAGGGCCCGCTCTCCACCCAGCAGATCGCCGATCGCGCCGGCATCAGCCGTCAGACGGCCCAGCGCTACCTCAAGCTCCTCGACCGCGCGGGACGCGTCACCCTCGCCCTGCGCTACGGAGAGACGGGCCGCCCGGAACACCGCTACGCCTGGCGCCACTCCGACCCCGGCGCCGCGCACTGAACCGGGCGACCGCCACCACCGACCGGGCGGTCACACCGCCCCGGCGCCCGTCAACGAACG
Organism: Streptomyces sp. NBC_01426; assembly: GCF_036231985.1. Classification (GTDB taxonomy): domain Bacteria; phylum Actinomycetota; class Actinomycetes; order Streptomycetales; family Streptomycetaceae; genus Streptomyces. Next base: position 2,304,475 of record NZ_CP109500.1, read on the forward strand.
GACCTCGGTCTCCGCGTGCTTGCGGACGTCCGGCTCCTCCGTCGAGGTGACCGTGCCGAGCCATCCCGCCAGGAACCCCAGCGGGATCGAGATGATCCCCGGGTTCTGCAACGGGAAGTACTGGAAGTCCACTCCCGGGAAGAGCGACTCCGGACTGCCCGACACCACGGGCGACAGCACCACCAGCAGCACCGCCGGCACCAGTCCCCCGTACACGGACCAGACGGCCCCGCGGGTGGTGAACTCCCGCCAGAACAACGAGTACAACAGCACCGGCAGGTTCGCCGAGGCGGCCACCGCGAAGGCCAACCCCACCAGGAAGGCCACGTTCAGGTTCTGCGCGACCAGTCCGAGGCCGATCGCCGCCGCACCGATCCCGACCGCGGCGACCCGCGCCACCGCGACCTCACTGCGCTGCTTGGCGTGCCGACGCTTGAGCGAGGCGTACAGGTCGTGCGCCACCGAAGCCGAGGACGCCAGGGTAATCCCGGCGACCACCGCGAGGATCGTCGCGAAGGCGATGGCCGCCACAAAGGCGAACAGGACCGCGCCCCCGGTGCTCTCGGCGCCGCCTCCCAGGAACGCCGCCAGCAGCGGAACCGCCGTGTTCCCCGAGGCGTTGGAGGCCCGCACCTGCTCGGGACCCAGCAGGGCGGCCGCCCCGAAGCCGAGCACGATGGTCATCAGGTAGAAGCCGCCGATCAGGCCGATCGCCCAGACCACCGACCGTCGCGCCGCACGCGCCGTCGGCACCGTGTAGAAGCGCGACAGGATGTGCGGCAGCCCGGCGGTGCCCAGCACCAGGGCGAGTCCGAGGCTCATGAAGTCGAAGCGGGCGGTCCAGTCTCCCCCGTACTTGAGGCCGGGGTTCAGGAACTTGGCTCCGTGGCCGCTGCGTTCGGCGGCGGTGGACAGCAACTGGTCGAAGTTCCCGTGGAAGCGCAGCAGCACCAGGACGGTCAGCGTGACGGCGCCGCCCATGAGCAGCACGGCCTTCACGATCTGGATCCAGGTGGTGGCCCGCATCCCTCCGAAGGACACGTAGACCACCATCAACGCGCCGACGCCGACCACGGTCAACGTCCGCGCGCCCGCGCTCGAGTTCCCGAGGAGCAGGCCCACCAGGCTGCCCGCGCCGACCATTTGCGCGACGAGGTACAGCACGGACACCACCACGGAGGAAGCCCCGGCCGCGATCCGGACGGGCCGCTCGCTCATCCGGGCGGCGACCACGTCCGCGAGGGTGAACCGGCCGCAGTTGCGGACCAGTTCGGCGACCAGGAAGAGCACGACCAGCCAGGCCACGAGGAAGCCGACCGAGTACAGCAGGCCGTCGTAGCCGAAGAGGGCGATCAGACCGGAGATGCCGAGGAAGGAGGCCGCGGACATGTAGTCGCCCGCGATGGCGAAACCGTTCTCCATCGGGGAGAACAATCGGCCACCCGCGTAGAACTCCTCGGCCGAACCGTGTCGGTTGCGACTGACCCAGGTGGTGATGCCCAGCGTGACCGCGATGAACACGCTGAACAGGATCAGCGCGAGGGTCTGGTGTTCGGTGGTCACCGGCCCGCCTCCCAGGTCCGGATGCGCTCCTGGTCCCGCTCCTGCTCGAATACGGTCCAGCGCAGGTCGAGCGCGGCCCGGTCACGGCGCAGCCGCGCGTGCCGCGCGTACGCCCAGGTGAGGAGGAACGTGCTCAGGAACTGGCCCAGTCCCGCCAGCAGGGCCACGTTGATCGATCCCACGACCGGCCGGGCCATGATCCCCGGTGCCGCGGTCGCCGCGACCACGTAGGCGACGTACCAGAGGAAGAAGCCGGCGGTCGCGGGCACGACGAACCTCCGGTAGCGGCTGCGTACCTCCTGGAAGGCGGCGCTTCGCTGCACTTCCAGGTAGATGTCCGAGGCCCCGGACGCGGATGCGGGCCGGTCGCCGGCGGCCGGGCGAGGAGGGACCGTTTCCGCTTCCTCGCCCTCCCCCCAGCCGACCGCCAACGCGTCGTACCAGGGGTCGTCGAGCCGGATCGTTCCGGCATCACGACCTTCGTGCTTCTCCACCGAACTCTCCTTGTCCGCCGCCGCATTGGCCGCGTGGGGACAAGGATGGGTGGAATCGATGTTTTCCGGACTGATGTACCGGTGCTCTTCACTCCATCAGGTGATGAAGTGAAGAGCATTGGTGTGTAAGGGCGTTCAGCGAGTGGACGCCGGCCGGTTCAGGCGTCGATGCGCGAACGGTCCAGCGTCGCCGCCGAGCTGGTGATGAACTCCTTGCGCGGGGCCACCTCGTTGCCCATGAGCAGATCGAAGACCGACTCGGCCGAGTCGAGGTCGCCGATGTTGATCCGGCGCAGGGTGCGGAACCGGGGGTCCATCGTGGTCTCCGCGAGCTGGTCGGCGTCCATCTCGCCGAGACCCTTGTAGCGCTGGATGGTGTCCTTGTAGCGGATGTTCTTGCGCTGGTACTCCAGCAGCGTCTGTCGCAGCTCGTTGTCCGAGTACGTGTAGACGTACTTGTCCTGGCCCTTCTTCGGCTGGACGAGCTCGATCCGGTGCAGCGGCGGCACGGCCGCGAACACCCGGCCGGCCTCGACCATCGGCCGCATGTACCGCTGGAAGAGCGTGAGCAGCAGGCAGCGGATGTGCGCACCGTCCACATCGGCGTCGACGAGCAGGACGATCTTGCCGTACCGGGCGGCGTCGAGATCGAAGGTCCGGCCCGAGCCGGCTCCTATGACCTGGATGATCGCGCCGCACTCGGCGTTCTTGAGCATGTCCGAGACCGAGGACTTCTGGACGTTGAGGATCTTGCCCCGGATCGGCAGCAGCGCCTGGAACTCGGAGTTCCGGGCGAGCTTGGCCGTGCCGAGCGCCGAGTCCCCCTCGACGATGAACAGCTCGCTGCGGTCCACGTCGTCACTGCGGCAGTCGGCCAGCTTCGCCGGCAGCGAGGAGGACTCCAGGGCCGTCTTGCGGCGCTGCGCCTCCTTGTGCTGACGTGCGGCGATCCGGGTCCGGGCGGCCGCGACGATCTTCTCCATCACGGAGCGCGCCTGCTGCTTGTCGTCCCGCTTGGTCGAGGTCAGGAACGCCTTCAGCTCCTTGGCCACGACCGCCGAGACGATGCGGGTGGCCGCGGAGGTGCCCAGCACCTCCTTGGTCTGGCCCTCGAACTGCGGCTCGGCGAGGCGGACGGTGACGACGGCCGTCATGCCCTCCATCGCGTCGTCCTTGACCACGTCGTCCTCGGCCACGCGCAGCAGCTTCGCCGAGCGCAGCACCTCGTTCACGGTCTTGGCGACCGAGCGCTCGAAGCCGGACACGTGGGTGCCGCCCTTGGGGGTGGCGATGATGTTCACGAACGACTTGACGTTGGTCTCGTAGCCCGTGCCCCAGCGCAGGGCGATGTCCACGCCCAGCTCGCGGGTGACCTCGGTGGGGGTCATGTGGCCGCGGTCGTCCAGGACCGGCACGGTCTCCTTGAAGGTGCCCGTGCCGGTCAGGCGCTGCACGTCACAGACGGCCTTGTCCTGGGCCAGGTACTCGCAGAACTCGCTGATGCCCCCGTCGAAGCGGAAGGTCTCCTCGGTCTTGCCCGCGCCGTCGATGCCGCGCTCGTCGCGGACGACGAGGGTCAGGCCGGGCACGAGGAAGGCGGTCTGGCGGGCGCGCTGGTAGAGCGTCTCCAGATTGAGCTTGGCGTCCTTGAGGAAGATCTGGCGGTCGGCCCAGTAGCGGACCCGGGTGCCGGTCTTGCCCTTGGCGACCCGCTTGACCTTGCGCAGGCCGTTGGCGGGGTCGAAGGGACTGTCGGGCCCCTGCTCCGTGAACATCCCGGGGACGCCGCGGCGGAAGCTGATGCCGTGCGTCGAGCTGTTGCGGTCGACCTCGACGTCGAGGCGGGCGGAGAGGGCGTTGACCACGGAGGCGCCGACGCCGTGCAGGCCGCCGGAGGCCGCGTACGAGCCGCCTCCGAACTTGCCGCCGGCGTGCAGCTTGGTCATGACGACCTCGATGCCGGACAGGCCCGTCTTGGGCTCGACGTCCACGGGGATGCCGCGGCCGTTGTCACGGACCTCGACGGAGGAGTCCTCGTGGAGGATCACCTCGATGTGGTCGCAGTAGCCACCCAGGGCCTCGTCGACGGAATTGTCGATGATCTCCCACAGGCAGTGCATCAGGCCACGACTGTCGGTGGACCCGATATACATCCCGGGACGCTTGCGGACGGCCTCGAGGCCCTCGAGGACGAGCAGGTGCCGCGCGGTGTAGTTGGAACCGTCCCGGTCTGCTCCGGACAGCAGCGCGCTGGAAGGCACGGACGTGTCGGCGGTCACGCAGTTCGCTCCTCGCTGAATTTCTTTTCTGGCCCGGTCGGGCTCAGGGGTTCATCGGTTGCCGGTCAGAGGGTACCGAGGCCTGGTAGAGCCGATGCAACGCCACCCTCGTGGCTTCCACAGCGTAGTGCAGGCCCGCACGAGTGTTCGATCCCCCGTGGGGGTGAAGCAAACATCACGTTCCCTTCCAGGCATGAACCATTTAGTGTTCGGGCACGTCCTCATCAACAACCGGCACTCACGCCGGGGGGACTGAACTGCTACAAGCGAACGACTGACAACGCGAAACCGTAAAGCAACGCAATACGGCTCCTTCGCCGCCAACCGGCAACAGCCGGCCAGCTTCGGAAGGAAGTTTCGAAAGAAAGCCGCGAGCGGGAACGTTTTCGGCCTGGTTGGATGTTGACCCTGGTACGACAGCTCGTCGAGCTAGAGAAGAGGCGACGTGACTACTGTTCTGACACCCGCGACCCCGCTGACGGCCGCTGACCGATGCGACCGTTGCGGCGCCCAGGCATATCTGCGCGTCGTCCTGCTGAGCGGCGGTGAACTGCTCTTCTGCGCCCACCACGGGCGTAAGTTCGAGCCGGAACTCAAGAAGATCGCCGCGGAAATACAGGATGAGACCGAGCGGCTCACGTCCGCTCCGGCTGCGAATGCCGCCGACACCGAGGACCGCTGACACAGGCCTAGACCTCGCATCCGACGAGCAAGGACCGGCCAGGCCGGTCGACGGGCGACACCTCTGTGACCCAGGGGTGCCGCCCGTCCTCATGTCCGCCCCGCGTTCACTTTCCGAATGATCCCGTCCCCGCCGGCCCTCGGGATCCGGCGCTCGGGCCCCCTGCCCCCGCGCCGGGCCACACAGGGCCCGAGGAGCCCCTGGGGGCTCCCTCCGGGACCTCCCGCTCCCCGACCGGCCGCGCGCCCCTCTCGGAGCCGCTCACGAAGCCGACGAGCGGGGAGATCCGGGTGTACACGCCCGGGCTGTCGGCCCGCCCGCAGCCGCGCCCCCAGGACACGACCCCGATGAGCCGCCCCCGCGCCACGAGCGGTCCGCCGCTGTCTCCCTGGCAGGCGTCCTTGCCGCCGCCCCGGTCCCCCGCGCACACCATGGAGGCGGCCCGGTACTGTCCGTCCGCGTCCCCCGGGTACGCGTCCTCACAGACCCGGTCCGCGAGCACCTCGACCCGCGCGGCCCGCAGGCCGTACGCGTAGTCGCCGAACCCGCTGGTGTCCCCCCAGCCGTACACGGAGGCCTCGGTGCCCGCCTCGTAGGCCGGGTGGCCCTTCTCCGCCACGGGGAGCACCTGACCCGCCGGGACCGCCTCGGCGAGCTCCAGGACGGCGAGGTCGCCGGCGTTGCTCGCGGAGTCGTACGCCGGATTGACCCGCGCCGCGCGCACCGCGATCTCCCTGCCGTCCGTCGCGCGGAGCTCGGTGCGGCCCGTGATCACACGGAGGTCCGGCACGGATTCGACCGGGCCGCCGAGCACCTGGCGACCCAGGCAGTGGGCCGCCGTCACCACGGTCGTCGGGGCGACGAGCACGCCCCCGCAGAACTGGCCGCCCCGGGTACCCCCGAATCGGTCACGGCTGGCCAGGGCCACGACCCAGGGGCTGTCCGCCACCTTCACCGGCTGCCCGCCGATCACCACGCTGTCCGCGGCCGCCTGCGGCATCCGGGCCAGCGGCGCGGCGGCCGCTCCCGCCACCAGGGTCAGCGCGCCCGCCAGGGCACGGGCAAAGGGACGACGCATGAGGCCTCCTGACTCCGAGTGTTCATGACTCCACCCAGAGTGGGATGCCCGGTGACCATGCGCACCCGCGCGGCCACCGGGCGTACGCCCCTCGGCGTCGGTCCCGTCAGTCGAGGTAGTCGCGCAGCACCTGCGAGCGCGACGGGTGCCGCAGCTTCGACATCGTCTTCGACTCGATCTGGCGGATGCGCTCGCGGGTGACCCCGTAGACCTTGCCGATCTCGTCGAGGGTCTTGGGCTGCCCGTCCGTCAGGCCGAAGCGCATCGAGACCACGCCCGCCTCGCGCTCACTCAGGGTGTCGAGCACCGAGTGCAGCTGCTCCTGCAGGAGCGTGAAGCTCACCGCGTCGGCCGGGACGACCGCCTCGGAGTCCTCGATGAGGTCACCGAACTCGCTGTCACCGTCCTCGCCGAGCGGGGTGTGCAGGGAGATCGGCTCGCGGCCGTACTTCTGGACCTCGATGACCTTCTCGGGGGTCATGTCGAGTTCCTTGGCCAGCTCCTCCGGGGTGGGCTCGCGTCCCAGGTCCTGGAGCATCTGCCGCTGGACACGGGCCAGCTTGTTGATCACTTCGACCATGTGCACCGGAATGCGGATGGTGCGGGCCTGGTCGGCCATGGCGCGGGTGATGGCCTGCCGGATCCACCAGGTGGCGTACGTGGAGAACTTGTAGCCCTTGGTGTAGTCGAACTTCTCGACCGCGCGGATCAGACCCAGGTTGCCCTCCTGGATCAGGTCCAGGAAGAGCATGCCGCGGCCCGTGTAGCGCTTGGCGAGGGAGACCACGAGACGGAGGTTGGCCTCCAGCAGGTGGTTCTTGGCCCGACGGCCGTCCTCGGCGATGATCTCCAGCTCTCGCTTCAGCTTCGGCGCGAGCTTGTCGGAGTTCGCCAGCTTGTCCTCGGCGAACAGGCCCGCCTCGATGCGCTTGGCGAGCTCGACCTCCTGCTCGGCGTTGAGGAGCGGAACCTTGCCGATCTGCTTGAGGTAGTCCTTGACCGGGTCCGCGGTGGCTCCCGCCACGGCGACCTGCTGGGCCGGTGCGTCGTCCTCGTCGTCCGAGATGACGAAGCCCTTGTTCTCGCCGCCCTCCTCCTCCTCGGATTCGGACTCGGCCTTGGCCCCGCCCGGGCCTTCCTCGGTCGACTCCTCGTCGGCCTCGTCGGAACCCTTCTTGGCGGCGGTCTTCTTCGCGGCCGTCTTCTTCGCGGCGGTCTTCTTGGCAGGGGCGGTCTTCTTGGCCGCCGTCTTCTTCACCGCGGTCTTCTTGGCGGCGGGCTCGGTCCCGGGCTCCTCCGCGAGGGCGTCCGCGCTGTCCGGTTCGGCCGTCGCCGCCTCGGGAGCGGCGTCGGTGACGGTTCGGGCGACGGTCGTCTTGGTCGCGACGGTCTTGGTGGCCGTCCGCTTCGCCGGGCTCTTCGCTGCGACGCTCTTTCGGGTGGTGCGCTTGGGCGACTCCGCGGCACTGACCATCAGCGTCACACCCTCTTCCTCGAGGATCTGGTTGAGGCTGCGCAGAACATTCTTCCACTGGGTCGCAGGAATCTGGTCAGCCTCGAAGGCCCGACGCACGTCATCGCCGGCGATCTGCCCCTCGGCCTTGCCCCGCTCGATGAGCGCCATCACGGACTCGGAATCGGCGATCTCCGGCGGGAGCGTACGGGATGTGCTGGCCGACACGAACAACCTCTCGGAACGATGGGAACGGCTTCCGACCCCGGGCCTGGTGGTGCTGGACCGGAGCCGACGACCACCGACTGGGGATGGGCCGGGGGCGCGGGCAGGGGCCGGGGAGCTGTACAGCACCCGCAAGGGCTGCTGTCTTCCCTCCGTCGGCCATCACCACTTAAGTCATCGCGTGACGTCGCGGAGCGTTACGCCCAATCTTCGTGGCCCGAGTCACACCACTTTTCCGCCATTGCCGGGCATACGGTCATACGCGCGGATTCAGGGGCTTCGAACGCCCCCGCACACGGGTGTCGCCGGACCCGAACCGGGCCCGGCGACATGTGGTGCACCCCCGCGCCTGTGCGCGTCGAGCCCGTCAGTGCTCGCGCGGGGCCGGAACCACACGCTCGACCTCCGGATGCACCGTCAGGAGCTGGCGCATGGCGTTCTCGGCGCCCAGGGCGTCGCCGGCGGCGATGGCCTCGACCATCCGCGCGTGGTGGGCGACGCAGGTTTCGCTGGGGCGGTCGCAGGCGGTGACGGGGCTGCCGGAGACCTGGAGGGCGGAGGAGACGATGCCGGACAGGTGCTCCAGCATGCGGTTGCCCGCGACCTGGATCAGCAGCGCGTGGAACTCGTTGTCGGCGCGCGCGAAGGTGATCGCGTCCCCCTGCCCGAGGGCGTGACCCATGATCTCGACCATGTCGGCGAGGCGCTGCTGGATGTCGGGGCGACCGTGTCCGGCGGCGAGGCGGGCGGCCAGCGGTTCGATGGTCCAGCGGAGCTCGTTGAGCTCGCGGCGCTGGTCGTCGCGCTGGGGGCCGAAGGCACGCCATTCGATGATGTCGGGGTCGAGCAGGTTCCAGTCGGCGACCGGGCGGACCCGGGTGCCGACGTTGGGTCGGGCGCTGACGAGGCCCTTGGCCTCCAGTACGCGCAGGGATTCGCGGACGACCGTGCGGGAGACCTCGAAGCGCTGGCCGATCTCCTCGGGGACCAGCGGGCGATCCGCGCCGAGGTCGCCGGAAACGATCATCTGGCCGAGCTGCTGGACGAGTTGGCCGTGCAGCCCGCGGCCGCGACTTCCGGTGGCGCGGCGGCCCACACGGCTCAACTCGATGTCGGCGCCGTCCCAGTGGGGCGGTCCGACCCGGTCGGCCCCCTGGGTCTCCCCGTAGGGGTAGCGGTCGAGATCGCCCGAGCCGGCGAGGCCGGAGTCGGCGTGGCGGGCGGCGGTCATCATGGCGTGCGCAAGGGTACTCACGAATCCTTTGTCGGTCGTGCTCCCATCACCCTTGAGGTCTTTGGTGAAAAGCACACGAAAGGGTGATCGGTGCCACCTACGCAATTGACGACTTATCGTAAAGAACCGGGCCTTTTGCGGGGAGTTGCGGTCCTGTCGTGTTGGTACGGAACAGATCGGTCACATTGGTGATCGTCTCGATCCGAAACGATCACCCGCGGTCATTCACCAGCGGACTCGGCTGCGCAGTCCTGTGAACCCATAGGCGCACAACAGGACCATCAACGACAACACCAGTGCCGTACCGACGGGTTGGGCCATCACCCGCAGGGCGCCCGACACCAGGCGGTCCGCCTCCGGCGGCCACTGGGCCCAGGACAACTCGCGCAGCCGGGAGGCGAGCCCGTCCGTCGGGTGGGCGGACGGTCCGTGCAGCGACTTGCGCACCAGCGGTACGACCATCACCGGCACGACGAGCACCGCCGCCAGGCCGGCCGCCGCGGATCGGAAGACTCCGGAGGCCAACACCCCGGCCCAGGCGCAGCCGATGAGCAGCCCGGCCCAACTCGCGGCCGGGGCGATCCACTCCACCGGCCGGTCGAGCGGGCCGGAGTCGAAGACCAGCCTGAGGGCCGCGGCGTCCGCGGTGACGGCCAGGCCCCCGAGCAGCAGGGCGAGGGCGGCGCAGACCCCGAGCTTGGCGGCGAGGAGGCCCATCCGCCGCGGGACCGTGCCGCGGTCCGCCGACAGGGAGGGGTAGCGGTACTCCTCGCCGAAGGCCAGGGCGCCGAGCAGCCCGGCGCCGAGCGCGGCGGGCGGCAACGGCAACGACTGCGGCCAGGCGGCGAGCAGCCGGTTCTGCGGGGTGTGCCCGAGCCGGGCGAGGACCAGCGCGATCGCGACGGAGACGACGACGACCGCGGCCGCGGTCAGGAGCGGGGTAGCGGTGCCGAACGCTCGGATCAGTTCGTAGCGCAGGGGGCGCAGCGGGCCACCGACCCGACGCACCGCCCGGGCGGATCGCCCGGAGCCGGTCCGCGGGGGCCGACCGGGCCCGGTCCTGCCCTCGGCGGCGGGGAACGGGGTGATCCCCGACCCCGTTCCCGACCCCGTCGCCGACCCGGCTCCCGGCTCCGGCTCCACGCCGACCCCGAGTCCCGACGCCGACCCCACGCAGACCCCGAGTCCCGACCCCGGCTCGGCCTCCGGCCCGGGTTCGACACCGGGACCGGGGCCGGTGGTGGCGCCCGCGTCGGCGTGGGTGGCCGCCACGGCCGAGGCGTGGGCGGTCGTACGGGCCTCCGAGCGGGCCTGTGGGACGGGCGGGACCGGCGTTCCGGTGTCTCCGGTCTCGTCCGCGAGTTGGTGGACCAGCACTCCGTGTCGGAACGCCGCCTCCCCCACCTCCGCGCAATTGCTGCCGTAGACCGACAGGCGGCTTCCGCTCTCCGCGACGATCTCCACCACGCGCCGGGCCGCCCGGGCCTCTCGGCCGAGGACGTCGGCGAGTCGGGCCGCGTGCGGGGTGCGCACGGCGACGCGAGGACGCAGTCGGGTTCGTGCGAACTCCGCCGCGTCCTGGTCCGCGACGAGCCGGCCGGCCTTGATGGAGACGACCCGGTCGGCGTTGCGGGCGGCTTCCTTCGCGTCGTCGGTGGTGAAGAGGACCGCGCCGCCGAGGGCGGCGTGTCCGCGCAACAGCTCGTACATCCAGCTTCGTTCGCGCGGTGAGAGCCCGGCGGCGGGTTCGTCGAGCAGCAGGGTGCAGGGGTCCGCCAGCAGCGCCGCGGCGAGTGCGACGCGACGCTCCATGCCGAGCGAGAGCGAGCCGAGCCGCTGGTCGCGCAAGCCGCCGATGCCGACGACCTCCAGCATGGTGTCGGCTCGCGACGCCGGAACCCCGTAGGCGGCGCACAGCATCCGCAGCTGGTTGAGGACCGTACGCGCCGGATGGCCGGGGACGTCGCCGAGCAGCACGCCGACCTCACGGCCGGGGTCCGCGATCCGGTGCAGCGGGCGGCCACGGAAGTAGGTGATGCCGCGGCCCGGTTCGAGTTCGAGCATGAGTCGCAGCGCGGTGGTCTTGCCCGAGCCCGGGTCGCCGAGCAGGGCGGTCACGCACCCGGGGCGGGCCTCGAAGGTGAGGTCGTCCACCAGGGGCGGGAGTTCTCGACGGGGTGTACTGGTGAGTCCGATGGCCTGGAGCATCGCTTCTCTCGCGGGGTGTGAGACCGCTCTGCGGCAGCATGAGTACCGCAAGCAAGATAACGCGATATGTCCGATTTTCAACGCAGGGCGACCTCAGGCGCGTCGGTGTCGGCGACCTCAAGGACCACGGTGCCCACGCCCGGGTCCCGGTCCCGGTCCCGGGCAAGGCGGGGGCCACTCGCCGGGACCGTGGGGCGTCAGACCTCCGGACGCAGCATCGGCGGGTTGAGCAGGGTCGCTCCGCCCGCTCGGAACAGTTGGGCGGGCCGGCCTCCCTGACGGGTCGTCGTCCCCCCGGCCGGCACGAGGAACCCGGGGGTCCCGGTGACCTTGCGGTGGAAGTTGCGCGGGTCGAGTGCCACGCCCCACACGGCCTCGTACACCCGTCGCAGCTCGCCGACGGTGAACTCGGGAGGGCAGAAGGCGGTGGCCAGGGAGGAGTACTCGATCTTGGATCGCGCCCGCTCGACGCCGTCGGCGAGGATGCGTTCGTGGTCGAAGGCGAGCCCGGCGGGAGCCGCCCCGCCCGCCGCGAGGAGTTCGTCGACGGGGGCCCAGCGGGCGCTGTTCGCGTCGCCACCCGCGCGAGGCGCGGGGAGATCCGGTGCCAGCACCAGGTGAGCCACGCTGACCACCCGCATCCGGGGGTCGCGCTTCGGGTCGCCGTAGGTGGCGAGCTGTTCGAGGTGCGCCCCGTTGTCCACGTCCGGCACGGCCGGGTCGTGGGCGCACAGGCCGGTTTCCTCGGCGAGTTCCCTGGCCGCTGCGCCGGCGAGGTCCTCGTCATCGCGTACGAAGCCTCCGGGCAGCGCCCAGCGTCCTTGGAACGGCTGCTCACCCCGTCGGACGACCAGCGCGCAGAGCGCGTGACGCTGCACGGTGAGCACGACCAGGTCGACGGTGACGGCAAAGGGCGGGAAGGCCGACGGGTCGTAGGGCGACATGCCGCGATCATAGTCGTCTGCCTGACGATAAACAGAGCTTTGGTGATCCCGGCGACAGTGATCCGAAACTCAGCCTCCCAGTTGGAGCGCATCGGCGGCCTCCTCCACCATCCCGAGGCCGAGGCGGCTGACCCGGACGCCGAACGGTTGCTCGGACACCCGCAGGCCCGAGAACCTCAGGGAGCCGAGCGGGGCGCCGGGGAGCGGGTGCAGGGCGACCGTGCCGGCGGGGGCGTCCGGGCGGATCCCGGCGAGGGCGACCAGCGCGTGGACGCCTCCGGCGGCGGCCACGGCGGCCGGCCGGCAGGCCGCGGGGTGCGGGAGCGGTGCGCTGCCCGTGGTGCGCTGCTCGGCGGCGTACATCTCCGGCAACCGGTACCCGAAGGTCTCGGCGGCGTCGAGAAGTCCCCGCAGCAGTCCGGCGGCCTCTTTCTCGAAGCCCGCCTGGGCCAGGCCGGAGAGCGCGACGACGCTCTCGTGGACCCGTACCGCCCCCGAGCGGTGCCCGAACGGATTGTGGCCGGGCTCTCGGCTCGCCATGCTCCGCAGGCCCCATCCCGAGTCCATCGCGGGTGCTCCGAGGAGCCGGGCCAGTTGCTCGGTGCGCGTGCGGTCCAGCAGGCCAGGGGCCGTCCGGCCGCCGCTCAGCAGCCCGGTGTCCAGCAGGTGCGCGGCGGCGCCTGTCAGACGGGGAAGGGGGCGGCCGTCGGGATGCAGGGCCGCCGCGGGACGCCCGCCGTCCGGGCCGTCGATCCAGAACTCCGCCCGGAACATCTCCCGCAGCCGGGCCGCGCGATCCCGCCATTCCTCGGCGCCGGGTCGCCCGCATCCGGTGAGGAGGTCGGCCCCGAGCAGCGCGGCCCGGTGTACGTGGGCCTGGGTTTCGCAGCGTCGTGGACCCGGGTCGGGGTCGGCCAGGAACCCGTCCTCCCCCAGCGCTCCGCGGAGCCATTCCAGGCAGCGTTCCGCGGTGGGCAGCAGCCGGGCCACCTCCTCCTCGGGCAGACCCCAGAGTCGGGCCTCGGCGAGGACCACGGGGAAGGCGAGCGTGGCCTCGGTCCCGGTGCATCCGGGCGGCAACTGCGGTCCTGCCCCGCGCAGCGGTCCCGGGATCATCCCGGCTCCGGGTCCGCGCCCCTCGACCTGGCTGCGGGCGAGGACGCGCAGGGTGGCCGCGGCGAGCCCGGTGCCGAGCGGCAACGCCATGCGGGCGGCCCACAACGACTCCGCCTGCGCCAGGCCGAGCCGCCAGGGCGCTCCCGCCGCGACGAAGGCGTCGCCCGGCTGATCGGGGTCTCTCAGCAGCAGCGCGCCGAGGTCTTCCACGCTCGTCCGGAACCATGCCTCGACTCTCGGGTCGTCACCCTCCGCCCGGGCTTCGGCCAAGGGGTTGGCCACCTGGCCGGCCGACGCCCGCGCGGTGCGGTCCCGGCCGGTCCGCAGTTCGATGGTGCGGGCCTCGCCAGGGCCCAGTTCGAGTTGCCAGCGCAGCAGTCCGGACGAGGCGAGCGCGTCGTCGGGGGCGGGTTCGGCGGTGATGACGGCCTGGGTGCCGCCCGTGCTCCAGCGCAGCCCGGCCGCGTGCACGGCGGCGGGGAGCTCGGGCCCGGCGCGGCCTGCGGCGATCGCGGCCAGTTCGGCCAGGTCGGTACCGAGCGCCAGCTCCACGGGGAGGCGTACGGAACGGGCGGCGTAGCTGCGCAGGGTGATCCGTTCGGTGCCGTCGGCGTGCCGGACTCGCTCGACGCCGATGTCGGGGTCGGGACCGGCCTCGGCTCCGGTGCGGACCGTGGCGGTGAAGGCGGCCCGGTCGGCGCCGAGGCTGCGCCCCTGCACCGCCACCGGGTCCCTGCCGCCGACGCGCAGCACGCATCGGGAGAGGATCCGCAGCCCGGCGCGGTAGACCCCGTCGATCCCCCGCCCGGTCAGCTGGCCGTGCTCGGGCGAGATGGCCAGGCACGGTGCGGCGAGGCAGATGACGGCTCCGTGCACGGGCGGCAGCTCGGGCCTGCGGGCGGGTGGTACGGGGTGGGCCATGCGTCGCCTTGTCTGCGCTCCGGTCGGTTTCGCTGGGCGGCGGCGCGGCCGGGCCCCCACCACCCCACAGCTGAACGCCCTCACCCCCGCCCGGGTCACGGGCTCCGGCGGTGGCTGTCCCCGGCGTGGGTCCGGTGGGCGACCGAGGGCGCCGCGCAGTCGTCGCAGCAGAGGGCCCCGGTCGCGAATCACTGCTCGCTCCTCGTGGTGGGGCGGGCGTCCCCGCGCTCGGCCTTGGTGCGCCGTCCGGGTGGGCGGCCGGCTCCGACCGGTCGCTTGCGTCGGGGCTCCCTGCGCCGTCGTTCCTCGCGCAGGCACTGCCGCAGGCCCTCCGGGTCGATGCCCTCGTTGCAGGCGTGGTGGAGCAGTTGGGCGAAGCGGTAGTCGGCGTCGGCGCGCAGGGCCAGGTCGAGCGCGATGCGGGCGGTCGGTTCGTCCCCGGTGGACCAGGAGACCCATCCTGCGAGGGTGAGCGGGGCCGCGGCGTGCTCGGCGTAGATCCCGACGCAGCGCCGGGCCAGGGCGCGCCACAGGCGCAGCGCGGGCCCTGCCTCCTCGCCCTCCATCCATTCGGCGGCGATGTCGCGGATCTCTCGGTCCTGCAAGCCGATGATCACGGCGGCCGCCTCGTCGTGTCCCAGCAGCGCGTCGTCCCGGTCGTCCCCACCGGAGCCCGTCTCCGCAGGCGGGGGCGACGTCATGCGCCGCATGAGGGTCCGGGCCAGGGTGATGGTCTCGGCGCCGATCTCCTCGCGCGTGGCTCCGTCGAGGATCTTCGGCACCAGGGCGACGGAGGCCCGTTCCAGCGCCGCCTCCTGTTCCCTGGCCGCTGCTCCGCGCAGTGGGGTCAGCCTTCCCTCGATCTCCTTCAGGGAGCCCCTGACCTGGAGTCCGGCGAAGGTGGCGGCGGCAGCCATCACGGAGGTGCCGGGCATGACCAGCGGGTTGCCCTCGGCCGGGCAGCAGCGCGCGTCGGGGCAGACGTAGGACCAGTAGCGGCCTTCGGAGAGGCACAGGGCCTCCAGGACGGGCACGTCCAGCGCCCCGCAGGCCACGCGGAGTCGTTGGGCGAGGGGCCGCAACCGAGTCATCACGCGCTGTCCGCTCTCTCCGTCGCGCGGGTCGTGGCAGAGGAAGACGACGATGCCGTCGGGCTTGCCGCCGCGTCGTTCGCTGCCCCGGACCAGGGTTTCGGCGACCTGTCGGGCTGTTTCCTCCCATTCCGTCGGTGCGGCGGGAATCCCGACGCGCAGCCGACCGCCGAAGCGCCCGCCCTCGCCGTGGACGGCGACCATGACGAGGGAGTCGGTCGGGTGGAAGCCGAGCATGTAGGGCAGCGCGTCGGCCAGTTCCGCCGGGCTGCGCAGGGTGATCTGGGATTCGATGGACGGTCCGGACGTGCCCTTGGACGGCTGGTCGGACGGGCTTGGTACCGCGTGGTTGGTCGTCATGCGTCGACGGTCCCGTGCGGGGGCGAATCGCGAAACCCCTGTGGATAACTCCCCGAATCAGACCTAACTGGTCCAATCTTCAATATCCACAGGCCGGGGCCGGCATTGGCGCGATGTCGGCGCCATCAGGTTGCATGGGGGCATGAACCCAGACCTGAGGTCCTCAGCCGATTCCGTACTCGCCCGCCTGGTGGGCGATCCGACGGGCACCGCTCGGCTGCGCGAGGACCAGTGGCGGGCGATCGAGGCCCTCGTCGCGCACAAGCGGCGAGCGCTCGTGGTGCAGCGCACGGGGTGGGGCAAGTCCGCCGTGTACTTCGTCGCCACTTCCCTCCTGCGGGCGAGCGGCGCCGGCCCCACCGTGATCGTCTCGCCGCTGCTCGCGCTGATGCGCAATCAGGTCGAGGCCGCCGCCCGGGCCGGCATCCGCGCCCGCACGATCAACTCGGCCAACCCCGAGGAATGGGAGGGCATCCAGGCCGAGGTCGCCGCCGGCGAGGTCGATGTCCTGCTGGTGAGCCCCGAGCGACTCAACAACCCGGACTTCCGCGACCAGGTCCTCCCCAAGCTCTCGGCCGCGACGGGCCTGCTCGTGGTCGACGAGGCCCACTGCATCTCCGACTGGGGCCACGACTTCCGCCCCGACTACCGCAGGCTGCGCACGATGCTGGCCGATCTCCCTCCGGGGGTTCCGGTACTGGCCACGACCGCCACGGCCAATGCCCGGGTCACCGCCGACGTCGCGGAGCAACTGGGCACCGGCGCCGGCACGGACGCACTCGTGCTGCGGGGCGCGCTGGACCGGGAGAGCCTGAGCCTCTCGGTGCTCGCCCTGCCCGACGCCGCGCACCGGCTGGCGTGGCTCGCCGACCACCTCACCGACCTTCCGGGGTCCGGGATCATCTACACCCTGACGGTGGCCGCGGCCGAGGAGGTCACCGCCTACCTGCGCCACCGCGGTCACACCGTCTCCTCGTACACCGGCAAGACCGAGAACGCCGACCGCGAGCAGGCGGAGAACGATCTCCAGGCCAACCGGGTCAAGGCGCTGGTGGCCACCTCGGCCCTGGGCATGGGCTTCGACAAGCCCGACCTCGGCTTCGTGGTGCACCTGGGGTCGCCCTCCTCTCCCATCGCCTACTACCAGCAGGTGGGCCGCGCCGGCCGCGGCGTGGAGCACGCGGAGGTCCTGTTGCTGCCGGGCCGGGAGGACGAGGCCATCTGGCAGTACTTCGCCTCCGTGGCCTTCCCGCCGGAGGAGCAGGTCCGCCGCACCCTCGACGTGCTGGCCCAGGCGGGCCGGCCGCTGTCGTTGCCCGCCCTGGAGCCGCTGGTCGATCTGCGCCGCACCCGCCTGGAGACGATGCTCAAGGTGCTCGACGTGGACGGCGCGGTGCACCGGGTCAAGGGCGGCTGGACCTCGACGGGCGAACCGTGGGCGTACGACGCCGAGCGCTACGCGTGGGTGGCCCGTCAGCGTTCCGCCGAGCAGCAGGCCATGCGCGACTACGCGGCGACCGACGGCTGCCGCATGGAGTTCCTGCGCCGCCAGCTCGACGACGAGGAGGCCGCACCCTGCGGCCGGTGCGACAACTGCGCCGGGGCCCGGTTCACCGCCGAGGTCTCCGGCACGGCTCTGGACACCGCCCGGGGCGAGCTGGGGCGTCCGGGCGTGGAGTTGGAGCCGCGCAAGATGTGGCCGACCGGGCTCGTGGCGGTGGGCGTGGACCTCAAGGGCCGGATCCCCGCCGGGGAGCAGTCCGCCACCGGCCGGGCGCTGGGACGCCTCTCCGACATCGGCTGGGGCAACCGACTCCGCCCGATGCTCGCCCCGCAGGCCCCCGACCAGCCCGTTCCGGACGATGTCGCGCAGGCCGTGGTGGCCGTCCTGGCCGACTGGGCGCGGGGGCCGGGCGGCTGGGCCTCCGGGGCCGCGGACGCCCCCGCCCGTCCGGCGGGTGTGGTCTGCCTGCCGTCGCGCTCGCGTCCCCAGTTGGTCGGCTCGCTCGCCGCGCGGATCGCGGAGATCGGGCGGATGCCGTTGCTGGGCTCGCTCGCGTACACCGACCAGGCACCGGAGTTCGGTCTGCCTTCGTCGAACAGTGCCCAACGCGTCCGGGGACTCCACCAGGCCTTGACGGTGCCTCCGGCCCTCGCGGCGACACTGGCCGAGACTCCGGGTCCGGTTCTCCTCGTGGACGACCGCGCGGAGAGCGGTTGGACGCTCGCGGTGGCTGCCAGGCTGCTTCGCCGGGCCGGTGCGAAGGGGGTGTTTCCGCTGGTACTCGCGCTCCAGCCGTAACGGATGCGTCATCCTCGGCGTGGCGGGGCAAGGATATGAGCGGCATACCGGCGAATTCCGGTCGGCGGCCGCAAATGCTCATTGCCCCATCCTCGCGGGCCACGCGAGAATCGGAGTGCTCCCGCTCGGCTCGCCGGCACTCTCCAGGGCCGTGCTGCGGCGCGCCCGCATCCCAGCCGTGCCCGTACGCGGGCGTGTACCCGAAGGGAGGACCGTGACCTTCGGTTTCGCCCCGAGCTCCACCACGTCCCTGACAACGGCCACCGGCGGCGCCATCCGGCACGGAAGACTTCTCGAACCGGCCGAGTGGACGTCGGCGGGGGTGCCCCTGCTGACCAATCCCCGCGAGATCGTCACCGGCCTGCACGCCCGGCACGGTCCGGTGCCGACCACCGCGGTGATCGCCGTCCTCGGTCCCGACGAACGCCTGGTCGCCAGCGCCTCGTTCGTCCAGCGGACGGCCTCGGCGGACGGCTGGGAGTACCGCAACGCCCTGCTGTCGCGGTTGCGCCGCGTGCTCCCGCACGACCTGCGTCGACGGACGCCGGTGCGGACGGCGGTGCTGATGTACTGCCGGGACGGCGACGAGCGGTGGACCGAGGAGGACGGGGCCTGGATGTGGGGGCTGCGCGACGCCTGCACGCTGCACGGGCTGCGTTGTGGCGCCTACATCACGCTGACGCCGGGCGGCTGGCAGGTCCTGGGTGAGGATCGTGGCGGGCGGCGGCCCGGATCAAACTCCCGGCCGGAGCCGCTGGGCTCGACCGTGGCGGAGTTCGCCCCGATGAGCCTGCGGACCGGCGGCGGCGCGGCCGAGGCGCTGCGGCGTACCGCCGCGCGCTGAATCGGGCGTACCGCGCATCGCACGCCCGAGCACGGAACGCGTACCCGCGCGGCATCCGCAGGACCGCGACATCCGCGCACCCGCGACTTGCGTGCACCCGCGGAATCCGTGCACCCGCGCTCGGGTCCGCGTACGCCGCGTGCGCGGACCCCACCGACCACAGACCAGTGGCCTGCGACCCGGTGGGGTGCGCGCACGCGCACGCGGACGGGTCCACGACTTCAGCGGGGCCGCCTCACGGCGCGCCCCGCCCCCGTCCTCACCGGGGCGCGGGCGTCAGACGCCCGCGCCCAGCACGGAGTTGATCCGCTGCGCGTCGCCGCACACGATCAGCAGCGTGCCGGCCCGGGTGAGTGCGACGGGCAGCGTGCGGGCGGTGTCCTCGACCGATCCGCCGTTGACCGCGAAGACCACGACGGGGCGGCCGGCGGCGCGCTGGACCTGCGCCGCGGCCGCGTAGAAGACGTCGTCCCCGGCGTCGTGCTGGGCCCAGTAGGCGGCCTCGCCGAAGGACAGTTCGTGCGCGGCCCACGGGTGCGGGTCGCCGGTGGTGAGCACCAGGATGTCGCCGGGCGCGCGCCCGGTGTCGAGCAGCAGGTCCACGGCCTCCTCGGCCGCGTCCAGCGCGCCCTCGGCGGATGCCGGGATCAGCTGGACCTGCGGGACCGCCTCGGAGACGGACGGGACGGGGGTTTCGGGGGCCGCGGGAACGGGTCCGGGGGTGGCCTGCGCCGCGCGCTGCGCGGGCGGGGCGGGTCGGACGGGACCGGGGCGTCCGGGCCGGGGTACGGCGGCGGGACGCGGACCAGGTACGGGGCGGGGGGTCTGCGCGGTGCGGCTCGCGGCCGGCGTGACGCGGGGACCCTGGGCACTCTCGTGAATCTGAGGCTCCTCGGTTGAGAGGCTTGAGTTGACATCTTTCAAACACCGGTACGAAACGTACCGGCGGGTGGCACGTGGACGCGATCAGAAATCGAACCCGAGTTGGCCTCCGTTTTCCAGCTCCACGCTCTCCTCGCTGCGCCGCACCTTTTTGAGGTGCCGCCAGCGGGGCAGCGCGTCGAGGTACGACCACGAGAGCCGGTGGTACGGGGTGGGCCCCAGCTCCTCCAGCGCCGCCCGGTGCACGGGCGAGGGGTAGCCGGCGTTGGCGGCGAAGGCGAAGTCCTCGATTCCGCCGCCCTGTTCGGCCAGGTCGGCCATCATCCTGTCGCGCCGGACCTTGGCGATCACCGAGGCGGCGGCAACGGCGACACAGGACTGGTCCCCCTTGATCACCGTCCGGACCCGCCAGGGCGAACCGAGGTAGTCGTGCTTGCCGTCGAGGATCACCGCGTCGGGTCGCACCGGCAGGGACTCCAGGGCTCGCACCGCGGCGAGCCGCAGGGCCGCCGTCATCCCGAGTGCGTCGATCTCCTCGGGGGAGGCGTGCCCGAGCGCGTGCGCGGTGACCCAGTCCTCCAGGACGTCGAGGAGCGCGTCGCGTCGCTTGGGGGTGAGCAGTTTGGAGTCGGTCAGTCCCGCGGGCGGCCGGCGCAGACCGGTGATCGCCGCGCACACGGTGACGGGACCGGCCCAGGCCCCTCGTCCGACTTCGTCGACCCCGGCTATGACCTTGGCGCCGGTGGTTGCACGGAGGGAGCGTTCGACGGCGTGGGTGGGTGCTTCGTACGGCATGGCGCCAGCAAGGGTACGCCGCCCCGCGCCCCCTGCACACCCCGCCCCGGGCCGGAGCGCGCGGCGAGACGGGTCGGGGCGTTCACGGTCGGAGCATCGGCACCACGACGCGGTCGATCAGCTCCGCGATGTCCGGGTCCTCCCATTCGCTTCCGTACACCTTTGCGCGGTACATGAACATGGCCGGGATCACGTCGGTGACGAACGGAGCCGCCGCGTCCACACGCACGTCACCCCGCTTGATTCCGCGCTCCACAAGATCCCTGATCAGGTCTTGAGCGGGTTCGTGCAACCCCTTCCAGATCACTCCCCGGAAGCGATCGGCATGGATGTGATCGCATTCGTGAAGCACCGCGCGCAAGGCCTCACCGGCCCGGGACCTCATCACGTCACGCATCCGCACACACAGACGGTGGAGGTCCTCGCGCACCGATCCGTGATCCTCGATCTCACCCAGTGACGGCAATCCGGCCCGCAGCACCTCCACGACCAGTTCCGCCTTCGACGGCCAGCGCCGATAGACAGCCGCCTTCCCGGTGCGGGCGCCCGCCGCGACGCCCTCCATCGTGAGCGCGTTCCAGCCGACGGTGCTCAGTTGCTCCAGGGCCGCGTCGAGAATCGCCCTCTCCAGCTCCGGACCCCGTCTGCGCCCGGGCGCGGCCTCCGACCAGCGTGAACCCGTCATGCCCCCACCTCCCACCGTCCCGTGCGTGCCCGTCGCACGAATTTTCAGCCTTAGTGAACGCTTGTGTTCACTAAGCGTCGACTCCTACCGTGGACCCGCAGTGAACGGAAGCGTTCACTATTTCACTTTGGGGGGGATCCTCAGTGACGAGCACTCAACTGGCCACGCCACGAATACCCGGCGCCGCCCGACGTCCCGGGCGCCCGGGAGTGGCACTCGCGGTCATCGCCGCCTGCCAGCTCATGGTGGTTCTCGACGCGACGATCGTGAACATCGCGCTCCCCCACATCCAGACCGCGCTCTCCTTCTCCACCACCGACCTGTCCTGGGTGATCAGCGCGTACACCTTGGCCTTCGGCGGTCTGTTGCTGCTCGGCGGCCGGGCCGGCGACATCCTGGGGCGACGCCGTGTCTTCATCACCGGCATCCTGCTCTTCACGCTCGCCTCGCTCCTCGGCGGTTTCGCCCAGGAGCCCTGGCAACTGCTGGCGGCCCGCGCCCTCCAGGGAGTCGGCGGTGCGATCGCCTCCCCGACCTCCCTCGCCCTGATCACCACGACCTTCGCCGAGGGTCCCGAACGCAATCGCGCCTTCGGCGTGTTCGCGGCCGTCTCGGCGGGTGGCGGCGCGATCGGCCTGTTGACGGGCGGCATGCTCACCGAGTGGCTCGACTGGCGATGGGTCCTCTTCGTCAACGTGCCGATCGGCATCCTGATCGCCGTCCTCGCACCGCTCTACATCAGCGAGTCCGAACGCCATCCCGGTCGCTTCGACATCGCCGGGGCCCTCACGTCCACCGGCGGCATGGCCTCGCTCGTCTACGGCTTCATCCGCGCGTCGGAGGACGGTTGGCGCGACGCGCTCACCCTCGGCTCCTTCGCCGCCGCCGTCGTACTCCTCGGGTTGTTCGTGTTCGTCGAATCGCGGGCCCGCGAACCGATCATCCCGCTGCGGATGTTCGCCGACCGCAACCGCGCCGGCACCTACGTGATCATGCTCGGCCTGGCCGCCGCGATGTTCGGCATGTTCTTCTTCATCGTCCAGTTCGTGCAGAACGTGCTCGGCTTCTCCCCGATCCGTTCCGGACTCGGTTTCCTGCCCGTCACCGTCGCCATCGTGACGGCCGCCGGACTCTCCCAGCGCTTCCTGCCGCGCTTCGGGCCCAAGCCGTTCATGGTCCTCGGGTCCGCGCTCACCGGGGTGGGCCTGACCTGGCTGGCGTTCATCCGCACGGACAGTTCGTACGTGTCCGGGGTGTTGGGGCCGATGCTCCTCTTCGGCTTCGGCATGGGGCTCAACTTCGTGACCCTCACCCTCACCGCCGTCTCCGGGGTGGCGCCGAGGGAGGCCGGCGCGGCCTCCGGTCTGCTGAACGCCGCCCAGCAGGTCGGTGGCTCGCTCGGTCTGTCCATCCTGGTGACCGTCTTCGGCACGGCCGGTCGCGACGAGGCCGAGAAGCAGGTCCCCGCGTTCCTGGCGCAGGCGGAACCGGAGCAACTGGCGGCCTTCAAGGCGACCGGCCGGCTGCCCGACCCGTGGGGCGACATCGTCCTCACCCGGGGCATCTCCACCGCGTTCATCGCCGCCGTGGCGATGTCCGGACTCGCCCTGGCCACGGCACTGTTGGTGATCCGGGTGCGCAAGAGCGACCTGGAGGCCCTCAACGGAACCGCGGAGAAGGCCGGCCCCGTGGGCTGAGCACGGCCCGAAGGGGGGTCGCCGGCCGGCACGGCGACCCTCCCCCGACGCCCCTGCGCACGCGTTTGAGTACGGGTGTCAGTACTCGCTGCGGCCGCCGTACAGTCCGAGCCGTACGCAGTCGTGGGCGGTGGCCGTGACCGGGCGCGCGTCGAGGATCCGGCGCGCGCGGGACTGCGCCAGGCTCGTCGCAAACCAGGGCGCGCCCTTGGACTCCGCCAGGTCGTCGCGGACTCCGATCAGGGCGCAGGAGCGCTGAGGTTCGGGCAGGCGGTCCAGGGCGGGCGCGGCATCGGCCGACAGATGGCGGAAGTACTCCACGTCGATCTTGTCGTCCGACGTGTACCGGGCGACGTTCGTCTCGGCGATGATCCCGTCCGGGGACATCAGCCCGAAGGCCAGGACGGTGGCGGCGGCACTGCCTGCCACCGCACGGGCCAGCCAACGCCCGCCGAACACGCCGGCCGCCATGAGCAGCACGATCACGAGCCCGAGCCACAGTTCCATGGTGACCACCGACAGGCGCAGCCGGGTCAGCCCGTACGCGTCCACGTACAGGTCCATCCGGCGCACCGCGGAGGCCACCACGACCAGTGTCAGCAGGCACAGGGTGCCCAGGACCACCCGGACGAAGCGGCGGTCGCCCGCACCGCCGCGGGGTGCCCAGCGCAGGGCGAGGGCGATGACGGCCAGGACGAACACGGTGGCCCAGAGCAACTGCCAGAAGCCCTGGCGGGCGTACTCGGCGTAGGTCAGCCCCGTACGGTCCAGGACCTTGCCGTACCCGCCGAACAGGACGGCCAGTTGCACCGCGATGAACCCCGCGAACAGCAGGTTGAGCACGACGAGCGGAAGCGCCCACTCCACGCGGGAGCGTGGCTTGCCCGGGGTCGTCGCGACACGGTCCCAGCGCAGCGGAGCCGCGGCGGTCCGGGCGACGGACAGGGCGCAGAGCGCACCCACCAGGAACAGGGCGACGCGGAACGGGCTCTCCCCGACGGAGACGTCCGGCGTCAGACCGCCCAGCAGATCCGCGAAGGCCGCGTCGGCGGAGGCGAACAGCGCCCCGAACACGAACAGGAGGACGACGGCCACGACGGTCGCCTTGGCGATGGGCATCCAGCGCGTACGGTCCACCCCGCCGCCGCGCGAACGCACCCCCTCCCAGGCCCAGCCGACCCCGGTGACCGCCGTGTCGATCAACCCGAGCGGGGCGAGCAGCACGCCCGGCCAGCGGCGGGTTCCGTGCAGGGCCAGAGCGGCCAGGAAGACGGCGGCGAGGACCGCGAGCGTGCTCGGCCAGGCGGAGTCGCGCAGGGCCGGCACGACGAGCAGGGCCACGCAGCCGAGGGACCAGACCACGGTCCAGGGTCGGACCGTGCGACCGGCCGCACGGGCGGCGACGTACGCGGCGGCCATGGCGGGCAGCGCGGCGAGCAGCAGCCCGGGGCCGACGCCGTCGCCGAGGAAGACCGCGGTGGCGAGACCGGCGACGAGCACGGCGACCAGGGTGGCGGTGCGGATCGGAGCGGGTGGCGCGGACCGGACCCGCCGGGCCAACGACGCCTGCGCCCGCGCCGCGGCGGCAGCCTGGGCCTGCCCCGCCCCTGAGGCCCCCGCGCCGGGAGCCCCGGCGCCGGACGTATCGCCTCCGGACGTACCGGTACCGGCCACGGTCCCGGGCTCCGCGGACCGCTCGCCGGCGGTCTCGCCTCCGGTCGCATCGTGTTTCGCCTTGTCGGCGTTCTCAGACATCAGGTCCCTCCCCTGTCAGCCGCTCCCGGAGTGCGTGAGACGAGAGCGGCGAAGCGGACAGGGTAGGCCGGGGTCAGGCAGTTTTGAACATATTCAAGAAGCCCTTGTGTCAGGACCGTGACAATCACATCGGCCCACCCCCGCCGCGTCCGCGCACGGGGCCGCCCCTCGGCAGGACAACGCGAAGGGCGCCCGGGTACCAAGTAGCCGGGCGCCCTCGGGGCCGGAAGATCCAGACCGGACGGACTAGCGCGCCGCGTCGGGCAACCACGCCGGAAGGGCCTCGGTGCGCGACAGCCATGCCGCCGGCAGCACCGCGTCCCCCCGGGCACCCAGCACTCCGCCGACGATCGCGCACGTCGTGTCCACGTCCCCGCCCACCTGTGCGGTGGTCCAGAACGCCTGCTCGTAGTCGTCCAGTGACCGGGCCGCCGACCACAGCGCGAACGGCACCGTGTCGTGGGCGCTCGTGCGCCGCCCACATCCCAGGACCGCCGCGACCGTGGTCGCGTCGTCGTAGTCGAGCATCCCGCGCGCCCGACGCAGTCCGGCGCCCACCGCGCTGCGCGGCACCAGCGCGATCACCGCGTCCAACAGGTCGGCGGCCTTCGGCGGGCCGGTCGGAGCCGCCGCCAGCGAGGCGGCCGCGGCGACGGCCATCGCTCCGCAGACCGCCTCGCGGTGCTGGTGGGTGGTGTACGCGGAGATCTCGGCCTGGTGCGTGGCCTGCTCGGGGTCGTCCGCGTACCAGGCGCCCAGCGGCGCGATCCGCATGGCGGCCCCGTTGCCCCACGAGCCCTGGCCGTTGAACAGTTCGGCCGCCTGCGTGCGCCAGTCCGCGCCTTCTCGGATCAGCCGCAGCATCCGGTTCACGGCAGGCCCGTAGCCGCGGTCGAAGTCGTGGTGGTGGGCGAAGGACAGCGCGAGCGCGTCCTGGTCGATGCGCCCGTGCTCGGCGAGCACGGCCACCACCGAGCAGGCCATCTCGGTGTCGTCGGTCCACTGCCAGGCGTCGGTGCCGGCGGGGACCTCACGCCGCTTGAGCCGTGGATAGTTCACGGGAACGAAGTACTGGGAGCCCAGAGCGTCACCCAGTGCCAGCCCTCGGAGGCTGGACATGGCGCGTGCGTAGCGCCTTTCGGAGGAGGAGTCAGCGGTCATCGCGCGCCACTCTAGCCGTCCAGGTCATAAGGCTCGGGTGTGGTCCACCGCTCAAATGGGCGGTCCATCCGGTACCGGCCGTCCGAGCCGAGCAGCAGCGCGCGGAATTCCCCGTTCCCGGGGTTGGACAGGCACTCGAACTCGGCCACCGACCAATGGAACCAGCGCATGCAGAACAGCCGCATCGTCAACCCGTGCGTCACCACCAGAACGTTCTCGGGGTGATCCTCGGCCTCGAAGCTGCGGTAGAGGCTCTCCAGGAAGGAACCGACCCGGTCGTAGACGTCCGCACCCGACTCCCCCTGGGCGAAGCGGTAGAAGAAGTGCCCGTAGGCGTCCCGGTACGCCTTCTGCAACCGCACGTCGTCCCGGTCCTGCCAGTTGCCCCAGTCCTGTTCCCGCAGTCGGGGTTCCTCGCGCATCCGGACCCGGGTCGGGTCCAGGCGCAGCTCGCGGAAGGTCTGCAGGGTCCTGCGGTACGGGGAGACGTAGGCGCTGATGGACTCGTCACCGAAGAGTTCGCGCAGCCGAACGCCGGCCTCGGCGGCCTGTTCCCGTCCGGTCCGGGTCAGGCGCAGGGCATGATCGGGCTCCCGCTCGTACACCGTGTCGTCGGCGTTCCCCTCCGACTCCCCGTGTCGAACAAGGACGATGCGCCGTGGTCGAACCATCCCACGACCCTATTCGGACATCTTGTTCCCCGCGCACCGGGCTCGCCGCTCACGCCGGCGGTCGTCGTACGGTCATACCGTCCAGGAGGGTTCGAGGTCGACGACGTCGCCCGTGAGCGCCTCCACGTCGGCCTCGGTCTGGGCGCGCAGCGACAGCCGCTCGACCCGCTCCTGTCGGTACTTGCCGTGTTCGGCGGCCGCGCGCCACATCGACAAGACCAGGAACTCACGGCCCGGGGCCTCCCCGAAGAGGCCCCGGATCATGCCGGGCGACCCCGCCATGGCCGGGTTCCACACCTTCTCCTGCATGAGCGCGAAGTGGTCCACGCGGCCCTCGCGTACCCGGGTGTGGGCGACCCGGACGACGTCGGCGTCGGAGAAGCGCGGCTCGAAGCCGGTCTTCACGTCGAAGCGGTAATCGAAGAGCGTGACCCGCGCGTCGGTGTAGGTGCCGTTCTGGGACGCGGCCAGCCGGTCGTGCGAGCGGGCCATGAAGGAGTCGTAGAAGGAGCGGCTCTCCCAGAACGCGAAGACGTGCGCGACGCCTTGCCGGCCCCGGCTCCATCCGCCGCCCTGCCCCCGGAAGCCCGGCTCCCCCGGAAGCCCCGCCCATTTGCGCTGCCCACGCTCGAACCCGCGTCGGTCCGTCACCGTGCAGCGAATCCACTTGACCAGCACCGCGCCATCGTACGGGCCCGGCGCGGTCCGGGTCAGTCCCCGGCCCGATGGATCCGCACCAGTTCCGCGGCGTCCCGCTCGGGCAGTCGAAGTCCGAACTCGCGGTCGAGCACGGTGATCAGCTCGTCCGGTGCCACGCTCTCCCGATCGAGGCGTCCGTCCGGATACAAGCGGGTGAGTTCCCTCCCCACGAGGGCCACGCGCACGGACTCTCCGGGGTACTGGACGATGACCTTGCCGACGAACGCGGAGTGCGGGTGGGAGGAGCTGTAGTGGTTCAGCACCACGTAGTCGACGGGGTGGTACGCCTGAGGCGAGAACGCGTACAGGTCACGCCACTCCTCCCCGCGCAGTGAGCGGAGCACCAGGACGCCGTCCTCCTCCGCGCGGACGGCGTACGTCCACCGCCCCTGCCGCACCTCGACTCCGGTACGCGCGAGCGGTACGGGTTCGCGCGGCCCGGGGTGGCCGAACCCGGCGTCGCACAGCCACGGTTCGCCCTCGACGGTGACGACGAGGACGGCGTGCGTCACCGCGAGCAGCGTGTCACCCCGGGTGCGGTTGCGGGCCCCGCGCCCGGCGACCTCGAAGCCGATCCGCTCCAGGGCGGCGGCCAGCAGCGAGTTCTGTTCGTAGCAGTAGCCGCCTCGGCGACCGTGCACGATCTTGTCCTGCAGTGCCTTGACGTCCAGCGCGACGGGACGGCCGAGCGTGACGTCCAGGCTCTCGAAGGGAATGGCGGCGATGTGGGCCCGGGTCACTGCGTACAACGTCTGCAGGTCGGGCCGGAGTTCCCGGCCACCCGCCCCGGTCTCCAGGCCGATCCTCGCCAGATAGGCGTCCAGGTCCAGCTCGTCAGAACTCCACACGGCTTCCCGCTCCCCCGCACACTCCACGGCGCCCGATCGGCGCGCCCCGCACAATGATCGGCATGACCGCCCTCCGCACCAACCCGCCTCGGCTCGTCGCGCACACGCCGAAGGGGACCGACCATCAGGTCGATCCCCTTCGTGAGCCACCGCTCAGCCGGCCGTGCCGATCACGCGGGACGACCGTCCCGCGCGATCACGCCCGGTGTCAGCTGCAGCCGCTGGTGGAGCCGCAGCCCTCGCAGATGTAGCAGGAGCCGGCGCGCTGCATCTTCGTACCGCAGGAGAAGCAGAGCGGGGCGTCGGCGGAGACACCCAGCTGCATCTCGACGAGTTCGGCGCTGGAGTGCGCCGTCTTCGGGGCCGCGGCCGCGACGGCCGTGACCGGCTTCGGCGCGGGAACTGCGGCGAGCGGGGCCGACTGGGCCAGCGTCTCGGTGTCGATCTGCTCTCCGTCCAGCGGCTCGTAGGAACCGGTGTCGAGGTGACGCTGACGCTCCTCGGCGGAGTGGATGCCGAGGGCGGAGCGGGTCTCGAAGGGCAGGAAGTCGAGCGCCACGCGACGGAAGATGTAGTCGACGATCGACTGCGCCATCCGCACGTCCGGGTCGTCCGTCATGCCGGCCGGCTCGAAGCGCATGTTCGTGAACTTCGAGACGTACGTCTCCAGCGGGACGCCGTACTGCAGACCGACCGAGACGGCGATGGAGAAGGCGTCCATCATGCCCGCGAGGGTCGAACCCTGCTTGGACATCTTCAGGAAGACCTCGCCCAGACCGTCGTCCGGGTAGGAGTTCGCCGTCATGTAGCCCTCGGCGCCACCGACCGTGAAGGAGGTGGTGATCCCCGGGCGGCCCTTGGGGAGGCGCTTGCGGACGGGGCGGTACTCGATGACCTTCTCGACCGCCGCGCGGATGGTCTCCTCGGCCTTCTCGGTGACCTCGACCTTCTCCGCTTCCTTCTTCTTCGCGGAGAGGGGCTGACCGACCTTGCAGTTGTCGCGGTAGATCGCCAGCGCCTTGACGCCCAGCTTCCACGCCTCGAAGTAGATCTCCTCGATCTCCTCGACGGTCGCCGTCTCCGGCATGTTGACCGTCTTCGAGATCGCGCCGGAGATCCAGGGCTGGATCGCGGCCATCATGCGGACGTGCCCCATCGCGGAGATGGAACGCTCGCCCATGGCGCAGTCGAAGACCGAGTAGTGCTCCGCCTTCAGACCCGGGGCGTCGACGACCACACCGTGCTCGGCGATGTGGGTGACGATCGCCTCGATCTGCTCCTCCTGGTAACCCAGGCGGCGCAGGGCCTGCGGGACGGTGCCGTTGACGATCTGCATCGAGCCGCCGCCGACGAGCTTCTTGAACTTGACCAGGGCCAGGTCCGGCTCGACACCGGTGGTGTCGCAGGACATCGCGAGACCGATGGTGCCGGTCGGCGCGAGGACGGAGGCCTGGGAGTTGCGGAAGCCGTTCTTCTCGCCGAGGAGCAGGACGTCCTGCCAGGCCTCGGTGGCCGCGGCCCAGATGGAGTTGTCCAGGTCCTGGGTGCGCGGCGCGACGGCGTTGGCGTCGGCGTGCTGCTTCATGACGCGCTTGTGCGAGTCGGCGTTGCGGGCGTAGCCGTCGTACGGGCCCACGATCGCGGCCAGCTCGGCGGAGCGCTTGTACGCGGTGCCCGTCATCAGCGAGGTGATCGACGCGGCGAGGGTGCGGCCGCCGTCCGAGTCGTACGCGTGACCCGTGGCCATCAGCAGGGCGCCGAGGTTGGCGTAGCCGATGCCCAGCTGACGGAAGGCGCGGGTGTTCTCGCCGATCTTCTGGGTCGGGAAGTCCGCGAAGCAGATGGAGATGTCCATCGCGGTGATGACGAGCTCGACGACCTTGGCGAAGCGCTCGGCGTCGAAGGCCTGGTTGCCCTTGCCGTCGTCGTCGAGGAACTTCATCAGGTTCAGCGAGGCGAGGTTGCAGGACGTGTTGTCCAGGTGCATGTACTCGCTGCAGGGGTTGGACGCGGTGATGCGGCCGGACTCGGGGCAGGTGTGCCAGTTGTTGATCACACCGTCGTACTGGATGCCCGGGTCGGCGCAGGCCCACGCGGCCTCGGCGAGCTTGCGGAAGAGCGCCTTGGCGTCGACCTTCTCGATGACCTCGCCGGTCATGCGGGCCCGCAGGCCGAACTCGGTGCCGTTCTCGACGGCCGTCATGAACTCGTCGTTCACGCGGACGGAGTTGTTGGCGTTCTGGTACTGGACGGACGTGATGTCGTCGCCGCCCAGGTCCATGTCGAAGCCCGCGTCGCGCAGGGCGCGGATCTTCTCCTCTTCCTTCACCTTGGTGGCGATGAAGTCCTCGACGTCCGGGTGGTCCACGTCCAGGACGACCATCTTGGCGGCGCGACGGGTGGCGCCACCGGACTTGATCGTTCCTGCGGACGCGTCCGCGCCCCGCATGAAGGAGACCGGGCCGGAGGCGTTGCCGCCGGAGGAGAGGAGCTCCTTGGAGGAGCGGATGCGGGAGAGGTTCAGGCCGGCGCCGGAGCCGCCCTTGAAGATCATGCCCTCTTCCTTGTACCAGTCGAGGATCGACTCCATGGAGTCGTCGACGGCCAGGATGAAGCAGGCGGAGACCTGCTGCGGCTGGGGCGTGCCGACGTTGAACCACACCGGGGAGTTGAAGCTGAAGATCTGGTGCAGGAGGGCGTAGGTCAGCTCGTGCTCGAAGATCTCCGCGTCCGCGGGCGAGGAGAAGTAGTCGAAGTCCTCGCCGGCCTTCGTGTACGTCTTCACGATCCGGTCGATGAGCTGCTTCAGGCCGGTCTCGCGCTGCGGGCTGCCGACCGCGCCGCGGAAGTACTTGCTGGTGACGATGTTGACCGCGTTCACCGACCAGAAGTCGGGGAACTCGACGCCACGCTGCTCGAAGTTGACCGAACCGTCGCGCCAGTTGGTCATGACGACGTCACGACGCTCCCAGCTCACCTCGTCGTACGGGTGCACGCCCGGGGTGGTGTGGATGCGCTCGATCCGCAGGCCGCTCTTGGTGGCCTTGGTCCCCTTGGCTCGGGAACCTCGCGCCGAGCTGCTCGCCGTCTCTGTCATGGCCGCCTCCCATATGCGGGCAAAAACGCCCTAAAGTGCCAGCGCTATTCCGCGGCACGGTGCTGTGTGTCTTGTATCTACGAATCTGCTCCCGGCTACCGCCGGGAGGCGCCTCGAATCGACCGGGCAGACCGCGCTGCTGTGCGGCCGGTCAGGTCAGTCGGAGGCGGAGGCGGGCACGGGGACGACCGAGGGGGTCCCACCGGGCTCGACCTCAGGGGGATGAGGCCGCCGCTCGCGCAATTCCACGATGGCGGTCTCGAAGTCTTCGAGGGTGTCGAACGCTTTGTAGACGGATGCGAACCGCAGGTAGGCGACCAGGTCGAGTTCCTGCAACGGGCCGAGTATGGCCAGACCCACGTCATGGGTGGTCAGCTCGGCACTCCCGGTGGCGCGCACCGCCTCCTCGACCCGTTGGCCGAGCTTGGCGAGGGCGTCCTCGGTGACCGGTCGACCCTGGCACGCCTTGCGGACGCCAGAGATGACCTTGGAGCGACTGAAGGGTTCGGTCACCCCGCTGCGCTTGATCACCATCAGCGAGGCCGTCTCCACCGTCGTGAAGCGACGGGAGCAGTCGGGGCACTGACGGCGCCGCCGGATCGACGTGCCGTCGTCCGTGGTGCGGCTGTCGACTACGCGGCTGTCGGGGTGCCTGCAGAAGGGGCAGTGCATGGTTCCCTCACCCTCCTTCTCGGCACGACTGAATCACCCCACGGAGCCCCTGAACGGCGGAGGAAACGGTCCCGCCGGGGGCTCGTGAAGCAGCCACCAGCATATGCGATGTCGGGGGCTCCGGCGGACCGGGGACCACAACTTCTGGGCGGCAGCGCTCATCCAACCACTAGATCTTGGGTTGCGGTGGATTTACATCGCTCAGCGTGTCGCGGCGTGAGCCGACCGCGTCCGGGCACCCTCGGTGCCACACTGGACGCCGGCCCGGACCCTGGCGATCCAACCCGGAAGGGTACCGTAAGCAGCGAACGCGGGACCGAATCCACGTTCGACTGATGGTCTGCCTATACACCTCTTGCGACATCTCAAGTGAACGATCCTTGCTTTTTCACTCGAACGTGTGTTTGGCGCAACCTTTCGAAAGCAACTACCGTTGTCCAACTAGGGAGAACATTTCGAGAGGGGCCGCAGACGTGACCACGACCGCAGACAGTGCCACCATCACTGCCCAGAACCGCTCCCAGAGCCGACTTGAGCCGGTGCATTCCATGAATGACGCAAGTCAGAATCCGGAGACGGAGCCCGCCCGCCCCGCTCGCTCGCTGCCAGGGCGACCTCCAGGCATCCGCGCCGACAGTTCCGGACTCACGGACCGGCAGCGGAGGGTCATCGAGGTCATCCGCGACTCCGTGCAGCGCAGGGGCTACCCGCCGTCGATGCGGGAGATCGGCCAGGCGGTGGGACTGTCCAGCACCTCGTCGGTCGCGCACCAGCTGATGGCCCTGGAGCGCAAGGGCTTCCTGCGCCGCGACCCGCACCGCCCCCGGGCGTACGAGGTGCGCGGCTCGGACCAGCCCAGCTCGCAGCCCACGGACACCACCGGCAAGCCTGCCGCGTCGTACGTGCCCCTGGTGGGTCGGATCGCGGCCGGCGGCCCGATCCTCGCCGAGGAATCGGTCGAGGACGTGTTCCCCCTCCCCCGCCAGCTGGTGGGTGACGGCGAGCTCTTCGTCCTCAAGGTCGTCGGCGACTCGATGATCGAGGCCGCGATCTGTGACGGTGACTGGGTCACCGTCCGGCGCCAGCCCGTCGCGGAGAACGGCGACATCGTCGCCGCGATGCTGGACGGCGAGGCCACGGTCAAGCGGTTCAAGCGCGAAGACGGCCATGTCTGGCTGCTCCCGCACAACGCCGCCTACCAGCCCATTCCGGGCGACGAGGCGACCATCCTCGGCAAGGTCGTCGCCGTACTGCGCAGGGTCTGACCCTCGCGCCCTCAGCCAGCTCCGGGACCTACTGCGCCGGTCCCGGAGCTGCTTCGTGTCCGCATCCGTTCCCGTGGTTCCACCGCTTCGTCACTGCCGCCCCCTCGGGGACGGCTACTTGCCGTCCGCCTGGGCGGTCGCGTCGATGGCGGCCAGCGAGCGACGCACCTGGTTCCGGTCCGTCGTGTACCAGAAGTCCGGGAGCGTGGCGCGTAGGAAGCTGCCGTACCGAGCCGTCGCGAGTCGGGGGTCCAGGACCGCGACCACGCCCTTGTCGCCCGTCGCCCGGACGAGCCGGCCCGCGCCCTGGGCCATCAGCAGCGCCGCGTGTGTGGCGGCCACCGCCATGAAGCCGTTGCCACCGTGCTCCTCGACCGACTTCTGTCGCGCGCTCATCAAGGGGTCGTCGGGGCGCGGGAACGGGATCCGGTCCATGATCACGAGCTGGCAGCTGGGCCCCGGAACGTCGACGCCCTGCCACAGGGAGAGCGTCCCGAACAGGCAGGTCTTGGGATCTGCGGCGAAGGCCTTGATCAACTCGCCGAGCGTCTCCTCGCCCTGGAGCAGGATCGGGTGGTCGAGCCGCTCGCGCAGTTCCTCGGCGGCGGCCTTGGCGCCCCGCATGGAGGAGAAGAGGCCGAGGGTACGACCGCCGGCCGCCTCGATCAGTTCGGCGAGCTCGTCCATCATGTCGCCGCGGGTGCCCTCCCGGCCGGGCGTGGCCAGGTGCTTGGCGACGTACAGGATTCCCTGCTTGGGGTAGTCGAACGGGGAGCCCACGTCCAGACCCCGCCAGACGGGTGCGTCGTCGCCCTCCACCCCTTCCGGGGACAGGCCCATCGACGCGGCGACCCCGTTGAAGTCCCCGCCGAGCTTGAGCGTGGCGGAGGTGAGGACCACCGAGCGGTCCTCGAACAGCTTCTCGCGCAGCAGCCCAGACACCGACAGCGGTGCCACGCGCAGGGTGGCGCCGAAGCGGTCGTGCCGCTCGTACCAGACGACGTCGTATTCGGAACCGAGGACGATCCGCTCCGCCACTCCGTGGATGCTCTCCACGGCGGCGAGGGCCTGCTTGCGCACGGCGTCCTCGTCCTGCACGGACTTATCGCGGGTGTTGCCGATCGCCGAGATCACGTTGCGCGCGGAGTCGCGGAGGGACATCAGGGCGTAGCCGAGGTCCTCGGGGACCGTCTCCAGCCGGCCAGGGAGCGCCAGTTCCATGACGCGCTCGAACGATTCGGAGGCGGTCTGCAGGGCATCGGCCGTCTTCTCGTCCACGAGCTTCGCGACGCGCTTCACGGCCCGGTTGACCTGCCCCGGGGTGAGCTCGCCGGTTGCGACGCCCGTCACCCGGGAGACCAGCTCGTGGGCCTCGTCCACGATCAACACCTCGTGCTGCGGCAGCACCGGCGCGCCCTGGATGGCGTCGATGGCGAGCAGCGCGTGGTTGGTGACGACCACGTCGGCGAGTTTGGCCCGTTCCCGGGCGGCCTCGGCGAAGCACTCGGCGCCGTAGGCGCACTTCGTCGCTCCCAGGCACTCGCTGGATGAGACGGAGATCTGTTGCCACGCCTTGTCGGAGACGCCGGGCGTCAGGTCGTCACGATCGCCCGTCTCTGTCTCGTCCGCCCAGTCGCGCAGGCGCAGGAGGTCCTTCCCGAGCTTGCTGCTGGGGGTGGCCGCCTCGAACTGGTCGAAGAGGCCCTCCTCCTCGTCCTGCGGTGCGCCCTCGTGCAGACGGTGCAGGCACAGGTAGTTGGAACGGCCCTTGAGCATGGCGAACTGCGGGCGGCGGCGGAGCTGCGGATGCAGCGCCTCCACCGTCCGGGGCAGGTCGCGCTCGACGAGCTGGCGCTGGAGGGCCAGGGTCGCGGTGGCGACGACCACGCGCTCGCCGTGTGCGAGGGCGGGCACCAGGTAGCCGAGGGACTTGCCGGTGCCGGTGCCTGCCTGGATCAGCCGGTGGGAGTTCTCGTCGATCGCTTCGGCAACGGCTTCGGCCATGGCCACCTGGCCGGGCCGCTCCGTGCCGCCGACGGCGGAGACGGCGGCGTGCAGCAGGTCGGGGAGGGAGGGCTTCGTCATAGCACTGCCAACCCTACGGGGCGCCACTGACAGTGCCCGCATCGGCGAGTGATCACGAGCGGTGGAGGGGGTTGGGGACGGTGCCGTGCGTGACGGCGTGCGGGCGGTCCGGCCGGTCGCGGTAGCCGTCCTCGTGGAGCCGGTTGCGGTTGAGGCAGAGCCGGTCGATCCGCTCGCTGAGCAGGTCGAAGAGCTCGAAGCGCTCCTTGAGCTCCGGGAATCGGGACTGGTGGTGGAGGATTTCCGCCCGGACGAGGGACCAGAAGTCGTCCTCGGGGACACCGAGCCGGTCGTCGCAGATCGCGGACAGGTAGCGGAAGACGCCGATGAACAGTCCGGAGTGGATGAACTGGGTGAGGAAGGCCGGCGGCTCGGTGAGGAGGGCGGCGCGGACCTCGGCGGGCATCGACTCGTGTTCGGGCAGCGGCTCGCGACTGATGTTGATGTCGTCCACGAAGTCCTTGACCGCCAGCCGGACGGGAACGTCGTTCTCGTCGAAGACCACGATGGCGTTCTCTCCGTGCGGCGAGAACACGGTCCCGTAGCGGTAGAGGAAGTGGAGGAGCGGCGGCAGCAGGGCGGCGAAGAGTCGCTGGAGCCACACGGTGGGGGTGAGTCCGGACCGGGCCACCAGCTCCGCCGTGAAGGAGCGGCCGCGCGGGTCCGTGTGGAGGAGCGAGGCGAGGGTGCGGGCCCGCTCGCCGGGGGCGAGACGGCCGGTCAGCGGCTCGCGCCAGATCGCCCCGAGGAGTTCCTTGTACTGGTACGGGACCTCGGGAAGGCGGTCGTAGACGGGGTGGCGGACGGTGACGGACGCGACCTCGCCCAGCAGGATGACCCCGCATTCGTCACGCAGGAAGGGATCGGAGTCACGGAGGGAGTGGATCCATCCGGTGACGGCGGGGGCGGCGAGTGCGAGATCGGAGGGCAGGCCCCGCCACACCATGGTGTTGAAGACGGAGAGCGGCAGTTTGACGCTGTGCCGATCGGGGCGGGTCAGGTTGAGGAAGGTGCGGATCGACTGTTGCGGGAGGCGCATGTCGAGGTCCGCGGGCAGCGGCACCAGGGCGCCCGACGCGAGGGCCGGCGCGAACAGGGGCAACACGATCTCGTCCCACTGCCAGGGGTGCACCGGGAGGTAGAGGTAGCCGCGCGGGTCGAGGCCGCGGTCGCGCAGGACGCGGTCGAAGCCGGCCCTGGTGACGGGGTCGAGTTCGGCGGAGTAGAGCCGGGCGGGATCTTCCAGACCGGCCGCGCCGCGGTACTCCGCCAGGGAGGTGTGGGCGGCGAGCCAGGGCAATCGTTGGCGGGTACGCGCCTCGGGAGCCCAGGCGGCGGTGTCGGAGGCGGACAGTCCGATGCGGCCCTTGTTGAGGACGAGCCAGGGGTGGCCCGTCTGGTGTCCTTCGAGCGCTGCGTAGTCGAGGTCGGCGAGTACGTCGGCGGTCAGGGCGTGGTGATCGAGGCGGGCGTCGGCGGCGAGGGTGGCGCTCAGCTCTCGGACCAGGTGACCGAGGGTCTCTCCGTCGAGCCGGAGGAGAGTGCGGGCGCGGACAAGGAACTCGTACGGGTCCCCGAACGCGGTCGAGGTCTCCGTGGAGGGGGGCGGCGGGGTGAGCGTGATGGTGTCGGGGGCGACCTGCCAGCTCCCGTAGGAACGACGGCGCGCTCGGAACCCGAGGTGACCACCGTCGTCGAGGGTCAGGGTCCAGGCGTCGCCCGCGGCGGACGGAGTCGGAACGGGACTGACGATCTCCTCGTACGCGAATTCGCCGAGCATCTTGGCCAGCAGCCTGCGGGCCGCGAAGTCCCAGGTCGATCCGTTGATCTCGGGCGGCGTGACCGGGTGCTGAGGCGACGGGGGCAGGGCGGGCTCCGCGGAGTCGGGGGCTTCGGGGAAATTCGGCACGGGACTCCTCGGAGATCGGGAACTTTGCTGCGTGACGCAGAGTTTTCGAAGGGAGAGGCGTGAGACGGATGCTTCGGGACGGTGGGGCGGCGATCAGATGAGATTGCGCAGCGCCCGCTCCCGGATCATCAGCGCCGCGCGCTTCTCGGGAAGGTCGATTTCAGCGGAATAGCGAAATCCGGAGTTCAAGAAGGCTGATACGGAGGGGGTGTTGCGGATGTCCGGTTCGGCGATGACGCGTGCGCAGCGTGGACGGTTGTCGAGCAGCAGGTCGGCGGCGGCGCGCAGCAGGGTGGTGCCCAGACCTCGGCCGCGGTTCGTGCCGGCTCCGATGAGCAGGTGGATACCGGTGTCGTGGGGGCGTGCCGGGTAGTACCGGGCGAGCGGGTCGAGGTCGGCCCGGTAGATCTCCCAGTAGCTCATCGGTGTGCCGTCGAGGAGGCCGAGGCAGGGAAGGCTGTGGCCGTCGCCGTCGAGCTGGGCCCGCAGGTGATCTGCGGTGGTCGAGGCCGGGCCGGCGAGTTCCCAATAGGCGGCCACCTCGGGGTCGTTCATCCATCCCGCGATGAGGTCCAGGTCTCTACGTGGGCGTACGGGTTCGAGGCGGAAGGCTCCGGCAGCGGTGGCGATGGCGTCCCAGGTGGCCGGGGAGTCGAGCAGGTCGGCTTCTGCGAGCAGGGGCCAGCGCTGCGGGGGGCGGCGCATGTGGCCGAGGGAGTATCCGGTTGTGGCGAGGGCTGAACCGACGGGACCGGTCGAGGTGTCGGTGGAGGGCATGGGGCTCTTCTCCGTGTCGGTACGGACGCGTCAGTCGTGAAGGGGGTTGGTGATGGTGACGTAGACGGACTGGGTGTCGACGGGACCGACGAGTTCGTCGAGGCCGCCCAGGCGGGTGAGCAGGTTGGCTTTGCAGCGGAGGGTGGGTGAGTCGAGCAGTTGGGCGGGGAGCGGCCCGAGGCCCGCGTTCTTCCCGAGGAAGCGGCGGAAGGCCGCGAGGAGTACGCGTTCGTCGGCGAGGTGCTGGGACCCGAAGGCGCCGATGAGGCCGAGCACGTTGTTGATGCCGAGGTAGTAGGCGAAGCGTTCGTCGGTGACGGCGTCGGAGACGAAGGTGTCGCTGGCGCTGCCGATGCCGGGGAGCCGGTGTTGCAGTTCCGCGCGGTGGGAGTCGCGGAAGTAGTAGCCCTGGTTGTCGCGGTAGCGGCCGCCGATCGGCCAGCCGGCCGGGTCGAGGAGCACCAGGGTGTTCTGTTGGTGCGCTTCGAGGGCGACCCCGGCGAGTGCGTCGAGGGCGAGGATCGGCCGGACGACGTGGTCGAGGTAGCGCAGGAACCACTCGGCGGCGACGGCGGGGACCGGGCGGCCGGTGGAGGCGGCGAGCCGGGCGACGGTCTCGACGAGCGGGGAGCGCATCGTGGTCCGACCGGGCCACGGCCGCGGAGTGGTGAGCGCGGCGATGCAGAGGGCGTCGTCGTCGGAGCGGAAGGGGTTGTGGCGCAGCAGGGCGTCGAGTCCCGGGACGGGCGTGCCGTCGAGGGAGTCGACGGCGACCCAGGCGGGGTCGCGGACGATGTCGAAACCGGGGTGGGCCGACTGCCACTGCTCGGCGAGTCGGGCGCGCAGCAGGCGGTGGACCTCGACGCCGCGGTGGAGTTCCTTGCGGAGGTTCTCCCGGCGGGAGTTGGTGATGCGCAGGCCCAGGGACAGCTTGAGCATCGCGGGGGAACCGGGGCGGTGCACGGTGCGAATGGAGGAGGTGGGATACCAGGGGTCGCCGTACGGGCCCAGGTCGGTCAGGAGTCCGGCGTCGCACAGGGCGGCGACGGCCGGGCGTTGGAGGAGGTCGCGGGCCTGCCAGGGGTGAAGCGGAAGAGGGGTGGTGCCGGTGGGCGAGGGCAGACCGGGCGCAAGGCGGGCGAACAGTTGGGCGGCGGAAACCGGGCGGCCGCGTTCGGTCCAGGCGGAGTCGGTGGCGAGGACGGCAGGCGCGACCGCGAACCAGTGCAGGGGGAAGGAGCCGTGGAGTTCGGGTGAGTAGCGGCGCACCTCGGCTTCGGAGAGACCTTCGCGGCTCTTCGGGGTCGGGTGCAGGGGGTGGCCGAGGAGGAGGGACTGTTCGGCGGTGAGGAATCGGTCCTCGGCGACGGGGGCGGGGGCAGCGGGGCGGGCTCGCCGGTCGGCGATGAACTCCGCCGTGCGCTGGACCGAGTCGGCGACCCGGCCGACCAGATCGGCGCCGCCACGGCCGGTGCCCTCACGGGCGATGAGCGCGGCGAGGGTGACGGCGTCCAGCGCGGGGGCTTCGGCTGGGGCGCCTTCGATCCGGGCGGAGGCGAAGCGGTGCCAGCCGGCCGGCGACCAGTGCCGGACGGCGACGAGTACCGCGGTGCCGGATGCGGGCAGGGGGATGCGGAGCGGCGTTCCAGCGGGCCCGTCGGGGCGGCCGAGGCCGCTTTCGCGGACCCAGCACCGCAGCAGGTTCTCCACCGCGGCGGTTTCGGCGGCGATGGCCGGGTCGGGGTGGTCGAGCAGGTCTGGGAGCATCGCGGAGCCCGGTGTGCCGGGACCGGCGCCTGCCCCGGTTCCTCCCGCTTCGAATCTGCGGCTTCCGCCCACCTGCCGTGGCACGCCGGCGGGAGACACCGGCGCGTGGTGCGGTTCGGCCGCCGCCGCGACCGGGATCGGTGCCTCGGGCGGGGGCGTCGGGGCGGCTGCGGACGTTGGGGCGGACGGGGCACGGCCGGGGTCCGGGGCGGACGGGGCGGACGGGGCGGCCGGGGCGCGGTGGTGCCCCGGCACGTCCGATGCTCGGCCTGGCTCCGGACTTGCCGCCGGAGCGACCTCGGGCGCCGGGGCGATTCCGGGGCTGGGGGTGGGGCTGGGGGCGCCGCTGGGGCTCGCGCTGAGGCTGGGGGTGCCGGCGCTGGGGCTGGGGCTGGGGCTGGGGCTGGGGCTGGGGCTGGGGCTGGGGCTGGGGCTGGGGCTGGGGCTGGGGCTGGGGACAGCCTCGGGGATGGGTGGGGTGTCGTGACCCAGTGCGGTGGCGGGAGCGGTCGGATCCTGAGGGGTGCCCGCTGTCGGTGGCGCCTCAGGCCGGGCGCCCGGGGTCGGGGGCTTGGGTGCTGCGATGGGGGCAGTGTCTCGTACCGGGTCGGGTGCGAGGCGGGGCGAAGGGGTGTCCTCGCGGGCCGGCCTGAAGCTCCGGGACGACGCCGGGTTCGGACCGGGGTCCGCCTCTCCCGGGTCGAGGGACCGGGCCTCGGTCGGAGCCGGGCGCGGGCTCGGGCCCGAGCCGGCGAACGGGGTGGGGGCGAGCCACAGCAGCGGGGTGAGGTCCTGCCCCGTGACTCCCTGCGTGGGCGCACCGAGCGGGGGTCGGGCGGCGAGGGCGGGACCGCGGTTCGGGGTCGGACTGGCCGGGCTCGCCGTCGGGGTGGGCCCCGGGGCCGGCCAGGAGGCCAGGGTTGCCGACGCCGGGCTCTGGCGACCTGTCACCGAGCCCGGGCCGGCCGGCCGTGTGCCCGGGGGTGCGGGGGGCGAGGTCCGGGCTCCGAGAGAGTCGGAGCTGACCGGGGCGGCCGGGACTGCGTGGAAGGGGGCCTGCGCGGGGCGAGCCACTGCCCAGTCCAGGGCCGCTGTCGGCGCCAGGACCGGTGCTGACCATGCCACCGCTGCTGAGGTCTCCTGGCCCGGCGTCCCGCCCGAAAGCTCGGTTCGGGTCGGGGCGGTCCCCTTGGGAGCCGACGCCGAAGTCGGAGCTGGAGCCGGGGCCGGGGCCGGGGCCGGAGCCGACGCCGAAGTCGGAGCCGGAGCCGGAGCCGCTGTCGAAGCTGAAGTCGCGGCCGAGGCGGTCGGGGTCGCGGTCACCGGGGTGCTGACGTTGCCCTTCGCTGGGGCCATCGGAGCCGAGCTCGGTGACAGGGGCGAGGGAGCCGATGCCGCGGCAGCCGGGGTGGCCGGAGTCGAGCTCGGGGTCCTGACCGAGTCGCCCGGACCCGAGGCGACCGCGCGCGAGGTGACCGGACCCGAACCAGCCAGGGCTGACGCGGCCAGGGCGGGGGCTGTCGGGGCGCTGACCGAGCCGGCGGGCCGGGCGCCTGGGGCCGCGTGGTCGAGAGGAGGGGCCGGGTGGGGACATTCAGGCGCGGGTGCGGACGGGACGGGGTGGGCCGTACCCGAGGGCGGGGTGGGCTCCGGACTCGGTTGGTGCCCACCACCCGGGCTGAACCCCGGGCCCTGCACCTCTCCCAGGCTGAACTCCCGGCTCGGGGCCTGCCCCGGGGCGAACTCCGACCTCGGGCTCGTGCTCGGTCCCGGCCCCGGCCCCGGCCCCGGTCCCGGGTTCGTGCTCGGTTCCAGGCTCAGGCTCGGCCTCGGGCCCGGCCCCAGGCTCGGGCCCGGCCCCAGGCTCAAGCCCGGCGTCGGGGTGAAGCCCGGCGTCGGGGTGCCGGCCCTCGGGGAGGGGGTGGGGTGCGGGGTGGAGGGGTCCGGCATCGGGGGTCCTTGGGGTGCGGGTGGGGTCAGTGGGACCGTCGGGCGGTGGCGGCGATGGCGTCGGCCAGCCGTTCCAGGACGGCTGCGGCCTGCTCGTCGGTCAGGGTGAGCGGGGGGAGCAGGCGGACCACGCAGGAGTGGCGGCCGCCGAGTTCGACGATCAGCCCGCGGTCCAGGCATTCCTGGCGGACGGTGGCGGCGAGGTCCGGGGCGGCGTCGCCGGTTTCGGGGTCCACGAGTTCGACGCCCAGCATCAGCCCGCGGCCTCGTACGTCGCCGATGCACGGGTGGTCGGCGGCCAGGGCGCGCAGGGCCGTCAGCATGCGTTCGCCCAGTACCCCGGCGCGTTCCGCGAGGTTGTTGCGGCGGACGTAGGCGAGGGTGGCGGTGCCTGCGGCCATGGCCAGTTGGTTGCCGCGGAACGTGCCGGCGTGGGCGCCGGGCGCCCAGACGTCGAGTTCGGACCGGTAGACGATCACCGCGAGCGGCAGGCTGCCGCCGATGGCCTTGGACAGCACCATCACGTCGGGCACCACCCCCGCGTGGTCCACGCCCCAGAAGGCCCCGGTGCGGCCCACGCCCGTCTGCACCTCGTCCGCGATCAGCGGGATTCCCCGGGCCTCGGTGATCTCGCGCATCCGCCGGAGCCAGTCGTCCGGGGCGGGGTGGACGCCACCCTCTCCCTGTACGGGTTCGACGATGAGCCCGGCGGGCGTGGGTACCCCGCCCTTCGGGTCGTCGAGCAGGCTCTCGGTCCAACGGGCGCCGAGCCGGGCGCCCTCGACCCCGCCGACGCCGAAGGGGCAGCGGTGGTCCTGGGGGTAGGGGAGCCGGGTGACGCGTACGTCGGTGGCCCCGCCGGAGGCGTCCAGTGCTCCCGCGGTCATGCCGTGGTACGCGCCCGTGAAGGCCATCAGCCCGGAACGCCCGGTGGCGGTGCGGACCAGTTTGAGCGCGGCTTCCACGGCGTCCGTCCCGGCCGGCCCGCAGAACTGGATCCGGGCGTCGGCCGCGAGCGCCGCCGGAAGGTTCGCGAACAACTCGGTGGTGAAGGCGTCCTTGACGGGTGTCGCCAGGTCGAGGACGTGCAGCGGTGCGCCGGAGTCGAGGACGCCGCGGATGGCTTCGAGCACCACGGGGTGGTTGTGCCCGAGGGCGAGGGTGCCCGCACCGGACAGGCAGTCGAGGTAGCGCCGTCCGTCCGCGCCCTCGATCGTCAGGCCCCGGGCGCGCACCGGGACGATGGGCAGCGAGCGCGCGTACGTCCGGGCGGCGGACTCCCGTTGTGCCTGCCTGCGCAGGATGGTTTCGGCGGCGACAGGTCCTCTGGTTCCTTGCGGCGGGATCTGCTCCGCGGCCGCGGCCGACTCGGTGAAAGCCTCGCTCAAAGCCACGAGTGTCGGTCCTCCCGCACGGATTCTCTTCCGGATTGCGTCTCGAACATGAACGCTGCTCCCCCGTCCCCCGTACGTACCAACGACGGTGACGGCCGCGGATCACGGGTGGACCGAAGATCCTTGTCCGCCACGAAGCAGCGCGAAGCCCGCCACGAAGTCCCGCCGAAGCAGTCGCGAACACGACCACGAGGTCACATCGAGGTCCGCCGCCGTTTCCTGCACACAGTCCGCCGCGATGTCCTGCGGGATGTCCGAATCGAACAAGTTCCGGGGATGGTTCGAAGAACAGGAACCGCGGCCCCGGGCTGTGCCGTCCTTCGGAGCAGCGGCATAGTGGGGTGCTGCGCTTGCCGTACACCCGTACGGCCACCGCACTCCACCCCGTTCAACGCCTCGAAACACCAGGGGGATTTACGACATGCGACCGATCCGACCGGTCACCGCGATCCTGTGCGCGGCCGCGCTCGCGCTGACCGCCGCAGCCTGTGGCCCCGGCGACGGGGAGGCCGGCGGCGACGCCAAGCCGACCGTGGCTGCGAGTCTTCCGCCCGGTACGGACGGGATCAAGATCCCGGACGAGCTCAGGGACAAGCTCAAGGAGCACGGCGTCGACCTGGAGAAGTGGCGGGGAGGTGCGTGGAAGAACTGGAAGCAGGAGGACTGGCTCCGCGAGGCGGGCGACTACATCAACCCGGTCATCGAGGGTCTGTGGGACCCGGACCGGATGCGTGACGCCGACAAGACT
The DNA here is from genome assembly GCF_036231985.1 of Streptomyces sp. NBC_01426. Taxonomy (GTDB): domain Bacteria; phylum Actinomycetota; class Actinomycetes; order Streptomycetales; family Streptomycetaceae; genus Streptomyces. The sequence continues at coordinate 2,348,126 of NZ_CP109500.1, forward strand.
CCGCAGCCTCCGGCCGTGGATCCGGACGCGGGCAAGGACCAGGGTGTCACGGACCCGACGCCGGTTCCGGTGCGGGCGAGGGGTGCGGTGGCGCCGTACCACTCCAGCGTTCCGGCGTCCGGCAAGGTCTTCTTCGACGGCCCCGAGGGGTCGATGGTCTGCTCGGCGACCGTGGTGAAGGACCCGGCGCACCCGGGCAAGTCCAACATGGTGTGGACGGCTGGTCACTGTGTCCACGCGGGCAAGGCGGGCGGCTGGTACCGCAACATCGCCTTCGTGCCGTCCTACAACAACGCGGGCAGGGCGTCGGCGCAGCTGAAGGGCGCGCCGCGCGAGCAGGTCGCCCCCTACGGCGTGTGGTGGAGCGACTGGGCGCAGACCTCGGACCAGTGGATCGCGTCGGGTGGTCCCACCGGTGGCGCGGGCGCTCCGTACGACTTCGCGGTGCTGCACGTCGCACCGGAGAAGGGCAGCGGCAAGTCGCTGGAGGAGACGGTCGGTTCGGCGCTTCCGGTGGACTTCAACGCGCCGGCGGTGGGCAAGGTCGCGGGCATCACGGCGACGGGCTACCCGGCTGCGGCTCCGTTCGACGGCCAGCGGGCGTTCCAGTGCACGGACAAGCCCGGTCGTCTGTCGTTGAAGGCCGCCGACCCGGTGATGTACCGCATCGGTTGCACCATGACCGGCGGTTCCTCGGGTGGCGGTTGGGTCGCGGCGGGTGCCGACGGCAGGCCGGCGCTGGTGTCGAACACCTCGATCGGCCCGGCCAAGGCCGGTTGGCTGGCCGGTCCGCGCCTGGGCCCGGAGGCCAAGGGCATCTACTCCGCGGTGAGCGCCAAGTTCAAGTAGCGAGTGGCCCGGGCGCGCGGCGCCCGGGCCGGCGCGACATCACATGAGGGAGGGCCCCCGCATCGCGGGGGCCCTCCCTCATGTGATGTCGCGCCGGTGCTTCACCGACGCGCCGCACCGGTCAGTGCTTGGCCGGCACGTACGGTGCCAGGTCCGCGGCGAGTTCCTGGTGGACGCGTGCCTTGAGCAGGGTGCCCTCCGGGGTGTGCTCCTCGGAGATGACCTCGCCCTCGGCGTGGGCCCGGGCGATCAGCGAGCCGCGGGTGTACGGCACCAGTGCCTCCACCTCGACCTCGGGTCGCGGCAGCTCGGTGTCGATGAGCGCCAGCAGCTCGTCGATGCCCATGCCGGTGCGGGCCGAGACGGCGATGGAGTGCCGCTCGATGCGCAGCAGCCGCTGGAGGACGAGCGGGTCCGCCGCGTCCGCCTTGTTGATCACGACGATCTCGGGCACGTTGACCGCGCCGACCTCGCGGATCACTTCGCGTACGGCCGCCAGCTGCTCCTCCGGGGCCGGGTGCGAGCCGTCCACGATGTGCAGGATGAGGTCGGAGTCGCCGACCTCCTCCATCGTGGAGCGGAACGCCTCGACCAGGTGGTGGGGCAGGTGCCGGACGAAACCGACGGTGTCGGCCAGGGTGTAGATCCGGCCGGACGGCGTCTCGGCCCGGCGCACGGTCGGGTCGAGGGTGGCGAACAGCGAGTTCTCCACCAGCACGCCGGCGCCCGTGAGGCGGTTGAGCAGCGAGGACTTGCCAGCGTTGGTGTAGCCGGCGATGGCGACCGAGGGCACCTTGTTGCGCCGGCGTTCCTGGCGCTTGATGTCGCGGCCGGTCTTCATGTCCGCGATCTCCCGGCGCATCTTCGCCATCTTCTCGCGGATCCGACGCCGGTCGGTCTCGATCTTGGTTTCACCGGGGCCACGGGTGGCCATGCCGCCACCGCCGCCGCCACCCATCTGACGGGACAGCGACGCACCCCAGCCACGCAGGCGCGGCAGCATGTACTGCATCTGCGCGAGCGCGACCTGGGCCTTGCCCTCTCGGGACTTCGCGTGCTGGGCGAAGATGTCGAGGATGAGCGCGGTGCGGTCGACGACCTTGACCTTGACCACGTCTTCGAGGGCGATGAGCTGGCCGGGGCTGAGCTCACCGTCGCAGACGACGGTGTCGGCGCCGCTCTCCATGACGATGTCGCGCAGTTCGCGGGCCTTGCCGGAGCCGATGAAGGTGGCCGGGTCGGGCTTGTCGCGACGCTGGATCACGCCGTCGAGGACGAGGGCGCCCGCCGTCTCGGCGAGGGCGGCGAGCTCCGCGAGGGAGTTCTCGGCGTCCGTCACCGTGCCGGAGGTCCAGACACCGACGAGTACGACGCGCTCCAGCCGGAGCTGTCGGTACTCGACCTCGGTGACGTCTTCGAGCTCGGTGGAGAGACCGACCACGCGCCGCAGGGCCGCGCGCTCGGAGCGCTCAAGCTGCTCGCCGTCCCGGTCTCCGTCGATCTCGTGGCTCCAGGCGACGTCCTCTTCCATCAGGGCATCGGCCCGAAGGCTCTCGGTGAAGCTCTGCGGGTCACGCACGTCCTGTGCGTCCCGCGCGTCCTGGGAAGGGGAAGAAGAGGAGGTCATTGGATCCTTACGTCGATTCGAATGCGTCGCGCCCGGCAATGGCCAACGCTACCGCCGAACGTGACATAACACTGTCACGTCCAACGCGTCACATGGCCCGGTGATTCCCGGAGCCCGGGCCCCGGGCCGATCGGTCGCCGAACGGCCTCGTTGATGGTGACATGCCCGTTCCGGGCGCGTCACACGCTTTTCGGGCCGCCCCATTCCGGATGCCCCGGCATCGCCGGGGTGGTCGTGCCGTACAGCCAGGGCTTGAGGAACGCGGTCAGGTCGCGCCCCGCCTCCTGTGAGGCCAGGTGGACGAAGTCGTCCGTGCCGGCCGTGGAGTCCGCGTGCGCGGCCACCCAGCGGCGCTCGATCCGGTCGAAGGTCGCGGCGCCGACCTCCTGGCGCAGGGCGTACAGGATGAGCGCGGCCCCGTCGTAGACCACGGGCCGGAACAGGCCGATCTTCTCCCCGGGGGCGGCGGCCTTGGGGGCGGCCGGGGGGCCACCGGCGGCCCGCCACTGGTCGGAGCGCTGGTACGCCTCGCGCATGCGTCGCTCCAGGGAGTACTTGCCGAGGCCGTCGGCGTACAGGGCCTCGTACCAGGTCGCGTGTCCTTCGTTGAGCCACAGGTCGGACCAGGTGCGGGGGCTCACGCTGTCCCCGAACCACTGGTGTGCGAGTTCGTGGACCATCACGGCCTCGACGTACCACTCGGGGTAGCCGGCGTTCCCGGAGAACAGGCCGTGCTCGAAGAGCGAGAGGGTCTGGGTCTCCAGCTCGAAGCCGGTCGTGGCCCGGGCGATCAGCACTCCGTAGTTCTCGAAGGGGTAGCGCCCGACCCGCTCCTCCATCCACCGGACGTGGCCGTCGGTCTTCTTCAGCCAGGGTTCCAGGCGCACCCGGTCGGCGGCGGGCACCACGTCGCGCAGCGGGAGTCCGTGCGGGCCCGTGTGGTGGACGACCTCCGAGGTCCCGACGGAGACCTGGGCCAGTTCGGTGGCCATGGGGTGCAGGGTGCGGTACGTCCAGGTGGTCGGGCCGCCCGCGCGGCGGGTCGGGAGCGCGCCGGGCAGTCCGTTGGCCACCGCCGTGAGCCCGGCCGGGGCGGTGATCCGGAAGGTGAAGTACGCCTTGTCGGCGGGGTGGTCGTTGCAGGGGAAGACGCGGTGGGCGGCGTCGGCCTGGTTGGCCATGGCCAGTCCGTCCTCGGTGGGCACCCAGCCGCCGTCGCCGCGGCCGCGCGGGTCGCTGGTGTGGCGCACGGTGATGCTCAGCACGGACCCCTGGGTGACCGGGCGGGCGGGGGTCAGTACGAGGTCCTCTCCCGCGCTCTCGAACCGGGCCGGTTCCCCGTTGACCTCGGCGGACGCCACCTGGCCGTGGGTGAAGTCGAGGTTGATGCGGTCCAGCGCGTGCAGGGTGCGGGCGCTGATGACGGTGACGGCGTCGAGCGGGGTCCGGTTGTCCTTGTACGTGAAGGACAGGTCGTACGAGAGGACGTCGTACCCGGGGTTGCCGAGCTCGGGGAAGAGCCGGTCGCCGATGCCCAGCGGCTGGGGCGGGGGCAGTACGGCGGCGACGAGGGTGAGCGAGGCGGCGGCGAGCAGGGCGGCACGCAGGCGGGGGGAGGTGAGCTGCATCCCCCATCGCTTACCAGCGCCCGGCACGGGGCCGCGAACGGCGCGCGCCGGGTGCACCCGAACGAGGGCGTCCGACGCCGTGGCCCGGCCGACGTGCGTTCCGCCCCCGGATTCCCGTTCCCCCGAACCCCCGAGCCCCCCGGCCCCCGGTCCTCCCCGCTTCGCCCGGCTGTCGCGCTACGCCCGGCTGACGTCGTACACGCCCGGTACGTCCCTCATCGCCCGCATCAGGGCCGGCAGCCCCGTCGCGTCGGGCAACTGGAGGGTGTAGGAGTGCCGGACGCGCTGTTCGACGGGCGGTTCCACGGTCGCGGAGACCACCTCGACCCCTTCGCGGGCGATGGCCTCGGTCAGATCGGCCAGGAGGTGCGGGCGGCCGAACGATTCGGCGAGCAGGGTCACGCGGCAGTCCGCGGTGGCCCGCCAGTGCACGGCGACGGAGGTGCGGCCGACGGCACGCATCTGGGCCACCGCCGGGCAGTGGACGCGGTGCACGGTGACGGCTCCGCCGCGTACGACGAACCCGGCGACGGCGTCCGGCGGTACGGGGGTGCAGCAGCCGGCCAGTCGCACGGGCGCGTCCGGCAGGTCGGCGACGGCGTTCGCCCCGCCGCCGCGCGCCCCCACGACGGAGAGCGGGGCCCGGGCGGCGGTGGTGGTGGCGGCCGCGGAGTCGGGGTGGGTCTGGAGCCAGCCGCTGATGGCGATCCGGGCGGCCGGGGTCTTGGCGTGGTCGAGCCAGTCGGCGGCGGGCCCGGAGGAGGCGTCGTGCGCGAGCAGGAGTTGGACGGTGTCCCCGTCGGACAGCCGGGACGAGAGGGAGGTGAGGCGCCCGTTGACCCGGGCGCCGATACAGCCGTGCGCCGCCTCACCGTGTTGGGCGTAGGCGGCGTCGATACAGCTCGCCCCGCCCGGCAGGCCCAGCGTCCCGCCGTCGGCCCGGAAGACGGTGATCTCGCGGTCCTGGGCCAGTTCGGCGCGCAGCACCGTCCAGAAGGTGTCGGGGTCGGGTGCGGACTGCTGCCAGTCGAGCAGTCGGGACAACCAGCCGGGTCTCGTCGGGTCGACCCGCTCCTCGTCGCCCTCGGCGGCGTCGACCGGCGGGGTGGTGTACGGATTTCCGAGCGCGACCACCCCGGCCTCGGCGACGCGGTGCATCTGCCGGGTGCGGACGATGACCTCGGCGACGTGCCCCTCGGCGGTGGCGACGGCGGTGTGCAGCGACTGGTAGAGGTTGAACTTCGGGGAGGCGATGAAGTCCTTGAACTCCGAGACCACCGGGGTGAAACAGGTGTGGAGTTCACCGAGGACCGCGTAGCAGTCGGCGTTCTCGCCGACGAGGATGAGGACCCGTCCGAAGTCGGAGCCGCGCAGTTCGCCGCGCTTGCGGGAGATGCGGTGCACGGAGACGAAGTGGCGGGGCCGGACCACGACCTCGGCGGCGATGCCGGCGTCGCGCAGGACGCCGCGCACGGAGTCCGCGATCCCGGGCAGCGGGTCGCGCTCCCCCGCGTGGGCGGCGATGAGCGCGCGGGTCTCCTCGTACTCCTCGGGGTGCAGGATCGCGAAGACGAGGTCTTCCAGCTCGGTCTTGAGGGCCTGTACGCCGAGTCGTTCGGCGAGCGGGATGAGGACGTCGCGGGTGACCTTGGCGATGCGCGCCTGTTTGTCGGGGCGCATCACGCCGAGGGTGCGCATGTTGTGCAGTCGGTCGGCGAGTTTGATGGACATGACGCGGACGTCGTTGCCGGTGGCGACGAGCATCTTGCGGAAGGTCTCGGGTTCGGCGGCGGCGCCGTAGTCGATCTTCTCGACCTTGGTGACACCGTCCACGATGAAGCAGACCTCGTTGCCGAACTCCTCGCGTACCTGATCGAGGGTCACGTCCGTGTCCTCGACGGTGTCGTGGAGGAGGGACGCCGTCAACGTCGTTGTCTCCGCGCCGAGTTCGGCGAGGATCAGGGTGACGGCGAGCGGATGTGTGATGTACGGCTCACCACTTTTTCGCATTTGGCCGCGGTGAGAGGTCTCCGCGAGCAGATATGCGCGCCGCAGAATGGACAGATCGGCGTCCGGATGGTGGGCGCGATGCGCTTCCGCCACGTGTCCGATGGCGTCCGGAAGCCGGTCTCGGGACGCGGGCCCGAGCAGCGCGGCACGCCCGAGCCGGCGCAGATCCAGCCTGCTCCGGCCCCGTCTACGCAGCTCAGGGCGCGCTTCGGGGTGTGCTTCGGGGTTCGTGGCCTCTGCACTCATGGGCACCTCCGGCGGCTTCGACCGGCGGTGGTGGGCATGGGGTGAGCCCTCAGGGCCGGTGCCTGATGTTACCGACCCCACCACGTGGCGCAGTCCACCTCTCGCTCAGCGTGAAACGGATCACCCATTGGAGGGAACCTTCATGCGAAAGCCGTTTCGGTCAGCCATGTCGGATCGAGCTCGCCCTCGGCCACGATGACGGCCGGTCCGGTCATGTCGATCTGCCCGTCGGGGTGCTCGGTGATGACGAGTCGTCCGCCGGGGAGGTCGACGGTGTACGTGACCGGTTCGCCGGTCACGGCCGGGTCGACGCCGTCGCGTCGGATCGCGGCCACGGCCACGGCGCAGGCGCCGGTGCCGCAGGAGCGGGTCTCGCCGGAGCCGCGCTCGTGGACGCGCATCGCGACGTGCCGGGGGCCCCGCTCGACGACGAACTCGACGTTGACTCCGGTCGGGTACGCGGACGCCGGACTGAACGGCGGGGCGGTGTACAGGGTCCCGGCGTCGTCGAGGCTGTCGACGAAGGCCACCGCGTGCGGGTTGCCCATGTTCACGTTCCGCGCGGGCCACGAACGCTCGCCGACGGAGACGGTGACGTCGCCGACGGGCAGTTCGGCGCGGCCCATGGAGACGGTGACGTCGCCGCTCTTGTCGAGGTGGACGCGCTTGACGCCGCCCCGGGTGGCGACGGCGAGGTCGCCGGGCTCGACGTGGCCGGCGTGCAGGAGGTAGCGGGCGAAGACCCGGACGCCGTTGCCGCACATCTCGGCGATGGACCCGTCGCTGTTGCGGTAGTCCATGAACCACTCGGCCTCGTCGGCCAGGTGCGCCGTGTCGGGGTGGGCGGCGGACCGCACGACGTGCAGCACCCCGTCGGCCCCGATGCCGGCCCGCCGATCGCACAGTGCGGCGACGGCGGTCACGGGCAGGTCGATGGCGTTGTCCGGGTCGGGAACGATCACGAAGTCGTTCTCGGTCCCGTGGCCCTTGAGGAAGGAGAGGGTGCGGTGCGTCACCAGGTCATCGTACCTTCGGGGCCCGTTTCGCCTCCGGGCGCTCGCCCGGTGTCCGCGGCGTGGGGGCCCGACGGGGAGGGCGCGCGGGCCCGCTCAGCGCAGGCGCGCGACCCGGTACACGGCCAGGGACACCAGGGCGAGGGCCATCACCGTGTACAGCGCGGCCATGCGCCAGTCGGGGCGGCGGCCGCTGCCGCGGGGCGGCAGTCCGGGCCAGGAGTGGCCGACGCGGCGCGCGGCCATCATGGCCCACCCGCCGGCGCAGCAGCTGATGAGGAAGCCGAGCATGGCAACCACGGCTCCGCCGTCGCCGAACTCGAAGGCGAGCGGGAAGGCGAACATCAGGGATCCGGCGGCGGCGAGCATCACGATGGGAGCGATCTGCCAGATGCGCAGGCGGCGCTGCGGCCGCAGTTCGACCTCGAACTCGGGGCCCGAGACGTCCAGGGCGGTGATGTCCGGGGCGTCGGGGCCGTCGGGCGTCAGCCGCGCCGGGTCGGCGGGCAGGCCGAGGGCGTCCGGGCCGTCCGACCCGACCGATTCCGCGATCCCGCTGTGAAGCATCGGGTCCGCTTCCCGTCTGGTGTCGTCCCGCCCGGTGTCACGAGGGCCGGCCTCCATAGCCACGCGCCCTCCCCACTCGGACTTCGTACGCCGCTGTTCAGAAGTTTGATGATGGCACGGCCCCGGCCCCGGTACGGGCGCACGGGGCGTCCCGATGCCATCACGTGATCAGGCTGTGACCGCTCGTTCGACCAACGACTGCGCGAGTCCGGCGAGTTCCCCGCGGTCCGCGAGGGCGCCACTCAGCCAGTGCACGCGCGGGTCGCGCCGGAACCACGAGTCCTGCCGGCGGGCGAAGCGCTTGGTGGCCCGGACGGTCTCGGCCCTCGCCTCGTCCTCGGTGCACGCGCCCGCGAGGGCGGACAACACCTGCTGGTAGCCGAGTGCGCGGGAGGCGGTGATCCCGTCGCGCAGGCCCCGGGCCTCCAGGTCGCGGACCTCGTCGACGAGCCCGGCCTCCCACATCCGGTCGACCCGCAGCGCGATCCGTTCGTCGAGTTCCGGCCGGCCCACGTCGACGCCGATCTGGACGGTCTCGTAGACGGACTCGTGGCCGGGCAGGTTCGCGGTGTACGGGCGCCCGGTGATCTCGATGACCTCCAGGGCGCGGACGATCCGGCGGCCGTTGCTGGGGAGGATCGCCTGGGCGGCGATCGGGTCGGCGGCGGCGAGCCGGGCGTGCAGGGCGCCGGGGCCGCGCAGGGTGGCCTCCTCCTCCAGGCGGGCCCGTACCTCGGGGTCGGTGCCGGGGAACTCCATGGCGTCGAGCGCGCCGCGGACGTACAGCCCGGAGCCGCCGACGAGGACGGGCGTGCGGCCCTGCGCGAGGAGTCGGTCGATCTCGGCGCGGGCGAGGCGCTGGTACTCGGCGACGCTCGCGGTCTCGGTGACGTCCCAGACGTCGAGGAGGTGGTGCGGGACTCCGCCGCGCTCCTCCTGCGTCAGTTTCGCGGTGCCGATGTCCATCCCCCGGTACAGCTGCATGGAGTCGGCGTTGACGACCTCGCCGTCGAAATGGCGGGCCAGGGCGACGCCCAAGTCGGACTTTCCGGCCGCGGTGGGACCGACGACGGCGATGACCCGCGGGGCGGGGGCTGGATTCCTCACCGACACAGTCTCGCAAACCCGGCGGCCGGTACCCGATCGAGCGACGTGACGGGACGCGGTCGGAGTCGTTGCCCTGGCGAGGTTCCGGCCCGGCGTGTACCCGGCGGAGGCCGTTTCGGCCACGGCGGAACTTCATTCGCACGAGTAACGTTACGGGAGTAGACATGGGCGTTTTCAGCCGGTTTTTTGGCCGTAAGGAGCAGGGCTCGACCGAAGAGGTCGCGTCCGCCGACCTGACGGCCCCGTCCGAGGAAGCGACGGACGAGGCGACTGAGGTGGAGGCTCCGGCGGCGACAGCCGCGGAGATTCCGCAGCAGAAGTCCGCGGAGGCTTCCCTGGACAGCGAGGCCGGCGAGGGCGCCCGTACGTAGCCATCGCCACTGAAGGGTGACCCATGGGCCTGCTGGACAATCTGAAGGCCAAGCTCGCTCCGGCCAAGGACAAGGTCGGCGACCTCGCGCAGCAGCACGAGGGCAAGATTTCCGACGGTCTGGAGAAGGTCGCGAAGGCCGTGGACTCCAAGACCAAGGGCAAGTACAGCGGTCAGATCACGAGCGGGACGGGCAAGGCGAAGGACGCCCTGGGCAAGATCGCGCACAAGGACGCACCCGGCGGGCCGACGCCGCCGGCGACTTCCTGACGTGGTCGCCGGAGAGGGGCGCGCGGGTTCGATGAACCCCGCGCCCCTTTCTCGTGCCCGGACGCGGCGGCCCGGGTGGGTGCCGGGCCGGCGTCAGGACCAGGCGGCGACGAAGTAGCCGACCCCGTACGGGGCGTCCTCGTACAGCAGCCGACCGTCGAGGCCCGCGTCTTCGGCGGCGCCCGCGAGGACCTGCCAGGGGGCCCGCCCGGCGGCCTGGAGTTCGTGCGCGAGGTCCGCGTCGAGGGCGGCCAGCGCGGCGGTGTCGGCGGATCCGAGGGCGTGGGCGGCGGCCGCGTCGAAGCCGGCGGCGCGCTCGTCGAGGTAGCCGGGGGCCTTGAGCGTGCGACAGGCGCTGCCCTCGCCCATCACGAGCAGGGCGACGCGGGCGTCGCGGGCGGCGAGGTCCCGACCCGCGCGCAGGCACTGTTCGGCTTCGAGCGGTTCCCCGACCCCGAGGCCTTCCACGGGGGCGGCGCCCCAGCGGGCGCGGCGCAGCAGCCAGGCGCCGACGGCCAACGAGGTGGGCAGCAGGCGCGGCCCCTCGTCGCCGTCGCCGAGTTGCACGTCGAACTGCACGCCGTGGCCGCGGAAGGTACCCCGGGAGCCCTGGGGGTAGGGCCCGCGGTGGTCCTGGTCGGCGGCACCGACGACGACCAGCAGGTCGGGTCGGGAGGCGGCGAGCACGGCGAGCGCGTCGGAGCAGGCGGTGCGGGCGTCGCCCAGTTCGGCGGCGGCTCCCGCGGCGACCTCCGGCACGAGGAGCGGCGGGGCGGGACAGACGGCGGCGGCTACGAGCATGATCCGCAGCCTAGCCGTCGCCGGCCGGGGCCGTGCGGCTCCGCCGGAGTACGGGGTGCACGGTGCGCGGTGCGCGGCCTTCACCGTCGTGTGCGGGTCCACGGTCCGGCCTTTCGGGGCCGGACCGCTGGAGCGTCTCGGCGTCAGGCGGATGCCGGGGCCGCGCAGCCCGAGGTGGCGGCCGGGAGGGGCGCCGGGACGCCGAGGGTGGGGATGCCGAGCATGACGCCCGCCGGCTGCGCCGGGGCCGCGTTGCGCTTCTCCCAGGCGTCCCCCGCGCGGGTCCTGCGCACGGCCTGCGTCGGGCCCTCGGCCAGCAGGTGGTGCGGGGCCGCGTACGTGATGTCCACGGTCACCACGTCACCCGGGCGCACCTCCTCGTCCGGCTTCGTGAAGTGGACGAGACGGTTGTCGGGGGCACGGCCGGAGAGGCGGTGCGTGGCGCCGTCCTTGCGGCCCTCGCCCTCCGCGACCATGACCTCCAGGGTGCGGCCGACCTGCTTCTTGTTCTCCTCCCAGGAGATCTCCTCCTGGAGGGCGACCAGGCGCATGTACCGCTCCTGGACGACTTCCTTGGGGATCTGGCCGTCCATGTCGGCGGCCGGGGTGCCGGGGCGCTTGGAGTACTGGAAGGTGAACGCGTTCGCGAAGCGGGCCTCGCGCACGGCGTGCATCGTCTGCTGGAAGTCCTCCTCGGTCTCGCCGGGGAAGCCCACGATGATGTCGGTGGAGATCGCCGCGTGCGGGATGGCGGCCCGGACCTTCTCGATGATGCCGAGGAAGCGCTCCTGACGGTACGAGCGGCGCATCGCCTTGAGGATGGTGTCCGACCCGGACTGCATCGGCATGTGCAGCTGCGGCATCACGTTCGGGGTCTCGGCCATGGCCGCGATCACGTCGTCGGTGAAGTCGCGCGGGTGCGGCGAGGTGAAGCGGACCCGCTCCAGGCCCTCGATCTGCCCGCAGGCGCGCAGCAGCTTGCTGAAGGCCTCGCGGTCCCCCAGGTCGGAGCCGTACGCGTTGACGTTCTGGCCGAGCAGGGTGATCTCGGAGACGCCCTCGGCGACCAGGGCCTCGACCTCGGCGAGGATGTCGCCGGGACGACGGTCCTCCTCCTTGCCGCGCAGCGCCGGGACGATGCAGAAGGTGCAGGTGTTGTTGCAGCCGACGGAGATGGACACCCAGGCGGCGTACGCGGACTCGCGGCGGGTCGGCAGCGTCGAGGGGAAGGCCTCCAGCGACTCGGCGATCTCGACCTGCGCCTCCTCCTGGACGCGGGCGCGCTCCAAGAGGACGGGGAGCTTGCCGATGTTGTGCGTGCCGAAGACGACGTCGACCCAGGGGGCGCGCTTGACGATCGTGTCGCGGTCCTTCTGGGCCAGGCAGCCGCCGACGGCGATCTGCATGCCGGGGCGCTTGGTCTTCATCGGGGCGAGCCGGCCGAGGTTGCCGTACAGCTTGTTGTCGGCGTTCTCGCGGACGGCGCAGGTGTTGAACACGACGACGTCGGCGTCACCGTCGGACCCCTCGGGCGCACGCGTGTAGCCCGCACCCTCCAGCAGACCGGAAAGCCGCTCGGAGTCGTGCACGTTCATCTGGCACCCGTAGGTGCGCACCTCGTAAGTTCCCTTGACGTCCACTGCCGTGCTCCGGTCGCTGCTGCTGGTCATGCGACAAGGGTAGGCGGTACCCGGGAGCCCTCCGTGCCTCCGTGCAGTCGCCCGGCGGGCAGCCGGCGGCCGAACAGCACGAGCAGCAGTTCCCGGGCGGTGCCGTGGACAGGGCTGCCGGTGCCCCGGGACCAGTCGAGGTCGTCGGCGACGAGTCGGATGCCGGTCAGGTCCACGCCGAAGAACCGCAGGCCGCGCAGGGTGACGGCGTCGAGGAGGAGGCGCAGCCGGTCCTCGGGGACCCGACGGGGGTGGTCGAGGGCGATCGTGATGTCGAGGCCGTGGACCACGTCGTGGGCGAGGGCCCCGGTGGGTCCGGCGGCCGGGGGCTTCCACGGGTGGTGGGCATGGTCACGGAGCAGGGCGGCGAGTTCGGCGGGGGCGAGGGACGCGGCGTCACGGCGGGCGGCGCGGTCGGTCATCCGGTGCAGGCTGCCGCGCGCCGCGACCAGCTCGACGGCGAACCGGGGCAGCGAGTGGCGGAAGCCCAGCGACATGTGGGCGGCGACCTCGCGGACCCGCCAGCCCGCGCACAGGCTCGGGGCGTCCCACTGGTCGGGGGTGAGGGAGTCGAGTACGTCGGCCATTTCCCGGCGTTCCGCGGCGGTCGCGGCGGCGATGTCGGTCATGGGTCCAGGGTGGGTCGGGCCTCTGCCATAAGTCCAAGCGCGGGTTCTTCTGCTCCCTAGAATGCACGGTTATGGAACTGGCTCAGCTGCGGTACTTCGTGACGGTCGTGGACGAGGGCGGCTTCACACGGGCGGGCGCCCGGCTGCACGTGTCCCAGCCGGGGGTGAGCGCGCAGGTCCGGCAGTTGGAGCGGGAGCTGGGGGTACGGCTGCTCGACCGTTCCGGACGGCGGGTGACACCCACCGAGGCGGGGACGGCGTTGCTGTCGTACGCGCGGGCCGCGCTGGCGGCGGTGGAGGGGATGCGGCGCACGGCCGACGAGATCTCGGGGCTGCTGCGGGGGCGGGTCGCGGTCGGGTTGATCCCGGGGGCGGCCGGGGCGGTGGTGGCGGGGCTGGACGTGGTGGGGGTGCTCGGTGACTTCCACGAGGCGCACCCCGGGGTGGAGATCGCGCTGTCCGAGGACACGTCGGAGCGGATGCTGGCGGCGTTGTCGAGCGGGGAGCTGGATCTGGCGGTGATCGGGCCGGCCGGGGACCCGCCGCCCGGGATCGCGTTCCAGGTGGTGCTCGACCGGCCTCTGGTGGCGGTGGTGCGGGCCGGTGATCCGCTCGTGCGGGACGCCGTGCACGGGCGGATCCCGCTGGCGGCGCTGCGTGCGCGGGCGCTGATCAGTCTGCCGCGCGGGACGGGTCTGCGTGCGGTGTTGGAGCGGGCCTGCGCGGAGGCCGGGTTCGCGGCCCGGGTGGACTTCGAGGCGGCGGCGCCGTCCGTGCTGGCGCGGTTGGCCGCGCGGGGGCTGGGGGCGGCGGTGGTGCCGGCCGGGACGGAGACGGGGGTCGCGGGCGATCTGGTGGCGCTGCGGATCGTCGAACCGGCGCTGAGCGGTCGGGTGGCGCTGGCCTGGCGGACGGGCGTCCCGCCGGGTCCGGCCGCGGCGCACCTCCTGGCCCGGCTGCGGGCGGGCCTGACGGGCCGAGGGGCGTGACGCTCCCGCCCCGGGGCGGGACGGGCCCGGCGGTAGGATCGCGGGCATGCCGCTCCTGCCGTCCCGAGTGCCCCGGATCAGCCGGCGCCGCGCCCTGTGGGGCCTGGCGGCCGTACTGACGGTGTTCGGCGTGCTGGCCTGGTGGCTGAGGCCCTTCGGGGAGCCGGAACTCAAGGGTGACCTCGCGTTCAGCACGGGTGTCCCGACCGGCGTCTACCACCGCTACGGGCAGCTCCTGAAGGAGGACCTCGCCGCGGACATCCCCGGCGTGAAGGTGCGGCTGGACCCCAGTGAGGGTTCGCAGGAGAACCTCCAGCGGGTGGCCGCCGGGAAGGCCGACTTCACGGTGGCGACGGCGGACGCGGTGTCCAAGTACCGGCTCGACGGGAAGCCGGGAGCCGACCGGCTGCGCGGGGTCGCGCGGCTGTACGACGACTACGTACAGCTGGTGGTGCCCGCCGGGTCCTCGGTGCAGTCGACGCGGGACCTGCGGGGCAAGCGGGTCGCGGTCGGCCAGGACGGCTCCGGCGTCCGACTGATCTCGGAGCGGCTGCTGTCGGCGGCCAAGCTGGACCCGCGGAAGGACATCACCCCGGTGTCCATAGGGATCGACACGATGCCGGCCGAACTGGAGGCGGGTCGGATCGACGCCTTCTTCTGGTCCGGCGGGCTCCCCACGAACGCCGTGCGCGAGCTGTCGGAGCGGTTCGAGATCCGGCTCGTGCCGCTGGGCGACCTGGTGGAGAAGCTCCAGGGCAGCGGCAGCCCCGCCCGCTATTACCGGGCGGCGGTGATGCCGCAGGACGCGTACGCGCGGGCCCGCAACACCGCGGCGGTGGCCACGCTCGCCGTGCCGAACCTGCTCGTGACCCGCGAGGACACGAGCGCGGAGCTGACGGAACAGTTCACCCGGACCGTGATCAACAGCCGCGACCGGATCGGGCACGCGGTGCACGCCGCGCAGCTGGTGGACCTGCGGACGGCGATCTACACGGATCCGTTGGACCTGCACGAAGGCGCCCGGCGGTACTACCGCTCGGTCAAGCCGTAGCGCCCGGAGCCCCCGGTCGAGCCGGGGCGCCGGGACCCGGGCCGGATCGCCGGCGTCGGCTCTCAGGTCGAGGCGCCCTCGGGCAGCAGCATCGCCGCGGCGGCCGCCCCGATGAGCCCGGCGTCGGTGCCCAGGCTCGCCGGGACGACCTCGATGTCCCGGACGAACGACAGGGTGGCGTACGAGGCCAGGTGCCGCCGGATCGGTGCGAAGAGGGTGTCGCCCGAGGCGGCGACGCCCCCGCCGATGACCGCGATCCGGGTCTCGACCAGGGTGGCGGTGGCGGCGATGGCGGCGGCCAGGGCGCGGCCCGCCCGGTCGAAGGCGGCCTCGGCGACGGGGTCGCCCGTCTGGGCGGCGGCCGCGACGCCGGCGGCGGTGGCCTCCTGACCCTCGGCCGGGGTCCAGCCCTGGGCGAGGGCCCAGGCGGCGATGGCGGTGCCGGAGGCGAGGGACTCCACGCAGCCGCGGCCGCCGCAGACGCAGGGTTCCCCGTCGAAGGCCACGCTGATGTGCCCGATGTGGCCCGCGTTGCCGGTGGGACCGGGGTGGAGCCGGTTGTTGAGGATCAGGCCGCCTCCGACACCGGTGGAGACGACCATGCAGAGGGCGTTGGCGTGCCCCTTGGCGGCGCCCAGCCAGTGCTCGGCGGCCGTCATCGCGACCCCGTCGCCCGCCAGGACGGTCGGGATCCGGGCCCCGTGGGCGGCCAGTTCCGCCGCGATCCGGGCCTGTACGGGGAACTCCCGCCAGGCGCCGATGTTCACCGGACTGACCGTGCCGCGGGAGGTGTCCACCGGACCCGCGCTGCCGACGCCGCAGCGGACCACCGAGGGCCACAGCGGGCTGCGTGCCAGGTCCGCGACGACCTCGGCGACCGCCGCCATCACCGCGTCGGCGCTCGTCGTGCGCGGCGTGGGGCGGCGGGTGCCCGCCGTCATCGTTCCGTCCGGGTGCACCAGAGCGCCGGCGATCTTCGTTCCGCCGATGTCGATCGCCACGGTCGGGCCGGTGCCCGGGGCGGCGGCTCGGGGGGTGGGGAGGGCTGGGGTGGAACTGGTCACGGTGGCGCTCCAGGAAGGGGTCGGAACTCAGTATGCGGTCGGGGGTGGCGCCGTACTCTCGCGGGGCTCCAGTCGCGGCAGCTCGCTCTGCCGGGTGCGGGGCACGCCGCCGGCGAGGACGGCCAGCAGCTCCTCGGCGGCGAGCCGCCCGAACGCGGCCGTGTCACGGACCAGGGCCGTGAGCCGCGGGTGGGTGACCCGGCAGAGCGCGGAGTCGTCCCAGGCGACGATGGAGAGCCGGCCGGGGACCGGGATGCCCAGCTCGGCGGCGACGGCGAGACCGGCCAGCGCCATCACGTCGTTGTCGTAGACCAGGGCGGTGGGTGGCTCCGGCTCGGCGAGGACCCGGCGGGTCGCGGCCGCCCCCTCGGCGTCGGAGTAGTCCGTCACCACCGAGCGCGCCCGGTCGGGGCCGAGCCCGCGCCCCTCGGACCAGGTGCGCAGCGAGGCCATCCGGCGGGCGGTGTGGGCGAGGCCGGGGAGGCCGGCGACATGGGTGATCCTGCGGTGGCCGAGTCCGTGGAGGTGCTCCAGCACCTGGACCATCGCGCCGGCGTCGTCGGCGCGGATCGTGGACGGTCGACGGGCCGGCGGAACGGCCGGCGCGGCGGCCGGCCGGGATCCTGCGGGATCCGGCCTCAGGTCGCCCGCCCCCTGGTCGCCCGCCCCCGGGGCGTCCGGTCCCGGGGCGTCCGGTCCGCCCACCATGACGGCCGGCAACCCCAGCCCGGCGAGGAGTTCCGGTCGCGGGTCGTCGATCCGGGGGTCGACGACGATGACCCCGTCCACCCGCCGCTCGGCCCACCACCGGCGGTAGACGGCACACTCCGCGTCCACGTCCTCCACCACCTGGAAGAGCAGGGCGATCCGCCCCACCGACAGCACCTCCTGGACACCGGAGACGAGTCGGAGGAAGAACGACTCCACGCCGAGGGTGTGCGCGGGGCGGGCGAGGACCAACCCGACGGCGCCGGAGCGCTCGCCGGACAGCGCGCGGGCGGCGCTGTTGGGCTGCCAGCCCAGTTCTTCGGCGATCCGGCGGACGCGGGCACGGGTGTCCTCGGACACCCCGGGCCGGTCGTTGAGCGCGAAGGAGACGGCGCTCTCGGACACCCCCGACCGGCGGGCGATGTCCTTGATGGTGGGTCTGCGCGCCATGCCTGCCTCATCCTTCGCCGAAGCGGACTCCGATGGCGGGACCGTACGCGATCCGGCCCCCGCAAGGCGGCCATCACGGCCCCCGGGCACCGCCCGAACGTCGGTGCGCGGGGCCCCCGTTGACACTTCCCGGACGCCCTACCGGATTGCGCGCACACCCGTCAACGCCCCCGTGGTCGACGTTGGCCAGATTCCCCACCCTTTCCCCCTGGTCGTGGCGATCGGGTCGCGACTAAACCGCATTAGCACGGAAGTCTCGATCGTCAACTCCCCTACTGCGGCTTGAACTGAAGCGCATAAGTCGCCAACTGCCCTCCGCACGAGGCATATTCAGGCTCATCGGGTCAAGATCACCCGTGTCGACCCTGTTGACTTTCCCTCGGAACGGGCGGCAGGTTGTGGGCGTCCGGTGAATTCCCCTGAACTCCAGGATCATTCATGCACGACGGCACCGCCCCTCCTCTCCCCCGCCGGCTGCGGTTCGGCGCCAACTACACGCCGACGCGCGGGTGGTTCCACCACTGGCTCGACTTCGACCTCGACGAGGTCCGCGCCGACCTCGACTCGATCGCCGCGCTCGGGCTGGACCACGTACGGGTCTTCCCGCTGTGGCCGTTGTTCCAGCCGAACCGCACGCTGATCCGTCCGCGCGCCGTCGAACAGCTCGTCGCGCTCACCGACGCGGCCGCCGAACGCGGGCTCGACGTCAACGTGGACGGATTGCAGGGGCATCTGTCGAGCTTCGACTTCCTGCCCGCCTGGACCGGGACCTGGCACCGGCGCAACATCTTCAGCGACTCCCGTGTGGTGGAGGCGCAGGAGGAGTACCTGCGCACGCTGGCCGCCGCCCTCGCCGACCGGCCGAACTTCCTCGGGATGACCATCGGCAACGAGATCAACCAGTTCTCCGACTCCCCGCACCCCGACCCTGATCGGATCACCCAGGAGCAGGCGCGGTGGTGGCTGGAGCGGATGCTGGCCGCGTGCGAGAAGGGGGCCCCGGGGCGGTTTCACCTGCACGCCGAGTACGACGCGGCCTGGTACCTGGACGGGCACCCCTTCACCGCGGACCAGGCGGCCCGGCTGGGCGCGGCCACCGCCGTGCACTCGTGGGTGTTCAACGGGACCGCCCAGCGCCACGGGCGCACCGGGACGGCCACCGAGCACCACGCCGCCTACCTGGTCGAGCTGTCCAAGGCCTGGGCCCTCGACCCGCACCGCCCGGTGTGGCTCCAGGAGGTCGGGGCGCCCGCGCCGCTGGTCCAGCCGGAGCACGCGGCGGAGTTCACCGAGGCGACCGTGGCCAACGTGCTGGACTGCCCGGACGTGTGGGGCGTGACCTGGTGGTGTTCGCACGACGTGTCCCGGGACCTCGCGGACTTCCCCGAGCTGGAGTACGGCCTGGGGTTGTTGACCAATGACCGCCGGCTCAAGCCCCAGGGGGCGGCCATCGCCCGGATCGCCGAGTGGTGGCGGGGCCGGGAGCACCGCCCGCCCGTCCGGTCGACCGCGCTCGTCGTGGACGTCGGCGGGGCGCGCACCGCGCCCGAGCGGTCGGTGTGCGCCCCGGGCGGGACCTTCTTCGAGGCGTGGGCCGCGCTGACGGCCCAGGGGGTGCGCCCCGCGGTGGTCCTGGCGGAACACGCCGATGACCGGGCGCACTTGTCCGCGCGCGGCATCACCGAGGTGCTGCACGTGTCCGAGGTGACCGAGGTCTGAGCGAGGTGTGAGCGAGGTCCGACCGAGCGTCCCTTCCACGGGGCCGCCGTCCCTTCCGCAGAGGAGCCCCGCATGTACGAGCCCGAGCCCGATCGCGGTGTCGACCCGCGCACTCCCCCGCCCCCTCGCCGTTCCCCCGCCCGGCCGACCCGGCGGGTGGTGCTCGCCGCCGGGGCCGGGGCCGCCGCCGCGGCGGCGTGGCCCGCGCGGGCGACGGCCGCCGGGGAGGGGACGGTCGGCGGGGAGGAGACGGTCGGCGGGCCGACGCCCCCGGCGGACCTCGCCCCGTACGCCTCGTACTGGTTCCCGGACTCGCTCCCGGAGGGGAGCCCCGGCCCCGGGATCACCTGGCGGTCGCTGCGCGAGTGGAGTCGGGCCTCGGATCCCGACCTGGCCCACAACACCTCGACGGTGCCCCTCGCGCGCCGGTTCACGCCCGTGCCGCCGCATCCCGGCGCCCGGGTCGGGCAGGCCCGGATCTCCTCGCTGGTGTCCTTCGGGCCGACCGCGGGGAACCCGTCGCAGGGTTCCGCGACCGCCGACCACTACGCGCTCACGCACTGGGCGTACATCGACGAGCTGGTCTTCTGGGGCGGCTCGTCCGGGGAGGGGATCGTGCTGGCCCCGAACGCCCCCGTGGTCGACGCGGCCCACCGCAACGGGGTCCGGGTGCTGGGCAACGTGTTCCTGCCGCCCGTCGCGTACGGCGGTGACCTGCGATGGACCCGTGACCTGGTGCGGCGGGACGCCTCGGGCCGGTTCCCGATCGCGGAGCAACTCGTCCGGGTGGCGCGGACGTACGGGTTCGACGGCTGGTTCGTCAACGCCGAGACGGACGGCGGCGACAGCGCGCTCGCGAGCCGGACGCGGGGTTTCCTGCGCGCCCTGCGGGCGGCGGGCGAACGGCACGGGCTGCGTGTCACCTGGTACGACGCAATGAACACCACCGGCCGGGTCGGGTGGCAGGGGGCGCTGAACGCGCTGAACCGGGACTTCTTCGAGGACCGCTTCGGGACGGTCGCGGACACCATGTTCGTGGACTTCCGCTGGACGGCCCGGACCCTGGCGGAATCCGGCGCGCTCGCCGAACGACTGGGCCGCAGCCGCCACGAGCTGTGGGCCGCGGTGGACACCGAGTCCCACGGCTGGAACGCGGAGGTCGACTGGGACGCGATCGTCCCGCGCGAGCGGGACCACGTCGTCGGCATCGGGCTCTACCGGCCCGAGTGGACCCGCAACCACCTCACCGACCGGTCCCCGGGCACCTTCCACCGGGCCGACGACCGGTTCTGGACGGGCGAGTCCCTGGACCCGGCCCGCCCGGCGCCCGAGAGCGGCTGGCGCGCACCCGCCACGGTCGTCGCCGACCGCTCCACCGTCGCCGCCCTCCCCTTCGGCTGCGCGTTCAACACGGGCCACGGGGAGCGCTGGTACGAGGCCGGCGAGGTCACCTCGCCGGCGCCCTGGAACCAGCTCGGCCTCCAGGACGTGCTGCCCGGGCGGCGCTGGGTGGTCGACACCGACGGCCCGCGCCCCTCGGTCACCCTGGACTTCGACGAGGCGTGGCGCGGCGGCTCCAGCCTCCTGGTCGAGGGCGCCCTCACCGCGCCCGCCGCCGTCGGCCTGCACGCCACCCGGCTGCCCCTGACCCGTACGACGGTCCTGGACCTGGTCCACGCCCGCGCCCCGGGCGGCGTCCCGGTCGCCGTGGAGGTCGGCGTCGCCCTGCGCGAGCCCGCGGCCGCGGGCGAGCCGGTCCCGTACACCTGGTTCGGGGTGGACGACCCCGGCTCCGGTACGGGCTGGCGCACCGGCCGGGTCGCTCTCGGGACGCGCGCCGGGAGAACCGCGTACGCGCTGGCCGTACGGATCACGGCTCGCGGGACGGGACCGGTGCGCTGGCGGCTCGGCGCCCTGTCGGTGCACGACACCGCGGCGCGGCGGAGGCCGGCCGCCCCGGACGCGCTGAGGGTGGAGGCTTCGGCCCAGCGGGACGGT
Organism: Streptomyces sp. NBC_01426; assembly: GCF_036231985.1. Lineage (GTDB taxonomy): Bacteria > Actinomycetota > Actinomycetes > Streptomycetales > Streptomycetaceae > Streptomyces. Next base: position 2,368,892 of record NZ_CP109500.1, read on the forward strand.
GTGGCTTCGGTCCGCCTGTCGTGGCGCCGCGCGCCCGGGGCGATCCGCCACCACGAGGTCTACCGCCTGCTGCCGGACGGGGCCCGCCGCTTCCTCGGCGGCACCTGCGGCGCCGCCCTCCACCTGCCGGCCGTCGCCCGCGCCGGACGGGAACGCGCGGCGGCCTTCGAGGTACGGGCCGTGGACGAGCTGTACACGCTGTCCGAGCCGGCCCGCACCGCCTTGACCTGGAACGATCCCGACTGAACCGCCGGGAGGGTCCCCTGGTCCGCGTGGGGGTCGGTGTACGGCTAGTCCGCGTGGGGGTCGGTGTGCGGCACGGCCACCGTCACCCGCAGTCCGTGCGGCGGGTTCGTCTCGTACGCGAGGGACCCGCCGCCCGAGGCGAGGAGGGCGCGGGAGATGGACAGGCCCAGGCCGGATCCCTTGACGTTCTGGTGGCGTCCGCTGCGCCAGAAGCGGTCGCCGACGCGCAGCAGTTCCTCGGGGGTGAGTCCGGGGCCCCGGTCGGCGACGGTGACGAGCGCGGAGCGCCCCTGGGTGGAGACCTCGACCTCGACGCGTTCTCCGCGGGGGGTGAACTTGAGGGCGTTGTCGATGACGGCGTCGAGGGCGCTGGACAGGGCGATGGGGTCGGCCCAGCCGGTGACGGCCTCCGGGCCGGGCTCGGTGAGTTCCACGCCCTTCTCCTCGGCGAAGGGGCGCCAGGCGGTGACCCGCTCGGCGGCCAGCCCGCCGATGTCGATCAGGCAGATCTCGGCGGCGGCGTGCTCGGCCAGGGCCAGGTCGAGGAGGTCGTCGAGGACCTGGGTCAGGCGTTTGCCCTCGGTGCGCACGGAAGCGATCTCCTCGTTTCCCTCGGGCAGTTCGAGGGCGAGGAGTTCGATCCGCAGGAGCAGCGCGGCGAGCGGGTTGCGCAGTTGGTGGGAGGCGTCCGCGACGAACGCCCGCTGCTGCTCCAGCACCTCTTCGACGTTGTCCGCCATCTCGTTGAACGAGTGGGCCAGGCGTCGCAGTTCCGGCGGTCCGCTGTCGGCCGCGACCCGGGAGTTCATCTTGCCGGTGGAGATGCCGTGGGCGGCCGCGTCCAGGGTCTGGACGGGCTTGAGCACCCAGCTGGTGAGCCGCAGCGCGGCTCCGAACGCGACCAGCATGGCGGCGGCGAGGCCGCCCGCGATGAGGAGCCAGCCCTCCAGGATCCGGCCCCGCATCAGGTCGGTGGGCGATTCGGTGGCGACGACGGCGACGACGTCGCCGTCGAGGACGACCGGGGAGACGACGAGGAGCTTGCCGTGGGTCTGCCAGGGCCACACCTGGCCCGGGTCGTGGCTGCGTCGACCGGCGAGGGCCTCTTCGAAGGCGCGGCGCCCTTCGCCGGACTCGGGGAGCTGCCACCAGCCGGGGGCGCGGGCCATGGCGTTGTCGTCGCGGTAGAAGATGCCGACGCGGATGCCGTACAGCTCCTGGTAGCGGGCGAGTTCCAGTTGGAGGGTGTCGCGGCGTTCGTCGGCGCCGGTGGAGCCGGAGCCCTCGGCGTCGATGACGAACTGGGCGAGGGCGGCGAAGCGGGCGCTGTCGTCGATCCGGTCGACCACGACCCGCTGCTGTTGTCCGGCGGCGAGGCTGACGGCGAGCGGGAAGCCGAGCGCGAGCAGGACGCCCGCCATCAGGACGACGAGGAGCGGAAGCAGTCGGGCGCGCACGACGGGGCCCCGCTAGGGGGCGGCCGGGGTGACGAGCCGGTAGCCCACCCCGCGGACGGTCTCGATGAGGGCGGGCATGCTCAGCTTGGAGCGCAGCGAGGCGACGTGGACCTCCAGGGTCCGGCCGGTGCCCTCCCAGCTGGTGCGCCACACCTCGCTGATGATCTGTTCGCGACGGAAGACGACGCCGGGCCGCTGCGCGAGCAGGGCCAGCAGGTCGAATTCCTTGCGGGTGAGCGGTACGTCGGCGCCGTCGACGGTGACCCGGCGGGTGGGCAGCTCGATGCTGACCGGGCCGAGTCGGACGATGGCGGGGGCTCCGGTGCCGGTGGCGGCGGCCTCCTCGGAGGCCCCGGTGCGCCGGGCGACGGCGTGGATCCGGGCGAGGAGCTCGCCGGTGTCGTAGGGCTTGACCACGTAGTCGTCGGCGCCCATGTTCAGGCCGTGGATGCGGGAGCGCACGTCACCGCGGGCGGTCACCATGATCACGGGGGTGGCGGTGCGCTTGCGGATCTTGCCGCACACCTCGTAGCCGTCCTGGTCGGGCAGGCCCAGGTCGAGCAGGACCACTCCGAAGGGCGGGGCGTCGGCCGGCAGGAGTGCCTGAAGCGCCTCCTCGCCGTTGCGGGCGTGGGTCACCCGGAAGCCGTGGCGGGCGAGGATCGCGGACAGCGCGGCGGCGACGTGGTCGTCGTCCTCGACGAGCAGCAGTCTCACTGCGTCACCCTTCCCTCGTCCGTCCCGTCCGGTCGGCGGGTGGCGCCGTTGTGGCGGTCTTCTTGCGGCGTCATGTCGGTTTCATGGCCACCATGCATCCACGCTGATGCAGAGTCCCACGTCAAGGGACTTCCGCGCCCGCGAGTCTTCCGTTATGCACCCGGTACGAGTACAGGGGTGCCGTCACGGGCGTCGCGCACGGAGCGTATCCGGGCGAGGCCGGATCGTTATGCTCAATTCTCCCTCAGATGTGATGACGGTGTGCGTACCTCGTCACTACTGTCCTCCCAACCGACGGAGGACGGAGCAAGAAGCCGATGAGCGGAGTATCAGTGACCAAGGACGTGCAGGACGCGGCCGCTGCCGCGGACAGCCTGGTCGTACTGAGCAACGTCAACAAGCACTTCGGCGCGCTGCACGTGCTTCAGGACATCGATCTGAGCATTGCCCGCGGTGAGGTCGTCGTGGTGATCGGTCCCTCGGGATCGGGCAAGTCCACGCTGTGCCGGACGATCAACAGGCTGGAGACCATCGACTCGGGAACCATCACGGTCGACGGCAAGGAACTGCCCTCCGAGGGCAAGGAATTGGCGCGACTGCGAGCCGATGTCGGCATGGTCTTCCAGTCGTTCAACCTGTTCGCGCACAAGACGGTCCTGCAGAACGTCATGTTGGGCCAGCTGAAGGTCCGCAAGACGAACGCGGCGGAGGCGACGGAGAAGGCGAAGGCGCTGCTCGACCGCGTCGGCGTCGGTTCCCAGGCGGACAAGTACCCGGCGCAGCTCTCCGGTGGCCAGCAGCAGCGCGTGGCGATCGCCCGCGCGCTGGCGATGGACCCGAAGGTGATGCTGTTCGACGAGCCGACGTCGGCTCTCGACCCGGAGATGATCAACGAGGTGCTGGAGGTCATGCAGCAGCTCGCCCGGGAGGGGATGACCATGGTGGTCGTCACGCACGAGATGGGCTTCGCCCGCTCCGCTGCCAACCGGGTCGTCTTCATGGCCGACGGGAAGATCGTCGAAGAGGCGGCGCCCGAGCAGTTCTTCAGCAACCCCCGCAGCGACCGCGCGAAGGACTTCCTGTCGAAGATCCTGCATCACTGACGCTCGCGTCTGGTAGTGATCCGGTGTCAGAACCCTGACACGACCGGGCCCGCCGACGCGGCACGTCTCGCTCGGCGTTCAACCACGTCTCATCCGAGGGAAGTTCACCATGAAGCTTTACAAGGCCGGTGCGGCCGTCGCCGCGGCCGTGGCTCTCGCCCTGACCGCGACCGCCTGTGGCGGCAGCGGCGACAAGGCGACCGGCGACGCCGGTTCGAGCGGTGGCGGCAAGAAGGACAAGGTCGTCATCGGCATCAAGTTCGACCAGCCCGGTGTCGGCCTGAAGACCCCGGACGGCAAGTACACCGGTTTCGACGTCGACGTGGCGACCTACGTGGCCAAGGAACTCGGCTACCAGCCCGACCAGATCGAGTTCAAGCAGGCCATCAGCGCCGAGCGCGAGAACCTGATCTCCAACGGTGACGTGAAGTTCGTCGTCGCGAGCTACTCGATCAACGAGAAGCGCAAGGCGAAGGTCGACTTCGCCGGCCCGTACCTCCTCGCGCACCAGGACCTGCTGGTCCGCGCCGACGACACGTCGATCACCAAGCCCGAGGACCTGAACAAGAAGAAGCTCTGCTCGGTCACCGGCTCCACCTCGGCGCAGAACGTCAAGGAGAAGCTGGCCCCGGAGGCCGACCTCAAGCAGAACGCCGGCTACTCCGAGTGCCTGACCGCCCTGGAGAGCAAGGCCGTCGACGCCCTGACCACGGACAACTCGATCCTGGCCGGCTACGCCGCCCAGGAGAAGAACAAGGGCAAGTTCAAGCTGGTCGGGCTGAGCCTGAGCAACGAGAACTACGGCATCGGTCTGAAGAAGGGCGACAAGGAGCTCCAGACCAAGATCAACGCCGCGCTCAAGAAGATGGTCTCGGACGGCGCCTGGGAGGCGGCCGTGAAGAAGAACTTCGGCCCCGCCGGCTACAAGAACGAGCCTGCCCCGCAGATCACCGAAGGCAGCTGATTCCTCGGTGAGGAGCGTCGCCGCCCGCCTGCCGCGGGCGGCGGCGCCCCTCACCGGCCATCCTGGGGAGAGCGCAGGGCAACGTGTTCGACTTTCTTGATTCCGGGCAGTACGACGTGCTCGGAGCCTTCTGGGTGACGGTTCAGCTCACCCTCTACTCGGCGATCGGGTCCCTCATATGGGGCACCGCCCTGGCGGGGATGCGGGTCAGCCCGGTCCCGCTGATGCGCGGTTTCGGCACCACGTACGTCAACGTGGTGCGCAACACCCCGCTGACCTTGGTGATCATCGGCTGCTCGCTGGGCCTCAGCGAGACCCTCGGCATCACCCTGGGCGGCACCACGTTCAAGGACACCGGTTTCCGACTGGCGGTCCTCGGACTGACGGCCTACACCGGCACCTTCGTCTGTGAGGCGCTGCGCTCGGGCATCAACACGGTTCCCGTGGGCCAGGCCGAGGCGGCGCGCGCGCTGGGCCTGAGCTTCTTCCAGGTGCTCCGGCTGATCGTGCTCCCCCAGGCCTTCCGGGCGGTCATCGCGCCGCTCACCAACGTACTGATCGCACTCACCAAGAACACCACGGTGGCTGCGGCCATCGGCGTGGCCGAAGCGGCCCTGCTGATGAAGGAAATGATCGAGAACGAGGCCGACGCGCTCTTCGCCGTCTTCGGGGTCTTCGCCCTGGGCTTCGTCCTGCTGACCCTGCCCACCGGCCTGCTGCTGGGCTGGGTGGCCAAGCGAGCGGCGGTGAAGCGATGACGTCCGTGCTGTATGACGCACCGGGTCCGAAGGCGAAGGCCCGGAACTGGATCTACTCCGGCGTCTTCGTCGTGCTCCTCGGCCTCGCCTTGTGGTGGGCGCTCGGCCTCATGGCCGACAAGAACCAGCTCGACGCCGAGAAGTGGAGCCCCTTCGTCACCGACAGCCAGGTCTGGACGACGTTCCTGATCCCCGGCCTGCTGGAGACCCTCAAGGCCGGCGTGATCGCCATGGTGATCGCCCTGCCGCTGGGCGCGCTGCTGGGCATCGGCCGGCTGTCCGACCATGCCTGGGTCCGGACCCCCGTCGGCGCGTTCGTCGAGTTCTTCCGCGCCATCCCGGTGCTCATGCTGATGCTGTTCGGCTACGCGCTGTACGTCCAGTACACCGGCGTGTCCTCCGACGTCCGCCCGCTGTACGCGGTGGTCACGGGCCTGGTGCTGTACAACGCCTCGGTCATCGCCGAGATCGTCCGGGCGGGCGTGCTGTCCCTCCCGAACGGGCAGACCGACGCCGCCAAGGCGATCGGCATGCGCAAGGGCCAGACCATGGTCCACGTGCTGATCCCGCAGGCCGTCACCGCGATGCTGCCGGCCCTGGTCAGCCAGCTGGTCGTGATCCTCAAGGACACCGCGCTCGGCGGCACGGTGCTCGGCCTCGGCGAGCTGATGTCGATGTCCCGGCAGATCTCGGCGAACTACAGCAACACGATCGCGACCTTCGTGGTGATCGCGCTGATCTACGTCGCGGTCAACTTCGCCCTCACCAGCTTCGCGTCCTGGATGGAGAGCAGGCAGCGCAAGTCCAAGCGGAGCACCGGCGCCGTCGCGCCGGCGCGGGTCGACGACGTGGCCACCGGCGCGAACAGTGGTGGCGCCTGACCGACGGGTCGACTGACACCAAGTCAGTCCTGGTGCGTAGCCTGTGTGGTGCGGCGGAGACCTTCCGCCGCACCACACCGCGTTGCGCCGACGAGCGTCACTTGACGCAGGCACTTCCAGTCGGTTGCATACGTTGTGTGATCACATACCGGACATCGGGAGCCGCGTCATGGACCCGGTGATCGTCGTCGGTGCGGGCCCCGTCGGGCTCGCGCTGTCCCTCGCGCTGGCCGGCGCGGGCGTACCCACCGTCGTACTCGACGAGGGCCCGGGCAAGGACGACCCCCGCCCGGCCCGCTCCGTCGTCCTGCACGCCGACACCGCCGCGATGGCACACCGCCTCGGCTGTACGACGCTGCGCGACGAGGGCGCCTACTTCGCCGCGTGGCGCACCATGCGACGCGGCCGGGACTCGGGCCGGATCACCTTCGAGGACCACCCGACCCCGCTGCACCTGCCCCAGCACGCCCTGACGCGCGGACTGCGCGACGCCGCCGGCGCGCACCCGCTGGTCCGGCTGGTGACCGACTGCCGCCTGGACGCACTGGAACAGGACGAGCGCGGCATCACGGCGCACACCCGGGGCGGCGAGACGACCTGGTGGCGCGGCAGCCATCTCGTGGGCTGCGACGGGGCCCGTTCCACCGTCCGCAAGCTGCTCGGGATCCGCTTCCCCGGCCGGACCGCCGTGGAACGTCACGCGGTGGCCGCGCTGCGTACCGAACTCCCCTGGCCCGGCGAGGCGTTGCTGCACCGCGGCGCGGACCACGAGGTCACCGCCCGCCCGCTGCCCGACGGGGTCTGGCGGCTGGACTGGCTGCTCCCCTCGCGCGGCGAACTCGTCACCCCGGACGCCCTGGTGACCCTCATCCGGGACACCCTCGCGGCCTGGTGCGGGGGCACGACTCCCCCGTACGACCTGATCGACACCGGGGTGCACACCCTGCACCACCGGCTCGCCCGGCGCTGGCGCGACGGCCGTGCCTACCTCGCCGGGGACGCGGCGCACCTGCTGGGCGCGCTCGGCACCCAGGGCGTCGAGGAGGGGCTGCGGGACGCCGAGAACCTGGCCTGGAGGCTGGCGGTGGCCTGGCACCAGGGGGCCTCCGAGGCGCTGCTCGACGGGTACGAGGACGAACGGCGCAGGGCGGTCGCCGCCCGGCTGCGGGCCGCCGACCAGGCCATGCCGGCGCTGCGCGGCGGGGGCGGCCTGCGCACCTACCTCCCCGGTGCGGCCCGTTCCGCCGAGGGCCTGCTCACCGACGGCCACCTCGGCCGGGGGCCCTTGGGCGCGGAGCCCGCGTACGCCCCCCCGGTGGCGGTACGGGAGGTCCCGACGGCCACGGAACCGGGCGGCCCGGTGGCCGACGTCCCGGTCACCGCCCCCGACGGCACCACCGTGCCGTTGCGCGACCTGCTCGGGCGGGGCCGGCTGCTGGTGCTCCTCGTCGCCCCGGGCACCGGGGTGTGGGACCGCCGGCACTGGCTCGGCGCCGGTCTGATGCCCCGGCTCGCGGCCGCGGTGGGCGCGCTCCCGACCCGCGCGGACCTGCTGGTCGCGGACAGCTATCCGGGGGCTCCGGCACACACCGTGCTGCTGGTACGGCCCGACGGACACCTGGCGGCGACCTTCGCGGGGGTCCGGCCGGCGGAACTGTACGAGGCGGCGGACGCCGTCCGCGGCGGGGCGCCCGAACCGGCGCGCGCGCCCTCGATCACCCCGGCCGTGACCACACCCACCTCCGTGATCGATTGACCGGTCTCCCGTCCACGTGCTTCACTCGCGGACATGACCGGCAACGACGTACGCCTGTGGCGGAGGGTTCACATGGACCTGCTCCGCTACGCGGGCTGCGTGTGTCGCCCTTCCTGTTGATTCGCCCTTTCCCCCGCGCGCCCCGTGCCCTTCCGGGCCCGCGCGCATCTTCGCGAACCTCCAGGACGGTCATTCCATGTCTTCCCCCACCCTGATCTCGGCCGGTCCGACGACCGCCGAGCTTCTCGACTTCGCGCTGCGCACCGCGGCGGACCCCGAGATCGTGGGCTCCCTCCCGCTCGACCCCGAAGGCCGTACGTGGGTACGGCTGGACGGGCCCGGCGGCAGCGAGGCCTGGCTGATCGGTTGGCCTCCGGGCACCGGCACCGGCTGGCACGACCACGCCGAGTCGCGGGGCGCGTTCGCCACCGCGCGCGGCCGGCTCACCGAGCACTCCCTGGCCGTCCGCCTTCCCTCCGAGGGCTGGAAGTCCCTCGAACTGGCGCCGGACGTGGACCGCAGGCGCGATCTGACGGAGGGCGCGGGTCGCGGCTTCGGCCTGCACCACGTGCACGAGGTGCTCAACGAGTCCCCGGCCGAGCACGCCGTCTCCGTCCACGCGTACTACCCGCCGCTCCCGTTGATCCGCCGCTACAGCCGCAGCGGGCAGATCCTGCGGCTGGAGCACGTCGAGCGTCCGGCGGACTGGCAGTGAGCGCCGCACCGGAAGGCATCGACGCCCTCGTCGACCGCCTCAGGACCACCTACGCCCGGGTCTCGCCGGAACGGGCGTACGCCGCCTCCCGCAAGGGCTCGCTCCTCGTGGACATCCGGTACCAGGCGCTGCGCGAGCGTGACGGGCTGATCCCGGGCTCGCTGGTCGTCGAGCGCAACGAACTGGAGTGGCGCCTCGACCCCCAGGGGTCGCACCGGCTCCCCGAGGCGACGGGACATGACATCGAGGTCGTCGTCATCTGCAACGAGGGCTACGCCTCCACCCTGGCCGCGGTCTCCCTCCACGCCCTGGGGCTCCACCGGGCGACGGACCTGACGGGCGGCTTCCAGGCCTGGAAGTCGGCCGGCCTCCCCACCACTGCCGTCTGACGCACCCTCGCACGCGCCGGCCCGGTCGCTCCGGCCCGGTCGCCGCACCGGCCCGCCGGTGTAGGCCGCCGGCCCGCTCCCGGCGGCCGCGCCGGCCCGCCGCCCGTCCCCCCGAGGGCCGGGCCGGGGGCCGGTTCAGCCGCCGGGGTACTCCGGGGCGTCGACGTCGTCGACGTCCTCCGTCTCCAACGCGCGGCGGACCACCCGCAGGGCCATGCCCTCCGGGTACCCCTTGCGGGCCAGCATTCCGGCGAGGCGCCGGATCCGCTTGTCCCGCTCCAGGCCCCGGGTCGAGCGGAGCTTGCGCTCGACGAGCTCCCGGGCCGTCTCCTCCTCCTGCTCGGAGTCCAGCTGTTCCAGCGCCTCCTGCACGAGGGTGGTGTGCACTCCCTTGGTCCGCAGCTCCTGCGCGAGCGCCCGTCGCGCCAGACCCCGGCCGCGGTGGCGGGACTCCACCCAGGCCCCGGCGAAGGCGGCGTCGTCGATCAGGCCCACCTCCTCGTACCGGGAGAGGACCTCCTGTGACACCTCCTCGGGGATGCCCCGCTTCTCCAGGGCGTCCGCGAGCTGCCGCCGGGTTCGCGGCATCCCGGTGAGCAGGCGCAGACAGATCGCCCGCGCCTGCTCCTCGGGACTCTGGGGCGGCAGCGCACCGCGGGCTTCGCGACCGCCCTCCCGGCGGCCCTCCCGACCGGCTCCGCCGCCCCTTTCCTGCTCCCTCACGGGTCAGCTCTTGGCTACGGCGGCCTTGGCCGTCGTCTTCGCCTTCGATGCCGGAGCGGGCACGGCCGCGGCATCGGCGGGGGCGTCCGCGCCGGCCTCGGCGGGGGCCTCGGCGACCTTGCGCACGCCCACGCCCAGCTTCTCCTTGATCTTCCGCTCGATCTCGTCGGCGAGGGCCGGGTTGTCCTTCAGGAAGTTGCGGGCGTTCTCCTTGCCCTGGCCGAGCTGGTCGCCCTCGTACGTGTACCAGGCGCCGGCCTTGCGCACGAAGCCGTGCTCCACGCCCATGTCGATCAGGCCGCCCTCGCGGCTGATGCCCTGGCCGTAGAGGATGTCGAACTCGGCCTGCTTGAACGGCGGCGCGACCTTGTTCTTGACGACCTTGACGCGGGTGCGGTTGCCGACCGCGTCCGTGCCGTCCTTCAGGGTCTCGATACGGCGGATGTCGAGACGCACCGAGGCGTAGAACTTCAGCGCGCGACCACCGGTGGTGGTCTCCGGCGAGCCGAACATCACGCCGATCTTCTCGCGGAGCTGGTTGATGAAGATCGCGGTGGTCTTGGACTGGTTGAGGGCACCGGTGATCTTCCGGAGCGCCTGGCTCATCAGTCGGGCCTGGAGACCCACGTGGGAGTCACCCATCTCGCCCTCGATCTCCGCGCGCGGCACGAGCGCCGCGACGGAGTCGATGACGATGAGGTCGAGGGCACCGGAGCGGACCAGCATGTCCACGATCTCCAGCGCCTGCTCGCCGGTGTCCGGCTGGGACAGGATGAGGTTGTCGGTGTCGACGCCGAGGGCCTTGGCGTACTCGGGGTCCAGCGCGTGCTCGGCGTCCACGAAGGCGACGGTGCCGCCGGCCTTCTGGGCGTTGGCCACGGCGTGCAGGGTCAGGGTGGTCTTACCGGAGGACTCCGGTCCGTACACCTCGATCACACGGCCGCGGGGGAGCCCGCCGACGCCCAGGGCGATGTCCAGCGCGGTCGATCCGGTGGGGATGACCTCGATGGGGTCGTTCGGCTTGTCGCCGAGGCGCATGACCGCACCCTTGCCGAATTGCCGTTCAATCTGTGCGAGAGCGGCGTCAAGAGCCTTCTCGCGGTCGGTGCCTGCCATGGGTTCCACCCGATTTGCTTGAGTCGATCGCTTCACGCCATTGACGCTAACGCCTGCCACTGACAATGCGCTCCCACGCACTGCTCAGCTGTGGATAACTCATGAGAATGGATGTTCGATTTCCCTGTCAAGCGCACCACGCCCACCCCGTCCCCCTCCCCTCCGACCTGCCGTGACGGCCGGCGCGGACGCGAGGAGGGCGCGCCGACCGCCCCTCGGATGGGTCGGCGAACAAGGATTCGGAAGGATCCACTCCGCCGCGCCCGGTACGCACGGCGGGCCGGCGGGCCGGCGGACGAGCCCGAAGCGGCCGGCATCGGGCGGGCGAGCGGCCCGGGGGCCTCCCGGCCGGGTCGGGTCATTAGGCTCGCGGCATGGCCAACGATCTCGGATTCACGTGTTCACGCTGCGGCGAGCACCACGCGGAGCTCCCCCTGAGCTACTCGACACCGGCGCCCGAGGCCTGGAATCCCGCCTTCGAGGCCGATCCGGACAGCACGCTGTCGTCCGAGCAGTGCGTCATCCAGGGGCGGCACTTCTTCATCAGGGGGCTGATCGAGATACCCGTGGTCGACAGCGGCGCCGTCTTCTCGTGGGGCGTCTGGATCTCGCTCAGCCAGGAGAACTTCGGCCGCGCCCTCGACCTGTGGCACACGGAGGGCCGCGAGGCCGAGAAGCCGTACTTCGGTTGGCTCAGCACGGAACTCGCGCTCTACTCCCCCGGCACCGTCAACCTGAGGACGACCTGCCACACGCGCCCGGTGGGGCAGCGCCCCTTCATCGAGCTGGAGCCCACCGCGCACCCCCTCGCGGTCGAGCAGCGCACCGGGATCACCCTCGACCGGGTCCGCGAGATCGCCGCGGCCGTACTGCATCCGGCCTGACCGGCCCGGCGGCGAGGCGGCGGCGCCCGGGCGGCGGCGTAAACGTACGACCGCCCGCCCCCGCGCGCACCGGCGGACGGCGGACGCGGCGGCGGGCGGTCGCGGGAGGGCTACGGCTTGGGCAGCGCGCAGCCCGGGCGGTTCAGGTCGATCACGTTGCCTGCGCCTATGCAGGGGACGATCGTGTACGTCTCCTGGGCGTAGTTGATGCCCTGGCGGACCGTCACGTTGCCGTTCTGGTCCACCTCACAGGGGTTGTTGTCGGTGCACCGGCTGCCGTCCTCGTTGCCGGTGTTGTTGACGGCGACGACCTTGCCCGTCGTCGTGTCGATCACCGGCGAGCCCGAGGTGCCGCCGATGGTGTTACAGGCCGAGGTGTAGCGGACCGAGTCCTTCCAGGTCCACTCGCCCTCCTTGAGGCGGTAGGCGAACCCGTCGACGTTGCAGGTGTAGGTGCGCTTCCAGTACCCCGACACCACCTTGATCGCCGACCCCTGTACCGGGCGGACGTCGTTGAGGGTGAGCGCGCCGATGCCGTACTGGCTCTGTATCTGCGCGTACGTCTTGGTGAGCTGGTAGAGCGAGACGTCCGTGTCGGTCATCGTGGCGTACGCGATCTTGCTCGCCCTGAGGGTCGCCACCTTGGAGCCCGAGGCGTTGAGCAGCGAGAAGGAGCGGCTGGACGCCTGGTCCTTGACGACCTCGCCGGCCGCCGGGAAGCCGGTCTCCAGGCAGTGCCCGTTGGAGAGGACCAGGGCGGGGTCGTTCGGTTGGGAGGCGGGGGCGCGGACGACGGAGCCGGAACAGTTGCTGAGCGCGACCGTTCCCGCGAAGGTGACCGCGGCGGCCGGGGCCGCCTTCTCCTCCAGGGGTACGGAGGCCACGGCCGGGGCCGCCGCCGCTCCGATCAGGAGCACGGAGAGCAGGGCGCCGGCGAGAGGCTTGTTCACGTGGGGGGTTCCCCTCTCGAATCGAGGGCTGGGTTCGCCCGTGACAATGCGACCGAAGATCCTTCGGTTGTCATGCGCATTGTTAAGAGGTCACGGCGAACCCACAAGAGGGCGTGGCGAGTCGACGAAAGGCGTTATCACCGAAGGCGTGGCCGGATCCGAACCCCACATCCCCCCGCCCGATCCCCCGCGCCGACGCGACGCGACCGGACGCGAAAGACCGGTCGATCCACTCCTCGGGCGGATCGACCGGTCACCGGGCGGACGTCGCCGCCGCCCGCCCTACCTCCGGGACTTGGGGGTGGTGAGCCTGGCGCCGGCCCAGCGCTTGGTCACACTGACCGGCCGGGCCTGCGAGAGACCGGCCGTCGTCACGGCCTCGGCGATGTCACTGGGCTCGACGTGTCCGTCCAGTCCGACCTTCGGGGTGAGGAGCCAGATCACGCCACCGTCCTCCAGCAGCGCGATGCAGTCGACGAGCCCGTCGGTGAGGTCGCCGTCCTCCTCCCGGAACCACAGGAGGACGACGTCCACGACGTCGCCGTAGTCCTCGCCGACCAGTTCCTGACCGATGACCCGCGCGATGCCCGCGCGCAGTTCCTCGTCGACGTCGTCGCCCAGGCCGATCTCCTGGACGACCTGGCCGGGCTCGAATCCGAGCCGGGCCTCGGGGCCGCCCGTCCGCTCGTCTTCCGATGTCGTCACTGCGGTCTCCTCCACTCCGGGCGCGCCCATCGCGCACGTGCGTAACGTAGCCGATCCGATACGGAACGTGGCGCGCGGAGCGTGGCAGTCGGCCCTGCGGACGCGCCGAACCTCCCCCGATCCGGCCGCGTCGCCCCCGGAGCCGGAGCGGTCGACGAGCACGGGTGACAACCCAGGGTTGACAGTCGCTCGACTGTCAACCTACGGTTGCCTACATGACGAACCCTCCCGTGGAACCCGTTCGCATGACCAATCCGGTACGCCTCGACGACCTCATCGAGGCCATCAAGAAGGTCCACTCCGACACCCTGGAGCAGCTCAGCGGCGCCGTCGTCGCCGCCGAGGCGCTCGGGGACGTCGCCGATCACCTCATCGGCCACTTCGTCGACCAGGCCCGCCGCTCCGGCGCCTCCTGGACCGACATCGGCCGCAGCATGGGCGTCACCCGCCAGGCCGCGCAGAAGCGCTTCGTCCCCAAGAGCGACAAGGGCGACGGCGCCGACGGCGACCTCGACTCCGCGCAGGGCTTCGCCCGCTTCACCCCCCGCGCCCGCAACGTCGTGATGACCGCCCAGAACGAGGCCCGCGCCGCCGGCAACACCGAGATCCGCACCGAGCACCTGGTCCTCGGTCTGCTCGCCGACCCCGAGTCGCTCGCCGGTCAGGCGCTGCGGGCCCAGCACGTCGCGGCGGACGACGTCCGCGCCGCCGCCGGCGCCGCGCTGCCGGCGGCCGTCGCGGAGGTACCCGACCTGGTCCCCTTCGACGTCGGCGCCAAGAAGGCCCTGGAGCTCACCTTCCGCGAGGCCCTGCGGCTGGGCCACAACTTCGTCGGCACCGAGCACCTCCTGCTCGCCCTGCTGGAGTTGGAGAACGGCGAGGGCGTGCTGAGCGGCCTGGGCGTGGACAAGGCCGCCGTCGAGGCGACCGTCACCGAAGCCCTGGCAGCCGTACTCGCCGACGCGGACGGGAAGAGGTAGAGGCGTCCGCGCCCTCCGTCAGCTCGTACCGCTTCACGTACGCGCCGAGGAAGGCCTGGAGCGTGGCGACGGCCGGGATCGCGATGAGCGCCCCGACCGCGCCGAGCAGGGCGGTGCCCGCGATGACCGAGCCGAAGGCGACCGCCGGGTGGATGTCCACGGTCCGCGACGTCAGCTTGGGCTGGAGCACGTAGTTCTCGAACTGCTGGTAGACCACCACGAACCCGAGGACGTACAGCGCGTACCAGGGGTCGATCGTGAAGGCGATCAGCATCGGCAGCGCGCCCGCCAGGTAGGTGCCGATGGTGGGGATGAACTGGGACACCAGCCCCACCCACACCGCGAGGGCGGGCGCGTAGGGCACACCGAGGACCGCGAACAGGATGTAGTGCGCGATCCCGGAGATCAGCGCCATCAGCCCGCGCGAGTAGAGGTACCCGCCCGTCTTGGCGACGGCGATCTCCCAGGCGCGCAGCACCTCCGACTGCTTGCCGGGCGGCAGCACGGAGCACAGCGCGCGCCGCAGTCGCGGGCCGTCCGCGGCGAAGTAGAAGGAGAACAGCCCGATCGTCAGCAGCCGGAAGAGTCCGCCGAGGACGGTCGCGGACACGTCGAGCACGCCGGTCGCGCTGTTCTGCACGTACTTCTGCAGCCAGTCCGAGTGCAGCAGGCTGTCCTGGATCGACAGCCGGGACAGTTCGGTGTGGAAGGTGTCGTTGATCGATCCGATCACCGAGTCCAGGTACCTCGGGAAGCCCTCCACCATGTCCACGATCTGCCCGGCGAGCATCGAGCCGAGCAGCGCGACGAACCCCGCGGTCGCCACGAGGACGCCCAGGTAGACCAGGAAGGTGGCGAACCCGCGGCGCATGCCGCGGGCCGCCATCCGCGCCACCGCGGGCTCTATCGCGAGGGCGAGGAAGAAGGCGATCAGGATGTTGACGAGCAGCCCGATGAGCTGGTGGAAGGCCCAGCTGCCGAGTTGGAAGCAGGCGACCAGGGCCAGTACGAGGATCACCGCGCGCGGCAGCCACCGCGGCATCCGCGCCTCGGCCGGGGGGCCCGCGGGCGACGGCACCCGGTCCGGGCCGCCGTCACGCGGCCGCTCTCCGGGATCGGCGGGGGCCGGCGCGGGCTGTTCGGTCGTCTCTTCTGTCGCTGCCACGCCGCCCAGTGTGTCCCACCTGCGGCGCTTGTGAGGAAACGGGCGTCCGGCTCAGCGCAGCGAGGCCGGCACGTCCATCGCGGCGCACACCGCGCGCCACACGTCCTTGGCCTCCCAGCCGGCGTCGAGGGCCTGGTGGACGGTGCGTCCGCCGAGTTCCGTCATGACGTGGTCCCGCGCGAAGGAGTCCGCGTAGCCCGCGCCGAAGTGCTCGGCCATCCGTTCCCAGAAAATCGTCAACCGCATGCCACCAGTATCGCGCCCCGGAGAGTGCACCCACCGCGTTCGGGCCCCGCCGCCGCATCCGTGCGCCCTACGGTTTCACGCATGCCTGGAGACGAAGCGTCCTCGCCGGCCCCGGCGGCCTCACTGGGCCCGACCGCCCCGCTGGCCCGTGCGGAGCAGTTCATCTGGCTCACCGCCCGGGTCCTGGAGCAGCGCCGGTTCGCGTTCCACTTCCTCGGCGGGGACGCCGACGCGGTGGACGCCGCCCTCGGCGCGTACCTGGGCGCGGACGGAGGCTACGGTCACGCGCTGGACCCGGACCTGCGCGGCCCGCTGAGCCAGCCCCTGCACACCGCGCACGCCCTGCGCGTCCTCGACGCCCTGGGCCGCTGCACGGGCCGGCGCATCGAGCGGCTCTGCCGCCACCTGACCCTGGTCTCCACCCCGGAGGGCGCTCTCCCCCTGGTCTTCCCGGCGCCGCGCGACTACCCGGCGGCCCCCTACCACCCGGTGCGCGACGATCCCCCGAGCGAGCTGCTGACCACGGGGCCGATCGTCGGGCTGCTCCACCGCAACCGGGTCTGGCACGCGTGGCTGTTCCGGGCCACGGACTTCTGCTGGGACCGGGTCGAGACCCTGCGCCACTCGCATCCGTACGAGATCCAGAGCGCGGTCGCCTTCCTGGACGGGGCGCCCGACCGGGGGCGCGCGGCGGCGGCCGCGGACCGGTTGGGGCGGCTGGTGCGGGAGCGGGGGCTCGTCGTGCTGGATCCGGAGCGTCGCGAGGAGCAGCCTCCGGCCTCGGGCTACGCGCCGGGCGAGCGGCTGTTCCCGTACGACTTCGCGCGGCGTCCGGAGTCGCTGGCGCGGGGTTGGTTCACCGACGCGGAGATGGAGCGCGCCCTGGACTTCCTCGCGGCCGAGCAGCAGCAGGACGGCGGCTGGCCGGTGCGTCGCCGGGCCTGGGCGCCGGGCAGTTCGCTGGAGCGGCGGCCGATCGCCACGGTGGAGGCGCTGCTGACGCTGCGGGCGTACGGTCGCCCGCTCGCCCCCGTCACCCGGTCAGGGCCCGCAGTCCCGCGGTGACGACGACCGCGGCCCCGACCACCACCAGGAACGGGGCGCGCAGCAGCAGGGCGATCCCGGCGGCGGCCAGTCCGGCGGCCCGGGCGTCGAGCACCAGTTCCTGCCCGGTGCTGAAGGTCTGCTGGGCGGTGAGCGCGGCGAGCAGGGCGACGGGCAGCAGCGCGGCGAGTTGGCGTACCGAGGGCCGTTCCAGGGCCTCGGCGGGGACGAGGAGTCCGGCGAGCTTGACGGCGTAGCAGCCGACGACGGTCACCGCGATGGCGATCCAGACGTTCACGAGCGGCGTCCCTTCATCCACAGCACGATCGGCGCGGCCAGCGCCGCGACCAGCACGGGCACCCCGGAGGGCAGCACGGGCAGCAGGCCCAGCCCGAGCACCAGGGCGAGGGCGGCCACGGCCCGCTCGGTGGAGGTCTTCAGCATCGGTGCGAGCAGGGCGAGGAACACGGCGGGCCCGGCGGCGTCCAGCCCCCACACGCGGGTGTCCCCGATGGCCTCGGCGCCGAGGGCGCCCAGCAGCGTGGTCAGGTTCCACAGGGCGTAGAGGGTCAGCCCGGTCACGGTGAAGCCGAGCCGAGCCGACTTCCGGTCGGGCTGAGCCAGGGCCACGGCGGTGGTCTCGTCGATCACCCAGTGCGCGGCGAAGGGCCGTACCGCCTTGGGGAGGGCCAGCAACTGGGACAGCCGCAGCCCGTAGAAGGCGTTGCGGGTGCCGAGGAAGAAGGCCCCGGCGGCGGCGGTGAACGGGTTCCCGCCCGCGGCCAGTGCCCCGACCAGCGCGAACTGCGAGGCCCCGGTGAACACCAGCAGGCTCAGCACACAGGCCTGGAGCACGCTGACGCCCGCCCCGGCCGCGGTCACGCCGAACGCGAACCCGGACAGCCCGACGGCCACGCCGACACCGAGCGCGTCCCGGATCACGGCGGCCCGCGGCTTGTCGGCGACCCCTTCGTCGGGGGCCTCTCGTATCACCATCTGATGTTCTCCCACCCCGCGAACTTAAGCGGGGTGGGGCGGTCCGGTCTTGTACGTTCTTGCGGCCCGGGTCCCCGCCCGGTCTCGGACTTCGGGCGCGGACCGGCGCCTACGCGACGGGGCCCCCGGCGGCCCGTCCCCGCCGGTAGGCGCCCGGGGGCACGCCCACGATCCGGGTGAAGTGGCGGTTCAGGTGCGGCTGGTCGGTGAAGCCGACGACGACCGCCGCCTCGGCGGGCGGAGTGCCCGCGTCCAGGAGCCGGCGCGCCCGGCGGACCCGGGCGTCGGTGAGCCAAGTGTGCGGGGGCATCCCGTACCGCTCCCGGAACGCCCGCAGCAGGGCGAACGGGCTCGTGCCCAGTTCCGTGGCGAGCTGCTCCAGCGAGGGCGGCTCGGCCATCCGGTCCTCCAGGACGATCCGGGCCCGTTCGGCGTCCGAGGCGCCCGCCCGGCGCGACTCTCGGGCCGGCAGCGGTCCGGCGTGCCGGGTCAGCATCCGCGCGACCGCACCCCGCAGCAGGGTGTCGGCGGCCAGCGCGTTGCCGGCCTCGGCGGCCCGGTGCACCTCGGTGATCACCCGGGAGGTGTGCGGATCGGTGACCATGTCGACCGTGAAGCCCGGGGTTCCGCGCAGGGTGCCGATCTCGGCGGCGACCTCGGTGATCAGCTCCCGGGAGGGGTAGAGGGTGGCGTACGCCCAGCCCTCGGGGACGCCGGCGCGGGCCGTGTGCGGGACCTCGGGGTTGATCAGGACCACGCTGCCCGGGCCGGCGCGCAGGGTGGTGCCGGGCAGGCCGATCTCCTCGATGCCGCCGGTGACGGCCGCGATGACGTAGCCGTCGTGGGCGTGGCGCGGGAAGGTGTGCCGTACGTAGTGGGCGCGCAGCAGGTCCAGGCCCGGCAGCTCCGCGTGCTGCCAGTGCCGTGCCCATTCCCGGCGGCCCTCGTCCGTGCCCATCCCCCCATTCTGCGCCCCGGCAGCGCGGCGCGTTTGCGCAGGTCCGGGCGGTTGTCAGTGGCCGGGTGCACGATGGGGGCATGTCCGGTAGCGCGCTCGACTCGTTCTCCCCCGCGACCCGCTCGTGGTTCACGGGGGCCTTCGACACGCCCACGGCCGCGCAGGAGGGTGCCTGGCGGGCCATCGGGGCCGGGTCGGACGTGCTCGTCGTGGCGCCCACCGGCTCCGGCAAGACCCTGGCGGCCTTCCTGGCCGCCCTCGACCGGCTGGCGTCCGTACCGCCGCCCGCCGAGCCGAAGAAGCGCTGCCGGGTGTTGTACGTGTCGCCGCTGAAGGCGCTGGCCGTCGACGTGGAGCGCAATCTCCGCAGCCCGCTGACCGGCATCCGGCAGGAGTCCGTCCGGCTGGGATCGCCGGAGCCGGACATCCGGGTCGGCATCCGCTCCGGGGATACCCCGCCCGCCGAGCGCCGGTCCCTGGTGGCCCGGCCGCCGGACATCCTGATCACCACCCCCGAGTCGCTGTTCCTGATGCTGACCTCGGCCGCACGGGACGCCCTGGCGGGCGTCGAGACGGTGATCCTGGACGAGGTGCACGCGGTCGCGGGGACCAAGCGCGGCGCCCACCTCGCCCTGTCCCTGGAGCGGTTGGACGAACTGCTGCCGCGTCCGGCGCGCCGGATCGGCCTGTCGGCGACGGTCCGTCCGGTGGACGAGGTGGCCCGGTACCTGGCGCCGCGCGGCAAGGTGGAGATCGTCCAGCCGCCCTCGACGAAGGAGTTCGACCTGTCGGTGGTCGTCCCCGTCCAGGACATGGGCGAGTTGGGGGGCTCCCCCGCGTCCGAGGGCAAGGACGGCGGCGACAAGCCGTCCATCTGGCCGCATGTGGAGGAGCGGATCGCGGACCTCGTCCAGGCGCACCGCTCGACGATCGTGTTCGCCAACTCCCGCCGGCTCGCCGAGCGACTCTGCAACCGGCTCAACGAGATCGCGTACGAGCGCGCCACGGGCGAGAAGCTGCCCGAGGACGCCCCTCCGGCCGAGATCATGGCCCAGTCGGGGGCCGCGCGGGGCGCCCCGCCGGTGCTGGCCCGCGCGCACCACGGCTCGGTGTCGAAGGAACAGCGGGCGCTGGTCGAGGAGGACCTCAAGGCGGGCCGGCTGCCGGCCGTGGTCGCCACGTCCAGCCTGGAACTGGGCATCGACATGGGCGCGGTGGACCTGGTGGTGCAGGTCGAGTCCCCGCCGTCGGTGGCGTCCGGGCTCCAGCGCGTGGGCCGCGCCGGACACCAGGTGGGCGCCGTCTCCACCGGTGTGGTCTTCCCCAAGTACCGGGGGGACCTGGTGCAGGCGGCGGTGGTCACCGAGCGGATGCGCACCGGTGCGATCGAGGCGCTGCGCGTCCCGTCCAATCCGCTCGACGTGCTGGCCCAGCAGCTGGTGGCGATGACGGCCATGGACACCTGGCAACTGGACGACCTGCTGGCCCTGGTGCGGCGGGCCGCGCCGTTCGCGGCGCTGCCCGACTCGGCGTTCACGTCGGTCCTGGACATGCTGGCGGGCCGCTACCCGTCGGACGCGTTCGCCGAACTGCGACCGCGCGTGGTGTGGGACCGGGTCGCCGGGACGATCACCGGCCGGCCGGGCGCCCAGCGGCTGGCGGTCACCTCCGGCGGCACGATCCCGGACCGGGGCCTGTTCGGCGTCTTCCTCGCGGGCGCGGACCCGAAGAAGGGCGGCGGCCGGGTCGGTGAGCTCGACGAGGAGATGGTCTACGAGTCGCGCGTCGGGGACGTCTTCACCCTGGGCACCAGTTCCTGGCGGATCGAGGACATCACCCGGGACCGGGTCCTGGTGTCGCCCGCCCCGGGGGTTCCCGGCCGGCTGCCCTTCTGGAAGGGCGACCAACTGGGCCGCCCCCTCGAACTGGGCCGCGCCGTCGGCGCGTTCCTGCGCGAGCTGGGGGCCCTGAGCGACGAGGACGCCAGGCTGCGCCTCCTGGCCGCCGGCCTGGACGTCTGGGCCTCGGACAACGTCCTCGCGTACCTCTCCGAGCAGCGCGAGGCCTGCGGCCACGTGCCCGACGACCGCACCATCGTGGTGGAGCGGTTCCGTGACGAGCTCGGGGACTGGCGGGTCGTGGTCCACTCCCCCTTCGGTGCGCAGGTGCACGCCCCGTGGGCGCTCGCCCTCGGCGCCCGCCTCGCCGAGCGGTACGGGATGGACGCGCAGGTCATGCACGCCGACGACGGGATCGTGCTGCGCCTGCCGGACGCCGACCTGCTGAGCATGGACCTGCTGGACCACGACCCCGCGCAGCCCGACCGCTCCTTCGAGTTCGACGACGAGAAGGCGCCGCTGGGCGCCGCCGACGTCGCCTTCGACCACGGCGACATCAACCAGATCGTCACCGACCAGGTGGGCGGCTCGGCCCTGTTCGCCTCCCGGTTCCGCGAGTGCGCCGCCCGCGCCCTGCTGTTGCCGCGCCGCAATCCGGGCAAGCGCACCCCGCTGTGGCAGCAGCGCCAGCGCGCCTCGCAACTCCTCCAGGTGGCCTCGGAGTTCGGGTCCTTCCCGATCGTGCTGGAAGCGGTACGGGAATGCCTCCAGGACGTCTTCGACGTGCCCGGCCTGACCGAGCTGATGGGGGACATCGAGGCGCGCCGGGTCCGTCTGGTCGAGGTGACCACGGCCGAGCCCTCGCCGTTCGCCCGTTCCCTCCTCTTCGGCTACGTCGCCCAGTTCCTGTACGAGGGCGACTCCCCGCTGGCCGAGCGCAGTGCCGCCGCGCTCTCGCTGGACTCCCGGCTGCTCGCCGAACTCCTCGGCCAGGCGGAGCTGCGCGAATTGCTCGACGCCTCGGTGCTGGAGGAGTTGGAGCGCGAGCTCCAGTGGCTCACCGGGGACCGCCGGGCCAAGGACGTCGAGTCGGTGGCCGACCTGCTGCGCATGCTGGGCCCGCTGACCGACGCCGAACTGGTCGAGCGCGGCGCCGAGTCGTCCTGGGGAGGTGAACTCGCCGCCGCCCGCCGGGCCATCCGGGTACGGATCGGCGGAGCCGAGCACTGGGCCGCGATCGAGGACGCCGGCCGGCTCCGCGACGCCCTGGGCACCGCGCTCCCGGTCGGGGTCCCCGAGGCGTTCACCGAACCGGTCAAGGACCCGCTCGGTGACCTCCTGGCCCGGTACGCCCGCACCCACGGCCCGTTCACCACGGCCGCGGCCGCCGCCCGCCTCGGCCTGGGCGGGGCCGTCACCGACGGCGCCCTGCACCGGCTCGCCGCGTCGGGCCGGGTGGTCCAGGGCGAGTTCCATCCGGCCGGCATCGGTCAGGAGTGGTGCGACGCGGCCGTGCTGCGCCGGCTGCGACGCCGCTCGCTGGCCGCGCTCCGGCAGGAACTGGAACCCGTGCCGCCGACGGCGCTGGCCACGTTCCTGCCGCAGTGGCAGCACCTGGGCGGGACCCTGCGCGGGATCGACGGCCTGGCCCGGGCGGTGGAGCAGCTCCAGGGGGCCCCGGTGCCGGCCTCCGCGCTGGAGCGCCTGATCCTGCCCTCCCGGGTCGCGGGCTACTCCCCGACCCTGCTGGACGAACTGACCACCACCGGCGAGGTGATCTGGGCCGGCGCCGGGGCGCTGCCCGGCAAGGACGGCTGGGTGTCCCTCTACCTCGCGGAGACGGCGCCCCTGCTGCTCCCGCCGGCCCATCCGCTGGAGACGACCCCGATCCACCAGGCCGTCCTGGACGCCCTCTCGGGCGGGTACGGCCTGTTCTTCCGCCAGCTCACCGAGGCCGTGCGCGCCGGGCACCCCGCGGTCTTCGACGCCGAACTGTCCTCCGCCGTCTGGGATCTGGCCTGGTCGGGCCGGCTGACCAACGACACCCTGGCCCCGCTGCGGTCCCTGTTGGGTTCGGGCCGCACGGCGGGCGCCACCGCCCATCGCGCCCGGCGCACCGTCCCGCGCGGCCGCTACGGCACCCTCGGCGCCACCGTGTCCCGTACGGGCCCGCCCACCGTCTCGGGCCGCTGGTCCCTCCTGCCGACGCACGCCCCGGACCCCACCCACCGGGCCCACGCCCTGGCCCGCACCCTGCTGGACCGGCACGGGGTCGTCACCCGGGGCGCGGTCGCGGCGGAGGGGGTGCAGGGCGGCTTCAGCGCGGTCTACCGGGTCCTGTCGGCCTTCGAGGACAGCGGTCAGGCCCGCCGGGGCTACGTGGTCGAGGGGCTGGGCGCGGCCCAGTTCGCGATGGACGGCGCGGTGGACCGGCTGCGGGCGGCCGAGCGCACCCCGCCTCCCCTGGCGGCGGTGGTCCTGGCCGCGGCCGACCCGGCGAACGCGTACGGCGCGGCCCTGCCCTGGCCGGAGCCCCCGGCCGACGCCACCCACAAGCCGGGCCGCAAGGCGGGCTCCCTCGTGGTGCTGGTCGACGGCGAACTCACCCTGTATCTGGAGCGGGGCGGCAAGACCCTGCTGGCCTGGCCGCCGGCGGAGGATCCGCGCCTCGCGGCGGCGACGGCCGCGCTCGTCGCGGCCTCGCGCGCGAGTACCGTCCCCGACCTGACGGTGGAGCGGATCAACGCCGCCCCGGCCCTGACCTCGCCCCTGGGGCCGGCCCTGGAGGCGGCCGGCTTCCACGCGACCCCGCGGGGCCTGCGGCTGCGCAACTGATCTCCACGGAACGGACCCAAGTGTGCCGCTTTTGTATTGAACACGTCACGAGACCCCGTTCGACCTGGTGATCGCGGCCTTTCGTGCGTTATCAAGATCGCATAAGGCATCGCGTTCGACGCGACGCCCGACGCACATCCAGATGCCCGACGCACATTCATGGGGGACGAGAACAGTGAGCACCATAGGCACGCGCGGAACCGCCGTCGGCTTCATCGGCCTGGCGGTCGTCGGCCTGGCCCTGACCGGCTGCAAGAGCGGCAACGAGGAGCAGGCCCCGGCACCGGCCTCCCCGTCCGCCGCGCAGCCCTCCAAGCCCGCACAGCCCGACACGAGCGCCACCCCGCCGGCCGGCGGCGGCGACGTACCGGCCCCCGGGACCGCGGGCACCGCCAAGTCCGGTCAGAGCTTCAAGATCGGCGAGGCGGCCACCGTGCCGTTCAAGTACGGCACGGACAAGGCCGGCACCATCGCCCTCACCGTGACCGGCATCGAGCAGGGCCAGGCCGCCGACCTCGCCGCGCTCAAGCTCGGCGACAAGGTCAAGGGGATGGTTCCGTACTACATCCGCTACTCGGTCAAGAACGTCGGCACCACCGACCTGTCGCACACCTCCGTGGGCCACATCAAGGGCCTCCTCCCGGACGGCAGCGAGGCCCAGGGCCTCTCGATCATCGGCACGTTCGAGAAGTGCGACGACGACTCGCTGCCGCGCGACTTCACCAACGGCAAGTCGCAGACCAACTGCGCGGTCGCCCTGGCCCCCTCGGCCCAGACCAAGGTGGTCGGCGCCGAGTACTGGGGCGACCCCTACAACTCCCTGAAGGACGGCAAGAGCCTCACCTGGAAGTAGACCCCACCCCGCCCGGGCCCCCGCGACGAACGGCCGCGGGGGCCCGCCGCACGCCGGGGCGCGCAGGAGAATCCCCACCCGGGGGCCGACAATGAGCCCATGCCCGAAGGAGACAGCGTCTGGCGCGCGGCGGCCCGCCTCCACGCGGCCCTGGCCGGGAAGCGGCTCACCCGCTCCGACCTCCGCGTCCCCCGCTTCGCCACCGCCGACCTCACGGGCCGCACCACCCTCGACGTCATCCCCCGCGGCAAGCACCTCCTGGCCCGCTTCGAGGCGGGCGACGGGGACGACGGCCTCACCCTCCACACCCACCTCCGCATGGACGGCGCCTGGCACGTCTTCCCCGCGGCCGCGAAGTGGCACGGGGGCCCCGTCCACGAGATCCGCGCCGTCCTCGGCACCGCCGACTCCACCGCCGTCGGCTACCGCCTCCCCGTCGTGGAACTGATCCGTACCGCCGACGAGGACCGCGTGGTCGGCCACCTCGGCCCCGACCTCCTCGGCCCGGACTGGGACCCCGACCGGGCCGCCGCGAACCTCCTCGCCGCCCCCGACCGCCCGCTCGGCGAGGCCCTCCTCGACCAACGCAACCTGGCCGGCATCGGCAACATCTACAAGTCCGAGCTCTGCTTCCTGGCCCAGGTCACCCCCTGGACACCGGTGGGCGCCCTCCCCGACCCCGAGGTCACGGCCGTCCGCCTCGCCGGGGCCGCGCACCGGCTCCTGCGCGCCAACGTCGGCGAGCGCGGCGGCCGCGACGGCCACCGCAACACCACCGGCAGCCGCCGCCCCGGCCAGGACCTGTTCGTCTACGGCCGCCTCCGCCGGCCCTGCCTGCGCTGCGGCACCCCGGTCCGCGAGGCCCGGCAGGACGACCGGCCCACCTACTGGTGCCCGAGCTGCCAATCCGGCCCGACCCCCTAGTTGACGGTCCGTCAGGTTCGGTCGTACGGTCCCGACATGCCCACAGCCTCGTACGACCTCACCGGCCGCACCGCGCTGATCACCGGCGCCGCGAGCGGCATCGGCCGCGCCACCGCCGTGCTCCTCGCCGAGGCCGGCGCGGCCGTGCACTGCGCCGACCGGGACGCGGACGGCCTCCGGGAGACCGCCGACCTGGTCGCCAAGGCGGGCGGACGGGCCACCGTCCACGCCCTCGACGTCACGGACCGCGCCGCGCTCCGGGCGGCCGTCGCGGCGGCGGGCCCCCTCGACATCACGGCCGCCATCGCCGGGATCATGCACACCAGCAGCGTCCTGGAGACCACCGACGAGGACCTCGACCGGGTCCTGGACATCAACTTCAAGGGCGTCCTGCGCACCTGCCAGGAATCCGCCCGCGCCATGATCGCCGCCGGCCGCCCCGGCTCGATCGTCACCATGGCCTCCGGCGCCGTGGACGCCGCCCAGCCCGGGCTGCTCTGCTACAGCGCCGCCAAGGCCGCCGTCGTCCAGCTGACCAAGACCCTGGCCACCGAGACGGGCCCGCACGGCATCCGCGTCAACGCCGTCGCGCCGGGGTGGATCCGCACCCCCATGACCGGTCGCCACGGGGCGCGGGCGCAGGAGCAAACCGAGGCGATGATGGTCCGGATGTCCCCGCTCGGCCGGGTCGGCGAGCCCGAGGACATCGCGCAGGCCGTGCTCTACCTCGCCTCGGACGCCTCGTCCTTCATGACGGGCCAGATTCTTCGCCCGAACGGTGGAGTGTCGATGCCCTGGTAGACGCCGGACCGGCGGGCACGGCCGTTGCCGTCACGCCCGGTACGACGGTTCCCCCGTCCCCCGGTCCCCCCTTGCGGCGCCCCCGCTCGGGCCTCGGGACGCAGTGCACCGGAAGGAGCCCGAGCCCCCAGCCGCCGACGGCCACCGCGCCCTCCACGGGTCCGGACTCCGCGGGTGCCAGGGCCAGCCGCAGCACGGCCCACCACCACAGCACGCCCACGGTCAGCGCAAGGGGTATCAGTAGCCGCCGCACGGCTGCCTCCCGGGAGGCGGGGATCCGGACGCGCCCATCCTCCCGCACCCCCCTGCCCACCGCACCCAGAACGGCCCGCGGGCCACCCGTGCGGCACGGTGCACGACACACGACGACGGGCACAGGGCGCGTCGACGGGCACACAGCAAGGAACCCCACCCGATGCATCTCGCACCGACCGGGGCTCCAGCCACACTCACACGCTTGGACTCACGCGGCTACGACGTTCACCGCTTCCACGGGGGCCTTGATGGTCACCCGTTCCGTGGTGCCCGCGACCGAGGTCACGGAGACCGAATTGAGCATCGGGCGCACCGGTGCCGGCACCGGTTCGCTTGCCGCGGCCGACTGCGCAAGCTCTGCCAACGACAGTTCGTCGCTGACTTCCCGCATCAGCTCGGACATCCGTACGTCAAGCGCGTCGCAGATCGCGGAGAGCAGCTCGGAAGATGCCTCCTTCTGCCCCCGCTCCACCTCGGAGAGATAGCCGAGCGAAACTCGGGCGGACGAGGAGACCTCGCGCAGAGTACGGCCCTGGCGCTGGCGCTGCCGACGCAGCACGTCACCCAGCAGGCGACGGAGCAGAATCATCGGTGGCTCCCTCCTCTGACCGTGTAGCCGTAACCTTCACGCCCCACCGTACCGCCTCGCGCCGCGGCCGTGCGGGGAGCTATGTCGTGTTCACTCAGGGCTGCAAACATCAAATCCCCCCGTTCTGTTCCGTATCCTGCCCCCGCAGATTCTCG
Organism: Streptomyces sp. NBC_01426; assembly: GCF_036231985.1. GTDB lineage: Bacteria > Actinomycetota > Actinomycetes > Streptomycetales > Streptomycetaceae > Streptomyces. The sequence continues at coordinate 2,395,895 of NZ_CP109500.1, forward strand.
CGGAGTTCGCTCGAGAGAAGTTCGAGCACTGTCCGTGCACTCTCCCTACGGATTTCCGTACGGGAGCCGTTCAACCACAGCCGGGCCGTTTTCCTGCCCCGGGGACCCACCACGGCGATGAAAACCGTTCCCACCGGTTGCCCGTCCTGCAGGTCCGGGCCGGCCACTCCGGTCGTCGCGATCCCCCACGACGCCCCCATGATCCGTCGGACGCCGGCGGCCATCTCCTGTGCCACCTGGGCGTTCACCGCGCCCTCGGCGGCCAGCAGATCGGCGTCCACCCCGAGGACCCGGTGCTTGAGCTCGGTCGCGTACGCCGTGACCGAGCCGCGGAACGACTTCGAGGCTCCGGGCACGGAAGTGATTCCCGCGGCGACCATGCCGCCGGTGAGCGACTCGGCGACGGCTACGGTCTGGTCACTCTCCGCGAGCAGTCGCAGTACGTCTCCGGCCACCTCGACGACACCGGCGCCGGCTTCCGCCGCACCGCGGGTCACCGAAAAATCACCCGCGCCGTCCGTCACCTCGCGGCCCGCTCCACGGCCAGCTCCGCGGCGAGGCCCTTGCGGCGCAGGACGACCGCCTGCCGGATGTAGTCCAGACCGGTGACGACGGTCAGCACGACGGCGAGCGCCATGACCCAGAACCGGAGCGTGGCCAGCGGTCCGGTCAGCGCGAGGACGTACATGCCCACGGCCGTCCCCTGCGCCAGGGTCTTCATCTTGCCGCCCCGGCTCGCCGGGATGACCCCGTAGCGGATCACCCAGAAGCGCATCAGCGTGATCCCGAGCTCCCGCCCGAGGATGACCCCGGTGACCCACCAGGGCAGGTCACCGAGCCAGGAGAGACAGATCAGCGCCGACCCCATGATCGCCTTGTCGGCGATGGGGTCGGCGATCTTGCCGAAATCCGTGACCAGGTTGTACGCCCGGGCGAGGTGCCCGTCGAAGATGTCCGTGATCATGGCGACGGCGAACGCCGCCCACGCCCACGCCCGCCAGACGGGGTCGTATCCCCCGTCGGCGAGCAGCAGCAGGACGAATCCCGGCACCAGCACGAGCCGGATCATCGTCAGGATGTTGGCGATGTTCCACAGGCCCGCCTCATGGACGGCCGTAGCCCCGACCTTCGCGCCGGGTGCCGGCCGGCGGCCGGTCCCGCCCGCCGCAGATGCCGGGACTCCGGTCATCCGGCCGCCTCCTCAAGATCCAGGCCCAGGGGCTCCGCGACCAGGTCGACACCGAGGGTGCCGACCACCTTTGCCGTGACGATACGCCCGGGGACCAGACCCGTGCCGTCCGTGAAGACGACCTGGCCGTCCGTTTCGGGAGCCTGGTGGGCGGCGCGCCCGTAGGCGCCCTCGCCGTCCTCGTCCACGGACTCGACGGACTCCACGAGGACCTCCAGGGTCTCGCCGATCCGCTCCTCCGCGCGCTGCGAGGTGAGCTCCTCGGCCAGCCGCTGCATGTGCGCGAGCCGCTCCGCGATGGTGTCCGCGTCGAGCTTGCCGTCGTAGGTGACGGCTTCGGTGCCGTCCTCGTCCGAGTAGCCGAAGACGCCGATGGCGTCGAGCCTCGCGTGGGTGAGGAAACGCTCCAGCTCCTTGAAGTCCGACTCCTTCTCGCCGGGGAACCCGACGATGAAGTTGGACCGGACGCCGGCCTGCGGGGCCTTGGAGCGGATGGTGTCGAGCAGTTCCAGGAACCGGTCGGTGTCGCCGAAGCGGCGCATGGAGCGCAGCACGTCGGGGGCCGAGTGCTGGAAGGACAGGTCGAAGTACGGGACGACCTTGGGGGTCGAGGTCAGCACGTCGATCAGCCCGGGCCGCATCTCGGCGGGCTGGAGGTAGCTGACGCGGACGCGCTCGATGCCGTCCACCTCGGCCAGCTCCGGCAGCAGGGTCTCCAGCAGGCGGATGTCGCCCAGGTCCTTGCCGTACGAGGTGTTGTTCTCGGAGACCAGCATGATCTCCTTGACGCCCTGCTCCGCGAGCCAGCGGGTCTCGCCCAGCACGTCGCTGGGACGGCGCGAGATGAAGGAGCCGCGGAAGGACGGGATGGCGCAGAAGGAGCAGCGCCGGTCGCAGCCTGAGGCCAGCTTGACCGAGGCGACGGGGCTCTTGTCCAGGCGGCGGCGCAGCGGTGCGCGCGGCCCGGAGGCGGGCGCGAGCCCGTCGGGCAGGTCGGCCGGCGCCTCGGCGACCGGCTCCTGCGCGTGGCCGGGCAGGGCCACCTCCGCGTCCTGGCGGGCCGCCGGGCTGATCGGCAGCAGCTTGCGCCGGTCGCGGGGGGTGTGGGAGGCGTGGATGCCGCCGTTGAGGATGGTCTGGAGGCGGTCGGAGATGTCGGCGTAGTCGTCGAATCCGAGCACGCCGTCGGCCTCGGGGAGCGCTTCGGCGAGTTCCTTGCCGTAGCGCTCGGCCATACAGCCGACGGCGACGACGGCCTGGGTCTTGCCGTGATCCTTGAGATCGTTGGCTTCCAGCAGGGCGTCTACGGAGTCCTTTTTGGCGGCTTCGACGAAGCCGCAGGTGTTGACGACGGCCACGTCCGCGTCGGCGGCGTCCTCGACGAGCTCCCAGCCATCCGCCGCCAAGCGGCCTGCGAGCTCCTCCGAGTCCACCTCGTTACGGGCGCAGCCAAGAGTGACAAGGGCGACGGTACGGCGTTCGGGCATGGACTCAAGACTACTTCGTCCCGACGGCGGCCCCCGCCCCACGTCCCGCCACGACAGGATCCCCGGGACGCGGCGCGGCGTCCCGGGGATCCGGAATTGCTTATTCCGTACAGGTCAGCCCGCCTGGGCCTGCCCCTGGCGCGGGTCGTCCTTGGTGTACGTGAGACGTTCCACTTGACCCGCCTGGAAGGTGTCCTTGATCTCCTTGCCGTTCACGAAGAGGTTCACGGCCCCGGCGTCGCCGAGTACGAGATCGATGGACTCCTTGTCCGTGAAGGTCTTCGACTCACCCTGCGCGAGGGTGCCGTCGAACAGGAGTCGCCCGTTGTGGTCCTTCGCCGAGATCCAGCTCTCACCGGCGTCGGCCGTCAGGACCACCGTGACGAGGTCCTTGGGCGCGGCCGCGATGGCGCTGTCCGAGGGCTCCGGCTTGGGGGCCTTCGGGCTCTGCGACGGCGAGGCGGCAGGCTTCCCGGCCTGCTTGGGGGCGGGCTTCGGGGAGGCGGTGCCCTCCGCGACGGGACGCTTGCCCTTCTCGTCGCCACCACTGAAGGCGGTGAAGCCCACGAAGCCGATCACGGCGACGATGGCGGCGACCATGGCGGCGGTCCAGTTGGGCCGCTGCCGTTCGGGACGGATCCGCTCCGCTTCGAACATCGGCGCGGCGGGCGTGGGTGCCGGCCGGCCGCCGTGAGCCGCGTCGTACTCCTCGACCAGAGGTTCCGGATCGAGGCCCACGGCGCGGGCGAGGGTACGGATGTGACCGCGGGCGTAGACGTCGCCGCCGCACCGCGTGAAATCGTCTTCTTCGATCGCGTGCACGATCGGGATGCGCACGCGGGTGGTGGAACTGACCTCGTCGACAGTGAGCCCGGCGACGATCCGGGCCTTCTTGAGGGCCGTCCCGATGGACGGTCCTTCGACGGGACGTTCGACGATGCGGTCCTCGGACCGGTCGTCGGTCGAAGGCCGCTCTTCTTCGGGGGAGTTGGCGTTGCCGATGGACACGAGGGCGCCTTTCGAGCGTGTAGCCACCTGCTGGCTTACCAGTCTAGGGGGGTGACGAAAGGGTGGAGCAACCGGAGGGTGGACTCCCTACGCCATCCGAATGGCGTGGGGCGCCCGCAGCGGTGCGCGACGGGTGGAACGGGTGAAACGGGTGGGACGACCCCGCGCCGAGGGCGCGGGGCCTGCGTCTCCCTCAACTTGACGCGCGGCGGGGGGAAACGGTTGCCCGCCCGTTTGTTACGGGTGGGACTCGCCTCGGATGACGGCCAGGACCTCGTCCAGCTCGTCCGGTTTCACCATCACGTCGCGGGCCTTTGACCCCTCGCTGGGGCCGACGATCCCGCGCGATTCCATCAGGTCCATGAGCCGTCCGGCCTTGGCGAAACCGACCCGCAGCTTGCGCTGGAGCATCGAGGTGGAGCCGAACTGGGTGGAGACGACCAGCTCCGCCGCCTGGCACAACAGGTCCAGGTCGTCGCCGATCTCCTCGTCGATCTCCTTCTTCTGCTTCTGCCCGACCGTGACGTCGTCGCGGAAGACCGGGGTCATCTGCTCCTTGCAGTGCTGGACCACCCCCGAGATCTCGTCCTCGGTGACGAAGGCCCCCTGGAGACGGATCGGCTTGTTCGCGCCCATCGGCAGGAACAGTCCGTCACCCTTGCCGATCAGCTTCTCGGCGCCGGGCTGGTCCAGGATGACCCGGCTGTCCGCGAGCGAGGAGGTGGCGAAGGCGAGCCGCGACGGCACGTTCGCCTTGATCAGACCGGTGACCACGTCCACCGAGGGCCGCTGGGTGGCGAGCACCAGGTGGATGCCGGCCGCTCGGGCCAACTGGGTGATGCGGACGATCGAGTCCTCGACGTCGCGCGGCGCGACCATCATCAGGTCGGCGAGTTCGTCCACGATCACCAGCAGGTACGGGTAGGGGGTGAGCTCCCGCTCGCTGCCCGGCGGCAGTTTGATCTTGCCGTCGCGGATGGCCTGGTTGAAGTCGTCGATGTGCCGGTATCCGAAGGCCGCGAGGTCGTCGTAGCGCAGGTCCATCTCGCGTACGACCCACTGCAGGGCCTCGGCGGCCCGCTTGGGATTGGTGATGATCGGCGTGATCAGGTGCGGGATGCCCTCGTACGCGGTCAGCTCCACCCGCTTGGGGTCGACCAGCACCATCTTCACCTCCTCCGGGGTGGCCCGGATCATCACCGAGGTGATCAGGCAGTTGATGCAGGAGGACTTGCCGGAGCCGGTGGCGCCGGCGACCAGCACGTGCGGCATCTTGGCGAGGTTGGCCATGACGTAGCCGCCCTCGACGTCCTTGCCCAGCGCCACCAGCATCGGGTGGTCGTCCTCGGCGGCGTCCGCGAGGCGCAGCACGTCGCCCAGGTTGACCATCTCGCGGTCCGTGTTCGGGATCTCGATGCCGACCGCCGACTTGCCCGGGATGGGGCTGATGATCCGTACGTCCGGCGAGGCGACGGCGTAGGCGATGTTCTTGGCCAGCGCCGTGATCCGCTCGACCTTCACGGCCGCGCCCAGCGTCACCTCGTAGCGGGTGACCGTCGGGCCCCGGGTGAAACCGGTGACGGACGCGTCGACCTTGAACTCCATGAAGACGTTGGTCAGCGAGGCGACGACCGCGTCGTTGGCGGCGCTGCGGGTCTTGCCGGGGCCACCGCGCTCCAGCAGGTCCAGTCGGGGTTTGACGTACGTGATGTCCCCGCGCAGCTGGAGCTGCTCGGAGCGCGGCGGCAACGCCTTCGGTTCGGGCGACGCCTTCGTCAGGTCCGGCACCGACAGGGTCCCGGAGGCCGCTGCCGTGGTGTCGTGCGGACGCTCGGCGGACGCGGGCACGGCCGCGGGCGCCGCCGCGGCCGGCGGGGTCGGGTCGGCGGCCGCGGGCTTCGGGGCGGGGGCGGGGTCCGGGAGGGCGGCGGGCCGCTCGCCGCGCGCGGGCGGCACGGGAGTGGTGAGTTCCGCGCCCTCGGGGTCCGGGGAGATCCCCTGGGTGAGGTCCGCCACCAGCGGGGAGGGCGGCATTCCGCCGTAGACCACCCCGTCCAGCGCGGCGGCCGCCGCGGCCGCCACGTCGACGGCGTCCATGCCGGTCCTGGGCGCGGAGCGCCTCGGCCGGCGGCGCCGGGCCAGCGCCGCCTCCTCGGCGGCGTCGGTGGGATCGGACGGCCCGACGGGCTCGTCGGCCCCGGCGCGGGCCCGCCAGCGCTCGGCGTCGTGCCGGTCGGCGGGCTGCTCCGCGTCCCCGTAGCCCTCGTCGTACTCGTTCGGCGCGATGATCCCCAGCCGGATCCCGAGCCGCCGCAGCCGCTGGGGGATCGCGTTGACCGGCGTGGCCGTGACCACGAGCAGGCCGAAGACGGTGAGCAGCACCAGCATGGGCACGGCCAGCGGCGCACCCATGGTGAAGATCAGCGGTTTGGAGGCGGCCCATCCGATGAGCCCGCCCGCGTTCTGCATCGCGGTGGTGCCCTCGTCGCGGCCGGGTGCCCCGCAGGCGATGTGGACCAGGCCCAGGACGCCGATCACGAGCGCGGACAGGCCGATGCCGATCCGGCCGTTGGCGTCGGTCTGCTCGGGGTGCCGGATGAATCGCACGGCCATCACGCCGAGCAGGATCGGTACGAGCAGATCCAGTCGTCCGAAGGCACCGGTGACCAGCATCGTGACCAGATCACCGACGGGACCGCTCAGGTTCGACCAGGTTCCGGCGGCGACGATCAGCGCGAGGGCGAGGAGCAGCAGCGCGAGGCCGTCCTTGCGGTGCGCGGGGTCGAGGTTCCTCGCTCCCTGGCCGACACCGCGGAAGACGGCGCCGACCCCGTGGGCGAGACCGAGCCAACAGGCGCGCACCAACCGCACCACGCCCCCGGTCGGGGACGGCGCGGGCTTGGCCGGCACCTTCTTGACCGGGGCGCGCCTCGCCGCCGCGACCTTCTTCGCGGGAGGCTTGCGCGCGGGAGCGGTCTTCTTCGCCGGGGCCGCCGTACGGCCGGTGCGGCCCTTCGCGGTGCCCGCGGCGCGCTGGGAACCCTTGCCGGACGTACTTGAGGCCATGGGGGCGAGGTTACCGGTGCGCACGCCGGTGGACGCGCGTGCCCACCCCTTCACCCGTTCGTGTCGCCGCCGCCGGCAGTGCTTTGACGCACCGCCAGACCTGACGTGCACCCAGGCGGGCCCGCACCGGGGCCCGCAGGGCCGGCGCCGTCAGCCCTGGGCGGGCAGTACCGCCGCTCCCCCGCCGGTCCCCGGTTCGAGCGCGTCCAGCGCTCTGCGCAGTCCGGTCAGCTTGCGTTCCAGGTGCGCCGCGGTCGCCACCACGGCGGCGTCGGCGGATTCCTCGCCGAGTTGCTTCGTCAGCGCCTCGGCCTGCTCCTCGACCGCCGCGAGCCGCGCGGAGAGCTCGGCCAGCAGTCCGGCCGTCTCCTTGCTGCCGTCGCCGTTGGTCCCGCCGCCCTCCAGCTGGAGTCGCAGCAGGGCCGCCTGCTCCCGCAGCTGGCAGTTCTTCGTGTACAGCTCCACGAAGACCGACACCTTGGCGCGCAGCACCCACGGGTCGAACGGTTTCGAGATGTAGTCGACCGCGCCCGCCGCGTAACCGCGGAAGGTGTGGTGCGGACCGTGATTGATCGCGGTGAGGAAGATGATCGGGATGTCCCGGGTCCGTTCCCGCCGCTTGATGTGCGCGGCCGTCTCGAAACCGTCCATTCCCGGCATCTGCACATCCAGCAGGATGACCGCGAAATCGTCCGTCAACAGCGCCTTGAGCGCTTCCTCCCCGGACGACGCCCGGACCAGTGTCTGATCGAGCGCGGAGAGGATGGCCTCCAGCGCCAGCAGATTCTCCGGCCGGTCGTCGACCAGGAGGATCTTGGCCTTCTGCACCATGCCCTGTCCTCCTCGCCCCGGCATGGGGCATCCCCGGCTCCGGGCACCGGTCTGTGCGCCGGGCTCCGCCCCAGAGGACGGCATCCTTGCGCCGTCCGTCCTTGTGCCGGTCATCGTAGCCCCAGTCCCGAGATCGCCACACCCTGTCACCAAGATGTCACTGTGCACGAAGCAGAAACGGTGTGGGAGAGCAGAAGGTTCCCCGCATCCCGTCCTCCCACACCGTTACGGCCACACTGAGTCAACAATTCATATCAGGGTTGTCGCCCAATGATCACTTTCCACGCATCCACTGCTCCATCACCGACAGCAGGTAATCGGGTTCAACCGGCTTGGTGACGTAGTCGGAAGCGCCGGAATCGATCGCCTTCTCCCGGTCGCCCTGCATCGCCTTCGCCGTCAGCGCGATGATCGGCAGACCCGCGAACTGCGGCATCCGCCGGATCGCCGAGGTCGTGGCGTACCCGTCCATCTCCGGCATCATGATGTCCATCAGCACGACCGTGACGTCGTCGTGCTGCTCCAGGACCTCGATGCCCTCCCGCCCGTTCTCCGCGTACAGCACCGACAGCCCGTGCTGTTCCAGGACGCTGGTCAACGCGAAGACGTTGCGCACGTCGTCGTCGACGATGAGCACCTTCTCGCCATGGAAGTCGTACTTCCGCGGCACCACCGGGAGTTCGTCCTCGGCGCCGCCCCAGCCGTCGTCGGCGCCCTGGGTGTCGGACTGCCCGGGAACCTTCGTCCGCGGCTCCAGGTCGCTCAGCGACTTGCGGCGCCGTCGGAACAGCGAGGCCGGGCCGCTCTGCTGCCCGCCCCCGCCCACCTCGGCCGCCGGCAGCGCCGGCCGGTCCTGGGCCTGCGGTGCGGGCGCGGGCGCCGCCGGCAGCGCCGGAGCGGGCCGCGCCTCCTCGACCGGCCTGCGGTACTCCCCGCGCGCGCCACCGGGCGCCGGCGGGGCGTACCCCTGCGGCGGCAGTTCGCTCGGGTGCAGCGGCAGGTACAGGGTGAAGGTCGACCCGCGGCCGGGCTCGCTGGCCGCGTGGATCTCACCGCCCAGCAGGCGGGCGATCTCCCGGCTGATGGACAGTCCGAGCCCCGTGCCTCCGTACTTCCTGCTGGTGGTGCCGTCCGCCTGCTTGAACGCCTCGAAGATCACCAGCATCTTGCTCGCCGCGATCCCGATCCCGGTGTCGGTCACCGAGAACGCGATCAGGTCCGCGTCCGCCTCGCGCAGCGATCCCGCCTCCAGCAACTGCTCCCGGATCGCCGTCGGCACGTCCGCGCCGGCGGGCCGGATCACCAGTTCCACCGCCCCGCCGTCGGTGAACTTCACCGCGTTGGACAGCAGGTTGCGCAACACCTGGAGCAACCGCTGCTCGTCGGTGTGCAGGGTCGCCGGGAGCTCCGGGGAGACCCGTACCGAGAAGTCCAGGCCCTTCTCCGCGGTCAGCGGCCGGAAGGTGGCCTCCACGTAGTCCACGAGCTGGACCAACGCGATCCGGGTCGGCGAGACGTCCATCTTCCCGGCCTCGACCTTCGACAGGTCGAGGATGTCGTTGATCAGTTGCAGCAGGTCGGAACCCGCGCCGTGGATGGTCTCCGCGAACTCCACCTGCTTCGGCGACAGGTTCTCGTCCGCGTTGTCCGCCAGCAGCTTCGCCAGGATCAACAGGGAGTTGAGCGGGGTCCGCAGCTCGTGCGACATGTTCGCCAGGAACTCGGACTTGTACCGCATCGACACCGCGAGCTGCTCGGCGCGCTCCTCCAGGACCTGCCGGGCCTCCTCGATCTCGGTGTTCTTCACCTCGATGTCGCGGTTCTGCTGGGCCAGCAGCTCCGCCTTCTCCTCCAACTCGGCGTTCGCCGCCTGGAGCGCCTTCTGCCGGTTCTCCAACTCGTCGGAGCGCTCTCGCAGTTGCTCGGTCATCTCCTGCGACTGCTTCAGCAGCATCTCCGTCTTGGAGTTGACGCTGATGGTGTTGACACTCGTGCCGATCATCTCGGCGATCTGGCTCAGGAAGTCCTTCTGGATCTGCGTGAACGGGGTGAAGGAGGCCAGCTCGATCACACCGAGCACCTTCCCCTCGAACAGCACCGGCAGCACGATCACGTGCGCCGGCGGCGCCTCGCCCAGACCCGAGGAGATCTTCAGGTAGCCGGGCGGGGTGTTCTCGACGAGGATCGTCCGCTTCTCCTCCGCGACCGTCCCGATCAACCCCTCCCCCGGCCGGAAGGAGATCGGCATCAGGCCGCCCGCGTACGCGTAACTCCCGCGCATCCGCAGCTCGTACGAGCCGTCCGCGCCGCCCTCCGTCCCGATCTCGGTGGTCCCCCCGGCCGGCAGCGCCAGGAAGAAGGCGCCGTGCTGCGCGGAGACCACCGGGGTCAGTTCGCTCATGATCAGCGAAGCCACGTCGTCCAGCTCCCGGCGCCCCTGCATCAGCGCCGAGATCCGGGCCAGGTTGCCCTTGAGCCAGTCCTGCTCCTTGTTGGCCAAGGTGGTGTCGCGCAGGTTCACGATCATCGTGTTGATGTTGTCCTGGAGGACCTGGATCTCACCGGCCGCGTCCACGTCGACCTTCAGGCTCAGGTCCCCGCGGGTCACCGCGGTGGCCACGGCCGCGATCGCCCGCACCTGCCGGGTCAGGTTCCCGGCCATCTCGTTCACGGACTCGGTCAGGTCCCGCCAGGTGCCGTCCACGTCGCGCACGCGCGCCTGGCCGCCGAGGATGCCCTCGGTGCCCACCTCACGGGCGACCCGGGTCACCTGGTCGGCGAAGGAGGACAGCTGGTCGACCATCGTGTTGATGGTCGTCTTGAGCTCCAGGATCTCGCCCCGGGCATCGATGTCGATCTTCTTGGTCATGTCGCCCTTGGCGATGGCGGTCGTGACCATGGCGATCTGCCGTACCTGACCGGTGAGGTTGGACGCCATGAAGTTCACCGAGTCGGTGAGGTCCTTCCACGTCCCCGATACGCCGGGCACGTGCGCCTGGCCGCCCAGCCGCCCCTCGGTGCCCACCTCGCGGGCCACCCGCGTCACCTCGTCGGCGAACGAGGACAGCGTCTTGACCATCGTGTTCACGGTGTCCGCGAGCTGCGCGACCTCGCCGCGCGCCTCGACCGTGACCTTCTTCGTCAGATCGCCGTTGGCGACCGCCGCCGAGACCTGCGCGATCCCGCGCACCTGCGCCGTCAGGTTCCCGGCCATGGTGTTGACGTTGTCGCTGAGGTCCTTCCAGATGCCGGTCACGCCCCGCACCCGGGCCTGGCCGCCGAGGATGCCCTCGGTGCCCACCTCGCGCGCCACCCGCGTCACCTGCTCCGCGAAGGAGGACAGCTGGTCCACCATCGTGTTCACGGTGGTGACGAGCTCCAGGATCTCGCCCTTGGCATCGACCGTGATCTTCTTCGACAGGTCGCCCATGGCGACCGCCGTGGTCACCTCGGCGATGTTGCGCACCTGCGAGGTCAGGTTGTTCGCCATGAAGTTGACGGACTGCGTGAGGTCCTTCCAGGTGCCCGAGACACCCTTCACCTCCGCCTGGCCGCCGAGGATGCCCTCCGTGCCCACCTCGCGGGCGACGCGGGTCACCTGCTCCGCAAAGTTGGAGAGCTGGTCGACCATCGTGTTGAGGGTGTTCTTCAGCTCCAGGATCTCGCCCCGGGCGTCCACGTCGATCTTCTGCGACAGATCACCGCGCGCCACCGCCGTGGCGACCTGCGCGATGTTGCGCACCTGCGAGGTCAGGTTCCCGGCCATGCCGTTCACCGAGTCGGTCAGGTCGCGCCACACGCCGGCCACGCCGGGCACCTGCGCCTGACCGCCGAGCCGGCCCTCGGTGCCCACGTCCCGGGCCACCCGGGTCACCTGCTCCGCGAACGCCGAGAGCTGGTCGACCATCGTGTTGATGGTGTTCTTCAGCTCCAGGATCTCGCCCCGGGCGTCCACGTCGATCTTCTGCGACAGATCACCGCGCGCCACCGCCGTGGTCACCTGGGCGATCTGCCGCACCTGGGACGTGAGGTTGCCGGCCATGAAGTTGACCGAGTCGGTGAGTTCCTTCCAGGTGCCGGACACCCCCTCGACCCGCGCCTGACCGCCGAGCCGGCCCTCCGTGCCCACGTCCCGCGCCATCCGCGTGACCTGGTCCGCGAACGAGGACAGCTGGTCCACCATCGTGTTCACGGTGTTCTTCAGCTGGAGCATCTCGCCGGAGACGTCCACGGTGACCTTCTGCGACAGGTCGCCGTTGGCCACCGCCGTCGTCACCTGGGCGATGTTGCGGACCTGCCCGGTGAGGTTGCGGAAGGCGGTGTTCACCGAGTCGGTGAGGTCCTTCCACGTACCCGCGGCACCCGGCACCTGCGCCTGACCGCCCAGCTCGCCCTCCACGCCGACCTCACGGGCCACACGCGTCACTTCCGCGCCGAAGGACTGGAGCTGGTCCACCATCGTGTTGACGGTGTTCTTCAACTCCAGCATCTCGCCGGCCACGTCGACCGTGACCTTCTGCGACAGATCGCCGTTGGCCACCGCCGTCGTCACCGTCGCGATGTCCCGCACCTGCGTGGTGAGGTTGCGGAAGACCGTGTTCACCGAGTCGGTGAGGTCCTTCCACGTACCCGCGGCACCCGGCACCTGCGCCTGACCGCCGAGCGTTCCCTTGGCCCCGACCTCGCTGGCCACGCGTGTGACCTCGTCGGCGAAGGTCCGCAGCGTCTCGGTCATCTGGTTGATCGTTTCGGCCAGCTGCGCCACCTCGCCGCGCGCGCTGACCCGCACCTTCTGCGACAGGTCGCCGTTCGCGACCGCCGTCGTCACCTGGGCGATCCCCCGCACCTGGGCGGTCAGGTTCCCCGCCATCGTGTTGACGGAGTCGGTCAGGTCCTTCCACACGCCCGCGACCCCGGGCACCTTCGCCTGGCCACCGAGCTCGCCCTCGGTGCCCACCTCGCGGGCGACGCGGGTCACCTCGGAGGAGAACGACGACAGCTGGTCCACCATCGTGTTCACGGTGTTCTTCAGCTGGAGCATCTCGCCGGCCACGTGCACGGTGACCTTGCGCGACAGGTCGCCCTTCGCGACCGCCGTCGTGACGAGAGCAATGTCACGCACCTGGGCGGTGAGCCGGTACGCCATCGTGTTGACGGAATCGGTCAGGTCCTTCCAGGACCCGGACATCCCGCGCACCTGGGCCTGACCACCGAGCTTGCCCTCGGTGCCCACCTCCAGCGCCACACGGGTCACCTCGTCGGTGAACGCGGACAGCTGGTCGACCAGGTTGTTGACCGTGCGCCCGACCTTGAGGAACTCCCCGCGCAGCGGATGCCCGGCCCCGTCGGCCGTCTGCGTCCGCAACTCCATCCGCTGGTCCAGGTCGCCCTCGGCCACCGCCGACAGCACCCGACCCACCTCGGACACCGGCCGGGCCAGGTCGTCGACCAACTGGTTCGAGGCGTCGATCGCGGCCGCCCAGGAGCCCTCACAGGCGCCTGTTTCCAGCCGTTCGCTGAGCTTCCCCTCGCGGCCCACCATGCGCCGGACCCGGGACAGCTCCCCGGTCAGGTGCAGATTCCGGTCGGCGACCTCGTTGTAGACGGCGGCGATCTCCGCCATCACGCCCTCGCCGGACACCGTCAGCCGCTTGCGGAAGTTCCCGTCCCGCATCGACACCAGGGCCGTGAGCAGCCTGTTCAGAGCGGCGGTATCGACTTCCGTCGTACCGCTGCGCCGGGAGCGTCCCCCCTTGGGGCGCGTTCCCGTACGCCGCACCGCTGCGCCAGACTCCACCGTGTCCCTCCCGAAAGGGTCGACCACTGTTCCACCGGATTTCCGAACAACCACAACCCGGCTCTTCTATCCACAACCCGGCTGTTCAAGCCTGCCCAGTGTTTCACCCTGTCCGAACCAGGCCATAACACTTCGGCACCATCGCACACCGGCCGTACCCTGCGAGTGGAATCCAGGACGACGGCACCATGGGAACCGCGAAGGTAAGTAACCTGGCACCCGATGTCCAACCGCGTCGAAGGAGTCTTGTGATCACGGCACGGGCGGCTGCCAGTTTCGATCCTCTAGGGCGTTCGGTCGCCGCTGCCCGCGCGTTCGTCCGCGACACCCTCCACGGCTGGGGCTTCGCGGACATCGTCGACGACGCGGTGGTGCTCACCAGCGAACTCGTGACCAACGCCGTGGTCCACGCCGGGACCCGGGCCGAGGTCCTGTGCCTGCGCGCCGAGGACGGCGTGCGCGTCGAGGTCGCCGACAGATACCCGGAGCGTGAACTCCCGCTCCAGCACCCCGGAGAGCGCCCGTACGCCGATCCCGACCGCGAGAACGGCCGCGGCCTCATGTTGTGCGCCGCCCTCGCCACCCGGTGGGGAGTCGAGTACACGGCCACGCACAAGCACGTGTGGTTCCGGCTGGACCTCCCGGACCGTCCGGTCGGTACCCGATCCGCAGGGCCCGTGGTCCCCGATCAGCTGCTGCCGCTCGCGGACAGCCGGGTCCGTGTCGCCGTCCTCCAGGTCGACGCCGCCGACACCGTCTCCGCGTGGAACGAGGACGCCGAGCACATCTTCGGGCATCCCTCCGAGAAGGCCGTCGGGCGCCCGCTCGCCGAGCTCGCGGCCTGGCCGCAGACTCCCGGCACGGGTACGGGTATCGCCGAGGCCCTGCGGCTGTCCCGCTGGGAGGGCAGTTACGGGATCCGCGGCGCCGACGGTCGTGTCATCCCCGTCTACGCCTCGCACTTGCGGGTCCGTGACGCCCACGGCGAACCGTCCATCGTCTGTCTGCTCGTGCACGACGACGAACGCGCCCTGCTCCAGAGCCCCTTGCGCGTCCCTTCCGACGGCGCCCAGCTCAACGAGCCGCGACTGCCGGACCCCTTCGAGATGTTCATCGGTTCACCGGCCCCCGACGACCTCGACGGACTGCTCCAGCGCACTGTCGAACGCGCCCGCGACATGCTCGACGCGGATGCGGCGTTCCTGCTGCTCGCGACCGACGACGAAACGGAGTTGGAGGTCCGTGCCACCACCGGACTCCCTTCGACCCGTCAGCGGTTCGCCCGTGTTCCGGTCGAGGCGGGCACCAACCGGTACGGTTCGGCCCGCATGCCTGCCGTCCATGACGACCTTTCTGCGGTCCCGGGCGCCGTCCCGCTGCTGGAGGCCACCGGCATGCGGTCGGTGGTCACCGTCCCGCTCAAGGTCGAAGGACGGCTGACCGGTTCGCTGGGCGTGGCCACCGAGTACCCGGGCCGCTACTCCAACGAGGACGCCCTGCGGCTGCAGTTCGCCGCGGACCGGATCGCCCTCGCCGTGGAATCGGCCCGCCTGGGCGAACTCGAGCGTCTGCGTCGCGGTTCCCTCTCCTTCCTCGTCGAGGCCTCCGACCTGCTGGCCGGCACCCTCGACCGGGACCAGACCCTGGCCCTCATGGCCCAGATGACGGTTCCGACCCTGGCGACCTGGTGCGCCGTCTACACGATCGCCGACCAGACCTCCGATCCGTACCTCTCGTACGTGCTCCACGAGGACGAGGAACGCATCGACGGGCTCAAGGACCTGCTCTCGCAGGTCAGTCCGCCCGAGCCGGTCCGTGAGGCGGGTGCCCGGCCGTGGCCCGATGCGTCCTTGACGGTGGGCGGCGAAACGGTCGTCCTGCCCCTGCTGGCCCGCAACCGTGTCATCGGGATGCTCACGCTCGGCCGGCCGAGCGAGGAACACTTCCGTCAGGAGATCCTCGAACTCGCCGACGACCTGTCCCGCAGGGCGGCTCTCGCCCTGGACAACGCGCGCCTGTACTCCGAGCGCACCGCCATCAGCCGTTCCCTCCAGCGCAGTCTCCTGCCGCCCGGCTCCCCGGCGATCCCCGGTATGGAGGTCGAGGTCATCTACCGTGCGGCGGGCGAGGGCAACGAGGTCGGCGGTGACTTCTACGACGTCTTCCCGATCCGCCCCGGCGTGTACGGCTTCGCCATCGGTGACGTCTGCGGTACCGGCCCGGAGGCGGCCGCGGTCACGGGTCTCGCCCGGCACGCCCTGCGCCTCCTGGCCCGCGAGGGCCTGGGCGGCCCGGCCGTCCTGGAGCGCCTGAACGCGGCCATCCTCGACGAGGGCGCCCGCAGCCGCTTCCTCACCCTGCTGTACGGGGAACTCCATCCCCAGCCCAATGGCGGCGCCTTGATGAAGGTGGTCTGCGCGGGTCATCCGCTGCCGCTGCGCCTGCGCCCGAACGGCGAGGTCACCCCCGCCGCGGACCCGCAGCCGCTGCTCGGTGTCATGGACGACCTGGAGCTCTACGAGCAGACCCTCACGCTGGATCCGGGGGATGTCCTCCTCTGTGTCACGGACGGCATCACCGAGCGCCGCGAGGGGACGCGCATGCTCGGCGACGACGGCCTCACCGAGGTCCTCACCACGTGTACGGGTCTCACCGCGGGCGCGGTGGCCTCACGTGTCCTGCGTGCCGTGGAACGCTTCGCCGCCGAGCCCGCCTCGGACGACATGGCCATCCTCACCTTCCGGGTACCGCAGCAGCGCGAAGGCGAGTGACGTTCTTTCCCCCTGTCAGGGCCGGCCCGTTCCACGGCGCCGGCCCTGTTTGCGTCCGACACCCGGAGTACGGCACCCGGCGAAAGGCCTCGGGAACGCAAAAAGGCCCCCGCCATGAGGCGGGGGCCTTTTTGATTGAGCCCTTTAACGGAATCGAACCGTTGACCTTCTCCTTACCATGGAGACGCTCTACCGACTGAGCTAAAAGGGCGGGTTGTTCGGCGGCGTCCTACTCTCCCACAGGGTCCCCCCTGCAGTACCATCGGCGCTGAAAGGCTTAGCTTCCGGGTTCGGAATGTAAACCGGGCGTTTCCCTAACGCTATGACCACCGAAACACTATGAAGTTAACCAACCGGATATGAACACAGTTCGTTACTTCAGAACTAACACAGTGGACGCGAGCAACTGAGGACAAGCCCTCGGCCTATTAGTACCAGTCAGCTCCACCCGTTACCGGGCTTCCACATCTGGCCTATCAACCCAGTCGTCTACTGGGAGCCTTACCCTCTCAAGGAGGTGGGAATACTCATCTTGAAGCAGGCTTCCCGCTTAGATGCTTTCAGCGGTTATCCCTCCCGAACGTAGCCAACCAGCCATGCCCTTGGCAGGACAACTGGCACACCAGAGGTTCGTCCGTCCCGGTCCTCTCGTACTAGGGACAGCCCTTCTCAATATTCCTACGCGCACAGCGGATAGGGACCGAACTGTCTCACGACGTTCTAAACCCAGCTCGCGTACCGCTTTAATGGGCGAACAGCCCAACCCTTGGGACCGACTCCAGCCCCAGGATGCGACGAGCCGACATCGAGGTGCCAAACCATCCCGTCGATATGGACTCTTGGGGAAGATCAGCCTGTTATCCCCGGGGTACCTTTTATCCGTTGAGCGACGGCGCTTCCACAAGCCACCGCCGGATCACTAGTCCCGACTTTCGTCCCTGCTCGACCCGTCGGTCTCACAGTCAAGCTCCCTTGTGCACTTACACTCAACACCTGATTGCCAACCAGGCTGAGGGAACCTTTGGGCGCCTCCGTTACTCTTTGGGAGGCAACCGCCCCAGTTAAACTACCCATCAGACACTGTCCCTGATCCGGATCACGGACCGAGGTTAGACATCCAGCACGACCAGAGTGGTATTTCAACGGCGACTCCACAACCACTGGCGTGGCTGCTTCAAAGTCTCCCACCTATCCTACACAAGCCGAACCGAACACCAATATCAAACTATAGTAAAGGTCCCGGGGTCTTTCCGTCCTGCTGCGCGAAACGAGCATCTTTACTCGTAGTGCAATTTCACCGGGCCTATGGTTGAGACAGTCGAGAAGTCGTTACGCCATTCGTGCAGGTCGGAACTTACCCGACAAGGAATTTCGCTACCTTAGGATGGTTATAGTTACCACCGCCGTTTACTGGCGCTTAAGTTCTCAGCTTCGCACGCCCGAAAGCGCACTAACCGGTCCCCTTAACGTTCCAGCACCGGGCAGGCGTCAGTCCGTATACATCGCCTTACGGCTTCGCACGGACCTGTGTTTTTAGTAAACAGTCGCTTCTCGCTGGTCTCTGCGGCCACCCCCAGCTCAAGCAGCAAGTGCTATCACCGGTGATGGCCCCCCTTCTCCCGAAGTTACGGGGGCATTTTGCCGAGTTCCTTAACCATAGTTCACCCGAACGCCTCGGTATTCTCTACCTGACCACCTGAGTCGGTTTAGGGTACGGGCCGCCATGAAACTCGCTAGAGGCTTTTCTCGACAGCATAGGATCATCCACTTCACCACAATCGGCTCGGCATCAGGTCTCAGCCTTAATGAGGGACGGATTTGCCTACCCCTCGGCCTACACCCTTACCCCGGGACTACCACCGCCCGGGTTGGACTACCTTCCTGCGTCACCCCATCGCTTACCTACTACCACCTTGGGCCGGCGGCTCCACCACTTTCCTTTCCCCGAAGGGTCCGGAACGGCTTCACGGCCTTAGCATTAGAGGATTCGATATTGGGCGTTTCAAAGCGGGTACCGGAATATCAACCGGTTGTCCATCGACTACGCCTGTCGGCCTCGCCTTAGGTCCCGACTTACCCTGGGCAGATCAGCTTGACCCAGGAACCCTTAGTCAATCGGCGCACACGTTTCTCACGTGTGTATCGCTACTCATGCCTGCATTCTCACTCGTGAACCGTCCACAACTAGCTTCCGCTGCTGCTTCACCCGGCACACGACGCTCCCCTACCCATCCCAGCCCCCGTTGGGGGTATGTGCTGGAATGACACGACTTCGGCGGTACGCTTGAGCCCCGCTACATTGTCGGCGCGGAATCACTTGACCAGTGAGCTATTACGCACTCTTTCAAGGGTGGCTGCTTCTAAGCCAACCTCCTGGTTGTCTCTGCGACTCCACATCCTTTCCCACTTAGCGTACGCTTGGGGGCCTTAGTCGATGCTCTGGGCTGTTTCCCTCTCGACCATGGAGCTTATCCCCCACAGTCTCACTGCCGTGCTCTCACTTACCGGCATTCGGAGTTTGGCTAAGGTCAGTAACCCGGTAGGGCCCATCGCCTATCCAGTGCTCTACCTCCGGCAAGAAACACACGACGCTGCACCTAAATGCATTTCGGGGAGAACCAGCTATCACGGAGTTTGATTGGCCTTTCACCCCTAACCACAGGTCATCCCCCAGGTTTTCAACCCTGGTGGGTTCGGTCCTCCACGAAGTCTTACCTCCGCTTCAACCTGCCCATGGCTAGATCACTCCGCTTCGGGTCTAGAGCGTGCAACTCAATCGCCCTATTCGGACTCGCTTTCGCTACGGCTTCCCCACACGGGTTAACCTCGCTACACACCGCTAACTCGCAGGCTCATTCTTCAAAAGGCACGCAGTCACGACTGTATGTGCAAGCACATACAGCGACGCTCCCACGGCTTGTAGGCACACGGTTTCAGGTACTATTTCACTCCGCTCCCGCGGTACTTTTCACCATTCCCTCACGGTACTATCCGCTATCGGTCACCAGGGAATATTTAGGCTTAGCGGGTGGTCCCGCCAGATTCACACGGGATTTCTCGGGCCCCGTGCTACTTGGGAGATTCTTAAGCAAGCCGCTGATGTTTCGTCTACGGGGGTCTTACCCTCTACGCCGGACCTTTCGCATGTCCTTCGACTACATCAACGGTTTCTGACTCGCCGACCGGCCGGCAGACCGATCAAAAGAATTCCCACAACCCCGCATGCGCAACCCCTGCCGGGTATCACACGCATACGGTTTGGCCTCATCCGGTTTCGCTCGCCACTACTCCCGGAATCACGGTTGTTTTCTCTTCCTGAGGGTACTGAGATGTTTCACTTCCCCTCGTTCCCTCCACACTGCCTATGTGTTCAGCAGTGGGTGACAGCCCATGACGACTGCCGGGTTTCCCCATTCGGACACCCCCGGATCAAAGCTCAGTTGGCAGCTCCCCGGGGCCTATCGCGGCCTCTCACGTCCTTCATCGGTTCCTGGTGCCAAGGCATCCACCGTGTGCCCTTAAAAACTTGGCCACAGATGCTCGCGTCCACTGTGTAGTTCTCAAGCAACGACCAGTCACCCATCACCCTGATCCATACAGATCAAGTTCACTGGGGCCGGCATCGCGAAGATACAACCTTACGGCCGTACCCTCAGATACCCAACAACGTGCCAGGCACGACCCTCCGCCACCATCACCGCTTTCCACGCCCGAGGGCAGTACTTGCAGGATGTATTGGAAGACCGTGCCAAATAATCAACGTTCCACCCATGAGCTGACCGTGCAGAACATTTGTCTGCAATCGGTACTGTGCTCCTTAGAAAGGAGGTGATCCAGCCGCACCTTCCGGTACGGCTACCTTGTTACGACTTCGTCCCAATCGCCAGTCCCACCTTCGACAGCTCCCTCCCTTACGGGTTGGGCCACCGGCTTCGGGTGTTACCGACTTTCGTGACGTGACGGGCGGTGTGTACAAGGCCCGGGAACGTATTCACCGCAGCAATGCTGATCTGCGATTACTAGCAACTCCGACTTCATGGGGTCGAGTTGCAGACCCCAATCCGAACTGAGACCGGCTTTTTGAGATTCGCTCCACCTCACGGTATCGCAGCTCATTGTACCGGCCATTGTAGCACGTGTGCAGCCCAAGACATAAGGGGCATGATGACTTGACGTCGTCCCCACCTTCCTCCGAGTTGACCCCGGCGGTCTCCTGTGAGTCCCCATCACCCCGAAGGGCATGCTGGCAACACAGGACAAGGGTTGCGCTCGTTGCGGGACTTAACCCAACATCTCACGACACGAGCTGACGACAGCCATGCACCACCTGTATACCGACCACAAGGGGGGCACTATCTCTAATGCTTTCCGGTATATGTCAAGCCTTGGTAAGGTTCTTCGCGTTGCGTCGAATTAAGCCACATGCTCCGCTGCTTGTGCGGGCCCCCGTCAATTCCTTTGAGTTTTAGCCTTGCGGCCGTACTCCCCAGGCGGGGAACTTAATGCGTTAGCTGCGGCACCGACGACGTGGAATGTCGCCAACACCTAGTTCCCAACGTTTACGGCGTGGACTACCAGGGTATCTAATCCTGTTCGCTCCCCACGCTTTCGCTCCTCAGCGTCAGTAATGGCCCAGAGATCCGCCTTCGCCACCGGTGTTCCTCCTGATATCTGCGCATTTCACCGCTACACCAGGAATTCCGATCTCCCCTACCACACTCTAGCTAGCCCGTATCGAATGCAGACCCGAGGTTAAGCCTCGGGCTTTCACATCCGACGTGACAAGCCGCCTACGAGCTCTTTACGCCCAATAATTCCGGACAACGCTTGCGCCCTACGTATTACCGCGGCTGCTGGCACGTAGTTAGCCGGCGCTTCTTCTGCAGGTACCGTCACTTTCGCTTCTTCCCTGCTGAAAGAGGTTTACAACCCGAAGGCCGTCATCCCTCACGCGGCGTCGCTGCATCAGGCTTTCGCCCATTGTGCAATATTCCCCACTGCTGCCTCCCGTAGGAGTCTGGGCCGTGTCTCAGTCCCAGTGTGGCCGGTCGCCCTCTCAGGCCGGCTACCCGTCGTCGCCTTGGTGGGCCATTACCCCACCAACAAGCTGATAGGCCGCGGGCTCATCCTTCACCGCCGGAGCTTTTAACCCCCACCCATGCAGGCAGGAGTGTTATCCGGTATTAGACCCCGTTTCCAGGGCTTGTCCCAGAGTGAAGGGCAGATTGCCCACGTGTTACTCACCCGTTCGCCACTAATCCACCCCGAAGGGCTTCATCGTTCGACTTGCATGTGTTAAGCACGCCGCCAGCGTTCGTCCTGAGCCAGGATCAAACTCTCCATGAATGTTTACCCGTAATCGGGTGCACACGCACTTAGAGCGGGCCGATCATGTCGGAATAAGACCGATCGACCACTGCGTCCTCGCTGTGTAATCGCCTGCAAGCACCACCATCCCGAAGGATGGCGACCTCACAGGTCTTTTTCAAAGGAACCTCATCCACCGAAATGGACGGGGTATCAACTTTTGGCGTTGATTTTTGGCACGCTGTTGAGTTCTCAAGGAACGGACGCTTCCTTTGTACTCACCCTCTCGGGCTTTCCTCCGGGCGCTTCCTTCGTTCTTGCGTTTCCGACTCTATCAGAGCCAGTCTCGCTTGTTTTCCGCCTTCCAGGTTCTCCGCTTTCGCGCTTTTCCCATTCCGGCGATTCCAACTCTATCAGATCATTTCCGTGTCGTTTCCGACTCGGATTTGAATTCGATGGCCGTTGGAGGGCCTTTCCCTTTCAGGTGGATCAGACTTTATCAGGTGTCCCTGAGTGCTTGATTCCCACCCGCTCGCATGGTCGGTCGGGCACACGTGTGTGCCCGGGTCCGTGCGAGGTGGAGACGTAAACGTACTGGAGCGGGGCCCCCGGATGCAAATCCGGTTGCCCCGCTCCGATACGGGCGTTACGGCGAGGCTCAGACCTCGACGACGACCGGGAGGATCATCGGGCGGCGGCGGTAGCCGTCCGAGACCCACTTGCCCATGGTGCGGCGGATGAGCTGCTGGATCTGGTGCGGCTCGGCCACGCCGTCGGCGCCGGCGCGCGCGATGGCTTCCTCGATCTTCGGCAGGACCGCGGTGAACGCCGAGTCCTCGATGCCGGAGCCCCGGGCCTGGATGTTCGGGCCGCTCACGACCTTGCCCGTGGTGCTGTCGACCACCACGTAGACCGAGATGATGCCCTCGTCGCCGAGGATGCGGCGGTCCTTGAGCGAGGCCTCGGTGACGTCACCGACCGAGAGGCCGTCCACGTACACGTAGCCGGCCTGGACCTTGCCCGAGATGCGGGCCTTGCCGTCGATCAGGTCGACGACCACGCCGTCCTCGGCGATGACGATGCGGTCCTTGGGGACACCCGTCATCGCGCCGAGCTCGGCGTTGGCGCGCAGGTGGCGCCACTCGCCGTGGACCGGCATCAGGTTCCGCGGCTTGCAGATGTTGTAGAAGTACAGCAGCTCGCCTGCGGAGGCGTGACCGGAGACGTGCACCTTGGCGTTGCCCTTGTGTACGACGTTGGCGCCCCATCGGGTCAGGCCGTTGATCACGCGGTAGACCGCGTTCTCGTTGCCCGGGATCAGGGACGACGCCAGGATCACCGTGTCGCCGGGGACGATCCGGATCTGGTGGTCGCGGTTCGCCATGCGGGACAGGGCCGCCATGGGCTCGCCCTGGGAACCCGTGCAGACCAGGACGACCTCGTGGGCCGGCAGGTCGTCGAGGGTCTTCACGTCCACGACCAGGCCCGGCGGGACCTTCAGGTAGCCCAGGTCACGGGCGATGCCCATGTTGCGGACCATCGAACGACCGACGAAGGCCACACGGCGGCCGTACTCGTGGGCCGCGTCGAGGATCTGCTGGATGCGGTGCACGTGGCTGGCGAAGCTCGCCACGATGATCCGGTTGTGGGCGTTCGCGAAGACCGTGCGCAGGACGTTGGAGATCTCGCGCTCGGGCGGGACGAATCCCGGGACCTCGGCGTTCGTCGAGTCCGAGAGGAGGAGGTCGATGCCCTCCTCGCTCAGACGCGCGAAGGCGTGCAGGTCGGTGAGGCGCTTGTCCAGCGGCAGCTGGTCCATCTTGAAGTCGCCGGTGCACACCACCATGCCGGCGCCGGTGCGGATGGCCACGGCCAGCGCGTCCGGGATGGAGTGGTTGACCGCGATGAACTCGCAGTCGAAGGGACCCAGGTTCTCGCGCTCGCCTTCCTTCACCTCAAGGGTGTAGGGGCGGATGCGGTGCTCCTGGAGCTTCGCCTCGATCAGGGCGAGCGTCAGCTTGGAGCCGATCAGCGGGATGTCCGGCTTCTCCCGGAGGAGGTAGGGGACGGCGCCGATGTGGTCCTCGTGACCGTGCGTGAGCACGATGCCCTCGATGTCGTCGAGGCGATCCCGGATGGACGAGAAGTCCGGCAGGATCAGGTCGATGCCCGGCTGCTCCTCTTCGGGGAAGAGGACGCCGCAGTCGACGATCAGCAGGCGACCGTCGAACTCGAAGACGGTCATGTTGCGGCCGATCTCGCCGAGGCCGCCCAGGGGGGTGACCCGGAGGCCGCCCTTGGGGAGCTTCGGCGGCGGGCCCAGTTCAGGATGCGGATGGCTCAAAAGTGTCTCCTCACCACACGCGCCACGTACCTCGTAGGCACGTGGCGCGCATGTCATTCGTGCACTTGCTTATGCGGTTTCGGATTGTGCTTGTTCAGTTGTGAAGTCTGTTGTCAGAGCTGTACCCCGCCGGCGGCAAGATCGATCTTGAGCTGCGCCGTCTCTTCGGCGGTCAGCTCGACGAGCGGGAGCCGGAGCGGGCCGGCGGGAAGTCCTTGCAGGCCGAGGGCGCCCTTGGTGGTGATGACGCCCTGCGTGCGGAACATGCCGGTGAAGACGGGGAGCAGCTTCTGGTGGATCTCGGTGGCCTTCTGGACGTCGCCGCCCAGGTGGGCGTCGAGCATCGCGCGGAGTTCGGGGGTGACCACGTGGCTGACCACGGAGACGAATCCGACCGCGCCGACCGACAGGAGGGGCAGGTTCAGCATGTCGTCGCCGGAGTACCAGGCCAGACCGCTCTGGGCGATGGCCCAGCTGGCGCGGCCCAGGTCACCCTTGGCGTCCTTGTTGGCAACGATACGGGGGTGCTCGGCCAGCCGGACGAGCGTTTCGGTGTTGATCGGGACACCGCTGCGGCCGGGGATGTCGTAGAGCATGACGGGCAGCTCGGTGGCGTCCGCGATCGCCGTGAAGTGCCGGTAGAGGCCTTCCTGCGGCGGCTTGCTGTAGTACGGCGTCACCGCGAGCAGGCCGTGGGCGCCGGTGTGCTCCGCCTGTCGGGCGAGTTCGAGGGTGTGCCGGGTGTCGTTGGTGCCGATGCCCGCCACCACGTGGGCGCGGTCGCCGACGGCTTCGAGTACGGCTCGTACGAGGTCGTTTTTCTCCGCGTCGGTGGTGGTCGGCGACTCACCGGTGGTGCCGTTGATGATCAGGCCGTCGTTGCCTGCGTCCACCAGGTGGACGGCGAGCTGCTGCGCGCCGTCGAGGTCGAGTGCGCCATCAGCCGTGAACGGCGTGATCATGGCGGTGAGGACCCGCCCGAAGGGGGTCTGCGGAGTCGAGATCGGAGCCATGGGTAACACGCTACTCGCTGCCATGCTCGCGGTGTCCCCTCGGGGGACGTGAACCGAGTGTTGGAGCCCGGCACTGCCTGCTCGGGGGTTCAAGCAGTGCCGGGTCCGTTTGATCAGCCTAGATGAACTTTACGAAACGCCGCAATACGGACACTTGGGACTTGCGCCGCACATCTGTGCGCCGGGCGTGGCTCCGGCCTTACGGGGCAACGCGACCGTTCGCGTTGTACGCGGCGTACGTGAGCGGCATGAGACCGGCCCAGTGCCGCTCCATCTTCTCGCCGACCATCTCGATCTCCCGCTGCGGGAAGGACGGGGTGGTGGCCAGCTCGTGCTGGGTGCGCAGTCCGAGGAAGTGCATCAGCGAGCGCGCGTTGCAGGTGGCGTACATCGAGGAGAAAAGTCCGACCGGCAGGACCGAACGGGCAACCTCCCGGGCCACGCCCGCCGCCAGCATCTCCTGGTAGGCCTGGTAGGCCTGGACGTAGGAGTCCTCCATGACGCGGCTGGTCAGCTCCTGCTGCGCGGCGGTTCCCTCGACGAAGACGTACTTGCCCGGTCGGCCTTCCTGGATCAGCTTGCGATCCGCGTCCGGGACGTAGAAGACCGGCTCCAGCTCCCTGTAGCGGCCCGATTCCTCGTTGTAGGACCAGCCGACGCGGTGCCGCATGAACTCGCGGAACACGAAGATCGGGGCGCTGATGAAGAAGGTCATCGAGTTGTGCTCGAAGGGGCTGCCGTGGCGGTCGCGCATCAGATAGTTGATGAGGCCCTTGGAGCGCTCGGGGTCCTTCTGGAGCTCCTCCAGGGACTGCTCGCCGGCCGTGGAGACACGGGCGGCCCACAGCACGTCGGAGTCGGCGGCGGAGTGCTTCACCAGCTCCACCGTCACGTCACTGCGGAAGCTGGGTTTCAGGTCTGAAGCGGCGTTCTCGCTCACCGGGGGTCCTTCCGAACGGTATTACCTGGGGCGCGCCCACTCTACGGCGCGGGGAACGGCTCGATTCCCAGGCCGGGGCGGTGGCGGGGTCACCCGTACAGCTGACGCTCCGCCACGTGATTCGGCGAATGTTCCGATTCGCGGCACGGATCGGGGACTTCGGACGTCTTACCTGGAGAACGCACCACGTGGCCCGCGGGCCCTGACCGTGAGGAGAGTGCCTCCATGTTTCGCCGGCGCGAACCCGTCCCCTTCGCCTTCGTCGCCGAGGCCGACCGATTCCGCAGTAACGTCACTCCACCGCCGCGAGAGAGTCTGGCCAAGACGCAGATCGCCGCCCGTACGCTGGTCGGACTGACCGTGGTGGCGGGGCTCGTCGGCTCGCTGCTCTTCGGCATGCCGGCACTGCAGCCGCACAAGGCGCCCCAGAAGTCACAGCAGTCGGAGGCGTCCGAGGGGCGGTAGCCTCACGGGCACAGCCCAACCGAACGTGCATGTGAGTGAGGTCCAGCCGTGCCCCTGCCCTTCTTGACGGCCGACGGCGTCTTCGACGCGCACGAAGAAGAGACACTGCCCCACGACGATCCCGACCGCTGGCGTCGGCCCTACCGTCCCGGTCCCTGGCGGGTCGCCGTCGCGGCGCTGCTGCTGCTGCTCTCCGCCTTCATGCTCCTGGCCACGATGATCGTCGCCTTCGCGGGCACCTGGGGCGGGGCGATGCTCTCCCTGGCGGCCGCGCTCGCCGTGGTCGGCGCGACCCTGCGCCTGCTGCGCATGGGTGTCTGGGTGAGTCGTACGGGGCTGCGCCGGGTGGCGTTCTTCGGGACGCGCTCGGTCGCCTGGAGCAAGATCGACAGCATTCGCACCGTGCAGCAGCCGGTGCGCTGGCTCGGACTGCCGAGGACCGTGCAGGGTCAGGCCCTGACCGCGGCGGCGCGCGACGGCGCCGAACTGCCGGTGCTCCTGACCGACCACAACGCCGATTTCCTGGCCCGGTCCGAGGCTTTCGACCGGGCCGCCGGGATGGTGGAGGCGTGGGCCGACGAGTACCGGGCCGTCCCCGCCTGAGCCGTCCCCGGCGCACGTGGAGCCCGTACGGGAATCAGACCTGTACGGGCTTTCCGTCGTGCAGGGCGATGGCGCGCTGCATGGCCTTGCGGGCCCGCGGGGTGTCGCGGGCGTCGTGATAGGCCACGGCGAGCCGGAACCAGCTGCGCCAGTCGCCCGGCGCGTCCTCGGTCTCGACCTTGCGGCGCGCGAAGACCTCGTCGGCGGAGTCCCGCAGGATCCGCCCGTACTGGTCCCGCTCCAGCTCGTCCGCCGGCAGGGCGCCCTCGGCCTCCAGCTCGGCGGCGAGCTGGTTGGCCTTGGTGACGAACCGCGTGTTCTTCCAGAGGAACCAGATGCCGATGACCGGCAGGACCAGCACGGACAGGCCCATGGTGACGGTGAGCCAGGTGCCGTGCTGAAGCAGCATCAGGCCCCGGCTGCCGACCAGGACGAAGTAGACGACCAGGACGGCGGCCGTGAGGAAGTACGTGATCTTCGCGCGCATGGGTACTACTGCCTGCTCATCAGCCGAGGTCGAGGAAGTGTTCCAGGCCGAAGGTGAGGCCCGGGGTCTGCGTCACGCGGCGTGCGCCGAGCAGGATGCCCGGCATGAAGCTGCTGTGGTGCAGGGAGTCGTGACGGATGGTGAGGGTCTCCCCCTCGCCGCCGAGGAGCACCTCCTGGTGGGCCAGCAGGCCGCGCAGGCGGATGGCGTGCACGGGGACGCCGTCCACGTCAGCGCCGCGGGCACCGTCGAGGGCGGTGGCCGTGGCGTCGGGCTGGGCGCCCAGACCGGCTTCGGCGCGGGCGGCCGCGATGAGTTGCGCGGTGCGGGTCGCCGTGCCCGAGGGGGCGTCCACCTTGTTGGGGTGGTGCAGTTCGACGACCTCGACGGACTCGAAGTAGCGGGCGGCCTGAGCGGCGAACTTCATGGTGAGGACGGCGCCGATGGAGAAGTTGGGGGCGATGAGCACCCCGGTCTCCGGGGAGCCGGCGAGCCAGGTGTTCAGCTCGGCCAGGCGCTCCTCGTTCCAGCCGGTGGTGCCGACGACGGCGTGGATGCCGTGCCGGACGCAGAAGTCGAGGTTGTCCATGACGGCGGCGGGAGTGGTCAGCTCGACGACGACCTGGGCGCCGGCGTCGGTCAGGGTCTCCAGCTTGTCCCCGCGGGTGAGCGCGGCGACCAGTTCCATGTCCTCGGCGGCCTCGACGGCCTTGACCGCCTCGGCGCCGATGCGCCCCTGGGCGCCGAGAACCGCGACCCGCAGCTTGCTGCTCATGCTCGTGCTTCCTTCGCTTGCGTCTCACAGGGCCGGGTGCCGGCCGGCCGGGGCGGACCGGCACCCGGGAACCCAGGATCTCAGGCGACCGCTTCGTCGAGGCGGGCGGCCTGCTTCTCCTTCAACGGTCCGATCACGGCGAGCGACGGCTTGTGGGCCAGCACGTCCTGCGCGACGGCCCGGACGTCGTCCGGGGTCACGGCCGCGATCCGGGCCAGCATGTCGTCGACCGACATCTGGTCGCCCCAGCACAGCTCGCTCTTGCCGATCCGGTTCATGATGGCACCGGTGTCCTCCAGGCCGAGGACCGTGGAGCCGGACAGCTGGCCGACGGCCCGCCCGATCTCCTCGTCCGTGAGCCCGTCCGAGGCGACCTTGTCCAGCTCGTCCCGGCAGATCCGCAGCACGTCGTGGACCTGGCTGGGCCGGCAGCCGGCGTACACGCCGAACAGGCCGGTGTCGGCGAAGCCCGAGGTGTACGAGTACACGCTGTAGGCGAGGCCGCGCTTCTCGCGGACCTCCTGGAACAGCCGGGAGGACATGCCGCCGCCGAGGGCGGTGTTCAGCACGCCCAGCGCCCAGCGGCGCTCGTCGGTGCGGGCGAGGCCGGGCATGCCGAGGACCACGTGGGCCTGCTCGGTCTTGCGGTTGACCAGTTCGACGCGGCCGGCGGTGCGGATCCGCTTGGTGCCGCCGCGCGGGCCGATCGGCTCGGCGTCGGTGCGACCCAGGGCGCCGGCCTTCTCGAAGGCCGCGCGGACCTGGCGTACGACCTTGTCGTGGTCGACGTTGCCGGCCGCGGCCACGACCAGGTGGGTCGGGTCGTAGTGCTTCTTGTAGAAGCGGCGGATCCGGTCGGCGCCGAGCGCGTTGATCGTCTCCACGGTGCCGAGGACGGGACGGCCCAGCGGGCTGTCGCCGAACATGGTCTGCGCGAACAGGTCGTGCACGCAGTCGCCCGGGTCGTCCTCGGTCATGGCGATCTCTTCGAGGATGACGCCGCGCTCGGCGTCGACGTCCTCCTCGCGGATCAGCGAGCCGGTGAGCATGTCGCAGACCACGTCGATGGCCAGCGGCAGGTCGGTGTCGAGCACCCGTGCGTAGTAGCAGGTGTACTCCTTCGCCGTGAAGGCGTTCATCTCGCCGCCGACCGCGTCGATCGCGGAGGAGATGTCCAGGGCACTGCGCTTGTCGGTGCCCTTGAAGAGGAGGTGCTCCAGGTAGTGCGTGGCGCCGTTGAGCGTGGGCGTCTCGTCCCGGGAGCCCACGTTCGCCCAGATGCCGAAGGTGGCGGAGCGGACGGAGGGCAGCGTCTCGGTGACGATGCGCAGTCCGCCGGGCAGGACCGTGCGCCGGACGGTGCCGATGCCGTTCTGCCCCTTGAGCAGGGTTTGGGTACGGGCGACGGCCCGCCCCTCCGAAGAGGGGCGGGCCGTCACACGGGAACTACGCGACGTCACTTGTCGGAGTCGTCCTTGTCAGCGTCGGCGTCGGCTGCTTCGCCCTCGACCACGGGGACGAGGGAGAGCTTGCCGCGGGAGTCGATCTCGGCGATCTCGACCTGGACCTTGGTGCCGACCGCGAGCACGTCCTCGACGTTCTCCACGCGCTTGCCACCGGCGAGCTTGCGGATCTGCGAGATGTGCAGCAGGCCGTCCTTGCCCGGCATGAGGGAGACGAAGGCACCGAAGGTGGTGGTCTTGACGACCGTACCCAGGTAGCGCTCGCCGACCTCCGGCATGGTCGGGTTGGCGATCTGGTTGATCGTGGCGCGGGCGGCCTCGGCGGCCGGGCCGTCGGCGGCACCGATGTAGATGGTGCCGTCGTCCTCGATCGTGATCTCGGCGCCGGTGTCCTCCTGGATCTGGTTGATCATCTTGCCCTTGGGGCCGATGACCTCACCGATCTTGTCCACCGGGATCTTGACGGTGATGATCCGGGGGGCGTTCGGGGACATCTCGTCCGGCGTGTCGATCGCTTCCATCATCACGTCGAGGATGTGGAGGCGGGCGTCGCGGGCCTGCTTGAGGGCGGCGGCCAGAACCGAGGCCGGGATGCCGTCGAGCTTGGTGTCCAGCTGGAGCGCGGTGACGAACTCCTTGGTGCCGGCGACCTTGAAGTCCATGTCGCCGAAGGCGTCCTCCGCACCGAGGATGTCGGTGAGGGCGACGTAGTGGGTCTTGCCGTCGATCTCCTGCGAGATCAGACCCATGGCGATGCCGGCGACGGGGGCCTTGAGGGGCACACCGGCGTTCAGCAGCGACATGGTGGAGGCGCAGACCGAGCCCATGGACGTCGAGCCGTTGGAGCCGAGGGCCTCGGACACCTGACGGATCGCGTAGGGGAACTCCTCGCGCGTCGGGAGGACCGGCACGATCGCGCGCTCGGCGAGCGCGCCGTGGCCGATCTCGCGGCGCTTCGGCGAACCGACGCGGCCGGTCTCGCCGACGGAGTACGGCGGGAAGTTGTAGTTGTGCATGTAGCGCTTGCGGGTCACCGGGGAGAGGGTGTCCAGCTGCTGCTCCATGCGGAGCATGTTGAGGGTGGTGACGCCCAGGATCTGGGTCTCGCCACGCTCGAACAGCGCCGAGCCGTGCACGCGCGGGATGGCCTCGACCTCGGCGGCGAGGGTACGGATGTCCGTGATCCCGCGGCCGTCGATGCGGACCTTGTCCTTGATGACGCGCTCGCGCACCAGGGCCTTGGTGAGGCTGCGGTAGGCGGCGGAGATCTCCTTCTCGCGGCCCTCGAAGGCCGGGAGGAGCTTCTCGGCGGCGATCTCCTTGACGCGGTCCAGCTCGGCCTCGCGGTCCTGCTTGCCCGCGATGGTCAGCGCCTGGGAGAGCTCGCCCTTGACGGCGGCCGAGAGGGCCTCGTACACGTCGTCCTGGTAGTCCAGGAAGACCGGGAACTCGCCCTCGGGCTTGGCGGCCTTGGCGGCCAGGTCGGCCTGGGCCTTGCAGAGGACCTTGATGAAGGGCTTCGAGGCGTCGAGGCCGGCGGCCACGACCTCCTCGGTCGGCGCCTCGGCGCCGCCCTTGACCAGGGCGATGGTCTTCTCGGTGGCCTCGGCCTCGACCATCATGATCGCGACGTCGCCGTCCTCCAGGACGCGACCCGCGACGACCATGTCGAAGACGGCGTCCTCGAGCTCGGTGTGCGTCGGGAAGGCGACCCACTGGCCGCGGATCAGCGCGACGCGGACGCCGCCGATCGGGCCGGAGAAGGGCAGGCCGGCCAGCTGGGTGGACGCGGAGGCGGCGTTGATCGCCACGACGTCGTACAGGTGGTCGGGGTTGAGCGCCATGATCGTCGCGACGACCTGGATCTCGTTGCGCAGACCCTTCTTGAAGGACGGGCGCAGCGGGCGGTCGATCAGGCGGCAGGTGAGGATCGCGTCCTCGGAGGGCCGGCCCTCGCGACGGAAGAAGGAGCCGGGGATCTTGCCGGCCGCGTACTGCCGCTCCTCGACGTCCACCGTGAGGGGGAAGAAGTCGAGCTGGTCCTTGGGCTTCTTCGACGCGGTGGTGGCGGACAGCACCATCGTGTCGTCGTCCAGGTAGGCAACGGCGGAGCCGGCGGCCTGGCGGGCCAGACGGCCCGTCTCGAAGCGGATGGTGCGGGTGCCGAAGGAACCGTTGTCAATGACGGCCTCGGCGTAGTGGGTCTCGTTCTCCACTAGCGATATCTCCATTTTCGTCGTCTCCGTCCGTCACCCGTGTGGTGACGAACGGTGTTGGAGAAGCGCTCCTGGCGTGCGGGCCGGTCTTCGATCGAAGCACCCGGTTCGTTGCCCTCGCTGGGCTTTCCGGATGCCACTACCGAGGACCGGCGGCGTAGGGAGGGCGCTCCTCCTCTTCGGTTGTGCGCGTGTGCTTCCAGACTACAAAGCGTGTGGTGCGTCGCGCACGTACAGCAAAGGGAGCGGCCCCCTCGTGTGGGAACCGCTCCCTTCACAGCGTCTTTACTTGGCGCCGGCCGCACCGCGGCGGATGCCGAGGCGCTCGACCAGCGCACGGAAGCGCTGGATGTCCTTCTTGGCCAGGTACTGCAGCAGGCGGCGACGCTGGCCGACCAGGATCAGCAGACCACGACGGGAGTGGTGGTCGTGCTTGTGGGTCTTGAGGTGCTCGGTCAGGTCCGAGATGCGGCGGGAGAGCATCGCGACCTGAACCTCGGGGGAGCCGGTGTCGCCCTCCTTGGCACCAAATTCTTCGATGAGCTGCTTCTTCGTTGCGGCGTCGAGCGGCACGCGTACTCCTCAGTATTGGGTCTTCGTTGCCACCGAGTGCCCCAGGTCGAATTCTCTGGGGATCTTCCGTTACTCGGGAGGCGAGGTCCGCTGAGCGCAGCCTCCAGAAGATCTCCGGGGGCGCGTACACAAACGGCCGTCACACAGCGTACCAGGCTGCCGGGTCCCGGCAGTCTCAGCTGGTGAGAGCGCGGGCCCGGGAGTAGACGTCGAGCACGGCCAGGGTCAGCGGGACCAGGCTGAGCAGCACTGCGGCCTCGGTGAGGTCGAGCGTCCGTCCCCAGAAGGGTGACAGGCCCTTGCGGGGGATGACAAGCGCAATTGTGGAGAGGAGGACCGCGCCGGCGGCGACGGCGGCCGAGAGCCAGATCGTACGGAGGTCCAGTGCGCCGCGGCCCCCGTGGCGCAGGAGTTCCGCGACGAGGTCGGCCGGCGGGTGCAGGGCCAGGCCCAGGACGAGCAGGGCGACGGCGGCGAGACCGGCGGCGAGGGCGCACACCACCTGCGAGGTGTGGCGGAAGAGCCGGGCCCTGAGCAGCATGGCGAGGCCGGTGGCCAGGGCGAGCAGTCGGCCCCAGGTGTCGTCGGAGAAGCCGAGGACGGCGGCGGCGCCCACGGCGACGGCCGCGCAGCCGCCGACGAGGCCGAGCAGCATCTCGTGGCCGCGGCGGGCCTGGACGGCGATGGCCTCGGCGTCGAGGGCGGCCGGGTCGCGCCGGGCCTCGGCGCCGGGGTCGGCCGGGTCGGTCGGGGCGCCGGACGGCCGGGTCTCGTGCCGCTCGGGGATCTCGTGGTCGCCGGCGGAGCTCTGCGGGGCGGCGTAGCCGATGGGCAGCCGGGCGAAGCGGGCGGAGAGGCCGGGGAGGAAGGCGACGAGGCCCACGGCCGCGGGGGCGCAGACGGCGGCCATGGCGGTGGCGGAGCCCTCGGTGGCGATGGCCGCGAAGGCGGCGAGGGTTCCGGTGGCGGCCAGGAAGGTGGCCGCGACGAAGGGGGCGTCCCCGTTCGGAGTGAGGGCGACCAGGGCGACGGCGGCCACGAGGGCGCAGAGGCAGCCGAGGAGGAACTGGAGGCGGCCGGGTCCCTGGCCGGCCGCGGGGGCGACGATGCCGGAGCCGGCGATCAGCAGGTGCGGGAGGGCGGCGAGACCGAGGGCGACGGCCGAGCCCCGGTCGTCGTACACCCGGGCGCGGACGCCGGCGGCGGCGACGAGCAGGACGGCGACGGCTCCGGCGATGACGCCGGGCAGGCCGTGCATGTCGTGGCGGACCGGGTCGGCGTACCAGAGGACGAAGCCGAGCAGGACGAGCAGGACGGCAGCGCCCGCCAGGCCCGCTCCGCGCAGCATGTCGTCGCTCCAGCGGTGGCGGTCGCGGACGACGGCCGAGGCCACGGCGTCGGAGACGTCGTCGAAGACGGCGGACGGCAGGGACTCGGCGAAGGGGCGCAGGCTGAGCACCTCGCCGTCGAGGACCTGCTGGGCGGCGAGGGTGCGGGCGCCGTCGAGGACCACCCCGGAGCGGCGTACGAGGTGGAAGCCGGTCGGTGCGCCGACGGGCTGGGTCTGGCCGGTGAGGCGCAGCAGTTCGGGGTAGACGTCGGCGACGGCGATGTCCTCGGGGAGGGCCACGTCTATCCGGCTGTCCGGGGCCACGACGGTGACCCTGCAGAAACCCGTCGCCTCGGCCGTACTCACCTGTGTGACCCCCCTGGTTGGCGTGCTCGACCGCGCGCGTGCGCGGGCCGATTCGCGGTTGCGCATGCCGCGCGCGGTCACCCTACCGGGCCTGCGTCCGAGGGCCGGCACGTAGGATCGCCGTCGCGCGGAGGAGTCCCCCTCCGTGTGCGGGACTTGGGGGCGTCGGTCGCGACGTCTCGTCCGTTTCCAAGGGATTGATGCTCCGGTGAGCCAGATCGTCGTCAAGCGCCCGCCCCGGGCGCTGCCGCCCGAAGTCCCTTCGGACGACCTGAGGATGGAGGCGCCGCCGGAGCTGCCGCGCGGGCAGCAGGAGGGCATGCTGATGCAGCTCCTGCCGATGCTCGGCATGGGTTCGTCGGTCGTCTTCTTCTTCATGCCGGGTACGGCGCCGTTCATGCGCGTGATGGGCGTGCTGATGCTGGCGTCGACCGTGGGCATGGTGATCGCCCAGTTGGTGCGTCACCGGCGCGGTACGCAGGGGCAAATGGCGGACGTGCGGCGGGACTACATGAAGTACCTGGCGCAGACGCGCCGGCAGGTGCGCAGGACGGCGCGGGCGCAGCGCGACGCGCAGTGGTACCTGCACCCGGCCCCGGAGCAGCTGTGGTCGGTGGTGGCCGAGGGATCACGGCTGTGGGAACGGCGGGTCGGGGACGCGGACTTCGGGCAGGCGCGGCTGGGGCTGGGCCCGCAGCGACTGTCGACCGCGTTGGTGGCTCCGGACACGGCGCCGGTGGACGAGTTGGAGCCGCTGACGGCGGGCGCGATGCAGCGGTTCCTGAAGGTGCACTCCTCGTTGGACGGGCTGCCGGTGGCGGTGTCGATCCGGGCGTTCTACCACGTGACGGTGTCCGGGGAGACGGAGTCGGCGCGCGGGACGGCGCGGGCGTTGGTGGCGCAGTTGACGACGTTGCACTCCCCCGAGGACCTGATGGTGGCCGTGGTGGCCGCGCCGGGGGCGGTGCCCTCGTGGGACTGGACGAAGTGGTTGCCGCACACGCAGGTGCCGGGTCAGGTGGACGGCGCCGGCACGAAGCGGCTGTTCGGTGACGACCTGGGTGAGCTGGAGGGGTTGTTGGCCCCGCGCCTGGAGGGGCGGCCGCGCTTCAGCCGGGAGGTCTCCCCCGTGTTGGACCAGCCGCACCTGGTGATCGTGCTGGACGGCGGGATCGTGCCGCCGGACTCGGTGTTCGCGGCGGTCGAGGGCCTCCAGGGCGTGACCGTCGTCGAGGTGGTCCCGGGAGAGCTCGACGAGCCGCGCGGCGGCTTGTCCGTGGTGGTGCGGCCGGGTCGGTTGCGACTGGAGTCGGGCGCCGGCATCGCGTACGAGGGGGTGCCGGACACCCTGTCGTTGCCCGCGGCGGAGGCCTTGGCCCGGCAGTTGGCGCCGTTGCGCACGGGTGGCGGTGACGAGGACGAGCCCTTGTTGGCGAATCTGGACTTCACGGACCTGCTGAACCTGGGTGACGCGGCCTCCATCGACGTGTCGCGGACGTGGCGGCCCCGGTCGGCCGGCGAGCGGTTGCGCGTGCCGATCGGAGTGGGCGAGGACGGCTCCCCGGTCATGCTGGACCTCAAGGAGGCCGCCCAGGAGGGCATGGGTCCGCACGGTCTGTGTGTGGGTGCGACCGGCTCCGGGAAGTCGGAGCTGCTGCGGACGCTGGTGTTGGGCCTGGCGGTCACGCACACCTCGGAGACGCTGAACTTCGTCCTCGCCGACTTCAAGGGTGGTGCGACGTTCACGGGCATGGGGCAGATGCCGCACGTGGCGGCGGTGATCACCAACCTGGCGGACGACCTGACGCTCGTGGACCGCATGGGCGACTCGATCCGCGGCGAGTTGCAGCGCCGGCAGGAGTTGCTGCGGTCGGCGGGCAACTACGCGAACGTCCACGACTACGAGAAGGCGCGGGCGGCCGGTGCGCCGCTGGAGCCGTTGGCCTCGCTGGTGTTGGTCATCGACGAGTTCTCCGAACTGTTGACGGCGAAGCCCGACTTCATCGACATGTTCATCCAGATCGGTCGCATCGGGCGTTCGCTGGGCGTGCACCTGTTGCTGGCGTCGCAGCGGCTGGAGGAGGGCAAGCTGCGCGGGCTGGACACCTACCTCTCCTATCGGGTGGGTCTGCGGACGTTCTCGGCGGCCGAGTCGCGGACCGCGCTCGGGGTGCCGGACGCGTACCACCTGCCGTCGGTGCCGGGTTCGGGGTACCTGAAGTTCGGTATGGACGAGATGACCCGCTTCAAGGCGGCGTACGTGTCGGGCACCTACCGTTCGGGCGGGCCCGACCTGTCGGTGGGGCTGTTCCCGTTGGAGCGCCGGCCCGTGCGGTTCACGGCGGCGCCGGTGCCGGTGGTGTACGCCGCGCCGGACCCGGCGTACCTGGCGGCGCGGGCCGCCGCGCAGGGGGGCGACGCGCAGGCGGACACGGTGCTGGACGTGATCGTGGGCCGGCTGGAGGGGCAGGGCGTGCCGGCGCACCAGGTGTGGCTGCCGCCGCTGGACCAGGCGCCGCCGCTGGACCAGTTGCTGCCGGCCCTGGCCCCTTCGGCGGAGCGCGGGTTGCACGCGCAGGGGTACACGCGGCCCGGCGGGCTCGTCGTGCCGCTCGGCCTGATCGACAAGCCGTTCGAGCAGCGGCGTGAGGTGTTGTACCGGGACTTCTCGGGCGCGGCGGGCCACATGATGGTGGTGGGCGGTCCGCAGTCGGGCAAGTCGACGCTGATGCGGACGTTGATCTCCTCGTTCGCGTTGACGCACACCCCGCGCGAGGTGCAGTTCTACGGTCTGGACTTCGGCGGCGGCGGTCTGTCGTCGCTCGCGGAGCTGCCGCACGTGGGCGGGATCGCCTCGCGGCTCGATCCGGAGCGGGTGCGCCGGGCGGTCGCGGAGGTCGCGGGCATCCTCGACCGGCGCGAGGAGTTCTTCCGCGCCCACGGCATCGACTCGATGGGCACCTACCGTCGGCGGCGCGCGGCGGGCGATCTGCCCGGCGAGGCGTGGGGCGACGTGTTCCTGATCGTGGACGGGTGGGGCGGTTTCCGTACCGAGTACGAGGGCCTGGAGCCGGTCGTCACGGACATCGCCGGCCGCGGTCTGGGGTACGGGATCCACGTGGTGGTGACGGCCGCGCGCTACATGGAGGTGCGGTCCGCGCTGAAGGACCAGATGTTGAGTCGGCTGGAACTGCGGCTCGGCGACGTCATGGACTCGGAGTTCGACCGGCGGGTCGCCGCGAACGTCCCCACGGGGATGCCGGGTCGCGGTCAGGTGCCGGAGAAGCTGCACTTCCTGGGCGCGCTGCCGCGGATCGACGGTTCGCACAGCGCGGAGGACCTGTCGGAGGCCACGGCGGCGTTCGTGGCCTCGGTGAAGGAGGCGTGGACGGGCGCATCGGCTCCCGGCGTGCGGCTGCTGCCGCGGTTGCTCCACGCCGATCAGCTGCCCAAGGGCGGGGAGTACCCCTCGCGCGGGATCTCGATCGGCATCGGGGAGACGGACCTGGAGCCGGTGTTCGTCGACTTCGAGACCGATCCGTTCTTCCTGGTCTTCGGCGAGAGCGAGTCGGGCAAGACGAACCTGTTGCGGCTCATCGCCCGGCAGATCGCCGACCGGTACACCCCCGACCAGGCCAAACTGGTGGTCGGCGACTACCGGCGGGGGCTGCTCGGGGCGCTCCCGGAGGAGCACCTGTTGGAGTACGCGCCGATGGCGAGTTCCCTCCAGATGCACATGGAGGCGCTGGGCGGGGTGTTCTCCCGGCGCCGGCCGCCCGATGACGTGACCCCGCAGCAGTTGCGGGACCGCAGTTGGTGGACGGGCCCGGACGTCTTCATCATCATCGACGACTACGACCTGGTCGCGAGCAGTCAGGGCAATCCGCTGGCCGCGCTGGTGGAGTTCCTGCCCTTCGCCCGGGACACCGGCGTCCGCTTCATCATCGCCCGGAACGCGGCGGGGGCCTCGCGTTCCCTGTACGAGCCCTTCATGCAGCGGATCAAGGAGCTGGGGGCGCAGGGCGTGGTGCTGTCGGGCGACCCGTCCGAGGGTGACCTGATCGGCAGTGTCCGGCCGCGTCCGATGCCGCCGGGCCGGGGCTACTACGCCTCGCGCAAGCGGGGCACGTCGTTGGTGCAGATCGGGCGGTTGCCGAACTCCGCAGTGTGAGGCCGGCCCGAGAAGTCGAATCGCTCCCCCGCCCGCGGCGCCGGCGTCGATAATCGGGCCAGAACGCTGCACCGCCGTCGTACGAAGGGAAGGCCGCGCCATGGGGTCCCAGCAGGAGAAGGACGAGCTGTACGCGCTCGACATCAGCGGTGTCGAGTGGGAGGGCCCGCCCGGGACGAGTCCCGACGAGGAGCGGGTCGAGATCGCCAAGCTTCCCGAGGGGGCGGTGGCCATGCGGTCCTCGCTGGACCGGGAGACGGTGCTGCGGTACACGGCCGCCGAGTGGGAGGCGTTCGTGCTCGGCGCCAGGGACGGCGAGTTCGACCTGCGCTGAGGTCGGCGGGCGTCGGGAGACGCGGACGGGGCGCGCCCGGTGCGGGCGCGCCCCGTTCAGGCGCTCGGCGGCGGGGTGCCGGGAGACGGGTGCCAGGTGCCGGCTACCGGCTACCGGCTACCGGCTACCGGCTCAGTAGGCCTCGGTGAACAGGCGCGAGGCCTTCACGTCGGTGGCGCGGTAGTCGCCCTTGCCGGCCTCGATGAGCTTGGCGACGGTCTCCAGCTGCTTCTGCATGTGGTCGGCCGCGGCCTTGTACTTCGTCTGGAGGGCCACGTACTCGCGGTGCGCTTCACCGTCCCACGTGTCGGTGACGACCTTGACGGCCTGCTCCATCTCGGCCAGGTCCTTGAGGATGTTGTTCGACACGATCCGGATGCGGTCGGCCATCTGCTGGACGGTCTCGTACCGAACCCGGGTGTGGCCGGGGTCAACCATGGTCTTCTCCTTCGCGCTGGGGCTTGACGGGTGACGACGCCGGGTCAGATGTTGTTCAGACCGGACTTGTTGGCGGCGGCGAAGGTCGCTCGCACGTCCTCGTCCTGGGCGTTGCTCAGGTTCTTGGTCTGCGAGATCGCGTGGTGCAGCACCCCGAGCAGGCGGCGGATCTTGTCGTGGTCCAGGTTGATGTCCTCCTGGGCCTTGGCGAATCCACCGGCGCCCACACCGGTCCAACCAGCGCTCACCGTCGCGACGATGTCGGCCAGTTCACGGGACTGGGTGGTGACGGCCTGGGCCGTCTCGGAGATCTTGTTGGCCGCCTTGACGACCGGATCGTCCGCGAGTCCGAAATTGTTCGTCATCCGAAGCTCCTCTACATCTCAATTCGCCGGCAGAACCGGCGGACTGCGTGGCGGGGCGGATGTTCCCGGCGCGGCGTGGAGCCGCTCGCCTCGGAAGTCCCCCTCCGCTCCACGCGATCCCCCGATCACAGTCGTGAAGCTCGGCGTCACTCTAGTCACTCCGTCGCACCGACCCAACACCGGTGCCCCACAGCCTTCGTGGGCCGGTGATCGTTCACTGCAAACGGCGGCGGCGGGCGTCGCGGATGACGGTGGCGGCCCCCGCGATGACGCCGATGAGGACCACGCCGATCCCGAGGGCGTACGTGCCGAGGCGCTCCTCGCGCTCCTGGGCGGTCTCGGTGAGAGTCAGTCGCGCGGCCTCCGGGGCGGCCGCGGGTGGCGGCCCGGGGTCCGGGACGGGGGGCTTCGGGGGTTCACTGTCCTGGGTGACCGCGCGGACCGGGTCGACGACCCCCCAACCGACGTAGTCGTCGCGGCTGTTGACGGCGCGCTCGGCGGTGTTCTGGATCTGCCAGACGATCTGTCGCGGGGTCCAGTCCATGTGCTCGGCGCGCAGCAGGGCGGCCAGGCCGGCGACGTACGGTGCGGAGAAGCTCGTCCCGTTGTCGATGCACTGGCCGAAGCCGGGGACGGTGGAGACCATGTCGACGCCGGGGGCCGCGACGCCGACGAAGTCGCCGGGTTGAGAGAAGGAGGCCCGCTCGTTGTTGCGGTCGGAGGAGCCCACGGCGAGGACGTCGGGGAAGGCCGCCGGGTAGGTCTTGCGTTTCCGGCCGCCGAGGCCGTCGTTGCCCGCCGAGGCGATCACCACGACCTTCGCGTCGATGGCGCGCCTGACGGCCTTGGCCAGGTCGGAGTCCGCGCTCAGCTGCGCGTCGGTGTCCTGGGAAATGTTGATCACGTGTGCGCCCTTGGCCAGGGCGTGGTCGATGGCCTTGGCGAGGGTGGCGGCGTTGCCGTTGCCCTGGCCGTCGTTTTGCCGGATGGGGATGACGGTGGCCTCGGGGGCGAGGCCGACGAAGCCGGTTCCCTCCTGCGGGCGGGCCGCGATCAGTCCGGCGACCTTGGTGCCGTGGCCGACGGTGTCGGCCGTGCCGTCGCCGCCCTCGGGGGCAACGAAATCCTTGCCTGCGGCGATGTCGAGGGCCCCGCTGAGCTGCGGGTTCGCCCGGTCCACGCCGGTGTCGATGACCGCGACGCGGATGCTCGTCCCGTCCTTGGCCTTGCCCTTGGTCCGAGCCCAGAGGGAGTCGAGGAGCACCCGTTGCAGGGCCCACGGGCGATCGGCGATCTGCTTCTTCATGGGGAAGGTGCACTCACCGGCTCCGGAGACCCGGGAGGCGTACGAGGCGTATGCGGGGGACACGGCGTATGCGGGGGACGGGGCGTACGAGGCCCGGGGCGCGGCGGCGGCGCCCGCGGCCGGGACCGTGACGAGCGCGAGGGCGGAGGTGAGGAGCGCGGCCCGCGCGCTCACGCGCGCCGGACCGGGTCGCAGGGCCCCGGAGGCACGGGGTGCGCGGGAGGGGCGGGGGCGGGGCATCGGCGTCTCGGGCATCGGCGGCGTCCTCACGAACCCTGCGGCTGGCGGGCGGAGTTGGTGTCCAGTCGCGGGCCCTTGGAGAGGAACTCGGACCACGCGAGGGGCACCATGGCCGGGGTGACGGCGCCGTAGCCGAGCCGGATCTGCGCCTGGCTCGCCTCCGGACGCCCGTCGGCGGCCGGGTCCTTCGGGGCGCCGGCGCCGATCTTCGACCGCTCGGCGTCGCTGTCGCCGTTGGCCTGCACCGCGTAGCGCAGGCCGGTGTCGGTGACCAGGAACAGGGATCCCCCGGCGGTGGTCTGCCGGCCCTGCGTCTGGGTGTAGAGCAGACCCGTGCCGGGGGTGACGTACGAGCTGGTGCCGCCGGCGGTGATGTCGAGGGGGAATCCGGTGCCGGCCCAGGTGCTGAGGGTCTGCCTGCCCTGACCGTCGACCGAGCGCAGGACGTTGCAGACGGTGTCGCGCTGCTCGCTTCCCGAGGGGGCGCCGGCGGTCGGCGCGACGCGGTTGAGCTGGGGGCCGCGTCGCTGCGGCCATCTGACCTCGCTCTTGTAGGGGGTGGCGTCCGGGTCGAGCGACTGGAGGTCGATCTCGCGGGCCTTGCCGTGCATGTCGAGGGTGTCGGTCGCAGGTGCGGAGATCAGCAGCCAGGCAATGAACTCCGAGATCGGGGCGACCCGTCCGGGCAGGACCACGTAGTGCTGGGTGCCGACGCCGGTCTGCGCGGTGAGCACCATGCCGACCTTGTTGTCGGTGGTGGCCAGGCCCTGCACGTTCGCGCCGGCGCCGGGCGTGCCGGGCAGTTGGGGGAAGGCCAGGTCGTCGCCGGGGTTGAGGGTGGCCAGCCACTGCTCGGTGACGGACTGCGGGACGGCGCCGGTACCGACGAGGGCGGTGGTGAGGGTGCCCGCGTCCGGCGTGCCCTCGGGGAAGCGGTACTTGGTGCCGCCCGCGTCGACGAGGTAGCGCTCCTTGGCGCCGCCGGTGTTCCGGACGTACAGCAGTTGGCCGCCGGTGACCT
The DNA here is from genome assembly GCF_036231985.1 of Streptomyces sp. NBC_01426. Taxonomy (GTDB): domain Bacteria; phylum Actinomycetota; class Actinomycetes; order Streptomycetales; family Streptomycetaceae; genus Streptomyces. Next base: position 2,437,801 of record NZ_CP109500.1, read on the forward strand.
TGCCGGCGTCGTCCACGCGTCCCGCCTCGCGGTCGGCGAGCACGAAGGTGGCGGTCTGTACGCCCTGGCCGTTGCCGCCGGGCTGTTGGCAGACCGCCCAGCGCTTGGCCTTGCCGGCGTCCGCGGCGGTGGGCAGCCGGTCGGGGGCGTAGGGGATGCCGATGATCGGGCCGCGCGGCGGCTTGCCGGCGTCGAGGATCCTGTCGTCGATCTGGACGACCTTGAACTTCGAGGGATCCAGGAGGAGTCGGGCGGAGGACAGGTTCAGCACCGGGTGCAGCCGGGTCCGGGCCTTGCCGTTGATCTCGGTGGACAGGACCACGTAGCGGGTCGTGGACTGTTTGCCGACGATGACCGTGGCACCCGGCTCGGCCCAGCCCTTGGGGGCCTGCGGTTTGAACATGCCCCAGGCTCCGAAGCCCACCAACACCAGTGCCCCGACGACCACTCCGGGCAGGACGGCGCGCAGCGGCCTGGGCGCCCCCTCCTCGGTGCCGGTGGCGGACGGCTGGAGGAAGGCCGCCACCGTACGCCGCTTCGCAAAGGTGTACGCGTTGAGCTCATCACGTCGTGATGCCATGGCCGCCTGCTTCTCCCCGCACGGCCCGGTCGGTGAGTACGGTCCCCGAGCCTCGATTGTCTGACCGGGCACCTACTATGCCTCTTGCCGGAGACCTCGTACCGGGGCGGGTAGGCTCTGTTGGCCGTTCAACACCCCCCGGGGCGCGCGATTTCAGGCACCGTGGCGCATCAGGGCCTGTCGGGGCGGATCGAGGGGATTCCCGGTGTCGGGCGGCGAGCGTCGCGCGGCATCGGACGTACGGGGTCCGACCCCGGGATGGGGAGGTGCGCGAGTGATGGCCACCGCGACGCGGTCGCAGACGACCCCGGCCGCACCCGCGGGCGACGGGGTGACACCGCATCCGAGGTCGGGTCCGGGGCGGTTCGGTCCGTTCCGATTGCAACAGCTCGTTCTGCTCCAGGTCGCCGCGGCGGCGCTGTTGGTGGCGTGGGTGGTGGAGCCGCTGCTGCTGATGCCGGCCGGCGCCCTCGCGTCGGTCCTGGTGGTGCTCGCGGTCGTCCGCCGGCGCCGGCGGTCCCTGCCGGAGTGGCTCGCCGGCTCCCTCGCGCTGCGGGCCCGCCGGCGCCGGGCCGCCGCCTTCGCCGTGCCCGCCGGGACCGAACCGGGGCTGGCCCCGCTGGTCGAGGCCGATCCGGCGTTGCGGACCCTGACGTTCGGGGACCGCGATCGGCGGCCGGTCGGGATGGTGGGCGACGGGACGTTCCTGACCGCGGTCGTACAGGTGGACACGGACGCCACCGCGCTGCGGCCGGACCGGGGTGCGCGACCGCTACCGCTCGCCCTCGTACGGGACATCCTCGAAGTGGACGGGATCCGCCTGGAGTCCGCCCAGTTGGTGCTGCACACCCAACCCGCGCCGGCGCCGCGCCTGCCGGCCCGGTCGATGGCCACGCTCAACTACGCCCCGCTACAGGCCCGCACCGGCACGCCCGCGGTGCGATTGACGTGGGTGGCGCTGAAACTCGACCCGGAGCTGTGCCCCGAGGCCGTCACCGCGCGCGGCGGCGGGCTCGGCGGCGCCCAGCGGTGTCTGGTGCGGGCCGCCGATCAGTTGGCGAGCCGGCTGACGGGGGCCGGGTTCCGCGCCACGGTGCTGACCGAGCAGGAACTCACGGGCGCGCTGGCGACGTCCTCGTGCGCGAACCCGATGGCGATCACCCAGGCGGGCCGGTCGGCCGGGTCGGGGCGACGCACGGAGGAGACCTCGCGGACCTGGCGCTGCGACGACCGCCGGCACACCACGTACTGGATCGGCCGCTGGCCGCGGCTGGGCGGTTCCGGGGCCACGCTCCCCCGGTTCGTGGCGCTGCTGACCTCCCTGCCGGCCCTGGCGACGAACTTCAGCCTCACGATGGCCCCCGCCGGGCGACAGGGCGTCACGTTGACCGGGCACGTACGGGTGACCGGGCGCAGTGACGAGGAGTTGGTCGCCGCCCGGCGCGAACTGGAGCGGACGGCGCGGGGTGTGAAGACCGACCTCGTACGTCTGGACCGGGAACAGGTGCCGGGGCTGCTGGCCTCGCTGCCGCTGGGAGGCGCGCGATGAGGGGTGCGGGCGCCCTGCGGGGCGGTTTCGGGCTGGTCGGCCCGCGCCGGGAACGGCACGTGCTGCCGGCGGCGGAACTGGACGTGCTGGCGCTCCCCGTCGGGGACGACGGGGTCGTCATCGGCGTGGACGCCGAGGGCAACCCGGCGGTGCTGGGCGTCAACCGTCCCACCCCGTACGAGGTGACGCTGATCGGCGGTCTCTGGACGGCCCAGGTGCTGGCGTTGCGCGCGGCGGCCACCGGGGCGCGGGTCGCGGTGGAGACCGGGCGCGGGCCGGTGTGGTCCGGTCTGGCGCAGGCCGCCGGCGGCGGTCAGCAGTGCGTGACCCTCCACGAGGTGGGCCGGGTCCCGCCGCAGGGCGCGTCCGCGGGCAGCCCCGTCCTGGTGATCCGGGACTGCGGGATGAGACCGCCGCGCGGCCGGGTGGTGGCGGGTCCGTGGCAGTCGGTGTTGACCCTGCTTCCCTACCTGAGCCCGACGGCGCCCCGGCTGCTGCGGAACTCCTCGGTGGTGGGCGTGCAGCGGGTCTCGCCCGACGAGGCGGAGCAGATCGGCCGCCTGATGGAGCTGCCGGCCGCGGCGGTGGACTCGCTGCCGACGCTGGGTGACGGGGTCACGCTGTGGTGTACGCCGCGGGATCGCACGTTCGTGTTGACGCAGGGCACGGACACGGAGATCGGGCTGCTGGGTCCGGCGCGGCGGATCGACTGAGCCGGCGCGGCGCGAACGGATGGGCGGTGGGCGGTGCGGACTGCGGGTGGTGGGCGGTCCGCACCGATCGGGGGTGGTGGCCGGTGCGGACCGCAGGTGGTGTGCCTCGGGCGGCCGGGACTCCCCCGGATGGGGTGAGCGGGTGCCGGTGACGGTTGCTCAGCGCCCGGCCGACCTGTAGGGAGGGACGTGGTGCCCCCGGTCCGCGGGCCCCCCGCGAGGGCGGGCCGCGCGATGGGGCGCCATTAGGCTGAGTGAGGGCGCGGCGTCGAGGTGGGCGCCTGTGCGGTGTTCGACAAACCAGGAGGACCAGTGAGCGGCGATCGGAACGAGAGGCGCGGCGGGACGTGGGACGTCCCGACGGACGATCAGTCCGACGCGGAGCCCGAAGTGACGGGCGAGTTCACCATCGACTACACCCCGCCGGCCTGGTACACCCAGGGTGCGCCGTCGGCTCCGGCCACGCCGGTGCCGGGGCTGCCCGAGGGCAGCGGGTTCGAACCCCACCGCCCGTCGGACGTGGTCTCGCCCTCCACGATGCGGATCGCCCCGCCCTCGCCGCGGCGCCCGGCCGACGAGCAGGGCGCGCCCGCCGCGTTCACGACGCGGGCCGAGCAGGCGCCCGAACCGGCGTCCCCCGAGCCGCCCCGCTTCGACGCGGCGCTCCCTCACGAGCCCCCGACGGACCGGCCCCCGACGGCGGCTCCGTCGTACCCGGGTCCGGACCAGGCGTACCCCGGTCCGGCCGCGTCGTACCCGGGCCCGGCCGAGACGTCCGCCCCGGCGGACGCGCCCGCGCCGGCGCCCGCCCACCCGGACGTCCCCGCCGCGCCGGTCGCGGAACCGGTCGCGCCGGCTTCGCACGCCCCGGCGCCGGTTCCCCCGTACGCGGGACCCGCCGAGCCGGTGGCCCCGCCCGCGCCCGAGGCGGCGCCGGTCCAGGACACCCCGTCGGCCTCCGCGCCCGCGCCCGCGCCGGTCCACCCCGCTCCGATCCACCCGGCCCCGGTGGATCCGGCTCCCGTAGCCCCGCCCGCGCCCGTCGCCCCGCCCGCGCCGGTCGCGGTGACGCCGGAACCCCCGGCGCCGCCGTACCCCGGCCCCGCACCGCAGCCGTACCCGAACCCCGCGTACGCACCGGCTCCGGTTCCCGCGCCGGTCGAGGCACCCGCGCCCGCACCGGTCGAGCCGGCGGTGCCAGCCGCGCCCGCCGACGGTGTGTCCCCGCCTCCGGTCGCCGCTCCGGTCGCCGCTCCGGTCCCCGCTCCGTTCGCCGCTCCCGCCGATGCGGTGCCCGCGGCCGGGCCTTACCGGGACTCCGCGCCGCAGGCTCCCTTCGCGGAGCCCACGCCCGGGCCGTACGCCCCGCCCGTCACCCCCGCGGACGCGCCGGCGCCCGTCGCCGAGAACCCCTACGGGGGACCCGGTGGGGAACTTCCGCCTCCCGCCTTCGGCACACCCGGCGCCCCGCGGGGCTACGGCTTCCCGCCCTCCCCCGCCGACCGGGAGCCCCGGCCCCCGGCCCCGCACGGGGGATACGGCTTCCCTCCCGCCCCGGCCCCACAGCAACAGCAACAGCAACAGCAACAGCAACAGCCCCAACCGCCGCAGCCCCAACCGCCTCATGTCGATCCCCGTTCGGGCGCGCAGTGGCCGACCGGACCGCAGCAGCCCCCGTACGCGTCCGGTCAGGGCGGCGGCGGGGCGCCGCTCGGCTACACCGCCGCCGTCGAGTTGTCCTCGGACCGTCTGTTGCGGGCCAAGCAGAAGCCCAAGCCGACCCGTTCGGGCTTCCGGTTCGGCGGCAAGGCGGCCGAGGCGGAGCGACTGCGCAAGCTGGAGCTGATCCGTACGCCGGTCATGTCGTGCTACCGGATCGCCGTCATCAGCCTCAAGGGCGGCGTCGGCAAGACCACGACGACCACCGCGCTCGGGGCGACGCTCGCCACCGAGCGCCAGGACAAGATCCTGGCCATCGACGCGAACCCCGACGCCGGCACCCTCGGCCGTCGGGTGCGCCGCGAGACCGGTGCGACGATCCGGGACCTCGTCCAGGCGATCCCGTACCTGAACTCGTACATGGACATCCGCCGGTTCACCTCGCAGGCCCCTTCCGGCCTGGAGATCATCGCGAACGACGTGGACCCCGCGGTCTCGACGACCTTCAACGACGAGGACTACCGGCGCGTCATCGAGACGGTGGGGCGCCAGTACCCGATCGTCCTGACCGACTCGGGCACCGGGCTCCTGTACTCGGCCATGCGCGGGGTCCTCGACCTGGCCGATCAGCTGATCATCATCTCGACGCCGTCCGTGGACGGCGCCAGTAGCGCGAGCACCACGCTCGACTGGCTCTCCGCCCACGGTTACGCCGATCTCGTGTCCCGCTCCCTCACCGTCATCTCGGGGGTCCGCGAGACCAGCAAGATGATCAAGATCGAGGACATCGTCCAGCACTTCGAGACCCGTTGCCGGGGCGTGGTCGTGGTGCCCTTCGACGAGCACCTCGCCGCGGGCGCGGAGGTGGACCTCGACCTGATGCGGCCGAAGACGCGTGAGGCGTACTTCAACCTCTCCGCGTTGGTCGCCGAGGACTTCGTCCGGGCGCAGCAGCAGGCCCCGCAGAACCACTGGGGCGCCCCGCAGGCCGCCCCGGCCCCGCAGGCTCCGGGGCCGTACCACCAGCAGGGGCCCTACCAGCAACAGCCGCCCGCCCCGCAGCCGCCCACCCCGCAGCCGTACGACCGGGCGTACCCGCAGCCCGGTCAGCCCTGGCAGCAGCCCGGGCAGCAGGGGCAACAACCGCCGCAGCCCGGTGGTCCGCCGCGCGACCCCCGGCTCGGCTGACGCCGGCTCGGGCGCATCCGGCGGCATGACGTGAGGGCCCGTACCGTCCCCGGGGACGGTACGGGCCCTCACGTCATGCGTGCGGCCGGGTTCAGCGCTCCGCGTCGTAGGCGTCGGTCAGCACCCGCGCCCGCTTCACGTCGTCGGCGATGGCCTCCAACAGCCCGTCCAGGGACTCGAACTTGGCCATGCCCCGCACGTACGCGAGGAAGTCCACGGCCACGTGCATCCCGTACAGGTCCAGCCCGATCCGGTCGATCGCGTACGCCTCGACGGTCCGCTCGGTGGCGTCGAACTGCACGTTCGTCCCCACCGAGATCGCCGCCGGCATCCGCTCGCCGTCCGCCGTCAGCCAGCCCGCGTACACCCCGTCCGCGGGGATCGCGGTGTGCGGCTGGGTCTCGACGTTGGCCGTCGGGTAGCCGAGTTCGCGACCGCGCTGCGCGCCGCGCACCACGACCCCCTCGACCCGGTGCGGGCGGCCGAGGATCTCGGCCGCGCCGTCCATGTCGCCCTCGGCGACGAGCCGGCGCGCCAGCGTCGAGGAGAACGGCACCCCGCCGCCCGCCTCGCCGCGTTCCACCAGGTCCACGACGTCGACCTCGTAGTCGTAGGTGGCCCCCAGCTCGCGCAGGAAGTCGACGTTCCCGGCGGCCTTGTGACCGAAGCGGAAGTTCGGTCCCTCGATGACGGCGCGCGCGTGCAGCTTGTCGACGAGCACCTTCACGATGAAGTCGGCCGGGGACAGCTGGGAGAACTCCGCCGTGAACGGCAGGATCAACAGCGCGTCCACCCCGAGACCGGACATCAGCTCGGCGCGCCGGTCGTAGGGCGCCAGGATCGGCGGGTGGCTGCCGGGCCGCACGACCTCGCTCGGGTGCGGGCTGAAGGTGACGACGACCGACGGGAGGCCCAGCTCCCGGGCCTTGGCGACGGCACGCCCGATGATCAGCTGATGCCCCCGGTGCACACCGTCGTAGGAGCCGATGGTGACGACGCTGCGTCCCCAGTCCTGGGGGATGTCCTCCAAGCCACGCCAGCGCTGCACTGTGACCGCTCCTCGCCCGAACCCGTATGGTCCCTGTCCTGATGTCGATTGCAGGTCTAAGACTGCCATGCCGCCGGCCGGGGGCCCGCATCGGCATCGGGCCGACTCCGCACCGCGCGACGTGATGTCGGGCGTCGGATGACGTCGGGGAACCGGCCCCGCGTCACGTGATGTCGGGAGCGGCCCTGCTGAGCGTCTCGACCGTGCGTCGGGCCCCCGGCCCGAGCAGCGCGGCCGCCTCCACCCCCGATTCGCCGAGCCAGCGTGCGACGAGGCTCCCGAAGACCGGATCGGCGCGGGCGAGCTCCACCGTCCGGTGCTCGAACACCGCCGGGCCCCCCGGCGTCCCCAACAGCCGACGGCCCGTGCGCCGCAGCAGCTCGCGGGTGCGTTCCTCCGGCCGCGCGCCCACCCAGGCGGCGAGCGCCCCGAGGAAGGCGTCGAGCACCACCGGGTCGGTCTCCTCCCGCAGCAGTACGTCGGCCAGGTCGCCCCGGAGCACCGAGGAGCCCTCCCCGCCGGGCGCGGCCAGTACCCGGGCCAGGGCGACCCGGACGCCGGTCGGGGCGGTCCGCAGCAGGTCGAGGACCAGCGGGCGGAGCACGGGCGTCGCGGTCAGGCCCTGGTCGAGGCGCCGGTCCACGAACACGGCCGCGTGCGGGGCGTCCTCGGGGTGCCGTGCGAGGTGCTCCCGTACGAGGTCACCCGCGCGGCGGGCCAGCCCCGGCGTGGTGAGCGCGGCCAGGGCGCGCACCACCTCCCCGTCGGCGCGGGCCCGCAGGGCGGCGAAGACGGCGTCCGGGTCGGGGAGCACGGGCAGCGCCGCGACCAGCGCCGACGCGGGCAGCCGGGCACCGCCCTCGGGATCCCGGAAGCAGGCGAGGGCGTCGGGCAGGTACCGGGCCCGTACCTGGGGGTCGCGGAGCAGCGTCCCGAGGGCGCTGCCGTGCAGGGTCGCGTCGGCCGGGCGGGCCAGCAGCGCCTGCGCCGCGCGGCGCAGCAGCTCGCGGTCGGCGGGGGCGCGCACGTGCGGGGCGGTGGTCAGTCCGTACGCGGCGGCGGCGACCCGGCGCCCGGGCCGTTCGTCGTGGGCCCAGCGGTCGACGGCCCGGCACAGGGCGGAGGGCTCGTCCTCGGCGAGTACGGCGAGCAGTTCGTCGGCACGCGGATGGGCGGCCGCGACCAGGGCCTCCGCCAGTTCGTCGACGGCGAGGGCGCGGTGGGTGTGCAGCAGGGCCTGGGCGGCGGTGGCGACGGTGGCTCCGGGGCGCCCGCGCAACCGGCGTTCGTCGGTCAGCCAGACGCAGAGCAGCGGCTGGACGAGCCGCGGGTCGCGGGCGAGGCGGCGGGCGGCGGCCTCCAGGTAGCGGTGGTCGCAGGGCAGCAGCCGGCGCAACAGGTCGAGGCGGTCGAACTCGGACAGGCGGAGCCGGTTCCAGAACCGGCCCTCGAAGTCGTCGGGGCCGGTGCGGGCCACGTGTTCGGCGAGGGCGTGCAGGACGGGCAGGTACGGCGTGGCGTCGGGGACCCGCAGCAGGCTCTCGCGGAGCAGGCGGGCCGCCCACCAGACCCGGTCGGCCCGGCCGTCCTCCCCGGGGCCGGGCCGCTCGTGCTCCCGCTCCGCCCGCTCTTCCGGTTGTGACTCCGGTTGCCGCTCCGGTTCGGCTTCCGCGAGGGAGTTCAGCGCCTCCACCAGCCGGGTCAGCAGCGCTCGGGTCTCGGTCGGCGAGAGCCTGAGCAGCGCTTCCAGGACCGTTCCGACACGGTGACGGGGCACGGGCGGGCCCGTCGTGGCGGGGCCGAGGTGCACCAGGGCGTCCAGTGCGGTGGGGACGTCGAGGTGTCCCGCCTGGAGCCAGTCGGAGAGTTCCTCGTGGGCGAAGCGGTACCCGGTCCCGGCGGGGACCAGCAGGCCCTCGGTGAGCACGGCCGAGGCCCAGCCGGTCCGCCAGGGGAACAGCTCCTCGAAGGCGGCCCGGTCCAGCTCGCCCTGCCCCGGCCCGAGGCAGCGGCGGGCGGCCTCGTGCAGCCGCCCCGCGACCCGGGCGGCGAGCCGCCGCACCCCGGGCCCGTGCACACCCGGACCGTGCACCCCGCGAGTCTGGTCACCGGGGCGTCGCGCCGCCGGATCGTCCCCGTCCGCCGGGGCCGCGCCGCACACCGATCCGATCAGGGCCGATACCCGGTCAGTACCCGCGGTGCCCGGGGTGTCGGGGCCGGACGGGGCTCCCGTCGCGCGGATCCGCGACCCGGCCGCGCCGAGCCCGCCGAACCAGCCGGCTCCCGCTCCCCCGGTCCCGCCGGCGCCCGGGGGCGTGGACGGGGCGCCGCCCGGGCCCGGCTCCGAGGGGCCGGCGCCCGTGGCCGCGATCCGCACGGCGACCCGCAGCGCCGACAGGTCGAGGTGCGCCGCGAAGACCTCGTCGCGGCCGGGCCGCCCCGCGGTGACCTCGGCGGCCCGGATGTCGGCGAGCAGGCGCAGGGTGAGGGGGTGTCGGGCGTCGGCTTCCCGCACCGCGTCGGCGGGGATGCCGAGGCGGGCGCGGGCCGTCTGCGCCTCCTCGGGCGTCAGGTCGCCGACCGGCAGCGCGGGCGGCAGCCGTCGGGCCGGACGGGCGGGGGTGTACAGCGCCTCGGGCGGATAGAGGGCGCCGGCCCGCTCCCAGTACTCCGGCCGGGCGGCGACGACCAGCCGGGCACCGATCCCGTCGAGCCACCGGGCGGTGGCCTCGGCCCAGGGCGCCTGTCGTGGGGCGTGGCGCGGGGGCGTCTCCTCCGGGGCGTCGAGGACCACGAGCAGCGCGCAGCCGGCGTCGGCGGCCAGCCGTGCGATCCGCTCGGCGGTACTCGCGGCTCCGGGGGCGGCGCCGGGCTCCGGAACCGGTCCGATCACGGCCGTGCCGGCAGGACCGGCGGGGCCGGAGAGTCCCGGGAGCGGTGCGACGGTGCCCACGCCGATCGCCCGGCCGCCGCGACCGGCGTCGGCGACCGGGGCAAGGGGCCCGACGGACGCCAGGGGCACGAGGGGCGCGAGGGGCGCCGCCGAGCCGAAGCCCCCGGCCGAGCCGAGGCCCGCGGCCGAGCCGAGGCCCGGGACCGGGCCGGCGGACACGGCCGCCTCCGCGCCGGCCATCGCCGCGGGTTCCGGGGACGCCACACGCGCCCTCCCCACGTCCGTCCCCACCTCCGCCTCGGCTTCCGTCCGCGCCTCCGCACCCGCGGAGACGATCCGCCGCGCCGCGGCCAGCGCCCGCCCCACCGCATCGGCCAACGAGGAGTCGCCGGCGCGCAGATCGGCTCCGCGCAGCCACAGCGTGGGCGCGGGCCGGGCCCTGCGGGCGCGGTGCGCGGTCAGGACGGCCAGTGCCGTGGTCCGGCCGGTGCCGGGGGCGCCGACCAGCCCGAGGACGGACCGGTCCGAGGTGGTGAAGGCGGCCAGTTCGGCGGCGATCTCGGGTCGCTCGACGGGTTCCGGCCCGTCGGCGGTGAGCGCCGGGGGCAGGGTGGTCCCGGTCAGCTCCAGCGCGCCGGCCAGGTTCAGGTCGGCGCCGTGTCCGGGCACGGTGGCGGCGTTCCGTTCCAGCAGGGCGGCCAGCGGACCGTCGGGGTCGGCCTCGGCCGCCGCGCGCAGGGGGATCGCAAAGCCGGCGGAGCGGTGCTCGGCGTGCAGAGCGGTGCCCACCACCGCGAGCACCGCTCCGGTCTCGGCGTCGAGCACCGGCCCCCCGCAGGCTTCCCCGCCCAGCTCCAGGGCGTCCCGGCCGGCCGTGCCGATCGCCAGCTCCACCGTGGCGGGCAGGACGTGGAACCGGTCGGTCGCGGTGTAGGTGACCTCCGCGCCGGCCGCGAGCACGCGCGCCTGTCGCCACCCCCGCGCGGGGATCCGTACGTACGTCCCGGGAGTGATCACCGAGCGCGCCCCGATCGGCAGGGGACGCAGTCCCAGCCCGTCGGTGCGTACGAGGGCGAGCGCGAGCCACGGCAGCGGGGTCACGTCCCCCGCCTCGGCGAGCCAGGTGCGTTCCCCCGGGCCGTGCAGCACCACCCGGGCCAGACCGTCCACGGCCTCGTGGCTGGTGATCACCGTGCCGCGGTCGTCCGCGACGAAGCCGCTGCCCCGCACCCGCCCGGCGAGATCGCAGATCCTGACGAGCTCCGTCATTGCCGCACCACTCCCCCGCCGTACCCGTGCTCATGACGTTAGGCACGTGAAGATCAGCGGGAAAAGCACGCGAGGCGAAAGCGCCCCCTTACGCTCCCTCCATTCACTCCGAGCGCCTGCTCGGACGGGTGAATAAAGCACTCCGGGTGGATAGAGAGCTACCCGAGGGGGGTCGTGGAGCGGTGAGCGGCGGTCTCTGTGCGCTCGCCGCTCCACGACAAACACGCGCGACCAGGGGCGCGGCCCCGACGGGACGACCCGACGGTCACCCCGGACGCACGGTCACCCCGGAGGAACCGTCGCCCCGGAGGAACCGTCGGGGCGGACGCGAACGGCCCGGCCCGCCGTGCGGCCCGAGGGCCGTACGAACGCACCGGGCCGAACCGCCCGTCGGACGAACTCCGTCCGTCAGACGAACACCGCGAGCGACTTCGCCTTGCCGCCCTTGCTCTCCACGAGCCCGAGCAGCTGGTCCTGGGGACCGTACACGGCGACCGTCTTGCCGTCCTCGTACTCCTCCGGCATCTCGATCCGCACGCCGTTGGCGAGCAGACCGGCACGCCGGGCGTCCAGGTCCCACCGCGGGAAGGCCGCGGCCGCGGCCTCGCCGATCGGCATGACGGTCAGCTCCTCCTGGAGCTGGTCGAGCGTCCGCGCCCGGTCGAGCTTGTACGGGCCCACCCGGGTGCGCCGCAGCGCCGTCAGGTGGCCGCCGACGCCGAGGTCGGCGCCCAGGTCACGGGCGAGGGCCCGGATGTACGTACCGCTGGAGCAGACGACGGAGACGACGAGGTCGACGACCTTGGTGCCGTCCTCGGCCTCGGCGTCCCGCATGTCGTACACCTGGAAGGACGAGATGGTCACCGGTCGGGCCGGGATCTCGAAGTCCTCGCCGTCCCGGGCGCGCTTGTAGGAGCGGACGCCCTTGATCTTGATGGCGCTGACCTTGGACGGGACCTGCATGATCTCGCCGGACAGCTTGGCGATGCCGGCGTCCACGGCCTCGCGGGTCACCCCGGACGCGTCGGCGGAGGAGATGATCTCGCCCTCGGCGTCGTCCGTGAGGGTGTCCTGTCCCAGCCTGATGGTGCCGAGGTACTCCTTCTCCGTCAGCGCGAGGTGGCCGAGGAGCTTGGTGGCCTTCTCGACGCCGAGGACGAGTACGCCCGTGGCCATCGGGTCGAGCGTGCCGGCGTGGCCGACGCGACGGGTCTTGGCGATCCCGCGCATCTTGGCGACCACGTCGTGCGAAGTGAAGCCGGACGGCTTGTCGACGATGACAAGGCCGTCCGGAGTCTTCCCTGCGTTGGTGCTCATTCCGCGGTTGCGTCCTCGTCGTCCTCGTCCGGCTTCTTGTACGGGTCGGCGTCGCCGGCGTACGTGGCCCCGGAGGACACCTCGCGGACCTGGGCGTCGGAGGTGCGCGCCTTCTCCAGGAGGTCTTCGATGGTCTTGGCGTTCTCCGGGAGGGCGTCCGCCACGAAGGTCAGGGTGGGCGTGAACTTGGTTCCCGCCGCCCGGCCGACCGCGGAGCGCAGTACGCCCTTGGCGCTTTCGAGGCCCGCCGCCGCACTGGCCCGGTCCTCGTCGTCACCGTAGACCGTGTAGAAGACCGTGGCCTCCCGCAGGTCGCCGGTGACCCGGGTGTCCGTGATGGTCACGTGCGTACCGAGGCGGGGGTCCTTGACACCGCGCTGCAGCTTCTCGGCCACCACCTCCCGGATGAGGTCCGCCAGCTTCTTCGCCCGCGCATTGTCGGCCACTGGTCCGTCTCCTTCTTTGTCTTGCAGTCAGTCTTCATCACCGTGGAGCCGCCGTCGTACCGACAGCAGCTCCACTTCAGGACGTGCCGCGACCAACCGCTCGCAGCGGTCCAGTACGTCCGACACGAACCCCGCGTCCCCACTCACCAGGGCGACCCCTATGAGGGCCCTGCGATGCAGGTCCTGGTCGCCCACCTCTGCCGCGCTCACGGAGAACTTGCGTTGGAGCTCGGCGACGATGGGCCGGACGACGGAGCGTTTCTCCTTCAGCGAGTGAACGTCGCCGAGGAGCAGATCGAAGGACAGAGTCCCCACGTACATGCAGTTCCGGATGTCCCGCCGGTGCGGGTTCGGTGGCCTGCCGGCCTACGCGCGGCAGGATCACCAGAACCGTACACGCAACGGCCGGGGCCGATCGACGGATATTCCGCCGACCGGCCCCGGTGTTACTCGTACGACCTTTCGGCCGTACGAGCCTTACGCCTTACGACACGGTGCGAACCGCCTCGCGCTTACGCGCGGGGCTTCTCGCGCATCTCGTACGTCGCGATGACGTCGTCGATCTTGATGTCGTTGAAGGAACCGAGGTTGATACCGCCCTCGAAGCCTTCGCGGATCTCGGTGACGTCGTCCTTGAAGCGGCGCAGACCGGAGATGGTGAGGTTCTCGGCGATGACCTTGCCATCGCGCAGGAGCCGCGCCTTGGTGTTGCGCTTGACCTCGCCGGAGCGGATGAGAACACCCGCGATGTTGCCCAGCTTGGACGAGCGGAAGATCTCGCGGACCTCCGCCGTACCGAGCTCGACCTCTTCGTACTCCGGCTTGAGGAGACCCTTCAGGGCCGCCTCGATCTCCTCGATGGCCTGGTAGATCACCGAGTAGTAGCGGACGTCGACACCCTCGCGGTCCGCCATCTGCGCGGCGCGACCGGCCGCACGGACGTTGTAACCGATGACGATGGCGTCGGAGCCCATCGCCAGCGAGATGTCGGACTCGGTGACCGCACCCACACCGCGGTGCAGGACCCGGATGTCGACCTCTTCACCGACGTCGAGCTGGAGCAGCGAGGACTCGAGAGCCTCGACCGCACCGGACGCGTCGCCCTTGATGATGAGGTTGAGTTCCTGGACCAGACCGGCCTTGAGCACGGAGTCGAGGTCCTCGAGGGACACACGACGGACGCGCTTGGCGAAGTTGGCGTTGCGCTCTCGCGCAGCACGCTTCTCGGCGATCTGACGGGCCGTACGGTCCTCGTCCACGACGAGGAAGTTGTCGCCGGCGCCGGGGACGTTGGTGAGACCCAGGACCAGGACGGGGGTCGACGGACCCGCTTCCTCGACGTTGTTGCCCTTGTCGTCGAGCATGGCGCGCACTCGGCCGTAGGCGTCGCCCACGACCATCGTGTCGCCGACGCGGAGGGTACCGCGCTGCACGAGGACGGTCGCGACGGCACCGCGGCCGCGGTCGAGGTGGGACTCGATCGCAATACCCTGAGCGTCCTGCTCCGGGTTGGCGCGCAGGTCGAGCGAGGCGTCGGCGGTGAGGACGACGGCCTCCAGCAGGGAGTCGATGTGCAGACCCTGCTTGGCGGAGATGTCGACGAACATCGTGTCGCCGCCGTACTCCTCGGCGACCAGACCGAACTCGGTGAGCTGACCGCGCACCTTGACCGGGTCGGCACCCTCGACGTCGATCTTGTTGACCGCGACGACGATCGGGACGCCGGCGGCCTTGGCGTGGTTGAGCGCCTCGATCGTCTGCGGCATGACGCCGTCGTTGGCCGCGACCACGAGGATCGCGATGTCGGTCGACTTGGCACCACGGGCACGCATGGCGGTGAACGCCTCGTGACCCGGGGTGTCGATGAAGGTGATCTTGCGCTCTTCACCGTTGACCTCGGTACCGACCTGGTACGCACCGATGTGCTGCGTGATGCCACCGGCCTCGCCCGCAACGACGTTCGTCTTGCGGATGGCGTCGAGCAGTCGGGTCTTACCGTGGTCGACGTGACCCATGACGGTCACGACCGGCGGACGCGGCATGAGGAATTCCTCGCCGCCCTCGTCCTCGCCGAACTCGATGTCGAAGCCCTCGAGGAGCTCGCGGTCCTCTTCCTCCGGGCTGACGATCTGAACCGTGTAGTTCATCTCGCCGGCCAGCATTTCGAGGGTCTCGTCGGAGACGGACTGCGTGGCAGTGACCATCTCGCCGAGGTTCATCATCACGGCGACGAGCGACGCCGGGTTGGCGTTGATCTTCTCCGCGAAGTCGGTGAGGGAGGCACCGCGCGACAGGCGAACGGTCTCGCCCTGGCCGCGCGGCAGCATCACGCCGCCGACCGACGGGGCCTGCATGGCCTCGTACTCCTGGCGCCTCTGACGCTTGGACTTGCGACCACGACGGGCCGGACCGCCGGGACGACCGAAGGCGCCCTGCGTGCCACCACGGGCACCGGGACCACCGGGACGCCCGCCGAAGCCGGGACGACCGCCGCCACCGGCACCGGCCGGGCCGCCGCCGAAGCCGCCGCCACCGGGACGGGGGCCACCGAAGCCGCCACCGCCGCCGGGACGCGAGCCCGGACCGGCCGGACGACCGGCGAAGCCGCCGCCCGCGGGACGACCGGCGCCGCCGCCGGGACGGGCACCGCCCGCACCGGGACCACGGCCACCGGGGCCGCCGCCGGGACGCGGACCGGGACCACCGGCAGCGGGACGCTGCGGCATCATGCCCGGGTTGGGACGGTTACCACCGGGAGCACCACCGGGACGCGGGGCGCCGCCCTGCGGACGCGGCATGCCGCCCGGGGTCGGACGGCCCGCACCGGCACCCTGCGGACGCGGAGCGCCGCCGGGGCCGCCCTGCGGACGGGGAGCGCCACCCTGGCCGCCACCGGCGCCGGGGGCACCGGGACGGGGAGCGCCGGCCGGACGGGGCGCCTGCGGGCGCGCCATGCCGGTGGAGCCACCAGAGGTGAACGGGTTGTTGCCCGGACGGGGACCGGCCGGACGGGCGCCCTGCGGACGCGGGGCACCGGCACCGCCGGCGGGACGCTGGGACGGACCGCCGGGGGCGGAACCGGCCGGGCGCGGGGCGCCGGGACGTGCGCCGGGCTGACCGCCCTGACCCTGCGCCGGACGCTGCTGCGCCGGACGGGGGCCGGGGGCCGCGGCGGCGGGACGCTCGGTGCGCGCCGGGGCGGCCGGAGCCGCCGGAGGCGCGGAGAACTCGGTCGCCACGGGAGCCGCCGGAGCGGGCTTCGGGGCGGCCGGAGCCTTGGGACCGGGACGCGGGCCGGATGCGGCCGGAGTCACCGGGGCGGGGGTACTGGCGGCCGGAGCCTCGGCGACGACCGGCTTGGGGGCCGGTGCACCGGGCTTCGGGGCGGCAGGACGTGCCGCGGCGGCCGGGGAGGGCGCCGCGGGCTTGGCGGGCGCGGCCTTGCGGGGCGCGCCGGGCTTCGCAGCGGACTTGCCGGCGTTGCCGCCGGGCCCCTGCAGTGCGTCAGTCAACTTGCGTACGACAGGCGCCTCGATCGTCGAGGACGCCGAACGTACGAATTCACCGAGTTCTTGGAGCTTGGCCATGACGACCTTGCTCTCTACCCCGAACTCCTTGGCGAGTTCGTATACCCGGACCTTAGCCACTTCGCTCCTTTTAGGTCCGGGTTACGCCGGACCGTCGCTACTTCATGGGCGTACTCATCGCGTACTCATCGAGTGCTCATCGCAATCTCGACCTACTTCCAACTCGCGAGGTACCTGACCGCACGGGGTATCCGTGCCGTACTGCTTCTTACGGTGTCGCCCCGGCCTCACCGGCCACGGCTTTGCGCAGTTCCGCCGTGTCGAGCGTTCCGGCGGACCGAAGGGCCCGGGGGAACGCTCTGCGGCGGACCGCCTGGTCGAGGCAGACCACGGCGGGATGCACGTAGGCACCCCGGCCGGGCAGCGTACCGCGAGGATCGGGGACGCATTCGTCCTCGACCGCCACGATGCGCAGCAGATCGCTCTTGGCCGCTCGCTCCCGACACCCCACACAGGTGCGTTCGGGGCATGCGCGGGCTTGCGTCCGGCCAGACACGCTTAAGTCTACCTCCCCGCACCGACCTCACCCCTTCGGGCGAAAAATCGAACGGATGTCGTTGTGATTCACGTGGATCCCGGAGGACCCACAGGTCAGGGACCCCGACCTGCGGGGTCCCTGTCTACCGGCCGAAAACCACCGACCGGTAGTGGTTTATTCCCCGCGCCGGTCGGAGTGACGGTCCGCGCGGTCGTCGCCGCGGTCCCGGTCGCCACCGCGGTCGCGGTCGCCGTCCCGGTCCGAGGGGTCCTCGGTGTCCGGGCGGATGTCGATGCGCCAGCCGGTGAGCCGCGCAGCGAGGCGGGCGTTCTGGCCCTCCTTGCCGATGGCCAGCGACAGCTGGTAATCGGGCACGGTCACGCGGGCGCTGCGGGAGTCCCAGTCGACGACCTCGACCTTGCTCACCCGGGCGGGTGACAGGGCGTTGGCGACCATCTCCGCCGGGTCGTCCGACCAGTCGACGATGTCGATCTTCTCACCGTGCAGTTCGGCCATCACGTTGCGCACACGGCTGCCCATGGGGCCGATGCAGGCGCCCTTGGGGTTCAGGCCCGAGCGCGTGGAGCGGACGGCGATCTTGGTGCGGTGGCCGGCCTCGCGGGCGATCGCCGAGATCTCGACGCTGCCGTCGGCGATCTCCGGGACCTCCAGGGCGAACAGCTTCTTCACCAGGTTGGGGTGGGTCCGCGAGAGGGTCACGGACGGGCCGCGGACACCCTTCGCGACGCGCACGACGTACGCCTTCAGGCGCAGCCCGTGGGTGTACTCCTCGCCGGGGACCTGCTCCTGCACCGGCAGGATGGCCTCCAGCTTGCCGATGTCGACGAGGACGTTCTTGGGGTCCTTGCCCTGCTGGACGACGCCGGTGATGACGTCGCCCTCGCGGCCGAGGAACTCGCCGAAGGTCAGGTCGTCCTCGGCGTCGCGCAGACGCTGGAGGATCACCTGCTTGGCGGTCGTCGCGGCGATCCGGCCGAAGTCCGACGGCGTGTCGTCGAACTCCTTGGGCTCCTGGCCCTCTTCGAGATCCTTCGGGTCTTCCGTCGCCCACACGACCACGTGACCGTTGGTGCGGTCGAGCACGACGCGGGCGCGACGGAAGCTGCCCTCGGTGCGGTGGTACGCGATGAGGAGGGCCGACTCGATCGCCTCGACGAGCAGGTCGAAGGAGATCTCCTTCTCCCGGACCAGACCCCGTAGGGCACTCATGTCGATGTCCACGACTACGCCTCCTCTTCCTTCTTGTCCTTGCGGTTGAACTCGATCTCGACACGCGCCTTGGCGATGTCGGTGAATGCGATGCGGCGGGTGGTCGCCTTGCGGCCCTTCACACCCGGTACTTCGAGGTCCATGCCCTCGTCGTCGACGTCGAGGATGCGGGCGATCAGTTCCCCGCTCTCGACCGACTGGAACTTCACGAGACGGCCGATCGCCCGGATGTAGTGACGGTGCTCGGTCAGCGGGCGGTCCGCGCCCGGCGAGCTCACTTCGAGGACGTACTCGTCCTCGCCCATCACGTCGCTCTCGTCGAGCAGATCGGAGACCTCGCGACTCAGCTCGGCACAGGCGTCCAGTTCCACACCCTCATCGGAATCCACGATGATCCGCAGCATCCGGCGCTTGCCCGCCTTGGACGTCTCGATGTCTTCGAGGTCCAGGCCCTTGGCGGTGACCAGCGGCTCCAGCAGTCCGCGCAGCCTGTCGCTCTGGGTGGTGCTCATCCGGGTGACTCCTCGGCCGCGTGTGCTGTTGTGGTTTTCTGTCGCGTGTCAGGTCAAAGGGTATCCGGTCGCGGAGGGTGTTGCCGTCCGCGCTCCGGGACGGGCCCCGGGTACCTTGATCACACCCGCCCCGCCGTCACCTCCGGAGGACGTCACCGTGCCCTGGATCACGCCACGCCCGCCCTCCGTGCCCGCGCGGACCTCGGGTTTCCCGGAGTCGGCGGAGCCCGCCGGACCCCGTCGGCCCTCCCGCACCCCGCGCCCCACGCGCCGCAGCGTGCTCGTCACGGCCGTCGGCGCGGGCGGCGCCGCACTGCTCACCGGGTGCTCGGACGCCGGGGACGCGTCCGGTGCGATCGCCGAGGTGTCACTCGAACGGCGGATGCGGGAGGGCGCCGTTCGTGACAGCGAGGAGCTGCTGGAACGTTACGACAGGACCATCGCCGCCCATCCGGACCTGGCCGGGCGGCTCACGCCGCTGCGCGCCTCCGTCGCGGCGCACCCCGCGGCCCTGGCGTTCGTCGAACCCGGACGCTCGGGCGAACGGCAGGCCTCTCCCTCCGCCTCGGCGACGGCCACGCCCGCGCCCTCCGGCGAACCGGTCCCGCCCAAGGCCGCCGACGCGCTGGCCGAACTCGCGGACGCCGAGCGGAGTCTGGCCGAGACCCGGACCGTCGCGCTGGCCGGCGCCCCCGGGGAGCTGGCGCGCCTGCTGGCCTCGGTCGCGGCCTGCGGCGCGGTCCACGCGTACCTGCTGACCTCGACCCCGGGAGCATGACCGTGAAGCCCGAGCCCTCCACGACGACCCGCCCGCTGGAGGCCGCGCAGTCCGCGCTGGCCGCCGAGCACGCAGCCGCGTACGCCTACGGGGTGATCGGCGCCCGTATCGCGTCGGCCCGATCGGCCGAGGCCCGCGAGGCGTACGGGCAACACCTGGCGCGCCGTGACTCGCTCGCCCGTACCGTGCGAGACCTGGGCGGATCTCCCCGTCCGTCGGAGGCCGCGTACGCCCTGCCGTTCGAACTGCGGACCCCGGCGGACGCCGAGCGGCTCGCCGGGGACGTCGAGGACCGGGTGGCCGGCGCGTACTCCGATCTGGTGCGGGCATCCGACGGTCCGTTGCGCCGTGAGGCGGCCGACGCGCTGAGCGCCGCGGCGGTCCGCGCGGCACGCTGGCGTGGTGTCGGCGTAGCCTTCCCTGGGCTCGCGGAACGCTCGAAGCGAGCCCAGACCAGCTGAAAGGGATCACGCACGCATGGCTTTCGAACCGCCGCAGCGGCTGGTACGGGCGCTCGGCGAGACGCCGGAGACGACGCGGGACACGGACTGGCTGGGGCGGTTGCCCCTGCTGACCGAGGAGGCGCTGAACCGGCGTGAGGTGGCCGCGCAGCGGGTGCAGGCCCCGGGCGGACGCAGCAGCCTGGTGGTCCTCGTCCGGTACGCCGACGGGACCCCGGCCGCGCTGAAGCTGGCGCCCCCCGGGGCGCGGCCCGACCGGGAGCTGGCGGCGCTCGCCCACTGGGGCGGGTTCGGGGCGGTGCGCGTCCTGGACTCGCGCCACCACGAGGAGGACGGGGCGCTGCTCCTGGAGCGGCTGCACCCGGAGGTCTCGCTGCGCTCGCTGCCGGAGGCGAAGGCGCTGCTGGAGGCCTCGGGCACGCTCCGGCGGCTGTGGGTGGCCCCGGGGGCCGGTCACCGGTGGGAGACCGTCGCGCAGCGCACGGAGCGGCAGGCCGAGGCGTTGCGGAAGGCTCCCCCGGAGGTCGAGGCGCTGGCTTCGACGGCGCTCGCGCTCCGCGAGGAGCTGACGGCGGCGCCGGGTGAGGAGCTGCTGCTGCACGGGAACTTCCGGCAGGGCAAGGTGCTGGCCGGCGAGCGGGCGCCGTGGCTGACGGTGGGGCCGGACCCGGTGGTCGGCGAGCGGGCCTACGATCTCGCGCGGCTGGTCAGGGATCGACTGGAGGACCAGGTCGCCTCCTCGACGGGGGCGTCGGGAGCGCGCCGGCGGGTGAACAAGCTGGCCGACGCGTTGGACGTGGACCGGGAGCGGCTGCGGGGCTGGACGGTGTTCCGCGCGGTGGAGTCGGGGAACCGGGCGCTGGCCGCCGGACGGCGTCGGGACGCCGAGCTGTTGTTGGAGTTCGCGGCCTGGTTGTAGGGCATACCGTACATAGGTAGGTATGTCCGGCAGGGGGCCGTCATGGTCGAGGAACTGCTGACAGCGGCGATCGCCGCGGGCGTGGGAATCACGGTGTACCTGGGCGTCGCCGCCCGGGTGGTGAAGCAGTACGAGCGGGGCGTGGTGTTCCGGTTGGGCCGGCTCCGGGAGGGCGTGCGGGGTCCCGGCTTCACCTTCGTCGTCCCGGGCGTGGACAGGCTGCGCAAGGTGAACATGCAGATCGTGACGATGCCGGTGCCGGCCCAGGAGGGCATCACCCGGGACAACGTCACGGTGCGGGTGGACGCGGTCGTCTACTTCAAGGTGGTCGACGCGGCCGACGCGATCATCCAGGTGGAGGACTACCGGTTCGCGGTCTCGCAGATGGCCCAGACCTCGCTGCGGTCCATCATCGGCAAGTCGGACCTGGACGATCTGCTGTCCAACCGGGAGCAGCTGAACCAGGGGCTGGAGCTGATGATCGACAGCCCGGCGATCGGTTGGGGCGTCCAGATCGACCGGGTCGAGATCAAGGACGTCTCGCTGCCGGAGACCATGAAACGCTCGATGGCCCGGCAGGCCGAGGCGGACCGCGAGCGGCGGGCGCGCATCATCAACGCGGACGCGGAGCTCCAGGCGTCGAGGAAGCTGGCCGAGGCGGCCGAGGTGATGTCGGAGCAGCCGGCGGCGCTGCAACTGCGGCTCCTGCAGACGGTGGTGGCGGTGGCGGCGGAGAAGAACTCCACCCTGGTCCTGCCGTTCCCGGTGGAGCTCCTGCGCTTCCTCGAACGCGCGGCGCCCGCCCCCGCAGCCCCCGCGCCCCCGGGACCGGCCGTCCCGCCGGCGGACAGGGCCGTCCCGCCGGGCGCGGCCCCGACCGCGGCGCCGACCATCGAGCCGGCCGCGGACACCGACGCGCCCCCGGCCCTCGACCCGCCCCCGGCCGGACCCGAGTAGCCGGGTAGCCGGGGCACGGGCCGACGGGCCCCCGCGCCCCGGCGGGGCCGTCAGGTCAGGCGGGCCAGCGCCTGCGCCAGCGGGAGCTCCTCGCGGGTGCCGTCCAGGCGGTTCTGGAGTTCGACCACCGACTCGGCCGAGCGGCGCCCGGCGACCAGGATCCACGGCACGCCGATCAGCTCCGCGTCGGTGAGCTTGACCCCGGGCGACAGCCCCGGCCGGTCGTCCAGGAGGACCCGCAGTCCCGCCGCGGCCAGCGCCTCGGCGGCTTCCTCGGCGAGCGCCAGCGGTACGGCCTTGCCCGCCGCGACCACGTGCACGTCGGCCGGGGCCACGGCGGCGGGCCAGCACAACCCCCTTTCGTCGGCGGTCTGTTCGGCGAGCGCCGCGACGGCCCGGGAGACGCCGATCCCGTACGAGCCCATCGTGACCCGGACGGGCTTGCCCTCCTTGCCGAGCACGTCGAGCCCGAAGGCGTCGGCGTACTTGCGGCCCAGTTGGAAGATGTGGCCGATCTCGATCGCGCGGTCCAGGCGGAGGCCGACGCCACAGAGCGGGCAGGGGTCGCCGGGGGCCACGACCACCACGTCGAGGTACTGGTCCACCTCGAAGTCCCGTCC
This sequence comes from Streptomyces sp. NBC_01426, assembly GCF_036231985.1. Lineage (GTDB taxonomy): Bacteria > Actinomycetota > Actinomycetes > Streptomycetales > Streptomycetaceae > Streptomyces. The sequence goes on from NZ_CP109500.1 coordinate 2,460,005, forward strand.
GCAGACCACGTTGCGGGCGTGCGTGTCGGGCTTGTTGGCGCCGGTCACCCATGAAGTGCCGGGCGCGACACGGGGGTCGGCCAGGTAGCGGACCTTGTCCAGGCCCTGCGGGCCCACGTAGCCGCGTACCAGGTCGGGCCGGTCCACGAAGTCCTCGGCCGTGACCAACTCCACGACGGCCGGCGCGAGATGCTCACCGAGCTTCCCGAGGTCCACCTCGCGGTCACCCGGTACGCCGACGGCCACGATCTCGCCGTCGACCTTGACGAGGAGGTTCTTCAGCGTCGCCGAGGCGGGTACGCCCAGGTGGGCGGCCAGCGTCTCGATGGTGGGGGTGTCGGGGGTGGGGATCTCCTCCAGCGGGCCGTGCTCGCCGGCCACCGGCGTCAGGGCGAAGGTCACCGCCTCCGTGTTGGCGGCGTAGTCGCAGGACGGGCAGTCGGCGAAGGTGTCCTCGCCCGCCTCGGCCGGGGCGAGGAACTCCTCGGACGCGGAGCCGCCCATCGCTCCCGAGACCGCCGACACGATCCGGTGGTTCAGCCCGAGCCGCTCGAAGATCCGCCGGTAGGCGGCGCGGTGGAGGGCGTAGGACTCGGCCAGGCCCTCGTCGCTCACGTCGAAGGAGTACGAGTCCTTCATCTGGAACTCGCGGCCGCGCAGCACGCCGGAGCGCGGCCTGGCCTCGTCCCGGTACTTGGTCTGGATCTGGTAGAGCATGACCGGCAGGTCCTTGTAGGACGTGCACTGGTCCTTCACCAGCAGGGTGAAGATCTCCTCGTGGGTGGGGCCGAGGAGGTAGTCCGCGCCCTTGCGGTCCTTGAGGCGGAAGAGCAGGTCGCCGTACTCCGACCAGCGGCCGCTGACCTCGTACGGTTCCTTGGGCAGCAGCGCCGGGAGGAGGACCTCCTGGGCCCCGATCGCGTCCATCTCCTCGCGGACGACGCGCGAGACGTTGTCCAGGACCCGCTTGCCGAGCGGCAGCCAGCTCCACACGCCGGCGGAACTGCGGCGGACGTAGCCGGCGCGGACCAGCATGCGGTGGCTGAGGGTCTCCGCGTCCGCCGGGTCCTCGCGGAGGGTCTTGGCCATGAGGCGGGACATGCGCTGCACGTGTTGCGTTGACATGACGGGAGGCTATCGGGGACCGGGGCGGAGCCCGAAACGGATTCAGCGCCGGCGCAGGGGCAGCGGCGCGCCCATGACGGCGTACGGCAGGCTTGCGCTGGGGAAGTGCACCTGGCGGGCGAGGTCCGTGTAGCCGAGGGCGCGGTAGAGGCCGCGGGCGGGGCTCTCGGTGTCGATGGCGGACAGGATCGAGCGGGGCTCGGCAGCGGTGTCGGTGATCCGCGTGATCAGGGCGCGGCCGACGCCCCGGCCCTGGAATCCGGGGTGCACGTGGAGTTCGGTGATGACGAAGGAGTGGTCGAGCCAGCCGTCGTGGCCGCCGGCGCGCAGGTGCGGTTCGACGACGGTGGACCACCAGTGGTCGCGGTCGTTGGGCATGCCGTACACGAATCCGGCGAGCACGCCGTCCTCGGTGAACGCCCCCAGGGCGCGGGCACCCCGGCAGTCCATGTGGCGTTGGACGATGTAGCGCCGGATGCCCACCTCGTCGTCGCTGAGCCCGAACGCGACGGCCTGCACGCGCAGGGCCTCGTCCACGCGGGCGGCGAGGTCGAGGGCGGCGATGCGGAGTCCGGCGGGCCGGTCGGGGTCGTCGCCCTCGGAGGTAGGCAGCATGCCGTGACCTTACTCGCGGGTCCCGGCGAGGGATACGTGGCCCTCGCGGCCGGCGGCCCGCTCCGGCGCCGCCGGCCGCGGTCGCGCGGGAGCGGGGCGTCGCGGGAGAGCCGGCCGGGTGGGGCGGACGGTGTCAGAAGAGCACGCTCATGAACGCGCCGACCTCGCGGAAGCCGACGCGACGGTAGGAGGCCCGGGCGGCGGTGTTGAAGTCGTTGACGTAGAGGCTGACCACCGGGGCCACGTCGCGCAGCGCGTACTCGACGACGGCCGCCATGCCGGTCTCGGAGTGCCCCCGGCCGCGGAACTCGGGGTCGACCCAGACGCCCTGGACCTGGCAGGCGCGGGGGGTGGCGGCGCCGATCTCCGCCTTGAAGACGACCTTGCCGTCCTCGACGCGGGCGAAGGAGCGGCCGGAGCCGACGAGTTCGGCGACCCGGGCCTGGTAGAGCAGCCCACCGTCGCCGGCGAGCGGGGAGATGCCGACCTCCTCGGTGAACATCGCCACGCAGGCGGGCATGATCAGGTCCAGCTCGTCCTTGCGGATCCGGCGGACCAGGGGGTCCGCACGGACCTCGATGGAGGGCTGTTCGATGACCATCAGGGGCTGGCGGGAGCGGACGTCCCGGGCGGGACCCCAGCTGGGCTCCAGGAGTTGCCACAGCAGCCGGGTGGCCTCGGCCGGGCCGACGATGGAGGAGCAGCGGCGGCCGGTGCGGCGGGCCCGGTCGGCGAAGGCGCGTACGGCGTCGGGTCCGGCGCAGACGGGGACCAGATTGGCGCCCGCGTAGCAGAGGGCCTGGAGGTCGCCGTCGGTGTACCAGCCCCACATCTCGCCGCCGAGGCGCCACGGATCGAGCCCGGCGACCTGGACGCGCGAGGTGACGAAGGCGTTCTCGACGGGGTCGCGGCCCAGGACCGCGAGCGCGGCGTCGAGATCACCGGGTTCAAGGACCCGGGTGGTGGTCTGCGTCAACACTGGGGCCTCACCATGCAAGTCTGCTGATCCCCGAACTGTACCCGGCGTCGCATGAGGATGCCTGGTCCCACGGGTCACGAAAAAGCCCCGACCCCGCCCGCGAGCTGCGGGAACGGGCCGGGGCCTCGGCGGTGTCGGCGGGGTCGCTCAGACGCCGATGGCGACGGTGGGCTCGCCGGACGGGATGCCGTCCTTCTCCATCTGTTCGGCGATCTTCAGGGCCTCTTCGATGAGGGTCTCCACGATCTTCGACTCGGGGACGGTCTTGATGACCTCGCCCTTCACGAAGATCTGGCCCTTGCCGTTGCCGGAGGCGACGCCCAGGTCGGCCTCGCGGGCCTCGCCGGGGCCGTTGACGACGCAGCCCATGACCGCGACGCGCAGCGGGACCTCCATGCCCTCCAGGCCCGCCGTGACCTCTTCGGCCAGCTTGTAGACGTCGACCTGGGCCCGCCCGCAGGACGGGCAGGAGACGATCTCCAGGCGGCGGGGCTTGAGGTTCAGCGACTCCAGGATCTGGTTGCCGACCTTGATCTCCTCGACCGGCGGGGCGGAGAGGGAGACGCGGATGGTGTCGCCGATGCCCTCGGAGAGCAGGGCACCGAAGGCGACGGCGGACTTGATGGTGCCCTGGAAGGCGGGGCCGGCCTCGGTGACGCCGAGGTGCAGCGGGTAGTCGCAGGCGGCCGCGAGCTGGCGGTAGGCGTTGACCATGACGACGGGGTCGTTGTGCTTGACCGAGATCTTGATGTCGCCGAAGCCGTGCTCCTCGAAGAGGGAGGCTTCCCACAGCGCGGACTCGACCAGCGCCTCGGGGGTGGCCTTGCCGTACTTCTTGAGCAGTCGGGCGTCGAGGGAGCCCGCGTTGACGCCGATCCGGATCGGGGTGCCCGCGGCCTTGGCCGCGTGCGCGATCTCCTTGACCTTGTCGTCGAACTGCTTGATGTTGCCGGGGTTGACGCGGACGGCGGCGCAGCCGGCGTCGATCGCGGCGAACACGTACTTCGGCTGGAAGTGGATGTCGGCGATCACCGGGATCTGCGACTTCTTCGCGATCACGGCCAGCGCGTCGGCGTCGTCCTGCGTCGGGCAGGCGACGCGGACGATGTTGCAGCCGGAGGCGGTGAGCTCGGCGATCTGCTGGAGGGTGGCGCCGATGTCGGAGGTGCGGGTCGTGGTCATCGACTGCACCGAAATGGGTGCGTCTCCACCGACGGCCACGGAACCGACCTGGATCTTGCGACTGACCCGTCGGTCGGCGAGCTTCGTCGGCACGGACGGCATTCCGAGAGAGATGGCAGTCATCTGCTGTGCAACCCCAAGGTGTGGATCAAGGTCCCGAGATCGGCGGGCTCCAGGCTTCGAGATTACGCCAATCAGCGCGGGACCCGCGCATCGCCGGGGGTGTGCCACCCGAACGCGAAGGGCCGGGCACGATGTGTGCCCGGCCTCCTACGCACGGTCGTACGACTTTCGCATGAGCGGTCGATCCGGAGATCGGACCGGACGCGTCAGGTGATCTTGATCGGGTTCACCACATCGGCCACGAGCACCAGCAGGGTGAAGCAGACGAAGACTCCCGCGACCACGTAGGCCAGCGGCATCAGCCGCGCCACGTCGAACGGACCGGGGTCCGGCCGGCGGAAGACACGGGCCACGTTGCGTCGCAACGACTCCCACAGCGCGCCCGCGATGTGACCGCCGTCGAGCGGCAGCAGCGGCAGCATGTTGAACAGGAACAGCGAGAGGTTGAAGCCCGCCACCAGGTTCAGGAAGATCACCAGGATGTGCGTGGGCGGCAGGTCCAGGGTGAAGATCTCGCCGCTGACCCGGGCGGCGCCCACGATGCCCATCGGGCCGTTCACGTCGCGCTCGGCGCCGTTGAAGACGGAGTTCCACAGGGCCGGGATCTTGGACGGCAGCGCCACCAGGGACTCGACCCCGGACTCCATCATGTCGCCCATGCGGGAGACGGCCTGCGGGAAGGACTGCTCCACGTACCCGCTGGCCGGGGCGAAACCGAGGAAGCCCGCGGTGACGTACTGGTCCTTGACGTACTCGCCGCGCCCGTCGGTCTTGGCGACGGTGTTCTCGATCAGGGTGGGCTTCAGGTCGACGAGTCGGCCCGCGCGCTCCACGGTGACGGTGGCCGGCCCGACGGTGGCGCGGATGTCCTTCTGGAGCGCCGACCAGTCGTCGACCTCCCTGCCGTTGAACGCGACGATCTTGTCCCCCTGCAACAGGCCCGCGGCCTTGGCGGGGGCCACCGGGTCGCCGGCGGCGCACTTGTCGCGCTTCTCGCTCTGCTGGAGGACGCAGTCGGAGACGCTGCTGACCACGGTGGTCTGGGTGTTCACGCCGAAGGTCATCAGGGTGGCCAGGAAGATCGCCACGGCCAGGACCAGGTTCATGAACGGCCCGGCGAACATCACGATCACGCGCTTCCACGGCTTGCGCGTGTAGAACAGCCGCGCCTCGTCGCCGGGCTGGAGCTCCTCGTACGCGGCGGAGCGCGCGTCCTCGATCATCGAGCGGAACGGCGACGTCGAGCGGGCGGTGACCTTGCCGTCCTCGCCGGGCGGGAACATCCCGATCATGCGGATGTAGCCGCCCATCGGGATGGCCTTGATCCCGTACTCCGTGTCGCCCTTCTTCCGCGACCAGATGGTCCTGCCGAAGCCGACCATGTACTGGGGCACGCGGATGCCGAACATCTTGGCCGTGGAGAGGTGGCCGAGCTCGTGCCAGGCAATGGAGACCAGCAGGCCGACCACGAAGACGACCACACCGATCAAGGTCAGCAGTATCGTCATGCGCTCGCCTCCACGGCGGCGCGTGCCGCCAGCTCCCGTGCCCGGGCCCTGGCCCAGGTCTCCGCTTCAAGGACGTCCCGGACGGTCAGGGAAGTTCCCGCCTCCGGCGTTCCGTGCTCATCTACCACAGCGGAGACCGTATCCATGATTGCTGTGAACGGCAGCCGACCGGCCAGGAAGGCATCCACGCACTCCTCGTTCGCCGCATTGAACACGGCCGGGGCGGTGCCGCCCAGGGCGCCCACGTGGCGGGCCAGTCCCACCGACGGGAAGGCCTCGGTGTCCAGGGGGAAGAACTCCCAGCTCGACGCCTTGGTCCAGTCGAACGCCGGGGCCGCGTCGGGGATCCGCTCGGGCCAGCCGAGGCCGATCGCGATCGGGCCGCGCATGTCCGGCGGGGTGGCCTGCGCCAGGGTGGAGCCGTCCGTGAACTCGACCATCGAGTGGACGTAGGACTGCGGGTGGACGACGACCTCGATGCGGTCGAAGGGGATGTCGTAGAGCAGGTGCGCCTCGATGACCTCCAGCCCCTTGTTGACCAGCGTCGCCGAGTTGACGGTGATGACCGGGCCCATGGCCCAGGTGGGGTGCGCCAGCGCGTCCTGGACGGTGACGTCGGCCAGCTCGGCACGGGTACGGCCGCGGAAGGGACCGCCGGAGGCCGTGACCACGAGCTTGCGCACGTCGGCCCGGGTGCCGGCGGCGAGCGCCTGGAACAGCGCGGCGTGCTCGGAGTCCACCGGGATGATCTGGCCGGGCTTCGCCAGCGCCTTGACCAGCGGACCGCCGACGATCAGCGACTCCTTGTTGGCCAGGGCCAGGGTCCGGCCCGCCCGCAGGGCGGCGAGGGTGGGCGCGAGGCCGATGGAGCCGGTGATGCCGTTGAGCACGGTGTGGCACGCGGAGGCGGCCAGTTCGCTCGCCGCGTCGGGGCCGGCCAGGATCTCCGGCAGCGGCTCGGCGCCGCCGTACTGGGCGCTCAGCGCCTCTTTCAGGGCCGGTACGGCATCCTCGTCGGCCACCGCGACCGCGGCGACCCGCAGCCGTCGGGCCTGCTCGGCCAGCAGCGCGACGCGCCCGCCGGCGGCGGACAGCGCGGTCACCCGGAAGCGGTCCGGGTTGCGCAGGGCGAGGTCGATGGCCTGGGTCCCGATGGACCCGGTCGACCCGAGGATGACGATGTCCCGGCGGCCGACCGCGGGGTCGAAGACGAGGTGCGGATCGGCGAGGGGGGCTGGGCTGTCGCTCATGCCCCCATTGTTGCCGCAACTCAAGTGCGGTTGGACACGGAGTCCCCTTGAATCACACCGGCCAACAGCTCCGGCAGCGTCCCGGCGAAGTCGGGGAGCGCGCGGGCGGCCCGCCACCAGGCGTCCGCGTCCGCGCCGAGGGCCTCGGCGAACAGCCGGTCCGCCTCCGCGCGGGCCGAGTGGACGGCCTCGGGACGGTCGTGGCGGTCGGGGTGGTCGATGTCGCCGAGCCAGTGGTCCTCGTCCAGGGCCCAGCAGGCGGGCACCTTGTGGCGGATCACGTCGGCCCCGGTGAGCAGGCCCCGGTCCAGGCAGTCGCGGACCCACCGGATGTCCTCGCTGACCTGCTCCATCGGCACGGCCAGGCTGACCAGGGCCAGTTCGCGTTCCACCCCGCCGACCGGTTCGGGGCCGGTGTGGAAGCCGGCGGGCGGGGTCTCCCGCGCGGCCACCACCTCGACCAGTTCGGGCAGCGTGCCGCCGAAGCCGACGGCCCGCCGGCTCAGGATCGGCCACCAGCGCGGGTCGTCGCCCAGGGTGGGGCGCAGCACCCGCCGCACGGCGGAGCGGACCTCGGCCTGTTCGGGCACGTTCCAGCGCAGCCCGCCCGGACCGGCGGGCAGGTTCGCCAGGAGCAGGGTCCGCCCGGCGGGAGTCACGCGGGAGACGAGCTCGTCGCAGGTCAGCCGTCCCATCCGGACGGCCCGTACGGCGGGTCGGTACCAGCGGCGCCCGTACGTCTGCCCCGGCGCGCCACCGAGCAGCGCGACGGACACGTCCAGGGGCAGGTCGCCGACCAGCAGCAGCGCCTCGATCGCGCCGGGCGGCAACGGGTCGCGGGCGTGCAGGGCGCGCAGCAGTTCGGGGTCGAGGGTGTGCGGCAGCCGCAGCAGGGTGAGCGGGAGCCGGGGGCGGGCGCCGTGCGCGCGCAGCAGCCCGACCAGTTCGTCGGTGTCCAGCGGGCCGGGGCCGATGCCGAGGGCCGCGCGCAGTTCCGGGCCGGGCGCGGGGCGGGCCGCGTACCGCGCGGGTCCGGGCAGGCCCGGCAGCGGGCGTCCGAACACGCGCGGGTTGCGGGCGACGGTCCGCCGGTCCTCGTCGGTGCCGTGCCGCAGCACGAGCGTGACGAGGGAGGCGGGCAGGTACTCGTCGCGGAGCAGGTACTTGCGGGTGGTGTCGTCCAGTCGGCCCGTCAGGTCGGCGGTGACGGGGTCCGGTGCGTGGCGCAGCAGGTGCGCCACGCACCAGGCCAGCCGTCGGCTGTGACGGTCGTCCTCGGCCATCGCCATCGTTCCCGTCCGCCTCGTGCTCGTGCCGGTGCTCGTACGCGTCCCGTGCGTGCGGGTCGTTCGCGCGGATCGCTCCTCACGTCGGGCCCGCCTTGATCCTCGCAGGTCAGCGCAGCGGGCGGTGGACGTTTTCGCGGGTGGACGGGCCGGGCGTGGCGTCGGCGATCCACGGGCCGTCGCCCGAGGGATCGAGGATGCCCTCCTCCAGCCAGGTGTAGGTGCCGGACAGCACCCCGGCGACGACCTTGCCGTCCAGGTCGTCGGTGTTGGACCAGAGCCGGCCGAAGAGTTCCTCGACGCGGATCCGGGACTGCCGGCAGAAGGCGTCGGCGAGTTGGTAGGCCTCGCGGCCGTGCTCGCCGCCGGCGCGCAGGTGCTCGGCGCGCACACAGGCCGCGCTCATCGCGAAGAGTTCGGCCCCGATGTCCACGATCCGCCCGAGGAATCCCTGCTTCGTCTCCATCCGCCCCTGCCAACGGGACATGGCGTAGAACGTCGATCGGGCGAGTTTGCGGGAGGTCCGCTCGACGTAGCGCAGGTGGGTGGCGAGGTCGGGGTGGCCGTCGGGGTGGAACTCCCGGTAGGTGCCCGGCACCTGGCCGGCCCCGGTGGCCAGTCTGGGCAGCCAGCGGGCGTAGAACCCGGCGGCCCTGGCGCCGGCCCTGGCCTTGTCGCCGAGGGCCTTCTCGGGGTCGATGAGGTCGCCGGCCACCGACAGGTGGGCGTCCACCGCCTCCCGCGCGATGAGCAGGTGCATGATCTCGGTCGAGCCCTCGAAGATCCGGTTGATGCGCAGGTCGCGGAGCATCTGTTCGGCGGGGACGGCCCGCTCGCCGCGGGCGGCCAGCGACTCGGCGGTCTCGAAGCCGCGTCCGCCGCGGATCTGGACCAGTTCGTCGGCCATCAGGCAGGCCATCTCGGAGCCGTAGAGCTTCGCGAGGGCGGCCTCGATGCGGATGTCGTTGCGGTCCTCGTCGGCCATCTGGGAGGCGAGGTCGACCACGGCCTCCAATGCGAAGGTGGTGGCGGCGATGAAGGCGATCTTGGCGCCGACCGCCTCGTGCCGGGCCACCGGTCGGCCCCACTGCTCGCGCACGCCCGACCACTCCCGGGCGATCTTCAGACACCACTTGCCGGCGCCGACGCACATGGCGGGCAGCGAGAGGCGGCCGGTGTTCAGGGTGGTGAGCGCGATCTTCAGACCGGCGCCCTCGGCGCCGATCCGCTGGGCCGCGGGGACCCGCACCTGGTGGAAGCGGGTGACGCCGTTCTCCAGACCGCGCAGGCCCATGAAGGCGTTGCGGTGCTCGACGGTGATGCCGGGCGAGTCCGCCTCGACGACGAAGGCGGTGATCCCGCCCCGGTGGTTCTCGCTCTTGGGTACCCGGGCCATGACGACGAGCAGGTCGGCGACCACCCCGTTGGTGGTCCAGAGCTTCACCCCGTCGAGGAGGTACGCGTCGCCGCTCTCGTCCGGTACCGCCGTGGTCGCCAGTCGCGCCGGGTCGGAGCCCACGTCGGGCTCGGTGAGCAGGAAGGCGCTGATGGCGGTGGTGGCGCAGCGGGGCAGGTAGGTGTCCTTCTGCTCCTGGGTGCCGAACATCTTGAGCGGCTGGGGGACGCCGATCGACTGGTGGGCGGAGAGCAGGGCCCCGATGGCGGGGCTGACCGAACCGACGAGGGCGAGTGCCTTGTTGTAGTACACCTGGGTGAGACCGAGGCCCCCGTACTTGGGGTCGATCTTCATGCCGAGTGCGCCGAGGTCCTTCAGTCCGCGCACGGTCTCGTCGGGGATCCTCGCCTCGCGTTCGATGCGGGCCCCGTCGATCCCGGTCTCGCAGAACTGCCGCAGCCGGGCCAGGAAGGCCTCCCCGCGCCGGACGTCCTCGTCGGCGGGCAGCGGATGGGGGTGGATCAGGTCGAGCCGGAACCGCCCGAGGAAGAGTTCCTTCGCGAAGCTGGGCTTGCGCCAGTCCTGTTCCCGGGCCGCTTCCGCGACCTGCCGTGCCTCGCGCTCGGTCACCTTGGGCTGGGTGCCGCTGGGCTGTGTTGCGGACATGAGAGGGGACTCACCTCGCCGCCGAAGTCGGTTGACTTTCCGGATGCCGGTCGGTGCTACCTGGTGAGTCGTACCCGTTTCGTGCGCCCTGAAAAGGGGCGTCCGGCCGGGTGGGCGAAAAGGAGACGGCCGGAGCCCCCGCACAGTGGGCTCCGGCCGTCGGCTCGTGACCGTACGAGTCCGGTCAGATGTCCAGGCCGGTGAGGACCAGGACCCGCTCGTACGTGTAGTCGTCCATGGCGTAGCGGACGCCCTCGCGACCGACACCGGACTGCTTGACGCCGCCGTACGGCATCTGGTCGGCGCGGTAGGACGGCGCGTCGCCGACGATCACACCGCCGACCTCCAGCTCGCGGTGCGCGCGGAAGGCGACCTGGATGTCACGGGTGAAGACGCCGGTCTGCAGACCGAACTTCGAGTCGTTGACGGCGGCGAAGGCCTCGTCGACGCCGTCGACCTTGTGCAGCGTGAGGACCGGCCCGAAGACCTCCTCGACGGCGAGCGTGACACCGGCCGGCAGGTCCGCGACGACGGTGGGCTCGTACGAGGCGCCCTCGCGCTTGCCACCGGTGAGCAGCTTGGCGCCGGCGGAGACGGCCTCGTCCACCCAGGACTCGACGCGCTTGGCGGCGTCCTCGGAGACGAGGGGGCCGACATCGGTGGCGGAGTCGGACGGGTCACCGGTGACCTGGGCGCGGACCTTGGCGACGACCTTCTCGACGAGGCGGTCGTACACGGAGGCGTCGGCGATCACGCGCTGCACCGAGATGCAGGACTGGCCGGCCTGGTAGTTCGAGAAGGTCGCGATGCGGGTCGCGGCCCAGTCGATGTCGGCCTCGGAGGACCAGTCGGCGAGGACGACGGCCGCGGCGTTGCCGCCGAGTTCCAGGGTGCAGTGCTTGTGGGGCACCGACTGCTGGATGGCGTAGCCGACCGTGTCGGAGCCGGTGAAGGAGATGACGGGCAGGCGCTCGTCCTTGACCAGGGCGGGCATCTTGTCGTTCGCCACGGGCAGGACGGACCAGGAGCCGACCGGCAGGTCCGTCTCGGCGAGCAGCTCGCCGAGGATCAGGCCGGAGAGCGGGGTGGCCGGGGCCGGCTTCAGGATGATCGGCGCGCCGACGGCGATGGCGGGGGCCACCTTGTGGGCGCACAGGTTCAGCGGGAAGTTGAACGGCGCGATGCCGAGCACGGGACCCTTGACGAAGCGGCGGGTCAGCGCGAGCCGGCCGACGCCACCGGCGTCGGTGTCGAGGCGCTGGGCCTCTCCGCCGTTGAAGCGGCGGGCCTCTTCGGCGGCGAAGCGGAACACGGACACCGCACGGCCGACCTCACCGCGGGCCCACTTGATGGGCTTGCCGTTCTCGGCGGAGATCAGCTGGGCGATCTCCTCGGTGCGCTCGGCGAGCCGCTTGGACACGTGGTCCAGGGCGGCGGCCCGTACGTGGGCGGGGGTCGCGGAGAACTCCGCCGTCACGGCGTGCGCCGCGGCCACGGCCTCTTCGACCTGCGCGTCGGTCGGCACGCTGACGGAGCCGACCAGGCGACCGTCCCACGGGGAGTGGACGTCGAAGCTGTCCTCGCCGGTGGCCAGGCGGCCGGCGAGCCAGAAGGCGTGGGTGGAAGTCATGCGAATCCCGGCCCTTCGGAGTTGTGCGGTGGGGTCCTTGTCCCCACCACCGTAGGACTCCGCGGAGGATTCGTTGTTTATCCGGCATGGAGTACACGCGACCCGGCCCGCGCCGCTTTGTCAGTGTCGGGGCCGCTCCCTGCGGGGCGGGCGCCGCTGTGACGAGCGGGCCTGGGCCGGCTCTTTCGGATCTTGCCGGGGCCGCGGCGCCCGGCACCGCCCCTGGCGGCGTTGTCGGGGCACCCGAGTACGTCCAGTACACGGGCGCCGCTGCGCCTTGCCAGGCACGACACCGGGACCCGGACCGACAAGATCCGAAAGAGACGACCTAGGAGACGGTGGAGGCGGCCTTGAGGGCGAGCCAGAGTTCCATCCGGACGTCCGGGTCGTCCAGCGAGCGGCCGAGGATCTCCTCCACGCGCTTCATCCGGTACCGCAGCGTGTGCCGGTGCACGCCCAGGTCCACCGCCGCCGCGTCCCACTGGCCGTGCCGGGAGAGCCAGGCCTGCAACGAGGCCACCAGGTCGCCGCGCCCCTTCTCGTCGTGTTCCCGCAGGGCCCGCAGCGTGCCGTCCGCGAAGGCCCGTACCGCGTCGTCGGCCAGCAGCGGCAGGACCGACCCGGCCGCCAGGTCCTCGTGCTCCACCATCGCCCGGCCGCGCCGCCGGGCCACGGCGAGTGCCTGGTCCGCCTGCTTGAAGGCCGCCGCCACGCCGGCGGGCCCGGCCGCGCCCGACAGCCCGATCACCAGTTCGTCGGGCTCCGGCCCGGTCGTGTCCCGGCCGCGCCGCGCCTCCAGCAGTTCCGCGTGCTCCGCGCAGGCCCGTGCCGCGGAACCCGCCTCGGCCGCCAGGACCACCAGCCGCCCGTCCTCGGGCACGACCAGCAGCGCCTCGCCGGTACGGGCGGCCGCCGACTCCACCGCGTCGGCCAACTGGGCGAGACCCTCCGGTTGGGCCGTCCCCGTCAGGGCCGGCTCGGCGACGACGATCCGGAACGGGGACTCCAGGAGCGCCCCGTACAGGTCCCCGGCGACGGCCAGCGCGTGCTCCGCCTCGCCGACCATCAGCATCCGCAGCACGGCGGCCCCCAGCCGGGACTCCGCGTCGTGCAGGGACCGGGACCGCTCGGTGGTGAGCGTCAACAGGGCCACCGCCGAGTGCACGGCGTACCGCTCCGCCGTGCCCAGCGGGGCGCCGGTGCCCACCGCGAGCGCGCCCCGCGCCCGTCGCCCCGTGCCCAGCGACTGGAGTTCGACGCGGTCGTCGGAGCCGCCCACGACCGCGCTCGCGGGCGCCGGCCGTTCCCGCAGCCGTTCCACGTCCGGGGTCAGTCGGGCCGCCCGGCGGGCCGCCCAGTCGGGAGCCGCCGCGACCACCGCGCCCGAGGTGTCGTACAGCGCGGCCCAGCCGTGGACGTGCGCCGCCAGCTTCGTCAGGAGTTCGGTGGGGCCGTCGGCCGACAGGGCGGCGCGGGTCAGTTCCCGCTGCGCCTCGAAACCGGCCGTCACGGCCCGGTACTGGTCGGCCGCGAGGGCCGCGGAGACGGCCTTGCTGATGGCGAGGAACGGGGTGCGGCGCGGCACCTCCAGCAGGGGCAGGTCCTCCGCCGCGGCCGCCTCGACCAGTGCCTGGGGGATCGCCTCGTAGTTGACGCCGATCGCGAAGCCGATGCCGACGACCCCGGACGCCGCGAGCCGGCGTACGTACCGCCGCATCTCCTCGGGATCCTCGGCGTCCAGTTTCATCGCGGTGATCAGCAGCAGTTCCCCGCCCTCCATGTAGGGGACGGGGTCGGCGAGCTCGCTGACGTGAGCCCAGCGCACGGGCGTGTCGAGGCGGCCCTCCCCCGCCCGGACGCTGAGTTTGAGCGCCGAGTGCTGGACGAGCGAGGCGAGGGTGAGCGGCATCGGGTACCAGCGGCCTTAGACGGAGGAGTGGGACGGCGAGGACGCAGGAACACGGAGCGGGGGATGTGGCGCCGTGTCGAGCGGGGAGCATGTCACCGAGTGGAGCGAGGGGTATTTCGCCGTGCCGTATGAACGACTCCCCTCGATTCTGCCACCTCGTACGGGTCCGCTCAGCTCGATCCCGTCAGCCTGACCAGCAGGGGCGCGGCCCGCTCCCCCCGGACCGACGTCAGCGAGAGCACCGCGTGGTCCGGCGGCACCGCGTGGGCCAGGTCGGACGCCGACCAGCGCTCCCGCTCCACCTGCCGCACGGTCACCGCGTCCGTGGTCACGGCCTTGCCCGTGACGAGCTTCCGGAACGCGTGGATGGCCCGGGTCAGCGGCTGGTCCGCGAACACCGTCCGGTGGGTGACGTCCCGCGTCTCCACCCACTCCGTGCCCCAGGCCTCGGCGAACCGCTTACCGTCCCAGGTGGTGACCCCGGAGAAGGCCATCCGACAGCCCACCGCGCCCAGCAGCGGGGTCCGCAACCCGTCCGGCACGTCGTCGAGGGTACGCAACGTCAACAGCACCCCCGCGTTCGCCGACCTCAGCCGTTGCACGCCACGCACGGTCTCCGGGGTCAGGGTGTGCGAGGCGTCGTCTAAGGCCAGGAACGCGAAGAGCGAGCGGTCCGCGCGCGCCCCGACGGAGGCGTTGAACTGGGCGAGCAGCAGCCGGGCCAGCATCCGCGACGCGCCGGCGTGCCCCCGCTCGGGCAGGTCCACCCGGACCCGGATCGGGTGCTCCAGCGCCCGCACGGAGAACGGCCGGCTCTGCCCGGAGGTGTCGAAGAACCCGTGGAAGGCGGGCCGGTCCAGCAGGGCCAGCCGGTCGGCGAGCGCCGGAGCGGGATCACCCGGGGCGCCCCGCTGCCGGCTGCGGGCGTCGAGCTCGCGCAGCATCGCGGGCTGCCCGGCGGCCTCCAGCTCCCGGCGCAGCGCGTCCGGGGCGTCGCCGACCGGGTCGAGGAGGTCGCGCAGCTCCGGCACGGAGGGGAAGCGCCCGCGAGCCGCGTGGAACGGCCCCAGCAACTGGGCGAGGGCCGTCGCGGCGCGGCGCACGTCGGCCCCGGGCACGTCCCCGACGAAGGCCTCGGCGAGCAGGCCGGCGGCCTCGTCGGGATCGCCGGCGCCGCCGTACAGGTCGAGGTCGTGAACGGACTCCGGATCACCGATCCGGACCACGATGTCGTAGGCCGAGTCCGGACCGAGCCGGGCCCCCGCCGAGCCCACGGCGATGACGGCCGCCTGCCCGGCCAGCGCCTGGAGCGCCAGCGCCTCCACGACCGGGCGGACCAGATGACGGGTCTTGCCGGAGCCGGAGGGCCCGACGGCCACCAGCGAGGTGCCGAGCACGTCGGGATCGAGGGCGAACGCGGTCCCGCGCCGGGCCCAGGGGTTGCGCTCCCCGTCCTCCACCGTGCCGAGCAACACCTGCCGGGTCAGCAGATCGTGCCGCGCGGCCCGCCCGGGCAGGTCCCGCGCCCCGGAGGGATGCACACAGGCCCCGGCGCCGTTGTCCCGAACGGCGTCGGCGAAGGCCCGCGCCCGCGACGGGTCGACACGCACGGACTCCCAGGCGCGGCGGATCCGGGCGTAGTCCACGTCGTTCATCCGCCCGGCCCCGATCTCCCCACCCAACCGATCGGCCACCTCCCCGAGCCCGGCCCCGCGGATCTCGTTGAAGGCGACGGGGTCGTCGGGGGACACCACCGTCGGAAGCTCTCGCCCCGCGTCTGATCGGTCGACTGTCGTCGGCCTACGGGCCAGGCGCACGAAGAACACGATCACCGGCACACAGACGACCACGTAGACAAGGTAGGAGGCGACGGTTTTCATGTCCGGACTCATGCTGCCCGGGATCAAGTGGCCGAACAGGTCCAAGACCGTCAGTGTGTTGGTCCAGATCAGCGCGATCACGAACAACGCCCCGAGGCCTGCCCCCAGCATCCGGGCCGGGAAGCCCCGCGCCGCGACGAGCCGGTCGAAGGCCGGCCCCCAGGATCCCAGCCGACTGAACCACACGACGAGGGCGACGGTCAGCAGCAGCATGTACGCCTGCAGGGCGGCCTCGCCCCGGCCGTCGACTGGGTTGCCGCCCAGCTCCCACCAGTCGCGAGGCGTGAAGAGCTTCACCGGCACCGTGACATAGGGGATGTATCCGTTGCTCACAAGGGACCAGAGCAGTACGCACGCCAAGAAGGAGATGACGGCGCCGCTGAGCAGCGACCGGTCCGAGGCGGGTTCGGCCTCCGCCCCTTCCCGCGGCCGGAATCCGAAGCGCCAGACGCCCGGCTCGGCCTTCGGGCGCGGGGTGCGCGCCCAATCGGCCAGCGGGGCTCCGGCCGCGCCCTGTCCGGCGCCCGCCCCCGCCCCCGGCGCGTGGATCGGCTTCGGGGGAACCGCCGGCGGGCCCGCCGGTCTCGGCACGTGGTCCGCGCGGACGGACTGTCCCTCGTACGCACCGTCGGTGTTCATGAACCCCTTGCCCCCTGCCCGTTCACTGCGCTGCGCGCTCAATCTAGTGGCCGCGGGCGCCCCGGGACCCGTACCCCGCCATGATCCACACGACACGCGCCGCGGCCCTCCTATGGCCGTCCCGGACAAGGACACGCGCGCATCACTCCCTAACGGAGCATGCAGGACCACCGTCCCCGGGCCTAGCCTGCGGACAAAGACACAAGTGCGTCCGAAAACACCCCCAGGAGCCCTCTATGACCGCTGTCCCGCAGGAGCGCCGCATCGTCACCGCGATCCCCGGCCCCAAGTCGCAGGAGCTGCAGGCCCGCCGCCTCGCGACGGTGGCCGGTGGCGTGGGCTCCGTGCTCCCCGTCTTCACGGCCCGCGCGGGCGGCGGCATCATCGAGGACATCGACGGCAACCGGATGATCGACTTCGGTTCCGGCATCGCCGTGACCTCGGTGGGCGCCTCGGCCGAGGCGGTCGTGCGCCGCGCCTCCGCGCAGCTCGCCGACTTCACCCACACCTGTTTCATGGTCACGCCGTACGAGGGTTACGTCGAGGTCTGCGAGGCCCTGGCCGAGCTGACCCCGGGCGACCACGCCAAGAAGTCCGCGCTGTTCAACTCCGGCGCCGAGGCCGTCGAGAACGCGGTCAAGATCGCCCGTTCGTACACCAAGCGTCAGGCCGTCGTCGTCTTCGACCACGGCTACCACGGCCGTACGAACCTGACGATGGCGCTGACCTCGAAGAACATGCCGTACAAGCAGGGCTTCGGTCCGTTCGCCCCCGAGGTCTACCGCGTCCCGGTCGCCTACGGCTACCGCTGGCCCACCGGTGCCGAGAACTGTGGCCCCGAGGCCGCCGCGCAGGCGATCGACCAGATCAGCAAGCAGATCGGCGCCGACAATGTCGCCGCGATCATCATCGAGCCCGTCCTCGGCGAGGGCGGCTTCATCGAGCCGGCCAAGGGCTTCCTCCCGGCGCTGGTGAAGTTCGCCAACGACAACGGCATCGTGTTCGTCGCGGACGAGATCCAGTCGGGCTTCTGCCGTACCGGCCAGTGGTTCGCGTGTGAGGACGAGGGCATCGTCCCGGACCTGATCACCACTGCCAAGGGCATCGCGGGCGGCCTGCCGCTCGCCGCCGTGACGGGCCGCGCCGAGATGATGGACTCCGTGCACGGCGGTGGCCTGGGTGGCACCTACGGCGGCAACCCGGTGGCGTGCGCCGGTGCGCTCGGTTCGATCGAGACCATGAAGGAGCTCGACCTCAACGCCGCGGCGAAGAAGATCGAGTCGGTCATGAAGACCCGCCTGACGGCCATGCAGGAGAAGTACGACATCATCGGCGACATCCGCGGCCGCGGCGCCATGATCGCGATCGAGCTCGTCAAGGACCCGGTCTCCAAGACCCCGTTCCCGGAGGCGGCCGGCGCGCTCGCCAAGGCCTGCCACGCGGAGGGCGTGCTCGTCCTCACCTGTGGCACCTACGGCAACGTGCTTCGTTTCCTCCCCCCGATCGTCATCGGTGAGGACCTGCTGAACGAGGGCCTGGACGTCATCGAGGCCGCATTCGCGGGCATCTGAGCGATTACCCGAACACAGTGACCCAGCCCTACCGGCGGTAACGGTCGGACACTGTGAAGAACGTGTGGGGGGCCGATGGCGGGAGCGCGATCCCGCTGCCGGCCCCCTTCGGGTTGGCGTACGGTTTCTGCAGATGAGTGAGACACCCCGCTCACGGGAAACCGAGGGCGACACCAGTACCGGGCTTCCCCAGCGCCGTATTGGGCATGCGTTCGCGCACACTCCTCACCGATCGGACAGCCGTTCGCCCCAAACCCCCCGGGGCGCCCGGCAACCCGATCCGGGCGGCCGTCCCGGAACCATCCCCCCTGTTCCGGGACGGCCGGCCACTTCCCTCGCGCCCCTCGGCGCCCTCTCCGCCCTCTGCGCGGTGCTCTTCGCGCTCGTCACCTGGCAGGTCCTCGCGTCCGGGCCGCTTCTGGTGCCCGACGAGGAGTTCAGCCGCGCCGTGGTCCGCACCGTCCCCGACGCGGTCACCGAGCGCCTCTCGGACCTCGGCAACATCCCGGTCGCCCTGCCCGTGCTGGTCCTGGCGATGGCGTACGCCGCCCGGCGCGGCCGTCGTCGTGCCGCGCTGGCGGCGGGGCTGGCCATGATCGCGGTGCCCGCGCTGGTGGTGCCCCTCAAGGAGTGGACCGCCCGCCCCGGCCCCCTGGAGCCCTGGGCCGCCGGCTACTTCCCCTCCGGCCACACGGCCACCTCCCTGGTGGCGTACGTGGGCGCGGCCCTGCTGATCGCCCCGTACACGCGGCGGCCCTGGCCGGTGCCCCTCGCGCTGGCCCTGGCCGCGCTGACGGCGGTGGGCCTGGTCCTGCGCGGCTTCCACTGGCCGCTGGACGTGGTGGCCAGCGTCTTGATGTGCACGCCCCTGCTGCTCGTCGTCCGCCGGGCCGCAGGGCCCGGCGGACGACGCAAGGGTGATCGGCAGACCGATCGGGAGATCGGTGGAGAGACCGGTGGAGAGACCGATCGGGAAGACGGCCGGGTGGCCTGAGCCCGGGCCGTGGGGGCCGGACTCCCGCCGACCCCCGCCACCCCGCGGATCCGTCCGTCCGTCCGTCAGCCGCCGAAGTACCCGTCGAAGTTCCGGGAGAACTCCCAGCCCCCGAAGCGGTCCCAGTTGATCGACCAGGTCATCAGGCCGCGCAGGGTCGGCCAGGTGCCGTGGGTCTGGTAGGTCCCGCAGTCGGTCTTCTTCGTCAGGCAGTTCAGTGCCTTGGTCACCTCCGCGGGAGAGGTGTGGCCGTTGCCCGCGTTGGTCGTGGCCGGCAGGCCGATGGCGACCTGGTCCGGGCGCAGGGCCGGGAAGACCCGGGCGGTGTTCCCGGCGACCGGGAAGCCGGTGAGCAGCATGTCGGTCATGGCGATGTGGAAGTCGGCGCCGCCCATGGAGTGGTACTGGTTGTCGAGGCCCATGATCGAGCCGGAGTTGTAGTCCTGGACGTGCAGCAGGGTGAGGTCGTCGCGCAGGGCGTGGATCACCGGGAGGTAGGCGCCGGCGCGCGGGTCCTGGCCGCCCCAGGGGCCCGAGCCGTAGTACTGGTAGCCGAGTTGGACGAAGAAGGTCTCGGGGGCCATGGTCAGGACGAAGTCCGGGCCGTACTTGGCCTTGAGGGTCTTGACGGCGGAGATCAGGTTGACGATCACCGGGGTGGTGGGGGCGCGGAAGTCGGTGTCGCCGGTGGCCAGGGAGAGCGAGTGGCCCTCGAAGTCGATGTCGAGGCCGTCGAGCCCGTACTCGTCGATGATCTTGCTGACGGAGGAGACGAAGGTGTCGCGGGCCGCCGTGGTGCCCAGTTGGACCTGGCCGTTCTGGCCGCCTATGGAGATCAGCACCTTCTTGCCGGCCGCCTGTTTGGCCTTGATGGCCGCCTTGAACTCCGCGACGGATTCGACGTTCGGGCACTCGGTGACCGGGCACAGCGAGAAGCGGATGTCGCCCGAGGTCACCGAGGTCGGTTCGCCGAAGGCCAGGTTGATGACGTCCCACGACGCGGGCACGTCGGCCATCCGCACGTAGCCGGAGCCGTTCGCGAAGCTCGCGTGCAGGTAGCCGACCAGGGCGTGGGCGGGCAGTCCCGGGTTGCCCGGGTCGCCGCCTCCCCCGCCGGTGGTGGTCACCGTGACGGGGGCGCCCTTCGGGGACTCGCCCGCCGCGTTCACCGCGCTGACCTGGAAGGTGTAGGCGGTGGACGCGGTCAGGCCGGTGACCGTCGTCGAGGGGCCGGTGACGGTCAGCGCGGCGGCGCCCGCACGGTGGACGCGGTACGACATGGCGCCCTGCGCGGTCGCCCAAGAGAGGTTCACCGCGCTCGACGAGGCGGCGGACGCGGTGAGGCCGGTGGGGGCGGCCGGGGGCTGGGGTTGGGTCTGACCCGGGTCCGGGCCGACGAGGGTGACGTCGTCCGTGAAGTGGGCAGGCCGGCCGTACCAGCCGTGGGTGTACACCGTCACCGAGGTGGTGGCGGCGCCCGTGCGGAAGGTGGTGCTCAACTGCTTCCAGGCACCCGGGGTCTGCGTCCAGACGGACACGTCGGTGGTACCGGTCCCGGCCGCGCCGAGGTAGACGTACGCGCCCTGCACCCAGGCGCTGAGCGTGTACGTGGAGTCCGGCTTGACGGTGACGGTCTGGGCGCAGCGCGCGTTGTCCTGGCCTGCCGGGGTGGCCTTGAGGGCGGAACTCCCGCCGTGGACGGGGGCGGTGACGGCCACGGCGCCGCCGCCCGGGCAGCTCCAGCCGTCGAGTCCGGCCTCGAAACCGCCGTTGCGCGCCAGGTCGGCGTCGGCGGCCGCGGCCGGCGGGCCCGCGGCGAGGAGGCCGGCCACGGCGAGGGCGGCGGCCGTAAGGAGGGACAGGGTTCCGGTAGCGACCCTGCGGGGTGCGCGCACAACTGCCTCCGGTACATGGGGGGATGGAGGGGAGCGGCGCCCAAGATGGTCCAGACCAATGCTCTTGTCAAGGTGTCCGGCCCTCCTCCGCCGCCACCCGCGCGGCGGCCTCGTGCATCGCGAGTTCCAGCACCGCCGGGTCGGTGAGCGTCCCGCGGCCGTCGGGGAGCACCACCCAGCGGACCCCGGCGGTCGCCCGCCCCGGGTAGGGGACGACGATCCAGGTGCCGTGCCCGGCCCCCCGCACGCCCGTGCCGAGCCAGCGGGAGGCGGTGCCGGCGGGCACGAAGAAGCCCAGCCTGGACTCGCCGAGGTCGGCGAGAACCGGGCCGGGCCGGTCGATGAGCAGGGTCAGTACGTCGAGGGTGGCCTGCCCCAGCGCGGCCGGCAGGATCAGCACGTCCCAACGCCGGCCGGCGGGCAGGAGCGCGACCCCGAAGGGGTTGCGCTCCCATTCCCACCGGCAGGCATCGGGATCCGGCGCCACCGACACCAGCCACTCGACTGCCGTTTTGTCCTCGGGGATCGTCATCGCCCGGTCTCCGTTCTCTGTCGCTCGGTGAAGGGTTCTCACCGGGAGAGAGCGGGGTGGGACGCGGCTATGACGCGGGTTTCGTTACCCCGTGGTAGTGAAGCGGGTCACATGTCGATCGACGCGTGCGCCGGGCGTGCGGACCTCGATCAACCGACAACCCGATCAACGGGTCGACGGCCCGGGGCCGCCGGCGGTTCAGCTGTCGAAGCCCAGGCCGAGGCGGTCCAGTGCCTTGAGCCACAGGTTCCGCCGTCCGCCGCGGGCGTCCGCTCGGGCCAGCGACCACTTCGTCAGCGTGATGCCGGTCCAGGCGAACGGCTCCGGCGGGAACGGCAGCGGCTTCGACTTCACCATCTCCAGCTCGGTGCGCTCCGTGGTGGCGCCGTCGAGCAGGTCCAGCATCACGTCGGCGCCGAAGCGGGTGGCCCCCACCCCGAGTCCGGTGTAGCCGGCCGCGTAGGCGACCTTGCCGGAGTGCGCGGTGCCGAAGAAGGCGGAGAAGCGCGAGCAGGTGTCGATCGCCCCGCCCCAGGCGTGGCTGAACTTCACGCCCTCCAGCTGCGGGAACGCCGTGAAGAAGTGCTGCGCGAGCTTCAGGTAGGTCTCGGGACGGTCGTCGTACTCGGAGTCGAGCCGTCCGCGGTAGGGGTAGATGGCGTCGTAGCCGCCCCACAGGATGCGGTTCTCCGGGGTGATGCGGAAGTAGTGGAACTGGTTGGCGCTGTCGCCCAGGCCCTGCCGGTTCGTCCAGCCGATGGCCTTCAGCTGGTCGGCCGTGAGCGGCTCGGTCATCAGCGCGTAGTCGTACACCGGGACCGTGAGGGGTCGGATCCGCTTGACCAGCGAGGGGAAGATGTTGGTGCCCAGGGCCACCCGGCGGGCGAAGACCCGGCCGTAGGGGGTGCGGACGGCCATTCCGGCGCCCGAGGGGGCCAGGGAGAGGCCGCGGGTGTTCTCGTAGATCCGTACGCCCAGGTCCGTGCAGGCCTTCTTCAGGCCCCACGCGAGCTTGGCGGGGTTGAGCATCGCCACCCCGTCGGTGTCCCACAGACCCGCGAGGAAGGTCGGCGAGTCCACCTCGGCGCGCACCTCGTCGCGGTCGAGCCAGCGCGTCCCGCCCGCCAGGCCCAGCTTCCGGGCCTCCTCGTGGAGTTCGCGCAGCTCCTCGACCTGGTGGGGCTCGGTGGCGACGTCGATCTCGCCGGTCCGCTCGAAGTCGCAGTCGATGCCGTACCGGGCGACCGCCGCCTCGATCTCGTCGAGGTTGCGGGCGCCCATCTCCTCCAGCTTGGCGAGTTCGCCGGGCCAGCGGGCCATGCCGTTGGCGAGGCCGTGGGTGAGGGAGGCGGCGCAGAAGCCGCCGTTGCGGCCGGAGGCGGCCCAGCCCGCCTCCTTGGACTCGATCAGGACGACGTCCCGCGCGGGATCGCGCTCCTTGGCGATCAGCGCGGTCCACAGGCCGCTGTACCCGCCGCCGATGACCAGCAGGTCGCAGGCCTCGTCGGAGGTCAGCGCCGGCAGCGCGGCCGGCTTGCCGGGGTCGTCCAGCCAGTACGAGACCGGCAGTGCTTCGGAAAGTGATTGGGCAACGCTTCGCATGGCGACTGGGGCCATGGCTTCCAACTCCCTACAGAGTTACTTGGGCTGTGCCTTCTTGCGGCGGTTCCCGACCATCTGGCCGGTGAGCACCACCAGCACCGCGATGACGAACATCGCCGTGCCGATGACGTTGATCTGCACGGGCGTACCGCGTTGGGCCGATCCCCACACGAACATGGGGAAGGTGACGGTGTTGCCCGAGTTGAAGTTGGTGATGATGAAGTCGTCGAACGAGAGCGCGAAGGACAGCAGCGCGCCCGCGGCGATTCCGGGGGCCGCGATGGGCAGGGTGACCCGCAGGAAGGTCTGCACCGGGCCCGCGTAGAGGTCGCGGGCGGCCTCCTCCAGTCGCGGGTCCATCGACAGGACGCGCGCCTTGACGGCGGCGACGACGAAGCTGAGGCAGAACATGACGTGGGCGATGAGGATCGTCCAGAAGCCCAGCTGGATGCCCATGTTGAGGAAGAGGGCGAGCAGCGAGGCGGCCATCACGATCTCGGGCATGGCCATGGGCAGGAAGATCAGCGAGTTGACGGCGCCGCGCCCCCGGAAGCGGTAGCGGACCATCGCGAAGGCGATGGCCGTGCCGAGGCAGGTCGCGGCGAGGGTGGACCAGAGCGCGATCTGGAGGGACAGCGAGAGCGAGCCGCACAGGTCGGCGACGCCGCAGGGGTCCTTCCAGGCGTCGAGGGAGAACTCCTGCCAGGCGTAGTTGAACCGGCCGGCCGGATTGTTGAAGGAGAAGACGGTGACGACGATGTTCGGCAGGATCAGGTAGGCGAGCGTGCCGAGGCCCGCGATCACGACGAGGTTGCGGCGGAGCCACGTGGTGGTGGTGCGCATCAGACCAGGTCCTCCGTCCCCGCTCGGCGGATGTAGATGGTGACCATGATCAGCACGATGGCCATGAGGATGAAGGACAGCGCGGCCGCCGTCGGGTAGTCGAGAATCCGCAGGTACTGCGACTGGATGACGTTGCCGATCATCCGGGTGTCCGTGGAGCCGAGCAGTTCCGCGTTGACGTAGTCGCCGCTCGCGGGGATGAAGGTGAGCAGGGTCCCGGAGACCACGCCCGGCATGGAGAGCGGGAAGGTCACCTTGCGGAAGACCGTGGCGGGGCGGGCGTAGAGGTCGCCGGCGGCCTCGTGGAGGCGGGTGTCGATCCGCTCCAGGGAGGTGTAGAGCGGAAGGATCATGAAGGGGAGGAAGTTGTACGTCAGACCGCAGACGACCGCGAGCGGCGTGGCCAACACCCGGTCGCCCTCGGTCATGCCCAGCCAGCTGGTGACGTCCAGGAAGCCGACCCCGTTGAGGACGTCCACCACCGGGCCGCCGTCGGCCAGGATCGTCTTCCAGGCCAGGGTGCGGATCAGGAAGCTGGTGAAGAACGGGGCGATCACCAGCACCAGCAGGAGGTTTCTCCACCGGCCCGCCTTGAAGGCGATCAGATAGGCCAGCGGGTACCCGAGCAGCAGGCACAGGACGGTCGCGGTACCGGCGTACAGCAGGGAGCGCAGGAACTGCGGGAGGTAGTCCGCGAAGGCGTCCCAGTACGTCTGGAAGTGCCAGGTGACCTGGAAGCCCTCTTCGAGGGAGCCCGTCTGCACCGAGGTCGAGGCCTGGTAGACCATCGGCAGCACGAAGAACACCAGCAGCCACAGGATGCCCGGCAGCAGCAGCCAGTACGGGATCAGGCGCTTGCGCAGCGACGGCTTGTGGACCGGGGGCTCGGTCGGGGCGGGCGCCTGGGGCGGCGCGACGGTGGTGGTCACGCGGACTCCTCGACCGTCTCGATTCCCGCGTCGATGTCCTGGGCGGCGTCGAGGCCGAAGGTGTGCGCCGGGTTCCAGTGCAGGATCACCTCGGCGCCCGGGACCAGGCGGGCGTCGCGTTCGATGTTCTGCGCGTACACCTCCAGCTCGGGGCAGACCCGGCTGTCGATGACGTACTGGGTGGACACCCCGATGAAGGAAGAGTCCGCTATTCGGCCCGCGACCTTGTTCCGGCCGGCGCCGATGGTGTGTTCCTCGTCCGCGGGCACCAGGGAGATCTTCTCGGGACGCACCCCGACCAGCAGCTTCTCGCCGGCGCGGGGTGTGGTCGAACATCGCGCGCCGGGCAGCCGGAGCTTGGTGCCGGCGCTCGACACGACGATGTCCGCGGAGCCGGCTTCCAGCACCTCGGCCTCGATGAGGTTGGAGGTGCCGAGGAAGTTCGCGACGAAGGTGGTCTTCGGGTTCTCGTACAACTCGGCGGGGGCGCCGAGCTGCTCGACGCGGCCGCCGTTCATCACCGCGACCGTGTCGGCCATGGTCATGGCCTCCTCCTGGTCGTGCGTGACGTGCACGAAGGTGATGCCGACCTCGGTCTGGATCCGCTTGAGCTCCAGCTGCATCTGGCGGCGCAGTTTGAGGTCGAGGGCGCCGAGGGGTTCGTCGAGGAGCAGCACCTGGGGGTGGTTGATGAGCGCGCGGGCGACCGCCACGCGCTGCTGCTGGCCTCCGGACAGCTGGTGCGGCTTGCGCCCGGCGAACTGGCCCAGCTGGACCAGCTCCAGCATCTCGTCGACCTGCTTCTTGACAGACTTGATGCCGCGTCGGCGCAGCCCGAAGGCGACGTTCTCGGAGACGTCGAGGTGCGGGAAGAGCGCGTAGCTCTGGAAGACGGTGTTGACCGGGCGCTTGTAGGGCGGCAGGTCGGTGACCTCGCGCTCGCCGAGGCTGACGGTGCCGGTGGAGGGCTCCTCCAGTCCGGCGATCATGCGCAGGGTGGTGGTCTTCCCGCAGCCCGAGGCGCCGAGCAGCGCGAAGAAGGAGCCCTGGGGGATGGTGAGGTCCAGCGGATGCACGGCGGTGAAGGAGCCGTAGTGCTTGCTGATCCCGGCGAGGCGGACGTCGCCGCCCGCGGTCTTGTCAGTCATGGGTCGCGGCCTTCGGTGGTGGTATTCGGAAGGGTGCGGGAATCGCGGGTGCCGGCGGCGGCCGGTACGCGGGGGTGCCGGCGCCGCCGTGGGTGCGTGCCGGTCCCGTGCCGAGGGGGCGGCGGGGGCCGTCAGGCGCCGATGAGCTTGGCGAACTTCTCCTCGTACGCCGTCTCTTCCTCGGAGCTGAGGGAGCGGAAGGCGTGGGACTTGGCGGTCATCGCCTTGTCCGGGACGATCAGGGTGTTCTCCGCGAGCTCGGGATCGATCTTCGCCAGCTCGTCCTTGACGCCCTCGACCGGGCAGACGTAGCTGATGTAGGCGGCCAGTCGGGCGGCGACCGGGAGCTCGTAGTAGTAGTCGATGAGCCGCTCCGCGTTGGCCTTGTGCCGGGCCTTGGCGGGGACCAGCAGGTTGTCGCTGGAGGTGATGTACCCGGCCGCCGGGATCGCGTACTTGATGTCCGGGTTTCCAGCCTGCAGCTGGATGACGTCGCCCGCCCAGGCGAGGCAGGCGGCGAGGTCGCCCTTGTCGAGGTCGGCGGTGTAGTCGTTGCCGGTGAAGCGCCGGATCTGCTTCTTGTCGACGCCCTTCTGGAGTCGGCCGATGGCCTGGTCGTAGTCGGCCGTGGTGAAGTTCGCCGGGTCCTTGCCCTGGTCGAGGAGGGTCATGCCGACGCTGTCGCGCATCTCCGTCAGGAAGCCGACCCGCCCCTTGAGGGTGGGGTCGTCGAGCAGCTGGGTGACGGAGTCGACCGTCTTGCCGCCGGTGGCCTTGGAGTTGTAGGCGATGACGGTGGAGATGCCGGTCCACGGGTAGCTGTGGGAGCGACCCGGGTCCCAGTCGGGGCTGCGGAACTGCGGGGACAGGTTGGCGTAGGCGTGCGGGAGGCGGGCGGGGTCCAGCTTCTGCGCCCAGCCGAGTCTGATGATGCGCGCGGCGAGCCAGTCGGTGACGACGATCAGGTCGCGGCCGGTGTCCTGGCCGGCCGCGAGCTGCGGGCGGACCTTGCCGAAGAACTCGACGTTGTCGTTGATGTCCTCGGTGTACTTGACCTTGATCCCGGTCCGCTTGGCGAACTCCTCCAGGGTGGGACGGCTCTTCTCGTCGTCGCTGGTGTCCATGTACTCGGTCCAGTTGGAGAAGTTGATCTCCTTCTCCTGTTCCGAGCGGTCGTCGGACGCCGCCGCCGTGCCGTCCTGCCGTTGGGCGGGCGGGATCCCGCAACCGCTCAGGGCCGACAGGCCGCCGAGGGTGAGCGCCCCGACACCGGAGGCGCGCAGCAGCGAACGGCGGGTGAGGGCGCCGCGCCCGCTGGTGAGGCTGCGCCGTATCGCGTTGAGTTGCGGCGCCGAGAGACGCTCGGGCTCGAACTGCTCCATGGACTGTGCCCTTTCGGGTGGCAGGGCCGCCGGCGGCGGCGTCGTGACTATCGGTCCCCGAAGATCGTGCGGTGCCAGTCCTTCGCGGCGACCGCGGTGTTGTCGTACATCACATGCTTGACCTGCGTGTACTCCTCGAAGGAGTAGGCGCTCATGTCCTTTCCGAAGCCACTGGCCTTGTAGCCCCCGTGAGGCATCTCGCTGATGATCGGGATGTGGTCATTGACCCAGACGCAACCCGCCTTGAGCTCGCGGGTGGCCCGGTTGGCCCGGTAGACGTCCCGGCTCCAGGCGGAGGCCGCGAGTCCGTACGGGGTGTCGTTGGCCAGCGCGAGGCCCTCGTCGTCGGTGTCGAACGGCAGGACCACGAGGACCGGACCGAAGATCTCGGACTGGACGACCTCGCTGTCCTGGGCCGCGCCGGAGATCAGGGTCGGCCGGTAGTACGCCCCGCCGGCCAGGTCTCCCCCGGGGCTCTCGCCGCCGGTGACGACCGTGGCGTAGGAGCGGGCGCGCTCGACGAACCCGGCGACCCGGTCGCGCTGCGCGTGCGAGACCAGCGGACCGAGGTCCGTGGTGGGCGCGAAGGGGTCTCCGACGCGGACGGTCTCCATCAGCTCGGCGACCCGCGCGACGAAGGCGTCGTGCAGGGGGCGCTGGACGTACGCGCGGGTGGCGGCGGTGCAGTCCTGGCCGGTGTTGATGAGGGAGGCGGCGACGGCGCCGTGCGCGGCGGCCTCCAGGTCGGCGTCGTCGAAGACGAGGAAGGGGGCCTTCCCGCCGAGCTCCAGGTGGAGCCGCTTGACGGTGGCGGTGGCGATCTCGGCGACCCGCTTGCCGACGGCCGTCGAACCGGTGAACGAGGTCATGACCACGTCGGGGTGCCCCACGAGGTGCTCCCCCGCCTCCCGGCCGGCGCCGGTGACGATGTTGATCACTCCGTCGGGCAGGCCCGCGTCCTTGGCCGCCTGGGCGAACATCAGGGAGGTCAGCGGGGTCAGCTCGGCGGGCTTCAACACGATGGTGTTGCCCGCGGCGATGGCCGGGAGAATCTTCCAGGCGGCCATCTGGAGCGGATAGTTCCAGGGGGCGATGGACCCGACCACCCCGATGGCCTCGCGGCGCACGTAGGAGGTGTGGTCGCCGGAGTACTCGGCGGCGGCCTGCCCCTGGAGGTGGCGGGCGGCGCCCGCGAAGAAGGCGGTGTTGTCGATGGTCCCCGGTACGTCGAACTCCGTGGACAGCTTGAGCGGCTTGCCGCACTGGATCGACTCGGCGTAGGCGAAGTCGTCGGCCTGCTCGGCCAGTACGGCGGCCAGCCGGTGCAGCGCGTCCGAGCGCTCCCCGGGGGTGGCGGCGGACCAGCCCGGGAAGGCCCTCTTGGCGGCGGCCACGGCCTCGTCCACGTCCGCGGTGCCCGCGAGTTCGTAGGTGAGGACCTCGTCGCCGGTGGCCGGGTCGATCACGGTGTGTGATTGCCCGGAGGTGCCGGCCCTGAGCCTGCCGTCGATGTACTGCGCGCCGTCCGCGAAGCGGTCCTTGACCTGGAAGCGGTTGCCCATCACGCTCTCACGCTCTCCGTAGCTACAGTTCGGACTACAGCCCGAATTGAGTGCCGATCCTGACAGAGGCAGGGGCCTCGGCCAAGTGATTCCGTTGTTGCCTTTTGATTACGCGACGGAATCGGTCGACCATGTGTCGAGGCACGCCGGAAAACCCGTACGAAGTGTCCGTGGCGACTGCCAGACTCGCGTGCATGGAGATGATCGACGCATTGATCAAGCAGGTCAGCCGGGGTGAACGGCTCAAGTTTCTGCCGTTCTGGGGGCACCGACCGCGCCCGGACGGGACGCTCGGCCCGAGCTGCCTCAGCCAGTGGTGGCCTTCCGCCTTCACTGTGGGTGAGGTCCGGTACGCCACCGCCGAGCACTGGATGATGGCCGGCAAGGCCCGGATATTCGGGGACGCGGAGGCGGAGCGCGCCGCGCTGGAAGCCGGGACCCCGGCCGAGGCGAAGAAGGCCGGTCGCCTCGTGCGCGACTTCGACAACGCCGTCTGGGAGCGGGAGCGGTTCGCGCTGGTCGTGGAGGGCAGCGTGCACAAGTTCGGCTCCGATCCGGCGCTGCGCGGATACCTGCTCGGCACCGGGAACCGGGTGCTCGTGGAGGCGAGCCCGATGGACCGGATCTGGGGCATCGGGCTGGCGGCGGACGACGAGCGGGCCCTCGACCCGGCCCGGTGGCGCGGGCTGAACCTGCTCGGCTTCGCCCTCATGGAGGCCCGGGACCGGCTGCGGACGGACGCCGCGTGACGGCTCCGGGCATACCCGGTCGACGCCGGGTCGCCGCGGTGATCATCCGGGACGGCTGCGTGCTGATGGTGCGGGAACGGGGCAAGGGCCCGACCGGTCGGCACGACGGACCGGAGTACTGGACGCTGCCCGGCGGCGGGCTGGAGGCCGGGGAGGAACCCGAGGAGGCGGTGCGGCGCGAGGTGGCCGAGGAGGTCGGCCTGCGCGCCCTGGACGTGCGGTTCGCGTACGACGCGCCGTACCCCTCCGGCCCGACCGCCTGCTACCGGGTGGACGTCGCGCCCGGGGAGCCCCGCCTCGGGGTGGACGAGGACCTGGTGTGCGACTGCCCCCGGATGGTGGGGCTGATCTGGGTCCCCCTGTCCCGCGGGACCGGCGGCGACCTCGACGGCGGGGGCAGTGGTAGTGGCAGTGGGGACGACAGCGTGGAAGGCGCCGCCGGTTCGGCCGGGGCGGACGGTCACGCGGTCGTCATGGTGCCGACGCTGCTGATGGCGGCGCGGGTCTGACCGTCTGCGCGGGTCTGACCGGCTGCGACCGCTTCCCCCACCGGGCACCCGCGCCCTGATCCCCGCGGGCGCGGCGGTCGGTCATATGCGCTCCTGGACCCCGGTGTCCTCGTACGGCCCGTGACGGTCGACGTCATCGAAGGTCGGTCCGAGGAAGAAGGCCAAGGTCACCAGGACGCCGATCACGATGCCGACGGAACCGAGGATGACACCGGCCAGCGCGAGTCCGCCGTTGCCGGCCTCGCCCCGGTTCGCCTTGCCCCGGCCGAGCGCGCCGAAGACGACCCCGGCGATGCCGAGCGCGACGGGACCGACCAGGGTCGGGCAGGCGATGACCGAGAGCAGGCCGAGCACGAACCCGGTGATGGCGAGGCCGTTGCTCGGCGGGGGCGGCGTCGGGGCCCAGGGCGCGTAGGGGGCGGGCCGCCCCGGCAACTGGCCCCCGGGGTAGCCGTATCCGGCGGGATCGGGCTGCGCAGGGTACCCGTACGCGGGACCGAGAGCCTGCCCCCAGGACCCGGCGGGGTCGATCGGCGCGGTCGCACCGAAGGGCTGCGCGGCCGTGCCGAAGGGTTGAGGAGCCGTGTCGAAAGGCTGCGCGGCGGTGTCAAAAGGCTGCGCGGTCGCGCCGAAGGGCCCGGGGGCCGTCGCGCCCGGCATGCCGGCGATCGTCGGCTGGTCGTGCAGGCCCGGGCCCCCCGGCCCGCCCGACGCACCCCGCCCCTTGCCCGGGTCCACCGCCGGTCGCTCGGGCGGTGCCCACGGGTCGGACGGTTCAGGGCTCTGGTCGGTCATACGGCACCCCCCTCTCGTACAGCCATGCTAAGCGCTGCCACCGACACTCCCCGGGCCTGCCTACGATGAAGCCGACCTGCCCGAACCCGTGTCCTCCCGGAGGCACCCATGCCCGACCTGCACCCCTTCATCGCGGGGCTTCCCAAGGCCGAACTCCACGTCCACCACGTCGGCTCGGCCTCCCCGCGCATCGTGGCCGAGCTCGCCTCCCGGCACCCCGACTCGAAGGTCCCCACGGACCCCGAGGCGCTCGCCGACTACTTCACCTTCACGGACTTCGCCCACTTCATCGAGGTCTACCTGTCCGTCGTCGACCTGGTCCGCACCCCCGACGACGTGCGCACGCTGACCTTCGAGGTCGCCCGCGACATGGCCCGGCAGAACATCCGCTACGCCGAGTTGACGATCACCCCGTACTCCTCCACCCGTCGCGGCATCGACGAGAAGGCGTTCATGGAGGCCATCGAGGACGCCCGCAAGGACGCCGAGGCCGAACTCGGGGTCATCCTGCGCTGGTGCTTCGACATCCCCGGCGAGGCGGGCCTGGAGGCGGCCGCCGAGACCGCCCGCCTCGCGGTCGACCTGCGCCCCGAGGGCCTGGTCTCCTTCGGCCTGGGCGGTCCGGAGATCGGTGTTCCGCGCCCCCAGTTCAAGCCGTACTTCGACCGGGCCCGGGCGGCCGGCCTGCACAGCGTGCCGCACGCCGGCGAGTCCACCGGACCGGAGACGGTCTGGGACGCCATCCGGGAGCTGGGCGCCGAGCGCATCGGCCACGGCACGACCTCCGTCCGGGACCCCGAGCTGCTGGCCTACTTGGCCGAGCACCGGATCGCGCTGGAGGTCTGCCCGACCTCGAACATCGCGACCCGCGTGGTGACCGACATGGACGCGCACCCGGTCAAGGAGATGGTCGCCGCGGGCGTGCTCGTCACCATCAACAGCGACGACCCGCCGATGTTCGGCTCCGACCTCAACAACGAGTACGCGGTGGCCGCCCGGCTCCTCGACCTCGACGAGCGCGGTCTGGCGCAGCTGGCCAAGAACGCCGTCGAGGCCTCCTTCCTCGACCCGGCCGGGAAGGCGCGGCTGACCGCGGAGATCGACACGTACACCGACACGTGGTTGGCCTCCTGACGCCCGAGCAGAATGGGGTGCATGCGCACCCTGACTGCCGTCGGCCACCGCGGCGATCCCTACCGTGTCCGCGAGAACACCCTCGACTCGATCCGCTCCGCCTTCGCCCGGGGGGCGGACGCGGTCGAGATCGACGTCCGGCTCACCCGTGACCGGGTTCCGGTCCTCCTGCACGACGAGACGCTCCAGCGGCTGTGGGGGCACGACGTGCGGCTCGACGCCGTCACGGCTCCCCAGCTCAAGGAGCTGGCGCGGGGCGGGATCCCCACGCTGCGCGAGGCCTTGATGGCGGCGGGCGCGGGCCGGGTGATGGTGGACCTTCCGGGCGCGGACGCCGACGCGGTGCGGACGGTCGTGGACCAGGTCCGCGAGTGCGGGGCGCGGGACCGCACGTACTACTGCGCGGGCCCGAAGTCGATGCTCGCGGTGCGGGCCGCCGACCCCGGTGCGGAGATCGCGCTGACCTGGAACACCCTGTCGCCCCCCCGCCGGGTGCTCATCGACGCGGTGGCCCCGGCCTGGCTCAACTACCGCTTCGGGCTCGTCGACCGGGAGTTGACCGACGCCCTGCACCGGGACGGGCTGCTCGTGTCGGCGTGGACCGCCGACACGAAGCGGTCGATGCGCGCGCTGATCGCGGCGGGGGTCGACTCGATCACGACGAACCGGGTGGACGCGCTGACGGCCGTACGGGCCGAGCGGCGTCGGTGATACGGGCCTGGGGCGAACGCGTCCGCCGGGCCGACCCGCGGTGGCAGGACCTGGGGCTGACGCTGCTGGTGCAGGTGGCCGTCACCATGCCGTTCCTGGTGCCCCGCGATCCCGGACTGCCGGCCGCCGACTGGCCCTCCTACGGGATGACCACGCTCGCGGTGCTGCCGCTGATCTGGCGCCGCCGGGCGCCGGTGACGGTGTTGGTCGCCGTTCTGCTCGCGGGCGGCCTCTACGAACTCGCGCTGGACGGGCCCGGCCAGCCGCTGCCGTACGCGGGGCTGATCGCCTACTACACGGTGGCCCTGCTGTGCACGGCCCGGGTGCGCCTGCTCGTCGCACTGCTGACGGTCGTGGTGATCGTCGTGTCGGTGGGCCGGAACACCGGGACCATGCGGGAGTTGCTGTTCACCCTCTTCGTCTCGGCCGCCGCCTACGCGCTGGGCCGGCTCCAGGTCACCCGGCAGGCGTACACGCGGGCCGTCGAGGAACGGGCCGCCGAGCTGGAGCGGGCGAACCTGATCGAGGCGGAGCAGGCCGCGGCCCGGGAACGGGCCCGGATCGCACGGGAGATGCACGACGTCCTCTCGCACGCGGTCAGCATCATGATCGTGCAGGCCGAGGCCGGTCCGGTGGCGGTACGGCGGGCGCCCGAGCGGGCGGAGGCCGCCTTCGACGCCATAGCGGACACCGGCCGCGAGGCGATGACCCAACTGCGCGCGATGTTGGGCGTGCTGCGGACGGACGAGGTCGCGCCGCGCCGACCGCAGCCGGGCATCGGGCAACTGGCCGGACTGCTGGACCGGGTACGCGGCAGCGGGCCCACCGTCTCGTACGAGCGGACCGGCGCGGTGCGTCCGCTGCCCGCCGCGCTGGAGGCGACGGTGTACCGGGTGGTCCAGGAGGCTCTGACGAACGTGGTCCGGCACGCCGGGGCCTCGACCGCGGCCGTACGTCTGGAGTACGGGTCGGGGGACCTCGCGGTGGAGGTGACGGACGACGGGCGGGGCTCCGACGGCTCCCCGGGCGGGCACGGGCTGATCGGCATCCGGGAGCGCGCCGCCGCCCACGGCGGAACCGTCGAGTCCGGTCCGGGCGCGGACGGCCGGGGGTTCCGGGTGCGGATCGTCCTTGTAACGTCCGCCTTGGAGGTGGGGAGTTGACGATCCGTGTGGTGGTGGCCGACGACCAGGAACTGGTGCGCAGCGGCTTCGCGATGATCCTGGACGTGCAGGAGGACATCGAGGTCGTGGCCGAGGCCGGCGACGGCGCGGCGGCGGTGACGGCGGTGCGGGACCTGCGGCCGGACGTGGCGCTGTTGGACGTGCGGATGCCGGTGCTGGACGGCATCGAGGCGTGTCGGACGATCACGACGGAGACCGGGTGCCGGACGGTGATGCTGACGACGTTCGACTCCGACGAGTACGTCTACGAAGCCCTGCACGCGGGCGCGAGCGGGTTCCTGTTGAAGGACGTGCGGCGGGACGATCTGGTGCACGCCGTGCGGGTGGTGGCGGCCGGCGAGTCCCTGCTCGCGCCTTCGGTGGCGCGGCGTCTGATCGAGGAGTACACGGCGGTGACGGCGCGACCGGCGGCCGGGTCCGCCCTGTCGGCCGAGCGGTTGGGAGTGCTGACGGCGCGGGAGCGGGAGACGCTGCTGCACCTGGGGCGGGGGCTGTCCAACGCGGAGATCGCGGGTGCGCTGACGGTCAGCGAGCACACGGTGAAGTCCCATGTGGGGAACGTGCTGGCGAAGTTGGGGCTGCGGGACCGGATCCAGGCGGTGATCTGCGCCTACGAGACGGGCCTGATCGCGGCGGGAAGCCAGTCCCGCGCCGCGGTCTCCCCCGCCGGGGTATCTCCCTCCGGAGAGTGAGTCGGCGGCGCCGTCCTCCCTCTCGGCGGTGAGTTGTCGTACCGCGGAAAACCCCTCTTGTCGGGGATCCGCTACCACCCCTGTGACCAGCAACATTGAGGTCATCGGGGTGGAGGTCGCCCCGGGACTCGACGGGGGGATCCCACCATGAACGCAACGATTCGCACGGCGATCGCGACAGCCCTGGTGCTGGGGGTCGCGGCCGGCCCGGCCGTCGCCCACTCCGCGCCGCCGCCTCCATCGGCGAGCACGGCGGTGGGCGCGCCGGCGGCCCACACGGGCCCCACGGCTCCCACGGCCCCGACCATCGCCACGCCGCCCGACGCGGTGGCGCTGCGCGCCGCCCTCGCCGGCGTCGGAGCGGACGGCAAGGACGCGACGGCCGCCCTGGTCCGGGTCGGCGGCGCGAGCGGCGGTTGGCGGGGCGCCGCGGGCGTGGCGGACGTGCGCACCGGTCGTGCGGCCCTGGAGCAGGGCCGCTTCCGGGCCGGTTCGGTGACCAAGACCTTCACGGCGGCGGTGGTGCTCCAGTTGGCCGCCGAGGGCAGGGTCGATCTGGACGCCCCGGTGCGGCGGTACCTGCCGGCGGCCTTTCCCGAGACCTTCAAGGCTGACCCCACGGTGCGCCAGCTGCTGAACCACACGAGCGGCATCCGGGCGGCCGATGGGCCGGGCGATTCCTTCGAGGCCCAGTGGGAGCACCGCTTCGACGTGACCGATCCGCGCGAGCAGATCGCCAACGCCCTGGCGAAGGGGCCGGAGTTCGATCCGGGCGAGGCCCAGCACTACCTGAACATCAACTACACGGTGCTGGGCGTGCTGATCGAGAAGGTGACGGGCACCTCGTACGAGTCCACGGTCGCCCGGCGGATCCTGCGGCCGCTGGGGCTGGGTGGGACATCGTTCCCGGGGCGGACACGGACGCGGATCCAGGGTCTCCACAACCATGGCTACCAGGCGGTGCCGCGGCCGGACGGCACGAGGGAACTGCGGGACGTCTCGGTGTGGAACAGCTCCGACCGGTGGGCGGCCGGCGACATCATCTCGACGACCGCCGATCTGGAGCGCTTCACCGTCGCCCTGTTCAGCGGCCGGATCGTGCCGAGAGCCCGGCTGGAGGAGATGTTCACGGTCCCCGCGGTGGACGACTTCGTCACCGGGAAGAAGGCCGTCCTGACCGCGGGGTTGTCGAGGATCGTCCTGCCGGACGGCACGGAGGCCTGGGGCAAGACCGGTGGCCGGCACGGCTACATCACGGGGATGGGCGCGACCCGCGACCTCTCCCGCACCCTCGTCTACTCGGTCAACTCCACGGACGCCAAGGGACCGGACACGAACCCGGTGGCCCTCGGCGTGGTGATGGCCGCCTTCACCCAGTAGGAGGCGCGCCCGGCGAGCGCGTCCCGGACGAACACGCCCCCGGGCGACCGCGCGCCCCGGGCGGAGACCGGACGAGGCGGACGAGGCGGACGAGGCGGACGACGGTCGATCGCGGACATCCTCGTCAGAGACCGCCGATGGCCTCGGAGAACCGACGAGGGACTCAGAGACCGACGATGGCGTTCCAGCGCTTGGCGAAGGAGCGCCGTTCCACCGAGGAGATGTCCCGGGCCACGACGAGGCGCTCGCGCATCTCGTCGTCGGGGAAGATCAGCGGGTTCTCCGCCAGTTCCGCCGTCTCCTTGTCGTCGGAGCCCGCCAGCACCTCTCGGGCGGCCGGGACCGGGCAGACGTAGTTGACGGACGCCGCGAGTCGGGCGGCCACCGCCGGGTCGTAGTAGTGGTCCACGAGGGCCTCGGCGTTGGCCTTGTGTCGCGCCAGGTTGGGAACGAGCAGGCTCTCGGCCCAGAGCTCGGCTCCTTCCTCGGGCACCACGAACTCGATGTCGGGGTTGTCGGCCTGGAGTTGGATGACGTCGCCGGAGTAGGCCTGGCAGGCGAGGACGTCGCCCTTGCTCAGGTCGGAGGTGTAGTCGTTGCCGGTGAAGCGGCGGATGTGCCTCTTGCGCACCATGCGCTCGACCTGGTCGCACATGCGGTGGAAGTCCGCCTCGGTCCAGCGGGTGACGTCCACGCCGTCGCCCTGCATCAGCAGGGCGAAGGACTCGTCGAGCCCGGAGAAGAGCGTCACCTTGCCGGCGAGATCGGGCTGCCAGAGGTCCTTGACGGACTTGAGCTCCCGGCCCAGGGCCTTGCGGTTGTAGGCGATGCCGGTGATGCCCGACTGCCAGGGGACGGTGTGCAGCCGGCCCTCGTCGAAGGCGGGGGAACGGAGCTGGGGATCGAGGTACTTGGCCACGTTGGACTGGGCCGAGCGGTCCATCTTCTGGGCCCAGCCCAGGTGGACGAAGCGGGCGGCCATCCAGTCGCTGACCACCACGAGGTCGTGGCCGGTCTCCTGGTGGTTCATGAGCGCCGGGCTGATCTTGCCGAAGAACTCGTCGTTGTCGTTGATCTCCTCGGTGTACCGGACCTCGATGCCGGTCTTCTCCGAGAACTCGTCCAGCGTCGGCCGGCGCGCCTCGTCCTCCTCGTCGGTGTCGATGTAGAGCGGCCAGTTGGAGAAGGCGAGGCTCCGGTCCCGGGCGGATCGGTCCGGCCCCTCCCGCCGGTCCTCGGGGACGAATGCGGCGGGGACCCCGCAGGCGGTGAGCGCGGCCGGCAGGACCACGGCGCCGAGGCCGCGCAGCGCCGAGCGCCGGGAGAAGGCGAGTTCAGGCATGGCCACAGCCTCGGGCAACGCGAAGGGGCGGACAATAGACAACGTGTCTACTGCCCGCCCCTTCAGCGCTGTGCGCTGATCAGTGCGATCGCCGCGGCGAGAGGTCAGCCGTCGAGCGAGGTCATGACGTGCTTGATGCGGGTGTAGTCCTCGAAGCCGTAGGCGGAGAGGTCCTTGCCGTAGCCGGACTTCTTGAAACCGCCGTGCGGCATCTCGGCGACGAGCGGGATGTGGGTGTTGATCCACACGCAGCCGAAGTCGAGGTTCTTGGACATGCGCATCGCGCGGCCGTGATTCTTGGTCCACACCGAGGAGGCGAGGGCGAACTCGACGCCGTTCGCGTACTCCAGGGCCTGGGCCTCGTCCGTGAAGGACTGCACGGTGATGACGGGGCCGAAGACCTCGTTCTGGATGATCTCGTCGTCCTGCTTCAGCCCGGAGACCACGGTCGGGGCGTAGAAGTAGCCCTTCTCGCCGACCCGGTGGCCGCCCGCCTCGACCTTGGCGTGGGCGGGGAGGCGCTCGATGAAGCCGGCGACCTGCTTGAGCTGGTTCGGGTTGTTGAGCGGCCCGTACAGCACGTCCTCGTCGTCCGGCTGCCCGGTCTTGGTGTCCGAGGCGGCCTTGGCGAGCGCGGCCACGAACTCGTCGTGGATCGACTCGTGCACCAGCACGCGGGTGGCGGCGGTGCAGTCCTGACCGGCGTTGAAGTAGCCGGCGACCGCGATGTCCTCGACGGCCTTGGCCAGGTCGGCGTCCTCGAAGACCACGACGGGGGCCTTGCCGCCGAGCTCCAGGTGGACGCGCTTGACGTCCTTCGAGGCGCTCTCGGCGACCTGCATGCCGGCGCGTACCGAGCCGGTGATGGAGGCCATGGCCGGGGTGGAGTGCTCCACCATGGACTTGCCGGTCTCGCGGTCGCCGCAGACGACGTTGAAGACGCCCTTGGGCAGGACCGAGTCGATGATCTCGGCCATCAGCACGGTGGAGGCCGGGGTGGTGTCCGAGGGCTTGAGCACCACGGTGTTGCCCGCGGCGATCGCCGGGGCGAACTTCCACACGGCCATCATCATCGGGTAGTTCCACGGCGCGACCTGGGCACAGACGCCGACCGGCTCACGGCGGACGATCGAGGTCATCCCGTCCATGTACTCGCCGGCCGAGCGGCCCTCCAGCAGTCGGGCCGCACCCGCGAAGAAGCGGATCTGGTCCACCATCGGCGGCAGCTCCTCGCTGGCCGTGAGGCCCAGCGGCTTGCCGGTGTTCTCCGACTCGGCGGCCACGAGCTCGTCCGCGCGCGCCTCGAAGGCGTCCGCGATCTTGAGCAGGGCCTTCTGCCGCTCGGCGGGGGTGGTGTCGCGCCAGCCCGGGAAGGCCGCGGCGGCCGCGGCCATGGCCGCGTCCACGTCGGCCTGACCGGACAGCGGTGCGGTGGCGTACGCCTCGCCGGTGGCGGGGTTGACCACCTCGGTGGTCCGCCCGTCGGCGGCGTCCTTGAACTCCCCGCCGATGTAGTTGCGCAGACGACGCAGTTCGGTGGTCACTACAGCCACTCTCCTGATCACATGTCCAACGATTGAGACGATTCCCCAAGCCTAGCCCCTCGGCCGACGCTTTCGACAGAGCCAGACACCATCAACTACGAAATCCGTGCAATCAGAGACGTCGAACAACGAATTTCATCGGTTACGGCTTGCGGAACAGACGACTCCTCGTGCACAGTGAGGTCGTGGTCAGTCGAAGCGCAGATTCCAGGAACAGACAACCGTCCCCTTCGGTCGATGCTGTGTCCCTGGCGATCATCGAGCAACTGCAAGAGGACGGACGCCGTCCCTACGCAGCCATCGGCAAGGCCGTCGGCCTGTCCGAGGCAGCCGTGCGCCAACGCGTACAGAAGCTGCTCGACCAGGGCGTCATGCAGATCGTCGCCGTAACGGACCCGCTCACCGTGGGCCTGCGGCGCCAGGCAATGGTCGGCATCAACGTCGAGGGCGACCTCGACCCGGTGGCCGACGCACTGACCTCGATGGCCGAGTGCGAGTACGTGGTCATGACCGCGGGCTCGTTCGACCTGATGGTGGAGATCGTCTGCGAGGACGACGACCACCTGTTGGAAACGATCAACAAGAAGATCCGCGCGCTCCCCGGCGTGCGATCAACCGAAAGCTTCGTTTACCTGAAGCTGAAGAAGCAGACCTACATGTGGGGAACCCGATAACCGTGAGCCAGGACCTCTCCAAGACCGCGTACGACCACCTGTGGATGCACTTCACCCGCATGTCGTCCTACGAGAACGCCCCCGTCCCCACCATCGTCCGGGGCGAGGGCACCTACATCTGGGACGACAAGGGCAAGCGCTACCTCGACGGTCTCGCCGGACTGTTCGTGGTCAACGCCGGTCACGGCCGCAAGGAACTGGCCGAGGTCGCCTACAAGCAGGCGCAGGAACTCGCGTTCTTCCCCATCTGGTCGTACGCGCACCCCAAGGCCGTCGAGCTCGCCGAGCGTCTCGCCCACTACGCCCCCGGTGACCTGAACAAGGTCTTCTTCACCACCGGTGGCGGCGAGGCCGTCGAGACCGCCTGGAAGCTGGCCAAGCAGTACTTCAAGCTCCAGGGCAAGCACACCAAGTACAAGGTGATCTCCCGCGCGGTGGCCTACCACGGCACCCCGCAGGGCGCCCTGTCCATCACCGGTCTGCCGGCCCTGAAGGCCCCCTTCGAGCCGCTGGTCCCCGGCGCGCACAAGGTGCCGAACACCAACATCTACCGCGCCCCGATCTTCGGCGACGACCCGGAGGCCTACGGCCGCTGGTGCGCCGACCAGATCGAGCAGGAGATCCTGTTCGAGGGCGCCGACACCGTCGCCGCCGTGTTCCTGGAGCCGGTGCAGAACGCCGGTGGCTGCTTCCCGCCGCCGCCCGGGTACTTCCAGCGGGTCCGCGAGATCTGCGACGAGTACGACGTCCTGCTCGTCTCCGACGAGACGATCTGTGCGTTCGGCCGCCTCGGCACGATGTTCGCCTGTGACAAGTTCGACTACGTGCCGGACATGATCACCTGCGCCAAGGGCATGACCTCGGGCTACTCCCCGATCGGTGCCTGCATCATCTCGGACCGCCTCGCGGAGCCCTTCTACAAGGGTGACAACACCTTCCTGCACGGCTACACCTTCGGCGGCCACCCGGTCTCCTCGGCGGTCGCGCTGGCCAACCTCGACATCTTCGACAAGGAAGGCCTCAACCAGCACGTGCTGGACAACGAGGGCGCCTTCTTCTCGACGCTGAAGAAGCTGCACGACCTGCCGATCGTCGGCGACGTCCGCGGCAACGGCTACTTCTACGGCATCGAGCTCGTCAAGGACAAGGTCACGAAGGAGTCCTTCACGGACGAGGAGACGGAGCGCGTGCTCTACGGCTTCCTCTCCAAGGCGCTCTTCGAGAACGGCCTGTACTGCCGCGCCGACGACCGTGGCGACCCGGTCATCCAGCTGGCCCCGCCGCTGATCGCGGACCAGGGCACCTTCGACGAGATCGAGGGCATCCTGCGCTCGGTACTCACGGAGGCGTGGACCAAGCTGTAGGCAAGGCCCGCGACAAGCGGTAAATCGTCCGAACCACACGGCCCGGATCCCCCGTTCGAGTGAGAACGCGGGGGTCCGGGCCGTGTGCTGTCACCATCCAAGACGTTCATCTCTTTACATCTCATTGCGGCGCCAGTGACCGAACCGGCTCCGCTTCGTTCCCCCGGACGGAGGTGTACGCCATGGTGGCTCCGGCAGACAATGATGTGCTCTGGGCGCGGTCCCTGCACTACTCCCACAGCGGTTCACCAGGCCTCATCGGCGTCTCCGTCGGCGTACGCCAAGGTGAGATCCTGGCCGTGACCGGCCCCCGCGGAAGCGGCAAGACCACCCTGCTGCGCTGTCTCGTCGGACAGCTGGTGCCGGAACAGGGCGAGGTCTGGTTCAACAGCGTCCCCGTGCACACCATGGGAGCCGCGCTCCGCGAACGGCTGCGCCGCGACCGGTTCGGCTGGATCGGCCCCGAGCCCGGATTGCTGCCCGAACTCAGGGTGTGGGAGAACGCCGCGCTGCCGCTGCTCCTCGCCGGCACCCCGCACCGCGCCGCCAAGAGCGCCGCGTGCGAATGGCTGGACCGCCTCGACATCGGCGGCTTCGCCCGCAAGCGCCCCGGCGCCCTCACCCGGGCCGAGTCACAGCGCGTCGCCCTCGCCCGAGCCCTGGTCAACGAGCCCACGGTGATCTTCGCCGACGAGCCGACGGCCTCCCTGCACCGCACCGAACGCGCCCTGCTCCTGCGCACCCTGACCACGGCGGCGCGCTCGCACGAGATCTCCGTGCTGCTCGCCACCCACGACGAGGAGATCGCCACCGTCGCCGACCGACGGATCGAACTGCTCGACGGACGCCCGGCCGCGGTCGCCGCCGCAGCCGGCCCGCTCACCACGGAGGACCAGGCCGCGTGCTCGCTCTCCGCCTAGCCCGAGGCTCCCGGCCGCTGGTCCAGCTGCGCCGGCTGCTCGTCGCCACCGCCTCCGCCGGTACCGGGTTCCTGCTGCTGTACGTGCTGGCCGGAGCCATGGCTCGACCCGCCGGATCGTTCCCTCGGCTGCTGTGGGCGCTCGTCCCGCTCGCCGTCACCGTGCAGTTCGCCGTCGCCGTGGCGCGGACCGACCCCGCGACCCGGCCCCGGGAGGGCATGGACGCGGTCGGCCTGGGCCCCGTACGGCGCACCCTCGTCGCCGCGATCTCCACCGCCGTCGCCTGCGCCCTGGGCGGCGCCGTGGCCCTGGCCGCGTTCCTGCACCTGCGGGGCGACCTGGGCGGGCTGCCGTTCGACGGAGCCGGCGCCGAGCTGCTGCACGCCGAACAGCCACTGCCGGTGGCGGGCGCCCTGACCCTGCTGGCCCTGATCCCCCTCGCCGCCTCGGCGGCGGTGGCCCTCGCCCTGCGCTCCCGTCCTCCCCTGGCCGGGCTGTCCCCGCAGAGCGGGGTCCCCTGGGGGGTCGCCCTCACCGCCTCCGGCCTGACCGTCGAGACCTACGCCGGACGGGGCAGCGCCGCCGTGCCGACCGGCTGGGCGCTCATCGCCCTGGGACTCGCCCTCGCCGGGCCGGGCGTGGCCTTCGCCTGCGGAACCCTGGTGCAGGCCGTCCGCCCGGGTGCGCTCCGGCTGCTCGCCGGGCGGACCCTCCAGGAGGAGGCGCCGCGGCTGGGCCGTCCCCTCGGAGTGCTGTGCGCGATCGGGGCGGCCGGGCTCACCACCCTCGCCGTGCGCGACGCCGACGGTTTCCTGCCTCCGCTCGGCCCGCTGACCGGTCCGGCCGCCGTGCTCGTGGCGCTGTGCGCGGCTGCGACTCTCCTCACATCCGCGGTCGAGTCGCGGCAGTCCCGCACCGCCGTCCGGGACACCCTGAACGACCTGGGAACCCCCGGAACGGTGCTGCGTACGGCCGTCACCGTACGCGCGACTGCCCTGCTCGCCGTATGCGTATCCCTCAGTTGGGGTGTGGCGCAACTGACGTCTCTCGCGTTGACCCGCTGACTGACGCAGCCCTTAGTGTGGGCCGAATGGTCAACCCAGACATCGAGATCGAGACGCTCGCCGAATTCGACCAGGTCGCCGCTCGGGGTTCCCTGAGCGGCTACCGGGTCCAGTCGGTCAACCTGCTGGAGCGGACGTTCGCGCTGCTGTCGGCCGACACCTCGGCCGCCGTGTTCCTCGGCTGTGCCATGGAGCCCGACGCCTCCGCGAAGGTCCGCGCCGACGGCGCCCTGGTCTTCCCGCCGGTGCCGGACCTGCCGTTCAACCCCTACCGGGGTCTGCTCTACACCGCGGACGAGCTGTTCACCGGCCTGCGGGAGGGCTACGAGGCCACCCCTGACGCCCAGGCGTACGCCTGGTTCCAGGAGATCAAGGCCGACGGCGACATCTACGCCTCGATGCTGCGTTCCATCCACGACGACGCCGTCTCCGACGCCCTGGACGAGCACCTCGCCGGTGCCCGGGTGGTGGGAGTGATGGGCGGCCACGCCATGGCCCGCGGCGGTACGGACTACCTCGGCGCGGCGGAGCTCGGCCGGACCCTGACCCGGTCCGGGCTGACCGTGGCCACCGGCGGCGGCCCGGGCGCGATGGAGGCCGCCAACCTCGGCGCCTACCTGGCCCCCGCCCCCGACGACGCGCTGCCCGAGGCGCTGGAGATGCTGGCCAAGGCCCCTTCCTTCACGCCGTCCGTGTCCGACTGGGCGAGAGCGGCCTTCGCCGTGCGGGAACGCTGGCCCGACGGCGGCGACTCGGTGGGGATCCCGACCTGGTTCTACGGGCACGAGCCGCCGAACCCCTTCGCCGGCCACATCGCCAAGTACTTCGCGAACGCCACCCGCGAGGACGGACTGCTGGCGCGGTCCACCGCGGGCGTGGTCTTCCTCCCGGGCGCCGCGGGGACCGTCCAGGAGATCTTCGACAACGCCACGCCGAACCACTACGAGTCGCGCGGCGAACCGACCCCGATGGTCCTGGTCGACCGCGCCCACTGGACGGAGCACCTGCCGGCCTGGCCGCTGCTCCAGGCGCTGGCCCGCGGCCGGTCGATGGAGTCGAGGATCGCCCTGGTGGACTCGGTGGACGAGGTCCCGGCGACACTCGCTTCGATGCGCTGACCCGACAAGGCAACTTCCCGGCCGATTCGCACGTCTGGTAGAGGTACCGCAAAACCTGCCAGACGTGAACGGAGCCCTCTGTGCTCATAGGCCTGCTGACCGCGATCGCGGCGTCCATCTGCTACGGCACGGGATCCGTCCTGCAAGCCGTCGGCTCGCGCCGGGCGGCCCGGATGTCCCCGGCCGCGGCCGGGGTGACCGCGCACGGCGGACCGAACCT
The DNA here is from genome assembly GCF_036231985.1 of Streptomyces sp. NBC_01426. Taxonomy (GTDB): domain Bacteria; phylum Actinomycetota; class Actinomycetes; order Streptomycetales; family Streptomycetaceae; genus Streptomyces. The sequence continues at coordinate 2,504,051 of NZ_CP109500.1, forward strand.
GTCCTCGACCGCGAAGGCGGCGATGACCTGGGAGTTCATCGTCGGCACGATCCTGGACTTCGTGGGCTTCGGCCTGGGCGCGCTCGCGGCGCGTCTCCTCCCGCTGTTCCTCTCCCAGACCGTGATCAGCGCCAACCTCGTGATCACCGCCGTGCTCAGCGTGAAGATGCTGGGTATCCGGCTCACCCGCAAGGAGTGGACCTCCATCGGGGTCGTCTGCGCGGCGCTCGTGCTGCTGGCGACGGCCGCGGGGCACGAGGGCGGCCATCACGCGCCGATGTCCACGCACTGGTGGCTGCTCGCGATCACCCTGCTGATCATCGTGGGCGGCACGGTGGCGGTCCGGTTCCTCGGCGGCCGGGCCGCGATCCTGGCCGGTCTGCTGTCCGGCCTGGCCTTCGGCGCGCTGGGGGTGGGCGTCCGCATCCTGAACGGCGTCGAGCCGTTCGGCCTGGGCGCCCTGCTGTCCGACCCCGCCCTCTACGCCATCCTCGTGGCGGGCATCGGCGGCATGTACCTGCACACGGTGGCCCTCCAGATCGGTTCCGTGAACGGGGCCACGGCCGCCCTGGTGGTGGGCGAGACGGTGCTCCCGGGCGCCATCGGCGTCCTCCTGCTGGGCGACGCCTCCCGCCCCGGTCTGGCCTGGCTGGCGGTCCTGGGCTTCGTCCTCGCGGTGACGGGCGCCGTGGCGGTGGCCTGGTACGGCAATCACGACGGCGCCGAGGCTCCGGCGGAGTCCCCGGACCCGGTGCCGGTCGCGTAACCGCCACACCGCCGTACTGCCGTACGGGGAACGCGCCCGCCCCCGGATCCACCGCCCTCACGGGGCGAAGGGTCCGGGGGCGGAGCCGTGTCGGCGCCGGATCGGCCCCGGTCAGTCCTGCGCGGGCAGGACGACGACCTCGCCGGGGGTGAACGTCACCGCGATGCGGTCCCCCACGACCGGTGCCCCGACCGGCCCGCACTCGGCCTCCAGCGGCGGACCCGACTCGGGTCGCAACAGCAGTCCCACGTGGGTCCCCCGGAAGGTCCGCGACTCCACGACGCACGGCAGCCCCTCGGCCGCCGGCGTCACCCCGGCGGCCCGGATCAGGAGCAGGCGCTCCCCCTCCTGCGAGCCGTCCGGCACCGGGACCTTCCCCCAGGGGGTGGCCGCGGCGCCGCCCGACACCGTCGCCGGGACCACGTTCTCGAAGCCCAAGAACCGTGCCACGAACTCCGAGGCCGGCCGCTCCCACACCTCCAGCGGGGTCCCCACCTGCGCGATCCGCCCGTCCCGCATCACCACGACCCGGTCGGCCAGCGCGAAGGCCTCCCCCTGGTCGTGGGTGACCGCCAGGACGGTCGTGCCCAGCCGGGAGAACAACCCCTGGAGTTCCACCACCAGTCGCTCGCGCAGTCCCCGGTCCAACTGGCCCAGCGGTTCGTCGAGCATCAGCAGGCGCGGGGACGGGGCGAGCGCCCGCGCCAGCGCGACCCGCTGCTGTTCGCCGCCCGACAGCGACGCGACGGCGCGGCGCCCGGCTCCGGGGAGCCCGACCAGGTCCAGCAGTTCCTCGACCCGGCCCGTGCAGGCGTCGCGCGAGGAACCCCGCATCCGCAGCCCGAAGCCGACGTTGCCGGCGACGTCGCGGTGCGGGAACAGTTGGTGGTCCTGGAACATCAGGCCCACCCCGCGCCGGTGCACCGGCACCGCGGCCTGGTCCGCGCCGTCCAGGAGCACGCGTCCGGCCGAGACCGGCTGGAGCCCGGCGACCACCCGCAGCAGCGTGGACTTCCCGCTGCCGCTCGGCCCCAGCACACAGACGATCTCGTGCTCGGCGACCTCCAGGTCCACGGCGTCCACGACGTCCCGCGCGCCGAGGCGGACCGACACCCCGTCCAGCCGAAGCAGCGTCATCAGAACTCTCCCGAGGTCTTGTCGGGTCGCAGCCGCTCCAGCACCAGCAGGGACACCGCGCACACCAGCATCAGAATCGTGCTCAGGGCCATCGCCTGCCCGTAGTTCAGTTCTCCGGCCCGCCCCAGCAGCCGCGCCACGGCCACCGGCAGCGTGGGGCTGTCGGCCCGGGCGATGAAGACGGTCGCCCCGAACTCGCCGAGCGACACGGCGAAGGCGAAACCGGCCGCGATCAGCAGGGCCCGCCGTACCAGCGGCAGGTCCACTTCCCGCCAGGCCCGCAGCGGCGAGGCACCGAGCACGCCGGCCGCCTCCCGCAACCGGCCGTCGACGGCGCGCAGCACGGGCAGCATCGTCCGCACCACGAACGGCACTCCGACCAGGGCCTGCGCCAGAGGCACCAGGATCCACGAGGTGCGCAGGTCGAGCGGGGGCTCGTCCAGGGTGATCAGGAATCCGAAGCCGACCGTCACGGCGGACACGCCGAGCGGCAGCATCAGCAACGCGTCGAAGCCCCGTACGAACCGACCCGCCCGCCGGGTCAGCGCCGCGGCCGCGAGTCCCCCGATGAGCAGGGCGATGGCGGTGGCCGCCAGCGCGTACCGCAGGGAGTTCCCGATGGCCTCCAGCGGCGGGACCAGGAACGTCCCGCCCCCCGCGCCCACGTCCGCCAACGCCCGGTAGAAGTCGAGGCCGTACCCGCCGGGGGCGTCGAAGGACCGTTCCACCAGGACGCCCAGCGGCAGCACGATCAGCAGCGCCACGGTCAGCAGCACCCCGCCCAACAGGGCGCGCTGCGCCACGCCCTTGGGCCGGTGCGCGGTCCGGGCCGGATCCACGAGCCGCAGCGCCGTCTCCCGCTTGCGCACGGTCCAGGCGTGCACGCACAGGATCAGCCCGACGGCGGCGAACTGGATCATCGTCAGCACGGCAGCCGTCGACAGGTCGAGCAACTGCGCGGTCTGCCGGTAGACCTCCACCTCCAGGGTGGCGTAGGACGGCCCGCCCAGGATCTGCACGACACCGAAGGAGGTGAACGTGAACAGGAAGACCATCAGCGAGGCGGCGGCCACGGCCGGCCCGAGCGCGGGCAGCGTCACCCGCCGCCAGGCCGCGAACCGGCCGGCGCCCAGCACCCGGGCGGCCTCTTCCTGCCGCGGGTCGAGCTGCGCCCAGAGTCCGCCCACCGTCCGTACGACGACGGCGTAGTTGAAGAAGACGTGGGCCAACAGGATCGCCCAGACGGTGGTGTCGAGGCGAACGCCCCACGTCTCGTCCAGCAGTCCGTTGCGCCCGACCAGCGCGAGGAACGCCGTGCCGACCACCACGGTCGGCAGCACGAACGGAACCGTGACCACCGCCCGCAGCAGTTGCTTGCCCGGGAACTCGAAGCGCGCGAAGACGTACGAGCCGGGGAGCGCGATCAGGAGCGTGAGCGCCGTCGACGCGAGCGCCTGCCAGGTGGTGAACCACAGCACGTCGGCGATGTCGGGCCGGGCCAGTACCTCGCCGATCCGGCCGAACTGCCACCCGTCGTCGGTCTTGAGTCCGCGCCCGACGATCGCGGCGACCGGATAGGCGAAGAACAGCCCGAAGAAGACGAGCGGGATCGCCATCAGGCCCAGCCTGACCAGCGTGGCCCGCGTCCCCTCCTTCGGGCTCACCCGTCCTACTTCACGGCGAGCGAGGACCATGCCTTGACCCACTGCTCACGGTTCTTGGCGATGGTCTCCGGCGCGACGTTCTCCGGCTTCTCGATCACCACACCGTGCTTCGTGAAGAGCTCCGGCAGCGCCGCGTTCTTGACGACCGGGTTCACGAACATGTTCAGGGGCATGTCTTCCTGGAACTTCTTGCTGATCAGGAAGTCGAGGAGGGCCTTGCCCCCCTCCTCGTTCTTCGCGCCCTTCAGCAGGCCCGCGAACTCGATCTGGCGGAAGCAGGTGCCGGTGGAGACACCCGTCGGGGCCTCGGCCGGCTTCGGCTCGCCGTACAGCACCTCGACCGGCGGGCTGGAGGCGTAGGAGACGACCAGCGGGCGGTCGCCCTTGGCCTTCTTGCCGCCCGCGGAGCCGGAGAACCGCTCGTTGTAGGCCTGCTCCCAGCCGTCGACGACCTCGACGCCGTTGGCCTTCAGCTTGGTCCAGTAGTCCTTCCAGCCGTCCTCGCCGTACTTGCCGACGGAGGCGAGCAGGAACCCGAGACCGGGCGAGGAGGTCGCGGCGTTCTCGGTGACCAGCAGGTCCTTGTACTCCGGCTTGATCAGGTCGTCCAGCGTCTGCGGCGGGGCGATCTTCTTGTCGGCGAAGTACTTCTTGTCGTAGTTGACGCAGATGTCGCCGGAGTCGATCGGGGTGACCCGGTGCTCCTTGTCGAGCACGAACTCGGGCTTGACCTCCGCCAGGCCCTTGGCCTCGTACGGGGTGAAGATGCCGTTGTCGAGGGCACGCGACAGGAGGGTGTTGTCCACGCCGAAGAAGACGTCGCCGCGCGGGGAGCCCTTCGTGAGGATCTCCTGGTTCAGGGCGGCGCCGGCGTCCCCGGACTTCAGCTTCTTGACCGTGTAGCCGCTCTGCTGCTCGAACTCCTTGAGGACCGCGTCGCTGACGTTGAAGGAGTCGTGGGAGACGAGCGTGACGGTCTTGGACTTGGGGGCGTCGCTCGCGCCCGCCGACGGCTTGTCCTTGGTCCCGCCGTCGCCGCAGGCGCTGAGGGTGCCGACGCCGAGCGCGGCCACGAGCGCGAGGCCCGCGTACTTCCTGGTGGTGCTCACTGGTGAATTCCTCCTGGGATGTCCAGGAGAAGACGCGGCCCGGCCCGGCGCTCTGTGGAGCGGACGCCGGGCAGGGCGCAACAGCTTGAGTGGTGACCGAACTTCCTACCCCGAATGACCGGGGCGAGGTTCAGAGGGTCTGCGGTGACGGTTACCGCACTCTCAGCGCTGTGGCGCTCCCCTGTCGGAATATGAAATTTGTTCGGCCACAGAGTACCCCGTGGCCGAATGTGACCGGCTGGAAACGGAACCTAGCGCTCCGAAGCGGCCAGCTGGCCGCACGCGCCGTCGATCTCCTGACCGCGGGTGTCCCGTACGGTCACCGGCACCCCGTGGCGGGCGATGGCCTCCACGAAGGCCTTCTCGTCCTCGGGACGCGAGGCCGTCCACTTCGAGCCGGGCGTCGGGTTCAGCGGGATCAGGTTGACGTGCACGCGCTTGCCCTTGAGGAGCTTGCCGAGCAGGTCACCACGCCAGGCCTGGTCGTTGATGTCGCGGATCAGGGCGTACTCGATGGAGATGCGACGGCCGGACTTCTCCGCGTACTCCCAGGCGGCGCCCAGCACCTCGCGGACGTTCCAGCGGGTGTTCACGGGGACGAGGGTGTCGCGCAGCTCGTCGTCCGGAGCGTGCAGCGACACGGCGAGACGGCACTTGAAGCCCTCGTCGGCGAACCGCAGCATGGCCGGGACCAGACCGACGGTGGAGACGGTGATGCCGCGCTGGGACAGCCCCAGACCGTCGGGCTCCGGGTCGGTCAGCCGACGGATGGCGCCGACGACCCGGTTGTAGTTGGCCAGCGGTTCGCCCATGCCCATGAAGACGATGTTGGACAGCCGGGCCGGCCCACCGGGGACCTCGCCGTCGCGCAGCGCGCGCATGCCGTCCACGATCTGGTGCACGATCTCGGCCGTGGACAGGTTGCGGTCCAGACCCGCCTGGCCGGTGGCGCAGAAGGGGCAGTTCATCCCGCAGCCCGCCTGCGAGGAGATGCACATGGTGACCCGGTCCGGGTAGCGCATCAGCACGGACTCGACGAGCGTGCCGTCGTGCAGCTTCCACAGGGTCTTGCGCGTGGTGTCGTCATCGCACGAGATGTGCCGCAGGACGTTCATCAGGTCCGGCAGCAGCTCTTGGCGGAGCTTCTCCCGCGAGGCGGCCGGGATGTCCGTCCACTCCGCCGGGTCGTGCGCGTACCGCGCGAAGTAGTGCTGGGAGAGCTGCTTGGCCCGGAACGGCTTCTCGCCGATCGCGGCGACCGCCTCGCGGCGCTCGGCCGGGGTCATGTCGGCGAGGTGCCGGGGCGGCTTCTTCACCCCGCGAGGGGCGACGAAAGTGAGCTCTCCCGGAACAGGGCGGGCCATGGCAGGTACTCCTCGTAAGACGAAAGGCGCGCCGCAGAAGCAGCACGCCTTTCAAGAGTAACCGGAGGCCGGTGTCAGCCGGTGCCGACGAAAGCGGCCAGCAGCAGCCACACCACCGGAGCGGTCGGCAGCAGGGAGTCGAGCCGGTCCATGATCCCGCCGTGTCCCGGGAGCAGGGTCCCCATGTCCTTGATGCCCAGGTCCCGCTTGATCATCGACTCGCCGAGGTCGCCCAGCGTCGCACTGACCGCGACGGCCAGCCCCAGCAGCAGGCCCTGCCACCAGACCCCGCCGTCGACCAGGAACTCCATGCAGAGCGCGCCGGCCGCCATCGCGAAGGCCACCGCCCCGAAGAGCCCCTCGCGGGTCTTCCCGGGGCTGATGCGCGGCGCGAGCTTGGTCTTGCCGAAGCGCCAGCCCACCGCGTAGGCGCCCGTGTCACTGACCACGGTCAGGACCAGGAACGTCACCACCCGCTGCGGACCGTCGTCGGCCGCGAGCAGCATCGTGACGAAGGTCGCCAGGAAGGGTACGTAGAACGCCGCGAAGACACCCGCCGTGACGTCCTTGAGGTAGTCCTCGGGCGGCTCGGTCATCCGCCAGACCAGGACCGCGAGCGCGGTCAGGGCCATGGCGACCCAGGCTCCCTCGGCACCCCGTACGTACCCGGCGATGATCATGGCGGCGCCACCGACCGCGAGCGGGACGAGCGGCGCCTCGATGCCCTTCTTCTCCTGGAGCCGGGAGGTGAGCTCCCACAACCCCACGACGACCGCGACGACGACGACGCCGACGAAGACCGCCTTGACGATGAAGAGGGAAGCGAAGATCACCGCACCGAGGCCGACGCCGACCCCTATGGCGGCACGCAGATCCCGCCCCGCACGCTTCTTCTGCGGTGGGGGCGAGGGGTCCTGCGGTGCCTGCGAGGGCGGAGGCGGGGGGCTGGGCATGGGCTCCTGCGGCGGCGTCTCGTCGCGGAAGAGGGGGCCGCCTGCGGCGGCGGCCCCCCGATCGCGTGCTTCCCGGTCGTCGAAGTCACGGCCGGCGGCATCGGGCACGATGGGCATGGGCCGAGTCTGCGGGCCCGCCTGCGCATCGTATGCGGGACCCGCCGGAACCGGCTCCGGCTGCCAGGAAGAGTCGTTCATCAGACTTCGAGGAGCTCGGCTTCCTTGTGCTTCAGCAGCTCGTCCACCTGCGCGACGTACTTCGCGGTGGTGTCGTCGAGCTCCTTCTCGGCGCGGCGCACCTCGTCCTCGCCGGCTTCCTTGTCCTTGACGAGCTTGTCGAGGGCGTCCTTGGCCTTGCGACGGACGGCGCGGATGGAGACCTTGGAGTCCTCGGCCTTGGTGCGCGCGACCTTGACGTACTCCTTGCGGCGCTCCTGCGTCAGCTCGGGGAAGGTCACCCGGATGATGCGGCCGTCGTTGCTCGGGTTGACCCCGAGGTCGGAGTCGCGGATGGCCTGCTCGATGTTGCGCAGCGCGGACGCGTCGAAGGGCGTCACGACCGCCATGCGCGGCTCGGGCACGGCGAAGGAGGCGAGCTGGTTGATGGGCGTGATGGCGCCGTAGTACTCCGCCACGATCTTGTTGAACATCGCCGGGTGCGCACGTCCCGTGCGAATCGCGGCGAAGTCTTCCTTGGCGACGACGACGGCCTTCTCCATCTTCTCCTCGGCCTCGAGGAGGATTTCTTCGATCACCACGTGCTCCTGCATGTCAGATATGGATGGTTCAGGCGGGCGGGGCGGGCCGGTCCGCGGCGTGCGTGGACCGGCGATGCGGAGGTCAGACCCGGGTGCCCTGGTCGCTCACGAGCGTGCCGATCTTCTCACCCTTGACGGCGCGGGCGATATTGCCCTCGGCGAGCAGTTCGAAGACCAGGATCGGCAGCTTGTTGTCGCGGCAGAGCGTGATCGCCGTGGCGTCGGCGACCTTGAGGTCCCGGGACAGCACCTCGCTGTACTCCAGCGCGTCGAACTTCACCGCGTCCGGATTGGCCTTCGGGTCGGAGTCGTAGACCCCGTCGACACCGTTCTTGCCCATGAGCAGGGCTTCGGCGTCGATCTCCAGGGCGCGCTGGGCCGCCGTGGTGTCGGTGGAGAAGTACGGCATGCCCATGCCGGCGCCGAAGATGACGACGCGCCCCTTCTCCAGGTGCCTCACGGCACGCAGCGGGATGTACGGCTCCGCGACCTGGCCCATGGTGATGGCGGTTTGGACGCGGCTGTCGATGCCTTCCTTCTCCAGGAAGTCCTGGAGGGCGAGGCAGTTCATGACGGTGCCGAGCATGCCCATGTAGTCGGACCGCGCACGGTCCATGCCACGCTGCTGCAGCTCGGCGCCGCGGAAGAAGTTGCCGCCGCCGATGACGATCGCGATCTCCGCGCCGTCTCGGACAACGGCCGCGATCTCGCGGGCGATGGCGTGCACGACGTCAGGGTCGACACCCAGTCCGCCGCCGCCGGAGAAGGCCTCACCGGACAGCTTCAGCATGAAGCGCCGGCCCTTCTTCTCGTGGTCGCTCTTGTCGTCGGAAGCGGTGTGGGTGTCCACGCCCTGATTCATGGAGATCTCCTCGTGCACATACGAAGAAGGCCATTGCCGGTGGGTCCTCGCGGTTCCCTCTACGGCAATGGCCTCCTCGTCAGATCTGCGGTCGTCCTGCGCAAGCGTGGACGACTGCTTCAGACCCTACCGGGGTCCGGTGTCCGTCGCGTACGGACGGACTCAGATGCCGACCTTGATGCGGCTGAAGCGCACCAGGGTGACACCGGCCTCGTCCAGAACCTTCTGGACGGACTTCTTGTTGTCCAGCGCGTACGGCTGGCCGAGCAGCGTGGCTTCCTTGAAGAAGCCGTTGACGCGACCCTCGACGATCTTGGCGATGGCAGCCTCGGGCTTGCCCTCCGCGCGGGTGATCTCCTCGGCGACGCGACGCTCGGACTCGACCTTCTCGGCCGGCACGTCTTCCTTGGCGAGGTACTGCGGGGCGAACGCGGCGATGTGCTGCGCGACGCCGCGAGCGACCTCGGCGTTCTCCTTGTCGAGCTCGACCAGGACGCCGATCTGGAACGGCAGGTCGGGCATCGTGCGGTGCATGTACGCCGAGACGTAACCGCCGGTGAACTGCGCGAAGCGGTCCAGGACGATCTTCTCGCCGAGGTTGGCGTTGGCCTCGTCCACGAACGCCTGGACGGTCTTGCCGGGAGCGATCTCGGACGCGAGCAGCGCCTCGAGGTCGGCCGGGGACGTCGCGGCGATGTGGGCGGCCAGCTCGTTGGTGACGGCCTGGAACTTGTCGCCCTTGGCGACGAAGTCCGTCTCGCACTTCAGCTCGACGAGGACACCGGAGGTGTTGTCGTCGGCGATCAGGGAGGCGACGGCACCGTTCTCGGCAGAACGGCCTTCGCGCTTGGCGACGCCCTTCTGACCCTTGATGCGGAGCGCCTCGATGGCCTTGTCGACGTCGCCGTCGGACTCGACCAGTGCGTTCTTGCAGTCCATCATGCCGACGCCGGTGAGCTCGCGGAGCTTCTTGACGTCAGCGGCGGTGTAGTTCGCCATGAGTCTGTGATTCTCTCTCGAAGTCGTAGATCTACGGGTGAACGGCGGAGGAGTCGCGCTTGTGGCGCGGCTCCCCCGCCGTCATCGTCCGTGCTGCGAGTGCCCGGCGCGTGAACGCCGGGCGCTCTCAGTGGGTCAGGCCTGCTCGGCGTCGGCGGCCGGAGCCTCGGCGGCCGGAGCCTCGACAGCCTCGGCGTCGGCGGCCGGAGCCTCGACGGCCTCGGCGGCGGGGGCCTCGGCAGCAGGGGCCTCGGCAGCGGCCTCGGCCGGAGCGGCCTCGGCGTCGTCAGCCTTCTTCTCGCCCTCGAGGAGGTCGCGCTCCCACTCGGCGAGCGGCTCGGCGGCGGCCTTCTCGCCCGGCTTCGAGTCGCCGGTCGCAGCACCGGAGCGGGCGATGAGGCCCTCGGCGACGGCGTCGGCGATCACGCGGGTGAGCAGGGTGACGGAGCGGATCGCGTCGTCGTTGCCCGGGATCTTGTAGTCGACCTCGTCGGGGTCGCAGTTGGTGTCGAGGATCGCGACGACCGGGATGTGGAGCTTGCGCGCCTCACCGACGGCGATGTGCTCCTTCTTGGTGTCGACGATCCAGACGGCGCTGGGAACCTTCGACATCTCACGGATACCACCGAGGGTCTTCTCCAGCTTGATCTTCTCGCGAGAGAGGACCAGGAGCTCCTTCTTGGTGAGACCCGAGGCCGCGACGTCCTCGAAGTCGATCGCCTCAAGCTCCTTCAGACGCTGAAGGCGCTTGTAGACGGTCGAGAAGTTGGTGAGCATGCCACCCAGCCACCGCTGGTTGACGTACGGCATGCCGACGCGGGTCGCCTGCTCGGCGATGGCTTCCTGAGCCTGCTTCTTGGTACCGACGAACATGATGGAGCCACCGTGCGCGACGGTCTCCTTCACGAACTCGTAGGCGCGGTCGATGTACGACAGCGACTGGAGCAGGTCGATGATGTAGATGCCGTTGCGCTCCGTGAAGATGAAGCGCTTCATCTTCGGGTTCCAGCGGCGGGTCTGGTGACCGAAGTGGACGCCGCTTTCCAGCAGCTCCCGCATCGTTACGACGGCCATGGCCATCTCCTTGTTTTCTCGGTTTGGTTCCTGACGCCCCGCCGCGCCCTGCCCCCTGAGAGGGGACCGAGAGACGCTTTCACGTGGCCTGACCGGCCGGTGCTGGGGCGTGCGAAGTCGACCCGGTGACCCGGATCGCCACAAGAAGTGTACGGGACCCGGCGGTATGCCGGGTGACGCGTTTGTCCACACCGGGCCGGCCGTCCACAGGCCCCGGCAGGGCCGGCGGGAGCGCGGCACGCTGGCCCGCATGACGACACTGCTGCTGACACTGCTGCTCGCGCTGTCCCAGGCGTTCACCTCGGGAGTGCGCCCGCTGCCGCCCCCGCTGGTCGTGGCCCGCTGGTGGGATCCGCCCCCGACCCCGTACGCCGCCGGACACCGGGGCGTGGACCTGGCGGCGCCGGTGGGCGCGGAGATCAGGGCGCCGGGCCCCGGTCGGGTCCACCACGCGGGGCCGGTGACGGGGCGGGGGGTCCTCTCGCTCACGCTCCCGGGCGGGCTGCGCACGACGTACGAGCCGGTCCGCCCGCTCGTCGTCGAGGGCGAGGAGGTCGTGGCGGGGCAGGTGGTGGCGGTCCTCACCGAGGGCGCGCACTGTCCGCGGCCCTGCCTGCACTGGGGTCTCCTGGCCGGCGAGACCTACCTCAACCCCTTGGGGCTGCTCCCCCGCCCGACCCCCCGGCTGCTTCCCGGTCCCGGTCGGCCGTGACGCTCCGGCCGTGACGCTCCGGCGGTGACACGACGCCCGCGACCGGGGGTCGCGCGCCCGCAGGGTCATCAGCCCCGGACGCCCCGCAGTGCCATGGCGACGGCGGCGTCCGTGATCACGACCGGGTCCTCCGCGGCGCCCAGCTCGATGCGTCGGACGGCCGCGTCCACGACGCCCTGGAGCAGCATCGCCGCGAGGCGCGGTTCGGCGTGCCCGAGGCCCGCGAGCGCCTCGACGATCATCGCGACCAGCCCGCCGTGCGCGGCGCGGATCTTCTCGCGCGCGCCGGCGTCCAGCTCGCTGGCCGAGATCGCGACGACCGCGCGATGCCGCCGGTCTCCCACGAGCCCCAGCTGACTGCGGACGTAGGCCTCGATCTTGGCCTCCGGCGACCCGGCGGAGGCCATGGCCGACTCGATCTCGGCGGCCCACACGGGGAAGTCCACCGCGCACAGCTCTTCGACGACGGCCGCGCGCGACCGGAAGTACTCGTAGACGGACGACCGGGCGAGACCGGTCCGCTCCGCCAGGGCGGGGAAGGTCAGCGCCTCCGTACCGCCTTCGGACAGCAGGGAACGCGCGGCGTCCAACAGGGCGCCGCGCTGCATCGACCGGTGCTCGGCCACGGAGGCCGCTCGAATCCTGGGCACACGACCACTCTACGGACGTCCCGCAAGGGCCGGCCCCGTCAGCGACCCACATCCGCCAGCTTCGCCCGAAGCTGGAGGACTGACTTGGTGTGGATTTGACTGACCCGGCTCTCGGTGACGCCCAGGACGTTGCCGATCTCCGCGAGCGTGAGGCCCTCGTAGTAGTAGAGGGTCACGACGGTCTTCTCCCTGTCCGGGAGGGTGTTGATGGCCCTGGCCAGCAGCCTGCGCAGTTCGCGGTCCTCGGCGACGGCGACCGGGTTGTCCGCGGCGTGGTCCTCCAGGGTGTCCATCAGGGAGAGTCGGTCGCCGCCCTCCCCGCCCACGTGGAGGAGTTCCTCCAGGGCGACCACGTTGGCGAGGGACAACTGACTGAAGACGGTGTGGAGTTCCTCGACGGCGATGCCCATCTCGCCCGCGACCTCGTGTTCGGTCGGGGTGCGCCGCAGCTGGGCCTCCAGCGTGGCGTAGGCCCGCTCGACGGCCCGCGCCTTCTGCCGGACGGAACGTGGGATCCAGTCGAGGGCCCGGAGTTCGTCGATCATCGCGCCGCGGATGCGGGTGATGGCGTAGGTCTCGAACTTGATGGACCGTTCGATGTCGAACTTCTCGATGGCGTCGATCAGTCCGAAGACGCCCGAGGAGACGAAGTCGGCCTGTTCCACATTGGGCGGGAGGCCGACGCTGACCCGGCCCGCGACGTACTTGACCAGCGGCGAGTAGTGCAGGATCAGCTGCTCCCGCAGCCGCTCGTCACCGGACTCCTTGTACGAGCGCCACAGCACCTCCAGGGACGAGGGCGCGGTGGACCGCACGCTGCCGCGGGCAGCGGGGGGCACCGCAGCGCGGTCAGACCCTGAGGTGTGCTGGGGCATGCTTCGCCTTTGCCGGAGCCGGATTGGTGGGGAGCGTAGCGTGACGGAAGTGTCGCGGTGCGCGAAGAGTACGGGATCCCGCGCGGCCGTCGGGGCGCCCCGACCGGCACGGGCGGCTCCGGACCGGCGCCTCGCGCACGGTCCCGACGACTGCCAACCGGAACACCGCGTCTCTCATCGGCTTCACTCTTTCACCGGAACGCCCCAGGTCAATGACCGCCTCGCCGGGTGGAGTCGGTTTGTGCGCCTCCTCTCGACCTCCGCATGGTCAACTGCCAGCCGTCGCCCTGCCGTTCGACGAACCCCAGAGAGTGAAGTTCGTACAGTCTGCCGATGACTTCATCGGTGCCGGCGCCCGCGGCGACGGCGACCTCCTCCGCCGGCACGGGCCGATCCGCCGGCAGGGCTTCGAGCACCCGTGAGGCGCCCGGGTCCAGCAGGTCCCGGGCGAGCACGGGCCCGCGCCGCTCGGGGGCCAGTTCACCCATCCCTCCGACCAGCTCGATCACCTCGGCGGCGTCCGTGACGAGGACCGCCTCGCCGCGCAGCAGTTCGTGGACCCCCGCGGAGAGTCCGCTGGTGGCCGGGCCGGGGGTGCCCATGGTGAACCGGCCGAGCGCCTGGGCCCGCCGGGCCGTGACCAGTGAGCCGCTGCGGTGGGCCGCCTCGATGACGACCGTGCCCCGGGTGAGGGCGGCGATGACCCGGTTGCGCAGCACGAACCTGCTCGGGGTGGGATGACTGCCGGGCGGCAGCTCCCCCAGGATCAGTCCTTGGCCGGCGATCCGGCCGAGGAGCCCGGCGTGCCCCTTGGGGTACGCCACGTCCACCCCGCAGGCCAGCACCGCGGCCGTGGCCCCGCCCGAGGCGAGGGCTCCTCGATGGGCCGAGCCGTCGATGCCGTACGCCGCCCCGGAGACGACGACCCAGCCGCGCTCGGCGAGCCCGGCCGCCAGGGTCTGCGCCATGTGGGCCCCGTACGGGGTGCAGGCGCGGGCCCCGACCACGGCAACGGAGCGCAGCGCCCAGGTCCGCAGGTCCGGTCCGCCCCGCAGCCAGAGCCCCACGGGCCGCGCGTCGCCGAGGTCGTCCAGCTGGGTCGGCCACTGCGCCGACCCCGGGCAGACGAACCGCACGCCCGCGGCGGCGGCGGTCTCCAGGTCCCGCAGGGGCTCGGCCAGGGCGGCCCGTCTGCGGTATCCGGCGAGCCGCTCGGGCCCCACCCCGGCCGGCGCCGAGGTCCCCGGCTCGGGGTCGGTGAGGTATCGCAGGAGTTCCACGGCGCCCAGCTCCCGGAGCAGGCGCCCGCCCTGCGCGTCCCCCGGTTCCAGGACCCGGGTCAGGGCGGCCCGCGCCACCGTCTCCGCCTCGGCTTCCGTCTCCCCGGTCATGACGCGACCCCCGCCGCCCCCATGATCCGCGTCGCCCCGCGCGCGATCCCGGTCCGCAGTTCCAGCGCGACGGCCACGTCCGCCGCCTCGGGGCGGTCCCGGCCCCGCAGGTCGGCGACGGTCCAGGCGACCCGGAGCACCCGGTCCAGCCCCCGCGCCGTCAGCAGGCCGCGTTCCAGGTCCCGCTCGGCCTGCACGAGCGCGCCCGGCGCGGCCTGCCAGCGGGTGCGGAGCTGGTGACCGGGTACCTCGGAGTTGAGCCGCCAGGGGGTCTCGGCGAGCCGGGTGGCGGCGCGGTCCCGGGCCTCCTCCACCCGGGCGGCGACCACCGCGGTGGACTCGCCCCGGCCCGACCCTCCGAGGAGGTCGCGGCGGCTGACCGGTTCGATTTCGACCCGCAGGTCGACCCGGTCGAGCAACGGTCCGGAGAGCCTGGCCTGGTAGCGCCGGATCACCGAGGACGGGCATTCGCAGCCGCCGCCCTGCACGGTGTGCCGCCCGCAGGGGCACGGGTTGGCGGCGAGCACCATCAGGAACCCGGCCGGCATCCTTACCACTCCGGCGGCCCTGGCGATGACCACGTGCCCCGCCTCCAGCGGCTGGCGCAGGGCGTCGAGCGCCTTGACCCCGAACTCGGCGGCCTCGTCCAGGAAGAGCACTCCGCGGTGGGCCAGGGACACCGCCCCCGGCCTGGGCACCCCGGCCCCGCCGCCGACCAACGACTGCATGGTCGCGGAGTGGTGGGGCGCGCAGTACGGGGGCCTGGCGACGAGCGGTTCGCCGGGCGGGAGGATTCCCGCGACCGAGTGGACGGCCGTCACCTCCAGGGAGTCCTGTCGGGTGAGCGGCGGCAGGATCCAGGGCAGCCGCTCGGCGAGCATCGTCTTGCCCGCGCCCGGGGGTCCGCTGAGGAACAGGTGGTGTCCGCCGGAGGCCGCCACCTCCAGGGCCCGGCGGGCGGCGTGCTGTCCGGCGACGTCCGCCAGGTCGGGGTGATCGGAGCCGTCCCCGCCGGCGCGGGAGATCCCGCTGCCGAGTCCGGCGCCCGGCACGAGCAGCCCGGCCAGCATGGGATCGGGCCGACCGGCCGGCTCCGGCTCCTCCTCGGGCACCTCCCCGTCGGTGAGCACGGCGATCAGTTGGCGCAGGCTGCCCACGCCGAGGACGGAGACGTCCGGGACGAGCATGGCCTCGGCCGCGCATTGTCGGGGCACCACCACCTGTCGGTAGCCGGCCTCGGCGGCGGCGAGCACGGCCGGGAGGATCCCGCGGACGGGGCGCACCCGGCCGTCGAGCCCCAGTTCCCCGATGAGGACGAGGTCGGCGATCACCTCCGGTTCGACCACCTCGGCGGCGCCGAGCACGGCCGCCGCCACGGCGAGGTCGAAGCCGGCGCCCGACTTGGGCACGGAGGCCGGGCTGAGTCCGACGGTGAGTTTCTTCTGGGGCCACTGTGCCCCGGAGTTCACGACCGCGGCCCGCACCCGGTCGCGGCTCTCCACCAGCGTCTTGTCGGGCAGCCCGACGAGGGTGAAGGCCGCGACCCCCGGTTCCAGGTCGGCCTGTACCTCGACGACCACGCCCTCGACGCCCACCAGGGCGACCGAGCAGGCCCGTGCGAATCCCATCAGGCCACCCCCCTGACGTGCTCCACCACGGGCGCGCCGCGGAGCGGCAGCAGGACGCCGACCAGATCGATCCGCACGCCGCCCGGGGGCGGTCCGCCGTGGTCGGCGAGCCAGCGCCCGGCGAGCCGTCGCAGCCGTTCGGCCTTGCCCGGCCGCACCGCGGCCATGGGGTGTTCGAAAGGGGGGTGTTCGGGCCTGCCCGCCCTGCGCGTCTTGACCTCGCACACGACGAGGGCGTCGCCGTCCCGCGCGACGATGTCGATCTCCCCGCTGCGGCACCGCCAGTTCCGCGCGATCACCGTCATCCCGGCCTCGGCCAGCCGGCGCACCGCCAGTTCCTCGCCGTACCGCCCCAATGCCTGCTGTGCCACGCTCTTCGCGTTCATCCGGCACCACCTCCGGCACCGACGATCCCGCGTCCCCGCCCACCGAGTGGATCTTGGTGGACAACCGGGGGAATGTGGAAAACCCCGCCACCCACAGGGGTGACGGGGCGCCGGTCAGCCGCCCGGGAGTTCGAGGTCGCTCTTGTTGAGCTCCTCGATGTTCACGTCCTTGAAGGTCAGCACCCGTACCTGCTTCACGAAGCGAGCCGGCCGGTACATGTCCCAGACCCAGGCGTCGGCCATCGAGACCTCGAAGAAGACCTCCCCCTGAACCGAGTGCACCTGCATCTCGTAGTCGTTCGTGAGGTAGAAACGGCGTTCCGTCTCGATGACGTACTTGAACAGCCCGACGACGTCGCGGTACTCCCGATAGAGCTTCAGCTCCATCTCGGTCTCGTACTTCTCGAGGTCCTCGGCGCTCATGGCATGTTCCCCTTCAGCCGTGCGTCCCCCTATTGTGCGCCAGGCCCCCGCGCCCCTAAACGATTTCCGGGGCCAGGACCACCGGCGTACCCGGAGGACCGTCGTCGAGCAGCCTACGGAGCAGCTCGGCGAGCCTGGTCGGGTACACCGTCTCACGAGCCGCGAGAAGTTCCTCGGAGGTCCACCACCTGGCCTCGATCACGCTGCGGCGCTCCAGCTCGGTGAGCCCGCTCATGTCGGTGTCCGTCCGGGCGGTCCGGGCGAGGAAGTACCACTCGTCCTGTTCCCAGCGCCGCCCGTCGAAGGGGAACGCGCAGTGGCGTCGCCACAGCACCGGCCCCAGTTCCACCTCGGTGATCCCGGTCTCCTCGGCGAGCTCCCGCAGCGCGGCCTCCTCCCGGCTCTCCGCCCCCTCCAGGCCGCCGCCCGGCGTGAACCACCAGTCGTCCGCCGGGTCGTCCGGTTCGAAGCCGTGCAGCAGCAGGATCCGGTCCTCGGGGTCCAGCAGGATCACCCGGGCCACCTTGCGCGGGCCTTCGGCCTGCTCAGCGGGCATCGGACCGCTCCCGTCGCCCGCGCCCGAGGACCCGTGCGAGGGGCCCGTACGCCGCGCCCACCACCACGAGGGCGGCGCCGGCCACGATGGCGATCACCTGGAGCCGCAGCGGCCCGGGCGACGACACGCCGCCGGCCAGGGACCGGTACGCCGTCGGCCGCTCCAGCATCGTCATGGAGGGCCATGCCCGCGCGTCCACCCGGCCGTTGACCGCCGAGCGCGGCACCGTGCCCTGACCGGCTTCCTGGAGGTGCGCCCGGGAGTCCAGCGAGCCGGCCCGCCGGTCGCCCAGCAGGAAGAGGTTGCCCTCGGGGACCGTCACCTCGAACGGGGTGTCGGAGGCCGCCCTGCCGGGCGCCGGCGCGCCGTCGAAGGTCGTGGCGGGCTTGGTGTCGTCGATGTACGGCTCGTCCAGCTCCCGGCCGTTCACGGTGAGCCGGCCGCCCTCGCCGCAGCACTTCACGGTGTCGCCGCCGATGCCGACGACGCGCTTGACCATGGGGGTGTCGCTCCACAGCGAGTCGGTGAAGATCACCACGTCTCCGCGCCGCACCTCGCCGCCGTCGATCCGCTGCGCGAGCACCCGGTCCCCCGGGCGCACGGTGGGCACCATCGAGTCGGTGGGCACCGTGTACGGCTGGTAGACCACGGCCCCCCAGACGAAGCCGCCCAGGAAGAGCACGAAGCCGATGGCCACGGCGATTCCCGACAACACGTTGCCGAGACCGCCGCGGCCATCGCTGCCACCGCTCTTGTCTTGTGTTCCGCCCATTCCAGCGCCCCCACACTTCGGAGATCGGTGACCTGGGCGGCACCCTACCGGGCGGTACGGCCCTTGGTCAGCCTCCGTCGACGCCACATGACCAGCGGAACCGCGCCCGTGAGCCCCAGCGCGGCCGGGCCGAGCCCGACGGGCGCGAGACCGGCGGCCCCCAGGCCGAGTGCGGTCGCCTTGGCCTGGTCGCCGATGCCCGGCTGGTCGAAGGTGTCCGGAATCGGGAGGGTGGACCAGCGGGTGACCGGCCACGCCACGACCACGGCCCGCCCGACGACGTCCTTGACCGGAACGAACCCGCGCGTCGAGTCCTGCTGGTGGTAGCGGGAGTCCTGGGAGTTCTGCCGGTGGTCGCCCATGACCCAGATCGAGCCCTTCGGGACGACGAGGGGGCCGAAGGGGAAGTCGTCACAAGGGGTGTTGCCGGGGAAGATGTACGGCTCGTCCAGCTCCTTGCCGTTGACGACGACCGGCCCCCCCTTCTTGCACTCGACCGTGTCCCCGCCGATGGCGATGGTCCGCTTGATCAGGTCCTTCTCGTCCGCGGACGGCATCAGGCCGATCTTGCTGAGCACCTGCTGCATGAAGTTGGGCTCCGGGGTGGCCTCACCGGACAGCCAGTTCGCGGGGTCGTGGAAGACGACGACCTCACCGCGCTCGGGCTCCGAGCCGAACCACGGGGTCAGCTTGTCCACCAGGACCCGGTCGCCCCGCTGCAGGGTGTTCTGCATCGAGTCGGACGGGATCGAGAACGCCTGCACCAGGAAGGTCTTGATCAGCAGGGCCAGCAGCAGGGCGATACCGATGAGGAGCGGCAGCTCCTTCCAGAACGAACGCTGCGGGCGCCCCTCGGCACCCTCGTCCTCCGCGTCCCTCGCGAACTCGGCATCGCTCCCCACGGCGTCGTCCGGCCGCTCCTCGCCCTCGTCGCGTCCGGATCGTGCGCCTACCGCCACATCCCCCACATCCACTCCCTCACATCGGAAATCACCGCCCGCTCCGAATCGGGAACGGGCCCTCCCCTCCCCTAACGAGCGGGAGTTCCCTAAGGCTCGGGAGACCGAGGACACACTATGCGACCGACGTGCCCCGTCGACGCCCACGAGGCCCGCGCCGCCCGCGTCGTGCCTGATCGGGGACCGTGAGGAAGGTCGCCGGCTGCTCCAGCCTGCGCCAGTGGTCGTACGGCCAGGCGATCACCACGGCCTTCCCGACGACCCCTTCCTCGTCGATGGTGCCCTCGAAGCCCTCGTCGAGGTGGAAGCGGGAGTCGGCGGAGTTCGCGCGGTGGTCGCCCATCACGAACAGCCGGCCCTGCGGCACCCGGACCGTGAAGCGGATCTCCGAAGGGGCGTTGCCCGGGTTCACGTACGGTTCGTCGAGCGGCGCACCGTTGACGGTGATCCGCCCCTTGGTGTCACAACAGGTGACCGTGTCCCCGCCGACGCCGATGACCCGCTTGATCAGGTCCTGTTCATCGGCTGAGGGCAGCAGGCCGATGAAGGTCAGGACCTCCTTGACCTGCTTGACCACGACCGGGTCCTTGGGCGGCCGGGTGGCCTCTCCCTTGAGCCAGCCCCCGGGGTCCTTGAACACGACGACGTCGCCCCGCTCGACCTTGGAGCCGAACCACGGGGTCAGTTTGTCCACCAGGACCCGGTCGCCGATCCGGATCGTCTGCTCCATCGAGCCGGAGGGGATGAAGAAGGCCTGTACGAGGAAGGTCTTGAGGAGCAGCGCGATGAACAGGGCCACGACGACGAGCAGCGGCACCTCGCCGACCCGTCGGGTCCGTCTGCGTCTCTTGACCCGCCGCGCCAGCCGGCGGCGTTCGGCGCGGCTGCCCCCGTCGGGCTCGCGCACGGGCGTCGTGGGCACCGGTCCTCGTGCCGGGGCGGGCCTCGACGGCGCCTCCACCCAGTGTTCGGGCTCCCGGCGACCGCGTCCGCGTCGTCGCCGGCTACCCATGTCCGCCGCCCGCGGGCCCGGCGGCGCCCCAACGCGAGAGCGGCCAGCCGATCCAGTCGGCCCGCCCGATCACCCTCTCCACCGGCACCATCCCCCCGCCCGGCTCCCCCAGATGGTCCCGGGAGTCCCGGGACTGGGAGCGATGATCACCCATGACCCACAGGGTCCCAAGGGGTACGACGATCCGGAAGGGCACCTTCGAGGCCGTGTCCCCCGGGAACAGGTAGGGCTCGTCGAGCGTGGTGCCGTTGACCCGGATCCGGCCGCCCGCGTCGCAACAGACCACGTCGTCACCGCCCACCCCCACCACCCGTTTCACGAAGTCGGTCTCCGACGGGTCCCCGATGCCGAGCGCGGACGCAGCGCCGCGCAGGCTCTGGCCCATCGAACCGGATCCGGCCCCCTCGGGCACGAAGGAGCCCCTGCCGTCGAAGACGACGAGGTCCCCGCGCCGCGGCTGGTCGCCGAACCGGTACGCGAGCTTGTTGACCAGGACCCGGTCACCGACCCGGAACGTCGGTTCCATCGACCGGCTCGGGATCAGGAAGGGCTGCAGGACGAAATTGCTGAACAGCAGCAGGAAGACCGTGCAGATCGCACCGAGCAGTCCGACGCGCCTCCACGAGAACGCGAAACGCGACCGCCCCTCCCCCTGGTCGGGGGAGGAGTGGCCGCGTCGTGTGAGCTCTGCTTCGGTGTCCATCGGGTGCGAGCCTATCCGGCCCGCCCCTGGACCCGGAGATGAGATCAGCGGTCGCGCTTCTCCTTGATCTTCGCGGCCTTGCCGCGGAGCTCACGGAGGAAGTACAGCTTGGCGCGACGCACGTCACCGCGGGTGACGACCTCGATCTTCTCGAAGATCGGGGAGTTCACCGGGAAGGTGCGCTCGACACCGACGCTGAAGGAGACCTTGCGAACGGTGAAGGTCTCGGAGACGCCGGCGCCCTGACGGCGGATGACGACACCCTTGAACTGCTGGATACGGGAGCGGTTGCCCTCGATCACGCGGACGTGCACGTTGATCGTGTCACCGGGACGGAAGGCCGGGACGTCGGAGCGGATCGAGGCGGCGTTGACGCCATCGAGCAGGTGAGACATGTGCTTCGTCTGCTTTCTTCGCACGGCGCCACAGGTCGCCGAAGCGGGTTTCCGGAGAGAATTCGGGAGCCGCGCCACTCGCCGGACGACGTTCCCCCTGTGGCAGGGGCGCCCGCGAGCACACAGCAGCCGCCTATTCTTCCACGGTCTGCGGCCTGAGCCAAAATCGGCCGTCGGCGGAGGGCTTCCAGCCGAGCGCGCCGAGCATCGCCCTGTCCTTCTTGTCGAAGGCGGACGCCTCGCAGCGCTCGATCAGGTCGGGACGGTTCGCGGCGGTGCGCCGGAACGCCTCGTCGCGGCGCCAGCGCGCGATCTTTCCGTGGTGGCCGCTGAGCAGCACGTCCGGAATTCCGCGGCCGCGCCACTCGGGGGGCTTCGTGTAGACGGGCCCCTCCAGCAGGTTGGCCATCTCGCCGGGGGCGAAGGAGTCGTCACGGTGCGACTCGGCGTTGCCGAGGACTCCGGGCAGCAGCCGGGCCACGGCCTCGGTGACGACCAGGACGGCCGCCTCGCCGCCCGCCAGGACGTAGTCGCCGATGGAGACCTCGTACACCGGCAGGCGCGTCGCGTACTCGTCCATGACGCGGCGGTCGATGCCCTCGTACCGGGCCGGGGTGAAGATCAGCCAGGGTCGCTCGGAGAGCTCGACGGCGAGTTCCTGGGTGAAGGGCCGGCCGCTGGGCGTCGGGACGACGATGACCGGGCCGTGCGCACCGGCCTCGTAGCCGTCGGCGAGCGCCGCGTCCAGGGCCTCGCCCCACGGGTCGGTCTTCATGACCATGCCCGGGCCGCCGCCGTAGGGGGTGTCGTCGACCGTGTTGTGGCGGTCGTACGTCCAGTCCCGCAGGTCGTGGACGTGGACGTCGAGCTGCCCGCGGGCCCGGGCCTTGCCGACGAGGGAGACGTTCAACGGCTCCAGGTACTCGGGGAAGATCGTGACGACGTCGAGACGCATCAGGCGTCTGCCCCGGGAGCGGCGGCCTCGTCGTCCTTGTCTTCGTCTTCCTCGTCGCCTTCGTCGTCGCGCGCGGAAGCGATCTCCGCACGGTCGTCGATCAGCCCGGGCGGCGGGGTGATGACGCAGCGCTGCTCTTCGAGGTCGATCTCGGCGACGATCTCCTCGACGAAGGGGATCATCACCTCGGTGCCGTCCGGCCGTTCGACGATGAACAGGTCCTGCGAGAGCAGGTGGGTGATCTCGGTGATCCGACCGATCTCGGTACCGTCCTCCAGCACCACGTCCAGGTCCATCAGCTGGTGGTCGTAGTACTCGTCGGGCTCTTCCGGCAGTTCCGCCGGGTCCACGTCCGCGATGAGCAGGGTGTTCCGCAGCGCCTCGGCGCCCGTGCGGTCCTTCACCCCGGCGAAGCGCAGCAGCAGCCTGCCGCTGTGCACCCGACCCGTCTCGATGGTCAGCGGGCCCGCGGACGCCGGTTCGGTCTGGAGCACGGCGCCGGGCCCGAGCCGCAGCTCGGGCTCGTCGGTCCGTACCTCGACGGTGACCTCACCCTTGATCCCGTGGGCGCGGCCGATCCGCGCGACTACCAGCTGCACTGTGTGTCTCTCCTGTTCAGACGACGACGGGCCGGGGCGGGCACGTATGCCCTCCCCGGCCCGTGCCGGTGTTTCACGCTGTCAACGGCGCCGGTCTCAGCGGACCTGGTCCACGTCGACGAGGTCGACGCGGATCCCCCGGCCGCCGATGGCGCCCACGACGGTACGCAGAGCACGTGCGGTGCGGCCGTTGCGACCGATCACCTTGCCCAGGTCGTCCGGGTGGACCCGGACTTCCAGCACCTGCCCGCGGCGCAGGTCGCGCGAGGCGACCTGCACTTCGTCGGGGTTGTCCACAATGCCCTTCACGAGGTGCTCAAGAGCCTCCTCGAGCATGCTCAGGCCTCGGTCGACTCGGCGGTGGCCTCAGCCTCGTCCGCCTTCTTGTCGGCCTTCTTCGCCTTCTGCGTGATGGCCTCGCCCTTGGTCTCGCCGATGCCCTCGAGGGCCTTGGCGAACTCGTCGAACGTGCGGCGCTTGCTCTCCTTGGTCTCCGGCTGCAGCAGCGGCGCGGGGGCCGGGAGGCCCTTGTGCGCCTGCCAGTCACCGGTCAGCTTCAGGATGGCGAGCACGGCCTCGGTGGGCTGGGCGCCGACCGAGAGCCAGTACTGCGCACGCTCGGCGTTGACCTCGATGCGCGACGGGTTGTACGTCGGGTGGTACAGACCGATCTCTTCGATCGCACGACCATCGCGGCGGGTGCGCGAGTCGGCGACGACGATGCGGTAGTGCGGCTGGCGAATCTTGCCGAGGCGCTTGAGCTTGATCTTGACTGCCACTGGAGTGGTGTCTCCTGAACTTGACGTGGTTGGGCACATGAGATGCCACGTGGGGTTGCGGTACTCGGGTGCCCGATGGACGCGTCAGCCGGAGGAGAGAGGGGTCCTATGCGACTGTCGAGTACAGCTAGCCATTGTGCCACATGCCCGCGGCGCTTCCTCTCGGGGAGCGGTGATCGGTGGCACGCGCACGCGCGCCACCGATGCCGCCACCGCCGGGCGGAGGCCGCGCCGGCCCGTACGGGCCTTGGCCGGCGTCGTCAGGAGGCGGCGGCCGAGACGGCCACCTCGGGAATGCGGAACGGTTTCATGCAGCCCCCGCAGACGATGGGCGCCTGGGCCAGTACGGACGGGACGACCCGCACGTTCCGGCCGCAGTCGCAGACCGCCTTGACCCGCACACCGCCACCGGACGAACCGTGACGGGCGGCGGGCCCTCGGAAACTGCGCTTGGTGTCGGCGGCGGTGGCGACCGTGTGCGCCTTCAGCGCGCGGTGCAGCCGCTCGATGGTCGGGCGGTAGCGCCGCTTCGCCTCGGGGTTGAGCGAGACCAGGGAGAAGCCGCTGCTGGCGTGCGGTTCCTCGGAGTGGTCCAGCCCCATCTCCTCGGCGATCGCGAGGAATCTGCGGTTGTGGTAGCGGCCGGCCCGCGAGGTGTCGCGGACTCCACGGGCGGCTGCGATGCCGTGGACTGCCTCGTGCAGCAGTCGCTCGAAGGAGAGCTCGGCGCCGCAGGCGGACGAGGACTCTCCGATCAGGGACTCGGGCGCGGCAAGGTCAGGCAGCTCGGGGTGGTACCGCTGAATATCGGCCCACGCCTGCGCCAGCTCTGCGGCGAGAACAGGTGGTGTCGTGCTCACGTCGTGACAACGAGCCGGGGTGCCCCGGTGTTCCGATTCCGGGCCATTCCAAATTTTTTGCACGTACCAGTCAGTTCAGTCTCATGCGTCCTGACGAGGACGGGTGCGCATATCCCCGGAGGAGTCGGTACGTAACGAGGCCCAACGACAGCCGCCCCCGGTGCGCGGCGCGGGGCCGCACGCCCGGGGGCGGGTCGGTGGATCAGTACGAGCGCGCGACGATCGCGAGGGTACCGGGGGCGTCGTCCGCCTGCGGAACCGACCCGTCGGGGGCGATCAGGCAGCGTACGGAGACGGCCTGTTCGGCCAGCTTGGCCTCGCCCTCGGGGCCGAGGTCGGCCCACGGGATGCGCGCCCAGCCACCGGCGATGGCGGCCTCGGCGGCCTCCTCGATGGTCGCGACGTCGGAGGTGCGGGCCTCGCGGCGCTCGCGGGACTCGCGCAGCAGCTGCGCCTGGTCCTCCTCCAGCACCTTGGGCAGCAGGTCGAGCAGCGCGGAGATCTGCACGGCCTCCTTGCCGCCCGGGATCCGGCGGGCGAGCATCGCGGTGCCGGCCTCCAGGTCGCGGGGGCCGATCTCGATGCGGACCGGTACGCCCTTGAGCTCCCAGTCCACGGCGCGGCGGCCGAAGGGGGTGTCGACGCGGTCGTCGACCTGCACGCGGATGCCCGCGGCCTTGAGCTGGGCGCCCAGCTCGCGGACCTTGGTCACGGCCTCGTCGCCCTTGATCGCCATGACGACGACCTGGACGTGCGCGAGGCGCGGCGGGACGCGCAGCCCGTTGTCGTCGCCGTGCGACATGATCAGGCCGCCGACCATGCGGGTCGAGACGCCCCACGAGGTCTGCCAGACCAGCTCCTGCTTGCCTTCCTTCGACAGGTACTGCGTGTTGAAGGCCTTGGCGAAGTTGGTGCCGAGCTCGTGGCTCGTGCCCAGCTGAAGGGCCTTGCCGTCGCCCATCATGCCCTCGAGGGTGAGGGTGTTGATGGCGCCGGCGAAGCGCTCCTTGGCGGTCTTGCGGCCGAGCACGACGTCGATGCCGAGCACGTTCGTCATGAAGTCGCCGTAGACGTCCGTGTGGATGCGGGCCGCGTAGTCGCGGGCGTCCTCGTAGGTGGCGTGGGCGGTGTGGCCCTCCTGCCAGAGGAACTCGCTCGTACGGAGGAACACGCGCGGGCGCATCTCCCAGCGGACCACGTTGGCCCACTGGTTGATCAGCAGGGGCAGGTCGCGGTAGCTCTGGACCCACTTCGAGAAGTAGTCGTTGATGATCGTCTCGGAGGTGGGGCGGACGACGACCGGCTCGTCGAGTTCCTTGCCACCGCCGTGCGTGACGACCGCGAGCTCGGGGGCGAAGCCCTCCACGTGCTCGGCTTCCCGGGTCAGGTAGGACTGCGGGATGAACAGCGGGAAGTACGCGTTCTGGGCGCCCGCGTCCTTGATGCGCGCGTCCATCTCCTGCTGCATCCGCTCCCACAGCCCGTAGCCGTACGGTCGGATGACCATGGTGCCGCGTACCGGACCGTTGTCGGCCAGCTCGGCCTTGTTGATCAGATCCTGGTACCAGCGGGGGAAATCCTCCGCCTGGGGGGTGAGAACGGGTGCCTTTGCCATGGCGCGAATGGTACGGCGCCGGGCACGCGATGCGTGAATCGGGTGGCTCGTTCCTCTGGACGCGGGGGCGAATGGGGAGTTCCCTGGCAACGGGGGCCAGGGGGCGACAAAGGAATCAGGAGCGCTCTTTCGATGACACCGACGCCGACGGCGACGCTCGTCGCCCGGGACTGGGCGGAGATCCAGGAACGGATGCTGGTACCGCTGTACGAAGCCGTCTACGAACGGCTGGAGGTCGGGCCGGGCGACCGGCTGCTGGGCCTCGATTGCGGGGCCGGACTGGCCCTGCTGTTGGCCGCGGGGCGGGGAGCCCTGGCCACGGGCGTGGAGGCGGACCCGGCACGCCGGGCGCTGGCCCGTGAGCGGCTGCTGGAGGTGGTCGCCGCTCCCCCGGCGTCGCCGGCGCGTCCGTACGACGTCGTGCTGGCCTTCACGCCCTGCCCGCCGGACCTGGTGGCGGCCCTGCCCGCGGTCCGCCGCGGCGGCGTGGTGGTGCTGGCCGACTGGGGCCCGGCGGAGCGGTGCACGGTGCCGGCGGTGCTCGGCGGCGGGCCCGCCCCGCGGGACCTGGACGCGATGGTGGCGTCGGCCGGGCTGGTGCCGGACGGATCGGGGCGGGTGTTCTGCCCGTTCGGGTACGCGGACGTGGACAGCGCGGTGCGCGGGCTGCTGTCGACCGGGATGTACGAGCACGCGGACTCGGCCCAGGTCGAGAAGGAACTGGCCGAGGCGCTTCACCCGTACGAACGAGCCGACGGATCGGTCTGGTTGCCGAACATCTTCCGGTACGTGGTCGCCCGGACGGCCTGAGGGGCCGGATCGCGTGTCCGGCTACTTGTGGAGGCGCGCGATGCCCGCCGCGGCGTAGGCGGCGGGCTCGTCCAGGGTCTCGTTCGCGAGCAGCGCCTCGGCGAGCGCGTCCAGCTTGTCGCGGTTCTCGCGCAGCAGTCGGCAGGCGTCCTCGTAGCACTCGTCGACGATCCGTCGCATCTCGTGGTCGACGGCGTCGAGGGTGGCGGGCGCGGCGAGGAGGCCGTAGGGGCTCTGCGCGTCCGCCGGGATCGCGGTGAGCCGGCCGATCCGCTCGCTCATGCCCCAACGGCCCACCATGCCCCGGACGATGTTGGTGACCTGCTCCAGGTCGTTCTCCGCGCCCGTGGTGATGACCGCGTACACCACCTGCTCGGCGGCCATTCCGCCGAGCGCGCCGATGACGCGGCCCCGGAGGTACTCCTCCGTGTAGGCGTACCGGTCGGCGTCCGGGGTCGAGAGGGTGACGCCGAGTGCCCGGCCGCGCGGCACGATGGTGA
Source organism: Streptomyces sp. NBC_01426 (assembly GCF_036231985.1). Classification (GTDB taxonomy): domain Bacteria; phylum Actinomycetota; class Actinomycetes; order Streptomycetales; family Streptomycetaceae; genus Streptomyces. The sequence continues at coordinate 2,531,317 of NZ_CP109500.1, forward strand.
TCTTCCGTACGGGGTCGGCGCCGGGCTGGAGCATGCCCAGGAGGGCGTGGCCGCTCTCGTGGTAGGCGGTGCGGCGGCGCTCCTCGTCGGGCATGACCAGGGGGCGTTCGGCGCCGAGTTGGACCTTCTCCAGTGCGTCGGACAGGTCGGCCTGGGTGACCGCGTCCTGTCGGCGCTTGACCGCCAGCAGGGCGGCCTCGTTGGCGAGGTTGGCCAGTTCGGCGCCGGTCATGCCCGGGGTCGTCCGGGCCACCTGGGCGAGGTCCACGCCGGGCGCGAGCGGGATGTCGCGGGTGTGGATGCGCAGGATCGCCTCGCGGCCGGCCTTGTCGGGCGGGGAGACGACGACGGTGCGGTCGAACCGGCCGGGGCGGGTCAGGGCGGGGTCGAGGACGTCGGCGCGGTTGGTGGCGGCGAGGACGACGACCCCCTCCGAGCCGGAGAAGCCGTCCATCTCGGTGAGGATCTGGTTGAGGGTCTGTTCGCGCTCGTCGTGGCCGCCCATGGCGGCGCCGCCGCCGCGCGCCCGGCCGATGGTGTCGATCTCGTCGATGAAGATGATCGCGGGGGCCACCTTGCGGGCCTCGGAGAAGAGTTCCCGTACCCGGGAGGCGCCGACGCCGACGATCATCTCGATGAACTCGGAGGCGGAAGCGGAGAAGAAGGGCACCCCGGCCTCGCCCGCGACGGCGCGGGCCAGCAGGGTCTTGCCGGTGCCGGGGAGGCCGGCGAGGAGGACCCCGCCGGGCATGCGGGCGCCCAGCTTGCGGTACTCCTGCGGGTTCTTGAGGAAGTCGACGACGTCGTTCAGTTCGCCCTCGACCTCGTCGATGCCGGCCACGTCGTCGAAGGTGGTGCGTTTGGCGCCGGTCTCCAGTTCCACGGGCTTGGGCGGCGCCTTGCGGCCGAGCCCTCCCATGCCGCCCATGGCCGAGCCCATCCGTCGGGCGATGAACATCCACAGGACGACGAGCAGGAGGATGGGGGCGAGGGAGATCAGCAGGTTGGCGAGGAAGCTGCGCTGTTCGACGACCGGGGAGGCGGTGACGGTGACGCCCTTGGCGGTGAGGTTCGACCACAGCTGGTCGTCGGCGAAGGCGGGCCGCTGGGTGACGAACTTCGTGTAGTCGCCGTCCCCGTCGGGGGCGGGTTGCTTGTTCTTCAGCTGCCCCTGGATGGCGTCGCCCTTGGAGTAGATCTTCGAGACGTTGCCGTCGGCGACCTGCTTGCTGAACTCCGTGTACGAGATCGTCGGCTCGTCGCCCTCGTTGAAGAACGACAGCACGAGGTTGGTCAGCAGGAAGAGGATCAGCGCGGTGAGGATCAGCCCGCGCCAACCGCCGGGCATCCCCCTCTTGGGCGGCGGCGGGGTGGGCGGGGCGCCCTCGGAGCGCCAGGGGGTGTCGGCCCGGTCGCGCGGCGGTACGGGGGTGGGGTTGGGCACGGGGCCTCCTTCTGCCGTCCTCCCGCCCGACGATAAGCGACATACCTGATCATTGCGCCTCGACGGCCGGGTGCCGTGTACGCGGGAGGGCCCCGGCCGCATCCCCGGCCGGGGCCCTCCTCGTACGCGTCGCGCGGTGCCGTCAGGCGGTCACTTCATGAACTTCTTGAACTCGTCCGGGAGGTCGAAGTCCTGGCCGGGCTGGGCGCCGCCGGCCGGCAGACCGAACGGGTTGCCACCGGCGGCCGGCTCGCCCGCCTGCGGACCCTGCTCGCGCCGGGCCGCGGCCGCGGCCTCCTCTTCCTTGCGCTTCATCGGGTTGCCGCTCTTGCGCTTGCCCTTGGCCTGCTTGACCTGCTTCTTCTGCCGGCCGGGGCCGCCACCCATCCCGGGGATGCCGGGCATGCCGGGCATCCCGCCGCCCTGGGCCATGCGGGACATCATCTTGCGGGCCTCGAAGAAGCGCTCGACCAGCGACTTCACGGCGCTGACCTCGGCGCCGGATCCCTTGGCGATGCGGGCGCGGCGCGAGCCGTTGATGAGGTGCGGGTCCTGGCGCTCGGCCGGGGTCATCGACTTGATGATCGCCGCCATGCGGTCCACGTCGCGCTCGTCGATGTTGTTGATCTGGTCCTTGATCTGGCCCATGCCGGGCAGCATGCCGAGGAGCTTGGAGATGGAGCCCATCTTGCGGACCTGCTCCATCTGGGCCAGGAAGTCGTCGAGCGTGAACTCCTTCGGGCCCTTCGCCAGCTTGGCCGCCATCTTCTCGGCCTCGGCCTGGCTGAACGTCTTCTCGGCCTGCTCGATCAGGGTGAGCATGTCACCCATGTCGAGGATCCGGCCCGCCATGCGGTCGGGGTGGAAGGCGTCGAACTCGTCGAGCTTCTCGCCGTTCGAGGCGAACATGATCTGCTTGCCGGTGACGTGCGCGATGGAGAGCGCGGCACCGCCTCGGGCGTCGCCGTCGAGCTTGGAGAGCACGACGCCGTCGAAGCCGACGCCGTCGCGGAAGGCCTCCGCGGTGTTGACCGCGTCCTGGCCGATCATGGCGTCGACGACGAAGAGGATCTCGTCGGGGCTGACGGCGTCGCGGATGTCCGCGGCCTGCTGCATCAGCTCCTGGTCGATGCCGAGGCGACCGGCGGTGTCGACGACGACCACGTCGTACTGCTTGGTACGGGCGTACTCGATCGAGTCCTTGGCGACCTGGACCGGGTCACCGACGCCGTTTCCGGGCTGCGGCGCGTAGACGGCGACGCCCGCGCGCTCGGCCACCACGGAGAGCTGGTTGACGGCGTTGGGGCGCTGGAGGTCACACGCCACGAGGAGCGGGGCGTGGCCCTGCCCCTTCAGCCACAGGCCGAGCTTTCCGGCGAGGGTGGTCTTACCGGCACCCTGGAGACCGGCGAGCATGATCACCGTCGGGGCGGTCTTGGCGAAGCGCAGCCGCCGGGTCTCGCCACCGAGGATGGAGACCAGCTCGTCGTTGACGATCTTGAGGACCTGCTGGCCCGGGTTCAGGGCCTTGGAGACCTCTTCGCCGCGGGCGCGCTCCTTGACGTTCGCGATGAAGGAGCGGACGACCGGGAGGGCGACGTCGGCCTCGAGGAGGGCGATACGGATTTCCCGCGCCGCAGCGTCGATGTCCTGCTCGGAGAGGCGACCTTTGCCCCTGAGGGACTTGAAAGTCGAGGCAAGGCGGTCGGAAAGCGTATCGAACACGGTGGTCGCGATTCCTCAGGTCGGGGGCGTGTGGTCGCCCCCCAGGGTATCGGGCCTCGGGACGGATGTGCCCCCGGCCGTCCCAAGCGGCCGGGGTCCCGCCGGCGCACGGGCGGGGAGCAGGGGCGATGCGCTCGATCGGCGGCGCCGCGCGACCCCCGCCGGGGCCCGCGAAGGGCTCGGGCGAGGGGTCGGGCGAGGGTGGCGGCGAGGCGGTGTCAGCGCAGCGCCGCCTCCACCTCGGCGGCCAGCGCCGCCGCCGGGGCCGGCGGCAGCGGCTTGCCGTCGGCGTCGACCACGTACAGGGAGTCCACCGCGTTGGCGCCGAGTGTGGAGACGTGGGCGCTGCGGACGCGGACCCCCGCGAACTCCAGTGCCCGTCCGATCCGGTGCAGCAGTCCGACCGCGTCGGGTGCGCGCACCTCCAGCACCGTGGCCAGCGAGGAGACGTCGGGGATCACGCTGACCCGGGGCGGGGGCGGGACCACTCCGCGCCGCCGGGGGTAGGCCGACTCGCGCTCGGCCAGTTTCGCCGGGACGTCCAGGGAGCCGTCCAGCGCCCGGATCAGGTCGGTCCGCAGCCGTGCCGTCTCGGGCAGGGACCCGTACTCGGCGGCGACCCGCCAGCGCAGCACGAGCACCTCCCCCGGCAGGTCGGGCAGTTCCAGGGAGCGCAGGTCGGCGGCCCGTACGGTCAGCCGGTGCAGGGCCAGTACGCCGGCCGCGGCGGGGAGGACCCCGGGCTGGTCGGGGACGGCGACGACGAGTTCGACGCCGACGGCGTCCTCCTCCTGGCGGGCGTGCAGCGCGAGCACCGGTTCCCCGGTGCGCAGCGCCTCGACCGCGAGGCGTTCCTGTTCCGTGGAGGGGATCTCCGGTTCGGTGGCGGCGGGCGGCGCGCCGCGCAGGACGGCCGCGACGCGGGCGACGAGGTCGGCCACCAGGGAACCGCGCCAGGCGCTCCAGGCGGCCGGCCCGGTGGCCAGGGCGTCGGCCTCGGTGAGCGCGTGCAACAGTTCCAGGGTGCCGGTGGAACCGACGGCCTCCGCGACGGAGCGCACGGTGGCGGGGTCGTCGAGGTCGCGCCGGGTCGCGGTGTCGATGAGCAGCAGGTGGTTGCGGACGAGGACGCCGAGGACGGCGGTGTCCCGCGCGTCGAAGCCCACGCGGGTGGCCACGTCGCGGGCGATGGTCTCGCCGGCGACGGAGTGGTCCCCGGGCCAGCCCTTGCCGATGTCGTGCAGCAGCGCGGCCATCAGCAGCAGGTCGGGGCGGCTCACCCGGCGGGTCATCTCGGAGGCGCGGACGGCGGTCTCGACCAGGTGCCGGTCCACGGTCCAGGTGTGCACGGGGTTGCGCTGTGGCCGGCACCGGACGCGTTCCCAGTCGGGCAGCAGCCGCGTGATCAGCCCTTCCGCTTCGAGGGCCTCCCAGACGCCGATCGTGGGCTCCCCCGCGCCGAGGAGCGTCAGGAGTTGTTCGCGGGCCTCGGCGGGCCAGGGCACGGGCAGGGGTTTCGCCTGCGCCGCGAGCCGGCGTACGGAATGCGGGGACACGGGCAGGCCGGCCTGTGCGGCGGCCGCGCCGAGCCGCAGCGCGAGCACCGGGTCCCGTTCGGGGCGCGCGGCCAGCGCCAGCACGGCCTCGCCGTCGGATTCCACGACCCCTTCGGCCAGCGGGGCGCGCGCCGACTCGGCCGGGCCCCGGCTCCCCAGCAGCCCGCGCAGGCGGGGGCGGGCGGAGCGGGCGCGGAGCACCCGCCCGACCTCGCGCCAGGTGACGTCTCCGGCGTACGCGACGACCCGCGCGGCCTCGTACACCTCGCGCAGCAGGGCGTCGGCGTCGAGCAGTCCGAGCCGTTCGGCGACCTGGTCCTGTTCCTGGAGGGAGAGCCGGTCGGTGGCCCGGCCGGTCACCAGGTGCAGGGCGTCGCGCGTGTCCAGCAGTGTGCGTCGGGCCTCGGCGAGTCCCTCGCGGGGGGCGTCGGCGAGCCAGGAGGCGGCGACGGCCCGCAGCGCGGTGATGTCGCGCAGGCCGCCGCGGGCCTCCTTGAGGTCGGGTTCGAGCAGGAAGCGCAGCTCGCCGGCCCGGTCGGCGCGCTCGCGGCACAGGGTGTGCAGTTGCGGGAGCCGTTTGACGGCCTGGTTGCGCCAGTCGGCCAGGACGGAGGTGCGCAGCCCGGCGAGGAGTCCGGCGTCACCGGCGACGGGGCGGGAGTCGAGCAGTCCGAGGTGGACCTTGAGGTCCTCGGCGGCGGTCTTGCGGGCCTCCGCGGGGGTCCGTACGGAGTGGTCGAGGGCCACGCCGAGGTCCCACACGGGGTACCAGAGGCGGTCGGCCAGCGCGCCGAGCGCGCGGGCGTCGGCCTTGCCGTCGTGCAGGAGCAGCAGGTCGAGGTCGCTGCGGGGGGAGAGTTCGGCGCGCCCGTAGCCGCCGACGGCGACCAGCGAGGCGCCTCGTACGCCGGTCTCCCGCACGGCTCGCGCGAAGAGGGCCCGCAGCCAGTCGTCGGTCAGGGCTGCCAGGGCGGAACGCCGGGAAGGCCCGGACCGCGACTCCTCCCGGAGGAGTCGCAGCCGGGCCGCGGCGTAACCGCTGGGTCCCGAGTCGGCCGGTTCGGTCGTGGTCGCGTCCACACTCGTCACCCAGGGTCTCCCGTCGCCTAGAGCGCGTCAGCGCCGCGCTCGCCGGTGCGGACCCGGATGATCGAGTCCACGGGGACGCTCCACACCTTGCCGTCACCGATCTTGCCGGTGTGGGCCGCGGTGACGAGCACATTCATCACGTCGTCGGCCGCGTCGTCCTCGACGACCACCTCGATGCGGATCTTCGGTACGAGGTCCACGGTGTACTCGGCGCCTCGGTAGACCTCCGTGTGGCCGCGCTGGCGGCCGTATCCGCTGGCCTCGGAGACCGTGAGTCCCTGCACCCCGAAGCGCTGGAGGGCTTCCTTGATCTCGTCGAGCCGGTGGGGCTTGACGATCGCGGTGATCAGCTTCATGCGTCAACCTTCTTGGTCGCGGCGGCAGCGGGGGTGGCGGTTCCGCGCGAGGCTCCGCCGCCGGCTCCGCTGAAGTCGTATGCGGTCTCGGCGTGCTCGACCTGGTCGATGCCGGAGACCTCGACGTCCTCGGTGACCCGCATTCCGATCGTCTTGTCGAGGAGGAAGGCGAGGATCGCGGACGCCACGAGAGAGTAGGCCAGGACGGAGAAGACTCCGATGGCCTGCTTGCCGAGTTGCTCCAGGCCGCCGCCGTAGAAGAGGCCGGCCACGTCGGACTGGACCCCGCCGGTCGCGAAGAACCCGACGAGCAGGGAGCCGACGATGCCGCCGACGAGGTGGACGCCGACCACGTCGAGGGAGTCGTCGTAGCCGAACTTGTACTTCAGGCCCACGGCCATGGCGCACAGCACGCCGGCGATGGCTCCGACGGCGATCGCGCCGAGCGGGGAGACCGCGCCGCCCGACGGGGTGATGGCGACGAGGCCCGCGACGGCGCCGGAGGCGGCGCCGAGGGTGGTGAAGGAGCCGTGGCGCAACTTCTCGTAGGCGAGCCAGGCGAGCATGGCGGCGGCGGTGGCGACCTGCGTGTTGACGAACATGACCGCGCCGACGCCGTCGTCGTTGCCGAGCCAGGAGCCCGCGTTGAAGCCGAACCAGCCGAACCACAGGAGGCCGGCGCCGAGCATCACGAGGGGGAGGCTGTGCGGGCGCATCGGGTCCTTCTTGAAGCCGACGCGCTTGCCGATGACCAGGATGACGCCGAGGGCCGCGGCGCCCGCGTTGATGTGGACGGCGGTGCCGCCGGCGAAGTCGATGACGCCGAGTTCGAAGAGCCAGCCGCCCGCGCCCCACACCCAGTGGGCGACGGGGAAGTAGACGACGGTGACCCACAGGGCGGTGAAGAGGGCCCAGGCGCTGAACTTGACGCGGTCGGCGAGGGCGCCGCTGATCAGGGCGGGGGTGATGACGGCGAACATCAGCTGGAAGACGGCGAAGACGTACACCGGGATGGTGTAGCCGTCCCACAGCTCGGTGATCCCGATGCCGCTGAGGCCGACGTAGTCGGAGGACCAGCCGATGAGCGAGCCGGCGTCGGTGCCGAAGGCGAGGCTGAATCCGTAGAGGACCCAGAGGATCGTGACGATCCCGAGGCTGATGAAGCTCATCATCAGCATGTTGAGACTGCTCTTGACGCGGACCATGCCTCCGTAGAAGAAGGCGAGTCCCGGGGTCATCAGCATGACCAGGGCGGAGCAGATGAGCATGAACCCGGTGTTCGCGGCAGACAGCGTCGGGGCGTCTGCCGCGAGGGTCGTGATGGCTGATGCCATCGGCGTCTCCTCGTCGTCGGTACGTTCGCGTGCGGGCGATCGTGAAAACCTGAGCGGCGTTAAGGGGCTGGCCGGTTATTGGCCCTGAGATTCGCGCAGGCCGGTTTCCGGCGGCGCCGCTGCGTGTTTCACGCCGATGACGAAGAGGTCGTGCGTGTTACGCCTCCATGAACGAGCGGAAGCGCGAAAGCCGGCCGCGGCGGTGACCCGGGAGACCTGGCTGGGGGAGCCTGATCGGGCTTCACGGGGTCCGCTGCCGCGGCCGGTGCCTGGGGGACGGCCGTCAGGGCCGTCAGACGGCCTCCGCGGCCTCGGGGAGCCGGGCGGCGAGGACGTCCGTCAACCGGACCACCTCGGCGACGTCGCCGTACTCACGCGCGGCCTGGTCGACGGTCTTGCGGAGTCGCGTGTTCACCCGTTCGGACCGCACTTTTCGCGCCACGTCCAGGGCCTGGTCGACGAGGACGGCCGCCTGCTCGGGCTCGCGCCGGAGCAGGTGGACGGTGGCCATCCCGACGAGGTTCAGGGCGTACGAGCGCTGGTGTTCGTCGTCCTTGGCGAACAGCTCCACGGCCCGCGCCATGACGGGTTCGGCGAGGGAGGCGTAGGTGGGGCTGCGGCCCGCGACGTAGGCCAGGTCCCGGTACGAGTGGGAGTTCTCGCCGTTCAGCTCGGCCTCGGAGAAGAAGCGGATCCAGTCGGGCTCGGGCTCGCCGTCGAAGGCGACGTCGGAGAAGGTGTCCTCGGCCATCCGCACGGCGCGCTTGCAGCGGCTGGGCTGGCCCATGTTGGCGTAGGCGCGGGCCTCCATCGCATACAGCATGGCCTGGGTCCGGGGTCCGGCGCAGTCGCGGCTGCCGTACTGCGCGAGGTGGATGAGTTCCAGGGCGTCCTCGGGGCGCCCGAGGTGGATCATCTGGCGGCTCATGCCGGAGAGGATGTACGAGCCGAGCGGCTTGTCCCCGCCCTCCTTGGCGGCGTGCAGGGCCAGGACGAAGTACTTCTGCGCGGTGGGGTGCAGGCCGATGTCGTAGCTCATCCAGCCGGCGAGCTCGGCGAGCTCGGCCGCGACCTTGAAGAGCCGCTTCATGATCGGGGCGGGGTGGTTCTCCTGGAGCAGGTCGGTGACCTCGTGCAGCTGGCCCACCACGGCCTTGCGGCGCAGCCCGCCACCGCACTGGGCGTCCCACTGGCGGAACATCACGGTGGTGGCTTCGAGCAGGTCGAGTTCCGGTTCGGACAGCCGGGGCGGCCGGTGGCCGCCCGTGGACCCGCCCTCGGTACGCGATCCGGGGTCGGCGGTCGGGGTGGGGACGAGCCAGCGCTGCATGGGTTCGATGAGCGCGGGGCCCGCGCTCAGGGCGAGCGAGGTCCCGAGGAAGCCCCGGCGCGCCAGCATCAGGTCACTGCGGGAGAACTCGCTGAGCAGCTCCACGGTCTGCGGGCCGGCCCAGGGCAGGTCCACACCGGACACGGAGGGGGTCTGGTGGGCGGTGCGCAGGCCGAGCTGCTCGATGGCGACGACGGAGCCGAAGCGCTCGGAGAACAGCTCCGAGAGGATCCGCGGAACGGGTTCGCGGGGTTGCTCGCCGTCGAGCCAGCGGCGGACCCGCGAGGTGTCGGTGCTGATGTGGTGGGCGCCCATCTGGCGGGCCCGGCGGTTGACCTGTCGGGCCAGCTCACCCTTGGACCAGCCACTGCGGACGAACCAGGAGGTCAGCTGCTCATTGCGATCGGCAGCCTCCGACGACTCGCTCGTTCCGCTTGCGCCGTTGCCGCTCACAGGAACGCCCCCATCCGTTCAGCATCCTCATCACGAAACCCTGGCTCGGAGCGCAGGCGCGACCGGGTGCCTTCACAGGTCCTTCACGCTTTGCCTCCGGCATACCCACGAACGGGTCTGCCCTCCGGGCTCGTGTACCGAAAGTAATCCTACGATCACCCCCACCGCGAGGTCGATTCCAGAAACGCCACCATTCGCCACCCCTTCGAATGAACTCGCCACCGGCCAGGCGCGATTCACTTGACAGGCAGGCGAAACGGAATGGTTGGACGGGAGTGCACTGGGGGCGCGCGCGGTGAGGAGTGCGCCGGGCGACCCCCTCCCGGAGTGGCTCCCGGGGCCGACCGACAGGAGGTCTCGCCGACGTCGTAACCACCGACGCGTTCGACCCGTTGGAGGGGGCATGGGCATGGGCTTCACGATCGGCGGCAGCCGCGGCACCAAGGAGTTCCGTTCCGGCGCTCGGCGCCGCGGCAGGACCTCGGAGTACACGACGGTGGCGGAGTACACCGGCCTGTGGGGCTGGGAGACGGTCCCCGGCGCCCGGGCGGCGGCACCCGCCGCCGGGTGTTCCTGCGGTCATACGAATTGCGGTGCGCCCGGGGCGCATCCGCTGGACTTCGCACCCACCGTGCCGGCGGGCGCCACCCTCGACGAGGTCACCGAGATCTGGGGCGAGTACCCCGGCGCCGCGATCATGCTCCCCGTCGGTCGGTCCTTCGACGTCATCGAGGTCTCCGCGGAGGCCGGGCGGCGCGCGCTGGTCCGACTGGAGCGGATGGGGCTCCCGCTGGGCCCGGTCACCGTGACCCCGGACGACCGGGCCCAGTTCTTCGTCGCCCCCGGGGCCGCGGCCGAGCTGCCGCAGTTGCTGTACCGGATGGGCTGGGACGACGCCGATCTCGACCTGCGGGCCCTGGGCCACGGCGCCTTCCTCACCGCCCCGCCCTCCGACCGCGCGGGGCTCGGCCCGGCCGGCTGGCTTCGGCCGCCCGCGCTCGACTGCGTGGGCGGGCCGCCGCAGGCCCGGCTGCTGCTGGGGACGCTCGCGTACATCTGCCACCGCCTGCGGCGCTGACGGCCGTACGCGTGCCAGTGCCCCCGCATCCGGTCGGATGCGGGGGCACTGGCACGCGTACGGCGGCGGGGTCGCGGAGCGAGTCGCTCAGTCGCCGATCAGGGCGTCCACGAACGCCTCCGGCTCGAAGGGGGCCAGGTCGTCCGGTCCCTCGCCGAGACCGATGAGCTTGACCGGGACGCCCAGCTCGCGCTGGACGGCGACGACGATGCCGCCCTTGGCGGTGCCGTCGAGCTTGGTCAGCACGATGCCGGTGATGTCCACCACCTCGGCGAAGACGCGCGCCTGGGTGAGGCCGTTCTGGCCGGTGGTGGCGTCCAGCACGAGCAGGACCTCGTCCAGCGGGCCGTGCTTCTCCACGACGCGCTTGACCTTGCCGAGCTCGTCCATGAGCCCGGTCTTGGTGTGCAGCCGGCCGGCGGTGTCGATCAGCACGACGTCCGCGCCCTCGGCGATGCCCTCCTTGACGGCGTCGTAGGCGATCGACGCCGGGTCGCCGCCTTCGGGGCCGCGCACGGTGCGGGCGCCGACCCGGTCCCCCCAGGTCTGGAGCTGGTCGGCGGCGGCGGCACGGAAGGTGTCCGCCGCGCCGAGCACGACGCTGCGGCCGTCGGCGACGAGGACGCGGGCCAGCTTGCCGGTGGTGGTGGTCTTGCCGGTGCCGTTGACGCCGACGACCATCACGACGGCCGGGGTGTCGACGCCGCTCTCGGTCTTGACGGCGCGGTCGGAGTCGGTGCCGACCAGGGTCAGCAGCTCCTCCTTCAGGAGGGTGCGCAGGTCGGCGGGGGTGCGGGTGCCGAGCACCTTGACCCGCTCGCGGAGCCGGTCCACCAGTTCCTGCGTCGGCACGACGCCGACGTCGGCGATCAGGAGGGTCTCTTCGATCTCCTCCCAGGTGTCCTCGTCGAGGTGCTCGCGGGAGAGCAGCGTGAGCAGCCCCTTGCCGAGCGAGTTCTGCGAACGGGAGAGCCGTGCGCGCAGCCGGACCAGGCGGCCGGCGGTGGGCTCGGGCACCTCGATCTCGGGTGCCGCGACCACGGGGTCCTCGACGGCGACCGGGGAATCGGTGGCCGCCTCCGCCTCGGGAAGGGTCACCTCCTCGATCGTGCGACGCGGCTCTTCCGCCGTGGGGGCGGCGTCCTCCCCCACCTGCGGTTCGGCGGGCGGGGCAGTGATGGTCGGCGGGCCGGGCGGTGCCGTGGGGGGCAGCTGCTTCTTCTTGCGGCTGCCGACCACGAGCCCGCCGACCAAGCCGACCGCGACCAGGGCGATGACTACAGCGAGAATGAGGATGTCCATAACCCCACCAGTATCGGCCACGGCGCGCGGCGCGGGCGGACCCGCGCGGGCGGCGCCGCGGAGCGTGGCCGGATGGGGTGCGGCCCTCGCCGGCGAGCCCTTCGGCGCTCCCCGCCGGGCATTACTCCTCTATTTGTGATTTTCGCGGCGAAACTACGATGATGTACCACTCCCCCCACATCCCCACGGAGTAGTGCATGCCTGCCAAGCCCACTGCCGGTGCGACGGAGACCGCCCAGGAGACGGCGGTCGAGACCCGCGGACTGGAACCCGTACCGGACCACGAGCGGGGCGGCCGGGTGCGCGAACTCGTCCCGACCTGGGTCGCCGCCAACATCAGCGTGCTGCTGTTGACCATGGGCGCGGGGCTCGTGATCTTCAACAAGCTCAACATCTGGCAGGTGCTCGTCGTCGCGATCGCCGCGCCCGTCCTCTCGTACGGGATCGTCGGCCTGATATCCATCGCCGGCAAGCGCGGCGGGGCGCCGGGCATGGCGCTGTCGCGGGCCGTCTTCGGGCAGCGCGGCAACCTCTTCCCCGGCGCGCTGATCTGGGTGGCCCGCTGGGGCTGGGAGACCATCAACGCGGTCAGCGGCGCCTACGCCGTGCTGACCGTCCTCGACCTGGTCTTCGGGATCAAGAGCAACACCGCGCTGATCGTCGTCACCCTGCTCTTCTTCGTGGGCTGCACCTTCGTGGTCTCCGGGCTCGGCATCAACGCGCTGCGCGTGTGCTCGAAGTGGTCGACGTACCTGTTCGGCGCGTTCAGCGTGCTCGTCCTCGGCTACCTGGTGTTCGACACCGACTGGGCGGCGGTCCTCGACAAGCCCGCCGGGTCCACCGCGATGATGATCGCGGGCATCGGCACCATCGCCGCCGGCGGCATCAGCTGGGTCCCGTCGGGCCCGGACTTCACGCGCTACCTGCCGCGGACCGCGTCCTCGAAGGCCATGGTCGGCGCGACGATCGGCGGCGCGGGGATCGTGGTCCTGCCCATGGTGCTGATGGGCGCGGTGATGGCCGTCGGCACCCCCGACCTGGCTTCCGCCCAGGACCCGGTCTCCTTCATCGGCGAGTTGCTGCCGACCTGGATCGCGGTCCCGTACCTGCTCATCGCGGTGGTCGGCATGCTGCTGATCAACTCGATGTCGATGTACTCGGCGGGCTTCACGGCGCAGACCCTCGGCATCAAGGTCCCGCGCGCCTGGGCCGTCAGCGTCAACGCGGTCATCAGCCTGGTCTTCGGGTTCCTGCTGATGGTCGTCGCGACCAGCTTCTTCGGCTCCTTCATCTCCTTCCTGACGCTGCTGGCCGTGGCCTTCTCCGCGTGGATCGGCGTCTTCGGCGTGGACATGCTGCGCCGCACGTCCTACGACGGGCGCGCGCTGCTGGACACCACGGCCGGCAGTGCCTACTGGTACAAGGGCGGTTACGCCTGGCAGGCGATGACGGCCTGGGGCGTGGCCCTGGTGGTGGGGCTGCTGTTCACCAAGGTGGACTGGTTCAGCGGCCCGCTCGCCTCGACCTGGATCGGGCAGAACGGCCTGGGCTGGGTGGCGGGCATCCTCACGTCGGGCGTGCTGTACGCCGTCCTGCCCCGTACCGCGGTCGTGGAGAGCGCCCCGGTCGAGAGCGGGGAGCCGGTGCCCGCCGGGACCCTGGGCAACTGACGCCACGTCAGCTAACGTCCCCCTTCGCCCGCCCACCACATCCGGCGAAGGGGGACTTCTCCATGCCCATCACCGTGGCCCGCTTCAACCTCGTCGACCCGAACGGCACCCCGGAAACCCTCTCCGCCCGGTACAAGGCCGCGCTGGAGATGGCGAAGTACGCGGACGACCGCGGGATCGACACCGTCCAGACCGAGGAGCACCACGGCACCGGGAACAACTGGATGCCCTCGCCCTTCCTCTTCGCGGGCGCGGTCTTCGGCGCCACCCGCCGCATCGCGGTCACCGTCTCCGCGATCATCGGCCCGCTCCACGACCCCTTGAAGGTGGCCGAGGACATCGCCGTGCTCGACCTGCTGAGCGGCGGCCGCCTCGTCACCGTCGCCGGCATCGGGTACCGGCCCGAGGAGTACGAGCAGCACGGCGTGGAGTGGGGCCGGCGCGGCAGGCTCCAGGACGAGCTTCTGGAGACCCTGTTGAAGGCGTGGACCGGCGAGCCGTTCCCCTTCCGCGGCCGGACCGTACGGGTCACCCCGCGACCGTTCACCCGGCCGCACCCGCTGCTGCTGGTCGGCGGCAGTTCACGGGCGGCGGCGCGGCGCGCGGCCCGGCTGGGACTGCCCTTCTTCCCGAGCGCCCACCTGCCGGAGTTGGAGGCGTACTACCGGGAGCAGCTCGCGGAGCACGGCACGGAGGGCTTCTGCATGATGCCCGCCGCGCAGACGCCGTTGCTGCACATCGCGGAGGACCCCGACCGGGCCTGGGCCGAGTACGGCGAGCACTTCCTGCACGAGGCCGGGATGTACGCGTCCTGGCAGTCCAAGGACATCGTCAGCGCCGTGCGGTCGGGCGCGCACTCGGTGTCCGAGCTGCGCGCGGAGGGCGTGTACCGGATCCTCACCCCGGACGAGGCGGTCGCCCACGCCCGCGCCGCCGGCGAGGCGGGCAACCTGGTGCTGCATCCGCTGTGCGGCGGGATGCCCGTCGACGAGGGGTGGCGCAGCCTGCAGTTGCTGTGCGAACAGGTACTGCCCCGGCTCAAGAGCTGAGCGGGGGCAGTACCTGTCGGAAGAGGAGAGGGGGTGTTGGCGGGGGTGGTTACCCCATCTCCTCCAACGCCTTGCCCTTGGTCTCCGGCACCCACTTGAGGATGAACGGGATCGAGAGCAGGGCGAAGCACGCGTAGATGACGTAGGCGCCGGACAGGTTCCAGTCCGACAGCGACGGGAACGAGACCGTGATGACCCAGTTGGCGATCCACTGGGCGGCGGCCGCCACACCGAGGGCGGCGGCGCGGATGCGGCCCGGGAACATCTCGCCGAGCAGCACCCAGACCACCACGCCCCAGGACAGGGCGAAGAAGAGCACGAAGAAGTTGGCGGCGAAGAGGGCCACCAAGCCCTGGGTGTGCGGCAGGGTGATGTCGTCCCCGCTGCCGGAGCGGAAGGAGAACGCCCAGGCGGCGAGCGAGAGGGAGAGCGTCATGCCCACGGAGCCGATGAGGGCGAGCGGCTTGCGGCCGATGCGGTCGACCAGCAGCATCGCGATCACCGTACCGATGATGTTCACGACGGACGTCTCGAAGGAGTAGAGGAACGAGGAGCTCGCGTCGATGCCGACCGACTGCCACAGCGAGGAGCTGTAGTAGAAGATCACGTTGATGCCGACGAGCTGCTGGAAGACGGAGAGGCCGATACCGATCCAGACGATCGGCAGGAAGCCGAA
The DNA here is from genome assembly GCF_036231985.1 of Streptomyces sp. NBC_01426. Taxonomy (GTDB): domain Bacteria; phylum Actinomycetota; class Actinomycetes; order Streptomycetales; family Streptomycetaceae; genus Streptomyces. The sequence continues at coordinate 2,546,379 of NZ_CP109500.1, forward strand.
GCGGCCGCCGAGCAGGTCCTTGAAGGTCGACTTGTGCTCCGAGTGGATGGCGTTGTCGATCTCGCGGACGCGGGCGTCGGCGTCGATGCGGTCGCCCTCGACCTCGCGCAGGACGACCTTGGCCTTCTCCATGCGGCCGACCGAGACCAGGAAGCGCGGGGACTCGGGGATGACGAAGGACAGCAGGCCGTAGAGCACGGCCGGGATGACCATGACGCCCAGCATCCACTGCCAGGCTTCCAGGCCGCCGATCTCTCCGCGCTGGTCGCCGTCGGCGAGGTTGAGGATGCCCCAGTTGACCAGCTGTGAGACGGCGATGCCGATGACGATCGCGGCCTGCTGGAACGAGGCGAGCCGGCCGCGGTACGCGGGCGGGGAGACCTCGGCGATGTAGGCGGGGCCGATCACGGAGGCCATGCCGATGCCGAAGCCTCCGATGACGCGCCAGGTGGCGAGGTCCCAGAGGGCGAAGGGCAGGGCCGAACCGAGGGCGCTCGCGGTGAAGAGGACGGCCGCGATCTGCATGCAGCGGATGCGGCCGATCCGGTCGGCGATGCGGCCGGCGGTGGCGGCGCCGAAGGCGCAGCCGATCAGCGCGGCGGCGATCACCTGGGCAAGCGCCGCGGAGCCGACGTCGAAGCGGTCCCGAATGGCCTCGACGGCGCCGTTGATGACGGAACTGTCGTAGCCGAAGAGGAAGCCACCCATGGCGGCGGCCGCGGTGATGAAGATGACGTGCCCGAGGTGGTCGGGGTGGTCCGCGCTTCCCCCGCCTGCCGCGGGTGCGTTCGCTGTGCTGGTCAAGGTGCGCTCCTGGGCCCGGCGCCGACGGCGGGCAGCGTGGGGGGTGTTGGTACTCGTGTCGTCGCCTGATCGTGTTCCTCACAGTGGCGCACATCAAACAGTGCACCACCACCTGAACATCACGGCGACAGAGGAGAGCTTATGAGTTCACTTCCTGAAGTCAATAGAAGATGATGAACTCGTTTCTTGCCGGTGAATGCCGACGAACGAGTGAACCGGGAAGGCTTTGCGTTCATCTATTGAACGATGAAGGTCTCTAGCGGAGCTTCTGACTGATCACTTTGGACACTCCATCTCCCTGCATGGAGACGCCGTACAGGGCATCGGCGACCTCCATCGTGCGTTTCTGATGCGTGATCACGATCAGCTGCGAGCTCTCCTGGAGCTCCTCCATGATCCGGATCAGCCGCTGCAGGTTGGTGTCGTCCAGGGCCGCCTCGACCTCGTCCATGACGTAGAACGGGCTGGGTCGGGCCTTGAAGATGGACACCAGCAACGCGACCGCGGTCAGCGAACGCTCGCCGCCGGACAGCAGCGACAGCCGCTTGACCTTCTTGCCAGGGGGGCGCGCCTCGACGTCCACACCGGTGGTCAGCATGTTGTCGGGGTCCGTGAGGATCAACCGACCCTCGCCGCCGGGGAACAGCCGCGAGAACACCCCCTCGAACTGACGCGCCGTGTCCCGGTAGGCCTCGGTGAACACCTCCTCGACCCGCTGGTCGACCTCCTTCACGACCTGGAGCAGATCGGCCCTGGTCTTGCGCAGGTCCTCCAGTTGCTCGCTGAGGAACTTGTGCCGCTCCTCCAGCGCCGCGAACTCCTCCAACGCCAGCGGATTGACCTTCCCCAACTGCTGGTAGGCGCGTTCGGCCGCCTTGAGCCGCTTCTCCTGCTGCGCGCGGACGTACGGTCCCGGCCGGTTCCGCGGGTGCTCCGGGTCCTCCGGCAGCTCCTCGCCCTCGGCCGCCGGCGACGGCGGCACCGGCTGGTCGGGGCCGTACTCGGCCACCAGCCCGGCGGCCTCCACCCCGAACTCCTCCAGGGCGCGGCCCTCGACCTGCTCGATCCGCAACCGCTTCTCGGCTCCGAGGACCTCTCCCCGGTGCACGGAGTCGGTCAGCTTGTCCAGCTCCCCCTTGAGGTCGCGACCCCGGCCGCGGGCCTCGGCGAGCTCCCGTTCGCGCACCCCCTTGGCCTGCTCGGCGCCGGCGCGCTCCGCCTCGGCCCGACCGATCGACACCTCCAGATGGGCCAGGAGCTGTCGCGCTCCGTCGGCCACCGCCCGACCCACCTCGGCCTCGTGGGCCAGCCGCTGCCTGCGCCGTTCGGCACGGGTCCTGGCCTCGCGCTCGGCCCTGGCGCCGCGGTCGAGTCCGTCCGCGCGCCCGGCCAGCCCCTTGACCCGCTCCTCGTGGGTCCTGAGCTGGAGCCGCGCCTCCATCTCGGTCTGTCGCGCGTTGGCCCCGTCGGCGGCGAGCCGGTCCCTGGCCGAGGTGTCCGGTTCCTCGTCCACCGGCATCTCCTCGGCGACGGCGAGCCGTTCCGCGCACTCCTCCACCTCGCTGCGCGCCTGCTCCAGCGCGCCCTGCGCCGCGGTCGCGGCGGCGACGCCCCGTTCGGCCTCGCCCGCCGCGCCCTTCGCCTGCCCGGCGAGCCGGCCCAGCTGCTGCGCGACCCCGGCCCGGGCCCGCTCGCCTTCCCGGCGCCGCTCGGCCAGCTCCTCGACGAGCCGGGCCGCCTCCTGCCGGTCGCTGTGGGCGCCCTCCTTGGCGCCGGCCAGCTCGGCGCACTCCTCCTCCAGCCGTGCCAGCTCGGCCGCGGCCTCGTCCACGGCGGCCCGTACCTCGATGAGGCTCGGCGCCCCGGCGGAACCGCCGTGCGCGAGATGGGCCCCCAGGACGTCCCCGTCGGCGGTCACCGCCACCAGGTCGGCCCGCTCGGCCACCAGCGCCTCGGCCTCGTCCAGGTTCGCGACGACGACGTACTCCCGCAGGGCCCAGGCGACGGCCCGCACCACGCCCGGGTCCCCCGTCACCAGGCTCCCGGCGGGCACCCCGGGCGTGCGCGCCCCGACCGCGATCGGGGCCGGCGGGGCGGCCGGAGCGGGCACGTGGGCGGCGGCCGGGACCAGGCCATCCGACACCGGAGCCGATACCGGGGCCGGGGCCGGGGCGGAAGCGGGCGCCGACGCCTGGGCGGCGTGCGCATCCGGGCCGGCGCTCTGGCCCGGCAGGCTCCCCTCGCCCGCCGGCCGGCCTCCGGGATCCACGGCCTGACCGGGCACGACGGCCGCGGACTCCGGGGCGATCAGGAAGGTGACCCGCCCCGCGTCCGTGTCCCGCAGGTGCCGGATGGCCTCCGCCGCCGCCCCCGCCGAGGACACGGCGAGCGCGTCGGCGGCCGCTCCCAACGCCGCGGCGACCGCCACCTCGTGCCCCGGTGCCACCGTCACCCGTTCGGCCGCGGGGCCGAGCAGCCCGTCGAGCCGTTCGCGGGTCCCGAGCAGGGTTCCCGTGCCGTCCTTGCGCCGCAGCGCCGGCGCCAACGCGTCCCGTCGGGCCGCCACGGCCGCCCGGGAGCGCTCGGCCGAGGTCAGCGCCTCGCGGGCCGCCGACAGGGCCGCCTCGGATCGCGCCAGCCGGGCCCGCGCCGCCTCGTACTCCCCCTCGACCGCCGGGTCGTCAAGGGCCCCGACCTCCTCGGCCAACGCCTCGTACTCCGCCTGTGCCCGCGCCGCACGGGTTTCGGCGTCGTCGCGCGCCGCTTCCAGCCGTTCGATCTCCGCCTGCGCCGCGCCCGCCCTCGACCGGGCCGCGCCGAGCCGGCCGGTCAGTCGGGCCAGCCCCTCGCGCCGGTCGGCGATGGCCCGCGCCGCGTCCCGCAGCCGCCGTTCCTCGTCGGCCAGGGAACGCTCCAGCTCCGCCCGGTGCTCGACGGTGTCCTCCAGCGCCCGCGAGGCCGCCTCCAGAGCGGCCGTCAGCTCGGCCTCCTGCTCACGGATCCGCGCCGCCTCGCGCTCCATCTCCTCGGGATCGCGGCCGCGCCGCTCGTCCTCCGGCGGCGCCGACGCGCTCTTGACCCGCGCCTGCGCCAGGGAAACGGTTCCGCGCACCCGTTCGGCCGACTGGGCGAGTTCGTGCCAGGTCTGCCCCGCCCGTTGCAGCCGGGGGGCGAGTTCCCGTACCGCTTCCTCCAGTTCGGCCTCGCGTCGCAGCGCGCCCGCCAGCTCCCGCTCGGCCGCCTCCTTGCGTTCCTTCAGCGCCGCCTCGTCCGCGATCTCCGCGTCCAGCGCACCCGTCAGGGTGACCAGGTCGTCGGCGAGCAGCCGCAGTCGCGCGTCCCGCAGATCCGCCTGGATCACGGCGGCCCGCCGGGCCACAGCCGCCTGGCGCCCGAGCGGCTTGAGCTGTCGCCGCAGTTCGTCGTTGAGGTCCTGTACGCGCGCGAGGTTGGCCCGCATCGCGTCGAGCTTCCGCAGCGCCTTCTCCTTGCGCTTGCGGTGCTTCAGTACGCCGGCCGCCTCCTCGATGAAGGCGCGGCGGCCCATCGGATCGGCGTGCAGTACGGAGTCCAGTTGACCCTGTCCGACGATGACGTGCATCTCGCGGCCGATGCCGGAGTCGGAGAGCAGCTCCTGGATGTCGAGCAACCGGCAGGTGTCGCCGTTGATCTGGTACTCGCTGCTCCCGCCGCGGAACATGATCCGCGTGATCGTGACCTCGGCGTACTCGATCGGCAGCGCGCCGTCGGAGTTGTCGATGGTCAGCGAGACCTCGGCGCGCCCCAGCGGCGGGCGGCCCGTGGTGCCGGCGAAGATGACGTCTTCCATCTTGCCGCCGCGCAGGGACTTGGCCCCTTGTTCGCCCATGACCCAGGACAGCGCGTCCACCACGTTGGACTTGCCCGATCCGTTCGGGCCGACGACACAGGTGATCCCCGGCTCGAAGCGCAAGGTGGTCGCGGAAGCAAATGACTTGAAGCCGCGCAGGGTCAGGGACTTGAGGTGCACGCCGCCGGACTCTACCTTTCACGTTCGGTTTCACCCATGAAGGTGCAGGGCAGATCAGACGGCAACGGAATCAACCCCCCACCTGGCCCAATGGTGCGGCCCGGGCGGGGACGGCCGGCAGGGACGGGCCGGCGGTGCGAAGAGGGGCCGGCCGTGCAAGAAAGAAGGGACGCCGGAGCGTCCCTTGCAGATCAAACGGTGCTGGAATCGAGCGACGAGTGAAGCGCGGATCAGGTGAGCGCAGGCTCCGCCTGGGGTACGTCGAGGTCGATGCTGTCGAGCAGCGAGTCTCCGTGCTGAGCGGCGGCCGCGTTCAGTGCGTCGTTCTCGGACTGGATTCGTCCGAGCTCGGACTCGAGGTCCTGGACGCGCTGCTGAAGCCGTCGCATCTCGGCGAGGAGTCGCGGGTCGGAACCGCCGACGTAACCGAGAAGCGCCTTTGCCATGATGGATGGTCCTCCACACTGAGTGACCGACCGAGAGCGGTGTGGGTCGTGAGGGAATCGCACCCGCGGATGTCCGGCAGCAACTGACAGTCACTGCGCTTACTACTGCCAACACTGCCAAACAGCTCAGGTGCGCGGGGCTTCCAGCGTCTCACCAAAAAGTTTGACGGTCAACACGATCACGCCCCGTATCGGCGGGCGGCCCGGCGCTCGCCTGCGGCGCGGAGATCATCCTCATCTCCGAGCCTTCCACGGATCCCGACCGACGGCAACGGCTCCGCGACGAATGCGCAGTTCCGACCGTGTGTCGACCATCCAGAGATCTGATCAGTGCATGATCAGTCGATCCGTCATCGGATCGCGAATCCCTCGTAGCCACCGCGCGGTGTGCCCCAGATCTCTGTCACCCCGTCCACCCGGCCGGGCGTGTCGGCCGAGCGCAGCCAGTCCAGCAGCCGGTGGCAATTCTCACGTTGACCTTCGGCCACCACCTGTACTCGACCGTCGTCCAGGTTGAGCGCGAAGCCGACCACCTCGCCGATCTCCAGAGCATTGGCCCTGGTGAACCAGCGGAAGCCCACTCCCTGTACACGGCCGCGCACCCATGCGGTCAGCCGGACTTCTTCATCCATGCCCGAACGCTAACCGGGGCGTCCGATTCGCGGCACATCGCCCCCCGGGTCCCATGGCGTACAGTCCCGCTCCAATGAGCTCATCCGTTTGGGCGAGCAAAGATTGATCGTTGAAGGATCGCTGAAGGAAGGCACGACGCCGATGGGACGCCACAAACTCCCCGCTCCGCCGCGCCGCGGCGGCGGCAAGCGCGGCACCGCCGTCCGCATCGGCCTCGTGGGTGTCCCGGTGGCCCTGGTCCTCGGCACGACGGCGGTCGTGACGACCGGCATCGTCCCGGTCGGCGGCTCCTTCCCGTACGTCGGGACGGACACCGGCGCGAAGACGGAGGCCAAGGCCTCGCCGTCCGCCCGTGACGAGAACGCGGTACAGGGGCAGGGCGGCCTGGCCGGTCTGCGGGGCCGCGCCTCCACGCCCTCCGCCCCGGGCAGCGCCACGCCGACCCGGCCGTCGTCGCCGTCCCCCTCGGCCTCGACCTCTCCCACGCCGACGCCGACGACGCAGTCCCCGAAGCCGCAGTCCCCGACGCCGAAGCCGTCCGCCTCGACGAAGGCGCCGGAACCGAAACCGGTCAAGCCCGAACCGGTGAAGCCCCAGCCCGTGAAGCCCGAACCGGTGAAGCCCCAGCCCGTGAAGCCGGAGCCTGTGAAGCCGGAGCCGGAGAAGCCCACCGCTCCCGCCCCGAAGCCGGACCCCGAGCCGAAGCCGGACCCCGAGCCGGAGCCGACCAGGACGCCTTCGACCCCCGCGCCGAAGCCCACGGCGCCCGCACCCTCCGGTGGACACTCCGCCGAGGAGGCGGCCGTCCTGACCCTGGTGAACCAGGCGCGCGCCCAGGCGGGCTGCGGCCCGGTCCGGGCGAACCCGCCGCTCGCGGCGCTGGCGGGCGCCTTCAGCAAGGACATGGCGATACGGGGCTTCTTCGACCACACCGACCCGGACGGGAACACCCCGTGGAAGCGGGCCGACAACGCGGGCATATCCGGCCTCGGCGGCGAGAACATAGCCCGCGGCCAGGGTGACGCCGACGCGGTGATGAAGGCCTGGATGAACAGCCCGGGCCACAAGGCGAACATCCTCAACTGCGAGTTCCGCACCCTGGGCGTCGGCGCCTACTTCGCAGCCGGCGGCCCGTGGTGGACCCAGGACTTCGGCTTCTAGAGGCCCCGCTCCCGGAGGACCGTCACCCCGGCGACCACCGGACGGCGGCTACCGCGCGACGGCGAGGGCCGCGCGACCCGCCAGGACCACGCGGGTGTGCTCGGCGACGCGCCGGCCGAGGTGCTCGGCGGTGGCGATGTCCGCCTTGTGGACCGCCTCGGGGCCCTGGTCAGAGTTGGTCTGGGCGGCCGCGCCGGAGAAGAAGCCGAGGCGGTTCAGGTCGTACTCGGAGCCGGTGGTGGAGTTCCAGCCCGGCTTCAGGCCCAGGTTCACCCAGCTCATCGCGTGCTGCGCGGCCAGCGTCTGGAAGAACTGCAGCGTGTGCATCTTGTCGCCGCTCTTCGAGCCGGAGTTGGTGAAGCCCGCGGCGATCTTGTCCTGCCAGACGTCCCCGAACCAGCGCTTCGAGGTGGCCTCGGCGAAGACGTGGAAGGCGCCCGAGGCGGTGCCCATGTACGTCGGGGAGCCGAAGATGATCGCGTCCGACGCGTCCAGCAGCGCCCACTGCGCGTCGTCGATCTCGTCGACCTTGACGAGGTGGACGGTCGCGCCGGCGTCGGCGGCTCCCGCCCGGACGGCCTCGGCGACGACCGCGGTGTGGCCGTATCCCGAGTGGTAGGCGACCGAGACGACGGGGGCGGGCGTGATGTCGGACATGGTGGTTCTCCCTCAAGGATGTGCTCGATGCGTCGCGTCGTGGCACGACGGCGACAAGAGAAAGAGAATCACTAACTTTTCGAAAGCGCAAGCAGACAGTTAGCGCTACCCGAGGGTACGCTTGCGCTATGGAGACCCCTGTTCGCACGGACGCGCCCGCATCGGAACTGCCTTTCGATGTCTTCGCCCGCACCTGCCCTTCCCGGGAAACCCTGGAGCACGTCACCGGACGCTGGGGCAGTCTGACCGTGGGCGCCCTGCGCGACGGCGCCTGTCGCTTCAACGAACTGCGTCGCCGCGTGGACGGCGTCAGCGAGAAGATGCTCTCCCAGACCCTGCACGCGCTGGAGCGCGACGGCATAGTCCACCGCGAGGCGCAGCCCACGAACCCGCCCCGCGTCGACTACGAACTCACTCCCCTGGGCCACGAGGTCGCCGACCGGCTGCTCGCCCTGATCCACTCCGTGGAGGACAACATGCGGCAGGTGCTCGCCGCCCGGGCGTCCTACGACGAGGCGCGCGGCGGCCGCTGACAGCGCGGGCAGAAGTAGCTCGACCGGTTCATCCACGGCCGGCGGCGCATCGGGGTCCCGCAGCGCCGGCAGGGCTCGTCCTCCCGGCCGTACGCGTCGAGCGAGCGGTCGAAGTATCCGGACTCGCCGTTCACGTTCACGTACAGGCTGTCGAAGCTGGTCCCGCCGACGGCGAGCGCGGCGTTCATGACGTCACGGACGTGGGAGAGGAGTTCCGCGCTCCGGGGGCGCGTGAGCGTGGCCGTCGGGCGCTCGTAGTGCAGGCGGGCGCGCCACAGGGCCTCGTCGGCATAGATGTTGCCGACCCCGCTGATGAGCGACTGGTCCAGCAGGGCCCGCTTGACGGTGGTCCGCTTGGCGCGCAGCGCGAGGTGGTAGGCGGCTTCGGGGAAGAGCGGGTCCAGCGGGTCACGGGCGATGTGCGCGATGACGTCGGGGAGCCCGTCGGGGGTGTTCTCGTGCAGGGACAGCCCGCCGAAGGTGCGCTGGTCCACGAAGCGCAGCTCGGTGCCGGTCGCGTCGTCGAAGCGCACGCGGATCCGCAGGTGCTTCTCGTCGGGGGCCCCGACCGGCTGCACCAGCAGTTGTCCGCTCATGCCGAGGTGGCCCAGCACCGACAGGTCGCGTTCCACGAGCGGCAGCCACAGGTACTTCCCGCGCCGCTGCGGCACCCCGACGGTCTCCCCGGTGAGTCGGGCCGCGAAATCGGCGCCGCCGCCCGGGTGCCGCCGCACGGCACGGGGGTGCAGGACCTCGACGGACTCGATGGTCCGCCCGGCCACCCAACGCTCCAAACCGCGCCGCACCACTTCGACTTCGGGCAGCTCGGGCACGGTGTTCCTCCGGGAGGGCGACGGGTCTGGACGCTTCGCCGAGCCTACCGGCCGCCCTCGGGGTGCCCGGGAACGGGACCGCCCCCGCCCCTCCGGAGAGGGGCGGGGGCGGGGAACATCCCGAAGGAAGGGTCAGGCGCCCGGCGACGGTTCGACGGGCGTCGGCGCCCCGCCGTCCTCGGCCGCGGCCGGAGCCGCGACCTCTGCCGGAGCGGCTGCGGCAGCGGCTGCCGCCGCGATCCGCTCGTCCGCCGCGGCGCGGATCCCGCGCCACGCGGACTCGGCCGCCTGCTGTTCCGCTTCCTTCTTGCTGCGGCCGGTGCCGGTGCCGTACGAGACACCACCGACGCGAGCGGCAGCTGTGAAGGTCTTCTCGTGGTCCGGACCGGTCTCGGTGACCAGGTATTCCGGTACACCAAGGCCTTCGGCCGCCGTGAGCTCCTGGAGACTGGTCTTCCAGTCCAGGCCGGCCCCGAGGTTGGAGGACTTCTCGATGAGCGGGTCGAAGAGCCGGTGGACCAGCTCCGAGGCCGCGTCGAGGCCCTGATCGAGGTAGACCGCGCCGATCACCGCTTCAAGCGTGTCGGCGAGGATGGAGGCCTTGTCCCGGCCACCCGTGCCCTCTTCGCCCCGGCCGAGCCGGATGAAGGAGCCGAGTTCGAGGCCACGCCCGACCTCCGCAAGTGCGCGCGAGTTGACCACAGCGGCCCGCAGTTTGGCCAGTTGGCCTTCCGGCAGGTCGGGGTGGGTCGTGTACAGCGTGTCCGTGACCACCAGGCCGAGCACGGAGTCCCCGAGGAACTCCAGGCGCTCGTTGGTGGGCAGACCGCCGTTCTCGTACGCGTACGAGCGGTGGGTCAGTGCACGCACCAGAAGGGCGGTCTCGAGTTGGTACCCGAGCCGCCCTTCCAGAAGCACGTGGGACGAGGCCGCGTTGTTACTGTCTGCCTGCTTCTCAGCGTTGGACAGCTCAGACATTGCGCCTCTCACCAGCCGCTCAGACCTCGAGAACCTGGCGCTTGTTGTAGGTGCCGCAGCTCGGGCACGCAATGTGCTGGAGCTTCGGCTCCTGGCAGCGCTCGCACGAAACCAGGTTGGGGACCGCAGCCTTCCACTGCGACCGGCGGTGGCGCGTGTTGCTGCGCGACATCTTCCGCTTCGGAACAGCCACGGCTACTTCTCCTGCTTCTCGGCGGCGCTCTGAACTCCGTCAGATGCAGTGCCGCTCATGTTGTCCTTCTCGTCGTCCTGATCGGTCACGACGAGTTCCTGCAAGGCCGCCCAACGGATGTCGACGGCCTCATGGTGGTGGTCCGGGTCGTCGTTCAGGCTGAGCCCGCAATCGGGGCACAGTCCGAGACAGTCTTCTCGGCACACCGGCTGCAGCGGCAGTGCGAGCACCACCACGTCCCGCAGCAGGGGTTCGAGGTCGAACAAGCCGTCCTCGAGGAAGAGCGTGTCCTCGTCGTCCTCGGCGTCGTCGGCCGGTTCCGCCTTGGAGCGGCTCCGGTCGTCGGCGTCAGGGTACGAGAACATCTCCTGGAAGTCCGCCTTGAGCTCGCGCCCGACAGACTCCAGACACCTTACGCACTCCCCCACGGCCGATGCACGGGCGGTGCCTGTGACAAGCACCCCTTCCATGACCGACTCCAGGCGGAGGGTGAGCTTCAGCGGGGCGCCTTCCGGTACCCCGATGACGCCGGCGAGACCGAGGTCCGCCGGTGCCGCGATCTCACGGGACAGCCGCTGCATGGCACCAGGACGCCGACCCAGCTCGTGCGTGTCGAACACGAGGGGGTTGTGGTGGTCGAGGCGGGTATTCAGGGCCGTTCCTGCTTTCACAGATCGCTGAAGATCAAAGTTTCTGCCGCTCACGGGCAGCATGGATCGCGGTGCATACGCGCGACCGAAGAGCCAGGATACCCGCCGCTTCGCTCTGAGCCCAATCCGGCCCCGAGCCTCACTGGCGTCCCTGCTCGTACTGCCGCAGCTGGTTCAGGTCGATCATGCTCGTGTCGAAGAAGCTGGTCTCGTCGAGCGCGGGCTGCGGGGGAACCTGCTGTTCGTGGTGGTGCCCGCCCTGGTGCTGCTGGTGCTGCTGGTCCTGGTGTTGCGGGACCTGCTGCTGGTAGGCCCCGTACGGGTCCGGCTGCTGCTGGTACGAGCCGGCGTAGGGGTCGGGCTGCTGCTGGTAGCCGTACGGATCCTGGTACGCGGCGTACGCGTCCTGCTGGTGGGCCGCGGGCTGCTGGTAGGAGTAGCCGTCGTACACGGGCTCCTGCGGCGCCGGCGCCTGGACCTGGGCGGGGATCACCGGGGCCGTCGGCTCGGCCAGGCCGGCCAGGAAGTCGGCGTCGCTCGACGAGCGGCCCTGCTGGTGGCCCGCCGCGTCCTGGGCCGCCATGTGCGCGCCGAGGTCGTCCACGGGTGCGCGCCCGAGCAGCTTCTGGCGGCCGCGTCCCACCGCCTCCAGGGTCTTGGACAGCACCGCCTCGAAGGTCGCCAGCTTGGTGTCCACGTACGCGTCGGCCTGCTCGCGGCGGGTCTGCGGATCCGGGCTGGGCTCGGGGGCGTCGTGGTCCGCGGGGTCCTCGTACCCGTTGCCGCCCGGGCCCGGACCGCGGCCCAGCAGCTTCTCCCGGCCGCGGTCCACCGAGCCGATGGTCTTGCTGAGCACGACCTCGAAGTTGGCGAGCTTGCTGTCGACGTAGTCGTCCGCCTCGGCCCGGATCTCCTCGGCCTCCCGGCGGGCGTCCGCGAGGATCCGGTCCGCCTCGGCCTGCGAGCGGCGCGCGACCTCCGTGTCGGAGATGAGGGAGCCGCGTTGGGCGTGCGCCGACTCGATGATCCGGTCCGCCTCCCGGCGGGCCTCCTCGACCATCTGCTCCCGGCCGCCGATGAGCTCCCGGGCCTGTGCGAGCGATCCGGGCAGTGCCTCGCGCACCTCTTCGAGCTGCGCGAGCAGCTCCGCGCGATTGATCACGCACGAGGAGGACATGGGCATGGACCGGGCGCCGCCGACGGCCGCGACGATCTCGTCGAGCTTCTTCTGCACGTCCATGGGGGCTCGCACTCTCTCGGCCTCGGGCGGTTCCCGAGTCGGACCCGACGACTGTAAGGCCCCGGGGTACGGGCCCGGGGCGGACCGGGGTGACAACGACCCGTCAGCGGTCGCGCAGTCGATCCAGCAGGGCCGCGTGCACGTGCGCCGGCAGCAGGTGGGCGACGTCGCCGCCCCACGTGGCGACTTCCTTGACCAGGGAGGACGACAGGAAGCTGTAGGTGGGGTTGGTCGGCACGAACAGCGTTTCGACGCCCGACAGTCCCATGTTCATCTGGGCCATCTGCAGCTCGTAGTCGAAGTCGCTGACGGCGCGCAGGCCCTTGACGATGGCCGGGATGTCCCGCTGCTTGCAGAAGTCGACCAGCAGTCCGTGGAAGGACTCGACCTCCACGTTCCCGTAGTCGGCCGTCGCCTCCCGGATCAGCTCGATCCGCTCCTCGACGGTGAACAACCCCTGCTTGGACTGGTTGATCATCACGGCGACGTGGACCACGTCGTAGAGCCGGGAGGCCCGGCCGATGATGTCGAGGTGTCCGTTGGTGATGGGGTCGAACGACCCCGGACAGACGGCGCGGCGCAACTGAATTCCCTCGCTCCCCGGTGCGGGCATCATGAGTTTTCGCTGGTGAAGGCGGCGCGACCGTACCAGAGGGTCCCTTCGCCGTACTTGCGTGACCGGAGCGATTCGAAGCCGTCGGGCCACGGGAAGGCGCCGCTCCTGGTGCTGCGCTCCACGGTGACCAGTGCGTCCTCCGTGAGCCAGCCATTGGACCGGAGTGTGAGGAGGATCTCCCGGAGTTCCTCGTGCTCCACGACGTACGGCGGGTCCAGGAAGACGATGTCGTACGGCTCCCCGTGGAAGGGGACCGCCACGATCTGTTCGGCCCTGCCCGCGCGGAATTCGGCTCCGGGCAGGCCCACCGAGGTGATGTTGTCCTTGATCGCCTTGGCGGCCTTCGCGTCGGGCTCGACCAGCAGGGCCCGTTCGGCGCCGCGGGAGAGGGCCTCCAGCCCCACCGCGCCGGAGCCCGCGTAGAGGTCGAGCACGCGGGCGCCCTCGACGCCGTGCAGGGACTCCCAGGTGGAGAAGAGCCCTTCGCGCATCCGGTCCGAGGTCGGGCGGGTGCCGGTGCCGGGCGGCACGGCCAGCCGTCGCCCGCCGGCGCTGCCGGCGATCACGCGGGTCATCTGGGGTCCTTCGGTGGGGAGACGGAGAAACGTTCAGCGGTTCAACGATAGGTCGTCGTCCTCAGCCCTTCTCCAGGTACTGCTCGCGCTCGGTGTCCAGCAGGGCGTCCAGGGCGGTCCGCAGGCCGGGCAGGTGCTCCAGCTCGGGGTCCTCGGCGACCACGCGGGTGGCCTCCTCCCGGGCCTGGGCGATGACCTCCTCGTCCTCGATGACGGCGAGCATGCGCAGCGAGGAGCGGACCCCGGACTGGGCCTGCCCCAGCACGTCGCCCTCGCGCCGCTGTTCCAGGTCGATCCGGGAGAGCTCGAAGCCGTCGAGGGTGGCGGCGACGGCGGCGAGGCGGGCGCGGGCGGGGCTCGCCTCGTGCATCTCGCTGACCAGCAGGCACAGCCCAGGCGCCGAGCCGCGGCCGACGCGGCCGCGCAGCTGGTGGAGTTGGGAGACCCCGAACCGGTCCGCGTCCATGATCACCATGACCGTGGAGTTGGGGACGTTCACCCCGACCTCGATGACGGTGGTGGCGACCAGCACCTTGACCTCGCCGGCGGCGAAGCGGCGCATGACGGCGTCCTTGTCCGCGGGGTCCATCCGTCCGTGGAGCACCTCGACGCTCAGCCCGGCGAGCGGGCCCCGGGCGAGCTGGTCGGCGATCTCCAGTACGGCCAGCGGGGGTCGCTTGTCGCCGTCCTCCTCGGCGGCCTTCTTCTTCTTGGGCTCGTCCTCGCCGTCGCCGATGCGCGGACAGACGACGTAGGCCTGGTGGCCGTTCTCGACCTCCTCCCGCACTCGTTCCCAGGCGCGCGCGAGGAAGTGCGGCTTGTCCTTGGCGGGCACCACGTGGGTGGCGATGGGAGAGCGGCCGGCGGGCAGCTGGTCCAGTACGGAGGTCTCCAGGTCGCCGAAGACCGTCATGGCGACCGTGCGGGGGATCGGGGTCGCGGTCATCACCAGCAGGTGCGGGGGCTGTTTGCCCTTCGAGCGCAGCGCGTCGCGCTGTTCGACGCCGAAGCGGTGTTGTTCGTCGACCACGACCAGGCCGAGGTCGTGGAACTGCACCTTGTCCTCGATCAGGGCGTGGGTGCCGATGACGATCCCGGCCTCGCCGGTCACCAGGTCCAGCAGGGCCCGGCGCCTGGCCGGCACCCCCATCGAGCCGGTGAGCAGCGTGACCTTGGTGCCCTGGTCGGATCCGCCCAGCAGGCCGCCCTCGGCGAGTTCGCCCATCATCTCGGTGATGGAGCGGTGGTGCTGTTGGGCGAGCACCTCGGTGGGCGCGAGCATCGCGGCCTGTCCGCCCGCGTCGACGACGGCGAGCATGGCCCGCAGCGCCACCATCGTCTTGCCGCTGCCGACCTCGCCCTGGAGCAGGCGGTGCATGGGGTGGTCGGTGGCGAGGTCGTCGAAGATCTCTTTGGAGACGGTCCGCTGGCCCTCGGTGAGGGTGAAGGGCAGCTTCGCGTCGAAGGCGTCGAGGAGTCCCCCCGGGCGGGGCCGGCGCGGGACGGCCGGGAGTTGGGAGTCGGCGTGCCGGCGGCGGGCGAGGGCAACCTGGAGGACGAACGCCTCGTCCCACTTGAGTCGTTGGCGGGCGTCCTCCACGTCGGCCTTGGTGGTGGGGCGGTGGACCTTCAGCAGGGCCTCGGTGAGCGGGACCAGGCCGCGGCCCTCGCGCAGGGTGGCCGGGAGCGGGTCGACGGCCTCGCGGACGCCGGGCAGCACCGCGTCCACGCATTTGGCGATCTTCCAGGACTCCATTTGTTTGCAGGCCGGGTAGATCGGGATGAGCCGGCCGGCGAAGGCGGCCGCGGCGTCCGCGCCGCCGGTGTCGTCCGCGTCCCTGCCGAGGGGCTCGTAGGCGGGGTGGGCGAGCTGGAGTTTGTGGTTGAACCGGGAGACCTTGCCCGCGAACATCGCGCGGCTGCCGGGCAGCAGGTCCTTGTGCGGCTTGTGGACGCCGGACCCGAAGAAGACCAGCTGGAGCCGGCCGCTGCCGTCCGTGATGGTGACTTCGAGGCGCTTCCCGCCACCCCGGCCGCCCTGGTAGGTCAGCAGGCGCGCGTCGGCGACCTGCGCGACGACCGTGACGTGCTCGTCGAGCTGGTCGGCGAGGTCGGCGAGGGAAGTCAGCTCGCCGCGCTCGGCGTACCGCCGGGGGTAGTGGTGCAGCAGGTCCAGGGCCGTGTGCAGGCCGAGGTGCTCGGCCAGCACCTTGGCGGTGGCGGGGCCGAGGGTCTTCTTGAGGTCTTCGTCGAGCGCGGGCACGTGTTCCATTGCACACCATGGCGCCGACAAGCCCGTCCTTCGACCCTTATTCGACCCCGATGAGGAGCGGCGCCGAGTAGCGCCCGCCCCGGTAGGTGACCGTGTCGACGGCCAGGTGGCCGTGTTGTACGTAGGCCTCCAGGCGGGCGGCGAGGGCGTCCGGGACGTCCTCCCCGAGCACCAGGGTGACGAGTTCGCCGCCGGAGCCGAGCATGCGGTCCAGGACGGCCTCGGCGGTCTCCGGGAGGCCGGGGCCGATGACGGCGACGTCGCCGTCGATGAGCCCGAGCACGTCCCCGGCCTGGCAGATGCCGGCGGAGGTGAAGGACTGTCGTTCCGCGACGGCGAGTTCGCCGTAGCGGGTGGCTCCGGCCGCCGCGGTCATGGCGACGACGTCCTCGTCGAAGCTGGCGTCGGGGTCGTGCACGGCGAGTGCGGCCAGGCCTTGGACCGCCGAGCGGGTGGGGATCACGGCGACCCGCACGCCGTCGGCGCGGGCCTGTTCCGCCGCGGCCGAGGCGGCCGCCCGCCACTCGGAGTCGTTGGGCAGCAGCACCACCTCGCGGGCGTGGGCCCGGCGGATGGCGTCGACCAGGTCGGCGGGGGCCGGGGGGGCGTCGGGGCGGGCGAGGACGGTGGTCGCGCCCGCCTCCCCGCACAGTCCGGCCAGTCCCTCGCCGGGTACGACGGCGACCGCGGCCCGCTGGGCGCGCGGGACGCCGGCCCGGCGTCGTTCGTCGCCGAAGTGGGTGATCCGGATGCGGTAGGGGCGTCCGGCGACGACGCCGGCCTCGACGGCGGCGCCCGGGTCGTCGACGTGGACGTGGACGTTCCAGAGTCCGTCGCCGCCGACCACCACGAGGGAGTCGCCGAGCCCGTCGAGTCGGGCGCGCAGTTCCCCGACGGCCGGCTCAACGGCCTCCAGCAGGTAGATCACCTCGTACGCGGGCCCACCGTGCTCCTCGGCGCACGGCTCCGGCGACCGGGGTACGGGCACGGCCCGGCCGCGGATCGGTTCGGCGGCGGGTTCCCGGCCGGACAGCGCCTGCCACAGGGCGCCGAGCACGGCGACCAGTCCGCAGCCCCCGGCGTCGACCACCCCGGCCCGGCCCAGCGCGGCGAGCTGCCCCGGGGTCTCGGCGAGGGCCGCGCGGGCTCCGTCGTAGGCGGCGCGTGCCACGTCGGCGGCGTTGCCGGCGGTGGCCTCGGCGGCGTGGCCGGCCTTGGCCGCGGCCGCGGCGACGGTGAGCATGGTCCCCTCGACGGGGTGCGCGACGGCCTGGTAGGCCTCCTCGGCGGCCCGGGTGAGGGCCCGCGCCAGGAGCGGGCCGGGGTCGCGTCCCTCGGGTTCGGCGCCGAGCACGTCGGCGACGCCGCGGAGCAGTTGGGCGAGGATCGTCCCGGAGTTGCCCCGGGCGCCTGTCAGGGCGCCGTACGCGTAGGCCCGCACGGCCTCGGCCAGGGACAGGGGGTCGGGAGCGGGCGTGGCGTCGGTCACGTCGCCGGAGGCCGAGGCGAAGGCGGCGGCCAGCTCGCGGGCGGCCGATTCGGCGGTCAGGTAGAGGTTGGTGCCGGTGTCCGCGTCGGCCACGGGGTAGACGTTGATCGCGTCGATGTCCTCGCGGGCCCGGCCCAGGGCGGTCAGGGCGAGCGAGCTCCAGGTGCGCACCGCTTCGGCGTCGAGGGTGTGCGGCTGAGGCTCGTAAGGCACCGGGCGTTCCTCCTTGTGCGGGCCGGGGTTCACCGCAGGGTAACCAAGGGTGGCCGGCGCCTCGGGACCGCGGGGCGTGGTCGGCGGCCGCCATGGTAGTTTTCTTGGACCGGCACAGACGTTGTATGCTGCTCCGGTTGCCCGATGAGAGTCGGGCCATTCCCCCGGCAAACCACTTCGGATCTCTGATTCCGGTGCGCCGGATTCACTGTAAGTGCATCTGAAGTCTTTGGAGTGACCTGTGGCTGCCAACTGCGACGTTTGCGCCAAGGGGCCGAGCTTCGGCAACAACATCTCCCACTCGCACCGCCGCACCTCGCGTCGCTGGAACCCGAACATCCAGCGCGTCCGTGCCGTGGTCAATGGGACGCCGAAGCGCCTCAACGCCTGCACCTCGTGCATCAAGGCCGGCAAGGTCTCGCGCTGACGCCTCACGTCGTAGCGCAGCCCTTTCCGGTTGCCAAGAAGGCCGGTCCACCTGGTGGGCCGGCCTTTTGCCTTGCCTGAGCGAGCGCGGAGAGCTCCCGGGAACCCGTAGAGGGTTCCCGGGAGCTCTCCGCGCGTTCAGGCCCGCCAACGCCAGGCGTGGTCCACGGGGCCGATGCCGCCGCCGAGCGCGAAGCCGGCGGCAATGGCCCCGGTGACGTAGTCCTTGGCCGTGGTGACGGCGTCGGGGACGTCGAGTCCCTTGGCGAGGCCCGCCGCGATCGCGCTCGCGAGGGTGCAGCCCGTGCCGTGGGTGTGCCGGTTGTCGTGCCGGGGTGCGCGCAGCCACCGCTCGTCGGATCCGTCGGTGAGCAGGTCCACGGCCTGGTCGCCGTGGTCCCGCAGGTGTCCGCCCTTGATCAGCGCCCACCGGGGGCCGTGAGCGAGGATCGCGTCGGCCGCCCGCCGCATGTCGTCCTCCGTCTCCACCACCAGGCCGGTGAGTCGGGTCACCTCGTCGAGGTTCGGGGTGGCCACGGTGGCCCGCGGCAGGAGTTCCTCGCGTACGGCGTCCAGCGCCGAGCCGGCGAGCAGCGCGTCCCCGTGCTTGGAGACGCCGACGGGGTCCACGACCGCCGGGGCCGGGGTGCCGGCCAGCAGTTCGGCCACGGTCTCCACCAGCGACGCGGAGGACAGCATCCCGGTCTTGACGGCCTGGACGCCGATGTCGTCCACCACGGCCCGGTACTGGGCCGTCACGGCCTCCGCCGGCAGTTCCCAGACCCCGTGGACGCCGAGCGAGTTCTGGGCCGTCACGGCGGTCAGCACGCTCATCCCGTGCACGCCGAGTGCCAGCATCGTCTTGAGGTCGGCCTGGATGCCCGCGCCGCCGCCGGAGTCCGATCCGGCGACGGTCAGGCACAGCGGCGGACGGTTCATCGCGCGGGCTCCTCGGCGGTCGGGTCGGCGCCGAAGTGGTCCCAGCCGCCGGTGCTGGTCCAGGGCGCGCCGTCCACGGTCACCTGGGGGGCCGCGGAGCGGTTCTGGACCTCTCCGATGACCTTCCAGCGGGCGGGCAGTTTCACGTCGGGCGGGAAGGTGGCCACGATGGCGTGGTCCTCTCCCCCGGTCAGGACCCACTGGAGCGGGTCCACGCCGACGGCCTGGCCGATGTCGTGCATCTGGCTGGGGATGTCGACGGCCGCCGAGCGCAGGTCGATCCGTACCTTGCTGGCCTCGGCGATGTGCCCGAGGTCCGCGACGAGGCCGTCGCTGACGTCGGTCATGGCGGTGGCACCGAGTCCGGCGGCGGCGGGGCCCGCGTGGTACGGCGGTTCCGGGCGTCGGTGCGCCTCGACGAAGGCCCGCGGGGAGCGGAAGCCGCGCGAGAGGACCGCGAAGCCGGCCGCGGACCAGCCCAGCCAGCCGGTGACGGCCACCACGTCGCCGGGCTGGGCGCCGGAGCGCAGCACGGGCTCGTGGTTGCGCAGGTCCCCGAGGGCGGTGATGGCGACGGTGATGGTGTCGCCCCGTACGACGTCGCCGCCGACCACGGCCGCGCCCGCGACCTGGCATTCGTCGCGGATGCCGTCCATCAGCTCGGTGGGCCAGGTGACCGGCAGTTCGGCCGGGACGACGAGGCCGAGGAGCAGTGCGGTCGGCACCGCGCCCATCGCCGCGATGTCGGCGAGGTTCTGCGCGGCGGCCTTGCGGCCGACGTCGTAGGCCGTGGACCAGTCGCGCCGGAAGTGCCGGCCTTCCAGCAGGATGTCCGTGCTCGCCACGACCCGCCGGTCGGGGGCCGACACCACCGCGGCGTCGTCGCCGGGTCCGAGCCGGACCGCCGGGGTGGTGGTGAGCCGTGAGGTGAGCTCTCGAATGAGCCCGAACTCCCCCAGCTCGCCCACAGTGCCCTTCATCGCTGTGCCCCTTCTTGCCCAGTCCGCTTGCGGTCGCGAGCCGTCACAGCTCTGGGTACCGTCAACAGATACGTCAACTTCTGCTCTCCGTGCGCCTCGCCGTGCGTGGAGCCGGGCTCGCGGGTCTCCCCGTGACGCTCGGCGACGCGGTACCGTGGCGTCCCTTCTTGCTCGGGCCCACCCGATGTCCCCGGGCCCACCCGAAGGTTAGGGGAAATGATCCTCGTGGCCGCCCTGGAGGTTCCGTGGTACAGGCGTACATCCTCATTCAGACCGAGGTGGGCAAGGCGTCGTTCGTCGCCGAGTCCATCGGCCAGATCCCGGGGGTGATCCAGGCCGAGGACGTGACGGGCCCGTACGACGTGATCGTGCGCGCCCAGGCGGACACCGTCGACGATCTCGGCCGCATGGTGGTCGCCAAGGTCCAGCAGGTGGAGGGGATCACCCGCACCTTGACCTGCCCGGTGGTCCATCTGTAGCCCCCGTCTACTCTTGGCCGGTGATGTCCCTCCACCGCCGGCCCCTCCGTCTACTGGCCCTTCCCGCCTGCGCGGTCCTGCTGGCTCTCGCCGGCTGTTCCTCGGGCGATGCCGAGGCCCGGGTGGATCCGCCGCCCACGCCGCCCGCCGACGTCGCGGGGCTCTGTGCGGCACTGCACGAGGAGCTCCCGGAGAAGGTGGCCGGCCTGGCGCGGACCACCACCCGACCCGAGTCGGATCTGACCGCCGCGTGGGGCGGCTCGGCGATCGTACTGCGGTGCGGTATCCCCAAGCCGCCCAAGATGTCGGATCCGAAGCAGGACGGCGTCGAGGTCAACGGAGTCGGCTGGTTGCTGGAGAAGCTTCCCGCCGACGAGGGCGGCGGTTTCCGGTTCACCACCGGGGCGCGGCTGGCGTACACGGAGGTCCGGGTCGACAAGGAGCATGCCACGGATGCGGGGATGCTGGTCGATCTCTCCGCGGCCATCGCCAAGACCGTGCCCGTGGGCATCTCCTCGTACTGAGTCGTCCGACCCGACGGGGGCCGCGCCGTGCGGTCTCCCCCACTCATGATGACCGCCCGCCGGGATCCCGGCGGGCGGTCGTCGTGTGCGTGCGGTCGGGCCGGCGCCGGGTCGTCTAGCGCAGCCCGGTGGAGCGGCGCAGCGCGGCCTGGATCAGGCGGTCCACCAGCTCCGGGTACTCGATGCCGGACTCCTGCCACATGCGCGGGTACATGGAGATCGGGGTGAAGCCCGGCATGGTGTTGATCTCGTTGATGACGAAGGTGCCGTCCTCCGTGAGGAAGAAGTCGGCGCGCACCAGGCCCTCGCAGGACGCGGCGTCGAAGGCCTCGACGGCGAGCCGGCGCACCTCGGCGGTCTGCTCCGCGGTGAGCGGGGCGGGGACGATCCCGGAGGCGGAGTCGATGTACTTCGCCTCGAAGTCGTAGAAGTCGTGGCTGGAGACCGGCGGGATCTCGGCGGGGACGCTCGCGCGCGGCCCGTCCTCGAACTCCAGGACCCCGCACTCGATCTCGCGGCCGCGCAGCAGCGCCTCCACGATGATCTTCGGGTCGTGGCGGCGGGCCTCTTCGATCGCGGCGTCCAGGCCGGACGCGTCGTCCACCTTGGTGATGCCGATGGAGGAGCCCGCGCGGGCGGGCTTCACGAACAGCGGCCAGCCGTGTTCGGCGGCGAAGTCCAGGACCTTGGCGGTGGCGGCGGACCGGTCGGCCTCCCACTCGCGCGGGCGGACGGTCACGTACGGGCCGACGTTCAGGCCGAAGGACGTGAACACCCGCTTCATGTAGTCCTTGTCCTGGCCGACGGCCGAGGCGAGGACGCCGGAGCCGACGTAGGGGATGCCGGAGAGTTCCAGCAGGCCCTGGAGGGTGCCGTCCTCGCCGTACGGGCCGTGCAGCACGGGGAAGACGACGTCGACCTCGCCGAGGGCCTTGGGAACGGCGCCCGGCTCGGTGTAGACGACCTCGCGGTTGGCCGGGTCGACGGACAGGACGACGCTGCCGTCCTCGGAGTCGGCCAGGTCCTCGACGCTCGGGAGCACCCGCTCGGCGATGGCCATGCGGGAGGGCTCGTCGGCGGTCAGCGCCCACCGGCCGTCGGTGGTGATGCCGATGGGCAGCACCTCGTACTTGGACCGGTCGATGGACCGCAGCACGGCGCCCGCCGTGACGACCGAGATGGCGTGTTCCGAGCTGCGGCCGCCGAACACGACGGCCACGCGGGGCTTGCGGCCCTGCTGCTCAGGGGTCTGGGGGAGGTTCTCGCTGCTCATATCGCCACGAGAGTACCCGCTCAGACGTCCGGAATGGAGTCAGCGCCGTTCCGGTTTGGCGCTGCGCCCCATGAGTTCCTTGAGGGCGACCAGCGTGGGCTTCCCGTGGTGCACGATGTCGACCACCGTGTCGGTGATCGGCATGTCCACTCCGTACCGGCGTGCCAGATCCGCCACGGACTGGCAGGACTTGACCCCTTCCGCGGTCTGTCGGGTGACCGCGATGGTCTCCTCCAGGGTCATCCCGCGGCCCAGGTTGATGCCGAAGGTGTGGTTGCGGGAGAGCGGCGAGGAGCAGGTGGCGACGAGGTCGCCGAGCCCCGCGAGACCGGAGAAGGTGAGCGGGTCGGCGCCCATCGCGAGGCCCAGGCGGGTGGCTTCGGCGAGGCCGCGGGTGATGAGCGAGCCCTTGGTGTTGTCGCCGAGGCCCATGCCGTCCGCGATGCCGACGGCGAGGCCGATGACGTTCTTGACGGCGCCGCCGAGTTCGCAGCCGATGACGTCGGTGCTCGTGTACGGGCGGAAGTACGGGGTGTGGCAGGCGGCCTGGAGGCGCCGGGCCACGGCGTCGTCCACACAGGCCACCACGGAGGCGGCGGGCTGGCGGGCGACGATCTCGCGGGCCAGGTTGGGGCCGGTGACCACGGCGACGCGCTCGGCGGGGACCTTGGCCACCTCCTCGATGACCTCGCTCATCCGCTTGGCGGTGCCGAGTTCGATGCCCTTCATCAGGGATACGAGCACGGTGTCGGGCGCCAGCAGGGGCGCCCACTCGGCGAGGTTGCCGCGCAGGGTCTGGGAGGGGACGGCGAGGACGGTGAAGTCGGCGCCGCGGGCCGCCTCGGCCGGGTCGGTGGTGGCCCGGATGTTGGCGGGGAGTTCGACGCCGGGGAAGTAGTCCGGGTTGGTCCGGTCGTTGTTGACGGCGTCCACCAGCTCCTGGCGGCGGCCCCACATCGTCACCTCGCAGCCGGCGTCGGCGAGCACGACGGCGAACGCCGTGCCCCAGGAGCCGGTTCCGAACACGGTTGCCTTCACGGGACCTGTCACTTCTTGCCCTCCCCCGCGGCGTTGCGCCGCTGCTGCGCCCTGGCTTGGCGGTGGTCGTACGGCTGCGCGGGCGCGCTTTCGCCCCGCAACTCCTCCAGCAGCTCGGTGATGGCCGCCATGATGACCTCGGTGACCTCCTTGAGCACGTCCGGGGTGGGTTCCCGGCCGTGGAAGGCGGAGAGGTCGACGGGCGGTCCGGCGAGCACCTGGAGGGTCTTGCGCGGGAACAGCCGGAGCTTGTCCGTCTTCGCGTAGGGCGGCATCGCGAGATTCGCGCCCCATTGGGCCACCGGAATGACCGGGGCCTTGGTGATCAGTGCCACGCGGGCGGCGCCGGTCTTGCCGGCCATCGGCCACATGTCGGGATCGCGGGTGAGGGTGCCTTCCGGGTAAAAGGCCACGCATTCACCGCTCTCGATGGCCGCGACGGCCGCCCTGAATGCGTCGAGGGCGTTGGTGGTCTCCCGGTACACGGGGATCTGACCGGAGCCACGGAGGATCATGCCGACAAAAGGCACCTTGAAGAGGCCGGCCTTCGCGAGCAATCGGGGCACCCGGCCGGTGTTGTACTGGAAGTGCGCGTACGAGAGCGGGTCCAGATACGAGTTGTGATTGACGGCGGTGATAAATCCCCCGTCGGCCGGAATGTGCTCCATTCCCCGCCAGTCCCGCTTGAAGAGCACTACCAGCGGCGGTTTCGCGATGACCGCCGCCAGGCGGTACCAGAAACCGATTCTGCGGCGGGACACTCGAACACCTTCCTCTAGGACCGGTGCGCGGCTTGGGCACCTCGTCGGCCGGACAAGTGTGGCCCCAGGCCCGGTCTCTGTCGAGAACACCGTACGCCCCGCTCACACCGCCCGGCCTCCCCTCTGCCCGGGTGGAGGTGACAATGGGCCGACTGATGACCTGGCCATGACCTGACGATGGCTTGAGCGCGTGCGGGAGCGCACCGGAGGGAAGGGGGCCGCCACGAACGCCGTCTGGAGTCTGGTCGTCCCGCTGAAGCCGCTGGCACTGGCCAAGAGCCGTCTCGCGGCGGCCGTCGGGGGCTCTCGCCCGGGGCTCGCGCTGGCCTTCGCGCAGGACACCGTGGCGGGGGCGCTGGCCTGCGCGGCCGTCGTGGATGTGGTGGTCGTCACGGACGACTCCGCGGCGGGTCGGGAACTGGCCAGGCTCGGCGCGCGCATCGTGCCGGACGCCCCGGGCGCCGGCTTGAACGCCGCCCTGGCCCACGGGGAGCGGGCCGTGCGCCTGCGGCGGCCCCGGGCGGCGGTGGCCGCGATGAACGCCGATCTGCCCGCCTTGCGACCGCCCGAATTGCTACGCGTGCTCGACGACGCCTCGAAATTCCCCCGAGCATTTCTGGCGGATGCGGCGAGAATCGGGACGACGTTGCTTTCGGCTGCTCCGGACGTGGAATTGGCACCCTCGTTCGGCGGCCCGTCACGGGCCCGCCATTGCGCTTCGGGGGCGGTGGAAATCGCCCTGGCGGACGTCGACAGCGTGCGCCGGGACGTGGACACCGCGGCGGATCTGCGGACGGCCCTCGCGCTCGGTGTGGGGCGTCACACCGCCCGATACAGTGCCGGTATGCAGGCGACCGCGTACACGTACGACTCCCAGACCCGCAGTGGCAGCGTGCTGCTGGACGACGGCACCCCGGTGTCCTTCGAGGCCCCGGCCTTCGACGCGGGCGGCCTGCGGCTGCTGCGCCCCGGGCAGCGGGTGCGCATCGAGACGGACGGCGAGGGCGGGACCCTGCGGATCACCCTGATCACGCTCCAGACCTTCTGAGGTCCGCCCCGTTCGCTTCCGCACCCGTCCCGGACGGGGTCTTGCCCTCCGGACAGCACCGCGGGCCGGCCTCCCCCCGCGGGGGAAGCCGGCCCGACGTGTGCGACTCGCGCCCCTACTTCTTGCGGGCGGTCGTCTTCTTCGCGGTGGCCTTGCGCGTCGCCGTCTTCTTGGCGGGCGCGGTCGTCTTCGCGGTGGCCTTCTTGGCCGCCGGAGCGGTCTTCTTGGCGGTGGCGGTGGTCTTCTTGGCCGCCGGGGTGGCCTTCTTGACCGTGGTCGCCTTCTTGGTCGCCGTGGCCTTCTTCGCGACGGCGGACTTCGCGGCGGTCTTCTTGACGGTCGCCGTGGCCTTCTTGGCCGTGGTCTTCTTCGCGGTCGCCTTCTTCGCGACCGTGGTCTTCGCGGCGGCCTTCTTGGCGGTGGTCGCCCTCTTGGCCGCGGCCTTCTTGACCGTGGCGGAAGCGCCGCCGGACAGGCTGCCCTTGGGGGCCTTCTTCACGGCCACCTCGTCGCCCTTGGGGAGCTTCTTGGTGCCGCTGACCAGGTCCTTGAAGCCCTGGCCGGCTCGGAATCGGGGAACCGAGGTCTTCTTGACCCGGACGCGCTCACCCGTCTGCGGGTTGCGGGCGTAACGGGCGGGGCGGTCGACCTTCTCGAACGAGCCGAAGCCCGTGACCGAGACCCGGTCGCCCGCGACCACGGCGCGGACCATCGCGTCCAGTACCGCGTCGACAGCGTCCGCGGCCTGCTGACGGCCGCCCAGCTTGTCGGCAATCGCTTCTACGAGCTGCGCCTTGTTCACGTCTTCCCCTTCGGAGACTTCGCCAGAACGAATGTGTTCAAGCTTATTTCGCACGTTAGGCGGATATATACCGCAAATCAAACACGAAACGGGCTAATCACCCTAGTGCCGCAACGTTGTAGGCCGTTACGGAGTTCCTTCGCATCAGTCGCCTTCAGGGAATCGACCCTCGTCGAGGTCCTTCATCAACCTGTCCAGGCGCCTTGCCGCATCGGCCAGATCGTGCTTCGACGCGGCCGTGACGACCAACAGCTTCCGGGACAGCGCCATCCTTACGCCCTCCGGGACTTGCAGTGTGCGCACCCTTGTGTGTGCTTCTTTCAATCGGTCCGCGACCAGTTCGTAGAGCTCAAGTTGACTGTCGCGTTCCATGCACAGATTGTGCCATCTGGGGCGAGTTGTCGCCTCACGGGGCCTCAACACACGGCTGTGCCCCCCGCCGGAGGGCGAGGGGCACAGTGTGGTCCATGTGGTCGCCCGAAGGCGAATAAGCGCTGATCAGGCTGGAATCAGACCCGAATCGTGCGGGGCTTGTGGCCCGGCCGGGTGCTCTCGTAGGTCGCGATGTCGGCTTCGTTCTGAAGGGTGAGCGAGATGTCGTCCAGCCCCTCCAGCAGACGCCAGCGGGCGTTGTCGTCGAGTTCGAACTCCGCCTCGACGCCTTCCGCTCGGACCTGGCGGTCGACCAGGTCGACCGTGATCTCGGCGTCGGGGTCGGCCTCGGTGAGTTTCCAGAGCCGCTCGACGGTCTCCTGCGGCAGCACCACGGTCAGCAGGCCGTTCTTCAGCGAGTTGCCGCGGAAGATGTCGGCGAAGCGGGAGGAGATGACCGTCTTGAAGCCGAAGTTCTGCAGGGCCCAGACGGCGTGCTCGCGCGAGGAACCGGTGCCGAAGTCGGGGCCGGCGACCAGAACGGTCGCGCCGGCGCGCTCCGGGCGGTTCGTGACGAACTCCGGGTCCTTGCGCCAGGCCTCGAAGAGCCCGTCCTCGAACCCGTCGCGGGTGATCTTCTTCAGCCAGTGGGCCGGGATGATCTGGTCGGTGTCGACGTTGCTGCGGCGCAGCGGGACGGCCCGGCCGGTGTGGGTGGTGAAGGCTTCCATGGTTCAGACTCCGGCGGTCGCGTCGGCGGCGGACAGGTCGGCGGGCGAGGCCAGATGGCCCAGCACGGCGGTGGCCGCGGCCACCTGCGGGGAGACCAGGTGGGTGCGCCCGCCCTTGCCCTGCCGGCCCTCGAAGTTGCGGTTGGACGTGGACGCGGAGCGCTCACCGGGCGCCAGTTGGTCGGGGTTCATGCCCAGACACATCGAGCAGCCCGCGTGCCGCCATTCGGCGCCGGCCTCCTTGAAGACCTTGTCCAGGCCCTCCTCCACGGCCTGGAGGGCGACCCGGACCGAGCCCGGGACGACCAGCATCCGTACACCCTCGGCGACTTTGCGGCCCTCGATGATGCCGGCGACGGCCCGCAGGTCCTCGATGCGGCCGTTGGTGCAGGAACCTACGAAGACGGTGTCGACGTTGATGTCGCGCAGCGGCTGTCCGGCGGTCAACCCCATGTATTCCAGGGCCTTTTCGGCGGCGTTCCGCTCCGAAGCGTCCTCGTACGAAGCAGGGTCGGGGACGTTCGCGGACAGCGGCGCGCCCTGGCCCGGGTTGGTGCCCCAGGTGACGAACGGGGACAGCGTGGTGCCGTCGATGACGACCTCCGCGTCGAAGACCGCGTCGTCGTCGGTGCGCAGGGTCTGCCAGTACGCGACGGCCGCGTCCCACTCCTCGCCGCGGGGCGCGTGGTCGCGGCCCTCCAGGTAGTCGAAGGTGGTGCGGTCCGGGGCGATCATTCCCGCGCGGGCGCCGGCCTCGATCGACATGTTGCAGATGGTCATCCGGGCTTCCATCGAGAGCTTCTCGATGGCCTCGCCGCGGTATTCCAGGATGTAGCCCTGGCCGCCGCCGGTGCCGATCCGGGCGATGATCGCCAGGATCAGGTCCTTCGCGGTGACGCCCTCGGCCAGCGCGCCGGTGACGGTGATGGCCATCGTCTTCGGGCGGGCCAGCGGCAGCGTCTGGGTGGCGAGGACGTGCTCGACCTGGCTGGTGCCGATGCCGAAGGCCAGCGCGCCGAAGGCGCCGTGGGTGGAGGTGTGCGAGTCGCCGCAGACCACGGTGGTGCCCGGCTGGGTCAGGCCCAGCTGCGGTCCCACGACGTGGACGACGCCCTGCTCGACGTCGCCCAGCGAGTGCAGGCGCACCCCGAACTCGGCGCAGTTCTTGCGCAGCGTCTCCAGCTGGGCCCGAGAGACCGGGTCCGCGATCGGCTTGTCGATGTCGATGGTGGGGGTGTTGTGGTCCTCGGTCGCGATGGTGAGGTCGAGGCGGCGAACCGTGCGCCCGGCCTGCCGCAGGCCTTCGAACGCCTGCGGGCTGGTCACCTCGTGCAGGAGGTGGAGATCGATGAAGAGCAGATCGGGCTCGCCCTCCGCGCGCCGGACGACATGGTCGTCCCAGACCTTCTCCGCGAGTGTCCTACCCATCGCTTTCCCTCCGGCCGGCCGGTTGTGCCGGCGCTTATTAGAGATCCGGTGCGCCTGATCGTCCGTACCCCACGCGCCGGACCGAGGCTCGGACCCAGTGGTTCGTGGACCCGCACATACAGACTCGCTGGTTCTTGGAAAAATTGAACTTGCGTTTCACAGTGTGAGACGCGAATATCGTTTCATGGACAACTCTAGCGGCGTCGGCGTTCTCGACAAGGCAGCTCTGGTACTGAGCGCACTGGAGTCCGGTCCGGCCACCCTCGCCGGGCTGGTCGCGGCGACAGGGCTCGCACGACCCACGGCACATCGCCTTGCCGTGGCACTGGAACACCACCGGATGGTGGCAAGGGACATGCAGGGACGTTTCATCCTCGGTCCGCGGTTGGCAGAGCTTGCCGCCGCGGCCGGCGAGGACCGCCTGCTCGCGACGGCCGGACCGGTGCTCACCCACCTCCGTGACGTGACCGGGGAGAGCGCGCAGCTCTACCGGCGTCAGGGCGACATGCGCATCTGTGTGGCGGCGGCCGAGCGGCTGTCGGGCCTGCGGGACACCGTCCCGGTGGGCTCCACGCTCCCGATGAAGGCAGGTTCGGCGGCGCAGATCCTGATGGCCTGGGAGGAGCCCGAGCGGCTCCACCGCGGGCTCCAGGGCGCGCGTTTCACGGCGACGGCGCTCTCGGGCGTACGGCGCCGCGGCTGGGCGCAGTCGATCGGCGAGCGGGAGCCCGGTGTGGCCTCCGTCTCGGCGCCGGTGCGCGGACCCTCGAACCGGGTGGTCGCGTCGGTGTCGGTCTCCGGGCCGATCGAGCGCCTGACCCGGCACCCGGGGCGGATGCACGCCCAGGCCGTCATCGACGCGGCCGCCCGCCTGTCCGAGGCCCTGCGCCGAACCGGCTGACCCTCTTTCCGCACTCCCCACTCCCCCGGGCCCGGGGGCGCGTACGACGCCGCACACGTCCTGTACACGCGCCTCCGGGCCCGCACTCACGAGGCGCCGGCGCGGCGGTTCCGCGACCGTCGCACCCGACGACGGACATACGAAAGAGGCCCTCCGCGATGAACGCGGAGGGCCTCTTCGATGCGTACCCCCGACCGGATTCGAACCGGCGCTACCGCCTTGAGAGGGCGGCGTGCTAGGCCGCTACACAACGGGGGCTAGCTGTTACTGCGGTGCTGCGCTGGGCTACCAGGACTCGAACCTAGAATAAGAGAACCAGAAACTCTCGTGTTGCCAATTACACTATAGCCCAAAGGTCTAGACCAACTAGACACAGTACCCCCGACCGGATTCGAACCGGCGCTACCGCCTTGAGAGGGCGGCGTGCTAGGCCGCTACACAACGGGGGCCCTAGCGATCCTGCATCAAAACATCCGGGTGCGACCCTGGAGATCTCGCGGGAAGGATCTGTACCCCCGACCGGATTCGAACCGGCGCTACCGCCTTGAGAGGGCGGCGTGCTAGGCCGCTACACAACGGG
Source organism: Streptomyces sp. NBC_01426 (assembly GCF_036231985.1). Classification (GTDB taxonomy): domain Bacteria; phylum Actinomycetota; class Actinomycetes; order Streptomycetales; family Streptomycetaceae; genus Streptomyces. The sequence continues at coordinate 2,575,963 of NZ_CP109500.1, forward strand.
GGCAAGCACTGCGTTACTTCTGCACTGCGCTGGGCTACCAGGACTCGAACCTAGAATAAGGGAACCAGAAACCCTCGTGTTGCCAATTACACTATAGCCCACCAAAACTCAAGCCCTTGCGGCGCTTTCGTTTGGTTAGCGCCCCCGTCCCGGCCTTTCGGCCCGCTCGGGCGGCGCAGAAAGAACATTACCGGATGCCTGACCGTGCTCCAAAACGGGTATCCGCGGCCAGCAGCGCGGGCAGCCGCCCGAGTCCGTCGATCCTGTGTACGCCCTCGGGCCCCGGGCCCGCGTCGCCGCGGCGGTCGAGCCACACCGCCGTGAGGCCCGCGTCACGGGCGCCGCGGGCGTCGATCTCGAGCTGGTCCCCCACGTACACGACCTCGCCCGGCGGCAGTCCGAGCGCCTCGCAGGCCCTCAGGAAGGCCTCCGCGGCCGGCTTGCTGACGCCCAGTTCGGCGGCGCAGACCAGCACCTCGAAGCGTTCGCGCAGGCCGAGCCGGCGCAGCTTGGGGTCCTGGTTGGCGAGCGAGGAGTTGGAGAGCACGCCGTGCCGGTAGCCGGCGGCGAGGGCGTCCAGCGCGGGCACCGCGTCGGGGAACAGGGTCCAGGCGGCCTGGTAGTGGGCGACGTACCGGTCGAACCACTCGTCCGCCTCGGGGCCGCTCAGGCCGGGCAGCTCCAGGAAGTCCCGCACCCGGTCCCGGCGCTGCTCCCGGAAGGTCACCCGGCCCGCGGCGAAGCGGTCCCAGTGCCGTTCGGTGAGCCGGCGCCACAGCGCGAGCGCCTCGGCCGGCGACCCGTACCGCGCCTCCAGTCCCTCGTCGGCGAGGTGTGCCGCGAGGCCGGCCGTGTCCGCGCCCGTGTAGTCGAAGAGGGTGTCGTCGATGTCCCACAGCACAGCACTGATCGGCATACGGCCGAGGCTACGCCGAAACGCCCCGGGGGCGGCAGCCTTTTCGGCTGCCGCCCCCGGGGGACGTACGGGTGGTGCCTACGCGGCGAGCCGGGCCAGGGTCGCGTCGATGCGGGCCAGCGAACGCTCCTTGCCCAGGATCTCCAGCGACTCGAAGAGCGGCAGGCCCACCGTGCGGCCGGTGACGGCGACGCGGACCGGGGCCTGGGCCTTGCCGAGCTTGAGACCGTGGGTCTCGCCGGCGGTCAGCACGGCCTGCTTGAGGGACTCGGGGTCGCTCCAGTCGGCCGTCTCCAGGTTGGCGCGGGCGGTCGTCAGCAGGGCCGCGGGCTCGCCCTTCATCGCCTTGTCCCACGACGCCTGGTCCTCGACCGGCTCCTTGCGGAACAGGAAGTCGACGTTGGCCGTGATGTCCGACAGCACGGTCACCCGGGTCTGGGCGTACGGCGCGATGCGCTCCCAGGCCTCGGCGTCGAAGTCCTCGGGGGCCCAGTTGGCGTGCGGGGCCCGCAGCCACGGGGCGCAGGCGTCCGCGAAGGCCTTCGGGTCGAGCAGCCGGATGTGGTCGGCGTTGATCGACTCGGCCTTCTTGAGGTCGAAGCGCGCCGGGTTGGCGTTGACGTCCGGGATGTCGAACTTCGCGACCATCTCCTCGATCGAGAAGATGTCCTGGTCCTTGGAGAAGGACCAGCCGAGGAGCGAGAGGTAGTTCAGCAGGCCCTCGGGGAGGAAACCGCGCTCGCGGTACAGGTTGAGCGAGGACTCCGGGTCGCGCTTGGAGAGCTTCTTGTTGCCCTCGCCCATGACGTACGGCAGGTGGCCGAACTCGGGGACGCGCTGCGCGACGCCCAGCTCGATCAGCGCCCTGTAGAGCGCGATCTGGCGCGGGGTGGAGGACAGCAGGTCCTCGCCGCGGAGCACGTGCGTGATCTCCATCAGCGCGTCGTCGACCGGGTTGACCAGGGTGTACAGCGGGGCGCCGTTGGCCCGGACGATGCCGAAGTCCGGCACGTTCTCGGGGCTGACGGAGATCTCGCCGCGGACCAGGTCCGTGAAGGTGATCGTCTCGTCGGGCATCCGGAAGCGGACGATCGAGGAGCGGCCCTCGGCCTCGTACGCGGCCACCTGCTCGGCGCTCAGGTCACGGCAGTGGCCGTCGTAGCCGGACGGCTTGCCGGCCGCGCGGGCGGCGTCGCGGCGCTGGTCCAGCTCCTCGGTGGTGCAGTAGCAGTGGTAGGCGTGGCCGCCGTCCTGGAGCTTCTTCGCGACGTCCGCGTAGATGTCCATGCGCTCGGACTGGCGGTACGGGGCGTGCGGACCGCCGACCTCGGGACCCTCGTCCCAGGTGAAGCCGAGCCAGCGCAGCGAGTCCAGCAGCTGGCCGTAGGACTCCTCGGAGTCGCGGGCCGCGTCGGTGTCCTCGATGCGGAAGACGAACGTGCCGCCGTGGTGGCGGGCGAACGCCCAGTTGAAGAGAGCGGTTCGGACCAGGCCCACGTGGGGGTTGCCGGTCGGGGAGGGACAGAAACGTACGCGGACGTTCGCGTTAGCCACGCTTGATCACCTTGTTGGTGAGAGTGCCGATGCCTTCGATGGTGACGGCGACCTCGTCGCCGACGTTGAGGGGTCCGACTCCGGCCGGGGTCCCCGTGAGGATGACGTCGCCCGGGAGCAGCGTCATGGCCTCGGTGATGTGCACGATCAGGTCCTCGATGGAGCGGACCATGTCGCCGGTGCGGCCGAGCTGGCGTTGTTCGCCGTTCACGGTGCACTGGATGGTCAGGTCGGTCGGGTCCAGATCGGTCTCGATCCAGGGGCCGAGCGGGCAGGAGCTGTCGAAGCCCTTGGCCCGGGCCCACTGCTTCTCGCGCCGCTGGACGTCGCGCGCGGTGACGTCGTTGGCGCAGGTGTAGCCGAGGATCACGTCCTTGACGCGCTCCTTGGGGACCTCGCGGCACATGCGGCCGATCACCACGGCGAGCTCCGCCTCGTGGTGGAGTTCCTCGGAGAAGGAGGGGTACGTGATCGGGTCCCCCGAGCCGACCACCGAGGTGGAGGGCTTGAAGAAGGTGATGGGGGCTTCCGGGCGGCCGTCGGCGTCCACGAGGGAGTGGCCGAGCTCCGCCGCGTGCTCCGCGTAGTTGCGGCCGATGGCCACGACCTTGTTGGGGAGCACGGGTGGCAGCAAGCGGACCTTGGCGAGCGGGACCTTGACCCCGGAGAGCTCGAAGTCCGCGAACGGGATGCCCTTGATGATGTCGAGGACGAGCGTCGATTCGTCGCCGGGGGCGGTGCTGCCCTCGACCGCGCCGAACGCGACATTTCCGTCGATCGAGAACCTGGCGATGCGCACGTGCTGCGTCTGCCCCTCTGTCTGCCGGCCTGCTGGAGTCTGCGGACTCCAGGCTAACGCGGCAGGCAGCGGGGCCCCGCTTCTTCGTCCGCGACTACTGCGCGGCGACGACCGGCGCGTCCATCAGGATCGTGCGCCGCGGGTTCGCGGTCTGGGCCGGAAGCTCGACGGCGTGTTCCGCGACCGGCGGCACCTGGAGCTCCTCGGCGTCCTTGAGGTGCGCGAGGGTGGTGCGGCGGGGGTTGGCTATGTTGCGGATCAGCATCGTCGTCTTCATCGGAGTTCGGGGCCTCGGCTCGCTCGTCGGGTGATGGTTGTCGGATGCGCCAACCCTGGCGCCAACCCTGCAAAGGGCAAGGCTAAACATCTGAATCCCCGGCTGAACCGGGAAGTAATGGCCACGGCTGTGTGAGTTTGCTCACCCATGACCTGGCATTACGGGCATAACGGGCAGTCAATTCCGCTTCACGAAACGGACATTGCGCCACTGAACGCGGCATTCCGCTCCTGATCATCAGGACTGGGACACCTTGCCGGCCACGGTGTTTGGTCGGCGTAAGTCCGGTTTTTCCCGGTACCGGTACCACATCGAGTAACTGCCCCTTCACGTGCCGTGACCGGCTCGCCGACCCGACGCGCGCACCTTGTTGGAGATCCTCCACTGTGCTGGAATTCGCGGGACCGCCGCGGGAATCAGCCGGCGCGCAGGTGGCGCGACTCAGCGCCGAGCGCGGTGGCAAGGAGAGGGAGACGCGCCGGTCACCGACGACCACCATGGGGCCGTCAGTGCCCCACGACTCGACACCGTCCCACCGGTCACCCGGCGGGACGCCTGGTCCAGAGGTTGCGACGCTAGTGCAGGGACGATTCAAGAGGGATGGCAGCGCTGCGGCGGAGCAGGAGCCGCGCGGCGGGACCGACCGTGGCTCCTCGCCCCAGCACGCCCAGAACCGCGGGCCGGCTGTCGAGGGTGCGAGCTCCGACGCCTCCGCCACGGTGAAGGCGAAGGGTCGCGCGAAGCCCAAGGGCTTGGCCAGGGCGAAGGGCAAGAGCGAGTCGGCAGCCGGGCAGGACGTGGCGATACCGAAGGCCCCCACGGGGTCCGGTTCCCGCCTCGCCATGCAGAACTGGCGCATCAGCACGCGACTCGTGTCGCTGCTGACCCTGCCGGTCGTCGCCGCCACCACGCTCGGTGGCTTCCGCATCAACGACTCGCTGAACGACATCGCGCAGCTCGACCACATGCAGCTGCTGACGACCATGACCCGGCAGGCCACCAACCTGGCCGCCATGCTCCAGGAGGAGCGGGACAAGTCGGCGGGTCCGCTGTCGGTCGCCGCCAAGGACCCCGCCAAGGTCGGCACCGCCAAGCCCAACTCGCTCGTCCAGGGCGTCCGTGACCAGACCGACGCCGCCGCCGAGGCCTTCGCCGCGGCGACCGACAAGGTCAGCCTCACGGAGGACAAGGACGAGACCCTCAAGTCGATCCGCAACAACATCCTGCAGATCGGCCGCCAGCTCACCGGCATCGAGGACATCCGCAAGAAGGCGTACGACAACGGCGCCCAGCAGACCGTCACCGAGTACAACGCGCTGATCGTCTCGCTCCTGTCCCTCTCGCAGGACATGGCCCAGGCCACGTCCAACCCCGAGATGATCAAGCGCACGCGCGCCCTGGCCTCCTTCTCCTCGGCCAAGGAGTACGCCTCGATCCAGCGCGCGATCATCGCCGCGTCGCTCCCCGAGAGCGGGGCCACGACCGGCACGCTCAAGGAGAACGACCGCCTGTACGCGCTCTCCGCGCTCCGCGGCGAGAGCCAGTCGAAGAAGACCTTCGAACTCGTCTACCAGGGCCGCTCCGAGGAGCTCACCGCGTCCCTCGGCGACGGCAACCCGGAGATCAGCAAGGCGGACCACTACACCCGCCGTGTGCTGTCCACCGAGGGCCAGTTCGCCAAGGAGCAGCAGTACCGGTCCTGGATGGACTGGTACGACGCCGACGGCACCAAGCTCCAGGCCATGAAGACCATCGAGCTGTCGCTCCTGGAGGACATGGAGCAGAAGGCCCGCGAGCTCAGGAACGAGTCGCAGCAGGACGCCATCATCAACGGTGCCCTGATCTTCCTCGTCCTCGGTGTCTCCCTCGTCGGCGCCTTCGTCATGGCCCGGTCCATGATCCGGTCGCTGCGACGTCTGCAGGACACCGCCACCCGGGTCGCCCAGGACCGACTGCCCGAGCTCGTCAAGCAGCTCTCCGAGTCCGACCCGCAGGACGTGGACACGTCCGTGGAGTCGGTCGGTCTGCACACCCGCGACGAGATCGGCCAGGTGGCCGCGGCCTTCGATGACGTGCACCGCGAGGCCGTCCGCCTCGCCGCCGAGCAGGCCCTCCTCCGGGGCAACGTCAACGCGATGTTCACCAACCTCTCGCGCCGCTCGCAGGGCCTCATCCAGCGTCAGCTCTCGCTCATCTCGGAGCTGGAGTCCCGCGAGGCCGACCCGGACCAGCTGTCCTCGCTCTTCAAGCTCGACCACCTCGCGACCCGCATGCGCCGTAACGGCGAGAACCTCCTCGTCCTCGCGGGCGAGGAGCCGGGCCGCCGGTGGACCCGCCCCGTCCCGCTCGTCGACGTGCTCCGCGCCGCGGCGTCCGAGGTGGAGCAGTACGAGCGCATCGAACTCTCGTCGGTGCCCGGCACCGACGTCGCCGGCCGCGTCGTCAACGACCTCGTGCACCTCCTCGCCGAGCTGCTGGAGAACGCCACGTCGTTCTCCTCCCCGCAGACGAAGGTCAAGGTCACCGGGCACGCGCTGCCCGACGGCCGGGTGCTGGTCGAGATCCACGACACCGGCATCGGCCTCTCCCCCGAGGACCTCGCCGCGATCAACGAGCGGCTCGCGTCGCCGCCGACCGTGGACGTCTCCGTCTCCCGCCGCATGGGTCTGTTCGTGGTCGGCCGCCTGTCCCTGCGACACGGCATCCGCATCCAGCTGCGTCCCTCCGACTCGGGTGGCACGACGGCCCTCGTCATGCTGCCGGTCGACGTCGCCCAGGGCGGCAAGAAGCCGGCCCCGATGCCCGGTCAGGGCGGCCCCGGGGGCTCCGGCGCCCAGGGCGGTCCGCAGGGCGGCCCCGGCGGTCAGGGTTCCGTTCCCGGTGGGAACTCCCGTCCCCCGGTGGGCGCCGGCCAGCAGCGCGGCCAGGTCTCCGGCGGCGGGCAGCGTCCCGCGCTGCCGGGGCGTGACGGCTCCGCCGGTCAGGGTCCCCAGCAGCAGCGTGCGCAGGGTCCGGGTCAGGCGCCGCAGGGCGGCCCCGGCACCCGTCCGCAGCAGGGCGGGTCGCCGACCCGTCCGCAGGCCGGTCCCGGCGCACCGAACGGTCAGGGCGGCCCCTTCGGCGGCCCCGCCCCGCTGCCCGGGCGTACGCCCGGCGCCACGACCGGTGGCCCGCAGGGTCGTCCGGGTCAGACCCCCTCCGCCTTCCCGCAGGGCAACGGGTTCGAGCGTCCGCAGCAGCCGCAGCCCCAGCAGGCTCCGCAGCAGCAGGACGCCCGGCAGTCCGCCGCCCCGGCCCCGACCCAGCGCAAGCGGCCGCAGCTGCCGCCGCGCGGCGGCGCGCCGCGTCCGGAGCTCCCGGGCGCCGGTACCTCGCCCACCGGGATCCCGCAGGGCACCAGTTGGGGTGCCGGTCAGGGTGGCCAGGACGTCCCGCGCGGCCACGACGAGCTGTCGGGCCCCGGCGCGACGGCCGAGTTCGCCCGCCCGGACTACAACGCGCCCTTCCCGCAGGCCACCGGCGGCAACCCGGCCAACAGCAGCACCGGCCAGTTCGAGCGTCCCGACGTGCGCGGTCCCCTGGACCCGTCCACCACCGGGCAGTTCGAGCGTCCGGAGCCGCGCGGTCCCGCGGACCTCTCCGGTCCGGCGTCGACCACCGGCCAGTTCGCCCGCCCGGACTTCCAGGCGCCGCGCAGCGGCGGCCCCGGGGTGGGTGGCTACAGCGGCCGGCACCAGGCCCCGCAGCAGGGCGCCGGCTACCCTGCCGCTCCCTCGCCGCTGCCGGCTCCGCGCCCCGAGGCCCCGAGCCTGCCGCAGGCTCCGCAGCCGGAGGCTCTGCCGCCGGCCCGGAACCAGGGCGAGGCGCGCAGCCCGATCTTCGACACGCTGGAGTCGAACTGGTTCCGTCAGGAGGGCGAGCAGCCCGCCGACCAGGGACCGGCCGTACCTCAGCAGCCGCAGCAGAGCGCCCCGTCCGCACCGGCTCCGCAGCGTTCGCAGCCCCAGCTGCCGCAGCGGGGCCAGGAGCCGGCGGCCGATGCCGCCGCGACCGGCGCCATGCCGACCGTCAGCTGGCGTTCCTCGCCGAACGACGAGCTGATGCGACAGGCCGAGCGCGTGCGCCAGCCCGCCGCGGGCGGCATCACCACCTCGGGGCTGCCCCGTCGCGTACCGCGAGCGAACCTCGTGGCCGGCACGGCGCAGCAGCAGGCCGAAGCACAGGCAGGCCCGCAGGTATCGCGTGCCCCGGACGATGTCCGTGGCCGTCTCACCAACCTCCGCCGCGGTATCCAGCAGGGGCGTCAGGCCGGCACCACCGGCCCCGCGACCGGCAGTTACCACGTCGACCCCACTTACCAGCAGGAGCGATAGTTGAGTTCGATGAGCCAGGCGGCACAGAACCTGAACTGGTTGATCACCAACTTCGTGGACAACACCCCTGGGGTGTCCCACACCGTGGTGGTCTCCGCCGACGGACTCCTTCTGGCGATGTCGGAAGGGTTCCCGCGTGACCGCGCCGATCAGCTGGCGGCCGTGGCCTCCGGTCTGACGTCGCTGACCGCCGGTGCCTCCCGCATCTTCGAGGGTGGCGCCGTCAACCAGACGGTCGTGGAGATGGACCGGGGATTCCTTTTCCTCATGTCCGTCTCCGACGGATCCTCGTTGGCCGTTCTCGCGCACCCCGAGTGCGACATCGGCCTCGTGGGCTACGAGATGGCCCTCCTCGTGGACCGCGCCGGCAGCGTCCTCACCCCGGACCTGCGCGCGGAGCTGCAGGGAAGCCTGCTCATCTGACTGCCAGACTCCCGGCCGGACGGTACTTCCGGCCGGGAGCCCGGGGCCCGCGCCCCGGAATCCAGTACCCCCGACAGGCCGTCATCACGTCCCCCCACCGGCCGCCCTGTCAGACGGCACGCTGACCACTGCTGTCCAGCCCGGAGGATCAATGACCCCGCCCCCCGCCTACCCCGATGCGTACGGAGATTCGTACTCGGAAGGCGACCAGCCGCTGGTACGTCCGTACGCGATGACCGGTGGCCGGACCCGTCCGCGCTACCAGCTCGCCATCGAGGCGCTGGTCAGCACCACGGCCGATCCGATGCACCTTTCCAGCCTGCTGCCGGAGCACCAGCGCATCTGCACGCTGTGCCGTGAGGTGAAGTCGGTCGCGGAGGTCTCCGCACTTCTGTCGATGCCGCTCGGTGTCGCCCGGATCCTCGTCGCCGACCTGGCGGAGGCCGGAATGGTGGCCATCCACCAGCCGGGCAATGGAGAGGCCGGCGGAACGCCGGATGTAACGCTGCTCGAGAGGGTTCTCAGTGGACTTCGCAAGCTCTGACGGTGGAGCGGCTCCTCGCTCCACCACCTCCGCGAAGATCGTGGTGGCCGGCGGCTTCGGCGTGGGCAAGACCACGTTCGTCGGCGCGGTCTCCGAGATCAACCCGCTGCGTACCGAGGCCGTCATGACGTCCGCGAGCGCGGGCATCGACGATCTGACCCACACCGGGGACAAGACGACCACCACGGTCGCCATGGACTTCGGCCGCATCACCCTGGACCAGGACCTGATCCTGTACCTCTTCGGTACGCCGGGTCAGGACCGCTTCTGGTTCATGTGGGACGACCTCGTACGGGGCGCCATCGGCGCGATCGTCCTGGTCGACACCCGCCGGCTCGCGGACTGTTTCCCCGCCGTCGACTACTTCGAGAACAGCGGTCTGCCGTTCGTCGTGGCGCTCAACGGCTTCGAGGGGCACCAGCCGTACACCCCGGAGGAGGTCCGCGAGGCGCTGCAGATCGGTCCGGACGCGCCGATCATCACCACCGACGCCCGCCACCGCGCGGACGCCAAGAGCGCGCTCATCACGCTCGTCGAGCACGCGCTGATGGCGCGGCTCAAGTAGCACGGAAATCATGGCCGCGTGTGAGGGCGGGTTGTGTCATACGACACGGCCCGCCCTTCTCGTTCATAACGTTTCGACAGAGAATTGGGGCCGGCCGGGCACAGGGTGCGGTCGCCCGGTGCCGCTGTGCTCACAACTGGCCCCGCATTTGCAGCCGCTCGCTCTTTATGTCCGATTTATGTGGGGCATAAGGCTCTAGGAATGGCCGATTTCAACTGTTTGGAACACGGCCGTTAACCGTGCTGGAATTCAACGAACTAGCTAGTAGCACCGCCGAGAGGTTGTTGGTCGAGTGAGGCGAAGCAACTCGAGCCCCGCGGATGAACCCGCGCGCGGCAACTTCACCCCGCCGCCGCGAGCGGCCGCGTCGCCCGTCGACGTGCCCGTTGACCCACCCGCGAGCAGCGGCAGCACCAGCAGGTTCTCGCCCCGCAACTGGCGCGTGCCGACCCGTCTGAACGCCATCCTCCTCGTGCCCGTCCTCGTCGGACTGGTCATGGGCGGCTTCCAGGTGAAGGGTTCGGTCGACAGCTGGAACGAGGCCAAGGACGCGGAGAAGACCGCCCGCATCGTCCAGGCGGCCTCCGAATACGGCCAGGCGCTCCTCGACGAGCGTGACCTGACCGCCCAGCCGCTGCTGCGCGGCGACCGCGGCAGCGAGATCGTCACGAAGGCGTACGCGGCCACGGACGCGGCGAAGGCCAAGTTCGCGGACGCCGCGAAGGACCTCCCGAAGAACCAGGGACTCGAACGCCGTCTGGAGCTCTTCCGTCAGGAGGAGCCCAAGCTGGAGCAGGTCCGCAAGACGGCCTACCTCGCGGCGCCCGAGTCGGCGAAGAAGAACCTCCCCAACGCGCTGGGCCCCATCCCCACCGAAGAGGGGTACGTGCTGGTCCAGCACTACCTGATGCAGTTCTCCAACGAGCTGGGCCTGGGCACCGGCAACGTGACCAGCTACGGCCGCATGGTCTACGCGATCGAGCTGGCCAAGGCCGCGAACTCGCTCCAGCGCTCCGTCGGCACCCACCTGCTGGTTCGGCCGAGCGAGAGCGAGGACATCCGCAAGTCCCAGCTGGTCGCCTTCTCCTCGTACGCCTACCTCGAGGAAATCGCCATCGGCGAGTACGTCGCGGCGGGCACCGACGCGGACACCAACCGCCTGCGCGACGTCATGGGTCAGAAGTCCCAGGAGGGCGCCCAGAAGCTCGCCGCGGCCAAGCAGGCCGCGGAGCAGGCGGGCACCACCTTCAAGACCCCGCCCGTGGTCAACGGCTCCGTGCTCACCGGCATGACCGAGGCGATAGCCTCGGGCGAGAAGAACACCCGTCTCGCCCAGAACGGCACCACGGCGCAGGCCTGGCAGGCCGCCGCCACCGCCAAGTTCGACGGTTACGCCGAGATCGAGAGGGAACTCCTCGCCAAGGCCGTGCAGGACGCGGTCGCGGTCTCCGACGAGTCCCGCAACGACGCCATCCTGACCGGCGCCATCGTGGTCGTGGCCCTGCTCGCCGCCTTCATCCTGGCCGGCATGATGGCCCGCCAGATGGGCCGCGCGATGCGCCGCCTGCGCACCTCCGCCTTCGACATCGCCGAGCAGCGCCTGCCGATGCTCGTCGACCAGCTGTCGCGCACGGATCCGGGCAAGGTCGACACCCGGGTGCTGCCGATCCCGATCGACTCCCGGGACGAGATCGGCGAGGTCGCCCGCGCCTTCGACCAGGTCCACCGGGAAGCGGTCCGGCTCGCCGCCGAGCAGGCGCTCCTGCGAGGGAACGTCAACGCGATCTTCACGAACCTCTCCATGCGCAACCAGTCGTTGATCGAGGGCCAGTTGACCCTCATCACCGACCTGGAGAACAACGAGGCCGACCCGGACCAGCTGGAGAACCTCTTCCGCCTGGACCACCTGGCCACCCGCATGCGCCGCAACGGCGAGAACCTCCTCATCCTCGCGGGTGAGGAGCCGGGCCGCCGCTGGGACCAGCCGGTCCCGCTGGTCGACGTGCTGCGCGCGGCCTCCTCCGAGGTGGAGCAGTACGAGCGCATCGAGCTGTCGGGCGTTTCGGAGGCCGAGATCCACGGCCAGGCCGTGACCGACCTCGTGCACCTGCTCGCCGAGCTGCTGGAGAACGCCACCACGTTCTCCTCCCCGCAGACCAAGGTCCGCGTCAACGCCACGCGTCTGCCCGACGGCCGCGTCATGATCGAGATCCACGACAAGGGCATCGGCCTCACCGCCGAGGACTTCGCGGACATCAACCACAAGCTGGCCAACCCGCCGACCGTGGACGCCGCGATCTCGCAGCGCATGGGTCTGTTCGTGGTCGGCCGGCTGGCGGACCGCCACAGCATCCGCGTCCAGCTGCGCCCCTCGGGCGAGGCGGCCGGCACCACCTCGCTGGTCATGCTCCCCGACGCCATCACCCACGGTGGCGGTGGCGAGGGCGTACCGGACGACGACTTCACGGTGTCGCAGATCATCCCGGAGCAGCAGGCCCTGCAGGCTCCGAAGATGCGCACGGCGGCCGAGCTCGGCTTCGACGACTCCCGCTACGACGCCCAGGGCGGCCAGGGAGCCGACGGACAGGGCGCCGACCCCGTGGGCCGGTCCCTGGGTCAGCAGGAGCGCAGGGCGGCGTTGGCCGCCCAGGTGGGCTTCCCGCAGGACCAGCAGTACCCCGATCAGGCCGAGCAGTCCTCCCAGGACTATCCGGAACCCCAGCCTGAACACGGGTACCAGCCGTACCAGGGCTACGAGCAGCAGCCCGCGCAGGGCTACACCCCGGGGTACGAGGACCAGCAGTCCCAGCAGCCCCAGCAGTCCTACGAGGCCTATCCGCAACAGGGATATGCCTATCCGGAAGCCGAATATCAGGACCAGCGGCAGGACGCCCCGTCGTACGACGGGGGCTTCGAACCCCAGTCCCAGCAGGCGGAGTGGCCCGAGCAGAACACGTACTCGGGTGGCTATCAGCAGGACTACGGGACCGAATCGGAATCCACGCCCGCTCCCGAACCGGCCCCGGAACGCGTAGGCTTCGACCGTCCGGGCGCCGCCGACACCGGTCACAAGATGACCGGAGCGGGCCTGCCGCGCCGCGGCAGCCAGCAGCAGTGGCAGCCGGCACAGCAGGAAGCGGAGTCCACCGGATCCCTCTTCGAGCAGCGGCCGCAGCGTCAGCAGCCCGCCGCCGCCCCGAAGGCGGACGAGGAAGGCCCTGAGGCCTGGCGTTCGAACAACGACGAGCGCTGGCAGCAGGCCGCCAAGCTTCGTGAGCCGAAGGCGGGCGGGGTCACCCCGTCCGGTCTCCCTCGGCGGGTGCCCAAGGCCAACCTGGTCGAGGGTGCTGCGGAGACGACCCCGCAGGGCGGCCCCCAGGTCTCCCGCGCACCGGAGGACGTCCGTGGCAGGTTGAGCAACCTGCGACGCGGTGTCCAACAGGGACGCAGCGCGGGTTCCGAGCAGTCAAGTAACAGCTATGACCAGGAGCGTTAGTGTGAGCCCGATGAGCCAGGCGGCACAGAACCTGAACTGGTTGATCACCAACTTCGTGGACAACACCCCCGGGGTGTCCCACACCGTGGTGGTCTCCGCCGACGGACTCCTTCTGGCGATGTCCGACGGATTCCCGCGCGACCGCGCCGATCAGCTGGCGGCCGTGGCCTCCGGTCTGACGTCGCTGACCGCCGGAGCCTCCCGCATCTTCGAGGGTGGCGCGGTCAACCAGACGGTCGTCGAGATGGACCGGGGATTCCTTTTCCTCATGTCCGTGTCCGACGGATCCTCGCTCGCGGTGCTCGCGCACCCCGAGTGCGACATCGGCCTGGTGGGCTACGAGATGGCCCTTCTTGTGGACCGAGCAGGCAGTGTCCTCACCCCGGACCTGCGTGCGGAGCTGCAGGGAAGTCTGCTCAACTAGCAGACAGGCAGTGCGTTTCGCGTCATCGCACCATAGGGTGCGGTGGCGCGGTTCCACAGGGAGTACTGCGTTCTTGGAGTCGGAGGAGGAAACGTGACAACACCCGGAGGACATCCTTATGGCGGCGCGCAGCAGCCGCAGGGTGGGCACGACCAGAACCGCTTCAACTTCCCCTCCACTCCCAGCCGGCCCGCGCCGGAGCACAACCCGTACCAGCAGCAGCCTTCGTACGGCCAGCCCCAGCAGCCTTACCGGCCTTCGCAGCGGCCCTCGCGCTCCTCGCAGCCGCAGGCCCCGAAGGCGCACAACCCGCTGGTGCGTCCGTACGCCATGACCGGCGGCCGTACCCGGCCGCGCTACCAGCTCGCCATCGAGGCGCTGGTCAGCACCACGGCCGATCCCGCGCGGCTGCAAGGGCAGTTGCCCGAGCATCAGCGCATCTGCCGTCTGTGCCAGGAGATCAAATCCGTCGCGGAGATCTCGGCACTACTCTCCATTCCTCTTGGTGTCGCCCGCATCCTCGTCGCCGACCTGGCGGAGGCGGGCCTTGTCGCCATTCACCAGCCCGGCGGCGACGAGTCTGCCGGCGGCCAGCCAGACGTGACACTGCTCGAAAGGGTGCTCAGTGGACTTCGCAAGCTCTAACGGCGGAGCGGCTCGCTCCACCACCTCCGCGAAGATCGTGGTGGCCGGCGGCTTCGGCGTGGGCAAGACCACGTTCGTCGGCGCGGTCTCCGAGATCAACCCGCTGCGCACCGAGGCCGTCATGACCAGCGCCTCCGCCGGTATCGACGACCTCACCCACACCGGTGACAAGACGACGACCACGGTCGCCATGGACTTCGGCCGCATCACCCTGGACCAGGACCTGATCCTGTACCTCTTCGGCACCCCGGGTCAGGACCGCTTCTGGTTCATGTGGGACGACCTGGTGCGCGGTGCGATCGGCGCCGTGGTGCTCGTGGACACCCGGCGGCTCGCGGACTGTTTCCCCGCCGTCGACTACTTCGAGAACAGCGGCCTGCCGTTCGTCATCGCCCTGAACGGCTTCGACGGGCACCAGCCCTACACCCCGGAGGAAGTCCGCGAGGCCCTGCAGATCGGCCCGGACGCCCCGATCATCACCACCGACGCCCGCCACCGCGCGGACGCCAAGAGCGCGCTCATCACGCTCGTCGAGCACGCGCTGATGGCGCGCCTGCGCTAGCGGTTCCGCAGAACGCACGAGAAGGGCCCCTCACGCTCCGTCGGAGCATGAGGGGCCCTTTTCCGTGTCATCGCCGCCCGTGGTCCGCACAGGAGCCGTACGCGAGCTCCCCGCGGGGCGTCCCGGGTACGCGAGAGCGCCGGGGCGGGGCCCCGGCGCTCTCGGTGAAGCGTGTGCTCGTGACGCGTCTACTGGGACGGCCTAGCCGCGCCAGCTGTGCGGGGCGCGGAAGCCGGGGCTGCGCTCCAGGCGGCGCCAGCCGGCCTGGGACCGGGCGGTGCAGGCGGAGGCCTCGGCGGGGGTGGCGGCGGCGCGGGCGAGCAGGATCGCGGTGATCGCGGCCAGCTCCTCGGGCGCGGCGTTGCCCTTCTCGACCTTCAGCAGGGTGTCGGCGGTGATGCTCATCGGTGGCAGGTCTCCTTCGTCTTACTGAGGCGGGTTGCCGTGCTTGCGCGACGGCAGGTCGGCGTGCTTGGTGCGGAGCATCGCGAGGGCGCTCACCAGCACCTCGCGGGTCTCGGCGGGGTCGATGACGTCGTCCACGAGGCCGCGTTCAGCCGCGTAGTACGGGTGCATCAGCTCGGCCTTGTACTCCTTGACCATCCGGGCACGCATGGCCTCGGGGTCTTCGGCGTCGGAGATCTGCTTGCGGAAGATGACGTTGGCCGCGCCCTCGGCGCCCATGACGGCGATCTCGTTGGTGGGCCAGGCGTAGGTGAGGTCGGCGCCGATGGACTGGGAGTCCATGACGATGTAGGCGCCGCCGTAGGCCTTGCGCAGGATCAGCGAGATGCGCGGCACGGTGGCGTTGCAGTAGGCGTAGAGCAGCTTGGCACCGTGGCGGATGATGCCGCCGTGCTCCTGGTCGACGCCCGGCAGGAAGCCGGGGACGTCCAGCAGGGTGACGATCGGGATGTTGAAGGCGTCGCAGAGCTGGACGAAGCGCGCGGCCTTCTCGGACGCGTGGATGTCGAGGACGCCGGCGAGGTGGCCGGGCTGGTTGGCGACGATGCCGACGACCTGGCCGTCCAGCCGGGCGAGGGCGCAGATGATGTTGCGGGCCCAGCGCTCGTGGATCTCCAGGACGTCGCCGTCGTCGACGAGTTCCTCGATGACCTTGAGCATGTCGTACGGGCGGTTGCCGTCGGCGGGCACCAGGTCCAGGAGCACGTCGGAGCGGCGGTCGCGGGGGTCGTCGGTCTGGTGGACCGGCGGGTTCTCGCGGTTGTTGGAGGGGAGCATCGTGATGAGGTAGCGGACCTCGGAGATGCAGGTTTCCTCGTCGTCGTACGCGAAGTGGGCGACGCCCGAGGTCTCGGCGTGCACGTCGGCGCCGCCGAGGCCGTTCTGGGTGATCTCCTCGCCGGTCACCGCGCGGACCACGTCCGGGCCGGTGATGAACATCTGCGAGGTGTCCCGGACCATGAACACGAAGTCGGTGAGGGCCGGGGAGTACGCGGCGCCGCCGGCGCAGGGGCCGAGCATGACCGAGATCTGCGGGATGACGCCCGAGGCCTTGGTGTTGCGCTGGAAGATGCCGCCGTAGCCGGCGAGCGCGGAGACGCCCTCCTGGATACGGGCGCCGGCGCCGTCGTTCAGGGAGACCAGCGGCGCACCGGCCGCGATGGCCATGTCCATGATCTTGTGGATCTTCGTGGCGTGAGCCTCGCCCAGCGCACCGCCGAAGATCCGGAAGTCGTGCGCGTACACGAAGACCGTACGACCCTCGACCGTGCCCCAACCGGTGATCACACCGTCGGTGTAGGGCTTCTTCGCCTCCAGGCCGAAACCGGTGGCCCGATGCCGGCGGAGCTGCTCGACCTCCTTGAAGGAACCCTCGTCGAGCAGCAGAGCGATCCGCTCACGGGCGGTCAGCTTGCCCTTGGCGTGCTGCGCCTCGGTGGCGCGGTCGCTCGGGCCGCGGCGGGCCTCGTCGCGCAGGGAGTGCAGCTCGGCCACGCGCCCGCGGGCGTCCGTCGGCTCGCTCGGGGTCTGGTCCACAACGGTCATGTACCGACCTTACGAAGTGACGGGGTCAAAACCCTCCGTTGGTTCCGCACAGTCTCCGGAGTCATCCGCTGTGAGGCCCGGACAGAACCGCCGAACGATGCAAGGACTCCACCAGGCGGGGCGGCAAGCCTTTGTGGGGATTCCACAAAATCGGATGACACCCCTCCAGGAAGTTGAAATTTGAACGGAATGGGCCTAGCGTCAATCTCGTTGAACGTTAAACAACCCGGTGCGGGAGATCCGCACCCCACCAAGGAGGAAGTCATGGGTCTCTTCACCCGCCGCAGCCAGGACAACACCGCCGCATCCTCGGTCGCCACCCTCCCGGTGGACCCGGCGCTCGCCGCCCTCACCGGCGACTACGTCATCGACCCCGCGCACAGCAGCATCGGCTTCACCGTCCGGCACGCGATGGTCACCAACGTCCGCGGCTCCTTCGCCGACCACGAGGGCAGCCTGCACTTGGACGGCGCCGACCCCTCCCGCTCCACCGCCGCCATCGACGTGAAGATCACCTCCGTCGACACCGGCATCGCCGACCGCGACGGCCACCTGCGCGGCGGCGACTTCTTCGACGCCGAGACCTTCCCGCTGATGACGTTCCGGTCCACCGGCGCCGCCCAGCTGGGCGGGGACGCGTACCGGATCACCGGCGACCTGACGATCAAGGACGTCACGCGACCGCTCTCCATCGACCTGGAGTTCAACGGCTCCGCCACCGACGTCTACGGCAACGAGCGCGTCGGCTTCGAGGGCTCCGCCGAGATCCTGCGCTCCGACTGGAGCCTGACCTGGAACGCCGCCCTGGAGACCGGCGGTGTGATGGTCAGCGACAAGGTCAAGCTGACCTTCGACATCTCCGCCATCAAGCAGGCCTGACCCCGCCCCGCACGGGGACGGGGCCGGGAAGAGGGGACGGACGCGCGGTTCCGGGGGTGGCTAGAAGCCGCCCCCGCCGTCGAAGCCACCGCCTCCGTCGAAACCGCCACCGCCGCCGAAGTCCCCGCCGCCGAAGTCGGACGGGTTGAAGTCGGCGCCGGAGACGTCTCCCCCGTCGTAGCCGCCGCCCGCACCGCCGAAGTCCGCGGCGTAGGCCGGGGTCGACATCATCGAACCGAGCATCGTGCCCATCAACAGGCCCGGCAGCATGCCGCCGCCGAAGTACCCGCCGGCCCAGGGGCCGTACGCCGGACCCGCGTCGTAGTAGGGGCGCGGCCCGCGCTCCGTGTCGACGGTGCGGACCGCCGGGTCCAGTCCGTCGCGCAGCCGCACGGCGTCCGCCTCGCAGACCGGCACGGTACGGGCCGCCCCGCCCGGCGGGGCCCAGTTCGCGTCCTGCGTGCTCGGCCCGTGGCGCGGGTCGAAGAAGCAGGGCGAGCGGCGCTCGGGCACCGGCCCGCCCTGCCGGCGCGCGTCCAGGCAGGCGAGCGCGTACCGCCCGTCCTCCAGCGCCTGGGTCACGCCCTGCACCTCGTCGGGGCGCTGGACCGAGGCCATGATCAGCTTGGCCTTCTCGTAGGAGTCCAGGCCCTGTTCGTAGTCCTTGCGCATCGCGTCGTCCGCACCGGGCTCGCCGGGGTGGAAGTCGAGCCGCTCCAGCTCCTCGCCGAAGGCCGTGATGTCCTCGTCGACGACCACGCCGAGGCGGGCGATGGCCTCGCGCCGCTCCTCTTCCTTCTTCTTCCGGTTGCGGCGGACCAGCGCGTAGGCGCCGCCACCGCCGACCACGGCCACCGCGCCGAGGGCGATCAGCCCGCCGACCGGGGCGCCGTCGGCCGCGGCCGCGCCGCCCCAGGAGGCGGGGGCGTTCCCCTTGACCTGGGTGAGCGCCTGGTCGACGAAGTCGTTCAGCTGGGTGTTCGCGTCCACCGGCCCGCCGACCTTCACGGACGAGGTGAGGTTCTGGACGGCGTTCCTCGGCATCACCCGCGGGTCGGCGCCGGCGTCGAAGCCCTCGCCGAGCCGGACCGCGTAGAGCCCGGTGATCCCGGTCTGGGCACGAACGGCGGAGAGCAGGCCCCGCTCGGGGAACGTCTCGCCGGCGGGGAGGACGGCGACGAAGACCGGCTTGCCGGCGTCCTTGATCTTCTTGGTGAGGGCGTCCGCCTGCGCGGGCGAGAGCTGGGCCCGCGCGCCGGGATCGACGTAGACCGGGCCCTTCTTGAGGGCCTCCCCGACGGCACTGACCCCGGTGGCGGCCGACGCCTGCGGGGCGACCACGAGGGCCGTCGCGGACAGGGCCAGCAGCAGACCGGAAAACACGGAAACGAGCCTGGTCCTCATGGTCACGACGCTACCGGAATCGCCACTTTTCCGTGTGAGCGGGACATAAGTACCGGTCGGACGCGCGCAGCGGCCACGCACGCCGACGCCGCCCGGGTCCGGGGCGTCCGGACCCGGGCGGGCGGGGCGGCTACTCGGCCGGTTCGATGCCCGCGCGCAGCAGGCCGTAGGTGAAGGCGTCCTCCAGGGCCTGCCAGGACGCGGCGATGACGTTCGTGCCGACACCGACCGTGGACCACTCGCCGGCGCCGTCCGTCGTGGCGATCAGCACGCGGGTGGTGGAGTCGGTGCCGTGCTTGCCCTCCAGGATGCGGACCTTGTAGTCGATCAGCTCGAACTTGGCCAGCTGCGGGTAGAACGGCTCCAGCGCCACGCGCAGGGCCCGGTCCAGCGCGTTGACCGGGCCGTTGCCCTCCGCCGTCGCGACGATCCGCTCGCCCTTGGCCCACAGCTTGACCGTGGCCTCGTTGGCGTGGGTGCCGTCCGGGCGGTCCTCGACGATCGCCCGCCAGGACTCGATCCGGAAGTACTTGCGCGCCCGGCCCTCGGCCTCGGCCCGCAGCAGCAGCTCGAAGGAGGCGTCGGCGGCCTCGTAGGTGTAGCCCTGGAGCTCCCGCTCCTTGACCCGCTCCACGACCCGGGAGATCAGCGCGCGGTCGCCGCCGAGGTCGACGCCGAGTTCCTTGCCCTTGAGCTCGATGGAGGCGCGGCCCGCCATGTCGGAGACCAGCATCCGCATGGTGTTGCCGACCCGCTCGGGGTCGATGTGCTGGTAGAGGTCGGGGTCGACCTTGATGGCCGAGGCGTGCAGGCCGGCCTTGTGCGCGAAGGCCGAGACGCCCACGTACGGCTGGTGCGTGGACGGGGTGAGGTTGACGACCTCGGCGATGGCGTGGGAGATCCGGGTCATCTCGGCGAGCGCGCCGGCGGGGAGCACCGTACGCCCGTACTTGATCTCCAGGGCGCCGACGACCGGGAAGAGGTTGGCGTTGCCGACGCGCTCGCCGTAGCCGTTGGCGGTGCACTGGACGTGGGTGGCGCCCGCGTCGACGGCGGCCAGGGTGTTGGCGACGGCGCAGCCGGTGTCGTCCTGGGCGTGGATGCCCAGGCGGGCCCCGGTGTCGGCGAGGACGGTCGCGACGGTGGCGGACACCTGCGCGGGCAGCATGCCGCCGTTGGTGTCGCAGAGGATGACGACGTCGGCGCCGGCCTCGTGGGCGGTGCGGACGACCGCCTTGGCGTACTCGGGGTTGGCGCGGTAGCCGTCGAAGAAGTGCTCGCAGTCGACGAAGACCCGGCGCCCCTGCTCGACGAGGTGGGAGACGGTGTCCCGGACCATCTCCAGGTTCTCTTCGAGGGTGGTGCGCAGGGCGAGCTCGACGTGCCGGTCGTGGGATTTGGCGACCAGGGTGATCACCGGGGCGCCGGACTCCAGCAGGGCCCGCACCTGGGGGTCCGCGGCGGCGGAGCCGCCGGCCCGGCGGGTGGCGCCGAAGGCCACGAGGCGGGCGTGCTTGAAGTCGATCTCGGCAAGGGCGCGGGCGAAGAACTCGGTGTCGCGGGGGTTGGCGCCGGGCCAGCCGCCCTCGATGAAGCCCACTCCGAAGTCGTCCAGGTGCCGCGCGATGGTCAGCTTGTCCGCGACCGTGAGGTTGATGCCCTCACGCTGGGCGCCGTCGCGCAGGGTCGTGTCGAAGACGTGGAAGCTGTCGTCGGGGCCCGCCGGCGCAGTCGGCTCGGTCGCCTCTGTCGTCGTCATGCTGGTCTGACTCCTGTCGGATGAGTGGTTCCGGAGACCGGGGATCCACTGCCCCCATCATCGCGCGCCGCCCGCTCCCGGCAGGAATGGAGCCGGGAAACGAAAAGACCCCTCGCGGGTGCGAGAGGTCTGCGCGCGGGTCTGGGGCACTGTGGCCGCCGTCCCGTGGGTTGTCCACGGCTCAACGGTCACTGCGGACCGGCGCGCTGCTGTCCATAATCATGAGCTGAGCAGGCACGTCCGCAGTGTGTCACAAGGGCCCGCGCCCGTGGACGGACGTCTCACGATACGAGCGCCTCGTCCAGGAACTCGGTGACGTGTTCCAGGATGTCGCCCCGCCCTATCCCGGGCAGGCCGACGGCGACCTGGATGCTGAACCCGTCGAGCAGTGCCCTGATGCGGGCGGCGAACCGGTCGGCGTCCACCGCGCGGAACTCGCCGCGCGAGATGCCCTCGGCGAGCAGCGCGACCAGGTCCCGGTGCCAGGCCCCCTCGATGGCGGCCTGGCGCTCGCGTTCCTGCGGGCCGGCGTTCTGCGAGCGGTTCCAGACCTCCAGCCACAGGGTCCAGTGCGGGTCCCGCGCGGCTTCGGGCACGTACAGGTCGACATACGCCTGCACCCGTTCGCGCACCGGGCCGCGGCGGGACAGCAGGGCCCGGCGTTCGGCGCCGAGCGAGGCCTCGCTCCACTCCAGGGTCTGCAGCAGGAGTTCGTCCTTGCTGCCGAAGTAGTAGAGGAGGTGGCCGCTGCTCATGCCCACCTGGCGGCCGAGTCCGGCCATGGTGAGGCCTTCGAGGCCGCGTTCGGCGATCGTGGCCATGGCGGCGACGAGTACGTCCTCGCGCGGAGGCGCGTTCTTGCGCGCCGCCCGTACTCCACCCGCCACCATGGACCACTCCTCGAAACCGTGCGCCGCGGGTCAGACCTTCGGCTGTTGCTGGGTGATGCAGTGGATACCGCCACCCCCGGCGAAAATCGTACGTGCGTCAACCAGTGTCACGGTCCGCTCGGGGAACAGACCCCGGAAGATCTCCGCGGCTTCCTCGTCGCGCGGGTCGTCGAAGGAGCAGAGCACCACGCCGTCGTTGCAGAGGTAGTGGTTGATGTACGAGTAGTCGACCCACTCGCCGTCCTCCTGCAGCACGGTCGGCGCCGGGATCTCCACGACCTCCAGCAGCCGGCCCCGCGCGTCGGTGGACGCGCGCAGGAGGGCGGCGATGGTCTTGCCGCGCTCGTGGTCGGGGTGGGCCGGGTCGGGCTGGCTGTGGACCATGACCACGCCGGGGCGGGCGAAGGCGGCGACGATGTCCACGTGACCCTGGGTGCCGTAGGTGCCGTAGTCGCCGGCCAGGCCGTAGGGCAGCCAGATCGCCTTGGTCGTGCCGAGGTGGGCGTGGATCTCCTCCTCCACCTGCCGGCGGTTCCAGTCGGGGTTGCGTCCGGCGCCGAGCTGCACGGTGTCGGTGAGCAGTACGGTGCCCTCGCCGTCCACGTGGATGGCGCCGCCCTCGTTGACCAGCGGGGTGCTGTAGGTGCGGGTGCCGGCCAGGTCGGAGACGTGGCGGGCGATCTTCTCGTCGTGGCCCCAGCGGGCCCACTCCTGGGCGCCCCAGCCGTTGAAGGTCCAGTCGACGGCGGCGAGCCCGCCGGCGCCGTCGGTGACGAAGGTCGGGCCGATGTCCCGCATCCAGGCGTCGTCCAGCTCGCGCTCGACCAGCTCGACGTCGTCGCCGACGATCGCGCGGGCGCCCTGCGCGTCGCCCGGGGAGACGACGAGGGTCACCGGCTCGTACGCGCGCACGGCGCGGGCGACGGCTCCCCAGGCCTCGCGGGCCTCGGCGAGCTCCCTCTCGTCGGTGAAGGTCGGGTTGGGGCTCGGCCAGGCCATCCAGGTGCGCTCGTGGGGGGTCCACTCGGCGGGCATCCGGAATCCGTGGGCGGCGGGCTTGTCGGCAGCGTCAGTCATGGCGGGTCCTTACGGGCTTACAGGAAGTACAGGCGGTTGAGGGAGACCGAATCGGCCGCTTCGGAACGCAGGGGCTCTCCGTCGAGGGAGACGAGTCCGCTGCGCGCGTCCACATCGACCGCGCCCACCCGGGAGTTGAGCAGGAGGTCCCGGGGGCCGATGCCGCGGGTGCCGCGGACGGCCACCCGGCGGCGGCGGGTCGGCATCTCGTCGGAGCCGAGCGCGGCGGCCGCCGCCGACACGAAGGCGACGGAGATGTCGGCCGCGGTGGCTCCGTACGAGCCGAACTGTGGTCCGAGGACGAGCGGTTCGCAGGTGTCGGTGGCCGCGTTGGGGTCGCCGGTGACGCCGTACGCGGGGAAGCCGGACTTGAGGACCAGTTGCGGCTTGGCGCCGAAGAACTGGGGGCGCCACAGCACGATGTCGGCGAGTTTGCCGACCTCGATGGAGCCGATCTCGTGGGCCAGGCCGTGGGCGATGGCCGGGTTGATGGTCAGCTTGGCCATGTAGCGCAGGACGCGGGCATTGTCGTCGCCCTCGCCGTCGCCGTCGAGCGGGCCCAGTTCGCCCTTCATCTTCGCGGCCATGGCGAAGGTGCGCCGGATGGTCTCGCCCGCGCGGCCCATGCCCTGGGCGTCGGAGGAGGTGATGCCGATCGCGCCCAGGTCGTGCAGCACGTCCTCGGCGCCCATGGTGCCCGCGCGGATCCGGTCGCGGGCCATGGCCGCGTCGCCGGGGAGGTCGGGCTTGAGGTCGTGGACGGAGACGATCATGCCGTAGTGCTCGGCGACGGCGTCCCGGCCGAAGGGCAGGGTCGGGTTGGTGGAGGAGCCGATGACGTTCGGCACGCCGGCCATCTTGAGCACGTTGGGCACGTGTCCGCCGCCGCAGCCCTCGATGTGGAAGGCGTGGATGGTGCGACCGTCCAGGACGCGCAGGGTGTCCTCGACGGAGAGGCACTCGTTCAGGCCGTCGCTGTGCAGGGCGACCTGGACGTCGTACTCCTCGGCGACCCGCAGGGCGGTGTCCAGGGCGCGGGTGTGGGCGCCCATGTCCTCGTGGACCTTGAAGCCACTGGCGCCGCCCTCGGCGAGGGCCTCGACCAGCGGGGCGGCGTCCGAGGAGGAGCCGCGGGCGAGGAAGCCGATGTTGACGGGCCAGGCGTCGAAGGCGTTGAAGGCGTGCTTGAGCGCCCAGGGGGAGTTGACGCCCACGCCCCAGACCGGGCCGAACTCCTGGCCGATGATCGTGGTGACGCCCGCAGCGAGCGAGGCCTCCATGATGCGCGGGGAGAGCAGGTGGACGTGGGTGTCCACGGCTCCGGCGGTGGCGATCATGCCCTCGCCGGACACGATCGAGGTGCCGGTGCCGACGACCACGTCGACCCCGTCGAGGGTGTCGGGGTTGCCGGCGCGGCCGATCGCGTGGATGCGGCCCTCGCGGATGCCGATGGAGACCTTGCGGATGCCGAGGACGGCGTCGATGACCAGCACGTTGCTGATCACGACGTCGCAGGTCTCGCGGACGGCGGCGGCCTTGAGGTGCAGGCCGTCGCGGGCGGTCTTGCCGAAGCCGGCCAGGAACTCGTCGCCGGGCTTCTGCGCGTCGTGCTCGACGCGGACGGTCAGCCCGGAGTCGCCGAGGCGTACCCGGTCGCCGGCGCGGGGGCCGAAGACGGAGGCGTACTCGTGCGGGTCGATGTGGCGGCTGCCCGGCGCGCAGTGGTCGCTGTGCGGGGTCTGGCGGCTCATGCGGGGTCACCTTCCGGGTGGTCGTCGCCGCGTTCGGGGGCGCCGGGCCCCGGTGTGTCGGCCGGGGACGCCGGGGCGGCGGTCCCGCCGGCGCCGAGGTAGCCGCAGGCGACGGCGCGGCGCAGGGCCTCGTCCTTGGCTCCGGGGGCGTCGAGGGGGCCGTCGACCAGCCCGGCGAAACCGACGGCCACGCGGGCGCCGCCGATGGGGACCAGCCCGACCTCGCCCTCGCCGTGCGGGTCGAACCGTACGGAGGAGCCCGCGGGTACGCACAGCCGCATGCCGTAGGCCGCCGCGCGGTCGAAGTCGAGGCGCGGGTTGGCCTCGAAGAAGTGGAAGTGGGAGGTCACGCTGATCGGCACGGCGGCGGTGTTGCGCACGTGCAGGTGGACCGTGGGTTCCGGCTGGGGGGCGCCGGGGCCGGGCACGACCGCGCCGGGGGCGTCGTCGCCGAGGGGGACGGCGCCGCGGATGGGTGCCGAGACCACCGCGAGGCGGGAGCCGTCGTCGAAGACGGCTTCCACGTGCACCTCGGTGACCACGTCCGCGACGCCGGGCAGCACGTCGCCGGGGCCCAGCACGCTGCGGGCCTCCTCGATGGCCTCCGCCAGCCGCCTGCCGTCGCGGGCGGCCTCGCAGACCGTGTCCGCGATGAGCGCCGTGGCCTCGGGGACGTTGAGGCGCAGGCCCCGGGCCCGTCGGGCCCTGGCCAGTTCCGCGGCACTGCGGAGCAGCAGCCGGTCGCGCTCGGTTGGGGTCAGCCGCACGCCGATCCACCACCTTCGGAGTCAATGGGTTAGAGCATCACTCTAACTCTTCATTTCCCGGCAGTGAAGCATTGACCGGAGAGCAGGGACTGAGTCACATTGAATGTCGCTCAAACATTTGCGAACCACCCCCCGCCCTGCCAAGGGAGTTCCCCATGCCCATCGAACAGCGCGGAGTCGACACCATCCCGGAGGAGGAGCGGACGAGCGGTCCCCGCGACCTGATCTCGATCCTCCTCGGCTCCAACCTCTGCCTCGGTGTGATCGTCTTCGGCTGGTTGCCCCCGTCCTTCGGACTGGGGCTGTGGCCCTCGGTGACCGCGATCGTGACCGGCACCGTCGTCGGGATCGCCTTCACCGCCCCGCTGGCGCTGGTCTCCCTGCGCACCGCCACCAACCTGTCCACCTCCAGCGGGGCCCAGTTCGGCGTGCGCGGTCGGCTGGTCGGGTCCGTGGTGGGCCTGCTGCTCTCCCTCGGCTACACGGCGCTGACCCTGTGGATCGGCGGCGACGTGATGGTCGGCGCCCTGTCCCGACTGACCGGGCTGCCGGACACCGGTGTCTCGCGCGCGGTGATGTACGGCGCACTGGCCGCCTGTACCGTCGTCGCGGCCGTGTTCGGCTACCGGCTCCTGCTGCGGATGAGCAAGATCCTTTCCGTCGGCATGGTGGTGCTGCTCGCCGTCGGCGTCTTCGCGTACGCCCCCGATTTCACCGCCGCCGCGCCGCCGGAGACCGCCTACCTCCTCGGCTCCTTCTGGCCGACCTGGCTGCTCGCCGCCGTCGCCGCCGGCCTCAGCGGCCCCGTCGCCTTCATCACCCTGCTCGGCGACTACACCCGCTACATCTCCCCCGCCCGGCACGACTCCCGCAAGGTGCTCCGGTCCACCGCGCTCGGGCTCCTGGTGGGCCTGCTGGTCCCGCAGCTCTTCGGCACGTACACCGCCCTCGCCGCGCGGGCCGGCGGCGAGTACGCCGGCCCGCTGGTCGACGCCTCGCCGTTCTGGTACCTGGTCCCGCTGCTCGTCGCCGCCGCCGCGGGTTCCGTGGGCAACGCCGGGCTGATGCTCTACTCCATGGGCCTCGACCTGGACGCGATCGTGCCCCGGGCCACCCGTACGACCGCCACCCTGGTCGCGGCCGCCGTGGCCACCGCCTTCGTGTTCGTCGGCTCCTTCGAGTGGGACGTCCAGTCCGCGATGACCTCGTTCGTGCTGCTGCTCACCGCGCTCGGCACCCCCTGGGCGGTGATCACCCTGATCGGCTACGCGCGCTGTCGCGGCACGTACGACGCCGACGCCCTCCAGGTGTTCAACCGTCGCTCGGTGGGCGGGATCTACTGGTACCGGGGCGGTTGGAACCCGGCCGCCACCGCCTCGTGGGCGATCGGCGCGGGCGTCGGCCTGCTCGCCGTCGCCACCCCCTTCTACGAGGGTCCGCTGTTGGCCCTGACGGGCGGCGTGGACTGTTCCTTCGTCCTGTCCGGCCTGGTCGGCGGCCTCGCCTACACGGCCCTCACCCGGCGGAAGGCGGCCGTCCCCGCACCGGCCGCCGCCGACGCCGCCGACGAGCCGGTCGCCGCTTAGGCCCCCGGTCCCCCTGTACGGCGAGAGGCCCGCACCCCGGATCCGGGGTGCGGGCCTCTCGCCGTACTTCGTCGAGCGCGGGGGGACTAGGCCGTCTCTTTCGGATCGTGCCGGGGCCGCGGCGCCCGGCACCGCCCCTGGCGGCGTTGTCGGGGCACCCGAGTACGTCCAGTACACGGGCGCCCCTCCGCCTTGCCAGGCACGGCACCGGACGCCGCGACCCCGACCGACAAGATCCGAAAGAGACGACCTAGCCCAGCGGGTGCATCCAGCCGTGGCGGTCGGCGGAGTGGCCGGTCTGGAGGTCGAGGAGCGCCTTGCGGAGCTTCATGGTGACCTCGCCGGGCTCGCCGGTGCCCTGCGTCCAGTTCGCGCGGCCGGACTTGACCGAGCCGACGGGGGTGATGACGGCCGCGGTGCCGCAGGCGAACACCTCGGTCAGGGTGCCGTTCTCGTTGTCGCGCTTCCAGTCCTCGGTGGTGATGCGGCCCTCCTCGGCGGTGTAGCCGAGGTCGCGGGCGATCGTGAGGAGGGAGTCGCGGGTGATGCCGGGCAGCAGCGAGCCGGTGAGCTCGGGGGTGACGATGCGGTCGCCGTACACGAAGTACAGGTTCATCCCGCCCATCTCCTCGATCCAGCGGTGCTCGACGGCGTCCAGCCAGACGACCTGGTCGCAGCCGTGCGAGGCGGCCTCGGCCTGGGCGACGAGGGAGGCCGCGTAGTTGCCGCCGGTCTTCGCCGCGCCGGTGCCGCCCTTGACCGCGCGGACGTAGTCCTCGGACAGCCAGACGGAGACGGGCTTGACGCCACCGGGGAAGTAGGCGCCGGCGGGCGAGGCGATGACCATGAAGAGGAACTCGTTGGCCGGGCGGACGCCCAGACCGACCTCGGACGCGAACATGAACGGACGCAGGTACAGCGAGGCCTCGCCGGAGTCCGGGACCCAGGCGCGGTCCTGCTTGATGAGCGCGTCGCAGGCGGCGATGAACAGCTCCGAGGGCAGCTCGGGCATCGCCATGCGGCGGGCCGAGGCCTGGAAGCGGTCGGCGTTGGCCTCGGGGCGGAAGGTGGCGACGGTGCCGTCGGGCTGCTTGTAGGCCTTGAGTCCCTCGAAGATGGTCTGCGCGTAGTGCAGGGTCATGTTCGCCGGGTCCATCGACAGCGGCGCGTACGGGACCAGCTCGGCGTCGTGCCAGCCGCGACCCTCGGTCCACTTGATCGTCACCATGTGGTCGGTGAAGTGGCGGCCGAAGCCGGGGCTGGCCAGGATCGCCTCGCGCTCCGCGTCGGACAGCGGGTTCGAGGAGGGCTTGAGCTCGATCGGGGGCGTCGTCATGAGTGCTTGTCCTTCACCGGTTTTGTAGGGCGGACCGCGCTCACGGCGTACTAGGACGTCCGAGCATCCCCGCATTCCGCGGCCTCGCGTTCGATTATCGCGCGCAGGGAGGCTTCGGTGAAACAGGGAGTTTGCGGCCCAGGGGAGATGGTGGCACCCGGGGCCGCACAGGAAAAGCCGCCGGGTGCGGTGGTCGCGACCCGGCGGCTTCCTGAGACGGGGTTGCCGGGTCAGCCGGCTACTCGCGCGGCGAGGGCGTCGCCGATCGCCTCGATGGAGCGGAAGGTGCCGTCGCGCTCGGCCAGGTCGGCGGAGACGGCGTCCTCGATGCGGGCGGCCTCGGCCTCGTGGCCGAGGTGGCGCAGCAGGAGGGCGACCGAGAGGATCGTCGCGGTCGGGTCCGCCTTGCCGGTGCCCGCGATGTCCGGGGCCGAGCCGTGGACGGGCTCGAACATGGACGGGAAGGCGCCGGTCGGGTTGATGTTCCCGGAGGCGGCCAGGCCGATTCCGCCGGTGACGGCGGCGGCCAGGTCGGTGAGGATGTCACCGAAGAGGTTGTCCGTGACGATGACGTCGAACCGATCGGGCTGCGTGACGAAGAAGATCGTCGCGGCGTCGACGTGCAGGTAGTCGGTGGTGACCTCGGGGTACTCCTGGCCGACCTTGTCGAAGATGTTCTTCCACAGGTGACCCGCGTACACGAGGACGTTGTTCTTGTGGACCAGCGTCAGCTTCTTGCGGGCGCGGGCGTCGGCCCGCGCGTAGGCGTCACGGACCACGCGCTCGACGCCGTACGCGGTGTTGAGGCTGACCTCGGTCGCCACCTCCGCGGGGGTGCCGGTGCGCAGCGAGCCGCCGTTGCCGGTGTACGGGCCCTCGGTGCCCTCGCGGACCACGACGAAGTCGATCTCCGGGCGGCCGGCGAGCGGGGTGGCCGTGTTGGGGAAGAGCTTCGACGGGCGCAGGTTGACGAAGTGGTCGAAGGCGAAGCGGAGCTTGAGCAGCAGACCGCGTTCCAGGACGCCGGACGGGACCGAGGGGTCGCCGATGGCGCCCAGCAGGATCGCGTCGTGGTGCTTCAGCGCTTCGAGTTCCGCGTCCGGGAGGGTCTCACCGGTGCGGTGCCAGCGCCGGGCGCCGAGGTCGTACTCCTTGGTCTCCAGCTTCACATCCTGAGGCAGGACCGCGGTCAGGACCTTGAGGCCCTGAGCCACGACTTCCTGGCCGATGCCATCACCGGGGATCACTGCGAGATTGATGCTGGTCGACATGGGAAAACCGTACTCCCTGTCCCAGCCCTCAGACATATTGCGTCCACCATGTGGACGATGGTGAACGCAACATGTCCCGGGCCCGGGCGTGTCCGGAGGGCCGCCCGCGAGGGGCGGCCGGTGGGCTCAGTGGCCGGTCGAGCCGCCGTTGTCGCGGCGGTCCAGGGCGCGCTGGAGGGCGGCGGCGGCGTTCTTGCGGTCCGCCTCGGCCTGGGAGGAGTGGCGGACGCGGCGGACTGCGGGGGTGTGACGGGTCATGGTGATCGACTCCTTGAGATCACGGCGTGGCGGGGCCACGGATGAGGGGTTCCTTCAAGGCGCCGGAAGAGGCGGGGAGCGGTGCGCCGCAGGGGTTGCCTGCCAGGGGCGCGCGCTCTCGACCGCCATTCGCCGGATCGGCGAGACGTTCGGCTCCTACAAAGCTAGGCCAGGTCCCGCTGTATGTCTCCGCAATTACTCGGACTTCCTACTATCTGAGACGGCAATCCCCCGGAAAGACCCCCGGACGGGCCGCCCCGAGGGTCCGTTTCACCCCTTGTTCGCGCGAAGTTCCCTGATCAGGGACCTGACGGCGAGAGTGGAGGCGGATTCCGCCGTCGTGACGTATCCCACCCGTCTCATGGGCCGTTCGGGGCCCAGATCGGTGATCTCGACGGCGTCCGTGGCCTCGCCCAGCGACAGTTCGGGCAGGATCGCCATCCCCAGCCCCCTGCCGACCATCGTCAGCACCATCGCGTCGTCCTCGGCCTTGACGGTGGCCCGCGGGATCCAGTCCTGGGCCCGCCACCACGCGCGGGTGTACGAGCCGCAGTTCTCGTCCCAGTCCAGCAGGGGCAGCGACCTCGGGTCCGGGTGGCCGGCGGGGTGGACCAGGGCGTACGCCTCCCGCACCAGTTCACCGGTCAGCAACTCGGGCCGGGCGTCCGCCCCCGCGCCCAGGGTGGCGATGCCCAGGTCGGCGCGCCCGGCCAGCACCTCCCCCGCCGCCCCCGCGCCGATCTCGCGCACCACCCGCACCTCGGGCCGGATGTCGGGGTGCAGGGCCGCCAGGCGCTCCAGCGCGGGCGGCAGCAGGTGCAGGGCCGCGCTGCGGAAGGCGGCGATGCGCAGCGTCCCCTCCACC
Organism: Streptomyces sp. NBC_01426; assembly: GCF_036231985.1. Classification (GTDB taxonomy): domain Bacteria; phylum Actinomycetota; class Actinomycetes; order Streptomycetales; family Streptomycetaceae; genus Streptomyces. Next base: position 2,606,394 of record NZ_CP109500.1, read on the forward strand.
GCGCCCCGGCCGGCGCCGCGGGCCTCCGCGCCCAGCACCTCGTACAGCCGCAGGATGCGCCGGGCGAGGGCGACGGCCCGCTCCCCCGCCGGGGTCGGCGAGGCTCCCGATCGTCCGCGCTCGAACAGCACCGCGCCCACCTTGGTCTCGCTGCCGCGCACCGAGTGCGAGACGGCGGACTGGCCGATCCCCAGGGCGGCGGCCGCGGCGGAGAAGCCGCCGGTGTCTGCGACGGCGACCAGGACGCGCAGTTCCCGGGGGGCGAGTTCGGTCGAGCCGGCGGCCATGGGTGCTCCCACCTCGTCGTATGAGCGCCATTCATGGATGTGCGCCTTCCATGAGCGCAACCCCCTGCCCGGGCCCGGGATTCCTTCCTAGCGTGATCGCCATGACCACCGACACGGCCTTCGCCGTCCACCAGATCGCCCGCCCCTCCGGCTTCCCGACGGCCGCCGCGTTCACCCTCGCGGAGGGCCCCGTCCCCTCCCCCGCACCCGGCACCGCCCTGGTGGAGAACCTATTGCTCTCGGTGGACCCGTACCACCGGGGCCTGATGGACGGCGGGGAGGGCGGCTTCGAGCTGAACGCCCCGTTGGAGGGCCGTGCGGTGGGTCGGGTGATCGCCTCGCGGGATCCCGGGCTGGCCGAGGGCGACCTGGTCTTCCACCGGGCGGGTTGGCGCACGCACGCCCTCGTCACCCTCGGTGTGGACGGCACCCGTACGCTGCGCGGCCACGAGGGCGTCCCACTGGAGGCGTACCTGAGCATCCTCGGCGGCACCGGACTGACCGCGTACGCGGCGCTCACCCGCACCGCGGCGCTGCGCGAGGGGGAGGACCTGTTCGTGTCCGCCGCCGCGGGCGGGGTCGGCACCGCGACCGGGCACATCGCCCGGCTGCTCGGCGCCCGGCGGATCGTGGGCAGCGCGGGCTCGCCCGCCAAGGTGCGCCGGCTCACCGAGGTGCTGGGTTTCGACGCGGCCTTCGACTACCACGACGGCCCGGTCGGCGAGCAGTTGGCGAAGGCGGCCCCGGACGGGATCGACGTGTACGTGGACAACGTGGGCGGCGACCACCTGGAGGGTGCGATCGGCGCGCTGCGCGAGTACGGGCGGATCGCGTGGGTCGGGGGGATCTCGATGTACAACGGCGACCGGTCGCCCGCCGCTCCCCGCAATCTCTTCGAGGTCGTACACAAGTCGCTCCGCCTGGAAGGGGTATTGGTTCGCCATCACACCAATCTGCAGGAGGAGCTGGAGGACTTCCTGGTCCCGCACCTGCGCAGTGGTCGGGTGAGCACCGACACCACCGTTGTCCAGGGCATCGACCGGACGGTGGACGCTTTCCTGGGGGTGCTGCGCGGGGACAATCTGGGCAAGATGCTGGTCCGGCTCGGGGACTGATTCCGGCCACCCGGAAGTTCACCGAACTCTTACCGCACGGATGTAGACCTTTGGCGCGGGTCCGGCCACCCTTGCGCTCAATGTGCCGACGGGGCACGCGAGTTGGAGGCGAGCAGTCAGTGACACCGATCAGCCGCAGGGGTTTCGTGGGCATCGGCGCCGGACTGGTGGCGGGCGCCGGCCTGCCCGCGGTCACCGCGACCTCGGCGGCCGCGGCCGCCGCGACCGGCACGATCACCGACGTGAAGCACGTGGTGATCCTCATGCAGGAGAACCGCAGCTTCGATCACTACTTCGGCAGGCTGAAGGGCGTCCGCGGCTTCGGCGACCGTGCCGCCGGGAACCTCCCGGGCGGCTGGGGCATGTTCAACCAGCCGAACTGGGGCGGCCGTCAGTACCCGTGGAAACTCAGCGCCACCCCGCCGGCGGGCGGGGTGGACGGCGCGACCCTCGCCCAGTGCACCGGCGACCTCCCGCACAGTTGGACCTCGCAGCACGCGGCCTGGAACAAGGGCCGGATGGACAACTTCGTCACCGGTGTCGGCAACACCCGCACCCTCGGTCACCTCGACCGGGGTGACATTCCCTTCCACTACGGGCTCGCCGACCACTACACGGTCTGCGACGCGTACTTCTGCTCCGCCCTCAGCGCCACCGGCCCCAACCGCACCTTCCTGTGGAGCGGCAAGGTCGACGCGAGCAGCAAGGACGGCGGCGACGAGTCCGGGCTGACCTGGGAGACGTACGCGGAGGCGCTCCAGCGGGCCGGGATGAGCTGGAAGGTCTACCAGAACGCCCAGGACAACTACGGGGACAACGGCCTCGCCTACTTCAAAAAGTTCACCGACGCGGCCCCCGGCAACCCGCTGTGGGACCGCGGCATGGGCTCCGTCCCCAAGATCACCGGCTCCACCCCGGACGACATCGCGGCCGCGATCCGCGCCGACGTCGTCGCCGGGACCCTCCCGCAGGTGTCCTGGGTCGTGGCGAGCGAGGCCTTCTCCGAGCACCCGTACGCGCCGCCCGGTGACGGCGCGCACTTCGTGGACCTGGTCTACCGGGCCCTCGCCGCGAACCCGGAGGTCTTCGACTCCACCGTCCTCTTCCTCAACTACGACGAGAACGACGGGTTCTTCGACCACGTGCCGCCGCCCGTCGCACCGCCCGGCACGCCCGACGAGTACCTCGACGGCCTCCCGATCGGGCTGGGCTTCCGCGTCCCGATGCTCGTGATGTCCCCGTGGACCCGGGGCGGCTGGGTCAGCTCCGAGGTCTTCGACCACACCTCGGTGCTGCGGTTCATGGAGACCTGGACGACGGCCCTCGGCACCCCCGCGACCTGTCCGAACATCAGCGCCTGGCGCCGCAGGGTGGTGGGCGACCTGACCGGCGTCTTCGACTTCGCGCACCCCGTCCACGGCGTTCCCTCCGGCCTGCCCTCGACCGCGAAGGTCATCGGCCAGGCCACCTGCGCCCCGCTGCCCAACCCCGCCCCGCAGGACAACGCGCTCCCGACGCAGGAGCCCGGCACCCGCCCGGCGCGCGCCCTGCCGTACCAGGTGAACGGCAACCTGGACCGCTTCGAGTTCGGGGCCGCCGGGAAGATCCTGGCCTGGTTCTCGATGTCCAACCTGGGCGCGCACGCGAAGCGGCCCGCGCACTTCTCGATCCACCCGCACCAGCACCGGGACACGACGCCCTGGCAGTACACGGTGGACGCGGGCGCCACCTCGACGGACTACTTCAGCGTCGGCCTCGGCAGCGGCTCCGGGAAGTACGACATCTCGATGCACGGGCCGAACCGTTTCCTGCGCCGCTTCATCGGCGACGCGTCGAAGGCGGGCAAGGCGATCGAGGTCGCGGCGCGCTTCGCGGTGGAGCCGGGCACGGGCAAGACGGCCGTGTACTTCAAGATGACCAACACCTCCGCGGCGGCAGTCACCTTCACGATCCGTTCCGACGCCTACCGCACGGACGGCCCGTGGACGTACAAGGTCCCGGCGAACTCCTCGCGCGAGGACTTCTTCAACGCCGTCGCCTACAACGGCGGTTGGTACGACTTCACGATCCTGGCCGACTCCGACGGCACCTGGTCGCGCCGCTACACGGGCCACATCGAGTACGGGTCGCCGAGCGTCTCGGGCTGAGCGGCCCCGACCGACGAGATCCGAAGGAGACGGACTAAGGCCCTGTCGTCAAAGTCTCGCCTGGCCCGCGCCACTTCGACGACAGGACCTAGAGCACGTCCCCGTTGCGCCAGTCGAAGTCGAGCCGCCCGGTGGGGTCCAACAGGGCCCCGCCGGGCGGCGCCCAGAGGTACGTGGAGCCCTCCTCCTCGGCGAGTCGCCGCGGTCCGGCCGGGCCGAGCACGCCGATCCGGCCGCCCCAGACCCGCCAGCCGCGCCCCGCGTACAGGGCGGCGCCGTCGTCGGAGGCGGACAGCGCGCCCAGTTCGTAGGCCCGCCCGATCACACCCTCCAGTTCGGCCATGACCCGCCCGGCGAGACCGCGGCGGCGCCGGTCGGAGCGTACGGCGACCGCCTCGACGTACCCGGTCCGCAGGGCCCGGCCGGCGTGCACGACCCGGCGTTGCACCACACTGCCGTGCGCGACCAGCCCGCTGTCCTCCCGCACCAGCACGTGCATCCCGCCGAGCGCGTGCTCGAAGTCCTCGTCGGCGAAGTCCCCGTCGAACGCGTCGTCCAGCAGCGCGCGGATCTCGCCGAACTCCGTCGTGCCCAGTTCGCCGGTGTGCCGCAGGAGGGTGCCGTCACTCGTGTTCGCCGTCATCCGGCGACGGTACCAACGCCCCGGAGCCGACCGGTGAGCCTCTCCAGCGTGCCCGCGTCGAGTCCGGCGTCGAGCAGGTAGGCCCGTGCGTCCAACCGTTCGGCGGTCTGCCGGGCCAGCGCGTGGACGGTCGTGCCGAGCCCGGCGACGTACGTCTCGATCTCCGCGTCGTCGTACGGTCGGCCCCGCGCGGCGTACCCGGCCCGTACCCGGGACTCGCTCAGCCCGTGGTCGACGGCGATCTCCCGCGGGCTCGCCCCGGCGAGCCGGAGCAGGACGAGGGCGATGATCCCGGTGCGGTCCCGGCCCAGACCGCAGTGGAAGGCCACCCCGCCGGGCGGGGCGTCGGCGATCGCACGGGCCACGGCGGCGACGCGGTCGGGGAATCGCTCCAGGAAAGGCTGGAAATACGCGGGGGTGCCGAAACCGGGGGTCCCCCACCACACGTCCCAGAAGTCCCGGTGTTCGAGCCCGTCCAGGGGTATCCGCACCGTGGTCAGGAGGTCGGGACGGGGTGCGCGGTCCCCTTCCACCTCGTCGTCATTGCGCAGGTCGACGACGGTCCGCACGCCGTGGGCGACGACGGTGGTCCAGCCCTGCCCGGTGAGCCGGTCGAGCCGGTCCGCGCGCACGGCCGCCCCCGGCACGACCTGCCCCACACCTCCCAGGTCACGCGCGTTGAAACACCCGTCCCACTCCAGAAATCGACCGGCCTGCGCCATGTTCATAGCCCCCCTGTCAGTACACATCGGACAGTGACTGATGACGCGACCCTGGCGGCGGGCGGTTCCGCGCGTGAAGATCTGCCCATGTCGCCTGAGACCCAGCAGTGGACCCCCACCCATGGCCGGCCCTACCGGCCCGTCCCCTACCGACCCGCGCGCATGCCGGGCCCGGAATCCCTCGCGCGCGCGGCCGAGTTGAGGGCCCGGATGGACGAGCGGCGCACCGTCCGTCACTTCTCCACCGACCCGGTGCCCGAGCAGGTCGTCCGGGACGCGATCGCCTGCGCCGCCACGGCCCCGTCGGGTGCGCACCAGCAGCCCTGGACGTTCGTCCTGGTCAAGGACCCCGAGATCCGCCAGCAGATCCGCGCGGCCGCCGAGCAGGAGGAGCAGATCTCCTACGACGGCCGGCTCGGCGACGAATGGCTCGCCGCGCTGCGTCCCCTCGGCACCGACGCGGTCAAGAACCACCTGACCGACGCTCCGGCCCTGATCGTGGTCTTCCAGCAGCGGTACTGGCTGGGGCCCGACGGTACGAAGCGCAAGCACTACTACGTGGACGAGTCGGTCGGCATCGCCGTCGGCATGCTCCTGTCCGCCCTCCACCTGAGCGGGCTCGCCGCGCTGATCCACACGCCGAGCCCGATGCGGTTCCTGGGGCACGTCCTGAACCGCCCGGAGAACGAGAAGGCCTTCGCGGTCATCCCCGTCGGCTACCCGGCCGACGACTGCGAGGTCCCGGACCTGCTGCGCAAGTCCCTGGACCAGGTCATCGTCGAGGTCTGAGAACGGTCCCGCAACCGTGACCGCCCCCGCTCCGGACTTGGGGGTACCGGAGCGGGGGCGGGGTTCGGCAGGGCAGGGAGGTCAGCCCATGTGCGGGTACGCGTAGTCGGTCGGCGGGACCAGGGTCTCCTTGATGGAGCGGGTCGAGGTCCAGCGCAGCAGGTTGGAGGCCGCGCCCGCCTTGTCGTTCGTGCCGGACGCGCGGCCGCCGCCGAAGGGCTGCTGGCCGACGACGGCGCCGGTCGACTTGTCGTTGATGTAGAAGTTGCCCGCCGCGAAGCGGAGCTTCTCCATCGCGTCGGCCGCCGCGTAGCGGTCCTGGGCGATGACGGCGCCGGTCAGCGCGTACGCGGACACCGACTCCATCTGCTCCAGCATCGCGTCGAAGTCCGCGTCCTCGTAGACGTGCACGGCGAGGATCGGGCCGAAGTACTCGGTCGTGAAGACCTCGTTCTCCGGGTCGGTGCAGGCGATGACGGTCGGGCGGACGAAGTAGCCCTCCGAGTCGTCGTAGCTGCCGCCGGCGACGATCGTGCAGGTCGGGTCGGCCTTGGCGCGGTCGATCGCGGCCTTGTTCTTCGCGAACGAACGCTCGTCGATGACGGCGCCGACGAAGTTCGACAGGTCGCGGACGTCACCCATGGTGATGCCGTCGACCTCGGCCGCGAAGGCCTCCTTGAAGCCGTCGTTCCAGATCGACGCCGGGACGTAGGCGCGCGAGGAGGCCGAGCACTTCTGGCCCTGGTACTCGAAGGAGCCGCGGGTCAGGGCGGTCTTCAGGATGTCGCGGTCCGCGGACGGGTGGGCGACGACGAAGTCCTTGCCACCGGTCTCGCCGACCAGGCGCGGGTAGGACTTGTACTTCTCGATGTTGTTGCCGACGGTCTTCCACAGGTGCTGGAAGGTCTTGGTCGAGCCGGTGAAGTGGATGCCGGCCAGCTCGGGGTGGTTCAGGGCCACCTCGGAGACGGCGATGCCGTCACCGGTCACCAGGTTGATGACGCCCTTGGGCAGACCGGCCGCCTCCAGGACCTCCATCAGCAGGACCGCGGAGTGCGTCTGCGTCGGGGACGGCTTCCACACGACCACGTTGCCCATCAGGGCCGGGGCGGTCGGCAGGTTGCCGGCGATGGCCGTGAAGTTGAACGGCGTGATCGCGTAGACGAAGCCCTCCAGCGGGCGGTGGTCGCTGCGGTTCCACACGCCGGCGCTGTTCGCGGCGGGCTGCTCGGCCAGGATCTGGCGGGCGAAGTGGACGTTGAAGCGCCAGAAGTCGACGAGCTCGCAGGGGGTGTCGATCTCCGCCTGCTGGGCGGTCTTCGACTGGCCCAGCATGGTCGAGGCGGCCAGCTTCTCGCGCCACGGGCCGGCGAGCAGCTCGGCGGCGCGCAGGATGATCGCGGCGCGGTCGTCGAAGTCCATCGCGCGCCAGGCCGGGGCGGCGGCCAGGGCCGCGTCGACGGCGGCCTGGGCGTCGGCCTCGGTGGCGTTCGCGTAGGTGCCGATGACCGACTTGTGGTCGTGCGGCTGGACGACGTCGAAGCGCTCGCCGCCACCCATCCGCTTGACGCCGTCGATCGTCATGGGGAGGTCGATCGGGTTCTCTGACAGCTGCTTGAGCTGGATTTCGAGACGTGCGCGCTCCGGGCTGCCGGGGGCGTACGAGTGGACCGGCTCGTTGACCGGCGCGGGGACCTGGGTCACAGCATCCATGGGTCTGGCAACTCCTTGAGCTAGTTCTGAACCTGGTTCTGGACCTAGTTCTTGGTGATCATCGAGCGGAGGAAGAAGAGGAGGTTGGCCGGCTTCTCCGCGAGGCGGCGCATGAAGTAGCCGTACCAGTCGGTCCCGTACGCGGTGTAGACGCGCATCCGGTGTCCCTCGGCGGCCAGCCGCAGGTGCTCGTCGCTGCGGATCCCGTACAGCATCTGGAACTCGTACTCGTCGGGCTTGCGGCCGGCCTTGCGGGCCAGTTCCTGGGCGATGGCGATCAGGCGCGGATCGTGGGACCCGATCATCGGGTACCCCTCGCCCTCCATCAGGATGCGCATGATGCGGACGTACGCCTTGTCGATCTCGGCCTTGTCCTGGTACGCGACCTCGGCGGGCTCCTTGTAGGCGCCCTTCACGATCCGGACGCGGCTGCCGGCCTCGGCGAGCCGGCGGGCGTCGGCCTCGGTGCGGAAGAGGTAGGCCTGGATCACGCAGCCGGTCTGCGGGAAGTCCCGGCGCAGCTCCTCGTGGATGGCGAACATCGAGTCGAGGGTGGTGTGGTCCTCGGCGTCCAGGGTGACGGTGGTGCCGATGGCCGCGGCGGCCTCGACGACCGGGCGCACGTTGGCGAGGGCCAGCTCGTGGCCGCCTTCGAGGGCCTGGCCGAACATCGAGAGCTTGACCGACATCTCGACGGTCTCCCCCAGGCCCAGCTCGGCCAGCCGCCCGATCAGTTCGAGGTAGGCGTCGCGCGCGGCGTGGGACTGCTCCACGGCGGTGATGTCCTCGCCGACCACGTCGAGGGTGACTTCGAGGCCCTTGCGCGTGAGGTCCTCGACGATCGGGATGACCTGGCCGACCGTCTCACCGGGGATGAACCGGTTCACCACGGGCTTGGTCACCGGGGCGGCGGAGACGATTCGGCGCAGCTTGTCGCTGCGGGAAGCGGCGAGGATCGCGGGACCCAGCACGGGGCACCTCCAACGGGTGGCAGAAGCAGATTCACGATCTCGCGCCGGCATGGCGTGGACGTAAGAGAAACGCATGTAAAACCACCGTGAAACCTAAGGATCTCCACGATCCTCTGCCATCGACAGCTGTCACGCATCCGTTGTCGACATCTCATACATCTGTCTGAAGAACCGTTCCGCGGGTGGGAGAATGGCCGGGTGAAGGGCGATTACCAGGACCTGGTGGACGAGATCTCGGCGCTGCTCGGCGCCCCCGCGACCCTGGAGAACCGGGACTTCCGCCTCATCGCGTTCGGCGCGCACGACGGCGACGACGACGCGGCCATGGACCCGGTCCGCACCCGCTCGATCCTGACGAGGCAGTCGACGGCTGCCGTCCGGTCCTGGTTCGAGGGCTTCGGCATCGCCCGCGCCACCGGCCCGGTACGCATCCCGGCCGCCCCCGATGCCGGTGTCGTCCGGGGGCGGCTCTGTCTGCCGGTGCGCTACCGGGGAATCGTCCAGGGGTACGTGTGGCTCCTCGACCCGGAGTCGGGACCCGACGCGGGGCCCGGTCCGGCGGCGCTCGCCGCCGCCATGGAGGTCGCCGAGCGGGTGGGGGTGCTGCTCGCCGAGGAGGCCAAGGCCGGGGCGGACCTGTCGCGGGAGTTCCGCGCGGCGCTCACGGCCGACCGCGGCTGGCAGCGGGACATGGCGCTGACCGCGCTGCGCACGGCCCTGGGAGCCGACGGCGACGGGCTGCACGCGGTGGTGTGCGTGACCCCGTGGCCCGGGGAGGTCCCGGGTTCGGTGCCGGGCGCGGCGGCGGTGTGCGTGGTGCCGTGGCCCTGGCCGGGCCGCGCGAACGGGACGGACCGGGGCGGGCCGGACCGCCCCGGGGCGAACCGCGCCGGGTCGGAGCGGGCCACGTCGGAGCGGGCCACGTCGGGTCGGGCTGCGTCCGGTCGGGCCGCGTCGGCGGGGCGGGCCGCGTCGGGGCGGGCCGGGTCGGGGCGGGCCGCCGATCATCCGGGGGGCCGACCCGACACCCGATCGGGTGACCGTTCCGCCGCCGGGACCGGCGCCGGCGGGTCGGGCGGGGTCGACGGCGACCCGGGCCCCGGTCAGGCGGCTCTGGCGGTCCTGGTCCGACTCCGCTCGGCGGACTCCGTCGCCCCGGTGGAGGCGCTGGCCTCCCGGCTGCTCCCCCGCCCCGCGACGCCGACGGGACCCGTCGCCGCGACCGCCGGCGTCGCCGAGCCCCGGCGCGGGCTGAGCACGCTCGGCGACGCGTGGGCCGAGGCCGCGGCCGCGGCCAGGGCGGCGTCCGCGCAGCCCCGGCTCGGGCAGGTCGCGCGGTGGTCGGCCATCGGACCGTACCGACTGCTGGCCTCGTTGGCTGCGGGCCGGGCGCAAGACCCCTCCACCCGGGTCCTGTTGGACGCCACGCACCGGGAACTGGCCCGTACCGCAGAGGTGTTCCTGGACTGCGCCGGGCAGGCGGGTCGGGCGGCGGCGGCCCTGGGGATCCACCGCCAGACCCTGTACTACCGGTTGGGCCGGGTGGAGCAACTGACGGGCCTCGACCTGGACGAGGGCGAGGACCGGCTGTTGCTGCACATGTCCCTCAAGGCCGCCCGCCTCGACTGACCTGCTCGCCCCGCCCCGCGCGCGGGGCGAGAGGCACGACTCAGGCGGTGGGTTCCGCGGCCGAGGCGTCGACCGCGCCCTCCGCCGGCGCCCCGTCGGCTGGCTTCCCGGGCGCTCCCGCACCCGCCGCCTTCGCCATGAGTCCCGCCGCCCGCCGCATCCCCTCGGTCAGCTGGGCCGGGGTGCCGGCGCTCCCGGCGTCGAACAGCCACTGGATCATGAACCCGTTGAGCAGGGCCTGGTAGAAGGTGCCCAGCGTGCGCAGGTCCTCCTCCTCCAGCCGGTCCTCCGGCACGCCGGTGAACATCGAGACCAGCCCCCGGCGCCCCTCGTCCTGCGACGCCGCGAGCAGTCGGCGCAGCTCCGGGAGCCCGTCCCGGGTCAGCGCGACCTCCAGGCTCGCGGCCCAGATGGGGCCCGACTCCTCGTGCCCGGCGTGCACGCCCTCCCACACCGAGCGGAAGCGGTCGAGCGAGCCGCCCTCCCCCGCGAGGCCGCCGGTGAACGCGTCGCCCCAGTCGGAGATCAACTCGATGAACGCCTGGGTGAGCAGGGCGTCCTTCGAGCCGTAGTGATAGCCGATGGAGGCCAGGTTGGCGCCCGAGGCCTTGACGATGTCACGCGCGGTGGTGCGCACGAACCCCTTCTCGACCAGGCATTCCTTGGCCCCCCGGAGCAGATCTTCGCGATGTCCCATGGCCGACACGGTAGCAAGACAACTGTCCTAGACGGAAGTTCCATACGCTCGTACTAGACAAGCGTTTATGACGCTTGTACATTCCTGCTCATGACGAACCCCGCTGCCTCAGCGCGCCTCGCCGGCCGCCGCGAATGGACCGCCTTCACCGTCCTGCTGCTGCCACTGCTCCTGGTCTCGATGGACGTCTCCGTCCTCTACTTCGCCATCCCCGCCATCACCCGGGAGCTGGACCCGAGCGCCACCCAGCAGCTCTGGATCTTCGACAGCTACGCCTTCGCCCTCTCCGGGCTGCTCATCACGATGGGTTCGCTCGGCGACCGCATCGGCCGCCGCAAACTGCTGCTGATCGGCGCGGCCGCCTTCGGCCTCGCCTCCGTCGGCGCCGCGTACGCGACCAGCGCGGAGATGCTGATCGCCTGCCGGGTGCTGCTCGGCGTCGGCGGTGCGACGCTGATGCCGTCCACCCTGGCCCTCGTACGGAACCTCTTCCAGGACGCCGGGCAGCGCGCCCGGGCCATCGCCGTCTGGTCCGGCGCCATGACCGGCGGCATCGCCCTCGGCTCCGTGATGAGCGGGGTGATGCTGAACCACTTCCACTGGGGTTCGGTGTTCCTGATCAACGTCCCCGCGATGCTGCTCCTGCTGGTCCTGGTCCCGGTGCTGGTACCGGAGTTCAAGGACCCCGCCCCGGGCCGCTTCGACCTGCCGAGCGTCCCGCTGTCGATGGCCGCCGTGCTGCCCCTGGTGTACGGCCTCAAGGAGATCGCCGCCGGGGGCCTCGCACCGCTCCCCGCCGCCTGCGTCGGCGTCGGCCTGGCCTTCGGGTACGTGTTCGTGCGCCGCCAGCGGGGTCGGGACGACGCCATGGTCGGCCGGGCCCTCTTCCGCAACCGGGGCTTCGGCGCGGGCATCGGCCTCCAGACCGTCTCCGCCTTCGCCATGATGGGTTCGGCCTACTTCACCACCCAGTACCTGCAATCGGTCCTCGGCATGGGCACCTTGGAGGCCGCCCTGTGGAGCCTGGCCCCGTCGGTCGCCATCGGCGCGGCCGCCCCCGTGGCCGCGGCCCTCGCCCGCACGGTGGACCGGTCCCTCGTCATCGCGGGCGGCTTCGTCCTCGGCGCCGTCGGGTTCGCCCTGATCGGCGGGGTCGGCACGGACTCCCTGTGGCTGCTCCTCGTCGGCGCCGGGGTGCTGGCCAGTGGGATCGTCGCCGTGATGTCCCTGGTCTCCGACATCGCGCTGGGCGCGGCCCCCGCCGAGAAGGCCGGCTCGGCGGCCTCGCTGCTGGAGACGGGCGCCGAGTTCGGCGGCGCCCTGGGCATGGCCGTCCTGGGCAGTCTCGGCACCGCGGTCTACCGCTCCGACCTGGGGGGCGCCGAGCCCGCCGTCCGGGAGACCCTGGGCGGCGCGGTCGCCACCGCCGGCTCGCTCGGCGGCGAGTCCGGGCAGCGGGTACTGGACCTGGCCCGGGAGGCGTTCGTGCACGGCATGCAGTACGCGGCCTGGGGCGGCGCCGCCCTGCTGCTCGCGGCCGCGGCCCTCGCGCCGGTCCTGCTGCGCGGCATCGGCACCACCGCCGCGACCCCGGCGGAACCGGAGCCCGAGTCGACCGGGGTCGCCGCGGCCCCCGACGCCGTCGCGCGCTGAACGACCCGTACGACACGGAACGCGGAAGGGCCCGGGGGTCTCCCCCCGGGCCCTTCCCGTGCGTACCGAAGGATCAGCCGAGGCTGACCGTGCGCGCCGAGACGGCGCCGATCTCGGCGGCGATGTCCGCGAGGACGTTCACCGGGACCTCGGCGTCGACGGTGAGGACGCCGAGCGCCTCGCCACCCTCCTCGGCGCGGGCGACCTGCATGCCCGCGATGTTCAGACCGGCCTCGCCCAGGATGCGGCCGACGGTGCCGACGACGCCCGGACGGTCGGCGTAGCGCAGGACGACCATCTGCTCGGCGAGTGCCAGGTCCAGGTCGTACTCGCCGATGCCGACGATCTTCTGAAGGTGCTTCGGGCCCGCGAGCGTGCCGGAGACCGAGACCTCCTGACCGTCCGAGAGGGTGCCGCGGACCGTGACCACGTTGCGGTGGTCCGGGGACTCCGAGCTGGTGGTCAGCCGGACCTCGACACCGCGTTCCTGCGCGAACAGCGGGGCGTTGACGTAGGAGACCGTCTCGTCGACGACGTCCTCGAAGACGCCCTTGAGCGCGGAGAGCTCCAGCACCTTGACGTCGTGCTGGGTGATCTCGCCGTAGACCTCGACGTCGAGACGGACCGCGACCTCGCCCGCGAGGGCGGTGAAGATGCGGCCGAGCTTCTCGGCGAGCGGCAGGCCCGGACGCACGTCCTCGGCGATGACGCCGCCCTGGACGTTGACCGCGTCCGGCACCAGTTCACCGGCGAGCGCGAGGCGCACCGACTTGGCGACCGAGACACCGGCCTTCTCCTGGGCCTCGTCCGTGGACGCGCCGAGGTGCGGGGTGCAGACGACCTGGTCGAGCTCGAAGAGCGGGGAGTCCGTGCAGGGCTCCTTCGCGTACACGTCGAGGCCGGCGCCGGCGACCCGGCCCTCCTTGATGGCCGTGTACAGCGCGGCCTCGTCCACGATCCCGCCGCGCGCGGCGTTGACGATGCGGACGGACGGCTTCACCTTGTGCAGCGCCTCGTCCCCGATGAGACCGAGGGTCTCGGGGGTCTTCGGCAGGTGCACGGTGATGAAGTCCGCGACCTCCAGCAGCTCGTCCAGCGTGAGCATCTTGACGCCCATCTGGGCGGCACGCGCGGGCTGGACGTAGGGGTCGTACGCGACGACCTTCATGCCGAAGGCCGACATGCGCTGGGCCACCAGGACGCCGATGCGGCCGAGGCCCACGACACCGAGGGTCTTCTCGCTGAGCTCGACGCCCGTGTACTTGTTCCGCTTCCACTCGCCGTTCTTCAGGGCGGTGTTGGCCTGCGGGATGTTGCGGGCCGTGGCGACGAGCAGGCCACAGGCCAGCTCGGCGGCGGTGACGATGTTGGAGGTCGGCGCGTTGACGACCATCACGCCGGCCTTGGTGGCGGCGGAGACGTCGACGTTGTCGAGGCCCACACCGGCGCGGGCGACCACCCTCAGCTTCTTGGCGGCGGCGATGGCCTCGGCGTCCACCTTGGTGGCGGAGCGGACCAGGATCGCGTCGACGTCGACGATCGCGGGGAGCAGCTCCGCGCGGTCGGCTCCGTTGACGTGCCGGATCTCGAAGTCCGGACCGAGCGCGTCCACCGTGGCGGGCGACAGCTCTTCGGCGATGAGTACGACAGGTTTCGAGCTCACGTGGGTCATCCTCACAAGTCCAGTGCGGACGGCCGTCCCGACGGCCGCAGGCGGTGGAGGGGGTAGCCGCGTGGAAGACGCACGACACTGTGGGCCTGACGCGTTGTGTTGAGCAGTGTAGTGGCGTATCCGCGGCGGGTTTCCGCCTGTACGGAAGGATCACCCTTCCGTGATTGGCCGGGGTGGCCAATCCGCGCGGTCGAAGGCCGCTGTTCCGGCGGGCCGGACGGCCTCCTGGGGCGCGTGCGCGGCGGGGCCGGGACTCGTCGTCCCGGCCCCGTCGCGGCGGGATCAGCTCTCGTCGTTGTCGACCCAGCTCATCAGCTTGCGCAGCTTCTTGCCGGTGGTCTCCAGCAGGTGGGCCTCGTCGGCCTTCTTGTACTCGTTGTACTTCGGCAGACCGGCCTTGTACTCGGCCATCCAGGTGTTGGCGAACTCGCCGCTCTGGATCTCCGCGAGGACCTTCTTCATCTCGGCCTTGGTGGCGTCCGTGATGATGCGGGGGCCGGTGATGTAGTCGCCCCACTCGGCGGTCTCGGAGACCGACCAGCGCATCTTCTCCAGGCCACCCTCGTACATGAGGTCCACGATGAGCTTCAGCTCGTGCAGGCACTCGAAGTATGCGATCTCCGGCTGGTAACCGGCCTCGGTCAGGGTCTCGAAACCGGCCTTGACCAGCGCGGAGGCGCCACCGCAGAGGACGGCCTGCTCACCGAACAGGTCGGTCTCGGTCTCCTCGGTGAAGGTGGTCTTGATGACGCCGGCGCGGGTGCCGCCGATGCCGGCCGCGTAGGAGAGCGCGAGGGCGAAGGCGTTGCCGCTGTGGTCCTGCTCGACGGCGGCGATGCAGGGCACGCCGCGGCCTTCCTCGTACTGGCGGCGGACCAGGTGACCCGGGCCCTTCGGGGCGACCAGGGCGACGTCCACGTTGGCCGGGGGCTTGATGAAGCCGTAGCGGACGTTGAAGCCGTGCCCGAAGAAGAGCGCGTCGCCGTCCTGGAGGTGGTCCTTGATGGACTCCTCGTAGATCTCGGCCTGGAGCGGGTCCGGGGTCAGGATCATGATGACGTTGGCCCACTCGGCGGCCTCGGACACCGAGACGACCTTCAGGCCCTGCTCCTCGGCCTTGGCCTTGGACTTGGAGCCCTCCTTCAGGCCGACGACGACGTCGACGCCGGAGTCACGGAGCGACAGCGCGTGGGCGTGGCCCTGGCTGCCGTAGCCGATGACCGCGACCTTGCGGCCCGCGATGATGGACAGGTCGGCGTCGTTCTCGTAGAACAGCTCGGCCACTGGGATATCTCCTTGGTGCGCGTGTGTTGCTCCCACCGTACGGCGGGGAACGGAATGTGAGTTTCTCGGTCTCGCCATGCGGGCGGCCCGCCGACGCGCGGCGGGCTGCCCACGGGGGCGAGCGGTCGAACGACCCGTGGAGCGGTCGCTCAGGCGCTGCGGTCGAGCGCGCGCAGGCTGCGGTCCGTGATGGACCGTCCGCCACGCCCTATGGCGATCGTGCCGGACTGCACGAGTTCCTTGATGCCGAAGGGCTCCAGCATCTTCAGCATCGCGCCGAGCTTGTCGGTGCCGCCGGTGGCCTCGATGGTGACGGCCTCCGGGGAGACGTCGACCGTCTTGGCGCGGAACAGCTGGACGATCTCGACGATCTGCGAGCGCGTCTCGTTGTCGGCGCGGACCTTCACCAGAACGAGTTCACGCTCGATGGCGTTGTGCTGCTCCAGCTCGACGATCTTGAGCACGTTGACCAGCTTGTTGAGCTGCTTGGTCACCTGCTCCAGCGGGAGGTCCTCGACGTTCACGACGATGGTGATGCGCGAGATGTCGGGGTGCTCGGTGACACCGACCGCGAGGGAGTCGATGTTGAAGCCGCGGCGGGAGAACAGGGCGGCGATCCGGGCGAGGATGCCGGGCGTGTTCTCGACCAGGACGGAGAGCGTGTGCTTGGACATGTGAGTCGTTCTCTCTCTCAGGCTCTCTCGGCTCAGTCGTCTTCGTTGTCGCCGAAGTCGGGACGGACGCCCCGGGCTGCCATGACCTCGTCGTTGGAGGTGCCGGCGGCGACCATCGGCCACACCATGGCGTCCTCGTGGACGATGAAGTCGACGACCACCGGGCGGTCGTTGATCGCGTTGGCCTCGGCGATGACCCGGTCCAGGTCGGCGGGATCCTCGCAGCGCAGTGCGACGCAGCCCATGGCCTCGGACAGCTTCACGAAGTCCGGGACGCGGGTGCCCTTGCGGGGGGCGTTGGACTCGCCGAGCTGGGAGCCCACGGTGGAGTGGCCGGTCTCGTCGGCGTGCAGGACCGTGTTGGAGTACCGCTGGTTGTAGAACAGGGTCTGCCACTGGCGGACCATGCCCAGCGCGCCGTTGTTGATGATCGCGACCTTGATCGGGATGTTGTTCAGCGCGCAGGTGGCCAGTTCCTGATTGGTCATCTGGAAGCAGCCGTCGCCGTCGATCGCCCAGACCGTGCGGTCCGGCATGCCGACCTTGGCGCCCATCGCGGCCGGGACCGCGTAGCCCATGGTTCCGGCGCCGCCGGAGTTCAGCCAGGTGCGGGGCTCCTCGTAGTTCACGAAGTGCGAGGCCCACATCTGGTGTTGGCCGACGCCGGCCGCGTAGATGGTGTGCTCGGGGGCGAGCGCGCCGATCCGCTGGATGACCTGCTGCGGCGAGAGGCTGCCGTCCGCGGGCAGGTCGTAGCCCAGCGGGTACGTCTCGCGCCAGCGGCTGAGGTCCTTCCACCAGGCGGTGTAGTCGCCCGCGTTGCCATCGGTGTGCTCGGCCTGGACCGCCTGGATCAGGTCGGCGATGACCTCGCGGGCGTCACCCACGATCGGGACGTCGACCTCGCGGTTCTTGCCGATCTCGGCCGGGTCGATGTCCGCGTGGATGATCTTGGCGAACGGGGCGAAGCTGTCCAGCTTGCCGGTGACGCGGTCGTCGAAGCGGGTGCCGAGCGCGATCAGCAGGTCCGACTTCTGCAGCGAGGTGACGCCGGTGACCGAACCGTGCATGCCGGGCATGCCGACGTGCAGCGGGTGGCTGTCGGGGAAGGAGCCGAGCGCCATCAGGGTGGTACAGACGGGGACGCCGGTCAGTTCCGCGAGGACCTTCAGCTCGGCGGTGGCGCCGGACTTCATGACACCGCCGCCGACGTACAGGACCGGGCGCTTGGCCGCGCAGATGAGCTTGGCGGCCTCCCGGATCTGCTTCGCGTGCGGCTTGGTGACGGGCCGGTAGCCCGGCAGGTCGTGGGTCGGCGGCCACGAGAAGGTGGTCTTCGACTGGAGGGCGTCCTTGGCGATGTCGACCAGGACCGGACCGGGGCGACCGGTGGAGGCGATGTGGAACGCCTCCGCGATCGTCCGCGGGATGTCCTCGGCCCGCGTGACCAGGAAGTTGTGCTTCGTGATCGGCATGGTGATGCCGACGATGTCCGCCTCCTGGAAGGCGTCGGTGCCGATCGCCTTGGAGGAGACCTGGCCGGTGATCGCGACGAGCGGCACGGAGTCCATGTGCGCGTCGGCGATCGGGGTGACCAGGTTGGTGGCGCCCGGCCCCGAGGTGGCCATGCAGACGCCGACCTTCCCCGTGGCCTGCGCGTAGCCGGTCGCGGCGTGGCCGGCCCCCTGCTCGTGGCGGACCAGGATGTGACGGACCCTCTTGCTGTCCATCATCGGGTCGTAGGCCGGAAGGATGGCGCCGCCCGGGATCCCGAACACGGTGTCGCACCCCACCTCTTCGAGAGAGCGGATGAGGGACTGCGCACCCGTGACGTGCTCAACTGCGGCGGACTGGTGTCCACCCGTACGGGGCCGCGGCTGCGGATGGTGGGCCCCGGTGGCCTGCTCGGTCATCGGCATTCTCTTCTCGAAGCTGAGGGTTTTACGAGGAGCGGGGATCCTTCGGAGCAAGGTCCGAAGGCGTGTGCCAGTGCAACAAAAAACCCCTCGTGCCGGGAGGCAAGCGAGGGGAGCGCGTCGGGCGTGTGGAGCGGGGACATGCAGGTCCCAGCTTCAGCCGACGCGCTTTCCAAGTACGAGAATTCGGGTGCGCATGGCACTGACCCTCCCTCCGGCGGGAGGTGGATGTCAAGCGGGTGGGACGGGCGTCTCATTATTTGAGCCTCTACGGATGACCATCGAGCCACTGGACGAGCCTCCGGCCAAGGCCGGCTGGGCCAAACCGCCCGGTACTGGGAACGTACCGCGCACGAGGGCGCGTCGCAGCCTGTATTCGTCGAGTGGTCCGGAGAAGGCCATTCCTTGACCATGGGTGCACCCCATCGCCCGCAGGGCCGACACCTGCTCGGGCAGGTCCACCCCGTCGGCCACCGACTGCATCCCCAGGTCGTTTGCGATCCGCAACAAACCTGCGGTGATCTTGTGCAGGCGGGCCGATTCCACCAGGCCCTCGACCAGGCCCCGGTCCAGCTTCAGCATGTCCACGGGGAGGCGCCGGAGGGCGCTGATGGCCGCGTAACCGCTGCCGAAGCCGTCGAGGGCGATCAGGACGCCCAGCCGCCGCAAGGCCGTCAGGCGGCGCTCCAGCTCATCGAAGGGCACTCTGGGGTCGCTGTCCGCCAACTCGATCACCAGCGCGCCGGAGGGCAGGCCGTGCCGGGTCAGCAGGGCGTCCAGCGAGGCGAGCGGCGCGGAGCGGTCCAGCAGCCGCTGCGCGGTCATCCGGACCGCCACCGGCACGTGATGACCGGCCCGGTGCCGCTCGGCGGCCTGCTCCACGGCCTCCTCCAGCAACCAGCGCCCCAGCTCGGCGGTGCGCGAGGCGTCCGGGGCGGCGCTGTGGGCGGTGCCCTCGCTGTACTCGGCCACCCGCAGGAACTCGGCCGGCGTGAACAGGATCCCCTGGGCGGAGCGCCAACGGGCCTGCGCGGCGACGGCCGTGACCTCACCGCTCGCCAGCGAGACCACGGGCTGGTGCAGCAGGGCGAACTCGCCCTCGTGGAGCGCGGTGCGCAGCCGCCCCGCGAGTTCGGCCTTGCGCACGACTTCGGCCTGCATCTGCGGGGCGTACAGCTCGACGCGGTTCTTGCCTCCCGCCTTGGCCCGGTACATCGCGAGATCCGCGTTGCGCATCAGGTCCGAAGGGGTGATGCCGGGGTCCGCGAAGGCCACGCCGATGCTCGCGGCGACCCTGACCTCGCTGCCCCCGATCCGGTACGGCTGGGAGAGCGTGGTGCGCAGCCGGTCGGCGATCTCGTGCACCTGGTACTCGCGGGCACCGCGGTCGCGGCTCCCGTCGCCCATGATCAGCGCGGCGAACTCGTCGCCGCCGAGCCGGGCCGCGGTGTCCCCGGCCCGGACCGAGTCCTGGAGTCGGCGGGCGGCCTCGACGAGCAGCTCGTCGCCGGCCTGGTGGCCGATGGTGTCGTTGACCGCCTTGAAGCCGTCGAGGTCGATGAAGAGCACGGCGGTGCTGTGGTCCCCGGCCCGGCGGCCGGTCAGCGCCTGGCGGACCCTGCGGGTGAACAGGGCGCGGTTGGGGAGGTCGGTGAGGGGGTCGTGCTCGGCGCTGTGCTGGAGCTGGGCCTGGAGCCGGACGCGCTCGGTGACGTCGCGGCTGTTGAGGATGAGCCCGCCCTGGTGCCGGTTGACGGTGGACTCGACGTTGAGCCAGTCGCCGTCGCCCGACTCGAACCGGCACTCGATGCGGGTGGTGGGCTCCTCCGAGGGGGGCGCCGCCAGGAAACGGCGGACCTCGTGGACCACGCGGCCGAGGTCGTCGGGATGGATCAGGGTGGCGAGTTCGGTCCCGATCAGTTCCTCCGCCTCGCGGCCGTAGACGCCGGCGGCGGCGGGACTCACGTAGCGCAGGGTGCCGGTGGGCGCGGCGATCATGATGACGTCGCTGGAGCCCTGGACCAGGGAACGGAAGTGGTTCTCCTTCTGGGCCAGTTCCTGGGTCAGCGCGATGTTGTCGACGAGCATGATGCCCTGCCGGATGACGAGGGCGAGGACCACCGTGCACCCGGTGAAGACGACCATCCGGTCGACCTTCCGGCCGTCCACGACGTTGTACAGGATCCCGAGGGTGCAGACGGCGGCCGCGAGGTACGGCGTCAGCGCGGGCAGCGAGCCGGAGATGGGGCGGCTGTGCGGGCGCTCCGCGCGCGGGGGCCGCAGGGCCTGCTCGGCGGACTCGGCCCTGCGGGCGCCCCAGGGGGCGTACGCGAGCAGCAGCGAGCCCGCGAACCAGCCGGCGTCGAGGATCTCGCCGGAGCGGTAGGTGGTGTTCAGCAGCGGGGAGGTGAAGAGCGCGTCGCTCAGGACGGTCAGGGCGAGGGCCGCGATGGCCGTGTTGACCGCGGAGCGGTTGTTCGCCGAGCGGCGGAAGTGCAGGACCAGCACCATCGAGACGAGCGCGATGTCGAGCAGCGGGTACGCGAGGGACAGCGCGGCGCGGGGGACGCTGCCGGGGGCGCCCGACTGGACGGTGCGCGCGGCGTTGGCGAGGGCCAGGCTCCACGACAGCGTCAGCAGCGATCCGCCGATGAGCCAGGAGTCGAGGCCGAGGCAGACCCAGCCGGCCCGGGTGACGGGGCGCTTGGCGAGGACCAGCAGGCCCACGATGGCGGGCGGCGCGAAGCAGAGGAAGGCGAAGTCGGCGAGGGAGGGCTCCGGGACGTCCTGGCCGAGAATGACCTCGTACCAGCCCCAGACGGCGTTCCCGAGGGCCCCCATCAGGGAGGAGAACGCGAACATCAGCCAGGCGGGACGTTCGCGCCGGTCGATGGTGCGCGCGTAGTGGAAGCAGGAGACGGCGGCGAGCAGTCCCGCCGTGCTGAGTCCGAAGTCGCCCATGATCTTGGCGAGTTCGGTCGACCCCCACCCGAGGGCGGCTCCCACGGCGTAACCGCCGCTGACCACCGCGAGGAGGAGCTGGGCCGCCAGGCCCTTGCCGGCGCCCGCCGTCGGGGGCCGGGTCAGGAGTGCCGCCCCCGGGGGGCTCACCGGTCCCCCTCGCCTGCCAGCTTCGGCGCACCCCATCGTCGCCTCCGGCGGCTCTGCCGCGTCGGATCCTTCGTCCATTGGCCGTGCATCGCCCGTCGCCCCCCAAAGTGTCCGATCACTCCCCGACGCCAGACGTTCCCGGCGCAGCCCCTTCTTCCGGACGATACACCACTTTCGTCACTCAGCGACATACCTCCTCTACTCTGCGTCACCACCTGGGGAGTTGTCGACACCACGCGCACTCGGGTGATTGCGGAGCGTACTCACATCGGGTCACCCGGTGGTCAACACGGTGTTCTCCAGGGGCTCGCCGGCGGCGAACCGGGTGAGCTGACGGGCCAGGAGCCGTTTGGCCCGGGGCTCGAACGCCGAGGTGCTGCCGCCCACATGGGGCGTGATCAGGACGTTCGGGGCGTGCCACAGCGGGTGGCCGGCGGGCAGCGGTTCCGGCTCGGTCACGTCGAGCGCCGCCCGCAACCGGCCCGATTCCAGCTCCGCCAGCAGGGCCGCCGTGTCGACGACCGGGCCGCGCGCCACGTTCACGAGCAGGGCTCCGTCCTTCATCCGGCTCAGGAATCCGGCGTCGGCCAGGCCGCGGGTGGCGTCGGTCAGCGGGGTGGAGAGGATCACCACATCGGCGTCCGGAAGGAGCCGGGGCAGATCGGCGAGGGCGTGCACCGGCCCGTGCGCGGTGGTGCGCGCGGAGCGCGCGACCCGCGTGACGCGCGCGCACTCGAAGGGGATCAACCGGTCCTCGATGGCCGCGCCGACCGACCCGTGGCCGACGATCAGGACCGACTTGTCGGCGAGGGCCGGGTAGAACCCGGAGCGCCACTCCTCGCGGTCCTGGCCGCGGACCATGCCGGGGATGCCGCGGAGCGAGGCGAGGATCAGGGTGAGGGTCAGTTCGGCGGTGCTGGCCTCGTGCACGCCGCGGGCGTTGCACAGGCGCACACCGGGCCGCAGTCCGTCGAGGCCGCCGAGCACGTGGTCGATGCCCGCGGTGAGGGTCTGGACGACCTGGAGGTCGGGCATCGCCGGCAGCGGTCGCAGGGTGACGGCCGGGGACTTCATGTACGGGGTGACGTAGAAGGCGCAGTCCCCCGGGTCCGCGGGGAACGCGTCCTCGCCGTCCCACCGTCGGTACCGGAAGCAGTCGGGAAGGCCTTCGATCTCGTCGGCGGCGAAGGGGAGCCAGACGTCCGGGGTCGTTGCAGTCATGATCACGAGGCTATGCCAAGGGATCCGGATCAAGCCGTTAGTTTGATGGCCGGACCGGGAGGGGGACGCACAGGTGGAGCGCAGGTCGATCGGATCGGGGCCGCTGCGGGTGGGCGCCATCGGGCTCGGCTGCATGCCGATGAGCTGGGCCTACGCGCCCTCGCACCGCCGGGGCGAGGAGTCGATGCGGACCCTGCACACGGCGCTCGACCTCGGCGCGAACCTGCTGGACACGGCGGATGTGTACGGGCCGTTCACGAACGAGCTGGTTCTGGGCCGGGTGCTGCGGGAGCGGCGGTCCGAGGCCTTCGTGTCGGCCAAGGTGGGCCTGCGGGCCGGTGAGCAGCACGTGGTGGCGGACGGTCGGCCCGGATACGTGCGGCGGGCCTGCGACGCCTCGCTGCGGCGGCTGCGGACCGACGTCATAGACCTGTACCAGCTGCACCGGGTGGACCCGGACGTGCCGGTGGAGGAGACCTGGGGCGCCATGGCGGAGCTGGTGGCGGCGGGGAAGGTGCGGGCGCTCGGCTTCTGTGCGCTGGGCGCGGGCGCCGGGCCGGGCGCGGGGCGGCGCGGTGACCGGGCCTACCGGTCGACGGTGGGGTTGTTGGAGCGGGCCCAGCAGGTGTTCCCGGTGAGCGCCGTGCAGGCCGAGCTGTCGGTGTGGTCGCCGGAGGCCGCGTGGCAGTTGCTGCCGTGGTGCGCGGCGCGCGGGGTGGGGGTGCTGGCGGCGATGCCGCTGGGCAGCGGCTTCCTGACCGGGACGCTGCGACCGGGCGCCGGCTTCGAGTCGGCGGACGTGCGGGCCCGGCACCCGAGGTTCACCGCGGAGGCGATGGCTTCGAACCAGGTGCTGGTGGCGGGGCTGCGGCGGGTCGCGCGGCGGCACGGCCCGGAGGTCACCCCGGCCCAGGTGGCGCTGGCGTGGGTGCTGGCGCAGGGGCCGCACGTGGTGCCCGTCCCGGGGGCCGATCGGGCCCACTGGGCGGCGGAGAACGCCCGGGCGGCCGAGGTTCGGCTCACGGCCGGGGACCTGGCCGAGATGGCGGAGCTGCCGGCGGCGGTGGGAGCCTGGGACTGACCCCGGCCGGGGGCCGTGCCCGCGCGATCGGCGACCACCGGCACATCCACTCGATCGAGTGTACGAGTGGTGGAACTTCGGGCGGTGCCGCCGGTGTTGAGTCGGTGGGAAGGCACGATCGGAGCACCGGAAGGGACAAGCGCGATGCGATACGAACCGCGGTACGGACAGGGCGACGGGCGAGGCGAGGGGAACCCGGGGGTGCCGGCGGCGGTGGGTTCCCCGCGCCGCGACGACCGGTGGGTCGGGAAGCGGGACGGGCGGCGGGACGGGCACTCCGCGCCCCCGGTCGCGTACGACGTCGCGCGCGGCCGGCCCCGGTCGGTCCTGACGGCGCTGGCCCTGGCCGGGTGCGGGGCCCTACTGGCGGCGGGCTGCTCGCCGCCGGGCGGGGAGGCGGCCCGGCCGGGCGGTTCCCCACCGGGTACGGCCTCGCCGGGGGGCGGGTCGCCGGGTTCCTCCGGGTCCCCCTCCCCGAGCGCTCCGCCCGCCAAGGGCGCCGTGACGGTGACGGGCGAGGTCGCCAAGGGGCTGGAGTCCCCGTGGGGTGTGGCGGCGCTGCCCGGCGGGGACCTGCTGGTCGCCTCGCGGGACAAGGGGACCATCAGTCGGGTGCGGGCCGGCACGGGCGCGGTGACGCCGATCGGCGAGGTCCCCGGGGTGATGCGGGGCGGCGAGGGCGGGCTGCTGGGTCTCGCGCTCTCCCCCACCTTCGCCTCGGACCGGCTCGTGTACGTGTACTTCACGACCGAGTCCGACAACAGGATCGCCCGGCTGCGTTATGACGACCAGAGGTCCGCCGGGCAGCAGTTGGGGGCGCCCGACACGGTGTTCCGGGGCATCCCGAAGGGCCTCGTCCACAACGGGGGTCGGCTCGCGTTCGGCCCGGACAAGATGCTGTACGTCGGCACCGGGGAGACCGGCGAGACGGGGCTGGCGCAGGACAAGAAGTCCCTCGGCGGCAAGATCCTGCGGATGACCCCGGACGGGGAACCGGTGCACGGCAATCCGGAGGCGGACTCGGTCGTCTATTCGTACGGGCACCGCAATGTGCAGGGCCTCACCTGGGACGAGGACAAGCGGCTGTGGGCCGCCGAGTTCGGCCAGAACACATGGGACGAGCTGAATCTGATCGAGCCCGGCGTGAACTACGGCTGGCCGGAGGCCGAGGGGAAGGCGGGCAGACCCGGCTTCCGGGATCCGGTGGCCGTGTGGAAGACCGGCGACGCGTCGCCGAGCGGCATCGCCTGGGCACGGGGCTCGATCTGGATGGCGGGGCTGAAGGGTGAGCGGCTGTGGCGGATCCCGCTGGCCGGGACGACCCCGGTGGCGGAGCCGGAGGCCTTCCTCCAGGGTCGGTACGGCCGGCTGCGGACCGTGGTGCCCCTGGGTGGGGACGCGTTGTTGCTGGTCACGAGCGAGACGGACGGGCGCGGGTCGCCGGAGGCCGGCGACGACAGGATCCTGACACTGACGGTGCGATGACCGACGAGGCCCCGGTCGGGGACGAAAGGCGTGGTGGACACCGTGTTCAACATGATCGAGGAGCTCTTCGCCCCGGGACGCAAGCACACCCACGAGGAGAAGAAGCGACTGGAGCTGTCCCGGACCGACGTCGATGACGGCGATCCGGGACGGGGCCCGATAGATCTCGAATCCGGCAAGGTGCTCATACGCCCTGCCGAGCGACCTCCGACCTAGCCCCGGCGCCGCGATCCGGGGCGGATCCGGACGGCCGGCCACCGCGACCGGCCGGGCCGCCTCCCGGGGTCTGGCCCTGCTCTTGGTCCGTGCGGTCCCGGACATCGGGGCCGAACAGCCTGAGCCGGTGGGCGAGGGCGGCGGCTTCGCCGCGGCCGGCCACGCCCAGCTTGGCCAGGATGTTCGAGACGTGCACGCTGGCCGTCTTCGGGGAGATGAAGAGTTCCTCGGCGATCCGGCGGTTGGTACTGCCCGTCGCGACCAGCCGCAGTACGTCCCGTTCGCGGCTGGTCAGCCCCAGGGCCTCGACCGGGTCCACCTCCGGCGCCGGCGGCGCCCCGTGCGGGTCGGGGGCGTCGAGTGGAACCCGGGCGCGCCGCGCCAGCAGGGCCAGGTCCTCGCACAGCCGGCGGGAGCCGAGGCGCTCGGCGGCGGCATGGGCCTCGCGGAGCAGTTCGGCGGCCGTCTCCCGGTCGCGGCCGGCCACGAGCAGGGCCTCGCCGAGTCGGTACACGGCCCGGGCGAGGAGGTACGGGCGGGCCAGGGGTCGGATCATGGCCACGACTGCGGTCCAGTCCGCTGTGGTGTCCCGGCCCTCGGCGCGGAGCAGCTCGGCCCGGACGTACTCGGCGTGCGCGGTCCACACCGGCACCGGGGTCGCCAGGGTGCGGGCGGCGTCGCGCAGCGCCTTCAGGGCGGCTTCCCGGCCGGGGTCGGCGGTCGGGAGTCCCCTGGCGTCGGCCTCCGCGGTGGCCCCGGCCAGCAGGAGCGGCCAGGCGTAGCGGTGTTGCCCGAGGGCGAATCCGTGGGCGATGGCCTCGGTGACGTGGTGGCGGGCCTCGACGATCCGGCCCTCGCCCGCGGCCACGCCGATCTCCAGCCGGTAGAGCGGCAGCCGGTGTTGGGGTTGGGCGTCGTGCGTGCCGAAGTACGCGTGAGCCGTGGCGAGTTGCGCGGCGGCCTCGGAGAGTTCGCCGCGGGCCAGGGCCAGGTAGGAGAGGCGGGCGGCGGCGGAGGCGCGCGGGGCGGCGCTCTGGCCGACGCGGAGGGTCTCCCGCGCCTCCTCCGCGGCCTCGTCCCAGCGGCCGAGGCTGTAGAGGCTCTCCGCCATGTTGCCCCGGACCCAGGCCTCGGAGTCCAACAGCCTTGATTTGCCGACGAGTTCAGTGCCCCGTTTGGCCACTTCCACGGCTTCCGCGGAACGGCCCTGCGATTCCAGCTGAGAGGTGAGGTTGATATGAGCACGACCGGCCAGTGCGGTCAGCCCGAGTTCCGTGGCGCGGTCCTTGATCGCGTGCAGTTCGGCGAGGCCCGTCTCGCTGTCGCCGGAGTCGACGCACAGGGAGGCGACGGTGATCCGCGCGTTGAGTTCGACGTCCTCCGCGCCGACCATCCGCGCGTACTCCACGGCGCGTTCGGCGGCGGCGAGGTTGTCGGGGCCCGGCTTGTGGAGCATGCCCCAGCCCGCGGCCCGGACCAGCACCTCGGCGTGCACCTGGGACGGGGGCAGCCCCCGGACGAGTTCCTGCGCCCTGGCTATCTCCGCCCAGCCGTCGCCGCGGGCCAGGCTCGCGACCAGTCGGGAGCGCTCGGTCCAGAACCAGGCGGCCCGCAGCGGGTCCTCGTCCTCCTCCAGCATGCGCAGCGCGGTCTTGGTCAGCTTGAGGGCGCGTTCGCGTTCGCCTCCGTAGCGGGCCGCGACGGTGGCCTCGGCCAGCAGGTCGAGCCGCTGGAGTCCGGTGTTCTCCGGGTCGCATCCGCAGGGCGGGTACACGTCGGTGTAGTCCGCCGGGCGGAGTCCTTCGCGGGTCTCCTCCGGGACGCTGTCCCAGAGGTCGATGGCCCGCTCCAGCAGGCTCAGCTGCTCGGAGTAGGCGTGTCGGCGGCGGGCGGTCACGGAGGCGGCGAGGACGGCGGGCAGCGCCTTGACCGGGTCGTTGGCGTAGTACCAGTAGCTGGCCAGCCTGATGACCCGTTCGCCGGCGCGGACCAGCGTCTCGTCGGCCTCCATGGCCTCGGCGAACCGCCGGTTGACGCGGGCGCGCTCGCCGGGCAGCAGGTCGTCGCTGACGGCCTCGCGGACCAGGGAGTGTCGGAAGCGGTAGCCGTCCCCGTCGGAGGTGGGGAGGAGGATGTTGGCGCCGACGGCCGCCCGCAGGGCCTCGATCAGTTCGTCCTCGCCGAGCCCCGTGACGGCGCGCAGCAGCGGGTACTCGACGGTGGAACCGCCCTCGGCGACGATCCGGACGACGCGCTGCGCGGACTCCGGCAGGACCTCGACCCGGACGAGCAGCAGATCGCGCAGGGATTCGGTGAGTCCGGTACGGCAGCCGTTCTCCCGGGAGGCGACGAGTTCCTCGACGAAGAAGGCGTTGCCGTCGGAGCGCTCGAACACCGAGTCCACGAAGGCCTCGTCGGGTTGCGAGGCGAGGATGCCGGCGAGCTGTCGGCGTACTTCGGCCCGGTTGAAGCGGGGCAGTTCGATGCGTTGGACGGTGCGGAGCCGGTCGAGTTCGGCGAGGAGCGGGCGCAGCGGGTGGCGGCGGTGGATGTCGTCGGCGCGATAGGTGGCGACGACGACGAGGCGGCCGTTGCCGAGGGTGCGGAAGAGGTAGGCGAGGAGGTGCCGGGTGGAGGTGTCGGCCCAGTGCAGGTCTTCGAGGACGAGCACGATGGTGCGGTCGGCGGCGAGCCGTTCGAGCATGCGGGCCGTCAGCTCGAAGAGGCGCGCGGTGCTCTCCTCGTCGTGCGGGCCCCTCGGGGTGTCGCCGAGTTCGGGGAGGATCCGCGCGAGTTCGTCCTCCTGGCCGGCGGTCGCGGCGACCAGTTCCTCGGGGAACCGGCGGCTCAGGCTGCGCAGCGCCGTCGAGAAGGGGGCGAAGGGAAGCCCCTCCGCCCCGATCTCCACACAGCCTCCGACGGCCACCACCGCGCCGCGGCGGGCGGCCTCGCCCAGGAACTCCTCCGTGAGGCGGGTCTTGCCGACGCCTGCCTCGCCTCCGATGACCAGGGCCTGCGGCTCCTGGTGCCCGGCGCGTGTCAGGGCATCGACGAGTATGGCCAGTTCGTCGGCTCGGCCGACGAACACCGGGCTCACGGATCTGGTCTCCACGCCGCCGAGCATCGCACAGGGCGGCTGTTCGGCGTCACCGAGTATCGCCGCGCTTCTCATCACGCGTCGGTTCCCGTTGTTCGCGCCGCGGCTTACGCGGCGCGGGTGAAGCGGCTCCGAATTCCGCTCACCGACCCTTCGGGTTCCTGGCCGCGTGAGGAGCGGCGCGCCTTCTTGGCCACCCGGGCCAGTCGGTACGCGTCGGCCTCGCGGAGGAGGTCGGCGCGGCGGGCGATGGCCATCTCGTACTCGAACATCTCGTACTCCCTGGTTGCTCTCTCGGGCACCTCGTTCGGTGTGATCCAAGATTCGCTTCCCAGAGGGTGCCCGCGCATGGGGCGCTTGCCGCATCTCCGCGCGCCGGAAGCCTTAGTCCCGCTTACCCGTCCCCCGGACCGCCCTAAGGCGGTGCTTGGTCGGCTCTTTCGGAGCGTGTCCGTTTCGGATCGGACGGCCCGGGAGGGACTCCTGTGCGAGGGGCGTCAGGCGGCGCTCGTCGGCGCGGGGAGGAGGACGTCGAAGTACATGAGGGCGAACAGGAGCACGCCCAGGGCGCCGAGCGCGATCGCGGCCCAGGCCACGGAGCGGATCCACGTCGGAAGGGTGCGGCCGGGGACCCCGAAGGCGGGGCGGGCCAGGACGAAGAGTGCGAGGAGGAGCGCGAGGGCGGACAGGATGCCGTTGACGAGGGCGGTCGCGTGCCAGGGGGCGCTGTACAGGGCCGCGATCTTCGCGTTGTTGTCGGCGGTCTGGCTCAGGTCGAGCTGGTTCACGAGGTTCTGTCGCTCGGCGACGACCCGGGAGACCCAGCTTCCGCTGAGGGCGACGACGCTCAGCCCCGCGGCGACGATCGCGGAGGCCGCGGCGGCGACGCCGCCGACCTGCGCGGATTCCTCGTCCTCGGCGGCGAACTCGCCGTCGAGGTCGTCGTCGAGGTCATCGTCGGACGCCTCGGGGCGGGTGGACCCGTCGAGCGGCTCCGCCGCGGCCTTGTCGGCCGGTTCGACCGTGTCGGACCCCGTGTGCTCGGTCCGGGCCTCGGCCGGGGTGGTCGCTGTCGCCTTGTCTTCGGTGGGGTCCGTTGCGGGGGCCGTCGGGTCGGGGGTCTTCTTGGTGTCCATGCGGGGCACGGTAGGCGGCGTTTCTGAGAGGTTCCTGAGAAGGTCGCGCTACCGCCCGGGGGGCATCTCCGCAGGTGGGCCCCGGGCCGGGAGTCCGGCCGGCGACCCCCGCCCCCGGGACCGGGCCGACGATCGCGAACGGCTCGGCAGCCCCGCCGGCGGACCGTCGGCCCACGACCGCGAGACGCCCTGTCGGGGCTGTGCCTCGTCCTGCCGCGACACGGTCCCGAGTGCCTTGCCGAGCACCTGGTCCGCCGGAACCGGAACGTGCCGGTCGTGGATGGCGTTCGGATGCGGCCGGGGGTCACGGGTGGAGTGGCCGTACCGCGTCGCCGCCCTCTCCGGGGATCCGCCGAGGCGTGCCCGCGGGTCCGGCGCGCGTGCGGAGCCGTGGGCGGCGGGCCCCAGGGCCGCGCCGATCGCGGTCGCGCTCTCGGCGGCGGTCGCGACCCTCCGGGGCTCGATGAGCCCGGCGTTCCCCGACGGTCGTTCGACGCGGCGGATCCACTGGCACGGCGCCGCGGCCGATGAACAACGGCTTCCCCGGGGCGGCGGAAGGCTGACCGGTTCCGGAGGAGGCGGCCTACGCGCCGGTGGACCCGTTCGTGGACCCGTCCGCGGCCGCGTCCGTGGTCCCGCCCGTGGACGCATCCGCGGTCCCGTCCGCGCTTCCGTCCGCGGCTGCGGGCGGCGGCCACTCGTGGGCGAGGACCGCCCAGACCT
The DNA here is from genome assembly GCF_036231985.1 of Streptomyces sp. NBC_01426. GTDB lineage: Bacteria > Actinomycetota > Actinomycetes > Streptomycetales > Streptomycetaceae > Streptomyces. Next base: position 2,636,376 of record NZ_CP109500.1, read on the forward strand.
CGGTGTCCTGGCGGACTCCCCGGTGCGGGTAGCTCTGTCGCAGGACGCCCTCGCGGGTCATGCCGAGGCGTTCGGCGGCCGCGAGGCTCCGCGTGTTGGCGGCGGACGCACGCCATTCCACGCGGTGCATGCCGCGGTCCCGTACGGCCCAGTCGATCAGGATCGGGCAGGCCGTGGTGACCAGGCCCCGGCCGGCCGCGGACGGCTCCAGCCAACAGCCGACCTCGCAGTTCCCGGTGCCGGCCTCGAAGACACGGAAGAGGACGGCGGCGGGCTCGCGACGCGTCACCGGGATGCGGTGGGCTGCGCGGCCTCGTCCTCGTCCTTGTCCTTGTCCTGGTACTCGCCTTGGCCCGTGTCCTTGCCGGCGCCGCCCTTGCCGCCGCCGCCGCCGTGGCCGTTGCCCGTACCGCTGCCGTCCCGGGCGGTGTCCGCGTCGGGTCGCTGCGCCGGGAGCGTGGAAGGGGCGTGGGAGGGCGGGGGTTCGATGCTGATGCGCGGGAGCCTGCGGTCGAGCCAGGCGGGCAGCCACCAGTTGGCGCCGCCGAGCATGTGCATGAGCGCGGGGACCAGCAGGGTGCGCAGCACGAAGGCGTCGAGTGCGACGGCCACGGCGAGGCCGATGCCGAACATCGCGATGATGCGGTCGCCGCTGAGCACGAAGGCGAGGAACACCGAGATCATGATGACGGCAGCGGAGTTGATCACCCGGCTGGTCTCGGCGAGGCCCACGCGGACGGCCCGCTTGTTGTCCCCCGTCTCCAGCCATTCCTCGTACATCCGGCTGACCAGGAAGACCTGGTAGTCCATGGACAGTCCGAAGAGCACCGAGACCATGATGACGGGCAGGAAGGGCTCGATCGGGCCGGCGCTGCCGAGACCCATCGTCTCGCTGCCCCAGCCCCATTGGAAGATCGCGACGACGACGCCGAAGGACGAGGCGACGGCGGCGACGTTCATGACGGCCGCCTTCACCGGGATGCCTATGGACCGGAAGGCGAGCAGCAGGAGCACGCAGCCGAGGGCGATGACCACGCCGACGAAGAGCGGCAGCTTCCCGATGATGACCTCGGCGAAGTCGTCGTAGCCGGCGGTCACGCCGCCCACGTGGACCTCGGTCGAGCCGTCGTTCGCGACGTGCGGGATGACGTCCCGGCGGAGCGTGTCGACCAGGTCGCTCGTGGCCCGGGACTGCGGGGAGGAGTCCGGTACGACCGTCAGGACGGCGGTGTCCCCGCTGCCGTTGAAGACCGCGGGGCCCGCGGACGCGACGCCCTCGGTGGTGCGCAGGGCTTCGGTCAGGCGGTCGACGGCGACCCGGCCGCCGGCGCCGTCGAGGCGGGCGACGACCGCGAGCGGTCCGTTGGTCCCGGGTCCGAAGCCTTCGGCCAGCAGGTCGTACGCCTTGCGGGTGGTGGCGGTGGCCGGGTTGTTGCCCTGGTCGGAGGTACCGAGGTGGAGGCCGAAGGTCGGCAGCGCCAGGACCACCATCACGGTCGTGGCGACCGCGCCGAGGAGCTTGGGCCGGCGTTCGACGAAGGTCGACCAGCGGACGGCGAAGCCGGTGGGGGGCTCGGGCCGGGGGCCTTCCCGTGCGAGCGTACGGCGTTCGCGGCGCGAGAGGGCGCGCGTGCCGATGTAGGAGAGGAGGGCGGGGAGCAGTGTCACGGAGGCGGCGACGGTGAGGACCACGGTCAGGGAGGCCGCGATCGCGACGCCGTCGAGGAAGTTCAGTCTCAGCACCAGCATGCCGAGCAGGGCGATGCAGACGGTCGCGCCGGCGAAGACGACGGCCCGGCCGGTGGTGGCGACGGCGTCCGCGGCGGCCTGCTCGACCGGGAGGCCGCGGGCGAGGGCCTTGCGGTGCCGGGTGACGATGAACAACGCGTAGTCGATGCCGACGCCGAGGCCCACGAGGGTGCCGAGCATCGGGGCGAAGTCCGCGACCGGCATGGCGTGTCCGAGCAGGGTGATGCCGAAGTAGGCGGTGCCCACGCTGACCAGCGCGGTCGCGATGGGCAGCAGGCTCGCGGCGAGGGAGCCGAAGGCGAGGAAGAGGACCACGGCGGCGATGGCCACGCCGATGGCCTCGGCGAGGTGGGCGCCGGTTGCCTCGGTCAGGCCGATCGCCCGGCCGCCCAGCTCGACTTGGAGGCCGTCGGACTCGGTGGTGGGGTTCTTGGCCGTGGTGACGACGGCTCTGGCCTGGTCCTTGGGCACGGCGTCGGCGGGCCGGTCGAAGGTGACGACGGCGTAGGCGGTGCGCCCGTCGGGGCTGATCCGGGCGGCCTGTTCGGGGGCGGGTCCGTAGGGGCCGGCGACCGATCCGACGCCGGGGAGTGCGGCGATCGCGTCCAGTGCCCGGGTCATGCGCTCTTCGACGGCGGGGGTGCGGGCGCTCTGGTGGTCCGGGGCCCGCCAGACGACGGTGTTCGTGTCGCCGCCCTGGCCGTGGAAGCCTTCGCGCAGCAGGGTGTTGGCCTTGGCGGACTCGGTCCCGGGGACCTCGTAGTCGTTGGTGAAGGCCGATCCGGCGCTTCCCGCTGCCGCGGCGGTGCCGCCGAGAGCGAGCAACCAGATCAGGACGGTGACCAGTCGGTGTCGCATGCACCAGCGTGCGATTGCTGCCAACGGACGTGCTCCCTGGTGGTTCGGATCTTTACCGGGGAGGGCCCGTCGCAAAGAACACGTGAACGCGTGCAGGCCGGGGCCGGTGTCCGGGGGGTCTCCCCGGCCCGACCGGTTGGTCCACACCTCTACCTACTTCACCTGCAACGATCTCAGCGATTGGTGATCGTTGGCCCCTTTCGTGCGCATCGTCACAGGAACTTGGGGAAGGCCCGATGCCGCAAGAGATCGAGGGCCGGATCAGGCTCAGGGTCAGGCTCAGGGTCGCGGGCTGCCGGGTTGCCCGTCGGCCCGGTAGCCGGGAACGGACGGCCATCGGACGGTGAGCACGACGGTGTCCTCCTCTGCGTACCAGGAGTGGTCGACGCCGCGTCCCCAGACCACGTAGTCGCCCTGCTCGGCGAGGACCACGGTCCGGCCGGGGAACTCCAGCCGGAAGCGCCCGCTGATCAGCACCTGGAGCGCGGTGCGCTCCTCGCCGGTCACCCACCGGGCCCGCTCGTCGCCCTGGGGGTGGACGCCCCATTTGATCTCCACGTCCTCGCTGTGGCGGGGATCGCCGGGCGCCTTGAAGTGACCGAGGAGCCAGCCCCGGTCGGCGGCGGCGTCGGGAGTGGCTTTGCCGGTGTAGACGGCGGAGTCGACGTTCACGGAGCGAGGTTAATGCAGTTGTGGCGCCCGGACTCGGCTGGTGAGCTGGCCCGATGAGCATGGATGGCACGGAATTGCTGAAGGTACGGGCGCTGTACGACGCGCAGATGCGCCGGGGCGCGCAGCCCGACTCGGCGTCGGCCCGGGTGGAACGGGTGGGTGCGGTCGTCCGGCAGACCGTGTCCGGGCCCGGCTGGAACGGCGTGGTCTGGTCGTACCTCGACGCCGGGACGGCGGACGCGGAGATCGCCGCGCAGATCGCCCACTTCGCGGGGCGGGCGAAGGCCGGCGAGGCGACGGACTTCGAGTGGAAGCTGTACGACCACGACCGCCCGGCGGACCTCGGGGAACGGCTGCGCGCGGCCGGGTTCGTGCCGGAGCCCGCCGAGACGCTGCTCGTGGCGCGCACGGCCGATCTGGCGGCGCTGCCGGTCCGTCCGCCCGAGGGGATCACCTTGCGGGTGGTGACGGACGAGGCGGGGGTGGACCTGATGATGGAGGCCCACAGGAGGGCGTTCGCCACCGAGAGCCCCCGGATCCGGGAACAGGTGCTCGGCATGCTGCGGGACGCCCCGGACACCGTCGAGGCCGTCGTCGCGATGGCGGGCGACACCCCGGTCTGCGCGGCCCGGATGGAAATGCCGCGGGGGGTCTCGTTCGCGGGGCTCTGGGGCGGCGGCACCGATCCCGAGTGGCGCGGGCGCGGCATCTACCGCCTCCTGGTCGCCCACCGCGCCCGGCTGGCGGCGGCCCGCGGCATCGAGTACCTCCAGGTGGACGCGACGGAGGACAGCCGACCGATCCTGGAACGGCTGGGGTTCAAGGTGCTGGGAGTGACGGTTCCGTACGTGTGGGAGGGCTGAAACAGGGGCCCGCCGGGCCCTTCCGGCCGTCAGGTCGGACGGGCAGGATCATGCACATGGAACGCATCTCACCCCCCGGCACCGGAGGCGAGCGCGAAACGCTCCGCGCCTACCTCGACTTCCACCGCGCCACCCTCGCGCTGAAGTGCGAGGGTCTGGACGACGGGCAACTGCGCCGCCGGGCGTCCCCACCGTCGACGCTGTCCCTGATGGGCCTGGTCCGGCACATGGCCGAGGTCGAACGACAGTGGTTCCGCCGCACGATCGGCGGGGCCGAGGTCCCGCACCTGTGGTCCGACCACCACGACTTCCAGGCGGCCTACGACGCCACGGACGCGAGCGGGGCCGAGGCCTTCGCGGCCTGGCACGCCGAGGTCGCACACTCCCGGAAGGTGGAGGCGGCCGCCGCGTCCCTGGAGGTGACGGTGTACGTCCCCAAGTGGGAGGAGGAGGTCTCGTTGCGCCTGGTGATGCTGCACATGATCCACGAGTACGCCCGTCACAACGGGCACGCCGACTTCCTCCGCGAGGCCGTGGACGGCACCGTCGGCGCGTGAGCGACACGGCGTCCGGCTCGCACCGGGGTCGACACGGCATCCGGCTGTCGTCGGGGTCGACACGGCATCCGGCTGTCGTCGGGGTCAGGCGGCGCGCCGGTGACCGAGGCCGTTGACGCGCTGCTTCGGCAGGGCCAGGTCCTTGCGGAGGTACGCGGTCAGCGCGCGGGTGGTCGAGGCGTCGCAGGCCGGCCTTGGCGAACGGTGCGACGAAAAACGGCCCGCACCGGTCAACACCGGTACGGGCCGTCCTTCGTTCGGGGACTAGCCCTCGGAGACGCCCAGGCGCTCCAGGATGAGTTCCTTGACGCGCGCCGCGTCGGCCTGACCGCGGGTGGTCTTCATGACCGCCCCGACCAGGGCGCCGACGGCGGCGACCTTGCCGCCGCGGATCTTGTCGGCGATGGCCGCGTTGCCCGCGATGGCCTCGTCCACGGCCGCGCCGAGCGCGCCCTCGTCCGAGACGACCTTCAGGCCGCGCTTGTCGACGACCTCGTCCGGGGTGCCCTCGCCGGCGAGGACGCCCTCGATGACCTGGCGGGCCAGCTTGTCGTTCAGGTCGCCCGCGGCGACCAGCGCCGCGACCCTGGCCACCTGGGCCGGGGTGATCGGCAGCTCGTCGACGACGACGCCCTGCTCGTTGGCGTTGCGGGCCAGCTCGCCCATCCACCACTTGCGCGCGGCCGCCGAGTCGGCGCCCGCCTCGATGGTGGCGACGATGGAGTCCACCGCGCCCGCGTTGAGGATCGACTGCATGTCGTGCTCGCTGACGCCCCACTCCTCGCGGAGCCGGTTGCGCCGCACGCGCGGCATCTCGGGCAGGCCGGTGCGCAGTTCCTCGACCCAGGCGCGGGCCGGGGCGACGGGCACCAGGTCGGGCTCCGGGAAGTACCGGTAGTCCTCGGCGTTGTCCTTGATGCGGCCGGCGGTGGTGGAGCCGTCCTCCTCGTGGAAGTGCCGGGTCTCCTGCACGATCGTGCCGCCGGAGGACAGCACGGCCGCGTGGCGCTGGATCTCGTAGCGCGCCGCGCGCTCCACGGAGCGGAGCGAGTTGACGTTCTTCGTCTCCGAGCGGGTGCCGAACTTCTCGGTGCCGTTGGGGCGCAGCGACAGGTTCACGTCGCAGCGCATCTGGCCCTTGTCCATCCGGGCCTCGGACACGTCGAGCGCCTTGATGACCTCGCGCAGCTCCGCGACGTACGCCTTGGCGACCTCGGGGGCCCGCTCGCCGGCGCCCTCGATCGGCTTGGTGACGATCTCGATGAGCGGGATGCCGGCGCGGTTGTAGTCCAGCAGCGAGTGGGACGCGCCGTGGATGCGACCGGTGGCGCCGCCGACGTGCAGCGACTTGCCGGTGTCCTCCTCCATGTGGGCGCGCTCGATCTCCACGCGGAAGATCTCGCCGTCCTCCAGCTGGACGTCCAGGAAGCCGTTGAAGGCGATGGGCTCGTCGTACTGGGAGGTCTGGAAGTTCTTCGGCATGTCCGGATAGAAGTAGTTCTTCCGGGCGAAGCGGCACCACTCGGCGATGTCGCAGTTCAGCGCCAGGCCGATCTTGATCGCGGATTCGATGCCGATCTCGTTGACGACCGGCAGCGCGCCCGGCAGACCGAGGCAGACCGGGCAGGTCTGCGAGTTGGGCCGGCCACCCAGCTCGGTCGAGCAGCCGCAGAACATCTTGGTCCTGGTGCCGAGCTCGACATGGACCTCCAGGCCCATGACGGGGTCGTACGACGCGAGGGCGTCCTCGTACGACAGCAGTTCAGTGAAGCTCACGGTGGATGTTCCCTCTCAGCCCAGCAGGACGTCGTCGTCGCCGAGGCGCTTCAGCTCGCGGTACAGGATCGCGAGGCCGGTCACGATGGCGGCGGCGGACACGGCGGCGTCGATCAGCTTCAGCACGTCGTGTTCGGTGCGGGCCTTCTTGACCTGCTTGATCACGCCGAGGGCGCCGAAGGCGGTGGTGCCGATCGACAGGTAGGTGCCGGTCTTGGACTTCTTGAAGCCCTTGGCCTTGGACAGTGCACTGGTGCTCACAGCGACGGTGCCTCCTCAAGCAGCGGGTGACCCCAGCGCGCGACGAAGGCAGCCTCGACGGCGGCGCCGACCTTGTACAGCCGGTCGTCCTTCATCGCGGGGGCGATGATTTGCAGTCCGACCGGGAGGCCGTCCTCCGGTGCCAGGCCGCAGGGGAGCGACATGGCGGAGTTGCCGGCCAGGTTGGTCGGGATGGTGCACAGGTCCGCGAGGTACATGGCGAGGGGGTCGTCGGTGCGCTCGCCGATCGGGAAGGCGGTGGTCGGGGTCGTCGGGGAGACGATCACGTCGACCTGCTCGAAGGACTTCTCGAAGTCCTTGGTGATGAGCGTGCGGACCTTCTGCGCGGAGCCGTAGTACGCGTCGTAGTAGCCGGAGCTGAGCGCGTACGTGCCGAGGATGATGCGGCGCTTGACCTCGTCGCCGAAGCCGGCCTCGCGGGTCAGGGCGGTGACGTCCTCGGCGGACAGGGTGCCGTCGTCGCCGACGCGCAGGCCGTAGCGCAGGCCGTCGAAGCGCGCCAGGTTCGAGGAGGCCTCGGACGGGGCGATCAGGTAGTACGCGGCCATGGCCAGGTCGAAGGACGGGCAGTCCAGCTCGACGATCTCGGCGCCGAGCTCCTTGAGGAGCTCCACCGACTCGTTGAAGCGCTGGACGACGCCGGCCTGGTAGCCCTCGCCGGCGAACTGCTTCACCACGCCGACGCGCAGGCCGGCGACGGAGCCGTTGCGGGCCGCCTCGACGACCGGCGGGACCGGCGCGTCGATGGAGGTCGAGTCCATCGGGTCGTGACCGGCGATGACCTCGTGCAGGAGCGCGGCGTCCAGGACGGTGCGGGCGCAGGGCCCGCCCTGGTCCAGGGAGGACGAGAACGCGACCATGCCGTAGCGGGACACCGAGCCGTACGTGGGCTTCACGCCGACGGTGGCGGTGACGGCGGCGGGCTGGCGGATGGAACCGCCGGTGTCCGTGCCGATGGCCAGGGGCGCCTGGTAGGAGGCGAGGGCCGCGGAGGAGCCGCCGCCGGAGCCGCCGGGGATGCGGGTGAGGTCCCACGGGTTGCCGGTGGGGCCGTAGGCGCTGTTCTCGGTGGAGGACCCCATGGCGAACTCGTCCATGTTGGTCTTGCCGAGGATGACGACGTCGGCTTCCTTCAGCTTGCGCGTCAGGGTGGCGTCGTACGGCGGGATCCACCCTTCGAGGATCTTCGAACCGACGGTGGTCGGGACCCCGATGGTGGTGAAGATGTCCTTGAGGGCGAGCGGTACGCCCGCCAGCGGGCCGAGCTTCTCGCCCGCGGCGCGCTTCGCGTCGACGGCGCGCGCCTGGGCCAGGGCCCCGTCGCGGTCGACGTGCAGGAAGGCGTGGACCTTCTCGTCGACGGCCTCGATGCGGGCCAGGTGGGCCTCGGTGACCTCGACGGCCGTGAGTTCGCCGGAGGCGATCTTCTCGGCGGTCTCGGCGGCCGTGAGCTTGATGATCTCAATCATGGTTGTTAGTCCTCCCCCAGGATCTGCGGCACCTTGAAACGCTGCTGCTCCTGGGCGGGAGCGCCGGAAAGCGCCTGCTCGGGGGTGAGCGACGGACGGACCTCGTCCGCGCGCATGACGTTCGTCAGCGGCAGCGGGTGGGAGGTCGGCGGGACGTCTTGATCGGCGACCTCGGAAACGCGGGCGACCGCGCCGATGATGTCGTCGAGCTGTCCGGCGAAGTGGTCGAGCTCTTCGCTTTTGAGCTCCAGACGTGCCAGCCGAGCGAGGTGGGCGACCTCCTCGCGCGTGATGCCAGGCATGCGGCGATCCTCTGGGGGTGGTGAGCGTGTGGGTTTTCAGGCCCAATCCTATGGGGCCCGCCCCCTGACCCACTAAACGGTTTGCCCCGCCGGTCGCCCGGGCCCCCCGTCCGGGGGGCCCGCCCGGGTGATCTCAGGAGGCCTGGGTCTCCGCCGCCGCGGCGGCCGCGAGTTCGGCGGTGATGTCCGCGGGACGTCGCCAGCCGCGCTCGCCGCGGGCCAGCAGCCAGGCGGTGGCCTCCTGTGGCGGCATGGCGGCGGCGACCAGCCACCCCTGGACCGCGTCGCAGCCGAGGTCGCGCAGCCGCTCCCAGGTCTCGTCGTCCTCCACGCCCTCGGCGACGACGAGCAGCCCCAGCGAGTGGGCCAGGTCGACGGTGCACCGGACGATCTCCGCGTCCTGCGCGTCGACGGCGAGCCGGGCCACGAACGACCGGTCGATCTTCAGTTCGCTGACCGGCAGCCGCCTCAGGTGCACGAGCGAGGAGTACCCGGTGCCGAAGTCGTCCAGCGACATCTTCACCCCGTGCCCGGTCAGCCCGGCCATGGTGTCCGCCGCCCGCTGGGGGTCCTCCAGCAGGACGTGTTCCGTTATCTCCAGCTGGAGGCCGCTCGCCGGGACCCCGTGCCGCGCCAGCCGGGCGGCCACCGCTCCCGCGAAGCCGGGCGTGTGGACGTCGCGGGGCGAGACGTTGACGGCGACCGGCACCTTCAGGCCCTGCGCCCGCCACCGCGCCACCTGCGCGAGGGCGGTCTCCAGGACGTACTCCGTCAGGTGCGGCATCAGTCCGGAGGTCTCGGCGATGGCGATGAACTCGTCGGGCGAGACCCGGCCGCGCTCCGGGTGCACCCAGCGCACGAGTGCCTCCAGCCCGGCCACCTGTCCGTCGAAGCGGACCTTCGGCTGGTAGTGGAGTTCCACCTCGCCCGCGTCGAGGGCGCGCCGCAGGTCGCCGAGGAGGCCGAGCCGGTCGGGCGTGTTGCTGTCGCGTTTGGACTCGTAGACCTCGACGCCCGTCCGGTCCCGCTTGGCCTGGTACATGGCGACGTCGGCGCGGCGCAGCAGTCCTTCGGCGTCCAGCGCGTGGTCGGGGAAGACGGCGAGGCCGGCGCTGGCCTCCAGGACGAGCGTGAGCCCGTCCAGGTCGAGGGGGGAGCCGAGCTCGGCGACCAGGTGCCGGGCGACCCGCTGGGCGCTGGTGGTGGAGTCCGCGACGGGGAGCAGTACGGCGAACTCGTCGCCGCCGAGTCGGGCGACCTCGGCGTCCTGGGGCAGGGCCTGGCGCAGTCGGTCGGCGATCTGGAGGAGCAGCCGGTCGCCGGCGAGGTGGCCGAGGGTGTCGTTGACGGCCCGGAAGCGGTCGAGGTCGATCAGGACGAGGGCCGCCCGGGTGCCCAGTCGTTCGGCCTCGTCCAGCGCCGACCAGGCGCGCTCCAGCAGCCACTGCCGGTTGGGGAGCCCCGTCAGCGGGTCGCGCAGTTGCTCCTCGGCGCGGGCGCGGGCGATCCACAGGGTGGAGTCCAGTGCGATGAGCGGTACGGCGAACAACGGCAGCAGCACCGGCTGGGAGACGGCGACGACGCAGATCAGGGGGGCGATCCCCAGCAGCGCGGCGGCGACGAGCGCCTGCCGGAGCAGGGCGGTGCGGGCGACGGTGGGCAGTCCGCCCCCGCGCGGGGAGAGGGAGGCCCACAGCAGGAGGCGGGTGACCGCCAGGTAGGCGAGGGCGACCAGGATGATCTCCGGGATGGCCCCGGGTCCCCAGGTCGTGGGCTGCCAGGGGGTCTCGACCGTCGGGTGGTCGCCGAAGGCGCCGAGGACGAGGGCTCCGGCGCCGATGCCGAGGATGTCGACGGAGCCGTGGAGCAGGCCCTGCCGCCAGCGGTGCCGGCGCGCGGCCCCGACCAGCGAGACCACGGCCAGGGAGACGAGTCCCGCGGGCACCCATCCGTAGAGGACGAGGACGCCGAGGGTGAGCGCGGCGCCCGAGCCGGTGCCGCCCCACCAGCGGTCGCGGCCCAGCGCGACGAGGTGGCCGACGATGATGCCGGTGAGCAGGGCGAGCGCCCAGCCCACCGTGCCGCCGGGGAACAGCGCCTGACGGTCGCTCAGGGCGGCGGCGATGCCGGTGGCGAGGGCGACGACGGACAGGCCCACGATGACGAGGGGCGTGGTCGTGCGGACGTGTTGCCCCTTGCCGTCCTGTCCCTTGCCGCCCGATCCGGTGTCGAGCGGGCGGGTGTCCGGCGTCCTGGCTCCCAGGAGCCCGAACCGTCCCGTCCGCACGGGCGGGGGTTCCCCGCCGAATTCAGGTGACGGGTCGGCGCTTTCGGTGGGTTTCATGCCCGTCCCTCTCACAGCCGGCGATGCCGATGTCACGCGATGGCCCCGATGTCGTGCCGTCCCGGCCGGCAGCACGTCACGCAGCCGTGCACGACAGGCGCACCCCACAACAGTAGGACGCCGGAGGGTCCCAGGGGCAGCGGTCGGCGGTGGTTGCCCGAATGCGACCCAGCCATCCTCATCAGTACGGTATCCGCCGAACGGGTGAGTTTGGACCAGGCTCTTCCGGTCCTCCATCCGATGATCCGACAGGTCACCGCCCTGCCGCCGGCCCCGTACCGGCCGTTTGGCACCGACGGCCACGCCCGGCGTGCGCCCGCCCGGACGGCCGCACGCCACGCATCAGTTCGCCTTCACCCGTCCCCCGGAAGGACTTCCCTTCGCTCGTTACTCCGTTTCCGTGGCCCCGTCCACCGGGAGCGCCACCTCGCGCGCGGCGTCCGGACCCCGTTCCAGGAGCACCTCGAACCCGGCGTCGTCGAGGATGGCGAGCTTCAACTTCACGGCGTTGTCGTACTTGGAGCCGGGGTTCTCGCCGACCACGACGAAGGAGGTCTTCTTCGAAACGGAGCCGGTGACCTTGGCTCCCCGGCTCTGCAGGGCCTCCTTGGCCCCGTCCCGGGTGTGGTTCCGCAGGGTGCCGGTGACGACGACGGTCAGGCCCTCCAGCGGTCTGGGGCCCTCCTCCTCGCCGGAACCCTCCTCCTCCATCCGGACGCCGGCCTCGCGCCACTTGCGCAGGATCTCCTGGTGCCAGTCGACGGCGAACCACTCCTTGAGGGACGCCGCGATGATGGCGCCGACCCCGTCGGTGGCGGCCAGTTCCTCCTCGGTGGCCTGCTCGATGCGCTCGATCGAACGGAACTCCCGGGCCAGCGCCTCGGCGGCGACGGGCCCGACGTGACGGATCGACAGGCCGTTGATGACGCGGGCCAACGGGCGGTCCTTGGCGGCGGCGATGTTCTCCAGCATGGCCAGGGCGTTCTTCTTCGGCTCGCCCTTCTGGTTGGCGAAGACCGTGACGATCTTCTCCTCGCCGGTCTTCGGATCCCGCTTGGGCAGTCCGCTGTCCTGGTCCAGGACGTACGCCTTGATGGGCAGGATGTCCTCGATGGTGAGGCCGAACAGGTCGCCCTCGTCGCGCACGGGCGGCTCGGCCGGCTCCAGCGGGTTGGTGAGCGCGGCGGCGGCCACCGCGCCGAAGTTCTCGATGTCCAGGCACTGCCGGCCGCCGAGGTAGAAGAGCCGCTCGCGCAACTGGGCGGGGCAGGTCTGCCCGTTGGGGCAGCGGAGGTCGATGTCCCCCTCCTTCATGGGCCGCAGCGGGGTCCCGCACTCGGGGCACTCGCCCGGCATCACGAACTCCCGCTCGCTGCCGTCCCGCAGGTCGACCACCGGGCCGAGGATCTCGGGGATGACGTCGCCGGCCTTGCGCAGGACCACGGTGTCGCCGATGAAGACGCCCTTGGCCTTGACGACCTCCTGGTTGTGCAGGGTCGCGAACTCGACCTCCGACCCGGCGACCGTCACCGGCTCCACCTGCGCGTACGGGGTCACGCGGCCGGTGCGGCCGACGCCCACCTTGATGTCGATGAGCTTGGTGTTGACCTCTTCGGGGGCGTACTTCCAGGCGATCGCCCAGCGCGGTGCGCGCGCCGTGGACCCGAGCCGGCCCTGGAGCGGGATCTCGTCGAGCTTGACGACCACGCCGTCGATCTCGTGCGCCACGGAGTGCCGGTTCTCGCCGAAGTGGGCGATGAACTCGCGCACTTCCGCCAGGGTGGAGACCACCTTGTTGTGCTCGGCGGTCGGCAGGCCCCACTCGCGGAGCAGGTCGTAGGCGTGCGAGAGGTTGTCGATGTCGAAGCCCTCGCGCGCGCCGATGCCGTGCACGACCATGTGCAGCGGGCGGGTGGCGGTGATCTTCGGGTCCTTCTGGCGGAGCGAACCGGCCGCCGCGTTGCGCGGGTTGGCGAAGGGCTTGCCCTCGGTCTCGACGAGTCGGGCGTTGAGCTCCTCGAACTTGTCCATCGGGAAGTAGACCTCGCCGCGGATCTCCACGAGGGCCGGGATGCGGTCGCCGCTCAGTCGGTCCGGGATCTCGGCGATGGTGCGCACGTTGGGCGTGATGTCCTCACCGGTGCGGCCGTCGCCGCGGGTGGCGGCGCGGGTGAGCCGACCGTTCTCGTAGGTGAGGTTGACGGCGAGGCCGTCGACCTTCAACTCGCACAGGTAGTGGTAGTCGGAGGTGTTCGCATCCCGGGCCACCCGCTCGGCCCAGGCCGCGAGTTCCTCGTCGTCGAAGGCGTTGTCGAGGGAGAGCATCCGTTCCCGGTGCACGACGGACGCGAAGTCCGTTTCGTACGCCCCGGCGACCTTCTGGGTCGGCGAGTCGGGGGTGCGCAGCTCCGCGTACTCCTCTTCGAGTGCCTCCAGCGAGCGCAGCAGCGTGTCGAACTCGGCGTCGCTGACGACCGGCTGGTCGTTCACGTAGTACCGGAAGCGGTGCTCCTCGACCTGCTCGGCGAGCAGTGCGTGCTGTTCGCGCACCGCCGCCGGCACCGCCGACTCGCCGCCGGCCTGCTTCTGTTCGGCTGCCATGCCGTGTCCTCCCGTGGCCCGTCTGATCCGTCACTCAGGGTTGTCGGCGAGCGACCTCGCCGCCCTGACGCAGTGGGCCTGCACCGCGCGGGCGTAGGCGGGCGAGGCGCCCGCCAGACCGCACGACGGGGTGACCACGACGGACTCCGCGAGGGTCCCCGGGGCCAGTCCCAGCCTGCGCCAAAGCTTCCTGACACCCATGACGCTACCCCCCGGGTCCGACAACGGGGCGTCGGTGCCGGGCACCACTCCGACGAAGAGTTTCGCACCGTCCTCGACGGCCTCCCCGATGGCGTCGTCCTCGCGCTCGGTGAGCAGGGAGAAATCGAACGACACACCCGTGGCGCCGGCGCGCCGGAGCAGTCCGAAGGGGACTTCGGGGGCGCAGGAGTGGACGACGACCTCCCCCTCGTGGACGGCGAACAGCTCGCGCAGGGTGCCCTCGACGACCTGTCGGTCGACGGCGCGGTAGGTCCGGTACCCGCTGGCGGACCGCACCCGGCCCAGGAGCACGGAGGTCAGCGAGGGCTCGTCGAACTGGAGCACCACCTCGGCGCCGGGGATGCGCCTGCGTACGTCGGTCAGGTGCTCGCGCAACCCCTCCGCGAGGGACCCCGCCAGGTCCCGGCAGGCCCCGGCGTCCTGGAGGACCGCCTCCCCGCCGTGCAGTTCCAGCGCGGTGGCCAGGGTCCAGGGCCCGACGGCCTGGATCTTCAGCTTGCCGGTGTAGCCCTGGGTGAACTCCTCCAGGGCGTCGAGGTCCTCGCCGAGCCAGGAGGTGGCGCGCTTGCTGTCGCGGCCGGGGCGGTCGCTGATCCGCCAGCCGCTGGGCTCGACGTGCGCGTACATGTCGACGAGCAGCCCCAGGGACCGGCCGATCATGTCGGCGCCGGGTCCGCGCGCGGGCAGTTCGGCGAGGTACGGGAACTCCTCGAAGGAGCCCGTGACGGTCTTGGCGGCCTCGCGCGCGTCGCCGCCGGGCAGCGAGCCGACGCCGGTGGCGTTCGCGCTCATCGGCCGGGCCTGACGCTGAGGTCGTTGACCTCGGCGTCGCGGGGCAGGTCGACGGCCATGACGACGGTCGTCGCGACGGACTCGGGGTCGATCCAGGCGGCGGCGTCGTACTCCTTGCCCTCCTGGGAATGCACCTTGGCCTGCATGGGGCTCGCGGTGCGGCCCGGGTAGACCGAGGTGACGCGGATGCCGTTGGGCTTCTCCTCCTCGCGCAGGGAGTCGGCGAGGGCCTTCAGGCCGTGCTTGGAGGCGGCGTACGCGCTCCAGTCGGCGTGCGCGTGCAGTCCGGCGCCGGAGTTCACGAAGACGATCGTCGCGTGCGAGGCGCGCAGGGTGGGGAGCAGCAGCCGGGTGACCTCGGCGGGGGCGATCAGGTTGACGTTGAGCTGCTGGTGCCAGGTCTTGGGGCGCAGTTCGCCCACCGGGCCGAGGTCCACGATCCCCGCGATGTGCAGCAGGGAGTCGATCCGCTCGGGGATGGCCTGCTTGGAGAAGGCCCAGGAGAGCCGGTCGGGGTCCGCGAGGTCGCCCACGAGCACGCCCGCGCCGGGGAAGCGTTCGACGAGCTGCTTGCCGCGCGCGGCGTCGCGGGCCAGGAGGACGAGGTCGTCGCCGCGCGCGTGCAGGCGGTTCGCGACGGCGGCGCCGATGCCGGATCCGGCACCGGTGATCAGGTGAGTAGCCATGTGGCCATGCTCGCATCCTGATCGCGCCCCGATCGCGCCCGTCGCCCCTCAGAGGCCGAGGGCCTCGCGCCAGTGGGCGGCCGTCAGGCCGGCGTCGTAGTCGGGGGCGACCCCGTCGACCAGGATGGTCTCGCCGGGGATGTTGTCGGTCCGCAGCGGGAGGATCTCCTGATAGGCGGGTGAGTCGTACCAGGCGCGGGCGCGGTCCATGTCGGGGAAGGAGATCAGGACCACCGCCCCGGGGAAGGGGCCCTCCTTGACCTCGACCTGTTGGTCGTGGACGAGGAAGCGGCCGCCGAAGGGGTCCATGGTGGCCTGGATCCGCTCGATGTAGCGCAGGATCTCGTCGTTCATCGGGGCGGGGCGCAGGTGGGCCAGGGCGTACGCGGTCATCGTGTTCTCCTCGGCTGTGCCGTGTCGGACCGGTGCACGGTGTCGGTCCGTGCATCTGTGGCGGTCCGTGCATCTGTGCCGGTCCGGTCCTCGGGTCGAACCGTTCCGTGGGTTCGATCCTGGCAAGCGCCGGTCGGGAGCGCGATTACCCCGGGGGTCATGCCTGCGCGAGGGCGGGGCGGAAGGTGCGTCGGTAGGCGATCGGCGAGATGCCGAGCGCGGTCCTCATGTGCTGGCGCAGCGAGTTGCCCGAGCCGAAGCCGGCCCGGTGCGCGACGAGGTCCACCGACAGGTCGCTGGACTCCAGCAGGTGGCGGGCCAGTTCCAGGCGCTGGACGGTGAGCCACTGCACCGGCGTCATGCCCACCTCGTCGCGGAACCGTCGGGTGAAGGTGCGCAGGCTCATCCGGGCGTGGTCGGCCAGTTCGGCGAGGGCGATCGGTTCGGACAGCCGCTCCAGGGCCCAGGCGCGGGTGGCGGTGGTGGTGGCGACGGTCGGCTCGGGGACGGGCCGGTCGATGTACTGGGCCTGTCCGCCGTCACGCCAGGGCGGTACGACGCACAGGCGTGCGGCGCGGTTGGCGACGGCGGTGCCGTGGTCCTGCCGGATCAGGTAGAGGCAGAGGTCGACGCCCGCGGCGACGCCCGCGGAGGTGAGGACGTCCCCGTCGTCGACGAAGAGCACCTCCTCGTCGAGCCGGACCCGCGGGAAGGCCCGCTGGAACTCGGGGGCGTGCAGCCAGTGCGTGGTGGCGGGCCGGCCGTCGAGCAGCCCGGCCGCGGCGAGGACGTAGGAGCCGGTGCAGATCGACACCAGTCGGGTGCCGGGCCGGATCCCGGCGATGGCGGCGGCGAGCGCGGGCGACAGGGGCGCGCCGTGCGCGAGGTCGTCCATGGCGTGGGTGGGCGGGATGACCACGGTGTCGGCGGCGGCGAGCGCCTCGGGGCCCGCCGCGACGCCGACCGTGAAGCCCGCGTCGCTGGTCACGGGCAGGCCGTCGGCGGTGCAGACGGTCACCTCGTAGAGCGGGGCGCCGTCGTCGTCGTGGGCGTTGCCGAAGACGCGGGAGGGGATCCCGAGCTCGAACGGGGGGACGCCTTCGAGGGCGAGTACGGCGATACGGTGCATGGCCAGATTCTGTCACATGGTGGCCGTACGGCCAGCACCATGCGGGCCCGACGACCGCCAAGCTGAATGCGTCGGCCGGGGAAACCAGCCGAAACCCGTAGAAGTACCACCAGAGGAGACATCCATGCGCGCCGTCGTCGTCAGCCAGTGGGGCGGACCCGAGGTTCTCGTCGAGAGGGAGATCGAGCGTCCGGAGCCCGGCATGGGCGAGGTGCTCGTGCGGGTCCGCGCCGCCGGCGTGAACCCGGTGGACTGGAAGACCCGCGAGAGCGGCGGCCTGATCCCCTGGGGGCCGGTGCCGGCCGTCGGCTGGGACGTCTCGGGCACCGTCGAGGCCGTCGGACCGGGCGTGACCCTGTACCGGGTGGGCGACGAGGTGTACGGGATGCCCCGCTTCCCGCAGCAGGCCGGCGCGTACGCCGAGTACGTGACCGCCCCCGCCCGGCACTTCGCCCGCAAGCCGGCCTCGCTGGACCACGTGGAGGCGGCCGCACTGCCGCTGGCGGCCCTGACCGCCTGGCAGGCGCTGGTCGACACGGCCGGGGTCTCGGCCGGTCAGCGGGTCCTGGTGCACGCGGCGGCCGGCGGCGTCGGCCACCTGGCCGTGCAGATCGCCAAGGCCCGCGGCGCGTACGTGATCGGCACCGCGAGCGCCGCCAAGCACGAGCTGCTGCGCGACCTGGGCGCCGACGAGGTGATCGACTACCGCACCGCGGACTTCGAGGACGTCGTCTCCGACATCGACGTGGTGATCGACGCGGTGGGCGGGGACCACGGGCAGCGCTCGCTGAAGGTGCTCAAGCCGGGCGGGCACCTGGTGACCCTGCCGGGCCCCGACGGCCTCCCGGCCGACGCCGAGGGCGTGCACGCCACCTGGCTGCTGGTGGAGCCGGACCTCAAGGGCCTGGAGGGCATCGCCGCCCTGGTCGAGCAGGGCCTGCTGAAGCCGCTGGTCGACACGGTGCTGCCGCTGGAGCAGGCCGCGAAGGCCCACGAGATCGGCGAGCGGGGCCGTACCACCGGCAAGATCGTCCTGACGGTGGCCTGAGCCCCGGCCGCCGGGCTCACACCGCGGCGGACGCCCGCTCGGTCGTGGCGATGGTGGCGGAACCGACCACGCGCGTGCCGTCGTACAGCACGATCGCCTGGCCGGGGGCCACGCCGCGGACCGGCTCGGTGAAGGAGACGCGCAGCTCGCCGTCCACGAGTTCGGCGAAGACCTCGGTCTCGCCGCCGTGGGCGCGCAGCTGCGCGGTGTACGTGCCGGGGACCGCGGCCACGGCTCCGCACCAGCGGGGCCGGATCGCGGTGAGGGCACTGACGTCGAGGGCCTCGACGGGGCCGACGGTGACGGTGTTGTTCACCGGGGAGATGTCGAGGACGTAGCGCGGCTTGCCGTCGGCGGCGGGGTGGCCGATCCGCAGGCCCTTGCGCTGGCCGATGGTGAAGCCGAAGGCGCCCTCGTGGGTGCCGACCTTCTCGCCGCTCTCGTCGACGATGTCGCCCTCGGCCTTGCCCAGGCGGTTCGCGAGGAAGCCCTGGGTGTCGCCGTCGGCGATGAAGCAGATGTCGTGGCTGTCGGGCTTCTTCGCGACGGCGAGGCCGCGTCGTTCGGCCTCGGCGCGGATCTCTTCCTTGGTGGTGAGGGTGTCGCCGAGCGGGAAGAGCGCGTGGGCCAGCTGCTTCTCGTCGAGGACGCCGAGGACGTACGACTGGTCCTTGGCCATGTCGCTGGCGCGGTGGAGTTCGCGCGTGCCGTCGTCGTTGAGGACGACCGTGGCGTAGTGGCCGGTGCAGACGGCGTCGAACCCGAGGGCCAGGGCCTTGTCGAGCAGCGCCGCGAACTTGATCTTCTCGTTGCAGCGCAGGCAGGGGTTCGGGGTGCGCCCGGCCTCGTACTCGGCGACGAAGTCCTCGACGACGTCCTCGCGGAAGCGCTCGGCAAGGTCCCAGACGTAGAAGGGGATGCCGATGACGTCGGCGGCGCGGCGGGCGTCGCGGGAGTCCTCGATGGTGCAACAGCCGCGGGCGCCGGTCCTGAAGGACTGGGGGTTCGCGGAGAGCGCCAGGTGGACGCCCGTGACGTCGTGCCCGGCTTCCACGGCGCGGGCGGCGGCGACGGCGGAGTCCACCCCGCCGGACATGGCGGCGAGGACGCGGAGGGGGCGGGCGGTGCGCGGCAGGTTCTCAGTCATGGCACCGTCCAGGGTACGGGGAACCGCGCGCGGTCACGGCGCGTTGTCGGGTCGGGGGGTGGATCGCATGGTGCGTGAGGGTGGGAAGACGCGGGACGCGGCTCCGGGCACGGCGACCGGCAAGGGGTCGGGCCGGACCCGCAGGGCCGTGCTGTTCGGGGGGCTCGGGGTGATCGCGGCCGCGGCCGTCGTCGGGCAGGACGAGCTCAGACGCGCCTGGTGGCTGCTGCCCGGGGTGTCCAAGCCGCGCAAGGAAGGCGAGCTGGACTACGCGGCCGCGAACTGGACGGCGGCCTCGCCGGCGAACTGGCGGCCGGCGGACCGGCCCGACGACTACCGCGTGGACCGGATTGTCGTGCATGTCACACAGGGCGGGTTCGAGTCCTCGGTGGACGCCTTCAAGAACCCGTGGCACAAGGCGTCGGCGCACTACATAGTCCGCCAGGACGGCCATGTCGAGCAGATGGTGCGCGAACTGGACGTGGCCTTCCACGCCGGGAACCGGTCCATGAACGAGCGCAGTGTCGGCATCGAGCACGTGGGCTTCGTGGACCGGCCGCGGGACTTCACGGACGCGATGTACGCGGCCTCGGCCGAGCTGGCCGCCGATGTCTGCCGGAGGTACGACATACCGGCCGACCGGGAGCACATCGTGGGCCACTCCGAGGTGCCGGGCGCCGATCACACGGACCCGGGCCGCCACTGGGACTGGAACCGCTACGTCCGCATGGTCGGGGAAGCCCTGGCCCGCAAGCCCGCGACCGGCTGAGCCGGGGCGCCCGTCGATCGACCCCCGGCCCGTCCGACGCCCGCCCGGGGTCCGGGCGGGACGCGGCTCAGCTGAGTCCGGCCGTGCGGGCGCGGGCGACGGCGGGGCCGATGGCGGCGGCCACCGCGGCGACGTCCTCCTTGGTGGAGGTGTGGCCGAGGGAGAACCGCAGGGTGCCCCGGGCCAGCAGCGGATCGGTGCCGGTGGCGAGCAGTACGTGGCTGGGTTGGGCCACGCCCGCGGTGCAGGCGGAGCCGGTGGAGCACTCGATGCCCTGGGCGTCGAGGAGGAGCAGCAGGGAGTCGCCCTCGCAGCCGGGGAAGCTGAAGTGGGCGTTGGCGGGCAGCCGGTCCACGGGGTCCCCGCCGAGCACGGCGTCGGGCACCTCCCGCAGGACGGCGGCGACCAGCTCGTCGCGCAGGGCGCCGATCTCGACGGCGAATCGCTCGCGCCGCTCGGCGGCGAGGACGGCCGCCACCGCGAAGGCCGCGATGGCCGGCACGTCGAGGGTCCCGGACCGGACGTGCCGCTCCTGGCCGCCTCCGTGCAGGACGGGGACGGGGGTCTGGTCCCGGCCGAGCAGCAGGGCGCCGATGCCGTACGGGCCGCCCACCTTGTGGCCGCTGACGGTCATGGCGGCGAGGCCGCTGTCGCCGAAGCGGACGTCGAGCTGGCCGACGGCCTGGACGGCGTCGGAGTGCAGCGGGATCCCGAACTCCCCGGCGATGTCGGCGAGTTCCCGTACGGGGAAGACCGTGCCGATCTCGTTGTTGGCCCACATCACGGTGGCCAGGGCGACGTCGGAGGGGTTCCGCTCGATCGCCTCCCGGAAGGCGTCGGGGTGCACGCGCCCGTGGTGGTCCACCGGGAGGTACTCGACCCGGGCCCCCTCGTGCTCGGCGAGCCAGTGGACGGCGTCGAGGACGGCGTGGTGCTCGACGGGGCTGGTGAGCACGCGGGTGCGGGTCGGGTCCTGGTCGCGGCGTGCCCAGTAGAGGCCCTTGACGGCGAGGTTGTCGGCCTCCGTGCCGCCGGCGGTGAAGACCACCTCGCTCGGGCGTGCGCCGAGGGCTTCGGCGAGGGCCTCGCGGGCCTCCTCGACGGTGCGGCGGGCGCGGCGGCCGGCGGCGTGGAGGGAGGACGCGTTACCCGTGGCGGCGAACTGCGCGGTCATCGCCGCAGCGGCCTCCGGCAGCATCGGGGTGGTTGCGGCGTGGTCGAGGTAGGCCATGATCCCCCGATTCTACGAGCCCCCCGACACACCGGACCCCATCCGGTCCCCCGCCGGCGCAATCCCCGGCGGACCGCGGTGGCCGGGCGGGGTGCCGGGGCGACGGCGACGGGGGCACCCGCCGCCCGCCGGCCGGGCCGGGCGGGGGCGCCTGCGCGGGTCAGGGCGTCGGGCGGGGGGCGCGGGCCAGTTGGCGGGACTGGGCCACGAGTCGGTCCGTCGAGTCCCAGACCTCGGCGTCCTCCTCCAGGAAGCCCCCGGCGAGGTT
Organism: Streptomyces sp. NBC_01426; assembly: GCF_036231985.1. Lineage (GTDB taxonomy): Bacteria > Actinomycetota > Actinomycetes > Streptomycetales > Streptomycetaceae > Streptomyces. Next base: position 2,657,534 of record NZ_CP109500.1, read on the forward strand.
GCGGGTGGTGATGGCCACCCGCAGCGGGCCCGGCGCGGGGCGGTGGCGGATGTGGGTGGTGAGCTCGACCGTCGGGGCCCAGCCGATCAGGCCGAGGTCGAAGGCGGTGGGCGGCAGCGCGTCCACCGCCAGCAGCAGTGACAGCGGGTCGGCGTCACGGCCGTCGGCCAGCTCGAACCAGGCCCGCATCTCGCCCTTGCCCGACGGCGCCCCGACCGCCCAGCCCGCCGTCGCCGGGTCCAGGCGCAGCCGGAGCCGGTCCACGATGGCGGAGCTGCCGGGGATCGGCGCGGGGCCGGCCTCCGCGCCGAGGCAGTCCTCGTACGCGGGCATGACCGGCGGCAGCGCGGTGGTGTGCACGGAGTCGGGCAGGGCGGACAGTTCCCCGTACGAGGCGAGGACACGGATCCGCTCGACCTCCGCGCCGCTCTCGTCGTACTGGAAGAGGGACGCCTGGCCGGTCGAGAGGGTGCGCCCGATCCGGACGACCTGCGTGCGGATCACGGCGGGGCCGGGCACGGAGGAGGTCAGGTAGTGGGCGGAGACGGTGAAGGGGTCGGGGTGCGGCAGGGCCGCCGACAGGGCCCGACCGACCAGTGCCAACAGATATCCGCCGTTGACGGCGGTGATGATCGTCCAGCCGGCGCTGAGTTCAGCGTCGTACACCCCGGGCTCGTCCGCGCGGGCGGAGAGGGTGGTGTCGCGGTCGAACTCGCTGTCGCCGATGGATGCCTGGGCCGCTGCATGTGACATGAAAACGACGGTACACCGGCATGCTACTAAGCGGTAGCTTTCTATTGCTACGTGCGCGTTACGGCTCTTCGGCCACGGCGGACCGGCGGTTCCAGGCCAGCGGCGCCCGCCAGTGGTAACGGATCGCGAGCAGCCGGAGCACGAAGGTGGTGATGATCGCGGCGGCGGTGGTGAGGCCGTTGAGCGTGTCGAAGGCGATGAAGAGGGCCACCATCGAGGCGCCGACGACCGCGGGCACCGCGTACATCTCGCGGTCGCGCAGCAGCGAGGGGACCTCGTTGACCAGCACGTCGCGCAGCACGCCTCCCCCGACCGCCGTGGCCAGCCCCAGCGAGGCGGACGCGGTCAGCCCGAGGCCGTACTCGTACGCCTTGGTCGTGCCCGTCACGCAGAACAGTCCGAGGCCGGCCGCGTCGAAGACGTTGATGGCGCGGTTGATCCGCTGGACTTCGGGGTGCAGGAAGAAGACCAGCCCGGCGGCGACCAGCGGTGTCACGAAGAAGCTGAGCTCCCCGAAGGCGGCGGGCGGGACGGCGCCGATGACGAGGTCGCGGAAGAGACCGCCGCCGAGGGCGGTGACGAGCGCGAGCACGGCGATGCCGAAGATGTCGAAGTTCTTGCGCACGGCGAGCAGGGCGCCCGCGGTGGCGAAGACAAAAATGCCCGCGAGGTCCAGGGCGTGCTGGATGCCGGGCGGGAAGAGATCGTGGAGCACGCCCCCATTGTGCCGTCCGCCGTCGCACCGCCCACCCGCCGGCGTGACGGGGCGTGGGCGGCGGCGGACAGGACGGGGACGCGGCGTGGGCGGGGACCGGCGACACCGGCCGGGGAACGCACAGTGGTGCCGGGGTTCCCGGACGCGTACGCCCGGGTGCCCCGGCACCACACCCGACCCCGGCCGCTACTCCGGGGGCGGACACCTGCGGTCGTCGTGACCCGCCGGATCGTCGGCGTGACCCGCCACGCCGACGTCGAGACCCGCTACACCGTCGGCGTGTCCACCACTTCGGCGGCGCCCGGCAGGGCCTTGTCGCCCGGCGCCTGGTCCGGCGCGTTCTCCGGGTGGTGGCAGGCGACCTGGTGCCCCGTCTTCAGGGCCACCAGCGGCGGCTCCTGCGTGGTGCACAGCTCGGTCGCCTTCCAGCACCGGGTGTGGAACCGGCAGCCGCTGGGCGGCGAGATCGGCGACGGGACGTCGCCCTTGAGCAGGATGCGCCCGCTCTTCGCGCCGCGCCGCCTCGGATCCGGCACCGGCACCGCCGACATGAGCGCGGTCGTGTAGGGGTGCATCGGCGCCTCGTACAGCGACTTGCGGTCGGCCAGCTCCACGATCTTGCCGAGGTACATCACCGCGATGCGGTCCGAGACGTGTCGGATGACCGACAGGTCGTGCGCGATGATCACGTACGTCAGGCCGAGTTCCTCCTGGAGGTCGTCCAGCAGGTTCACCACCTGGGCCTGGATCGAGACATCCAGCGCCGACACCGGCTCGTCGGCGACGACGAGCTTCGGCTTGAGGGCCAGGGCCCGCGCGATGCCGATGCGCTGCCGCTGGCCGCCGGAGAACTCGTGCGGGTAGCGGTTGTAGTGCTCGGGGTTGAGGCCCACCAGCGAGAGCAGCCGCTGGACCTCGGCCTTCACGCCGCCCTCGGGGGTGACCTTCTGGAGCTTGAAGGGCGCCCCGACGATGGTGCCCACCGTGTGGCGGGGGTTCAGCGAGCCGTAGGGGTCCTGGAAGATCATCTGCACGTCACGGCGCAACGGCCGCATGCCCGCGACGCTCAGGTGCGTGATGTCCCGGCCCTCGAACTCGACCTTCCCGCCGGTCGGTTCGAGCAGTCGGGTGATCAGCCGGCCCATGGTGGACTTGCCGCAGCCGGACTCGCCGACGATGCCGAGGGTCTCACCCCGCCGGACGTCGAAGTCGATGCCGTCCACGGCCTTGACGGCGCCGGCCTGGCGGCGCAACAGCCCCTTGTTGATGGGGAAGTGCTTGACCAGCCCGGTCACCTTCAGCAGCGGCTCCTCGGCGGTGTCCGCCGCGGCCTGCGCGGAGGAGACCTCCGCCGCGCCCGTCTTGTTCATGTCGGTCACAGCTTCGGCGCAATCTCTTCGGTCCAGATCCGGGTCCGCTCCTCCTGCGACATGTGGCAGGCTGACCAGTGCCGGCTGTCGTCCTCGGTCAGCTCGGGGCGCTGGGTGCGGGTGATGCCGCCCTTGGGTACGTCGGCGTAGGGGCACCGGGGGTTGAACGCGCAGCCGCTCGGGATGTTGATGAGGCTGGGCGGCGAGCCCTTCACCGGGATCAGCCGCTCGGTCTGGTCGCGGTCTATGCGCGGCATCGAGCCGAGCAGCCCCCAGGTGTAGGGATGCCGGGGGCCGTAGAAGACCTTCTCCGCGGTGCCGCGCTCGACGCACCGACCTCCGTACATCACGAGGATGTCGTCGGCCATCTCGGCGACCACGCCGAGGTCGTGCGTGATCATGATGACCGCGGAGCCGAACTCCTTCTGCAGGTCGCGGATGAGGTCCAGGATCTGCGCCTGGACGGTGACGTCCAGGGCGGTGGTGGGCTCGTCCGCGATGAGCAGTTCGGGGTTGTTGACGAGCGCCATGGCGATCATCGCGCGCTGGCGCATGCCACCGGAGAACTCGTGGGGGTAGGCGTCCACGCGCCGGTGGGGCTCCGGGATGCCGACCCGGTCGAGCATCTCGACGGCCCGCTTGCGGGCCGTCTTCTTGTCGACGCCGTGGTGGGTCCGGTAGGCCTCGACGATCTGCTTGCCGACCGAGTAGTACGGGTGCATCGCGGACAGCGGGTCCTGGAAGACCATCGCCATCTTGTGCCCGCGGAGCTTGCGCACGTGGTCGGCGTCGGCCTGGACCAGGTCCTCGCCGTCGAGCACGACCTGCCCGGAGATGTGCGGGCGGCTGCGGGCGTTGCCGGTGCGGTGCAGGCCCATGATGGCCAGCGAGGTCACCGACTTGCCCGAGCCGGACTCGCCGACGATCCCGAGCGTCTTGCCGCGCTCCAGGTCGAAGGAGAGCCCGTCGACGGACTTGACGAGGCCGTCGTCGGTCGGGAAGTGGACCTTGAGGTCGCGTACGGAGAGGAAGGAGTCGCCGGCGCGGGTCTCCCCCTTGGCCTGCTCGGGGACGAACGCGGGCTCGCCGGAGGTGCCGGTGGAAACGGCGGGGTTCTCGGTCACGTCAGCCTCACGCGCGGGTCGATGACGGCGTACAGCAGGTCCACGATCAGGTTGGCCATCACCACGAAGAGCGCGGCGAGGAGGGTGACACCCATGATCACGGGGAGGTCGCCCTGGCCGATGGCGGCGACGGCCGCCGTTCCCAGACCCTGGAAGTTGAAGGTCGTCTCGGTGAGCACCGCGCCGCCGAGGAGTCCGCCGAGGTCGAGGCCGAACATCGTGACGATCGGGGTGAGGGTGGAACGCAGGGCGTGCTTGCGGATGACCACGCCCTCCTTGAGTCCCTTGGCGCGGGCGGTGCGGATGTAGTCCTCGCCGAGGACTTCCAGCATGGTCGCGCGGGTGATGCGGGCGTAGGTCGCCGCGAAGAGGAAGGCGAGGGTGACCCAGGGCAGGATCAGGCTGTTGAGCCAGGCCAGCGGATCCTCGGTCAGAGGTTTGTAGTTGGACACGTCCAACCAGCCGAGGCCGTAGACGAAGACGGCGGGAGCCACCATGCCGGTGAAGAAGATCGGCAGGGAGACGCCGGCGAGCGCTCCGATCATGACGGTCCGGTCGATGGCCGTACGCCGTTTCAGCGCCGAGACCACTCCGGTGGCCACACCCGCGAGCACCCAGATCAAGGCGGCGCCGACGGCGAGCGAGAGGGTGACCGGCATGCGGTCGAGCATGGTCTCCCAGACGGGGGCCTCGCTCTTGAAGGAGTAGCCGAAGCACGGAGCGGCGCAGTGCGTGACCTCGGTGCCGCCGTCGTAGTCGCGGCCGACGAAGATGCCCTTGAGGAACACCCAGTACTGCTCGGAGATGGGCTTGTCGAAGCCCATCTTCACGCGGATGCCCGCCAGGGCGGTCTCGTTGGTCTCTCGACCGGCGTACATGAGCGCGGGATCGCTGCCGGTCAGCTTCGGGACCGCGAAGAAGATGCCGAAGGTGACCACGGAGACCACCAGCAGCGTGGCGGCGACGTTGAACAGCCGCCGTATGAGGTAGACGAGCACTGCAGTCGGCCGCCCGGGGCGGGCGGCTGCCGCCCCTTGTGGGGACGACAGCCGCCGCCTGCGGCCTTCACCTGCCCTTCGGACTAGCGCATGTGCGGTGAAGGCACTTACTTACGAATTGCTGGCCTGCTGGTGCCCGGCGGCCGCGGTGGAGCGGCCGTCGGACGGTCGGACGACTACTTGGCGACGCCCAGGACAGCGAGGTCGATGCGGCCCATCGAGTCGTTGAAGTAGACGTTCGTCAGGCGCGGGTTGTGGTAGATGAGCGCCTTGTCGAAGTTGATCGGGAGGTAGAGCGCCTTCTCCATGATCTTCTTGTTGATGTCCGTGTAGAACGGAGCGGCGGCGTCCGGGGTGGCGGCGTTCGCGGCCTTGTCGAACAGGCCGTTGACCTCGGGGTCGTCCAGCATCGTGTAGTTGTTGTTGCCGTTCGGCAGGATGAACGAGCCGTCGACCAGGGGCTGGAGGAAGCCCGAGCCGGAGTTGTAGTCGGCGCCCCAGCCCATCACGATGATGCCGTAGTTCTTCTTCTTCACGTTCTCGGGCGAACCGATCGTGGAGGAGGAGAGCTTGCCGTCGTACTGGTCGATCGTGGCCTTGATGCCGACCTTGGCGAGCGAGGCCTGGAGGGACTCGGCGGTCTTGACCTCGGGGGCGCGGTTGTTGCGGACCGCGATGGTGGTCTCGAACCCGTCGGGCTTGCCACACGCCTTGAGCGCGTCCTTGGCCTTCTGCTCCTGCGCCTTGCCGGCGGTCAGGCCCCACGGGTCGAAGGACTTGTCCGAGCCGGGGATGCCGGGCGGCAGCATGTTCGCGCCGAGGTCACCGCTGGTCGGGCCACCGCGGGCGTTCTGGAGCGACTTCGGGTCGGCCGCGTAGATGACGGCCTTGCGGCACTCGATGTTCTCGAACGGCGCGACCGTCTGCGGGAAGGCGAAGTAGCGGATGTAGCCCGTGAACGGGTTGTCCGCGTTCTTCTTGAGGTTCGCGTCCTTGAGGATCTTGTTCTTCGCGGCCTGCTGGACACCGGTGCCGTCGACGGCGAGGTCGATGTCGCCGGAGAGCAGGCGCTGGTCCATGTCGTCCGGGTTGGTCGTGACCGTGAAGCTGACCTTGTCCGGCAGACCCTTGCGGATCGTGTCCGTCTTCGGGTCCCAGTTCTCGTTGCGGACGAAGGTGGCGCCCTTGCCCGCGGTGAAGCTCTCGACCTTGTAAGGACCGGTGGAGACGGGCTTGTTGGTGTAGCCCGCGCCCTGGTCCTTGGCCGCCGGGACGGGCGAGGAGGACGGCATCGCCAGCAGGTAGTTGAAGTCCGAGTTGGCGCTGGCCAGGTTGAAGACGATCGTCTTGTCGTCCGGCGTCTGGACCGACTTCAGACCCAGCTTGTTCGGGTCGGTGTCCTTGTACGGGCCGGGGTACTTCTGGCCCTGGTCGAGCAGGTCGACCAGGTACGTCGGGCCGCCGGACAGCACGTCCTGCGCGAAGACGCGCTCGATGCCGTACTTGAAGTCCTTCGAGGTGATCGGCGTGCCGTCCTCGAACTTCACGCCGTCCTTGATCTTGACGGTGTACGTCTTGCCGTCGTTGCTCAGGACCGGCGCGGCCTCGGCGAGGTCCGGGACCAGCTTGGTGCCCGCGGCGCCCGGCTTGCTGTCGTACGCGAAGAGCTGGCGGACGTAGAGGCGCTGAAGGTTCCACACGAAGCCGTAGTAGGCACGCGCCGGGTCGAGGTAGTCGACGTCCTGCGGCGACCAGAGCTTGAGCTCACCGCCCTTGGCGTCCGAGGCGTTCACCAGGGCCGTGGAGGCACCGCTGTAGCCCTTGTCGTTCGCGCCCTCGGACTTCTTGCCCTCGTCCTTGCCACCGCCACACGCGGCGGTCATCGACAAGGCGGCGACCACGGCGGTGATCGCGAGTGCCTGCTTTCTGCGGATCACGGTTGTCCAACCTCCATAGGTGGTGAATCGAAGAAGCGGTTCAGCTGCCCTTGGGGTCGAGTGCGTCGCGCAGCCCGTCCCCGAAGAGGTTGAACGCCAGGACGGTGATGAAGATCGTGAGGCCCGGGACCACCATGTACATGGGGTCGTCCTGGTAGATGGGGACGGCGTCGGACAGCATCTTGCCCCAGGAGGCGGTGGGCGGCTTGACGCCGGCACCGAGGAAGCTGAGGGCCGCCTCCGTCAGGATGTTGGTCGGGATGATCAGCGTCGAGTAGACGAGGATCGGCGCGACCAGGTTGGGCAGCAGCTCCTTGATCAGGATGTAGCCGCGGCCCGCCCCGAGGCTGCGCGCGGCCTCGACGTATTCGCGTTCACGCAGGGAGATCGTCTGTCCTCGGACGATGCGGCCGATGTACGGCCAGCCGAAGAAGCCGATGACGACGATCAGCACGCCCATCCGGACGCCCGAACCCTCGAACCCCCAGAGGGAGTTGGGGACCACGGACACGAGGGCGATGGTGAACAGCAGCTGCGGGAAGGCCAGCAGCAGGTCCATCGTGCGGCTGATGACGCCGTCGACCCAGCCGCCGAGGAACCCGGCGAGCGCGCCGAGCAGGCTGCCGAGGATCACCGAGACGAAGGCCGCGAGGAAGGCGACGACCAGGGAGATGCGGGCGCCGTAGACGATCCGGCTGAACACGTCGCGCCCGTTGGTGGGTTCGACGCCCAGCAGGAAGTCGGAGCTCATGCCGCCGAACGAACCGAGCGGCGTCCCGAAGTCCGGGTCGAGCATGTCTTCGTGGAACTCGTTGGGCGGATGGCCCAGCAGGCTCACGATCAGCGGCGCGAAGACGGCCACCAGGATCAGGAGGATCACGACCACGCCGCCGGTCAGCGCGACCTTGTCGCGCTTGAGCCGCATCCAGGCGATGCGGCCGGGCGAGCGGCCTTCGATGGCCTTGGCAGGGACGTCGGCTACGGACACGGGTGCGGGTGTTTCCGCGTCCGTGTCATGCAGTGGTGCCGTCATCGTGGTGGGGACCCCTCTCGGCCGACGGGTGTGCCGGCCCATGCCCGCCGCTGTGGCGGCGTTGGTGCGGAGTGGCGCTCGGAGTGCGTGGACACGCGGAACGCGTGTGAGGTGCAGGAAGTGCAGGAAGTGCTGCGAAAGTGCCGTGCGAAACAACAGGTGCAGTCAACGAACCGAACCGCGTCCCGGAGGACTGATCGGCTCTTGGGTGGGGAGTCTTCATCGGGCGCTCGACCAGCCGCCAGACCCGCAGATGAATGGATGCGCAAACGTGATCTGACGTCCCGGTACCCGTTATCCGGACTTCACTCGCGTCTCAGCGGAGCAAGACCGCCTGTTCGGTACGGAACCGGACATGGCGCCCAACTCGCAAGACTCGCATGCCTTTTGGCCCCACAAGACCGATGAAATCAGGACAAGCCGAAGGCTGCCCGGGGGCGGTGGCCGGCGGCGGCCCGAGGTGTTCCCCGGGCGCCCGTTCCGCCGTCCGGACGGCGGCGACGCGCGGGCCGTCCGAGGCCCCCGGCGGACGAGGACGGCCTGACGGGAGGCCTGGAGGGGCCGATCGGGCCGTCCGCACGAGAGCCGGGGAGCGGGTACGCGAAAGGCCCCCGCCGGAGATCCGACGGAGGCCCGGGAGGGGACGCCTCAGTACGAGGGCGCCTGGCCCTCGCGGTCGTAGAAGGGGCGGGTCTGCGAACGCAGCCACATCGCGACCGGGTCGTGCTCGTCGGCCAGCGCGACGGTGCACACGGGAACGCCGTCGGGGACCGCCCCGACCGACTGGCGCATCATCTCCCGGACGGACTCCAGCGCGGGCGCGGAGGCGTCGTACAGGTCGAGCCCGACGGCGAGGTACGCCGATCCGAGCGACGGCTGCACCCAGGCCCTGCGGAGCGACCGGACGGCGGGCGTGCGGTGCGCGTGCTGGGTGAGCAGTCCGTAGAACTGCGGGAGCTCCAGGGCGGGCTCCGACAGCCGCAGCGGTCCGGCGGGCATCCGGTCGAGGCCCGTCGCGATCCGGCGGAGGTCCGCCCACGGCAGTCCGAGACCGCCGCCCTGGGCGTGCGGGTTGAGCCACAGCCCCCAGCGGTCCGGGTAGAGGGCGCGGGCGATGTCCCGGCCGGTGACCACCTCGTAGCCGCGGTTCCAGCCGCTGGCGGCCAGTTCCTGCGGGGAGGTCACGCAGGGCGCGTATCCGAGCCCGTCGACCTCCATCCCCCCGTACTGGGCGTCCGGGGAACCCGGCTGCCCCTGCCACAACAACATCCACAGCCGGCCCTCGGCCAGGGCGTGCAGAAGCGACTCGTAGCTCTCATAGCGCCCGGGAGTCACCTGGCGCAGCATGTGCTCGACCTGCCCGGCCGCGGCCGTGCCTGACGCACTCACCCGGTACCCCTCTTCGTCCGCCCGTCGTCCACCCGTTACCCAGGCCACGCGAGCGGGGCCAAGAGATGTAATCAGCTTAAGCGGCCCTACGGGAGGTAGAAGGGGCGCACACGCTCACGAATCCACTCCGTGACCGGGTCCTCGGCGGCGTCCAGGAGGATCAACTGCACGGGCCAGGGCGCCGGTACGCGGGCCAGCGCCCGGCCGAGCGCCTCCATCGGCGCGTTCCGCGACTCGGGATCCCATCCCACCAGTCGGACACCGATGTACAACTCGGGCGCCCCGCCCTCCACGCTGGCCAGGCAGCGGTGCGCCGCGGCCACCACGCCGGTGCCACGGAACTCCTCGCCGGCCGCGGCGAGGAAGTCCACCGGGTCGTCCTGCCAGTCGGGCTCGAAGAGCCGGACGCGGCCGCCGGTGGCCGGGCCGTCGAGCGGGGTCCGTCCCGTGCGGCACAGTTCCGCGACGGCGACCGGGGGCAGCGGGACGCCGACGGCCCCCTCGGGGTTCACGGCGAGGCCGATCTGCGGCGGCAGCCCGCGGGCGAACTCCACGGCGGGGGCCACGGCGAAGTCCATGCCGGGGCCGACGCAGAACCGGAACTGGGCCTCGGAGCTGTAGACGGGGACGTACGCCTGGCCGCCGATCTGCATCGTCGGCAGGGTCAGGTCGGCCGCGTCGGGCGCGCCACCGGCCGGCAGCGGCACCCAGAGCCGACTGCGGCCGAGGACCTCCAGGATCCGCGCTCCCGCGTCCGCCGCTCCCAGCGCCGCCCCGAGCACCTGCTCCAGCTCGTTGTCGGGCCACCCGCCGCCGTGCATCCACGCCTCCGCTGCCATCGCCACCTCTGCCGTGCCGAGGTTAGTGGGTCGGCGGGGACCCCCCTCGCCCGGGCCCGCGCCTCAGCCGCCGGCGGCGGGCGCGGGGACGAAGGTGATGCGGGCGATGCCGGAGGCGGCGGCGCGGTCCAGCAGGACCACCGACGCGCAGCCGCGCGGGAGGCCGCCCGACTCGGCGTCGCGCAGGAGCCGGTCCGCCGCGCCGCGGTGGCGGGAGAAGGCGTACGCCGACACCCGCCGGCCCCGCGCCTCCTGCCCGGCCAGGGCCTCCTGCGCGGTGGTGTCGAGGAGCAGCAGGTGCAGGGACCGGTTCCGGCGTCGGGCGAACCCGGCGAGCAGTCCCCGCACCCAGGTCTGGGTGCCGCAGTCGTGGACCACGACGGAGGCCCCGGAGCGCACGGTTCGCCACAGGCCCCAGTAGTGCGCGACGCGGACCAGCGGCCGGTAGACCGCGTAGGGCAGCGCGTGCGGCATGCGCCGCTCCCAGCGCTCGCGGGTGTCCTGGGAGTCGATGCCGCCGGCCGCGGCCCGCTTGATCAGCGTGCTCTTGCCGCCGCCGGGCAGGCCGGACACCACGACGATGTCCCCGTCGGCGAAGTCGAGCCCGCGCGGTCCGTGCGCGCCCCGGCCGCGCAGGTCGCGCACGGCCGGGCTCCCGGCCCGGGCGGGTCTCTCGTGGGCGCCCCGCTGCGCCGGCACTCCCGTCACGGTCCCCGTCGTCGTCAGCACTCCGAATCTCCGCACCGCCACAGTGATCGCCTCCCCCGAATCGGGTCGCAAGGACCCTTGCCCACTGAGTGTAAAGAGACGGTAATCCGGCATGCCCGGTTCCGGGGGGCCCGCTCGGGCCCGGTCACGGTCACGCACGGTCTTTCGGGCCCGCACGCCCGTCGCGGGCCGTCGCGTGCAATGATGTGCGCCATCTGGACACCAACTGCATACCGGCCGCTTGAATCCGCGCGGGAGAGTCCCGGCAGGCCGTGAGGCCGTGCCCGGGCGCCGAAGGAGCAAGTCCCTCCCTTGAATCTCTCAGGCCCCGTACCGCGTGGATGAGGCAGATCTGAAAAGCGAGCCGCGTCCGCCGTCCCCGACGGCAACGGCGTGCGCTCCACCCAAGGTGCAAGTCGACGACGCGCCCCGTTTGCGCGGGAACTCTCGGCGAACCTCTCAGGTTCCGATGACAGATGGGGAGGATCGTCCTCGTCATGTCATGCCCTGGGACCCGGGAGCCACACCCATGAGCACTGCCCCCCGTCTGACCGCCCTCGACGCGCTGCACCGCTCGCTCGGTGCGACCATGACCGACTTCGCAGGCTGGGACATGCCGCTGCGCTACGCCAGTGAGCGCGACGAGCACAACGCCGTGCGCACCCAGGCCGGTCTCTTCGATCTCTCCCACATGGGCGAGATCACCCTGACCGGCCCCGAGGCCGTGAAGGTCCTCGACTACGCGCTGGTCGGCAACATCTCGACCGTCGGCGTCGGCCGCGCCCGCTACACGCACATCTGTCAGGAGGACGGCGGGATCCTGGACGACCTGATCGTCTACCGCCTGGGCGAGACCGAGTACATGGTCGTCGCCAACGCCTCCAACGCCCAGGTCGTCCTGGACGCGATCACCGAGCGGGCCGCGGGCTTCGACGCCGAGGTCCGTGACGACCGCGACGCGTACGCGCTGATCGCCGTGCAGGGCCCGGAGTCCCCCGGCATCCTGAAGTCGCTGACCGACGCCGACCTGGACGGCCTGAAGTACTACGCCGGCCTGCCGGGCACGGTGGCCGGGGTTCCCGCGCTGATCGCGCGGACGGGCTACACCGGCGAGGACGGCTTCGAGCTGTTCGTCTCCCCGGAGCACGCGGTGGAGCTGTGGCAGGCGCTGACCGAGGCGGGCGCGGGCGTCGGCCTGGTCCCGGCCGGTCTCTCCTGCCGCGACACCCTGCGCCTGGAGGCGGGCATGCCGCTGTACGGGCACGAGCTGACCACCTCCCTCACCCCGTTCGACGCGGGTCTGGGCCGGGTCGTGAAGTTCGAGAAGGAGGTGGACTTCGTCGGCCGCAAGGCGCTGGAGGCCGCCGCCGAGCGCGCCGCCGACAACCCGCCGCGCAAGCTGGTCGGCCTGATCGCCGAGGGCCGCCGGGTCCCGCGCGCCGGGTTCCCGGTCGTCGCGGACGGGCAGGTCGTCGGAGAGGTCACCTCGGGCGCCCCGTCGCCGACGCTGGGCAAGCCGATCGCGATGGCGTACGTGGACGCGGCGCACGCCGCGCCCGGCACCTCCGGTGTCGGCGTGGACATTCGCGGTACGCATGAGCCGTACGAGGTCGTGGCGCTGCCGTTCTACAAGCGGCAGAAGTAGTTCCGCCCCTTCCCCAGCGCGTCGTCGCCGTCCGGAGGTCCGTGCGGCGCCGTCTCGGCATTCAAGACCACCGGTTCACATCCACTCCCCCGCATCCAGGAGAATCAGGCCATGAGCAACCCCCAGCAGCTGCGTTACAGCAAGGAGCACGAGTGGCTGTCGGGCGCCGAGGACGGCGTCTCGACGGTCGGCATCACGGAGTTCGCGGCCAACGCGCTCGGTGACGTCGTCTACGCCCAGCTTCCCGAGGTAGGCGACACGGTGACCGCGGGCGAGACCTGCGGCGAGCTGGAGTCGACCAAGTCGGTCAGCGACCTGTACTCCCCCGTCACCGGTGAGGTCGTCGAGGCCAACCAGGACGTCGTGGACGACCCGTCGCTGGTGAACTCGGCTCCTTTCGAGGGCGGCTGGCTCTTCAAGGTGCGCGTCACGGAGGAGCAGGACGACCTGCTCTCCGTCGACGAGTACGCCAAGCTCACCGCCGGTAACTGACCCCAGGGGACCCTGATGTCTGTACTGAACACCCCTCTCCACGAGCTCGACCCCGACGTCGCCGCCGCCGTCGACGCCGAACTCGAACGTCAGCAGTCCACCCTGGAAATGATCGCGTCGGAGAACTTCGCTCCGGTCGCCGTCATGGAGGCCCAGGGCTCGGTCCTGACCAACAAGTACGCCGAGGGCTACCCCGGCCGCCGCTACTACGGCGGCTGCGAGCACGTCGACGTGGTCGAGCAGATCGCGATCGACCGCATCAAGGCGCTGTTCGGCGCCGAGGCCGCGAACGTCCAGCCGCACTCCGGTGCGCAGGCGAACGCCGCCGCGATGTTCGCGCTGCTCAAGCCCGGCGACACAATCATGGGCCTGAACCTCGCCCACGGTGGTCACCTGACCCACGGCATGAAGATCAACTTCTCCGGCAAGCTCTACAACGTGGTCCCGTACCACGTGGACGCGTCGGGCGAGGTCGACATGGCCGAGGTCGAGCGCCTCGCCAAGGAGTCCAAGCCGCAGCTGATCGTCGCGGGCTGGTCCGCCTACCCGCGTCAGCTGGACTTCGCCGCCTTCCGCCGCATCGCGGACGAGGTCGGCGCGTACCTGATGGTCGACATGGCGCACTTCGCCGGCCTGGTCGCCGCGGGTCTGCACCCCAACCCGGTGCCCCACGCCCACGTCGTGACCACCACCACGCACAAGACCCTCGGTGGTCCGCGCGGCGGTGTGATCCTGTCGACGCAGGAACTGGCCAAGAAGATCAACTCCGCGGTCTTCCCCGGTCAGCAGGGTGGTCCGCTGGAGCACGTGATCGCGGCCAAGGCGGTCTCGTTCAAGGTCGCCGCCTCGCCCGAGTTCAAGGAGCGCCAGGAGCGCACCCTGGAGGGCGCGAAGATCCTCGCCGCCCGTCTGGTCCAGGACGACGTCAAGGCCGTGGGCGTGGACGTCCTCACCGGCGGCACCGACGTGCACCTGGTCCTGGTCGACCTGCGCAACTCCGAGCTGGACGGTCAGCAGGCCGAGGACCGCCTCCACGAGGTCGGCATCACGGTCAACCGGAACGCCATCCCGAACGACCCGCGGCCGCCGATGGTCACCTCGGGTCTGCGGATCGGCACGCCGGCCCTCGCCACCCGCGGTTTCGACGCGGAGGCCTTCACCGAGGTCGCCGAGATCATCGCGGAGGCGCTGAAGGCACCCTCTCCGTTCGCGGAGGCCGACGCCGAGGCCCTGAAGGCGCGCGTCTCGGCGCTCGCCGCGAAGTTCCCGCTGTACCCCACGCTCTGACGTGGTGCGCTAGAACCTCACGGGTCGGGCCCGGTGGCTGTTTCCGCAGGCACCGGGCCCTTCTCGTGACCGTGGACCCGGCCGGAGGCGGTCGGTGTCCGACCCGTCCGCGGCCCCGGGGACGGGGCGCGGGTACGGGGCACGGGGTCGGGGAGGTCGGGAGCGCTGCCGCCTCCCCCTCGCCCGGGCGGCCCGACCGGACACCGCGCCGCGGGCCGACCGGCATGGCCTTGCTCACGTACGTCCGGCCGTACGCCCGGGCATCGGGGGCCGCCGGACGGGCCCGCCCGACCGGGACCCGGCCCCTGACCGGCACCGGACGCCGCAGGCGTGGTACCGGAGCGCGGACCGAGCCGCGCCTGACCGTCACCCGCGCAACCCTTCCGCCAGCCGGCTTGTTCACCTCCTCGCGTTAAGCTCGGCTGCCGGACAAAATCCGACCAATCCGCCTCTCCTGCCCCCTCCCACCCCACGAGCAGACAAGGGAGTCCGCCACCGTGGCCATCTCCGTCTTCGATCTCTTCTCCATCGGCATCGGCCCCTCCTCCTCCCACACGGTCGGCCCGATGCGGGCGGCGCGCATGTTCGTGACCCGCCTGAAGAAGGACGGTGTCCTCGCCCAGACCGCGTCCGTCCGCGCGGAACTCTTCGGCTCCCTCGGCGCTACCGGCCACGGCCACGGCACGCCCAAGGCCGTCCTCCTGGGGCTGGAGGGGCACTCCCCCCGCACGGTGAACGTCGAGACGGCGGACGCCGAGGTGGAGCGCATCCGCCAGAGCGGCCGGCTGCGGCTGCTCGGCGCCGAGATAGGCGAGGCCCACGAGATCGCCTTCGACGAGCCGAACCAGCTGATCCTGCACCGTCGGCGCTCGCTGCCCTACCACGCGAACGGCATGACGCTCTTCGCGTACGACGCCTCCGGCACCCCGCTGCTGGAGAAGACGTACTACTCGGTGGGCGGCGGCTTCGTGGTGGACGAGGACGCGGTCGGCGAGGACCGGATCAAGCTCGACGACACGGTGTTGAAGTACTCCTTCCGCTCCGGTGACGAGATGCTGCGGCTGGCGAACGAGAACGGCCTGTCCATCTCGTCCCTGATGCTGGAGAACGAGAAGGCCTGGCGCACCGAGGAGGAGATCCGCGCGGGCCTCCTGGAGATCTGGCGGGTCATGCAGGCCTGCGTGTCGCGCGGCATGTCCCGCGAGGGCATCCTTCCGGGCGGTCTGCGCGTCAAGCGCCGCGCCGCGGGCACCGCCCGCCAGCTGCGCGCCGAGGGCGACCCGCAGGCGCACGCCATGGAGTGGGCGACGCTGTACGCGATGGCCGTCAACGAGGAGAACGCGGCGGGCGGCCGGGTCGTCACCGCCCCCACCAACGGCGCCGCGGGCATCATCCCGGCGGTCCTGCACTACTACATGAACTTCGTGCCGGGGGCCGACGAGGACGGCGTGGTGCGCTTCCTCCTCGCGGCGGGCGCGATCGGCATGCTCTTCAAGGAGAACGCCTCGATCTCCGGCGCCGAGGTCGGCTGCCAGGGCGAGGTCGGCTCGGCCTGCTCGATGGCGGCCGGCGCCCTCGCCGAGGTGCTGGGCGGCACCCCCGAGCAGGTGGAGAACGCCGCCGAGATCGGCATGGAGCACAACCTCGGCCTCACCTGTGACCCGGTCGGCGGGCTCGTGCAGATCCCGTGCATCGAGCGCAACGGCATGGCGGCCGTCAAGGCGGTCACCGCCGCCAAGATGGCGATGCGCGGCGACGGCACCCACAAGGTCTCCCTCGACAAGGTCATCAAGACCATGAAGGAGACCGGCGCCGACATGAAGGTCAAGTACAAGGAGACCGCTCGCGGCGGTCTCGCGGTCAACGTCATCGAATGCTGACCTGAGCGTCCGCCCGCCGCCGCGCGCGGCGGGCCCGTCGGGCCCGTCCTCCCCCGAGGGCGGGCTTCCGCGCGTCCGGAGGGGGGCGGGGAAGGCCCGGAGCCGGCGCAAGACGGGCCGAGCGGCCCGTCCGGGTCGGGACCTTGGACCCGCGGATGCGGGGAAGGCGTGGGGTTAGCCTGCCCGAGGGGAAGGAAACACCCCCGCCGACAGAGAGGCGCACCCCCCACCATGACGATCACGGAGCACCGCGTCCTCCCCCTCCGCCTGGAGGCCGCGCCCACCCGCATCCCGGTGCGGGGGACGTTCGTGTACCGCACCGACCGGCCCTACGAGATCACGCTCGACTTCGAGGGCGCCGGGGTGCACATCGCCCGCTGGGTGTTCTCCCGCGAGCTGCTGCTCGACGGGCAGACCTGCGCCACGGGCGAGGGAGACATACAGGTGTGGCCGCGCTGGAAGGCCACCGAGCCGCGGATCTTCCTGGCGTTCAGCAACGGCGAGCAGGGGTGTGTGGTGTCCGCCCGCGCGAAGGACGTACGGGCCCTGTGCCGCCGGCTCGTGGAACTGGTGCCGCGCGGGCAGGAACGACGGCACTACGACCTGGACGCGGAACTGAGCGCGCTGCTGCCCGGCTGACGGCGCGGCTCGCGGCCCCGCCGCCCGCCCCCGCGCGGGCTGGTGCCCGATCCGGTGCAACCATGGGCGCCCCGGGAGTGTCTTCTGCTGTGACACCACTGTCCCCGTCTCTGAAGAATCGGGGGGACGTCATGCGTCCACTACGTCGCCGTCAGGTCACCGCACTCGTCACGGGCACGCTGCTCGCCGCCGGGATCGGCCTCGCCGCTCCGGCCTCGGCCGCCACCCGCACCCTGTCCACCACGCTGGTCACCAATGCCCGCTTCGGCGGTCACTGCACCTTCGACCGGCTCGTCGTCGACCTCCAGGGATCCGCTCCCCCGGTCACCGTCACACCCGTTTCCCAACTGGTCTACGACGGGTCCGGCAAGCCCGTGCCGCTGGCCGGGAAGTTCTTCCTGGAGATCCGGCTGCACCCGGCGGCCGGGCACACCGACGCCGGCCAGAACGTCTACCAGGGCCCCCGCCTACAGAAGATCAACCTGCCCAAACTCAAGGGCATGGCCTACACCGGCGACTACGAGGGGTACGTGACCTTCGGCACCGCCTTCGACACCAAGCCCACCTACAAGACCAGTGTGCTGCACGCGCCGGAGCGGCTCGTCGTCGACTTCCCGCACCCGGCGGCCTGCTGAACCGTCGCCCGGCGCACGGTTCGAACGGTCGAGGGGCCCGGGGCGTGCGCCGCCCCGGGCCCCTCGCGTCCGGTCACAGCACTAGCGGTGTTCCGGGTTGGGGAAGTCGAAACGGCACCCCGCGTCCCACTCCGAGCGCTGGTTGCCGTGTGCGGGCATGCCGCCGGCCCGTTTGAGCAGGGCGGCCAGGTGCATCAGGTTCCACGTCATGAACGTGGTGTTCCGGTTGGTGAAGTCGTTCTCCGGGCCGCCCGACCCCGGGTCGAGGTACGAGGGGCCGGGCCCGGCCTCGCCGATCCAGCCCGCGTCGGCCTGCGGCGGGATCGCGTAGCCGAGGTGCTGGAGGCTGTAGAGGACGTTCATGGCGCAGTGTTTGACGCCGTCCTCGTTGCCGGTGATCAGCGCGCCGCCGACCCTGCCGTAGTAGGCGTACTGGCCCCGGTCGTTCAGGATCGAGGAGCAGGCGTAGAGCCGCTCGATGACCTGCTTCATCACGGAGCTGTTGTCGCCGAGCCAGATCGGCCCGCACAGCACGAGGATGTCGGCGTCCATGATCTGGCTGTAGAGGACCGGCCACTGGTCGCTCTCCCAGCCGTGCTCGGTCATGTCGGGCCAGACACCGGTGGCGATGTCGTGGTCGACGGCCCGGATCAGTGAGGTCCGGGCGCCGGCCGCCTCCATCACCGCACGGCTCCTGCTGATCAGCCCCTCGGTGTTGCTGGTCTCGGGCGAGCGCTTGAGCGTGCAGTTCACGTAGACGGCGCTGAGGTCTGAGTAGTCGTGTTCGTCGGCCACTCCCCCAGCCTGCGCAGGCCGGGACGGGTGCGCCAGCGGGCCGCGCCCGTCCGGGGGCCATCCGGATCGGCCCTGGTCGGAGCGGGTGGACGGGGGTCGCGGGAGCGGGGTCGGGTTGTTACGGGTCCGCACGGCCGACTAGGGTCAGCGGGCCTTGGTGTTCGGGAAACCGGTGAAAAACCGGTGCGGCCCTCGCCACTGTGATCGGGAAGTCCGGCTCCACTCCCCTGCGGGAAGCCACTGGGCCCGCGCGGGAGACCGCACGGCCCCGGGAAGGCGGAGTCAGGGCATCAGTACCCGTGAGCCAGGAGACCGGCCAGGGCACGTCGTCCATCCACGAGGTGCTGGAGAGGTCTCCTTACTCATGCATATAGCCGAGGGGTTTCTGCCCCCCTTGCACGCGGTCGCCTGGGGCGCCGCGTCCGCTCCCTTTGTCGTACACGGTGTGCGCGCCCTCACCCGCGAGGTGAAGGCCAACCCCGAGAGCACCCTGCTGCTCGGCGCGTCCGGTGCGTTCACTTTCGTCCTGTCCGCCCTGAAGATCCCTTCGGTGACGGGCAGTTGCTCCCACCCCACCGGCACCGGACTCGGGGCGATCCTGTTCCGGCCGCCGATCATGGCGGTGCTCGGCACGATCACCCTGCTCTTCCAGGCGCTGCTGCTGGCGCACGGCGGCCTGACCACGCTCGGCGCGAACGTCTTCTCCATGGCGATCGCGGGACCCTGGGCCGGTTACGGGGTCTACCGGCTACTCAAGAGGTTCGACCTGCCGCTGATGGTGACCGTCTTCTTCGGCGCGTTCTTCGCCGACCTCGTCACCTACTGCGTGACCAGCGTCCAGTTGGCGCTGGCCTTCCCCGACCCGGGCACCGGCTTCCCGGGGGCGCTCGCCAAGTTCGGCGGCATCTTCGCCGTCACCCAGATCCCGCTGGCCGTCAGCGAGGGTCTGCTGACCGTCCTCGTGATGCGGCTGCTGATGCAGTCGAGCAAGTCGGACCTGGTCCGGCTGGGGGTCGCGAAGCTGACGGCCCGTACCGGGAACAAGCAGGAGGAGGCGGTGGTCCGATGACCAGGAACGCGAAGATCAACCTGGTGCTGCTGCTCCTGGTGGCGGCGCTGGCCGTGCTCCCGCTCGCGCTGGGTCTGGGCGAGGGCAAGGAGGAGCCGTTCGCGGGCGCCGACGCGCAGGCGGAGGCGGCCATCACCGAGCTGAAGCCGGACTACGAGCCGTGGTTCTCGCCGCTGTACGAGCCCCCGTCCGGGGAGATCGAGTCGGCCCTGTTCGCCCTTCAGGCGGCGCTGGGAGCGGGCGTGCTCGCGTACTACTTCGGCGTCCGCAAGGGCCGGCGTCAGGGCCTCGCCCAGGCCGGCGCGACCGGTGGCCCGGCGGGCCCCGCGGAGTCGTAGGCGGTGCTGCCGATCGACGTGGCGGCGCACGGCAGCCGCTGGCGCCGTCGTCATCCGCTGGAGAAGGCCCTGTTGGGGCTCGGGCTGACGGTCACGGCCGTCGCCCTGCCGCCCTGGCCCGGGGGGCCGCTCGTCGCGGCGGCCACCCTGGTGGTGCTGCTCGGGCCCGCCGGGGTGGCCGGGCGCCAACTGTGGCGGGCCTTCCGGATCCCGCTCGGCTTCTGCTTCACCGGGGCGCTCCCGCTGCTGTTCGCGGTGGGCGGCCCGGCGGGGCTGGTGTCGTGGGCCCCCGACGGGCCCCGGCACGCGGCCGAGCTGCTGTTGCGCACCTCCGCGGCCTCCCTCGGGGTGCTGCTGTTCGCCTTCACCACCCCGGTGTCGGACGTCCTGCCCCGGCTCGTGCGGGCCGGGGTGCCGGCGCCGGTGGTGGACGTGGCCCTGGTCATGTACCGGATCGGCTTCCTGCTGCTGGACTCGATGGCGCAGGTCCGCCGCGCCCAGGCGGCCCGGCTCGGACACACGGGCCGGGCGGCGGTGTGGCGTTCGCTGGCCGGGCTGGCGGCGACCTCGTTCGTCCGGGCCTTCGACCGCGCCGCGCGGCTCCAGGAGGGGCTGGCGGGGCGCGGCTACGACGGCGCGCTGCGGGTGCTGGTGCCGCAGGCCACGCTGTCGTGGCGGTTCCTGGCCGCGTCGGGGGCGCTGCTGGCGGCCCTGATCACCGTGACTCTCACCCTGAAGGGGCTGTACCTGTGAACCCGTTGGTGGAACTGGCCGGCGCGGGCTACGCGTACGAGGACGGGCCCGCGGTCCTCTCCGGCGTGGACTTCGGCATCGTCGAGGGCCGGGCGCTGGTCCTGTTGGGCCGCAACGGCAGCGGCAAGACCACCCTGATGCGGTTGCTCAGCGGGGGGCTGCGGCCGGGTTCGGGCTCGCTGCGGCTCGACGGCGCGGTGGTGACGCACGACCGGGCGGGGCTGACCCGGCTGCGCAGGGCGGTGCAGTTGGTGGTGCAGGACCCGGACGACCAGTTGTTCGCCGCCTCGGTGGAGCAGGACGTGTCCTTCGGTCCGATGAACATGGGCCTGGAGCCCGGCGAGGTGCGGGGCCGGGTGGACTCGGCGCTCGCCGCCCTGGACATCACGGCGCTGCGGGACCGGCCGACGCACCTGCTGTCGTACGGGCAGCGCAAGCGCGCGGCCATCGCGGGCGCGGTGGCGATGGCCCCGCGCGTGCTGATCCTGGACGAACCGACGGCCGGGTTGGACCCGGACGGGCAGGAGCGGCTGTTGGACGTCCTGGCGGGGCTGCGCGCGGCCGGGACCACGGTGGTGATGGCCACGCACGACGTCGACCTGGCGGTTCGCTGGGCCGACGACGCGGCGGTCCTCACCCCGACGGGCGTCCGTGTCGGGCCGGCCGCGGAACTCCTCTCGGACCCCGCGTTGTTGGCCTCGGCCGGGCTGCGTCAGGCGTGGTCCCCGACGGTCACGGCGCACCTGCGCGCCCACGGCCTGCTGGCCCCGGACGCCGCGGGCCCGAGGACCCCGGAGGCGCTGGCCGCGCTGGGGTGACCGTACGGGCGCCCCGACCTCGCCCGTGCGGCGGGCTCCGTCGGGGACGGGATCGCGGCGCCGGGATCGACCCCGAACCTAGGATGGCCGCATGTCGCTGCCGCACGCCATCCTCACCGCCCTGCTGGAGAAGCCTTCGTCGGGGCTGGAGCTGACCCGGCGGTTCGACAGGTCGATCGGGTACTTCTGGTCGGCCACGCACCAGCAGATCTACCGGGAGCTGGGCCGGCTGGAGGAGGCCGGGTTGATCAGGGCGTTGCCCGGCGAGGTGCCGGTGCGCGGGCAGCGCAAGGAGTACGAGGTGCTGCCCGCCGGCAGTGCGGAACTGGCCCGGTGGGTCGGCGAGAGCCAGGACCCGAAGGCCATCCGGGACCCGCTGCTGCTGCGGGTGCGGGCGGCGGGCGTGGTGGGGGCGCGGGGGCTCCGGGCGGAGCTGCGCCGTCACGTGGAGCTGCACCGGGGGCAGCTGGCGGAGTACGAGGCCATCGAGGCACGGGACTTCCCGCCGGGACGGGACTCCGACGAGGACCGGTTGCGCCGGCTGGTGCTGCGCGGTGGGATCGGTCTGGAGACCTTCTGGCTGCGCTGGCTGGAGGAGGCCCTGACCGAGGTCGAGGACATGGCTGCCGCGCAGGACGGGCCGGGGGCGCCCGAGGGGCCCGGGGGCACGGCCTGACCGCCTCCGGCCCCGGCAGGGGGTCGGAGGCGGCCGGGACGGGGACTACTTGTTCAGGGCGACCCAGAACTCGTCGAAGCTCAGCAGGCCGTCGCCGTTGCTGTCCTTGGACGCGACCACGGCGTCCGCGACCGCGCCGGTGACGAACGCGTCGCCCATGGCCTTCATGGCCGCGCTGTACTCGTCGGCCGTGACGAAGCCGTCGCCGTCCGCGTCGAACTTACGGAACGTCGCCCGCGCGCTCTCGATGTCCGCCACTGGGTCCACCCCTTCTTGGTGCTTGTTGACGGCTCAGGGTAGCGCCCGCCGGGGCGGGACTCCTCCCCGGGTCCCGTTCGGCCGGCAGAAAGAAATCCAATTACCACCCGGTAAGGCGGAAGCAATAATTCCGGCCAATAATTCCGGCCTGCACTTGTCACGCTCCGGCATCGCGGCATAACGTACCGACATTGCCGCCACACCAGGAGCGCAGGGCTCCCAGGGACAAGCGGCAACAAGGGCGATCACACAGGTGACGATCACAGCTGACGCATCATTCGAAGTTCTGCCCTTCACCCGCACCTGCCGCCATATCTGGGAAGACGGCGACCACGTGCTCATCGGAGTGAGTCCCGGAAACAGCTACTTCAGCTCCGAGCGCATCGGCGACCTCGCCCGGTGGGCCACGACCCGCTTCGCCCAAGTCGACTTCGTCTACGCGGACCTCCACGTCGACCGGATGTTCGCCGCCTTCGGTTACACCCCGGAGCACGCGGAGAAACGGGCCGCGAAAGAGATCAAGGCCGTTCGGCGGCGCATCCTCAAAGGCGTGGAGGAATCAGGGCCCCCACTCGCCGAGATTCGCGTGAGGGCACTTTCGGAGTTCCAGTCGAATCCCGTCTACCAACTCCTGCACCGACGCGTGCTCCATTTCCTGGACACCGACGAGGAATTCCGCAAGGGCTGCGAGGAAATGGCCCTTCATTTTGTCGGATCGAAGTTGCCGGAAGGTGAATCGATCACCGACGCACAGTTGCAGGTCTGTTTCGACTACATGGCGGCCGAACTGCCGTTCTTCGTGGACACCCCGAGCATTCTCGACGTCCCGTCCTCGGTGGCGGCCTACCACGTCAAGATGCCCCTGACCGATGTCCTCTTCGCGCGGGGCGGGGGCCTGCGCGCCACCCGCAACCAGGCGTACGCCGTCGTGCGCCCCGAGGCCGCGGCGGCCTCGATCCACACGCCGGCCGAGACGCCGGACACCACCTCGCACCACGTACCGACCGGAGGGACCGTCGATGACCGTCGAGCAGCTTGAGGGTCGGGAGGGCGGGGGCGCCGGGGACGCCCTCCTCGACTTCCCGCTCTCGCGACGTGGTGACGTGCTCCCGCAGGAGTGCGCCTGGCTGCGCGAGAAGGCGCCGGTCGCCAGGGTCCGCACCCTCACCGGGGACCCGGCCTGGCTGGTGAGCAGCTACGCGCTGGCCAAGCAGGTGCTGGAGGACGAGCGCTTCAGCCTCAAGGACACGGCGAACGCCGGCGTCCCCCGCCAGTACGCGCTCACGATCCCGCCCGAGGTCGTGAACAACATGGGCAACATCAACAGCGCCGGGCTGCGCAACGCGGTGATGAAGGCGCTCAACCCGCGCCAGAAGGGGCTTCAGGACTGGTTGCGCGCCACGGCCCGGGAGCTCGTCGACCGGATGGTGACCGAGGGCGGACCGGCCGACCTCCGGGCCGGTTTCGCGGACCCGTTCTCGGCGGCGCTGCACTGTCGGGTACTGGGAGTTCCCTTCGAGGACCGACGCCGGCTGATGTCGGGCCTGGACGTGGCGTTCATGACGGCGCGGGAGCCCTTCGCGGACTCGGCGCTCAACTGGTACAAGGACGTCGGCTACTTCGTCGAGCGGCTGGACGCGCAGCTCGCCCTGCCGGCCGAGGAGCGTACGGGGCTCCTCGGCCGGTTCGCCGGGTTGAAGGAGGCCGACCCCGAGTCGGCGCACCTGACCGACGACATGTTCGCGACGGTCGCCGTCTCGCTCTTCGGGGCGGGTGCGGTCTCCACCTCCGCGTTCCTGGTGCTCGCGGTCCTCGCACTGCTCCAGCGGCCGGAGCTGATCGGGTACCTGCGCGCGCATCCCGAGCGGATGGGCCCGGCGGTGGACGAACTCCTGCGCTGGAACCTGTCCGTGGGCGACGGCCTGCCGCGGATCGCCCTGGAGGACGTGCGGGTCGGCGACGTGTTGGTCGAGAAGGGCGAACTGGTCCTGGTCCTGCTGGAGGGCGCCAACTTCGACCCGGAGGCCTTCGAGAACCCCGACGTTCTGGACCTGGAGCGCGACGGCCCCCACGCCAACCTGGCCTTCGGGGCCGGCCGGCACTTCTGCCCGGCCTCCGCGCTGGGGCGGGCCCACGCCGAGATCGCGTTGGAGGTGCTGGTGGAGCGGTTGCCCGCACTGCGCCTCGCGGTCCCGGCCGAGAACCTCGTCTGGCGCACGGGCTTCATCAAGCGCCTGCCGGAGCGGCTTCCCGTCGCCTGGTAGGCCCGGTGGGGCCCTGCCCGACCGGGTGGACGGCGGCGTCCCGGGAGCTGTGCGAGCTCCCGGGACGCCGCCGTCCCGTCGCGCCGACCGTCGCCGTCGCGGCCCCGGCGGAACGCGGCGGGACCCGGAGGAGACGACAGGGCCTAGCGGAAGATCCCGGTGTGGCCGAGCGAGTAGCGGCCGGGCTGGGGGTAGACGGCGAGGCCGTGCGGGCCGCCGCCGACCGGGATGCGGGCCAGTTCCTTGCCGCTGGTGGTGTCGATCGCGTAGACCACGGAGTTGTAGCGGCCCGACAGCCACAGCACCTTGCCGTCGGCGGAGACCCCGCCCATGTCGGGGCTGCCGCCGTCCGGCAGTTCCCACTTCTTCGTCAGCTTGTTCTTGGGGAAGTCGAAGACGGAGATGGTGCCCTCGCCGCGGTTGGAGACGTACATCTCCTTGGAGTCGCGGCTGACGTACAGGCCGTGGCATCCCTTTCCGGTGGGCAGCAGCTTGGGGACGTCGAACTTGTCCCCGCTGAGCACCCACATGCCGTGCGCCATCATGTCCGCGACGTAGAAGGTCTTCCCGTCCGGGGAGATCTTCACGTCCTGCGGCATCGCGCCCTCGAACGGCAGCTTCTGCTGGCCGACGACCTCCATCTTCTCGGTGTCCACCTTGAGCAGTTCGCCGGAGAACTCGCAGCTCACGATGAAGTACCGGCCATCGGCCGAGAAGTCCGCGTGGTTGACGCCGAAGCAGGTCACGGGGACGGTCTTCACCCGGTTCATGGTGTGCGGATCGCGGAAGACCAGTTCACGGTCCATCGACGCCATCACGATCGCGTACTTCCCGTTGGGCGTGAAGTAGAGGTTGTACGGGTCGTGCACCTCGACGGGTTCACCGGCCTCGCCGGTGGCCGGATTGATCGGGGTGAGCGTGTGGCCCCGGTTGTTGTTGACCCACAGGGTCTTCATGTCCCAGGAGGGCACCACGTGTTGGGGCTGGGCGCCGACCGGGATGGTGTCGATGACCTTGTACGTCGCCGGGTCGATGACGGACACCGTGTTGGAGTTGGTGTTCGGTACGTAGACCCGGGACGGGAAGTCCTTGACCACCGGGGAGAGCCGGTTCGGGCGGTCCGCCGCGTACACGTCCTTGGGGTCGAGCACCGGCGGCATGCCCGGCAGTCCGGGCGGCACCGCCGGCACGGCCTTGACCGGCCGGGCGGGTCCTTTGGAGCCGAGCGCCTCGGTCGCGCTCCCTCCACCGGAACCGCAGCCGGCCAGGGCAGCGAGAACCAGTCCGGCGAGCAGCGCGGTGGCCTTCCGGGGAAGGCGGTTCGTGGTCATGGGGTCAGCAGCTCCGTGGTGGTCACCGCGCGCAGCTTGCGGCGCGCGAGTTCTTCGAGGAGGGGCGGCATCGCGTCGACCGTGTCCGCGTAGCCGAAGTGCAGGCTCACCACCGATCCGCCGTGGATCGTCCCGGTGACGTTGCGGATGACGGCCGCGGCGCCGGGCGAGGTGAAGTCGAGGGAGTCCACGTCGTAGGACAGGACGTGCGGGTAGCCCGCCCGTTGGGCGAGGGTCCGGACGAGCGGGCTCGCGTACCGGGTCTGCGAGGGGCGGAACCAGGTGCCGATCGAGCCGGTGAGGCGTTTGAGGCGCTGCGCGCAGCCGGTGATCTCGGCGAGCGCGTCGGCTTCGGACATGTCGTTGATCGCGAGGTGGCGTTGGGTGTGGTTGCCGAGTTCGTGGCCGCCGTCGAGGATCCGGCGGGCCATGTCCGGGTGGTCGTCGAGCCAGGTGCCGATCGCCAGTACGGTGACGCGCGCCCCGCCCTTCTCGGCCTCGGCGAGCACGGCGCGGGCGACGGCGGGGTCCCCGTTGCCGTGGAAGGTGAGGGCGACCCGGGGGCGGTCGCCGGGGCCGTGGGCGATCTCGACGGGCATGCCGGCGAACCGGCGGGGTGCGGGTGCGGCCGCGGCGGCGGGGGCCTTGGCGGGCACGGTGGCGGAGGGGGCGGTGGCCTTGTCGGGGGCGGTCGCCCGGGGCGGGGACGCGGTCCCGCAGGCGGTGGCGAGGGCGCCGACGGCGCCCGCCACACCGGCGCGAAGGGCGGATCGGCGGTCCGGGTAGCAGAGCACTTGCCCATTTAAGGGGTGGATGACCGAGATGGTAACGATTGACCCAATTCGGGACGTCGGTCATCGGGACGCCATCCGGGGTTCCGTCCGCTATGTGATCAACGATTCACTCAGAGCGGTCGATACTTATTCATTGATTACGAGGTGAGTGGCCCACCTCACCTAAGATTTAGGTGGAAACTCTTAGGATATGCACACTTATGTCCGTGTTGGGACTTTTGGCATTCGGCCGCTCGTCTGCCATAGTCGGAACCACGGCTTCCCTTTGACCCGAGCGAAGTCCCGCCGAGGATCACACCCCCTTCGATCCTCGGCACACCCATGAAACCCCCGCAGCGCCACATCACGGCGACAGGGGGTTTCTGGCGTTCCGGGCCAAGTGCGGAGAGGGCTGCCCCTAGCGGTCGGCCACCCGCATCTCGAACCAGGTGATCTTGCCGCGCGGCAGCAGATCGGCTCCCCAGCGGTCGGACAGTTTGTCGACGAGGAAGAGCCCGCGCCCCGTGGTGTCCATCTCGTGGACCGGCATCAGACAGGGCAGCCCGCGCGAGGGGTCACGCACCTCGATCCGGATCCACCCGCGGCGACGCAACATCCGTAAGCCGAAGGAGCGGGCCCCGGTGTGACGCACGGCGTTGCCGACGAGTTCGGAGACGAGCAGGACCGCGTGTTCGGCGATCTGCGGCGAGAGGCCCCAATAGCGGATCACCACCGACTGGGTGAGCCGGCGAGCGGTTCTCGCGGATTCGGGCATGGACGGCAACGTCACCTCCGCCTCCGCCGGATTCTCGAACAACTCCGGCACCTTGAGGCCCTGTTCGTCCTCAAGAGCAGCCGTGAGCCGTACGGCGGAAGCGCTGCTGCGCTGCCGCGGCTGTTCCACACCCTCCAGGCCCGCCATGAACCCATCATGGACGGCGCGAGCGCCGCTCCGGGCCGTTCCTCGGGAAAACACCCCCCGGAATGGTTGATTCCGAAGGGGTGTCCCGGCATATGCAACAGGCAAAAGAGGAGTCTCGGCGCCGAGGTGACCTGCGATGACGCAGCGCCCGGAGTCGATCACCCTCGGTGGCCCATGAGGTCGCCTTAAGCCTGTCTTAAGGCCTGGCTAATCCACCCACAGGGAGGACTGCCCGAGGCCTCCCGTGTGGACGTCCCTTGTGGCTAGAGGAACTTGGCCTTGCCCGGGCCCTCCTCCACGAAGCTGCGCATGCCCCGCTCGCGGTCCTCGGTGGCGAACAGGCCCGCGAACCAGTTCCGTTCGATGGTCAGTCCGGTGTCGATGTCCGCCTCCAGGCCGGCGTCGACACACTCCTTGGCGGCCCGCAGGGCGAGCGCGGGGCCCTGCGCCAGCTTCGCGGCCCAGGCGTGCGCCTGCTCGTACACCTCGGCGGCCGGCACGATCCGGTCGACCAGACCGAGGGCGAGCGCCTCCTCGGCCTTGACCATCCGGCCGGTGAAGATGAGGTCCTTGGCCTTGGACGGGCCGATCAGGCGGGACAGTCGCTGGGTGCCGCCCGCGCCCGGGATCAGGCCCAGCAGGATCTCGGGCTGCCCGAGCTTCGCGTTGTCGGCGGCGATCCGGTAGTCGGCGCAGAGCGCGAGCTCGCAACCGCCGCCCAGGGCGTAGCCGGTGACGGCCGCCACGACGGGCTTGGGGATCCGGGCGACGGCCGTGAACGCGTCCTGCAGACCGCGGGACCGGGCGACCATCGCCGCGTGGTCCATGGTCTGCATCTCCTTGATGTCCGCGCCGGCGGCGAACACCTTCTCGCCGCCGTAGATGACGACCGTGCGGACGTCGGCCCGGTCGCCGGCTTCCACCGCGAGCTCGCGCAGCCGGTCCTGGGTGGCGATGTCCAGGGCGTTCATGGGCGGCCGGTCCAGGCGGATGGTGCCGACGCCTTCGGAGACTTCGAGAGAGAGGGTCATACGGGGAAGGTTAGTACCGGTTAACAGCGAGTGGCCCGGTGCCGTGGGTCACAGCGCCGGGCCACTCGATCACGTACGGGGTGGGGTTACTTGACCCACTCCGCCCAGTCCATGTTCCAGCCGTTGAGGCCGTTCTCCGGCGCGATCTCCTTGTCCTTGGAGTTCTTCACGACGATCACGTCACCGATGAGCGACTGGTCGAAGAACCAGGCGGCGGGCTGGTCGGGGTCGCCGGCGCCGCGGGCGTCGCGCAGACCGACACAACCGTGGCTGACGTTCTCCGAACCGAAGGTGGAGGAGGAGGCCCAGTAGTTGCCGTGGACGAAGGTGCCGGAGTTCGACAGGCGCATCGCGTGCGGCACGTCGGAGATGTCGTACTCGCCGCCGAAGCCGACGGTGGCGCCGTTCATCCGGGTCACCTTGTACTTCTCGCTGATGACCATCTGTCCGTTGTAGGTGGTCGTCGACGGGGCGCCGGCGGTGATCGGGAGGTTCTTCAGGACCTGGCCGTCACGGACGACCTCCATGGTGTGCGCGCTCGCGTCGACCGTGGAGACCTGGGAGCGACCGATGGTGAAGGAGAACGTGCGGGTCTGCTTGCCGTAGACGTTCTCCCGGCCCTCGACCCCGTCGAGGGCGAGCTTCACGGTGACCTTGGTGCCCGCGGCCCAGTACTTCTCCGGGCGGAAGTCGAGGCGGTCGTTGCCGAACCAGTGGCCCTCGATCGGGACGGAGGGCTCGGCGGTGACCGTGATCGCCTTCTCGACGGCCTCCGGGTTGGTGATGCCGCGGGTGAAGTTGATGGAGACGGGCATGCCCACGCCGACCGTGGAACCGTCCTCGGGGGTGTAGTGGCCGACGAAGGTGTTCTCCGGGGTCAGGGTGGTGAAGGTGGTGTCCTTGACCGACTCCCGGCCGGCCGTGTCCTTGGCCACCGCGTGCACCTTGTACTCGGTGGCGGAGGCCAGGTGGCGCTCGGGCTCCCAGTTCGCGCCGTCCGCGGTGAGCTTGCCCGCCACCGCGTTGCCCTTGGTGTCGGCGACCGTCACCGTCGCGAGCTTGCCACCGGTGCTGGATATCTTCAGGACGCCGCTGGTGGCGACTTCCTTGGCCCCGTCGTCCGGCTTGACGTTGACGACCGCCTTCGACGCCTCGGTGCCGGTCTTGCCGGCACCGCCCCCGCCGTTGTCGTCTCCGCCGCTGCCCCCGCCGTTGCCGCCACCGCTGCACGCGGTGGTGAGCAGCAGGGCCGCTCCCAGCAGTAGGGCCGGCAGGCCGGTGCGGACTCGACCGCGAATCGGCTGCAGGTTCACTCGTGTTCTCCCCATGTCCCCCGCGCACGGACAGTCGCGCGCTTGTCGACAGGAAATCACACGGGAAGAACACGAAAAGATACGGTCTTGTCACCGTTCGGTCCCAAGCACGGGGACGGTCCCGGAGTCAGTCGTCCGTACCGGGTTTGGTCCCCCAGACGTAGACGGCGTCGCCCTCCGCCAGCAGGTTCCACAGGCGTTCGGCGTCGGGCACCGAGAGGTTGACGCAGCCCGCCGAACCGCCGTGCGCGTAGAGGTCGCCTGGGCGGCCGTGCAGGGCCTGGCCCCCGTCGAAGAACTGGGCGTACGGCATGGGCGCGTTGTCGTAGAGCGTGGACTCGTGGTCCTTGCTGCGCCAGTACACCTCGTGCCAACCGGGCCGGGTCTCCTGGTCGTCGCGGCCGGTGCGGATGGGCACGGGCGCGAAGACGACAGGCTCCCCGCGCTGTACCCACAGGAGTTGGCGTTCCAGGTCCACACAGGTCACCCGATGCGTGCGGACCGGGCAGGAGCCGTCGGCATTGGCGTTCTCGCGGGCGTTCACGGCGACCATCGTGCGGTGCGTGACGAGGCCGGCGTAGCCGTCGGCGGGGGTGACGCGGTGGGTCCGCTGGAAGGAGCGGACGGCGACGCAGTCGGCGGTGGACTGCACCCCGTCGACCGGGCGGCCCAGTCCGGCCTCCAACTCGCGCTGGTAGGGGCCGGTACCGGCGGTGCAGGCGGGTTCGGGCTCCGGGACCCGTCCGGCCGGGGCCGCGGCGGCGGTCGGGGCGAGGGCGCCCAGGGTCAGGGCCGCGGCCAGGGCGAGCGCCCCGCGTATCGCGGCTGTCCCGCGGGCCGGGCGGCCCGTCGCGGCGGTGGTGTCCCCTGGGGGCATGTGGACCTCCTCGCGCCCGCCGGTCGGGCACTCGCCGCCCAGCCAACCCGCTCCCGCCCGGTACGGCCGCCCGGGTGCGCCGGCGGGGTGAGGAGGTCACTCCGCCGGCGTACCCGGGCCGGGGTCGCGCGGGGTTCAGGCGCGCGGGCCCTTCGGGTCCTTGCCGTGGTCGTCCCGCTTGTTGTGCAGGGTGACCACGAGGCGGTGGTTCGGGGTCGTCCCGTCGAGGCGCAGCGGCCCGGTGACCCGGTTCCTCGGCAGGACGTAGCCCTCGGGGACGTCGGTCTCGACCAGGTAGTACGAGCCCTCGGAGAGCCGGTCGAAGTCGCAGATCCCCTCGCGGTCGGTGGCGCAGCCCGGCTTGACCCTGCGGTCGGCGTTGATGCCGCGGGTCTGGAGGCCCTCGGTGTTGTTGGTCTCCTTCCAGACCTCGAACACGGCGCCGCGCAGCGGTCGCCCGGTCTTGGCGTCCTTCTTCACGACGCGCAGGGTGCCGGGGTCCTCCTCGGGCTCCCTGGTGTTGGGGACGTTGACGACGATCCCTTCCGTCACGTCGTCCCCGTCCGGGGTGAAGGCCACCACCGGGTCCTCCGGCGGGTTGTAGCCGTCGGGGGCCGCCGTCTCGCGCCAGTAGTACGTCGGGCCGACGGGCAGGTACACCGTGCAGCTGCCGTCGGTGTCGGTCACGCACTCGCCGGGGAGCCTGGTGTCCGGGTCGGTTCCGCCGGTCTGCAGGCCCGTGCGGCCGTTGCTCTCGCGCCACAGGTCGAAGCGGCCGCCGGGCAGCGCGGCTCCGGTGGCGAGGTCGGACTTCCAGAGCACGACCTTGACGGTGGGCGCCGGCAGCCGCTCGTTGTCGACGGTGACCCGGACGCCGGCGTTCGCGTTGTCCGCGGTCAGCTCCAGCGGGAAGACCGGGTTCGGGGCGGGGCGGTAGCCGTCGGGGGCGACGCTCTCGCGCCAGTAGTACCGGCCGAGGTCCGTGGTGCGGGAGCAGATCCCGTTCTCGGGGGTGGTGCACTCGGTGACCCTGGTGTCGGCCTCCGCCCCGGTGGTCTGGAGGCCGGGCGTGTCGTTGGTCTCGCGCCACAGCTCGAACCGGGCGCCGGCGAGCGGGCGGCCCGTCTCGTCCCGCTTGAGCACGGACACCGCGCCGGTGGCCGGCGGCGGGGCGCAGTCGGGGAGGTCACCGTCGAAGGGGTAGGCGTGGAACTCCTGGCCGCCGCCACCGCCCTGGATGCCGGTGTGGGTGAGGTTGCCGGTGGTGAAGAAGCGGCCGTTCATGCCGGGCAGCGTGACGGTGGCCCGGGAACCCTGCTCGCCGATCAGCACGCTGCCCTGGAACTGGCCGCTGCCGTTCAGGTTGACCGTCGTGGCGTCCGGGAAGTTCCACAGCAGTCGGGTGCGCAGGGCGTTGAAGGTGTCGGCGCCGTCGGCGATGGTGCCGCTGTAGGTGTTGATCGTCCGGGTCGTGCCGAGGACGTTGACCAGGACGGTGGCCGTCGCCGGGATCCGGGCGAAGCGGATGCCGACGGCCCCGCCGTTGCGGCCGACCAGGTCGGCGTCGAGGTTGAAGACCTGGAGCGCGGAGCTGTCGTCGCCGGTGAAGACGAAGGTGCCGTCCCGGTTGACCACCGTGCCGGTCGCCGGGCGGGGGGTCGCGCCGACCCGGGCGTAGCACTTGCCGGCGGCGGTGAGGTCGTCCCGCAGGCCGGCGTAGGGGGCGACGGCGTTCGGGTCGGCGCGCAGGGTGCCGGTGACCGTGCCGGCGCCGGGGGCGGTGCCCGCGTGACGGACCACGCCGCCGTCGGAGATCAGTCGTTCGCCGGCGGCGATGTTCACGTTCCGGCCGGTGGTGAGGAAGTCCGAGCCGAGCGGCGGCTGGACCAGGGAGCCCGCGCCGACGATCCCGATGTTGTAGGCGGAGCTCGCCCCGGCCACCTTGTCCTGGTCGAAGCTGCCGAGGACCACCACCCGGCCCTCGGCCTCCGCGGCGCGCTCGCGCACGAGGAAGTCGCCGCCGACGAAGATGTTCACGGCGTTGTCGGTGCCGACGGGCCTGGTTCCGGTGCCGATCGGGGGGAACGGGTTCGGGCAGGTGCCCGGGACGCAGGGACCGAGCCCGCCCGGCAGGGGAGCCCGCAGGGCCCGTACCGGCTGCTCGCCGCCGGATCCCGCGGCGACGGCCGCGGGGGCGCCGGCGGTGAGCACGGCCCCGATCGCGAGGCCGAGAGTCCAGTTCCTTGCTGACATGACGCTCCGTCCGTTGCCTGCGCTGTTGGCTGACAGGCTGACGGCAGGCTCCGGCGAGCCGGATCGACGACACGATCCCGCTGCGGCCATCCGGTCCGACAATCACTCGATTGGTGCGACCGGGGCGGGTCGCTCAACGGGCGGCCGAGCCGGCGACCCAATCGGCCCAGGTCATGTTCCAGCCGCCCAGTCCGTTGCTGGGTGAGACCGTCTTGTCCTGCGAGTTCTCGACGACCACCACGTCCCCGACCAGGGTCCGGTCGAAGAACCAGCCCGCCGGAGTGTCCGAACCGCCGCCCTTGTCGTCGCGCAGACCCACGCAGCCGTGACTGACGTTGGTGCTGCCGAAGGTGTCGGGGCTGGCCCAGTAGTTGCCGTGCAGGAAGGTGCCCGAGTTGGTGAGCCGCATGGCGTGGGGCACGTCGGGGATGTCGTACTCGCCGCCGAAGCCGACGGTCTGACCGTTCATCCGGGTCACGTCGAACATCTCCATCACCACCATCTTGCCGTTGTAGGTGGTGTTCTTCGGAGCGCCCGCGGTGATCGGGACGGTGGACACCAGCTCCCCGCCCCGGCGGACCTCCATGGTGTGCGCGGCCGCGTCCACGGTGGAGATCTGCGAGCGACCGACGGTGAAGGTGACGGTCTTGTCCTGGATCCCGTACGAACCGGGCGCGCCCTCGACGTCGCGGAGGTTCATCTTCACGGTGACCTCGGTACCCGGCTTCCAGTACTCCTTGGGCCGGAAGTCCAGGCGGCCGTCCCCGAACCAGTGGCCGACGACCTCCACGGCGGGCCTGGAGGTGACGGTGATGGCCCGCTCCACCGCGGCGCGCTGCTTGATGGCGCGGTTGAAGTTGAAGGAGACGATCATGCCGGTGCCCACGGTGGAGCGGTTCTCGGGCTTGAAGTAGCCGATGAACCGCTCCTCGGGAACGTAGGTGGTGAAGGTGGTGTGCCGGGCCTGGCGGCGGTTGTGCCCGTCGAGGGCGACCGCGTCCACGGTGTACTTGGCGGCCAGCGAGAGCCGTCCGGCCGCCGGGTCCGGGCTCCAGCTGAGCCCGTCGGCGGCGATGGAGCCGGGGACCTGTTCCTGTTGGGCGTCCTCCACCTTGGTGACGACGACCCGTTCCAGCCGTCCTTCGGGGACGTTCACGACCAGCGGTCCGTCGGCCGGGACCCCCTTGGCGTTGTCCCCGGGGGTGATCCGGATGGCCTCGTCCGGCGACCGGGGTTTGCCGGGGAGCTGGATCTCGACCGGGGATCCGCCGTCCTTGGTGCAGCCGGTGAGCCCGCCCAGCAGGCCCGCCCATGCCGCCATGGCGGCCAAGCCCGCCCCTGCCCGCCTCGTCAGATGAGTCACGGACTGTCCAACGACCGGCCCCCTCCGGGGGAAACGTGGGCGCGGCCCACGTTCCGGGCGGGGCAGTACGGGCAGAACAGTGGGAAGGACCAGACGGGGGCGGACCCGGCCGGGACGCCGGGACCGCGCACTCCCCACCCCCGCAGGTACCGAGAGCCGTGGAGGCGGGCAGTGTCGAGCGCAGCCGAGCAAGAGGCGGTGGAAGCCGTCGAGGGTGACGTACGGCGCGGCGTGACCGCGCCCGTACCGCACCGCGCCGGGCAGTCGAACGGTCAGGCGAACGGTCGGACGAACGGCCAGGTCACAGCGCGGCCCGGCCATGCGTCACGGGTGTCCGCGCGCCCGGGGCCGGCGGTGTGGCCCGGTTCCTCGCACCCCTTGGGGGCGCGGTTCCGGACCGGGCCGGACGGGGTCGCGGGCACCAACTTCGCGCTGTGGGCGCAGGGCGCGGAGGCGGTGGAACTGTGCCTGTTCGACGAGTCCGGCACCGAGACCCGGTGCGCCCTGACGGAGCTCACGCACGAGATCTGGCACGGCTTCGTGCCGGGCGTGCGCCCCGGACAGCGGTACGGATTCCGGGTGCACGGGCGCTGGGACCCCTGGACGGGCGCCCGGTACAACCCGGCGAAGCTGCTCCTGGACCCGTACGCGCGGGCCGTGGACGGCGACTTCGGGCTGCCGCCCGAGGTGTACGGCCACGTCCGGGACTGGCCGCAGCAGTACATCGCGGACACCGTGCGCGACGACCGGGACTCGGCGCCGTCCGTGCCGAAGGGGGTCGTCGTCCACGACGACGACGACTGGGCGGACGACGTCCGGCCCAAGACGCCCTGGGCCGATTCGGTGATCTACGAGTTGCACGTGCGCGGCTTCACGATGCGCCATCCGGGCATCCCCGAGGAACTGCGCGGCACCTACGCCGGTCTGGCCCATCCGGCCGCGATCGAGCACCTGACCCGGCTCGGGGTGACGGCGGTGGAGCTGCTGCCGGTGCACCAGTTCGCGCACGAGGACCATCTGCTGCGCCGGAACCTGCGCAACTACTGGGGCTACAACTCGATCGGCTACTTCGCCCCGCACGCGGGCTACTCGTCGAGCGGGACGACCGGACAGCAGGTCGGCGAGTTCAAGCGGATGGTGAAGGCGCTGCACGCGGCCGGCATCGAGGTCATCCTCGACGTGGTCTACAACCACACGGCGGAGGCGGGCGAGCTGGGCCCGACGCTGTCCCTGCGCGGGATCGACAACCGGGGGTACTACCGGCTCCAGTCCGACCAGCGCCGGTACGCCGACTACACGGGCTGCGGGAACACCCTGCACGCCGGGCGCCCGCACGTGCTGCGGTTGATCACCGACTCGCTGCGGTACTGGGTGACGGAGATGGGCGTGGACGGCTTCCGCTTCGACCTGGCGGCGGCGCTGGCCCGCTCGATGCACGACGTGGACATGCTCTCGCCGTTCCTCGCGGTGATCGCCCAGGATCCGGTGCTGCGGCGGGTCAAGCTGATCGCGGAACCGTGGGACGTGGGGTCCGGCGGCTACCAGGTGGGCGCGTTCCCGCCGCTGTGGACGGAGTGGAACGACCGCTACCGGGACGCCGTCCGGGACTTCTGGCGGGGCGCGCTGCCCGACGTACGGGATCTCGGGTACCGGCTGTCGGGGTCCAGCGACCTGTACGCGTGGGGCGGGCGGCGGCCGTACGCCTCGGTGAACTTCGTGACCGCGCACGACGGGTTCACCCTGCGCGACCTGGTGAGTCACGAGCGCAAGCACAACGAGGCCAACGGCGAGGACGGGCGGGACGGGACCAACGACAACCGGTCGTGGAACTGCGGGGCGGAGGGCGAGAGCGACGACGCCCGGATCGGCGCGCTGCGGCGCCGGCAGCTGCGGAACCTGCTGACCACGCTGCTGCTGTCGACGGGCGTGCCGATGCTGGTGGCCGGTGACGAGTTCGGGCGCACGCAGGGCGGCAACAACAACGCGTACTGCCAGGACAACGAGACGAGCTGGGTGGACTGGTCGCTGCTGGAGGACCCGGTGTGGCGGGAGCTGTTCGCCCTGGCCACGCGGGTGCTGGCGCTGCGCCGGGAGCATCCGGTGCTGCGCCGGCGAGCGTTCTTCTCGGGGCGGGCGCAGGGCGCGGACGGGCTGCGGGACCTGGCCTGGTTCACCCCCGGCGGCAAGGAGATGACGGAGCGGGACTGGTACGCGCCGGCCGCCGCGCTGGGCCTGTACCTGTCCGGGCGCGACATTCCGGGGCGCGACGAGCGGGGTCGGCAGGTGACGGACGACAGTTTCCTGGCGCTGCTGCACGCCGGGGACCGGCCGGTGGAGTGGATGCTGCCGGGCGCGCCGTGGGCGGCGACGTACGAACTGGTGCTGGACACCTCGCGGGAGGAGCAGGGCGCGGCGCCCGCGACCCGCCACCGGGGCGGGGAGGCGCTGTCGGTCCCGGCGAGGTCGGTCCTGCTGCTGAGGGTGGTGGGCTGAGGGGCCGGGGGGCCGAGGGGGGGGTGGCGCCGCATGCGGGTGACGGCCTCCTCCCCGGCGAAATAGTGTCCGGTGTCATGACCCCGACGATCTGGCGACTGCTCATCGGGCGGTCCTTCGCCGCCTTCGCCACGGCCCTGATCCCCACCACCCTCACCCTCGCGGTGGTGCGCACCGGTTCGGCCGGCGATCTGGGCCTGGTGCTCGCCGCCGAGCTGCTCCCGATGCTGCTCCTGCTGCCCCTCGCGGGCGTGGTGGCCGACCGCCACCCCGCCCGGCGGGTGGTGCTCGCCTCCGACCTCGCACGCGCCGCCGCGCAACTGGGCACCGGTGCGCTGCTGCTGTCCGGCCCCGTACGGATCCCCGAGCTGGCGGCGCTGGCCGCCGCGACCGGGGTCGCCGTGGCCTTCGGCAACCCCTCCGCCCGGACGCTGGTGGCGGGCGTCGTCCCCGAGGAGGGCCGGCTGCGGGTCAACGCCCGGCTGGGGGTGGCCAACGCCCTCGCCCTGATGGCCGGACCCGCCGCCGCCGGCGCGATGGTGCTGCTCGTCGGTGCGGGCTGGTCCTCCCTGCTCACGAGCGCCCTGTTCGTCTGCTCCGCGCTCACCCTCGGCGGGCTGCACACCCCGGCGCCCGCCCGGAGCGCGGCGCGCGCCCACTTCCTCACGGAACTGCGGGCCGGTTGGACGGAGACCCGGCGGCACCCGTGGTTTCTGGCCAATGTCGTGGCCCACGGCGTCTGGCACCTCGCGGCCGGTCTGCTGCTCACCCTGGGACCGCTGATCGCCGTGCGGAGCCTGGGGGGCGAGGGCGCCTGGGTGGTCATCGCGCAACTGGGCACGGCCGGGATGCTCGTCGGGGTCTGGGTCGCCGGTCGGCTGCGCGTGGGCCGGCCGCTGGTCTGGGTGGCGGTCGCGTCCTCGCTCCAGGCCCTGCCGCTGACGGCCTTCGCCCTGCGGTCGCCGCTCGCGGTCACGGCGGCGGCCCTCTTCGTCGCCATGTTCGGCGTGGGGCTGCTGAGCCCCCTGTGGGAGACGGAGATCCAGCGCCGTGTCCCGCCGGAGACCCTGGGGCGGGTCGGTTCCTTCGACACCCTGATCTCGTTCGCCGCCCGACCGTTGGGCCTCGCGACGGCGGCGCCGCTCGCGGCGGTCGCCGGGACGGCGGTCCCGCTGCTGGTGGCGGCCGTGCTCACCGCCGCCGCGAACCTGTCCGTACTGCTGCTTCAGGACGTCCGGGCACATCCCGGGCGGAAGGCCGCACCCGCCCTGCGATGATGTGCCCTTCATACGTACACACGTTCAAAGGGGCTTGGCCGGATGGCGAGATTCGGGACCGCGTTGCGGGAGCTGCGCGGGGCGCAGAAGTCGGCGAAGGGCGTGTCGCTCTACTCCCGGTACGTCAACCGTCCCGCCGGGCGGTACCTGGCCGCCGGGTCGTACGCCCTCGGGCTCACCCCGAACCAGGTCACGCTGATCAGCGCCGCCTTCAGCTTCGCCGCGGTCGCGGCCGTCGCGCTGGCCGCGCCCTCGTGGGGGCTCGGGATCGTCGTGTGGGCGGCGCTCGCGGTCGGCTTCGCCTTCGACTCCGCCGACGGCCAGCTCGCCCGGCTGCGCGGGGGCGGCAGCGCCTCGGGCGAATGGCTGGACCACGTCGTGGACTGCGCCAAGCTGACGGCCCTGCACACCTGCGTGCTGATCGCGTTCTACCGCTTCCCCGACGCGTACGGGACGGGCGCGGACGGCTGGCTCCTGGTGCCGCTCGGCTTCCAGTTCGCCGCGATCGTCACCTTCTTCGGCGGGCTGCTGACGGAGAAGCTCAAGCCCAGGCCGGCGCCGGGGAGCGCCGCCGCCGCGCCGTCGACCGTGCGCGCGGTGGCGTTGCTGCCCGTGGACTACGGGGTGTTCTGTCTGGTGTTCCTGCTGCTCGGCGGCGGGGAGCTGTTCCGCTGGGCGTACGCGGGACTGGGCGCGGTCGCCGTGCTGTTCCTGGTGGCGTTCCTGGCCAAGTGGTATCGGGAGCTCAGCGCCGTTCCGCGGTGAGGCCCTCGCCGGCGAGGTGGGCGACCTGGGACGGGACGGCCGGCTGCGAGAGGGCGTCGAGGGCCCGGCGGAGCTGGGTGCTGGAGGTGTGGACCGTGTAGGGGAAGTAGACGACGTCGACGCCGTGCTCGGCGAAGTCCTTCTCCAGCCGCTCGCCCTTGGGGGTGCCGCGCCAGTCATCGCCCTTGAAGATGACGTCGAAGCGGACCTGCTTCCAGGTCTCCACCTTGTCCGGGACCGTCTCGACGAAGGCGGCGTCGACGTACTTGACGCTGCGGACGATCTCCAGGCGCTCCACCAGCGGGATCATCGGGCGGCGGCCCTTGGCGAGTTCGGCCATCTCGTCCGACACGACGCCGGCCACCAGGTAGTCGCACTGACTCCGGGCGTGGCGAAGGATATTGAGGTGTCCGATATGGAACAGATCGTACGCACCCGGCGCATAGCCCACTCGATACGGCCTGCGCGCGGGCGCACCAAGGTCTGACATGTCCTGCTCCGTCATTGGTTACCCCCCAAGAGCCACACCCCCCGGTGTGGCGGATTAGCAGACAATAGCGTGCACGTACCGCATCACGTCGGTGAACGAATAGGGTGACGTGCGCATCATCCAGGGGAGAAGGGGACCTTCAGTGTCCAGATCCGGTCACCGGCGCCTGCTGCTGGTTTCCACCAATTACGCTCCTGAGCACGCGGGGATCGGGCCGTACGCCACGCAGATCGCCGAGCACTGGGCGGATCTCGGCCACGAAACCCATGTACTGGCGGGCATGCCGCACTATCCGGCCTGGTCTCTCGAGCCGGAGTACAAGGGGGCGCTACGGCGCACGGAGCAGCGCGGGGGAGTCACCGTGCACCGGCGCGCGCACACGGTTCCTCAGCAGCAGACCGCCGTCAAGCGGGCCCTTTTCGAAGGATCGATTCTGCTGCACGGGGCCGCGGCCCCGCCGCGGATGCCGAAGCCGGACGCGGTCATGGCCCAGATGCCCAGCCTGGCCGGCGGGGTGCTCGCGGCGCGACTCGCGGCCAAGTGGAAGGTCCCCTACGTCCCGGTGGTCCAGGACCTGATGGGCGCCGCGGCCGAGCAGAGCGGGATCAGCGGCGGGGACAAGGCGGCCGCGATCGCCGGGCGCGCCGAGGCGTACGCCCTCAAGCGCGCCACCCTGGTCGGTGTGATCCACGAGACGTTCGTGGACCGGGTCGTCGGCATGGGCGTGGATCCGAAGAGGATCCGCCTGGTGCCCAACTGGTCCCACGTGGCGGTCCCCACGAAGCCGCGCGGCGAG
The DNA here is from genome assembly GCF_036231985.1 of Streptomyces sp. NBC_01426. GTDB lineage: Bacteria > Actinomycetota > Actinomycetes > Streptomycetales > Streptomycetaceae > Streptomyces. The sequence goes on from NZ_CP109500.1 coordinate 2,697,633, forward strand.
ACCCGCCGGCACCTCGGCTGGGCCCCTGGTCAGACGGTGGTCCTGCACTCCGGGAACATGGGCCTCAAACAGGGTCTGGAGGTACTCGTCGGTGCCGCGCGACTGGATCCGAACGTCCGCTTTGTCCTCATGGGTGACGGAAGCCAGCGCTCCACTCTCGCCGACCTCGCCGCCGATGTGCCGAATCTGGACATCATCCCCCCTGCCGCTGACGGTGAGTTCCCGGATATCCTCGCGGCGGCGGACGTGCTCGCGGTCACGCAGCACGCGGCCGTGCTGGACATGAGCGTGCCGTCCAAGCTCACCTCGTACTTCCAGGCGGGGCGCCCCGTCCTCGCGTCCGTCGCGGCGCAGGGCGGAACGGCCCAGGAAGTGGAACGTTCGGGCGCAGGGGTACTCGTACCGCCGGAGGACCCCGACGCCCTGTTGAAGGCCGTACGGGCCCTGGCCGAGGATCCCGAAGGCGCGAACGCGCTGGGGGCCGCCGGGCCCGCCCACGTGGCGGCCCACCTGAGCAGGGAAGCGGGCCTCGCCCGCATCGACGCACTGATAGACGAAGCACTTGGGGGTCCCCGGCCGTGATCGAGACGAACCGCCCGGCAGCGGCCCCGGCAGAGGACGAACCCGACCTCCTCCGGGACCAGTTCAAGCAGCTCCTGCGCTACCGCCGACTCCTCCTGGCGGGCGTCGGCGTCGGCCTGCTGGGTGGCGTCTACCTCGGCATATCCACGGCCGACACGTACGTCGCCACCGCCGACGTCGTGCTGCGCGCGCCCACCGACGACCCGTTCAACCCGAGCCTCGCGCCCGACAAGGCGATCAACATCGGCTCCGAGCGTCAGGTCGCGCTCTCCAGTTCCATCGCCAACGAGGCGGCGAAGAAGCTCGGCGTCTCCGCGTCCGGCCTCGCCGGTCTGCGCTCGGGCCTCCAGGTCACCAACCCGCCCCAGACGATGGTCCTGCGCTTCACCTACACCTCGTCCTCCCCCGCCGAGGCCGCCAAGCGCGCCAACGCGATGACCGGCGCCTACCTGCTCAAGCGGCAGGAGGCCCTCGACGTCACCCGCGACAAGATGGTCAAGGGCTACCAGGACCAGCGCGACCCGGTGGCCAAGCAACTGGACGAGCTGGCCAAGGACATCTCCCGGATGCCTTCGGGCGCCACCCGGGACGCGGCCACCTCCAGCAAGACCGACCTCCAGAGCGAGGTCGGCCGCTACAACAACAGCATCACCAAGCTCGAAGCCCTCGACATGACCCCGGGGCGCGTCACCAGCCCCGCGACCCCGCCGTCCGAGCCCGACGGCCCCGGCATCCCGATGTCGCTGGCGATCGGCGCGGCCGTGGGCCTCGCGCTCGGCCTGCTCGCCGCCTGGGTCCGGCTCGTCTTCGACCCGGCGCCGCGCTCCGAGGGCGACGTCGCCCGGGCCCTGCGCGCCCCCGTACTGGGATCCCTGCCGCGGGACAAGACCGGCGGCGGGCCGCTGCTCGCGGCCGGCGAGGAGGATCCGCGGCTCGCCGAGGAGTTCCGCTCGGTGGCGTTCCGCCTCGCGTACGACGCCCGGTTCGCCGACCGGCGCCGCCTGCTGGTCGTCGCCCCGCGCGGCTCCAGCGAGACCGCCGCGGCGGTGGCCGTGAACCTGGCCGCCTCCTTCGCCGAGACCGGCAAGGACGTCCTGCTCATCGAGGCGGACCTGCGCACCCCGGTGCTGGCGAGCCAGCTGCCGACCGACGCGGGCGGCCGGCCGCGCTGGAGCCAGATGCCGGGCGGTCCCGCCGCCGGGCAGAGCGGCGACTCCGACTGGCCGGACGGACGTCAGCTCGTCGTGGACGCCGGCGAGTCCGGTGCCTTCGACCTGATCCCGGGCGAGCGGGTCCGCAACGTCGCCCGCGCCCTGACGTCCCCGCGCTCGACCCGGTTGATCTCCGAGGCCGACTCCCCCAACTCCACGGTCGTGGTGCTCGCGCCGCCCGTGCTCTCGTACGCCGACGCCCTCGCGCTCGTCGACCGCGTCGACGGGGTGCTGGTCGTCTGTGACCCGCGCGCCGTGCGGCGCACCGACCTCTCCCGCATCCGCGAACTGATCAGCGGCGCGGGCGGCACGGTGCTCGGCGCCGTGCTGCACACCCCGCTGCCCACCGAGAAGCGCGGACGCGGCAAGGGCAAGGGGGAGGGCGCCCCGCAGGACGCGCCGGCCCGTCCGGCCGGCCCGTCCGCGCCGCAGCCGATCCCCTACGAGGTGGCCGAGCCGGAGCAGCACATCCCCGGTGACGGCACCGACACCGTGGCGCTGCGCACGGTCCGCATGGGCCGGCGGTGAGTCGGCGGGGACTCGCAGCGGTCGCCTCGGTCCTGGACCAGGCGGCCTCCAGCGCCACCAACATCCTGGTGCTGGTGTTGGCCGCCCGGCTGTCCTCGGCAGCCGGGTTCGCCGACTTCTCGATGGTGTACGTGACGTTCACCGTGCTCCTCGGGCTGAACATGGCCTACGTCGGACAGACCGTGGTGCTGGAGAAGGGCGAGCGGCTCACGAGCGTGTGCCGCTCGGCCGTCGCCTTCACCGCGGCGGCCGCAGGCGTCGTCGGCGTCGTGCTCGTTCTCGTGGGCCTGCTGCTGCCCGGGGCCACCGGGTGGGCGGTCCTCGCGCTGGGTCTGGTCCTGCCGCCGGTGCTCGTCCAGGACGGACTGCGGTACTGCTTCTCCGCGCTGCGCACGCCCGAGCGGGCCCTGGCCGCCGACGCGTTGCGTCTGGTGTGCGTGGTGCCCGCCCTGCTGCTCCAGCCCGAAGGGGCGTCGGCGGGACGGCTCGTGCTGGTGTGGGGGCTCTCCGCGCTGCCCGCCCTGGCCCTGGGGCTGCTCCTGCTGAGGCCGGCCGTGCGGGGCGCCGCGACGGAGCTGCGTCCGTACCTGCGCCGCGGGCACCTGGGGCAGCGGTTCGTCGTCGAGTTCGCGGTGGGCAACGGGTCCAGTCAGCTCGCCGTCCTGGGCCTCGGCGTCTTCGCGACGCCCCTGGCCGTGGGGGCGCTGCGCGGCGCGACGACCCTGTTCGGGCCGCTCAACGTGCTGTTCAACTCCGCGAACGCCTTCGGGCCGCCCGTGGTGGGCCGGGCCTGCGGCAAGCGGGGCGTGGTCCGGCTGACGCTGCTGATGGGCGGCGCGCTGGCCGTCCTCGGCGCCGGTTGGGGTGCGGTGCTGTACGCGCTGCCCGATTCCGTGGGCCGCCAACTGCTGGGCGACACCTGGACGGCGGCCGCCGCGCTGCTGCCGGCGACGGGCGCCCAGTACGCGGTGATGGGGCTGGGCACCTGCGCCCTGCTGACCCTTCGGGTGCTCAACCCGAAGGCGACGCTCTCGCTCCAGGTGGTGTTCTCGCTGCTGTCGGTGGGGCTGCTGCTGGGCGGGTACGCGGCGTGGGGCGTCGCCGGCGCCGCGTGGGGGCTGGCCGTCGGCTCGGCCGCCAAGGCCGCCGCCGGCTGGGTGCGCGTCGTACGGCTGCCCGTGCCGCCGGTGACCGCGGGTCCGATGCCCGACCCGGTGACCGAGAGCCGCGGCGCCGCCTGACCCCGGACGGGGCGCGTGGGACGGCCCCGTCGGCGGATCAGCGCAGGGTGCTGTCCTTGTCCGTGCGGTACGTCGCCACGAGGGCCAGGCACAGGGCCGCGATCGCGACGCGGCCCGAGGCCTGGAGCAGCGGTCCGCGCAGCAGGATGAAGGAGTAGCCCGCGACCAGCGGGACGACCACCGAGATCAGGCTGCCGGGTGGGGACCGGCGGGTGGCGCGCTTCGCGTACCGCCGGTCGACGCGGGCGGCCGCGTAGCCCATCACCAACAGGCCCGCGCCCATGCCCAGCGTGCCGAAGTCCAGCCACAGCTCCGCCCAGATCGGGGAGGAGAGGTTGGTGTTGATCGTGCCCATCCACTGGCCGACCATCACGCCGGTGTCGCGTGCCTTGCTCGGCCAGACCGAGCGGGGCACGGCGAAGAAGACGGAACCGGCGAGCTGGCGCCCGTAGGAGTGGCCCGGGCCGGAGTCCGCGTAGGTGATGGTGTTGGCGAACATGCCGATCTGGTCGTAGTCCTTGAGCGCCATCGGCTCCAGGAACGAGGTCGTCTCGACCGGCTTGTAGTTCTTCTCGTCGTACCGGAAGCGGTCCGCGAACGGGAAGACGAGCAGGGCGATCACCACGGCCATCGACAGCGCCACCCGGTACATCGCGGCGCTCACCGGGAAGACGGTGAACAGCAGCGCGAACATGACGGTGAGGAACCAGTAGCGCGGGTTCGAGATCGGGTTGTTGACCACGAGGTTCAGCGCGGCCAGCCCCGCCCAGGTGACGATGATCGACACCTTGCGGCGGGCGAACTTCGAGGTGATCAGCCAGCGCGTGTACAGCAGCAGGGCGAGCAGCGCCGGGACGGTGCCGAAACCGCGCAGCAGGGCCTGGCCGGCCTGCCCGTCGCCGTTGGAGACGCCCGCCTCCTCGATGCCGGCGATGATCTCCTGGCGGCTGGAGAAGAAGACGCTGGGGCCGCCCAGCTTCATGATGAAGGCCGCGCTGCCCAGGAAGGCGAGGACGGTCAGCAGTTGCAGGCGCCGCCTGTGCGCCATGACCGGCTTCTCCTCCTTGCGGGAACCCCCGGCGAGGCCCGTCGGCCGGTGTCGGGCGAGGAGGACGCCGACGTCGAACGCGAGGCAGCCCAGCAGGACGAGGCCGATGGCGAGCGTCAGGTCGGAGCGTGGCCCGACCACGGGCGTGGGTACCCGGCCGAGGACGGCCTGGGCGAGCGGGGCCACCCCCATCGCCATGTAGACGAACAGCCAGAACGAGCCCTGGAGGAGCTTGCGGCGGCTGGTCAGCACCATCGCGGACAGGCGGGCGCCCGCGTACATGGTGAGCAGGAGTTGGAGCCAGAAGGCGGCGTCGTGCTGGCCGTCGCCGGACTGGACGGCGACCACGAGCGGCAGGAAGACGCTGAAGCCGAGGATGAGCGGGATGGACAACGCGCGCGAGAGCAGGGTGCGCGGGGTGGTGACCCGACCCCACTTCTTCTCGTCGTCCGGGTCGGGCACGCCGGGTATCGGGCGCGTGACGGCGGGCTTGTGTACGTCTGTTGCCACTGCTGCCCCCACCCGGTGTACCTGGTCCGCGCGCAGTCTAGTCTGAGCGGGCGGCGCCCGGGGAGGCGCGGCCGGGGAGGCGCCCGCCGACGGTGCTCGGGGGCGGACGACGAGGGGCGACAGTTGCGGGATCTTCCTGCGTTCACGCTGGCCGGATACGAGAAGGGGCGCGGACTGCTGACGCAGGCGCTCTGGTTCGCCGTGATGAACACGGTGTTCATGGCCTGGTTCTGCCCGGCCCGGCTGCGCGTCGCGCTGCTGCGGGCCTTCGGGGCGAAGATCGGCGAGGGCGTGCTGATCCGCCACCGGGTGCGGGTGCTGTGGCCGTGGAAACTGACCGTCGGGGACCACACCTGGATCGGTGAGGGCGCCTGGCTGCTGAACCTGGAACCGGTGACCATCGGGGCGAACGTGTGCGTCTCGCAGGAGGCCCTGCTCTGCACCGGCTCGCACGACCACCGGGCCGCGGACTTCCGCTACCGCAACGCCCCGATCGTCGTGGAGGACGGTGCGTGGGTGGCCGTGCGCGCGACGGTGCTGGCCGGCGTGACGATCGGCCGGTGCGCGGTCGCGGGCGCGGGCGCCGTGGTCCACAAGGACCTGCCGCCGTTGACCCTGCAGACCCAGGACGGGCGTCGCCGCCCGGTGGAGGAGCCCAAGTGAGAGTCCTGCACGCCGTTACGCTGCACTCCCCCTCGCACGCCTTCGGCGGCCCGGTGCGGGTCGCGCTGAACCTCGCCAAGGGACTGCGGGCACGCGGTCACGAAGCCCGGCTGCTGGCCCTGGGCGAGGGATTCCCCGACCCGTGGCCGACCTCGGTGGAGGGCGTCCCGGCGAAGCTGTTCCCGGCTCGGCGACTGCTCCCCCTCGGCTTCAGCGGGATGACCTCGCCGGCCCTGCTGGCCTCTGCGGGCCGGCTGGTCCGCGACGCCGACGTCGTCCACGTCCACCTGGCCCGGGACCTGGTCACGCTGCCGGTGGCGCTGGCGGCGCTGCGGGCCCGCAAGCCACTGGTGCTCCAGACCCACGGCATGGTGGACCCGAGCGGGAAACTGCTGGCGAAGGTGCTGGACGCGGTGGCGGTACGCCGAGTGCTGCGCGGCGCGGACGCGGTGCTGTACCTGACCCCGCACGAACGGGAGGGCCTGGACGCGGTGGTGGGGGCGCCCCCGCTCGCCTCGGCCGTCCGTCTCGTCAACGGCACCCCGGCGCAGGAGGAGCGGCCCGCGCCGAGCGGGGCGCCGCGGGTGCTGTACTCGGCGCGCCTGCAGGCCCGCAAGCGTCCGGTGGACTTCGTGGACGCGGCCCCGGCGGTGCTGGCCGTCCACCCGGACGCGGAGTTCGTGGTGGCGGGACCGGACGAGGGCGAACGGGACGCCGTCCGCGCGCGGATCGCGGCCCTGGGGCTCGGCGACCGGTTCACCGTGCCCGGGGCGCTGTCCAGCGCCGAGGTGCTGACGGAGCTGCGCCGGGCACACGTGTACGTGCTGCCGTCGGTGGAGGAGCCGTTCCCGATGTCGGTCCTGGAGGCCCTGTCGGTCGGTGTCCCCCCGGTGGTGACCCACTCCAACGGGCTGGCCCGCGACATCGCCGCGGCGGGGGCCGGCCGGGCGGTGGACCCGGGTCCGGCGGGGGTCGCCGAGGCGATCCTCGCGCTGCTGGACCCGGCCGCCAACGCGGCCGCCTCGGTCGCCGCCCGCAAGCTGGCGACGGAGTCCTTCTCGATGGACGCGGTCCTGGACACCCTCCTGCCGGTCTACGAGGCCGCCGCGGGACGCGCCCGCTAGGACTTCCCCGGGTCGCCCGGCCGCGCGGCCGGGTCCCGGGGACGGGTCAGATGCCGTCGCGACGGCCCTCGACCACCGGGAGGACCCCGGCCGCGCGCCGGCGCTTGAGGACGCTGGCGTAGACGGCGAGGCCGATGCCTCCGGCCGCCATCATGATGAGGCCGACCAGATCGAGGTTGACGCTCTCCATCTTCCAGTCGCTCGCGAAGGTGAGGATGGCTCCCACCACGATCAGGGCGATGCAACCGCCGATGCCGCGCATACCTACCGCCTCCACAGTCATGGTCGTGTCACACGCGGGTACCCGGCAACGGGACGCGAAAACGCCGCCGCCGCCCGGCAGTTCGGGCGGCGGCGGCGTTCCGGCACGGGGGCCTAGGCGCGGATCCAGGCGTAGCAGCCCGTCGAGTTGAACTGCGTGGCGCCGGCCGGGATGGTGGCCGTCACCTTGTCGCCCGCCTTGAGGGGGGACGCCGGACCCGACGCGAGGACGGCGCCGTCCTTGCCCTTCGCCTCCCAGGTGCAGGTGGTGCTCTGGGTCAGCGCCCGGTAGTTGCCCGCGGCGGGCGACTTCCGGGGGCCTTCGGGGAAGCCCTTCTCCGCGGCCGCGAGGATCGGCTTCTGCTCCGGGCACAGCAGGGTGATGGCGTCCTTCGCCCCCGGGATCTCCCCGGTGATGACGGCCCCGGTCGCGGCGTCCTTGTCGCGCTTGGCGGTGCGCTCCACGCGCTGGCAGGACTCCTGGCCGGTCTGGAGGACGGCCGCCGGGTCCATCTTCTCCGGCACCCGGCCGCTCAGGTACTTCTTCTCCTTGTCCGTGAAGTTGCCCGTCTTCGGGGTCAGCTTCGCGTCGGGGAGGACCGGGCCCGTCGGCTTCGTGTCGGTCGACGGGGTCGCCGAGGCCGGCGGGGCGTCCGCCGGGTCGGGGACCGACGAGGAGGCCGGCGGCTTCGGCTTCGCGGCCTCGGAGTCGGCCTTGCCGTCGCCCGAACTGCAGGCGGTCAGCGTCAGGGCGGCGGCCAGCAGAACAGCGGCCGCCGCGGGGCGTCGGTACATCAGGGGCTCCCGTACTTGCCGGTGGTGAGACAGGAATACGGGGCCCGCCGGGTGAGGCGGGCCCCGTACTCCGTCAAGCGGTGGTTACTTCGGGCCGAAGGTGAGGATCAGCTGCGGAGCGGCGTCCGCGGCCGTCGACTCCGAGGACCAGAGCCACAGCGGGTCGGTACCCGTGCTGGTCAGCGCGAGGCTGGTGTTGCTGCCCAGCAGGGCGGTGACCGCCGCGGTGTCCAGGTCGATCCCGTGGACGGCGGAGCCGTCCGCGGCGCCCGCGAGGGTGCCGAGGGCGGGGGTGCCCAGCGCCGGCTTGGTGTTGAACGTGGTGGCCGCGGCGGTCCAGGAGCCGGTGACCGGGACCACGGACACGGTGTCGGTCGTGCCGGCGCCCGCCTGGGTCGTGGTCTTGACCTGGAGCGAGGCCGTCTTCAGGACCTGCCCGGCCGGGGCGGCCGGGAGGGTGAAGCGCAGGTACGTCTGGTAGGCCGAGGTACCGCGGACCGCGAGCGAGGTGGCCGCGCCGTTGGCGGCGTTGGGCGCGCCCTGGTTGACGTAGGTGTCCTCGGTCGTGACGACCTTGGAGACCGTGTCGGTGGGGGCCTTCGCCAGGTCGTAGTGCGACTTGACCTGGGCCTGGGTGAGCGCCGTCGGGTAGACGGCCGTCTCGTCGATCTGACCGGCGAAGAAGTTGCTGGTCGGTCGGGTCGGCCAGCCGGCGAGGTTGTCGCCGCCCACGTGCCAGAAGCCCTCGTACGCGGTGGAGGTCGAGGCGTTGTTCGTGCCCTTGTTCTGACCGTCCACGTACAGCGTCATGCCACCGGGGCCCTGCGTGCCGACCACGTGGTGCCACTTGTTGTCGTTGTACGAGGAGTCGAACAGACCGGTGGAGATGGTCCGGTTCGAGCCGTTGTAGACGCCGAAGATCAGGCGACCGGTGTTGGTGATGTACAGCTGCTTGTCGTACGTGCCGCTGTTGCTGGTGGTGTTGTTGCCGAAGCCGATCAGCTTGCCACCGCGCGAGCTGTTCGTCTTGAACCAGGTCTCGACGGTGTAGCTGGACCCGACGCTCTGGCGGTGGTCGCTGTACACCTGCTGGCTGGTGCCGTTGAAGCCCATGGACGTGCTGGTACCGGTGACGGCGCCGGGCGTCTGGCGCAGTGCCGGGGCGTTGACCTGGACGCCGCTGGTGTTGCCGGAGACCGAGGAGTCGGCGACGTACGGGCTGACCGCGTCGTCGTAGCGCCAGTACAGGTTGGCGCCGTCCGAGCGGACCTTGTCCGGGTACGACTGGACCGAGCTCGGGATGGTGACCGAGGTGGTGGCCGACAGCGCGCTGGTGTTGCCGGCGGCGTCGGTCGCGGTCACGCGGTAGGTGTAGGACTGCCCGGCCTTGACCGTGGTGTCGGTCCAGGAGGCCTGCGGGCGCTCCCACTCCAGGGACTCCGCCGCCACGGTGGCGATCGCGGTGCCCGAGCCGTTGCGGTAGATGCGGTACGTCAGCTTGCTGTCGTCCTGGTCGTAGCTGGTGCGCCAGCGGACCTGGGCCTCACCGGGCTTGACGCTGCCCGCGCCGGCCACCGGGGTGGTCGGCGCGCCGACGTCGCCCTTGGAGGAGAAGCGGGTGAGCGCCTGCTGCGGCTGGCCGTTGATCAGGGTGAACTCACCGCCGACCCACATGTACTTGGTGTCGTTCTTCTCCGCGATGGCCATCACGCGCGGGCCGATGCCCTCGCCGAGGCCGTCGTTCGCGGTGGGGTGCCAGCCGAGCTTGCGCGGGCTGCGGACGAAGCCGTCCACGGGCGCGGGGGCGGCGCCTTCGTGGTCGGTGAGCTGCGCCAGCAGGAAGTTGCGCTTGCCGTCGGGGAACTGGCCCTCCAGCGAGCAGTCGTGCGCGTGCGAGGAGCTGTAGAGGACTCCGTCGTACGGCAGGACGAACTGGGTCGCGCCGAGGCAGCGGTCGCGCCACTTCTCGGTGAAGTTGGTGCCGAGACCGATGCGGCCGTCGAAGACGCCGCCGCCGGAACCCTCGTTGCCCGTGTAGTAGCCGGTCGCGTCGGCCGAGATGTGCTTGACGACCGAGTTCGACGGGATGTTGTTGTAGGTCTTGGCGACGGCACCCGTGGTGGCGTTGACGACGGCCAGCGCGTGGGTGTTGGAGCCGTTGACCGAGAAGAAGTCGCCGCCCAGCAGGACGTTCTTGCCGTCGTTGCTGAGCGCGACGGCGCGGCCGGGCTCGTCGGCGTTGGCGACGAAGGGCTTGATCGCACCGGAGGCGGCGTCGACCGCGGCGAACCGCTCGCGGGTCTGGCCCTCGACGGTGCCGAAGTCGCCTGCGGCGTACAGGGTGTCGTCGGTGACGGCGAGCGCGCGCACGGTGGCGGGGAAGCTCGGGTGGAACGACGCCTTGGGGGTGCAGGACTCGATGTCGATCGCCGCGACGCTGGAGACCGGGGTGCCGTTGACGGCCCCGAAGTATCCGGCCGCGTACAGCGTCTTCTTGTCCTTCGATACGACCAGCGACCGGACGGTCGCACTGCCGTCGCCCGTGGTGAAGGCGAGCTTGCAGGAGGTCGGGGTGCCCGTCGCCGCGTCCAGCGCGACGAAGTTCACGGCTTCCTGCTCGGTGCCGCTGCCGGCGTTGTCCGGCGGACGGACCGCCGAGAAGGTACCGCCGGCGAACACGGTGCCGTTGGCCTGGGCCATGGCAAAGACGATGCCGTTCGGCTGCCAGGTCGGCAGGTCGTCGGCCGTGAATGCCACCGGCTGCGTGATGGCCGACGCCTCGGGCATCAGCACCAGGCCTATGCCGGTGCCGACACCGGCCAGTGACAGGACGAGGGCAGCAGTCAGCCCTCTGGATCTACGCATGAGCCCCCCAGGGCAATTGCCCGGTTTGATGGCTGGAACTATACGAACAGCCATATGTACAGGCGCAGACTAGGGCTCGCGTGAGGGCCCGGTCACCTCACTTGACCCATTGCATACCAACTTGGAATCAACAGGGTTCAGCATGGAGGGTGCACTACGGACATACGGCAGGTTTACCCCGGCCACACCCGCAGAGACCTGCGGAACATGGCCGGGACACGGCAAAGCGTAGGCGAAATATAAGCCCTCAGCGGTCAATCCGTACCGTCACGCCCGCCAGTTGGTCCTCGACGTGGCGGATGTCGGCGTCGACCATGATGCGTGCCAGCTCCGCGACCAGGACCGACGGCTTCCAGCCAAGCAGGTCGTTGGCCTTGGAGGCGTCGCCGATGAGGGCGTCGACCTCGCTGGGGCGCTCGTACTTGGCGTCGTAGCGCACGTGCTCGTTCCAGTCGAGCCCGGCGTGGGTGAAGGAGGACTCGACGAACTCGCGGACGGTCGCGGCCACACCGGTGGCCACCACGTAGTCGGTCGCCTCGTCCTGCTGGAGCATCCGCCACATGGCGTCGACGTACTCCGGGGCGTAGCCCCAGTCGCGGACGGCGTCGAGGTTGCCCAGGTAGAGGTGGTCCTGGAGGCCGGCCTTGATCCGGGCGACCGCGCGGGTGATCTTGCGGGTCACGAAGGTCTCGCCGCGGCGCGGGGACTCGTGGTTGAAGAGGATCCCGTTGACGGCGAACATGTCGTACGCCTCGCGGTAGTTCACCGTGGTCCAGTACGCGAAGACCTTCGCGGCGCCGTAGGGGCTGCGCGGGTGGAACGGGGTCGTCTCGTTCTGCGGCGGCGGGGTGGCGCCGAACATCTCGGAGGACGAGGCCTGGTAGATGCGGGTGTCGATCCCGCTCGCCCGGATCGCCTCCAGCAGGCGCAGGGCGCCGAGGCCGGTCACGTCGCCGGTGTACAGCGGGGCGTCGAAGGACACCCGCACATGCGACTGCGCGCCCAGGTTGTAGACCTCGTCGGGGCGTATGTCGCGCAGCAGGTTCACCAGGGCGACGCCGTCCGACAGGTCGGCGTGGTGCAGGACGAGGGAGCGGTTCTCCGTGTGCGGGTCCTGGTAGATGTGGTCGATCCGCTCCGTGTTGAAGCTGGAGGACCGCCGCACGAGCCCGTGCACCGTGTAGCCCTTGGAGAGCAGGAGCTCGGCGAGGTACGAGCCGTCCTGTCCGGTGACTCCGGTGATCAGTGCGGTCTTGCCCATGTGGGGTCCCCCTGTGAATCGTTGCGGTCTGTTGTGAAGTGCGGGGCGTGCCCCACCGTGCCGGGACGGCGCCCCGGCGTTTCGAGGCCGTGCCTCGGAGTTCGTGACGGGCCTGTCGGCCCGTGGCGGCGGCGCGCCGTGCGGGGGCGCGGGTCCCGGTCGGGGGGCGCTCCGTCCGCGCGGGCGCGGGCGCGGGGGCTGGATGGGTACCGTACACGGCCGAACCGGAGCCACGCCCTCCGGATTCCGGCCGTCCCGACCCGTCGCGGGCCGGCCACCTCGGCGTCGGCCCACGTCCGGGGGCCGGCATCATCGGCGGTATGACAAGTTCGCTGCCGCTCCTGCCCCCGCACGCCCGCGTCTTCGTCGCCGGCCATCGCGGCCTCGTGGGGTCCGCGGTCGTCCGGCGCCTCACCGCCGACGGCCACGAGGTGCTCACCCGCGGTCGCGCGGAGCTCGACCTGCGCGACGCCGCCGCCACCGAGGCGTACCTGAAGGACGTCCGTCCGGACGCGGTCGTGCTGGCCGCCGCCAAGGTCGGCGGCATCATGGCCAACAGCACCTACCCGGTGCAGTTCCTGGAGGACAACCTCAAGATCCAGCTCAGCGTCATCGCCGGCTCGCACGCCGCCGGGGTGAACCGCCTGCTGTTCCTGGGCTCCTCCTGCATCTACCCCAAGCTGGCCCCGCAGCCGATCAGCGAGGACGCCCTGCTGACCGGCCCGCTGGAGCCGACCAACGAGGCGTACGCCCTGGCGAAGATCGCCGGCATCGTCCAGGTCCAGTCGTACCGCAAGCAGTACGGGGCCTCGTACATCTCGGCCATGCCGACGAACCTCTACGGCCCGGGCGACAACTTCGACCTGCAGTCCTCGCACGTGCTGCCCGCCCTGATCCGGCGCTTCCACGAGGCCGCGGTCGAGGGGCGCGACGAGGTCACCCTGTGGGGCTCGGGCACCCCCCGCCGCGAGTTCCTGCACGTGGACGACCTCGCGGCGGCCTGCGCGGTGCTGCTGAACGGCTACGACGGGGACGAGCCCGTCAACATCGGCTGCGGCGAGGACCTGACCATCAAGGCCCTGGCCGAGACCGTCGCCGAGGTGACCGGCTTCGAGGGCCGGCTCGCCTGGGACACCACCAAGCCGGACGGGACGCCGCGCAAGCTGCTGGACGTGACCCGTCTGACCTCGCTGGGCTGGAAGCCGGGCATCCCGCTGCGGGACGGCATCGCCTCCACGTACGCCTGGTGGTTGGGGCAGGGCTGATCGCACGGGCCTCGGCCCCTCAGTACGCTCCGCGACCGTCGACGACGGCGCGGAGGGTACGGCCCATGACGTCGACATCGCTGGTGAAGGACCAGTTGTCGACGTACTGCAGATCAAGCTGAATCGTTTCGTCCCAGGACAGGTCCGACCGCCCGCTGATCTGCCACAGGCCGGTCATGCCGGGCCGCACGGTGAGCCGGCGCAGCTCGACCTCGTCGTACCGCGCCACCTCCTCCGGCAGCGGCGGCCGGGGACCGACCAGCGACATGCTGCCGGTCAGCACGTTCACCAGCTGGGGCAGTTCGTCCATCGACGTCCGGCGCAGCAGCCGGCCCACCCGGGTCACCCGGGGGTCACGGCGCATCTTGAACATCAGACCATCGTTCTCGTTGGATGCCGCCAGGTCGTCCTTGAGCTTGTCGGCGTCGATCACCATCGTGCGGAACTTCCACATGACGAAGGGCTCGCCGTCGCGTCCGATGCGGTGCTGGCTGTAGAAGGCCGGACCGGGGGAACCGAGGCGTATCGCCAGCACGACCGCGAGGAACATCGGCGACAGGACCAGCAGCCCGATCGCGGCCCCCACCCGGTCCAGCACCGACTTCAACAGGGTCTGTATGCCCCGCCGCACGGGCGGCGCGATCCGCAGCACGGCGAGCCCGCCCGCGGACAGGGTCTCCAGTCGCTTGACGGAGATCTCCACCAGTCCGGGGAAGACGGCCAGTTCCAGGCCGGCGTCGTGCAGGGCCCAGGCGACCCGGCGCAGCCGCTCGCCGGCGATGCGCACGCCGGGGGCGACCAGGACCAGGTCGGCGTGGTGTCCGGCGACGGCGCCGAGCACGGCGGCCGAGTCCCCGTACGGGGTGTCCGGCATCCCCGCTTCGAGCCGGGCCGCGACGGGCACGCCGCTGGAGAGCGGGCCGTCGCCCACCGGGATGACCCCAACCACCACGTAGGGGTGGTCGGTCCGGGCGGCCAGGTGTGCGATGACGCCCTCCGCGGCCTCGGGTTCGCCGACGACCAGCACCCGACTGACGGCCTGCGCCTCGCGACGGGCGGCCGAGAGGTGGCGGTAGGTGAGCTTGTGGACCGCGACGGTGATCAGCAGGGCGGGCAACAGTGCCCCGAGCGCGGCCAGTCGGGGGGTGCTCTCGCCGGTCACCACGCGGGCGACGGCCAGTACCCCGATGAGAATCAGCCAGTCGTGCACGACCGGCAGCACTCCGCGCGATTCGCCGAGCTGCCGGGCCGCGTAGCGCCGGCGCACGGCCTGCACCCCGGTCCACGCGAGAGCGGCGCCGACGGCGCAGTACGCGGGCCGGACCTGCTGCGCGGCCTCGAAGACGAGTCCCACGGGCACGGCGGCACCGAGGAAGTCGGCGGCCACGGCGACCGGCAGGTACCAACCGGCCTTGTCCCCGAGCCGTCGAGCGGGCGCGGTGGCCGCCCCGACCGTGTCGGCGACGGTCCTGGCCACTCTTTGCGCAGGAAAATGGACATGCCTCATGGGCCCCCCTGGCACGTGGTCATATGACAGCGGCGAGCGCCCGTGGCTTCCCCTGGCAACGGGCAACAGTCGCACCGGGAAACAGTACGACAAACACCCGTACGGTAAATGCCGTTTGCGTTAACGGTGCCTCTCGTTGCTCAAGCGTTAGCAACCGGTACATCCCGTTCCACATGCCGAACTCCCCCTTCCCACACAAAGGTGAATGGTTCGGATACCGGATACGTATCTTCGGACAACGAACCGTTTCCAGCCAACCTTTTGACGCGGCCCTGACATCAGCGCCCACAGGTGGCACTCTTCGACCGTTCATCGCACCAGCCCTGATCTGCCCGGAGGCCCACCCAGCCATCCGGAACCCCCCTTGCAGAAGGAGTCTGCGTTGAGTCCCACCCCCCAGCGGCGTGCCACTGCGGCCGGCGCTCTCGTAGCCGCGGCAGCCCTGCTCGCCGTAGGTATACAGGCCGGAACAGCCACCGCCGACGCCACCGCGTCCCAGGCCCGCACGGCGGCCCAGCCCAACCCGGGCTCGGTCAACCGCGCACTCAGCGCTTCGGAGCGTGCGACGCTCCTCGCCGACGCCAACTCGACCACCGTGCAGGCGGCGAAGGCGCTCGGGCTCGGCGGTCAGGAGAAGCTCGTCGTCCGCGATGTCGTCCAGGATGCGGACGGCACCACGCACACGACCTACGAACGCACCTACGCCGGCCTGCCCGTGCTCGGCGGTGACCTGACGGTCCACGCCAAGAGCGGTGTCACCAAGAGCGTGACCAAGGCCACCAACCACGAGATCAAGGTCGCGGACACCAGCGCCTCGGTCACCCCGGCCTCGGCGGAGCAGCAGGCCCTCGGTCTGGCCAAGACCCAGGGTGCCAAGGACGCGAAGGCCTCCAAGAACGCCCGCAAGGTGATCTGGGCCGCCGAAGGCGCCCCGGTCCTCGCGTTCGAGACCGTCGTCGGCGGCCTCCAGCACGACGGCACCCCGAGCGAGCTGCACGTGGTCACCAACGCCAAGACCGGCGCCAAGATCACCGAGTGGCAGGCCATCGAGACCGGCACCGGCAACACGATGTACAGCGGTCAGGTGACGCTGGGCTCCGCGCAGTCGGGCAGCAACTACACGCTGACCGACACCGGCCGCGGCAACCACAAGACGTACAACCTGAACAAGGGCTCGTCCGGCACCGGCACCCTGTTCTCCGGCCCGGACGACATCTGGGGCAACGGCCAGGCGTCCAACGCCGAGACCGCCGCCGCGGACGCCCACTACGGCGCCGCCGCGACGTGGGACTACTACAAGAACGTCCACGGCCGCAACGGCCTGCGCAACGACGGCGTGGCCCCGTACAGCCGGGTCCACTACGGCAACGCGTACGTCAACGCGTTCTGGGACGACAGCTGCTTCTGCATGACGTACGGCGACGGCGAGGGCAACACCAAGCCGCTCACCTCGACGGACGTCGCGGCGCACGAGATGACCCACGGTCTCACCTCGGTCACCGGCAACATGACCTACAGCGGTGAGCCCGGCGGTCTGAACGAGGCCACCTCCGACATCATGGCGGCCGCGGTCGAGTTCTACGCCAACAACCCCCAGGACGTCGGTGACTACCTGGTCGGCGAGAAGATCGACATCAACGGCGACGGCTCCCCGCTGCGCTACATGGACAAGCCGAGCAAGGACGGCTCGTCCAAGGACTCCTGGTACTCGGGTCTGGGCGGCATCGACGTCCACTACTCCTCGGGTCCGGCCAACCACTGGTACTACCTGGCCTCCGAGGGCTCGGGCGCCAAGGTCGTCAACGGGGTGAGCTACAACTCGCCCACCGCCGACAACCTGCCCGTCACGGCGATCGGCCGGGACGCCGCCTCGAAGATCTGGTTCCGCGCGCTGACGGTCGGCTACTTCAAGTCGAACACCAACTACGCCGCCGCGCGCACGGCCACCCTGCAGGCCGCCGCCGACCTGTACGGCCAGGGCTCGACCACGTACAACAACGTGGCCAACGCCTGGGCGGGCATCGCGGTCGGCGCCCGCATCACGACCGGTGTCACGGTCACTCCGATCGCCAACCAGAACACCCAGGTGGGTGGCGCTGTCAGCCTGCAGGTCCAGGCCACCAGCACCAACCCGGGCGCGCTGAGCTACGCGGCGACCGGCCTGCCGGCCGGTCTGTCGATCAACTCCTCCACCGGCCTGATCTCGGGCACGGCCACCACCGCCGCCACGTCCAACGTGACCGTCACGGTGACCGACTCGCAGAGCAAGACCGGTACGGCCTCCTTCACCTGGACGGTCGGCACCTCGCAGCCGAACGTCTTCGAGAACACGGCCGACTACCAGATCGCGGACAACTCGACCGTCGATTCCCCGATCACGGTGAACCGCACGGGCAACGCCCCGAGCACCCTCAAGGTGGACGTGAACATCGTCCACACCTACGTCGGTGACCTGAAGGTCGACCTGGTCGCCCCCGACGGCACCCTGTACAACCTGCGCAACCGCACCGGCGGCAGCGCGGACAACATCGTCCAGTCCTTCACCGTGAACGCCTCCTCCGAGGTCGCCAACGGTGTCTGGAAGCTCCGGGTCGCCGACCTGGCCGGCGCGGACACCGG
Source organism: Streptomyces sp. NBC_01426 (assembly GCF_036231985.1). GTDB lineage: Bacteria > Actinomycetota > Actinomycetes > Streptomycetales > Streptomycetaceae > Streptomyces. The sequence continues at coordinate 2,715,113 of NZ_CP109500.1, forward strand.
CTACATCAACAGCTGGAAGCTCACCTTCTGATCCCCGTCGGGGATTGACCGCACCACCGTTCGATCGCGGGGCCGCTCGGGAGAAGACCACCCCGGGCGGCCCTGTTCCATGTCCGGGGGTCCCGCCGACGGCGGGACCTGGTGCCCCCGCGAGGGGGACCTTCGGCGCCCGCCGCCCGACCCCGCCGGGGAGATAGTGGAACCCGGCGAACCTACGCCACCGTAGGTTCGGGTCACCGCACAGGGACGGACGCACGCACATGGCCGCGACAGCACACCAGCCCACCTCCGACCCCGACGCGCCCGCCCGGCCCACCGTCCACCGAGCCACCGACGCCGGCTCCGCGCCCGTCCGGGCCCCGGGCGGGCACCCCTGGCTGATCCAGGGCGGCATGGGCGTCGGCGTGTCCGGGTGGCGGCTGGCCCGCGCGGTGTCCCTCACCGGCCAACTGGGCGTGGTCTCCGGCACCGCGCTGGACGTCGTCCTGGCCCGCGTGCTCCAGACCGGCGACCCGGGCGGGCACGCCCGCCGGGCGCTCGCCGCCTTCCCGATCCCCGAACTCGCCCGGGCCGTCCTCGACCGCCACTTCCGCGAGGGGGGCCCGACGGACCCCTCCGCCCCGCTGCGGGCCACCCCGCGGCTGCGCGTGACCGGCGGGACCCCGGCGGACGTACTCACCGTCCTCGGCAACTTCGTCGAGGTCTGGCTGGCCAAGGAGGGACACGATGGCCTCGTCGGCGTCAACTACCTGGAGAAGATCCAGCTCGCCACCGCCCCCGCGATGTTCGGCGCGATCCTGGCAGGCGTCGACCACGTGCTCGTGGGCGCGGGAGTCCCCGGTCAGATCCCGGCCCTCGCCTCGCGGTTGGCGCGCGGCGAACCCTGCGTGACCCGGATCTCCGTCGAGGGCGACGAGGAGCCGCTGGAGCACCTCTTCGACCCGGGCGCCCTGTCGGCGGACCCGCTGCCCGGCCCGCTGCGCCGACCGCGGGTCCTGGCGATCGTCTCCCTCCCGGTGCTGGCCGCCTACCTGAACCGGGACGAGGCCACTCGCCCCGACGGGTTCGTCGTCGAGACCAGCCGGGCCGGCGGTCACAGCGCCCCGCCGCGCGGCCCCATGGCCCTGGACGACGCCGGCGAGCCGGTCTACGGCCCGCGCGACGAACCCGATCCGGCCAAAATGGCGGCGCTCGGGCTGCCGTTCTGGCTCGCGGGCGGACAGGCGAGCCCCGAGGCGGTGGCCGCCGCGCGGGCCGCCGGCGCGGCCGGGGTGCAGGTCGGCAGCGCGTTCGCGTTGTGCGAGGAGTCCGGGATGGCCCGGCACCTGCGGGAGGAACTGCTCGACCGGGCCCGCGCGGGAACCCTGACGGTCCGCAACGATCCGCAGGCCTCCCCGACGGCGTTCCCCTTCAAGGTGGCGCGGCTGCCGGGCACCGTCTCCGAACCGGAGGTGGCCCGGGCCCGCCGCCGGGTCTGCGACCTGGGATTCCTGCGCACCCCCGTACGGTCCGAGCGCGGCCTGGTCTACCGGTGCGCCGCCGAGCCGGTGACCGCGTACGTGCGCAAGGGCGGGAACGCCGCCGACGCGCACGGCCGGCAGTGCCTGTGCAACGGCCTGCTGGCCACGATCGGTCTGGCGCAACGCCGCCCGGGCGGCCGGGTGGAGCCCCCGTTGGTGACGATCGGCAAGGACCTGTCGTTCCTGCCGAGGCTCTCTCCCGACGCCTCCCCCTACACGGCGGCGGACGTGGTGGCCTGGCTGGCCGGCGGGCTCGGGACGACAGGGGTGACGCCGCCCGTGTAGCCCGGCCGGCCGTCCCCGCGCGAAGGACCCGGCACCCACGGGGGTGTCGGGCCCTTCGGTTCAGCCGGGAGACATGCCGGCCGAGGCCGGTGTCAGCCGTGACGGGTCAGCCGAGGGTGCGGAAGACGGCGTCCAGGACGCCGTACTCCTCTTCCTCCTCGCCGTCCTGGCCGCGCTCGTCGCGCTGCTCGTCCTCGTCGCGCGCCTCGTTCTCCTCGTCCTGGCCGCGCTCGTCGCGCGCCTCGTCCTCGTCGCGCTGTCCGTTCTCGTCCTCGGCCTGGTCGTCGCCCGGACGGCCGGCCTCGTCGCGCCCCTCCTCGTCCTCGCCGCGCTGCTCGTCCTCGCCGCGCTGCTCGTCCTCGCCGCGCTGCTCGTCGGCGGACGGCTCGTCGTCGCCCGGGCGTGCGGCGGGGGCTGCGGCGTGGGCGGCGACGGCGGCCACGGTGGGCTTGGCCAGGTGCGTCAGCCCACCCTGCTCCGGCCGGGCGTCGCGGCGGACGCTGCGGTCGTCGTCGTTCCAGTCGCCGTCGTGGCCGTGGTGGCCGTTCCCGCCGGTGGGCCGGAAGTAGACCGAGAGGGCCTCGACGTCGTGTGCCCCGCCGCCCGGCGCCAGGGTGCGCACCGCCCGGCCGTTGCAGCCGCGGCCCTCGAAGAGCACCGCCAGCGACTCCGTGCGGTTGTACGCCTCGGTGGCCGGCTGGTGCCGGGAGGTGCCCGTCAGCTCGTAGCAGGTGTCGTTGTCGGCCGGGCTGATGTGGCGGGTGTACTCGTCGCCGTCCTCGTCCTCGACGACGTAGTAGAGGCGGCCGAGCGTGTGGCGGTCGTCGTGGTCGTCGTCGGCCATGGCCTGCCCGGAGGCCGGCAGGACGAGCGCGAGAGCGCCGAGGAAGGCCGCGGCAGTGGTGCGAGCACGCATGAAGAGTCCGTTTCTCTGGTCGCTGGATGCCGGATCCGGAGACATCCAGCGGGCAGCGTAGGAGCGGGCCGATCAGCAGAAACGATTCAGCATGCGCAGCGCGTTCGAAGGTTCACCCTCCCGGACCGGGCACCCGGGCCGTACGGCGGTCGTACGCCCGTCCGCCCCCGGACATACGGACACCCGCGCACCGGGGTCCCGATGCGCGGGTGTCCGTAGGGACTCGGCGGCTCAGGCGGCGGCCCGCTCGGTGGTCGAGTCCTTGGCCTGGGCCGGGACCGACGCCCCGGTCCCCGCGGCGGGACGGATCAGCAGGACGACCACCAGCGCGCCCACCAGACCCATCACCCCGGAGGCCACGAAGGTGTCGCGGAGCCCGCTCGCGAAGGCGGCCTCCACCCACTCCCGGGCCTGCGGGCCGGCCGCGAGGAACCGCCCCGCCCCGCCCGAGGCCAGCGCCTCGGCGGTGCCGTGCGGCTGCCCGCTGCCGGCGAGCCCGCTCGTCAGACCGGCCTGGAAGAGCGCGCCGAGCACCGCGATGCCGAGGGCGTTGCCCAACTGGCGGGCGGTGTTCAGGGCGCCGCCGGCCATTCCGGCCCGGGCCGGGGCCACGGTTCCCATCGCGGCGGCGGCCAGCGGCGGGGTGGCCATCCCGACGCCCACGCCGGTCAGCACCAGCCCGGGCACCAGGGCCGTCCAGCCGTCGCCCGCGTCCAGCATCCAGGCCTGGAGCAGCGCGCCCGCCCCGATCAGCAGCAACCCGCCGCCGATGGACAGTCGGGCGGGGGCGCCGTGCAGCAGTCGGCCGGCCACCGCGGAGACGAGGAACGCGGCCAGGCTCAGCGGCACCAGGACCAGTCCGGCCTGGACCGGGCCCATCCCCTCGGCGGACTGGAGCCAGAGCGAGACGTACATGAGGTACGAGAACGCCGCCCCGGACAGCAGCAGTCCGCCGGCCATCACCGCGACGAAGGTCGGGCTGCGGAAGAGGGAGAGGTCGAGCATCGGGTGCGCGGTGCGCAGTTCGACGAGGACGAAGGCGGCGAAGCAGGCCGCGCCGAGACCGAGCAGGCCGAGGGTGGCAGCGGAGGTCCAGCCGTTCTCCGAGACCCGGATGAGGGCGTAGGTGACGATGCCGGCGCCCGCCGTGAAGGTGACCATGCCGGGCAGGTCGAGGCCCTTGGCGTGCGGGTTGCGGGACTCGGCGACGGCCTTGAGGGTGACCCAGACGGCGAGGGCGCAGACGGGCAGGTTGATGAAGAAGATCCAGCGCCAGCCGAAGTGCTCGGTCAGCAGTCCGCCGATGATCGGCCCGGCCGCGGCGGCCGCGCCGTTGACCGCGCCCCAGACGCCGAAGGCGATCCCCCGGTCGCGGCCCTGGTAGGCGCTGCTGAGCAGGGCCATGGTGGTGGCGAACATCGCCGCGCCGCCTATGCCCTGCACGGCGCGGAAGGCGATCAGCAGGCCGGGGCCGGTGGCCAGGCCGCATGCCAGGGAGGCGGCGGCGAAGACGGCGAGCCCGCCGAGGTAGACGCGGCGGCGGCCGATCCGGTCGGCGAGGGAGCCCGCGCCGAGCAGCAGTGCGGCGAGCGCCAGGGCGTAGATGTCCATCACCCACTGGAGTCCGGCGAAACCGGTGTTCATGTCGGTGGCCATGTCCGGGAGCGCGACGGTCACGATGGTGACGTCGACCAGGAGCATGAAGGCTCCGAGGCTCACGGCCGTCAAGGGCAGCCATTTACGCATGGGGGTTCTCCGGATCAAGAGCAGATGAGGTGTGCCACCAGAGTCGCGGCCACCCGTCCGGACCAACCATCCAGCGGACCGCCCTTGCCGGATTTCACTCGTCGGAAGCTCTGCGATGATGGAAACCATGCAGCCTCTGGCCGGTCCCGCCGAGATGGACCACCTCGACCTGGCTCTCGTACAGGCCCTCATGATCGACGGGCGGGCCTCCTTCAGCCGGCTCGCGGAGGTGCTGGAGGTCTCCGACCAGACCGTGGTGCGCCGCTACCGCCGGATGCGCACCACGGGCCTGCTCCGGGTGGTCGGGCTGCCGCTGGGCAGCCGGGTCGGACTGTTCGAGTCCTGGCTGCGGGTGCAGTGCACGCCGGACGCCGCGCTCGCCGTCGCGGAGGCGCTGGCCCGGCGGCCGGACATCGCCTGGGTCACCCTCAACTCCGGCGGCACCGAGATCCATTGCATGACCAAGGCCCGGACCCGCCAGGACCGCGACGTCCTGCTGCTGGAGAAGCTCCCGCGCACCCGCCGGGTGATCGGGGTGAGCGCCCACACCATCCTGCGCATGTTCACGGGCGGGCCCGAGCGCTGGTTCGGCATCGACGCGCTGCGCCCGGACCAGGTGGCGGCGCTGGAGCGGCAGCCGCCGCTGCCGGATCAGGACCGGTACGCGCTGGACGAGGCGGAGCTGGCGATGCTGGGCGTGCTGGGGCAGGACGGCCGCGCCGGCTATCCGGAGCTGGCCCGGGCCACCGGGCTGTCGGAGTCCACCGCCCGGCGCCGGCTGGACCGGCTGCGGGACATGGGGGCGGTCTACTTCGACGTGGAGATCGTGCCCGGGACCCTCGGGTACGAGGCGGAGGCCGCGATGCTCCTGACGGTGGACCCGGCCCGGCTGGCCCGGGTGGGGGCGGCGATAGGCGAGCACCCGGAGGTGCCGTTCGCGGCGGCGGTCACCGGCTCGGCGAACCTGCTCGCGGTGGTGGTGTGCCGGGACACCGACGCGTTGTACACCTACCTCACCGAGCGGATCGGCGCGGTCGACGGCATTCGGCAGGTGGAGCTGGTCCCGATCCTGCGCACCGTGAAGCGGGCCGGGATGCTGGTGGAGGACGGGCGGCTGGTCGATCCGCCGCCCGTCCCCTGAGCGGCGGTCAGCGCAGCAGGACACCGCCCCCCGCGTCGGTGTCCGCCGGCCCGGCGACCAGGCCCAGTTCGGCCGGGGTCGCCAGCAGCGGATGCGCGGGCAGGATCCGCACGGTGTAACCGAAGGGTCCGGTCCGGTCGAGCGCGAGCGGGCCCTCGTACACCCAGCGGCCCTCCAGGTCGGGTCCGGCGGCGGCCTTGAGCGGGAAGGACCGGCCGCCCTGGATGACGTCCTGGGCGTCGACCCGGCCCGCGACCGCCTGGACCTCGACGTCCTCCGGCGCGAGGGAGTCGAGGGCGACCCGTACCCGGAGGGTGAGCGTGGCCCCGAGTTCGGCGGTGCCTCCGACGGGCGCGGCGGCCATGGCCTCCACGTGCTCGACGGCGACCCTCGGCCAGGAGCCGCGGACCCGGCCCTTCCAGTCGGCGAGGTCGCGGGCGGCCTCCGGGGTGAGGGCGCGGTGGGAGAGCGCGGCCGGCGCGTAGAGCCGTTCCACGTACTCGCGGACCATGCGTCCCGCGAGCACCTTCGGGCCCAGCGACACCAGGGTGCGCCGGACCATCTCGATCCAGCGCGCCGGGAGGCCGGTGTGCCCGGCCCGGTCGTAGAAGCGGGGCGCGACCCGGCCCTCGATCAACTCGTAGAGGGCGTTGGCCTCCAAGTCGTCACGGCGCTCGTCGTCCGTGCCGATCCCGTCGGCGGTGGGGATGGCCCAGCCGAAGTCGGGCTCGAACCACTCGTCCCACCAGCCGTCCAGCACGGAGAGGTTGAGGCAGCCGTTCAGTGCGGCCTTCATCCCGCTCGTGCCGCAGGCCTCCAGGGGGCGCAGCGGGTTGTTCAGCCAGACGTCGCAGCCCGGGTAGAGCTTCTGGGCCATGGCCATGCCGTAGTCGGGCAGGAAGACGATGCGGTGGCGCACGCGCGGGTCGTCGGAGAACCGCACCAGTTCCTGGACGAGCCGCTTCCCGCCGTCGTCGGCCGGGTGCGCCTTGCCCGCGACGACGATCTGCACGGGCCGCTCCGGGTCCAGCAGCAGCCTGCGCAGCCGCTCGGGGTCGCGGAGCATCAGCGTGAGCCGCTTGTAGGAGGGCACCCGGCGGGCGAAGCCGATGGTCAGCACGTCCGGGTCGAGGACGGAGTCCACCCAGCCCAGTTCGGCGTCGGCGGCGCCGCGCTGCTTCCAGGAGGCGCGCAGCCGGTCGCGGACCTCCTGGACCAGTTGTTCGCGCAGCACCCGGCGCAGGTCCCAGACCTCCTGGTCCCCGATCCCGGCGACGGCGTCCCAGCGCGGGGAGCCGCCGACCGACAGCGCGTCCTCGGTGCGGCCGGCGCCGATCTGCCGGGCGCCGAGCCGGATCACCTCGGGGGCCACCCAGGTCGGCGCGTGCACCCCGTTGGTGACGGAGGTGATGGGGACGTCGGCGGGGTCGAAGCCCGGCCACAGGCCGGCGAACATGCCCCGGCTGACGGCCCCGTGCAGGGTGGAGACGCCGTTGGCGCGCTGGGCGAGGCGCAGCCCCATGACGGCCATGTTGAAGACCCCGGGGTCGCCGCCGGGGTAGGACTCGGCGCCCAGTTCGAGGATCCGGTCCACGGGCACGCCGGCCAGTTCGCCGCCCTCCCCGAAGTGCCGGGCGACCAGGGACCGCTCGAAGCGGTCGATGCCGGCGGGGACGGGGGTGTGCGTGGTGAACACGGTTCCGGCGCGCACCGCCTCGACGGCGGCGTCGAAGCCGAGCCCCGGCTCTCCTCCCAGTTCCCTTATGCGTTCGAGTCCGAGGAACCCGGCGTGCCCCTCGTTGGTGTGGAAGACCTCGGGGTCGGGATGGCCGGTGAGCCGGCAGTACGTACGGACCGCGCGGACGCCTCCGATGCCGAGCAGCATCTCCTGGAGCAGCCGGTGGTCGCTGCCGCCGCCGTAGAGCCGGTCGGTCACCTCGCGGGCGGCGGTGTCGTTGTCCTCGACGTCGGAGTCGAGGAGCAGCAGCGGCACCCGCCCGACGCGGGCCTGCCAGATGTGCGCGTGCAACGCGCGGCCGCCGGGCAGGCTGAGTGCCACCCGGGCGGGGCTGCCGTCCTCCTCGCGGACCAGGGAGACGGGCAGCTCGTTGGGGTCGAGGACGGGGTAGTGCTCCTGCTGCCAGCCGTCGCGGGAGAGCGACTGGCGGAAGTAGCCGTGGCGGTAGAGCAGGCCCACTCCGATGAGCGGGACGCCGAGGTCGCTGGCGGCCTTGAGGTGGTCGCCGGCGAGGATCCCGAGGCCGCCGGAGTACTGCGGCAGGGCTGCGGTGATGCCGAACTCGGGGGAGAAATAGGCGATCCCCGCGGGGAGCCCGCCATCGCTCTCGTGGCTCTGGTACCACCTCCCGCCGTGGACGTAGTCGTCGAGGTCGGCGGCGGCCACGGCGAGCCGGCGCAGGAACCGGCGGTCGCCGGCCAGTTCCTCCAGCCGGGCGGCGGGCACGGCGCCGAGCAGGCGGACGGGGTCGCCGCCGGCGGCCTGCCAGCCTTCGGGGTCGACGGATTGGAAGAGTTCGCGGGTTTCCGCGTGCCAAGACCAGCGCAGGTTGCGCGCGAGGTCGGCGAGCGGCAGAAGGGGTTCGGGGAGGACGGGGCGCACGGTGAATCGACGGATAGCCTTCACGTGTTCCACCTTCGCAGGGGATGACGGATCGGAGCGGTCGCACCACGCTGTGCACCCGCGCTTCGACCCCCGGAAGGCTAGCGGCGCCCCCGCCGCCCGGCCATGGCGCCTCGTGGGGCCGGGTCTCCAACGGGTCGTCCGGTGAAGGCCGCAGACGGCCGGCGACCGGCCGGCACGCCCGCCGCGGGCCGCCCGGTCCCGTCCGCCGCGGGGGTGCGATTCCGGCCGGATCCCTGCCCCGCGGACCATTCGGCCGCGTGCCCCCGCGCTTGCCGGGGCACACGAGATGCGCGGGCCCGACGGAGCGGAACAAGGGTGTCTGCGGGGCCCGTGAGGCAACTGGGACAGGGGGTGTGCCGCTGTACATCAGTCGGTCCTCACCGACTTGACGGAGCCTCGACCGATGTCGATCCGGCCCTTCGCGATCCGCGTGCCGCTACGTACGAGTAGTTAACCGAGCACCCGGGTTGGGCGGGACCAGAGTGGGAAGGGCTCCCCGGGTACACGCACGGCGCACCAGGCCCCGGGCTCCGTCCGGAGGCAACCCCGCCCACCTCCCGCCACCCGAGTGAACGCGGACAGGAGCGGCCATGCCCGCAGCGCAGCCGTCTTCCGAGCGGCTAGAAACAGAGCGAACAGAGCGTGCACTGCCGGCTGCCCAGACAGTCGGTCCGTTGTCACCGAGCCCTGCGAACTGCCCCCAGGTGATCCCATCATGATCGGTCGCATTCCCGTGCTGGACGTCCGCCCCGCCGTCGACTGCGGCGCCAGACCCGCGAAGGCGGTTGTGGACGAGGTCTTCGAGATCTCGGCCACCGTGTTCCGCGAGGGCCACGACGCCGTCTCCGCCCACGTCGTACTCCGAGATCCGAGCGGGCGGCTGCGGCCTCCCGTACCGCTGCGCGAGCTCGCCCCCGGCACCGACCGGTGGGGGGCCCGGGTGTCCGCCGAGGTCGAGGGGAGGTGGACGTACACCGTCGAGGCGTGGAGCGACCCGCTCGCCACCTGGCGGGCCCACGCCGCCGTGAAGGTCCCCGCCGGGATCGACGCCGACCTGACCCTCCTCGAAGGCGCCGAGCTCCACGAACGGGCCGCCGCGAAGATCCCCAAGCGGGACGGCCGGGCGGACGTGCTGGCCGCCGCCGAGGTCATGCGCGACGAGGACCGGGACCCCGCCGAGCGGCACGCCGCCGCCCTCGCGCCCGCGGTGGTGGCGGCCCTCGCCCGGCGGCCCCTCCGGGAGCTGGTCACCGCCGCGAAGGCCCTGCCGCTGCTCGTCGAGCGCAAGCGGGCCCTGTTCGGTTCCTGGTACGAGATGTTCCCGCGCTCCGAGGGAGCGGTGCTGGAGCCCGGCTCGGCCCCGGTCAGCGGGACCTTCCGGACCGCGGCCGAGCGGCTGCCGGCCATCGCCGCCATGGGCTTCGACGTCGTGTACCTGCCGCCGATCCACCCCATCGGGAGCACCTGGCGCAAGGGCCCCAACAACACGCTGTCCGCCGGTAGTTGGGATCCGGGCGTGCCCTGGGCGATCGGTTCCACCGAGGGCGGTCACGACGCCGTCCACCCCGAACTGGGCACCATCGAGGACTTCGACGCCTTCGTCGCGCGGGCCCGCGAGCTGGGGATGGAGATCGCGCTGGACTTCGCGCTCCAGTGCTCCCCGGACCACCCGTGGGTGGAGAAGCACCCGGAGTGGTTCCGCCACCGCGCCGACGGGACGATCGCCTACGCCGAGAACCCGCCGAAGAAGTACCAGGACATCCACCCGATCCACTTCGACACCGACATGGCCGGCATCGTCGAGGAAACGGTCCGGATCCTGCGTCACTGGATGGATCACGGCGTGCGGATCTTCAGGGTCGACAATCCGCACACCAAGCCTGTCGTGTTCTGGCAGAAGGTGATCGCGGACATCAACAAGTCCGACCCCGACGTGATCTTCCTCGCCGAGGCCTTCACCCGTCCCGCGATGATGCGGGCGCTCGCCGCGGTCGGCTTCCAGCAGTCCTACACGTACTTCACGTGGCGCAACACCAAGGCCGAGCTGACCGAGTACCTGACCGAGCTGTCCGGCGACCGTTCGGCCTCCGTCATGCGGCCGAATTTCTTCGTCAACACCCCCGACATCCTCCACGCGTACCTTCAGCACGGCGGCCGCCCGGCCTTCGAGGTGCGGGCCGTACTCGCCGCCACCCTGTCCCCCGCCTGGGGCGTCTACGCCGGCTACGAGCTCTGCGAGAACACCCCGGTCAAGGAGGGCAGCGAGGAGTACCTGAATTCCGAGAAGTACGAGTTCCGGCCACGCGACTGGGCGGCCGCCGATCGGGACGGGCTGAGCATCGCCCCGCTGATCACGGCCCTGAACCGGTTGCGCCGGCGCAACCCGGCCCTCCAGCAGCTCCGCGACATCCACTTCCATTCGACCGACAACGAACAGGTGATCGCCTATTCGAAGCACGCCGGAGCCAATTCCGTACTGGTGGTCGTCAACCTCGATCCGCACCACACCCAGGAGGCGACGGTCTCGTTGGACATGCCGGTACTCGGCCTCGACTGGCACGGGTCCCTCGCGGTGCGCGACGAGCTCACCGGCGAGACCTATCACTGGGGCAGGGCGAACTACGTGCGCCTAGAGCCGGGCCGCACGCCCGCGCACGTACTGGCCGCTCTGCGACCGTCCCCGCCCACCGGAGGGTCACCCATCACATGATGATCAACGATCCCGTCCACGACACGTTCGAGGACACCCCCGCCAAGGACCGCGATCCCGACTGGTTCAAGCGGGCGGTCTTCTACGAGGTCCTCGTCCGCTCCTTCCACGACAGCAACGGCGACGGCGTGGGTGACCTCAAGGGGCTCACCGCCAAGCTCGACTACCTCCAGTGGTTGGGCGTCGACTGCCTCTGGCTACCGCCGTTCTTCGCCTCACCCCTCCGCGACGGGGGCTACGACGTCTCCGACTACACCTCGGTACTCCCCGAGTTCGGCGACCTCGCCGACTTCGTGGAGTTCGTGGACGCCGCGCACCAGCGCGGCATGCGGGTGATCATCGACTTCGTCATGAACCACACCAGCGACCAGCACGAGTGGTTCCAGCAGTCCCGCAAGGACCCCGACGGTCCGTACGGCGACTACTACATGTGGGCCGACAACGACAAGCAGTACCAGGACGCCCGCATCATCTTCGTCGACACCGAGACCTCCAACTGGACGTACGACCCGGTACGCAAGCAGTACTACTGGCACCGCTTCTTCTCGCACCAGCCGGACCTCAACTACGAGAACCCGGCCGTGGTCGAGGAGATCATCTCGGCGCTCCGCTTCTGGCTGGACCTCGGCATCGACGGTTTCCGGCTCGACGCCGTGCCCTACCTGTACGCCGAGGAGGGCACGAACTGCGAGAACCTGCCGCGCACCCACACCCTCCTCAAGCGGGTCCGCGCCGAGATCGACGCGCACTACCCCGACACGGTCCTCCTCGCGGAGGCCAACCAGTGGCCCGAGGACGTCGTCGACTACTTCGGCGACTTCGCGAAGGGCGGGGACGAATGCCACATGGCCTTCCACTTCCCCGTCATGCCGCGCATCTTCATGGCGGTGCGAAGAGAGTCCCGCTACCCCGTCTCCGAAATCCTGGCCAAGACACCGGCGATCCCGGACCGCTGCCAGTGGGGCATCTTCCTGCGCAACCACGACGAGCTCACCCTCGAAATGGTCACGGACGAAGAGCGCGACTACATGTACGCCGAGTACGCCAAGGACCCGCGGATGCGCGCCAACATCGGCATCCGCCGCCGGCTCGCCCCGCTCCTGGACAACGACCGCAACCAGATGGAGCTGTTCACCGCCCTGCTGCTGTCGCTGCCCGGTTCGCCGGTGCTCTACTACGGCGACGAGATCGGCATGGGCGACAACATCTGGCTGGGCGACCGCGACGGCGTCCGGACCCCCATGCAGTGGACCCCGGACCGCAACGCCGGTTTCTCCTCGTGCGATCCGGGCAGGCTGAACCTGCCGGTCATCATGGACCCGGTCCACGGGTACCAGGTCACCAATGTCGAGGCGGCCATGGCATCGCCCTCGTCGTTGCTGCACTGGACCCGCAGGCTGATCGAGATCCGCAAGGCGAACCCCGCCTTCGGTCTCGGCTCGTACACCGAACTGCCGTCGTCGAACCCGGCGGTACTCGCGTTCCTCCGCGAGTACGGGGACGACCTGGTGCTGTGCGTGCACAACTTCTCGCGCTTCGCGCAGCCCACCGAGCTGGACCTGCGGTCGTTCAACGGGCGGGTTCCGGTGGAGCTCACGGGTGACGTGCGCTTCCCGCCGATCGGCGAGTGGCCGTACCTGCTGACCCTGGCGGGACACGGCTTCTACTGGTTCCGGCTCCGCACCGAGTAGCACGCGGGGTCCGCTCCCACCGGAGCCGACGTGAACCGACGTCGGCACCGGGCGGGCGAGCCGAAGGGGCACGCCCGCACAACGGGGTCGAACGCGCGAAGGAACGCCCCACACGAGCGCTTTCGAGCACGTACGACCCCGCGAGTCGGGCTGCCGGGCCCCGGGACGAACCGAGCCCGGGGAACGGCCCGAAGAGCGACCCGAAGAGCAAAAGGCGCGCGAATGGGTCAATCGCCCGCCCCTGTACGGATCATCCATGGCCCGACACTCGTTCACCGCCGGACAGCAACCATCGCCATCCGGGACACTCTGCGCATTCTGTGACGGCCCGGGGAAAGGACGCGACGCCATGTCGGAGGCTGCATCCGCCCGGAGTCGCCAGGGCAGCCTGGCCGCGGTCCCACTCGGACCGCTCGAACCCATGCTGCGCAACTGGCTGCCGAGGCAGCGCTGGTTCGCCGGAAAGGGGCGCGCCATCACGCGCCTTCGACTGGTCTCGGCCGTCGAACTCCTGCCACCCGGGGCCTCACCCGGCTTGCTGCACCTGCTCGTCGGCGTGGACGCCGAGGGCAGCTCGGACTGCTACCAACTGCTGCTCGGGGTACGCCCGAACCTGCCGCCGGCGCTCGCGCCCGCCCTGATCGGGCACGCGGAACAGGGGCCGTACGCCGGGCAGGCCGTCTACGAGGGGCTCGGCGATCCGCGGCTCGCCGCGCTGCTGCTGGAACGATTGCGCTCCCCCGGAGTCCTCGGCCCGTTGCGCTTCGAGCGGGACCCGGGAGCCCTGATCCCGGCCGCGCCGACGCCCCGGCCGCTGTCCGGGGAACAGACCAACTCCTCGCTGATCTACGGGGATTCGTACATCCTCAAGGTGTTCCGCCGGGTCGGTCCGGGGGTCAACCCGGACCTGGAGCTGCCCAGGGCGCTGGCCGCCGCGGGCTGCGCCCGGGTGCCCGCGCCGGTCGCCTGGTACGAGGCCGACCTGCCCGGCGGCGAACCGTTGACCCTGGGTGTGCTCCAGCCGTATCTGCGCGGCTCCGACGACGGCTGGCAGCTCGCGCTGCGCCGGCTCGGCGCCGGGGCCGACTTCACCGCCGAGGCCCACGCGCTGGGCCGGGCCACCGCCGAGGTGCACAACGCCCTGGCCGACGCCCTGCCCACCGTGGCCCTGGGGCCGGAGCAGACCGCGCGGCTCGCCGCCGGGATGACGGCCCGACTGGCCGCGACCGCCCGGGAGGTGGCCGCGCTGCGACCCTATGAGGCGGGGCTGCGCGGCGCCTTCGACGCCCTGGCCGCCTCGCGGGGCGGCGGGGTGTCCGCCCAGCGCATCCACGGCGACCTGCACCTCGGGCAGACCCTGCGCACCGTCGAGGGCAGTTGGGCGCTGATCGACTTCGAGGGCGAACCGGCCCGGCCGCTGGCCGACCGGCGTCGGCCCGAACCGGCGGTGCGGGACATCGCCGGGATACTGCGCTCCTTCGACTACGCGGCCCGCTCCCACCGTCCGTTCGCGCCCGCCTGGGCGGACGCCTGCCGGGCGGCGTACTGCGAGGGCTACGCCCGCACCAGCGGACGCGACCCGCGCGAGGACCCCGTGCTGCTGCGCGCGTACGAGACCGACAAGGCGGTGTACGAGGCCCGCTACGAGTCCCGGCACCGTCCCGACTGGCTGCACGTCCCGATGGCGGCGATCCGGCGGCTGTCCGAACCCCAGCGGCCCGCCCACCGGCCGGGACACCCCGTGATCCCGCCGACCGTCCCAGGCTCCACCACCCCCCATCCGAAGCCCCCGAGGAGGCCGCTCGCGTGAGCGCCGCACGACAGCCGTCACCGACCGTCCGTGACGAATCCGGGGTCACCCCCGAGCCCGTTCGGAAGGCCCGCGCGCCCCGGGCCCGCAAGGCCGCGCCACCCCACGGGGTCCGGCCGGCGCCCGCGCTGGGCGGCGAGGAACGGGCCCGGCTGCTGGAGGGCCGGCACCACGACCCGCACGCGGTGCTCGGCGCCCGGGCCCGGCGCGGCGGGGTGGCCTTCCGGGTCCTGCGCCCGTACGCGAAGGCGGTGACGGTCCTCGGCAAGGGGCTGCGCGCCGAGTTGTGCGACGAGGGGGACGGGCTGTTCTCCGGGCTGTTGCCGTTGTCCGACGTGCCGGAGTACCGGCTGTTGGTGGCGTACGACAGCGACGAGATCGAGGTCCACGACCCCTACCGGTTCCTGCCGGCGCTCGGCGAGTTGGACCTGCACCTGATCGGCGAGGGCCGGCACGAGGAGCTGTGGACGGCGCTGGGCTCCGAGCCGATGGAGCACCAGGGCGTGGCCGGCACCCGGTTCACGGTGTGGGCGCCGAACGCCCAGGGGGTGCGGGTCACCGGCGACTTCTCGTACTGGGACTCGGTGGCGTACCCGATGCGCTCGCTGGGCTCGACCGGGGTGTGGGAGCTGTTCCTGCCCGGTGTCGGCGAGGGCACCATGTACAAGTACGACATCACGCGCCCGGACGGCAGCCACACCGTGCGCGCCGACCCGATGGCGCGGTACGCGGAGGTCCCGCCGGCGAACGCGTCGGTGGTCACCGCCTCGCACCACACCTGGCAGGACGCTGAGTGGATGGCCACGCGCGGGCTCCGGCCGCCGCACCAGGCCCCGCTGTCCGTGTACGAGCTGCACCTGGCGTCGTGGCGGCCGGGGCTGTCGTACCGGCAGCTCGCCGAGCAGCTGCCGGCGTACGTCAAGGAGCTCGGTTTCACGCACGTGGAGCTGATGCCGGTCGCGGAGCACCCCTTCGGCGGTTCCTGGGGCTACCAGGTCACCGGTTACTTCGCGCCGACGTCCCGGATGGGCACACCGGACGACTTCCGGTTCCTGGTGGACGCGTTGCACCGGGCCGGGATCGGGGTGATCGTCGACTGGGTGCCGGCGCACTTCCCGCGCGACGAGTGGGCCCTGGCCGAGTTCGACGGCCGGCCGCTGTACGAGCACCACGACCCGCAGCGTGCGGCGCATCCGGACTGGGGGACGCTGGAGTTCGACTACGGGCGCAAGGAGGTCCGCAACTTCCTCGTGGCGAACGCGGTGTACTGGTGCCAGGAGTTCCACGTCGACGGCCTGCGGGTGGACGCGGTCGCCTCGATGCTCTACCTGGACTACTCGCGCGCGGAGGGCGAGTGGACGCCGAACGAGCACGGCGGCCGGGAGAACCCGGACGCGGTGGCGCTGCTCCAGGAGATGAACGCGACGGTGTACCGGCGCTGCCCGGGCGTGATGACGATCGCGGAGGAGTCCACGGCCTGGGAGGGCGTGACCCGGCCGACGGACGCGGGCGGGTTGGGCTTCGGCCTGAAGTGGAACATGGGCTGGATGCACGACACGCTGCGGTACGTGTCGAAGGAGCCGGTGCACCGCAAGTACCACCACCACGACATGACGTTCGGGATGGTGTACGCGTACAGCGAGAACTACGTGCTGCCGATCTCGCACGACGAGGTGGTGCACGGCAAGCGCTCGCTGGTGTCGAAGATGCCGGGCGACTGGTGGCAGCAGCGGGCGGCGCACCGCGCGTACCTGGGCTTCATGTGGGCCCACCCGGGCAAGCAACTGCTGTTCATGGGGCAGGAGTTCGCTCAGGGGTCGGAGTGGTCCGAGACGTACGGGCCGGACTGGTGGGTGCTGGACGAGTCCTATCCGGCGGCCGGTGACCACCGCGGGGTGCGCACGCTCGTGCGCGACCTGA
Organism: Streptomyces sp. NBC_01426; assembly: GCF_036231985.1. Lineage (GTDB taxonomy): Bacteria > Actinomycetota > Actinomycetes > Streptomycetales > Streptomycetaceae > Streptomyces. The sequence continues at coordinate 2,731,496 of NZ_CP109500.1, forward strand.
ACCGCGCGTACACGTCGGCGCCGGCGCTGTGGGAGCGGGACACGGTGCCGGAGGGCTTCGCCTGGGTGGAGGCGGACGCGGCGGACGACAACGTCTTCGCGTTCCTGCGGTTCGCGCAGGACGGTTCGCAACTGTTGGCGGTGTCGAACTTCTCGCCGGTGGTGCGGCACGGCTACCGGCTCGGGGTGCCGGAGGAGGTCCCGCTGTGGCGGGAGGTCCTGAACACCGACGAGGAGCGGTACGGCGGCAGCGGTGTCCGGCACCTCCAGTCGCTGCGGCCCGATCCGGTTCCGGCCCAGGGGCGGCCGGCGAGTCTGCGGCTGACGTTGCCGCCGATGGCGACGGTGTGGTTCAGGCCCTGAGGACGACCTTTTGTCGGGGCCCTCGCCACCCCCGTGCGCGAGGGCCCCGAAAGGGATCACGGATCGGCCGCATGGCCGGTTCACGTCCTGTGACGGGGATCACTCTCCGATTGTGGGGGTACCGGCGAAATGGCGTGGCTGAATCCGTACGCTGGAAATGGATCTTCCGACGGCCCCGATTACCGGACAGTCGCCAGGAAACCGGCATAAAGCCCCGAATTCCATAGGACTTTCCTACGAGTTATCAGCTTGTTTGAATGGTCTGTAGTCGCCACGCCTTGGCCACTCCTACGGTGTGCTTGTGCACTCCAGCCCCCCCTTCAATGCCCCCGCCGCGCGTCGTCTGCGCGCGGCCCTGGGCATGGCGCCCGGCCACGTCGCTTATGGCCTGCGCGCCCAGTACGGACTGAATGTCGCGCCCGAAACCGTGATGGCCTGGGAGCGGGGCGAGGTCTCACCCACTTCCGCCGAGCTCACGGCGCTCGCCGGCGTGCTGTGGTGTTCCCCCGGGGAACTCATCGCCGCGCCGGTCACCCTTCGGGAGCATCGAATGGCCAGGGGGATGGCCGCCGAGGAATTGGCCCGGCGCATCGGGTTGGAGACGAACTCCTACCAGAAGATGGAGGACACCGGCCGCTGGAAGGGCAACGAGCGGCAGTCCGCCGCCCTCGCCTCGACGCTGGGACTGTCCCTGGCCCAGTTCGTGACCGCGACCGGGAAGCACGAGGAACTGGCCGACCTGCTGCGCAGCGCGGTCACCACGCGCTGGCAGGCCTACGGGAAACCGCTGTCCAAGATGCTGCCGGTGCCGAAGGCGCACCTGGAACGGGTGCTGGAGCGGCTGCACGGCGAGTACCAGTCCCGCATGGTCGCGACCCTGAGCTGGGGCGGCGGGGAGGGCACCGCCGGGACGGGGGATTCCGGCCGGGACTACCTCGCGGACATCGTGAACCGCTTCTGGGCCATCGCCGGCGGTGCCGAGTAGGACACGTTCCGGGCGGTTCGGGCCGGGGACGAAACGGCCCCGGCCGGTCCGCGGAGGGACTCGACCGGGGCCGTTCGGCGCGGGAAGTCGGGACGTGGGTCCCGCTCGCGCGGGCCGGGCACCGGTCAGAAGACGGATTCGGCCTCGTACATGCGGTCCTCCGGGACCGTCTTCAGCTCGGTGACGGCGTGCGCCAGCGGGGCCATCACGATGTCGGTGCCGCGCAGCGCGGTCATGTTGCCGTACTCGCCCCGGTGGACGGCCTCGACGGCGTGCCAGCCGAAGCGGGTGGCGAGCACGCGGTCGTACGCGGTCGGGGTGCCGCCGCGCTGGACGTGGCCGAGGATGACCGGGCGGGCCTCCTTGCCCAGGCGCCGCTCCAGCTCGACCGCGAGGCGGTTGCCGATGCCGGCGAAGCGCTCGTGACCGTACGCGTCGATGGCGCCCTTCTCGTACGGCATGGAGCCCTCGGCCGGGTGCGCGCCCTCGGCGACGCAGATGACGGCGAACTTCTTGCCGCGGGCGAACCGCTCCTCCACCATCTTCACCAGCGCGTCCACCTCGAAGGGGCGCTCCGGCAGGCAGATGCCGTGGGCGCCGCCGGCCATGCCGGACTCCAGGGCGATCCAGCCGGCGTGCCGCCCCATGACCTCGACGACCATCACGCGCTGGTGGGACTCGGCGGTGGTCTTGAGGCGGTCGATGGCCTCGGTCGCGACCATGACGGCGGTGTCGAAGCCGAAGGTGCGGTCCGTGGAGGAGATGTCGTTGTCGATGGTCTTCGGCACGCCGACGACCGGCATCCCGGCCTCCGACAGCATCCGGGCGGCGGTGAGCGTGCCCTCCCCGCCGATCGGGATGAGGGCGTCGATGCCGTAGCGGGTCGCCAATTCGCGGGCGTTCTCGGCCGCTTCGTGCAGGCGGGCCCGCTCCATGCGGGCTGAGCCGAGAATCGTGCCGCCGCGCGCGAGAATGCCGCTGACGGCATTGATGTCGAGCGGGCGGAAGTTGCCGTCGAGGAGGCCCTTGAAACCGTCCTCGAAGCCGATGATCTCGTCTCCGTGGCCGACGGCGGCGCGGTGTACGACCGACCGGATGACAGCGTTGAGGCCCGGGCAGTCGCCGCCTGCGGTGAGAACTCCGATACGCATCGTGCTGTGTCTCCTGCTCCTGGTCGTACCTGGCCGTCCGCGTGCGGGCGGGCGACCGTACATATGAAGGGCGTATTGATGAAGCCTGTCCGATTGTTCCATGGGCCGGGGGTGGGTCGCTCTGCACGCCACTACCCCCGAAGGGTCTTTCGGCCCCCCTGGACAGGCCCTTTTCCCGGCGGGCGGCCTATCTGCCCGCAGAGGTATTGTCAAGAGGTCAAGCCCCTATCAACCGGGTCGACCGACTCGGAGATCCGCGCGCGGCGCCCAGGAACCGCGCCGCGGCGACACATGGACGGAGAGCACGCGTGACGCGCAGCGTGTACGTGACCGGTATCGAGCGGGGGGACGGCCGACAGGTCGTCGAGCTGGGAATCATGGAGCTGCTGACCCGCCAGACAGCCCGGGTCGGTGTCTACCGTCCGCTGCTGCACGACGCTCCGGACCGGCTCTTCGACCTGCTGAAGGCCCGCTACCGGATCGACCAGGACGCGTCGACGGCCTACGGCATGGAGTACCACGAGGCCTGGGCCATCCAGGCCGAGAAGGGTACCGACGAACTGATCTCCCGGCTCGTCGACCGCTACCACCGGGTGGCCCGCGACTACGAGGTCATGCTCGTCCTCGGCACCGACTACGCCGACACCAACCTCCCGGACGAGCTGGCACTGAACGCCCGCCTCGCCAACGAGCTGGGGGCCGTGGTCGTGCCCGTCGTGGGCGGCACCAAGCACCCCGCCGAGGCCGTGCGCGCCGAGACCCGCAACGCCTACCGGGCGTACGAGAGCCTGGGCTGCCACGTCGTGGCGATGGTCGTCAACCGGGTGGCGGCCGAGGACCGGGACCACATCGCCGAGCGCCTGGCCGCCCGGATGCCGGTGCCCTGCTACGTGCTGCCGGACGACAAGTCGCTCTCCGCGCCGACCGTCGCCCAGATCACCCGCGCGCTCGGCGGCGAGGTGCTGCTGGGCGACGAGGCCGGGCTGGCGCGCGACGCCGTGGACTTCGTCTTCGGCGGCGCGATGCTGCCGAACTTCCTCAACGCGCTGACCCCCGGATGCCTGGTGGTCACCCCCGGGGACCGCTCCGACCTGGTCGTGGGCGCGCTGGCCGCGCACACCTCCGGCACCCCGCCGATCGCCGGCGTGCTGCTGACGCTCAACGAGCGGCCGACGCCGGCCGTGCTGACGCTGGCCTCGAAGCTCGCGCCGGGCACCCCGGTGGTCTCGGTCGCCGGCAACAGTTTCCCCACGGCCGCCGAACTCTTCTCGCTCCAGAGCCGGTTGAACTCGGCGACCCCGCGCAAGCTGGAGACCGCGCTCGGCCTGTTCGAGCGTCACGTGGACACCGCCGAGCTGCGCGACCTGCTGTCGGTGGCGCGCTCCGAGCGCGTCACCCCGATGATGTTCGAGCACGAGCTGTTGGAGCGGGCCCGCTCCGAACGCCGCCGCGTGGTGCTGCCCGAGGGCACCGAGGAGCGCGTGCTGCGCGCCGCGGACGTGGTGCTGCGGCGCGGGGTCTGTGACCTGACCCTGCTCGGCGAGGAGCCCGCGATCCTGAAGAAGGCCGCCGACCTGGGCATCGACATCTCGGCGGCCCAACTGATCGACCCGGCGACCTCTCCCCTGCGGGAACGATTCGCCGAGTACTACGCGCAGGTCCGCGCCCACAAGGGCATGACCGTCGAACTGGCCCACGACGTGGTCACCGACGTCAACTACTTCGGCACCCTGATGGTCCAGGAGGGCCTGGCCGACGGCATGGTCTCCGGCTCGGTGCACTCCACCGCCGCGACCATCCGCCCGGCCTTCGAGATCATCAAGACCAAGCCCGACGCCTCCATCGTCTCCTCGGTCTTCTTCATGTGCCTGGCCGACAAGGTCCTCGTCTACGGCGACTGCGCGGTCAACCCGGACCCCGGCGCCGAGCAGCTCGCGGACATCGCCGTCCAGTCGGCCGCCACCGCCGCCGCCTTCGGCGTCGAGCCGCGGATCGCGATGCTCTCGTACTCCACCGGCACGTCCGGCTCCGGCGCGGACGTCGACAAGGTGCGCAAGGCCACCGAGATCGTCCGCGAGCTGCACCCCGACCTGCTGATCGAGGGTCCGATCCAGTACGACGCCGCCGTGGAACCCTCCGTCGCCGCGACCAAGCTGCCCGAGTCGGAGGTGGCCGGCCGGGCGACCGTGCTGATCTTCCCCGACCTCAACACGGGCAACAACACGTACAAGGCGGTGCAGCGCTCGGCGGGCGCCGTCGCGGTCGGCCCGGTCCTCCAGGGCCTGCGCAAGCCGGTCAACGACCTCTCGCGCGGCGCCCTGGTCCAGGACATCGTCACCACCGTGGCGATCACCGCGATCCAGGCCCAGACGCAGCAGCCGGCCGGCTGACCCGCACGCCCCCCACCCCACGCGTCACCCCCACACACGAGAAGGCACCGCACCCGTGACCGCATCGCGCGTACTCGTCCTCAACTCCGGCTCCTCGTCGGTGAAGTACCAGCTCCTCGACATGACGGACTCCCGCCGCCTCGCCGTCGGGCTGGTGGAGCGGATCGGGGAGGAGACCTCGCGCCTGGTCCACGAACCCCTGACCGGACCCGGCGCCGCCGGCGGCAAGCGCGAGCGGGTCGGCGCGATCGCCGACCACGAGGCAGCGCTGCGGGCGGTGGCCGAGGAGCTGGCCGCCGACGGCCTGGGGCTGGACTCCCCCGAACTCGCGGCCGTGGGCCACCGGGTCGTGCACGGCGGGACCAGGTTCACCCGGCCCACGGTGATCGACGACGAGGTGCTGGCGGAGATCCGCAGCCTGATCCCGCTCGCCCCGCTGCACAACCCGGCGAACGTGACCGGCATCGAGGTGGCCCGCTCGCTGCGCGCCGACCTCCCGCAGGTGGCCGTCTTCGACACCGCCTTCCACTCGACGATGCCGGAGCACGTGGCCCGGTACGCGATCGACGCCGAGACGGCGGACAAGTACTCCATCCGGCGGTACGGCTTCCACGGCACCTCCCACGCCTACGTCTCGCGGGCCACGGCCGAGCTCCTCGGCCGGCCGGTGGAGGACGTGAACGTGATCGTGCTGCACCTGGGCAACGGCGCCTCGGCCTCGGCCGTGCGCGGCGGGGTGTGCGTGGAGACCTCCATGGGGCTGACCCCGCTGGAGGGACTGGTCATGGGAACCCGCTCGGGTGACCTGGATCCGGCCGTGATCTTCCACCTGGCGCGGGTAGGCGGCCTCTCGGTGGATGAGATCGATTCGCTCCTGAACAAGAAGAGCGGTCTGCTGGGCATGTGCGGCGACAACGACATGCGCGAGGTGCTGCGGCGCGCGGGCGAGGGCGACGAGGCGGCGGCGACCGCCTTCGCCGCCTACGTCCACCGTCTGAAGAAGTACATCGGCGCCTACTCGGCCGTGCTCGGCCGGGTGGACGCGGTGGCGTTCACGGCGGGCGTGGGCGAGAACGCCCACCAGGTCCGGGAGGCCGCGGTCGACGGGCTGGCCGAGCTGGGCCTCGCGCTGGACCTGGAGGCCAACGCCGCACGCTCCTCGGAGCCGCGCCTGATCTCGACGGAGTACGCCCGGGTGGCCGTGGCCGTGGTCCCGACGGACGAGGAACTGGAGATCGCCGCCCAGACGTACGCGCTGGTTACTCAGTAGTCACTTGGACTTTCCACCAGACGGAATATTCCGCTGCGAAACAAACCGGATAGGATCCGCTTCATGCGCCGTTCCAAAATCGTCTGCACCCTGGGCCCCGCCGTCGACTCGTATGAGCAGCTGAAAGCGCTCATCGAGGCAGGCATGAACGTGGCCCGATTCAACTTCAGCCACGGATCCCAGGCGGAACACCAGGAGCGGTACGACCGCGTCCGGAAGGTCTCCGAGGACACCGGGCGTGCCGTCGGCGTCCTCGCCGACCTCCAGGGTCCGAAGATCCGCCTGGAGACCTTCGCCGAGGGTCCCGTCGAGCTGGTGCGCGGTGACGAGTTCACCATCACCACCGAGGACGTCCCGGGCGACAAGTCCATCTGCGGAACCACCTACAAGGGCCTGCCCGGCGACGTCTCCCAGGGCGACCCGATCCTGATCAACGACGGCAACGTCGAGCTCCGCGTGACCGCGGTCGAGGGCCCCAAGGTCAAGACCATCGTCATCGAGGGCGGTGTCATCTCGGACCACAAGGGCATCAACCTGCCGGGTGCCGCCGTCAACGTCCCCGCCCTGTCGGAGAAGGACGTCGACGACCTGCGCTTCGCGTTGCGGATGGGCTGCGACATGGTCGCCCTGTCCTTCGTCCGCGACGCCAACGACGTCAAGGACGTCCACAAGGTCATGGACGAGGTCGGCCGCCGGGTCCCCGTCATCGCCAAGGTGGAGAAGCCCCAGGCCGTCGAGAACATGGCGGCCGTGGTGGACGCCTTCGACGCCGTCATGGTGGCCCGCGGTGACCTGGCCGTCGAGTATCCGCTCGAAAAGGTCCCGATGGTCCAGAAGCGGCTCATCGAGATGTGCCGCCGCAACGCCAAGCCGGTGATCGTCGCGACCCAGATGATGGAGTCGATGATCACCAACTCGCGCCCGACGCGCGCCGAGGCCTCCGACGTCGCCAACGCCATCCTCGACGGTGCGGACGCGGTCATGCTGTCCGCCGAGTCCTCGGTCGGCGCTTACCCGATCGAGACCGTCAAGACGATGTCGAAGATCGTCACGGCGGCCGAGGAGGAGCTCCTCTCCAAGGGCCTCCAGCCGCTGGTCCCGGGCAAGAAGCCGCGCACCCAGGGCGGCGCCGTCGCCCGCGCGGCCTGCGAGATCGCCGACTTCCTCGACGCGAAGGCCCTCGTCGCCTTCACCCAGTCCGGCGACACGGCCCGCCGCCTGTCGCGCTACCGCGCGTGCCAGCCGATCCTGGCCTTCACCACCGACACCGGCACCCGCAACCAGCTCACGCTGAGCTGGGGCGTCGAGTCGTACGTGGTCCCGCACGTGGACAACACCGACGCGATGGTCGACCTGGTGGACGCGGAGCTGCTGAAGCTCAACCGCTACCACCCGGGCGACTCGATGATCATCACGGCCGGCTCCCCTCCCGGTGTCCCGGGCACGACCAACATGGTCCGCGTCCACCACCTGGGCGGCGACGACTCCCGCGCCTGACCCTGGGCGCGACCCGTCGCGCGACTCTGCCGCACAGAGACCGAGGGCGGCACCCCGGATGATCCGGGGTGCCGCCCTCGGTGCGTTCGGGGCGGCGCGGCGGGTGGCACACGACCGAGGCCCGCTCCCTTTCCGGGAGCGGGCCTCGGTCGTGCGTGCGGGGTGCGCGGGGGTTCTACTCCGGCGGGCCGATGTAGTTCTTGAGGCCCGGGACCGTGAGGTTGCCGCCGAACTGGCCGGCCTGGACGACCTTGACGTTCGTGAAGAACGCGAAGGGGACGTTCAGGGGCGGCGGGCTGTTCGGGGTGAACTCGATCGGGATCAGACCGAAGAGGTTGCCCTTGAGGCTCTCGGTGTACATCGTCACCGTGCCGCCGCGGATGGTGGACGTGGAGCCCGGACGCGACTTCAGGTGGGCGACGTTCCCCTCCTTGCCGACGGTCTGGTACAGGTCCTTGATGTCCAGGGAGTCCGCCGTGAACTTCAGGACCTTCTTGACCTTGCCGCCCGCCGTCTTCACCTCGACGATGCCCGCGTAGTCCAGGCCGTAGAGGGTCAGTCGGGAGCTGTCGAGGTACCAGGGCTCGTCGGGCAGGAGCGGGATGCCCGGCTCCAGCTTGGCGTCGGCCAGCGCCTTGGCGTCGAGGGTCGGACAGGGGAAGGGTTCCTTCCCGTCCGCGTCCTTGGTCGCCGAGGTCGAGGGAGAGGGGGACGGCGAGGTCTTGTCCTCGTCATCGTCCTTCTTCTCGTCGGACTTGCCCTTGTCGGACTTGTCCTTGTCGGTGGCCTTGCCCGTCTCGTCCTTGGGGGACTTGGCGGTGTCCTTGACGTCCTGGGGCAGTTCCTCGACCTTGGCGCCCGCCTGCTTCGCCGCCTCGCGGATCGCGTCCGCCGACGGGTCGGGCTTGGGCGCGGTGGACGTGGTGGGCGCCGGGGTGGCCGGCTTCTGCGCACCCTTGAGGGGCTTGCCGAGCTCGTCGAAGAAGTCCTTGACCTTGTCACCGACACCCAGCGGGTCGAGGGGGTTCGTGGGCTTGGCCGCCGAGGCGGACGGCGACGGGGAGGCGCTCGCGGACGGGGTGGCCGCCGGAGTGCTCTGCTTCGCCTTCTCGGGCGTGGTGGGCTTGGAAGCGGACGGCTTCGTACCGGGCTTGGGTGCCACCGCGCTCGCACCGGGCGAGGGGGTCGCGCTCGGCGACGTGCTCGCGCTCGGCGAAGGCGACCTGGACGCGGACGGCGAGGCCGACTCCGCGGGCTCGTCGGACCGTGTCACGCACGGACCGGGCGCGAAGGGGATGTCCTTGTCGTCGGCCAGGGCCAGCTTGGGGGCCATGCCCATCCCGACGAACACGGCGGTCGGCATGGCCGCCAGTGCCATCGTCTTGCCGACGGGTATCTGGAACTTGGTCAGCAGCGACTTCCTGGGCGCCGCGTGTCGCGGGCCCTTCCTTTCACGGGACTCCGCGTCCGGGGTCACACCCCGCCGCGTCTCGTCACCCCGCACTGTTCCTCCCGCCATCGGCGTGGGCAGTCGTCTCGGTCGCGTAAGCCGTTTCCGTGTCGCGGGGACCGGGGACGGCCAGGTACGGGCCGTCCGCGAGGGCCGCGCCCTTGTCCGTGGCGTCCACTTCCTCCGGATCTGCCGGCTTGCCGGGCGCCCAGGAGAGCGCGAGCGCACCGCCCAGCAGGGAGAAGAGGAACCCGATGAAGAAGCCTCCGAGGTTGGAGACCGGCAGGGACACCAGGGCCAGCAGGATCGACGCGACTCCTGCGAAGACCCGCATGCTCTGCTGGAACCAGAGGGCGACACCCAGGGTCATCAAGAGGAGGCCGATGATCAGCGAACCCGCGCCCGCCGTCGTCGCCATGGCGAGGGTGACGTTGCCCAGCCGAAGGTCCGCGTAAGGGAAGTACGCGATCGGGAAGCCCCCGAAGAGGATGAAGAGCCCGGCCCAGAAGGGGCGTTGCCCCCTCCAGTCGCGGAAGCGGTGACGCACCACGGTGAGCCAATGTTCGTCTGCGGAGCGAACCGGGGCCTCGGCGTTCATGGACAACAGCTCCCTGGAAACGGTGGTACGGAAAACTGTGTGGGCCCGGGAGGGTCGGCGACGACATAGCCGGCCCTCCCGGTCACGCACCGGAACCGACTACTTGACGTCGGAGTCCTTGTAGCAGGGCTCGTCCCCACCGAGCAGGCGCAGCTTGAGGTCGGGCAGCGTGAAGGTACCCGCCGTCGTCGCCCACGCCTTCTGGCGCACCTTGGTCAGCTTGGCCACCTTGGCCCGCTGGGAGAACAGCGCGCCGTCGGAGACCGTGCCGGCCTTCGGCTTGGTGGTGTGCGAGCCGTCGCCCACTGCGACACCGATGTCGAGGTCGGTGAACTCGGCGTCCGCGTCGAGCTCGGCGACGTCGAGGTAGATGTTCTTCGCAACGGCGGCTTCGCCCTTGTTGCCCGTGCGCAGCTGGAGCGTGATGTTGCCGAGCGGAGTCGGCGTCACCAGGGACTGGCACATGTTGGTGATCTTGGCGGAGCTGAAGCCCGACACCGTGACCGGGTGGTACGACTTCTTGTCCTTGTTGCCCAGGGTGGCACCCTCGGCGACGCTGCCGTACTGGATCAGGTTCTCACCGACGAGCTCGTCGGCCGAGACCTTGAAGTCCTGGCCCGAGACGCTGAAGGACGCCGCGAGGGCACCCTGCGCCAGACCCACACCGACCGCGGCCGTGGCCGCGATGCTCGGCACCATGACGAGAGCGAAGCGCTTCCATCTGGTCCCACCACGAACCTGAGAACTCATTTTCGTTCCTCCTTCTCGGACGTACATCTCCGGTCCGGGCAGTGCCCGTCCTGGGATGGGAGAAGTGCTACGTCCTCGGGAAGAAGCGCGAGCGGCCGAGCCGCGGCGAGGCCGCGTCCGTACACAGGCGTTCACCCCCGAGCGACAACCACTGGGCCACGCGTTCGCGCAACCTGGGGGGACAGGCCCTGCCGGTGCGGCAGGTACCCCCCTGTCCCACGGCCGGTGCCACTGCCACAGGCCGACTCGGTGGGGACCCTCCACCGCGGCTCCGGATGAGCGGCTCTGCGGGAAGGACCGAGCGTGGCCGATCGTGGTCCATTCGCGGCCGGGGCACAAGGGGGTTCGTTACTGGCGGGTAACGGCTGGATAACCGGAGTGAGGCCCACTGTCGTCGGGGGGCAACACAGGGTGTCACCCAGGGCCACGACAAACAGGGAACGAGCGAACCAACCGGACAGATCACGGGGTTCGACTTACTGCGAGTAACAGCGGCCGCGATTACCAAGTTTTGGTAAAGCGCGGCCGCTGTTACTCCATGTGTCAACAAATCGCCGGCGGCCCGTCGAACTCCGGGGACGCCCCCGGACCGGCCACGGACCGTTTCGGGACCGGGCCTAGAAGAGCACCCGCGCGAGGGCGGTACGGGCCGCCGACACCCGGGGGTCGTCCGCCCCGATGACTTCGAACAGCTCCAGGAGCCTCAGCCGTACCGTGTCCCGGTCGTCACCGAACGTCACCCGCACGGTGTCCACAAGGCGCCCGAAGGCGTCCTCCACGTGACCGCCGACCAGGTCCAGGTCGGCCGCGGCGATCTGCGCCGCCGGGTCCTTGGGGTTCTCGGCGGCCGCGGTGCGCACCGCCTGCGGGTTCATGTCCTGGACCCGGACGAGGAGTTCCGCCTGGGCCAGGCCCAGCTTGGCCTCGATGTTGGCCGGGGCGTCGGCCAGTACGTTCTTGTACGCCTGCACCGCGCCGGCCAGGTCGCCCGCGTCGAGCGCGACGACGGCCGCCTCCAGCAGGGCGTCGTACGGGCCGACGGGCTCGGCGGTCTCGACCGGGGCCCGTTCGGCGCTCGGGTCGACCTGGACGCCGATGAGACCGAAGCGCTCCTCCGCGACCTGGACCAGCTGGGCCAGGGTCTCGCGGATCTGCTGCTCGGGGGCCGCGCCCTGGAACAGGGGCAGCACCTGGCCGGCGACCACGGCGAAGACGGCCGGGATGCCCTGGATGCCGAACTGCTGCATGAGCAGCTGGTTGGCGTCGACGTCCACCTTGGCCAGGACGAGGCGACCGTTCGCCTCGACGGTCAGCCGCTCCAGGAGGGGGCTGAGCTGCTTGCACGGCTCACACCACTCGGCCCAGAAGTCGAGGACGACGGGAACCTGGTCGGAGAGCTGGATGACATCGCGGTCGAAACCGGCCTCGTCTACGTCGATGACGAGCGCGGACGGCGGTACGGCGCCGGTGGGCGCGGCGTCGGCGTCGGCGCCGCCCTGGCGGTTCGCCTCGGCGCGCGCCTGCTCGGCCTTCGCCTTGGCCTCGCCGGCGGCCTTCACCGCGGCGAGGTCGACGACGCCGCTCATGGACATGTTTCTGGGCTGCATGCGTACATCCTCCCCCGTGTGCGCGCGCCGACGAAAAAGATCGGACAAGATCGCGTGAGGAATTCCCGCGCGGGCCCGATCGGTGTTACCCGTGTTGTTGATGTTGCCTGTGCTGCCTGTGTTGCTGCTCCACCGCTGACGCGGTGGAGCAGCGCCCCGTGTTGCGTCGTACCGCTTCGGTACGGCTTCGCTTCCCTGAGGTCGGCACCGGGTCCCCACCCGACGCCCGTAGCTTCGCGTGGTTGTCGCTCTTACGCTACGAGCCGTAGCGTAACTCCCCCCGGCCTCCGGCGCCCCGTGATCTGAACCACAGCGATCGGGCCACCGACGGGTCACCTACTGGCGGGTATGGTCACCGCCATGCGCAACCCCAGCCCCGGCACCAGCTCCCCGCAAGGCCGCACCGGCCGCCCCCGCAGCGCGGCGGCGGACGAGGCGATCCTCGCCGCGACGCGGGACGCGCTGGTCGAGCTGGGCTGGTCGAAGCTGACGATGGGCGACGTCTCCGCCCGCGCCGGTGTCGCGAAGACCACCCTGTACCGGCGGTGGGCGAACAAGAACGAGCTGGTGGTCGACGCGGTCGCGGAGCTCTTCGACGCGCTCGAACTGCCCGACCGGGGCTCGTTGGAAGCCGACATCGAGTACGTGGTGCTGCGCTTCGCGGAGTTGCTGCGGCGGCCGGAGGCCCGTACGGCCCTGATGGCGGTGGTCGCCGAGTCCACCCGGGACGAGGCCCTGCGGGACCGGATCCGGTCGGCGATCGTGGATCGGCAGAAACGTCTCGTCGTACTGGGTCGCGAGCGCGCGCAGGCGCGGGGCGAACTCCCCTACGAGGAGGACGAGTCCCTGGCGAACCACACCACGGACCTGATCTTCGACGTGATCGCGGGCACGGTGGTGCACCGGGCCCTGGTCAGCTCCGAGCCGGTGGACGAACTCTGGGTGGCCACCTTCACGGCCCTGCTGATGCACGGCCTCCTGGGCGCGACACCGGCCTGAGCCGCAGGCCCCCTGAGCCGGTCCCGAACCCGGGCCCCGACCACGGCCCGGGCCGCGGCCCACGCGAAAGCCGGCCGCGGCGCCTCCCGCAGGGGGCACCACGACCGGCTGTCGTGAACGAGTCGACCCCACGCGGTGTGGGGATCAGAAGCCGGGCGGCTCGGTGTACGTGCCCCACTCGTCCCGCAGGACGTTGCAGATCTCGCCCATGGTGGCCTCGGCCCGCACCGCGTCCAGCATCGCCGGGATCATGTTCGAGCCGTCCCGGGCGGCGGCCAGCATGGTGTCCAGCGAGGCCTTGACCTTGGCGTCGTCCCGACGGCCCTTGCGCGCGGCCAGTTCCTCGACCTGTACGCGCTCCACCTCGTGGCTGACCCGGAGGATCTCCAGGTCGCCGGTGACCGATCCGTGGTGGACGTTGACGCCGACGACCCGCTTGTCGCCCTTCTCCAGGGACCGTTGGTAGGTGAAGGCCGATTCGGCGATCTCCCCGGTGAACCAGCCGTCCTCGATGCCGCGCAGGATGCCCGAGGTGATCGGCCCGATGGGGTGCCGGCCGTCCGGATGGGCGCGCAGTCCGCGCTCCTTGATCTGATCGAAGATCTTCTCGGCTTCGGCCTCGATGCGGTCGGTGAGCTGCTCGACGTACCAGGAACCGCCCAGCGGGTCGGCCACGTTGGCCACGCCGGTCTCCTCCATCAGCACCTGCTGCGTGCGCAGGGCGATCTCGGCGGCCTGCTCGCTCGGCAGGGCGAGGGTCTCGTCGAGGGCGTTGGTGTGCAGCGAGTTGGTGCCGCCGAGGACGGCCGCGAGGGCTTCCACGGCGGTCCGCACGACGTTGTTGTACGGCTGCTGGGCGGTGAGGGAGACGCCGGCGGTCTGGGTGTGGAAGCGCAGCCACATCGTCTTGTCGGACTGTGCGCCGTAGACCTCCTTCATCCAGCGGGCCCAGATCCTGCGGGCGGCGCGGAACTTGGCGATCTCCTCGAAGAAGTCGAGGTGCGCGTCGAAGAAGAAGGAGAGGCCGGACGCGAAGTGGTCCACGTCCAGGCCGCGGGAGAGGCCCAGCTCCACGTAGCCGAAGCCGTCGGCGAGGGTGTAGGCGAGTTCCTGCGCGGCCGTGGCTCCGGCCTCGCGGATGTGGTAGCCGGAGACGGACAGCGGCTTGTAGGCCGGGATGCCGTTCGCGCAGTACTCCATGAGGTCGCCGATGAGGCGCAGGTGCGGCTCGGGTTCGAAGAGCCACTCCTTCTGGGCGATGTACTCCTTGAAGATGTCGGTCTGGAGCGTGCCGTTGAGCACGGCCGGATCGACGCCTTGGCGCTCGGCGGCGACCAGGTACATGCAGAAGGCGGGGACGGCGGGGCCGCTGATGGTCATCGAGGTGGTGACGTCGCCGAGCGGGATGTCCTTGAACAGGATCTCCATGTCGGCGGCGGAGTCGATGGCCACACCGCAGTGCCCGACCTCGCCGAGGGCGCGGGGGTCGTCGGAGTCGCGTCCCATCAGGGTCGGCATGTCGAAGGCGACGGAGAGCCCGCCACCGCCGGCGGCCAGGATCATCTTGTAGCGCTCGTTGGTCTGCTCGGCGTTGCCGAAGCCGGCGAACTGCCGGATCGTCCAGGTCCGCCCGCGGTATCCGGTGGCGTGCAGGCCCCGGGTGTAGGGGTACTCCCCCGGCCAGCCGATGCGCTCGAATCCCTCGTACGAGTCGCCGGGCCGGGGCCCGTAGACGGGATCGACGGCATCGCCGGAGAGCGTCGTGAAATCGGCCTCGCGCTTGCGGGCTTTGTCGTACCGGGCCTGCCAGCGACGGCGGCCCTCCTCGATGGCGTCAGCGTCCATACCCATGAATTTACTAGGACGTCCTAGTAAATGTCGATGGCAAACCCCCGGGGAGTCTTCCCGGGGGTGTTCGCTCAGGCGCGCCGCGAGCCGCGCGCCGGCATCGACGCTAGGCCTTGGCGGTGGTCAGACCGTCTTCGACCAGCGGCTCGACCTCGGCGCGGACCTTGCGCTCGACGAAGAAGGCCGCGAGCGGAATCGTTCCGCTGACCATGACCCAGAGCATCTTCCCGAAGGGCCACCGGGCCTTGGAGCTCAGGTCGAAGGCGAAGACCAGGTAGATCATGAAGAGCACGCCGTGGGCCTGCGAGACCACGAAGGTCAGGTCGGCGCCCTTGTCGAAGCCGTACTTGAAAACCATGCAGGTGCACAGCACCAGCAGCATCACGGCAGTGACAAAGGCCATCACCCGGTACCGGGTCAGCACGCTTCGTTTCATGGCCACGAGCCTAACCGTCCGTTTTGCGCGATCTTGACGCGGGCCCCGTGAGCGAGATCGCGATCGACGCCGCGCCCGACGCCCGTGCCCGACGCCCGTGCCCGACGCGGGCCCCGCGTGCGGGAACTACTTCTCGTCGAAGTCGCCCGCGGACACCCGCAGGGGGCGCAGCAGGGCGAAGATCTCCCCGCACTCCTCGGTGTCGTACGCCCCGAGGCCGAAGTCGATCTCCATCAGGTCCCGGGTCGCGGCCTCGACGACCTCGCGACCCTTGTCGGTGATCGACGCGAGCGTGCCGCGCCCGTCGTTCGGGTTGGGCCGCTTGGCCACCAGTCCGGAGCGCACCAACCGGTCCACGGTGTTGGTCACCGAGGTCGGGTGGACCATCAGTCGCTCGCCGATCTTCGACATCGTCAGCTCGCCGGCCTGCGAGAACGTCAGCAGCACGAGGGCCTCGTACCGGGCGAAGGTCAGTCCGTACGGCTTCACCACGGCGTCGACCTCACCGAGCAGGATCTGGTGCGCCCGCATGATCGAGGTGATGGCTGCCATCGAGGGCACCGGACCCCAGCGGCGCTCCCAGAGTTCGTCGGCGCGGGCGATGGGGTCGAAGGGAAGGCTGAGCGGCTTGGGCATCCACCAGACCCTACCGGGCGGTCATTTGGCGGTCAGCCCCGTCTCATCCCTCGGCCCCCCGGCGGCCGGGGCGCAGGCGCGCAATTCGGCCAGCAGGGCCAGGACGACGAGGGTGCCGAGCACCCCCGACGCGGTGACGACGACGTGGACCGGCAGGAACTCGGCGGCGAGCCCGGCCAGGGCCATGCCGACTCCCTGGAGGGTCATCATCCCGGTCCCGAGCAGGGTCATCGCCCGACCGCGCAGCTCCTCGGGCACGGCGTCCACGTACATCCGGTCGAGCCCGAGGGTGTACGCGTGCGCCAGCCCGGCCAGCAGCAGCGCCGCCAGGGTGACGGCGATGCCCGGCCGCGCGGCGTACAGCAGGAGCGGCGACAGGCCGGCCGCCGCGAGCGGGGCCACGATCCGCGAACGCGTTCGGGCGGTGAGTACGGAGCCCGCCCAGAGTTCACCCGCGATGGTGCCGACGGGCAGCGCGCACATCAGCAGGCCGAGGGCGACGGTTCCGGCGCCGATGCCGTCGACGTACGGGGCGAGCAGCGCCTCGGGGACCACGACGAAGACCGGCGGCAGCCAGAACAGCAGCGTCAGCACGCGCGTCCGGCGGTGCCCGAAGACGGCCCGCAGCCCGCCGAGCGGGGTGCCGCCGGCGCCGGCGCGGGCGGGTCGGGCCGCCGTGCCGAGGCGCAGCAGGAGCGCGGAGCCCAGGAAGCCGGCGGCGGTGAGCGCGAGGGCCCCGCGGGGCGGGAGGACCGTGAGCAGCAGCCCCCCGAGGCCGAATCCGATGAGTTGGGCGCTCTGCGCGACCATGCGCAGCAGCGACCGGCCGAGGACGAAAACGTCGCCGGTCCCGAGGATGTCGGCGAGCGAGGCACTGCGGGCGCCCTGGAAGAGGGGTGCGACGAACGACATGGCGCAGCGCAGGGCGAGGAGCCCGGCGACGGGGGTGCCGGGCAGGACCATGGCCGCCGCGCAGGCCGCGCAGACGAGGTCGCAGCCAACGAGCACCCGGCGGGCGGGGTACCGGTCGGCGAGCCCGGCGAGCAGGGTGCCGCCGAGGGCGTAGGGGAGGAATCCGAGGGCGAAGGTGAGCGCGCTCATCAGCGGTGAGCCGGTCAGCCGGTACACGAGGACGGTCAGGCTGATCTCGGCGACGACGACGCCGAGCACGGACATCAGGTGCGCGGCGAAGACGCTCCGGAACTCCCGGACCCGGAAGACGGCCCGGTATCCGGGGTCGGCCGGGTCCGCCGCGTGATCGACGGCCGGTTGGTTGACGGTTGCCATGCGGCCAGCCTGGTCGGGACTAGGCTCCGGGGGCAGGGATTCGTTCCCCGCCGAATCTTCGCCCCCGATCTTCGCCCCGCCTTCCGCCGTGAGGGCCGCCGGGGAGCCCTCGGGGCCTCGGGAGGGTCGATGCCGTACCACTACCGCTTCGGTCCGGTGGACCTGCTGCGCTGCCGCTTCTCGATCTCCCCGCGCTGGGAGACGCACGAGGCGGTCCGGGTCCTGCTGTACCGGAACCGCCAGGCCTACCACCTGCCCTGGCTGCGGGGGATCCGTGAAGCGGCGGACGGCCTGGACCTGCGTCCGCTGTGGCTGCTGATGCCCGACAAGGGGCACAATCCGGACTTCCTCAGCCCGCCGCCGTCCGGCCCGTCGGTGACCTTCGAGGAGGAGCTGGCCCGGGTGCGCGCGGCCGATCCGGGCGCGGCCCGAGAGGACCTGCGGCGCTCCCTGGTGTGTACGCCGGGGGCCGCGGAGAGCGAGATCGGGCAGCGGTTGCTGGCGGATCCGGAGCGGGCCGTGCGGGAGTTGGCGGACCTGCTGGAGCGGGCCTGGACCTGCCTGGTCGCCCCGCACTGGCCGAGGCTGCGGGCCCTGCTGGAGGCGGACGTCCTCTTCCACTCCCGCAGGCTCGCGGCGGGCGGGTTGGAGGCCCTCTTCGACGGGCTCCACCCGGACCTGCGGTGGTCCGGGGACACCCTCGTCATCGACCGGCGCACGCACCACGACCGCTCGCTCGACGGCCAGGGCCTGTTGTTGATGCCGAGCGCGTTCGTCTGGCCCGAGGTGGTCGGGGGCTACGACCCGCCGTGGCAGCCGACGGTCGTCTACCCGGCCCGGGGCATCGGGGCGCTGTGGGCGGCCTCGGAGGGGCCGACCCCGCAGGCGCTCACCCGGCTGCTGGGGCGGGCCCGGGCCGAGATCCTGCGCGCCCTGGAGGAACCCGCGTCCACCTCGGCGCTGGCCAGCCGACTCCGCCTGGCGCCGTCCACCGTCTCGGCCCACCTGAAGACCCTCCAGTCGGCGGGGCTCCTCCTCTCGTCCCGGCACGGCCACCGGATCCTCTACGAACGCACGCCCCTGGCCATCGCGTTGGCCACGGGCGCCGATCCCGGTGCCGGGTCCTCCCCGTCCTGACGGGAGCCTCGTACCGACGGGAGGGCGGGCGGCGGGCGGCGGGCGGCGGGCGGCGGGCGGCGGGCGGCGGCGCACGGTGTTGCGGACCGGGCCCCTCGATGCCCGACATGTCACGATGTGCCGGACCGCTGCCCGCCCCTTCGTCGCGAGGAAGCCGCCGGATGCCAGGCCGTCACCCCCCGTTCCGCAGCCGCCGCGTCCCCGCCGCACTCGGCCTCGTGCTCCTGCTCCTGGCCGCACCCGGCTGCGGCGGCGCCCCGGACGGTCCCGAGCCGGCGCCCCCGGGGTGAGCGCGGGGGCCGTCCGGGTGAGCGCGCCGGCCCCGGCGGGGCAACACGCAAGCGCCCCCGGCCTGGTCGGCCGGGGGCGCTTCGCGTCACGAGGGGTGCGGGGGCGTCAGCCCTCGGAGCCGGCGGCGAGGTGGCGCTCGACGGTCTCCACCTTGGAGGTCATGCCGTCGCTGACACCGGGACGGATGTCGGCCTTGAGGATGAAGGAGACCCGGGGCGCCCGCGCCTCCACGGCGGCGACGGCGCGCTTCACCACGTCCATCACTTCGTCCCAGTCGCCTTCCACGGTCGTGAACATCGCGTCGGTGTGGTTCGGCAGCCCGGACTCCCGTACGACACGGACCGCGTCGGCGACGTACTCGCCGACCTCCTCGCCCACCCCGAGCGGGGTCACGGAGAACGCGATGATCATGCGCGGGCCGCCTCGCGCGCCCGCGCGGCCAGGACGCTGTCGGCCTCTTCGCGCTTGAGCAGCCGGTCCCCGTACAGCCCGCCGAACGGCAGCAGCGCCAGCAGGAAGAACAGCGCCACCTTCTTCAGCGGCCACTTCGCCTTGTTCCAGACGTCGAGCAGGAAGACCGCGTAGATGACGAAGAGGATCCCGTGCAGGATTCCCAGCGGCATCATCAGGTAGTCGATGTCGGAGACCCGGCTGAGGAGCGAGCCGAAGATCAGCAGGGCCGGGAACGACAGGGCCTCCGGTACGGAGATGAGGCGCAGCCGGTGCAGGGCGGAAGCGGTCTTGATGTCCACGTGGAACCTTCGCGGGAGGAGGCCGGGGGTCCTTCCCAGTGTCTCAGCCGCACTTCGGGATCTTGACCGGGGTACCCGGGAACGACCGAGTGTGGCGGATATCGGCCACGAAGCCCTGTTCGGTCCCGCACTCTGCGGATAACGTCATCCCGTGGCTCAGTTCCGACTCCAAGGCAGCAAGGTGCTCGCCGTCGACCTGACCGGGGACGCCGTCAAAGCGAAAAACGGCTCCATGGTCGCGTACGACGGCCAGATGGCCTTCAAGAAGATGACCGGCGGTGGCGAAGGCCTCCGCGGGATGGTGACCCGCCGGCTGACCGGCGAACAGATGACGGTGATGGAGGTCCAGGGGCAGGGCACCTGCTTCTTCGCCGACCGCGCGAGCGAGATCAATCTGGTCCACCTGCGCGGCGAGAAGCTGCACGTCGAGGCCGGCAACCTGCTGTGCACCGACGCCGGTCTGCGCACCGGCACGACCTTCACCGGCCTGCGCGGCGCGACGTCGGGCAACGGCCTGTTCACCACGACCGTGGAGGGCTCCGGCCAGGCCGCGATCATGTCCGACGGTCCGGCGGTCGTGCTGCGCGTCAGCGCCCAGTACCCGCTGTCGGTCGACCCGGGCGCGTACGTCGCGCACACCGGGAACCTCCGGCAGTCCTTCCAGTCGGGCGTGAACTTCCGCACCCTGATCGGCGAGGGTTCGGGCGAGGCGTTCCAGATCCGCTTCGAGGGCGAGGGCCTGGTCTACGTGCAGCCCAGCGAGCGCAACACCATCGGGGGCGACGTCTGATGCCGTTCCGCGAGGTCAACTCCAAAATGGTCGAGGCGCAGGTCGTCCCGGGGCAGAAGATGTACAGCCAGCGCGGGGCGATGCTCGCGTACCGGGGCGAGGTCTCCTTCACCCCGAGCCTGACCGGTGGTCAGGGCGGGGTCATGGGCATGATCGGCCGTCGGGTGGCGAACGAACAGACGCCGCTGATGTCGGTCGAGGGCAGCGGCACCGTGATGTTCGGCCACGGCGGCCACCACATCCAGGTGATCAACCTGTCGGGCGAGACCCTGTACGTGGAGGCGGACCGGCTGCTCGCCTTCGACGGCACCCTCCAGCAGGGCACGATGTTCATGGGCGCGCAGGGCGGCGTCATGGGCATGGTCCGCGGTCAGGTGTCCGGCCAGGGCCTGTTCACCACCACCCTCAAGGGGCACGGCTCCGTGGCCGTCATGGCCCACGGCGGGGTCATCGAGCTGCCCATCACCCCGAACCGGCCGGTGCACGTCGACCCGCAGGCGTACGTCGCCCACCACGGGGACGTCAGGAACAAGCTCTCCACGGCGCTCGGCTGGCGCGACATGGTGGGGCGCGGCTCGGGCGAGGCGTTCCAGTTGGAGCTGTCGGGCCAGGGCGCGGTGTACGTACAGGCCTCGGAGGAGAAGCTGTGAACTTTGGCCCCGTGACCGGTGGACCGGGAGGTCCGACGGTCTTCGACCCGTACACGCTGCCCTCCGACGACAACGTGAACGCGTACACCTTCTGCGTGGAGCTCAAGGGGAGCCAGTGGTTCCTGCAGAAGGGCAAGATGATCTCGTACTACGGGAGCATCGAGTTCAACGGCATCGGCAACGGCCGCTTCGACCGGCTGCTGCGCACGAGCTTCCACTCGCCCCTGCACGCCGCGGACTGGGTGGTGGCCGAGGGTCAGGGCAAGATGCTGCTGGCCGACCGGGCCTTCGACGTGAACTCGTACGACCTGGACAAGGGCAACCTGACGATCCGGTCGGGCAACCTGCTGGCCTACCAGCCGACGCTGGCGCTGAAGCAGTCGATCGTGCCGGGCTTCCTGACGCTGATCGGAACCGGGAAGTTCGTGGCCGCGTCCAACGGGCCGGTGGTGTTCATGGAGCCGCCGCTGCGGGTGGACCCGCAGGCGCTGGTGGGCTGGGCGGACTGCCCCTCCCCCTGCCACCACTACGACCACGGGTACATGTCGGGCGTGATCGGCGGCCTGCGCTCGCTGACGGGCATCGGCGGTTCCTCGGGCGAGGAGCACCAGTTCGAGTTCGTGGGGGCGGGCACGGTGCTGCTCCAGTCGTCGGAGATGTTGATGGCGGAGCAGGCGGTCGGGGCGGTCGGCGCCGGCGCGGCGACGGGCAACGCGCAGGGTGTTCCCGGGGCCGGTCAGGGGCCGCTCGGTCAGATCGGCGTGCCGCGGATGCCCGGACAGCTGGGTGATCTGCAGAGGCGCTTCGGGCTGTGACCTCGTACTGCGATCGTCCTATTTTTGTACGCAATTCAACTTTTTAGGTAGAGTTCAGTCATGGAGACCATGGAGACCGAGACGGCCACGCGCTGGCTGACCGACGCCGAGCAGTGCGCCTGGCGCACCCACCTGGACGTCAGCAGGCTGCTGATGCACCAGCTGGAAAAGGATCTCCAGCCCTTCGGGCTCACCAACAACGACTACGAGATCCTCGTGAACCTCTCCGAGTCGGAGGGGCACCGGATGCGGATGAGCGACCTCGCGACCGCGACCCTGCAGTCCAAGAGCCGGCTCTCCCACCAGATCACCCGAATGGAGGCGGCCGGACTGGTCCGCCGGGTGAACTGCGAGTCCGACCGCCGCGGCCTGTTCGCGGTCCTCACGGACGAGGGCATGGAGACCATGCGCAAGGTCGCCCCGCACCACGTGGCGTCCGTGCGACAGCACTTCATCGACCTGCTGCCGCCGGCCGCCCTGGCGGCCTTGCGCGAATCCCTGCGCCCCGTGGCGGAGCACCTGCGGGACAACCGCGGCAAGGGCTGACGGCCCTCCCCGCGCCGGATTCTGCGATCGATCGCAGAATGGTCGATATCGCCCGCCGGTCCACCCGCCGAGCAACCGTAGGCGCCGGGGCCGGCCCGAGGAGGTACTGCCCATGAAGCGCAACGTGATCATCTCCGCGGCCGCGGCCGCCGCCCTGACGGTCGGCGGCCCGACCGCGGCGGCCCTCGCCGCCACCGGCGACACGGCCCGGACCACGACCACGGCCACCGCCGCCCGCGCCGACGTGACCGCAGAAAGCGCGAGCGCCGCGGCTCTCAAGCACCACCCGGGTGTCGTCGAGTCCCTCGACAAGGACGGCGCCGTCTGGCACGTCAACGTGATCGCCAAGAACGGCAAGAACACCGAGGTCGAGGTCGACTCCGCCGGCAAGGCCACCACCCGCGACACGGACGACGACAACGGCAAGGAGTACGCGCCCCTGATCGCCGCCAAGGTCGACGCCAAGAAGGCGATGGCCGCGGCCCTCGCCGCCAACAAGGGCGCCAAGGTCTGGTCCGTCGACTGGGACGATGACGACGACAACGGCAGCACCTACTGGGACATCGAGGTCAGGGCGAGCGACGGCTCGACCAAGCACGTCCACGTCGACCCCACGTCGGGGAAGGCCACCGCGTCCACGTCGGACTCGGGGGACGACAACGACGACGACAACTAGGTCGTCCCCTTCGCCCGGACACGACGAAGGCCGCGCCCCGGCTCGGGGGCGCGGCCCTCTTCGTGTGCGGTCAGGCGTTGGGACGCTTGCCGTGGTTCGCCTTCTTCTTCTTGCGGGCTCGCTTCTTGTTGCCGCGCTTCGCCATGACACCACTCCCTTACAGGGGATCCTTCGGGCCATTCCGGGCGATTGCCAGTTTAGGGTCGCCCCTGGGAGTCCGCATCGGTGAGCGTCGCCAGCAGGGCGTCCGAAGCCGCGTACGGGTCCAGCTCCCCCACGGCCACCCGGGCGGCGAGCGCGTCCAGACGCGCGTCCCCGTGCAGATCGGCCATCCGGGCACGCAGGGCCGTCACGGCGATGGTCTCCACCTCCCGGGCGGCGCGGGCCGTGCGCCGCTCGGCCAGCACACCGCGCTCGTCCATCCAGGCCCGGTGCTTCTCCAACGCCTCGACCAGTTCGTCGATGCCCTGGCCCCGCGCGGCGACCGTCTTGACGATCGGCGGCCGCCAGTCGCCCTTGCCCCGGGACTCCCCCAGGCTGAGCATGTGGTTCAGCTCCCGGGCGGTCGCGTCCGCGCCGTCCCGGTCGGCCTTGTTGACCACGTACACGTCGCCGATCTCCAGGATGCCCGCCTTCGCGGCCTGGATCCCGTCACCCATGCCGGGCGCCAGCAGCACCACCGAGGTGTCGGCCTGCGAGGCGATCTCCACCTCCGACTGCCCGACCCCGACCGTCTCGACCAGGATCACCTCGCACCCGGCCGCGTCCAGCACCCGGATCGCCTGCGGCGCCGCCCAGGCGAGACCGCCCAGGTGGCCGCGGGTGGCCATGGAGCGGATGTAGACCCCCGGGTCGGAGGCGTGGTCCGACATGCGCACCCGGTCGCCGAGCAGCGCGCCCCCGCTGAAGGGCGAGGACGGGTCCACGGCGAGCACCCCGACGCGCTTGCCGGCCTTGCGGTACGCCGAGACGAGCGCCGAGGTGGACGTGGACTTGCCCACGCCCGGAGAGCCCGTGAGTCCCACCACGTACGCCCCGCCGGTGAGCGGGGCCAGGGCGGCCATCACCTCGCGCAGGTGCGGGGACGCCCCCTCGACCAGTGAGATCAGCCGGGCCACGGCCCGGGGTCGGCCTTCTCGGGCCTGGGCCACCAGTGTGGGGACGTCCACCGTCGTCATCCTCGTGACACCTACGCCTTCGCGCCGGGCACGCGCACGATCAGGGCGTCGCCCTGGCCGCCGCCGCCACACAGGGCCGCCGCGCCGACACCGCCGCCGCGCCGGGCCAGCTCCAGGGCCAGGTGCAGCACGACCCGGGCGCCGGACATGCCGATCGGGTGCCCCAGGGCGATGGCGCCGCCGTTGACGTTCACCTTTTCCGGGGTCACGCCGAGGTCCTTCATTGACTGCACGGCGACCGCTGCGAAGGCCTCGTTGATCTCGATGAGGTCCAGGTCGGAGACCTCCAGGCCCTCCTTCTTCAGGGCGTGCAGGATGGCGTTCGACGGCTGCGACTGGAGCGAATTGTCCGGTCCCGCCACGTTGCCGTGCGCGCCGATCTCGGCGATCCACTCCAGGCCGAGCTCCTCCGCCTTGGCCTTGCTCATCACGACCACGGCGGCGGCGCCGTCGCTGATCTGCGAGGAGGTGCCGGCGGTGATGGTGCCGTCCTTGGTGAAGGCGGGGCGCAGCTTGCCGAGGGACTCGGCCGTGGTCTCGGCGCGGATGCCCTCGTCCTGCGAGAAGACCACCGGGTCGCCCTTGCGCTGCGGGATCTCGACCGGGGTGATCTCGGCCTCGAAGACGCCGTTCTTCTGCGCGGCGGCGGCCCGCTGGTGCGAGGACGCGGCGAACGCGTCCTGCGGGGCGCGCTCGATGCCCAGGCGGGTGTTGTGCTTCTCGGTGGACTCGCCCATCGCGATGTTCTCGAAGGCGTCGGTGAGGCCGTCGTAGGCCATCGCGTCGAGCATCTCGATGGCGCCGTACTTGAAGCCCTCGCGGGACTTCGGCAGCAGGTGCGGGGCGTTGGTCATCGACTCCTGGCCGCCCGCGACCACGATGTCGAACTCACCGGCGCGGATGAGCTGGTCGGCGAGCGCGATGGCGTCGAGCCCGGAGAGGCACACCTTGTTGATGGTGAGCGCGGGCACGTTCATGGGGATCCCGCCCTTGACGGCGGCCTGTCGGGCGGGAATCTGACCCGCGCCGGCCTGGAGCACCTGGCCCATGATCACGTACTGGACCTGGTCTCCGGAGATCCCGGCCCGCTCCAGCGCGGACTTGATCGCGAAGCCGCCGAGGTCGGCACCCGAGAAGGACTTCAGCGAGCCCAGCAGGCGCCCCATGGGCGTGCGGGCCCCTGCGACGATCACCGAAGTGGTGTTGTTCGTTCCGGACATGATGGCGGATCCCCTTTCAGCGGGGAAGCTGAGGAGTGAACGAGGGTTTACCTGAATGTACTGAGCAGTACCCGCGCAGTCACCGGCCAGTCGGTGTGATCGCTGGCACGTTGCGTGACGCCCCTCCCGAGCTGTGCACTGGTCCCATGCTGACAAGAATCGACCACATCGGGATCGCCTGCTTCGACCTCGACAAGACTGTCGAGTTCTACCGTGCCACGTACGGATTCGAGGTGTTCCACTCCGAGGTCAACGAGGAGCAGGGCGTCCGCGAGGCCATGCTCAAGATCAACGAGACCTCCGACGGGGGCGCCTCCTACCTCCAGCTCCTGGAGCCCACCAGGGAGGACTCCGCGGTCGGCAAGTGGCTCGCCAAGAACGGGGAGGGCGTCCATCACATCGCCTTCGGGACCGAGGACGTCGACGGCGACGCCGAGGCCATCCGCGGCAAGGGCGTCCGCGTCCTGTACGACCAGCCCCGCATCGGCTCCATGGGATCCCGGATCACCTTCCTGCACCCGAAGGACTGCCACGGCGTCCTGACCGAACTGGTCACCTCCGCCCCGGAGGCGGCGGAAGGTCACTAGGTCCTGTCGTCGAAGTGGCGCCGGTGGGGCCCGCGGTGTCCGGTGCTGTGCATCGCAAGGCGGAGGGGCGCCCGTGTACTGGACGTACTCGGGTGCCCCGACAACGCGGCGAGGTGCGGTACCGGGCGCCGCGGGCCAGGCGAGACTTTGACGACAGGGCCTAAGCCCTGTCGTCGGACGACCGGTCGTGACGCCTCGCGCGGAGGTTTGCGTTGCGTCATGCCTGCCGGCGCGCGACACGGTTCCGGAACGGCTGTTTCCGCTGCCGGGCGGGCCGAAGAAGGGGGTCGGCGGGTTCGGACACCGGCCCGGGGTCCGTGCGCGTGCGCGAACGCGGCGGCCGTCCCCGCGGCCGGCGGCCCGTCACCCGCCGGCGCCGGTGATCGACTGCGACCACCACCGGTCAGCTCGTCTGAAGATCTGTTCGTACCCACGGGTACACCCCGCTCCGCCCCTGCTGACAGGCGTTCTTCGGGCTCCCTGCCAGGCGATGCGCACCCAAGCGCACTGATGTCCCGTTTCTCCGGCCGGTAGAGTGGCCATGGCTCGGCCGGGGTTCGGTGCGGAGACGAGGTCGGGGCCTGTGAGCCCTGCCCCGGTATCTGACACCATTCCCCGGGGGCGTCGTTCAGCGGGCGAGCGATGCTCAATTGGGAGTGAGCTTGCGACCAGGGGACGGATGGGACCGCGCTGTGCGGGGCTACGAAAGCCAGGAGAGCCACCAGGCCGAGGTCGACCATCTCTCGCGCTTCGAAGCCGAGATGGAGCGGCTGAAGAAGGAGCGCGGGAAGGCCGTCCAGCACGCCGAGGACCTGGGCTACCAGGTCGAGGTGCTGCGCGCCAAGCTCCATGAGGTACGCCGCAATCTCGCGTCCCGCCCCGCCTACGACGGCGCGGACATGGGCTACCAGGCGGAGCAGCTGCTCCGCAATGCCCAGATCCAGGCCGACCAGATGCGCTCCGACGCCGAACGCGAGCTGCGCGACGCCCGGGCCCAGACCCAGCGGATCCTCCAGGAGCACGCCGAACACCAGGCACGCCTCCAGGCCGAACTGCACAGCGAGGCCGTCAACCGCCGCCAGCGCCTCGACCAGGAGCTGAACGAGCGCCGCCAGACCGTCGAGGCGCACGTCAACGAGAACGTCGCCTGGGCCGAGCAGTTGCGCGCCCGTACCGAGGCCCAGGCGCGCCGGCTCATGGAGGAGTCCCGCACCGAGGCCGAGCAGGCGCTGAACACCGCCCGCGCCGAGGCAGCCCGGCTCGCGGAGGAGGCCCGACGCCGGCTCACCGCCGACTCGGAGGCCGCCCGTACCGAGGCCGAGAGCACCCTGCTGCGGGCCCGCAAGGAGGCCGAGCGGCTGCTGACCGCCGCCTCCTCGCAGGCGCAGGAGGCCACCGAGCACGCCGAACGGCTGCGGAGCACCACCTCCGCCGAGGCCGAGCAGACCCGTCAGCAGACCATGGACCTCGGCCGCGTCGCGGAGTCCCGGGTCCAGGAGGCCGACTCCGCGCTGCGCACCGCGCGCGCCGAGGCGGAGACCCTCCTCGCGGAGGCCAAGGAGAGCGCCGCACGGCAGCTCGCCTCGGCGGAGTCCGTCAACGAGCAGCGCACCCGCACCGCGAAGGAGCAGGTCGCCCGGCTGGTCGGCGAGGCCACCAAGGAGGCCGAGGTCCTCAAGGGCGAGGCCGAACAGTTGCTGGCCGACGCCCGCGCCGACATGGAACGGCTGCGCGCCGAGGCCGGGGAGCAGGCCCGCGCCGCCGCCGCCGAGGACACGGCCGCTCAGCTGGCGAAGGCCGCCCGCACGGCCGAGGACGTACTGAACAAGGCCTCGGAGGACGCCCGGGCCACCACCCGCGCCGCGTCCGAGGAGGCCGAGCGGATCCGCCGCGAGGCGGAGGCCGAGGCCGACCGGCTGCGCGTGCAGGCCGCCGCCACGGCCGACGAACTCAAGGGCGCCGCGAAGGACGACACCGAGGAGTACCGGGCCCGTACGGTCGAACTCCAGGCGGACGCCCGCAGGCTGCGCGGCGAGGCCGAGCAGTTGCGCGCGGAGGCCGTCGCCGAGGGCGAGCGGATCCGCGGCGAGGCCCGCCGCGAGGCGGTCCAGCAGATCGAGGAGGCGGCCAGGACCGCCGAGGAGCTGCTGGGCAAGGCCAAGTCGGACGCGGACGAGCTGCGCGGCGGGGCGACCGCCGAGAGCGAGCGGGTCCGCGGCGAGGCCGTGGAGCGGGCCGGGACCCTGCGCCGGCAGGCCGAGGAGACCCTGGAGCGCACCCGCGCCGAGGCCGAGCGGCTGCGCGCCGAGGCCGAGGAGGAGGCGGAGTCCGTCCGCGCCGAGGCCGACGCGGCGGCGCGGGCCCGGCGCGAGGAGACCGAGCAGGCGCTGGCGGCGAAGCGGGCGGAGGCCGACGAGGAACTGGTCCGGCTCCACACGGACGCCGAGAACCGGCTGACCACGGCCGAGCAGACGCTGCGCGACGCCCGGACCTCGGCGGAGAACATCCGCCGGGAGACCACGGAGGAGAGCGACCGGCTGCGCGCCGAGGCGGCGGAGCGGATCCGTACCCTCCAGGCCCAGTCGGAGGCGGAGGCCGACCAACTGCGCACGGACGCGGCGGAGGACGCCGGCCGGGTGCGCGCGGAGGCCGAGCAGGTCGCGGTGCGGCTGCGCGGCGAGGCCGAGTCCGAGGCCGAACGGGTGCGTTCGGAGGCGCAGGAGACCGCCGACCGGCTGCGCGCGGAGGCCAAGGCCGCCGCCGAGCGGGTCGCCGCGGAGGCCGCGGAGGCGCTGGCCGCCGCGCAGGAGGAGGCCGCCCGGCGTCGCCGGGAGTCCGAGGAGACGCTGGCGTCCGCGCGCACCGACGCGGAGAACGAGCGGGCCCAGGCCCGCGAGCAGAGCGAGGAACTGCTGGCGCAGGCCCGCAAGCGCTCCGAGGAGGCACAGGCCGAGGCGGTCTGGCTGACCGAGGAGGCCGAGCGGCGCGCGTCCGAGGTCGTGTCGGCCGCGGAGACGACCGCCCAGCAGGTACGGGACGCCGTGGCCGGGCTGCACGAGCAGGCCGAGGAGGAGATCGTCGGGCTGCGCAGCGCGGCCGAACACTCCGCCGCGCGCACGAGGGACGAGGCCGAGGAAGAGGCCGGACGGGTCCGCGCCGACGCCCACGCGGAGCGCGAGCGGGCGTCCGAGGACGCCACCCGGCTGCGCACCGAGGCCCGGGTCGAGACGGACGCCGCGAAGGCCCTCGCGGAGCGCACGGTCGGCGACGCCATCGCCGAGGCCGAACAACTGCGCACCGACACGGCCGAGTACGCGCAGCGGTTGCGCACCGAGGCCACCGACGCGCTGGCTGCGGCGGAACGGGACGCGGCCCGGACCCGGGCGGACGCCCGGGACGACGCGAACCGGATCCGCGGCGAGGCCGCGGAGTCCCTGGACGCCTCCCGCGCCGAGGGCACCCGGATCGTCGACGAGGCCACGCGGCTGGCGGAACTGCACACCGAGGAGACCCGCGCGGCGAACGCCGCCACGGTCGAGGAGGCCGGCGAGCAGGCGGCCCGACTCACCTCCGAGGCCGAGGCCGCGGCCGACGCGACCCGCGCCGAGGCGGCGGGCACGCTGGACGAGGCCCGCTCCGAGGCCAACCGGCTGCGCAGCGAGGCCGCCGAGCAGGCGGACCGACTCGTCACCGAGGCGGCGTCGGAGGCGGACAGGCTCACCGAGGAGACCCTCGCGGCGAACGCGGCCACGGTCGGCGAAGCCGCGACGGAGGCCGAGCGGCTGCGCACCGAGGCGGCTCGGATCCTGGACGACGCACGCGCCGAGGGCGCCCGTCTGATCGGGGAAGCCGCGGCCGAGACCGAGCGCATGACGGTCGAGACGCGGGCGGCCAACGACCTCACGGTCGGCGAGGCGGCCGAGGAGGCCCGGCGGCTGCGCACCGAGGCGGCTCGGATCCTGGACGAGTCCCGCGAGGAGGGCGGCCGGATCATCGGCGAGGCCACCGCGGAGGCCGAGCGGGTCACCGAGGCGGCGAACGAGACGCTGGCGAGCGCCGAACGGGAATCCGAGCGGATGCTCGACGAGGCCCGCGAGGAGGCCAACAAGCGTCGCAGCGAGGCCGCCGAGCAGGTGGACCGGCTCATCACCGAGACCGCCGCCGAAGCGGAGAAGCTCACCGAGGAGACCCGCAAGGACAACGAGCGGACGGTCGGCGAGGCCGCCGCGGAGGCCGAACGCCTGCGCACGGAGGCCGCCGAGACCCTGTCCTCGGCGCAGGAGCACGCGACCCGTACCCGGTCGGAGGCCGAGCGCGTCAAGGCGGAGGCGGCGAGCGAGGCGGAGCGCACCCGCGCGCAGGCCCGTACGGAGTCCGAGCGGCTGCTGGACGAGGCCCGCGAGGAGGCCAACAAGCGTCGCAGCGAGGCCGCCGAGCAGGTGGACCGGCTCATCACGGAGTCCTCGGCGGAGGCGGAGAGGCTCACCACCGACGCGCAGCAGCAGGCCCTCGCCGCCACCACGGCGGCCGAGGAGCAGGCCGACGCGATGGTCGACGCGGCCCGCAAGGAGGCCGCACGGATCACCTCGGAGGCGACCGTCGAGGGCAACTCCACGGTGGAGAAGGCCCGTACGGACGCGAACGAGTTGCTGGTCGGGGCGCGTACGGACGCCGCCGCCATAAGGGAGCGGGCGGAGGAGCTGCGCGGCCGGGTCGAGTCCGAGGTCGAGGAACTGCACGAGCGGGCCCGCCGCGAGTCCGCGGAGCAGATGAAGTCCGCGGGCGAGCGCGTGGACAAGCTGGTGCGGGCGGCGACCGAGCAGAGCGTCGAGGCCGACAAGAAGGCCAAGGAGCTGGTGTCGGGGGCGAGCAGCGAGGCCGGCAAGGTCCGCATCGCCGCCGTGCGCAAGGCGGAGGCGCTGCTCAAGGAGGCCGAGCAGAAGAAGGCCGAGGTGACCCGCGAGGCCGAGAGGACCCTCGCCGAGGCGAAGGCGGAGGCCGAGCGTCTGGTCGACGAGGGCCGCCGCGAGCTGGAGGTCCTGGTGCGCCGGCGCGAGGACATTCAGGCGGAGATCTCCCGTGTCCAGGACGTTCTTGAGGCGTTGGAATCATTCGAGGCGCCTTCGGGCGGCGGAAAGCCGACGGTCGGCGGTCAGGGCGCGGGGGGCGTGAAGGCCGGAGCGGCAGCGGGTTCCACTCGTTCGAGTGGCAAGTCGTCAGAGAGCTAGTCAGCACATGAAGATGTGTGCTCCTGATGGAGGTTCAGGCGAACGGGTGACAAGCATTCTGTCGCCTTGCCACTCAAAAGGGGTGTCATTGTCCAGATCAAACGCGGATTGACTCGATGACACGCCGTCTGGGCGCCTAGGATTCCCCTAACACCTCACGTAGCACCTCATCGGTCTCATTCGACAGGAACCCCATGAGCGACACTTCCTCCCCCTTCGGCTTCGAGCTCGTGCGGCGTGGTTACGACCGCGGTCAGGTGGACGACCGCATTACCAAGCTGGTCTCCGACCGCGACAGCGCACTAGGACGTATCAACTCTCTGGAAAAGCGGATCGAGGAGCTGCACCTCGAAACGCAGAACGCCCAGGCGCAGGTGAGCGACGCGGAGCCGTCGTACGCCGGCCTCGGTGCCCGGGTCGAGAAGATCCTGCGACTGGCCGAGGAGGAGGCGAAGGACCTTCGCGAGGAGGCCCGTCGCGCGGCCGAGCAGCACCGCGAGCTGGCCGAGTCGGCCGCCCAGCAGGTGCGCAACGACGCCGAGTCGTTCGCCGCCGACCGGAAGTCGAAGGCGGAGGACGAGGGCGTCCGCATCGTCGAGAAGGCCAAGGGCGACTCCGCCACCCTGCGCTCCGAGGCCCAGAAGGACGCGGCCTCCAAGCGCGAGGAGGCCGACGCGCTCTTCGAGGAGACCCGCGCCAAGGCCGCCCAGGCCGCCGCGGACTTCGAGACCAACCTGGCCAAGCGCCGCGAGCAGTCCGAGCGCGACCTGGCCTCGCGTCAGGCCAAGGCGGAGAAGCGCCTCGCGGAGATCGAGCACCGCGCGGAGCAGCTGCGCCTGGAGGCGGAGAAGCTCCGTACCGACGCCGAGCGTCGCGCGCGTCAGACCGTGGAGACCGCGCAGCGTCAGGCCGAGGACATCGTCGCCGACGCCAACGCGAAGGCGGACCGGATCCGCAGCGAGTCCGAGCGCGAGCTGGCGGCGCTCACCAACCGCCGCGACTCGATCAACGCGCAGCTGACCAACGTCCGCGAGATGCTGGCGACGCTGACCGGTGCGGCCGTGGCCGCCGCCGGCTCCCCGATCGACGACGAGCCGGTCACGCGTGGAGTTCCGGCTCAGCAGAGCCGCTAGTACGGCACCGCGCGTAGGCGTCGTACGCCATTGCGCCGGACAGTTGGTACCGAGGGCCTTGTGTCACCTGTTTGAGGTGGCGTGGGGCCCTCTGCCGTTCTAGCGTGGCCGCATGATCGAGCTTGAGGGCCTCACCAAACGCTTCGGTGCGAAGACGGCAGTGGACAACCTCAGCTTCCAGGTCAGACCCGGGGTGGTGACCGGCTTCCTCGGCCCCAACGGGGCGGGGAAGTCGACGACGATGCGCATGATGCTCGACCTCGACAATCCGACCGCCGGGCGGGTACGGATCGACGGGAAGCGCTACCGGGACCTGCCGGAGCCGCTCACGCACATCGGGGCTCTGCTGGACGCGAAGGCCATGCACGGCGGACGCAGCGCGTACAACAACCTTCTCTGCCTGGCCCAGTCGAACCGGATCCCGAGGAGTCGGGTCTCCGAGGTGCTGGACCAGGTCGGACTGACGGCCGTGGCGCGGAAGAAGTCGAAAGGATTTTCGCTCGGCATGGGGCAGCGGCTTGGAATCGCCGCCGCACTGCTCGGTGATCCGGAGATCCTGATGTTCGACGAACCCGTCAATGGTCTGGACCCCGAGGGAATTCTCTGGATCAGGAATCTCATGAAAGCGCAGGCCGCCGAGGGGAGGACGATCTTCGTTTCCTCTCACCTGATGAGCGAAATGGCGCTGACCGCAGACCATTTGGTGGTCATCGGGCAGGGAAAGCTGCTCGCCGACTTGTCGATGGCCGATTTCATTCGGCAGAACTCACGGAGTTACGTGCGGGTGCGCTCGCCCCAGCAGGAGCGGCTGAAGGATCTCCTGCACGAGGAGGGCATCGACGCGATCTCCGTCCCGGCGACCGGAACGCTGGAGGTCGACGGTGTGGAATCGGAGCGACTCGGCGAGCTGGCGGCCCGGCACGGGGTCGTGTTGCACGAGCTCAGCCCACAGCGGGCGTCCCTGGAAGAGGCGTTCATGCGCATGACGGCGGACTCGGTCGAGTACCACGCCCACGCGGCGGGAGCACCCGGCACACCGCCCGGTCCCGGGCCGGCCGACGTGCTCCCCGACCCGCCCGGGTCCGGACCGGCCTGGGGCTCCTCGTATGACGCGGCGCAGCGGAAGGGGAAGTGATCATGGCTGATTTCCCCGCCGTCCTCGCGTCCGAGTGGACCAAGATCCGCACGGTGGCCTCGACCACCTGGACGCTCGTCGCCGCCCTCGTGGTCACGGTCGGCGTGAGCGCCGGGCTCTGCGCGTTCATCAACGCCTCGTTCGACGACATGCCTCCGCAGGAGCAGCTCACCTTCGACCCGACGCTGTCGGCCTTCGCCGGGATGGCCCTCGGCCAGCTCGCCATGATCGTCTTCGGGGTGCTGGTCGTCGGCACCGAGTACAGCTCGGGCATGATCCGCACCTCGCTCGCGGCCGTGCCGCGCCGCGGGAGCCTGCTGCTCGGCAAGCTCATCGTCGCCACCGCCCTGGCGCTGATCGTGGGCCTCGCGACGAGCTTCCTGTCCTTCTTCCTCGGGCAGGCCCTGCTGGGCGGGCGCAGCGTGGGGATCGGCGAGCCCGGCGTCCTGCGCGCGGTGATCGGTGCCGGGCTCTACATGGCCATGATCGCCCTGTTCTCCATGGGCGTGGCCACGATGCTGCGCAGTTCGATGCTCGCCCTGTGCGTGCTGATGCCGTTCTTCCTGATGATCTCCACCATCCTCGGGGCCGTCGAGGCGACCCGGAAGGTGGCCCGGTACTTCCCGGATCAGGCCGGCTCCCGGATCATGCAGGTCGTCCCGCCGGGTGCGGCGGGCGGGGACGCGCCGCCCTACGGGCCCTGGGGCGGCTTCGGGATCATGGCCCTGTGGACGCTGGCCGCCGTGCTCGCCGGGTTCCTGGTCCTCAGGAAGCGCGACGCGTGACGGAGGGGCCGGGCCCGGCCACCCCCGTGTGACGGACGAGTGCGGGCGGATGTCCGTCCCGAGACGGACGTCCGCCGTA
Source organism: Streptomyces sp. NBC_01426 (assembly GCF_036231985.1). Taxonomy (GTDB): domain Bacteria; phylum Actinomycetota; class Actinomycetes; order Streptomycetales; family Streptomycetaceae; genus Streptomyces. The sequence goes on from NZ_CP109500.1 coordinate 2,765,764, forward strand.
CTACGGGGGATCTTCGGGTTGGTCTCAGGGGCACCTCAGGGATGACGGCCGAGACGGAACCGTAGGAGACTGGATATCCTCTTAACCCTTACACGGGCGAGAGTCGTACCGGCCTGCTAAGGGGCAGAACCATGATCGAGGCAGTCGGCCTGACCAAGCGCTTCGGCGCGAAGACCGCCGTCGACCAGCTGTCCTTCCAGGTCAGGCCAGGTCACGTCACCGGATTCCTGGGGCCCAACGGCTCCGGCAAGTCCACCACCATGCGCATGATCGTCGGGCTGGACAGGCCTACTTCCGGCCATATCACCATCAGCGGGATGTCGTTCCGCGACCTGCCCAACGCGCAACGTCACGTCGGCGCGCTCCTCGACGCGAAGGCCATGCACGGGGGCCGTCGCGCCCGAACCCACCTCTTGGCCGTCGCCCAGCTCTCCGGCATCCCGGAGAAGCGGGTGGACGAGGTCCTGGCCGTGGTGGGCCTCCAGGACGCGGCCCGACAGCGCACCAAGGGCTTCTCCCTCGGCATGGGCCAGCGGCTCGGCATCGCCACCGCCCTGCTCGGCGATCCCCGGGTACTGCTCTTCGACGAGCCCGTCAACGGTCTGGACCCCGAGGGCATCCTGTGGGTGCGCACGCTCATGCGCCGGCTCGCCGCCGAGGGCCGTACGGTCCTGGTCTCCTCGCACCTGATGAGCGAGATGGCGCTGACCGCCGACCACCTGATCGTGATCGGCCGGGGGCGGCTGTTGGCCGACATGGGCACCCAGGAGTTCATCACGCACAACTCGGCCGGATTCGCTCGGGTGCGCGCGGCCGAGACCGATCGGGTTGGCCGGGACACGCTCGGTGAAGCCTTCCGCAAGGCCGGTGGTCGGGTGCTCCAGGAGTCCGACGGCGCCCTCCGGGTGACCGGGCTGGACCTGCCGCAGTTGTCCGACCTCGCGCACGAGGCGGGCGTACGGCTGTGGGAGCTGTCACCGCACCGGGCCTCGCTGGAGGAGGCGTACATGCGGATGACCCAGTCCTCCGTCCAGTACACCTCCACCGACGACCCCCGGGCCGAGCTGTGGGAACCGGAGCCGCTGAGCGTGCCGGAGCGGGAGGCGGACGCGGCCCACGAGGTGCCGCAGAACGGGTTCTACGCGCCCCCGCCGCCCGGCGCGGACGCGCGGCCCTTCCTGATGCCCGGCAACCCCGGCGAGCTCGCCGGCGCCACCCAGAGCAACCCCGAGGACACCCGATGACCGGCCCGACCGCGACCGCCCCCACCGTGCCCGGTGCGCCGCACGACGACACCCGGCCGCACGTCGGGCACGCGGTGGCCTCGGAGTGGACCAAGCTGACCTCGGTGCGCTCGACGATCTGGGCCCTCGGGTCGCTGGTCGTGATCGTCGTCGGCATCGGGTTGCTCTTCGTGTCCCAGACCGCGGACCAGGACTACGTCGCGATGCCGTTCACCACCCCGGCGCTGTTCGGCCTGCTGGTCGGCCAGCTCGCGGTGATCGTGCTGGGCGTCCTGACCATCACCTCCGAGCACGGCACCGGCCTGGTCCGCACCACCTTCACCGCCGCCCCCGACCGGCACCGGGTGCTCACCGCGAAGTACCTCGTCTTCAGTGCCACGGCCCTGGCGGCGACGGTCGGCTCGGTCTTCGTGGTGGCCGCCGCCGCGATGGCCGTGCACAACGGACCCGCCGCCGGGCCGCACACCTTCGGGGAGTGGAGCGGCGCGCTCGTCGGCTGCCTCTACGTCACGCTGCTCGGGGTGCTCGCCCTCGCGATCGGGGCGATGGTCCGGCACTCCGCCGGGGCGATCACCCTGATGCTCGGCCTGGTCACGCTGCCGCCGGTGATCGGCGGGATGCTCAGCTACTGGGAGGCCTCGGCCCGGATCGGGGAGATCGTCCTCCAGTACAACGTGCCGGTGGCGATGATGCAGTTGTTCGGCATGCCGACGGGCAACGACACGAGGGTGCCCGGCGACCTGCCCCAGATGCTGCTGCTCCTGCTGGTGACCGGCGCCGCGGTGACGGCCTCGTACGTGATCGTCGACCGCCGGGACGTCTGACGCGTCCGACCGGCCCGCCTCAGTGCCGGGGCGCGTTCCGGGACCGCTGCACCCGCGAGGTGCGGCGGTCCTTCGCGTTCCAGCAGGCCTTGTGCCAGTGCCGCCGGTCGTCCACGCCGCCGTACTCGGGCCAGGCCACCAGGTGCGGGGTGCCGGAGGGGATCTCCTGGTCGCAGCCGGGGCAGCGGTAGCGCTTGCCGGCCGCGCTCGCGCCGGCGACGTGCCGGACCTTCCACTCCTCGCCCTGGTACTCCTCGGTCTGCTCCAGACCGAACCGGTCCAGGCCCCCCGAGCCCGACCCGGAGCCCCGGTCCGAGCGGTCGGACGGATTCCCCCCGCCCCTGGGGCGGTTGTGGCGCGGCGACACGTATACCTCACGGATGGGCGGACGGCAGTGACTTTCTCCCAGACTACGCGCAGCGAGCTCGGGTACCCGCAGGGTGTCCGAAGGAAGGTGACCGAACGGCCCGTGGCGCGTGGGGCGGCATGACAATCCCAATAACTTTCCTGTCAGGCCGTGCCTTTGGCACTTGTCAGACGTTGTTGCCATCAGACGTTGATGCCATGAAACGGCACCGAGCCGGTCCACCTGGGGGAGGCCGCGCCGGCCGCGAGGAGGCTAAGGGCGATGCGCGTAGGAGCGTTTGTACTGGCGGCCCAGTTCCCGGGCCAGGGGCAGGGGGAGGCACTGCACCGGGCGGTGCGGACCGCCGAGGTGGCCGAGGAGGCCGGGCTGGACTCGGTCTGGTTGGCCGAGCACCACTTCGTGCCGTACGGGGTCTGCCCGTCGGCGGTGACCCTCGCGGCCCTGCTGCTCGGGCGGACCCGGCGGCTGCGGGTGGGCACGGCCGTGAGCGTGCTGCCGAGCACGCACCCGGTGGCCCTCGGGGAGCAGGCGGCGCTGCTCCACGTCACCTCGGGGGGCCGGTTCACCCTCGGGGTGGGCCGCGGTGGCCCCTGGGTGGACCTGGAGGTGTTCGGGGGCGGTCTGGACGCGTACGAGAAGGGTTTCCCGGACGATCTGGACCTGTTGCGGCGGTGGCTGTCCGAGCCGCGCGTGGGGGCGGCCGGCGAGCGGTACGCCTTCCGCGAGGTGGCCGTCGTACCGCGTCCGTCGGAGGCGCTGGACGGCGACGGGAAGGGGCCTGAAGTGATCGTCGCGTGCACCTCCCCCACGTCGGTGCGGCTGGCCGCGGAGCGGGGTCTGCCGATGTTGCTGGGCATGCACTGCGGGGACGAGGACAAGGCGGAGATGGTCGCGCTGTGGCGGCGCACCGCGCGGGCCGCCGGTCACGACCCCGAGGCGGGGCACGTGTCGGCGGGGGTGTGCCAGCTGGCGGACCGGACGGCGGACGCCCGGGAGACGCTGGTGAAGGCGATGCCGGGCTGGTTCCGGCAGGGGCTGGACGCGCACGTGACGGTGGACGGCAGGCAGCGCGCGATGCGCGATCCGGTCGCCTACACGGAACTGCTGTGCGACCTGCATCCGGTCGGTACGCCGGAACTGGCGGCGGACCGGCTGGCGGCGACCGCGGAACGCACGGGCATCACCCGGTTCGCCCTGCTCACGGAGGGCTCCGGCGATCTCGCCGCGACGGAGGAGAACGTACGGCGCCTGGGCGCCGAGGTCCTGCCCCGCCTCGGCTGAGATCCGGCTCCCGTGAGATCGACCCCCGGGCCGACGGTGGCCGGGGAGTCGGGGCCCCGGGGCTGCCGCTCCGTTGACAGTCACACCTCTCGTGACTCGGAGCGGCAGCGGAGTACCGGTGGCGACGGGGCCGGGCCCTGTCGTCGAAGTGGCGTCGGCGCCACTTCGGCGACAGGACCTGGCGCCGCGGCCCCGGCAAGATCCGAAAGAGACGGCCTAGCAGTCCCGCAGTTCCGGCGACTGGTTGAGCAACTGGCCCCGGATCGAGGTGAAACGGGCGTGCCTGTCATCCGACGAGGTGTCCAGCGGGAACACGGCGACACGGTGGCAGTTCTGGAATGCCAGACGCACTCCGAAGTGCCGCTGGAGCGCACCACGTATCGCGTCACTCGCGAGGGCGCGCAGCAGCTGACCACGCGCCTGCTCGTCCGGCGGCGGCGTCTGGTTGTCGGCGAACTCTCCGCCCTCAACCTCCAGCTGAGCCACCAGCGAGCTGATCATCTCCCATGCGTAAGGCAGGGAGGTCCGGACGCAGTCGACGAAGGCGGCTTCGTCGACCTCGCCTCGCTCGGCCTGTTCGAGTAGGGCCGGTGAGACGTCGAGCGACATGGGTTCTCCTCTCGTGACCCCGGCGTTTGGGTTGCCGGAGTCTTACGGGCAGGGAAGGAGAGTCGCGACGCAGTGTGCACGCTCGACGACCTCCCGCTATCCACGGTAGGCGCCCACCGGGTACGGCACCAGGAGAATGCGCATACAACGCGCCATCCGCGAACGGGGCTTTCACGGGCGAATCGCGTGGAGGCCCATCGGTCGAGTAGCGTTGCCGACCATGCGTCTCGTCATTGCCCGCTGCTCCGTCGACTACGCGGGCCGGCTCACCGCCCATCTGCCCTCGGCACCCCGTCTGATCCTCGTGAAGGCCGACGGCAGTGTCTCGATCCACGCGGACGACCGGGCGTACAAACCGCTCAACTGGATGTCGCCCCCGTGCACCCTCAAGGAGGGGAGCGGGGACGAGGCCGGTGTCTGGACCGTCATCAACAAGGCGGGCGAGAAGCTCATCATCACGATGGAAGAAGTCCTGCACGACTCCTCCCACGAGCTGGGCGTCGACCCGGGCCTGATCAAGGACGGCGTGGAAGCGCACCTCCAGGAGCTGCTGGCCGACCGCATCGACACCCTCGGCGAGGGCTACAGCCTGATCCGGCGCGAGTACATGACCGCGATCGGTCCGGTGGACATCCTGTGCCGCGACGCCGACGGCGCGACGGTGGCGGTGGAGATCAAGCGGCGCGGCGAGATCGACGGTGTCGAGCAGCTGACCCGCTACCTGGAGCTGCTGAACCGGGACCCGCACCTCGCCCCCGTCCGGGGCGTGTTCGCGGCCCAGGAGATCAAGCCCCAGGCCCGCGTCCTGGCGACGGACCGCGGCATGGACTGCGTGATCCTCGACTACAACGCCATGCGCGGCATCGAGGACGACAAGCTCCGCCTGTTCTAGGTCCTGTCGTCGCGGGCGGGGGTCACGAGCGTGACCCGGTCCGCGGCGTCCCCCTCCCACGGCTCTCACGGCCCCGTCGGCGATCGCCGGCGGGGCCGTTGCCGTTCTCCGGGCCCGGCGAGATCCGGGAAGGGACGGCCCAGGTCCTGTCGTCGAAGTGGCGCCGGTAGGGCCCGCGGTGTCCGGTGCCGTGCATCGCGAGGCGCAGCGGCGCCCGTGTACTGGACGTACTCGGGTGCCCCGACAACGCGGCGAGGCGCGGTACCGGGCGCCGCGGGCCAGGCGAGACTTCGACGACAGGGCCTAGCGGGACGTGGAGGCCTCGGGGGAGGTGTCGCCCTCCGTCGGGCCGGTGGGAACCGTCGGCCCCGTCGGCCCGGTCGATACCGTCGGTTCCGGGGTCACCGAGGACGTGGACGGCTTGGGGTCCGCGGAGGTCGGCGACTGGACCGGCGTCGAGGGCGGCGTCGAGGTGCGCGGCGTCGTCGGGGTCGAGGGCCGGCCGGACGGCGTGCGCGCGGGCGGTGTCTTGCCCGGGTCCGGGACGGTGCCCGGATCGGGGTCGGTCCCCGACGGCGTGGGGCGGCCCGGGTCCGTCGGATCGGCCGGGTCGGACGTCCCCGGCTCGGGTGCGGAAGGCTCCGCGGGAACGTTCCCGCCGCTGTCGGTCGCGGACGTCGTCGGGGTGGACGACACGGCGGGCCCCTGCGGCTCGTCGTCGCCCGACGGGACCATCGCCAGGGCCACCACCGTGCCCAGCACCGCCACCGTCACCGCGCCGGCCGCGGCCAGCAGCGCCGTGCGGCGTCGGGACGCCGGAGCGGGCGGGGGCGGCGGGGCGACCGGCGGCGCGGCGGGCTTCGCCGTCAGGGGGAACGCGTCGTCGAAGACGTCCGACAGGGCCGAGGAGGACTTCTGGTCCCCCTGCTGGATCACGGGAACGACCTGCGTGACGGCCTCCCCCGCGGGCGAGGGCGGGAGCCCGGGCCCCGTCGAGGTCACCGCGCCGACCGGGCGGGTCGGCGGCGACACGGGCGGGGTGGCGGCCGGCGGCGGGGAAAGGGTCGCGGGAAGGGACGCGGCCAGGGAGGTGGGCAGGGACACCGACGGGAAGGCCGTCGGCGGCGTGGCAGCCTTGGCAGTCACGGGCGCCGCGGGCGCAACGGGAGCCGCGGGCGTCACCGGGGTCGCGGGCGCCTCCAGCCGCAGCGGCGGCGACACCGCGCCTGCCGCCGTCTCCCGGTCCGTGACCAGGGCCAGCGCCCGCCGCCCCGCGACCGTGCCCCGCTTGTCGGCGAGCGCGCCGCGCAGCCCGATCGAGGCCTCCAGCTCCGCCCGGGCCCGCTCCAGCCGACCCTCGCACAGCGCGAGTACGCCGAGCTCGTGGTGGAAGTACGCCTGTTCCGCGACCTCTCCCGCCTTGCGCGCGGCCTCCGCGCCCGAGCGCAGCACCCGCTCCCACGCCTCCCAGTGCAGCGACGCCGCGAAGGCAGGGGCGGCCGTGCGGGCCAGCAGTACGGCCGCCACCACGTCGGCGCCGGCCAGGGCCGCCAGGACCGCGTCGGCCTCCGCCGCGACCCGCTCCGGGGTCACCGAGGCGTGGCCGGTCCACCAGACGTAGTGCCGGGCGGCCGTGCGGGCCTCCTCGGCGGCGCTCTCCCCGTACCCGGCCTCCTCCAGCTGCCGGGCCACCCCGGGGGCCAATCGGTAGCGCGGTCCGACCGGGGTGAGCAGCCCGCAGCCGAGGAGTTCCGCGACCGCCACGTCGGCGTGCGTGTCCCCCACCAGGGCCGGCAGGTGCGCGTGGTGGGGCATCTCCCCGCCGAGCGCGCACGCGATGCGCAGGGCGGCCCGCGCCGATTCGCTCACCCGGGAGGCGAGGAGTTCCGCCGGCGCGGCGGCCTCGGCCGGGGTGGGCAGCGGTACGTCGACGGGTTCGCGGGGGCGCTCCTCGAAGACGCCGGGCTCCTCCTCGTCGTCCGTCTCGTCGGTCCGGTTGAGTTCGTCGCGCTGTCGCAGCAGCGCGGCGGCCTGGACGAAGCGCAGGGGCAGCCCCTCGGAGGCGAACCGCAGGTCACCCGCCCAGGCGCTCTCCTCCTCGGTCAGGGCGCGGCCGGTGAGTGCCTCCAGCAGCAGGACGCAGTCGGCCCGGCCGAGGCCGCCGAGGAAGACCTCCTCCAGGTGCGAGTCGTCGGAGGGGGACTTGGTGTCGGGGGTGGCGGCCAGCAGGTAGGCGCATTCGGGCGTGGCCCGCAGCAGCTCGTCGAGCGCGGGGCCACCGAGTTCCAGGTCGTCGAGGAGGACGACCGCGCCTATCTCCTTCACCCGGGCGAGGAGCTCCGCGCGGTCGGGGCGTCGGTCGGAGCCCTCGTACACGGCCGCGTACAGCGCGTGGAGCAGTTCCGCGGGTTGCTGCTGCCCGTGCCCGGAGAGGCGTACGACCCCGTCGGGCGCGACGCCCTCGCAGGCGAGGGCCACCGAGTCGAGCAGTGCGGAACGGCCCGATCCGGCGGGTCCGGTCAGGCGTACGGAGCGTCCGCGCCCCAGCAGCCGTACGAGTCGTTCCCGCTCCTCCTCGCGTTCCAGCAGGAGCCGGCCGGGGAGCGGGGTGCCGGGCAGCGCGGGCGGTCTCGCGGCGGCGTCCCGCTCGGCACGGGCGGCCGGACCGCGCTTGGCGGGGCGCTCCGTGCCGGTGCCCGGGCGCAGGGGTTCTATCTCGCTGCCGTCGACCGGGTTGACGGTGAGGGTGAAGTCCCCCGCGGTCAGGGTGACGACCCGCGCGACGGGCCCGCTCGCGGGGCCCGTCGACGTCGCCGGGGTGTCGTCGCCCGGTTCGGGCTGTCCCTGAGTTCGGTCCATGACCAAGTCCCCCGATCGCGTCGCGCGTACCGCCGCTGCCGCCGTCGTACCGCCCGGCCTTCGCTCGCACACGCCGCAGTCGCTACTGGTCCGGTTTCCGCCCGAACCCTAGACCGTGGCCGGCCCCGCCGGAACCGCCGGGGTGCCTTCACCACCGGACCGTTACGTTTCTGCGGAATCCGACGCACCCGGTCGTCACACCCGCGGCAGGGACTCCGCTTCCAGTCCGCCCTCGATGGCGAGGATCCGGTGCAGCCGGGTCGCCACCAGCAGCCGCTGCATCTGCGCGGGCACCCCGCGCAGTACCAGGCGGCGTCCGCTCCGGCCGGCCCTCCGGTGGGCGCCCATGATCACGCCGAGGCCGGTCGCGTCCCAGGAGTCGAGTGCCGTGAGGTCCAGCACGAGGTCGCCGTGGCCGTCGTCGAGGGCGGAGTGCAGGGCCGTACGGGCGTCCGCCGCGCTGCGCACGTCGAGGCGACCCCCGACCGCGAGTTCGGCGTGGTCGCCCCTGATGTGCATATGCGCTCCCGGCAGTCCTGCGTTCGTCTGGTCCGAATGGTCCGTGGTCGGCAACTCTCACTGCAACTGACTGCCTCAGGAGCAGGGAAGTTGCCGACCGTGAGCGAACCGATACCTAATTCACCCTGTCGGGCGATGGCATTCGAACGATCGTGCTCAGTGCTTGTAGAAACCCTGGCCGCTCTTGCGGCCGATGTCGCCCGCGTCCACCATGCGGCGCATCAGCTCCGGCGGCGCGAACTTCTCGTCCTGCGACTCGGTGTAGATGTTGCTCGTGGCGTGCAGCAGGATGTCGACGCCCGTGAGGTCGGCGGTGGCGAGCGGGCCCATCGCGTGACCGAAGCCCAGCTTGCAGGCGATGTCGATGTCCTCGGCGGAGGCGACGCCCGACTCGTACAGCTTGGCGGCCTCGACGACGAGCGCGGAGATGAGACGGGTCGTCACGAAGCCGGCGACGTCGCGGTTGACGACGATGCAGGTCTTGCCGACCGACTCGGCGAACGCCCGCGTGGTGGCGAGGGTTTCGTCACTCGTCTTGTAGCCGCGGACGAGTTCGCACAGCTGCATCATCGGGACGGGCGAGAAGAAGTGCGCGCCGACGACCCGCTCCGGACGCTCCGTCACGGCCGCGATCTTGGTGATCGGGATGGCGGAGGTGTTGGAGGCGAGGATCGCGTCGTCCCGGACGAGCTTGTCGAGCGCGCGGAAGATCTCGTGCTTGACCTCGAGCTTCTCGAAGACGGCCTCGACGACGATGTCGGCGTCGGCGACCGCGTCGAGGTCGGTGGAGGTGGTGATCCGGGCCAGCGCCGCCTCGGCGTCCTCGGCCGTCAGCTTGCCCTTGGCGACGAAGCGGTCGTAGGAGGCCTTGATCCCGTCCGTGCCGCGGGTCAGCGCGGCGTCGGTGACATCACGCAGTACGACGTCCCAGCCCGCCTGAGCGGAGACCTGTGCGATACCGGATCCCATGAGTCCGGCACCGATGACGGCGAGCTTCCCAGCCACTGCACACCCCTCGTTCTCGAATACGGCCCAGTCCCATGGCCTCTCCGGCGGAGACTAGCGCCCGTGAGGGGTCGTGTGACCGCGAAGTAACACGCGTCACGTCTCATCTGACGGACATCACACCGGGACGGCTCAGCCCGCGGCCGCCGCCCCCAACCGGTCCTCGATCGGCCGGAGTCGCCCGATCCGGCGCTCCGCCGCACCGGGTCCGAGGGGCCGCCCGGGCCGGCGCGGGAGCGTCAAGACGGCAGCCCACCGGGCCTGTTCGGCCCCGCGTCGGACGGCGTCCGGGTCGGGCACGCCGTCCCCTCTTCCCCGTACCGCCATCTCTGCGCCGTTGCGTACCCTTTCGGGCCGATCTGCGGCCCCCACCGGTGGCGGGGCGCCGAGTGCGCGAGGGCCGCCGCACGCGGGTTTCGGGGCCGCTCACTAGGCTGGACACATGGTGAACCTCACGCGCATCTACACCCGCACCGGCGACCAGGGCACGACCGCCCTCGGCGACATGAGCCGTACGCGGAAGACCGACCTGCGGATCTCCGCGTACGCCGACGTCAACGAGGCGAACGCGGCCATCGGCACGGCGATCGCCCTCGGCGGGCTGTCCGAGGACCTGGTGAAGGTCCTGGTCCGGGTGCAGAACGACATGTTCGACGTCGGCGCGGACCTGTGCACTCCCGTCGTCGAGAACCCCGAGTACCCGCCGCTGCGCGTCGAGCAGTTCTACGTGGACAAGCTGGAGGCGGACTGCGACACCTTCAACGGGGAGCTGGAGAAGCTGCGCAGCTTCATCCTGCCCGGCGGCACCCCCGGCGCGGCCCTGCTGCACCAGGCCTGCACCGTCGTGCGGCGCGCCGAGCGGTCGACCTGGGCGGCGCTGGAGGAGCACGCGGGGGCGATGAACCCGCTGACGGCCACCTACCTGAACCGTCTCTCCGACCTCCTGTTCATCCTGGCCCGGACGGCCAACAAGGAGGTCGGGGACGTGCTGTGGGTGCCGGGCGGCGAGCGCTGACGGCGTCCGGGAGGCCCTAACGCTTGAGGAGGCCGGCGGGGTCTTCCGCATCACGGTCGGTCGTGCCCGCCGGGGCCTTCCGCGGCCAGATCGAGTAGGTGGCCGCGACCAGGGCCTGGATGCCGACGATGCGCAGGACGATGAACTGCCACCGCCGGATCCCGTCGACGTCCACTCCGGCGCCCACGTACCGGATCGCGGCCTCCAGCAGTCCCAGCGAGACGGCCGCGGCGAGGAGGGTCCGCAGCCACAGCTTCCACTCGTGGACGGCCCGCGCCCTGCCGTACTTGGTGCCCGGCGGCTTCGGGCCCCCCGCCCAGCGGTGGGCGGCGTGCCCGTCGAGCCACTTCACCGTGTAGTGGCCGTAGCCCGCGGTGTAGCCGATGTAGAGGGCGGCCAGGCCGTGCGTCCAGCCCGGTCGGCCGCCGTTCTTCAGGTCCAGCGTGGTGAACACGAACAGGACCAGCTCCAGCAGCGGCTCACACAGGAGCACCGCCGCGCCCAGCCTCGGCATCCGGGCGAGGTAGCGCAGAGCGAGCCCTGCCGCCAGCAGCACCCAGAAGCCGACCTCGCAGGCGATGATCAGCGCGACGAGCACGGTACCCACTCTCCCTCTCGGCCTCTCGACGCGAACGGGTCGGCCGTTCCCCGTCCTTCCCAGAGTCCCGCCCGGTCCGGTCCGGCACGTCGTCTGTGATGACGAGAGTCGACTGCACCCTTCGATGTAGCGGCTCCTCCGCCCAGCCGGCGAGGCCCGGGAGCGCTTCACCGTGTTGGATGGACGCGTGCCCTCGAAGACCCGCGTGTCCGCCTTCCGCCCCCACCGCGACGACGTGCTGCTGTGCGTCGCCAGCGTGCTCGCCGGGCTGTTCCTGTGGTCGCTCGGGGTACACAGCTCCCCGAACCGGAACCTGCTCCCCGACTGGGCCGCCCTGGTCCCGCTGTTCGTCCTCGGCGCGATGGAGCTGCTGCGCCGCACCGCGCCGCGCGTGACCCTGCCCGTGGGCACCGTCGGGATCATCGCGGACCAGTTCACCGTCGGGAACATGGCCACGGTCCTGATCTTCACCGATCTGATGTACGCCGCCGTCGTGTACGGCAAGCCCTCCATGGCCCGCCGGCTCCCGGTCTCCACCGGACTGATCACCATCGCCGTCACGATCGCCTCGGTGGCCTGGCTGCGCACCCCGCAGGCCCTGCTGATCGGCGTGATCACCGGCATCGTCAGCTTCGGGCCGGCCCTGACCGGCGCCACCCTGCGCAACCATCGCGAGGCGGCGGAGGCCGCCCGGCTGCGCGCCGAGCAGACCGCGCTGCTGGCCGAGATGGACCGCTCGCAGGCCGTGGTCGCCGAACGGGCCCGGATGGCGCGGGAGTTGCACGACATGGTGGCCAATCATCTGTCGGCCATCGCCATCCACTCCACCGCCGCACTGTCCATCGACTCCCCCGCGACCAGTCGGGACGCCCTGGGCGTGATCCGCGAGAACAGCGTGCAGGGGTTGGCCGAGATGCGCCGGTTGATCGGGCTGCTGCGGGACGCGGGCGCGGAGCAGGAGCCGGTGGCGGTGCCCTCCCTCGACGGACTGGACGTACTCGTCGGCAAGGCCCGCGTGAACGGGGCCGGCAGCGGCCTGGACTTCGTACTGGAGGACACCCGCGCCGACGGGGAGCCGCTGCCCGCGCCCGTGGAGCTGGCGGCGTACCGCATCGTCCAGGAGTCGCTGACGAACGCCCTCAAGCACGCGGTCCCGGGGACGGTCCGGGTGCGCCTGACGTCCGCGGACGGGCTGCTGACCGTACGGGTGGACTCGCCGTACGGGGAGCGGCCCGGGCCGCGTGCCCCGGGTTCCGGCGCGGGGCTGGTCGGCATGCGCGAGCGGACGGAGTTGCTCGGTGGCGCGTTCCACGCGGGGCGTGCCGGCACGGTGTGGCAGGTGCGGGCGTCCCTGCCCGCGGAGGAGAAGGCGGTGACCGGGTGACCATCCGGGTCGTGGTGGCGGAGGACCAGAGCGCGGTGCGCGCGGGTCTGGTGATGATCCTGCGCAGTGCGGGCGACATGGAGGTGGTGGGCGAGGCGGCGGACGGGGAGGAGGCGGTCCGACTGGCCCGTGGGCTTCGGCCGGATCTGGTCCTCATGGACGTGCAGATGCCCCGGCTCGACGGGGTCTCGGCCACCCGGCAGGTGGTCGCGGAGGGGCTGGCCGACGTGCTGGTGCTGACGACCTTCGATCTCGACGAGTACGTCTTCGGAGCGCTGCGCGCGGGCGCCTCGGGCTTCCTGCTGAAGGACGCGGAGGCGGCGGAGCTGATCGAGGCGGTGCGCACCGTCGCCCGCGGCGAGGGGTTGATCGCGCCCGCGGTGACCCGCCGGTTGATCGCCGAGTTCGCGACGCCGCGGCCGGTGCGGACGGCCGTGCCGCCGGAGCGGGCCGCGGCGGTGGCCTCGCTGACCCGGCGCGAGCGGGAGGTGTGGGGGTGCCTGGGCGAGGGCCTGTCGAACGCGGAGGTGGCCGGCCGGCTGGACATGGCGGAGGCGACGGTGAAGACGCACGTCAGTAGGTTGCTGGGGAAGCTGGAGCTGCGCAGTCGGGTCCAAGCGGCGGTGCTGGCACAGGAGTTGGACATCTAGAAGCACGCTCGAAGGGAGGTCTGGACCTCTTGACGGTTGGTCCAGACCTTTCTAATCTCACCGCAACACTGTGGTGAGCGTGTCATGACAAGAACCTTGACGAGACGTGCTCACGGGCGGCGCAGGTCCCACCCCCATGTCGGAGTCGGCCCCACGACTTCGACGGACCTACGGAGGAGCACCCTTGAGCACAGCACCCCCACGACGCGTACGACTGCTCAGAAGGCTGGCCGCGACCGCGGTCGCCCTGGCCCTGCCCGTCGCCGGCCTCGTCGGCCTGGCCGGCACCGCACAGGCCGCCACCTCCGCCACCGCGACCTACGCCAAGGCCTCCGACTGGGGCTCCGGCTTCGAGGGCAAGTGGACGGTGAAGAACACCGGCACCACCGCCATCAACAGCTGGACCGTGGAGTGGGACTACCCGGCCGGCACCAAGGTCACCTCGGCCTGGGACGCCACCGTCACCAGCTCGGGCAACCACTGGACCGCCAAGAACGTCGGCTGGAACGGCGCCCTCTCCCCCGGCGCCAGCGTCACCTTCGGCTTCAACGGCACCGGCCCGGGCGCCCCCTCCGGCTGCAAGATCAACGGCGGCTCCTGCGACGGCGGCACCACCCCCACCGACAACCCGCCGTCCGCCCCCGGCACCCCCACCGCGACCGGGGTCACCGAGACCTCGCTCACCCTGAACTGGGCCGCGGCCACGGACGACAAGGGGATCAAGAACTACGACGTCTACCGCGGCAGCAGCAAGGTCGCCACGGTGACCGGCACCAGCTACGCCGACAGCGGCCTGACCAAGGGCACGACGTACGCCTACACGGTCACCGCCCGCGACACCGTCGACCAGACCGGCCCCTCCTCCGGCTCCCTCTCGGTGACCACGCCGGGCGGCGGCACGGGCCCCGGCCCCGACCCCGGTGACGGCACCAAGGTCAAGCTCGGCTACTTCACGAACTGGGGCGTCTACCAGCGCAACTACCACGTGAAGAACCTGGTCACCTCCGGCTCCGCCGCGAAGATCACGCACATCAACTACGCCTTCGGCAACGTCCAGGGCGGCAAGTGCACCATCGGCGACGCGTACGCCGACTACGACAAGGCCTACACCGCCGACCAGAGCGTCGACGGCGTCGCCGACACCTGGGACCAGCCGTTGCGCGGCAACTTCAACCAACTGCGCAAGCTCAAGGCGAAGTACCCGAACATCAAGATCCTCTGGTCCTTCGGCGGCTGGACCTGGTCCGGCGGCTTCGGTCAGGCCGCCGCGAACCCGACCGCCTTCGCCCAGTCCTGCCACGACCTGGTCGAGGACCCGCGGTGGGCCGACGTCTTCGACGGCATCGACCTCGACTGGGAGTACCCGAACGCCTGCGGCCTGACCTGCGACACCAGCGGCGCGGCCTCCCTGAAGAACCTGATGCAGGCCGTCCGCGGCACGTTCGGCGCGAACAACCTGGTCACCGCCGCGATCTCCGCCGACGGCTCCAACGGCGGCAAGCTCGACGCGGCCGACTACGCGGGCGCCGCGCAGTACGTCGACTTCTACAACGTCATGACGTACGACTTCTTCGGCGCCTGGGCGGCGCAGGGCCCCACGGCCCCGCACTCCCCGCTCACCGCCTACTCCGGCATCCCGCAGGACGGCTTCAACTCCGAGGCCGCGATCGCCAAGCTCAAGGGCAAGGGCATCGCCGGCTCCAAGCTCAACCTCGGCATCGGCTTCTACGGCCGCGGTTGGACCGGCGTCACCCAGGCCACCCCGGGCGGCACGGCCACCGGGCCCGCCCCCGGCACGTACGAGCCGGGCATCGAGGACTACAAGGTCCTCAAGGCGAGCTGCCCGTCCACCGGCACCATCGCCGGCACCGCCTACGCCAAGTGCGGAAGCAACTGGTGGAGCTACGACACCCCCGCCACCGTCGCCTCGAAGATGACCTGGACCAAGCAGCAGGGACTGCGCGGAGCCTTCTTCTGGGAGTTCAGCGGCGACACCACCAACGGTGAGCTCGCCAACGCGATCCACACCGGTCTGCAGTAGCCCCCACGCTCCGCACCGGTGAACCGACGAAGCCGGGGAGAAGGGTCCGTCCCCCTTCTCCCCGGCTTCTTCACGTGCCGGTACCGCTCAGGCCACGTTCACCCGCTGGCCGGGCGGCGCCGCCTCCAGCCAGGCCAGGAAACCGGTCAGCGCGTCGTCGCTCATCGCCAGCTCAAGGCGCGTCCCCCGGTGGGAACAGCCGAGCACGACGGCGTCGGACAGCAGTGCCAGCTCCTCCTCGCCCTCGGGCGCGCGACGGGCGAGCACCTCGATGGAGGAACGCTCCAGCAGCCGGCGCGGGCGCGGGGAGTAGCTGAAGACCCTGAACCATTCGATCCGGTCACCGCTGTAGCGGGCGACCCCGTACACCCATCCCTTGCCGGAGACGTCGGGCCCCTCGGCCACGCCGCCCCACCGCAGGCTGCAGTCGAAGGTCCCCCCGGACCGCTGGATCAGTCTCCGGCGCAGCCCGAAGACAAAGAGTCCGATCGCCAACAAGACCACGATCAGGCCGCTCACAAGCAGAGCGAGGAGCATCTTCACCGACCTCCTCGCTCATCGAATACCGCCATGCGAAAAACGGACGTACATCGCCTCAGCCGCGACCCGGTCTGGAAAATTCCAGAACGAACCGCGGCTGAGGTCGCACATTATTCGGTACGGGGCTCAGTGCCCCGTTACCGCGCGCAGTCGGACATCCGCGCGACGCTCGGCGGCCGCGTCGGCCTCCGACTTCGCGCGATCCAGTGCCCGCTCCGCCCGCTGGACGTCAATCTCGTCCGCGAGCTCGGCGATCTCGGCCAGCAGCGACAACTTGTTGTCCGCGAACGAGATGAATCCGCCGTGCACCGCGGCGACGACAGTGCCGCCCTCGCTGGTGCGGATGGTCACAGGGCCCGATTCCAGCACACCGAGAAGCGGCTGGTGACCGGGCATGACGCCGATGTCGCCGGACGTGGTGCGGGCGACAACAAGGGTGGCCTCGCCGGACCAGACATTGCGGTCCGCCGCGACCAGCTCGACGTGCAGCTCAGCAGCCAAGGTGGCTCCTCGGGTCACCACCCGGCGGGTCGGCCGGGTGTTGGGTCAAATTCTAATGGGCGTGGGGAGAGGGACGGGACACACCCGCCCCTCTCCGTCAATCAGCTCTGCTCACGAGGAGCGGGGCTTCAGGAGACGCCCAGCTCCTTGGCGTTGGCCTTCAGGTCCTCGATGCCACCGCACAGGAAGAACGCCTGCTCGGGGAAGTGGTCGTAGTCGCCGTCGCAGATCGCGTTGAACGCCACGATCGACTCCTCCAGCGGAACGTCCGAACCGTCCACGCCGGTGAACTGCTTCGCCACGTGGGTGTTCTGCGACAGGAAGCGCTCGACGCGACGGGCACGGTGGACAACGAGCTTGTCCTCCTCGCCCAGCTCGTCGATACCGAGGATCGCGATGATGTCCTGGAGGTCCTTGTACTTCTGGAGGATCCCCTTGACGCGCATCGCCGTGGCGTAGTGGTCCGCCGCGATGTACCGCGGGTCGAGGATGCGGGACGTCGAGTCCAGCGGGTCCACGGCCGGGTAGATGCCCTTCTCGGAGATCGGACGGGAGAGAACCGTCGTCGCGTCGAGGTGGGCGAAGGTGGTCGCCGGCGCCGGGTCGGTCAGGTCGTCCGCGGGGACGTAGATCGCCTGCATCGAGGTGATCGAGTGACCACGGGTCGAGGTGATGCGCTCCTGGAGGAGACCCATCTCGTCGGCCAGGTTCGGCTGGTAACCCACCGCGGAGGGCATGCGGCCGAGCAGGGTCGACACCTCGGAACCCGCCTGGGTGTACCGGAAGATGTTGTCGATGAAGAACAGCACGTCCTGCTTCTGCACATCGCGGAAGTACTCCGCCATGGTCAGACCGGCCAGGGCGACGCGCAGACGGGTGCCCGGGGGCTCGTCCATCTGACCGAAGACAAGCGCCGTCTTGTCGATGACGCCCGAGTCGGCCATTTCCTCGATGAGGTCGTTGCCCTCACGGGTACGCTCACCGACGCCCGCGAAGACCGACACACCGTCGTGGTTGTTGGCGACGCGGTAGATCATTTCCTGGATCAGAACGGTCTTGCCGACACCGGCACCACCGAACAGACCGATCTTTCCACCCTTGACGTACGGGGTGAGAAGGTCGATGACCTTGACGCCGGTCTCGAACATCTCGGTCTTCGACTCGAGCTCGTCGAAGCGGGGCGCCTTGCGGTGGATGGGCCAACGCTCGGTGACGTTGGCGTTCTCCTCCGGGTAGTTCAGCACCTCACCGAGGGTGTTGAACACCTTGCCCTTGGTGAAGTCACCGACGGGGACGGTGATGCCCTCGCCCGTGTCGGTCACCGGGGCCTGGCGGACCAGACCGTCGGTGGGCTGCATGGAGATGGTGCGGACCAGGCCGTCACCCAGGTGCTGGGCGACTTCCAGGGTCAGCGTCTTGAGCGCGCCGTCCTCGGCCGGGTCTGCGACCTGGACCTTCAGCGCGTTGTAGATCTCGGGCATGGCGTCGACGGGGAACTCCACGTCGACGACCGGGCCGATGACCCGGGCGACGCGGCCCGTGGCGGCGGCCGTCTCAACAGTGGTCGTCATTACTTGTCACTCCCCGCGGTCGCGTCAGCCATGGCGCTCGCGCCACCGACGATCTCGCTGATTTCCTGGGTGATTTCGGCCTGGCGGGCCGCGTTGGCAAGCCGGGAGAGGCTCTTGATGAGGTCTCCGGCGTTGTCGGTCGCCGACTTCATCGCGCGGCGGCGGGCGGCGTGCTCGGAAGCGGCCGACTGCAGCAGTGCGTTGTAGATGCGGCTCTCGACGTAGCGCGGCAGCAGGGCGTCGAGGACGTCCTCCGCCGACGGCTCGAAGTCGAACAGCGGAAGGATCTCGCCCTTCGCGCCGGACTCTTCTTCGGCCTTGTCGAGGCTGAGCGGCAGCATCCGGCCGTCGACCGCGTTCTGCGTCATCATCGACACGAATTCCGTGTAGACGATGTGCAGCTCGTCGACGCCGCCCTCGGCCGTTTCCTTCTGGATGGCCTCGATCAGCGGCTCCGCGACGCGCTTGGCGTCGGCGTAGGCCGGGCTGTCGGTGAAGCCGGTCCACGACTCCGCGACCTTGCGCTCGCGGAAGCCGAAGTAGGCCAGACCCTTACGGCCGACGATGAACGTGTCGACCTCCTTGCCCTCGCCGCGCAGCCGCTCGCTGAGCCGCTCCGCCTGCTTGATGGCATTCGAGGAGTAGCCGCCGGCCAGACCGCGGTCGCTCGTGATGAGCAGGACCGCGGCGCGTACCGGCGCCTCGACCTCGGTGGTCAGGGCGTGCTTGGTGTTCGAGCCGGTCGCCACCGCGGTCACCGCACGGGTGAGCTCGGTCGCGTACGGCATCGATGCCGCCACCTTGCGCTGCGCCTTGACGATGCGCGAGGCGGCGATCATCTCCATCGCCTTGGTGATCTTCTTGGTCGCCGTGACGGCACGGATGCGACGCTTGTAGACCCGGAGCTGCGCTCCCATGAGTCAGGTCCCTTCCGTCGTCACTTGGAGACGTTGACGGCCGGCGCGTCCTCGCCCAGAAGCTTGCCGTCCGAGGTCTCGAACTGCTGCTTGAAGGCGGCGATGGCGTCGGCGATCGACGTCAGGGTGTCGTCCGACATCTTGCCGCCCTCGGCGATGGAGGTGAGGAGGTCCTTGCGCTCGCGGCGCAGGTGCTCCAGCAGCTCCGACTCGAAGCGACGGATGTCGTTGACCGGGACCTCGTCCATCTTGCCGGTGGTACCGGCCCAGACGGAGACGACCTGCTCCTCGACGGGCATCGGCTGGTACTGGCCCTGCTTCAGCAGCTCGACCAGACGCTTGCCGCGCTCCAGCGAAGACTTCGAAGCGGCGTCCAGGTCGGAACCGAAGGCGGCGAACGCCTCCAGCTCGCGGTACTGGGCGAGGTCCAGGCGCAGACGGCCGGAAACCTGCTTCATCGCCTTGTGCTGGGCGGAGCCACCGACGCGGGAGACCGAGATACCGACGTTCAGCGCCGGGCGCTGGCCCGCGTTGAACAGGTCGGACTCCAGGAAGCACTGGCCGTCGGTGATGGAGATGACGTTGGTCGGGATGAACGCCGACACGTCGTTCGCCTTGGTCTCGACGATCGGCAGACCGGTCATCGAACCGGCACCCATGTCGTCGGAGAGCTTCGCGCAACGCTCCAGCAGACGGGAGTGCAAGTAGAAGACGTCACCCGGGTAGGCCTCGCGGCCCGGCGGGCGGCGCAGCAGCAGCGACACGGCGCGGTAGGCGTCGGCCTGCTTCGACAGGTCGTCGAAGATGATCAGGACGTGCTTGCCGGCGTACATCCAGTGCTGGCCGATGGCGGAACCGGTGTACGGCGCCAGGTACTTGAAGCCGGCCGGGTCGGACGCCGGGGCGGCGACGATCGTCGTGTACTCCAGCGCGCCGGCGTCTTCCAGGGCGCCGCGAACGGACGCGATGGTCGAGCCCTTCTGGCCGATGGCGACGTAGATGCAGCGAACCTGCTTGTTCACGTCGCCGGAGCGCCAGTTGTCGCGCTGGTTGATGATCGTGTCGACGGCCAGAGCGGTCTTGCCGGTCTGACGGTCGCCGATGATCAGCTGACGCTGGCCGCGGCCGATCGGCACCATCGCGTCGATGGCCTTGTAGCCGGTCTGCATGGGCTCGTGGACCGACTTGCGGACCATGACGCCCGGGGCCTGCAGCTCGAGGGCGCGGCGGCCTTCGGTCGCGATCTCGCCGAGACCGTCGATCGGGTTGCCGAGCGGGTCGACAACGCGGCCGAGGTAACCCTCGCCGACACCTACGGAGAGAACCTCACCGGTGCGCTGCACCGGCTGGCCCTCCTCGATGCCGCTGAACTCGCCGAGGACGACCGCACCGATCTCGCGCTCCTCGAGGTTGAGGGCGAGACCGAGGGTGCCGTCCTCGAACTTCAGCAGTTCGTTCGCCATGGCGGAGGGCAGGCCCTCCACCTTCGCGATGCCGTCGCCGGCAACGCTGACCGTTCCGACCTCCTCGCGCGAGGCCGCGTCCGGCTGGTACGACTGGACAAAGTTCTCCAGTGCGTCCCGGATCTCCTCCGGCCGGATCGTGAGCTCCGCCATCTGGGTTCCCTGCTCTCCTTGTTGGGCCTGAAGCTTCTTAGGGGTCTGGGGGCGACCCCCAGGAATCTTCTGCAAGTTCTGCACGGCCCAACCGGGCCGCTAGGAATGCTTTGTTATTGGTGGCTGGTCAGCCGGCCATGCGGCGGGTCGCCTCGGAGAGGCGGTCCGCGATGGTGCCGTCGATGACCTCGTCGCCGACCCGCACCACGATCCCGCCGAGGACCGTGGGGTCCACGTCGAGGTTGAGGTGCATCTGGCGGCCGTACAGCTTGGCCAGCACCGCGCCGAGACGCTGCTTCTGCGCGTCGCTGAGCGGAACCGCGGTGGTCACGATGGCGACCATGCGGTTGCGGCGCTCGGCGGCGAGCGTGGAAAGGGACTCCAGTCCCGCTTCCAGGCTACGTCCACGCGGGTGCGTGACGAGTCGGGTCACCAGTCGCTCGGTGACCGCGTTCGCCTTGCCGCCGAGCAGGCTGCGCAGCAGCTCGCTCTTGGCGGCGGCGGTGGCCGCCCGATCGGTCAGCGCGGAGCGCAGCCCGGTGTTCGAGGAGACGATCCGGCCGAACCGGAACAGCTCGTCCTCGACGTTGTCGAGCCCGTTCACCTGCTGGGCCGCGGTGAGGTCGGCGGTGGCCGCCAGTGCCTCGAGCGAGTCCACCAGGTCGCGGGACTGCGACCAGCGGGAGCGCGCCATGCCGGACACCAGGTCGAGGGTCTCCCCGCCCACCTGGTCCGCCAGCAGGCGACCCACCAGCTCGGCCTTGGCCTCGCCGGGCTGCGCCGGGTCCGTGATGACCCGACGCAGCGAGACCTCACGGTCGAGCAGCGCGGTGACGGCAGCCAGCTCACCGGCGAGCTTCGTCGCGTCGACGGACGTGTTGTCCATCAGCGCGTCGAGACGCTCACGCGCGGAGGCCAGTGCCTCGCGGCTCGCTCCGTTCATCGGGCGGCCTCGGCCTTCTCCTCGAGCTCGCCGAGGAAACGGTCGATCGTGCGGCTCTGTCGGGCGTGGTCCTCGAGGGACTCGCCGACGAGCTTTCCGGCCAGGTCGGTGGCGAGCTTGCCCACGTCCTGACGCAGTGCCTGCGAGGCGGCCTTGCGGTCCGCCGCGATCTGGGCGTGGCCGGCAGCGATGATCTCCTCACGCTGCCGCTGGCCCTCTGCGCGCAGTTCTTCCTTGAGCGCAGTGCCCTGCTCCAGCGCTTCCTGGCGCAGGCGCGCGGCCTCGTGCCGGGCCTCGGCGAGCTGAGCCTTGTACTGCTCGAGCACGCTCTGGGCCTCGGTCTGGGCTGCCTCGGCCTTCTCGATGCCACCCTCGATGGCCTCGCGACGCTCTTCCAGAACCTTGTTGATGTTCGGGAGGAGCTTCTTCGCGAGGAAACCGAAGACGATGACAAAGGCGATCAGGCCGATGACAAGCTCGGGGATCGGCGGGATGAGGGGGTTTTCCGCCTCTTCGGCCGCGAGCTGAACCAGAGGGTTCACATCAGTGCCTTCCGTCTAAAGGGTCTGTTCGCTACCGGGATCAGGAGGTCGGGTAGACGAACGGCATGACCAGACCGATGAGGGCGAGCGCCTCACAGAAGGCGAAGCCGAGGATCTGGTTGGCGCGGATCAGGCCGGCGGCCTCGGGCTGGCGGGCCAGCGCCTGGGTGCCGTTACCGAAGATGATGCCGACGCCGACGCCGGGGCCGATGGCCGCGAGGCCGTAACCGATGGAGCCGAGGTTGCCCTTGATTTCGACGCCAGCAGCGAGGGTCTGGAGAGCGGACATGCCGGTTCTTCCTTCTCTTTCATGGACCGGTGGGGGTTGGCCACCGGACGACTGTTGGTTTGGGGGTGGGGCGGCCGGTCAGTGGTGCTCGGCGACGGCGCCCTGAATGAAGCTGCAGGCCAGCAGCACGAAGACGTAGGCCTGGACAGCCTGGATGAAGAGCTCGAACGCAGTCATCACGATGACCATCACGAACGACACACCCGCGTAGGCGATGCCGATTCCGTTCAGCAGGTACCAGCTGGCGATCGTGAAGAGCAGCAGCAGGGTGTGGCCGGCGAACATGTTCGCGAAGAGACGGACCGCATGCGTGAACGGTCGGACGATCACGTTCGAGAAGAACTCGATCAGCATGACCAGCGGCAGGATTCCGCCGAGCGACTTGTCGTAGCCCGTGAGGTTCTTCAGACCGCCGACGAAGCCGTGGCGCTTGAAGGTGACCGACATCCACATGACGTAGATGACGAGGGCGAGAGCCGCCGGGTACGCGATGACCGCGGTCACCGGGAACTGCGCGAGCGGGATGATCGACCAGAGGTTCAGCATCCAGACGAAGAAGAACGTCGCGACCATGAAGGGGACGTACTTCTCGCCTTCCTTCTTGCCGAGCGTCTCGTAGACGATCCCGCGGCGCACGAAGTCGTATCCGGCTTCGGCGACCATCTGGAGCTTTCCGGGAACCAGCTTCGGCTTGCGGAAGGCGGCCCAGAAGAATCCGACGATGATGATCGACCCGAGCAGGGCCAACAGCATCGTCTTGTTGAAGTAGACGGTGCCGTCGATGTCGCCGAAGATCGGCTCGAACAGGAACGAGTGCAGGCCAGGAGCCGGGAAGCCACAGCCGTCGAAGATGTGGCAATCGGTCTCGAAGGCGAGCACCTGCGTCGGGTCAGCACTCACCGCGGGCTCCTTCAGCGTGGCGCATAGGTACGGCAACCTCGTTGTGTCGGCGCGGCGCACAGCCGCGGTTCGGCACGGGACTGGTCTTACGGATGTGGGGGCGGCTTGCAGGCAGTGAGCCTCGCGTTGAAGCAGGCGTCAGCTCAGATGCCTGCGCCCGCGATGCCGCAGTTGGCACCGGACGATAGCAGCATCTCGAACGCGCACTTATTCCGCCCCTACCGTTCACGAAGAGGACCCCGTGTTTTCGGGCTTCTCACCCTTGTCACGCTTGGCGGACTCGGGCTCGACGTAAAGGATCTTGGCCTTCATGTGCGCGCGCGTCTGCGCGGCGATCCAAGCAAGGGTCGCCGCGACGATGGTGATCGCGAATGCCCTGGGATTGAACAGCGTCGTGTTCTTGAACACGGCGACGAAGACGAAGAGCAGCAGGATCTGGGTCGTGTAGAGCGCCAGACCCATCATCTGGAACAGATGCGGCAGCGATCGTGCCGTCCGCTGCAGGATGACAAAACCGATCCCCATGAACAGGATCACGACGATCGTGGCCATGACGGCCCCGAGAGCCCCCTTCCCGCCGGCGACGACGCCGCTGACGGCAGCGGCCACAAGGCCGACCACAGCGGTGGGTACCGCGGTATGCAAAAGGGATCGGGCGTCATCGGACAGCATGGCGCATGGCTCCGCGTGATGGTGGGGGTATACGGGACTCGTACGGGACGAGCGTAAGCCCGGTCCGAGTGAGAGCCTCGGGCCAATGGACCGTCGCACTACGGTCCTTCGGCTCTGTCGCCGGGTTTAGTGAACGGTATCACAAAGTATTTGATGAGAGCTTTACCCGGTGGGTGTGCTGACTGTCACACATGAGAGTGACCCTGCGCGTGTGTGCAGGACAGCCATGTGACTTGTCTGGTAAAGGGAGTTCATGTCGGACATGCCCATCCGGCGTCAGCGCGCGGAACCGGCCTTACGCCGGTCGGGGAGGCGCGAACGGGGGCCAATGGCAGTCGCGCCGTTGACGCCGGACACCCCGGCCGCGATCGGGCGGGCCGGCTCGGGCTCCGTGCCGGTCGCGTCCCGCGCGGCCGCCTCGGCCGCCGCCTCCGCCGCCCGCTCCGCGTGCCGGTAGCGCGGCGGCACGAGACCCTCGGCCCACCTCGGCGCGCGCGGGGTGAACCGCGGCAGCAACAGGAGGACGAGGCCCAGGGCGCTCAGCGCCGCGATGGCCAGCACGATCCACATCGAGGTGGAGTGCACGGAGTAGGCCACCGCCCCGAAGGCGATCAGGCCGGACCAGAAGTACATGATGAGCACCGCGCGGCTGTGCGAGTGCCCCAGTTCCAGCAGCCGGTGGTGCAGGTGGCCGCGGTCGGCCGCGAACGGCGACTGGCCCTTCCAGGTGCGCCTGACGACGGCCAGCACCAGGTCGGCCATCGGGATCGCGATGATCGTCAGCGGCAGGACCAGCGGGATGAAGACGGGCAGCATCGCGTGGGTCGCGTTGCGCTCACCACCCGCGAACAGCGCCATGGTGTCGGGGTCCACCTGCCCGGTGATCGAGATCGCCGAGGCGGCCAGCACCAGGCCGATCAGCATCGAGCCGGAGTCGCCCATGAAGATGCGGGCCGGGTGCATGTTGTGCGGCAGGAAGCCGAGGCACATGCCCATCAGGATCGCGGCGAAGAGGGTGGCCGGGGCCGCCGCCTCGATGCCGTAGCCGAACCAGATCCGGTACGCGTAGAGGAAGAAGGCGCCGGTCGTGATGCAGACCATGCCGGCGGCGAGCCCGTCGAGGCCGTCGACGAAGTTCACGGCGTTGATGGTGAGCACGACGAGGGCGACGGTCAGCAGGTTGCCCTGCCACTGGGTGAGCGCGACGGTGCCGATGAAGGGGACCGGGATCCACAGGATCGTCAGACCCTGGATGACCATCACGCCCGCGGCGATCATCTGGGCGCCGAGCTTGATCAGGGCGTCGATCTCGAACTTGTCGTCGAGGACGCCCACCAGCCAGATCAGCGCCGCCCCGGAGAGCAGTGCCCGCGGTTCGTTCGAGGCCGTGAACACCGCGTTCAGGTTCTGCAGGTGGTCGGCGACCAGGAGGCCGGCGCACAGACCGCCGAACATCGCGATGCCGCCGAGCCTCGGCGTCGGTTCGCGGTGCACGTCACGCGCGCGCACCTCCGGCATGGCCCCGGCCGCGATCGCGAACTTCCGCACGGGCCCGGTCAGCAGGTAGGTCACCGCGACCGTGACGCACAGCGTCAGCAGATATTCACGCACGGGCTGCCCCAGATGTATCGCCGGCCATCTCAGCCCCACACATTAGCTGCGATGTACCCCACTCCGAGGACGCGCGGGGAGGCTACCGCGGTTGCGGTACGCCCGGCTTGTCCCTGTCAGTACCCATACGGTGGAAATTCGCGCGTCAGTTCTTCGACCTCCGTACGGGTTTTCGCGGCTTCCCCGTGGAGGGCGCTCGCAAACAGCGCTCCGATCCGCCGCATCTCGGCCCCGCCCATGCCCTGCGTGGTCACGGCCGCCGTGCCGAGGCGGAGCCCGCGCTGGTCCCCGTACGGGAGGGCGCAGGTGTCCAGCACGATCCCGGCGGCGGCCAGCCGGCCGCGCGCGGTCGGGCCGTCCAGCCCGAGGGGGGCCGGATCGACGCTGATCAGGTGGGTGTCGGTGCCGCCGGTCGTCACGAGGAAGCCGCCGGTCTCCAGCTCCTCGGCGAGGGCCCGGGCGTTGGCGACCACCCGATGGGCGTACGTGGTGAACGCGGGCCCGGCGGCCTCCCCGAAGGCCACGGCCTTGGCGGCGATGGTGTGCATCTGGGCGCCGCCCTGGGTGAAGGGGAACACCGCCCGGTCGACCCGTTCCGCGAACTCGGCGCCGCACAGGATCATCCCGCCGCGGGGTCCGCGCAGCACCTTGTGCGTGGTCGCGCAGATCACGTCCGCGTACGGGACGGGGCTGGGGGCCGCCCCGCCGGCGACCAGGCCGATCGGGTGCGCGGCGTCCGCGATCAGGAAGGCGCCGACCTCGTCGGCGATCTGGCGGAAGACCGCGTACTCGGGGTGGCGGGGGTAGCAGATCGAGCCACAGACGATGGCCTTGGGGCGGTGCCGGCGGGCGAGTTCGTGGACCTGTTCGTAGTCGATGTGGCCCGTCTCGGCGTCCACCCCGTAGCCGACGAACTCGAACCACTGGCCGGAGAAGTTCGCAGGTGAGCCGTGTGTGAGGTGCCCGCCGTACGGGAGTCCCATCGCCAGGACCGTGTCGCCGGGGCGCAGCAGCGCGGCGTACGCGGCGAGGACCGCGGAGGAACCGGAGTGCGGCTGCACATTGGCGTGATCCACCCCGAACAGGGCGCGGGCCCGCTCGACGGCGATCCGCTCGGCCAGGTCGGCGTACTCGCAGCCGCCGTGGTGGCGGGCGCCCGGGTAACCCTCGGCGTACTTGTTGGCGAGCGCCGATCCGAGGGCCGTGAGCACGGCGGGCGAGGTGAAGTTCTCGGCGGCGATCAGCTGGAGGGTGCCGGCCTGCCGTCGCGCCTCTCCGACGAGCACGTCGGCCATCTGCGGGTCCTGCTGCCGCAGCAGGTCCGTGGGCTGGGTGATGACGCTCATGGCGCGACTCCAGAGGCGTGTACCGGATACCGCCCACTGTAGGTCCGCGGTGCCCGTCGCGCCTTGCGGCGCACGCGCGGGGGTGAGGCCTCAGCGCCCGGCGGTGACGCCCGTCAGGGCCGTGACCACGGGGTCCAGGGCCTGGTTGATCTCGTCGCCGATGGAGCGGAAGAAGGTGATGGGGGCGCCGTACGGGTCGTACACCTCGTCGGCGTCCGGCGAGGGGGCCAGCAGCCAGCCGCGCAGCGCGGCGGCGGCCCGTACCAGGGCGCGGGCGCGCTCCGCCATGCCGTCGTCCAGCGGCGGCAGGGTGGCCGGATCTATCGCCCGCACGAGCCGGGTGAACTCCTTCAGCGTGAAGGTCCGCAGTCCCGCCGAGTGGCCCATGGAGATGACCTGCGCCCGGTGGTCCCGGGTCGCGGTGAGCACCAGGTCGGCGCGTATGACGTGCTCGTCCAGCAGCTCGCGTCCGGTGAACCCGGTCGCGTCGGCCCCGAAGTCGGCGAGGACGGCGGCGGCGTTGGCCTCCATGGGCGCCCCCTCGTGGCCCCAGGTGCCGGCGCTCTCCACGATGAGGTCCCCGGTCACGGGGCCGCCGAGGCGGTGCGACAGGGCGTGCCGCGTCAGCCGCTCGGTGATCGGCGAGCGGCACACGTTGCCGGTGCTGACGTGGAGTATGCGGAAGGATCCGCCCCCGGCCACGGCCGGGAGGTGTCCTGCTATGCCACGCCCCTCAGGGCTCACGGGGCCACCTCGAGGTCGGGTACGACCTCCCGCAGCTGGTCCGCGGTCAGCGCGCCCTCGCGCAGCAGGACCGGGACCTTCCCGGTGACATCGACGATCGACGACGGCTGGATGCCGGGCGTCGGCCCGCCGTCCAGGTACACGGACACGGAGTCGCCCAGCATCTCGCGGGCCGCGTCGCAGTCCTCCGGGGCCGGGTGCCCGGTCAGGTTCGCCGAGGACACGGCCATCGGGCCGACCTCGGTGAGCAGCTCGATCGCGACGGGGTGCAGGGGCATCCGCACGGCGACGGTGCCGCCGGTCTCCCCCAGGTCCCAGGCCAGCGACGGCTGGTGCTTGGCGACCAGCGTCAGCGCGCCCGGCCAGAAGGCGTCGACGAGTTCCCAGGCCTGCTCGGAGAAGTCCGTGACCAGGCCGTGCAGGGTGTTCGGCGAGCCGATGAGGACCGGGGTGGGCATGTTGCGGCCGCGCCCCTTGGCGGCGAGCAGGTCGCCGACGGCCTCGGCGCTGAAGGCGTCCGCACCGATCCCGTACAGGGTGTCGGTGGGCAGCACGACGAGCTCGCCGCGGCGCACGGCGGATGCGGCTTCGCGCAGGCCCGTCTTGCGGTCCGTCGCGTCGTTGCAGTCGTATCGCCGGGCCATCAGCGGGCCTCCTCAAGCAGCGGGGTGGTGACGGGAAGGGGCGCGCTCACGGCAGGGCCTTGCGGGCGGTGGCGAAGCGCGGGCGGTTGTTGAGGTCGGGGTGGTCGGCCGCGTCGGCCCAGCCCCGCTCCTCGGCGAAGATCCACGGGACCTGGCCGCCCTGGGTGTCGGCGTGCTCGATGACGACGATCCCGCCGGGTCGCAACAGCCGGTGGGCGGTGCGCTCGATGCCGCGGATGGTGTCGAGGCCGTCCTCGCCGGAGAACAGCGCCATCTCGGGGTCGTGGTCGCGGGCCTCGGGGGCGACGTACTCCCACTCGGTGAGCGGGATGTACGGCGGGTTCGAGATCACCAGGTCCACCTGGCCGTCCAGCTCGGGCAGCGCGCTCAGCGCGTCGCCCTGGTGGACGGTGACCCGGGAGCCCTCGGCGTTCTTGCGGGTCCACTGGAGGGCGTCCTCGGACAGCTCGACCGCGTGCACGCGCGAGCGCGGCACCTCCTGGGCCATGGCCAGGGCGATGGCCCCGGATCCGGCGCACAGGTCGACGATCAGCGGTTCGACGACGTCCATCGCCCGGACGGCCTGTATGGCCCAGTCGACGACCGACTCGGTCTCGGGCCGGGGCACGAAGACCCCGGGGCCGACCTGGAGCTCCAGGTACCGGAAGAAGGCACGGCCGGTGATGTGCTGGAGCGGCTCGCGGGCCTCGCGCCGGGCGATGGTCTCCCAGTACCGGGCGTCGAAGTCGGTGTCCTTGACGTGGTGCAGTTCCCCCCGTTTGACGCCGTGCACGAAGGCCGCGAGTTCCTCGGCGTCGAAGCGCGGTGAGGGCACGCCGGCGGCGGCCAGCCGCTGGGTGGCCTGGGCCACCTCGGCAAGCAGCAAGTTCACGCTGGTCCTCCGGGCTGCTGTCGTACGGGGGGGTGGTGCGGGTCTGGATCAGTGGGCGGCCGCGAGCTTGGCCGCGGAGTCGGTGTCGACGCAGGCCTGGATGACCGGGTCGAGGTCGCCGTCGAGCACCTGGTCCAAGTTGTACGCCTTGAAGCCGGTCCGGTGGTCCGAGATCCGGTTTTCCGGGTAGTTGTACGTGCGGATCTTCTCGGACCGGTCCACGCTGCGCACCTGGCTGCGGCGCACGTCGGAGGCCTCCTGCTCGGCCGCTTCCTGGGCCGCGGCGAGCAGCCGCGAGCGCAGGATGCGCATGGCCTGCTCCTTGTTCTGGAGCTGGCTCTTCTCGTTCTGGCAGGACGCGACGACACCGGTCGGGATGTGCGTGATGCGCACGGCCGAGTCGGTGGTGTTGACGGACTGGCCGCCGGGGCCCGAGGAGCGGTACACGTCGATGCGGAGGTCGTTCATGTTGACCTCGACCTCGACCTCCTCGGCTTCCGGGGTGACGAGCACGCCGGCGGCGGAGGTGTGGATGCGGCCCTGGGACTCGGTGGCCGGCACGCGCTGGACGCGGTGCACGCCGCCCTCGTACTTCAGCCGGGCCCAGACGCCCTGGCCGGGCTCGGTCGCGCCGTTGCCGCCCTTGGTGCGGACGGAGACCTGTACGTCCTTGTAGCCGCCGAGCTCGGACTCGGTGGCGTCGATGATCTCGGTCTTCCAGCCCACGCGCTCGGCGTAGCGCAGGTACATGCGCAGCAGGTCGCCCGCGAAGAGGGCGGACTCGTCGCCGCCCGCGCCGGCCTTGACCTCGAGGAGCACGTCCTTGTCGTCGCTGGGGTCGCGCGGAACGAGCAGCAGGCGGAGCTTCTCGGTGAGCTCTTCGCGCTGTGCGGTCAGTTCCTTGGCCTCGGCGGCGAAGTCGGGGTCGGTCGCCGCGAACTCCTTGGCCGTCTCGATGTCCTCGGCCGCCTGCTTCCACGCGCGGAAGGTGGCGATGATCGGCGTGAGCTCCGCGTAGCGCTTGTTCAGCTTGCGGGCGTTGGCCTGATCGGAGTGGACCGAAGGGTCGGCGAGCTTCTTTTCCAGATCGGCGTGCTCGCCGATCAGTTCCTCGACCGCCTCGAACATCGGGGGCTCCTGGAGATAAGTGAGAAAGGGCTGCGGGACGAGAAAGGCGCCGGCCCGGCTGCCCCCGTGTGAAACGGTGCGCAGCCGGGATCCGGCGCCGGAGGCTCGCTACTTCGAGCCGGCAGCCTTGCCGAAGCGGGCCTCGAAGCGGGCCACACGGCCACCGGTGTCGAGGATCTTCTGCTTGCCCGTGTAGAACGGGTGGCACTCGGAGCAGACCTCGGCACGGATGGTGCCCTCGGTCAGGGTGCTGTGGGTCGTGAACGACGCGCCACAGGTGCAGCTGACCTGGGTCTCGACGTACTGGGGGTGAACATCGCGCTTCAAGGTGTCTCCTAGATTCGGGAGGGCGCCGGGTCGCAGGAGCCGAATTGCGCACTGCGTGAACCGGGGCCGACAGACCAGTCTGCCAGGACCGGGCCGCCTGTCAAAATTCTGAGGACGCCCTCGTCAACAGGGAGCGGCGGGCATCTATTCCGGCCCCCGGAGGAACCGCCCTGACCTGCGGTGACTCGCGTCAGGGGCTCTGCACGATCGACCCGGCCGCGCCCTTGTCCCCGGCCGAGTTCGCCGTGGCCTCGGCCGGAATCGGCTGGTCGGCGAGCAGGGAGTCCCAGACCATCTTGGACTCCTTGGTGAGCGGGACGACCCGGTTGGGGTCGACGGGGTCGCCGGCCACCGGGAGGGTGATCATCTGCATGTCCGCGCCGTCGATGCCCTGGAGGCCCTGCGCGAAGCCCATCAGGGACTTCACGTCGCCGAGCGCCCGGTCGGTGGTGATCGCCTTGGTGGCTGAGTCCGCGAGGTCGAGCAGCCGCTTGGGGTTGTCGAAGACGCCGACGCTCTTGACCTGCTTGATCAGCGCCTTGATGAAGGCCTGCTGGAGTTGTATTCGTCCCAGGTCGCTGCCGTCGCCGACGCTCTTGCGGGTCCGGACGAGGCCGAGGGCCTGTTCACCGTTGAGCTTGTTGGCGCCGGCCGGGAGGTCGAGGTGGCTGGCGCCGTCCTTGATCGGCTTGTTGGTGGTGACCTCGACGCCGCCGAGGTTGTCGATGATCTTCTTGAAGCCCGTGAAGTCGACCTCGATGTAGTGGTCCATGCGGATCCCCGAGATCTTCTCGACGGTCTTGACCGCGCAGACGGCCCCGCCGACCGTGAAGGCCTCGTTGAACTGCGAGCGGTTGCCGCCCTGGTCCGTCTTTCCGTCCGAGGTCTCGCAGGAGGGTCGCTTCACGATGGTGTCGCGCGGTATCGACACCACGCTCGCCTTCTTGTGGCCCTCGTACAGGTGGATGATCATCGCGGTGTCGGAGCGGGCGGAGCCGCCGTCGTCGCGGCCGTACTCGCCGTTGGCCCCGCCGCGCGAGTCCGAGCCGAGGACGAGGATGTCCATCGAGCCGTTGTCGACGTTCTGCGGGCGGTCGCTGCCGAGGGCCTGGTCGATGTCGACGCTCTTCAGGTTCCCGTTGAACTTGAAGTAGAAGTAGCCGAGTCCCCCGCCGCCCAGCACGACCACGCCGGCGGCCGTCCACGCGGCGACGGTGAGGGCCTTGCGGCGCCGCGGCGGCGGCTTGCGTCGGCGCCCTCCGCCGGTGGCGCGGCGGCCCGTGCTGTCCTCGCTCATGGTCTCCTCAGTCCTGCGTACGGCGCCCGGCCCGGTCGGCCGATCTCCCCCTGCTGCCCCCTCACACAGACGGACCAACGTCCCTCAGGGTTCCATGCCCGCAGCCCTGATCCGGTCCCCTCCCGGGCCGCAGGTACGGGGAACGGCACCGTTCGCCGGGGCGCTCGCCTGGGGTTTCCCGACGGGAGGGGGCGGCGCGCACGGGGGTGCCGTAGGGGCGGGAGTGTGTCGAACGTCGCACCGAGTGCCGACAGCATGTACGCCGCGTGTACGAACCGGCGTACGCCCGCGGTGCCCGTACACGACGAGACCGCCCCCGTCGCGGATGCGGCGGGGGCGGTCTCGGTCGGACGTGCGGTTACGGCGACGGTCAGTCGTCGTTCTTGCCCGCGGGCGTCGTCTTGGCGATCTGCATCAGGAACTCGGCGTTCGACTTCGTCTGCTTCATCTTGTCGAGCAGCAGCTCGATCGCCTGCTGCGAGTCGAGGGCGTGCAGCACCCGACGCAGCTTCCAGACGATGGCGAGCTCCTCCGCGTTGAGGAGGATCTCCTCCTTGCGGGTGCCCGACGGGTCGACGTCGACGGCCGGGAAGATGCGCTTGTCGGCGAGCTTGCGGTCGAGCTTGAGCTCCATGTTGCCGGTGCCCTTGAACTCCTCGAAGATCACCTCGTCCATGCGCGAGCCGGTGTCGACCAGCGCGGTGGCCAGGATGGTCAGCGAGCCGCCGTCCTCGATGTTGCGCGCGGCACCGAAGAAGCGCTTCGGCGGGTACAGCGCGGTCGAGTCGACACCACCGGACAGGATGCGACCGGAGGCGGGCGCCGCGAGGTTGTACGCGCGGCCCAGACGGGTGATGGAGTCCAGCAGGACGACCACGTCGTGACCCAGCTCGACGAGACGCTTGGCGCGCTCGATGGCCAGCTCGGCGACGGTGGTGTGGTCCTCGGCCGGACGGTCGAAGGTCGAGGAGATGACCTCGCCCTTGACCGACCGCTGCATGTCGGT
Organism: Streptomyces sp. NBC_01426; assembly: GCF_036231985.1. GTDB lineage: Bacteria > Actinomycetota > Actinomycetes > Streptomycetales > Streptomycetaceae > Streptomyces. Next base: position 2,798,538 of record NZ_CP109500.1, read on the forward strand.
GACCTCTTCCGGACGCTCGTCGACCAGGACGACCATCAGGTGGCACTCGGGGTTGTTGACCGTGATCGCGTTGGCGATGGCCTGCATGATCATGGTCTTGCCGGTCTTCGGCGGGGCCACGATCAGACCGCGCTGGCCCTTGCCGATCGGTGCGACGAGGTCGATGATGCGGGTCGTCAGCACGCCCGGGTCGGTCTCCAGACGGAGCCGGTCCTGCGGGTACAGGGGCGTCAGCTTCTGGAACTCCGGCCGGCCGCGGCCGGATTCGGGCGCCATGCCGTTGACGGAGTCCAGGCGCACGAGGGCGTTGAACTTCTCGCGGCGCTCGCCGTCCTTGGGCTGACGGACCGCACCGGTGGTGTGGTCGCCCTTGCGCAGACCGGCCTTGCGGACCTGGGCGAGGGAGACGTACACGTCGTTCGGGCCGGGCAGGTAGCCGGAGGTCCGGATGAACGCGTAGTTGTCGAGGATGTCGAGGATGCCCGCGACGGGGATCAGGACGTCGTCGTCGGCGACCTGCGGCTCGCTCGGCGCGAACTCGTCACGGCCACGACGGCCGCGACGGTCGCGGTAGCGGCCACGACGGCCGCGACGGCCGTCCTCACCGTCGAAGTCGTCCTGGGGGCCGTTGTCCTGACGGTCCTGACGACCCTGCTGGCCCTGGTTCTGGCCCTGGCCCTGGCCGCGGCCGCCCTGCTGCTGACGGTCGCCGCGGTCCGGGCGGTCGCCGCGGTCCTGCCGGCCTCCGCCCTGAGCGCCCTGACCGGCCTGGCCCTGACCCGTCTGGGGCTGGGTCTGGCCGCCCTGACCCTGGCCGGCCTGGCCCTGGTCGTCGGCCTTGGCGCCGCGGTCGCGGCGGTCGCGCCGGCCGTCGCCGCGCTCGGCACGGTCACCGCGGTCGCGACGGTCGCGGCGACCGCGACCCTCGCCGGCCTCCTGGGCCTGACCCTGTCCACCGGAGACGGCGGTCGCGGCCTCGGCCTTGACGTCGGTCTGCGCGGCGGGGGCGGTCTCGGTCTTCTGCTCGACCTGCACGGCGACGGGCGCCGCGGACTCCGGGCTTCCGGAGGGGGCGGTGGCACGACGCCGGCGACGCTCGCCGGCCGGGGCGTCTTCTGCCCCGCGCTCGGTTTCGCTCGCGCGGGAGGGGCCCCCGGCCGGCTGGCCCGGAATGTCGATCTGGGCCTGCTGAGCGGCCTTCTCGACGGGCGCCTCGGCGGCGACGTCGCCCGTGCGGGCCTTGCTGGTGGCGCGGCGCTTCGGCTTGGCCTCGGCGGTGTCCGCGGCGGCGGCCTTGGGGGCGCTGCCGCCCGCCTGCGCCTCCTTGATGACCTCGATCAGCTGGCTCTTGCGCATGCGCGCGGTGCCCCTGATACCGAGGCCGGACGCGACCTGCTGAAGCTCGGCCAGGACCATGCCGTCGAGGCCGGTGCCGGAGCGGCGGCGCTTGGGCGCGGCGCCCGCGGCGGGGGCACTGGTGTCGACGTTGGTGTCGGCAGCGCCCATCAGATCGGTGGTGTCGCTCACGAAGGGTCCTTCCCTGGAGCGGACGTCGGCCTGTCTGGCTCGGCGACCGGTTGTGCTGTCCGACAACAGACCATGACGTGAGGGGTCATGGACCGCGGCCGGGGCGGTGGTCCGCCGGTAGAGATACGGCGGAGAGAAACGTGCGTGGGTGGTTCCGGCGAGAAGCCCCCGAGCTGAAAGCGTGGGAATGTCACGCCGATTCCGGAGCGTGCTCGAAACTGCTGGTGACGATCAAAGCAGTCGGGGAGGCTCCCGGAAGAAAGGTGGTCCCGAATGGGGACACTGAGCACCGAGCCATGGCGGCTTCGGATGCGCACTTGAGACTAACACTACCGGATCCAACAGACATTCCCCCTCTCAATCACCGGCTGTAACGCCCTTCCGCGCGGGCGGCCTGCCCGGCCGCCCGCCCTGGTCACTGGCCGGCCCTTCCCTTTTTCGGCCGCGCCTTTTCGGCCTCGGCCATTCGGGAAAGGCTCAGCCGCCCTGCGTGCCCAGCGGAAGTACGCTCGCGCCCGCGGCGTCGAGGGCGAGCCGGTTCGCGGCCCACCCCTCGCCCGCGAGCCGCGCGACCTTGTCGGCCGCACCGTTGTCGACCAGCGCGAGGACCGTGGGGCCCGCGCCGGAGATGACCGCGGGAATGCCGTCCGCCCGCAGTCGGCCCACCAGTGCCACGCTCTCGGGCATCGCCGGGGACCGGTAATCCTGGTGCAGCCGGTCCTCGGTGGCGGGCAGCAGCAGCTCGGGACGCCTGGTCAGGGCCTCCACGAGCAGGCCCGCACGACCCGCGTTCACGGCCGCGTCCACATGCGGGACGGTGCGCGGAAGCAGGCCGCGCGCGGTCTCGGTCAGGACGGGCCTGGACGGCACGAAGACCACCGGAACGATGGAATCGGCGGGCTCCATACGGATGGCCTTGGCGCTGCCGCCGTCCATCCAGGCGAGGGTGAAACCGCCGAGGAGACAGGCGGCGACGTTGTCGGGGTGGCCCTCGATCTCGGTGGCGAGTTCCAGCAGCGCGGCGTCGTCGAGCTTCGATTCCCCGCCTATCGTCACCGCGCGGGCGGCGACGATGCCGGCGCAGATCGCGGCGGAGGAGGAGCCCAGGCCCCGACCGTGCGGGATCCGGTTGGCACAGACGACTTCCAGACCGCGCGGCTGTCCGCCCAGCAGGTCGAAGGCGGTGCGCATGGAACGCACGAGGAGGTGGCTCTCGTCGCGCGGGAGGGTGTCGGCGCCCTCACCGGCGATGTCGATGTTCAGGCCGGAGTCGGCGACCCGGACGACCACGTCGTCGTAGAGCCCCAGGGCCAGACCGAGGGCGTCGAAGCCCGGGCCGAGGTTGGCGCTGCTGGCGGGGACGCGCACTCGTACGGCGGCGGCGCGGAACGCTGGACCTGCCATCGGTCGATGACACTCCTTGTGACTGTGCGAGATCTGGTGCTGGGCGGGATCTTCGCTGCGAATGTACTGGAGAACGCACGACACCCGAAGGCCCGTGGGGCAGCACCGAGTCATATGCGCGGTGGCGGATGTAAGTACAGCGTATCGAAGGAAGGTTCTCTCGCGACATAGGGCGCACAGGAGGCGCACGATGCGTGTCGTGTTCTTCCGCTGAATTCCGTTGTCTTTTGTGCCGTACGGACCGAGTTGCCGGATTCCGGGGACTTCCGGAATCCGGCAACTCGGCGAGGGGTCCGACCGGGGTCGGATCCCGGGGTCAGATCAGGCCGAGCCGGGCGGCCGCGGCCTCGGCGTCCACCGGGATGGTGACGGGCTGCGGGGCGCCGGCGACAGCCCAGTCGGGGTCCTTCAGACCGTTGCCGGTGACCGTGCAGACGATCTTCTGGCCGGGGTCGACCAGACCGAGATCGGCGGCCTTGAGCAGGCCGGCCACCGAGGCGGCCGAGGCGGGTTCGACGAAGACGCCCTCCTGCGCGGCCAACAGGCGGTAGGCCGCGAGGATCTGGCGGTCCGTCACCTCGTCGATGAAGCCGCCCGACTCGTCCCGCGCCTGGAGGGCGTAGTCCCAGGAGGCCGGGTTGCCGATCCGGATGGCGGTGGCGATGGTGTGCGGCTCCTTGACGACCTCGCCGCGCACGATGGGCGCGGAACCGGAGGCCTGGAAGCCCCACACGCGGGGCGTACGGGAGGACAGACCGTCGGCCTTGTACTCCTTGAAGCCCTTCCAGTACGCGGTGATGTTGCCGGCGTTGCCGACGGGCAGCACGTGGATGTCGGGGGCGTCACCGAGCGCGTCGACGATCTCGAACGCGGCCGTCTTCTGACCCTCGATGCGCACCGGATTGACGGAATTGACCAGCGCCACCGGGTAGTTGTCGGACAGCGCGCGGGCCAGGTCCAGGCAGTCGTCGAAGTTGCCGTCGACCTGCAGGATCTTGGCGCCGTGCACGAGGGCCTGGCCCATCTTGCCGAGCGCGATCTTGCCGCGCGGCACGAGGACCGCGCAGACCATGCCGGCGCGGACCGCGTAGGCCGCGGCCGAGGCCGAGGTGTTGCCGGTGGAGGCGCAGATGACGGCCTTGGCGCCCTCCTCCTTGGCCCGGGTGATCGCCATCGTCATGCCGCGGTCCTTGAAGGACCCGGTGGGGTTGGCACCCTCGACCTTCAGGTGGACCTCACAGCCCGTGCGCTCGGAGAGCAACTGGGCCGGGACGAGGGGAGTACCGCCCTCACGGAGCGTGACCACCGGAGTCGTGGCCGTGACCGGCAGGCGGTCCCGGTACTCCTCGATGATGCCGCGCCACTGGTGGGTGCGATTGCTGCTCATGGGTCCTTACTCCCCTTCAACACGCATGATGCTGTCGACACCGCGCACGGTGTCCAGCTTCCGCAGCGCCTCGACGGTCCCGGAGAGGGCGGCGTCGTGCGCGCGGTGAGTGACGACGACGAGGGAGGCCTCGCCGTCCTTGCCCTGCTGCCGGACGGTGTCGATAGAGACACCGTGCTCCGCGAACGTCGTCGCCACCTGGGCGAGGACGCCCGGCTTGTCCGCCACATCGAGGCTGATGTGGTAGCGCGTGACGACATCGCCCATGGTGCTGACCGGCAGCTGGGTGTACGCCGACTCGCCGGGCCCCGTTGCCTCGGCGAGCTTGTTGCGGCAGACGGCGACGAGGTCGCCGAGGACCGCGGACGCGGTGGGGGCACCGCCCGCGCCGGGCCCGTAGAACATGAGCCGACCGGCGGCCTCCGCCTCGACGAAGACGGCGTTGTACGCCTCGCGGACGGACGCCAGCGGGTGGCTGAGCGGGATCATCGCGGGGTGCACGCGGGCGGTGACGGACTGGCCGTCGGCGGCGCGCTCCAGGATCGCGAGGAGCTTGATGGTGCAGCCCATCCGCTTGGCGGAGGCGAAGTCCGCGGCGCTGACCTCGGTCATGCCCTCGCGGTACACGTCGTCGAGGCGGGCCCGGGTGTGGAAGGCGATGCCGGCGAGGATCGCGGCCTTGGCGGCGGCGTCGTAGCCCTCGACGTCGGCAGTCGGGTCGGCCTCGGCATAACCGAGGGCGGTGGCCTCGTCGAGGGCCTCCTGGTAGCCCGCGCCGGTCGAGTCCATCTTGTCGAGGATGAAGTTCGTCGTGCCGTTGACGATGCCCATCACCCGGTTGATCTTGTCGCCGGCGAGGGACTCGCGCATCGGGCGGACCAGCGGGATGGCGCCGGCGACGGCCGCCTCGTAGTACAGGTCCAGCCCCGCGGCGTCGGCCGCGGCGTGCAGCGCGGCGCCATCCTGGGCGAGCAGCGCCTTGTTCGCCGAGACCACGGAGATGCCGTGCTCGAACGCGGTGTGGATGAGGGCGCGGGCCGGCTCGATGCCGCCGATGACCTCGATGGCGACGTCGATGTCACCGCGTTTGAGGAGGGCGGTCGCGTCGGTGGTGACGAGCGCCGGGTCGATGCCCTCGCGCACCTTGGAGGGGCGGCGCACGGCCACGCCGGCGAGCTCGACGGGCGCGCCGATCCTGGCCGTGAGGTCTTCGGCGTGCGTCGTCATGATGCGCGCCACCTCTGAGCCGACCACTCCACAGCCCAGCAGCGCCACCTTCAGCGGACGCGTACGCATCATTCGACCTACGCCTTTCGATCTTCCATCGCTACCCGGAGCGCCGTTTGCACACCAGGTGTGAACCAGTCTCACTCAATGGACAGCAGTTTCCATCCTCGGTCCATTGAGTGAGACGTCTATTTCATCATCCGAGGTCGAGACTCAGGAGATCCTCCTCCGTCTCCCGACGGACGATCACGCGCGCCTGTCCGTCGCGCACAGCGACGACGGGCGGGCGCAGCGAGTGGTTGTAGTTGCTGGCCATGGAGCGGCAGTACGCGCCGGTGGCGGGTACGGCCAGCAGGTCGCCCGGGGCCAGGTCGGCCGGCAGGAACGCGTCCTTGACCACGATGTCGCCGCTCTCGCAGTGCTTGCCGACGACGCGGACGAGCATCGGTTCGGCGTCGGAGACGCGCGAGACCAGGTTGACCGTGTACTCGGCGTCGTAGAGGGCGGTACGGATGTTGTCGGACATGCCGCCGTCGACGGACACGTACGTCCGCAGCCCCTCCAGCGGCTTGATCGTGCCGACCTCGTACAGGGTGAAGGCCGTCGGGCCGACGATCGCCCGTCCGGGTTCCACGGAGATCCGCGGGGCGCGCAGCCCGGCCGACTCGCATTCGCGGGCGACGATCTCGTGCAGGGCCTTCGCGATCTCGTGGGGCTCGCGCGGGTCGTCCGCGGAGGTGTAGGCGATGCCGAGGCCGCCGCCCAGGTCGATCTCCGGGAGTTCGATGCCGTGCTCGTCGCGGACGGCGGCCAGCAGCCGGACCACGCGCTTGGCCGACACCTCGAAGCCCGCCATGTCGAAGATCTGCGAGCCGATGTGGGAGTGGACGCCGAGCAGCTCCAGGCTGTCGTGTCCGAGTGCGCGGCGCACGGCCTCGGCGGCGGAGCCGTCCGCGACGGCGATGCCGAACTTCTGGTCCTCGTGGGCGGTGGCGATGAACTCGTGGGTGTGCGCCTCCACGCCGACGGTCACGCGGATCTGCACCGGCTGCCGTACGCCCAGCTCACGCGCGATGTGCGCGACGCGGGCGATCTCCTGGTAGGAGTCGAGGACGATGCGACCGACGCCGGCCTCGATGGCGCGGGTGATCTCGGCGACGGACTTGTTGTTGCCGTGGAAGGCGATGCGCTCGGCGGGCATCTCGGCGGCGAGCGCCGTGGCCAGCTCGCCACCGGAGCAGACGTCGAGGTTGAGCCCCTCTTCCTTGAGCCACTTCACGACGGCCTTGGATAGGAACGCCTTGCCGGCATAGAACACGTCCGCGTCCGGCCCGAAGGCGTGTGCCCAGGCGCGGCAGCGGGCGCGGAAGTCCGCCTCGTCGAGGAAGAAGGCGGGTGTCCCGAACTCCTCGGCGAGCCGGGTCACTTCGACTCCCCCGACGCTGACCACGCCGTCGTCGCCGCGCGTGACGGTCCGGGCCCAGACCTTCTCGTCGAGCGCGTTCAGGTCGGCGGGCGGCGGGGCGTAGTGGCCCTCGGGCAGGACGTCGGCGTGGCGGGGGCCGGCGGGGTGCGCGGAACGGCTCATCGAAATCTCTCTTTGCGGGTCACAGGCGTTCAGGGGCGTCCATGCCGAGCAGGGTCAGGCCACCGGCCAGCACCGTCCCGGCGGCTTCGGCGAGAGCCAGCCGGGAGCGGTGGGCGGCCGAGGGTTTCTCGTCGCCCTGGGGCAGTACCCGGTACTGGAAGTCGAGCAGGGCGTCGGCCAGCTCGACGAGCTGCCGCACGAGTCGCTCGGGCGCACGGTGGTGCGCGGCGGCCTCCAGGGCGAGGGGGTGCTCGCCGAGGACACGCAGGAGGGTGTCCTCGCCCACCACCTCGCCGGGCAGGCTCTCGAACCCGAGCTGGGCGGCGTTGCGGGTGAGCGCGCGGGCTCGGGAGTGGGCGTACCGGACGCGGAAGAACTCGTTGGACTCGTCCTGCGCGAGCAGCCGCTCGGTGAACACCGGGCTCTCGTGCGGCGCGACGGAGAGCATGGCCCAGGCGGCGCCGTCGACCCCGAAGCGCGCGACGACGTCCCCTTCCCTGGCGGGGACGGGGGCGATGTTCGGTGAGGAGGGCGCGCTCGGTGCGGGTTCGGCGGTCTGGGTGGCCGCGATCCTCAGCAGGACGTCACGGACGACGCGCGCGCGGAGTTCGGTGCGGGGAGCGGGGACGACGGCGAGGCCTTGACCGTGGTCCTGATCTTGGTCCTGTTCCTGGTCGGAATCCGGGGCGCATCCGTACCGGATTCCCTGGGCGTGGATCTCCCGCACCAGATCGGCGACGGAACGCTTCCGCAGCACGAAGTTCAGGAACCCCGCCCCGGTGATCTCGACGCGCTCGATCCCGTCCGACACCTCCAGCCGGCGCGCGAGCACCGCCGCCACCTCCCCGGGTGCGCGGCGGGCCGACCTGGCCACCTGGAACGCGACGGGCGTGGCGTACTCCCCCACCCCACCGGGACGGGTCCGCTCGACCACGACCCGCTCGGGAACGACCGCGTCCACCGGCAGCTCCCCGTCCTCGACGGCGCAGCGCACGGCGCGCACGACGGTACGAGAGAGGTCAGCGGGGGTCACGTCACCCAGCCTAGGGGAGAAGCCCCCGGGTCACGCGAAGGGTTTCGGCATGTGAACACACGCGTGAACACATACAAGAGGACAGCACCCGCGCGTGCGGTTCACACACGAGGCCCATCCGTCCGCCCCTTACGGCTCGCCCTGGGGCTTACCCTCGCCCTCTCCCTGCCGGTGTCCCTTTCCGCTCGCGCCGGTCCCGACGCTCGGCCAGCCTGCGCACGACGCGCACCAGCTCGGCGGGCTCGAAGGGCTTGGCGAGGAACGCGTCCACACCGGCGGCGATCCCGACCTCGACCTCGTACTGGGTGCACGCGCTGACGATGGCGACGGGCAGGTGCCGCGTCCGCGGATCGGCCCGCAACTGCGCGGCCGCCCCGAACCCGTCCAACCGGGGCATGACCACATCGAGGGTGATCACGTCGGGACACACCTGGTGCACGACGTCCAGGCACTCGGCACCATCGTTCGCGGTCACGACCTCGAAGCCCTCCAGCTCGAGATTGACCTTGATCAACTGCCGGATGACCTTGTTGTCGTCGACAACAAGCACCCGACCCGAGGCGCCTGACACAACTCGAGAGTAGGTCCGCCACAGGCCCCGCGTCCGGGTTTTTGCCACTTCCACCCCCTGCGGGCGACGCACTCCCCACTCCCCGGTAAACGAGTTCCTGATCACCCGGTGAGAGCTGGTAGTGTTCCACCCGTCGCCGCAACACAGACGACGCGCCCCCGTAGCTCAGGGGATAGAGCAACGGCCTCCGGAGCCGTGTGCGCAGGTTCGAATCCTGCCGGGGGCACTTCGCAGGAAGTGCCCAAAGACCCCGCCATCAGCGAGTTCGCTGAGACGGGGTCTTCGCGTATGCGCAGCCAACTGCCGCTGTGGGCAGGCGTTGGACAGGCACTGCGGGCTATGCGCGGGCTGGACCTTGCCGGTTCTTGCATGAAGGCCAACGCGATTCACCCAGGGGCCTCTTCCTCGTGCTCGCGAAGCAGCCGACTGCGCTGCCGCTCCGCGCTGTCGCTCGTGCGCTCGGCGGCCTCGGGTCGGGCTCCCCCGGCGGCGCCCTGAACTGCCCTCTCCTTCAACGCGCGGACGTGGGCTACGCGCGGCGGGGTGTCGTGCTCGGCAGTCCGGGGTCCTTGTCCGCGTATGGGAGGGAAGGGGCGTGGGTCGGTGGTCCGTACGAGGGGGTGGGGGTGGGTCTGTGGGATTTGGGGGGTGGGGTGGAGGGGGTGGCGTGCGTAGGTTGGAGATGAGGCCACCTTGCGCCGGTGACCAGGTGCTTTGTGGCGGGCTCTGACGATGAGGATGGGGCAGGCGCGATGCGTGAGTTGGTGGAGACGGCGCGGCGGTGGGTGGCCGAGGGGCGGGAGGCGTATCTGGCGCGGCCCGTGACCGAGCAGGGGTTCGGGCCGCGGGATCCTGCCGGGGCGGTGTTGGTGGATGCCGGCGGGGAGTGTGTGGGCGCGCTGTACCGGGGGGTCTTCGATGCCGAACTCGTCACCGAGGCGGGCGCCTTGGGCGGGGGGAGCGCGCGGGTGTGCGAGCTGTCCGTCGGGGCCGGGGAGGCCGTCGAGGCGCGGTTGACCTGTGGTGGGCAGGCCGAAGTGCTGTTGCAGCCGCTGGTGTCGATCCCGGGCGACTGGTGGGAGCTGCTGGGGCAGGGGGCCGGGGTGGCGTTGGTGACGCGGTTGAACGCGGCGGCCGATCGGGCGGTGAGCGAGGTGGTGCGGGCCGTGCGCCTGCCGGCCGATGACGCCGCGCGGCGGGCCGGGGAGCTGCTGGCGACCCGGCGGCCTGGGCGGGACGCCCTGTACGGGGGATCGGGACTGGTGCTCGTGGAGGCGTACCCGTCCGCTCCACGGGTGGTCGTCGGGGGGACCGGGGAGCTGGCCGAGATCATCGGGCGGCAGGCGGCCCTGCTGGAGTGGGGGGTCACGGTCGTGGAGTCGGCCGCGGAGGCCGCGAAGGTCCTGGCGGATCATCGGGACGCCGCGTGTCTGGTGCTGCTCAGCCACGACCCGGACTTCGACGTGCCGACGCTGCGGACGGCGCTCGCGCTCGGGATCCCGTACGTGGGGGCGCTCGGTTCCCGGCGGACCACCACGCGGCGGCGTGAGGGGCTGATCGCGGCCGGGGTGAGCGAGGCGGAGTTGGCGCGGGTGCACGGGCCGATCGGTCTGGATCTCGGGGCGCGGACGCCGGCGGAGACGGCCTTGGCGATCTGCGCCGAGATCCTCGGGGTGCTCGGGGGCCGGGACGGCGGCGGGTTGCGGGATTCCGAGGGTCCGCTGCGGGGCTGAGCGTGGGCGTGATCCGGTGCGTGGCGCCCGGTGGGTGCCGCGTTCCGGGGGCCTTCCGGCCCCGGGGTTCCCCGCGTCCAGGAGGTGTCCGCGTCCCGGGCGTACCGTCCGGGGTTACGCCGCGCCCGGGGCGTCCCGGCCGGGGTTCCCCGTCCAGGAGGCGTCCCGGCCCGGGGTGACCGTCCGGGTTACACCACGACCGGGGGAGGCCGTCCCGGCCGGGGTTCCCCGTCCAGGAGGCGTCCCGGCCCGGGGCGGGGGACGTTTCCGCGGTCGCAGGAGTGAAGACGGACCAAATGCGGGAAACTAGTACACATGGACACGAACCTGATCTATCTCGCGGTGGACAGGACCCTCACGAACATCGCGTGGCTCCTGGTCGTCGGACTGATCGTCGTGGGTTTCCTGCTCGGCGGATTCATGCTGGGCAAACGGGTTCGGGCGCACGAGCCGGCGCCACCCAGCACCGAGAGCCAGCCCCACCTGCCCGACGGCGGTGCGGTGCTGGAGGTCTCCGAGGAGCGTGAGCCCGTGGAGTTCCCCACCGCCGGCCTGCGTCCGCACGAGATGCAGGGGTACGGGAACTTCGGCTCCCGGAGCCACAGCCACCAGGAGGACGCCCGCGCGGAGCGGGAATCCGGGTACGAGCACCCCAATCCGCGGCCGCCGGCGGACAAGCAACCGCCGACCGTGCCTCCGCTGGGCGGCGTGAAGCCGGTCTGATCCCCGCCCCGGCGCCCCGGCAGCGCCCCCGCCCTGACGGGGCCTGACCTCCCGCCGTACGACCTCCGACCCGCGCAGTCCGCGCGGGTCGGAGGTCTGCTTGCGTCGGGGGTCCACGGTCGGTGGGTGCGTCATCCGGGCACGTCGGAACCGCTCAGGTCACAATCGGATCGGGTCCGTGCACGTCAGGGCAGGTCGGTGCGCAGGCGCAGGACCTCCGGGGGCGGGTGGCGGCCCGAGGTCTGGCGCACTTCCGCCGCCAGGGGCGGGTCCAGCGGGTGGTACGGGACCTCACCGAGGCCGATGGCGGTCACGGTCGCCCCGGCGGGGGCGGTCTGCGCGCGGCGGGCCAGGGTCGCGGCCAGTTCGGTGCGCAGCCCCGGGGACAGGGGGCTGGAGACCAGCGGTTCCTCGTCCTCGCCGGGGAGGACGAGGACCAGCGCGAGCGGGCGGCGCGGGGTGCCGGTGTGGCCGATGACGGCCGCGTCCCGGACGTTGGTGTGGCGGAGCTTGCGCCAGCCGCGCCGGCCGGCCGGGTAGGACTGGTCCAGCCGTTTGACGACGAGGCCCTCGATGCCGCCGGCGGGCAGGGTCTCGTACCAGGTCTCGGCGAGTTCCGGGTCGGTGGTCATGGGCACCGGTTGGAGGGGTGGGCCGAGCGGGAGCAGCAGGTCGACGAGGAGGGCGCGGCGCCGTTCGTACGGGCGGGCGCGCACGTCGAGCCCGGCGAGTTCCAGTACGTCGAAGGCCGCGTACGAGGCGGGGAGGGTCCGGGCGAGCAGCGCGGCCCTGCCCGGGGTGGCGGCCGCCCGTCGTTGGACGAGCGCGAAATCGGTCCGTCCGGCGTGCCAGACGACCACTTCCCCGTCGAGGACGGTGCCGGCGGGCAGCATCAGCGCCGCCGCCGCGAGGTCGGGGAAGGCGGCGGTGACGATTCGCCCGGAGCGGGCCTGGAGCACCGTTTCCTCGGCCGTGCGCACGATGACGAGGCGGTGTCCGTCGAACTTCGGCTCGTACGCGAGGCCCGGCTCGCGCGGCAGGGTGGCGACGGCGTTGGCGAGTGCGACCCGGATCGTGTTCACGGCAGCCCGCCGGCCTGGTCGGGGTCGAGCAGTGGGGCGCAGAGGTCCCCGTCGCGGGCGAGCCGGGGTGGGATGTCGTCGGCGAGGAAGACCAGCTCGGCGGGGTCGTGGCAGGCTTCCACCTCGTCCCAGGAGACGGGCGCGGAGACGGTGGGCCGGGCGCGGGCGCGCAGGGTGTAGGGGGCGGCGGTGGTCTTGGCGGCGGCGTTCTGGCTGTGATCGACGAAGACCTTGCCGGGGCGCAGGTTCTTGGCCATCCGGTGGACGATCAGGTCCGGGAGCTCGCGTTCGGCCTCTTGGGCGAGGGCCTTCGCGTACGCCGACACGCGCTCGGACGGGGTCGGCTCCAGCGGCACGATCAGGTGGAGGCCCTTGGAGCCGGAGGTCTTGGCGCAGGCGTGCAGCCCGTCGGCGGCGAGGCGTTCGCGGAGCCAGAGGGCGGCGGCGCAGCACTCGACGACGGTGGCGGGCGGTCCGGGGTCGAGGTCGAGGATCAGCCGGTCGGCGATGCCGGGGGCGTCGGCGGGCCACTGGTGGGTGTGGAACTCGACGACGAGGTTGGCGGCCCACATCAGGGTGGGCAGGTCGCCGACGACGACCTGTTCGGCGGTGACGTCCTCGGACCGGGGCACCGGGGTGGTCCGTACCCAGTCGGGCGTGCCGGGCGGCGGGTTCTTCGTGAAGAAGAGCTGGCCGTCCGGGCCGTCGGGGTAGCGCAGGAACGAGACCGGCCGGTCGTGGAGGTGGGGCAGCATCGCGCCCGCGACGGAGGCGTAGTAGTGCAGGACCTCGCCCTTGGTGAAGCCGCTCTCCGGGTACAGCACCTTGTCCAGGTTGCTGAGCGAGATGCGGCGCCCTTCCACCATCGTGATCGGCGCCATACCAGCAGACTGGCACGGATGGGGGCGAAGCGGGCGGTCGGGACGGGCCAGTCGGGTGGGGGCGCAGCGGCTCGCCCGGATGGATGGACGGACGGATGGAGGGGCGGAGGGGCGGCGCGGGCCTCAGGCCGAGGCCGCGCGCCGGGTGGTCTTCTTCGCCGTCGCGGTCTTCGCCGCGGCGGTCGCCGTTTTCGCCGTGCGCGTCGTCTTCGTCGCCGACGCTGCCGTGCTCTTCGTGGCGGCGGTCCTGCTCGTGGGCGTCTTCGCCGTGGACTTCCTGGCGGCGGTGCTCTTCTTGCCGCCGGTCTCCTTGGGCGTGGTGGTGGAGGTGGTGGCCTTCTTCGCCGCGGAACCGGTGGCCTTGCGGGCCTGGGTCGTCTTCGCCGTCGCCGCGGGGGCCGCCCGCTTCGCGGGTGGGGCCTTCTTCGCGGCGGCCTTCTTCTCCGCCGCGGCCTTCCTCGTGTGGCCGGGCACGGGCAGCGTGCGCACCTCGGCGTCCGTCCCGCCGTCGGCCGCGGCGGGCTCCCCGCGAGATTCCCTGGCCGCGCGGACGCTGTTCTCCAGGGCGGCCATCAGGTCGATGACCTTCCCGCCGGCCGGGGCGGCCTCCTCCTCTTCGCGGGGCGGCTCGACGCCCTGGAGTCGGGCCTCGATGACCTGTTGGAGGGCCTCCTGGTACTCGTCGTGCAGCGCGGACAGGTCGAAGTCCTGGGAAAGCATGTCCATGAGCGAGCGGGCCATTTGGAGTTCCTGGGGCCGGATCGTCACGTCCCCCTCCGGGGTGATGCCCGCTGCGGGTCGGACCTCGTCGGGCCACAGGCAGGTCTGGAGGACCAGGGTGTCCTCGTGGACCCGGAGCACGGCGAGGGCCTCGCGGGACCGGATGGCGATCTTCGTGACGGCGATCTGCCCGGACTCGGTGAGGGCCTCGCGGAGCAGGGCGTACGGCTTGGCGGCGGCGCGGTCGGACGTGCCGACGTAGTAGGCCTTGGAGAACATCAGCGGATCGATCGTCGAGGCGTCCACGAACGCCAGCACGTCGATGAGCTTCTTGCTCGGGAGGGGGAGGTCGGCGAGGTCCTCGTCGGACAGCATGATCATGCTGCCGTCCGGGGCCTCGTAACCCTTGGTGATCTCGTGGTACGGGATCTCCACGTCCTCGGCCTCGCAGACGCGCCGCAGCCGCACCCGGGAGCCGTCCTTCCCGTGCACCTGGCGGAGCGGAATGTCGTGCTCCTCCGTGGCCGTGAAGAGCTGCACCGGGATCGTGACCAGCCCGAACGAGATGGCTCCCTTCCAGGTAGCCCTCATGCCGCGCTCCTTCCCTGGGGAGGTCCTCAGGCTATGCCGAGGAGCCGGAGCGCGACACTCGACGGCGGGCGCGACCGCGCCGGCGGCGGGCCGCTAGGTCCTGTCGTCGAAGTGGCGCCGGTGGGGCCCGCGGTGTCCGGTGCCGTGCATCGCGAGGCGCAGGGGCGCCCGTGTACTGGACGTACTCGGGTGCCCGACAACGCGGCGAGGTGCGGTACCGGGCGCCGCGGGCCAGGCGAGACTTCGACGACAGGGCCTAAGCGCGGGCCCCGGTCCGTGGCCAGGCGGGGCCGAGCCAGGTGCGGGTGTCGCGGGCGAGGGCGTACAGGGCGTCGACGTCCGGGGGCTTGAGGGTGGCCGGGGTCGAGGCGAAGTGGGCGGCGGCGGTGCCGGGTTGGAGGATCCGTACGTCGCGCAGGGTGGGCGCCGCCTCGACCCGGGAGGCCTCGACGAGGGCGAGCGCGGGGACGACCGGCGCCGCCAGCACACGGGTGGCGTACGCGGCCGCGAGGCGGGCCGAGCGGGGTTCCGGGCCGGGTTCGGCGCGGCCCACGGTGAGCAGGAGGTCCCCGATCCGGGCACGCTGACGGCGTCCGGGGACGGTGCGGACGCAGAAGACCCCGGGCGGCCCGATGAGCAGGTGGTCGATCACGCCGCCGTCGGGCAGCGGGACGGCGTGCAGGACCCGGCAGTCCTCGCTCTCCAGTGCGTCGAGTTCGGCGCCCATCCGTTCCAGCGCCTGGAGTTCCTGGCGGATCCGGTGCCGGGCCCGGGCGCCCGGAGAGCCGTACGTCAGCTCGCCCACCAGGGGCTCCCCCGGCCGGTTCGGGGCGAGGTCCTCGTCCGGGGGCAGCGCGAGGCGGAGCAGGTCGGCGGCCGTGGGCACCGGGGGCGGGCCGACGGTCCAGTCGCCGGTCAGGTACGGGCGCAGGGCCGTCAGGACCGCCTCGCGGCGGGTGTCCGACAGCAGACTGACCCGGTTGGTCCGCCGGTCGTACCAGGCGACCGCCTCGCCGTCGGGCAGGTTGACGTACAGCCGACCTCGGCCGGGCCGGCCGCTCGGCAGCACCTTGAGTCCGGGCATCGCCCTCACCCCCGCAGTCCATGGGAGCAGGCCGGACGCCGACGGACAATCCCCCTGCCGGGTCCTGCGGCGGGCCCTACCGGGTCCTGCGGCCGGGCTCCGTCGTTGGAGTGACGCGGGGCTCCTCGTGGGAACGGGGAGCCGCACGGGGTGTGCGGGCCGTGCCGGGTGCGCGGGGCCCGTGTGGCGTGCGGGGCCTGCGATCGACTGTGTAACGGCCCGTGTAACGACTCCGACGGGACCCCGTCGGGTTGCTGTTACAGAAGCACCGCTGTACCGCAATGACGGGCGCCTACGTTTATGTCACCTGAACACGCCCGCATGTCACCCGAACACGCCCGGCCCCCTGGACACGCCAGGGACCCGACCCGCAACGAAGGACCTTCCGTGAACACCGTCAGCCGTCGCAGTCTCGTTCGCGCAGCCGCCGTGACCGCATGCGCCGGCAGCCTCCTGGCCCTGCCCACCGCCGCCGCGCTCGCGGACGGGGTGCCGGCCGCGTCGACCGGGCAGCGGACCCTGGTCAAGAGCCTCTCCCTCGCGGACGGCGAGTCCCTGGCCCGGGTCTACCGGGTCGCCGACAACGCCTACGAGGCCGAGATCCTGCGCGACGGTGCCCGGATCGCCACGTTGGCCGGCCGGGACGGTGCGACCGAGGTCGGCGGTTCCGGCGACCTGCACGTCTCGCTGCGCGCGGACGGCCGGCTCACGTCGTGGGTCGGTGACACCCGTCCCGCCGGCGACGCGTCGCACGCCCTGTTCGGCGACGGCCACAAGACCGGGACGCGCAGCGGGCACACCGTCCCCGTCTCGGCGCACACCCCGGAGTCCGCGGCGCGTGCGGGCGGGACCGCGGAGGCGCTGCGACTGAACACCCTGGCGGACGGTCCGGGCGAGGGCGTGCTGCTGCTCGCGGCGGGCGGCGGCATCGCGGCCGTCGGCGCCGCCGGGCTCGGCTTCGCGATGGTGCGGCGCGGACGCACGGAGGGCTGACGCCCCGGCGCCTTGTCGGCCGGCGGGCGGTGGGCCGAGACCCGGGCGGCGGCGGGCCGGATCGGCCGGGAGTCCACCGGACGGACGCGTGAGCAAAAGGGATGTATCTCTGCATAAGGTTGACGGAAACCGACCGTCACCGGCCGCCGCAGAGAGGATGGCCCGCCCCGTGAAACCCCTTCCCTTCCGGAAGCGCACCGTCCTGCTGCTGCCCGCCCTGCTGCTCCTGACCGCGGCCTGTGGCGACTCGGGCGAACTGGTCGCCGCGGGGCCGACGCCGACGGCGAGCGGGCCCGTGAACCTGTGGCCGGGGCGCGAGGGGGCCGTGGTGCCGCCCGCCGATCCGGGGGGCGCGCCGCCCGAGTACGTGCCGGGGCTGCCCCGGGTCAAGAACCAGGACGTGCACGCGGTCGACCCCGTGGCGCTGGTCCAGGCGGAACTGCGCGCGCACCCGAACACCGACGTCGGCCCGGACGGGATGCCCCGGGAGACCGCCGACGCGGTCCTGGCCTGCGGGACGGAACCGGGCGCGAAGTGCCCCGTCCTGAGCCCGTACTACCGGGACCTCACCGGGAACGGGAAGGACGAGATCGTCGTCGGGATCGAGCTGCCCGACAAGATGCTGTCCGTACGCGCCTACACGGCGGACCCCGACGGGCGGCTCAACCGGATCATGGCCACCATCGACACCGTGATCGGCGTGGAACTCGCCGGCCGGGACGTGATCCTGCGGGCCCCGAGCGGCAACAACGGCTACGAGCTGATCACCGCCTGGTCCTGGGACGGGAAGCAGCGCAGCATGCTGCCGACGCGCGAGCAGATCGTCCGGGTGCCGGGGCCGGCGCGCCCGCGGCCGTCGACGGAGGCCACCCCGGGCCCGGAGGCGGGTTCGGCGACGACAACGGGGACGGCGACGGGGATGGCGACGGCGACGGGCGGGGCCTCGTCGTGAGACACCGGTTGCCGGCCTGGACCGCCACGCTGACCTGGAAGTCGGCGTGCTTCATCGTGGTCATGTGCTGCTCGCTGGCGGCGGTGCTGGGCGCGCTGGTGCACGTGGAGGTGACCCGGCAGACGGTCGGGACGGCGCGCGACAAGGCGTTGGAGAAGCTGCGCGACGCGTCCCGCGCCTACGAGGCGGGCGAGGCCCTGCCCCCCGATTCGGGGCTGGACCCGGCGGAGTTGCCGCCGTCGCTGCGGGAACTCGCGGTCGGTGGCCGGCAGGGGACGGTCGTGGGCACCCACGACGACCGGCCGACGATGTGGGCGGCCGGCCCCGCGGACGGCCGGGCGCTGGCCACCGCCGTCGACTACAGCCAGAGCGCGCGGACGATCAGCGGCCTGGACCACGCCATCATCGGCTCCTCCCTGCTGGCGATCGGGGGAACGCTGCTGGTGGGGGCGTTCGCCGTGACGCGCGTGACCCGGCGGCTGCACCAGACGGCGACGGTGGCCCGACGGATCACCCAGGGGGACCTGGACGCGCGGGTCGGCGATCCGCGCACGTGGGACCCGGCTCGGCACCAGGACGAGGTGGCGACGGTGGCGGGTGCGCTGGACACGATGGCGGGCAGCCTCCAGGCGAAACTGATGAGCGAGCAGAGGTTCACGGCGGACGTGGCGCACGAGCTGCGGACGCCGCTGACGGGCCTGCAGGCGGCGTCGGAACTGCTGCCGGAGGGGCGGGCGACGGAACTCGTACAGGAGCGGGTCCGTACGATGCGCCAACTCACCGAGGACCTGCTGGAGATCTCCCGACTGGACTCGGGCAGCGAGGCCGTGGAGACCGACCTGCACCAGCTCGCCCGGCTCGCGGGAAGGGTGGTGCGGGCCTCGGGGACGGACACGGAGGTCGTCGTCGTCCGGGACGCGCACGTGGAGACGGACCGGCGACGGCTGGAACGGGTGCTCGGCAACCTGGTGGCCAACGCCCACAAGCACGGGCGCGCGCCGGTGGTCCTGACCGTGGACGGGCCGGTGGTGACCGTACGGGACCACGGCGACGGCTACCCGGACTACCTGATCGCGCACGGCCCGCAACGCTTCCGGAGCGGGTCGGACTCCCGCTCGGGCAAGGGCAAGGGCAAGGGCAAGGGGCACGGGCTGGGGCTGACCATCGCGGTCGGACAGGCCCGGGTCATCGGGGCGCGGCTGGAGTTCCGGCGCGGAACGGGGGGCGGGGCGCTGGCGGTGGTCACCCTGCCGTTGCCCTGGCCGGGCGGGTGAGGGGCGGGGTGGCGGGCCCCACGGGCCTGCGGCTGTGCCCCGTCCGAGCGGTGACGGTGCCGCGCGGCGTCGATGCTGCCGGCCCCGGCTGCGCCGGGCGCCTCAAACGCCGGCGGGGCTGATCACGGCACCGCCGGGCCGGGTCGGGACGGGCGCCCGCCGGGGCGCCTCAAACGCCGGCGGGGCTGACTACGGCGGTCACGCCTGGGGTGGGGTCTTGGTCCAGGGCCAGCGGGGTTTGGGCCTGGTGCCCGAGGGGACGAAGGTGTACTTCCAGCCCTTCTGGAGGCCCAGCCGCTTCGAGTAGCCCGCCGGGACGCGCTCGTACAGCAGGACCGTCGGGGCGCCGCCGTCCGGGGCGGGGACCGGGATCTCGTACCACTTGGCGGGGTGCCCGGTCGGGCCGAGGAGGATCGGGAGGGTCCGGCCGTCCATCGGGCCGCCCTCGAAGGGGGTGGGTTGGCTTCTCACCCCTCCAGTGTCACAGCAGGTGGGCGGCCTCGGAGACCACGGGGATCACGCGGCGGGCGAGCACCCCGACCGGTCCGTCCGCGGATTCCAGGGACAGGGCCGCGCGGGCGGCGGCGGCGGTCTCCGGGTCGGTGGCGGCGGTCGCCGTGAGCAGGGCGATGAACTGGTCCAGCAGCCAGTCCCGCAGCTCCTGCACGCCGGGCTGCTTGCCCTCGTCGATCCAGATCAGCGAGGCCGCCTCGACGGCGGTGATCCAGGTGCGGACCATCATGCGCAGCCGCGGGCCGGGGTCCGGGACGCCGAGGTGGACGAGGATCTGTTGGGCGGCGGCCCGGCGGATGCCGTCGACGGTGGCCGTGGTGCGGGAGGTCTCGACCACGCTGCCGCCGTTGAGGAGGGCGGAGAAGCCCGCGTCGTGTTCGTCGACGAAGGCCAGGTAGCGGTCCAGGGCCCGTGACAGTCGCCGGGTGAGGGGTCCGGCCTGGGGTTCGGCGAAGCACTGCTCCAGGAGTTCGGCCGCGGAGCGCAGGGCGGCTTCGTAGAGCTGCTGCTTGCCGCCGGGGAAGTACCGGTAGACGAGGGGGCGCGAGACGCCGGCGGCCTCGGCCACGTCGTCGAGGGAGACCTCCTCGGGCGCCCGGTGCGCGAACAGCGTGAGGGCGGCGTCGAGGAGTTGGGCCCGTCGCTCCTCGACGCTCAGCCTGCGGTACGCGCGTACGGTCATGCCCGCAGCGTAACCCCCGGGGCGGCGCCTCAGGCCAGGAGTCCGGAGCTCTGCCAGAGCCGGCGGCCGACCCCGCGCAGGATTCCTATGTCGTCGAGGAAGTCGGTGAGCCGCTTGGCGCCGGTCTGCATGACCTCGCGCCGGTGGCCGCTCGCCTTGACCTGGGCGACGGCTTCGTGGCGGTCGAGGCCGATGTTGTCGTAGACCTGCGGGTTGACGAAGGCCAGCGAGAAGACGCGGGCGGCCTCCCCGCAGCTGATCCGGGTGAGTTCCTGTTCCCAGCGCGGGGCCGTCAGCATCTGGCGGCGCAGTTCCTCGCGGGCGTAGCGGACGTGCCGGGCCTCCTCGATGACGTGGATGCGGGTGACCCCGCGCACCAGCGGCTGGATGCGCTCGTCCGGGAAGGTCAGTCGTTGCATCCAGTCCAGGATCTCCTCGCCGAGCAGGGTGCAGGCGAAGGAGCCGGGGGTGGTGGAGATCGTCTTGAGGACGCGGGCGAGGTTGTGGTTCGCGCGGGAGACCGGGTACTCGGGGGCGCCGCCCTTTTGGATCATGCGGGCGAACATCATGGAGTGCCGGCATTCGTCGGCGATCTCGGTGAGCGCGTAGCGGACGTGATTGCTGGTCAGCGACTTGTCGTAGATGTGTCGGACGAGCAGCTGCATCAGGATGATCTCGAACCAGATGCCGAGCGAGGCGAGCGCCGCCGCCTCGTGGCGGGAGAGCTCGATGCGCTGCTCCTCCCCCATCTTCTTCCACATGGGGGTGTCGTAGAGGGAGAGCAGTTCGGGCGGCCAGTAGTACTTGCCCTCGATCGGCGGGGCGTCCCAGTCGAGTTCCTTGTCGGGGTCGAAGGAGTGCTTGGCCGAGGATTCGAGCAGTCGTTCGGCGATCTGTTCGCGGTCCTTGAGCAGGCCGAGCGCGTCCTGCAGGACCCGGCGATCCGTGCGGTCGGTCGTGGTCGTCATCGCGGGGGCACCTCGCCCGTCGTGTGGGGTCGCCGCCGGGCGGGTTACCGGCGGTCATTGCTTATGAGACTGCCTGTCAGCAAGGTCGTCAATCCCCCGCGCACGACTTGTTGACCCCGTGTCTACCAACGTGTGACGCTGCCAACTGTCCGCTCTTGCAGGGAAGTACGTGAGACGAAGGGGCGTCCATGTCGACGCACGAGCTCTACACCACGGCCCCGGGCGAGGCCGTCTGGCAGGTTCCGGCCTCCGGCGCGGCCCGTTTCAGCTGGGAGTACGACGGCGGCCGGGAGCGGCTGCTCGCGCTCTACCAGAAGGGCAAGGACAAGCAGTGGGACGGCGCCAAGCGCATCGCGTGGGACCTGGAAGTGGACCCGTACGATCCGCTCGGCACCCCCGACGAGGCGTTGACCCTGTACGGCACCCGGCACTGGGCCAAACTCACCGACAAGGACAAGGCCGAGCTGCGCCGGCACTACGCGTCCTGGAACTTCAGCCAGTTCCTGCACGGCGAACAGGGCGCGATGGTGTGCGCGGCGCGCATCGTGGAGTCCGTGCCGGACCTGGACGCGAAGTTCTACTCCGCCACCCAGACCATGGACGAGGCCCGGCACGCGGAGATCTTCGGCCGGTTCCTGCACGAGAAGGTCGGGATGCTCTACCCGGTCAACGACAGCCTCCAGGGGTTGCTCGGGGACACCCTGCGCGACTCCCGCTGGGACATGCCGTACCTGGGGATGCAGGTCCTCATCGAGGGGTTGGCCCTGGCGGCGTTCGGGATGATCCGCGACACGACCGACAAGCCGCTGCCCAAGCAGATCCTCGCGTACGTGATGCAGGACGAGGCCCGTCACGTGGCCTTCGGTCGGATGGCGCTGCGGGACTACTACCGGCAGCTGACGGACGCCGAACTGCGCGAGCGCGAGGAGTTCGTGATCGAGGGCTGCCATCTGATGCGGGACCGGCTGCGCGGGGTGGAGGTGCTGGAGAACTTCGGGATTCCGCGCAGGGAGGCCGAGGAGTTCAGCGAGCAGTCGGAGTTCCTGCACCTCTTCCGGAAGTTGCTCTTCAGCCGGATCGTGCCGTGCGTCAAGGACATCGGGCTGTGGGGCGAGCGGCTCCAGAAGGCCTACCTGGACATGGGCGTCTTCGAGATGGGCGACTCCAACCTGGACCTGCTGATGAGCCAGGACGAGGAGATCGCCGAGGCCCTGGACCGCGAGCGGTTCGCCGCCGAGGAGCGGGAGCGGGTGGCGGAGGTGGCCGACGCCGTCGCGGAGGGCGCCGAGAGCGCGTAGGCCGTCCGGCCCCACACCCGGTCGCCGCCGGCTACGGCTTCCTCAGCGCCGCCTCCATCACCGCCCGCGCGATCGGCGCCGCGGCGCTGTTGCCGCTGATGTCGCGGCGGTTCGCCGCCGCGTCCTCGACCACCACCGCGACGGCCACCGCCGGGAACGGGGCGCCGTCGGCCTTGGCCCAGGAGATGAACCAGGCGTACGGGGTGCCGGCGTTGCCGACGCCGTGCTGCGCGGTGCCCGTCTTCCCGCCGACCGTCGCACCGGGGATCGCCGCGTTGCGGCCCGTGCCGTCGCGCACCACCTTGACCATCAGCTCCTGCATCCGCATCGCGGTGCCCGGACTCATGGCGCGGCCGAGGGTGTGCTGGTCCGCGTTCCGGACCAGGTCCCCGTCGTCCTGGGTCGTGCGGTCCACCAGATGCGGTGACTTGAGTTCCCCGCCGTTGGCGACGGCGGCCGCGACCATCGCCATCTGCAACGGGGTGGCCTTCGTGTTGAACTGCCCGATCGCGGACAGGGCCAACTGGTCCGGGCTCATGTCGGTGTCGAAGTTCGACCGTGACACCCAGGACGGCACCCGCAGCGTGTCATCGTTGAAGCCCAGGCGCTGGGCGGCCCGCACCATCCCCTCCAGACCGACCTGTACGCCGATCTTGGCCATGACCGTGTTGCAGGACCACTGGACCGCCTCCGCCATCGAGGCGTCGACGCAACCGGTGCCCGCGTTGGGCAGCAGGGTGCTCGTGCCCGGCAGCGGATAGGGGTCGGGGGTCTCGGTGGGCGCGTCCACGTCGGTGACCACCCCGGCCTCCAGGGCGGCCGCCGCGGTCACGATCTTGAAGGTGGAGCCGGGCGGGTACGTCTCGCGCAGCGCCCGGTTGAGCATCGGCTTGGCGGGGTCCGCGTTCAGCCGCTCCCAGGCCGCCTTGACCCGCGTGCCGGTCCCGGACAGCACGGCCGGATCGTAGGAGGGGCTGCTGACCAGGGCGAGGATCCTGCCGGTGGCCGGCTCCAGGGCCGCGACCGCGCCGCGCTTGCCGGCCAGCCCGGTGTACGCGGCGCTCTGCAGGGCGGCCCGGATGGTGGTCGCGACGTTCCCGCCGGCCGGACGGCCCCGGGCCAGGTCGTACCAGAGCGGGAAGGCCGAGAGCCCCGGGTCGGTGCCGGAGAGGAGGGGGTCCTCGGCGCGTTCCACGAAGCTGGTCCCGTAGGTCTGGGAGGAGAAGCCGGTGACGGGCGCGTAGAGCGGGCCGTTGGCGTACGTCCTTTCGTGGCGCAGCAGTTGGCCGCTGTCGCGGGAACCGGTGACGGGTTTTCCGTCGACCAGGACGTCCCCGCGCGGTTCGGCGTACCGCGCGATGGCGGGGCGCTTGTTGGCCGGGTTGGCGCCGTAGGCGGCGGACTCCCAGATCTGCACCCGGGCCACGTTGCACAGCAGGGCGACGACCAGCGCCGCGCAGAAGTACCCGCACCAGCGGATGTACCGGATCATTCGGCGACCTCCCGTGCGGCGGCCTGGGGTCGGCGCGCGCAGTCGCCGAGTCGGATCAGCAGGGCGACGATGATCCAGTTGGTGACGACGGAGGAGCCGCCCTGGGCCAGGAAGGGCATGGCCATGCCCGTGAGCGGGATCAGTCCGGTGACCCCGCCCGCGATGACGAACACCTGGAGCGCGAGGATCGAGGCGAGTCCGGTGGCGAGCAGCCGCCCGAACGGGTCGCGCAGCGCGAGTCCGGCGCGAAAGCCCCGGTCCACGAGGAGGCCGTAGAGGAGCAGGATCGCGGCCAGGCCGACCAGCCCCAACTCCTCGCCGGCGGTGGCCAGGATGAAGTCGGACTTGGCGGCGAACCCGATGAGGAAGGACTGGCCGTGGCCGAGGCCGGCGCCGAGGAGTCCGCCGGCGCCGAAGGCGAAGAGGGACTGGGCGAGCTGGCCGGGGCCCTCGCCGCGGTCGATGGAGGCGAATGGATTCATCCAGTCGTCCACCCGGCCGTGCACGTGCGGCTCGAACGTCGCGACCGCGTAGGCGCCCACGGCGGCGAGCAGCAGCCCGATCGCGATCCAGCCGATCCGGCCGGTGGCCGTGAAGAGCATGATCACGAAGAGGCCGAAGAAGAGCAGGGAGGTGCCGAGGTCCCGTTCCAGGATCAGCACCCCGACGCTGAGCAGCCAGATCGTGAGGATCGGCCCCAGGACCCGGCCGGGCAGCAGCTTGAGCTTCCAGAAGAGCCGCCGCCCGCCCAGGGCGAGGGCGGTGCGGTTCGCGGCGAGGTAGGAGGCGAAGAAGACGGCGAGCAGGATCTTGGCGAACTCCCCCGGCTGGAAGGAGAGGCCGGCGAGGCGGATCCAGATGTGGGCGCCGTTGACGGCCGGGAAGAAGACCGGCACCAGCATCAGCACGAGGGCGACGGCGACGGACAGGTACGCGTACCGCTGGAGCACCCGGTGGTCGCGCAGCAGCCCGACGACGAGCACGAACAGCACGACTCCCAGGGCGGACCAGCGCAGTTGCTCCCCCGCGGTGAGGTGGTGGGGGGTGGTCAGGTCGAGCCGTCGGATGAGGACGAGGCCGAGGCCGTTGAGCAGGAACGCGATCGGCAGCACGAGCGGATCGGCGTGGGGGGCGCCGAAGCGGACGGCGAGGTGCGCGAGCAGGGCGGCGCCGAAGAGCCCCGCCGCGTAGTGCGAGGAGCCCTCGGGGAGCCGGCCGGTGGACGCGTAGCCGACGTGGAGGTGACCGAGTACGGAGATCAGGACCGCCCCGGTCAGCAGCGCGAGCTCGACGCCGCGACGCTTGGCGGCGCGGTCGCCGCGGGGTGGGGGCGGGGCGGGCTCCGCAACCTTCGCCGTCAGAGCGGTCATACGGGGAAACGTAGCAAGGGCACGGGGCGTATGTCCGTTTATGTCATAGAGTGCCGAAGAGTCGTCACAAACGGTCGGAACCATCGGAATCGGGAGTCTCACCCCATGGGCCCTGTGGAGTTCATCGTCCTGGCCTTTCCGGAGGAACAGTTGCGCGTCCCGGCCGTCGAGGCCGTGATGGGGCTCCGCAAGGCCGGGGTGGTGCGACTGATCGACGGTCTCGTGGCCACGCGGACGGCGTCGGGAGAGGTCATGGCGTCCGAGTTCGACGAGTTCGTGGAGTTGGCGGGCCTGCTGGCGCACCGCGAGGCGGCCCGGCTGATCGGCCCGGAGGACGTCCGCGAGGCGGCGGAACTCCTGGAGCTCGGCAGTTGCGCGCTCCTGCTGGTCGTCGAGCACGTGTGGGCCGAGGACGCTGCCGTCGCGGTACGGGCGGCGGGCGGGCGGATCGTGGGGTCGGTCCGGATCCCGGCCGAGCGGGTGGGGGTGGTGGCCTGATGTTCATCAGACCCGTGGCAGCGGCGCCGGCCCGGGCCGACCGGCCGCCGGGCCGACCGTTGCTCCGCGGCCTCCTGGCGCGGGCCTCGGGCACCGCGGAACCCGGGCGGAACGCCCGATGGCCCGCCGCCCCCGCCGCGCCGGTCGCCCGGTACGCGGAGACCTACGCCGACACGGAGACCGACGCCGACACGGACACCGACGCCGACACGGCCTTCGACGCCGGCACCGGCATGGACGCCTCGGCGGAGCCGACCCCGCACGAGGCGACCGGATCGGGCGCCGGCGGGCTCGTGCAGGAGCTGGCGCAACTGGCCGCCCTGGCCCGCGAGGGTCTGCTGACCCCGGAGGAGTTCAGTACGGCCAAGGCCCGCCTGCTCGGCCCCTGACGGACCGACAGCCAAGGTCGGGGGGCGGCGGCCGGGGAATCGGGGGCTTCCGGAAGGGCTTCGAGGAGGGCTTCGGCGTGGGCCGGACGGGTGGCCGCCTCCCCGCCGCCGGCCCCGCGTGGAGGATTCGTCATACCGGGCGTGGCAGCATCGGCCGCCCCGGAGGTGATTACATGACAATTCGACTGCTCCGTGCCGCCTGTGTGGCCGCCGCCGTCCTCCTGACGGCCGCTCCCCCGCCCCTCGCCCACGCCGAACCGCTGCCGGCCGCCCCGGCCGCGGAGCCCGTCGGCGTCCTGCTCACCCGGCTCCAAGGGCTGTACCAGAAGGCCGAACAGGCCGCCGAGGCCTACAACTCCACCGAGGTCGCCCTCAAGTCCCGCCAGGACGACGAACGGCGTTCCACCACCGAGCTCTCCAAGGCCAGGGCCGCGCTCCTGACCGAACGGGCCCTCGTCGGCCGGTTGGCCCGCGAGCAGTACCAGGGCTCCCGCGCCGGCGTCCCCCCGTACGTCCGCATGCTGCTGCTCGGGGACTTCCAGAACGCGGCCGACCAGCGCCGGCTCGCCGCGCGCGAGGGGGCCCGGACGGCCGGTGTGCTGGCCCGGCTGGAGCGGGGCGAACAGCGGGCCGGGGCGCTGGCCGGCGCGGCCCGCAAGGCCCTCGACGCCCAGCAGGCGCTGACCGCCGAGCAGAAGCGGCACCGGGACGAGGTCACGGGCCGGCTCAAGGAGGTCGAGCGACTGCTGGCCTCGCTGAGCGCGGAACAACTGGCACAGCTCGACGGCCGCGAGGCCGCGGACACGGCCGAGGCGCAACGGGAACTGGTGGATTCGGGCCGGCTCGGAGCCCCGGGGGCCGTGAGCGCCCGTACGCCGACGGCCGCCGGCGGCGAGGCCCTCACGTACGCGGCCGCGCAGATCGGGAAACCGTACGTCTGGGGCGCGGAGGGGCCGGGGTCCTTCGACTGCTCCGGGCTGACCTCCCGGGCCTGGGAACACGCCGGGCGGGCGATCCCCCGGACCAGCCAGGACCAGTGGGCCCGGCTGCCCCGGGTCCCCCTGGACCGGCTCCGCCCGGGGGATCTGGTGGTGTACTTCCCCACCGCCACGCACGTCGCCCTGTACATCGGGGACGGGAAGGTGATCCAGGCACCCCGTCCGGGAGCCACCGTCAAGGTGTCGCCGATCGCCGCGAATCCGGTCCTCGGCGCCGTCCGGCCGGACGCGGCAGGGGCGCCGCTCGCCTCGTACACCCCGCCGCGGCTGCCCGGGGCGGCCGCGGCGGGGGACGACACCGGCTATTCGGCGGAGGAGGCTCCCGGCGCGGCGGCGGCCGTGACCTCGGCCAGGTAGTCGGCCGTGTCCTCGGGGTCGTAGAAGTACGCGTCGAAGTCGGCCGGGTTGTCGAAGCCGTTGGCGAATCGATCCGCCACCGGCTGGAGCTGCCCGGCCGCACCGATCAGGTTCAGCACGTGCTCCGGCGGCACCCCCAGCATGGCGTTGGTCCACTGGGTGACCGGCTTGCCGGTCGTGAACCAGAACTTGTCGAACGTGGCCTTCATCCACGCCTCGTCGAACGGCTTGTCGCCGTGCATGAGGATCGACGAGAGGTACGAGGCCGCGCACTTGGCCGCCGAGTTGGAGCCCTGTCCGGTGATCGGGTCGTTCGCCACGACCACGTCCGCCACGCCCAGCACCAGCCCGCCACCGGGCAGCCGGCCGATCGGGTTGCGGACCACCGGCGCGTACCGGCCGGCGAGGGTGGCGCCCGCGTCGGTCAGCTCCGCCTTCCCGGCCCGCGCGTACTCCCACGGCGTGAACTTCTCCATCAGCTCCAGCGTCAGCGCCAGGTGCGCGGAGGGGTCCGTCGTGCCCTTGAACGCGTCGATCGGGCCGCCCGGGACGCCCTCCCAGAACAGGATGTCCGCGCGACCCGACGTGGTCAGGGTCGGCATGACGAACAGCTCGCCGACACCCGGCACCAGGTTGCAGCGCACGGCCTCCGTCTCCGGGTGCTCGGGGCGGGGCCCCAGGCCGTGGACGTAGCTGACCGCGAGCGCGCGCTGCGGCGCGTCGTAGGGGGAACGCGCCGCGTCCCGCTCGAACATCGACACCAGCTCGCCCTTGCCGGCGGCGACCAGGACCAGGTCGTAGGTGCGGGAGAAATAGTCCAGGTCGGCGACGGACGCCCCGTGCACGACCAGCTGCCCGCCGCGCTGCGCGAAGGTGTCCAGCCAACCGGCCATCTTCACGCGCTGGTCGACGGACTGCGCGTCCCCCTTGAGCCGGCCGAGCCAGTCGACGGCCCGGCTGCCGTCCGGGGCGGCGACCGAGACGCCCAGACCCTTGATCCTGGGCGCCTGCCGCGTCCAGAAGTCGAGCTGGAGGTCCCGCTCGTGCTGGAGCGCCGTGTCGAACATGCACTGCGTGGACATGACCCGTCCGGTGCGGATCTCGTCCGCGGTCCGGTTGGACATCAGGGTGACCTCGTACCCCTTGGACTGGAGTCCGAGGGCGAGCTGAAGACCGGACTGGCCGGCTCCCACGACGAGTATCTTGCGCATCACGTTCTCGATTCGGGTCTGTCAGGCCGCCTGACCTGGTGGATCTATTCGGGAGTGGCGTCGAGGGCGTGACCCACCAGGGCCAGCAGCGATTCGACCACGGTCGCCCGCCGACGCGCGTCCATGATCACCACGGGGACGTGGGGCGGGACGGTGAGCGCCTCGCGCACGTCCTCCTCCTCGTAGGAGGCGGAGCCCTCGAAGTGGTTGACGGCGACGGCGTACGGCAGGCCGCAGCTCTCGAAGTAGTCGAGGGCCGGGAAGGCGTCCCGCAGCCGACGGGTGTCGGCCAGCACCAGGCCGCCGATCGCCCCGCGCACCAGGTCGTCCCACATGAACCAGAAACGTTCCTGGCCCGGGGTGCCGTACACGTACAGGACGAGGTCGTCGTCGAGCGTGACGCGGCCGAAGTCCATCGCGACGGTGGTGGTGCGCTTGTCCGGGGTCCCGGACAGGTCGTCGGTGGGGGCACTGGCCTGCGTCATCACCGCCTCGGTGCGCAGCGGGGTGATCTCGGAGAGGGACGACACGAACGTGGTCTTCCCGACGCCGAATCCACCCGCGACCAGCACCTTGACGGCGACGGGCGCGCGCGAGCGGTCGTACTGCCAGGCCTGGGCGGGCTCGTCGTCAGGGGGGACGTCGATGTGACGGTCAGAGACGGCGAAGACCACTGAGCACCCTTTCGAGCAGTGCGCGTTCGGGACGGCCGGTGCCGTGTCCCGTGCCGTAGACGCGTATCCGGCCCTGGTCGGCGAGGTCGCTGACCAGGACGCGGACCACGCCGAGCGGCAGTTTCAGGAGCGCCGCTATCTCGGCGATCGTCCGCATGCGGCGACACACCTCGACTATGGCGGGCATCTCGGGCATCCGGTCGGGCGTCGCGACCGGACCGCTGTCGAGGGCGGCGACGAAGGTCTCCACCAGCAGGACCTGCGTGAACCGGGTCCGGCCGCCCGTCAGCGAGTACGGGCGGACGCGGGCGGGGCGGCGGTCGGCGCCGCGTATCGGCAGCCGGTCGGAGGCCGGACTCCTCACGGGGTGTTCTCCATCGACTGGCGCAGCTCGCTGCGGACTTCGGGGGTCAGTACGTGGCCGGCGCGGCCCACGAACAGGGCCATGTGGTAGGCCACGACGCTCATGTCGCAGTCGGGCGCGGCGTGCACGCCGAGCAGCGAGCCGTCGCTGATGACCATGACGAAGACGGAGCCGTGCTCCATCGCCACCATGGTCTGTTTCACGGAGCCGCCGTCCATGAGGGAGGCGGCGCCCGTGGTCAGGCTGCCGAGCCCGGACACGATGGTGGCGAGGTCGGCCGAGGCCCCTCGGGGGCCCTTGGGCCGGTCCTGCGGGGACTGCGCCGGCGGCTCGGAGGAGAGCAGCAGGAGCCCGTCCGAGGAGACGACGGCGACGGAGTTGACGCCGGGAACCTCCTCGACCAGGTCGGTCAGCAGCCACTGCAG
Source organism: Streptomyces sp. NBC_01426 (assembly GCF_036231985.1). Classification (GTDB taxonomy): domain Bacteria; phylum Actinomycetota; class Actinomycetes; order Streptomycetales; family Streptomycetaceae; genus Streptomyces. Next base: position 2,828,547 of record NZ_CP109500.1, read on the forward strand.
GTTGCGGGCCTGGGTGCTCAGTCCGTACGTACTGGGCGCGGTCATGTGCGTGCCTCCTGTGCGGTGTCCCCCTGGTCGGTCTGTCCCCGGTCCTGCCCGCGGTCCTGTGCGAGCTCGGCCTCGACGACTCGCCTGCCGTCCTGGGTCCCCTGGTAGAACCCGCCGAGCCTGCGGCGCAGTTCGTCGGCGTCCACCCGGCGCGGTTCGGGGCGCGCGTCGGCGGGGCGACCTCCGGTGGCCACGTTGCGCGGGGTCCGCTTGGGGAGGCCCTTGTCGGTCAGGACGTCTTCGGGGTGGCCGGCCTGGCGCGGGAGCCAGTGCTCCTCGGCCTCGGCCCGCCGGTGCGGATCGGACGCCGCGGCGGCGAAGGGCCGCACGGGCAGTCCCGGTTCCGCGTCGGGCCGTATCCGCCGGGGCAGCCCCTGCGCGGGCTCCGCGTCCTCCGGTGCCTCGGCCGCGGGGGCGGGCACCGTGAAGACCTGCTCGGCCGGCGGCGCCTGCGCGTCCGGGGCCACGAAGGCCTCGGCGTCGGCCTCCGACACCACGCGGGCGAGGAGTTCCTCGTCCGCGGACAGCACGGGCTGCGGATCCGGAACGGCGGCCGGGGCGTCGATCACGTCGGCGACCTCGTCCGCGACCTCCTCTGCGGCGTCGTCGGCGGCGTCGTCGGCGGCGGCGTCACCCGGGTCGCTCGTCGCGTCCGGGGCGTCGCTCGCGGCCGGCTCGGCCGGCGCCTCGGCGGACGACGGCTCTTCCGGCTCCCGCGCGGAGACGGTGAACACCCGGTCGGCGGGCGGCAGCGGCTCGGAGTCCGTGCGGGCCTCGAACTCTGCCTCGAACTCCGCCTCGAACGCGGCGTCGAACGCGGCCTCGGTCTCGGCGAGCGGCTCGGCCTCCGGGTCCGTGAGCGGGTCCGAGGCCAGGTCCGAGGCCAGGTCCGAAGCCGGTTCCGTCCCCGTGCCGGACTCGGCGTCCATCGCGGCGTCCGCCGGCGTGGGCGTGGCGGGAACCGGGTCCCCGAACGCGGCGGCCAGGTCGGCGGCGATCCCCGGGTCCCCGACCGGCTCGGCCGCCGGTTCGAAGACGGGCTCGGCCGCGGCCTCCACGACCGGGTCCGCCGCCGGGGGCGTCCGCTGGGACATCAGGGTGTTCTCGTTGGCCTCGGCAATCGCCCCGGGCAGGCGCAGCGCGGACGCGCCGGGCGTGGTCAGGGAGTGCACCGGCGAGACGGGCGGCGTGGTCGGCAGCAGCGTCGCCGGAACGACCACCAGGGCCTCCGTCCCGCCGTGCCGGGGCGCCCGCAGTTCGGCGGTGACGCCGTGTCGGGCGGCGAGCCGCCCGGCCACGTACAGGCCGAGACCCAGGCCGTGCTCCGACTCGGGTTCCTCGTCGTACGCCTCGGGGGTGGCCAGTCGGGCGTTGAGGGCCGCCATCCGGTCCTCGGTGACGCCGATGCCCTCGTCCAGCACGGACAGCACCACTTCGCCGGTGTCCAGCAGTCGGCCGGACACCTTCACCTTGACGTCCGGCGGCGAGAAGGTCGTCGCGTTCTCCAGCAGTTCCGCGAGCACGTGCGAGATGTCGTCGGCGGCGTGCCCGGCGACCTGCGTGTACGAGGGCATCGCCGCGAGGTCGACGCGCTCGTACCGCTCGATCTCGCTGACCGCGGCCCGCATGACGTCGACCAGCGGCACCGGCTGGGCCTGTCCGTGGCCGTGTTCCTGGCCGGCGAGGACCAGCAGGTTCTCGTTGTGACGGCGCATCACCGTCGCGAGGTGGTCGAGCTTGAACAGGGTCGCGAGCCGGTCCGGGTCCTGCTCCTTGGACTCCAGTTCCTCGATGACCGCCAGTTGGCGCTCCACGAGGCCCAGGGTCCGCAGGGACAGGGACACCGATGTCGTCGACATGACGCGGCGGTGCTCTTCGAGTCCGGCCCGCAGCTGCCTCAGCTCGGCGTCCAGGGCCTCGCGGCCGGAGGTCAGCGCCTCGTTGCGGCCGATGAGGCGGCGCCGGTCGGCGTCGAGTCCGGCGATCCGGGTGTGCAGGGAGACCGTCTGGTCCCGCACCGCGTTCAGGTGGCGGACGACCTCGGCGAACTCGTCGTTGCGGCCGGTGAAGCGCACCGGCTCGACGGAGCCCTCCGGGGTCGCCAGCCGCTGGGCGCCCCGACGGAGCACCGAGAGCGGGCGGGTCAGGGAGCGGGCGACGGCCGTCGAGAAGCCGACCACGAACAGGAACAGCACGCCCACGAAGGCGATCAGCAGTTCCAGGCGGGTCACGTCGTCGTCGCGCAGGGTCGCGAGGGCGGTGGCCCGTCGGCTCGCCAGTGTGGCTTCGACCGACTGCATCCGGTCGACGCGGGCGGTGAGCGCGGCGCCGACGGCGGCGCGGTCGACCTTGCGGTCGGTCGAGTTCAGGGTGGGCCGGTCGGTGAGCCGCTTGAGGTACTCCTCGGCGGTCTTGACCTCGGGGCCGGTGACGGTGGCGGCGAGCGTCTCGCGCACGTCAGGTCGCGCGGTGCGCGAGAAGTCGTCGAGGGCGGCCTGTTCGCGGACCCGGGAGCGCTGGGCGGCGACGGTGAGTTCGTCCACGGGCGCCAGGCTCACGGCCTGTTCGGAGCGCGGGACGGCCAGGGCCGCGAGCAGCAGGCCGCGGGTGGCGCCGGCCTGTTCCACGGCCTGTCCGAGCGGGGCCAGCGGCCGGGTGGTGACCAGCGCGGCCTCCGCGCGGGGCGGGGTCAGTTCGACGAGCCGGTCGCCCGGTGCCATGAGGTCCGCGATGACGCCGGCGTAGGCCTGGTGCGCGGCGAGGGCGCCGCCCTTGCCGTCGAGCGCCTCGGCACGGACGGCTCCGATGCGGCCGAGGGCGACGGAGAGGTCCTCGTCGGCCTCCGCGCGGACCTCGTCGAGCTGCCGGTCCGTGCGCGCGGTGCGCTCCCGGACGGCGCTCTTGCCGGAGGCGGGGCGTCCCTTGGCGACGTACTCGATGACGGCGTCGCGTTCGTCGCCGATCAGGTGCGCCAGGGTGAGGGCCGCCCGGGTCTGCTCGGCGAGCGTGACCAGCCGCTGGGAGTCGTTCAGTTCTCTCGTCGCGGAGACGACGGCGGGTGCGCCGGCCACCAGGACCGTGAGGCCGGCGACGGCCACACCGATCACCAGCCTGCGGCGCACGCGGACGCGACGTCCTGCGATGGCGGGACCGTCGGCGCTGGCGGTGCCGTTCTTCCGAGACCGCTTCTTCTGCACCGGTGCTCGCAATCCTGTACGTGTGCTCGTGCTCGTCTACTCGTGTGGCCGAGGTAACGGCCGGTCAACAAGTAAACGCTCCCTGCCCCCTCGTACCGCCTCAGACCATTGCAGTGTGTTGGGAAGAGAGCCGTACATCGCCCACCCGGCCACTCGAAGGAGTGAACATCAAGGATCAGTTGGCGACCAACTCGGACGGAGCCCGTCAGGGTCCGGCCGTGGACCGGTGGTTGAAAGATGGCGGCGCGCTTTGGCAAGATGCGCGCCCGCACCGCCGGGGCGGCCCGGTATCGCCCGCCACACCCCCCGCCCGTTGGTACGGACTTTCCCTCGGCCGGGGATCGGCGCACGGCCGCCCGGATCCGCCCGCAGGCCTCCCCGCGGGCAGAATGTCCGTATGCGCATCGACCTGGCGACGGCCCCCGGCAACCCGGAACGCCCCAATGAGGACTGGCTGTCGGCCGCGATGCCCACGTCGGGTGGCGGTGTCGTGGTGGCGCTCGACGGGGTGACCCCGCCGCGCGGGGACGACGGGTGCGTGCACGGTGTGCCCTGGTTCGTGGCCCGCCTCGGCGGCCGATTGACCGAACTGTCCGGATCGCGGAGGGACATGCCGCTGGACCGGATCCTGGCCGCTGCCATCGAGAGCACCGCCGCCGCCCACCGGGGCACCTGTGACCTTTCTCACGTGCGGACACCGCAGGCGACGGTGGTCGTGGCGCGCTGGGACGGGGCGACCGTGGAACACCTCGTGCTGTCGGACTCCGTCCTGCTGCTCCGGACCGGGGACGGTGAGGTCCACGCCGTCCTCGACGACCGACTGGACCGGGTGCCGCGCGAGGCGCTGCGCTCGGTGGCCGCGGCGGACGCGCTGCGCAACGTCGAGGGCGGGTTCTTCACGGCGGCGGCCGATCCGGAGGTGGCGGGCCGGGCGGTCACCGGCCGGACCCCGCGCTCCGAGGTGCGGGCCCTGGCCGCCCTCACGGACGGCGCGAGCCGTTGGACGGACACCTTCGGGGAGGGTGACTGGGCGGCCTGTCTGGGGGTGCTCGGCAAGGAGGGCGCGCAGGGGCTGATCGCCCGCGTGCGCGCCCTGGAGTGCGACCCCACCCGCCCGCCGGGCCGGCACAAGCGCCACGACGACGCGTCCGCGGTGTACGCGGAGCTGTGACGGGGGGCGGTGACGGGGAGTCCGTGACGGGGCCTGGTGACGGGGGCGGGTCCGGCTTACTCCGAGTCCGCGCCCTGGTTCAACTGGTTGAGCAGCCGCGCGAGTTCCGCGACCTCCCCCCGGTCCCAGTCGGCGAGCTTGCGCATGTACTGCTCGCGCCGCGCCCCCCGCACCCGCAGGAACCGCGCCCGCCCCTCGTCCGTGAGCCCGACCAGGAAGGCCCGTCCGTCGGCCGGGTCCGGTTCGCGGGCCACCAGCCCCAGCACCTCCAGGGCCCGCAACTGGCGGCTCATCGTGGCCTTGCCCACCCCGAAGTACGCCGCCAGTTCCGTGGCCCGCTGTCGTCCCGCGGCCTCCAGCCGCACCAGCAGTCCGTACGCGGCCGGCTCCAGCTCCGGGTGGAGTGCGCGGGCCATCTCGCCGGAGGAGGCCCGGGCCCGCCGGAGGAAGACGGACAGCTCCCGCTCCAGGGCAAGGAACTCCTGATCTTCACTCCCGTGCACGTCCGGCTCCTGTCGATGGTGGTGTCGTCGCGGTGCGTGTCCGCCCGGTCAGTATTTCGCAGCGGGTACGCCGACGGCCCGGGGCCCCGCCGAAGCGGGGCCCCGGGCCGTCCGTGTGTCGGATCAGGCGGCCACCGCGGCCGCGACCTCCGCCCCGGCCAGGGCCAGCTCCAGCACCTGGCGGACGTCGGTCACCGGGTGTACCTCCAGTCCCTCCAGCACCTCGGCCGGGACGTCGTCCAGGTCGGCCTCGTTGCGCTTGGGGATGATCACGGTGGTCAGGCCCGCCCGGTGCGCGGCGAGCAGCTTCTGCTTGACCCCGCCGATGGGCAGGACCCGCCCGGTCAGCGAGACCTCGCCGGTCATGGCGACGTCGGTGCGGACCTGGCGGCCCGACAGCAGCGAGGCCAGCGCGGTCGTCATGGTGATGCCCGCGCTCGGCCCGTCCTTGGGGACCGCGCCGGCCGGGAAGTGGATGTGCACGCCCCGGTCCTTCAGGTCGGCGACCGGGAGCTCCAGTTCCGCGCCGTGCGAGCGCAGGAAGCTGAGCGCGATCTGCGCGGACTCCTTCATCACGTCGCCCAACTGGCCGGTCAGGGTCAGCCCGGCGGCGCCGGTCTCCGGGTCGGCCAGGGAGGCCTCGACGTACAGGACGTCGCCGCCGGCCCCGGTCACGGCGAGGCCGGTGGCCACGCCGGGCACGGCGGTCCGCCGCTCGGCCGGGTCCTGCGCGGACTCCGGGACGTGGTGCGGTCGCCCGATGAGCGGCCGCAGGTCGTCGGCGCCGACGTGGAACGGCAGTTCCCGTTCCCCCAGCTCGTGCTGTGAGGCCACCTTGCGCAGCAGCCGCGCGAGGGAGCGCTCCAGGGTCCGTACGCCCGCCTCGCGGGTGTACTCGCCGGCGAGCCGGCGCAGGGCGTCCTCCTCCAGGACCACCTCGTCGGCGCCGAGGCCGGCGCGCTCCAGCTGGCGGGGCAGCAGGTGGTCGCGGGCGATGACGACCTTCTCGTCCTCCGTGTAGCCGTCGAGGCGGACCAGTTCCATGCGGTCGGCGAGGGCTTCCGGGATGGCTTCCAGGACGTTGGCGGTGGCCAGGAAGACCACGTCGCTGAGGTCGAGTTCGACCTCCAGGTAGTGGTCCCGGAAGGTGTGGTTCTGGGCGGGGTCGAGGACCTCCAGGAGGGCGGCGGCCGGGTCGCCCCGGAAGTCGGACCCGACCTTGTCGATCTCGTCCAGGAGGACGACCGGGTTCATCGAACCGGCCTCCTTGATGGCCCGCACGATCCGGCCGGGCAGCGCGCCGACGTAGGTCCGCCGGTGGCCGCGGATCTCGGCCTCGTCCCGTACGCCGCCGAGCGCGACGCGCACGAACTTGCGGCCCATCGCGTGGGCGACGCTCTCGCCGAGGCTGGTCTTTCCGACCCCGGGCGGGCCCACGAGGGCCAGCACGGCCCCGCCGCGCCGCCCGCCGATGACGCCCATGCCGCGCTCGGAGCGCCGCTTGCGGACCGCCAGGTACTCGGTGATGCGGTCCTTCACGTCGCTCAGTCCGGCGTGCTCGGCGTCGAGCACCGCACGGGCGCCGCGGATGTCGTACTCGTCCTCGGTGCGTTCGTTCCAGGGCAGTTCCAGCACGGTGTCGAGCCAGGTGCGGATCCAGGAGCCCTCGGGCGACTGGTCGCTGGAGCGCTCCAGCTTCTCGACTTCCTTGAGGGCGGCCTCCCGTACCTTCTCCGGCAGGTCGGCGGCCTCGACGCGGGTGCGGTAGTCGTCGGACTCCTCGCCGTCCTTCTCGCCGTTGAGTTCGCGCAGTTCCTTGCGCACGGCCTCCAACTGTCGCCGCAGCAGGAACTCGCGCTGCTGCTTGTCGACGCCGTCCTGGACGTCCTTGGCGATGGACTCGGCGACGTCCTGCTCGGCCAGGTGGTCGCTCAGCGCCTTGACGGCGAGCCGGAGCCGGGCGACGGGGTCGGCCGTCTCCAGCAGTTCCACCTTCTGGGCCACGGTCAGGAAGGGCGAGTAGCCGGAGTTGTCGGCGAGCGCCGACACCCCTTCGATCTGCTGGACCCGGTCCACGACCTGCCAGGCGCCGCGCTTCTTGAGCCAGCTGGTGGCGAGGGCTTTGTACTCCTTGACGAGCTCGGTGACGGCGCCGGGCAGCGGCTCGGGCACCGTCTCCTCGACGGTCTCGCCCTCGACCCAGAGCGCGGCCCCGGGCCCGGTGGTCCCGGCGCCGATGCGGACGCGTCCGCGCCCTCGGATGAGCGCGCCCGGGTCCCCGTCGGAGAGCCGTCCCACCTGCTCGACCGTTCCGAGCACACCGGTGCCCGCGTACTGTCCGTCGATCCGCGGCACGAGCAGCACCCGGGGCTTCCCGCTGCCCGCGGCGGCCTGGGCGGCCTCCACGGCCGCCCGTACGTCGGCGTCGGACAGGTCCAGCGGGACGACCATCCCGGGCAGCACGACCTCGTCGTCGAGCGGCAGTACGGGCAGGGTGAGCGATACGGACGTCGAAGCCATGATCTTCCCTCCGGCAGTGAAGTTGAGCTATGCCGACTCAATGCCGATGAGCCCCCCGATGTTCCCCCACCGCCGTTCGCCGGCGGCGAACACCCCGGCCGCCCCTCGTCCGACGCCCGATCGGCCACCCCCGCCGGCTCGGCGCCGGCCCCGCCGACCCCGCCGCCCCCTCAGTCCGCCTCAGGCCGCCGAGACGCGGACGTCGCCCGAGGTGGTCCTCACCGAGAGGCGGGCGCCGGCCGCCGGGTCGGTGGGCAGGGCGATCCGGCGGTCGCCCGAGGTGGTGGAGACGTCGACCCGGTAGGGCGCCGACGGCACCGTCAGGGTGACGTTGCCCGAGCCGGTCTCGGCGGCCACCGCGTTCGGGGACGCCGTGAACGCCAGGCGGGCGTCGCCGGACGTGGAGCGGATGTCGGCTCCCGGGCCGGCCAGGGCCGAGCCGGTGATGTCGCCCGAGGAGGTACGGGCCTTCAGCGCGCCCGCGATGCGCTCCAGTTCCACGTCGCCCGACGAGGTCTCGACGTCCGCCGCGGCCACCCCGGTCACGGTGACGCGGCCGCTGCTGCTTTCGAGCTTGACCGTCGCGGAGGCCGGCACCTCCAGGCGGTAGTCGACGTAGCAACTGCCGGTGCAGCCGCTGTCGAAGGTGAGCAGGCCCCCGGAGACGCGCTGCCCCGGCCGGGGCGCCGTGTCGCCCCGGTAGTGGACGGTGCGGTGGACGGCGACGCCCGGGCCGCTGCCCGGCGTCACCTCGATGGAGCCGTGCCGGGCGCCCGTGATCTCGACCGCCGTGACGGCTTCGGCGACGGTGGCGTCGGCGCGCACGGTCTTCATCGTGTGCGCGGTCAACGAGCAGCCGGTGAGGAGGAGCCCGCCGACGACGGCGCAGGCCGCGACGGCGGTGCGGGCGGGTCGGGAGGCCCGGGCGAGTGCACCGGGGCGGGCGGCGTGCGCGGTGTGGGAAGGCATGGCGCCAGTCTGTCGAGGCGCGGTCCGCACGACGATGGGGCCGGTACCCGGAGCCCGGGTGGGGTTAACCCCCGGTCGCCACCGGCCGGTTGGACGGCAGACCCCATTCGCTCCACGAGCCGTCGTACACCGCGAGGTCCCGGTACCCTGCGAGGTCGGCGCCCAGCGCGAGCACGCAGGCGGTCACCCCCGACCCGCAGCTGAGGTACAGGCGTTCCCGCTCGCCCGCCAACGCCTGGAAGGCCTGGCGGAGTTCCCCGGGGGGCCGCATCAGCCCGTCCGGGCCCTTGAGGTCGCCGAAGGGCAGGTTCAGGGAGCCCGGCATGTGTCCGCCGCGCAGACCGGGGCGGGGTTCCGGGGCGGTGCCCGCGAACCGTTCCCGGGTGCGGGCGTCCAGCACGGCCGCCGCCGGGTCGGCCAGGGCGTCGGTCACGGCGGCGGCGTCCACCAGCAGTCCGGCGCGCGGCCGGGCGGTGAAGGAGCCGCAGGGTCCCTCGTACCCGGGCCCGGTGTCTTCCACGGGCAGTCCGGCGGCCTCCCACGCGGGCAGTCCGCCGTCCAGGACGGCGGCCCGGTCGAAGCCCATGGCGCGCAGCATCCACCACGCCCGGGCGCTCGAATGGAGGCCCGCGCCGTCGTACACGACCACCGTGGCCCGGTCGTCGAGGCCGAGGTCCCGCATCGCGTGCTCGAAGGCGGCGGCCGCGGGCATCGTGTGCGGGAGGTCCGTGGTGTGGTCGCAGAGGGCGCCGTCGAGGTCGAAGGGCCGGGCGCCCGGGATCCGTCGGTCGGCGCCGCGGTGGGGGGCGACGGAGGCGTCGAGGACGACCAGGTCGGGCCCGCCGAGGCGGGCGGCCAGCCAGGAGGTCCCGACCAGGGGGCCCGGGGGGTTCTGCGACACGGTCATGCGGCGCCTCCGACAGCGTGGTCCACGGGCCGCGGCGGTCCGGCCCGCCTCCCATCCAACCACCCGCCCCGACACACCTCTTGGGCCGCCGCCCGCACCGACCCCGCCACGAGCCCCACGCCGGTCACGGCCCCGGTCCCGATCCCGGTCCCGGCCCCGGTCTCAGTCCCGGTCGCAGCCGCCGGCCGCGCCCCGGGCCGCGTAGACCACGATCCGCGCGCCCCGCACCCGCGTCTGCGAGCACGGCACGAACCCGGCGGTCAACGCCTCCCGCTTCGCGACCTCCGCCGGGTACGGGTCCAGGGGTTGTCCCTCCGGGTCCAGCAGGGCCACCACCCGGGGGGCCGCGGCCAACCGCGCCCGGATCCGAGCCGGGTCGGCCTCCGTGCCCCACAGGCTCCGCGAGGCGGTCGGGGAGCGGTCCAGGGCGAGGTCGCGCAGGGGCGCGTACACGGCGGGCGAGGACAGCAGCCACTCGCGGCGCCGGGACGGCATGAACAGCACGGCGTCCCCGGGCCGCGCCCGTTCCCGGACGGCGGCCGCCACCGCGAGCACGTCGTCCTTGCGGCTCTCCGGGGTCCGCAGCCACACCGACCACCAGCCGAACGGCGCGAGCAGCGCGGCCGTCAACACCCACGGCCAGAGCCCGCGCGCGGCCGCGAGCCGGGCGCCGACGAGCAGGGCGAGCCCGGCCAGCGCGTAGAGGACGTACCGGTCGACGTACCAGGGGTGTGCGAGCGAGACGAGCAGCAGCAGTCCGGGCGGCAGCAGCGCGAGCGGTACGGCGACCCGGACGAGTTCCCGGGGCACCGACGTCCCCCGGGCGAGCAGTGCCACCGCGAGCACGAGCACCCCGTACGCCGCCCAGTCCTGCCCACTCGGCCGCCCGAGCCAGCCCAACTGTCGCTCGGCCTGCGCCGCGCTGACCCAGGCCAGCGGCAGCAGCGCGACCACGACGACGGCGGCGCTCCACCGCCAACCGCGCGAGCGCCGGGCGACGAAGCCGTGCGCGAGCAGGGCCAGTACGGCGAACTCGTGCAGCCAGCAGCCGAGCAGCAGCACCACCGTGTACGCCGCCCACCGCCCGCACAGCATCAGGTGGGTGGCCCACACCACGGCGCAGGCGACGAGAGCGTACGAGCGCCCCTCCTGCGCGTACATCTGCACGGGCGGCAAGACGGCGTAGGCGGTCCCGGCCCACAGGGCGGCCCGCTCCCCCGCCGGCCGGTGGGCCACCGCGGCCACCCCGGCGGCGGCCAGGGCGGTGGCGGCGACGGACGGCAGGCGCAGCGCCCACAGGCCGCCGTCCCACAGGGCGAACACGCCGTGCATGAGCAGGTAGTGGAGCCCGTGCACGGCGTCGACCTGCCCGAGCAGCGTCCACAGGTCGCCCAGGGGGCGGTGCGCCACTTGGACGGTGACGGATTCGTCGCGCCACATGCTGCCGCCGGCCGGACCGCGTTCCAGGGACCAGAGCCCCAGGGCGACGGCGACGAGCGGGGGCACCCACCGCCAGAGGGCCGTGCGGCTGATGTCGCGGCTGATGTCGACCTCCGGGTGCTTCCGCGGGACGGGTGCGGACTCCATACTCGGGGTCCGGGTCGGCCGAATTCCCGCGGGGGTGTGGCGTGCGCACAGGGCGAGCGGGACGGGCGACGGCGGCGACGGGCGCGGTACTCGGGGCGGTGCTGGCCGCCTTGCTGCTCGGCGGGTGCGGCGCCGACGGGGAGCCGGCCGCCCCTCGCACGAAGACCGCGACGGCCGACGGTTCGTCACCCGGGACCCCTTCCGCCCCGCCCGCCGGCACCCCGAGCGCACCCGCCCCCGGGGACCCGACCACCCCGGGTCCCGGTCCCACCGCGACGGCGCCGCCCTCCTCACCCCGCGCCACCTCCCCGAGCACGACCCTGGTCCGGGTCACCCGCAGCGGCGGCTTCGCCGGGCGCACCGGCACCCTGGTGATCGGCGAGGACGGGTCCTGGGCCCGGCTGGACGGGCGGGCGGACGAGGTCGGCCGCGGGAAGCTGACCGCGCCTCAACTCGGCACGCTGCGGGCGGCGCTCCGGGAGGCGGACTTCGCCCGGCTGCCCCGGACGTCGAAGAGCGGGACCGTGTTCGACGGGTTCACCTACGCCTTCGCGTACGGGGGCTTCGAGGTGGCCACCGGCGACGGCTCGGTGCCGATGGCCCTGACGCGGGTGTTGGACGCGCTGCCCCCGTTCGAGGACTGAGGGCCCGGCCGCGGACGCGCCCGCGACGCGGACCGGAAGGCGGGCCCGTACCCGGAACGAGCGGCACGGGGGCTTCGTTGTGTCCGGCGACGAGGAGTGGCCGAGCGGCCACGGGAAGGAAGACCGATGACCGCCCCCGCACCGGAACCCGTCACCGTCGACCGCCGCGAAGGACCGTACGGGGAGGTGGTGTTGCGCCGGCGCGGGGAGACCCACGAGATCATCGCCAACGGCTGTTTCCTCATGGACACTTCGGACGGCCGCTCCGAACGCCTGCTGATCGACGCGGCGTTCGGCGCCCTGGACCCGGCCCCGGCGGCCCCGTCCGTGCTCGTCGGCGGTCTCGGCGTCGGCTTCTCCCTCGCCCACGCGGCCTCCCAGCCGCACTGGGGTCGGATCGTCGTCGCCGAGCGCGAGGAGGCGATCATCGACTGGCACCGCGGCGGGCCGCTGGCCCCGCTCTCGGCCGCCGCCCTCGCCGACCCCCGGGTCCGCGTCCTGCACGCCGATCTCGTCGCCTACCTCCACGCCACGGACGACCGGTACGACGCCCTCTGCCTGGACATCGACAACGGGCCGGACTGGACCGTGACCGACGACAACCGCGGCCTGTACTCCCCCGCGGGCCTCGCCGCCTGCCGGGCCCGCCTCACCGCCGGCGGGGTGCTCGCCGTCTGGTCCGCGCGACCCTCCGCGGCCTTCGAGCAGGCACTGCGGAATGCCGGATTCGAGTCGGTACGGACGGAAGAAGTGCGAGTCGCCCGAGGTGTCCCGGACGTCGTCCACCTGGCCCGGGGCCCGGTCGGCCCCACATAGCCGCAGGCCTGCGCCTCCTCTACGCTGCACCCCATCACGCGGGTTCTTCAGGGGCGGGACATGGAACAGACACACACCACCCACAACGGCGCCGCGGCCACCCCAGGCGCCCAGCGGCGCGTGCTCGTGGTCGAGGACGACCGCACCATCGCCGACGCCGTCGCGGCCCGGCTGCGCGCCGAGGGCTTCCAGGTCCAGGCCGCCCACGACGGCCCTGCCGCCGTCTCGGCGGCCGAGAGCTGGCTGCCCGAGCTGCTGGTGCTGGACGTCATGCTGCCCGGCTTCGACGGGCTGGAGGTCTGCCGTCGGGTGCAGGCACAGCGTCCGGTGCCGGTGCTGATGCTCACCGCCCGGGACGACGAGACCGACATGCTCGTCGGCCTCGGGGTCGGGGCCGACGACTACATGACGAAGCCGTTCTCGATGCGCGAGCTGGCCGCACGGGTCCACGTACTGCTGAGACGGGTGGAGCGGGCCACACTGGCCGCGACGGCCCCGCGCGGGGCCACCCTGCGCCTGGGCGATCTGGAGATCGACCACGCGCAGCGCCGGGTCCGCGTGCACACCGAGGACGTGCACCTGACACCGACCGAGTTCGATCTGCTGGTGTGCCTGGCCGGCACGCCGCGGGCGGTCCTCTCGCGGGAGCAGTTGCTGGCGGAGGTGTGGGACTGGGCCGACGCGTCCGGGACCCGTACCGTCGACAGCCACATCAAGGCGCTGCGCCGGAAGATCGGCGCGGAACGGATCCGCACGGTCCACGGCGTCGGGTACGCCCTGGAGACCCCGGCCCAGCCGTGAGCCAGCGGCAGCCGGGCGGGCTGCGACCCTTCTCGCCGTTCTCGATCAAGACGAAGCTGGGCACGCTCGTCGTGGTGTCGGTCTTCATCACCACGGGCCTGCTGCTGGTGGCCCTGCGCACGGACACCGAGCTGCGGTTCATCACGGTGTTCTCGGTGATCGCCTCGATGCTGATCACCCAGTTCGTGGCGCACGGTCTGACGGCGCCGCTCGACGACATGACCACGGTGGCCCGGGCGATCTCCCACGGGGACTACACCCGCCGGGTCCGCGAGGCGGGGCGCCGCGACGAGCTGGGCGACCTGGCCGCGACGATCAACCTGATGGCGGACGACCTGGAGGCGGTGGACCGGCACCGCAAGGAGCTGGTCGCCAACGTCTCCCACGAGCTGCGCACGCCGATCGCGGCCCTGCGGGCGGTGCTGGAGAACGTGGTCGACGGGGTGTCGGCCGCCGACCCGGAGACCATGCGGACGGCGCTGAAGCAGACCGAGCGGCTGGGCCGGCTGGTGGAGACCCTGCTGGACCTGTCCCGGGTGGACAACGGCGTGGTCCCGCTGCGGGCGCGCCGGTTCGAGGTGTGGCCGTACCTGTCGGGGGTGCTCAAGGAGTCCGGGCTGGCGGCCGCCGGGCGGCCGGGGCTGACCTCCGGTTCGGGCGGGCACACCCGCAACGACGTCCACCTCCACCTGGACGTGTTCCCTTTCGAACTGACGGCGTACGCCGACGCGGAACGGCTCCACCAGGTGGTGGCGAACCTGATCGACAACGCGGTCAAGCACAGCCCCCCGCACGGCCGGGTCACGGTCCGGGCCCGGGCCGGCGACGCGCCCGGGAGCCTGGACCTGGAGGTGCGGGACGAGGGTCCCGGGATCCCCGAATCCGAGTGGCACCGGGTCTTCGAGCGGTTCAACCGGGGGAATTCCGGTGGCGGCGACGGGGGCACCGGACTGGGCCTGGCGATCGCCCGCTGGGCCGTCGGCCTGCACGGGGGCCAGATCGGAGTGGCCGAATCGTCACGCGGCTGCCGCATCCTCGTCACGCTTCCGGGCAGCTCCCAGGCATCGCGTTGACGTAGGGTTCGAGTGGGAAGGACATGATCTCGGCCACACGCGCCGGGGTCCGTCAGGGGTGCGAAGCCAAGGGGGCCGCAACCACGGTGTCCCCTACCCGAACCACGCTTGTTTCCCGCCATTCCAAGCGGCGAAACACGCCTTTCGATGTGACCTGCGCGACGTAAGTCCCGCCCGGCCTGCATCGGACGCCGGGGGAGGCGTAGCCTTTATTCCCGCTGTCCATACCTTGTGAAGCGGAAGAGGGCGGTTGCCGCCGTGTCGCCACAGTCCCCCAGTAACTCGAGCACCACGACCGAAGCAGCAGAGGGCGGGAAGACCCCTGCCTCAGGCTTCGGTGCCAATGAGTGGCTCGTCGACGAGATCTATCAGCAGTACCTCCAGGACCCGAACTCGGTCGACCGGGCCTGGTGGGACTTCTTCGCCGACTACAAGGCCGGGGGCGCAGCAGCCCCCGCCAAGCCCGACGGTCCCGAGAAGTCCCCGACGACGAAGGATGGCGCCTCCGCACAGGCCGCCAGCCCCGCCGCCCAGGCCCCGCAGGCCCCCGTCGCGGCCGCCACGGGGGCGGCGAGCGCCGGTGCGAGCACCGGTGCCGCGGGAGCGGCTGACGCCGCGCCCTCGCCCTCGGCCGCGACCCCGCCTGTGTCAGCTCCTGCCCCTGCTCCTGCCACCCCCTCTGGTGCCCCTGCTGTGACTGTCACCTCCCAGGCCCAGGCCGCCGCACCGGCCGCGCCCTCCGCTCAGGCTCCGGCTGCCGCCGCGCCCGCTCCCGCAGCTCCCAAGGCCGCGCCCGCCACCGAGGCCCCCTCGGGCCCCGAACTGGTGACGCTCCGCGGCCCCGCCGCTGCCGTGGCGAAGAACATGAACGCCTCCCTCGACGTCCCGACGGCCACCTCCGTCCGCGCCGTCCCGGTGAAGCTGCTGTTCGACAACCGCATCGTCATCAACAACCACCTCAAGCGCGCCCGGGGCGGGAAGATCTCCTTCACGCACCTCATCGGCTACGCGATGGTGCAGGCGATCAAGGCCATGCCGGCCATGAACTACTCCTTCGCGGAGAAGGACGGCAAGCCGACCCTGGTCAAGCCGGAGCACATCAACTTCGGTCTCGCGATCGACCTGGTGAAGCCGAACGGCGACCGCCAGCTCGTCGTCGCCGGCATCAAGAAGGCCGAGACCCTCAACTTCTTCGAGTTCTGGCAGGCCTACGAGGACATCGTCCGGCGCGCCCGCGTCGGCAAGCTGACGATGGACGACTTCACGGGCGTCACGGTCTCGCTGACCAACCCCGGCGGCCTGGGCACCGTGCACTCCGTGCCCCGCCTGATGCCCGGACAGTCGGTCATCATGGGCGTCGGCTCCATGGACTACCCCGCCGAGTTCCAGGGCACCTCGCAGGACACCCTGAACAAGCTGGGCATCTCCAAGGTCATGACCCTGACCTCGACCTACGACCACCGGGTCATCCAGGGCGCGGCCTCCGGCGAGTTCCTGCGCATCGTCGCGAACCTGCTGCTGGGCGAGAGCGGCTTCTACGACGACGTCTTCGAGGCGCTGCGCATCCCGTACGAGCCGGTCCGCTGGCTCCGGGACATCGACGCCTCGCATGACGACGACGTCACGAAGGCCGCCCGCGTCTTCGAGCTGATCCACTCCTACCGGGTCCGCGGCCACGTCATGGCCGACACCGACCCGCTGGAGTACAAGCAGCGCAAGCACCCCGACCTCGACATCACCGAGCACGGCCTCACCCTGTGGGACCTGGAGCGCGAGTTCGCGGTCGGCGGCTTCTCCGGCAAGTCGATGATGAAGCTCCGCGACATCCTCGGCGTGCTGCGCGACTCGTACTGCCGCACCACCGGCGTCGAGTTCATGCACATCCAGGACCCGAAGCAGCGCCGCTGGATCCAGGACCGCATCGAGCGCCCGCACTCCAAGCCGGAGCGCGAGGAGCAGCTGCGGATCCTGCGCCGGCTGAACGCGGCGGAGGCCTTCGAGACCTTCCTGCAGACGAAGTACGTCGGTCAGAAGCGGTTCTCCCTGGAGGGCGGCGAGTCCGTCATCCCGCTGCTCGACGCCGTCATCGACTCGGCCGCCGAGGCCCGCCTCGAAGAGGTCGTCATCGGCATGGCCCACCGCGGCCGGCTGAACGTCCTGGCCAACATCGTCGGCAAGTCGTACGCGCAGATCTTCCGCGAGTTCGAGGGCAACCTCGACCCGAAGTCGATGCACGGCTCCGGCGACGTCAAGTACCACCTGGGTGCCGAGGGCACCTTCACGGGCCTGGACGGCGAGCAGATCAAGGTCTCGCTCGTCGCGAACCCCTCCCACCTGGAGGCCGTGGACCCGGTCCTGGAGGGTGTCGCCCGCGCCAAGCAGGACGTCATCAACAAGGGCGGCACGGACTTCACGGTCCTGCCGCTGGCCCTGCACGGCGACGCGGCCTTCGCCGGCCAGGGTGTGGTCGCCGAGACGCTGAACATGTCGCAGCTGCGCGGCTACCGCACCGGCGGCACCGTGCACGTGGTCATCAACAACCAGGTCGGCTTCACCGCCGCCCCGGAGTCCTCGCGTTCCTCGATGTACGCGACCGACGTGGCCCGCATGATCGAGGCGCCGATCTTCCACGTGAACGGCGACGACCCGGAGGCCGTGGTCCGCATCGCGCGGCTCGCCTTCGAGTTCCGTCAGGCGTTCAACAAGGACGTGGTCATCGACCTCATCTGCTACCGCCGTCGCGGCCACAACGAGTCCGACAACCCGGCGTTCACCCAGCCGCTGATGTACGACCTGATCGACAAGAAGCGCTCGGTGCGCAAGCTCTACACCGAGTCCCTCATCGGTCGCGGCGACATCACCCTGGAAGAGGCCGAGCAGGCGCTCCAGGACTTCCAGGGCCAGCTGGAGAAGGTCTTCGCGGAGGTCCGCGAGGCCGCCACGCAGCCCGCGGCCGCCCCGCAGGTCCCGGCGCCCACCGCCAACTTCCCGGTCCCGGTGAACACCGCGGTCTCGCAGGAGGTCGTGAAGCGGATCGCCGAGGCCCAGGTCAACATCCCCGACACGGTCACCGTGCACCCCCGTCTGCTGCCGCAGCTCCAGCGCCGCGCGGCGATGATCGACGAGGGCACGATCGACTGGGGCATGGGCGAGACCCTGGCCTTCGGTTCGCTGCTGATGGAGGGCACCCCGGTCCGGCTGTCCGGCCAGGACTCGCGCCGCGGCACCTTCGGTCAGCGTCACGCGGTCCTCATCGACCGGGAGACCGGCGAGGACTACACCCCGCTGCTGTACCTGTCGGACGACCAGGCCCGCTACAACGTCTACGACTCGCTGCTCTCCGAGTACGCGGCCATGGGCTTCGAGTACGGCTACTCGCTGGCCCGTCCGGACGCGCTGGTCCTCTGGGAGGCCCAGTTCGGTGACTTCGTCAACGGCGCGCAGACCGTCGTCGACGAGTTCATCTCCTCGGCCGAGCAGAAGTGGGGCCAGACGTCCGGCGTCACGCTGCTGCTGCCGCACGGCTACGAGGGCCAGGGCCCGGACCACTCGTCCGCGCGTCCCGAGCGCTTCCTCCAGATGTGCGCGCAGGACAACATGACGGTCGCGATGCCGACCCTGCCGTCGAACTACTTCCACCTGCTGCGCTGGCAGGTCCACAACCCGCACCACAAGCCGCTCATCGTCTTCACCCCGAAGTCGATGCTGCGTCTGAAGGCGGCGGCGTCGAAGGCGGAGGAGTTCACCAACGGTTCGTTCCGTCCGGTCATCGGGGACTCCACCGTGGACCCGAACGCGGTCCGCAAGGTCGTCTTCTGCGCCGGCAAGGTCTACTACGACCTGGAGGCCGAGCGGGAGAAGCGCGGCATCACGGACACCGCGATCCTGCGCATCGAGCGTCTGTACCCGCTGCCGGGTGCGGAGCTCCAGGCGGAGATCGCCAAGTTCCCGAACGCGGCCAAGTACATCTGGGCGCAGGAGGAGCCGGCGAACCAGGGTGCGTGGCCGTTCATCGCGCTGAACCTGATCGACCACCTCGACCTGGCGGTCGGCGCCGACATCCCGGCGGGCGAGCGGCTGCGGCGCGTGTCGCGTCCGCACGGTTCGTCCCCGGCCGTGGGTTCCGCCAAGCGTCACCAGGCGGAGCAGCAGCTGCTGCTGAACGAGGTCTTCGAGGCCTGATCGCCGCACCGGCTCGCACCGTGAAGGCCCGGACCCCCAAGGGGGTCCGGGCCTTCCGGCGTTTCCGGCCGCGGCTGCCGCCGGGGTCCACGGCTGAGGTCTACGGCCGGGGTCTACGGCTGGGGTCTACGGCTGGGGTTCGAAGTCCCAGTAGGGCCGGGTCTGTTGGCGCGCGGACACGGTGTGGACGTGCTGCGGGCCGAGGGTGCGCATCAGCGCCCGCAGCCCGGCGTCCTCGTGCTTCGAGGCCTCCACGTCCTCCCGGACGGCCCGCAGGTCGGCGGCGAGGGCGATCTCCGCGCTCAGCGTCATCGGGTGGTCGGGCCCCAGCACCTGTTCGGCGGTCCGCAGGGTCTCCCGGCTGAGGTCCACGGCGTCCTCCAGCCGTCCGGTGATGTTGCGGTGTCCGGTGGCGTTCAGGGCGCAGCCCAGCGTCCAGGGGTGCCGGCCGCCGAGTGCGCCCCGCATGCCGACCAGGGCCTGTTCGGCGAGGTTGAGGGCCTCCTCCCGTTCGCCCTGGGCGCGCAGGACCAGGCCGAGGTTGCCCACGGTGCCGATGCTGTACGGGTGGGCCAGGCCCAGTTGGGACTGGTAGCCGCGCACGACCTCCTCGGAGATCCGGCGGGCCTCGCCGACGTCGCCGTACTCGCGCAGGTAGGTGGCGTAGTCGGAGGCGACCATCAGGGTCCAGGGGAACTCGGCGCCGAACACCCGCGTCGAGCGTTCCAGGACGCCGCGCAGGCGGGCGCCGGCGCCGGGGATGTCGCCGGCGCGGCGCAGGCACATGCCGAGGTTGTGTTCGGCGCGCAGGGTCTGCGGGTGGTTGGGGCCGAGTACCTGGGCGTTGAGTTTGAGCCCCTGTTCCTGACGGGCCTGTGCCTCGCGGTAGCGGCCCATGAGCCGCAGGCCCATGGCGCAGCCGATGCCCGAGGAGAGGGTGGCGATGTGCCGTACCCGCAGGACCCGTTCGCGGCGGCGCAGGGTGTCGAGGTCGGTGTCGTACGCCTCCTGGTAGCGGCCGAGGAGGCGCAGGGCGACGGCGACGTTGTTCTGGGCGTTGAGGGTGGTGGAGTCGTCCTCGCCGAGCAGTTCGCGGTAGGTGGTGAAGGCGTGTTCCAGCAGCAGGCGGGCCTGTTCGAACTTGGCGGTGCCGAGCAGCACTCCCGCGTACGTGCTGGTCGCGCGCAGGGTCTCCAGGTCGCGGTCGCCGCGTTCCTCGACGAGCCGGTCCGCGACCGACTTGGCGAGGACCTCGGCCCGGCGGAAGTGGCCGAGCATGCGCAGGGCGCCGCCGTGGTGGTAGCTGAGTTCGCGGACCTGGTCGTGGTCCTCGCCGAGCATGGACCGCCAGGCGCCGTCGGTCTCCTCGGCGAGCCGCAGGCAGGTGCGGTACTCCCCGGCGAGGATCAGGTAGCGCAGGCAGTGCAGCAGGAAGTTCTGGATGCGGGGGTTCGTGCTGGTCAGGACGCCGGCCGTCTCCAGGTGCGGGATGAGTTCGGCGTACCGGGGCCAGAGTCGGGAGTCGGTGGGCCGGCCCGGGTCGGCGGCGGCGAGGACCTGGCGGACGGCGCGGGAGAGCTGCTCGGCCTCCTCCTCGCCGAGGTCGTCGCGGACGATGTTGTGGACCATGCGGTGCAGTTGGACGGTCTCCAGGCCGCCGCCGCCCTCCTCGACGGACAGGTCGGAGTACTCCAGGCGGACGACGGAGAACTGCACGAGCTTGTTGAGGGCGGCGTTCCAGCGGATCTGGTCGTTGATCAGGCCGGCGAGGTGCTCGGGGACGTCGGCGGCGGGGAACTCGCGCAGCAGGCGCAGCGGGACGCGGCCGGGCGCGAAGAAGACGAACAGGCGCAGCAGCGCGAGGGCGTCGGGGAAGTTCTCCCGGACGTTGTTGAGCAGTATCGCGAGCGCCGTGGGGAAGGGCAGCGGGTAGTCGTCGGAGAGGGTGACGGCCTCGTGGGTGTCCAGCCGGCGCCGGAGCAGGGTGAGGTACTCGCCGACGCCGAGCGGCGAGTCGGCGAGCCAGCCCGCGGTCTGGTCGAGGGCCAGCGGGTAGTCCTCCAGCGCTTCCGCGAGCTGGTCGGCCTCGTCCCCGGAGAGCCGGCGGGCCCGCCGGCGGATGAAGGTGACGGACTCGGGCCGGGCGTAGAGCGGGACCTCGACGAGGCTCGTGTGGCGGGCGGCCCACTCGCGGTTGCGGGAGGTGATGATGACGTCGCCGGCGCCGGACGGCAGCAGGTCGATGAGGTCGTCGGGGTGGTCGCAGCCGTCGAAGACGAGCAGCCAGCGGTGGTAGGGGGTGCCGCGGCGCAGCGCCTCCAGCACGGCCCGGATCTGCTCGCCGTAACTGCCCGCGCCGCGCGGCAGGTCGAGGGCGGGCGCCAGGTCGGCGAGGCGTTCGCGCAGGGTGGGCCGGTCCTCGGCGGGGACCCACCACACCACGTCGTACTCGGAGGCGAAGCGGTAGGCGTACTCGGTGGCCACCTGGGTCTTGCCGACGCCGGAGAGCCCCAGCAGGGTGACGGTGGACGCGCCGGGGGGTGCCTCGGTGAGGGCGGCCCGCAGGGCGCCGATGACGTCGTTGCGGCCGGTGAAGCGGGGGTTGCGGCGCGGGACGCGGCCCCAGACCTCCGGGGGGTCGTTGGGAAAGCGGGGGCCGCGGCGGCCGCTCTCGGTGCCGATCCGGTCGGTGGGCAGCTCCAGTCGGCGCAGGACGCGGTACTCGGCCTCGTACGCGTCCAGGCCCCACAGGTCGGTCTTCTCCAGGGCGGCGACGGCGCTGGGCAGCGGGGAGTCGGTGAGGCAGACGGCGGCGAACCGGTCGGGGTGGGCGCCGGTGACGGTGCGCAGGGCGGCGTTCCACTCCTCGTCGGTGTGGGTGCCCGCGGAGAAGTAGCGCTCGCTGAGGACGACCAGGATCCGGCCGCCGGAGCGGGCCAGGTCTTCCAGGGCCTCGGTGAGGCCGGGGCTCGTCTGCGGGTCCCAGCGTTGCAGGGCCACGCGGTGGCCGTGCTCCTCCAGGCGGTGGGCGATCCACACGGCCCAGGGGCGGTTGAACCCCGCGAAGCTGATGACGAAGCGTTGCGGCTGCGGGGCTCCGTCGCGGTCGTGGCGCGTACCGGTCGTCATGCGGCCGTCTCCCTGGAATCCGGGCGGTGGACGGGTTTGAAAGGTACCGCAGCGGACGGTTCGTCAGCCCTCGGCGAATGCGGTGAGTTCGGGGTGGTTCTCGCACCAGGCGCGGCGTTCGCGCTCCAGGGTCCGGCGGGCCGTGGCGTACTGGTTTCCGGGCGGTGGCAGTTCGTCCATCGCGCGTTCGGCGGCGGCCATGCCGTCGGTGAACTCCCTTCCGGTGGCGGTCAGTCGGGGATGTCCGCGCAGTGCGGGCAGCACGGCGGCCACCTGGGCGCGGATCCGGGCGTGTTGGGCCCAGGCGCCCCGCGCCCCGTACAGGGCGGCGCGCTGCCAGTAGCCGGCCAGGGCCAGGTGGGCGTACGCGCCGTGCAGCAGCCCGTCCAGGGGGCGCGGGTCGCTGCGCCAGGGCGCCCAGTGGCAGGGGGTGCGGTCGGCGGTGTGCAGGGTCAGGACGTCCGCGAGGGCGGTCAGCTTCCCGTGCTGGACCTCGTGGACGAGGGTGGCGGCGAGGGCGGGCGGGGGCTGCGTGCGGGCGAGCACGGAGCCCGCGGCGGCGGGCAGGGTGGCGCCGCTGGAGCGGGAGCCGCCGGCCAGCGGGACGACGGAGCGCAGGAGGCGGCCCACCTCGTCGGCGCGGGCGGCGTCGTAGCGGCGCAACAGGGTGAGCGCGCCGGACCACTGGGTGTCCCAGCGCTTGTGCCCCTTGGGGGTGAGCCGTCGGGCGGGGCGCACGGGGGCCGGGGGGGCCGAGGGCGCCCGGTACGGGTCGAGGTCGTCGAGGGTGGTCCGGCCGCCGGGCAGCCCGTGCAGGGGCACGGCGTCCACGGCGGTCTCCCAGGAGCGCTCGGTGACGGCGAGGGGGCCGGGACGATCGGGCCGCAGCAGACCGAGGGTGGGCAGCACGAGCCGGCCGTGCACGGGGCGCAGGGTGGTCTTGAAGGTGATGCCGGAGCGCAGCGCGGCGGCGGCGGCGAGCGCCCCGAGCCGGCCGAGGTCGGGCGCGGGTCCGTCGGGGTCGTGGAGCCGGCGCAGGGTCTCCTCGGCCCAGACCCCGGTGGCGGGGTAGTGCAGTACGTCGCGCACCGCGTCGGGGTCGTGCCGCTCGGCCTCCTCCAGCAGCGCCCAGTGCTCGGCGGTCTCGGGGCCGGGTGCGGCGTCGAGGACGGCGCGCAGCAGGAGCAGTCGTTTCGACCTGCGGACGTCGCGGACCAGGCGGGTGCCCTCGGCGGAGGGTTCGGTGGAGGCGAGGGCGCGCAGGGTGTGGGAGTCGACGGTGAACGGGGCGAGGCCGGTGCCCGCCGGGGGTTCGGGGTCCTCGCTCATGAGGCGGCCCGTCCCGCGGTGGCGGTGTGCAGCGCCCGGGCGATGTGCCGGATGAGGACCTGGAGGTCCGCGCAGTAGACGGAGGGCCGGCGGAAGCCCTCGCCGGCCCGGTAGCGGTGCGGGTAGTGGCCGCCGCCGCACACCTCGACGAGTTCGCAGGCGCGGCAGCCCGGCGCGAGCGCGTCCCGTCCGAGTTGGCGGGCGGCGAACCCGGGATGGTCGAGGAGTTCGTCGAAGCTGTGTCGGTCGACGTGGAGTCCGGTGGCGGCGGCGCCCTCGTAGGCCGACTTCAGGGAGTCGGCCTGTTCGATGGCGCCGTCCGTCTCGATCACGGCGGTGCTCGCGGGCGCGAGCCCGAGGGTCTCGGTGGCCTCGGGCAGGCCGAGGAGTAGGGCGATGATCTCCTCGAAGATCCGGACGCGGGTCCGTCGTGCCCCGTCGTGCCACCAGCGTTCGAAGACGGCGAGCAGCCAGTCGGCGTACGGGGTGGTGTGCGGGGCGTGTCCCGGCGGCGGGTCGTTCCAGTTGGCCAGGGGCAGCAGCAGGCCGAGGGTGGGCGGCGCGAAGCCGAGCAGCGAGGAGTACACCTCCAGCGGGTCCTGCGTGACGTCGACGACGCACAGCACCCCGGCGTAGCTCTCCGGGTGTCGGGCGAGCAGCCGCAGCCCCCGGGCGGCGGCGGCGAAGCCGGGGCGGCCGGCGTGGTCCACCCGGCGGGCGTTGTGCGCGGGCAGTCCGCCGTCGAGGCTGACGCCGACGCGGATGCCGGCGGCGGCGAGCGCGGCGAGCCGGCCGCGGGTGAGCAGGGTGCCGTTGGTCTGCACGGTCGCGGTGACCCGCACGCGGGAGCCGGTGGCGGCCCGGACGGCCTCGACGGGGGCGGCCAGTTCCTCGGGGGCGCCGAGCAGGGGTTCGCCGCCGTGCAGGACGAGGTCGACGCGGGTCAGGTCGTGGGCGGCGGCGTGCTCGGCGATCCGTTCGGCGGCGCGGTGGGCGGTCGCGGGCGTCATGAGCGCGGGGCGGCCGCGCCAGCTCTGATCGGCCATCTCGTAGACGTAGCAGTACGTGCAGGCGAGGTTGCAGCGGCTGTGCGTCTTGAGCACGAACTGCCGGATGGGGTGCGGGCGGTGGCCCGCGGCGCGCAGGGCGGGCACGTCGAGCCGGGTGTAGGGCCACGGCGCGTGGTGCGCGTGACCTGCGGGGACGTCGCGGGGCGGCCGTTGCGCGGGCAGCGCGCCCTCGCCGGTGATCGCTCGCCTCATCGCCTGTGCCTCCCTCCCCCGGCTACCGCTGGGGGGACCCCCGGGACGGTCCATCCCTGCCCCCCGGACGGCCTGCACTAACGGCGGAAAGTGGTCAACTCCCTTCGTATACGGCGGTGGTGGGTTCGTGTCAGGTGACCCCCGAGTCGAAGGCGTTCAGGATCTCGGCGGGGTGGGTGACCCGCTCGACCATGCCCTTCATCACCTCGGCCAGCACCGGATGCTCGATCTCCCGCAACGCGGTCAGATCCAGTCCGGACAGGTCCGGTAACCGCCCGGGACACCTCCGGACACCGGTCGTCGTCTCCTGCCGTCCCGTCACCATCTCCGGTCCGCCCCCCTGTCGTGTCCCGGGCCGGACGCTCGCCGGCCCTCTTCCCCGCGCCGCCCACCGGGGCAGGTCCGGTCCGCTCGCGCCGGCGCGCGGGGCGCGGTCACAGGCCGGCCTCCAGGACACGGATCCGTGCCCGCAGGCGCTCGGTCCGCCGCTCGGCGTCCCCGCCCCCGAGTCCCTGCCACAGCTCCACCGCGGAGCGGTACGCGTCGAGCGCCGCGCGCGGCCGGGCCAGCCGTTCCAGCACCTCCCCCCGCAGCTCCTGCGCCCGTACCGCCAGCCGGAGCGCCGCCTCCCGGTCGGGCCCCGGCTCCGTCTCCGACGCCTCGCGCCAGGCCCGGCGGTAGGAGTCCGCCGCCCGGTCGAGCCGGTCGACGGCCCGGGTGTGCCCGTGGATCTCCCGCTGGACGTCACCGTGCTCGCGCCAGGCCCCGGCCCGCTCCAGCGGGCCCCGGCCGTGCCGGGCCGCCAGTTCCAGCAGGTACTCCGCCTCGCGCAGGTCCACCACGTCGCCCTCGTAGGCGTGCCGCAGCCGCAGGCCCGCCGCGAGGCGCCGCAGCCGGTGCCCGGCGCGGGGGTCGGACTGGGGCACGGCGGCCCGGCTCTCGCGCAGCACCCGTACGGCCGTCGACGCGAACCGGTGCGCGTCGGCGTCGGGCGCCCGTGCCCGGTCCAGGAGCACGTCACCCCACTCGGGCAGCAGTTCGCCGAAGGCGTCCCCGTCCCGGGGGATCAGCCGGCGGGCCCGTCCGTACGCCTCGGCCGCGTCCTCCAGCGCCCGCGGGTCCGCGTCCCGCGCGTACCGCGCCCGGTGCACGCGGGCCAGGCACACCAGCGCGGCCACCCGCGCGCCGGCCTCGCCGGTCTCGGTCAGCGCGGTGGCCAGTTCCCCGGAGGCCTCCTCCAGCCGTCCGGGCAGGTGGCTCAGGGCCGCGGCGCGCTCGACGCGAACCCGGGCGCGTGCCTCCGGTTCGACCCGCGGGTCGGCGGTGAGCCGCCCGGCGGCCGCCTCGGCCAGCTCCGCGCGCTCCGTCGGGTCGGGGGTGTGGGGCAGCAGGGCCAGCAGGACCCGACCGAGTTCCCGGCCCCGGCGCGCCTCCGCCTCCCCCGCGTCGCCGGCGTCGTCCGGGTCGGCGAGCGCCTCCAGCGCGGCCCGTGCCTCGCGCAGCGCCCACGGGTCGTGGCGCAGTTCGCCGAGCCGGACCAGGCTGCGGGCGCGGCGCACGGCGCAGTCCAGGCGCAGCGCCCGATCGGCTCCCGGCGCGGCCCCGGCCGC
The DNA here is from genome assembly GCF_036231985.1 of Streptomyces sp. NBC_01426. GTDB lineage: Bacteria > Actinomycetota > Actinomycetes > Streptomycetales > Streptomycetaceae > Streptomyces. Next base: position 2,854,295 of record NZ_CP109500.1, read on the forward strand.
CGCGAACTCCCGGTCCGCCGCCTCCAGCAGTGCGCCGTCGGGGAGCCCGCCGTCCGGCGCGACGCCGGCGAGCGCCCGTTCGTACAGCACGCGGCCCCGCAGGGCGCGGGCCCGGGCGTCGGACTGTCCCTCGACGGCCCGCTCGGCCTCCGCGAGCAGTTCCGGGTCCCGCTGGAGGGCCCACAACCGCAGGAGGGCGCCGGCCAGTTCGGCCTCGGCCTCGCCCGGCGGGTCGTCGGGCCCGGCCGGGGCGGCCACGGCCCGGCGCAGCAGGGTGACGGTCTCGTACAGCCCGCGCTGCCCTCCGTCGAGCGGCCGGGCCAGGGCGGTGCGCAGCGCCCGCTCCCGCGCGTCGGCGGCGGGCGTCGCGGGCGGCGGCGGGGCCTCGGCCGTGTCGGGCGGCGGGCCGGGCAGGTAGCGCCGTACGACCTTCGCCGACACCTGGGCGAAGGCCTGCGGGAGCCGGCCGGCGGGCATCCGCTCCTCGGCGGAGTCCATCGGCGCGCCGGTGAGCTGGGAGACGGCCAGCGCGGGGAAGTTGCGCACGCCCCGCCCGAAGTGGGCCAGGACGTACTCCGAGCAGTGCTTGAGGACCAGGGCGGCCTCGTCCCGCCCGAGCGGCCCCAGCAGCACGTCCCGCACGCCCGGCACGAACGCGTACCAGCCGCTGTCGGGCCCCCGCCGCAACAGCCCGCTCAGCAGCACCTCGGCGAGGTCGGAGGGCTCCGAGTCGGGGAGCATCGTGCGCTGTACGAGCCGCATCACGGGCAGGGTGAGCGGCGCCGCGGCGAGGTAGACGGCGAGCTGCACGGCCCCGGGGGACGCCGACGAGCGGAAGCGGCTCACCAGTTCGCGCGGCGGCCGCGCGGCCCGGGGCGGCGGCGCGGGGGCCGCCGGGTGGTCGGCGAGGACCCGTCCGACCTCGGCGGGCACGGGCCCGGTGCCGAGGCCGGCGACGAGCCGGGCCCAGGCGCCCAGGGCGTGGGCGTGGGGCGGCAGGACGGGCACGGTCAGCCCGCCGGTGGGGCGGCCGGGCCGGGGCGGCCGTTCCGGGCGGAACCGCAGCCGGCGCCCGCGGCCGTCGACCCGGGACAGCTCCCCGCGCTCGGTGGGCAGCCAGCTGCGGCCCCACAGCCGCTGGGGCAGCGGCTGTACGACGACGCAGGGGGCGCACTCGGCCCACCGGTACAGGAGCCGCTGCGCCTCGCCCTCGCGCCAGACCGGTCCGGCACAGTCGGAGACCACCATGGTCAGGGTCCGCCCGGTGGGGTCCCGCAGTTGTTCCCCGGACCGCAGTGCGCCTCCCGGCGAGGGGCCGCGTCCGATGAGCGCCGTTCCGTCGCCGAGCCGGTGCAGGTAGTGGACCTGTACGTCCCGGAAGGCGCCCAGCCGCTCGCACACGGAGCGCAGTTCGTCGAAGAGGTCCTGCCAGACCGCCATCGACGGGGAGGCGTCCATGACCAGCCGGACGGTGGCCTCGCGCCGGCTGTCGGACCGCAGCACGGGGATGAGCAGCCCGAGCGCGCGGGCGCTGGCCTCCGCGGTGGCCGCCTCGTCGAGCACGGTACGGGTGGGCGGCGCGGCGGGCCGGCGCCGTTGCAGGGCGCGCAGGGCCCGCTGGACGTCCATGATCCGGGGCAGCGCGGTCGCGCCGGGCACCCGTACGGGCAGCCCCGCCGGGGCCTCGACCTCGACCTCGGCGCCGGGGAACCGGCGCCCGGCGGGATACAGGGTGACCGGGTCCTCGGGGTCGGTGTCCTCCCGCGCGGGCTCCGGCGCCCGGGGCGGCCGCCTCGACTCGGCCCGCGCCGGCGTCCGCGGCCGGCGGACCCGCGCGGGCCGGGCGCCGGGCTCCCCCGGTGGTCCTGCGGTCAGCCCGGCCAGCCACAGGGCGTCGGCCAGTTCCTCGGCGGACGGGTCGAGGCCGGCGGCCCGCAACAGGGCGGCCAGTTCCCGGATGGGCTCGACGGGGAACGCGGGGGGCACGGGGGTCACCTCGGCCGGTCGAGGCGCTGGATGAGCAGGTCGGCGAGGTCCTCCCGGGTGGGCGGGGCCGCGTGGTGGGTGAGGTAGATGGCGTTGAGGAGTTGGTCGGCCGCCACGAGTTCGGTCTGCGAGCGACTGAGGAACTCCCGGATCAGGTCGGCGCCCAGCCGGGCGGCCTCCTCGCCCAGGTGGGCGCGGACCATGGTGGCGAGCCGTTTCTCCCCGGGCTGTCCGAGCTTGAGCTGGATGCAGCGGCGCAGCAGGGCGGCGGGGAAGTCCCGTTCGCCGTTGCTGGTCAGGATGATGAAGGGGAAGGCCCGGCAGCGGACCCGGCCGTCCCGCACGGCCACCTTGGCGCCGTCGTCGGTGAGCACCCGCACCTCGGGTTCGGTGTCCGCGACCCGTTCCAGCTCGGGCAGCGTGAACTCGCCCTCCTCCAGCACGTTCAGCAGGTCGTTGGGCAGGTCGATGTCGCTCTTGTCGATCTCGTCGATGAGCAGCACGCGGGGGCGTTCCGTGGGCAGCAGCGCCGTCCCGAGCGGTCCGAGGCGGATGTACTTCCCGATCCCGGGCGAGCCGCCGGGGTTCCCGCCGCCGGCCGCGATCTGTACGTCCTGGAGCCGGGCGATGGCGTCGTAGCGGTACAGGCCCTCCTGGAGCACGGTCCGTGAGACCACGGGCCAGCGCAGGACGCGGCCGAGCCTCAGTTCGTGCGCGACGGCGTGCGCGAGCGTGGACTTGCCCGTTCCGGGGAAGCCGGTGACGAGCAGCGGCCGGCGCAGGTACAGCGCGGCGTTGACCGCCTCCAGTTCCTCGGGCTCCGGCCGGTGCATCTCCGCCGCCTGTCGGTGTGCGCCGAGCCGGCGGGCCACGTTCGCGTCAGCCGCCGCGCCGGGGCCGCCGGCCTCCAGGGCGGGGCCGCCGTCGAAGTCCCGCCAGGGGGGCGGGTCGGGCAGCGCGTCGATGCCGTCGTGGGGTTCACCGACGCCCCGGTAGATCAGCCATTCCTCGTTCACGTCCGCTCCTCCCGTGCCGTGCGCAGCGTTCCCGTGCCGTCGGGGGGCGTCTCCCGGCGCCGCCCCGGGTCCCCCGTACGCCGTGCCGGCCACCGCCGCGGCCGACGCGGGCGCCCCGCCGCGGGGGGCGTCACAGGTCCCCCTGGAGCGGCTCGTCCTGCGGCAGCGCCCGTCCCGGGTCCTCCCACACCAGCGTCATCCCGGCGGCCCAGTAGGCGTCGGGGTCCGCCCCGTGGGCGCGGCTCCGCAGGGCCTTCAGCCGCAGCGGCAGCACCGCCGCCCGGCCTGCCTCGGCGAGTTCCTCGCGCAGCCCGCGGTGGAACGGCGCGCACGACTGCCCCGGGTCGGCCGGTGGCCGCCGGCACACGAGCACCCCGTACCCCGCGTCCCGGACCGCGTGCAGCGCCCCGAGGGTGGGCTCGGCGGCCGCGTCCCGGCACAGCACCGGGACGGTGTTGTCGACCAGGCCCGCCAACCAGGCCGGTGAGGGGCTGCGTTGACGGCCGCGGAAGCAGTCGGCGCGCCGCCCCTGGAGCGGGCCCTCCTGGACGCGCGCCCACCGTCCGCCCGGTCCCTCCGCGCCGGCGTCGCGCTCCGCACCGTCGCCCGGGTGGCGGAACACCACCGGCCGCTGGACGCCCACCGGGATCCCGCCCGCCACCGGCCACTCGTCTACCGCCAGCCCGAACAGCTCGGGGGCGACGGCCACTTCGAGGAGCGCGGCCGCCTCGTGCGTGTCGCACCGCCGGAACCCCTCGGCGAGCGCCGCCCGCGAGGCCGCCGGCAGGCGGGCCGGGCTCACGCGGGTGCCGGAGTCCAGCGGGGTGACCCGCTGCGGCCCCGTGAGCACCGAGACCCGCCAGTCGTAGACCTCTTCCCAGCTGTGCGCCCACACCTCCAGCAGGACCGAGGGACCCGCCGGCAGGCCGCCGGCCGCCCGGGCCCTTCCCGGGGCCGTCTGCCCGGCCCGGGCGCGCCGGCGCAGTTCCCGGTCCGCGAGGCCCCGGTCGCGGCGTTCGCCGAGTTCGCGCCGCAGGGGTCGCCACAGCCGTTCCGCGGTCGTGCGCACCCAGTCCCACAGTTCCTCGTCGGCGCCCGGGGAGGGCGGTTCGCGGTGGTCGGCGACGCTGACGTCGGTCGCGTACCGCAGCATCGCGGCGGCCTCCCCGCCGGCGCCCGGCGGGTCGTGCAGCAGTCCGAGGCCGTCGCGCCAGCTGAGCGGGGCGGGCAGCCCGGTGTCGGGTTCCTCGCCGCGGGCGGCCTCGGCGAGCGACCGGACCGCCTCCGAGGAGCCGGGGGGCGGCAGTTCGGCGAGCAGCCCGCACAGGGTGGTGCGCTCGGCGGGGGTGAGGCGGGTGAGCCGGCCCCGGCCGCCGTAGGGGTCCTGTTCGTCGCCCGGGAGTTCGTCGTGGACGTCGGTCCAGGTGCGGCGGCTGTTGAGATCGCTGAGGTGTTGGTCGTAGTGGTAGAGGTCGTGGGCCTGCATGACCCTGCGGTACAGGCCGATCTGTCCGGTGGCGGCCATGGGCAGGGTGCGCAGTTGGGCCACGGACACGGCGAGGCCGCCGCCGCCGGCGTGCCGCCGGGCCTTGATCACCCCGATGACCTCGCCGCGCGCCAGGTCCACGACGGGGCCGCCGGACATGCCGGGTTCGATCTCGTCCTCGTCGCCGAGCCGGATCGCCGCGCCGCCCCCGGCGGTGCCGCGCAGTCGTGTCGTACGGCCGGTGATCTCGCGCATCCCGAGGTCCTCGGTGCAGCCGAAGTACGCGGCCTCGTCGATGCGGGGTCGGGCCCGGTCGGTCAGCCACACGCAGGCGTGCGAGACGGGGGCGAGGACCCGGATCAGGGCCAGGTCCGGGAGGTCCCACAGGGCGCCCCGGCCGGGGCGGCGCTCCTCCAGGCGGTCCGGGAGCACGCATTCGACCCGCCCCGCGACCGTCCCGGTGACCGCGGCCGCGCCCGGAAGCCCCGCGGCGGCGCCGCCGGAGAAGAAGGAGATGCCGACCTCGCGTCCGACCAGGCGCACCGCAGCACCCCCTTCGCCGATCACGTGCGCGCACGTCAGGACCCAGCCGGGGGCGATGAAGAAGCCGCTCCCCCACGTGGGACCGGACCAGTGGCTGCCGGGGAGTGCATACCCGTCCGGGGCCGCGTGCACGCGTACGGTGGCCGCCCGGACGAGGGGCTCCAGGAGCTCGAAGGCGCGCGCGGCGCCGCCCGTGCGCCCGTCCTGCATCCCCCGCCCCCTCAGGTCGTGACCATCCAGGCTAGCGGCGGCCCGGGGAGGGCGGGAGGCCTGGCCGCGAGCCGGGATTATCCTGGCGGGAAACACCCCACGCCCACTTTCATCACGGCACGGAGCCCGACTTGTACTTCACCGATCGCGGCATCGAGGAGCTGGAGAAGCGGCGCGGCGAGGAGGAGGTCACTTTCGAGTGGCTCGCCGAGCAGCTCCGCACCTTCGTCGACCTGAACCCGGACTTCGAGGTCCCGGTGGAGCGGCTGGCCACCTGGCTGGCGCGTCTCGACGACGAGGACGAGGACGAGGAATAGCAGGTGCCGGGCGGTCCCCCGCGGACTTCCCGGCGTCCCTCGCGTCCCCACGACGAAGGGGCCCGACCGTTTCCGGTCGGGCCCCTTCGTCGTGGGGACGCGGGCCTGGATCAGGCGGCCTTGGTCTCCCAGAAGATGCGGTCGATCTCGGCGATCAGGTCGAGCGCCTTCTGACCGGTCGCCGGGTCGTTCGACGCCTTGGCGGCCGAGAGGGCCTTCAGGGTGTCGTTGACCAGGGTGTGGAGCTGCGGGTACTTCTCGAAGTGCGGCGGCTTGAAGTAGTCGCTCCACAGCACCGAGACGTGGTGCTTGGCCAGCTCGGCGCGCTGCTCCTTGATGGTGATCGCGCGGGCGCGGAAGTCCGCGTCGTCGTTGGCCTGGTACTTCTCCTGGACGGCCTTGACCGACTCGGCCTCGATACGGGCCTGGGCCGGGTCGTACACGCCGCAGGGCAGGTCACAGTGGGCGGAGACCTTCGCCTTGGGGGCGAAGAGGCGGGAAAGCATGGAGTTTGTCCTCCTCGTGATCGTCTTCTCAAGGGGGAGATTACTCGCTGACCGACCGGAATTCGCGGGCGCCCCTGCGGGCTTAGGACAAAAGTCCAGCGTCGACGCGCCCGCGGTGAGCGAATGTACGGACCCATGCGGCAGCATGCGGAGGGGACGAGGAGGTCGCTCATGGTGGAGGACAAGCGCGCCTGGAAGCGCTTGGGCGTGCTGGACGTGTACGGGCCGTCGATGGTCCCGACGCTGGTCCACGGGGATCAGGTGGTCGTCCGGTACGGGGCGCCCGTGCGTCCGGGGAACGTGGTCGTCCTGCGGCACCCGTTCCAGCAGGACCTGCTGGTGGTCAAGCGCGCGGTGGAGCGGCGGCCGGGCGGCTGGTGGGTGCTCGGGGACAACCCGTTCAACGAGACCGGCGACAGCACCGACTACGGGACGGTGCCCGCGGAGCTGGTGCTGGCGACGGCGTTGGTGCGGTTGCGGCCCAGGCCGGCGGGGCCGGGGGCTCAGCGTTCGCTGAGGACCTGGCTGTCCTGGGCGGCGTCGGCGGTGCGGCCGCTGCGTGCGGACTCGTCCGCCTCCAGGCGCTTGCGGGCCCGGTAGGCGGCCACGTTCGCGCGGGTGGCACAGCGGTCGGAGCAGTAGCGGCGGGACCGGTTGGTGGAGGTGTCGAGGTAGGCGTTGCGGCAGGGCGCCGCCTGACACAGGCCCAGGCGCTCCGGGCCGTGCGCGGTGAGGTGGAAGGCGAGCCCGAAGGAGGCCATGGCCGCGTAGCCGGCAGAGGCGTTCGAGGGGTGCTCGGCGAGGTGGATGTGCCAGTCGGGGCGGCCGTCGTCGTCGAGGGTCTCGTGCCCGGAGACCTGGGGGCTGACGGGGAACTCCATGAGCAGGGAGTTCAGCAGGTCGACGGCGAGCACGTGGTCGCCGCCGTCGGCGGCCTCGAAGACGGAGCGCAGCCGGCCGCGGACGTTGCGGAAGCGGGTGACGTCGGTGTCGGTGACCCGGCGGGCCATCTGGGTGCTGGCCCCGAAGAGCGCGCGGACGGCGTCCACCGAGGTGAGCGAGTCCTTGTTGCGGGCCGGCTCCTCGGTGTTGACCAGGCGCACGGCGTAGTCCGAGTAATGGGCCAGTTCCACTTGTAGTCCTTACGGCTGCGGATTAAGGTCTGCGGTAACAGCTACTACAGGTTCGAGGGTATTACGCATGGAGGGGTTCGGGATGACCGAAGCGTCGAATCCGGTGACCGTCGGGGACTGGCAGGCCTGGCAGCACAGCTGGGACCGTCAGCAGGAGTGGTACATGCCCGACCGCGAGGAGCGGTTCCGGGTGATGCTGGACATGGTCGAGGCACTGGTGGGACCCGCTCCCCGGGTACTGGATCTCGCGTGCGGTACGGGAAGTATCACGGACCGCGTGCTCAAGAGGTTCCCGGAGGCCCGCAGTACGGGCGTGGACCTGGACCCGGCCCTGCTGACGATCGCCCGCGGCCACTTCGAGGGCGACCCCCGGGTCACCTTCGTGACCGCGGACCTCAAGGACCCGGACTGGACCGCGGCCCTGCCGCACGACACCTACGACGCGGTGCTCACCGCCACCGCCCTGCACTGGCTGCACAGCCCGCGGCTCACGGTGCTCTACGGGCAGCTCGCCCCGCTCGTGCGCGAGGGCGGGGTCTTCATGAACGCCGACCACATGCCCGACCCGACGACCCCGCGGCTCAACGCCGCCGACCGTGCGCAGCGGCACGCCGGCATGGATCGGGCCCGGGCGGCCGGCGCCGTCGACTGGGCCGACTGGTGGGCGCTGGCCGCGGCCGACCCGCTGCTCGCCGAGCCGACGAAGCGCCGCTACGAGATCTTCGGCGAGCACGCCGACGGGGACACCCCGGACGACGCCTGGCACGCCCGTACCCTGCGCGAGGCCGGTTTCGCGGAGGCCCGCACGGTCTGGCGCTCCCCCTCGGACGCGCTGGTCCTCGGCCTGAGGTAGGCCCCGCACCCGGGCGGCCGGTCCGGGAACGACGGGAGGGGCGGTACGGAAACCCGTACCGCCCCTCCCGTGCGTCGATCGGTCACAGCACCTTGGACAGGAACGCCTTCGTCCGGTCGTGCTGCGGGTTGCCCAGGACCTCGCGCGGGTGGCCGGACTCGACCACCACGCCGCCGTCCATGAAGACGAGGTTGTCGCCGACCTCGCGGGCGAAGCCCATCTCGTGGGTGACCACGATCATGGTCATGCCGGACTCGGCGAGGTCGCGCATGACGTCGAGGACGTCACCGACCAGCTCCGGGTCGAGCGCGGAGGTGGGCTCGTCGAAGAGCATCAGCTTCGGCTCCATGGCCAGCGCGCGGGCGATCGCCACGCGCTGCTGCTGACCGCCGGAGAGCTGCGAGGGGTAGTTCCCGCCCTTGTCGCCGAGGCCGACGCGGTCGAGGAGCTTGACGGCGCGCGCCCGCGCCACCGCCCGGCTCTCGCCCTTGACCATGACCGGGGCTTCCATGACGTTCTCGATGGCCGTCATGTGGGGGAACAGGTTGAAGCGCTGGAAGACCATGCCGATGTCCCGGCGCTGGGCCGCGACCTCGCTGTCCTTCAGCTCGTAGAGCTTGCCCGCCTTCTCGCGGTACCCGACGAGCTGCCCGTCGACCGAGAGCCGGCCGGCGTTGATGCGCTCCAGGTGGTTGATGCACCGCAGGAAGGTGGACTTGCCGGAGCCGGACGGACCGACCAGGCAGAAGACCTCACGGGGGGCGACCTCCAGGTCGATGCCCCGGAGGATGTGGGCGGGGCCGTACGACTTGTGGACGGCCTCGGCCTTGACCATCGGCTGGGCGGTCACTTCGCCACCTCCGTACGGCGGAACATGTTCAGGTTGGCCTTGATCCGCTGCAGCGGGGTGGGCGGCAGGGACCGCAGCGAGCCGCGGGCGTAGCGACGCTCCAGGTAGTACTGGCCGACGCTGAACACGCTGGTGAGCGCCAGGTACCAGATGGAGGCCACGAAGTACATCTCGATGATGGCGCCGGCGGTGGAACCGATGTTGCTGGTGGCCCGCAGGAGTTCGGTGTACTGGACCGCCGAGACCAGCGACGAGGTCTTCAGCATGTTGATGAACTCGTTGCCCGTCGGCGGGATGATCACCCGCATCGCCTGGGGCAGCACCACGCGGCGCATGGTCTGCACCTGCGTCATGCCCAGGGCGTGCGAGGCCTCGCTCTGCCCCTCGTCCACGGACTGGATGCCGGCGCGCACGATCTCCGCCATGTAGGCGCCCTCGTTCAGGCCGAGGCCCAGGAGGGCGACCAGGAACGGGGTCATGACGTCGACGGTCTCGTTCTTGTAGATCGGACCGAGGTCGATGTACTGGAAGATCAGCGGCAGGCTGAACCACACCAGCAGCTGGACGTAGACCGGGGTGCCGCGGAAGAACCAGATGTAGAGCCAGGCGACGGCACTGGTCACCGGGTTGTTCGACAGCCGCATCACCGCGAAGAGGATGCCGAGCACCAGACCCAGCAGCATCGAGGTGACGCTGATGAGGATGGTGTTGCCGAGGCCGGTGATGACCGTGGGGTCGAACAGCTTGTCGCCGACGGTGCCCCAGTTGACATTGCCGTTGGCGAAAGCGAGAACCAGCCAGCCCAGCACCGCGACGACGACCACGGCACTGATCCAGCGTCCGTAGTGTCGGACGGGAATCGCCTTGATGGCCTCGTACGGGGTGGCCGAGGGGCCGGGTCCGGCCGGGGTTGCGGCCGGACCCTTGTCGATCTTGTCAGTCACAATGACTGCCCTTCAGTGGAGCGCCCGGAATTACTGACCTGCGTTGACGGTCGCGGACTTGACGGCGCTGTCCTTGACATCCCACTTCTCGAGGACCTTGGCGTAGGAGCCGTCCTTGATGATGGCGTCGAGGGCCTGCTTGAGGGCGTCACGCAGCTGCGTGTTCTCCTTGGCGACACCGATGCCGAAGAGGCCGACGTCGCTCTGCTGGCCGGTGACCTCGAAGTCGTTGCCGCCACCCGAGGTCTTCGCGGTGTACGCGGCGACCGGGTAGTCGTTCAGGTCGGCGACGGCGCCGCCGGCCTTGACGCGGGTCTGCGCCTCGGCGTCGGTGTCGAAGGCCTCGATGGTGAGCTTCTTGTCCCCGCACTTCTCGGCCTGCGCCTTGAAGGTGTCCTCGTAGATCGTGCCGCGCTGGACGGCGACGGTCTTGCCACACAGGTCGTCGAGGGACTTGATGCCCTGCGGGTTGCCCTTCTTGACGATGAGCGAGACGCCGGACGAGAAGTAGTCGACGAAGTCGACGCCCTTGCCGATCTTGGCGCCCTTGTCGTCCAGACCTTCCTGACGCTTCTTGTTGTCCGTGATGGACGACATGATCGCGTCCTGGCGGCCGGTGTAGACCGAGGTCATCAGGCCGTCGAAGGTACCGGCGGTGAACTGGAACTTCACCCCGAGCTGCTTGCCGAGGGCCTCGGCGATGTCGGGGTCGACACCGACGATCTTGTTGCCCTCGGTGAACTCCATCGGCGCGTAGGCGGCGTCCGTGCCGACCTTGATGACACCGGCGTCCTGGATCTTCTTCGGCAGGGCCGAGAAGAGCGGGGCCGCGTTGGTCTTGCCCGAGGGAGTGGAGCTGCCGCTGTTGTCGGTCTGGTCGCCACAACCGGTGAGGATGAGGGCGCCGGCGACCGCGATCGCACCGGCCGCGGCGATCCGGGACCGGGCGGCGGTCGTACGACGGGTGGTGCTTGCGGTCATGAGCTGGTTCCTCCGGCAGTGGGGAAAAAAGCATCCGAGAACGGTCGGGGCACGCACCATCGAGTGTCGCGACCTTGTGTGATTACGGCATCTTGCCATTCGGACTGAGACATTCAGGGTGCCCGTCAGGTCAAAATCGGATAACGGGCGACCCAGGGTGCCCAACAGGACTGCGGAGAACGGGCTTCGCGGCGGGATTATGCGCTGTGACCAGGGCTTTTCTCCGCAGTATTTGCGGTGCGTCTCGCCCATTGGACATCAAGGTTTGGACTTTTCGCCAAAACAGGGACAACCGGCCTACGATCGAGCGGGAATCGACTCGTCTGAGCGAGCGTTCTTCCGGTAGAACAGATCCTTACACCCCTCATCCGGGGCTCAGGGCGCGCGTGCGGCGCGCCCGCGCGTACGAACCTCCCTCTTCGCGGAGACGGGCCAACCGTCGATGCGGAGCACGGACGCGGTGCCCGCCCACCCCTTAACCAGGAGTGGCCACCCTCAACGATTAAAGACTTAAGGGGTCAAGAAAGTGGCAGCGGAGATCGTCAATCCTCGCAGCGACAGCGTGACGGACAACAACCCCGATGCGGTGTTCGCGCTGCACCGGGGCGGCAAGATGGCCGTGCAGGCCACCGTGCCGGTCCGCAACAAGGACGACCTGTCCCTCGCGTACACGCCCGGCGTGGCGAAGGTCTGCAGCGCCATCGCGGAGAACCCGGAACTCGTCAACGAGTACACCTGGAAGTCCAACGTGGTCGCCGTCGTGACCGACGGCACGGCCGTGCTCGGCCTCGGGGACATCGGTCCCGAGGCCTCCCTCCCCGTGATGGAGGGCAAGGCGATCCTGTTCAAGCAGTTCGGCGGTGTCGACGCGGTTCCGATCGCGCTCGCCACCAAGGACACGGACGAGATCATCGAGACGGTCATCCGTCTCGCGCCCTCCTTCGGCGGGGTCAACCTGGAGGACATCTCCGCGCCCCGCTGCTTCGAGATCGAGCGCCGGCTCCAGGAAGCCCTGGACATCCCGATCTTCCACGACGACCAGCACGGCACGGCCATCGTGACGCTGGCCGCCATGCGCAACGCGGCGAAGCTCACCGGTCGCACCCTCGCCGACCTGCGTGCGGTCATCTCCGGCGCAGGCGCGGCGGGCATCGCCATCGCCAAGATCCTCGTGGACGCGGGCATCGGCGACGTGTGCGTCACCGACCGCAAGGGCGTCGTCTCGGCGGACCGCTCCGACCTGACGGACGTCAAGGCGGAGATCGCGGGCCTGACCAACAGGACGGGCCAGACCGGCTCCCTGGAGAGCGCCCTCGCGGGCGCGGACGTCTTCATCGGCGTCTCCGGCGGCACCGTCCCCGAGGCCGCGGTGGCCACGATGGCGAAGGACTGCTTCGTCTTCGCCATGGCCAACCCGAACCCGGAGGTCCACCCGGACGTCGCGCACAAGTACGCGGCGGTCGTGGCCACCGGTCGTTCGGACTTCCCGAACCAGATCAACAACGTGCTGGCCTTCCCGGGCATCTTCGCGGGCGCCCTCAAGGTGCGCGCGACCCGGATCACCGAGGGCATGAAGATCGCCGCCGCCGACGCCATCGCCGGCGTCGTGGGTGACGAGCTCGCGGCCGACTACGTCATCCCGTCGCCGTTCGACGAGCGCGTCGCCGAGGCCGTCACGGCCGCGGTCGCCGCGGCGGCGAAGGCCGACGGCGTGGCCCGTCTGGTCTGAGCGGTACGTTCCGTTCCGCACGCTGAGCTGTACGGGTGAAGGCCCGGTCGGATCCACTCCGGCCGGGCCTTCCCCGTGTCCGGGGCGAGCGTGGCGCGGGCGCGGGCGGACGTGTCCGAGCGGGAAGGGCAGGCCGGAACGCGCGGAGAACGCACCCTCCCGGCCCCCGAACCGGGAGGGGTCGCTCCGTGCGTCGCCCGGCCGAGCCGGGCGGTCGTGGGGGTCGCCGTTGGGCAGAGCGTGCCGGACGGGACCACGGGCGGGAAATGACAGGCTCATGGCGAGCATCACCGCACGGCCAGAATGTTACCCCCGATCCCGACTCGATCCCGCCGTTCCGATTAGGCATCCCAGCCGCACAAACCAACTGGTACGGCGGGTACTTGGGGACCCGACCGGACATTCCGCTCCGACTCACCGCCGACCTGATGCCTCTGGTCAGGCCCCGCTACCGAGCGGTAGCGTCTGGCGGCATGTTCGCTGCCTACGCCGCCCGAATCGACCGAGACCAGCCGCTGAGCGGCCTTGAGCTGGGCGACCGCCCCGCCCCCGAGGCCCGCCCCGGCTGGGTGACCGTGAACGTCAAGGCCGCCTCGCTCAACCACCACGACCTGTGGTCGCTGCGCGGAGTCGGCCTCGGCGAGGAAAAACTGCCCATGATCCTCGGTTGCGACGCCGCCGGGATCGACCAGGACGGCAACGAGGTCGTCCTGCACTCCGTGATCGGCCAGAGCGGCCACGGGGTCGGCCCCGACGAGCCGCGCTCGATCCTGACCGAGCGCTACCAGGGGACCTTCGCCGAGCAGGTGACCGTCCCCGCCTGGAACGTCCTGCGCAAGCCCGCCAAGTTGTCCTTCGAGGAGGCCGCCTGCCTCCCCACCGCCTGGCTGACGGCGTACCGGATGCTGTTCACCAACGCCGGCGTGCGGCCCGGGGACTCCGTGCTGGTCCAGGGCGCGGGCGGCGGTGTCGCCACCGCCGCGATCGCCCTGGGCAAGGCGGCGGGCCTGCGCGTCTTCGCGACCAGTCGGGACGAGGCCAAGCGCAAGCGGGCGGTGGAGCTGGGCGCGGTGGACGCGTTCGAGCCGGGCGCCCGACTGCCGCAGCGGGTGGACGCGGTGATCGAGACGGTCGGCGCCGCCACCTGGTCGCACTCGATCAAGTCCCTGCGGCCCGGCGGGACCCTCGTCATCTCGGGCGCGACGAGCGGCGACCGCCCGGCGCACGCGGAGCTGACCCGCATCTTCTTCCTTGAGCTGAAGGTGGTCGGCTCGACCATGGGCTCGAAGGACGAGCTGGAGGACCTGCTGTCCTTCTGCGCGGCCACGGGCCTACGGCCGGTCATCGACGAGGTGCTGCCGCTGGACCGGGCGCGCGAGGGCTTCGAGAAGCTCGCGTCCGGAGACCTCTTCGGCAAGGTGGTCCTGACGGTCTGACGGCCCGACTCCCGCGCCTCGCTTCGGTCATGCGCGTCAACTGGGGTTGACACTCTCCCGCGCGTCAACCTACATTGACACGCATGACCGAAGCGACCGATCTCGCCGAACGGGCCGGCGACCGTGACCCGCGTGTGGGCCTGCGTGCCGTGGCCGCCCTCCGAAGGCTGCTGGAGCAGCTGGAGGCCGTACAGGTACGCAGTGCCCGCGCGCAGGGCTGGTCCTGGCAGGAGATCGCGGCCGAGCTGGGTATCACCCGGCAGGCCGTGCACAAGAAGCACGGGAGGCTTTGATGTTCGAACGCTTCACGACCGACGCCCGCACCACGGTGACGGGCGCCGTGGCCGAGGCCCGACGGGCCGGGGCCGCCACGGTCACCGAGGAGCACCTGCTGCTCGCCCTGCTCGCGCAGGGCGCGCTGGATCCGCTCGGCGTGGACCGGGCGGCGGTGGCCGCGGGCCTCGCCGCGGCCCGGCGCCGGGGCGGCATGACCCGGGCCGACGAAGAGGCGCTGGCCGGTCTCGGGATCGACCTCACCGAGATCGTCACCCGGATCGAGGAGACCCACGGCGAGGGGGCCCTGTCGACGGCCACGCCCCGCAGGCGGGGCCTGGGCGCCTCGCTCCGCTCGGCCCTCGGCCGCCCGGAGTCGGACAACCGGCACGTCCCCTTCACCCAGGGCGCGAAGAAGACCCTGGAGCAGTCCTTGCGGATCGCGCTGGGGCGGGGGGACCGCCACATCGGCACCGCGCACCTGTTGCTGGCCCTGCTCTCCCGGCCGGGCACGGTCGCCGAGGTCCTCACGGACCACGGCGTCACCCTCGCCGGCGCCGAACGGGCTCTGGCGGCCTGAGGGCGCCGCGGCCCCGGCAAGATCCGAAAGAGAGGACCTACGCCGGGTCCGGACGGAGTTCCGCCGTGACCCGGGTCGCCGCGACGGCCAGGTGCGCGCGGGCCTCGGCCAACTGCGCCGGGCTCACCCCGTGATCGCGGGCCGCGTCGCGGATCTCGTCGCGGAAGCGGTCCAACAGCCGGTCCAGGTCGCGGATCGGGTCCGCGGTCGGGGCCAGGTCCTCGGCCCAGGTGGAGCCCACGTCCGAGGCCGCGGTCGACGCGCCGGGAGCGGAGGCGGGGGCGCCGGCTCCGAGCCAGGCCCCGGCCAGGCCGCCCAGGACGCCGCTCGACTTCGCGAACTGCTCCTGGAGCTGGCTCGCGATGCGCTGGACCTCCTCGCGGGCCCGTTCCTGGGCCTCCTTGGCCTGGCGGCGGGCCTGGTGGGCCTCCTCGCGGGCCCGGCGGCTCTCGTCCTTCGCCCGCCGCGCCTGCTCCTTCCACTCCGCCTTCGCCTTGCGGAGCTCCTCCTTGGCGGCCTTCCAGCCCTCGTCGTCGACGCGGGTCGTCGTGGCGGAGGCGGCGGCGGCGCGCATCTCGCGCCGCAGGTCACCCGCCGCGCCCCGGACGTCGTCGCGCATCTCGGCGGCCAGTTCGGAGACCGAGTCGCGGATCTCCAGTTCCAGGTCGGCCAGTTCACCGCCGCGGTCGGCGAGTTCGGCGCGACCGGCCTCGGTGATGGAGTACACCTTGCGCCCGCCCTCCGTGGCGTACGTGACGAGCCCCTCGGCCTCCAGCTTCGCCAGCCGCGGGTACACGGTGCCCGCGGAGGGTGCGTACAGCCCCTGGAAGCGCTCCTCCAGCAGGCGGATCACCTCGTACCCGTGACGCGGGGCCTCGTCCAGCAGCTTGAGGAGGTAGAGGCGGAGGCGGCCGTGGGCGAAGACGGGCGGCATGTCAGAGCACCTTCTTGTCGAGCGGGAGGGGGGCGGCGGTGTCGGCGGTGTCGCCGGCCGGGCGGCGCAGCAGCGCGATGGCGCCGGAGACGGTGGTGGCGCGCAGGGTGCCGGTGCCGGCTCCGAGCGTGCCGGTGATCCGCTTGGCGCCGAACTGGCCGGACACCCGCAGGTCCTCGAAGGCGTTGGAGACGCCACCGGTGGCGGTGTTGGCCTCGACCCGCGCGTCGGCCGGGTGCGGCAGGCGGATCGCCACCTGGCCCGAGACCGAGTTCAGGGAGATGTCGACCGGGCTGGGCGCGGCCGGGTCCAGTGCCAGGTCGATGAGCATGTCGCCGCTGACGGAGTCCGCCCGTACGTTGCCGCCCGCGCCGTCGACCACCGTCAGGCCGCCGGAGACCGAGTGGAAGCCGAGTTCACCGGTGACGGACTGGGCCTCGACGCCGCCGGAGACGGTGTGCACCTTGACCTTGCCGGAGAGGCCGACCAGCGTCGTGTCGCCGGAGACGCCGTTGACGTCGGTGTCGGCGCTGATGCCGGAGACGAAGGCGGTGGCGCTGACCGCGGCCAGTTGCACGGAGGTGGAGGCGGGCACCGTGAGGGTGACTGTGACGGACCGCTCCCAGGCCTTGCGCCCGGCGCCGCCGGACCACGACTTCCAGGGCTTGCTGTCGAACCATTCCCGGAAGCCCTGGGAACCGTTCCAGGGGAGGTCCTCGTAGGAGAGGGTGAGGACGCCGGCCTCGTGGACGACGTGCAGCGGTGGGCCGTCGACCTCGGCGACCTCCAGGCGGGCGGGCCCCTCGTCGGAGGCGACGACGTTCACGGTCCCGCCGACGACACGGACACGGAGTTCGGTCACCGGCTGCTCGAAGGTGAGCTTCTGCGGTTCGGCGACGGACCACGTCATCTGCTCTGCCATGGTGCTGATCCTCCTCGTGCGTTCACGGACCGGACTCGACGCACGCAACATATCGCGTCTTGTGAGTAACACGATATATCGCGGTCAAGGGAAGTCAAGCGCATCCCTGAAATCCCCATTTTGCGATGATCTGCCCCGTTTTCCGGGCATGCGGAGTCGGCGCGTGCGGCGTGCGCGGCGCGCGGGGGCGGAGTGGAGCGGGGTCGGGTCGGGGCGGAGCGGGGTCGGGGGTGCGGGCGCGGACGAAGAGGGCCGAGGCCCGGCGGGATGCCGCGGCGCGGCCGGTCCCGTTCCGGCCGACAGGACTCAGGCCGCCAGGAGGGGGCTCGCGTGGTGGTGGAGCCAGGCCCGGTACGGCGGGGTGCGCAGGGCGGCTTCGCGATAGGCCGCGCGGAGGTCCTCGTACACCTCTGCGTGCGTGCCCGGCAGGGTGGCCAGGAGCAGCCGGACCGCCAGCGGGTCCCCCGACAGCGGCCGGATGGCCATGTCGTCCCGGGGGCCGGAGGTCGGCTGGCAGGGGGCGACGGCCTCGCCGGAGACGATCAGCGAGGTCGCGGTGTGGTAGTCGGCGTGCAGCACGGGCGGGTCCACCCCGGCTCCGGCGAAGACACGCCGCAGGCCGTCCCATTCGCCGTCCACGGACGGGTCGACGGTCCAGCGGTCGGCGGCCAGGTCACGTAATTCCACCACCGGCCGGCGCGCGGCGGGATGGTCCCGGGACATGGACACGAACTGCGGTTCGCGCTCCATCAGCACGTGCAGTTCCAGGCCGGGCGGCACCCGCAGCGGACTGCCCTCGACCTCGTGGACGAACGCCACGTCGAGCTGCCCCGACGCCACCATCCGCAGCAGCGCGTTGGCCGACACGTCGACCACCAGGGAGGTCTCGGTCTCCGGCGAGCGCCGGTGCAGCCGGCGCAGCCAGCCCGGCAGCGCCCGGCTGGCGGTCGAGCCGATCCGGAGCCGGGGACCGTGGGCGGCGGCGCGCGCCTCGGCCACCAGCGCCGCCATCTCGGCGAGCAGCGGTCTCGCCCGTCCGAGCACGGTACGGCCGAATGGCGTGGGACGACATCCGGTCCGTTCGCGCAGGAACAGTTCCCCTTCCAGGGCCCGTTCGATACGGCGCAGTTGGGTCGTCAGCGAGGGCTGGCTCACGCCGAGTTGCCGCGCCGCCTTGTGCAGGCTGCCGGCGTCCGCGATGGCACACAGTGCGCGCAGGTGCCTCACCTCGAGCTCCATGACCCGAGAGTAGGGCGGGCGGACGGCGCCGCACCAGCCGCTGATAGCCCCCCGAATCCCGCCATTCTCACGCTAGTTGACCTACCGAAAACTTCCCGATAGCCCGGCGTTATCGATGGCTGACATCATCCGCCGGCCCCTTCCGCTCCCGCAGACTCCGGTACCGAACGACCCACCCCCCACACCGGATGAGTAGGAGCCCCCCACATGCGCCACTCCCGTAAGTCCATGCTGGCCGCCGGCATCGGCCTCGGCCTGGCCGCCGCCCTGGCCTCGGTCGCCCCCACCGCGAGCGCCGCCCCGGCGCCCGTCGGCACCACCGCGAGCTACGCCGCGTACGAGCGTTCGCAGGAGAACGACGCCGCGACGAAGGCCTTCTTCCAGGCCGTGCGGGCTTCGGTGGCCGAGCAGCGCGCCGCGAACCCGGGCGCCCTCGCGGTGACCGTCACGTACAACACCCGCAGCGCCCCGAGCTTCCGCAGCCAGATAGCCCGCTCCACCCAGATCTGGAACAGCTCGGTGAGCAACGTCAGACTGCAGGAGGTGTCCTCCGGCGGGAACTTCTCGTACCGCGAGGGCAACGACTCGCGCGGCTCCTACGCGAGCACCGACGGGCACGGCCGGGGGTACATCTTCCTGGACTACCGGCAGAACCAGCAGTACGACTCCACCCGCGTGACCGCGCACGAGACCGGCCACGTGCTGGGTCTGCCGGACCACTACTCCGGCCCGTGCAGCGAGCTGATGTCGGGCGGCGGACCGGGCACGTCGTGCACCAACCCCAACCCGAACTCCGCCGAGCGCTCGCGCGTCAACCAGCTCTGGGCCAACGGCCTCGTCGCCTCCGGCCTCGGCACCAAGGGCTAGGTCGTTCCGCTAGACCTCCCTGGGGACGTATGTGGGGCAATCCGGGTTCCTACAGGAGCCCGGGCCCCACTGCGGCACGAAGATCCCGAGGGACTTGCGCCGTCGGACCACCGTGTCCACGGAACGCCCGCAGGCCGGGCACGACTGCTGTTCGTGCCCGGCCTGCGGGGCCACCGTCTCGTGCGTGCGCTGCTGCTCTCGACCGGCCATACCTCAACGGTAGGCCGGTTTCGCGCGTTCGGCGGGGCGACGGCGGCGGCGCCCGTTCCTCACGCCCGCGGCTTGCGCCACATCGGCCACATCAGGGGCCCCTCCGGCAGGCGTACCGCCGTCCCCGTGAACTCCCAGCCAAGCCGTTCGTACAGCTCCTTGCTGCGCTCGCTGCTCGCCTCCAGGTACGCCGGCAGCCCCTCGCGGTCGCACCGCTCCAGCACCGGCCGCATCAGCTCCGTGCCCAGGCCCTCGCCCTGCCGGTCGGGCGCGACGGCGATCATCAGCAGGTACTCGTGCTCCTCGGACGTCGGGTGCACCTCGCCGGTCAGCCGGCCCACCAGCTCGCACCGCTCGTTGTCGGGGTCGGCCACCGCCCGCATCCTCGTCGGGACCTCGTCCTCGCCCTCCGGTTCGCCCGCCGGGATCCGCAGCCACAGCGCCGCCGCCGAACCGTCGACCGCGTAGTCGATCCGCCCGTCGGCCAGCGCGACGTCCACGAAGACGCCCAGGAACCTCCCGTGCACCGTCGCCCGGTGCCCCGGGTCCGGGAAGACCCATGTGCTCACGGGGTCGTCATGGAAGGCCTCGTCGAGCAGCCGCGCCACCGCGTCCCGGTCCGACCGATCCGCCTGACGTATCTCCAGCACCACTGGACCCACCCCTCACTCGCCTGTCAACGACTGCGGGTGATCCTAGAGTTGGCCCGAACGGCCCGGAAGGCGCGACCGCGACCGCGCGCGCGAAAAGGCCTGTTCCCCCGCCGTGCGGCGGGGGAACAGGCCTCGCTCTACTCGCGTGCGCGACCGCGCGTGCGCGGCCCGGCCGACCTACCGGGTGCGCCGGGTGACGAACTCCGCCAGCGCCAGCAACCCGCCCGCCGCCCCCAGGTCCGGGACGGCCCTGGAGAGCTGCTGCACGGCCCGGCCCATCCGGTCGGCGGCGTGGGCCTGCGCCCAGTCCCGCCCCCCGGCCCGGTCCACGGCGTCGGCCGCCGCGCGCACGTCGTCCCCGGTCATGGGGCCCGCGTACAGCGCGGCCAGTTCCTCACCCGCCGCGGTGCCCGAGGTGAGGGCGGCCACGACCGGGAGGGACTTCTTGCGGGCGATCAGATCGGCCCCGGCGGGCTTGCCGGTGTGCCCCGGGTCCCCCCAGATGCCGATCAGGTCGTCGATCAGCTGGAAGGCCAGGCCGGCCTCCCTGCCGAAGGCGTCCATCGCGTCGACCTCGTCCGGGCCGGCCCCCGCGTACAGCGCCCCCAGCGCGCACGCGCAGCCCAGCAGGGCCCCGGTCTTGGCCGTCGCCATCGTCAGGCACTCGTCGAGCGAGACGTCCCCGCGCCGCTCGAACGCGCAGTCCGCCTGCTGCCCGGCGCACAGCTCGATCACGCAGGCCGAGAGCCGGGCCGCGGCCGCCGGGGCGGCCGGGTGCGGATCCTCGGCCAGCAGCTTCAGCGCGAGCGACATCATCGCGTCGCCCGTGATGATGGCGTCCGGCATCCCGAACACGGTCCAGGCCGTGGCCCGGCCGCGCCGCCGGACGTCCTTGTCGATGACGTCGTCGTGCAGCAGCGTGAAGTTGTGCGCCAACTCCACGGCGACGGCCGGCCGCACGGTGTCCCCGGCCTCCGCGCCCGCCCCCTGGAGGGCCTGCGCCGAGGCGAGGACGAGCGCGGGCCTGATGGCCTTGCCCGCGTTCCCCGCGGCCGGGCTGCCGTCCGCGTGTTCCCAGCCGAAGTGGTACATCGCCACGCGCCGCATCCCCGCGGGCAGGCTCTCGATCGTCCGGCGCAGCTCCGGGTTGACCGTTTCTTTCGTCCGCTCCAGCAGGGCCGCGGCCTCGTGGCCCTCGCCGGTGGTGATCGCCTCAGTGGTCGCCATCGCGCTCCCCCGTACTCCCCCGTCGCCGTTCGGCCGGGCCACTCATCAGCGCCAGCGGGCGATCTCGACGTTCTCCAGCACGCCGAGCGCGTCCGGCACGAGCACCGCGGCGGAGAAGTAGGTGGTGACCAGGTACGAGATGATCGCCTGCTCGCTGATGCCCATGAAGCGGACCGACGTGCTCGGCTCGATCTCGTCCGGGATCCCCGGCTGGTGCAGACCGATCACGCCCGACTCGTCCTCGCCGGTGCGCATGCAGAGGATCGAGGTGGTCCGGGCGTCGCTGATCGGGATCTTGTTGGACGGGAAGATCGGCACCCCGCGCCAGGACGGCACCCGGTGGCCGCCGATCTCGATCGACTCCGGGTACAGCCCGCGCTTGTTGCACTCGCGGCCGAAGGCGGCGATGGCCTTGGGGTGCGCGAGGAAGAGCTTGGATCCGCGCCGCATGCTGAGCAGCTGGTCCATGTCGTCGGGGCTGGGCGCGCCGTCGTGCGGCTGGATGCGCTGGTCGTAGTCGGCGTTGTGGAGGAGGCCGAAGTCGCGGTTGTTGAGCATCTCGTGCTCTTGGCGCTCGCGCAGCGCCTCGACCGTGAGCCGCAACTGCTGCTCGGTCTGGTTCATCGGCTGGTTGTAGAGGTCGGCGACGCGGGTGTGCACGCGCAGAACCGTTTGGGCGATGGAGAGTTCGTACTCGCGCGGCCTGGCCTCGTAGTCGACGAAGGTGCCGGGCAGCACGGCCTCGCCCTCGTGGCCGGCGGAGAGGTCGATCGCGGCCTCGCCGTACTTGTTGGTCCGCTGGGCGGGCAGGGCCCGTACCGCGTCCACGTGGGCCCGCAGCGAGTCGACCCGGTCGGCGAGGAGCTGGAAGTCCTGGCGGGAGAGGACGAGCGCGGTGCCGGAGGTGGCGGCGCGGGCGGTGTACTCCCAGATGGCCTCCTCGTCGACGAGGGCGTCCTCGCCGAAGTAGGCGCCGTCGGCGACGGTCTGCAGGACGGCGTCGTCGCCGTAGGGGCCGGTGCCGATCTGGTCGACGCGGCCGTGGGCGAGCAGGAACACCCTGTCGGAGGGGCTGCCGAAGGAGGTGAGTTCCTGGCCGGCCTCGAAGTCGATCTGGTGGCACCGGGCGGCGAGTTCCGTCAGGACGTCGATGTCCTCGTACTCGCGCAGCAGCGGGAGCTCGCCGAGTTCGGCGGGGATCACCTGGACCTGGGTGCCGGTCTTGATGAACTCCACCCGGCCGTCACCGACGGAGTAGCTGAGCCGCCGGTTGACCCGGTACGTACCGCCCTGCACGGACACCCACGGGAGCATCTTGAGCAACCACCGGGAGGTGATCTCCTGCATCTGCGGCGCGGACTTGGTCGTGGTTGCCAAGTTCCGCGCGGCCGAGGTCCCGAGACTGCGCTGCGGTGCCTGGACTTCGGATTCGGAACCTGCCTGGACCGACATGTGTTTCCCTTTCGATCACTCCATGGATCTGCGGGATCAGCCTTCCAGTGCACAGCGTGGTGAGACCATTACACAAAAGGGTGGGACTACTCCGTATGGGGTGTGGGCACTCTGATGAGTCCCTTTCTCCCCTCCAGCCCCTCTGACCCCTCTGATTTCAGCCATCCACGGCCCTCCCGCCGCCTTAACTTGCATCAGAGATTCAAGTTTTCTACGGTGGAGCCATGCGGCTGACCCGATTCACCGATCTGGCGCTCCGCGTCCTGATGCGTCTGGCCGTCGAGGACTCGGACCTCCCCACCACGCGCGACGTCGCGGCGACCATGGAGGTCCCGTACACCCACACCGCGAAGGTGGTGGCCAGGCTGCAACACCTCGGCCTGGTCGAGGCGCGGCGCGGCCGGGGCGGGGGGCTCGCCCTGACCGGCGCCGGCCGCGCCGCCTCGGTGGGCGCGGTGGTGCGCGAGCTGGAGGGCGTGGGTGACGTCGTGGACTGCGAGGGCGCCGTCCCGTGCCCGCTGCGGAGCGCCTGCCTCCTGCGGGGCGCGCTGCGTCGGGCCCAGGAGGCCTTCTTCGCCACACTGGACCCGCTCACGGTGAACGACCTGGTCGCGGCCCCCACCGGACCGCTGCTGCTGGGCATTTCGGGCGGACCGCCCGGTCGGGGCGGGGGCCCCGCCGACTGAGGCGCGGGTGGCCGGTTCCGAGCGGCCGCGACCCCGCCCACGCCACACCCGAGGGCCCTTCGAACACGTCTGCGCATCACCCCGGAGGCCCTCGCGCCCTTTAATTGGTATCCAATAGTCCATTTATAGAGGAGCTCCCCGATGCTGTCCGAGAAGTCGACCGCGACCGTCCGCGCCACCCTGCCCGCCGTGGGAGCGGCCGTCGGCGACATCGCGGAACTCTTCTACGCGAAGCTGTTCGCCGCCCACCCGGCCCTGCTCCGCGACCTGTTCAACCGCGGCAACCAGAAGGCCGGACTGCAACAGCAGGCCCTGGCCGGCTCCATCGCCGCGTTCGCCGGCCACCTCGTCCGGCACCCCGACACCCGGCCCGACGTGATGCTCGGCCGCATCGCCCACAAGCACGCCTCGCTCGGCATCACCCGCGACCAGTACGCGATCGTCCACCGGCACCTGTTCGAGGCCATCGCGGAGGTCCTCGGGGAGGCCGTCACGCCCGAGGTCGCCGAGGCCTGGGACGAGGTCTACTGGCTGATGGCGGGCGCCCTCATCGCCATCGAGGAACGGCTGTACGCCGAGCAGCGGGTGGTCGCGGGCGACGTCTGGCGCCCGTGGACGGTCGTCCGCCGCGTCGAGGAGACCGTCGACTGCACCACCTTCCACCTGGTCCCGGCCGACGGGGCGCCCGCGCCCGGCTTCAAGCCGGGCCAGTACGTCTCCGTCCAGGTCGAACTCCCGGACGGCGCGCGCCAGATCCGCCAGTACAGCCTCACCTCGTCGCCCGGCTCCCCGGTCCGCGCGATCACCGTCAAGCGGGTCCACGGGCCGGCCGCGGCGGGCCCGGACGGGGAGGTCTCCCACCACCTGCACGCCGCGGTCCGCGTCGGTGACACACTGCGCGTCTCGGTCCCGTACGGCGACCTGGTGCTCCAGGACCCGACCTCGCCCGTACTGCTGGCCTCGGCCGGGATCGGCTGCACGCCGATGCTGTCGATGCTGGAGCACCTCGCCGAGACCGGGCACGACGCCCCGGTGACCGTCCTGCACGCCGACCGCTCCCCCGCCGACCACGCCCTGCGGGGCGACCACCGGGCCCTGACGCACAAGCTCGCGGACGCCTCGGCCCGGTTCTGGTACGAGACCGGCCACGAGGACGCCGCGGCCGACGACGGCGTCGGCCGGCTCGACCTCTCCGACGTCCCGGTGGCCCCGGGCACCCACGCCTACCTGTGCGGACCGCTGCCTTTCATGCGGGCGGTCCGCGAACAGCTGCTGGGCAAGGGCGTGCCGGCGGCGGACATCCACTACGAGGTCTTCGGCCCCGACCTGTGGCTCGCCTCCGCGTGACGTCCGGGGCCGGTGGGGCGCCAGGGGCGGGCGGGACCTCCGGGAATGTCCGGATTCGATCGCTCGCCGTACGAACGCGCTAGCCGCGGAAGGACCCCCTCCACTACACCGGAACGTGATGGACCGGACACGAAAGGTGACCGGTCCCTCACGCACGGAAGGAGGCGTTCATGTCCGCACCCATGTCCGCAGACCGTTTCCTCACCCAATTGCGCAACGAGGGGCTGCGCGTCGTCGAGGTCGGCGCCTGGCGCACCCACAACCGCAACCACAAGGGGCCCTGGGGGCCGGTCAACGGGGTGATGATCCATCACACCGTCACGCAGGGCACCGCGTACACCGTCCGGCTCTGCCGGGACGGCGACGAGGCCCTGCCCGGCCCGCTCTGCCACGGCGTCATCACCAAGGACGGCCGGGTCCACCTGGTCGGCTACGGCCGCGCCAACCACGCGGGCTCCGGCGACTCCGACGTCCTGGCCGCGGTCATCGCCGAGAAGCGGCTCCCCCCGGACCACACGGCGAACACCGACGGCAACCGACACTTCTACGGCTTCGAGTGCGAGAACCTCGGCGACGGCAAGGACCCCTGGCCCGCGGTGCAGCTCGACGCCATGGTCCGGGCGGCCGCGGCCGTCTGCCGCTTCCACGGTTGGACCGAGCGCTCGGTGATCGGCCACCTCGAATGGCAGCCGGGCAAGATCGACCCCAAGGGGTTCACGATGACGTGGTTCCGCGAACGCGTGGCGGACCGCCTCAAGTGACCACCCCACCCCGAGTCACCCCCTGACACCCCCGCCCCGGCGGCGCCGTCCCCTATCCCCGTCGGCGTCCGCCGGGACCCGCGCCGGCGGGCCGCGCGGGCGCCCGACCTCCTCCGGCGCGGCCACCGTCACCGGCGACAATGAGCAGGTGGACAGCCCCGTGGATCCCCGTTCCCTGCTCCGGCCCCGGCCGCCGTCGCCGCTGGTCGAGGCGTCGGACGGGCGGTTCGAGCGGCACGGCGTGCGGTTGGTGCTCAAGCGGGACGACCTCGTGCACCCCGAGCTGCCGGGGAACAAGTGGCGCAAGCTCGCGCCGAACCTGCGGGCGGCCCTGGACGGGGGGTTCCCGGCGCTGGTGACCTTCGGCGGGGCCTACTCCAACCACCTGCGGGCCACCGCCGCCGCCGGGCGGCTGCTCGGGTTGGCGACGGTCGGGGTGGTCCGGGGCGACGAGTTGGCCGGCCGGCCGTTGAACCCGTCCCTGGCCCGCTGCGCGGCCGACGGGATGCGGCTGCACTTCACGTCCCGGTCGGAGTACCGCCGCAAGACCGAACCGGACACCCTGGCCCGGCTGCTCGCGGCGGCGGGCGCGCAGGGCGCGTACGTGATCCCCGAGGGCGGCAGCAACGCCCTCGCCCTGTCGGGCTGCGCCGAGCTGGGCCGCGAGCTGCGCGGCGCGGCGGACGTGGTGGCGGTCGCCTGCGGCACCGGCGGCACCCTGGCGGGCCTGGCGGCGGGACTGACCCCCCGGCAGCGGGCGTGGGGCGTACCGGTGCTCGCGGGTGGCTTCCTGGGGGCGGAGATACGTTCCCTCCAGCGGGCCGCGTTCGGGGGCCCGGCCGGCGACTGGACCCTGGCCGAGGGCTTCGACCACGGCGGCTACGCGAAGGTCCCGGCGGAGCTGGAGGCGTTCGCGGTGGACTTCGAGCGCCGCCACCGGGTCCCCGTGGAGCGCGTCTACGTCGCGAAACTGCTCTGGGCGCTGACCGCCCTGACGGAGTCCGGCACGTTCCCCCGGGGCACCACCCTCGCGGCCGTCGTCACCGGCCGCCCCTGATCCCGCCGCCCGGGAGTGACGCCCTCCCCGACCACGACCCGGACCCCGGACCGACCCGGACCCCGGACCGGACCCCGGCCCCCGACCCGCCGCCCGCCGCGCCCGGGATCAGGAGGAGTCCTCCCGGTAGGCCGCCGCCTCCTCCAGGTCCAGCCTGCGCAGCAACGCCCGGAGCATCTCGTCGTCGATCCGCCGCTGGTCCCGCAGCGTCACGAACACCTCCCGCTCGGCCTCGATCATCTCCCCGGCCAGCCGCCGGTAGACGTCGTCCGCCGACTCGCCCGTGACCGCGTTGACCTCGCCGAGCCGTTCCCACACCGCGTTGCGCCGCCGCTCCAGCACCGTGCGCAGCCGGTCCGCGAGCGGCGGCGGGAGCGCGTTCGCCGGGTCGGCGAGCAGTTCGTCGAGCCGCTCCTCGGCCGACCGCGACGCCTCGCTCTGCGCCTGCGCCTCGGCCAGCGTCTCGGCCTGCGCGTCCCTCGGCGGCAGCTTCAGCAGGCGGATCAGCGGGGGCAGCGTCAGTCCCTGGACCACCAGGGTCCCGATGACGGTGGTGAAGGTCAGGAACAGGATCAGGTTGCGGTGCGGCACGCTCAGCGGGACCGAGAAGGCGATGGCCAGCGAGACCACACCGCGCATGCCCGCCCACCCCACGATGACGGGCGCCTTCCAGTTGGTCTCCGGTTCCCGCTCGCGGATCCGCTCGGACAGCACCCGCGGCAGGAAGGTCGCCGGGAACACCCAGACGAACCGGGCCACGACCACGGCCAGGAACACCGCCAGCGCGTACCAGGCCGCGTCGCCGCCCGCGTATTCGTCGAGCCCCTTGAGGACCACCGGCAGTTGGAGCCCGATCAGCGCGAAGACCACCGACTCCAGGACGAAGGAGATCACCTTCCACACCGCGGCCTCCTGGAGCCGGGTGGCGAAGTCGACCTGCCAGTTGCGGTGTCCGAGGTACAGCGCGACGACGACCACGGCGAGCACGCCGGACGCGTGCACCCGTTCGGCCGCCGCGTACGCCACGAAGGGGATCAGCAGCGACAGGGTGTTCTGGAGCAGCGGGTCCCGCAGCGACCTGCGCAGCAGGTGGATGGGCACCATCAGCAGGAGGCCCATGCCGACGCCGCCCACCGAGGCCAGCAGGAACTCGACGATCCCGCCCGCCCAGCCGGCGCTGACGCCGACCGCGGCCGCCAGGGCCACCTTGTAGGCGGTGATGGCGGTGGCGTCGTTCACCAGGGACTCGCCCTGGAGGATCGTCGTGATCCGGTTCGGCAGGCCGAGCTTGCGGGCGATCGCGGTGGCGGCCACGGCGTCCGGCGGCGCGACGACCGCGCCCAGCACCAGCGCCACCGGCAGCGACAGACCGGGAACGAGCAGGTAGGCCGCGTACCCGACGGCGAGCGTCGCGAAGAGCACGTACCCGACGGACAGCAGGGCGATGGGACGCGCGTTGGCCCGCAGGTCCAGGTAGGAACTCTCCATGGCGGCGGTGTGCAGCAGCGGAGGGAGCAGCAGCGGCAGCACGATGTGCGGGTCGAGCGTGTACGACGGCACGCCCGGGATGTACGACGCCAGCAGACCGGCCGCGACGAGCAGCAGCGGAGCCGACACGGACGTCCGACGGGCCAACCCCGCGACCACCGCGCTGCCCGCGACCAGCGCCACCAGCGGCAATACCTCCATCGAAGACCCATCCCCTTCAGTCCGCGGGCGTCCGCACCTCAGTACGCTGGCCATCATGAGCGAGTGCACCCACGTTGCCGAACTGCCGCGCCCCGAGCCCATCCCCCTTGCCCAGACCTGTCCCGAATGTCTGGCACTGGGCAGCCACCCCGTGCAGCTTCGGATGTGTCTGGCGTGCGGTCACGTGGCCTGCTGTGATTCCTCACCCTTCCGCCACGCCACGGCACACCACCACCAGACGGGTCATCCGATGATGCGCAGCTTCGAACCGGGCGAGACCTGGCGGTGGTGTTTTGTCGACGGTTCGATCGTCTGAGGCGGGGTAGGTCAACCCTCCGCCGGTTCCCCTGATTTGGGCCCGCAGCCCCCTAGCCACTGTCCGCACCCATGGGCTTACCATCGGTCACCGGCCTGAGGGCGTGGGTACTCCGGGCAGGTGTCACACGGGGTGCCGCGACACGATCGCCCGGATCGCGATAGCGTCACCGGCGAACAGAGCTCGTACCACCTTGGAGGTGAGGGTGTCCCACATCGCAGGCGAGCCCGGGACTCAGGACTTCGTGGAAGTCCGGCTGCCGGCTGCGGGTGCCTACCTGTCGGTGCTGCGAACGGCCACGGCCGGTCTCGCCGCACGTTTGGACTTCACCCTCGACGAGATCGAGGACCTCCGCATCGCGGTGGACGAAGCCTGCGCGATCCTGCTCCAGCAGGCCGTGCCCGGCTCCGTCCTCAGTTGCGTCTTCCGGCTGGTGGACGACTCGCTGGAGGTCACGGTCTCCGCACCGACCACCGACGGGCGCGCACCGGAGCGGGACACGTTCGCGTGGACGGTCCTGTCGGCGCTGGCCGGCAAGGTCGAGGCGACGGTCGAGGAGGACCGGACAGTGAGCATCAGCCTCTACAAACAGCGCGGCGCGGGACCAGGACCGGCGTGAGCGGCGGGGAGATCCCGGTGCGGGGCGGGGATCGGCCCCGGGTACGACACGAGGTCGACGGCGGCATCCCGGAGCAACTGCACGCCCGGCCGCACCCGGCCGACGCGGATGCGGAAGACGGCTTTTTGGACTCGGCGGAGCGACGGGCGGGCCCTGTGAGCGAGAACCAGCACGAAGAACCACAACCAGCACAGCCACCGCCGGCCGCTGCCACGGCCCCGATGGCACCGGCGGCGCACGTGCCGCTGCCGGATCCGCGCGACCGCAGCGGCGCGCGGGCCCTCTTCTTCGAGCTGCGGGAACTGCCCGACGGCTCGCCGGAGCGGGCCGAACTGCGCAACCGGCTGGTCCGGATGCACCTGCCGCTGGTCGAGCACCTGGCACGGCGGTTCCGCAACCGCGGCGAGCCGCTGGACGACCTGACCCAGGTGGCGACCATCGGCCTGATCAAGTCGGTGGACCGGTTCGACCCGGACCGCGGCGTCGAGTTCTCGACGTACGCCACACCCACGGTCGTCGGCGAGATCAAGCGCCACTTCCGTGACAAGGGCTGGGCGGTGCGGGTGCCGCGGCGCCTTCAGGAACTGCGGCTCTCGCTGACCACGGCCACGGCGGAACTCTCGCAGCAGCACGGCCGCTCCCCCACCGTGCACGAGTTGGCCGAACGGCTCGGCATCTCCGAGGAGGAGGTGTTGGAGGGGCTGGAATCGGCCAATGCCTACAGCACGCTCTCCTTGGACGTCCCCGACACCGACGACGAGTCGCCGGCGGTGGCGGACACCCTGGGTTCGGAGGACGAGGCGCTGGAGGGCGTCGAGTACCGCGAGTCCCTCAAGCCGCTGCTGGAAGGACTGCCGCCGCGGGAGAAGCGGATCCTGCTGCTGCGGTTCTTCGGCAACATGACCCAGTCGCAGATCGCGCAGGAGGTCGGCATCTCCCAGATGCACGTGTCCCGCCTGCTGGCCCGCACCCTGGCCCAGCTCCGCGAGAAGCTCCTCGTCGAGGAGTAGGACGTACGGGAAGTAGGACGTACCGGTTATCGGGTCTGTTCCCCAGGCCCGATACCAAGCGCTTCGGTGGCCGTCGGGTTCACCAGCAGCGCCCCCACGGCCACGGCCGTGAGCGCCAGCGCCACCGCGGCGGCGACCATCGCCCCGCCCGTGGTCCACAGGGTCCAGGCGACCGGCATCGCCATCAGCTGGGTGATCAGCGCCGGGCCGCGGCTCCAGCGGCGGCCCAGGCGCAGCCCGCGCGCCGCGATCAGCGGAAGCGCGGCGAGCGCGAGCAGGGTCACACCCCCGGTCTCGGCCTGCTGCGGGGAGTCGGGGTCGCCGGCGATGCCCACGTACAGCATGTAGACGCCGAGGCCGGCGAGCGCCAGGCCCTCCAGCGCGGTGAGCACGGCGGCGGCCGTCAGCCGACCGGGCAGCGCGACGGGCGGCGCGGGCGAGGGGGCGGGAACGTTCGAGGTCGGCTTCTTACTCACCCCAGCAGGGTAGCCGCGCCCCGCCGGCCCCGGAGGGGACGGGCAGTAGGGGCCTCCCGCGGAGGGGTGGGTAGGCTGGCGCTCATGCGTGCACTTCTCGTGGCCAACCCAGCAGCGACGACGACCAGTGCGCGCACCCGTGACGTATTGACCCACGCCCTGGCCAGCGAGATGAAGCTGGAGGCGGTGACCACCGAGTACCGGGGGCACGCGCGGGACCTCGGGCGCAGGGCGGCCCACGAGGGTGTCGACCTCGTGGTGGCTCTGGGCGGGGACGGCACCGTCAACGAGGTGGTCAACGGACTGCTGCACAACGGGCCCGATCCGGACCGGCTGCCCCGGCTCGCGGTGGTCCCCGGCGGATCCACGAACGTGTTCGCCCGCGCGCTCGGCCTGCCGAACGACGCGGTCGAGGCGACCGGCGCCCTGCTCGACGCGCTCCGCGAGGAACGCGAACGGACGGTCGGCCTCGGTCTGGCGGCCGGCACCCCGGGCACGGAGGACGAGTCGGTCCCGGCGCGCTGGTTCACCTTCTGCGCGGGCTTCGGCTTCGACGCGGGTGTGGTGGGGCGGGTGGAGCAGCAGCGGGAACGCGGCAAGCGTTCGACGCACGCCCTCTACGTGCGACAGCTCATGCGTCAGTTCTGGGACGAGCCGAACCGCAGGCACGGCACGGTCACGCTGGAGCGCCCCGGCGCGGATCCGGTGACGGATCTGGTGCTGTCGATAGTCTGCAACACCTCGCCGTGGACGTATCTGGGCAATCGTCCGCTTTACGCGTCCCCGGAGGCGTCGTTCGATACCGCGCTTGACGTACTGGCACTCGATCGTTTGTCAACTCCGGCGGTCGCCAGGTACGCCACACAGCTCCTGACCTCGACTCCTGAACGCGGGCCGCACGGCAAGCATGCGGTGTCTCTGCACGATCTGACCGACTTCACCTTGCATTCGAAGGTTCCACTCCCGTTCCAGATGGACGGCGACCACCTCGGGCTGCGCACCAGCGTTCGGTTCACAGGCGTACGCCGTGCACTGCGTGTGATTGTGTGAGTGGAAGGGCCTAAAGTCCTTTCACTCGAACGTATACACGCCGGTCCACCCCCAGGAACTAGGGCTGTGACCTAGTAGACACCGACGAATCCAAAAAAACTTTCCGGAAGGGGTTGTATCCCCGTCCGAGGTTTGCGAATCTCTACATGGCGATCGGGACAGCCCGCAGAACCCGGCACCCACACAGATCGCCAGAACCCCTCCACGAATCTCGGACCCCACCAGGCAACTGGGGGTCGGCCCTTCCCTCACGGGGGGATTCGTGAAAGCGTTCACATTCACAAGCAACCTGCCCGCAATACAAGGAGATGGAGCAGCCATGGACTGGCGTCACAACGCCGTTTGTCGTGAGGAAGACCCGGAACTCTTCTTCCCCATCGGCAACACCGGTCCTGCGCTGCTGCAGATCGAGGAAGCCAAGGCCGTCTGCCGCCGCTGCCCCGTGATGGAGCAGTGCCTGCAGTGGGCGCTCGAGTCCGGTCAGGACTCCGGCGTCTGGGGCGGTCTCAGCGAGGACGAGCGCCGCGCGATGAAGCGCCGCGCCGCTCGCAATCGGGCGCGCAACGCCACCGCCTGACATCGACTTTCGAGCCTCGAGCCGCAGCGCGTAGTAACCGTATAAGCGCTCAGCAACGTGCTCTTGAGCCCCGGACCGAGAACCTTCGGTCCGGGGCTCAGTGCTGTGCGGGGTGCGAAGCCGCACCGGAACCGTCACGCAGGGTGATGTTCCGGCTGCTACTCGCTGCTACTTCTGCGGGCTGGCCGGTATGTCGAGGACGACCCGGGTGCCGCGCGGTTCGACCCGGACCATGTCGAAGGTGCCGCCGAGTTCACCCTCCACGAGGGTGCGTACGATCTGCAGCCCGAGGTTGCCGGCCCGCTGCGGGTCGAAGCCCTCGGGCAGGCCGCACCCGTCGTCGAGCACCGTGATCAACAGTCGGGCGTCGGCCCGCCCGGATCCGGAGCGCGCTGCGGACACCTCGACGGTGCCTCCCTCGCCCTGGACGAAGGCGTGCTCCAGGGCGTTCTGCAGGATCTCGGTCAGCACCATCGCCAGCGGAGTCGCGACCTCGGCGTCGAGGATCCCGAACCGGCCGGTGCGCCGGCAGGCCACCCTGCCGGGCGAGATCTCGGCGACCATCGCGATCACCCGGTCGGCGATCTCGTCGAACTCGACGCGCTCGTCCAGGTTCTGAGAGAGCGTCTCGTGCACGATCGCGATCGACCCGACGCGGCGCACCGCCTCGTTGAGGGCTTCCCGGCCCTGCGGGGAATCCATCCGGCGGGCCTGGAGCCGCAAGAGCGCGGCCACCGTCTGAAGGTTGTTCTTCACCCGGTGGTGGATCTCCCGGATGGTGGCGTCCTTGGTGATCAATTCACGTTCGCGACGACGCAGTTCCGTCACGTCGCGGCACAGCACCAGGGAGCCGATCCGGGTGCCCTTGGGCTTGAGCGGGATGGCCCTCAGCTGGATGACGCCGCCGTTGCCCTCGACCTCGGTCTCCCGGGGGGCCCAGCCGCTGGCGAGTTTGACCAGGGCCTCGTCCACCGGACCGCGGGAGGGGGCGAGTTCGGCGGTGGCGTTGCCCAGGTGCTGGCCGACCAGGTCGGAGGCGAGGCCGAGCCGGTGGTAGGCGGAGAGCGCGTTCGGGGACGCGTAGGTGACCACCCCGTCGGCGTCGAGGCGGATCAGGCCGTCCCCGACGCGCGGGGAGGCGTCCATGTCCACCTGCTGGCCGGGGTACGGGAAGGAGCCCGCCGCGATCATCTGGGCCAGGTCGGAGGCGGACTGGAGGTAGGTCAGCTCCAGCCGGCTCGGTGTACGCACCGTGAGCAGGTTGGTGTTGCGGGCGATCACTCCCAGTACCCGCCCCTCGCGGCGGACGGGGATCGACTCGACGCGGACCGGGACCTCCTCGCGCCACTCCGGGTCGCCCTCGCGCACGATCCGACCCTCGTCGAGCGCCGCGTCGAGCAGCGGGCGCCGGCCGCGCGGAACCAGGTGTCCGACCATGTCGTCCTGGTAGGAGGTCGGCCCCGTGTTCGGGCGCATCTGCGCGACCGACACGTACCGGGTGCCGTCGAGGGTGGGCACCCACAGCACGAGGTCGGCGAAGGAGAGGTCGGAGAGCAGCTGCCACTCGGAAACCAGCAGGTGCAGCCACTCCAGGTCGGTTTCACCGAGAGCGGTGTGCTGGCGTACGAGGTCGTTCATGGAGGGCACGTGGCGAGCGTACCCCGGGTATGGCCATGACTTTCCCCACGGCTCTTACCCAGGAGTACCCACGAGGGGCCCGGTCCGCGTACTGTTGGAGGAAGTGACGGGTTGGATACCCCCGTCATTGGATGGACAGAACAGAATGGTCTAGTCCACAATTGACTTATGCTTCCGCCCTCCCCGCACAGGAGGACGGATCGAGGTAACCCGCGCGCTCTGCCCTGACCGCGCAGGCTCCTCCCACCGGCCGGAGGGAACCGCACACCCGCCGGCCGTAAGTACTCCGGGCTACGGTGCCGGGCGGGTCGAGGGTCCCGTCCTGCACCGTGGCCCAGAGGAATTCCAGGGCCGCAGAGCCCCATTTCCCGCAATTCCCCGCCGCGTCCGCGCGAGCCGTGACATTTCCGCGCCCCTTTTTCCCGGGCCACCCCTTCACGCGATGATCGCGGGCACCCGCGAAGCGCCATCTCGCACACCCCTCTCCCCCCTGCCGTCACGCTCCGTGTTCGCCTGGAACGGGTCGCCGAGCGCCCGCGACGAGGCGGCGCCCCCGGCGGCTTCGGGAGGCCGCGGGAAGGGGACGGGATCACCATGGAAAGAGGAAAGCGACCCGCCGGGAAGGGGTCCGTTCTGTTAGATTGGTCTATACCACACCACCTCTCCAGATCGGCAGGCCCCGCGTGGAAGTTGTCATCGTCCCGGACGCCAAGGCAGGCGGCGAGCTCATCGCGGAGGCCATGGCCGCCCTGGTCCGCCGCAAGCCCGACGCCCTGCTGGGCGTGGCGACCGGCTCTACCCCGCTGCCCATCTACGAGGCCCTCGCGGCCAAGGTCGAGGCCGGCCTGGTCGACGCCTCGAAGGCCCGCGTCTGCCAGCTCGACGAGTACGTCGGCCTGCCGGCGGGCCACCCCGAGTCCTACCGCGCGGTCGTGCTCCGCGAGGTCGTCGCACCCCTCGGGCTCACCGAGTCCTCGTTCATGGGTCCGGACGGGTCCGCCGAGGACGTCCAGGCGGCCTGTGTGGCCTACGACGAGGCCCTGGCGGCCGCCGGCGGCGTGGACCTCCAGCTGCTCGGCATCGGCACGGACGGGCACATCGGCTTCAACGAGCCCTGCTCCAGCCTCGCCTCCCGCACCCGGATCAAGACGCTGACGGAGCAGACCCGCGTGGACAACGCGCGCTTCTTCGACAACGACATGGACCAGGTCCCGCACCACGTCATCACCCAGGGCATCGGCACCATCCTCGACGCCCGCCACCTGGTCCTGCTGGCCACCGGCGAGGGCAAGGCCGAGGCCGTCGCGCAGACGGTCGAGGGGCCGCTGTCCGCGCTCGTACCGGCGTCCGCGCTCCAGCTGCACCGGCACGCCACGGTCGTCGTGGACGAGGCCGCCGCGTCCAAGCTGAAGCTGGCGGAGTACTTCCGCCACACGTACGCCAACAAGCCCTCCTGGCAGGGTCTGTAGCCGACGGCCGTGAAGGGCCGGGCCTCCCCGACGGGGCGGCCCGGCCCTTCCGCATACCCGGGGACGCCGGACGTGTCCCCGGACGCGAGGGAGCCGGGCACCCCCGTGACGGGTGCCCGGCTCCCCGGCTTACGGCGGCCAGTGCTGTGACCGGAAGGGTTCACCGTGTCACGGCGCCCGGCACGGCACTAGACGCCCGCGATGACCTCCGCGGCCGCCCGCCCGCACACCCGTGAGGCGCCGTGCGTCGCGATGTACAGCGCCCCGCGCGGCTCGGCGCGCGGCAGGCCCATCTCGACCACCACCGTGTCGGGGCGGGCCGCGACCAGCGCGTCCAGGACCTCGATCATCCACGGGTGCCGGTGCGCGTCCCGGACGACCGCGACGACGGTGCGGTCCCCCGCCGCCGCCAGGACGTCCCCGGCGCCGGTCCCCTGCGGGTACACGCCCGACCGGGTGCCGGGGAGCAGCGCGGCCAGTTCCGCCGCCACGCCCCACGGGGTCTCGTCGCCCACCGCGATGTTCGCGACGGGTGCGAGCGTGGCGACGTACGGGGCGCTGACGGAAGTCGGCGAACCGCTGACGACCACCGCCCTGCGGGCCGCCGTCAGGCCGATGTCGGGCGCGCTCCCCTCCGGCGCGCCCGACGTGGTGACGGCGGCCCGGGATCGCCGGGTCCACTCGGCGAGGGCGCGGACCCGGGCGGCGGCGTCGGCCAGCCGCTCCTCGGGGAGCGTGCCCTCGCGGACGGCGGCGACCAACGCGTCGCGCAGGGCGAGCACGGTCGCCTCGTCGGCGAGTCCGCCGCCGACGCAGATCGCGTCGGCACCGGCGGCGATCGCCAGGACCGAGCCGCGCTCGATGCCGTAGGTGCCGGCGATGGCGTGCATCTCCATGCCGTCGGTGACGATCAGGCCCTCGTAGCCGAGTTCCTTGCGCAGCAGCCCGGTCAGGATGCGCGGGCTGAGCGTGGCCGGGCGGGTCGGGTCGAGGGCGGGCACCAGGATGTGCGCGCTCATGACGGCCTTCGTGCCGGCCTCGATGGCGGCCCTGAACGGCACGAGTTCACGCGCCGCCAGGGTGTCGAGGTCCACGTCGATGCGGGGCAGCGCGTGGTGCGAGTCGACGTTGGTGTCGCCGTGGCCCGGGAAGTGCTTGGTGCAGGCGGCGACGCCGGCGGCCTGGAGGCCCTCGACGTACGCGGCGGTGTGGCGGGCGGCGAGGTCGGTGTCGGCGCCGAAGGACCGTACGCCGATGACCGGGTTGTCCGGATTGGAGTTGACGTCGGCGGAGGGTGCCCAGTTCAGGTTGACCCCGCACTCGGCGAGCCGGCGACCCAGCTCCCGGGCGACGTCCCGGGTCAGCCCGGTGTCGTCGACGGCGCCGAGGGCCAGGTTGCCGGGGAAGGACGAGCCGCCCCGGACCTCCAGGCGGGTGACGTCGCCGCCCTCCTCGTCGATGGCGACGAGCACGTCGTCGCGCTCGGCGCGCAGTTGTGCGGTCAGCGCGCAGAGCTGGTCGGGCGAGGTGATGTTGCGGCCGAAGAGGCCGACGGCGGTGAGGCCTTCGCCGACCCGGCGCAGCAGCCAGGCGGGGGCGGTGGTGCCCTCGAAGCCGGGCTGGAGCACCGCGAGGGCGTCCCGGGTGAGGGTGTCGGTGTGGTGCGCAAGGACAGTCATGGGCCGTTATCCCTTCACGGCGCCGGCGGTGAGGCCCGCGGCCATCTTGCGCTGGACGATGAGGAAGAGCACGACGATCGGGATCGCCATCATGGTGGAGCCGGCCATCATGGGCGCGAACTCGGTGCCGTTCTTGGTGGTGAAGTTGCCGAGCCAGACGGTGGCGGTCTGGTTCTGCTGGCTCATCAGCATCAGTGCGTAGAGGTACTCGTTCCACGCCTGGATGAACCCGTAGACCGAGGTGGCGACCATGCCGGGGGCGAGCAGCGGGAAGACCACGCGCAGGAAGGCTCCGGTCGGCGTGCAGCCGTCGACCTGGGCGGCCTCCTCCAGTTCCTTCGGGATGTTGACGATGAAGCCGCGCAGCGTCCACACGGTGAAGGGGAGGATGAACGTCAGGTACGTGATGATCAGGCCGGTGAGCTTGTCGTACTGACCGAGGTCGTTGAGGAGCAGGAAGACCGGGATGATCATCGCGACGAGCGGGATCATCTGGACGGCGAGGATGCCGACGATCACGACCTTGCGGCCGCGGAACGCGAAGCGGGAGATGGCCAGCGCGGCCAGCATGCCGACGACGATGCCGATGGACACGACGACGAGCGAGACGATCATGCTTCGGCCGACGGGGCCCCAGAAGTCCGAGATCTCCAGCGCACGCCGGAAGTTGGCCAGGGTGAAGGTGCGCGGGAAGAAGTGGGGGTTGGGGTCGATGGCGTCCTTGGCCGGCTTGAAGGCCGTGTTCAGCATCCAGTAGACCGGGAAGCCGACGGTGGCGAAGACCACGAGGCCGATGAGGTTCCAGCCGAGCTTCGACTTCGCCTTCGGCTTGTTCTGCTTGCGGCGGGCGACGGGCGGGGTCGCGGTGGTCGAGGTCACTCCACCTCTCCGATCTTGAGCATCTGGCGCATGTAGACGGCGACCACTCCGAGCAGCAGCAGGACGGTCACGAGGGCGATCGCGGAGCCGCCCGAGTAGTCGTTGACCACGAAGGCCTGCTGGTAGGAGTAGGTGGTCAGCAGCTGGAACTCGGCCTCGGGGTTGCCGTTGCGCATCACGAAGACCTGCGGGAAGACGCCCATGTCCCAGATGACCGAGAGGGTCGTCAGCATCACGATGATCGGTTTCAGGATCGGCAGGGTGACGTGGCGGAACACGCCCCACGCGCCGGCGCCGTCGAGGCGCGCGGCCTCCTCCAGCTCCTTGGGCACCTGGGTGAGGCCCGCGCTGAGGGTGATGACGACGAAGGGCACCGCCCCCCAGACCACCAGGAGCATGATGACCGCGAGGCCCTGGGGGCCGCTGGCGAACCAGTTGTGCCCGATCATGTCGACGCCGGGCAGCTTGCTCATCAGGTAGTTGAGGACGCCGTAGTCGGCGTCGAAGAGCCACTTGAAGACGGCGGTGGCGACGATGATCGGCATGCCCCAGCTCGCCACGAGGGCGATGCTGATGAGCGCCTTGACGAAGCCGGACACCTTCTGGAGCAGCAGGGCGATCAGCATGCCGATGACCATCGTCAGGACGACGGCGCCGGCCGCGAAGACGGCGGTGCGCAGGACGACGGTCCAGAAGACCCCGTCGCCGAGGATCTTCGTGAAGTTGTCGAGCCCGACGAACTCGGCGTCCTTGAAGCCCCAGAGTTCGGACTTGCCGAAGCTCTGGAAGGAGAGGGACACGAGTCTGAAGAGCGGGTACCCCATGACGAGGACGATGACCAGGAGGCACGGGGCGAGCAGCAGCCACGGGGTCGCGCCGGAACCCTTGCGGGTCGGCTTCCCCGGCTTGCCCGTACTTCCCGTCCCGATTCCAACGGAGGTGTTCTGCTTCGCCGGCGGCAGGTCGGCGGTGGTTGTCTGTGCGGCACTCATCGCGCGCTCCTCGGGGGTCCCTCTCTTGACGGGCAGCAGGGCCCCGCCGATGTGGCGGGGCCCTGCCGGCTACAGGTCACTTGGTGTTGATGACCTTGTCGATCTCGGCGTCGGCGGCCTTGGCCGCGTCCTCGACCGACTTCTTGCCGGTGCCGATCTCCTGGAGCAGGGTCTGCAGGAGCTTGGCCTTCTCGACCTGGCCCCAGCCCGGGGCGGTCGGCACGAACCAGGAGGACTCGGCGGCGGTGGCCGCGACCTGCGTCGCCGGGGCGGACTTCAGCGGGCCGAGGTCCGTCTTGTTGTTGGGCAGGTTGCCCTTGGCGATCAGGCCCTTCTGGCCCTGGGCGCCGGTGAAGGCGTTGATCCACTCGGAGGCGATGTCCTTGGCCTTGGACTTGGCCGGGACCGCGAGGTCGGAGCCGCCGAGGAAGACCGGGAGGTTCTTGCCGTTCGGGCCGGGCTGGACGAAGTTCTCCAGCTTGTCCTTCAGGCCGCCGACCTTGTCGTTCTTCGGGTCGGCCGCGGTGGCGCCCTCCCAGGCGGCCGCGAAGATGGCGGCGGAGTTGCCCTGGGCGAAGACGACCGGGCGGTCGGACTCGTCCTTGGTCTTGTCCGCGTGCATGTACTTGTCGAGGAGCTCCTTGTACTGCTTGAGCCCCTTCAGCGACTCGGGGGAGGACAGGGTGCCCTTCCACTTGTCGCCGTCCTTCTTGGCGATGGCGCCGCCGGCGTCGTAGACGTAGGACATCGCGGCGTACCAGTCGGGCGACGGCTGGTACAGGGCGCTGAACTTGTCGCCCTTGGCGGCCTGGATCTTGTCCAGCGCGCCGGTGTACTCGGCCCAGGTCTTGGGGGCGGCGGTGACGCCGGCCTCGGCGGCCAGGTCCTTGCGCCAGGTGCCGACACGACCACCGGCGTAGTACGGGACGCCGTACGTCTTGCCGTCGTAGGTCACGGACTCCTTGAGGGCGTCCAGCCAGGCGGAGGAGTTGTCGAATTTCGACGGGTCCACCTCGGAGAAGGCTCCGGTCGACATGTAGCCGATCATCTCGGAGTTGCCCATCTCGACGACGTCCGGCGCCTTGTCCGTGGCGAGCACGGCGTCCAGCTTGGCGTTCTTGTCCGGCCAGCCGTAGTACTCGTGCTTGACGGTGAGACCGGGGTGCTTCGCGACGACCGCGTCGTCGGCCGCCTTCACCAGCTCCGGCCAGTTGTTCTGGGCGTCGACCGTCAGCCAGACGGTCAACTCCTTGGCGCCGGACGCCTTGTCGGCAGTGTTGCCGCCCTTGTCGTCCGAGCCACCGCACGCCGCCAGGCCGATAACCATGCCCGCGACTCCAACCGCCGCGATGAGCTTGCGCTTCACGCCACCCTCCTCAGGGATGCCTTCATGCACTTCCCTTGCCCGCCGCGGCGACATACGCGAAGTACTGCACGTGGGGCCGGGATCCGATCCATATTGGTTTAGACCAGTAACCGGAGCTTGGCCTAGACCTTTAGGGGTGTCAAGGGTCTAATGAGCGGGTGATCGGTCCGTTATCGGACCGACACCTGGGGGAGGGAGAAGGCCTGTCCTCCCGCTCGTGTCACGATGTGACCGCACATATGGAGGAGCCGGTGACGGCAGCGAAACTGGAGTCGGGAAGGCGGGCGGCGATGGCCACCGAAGGGGCGACCACGGAGCCGGAAGGCGGGGCGGCCACTCGCACGGCGCGGGTGCCCAAGTACTACCGACTCAAGCGGCACTTGCTCGACATGACCGAGACGCTCCCCCCGGGCACACCGGTACCGCCGGAGCGCACGCTGGCGGCCGAGTTCGACACCTCGCGGACCACGGTCCGCCAGGCCCTGCAAGAGCTCGTCGTCGAGGGCCGGCTGGAACGCATCCAGGGCAAGGGCACCTTCGTGGCCAAGCCCAAGGTCTCCCAACCGCTCCAACTCTCCTCGTACACCGAGGACATGAGGGCCCAGGGGCTGGAGCCCACCTCCCAGCTGCTCGACATCGGCTACGTGACGGCCGACGACACGCTCGCCGGACTGCTCAAGATCACCACCGGTGGACGGGTGCTGCGCATCGAGCGACTGCGCCTGGCGAGCGGCGAGCCGATGGCCATCGAGACCACCCACCTGTCGGCCAAGCGCTTCCCCGCGCTGCGCCGTTCGCTGGCCAAGTACACCTCTCTCTACACCGCCCTCGCGGAGGTGTACGACGTACGGCTCGCGGAGGCCGAGGAGACCATCGAGACCTCGCTGGCCACCCCGCGCGAGGCCGGACTGCTCGGCACCGACGTCGGCCTGCCGATGCTGATGCTCTCCCGGCACTCGCTGGACGCCGATGGCGAACCGGTCGAATGGGTACGTTCGGTGTATCGCGGCGACCGTTATAAATTCGTCGCCCGCCTTCAGCGACCTGCTCTCTGATCAACGGTTGACTCCTGATCGACCCCCGGTGGACGCTCGTACCGCTATACGGACGGGGGCTTACGTTCATCGGTCGGGCCCCCGTAGATTCCCTGCGCTCAAGCAGTGATCAACGAGGGGACGACGATCATGGCGGAACCGGAAGCAACAGGTACACAACGGGACACGGCGGGAGCCTCGTCAGGGGGGCTCTCGCCGAAGTCGATCGCCGTCTGGGTGCTCGTCGGTCTCATCGGCGCGATCGGCTGGGGCGTACTGGCCCTCTCCCGGGGCGAGGAGATCTCGGCCGCGTGGCTGCTCGCCGCCGCCCTCGGCTCGTACGCCATCGGCTACCGCTTCTACGCGCGCTTCATCGCGAACCGCGTACTGAAGGTGGACAAGACCCGGGCGACCCCGGCCGAACGCCTTGACAACGGTGTCGACTTCCACCCCACCGACCGCCGCGTGCTCTTCGGTCACCACTTCGCCGCCGTCGCCGGCGCGGGCCCGCTGGTCGGCCCGGTGCTCGCCTCGCAGATGGGCTACCTGCCCGGCACGATCTGGATCGTGGCGGGCGTGATCTTCGCCGGCGCGGTCCAGGACATGGTCACGCTCTTCTTCTCGACCCGGCGCAACGGCCGTTCGCTCGGGCAGATGGCCCGTGACGAGATCGGCCCGGTGGGCGGAGCCGCCGCACTGGTCGCCGTGTTCGCCATCATGATCATCCTGCTCGCCGTGCTGGCACTGGTCATCGTCAACGCCCTGGCGGACTCCCCCTGGGGTGTCTTCTCCATCGGCATGACCATCCCCATCGCCCTGTTCATGGGCTTCTACCTGCGCGTGCTGCGCCCCGGGCGCGTCACCGAGGTCTCCCTGATCGGCGTCGCCCTGCTGCTGCTCGCCATCGTCTCGGGCGGCTGGGTGGCCGACTCCTCGCTCGCCGAGTTCTTCACCCTCGACAAGCAGACCCTCGTCCTCTGGATGGTCGCGTACGGCTTCGTGGCGTCGGTGCTGCCGGTGTGGATGCTGCTCGCGCCCCGCGACTACCTCTCCACCTTCATGAAGGTCGGCACCATCGCGCTGCTCGCGGTGGGCGTGGTCATCGCCATGCCGATGCTGAAGATGCCCGCGGTGACCGAGTTCGCCTCGCGCGGCGACGGACCGGTCTTCGCCGGTTCGATGTTCCCCTTCGTGTTCATCACCATCGCCTGCGGCGCGCTGTCGGGCTTCCACTCCCTGGTCTCCTCGGGCACCACCCCGAAGATGATCCAGAAGGAGACCCAGGTCCAGGTCATCGGCTACGGCGCGATGCTCACCGAGTCCTTCGTCGCCGTCATGGCGGTGATCGCGGCCTGCATCATCGAGCCCGGGCTGTTCTTCGCGGTCAACTCCCCCGCCGGCGTGGTCGGCACCACCGTCGAGACCGCCTCGCAGGCGGTGACGAACTTCGGTTTCGCCATCTCCCCGGAGGCCCTCGCCCAGGCGGCGAAGGACGTGGAGGAGACCAGCCTGCTGTCACGGACGGGCGGCGCGCCGACCTTCGCACTCGGAATGTCGGAGATCTTCTCGTCGGTCATCGGCGGGGCCGGCATGAAGGCCTTCTGGTACCACTTCGCCATCATGTTCGAGGCGCTGTTCATCCTGACCACCGTCGACGCGGGCACCCGGGTCGGCCGGTTCATGCTCCAGGACACCCTCGGCAACGTGCACAAGTCCTTCAAGGACGTCAGCTGGAAGCCGGGCGTGTGGATCGCGAGCGCGGTCGTCGTCGGCGGCTGGGGCTACTTCCTGTGGGTCGGCGTCAGTGACCCGCTGGGCGGCATCAACCAGCTCTTCCCGCTGTTCGGCATCGCGAACCAGCTCCTCGCGGCGGTAGCCCTGGCCGTCTGCACCACGCTGCTGATCAAGTCGGGCCGGCTGAAGTGGGCCTGGGTGACGGGCGTCCCGCTGGCCTGGGACGTGGCGGTCACCCTCACCGCCAGCTACCAGAAGATCTTCTCCGACAACCCGAAGATCGGGTTCTTCGCGCAGCGGGACCTTTACCAGGACGGCATCGAGGCCGGGAAGGTGCTCAAGCCCGCCAAGAACATGGGCGAGATGCACACCGTGGTCACCAACGCCACGGTGGACGGCGTCCTGTCGGTGCTGTTCGCGGTCCTGATCATCATCGTGCTGCTGGACGCGGCCCGGACCTGCGTCACGGCCGTCCGCAAGCCGGAGACGGTCACCCTCACCGAGACCCCGTGGACCGAGTCGAAGATCGTCGCCCCGGCCGGGCTGATCGCCACCCCCGAGGAACGGGCGGAACTCGCCGCGGCGGGCCTCGACTCCGGCGGCGGCAAGACCCGGGAACCGGTCGCGTGAGCGGCCTCGCGGCCGTGCGCGGGGCGTGGGAGAAGACCCGCTTCTACGTCCGGGAGTTCTCCGGCGAGGCCGCGTACGACCGGTACGTCGCGCACGCCCGCGCGCACGACGCGGACGCCGAGGTCATGACGCGGCGCGCCTTCGAGCGGGCCCGCACGGACGCCCGCGAGGCCGACCCGCGCGAGGGCTTCCGCTGCTGCTGACCCCGTCCCGGGGCCTTCGAAGGGCCGCCGCGTTCCCCCCGGGGAACCCGGCGGCCCTTTCGCGTGCCCGTCCGCACCCGGGTGTACGCGCTCGGCGTGCCCGCCCGTGCGAGGGCGTACGCGCTCGGCGTTCCCGT
Organism: Streptomyces sp. NBC_01426; assembly: GCF_036231985.1. Lineage (GTDB taxonomy): Bacteria > Actinomycetota > Actinomycetes > Streptomycetales > Streptomycetaceae > Streptomyces. Next base: position 2,897,991 of record NZ_CP109500.1, read on the forward strand.
CCGTGGACACGCGCGACCCCTCGCACGGCCGTCCGACACACTCGACGGCATGGACATCGTGATCAGGGCGGCCGCGGCCGCCGAATACGAAGAGCTCGGCGAGATCACCGCGCGGGCCTACCTGGACGACGGGTTGCTGGACTTCAACGAGGACGACTCCTACCTGAACGTGCTGCGCGACGTGGCCGGCCGGGCCGCCTCCGGGGAGGTGCTCGTCGCGGACCACGACGGCACGGTCCTCGGCGGGGTGACGTTCGCCTCGCACACGAGCCCGCTGGCCGACATCGCCGGCCCGGGCGAGGCGGAGTTCCGGATGCTGGCCGTCGCCCGCGCGGCGCGCGGGCGCGGTGCGGGCGAGGCCCTGGTGCGGGCGTGCATGGCCCGGGCGAGGGCCCTGGAGGGCGTGACGCACCTGGTGTTGTCCACCCAGAGGTCGATGGCGGGGGCGCACAGGATCTACGAGCGCCTCGGCTTCACCCGAACACCAGAACGAGACTGGGCCCCGATCCCGGGCCTCACCCTCCTGACCTACCGTCTGGAGCTGTAACCACGCCGACACAACATGTGGGGGGTCACGCATGCACCCGCCCCCACATGTATGCTCGTGCTCGCTGTCGTCGCAGGGGAATCCGGTGCGAATCCGGAACTGTCCCGCAACGGTGTGAAGTGCACCCATTCGTGCAACTACAAGTCCGAGGACCTGTCGACAGCGCGCCCGGCTCGACCGAACCGGGTGCAGACACGTCCGGGCCCCGCGGTTGGGCCGGTGGACGCCATGCGGTGCACGTACCGCCCGCCCTGTCCGGGCCGGAGCGTGCGAGGTCCGCATGCGCCCGCTCGCGCCCGCGCCGTCGGTGTTCCCGGAGCCGAGCAAGGGAGAGCTCCCCCCGTGACCATCGCGCCCTCCGCACCGCGCGCAGAGTCCGTTCCGTCCGAGTCCGCGATCGAGACCGCGATCACGTCCGGGGGACCCGGGGCCGCGCTGCTGCGCACCCTGACCGAGCTGACGGCCGACCTCCCCGACACCGACCCCGGCCGGGTCGCCGCCGCCGCGCTCCGCGGTCGCAGCTCCGCCTCCGACGAGGCCGAACTGCGCGGGCTGGCCACCGAGGCCGCCGCCGGTCTGATCTCCGAGGACCCGGCGTACTCCCGGCTGGCCGCGCGCCTGCTGACGCTGGCCGTCCGTGACGAGGCCGCGGGCCAGGGGTCCACCTCCTTCTCCGCCTCCGTCGAGGTCGGCCACCGCGAGGGCCTGATCGCCGACCGGACGGCCGAGTTCGTGGCGACCCACGCGAGCCGGCTGAACGCGCTGGTCGAGCACGCTCTCGCCGAGGGCGCGGACGACCGCTTCGGTTTCTTCGGCCTGCGCACCCTGCACAGCCGCTACCTGCTGCGCCACCCGATCACCCGCCAGGTCATCGAGACCCCGCAGTACTTCATGCTGCGCGTGGCCTGCGGTCTCGCGGAGAACGAGACGGTCCAGGCCGTCGAGGAAGTGGCCTCGCTCTACCGGCTGATGAGCCGCCTCGACTACCTGCCGTCCTCCCCCACCCTCTTCAACTCCGGCACCCGGCACCCGCAGATGTCCTCCTGCTACCTGCTGGACTCCCCGCTGGACGAGCTCGACTCGATCTACGACCGCTACCACCAGGTCGCGCGCCTGTCGAAGCACGCCGGCGGCATCGGCCTGTCGTACTCCCGCATCCGCGCCCGCGGTTCGCTGATCCGCGGCACCAACGGCCACTCCAACGGCATCGTGCCGTTCCTGAAGACCCTCGACGCCTCCGTCGCGGCCGTGAACCAGGGCGGCCGGCGCAAGGGCGCCGCCGCGGTCTACCTGGAGACCTGGCACGCGGACATCGAGGAGTTCCTGGAGCTGCGCGACAACACCGGCGAGGACCAGCGCCGTACGCACAACCTGAACCTGGCCCACTGGGTGCCGGACGAGTTCATGCGCCGCGTCAACGCCGACTCCGACTGGTCGCTGTTCTCCCCGGCCGACGTCCCCGAGCTGGTGGACCTGTGGGGCGACGAGTTCGACGCCGCCTACCGCAAGGCCGAGGCGGACGGCCTGGCCCGCAAGACGATGCCCGCCCGGGAGCTGTACGGCCGGATGATGCGCACCCTCGCGCAGACCGGCCAGGGCTGGATGACGTTCAAGGACGCCTCCAACCGCACGGCGAACCAGACCGCGGAGCCGGGCACGGTCGTCCACTCCTCGAACCTCTGCACCGAGATCATCGAGGTCACCAACGACGGCGAGACGGCCGTCTGCAACCTCGGTTCGGTCAACCTCGGCGCGTTCGTCGTCGACGGCGACATCGACTGGGAGCGGCTGGACTCGACCGTCCACACCGCCGTGACCTTCCTCGACCGCGTGGTGGACATCAACTTCTACCCGACCGAGCAGGCCGGCCGTTCCAACGCCCGCTGGCGTCCGGTGGGTCTGGGCGCGATGGGCCTCCAGGACGTCTTCTTCCAGCTGCGGCTGCCCTTCGACTCCCCCGAGGCGCGGGCGCTGTCCACGAAGCTCTCCGAGCGGATCATGCTGGCCGCGTACGAGGCCTCCTGCGACCTCGCCGAGCGCAACGGCCCGCTCCCGGCCTGGGAGCAGACCCGCACCGCCCGCGGCGTCCTGCACCCGGACCACTACGACACCGAGCTGAACTGGCCGGAGCGCTGGGAGGCGCTGCGCGCCCGGGTCGCGACCTCCGGCATGCGCAACTCGCTGCTCCTCGCGATCGCCCCGACCGCGACGATCGCCTCGATCGCGGGCGTGTACGAGTGCATCGAGCCCCAGGTCTCCAACCTCTTCAAGCGCGAGACGCTCAGCGGTGAGTTCCTCCAGGTGAACGCCTACCTGGTGGCCGAGCTGAAGCGGCTCGGCGTGTGGGACGTCCAGTCCCGCGAGGCGCTGCGCGAGGCCAGCGGCTCGGTGCAGGGCTTCGGTTGGATCCCGGCCGAGGTGCGCGAGCTGTACCGCACGGCGTGGGAGATCCCGCAGCGCGGCCTGATCGACATGGCGGCGGCCCGTACGCCGTTCCTCGACCAGTCGCAGTCGCTGAACCTGTTCCTGGAGACGCCGACCATCGGGAAGCTGTCCTCGATGTACTCGTACGCCTGGAAGCAGGGCCTGAAGACCACGTACTACCTGCGCTCGCGCCCGGCGACGAAGATCGCCCGCGCCGCGTCCGGCTCCGCCGTCCCGGCGGCGGCCGCCCCGCTTCCGCAGGCCGTCGACGCCGACGCGCTGGCCTGCTCCCTTGAGAACCCCGAGTCCTGCGAGGCCTGCCAGTAATGAGCTCCAACGAGAACAAGAACCTCCTGGACCCGGGCTTCGAGCTCACGCTCCGCCCGATGCGCTACCCGGACTTCTACGAGCGCTACCGCGACGCGATCAAGAACACGTGGACGGTCGAGGAGGTCGACCTCCACTCGGACGTCGCGGACCTCGCGAAGCTGACCCCGTCGGAGCAGCACATGATCGGCCGCCTGGTCGCGTTCTTCGCGACGGGTGACTCGATCGTCTCGAACAACCTCGTGCTGACCCTGTACAAGCACATCAACTCCCCGGAGGCGCGCCTGTACCTGTCGCGCCAGCTGTTCGAGGAGGCCGTGCACGTCCAGTTCTACCTGACGCTGCTCGACACGTACCTGCCCAACCCGGACGACCGGGCGGCCGCGTTCGACGCGGTCGAGGAGATCCCCTCGATCCGCGAGAAGGCGCAGTTCTGCTTCAAGTGGATGGACTCGGTCGAGAAGATCGACCGGCTGGAGACGGCCGCCGACCGGCGCCGCTTCCTGCTGAACCTGATCTGCTTCGCGGCCTGCATCGAGGGCCTGTTCTTCTACGGCGCCTTCGCGTACGTGTACTGGTTCCGCTCGCGCGGCCTGCTGCACGGTCTGGCCACCGGCACCAACTGGGTGTTCCGTGACGAGACCATGCACATGAACTTCGCGTTCGAGGTCGTCGACACGGTCCGCAAGGAGGAGCCGGAGCTCTTCGACGACGCCCTCCGGCAGCAGGTCACCGACATGCTGAAGGAGGCCGTCGAGGCGGAGCTGCAGTTCGGCCGCGACCTGTGCGGTGACGGCCTGCCGGGCATGAACACGGAGTCGATGCGCGAGTACCTGGAGTGCGTCGCGGACCAGCGTCTGGTGCGCCTGGGCTTCCCGCCGGTGTACGGCTCGCAGAACCCGTTCTCGTTCATGGAGCTCCAGGGCGTCCAGGAGCTGACGAACTTCTTCGAGCGCCGCCCGTCGGCCTATCAGGTCGCGGTCGAGGGCACCGTCGACCTGGACGAGGACTTCTGAGCCCTCTTCCCCACACGGCCGTACGGCTTGGCAGCGCCCCCGCCCACGGGGTGGACCTCCCGGATTCCCGGGGGTCCCGGGCGGGGGCGCTGCCGTGCTTCCCAGGCGGCCTCCTCCCGCTCGCGGGCGGCGCGCAGTTGCCGTCGACACGGCGTTCGAGGAGGAGTCCGTGGAGGGCCGGGCCCGCGAGGAGGTCTGCGACGGCGAGGACGACGAGGTGGTTCAGCCGTGTGTTCCACTCCGTACCAGTGGGTGCTGCGCCAACGCGTGCTGCCGGCGCAGGAGTTGCTGGAGTCCTCCGACGAGACCATCGACGCCATCGCGGGCCGCTGCGGCTTCGGCAACGCGGCCGCGCTGCGCCACCACTTCCTGCGGGCCCGGGGCGGCTCAGGCGTTCGGGACGACCTCGTAGCGCGGGGTGCCCTCGTCCATCTGTCGCAGGGCGTCCTTGCGGTCGCGCTTCGAGAGGCGGTCGATGTACAGGTACCCGTACAGGTGGTCCGTCTCGTGCTGGAGGCAGCGCGCGAAGTAGCCGGTGCCCCGGACCTTGATCGGGTTGCCCTGCGCGTCCTGGCCGGTGACCTCGGCGTAGTCCGGGCGGGCCAGCGAGGCGTAGGCGGTCGGGACCGACAGGCAGCCCTCGTTGGAGTCGTCCAGCACGCGGGCGCCGACCGGCAGCTCGACCAGCTTCGGGTTGACGACGACACCGGTGTGCCGCCTGCCGTCGTCGTCCGGGCAGTCGTAGACGAAGACCTTGGCGTCCACGCCGATCTGGTTCGCGGCCAGGCCCACGCCCTCGGCGGTCTTCTGGCTGGCGAACATGTCGTCGATCAGCCGGGCCAGTTCGTCGCCGAACTCGGTGACGTCCTTGCACTCCCGGTGCAGGACCGGATTGCCGACCACCGTGATGGGGCGGGAGGTGCCGCGCTCACGGTAGGCGAGCTCGCGCGCCTCACAGTCCTCCGTGTCCACGACGTAGCCCTCTTCGTCGACCGGGACAACCTGGTTCTCCTGCTGCGCCATGTCCGCCGTACGCCTTCCGTAAGTCCGCCGAGTCACCGATGTGACCCGTACAGCCTACGGCCCCCACTCAGCAGACTTCCTCCAGATCCCGCCACTCGCGACTGTCCGGGCTGTCGGCCACCCAGCCGTCGAGCAGCCCGCGCACCAGACCGGCCGGCGCCGCGATGCCGCACTCGCGCTCGGGGACCCACAGGGAGCCGGAACCGGCGGTGCGGTGGCCCAGCGGGCCGGGATGGCCGGGTTCGCTGTGATCGTGCGGGTCCGGGTGCTGCTCGTCGCCCTCGTCGCTCGGCATCGCGCTCTCGGAGCACGTCCGGCACAGCAGCCGCACCGACGAGGACCAGTCCTCGGCGGCGAAGCCCGCGTCGGAGGCCAGCTGCTCCAAGGCGTCGCGGTCGGCCTCGGTGGCCGCCTCCAGCAGCACCACCCAGGTCGGCACCGGCGAGGGCGCCCACAGCTCGATCTCGTCGAAGACGGGGTAGGAGGGGCCGGCGGCGGTGATCCGCTCGCCGTGCGGCACCCCGTCGTGCAGGACGACCTCGCCCCAGCGCCGCCCGGAGGACGGCAGCGGGATCGAGAGGACTTCGATCCGGGCCGGATCGAGCCTCCGCCCCCAGACGACCTCGGCCTCGCCCTCGGGTGAGAGCCGCACGGCGGCGCTGCCCAGTTCCATGCCGACGGGCTCGCCGGCGCCGCTCGTGCCGTGCGGGTCCCCGGGGACCTTCAGGCCGTACGCCTGCCAGGCCCGGCGGGCCAGCGGCCAGTCCTGGAGCGCGGTCGCGGCGATGCCGACGTTCCACCAGTCCGGGGCGCCCGTCTCGCGGTCCAACAGGGCCACCGCGCGCAGCCCCGCGGCCCGCGCCTGCTCCCAGTCGTGCCGGAACTTGTGCAGCAGGGCCAGGTTGAACCAGGACTCGGACAACCAGGGCTCCAGGTCGGCCGCTCTGGTCAGCAGCGCGCCCGCGTCCTCGTACCGCCCGTCGCCGATCAGCGTGAACGCGCGGTCGGTGGCCTGCCGCCACGAGGCGGAGGGCCGATGCCGTACCTTCCCGAAGATCCTCACGATTCCCGCCTGCCGGTCCAACGGTGCAGCCTTGCGGACACCCTCACGGACACTCTCACTCGCATCCAACCATGCCCACTCGGACGGCCGCTCATTACCCATGGGTTACCCAGGCGGGACGGGAACGACTCGGGTACGTCCGCCCCTGGCCAGAACCCTCGCCAGGGACTCCACGACCTCCGGCTGGTAGTCGTGCCCGGTGCCCAGCCGCAGACGCTCCAGGGCGGCCAGTGAGCCGCCCGGGTGACCGCTCGCGCCGCACAGGTCGTCGTAGGCGTTCACCGCGCGCACGATGCGGGCGGCGACCGGCTGCTCACGGTACGGATCGGCCTGCCGCTCCACGACCACCGCGACCTCCGTCGGCACCCCCGTCTGCCGCGCCACCTCCCCGCCCAGCCCGGCGATCCGGCGGGCCTCGGCGGCGGGCAGCCCGGCGGTCGCCCCGGCCGGGACCGGGTCGACGAGGGACAGCTGCCCGATGTCGTGCATCAGGGCGGCGTACTCCAGCACCGTCAGCTCCCGCTCGGACAGCCCCAGCTCCCGCCCGACGGCGCAGCTCAGCGCCGCCACCCGCAGGGAGTGGCCCGGGCGGGTGTACCCGGCGATCTCGGTGGCCCGGGCGAGGGAGGTGATGGTCTCGCGGTAGGTGGTGCGGATCGCGGTGATCCGGTGGAAGGACAGCTGGGTGAGCAGCAGCGGCACGCTGAAGACGGGCAGGGCCCACACCCCGGCCACGGCCACGGCCAGCGCCATGACCAGGCCGGTCGCGCAGATGGCCGAGCCGATCCCGGCGAGCGCGCGCAGCTCGTCGCGCAGCAGGGGCCCGTACGGCCGCCCGGTGCGGGACGCACCGAGCGCGGCGGCGAGGACGGCGTCGCACAGGGCCGTCAGGCCGAGCAGGAGCAGCAGGAAGAGCACGAGGTACGGGCCTTGGCCGACGCTGCCCTCCAGGCGGCCGGAGTGGTGGAGCGGCTGGAAACAGGCGGCGGCGAAGCCGACCGTGAGCACCTGGCGGGCCACGTGGTCGAGGGCGGGTCCGCGGCCCCGCGCCACGTGCGGCACGAGCCCGACGAGGGCGGCGGCGAGCACGACGGCGACGGTCTGGAGGGCCCCGTGGTGGGTGGGGTGCCCGGCGTTCTGGCCGAGCAGGGCGTACGCGAGGGCTCCGGCGGAGCCGAGGGGCGCGGGCCGGCGGTCCTCGGCGGTGAGGTTCCCGGCGGCGTCCCTGTGGTCGCGGCGGGCGAGTTCCCCGACGGCGACGAGGCCGCCGAAGGCGAGGGCGACGCCGGTGTCGGCGAGGCCGTGCCACAGGGTGTGGCCCAGGGCCACGAGGGTGAGCAGGGCGGCGGCGGCGCGTACCGCCGGGGCGGTCGGCCCCCTCACGGGCCGGTTCCGGGTCGGGGCCCGGGGCGGGGCCCGGGGCGGGGTCCGGAGCGGGGTCCGGTTCGGGGACCGGGGCCCGGGCCCGTTCCCGTCCCGGTCGCGGGGCGCCCCCGGGACGTCCGGCCGTCGGGGGCCCGTCCGGGTTCCGGGGCGTCGTCCCGGGACCGGCCCGGCGGGCCCGGTTCCGCGGGGGCCGCCGATGGGCCGCCCTGGGTCGGCAGCCCGGGCAGCGTGCCCTCGGCGGGGCCGCCCGGACCGCCCGGACCGCCCGGCCCAACAGGGCCTCCCGGAGTGCCCGGCCCGTCGCCGATGACCTGGAGGTCGTCGTCGGAGGTGACCATCGGATGCCAGCCCTGGCGCCCGATCGCGCCGACCAGGGCGCGCACCATCGCCGGGTCGAACTGTGTCCCCGCGCACCGCTCCAGCTCCGCGAGCGCGACCGGCACCGGCCGCGCCCTGCTGTACGAGCGCGTCGACGTCATGGCGTCGAAGGAGTCGGCCACGGCCACCACGCGCGCGGACACCGGGATCTGCTCGCCGCGCAGTCCGTACGGGTAGCCCGACCCGTCGACCCGCTCGTGGTGGTGGAGGATCGCCGCGCGGGCCTCCCCGAGGAAGCCGATGCCGCGCACCATCTCGTGCCCGTACTCGGGGTGCAGTTCGATGATCCTGCGTTCCTCGGGGGTCAACGGCCCGTCCTTGCGCAGGAGTCGGGTCGGCACGCCGAGTTTGCCCACGTCGTGCAGGATGCCGGCGATACGGACGACTTCCATCCGGTCGTCCGCCATCCCCAGCTCGCGGGCGATCATCGCCGAGGCCTGACCGACCCGTTCGCTGTGACCGCGCGTGTAGCGGTCCTTGATGTCCACGGCCTGTACCAGCGCGCGGATCGTGGCCTGGTGGGCGGTGCGCTCGCGGTGGTACTGGGCGAAGACCCAGCAGGAGATGTACATCGGCAGCAGGACCAGCAGGGCGGCGGGCAGTCCGTACGGGCTGCGCCACATGACGGCCATCATCAGCCCGGCCAGCCCGTGCACGCAGTGCGGGGCCAGGGAGCGGACCGACAGCCCGGCCCGGACGGTGGCCGGGGGCCGCCGCTCGGCGGCCACGAGGATCGCCCCGTCGAGGAGGGCGAGGACCAGGCAGAAGACGACGGCGGCGACCGCCGCGGGAAGCAGGAGGTAGGGGAAGTCGGCGACCCAGGCGATCGGATCGGCGCCCGCCGCGCCGTCGGCGGACGGTCCGGGGACCGCGCTCGCGACCGGTCCCCGCCCGTCGAGCGCGGCCGGTCCGCCGAGCAGCCCGTACGTGCGTCCCGCCGCCCAGGCGGCCGTCGCCTGCTGCGCCGCGTGCCAGACCCGGCGCACCCCCGCCGGTCGCCGGACCACCGGTCCGGCCAGGGCTCCGGGCACGGCCACGAGCGCGGCGGCGCAGGGCGGGAGCAGGAAGACGGCGGCCAGCACGACGGGGAAGAAGGTGCCGATGCCCTCGGGCACCCGGCCGGCGAGGCGCGGGCAGATCCGCACCCCCTCACAGCCGAGGTAGAGCGCGGCGAGCAGCGAGACGGTCGGCCACGGGGTGTCGGAGCGCAGGGCGGCCGGCAGGACGCACACCGAGGCGACGAGGACCGCGCACACGACGAGGACGCGCGCCGCCGGCGGAAGTACCCGCATGGCGCTCTCCTCCCCTGGGCCGTGCACGGCGGGCACCGGAGCGGACCGGTACCGGAAGGGGAGAATAGGTGGGGCCCCACACGAAGTGGGCCACATTTTCACATTGTGTCGTTCGGGTGCCCCCGGATTAGCACCTTCGAGTGAACGAAGTGAACGACCGGGGGCGGTTGTTCGGAAAGGCGCGGCCGGCGAATCCCGGCCGCCGGGAGAACGAAACGCTTTCGGCTAACCCGTCGCGGGGTCGGCCGTGACGTCGTGGTCGGGCACGGCCTGTCCCGAACGGATCAGCTCGATCCGTCCCATCACCTTCGAGCGCAGATCGGTCGGCACGTCGTCCGAACCGCAGCAGCGCTTGACCAGCTTCTTCACGGCCTGTTCGAGGCCGTACTTCTCAAGACAGGGATTGCACTCGCCGAAGTGTGTCTCGAACTTCGTGCAGTCGCTGTCGGGCATCTCGTGGTCCAGGAACTCGTAAAGGTGATCCAGGACCTCGGCGCACTCCGTCTCGTGCGGCTCTCCGCAGCTCATGAGCCCGAGCCTTTCAGGTCGTTCGACTCTCCAGCGCCGGCGGGGACCAGCCCGCGCTCACGGGCATAGTCCTCCAGCATTCCGCGGAGTTGACGGCGCCCACGGTGCAGTCGGGACATGACCGTGCCGATGGGTGTACCCATGATGTCCGCGATCTCCTTGTACGCAAAGCCCTCTACGTCGGCGAGATAGACCGCGATGCGGAACTCCTCCGGAATGGCCTGGAGCGCTTCCTTCACATCCGAATCGGGCAGGTGGTCGAGCGCCTGCGATTCGGCGGACCGAAGGCCCGTCGACATGTGCGACTCGGCGCGCGCCAGCTGCCAGTCCTCGATCTCCTCCGCCGCACTGCGCTGCGGTTCGCGCTGCTTCTTGCGGTAGGAGTTGATGAACGTGTTCGTCAGGATGCGGTAGAGCCATGCCTTGAGGTTGGTGCCCTCGCGGAACTGGTGGAACGACGCGTACGCCTTCGCGTACGTCTCCTGGACCAGGTCCTCGGCGTCGGCCGGGTTGCGCGTCATGCGCAGCGCGGCGGAGTACATCTGGTCGAGGTAGCCGAGGGCGTCCCGCTCGAAGCGCGCGTTGCGCTCCGGGGTCGTCTCCTCCGCGTGGCCTTCGTCGGTCCCGGCGACAGGACCCACCTCCTCCGACAGCGTGGCGGCTCCGAAAGCGGATCCGCTCGAATCGGAGAATAGTCGACCTTCCCGGCCCTCCGCCGCCCGAAGCGTCCCGCGCTTGGGGGCAGGCAGCACCGTCCAGTCCAGGTCAGCGGCCTGCGGACGGTTCTGGCTGATGACCTGGGTCATGCGCTCCCTCTCCTCCGACGAACTTCCCGTACGTACCGACATTCGGCACAACAGAAGGCCCGGGCCCGGCATTCCCGGGGCCTTTGGGGCGCCCCCGGATCCGTCAGGTCGACTCGGCGGGGCGCGTGAGCCGGATCACGCGGGAATGTGTCAGGTCGGGCCCGTGGAGCGCGCCGGCAGCCGTGCGAGGGCTCACAGCGGCAGTCGTCCGAGCCATCCCGCGACGGCCCCGGTGATCGCGTCGAGGGTCTCGTCCTGGGTCCGGTCGGCCCTCTTCGGCACGGCGAACCCGTGGTCGCCGTGCTCCACCGCGACGAGTTCGTACGGATCGTCCCCGACCGGCTCGGGAAACTCCTCGGGTCGGCCGAAAGGATCCCGGCCGCCTTGGACCACCAGAGTGGGCCGCCCGGCGCCCAGCAGCTCCTCGGCGCGGGACTTCTCGGGCCGGCCCGGCGGGTGCAGCGGGAACGCCAGCGCCAGCACCCCGGCCGCGCCCAGTTCGACGGCGGTCCGGCAGGCGACCCTGGCCCCGGCGCTGCGACCGCCGGCCACCACGGGCAGTCCGGGCCGCGTCAGCGCCGGCCACAGCCCGCGCCAGCCCTCGTCGAGCACCTTGGGCGCGGCGGCGACCTTCTTCCCGGCGACCCGCCAGGGCTGTTCGACCAGGGCCACGGTGATCCCGCGGGCCGGCAGGTCGGCGGCCAGCGCCCGCAGGTCCCGTGCCTCGATCCCGCCGCCGGCGCCGTGGCTCACGGCGAGCACGAGCCGGGTCTTCCCGGCCGTGGCGGGGTGCCAGGTGATGCGGGCCTCGCCCGCCGGGGTGGGGGCGCTCTCGGTACGCGTGGTCATGCGCCCCATCCTGCCCGGGTCAGAAGAGGGTCTCCTCCTCCGGCGCGGCCAGTTCCTCCAGCAGCTCGGGGCCGTTGTTGCGCACGTTGCTGACGGACGTGGACACCGGGTACGCCCGCATGAGCCCGCCGGGCGGCGGCGCGAGCAGCGCCTGGAGCTCGTCGGGGTCGGTGCGCGCCGGGTCCAGCCAGGGGTCCCACGTGTCCGGGGTCAGCATCAGCGGCATGCGGGGGTGGATCTCGGAGAGCGACCGGGGCCCGTCGGCGGGGGCCACGCCCAGCGGCCCCGTCTCGGCCTCGGTGGTGATGACCGAGCAGGTCACCCACCAGGCCGCCGGATGCTCGTCGGGCAGGGTCCGGTCGCGCCAGAACTCGTAGAGCCCGGCCATGGCGAAGACGGCGCCGTCGGAGGGCAGCACGAAGTAGGGCTGCTTGCGGGCCCGCTTCTTCTTCCCCTCGACCTCCAGCTGCCGCTCGTCGTGGGCGGTGACCCACTCGTAGTAGCCGTCGGCGGGGATGATGCAGCGGCGCTGGGCGAAGGGGCGGCGGAAGGACGGCTTCTCCGCGAGGGTCTCGGCGCGGGCGTTGATCATCCTGGCGGCGCCCTCGGGGTTCTTGGCCCAGGAGGGGACGAGCCCCCACTTCACCACCCGCAGCTGTCGAACCGGACGCGGGCTCGGCGCGTCCTTCAAGGGACGGTCGAGGACGATGTGGACCTCTTTCGTCGGCGCCACGTTCCAGTCGGGTGCCAGGGCCTCCTCGGGCTCCCACTTCTCGACGCCGAAGATCCCCGCCAGATCCTCCGGCGCCCGACTCGCTGCATACCTTCCGCACATGCCTGCAACACTGCCACGACACCCGCCCACCACCGCAAGGAGTCCGCCACTCCATGGACAGCATCACGACGGCCGGTCTCTGGGACCGGCTCACCGGCATACAGCCCGAGCCCGAGCTGTGGCTGGTGATCGCGACCGGGGTCGTCGCCCTGGCCGCCGTGGCGCCCCGCCCGGTGTGGCGGATCTCCCGCAACGCGATCACCATCGCGCACGAGGGCGGTCACGGGCTGCTCGCGCTGCTGACCGGGCGCCGGCTCGACGGGATCCGGCTGCACTCGGACACCAGCGGGGTCACCGTCAGCCGGGGCAGGCCGACCGGGCTCGGCATGGTCCTGACGGCGGCCGCCGGGTACACGGCGCCCTCGCTGCTCGGCCTCGGCGGGGCCGCGCTGCTGTCGGCGCACCGGATCACGCTGCTGCTGTGGGCGGCCACCGCGCTGCTGGTGGCGATGCTGGTGATGATCCGGAACGCGTACGGGCTGCTGACGGTGGTGCTGACCGGCGCCGGCTTCGTCCTGGTGTCCTGGCTGGCCCCGGCCGAGGTCCAGGCGATGTTCGCGTACGGGGTGGTGTGGTTCCTGCTGCTGGGCGGGGTCCGGCCGGTGTTCGAGCTCCAGGCCAAGCGGAGGAACGGTGGAGCCCCGGACTCGGACGCGGACCAGCTCGGTCGGCTCACGCACGTGCACCCGGTCGTCTGGCTGCTGATGTTCCACGCCGTGGCGCTGTGTTCGCTGATCGGCGGCGGGCGCTGGCTTCTCGCCCTCTGAGACGGGGACGACGACCGGCCGGCGATCAAGATCCGGGTACGGGTGGAGCCACTAAAGTGGAGGCCATGACCGAGACCCCCGCGCTCCACGCCCTCTGGCCCGCTCCGCTCGCGGACGGCACCGTCCACGCCACCGTCACCGTGCCGGGTTCCAAATCGGTCACCAACCGGGCCCTGGTGCTCGCCGCGCTCGCCTCCGAGCCGGGCTGGGTGCGCCGCCCGCTGCGCTCGCGCGACTCGCAGCTGATGTCGGACGCCCTGCGCGCGATGGGCGTCGGCATCGAGGAGACCATCTCCTCCAGCTCCGCCGACGGTGACAGCGGCGAGGCGTGGCGGGTCATCCCGGCCGCGCTGCACGGCCCGGCCACCGTCGACGTCGGCAACGCGGGCACGGTCATGCGCTTCCTGCCGCCCGTGGCCACCCTGGCCGGCGGCGACATCCGCTTCGACGGCGACCCGCGTTCCTACGAGCGCCCGCTGGGCGAGGTCATCAACGCGCTGCGCGTCCTCGGGGCCCGCATCGACGACGACGGCCGGGGCGCGCTGCCCCTGACCGTCCAGGGCGGCGGGGCCCTGGAGGGCGGCACGGTCGAGATCGACGCCTCCAACTCCTCCCAGTTCGTCTCCGCGCTGCTGCTGTCCGCGCCGCGGTTCAACCAGGGCGTCGAGGTCCGGCACGTCGGTTCGACGCTGCCGTCGATGCCGCACATCCGGATGACGGTGGAGATGCTGCGCGCGGCGGGCGCCCAGGTGGACACCCCGGAGGCCGGCGGCGAGAAGGACGTGTGGCGGGTCGCGCCCGGCGCGCTCCTGGGCCGCGACATGGTGGTGGAGCCCGACCTGTCCAACGCGCAGCCCTTCATGGCGGCGGCGCTGATCACCGGTGGCACGGTCACCATCCCCGACTGGCCGCGCCGCACCACTCAGCCCGGTGACGCGCTGCGCCGCATCTTCACGGAGATGGGCGGTTCCTGCGAGCTCACCGACGCGGGTCTGGTCTTCACCGGCACCGGGAAGATCCACGGCATCGACGTGGACCTGGGCGAGGTCGGCGAGCTGACCCCGGGCATCGCGGCGGTGGCCGCGCTGGCCGACTCCGAGTCGGTCCTGCGCGGTGTCCGGCACCTGCGGCTGCACGAGACGGACCGGCTGGCCGCGCTGACCGCCGAGATCAACGGGCTGGGCGGCGACGTCACCGAGACCGCCGACGGTCTGCACATCCGCCCGCGCCCGCTGCACGGCGGTGTCTTCCACACGTACGACGACCACCGGATGGCCACCGCGGGCGCCGTGATCGGTCTGGCGGTGGAGGGCGTGCTGATCGAGAACGTGGCGACGACCGCGAAGACCCTGCCGGACTTCCCCAAGATGTGGACAGACATGCTCGCGGGAACGGGAGCGTAGGGCCCGTCATGCGCAGGTACGGCAAGAACACCGACGAGGACGACATCCGCTCCCGCCCGAACCGCAAGGGCAATCGGCCGCGTACGACCATCCGCCCCAAGCACGAGGACGCCTCGGAGGGCTTCGTCCTGACCGTGGACCGCGGCCGGCTGACCTGCCTGGTCGAGGACCGCGCGGTGCACGCGATGAAGGCCCGCGAGCTCGGCCGCAAGGCGGCGGTGGTCGGCGACAAGGTCTGGATCGTCGGTGACCTGTCCGGCAAGAAGGACACCCTCGCCCGGATCGTGCGGATCGAGGAGCGCAGGTCCGTCCTGCGGCGCACCGCGGACGACGACGACCCGTACGAGCGGGTGGTCGTCGCGAACGCGGACCAGCTGGCCATCGTCACGGCGCTGGCCGATCCGGAGCCGCGGCCCCGGATGATCGACCGCTGCCTGGTGGCCGCGTACGACGCCGGGCTGGAGCCGCTGCTGGTGCTCACCAAGTCCGACCTGACGTCCGCCGACAAGATCCTGGAGATCTACTCGACGTTCGGCCTGAACTACGTGGTCACCAACCGCGAGGAGCTGGCGACGGGCGACGCGGCGGAGCGGGTGCGCGAGCGTCTGAACGGCCGGATCACGGCCTTCGTCGGCCACTCGGGCGTCGGCAAGACCACCCTGGTCAACTCGCTCGTCGCGGCGGACCGGCGGCGCGCCACCGGCCACGTGAACGCGGTGACCGGCCGCGGCCGGCACACCACCACCTCGGCGCTGGCGCTGCCGCTGCCCTCGGGCGACGGCTGGGTGATCGACACCCCGGGCGTGCGCTCGTTCGGTCTGCACCACGTGGACCCGTCCCGGGTGATCCTGGCCTTCCCGGAACTGGTGCCCGGTACCGAGGGGTGTCCGCGCGCGTGCAGCCACGACGAGCCGGACTGCGCGCTCGACAAGTGGGTGGAGGACGGCCACGCGGACCCGGCGCGGCTGTACTCGCTGCGCCGGCTGCTGGAGACGCGGGAGCGCCGCGAGGGCGACTGAGCCGGTCGGCGGCCCGGCCGTCCGGCGGCGGGCCGGGTTTGTGGGAGCACCGGTCGGGATAAATGCTTGTTCGCACCAAGTGACGCGATGTCACATGACGCGGGGAGGCGTACGCCATGGCGTGGCTGCTGGTCGTGGTCGCCGGGTTCCTGGAGACGGGCTTCGCGGTGTGTCTCAAGCTGTCCCACGGTTTCACCCGTCTGTGGCCGACGATCGCCTTCGCCTGTTTCGCGCTCGGCAGCTTCGGCCTGCTGACGCTCGCGCTGAAGAAGCTCGACGTGGGTCCGGCGTACGCGGTGTGGACGGGCATCGGGGCGGCCGGGACCGCGATCTACGGCATGGTCTTCCTGGGCGACCTGGTGTCCACCCTCAAGCTCGTCTCGATCTCGCTGGTCATCCTCGGCGTCATCGGGCTTCAGCTGTCCGGTTCGGCGCACTGACCAGGCGCAGCAGTTCCCCGGTGCCCGACTCCTCCCCCGGGGCGATCACGTAGGACAGTGCGAGCCGTACGACGAGTTCGCACCGCCCCGCCGTTTCCGGCGTGAGCGCGGCGGACGCCCGGTCGCGGACCGCGCGGATCAGTTCGCCGGGGCCGAGCGCGGGGACGCCCGGTCGGGACCCGCGTCCGGGCGGCGCGGGCAGGTTCCCGTTCCACGAGCCGGTCAGCAGGGCCTGGACCAGGGGGCGCGCGCGGGCGGCCCGTACGGTCCACTCGGCCACTCCCGCGAGCCGGTCGGCGGTGCCCGCCTGGGCGGCCAGGGTCCGGTCCACGCCGTCGAGGTACCAGTCGGCCTCGCGGCGGACCAGGGCCCGGCCCAGGCCGGCCTTGCCGCCGAACTCGTTGTAGAGGGTCTGTCGGGACACCCCGGCGGCGGCCGCCACGTCGACCATCCGCACGGCGGGCCAGGGGCGCGCGGACAGCGCCGCTCCGGCCGCTTCCAGCAAGGATTCCCGGGCCGCCGGCATCGACGCCTCCCCCGATTGGCTCACCCGATTGGCTCTCCGGCCAGAGTTGACGGGTCGACAGATCCTGTCAAGGGCGCGTCTCGGCCGTACCGTGGACGGCGTTCGCCGGGCCGCGACAGTCTCGCTACTGTTCGACCATGCCCGAGTATGACGATGACCTCCGCCTTGCCCTTGAACTCGCCGACGCGGCGGACGCCGCCACGATGCAGCGGTTCCGAGCCCTCGACCTGCTGGTCGAGACGAAGCCGGACATGACCCCGGTGAGCGAGGCCGACAAGGCCGCCGAGGAGATCGTCCGGGCCGGGATCCTGGCCGCCCGCCCCGGCGACGCGATCCTGGGCGAGGAGTACGGGCTCCAGGGCGAGGGGCCGCGCCGTTGGGTCGTGGACCCCATCGACGGCACCAAGAACTACGTGCGCGGGGTTCCGGTCTGGGCGACCCTGATCTCCCTGATGGCGCAGGACCCCGACGACGCCGACGGCGCCTTCCGTCCCGTGGTCGGCGTGGTCTCCGCACCGGCGCTGGGCCGCCGCTGGTGGGCCGCGCAGGGCGGTGGCGCCTTCGCGGGCGGCGCCCTGGGAGAGACCACGCGGCTCGGGGTGTCGAAGGTCGCGACCCTGGACGACGCCTCCTTCGCCTACTCCTCGCTGAGCGGCTGGGAGGACCAGGGCCGGCTGCCCGGCTTCCTGGACCTGTCGCGCGCCTGCTGGCGCACCCGCGGCTACGGCGACTTCTGGCCCTACATGATGGTCGCGGAGGGTTCGCTCGACCTGTGCGCGGAGCCGGAGCTGAGCCTGTGGGACATGGCCGCCCTGGCGGTCGTGGTGGAGGAGGCGGGCGGCCGCTTCACCGATCTGGACGGGGTCGAGGGCGTGCACGGCGGGAACGCCGCCGCCTCGAACGGGCTGCTCCACGCGGAGATGCTGACGCACCTGCGTCCGCGCGCCTGACTCAAGGCGCCGGGGTGCGGGTGGCCGGGTCCCGGACTCCCGGGGGCCCACGCGAACGAGGTCCGGGCGCGTCCCGTGCCGGCGGATGCGCCCGCGCGTGCGGAACGCGCCCTCTTGATGACCCTCCGTGTTCGTGGGAATCTGAGGGTCCCCCCGCTTGTGCGCTTGTGAAGGGCTTCTCGAAGTGCGACCGCACGGCCTTCGCCTCGCGCACCCACCCGAGCAGGGGATCACCAGGAGGTGGCTCCCTTCATGCTCGTCCGTGACGCCATGAGCACCGTGATCCTCACCCTCGGACCCGCGCACTCCCTCCGTCAGGCGGCCTGCCTGATGTCCGGCCGACGCGTGGGCGCGGCCGTCGTACTCGACCCCGAGCACAGTGGAATCGGCATCCTGACCGAGCGCGACATCCTCAACTCGATCGGCGCGGGACACGATCCCGACCGTGAGTCCGTGGGTGCGCACACCACCAACAACGTCGTGTTCTGCACCCCGGAGGCAACCGTGCAGGAGGCCGCCGAGGCCATGGCGCACGGCGGTTTCCGGCATCTGATCGTGCTGGAGGACGGCGGCCCCGTGGGCATCGTGTCCGTCCGTGACGTCATCCGCTGCTGGGCGCCGGTCCGCCGCAGCGCCGTACCGGCGTAGGTCCAGGGGGCGGGGCCGCGTCGGCCCGGGCTCTTCGGCGGTACGCCGACGGGCCGGCCCTCCCGAGGGAGCGCCGGCCCGTCTTTCGCCACGACAAGCGGTGCGTCAGCCGCGAAGGGCCTGGACCGCGGCTTCCAGCCGCTTGCCGAAGTCGCCGTCCGCCTGGCGGAAGTTGTTGATCGCGCGCTCGACGATGTCCTCGCGCGAGACCTTCGCGATGAACCCGGACAGGTTCTCGATCAGCCGGGTCTTCTCGTCCTCCGAGTAGAGGCGGTAGAGGTTGCCGGCCTGGACGAAGTCGTTGTCCTCGCTGTGCACCGCGGCCGGGTGGTTGCCCGTGCCGCCCGTGAGGGGAACCGACTGCCACAGCGGGCGGTCGATCTGGTGCGGGCCGCCGAAGCTGTTCGGCTCGTAGTTCTTCGCGCCCTTGTGGCGACCGTCGTACAGGTGGCCGTCGCGGGAGTGGGTGCGCGCCTCGGTGGCGTGCGGGCGGTTCACCGGCAGGTGGTCGGCGTTGATGCCGACGCGGTAGCGGTGGGCGTCGCCGTAGCCGAAGAGACGGCCCTGGAGCATCTTGTCCGGGGAGGGACCTATGCCGGGGACGAAGTGGGCCGGGCTGAAGATGCTCTGCTCGACCTCGGCGAAGACGTTCTCCGGGTTGCGGTTGAGCTCCAGCTTGCCGATCTCGATCAGCGGGTAGTCCGCGTGCGGCCACACCTTGGTGAGGTCGAACGGGTTGAAGCGGTACCCGGCCGCCTCGGCCGCGGGCATGATCTGGACCTGCACGGTCCAGGACGGGAAGTCGCCGCGCTCGATGGCCTCGCGCAGGTCGCGCTGGTGCGAGTCGGGGTCCTCGCCGGCGAGCCGGTTGGCCTCGTCCTGGGTGAGGTTCTTGATGCCCTGGTCGGTCTTGAAGTGGTACTTGACCCAGAAGACCTCGCCGGCCTCGTTGTTCCACTGGAACGTGTGCGAGCCGAAGCCGTTCATGTGGCGGTAGGACGCCGGGATGCCGCGGTCGCCGAAGAGCCAGGTGACCTGGTGGGTCGACTCGGGGCTCAGGCCCCAGAAGTCCCACACGTTGTCGGCTTCCTGCGAGCCCGTGTACGGGTCGCGCTTCTGGGTGTGGATGAAGTCGGGGAACTTGATGGCGTCCTTGATGAAGAACACCGGGGTGTTGTTGCCGACGAGGTCGTAGTTGCCCTCTTCGGTGTAGAACTTCAGCGCCCAGCCGCGGGGGTCGCGCACCGCGTCGGCGCTGCCGAGGTTGCCCGCGACGGTGGAGAAGCGCAGGAACGTCTCGGTCTCCTTGCCGACCTCGGACAGGAACTTCGCCCGGGTCCACTGCGAGACGTCGCGGGTGAGCGTGAAGGTGCCGTAGGCGCCGGCGCCGCGGGCGTGCACCACGCGCTCCGGGATCCGCTCGCGGTTGAAGTGCGCGAGCTTCTCCAGCAGGAGCTGGTCCTGGACCAGGACGGGGCCGCCGATGCCGGCGGTCTCGCTGTTCTGGTTGTCGGCGACCGGAGCTCCGGCCTCCGTGGTGAGCGGTCCCTGCGTCACGTGCGCCTCCTGCGTCATTCCTGCCTCGTCCTGCCCTCGACCCGACCTCGGGCCGTGCCGTACTCGATCCTATGATGGACTTTGTCTAAGTCAAGTAAGCATCCAATCTCGCACTCGTTCGGGAGTTACACGGAGTCCCCTCGCTGTTAGGCTGGCGTCCATGAGTGACCTGCTGCAACGACTCCGCGGACGCGGATGGCGCATGACCGCACAGCGGCGTGTCGTGGCCGAGGTGCTCGACGGTGACCACGTTCACCTGACGGCAGACGAGGTGCACGCGCGTGCCGTGACCAGGCTGCCGGAGATCTCCCGGGCGACCGTCTACAACACCTTGGGCGAGCTCGTGTCCCTCGGCGAGGTCCTGGAGGTGTCCACGGATCGCCGCGCCAAGCGGTACGACCCGAACGCGCACCAGCCGCACCACCACCTGGTGTGCGCCCGCTGCGGCGCGATCCGCGACGTCCACCCGGCCGGCGACCCGCTGGCCGACCTGCCCGACGGCGAACGCTTCGGCTTCACGGTCTCCGCCGTCGAGGTCACGTACCGAGGGGTCTGCCCGAACTGCGCGGTCGCCTGACCCCCGCCACGAACGACACGAAGGGCCCGGAAGCGCGATGCTTCCGGGCCCTTCTCGTGGCGTGCTTTCCATCCGGGAACGGTCCGGAAACGACCGAAGGCCCGGATCCAGGGGATCCGGGCCTTCGGTCTTCAGTAGCGGGGACAGGATTTGAACCTGCGACCTCTGGGTTATGAGCCCAGCGAGCTACCGAGCTGCTCCACCCCGCGTCGGTAAACCTGACTTTACGGGAGGGCCCCCGGCAGATGCAAATCCGTTAACCGGCCAGTCCTCGCAGCAGGAGAGCGGTGAGGGTGTCGACCACCTCGTCGTCGTCGATCGGGACCTCTGCGGTCATCGCCGCGTAGCCGAGCATCGAGATCATCGACCCCATGGCCGCCGCGACCAGACCGGGGTCTCCGGGCAGCGGGCGGCCCTGCTCGCGCATGTACTCCAGGTGCCGACGCAGCGGGTCCGTCTCCCGCGTCAGCCGCTCCCAGGCCCGCCCCGCCGCCGGGGGCTCGGCCATGGACTTCTGGAAGAGGGCCACGACGACGGGCAGGTGGTCCCGGAAGACCCCCCAGCTGACGGCGACGTGCGTACGGAGCTGTGCGGGATCGGCGAGATCGTGCTCCCGCGGATGGTCCTCGGCCCCCACGGCCGCGTCGACCTGGTCCCCCATGTCCGCGAGCAGCGCCTGGAGCAGTTCCTCCTTGCCGGCGAAGTGCTCGTAGAACGCGCCGGTGGAGCGTCCCGCCGCCCTGGTGATGTCGGTGATCTTCGTCTGCGCGTAGCCCCGCTCCAGGAACAGCCCTCGGGCCGCCTCCTTGAGCGCCGCCTCCGTGCCGGCCGCCCGCTCCTTGCGCACTCCCACCGGGATCCCCTTGCCGCTTGACGCCGTCGTTGCGCCGTCATCATACTGAATCGAGTTTCACCGAATCATTATTCAGTGAATGCAGATTCAGCGAGAAGGGCACAGTCATGCGCATCTCAGTCATCGGTGGCGGAGTGGCCGGCGCGGCGAGCGCGATCGCCCTGCGCCGGCGCACCGGCGCCGAGGTCACCGTGTACGAGGCCTACGAGGACCCGGCGGGTCGGGTCGGGTCGTTCCTGAGCCTGGCCGTCAACGGGCAGCGCGCCCTGGAGTCCCTCGGCTGCCTCCCCGCGGTCCGCGCCGCCGGTTTCCAGGTGGCGCACCAGCGGATGTGGTCGGCCTCCGGGAAGCTCCTCGGCGAGGTCCCCCGGGGCCGGCCGGCCTCCGACACGCTGCACAGCACGACCCTGCTGCGCGGGCGGCTGGTGGAGGTCCTGCGGGCGGAGGCGGTGAGCGCCGGGGCCCGGATCGTCACGGGCGAGCGGGTCCGCGCCGCGGACGTGGACGGGGACCTGGTGGTCGCGGCGGACGGGATCTGGTCCGCGTCCCGCCCGGCCCTGTCGGCGACGGCACCGGTCCCGGAGTACGCGGGGCTCTACAGCGTGTCGGGGGTCTCGCGGGGCCCGGACCTCGATCCCGACACCTACCACATGGTGTTCGGGCGGCGCGGGGCGTTCCTGTACGTCCCGGCGTCGGACGGCTCGGTGTGGTGGTCGGCCCAGGTGGCCTCGCCGGAGCCCCCGGAGAGCGCCGAGGTGCCCCTGCCGCTGCTCGCGGAGCTGTACGCCGGGGAGGCCGGGCCGTCGCTGATGCTCGCGTCCGCCGTACGGGTCGATCGCGCGATGCCGATGCACCGGATGGCGGAGGTCCCCGTCTGGCACGACGGCCGCACGGTGCTGATCGGGGACGCGGCGCACCCGGTGGGCGCGGGGCAGGGCGCCTCGATGGCCGTCGAGGACGCGGTGGCCCTGGCCGGGTGCGTGGCCTCGGCCCCCTCGGTCCGCTCCGCCCTCGACGCGTACACCCGCCTGCGTCGCCCCCGGACCGCCCGCATGAGCAGGTCGGCCGGCGCGAACCGCGACTCCAAGACCCCCGGCACCCTGCAACGCCGTGTCAACGACGCCCTGATGCCCCTGTTCTTCCGCCACGCGTACGCGCGCTCGACGTCATGGCTCTACCGCTGACCCCCGAGCGGCGCCTCTCGGCCGTCCCGGGTCAGGCCGAGAGTTCCTCCGCCAGCGCGTCCCGCAGCCTGGCGGCCCGTTCCGAGACCTCCGCCGGCCCCAGCTCCATGGCCCGCACGCACCACTTCTGCCCCTCCGTCAGGTCGCCCTGACGCGCGGCCAGCAGTCCCAGCCGCAGCGCGGCCCGGCCGTGTCCGGACACGGCCGCCCGCGTCCACCACAGCGCCGCCTCCGGCTCGTTGCCCTCCCGCGCCAGCAACAGCCCCAGGTTGAAGGCCCCGTTGCGGGAGCCGGCCTCGGCCGCCTCCCGGTACCACCGCGCCGCCATCGGCAGGTCACCCCGCGCGGCGGCCAGCATCCCGACGCGCACCTGCGCCCGCCGGTGCCCGTGCTCGGCGGCCCGCTCGTACCACTCCTCGCTCTCGGTGCGCGCGGCGCCGCCCGCGGACTCGCCGAGGGCCGGCGGCTCCGGCGGCGGGGCCAGCGACTCCAGCAGCGAGGCCAGCCGGAAGGCGGCCTCCGCGCTGCCGCCGCCCGCCGCGCAGCGCAGGTGACGTTCGGCGGCCCGCTCCTCGCCGTCCCGCACGAGGGCGATGCCGACCTGGAGCGCGGCGTCGGTGTGTCCCGCCGACGCGGCCCGCTCGTACCACTTCAGCGCCGTGCGGTCCTCGTCCCGACCGGCGAAGAGGATGCCCAGGTTGAAGGCGGCGTCCACGCTGCCCGCCTCCGCCGCCTTGGAGAACCACGGCTCGGCGCCCTCGGTGTCGCCGCCCTGCAACAGCAGGATGGCGAGCGCGTTGGCCGCCTCGCGGTGGCCCGCGTACGCCGCGCGCCGGTACCACTGCTCGGCCTGCGCGGTCCGCTCCTGCGCGGCGCACAGCAAAGCGAGGTTGTACGCCCCGTTCTGGTCGCCCGCGTCCATGGCGGCCCGGTACCACTTCTCGGCCGTCTGGGTCTCGCCGCGCGCGGCGTGCAGCGCGCCCAGCGCGTTGGCGGCGTTGCCGTCTCCGTCCTGGGCGGCACGGTTCCACCACACGGCCGCGCTGTCCTCGTCACCGGCGTCGCGCAGCAGGAACCCCAGGGCGCAGGCGGCCCGGGCCTCGCCCTGCTTGGCGGAGGTCAGGTACCAGCGCCCGGCCTCCTTGAGTTCCCCGCGCGCCTCCAGCAGCGCGCCCAGGTGCAGGGCGGCCCGGCGGTGTCCGCGCGCGGCGGCCTGCCGGTACCACTGCTCGGCCTCGGCGGGGTCGCCCTTGCGCAGGTGTCGCGCCAGTCGGTACGCGGCTTCGCGGTGCCCCTGCTCGGCGGCCGCACGGAACCAGCGCTCGACGCCGCGGTCCCCGCGGTGCTCCAGCAGGTCGGCCAGTCCGTACGCGCCCAGGGCATGACCGGATTCCGCCGCTTGGCGCAGCCAGTACTCGGCGGCGGGCTCGTCGCCCCGCTCCCGGTAGTAGCGGCCGAGGGCGTGCGCGGCGGGTGCGGATCCGGCCACGGCGGCGACGCGCCACCAGCCGGCGGCCTCCTCGGGGTAGCCCCGCTGGTGCAGCAGCACGCCGAGGTTGTTGGCGGCGGCCCGGTCGCCCTCGCCGGTGGCTCCGCGCAGGTAGGGCTCGGCCCCGGCGAGGTCGCCGCGGCGCAGCAGCAGCGCCCCGAGCACGCTCATGGCGCCGGGGTCGCCCTTGTCTGCGGCCACCCGGTGCCGGGCTTCGAGCTCGGCGTCACTGGCCACGTCGGCTTCGCCGAAGGCTTCGTCCGCGAAATCCGCATCGGTCAGTGCGGTCTGCGCGTTAACGGTGCGAGCCGCCTCAACGGCTCCCGTGCCCGGCTCGGCCTCCGCCCTCACAAACCGCCCTGTCTCCAGCAGAGTTGACCTGTCCCCCATAAATCCCATCGTCGCATCACCTGCTACCCGCGTACACCTGGTATGTCGCAGCCAGTGAGGTCACTACAGCGTTTTGTCGACATGCCCACAGAGAGACAAGTCAAACACGCTCCTGCCCCAACTCACCCGCCCCAGCGACCCCGTGTCCGTCACGCGTTCGTCACGCGTCATGTCCGCGCCCCTTCGCGGACACGACGAAGGCCCGGATCCCATGGGATCCGGGCCTTCGTTTTCAGTAGCGGGGACAGGATTTGAACCTGCGACCTCTGGGTTATGAGCCCAGCGAGCTACCGAGCTGCTCCACCCCGCGTCGGTAAAACCACAGTAGCACGACGCGGGACGGAGCCATTACCAAGTGATCGTCAGCCTCCGGACTTGGGGGCCGTGAGCTTCGCCTCGGCGTCGATCGCCCGCTGAAGCGCCGCCTTGATGTCCTCCTGCGCCTTGCCGAACGCCGTCCAGTCACCGGACTGGCGGGCCTTCTCGGCCGCCTCGATGGCCTTCTGCGCGTCCGACAGCGCCGCCTTGACCGTCGGGTCCTGGGCGGTCGGCGGGGTGACGGTGCCTTCGCCCGGCGGCTTCTCCGGGGTCACGGGCACGGTCGGCGCCTCGGCCCCGAAGACCACGTTCAGTGCCTTCTCCAGCGTGTCCTCGAAGGCCGTCTGGCCGCCGTAGGTCACCAGCACCTTGCGCAGCAGCGGGTACTTCAGCCCGGAACTGCGGACGTACACCGGCTCCACGTAGAGCATTCCGCCGTCGAGCGGCACCGCGAGCAGGTTTCCGTACTCGACCTCGGAGTCACCACCGCGCAGCAGGCGGATCGACTCGGCGATCTTCGGTTCGGACTGGAACTTGCTCTGTACCTGCTTGGGGCCGTCGACCGGCTTGCTGGTCGGCAGCTTCAGGATTCTGATCTTGCCGTAGTCCGGGGTGCCCGGATCGGCGTTGACCGCCATGTAGGCGCTCAGGTTGTCGCGCTCGTTCGGCGTGAACGTCGTGGTGAGCGAGAAGACCTGATCCTTCTCCTTCTGGTCCGGCATCTTCATCGACAGGTAGTACGGCGGAAGCGCCGTGCCCGCCTTGACGGTCGGGTCGTCCGGGACGGCCCAGGCCTCACTGCCGCTGAGGAAGGTCTGCGGGTCCGTGACGTGGTAGCGGGTGAGCAGCTCGCGCTGGACCTTGAAGAGGTCCTGCGGGTAGCGCAGGTGGTCCATGAGCGCCTTGGGGATCTCGCTCTTGGCCTTGACCGTGCCCGGGAACGCCTTCATCCAGGTCTTGAGGACCGGGTCTTCCTTGTCCCACTGGTACAGGTCGACCGTGCCGTCGTACGCGTCGACGGTCGCCTTCACCGAGTTGCGGATGTAGTTGACCTGGTTCTCCTGGGCGACCACCGCGCGCTGGCTGTTGGTCAGCGAGTCCGCGGTGCTCTGGCCCAGCGTGGTGCGCGAGGCGTACGGGTAGCCGTTGGTCGTCGTGTAGGCGTCGACGATCCACTTGATCCGGCCGTCGACGACCGCCGGGTACGGCGCCCCGTCGATGGTCAGCCACGGCGCGACGGCCTCGACGCGCTCCTTGGGCGTGCGGTGGTACAGGATCCGCGAGCCCTCGCCGATGGCCCCGGAGTACAGGATCTGCGGCTCGTTGAAGGAGAGCGCGTAGGCCGCCCGGTTGACCGGGTTGTCGAGATTGACCCCGGAGTCGCCCTTGTAGCTCGTCTCCTTCTCGCCCTTGTCGTCCGAGTAGTCGAGCTCCTTCTGCGGTCCGCCGACGATCGAGTACTGCTTCGTCATCTCGCCGTAGTAGATGCGCTGCTCGAAGTCCGTGCCGAACATGCCCTTCGAGGGCAGGTCGGACTGGGTGAAGTCGGGGGCGCCCTGGTCACCGACGGTGGTGCCCTTG
Organism: Streptomyces sp. NBC_01426; assembly: GCF_036231985.1. Classification (GTDB taxonomy): domain Bacteria; phylum Actinomycetota; class Actinomycetes; order Streptomycetales; family Streptomycetaceae; genus Streptomyces. Next base: position 2,924,167 of record NZ_CP109500.1, read on the forward strand.
GCCGCGACGACGCCGTAGCCGTGGGTGTACTTGAAGTGGTCGTTGATCCAGTTGTTCTTCGGGATGCCGCCGATGTTCAGCTCGCGCAGGCCGATGACCGTGTCCTGGCCGTTGTACCGGTCCACGGCGAGCGTGGACGGGAAGCCGTAGTAGCCCTTGACCTGCTGGAGCTGCTGGAAGGCCGGCGAGACGATGTTCGGGTCGAGGAGACGGACGCTGGCCGTGGTGTCCGCGGTCTGGCGCAGCTTGGTCTTGTCCTCGGTCTGCGGTACGCCCGGGTAGTCCTTGACCTCGGACTGGGCGATCCCGTAGGCGTCGCGCGTCGCCTTGATGTTCTTCTGGACGTACGGCGATTCCTTGGCCTGCTCGTTCGGCTGGACCTGGAACTTCTGCACGATCGCCGGGTACAGCCCGCCGATCAGGATCGCCGAGAGGACCATCAGGCCGAAGCCGATGACCGGAAGCTGCCAGGTCCGGCGCCACAGGGTGGCGAAGAACAGGACCGCGCAGATCGCGGCGATGGCGACGAGGATCGTCTTGGCCGGCAGGTACGCGTTGGCGTCGACGTAGCGCAGGCCGGTCCAGTTGTCGGCGGCCTTGAAGTCGCTGGACTTCACGGCGAGGCCGTACCGGTCGAGCCAGTACGCGATCGCCTTGAACGTCACGAAGAGGCCGAGCAGCACCGACAGGTGCCCGGTGGCCGCGGCGGTGGCCCGGGCGCCGGGGCTGGTGACGCGCAGTCCGCCGTACAGGTAGTGCACGACGGCGGCGGCGATCACCGACAGGACGATCGCGGCGAAGCCGAAGCCGAGCAGGAAGCGGTACCAGGGCAGGTCGAAGGTGTAGAACGACACGTCCAGGCCGAACTGGGGGTCCTTCTGTCCGAAGGGCACCCCGTTCACGTACATGAGCCAGGTCTTCCACTGGCCGGCCGCCGAGGCGCCGGCGATGAGGCCGACGATGGCGGCGATGCCCAGGAGCAGCCACTTCTTGTACGGGGCGACGCTCATGCGGTAGCGGTCGAGGCTCTGCTGCTCCATCGACATCGCGCTGAGCGGCGGCCGCAGCCGGTGGGCCAGCCAGATGTTGAACCCGACGGCACCCGCCATCAGCAGGCCGAAGACGGCGAAGAGGCCGACCTTGGTCCACAGCGTGGTGGTGAAGACCGTGGAGTACTTGACGGACCGGAACCAGAGCCAGTCGGTCCAGAAGCCCGCGAACATGATGAACAACATGGCCAGGACGGCCAGGACGCCCAAGGTCATCAATAGAGTCCGGGCACGCCGGGACGGGCGGCCGACTCTCATCCGTGGCCCGGAAGGGCCTCCGCCGCGGTCCGGCATCTGGAAAGCCAAGGTGCGCACCTCTGAAAGTCGCTGGGTCTGGTCATCAACGGGGCCCCCGATCGTAGAGCCCACTCATGCAACTTACTGAGGCTTTAGTCAGTTCCCGGTATCGGGTGGAAAGGAGGCAGGATGTTGTCCATGTCCAACCTTTCTCCTTCCGCCGGCACCCCGATGGCCGCCTCCCCGCTGACGCGCGCCGTCCTCGAGATCGACGAGTACGCCTCCACCCTCGGCTGGGACAAGCCGGCCCGGCTGTTCGCCCTGGTCGACACCGCCAAGCTGCGCAAGCAGGAGCCGGGCCTCGCCCGTCAGCTGGGCCTCGACCAGGACGACGCGGGCAAGAGCCAGCTCACCCCGATCGAACAGGACCAGGTGCCGGCGGGGACCCCGCTGGACAAGTTCCTGGGGACCATCGCCTGGCCCGCCGCGATCGTCGGCTGCGCGCTGACCGTGGAGCGTTTGATGCTGCCGCCGTCGGCGGAGGCCTCCGTCCCGGAGGGGCTCGGCGACAAGCAGCTGGCCAAGTGGGTCGCCGGGCATCCGGACCGGCAGGAGGTGCGGCTGACCGTGGGTGTCCTGCGGGACGGGTCGCGGGAGTCGGCCGTTCGGCTGCGCGAGAAGGACTCGTCGACCGAGGTGCTGACGGGCGCGACCCTGGTGCCGGGGCTGGCCGAGGCGCTGGCCGCGACCTTCCTGGACTGACCGGACCCGGACCGGCCCGTGCCGGACCGGATCGTCGCTCGCGGGGTTCTTCGGGGGCCGGTCAGGGCTTGCCGCACTGCGGCAGCCCTGCCGTCTCCCCCTTGGAGATCTTCTCCAGCGCCTTGGCGGCGTCGTCGATGGTGGACACCTTCACCAGCGTGAGCCCGTCGGGCACGTGGGAGGAGGCAGCGGCGCAGTTGTCGGCCGGGGTCAGGAAGTACTCGGCGCCGGCCTGGCGGGCGCCGATGGTCTTCATCTGGATGCCGCCGATCGGGCCGACCTTGCCGTCGTCGTCGATGGTGCCGGTGCCGGCGACGAACTTCCCGCCGGTCAGGTTCTCGGGGGTCAGCTTGTCGACGATGCCGAGCGCGAACATGAGACCGGCGCTCGGGCCGCCGACGTCGGCGAGGTTGATGTCGATGGGGAACGGGAAGGTGTGGTCGATCCCGGCCCGGATCCCGACGATGGCGTGACCGTCGTCCTCGGCCTTGCCCGTGGTGACCTTGATCTTGGCGGTGGCGCCGGGCTCGCGGTTGCCCTTCTCCGCCTCCGCCATCTCCTTCGCGGGGACGACGACGAACTCGACGGGCTCCCCGACCTTGTGCTTGGTGACGAGCCTGGCCACGTCGGCGGCCTCGGCCACGGGGGTGCCGTCCACGGACTTGATCACGTCGCCGGCGTGCAGGCTGCCCTCGGCGGGGCCGCCCTTGACCACGGAGGACACGATGACGTGCGGGGTGACCGGGATCTTCAGCTGCTTGAGCGCCGCGACCTTGGCGCTCTCCTGGGACTGGCTGAACTCCTCGGCGTTCTCCTGCGTGGACTGCTTCTCCGTCTTCCCGTTCGGGTAGAGGTTCTCGTGCGGCACCACGATGTTGTCGCCGGACAGCCACCCGTACGCCGCTTCCAGCAGGTTCATGTCGTAGTCCGCGCCGGTGACCCGGACGGTCGTCATGTTGAGGTGGCCGCTGGTGGGGTGGGTCTTGTGCCCCGAGATGCTGAGCACCGGCTCGCCGCGCGAGTCCCCGAGCGTGTTCACCGTGGGGCCCGGGCTCATCTCGGAGTACGGGACCTTCAGGAACACCCCTGCGCAGAGCAGCGCGAACAGGACGAGGGTGGAGGCGAGCATCGTCGCGGTGCGGCGTGGCATGGATCGACAGTACGGGACGCCCCTGGCAGGCGGCCCGTGGGGCCGGGCCGTACGGGGTCGTGCGCGGGAACTCTCAGGCGATTCTCAGGGACTCGCGGGACGCCTCAGACGGCGTCGGAACCGGAGTGCGCCTCCGCCTTCGTCCTGGTGTGGTCGGTCTTGTCCATGACCTCGCGGAATCTCGCGTAGCCGGCCAGCTCGGATATGTCGCCGGATGTCCGGTCGCGAGCCGCCCAGCTGCCCCATATCGCCGCTCCGATGGCGGCGAACAGCGGAATCAGCAACCACGCCAATGACGCCATGGACGTGCCTCCCTGCCCCGAAAGTACGTGTCGTTGGTGGCTTCAACGCTCGTGCCCGGAAAGGGGTTACGCAAATCGGGGGCGTGTTGCGCGGCCGAACGGGTGCGAGGTTACCCCCTGGCGGTGGCGGCCCCGCCGCCGGGGGTGTACCGGGGGGTGTGGGCTCGCACGGGAGGGCTCAGCAGGCGCCGACCCACTCCTCGGTGCCGTCCGCGAACGTCTGGTGCTTCCAGATCGGCACCTCGTGCTTGAGGTCGTCGATCAGCATCCGGCAGGCCTCGAAGGCCTCGCCGCGGTGCGGGCAGGACACGGCGACGACGACCGCGAGGTCGCCCACGGACAGGTCGCCCACGCGGTGGACGGCCGCGAGGGCGCGGACCGGGAACTTGGCCACGACGCGCTCGGCGACGCGGCGCATCTCGGCTTCCGCCGTCGGGTGGCAGGAGTAGCCGAGGGAGTCCACGTCCGCTCCGCTGTCGTGGTTGCGCACGGTGCCGACGAAGAGGGTCGTGCCGCCCGTCGCGTCGTCGCCGACGGCCTGGAAGACCTCGTCGATCGAGAGCGGGGTCTCACGGATTTCGAGCAGGCGGATCGGGTCCGGAGCGGCCTGCTCGCCGGGGTGGTCGAAGTGCGGAGCCATACAGCCATCGTGCACCACGGTTTTCGGATCGCGGTAGAGCCGATTCGACCGGCTGTACGACCCGCCCGTATGGAGCCTCCTACAGGAAGCACGGCCCGGCCCGCTCTCGACCGGTGCCGAGCGCCCGCCCCGGGCCGGGGCGGGGCGCGCGTCGGCCCGGCTGCTCAGATCCCCCGGCGCTTGCGGGCGCGGCGGACCGCGGCGGCCGCGCCGAGGAGGGCGACGGTCGCGCCGGCGGCGCCGGCGGCCGTGGCGGCGTCCTTGCGGCCCAGGCGACGGCCCGCGACGGTGTGCCGGCCCGCGACCTCCTGGAGCAGTTCGGCGAGCACTTCCTCGTTGGTCCAGCGGGGCCGCCAGCCGGCCGCGTGCAGCCCGCTGACGCTGACCACCCACGGGTGCATCGTGTAGGCGAGGTCACCGGCCGGGGACGGCGTCAGGCCGATCCGGTGGAGTCGGGCCGCGGCGCCCAGGGCGACCGCCGAGGGCAGCTCCATGCGGCGGATGCCGCTCAGCTCCTCGACCTCCTCCTGCTCCAGCCAGCCCTCGCAGCCGACCGCCAGCTCGCCCTCGACCTTCTCCAGCGCCGCGTACTCCAGGGCGCTGACCAGGTCCTCGACGTGGCAGAACTGCCAGGTGGGCCGGGATCCCGCGACCACGAGCAGACGCGGGGACTCGAAGTACCGGGTCAGCGCCGTGTCGGTGCCTCCGACCAGGACCGCGGGGCGCACCACGGTGACGTTCAGCCCGGGGTGCGCGCGGGGGGCCCGGCGGCCGAGCCGCTCGATCTCCAGCAGGTCGCCGACGCCGGTGGCCTCGGCGGTGGCCCGCAGCTCGGCGTCCTCGGTCAGCGGGATGTCGTTGTCCGGGAGCGCCCCGTAGACCATGGCGGAGGTGCACAGCACGACCCGGTGCACCCCGGCCGCGGCGGCGGCCGTCAGGACGGTCTGGGTTCCGCGCACGTTGTAGGCGGTGCGGGCCGCCGGGTCCGTTTCCAGGTCGAGGTCGAGGGCAAGGTGGACGACGACGTCCGCGCCGCGCAGCTTCTCGGCGATCGCGGGGTCCCGTACGTCCAGGACGTGCCACTGCGCGGCGGCGCAGTCGCCGCGCCGCTCGTCGATCGCGACGACCTGCTTGACCTCGTCGGATTCGACGAGGCGGGCCACCAGGGCGGCGCCGACGCCCGACGCGGCACCCGTCACGGCGATCACGGGGTTGTGTCGGCGGGGGCCGGGCTCGTTTCGCGTCTGGCGAACGCCAGGGGCGCTGTCACCGTGCTCAGGGCTGTCTTCGGCGTCCTGCGGCGCGCGGCTGTGCTTGTCCGAAAGCTGCGGATCCGGGGAACTCACCAGGCGTCTCCAGCGGTTGTCTTCAGTAGGGACGCGCCGTGACGCGTACCTACCAGGTGATGTCCATCCTGCCGCAGCCCAGGAGTCGGCGGAGCACCGAGCCCGGAAGCGGGCGGGGTGTCTACGCTGGGTGGTGTTGTCGGACCATTGCCGTCGGCTCCCGCCGGCGGCCCTACGAGCCGAGGAAACCCCGTGAGCGACACCCCATTCGGATTCGGCCTTCCGCCGGAGGAGCCGGAGAACGGCGACGAAGGCAAGAAGAAGGGCAACGAGGGCGGTCAGGGCGGCCCGGCGAATCCGTTCGGGTTCCCCGGCATGGGCCTGCCGGGCGCCGGCGGCCCGGGCGGTGCGGACAACCCGTTCGCCTCGATGTTCGGTGCCATGAATCCGAACGACCTCGGCGCGGCCTTCCAGCAGCTCGGCCAGATGCTGAGCTACGAGGGCGGCCCCGTGAACTGGGACATGGCCAAGGACATCGCCCGCCAGACCGTCGCGCAGGGCACCGCCGACGGGGTGAAGGACACCAGCGTCGGCGTCGCCGAGAAGTCGGCGGTCCAGGAGGCCGTACGCCTGGCCGACCTGTGGCTGGACGGGGTGACCTCGCTGCCGTCGGGCGCGAACACGGCGGTGGCGTGGAGCCGCGCCGAGTGGGTCGAGGCGACCCTCCCGGTGTGGAAGGAGCTCGTGGACCCGGTCGCCGAGCGCGTCGGGGCGGCCATGGGCGGGGTGCTGCCCGAGGAGATGCAGGCCATGGCGGGCCCGCTGCTCGGCATGATGCGTTCCATGGGCGGCGCCATGTTCGGCCAGCAGATCGGGCAGGCGGTGGGCGTGCTCGCGGGCGAGGTCGTCGGCTCGACCGACATCGGGCTCCCGCTGGGCCCGACCGGCAAGGCCGCCCTGCTGCCGCTGAACATCGAGGGCTTCGGCAAGGACCTGGGCGTGCCGGCCGAGGAGGTCCGGCTGTACCTGGCGCTGCGCGAGGCGGCGCACGCGCGCCTGTTCGCGCACGTGCCGTGGCTGCGCTCGCACCTGTTCGGGGCCGTCGAGGGCTACGCCCGCGGCATCAAGGTCGACACCTCGAAGCTGGAGGACGTGGTCGGTCAGCTCGACCCGTCGAATCCGGAGCAGTTGCAGGAGGCCCTCGCGGGCGGCATGTTCCAGCCGCAGGACACCCCGGAGCAGAAGGCGGCCCTGGCGCGCCTGGAGACGGCGCTCGCACTGGTCGAGGGCTGGGTCGACGCGGTGGTGCACGAGGCCGCCAAGCCCCGTCTGACCTCGGCGGACGCCATGCGCGAGACCATGCGCCGGCGGCGCGCCTCCGGCGGTCCGGCCGAGCAGACCTTCGCCACGCTGATCGGGCTGGAGCTGCGTCCGCGCCGGCTGCGCGACGCCTCGCGGCTGTGGGCCTCGCTCACGGACGCGCGGGGTGTGGACGGCCGCGACGGGCTGTGGGAGCACCCGGACATGCTGCCGACGGCCTCCGACCTGGACGACCCGGACGGGTTCGTGCACCGCGAGCAGCTGGACTTCTCGGAGATCGACAAGATGCTCGGCGAGGCCGCCGAGAAGCGTGATCAGGGCGATCAGGGCAACAAGGGCGAGGGCGAAGAGAAGAAGTGAGCCTGTACGACGACGCGGTCGCGGTCCTGAAGGACCTCGCGCCGACCGATGAGCAGCAGAGCGGGTTGCGGGACCTCTACCTGGAGCACCTCGCCGCCCATCCCGACGGGGTCTACAAGCCCTGCCGGGCCGGACACGTCACGGGCAGCGCGCTGGTGATCGACCCGGTGCGGGGGCGCGTCCTGCTCACCCTGCACAAGAAGCTGGGCATGTGGCTCCAGATGGGCGGTCACTGCGAGCCCGGTGACGCCACCCTCGCGGAGGTGGCGTTGCGCGAGGCCGTCGAGGAGTCGGGGATCGCCGGCGGGCTGACCCTGTTGCCGGGCGGGCCCGTGCGGCTGGACCGGCATCCGATCCCGGAGCCCTGCAACTGGCACCTGGACGTGCAGTACGCGGCGCCGGCCCCGGCCGACGCGGTCGCGGAGATCAGCGAGGAGTCGCTGGACCTGCGCTGGTTCCCGTACGCGGAGGTCGCGGCGGTGGCCGACGCCTCGGTCGTGCGGCTGATGGAAGCGAGCCTGGCGCGTCTCTGAGACGGCCGGGAGGGCATGCGCAAGGGGCGGGTCCCTCGGGACCCGCCCCTTGCGGCGTCAGGCGTGGTGCACCGCGCCGCTCTCGCGCGCCGTGCCGTGGATCGGATCAGTTCCAGGCGTTGTTCTGGTTCTGGCTGTGGGCGCCCTGCTGGCCCATGCCGAACTGGGCCGCAGCGCCCTGACCGATCTGGGCGTTCTGCGGCGGCAGTGCCTCGCTGGGCTGCACGAGGGCGAAGCCGGTGCCGAGGAAGCTGAGTTCCCAGCCCTCGCCGGTGTTGCCGCGGCGCCGCCAGACTCCGGTGGAGTGCGTCTGGGCCTGCATCTGCACCCGCAGCGAGGTGGACCAGGCGACGATCGCGTCGGCGTCCGCGTTGACGTACTTGTCGGGCGTGACCTGCATCATCAGCGGCTGGCCGGAGGTCATCAGGGCGACCTTGCCGCGGCCGCTGATGTTGAGCTGGTACTTGCCGGAGCCGGAGATCCCGTACTGGCTGTCCACCGCGATGGCCTCGGTGTGCAGGGTGGAGTCCAGCGCCAGCACGTAGCTGCTGTCGACGGTGAGACCGTCCCGGTCCACGTCCACGACGTGCACGTACTGGGCCAGGTTGGCCAGGTCGACCGTGCCCTGCCCGGAGCAGCGCATCAGGTCCAGGCCCTCGCCGGTGCGGGCGCGGGCGGTGCGCTGGGTGGTGCTCTGGTACTCGCCGTCGAAGTCGATGATCCCCTGGTAGGCGACCATCGCGCCCTTGCGGGCGAGGACGTCGTCGGTGCCGCTCAGGGAGACCCGCAGGAGTTGCGGGTTCTGGACGGTGTACCGCTCCTGGGACTGTGCCTCGGCGTGGGCGAAAAGTGCGCTCTGCATGATGTGTCCGCTCCCCCTCAGCCCCGGGTCCGGAGCCGGTCGGTGCTGTCCTCGCTGGGCTGTACCACGACGATTCCCTGGCCGGAGAAGGCCATCTGGTAGGCCTCACCGCTGCCCCGGCCGATCATCGACGAGGCCTTGAAGCTGCGCTTCCCCTTGACCTTCAGGTTCGGGGACCAGGCGACGAGCGCGTCGGGGTCCACGTACGTCTCGTCGTCGCCGCGACCGCAGTCGACGACGATCGGGGTGCCGCGGGAGGTGATGGCCACCCAGCCGGTGCCGGAGACCTGCACGTTGAACAGGCCCTGGCCGGCGAACTTGGCCATGCCCTTGACCCGCTCGACGCCCCATTGGAGGTGGGCGTCGAACGCGAGCAGGTTGGTGCCGTTGACGGAGAGGGCGTCGTTGTTCAGGTTGATGACGACGACGTCCGCGCCGTAGTCGGCGAGGTAGAGCAGGCCGTCGCCGGTGCACTTCATCAGCGGGGCGCCCTCGCCGGTGATCCACTGCGAGGCCATCTGGCGGACGGCGGGCGGGTTGGGCTCGTACTGGACGAAGCCCTCGTACGCGACCATCGATCCGGTGCGTGCGAACAGGTCCTGGCCGCTCTGCATGGCGACCTTGAGCATGGCTCGGCCGTGGTTCTCCATGCGGGCCGTGACGGGGGTCGGGGCGTATCCCGCGAGTTGCTGGTTCATGGCGTTCATGACGGGCTCCCTCAGACCTCGTACGGCTGGACGACGATGAAGTTGCCGGGTGCGCCGCGGAACTGGAGGTTCACGGTCTCCCCGCTGTGGCCCGGATAGGCGGTGCGGCGCAGCCGGACCTGGCTGGAGATGATCACCTGTGAGGCGGCGGACCAGGCGACGATGGCGTTGCTGTCCGCGAAGGTGGTCGGGGTGACGGGCAGGACGACCGGGACGCCCTGCGTCTTGACGATCACCGTGCCGCTGCCCTGGAACTGCATCGTGAACAGGGCGCCGCCGGGGATGCCGTGGCCCTCGATGCGACGCACCTCGTGCTGGAGGGACTCGTCGAAGGCGAGGACGTTCTCCGCGGAGACGCAGATGCCGTCGCCCTGGAGCTCGATGGCGTGCAGGTGGGCGCCGTTCTCGGCGAGGAAGACCTGGCCGCGACCGGTGCAGCGCATCAGCTGCATCTCCTGGCCGGTGGCGTTGCCGACGATGCGGCCGGCGAACCCGGCTCCCTTGTAGCTGAAGTCGACCTTGCCCTGGTAGAGCACCATGCTGCCCTGGCGGGCGAGGACGGCCTGGCCGCCCATGGACAGGTCCACCCGCATGAGCTGCTGGTTCTGCGGGGTCCAGCGGGTGCCGGTGGGGGCTTCCTTGTACGGCTGGAGCGCGGCGGCGAGGCCGTGTCCGGCGGCGGCCGGCTGGGGCTGCTGCGCGTACTGGGGCGGCTGCTGGCCGAAGGCCGGCTGACCGCCGTACGGGGGCGCCTGCTGTCCGGGGACCTGGCCGTACGAGGGCTGCTGCCCGTAGGGCGCGGGGGCGGGGGCCGGCGGCGGCACCTGAGCGCCATAGCCGGGCTGCTGCCCCGGGACCTGACCGTACGAGGGGGTTCCGGGCTGCTGCGGGGGGTGGGGCGGCTGACCGTACGGCGCGGTGGGCTGCGTCGTGAGGGGTCCGACCATCGTCGGGGCCGAGTGCACCGGCTGCTGCGGGGCGCCGGCCGGGGTGCCGAACGACGGCGCGGGGGCGGGGGGCTGGGCGGGTGCGGGTGCCTGGGCCGGGGCCTGGGCGGGAGCACCGAAGGCGGGCGAGGGGGCCTGCGCCTGCGGCGGCGGGGCGAACCCGGGCGCGCCCGCAGGCTGGGCCGGGGCCTGCTGCTGCGGCTCCTCGTCCTCGGCCACCTCGCCGCCGAAGTTCTTCAGCAGTGCGGCGAGTCCGCCGTCGAAGCCCTGCCCGACGGCGGCGAAGCGCCACACGTCCTTGAGGTAGAAATCGCCGATCATCAGGGCGCGTTCGGTGCTGAATTCCGCGCCCGTGAACGAGTAGCGGACGACTTCCTCACCGCCGGCCACGATCCGGATGTAGCCCGGGCCGATCTGCGACATCTGCCCGGGGCCGTCGATGGAGGCGGCGAAGGACAGCTTGTGGATGTTCTGCGGGATCCGGTCGAGCGTCACCCGGAAGGATTCGCTGTCGCCCGCTTGCGTGCCGAGCTGCTGAATGGACTCTTCCGGCGACTTCGGCTGGTTGTAGAAAACGAAGTAGCGATCGTCCGAGAGCTGCTCGTTCGCATCGAGGCCGAAGCAACTGATGTCGATGGCAAGCCCGGGCCCGGCGATCTGGATGCCCACGTACAGATCGGTGCCCGCTGTCAGATCGCTGATCTTGGCCTTGTGGCCGCGTTGGAATTCCCTGGCCATACGTCCGACCGTCCCCCATCCCGACTGTGAATGCAGTGCCGCAGGCTAACGGCTGCCGCTCAGGCTAACGGCTTCCGCCGACATCCAGCCAAGTCGGTACCGACCCGGTACACATCACGCCCTGTCACGCCATGATCATTCGTCCCGCGCTCCGGGAACCGCGGGAAGGCGCTCGGCCGCAACCACTCCCTCCAGGTATCCGCGGGCCCGTTCGGTCTTCGGGTACGCCTCCAGCAGGTGCCAGAAGCGCGGGCCGTGACCGGGGACGAGGAGGTGCGCCAGCTCGTGCAGCAGTACGTAGTCGACGACGTACTCGGGCATGCCCTGGAGGCGGTGGGAGAGGCGGATGCTGCCCTCGGCGGGGGTGCAGGAACCCCAGCGGGTGTTCTGGTTGGTGACCCAGCGGACCGAGCGGGGGCGGGCACGGCCGTCGAAGTACTGCTCGGACAAACGCTCGGCGCGTTCGGTCAGTTCCGTGTCGCCGAGGGTGCGTTTGCTTTCCTGGGCGGCGAGCTTGTCGAGCATGACGCCCACCCAGCGCTGCTCCTCCGCCTCCGACATCCGGGCAGGGATCAGGACGACCGTCCGGTCACCCTCACGGTATGCGGAAACGGTCCTGCGGCGGCGCGCGCTCCGGCGGACTTCGACGGCGCGCTGCGAGGGATCGGCGGACACGCCAGCACGGTACCCGCTCGTCATGGCGGAAGTCCCGCTCGTCCGCGCTTCGAACATGATCGATTCGCCGTCGATATCGGAAACGCCCCCTGCGCCCCTTACGTGCACGTAAACCCCTTTTCTCCATCTCATATGCCTAATACCCCTTGCCTGTGGACAAATTCACGCACCGATTCCCGGTGACGGGCAATGTGGTTGCGGACGGAGGCGGAAGACCGCTTCGGGGGCTTTCGGGGACCCCGGGGCTCGGGTGCTCGCGGAATCGGGGGGCTCGGGACTCGGCGAATCGGGGGCCTCGGGGCTCGGGGCTCGGGGACGGAAACGAGGGGACGGCCATGTATCCGAAGGTGAAGCCGGCGCTGGCGAGGGCCTGGCGGGATCTACAGACGGTGCAGTTCGGGGTGACTCCCGCGCATGCGGTGGTGCTCGGCCCGGTGGACACGGCCACCGGGGCGTTCATGGACCGGATCGACGGGACACGGGGGATCGATCTGCTGCGTGCGGAGGGCGCGGCGATGGGGTTGTCGGAGGGGCGGGTGGACGAGTTGATCCGACGGTTGGCGGGGGCCGGGCTGTTGGACGACGCGACCGTGGGCGGGCCCCGGGCCCAGGCGGTGCGTCGGAGGCCGGAGAGCCTGGAGCGGCTCGGGCCCGATCTCGCCTCGCTCTCGCTGGTGCGTCGGGAGCCGGGTGGGGACTTGCGGGCGGTCGCGGCCCGGCGGGGGATACGGGTCCAGGTGCGCGGGAGCGGGCGGGTGGGCGCGGTGATCGCGGCCGTGCTCGCGGGGGCCGGGGTGGGGCGGGTCGAGGTCCTCGACGGGGGTCGGGTCCAGCCGGCCGATGTGGCGCCGGGCGGGTTGGGGTCCGGGAGTGTGGGCCGGTTGCGGGCGGAGGCCGCGGGGGCGCTCGTGCGGGAGGCCGCCCCGGGGCGCGCTCCCCGCTCCGGGGAGGCGGAGGGGCCGGAGCCGGCGCTTTCCCTGGTGGTCGTCGCTCCCCGGGACGGGCTCCAGGCGTGGGCCCCCGATCCGGAGACGGCCGCGGACTGGGTGGCCACGGGCACTCCGCATCTGTACGCGGGGGTGTTGGAGGGCACGGGGCTGGTCGGGCCGCTGGTGCTGCCGGGGGCCACGGCCTGCGCGGGCTGCATGGAACGCGACCGGATCGATCGGGATCCGGCCTGGCCCAGGATGCTGGTGCAGTGGCGGTCGGCGCATCGCCGGCGCGCCACGGCCGCCTGCGACCTGGGGTTGGCCTCGGCGGTGGCGGGGTTGGCGGCCGGGCACGCCCTGTCCTTCCTCGACGGACGGCTGCCCGCCTCGACGGGAGCCCGATGGGAGGCCGCGTTACCGGGCCTGAGCTGGGAGCCCTCCGAGGTTCGCCCTCATGTGGACTGCCCGTGCTCCGCCGCCGGGGTCGCGGAGGCGACGCCGACGGCGGCGGGCGCCGGGCGGGGCGGTGTGGCCGTGTCGGGAAGGGGGCGGGGAGGATCGGGCTGAGGAGGCCGCGGGGGGCCATGACAGGATGCGTTTGGTCTGCCTCAGGGGGCGCGCCCCTGAACCGCCGCTCGCGGCACGGCTGTCTGGGAACTGGAGGGGCTATGTCTGATCTTCCCCGGAAGGCGGTCACTCGTACCGTCAAGCTGGCCGCGCTGCCACTGGGCTTCGCCGGTCGGGCCACCTGGGGGCTGGGAAAGCGGATCGGGGGCAAGTCGGCGGAGATCGTCGCGCGGGAGCTCCAGCAGCGCACCGCCGATCAGCTGTTCCGGACGCTCGGCGAGCTGAAGGGTGGGGCGATGAAGTTCGGTCAGGCCCTGTCCGTCTTCGAGTCGGCCCTGCCCGAGGAGATCGCCGGCCCCTACCGGGCGGCGCTGACCAAGCTCCAGGAGGCGGCCCCGCCGCTGCCGGCGGCCCGGGTGCACCAGGTGCTCGCGGAGCGGCTCGGCGAGGACTGGCGCGACTTGTTCGAGGAGTTCGAGGACACGCCCGCGGCGGCCGCCTCGATCGGTCAGGTGCACCGTGCGGTGTGGCACGACGGCCGTCAGGTGGCGGTGAAGGTGCAGTACCCGGGAGCCGGCGAGGCGTTGCTGTCGGATCTCAGGCAACTGAGCCGGTTCGCGGGGCTGTTGGGGCCGCTGATTCCGGGCATGGACATCAAGCCGCTGATCACCGAACTGCGTGACCGGGTCTCGGAGGAGTTGGACTACGAGCTGGAGGCCGAGGCGCAGCGGACGCACGCGGACGCCTTCGCCGGCGACGAGGACGTGGTCGTGCCGGACGTCGTGCACCAGGGCGACGAGGTGCTGGTGACCGAGTGGATGGACGGGACCCCGCTGTCGGAGGTGATAGCGGACGGCACGCAGGAGGAGCGCGACCGTGCCGGGCAGTTGCTGGCCCGGTTCCTCTTCTCCGGGCCGGCGCGCACCGGGCTGTTGCACGCCGATCCGCACCCCGGGAACTTCCGGCTGATAGCGGGCGAGGACGGGCGGATGCGGTTGGGCGTACTGGACTTCGGGACGGTCGATCGCCTTCCGGGTGGCTGGCCCAAGCCCATCGGCCGGTCGCTGCGGCTGACGCTGGGCGGTGACGCCGAGGGGGTCTACGAGCACCTGTGCGCCGAGGGGTTCGTGAAGGAGTCCATCGAGCTGGACCCGGAGGCGGTGCTCGACTATCTGGAGCCCCTGCTCGAGCCGGTCGAGGCCGACGAGTTCACCTTCACCCGCCCGTGGCTGCGCGGTCAGGCGGCACGGATCGCCGATCCCCGATCCCCCGCACACCAGTTGGGACGACAGATCAATCTGCCGCCGTCGTACCTGCTGATCCATCGGGTCACGTTGAGCACCATCGGCGTGCTGTGCCAGTTGGGTGCGACGGTGCGGCTCCGCGAGGAACTGGAGTCCTGGCTCCCGGGGTTCCTGCCCGAGGACCGGGAACCCGAGCGGGCACCCGAGGCGGATCGCGGAGCGGATCGCGAGAAGGACCTCGTGAAGGACGGCGCGAAGGACAGCGAGCGGGGGAAGTAGTACGCCCGGCGGTGGCCGGGCGGGGGGAGGTCCGGGGCCTCGGGTGGAGGGGTTCCGGATGGCGGGGCCTCGGGTGGCGCCGCCGGTCACCACCAGGAGGAGTCGAGCCGACCTTCGATCGCCCGGAGGTTGGCGCGGGCGCATGCGACGCAGAAGTACTGCCTGGTCCCGTTCTCCACGGAGCAGGTCCAGGTGGGCGGCGCGCCGTCCGGGGCGTCGGCACCGCACCCCGCGCAGACGACGGGCTGGGCCTCGGGTCCCGGCGGGGTGGGGCGGGGAGTCGGCTGGTCCACCCGCAGACGATATCCCCGCCGGGGGTGGGCGCGCTCCGCAACGCCCCGGGGGGACCGGTCCTTTCGGACCGGTCCCCCCGGGTGCTGTTCCTTCGGTGCTCAGTTCATGACAGCCATGGCGAGGGCCCGCCGGGCGCGCATCGAAACGCGCTCGGCTCGGCGCTGCATGCGCCGGGCGGCGACCAGGCGCAGGGCGTGACGCTCGGCGTCCGCCTCACGCATGCGGTCGTCCATATGGGCACGAGCCATGGCTTCTGGGATGAGTTGCATTTCGCGGGTCCTGTTCTGACGCGAGGTGATCGCGCCTGCGGTGATGAAGTCTGCGGTGGCGGAGCCGTGCGGCTGCTCGCTCGTGGTGGTGTGGGTGGACATGAGGGCCTGCTTCAAGGGGTCGCGCGTCAGGGGGCGGTCGATGGTGCCGATGGCGGTCATGCCGCGACAACCGGGTTCTTGCGCGGGCGACCGCGGGGCCGCTTCCGGGCGACGACGACGCCCTGGACGAACAGCTCGCCTCCCCAGACACCCCAGGGCTCGCGGCGCTCCTTCGCGCCGGCGAGGCAGGCCTCGACCAGCGGGCAGGTGCCGCAGAGCGACTTGGCGTACTCGACGTCGGCCGGGGACTCGGCGAAGAAGACCTCGGGGTCGAAGGTACGGCAGGGGACGGGGACGCCGAGGTTCTCGATGGCGTCGTCGAGCGCGGTCAGCGCGGTGAGGGGAGTCAAGGTGGAGTCCTCCGGGACTGCGGGCGGGGAGATCGTTTGGGTCTGCGGTACGGACGGGGCGTGCGCTTCGAGTTGCACGGTGGTTTCTTCCTCGTCTTGGTTGACTAGTCGGTCCGGCCGGGGTCGGCCGGGGGTCGGCTGGTACCTGTTCTTGCCAGTCCCGAGGCCCCTTCGCTCCGCAGTCCCCGTTCGGGGACAAACAGAAGGGCCGCGGATCCCGGGTGGGGTTCCGCGGCCCTGAAGGCGCCGGTCTGATCGTCGATCAGACTGGATCACTCCAGGGTTCGAGCCCGCGGAAGGCCCACATCAGGTGGTGCTGCTGCTTCGTCTGCTTCGTCTTGGCTCCGGCACCGGCCGCGGCTGCAAAGCCATAGGCGCCATGCGCCTGGGCTTCCGCAGCCATTACTGCCACCGGTGCCGGGGTCGGTCGCTCATTACGGACGCTCGGCCGCAGCGTGGAGGCCGCGAGCAGGGCAGGGGTCTCCGAGGAACGCGTGGAGACACCTGCGGCGAGAATCGGAAGGAGCGAGGAGACACCGAGCGGGCAGGAAGCGGCGACCGAGCGATCGGTCATTTTGGTGATGGTCATGAAGCTGGTCACAGGTCTCGCCTCCTCTCGGCGTCTCGGGGACGGGGCCCGGGGGCCCGTCCCATGCGTATTCGGATAAGTACAGCACGGATCCGGGGCTTCGAAGAAGCCACCGTTTCCGTTGCTAAGAACCTATGGGGATTCGCCGGGCATGTGCAAACTATTTTTCCGACGAGTTTCTACGCGTCGTCAGGATCTCCGGCGCCGGGCTCCTGGCCTGCGCAGATGGCCAGGACGTCGACTCCGTACCGCTCAAGCTTGCGGCCACCGACGCCGGAGATCATCGAGAGCTCTCCCGCCTCGGACGGCGCGGCCTCCGCGATCGCCATCAGCGTCTTGTCCGTGAAGACGCAGTAGCCGGGCAGGCCCTGCTGCTTCGACTGGATCGCGCGCCACTCGCGCAGCCGCTCGTACAGCCCCTCGTCCATGTCCGACGGGCAGTCCTCGCAGCGCATCAGTTTGAGCTCGCCGGCCTCGGTCAGGGTCTTGCCGCAGACCCGGCACAGCACCGGACCGCGGGGGCCGCGCTTGCGGGGGGCGCGCTCGGCCGCTCCGCCGTTCCTGCTTCCCGGGACGGCGGAGCCCGGCCGCAGGCCGTTCAGGAAGCGGCTGGGGCGCCGGGAGGCCCTGCCGCCCGGAGCCCGGGAGAGCGCCCAGGAGAGGGTCAGGTGCAGCCGCGCCCGGGTGACGCCGACATAGAGCAGCCGGCGCTCCTCCTCGACCTGTTCGTCGGTCTTCGCATAGGTGATCGGCATCATGCCGTCGGTGAGCCCCACGAGGAACACCGCGTCCCACTCCAGGCCCTTGGCGGCGTGCAGCGAGGCGAGGGTGACGCCCTGGACGGTGGGGGCGTGCTGGGCGGCCTTGCGTTCGTCCAGTTCCACCGTGAGTTCGGCCAGGCCGGCGGCCGGGCGGGAGCGGGCGAAGTCCTCGGCGAGCCGGACGAGCGCGGCCACGGATTCCCACTGGTCGCGCACGGCCCCGGATCCGGCGGGCGGCTCGGCCGTCCAGCCGGTGGAGCTGAGTACGGCCCGGACCTGGGACCCGAGCTCGACGACGTCGTCCAGGAGGGGATCGTTGCCGCCGGAGCGGGCGGCCCCGCGCAGGGCGAGGATCGCCTTCTGGACCTCGGCGCGCTCGAAGAACCGCTCGGCTCCGCGCAGCTGGTAGGGCACTCCGGCGTCGGCGAGGGCCTGTTCGTAGACCTCGGACTGGGCGTTGATCCGGTAGAGCACGGCGATCTCGCCCGCCGGGACGCCCGCCGCGACGAGGTCCCGGACCCGCCCGGCGACGCCCTCGGCCTCGGCGGGCTCGTCCGGGTACTCGGCGTGGACCGGGTCGGGGCCGGCCTCGCGCTGGGAGATCAGCTCCAGGCGGTGTTCGGCGGCGCGGCCCTTGGCCTGGTTCAGCAGGCCGTTGGCGAGGTGCACCACCTGGGGGGTGGAACGGTAGTCGCGGACCAGCTTGACGAGGGTGGCCTGCGGGTACTTGGTGCGGAAGTTCAGCAGGTGGTCGGGGGTGGCGCCGGTGAAGGAGTAGATCGTCTGGCTGGCGTCGCCGACCACGCAGAGGTTGTCGCGCTCGCCGAGCCAGAGGTCGAGCAGGCGCTGCTGGAGCGGGCTGACGTCCTGGTACTCGTCGACGACGAAGTGCTGGTACTGGCTGCGGATCTGCTCCGCGATGTCGTAGCGGTCCTGGAGGATCCCGACGGTGAGGAGCAGCACGTCCTCGAAGTCGATCATGTTCCGGTCGCGCTTGAGTTGCTCGTACGTCCCGTAGATCTGGGCGATCTCGGCCGTGTCGCGGGGGGCCTCGCGGCCCGCCTTGAGGACGGCCGCCGGGTAGTCGGCGGGGACGGTCTGGGTGACCTTGGCCCATTCGATCTCGGCCGTGACGTCGCGCAGCTCGCCCCGGTCGAGGCGGACGCGACAGCGGGAGCCGGCCTCGGCCACGAACTGGATCTTGCGTTCCAGCAGTCGGGGGACGTCCCCGCCGACAGCCTTCGGCCAGAAGTACTGGAGCTGGCGCAGGGCGGCGGAGTGGAAGGTCCGGGCCTGGACCCCGCCCGCTCCGAGGGTCCGCAGCCGGCCCCGCATCTCGCCGGCGGCGCGGTTGGTGAAGGTGACGGCGAGCACGCTGGCGGGCATCAGTTGGCCGGACCGGACCCCGTAGGCGATGCGGTGGGTGATCGCGCGGGTCTTGCCCGTGCCCGCTCCGGCCAGCACGCACACCGGTCCGCGCAGCGTCGTCGCGACCTCGCGCTGCTCCGGGTCGAGACCCTGGAGCACCGCGTCGGCCGAGTCGGCTTCGGCCGGGAAGGATGAGGAGTGCGTTGCTGCTGTCACCCCGCCATGCTGCCAGGTCTCCAGGGGCGGACGGGAAACCTGTCCACAGGCAGCCCGCTCCGGTCGCACTTGTGCCGGGAGGGTTCCGCCTTGTGCCGGGAGGGCTCCGCGGGAATGGCGGGACGGTGTCGGGCGTTCGAGTACTCGGACCACCGCGACCCCACGAAGGAGACCGCAGCATGCAGGACACGGGCACCGTCACGATGTACAGCACGACCTGGTGCGGCTACTGCACCCGGCTGAAGAAGCAGCTGGACCGCGAAGGCATCGCGTACGACGAGATCAACATCGAGCACGACCCCGCGTCCGCAGCGTTCGTGGAGAAGGCGAACGGCGGTAACCAGACGGTTCCCACCGTCCTCGTGAAGTCGGCCGCCGGCAACGAGTCCGTCATGACGAACCCGAGCCTCGCCCAGGTCAAGCAGGCTCTCGCCGTCTGACCGTCGCGGCACCGCCCGACACACGGACCGCCGGAACACGGACGTCCGGTGCCGGACGGGTCGACGTGGCGAACGTCACGCGCGTACGAGAGAGGCCCCCGCCGAGGCGGGGGCCTTCTGTCGTGACGGACGTCACGGGCGCGGGGCCCGCGCGACCCGTCTCAGCCGGCGGGGCGCGGCAGCGGCTGCCCGTACCAGAGTTCGACCAGGCGGGCCGCGATGGAGACGCCGGCGGGCGGGAGCACCTCGCCGGCCTCGATCGCCGCGCGGAGGTCCTCGCGGGAGAACCAGCGGGCCTCCTGGATCTCCTCCCCGTCCACCGTGATCTCCGAGGTGACGGCGCGGGCGGTGAAGCCGAGCATCAGGCTGTACGGGAACGGCCAGGGCTGGCTGGCGACGTAGTCGACCTCGCCGACCTTGACGCCGGCCTCCTCCCAGACCTCGCGGATCACCGACTGCTCGATGGACTCGCCCGGCTCCACGAACCCGGCGAGCGTCGAGAAGCGGCCCTCGGGCCAGTGCACCTGCCGGCCCAGCAGCGCGCGGTCGTGCTCGTCGGTGACGAGCATGATCACGGCCGGGTCGGTGCGCGGGTAGTGCTCGGCGCCGCAGCCCGGGCAGCGGCGGATGTGTCCGGCGGCGGCGACCACCGTGCGCTCGCCGCAGCGGGAGCAGAAGCGGTGCATGCGCTGCCAGTTCTCCAGTGCCACCGCGTGCACCATCAGCCCGGCGTCGCGCGGGTTCAGCAGCAGGCCCGCCTCGCGGAGGCCGGCCGGGCGGGCCGACTGGTCCATGCGGCCCGGCAGGGAGTCCTTCTGCAGCGCGAAGTACCGTACGCCGTCCTCGTCCGAGCCCAGGAAGTAGCGGTGGGTCTCGGTGACCGGGGCCTCGAAGGCCGGGGTCATCACGATGCCGGTGGCGCCGTCGGGGGTGTCGTCGATCAGGACCTGGCCACCGGAGACGACGAAGACGCGGGTCGTCGGGTGGCTCCAGGCGGCGGCGAGCCAGGCCTCGTCGAGGCGGTGGTGCGCGGCGCGGTCGATCCCGCTGGGCGCGGCGAGCGTGATGGGGCGCTCGGGCTCGGTGTGGGTGCTCATCAGGTACTTCCAACTCCCCCGGTGGTGGGACAGGCAGGCTGGGTGGGACGGCGGTGGGTGCGTCAGGCGGGCTTCCAGTGGGCGGCCAGGTCGCCCCACAGGTACGCGGCGGTCTCGACGCCCTTGAGGAGCAGGTCGAGTTCGACCTTCTCGTTCGGCGAGTGCCAGCCGTCGGAGGGGACCGAGATGCCGAGGAACAGGACGGGTGCGTCCAGGACGTCCTGGAGGTCGGCGGCCGGCCCGGAGCCGCCCTCGCGGGTGAAGCGGATCTTCTGGCCGAAGGCGCGGCCCATGGCGCGTACGACGGATTGCAGCGCCGGGTGGTCGAGCGGGGTGAGGCAGGGCCGGGTGGGGGCGCCGAAGACGATGGAGTGCCGGATCCCGGCCGGGACGCGCTCGGCGACCCAGGTCGTGACGGCTTCCTCGACCTCGTACGGGTCCTGCCCGGAGACCAGTCGGAACGACAGCTTCAGGTGTGCGGAGGACGGCACGATCGTCTTGCCGCCGGGGCCCTGGTAGCCGCCGCCGATGCCGTTGACCTCGGCGGTCGGGCGGGCCCAGACGCGCTCCAGGGTGGTGTGGCCCTTCTCCCCCGAGGCGGCGTGCGACTTGGCCGTGCGCAGCCACTCGGCCTCGTCGAAGGGCAGTTCGGCGATCAGTGCGCGCTCGGCGTCGGTGAGTTCGACGATGTTGTCGTAGAAGCCCGGGATGGTGACCCGTTCGTCGGCGTCGTGCAGGGCGGCGACGAGGCGGGCGGCGACGGTCGCGGGGTTGGGCACCGCGCCACCGAACGCTCCGGAGTGGATGTCCTGGTCGGGGCCGTGGAGGTCGATCTCGCAGTCCGCGACGCCGCGCATGCCGGTGCACACGGTGGGGGTGGTCTCGGACCACATGCCGGTGTCGGAGACGATCACGACGTCGGCGGCGAGGCGTTCGGCTTCGCGCTCGACGAGGGCGCGGAAGTTCGGGGAGCCGGACTCCTCCTCGCCCTCGACGAGGAGCTTGAGGTGCACGGCGGGGGCGTCGGCGCCGGTGGCCGCGAGGTGGGCCCGGACGCCGAGGGTGTGGAAGAGGACCTGGCCCTTGTCGTCGGCGGCGCCGCGCCCGTACATCCGGCCGTCCTTGATCACCGGCTCGAACGGGTCGGTGTGCCAGCCGTCGGCGAGGGCGGCGGGCTGCACGTCGTGGTGCCCGTAGACGAGGACGGTGGGGGCGGCCGGGTCGGCGGCGGGCCACTCGGCGTACACGGCGGGGGCGCCGGCGGTCTCCAGGATCTCGGCGACCGGGAAGCCGGTGGCCTTGAGCTGCGCGGCGAGCCATTCGGCGCTGCGTCGTACGTCACCCGCGTGCTCGGGCTGCGCCGAGACGGAAGGGATGCGCAGCCAGTCGGCGAGGTCGTCGAGGAAGGCCGCGCGGTGGGTGTCGATGTACGTGCGGACGACGCTGTCCGCCTGGGGGTCGCTCATGCCACGAGCCTAGCCGTCCGTGTGATGGTCACTTTCCGTGTCCGTTTTGCCTTGGAGGATCCGCTCAATGCCGGCGCGGTCGGGCAGGGCGCGGGGGCGGATCACGCGGCCGCTGCGGACGTGCAGGAAGGCGGCGTCGACCCGTTCGAGCGGGGTGCCGGTGGCCTCCGCCCAGGCCAGTCGGTAGACGGCGAGCTGGAGGGGGTCGGCCTCGGTGGTGCGGCCCGTCTTCCAGTCGACGATCTCGTAGTCGTACGGGCCCTCGTGGTGGCGGTACACGGCGTCGATCCGGCCTCGGACGACCCGGCCGGCGAGCGTGAGCTGGACCGGGGCCTCCATCCGGTGGGGGGTCCGGTCGGCGTAGGCGCTGCGCTCGAAGGCGGCCTTGAGGGAGTCGAGGTCCGCCTCGTCGGCGATGTCCTGGTCGGAACCGGGCAGTTCCCCGGCCGGGTCGAGGACGTCGAGGAGCGGGAGGGGCAGTTCCTCGAAGCGGGACTCGACCCAGGCGTGGAAACGGGTGCCCTGCCGGGCGGCGGGCTGCGGGGGCTTGGGCATGGGGCGGGCGAGGTCGCGGACGAAGCCCTGCTCGTCGGAGGCGAGGCGCAGCAGGTCCGAGGCGGACAGGGCGGAGGGCAGCACGACGTCGCGCACGGCGGCGCGGGAGCGGCGCAGCTCGCCTTCGAGGGCGTCGAGGTCGCGGTCCCAGGAGGCGATGGCGCGGGCCTCCTCGGGGGTGAGGGGGTCTGCGCCGCGCCGCGCGGGTGTGCCGGGGCGGGCGGCGCCGGCGGTGGGTTGGGCCGGGACCCGGGCGCCGGGCGCCGCCCAGGGGTCCTCGTACGGGTCCTCGTACGGGTCCTCGTACGGATCCTCGTGCGCGGCCGGGGCCGGGGCGGCGGGGGTGGGGGCGGGCAGGGCTTCGCCCGGGGCCCAGAGGTCCTCGTCGGGCGGGGGCGCGGGGGTCGGGGTCCGCCCGGTGTCCTGGGCGGGGACGCGGGCCCGGGGTCCGGCCGCGCCGGGGGTCGCGTCCGCCGCCCGGGGGGACCGGGGGTCCGTGTCGGGCGCGTCCGGCCGGCCTTCCGCGGCCGGGCCGGACTCGGACCACGGGTCGGGGTCCGGGTGGGGGTCCGTGTCCGTGTCCGTGTCCGGCCAGGGTTCCGCGTCGTGCGCCGGGTCCTCGCAGTCGGGTGGCCACAGGTAGGGCTCCCCGGGCGCCCCGGGCTCTTCCGGCTCTTCGTGCGGCGCCGGGGTCGCGGGCGTCGCGAGGTGGGCCTCCACCAGCGCGGCCGCGCGGCGGCGCAGGCGCAGCGAGGTCGGGTCCAGGGGCAGGGGCCAGGAGTGGTCCGGGGCGCCGGCCTCGGACAGGACCGGGTTCTCGGCGCCGGGCTCGGGCTCCGGAGCCCAGGCCTCGATCTCGCCGTGCCCGGCCTCGCAGTGGGTCCGGAGCGCGGAGAGGAACGCCGAAGGGCCGCGCGGCTTCTTCTGGCTCGGACCCCACCAGTGGCCGGAGGCCAGCAGGAGGGAGCGCGGGCGGGTGAAGGTCACGTATCCGAGGCGGAGTTCCTCGACGGCCTTGTGTTCCTTCAGGGCGGCCTTGAAGGACTTGAGCCCCGCCGAGGTCCACGCCGGGTCCCCCGGCAGGGTGGAGGCGTCGCCGCGCAGCGCGTACGGCAGGACCTTGGCGTACGAGGTCCAGGCCTCCGGCGGCTTCTCCTTCGGGAAGGCGCCCGCGCACAGGTCGGGGACCACCACCACGTCCCACTCCAGGCCCTTGGACTTGTGGGCGGTGAGCACCTTGACGGTGTTCTCCCCGCCGGGGAGCGCGTGGTCGAGGCCCTTCTCGTACTGGGCGGCGGTCCGCAGGAAGGCCAGGAACGCGAGCAGCGAGGCCTCCCCGTCGAGGGCGGCGAACCCGGCGGCCACGTCCATGAAGTTCGACAGGGTCTCGCGCCGGCGCGCGGCGAGGGCGTGCGGGGAGGCGGAGAGTTCCACGTCGAGGCCGGTCGTGGCCAGTACCCGGTGCAGGACGTCCATCAGCGGGTCGGCGAGCGAGCGCCGCAGGTCGCGCAGCTCGCGGGCGAGGTGCGCGAAGCGGACGCGGGCGTCCGCCGAGAAGGGCAGGTCGTCGGCGGCGGAGGCCCCGGACCCGTCGAGGAAGGTCTCCAGCGCGTCGGCGAGCGAGACGACCTCCGCCGGGTCGACTCCCTCGACGGCCGCCGCGAGGCGTCCGTCGGGATCGTCCGTGCCCGCCGGGGTCCGTCCGATCAGTTGCCGTGCCCGGCGCCCGAGCAGCGCCAGGTCGCGGGCGCCGATGCGCCAGCGCGGGCCGATCAGCAGCCGGACGAGGGCGGCGTTGGCCCCCGGGTCCTGGAGCACCTCGCAGACCGAGACCAGGTCGGCGACCTCCGGCAGGTGCAGCAGGCCGGACAGGCCGACCACCTCGACGGGGACGTCGCGGGCCACCAGGACCGCCTGGATCCGGGCGAAGTCACCGGCCGAGCGGCACAGCACGGCGATCTCGCCGGGCTCGGTCCCCGTCCGCACCAGGTGGGCGACGGAGTCCCCGAGCCACTCCAGCTCCTCGGCGTGGGTGGGCAGCAGGGCGCACCGCACGGATCCGTCCCGTTCGGCGCCGGGCGCCGGACGCAGCGCCTCGACGCCCTCGTGCATGGCGCGCAGCGGCGCGGCCAGTTCGTTGGCCAGGTCGAGCAGGCGGCCGCCGCTGCGGCGGTTCTCGCCGAGCGAGAAGCGGGTGGCGGGGCGGCGGTCGGCGTGCGGGAAGTGCTCGGGGAAGTCGTCCAGGTTGGCCACGGAGGCGCCGCGCCAGCCGTAGATCGCCTGGCAGGGGTCGCCGACGGCGGTGACGGCGTGGCCGGTGCCGCCGCCGAACAGCCCGGACAGCAGCAGCCGCTGCGCGACGGAGGTGTCCTGGTACTCGTCGAGCAGGACGACCTTGAACTCCTCGCGCAGCAGGGCCCCCACCTCGGGTCGGGTGGTGGCGAGCTGCGCGGAGAGCGCGATCTGGTCGCTGAAGTCGATCAGGTCGCGGGAGCGTTTGGCGACGCGGTAGCGGGCGACGAGCTCCAGCAGTTCCAGCCGGCCGCGGCCCGCCTCGGGGACCTTGCGCAGGTCGTCGTTGGTGAGCCGGGCGTCCGCGAGCACGTCGAGCAGCCCGGTGTCGTACGCGCGGAGCTCCTCGGGGGTCACGAGGTGTTCGGAGAGCTCCGCATCGAGCGCGAGCAGGTCACTGACCAGGTCGGGGATGGACTTGGTGAGCGACGGGTACGGGCCGGGCGCCTCGCGCAGCACGCGCGCGGCGAGCTGGAAGCGGGTGGCGTCGGCGAGCAGTCGGGCGCTGGGCTCCAGCCCAATGCGCAGACCGTGGTCCTTGAGGAGTTGACCGGCGAAGGCGTGGTACGTGGAGATGCGGGGCTCGCCCCCG
Source organism: Streptomyces sp. NBC_01426 (assembly GCF_036231985.1). Lineage (GTDB taxonomy): Bacteria > Actinomycetota > Actinomycetes > Streptomycetales > Streptomycetaceae > Streptomyces. The sequence continues at coordinate 2,949,145 of NZ_CP109500.1, forward strand.
GCCGCGTCGGGGTCGGCCGGGGAGGGGTCCGGGTCGCTGATGCCGGCCCGCGCGAGGGCCTTGCGCACGCGCTCGGCGAGCTCGCCGGCGGCCTTGTTGGTGAAGGTCAGGCCGAGGACCTCCTGGGGTGCGACGGCGCCGGTGCCGACCAGCCAGACGACGCGGGCCGCCATGACGGTCGTCTTGCCGGAGCCGGCGCCCGCGACGATGACCTGGGGCGCGGGCGGGGCGGTGACGCAGGCCATCTGTTCGGGCGTGAACGGGATCCCGAGGAGCTCCTTGAGCTGCTCGGGATCGCTGATCACCGCCGGGACGGTCGGGCGCGCGGACACGTGAAAAGGCTAGCCGCCGGGACCGACACTCCCCACCGCCGTCTCGACGAGCGGGCGGGGTCCGGCTCATTCCACGGTCTGGCGGCCCTCGGGGAGGGCGCTGCACGAGCTGCGGAAGGAGCAGCGTTTGCAGTGCTCGCCGGCGGCGGGCGTGAACCGCTCGTCCAGTACCCGGCCGGCGGCGTTGGCCAGCAGGTCGCCCACCCACTCGCCTTCGAGGGGCTGCTGCGCCTGCACCTTGGGGACCTCGTCGCCGCCGTCCTTCCTGGGGGCGCCCTGGCGCAGCTGGACGAGTTCGGCGCCGCCGGGGTCGGGGCGCACACCGTCGAAGGCCTCGTCGACGGCGCCCTCGCGCACGGCGAGCTGGTAGACGGCGAGCTGGGGGTGGCGCGCGACCTCGTCCTTGGTGGGAGCGGCCTTGCCGGTCTTGAAGTCCACGACGTAGGCGCGTCCCTGCGGGTCGGCCTCGACGCGGTCCATGGAGCCGCGGATCCGTACGGCGAACTCCCCCGCCTCCAGCGTGACGTCGAAGTCGTGCTCGGTGGCGACGGCCTCCCGGCCGCCCCGGTCGGTGGTGTGCCAGCGCAGGAAGCGTTCCAGGGCGGCGCGGGCGTTCTCCTTCTCCTGGCGGGACTTCCAGGGGGCGTCGAAGGCGAGGGCGTCCCAGACGGAGTCGAGGCGCTCCATGAGGACGGCGAGGTCGGCGGGCGTGCGGCCCGAGGCGACCTCGTCGGCGAGGACGTGGACGACGTTGCCGAAGCCCTGGGCGGCGGTGGAGGGGGCGTCGGCCTTCACCTCGCGGCCCAGGAACCACTGGAGGGAGCAGGTGTTGGCGAGCTGGTCCAGGGCCGATCCGGACAGGGCCACGGGGCGGTCCCGGTCGCGGAGCGGGACGCTGCTGCGGGTCGGTTCGTACAGTCCCCACCAGCGTTGCGGGTGCGCGGCGGGGACCAGGGGGCGGTCCTCGTCGTCGGTGAGCACGGCGAGGCGGGCGAGCCGGCGGGCCGCGGCGTCGCGCAGCGCCTCGGAGGCCTCGGGGTCGACGGTGGTGGCGCGCAGTTCCGCGACGAGCGCCGGGACGGCCAGGGGGCGTCGGGGGCGTCCGGTGACGTCCTTCGGGGGGACGCCGAGTTCGGTGAGGAGGCGGGAGGGCTGGTCGCCGTCCTCGGCGGGGGCCTTGACGGCGGTGACGACGAGGCGTTCGCGGGCGCGGGTCGCGGCCACGTAGAACAGCCGCCGCTCCTCGGCGAGGAGGGCGCCGGGGGTGAGCGGTTCGGCGAGGCCGTCGCGGCCGATCCGGTCGGCTTCCAGGAGGGAGCCGCGCCGGCGCAGGTCGGGCCAGAGCCCCTCCTGGACGCCGGCGACGACGACGAGACCCCATTCGAGGCCCTTCGACCGGTGGGCGGTCATCAGTCGGACGGCGTCGCGGCGGGTCGCGCGGGTGGTGAGGGTGTCGGCGGCGATGTCCTCGGCTTCGAGCTGTTCGAGGAAGTTGAGGGCGCCGCGGCCTCCGGTGCGGTCCTCGGCGCGGGCGGCGGTGTCGAAGAGCGCGCAGACGGCGTCGAGGTCCCGGTCGGCGTTGCGGCCGCCGGCGCCGCCGCGACGGGCGCCGCGCTCCAGGCGCTGCGGCCAGGGCGTGCCGTCCCACAGGGTCCACAGGGCCTCTTCGGCGGTACCGCCGCCCTGGAGCAGTTCGCGCGTCTTGCGCAGGAGCAGGCCGAGGCGCTGCGCGCCGCGGGCGTGGGCGGGGTCGTGGGCGACGAGCCGCTCGGGTTCGGCGAGGGCGCGGGCCAGCAGGACGTCGGAGGGCGCGGGCACCTTGACGCCCGCGGCCCGTTCCTCGTCGCGCAGGGCGCGGCCGAGGCGGCGCAGGTCGGCGGCGTCCATCCCGCCGAGCGGGGACCCGAGCAGGGCGATGGCGGCCTCGACCCCGACCCATCCGTGGTCGGCGTTGTCTGCCCCGTCCCGGGCCCGGTCCCCGGGGGGCGCGCAGGCGGGGTCGCCCGGCGCGGGGTCGCCCGGCGCGGGGGGGTCCGTGTCGACTTCGGCGCGCGCATCGACTTCGGCTCCGGCGTCGGCGCCCGCGTCCGCTTCGGCTCGGGCTTCGGCTTCGGCTTCGGCTTCGGCGTCGGACGGTCCTTCGGGGCGCTCGGCGTCGGGGCCCGCACCGTCCGGGTCGGCGGGGTCCGCGTCCGCCGGCGGGCGGGCGGCGGCCGTGGCGGTGATGCGCAGGGCCGTGAGCAGGGGGGCGACGGCGGGTTCGTGGCGCAGGGGGGTGTCCGTGCCGTCCGTCTCGGCGGGCACGCCGGCCGAGACGAGGGCGCGGCGCATCGCGGGGAGGGTACGGCCGCCCGCGCGGACCAGGACGGCCATGTCCTGCCACGGCACGCCGTCCTCCAGGTGGGCCCGGCGCAGGATGTCCGCGATGTTGTCCAGTTCCGCCCCGGCGGTGGGGTACGTGTACACCTCCACCCGGCCGCCCTCCCGCGTGGCGCGCAGGTCGCGGTGGGCGCGTACCGCCGCCGAGGGCAGCCGCGGGACGGGCATCCGGGTGGTGAGGAGGCGGGTCGCGGCGAGCAGCGCCGAGGAGGAGCGCCGGCCGACCGTGAGGGCCCGGACCCGTGCGCCGGGGAAGGAGGTCTCGAAGTCCAGGATGTTGTTGATGTCGGCGCCGCGGAACGCGTAGATCGACTGGTCCGGGTCGCCGAAGGCGATCAGTGTGCCGCCGGGTCCGGACAGGGCGCGCAGCAGTCGCAGCTGGGAGGCGTCCGTGTCCTGGTACTCGTCGACGAGGATCACGTCGTGGGACGAGGCCAGGGACGGGGTGCGTTCGGCCAGCAGGACGGCGCGGTGGAGCAGTTCCGCGTAGTCGAGGGTGCCCTGCATGTCGAGGACGTCCAGGTACTCGGAGAGGAACGCGGCGGCCGCCTTCCAGTCCGGGCGGCCGATGCGGTCGGCGAAGTCGGACAGGGCCCCGGGGCCCAGGCCCAGTTCGCGGGCGCGGGCCAGGACGGCGCGGACCTCGTCGGCGAACCCGCGCGTGGTCAGGGCGGCGCGCAGGTCGTCGGGCCAGCGGATGGAGCGGATCCGGCGCTGGCCCTCCAGCAGGGTGCGGACCATGACGTCCTGCTCCGGCCCGGACAGCAGCCGCAGCGGGTCGGCGAACAGGTCGGTGTCCTGGTGGGCGCGGACCAGGCCGTAGCAGTAGGAGTGGAAGGTGGTGGCCTGCGGAGCCCGCGCGCCGCCCAGGCGCAGGGCGGCCCGGTCGCGGAGTTCGACGGCGGCCTTGCGGCTGAAGGTGAGGATCAGGATGCGGGAGGGGTCCGTGCCGGCCTCGACCCGGGCGGCGGCCGCCTCGATCAGGGTGGTGGTCTTCCCGGTGCCGGGTCCGGCCAGGACCAGCAGTGGTCCGGTGGTGTGGTCAACCACCGCCCGTTGCGCTGCGTCCAAGACAGGGGGAGCCACCCGTTCCGGCCCGGTGCGCACCAGGCGGTACGCGTCAGGAGTCCGCGTACGCCGCTCCGAGCGGTCGGAAGGAGAGGTGATCACGTGGTGTGCCGGTCCTGGTGGGTCTTCCGTCACTGCGGTTGCTGCGACGACTGCGGTTGCCTCGGTGGCCTCGCCGACCGCGTTCCCGACCGTCGTGCCGGGCGTCGCTTCGGTGGCGACTGCGGCGGGGGCGGCGAGGGCGGCGGCGACGGCCGAAGGGGCCACGCTACGCCACCCGCACCGGCTCCCGCAGTCTCCCCGGGCGGCTCCCGGCGTCGCCTCGGGGGGTCCTCGTGTCGTCCCCCGTACGAGCCTTCGACCGCCCGCCCCGGCTCCGCGTGCCGGAAGCTGTCAGATGTGACCCTCGTCGCCTTCGCCCGGCCCCTGCCGCCCGTCCCAGCGTGCCCGGCGCATCGCCAGCCGGGGCTCGCCGCCGGCCGTGTCGCGCAGGGGAGTGCCCTCGGCGCGGTAGTGCTCCAGGGCCCGGTGCTCGCTCCCGGGCAGGGGTCGGCCGTCGGCCCTGACCACGCGCCACCAGGGCACGGCTCCCCCGTACAGGGCCATGACACGCCCGACTTGGCGTGGTCCGCCCGTGCCGATCCACTCCGCGACGTCGCCGTACGTCATCACCCGGCCGGGCGGAATCCGCTCGGCCGCCTCCAGCACCCGCTCCGCGTACTCGGGAAGCTCTTCGCTCATTCGGAACATGGTGCCGCACGTCACCGACACCACGACGGAAGGTTTCCTTCCGCACCGGCGCGCACCCTGCTGCCCTGCACGGCAGCCGGTCCGTGCCACCATCTTGCGGGCGGTGACTGGTGATACGTGATCAAGAAGAGACGGATGTGACGGCGAAGGAGCAGGGTGTGAGCCCTCCGGACGGCGCGACGGCGGATGACGGCGCGCGCCCAGACGCGCACCCGGACGCGCCCCGCGAGATGCCCGACGACAGGTCCGACGTGCCGGACGAGAAGTCCGGCGGCAAGGCCGACGACCGGGCCGACGACCGGCCCGCCGACGGTCCCGGGGACGCCTCCCGCGACCCTGCGGACGACCACTCGGACGAGGGTCCCCGCGACGAGCGGGACGCGGGCCGTCGTGGCGCCCACCACGGCCTCGACCCCGACCACGGGCGGGTGGACGACTTCGACCACCCGGAGCGGCCGCACGGTCACGCCCCCACCGCCGCCGACCAGGTCGAGGTGGACGAACCGCTGCTCGCGGCCCGCGTGCACCGCCCGTCCGACCTGGTGCGCCTGCTGGTCGGCATCCTCGGCATCGCCGTGGTCCTCGCCATCGCCGCCTTCGCCCACGGCACCACCGCGGGCCTCGAAGAGGACATCAGCAACGGCACCGGCCAGGCACCCGACCTGTTGATCAAGGTCGCGGGTCTGGTGTCGAGCATCGCGGTGCTCCTGGTGCCCGTCGCCTTCGCGATCGAGCGGCTCATCAAGCGCGACGGCCTGCGCATCGCCGACGGCGTCCTCGCGGCCGTCCTCGCGCACGGCGTCACGCTCGCCACCGACCTGTGGGTCTCCCAGGCCGCCTCCGCCACCATCCAGGACTCCCTGACCCTGCCGACGGGTACCGCCGGCGCCCTGACCGACCCGGTGCACGGCTACCTCGCGCCGGTCATCGCCTACATGACGGCCGTCGGCATGACGCGCCGGCCGCGCTGGCGGGTCGCCCTGTGGGTGGTGCTGCTGCTCGACGCCTTCGCCATGCTGGTCAGCGGGTACACCACTCCCCTCTCGATCATCCTGACCGTCCTCATCGGCTGGACCGTCGCCTACGGGACCCTGTACGCCGTCGGCTCCCCGAACGTCCGCCCCACCGGGCAGAACCTCCTCGCCGGTCTGCGCCGGGTCGGCTTCCAGCCGGTGAGCGCGATGCGCGCCGAGGCGCCGGACGGCCCGGAGGCCTCCGAGGTGAGCGACCGGGGCCGTCGGTACCACGTGACGCTGGAGAAGGGGCCGCCCCTCGACGTCACGGTCGTCGACCGCGAGCAGCAGGCCCAGGGCTTCTTCTACCGGGTCTGGCGCCGGCTCACGCTGCGCGGCATCACCACCCGGCGCAGCCTCCAGTCGCTGCGTCAGGCACTGGAACAGGAGGCCCTCCTCGCGTACGCCGCCATCGCGGCCGGGGCGAACGCGCCCAAGCTGATCGCGACCTCCGAGCTGGGTCCGGACGCCGTGATGCTCGTGTACGAGCACCTGGGCGGCCGCACGCTCGACTCCCTGGCCGACGGGGAGATCACCGACGAGCTGACGCGCAACGCGTGGGAGCAGGTCAGGGCCCTCCAGTCGCGGCGCATCGCGCACCGGCGGCTCACCGGTGACGCCCTCGTGGTGGATCGTTCCGGCAAGGTCATCCTCACGGACCTGCGCGGCGGCGAGATCGCGGCCGGTGACCTGGTGCTGCGCATGGACGTCGCCCAGTTGCTGACCACCCTCGGCCTGCGGGTCGGCGCGGAGCGGTCGGTGGCCTCGGCGGTGTCCGTGCTCGGTCCCGACGTGGTCGCGGACTGCCTGCCGCTGCTCCAACCGATCGCGCTGAGCCGCTCCACCCGGGCGACGCTGCGCAAGCTCGCCCGGGAGCGGGCCGACCGGGAACGGGAGGCCGTACTGGAGTCCTCGCGGGCCGCGAAGGCGGCGCGCGAGGCGAACGCCTCGGCTCCCGCCGAGGCCACGGCCGCCGACCGCAAGGCCGAGAAGCGGGCCCTGGACGACGCGCTCGACGAGGCCCGCGAGGAGGATCTGCTGAGCCAGATCCGCCGACAGGTGCTGCTGCTGCGCCCCCAGGCCCCGGTGGAGCCGGCCCGCCTGGAGCGGATCAGGCCGCGCACCCTCGTGTCGTTCATCGCGGGTGCCTTCGGCGCGTACTTCCTGCTGACACAGCTGGCCCACGTGGACTTCGGGACGATCATCGCGGAGGCCCAGTGGGGCTGGGTGGGGGCGGCGCTGGCCTTCTCCGCCCTGAGTTACCTCGCGGCGGCGATGAGCCTGTTGGGCTTCGTGCCGGAGCGGGTCTCCTTCCTGCGGACGGTACTGGCGCAGGTCGCCGGGTCCTTCGTGAAGCTCGTCGCCCCGGCGGCGGTGGGCGGTGTCGCCCTGAACACGCGGTTCCTCCAGCGGTCGGGCATCCGGCCGGGACTCGCGGTGGCGAGCGTGGGCGCGTCCCAGTTGTTCGGGCTCGCGAGCCACGTCCTGCTGCTGCTGTCCTTCGGCTATCTGACCGGCACCGAGAAGACCACGGAGATGACCCCGTCCCGGACGGTCATCGCGGGTCTGCTGACGGTGGCGGTGCTGGTGCTGGTGGTGACGGCGGTCCCGTTCATGCGGAAGTTCGTGGCGACCCGGCTGCGGGCGCTGTTCGCGGGCGTGGTGCCGCGCATGCTGGACGTCCTCCAGCGGCCGAAGAAGCTGGTGACGGGCATCGGCGGCATGCTGCTGCTGACGGGCTGCTTCGTGATGTGTCTGGACGCCTCGATCCGGGCGTTCGGCGGCGGCCAGGCCATCAGCTACGCCAGCATCGCGGTCGTGTTCCTCGCGGGCAACGCGCTCGGTTCGGCGGCGCCGACCCCGGGCGGCATCGGGGCGGTGGAGACCACCCTGACGCTGGGTCTGATCGCGGCGGGGCTGGATCGCGAGATCGCCTTCTCGTCGGTGCTGCTGTTCCGGCTGATGACGTTCTGGCTGCCGGTGCTGCCGGGGTGGATCTCGTTCAACTTCCTGACCCGCAAGGAAGCGATCTAGGCCGGGGTCCCCGGGGGGCGGTAGGGCTCAGAAGACGAGCAGCAGCGTGAGCAGCAGGGCCGCGGAGCCGGCGATCTCGACGGCGCCGACCACCGGGACCTTCACGCCGCGCCCCGGCAGCGCGACGGCGCGGGCCAGGTAGCCCGCGAAGGGCAGGGCCAGCCAGGGTGACAGCAGGGTCGCCGCGACGATGGCCACCGCGTGGTAGGCGGCCGATGCGCGGCGGTACCCGGCGGAGCGGCGCTCCCGGATCATCGTCTTGACGTAGGGGACCGTGCCCCAGAAGTAGAGCAGGCAGGCCGCCGCCGGCGCCCACGGCAGCCCGGCCCCGCCCAGCCGTCCGGCGACCGGCAGCATCCCGCACGCCGGGACCACCGCCGCCAGGCCGTTGGGGAGCGCCCGCTCCCGGTTCACGCGGGCGTACAGGGTGTTCACCGCGACGAAGGGGCCGCAGGCGGCGGCCGCGAGCAGCAGCCAGGGGTGCCGGACCGCGAGCGGGATCCCGAGGACCAGGAACACCGCGGCGAAGACCAGCCCCGGGCGGACGTGGCATCGGGCCGCCGCCGGTCGGCGCGAGGCGCGCCGCAGCCGGAGCCGGAGCCACTGTTGGCCGTGGAAGAGCGCGACGTACCCGGCGGACCAGGCGGCGAGGAGCACCGCGTGCGCCGGCCCGGGGTGCGGGGCGAGGAAGGTGCCGGCCAGGAAGGGGACCGTGAGCATCGCCCACGCGCCGTGTTGGTCCGGCAGCCACCGACTTCTCGCCACCGCTCTCCCCTTGTCCGGGTGTTCCGTCGCGTGAGGTTCCGCTGTTCCTCGCGTGAGGTTCCGCCGCCGCGTGAGATGCGGCCGTCGCGTGAGATGCGGCCGTCGCGTGAGATGCCGCCGTCGCGTCGGGTGAGGTGCCGCCCGTTCGCGGAGGTCGGGCTCCTTCCAGCGTGCGCCCTCTCGGCCCGCGAAAGACCGGAAGTTGGTCACCCACCCACGGGACCTTTGTCACCGGGTTGGCCGCGGCGCCGGGCGTAGCGTCGTCATGGGTCCTTTCGTCCGGACCGCACCTCACCCTCTCCGGCCTGGAGGATCGCCTTGTTCAAGCGTCAGGGACATCAGGACGCCGCCGATTCACTGCTCAGGGCGGCCAGTTTCTTCACCCGCGCCGAAGTGTCGGACGACCTGCGCACGGTCCACCGGACGGGCGGGCGGGCCGCCGAGGCGTTCTACCGCGACCGGTGGAGCCACGACAAGGTCGTCCACTCCACGCACGGCGTGAACTGCACCGGTTCCTGCCGGTGGAAGGTGTACGTCAAGGACGGGATCATCACCTGGGAGACCCAGGCCACGGACTACCCCTCGGTGGGTCCCGACCGTCCGGAGTACGAGCCCCGCGGTTGTCCGCGCGGCGCCTCCTTCTCCTGGTACTCGTACTCCCCCACCCGGGTCCGTCATCCCTACGTGCGCGGCGCCCTGTTGGAGATGTACCGCGAGGCGAAGGGCCGGCTCGGCGACCCGGTGGCGGCCTGGGCCGACATCCAGGCGGATCCCGAGCGCCGCCGCGCCTACCAGAGGGCGCGGGGCAAGGGCGGTCTGGTGCGGGCGACTTGGGAGGAGGCGACGGAGCTGGTCGCCGCCGCGCACGTGCACACGATCAAGGAGCACGGCCCGGACCGGGTGGCCGGTTTCTCGCCGATCCCGGCGATGTCGATGGCCTCGCACGCGGCCGGGGCACGGTTCCACTCGCTCATCGGCGCGCCGATGTTGAGCTTCTACGACTGGTACGCCGATCTTCCCGTGGCCTCTCCGCAGGTGTTCGGCGACCAGACGGACGTCCCCGAGTCGGGCGACTGGTGGGACGCCGCGTACCTGATGATGTGGGGCTCGAACGTGCCGGTCACCCGGACCCCCGACGCGCACTGGATGGCCGAGGCCCGCTACCGGGGGCAGAAGGTCGTCACGGTTTCCCCGGACTTCGCGGACAACACCAAGTTCGCGGACGAGTGGATGCACCCGCACCCCGGGACGGACGGCGCGCTGGCCCTGGCGATGGGCCATGTGATCCTCAAGGAGTTCTTCGTGGAGAAGGAGACCCCCTTCTTCACGGACTACGTGCGCAAGTACACCGATCTGCCGTTCCTGGTGTCGTTGCGCGAGACGGAGAACGGCCTGGTCCCGGGCAAGTTCGTGACGGCGGCCGATCTGGGCCGGGACACCGGGAACGCGCGGTGGAAGACCGTCCTGGTCGATGACGTGACCGGCGAGCCGGTGGTCCCGAACGGGACCCTCGGTCACCGCTGGGGCGACGGCGAGCGACCCGACTGGAACCTGGACCTCGGTGACACGGTGCCCCGGCTCAGCCTGATCGGGGAGAGCGAGGGCGAGAGCGCCGAGATCACCCTGCCCCGCTTCGAGGAGGACGAGCGCGGCGGCACGGTCCGCCGGGGCGTGCCCGTGCGCCGGCTCGGCGACCGGCTCGTCACCACGGTCTTCGACCTGATGCTGGCGCAGTACGGGGTGGCCCGCGAGGGGCTCCCCGGCGCGTGGCCGTCCTCGTACGAGGACGCCTCGCAGCCCGGCACTCCCGGCTGGCAGGAGTCGCTGACCTCGGTGCCCGCGGCCCAGGCGGCGCGCGTGGCACGGGAGTTCGCGCGGACGGCGGAGTCCTCCGAGGGCCGGTGCATGATCCTGATGGGCGCCGGCACGAACCACTGGTTCCATTCCGAGACCATCTACCGGGCCTTCCTCGCCCTGCTCACGCTCACCGGCTGCCAGGGGCGCAACGGCGGCGGTTGGGGCCACTACGTCGGGCAGGAGAAGTGCCGTCCGGTGACCGGCTGGGCCACGCTGGCCGCCGCCTCCGACTGGTCGCGTCCGCCGCGCCAGATGATCGGCGCGGCCTGGTTCTACCTGCACACCGACCAGTGGCGCTACGACACCCTCCCGGCGGAGGCGCTGGCCTCGCCGCTGGCCTCCGGTGCCTTCGACGGGATGACCGGCTCGGACTGCCTTGCGGCCAGCGCCCGGATGGGTTGGATGCCCTCCTACCCGACCTTCGACCGCAACCCGCTGGACCTCGCCGAGGCCGAGGACCCGGTCGCCGAGACGGTCCGGCAGTTGCGCGACGGCGAGCTGGGCTTCGCCGGCGAGGACCCGGACGCGCCGCGCAACTGGCCGCGCGTGCTCAACGTGTGGCGGGCGAACCTGCTCGGCTCCAGCTCCAAGGGAAACGAGTACTTCCTCAAGCACCTCCTCGGCACCCACTCCAACCTCCCCGACGACGGGCCGCGTTGTACGCCGAAGGACGTGACGTACCGGGAGGAGGACGTCGAGGGCAAGCTCGACCTGCTCATGAGCATGGACTTCCGAATGACGTCCACCACCCTGTTGTCGGACGTGGTGCTCCCGGCGGCCACCTGGTACGAGAAGCACGACCTGTCCTCCACGGACATGCACCCCTTCCTGCACGCCTTCACCCCGGCCGTGGACCCGCCCTGGCAGGCCCGGTCCGACTACGACGCGTTCCTCGCGATCGCCCGCCGGTTCGGCGAGCTGGCCGGCACGCACCTCGGGGTCCGCAAGGACCTGGTGGCGACCGCCCTGCAACACGACACCGCGGGGGGTGAGATGGCCCAGCCCGGCGGGGTCGCCCTGGACTGGTCGAAGGGCGAGTGCGAGCCGGTGCCCGGCCGCACCATGTACGACCTGACCGTGGTCGAGCGGGACTACGGGGCGGTCGGCGAGAAGTTCGCCGCGCTCGGCCCACTGGTCGACTCCCTCGGTGTCACCACGAAGGCGATCACCTACGACGTGGCCGAGGAGGTCACCTACCTCGGCGAGAAGAACGGCCTGGTCAGAGGTGGGGTCGCGGACGGCCGTCCGCGTCTGGACACCGCTCGGCGCGCCTGTGAGGCGATCCTCTCGCTGTCCGGCACCTCCAACGGCCGGCTCGCCACCCAGGGCTTCGAGACCCTGGAGAGGAAGGTCGGCACGCGCATGGCGCACCTGGCGGCCGAGGCGGAGGGCAAGCGGATCACCTTCGCGGACACCCAGGCCCGGCCGGTTCCGGTGATCACCTCGCCCGAGTGGTCGGGCTCGGAGGCCGGCGGACGCCGGTACACCGCGTTCACCGTGAACACCGAGCACCTCAAGCCCTGGCACACCCTCACCGGCCGGCAGCACTTCTTCCTCGACCACGACTGGCTGCACGAGGTCGGGGAGTCGCTGCCCGTCTACAAGCCGCCGCTGAACATGCACACCCTGTACGGGGAGCCGGAGCTCGGCACGGTCGACGAGAAGGCGAAGTCGGTGGCCGTGCGGTACCTGACCCCGCACAACAAGTGGGCCATCCACAGCCAGTACCAGGACAACCTGTACATGATGACGCTCGGTCGCGGCGGCCAGACGGTGTGGATGTCCCCGCAGGACGCGGACGCGATCGGGGTCGCGGACAACGACTGGATCGAGGCGGTCAACCGCAACGGCGTGGTCACCGCCCGCGCGATCGTCTCCCACAAGATGCCGCCCGGCACGGTCTACATGAACCACGCGCAGGAGCGCACGGTCGGCGTCCCCAGGACGGAGAAGACGGGCCGCCGCGGCGGCATCCACAACTCCCTGACCCGGGTGATGCTCAAGCCCACCCATCTCATCGGCGGCTACGCCCAGTTGACCTGGGCGTTCAACTACCTCGGGCCGACCGGCAACCAGCGCGACGAGGTCACGGTCATCCGCCGCCGCGACCAGAAGGTGGAGTTCTGATCCCCATGCGCGTCATGGCACAAGTGGCAATGGTGATGAACCTCGACAAGTGCATCGGCTGTCACACCTGCTCGGTCACCTGCAAGCAGGCGTGGACCAACCGGCAGGGCACCGAGTACGTCTGGTTCAACAACGTCGAGACCCTCCCCGGCCAGGGCTATCCGCGCCGCTGGGAGGACCAGGAGAAGTGGAAGGGCGGCTGGGAGCGCACCCGCTCCGGCCGGCTCCGCCTCAAGGCGGGCGGCCGTCTCGCGAAGCTCGGCAAGGTCTTCGCCAACCCGGACCTGCCGGGGATCGACGACTACTACCAGCCCTGGACCTACGAGTACAAGAACCTCACCGAGGCGCCCGCCGGCGACGACCTGCCCACCGCCCGGCCCGTCTCGCAGATCACCGGCGAGCCCATGGACACCATCGCGTGGGGGCCGAACTGGGACGACAACCTGGGCGGCGCCCCCACCCACGCGCCGAGGGACCCGATCGTCGAGAAGATCCGCGACGAGGTCGGCGAGAAGATCCGCTTCGAGTTCGAGCAGAGCTTCATGTTCTACCTCCCCCGGATCTGCGAGCACTGCCTGAACCCGGCGTGCGTCTCCTCCTGTCCGTCGGGCGCGATGTACAAGCGCGAGGAGGACGGCATCGTCCTCGTCGACCAGGACGGCTGCCGCGGCTGGCGGATGTGCGTGACCGGCTGCCCGTACAAGAAGGTGTACTTCAACCACCGGACCGGCAAGGCCGAGAAGTGCACGTTCTGCTTCCCCCGGATCGAGATCGGCATGCCGACGGTCTGCTCGGAGACCTGCGTCGGCCGGATGCGCTACCTCGGCGTGATGCTCTATGACGCCGACAAGGTCGCCGAGGCCGCCTCGGTCGAGGACGAGCACGACCTGTACCCCGCGCAGGTGGACTGCTTCCTCGACCCGGACGACCCCGCCGTGATCACGGCCGCCCGCGCCGCCGGCATCACCGACGAATGGCTCGACGCGGCCCGCCGGTCCCCGGTGTACGACCTGATCGCGACCTACCAGGTGGCCCTGCCCCTGCACCCGGAGTACCGGACGATGCCGATGGTCTGGTACGTCCCGCCGCTCTCCCCGGTCGTCGAGGCCGTCGCGGCGACGGGCAGCGACGGCGAGGACGCGGGCAACCTGTTCGGCGCCATCGACGCGATGCGCATCCCCGTCGAGTACCTCGCCGCGATCCTCACCGCGGGCGACACCGTGCCGGTGGAGGCCGTCCTGCGCCGGATGGCCGCCCTGCGCTCCCACATGCGGCGGATCAACCTCGGGGAACCCCGGGAGGAGTCGATCGCGGAGGCGGTCGGGCTGACCGGCCGGGAGATGGAGGACCTGTTCCGGCTGCTGGCCGTCGCCAAGCAGGAGGACCGGTTCGTGGTCCCCAGCGCCGCCCGCGCCGAGGCCGACGCGCTCGCCGCGTCCCACCCCACCGCCCCCGTCGACCGGGACTGCCCGGTCGCGGAGCACCCTTCCGAGCCCCGCGTGATGCTCAACCTCGGACCCACCAGGAGGAGTTCGTGACCGGACGACGGATGAGCGGCGACGCCCTGGTACGACTGGTCGCGAGCCGCGTCCTGCGCTACCCCGGCGACCACTTCCACGAGGAGCTGCCCCGCCTGCGCGCGGCCCTCTGCGGAGCGCCCGCCGAACCGGCCGCGCTGCTCGGCGCGTTCCTCGACGACGCCGAGGCGCGGACCCCGATCGACCTGTGCGCCCGCTACACCTCCACCTTCGACACCCGCAACCGGCGCTGCCTCCACCTGACCTGGTGGGTGGACGGCGACACCCGCCGGCGGGGGTTGTCGCTGGTGCGGCTGAAGCGCATCTACCGGGACTTCGGGCTGGAGTTCGCGGACGAGGAACTGCCCGACTTCCTGCCGGCGGCCCTGGAGTTCGCGGCGCGCCGCGAGGAAGCCGGCGCCGAGCTGCTCCAGGAGCACCGGGCCGGGCTGGAACTGCTGCGGCTCGCGCTCGCCGAGTCCGACTCCCCGTACGCCCCGGTCCTCGTCGCCGTCTGCGCGACGCTGCCCGGCCCCTCGCCCGAGACCCGGGCGCAGGCGAAGGCCCTGGCGAGGAACGGGCCGCCGCGGGAGCTGGTCGGCGCGGGCTCGGCGCTCGAACCGTTCGGGCCGGGCATCGACATGCCCGCGGACCTGCCCACCGACCTGCCGACGGCCACCCCGACCGACCTTCCCTGGCCCACGACACCCGAGAGGCGGAGCGCCTGATGGACCTCCTCCTGTGGGGCGTGCTCCCGTACGTCTCGCTCACGCTGCTCGTCGCGGGCACGTTCTGGCGGGCCCGGTTCGACGCCTTCGGCCGGACCTCCCACTCCTCCCAGTCGCACGAGTCGCGACTGCTGCGGATCGGTTCGCCGCTCTTCCACTTCGGCATGCTGTTCGTGGTCCTGGGGCACGTGGTCGGCCTGCTGATCCCGATGGGCTGGACCGACGCGGTCGGTCTCGACGACCACGCCTACCACCTGATGGCCATCGGGACCGGCACGGTCGCGGGCATCGCGGCGGCCGTCGGCATCGCCCTCCTCGTGTACCGGCGCCTCACGGTCACCGCGGTCCGCCGGTCGACGGTGCGCGGCGACCACCTGATGTACACCGTGCTGCTCGGCGCGATGGTCCTCGGGCTGACGGCCACGATCCTCAACTCGACGGGCATGACGGACGACTACAACTACCGGACGGGGATCTCGGTCTGGTTCCGCAGCCTGTTCACCCTCCAGCCGGACGTGCACGTCATGGCGGGCGCCCCCCTGGCCTTCAAGCTGCACATCGTCTTCGGCTTCGCGCTCTTCGCGCTGATCCCCTACTCCCGGCTGGTGCACATGTTCTCGGCGCCGCTGAGGTACGTCGTGCGCCCGTACGTGGTCTACCGCAGGCGGGATCCGGAGCCGACCGTCGACCGTCCGGCCAAGCGCGGTTGGAAGCGGGTGTCGTGACCGCCCGTCGCGTGCGCACGGTGGTCCGCCGGCCCCGCCACGCGGTGGCGGAACGTCCCTTCATCGTCATCTGGGAGGCGACCCGGGCCTGCCCGCCGGCCTGCCTGCACTGCCGCGCCGAGGCGGTGACCGCCCGCCACCCGGACGAGCTCGACGGGGCCGACGCCCGCCGGCTGATGGACGCGATCGCCGGGTTCGGCCGGCCGGGCCCGCTGTTCGTGATCACCGGCGGGGACCCCTTCCAGCGCGCCGACCTCACCGACCTGGTGGCGTACGGGACGTCGCTCGGCCTGCGCGTGGCGGTCTCCCCGTCCGGTACGCCGACACTGACGCGGGAGAACCTCGTGGCGGTGCGCGACGCGGGGGCGGTGGCGCTGTCCCTGTCCCTGGACGGTTCCACGGCGGAGCGGCACGACGCCTTCCGCGGCGTGGACGGGGTGTTCGACTGGACGCTGGACGGCTGGCGGACCGCCCGCGCGCTCGGGCTGCGGGTGCAGATCAACACGACGGTGACCCGGGAGAGCCTCCCGCGGGGCGCGGCGAACGGCTGGAGCCGCTCACCGCGCGGGAGGTGGAGGACGTGCTGCACTTCCTCCACGACTGCGGCACGGCGCCGGCCACCAAGACCACCGAGGGCCATCACTTCCGGCGGGTCGCACTGCAATGCCGCATCCTCGACGCGCACGGGGAACGGCCGCGGTTGGGCCCCCTGTACGGGCGGCTCATGGCCCGCGCCGCGGAACTGGGGCTCTTCCGGGGCGAACGGCGGACGGCACGGCGCCCGCCCATGGATGTCTCCTCGGGCCGCGGCTTCGTCTTCGTCTCGCACACCGGCGAGGTCCATCCGAGCGGCTTCCCGCCGGTCTCGGCGGGCAACGTGCACGGCCGTCCGCTGACGGAGATCTACCGGGACTCGGCGCTGTTCACGGCCCTGCGCGACCCCTCCTTGCTGCGCGGGAGGTGCGGGGCCTGCGAGTTCAAGGCGGTGTGCGGGGGCTCGCGGTCGCGGGCGTACGGGTTCACCGGGGACGTGCTGGAGTCGGACCCGTACTGCGCCTACGAGCCGGGCAGCTTCCCGTACCGGGACGAGCTGCGGAGTCTGACCGAAAGCACGAGGTGCCGGCCCCCCGGCGCCCCCTACGGTGCGTAAGGGGGACACATCGGTCCCGGGAGAGAATCAATGCGTTCAGTGATCGTCATCGGTGGCGGCATCAGTGGTCTGGCGGCGGCGTGGCAGCTGCGCGAAGCAGCCGACGTCACCGTGCTGGAGGCCGGCCCGAAGGTCGGCGGCAAACTCCGCACCGGCACCGTCGCCGGCATCACCGTGGACGAGGGCGCCGAGTCCCTGATGGCCCTGCGCCCGGAGGCCGTGGAACTGGCGACGGCCGTCGGGCTCGGTCCGAGCCTGTGCGACCCCGCCCCGTCCCCGACCACGATCTGGACCGACGGCGGCCTGCGCCCGCTGCCGGCCGGCCATGTGATGGGCATCCCGACGCACCCGGCGGCGCTCGCCGGCTCCGGGCTGCTCTCCCCCGAGGGCGTCGCCCGGGCGGCGGCGGAGGAGACCCTGCCCGCGAGCCCCCTCGTCGGGGACCGCTCGGTCGCCGAGTACCTCTCGGCGCGGTTCGGCCGGGAGGTCGTGGACCGCCTGGTCGAGCCCCTGCTGGGCGGCGTCTACGCGGGCCGCGCCGACCGGCTGTCGCTGCACGCGGCCCTGCCCCGGATCGCGGCCCTGGCCGAACGGGGCGTCCCGCTGCTGCCCGAGCTGCGCCGGCTGAAGGCGGCCGGCGCCTCGCGGCCGGCGACCGTGGCCGTCCAGGGCGTGGTCGGCGGCGCCGGGCGCTTCCCCGAGGCCGTGGCCCGGGCCTGCGGGGCCCGCGTCCTCACCGGAACCACCGCCCGCTCCCTCGACCGGATCGCGGGCGACCGCTGGCGGGTACGGGCCGTCACGGACGACGGCGTGCTGACGATGGAGGCGGACGCCGTGGTCCTCGCGCTCCCCGCCTTCGCGGCGGCGGAACTGCTGCGCCCGCACTCGCCCTTGGCCGAGGCGGAACTCGCGGCCGTCCCGTACGCCTCGACGGCCGTCATCACCATGGCGTTCTCCCGTGCCCGGGCGAACCTGCTGCCCGAGGGCAACGGTTTCCTGGTCCCGCCGACGGACGGCCACACCCTGAAGGCCGTCTCGTTCCTCTCCAACAAGTGGTCCTGGCTGCGCGAGGCCTCCCCCGAGACCTTCGTGCTGCGGGCCTCGATCGGCCGGATCGGGGAGGCCGAACCGCTCGCCCGCCCCGACCGGCACCTGATCCGCGCGGCCGTCTCGGAACTCCACCGCGCGGTGGGCCCGATGGGCGAGCCCCTCGCGGCCCGCGTGACCCGCTGGGACCGGGGGCTGCCCCAGTACGGCGTGGGCCACCGCGAGCGCGTCGCCCGCATCCGCGAGGCCGCGGGCAAGCTGCCGGGGCTGGCCCTGTGCGGGGCGGCGTACGAGGGCGTGGGCGTCGCGTCCTGCGTGGCCACGGGTCGCGCGGCGGCGAAGCGGCTCCTGAGCGGCGCCTGAGCAGCGCCTGACCTGCGCCTGACCCGCGCCCGAGCGGCCCGGACGCGTTCCCGGCCGGCACCCCCGGCGGCCGGGAACGGCGGCGCTCGGGCGCCCCACCCGGATGGCTCATGGCACGCGCGGGCCGGCCCGTTCACCCACAGGATGGGTGCATGCCGAGAAACGCCCTGCGGGTCACCGCTGCCGCCGCCCTCGCCGCCGCGCTGGTCAGCACCAGCGCCTGTTCCGACGACGGGAGCAAGGACAAGAAGACCGGGGGCGGCAGTGCCTCGGGCGCCACGTCCCTGAAGTGGGGTGATTGCGATCCCCCCACCGCCGCCGAGGGCGGCGGGCAGGCTCCGGGCAAGGACTGGCAGTGCGCCACGCTCGACGTGCCCCTCGACTACGCCAAGCCTGAAGGAGAAACGATTCCTCTGGCGCTGATCCGGGCCAAGGCCCGCGATCAGGACAAGCGGATCGGTTCCCTCGTCTTCAACTTCGGCGGTCCCGGCGGATCGGGCATCACCACCCTCCCCGGCGCCGCCAAGGAGTACGACGGCCTGCGGCAGCGGTACGACCTGGTCAGCTTCGACCCCCGCGGGGTGGGCCGCAGCGCGCCCGTCCGCTGCGAGAACGACAAGCAGCTGGACGCGTACTACGCCTCCGACTCCAGCCCGACCACCCCGGCGCAGGAGAAGGTCTTCCTCGACAACATCAAGAAGTACCAGCAGGCCTGCTCGACCAAGTCCGGCAAGCTGCTCCCCCACGTCGGCACCGAGAACGCCGCCCGCGACCTCGACCGCGTCCGCCAGGCCCTCGGCGACGAGAAGCTGAACTACTTCGGCATCTCCTACGGCACCGAACTCGGCGGGGTCTACGCCCACCTCTTCCCGAAGAACGTCGGCCGGGCCGTCTTCGACGCCGTGGTCGACCCGACCAAGACCTCCGAGGAAGGCTCCCTGGGCCAGGCGAAGGGCTTCCAACTCGCCCTCGACAACTGGGCCCAGGACTGCGTGGACCGCGGCGACGCCTGCCGGCTCCAGGGCAGCAGCGTCAAGGAGATCGAGGACAACATCGTCAAACTGCAGAAGCAGTTGGCGGCCAAGCCCATCCCCGGCATCGGCGACCGCGAACTCACCGAGTCCGCCGCGACCAACGGCATCGCCCAGTCCCTGTACTCGACGGAACTGTGGCCGCTGCTCGAACAGGGCCTGGACGAGGCCGAGGGCGGCCAGGGGCAACTGCTGATGGCGCTGTCCGACGCGCTCAACGGCCGGGACCAGCAGGGCCGGTACAGCAACATCGGCGCCGCGAACACGGCGATCAACTGCGCCGACTCCAAGGAGCGTTACTCGCTCGCGCAGACCAAGGCCAAGCTCGGGGAGTTCCGCGCGGCCTCGCCCGTCTTCGGGGACTTCCTCGGCTGGGCCCTGATGAGCTGCACCGGCTGGCCGGTGGCCGGCGCCTGGGACACCCCGGACGTCTCCGCCCCGGGGGCCGCCCCGATCGTGGTGATCGGCAACACCGGTGACCCGGCCACCCCGTACGAGGGCGCGCGCAAGATGGTCGAGCGGCTCGGCCCGGGCGTCGGCGTGGAGCTGACGTACAAGGGGCAGGGCCACGGCGCGTACAACAGCGGCGACCCGTGCGTGCAGAAGGCGGTGGACACCTACCTGCTGGACGGGAAGGTGCCGGCCAGTGGCACCGTCTGCACCCGGAGCGAGTCGGCCACGCCGACTCAGCAGCAGTCGGTGGCGCCCGAGGGCACCTGAGTCCGGTGAGTCCGGTACGGCCCGGTCTGCCGGTCCGCCGCCGACGTCACAGGCCCCCACCGCGCTCGCGGTGGGGGCCTGTGGGTTGGTTCGTTCGGCAGGGGCCTAGTAGACCGGCTTGTCGGGCTCGATCTGGTGCACCCAGCCGATGACGCCGCCGCCGACGTGGACCGCGTCGGAGAAGCCCGCCGACTTCAGGACCGCGAGGACTTCCGCACTCCGGACACCCGTCTTGCAGTGCAAGACGATGCGCTTGTCCTGCGGCAGGTCCTGGAGGGCGGTGCCCATCAGGAACTCGCCCTTGGGGATCAGCTTCGCGCCGGGGATCGAGACGATCTCGTACTCGTTGATCTCGCGGACGTCGATGATCTCGATGGGCTCGTCGTGGTCGATCCACTCCTTGAGCTGCTTCGGAGTGATCGTCGAACCCGCGGCGGCCTCCTGGGCCTCCTCCGACACGACGCCGCAGAAGGCCTCGTAGTCGATGAGTTCCTTGACGGTCGCGTTGGGACCGCAGACCGCGCAGTCGGGGTCCTTGCGGACCTTGACCTGGCGGTACTGCATCTCCAGGGCGTCATAGATCATCAGACGGCCGACCAGCGACTCGCCGACACCCGTGAGGACCTTGATGGCCTCGGTGACCTGGATGGACCCGATCGACGCGCACAGCACGCCCAGCACGCCGCCCTCGGCGCAGCTCGGGACCATGCCCGGCGGCGGCGGCTCCGGGTACAGGCAGCGGTAGCACGGCCCGTGCTCGGACCAGAAGACCGAGGCCTGGCCGTCGAAGCGGTAGATCGAACCCCACACGTACGGCTTGTTCAGCAGCACGCAGGCGTCGTTGACCAGGTAGCGCGTGGCGAAGTTGTCCGTGCCGTCGACGATGAGGTCGTACTGGCTGAAGATCTCCATCACGTTCTCGGCTTCGAGCCGCTCTTCGTGAAGGACCACGTTGACGTACGGGTTGATGCCCAGCACGCTGTCGCGGGCCGACTCGGCTTTGGACCGGCCGATGTCCGCCTGGCTGTGGATGATCTGGCGCTGGAGGTTCGACTCGTCGACCTCGTCGAACTCCACGATGCCCAGGGTGCCCACGCCGGCCGCGGCCAGGTACATGAGAGCGGGAGAGCCGAGGCCGCCGGCGCCCACCGCGAGCACCTTGGCGTTCTTCAGGCGCTTCTGCCCGTCCATCCCGACGTCCGGGATGATCAGGTGGCGGGAGTACCGACGGACCTCGTCAACGGTGAGCTCGGCAGCCGGCTCAACCAGGGGTGGCAGCGACACGGGGACTCCAGGGTCATCCCCGCAGCCGCGGGGAGCATCAAAGGTTTGTTCTGTTCCGTAACACTGCCACGCCCGACTTCATTCCGAGACACTCGTCCCGATCCGCGAGACGATTTCGTCCCAGTACCCGGGCATCGAAGCCCAGGGGTCCCGCGCCGGAGTGCTGCGCCGGTCCGTGAACCAGACCGTGCCGGCGCCCTGCCACCGGGCGATGCGCACGGCCTCGTCCAGGTGGGTGCGCGGAACCCCGTGCACCAGGTGGCAGAAGAGTTCCGGCGGGTACTCGGCCGTCCACTCCGCCACCTGCGACCAGCGGTAGTCGGCCCAGGTCCCGGCGAAGGTGACCAGCTGATCTGCGGCTTCGGCGAAGCCGGCGTACGGGTGCGTGCCGTGTCCGAGCACGACGCGCAGTCCGTCGCCGAGCCCGCGCAGGGTGTCCACGACCCGGCGGACGCCCTCCAGGTCCGCCTTGTCGCAGGGGGTGTCGGCGAGGTAGAAACCGCCCACCCCGTACCAGTCCCGGAAGCGGTGGGCGTCGGAGATCAGCTCCCCGAACGCGCGCGTTCCGTCTCGCATCGCGAGATGGCCGACGACGGTGCCGCCCGCGCCGCGGAGCTTCGCGGTGGCTTCCGTGCAGTGCGGGTCGGGGCGCCCGCCCGGGCCGTCCGAGACGTTGAGGACGGCCCAGTGCAGGGGGGTGCCGGGCCGGGTCAGCTCGGCCCATTCCACCGGGGCGAGCAGCGGGTGCGCGTACCCGGGGATCCCCAGGCCCATCCGGCCCGCGCCGGTGGCCGCGGACGTCGCCTCCGACGTGGTCAGATGCGGCACGCCGCCTCCATCCAGATGTCGGCCAGGGATTCCTCCAGGTTGATCCGGGGACGCCAGCCGAGCCGGTCGCGGGCGGTGCGCACGTCGGCCTGCTGCCAGGCGCCGCAGCCGTCCGGGTACGGGGCCTGGGGGGCCGACGCGGCCAGTTGCTCGGCCGTCGCCTCGGAGCGCGGCGAACCGATGGCGGCGAGGCCCGGCGGCCGGCCCGGGTGGGCGTGCGGCTGTTGCGGCAGGTCGAGTTCGTGGAGGGCGCCGCCGTACCCCGCGACCCGGGCGAGCACGCCGGCCGCCTCGCGCAGGCGGACCGCGCGACCGGTGCCGATGTTCACGACGCCCTGCGCGGCGGACAGCGAGGCCGCGTGGACGGCGCGCGCGACGTCACGGACGTCCACGAAGTCCCGCTGCACCCCGAGTCCGCTGAGCTTGAGCTCGCCGTCGCCGGACTGCATGGCGCGCCGCATGGCCTCGGCGAGCCGGCCGAGCGGGGAGCCGGCCGGGGTGCCGGGTCCGACGGGCGAGAAGATCCGCAGCACGACGGCGTCCAGCCCGGAGCCGAGCACCAGCTCGGTCGCGGCCAGCTTGCTGACGCCGTACGGTCCGCCGGGTCTCGGGACGGCGTCCTCGGCCGTGGACGATCCGGGCTGGCTGGGCCCGTACTCGGCGGCGCAGCCGAGCTGGACGAGCCGGGCCCCGCAGCCGCTGCGGCGCAGCGACTCGCAGATGGTGGCGACGGCGACGGTGTTGTGCCGGGTGAGTTCCCGGGCGCCGCCGCGGGTGGCGCCCGCGCAGTTGATGACGACGCCCGGGTGGACGGCGTCGAGGAAGCGGGTGAGCGCTCCGGGGCTGCCGGTGGCGAGGTCGAAGCGGACGTCCGCGTCGTCTCCGCGGCCGAGCGCGGTGAGCTGGACGGCGGGGTCGGCGAGCAGTCGGTCCGCGACGTAGCGGCCGAGGTATCCGTTGGCTCCGATCAGCAGCACCCTCATCGCGCGGCCCCTTGGTTGTTCGGCTGGCCGGTCATCCTGTTTCTCCTTGGGTGGTGGGCTCGACATGGGGGTACAGCGCTTCGGCGTCGGCTCCGAAGGGCTCAGGGACGCGCGTGTGCGGAGGCACGGGTCAGCGCGCGGAAGGCGTGGACGAGGAGTCCCGCCGCGGCGGCGCACTGCACCGCCGGGATCGGGACGAGGGCGAGGGCGAGGGCCCCCGCCACGGGCACGCGGTGTGCGCCGTGCCCGAGGAGCAGCCGGGTGAGGAACAGCAGCACCGCGAGCGGCAGGGCCGCCGCGAGGGGTGTGCCGGCGAGCGCGGCCGCCCCCGCGGCGGCCGCGACGAAGGCGGTGACGGCCGCGGCCAGCAGGGGCCGGATCCCGGCGGCGAAGTCCTCCAGGGCCCGGCTCCCGGCGAGCCTGCGTCGGGCCCGTGCGGCGAAGCCGGCCCCGATCAGGTACCCGGGGGCGGCGGCGACCGCGAGGGCGACGCCGAGGGCGGGGCCGTGTCGGTGGACGGCCCAGCCGACGGCGGCTGCCGCGAGCAGGTGGATCAGGCCGGGGAACCGCCCCCCGGCGGTCCGCCCGGGCCACACCAGCACGGCGACGGCGGCCACCGCGGAGAGCGGTCCGGCCCAGGGGACCCCGGCGGCGGTCGTGCCGAGCGCCAGGGCCCCGGGGAGTAAGGAGCACCCGAAGCCGCGCAGTACGACCGGGGAGCCGGCGACGGCGTCGGGCGGGGTGGGCGGGGCGTCCCCGCGCGGGGTCCGCGCGTACAGCTCCTCGGCGAGCGAGAAGACGTCCCGGTGGCGGAAGCGGGCGGCGGTGCGGTCGGTGATGCCGTGGGCCTCCAGCCCGGCGGCGATCTCCAGCGGGTCGACGGCGCGTTCGCACAGGGCGCGGTGCCGGTGCAGGAGTGCCTTCACCGGATCGCCGGCGGGTCTGCGCCGCGGCGCGACCGGGGTGACGTGCTCGACGCTGGTGCCGGTCATACCGCTGCCTCCGTGTTCGGAGCGGGAGCCGACCCCGCGTTCGGCAGGCCGGGCCCGGGCCCGGCCGCGGGCCCCGCGGCCGGCTCGGGTACCGATGCCCAGGTGGGTGTGGTCCAGTGCCCGGGGACGCGCGCCTCGGGCGGTCGGGAGAAGGGGACCTCCCCGTCGGGCCGGGCGGAGCCCCGGGCGAGGAGCCGCAGGTAGCTCTCCCGGAAGGCCTCGACGTTCTGTTCGACGGTGAACAGCTCCAGGGCGCGGGCCCGGGCGGCGGAGCCGAGCCGTTGGGCCCGCTCGGGGTCCCGCAGCAGCGACAGGCAGGCGTCGGCGAGCGCGCGCGGGTTGCGGGGCGGTACGACGAGGCCGGTCCCGCCGATGACCTCGCAGACGGCGCCGACGTCGGTGGAGACGGTGGCCCGGCCGCAGAACATCGCCTCGGCGAGGGTGATGGGGAAGCCCTCGATGACGGAGGACAGCACGACGACCCGGCCGGTGCCGTACGCCTCTGCGGAGGAGGGGGCGTCGGGTCCGCCGATCTCCTCGAAGGTGACGGGGTTCTCGCCGACCGCGTGGGCGTCGGCCGCCTCGTCGGGGAAGAGCTGCGCCGCGAGCGAGCGGCAGTCGGCGAGGTAGTCCGGGGCCACGGCGGTGGCGAAGATCCGCAGCCGGGTCCCCGGCGCGGCCTTGCGCACCTCCGCGAAGGCGTGCAGCAGGGCGATCAGGTCCTTGGCGGGCTCTATCCGGCCGACCCACACCAGCGTGTCCGGGTCCCCGCACCCGGGGTCCTCCCCGACGGTGGCGAATCGGTCCGCCTCCATCCCGGGGTAGACGGTGCGCATCCGTTCCCGGACGGCCCCGCAGCGTTCCTGCCAGCGGCGGGCGTGGGCGTTGCCGGGGGTCAGGAGGTCGGCCCGGGCGTAGATCTCGGCGGCGAGCCGGGTGTGGAAGGCGGCCAGGAGGGCCCGTACGGCGGGGCGTTCCTCCTCGGAGTGGTCGAGGTAGTGCGCCCGGAGCTGGACCCCGTACTCGGTGACCAGGAGCGGTACCCCGAAGAAGCGTTTGGCCAGCAGTCCGGGGATCGCCGCCACGCCGCCCGCCGTCGCGTGGCAGACGTCGACCTGTCCGAGGTCCTCGTACCAGTCGAGGGACAACGGCCGCAGTGCGCGCTCCAGTTCGTCCACGAACTCCAGCAGGTCCCGTACCTGGGCGCTCCGCACGGTGCGGCTCGCGCCCGGTGCCCGGCAGGCGGACTCCACCGCCCGCACCGCGGTCTCGGACCGCAGGGCGGCGTACATCCCGCCCTGTTCCCGGGCCAGTTGGGCCAGCCCGTACAGGCCGGCGGCGAAGGGTTCGGCCTCGCCGGCGCAGATGCCGCGGACCAGGTCCTTGAAGCAGTCGGCGAACCGTCGCCGCTCACGCCGGGAGTGTGTCCGCCCGTCGTCGCCGGGGGCCCACAGCGGGGCGGTCCGCACCCGTGTGACCTGGCGCGGGAGGGGCACCTTGCCGCGCTCCTCCTGCTCGGCGCTGCGACTCAGCGCGTACAGCTCGAACTCGTGCTGCGGCAGCCCGCGCACGAGCCGGTCGCACCACAGCCTGGCCTCTCCCGTCGCATACGGATAACCACCTTCGGTGAGCAGTCCGATCCGCACGAGTGGCACCCCCGTTCTCCCGTCGCGAGCGGCCTCCGTCGGTCCGGGGACCCGCTGCGGAAGAAACTCAAGCGGATATGCGGAGGGCGCGACGGACGGTTGTCCGTCGCGCCACCGGAAGGGGTGAAGAGTCGTAACTTTCCCGTACGGTTCGCGTTCGAGCACGCTAGAAAGGGCCTGCGGCCCTTTTGCCGCAGGCGGCGGGGCACGGGCGCCGCGGCCCCGGCACGATCCGGAAGAGACGGCTCAGGCGTAGGCCTCCTGTCGCGAGGAGCGGCGGTCGCCGGCCCGGTCCGGGTCCAGGGCCGGGACGGCCGCGAGCAGCCGGCGGGTGTACGGGTCGCGCGGCCGGTCGTAGACCTCGTCGACCGGGCCCTCCTCGACGATCCGCCCGGCCCGCATCACCGCCACCCGGTCGCTCACCTGCCGGACCACCGCCAGGTCGTGGGCGATGAAGACGAGCGCGATGCCCAGTTCCCGTTGGAGTTCCGCCAGCAGGGCGGTGACCTGTGCCTGGGTGGTGACGTCGAGGGCGGAGACGGGTTCGTCGCAGACGATCAGGCGGGGCCGGGGGGCCAGGGCGCGGGCGATGCCGACGCGCTGGCGTTGTCCGCCGCTGAACTCGTGCGGGTAGCGGTCGTGGTGGGCGGCCTCCAGCCCGACGCGTTCCAGCAGTTCCGCGACCCGGGCCCGGATCGCGGACTCGTCGCGCTCGCCGGCCGCGCGCAGCGGGTCCGCGATGGACTCGCCGATCGAGCGGCGCGGGTTGAGCGAGGACACCGGGTCCTGGAAGACCATCTGGACGCCGTGCGGGATGCCGTCGCGCACGGCCGCGCCGGTCGCGGTCGCGTCGCCGGTGTGCCGTACCTCGCCCGCGCTCGGTTCCAGGAGCCCGACGAGCATCCGACCCAGGGTGCTCTTGCCGCTGCCGCTCTCCCCGACGATGCCGAGCGTCTCGCCGGCGCGCACGGCCAGCGAGACGCCGTCGACGGCGGTGACGGCGCGCTTGCCCCGGCCGAACTCCCTGCGCAGGGCGAAGGCCTCGACGACGGGGGCCGGCTCGTCGGGTGCGGGCCGCAGCCGCGACGGGCGCGGTGCGTCGAGGCGGGGGACGGCGTCGAGGAGGTCGCGGGTGTACGGGTCGGCGGGCTCGGCCAGTACCCGACCGACGGGCCCGCGCTCCACGGCCCGCCCGTCGCGCATGACGAGCAGTTCGTCGACGTTCTCGGCGGCCACGCCCACGTCGTGGGTGACGAGCAGCAGGCCCAGGCCCCGTTCCTCGCGCAGTCCGTGGAGCAGGTCGAGGATCTGCGCCTGGACGGTGACGTCGAGGGCGGTGGTGGGTTCGTCGGCGATCAGCAGCCTCGGTTCGCAGGCCAGGGCCATGGCGATGAGGGCGCGCTGGCGCATGCCGCCGCTGAACTCGTGCGGTCGGGCGCGGGAGCGGCGCACGGCGTCGGGGATGCCGACGCGGTCCAGCACCTCGACGGCGCGGGCCCGGGCCGCGCGACGGGAGACGTCGGCGTGGACCCGGTACACCTCGGCGATCTGGTCGCCGATGGCGTAGTACGGGTCGAGGGAGCTCAGCGGGTCCTGGAAGACCATGGCGGCCGTGCCCCCGCGCAGGGCGCGCAGCTGCGGCGCGCCGGCGCCGGCCAGGTCGGTGCCGGCGACCCGAACGGTGCCGGTCACTCGGGTCCCGGTCCCGTGGTGCAGGCCCAACAGGGCGGCGGCCACGGTGGACTTGCCGCTGCCGGACTCGCCGACGATGCCCAAGGCGCCACCCGCGTCCAGGGTCAGCGAGACCCCGTCCACGGCCCGGAGCCACTCCCCCGGCGCGCCGACCGGGAAGTCGACCACGAGGTCGCGTACCTCCACCAGTGGTTCGCTCATGTCAGGGCCACCCTTCGGTCCGCGACGGCGTACAGCAGGTCGGCGACGGTGCCCGCGACCACGACGGCGGTGCCGATGGCCAGGGTGACGCCCACGACCACGGGCAGGTCCACCACCCGGACCCCGTCGATCAGGGTCTTGCCGAGTCCGGGGATGCCGAACAGCGACTCGGTCAGCACCGCGCCGCCGATCATCGTCCCGAAGTCCACGGCGCTCAGCGCGATCACCGGGGCGACCGCGCCGCGCAGGGCGTGGCGGGTGACGATCCGGCGTTCGCCCACGCCGTAGGCGCGGAAGGTGCGGATGTGGTCCTCGGCGAGCGTCTCCAGGGTGGCGCTGCGCGTCACCCTGGCGTACTTGGCGCTCTCGAAGAAGCCGAGGGTGACCCAGGGCAGCAGCAGGTTCCAGGCCCACTGTTCGGGGTCCTCGCCGAAGGGCACGTAGGTGGGGAACGGCAGCCAGCGCAGGTGGGCGCAGACGACCATGAGCACCAGCAGTCCGAGGATGAAGACGGGCGTCCCGGTGCCGGCGAGGGTGAGGACGGTCAGCACCCGCTCGGTGATCCCGCCGCGCCGCAGGGCGGACAGCAGGCCGGTGCCGACGCCGATGACGAGCCAGATCACGAGCGCGCCGAGCGCCAGCGACACGGTGGCGGGGAGCCGGTCCAGCAGCAGTTCGGTGACCTGCCGGTCGTTCTGGTACGAGAATCCGAGGCAGGGCGCGTCGCAGTGCAGGGTCAGTCCGGCGCCGGCGGAGTAGTCCCGGCCGGCCACGAGGCCCTGGAGGAAGTGCAGGTACTGCACGATCACCGAGTCGTCGAGCCCGAGCTGTGAGCGGACCTGGGCGATCTGCGTCGGGTCGCAGCGCTCCCCGCAGGCGAGGCGGGCGGGGTCGCCGGGTGCGACGTAGAAGAGGAGGTAGACGGCGATGGACAGGGTGAGCAGCACGAGGACTGCGCCGCCGGTCCGTTGGAGGACGAAGCGGGTCA
This sequence comes from Streptomyces sp. NBC_01426, assembly GCF_036231985.1. Classification (GTDB taxonomy): domain Bacteria; phylum Actinomycetota; class Actinomycetes; order Streptomycetales; family Streptomycetaceae; genus Streptomyces. The sequence goes on from NZ_CP109500.1 coordinate 2,977,365, forward strand.
TGCCTTCCGCTCCTTTCGGCCGGCGCGGGTGCCGACCCGCAGCCGTGAGGCCTCGCGGGGGTCGAGGGCCGTGCGGACGGCGTCACCGAGGACGGTGAAGGCGAGCACGGTGACGAACAGCATCCCGGCGGGCAGCAGGACGTACGTCGGGTCGGCGCGGAACCAGGTCTGGGCGCTGGAGAGCATCTGACCCCAGGACGGGGTGGGCGGCTTCACGCCGACGCCGAGGAAGGACAGCGAGGCCTCGACCACCATGTTGGTCGGCACGTTGATCGCGGCGAGGGTGATCACGGGCGCGGCCAGCGAGGGCAGCAGTTCGCGGCGGGCGATCCGCAGGGTGCCGTTGCCGGACAGTCGGGCGGCGGCGACGAAGTCCAGCTCGCGCAGGGCCAGGGTCTGGGCGCGCACCATGCGGGCGGTGCCGCCCCAGCCGAGCAGTCCGATGACGAGGATCAGCAGGAGGGGTCGGGGGAAGTCCGGCGGGACCACGGCGGTCAGCGCGACGCCGAGCACCAGCATGGGCAGGGCGATCATGACGTCGGTGGTCCGGCCTATCAGGGTGGCGACGGCGCGGTTGCCGAGGGCGGCGGTCAGTCCGGCCGCGATGCCGACGGTGACCTGGACGGCGGTGGCCCCGAGGGCGACGAGGAGCGAGATCCGGGCTCCGTGCAGGAGCCGGGTGAACAGGTCCCGGCCGGTGCCGGGTTCGACCCCGAGCCAGTGGTCGGCGGAGATCCCGCCGAGGGAACCGAGGGGGACCCCGCCGCGCGCCGAGTCGACGAGGTCGTCGTGGTAGGCGTTGGGGTCCTGGCCGGCGAGCTGGGCGAGCAGGGGTGCGGCGAGGGCGAGCAGGACGAGGAGGGCCAGGACGGCGGCGGACGCGACGGCGGAGGGCCGTGTGCGCAGTCGCCGCCAGACCTGCCGCGCGGCGCCCGCGCCCGGGGCGAGTGCCCCGGGCGCGGGCGCCGACCGGTCGGCGAGGAGCGTCACTTGACCGATACCTGCGAGATGTCGAGGACGCCGGTCCAGTCGCTGATGACGACGTTCTTGACGTCCTTGCCGACGAGCCGCTTGTAGACGGGGTGGAAGAGGGGCACGTCCAGGGCCTGCTCGCCGATCTTCCGGTCGAGGGCGCCCCAGCGCTTGCCGGCGGCCTCCAGGTCGGTCAGCTTGGCGATCTCGTCGATCTCGGTGTTCACGGCGGGGTCGTCGAGCTGCGCGTGGTTGTAGTTGGAGCCGTTGGTGACGATCTGTCGGCCGTCGAAGATCGGCGCGAGGAAGGGTGCGCCGGAGGGCCAGTCGGCGCCCCAGCGGGAGATGAAGAAGCCGGGGGTGTTCTTGGCGTCCCAGCGCTTCTCGTTGAAGGCGTTGTTCTCCAGGCCCTCCAGCTTGACCCGGATCCCGGCGGCGGCGAGCGCCTGCTGTACGGCGGTGGCGACCTCGGGGCTGGTCTGCCGGTTCTGCTGGGTGGAGTGGGTCAGCGTGACGTCGACGCCGTCGGGGAAGCCGGCTTCCTTCAGCAGTTCCCTGGCCTTGGCCGGGTCGCCGGTCTTGCCCGCGGGGAAGTGGTCGTACTTGGTGAAGCCGAAGGCCTGCTGCTCGGGGAGGAAGGTGGTCGCCGGTTCGGCGAGCGCGGAGCCGCCCGCCGCGTTGATCACGCTGGTGCGGTTGATCGCGTACGAGATGGCCTGGCGGACCTTCGGATTGTCGAAGGGGGCCACCTTGGGGTTGAAGGCCAGGTAGTTGATGTAGCCGAAGTGGCCGGTGCCGACCCGGGCGGCGAGTTCCTTGTTGTCGCCGATCTGAGCGAGTTCGGCGGGCCCGAGGTTGGTGTCGGTGGTGACGGCGGCGGCGTCGGCTCCGGAGCTGGTGGTCAGGCGCTGGTTGATGACGGCGGCGTCGAGGCCGGAGCGGACGTCGATCTTGTCCGGGTAGGCCTTGCGCTCCTCGTCGGTCTTCTCGTCCCAGTGCGGGTTGCGGTCCAGGACGAGGTGTTCGCCGTCGTTGTCGTTCTTGACGACCTTGTACGGGCCGGAGGAGATCGGGTGCTGCTCGTACGCGGCCCCGGTGTCCTTGGCCTTGGGCACCGGCGCGAACTGGGTCTGGGTGGCGAGGAAGGGGAACTCCCCTTCGGGCTTGCGCAGCTTGAAGGTGATCGTCTTCGCGTCGGGCACGACGATGGAGTCGAGGCCCTTGCCGCCGTCCTTGTAGGGGCCCTGGTACGCCTCGCCGCCGACCAGCCAGTCCCGCAGGTAGGGGGCGCCGCCGGACAGCTCGGCGGCGAAGGACCGCTCGATGCCGTACTTGATGTCGGCGGTGGTGATCGGGGTGCCGTCCTCGTACTTCAGCCCGTCCTTGAGGGTGTACGTCCACTCGGTGGCGTCCGCGTTCGGCTTGCCGAGGTCGGTGGCCAGGTCGGGCACGACCTTGGCGCCGGCCGCGCCGTCCTCGCGGTTGCGGGTGGTGAGGGTCCGGAACACCAGCGAAGGAACGTTTCCGCCGCCGGAGGTGTAGAGCCGTGCCGGGTCGAAGTCGCTCTGGGGGTCGGCGTTGAGGACGGTGAGGGTGCCGCCCTTGGCGGGGGCGCCGCCGGTGGCGCCGGCCTTGTCGCCGGAGCCGGCCCGGTCCGCCGCGTCCTTGGGCCCGCAGGCGGCGGCGCCCCCGGCCAGTACGAGGCTGACGGCGACCGCGGCCACGCGGCGCGATGTGTGGGACTGACGGAGCATGGGAGAAGGGACCTCTCGGCGTGATGCGAATCGGGGAGGAATGCCACGCGAGGGGCAGCCGCCGAGATCACACCGGTGGACGTCCCGACAGCGGGAGGTCCCGGCGCGAGTGATCGCGCCGTACCGGGGTCATGTCGAAAAAAGGGCCGCGCCTGCGGGCGGATGCACCCGGGCGCGGCGAAGAACGGTGAAGGGCGTCGCGCGCTCAGGCAGGCGTCAGCGACAGAAGATGTCGGCCACGCTGTGCGCGGCCACACCGAGGAGCGCCAGCTCTATGGCGGCGCTCGCGGCGGTGGTGTGGCGGTGCGACATGCGGAGAACAATTACCGACCATCGGACAGCTTGTCAACGCCGGAAATCAACTCCCGGGAAAGACCCACGGGTTGGGCTTGCACTGGATGTTGTCGATGTCGAGCGACTTGGTCTGCTGCTGCATGATCGGCGCGAGCTCGCCGGGGGTGCGGCAGTTCACGTGCCCGTGACCGAGCCGGTGCCCGACCTCGTGGTTGATGAGCATCTGCCGGTACGCGAACATCTGGTTCGCGCCGTAGGTGGGCGAGCCCTGCGCCCAGCGGAAGGCGTTGATCATGACGCGCTCGGTGGAGGCGGAGTCGCAGGACACGTTGTCGACGGTGGTGTCCAGACCCGACTTCGCGCACCACACGCCGGTGGTGCCCGGGCTGGCCAGGGTGATCACGAAGTCCGACTCCCCGCCCGGCACCCGCTCGAAGGTCATCGCGCCGTTGTGGCCCCAGCTCCGCGGGTCGTTGAGGGTGCGGTGCACCGCCTCCGCGAAGAGCTGGGCGTCCAGCCCCAGCTTCTGCTCCACGTCCACCCGATAGCGCACGAGCCTGCCCTTGCCCGGCGCCTTGGCCACGCCCGGCACGGTGTCGAAGGTGCCCGGGCCGGCCAGCTTCGCGTCGATGGGAAGTTGCAGCGCCATCTTCTGGTCGTACGTCAGCTCCACCGGCGCCGGCGCCGGCGCGTCGGGCTTGAGGCGGTCGTCCGAGCGGGAGGCCGGCGACTGCCCGGGCACGGCGCGACCCTGGCTGTCCTCGGGGCCCGCCTGCGTCTTCCGCTCCGCCTCGCCCTCGGCGATCACCTGCGTGGCCACCACGACGGCCAGCACGGCCGTGACGGCCGCCGCGGCCACCCCGGTGTAGGCGCGGACCTTCCCGGCGCGACCGGTGGCCGGCTTCCCGGGGGCGTCGCCGCCCGCGCCGGGGGCGGCCTCGGGCGTCCGGGGCCCGGGGATCAGGCCCTGTGCGCCGGTGGCGACGCGGGCCTCGCCGGGATCGGCGGCCGGCGGCGCGGCGGCCGGCGCCAGGGTGATCTTCGGGAAGCCGACGGCGGGAGTGCCGAAGGCCGGGGTGTCGGTGTCCCGGGCCGGCGGGGCGGCCGCCCGGGCCCGCGGGACGCCGGGCCGGTCCGCGAACACCGAGCCGGTGTCGGTGAAGGCGCTCGCGCCCCACGCGCCACCGGACTCGCGCTGCTCGGGATGCCCGGCGGGCCGCGCCTGCGGGGCGGGGGACGCGAACCCCTGGTGCGCGACGGTGGGTTCGGGTGCCCGACCGGCCGGACCGGCACCGGCCCGCGGGACGTACGGCGGCGGTGTACGGCGGGGCGCGGGCGCCTCGTACGGCCCGAAGACCCCCGGCTCGTCGAGGAGCGCCGGGTCCTCGAAGGGCCCGGAGTCCCCGAAGACCCCGGGCGGATCGAACGCCTCGAAGGGCGTGGGCTCCGCGGGCGGCCCGGGCCGCTCCGGGGCGGAGTCCTTGCGACTATGTCGTCCCACGCGCCTCAGCCTCTACCATCTTCTTCGCCGTGTGTCGGTTCTTGTGCGTCTCGCAACAACTCCCGGAAAGCGGCCGCGACCACCTCGGGATACTCCATCATCGCCACGTGACCCGCCTCCGGCAGACACACCAGCCGCGAACCCCGGAAGGCCGCGGCCGCCTTGCGCGCCATTCGGTACGAGACCAACTGGTCCCGGCCACCGTAGACCAACAGCGTGGGCGCGAGCACGCGTTGGGCCTGTCGCCACAACCCGTGCTGCCCGCCGAGGGTGTACGCGTCGACGATCCCGCGCGACGAACGGGTCATCGCCTCCCAGAAGTACGGGAGCGCCATGCGGCGCGCCATCTCCTCGACGGCCGCCTCGAAACCCTCCGGTGTCACCCGTGAGGGGTCGCCGTAACAGAGGCCCGTCACCCCCCGGGTGCGCTGTTCGGCGGTCAACCCCCTGGTGAGGCGCAGCAGCAGGGGCGCCATGCCCGGCATGGCCAGCAGGGCGGTCGGCACCGCCGAGCGCTGCACGCGCAGTTCGGGCAGCGCGGGCGAGACGAGCGTCAGGCTGCGCACCAGGTCGGGGCGGGCGGCCGCGACCCGGGTGGAGACGGCTCCGCCGAGCGAGTTGCCGAACAGGTGCACCGGTCCGCGGCCGGCCGCGTCGAGGTGTCGGACGACGGCGCGGGCGAAGCCGTTGATCGAGTAGTCGCGGTCGGCGGGTGGCGGGGACCAGCCGAAGCCGGGCAGGTCGACGGCCTCGCCGTCGACCTCGTCGGCCAGACGCTCCATCAGCGCCGACCAGTTCTGCGAGGATCCGCCGAGCCCGTGCACGAACAGCGCGGGCGGCAGTCCCTCCTTCGAGGAGGGCCGGAATCGCACGTTCAGCTCCAGGCCGGGGAGCCGTTCCGTGCGCAGACGCTCTCCCTCGGCCACCCGGACGCCTCCCACCTGGGAGGACGCCTCGACGGTGGACCGCACACCCGGCAGCTCGGTCGAAGACATGGGGCAATGTTACGAGACGATCACGCTCGCCCCCTTGTGTCGGCGGTCACAGGACCACCTGGCGTCGCGGTCGCGATCCTCCTAGGCTCGTAGTACGAGCGAAGGCGAGGGGAGCGCGATGACTGTCGACCCAGCCGAACCGGACACCTTCCGGGAGCGGCTCCGGGAGGACCTCGACCCGGAGACGCCCGAGGCGGATGCCGCGGAGCAGCACATCGAACTCCAGCCCCTCGAAGACGACCCGATCACGGGGGCCGACCTCGACGAGGCGACCGACGGGGACGCCGCCGAGCAGGCCCGCGTGGTCCCCCTCGACGAGGACGACTACCGCTGACCGCCGCGGAAAGGCGCTGACCAGCGGGTCAGGGTGGTCCGTACCGCGAGAAAACTCGGCTTGAACCCACCAGATCCGGTTACCGAAAAGTACGATGGCGGCGCGGCGCAGAGCGCACTGTGTTCTTAGAGAAAGTGGGAGGCGGCGTGACAGCCATCGAGCAGACGGAGGCAGCGCGTCCCCGGGGCACGCGACTGCCGCGCCGAGCCCGGCGCAACCAGCTCCTGGGCGCGGCCCAGGAGGTTTTCGTCGCGCAGGGTTACCACGCCGCGGCGATGGACGACATCGCGGAGCGCGCCGGGGTCAGCAAGCCGGTGCTCTACCAGCACTTCCCCGGGAAGCTCGACCTTTACCTCGCGCTGTTGGACCAGCACTGCGAGTCCCTGTTGTCCGCGGTCCGCACGGCGCTCGCCTCGACCACGGACAACAAGCTGCGCGTGGCCGCGACGATGGACGCCTACTTCGCGTACGTCCAGGACGAGGGTGGCGCCTTCCGCCTGGTCTTCGAGTCGGACCTGACGAACGAGCCCGCCGTGCGCGAGCGCGTCGACCGGGTGTCGCTCCAGTGCGCGGAGGCCATCTCGGAGGTCATCGCGGAGGACACCGGCCTGTCCAAGGACGAGTCGATGCTGCTGGCCGTGGGCCTGGGCGGCGTCTCGCAGGTCGTGGCCCGGTACTGGCTGTCGAGCGAGAGCCCGGTGGCCCGGGACACTGCGGTCGGCCTGCTGACCTCGCTCGCCTGGCGCGGTATCGCGGGCTTCCCGCTGCACGGCACGGAGGGCTGACCCGCACGTCCGGGGCGGCCGGCGGCTGTTCGCTGCCAGCGTGTCCGCCTCGGGCCGATCGCGTCCCCTCTCCGGGCTAATGTGGACCGGGTACGGCGCGGCTGATCGCGCGAACCGGATCGTCGGAGGGACAAAGCCGTGGAGGTCAAGATCGGCGTGCAGCACGCACCCCGGGAGATCGTGCTGGAGAGCGACCTGAGCGCGGAGGAGCTGGAGGGCGTCGTGGCCGCCGCCCTGACCGGCACTGCGCCGCTGCTGAGCCTCACCGACATCAAGGGCCGCAAGGTCCTGGTGCCGTCCGACCGCCTGGCGTACGTGGACCTGGGCGAGCCGAGTGCGCGCAAGGTCGGCTTCGGAGCGCTCTGAGGCACGGAGAACTGAACCTCCCTCAAAGGAGGAAAACGACCCGGCGGTTGATTCCGCCGGGTCGTTTCTCTTTGTTCCGCTTCGGGTAGGAGCGCAGTACTGCAACCCGAATACGCCCCGACGTACGGAAAGGGACCTCATGCTGCTGATGGAAGCGCTCGGCTCCGCTCTGTTGGGCCTCGCCCTGTCCGGGGCCGCCGTGCGCAGATTCGCGAAGCGGCTGCCGTCCCCGAGGGTGGTCCTGGTGAGCGGTGTCGTGGGAGCGCTGTTCGGCGCCTACCTCACGCACATGTCGCTCGGACCGGGTCACAACACCCTGGTGGCGACGCTGATCGGCGGGACCCTGGTGTCGGCGGTCGTGCTCTCGCTCCTGCTGCGCCCCGCCTCGGGCTCCGGCCGGACGCACCGACGCCCTCCGTTTTCGCTCCCCTCCCGGGGCTGAACGGGACCGTCCACCGCCCCCGCCCGTCCCCTGACACGAGTCGGCCCCGGCACGGAATGCTTCCGTACCGGGGCCGCCCATGACCGCGTGGGGCTCAGGCCGCGGGGGGTCAGGCCGCGAGGCCGAGGGCCGCCATCCGCTTGGTGTGCGCCTTGGTGATCCGGGTGAACATCTCACCCACGGCCGCCAGGTCGAATCCGGCCGCCATCCCGTCGACGCCGCCGACCAGCATCGTGGAGAGCGCGTCGCGTTCCGCGACCACGCGCTGGGCCTGCGAGAGCGCCTCGCCCATCAGGCGACGGGCCCACAGGGCGAGCCGGCCGCCGCAGCGGGGGTCGGCCTCGATCGCCGCGCGCACCTTCTCGACGGCGAAGCCGCCGTGGCCCGTGTCGTCGAGCACGCCGACGACGAGGGCGCGGGTGTCGGTGTCGAGGTGGGTGGCGACCTCGCGGTAGAAGTCACTGGCGATGGAATCGCCGACGTACGCCTTGACCAGGCCTTCCAGCCAGTCGGAGGGGGCGGTCTGGCGGTGGAAGTCGTCCACGCCCTTCGCGAAGGGCTCCATCGCCGCGGTGGGGTCGACGTCGATCGCCGCGAGCCGGTCGCGCAGCCGCTCGAAGTGGTGGAACTCGGCGGAGGCCATCTTCGCCAGCTCGGCCTTGTCGCCGAGGGTGGGCGCGAGCTTCGCGTCCTCGGCGAGGCGCTCGAACGCGGCGAGCTCTCCGTACGCCAGTGCGCCGAGGAGGTCCTCGACGGCGGCCCGGTACTGCGGCGAGGCGGAGGCCGTGGTCCAGTCCTGGGCGGCGATTCCGAGCGCCTCGACGGGCGTGCTGTCGTCGGCGGGAGATGCGTTTTCTACGGTCGACATGCTCCGCACAATAGCCCGCTCAATGCCCGGTCAAGGCACGACCTATGGCCATCGACACTCCGCTTAAACGCGACTACCAGGTGAATTCACCCAACACACCTGCGCGAATCCGGGGTACAGTGGTAATGCGCCTGCCGAATCTCGGCGGGCCGTCCGAATGAGGATGCCCGGTCGGTGGCCCGATCGGCTCCAACCCGACCGCCCTCGGTGTGGTGTGTGCGTTCATGCGTACCGCCTGCACGAGGGGCCCCCTCAGCGGCAGAAGCGCTTGAGCGAAGGCTAGTGGTCCCGCGCAGCTTTGTACGTACGTCGTAGTACTGCAAGCCCGGCACGGTACGACCCCCATCGCCGCCTCGCGCCGCGTCTCACAGAAGAGGCAGCACCCTGACTACGTTCCGAGACCTCGGGATCCTCCCCGAGACGGCCGAGGCCCTTGAGGCCGTCGGCATCGTGTCCCCCTTCCCGATCCAGGAAATGACCCTCCCCGTCGCCCTTTCCGGCACGGACGTCATCGGCCAGGCGAAGACCGGTACCGGCAAGACGCTCGGTTTCGGCCTCCCGCTGCTGGAGCGGGTCGTCGTCCCCGCGGACGTCGAGGCCGGCCGGGCGACGCCCGCGCAGCTCACCGACGCCCCCCAGGCCCTCGTGGTGGTTCCGACCCGCGAGCTGTGCACCCAGGTCACCAACGACCTCCTGACCGCGGGCAAGGTCCGCAACGTGCGCGTCCTCGCCATATACGGCGGCCGCGCGTACGAGCCCCAGGTCGAGGCGCTCAAGAAGGGTGTCGACGTGATCGTCGGCACCCCGGGCCGCCTGCTGGACCTGGCCGGGCAGAAGAAGCTCGACCTCTCCCACGTCAAGGCCCTCGTCCTCGACGAGGCCGACGAGATGCTCGACCTCGGCTTCCTGCCCGACGTCGAGAGGATCATCAACTACCTGCCGCCGAAGCGTCAGACCATGCTGTTCTCGGCGACCATGCCGGGCGCGGTCATCGGACTGGCCCGCCGGTACATGACGCAGCCGACGCACATCCGCGCCACGTCCCCCGAGGGCGAGGGCGTGACCGTCGCCAACATCAAGCAGCACGTCTTCCGTGCGCACAACATGGACAAGCCGGAGCTCGTCTCCCGCATCCTGCAGGCCGAGGGCCGCGGCCTGGCCATGATCTTCTGCCGTACGAAGCGCACGGCGGCCGACATCGCCGAGCAGCTGGAGAAGCGCGGATTCGCGTCCGGCGCCGTCCACGGCGACCTGGGCCAGGGTGCGCGCGAGCAGGCCCTGCGCGCGTTCCGCAACGGCAAGGTCGACGTGCTGGTGTGCACCGACGTCGCCGCGCGCGGCATCGACGTCGAGGGTGTGACGCACGTCATCAACTACCAGGCGCCGGAGGACGAGAAGACCTTCCTGCACCGTGTGGGCCGCACCGGCCGCGCGGGCAACAAGGGCATCGCCGTCACGCTGGTCGACTGGGACGACATCCCGCGCTGGCAGCTGATCAACAAGGCGCTGGAGCTGGACTTCCACGACCCGGTCGAGACGTACTCCACGTCTCCGCACCTGTTCGAGGAGATGAACATCCCGGCCGGGACCAAGGGCACCCTGCCGCGCGCCGAGCGCGTGCGGGCCGGCCTGAAGGCCGAGAACCTCGAAGACCTGGGCGAGACCGGCGGCCGCGGTGGCCGTGGCGGTCGCGGCGCTGCTGCCGCCGCCGCCCCGGTGGCCGAGGAGCGTCCCGCCCGGACCCGTACCCCGCGTCAGCGGCGTCGGACCCGCGGTGGCAGCGAGCAGGCCGCCGAGGCCGTGTCCGTGGCCGCCGCGGTGACCGCCGTGACCCCGGTCGCCGAGGCGCCCGAGGCGCCGGCCGTCGAGGAGTCGCGCAGGCCGCGCCGTCGTCGGACCCGTGCGTCGGCCCCGGCCGCCGTGGTCGAGTCCGCCGCGGTGGCCGCCCCGGTCGTCGAGGCGCCGGCCCCGGAGCCCGACTTCCAGATGGCTCCGCTCGTGGAGCCCCCGGTCAAGGCGCGCCGTACCCGGCCGCGCAAGGTCGCGGCGGCCCCGGTCGCCGAGGCCGTGGCGATCGCCGCCCAGGCCGCCGCCGTCGAGGCTCCGGTGGTCGTGGCCACCGCGGTCGAGGAGGCCCCGGTCAAGGTGCGCCGGACCCGCACTCGCAAGGTGGCGGAGCCCGCTCCGGTCGCCGAGGTCGCCGCCGAGGCCGAGGAGGCCCCGGTGAAGCCGAAGCGCACCCGTGCCCGCAAGGCCACCGCGGTCGCCCCGGAGGCCTCGGAGGCCGTGGTCGACGCCGAGGAGGCGCCGGTCAAGCCGAAGCGCACGCGTACCCGCAAGGCCGTGGCGCAGACCCCCGAGGCCTGAGCCACCCGCCGTACGAGGACGGCCCCGACCCCCTTCGAGGGGGTCGGGGCCGTCCTCGTGTCCGGGCGTACGGGCCGGTAACCTCGGGCCCATGAGCAAGCCACCGCGCCTCACCCTGCCGCCCGCGGCCCGTGCGTACCGCCTGACGACCGCGCGCGGCGCGTTCGCCGTGCACGAGGCGGGTGAGCCGCTGCGCGGCACCGCCCTGCTGGTTCCCGGGTACACGGGGAGCAAGGAGGACTTCATCGGGCTGCTGGAGCCGCTGGCCGGCGCCGGCTTCCGGGTGGTCGCGGTCGACGGGCGCGGTCAGCACGAGAGCCCCGGCCCGCGCGAGGAGTCCGTGTACGCGCTGGAGGAACTGGCCGGGGACGTGCTCGCCCAGGCGGCGGCCGTGTCCGGCGACGACGGGGGCCCGGTCCACCTGGTGGGTCATTCGCTGGGCGGTCTGATCGCCCGGGCCGCCGTGCTGCGCGACCACGCCCCCTTCGCCTCCCTGACCTTGATGAGCAGCGGTCCGGCGGCGATCTCACCGGCCCAGCAGGAGCGTACGACGTTGCTGGTGGCGGCTCTGGAGTCGCTGCGGGGGGTGACGCCCGCGGAGTGCATGTCGGTCGTGTGGACGGCGATGCGGGCCCAGGATCCGGCGGACGCCCCGGCCGATTCCCCCGAGCTGACGGAGTTCCTGCGCCGGCGGTGGGTGGCGACCGAACCGGAGCAGCTGATCGCCGCCGGTCGGGTGCTGATCTCGGAGCCGGACCGGGTGGCCGAGCTGGCGGCGGTGCCGCTGCGCATGCTGGTGCTGTCGGGTGTCGTGGACGACGCGTGGCCGGTGCCGCTGATGGACGCCATGGCGGAACGACTGGGTGCGTCCCGGGTGATCGTGAAGGGCGCGGAACACTCCCCCAACGCCGAGAATCCGCAGGTCACGGCCGATGCGCTGGCCGACTTCTGGAGCGCGGACACGCCCTGATAGTTAGCCAGTGAAAAAATTTCCTTAGCGTAGGGAATGTTTGCCGCTTACACTTCGTTAACCCTGTGCAAGGAGAACACCGACGAAGGGAGAAGCCCGTGCGCTTCGAGATTCTGCGCCTGGACGATGTCGACGGATCCGCCGTGGACAGGACCGTCGTGGACGCGGCCTCCGTCAACCGGATCGTGCAGCAGGCCGCGTCTGTCGGCCAACGCATTCTGATCCGACCGACCGAGACGGCGTCCTCCTGACCCACCTGACGCGAGCCGCCTGACGGCCGCCGCGTGCATGGACACCGATGCCCCGCACCGATCCGGTGCGGGGCATTCGCATGTGTGTCGCCGGGGCCGGCCGCCGTGGTGTCGGGGCCTCGTCCGCGCGGACGGGATCAGGAGGTGTGCACGACCTGGAGGACGCCGTTGATGATCTGCTGGACGGCGATGGCGGAGAGCATCATGCCGGCGAGCCGCGTCACCAGGACGACGCCGCCGTCCTTGATCACCCGGATGATCACCAGCGAGTAGCGCATGGTGATCCACAGGACGACGTGCATGGCGATGATCGCCGCCCAGACGGAGACCTGACCGCTGACGCCGTCCGCCTTCTGCACGGCGAGGATGACCGACACGATCGCGCCCGGCCCGGCCAGCAGGGGCATGCCGAGCGGGACGAGGGCGACGTTCACGTCCTTGGTCTGCTTGGGCTCGTCGGTCTTGCCGGTGAGCAGGTCCAGGGCGATGAGCAGGAGCAACAGACCACCGGCGATCATCAGCGCCGGCACGGACACGTGCAGGTAGTCCAGGATCTGCTGGCCGCAGAGACCGAAGACGGCGATGACGCCGAAGGCCACGCAGACGGCCTGCCAGGCCATGCGGCGCTGCACCTTCGAGGGCCGCCCGGAGGTCAGGGCGAGGAAGATCGGCGTGATCCCCGGGGGGTCCATAATCACAAAAAGGGTGAGAAAAAGGGATCCGAAGACGGCGAAATCAAACACAGTGATGCCTTGCAGGAGAGAGGGGTGAAGCGAAGAGAGGGCGGGGCGGGCGAGGAACGGGTCCTCGTTACGCGAGCGGTCCGCCGGCGCCGGGCACGGGGAACGCCCCGGTGGAACGGCGCGTGATCTCGCCGTAGATCTCGGGGTCGGTGGTGTACTCGCCGAGGCGACAGGACTTGCGGGTGCCGTGGTAGTCGCTGGAACCGGTGATCAGCAGGCCCAGGTCCGCGGCCAGTGCACGCAGCCGGGCCCGGGTGTCCGCGTCGTGGTCCATGTGGTCCACCTCGATGCCGTCCAGCCCGGCGGCCGCCAGGGCCGCGATCGCGGCCTCGGGGACGACCTGCCCGCGCTTGACCGCGGCGGGGTGCGCGAAGACGGTGACCCCGCCGGCCGCCTTGACGAGGCGGACGGCGTCGAAGGGGTCGAGTTCGTGCTTGCCGGCGTAGGCGCGGCCGCCGTCGGCGAGCCAGTCCGCGGTGAACGCGTCGGACACGGTGGGCACGACGCCCAGGTCCACCATGGCGGTGGCGATGTGCGGACGGCCCACGGAGCCGGCGCCCGCGATGCGGGCGACCTGCTCCCAGGTGATGTCCACGCCGAGGTCCCGCAGCTTGCCGACCATGGCCTGCGCGCGGGGGGTGCGGTCGTCGCGGACCAGCTCCCGCTCACGGGCGAACCCGGGCTCCTCGGGATCGAAGAGGTACGCGAGCATGTGCATGCCGACGCCGTCGAGACGGCAGCTGAGTTCGGCCCCGGTGACGAGCGTGAGGCCGGCCGGCACGTGGGCGATGGCCTCGGCGTATCCCCCGACGGTGTCGTGGTCGGTCAGCGCGACCACGTCGAGCCCGGCGACGGCCGCGTTGCGGACCAGTTCGGCGGGGGTGTCGGTGCCGTCGGATGCCGTGGAGTGGGCGTGCAGGTCGATGCGCACAGCCGTGCTCCATGGTTCTCGTACGGGCGGGGGACACTCCAGAATACCCAGCCCCGCGGGCCCCACGGCCCCACCGCACGGCGGGGGCGGTCAGGACGGGCCGAGGATCCGGGGGCTCAGGGCGCCGCAGGGAAGGAGTTCGACCTCGGCGCCCGCGTCGCGCAGATCCGTCAGGACCAGCTCGTCGTACATCAGCAGCCCCGACTGTTCGGGCCAGACGATCGCCCACAGCCACAATCCGCGCGCCTCGCCGGCGAAGACGGCCCGGTCGTCCGGGGCGCCGGTGACGTGCCACAGCGGTGTCGGCCGGCCGGCGGCGACGACCTTGGCGTGCGGCGGACCGGAGACGTCCATGTAGGGGCCAGGGTCGGGCGCGTCGATCCCCGCGTACCGGGCGCCGAGTCCGACGCCCAGCTCCTCGGCGATCAGCAGCAGCTCGCCGATGCCGCCCAGGGGCCCGGGGCCCGAGCAGGCCACGGCGGTGGCCCGGCCCCCGCTGCGGTCGTCACCGGCGGCCGCGACTCCGGTGAACAGCCATCCGACCGGCAGCGGCCACGGCATCCAGACCGGCACCTGCGCCCGGTGGACGACCACGCCCAGGCCCTCGACGCTCGGCGGGATGACGGGCTGCAGGGGATGGACGGCGCCGTGTACCGCGCACTGCCAGGAGTCGGCGAAAAGACCGGGTGCGCGGACCCGGCCACCGCACTTCGGGCAACTCGGTTCGCCCCTCATAGGAAGCACGCTCCTCCCCGCCCGGCGCCCCGTCAAGACGCGATCACCCGTCCGGATCCCATCCGTACCCGCTACCGGCGGCGCTCAGTCCAGTGCGACGGCGCTACGCAGAGGGTCCCGCAGATCCGTGCCGCGCGCGAGCCAGCGCTCCTGGAGCGCCGCGGCGCCGTGCACCCGCTTCCAGGCGGCCTCGTTCGCCGTCATCGGGAGGAGGGGGAGGAAGTGCACCGGGTCCATGGGCTCGTCCAGTTCCAGGTCGGGCACCAGCCCGCCCGGTTCCGCGACGAGCACCGAGGTGAACGGTGCCCCCTCCCAGAGCGGTTCGCCCACGTCGAGCGAGGCCCCCGGGGCGACGATCAGGCCCTCGACGACGGGGGACGCGCCGAGCACGGCGAGCGGTCGCAGCAGCCGGTCGGTGGGGGCGAGGCCCCCTCGGACGGTCAGCACCAGCTCGGCGCGCGGACCGCGCACCGGGTCGGCGACCACGGCGGTGGGGTCGGTCATCGGGTGGGCGGACATGCCGAGGGTCGCGTACCGCAGGAGGTCGCCCTCGGCGAAGCGGAGGACCTCGATGCGATCGGTGCCCAGGAAGGTGACGGCGGCGCGGGCGTCGGGTTCACCGAACGCGGTCCGCAGCCGGGCCTCCACAAGAGCCAGAATTTCTGCCATGGAGCGAGCATAGAACTCGTATCCCCCGGGTAAAGGGCGGGTCTTGACCATCCGTCGGCTGATAGTGTTGACAGCTGGTTCGGCCCGCATGCAGAAGCATTGTTTCAAGGGCCGGACGACAGGACGTCCCCCACGGGGGACCGGCCGGAGGAGGTGGGGCTGCAATGGATCGAAGTCGATCGTGCAGTACCAATCGCTCTTCCACTGTCAGGCCGGGCGCACACCGCCCCCTGTGATCTTCCGATCAGTAGAAGAGCGACGGCAGAACTCAGTCCTCTCCGTCCTCCTCCTTCCGCCTGCCGGGGCCTGCCCGCCCGCTCGCAGCCGCGGAGGGTCTCCCACCCGTACGGTCCGCAGCCGTGCGCGCGAAGGAGCCTGCCATGTCGATGCTGCCCTACCTCCGTGCCGCCGTCCGTCCGGCCCTGCGCCGGTCCACCTCCGCGCAACCCGGCTACGACACCACCCGTGACCCGTCCACGAGCAGCGCGGTCGTCGACTGCGCGGTGTACCGCGACGGCCGGCGCGCACCCGGACCCGGATGCCTGACGCCCCGTGAGGCGATCCGTCGGGTCCGCGAGGACGGCGGGTTCGCCTGGATCGGCCTGCACGAGCCGACCGAGTCCGAGTTCGCGGGGATCGCCGCCATCTTCGGACTGCACCCGCTCGCCGTGGAGGACGCGGTGCACGCGCACCAGCGGCCGAAGCTGGAGCGCTACGACGACACCCTCTTCACCGTCTTCAAGACGATCCACTACGTCGACCACGCCCAACTGACCTCGACCAGCGAGGTGGTGGAGACGGGCGAGGTGATGTGCTTCACCGGCCCCGACTTCGTCATCACCGTCCGGCACGGCGGCCAGGGCTCCCTCAAGGGCCTGCGGCACCGCCTCCAGGACGATCCCGAGCTGCTGGCCCGGGGACCTTCCGCCGTGCTGCACTCCATCGCCGACCACGTCGTCGACGGGTACATCGCGGTCGCGGCGGCCGTTCAGGACGACATCGACGAAGTGGAGAGCGAGGTCTTCGCCGCGCCCGCCAAGGGCGCCACGCGGGGCGGCGACGCCGGCCGCATCTACCAGCTCAAGCGCGAGGTGCTGGAGTTCAAGCGGGCGGTCGCCCCGCTGCTGCGGCCCATGGAGCTGTTGAGCGAGCGCCCGATGCGGCTGGTGGACCCGGACATCCAGAAGTACTTCCGCGACGTCGCGGACCACCTGGCGCGGGTGCACGAGCAGGTCGTGGGCTTCGACGAGCTGCTGAACTCGATCCTCCAGGCCAACCTCGCGCAGGCGACCGTCGCCCAGAACGAGGACATGCGCAAGATCACCTCCTGGGCGGCGATCATCGCCGTGCCCACGATGATCTGCGGGGTGTACGGGATGAACTTCGCCCACATGCCGGAGCTCCAGTGGAAGTACGGCTACCCGATGGTGATGGTGACCATCGTCGGGACCTGCCTCACCATCCACCGGGCCCTCAGACGCCACGGCTGGCTGTAGGGGATGTCCTGTCGATCGGGCCCGGATCCGAGGAGCCCGGCCCGACCGACAGGACACCGCCCTGCGAACCGACCGCGGCCGGCTACGCTGTCCCCATGACTCTCAGCACGTTCGATCTGGCCCTCGTCGAGGAGGCCGGCAAGAAGTCCGGACTGATCTGGGTCCGCGGCTCCGGGGCCGATCGAGCCCTGTGGCACGCCTGGGTGGACGGCGCCGCGCACGTGCTCGGCGACGGACCCGGGGAGCAGCCGTTCCCCGGGCTCGCGGACGGCTCGACGGCCGAGGTCACCGTACGCAGCAAGGACAAGGGCGGCCGGCTCGTCGCCTGGACGGCGACCGTGCGCGAACTCCCGCCGCGCGGCGAGGAGTGGCAGGCCGCGGTGGCCGAGCTGAAGGGCAAGCGGCTGAACGCCCCCGACTCCGAGCTGATGACGGAGCGGTGGGCGCGGGAGTGCCGGCTGCTGCGCCTGGAGCCCGAGGCCGTACGGGACGCGCTGCCGGCCGGGTCGCTGGCCGCGGCCCCGCTGCCCTCGCCCGCGACGACCCGCCGGGCCATCCCGGCGGGGCTGCCGAAGCTGCTGCTGAAGCGGCGCAAGGCCGCGCGCTGAACCTCGGGCCGTGACGGCACGCCGAGGGTGAGCCGCGGGTCCGCGGCCGGTCAGCCGCCGGGGTTCGAGCCCTGGCCCGAGCTGCCGCTCGGGCTCGGCTTGACGCCGCCCTGGTTCCTGGTCGTGGGCAGCTGGGACCCGTAGTCGACGGTCTGGTCCTTCGCGGGGGGATCCAGCGGGAAGGTCTGGCCCCAGTCCGCGAGCTCCACCCGGCCGGCGCCGCCCGCGCGCTCCATGAGCAGCGGGTAGGGGGTGCCGTCGAGGGACACCGAGAGGCGGCCGCCCTTGCCCCCGTCGGCCAGGAGCGGCACCACGCGGGCCTGCCCGACCTTGCTGTACGGGCTCTTGGTGAGCTTGCCGTCGAGGCCGAGCAGTCCGTCGAGGAGGACGCCCATGTCCGTGAAGCCGCGGAACTGCTTGTAGGTGGGGTCGCTCTCGGGCACCTTCACGAACTTGTCGCCGAGCTTGCCGGCCGAGTCGGACTCGCCCCAGAAGGCGGCGCTGGCCTTCAGGTAGAGCTGCTCCCCGACGCGCAGCAGTTGGAAGGTGTCCTCCTGGGACTTCACCTCGCCGGTGCCGCCGTCGGACTTCAGGCGCATGTCGAGCGTGAAGGACTTGCCGCCGCTGACCAGGGTGCCGGACAGGTGCACCGAGGAGGCCGCGGTCGCCGCCGTCCGCGCCTGCGCCTCGATCTTGTCGGCGGAGAGCTTGCCGACCCCGTTGGTGCCCTTGTCGGGATCCTCGCCGCTGCCGCCGCCGCAGCCCGTTGCGGAGACGGCGAGGCCCGCGCACAGGACGCCGGCGACGGCGGCCCGGCGCAGCCGTGCGACAGGGAGGTTGGCGGTCACGGGCGGGTGCCTCTCGGTGGTTCCTCTGGGGGCGACAGGCAGCGTACCCGCCCACCCCTCGCGGCCCGCGCCCGCGTCCCGAGAGGGGTGCGGGGGCCCCGCGGGGCGGCCCCCCGCACGGCTCGGACGGCTGCGCCACCCCCGGCCGGGCGGCCCCACCAGGACGCTTTCCGGCGGCACGGGCTAGCCTGAGGCTCGGCACGACTCTTGATCGACGGTTGGTTCACGCTCTAGGAGGCGCTCGGATGGCTGCAGGCGCCCCGCGGATCTTCGTCTCGCATCTGTCGGGTGTGCCCGTCTTCGATCCCAACGGCGATCAGGTCGGCCGCGTCCGCGACATCGTCGCCATGCTGCGCGTCGGCGGTCGCCCGCCGCGGCTGCTGGGCCTGGTCGTCGAGGTGGTCAGCCGGCGGCGCATCTTCCTGCCGATGACCCGGGTGACGGGCGTGGAGTCCGGGCAGGTCATCACCACCGGTGTCGTCAACATGCGGCGCTTCGAGCAGCGCCCCACCGAGCGGCTGGTCCTCGGCGAGCTCCTCGACCGGCGCGTGCGGCTGACCGCGACCGGCGAGGAGGTCACCGTCCTGGACGTGGCCGTCCAGCAGTTGCCCGCCCGCCGGGACTGGGAGATCGACCGGATCTTCGTGCGCAAGGGCAAGGCGGGCGCGCTGCGCCGGCGCGGCGAGACCCTCACGGTGGAGTGGTCCGCGGTGAGCGGGTTCTCGTTGGAGGAGCACGGGCAGGGCGCCGAGAGCCTGGTGGCGACCTTCGAGCAGATGCGACCGGCCGACCTGGCGAACGTGCTGCACCACCTGACGCCGAAGCGGCGCGCCGAGGTCGCCAGCGCCCTCGACGACGACCGGCTCGCGGACGTCATGGAGGAGCTGCCCGAGGACGACCAGGTGGAGATCCTCGGCAAGCTGAAGGAGGAGCGCGCGGCCGACGTCCTGGAGGCGATGGACCCCGACGACGCGGCCGACCTGCTGTCCGAGCTGCCCGAGGACGACAAGGAACGGCTGCTGACGCTGATGCAGCCGGACGACGCCGCGGACGTGCGCCGTCTGATGTCGTACGAGGAGCGCACGGCGGGCGGTCTGATGACCACGGAGCCGATCGTGCTGCGCCCGGACGCCACGGTCGCCGACGCGCTGGCCCGGGTACGGCAGTCGGACCTGTCGCCGGCGCTGGCGGCGCAGGTGTACGTGTGCCGGCCGCCGGACGAGACGCCGACGGGCAAGTACCTGGGGACGGTGCACTTCCAGCGGCTGCTGCGCGATCCGCCGTTCACCCTGGTCAGCTCGATCGTGGACACCGACCTGCCGCCGCTGCGGCCGGACGCCTCGCTGCCGGTGGTGACCAGCTACCTGGCCGCCTACAACATGGTCGCGGTGCCCGTGGTCGACGAGAGCGGCTCGCTGCTGGGCGCGGTGACCGTCGACGACGTGCTCGACCACCTGCTGCCGGACGACTGGCGGGAGACGGACTTCCATTCCGAGGAGGCCGTGAGTGGCCACTGAGCGGGGGCGTGGCGATCGGGGCCGCGGCGGCGGCGCCCCGCGCGGCGATGCCGCGCGCAAGCAGCGGCGGGAGCGGCGCGACCATGCCCGCGAGGGCCTGCCGGACCGGCTGGAGGAGGCCGCGGAGCGGCTGCGGGCCGACCGACCGGAACGTTCCGCCGACCGGTCCAAGGGAAGCGCCCCGTCCGGGTCGAGCGCGCTGACGCGTTCGCGCGTCCGTCTGGACCAGCCGCGGGCGGCGCGCCGCCGACTGTTGCCCGAGTACGACCCGGAGGCCTTCGGGCGGCTGTCGGAGAAGGTGGCGCGGTTCCTGGGCACGGGCCGGTTCATCGTCTGGATGACGATCGTCATCATCGCCTGGGTGCTGTGGAACATCTTCGCGCCCGTGCACCTGCGGTGGGACGAGTACCCGTTCATCTTCCTGACGCTGATGCTGTCGCTCCAGGCCTCGTACGCGGCCCCGTTGATCCTGCTCGCCCAGAACCGGCAGGACGACCGGGACCGGGTCAACCTGGAGCAGGACCGCAAGCAGAACGAGCGGTCCATCGCCGACACCGAGTACCTGACGCGGGAGATCGCCTCGCTGCGCATGGGCCTGGGCGAGGTCGCCACGCGCGACTGGATCAGGTCGGAGTTCCAGGACCTGATCAAGGAGATGGACGAACGGCGGCTGTTGGCCCCCGAACGTGACGAAGGCGACCGCTGACGGGCTTACCGGCGGCGTGCCGGCGAGCCGTACCATCGGGTCATGGCTACCGACACAAGCTCCGCCGACGCCGCCGTGCCCGAGCAGGACGCGATCCTGGACGCGCTGGCGACGGTGAACGACCCCGAGATCCACCGGCCGATCACCGAGCTCGGCATGGTCAAATCGGTGGAGATCGGCGACGGCGGCGCGGTCGCCGTCACCGTCTACCTGACGGTGTCGGGCTGCCCCATGCGCGAGACCATCACCAAGAACGTCACCGAGGCCGTCGAACGCGTCCCCGGCGTCACCTCCGTCGCCGTCACCCTCGACGTGATGAGCGACGAGCAGCGCAAGGACCTGGCGAACACCCTGCGCGGCGGCACCGCCGAGCGCGAGGTGCCCTTCGCCAAGCCGGGCTCGCTGACCCGTGTGTACGCGGTCGCGTCCGGCAAGGGCGGCGTCGGCAAGTCCTCGGTGACGGTGAACCTCGCCGCGGCGATGGCGGCGGACGGCCTGAAGGTCGGCGTGGTCGACGCGGACATCTACGGCCACAGCGTGCCGCGCATGCTCGGCGTGGACGGGCGCCCCACCCAGGTCGAGAACATGATCATGCCGCCCTCCGCGCACGGCGTGAAGGTGATCTCCATCGGCATGTTCACCCCGGGCAACGCGCCGGTGGTCTGGCGCGGTCCGATGCTGCACCGCGCGCTCCAGCAGTTCCTGGCGGACGTGTTCTGGGGTGACCTGGACGTCCTGCTGCTCGACCTGCCGCCGGGCACCGGCGACATCGCGATCTCGGTGGCCCAGCTGGTGCCGAACGCCGAGATCCTCGTGGTGACCACCCCGCAGCAGGCCGCCGCCGAGGTGGCCGAGCGGGCCGGTTCGATCGCCGTGCAGACCCACCAGAAGATCGTCGGTGTCGTCGAGAACATGTCGGGCCTGCCGTGCCCGCACTGCGACGAGATGGTGGACGTCTTCGGCTCGGGCGGTGGGCAGAAGGTCGCCGACGGGCTGACGAAGACGGTCGGCGCCTCGGTGCCGGTACTGGGTTCGATCCCGATCGACGTCCGGCTGCGCGAGGGCGGCGACGACGGCACGCCCGTCGTCCTGTCCGACCCCGACTCCCCCGCCGGCGCGGCCCTGCGCGCCATCGCCGGCAAGCTCGGCGGGCGGGCCCGCGGCCTCTCGGGCATGTCGCTGGGGATCACCCCACGCAACAAGTTCTAGGCCTCGCCCAGGAGCACGAAACGGGGGAGGGCACCGCCGATCGGCGGTGCCCTCCCCCGTTTTCCTGGGCCCTGCGTGGCCGCGCGGCCGCCCGGTGGCTACCGGTAGGCGTCCAGGTCCCCGATCACCGAGAAACCGAGCCCGTACGCGCTCATGCCGCGCCCGTACGCGCCCAGGTGCACCCCGCCCCGGGAGCCGGCGAGCACCCAGCCGAACTCCGACTCGCGGTAGTGGAACGGCGTCGGCTCCCCGTCCACCGGCAGGGACAGCGTCGACCAGTCCTCGCCGTCGAGGTCGTCCGCGAGTTCCCAGGCCGCCTCGGTCTGCTGGTCGAGCCAGTCGTCGCGCAGGCTGTGGTCCATCTGGCCGGGCCAGCTGTAGGCCAGCAGGCCCGAGCCGGCCAGCCAGGCGGCCGAGGAGACCGAGGTGGCCTCCAGGACGCCGGTTCCGTCGGCGCTGCGGCGGAGCGGGTTGCTGGCGACGGTGATCACCACCGCGAAGCGTTCCTTCTCGCCGGTGGCGATCTCCCCGCGCACGGAGGGCTCGTCGCCGTGGCCGGTGGAACCGTGCTCCACGGTCCCGTCCGCGGCGGTGCCGACCTGCATCAGCCAGCGGGGGCCGGTGAAGGCCCCGTCCAGGCCGTACCAGGGGAAGTCGGCCCGCAGGTACCCCTGCGCCGCCCGACGGGCCGCAGGGGCGGGGCCGGCGCCCTCCTGGGCGGCCGCGGGGCTCTGTTGCGGGTCCTGCTGTGCCTGCGGGTCGTCCGCGGGCACCTCGGCGGGGATTTCGGCAGGCTGTGTGCCTACCCGGCTACTGCTCGTCGTCTCCATCTGGGCGGCCTCTCGTTCCCTGGGGTCCGGAACGGCCCTCCCCCTCGACTCGCTGGGGGGACCCCCTCCCTCGGGCGTCCTGCGTCCGGACGGACAGATGGAGGATAGCCATCCGACTCCGGATCGCAGGGCAGGCGGCGGCTCAGGTGGCGTCGGCGTCGAAGGGAGTGCGCTGCTCGGGGGACGGGGCGGCGGGCTTCTTCAGCAGGTCGGGTCCGGTGCTCGCGGCGGGCGCGGCGGCGGCCGCGGACGGGGTCGCGGGCGCGGCGGGCTCCTTGCCGTTCACGGCGTCGGTGACGTCGTTGAGCTCCTTGCGGAGGTCGAAACTGCTGCGGATGTCCTTGAGGTCCTCGTTCTCCGTCAGCTGCTTGCGGATGAACGCCTTGGGATTGAGGTCCTCGAACTCGAAGTCCTTGAACTCCGGACCCAGTTCGGAGCGGATGTCCTGTTTGGCACTGTCCGAGAACGACCGGATCTTGCGGATCACCCCGGTCACGTCCTGGATCATCTTCGGCAGTTTGTCCGGGCCGAACACGAGAATGGCCAGCACGACGATCGTGACCAGTTCGAGTGCGCCTATGTCGTTGAACACCTTGCCGCTCCTCGGCTCTCTTCACGTCGGGCCAGGACAACGGTACCCGGCGATGCCTCGGGACCCATACGCCCGTACCGCACGGGTACCACTTTCGTCGCCGTCCGGCGCCGGGGGCGCATCGGGCGCGCTCCCGGTGTCACGAGCCGGCTCCCGGTGTCACGAGCCGTCGGCCGAACCCAGCACCACGTCCAGCGTGCGCTCCCTGCCGTCGCGCAGCACGGTCAGGTTCAGCGAATCCCCCGGCCGGTGGGCCCGGATCTTGATGATCAGCTCGTCCCCGCCGTGCACCCGCTGCCCGTCCACCTTGGTGATCACGTCGCCCGCCTTGATCCCGGCACGGGCTCCCGGCCCGTCGGCGACGACCGAGGGCTTGCCGTCCCCGGCCTTGGTCCCGACACGGGCTCCGTCGCCCTTGTACTGCATGTCGAGGGTGACTCCGATGACCGGATGGGTGGCGTGCCCGGTGCTGATGAGTTCCTCAGCGACCCGCTTGCCCTGGTTCACGGGGATGGCGAAGCCGAGGCCGATGCTGCCGCTCTGGCGGTCGTCCTCGTCGCCGTCCGCGCTCTTGTCGGCGCCCCGGATGGCACTGTTGATGCCGATGACGTGGGCGCGGGCGTCCAGGAGCGGGCCGCCGGAGTTGCCGGGGTTGATGGGTGCGTCGGTCTGGAGGGCGTCGACGTAGCTGATGTCGCTGCCGTCGCCCTTGTCGCCGCCCGCGGTGATGGGGCGGCCGGTGGCGCTGATGATGCCCGCGGTGACGGTGTTGGAGAGGTCGAAGGGGGCTCCGATGGCCACCACCGGGTCGCCGACCTTGACGTTCTCGGAGTTCCCGAGGGCCAGGGGCCGCAGGCCCCGCACCCCGTCGACCTTGACCACGGCCAGGTCGTAGCCGCCGTCCCGGCCGACGAGTTCGGCGGGCACGCTCTCCCCGGTACTGAAGGTGACCGTTATGTCCTTGGCGTCCGCGACGACGTGGTTGTTGGTGAGAATGTGTCCCTGCGGGTCGAGCACGAAGCCCGTGCCCGTGCCGCTGCCGCCGCCGCCGCTGACGTGGAGGGTGACCACACCGGGCAGCGCCGAGGCGGCGATCCCGGCGACGCTGTCGGGGGCTCGCCCCTTGGAGTCGACGGCGGCCTGCGGGAGTTCGAGGCGGGTGCTGCTGCGGCGCTCCGCGAGGACGCCCAGGTAGCCGCCGACACCGCCGGCGAGGAGGGCGACGCCGACCGCGAGGGCCACCACCTGCCACATCCGGAACCCGCGCGGCTCCGGACCCCGGTCCACCACGTGCAGCGGCCGGGCGGCCCAAGGGTCGTACCGCGGCGCGACGTCGGGGCCCGCGTCGGGATCGGCCTCGCCGAAGGGATCGACCTCGGGACCGGGCTCGGCACCGACCACGGTCGCGGTGTCCGGGTCCGGAGCGGCGTTCACGTACGGAGCGGCTTTCGCGTCCGCAGCGGCTTTCGCGTCCGCAGCGGCGTCATGATCGGGAGCGGCGTCCGGGTGGGGCAGGGCCCCGTGTTCCGGGTCCGAGCGTTGCGGGGGCACCTCCGCCGGACGCGCCTTCGCAGGGCCGTCGGGCCGGCTCCACCACTGTGGCGCCCGCGACGCATCGGTCTGCTGGCTGTCGGACATGCGCGCTCCCCGCGTACCTGTCGCACCGCCGGGCGGCGCATCTGCCGCCGATTCAACCAGGTCCGGCCATCGGGGGGAGCCCCGCCCCCGAACCCGCGACGCGAACGACGGGGCACGGGGCGGGGGTCGTCACCGGGACAGCGAGACCGCCGGGCGGGCCGACACGGTGGGGCCGGGCGAGGTCAGCGTGGGCAGGCCGCCGGGGCTGGGCAGCCGGTCACGGACCACGGCGTCGGTCAACGGCGCGTACGGTCCGGGCCGGGTGGCGGGCGCGTCTCCCCGGGCGTTCGGCTCGACGGCGTCCAGCGGCAGCGACCCGCCGAGCGCGATCGCGGCCAACGACACGGCTCCCGCGGCGACGAACGCGAAGCGTCGTCTGGGTCGCCCCATCTCATGGATCCGGAAACCCTCGCGCGAAGGCGCCGGCGCGGCGTACCCGAAGGAGGACAACGGGTCGGCGCCCGGCGGGCCGGAGGGCGGCGGCGGGCCGTCGGGATTGCCACCCGGCAGGCCTTGGAGGCGGGCCAGCAGTCCTGCGGACAGCGGCGGGGGCGCGCTCTCCACGAACATGCTCTTCACGCGACGCTGCGCGTCGGCCTCGGCCTTGCACTTGGGGCAGGTGGCCAGGTGGGCGAGCACCCGCTCGCGCACGTCATGGCTCAACTCGCCGTCCACGAGGGCGGCGAGACGGTCGCCCAGATGTTGTTCGGCGGGGGATGGTCGGGCTCCGGTCACTCGGCTCCGCCCTCTCCCCCGGCACCCGGCGCGCCCACCGCCACCCCGGCCAGCGCGCGCTGCTCCGCACGGGCCTCGGGAGACCGGTGCTTGAGCGCCTTGCGCAGGTGGGAGCGGCCGCGGTGGATGCGGCTGCGCACGGTGCCGAGCTTCACGCCGAGCGTGGCGGCGATCTCCTCGTACGACAGGCCCTCGATGTCACACAGCACCACGGCCGCGCGGAACTCGGGGGCCAGGGTGTCCAGCGCCTGCTGCACGTCCGCGTCGAAGTGCGTGTCGTGCAGCACCTGCTGGGGGGACGGCTCACGGCTGGGCAGCCGCTCGGCGGCGTCGTCACCGAGCGCGTCGAAGCGGATCCGCTGCTTGCGGCGCACCATGTCCAGGAAGAGGTTCGTCGTGATGCGGTGCAGCCAGCCCTCGAACGTGCCGGGCGTGTACGTGGACAGCGAGCGGAAGACGCGGACGAAGACTTCCTGCGTCAGATCCTCGGCGTCGTGCTGGTTGCCCGTCAGGCGGTAGGCGAGACGGTAGACCCGCGCACTGTGCGTGCTGACGATCTCCTCCCACGAGGGAGGGGTCCACGCCTGCGAGCCCGCATCGGCGGCAAAGGTCGCGGTGGTAGCGGATGCGGCGGGGTGGAAGCGGTCAGCAATGTCGGTCACGGATTTCGGCTCGCCGGCCGACCAGAAGAGGCGTCTGAGCACGCCCCCACGATCCACAGGCGCAGCCGCACCTCCCCTGTCGGCTCTGGTGGTGTCCAGTGGAGTCCCTACCATAGCCACCCCTCCCGTCAGCTCCGGATAAAGATTTTTGCAGTAACTTTGCACGGGTCGCGGGTCTTGCGACGCCCCCGCTCGCCGTCTCGTCCACGGGTGTTCGCCGACCTCCGGCGTCCGTCCCGCGCACACCTCTTTCAACGCCCGGTCCCATCTGCGGGTTCCCGACGTCAACGGATACAGTCACCGTTGCGCCAACTATGGGGACAGGAGAGGGTCATTAGCGGCAACCGGCAAACGAGCTGGGCGTTCGCCGACGCGTTTGTCGCCGAGGACGACGCTCTGCGATGGGCCCGCGACCGGTCCAGGGAGGCGGGACTGCGTTCGGTCTCCCCCGGAACCGGGGCAGCGCTGCGTCTGCTGGCCGCCACCGCGGACGCCAAGGCGGTCGCCGAGATCGGCACCGGCACCGGCGTCTCCGGCATCCACCTCCTCCACGGGATGCGCCCCGACGGGGTGCTGACCACCGTGGATCCCGAGGCCGACCGACAGGCCTTCGCCCGCCAGGCGTTCCGCGCCGCCGGCTTCGCGGGCAACCGGGCCCGCTTCATCCCCGGCCGCGCGCTGGACGTACTGCCGCGGCTCGCCGACGGCGGGTACGACCTGGTCTTCTGCGACGGGGACCCCTCCGAGTCCCTGGACTACCTCGCGGAATCGTTGCGGCTGCTGCGGCCCGGCGGGCTGGTGTGCTTCGAGGGGGTCTTCTCGGACGGCCGCACGGTCGACTCCGCGGCCCAGCCCGTGGAGGTGCTCCGGGTCCGCGAACTGCTGCGCACCGTCCGCGAGAGCCCCGCCCTGGAGGCCGCGCTGCTCCCCGTGGGCGACGGCCTGCTGTGCGCGGTCCGACGCTGATCCGCCGCGCCCGGTCGCCGCGCGGGAACGACGCCGCCGCGGGGGAACGGATGTCGCCGCGCGCCCCGGGCACGGCGTGCGCCCCCGGACCGGTGTCGGCGAGGCCCTGCGACCACACCCCGGGAACAACACTGCCCCGGCCGCGTGACGCGGCCGGGGCAGTGCAGAGAATGCATGGTGAAAGTACTGCCGACCGGTTAGCCGACGACCTTCTTCAGGGCGTCACCCAGGGCGTCCGCTTCGTCCGGAGTCAGCTCGACGACGAGCCGACCGCCGCCCTCGAGCGGTACGCGCATGACGATGCCCCGCCCCTCCTTGGTGACCTCGAGCGGGCCGTCGCCCGTCCGCGGCTTCATGGCCGCCATGCTCGTTCCCCTTCCTGAAACCAGCTCATCGTCAGCCGACGGCCCCATTCAGGCGCCTAATACCCGGCATCGAACACATTGCTTCCCGGCCATTATCCCGCATGTCAGGACCCGATGACCAACATCGGTCGGGAACGCTTCTGCAACGCGCTTGACCAAAACCACTCATTTCGGGGACCCGCCTGCGATACTTCGCCGCTGCCCCGGCACGAGCCGTCGGCTTTATTGACGCACATCACATGCCCGGCCGGGTTCGGGTCCGCCATGCTGGCCCTTGCACCGGTCGATACCGGCCGGTAGCCAAGCCCGCGACGAAGGGGGACCCCCGCCATGGCCGACAGCGTGCTCTACGAAGTGACCGACGGACTCGCGACCATCACGATCAACCGGCCCGACGCGATGAACGCCATGAACACCGAGACCAAGGTCGCCCTGCGCGACGCGGTCGAGGAGGCCGGCTCGGACACGGCGGTACGGGCGGTCCTGCTGACCGCGGCCGGCGACCGGGCCTTCTGCGTCGGTCAGGACCTCAAGGAGCACATCGGGAACCTGGCCGCGGACCGCGAGACCGGCTCGTCGCTGACGATGAGCACGGTCGCGGAGCACTACAACCCCATCGTGCGGGCCATCACGCGGATGCCGAAGCCGGTGGTCGCGGGCGTCAACGGCGTCGCCGCCGGGGCCGGCTTCGGTTTCGCGCTGGCGGCCGACTTCCGGGTGGTGGCCGACACGGCGTCGTTCAACACCTCCTTCGCGGGGGTCGCGCTGACCGCCGACTCGGGCGTGTCCTGGACCCTGCCGCGCCTGATCGGCGCCTCGCGCGCCTGTGACCTGCTGCTCTTCCCGCGGTCCGTGAAGGCGAAGGAGGCCTTCGAGCTGGGCATCGCGAACCGCCTGGTGCCGTCCGAGTCGCTGGCCGCCGAGGCCGAGTCCGTGGCCCGCGCCCTCGCGGCGGGCCCCACGGTGGCCTACGCGGCCCTCAAGGAGTCCCTGGCGTACGGGGCCTCCCACGACCTCTCCGAGGCCCTCACCCGCGAGGACGAGCTCCAGACGCGTGCCGGGGCGTCCGAGGACCATGGGATCGCGGTGCGGGCGTTCCTGGCGAAGGAGACCCCGAAGTACCTGGGTCGCTGATCGGCCGACCGGCGGTCGGCCGATCAGGCGCGCACCGCGCCCCGGCCGCCGGCGCGTCGGCCCCCGGGGCTGCGGTGCGTCGACGGCCGGGGCGCGGTCAGGATCCGTCGCGGGAGACGCAGCCGGCGAGGTGGTCGTTGACCAGACCGCAGGCCTGCATCAGGGCGTAGGCGGTGGTCGGGCCGACGAAGCGGATGCCGGCCTTCTTGAGTTCCTTCGCGAGGGCCGTGGACTCGTCGGTGATCGCCGGGACGTCGGCGACGGTCCTCGGCGCCCGGCCCGGCCGCTTCGGGGCGTGGGACCAGATCAGCTCGTCCAGCCGCCCTTCCTTCCAGCCCGCCAGGACCCGCGCGTTCGCCAGCGTGGCCTCGATCTTCAGCCGGTTGCGGATGATGCCCTCGTCCAGCAGCAACCGTGCCGCGTCGCTCTCGTCGAACCGTGCCACGGCCGCGATCTCGAAGTCCGCGAACGCCTTCCGGAAGCCCTCGCGCCGCCGCAGGATCGTGATCCAGGACAGGCCCGACTGGAACGCCTCCAGGCACAGCCGCTCGTACAGCGCGTCGTCCCCGTGGACCGGGCGGCCCCATTCCGTGTCGTGGTAGTCGAGGTAGTCCTCGGTGGACACGGCCCACGGACAGCGCGGGTCGCCGTCGGGGCCGATGACCGCGGAGCCCGTCATCGGCCGTCCTTGCCGAGGTCCACCCGGCCCGCCTCGGCGGGGGGCGCGTCGTCCTCGGGCGCGGCCGCGAGCCGCGCGGTGAGTTCCGCGATCCGCGCGTCGCGCTCCGCCAGCTCGGCTCCCAGCCGGTCCAGTACGTCGTCGACCTCGGCCATCCGGTAGCCGCGCGGGGCGACGGGCAGGCGGAGCGCGTCGATGTCCGTGCGGGCGACGGGGCGGGCCTCGGGCAGCCTGTCGGCCACCCGGTCCGGCTCGGCCTCGGGCAGGACCGCCTCGGCACCTCCACCGACGACCGCGAGGGTGACCGCGGCGACGACCACGACCAGCGCGATCAGCAAGAACCAGAACACGATCATCTCCCTGAGAGGCTTCCGGGCACCAGGTTAAGGTCACAGACGAGGCGAGAGGGTCGCCGAAGGAGGAAAGAGCGGGATGCTGCGACTGGGCAGGCGCGAGTTCGACACCGACGAGCCGGTGATCATGGCCATCGTGAACCGGACTCCGGACTCCTTCTACGACCAGGGCGCGACGTTCCGCGACGAGCCCGCGTTGGACCGGGTCGAGCAGGCGGTCGCCGAGGGCGCCGCGATCATCGACATCGGTGGGGTCAAGGCCGGCCCGGGCGAGCACGTGGACGCCGTCGAGGAGGCCCGCCGCACCGTCGGGTTCGTGTCCGAGGTGCGGCGACGCCACCCGGACGTGGTGATCAGCGTGGACACCTGGCGGCACGAGGTCGGCGAGGCCGTGTGCGAGGCCGGCGCCGATCTCCTGAACGACGCGTGGGGCGGGGTGGACCCCCGGCTGGCGGAGGTCGCCGCCCGGTACGACGTCGGCATCGTCTGCACCCACGCCGGCGGGGTCGAGCCGCGCACCCGCCCGCACCGGACCTCGTACGAGGACGTGATGGCGGACATCCTGCGCGTCACCGTGGGCCTGGCCGAACGGGCGGCCTCGCTGGGCGTCCGGCGGGACGCGATCATGATCGATCCGGGTCACGACTTCGGGAAGAACACCCGCCACTCGCTGGAGGCCACCCGGCGCCTGGCGGAGATGACCGACACCGGCTGGCCGGTGCTGGTCTCCCTGTCCAACAAGGACTTCGTGGGCGAGACCCTCGACAAGCCGGTCAAGGAGCGCCTGCTGGGCACCCTGGCCACGACGGCCGTCTCGGCCTGGCTGGGCGCGCAGCTCTACCGGGTCCACGAGGTCGCGGAGACACGGCAGGTCCTGGACATGGTGCGCTCGATCCAGGGGCTGCGGCCCCCGGCGGTCGCCCGCCGGGGACTCGCGTAGCGCGTCGACGGACCTACTTGCCGACTTCCTTGGTCACCAGCGCGATCGCCTCGTCCACGTCGTCGGTGACGTGGAAGAGGTACAGGTCGCGCTCGGAGGCCTTGCCCTGCGCGATCACCGTGTTCTTCAGCCAGTCGATCAGCCCGCTCCAGTACTCCGTGCCGAACAGCACGATCGGGAAGCGGGTGATCTTCTGCGTCTGGACCAGGGTCAGCGCCTCGAACATCTCGTCCAGCGTGCCGAGTCCGCCCGGCAGGACCACGAAGCCCTGGCTGTACTTCACGAACATCGTCTTGCGGACGAAGAAGTAACGGAAGTTCAGACCCAGGTCGACGTGTTGGTTCAGGCCCTGCTCGAAGGGCAGCTCGATGCCCAGGCCCACCGAGATGCCGTTGGCCTCGCGGGCGCCCTTGTTGGCCGCCTCCATGGCGCCGGGGCCGCCGCCCGTGATGACGGCGAAGCCGGCGTCGACGAGTGCGTGCCCGATGCGTACGCCGGCCTCGTACTCCGGCGAGTCCACCGGAGTACGGGCCGATCCGAACACGCTGATCGCCGGCGGCAACTCCGCCAGCGTGCCGAAGCCCTCGATGAACTCCGACTGGATGCGCAGGACCCGCCAGGGATCGGTGTGCACCCATTCGGAGGGTCCGGCCGAGTCCAGCAGCCGCTGGTCCGTCGTACTGCCCGCCTGGACCTGACTCCGCCTGCGCAGCACCGGGCCGAGCTGCTGCTCCTCGGGCCGACGACGAGCGTTCCCGCCGGGATTGCCGGGGTTGCCCATGATGTGCTCCCTCCTGCTGATCGTTGGATCAGGGTAGGCGCACAAAGGTGACGAGAAGCGGAATTCAGGAGGTCAGCCAGGCACGGAGTCGTTCCTCGCAGTGCAGGATCGCCTTCGTCTCGACCCGCTCGTCGACCTTGTGGGCCAGCAGCGCGTCGCCCGGGCCGTAGTTGACCGCGGGGACGCCGAGGGCGCTGAAGCGGGACACGTCCGTCCAGCCGAACTTGGGCATGGCCCGGCCGCCGACGGCCTCCATGAACGCCGCGGCCGCCGGGTGGGCGAGGCCGGGGAGGGCGCCGCCGGAGGAGTCGTCGACCACGAACTCGGCGATGTCGCAGTGCGCGAAGACCTCCTTGACGTGGGCCAGGGCCTCCGCCTCGTCCCGATCGGGGGCGTAGCGGAAGTTGACCGTCACCGTGCAGGAGTCCGGGATGACGTTGTTGGCGACGCCGCCCTCGATGCGGACCGCGTTGAGGCCCTCGTGGTACTCCAGGCCGTCGATGACGGGCTTGCGGGGTTCGTACGCGGCCAGCGTGGCGAGGATCGGGCCCGCGCCGTGGATGGCGTTGGAGCCCATCCAACTGCGCGCCGAGTGGGCGCGTTCGCCGCTGGTGCGCAGCAGGACCCGCAGGGTGCCCTGGCAGCCGCCCTCGACCTCGGCGTTGGAGGGTTCGAGCAGGACCGCGAAGTCGCCGACGAGCCAGTCGGGGTGGGCCTCGGCGACCTTGCCCAGGCCGTTGAGGTCGGCGGCGACCTCCTCCTGGTCGTAGAAGACGAAGGTGAGGTCCCGGTTCGGCTCGGGCACGGTGGCCGCGATGCGCAGTTGCACGGCGACGCCGGACTTCATGTCGGTGGTGCCGCAGCCCCACAGGACGTCGTTCTCGTCCAGTCGGGACGGGACGTTGTCGGCGATCGGCACGGTGTCGAGGTGCCCGGCGAGCACGACGCGTTCGCCGCGACCGAGGTGGGTGCGGGCGACGACGTTGTTGCCGAAGCGGTCGACGGTGAGGTGCGGGAGGCCGCGCAGCGCGTGTTCCACGAGGTCGGCGAGTACCTTCTCGTCGCCGCTCACGGAAGGGATGTCGACGAGCCGGGCGGTCAGCTCGGCAGCGTCCAGGGTGAGGTCCAGCTCGGATGGGGACATGGAACCGACCCTAGCGCCCGGGTCGCCGCGGGGCCCGGTCCGTCCGTCGGGTGGACGCGTCCCGAAGGGCTCCCCGAGGGCCCGCCTCGAAGTCCGTTCCGAAGTCGGGGGACTCGTCAGGGGAGCCCGTCACCCGCCTCAAGTACGGTGGGCCGCGTGTCCCGCACCGATCATCCCCGTCCGCGTCGCCGTCGGCCTTGGCCCAAGGTCGCCGGCCTGCTCGTGCTGCTCGCGCTCGGCGGCTACCTCGTCGTCCAGTACGAGTCGACCGGCGGTGACGGTCCCCCGTACTGCACGGCCCGGACCTCGGGGGCGGGCGGCGACGACGGGTCGGGCCAGTCCTACGAGTTGTCCCCGGAGCAGGCGGCGAACGCATCGACGATAGCCGCCGTCGGCATCGCGAAGGGGCTTCCGGAGCGGGCGGTGACGATCGCGCTGGCGACCGCGATGCAGGAGTCGGCGCTGCGCAATCTGGACCACGGCGACCGGGACTCGCTCGGGCTGTTCCAGCAGCGGCCCTCGCAGGGCTGGGGCACCGCGGCGCAGATCATGGACCCGGTGTACTCGGCGGGCATCTTCTACGACCGGCTCGCCGAGGTGAAGGGGTACTCGCGGCTCCCCCTGACGGTGGCCGCGCAGAAGGTGCAGCTCAGTGGTTTCCCGCAGGCGTACGCGAAGCACGAGCCGGACGCGGTCGTGCTGACCGCGGCGTTCGGCGGCGAGGGCTCGGTGGACTGCGGCGGTCCCGCTCCCACCGCGCCGGGCGATCCGGAGCGGGTGCGGACGGAGCTGACGCGGATCTTCGGCAAGCAGATGCGGCTCGACGCCCGCGCCGAGCCGGCGACCGCCGGGGAATCCGGTCCGGTCGGGCAGAGCGAGGTCGCGGTCGCGCCGACGCGCGGCACCGACGAGGCCGAGCGGCGGCGCAACCGGCTGGTGGCGCAGTGGGCGGTGGCGCACGCGCGCGACATGGGCATCGCGCGGGTGTCGTACGCCCCGGGGAGCTGGGTCGCGGGCGAGTCC
Organism: Streptomyces sp. NBC_01426; assembly: GCF_036231985.1. GTDB lineage: Bacteria > Actinomycetota > Actinomycetes > Streptomycetales > Streptomycetaceae > Streptomyces. The sequence continues at coordinate 3,010,568 of NZ_CP109500.1, forward strand.
GACGGCCGGTGGCGGGCGAAGGGCGGGACGGGGGCCGGGGGTGGGGCCGACGATGCGCCCGCCGCGGGCTCCGACGGGGTGCGGATCTTCCTGGCGCGCTGAGGAGGTCCGTCGAACGCCACGACGCGAGGCCGGTCGAAGGCGGCGCGACCGGGGGCTCGTTCACCGGCTCGTTCACGGCCTCGATCACGGGCTCGTTCGGGCGTGCGGGACGTCCCTCGTACGGGGGTGACCGGTTCGGGGGGCCTCAGGGGGTCCGGTCGGACGGAACGCCTGGTGGGCGCGTGTCCGGTGCGCTTTTCCCGGAAGCCGATTAAACGATGCGTTACTGATCCTTTACCCGACGCGTCCGCAACTTCGCCCGCCCCACGAGCGGTTGTACACGGCGTACTCAGCCGCTACCGCTTAGGAGCAACATGTCCCTCCCCCTGACCCGTCGGATCGCCCGTGCCGCGCTGCTCCTCGCAGCCGGCGCAGCTCCCGTGGTCGGTGCGGCCGGCGCGGCCAGTGCCGCGGGCCTGGAGTCCGTGCCGCAACTGGGCGCGCTCACCGCGCCGGACGCCGCCGCCGGCGCGGGCGACACCGCCGCGACGGCCACGGACGCCGTGACGAAGGCCGCCCCGGCCGAACTCACCGGTGCGGCCGGCCCGCTGCTGGCCGGCCTGCCGACCTCGGGGCTGCCGACCTCGGGGCTGCCGACCGAGGCCCTGCCGACCGACGCGCTGCCCACCTCCGGGCTGCCCTCGGCCGAGACCCTCCCGCTGGGCGGCCTGCCGCTGGCCGGCGGTCTGGGCGGCTGACCACCGCGCGGACGAGGAACACCGAGGGGCCGGGAGCACGAACTCCCGGCCCCTCGGGCTGTCCGCGGTGCCCCGCGGGCCGCTCCCGGCTCAGCCGAGGCGCTTGACCGCGGCCTCGACCCGCTCGTCGGTGGCGGTGACGGCGACGCGGACGAAGTTCGCGCCGGCCTCCCCGTAGAAGTCGCCCGGGGCGACCAGGATGCCCAGCTCGGCGAGGTGGGCCACGGTCTGCCAGCAGGGCTCGTCACGGGTCGCCCACAGGTACAGGCCGGCCTCGCTGTGCTCGATGCGGAAGCCGTGCGCCTCCAGCGCGGTGCGCAGCGCGTCGCGGCGGGCCGCGTAGCGGGCGCGCTGCGCGGCGACGTGGGCGTCGTCGCCGAGGGCCGCGACCACGGCGTTCTGTACGGGGGCGGCGGTCATCATGCCGCCGTGCTTGCGGATCTCCAGCAGCTCGCCCAGCACCGCGGCGTCACCGGCGATGAAGGCGGCCCGGTACCCGGCGAGGTTGGACCGCTTGGAGAGCGAGTGGACGGCCACGATGCCCTCGTACGAGCCGCCGCACACGTCGTCGTGGAGGACCGAGACGGGGTCGGTGTCCCAGCCCAGTTCCAGGTAGCACTCGTCGCTGAACAGCAGGACGCCGTGCTCGCGCGCCCAGGCCACGATCCGGATCAGGTCCTCCTTGGGGATGACCTTGCCGGTGGGGTTGGACGGGGAGTTGAGCCACAGCAGCTTCACGCCGGCCGGGTCGAGTTCGGTCGGGTCGTCGTACACGACGGCCTCGGCGCCGCACAGGCGCGCGCCGACCTCGTACGTCGGGTAGGCGAGCCGGGGGTAGGCCACCTTGTCGCCCGTGCCGAGGCCCAGTTGGGTCGGCAGCCAGGCCACCAGTTCCTTGGAGCCGACCACCGGCAGCACGTTGCGGTGTCCGGCGGCGCTCGCGCCGAGGCGTCCGCGCAGCCATCCGGTGATCGCGTCGCGCAGCGCGACCGTGCCCCACACCGTCGGGTAGCCCGGGGAGTCCGCGGCCTCGATCAGGGCGCGCCGGATGACCTCGGGGACCGGGTCGACGGGCGTGCCGACCGACAGGTCGACGATCCCGTCCGCGTGGGCGACCGCCGTCGCCTTGTACGGCTCCAGCTTGTCCCAGGGGAAGGCGGGAAGACGGTCGGATACTGCGGCCACGGTGGTCTCTGCTTTCTGCTGGTACGGGGCGCCGCGTGCGGCCGGAACGACTCGGTCCCGTCGCGGCGGGCAGCCGAACGGGACCGAGGATGTACGCGCCTTGCCTGGACCGCCGTCGTCAGTGCGACGCGTTGATGTCCGCGGGCAGGGCGGCGACGAAGGGGTGATCGCGCTCGATCAGGCCCAGCTTCGAGGCACCACCGGGCGAACCGAGCTCGTCGAAGAACTCGACGTTCGCCTTGTAGTAGTCCTTCCACTCCTCGGGAGTGTCGTCCTCGTAGAAGATGGCCTCGACCGGGCAGACCGGCTCACACGCACCACAGTCGACGCACTCGTCCGGGTGGATGTACAAGGACCGCTGGCCCTCGTAGATGCAGTCGACGGGGCACTCTTCGATGCATGCCTTGTCCTTGACGTCGACACAAGGCTCCGCGATGACGTAGGTCACGCTCTCGTTCCTCCTCGGTAGGGCTTTCCATATCGCGCGGGAGCGCGGCGTCGTCGATGCCCGCACCTAGTATCTCCGTTCCCGGGCACGATCCGAACAGGAGGGGCGGACAGAGCTGTGGAAATCACTGCCGGTGGGCTGCTGGAGATCCGTATCACCGCTGCTGACGTGGGTAAACGAGTCTCTGTACGACGGGTGGAGGACGGGCGGAGCGGCTCCCCCTCGTTCACGGACACCATCGGGGTTCTCACATCCTGGAACGACGGTGTGCTCACGATCACACGCAAGGACGGCACGACCGTCCGCATCGCGGAATCCTCGCTGGTGGCGGGCAAGACGGTGCCCGCCGCGCCGGCCCGCCGCAGGGGTCCGGCGGCCTCCTTCGAGGAGCTCGCGCGGGTGACGGCGCGGGCCTGGCAGCCGCTGGAGAGCGAGCCGCTCGGCGAGTGGACGCTGCGTGCGGCCGGGGGCTTCACCCGGCGGGCCAACTCGGTGCTTCCGCTCGGTGACCCGGGGATACCCGTCCCGGAAGCACTCGCGCGGGTGACGTCCTGGTACGCGGAACGCGGACTTCCGGCGTATGTGCAGGCCGCGACGGGTGCCGCGGGGACGCAGGAGCTGCTGTGTGCGGAGCTGGAGCGGCTGGGGTGGGTCAACGAGGTCTCGGCGCAGGTGCGGATCGGGGCGCTCGCGCCGATCGCGGACGTGGACGCGGACGCGGACGTGTCGGACGTACGGCTGCTGCGCGCCCCGGACGAGCGGTGGCTGTCCCGCTACGGGAAGGTCCGCGACCCCGACCTGGCGCGGCGGATGCTGGTCGAGGGGCCCTCGGTGTGGTTCGCCGTGCTGGGCGGCGGCCGGGCGATCGGGCGGATGGTGGTGGACGGGCGCTGGGCCGGTTTCGGCGCGGTGGACGTCGATCCTGAGCACCGGCGGCAGGGCCTGGCCACGGCCGTGATGGCGGCGCTGTCCCGGCGGGCCCTGGAGGAGGGCGCCTCGGCGGCCTGGCTCCAGGTGGAGGCGGAGAACCCGGGCGCGCGGGCCCTGTACGACGGCCTGGGCTTCGCGACGCACCACGCCTACCACCACTTCCGGGCGGCGGCGTGAGTTCCGCGTCGCGGGCCCGGTTCGCGGAGGAGGCCCGCTCGGAACGGCCGGACCTGGCCCTGCTGTGCCTGCTGCTGGCGGCGGAGGCCGATCCCGACCTCGACGAGCGCGGTATCGACTGGGCGCAGATCGAGCTCGACAGGCTGGCGGGCATGCTGCCGTACGGCCTGCGCGGCGGGCGGGCGTGGGCCTCGGCCGTGACGGAGCTGCTGGGTGGCCGGCTGGGCTTCCACGGCACGCCGGCGGACTACGAACGGTTGTCGTCCTCCCTGCTGCACCAGGTGCTGCGGCGCCGCCGGGGCCTGCCGATCCTGCTGTCGGTGGTCTGGCTGGAGGTGGCGCGGCGGGCGGGCGCGCCGGTGTACGGGCTGGGCCTGCCGGGGCACTTCGTGGTGGGTTTCGGCGACCCGGAGGAGGGGGTGGTCGTGGACCCGTTCGCGGGGGGCGCCTCGCTGGGCGCCGGTCCCGCGGAGTCGGCCGCGGAGCCCAGGACTCCGGCGCGCACGTTGGACGTCGTGCTGCGGATCCTGAACAACATCCGGGCGTGGGCCTCGACCCGGCCGGAGCACTCGGCGGTCGCGCTGTGGGCGCTGGACCTGTCGCTGCTGCTGCCGTCGCACCCGGCGTCGCTGCGCTACGAGCGGGGGCGGTTGCTGGTGGAGCGGGGCGAGTTCGTGACGGGGGCGGTGGAGCTGGAGGCGTACGCGGAGGTGCTGGACGCGGTGGACGTGGGGGCGGCGGCCCGGATCCGCGCGGAGGCCGTGTCGGCCCGGGCCCTCCTGAACTGAGGACCGGACCGGGGGCCGATCAGAGCCAGCCCTTCTCGCGGGCCGTGCGGATGGCTTCGGCGCGGTTGCGGGCGGCGAGCTTCTGGATCGCCGTCGAGAGGTAGTTCCGCACGGTGCCCGGGGACAGGTGCAGGCGCTCGGCCAGTTCCGCGTTGGTCGCGCCGCGTTCCGCCGCCCGCAGGACCTCCCGCTCCCGGTCCGTCAGCGGGTTCGCGCCCTCCGCGAGGGCCGCCGCCGCCAGGGTGGGGTCGATGACGCGCTCCCCCGCCAGGACCCGGCGTACCGCGTCCGCCAACTGCGCGGCCGGCGCGTCCTTGACGAGGAACGCGGAGGCTCCCGCCTCCATCGCGCCGCGCAGGTAGCCGGGGCGGCCGAAGGTGGTGAGGACGACGATGCGCAGCCCGGGCAGGGCCGCCCGCAGCGCGGCCGCGGCCTCGATGCCCGTCATGCCGGGCATCTCGATGTCCAGCAGGGCGACGTTCACGTCGTGGGCGCGGGCCGCGGCCACCACCTCGTCGCCGCGCGCGACCTGGACGAGGACTTCGATGTCGGGTTCGAGGCCGAGCAGCGCGGCCAACGCCTCCCGGACCATGGACTGGTCCTCGGCGAGGAGGATCCTGATGGGCCGTGAGGTCATGGGGTCGATCCTAGTGCGGTCACAGCGCTAGGGGGACGCGGGCGAGCAGGCGGAAGCCGGTCTTGCCGGTGGGGCCGGCCGTGAGGCTGCCCCCGACCGCCTCCAGGCGTTCCGTCAGTCCGGTCAGGCCGTTGCCGGCCGCCGCGGGGCCGCCCGATCCGTCGTCGGAGACGCCCAGTTCGGCCACCGGGCCCGCCAGGGTCTGTCGGATGTCGAGGGTGACGACGCACCGGCGTGCCCCGCTGTGCCGGACCACGTTGGTCACGGCCTCGCGCAGCGACCAGGCGAGGGCCGATTCGACCTCCTCCGGGAGTTCCCGCGTCCACTCGACGGGCAGGTCCGCCTGGACGCCCGCCGCGACCAACGCGGTGCGGGCGCCTGCCAGTTCACCGGGGAGCGTGGGGCGCCGGTAGCCGTTCACGGCCTCCCGTACGTCGACCAGGGCCTGCCGGCTGACCTGCTCGATGTCCGCGACCTGTTGCGCGGCCGCCTCGGGCCGGTCCGGCAGCATCCGGCCCGCCAGCTCGCTCTTGAGCGTGATCAGCGACAGCGAGTGCCCGAGCAGGTCGTGCAGGTCGCGGGCCATGCGCAGCCGTTCCTCGTTGGCGGCGAGTTGGGCGACCGTGGCCCGGGCCTGGCGCAGCTCCATCGTCGTGCGGATCATGGCGCGGACGCCGATCATCGCGAACCCGCCCATCAGGGCCGGGATGAGCAGGCCGGCCAGGTACTGGTCCCCGTCCGGGACCGCCATCGCCGTCACGGCCAGCAGCGCGGTCGCGCCGGGAACGGTCCAGCGGGCGATCTCCCCGGGCAGGGCGGCCCCGGAGGAGATGGCCACGTAGACGAAGAGCACGAGCCATTCGCGGCCCAGGGTCAGGGACAGGACCATGGCCTGGGCGGCCAGGACGGACAGCGAGAGCAGGACCCGGCGGACCGGCATCTGCCGGGTGGTGCGCAGCACCAGGACCAGGTACCAGGCGACGAAGGCCGCGAGGCCCAGGCCGCCGAGCAGTCGGGCCCCGGGGCTGTGTCCGCCGCGGATCAGGTCGATGACGGGGGCGCTGAGGTAGAAGAGCCACAGGCTCGTCCACAGCAGCTTCACGGTCCGCTGCCGGCGGTTCTCCGGCCGCATTCCGATCCGGGGGCCGCCGACGCCCTGGATGTCTTCCCCGGCGGTCGGGTACCGGGCGTCCGTCTCGCTGGTCACGGTCACGCCTTCAGTGAGTCCTTGCGGTACAGCCAGGCGGCGGCACCGGTGAACAGTACGAAGTAGACCGCGAGGATCGCCACGTCCTTGGCGTGCGGCGCGCCGCCGAGTTCGATGGCCTGGCCCAGACCGGCGTAGGCGTGGGTGGGCAGCCACTCGCAGATGTTCCGCAGCCACTGCGGGAAGTTCGCGGTGGGCATCCACAGGCCGCCGAGGATCGACAGGCCGAAGTAGAAGAGCATCGTGATGGGTCGGACCGTGTCGCCACTGGCCAGGTAGCCGATGGCCACGCCGAGCGCGGCGAAGACCAGGCTGCCGGCCCAGATGGAGCCGGTCAGCGCCAGCCACTGCCACAGCTCGAACCGTACGCCCTTGACTCCGGCCGCGACCGCGAAGACGACCAGGATCGCGGGCAGCGAGAGGACGCCGGCACTGGCGGTCTTGGCGAGGACGTAGCCGCGGCCGGGCAGGGCGGTCAGCCGCAGTTGGCGGACCCAGCCCTTCTCGCGTTCCTTGGCGATGCGTTCGCTGTTGCCCATCAGGACGGCGGTCAGCGCGCCGAAGGAGGCCATGGCGACCATGTAGAAGGCGGGCATGGTCAGTTCGGTGCCCATGACCTTCGTGGTGCCGTCCAGGGTGCCGCCGAGCATCAGGAAGAGGGCGGCGGGATAGAGGACGGTGAAGAACAGGTACTTCTTGTTGCGCAGCGCGCGGGAGATTTCGAGCGTGACGAGTTTCATCGTTCCGTTGTTCAGCATGACGCGTCGGCCTCCTCGGCCTCGGTGAGGGCGAGGAAGGCCTGTTCGAGACCCAGCCCGGCGACTTCCAGGTTCCGGGGGTAGAGCCCCAGGGCGTAGACGGCGTGCACGGTCGCGTCGGCGTCGCGCGACTGGAGTCGGACGGTGTCGCCGTGGCGCTCGTAGGCGGTCAGGTGCGGGAGGGCGCGCAGCGCCGTCTCGTCGACCGGGCCGTCGGTGAGGTCGAAGGCGATCTTGCGGGCGCCCGCCTTGGCCTTGATCTCGGCGGCGGTGCCGTCGCCGAGCAGCCGGCCCTTGTTGAGGACGAGCACCCGGTCGGCTATCGCGTCCGCCTCTTCCAGGTAGTGGGTGGCGAACAGGACGGTGCGGCCCTGCGCGGCCTGCTCGCGCATCGTGGCCCAGAAGGCCTGGCGGGAGGTGACGTCCATGCCGGTGGTCGGCTCGTCGAGGACGATCAGGTCGTTGTGGCCGGCGGTGGCGAGGGCGAAGCGGACCCGCTGTTCCTGGCCGCCGGACAGCTTGTTGACGAGCCGGTCGGCGATGGAGTCGACCCCGGCGCGGGCGAGCACCTCGTCGACGGGGAGCGGGCGGGGGTGCAGCGCGCAGCCCAGCGCGACGACCTCGCGCACGGTGACGTCCTCCATCAGGCCGCCGCTCTGGAGCATCGCGCCGACCCGGCCGGCGGCGATGGCCTCGCGGGGGGTGGTGCCGAAGAGCCGTACGGCGCCGGAGTCGGCGGGGCGCAGGCCGAGCAGCAGGTCGAGGGTGGAGGACTTGCCGGCGCCGTTGGGGCCGAGGAGCGCGACGGTCTCGCCGGGGTGGAGCACGAGGGAGAGGCCGTCGACCGCGCGGACCGCGCCGTAGCTCTTGGTCACGTCCTCGAAGCTCACCACCGGGCCTGCGGGGGGTGTCGTGGCGGCGGCTGATTGCGTCGCGGTTGTCGTCGTCATGGCTCAAGGTTCGCCGGTCAGGGGGGTCGCACGGCAGTGTCGACGGTCGTGACACCGACATGACGGTTGTCATGTCGGGGGCATGACGGAGCCCCCGCCGGGATGCTCCGGCGGGGGCTCCGTCCTGCGATGTTCCCCTGTGTCCCGCTGTGGGTGGCGTTCCCGGGCGGGTCAGCTCGGGTTGGTGTCGATGACCACGATCCGCTCGGCGGGGGTCTTGCCGCGCAGGCCCTTGACGAGGGCGCCCGCGACGTCCTTCGGGGTGACGGCGGTCTTCGCGCCGGTGCCCCGGGTGATCAGGACGCCGTCGAACGTGGTCGTGTACGCCGCCTGGAGGGCTTCGAGGTCGTACTTCTCCACCAGGTGGCCGTCCACGGCCTGCATGCTGAGGATCTTGGGCAGCGACCGCTGGCCGAAGGCGATGGACTTGGTGCCCGCCTTGACGGTGACGATGCCGGACATCGCCGGTTCGGCGAACTCCTTCATCGCCCGGTCCAGTTCGGCCTTGCCGATGACCGGCTCCTTGGTGACGGAGGGCAGTTCGACGGGCTTGGCCTCGCCGGTGGCGACCAGTTCGCGGAAGGCCTCGGTGACCTGCTCCACGGAGCTGTCCACGTCGAGGGTGGTGCCGGCCTTGCCGGGGACGGCGACGGCCTTGCCCGTGTCGAACGTGATGGTGCCCTCGGTGGCCGAGCCCGCGGTGCCGGCCAGCTCCGCGAGGGCGACCCGCAGCTTCTCCTCGTCCACCGGCATGACGGCGTCGGCCCGGCGCTCGTTGCCGAGGAGGGAGCCGATGACCGTGATCGGGTTGTAGTCGCTGCCCGACGCGTTGCGGACGGTCGTCTGGCTGTCGAGGGTCAGGCCGGCCTTGTCGGGCTTGAGCTCGACCTGCTTGCCGCCGACGGTGAGGCGCAGCGGGGCGCTCGCGCGGCTGCCGAAGGCCGTCTCGACCTTGTTGACGGCGTCGTCGCGGGTACCGCCGATGTCCACGCCGAGGACGGTGGTGCCCTTGGGGACGTCGGAGTGGTTCAGCAGCAGACCCGCGCCGTAGGCCACGCATCCGAGGGCGATGAGGCCGCCGGCGATGATGACCAGCTTGGAGCGGGGCTTCTTCGAGGGCGCCGCCGGGGCCTTGGGGGCCGGTCGGTTCTGCTTCGGCGGCTGCGCCGCGGGGGTCGGGACGACCGGCCCGGACCCGGGGCCGCCGGGGCCGCCGGGGCCGGGCCCGCCGGACATCGGGGCGCCGGACATCGGGCCGCCGACCGGCCCGCCGGGCATCGGCGAACCGGGCATGGGCCCGCCGGGCATCGGCGAACCGGGCATGGGCGAACCGGGTCGCGGGCCTCCGGACATGGGTGCTCCGGGCATCGGACCACCGGGCATCGGCGCGCCGGGGCGCGGACCACCGGGCATCGGGGCGCCCGGCATCGGGCCACCGGCCGGCGGGGCCTCCGGTCCGGGCCAGCGCGGAGCCTCGGCGCCGCCCATGGGCACGGAGCCCATGGCGGGGCCACCGGTGGGTCCGGCCGGGCCGGTGGGCTCGGTGAAGGCGGGGAAGGCCTCGGTGACGGGGCCGTTGTCGTACTCCTGGTAGCCCTGGGGGGCTCCACCGCCGGCGCGGGGCGGGAAGCCGCCGCCCTGGCCGCCGGGCGCGGGGGCGTTCCCGCGCGGACCCGGGGGCGGTGGGGCGAAGCCGCCGCCCGCCGGGGGCGGGGTGGGGCCGGCCGGCGCGGAGCCCTGGCCGGCGCTCGGCGGTCCCGCCGGGGCGCCGCCGTTGCCGGGCGGGGGCGGCGGGGTCGACTTGCGCGGTGCGAACCAGTTGCTGGCCGGCTCCTCCGAACCCCCCGAGGAGGGTGGGGCCGACTGCGCGGGGCGCACGGGCAGGGGCGCCGGGGCGGGGGCCGGCGCGGGCGGCGGGGCGGACTCGCCGGCTCCCGGCGCGGCCTGCTCGGCGTCGCCCTCGGCGTCCTTCACGGGCTTGCGTACGACGACGGGCGGGATCGGACGCGAACCCGGGATGTTGATCCGGATCCGGGTCGTCAGGGTGGTCTCGGTCTTCGGCCCGTCGGAGTCGGGCGTGGACGGCTTCGAAGTCACAGAGTTCTCCTCCGGGGTGGTCGCCGCAGCGTCCGTGGACGGATACTGGCCGGTTCCATACGGCGGCGTACCCGAGGGGTAGGCGGCTCCACCGCGCCCTTGGGGCCCGGGGGACGAACTGTCAGTTTCACGGCTCAAGGCAGGTTCTCCCGGTTGGCTCCGCCGCCCGTCATACCGTGCGCGGGCAGCTCGGCGGCCCGTCCACCATACTGGCCGTCGCCCGGGCGCAACTGTTCGCCGGGAATCGGGGATTCCCCTTGACCCGCTCCGAGAGGGTACTCAACGATCCGTCAAACCCCCTCAAGCCCTCCCCGATCGCATTCCGTCCGTGCTCAACGACACGTCACGGGCGGGGCTTCGCGGCCGAAACCGGCCGGTCGACCGGGCCGTGCATCGTGGCACAGATCACAGCGATCACGGTCCCGCCCAAAAGGTACGCGTACATGCCGATTCCGGACGAACCGAGCAGGAAGTCCCCTTCGGGGCGCGGCAGGCTGAGGAGCACGTAGGCCAGGAACCAGCCGATCACCGCGGCGCCCACGCCGATGCCGGTCCCGGTGAGGAGCCGGCCCGCGAGGAACACGCCGAAGAGTGCCGCCAGCGCGAGCAGCAGTCCGCCCGGGAACCAGAGGCCCACGACGAGCCAGCCCGCCGCGCCGGCCACCGCGCCGGCGACGAGCAGGCCGAGCAGGGCGGCGATCCGGCCGGGGGTCCAGGTGGTGGTCATGCCGACACCCCCGCGAAGAGGTCCCGCTCGCGTTCGCCGGCCGGCGCTCCGGGCTCGCCGACGACGAGTTCGTAGTACTCGCGGGCGAACAGCGGCTGGGCCAGGTCGTTCGACAGCGCGAAGAAGGGCCCGTCCACGGCGACCTGGGTGGCGTGCGCGCGCATCGCGGCGGCCTTGGCGGCGACGAACGCCTCGCCGTCGGCCCCGTCGCCGATCTCGGCGGTGATCCGCTCGTCGGCGACGACTCCGGGCACGTCGTCCGGTGCGGCGAGCCCGGGGAAGGGCGCCTTGCCGCCGGCCGCGCGCAGTCGGACGAAGCCCTCCTCGACCACCGAGCGCGGCACCCGGTTCCAGTAGATCTTCCCGATCGTGTGCGCCGCGCCGAGATCGCGTCGGTACGCGCCCTCCGCGGCGAGTTCCGCGGCGCGCGTGGCGACGCGGTGGGCCTGGATGTGGTCGGGGTGTCCGTAGCCGCCGTCGGGGTCGTAGGTGACGAGGACCTGCGGGCGCAGCTCCCGGATGACCTCGACGAGGTACGCGGCGGCCTCGTCCACGTCGGCGGACCAGAAGGCGCCGGGCCGGTGGTTCTGCTCGGCGCCCATCATCCCGGAGTCGCGGAAGCGACCGGGGCCGCCGAGGAACCGGTGGTCGGTGACGCCCAGTTCCCCCATGGCCGCGGCGAGCTCGCCGATCCGGTGGGGGCCCAGGGTGTCGTCGCGGTCGGCGGCGAGATGGGCGAGGTCGGGCGGGATGACCTCGCCCTCCTCGCCCAGCGTGCAGGTCACCAGGGCGACGTGGGCGCCCTCGGCCGCGTACTTGGCCATGGTGACGCCGTTGTTGATGGACTCGTCGTCCGGGTGCGCGTGCACGAGGAGCAGACGACGAGCGGGGAGACCGTTCATGGGGTCAGCCTACGAGCTGAGTCCTAGAACTTGAGGCCACTGATCATGCTGGCCACGTTGGACGTCAGTTGGCTGAGCGTCGGCGCGATGGTCGAACTCGCCAGATAGAAGCCGAGCAGCACACACACGAGGGCGTGTCCTGCCTTCAGTCCCGACCTCCGAACCAGCAGGAAGACGACGATCGCCAGCAGCACCACGGCCGAGATCGAGAGTGCCACGGCGTTTCACCTCCACGTCGAGCGGACATCGGTACGCGAACTCGTGCTCGGCAGACTCATACCCACCGTGCGCTACGGATCATAACTATCCGTACCAGCGCATCGATCGAATTCCGGCAGCACAAGGGGCGCACGCCGCGCATGCGCAGGGTCACGGGGGAGGCCGGCCGGGGAGGCTGTACGCCTCCCCGGCCGGCTGTCGGCACCCGCACGGCCGCACCCGACTCAGGCTGCCCGGTTCACATCTCGGGCCAGAAACGGTCAAGTTGCCACGAGGTAAACCGAGTTGTCGTTACCCAGGGCCAGGCTCTGCGCATATGCGGGGGTGGCTGGAAATGATCGACGGGCGAGCGTCCCCGCGCCCGCCGACCCGGCGGCTACTCCTTGGACGGCGGGTCCCAGGCCTGGGGGTCCGAGACCTGCGGGCCTGTGCCCGGCGGGTCCGAGGCCTGTGGGCCGGCGGGCGTCGGATCCGGCGGCGGCGGGAGTTCGCCCGGTCCCGGGACCACCCGCTTCTCGGCCGCGAAGTGGCAGGCCGACGGGTGCGCCGCCGGGCCGGACGGGAAGACCTGCGGGATCGCGAGCAGCGGCACCTCTGCCGCGCACCGTGCCTGGGCCTTCCAGCAGCGGGTGCGGAAGCGGCAGCCCGAGGGCGGATCGGCCGGGGACGGGACGTCGCCGGTGAGGATGATCCGGTCCCGGTGGGAGCGGGCGTCCGGGTCGGGGACGGGCACGGCCGACAGCAGGGCCTGGGTGTACGGGTGGGTCGGGTGGTCGTAGATCTGGATGTCGCTGCCGATCTCGACGATCCGGCCCAGGTACATCACGCCGACCCGGTCGGAGATGTGCCGCACGATCGAGAGGTCGTGCGCGATGAACACGTAGGACAGCCTGAACTCGTCCTGGAGGCGGGCCAGCAGGTTGACGACCTGCGCCTGGACGGAGACGTCGAGCGCGGAGACCGGTTCGTCGGCGACGATGATCTCGGGGCGCAGGGCCAGACCGCGGGCGATGCCGATGCGCTGGCGCTGGCCGCCGGAGAACTGGTGCGGGTAGCGGTTGATGTACTCCGGGTTCAGGCCGACCACGTCCAACAGGTCCTGGACCTTGCGGCGCCGGTCGCCCTTGGGGGCCACCTCGGGATGGATCTCGTACGGTTCGCCGATGATGTCGCCGACCGTCATGCGCGGGTTCAGCGAGGTGTACGGGTCCTGGAACACCATCTGGATGTTGCGTCGGACGGCCTTCAGGGCCCGCCCGGACAGCATGGTGATGTCCTCGCCCTTGTAGGAGATGGCCCCCGAGGTCGGGCGTTCCAGGTTGACCAGCATCTTCGCGACGGTGGACTTGCCGCAGCCCGACTCCCCGACGATGCCGAGCGTCTCGCCGGCGGCGAGGTCGAAGGAGACGCCGTCGACGGCCTTGACGGCGCCGATCCTCTTCTTGAAGAGGACGCCCCGGGTCAGCGGGTAGTGCTTGACCAGGTCCCGCACTTCCAGGATGGGTTCAGGCACCGATGCACTCCTTCCAGAAGAAGCACGCGCTGGTGCGGTCCGGGGCGACGTCGGCGAGCGGCGGCACCTCGGCCCGGCAGGCCGGCCGGGCCATCGGGCAGCGGGGGTTGAAGGCGCAACCGGGCGGGATGGCGAGCAGGTTGGGCGGCAGCCCCTTGATCGCGTAGAGCTCCTGGCCCTTCTGGTCCAGGCGCGGGATCGAGTCCAGCAGGCCGCGGGTGTACGGGTGCGCGGGGCGCCGGTAGATCTCGTGGACGGGGGCCGCCTCGACGATCCGGCCCGCATACATGACGGCGATCTTGTCGGCGACGTCGGCGACGACGCCGAGGTCGTGGGTGATCAGGATGAGGCCCATGTTCAGCTCGCGCTGGAGCTCGGCGAGCAGGTCCATGACCTGGGCCTGGACGGTGACGTCCAGGGCGGTGGTCGGCTCGTCGGCGATGATCAGGGAGGGTTCGAGGGCCAGCGCCATCGCGATCATGATGCGTTGGCGCATGCCGCCGGAGAACTGGTGCGGGTAGTCCCCCACCCGCTGCCGGGCGGCGGGGATCCGCACCCGGTCCATCAGCTCGATCGCTCTGGCCTTGGCGTCCTTGCGGGACATCCCGCGGTGGACCTCGTACATCTCGCCGAGCTGCGCGCCCACGCTGAGGACGGGGTTCAGGGAGGACAGGGCGTCCTGGAAGATCATGGCCATCTCGGCGCCGCGGATCTTCCGGCGTGCCTCCTCCTTGGTCTTCAGGAGGTCCTTGCCCTTGAACAGGATCTCGCCGTGGGAGATCCTGCCCGGCGGCACGTCCAGGATGCCCATGACGGCCTGGGCGGTGACGGACTTGCCGGAGCCGGACTCGCCGAGCACGGCGAGGGTCTCGCCCTCGTCGACCGAGTAGCTGACGCCGTTGACGGCCTTGGCGACTCCGTCCCGCGTGTGGAACTCCACGTGGAGGTCGCGGACTTCGAGCAGCATGGTGCCCACTCCTCAGCGCAGCTTGGGGTCGAGGGCGTCGCGCACCGCGTCGCCGAGCATGATGAAGGCGAGCACGGTGATGCTCAGCGCGCCGGCCGGATAGAGCAGCATGTGCGGGGCGTTGCGGATCTGGGAGGCGGCGTTGGAGATGTCGATCCCCCAGGAGACCGTCGGGGGGCGCAGGCCGACGCCGAGGAACGACAGGGTGGCCTCCAGGGCGATGTAGGTGCCCAGGGCGATGGTGGCGACGACGATGACGGGCGCGACGGCGTTGGGCGCCACGTGCCGCAGCATCATCCGGCCGTTGCCGGCGCCGAGGGCGCGGGCGGCCTGGACGTAGTCGTTCTGTTTGGCGGTGATCACCGAGCCGCGGGCGATGCGGGCGATCTGCGGCCAGCCGAGCAGCACGATGAAGCCGACCACGGGCCAGACGGTGGTGCTGGTGACCACGGACAGGAAGACCAGGCCGCCGAGGACGACCGGGATGCCGAAGAAGATGTCCGCGACCCGGGAGAGCAGCGAGTCGCCCCAGCCGCCGAAGAAGCCGGCGAGCCCGCCGAGCAGGGAGCCGAGCAGGGCGGCTCCGAGGGTGGCGCAGATGCCGACCGTGATGGAGGCGCGGGCCCCGTAGACGGTGCGGGTGTAGACGTCGCAGCCCTGGGTGTCGTAGCCGAAGGGGTGGCCGGGCGAGGCGCCCTGTTGGGACTTCGACAGTTCGCAGTGCAGCGGGTCGCCGCTCGCGATGAGCTGCGGCCAGATCGAGATGATCACGAGGAAGAGGATCAGCAGCGAGGAGACGATGAAGACGGGGTTGCGACGCAGCTGGTACCAGGCGTCGGACCACAGGGAGCGGGCCTTCTCCCCCGGGCCGGAGGGTGCGTCGCCGAGGGGCTTCTCCAGGCTCTCGGCTTCCTCCAGCGCGAGATCCATGGGTCCGCCCTGTCCGGTCGGGGCGATGGCTTCCCCCTCTCCGGGTTGCAGCGGGTCGTAGGCGGCGTGGTCCGGCTCATGCATAACGGATCCTCGGGTCCAGGACCGCGTAGAGCAGGTCGACGAGCAGGTTCGCCAGGAGGAAGACGATGACGAGGATGGTCACGAAGCCGACCACCGTCGGGGAGTTGTTGCGCAGGATGCCCTGGTAGAGCTGGTAGCCGACGCCGTGGATGTTGAAGATCCGCTCGGTGACGATGGCGCCGCCCATGAGGGCGCCGATGTCGGTGCCGATGAAGGTGACCACGGGGATCAGCGAGTTGCGCAGCAGGTGCCGGGTGATGACCCGGCGGCGCGGCAGTCCCTTGGCGACTGCGGTGCGGACGTAGTCGGCCTTGACGTTCTCCGCGATGGAGGTGCGCGAGAGCCGGGTGACGTACGCGAGGGAGACCAGCGCGAGCACGATGCCGGGAAGGATCAGCTCCCCGAAGGCGACCTCCCCGGAGACGGTGGGCCGGACCCAGCCCCATTTGACGCCGAAGAGGAACTGGAGCAGGTATCCCGTCACGAAGGTGGGCACCGAGATCACGACGAGGGTGAGCACCAGCACGGTGGTGTCGATGGTCCGGCCCCGGCGCAGGCCGCTGATCACGCCGAGGGTGATCCCGACGATGACCTCGAAGACGATGGCGACCATGGTCAGGCGCAGGGTCACGGGGAAGGCCGACGCCATCAGTTCGGTGACGGGCTGGCCGTTGAAGGCGGTGCCGAAGTCGCCCTGGAAGATCTGCCCCATGTAGTGCAGGTACTGCTTCCACAGGGGCTGGTCGAGGTAGAGGTCCTTGCGGATGCGCGCGGCGGTGGCGGGGTCGGGCGCCTTGTCGCCGAAGAGGGCGGCGACCGGGTCGCCCAGCGCGTACACCATGAAGAAGATCAGGAACGTGCTGCCGATGAACACGGGGATCATCTGGAGCAGCCGCCGGATCACGTAGCGTCCCAAGGAGTGCTCCGGGGGGTCGGTGGGCCTTCCGGCACCGAGGGGGTGCCGGAAGGCGCGGGATCCGTGTGGGGGTCAGCTGACCTTGATCGCGTTGTAGACCGGGACGCTGAACTGGTTGAGGGCCACGTCGGAGATCCGCTCGGAGTGGCCGGCGCTGCCGTTCTGGTACCAGAGCGGGATGGCGGGCATCTGCTCGGCGAGGATCTTCTCGGCGTCCTGGAAGGTCGCCGTGGCCTTGGCCGTGTCGCTCTCCTGGTTGGCCTGGTCGACGAGCTTGTCGAACTCCGGGTTGGAGAACTTCCCGTAGTTGGAGGAGGCGCCGGTGTAGTACAGCGGCTCCAGGAAGTTCTGGATGAGCGGGTAGTCGGCCTGCCAGCCCGAGCGGAAGGGGCCGGTGAGCTTGAAGGCGCTCTGCTGGTTGCGGAAGTCCGCGAAGGTGCCGACCGGGTTGACCGTGCAGACCGGGCCCTCGCCGAGGGCGTTGTTGATGCTGTTGCAGACGGCGTCCATCCAGTCGCGGTGCGAACCGGTGTCCACGTTGGAGGTGAGCGTCATCTTGCCGCCGGGCAGGCCGCCGCCCTCCTGGATGAGCTTCTTGGCCTCGGTGGGGTTGAAGACGCAGGCGTCGCCGCAGAGGGTGGCGTTGAAACCGCCGTCCTCGCCGAGGGCCGGGGAGGTCCAGTCCTTGGCCGGGGTGCGGGTGTCACGGAAGATCTGCTTGGTGATCTCGTCGCGGTTGATCGCCATCGAGATGCCCCGGCGGACCTTCTCCGTGCCCTCCTTGCCCCACTGCGGGTCGTACAGCGGGAAGGTGAGGGTCTGGATGATCAGCGCGGGCTGGTTGATGTACCGGTCGCCGAGGTCGTTGGCGACGTTCTTCAGCTGCTGCGCGGGGATGTCGTCGACCAGGTCGAGGTTCCCGGAGATCAGGTCCGTGTAGGCGGTGTTGTTGTCGGTGTAGACCTTGAGGTCCACTCCGCCGTTCTGCGCCTTGTCCTCACCGGTGTACCCGTCCCACTTGCGCAGGTTCATCGCGGTGCCCTTGGTGTACGAGTCCACCGTGTAGGGGCCGTTGCCGATCGGCTTGGAGAGCCAGCCGGTGTGGTCGGTGAAGAAGGCCTTGGGCAGCGGGGAGAACGCCTGGTAGCCGAGGGTCTCGGGCCAGGTGGAGAACTTCGACTTCAGGGCGACCGTGAAGGTCTTGGCGTCCTTGACGACCAGTCCGGACATCGTCTTGGCCTTGGGTTCGCCGGAGGTCGGGTGCAGGTTCTCGTAGCCGACGATGTCGGAGAAGAACGGCGAGTTGTTCTGCTTGTTGCGCACGTCGGCCGCGTAGTTCCAGGCGTCGACGAAGGACTGCGCGGTGACCGGCTCGTCGTTGCTGAACTTCCAGCCGTCCTTCAGGGTGATCGTGAAGTTCTGACTGTCCGTCGTGTCGATCTTCTCGGCGACCATGTTGACGGCGGCGCCGGTCTTCGGGTCGTAGCGCTTGAGGCCCCGGAAGATCATGTCGAGGACCTTGCCGCCCTGCACCTCGTTGGTGTTGGCGGGCTCCAGCGGGTTCTGCGGGTCACCCCACGAGGAGCTGACGATCCCCGCCTCGCCTCCGCCGCCGTCGCTTCCGCCGCCGCCGCAGGCCGTCGCCGCGAGGGCGACGGCCACCGCACAAGCGGCCCACTTGGCGTGGGTGGCTCCGCGCATGGAGTGCCTCCTAGGGATCCCAAGTCTCACTTAGGGGCCAATGTCACCCTATGAGGGGTCCCATACACCTCCGGTTGGACCGATTGCACCCTCGCGTCACCCGCCTGTCACCCCTGCGAGTGCAAAGGCAGCTCCCATGTGTCCACGGCGTAGTGCAGGCCCATTCCGTGCGCCTCGTACAGCGCCAGTGCGCCGCTCTCGTTGTGGGTGTCCACGCCCAGTCCCACGGTGTCCCGGCCTCGTTCGGCGTAGGCGGCGAAGGCGCGGCGCAGCAGGAAACCGCCGATGCCCCGGCCGCGGACGTCCTCGCGCACGCCGATGTGGCTGATCCAGCCCATGCTGATGCGGTCGTCGCGGGTGAGCAGGACGGCCACGTCGCCCCGCTCGGGCAGGGCGGCGATCCAGACCAGGGACCAGTCGAGCCGACGGGCGTCGAGGTGGTCGAGCCAGGGTTCGTAGGCGCGCCGCACGTGCCCGTAGTGCGTCGCGAACGTCTCCTCGACCAGGGCGTGGGCCCGGCGGGGGTCGGCCGCGTCGGCGGCGCAGTGACGCAGGGTCAGCCCGCCCGGGGGCCGCGGCGCCCGGTCGCGGGCGGCGTCGAGCCGACGGGTCATCACCTGGTAGCGGCGTACGGAGCGGTAGCCGCGGCGGGTCAGGAGACCCGGGTCGAGGGTGGGCTTCACGTTGAGCTGGAGCCGCAGCGCGGCGGCGCGGGTCGCGCCGGCCAGCCGGCGGGCCCGGACCTCCATCAGCTCCAGGAGCCGTACGGCGGCCTCGGGCTCGCCCGGCAGCACGTAGTGGTCGCCGTCGACCCGACCCGGTGCGGCGTCGGCCCAGACCAGCGCGTAGGCGACGAGCCGGCCGGCCCGGAAAGCACACCAGGAGTCCCTCGCCAGGTCCACGCCGGGGTGGTGCAGGTCGGCCTTGACCGTGCCGAGGTCCGTTTCCGGTCTGCCGATCTCGATGACGTCGACGGCGTTGAGCAGAGCGCAGATGTCGGACGCGTCCCCGGGCCCGGCGGGTCGGACGGTCAGCATGTCGGTCATCGGCCCACTGTCGGCGGCGGCGGGCCCCGAAGGCAACCGACTTCCGTGCCCACCACACGTCAGGGCGCCCGGTACCGGAAGGATCCGGTACCGGGCGCCCTGAACAGACCTGCGTCCCGCGGGAGATCAGACGGCCAGGACGGCCTTCTCCTCCGCGAAGTGGCACGCCGACTCGTGCGCGGCCAGCGTGTCCAGGCCCTTGAAGCGCTCCGGGATCGCCAGCAGCGGCTCCTCGGTGGCGCACTTCTCCTGGGCCTTCCAGCAGCGGGTGCGGAAGCGGCAGCCCGACGGCGGGTTGGCCGGGGACGGGACGTCGCCGGTGAGGATGATCCGCTCGCGACCCTCGCGGGCGTCCGGGTCGGGGACCGGGACGGCCGACAGCAGCGCCTGGGTGTAGGGGTGCGTCGGGTGCTCGTAGATCTGGCCGTCGCTGCCGATCTCGGCCATCTTGCCGAGGTACATGACGCCCACGCGGTCCGAGATGTGCCGGACGATCGACAGGTCGTGCGCGATGAAGACGTAGGACAGGTTGAACTCGTCCTGGAGCCTCTCCATCAGGTTGATGACCTGCGCCTGCACCGACACGTCGAGCGCGGAGACCGGCTCGTCGCAGATGATGATCTCCGGGTTGAGCGCGAGGCCGCGGGCGATGCCGATGCGCTGGCGCTGACCGCCGGAGAACTGGTGCGGGTACCGGTTGATGTACTCCGGGTTGAGGCCCACGACGTCCAGGAGTTCCTGGACCTTGCGGCGCCGGTCGCCCTTCGGGGCCACCTCGGGGTGGATGTCGAAGGGCTCCCCGATGATGTCGCCGACCGTCATGCGCGGGTTCAGCGAGGTGTACGGGTCCTGGAACACCATCTGGATGTTGCGTCGGACGGCCTTCAGGGCGCGCCCGGACAGCCTGGTGATGTCCTGGCCCTTGTAGAAGACCTCGCCCGCGGTGGCCTTCTCCAGGTTCATCAGGAGCTTGGCGACGGTGGACTTGCCACAGCCGGACTCGCCGACGATGCCGAGGGTCTCGCCACGGTAGAGGTCGAAGGAGACCCCGTCCACGGCCTTGACCGCTCCGACCTGCTTCTTGAACAGGATGCCCTGGGTCAGCGGGAAGTGCTTGACCAGGTTGCGCACCTGGAGGATCGGCTCGCGCTCGGGGGCGTTCTTGGTGAGCTCAGCCATGGATCTGCTCCTTCCAGAAGTGGCACGCGCTGCCGCGGCCGGGCAGCACGGCGCCGTCCTGCTCGGTCACCTGCTGCAGGGTCGGTACCTCGGTGCGGCAGATGTCCTGCGCCTTGGGGCAACGCGGGTTGAAGGCGCAGCCCGAGGGGATGTTCAGCAGGTTGGGCGGGAGGCCCTTGATCGCGTAGAGCTCCTGGCCCTTCTGGTCCAGGCGCGGGATCGAGTCCAGCAGGCCGCGGGTGTACGGGTGCGCCGGACGCTTGTAGATCTCGTGGACCGGGGCGTTCTCCACGATCCGACCGCCGTACATGACGGCGATCTTGTCCGCGACGTCGGCGACGACGCCGAGGTCGTGGGTGATCAGGATGAGGCCCATGTTCATCTCGCGCTGGAGTTCCGCGAGCAGGTCCATGACCTGGGCCTGGACCGTCACGTCGAGAGCCGTGGTGGGCTCGTCGGCGATGATCAGGTCGGGCTCCAGGGCCATCGCCATGGCGATCATGATGCGCTGGCGCATGCCGCCGGAGAACTGGTGCGGGTAGTCGCCCACGCGCGCCTTGGCGGCGGGGATCTTGACCCGGTCCATGAGCTCGACGGCCTTGGCCGTGGCGTCCTTCTTGGACATCCCGCGGTGGACGCGGAACATCTCGCCGAGCTGGGCGCCGACGGTGTGCACCGGGTTCAGCGAGGACAGCGCGTCCTGGAAGATCATGGCGATCTTCTGGCCGCGGACCTTGCGGAACTCCTCGGCGGGCAGCTTCAGCAGGTCGGTGCCCTGGAACAGGATCTCGCCGTGCGGGATCTTGCCCGGGGGCATGTCCAGGATGCCCATGATGGCCTGCGCCGTCACGGACTTGCCGGAGCCGGACTCGCCGAGGACGGCGAGGGTCTCGCCCGCGTTCACGGAGTACGAGACACCGTTCACGGCCTTGGCGACACCGTCGCGGGTGTGGAACTCGACGTGCAGGTCGCGCACTTCGAGAAGGGGGGTGCCCTCCGGCGCCGATCGGGGCGCGGGGACGTTCGAGGTCTTGTCGATGATGGTCAACGTACGCCCTTCCTCAGCGCAGCTTCGGGTCGAGGGCGTCGCGCACCGCGTCGCCGACCATGATGAACGCGAGCACGGTGATGCTCAGCGCGACGGCCGGGAAGAGGAGCACGTGAGGTGCCTGCAGCCAGCGGACGGAAGCGTCACTGACCATCAGGCCCCAGGAGATGCCGGGCGGCTGGACACCGATGCCGAGGTAGGACAGCGCGGACTCGGCACCGATGTACACACCGAGGCTGATCGCGCCGACCACGATGACGGGGGCGACGGCGTTCGGCAGGATGTGCCGCATCGTGATGCGCAGCGTGCCGGCACCCAGCGCGCGGGCGGCGACGACGTAGTCGTTGTTCTTGTTCTGGAGCACCGACGAGCGCATGATGCGGAAGATCTGCGGCCAGCCGAGGGTGGCCAGCACGATGGAGACCGTCCAGGCGTTGCCCTTGCCGAGACCCGACATGATCAGCATGCCGCCGAGGAGCAGCGGGATGGCGAAGAAGATCTCGGTGAACCGGGACAGGGCGCTGTCGAGGAGACCGCCGACCCAGCCGGCGATCAGACCGAGCGCGCCGCCGACGACGAGCACCAGGGTGGTCGTGACCACACCGACGATGATCGAGTTGCGCGCGGCCCAGATCGTACGCGTGTAGACGTCACAGCCCTGGACGTCGAAGCCGAACCAGTTGGCGCTGCTGGGCTTCTTCAGGGAGTCCGAGAGGTTGCAGGCGGCCGCGTCGAACGGGCTGCCGGACGTGAACCACTGGGGCACGGCGGCGAGCACGAGCAGGACGAGGACCAGCGCGCCGCCGACCAGGAAGATCGGGTTGCGGCGCAGGTCCGAGACGGCGTCCGACCAGAGACTGGCCTCGCGCTCCTTCTTCGTCTTCTTGCGGTTGTTCCTGGTGACCGGGCCGCTCGCGGAGGGGGCTTCGGCGGTCTGGGTGTCGGTCAACTCATCCCCCACCGTAGTTGTGTCACGCATAGCGGATCCTCGGGTCGAGCACTGCGTAGAGCAGGTCCACGATCAGGTTGGCGACGAGGTACACGATGATCAGGAGCGAGACGACGCCCACGATCACGGTGCCCTCCTTGCGGTACACCGATTCGGCCAACAGGCCGCCGATCCCGTGGATGTTGAAGATCTTCTCGGTGATGACCGCTCCGCCCATCAGGGCTCCGAGGTCGGCGCCGAGGAAGGTGACGATCGGGATGAGCGCGTTGCGCAGCGCGTGGTTGCCGACGACGCGGCGACGGGGCAAGCCCTTCGCGGTCGCGGTGCGCACGTAGTCGGCGCGCATCGTCTCCATCATCGACGTACGGGTCAGTCGGGCCACGTACGCGAGCGAGGTCGAGGCGAGTACCAGCGCCGGGAGGAGGTAGGCGCGGATGCCGTCGTTCTCGTTGAAGGAGACGGAGAAGAAGTCGATGCCCCAGCTCTTCTTGAGCTGGACGCCCAAGGTCAGCTGAAGGATGAACCCACTCACGAAGACCGGGATCGAGATCACGAGCAGCGTCGAGAGCAGGACGAGCTGGTCGAGGAACTTGCCCCGGCGCAGCGCGGCCATGATGCCGGCGAGCACGCCGACGACGGCCTCGATGAGGAACGCGATGATCGCGAGGTTCATCGTGTAGGGGAAGGCTTCGGTGATCTTGTCCCAGACGGAACGCCCGGTGAGCGTCTCGCCGAAGTTGCCCTGGAACAGGTTGGTTATGTAGTTCCAGTACTGGGACAGGAACGAGTCGTTGAGGTGGTACTTCTCGCGAAGCATCGCCGCGACGATCGGGTCGGCCTTCTTCTCTCCGGCCAGTGCCTGGATCGGGTCACCGGGGAGCTTGAAAGCCAGCCAATAGATGAGGAACGTGGCACCGAGCAGTACAGGGATCGCCTGTACGAGTCGGCGGATGAGGTAGCGGCCCATCAGACCTCCAACGGAAGAACAGGGGGAAAGGGCGGGCGGGCGGAAACCTGATTCCGCCTGCCCGCCCCCGCAGTCCCCTTGGTGAAGAGGGGTGTCAGCTGAGTTCGACGTTCGCCAGGTCCATGCGGCCCTGGGCGTCGACCTCGACGTTCTTCACGGACTTGGAGTAGGCCGAAGAAGACATGTACGTGAAGACGGGGATGTACGGAAGGTCGCGGATGATGATGTCATCGGCCTTCTGGTACAGCTTCAGACCCTCAGCGGGGTCCTTCGCCTCGTCCGCCTGCTTCATGACGGCCTCGAACTCGTCGTTCTTGTAGTGGCCGTAGTTGGAGCCGTTCTCGATCGCGACCTTCGAGAAGATCGGACGGAGGTAGTTCTCGGCCGCCGGGTAGTCCATGGACCACGCCATGCGGAACGCGCCCTTGTACTTCGAGGCGCCCAGGTCGTCCAGCATGTCGCCGAACTTGGCGTACGGCTTGGCGGTGACCTCGATGCCGAGGTTCTGCTTCAGCTGGTTCGCGACGGCCTCGATCCACTCCTTGTGGCCGCCGTCGGCGTTGTAGCCGAGCTCCATCTTGTTGCCCGGGATGCCGCCGGCCTTCTCGAAGATCTCCTTCGCCTTGGCCGGGTTGTACGTGCCGAACTCGCCGAGCGCGCCCTTGCGGTAGCCGGGGACGATCGGGCTGATGAAGTCGTCGGCCGGCTTGCGGGTGCCGTTGAAGATGCTCTTGCCGATGGCGTCCCGGTCGATGGCCATGGAGATCGCCTGACGGATCTCCAGCTTGCCGAAGGTCTCGGGGTTCTGCTCGAGCGGCAGGCCGACGTAGCCGACACCGGACTCCGGCTTGTAGATGTAGCGCTCGCCGAACTCCTGGGAGACGGTGGCCATCGCCGAGATGGGGAGCTTGTCCAGGATCTGGATGTTGTCGGCGCGCAGGTCGTTGTACGCCGTGTCCAGGTTGTCGTAGATCTTGAAGGTGACGCCGGACAGCTTGGCGCGACCCTCGGCCGGGTACTTGTCGTACCGCTTGACCTTGATCTGCTTGTTGTGGTCCCAGACGCCGTCCATCTGGAAGGCACCGTTGCCGATGGGGGCCTCGCCGAACTTCTTCGGGTCGGCCTCGAAGGCCTTCGGCAGCGGGTAGAAGGCGTTGTAGCCCAGCATCGTCTTGAACTGGGAGAAGGACTCCTTCAGCGTGACGGTGAAGGTGTTCTCGCTGACGACCTTGAGGCCCTTGAGCTCCTTGGCGGTGGGCTTCTTGTCCTTGCCCGGGGCCAGCTCGTCGGAACCGTCGATCTTCGAGAAGAAGGGCAGGCCCTCGGCGGCGTTGTCCTGGTTGGCACCCCAGTTCCAGGCGCGGACGAACGACTGGGCGTCGACCTTCTCGCCGTTGTGGAAGGTGTAGCCGTCCTTGATCTTGATCGTCCAGGTCTTCGAGTCCGTGGTCTCGATGGACTCGGCGACCGCGAGCTTCGGCTCGTTGGTCTTGTTGTCGTACTTGACCAGACCGGTGAAGAGCGCGTTGAGAACCTCGGCACCTTCGGACTCGGCGGTGTTCTGACCGACCAGGCCGTGCTGCGGCTCACCAAGCTGCACGGTGATGTTGCCGCCACCCTCGCCTGCGTTGTCCTTGCTGGTGCTGCAAGCCGTGGCAGCCATCGCCACGATGACGGCACCCGCGACCCACTTGGCGCTCGTTGCTCCGCGCATGGGTAATTGCCTCCTCAGGAGTCACTGTCGATTCGTGAAGGACCCGGCTCGCTGACACCCCTGACAGCGAAATCCGGTCCCATCGTGTGTGCTCGTGAGTCGACGCTCCCCACAGCGTGTGACCCATTGACCCGAGCTCAATGGAGCCATCCTCGGGGACTGCCAGACCGTAAACCACACTTAAGTGGTCTCGTTTTCACAACATCACCGCATGGCGAAAACCCGAAATCCGGACAAACAGATAGGAGACAGACACGTGCGAAACGGACGGTTAGCTCATCATCCGGAGTGTCACGATCGGTATCCGGACACCAGAACGAAACAATCCGGTTGACAAACGCGAACGGCCCCGCCCCTCACGATGATCCGTGAGGGGCGGGGCCGTGCCACAGGACGAGTTTCGGCCGGCCGCGGAGCGGCGGCCGACAAGCCCTGGTACTGCGTGCCTACTTGCCGGACTTGGCGCGCGAAGCGGTGCGCGAGCGCTCCTTCTGGTCCAGGACGACCTTGCGGATGCGGACGGCCTCCGGGGTCACCTCGACGCACTCGTCGTCGCGGCAGAACTCCAGGGACTGCTCCAGGGAGAGCTTGCGGGGCGGCACCACGTTCTCGGTGTTGTCCGCCGAAGCCGCACGCATGTTGGTGAGCTTCTTCTCCTTGGTGATGTTCACGTCCATGTCGTCGGAGCGCGAGTTCTCACCGACGATCATGCCCTCGTACACCTCGGTGCCGGGCTCGGTGAACAGGACACCGCGCTCCTGGAGGTTGATCATCGCGAACGGCGTCACGGAGCCGGCGCGGTCGGCGACCAGGGAACCGTTGTTACGGGTCACCAGCTGGCCGAACCACGGCTCGTGGCCCTCGTGGATCGAGTGCGCGATGCCGGTGCCGCGCGTACCGGTCAGGAACTCGGTACGGAAGCCGATGAGACCGCGTGACGGGACGACGAACTCCATGCGGACCCAGCCGGAGCCGTGGTTCGACATGTTGTCCATGCGGCCCTTGCGGACGCCCATGAGCTGCGTGACCGCGCCCATGTGCTCCTCGGGGACGTCGACCGTCATGCGCTCGACCGGCTCGTGCACCTTGCCGTCGATCTCCTGCGTGACGACCTGCGGCTTGCCGATGGTCAGCTCGAAGCCCTCGCGGCGCATCTGCTCGACCAGGATGGCCAGCGCGAGCTCACCGCGGCCCTGGACCTCCCAGGCGTCGGGGCGCTCGGTGTCGAGGACGCGGAGCGAGACGTTGCCGATCAGCTCGCGGTCGAGGCGGTCCTTGACCTGGCGGGCGGTGACCTTGCGGTCCTTGACCGCGGACTTGGCGTCCGCGCCCTTGCCGCTGCCGCCGCGGCCGACCATCGGGGAGGTGTTCGTGCCGATGGTCATGGAGATCGCCGGCTCGTCGACCGAGATCAGCGGGAGCGCGATCGGGTTCTCCGGGTCGGCGAGGGTCTCGCCGATCATGATGTCGGGGAAACCGGCGACGGCGCAGATGTCACCCGGGCCCGCCACCTCGGCCGGCTTGCGGGTGAGCGCCTCGGTCATCATCAGCTCGGTGATGCGGACGTTGGAGATGGTGCCGTCACGCTTGATCCAGGCGACGGTCTGACCCTTGCGGAGCTCGCCCTGCTCGACGCGCACCAGGGCGATGCGGCCGAGGAAGTTGTCGGCGTCCAGGTTGGTGACGTGGGCCTGGAGGGGGGCCTCCTCGTCGAACACCGGGGCGGGGACGTGCTCCAGGATGGTGGAGAAGAACGGCTCCAGGCTGTCGCTGTCCGCGGGGACGGTGCCGTCCTCGGGCTTGGTCAGCGAGGCGACGCCGTCACGGCCGCAGGCGTAGACGATCGGGAACTCGATCTGCTCCTCGTCGGCGTCCAGGTCGAGGAAGAGGTCGTACGTCTCGTTGACGACCTCGTCGATCCGCGAGTCCGGACGGTCCGTCTTGTTGATGCAGAGGATGACCGGCATCTTCGCCTGCAGCGCCTTGCGCAGCACGAAGCGGGTCTGGGGCAGCGGGCCCTCCGACGCGTCCACCAGCAGGACGACCGCGTCCACCATCGACAGACCGCGCTCGACCTCACCACCGAAGTCGGCGTGGCCGGGGGTGTCGATGATGTTGATCGTGATGGGCGCCCCGCCGTCCTTGGGGTGGTACTTCACCGCCGTGTTCTTGGCGAGGATCGTGATGCCCTTCTCACGCTCCAGGTCGTTCGAGTCCATCATGCGGTCGTCGAGGTGCTGGTGGGCGGCGAAGGCACCGGCCTGCTTGAGCATGGCATCGACGATGGTCGTCTTGCCATGGTCGACGTGGGCGACGATGGCGACGTTACGGATGTCGTGG
Organism: Streptomyces sp. NBC_01426; assembly: GCF_036231985.1. Classification (GTDB taxonomy): domain Bacteria; phylum Actinomycetota; class Actinomycetes; order Streptomycetales; family Streptomycetaceae; genus Streptomyces. The sequence continues at coordinate 3,037,747 of NZ_CP109500.1, forward strand.
CGCGTGGGCACTTCGGCGCTTCTCCCGGGATCGTGGATGGCGGCGCGTACGGTCCGGCACGCGAGCCTCGACCGGGCGGAAAACCTGCCACGGCCTTACCCCATCGTACGTCGGATGGCGGGAACCGGCTGCCGGGGGGTCTGTCAAGAGGCCGGACGACTGAGCGGGACCGAGGATGAGGTGGGGTGTCTCGGTCGCGCCAGACGCCTGTGTCCACTGGGGATTCACGCAGGTCTACAGGGTGTTCACGCGGGTCAACGGGTATCAACGACCTTGCCCGCCGGGTGTCCGGCGGGCAAGGGACTTGAGTCACTTCTGAGCTTGTGACCCGTGGGTCAACCTGCCGAACCCCCCTTTGTCACCACTTCTTCTCCCCGCGTCCTACTTCTTCTTCTCGTCGCCCTTGGCCGGGGCGGCCTTCTTCCAGCCGATGTCCTGGAAGCGGGGGGCGCCGAGGCCGAAGGCGCCCGCGTTGACCAGATTCGGCTTGACGGCGACCAGCTCGGGGCGCTGGTACAGCGGGACGGAGCCGGCCGCGGCCCAGATCCGGGCGTCGGCCTTGCGCATCAGCTCGCGGGACTGGTCCTCGTCCAGTTCGCCGACGGCCTGGTCGAAGAGCTGGTCGATGTGGTCCGTGCCGACCCGGGTGTAGTTCTGTTCGACGAGGAGGGACCCGTCGGCGGCGGGTTCCGGCTTCGCGAAGATGGGCCGGGCGTCGGTGGCCGGGTAGGCCGTCGCCGGCCAGGAGTACAGGGCCAGGTCGTACTGGCCCGAGGCGATGTGGTCCTTGAAGAAGCTGTCGTCCGCCACCTTGGTCAGCTCGGTGTTCACGCCGAGCTTGCGCAGCATCTGCGAGATCCGCTCGCCGACCGCCCGCAGGGCCTCCGAGCCGGGGCCGGAGGGAAGGACGAAGCGCAGGGTGAGCGGCTTGCCGTCCTTGGCGAGCACGCTGCCCGAGGTGTGGGCCTGCTTGGCCGGGGCCGGGCTGGCCTTGGCGGGCTCCTTGTCGTCCTCGCCCTCCTCGCCGTCGAGGGTCGGGCCGCGCTTTCCGTCGTCCTGCGCCTGGTCCTCGGTCCCGGCTTCCTCCCGGGCCCGGGCCTGGGCCTGCGCCTGGCCGAGCAGCGTCGTCTCCTGCGCCGCCGCGAACGGGGCCGAAGAGAGCCGCCCCTCGCGGGCCTCGGGTGCGGAGGCGTCCGCGTCGACGATCTCGCCGTCCGGCAGCCGGCCCTCGGGGAGGTCCTCGTCGTGGTCGCCGTCGGAGCCGTCGTGGTCGCCGGGCGCGCGGGCCGGCGCCTTGGCGTCGCCGGCCTTCCCGTCGTCCTGGCCGACGATGTAGAGGCCGTCGTTGCCGGTGCCCGGGCCCGAGGGGGTCTTGCCGTCGTCCTGCCCGGCCGTCTTGTCGCTCTCGGGGCCGGCCTTGGTGCCGAGGGGCGCGGTGAGCTTGCCGCCCTGGCGCCATCCGGCGTCGGCGAGCAGGGCCTGGGCGGCCTGGGTGTCCTGGCCGCCGAGCGCGTCGCTGTTGTCGGCGTACGCGCGCTGCCCGGCGAGCGCCAGGTGGCTGCCCACCGGCTTCGCGGGCAGGCCGAGCGGCTTCAGCACGATCTCGGCCAGCGCCTTGCGGTCCAGGGCGCGGGCCACGGCGCGTCGGACCCGCTCGTCGGCGAGGGGGCCGGTGGAGCCGTTCATCGCGAGCTGCGTGTAGGCGGGCTCCAGCGACTTGCGGACCGTGAAGGTGCGCAGGGCCGCCTGCTCGTCGGCGTACTTCCTGACCGCTTCCGCGTCCTTGCGGCGGGTCTCCTGTTCGGCGGCGGCCTTGCTCTCGTCCTGCCCGTACGCCACCGCCCAGGACAGGGTGGCCTGGGCGGCCGTCACGGAGGTGCCGGGGCCGTGCGCGCCCTTGGCGCCCGAGGCCCGGCCGCCGTCGCGCAGGGCGAGGGCGATCCGGTCGGCGCCGGCGCGGTCGATCTCCGCCATGTCGAGGCGGCCGGCGGCCAGGGCGGCCGGGCGTTCGGCGCGGGGGACGGCCGTGAGGACCAGGGTGTCCAGCTTGGCGGGGCGGCCCCACCAGCGGGCGTTGCGGGTGAGCGCCACGGTGCCGGTCTTCTTGTCGACGGCCCCGAGGTTGAAGGGTCCGGCGGTCACCTTGAGGGCGCCGCGGGCGCCTTCGTTGAAGGCCTCGGGGGTGCCCGTGACCTGCTTCGGGTAGAGCGGGCTGAAGAGGGAGCGCCAGTCGGCGTACGGCTTGGCGAAGGTGACCTTGACCTCCAGGTCGGTCTTGCCCCGCTCGATCTTCTCGATGCGCTCGTAACCGGCGTTGCGGGCGGTCCAGTACGCCGAGTCCTTGCCGTTCAGGGCCCTCCACTGGGCCACGAAGTCGGCGGCCCCGATCTCCCGGCCGTCGCTCCACACCGCCTGCTGGTTCAGCTTGTACAGCACGACCTGCTTGGGCTCGCGCTCGGTGACCTCGGCCTTCTCCAGGTAGTCCGGGTTGACCACCGGGCGCCCCTTGGCGTCCATCACGAACAGTTGGGGCAGCACCGCCCCGGCGATGCGGCCGGTGGCGGCGTCGGCGTCGGCCTGGAAGGTGTTCAGGGTGTCCGGGAGGTTGTCCACGGCCCAGCGCAGGACACCGCCGTCGACGACCCGGTCGCGGGCGGTCGTCGCGATGTCCTGGCCCGCGGCGGCCGGGCCGCCGTCGTCCTCACCCGCGCCGCATCCCGCGAGCAGCGGCAGTGCGAGGACTCCCGAGGTCAGGAGCGCCAAGGACCTGCGCCTTCTCTGGGTCATGGGTGGTACCTCCGGGGCGGGGCGTGGGTGCGTGAGCAGGGGGGACTTGATCACGTTCGGCGGTATATGGAGCTGATCACACTGGGTGCCGAAGCCCACTGAAATCCACGGCCCCCCGGGTCTCCCGCACCACACCCTCGCCACGCCGCGAACCCCACCCGTGCGGACCAATCGCCCCGGCGGCGCGAGCGCGCGTTCCCCCGGAAGAGGGACGGGGACGGGGGTGCGGGGGCGCACGGATCAAGCCCTCGCGCCCGCAATCGGTGCACGTGCCTTCACAACCGGGGACGGGAGGGGCGACACTCTCAGGCGCCCGTGAGCACGGCCACCGCACCCGCGGAAGTGAGGGCAAGTCATGTCCCTGCACGATGATTTGACCGCCGTACGACGCGACCTCGACGAGCTCGTCCGCAAGGTCGAGCGGCTGGAGCGCACGGCGGGGCGCCGGGATGCGCAGGGCCCTCGGCCCGCGGCCCCCGACCCGTCCCGGATGGTGACCATCCCCGACGCGCCGTACGACAGCACGCTGTGGACGGACACCGACGACGAGGGTCTCGGCGCCCGCGACCGGCGCGCCCCCTGACCGACCCGGCTGGGCACCACCCCGGCGCTTTCCCCGCCGCATGCGCGCCTCGCACCACTCGCGTACCACCGGCGCACGCCGTGGCACCGATCACTCCCTCATCACTCCACCCGGAGTCCCCCTTGGCCACAGGCACGGAACCATCCCGACAGCGGACCGGCGGGGTCCACGGGCCCACCAGGGCTTCGATCGCCGCCCGACATCTGCGGACCGACCGGTGGTGGCTGTCGCCCGCCGGCACCGCGGCGGGACTGCTCGCCTTCATCGTCTACTCGACGTGGCGGGCCTTCTCGAACGCCGACTACTACGCGGCCCCGTACGTCTCGCCCTTCTACTCCCCCTGTCTGGCGGAGAGCTGCGCGACGATGCGCGGCGGCCCCAACGCGGACCTCCTCGGCAGCTGGTGGGGCCTGTCCCCCGCCCTGCTGATCCTGATCTTCCCGCTCGGCTTCCGGCTGACCTGCTACTACTACCGCAAGGCCTACTACCGGGGCTTCTGGGCCTCGCCGCCCGCCTGCGCCGTCGCCGAGCCGCACGCGAGGTACACCGGGGAGACCCGCTTCCCGCTGATCCTCCAGAACGTGCACCGGTACTTCTTCTACGCGGCGGTGCCGGTCGCGGGCATCCTCACCTACGACACCGTGCTGACCTTCCGCGACGACCGTTACGAGTGGGGCCACATGGGCCTCGGGACGCTGTTGTTCCTGGTCAACATCGTGCTGATCTGGGCCTACACCCTGTCGTGCCATTCCTGCCGGCACATCATGGGCGGCCGGCTGAAGCACTTCTCCAAGCACCCGGTGCGCTACCGGATCTGGGGGTGGGTGAGCCGGCTCAACACCCGTCACATGCAGCTCGCGTGGGCCTCGCTGATCAGCGTCGCCGCGTGCGATTTCTACGTCTACCTGGTCGCCGGCGGCGCCTTCACCGACCCGAGGATCTTCTGACATGGCTCAAGTCGACCGACAGCAGTGGGACGTGGTCGTGGTCGGTGCGGGCGGCGCCGGGTTGCGGGCCGCGATCGAGGCCCGCGAACGGGGCGCCCGTACGGCCGTGATCTGCAAGTCCCTCTTCGGCAAGGCCCACACGGTGATGGCGGAGGGCGGGATCGCCGCCTCCATGGGCAACGTGAACGAGGGCGACAACTGGCAGGTGCACTTCCGCGACACCCTGCGCGGCGGCAAGTTCCTCAACCAGTGGCGGATGGCCGAGCTGCACGCGAAGGAAGCACCTGACCGGGTCTGGGAGTTGGAGACCTGGGGCGCCCTGTTCGACCGGACGCCCGACGGGAGGATCTCCCAGCGCAACTTCGGTGGCCACGAGTACCCGCGCCTCGCCCACGTCGGCGACCGGACCGGCCTGGAACTGATCCGCACCCTCCAGCAGAAGATCGTCCAGCTCCAGCAGGAGGACTTCAAGGAGCACGGCGACCACGAGGCCCGGCTCAAGGTCTTCCAGGAGTGCACGGTCACCCGCGTGTTGAAGGATCGCAGCCTGAAGGACGGGGAGAGGGTCTCGGGCACCTTCTGCTACGAGCGCGAGAGCGGCCGCTTCTTCGTCCTGGAGGCGCCGGCCGTGGTGCTGGCCACGGGCGGGATCGGGAAGTCCTTCAAGACCACCTCGAACTCCTGGGAGTACACGGGCGACGGCCACGCGCTGGCCCTCCTCGCGGGCGCGCCGCTGCTGAACATGGAGTTCGTGCAGTTCCACCCGACGGGCATGGTCTGGCCGCCCTCGGTGAAGGGGATCCTCGTCACCGAGTCGGTGCGCGGCGACGGCGGGGTGCTGCGCAACAGCGAGGGCAAGCGGTTCATGTTCGACTACGTCCCGGACGTCTTCAAGGAGAAGTACGCGGAGTCCGAGGAGGAGGGCGACCGCTGGTACGAGGACCCGGACCACAACCGGCGCCCGCCCGAGCTGCTGCCCCGCGACGAGGTGGCGCGGGCCATCAACTCCGAGGTCAAGGCGGGTCGCGGCTCCCCGCACGGCGGGGTCTTCCTGGACGTGTCCACCCGGATGCCCGCCGAGCGGATCAGGCGGCGGCTGCCGTCGATGTACCACCAGTTCAAGGAGCTGGCGGACGTGGACATCACGGCCGAGGCGATGGAGGTCGGCCCGACCTGTCACTACGTGATGGGCGGGATCGCGGTGGAGTCCGACACCGCGGCCACCCTGGGGGTGCCGGGGCTGTTCGCCGCCGGCGAGGTCGCGGGCGGCATGCACGGCTCGAACCGGCTGGGCGGCAACTCCCTGTCCGACCTGCTGGTCTTCGGTCGGCGGGCCGGGCTGCACGCGGCGGCGCACGCCGCCTCGTCCGCCGAACGCCCGGCCGTCTCCCCGACGGAGATCGACGCGGCGGCGCAGGAGGCGCTGGCCCCGTTCCACGCCGCGGAGGGCGCGGAGAACCCGTACACGCTGCACCAGGAGCTCCAGACCACCATGAACGACCTGGTCGGGATCATCCGCCGGGCCGGCGAGATGGCCGAGGCCCTGGAGCGGCTCGCGGGTCTGCGGGAGCGGGCGGCGCGCGCCGGGGTCGAGGGCCACCGGCAGTTCAACCCGGGCTGGCACCTGGCGCTGGACCTGCGGAACATGCTGCTGGTCAGCGAGTGCGTGGCCCGGGCGGCCCTGGAACGCACCGAGAGCCGCGGCGGGCACACCCGCGAGGACTGCCCGGCGATGGAGCGGGACTGGCGGCCGGTGAACCTGCTGTGCCGGCCGGTGGACCCGGCGCCCGCCGATCCCGCGGCCGACCGGATCGAGCTCACGCGGGTCCGCACCGAACCCATCCGTCCCGACCTGCTCGCCCTGTTCGAGAAGGACGAGCTGGTCAAGTACCTCGCCGAAGAGGAGCTCTACGAGTGACTGACTACGACGCCCACTTCCGGATCTGGCGGGGCGACGCGGAGGGCGGGGAGCTGCGGGACTTCACGGTGGAGGTGCACGACGGGGAGGTGGTCCTGGACATCGTGCACCGGCTCCAGGCCACCCAGGCGTCGGATCTCGCGGTCCGCTGGAACTGCAAGGCGGGCAAGTGCGGCTCGTGCAGCGCGGAGGTCAACGGCCGGCCGCGGCTGATGTGCATGACCCGCATGTCCGTCTTCGACCGCGAGGAGACGATCACGGTCACCCCGCTGCGGGCCTTCCCGGTGATCCGGGACCTGGTCACGGACGTGTCGTTCAACTACGAGAAGGCGCGCGAGGTGCCGGCCTTCGTGCCGCCGGAGGGGGTGGCGCCCGGCGCGTACCGGATGCGGCAGGTGGACGTGGAGCGCTCGCAGGAGTTCCGCAAGTGCATCGAGTGCTTCCTGTGCCAGGACACCTGTCACGTGGTGCGGGACCACGAGGAGAACAAGACCTCCTTCGCCGGTCCGCGCTTCCTCATGCGGGTGGCGGAGCTGGACATGCACCCGTTGGACGCGGCCGCCGAGGCGGGACTGGACCGCAAGCGCGCGGCCCAGGACGAGCACGGGCTGGGCTACTGCAACATCACCAAGTGCTGTACGGAGGTCTGCCCCGAGGGCATCAAGATCACGGACAACGCGCTGATCCCCCTGAAGGAACGCGTGGTGGACCGCTCCTACGATCCCCTGGTCTGGCTCGGGAACAAGATCGGCCGGCGTTCGACCCGGTAGCGATCGCGTGCGTGCGATCCGGTGATCACTCCGGGTGCGGGGGTGGGAAACCGCCCATACGCTCCGAAATGTGACTCCGTCGAAGAGACGCACCACCGCCGGGCCGGCAGTACGGGCCGCACTCGCGCTCTGCGCCGCGCTGCTGGCGGTCGGCGGGTGGGGGGTGTCGTCGGCGCCGCCCGCCCGCGCCGACGATCCCGTGACGCTGTCCAAGCAGGGGCAGATCACCGACCGGGTCGGGGCGCTGGGCGACCGCGCGCCGGCCGTCGTGTCCGCGTTGGACAAGCTGTACGCCGACCGCAGGATCCAGCTCTTCGTCACGTACGTCCGGGACTTCTCCGGGCGTTCCCCCCAGAGCTGGGCGGACGCCACGGCGCAGAAGAACGGGCTCGGTCAGAACGACGTCCTGTTGGCCGTGGCGACCGGCGACCGGCAGTACGCCTATTCGGCCGACGTGGACTCCGGCTTCACCGAACAGCAGTTGGCCGGCGTCGCGCGGACCGCCATCGAGCCCGCCTTGCGGGAGAACGACTGGGCGGGCGCCGCGATCGGCGCGGCCAACGGGTACAACGCCGTCCTGGGCGGCCTGCCCGTGCCCGTGCCCACGCTCACCCCCGGCGAGGCGGATCCGGGCGGGTCCGCGAGCGGTGACGGCGCCGGGGACTTCGTCCTGCCGGTGGTCGCCGTCGGCGCGGCGGGCGCGCTCGGCGCGTACGCGTACAGCCGCCGCAAGCGCGGCAAGGGCGCCGGCGCGGGGCGCGGGACGACGACCGGGCCGGGCTGGGGCGGTCAGGGCGGTGCGGCGGCCCCCCTCGCCCTGCCGGAACTCGACGCGCGGGCGAAGGCGCTGCTGGTGGAGACCGACGACGCGGTCCGCACCAGCACCGAGGAACTCGGTTTCGCCTCGGCGCAGTTCGGCGAGGAGGCCGTGGGGGCCTTCACCGAGGCCGTGGAGTACGCCAAGGGCGAGCTGACGCACGCCTTCCGACTGCGTCAGCAACTGGACGACGCCTACCCGGAGGACGACGCGACCCGCCGCCGGATGCTGGACGAGATCGTGGCCCGCTGCACGGAGGCGAACCGTCGGCTCGACGCCGAGACGGCGGACTTCGACCGGCTGCGGGACCTGGAGAAGAACGCCCCGCGGGCACTGGAGACCGTCGAGGCGCACTTCCGCGCGCTGACCGGCCGTACGACCACGGCCGTGGCCACCCTGACGGCGCTGACGGGTCGCTACGCGGACTCCGCGGCCGCCCCGGTCGCCTCCAACCCGGAACAGGCCAAGGACCGGCTGCTGTTCGCGACGACCAGCCTCGGCGAGGCGCGGGCCGCGATCGACGCCGGCGACAACGGCAGGGCCGCCGTCCACGTCCGGGCCGCCGAGAGCGCCGTCGACCAGGCGACGACCCTGGTGGACGCGGTGGAGCGGCGGGCGCGGGAACTCGCGGAGGCGGCCGGGAAACTGCCCGTGGCGCTGAGCGAGACCGACACGGACCTCGCGGACGCCCGCGGTCTGCTGAGCGGTACCGCGCAGGGGACCTCGACGGCGGACCTGAGCGGGCGGATCGGTCGCGCCGAGTCGGTCCTGGCGGACGTGCGGCGGGAGCAGGCGGCCGGCCGGTACGACCCGATCGACGCGTTGCGCCGGGTCGAGGAGGCCGACGCGGCCCTCGACGAGGCCCTCGCGGGGGCCCGTGAGCGGGAGAGCGGCCGGCAGCGGGCGGCGGGCCTGCTGGAGCAGGCGCTGCTGTCGGCCCGCAGCGCCATCGGCGCGGCGGCGGACTACGTCACCACGAGTCGGGGCGCGGTCGGCAGCCAGGCCCGGACCAGGCTGGCGGAGGCGCAGCGGCACCTGGAGCGCTCCCTCGCCCTGACCGGCACGGATCCGGCGGGCGCGCTGGCGGAGGCTCAGCAGGCGGACTCGCTCGCGCGGCAGGCCCAGCAGCTCGCCGAACAGGACGTACGGGCCTACCAGGACCCGTACGGCGGCGCCGGCCGGCCGCGGCAGGGCGGCATGGGCGGCGCGGTGCTCGGCGGGATCATCCTCGGCGAGATCCTCGGCGGCGGCCGGAACCGGGGCGGAGGCTTCGGCGGCGGTTTCGGGGGCGGCGGGGGGTCCTTCGGCGGGGGCGGCGGCCGCGGGCCTGGCTCCTTCGGCGGCGGCGGCACCCGCGGTCGCATGGGCGGCGGCGGCCGTTTCTGACGTCATCCCACCTCTACCCGGGAGTACAGGCACATGAGCAAGCAGACCATCCTCGGCCGTGTCACCCAGCTCGCCAAGGCGAACATCAACGCGCTGCTGGACCAGGCGGAGGACCCGCAGAAGATGCTGGACCAGCTGATCCGGGACTACACGAACAACATCTCGGAGGCGGAGCAGGCCGTCGCCACCACCATCGGCAACCTGCGGATGCTGGAGGCGGACCACAAGGAGGACGTGGAGGCGGCCTCGGAGTGGGGCGACAAGGCGCTCGCGGCGAGCCGGAAGGCGGACGAACTGCGCGCCGGCGGATCGGCGGCCGACGCGGACCGGTTCGACAACCTCGCCAAGGTCGCGCTCGGCCGGCAGTTGCAGTCCGAGAAGGAGGCGAAGACGGCGGAGCCGACGATCGCCGCCCAGACGGAGGTCGTCGCGAAGCTGAAGTCCGGCCTGGACTCGATGCGGAACAAGCTGACCGAGCTGACGTCGAAGCGCGACGAGCTGGTGGCCCGCGCCAAGACCGCGCAGGCGCAGAACACGATGATGGACGCGGTGAAGAACATCGACGTCATGGACCCCACCAGTGACCTGAACCGGTTCGAGGACAAGGTCCGGCGCGAGGAGGCCATGGCGCTGGGCAAGCAGGAACTGGCCGCGTCCTCGCTGGACGCCCAGTTCGAGTCCCTGGACGACCTCGACACGTCCTCGGAGATCGAGGCCCGCCTGGCCGCGCTCAAGTCCGGCCGGGCGGCCTAGGCCGCCTCTTCCGGATCCTGTCGGCCCCGGGGCGGGGCGGCCGGCCCGGGCCCGGCCGGGCGGCCCGGGCCCCGGCGCGGGTCAGCCGTACATGCCCAGCAGCTGTTCCGCGGACAGTTCCGCCGGCCCGCCGCTTCCGCCGCCCGGCAGGGGCAGCTCGAACCACACCGTCTTGCCGCGGTGGGTGCGGCGGGTGCCCCAGCCGGCCGACAGCAGGCCGACCAGTTGCAGACCGCGCCCGCCCTCGTCGGTGTCCCGGGCGCGACGGCGGCGCGGCTGGGCGAGGTTGGCGTCCCACACCTCGCAGACCAGGGTGCGGTCCAGCAGCAGCCGCAGCCGGATCTCCCCCTCCCCGTACCGCAGGGCGTTCGTGACGAGTTCGCTCACGAGGAGTTCCGTGGTGTCGAGGAGCCCTTCCAGCCCCCAGGCGGGCAGCTTCGCCCGCGCGAGTTCCCGTGCGCGGCCCACCGAGCGGGCCTCCCTCGGGAGCTGCCAGTCGCCGACCGCGTCCACGGGCAGTCCCTGGACCCGGGCCATCAACAGCGCGATGTCGTCCTCCCCGTGCCGGGTGTGCAGTGTGTTGAGCACGTGGTCGCAGACCTCCTCCAGGGGCCGCGACGGGTCCGCGACGGCCTCCCGCAAGCCCCGCAGTCCCTCCTCCAGCGGATGGTCCCGGGACTCGACGAGTCCGTCCGTGTAGAGGGCCAGCATGGCGCCCTCGGGGAGTTCGATCTCCACCTCCTCGAAGGGCTCGCCGCCGACGCCCAGGGGCATCCCCGGGGGGATCTCCAGCAGCAGCCCGGGGCGCGGCGGCGCGCCCTCCTCGGCCGGTTCCACCAGCACCGGCGGCATGTGGCCGGCGTTGGCGATGGTGCAGCGCCGCGTGACCGGGTCGTAGACGGCGTAGACGCAGGTGGCCAGGTACACCTCCGAGCGGTCCGCGTCCCGCGAGTGCAGGGCGGCGCGGGAGGCCTGCTGGGATCCGCCGGGCGCCCCGAGTCCGCGTGCGACCTCGTCCAGGGCGCTGAGCACCTCGGCCGGTTCGAGGTCCAGGAGGGCCAGGGTCCGTACGGCGGTGCGCAGTTCGCCCATCGCCACGGCGGCCCGGAGCCCGCGGCCCATGACGTCGCCGACGACCAGCGCGGTGCGGTGGCCGGGCAGTTCGATGACGTCGAACCAGTCGCCGCCGACCTCGGTGGCCGCGTTGCCGGGCAGGTAGCGGCAGGCGATGTCCAGGCCGGCCGCCTCCGGGTCGCCGGGGGGCAGCAGGCTGCGTTGCAGTATCAGCGCCCGTTCGTGCTCGCGCCGGTACAGCCGTGCGTTGTCGATGCACACGGCGGCCCGCGCGGTCAGTTCCACGGCCACCGCCCGGTCCCGTTCGCCGAACGGTTCGCTGCCCTTGGTACGGGAGAACTGGGCCAGGCCGACCACGGTGTCGTGCGCGACCAGCGGCACGACCAGCGTGGACTGCACCAGGTCGTCCGAGCCGCCGCCCTCGATGAGGCGCGTGCGCGCCGTCCGCAGGGCCAGCGCCCCGGGCGAGGCCGCCGGATAGCGGTGGATCTCCCCCACGGCGACCGACGCGCCCGACCCCGACCCCAGGGCGTCGGACACGGCCGAGGCGAACGCCACCCGGCGCAGGGGCGCCGACGGCGCCCGCCCGGTGCCCTGCCCGGGCAGGGAGGGCACCCCCGGGCCCTGTGGTCGGGCGGGACGGTCGTCGTCGCCGAGCAGCAGCCCCTGGTAGAGGTCGACGGAAGCCAGGTCGCAGAAGCCGGGGACGGTGACGTCGAGGAGTTCCCGGGCGGTGGTCTCCAGGTCCAGGGAGTTCCCGATGCGGTGTCCGGCCTCGTTGAGCAGGGCCAGGTTGCGCCGTACACCGGCGGCCTCGCGGGCGGCGAGGTGCCGGCGGGTGACGTCGATGCCGATGCCGGCGACACCGATGGGGCGTCCGGTGCCGCCGTGGACGCGGTAGAGGTTGATGGACCAGTGGCGGTCGTCCCGGCTGCGCGGGGTGGCTCCGGTGATCCGCAGGTCGGTGACGGATTCACCGGTCTCCAGCACGCGGCGCAGGGCGTCGGACATCCGGTCGGCCTCGTGCGCCGGGAGGTAGTCGTGCACGGTGCGGCCGCGGTGTTCCTCGACGGCGCCGCCGAAGACGGTCGCGAAGCGGCGGTTGGTGCGCTGCACGGTGAGGTCGGTACCGAAGAGCAGGAAGCCGAAAGGAGATTGACCGAATATCGCCTGTGAGGCCGCCAGATCGGATTCGATGCGTCGCAGCGCGCGCACGTCGACGACGACGCACAGCGCGGCCCGTTCGGCGGTCTCGGTCCGTGTGGGCATCACGTAGATCTCGGCGACGCCGTGCGCGCCGTCACCGCCGGGGATCCGGAAGGGGATGAGGCCCGTCCATTCCTCGCCGTCGAGGATCTCCGCGACCTTGCGGTGTCCCCCGGCCCGCAGCTCGGGCGGCATGAAGGCGTCGACCGGGTCGCGGCCCACCGCCTGGGCGGGTGTCAGCCCGAACAGTTCCTCGGCGCGCAGGCTCCACTGATCGATGAGCCCGTCCGGGCCGATCGAGAAGGACGCGACCTTTATGTAGTCATATATCGAGCCAGGCGGGCTGCTGTGCCACAGGGCGTCGTGCCACGTCGCCCCGGACACTCGGGCCTGATGTGCCTGCGCAGGTATCTCGCTCACGCGACCGTCCCCTCCAGCTCACCGCAACCGGACCGGCCATGACCGAAGTATTCAGCACCACGGCCCCGGCCCGCATGGCGTTCACGATCACAAAAAGGTCCCGACTGTTTCGAGCCACCTCCGGTGATCGCCGGCCACCCTTCCCCTTGTTACTCACCAGGAAGTGCCAACTCGAACCACACAGTCTTGCCCGACTTCCCGTGCCGGGTCCCCCAACGCTGCGCCGAGACGGACACCAGGTGCAGTCCGCGACCCCCCTCGTCGTCCGGCGTCGCGACCCGTTCGCGGGGTGGATCCGGAAGCGGATCGGAAACCTCCACGAGAAGTGCCGGACTCGCGGGCGCGTCCTCGACGGCCGAATCACGTCGTTCGAGCCGGACCCCGATGGGGCCGGAGGCGTAGCGCAGGGAGTTGGTGACCAGCTCGCTGACCAGCAGGACGGTCACGTCGCCGACGGAGTCCAGACCCCAGGCGCGGAGCTTGCCGCGCACGGCGTGACGGGCGGTGCGCACGCTGCCGGGCTCGGCGGGAAAGGCCCACTCGGCGCATTCACCGTCTGTGTCGATCACGCCGATCACTTCCCGGGCCGCGGCGACCCCAGTCGGGTTCAGCAGGGACGATAGGGGGACGAGATGGGGATTAATAGCGACATACCCGATATTCAGGGCGTCGTACCACTCCTTCCCCATGCGCCTGCCCGCCATGGGGCATACGGCCTACAGCCCAAGCCTCACAGACCGCGGACCGGGTCGCCCGGCGAGCCGTCCGCGCGTGCGCCCGCCGGTCCGGGCGTCGGGTCCGGGGTCGAGCGGAGTCGGCGTCCGATCTCCTCGACCGCCGGGCGGTCCTGGTCGAGCCAGTCCACGGAGTCCAGCTCGTCCGGCCGGAGCCAGCGCAGTTCGTCGTGGTCCTCCAGCGGGGCCGGCTCACCGGACAGCAGTCCGGCGGTCCACACGTGCAGGACCAGGTCGGGCCGCAACGGCCACTCCCCCGGGACGCGCTCCAGGGCCTCGGTCTCCACGCCGAGCTCCTCGCGCAGTTCGCGCACCAGGGCCTCGGGGACGGACTCGCCCGGTTCGGCCTTGCCGCCCGGGAGCTCCCACCGGCCGGCCAGCTCGGGCGGCGCGCTGCGGCGGGCGGCCAGCAGGCGCCCGTCACGACAAAGGGCTCCGCCCACGACCACTCGTACAGTCATGGACGGAGCCTATGCCAGTGCGTCGACGGCCCGACGCTCAGTTCCTCGTGGCGGCCTGGCTGCCCTGAGCCACCCGCTCGACCCAGTAGAGCTGCTTGTGTGCTCGGTCGTCGAGACTGTCGATGACCTTCTGGGCCTCGGCCCGGGTGGGGTACCGACCCACCCGGTAGCGGTTGCCGTTGTCGTCCTGACGTATGACCAGCCATGGAAGCAGGGCACCGCTGTCGTTCATCGCGTTTCACCCTCCGCCGATGTACCTGCCCGGGAAACCGCATTGCGCATATGCCCGAGCTTACGCCCGACCTTTACTGAGCGGATACGGTTTTTCACGAAGAGGTACCTCGCAGGCGTACGCATCCGGCCATGCGTACGAGTGCGCCGCGCGAGCCGGTTCAGACCCGGCGCACGACCGGCAGCGGAAGCACCACCGCACCCCCGGCCGCCCCCTCCTTCGCGCCCTTGCGGCAGGCGTCCCCGCAGGTCGCGTCGAGGGAGCAGCAGAGCGAGCAGATCGGCCCGGATTGGACGGGACAATCGGCGACGTCGGGGAGTTCGTACGCCGTCTCGCAGACCGAGCAGGTGTGCGTGGCGGTGATGTCCGGGACCTCGACGCCGGGGCCGTTCACGCCGTTGGGCCTGGCCAGGTAGTACGTGCCCTTGGTCGCCCAGGCGATCAACGGGCAGAGCACGAGGGACAGTCCGGCCGCGATGAAGGTGGAGAAGGCCTCGGGGTAGGTCCCGAAGAGCCCGAAGAACGCAAGGATCGAGACGGTCGAGGCGATCACCATCGCGCCGAAACCCGCCGGGTTGACGGCGTACAGATAGGCGCGCTTGAACTCGATGTAGGGCGGGCTGAGTCCGAGTCGCTTGTTGATGACCAGGTCGGCCGCGACGGCGGCGATCCAGGCGATGCCGACGTTGGAGTAGAAGCCCAGCAGCTTGCCGAGCATGGAGAACATGTTCAGCTCCATCAGCGTCAGCGCGATGCCGAGGTTGAGGAAGATGTACCAGACCCGGCCCGGGTGGCGGTGGGTGACGCGGGAGAAGAAGTTCGACCAGGACAGCGAACCGCTGTAGGCGTTGGTGACGTTGATCTTGATCTGGGAGACGATCACGAACAGCGCGGCGGCCGGCAGGGCGAATCCGCCGAGCCAGGGCCGCAGGGCCTCGATCTGCGGGGCGATCGGCTCCAGGGCGTGGGTCGTGCCGACCGCTTCGAGCGCGACGAAGGCGAGGAACGCGCCGCCGAGCTGCTTGGCCGCGCCGATGATCACCCAACCGGGGCCGGCGGCGAGCACGGCGAGGTTCCACCGACGGCTGTTGGCCGGGGTCTTGGCGGGCATGAACCGCAGGTAGTCGGCCTGCTCCCCGATCTGCGCGATGAGCGAGAGCGCGATGCCGGTGCCGAAGCCGAAACCGATCCAGGAGAAGCCGGAGCCGGCGCCCTCGGTACCGCCGAAGTCGGCGAAGGCGCCCCAGGCCCCGGGGGCGTGGAAGGCGAGCACGAGGAAGGGCAGCACGAGCCCGATCAACCAGACGGGCTGGGTCCAGGCCTGGACCTTGGCGAGGGCGCCCATGCCCTTGAAGACGATCGGGATCACGATGAGCGTGGTGATCAGGTACCCGATCTGGAGCGGCAGGCCGACGGCCTGGTGCATGGCCTGGGCCATGATCGAGCCTTCGAGGGCGAAGAAGATGAAGGTGAAGGACGCGTAGATGAGCGAGGTGAGGGTGGATCCGAAGTACCCGAAGCCGGCGCCGCGCGTCACCAGGTCCATGTCCAGGCCGTACGTGGCGCAGGCGCGGGCGATCGGGATGCCGGTGAGGAAGATGACGGTGGCGGCGGCCAGGATCGCGGCGAGTCCGCTGGTGAATCCGTAGGCGAAGACGATGGAGGCGCCGATGGCGAAGTCGGCGAGGTACGCGATTCCGCCGAGCGCCGTGCCGGCGACGGTGCCGGGGCTCCAGCGGCGGAACGCGTGGGGGGCGTAGCGGAGCGAGTAGTCCTCGCGGCTCTCGTCGGCGGCGAGTTTGGCGTAGCTCCGACGGGGCGGCGACTGCGGGGGCGCGGCGGTCTCGGTCATACCGCCGGACGGTAGGGCCGGGATGTGACCCCCCGTCACGCGGCGGCGTTGCCCGGGGGTTACGCCCCGGGCCCTCAGGTCACCGCCCGGTTAACGGTCCGGTACGGGCTGTCCGCCTTCCGGTGGGGCGCCCGGGCCGCCCGTGCGGCGGCGGCGGGCGTCGCCCCCGGCCCGGCCGCCGAACCGGCCGGTCACCGCACCGGCAGGTGGTAGGCCAGGCGGTAGCGGTCCGCCGGGACCACGACGTCGGCGGTCTCGACGGCCAGCCCGGAGGCGAAGTAGGTGCGGCTCACCACCAGCACCACGTGCCCGGGCACCCCGCCCAGGGAGAGGATCTCCTCCGCGAGGCCGGGTCGCGCCCCGACCTCCTCCACCACGTTGTCCACGACGACGTCGATCGCGGCCATCCGGTCCACCACCCCGGACCCGCCCAACGGGCCCTCCTCCGGCAGCATCACGGGAGTCCGACCGGTGACGGCCAGCGGCTCCCAGGAGGTCGACAGCATCATCGCCTCCCCGGCGTCGCGGAAGACGTACCGGGTGCGCATGACCCGGTCCCCCGGCTCGATGCCCAGCCGCGCCGCGATGTCGGCCGTGGCCTCCGTCTGCTCGCTGCCGGACTCCCACGTGCCGCGGGCGCCCGACTCCGCCTGCTCCTGCCGGAAGGGCGTGGAGGCGCCCCCCGTGCGGTAGCCGGAGCGGGCGACCCGCCGGGGCACGGGCTGTTCGCGGACGTACGTACCGGACCCGGACCGGCCCTCGACGAGCCCCTCCGCCATGAGGACCTTGCGCGCCTCCAGCGCCACGGTGTCGGAGACCCCGTACTCCTCGCGGATCCGGGCTTGCGAGGGGAGCCGGGCGTGCGGGGGCAGGGACCCATCGACGATCTTTTGTCGCAGATCCCCGGCGACGCGCAGATAGGCCGGCTGCTCACCGAAAGTCACTGGCCACTCCCATCAGGTTGACAGACAGCTACACCCTGGCAACCGACGGTTGTGCACCGCAAGCAAGGGCCAGAGTTTCACTCGAAGTGATGAAGCCAGGTCACTCAAACCCGTTACCGCGCGTTACACAGAAGCCCTCAGGTCGACTCCCTCGACGGGCCCCGCGAATCCTCGGCCCCAGGGTCCGCCAACCAGTCCGGAATGCGGGTCGAAAGCCCGTACGCCCCGCGCAGTCGCTTCTCCGTGTCGACGTCGAGCGACCACACCGCCCGCTCCCAGGCCTCGTCGAATGCGGCCGGCTTCGTCGCCCTCGCCGCGCGCTGCCACTCCTTGCGCGCCGCCTCGACCTCCCTCAGCTGCGCGCCCGCCGCGGCGCCGATCCCGGGCCGCCCCGCGACCCGTCGCAACAGGGCGGCCTGCACGGCGAGCGCCGTGTCGACCTCCCGGGCCCAGGTGCGGCACTCGGGCAGCGCCTCCTCGGGGCCGCCCTCCGGTTGGCTCGCGAAGGCCTTGTCGACCCCGTTCATCGCCCGCAGGAACTCCGCCTGCTCCGGTGTCAGCATCCCGGCATCCTTGCGCAGGCTGCCCCGGTGTTCCTCGCTCGACGTGCCGATGACGCACAACAGGCGCCGGTCACCCTCGCGCCACAGCGTGCGCGAGGGGACGAAGTAGTACATCTCCGCATAGGCGGGCACCGCCCACGTGTCCATCGCGTAGGCGTCCTGTGCCTCCCAACACGCGTCCGTCGCGGTGGAGTCCAACCAGTCGTCGCCCGGGAAGGGACCGTCGTCCAGGAGGGTCGAGGAGGTCACCTCGGCGTGGTGCGCCTGCGCGCAGTCGACCGCGTGGACGAAGGGCGACTGCTTCAGGAGGTCGCCGTCCGGGACGTTGAAGCAGTCGCCCGGCGCCATGTCGTTCATGGCGGACGGGGTGCCCTCCACGTCGTCGGGCGCGGTCACCGACGAGGCGAGGTGCCGGGAGAAGGACTCCGCGTACTGCTGCGTGACGTAGGCCGCGACCACGGTCATCACCACGGACACGACCAAGCCCACGACGGCCAGCGACCTGCCCCGCTCCCGCCTCCTCGCGATCTGCACCAGCGCCACGACGCCGAACACGATGCCCAGCGGCGGCAGACAGAACAGGCCTACCAGCAGCGAGGCGAGGGCGAAGCCGTTCAGTGCCGGCGGCCCCTGGGGCGGGGGCGGACCCCACAGGGCCTGCGAGGAGGGCGGGGCCCACGGATTGGCCGGACCGGTGGGAGGGTTCGGCGGGGGCGGGTAGGTCACGAGGTGCGGTGCTCCATCACAAGGGCGCGAACGAATGCGCGAATAGTACGCAGCGGGGGCGACCGCCCTGTGGTCGCCCCCGCGGTTCATCGCTCAGCCGTACGGGTCTCCCCGCACGCCCTGCCCCTCCTCAGGGGCGCCCGGTCAGAACTGCAGCGCCCAGGAGTCGATCTTTCCGGTGTCCGCGCCCGCGAGGTCCGCGACGCGGAGCTTCCAGACGCCGTTGGCGACCTCGGAGGAGGCGTTCACGGTGAAGGTCTGGACGATGTTGTCCGCGCTGCCGCCGGTGCGGTTGCGCAGGTTGTAGACGGTGCCGTCGGGGGCGACGAGGTCGACCTTCAGGTCACCGACGTAGGTGTGCTTGATGTCCACCGGCACGCTGAGGGTGGCCGGGGCGTTGCCGGAGATCCCGCTGACCGTGATCGGCGACTCGACGGTGGAGTTGTCGTTGATCGCGTAGTCGGTCAGGTTCTCGAAGCGGGTGCCCGGGTTCGGCGGGGTGGTGGAGTTCCCCACGTTCAGCAGGCGGTTCGGGGAGCCGGTGCCGGCGCCGGTGACCACGTTCGGGGTGGCGGCGGCGACCAGCCCGGCCGAGACCTGCGCCGGGGTGCTCGTCGGATTCTGCGACAGGTACAGGGCGGCCGCGCCCGCCACGTGCGGTGAGGCCATCGAGGTGCCGGAGATGGTGTTCGTGGCGGTGTCCCCGGTGCCCCACGAGGAGGTGATCGAGGAGCCCGGCGCGAAGAGGTCGAGGAGGGAGCCGTAGTTGGAGTAGCTCGCCTTCGCGTCGGTGTTGGTGGTGGCGCCGACCGTGATCGCCTCGGCGACGCGCGCCGGGGACTTGGTGCTCGCGTCCGCGGACTCGTTGCCCGCCGCGACGGCGTAGGTGATGCCGGCCGCGATCGAGTTGCGGACGGCGGTGTCGAGCGCGGAGTCGGCCCCGCCGCCGAGCGACATGTTGGCCACGGCCGGCTTGACGGCGTTGCGGGTCACCCAGTCGATGCCGGCGACGACCTGGGCCGTGGTGCCCGAGCCCTGGTCGTTGAGGACGCGGACGCCGACGATCTTGGCCTTCTTGGCGACGCCGTACGCCGTGCCGCCGACGGTGCCGGCGACGTGGGTGCCGTGGCCGTGACCGTCCTGCGCGGTGTTGTCGTTGTCGATGGCGTCGTAGCCGTAGGAGGCCCGGCTGCCGAAGTCGGTGTGCGTGATCCGGACGCCGGTGTCGATGATGTACGCCGTGACGCCCTCACCGGCCTTGTCCGGGTACGTGTAGCTGTTGTCGAGCGGCAGCGCGCGCTGGTCGATGCGGTCCAGGCCCCACGACGGCGGGTTGGGCTGGGTGGCGTCGACGGTGAAGGTGCGGTTCTGCACGACGGACTTGACCGCCGGGTCGGCGGCGAGCTTCCTGGCCTGCGCTGCGGAGACCTCGACGGAGTAGCCGTTGAGGGCGGCGCTGTAGGTCCGGTCGATCCTGGCCCCGTACCGCTTGGCGACGGCCTTGCCGCTGTCCGCGGTGGAGCGGGCGGCCGAGTCGTTCAAGGTCACGATGTAGCTGCCGGGGACGGCGCCCGCGGCGCCGGCGTTCTCGATGACGCCCTGGGAGCCGTCCGCCGCCGAGGCGGGTAACGCGGCGGCGGCGGCGAGCACGAGGGCCACGACGGCTGTGGCGCTGATGCCGGCGATCTTCCGGCGGGTGTGACGCATCACGGACATGTGAGGGGTCCTCCTCATAGGTGGTGCGCTGCGGGGGGTGCGGTGCTGGGTGCGATGCGGTGTGGTGCGGGGGTGGCGGGGCGCACGGAAACGGGACGTGGAAAGACATGACCATGACAAGCCGTCGGGTCCAACGGGCCGTCGCCTCCGAAAGGTTGACCCACCCTCTCGCCATCCCACAAGAGGACAACGAACGCGTAACATCCGTGCCATACAACGGCCATGAAAGAGCAAAGGCGTTCCGCACATGACGCACGCACTGCCTGGTTACGTCTGCCCCGAGGACGGCACCCGTGCCGACGTCCGCACGGCGCCGTGGTGCTGCCCGGTGTGCGCCGGCCCCTGGGACCTCGACTTCACACCCGATCCGGCCGGCCCGCTGGAACCGTCGGCCGGACCCAACTCGCTGTGGCGTTACGGCGCCGCGCTCCCCCTGCCGGGGGCGTTCTCCGTATCGCTCGCGGAGGGCAACACTCCGCTCGTTCCGCTCGTGGAGCGGATTCACGCCAAGCTCGACTTCCTGATGCCCACGCTGTCCTTCAAGGACCGGGGCGCGGTGATGCTCGTGGAACTGGCCCGGCGCCTGGGGCCGGAGCGCGTCGTCGCCGACAGCAGCGGCAACGCCGGGACGTCCGTCGCGGCCTACTGCGCCCGGGCCGGCCTGAGTTGTGAAGTTTTCGTGCCGGAGGGCACTTCGGAGAAGAAGACCGCGCAGATGCGGGCGCACGGGGCGACCGTCCGGGTGGTGCCGGGCGGCCGCGAGGCCACCGCCGCGGCCGCCCGGGCGGTGGCGGACGAGCCGGGGGTCTTCTACGCGAGCCACGTCTTCAACCCGTACTTCCTCCAGGGGACGAAGACGTACGCGTACGAGGTCTGGGAGGAGCTGGGCGGCCGGCTGCCGGAGGCCTTGGTGGTCCCCGTGGGCAACGGCACCCTGCTGCTCGGGGCCGCACTGGCGGCCGAGGAACTGGCCCGGCGCGGGGTGCGGCCGCCCGCCCTCATCGCGGTGCAGGCGCAGGAAGTGTCCCCGCTGGCGGCCGCCTTCCACGCGGGCGCCGAGGAAGCCGCCCCGGTGCCGCAGCGGCCCACCCTGGCCGAGGGCATCGCCATCCCGGCGCCGCCGCGCGCCCGGCAGATCCTGGCGGCGGTCCGCGCGTCCGGCGGGACCTTCGTGACGGTGTCGGAGGACCGGCTGCGGGCGGCCCAGCGGGACCTGGCGGCGCGGGGCCTGTTCGTCGAGCCGACGGCGGCGGCCTGCTGGGCGGCGGTCGCGCCGGGCGCCCCCTCGGACCCGCTCCAGGGCCGCACGGCGGTCGTCCCCCTGTGCGGCGCGGGCGCCAAGACGGGCCTGGCCACCTGACCGGGGGCGGGGCGGGGGCGGTCGGGCACAGCCGGGCGACGGGACGGCGGGGCGGCCGGTACCGGGACGGCCGGGCGGGCGGGCGGCGGGGCATCGTGACCGCCCTCCGGGCATCGTGACCTCCGGGCATCGTGACCTCCGGGCATCGGGACCGCCGGGCATCGTGACGGAAATTCGCCGGCCGTCGACTGCCCCGGCTGCTGGACTGGCCCCATGAACGACACCCTCGATCCCGCCCGCCGGGCCGCCCAGGTCGCCCGGGCCGCCGCCTTCGCCGGCCTGCACACCCCCGCTTCCCCGCTCGCCCTGGCCAACGCCTGGGACGTGGCCAGTGCCCGGCTCGTCGAGGCGGCCGGCGGGGCCGCCGTCGCCACCACCAGCGCCGGGGTCGCCTGGTCCCTCGGCGCGCCCGACGGGGACGCCCTGGCCCGGGACCGCGCCCTGGACCTCGTCTCTCGGGTGGCCGCGGCCGTGTCCGTACCCGTCACCGCGGACATCGAGGGCGGCTTCGGCGCCGACCCCGCCGGGGTGGCGGAGACCGTCGCCGGGGTACTGGCCGCCGGCGCGGTCGGGATCAACATCGAGGACGGCGACCGCGCGCCCGCCGATCACGCGGAGCGGCTGGCCG
The DNA here is from genome assembly GCF_036231985.1 of Streptomyces sp. NBC_01426. Classification (GTDB taxonomy): domain Bacteria; phylum Actinomycetota; class Actinomycetes; order Streptomycetales; family Streptomycetaceae; genus Streptomyces. The sequence continues at coordinate 3,059,624 of NZ_CP109500.1, forward strand.
CGGCCCGCGCCGCCGCCGAGACGGCGGGGATCCCGCTCTACGTCAACGCCCGCGTGGACACGTACCTCTTCGGCCTCGGGGAGCCGGGCGGCCGCCTCGACGAGACCCTGAGGCGCGCCGCCGCGTACCTGGAGGCCGGCGCCACGGGAATCTTCGTCCCCGGCGTCACCGATCCGGCCACCGTCGCCGAACTCGCCAAGGGCATCGGCGCCCCGCTCAACGTCCTGGTCGGCCCCGGCGCCCCCTCGGTCGCGGAACTCGGCGCCCTCGGCGTCGCCCGGGTCAGCCTCGGGTCGTGGGTGGCCGAGGCGGCGTACGCCGTCGTCCGCCGGGCCGCGGAGGAGATGCTCCGGGAGGGCACGTACACCTCGCTCGCCGGGTCCCTCCCCTACGGCGAGTTGAACGCCCTGCTCAAGGGCTGACCACCGGGCCGGGGCCCGGGGGCGGGTTCGGGGCCGGGGGCGGGTCAGCCGCGCGCGGCGCTCTCGTACAGGGCCTTGGCGCGCTCGTCGTACAGCGCCGCCGTGGAGTCCACGTCCGTGTCCCCGCCGCTCAGGACCCCGATCAACCGGCCCGGCTGCCCCGCCCCGCCCCGGTCGGCGATCCAGGGGCTGCCGCTCGTCCCCGTCCAGAAGCCCGCGCAGGCGACGTACAGCATGTCGGGGTCGTCCTCGTCGTGCCGGGTCTGCGTGGTGCAGGAGACGGGCTGGTTCCGCGGATTGTGCCCGGACTCCGGATAGCCGACGACGGTGACGTCCCGTTCGTAGCCGGAGGTCCAGTCGGCCTTCGGGGCCTCGCGCCGGCCGACCCGGTCCTGGAGGCTGCGCCCTTCCTCGTCCGGCTCGACGGTGAGGAAAGCGAAATCGACGGTGTCGTCGCCCCACTTCCTCCAGCGGTCGTCCACGTGGACCGAGCGGACCTTCCACACCCCGAGGGGCGGGTGACCCTCGCCCTCGCCGGAGAAGGCGGGGGCGAAGGCGAGCGCGCCGATGGCGAGCCCGTCGTGGGCGACCTGGCCGGGCACCCCGTCCTCGCCGGCGGGGACCACGCAGTGCGCGGCGGTGGCGACCACGTTTCCCTCGGGGCTGTCGACGACGCTCGCCGTGCACCAGTGCTCCCCGTTGGCCGTGAGCACCCCGACGGTGGGGAAGGGGTGCACCGGCCGCTCCTCGAACGGCTTGAGGAAACCGAGGGCGAACACCGCGGCGCACACCGCGGCGATCCCGGCGGCCGCGGCCGCGGACATGCCCTTCGCCCTCGTGCTCATCTCGCCTCGGGCGCGCCCACGCTGGTCGGGGTCGGCGCGGCCATCACCTTGCTGATCCACGCGAGGGAGCCCTCCTTCATGCCGCGTACGTACGACTTTCCGTTGTGCTCACCATCCTGGATCACCTGGAGCCGGGTGTGCACGGGGCCCTCCCCGTAGGTCTTCATGAACTTCTCGGCGACGGCGCGGCCGCTCTCCTTGGTGCCGATCTGGAAGTTGACGTAGACGTCCGGGCCCCTCTCCTTGATCAGCTTCGCGGCCAGCTTCTCCGGGTTGTTCGCGTCCATGGCCTGCTTGTTCCCCTTCCACAGCGGGGAATCCGGGACCGTGTCCACTCCGCTGGCGATGACCGCCTTGAAGCGGTCGGGGTACTTCAGGACGTGCTTGAGCGCCCCGAAGCCGCCGGAGGAGGAGCCCATGAAGGCCCAGCCGTCGCGGGAGTCGAAGGTGCGGAAATTGGCCCGCGTGAAATCGGGGATGTCCTCGGCCATCCAGGTGCCCATCTTCGGCTGGCCGGGGATGTCCGAGCCGTCGAAGTGGTGTCTGGTGTCCGCGTTGATCACCGGCATGACGAGGATGAAGGGCAGGCTGGTACCGGCCTTCACCCCGTCGCTCACGGCCTGCTGGAGACCGAGGCCGGGGCCGGTCCCCCAGTAGTTCTTGGGATAGCCGCGCCCGCCGGGGAGCGAGATCAGAACCGGGAAGGCGCTCTTGGCGTACCGCGGGTCGTCGTACTCCTTCGGCGCCCACACCCACACGTCGCCCTTGAAGCCCGACTTCGCGCCGGTGAGGGTGGTCTGGGCGATCTGCGTACCGTCCGGCAACCGGGAACTGCGGACGAACGAGGCCTTGGGGCCGGTGGGCATGCGCACGCCCGGCGTGACGTCCCCGGTGGCCGCAGCCGGCTCGTGGGAGGCACCGAAGGACACCGGGTCCCCTATGTCCGAGAAGGCGCCGAACGCCCAGACCGCCGCGCCGCCCCCCGCGAGGGCCACGGCGAGGGCGCCGCCGATCAGGGCCAGGCGCCTCCCGGGACGGGGGCGTCCGTCGGTCGCGAGCTGCCGTCCCTCGGTCGAATGGTCGGCGTCACGTTGTTGTTCTTGCAGCACGGCTTCTTTTCCCGTTCCTTCTCCTGCGCTCACATCGAGCGCGGGTCGGACCGACAGGTCCCCCTCTTGCACACCTGTCAGAGTTGTGAACGACGTGATGGGTTGCCTGGGAGCGGGGCGACGTGGCGCGCGCCACCCGGACCGGTGTGCGGACCGCTCGGGCGCGGGTGTCGGGGCGGGTGGGTTGTGAGACCGGCGTTCGGGCGGGGCGTCGGGGCGGGGGCATCGGGACACGGGCGGTGGTGGGCGGTGGCGGTGGCGGTCGGGACGGATCACCCTGCTTCGGGCTTCGGCCCCTTCAACACCTTGCTGATCCATTCCAGCGAGCCTTCCTTCATGCCGCGCACGTAGTGCCAGCCGTTGTGCTCGCCGTTCTGGATGTCACGGATGGTGATCTTGACGGGGCCCTTGCCGTACTCCCGCTGGAACTGGAGCATCCGGTCCTTGCCCGTCTCCTTCGTCCCGACCTGGAAGTTGATGTAGACCTCCGGGCCGTTGGCGTCGATCAGCTTCTTGGCGAGCTTCTCGGGATTGTTCGCGTCCATCTCCGCCTGGTGACCCTTCCAGAGCGGGGAGTCGGGAACGATCTCGCCACCACTGGCGATCACGGCTTTGAACCTGTCCGGGTGCTCGAGGACCTGCTTCATCCCGACGAACGCACCGGAGGAGGAGCCCATGAAGGCCCAGCCGTCGCGGGACTTGTACGTACGGAAATTGGCGCGGGCGAAGTCCGGTATGTCCTCCGCGAGCCACGTGCCCATCTTGGGGCGACCCGGGATGTCGGCGCCGTCGTAGTAGTACGTGTTGTCCGGGTTGAGCACGGGCATGACCAGGATGAACGGCAGGCTGGTGCCGGCCCGGACGCCCTCGCTGACGGCCTTCTGCAGGCCCAGGCTGCGGTCGGCCCAGTAGTTCGCCGGGAAGCCGTTGCCCCCGGGGAGCGCGATGAGCACCGGGAAGGCGCTCTTCTCGTACTTCTTCTCGCCGTACTCCTTCGGCGTCCACACCCAGACGTCCCCGTCGAAGCCGGACTTGGCGCCGGCGAGGCGGGTCTTGGCGATGATCGTGCCGTCGTCGAGCTTGGCGGTCTGCTTGAAGTCCGACTTCGGTCCGGCGGGCAGCGACACGTCCGCATCGCCGGTCGGCTGCGCCGGGGCCGCCGGCGAACCGCCCGGCTTCGGGTCGTCGGAAGCCACCGCCGCCGGGACGTCCTTGCCGAAGCTCACGCTCTCCCCGTTGCCGGAGAACCACTCGTTCTTCCACGCGGCGAACCCGCCGGCGCCGAGCAGCACCGCCAGGACCAGGGGCACGCTGACCCACAGGGCACGCCGGGAACGCCTGGGCCCGCGCGGCTCGGGCGACGGCCGATCCCCCTCGGGCAGCGGATACGACCGATCCGGCTCATACGACTGCTCATCAGGCCGCGGGCGCTGCGGGTACTGGTGCACGAACTTCGCTCCGAACGGTCATGACTGCCCCGGCGGGACAGAACGGCTGGGCATCCCTTCAGTCCTGATGTACGAACCTCGCCGGGAGTTCCAAACCAGACGAAAACATGACCGGGATCACCGCGTGACGGACCCCGGAACCACGGAGCGAGCCGCCGAAGCGCGGCGAGGGACGATCCTCCCCCGTGCACTCCGCGAGTCGGCTGCCTCCACCACGGCCGCCCATGATCGTCGCCGACCTCCCGGATCAGCGTAAGGAGCACCATTGACCTCCGACATGAGCCGCCGGCCGCTACCGTGAAGCCATGACCGCACTTCCCGACTGGATGCGCCCGCCGCGCGCGGAAGGCTGGTTCGCGGAGGACCTCGACCGCCTCCCCGAGGCGCCCCGCCACACCGAGCTGATCGACGGAGCCCTCGTCTTCATGCTGTCGCCCCAGCGGTCCTGGCATGGCCGCCTCGTCACCGCCCTGACCACCACGCTCATGGCGCAGGCGCCGGCCGGCTTCGAAGTCGAGCGCGAGATGACGATCCGCCTCGATGCCCGCAACCGCCCCGAGCCGGACCTCTTGCTGACGAACCTGCCCTACGATCCCGACCGCACCTGGTACGCCCCGGAGGACGTGAAGCTCGTCGTGGAGGCGGTGTCACCGGAGTCCGCCCACCGCGATCGCACGGTAAAGCTCCGCAAGTACGCGGAGGCCGGCATCCCGCACTACTGGTGCATCGAGGACGAGGACGGCGCACCCGTCGTCCACGTCTACGAACTCGACGAACCCACCGGCGCCTACGCCCCCGCCGGCATCTTCCGGGGCACCCTCCAGCGCCCGATCCCCTTCGAGGTCAGCCTGGACCTCGACAAGCTCACGCCGCCCCGAAGCAGCTGAAACACCGGCACGGGAACGCCATGGGGCCGGACTCTCCGGAGTCCGGCCCCTTCTGACCTGCATGTGTGCCACGTCAGCGACGTGGTGTTGTGTCATCCGCTCAGACGTTGAAGCGGAACTCCACCACGTCGCCGTCCTGCATGACGTAGTCCTTGCCTTCCATGCGGGCCTTGCCCTTGGCGCGGGCCTCGGCCACCGAGCCGCAGTCGACCAGGTCGGCGAAGGAGATGATCTCCGCCTTGATGAAGCCGCGCTGGAAGTCGGTGTGGATGACGCCGGCGGCCTCGGGGGCGGTGGCGCCCTTCTTGATGGTCCAGGCGCGGGTTTCCTTCGGGCCGGCCGTCAGGTAGGTCTGCAGGCCCAGGGTCGTGAAGCCGACGCGGCCCAGCGTGGCCATGCCCGGCTCTTCCTGGCCGACCGACTGGAGGAGTTCGAGGGCCTCCTCGTCGTCGAGCTCGATCAGCTCGGCCTCCAGCTTGGCGTTCAGGAAGATCGCCTCGGCCGGGGCGACCAGGGCGCTCTGCTCGGCCTTGAAGGCGTCGTCCGTCAGCTCGTCCTCGTCGACGTTGAAGACGTAGAGGAAGGGCTTGACGGTGAGCAGGTGCAGTTCGTGGAGGAGGTCGCCCTGCTCCGTGCCCTTGCTGATGCCCTGCGAGAAGAGGGTGTGGCCCTCTTCGAGGATCTTCTGCGCCTTCTCGACCGCGGCCAGGACCGCGACCTTCTCCTTCTGGAGGCGGGACTCCTTCGTCAGGCGCGGCACCGCCTTCTCGATGGACTGGAGGTCGGCGAGGATCAGCTCGGTGTTGATGGTCTCGATGTCGTCCTTGGGCGAGACCTTGCCGTCGACGTGGACGACGTTCTCGTCCTTGAAGGCGCGGATGACCTGGCAGATCGCGTCCGACTCGCGAATGTTCGCGAGGAACTTGTTGCCCAGGCCCTCGCCCTCGGAGGCGCCGCGGACGATGCCCGCGATGTCGACGAAGTCGACGGTCGCGGGGAGGACCTTCTGCGATCCGAAGATGCCCGCGAGGACGGCCAGCCGCTGGTCCGGGACACCGACGACGCCGACGTTCGGCTCGATGGTGGCGAACGGGTAGTTGGCCGCCAGCACGTCGTTCTTGGTCAGGGCGTTGAACAGGGTCGACTTGCCGACATTCGGCAGGCCGACGATTCCGATCGTGAGCGACACGTTGGCGACTTCCCGTAGCTGGAGGGGGCGGCGGCCCGGGGATGGGCCGTCGGACAGTTTACTTTCCGATGAGTGGCGCTCGTTGTACGCGTGTCCGGGCCCTCGGTCAGGGGCCTCCCCGCCTAGTTTGGTGGGGTGGAGCACTACAGGACGCGTTCAGTACGTCACCCGCGGGGGCAGGTCCCGAGACAGCAGGCCCCGGGGGCGGCTCGCCCGGCGGGGACGGCCCCTGCCCGGCGGCGGCTGCCCCGGCCGCGGCTGACGGGCCTCGGTGGCGGGCTCTTCGCGTGCGTGGCGATGGCGGTGGTCGCGGGGATCGTCTGGCTGCTGTTCGACGCGTCCCTGTTCGCGTACGGGCTGCTCTTCCTGCCCGTGGCCGCCACGACCGCGCTCTGGGTGCGCCCCGCCGACCTGATCACCGCCCCCATCAGCGCCCCGATCGCGTTCGCGGTCGGGGTCTGGCCCGTCTCCGGGGGGTCCGGTGGCATCGGCGGGCAGCTGATGGGGATCGTCTCGGCGTTGTCCCTGCACGCCGGCTGGCTGTACGCGGGCACGGTCCTCGCGGCCCTGATCGCACTGGTGCGCAAGGCCGTGCTGATCGGGAAGCGCCGCATGCCCCGCCGGGTGGTCTGAGCCCACTCCGCCGTGACCTGACGGCCACCCCCGACCGCGCCGCCAGGCCCGTGATCGGCAAGATCCGAAAGAGCCGGCCTAGGTCGAGGCGCCGCGGGCGGCCATCGCCGCTCCGACGATGCCCGCGTTGTTCTGGAGCTTCGCCGGCACGATCTCCGCGCGGATGCCCTCGATCAGTGGCAGGAACTTCTCCGGCTTGCGGCTGACGCCGCCCCCGAGGATGAAGAGCTCCGGGGAGAACAGCATCTCCACGTGTTCCAGGTACTTCTGGAGCCGGTGCGCCCAGCGCTCCCAGGTGAGGTCGTGGTCCTCCTTGGCCTTGACCGACGCGCGCTTCTCCGCGTCGTGGCCGTGGAGTTCCAGGTGACCCAGTTCGGTGTTGGGGACGAGTCGGCCGTCCGTGAAGAGCGCGCTGCCGATGCCGGTGCCCAGGGTGAGCAGGATGACGGTGCCGGAGACCCCCTTGCCGGCGCCGTACGTCATCTCCGCGACCCCGGCCGCGTCGGCGTCGTTCAGGACGGTCACCGCGAGGCCGTCGAGCCGCTCCGACAGCAGGGCCGCCGTGTCGACCCCGATCCAGGCCTTGTCCATGTTGGCGGCCGTACGGGTGACCCCGCCGGTGACGACGCCCGGGAAGGTGACGCCCACCGGCCCCTTCCAGTCGAAGTGGCGGACCACGTCGACGACACGGTCGGCCACCCCCTCGGGGGTGGCCGGCTGTGGTGTCAGTTCCTTGTGGCGCTCTTGCGCCAACTCGCCGCGCTCCAGGTCCACGGGAGCGCCCTTGATACCGGATCCGCCGATGTCCACGCCGAAGATCTGCATGGGACCACCGTAGAGAAAACGGCGGCGAAGGGCCTACTTCTCGGTCGCGCCGGTCGTACCCGTCGCCCCGGCCCCGGCGGCGCCCGCGTCGGCGGTGCCCGTCCCGGCGACGAGTCCCGCCGCCTCGGCGCGCAGGTCGCGGCGGAGTTCCTTGGGCAGCGAGAAGACGATCGACTCCTCGGCCGTCTTGACGATCTCCACGTCCGCGTAGCCGCGCTGCGTCAGCCACTCCAGCACTTCCTCGACCAGGACCTCCGGCACCGAGGCGCCCGAGGTCAGGCCGACGGTGGTGACGCCCTCCAGCCAGGCCTCGTCGATCTCGCTCGCGAAGTCGACCAGGTGGGCGGCGCGCGCGCCGGCGTCCAGGGCCACCTCGACGAGGCGGATCGAGTTCGAGGAGTTCTTGGAGCCGACGACGATGACCAGGTCGGAGTCGGCGCCCATCACCTTGACCGCGGCCTGGCGGTTCGAGGTGGCGTAGCAGATGTCGTCGCTCGGCGGCGAGACCAGCAGCGGGAACTTGGTCTTCAGGGCGTCGACCGTCTCCATGGTCTCGTCGACGGAGAGGGTGGTCTGGGAGAGCCAGACGACCTTCGACTCGTCGCGGACCCGCACGTTGGCGACGTCGTCCGGGCCGTCCACGATGGTGATGTGGTCGGGGGCCTCGCCGGAGGTGCCGATGACCTCCTCGTGGCCCTCGTGGCCGATGAGGAGGATGTCGAAGTCGTCGTTGGCGTAGCGGATGGCTTCCTTGTGGACCTTGGTGACCAGCGGGCAGGTCGCGTCGATCGTCGCGAGCCGGCCGCGCGCCGCCTCCTCGTGGACCACGGGTGCCACGCCGTGCGCGGAGAACATCACGATGGAGCCCTCGGGGACCTCTTCCGTCCGCTCGACGAAGATGGCGCCCTTCTTCTCCAGCGTCTGGACGACGTACTTGTTGTGGACGATCTCGTGGCGTACGTAGACCGGCGCACCGTACTGCTCAAGGGCTTTCTCGACGGCGATCACGGCTCGGTCGACGCCCGCGCAGTATCCGCGCGGGGCGGCGAGCAGGACGCGGCGGGAAGCGGGAGCAGAGGAGGGAGCAGTCATACGCTCCATCGTACGGGGGTCTCCAGCAGGCCGGTCGTCGCCCGTTCGGCACAAACTGGGTCGAACCTCTGTCCTGCTTCTCCCCCGGAGGAACGATGGCGTCCGTGACGGATTCCGGTTCGGCGTCCGAGGCTCCCGCGACGTTGCGGCGCAGCCTCGGCTTTCGCGATCTGGTGGTGTACGGGCTGCTGTTCATCGCCCCGATGGCCCCGGTCGGGATCTTCGGCACCCTCGACGCCAAGTCGCACGGCGCGGTGGCCCTCGTCTACCTCTGCGCGACGGTGGCGATGGCGTTCACGGCGTTCTCGTACGCGCAGATGGTCCGGGTGGCCCCGCAGGCCGGTTCGGTCTTCACGTACGCCCGCAAGGGGCTCGGCGAGGGGGCGGGGCTGATCGCCGGGTGGATGGCGATGCTCGACTACCTGCTGATCCCCGCGGTGGCGTACCTGTTCTCCGGCATCGCGATGAACGCCCTGGTGCCGGAGGTGTCCCGGTGGGTGTGGACGGCGCTGGCGGTGGTGGTGACCACCCTGCTGAACCTGTGGGGCGTACGGGCGGCCGCGCGGGTGGGCTTCGCGGTGCTGGCCCTGGAGATCGTGGTGCTGCTGGTGTTCCTGGTCGCGGCGGTGGTCGCGCTGGCGGAGGGCGGGGCGCGGCGCGGCTGGCTGTCGCCGTTGACGGGGGACGGTTCGCTGGGCTTCTCGACGGCGGCCGTGCTGGGGGCGGTGTCGGTGGCGGTGCTGTCGTACCTGGGCTTCGACGCGATCGCCTCCTTCGCGGAGGAGGTGACGGGCGGCAGTGCGAAGGTGGCGCGGGCGGTGCTGTTCTGTCTGGCGCTGACGGGGGTGCTGTTCGTCGCGCAGACCTACCTGGCGGCGCTGCTGAGCCCGATGACCGCGGCGGAGCTGGCGGCCGATCCGGGTGCGCAGGGGCCGGCGTTCTACAACACGGTGGAGTCGGCGGTCGGGTCCTGGTTGCACGACCTGGTGGCGGTGAGCAAGGCGATCGGGGCGGCCTTCGCGGCGCTGGCCGGGCAGGCGGCGGCGGGTCGGCTGCTGTTCGCCATGGCCCGGGAGCGGCGGCTCCCGCACGTCCTGTCGCGGACCTGGGGCGGGACCCCGCGGGCGGCGCTGCTGGTGGCGGCGACGGTGACGCTGGTCGCGGCGGTGTGGGCGGCCCGGCGCGACGACGGGTTGGACCATCTGGTGTCGGTGGTGGACATCGGGGCGCTGGTGGCGTTCACGCTGCTGCACGCGTCGGTGGTGGGCTGGTTCGTGGTGCAGCGGCGCGAGGGGCCGCCGAACTGGTTCAAGCACCTGGTGATCCCGGTGCTGGGTGCGGCCGTGACGGTCGCGGTGATCGTCGAGGCCTCCCGGGCGGCGCAGCTGGTGGGCGCCGTGTGGCTGTTGGTGGGGTTGGGGGTGTGGGTGGCCCAGCGGGGCCGACGCGCCGGGGATCGGGTCGCCGGGCCCGGGGACGGTGTCGGTTCTGGCGGTTAGCCTGCGTGCATGGGTCTGAATACGTCGGCTGACGCGCCGCTGCCGGTCGGTCGGGTGTCCCGACTCATCGGGGGCTGGATCGACAAGCTCGGTCAGGTGTGGGTGGAGGGGCAGATCACCCAGTTGTCCCGGCGGCCGGGGGCGGGGGTGGTCTTCCTGACGCTCCGCGACCCGTCGCACGACATCTCGCTCAGCGTGACCTGCTTCCGCCAGGTGTACGACGAGGTCGCGGACGCGGTGACGGAGGGCGCGCGGGTCGTCGTCCTGGCCAAGCCGGAGTGGTACGCGCCGCGCGGGCAGTTGTCGCTGCGGGCCACCGAGATACGGCCCGTCGGCATCGGGGAGTTGCTGGCCCGCCTGGAGAAGCTCAAGCGGTCGCTGGCCTCCGAGGGCCTGTTCGCGGCGGACCGCAAGAAGTCGTTGCCGTTCCTGCCGCAGCTGATCGGGCTGGTGGTGGGGCGGGCCTCGGCGGCCGAACGGGACGTGCTGGAGAACGCCCGGCGGCGCTGGCCCGCGGTCCGCTTCGAGGTGCGCAACGTGGCCGTGCAGGGCGTGCACGCGGTGCCCCAGGTGATCGAGGCGGTCAAGGAGCTCGACGCGCTGCCCGAGGTCGACGTGATCATCGTGGCGCGCGGCGGGGGCAGCGTGGAGGACCTGCTGCCCTTCTCCGACGAGGAGGTCGTGCGGACGGTCGCGGCGGCCCGTACCCCGGTGGTCTCGGCGATCGGACACGAGCCGGACTCCCCACTGCTGGACCTGGTCGCGGACCTGCGGGCGTCGACGCCCACGGACGCGGCGAAGAAGGTGGTCCCGGACGTCGGGGAGGAGCTGGAGCGCGTGAGCCAGCTCCAGGCGCGCGGGCTTCGCGCGGTGCGCGGGCTGCTCGATCGCGAGGAGCGGGGGCTCGCCCACGCCCTGGCCCGGCCGGTGTTCGTGCATCCGCAGCGGATGGTGGAGACCCGGGAGGCCGAGGTGGAGGCGCTGCTGGCGCGGAGCCGGCGGACGCTGGGGCACCTGTTGGACCGGGCGGATTCCGAGCTGGCGCACACCCGGGCCCGGGTGGTGGCACTGTCGCCGGCGGCGACCTTGGAGCGCGGGTACGCGGTGCTCCAGCGCGCCGACGGGCACGTGGTGCGTTCGCCGCGGGACGTCGCCCCGGACGAGGTACTGCGCGCGCGGGTGTCGGCGGGCGAGTTCCACGTACGGGTCGAGGCCGAACCGGCCCCGGACGGCGCGTCGGACGGGGAGTGCGACGGCCCGGCGGAGGGCGCGTCCGACGCCGGATGAGCCCCGGGGGCGGCGACACGTTCCGGCAACAAATTCGTTGTACTACACATATAAGGTGGCACGGGAATGGCTGAAACCGAGACGGCGCTGGGCTATGAGCAGGCCCGCGACGAGCTGATCGAGGTCGTCCGCAAGCTGGAGGCCGGCGGCACCTCCCTGGAGGACTCGCTGGCGCTCTGGGAGCGCGGCGAGGAGCTGGCGACGGTGTGCCGGCACTGGCTGGAGGGGGCCCGGGCCCGGCTGGACTCGGCCCTGGCGGCCCGGGACGGGGCGGACGGGGACGGGGACGCGGGAGACGGCCGCGGCGAGTGATCCGCGGCAGGGAGTGATCGCCGCGGGGAGTGATCCCGATCACCCTCGGATGGATTTAGTTGAACATTCACATACCTCGGGCCTACAGTGATGACATCGCGCCACACCTCCGTAAAGAAGAAGGCTTTTCGATGTCTCTCGTTCTCGACGCCGCCGCTCAGGACCTGCTGTTCCGCGAGGCCCGCACCGCCAACTCGTTCTCCGACGAGCCGGTGACCGAGGAGCAGGTCCAGGCGATCTACGACCTCGTGAAGTACGGCCCCACCGCGTTCAACCAGACCCCGCTGCGCATCACCCTCGTCCGCTCCCCCGAGGCCCGCGAGCGCCTCGTGAAGCACATGGCCGAGGGCAACCGGGCCAAGACCGCCGCCGCCCCGCTGGTCGCGATCCTGTCGGCGGACAACGAGTTCCACGAGGAGCTCCCGCAACTCTTCCCGCACTTCCCGCAGGCCAAGGACGCGTTCTTCTCCGAGCGCCCGGTCCGCGAGCAGTCCGCCCTGGTCAACGCCTCGCTGCAGGCCGGCTACTTCATCCTCGGCGTCCGCGCCGCCGGCCTGGCCGCCGGCCCGATGACCGGTCTGGACTTCGCCGGTGTCCAGAAGGAGTTCCTGGACGCCGACCACACCCCGCTGATGGTCGTCAACATCGGCAAGCCGGGCGAGCCCGCCGCCTTCGGTCGCTCCCCGCGCCTGGAGTTCGACCAGGTCATCACCACCGTCTGAGTCGCGACCCGGTCGCCGCGCCATGCGCGCGCCGAGCCGTCACACGACGAGAGGCCGCCCACCCCGGATCCGGGGTGGGCGGCCTCTCGTCGTGCGTCACGAGCGCGCGGGTCACGAGCGCGCGGGTCACGATGCGTACGTCACGACCCGGATCGGACCCGAGCACGTACGTCACGAACCGGACCCGAGCACGACCGCGCGGGTCACGACCCGGATCGGCCCGAGCTCAGCTCCCCTGCTTGAACTCCAGCGCCGACACCATCGCGCCCAGCCCGTCGAACGAGGCCGTCCCCGTCACGACGGTGACGTACCCCTGCTCCTGGCGGACGAGGGCGTCGTACTTCTCGCCGTCCCACAGTTCCCAGGACCGGTCGCCGATCTGCCGGGTCTCGCCCGTGGCCTTCGCCTGCTGGGTCAGTTTGGCGAGGCGCTTGGCGGAGGCGTCGGTGCTCTGCTCGATGGCCACGTACTGCTTCTGCGGGTCCAGGAAGCCCAGGTGCCAGGCGTTGCCGTCCATCCGGTCGAAGGTGACCGAGGTCGCGCGCCACTTCTCGGGGAGCCCCGCGGGCGCGGCGACCGGGTACGGCGCCGCGCGGCGGGCCGTGGCCGTCTCCACGCGGTAGTCGACCACCCGCGTCGGGTCGGCCTTCTCGTCGTGCGGGATGAACATGTATATCCCCGCGACGACGACACCGATCACCGCCAGCGATCGGACCATGTCCCAAACCGTCTGCTTGCCCTTCATACCTGCCACGGCTCCATGGTCCCCCATCGCCCGGGGCGATCACCCCCGGGGTGGGCGTCGTGACACCCGCTCGGCGGCCCCGTCGCCGCAAGGCGTCCGCTCAGGCCAAACGGCTGACCGATATTCCGCTCATTCGTGACCCGCTCTGCTCAATATGTCGACGTACCGATAGAGTTCCAGCACCCTCACATCCCGGCCGTCGTCGTACAGAAAGGTGCGCTCCGATGACCGAGCACAACCTGCCGCCCCAGCTCGAAGTCTCTCCCGAAGCCCCCGACCGCAACCTCGCCCTGGAGCTCGTCCGGGTGACCGAGGCCGCAGCCATGGCCGCAGGCCGGTGGGTCGGCCGCGGTGACAAGCTCGGCGCGGACGGCGCCGCGGTCAACGCGATGCGGACCCTGATCTCCACCGTGTCGATGAACGGCGTCGTCGTCATCGGCGAGGGGGAGAAGGACGAAGCCCCCATGCTCTTCAACGGCGAGCGGGTCGGCGACGGCACCGGCGCCGAGGTCGACATCGCCGTCGACCCGATCGACGGCACCACCCTGAACGCCAAGGGCATGCCGAACGCCATCGCCGTCCTGGCCGCCGCCGACCGCGGCACCATGTTCGACCCGTCGGCCGTCTTCTACATGGAGAAGCTGGTCACGGGCCCGGAGGCCGCCGACTTCGTCGACATCAACGCCCCCGCCTCGGTGAACATCCGTCGTGTCGCCAAGGCCAAGCAGATGGCCGTCGAGGACGTCACCGTGGTCATCCTCGACCGCCCCCGACACGAGGGCATCGTCAAGGAGATCCGCGAGACCGGCGCGCGGATCAAGTTCATCTCGGACGGCGACGTCGCGGGCTCGGTCATGGCGGTGCGCGAGGGCACCGGCGTGGACCTGCTCCTCGGCATCGGCGGCACTCCCGAGGGCATCATCTCGGCGTGCGCCATCAAGTGCCTCGGCGGCACCATCCAGGGCAAGCTGTGGCCCAAGGACGAGGCGGAGCGCCAGAAGGCCATCGACGCGGGCCACGACCTGGACCGGGTCCTGCACACGAACGACCTGGTGTCCGGCGACAACGTCTTCTTCGTCGCCACCGGCATCACGGACGGCGAGCTGCTGCGCGGCGTCCACTACCGCTCGGAGACCGCGACCACGTCCTCGCTGGTCATGCGCTCCAAGTCGGGGACGATCCGCCAGATCGACTCCACCCACCGGCTGTCGAAGCTGCGCGCGTACAGCGCGATCGACTTCGACCGCGCCCAGTAGGAGCGGTCGGGCCGGCGCGATGCACGGCGAGAGGGGCGGTCCCGTGTGCGGCGGGCCCGCCCCTCTCGCGTACGTGCCGGTTCGCCCCGTACGAGCTCTCGCGCTCCCGGGGGCTCAGCCCGCGGCGGCGATCGTGCCGGTGCCGGTGCCGGGGCGCAGTTCGGCGGCCCGGCGGCGCCGGCGGGCCAGCACGACGCGCCGCTCGGCGGCGGTGAGTCCGCCCCAGACCCCGTAGGGCTCGGGCTGGAGCAGAGCGTGCTCCCGACAGGCGACCATCACGGGGCAGCGCGCGCAGACCCGCTTGGCGGCCTCCTCGCGGGCCAGACGGGCCGCGGTGGGCTCCTTGGAGGGCGCGAAGAACAGGCCCGCCTCGTCCCTGCGGCACACCGCCTCCGCGTGCCAGGGGCCGTCCTCTTCCCTCGCCGGCACCCGCGGCCTCGGCACGGCGGTCGGACGCGCCTGAAGACTCTTGACGGCGGCTACCTGCAGGGACTGATGCGGCGGATGCGGCACGGTCTACTCCTGACGACGTATACGCGAGCGAGAGACGATGCACCTGTCCCTACCCGTTGTACGCGCCCCTATGCACTGCGTGCCGCGCGTCGGCCGCTCCGGTGAAGTTCGACCGAAACGCGCCCCCCGCGCCAGGCGCACTCCGGGTCGAAGTCCGTTCGCGGTCCGGTCGCAGGGCGTTCGCGGTCGGCCCGGAGCGGCGCCCCCGTCAGCGGTCCAGGCGCTTGCGGAGCCGGTCCGCGAGGTCGACGAGACGGGCGCCGAGCTTGGGCCGGGCCTCGATGTTGGCCAGCAGCGCGAAGCCCCGGACGATCACCACCGGGGCCTGGGGGTCGGTCTCCCCCCGACTGCGGCCGTGCACCTCGAAGTTGCCGAGGACCCCGCTGCCGTAGCCACGCAGCGTGACGTTCTCCGGCACCAGGATCTCGACGTTGCCGAGCACGGCGGTGACGTTGATCTCGGTGACCTGCTGCTCGAAGACGGCCTCGGTGAGGTCGATGGTGATGTCCCCGAAGACCGACACGGCGCGGGTGTGCGCGCCCGGGCGCCAACGGCCCCGGCGGGAGGAGCTGCTGAACACGGCGACGACCGTCTCGACCGGCCCGGACGCCGGCGCGGCGGCGGGGGCGGCGCTCGCGGGGGCGGTGCCGGCGGCCGCGGGAAGGTCCCTCACGAGCACGTCCAGTTCCCCGACCGTCTTGACGGCGTAGAGGGTGTCCAGGCGGTCGGAGTGCTCCTCGGCGGTCAGTCGGCCCTCGGCCACGGCATCGGCGAGGATCTGCGCGATCCGGTCCCGGTCGGCGTCGGAGGCGCGCAGCTCGGCGGCCGGGGCGGCAGCGGATGCGGCGGGGGCGGCGGTGTGCTTTTCCAGGTCCACGCGGACCAGCATAGCGAGACACGATAGATCGCGATACTCCCCGTCACCCGTCCAGTGAGCCTTACCTCACAAGCACGTCCCGGGACGGAGGTCCTACGCTGGTGAGCCGCGCTGCCAATTGGTCGCCAGCGCCGTCTGCCGAGTGAGGAATGACTGCCGTCATGCCAGAGTTTGCGTACACCGACCTGTTGCCCCTGGGCGAGGACACCACCCCCTACCGGCTGGTGACCGCGGAGGGCGTCTCGACCTTCGAGGCCGACGGCCGTACGTTCCTCAAGGTCGAGCCGGAGGCGCTGCGCAAGCTCGCCGAAGAGGCGATCCACGACATCCAGCACTTCCTGCGTCCCGCGCACCTCGCGCAGCTGCGTCGGATCATCGACGACCCCGAGGCCTCCGCGAACGACAAGTTCGTGGCGCTGGACCTGCTGAAGAACGCGAACATCGCGGCGGCCGGCGTCCTGCCGATGTGCCAGGACACGGGCACGGCCATCGTCATGGGCAAGCGCGGTCAGAACGTGCTCACCGAGGGCGGTGACGAGGCGGCCCTGTCGCGCGGCATCTACGACGCGTACACCCGCCTGAACCTGCGCTACTCGCAGATGGCCCCCCTCACCATGTGGGAGGAGAAGAACACCGGCTCGAACCTGCCCGCGCAGATCGAGCTGTACGCGACGGACGGCGGCGCGTACAAGTTCCTCTTCATGGCCAAGGGCGGCGGCTCGGCCAACAAGTCCTTCCTCTACCAGGAGACCAAGGCGGTCCTGAACGAGGCCTCCATGATGAAGTTCCTGGAGGAGAAGATCCGTTCGCTGGGCACGGCGGCCTGCCCGCCGTACCACCTGGCGATCGTGGTCGGCGGCACGTCGGCGGAGCACGCGCTCAAGACGGCGAAGTACGCCTCCGCGCACTACCTGGACGAGCTGCCCCGCGAGGGTTCCCCGCTGGGCCACGGCTTCCGCGACGAGGCCCTGGAGCAGCAGGTCTTCGAGCTGACCCAGAGGATCGGCATCGGCGCGCAGTTCGGCGGCAAGTACTTCTGCCACGACGTGCGCGTGGTGCGCCTCCCGCGCCACGGCGCTTCCCTGCCCGTCGCGATCGCCGTGTCCTGCTCGGCGGACCGTCAGGCCACCGCGAAGATCACCGCCGAGGGGGTCTTCCTGGAGCAGCTGGAGACCGACCCGGCGCGGTTCCTGCCCGAGACCACGGACGAGCACCTCGACGACGCGGCGGACGTGGTGTCGATCGACCTGAACCGGCCGATGGACGAGATCCTGGCGACGCTGACCAGGCACCCGGTCAAGACCCGCCTGTCCCTGAGCGGACCGCTGGTCGTGGCGCGCGACATCGCGCACGCCAAGATCAAGGAGCTGCTGGACACGGGTGCGGAGATGCCGCAGTACCTGAAGGACCACCCGGTCTACTACGCGGGCCCCGCGAAGACCCCCGAGGGCTACGCCTCCGGCTCCTTCGGCCCGACCACGGCCGGCCGCATGGACTCCTACGTCGAGCAGTTCCAGGCGGCCGGCGGCTCCAAGGTCATGCTGGCCAAGGGCAACCGTTCGCAGCAGGTGACGGACGCCTGCGGCACGCACGGCGGGTTCTACCTGGGTTCGATCGGCGGCCCGGCGGCGCGGCTGGCCCAGGACTGCATCAAGAAGGTCGAGGTCCTGGAGTACGAGGAGCTCGGCATGGAGGCGGTCTGGCGGATCGAGGTCGAGGACTTCCCGGCGTTCATCGTGGTGGACGACAAGGGCAACGACTTCTTCCAGAACCCGGCCCCGGAGCCGACGTTCACCCACATCCCGGTCCGCGGCCCGGGTCTGTGACGCGCCGCTCCTGAAAGGCCGGCCGACGCACACCGGCTCCTGACGCGCACCGGTTCGTGACGCGCACCGGTTCGTGACGCACCACCCGGGCCCCTCCGCCGACCGGCGGAGGGGCCCGGGTGCCCCGACAACGCCGCCAGGGGCGGTGCCGGGCGCCGCGGCCCCGGCAAGATCCGAAAGAGATGACCTAAGTGCTGTGACCGGAAAGGTTCACAGCACTGGCGGGCGGGCGCCTGGGCGGGAACCCGGGATGCGGGGAGATCGGGGGCATCGGCCGGGGCGGCCGCACGCAGCGCCGCCTCGACCCGGCGGTTGCCGGTCATGGTCGCGGTGACGGCGGTCATGGCGAGGAGCAGGCCGGCGGCGGCGTAGAGCGGGGTGCGCACGTCGTAGGTGGTGGCCAGCCGGCCGCCGAGGAAGGCGCCGAACGGGGCGGCGCACATGGAGAGCATGCGGGAGGTGGAGGCCACCCGGCCCATCAGGTGGGCGGGGACGATCGCCTGTCGCAGGGAGGGGGCGAGCACCATCGTGGCGCCCATGCCCGCTCCGCAGACGGCGAGCGCGAGCCCGGCGACGTATGGGTTCGGGGCGACGGCAAGGCCCAGGATGGCGAGCCCCTCGGCCGCGGCCGTGCAGGTCAGCGCAGTGCCGGTGCCGAGTCGTCGAGCGAGGAAGGAGGCGGTGCCCGCGCCGAGCAGACCGCCGGTGGCCTCCGCCGTGAGGAGCAGGCCGAAGCCGAAGGTGTCGATGCCGAGACGATCGTGCGCGAAGAGGGCGAGAACGGTCTCCACCGCGAGGAAGGCGAGGTTCCCGACCGCCGGACGCAGCGCGAGCCCGAGCAGCAGCCGGTCCCGGAACACGTACGAGGCGCCGGCCCGTGCCTGCCGCAGCAGCGATTCACGGGCCTGCGGTACGGGCCGGGGTGCGGCGGGCAGCGACCGTACGAGCAGTGCGGAGAGCGCGAACGACACCGCGTCGGCGAGCAGTGGAACCGCCCGCCCGAGCGCGAGCAGCGCACTGCCCGCGGGCGGCCCCGCGAAGCCGGACGCGGCGGTCTGGGCGCCGCGCAGGCGGGAGTTGGCGCGCTCCAGGTGCGCGGGGTCGCGGCCGAGCAGATCCGGCAGATAGGCCGTGGCGGCCGTGTCGAAGAAGAGCCCGCCGAGGCCGAGGAGGAAGGCGACGGCCGCGAGCAGCGGGATGCTCAGCAGGTCGAGCGCGGCCGCTCCCGCCGGTATCGCGAGCAGCGCCGCACGCGCGGCGTCCGTGACCCACATGGTGCGCCGGCGGTCCCAGCGGTCCACCAGAGCGCCGCCCAGCACCCCGAAGAGCAGCCACACCGTCTGTGCGGTCCACAGCCGTCCGAACCCGGCCGGCAACTATTTCCGTTTCGGGGTTCCGGGCGGGGTGGGGAGCACGTGCGCGGACCCGGCCCGCTTCGCCGCGGTCGTGCGGGGGCGACTTCGACGTCACTCCCCCGCCGCTGCCGCCGATCGAGCCCCGAGCCGGCGCGTCCGGTTAACGTCGGGGTGACAGGGACGCACCGCTCCGTTCACCCCGGTTCGCAAGGATCTCCGCATGACCGCGACGCCTCCGCTTCCGCCCCGCGCCATCCGCGTGATCGCCCACCGCGGGGCCTCCCACGAGCACCCCGAGCACACCCTGGCCGCCTACCGGCAGGCCGTGGAGGACGGGGCGGACGCGCTGGAGTGCGATGTCCGGCTCACCGCCGACCACCGGCTGGTCTGTGTGCACGACCGGCGTGTGGAGCGGACCTCCGACGGGCGCGGGGTGGTCTCCGCGATGACGTACGAGGAGTTGGTGGCGCTCGACTTCGGGGCGTGGAAGGGAGCCGGGCACGCCGGCGCCCGGGTGCTGCTCTTCGAGGACCTGCTCCGGGAGGCCCTGGCCGCGCCGCGGCCGGTCGGGCTCGCCGTCGAGACGAAGCACCCGTCGCGCGCGGGCGGCCGGCTGGAGGTCGAGCTGGTGCGGATGCTCCGGGAGTACGGGCTGGCCGACGGGTCCGCGGGCCGCGTCGAGGTGATGAGCTTCTCCCGCACCGCGCTGACCCGGCTGCACCGGCTGGCTCCGGGGCTGCCCTCCGTGTACCTGATGGAGCGCCGGCTGCGGCCGGTGCGCCCGCCGTACGCCACGCACGCGGGCCCGGGCATCGAGCTCGTCCGCCGGTCCCCGGGGCTGGTGGGGCGGTTGAAGGCCAAGGGGCTGTCGGTGCGGGTGTGGACCGTGGACGAGCCGGAGGACGTGGAGCTGTGCGTGCGGCTCGGCGTGGACACGCTGATCACCAACCGGCCGCGGGACGTGCGCAAGCTGCTGCGGGACATGTGACACCCGGCCGGGGTGCGCCGGCCGGGTGTGGGGGGTGAGCGGGGCGGGTGGTGCGGGGCGGTTACGCGAAGCGCTGGTTGGCGGAACCGTTGCAGGTCTGCAGGCGCAGTTGCTCGTGGGCGGCGGCCACGGTCAGGCACATGCCGGGCGCCGCCGCGGGGCGCAGGGTGGCGCCGTCGCGGACGAACTGCTGGTTGGCGCCGCCGTGGCAGTTCCACAGGATCAGGCCGGTGCCGTTGCCGTAGGCGCCGCCGGGGGCGTCGACGCAGCGGTCCTGGGTCAGCTCGACGTGGAGGGCCTTGCGGGCGGTGTCGTACCACCAGCCCTGGTTGCGGCCTCCGTGGCAGTCCCAGGCCACCACCTTGGTGTTGTTGGCGCTCGCGCCGCCGTTGGAGTCCAGGCAGTTGCCGGTGGCCTCGTTCCTGAGCGGCTTGTACAGGTCGTCCCAGGCTCCGGCCTGGAGGACCGGGGTGCCGGTGCTCGCGGGGTCGGCGCAGGAGGCCTCGCGCAGGCCCGAGGTGTAGAGCTGGGTCAGGCAGGAGGCGAAGGCGCCGTGGCCCCGGTAGTTGGGGTGGAAGGACTGCCGGGCGGTGTTCTCGTCCCACGGGAAGTGGTCCCCGAGGTCCAGGTAGAGGCCGCGGGCCCAGGCGTCCTCCATGCACACCTCGTGGCCGTGGAAGAGCCGGGAGTTGTCCAGGTAGGTGGCGCCGGAGGCGAGGGCGGCGGCCCGCATGCCCTTCTCGAAGGCGGGTACCGCTTGATTGCGTCCCCAGGTGGCGTCGGAGTCGTAGCCGGCGCAGCCGCCGGGGAGCTTGCCGGGGAAGTTCGGGTTGTCGTTGAAGTCGGGGCCGATCGGGCTGGGGTAGCCCATCACGACGAGCTTGTAGTCGGTGTCGGCGTAGCCCGCGTCGCGCATGACCGTCTTGAGGTCGGCGACGGTGGCCTCCACCTTGGGCTTCAGGCCGTCGACGCGCGCCTGCCAGCCGGGGCCGTACTTGGGTTCGCAGGTGCCCTGAGCGAGCACCCAGCGGGTGACGCAGTCGGTCATGACGGGGCCGAACTGGAGGTCGTCGTTGGCGCCCGCGACCAGCAGCACCATCTTGATCTTGGTGTTGCGGGCCTTGATGGCGAGGTTGTCGCTCTGCACGAGTTCGTCGGCGTACTGCTTGCTGCCGCCGATCCTGATGTTGCCCGTGTAGCCGCCGGAACAGGCGACGTTGAAGGTCAGGTCGGCGGGGATGCCGGTGCGGTGGATCGCGGAGTCCGGCGAGCGGTGGCACTGGTTGTTCGGGGTGTTGGTCGCGGGGTCGTAGGCGCCGACGCCCTCGCCCGAGATCTCGCTGTCGCCGAGCGAGATCAGGCCGGTCTTGCGTTCCGCGAGCGGGCGGATGACAGAGTCACCGTAGATCTTGGTCGCCTCGGCGGCCCGGATCGCCTCCAGTTCCGGCGAGAGAGGGGTGACGGCGGCGACGGCCGCCGCCTGGGCCATGGGAGTGACGGCGCCGACGCCGCCGAGGGCGGCCGCGATCGCCGTGACGGCGACGACGGTAGATCTGAGCATGGGTCTGGTACGCGCACGTGCCATGAACGCCTCCCCGAGATCGGTGTTACCCCCGGTATTTACTGGCCGGTAGATGACTTGGGAACAGTTCGAACAAGACAATTGCTCAACTTTTTGAGGAGGCCATGGAAATGACCGAGGATCAGCAGGCCGCAGGAACACCCGGCGCGTTCCGGATCGAGCACGACTCCATGGGCGAGGTACGGGTCCCCGCCCACGCGAAGTGGCGGGCCCAGACCCAGCGCGCGGTGGAGAACTTCCCGATCTCGGGGCAGCGCCTGGAGCACGCCCACATCGCCGCACTGGCCCGGATCAAGGCCGCGGCCGCCGTGGTGAACGCCCGGCTCGGCGTCCTGGACGCGGATGTGGCCGAGGCCGTCCGGTCCGCCGCCGAGGAGGTCGCGGAGGGCCGTTGGGACGAGCACTTCCCGGTGGACGTCTTCCAGACCGGCTCCGGCACCTCGTCGAACATGAACGCCAACGAGGTGATCGCCACGCTGGCCGGTGAACGTCTCGGCCGCCCGGTCCACCCGAACGACCACGTCAACGCCTCGCAGAGCTCCAACGACGTGTTCCCGTCCTCCATCCACATCGCCGCGACCGCCGCCGTCATCGGCGAGCTGATCCCGGCGCTGGAGCACCTCGCCGACGCGATGGAGCGCAAGTCCGCCGAGTTCGTCGCGGTGGTCAAGGCCGGCCGCACCCACCTGATGGACGCCACCCCGGTCACGCTCGGCCAGGAGTTCGGCGGATACGCCGTCCAGATCCGCTACGGCGTCGAGCGGTTGCGCGCGGCGCTGCCGCGACTGGCCGAACTCCCCCTGGGCGGAACGGCCGTGGGCACCGGCATCAACACGCCGCCCGGGTTCTCCGCCGCCGTGATCGCGGAGGTGGCCGAGGCCACCGGACTGCCGTTGACCGAGGCGCGGGACCATTTCGAGGCCCAGGGCGCCCGGGACGCGCTGGTGGAGACCTCCGGAATGCTCCGCACGATCGCGGTCTCGCTCACCAAGATCTCCAACGATCTGCGCTGGATGGCCTCCGGACCGCGCACGGGATTGGCCGAAATCAATCTCCCGGATCTGCAACCGGGGTCCTCGATCATGCCCGGAAAGGTCAATCCGGTGATCCCGGAGGCCGTCCTCATGGTCGCCGCACAGGTGATGGGCAACGACACCGCGGTCGCCGTCGGGGGCGCCGCCGGCAACTTCGAGCTCAATGTGATGCTGCCGATGATGGCCCGGAACCTGCTCGAATCGATCCGCCTGCTCGGCAACGCGAGCCGGCTGCTCGCCGACCGGACGGTGGACGGGATCACCGCCAACTCCGAGCGGGCCAGGGAGTACGCCGAATCCTCGCCCTCGGTGGTGACCCCCCTGAACCGCTACATCGGCTACGAGGAGGCGGCCAAGGTGGCGAAGCGGTCGCTGGCGGAGCGGAAGACGATCAGGGAGGTCGTCCTGGAGGAGGGCTACGTCGAACGCGGCGCGCTGACCCTCGCCCAGTTGGACGAGGCGCTGGACGTCCTGCGGATGACCCGGCCCTGAAATCGCCCCCCGCCGGGGGCCGGATTCGGTCGTTTCCCGTCCCCGGCCACCTCCGTGACCTGCGTCGCGTCATGTGTACGGACCTCAGCCCTAAGATCTGCGCATGACAGGTATCGGAGGCCGCGGGGGCGGCGTGGCGCGCACCGGGACGCACGACGGGGCCCGGGGCTCGCACTGGGCACCCGGCGAGCAGATCCTGTGGCGCTACCGCGACCACGCCCCGGGCCCGGCGGGCCGGGTCCACATCTGTCGACCCGTGACGGTGGTGCGGGACACCGACGAGTTGCTGGCCGTGTGGATGGCCCCCGGCACCGAGTGCGTCAAGCCGGTGCTGGCCGACGGCACCTCGGTCCACGAGGAGCCCCTCGCCACCCGGTACACCGCGCCGCGCACCACCGCCCGGTCGCACTGGTTCGGCACCGGGGTGCTGAAGTTGGCCCGCCCCGGGGACCCGTGGTCGGTGTGGCTGTTCTGGGAGCGGGGCTGGCGCTTCAAGAACTGGTACGTGAACCTGGAGGAACCGCAGACCCGCTGGGCCGGCGGGGTGGACTCCGTGGACCACTTCCTGGACATCGCCGTGGCCCCGGACCGCAGCTGGAAGTGGCTGGACGAGGACGAGTTCGCGCAGGCGCGGCGGATCGGCCTGATGCCTCCCGAGCGGGCGCACGAGGTGGAGGCGGCGGGTCTGGCGGCCGTGGAGGTCATCAAGGAATGGGGGGCGCCGTTCTCCTCCGGATGGGAGAAGTGGAGGCCGGATCCGGGCTGGAGAGTGCCGGTTCTGCCCGAGGACTGGGACCGCACCCCGGCGCATATGACCTCATGAGACCCTTGATGCGCCCCCGGGGTTCAACCGTAGGATCGTCCTCCGCCGGGTCGTCTGCGGCGTTGCCGCCAGGCTGTACATCCGTAATTGACGTGCCGTACACGGGACTTGACCGGAGATCAACGCTGGGCGAGAGGTAACGAGCGGGACGCGGAACCGCGGGGCGGTGGTGCCCCTGCCGCTGAGCGGGTATACCGCGACTGACCGATTGAGTGCAGCGCACATCGAGCGCAAACGGACGGAATTCCACGCGTGACGGAGTACCCCACCTCCCAGGAGGGCCCGCAGCCCGTCGCCTCCGGCGGAGGTACGGACGATGCCGGCCACGGCAAGGCCGCCGTCGCGGCCACCGAGGCTGTACGCACGCATGCGCAGGGGCCGGGCGCGGAGCGCGGTGCCCCCGCGTCCGCCTCGGCCGCCGAACTTCCGCGGCCGCGCACCGCGGCCGCCTCCCCGGCGGACGTGCCGGCCGGCGGGGAGCCGGGTCAGGGCGGCGCCCGGCCCCGGGACGGCGAGGCCGCACGCAACGCGGCCGCCGGCGCCTCGGCGCAGGACCGCGCACCCGAACCGCTCCGCCCCCGGGGCGGGGAGGACCGGACCACGCACGGCGCCCGGCCGGGCAGCCGCCCCGATCCCACCATCCCGACCGCGGAACTCGACGGCCCGACGGCCGACGGCCTCCAGGTCGACGGTGTCGGCGGCGGCGCGGGCCGGCACGGCGGCGGCCCGATCGCCGGCGCGGAAACCGGCACGGCCCGCCGGGAAGGCGACCGGCTGCGCTTCGTCGGCGCGGCCACCCGCCGGATCGCGCGGGGCATCGACCTCGACGAGATCGTGCTGGGCCTGTGCCGGGCGACCGTGCCGACGTTCTCGGACGCGATCCTCGTCTATCTGCGCGACCCGCTGCCGGTGGGCGACGAGCGCCCCGTCGGACCGGTCGTCTTAAGGCTCCGACGCACCGACCGGCTCCGGCCGCTCGACGATCTGACCGGGGGCGACCCCGCCGGGGCCGCGGGGGCCGCCGGCGAGCTCGACTTCAGCCAGATGACGCTCGTCGGCCCGCAGGGCGACCTGCCGGCGGCCGAGTTGTGCGAGATCCGGCCGGGCGGGGCGCTCGCCGAGGTGCTGCGCGGCGTACGGCCCGTCTTCGGGTCGGCCGCAGGAGCCAAGGACGCGCTCCCGGAGCTGCTGGGGGCCGACCATCCCGTCCCGCGCGGTCAGCGGGCCATCCTGGCCCCGTTGCGGGGCCGCCGGCGCGTGATCGGCGCGGCGGTGTTCCTGCGCACCCCCGACCGGCCCGCTTTCGAGACGAACGACCTGCTGGTCGCCGCCCAGTTGGCGACCCACACCGCGCTCGGCATCGACAAGGCGGTGCTGTACGGCCGTGAGGCGTACATCGCCGACGAGCTCCAGCGCACCATGCTCCCGGACAGCCTCCCCCAGCCCACCGGGGTGCGGCTGGCCTCCCGCTACCTGCCCGCCGCCGAGACGGCCCGGGTCGGCGGCGACTGGTACGACGCCATACCGCTGCCCGGCAGCCGGGTCGCGCTGGTCGTCGGCGACGTCATGGGGCATTCCATGACCTCCGCCGCGATCATGGGCCAGCTGCGCACCACGGCGCAGACCCTGGCGCAGCTCGACCTGCCGCCCGCCGAGGTGCTGCACCACCTGGACGAGCAGGCGCAGCGGCTCGGCTCGGACCGGATGGCGACCTGCCTTTACGCGGTCTACGACCCCGTCTCGCACCGGATCACCATCGCCAACGCCGGCCATCCGCCGCCCGTCCTGCTCCACCTGGGCGGCCGCGCCGAGGTGCTGCGGGTGCCGCCGGGAGCCCCGATCGGCGTGGGTGGCGTGGACTTCGAGGCCGTGGAGCTGGACGCCCCGGCCGGGGCCACCCTGCTGCTGTACACCGACGGGCTGGTCGAGTCCCGGCTGCGCGACGTGTGGACGGGCATCGAGCAGCTCCGCGAGCGGCTGGCGACGACCGCCCAGCTGACGGGCCTGGACCACCCGCCGCCGCTGGAGGCCCTGTGCGACGACGTCCTGGACATGCTCGGCCCGGGCGACCGGGACGACGACATCGCGCTGCTCGCGGCCCGTTTCGAGGGGATCGCGCCCAGTGACGTCGCGTACTGGTTCCTGGACCCGGAGGAGACCGCGCCGGGACGGGCCCGTCGGTTCGCCCGCCGGGCGCTGACCCGGTGGGGTCTGGAGGAGCTGAGCGATTCGCTGGAGCTGCTGGTCAGCGAGGTGGTCACCAATGCCGTGCGGTACGCCGAGCGGCCGGTGACCCTGCGCCTGCTGCGTACGGACGTGCTGCGCTGCGAGGTCGGCGACGACTCCCCGCAGCTGCCGCGCCAGCGCCGGGCCCGGGACACCGACGAGGGCGGTCGGGGCCTGTTCCTGGTCAACCGGCTGGCCCGCCGCTGGGGTGCGACGCGGCTGAGCAGTGGAAAGGTGGTGTGGTTCGAGCTCCCGTTGCCGGGGGCGCATGATCGGCGTTGACTGGGCAGGTGAATGCGTGCGACCCAACCGACCCCTACGGGAGGACGCTCGTGACCCAGGACGCGCAGAAGATTCCGTACACGACGAACAACGTCGGGATTCCGGTGGAGAGCGACGAGCACTCGCTCACCGTGAGTCCGGACGGCCCGATCCTGCTCCAGGACCACTACCTGATCGAGAAGATGGCCCAGTTCAATCGGGAGCGGGTCCCCGAACGGGTGGTGCACGCCAAGGGCGCGGGCGCGTACGGCGTCTTCCAGGTGACCAACGACGTCAGCCAGTTCACCAAGGCCGACGTCTTCCAACCGGGCCGCAGGACCGAGATGCTGGCCCGCTTCTCGACCGTCGCGGGTGAGCAGGGCTCCCCCGACACCTGGCGGGACCCGCGCGGTTTCGCCCTGAAGTTCTACACCGAGCACGGCAACTACGACATGGTCGGCAACAACACCCCGGTGTTCTTCGTCCGTGACCCGAGCAAGTTCCAGGACTTCATCCGCTCGCAGAAGCGCCGTCCGGACAACGGGCTGCGCGACCACGACATGCAGTGGGACTTCTGGACCCTGTCCCCGGAGTCCGCGCACCAGGTGGCCATCCTGATGGGCGACCGGGGCATTCCGAGGAACTACCGCACGATGGACGGCTTCAGCTCGCACACCTACCTGTGGGTGAACGCCGGCGGCGAGAAGTTCTGGGTGAAGTACCACTTCAAGACGGACCAGGGCAACGAGTTCCTGACGCAGGAGGAGGCGGACCGGCTGGCGGGCGAGGACCCCGACTACCACCGGCGCGACCTCTTCGACGCGATCGCGGGCGGCAACGCGCCGACGTGGACGATGCACGTGCAGGTCATGCCCTTCGAGGACGCCCCGGGCTACCGGTTCAACCCGTTCGACCTGACCAAGGTGTGGCCGCACGGCGACTACCCGCTGATCGAGGTCGGCCGGATGACGCTGGACAAGAACCCGGACGACTACTTCATCCACATCGAGCAGGCCGCCTTCGAGCCGTCGAACCTGGTCCCGGGCATCGGCCCGTCGCCCGACAAGATGCTGCTCGGCCGGCTGTTCTCGTACCCGGACACGCACCGCTACCGGATCGGGGCGAACTACACGCAGCTCCCGCCGAACCGGGCCCGGTCGCTGGTCTCCTCGTACGCCAAGGACGGCGCGATGCGCTTCGAGGCGTCGGCGGCGGCGCGCCCGTACGCCCCGAACTCCTACGGCGGCCCGGCCGCGGACACGGCCCGCTTCGGCGAGCCGGCGGGCTGGGCGACCTCCGGCGAGATGGTCCGCGAGGCGTACACGCTGCGCTCCGAGGACGACGACTGGGGCCAGCCGGGCACGATGGTCCGGGAGGTCTTCGACGACGCGGCGCGCGAGCGCCTCGTCTCCAACGTCGCCGGGCACCTGCTGGACGGGGTGAGTCCGCCGGTGCTGGAGCGCGCCCTGCAGTACTGGCGCACCATCGACAAGGCGACGGGCGACCGGATCGCGGCGAAGGTCCAGGCGGGCGGCTGAGGCCCGCGCCCGACCCGTACGACACAGGACCGCCCCGCGGCGTGCTCGCCGCGGGGCGGTCCTGTGTCGTGGGCGCTGCCGGTCCCTACTCCTGCGGGTCGGGAGCCGGGGGGAAGAGCGGGGACCTGGTCGGGTCCGGGCTCTTGGTCGGGTTCGACTTCGTCGGATCGGGAGTGTTCGACGGCTTCGTGGTGCTCTTGGTCGGATCCGGCTTGTGCGAGCTCGTCGACGGCTTCGGCGGCGTGGAGCTCTTGCTGGGGGTGGAGCTCGGGGAGCTGGACGACTGGCTCGGCGTGATGGACGGGGAGCTGGTGCGCGGCGGTGCTTCCACCGTGCCCATCTCGGCGTCCGGCAGGCTGAACTCGTCGGTGCTCTGCCCCTTGAGCGCGGCCAGCGTGTAGGCGCGCCAGATCTCGGCCGGGAAGCTGGAGCCGCCCGCGCGGCCCTTGCCGGCGGTGCCGGTCAGGGTGACCTGCTTGTGGCTGCCGGGCTCCTCGCCGAACATCGCGACGACCGTGACCAGCTCCGGGGTGTACCCGGTGAACCAGGCGGCGACGTTGGACTCGGTGGTGCCGGTCTTGCCCGCGGCCTCGTAGGCGGAGCTCTTGACCACTTCGCCGGAGCCGTCGTTGACCACGCCGGTGAGCACCTTGGTGACGGTGTCGGCGGTCTTGCGGGTGAGGACCTGGCTGCCGACCGCGCCGGCCGGCTTGAAGTCGGAGTCCTTGTGCTCGGCCGACTTCACGATGGTCGGGGTGATCTTCTTGCCGTGGTTGCCGAGGGTGGCGTAGACGCCGGCCATCTCGACGGTGTTGGCGCTCATGGTGCCGAGCGACATGGCGGGCTTGTCGGCGGGCCAGCCGTCGCGGTCGACCATGCCGAGGGCCAGCGCCTGCTTCTTCACCTTCTCCGGCTTGGTGTCCACGATCATCTGGGCGTAGACGGAGTTGACGGAGGCGTTGGTGGCCTTCTGGACCGTGAGCAGCGGGTCGCCGTAGTTGCGATCGTCCTGGTTCTGCGGGGCGAACGGGATGTCGCTGCCGACGACGGGGCGCTTGCTGGTTCCGTCGTAGAGGGCGTTCGGAGTGATCTCCTTGCCCTCCTGCGTCCGCGCGCCGGTCTCCAGGGCCGTCGCGAGCACGATCGGCTTGAAGGTGGAGCCGGGCTGGAAGTCGGTGCGCAGGGCGTTGCTCTCGTACTTCTCGGACAGGCCCGTGCCGCCGTACATCGCCACGATCGCGCCGGTCTTGGCGTCCACCGAGGTGGCGCCGGCCTGGACGCTCTGGTCCTGGGGGCGGCCCTTGGTGTCCTTGCGGTCGAGCTTGGACTCCAGCTCGTCGGCGACCGCCTTCTCCATCGCGGCCTGCTTCTTCTTGTCGATGTTCAGCCGGATCGTCCAGCCGCCCGCCGCGATGGCCCCCTCGTCGATGCCCTGGCGGTCGAGTTCCTTCTTGGCCGCCTCGACGAAGTAGCCCTTCTGGCCGTCCATGCCCGGGGCGGGCTTGGGCTTGATGGGCTCCTGGAACTTCATGGTCTTGCGCTTGGCCGCGTCCAGCTTGCCCATCTCGACCATGTTGTCGAGGACGGCGTTGAAGCGGATCATGACCAGCCGCTTGCCGTTGGGTCCGGCGGTCGCCCAGTCGTACTGGCTGGGGGCCTGGATGACGGCGGCGAGGTAGGCGCCCTGCTCCAGCGTCAGCTTCTCGGTGTCGACGCCGTAGTAGGCCTGTGCCGCGGCCTGGATGCCGTAGGCGTTGCGGCCGTAGAAGTTGGTGTTCAGGTAGCCGGCGAGGATCTCGTCCTTCTTCATGCGCTGGTCGACCTTCAGAGCGATGATCAGCTCTCGGGCCTTGCGCGTCGCCGACTGGTCCTGGGTGAGGTAGTAGTTCTTGACGTACTGCTGGGTGATCGTCGAACCGCCGGCCTTGCCCTTGCCGGTGACCGTGTTGAACAGGCCTCGGGCGACACCCATCACGTCGACGCCCTGGTCCTCGTAGAAGGACTTGTTCTCGATGGCGATGAAGGCGGTGCGCACCTGCTCCGGGATCTTGTCGATCCCGACGATCTCGCGGTTCGTCTTGCCCGTGCGGGTCATGATCGAGCCGTCGGAGTACTCGTAGGTGTTGCTCTGGAGTTCGGCCTGCTCGTTGGCCTTGTCCGGCGGTTCCACCATGAAGTAGAGGACGACCAGGCCGCCCATCATGAGCAGGATCAGCCCGAAGAAGAATCCGAGGATCTTCTTCCAGGTGAAGAAGCGGCGTATGCCGGAGGGCTTGCCCGCCGGCTTACCGCCCGACTTGCCCGCGCGCCCGTTGGAGCGCCCGCTCGGTGCTTTCCGCGCTCCGCGCTGCTGCTGCGCCCGTCGCGCTTCTGCTCGGCCCATCGCTCCCGCTCCGCTCGATTACCCCCCCGACGTCAGCTCAGAAAACTAACACCGCAGGCTGTGACAAAGGTCGACTAACCCTGATCAATACCGGTCAATTCGGACGTGACAATCAGCACCCACGCCAATGGAACCGACGCACATAAGACCGCAAGGGTTGCGGTGTACGCAAAAAGTGATATCACTTTGCTAGACGTTCCGGTCGAACAGGTCCGGACACAGCATGACAAACGGGGGCATTACATGAGCAGCACTGCGGCGTCTCCCGACACCGGGAGCACCACCGACACCACCCGTTCGACGACCGCATCCGCAGGCCCCGCAAGGGAGTTCGCGGCGCGCAGCGTCGGCGGCGGAGCGGCCCTGCTGCTCGGACTGGCCGGGTTGCTCGTCGGGGCGGGCCTCATCGTGGGCGGCGCGATCGTCACCGCGACGGCGGCCAAGGCCGTCCTGATCACGCTCGGCGTGCTGCTGATCCCCGCCTCGATCTTCGCCATGTGCGGGCTGAACACGGTGGCCCCGGGCGAGGCCCGGGTGGTCCAGCTCTTCGGCCGCTACCGGGGGACCCTCCGGACCGACGGGCTGCGCTGGGTCAACCCGCTGACCTCCCGCAGGAAGATCTCCACCCGGGTCCGCAACCACGAGACGGCCGTCCTGAAGGTCAACGACGCGTACGGCAACCCGATCGAGCTGGCGGCGGTCGTGGTGTGGCGGGTGGAGGACACCGCGCGCGCGGTCTTCGAGGTCGAGGACTTCACCGAGTTCGTGGAGACGCAGACCGAGGCCGCGGTCCGACACATCGCGATCGAGTACCCGTACGACTCGCACGACGAGGGCGGGCTGTCGCTGCGCGGCAACGCCGAGGAGATCACCGAGGAACTCGCGGTGGAACTGGCGACCCGGGTCGAGGCGGCGGGCGTGCACATCATCGAGTCCCGGTTCACGCATCTCGCGTACGCTCCGGAGATCGCCTCCGCGATGCTCCAGCGCCAGCAGGCGGGCGCCGTCGTGGCGGCCCGCAAGCAGATCGTCGAGGGCGCGGTGGGCATGGTGGAACTCGCCCTGACCCGCCTGGCCGAGGAGGACATCGTGGACCTGGACCCGGAACGCAAGGCCTCCATGGTCTCCAACCTGATGGTCGTCCTGTGCGGCGATCGCGCGGCGCAGCCCGTCATCAACACGGGCACCCTCTATCAGTGAGCCCCGTCCGCGGCACGCACCCCGACCCCGGCACCGGGCCCGGCGGGGAGCCCGGCCGCCGACCCGGCACCCGGTCCGGCGCACAGCCCGGCACCCCGTCCGGCGCCGCCCCGCAGCCCGTCCCGCCGTCCGGCGGGGCGGCGGCCGGGGGCTCCGCCGGCGGGTCCGACGGGGCGCCCGACGCCCCGTCGGCGCGGGGCCCCGAGCGCACGGCGCGGGCCGCGCGCCAGGCCCGCAAGCAGGTCCTGCTGCGGCTGGACCCGCAGGTGTACGACGCGCTCGCGCGCTGGGCCGGCGAGGAGCTGCGCAGCGCCAACGCGCAGATCGAGTTCCTCCTGCGACGGGCCTTGGCCGACTCCGGCCGGCTGCCGGGCGGCGCGGCGCCGATCCCGCAGCGCGGCCGCCCCCGCACCTCCTCCGACTCCTGACACCGGACGGGACCTCTCCGCACCGAAACACCACCTGACCAGGCAGGACACCCGTCCGCCGAGCTATGCACCGGAGGTATACACCGCGCGTATACCTCCCGTGTATAGTCGCCGTCATGTCCATCGGTCACACCCTTCTGGGTCTACTGGAAGCTGGCCCCCGGCACGGCTACGACCTCAAACGCGCCTTCGACGAGAAGTTCGGCCACGACCGCCCCCTCGCCTACGGGCAGGTCTACTCGACCATGTCCCGGCTCCTGAAGAACGGCCTCGTCGAGGTCGACGGGATAGAGAGCGGCGGCGGTCCCGACCGCAAGCGGTACGCCATCACCGACGCCGGGATCACCGACGTCGAGACCTGGCTCGCCCAGCCCGAGAAGCCCGAGCCGTACCTCCAGTCCACCCTGTACACCAAGGTCGTACTGGCCCTGCTCACGGGCCGCGGCGCGCAGGACCTGCTGGACGCCCAGCGCTCCGAGCACCTGCGGCTCATGCGCCTGCTGACCACCCGCAAGCGCAAGGGCGACCTCGCCGACCAACTCGTCTGCGACCACGCCCTCTTCCACCTGGAAGCGGACCTGCGGTGGCTCGAACTCACCGCCGCCCGGCTCGACCAGCTCGGTCAGGAGATACGCCGATGACCCCGGCCGGCAGCCTGCTGTGCGCCACGGACCTGCGCAAGACCTACGGGTCCGCCAAGGCCCTCGACGGCGCGGAGTTCTCGATCCACCCCGGCGAGGTCGTCGCCGTCATGGGGCCCTCCGGCTCCGGCAAGTCGACGTTGCTGCACTGCCTCGCCGGCATCGTGGCGCCCGACTCCGGCACCGTCACCTACGCCGGCCGCGAGCTGTCCGCGATGAACGACTCCGAGCGCAGCGCCCTGCGCCGGGGCGAGTTCGGCTTCGTCTTCCAGTTCGGACAGCTCGTACCGGAGCTCACCTGCGTGGAGAACGTCGCCCTGCCGCTGCGGCTGGCCGGTGTGAAGCGCAAGGAGGCCGAGCGGACCGCCCTCGGCTGGATGGAGCGGCTCCAGGTCGACGACCTGGGCGCCAAGCGTCCCGGCGAGATCTCCGGCGGCCAGGGCCAACGCGTGGCCGTGGCCCGCGCCCTGGTCACCCGGCCCCGCGTCATCTTCGCGGACGAGCCGACCGGCGCCCTGGACTCCCTCAACGGCGAACTGGTCATGCAGCTGCTCACCGAGGCCGCCCGCTCCGCCAACGCGGCCGTCGTCCTCGTCACGCACGAGACCCGGGTGGCCGCCTACTCCGACCGGGAGATCGTCGTCCGCGACGGCAGGTCCCGCGACATGGAGCGCATCGTATGAACCCGCTCCGCACCTGGTACCGCGACCTGGCCATGGGCGTGCGGTTCGCCCTCGGCGGCGGCCGCGAGGGCTGGACCCGGACCCTGCTCACCGGCGTGGGCGTGGGCCTGGGCGTCGCGCTGCTGCTGATCAGCACCGCCGTCCCCGGCGCGCTCACCGCTCGCAACGAGCGGGCCGACGCCCGGTCCACGACGACCGCGCCGACGGCCGCCGCTCCCGGCCGCGACACCCTCCTGACCGCGGCCGCCCGACAGACCTACCACGGGCAGGACATCGAAGGCAGCCTGCTCCGGGCCGAGGGCCCGGACGCGCCCGTCCCGCCGGGCCTGGAGAAGATCCCCGCCCCCGGCGAACTGGCCGTCTCCCCCGCGCTGGACAAGCTGATGAAGTCCGCCGACGGCGCCCTCCTCAGGGAACGCCTGGACGGCCGGATCGGCCAGATCGTCGGCGACGCGGGCCTGACCGGGCCCGGCGAACTCCTCTTCTACCTGGGCAGCGACCAGCTCCGGACCGACGGCGAACACGCCTACCGCGTCGAGCGCGTCACCGGCTTCGCGAACGACGCGGACGCGCGCGAGCTCGACCCCGTGCTGATGCTGATGGTCGTGCTCACCTTCGTCGCCCTGCTGACGCCGGTCGCCGTCCTCATCGCCGCCGCCGTCCGCTTCGGCGGCGAGCGACGCGACCGCCGGCTCGCCGCGCTCCGCCTGGTCGGCGCCGACAGCCGCGCGGTGCGGCGGATCGCCGCCGGCGAGGCGCTCGCCGGATCCGTGCTCGGGCTGGGCTTCGGTGTCGGCTTCTTCCTGATCGGCCGGCGCCTGGTCGGCAACCTGACCCTCCAGCAGCGCAGCGTCTTCCCCGCCGACCTCGACCCGACACCGTGGTTGGCCGCCCTCGTCGCCGTCGCGGTGCCGGCGGCGGCCGTCGCGGTGACCCTGTTCGCCCTGCGCGGTGTGGTGATCGAACCGCTCGGTGTCGTCCGTACGGCCAAGCCGGCCAAGCGGCGCGTCTGGTGGCGGCTGCTGCTGCCGCTCGGCGGACTCGGCCTGCTCACCCCGCTGACGGGACGCGGCTCCGAGCACGGGCAGTTCAACCGGTGGCAGGTCAGCGGCGGTGTGGTGCTGCTGCTCGTCGGGATCACCGCGCTCCTGCCCTGGGTACTGGAACGCGTGGTCGGCGGAACGCCCGGCGGGCCGGTCTCCTGGCAACTCGCCGTGCGCCGGCTCCAGATCGGCAGCGGTACGGCCGCCCGCCTCGTCAACGGCATCGCCGTGGCGGTCGCCGGGGCCATCGCCCTGCAGATGCTCTTCTCCGGCGTCGAGGGCGAGTACCGCAACGAGACCGGCCAGGACCCGACCCGGGCCGCCGTGTCGATCCTGCTGCCCAGCGGCGGCGAGCACCGGCTGGACGCCCTCGCCGCCGAGGTCGCCGGTACCGAAGGCATCGCCCGCACCGTGCCGCTGGCCTCGTTCAACGCCGCGCACCGGGTCCCGGCGGACGACACCATCGCGGTGACCGTCGGCAGCTGCGAGGCGCTCAGGGAGGTGGCGGAACTCGGCGCGTGCAAGGACGGCGACACCTTCGTGCTCGACGGTCCCGTCGCCGAGGGCGCCGCCAAGGCGGGTGACCGGCTCTTCGCCGGCAACGTCAACGGGTTCACCGGCGGCCCGTTCGACCACAAGAAGGCCGTCGAGTGGGCCTTCCCGGCCGACGCGCGCACCGTCCTCTCCCGTGAGGACCCCAACGGGACCCGGCGCACCGGGCTGCTGGCGACCCCGTCGGCGGCGCCCGAGGACCTGGGCTTCGACCAGTCCGCGCAGATCTTCCTCCAGCTGGACGAATCGGTGCCGGACGGGTTGGAGCGGGCCCGCACGGCCGCCTTCAAGGCCGACCCGTTCGCCACGGCCATGACCTTGACGTCGACGTCCACCGCGACCGGTTACTCCTCGATCCGCACCGGGCTCTTCTTCGGCGCGACCGGCGTCCTGATCCTGATCGGGGCGAGCATGCTCGTCTCCCAACTGGAGCAGCTGCGCGAACGGAGGAAGCTGCTGTCCTCGCTCGTGGCCTTCGGCACCAAGCGCTCCACGCTGAGCCTGTCGGTGCTCTGGCAGACGGCCCTGCCCGTCGGGGTGGGCATGGCGCTGGCGATCGCGGTGGGCATCGGGCTGGGCTCGGTACTGATCCGGATGGCCGGCCGGCCCGTCGGGATCGACTGGGGTCCGGTGCTCGGGATGGCGGGCGTGGGGGCGGGCGTGGTCGCGGTGGTGACCCTGCTCAGCCTGCCGCCGCTGCTGCGGATGATGCGCCCGGACGGCCTGCGTACGGAGTGACGCACGCGAGCCGGCGCGCCCGAGGCCGTACGCCCGCCCCCGCGACCGACCGGATCAGTCGGTCGGCCAGACGGGGAGCGGGCGTACGGCCTCGCGCAGCGCGGCGGCGATCGCCTTGAACTCCTCCTGGCGGGCGGTGCCGGTCCGCATGGCCAGCGCGATCCGCCGGGAGGGCGCCGGCTCGGCGAAGTACCCGGTGGCGAGGTACTCGTTGCGCGTGGTCTCCAACCGCAGCGCGGTGCGCGGCAACAGCGTCACCCCCAGTCCCCCGGCGACCAGTTGTACGAGCGTGGACAGTCCGGCGGCGGTGGTGGTGACGTCCGCGCCCGCCGTGCGGCCCGCCTCCCGGCAGATGTCGAGGGCCTGGTCGCGCAGGCAGTGCCCCTCGTCGAGCAACAGCAGTTGCAGGCCGCGCAGTTCCTCGCGCGGGATGTCCCGGCGCCCGGCGAGCGGGTGCTCGCGTGGGGCGAGGAGTACGAAGTCCTCGTCGAAAAGCGGCAGTTCGCTCACCCCGGGCACCCCCAGCGGCACCGCGAGCAGCAGCAGGTCCAGCCGCCCCCCGGCCAGCCCCTCCAGCAGCGACGCCGTCTGCTCCTCGTGCACCTGGAGGTCCATGCGGGGGTAGCGCCGGTGGAAGAGCCCGAGCACGGTCGGCAGCAGGTACGGGGCCACCGTCGGGATCACCCCGAGCCGCAGGACTCCGGTGAACGGGGCCCGTACGGCCTCGGCCTCCTCCAGCAGCCCGCCCATGGCGTCGAGCACGCCCCGGGCGCGCACCGCGATCCGCTCCCCCGCCGGGGAGAGCAGCACCTTGCGGGTGGTGCGCTCCAGCAGTTGCACCCCGAGCGCCTCCTCCAGCGCGGAGACGGCCCCGGAGAGGGCGGGCTGGCTCATGCCGATGGCGGCGGCCGCGTCCCGAAAGTGCAGATGCTCCGCCACGGCCACGAACGCGCGCAGTTGCGCGAGCGTCGCCTGCTTGAGTCCCCTATTACCGACAGCCACTGATAGGCACCTCCGATCACCAGCCACAAGAGTAGCTATTTCCGTAATCAATGCAGCTGTGCCAGCATGTGAGATCCGTCCAACCCCTTCGGAAAGCCCCCATAAGGGTCACTTTCCCGTTTGCAAGGAGAGCACGTGCTCACTGTCGGTGACAAGTTCCCCAGCTACGATCTGACCGCTTGCGTCTCGCTCGAAGCCGGCAGCGAGTTCGCCCAGATCGACCACAAGTCCTACGAGGGCAAGTGGCGCGTGGTGTTCTTCTGGCCGAAGGACTTCACCTTCGTCTGCCCGACCGAGATCGCCGCCTTCGGCAAGCTGAACGAGGAGTTCCAGGACCGCGACGCGCAGGTCCTCGGCGTCTCCGGCGACTCCGAGTTCGTCCACCACGCCTGGCGCAAGGACCACGCCGACCTGCGTGACCTGCCCTTCCCGATGCTGGCCGACTCCAAGCACGAGCTCATGCAGGCCTGTGGCGTGCAGGGCGAGGACGGCTTCGCGCAGCGCGCCGTCTTCATCGTCGACCAGAACAACGAGATCCAGTTCACGATGGTGACCGCCGGTTCCGTGGGCCGTAACCCCAAGGAGGTCCTGCGGGTCCTCGACGCCCTGCAGACCGACGAGCTGTGCCCGTGCAACTGGAACAAGGGCGAGGGCACCCTGGACGCCCCGGCGCTGCTGGCCGGTGAGTGACGGATGTCCCTCGACTCCCTGAAGTCCGCCATACCGGACTTCGCCAAGGACCTGAAGCTGAACCTCGGTTCGGTCATCGGCAACAGCGACCTCCCGCAGCAGCAGCTGTGGGGCACGGTCCTGTCCTGCGCGATCGCCGCCCGCTCCCCGCACGTCCTGCGCGAGCTGGAGCCCGAGGCGAAGGCGGTCCTGTCGCCGGAGGCGTACACCGCCGCCAAGTCCGCCGCCGCGATCATGGCGATGAACAACGTCTTCTACCGCACCCGTCACCTGCTGTCGGACCCGGAGTACGGCACCCTGCGCGCCGGCCTGCGGATGAACGTCATCGGCAACCCGGGCGTGGAGAAGGTCGACTTCGAGCTGTGGTCGCTCGCGGTCTCCGCGATCAACGGCTGCGGCCAGTGCCTCGACTCGCACGAGCAGGTGCTGCGCAAGGCCGGTGTCGACCGTGACACGATCCAGGAGGCCTTCAAGATCGCCTCGGTGATCCAGGCCGTCGCGGTCACCCTCGACGCCGAAGCGGCCCTCGCCGCCGAGTAGCGCTCCGCGTCCGCGCGGAACGGGCCCCCGCAGCCGTCACCGGCCGCGGGGGCCCCGTCGTTCACCCGCTCACTCGCGCAGCCGGGTCGTCAGCGCCCGCATGTCCTCGATCATCGCCGTGTGGACCGCGTCCTCGTCCACGAGATCCCTGTCCATGTTCCACTCCACGCGGAGCGTGAACACCACACCGCCGTCCAGCACCGCCAGTTGGGCGTCCGTGCCCGGCTGCCGCCTGAGCAGCGCCCGTTCGCCGAGTCCGGGCACCTCCTCCACGTCCGAGGCGCCGGTGCGGCGGGGGTCCAGTCCGGGCCCGGCGTCGAACTCCGGCCGGGGATCGCTCTTCTTGTGCCGCTCGACCATGATCTCGACCCCGTACCAGGGCCGGCCCTCGGTGTACCCGCCCGTCGCGCGGCAGTAGGACCAGTCGAGTGCGGGGCTCTTCTCGTTGCCCGGCCACGTCATGTCGAAGGCCGTGCCGTTGATCGTGCCCAGCGCCTTCAGGGGAGCCTCCGGGCAGAGGTCGTCGACGTGCCGGTAGGCGATGCGCGGAGCCGTGTCGGAACGATTCTGCGCGACCAGGGTCGCGCCCCACACCGCCGAGGCCAGCACCGCCCCGCCCAGCGCCCACACCCACCGCGCACGCGGGCCCCGCGCCGCCCCGCGCGCCGACCCGGGCTCCGGCGCGGAGTCCGCCGGTTCGAAGGCCCGGTCCGTGCGCCACTCGCCGTCCAGTTCCGGCTCGCCGATCACCCGTCGCCCCTCTCCCCGCCCCCGACCGCCGTCGTGGCGCCCTCAGACCCGCTGCTCACCCTGGCTCGTCTCCCCCGGCGTACGCGGCGACGCGTCCAGCGCGGTGGCCCCGTGCGGGGCGGGTCCCACCTCGGCCATGCCGGGGTGGAGCTGCTCGCGCGAGTACGCCTTGAGGAAGCCGACCACCGTGTTGGTGACGGCGACCAGCGGTACGGCGACCACCGCTCCGCCGATGCCCGCGATCATCCCGCCGGCGGCCACCGACAGCACCACCGCGAG
The DNA here is from genome assembly GCF_036231985.1 of Streptomyces sp. NBC_01426. Lineage (GTDB taxonomy): Bacteria > Actinomycetota > Actinomycetes > Streptomycetales > Streptomycetaceae > Streptomyces. The sequence goes on from NZ_CP109500.1 coordinate 3,098,339, forward strand.
CGGATGCACCCGTACCGCCCGGCCCAGGATGAAGGGCTGGAGCACGTGGCCCTCGATCTGCTGTACGGCGAGCACCACGGCCAGCACCATGAGCGCGATGAACGGCCCCTGGGTCACCAGGGCCACGACCACCGCGAGCGCGCCGGAGATGACGGCTCCCACGAGCGGGATGAAGGCGAACAGGAAGATGAACACGGCCAGCGGGACGGCCATCGTGACGTCGAGGAAGTACAGGCCGAGGCCGATGAAGACGGCGTCGATGAGCGCCACGAGGACGGTTCCCCGTACGTACGCGGTCAGCGTGCGCCAGGCGCGCGGACCGGCGCCGGCCATGCCGGGACGGGCGGCGGCCGGTACCAGGCCGAGCACCCAGGTCCAGATCCGCTTGCCGTCGTAGAGCAGGAAGAGCGTCGAGAACATCGCGAGCAGCATGCCCGTCAGCACCTCGACGAGCACCGTCACGCCCTGCAGTCCGGCGGAGGTGATCTCCTCGGTGTTGGTGCCGATGGTGTCGGTGAGGTTCTTCGCGATGTCGTTGATCTGCTTCTCGGTCACGTGGAACGGACTGTCCAGTGCCCAGACCTTGAGTTCGTTGATGCCGTCGCGGACCCGGTCGGAGAGGTCGTCGAGGTTCTCCATGACCTGCCAGACCACGAACCAGCCGACCAGCCCGATGACCACGAATCCGAGGATCGCCGTCACGGCCGTGGCGAGCCCCCGCGGCAGCCCGAGCCGGCGCAGCCGCACGACGAAGGGTTGGAGCAGGGCGGTGACGAGCAGGGCCGCGGCGAAGGCGAGGACGACCAGGCGGACCTCACTGATCACCTTCATCAGGACCCAGAGCATCCCGGCGAGCAGCAGCAGCCGCCAACTGGCCTCCGCGGCCACGCGCATGCCCCAGGGGATCACGGTCACCGGGTCGGGGCGCACCCGCCGGCCGGACGTGTCGGGGACGGGGCCGGTGCTTCCCGGGGGCGGGAGCGGCGACGGGGCGGTCGCGGAGACCGGTCGGTCGTCGGAGGTCTCCGCCTCGACCTCGGCCCGCCGTTCGTCGAGGCGAGCCTCCACCTGGCTGAGCTTTCTCCCGATCCTGCCGAGCCAGCCTGCCCTCTTCGACATGTCTTTCCTTTCCCCCCGCCCGTGAACACACCTCGAAGACCGTACACGCGAGGAGCCCCGCACCGTAGGACGGTGCGGGGCTCCCGGAGGTTGTGCGGTGGCGCGTGCCTAGTACCAGTCGTTGGCGTCGTGGAAGCTTAGGGCCGCGCACGGGCTGCCGTAGCGCTCGTTCATGTAGCCCAGGCCCCACTTGATCTGGGTGGCGGGGTTGGTGCGCCAGTCGGCGCCGGCCGAGGACATCTTCGAACCGGGCAGCGCCTGGACCAGACCGTAGGCGCCCGAGGACGAGTTGACGGCCTTGTAGTTCCAGGTGGATTCCCGGTTCACGATCTCCGAGAAGCACTGGAACTGGCCCGCCGGGACGATCTGCCGGGCGATCGACTTGATCTCGGAGATCGTGTAGGAGCCCTGGACGTCGAAGTCGCCGGCGTCGCGCGTCGAGGAACGGCTGGCGACCTCGCCGGCCTCCTCGCGCTCCTTCTTCAGCTTCGCGGCGGCCTCGGCCTCGGACTTCTTCTTGGCCTCCGCGTCCGCCGCGGCCTGGGCGTCGGACTTCTTCGCCTTGGCGGTCTCGGCGGCCTCGATGCGCGCGGCTTCCTCGGCCGAGCGCTTGGCGTCGGCATCGGCGGCGTGGGCGATCGTGTCGGCCTGCTGCGTCAGGGAGCCGCTCTGGACCTGGGCCTGCTCGCCGACCGGGATTTCAGTGAGGAGAGTCGCACCCGACGCGGTGGTCTCGAGGTCGTTCGTGGTGGCGTCGCCGGTGGCAACGCCCACGACTGCGCCGACGGTGGTGACAGCGGTGGCCGAAGCCACTGCGAACCCTCGAACCGAGATCCGGCTCACACGGTGTCCTTCCAGCAGCGTCCGCAGTGACCTGGCGGGCGCAAAAGTGCCCCTGGACACTGGCCTCCATGAATCCGCGGTCACTGGAGGCTCGGGCCCGTGGGCAACTCCCCTGCGGGAGCTGCCGCGTGAAACTCGGGCGACATACGGCAAACGACTGTGGAGTTGTGGTGCTGCGCGTATCTCACGAGAGATACAGGTGTGCCGTATGTGGGGCCTGACGGAAATCAGACTCTGCCGGACCTCGACGCCGCAGGGCAATTCCGCGTTGCGTGGGAAAGGTCACACCTGCGGGGAGGCCGCTGTTTTCGACAAAGGCCTGTGCAGCACAACGCCGCCCGGCTAGGCTTCTGGGCCTTTGCCGGGCGGCGCCAACTCTACTTCCCGCTATGGGGGTTCTGTCCCCTTTGCGGTTACAGGGTCTCCAGCATCTCCGTGACGAGCGCGGCGATCGGCGAACGCTCGGAACGAGTCAGCGTGATGTGCGCGAAGAGCGGATGGCCCTTCAGCTTCTCAACGACGGCGACCACTCCGTCGTACCGGCCCACCCTCAGGTTGTCCCGCTGCGCCACGTCGTGGGTCAGCACGACCCGCGAGTTGGCGCCGATCCGGGACAGCACCGTCAGCAGCACGTTCCGTTCCAGCGACTGCGCCTCGTCCACGATCACGAAGGCGTCGTGCAGGGAACGACCGCGGATGTGGGTGAGCGGCAGGACTTCGAGCATCCCGCGGTTCAGCACCTCCTCGATGACCTCGCGTCCGGCGACCGCCGAGAGCGTGTCGAACACCGCCTGCGCCCACGGGCTCATCTTCTCGGAGGCGTCCCCGGGCAGGTAGCCGAGGTCCTGGCCGCCCACCGCGTACAGCGGCCGGAAGACCATCACCTTCTGATGCTGCCTCCGCTCCAGCACGGCCTCCAGGCCCGCGCACAGCGCGAGCGCCGACTTTCCGGTGCCGGCCCGGCCGCCCATCGAGAGGATGCCGATCTCCGGGTCGAGCAACAGGTCGAGGGCGATGCGCTGCTCGGCGCTGCGGCCGTGCAGCCCGAAGGCCTCGCGGTCGCCCCGTACGAGCTTCACGTTGCCGTCGGCGGTGACCCGGCCCAGCGCCTTGCCCCGTTCGGACTGGAGGACCAGTCCGGTGTGGACGGGCAACTCGGCGACCTCCGGCACGTAGAGCCGCTCCTCCGAGAAGAGCAGGTCCACCTGTTCGCCGGAGAGGGCCAGCTCGCTCATGCCGGTCCATCCGGCATCGGTGATGGCGAGCTCCGCCCGGTACTCCTCGGCGAGCAGCCCCACGGAGGAGGCCTTGATGCGCAGCGGGAGATCCTTCGAGACCACCGTGACGTCGTAGCCCTCGGCCTGGAGATTGCGGGCGACGGCGAGGATCCGCGAGTCGTTGTCCCCCAGTCTGAAGCCGGCGGGCAGGACACCCGGGTCGGAGTGGTTGAGCTCGACACGCAGGGTGCCGCCCAGATCGCCCAGCGGGATGGGGGCGTCGAGACGTCCGTACCGGACCCGGAAGTCGTCGAGCAGGCGGAGGGCCTGGCGCGCGAAGTAGCCGAGTTCGGGATGGTGCCTCTTTGCCTCCAGCTCGGTGATCACCACGATCGGGAGCACGACCTCGTGCTCGTCGAAGCGGGAGATCGCGTTGGGGTCTGCCAGCAGGACGCTGGTGTCGAGGACGTAGGTCCGCCTGTCGGGCAGGCGGCGCTTTGTGCTGGTCACCACGGAAGGACGTACCCCCTCGGAAGAGGTCGGGCCATGAAGACCGGACCGGTCATCGGCACCCATGCGCGGGCCGATTCCCGGCCCTCCACTCCGTCCGTGCGAACCGCACGTGCGTCCTGGTGCAAAGGGCCTCCCGGGCGGACGACCCCATGCCGTCCGCTGAGACTCGACACCCGTGGATCGGACGTCGACCTGCCAGGGTTATGCCCTCGAACGGGCAAGGCCATGCCATGGCATATGACGGACGCTCGGTGAACCCCTGGTGAAGGCTTGAGAGGGGGACGACGGAACGCGCGGGGAGGTGTCGGGCCGGAGGGGAGCGCGGTCGCGGCGAACTCCCCGGGAGGAGCCCGCCGTCCGGGGATCAGCTCCCGTACCGCCGGTGGCGGGCGGCGTAGTCGCGCAGCGCCCGGAGGAAGTCGACCTTGCGGAAGGCCGGCCAGAAAACCTCGCAGAAGTAGTACTCCGAATGTGCGCTCTGCCAGAGCATGAACCCGGACAGCCGCTGTTCGCCGCTGGTGCGGATGACGAGGTCCGGGTCGGGCTGACCCCGGGTGTAGAGGTGCTCCGCGATGTGGTCGATGTCGAGGACCTCGGCCAGCTCCTCGAAGGAGGTGCCCTTCGAGGCGTGCTCCAGCAACAGCGAGCGGACCGCGTCGGCGATCTCCTGGCGGCCGCCGTAACCGACCGCGACGTTGACCAGTATCCCGTCGACGTCGTGCGTGGCCTGCTCGGCCTCCTTCAGCACGGACTGGGTCCGCTCGGGGAGGATGTCGAGGTTGCCGACGTGGTGGACGCGCCAGCGGCCGTCCGCCGCGAGGCCCCGCACGGTGTTCTCGATGATGTTGAGCAGCGGGCGCAGCTCGACCTCGGGGCGGTCCAGATTGTCCGTGGAGAGCATCCAGAGGGTGACGACCTCGACGTCCGTCTCGGTGCACCAGCCCAGCATCTCGGAGATCTTGTCGGCTCCGGCCTGGTGGCCCTGCTCCGTGGTTCCTCCGGACGCCTTCGCCCAGCGCCGGTTCCCGTCCAGGATGACGCCGATGTGCTTGGGCGCCTCGTCATGGTCGAGTCGGCCTTCCACCCGGCGTGCGTAGAGCCTGTACACCAGGTCGCGCAGCTTCACGATCTTCCAGCCCCTCCGTGCAATGCCCCCGTGCGAATTGCGGTCCCCCGAGTCCGCCACATTACTGGGATGTGGCATGGGGTACCCAACTCGGTCGGTCACAAGTCCGTGATAGGGAGGACAACGTGACTGATACCAATCCCTATCGGGCAGAGCCCTCGCGCTACGACTCCATGGAGTACCGGCGCACCGGCCACAGCGGCCTCAAGCTCCCCGCCATCTCCCTCGGCCTCTGGCACAACTTCGGCGACGACACGTCCCTGGCGCCCCAGCGGGCGATCCTGCGCCGGGCCTTCGACCTGGGTGTCACCCATTTCGACCTGGCCAACAACTACGGACCGCCGCCCGGGTCCGCCGAGCTCAACTTCGGCAAGATCTTCGCGCAGGACTTCGCGTCCCACCGCGAGGAGCTGGTGCTCTCCACCAAGGCCGGCTACCTGATGCACGCCGGCCCGTACGGCGAGTGGGGCAGCCGCAAGTACCTGCTCGGCTCGCTGGACGCCTCGCTGAAGCGGATGGGCGTCGATTACGTCGACATCTTCTACTCGCACCGCTTCGATCCGGAAACCCCGCTGGAGGAGACCATGGGCGCCCTGGCGTCCGCGGTCCGGCAGGGCAAGGCCCTCTACGTGGGCGTGTCCTCGTACACGGCCGAGCAGACGGCCGAGGCCGCGCGGATCCTGCGCGACATGGGCGTGCGCCCGCTCATCCACCAGCCCTCGTACTCCATGATCAACCGCTGGACGGAGGAGGACGGGCTGCTGGACACCCTGGAGGACGCCGGCATGGGCTGCATCTCCTTCGCGCCGCTCGCCCAGGGCCTCCTGACGGGCAAGTACCTGAAGGGCATCCCGGAGGGCTCGCGGGCCAGCCAGGGCAAGTCCCTCAACCCGGACCTGCTCTCGGACGACGTCCTGCGCCGGCTCAAGGGACTGAACGAGATCGCGGGGCGGCGCGGGCAGTCGTTGGCGCAGTTGGCGCTGAACTGGGTGCTGCGCGACGAGCGCATGACGTCGGCTCTGATCGGCGCGTCGAGCGTGAAGCAGTTGGAGGAGAACGTGGCCGCGCTGGCCGGTGCGCCGCTCACGGAGCAGGAGTTGAAGGAGATCGATTCCTTCGCCGTCTCCACCCCCGGCGCCAACATCTGGGCCCAGCGCGGCTGACCTGCGCTGATGCCGCGCCGTCAGGAACAGGCGCGGGGAAACAAAAAACGGGCCGGTCCGTGGGGGGGATACGGACCGGCCCGAGGGGGGGGTTCCACCATAACCCTTCGTAAAGCGTGATGCGCGCATTGACGCAAAACGATTACGCTCCGAATCCGCCCAGCAGCACTCCGGTGAGCGCGCCGGCCGCCATGAAGGGGCCGAACGGGAAGGCCGTCCGGCGCCCCGCACGGCCGCGCAGCAGCAGGCCCAGGCCGTACACGGCCCCGTAGAGGAAGCCCAGGAACGCCCCGGCCACCCATACCCCCCGGCCGTACCACCCAAGAGCGACCCCGAGGGACAGCGCCAGCTTGACGTCCCCGAAGCCCATGCCGGCGGGGTGGATCAGGAACAGCAGCAGGTACGCCCCCGCGAGCGCGGCCCCGCCGAGCAGCGCCGACCGCCAGGACCCGGCCGCGCCGGGCAGGGCCCCGGCGCATCCCAGCAGCACGACCGCGGCCGCGGCGAGCGGCAGGGTCAGCGGGTCCGGCAGCCGGTGCACGGCGACGTCGACCAGGCCGAGCAGGACGAACCCGGGTGCGAGCCCCACGAACGCCACCGCCTCGGGCCGCACCCCGACGGCCCACGCGAGCAGCGCGCAGACCCCGGCGACCAGGCACACGACCCCCGCGGGGCGGACCCCGTAGCGGTGGTACGGCGGGTCGGGGCGCCCGCCGGTGGTCGGGGCGCCGGGATCCGCGGGGACGGGCCCCGCCGGCGGCGCTCCCGCCCCGGGGCCGGGGCGGGTGGGCGCCGGCGCCGGCGGGGACACGGCCGACGCTCCGGGGAGGCGGCAGCGGGCGCGCCCCACCCAGCCCGGGAGCGGATGCCCGTCGGGGCAGGAGTCCCGCCAGGGCTCCCCCGGCTCCACGGACAGCCGGTACGCCGCGCGCGGCAGCAGCAGACCCGCGCCCGCTCCGTACGCGGCGGCGAGGATGATCACGACCAGGCCCATCCGCCGACCGTAGGCCCGGCCCCTCGCGGGGGCATGGGCCCGGGGACCCATTGCCCCTACCCTGGCCACCCGGACGGGACGGACGGTCGGGACGCGTCCGACCGTCGGGCGGGGCGGGCGGGGCGGGCGGAAAGGGGCCGGGACATGGGGCGTTGGCGTGACGGCGGAGCCGTCCTGCGTGTCGTCGGGACGGACGGGGCGCCGGTGCCGTTGGAGATCGCCGCCTCCTACCGGGCCCGCACCCGCGGCCTGCTCGGGCGCGACGGGATCGCGGGGGCGCTGTTGTTGACGCCGGCGGGCAGCGTGCACACGTTCCGGATGCGGTTCGCGATCGACGTCGCGTACCTCGACCGGAACCTCGACGTGATCGCCCTGGCCACGATGGTCCCCGGCCGGCTGGGGTTGCCCCGGCCGCGCTCCCGGCACGTCCTGGAGGCAGAGGCGGGCGCGATGGCGGGCTGGGGCCTGCGGGTCGGGGCCCGGGTGGAGGTGGAACCGCGTCCGGTCGGAGGCGGAACCTGACGTCCGTCTCATCTCTCGCTAGGCGGTGAACCGCCTCGGGGGTAGGTTGGGGCGGTTGAGCTGGGGTGTCAGGGGAGCGGCATGACGGAGAACGCGCGGATCAAGGCGCTGGAGCAGATCATGCCGGCGACGCACGGCGCCGACGAGGACATCGACTGGCGGGTCGCCGAGGCGGCCTGGGGGACGAGGTTCCCGGCCGACTTCATCGCGTTCATGGGGCGCTTCGGCTCCGGGTCCATCAACGGCGAGGCCGGCATCCTGCTGCCGCTGCCCAAGCCCGGACTCCAGTGGGATCCGGCCGAGATGGCCGAGGAGACCGCCAACGCCCGTCAGGTCTGGAAGACCGAGGGCGGCCGGGCCGTCTTCGACGTGGACCCGGAGTCCATCATCGCGTGGGGGGTCACGGGCGGCTCGGACATCCTGTGCTGGCTGACGACCGATCCCGACCCCGACCGCTGGCCGGTTCTGGTGGTCGGGCGGCACACCGCCGAGTCCTTCGCGGTGTATCCGTACGGCATGGCCGAATTCCTGCTCCGGCTGTGCTCGGACGAGTTCGACGTGAGTCCCGTCAGCATCACCTTCTGGGACGGCGGCCACCTGAGCTTCGTCCACTGGCGCAAGGCCCAGCGTCGTTGGCAGGAGGGCCGCAACCCGGAGACGGGCGAGCCGGACCCCTACGCGGGCGATTTCGCCGACTGACCGTTCCGAGGACCGGCGTCCGGCCGGCCTGACCGCCCGACGCCCCGACAGCCCGTTTCCCGGCCGGAAACGGGCTTTTCGGTATGTCTACGCGCGTGGGAATTGTGGATCACATATCGGAAAACACCATGCGGAATGGCCTCGGTTGGAGCATTGACCACAACCGCCACCCCAATGGAATCAACCGCCCCACCCTCAGGAGAGAATTCCGGCCAACGGGCCACGGAGGGACACCCCGGCCCGGAGTGACTCATAAGTAACAACGGGAATCAAAAGAAAATCAGGGGAATCCACCCGTGCGACGAACAACGTTCACCGCGACGACCGGGGCGGCCGTGCTGGGCCTGCTCATCCCGCTTGCCGGCTGCGGCAGTTCCGGCGAAGACGCCGGTGACGGCGGCACACTGCGGCTCGTCGCCGCCGAATACGGCGACGGTCCCGGCAACAGTTCCCAGGCCTTCTGGGAGAAGGTGACGACCGATTTCACCAAGGCCAACCCCGGCCTCAAGGTCGAGGTCCAGCTTCTTCCGTGGGAGGACATCGACAGCGCGGTCACGCGCATGGTCCGGGACGGCAAGGCCCCGGACATGGCCCTGATGGGCTCCTACTCGGACTTCGCCGCGCAGGGGAAGCTCTATTCCGCGGACGAACTGCTCTCGGTCACCGCCGAGGCGAACTTCCTGCAACCGCTCGCGGAGGCCGGTACGGTCGGCAGCACCCTGTACGGCCTGCCGTTCGTCGCGAGCAGCCGCCTGCTCTTCTACAACAAGGCGCTGTTCGACAAGGCCGGCATCACGAGCGAACCCAAGACGTGGAACGACCTGAAGACGGCCGCCAAGGCGCTCAAGGACAACGGCGTGAAGTTCCCGTACGCCATGCCGCTCGGCCCGGAGGAGGCGCACGCCGAGGCGCTGATCTGGGAGTTGAGCAACGGAGGCGGCTACTCCGACAACAGCGGCAACTACAGCCTGGCCTCCGACCAGAACATCCAGACCTTCAAGTGGATCAAGGACTCCCTGGTCGCCCCGGGGCTGACCGGGCCGGTCCCACCATCGCAGCTCAACCGCGCCGACGCGTTCGCCGCCTTCCTGCGCGGAGACGTGGGCATGCTCAACGGCTATCCCTCGCTCGCACACGAGGCGCGCGCCAAGGGCATCTCCGTCCGCGCCGTCTCGATGCCGGTGTCGGACACCCTGGGCTCCGGGGAGACGCCGCCGACGGTCGGTGTCGCCGACTGGATGATGGCGTTCAACCAGAACGGCAAGCGCGAGGAGATCGGAAAGTTCCTGGACTTCGTCTACCAGGACAAGAACCTGACCGACTTCGCCGGGCGTTACCACCTGCTGCCCTCGACGGTGTCGGCCTCCCGCACCCCGGCCGGCGGCGGCCTCGACCAGAACGACGTGCAGTTCCTGACCGCGTTGCGCGGCGCCCAGCTCTACCCGGTCAACGACCCTTCCTGGGTGACCGTCAGCGACACCATCAAGCGCAACATCGGTCGCGCCGTGGAACCATCCGGCGACCCCAAGGCCGTCCTGGAGGGCATCGCCGCGAAGGCGACCGAGGCCGGCCGGACGAGCTGACCGACGATACGTACGGAAAGCCCCTGGGAATGGGGACTTTCGCCCCCTGCCGCATCCCACCCCGTGCGGCACCATGGCAGTCACGGCACTTGATCCAAGGCCGCGGCCCTGCCGCCCGACGAGCACCCACAAGGTGCGCGGGGCGGCCGGCCCCTCCCCTGCCTTCTCCGTTTCCCCTGCTTTCTCCGTTCCCCCTGCCCGGTCCGCCCCGTCTGTCGGGTCTTTTCGGGCCTTCGGGCCTTCGGACGTGTCGCGCTACTTCTGTCGGCCGTTGTCCTGCGAGAACGCCGTGCGGTACTGCCCGCAGTCGGAATCCCAGTTCAACGTGCCCGTGAGCGTCCCGTAGCCGGTCCGGGTGACCGACCACTCCACCGTGTAGGTCCCGGTGTCGCAGGCGATCCGCTTCCCGCCGGGGACCTTCGTGCGGCCCGTCGCCGGCTGGTCCGTCAGTTCCTGCCGCACCTCGCCCGCCTTGGCCCGCCTCGCGTCGCGCAGCACGGCGTGCACGACGAGCGGGTGCCTGCCGTCCTTCGTGGTCACCGCCCGCTTGACCAGCTTGGAGTCGGACACCGCCCACGCGAACTCGTACGAGGGCGACCAGGCCAGCGTCTTGGGGTCGGCGACCTTCCGCTCGTACTCCCGGGCGCCGTCGGGGCCGGGCTTGGTGACCGTCTTGTACTGGACCGACGGGTGGAAGCGGAACTGTGCCTCCACCTTGTGCATGTCGTCCTTGGTCCACATCGACTTCATCGCCTTCTCCTCGCCGCCCGGGTCCTGGAGGTACGCCGTGCCCGGTGCGGCGGTGGCCGCGGACTGGCCGATGGCGGGGGCGAGGGCGGCCACGGCGGCGGCGGCGAGGGCGAGAGCGGCGGTGCGGGTGCGCTTCATGCCCGACCCAACGGGGGCTTCCGGCGGGCCGGAACGACGCCGGGCGCGCGTTCACCCGTACGGGCAAGGGGGACGGACCCGAGGATGACGGATTCCGCGGTTCGCCCGGAATACCAACCGATGAACGCCAGTTGCGGCGGGCCGGCCGGACGCCGGGGTGGGCCCGGCCGGTCTCGAAGCGGCGGGCGGGCCCACCCGGGCAAAGGTCAGGCCTGGCCGGTCTCGAAGCGGCCGACGCGGCCGTCGGTGACGTCGAACCGCCAGGCGGTCCGCATCTCGCCCCAGGTGTCGTTGCGGTAGTCGACGACGAGGGCGCGACCGTCCTCGGACTGCGAGGCGACGGCCATGTGGCCGCCCGAGGAGAAGACCTCCTTCTCGGTCCACTCGCCGAGGTCCCGGTCGGATCCGTCGTCCGACATGGTCGCGCCCGGGGCGAGGGCGGCGTCGAACGCCGCCCGGTCGCCCGCGTTCACGGCGGTGACGAAGGCGCGGACGGCTGGGTCGGTGAGGTGCTCGGGTGCGATCACGGGTCGGTCCTCCGGCGGTCGTGCGCGGGATTCGGTCCGCGCGGGGTTCTCTCGTGCGCGGTGACGGGTACGCGGCCGCGTGCGGGCCGCGCGTACGGCCGCGTGCGGCTGCCGCGTACGGCCGCGCGTACGGCCAGGGAACACCGGGGGCGGGGCCGGCGGGGCGACCCTCACCCGTTCGCCGCCGGACGGCGTGTCAGGGGGCCGTGCGGACCGGGAAGCCGGTGGGGCGACCCTGCTCGTCGAGCCAGGCCAGGACCCGGTCGAGGGCCTCGACGGTCTGCGCGCGGTTGCCTCCGCCGTCGTGGAAGAGCACGGTCGGACCGTTCTTCAGTTCGCCCTTGACCGTGTTGACGATCGCGGCGACGCCCGGCTTGCTGAAGTCCTTGCTGTCCACGTTCCAACCGAGCGGACGCATGCCGGCCTCGGCGGCGATGCGCCGGCTGTCGGGGGTGAACGCGCCGCCCGGGGCCCGGTAGTACTCCACCTTGGCGCCGCCGCCCGCGGCTTGCTCTATCTGTCGTTGCGCGTCGAGTATCTGCGCCTTCTGGTAGGCGACGGGCTTCTTGTCCATCGCCGTGTCGTGGGACATGGTGTGGTCGCAGAGCCGGTGCCCGGCCGCGACGACCTGCTTGACCAGGTCCGGGTGGGCCGCGGCCTGGGGGCCGACCATGCAGAAGGTCGCCTTCACTTCGTGCTCCGCGAGGACGGCGAGGATCTGCGGCGTCCATCGGGGGTCGGGGCCGTCGTCGATGGTGACGTTGACCGTGTCTCCGCCGCCCTCCGAGGCGTGGGCTATCCCCTCGGGCATGCGCTGCCGGGGCACGTTCGGCGACCCGGGCGAGCCCGGCGCGCCGCCGGCGGGGCCGTCCGTGCGACCGGCCGCGTTCTCGTGTCCGATGGGGTGGTCCGGTCCGACGATCGCCGTCGCTCCCCATACCGTCGCGGCGACGGCCACCGCGGCCGCCACGACGGTCAACCGGGACTGTGCGGCCTGCTTGCGCGTGCGTGCCAAGAACCCCATGAGTCTGTCCACTCCCCTTCACCTCGTGGGCGCCTCCGACCGCCGCCGGTGGTGCCCCCTCGTCTTCCAGACGCCGGGTGACGAGGAGGGGTTCCAGTGAATTCCCCCATAAATTCCAAGTAATGGGACATTCGTCCCCGATCGTCCGTATTTTCGGGCCCGTTGAAACCGGGCCGAATCGTCCCAACCTGCTACCCATCACCTCGCGGCTCAACCTCCCCTCCCGTGGACGGGATTCACTCGACCCGCGTGAGGCGACTCCCGCACCAGGTGTCACGGCGATCGCGGTCACGGCACGGGTGGGCGGGGGCGAGGCCGGCCGCGGGTACGGGTACGGGTACGGGTACGGAAAGAGCCCGGCACCGGCGGATGGGTGCATCCGCGGTGCCGGGCTCGTTCGATTCCTACGTTGTCGCATACGTCACACGCGTCGTGTACGCCACGCGCGCATCAGGTGCCTCGCTCAGTGCGCGACGGACTCCTGGGGAGCCTGGGCGGTCTTGCCCTCGTCCTCGCCGCCCTCGCCGCCGGCGGCCTGGGCGGGACCCGCGCCCCGGAGCGGGACCTCCTTGACGAACCAGGCGGCCGCGAAGCCCAGTACGGCGATCACCGCGCCGAGCAGGAACGCGGAGTGCGTGCCGGCCGCGACCGCGTGCTGGTAGGCGTCGCGCATGGCCTCGGGCAGCTTGGCCAGGCTCGCGGCGTCCAGTTGGGCCGAGCCCGCCTTCGCGGCGGCCTCGGGGCCCAGTCGGTCGGTCATGGTGTCGGTCACCTGCGAGGTGAAGAGCGAGCCCATCAGGGCGACACCGAACGAACCGCCGAGGGTCCGGAACAGGGTGGCGGAGGAGGACGCGACGCCCATGTCCTTCATGTCGACGCTGTTCTGCGCGACCAGCATGGTGATCTGCATCAGGAAGCCGAGGCCCGCACCGAGGACCGCCATGTAGACGCCGGACATCAGGCGGGTGGTGCCGGTGTCCATGGTCGCGAGCAGGAAGAGCCCGACGACCATGAGCGCGCCGCCGACGATCGGGAACATCTTGTACTTGCCGCTGCTGGTGGTGATGCGGCCCGCGATCAGCGAGACGACCATCATCGAGAGCAGCATCGGCAGGAGCAGCAGGCCGGAGTTGGTGGCGGAGGCGCCCTGCACCGACTGCTGGAACAGCGGGAGGTAGAGCACGCCGCCGAACATCGCGAAGCCGACGAGGAACCCGATCACCGACATGAGCGTGAAGTTGCGGCTGCGGAAGATGTGCAGCGGCATGACCGGCTCGGCGGCCTTGGTCTCGACGTAGAGGAACGCGGCGATCGACACGATGCCGACGATGATCAGGCCGATGACCTCACCGGAACCCCAGGCGTACTCGGTGCCACCCCAGGTGGTGACGAGCACGGTGGAGGTGATGGCGATGGTCAACAGGGCCGCGCCGAGGTAGTCGATCTTCCCCTGGGCCTTCTTCTTGGGAAGGTGCAGGACCGCGGTGACCATCGCGAGGGCGACGGCGCCGAGCGGGAGGTTGATGTAGAAGGACCAGCGCCAGCCCATGTGGTCGGTGATGGTGCCGCCGACCAGCGGGCCGCCGATCATGGCGAGGGCCATCACGCCGGCCATCATGCCCTGGTACTTGCCGCGCTCACGGGGCGGGATCAGGTCGCCGATGATCGCCATGACGCCGACCATCAGACCACCGGCGCCGAGGCCCTGGATCGCACGGAACCCGATCAACTGACCCATGTCCTGGGCCATGCCGCTGAGCGCGGAACCGATCAGGAAGATCACGATCGAGGTGAGGAAGGAGCCCTTCCGGCCGTACATGTCGCCGATCTTGCCCCAGATGGGGGTGGAGGCGGCCGTGGCCAGGGTGTACGCGGTGACGACCCAGGAGAGGTGCTCCAGGCCACCGAGTTCGCCGACGATCGTCGGCATCGCGGTGCCGATGATCATGTTGTCCAGCATGGCCAGCAGCATCGCGATCATGAGCGCCATCAGTACGACGCGGACGCTGCGCGGCTTCACCTCCTCCGAGGTTTCGGCCTTCTTCGTCATTTCCGCCATCTCGTCCACTCCCCTGCCCCCCGGGGCTTACTTGCCGCCCGGCTAGTTCACTACACTGGGGGAAGGTAAACCCGTCACTAGCCGGGCGTCAAGTAAGTAATTTTGGGAGCGCCATGACCAGCAGCAGTCCGCAGCAGCGCCGTGGCAACACGCGTCAGCGCATCCAGGACGTGGCTGTGGAGCTCTTCGCCGAGCAGGGGTACGAGAAGACGTCGCTGCGCGAGATCGCGGAGCGGCTCGACGTCACGAAGGCGGCGCTGTACTACCACTTCAAGACCAAGGAAGACATCATCATCAGCCTCTTCGAGGACGTGACGCGTCCGATCGACGAGCTGATCGCGTGGGCGGAGGAGCAGCCGCGCACGCTGGAGACCAAGCGGGAAGTGCTCCGGCGTTACAGCGAGGCGATGGCGGCCGGGGCCTCCCTGTACCGGTTCATGCAAGAGAACCAGGCGACGATGCGGGAACTGAGCATCGGAGAGACCGTGAAGAAGCGCCTCTTCACCCTGGTCGAACTGCTGCGGACGGAAGACGGGCCGCTGACGGACCAGGTGCGCTGCGTGAGCGCCCTGTTCACGCTGCACGCCGGGATGATGTTCCTCCAGCACGTGGAGGGCAACCCGGAGGAAACCCGCCAAGCGGCCCTGGAGGTCGCCACGGACCTCATCACGCAGGCGCACGGGCAGTAGCGGGGGTTACGGGGCGGGTCGCGGGGTTACCGGGCGGGTCGCGGGGCGGGGTTCGGGCGGGATGCCGGGCCGGGGGCCGGGCCGGGGTTCTGGCGTGACGCCGGCCCGGGGGCCGTCAGGTGTCGTGGCGCGGTCGGACCAGTCGGCGATCCTCCTCGGCGATGGGGACGTCGTTGATGCTCGCCTCCCGGCGGCGCATCAGGCCGTCGTCGTCGAACTCCCACTGCTCGTTGCCGTGGCTGCGCCACCACTGGCCGGCGGTGTCGTGCCACTCGTACGTGAAGCGGACGGAGATCCGGTTCCCGGTGTACGCCCAGAGTTCCTTGCGGAGTCGATAGTCCAGCTCGCGCTCCCACTTGTCGGCGAGGAACTCCCGGATCTCGGCGCGGCCGGTCAGGAAGCGGTCGCGATTGCGCCAGACCGAGTCCTGCGTGTACGCCTGCGCGACGCGGTCGGGGTCGCGACTGTTCCACGCGTCCTCGGCGGCTCGCACCTTGGCGCGGGCGCTCTCTTCGGTGAAGGGCGGCAGGGGCGGGCGGGGTACGGCGGCGGTCATGGAATGAGCCCTCTCGACACGTAGAGAACGATCGTTCTCCCTCTGCTCCGCACCATAGAGAACGATCGTTCTCCAGGCAAGCGTCTCTGGACTACGCTGCCCTCATGGACGACGAAGAGGCCCGGACCCGACTGCTCGACGCGGCGGAGACCCTGTTCTACGCCGAGGGGATCCAGGCCGTCGGCATGGACCGCATCCGCGCCGCATCGGGCGTCCCGCTCAAACGGCTGTACCGCGTCTTCCCCGCCAAGGAATCCCTGGTCACCGCCTACCTGGAACGCCGCGACCGACGCTGGACGGCAAGCCTGCGCACGGCGGTGACCGAAGCACCGGACCCGATCCTCGGCGTCTTCGACTGGCTGGCGGACTGGTTCCGCGAGCCGGACTTCCGGGGCTGCGCGTTCCTCAACGCCTACGGCGAACTCGGCACCGGCCCCGAGGCCGTGGTGGACGTCATCCGCCGCCACAAGGCGGAGCTGCGGAACCTCCTGGCCGACCTCGCCGGCCCCGACCGGGAACCGCTCGCGGACCAACTCCTGCTCCTGGTCGAGGGCGCCACCGTCGTGGCCGCCCTCGACCCCGGCCCCGCGCCGGCCCACCGGGCCCGCGAGGCGGCGGCCATCCTCATGCGGTGAGGGGCGGTGCCCTCATGCGGTGAGAGCCGGCGTCCTCATGCGGTGAGGGCCGGCGTCCTCACGCAGTGAGAGTTGACGGACGAACACCCGCCGCCCGAAGGCCTACTGACCGCTCCCGCGGGGGAACGTGATCTCCACGCGCCGGTTCTTCTTCCGGCCTTCCTCGGTGCCGTTGTCGGCGATCGGGTAATCCTCGCTGTAACCGCGGACGTCGAAGATGACGCCGGAGTTCGTCACGGTCTTGCCCAACTCCGCCTGCACGGCGTCGGCGCGCTGCTTGGACAGCTCCTTGCCGTGCTCATAACTGCCCTGGTCATCGGTGAACCCGAAGACGCGGACGCGGGTCGCCTTCTGCTGGTTGATCTCGTTGGCGATGGCCTGTATCCGCGCCGCCGCCTGCGCGTTGAACACCGCGCTGTTCTCGGGGAACAGGACCTCGGACTGCAGCGCCATCATGACGGTCTGATTGGTCTCCTGCCGCCGCTCCTCACCCCCGAGGTCCTCGACGACCTCGGCGATGTCGAGCACCTTGACGGGCGCGAGGGTCCCACCCTGCGGGATCTTGAGCCCGGGGGCGTTCGAGTCGATGGCCACGGGAGCCGAAGCCGAAGGCTCGGTACCGGGCGGCACCGACGGCTTGACGTCGTCGGCGTGGGCACTGGTGGCCCCGATGAAGTGCGCGCCGGCAATGACGAGCCCGACGACGGCGGTGGACGCGGAGACGCGGTGTCGTTTGGTCATGGGATCACCCGGAGATCTTCAAAGTTGCCGACGAGAAAGTCGGGAAGTTGAACTCGACCTCGCCGGTGCTCGCGGGGGGCGCAGGGAATTGGGCGAAGAAGGGAACCGACTGGCCCGCTTCGATGATGACCACGCCCGTTGTGCACAGGCATCTGCCCTCCGTGTCACGCAGCACGTAGTACCTCTTCTTGCCCGCCTTGTCGACCAGCGTGACCCCCGCCACGGAGACCCCGCTTGCCTTGAGCTCATTACCACGCCATGCCGCTGTATTACCGAAGGGCTTTTCGCCGGTGTTCTTGATCTGGCCGCTCACCGTGACGAAGCCAGAGGCATCCCGAGCCGCAGAATAGATGTCCAGGACGACACCGGCCTCACCGGTCATCGTCGCCATCACCTGACGCGGCTGGGAGGGCTGACTGCTGTTCACCGAAGGCTGGGGCTTGGCGTCAGCGCCTGCGCTCTTACTGACACTGGGCGCCTTCTGAGGCACCTTTCCCTGACCGTCGTCCCCGCATCCGGCCAAGGCGAGGGCCAATGCCGCCACGAAAACGGCAGCCACTCCCCTGTGAACCTTCACCGTGTACCGAATGCTCATCTGAGCCGTTTCCTTGTCTCTCGTTCTTCGTCAGCCGACCAGTCGCACATCGAACAGGCTTCGCGCCAGCGTGCTCCAGAGATCCGGCTTCAGGGGGTCGAATTTGATGATCTTCCCGCCCTTGCAATTGATGACGGTGGGAGTTGCCGACGGGGGATCAGTCGACGCGGGCACCGGAGTAACGGAGGGGGTTGGAGCGTCGCCCAAGACACATCTGGGCACGACCTCGGCCACCGCCTTTGCCGCCCCGTGCATGTTCTCGGTGCCTGGCACCACGGAGGCTCCGACGGTACCCTCGGTCGTCACCTCGACGGTGAAGCGCAGCATCGACGATGAGCAGGTACCCGACGCGTCGTTCAGCCGCGCGAAGTCTTCGGCCGCCCCACAAGCCCCCGCCACGTCGAAGGACTTACCCGTCAGGATGTCTTGCCATTCGTCGGGCTTGAGCGTCGCAAGGTCGAGGCCCGGAAGCAGGTTGTCCCGCGCTTCCCGAGCCGCTGCGAGAGCCCCCGCGTCCGCTGCCCCCTGCGCATCGCTGCGGACGACGGCGGCCTGACCGAAGACGAAGAACGCCAGCGCCGCGAAGAGCAGCCCGACCACGACCATCGCGTACAGCGGAAAGACCTGGCCCCGGTCGTTGGAATGACCTGCGATCACGAGCCGGCGGTAAGACCTGCGATGGCTGTCGTGATGCGGCCCACGATCGCCGTGCCGATACCGGTACCGACCATCGCTCCGATGATGACCACGACGACCAGGATGATGCCCAGGTACTCGAAGGCCGTCTGGCCGCGGTCCGTGGTCG
Organism: Streptomyces sp. NBC_01426; assembly: GCF_036231985.1. Lineage (GTDB taxonomy): Bacteria > Actinomycetota > Actinomycetes > Streptomycetales > Streptomycetaceae > Streptomyces. Next base: position 3,116,637 of record NZ_CP109500.1, read on the forward strand.
TGTAGCGCTTGCGCATGCTCGTCATCGCCGTGTCCGTCCAGCCGCGCAGGCGGATCTTCGTCTGCACGGTGGCCTTCAGCAGCGTGTTGTGTGACATGAGGGTTTCCTCCCGGGCCGGTGCCGCTGTCGATTTGCGGACCGTACGGGGAGTTACCGGTGATAACCAAGGGTCCCGGGGCCCAATTACGGACCCACTGCGCAGACTGTCTACCCATGGCCGGCCACCCCTGGACGGGCGGTTCCCAGCCAGCGGGCTATGGCTTCGCTGCGGGTGGTGGTCTGGAGCTTCGCGAAGATGCGGTTGATGTGGTTCTTGACCGTCTTCTCGCTGATGAAGCAGGTGGCCGCGATCTGTTGGTTGTTCATCCCGGATGCGATCAGATCCATGACCTCCTCCTCACGTGAACTCAGCCCGAACGCGATGTGGTTCGGAAGGCGCTGAGAAGACTGTGCCACAATCCGTTGCGGTTGCGAAGAGGCCCGGAGCTCCGCGAGGACCGCGGTTGCCGCCGTCGGGGTGAAGTGGGCGCGGCCGGCGTGGGTGTCGCGGACCGCCGTGAGCAGGAGGTCCGGGGTGAATTCGCCGTGGACCAGGTAGCCGCCGGCGCCCAGCAGGAGGGCTTCGCGGACGATTTCAGACTCCTGGCTGTACGTCAGCATCAGTACGGGTGCCAGGCGCGCCAGGTGGGGCAGCGCCGAGATGCCGTCGACTCCCGGCATCCGAACGTCGAGGAGGATCACGTCGGGGGTGTGGGTCCGGGTGAGCTGGAGGGCCTCGCGGCCGTCCGCGGCCTGGGCGACGACCTCGATGTCGGGGGCGGTCGCGAGGAGGGCCGAGAGGCCGGCGCGGACGACGGGGTTGTCGTCGGCGATCAGGACGCGCAAGGGCGGCATCACGGGCTCCCGAGGGGGATGTCGAGGCGGACCTGGGTGCCGGGGCCGGTGGTCGGGGGGCCGATGGCGAGGTGGGCGCCGATGGCGGCGGCGCGTTCCGTCATGCCGAGCAGCCCGAAGTGGCCCGTGGCGCGGAGGTGGGCCGGGTCGGGGCCGCCGGGCGGCAGGCCCGGGCCGTCGTCGGTGATGGTGAGGCGGAGGCCGGCGGGTGAGGCCGCGGCGGTGATGTCGACGCGGGAGGCGGACGCGTGCCGGCGGGCGTTCTCCAGGGCTTCCGCGGCCACCGCGAGCAGGTCGCGGGTGACCTCGGGGGGTACGGGTGGGACGGTTCCGGTGGTGTGCAGGGCGGCGCCGGGGTGGTGGGCGGCGAGGGATCGCAGTTGCGCGAGGAGGGGGGTGGCGGGGGCGGGTCGGGTGGTCGGGGTGGCTTCGTCGCTTCGGAGGTCGGTCAGGAGGTGCCGGGACTCGGCCGCGGCGCGGCGGGCGGCCTCGGCCACCGTCCGTGCCTGGGCGTGGACCGCGGCCGGGTCGGCGGTGCGGGACAGGGCGTCCGCCGCCAGGGCCAGGCCGTGCAGGGTCTTGGCGACGGAGTCGTGCATCTCGCGTGCCAGGCGGTCGCGTTCGGCGCGGGCGGCCTGAGTCGCGGCGCGGCGGGCGGTGGTCTCGGCGCAGGTCCGGCTCGCCTCGTCGACGCGGGTGAGGAGGTCCCGCAGGCAGGCCCCCGCCGCCCCCGCGAGCAGGCAGAGGGCGGGCAGGGCGAAAGCGGACGGCAGGGCGAGGGCGGACAGCAGGGGCCCGCCCCCCGACACGCCCTCGGCTCCCGACACGCCCGCGTCCCCGACCCCCGACACGCCCGCGCCCCCCGCGCCGGTCACCGCCGTGACCACTGTCACCGCCGCGACCACCGCTGCCTGCGCGACCGCGTACCCGGCCGCCGCGCGGCGGTCGTGGAGGAGTCCGGCGAGCAGCGGGGTGCAGAGGCAGACGAGGCCGAGCGGGAGTGCGGGGCCGGCGATGACGAGCAGGGGGGTGACGAGCGCCATGTCCAGGGCGAGCAGCGCCCGGTGGCGCGGGAGGAGCGGTCCGAGGCGCTCCCCCGCGCGGAACGCGGCGTAGGACAGCGTGAAGGTGACCAGGAGGGCGCCTGCGGTCAGGTACGTCGGTCCGCCGGGCGCCGACCGTTCCAGTGCCGTCGGGGCGCCCAGGGCGATCAGGGCGAGCCGGAGTACGAGGACGTGGCGGGCCGAGGCCCGCAGCGCGTTCGCCCGCGGCACGCCCGACAGGTCCGGCACGCCCGACGGGTCCGGCGGAAGCGCCCGGCCCGACGGAAGGGCCCGGCCCGACGGAAGGGCCCGCTTCAGGGCAAGGCCCCGGTACAAGGGAAGGGGCATGGCTCAGCCGCCTCCGAACATCGCGCCGAAGTCGATGTTCGCCCCGTACACGAATCCGCAGACGAGCAGGATCAGCGTGCCGGGCAGCATGAACATGGTGACGGAGAAGGTGGCCTTCGGGACGGCGCGGGCGGCTCGGCGGCGGGCGTTCTGGGCGTCCGTGCGGCGCATGTCCTCGGCGATCGCGATCAGGGTCTCGACGATCGGGGAGCCGAGTTCCTCGCCCTGTTGGAGGGCGGTCACGAACTGGGCGACCTGTTCGGAGTCGTTGCGCCGGCGCAGTTCGTCGAAGGCCTGGCGGCGGCTGACGCCCATGTCCATCTGTTGGAGGGTGATGCGGATCTCGTCGGACCACGGGCCTTCGTACTTGCCCGCCACCCGTTCCAGCGCCTGCCGGAAGCCCAGCCCGGCGCTCACCACGACGGCGAGGACGTCCAGGAAGTCGGGCAGGGTGCGTTCGATGTGGTCGCGTCGCACACGGATCGCGGACCACAGGCCGACCTCGATCCAGAACAGGCCGAACGCGACCATCAGCAGGGCCGGTACGAACTGGCCGTTGATCAGCAGGGAGAAGGCGCCGAGCCCGCCCAGGAGGGCGTACACGGCCCGGCGGGCCGCGTAGCGGTCGATGGTCAGGCCGGCCGGGTTGCCGGCCATGTCGATCTGGCGGCGCTTGCGGGCGACGCGGTCCCGGCCCATCAGGCGCAGGACGAGCGGGGCCCAGCGGATGCCGAGGCGGTCGACGAGCGAGCCGACGGCGGTGGTGCGGGTGGCGCCGACCTCCAAGGCCAGGGCGAGGTCGCTGGGGAGTTTGACGTCGGCGCGGTAGAGGCGCAGCCCGTACAGGGCGCCGAAGACGGACAGGCCCAGGGCCAGGGCGAGAAGGAGTGCGGTCATCGGTCGGGGCCCCTCACACGTCGATCTTCGACAGGCGCCGGATGAGGACGAAGCCGAGGGCGAAGAGGCCCAGCGCGACGAGGACGGCCGTCTGCCCGATGAACGCCCCCGTCATCCGGTCCAGCGCGCCCGGCATCATCATGTCCACCAGCAGCAGGGAGCCCAGTCCGATGGCCGGCACCAGGTACGCGGTCACGGTCACCTGCGACAGCTGGGTGCGGATCTCCCGTCGCGTCTCCTTGCGCTGTTCCAGGGTCACCGTCAGGTTGCGCAGGCTGCCCACGATGGCGCCGCCGGCGCGGGCCGACAGGACCAGGGTGGAGACCAGGACGACCAGTTCCCGCGAGGGCAGGCGTTCGGTGAGTTCGCCCAGGGACTCCTCGATGGAGTGCCCGATGGCGAGCCGGTCGGCGACCCGGGCGAGTTCCTCCCCGGCCGGGGCCTCCAGTTCCTCGGCGGCGATGCCGATGGCGGTACGCAGGGCCAGGCCGGCCTGGGTGGCGTTGGCGAGGATGCGGGCCAGTTCGGGGAGCTGGTTGATGAACCGCTCCGTGCGGCGCGCCCGCTGCCAGTTGAGGAAGGCGTTGGCGGACCAGAGCGCGATGAGTCCGGCCACCGGTCCGAAGAACGGGGCGAGGAAGGACGCGAAGACCAGCCAGACCCCGGCCACGGACAGCAGCATGTAGACGAAGAACTCGCCGGGGGTGAGGTCCAGGCCGGTGGTCGCCAGCTTGATCTCGATGCGCCGGCCCAGCCGGGTGCGGCGCAGCCGACGGTCGATCTCCCGGAAGCGGCGTCTGCGCCCCTGGGGCTCGGGGGCGCCGCTCGCGGAGAGGCGCTCGATCAGGGCGGCGCGCTGGGCGCGGCCGGCGGAGTAGGCGTGGACGCCCCAGACCACGAGGAGGCCGGCCAGGAGGGTGGCGCCGAGGGTGAGGGAGACGGTTGTGTTCACAGGAGGGTCCGAGTGGTCCGTGCGGTCCGGGTGGCCAACTGGTCGTCCGACAGCGCGACGCCGAAGGCCTGCGGAATCGGCTGGTTGTTCATGTAGAGGCGGTCCGCGATCCGGCGTGGCAGCGGGTAGTACTCGAAGTGGCCGTGGACGCGGCCGTCCGGGCCCATCGGCTGGGCCGCGAACCGGCAGACGGTGGTGATGCGGAACGGTTCGCGGCCGTGCGAGTCGAGGATGGAGATCTCCGTGATGCGGCGCGAGCCGTCGCCGAAGCGGGTCAGTTGGACGACGACGTTGACGGCGCTGTTGATCTGGTCCTGGAGCGCCTCGAAGGGGATCTCCACCTCCGACATGGACGCCAGGGTCTGGAGGCGCATCAGGGCGTCCTCGGAGCTGTTGGCGTGCACGGTGGCGAGGGAGCCGTCGTGGCCGGTGGACATGGCCTGGAGCATGTCGAGGGTCTCGCCGCCGCGGACCTCGCCGACGATGATGCGGTCGGGGCGCATGCGCAGGGAGTTGCGTACGAGGTCGCGGATGGTGATCCGGCCGCTGCCCTCGACGTTCGGGGGGCGGGATTCGAGGCGGATCACGTGGGCCTGTTGGAGCTGGAGTTCGGCCGAGTCCTCGATGGTGATGATGCGTTCGCCCTCCGGGATCAGTCCGGAGAGGGCGTTCAGGAGGGTGGTCTTGCCGGTGCCGGTGGCGCCGGAGACGATCACGTTCATCTTCGCCTGGACGAGGCCCGACAGCAGCATGAGCATCTGTTCGTCCAGCGAACCCAGGCTGATCATCTCGTGCAGGGTGAACGCGCGGGGGAAGCGGCGGATGGTGAGGGTGGCGCCGGTGAGGGACAGCGGCGGGATGATGACGTTGACGCGCTCGCCGCTGGGGAGGCGGGCGTCGACCATCGGATTGGCCTCGTCCACGCGTCGGTTGACGGTGGAGACGATGCGCTCGATGGTCTGCATCAGCTGTTCGTGCGAGGCGAAGCGCAGGGGCAGTTGCTCCACCCGGCCGGCGCGTTCGACGAAGATCTGGTCGGGTCCGTTGACCATGATCTCGGAGATCGAGGGGTCTTCGAGGAGCGGTTCGAGGACGCCGAGACCGAGGGCTTCGTCGACGACGCGGCGGATCAGTTGGGCGCGTTCGACGGTGGAGAGGACGGGGCCCTCGCGGCTGATGATGTGGCCGAGTACGCGTTCCAGGCGGGCCCGGCGCTCGGTGGGCGCGAGCGCGGACATCTCGGCGAGGTCGATCTCCTCCAGCAGCTTGGCGCGGTACGAGGAGACCAGTCGGCCGTCGTCGCCGTGGCTGTGGCGGTCGTCGGGGGTGTTGACCCGGGAACGCAGGCTCATGGTCCGGTCACCTTCGGGTCGTCGTTGGGCATGGTGGCGGTGGCGGTGGCGGGATCGATGTCGAGGCCGGGCACGATGGAGTTGATCGTGATGGTCGCGGTCGCGGTGACGGCGTCGGACGTCGTGGACACGGCCACCTCGGCGCCCAGGCTCGCCTTCACCGCCGACTTGCCCGCGGCCGATCCGGCGCCCGGGTTGCGGGCCTCGACGCGGGCGGCGGTGCGGGCGGCGGTCTCCGCCTGCTGGTGGACGTAGGCGACCCAGCCCAGCTGGATGCCGCACAGTGCGACGAAGAGCAGGATCGGGATGAACCCGATGTACTCCAGGGCCACTTGACCCCGGTCACGGCCAGGGATGCGGCCACGGATGCGGTCACGGTCACGGTGCGGATCAGGGTGCCGGTTCACGTCAGTCCTCCTTCTCCAGCGCGGAGCCGCCCTCGCCCGTGATGGGGACGCCGATGTCGAGGCCGGGGAAGAACACGGGGACGTTGAGGCTGACGGTGGCCTTGTAGATGTCACCGGACTTCCCGCAGGTCGCGGACATGTTCCAGGCGCCCCCGATGTACTTGCCGGCCGCCGTTCGGCACGGACCGTCGCCGTGCACCGCCCCGACCCGGGCCGCCTCGTCCGCCGCGTTGCCGGCCAGCGAGAACGCGTACCCGATCAGCACGCACTCCCACACCGCCGCCACGAGCAGCAGGATCAGCGGGACCATCCCGACGAACTCGACGGCGACCTGGCCCCGGTCCCGGCGCGCCTCCCACTCCCGTCCCCGGGTCCGTCCCCGCACCGCTCCGCACACCCGTCCCCGTCCCCGTCTCCGCGTGGGCATCCGTCAGCCCTCCCGGCCGCGGCGCAGCCGGGCCATGGGTCCGGACGGCCGGACGGCCAGTTCGGCGGAGCGCGGCGGCGGGACGGCGCCGTCGGCCGATGCGGCGGTGGAGGGGGCGGTGAGCAGGCCGAGTTCGCCGGCCAGGGTCCACAGGGCCTGTTTCACGGTGGAGCGGTTGTCGAGGTCCTGGACCCGGCCCGCGTCGACGACCGCCTGGAGTTCCTTGAAGGCGGCCGGGACGGGGGTGCGGGTGGGGCGGGTCTTGGTGATCTTCTCGATGAGGGCGGGTTGGATCTCGGTGTGCTTGCTCCAGCGGTTGACGACCATGGTGGTGTCCTCGGCCTTGCGGACCTGGAGGCGTTCCCACATGCGGACCAGCCGCTTCGCCGCGCGGACGGAGACCACGTCCGGGGTGGTGACGAGCACGGCGATGTCGGCCATTTCCACCGCTGCCGCGTTGGCGCCGGTCACCTGGGTGCCGCAGTCGATGACGACGAGTTCGTAGCGGCCGCGCAGGGCGGTCACGACGTGTCGGGCGGCGCGTTCGTCGACCTCCTCGCCGCGTTCCCCGTCGGCGGGGGCCAGCAGCAGCGCGAGTCCGGTCCGGTCGTCGTACACCGCGTCCTGGAGGACCCGGGGCGAGATGTCCTGGATCCCGGCGAGGTCGGCGATGGAGCGGCGGAACTGCACGTCGAGGTACGAGCCCACGTCGCCGCCCTGGAGGTCCATGTCCACCAGGGCGGTACGTCGTCCGGAGGCGGCTGCGGCGAGGGCGAACTGGACGGCCGTGAAGGTGGTACCGACCCCGCCCTTGGCGCCGGCGACGGTGACCACCCGGCCGCCGGGTCCGGCGGGCAGGTCCGGGCTGCGGCCCAGGTGGCGGCGTACGCCGACGGCCCACTGGGCGGCAGCTTGGACGCGCGCGGCGAGCTCCTCGTAGGCGAGGGGGAGCACGATCAGGCCGCGGGCGCCGGAGTCCATGGCGGCGGCGAAGAACCCGGGTGCGGCGTCGGAGGACACCAGGACCACGCCCACGGCGGGGAAGCGGAGGGCGACTTCGCGGATGAGTTCCAGCGCGGGCAGCGGTCCGATCCGCTCGTGGACCAGGACCACTTCGGGCAGGTCGTCGAGGGATTCGGCGGCCAGCCGGGCGAGGGTGTCGAGCAGCGCGGTGGAATCGGGGACCGGGGCGGCCGGCTCGGCGTCCGGGAGCTGGCTGAGGAGGGTGGAGATGGCGCGGGCGGCGTCCGGGTCGCCGGACGCGGGGAGGATTCGGGTGGTCATCCGGGCCTCACTTGTCCCCGTCGAGGGTGTACGTGCGGTCGCTCGGGCTGGGCGCCGAATCGGTGCCGGGGGCCACCAGGGCCAGCCGGACGTGCTCAGCGAAGGATTCGGCGTACGCGACGCGCTGGGTGTCCTTGGTGTTCAGGGCGAAGGTGATCGGGACGGCCTCGGCGGGGCCCTTGCGGTCGCTGTCCTTGTCGAGCGCGGTGAGCTTGCCGACGCCCAGGACGCGGGCGTTGGCGACGATGATCACGGAGCGCGAGGGGTCGGTCTCCTTGGCGCCCTTGAAGGTGGCGATGATGTTGACCTTGGCGCCGGAGGTGATCTTGCCGGCCACGCCGGTGGCGGCGTCGATCATGATGGCGATCTCCTGCTCACCGGGCTGGAGCTGTGGTTTGTCGACGTACATGTCCGTCTGGAGCAGCGAGCCCTTCTTGAGCGTGGTGAGCGCGATCTTGTTCCTGAGTCCGTCGAGGTCGGTGACGGCCGTTTCCGACAGCCACCGTCGGGGGACCGTGACCTGCTCGAACTGGCCCGCCGTGAGCGGGCTGTACGGCGCGATGTCGCCCTTCACGCGGTAGGCGACGACCTCGGCCCCGACCTTGGAGTTGACGTCGCCGATCACCACGAGCACCCCGGCGAACGCCGCGAGGGCGCACAGGATCGACAGGAGGAGCAGGATGACGCCGCGGCGCTGGCGTGAGTTCATGGGCCGTACTACCTCGCCGTTCTTCGTTCGTTCGGGCCGGTGGTCAGGGTCTGGATCGGGATGTCGCGGCCGCGGGCGGTGGGGCCGTCAGCGGGGCGGAGCAGAAGCCGCAGCGGTCGCCGATGAGTTCGAAGCCGCACCATCGGCATTGCTCCCGCCGCACGGAGGCGACCAGTTGGTAGAGGACGGACACGTCCGGGATGGCGGCGGCGAACTCGACGAGCTTCGACGTGGCCCACCAGACGGGCGAGTCGGCGGGCAGCGGGTTCTCCATGACGCCCTGCACCTGCCAGGCGGGGGCGAGTTCGGCGGTCACCCAGTCGGAGGCGAGTTGGCCGCGGGCGAAGGTGAGGTGGGTCGCGAAGCCGGGGCCGGCGGGGAGTCCCGCGGCGGCGCCGCCCGCGCTGTGGGCGCCCGAGGAGCCGGAGGTGCCCAGTCTGGCCAGGTGCGGGGTGGGGTGGGCGAGTACGGCGAACTGGGCGCTCGGTGACCAGGACCTGGCGTGCGCCTTGAGGCCGACCGGTACCCGGTCCAGTTTGGCGACGCTGCCGAGCAGGGCGCCCGCGTAGATGTAGTGCGGCAGCAGGCGGGCCGCGGAGGCCAGGACTCCGGGGCTGAAGTCGCAGACGCTGAGCTGGCGGAGCTGACGCACCAGCAGGGCCGTTCCCAGGGGCGGAAGATCGATGTCGAGGAGCGCGATCCGGTCGGTTTCCAGAATGGCCCGTACGGTGTGCAGCCGGCGGATGGTGGCGAGCGGCAGCCAGGGCGGTACGACGACCACGAGGTGGCCGTGTCGCTCCAGGAGGGCGGCGGTCTCGGCGAGGGCCCCGTCGAGGTCGACTTGGTCGGGCGGGCGCAGGACGGCGGCGGTCGGGGTGTGGCGGTCGGGGGCCGGCAGCACCAGATCGGCACTGGTGACAGCAATGGCGGTCGGCACGCGAATCCCCCCGTTCACCCTGTACGCCACGGGCGTTCCCACCCCCGTCACGCAGTCCCCACGTACGCGCACGCACTGCGCGACCGCAAACGATCCGCGCAGCTCCCCCTTGCCTCAGCACCATATCCGCGTCCCCCCTGACAGGGCAGGGCCTTGCGGATTCCCGTGCCCGGGGGCAGAGGGCGCAGGTGGCGAGAAATCCGGACATCGGGGATCGGCGCACGGGGGGCGGAGCGGTCGTTTCAAGCCACATTGCCAAGACCCTTGACAGCGGGATTGGTCTGGACCAACTTGACTCCGGGGTACCCCACTTGCCCCTGTCATGCCTTTCACATCCCCTTCTCCCCCCACCGGAGCCTTCGTGAACCGCATACGCTCCCTCGCCCTGTTGGGCGCCGCCACCCTCGCCGCCGGAGGCCTGACCGCCCTCACCGCCGGTACGGCGCAAGCCGCCGACGTCAACGTCGCCCGGAACGGAGGCTTCGAGTCCGGGCTGGCCAACTGGTCCTGCACCGGCGGCAGCGGCGCCGTCGTGTCCTCCCCCGTCTTCGCCGGCGCGGGCGCCCTGAAGGCCACCCCGGCGGGCTCGGACAACGCCCGGTGCAGCCAGACCGTCACGGTCAAGCCGAATTCGACGTACACGCTGAGCACGCAGGTGCAGGGCTCGTACGTGTACCTCGGCGCGACCGGGACCGGCACCCAGGACGTGTCCACCTGGACCCCCGGCACGGGCGGCGGCTGGCAGAAGCTGTCGACCACCTTCTCCACCGGCGCCAACACCACCCAGGTGACCGTCTACACGCACGGCTGGTACGGCCAGCCGGGCTTCGTCGTCGACGAGTTCAGCGTCTTCGGCCCGGACGGGGGCGGCGGCACCGACCCCGGCCCGAGCGTCCCGGGCGCCCCCGCCGGAGCCGCCGTTTCCGGCCAGAGCGCGAACGCCCTCACCCTTTCGTGGAACGCGGTGGCCGGCGCCACCGGCTACCACGTCCACCAGGACGGCGTCCGCGTCCAGACGGTGTCCTCGACCTCCGCGCAGATCTCGGGCCTGGCCGCCTCGACCTCGTACTCCTTCCAGGTGAGCGCGTACAACGCGGCCGGCGAGGGGCCTCGGTCCGCTGCGGTGACGGGCACCACCACGGGCGGCGGCGGCAACCCGAACCCGGGCGTCCCCAAGCACGCCCTGACCGGCTACTGGCAGAACTTCAACAACGGGGCGACCGTCCAGAAGCTCTCGGACGTCTCGGCGCAGTACGACATCATCGCCGTCTCCTTCGCCGACGCCACGACCACGCCCGGCGGCATCTCCTTCAACCTCGACTCGGCGGGCCTCGGCGGCTACACCGTGCCCCAGTTCAAGGCGGACATCGCCGCGAAGAAGGCGGCCGGCAAGTCCGTCATCCTGTCCATCGGCGGCGAGAAGGGCACCATCTCGGTCAACGACTCCGCCTCGGCGAACAACCTCGCCAACTCGGCCTGGGCGCTGATGCAGGAGTACGGCTTCAGCGGGATCGACATCGACCTGGAGAACGGCCTCAACCCGACCTACATGACGCAGGCGCTGCGCGCGCTGTCGGCGAAGGCGGGGCCCTCGCTCGTCCTCACCATGGCCCCGCAGACGATCGACATGCAGTCCACGCAGGGCGGCTATTTCAAGACGGCGCTGAACGTCAAGGACATCCTGACCGTCGTCAACATGCAGTACTACAACAGCGGCGCGATGAACGGCTGTGACGGCAAGGTCTACTCCCAGGGCTCGGTGGACTTCCTGACCGCGCTGGCCTGCATCCAGCTCGAAGGCGGCCTCGACCCCTCCCAGGTGGGCATCGGCGTGCCGGCGTCCCCGAGCGGCGCGGGCAGCGGCTACGTCTCCCCGACCATCGTGAACAACGCCCTGGACTGCCTGGCCCGGGGCACGAACTGCGGTGCGTTCAAGCCGGCGAAGACCTACCCGGGGCTGCGCGGCGCGATGACCTGGTCGACCAACTGGGACGCCAAGGCGGGTGGCTCCTGGTCGAACGCGGTGGGTCCGAAGGTCCACGGCCTGCCGTAGGCGGTAGGGGTGGGGGTGGCCGTGGATCGCGGTCACATTGGCCGGTTTCGAATTCTTGACCCGGACATGCCATGAGAGCACGCTGTGCGCGTCCGCACGGCACCCCCACCTCCCACCCAGGAGAACGCATGCGGCTCCACACCCGCCGGAGGGCCGCCGTCACGGCGGCCCTGCTGGCGCTCGCCCTCGGCGCACCCGCCTACGGCCTGAGCGCGACGGCATCCACCCCACCCACCCCCTCGACCGCCACCCAGGACGAGGCGATCGTCCAGTACGAGATCCAGGGACCGGCCACGGCCGTCGAGCGCACCGCCCTGCTCCGCACGGGCGCCTCCATCGACGAGGTGGACGCCCGCTCGGTGGTCGTCAGCGCCGACCCGATGCAGGCCAAGAGCCTGCGCGCCCTCGGCTACAAGCTCACCGCGCTGCCGGGTCCGCCCGACCGCTCCGAGCGCGGCGTCGCGGCGAGCCCGATGGACTTCCCGTCCGCCGACTCGAAGTACCACAACTACGCCGAGGCGAACGCGGAGATCGACCAGCGCATCGCCCAGTACCCCGGGATCATGAGCAAGAAGGTCATCGGGAAGTCGTACCAGGGCCGGGACCTGATCGCGATCAAGATCAGTGACAACGTCGCGACCGACGAGGCCGAACCCGAGGTGCTCTTCACCCACCACCAGCACGCCCGTGAGCACCTCACGGTCGAGATGGCCCTGTACCTGCTCAAGGAGTTCGGCTCCAAGTACGGCACCGACTCCCGCGTCACCAACGCCGTCAACGGCCGCGAGATCTGGATCATCCCCGACCTCAACCCGGACGGTGGCGAGTACGACATCGCCACCGGTTCCTACCGCTCCTGGCGCAAGAACCGGCAGCCGAACTCCGGCTCCTCGTACGTGGGCACCGACCTGAACCGCAACTGGGACTACAAGTGGGGCTGCTGCGGCGGTTCCAGCGGCAGCAAGAGCTCCGAGACCTACCGGGGGGCCGCCGCGTCCTCCGCGCCCGAGGTCAAGGTGGTGTCCGACTTCGTCCGCAGCCGGATCGTGGGCGGCAAGCAGCAGATCAAGGCCGCCATCGACTTCCACACCTACAGCGAGCTGGTGCTGTGGCCGTTCGGGTGGACGTACAACGACACCGCGCCCGGTCTGAGCGCCGACGACCTGGCGGCGTACAAGAAGATCGGCACCAGCATGGCCAACAGCAACGGCTACACGCCGGAGCAGTCGAGCGACCTGTACATCACCGACGGGACGATCGACGACTGGCTGTGGGGCAACCAGCGCATCTTCTCCTACACCTTCGAGATGTACCCGTCCGAGTCCGGGGGCGGGGGCGGCTTCTACCCGCCCGACGAGGTGATCGACCGGGAGACGGCGCGCAACAAGGACGCCGTGCTCCAACTCCTGGAGAACGCGGACTGCATGTACCGCTCGATCGGCAAGGAAGCGCAGTACTGCACGCAGTGACGTGACCGCCGGTCCACCCCGACGGGGGCGCCCCACCGCCAGGGGGGCGCCCCTCCCGCGCGTCGACCACGAGGCGGGCCCGCGTCAGCCGAGGACGGCCAGCGCGTCGATCTCGATCAGCAGCCCGGCGGGCAGCCCCACGTACACGGTGGTGCGGGCGGCCGGGGCCTGCTTCAGGCCCTGCTCCTCGAAGTAGGCGTTGTAGAGCGCGTTCATCTCGCCGAAGTGGTCCGTGTCGGTCAGGTAGACGCGGATCATCATCACGTCGTCCCAGCTCGCGCCGCCCGCCTCCAGCACGGAGCGGACGTTCTCCAGCGTCTGGAGGGTCTGGGCGCGCAGGGTGGGCCCGGCGGGGGTCGGCGGCTGCCCCTCGACGTGCGGGAGGAAGCCGACCTGGCCGGCGACCTGGAGCAGGTTCCCCTTGCGCACGCCGTGCGAGAACCTCGCGGGCGGCGTGGTGTGGGTGTCGGGGGTGATGGCGATCTTGTCGGTCACGGCGTGTCCTCCTGTGCGGGTTCCTGTACGAGGTCCTGGTCCGGGTCCCGGGCGGAGCCCGAGTACTCGTGGCTGATCGCGTCGGCGCTGCGGCGCACCAGGGGCAGCAGTTCGAGCAGCGCGTCGGCGCCGACCACCACGGTGGGGGCGGAGACCGACATGGCGGCGACGACCCGCCCGTCCGGCCCGCGCACGGGCGCGCCGACGCAGTTGATGGACTCCTCGTGACCGCCGAAGTCGGTGGCCCAGCCCTGTTCCCGCACGAGGTCCAGCTCGCGCAGGAAGGCCTGCGCGTCGGGGGTGGACCGGGCGGTGTAGGCCGGGTACTCGATCCGGTCGGCCAGCGCCCGCCGTTCGGCCTCGGGCAGGTCGGCGAGGAGGAGCTTGGCGACGGCGGCGACGGTGAGCGGGACGGGCCTGCCGATGCGGGAGTACATGCGCACCGGGTAGCGGCTGTCGACCTTGTCGACGTACACGACCTCGTCGTCCTGGTGGAGGGCGAGGTGCACGGTATGGCCGGTGAGCCGGTTCAGCTCGACCAGGTGCGGGTGGGCGATCCCGCGGATGTCGAGGTTCTCGATGGCCTCGGCGGCGAGCGCGAAGATGCGGGCGCCGAGGCGGTAGCGGCCGTCCTGCTGCCGGTACACGAAGCCCTGTTCGTGCAGGGTGCGCAGCAGTCGCAGGGCGGTGCTCTTGTGCACGCCGAGGTCCTCGGCGACCTCGCCGAGGCCGGCGGGGCCCCGGGCCAGCACGGGGAGGATCCGCAGGGCCCGCTCCACCGATTGGCTCACGCCGTGTCCTCTCGTAGCGGGCCTCCGACGCGGCTCCCGCGGCGGGGGAACGGAGGGGAACGGAACCGACACCGTTGACCCGTCGTCATCCGGGATGTTAGACAGCCACAGGCACCACCCGCAACGCACGTTGCGTCACACGCAACGCGAGAGGATTCCGCATGGGCAGCGAAGCACTCCGACGTCTGGCCGACGAGCCGGTCGACCACCGGTTCAAGGGTCTCCCCCCGGACGCCGAACGCGCCTCCCTCACCGTCGGGCAGCTCGCGGCCGAACGCCGGAACCTGCACACCGGCGGGTTCACCACCCCCGTCCTCACCCTCGACGCGGACGCCCTCGCCCACAACCTGGCGGCGCTGGAGACCTACGCCGAGCGCCACCACCTGTCCTTCGCCCCGCACGGCAAGACCTGCATGGCCCCCCAGTTGTTCCACCGCCAGTTGGAGCACGGCGCCTGGGGCATCACCGCCGCCGTGCCGCACCAGGCCCGCGTCTACCGCGCCTTCGGCATCGGGCGGATCTTCCTCGCCAACGAACTCGTCGACCCCGCGGCCCTGGCCTGGGTGGCCGACGAACTCGCCGCCGACCCCGACTTCCGGTTCGTCTGCTACGTCGACTCCGTGCGCGGCGTCCAGTTGATGGACCGCGCCCTGCGCGGCCGGCCGGCCGTCGTCGACGTGGTCGTGGAGCTCGGCGCCGGCGAGGGGGCCCGTACCGGCGCCCGCACCGACGAGGACTGCCACGCCGTCGCGGACGCCGTCGCCCAGACCGACACGCTGCGCCTCGTCGGCGTCGCCGGCTACGAGGCGGAGGTCCCCGACGCCGACCCCGACCGCGTCCACGCCTACCTGCGCCGGCTCACCGACCTCGCGGTCGCGTTCGACAAGGCGGGCCGGTTCGCCCCGGACGTGGAGGAGATCGTCGTCAGCGCCGGCGGCTCCGCCTGGTTCGACGCCGTCGCGGACGTCTTCGCCGCGATCCCGGAGCTGTCGCGGCCCGTCCTGAAGCTGCTGCGCTCCGGCGCGTACGTCTCGCACGACCACGGCTGGTACACCCGCCTCACCCCCTTCAACCGGGTCCCGGAGGAGGGCGGGCTGCGTCCCGCGTTCCGCCTGTGGGCCCAGGTGGTCTCCCGGCCCTCCCCCACCCAGGCCTTCGTCAACGCGGGCAAGCGCGACGTCGCCTACGACCTCGGGCTGCCCGAGGCGGAGCTGGTGCGCGACGCCCTCGACGGGACCGAGCACCCGGCCACCGGCGTCCGGGTCGTCAAACTGTCCGACCAGCACGCCTGGTTGGAGACGGACTCCGCCGAGGACGTCCGGGTCGGCGACTGGGTGGCGCTCGGCATGTCGCACCCGTGCACCATCTTCGAGAAGTGGCCGTTGATCCCGGTCGTGGAGGCCGACGGAACGGTCACCGACTACGTGCGCACCTTCTTCTAGTCGTGGACCTCGTCATCCGGGGGGCCCGCGTCGTCGACGGCACGGGCGGGCCCTCGTACCTCGCGGACGTGGGCGTGCACGAGGGCCGCGTCGCCGCGGTCGGGAAGCTCGGCACCGGCCGCGAGACCCTCGACGCGCACGGCCTGGCCCTCGCCCCCGGGTTCGTCGACATGCACGCCCACAGCGACCTCGCGCTGCTCCGCGACCCGGACCACGGCGCGAAGGTCGCCCAGGGCGTGACCCTGGAGGTGCTCGGCCAGGACGGCCTGTCCTACGCACCCGTCGACGACCGCACCCGCGGCGAGGTGCGGGCCGCGATCGCCGGGTGGAACGGCCCGGGCGACGACGTCGACTTCGACTGGCGCGACGTCGGCGGCTACCTCGACCGCCTCGACCGGGGCATCGCGGTCAACGCCGCCTACCTCGTGCCCCAGGGCACCGTGCGCGCGACGGTGCTCGGCTGGGACGACCGTCCCGCGACCCCGGCCGAGCTGGACCGGATGCGCGGGCTCGTCGCCGAGGGCCTCGCGCAGGGCGCCGTGGGGATGTCCTCCGGGCTGACCTACACCCCCGGCATGTACGCGTCCGGCGCCGAACTGGCCGAGCTGTGCGCGGTGGTGGCCTCGTACGGCGGCTACTACTGCCCGCACCACCGCTCGTACGGGCACGGGGCGCTCGCCGCCTACGCCGAGATGGTCGAGCTGGCCCGCGGGGCCGGCTGCGCCCTGCACCTCGCGCACGCCACCATGAACTTCGACGAGAACGAGGGCCGGGCCGGGGAACTGCTGGACCTCCTCGACGCGGCGCTGGCCGACGGCTGCGACATCACCCTCGACACTTATCCGTACACCGCCGGCTGTACGACCCTCGTCGCCCTGCTCCCGAGTTGGGCGAACGCGGGCGGCCCCGAGGCGGTCCTCGCCCGGCTCGCGGACGACGCCGAGGCCGAGCGGATCCGGTACGCGCTGGAGGTGGAGGGCGCGGACGGCTGCCACGGGGTCCCCGTGGACTGGTCGACGATCGAGATCTCGGGTGTCGGCGATCCCGCCTTCGACGCGTACGTCGGCACGCGCGTCACCGGTTGGGACGCCGCCCGGCGGCTGTTGCGGGGAGACCGGCTGCGGCCGACGATCCTCCAGCACGTGGGGCACGAGGAGAACGTCCGCGCGATCATGCGGCACCCCGCCCACACCGGCGGCTCGGACGGCATCCTGCGCGGCGCGAAGCCGCACCCCCGGGCGTACGGCACCTTCCCCCACTACCTGGGGCGCTACGTGCGCGAGCTGGGGGTGCTCACCCTGGAGGAGTGCGTGGCGCACCTCGCGGGCCGGCCGGCGGCCCGGCTGCGCCTGCCCGACCGGGGGCTGGTGCGGGTCGGGTACCGGGCGGACCTGGTCCTCTTCGATCCGGACACGGTCGCGGCCGGGTCCACGTACGCACGTCCGCGGGTGCTGCCGACCGGGATCCCGCACGTCCTGATCGACGGGCGTTTCGTGATGCGGGACGGTCGCAGGACCGACGTCCTGGCCGGGCGTTCGGTACGACGGACGCCGCATTCCGGCCGCTGACGGTTCAATTGAGCCGCTTACGATGAGCGGCATGCTCGCCTTCGCCCCCGCAGCCCTCCTGTTTGTCTTCTTCTGTGCGAGTGTGCGGGAGGACCGGCGGCGATTTCGCAACGCGGTCCTCCTCGGGCTCACCTTCATCAGCCTGGCGATGGCCCTGCTGTTCCAACTCACGCACCTCCCCGACACGCTCGCCAAGATCGTCGCGGTCGCGGTGTTCCTGGTGCCGGCCGTCGGGGTCGTCGCCCTCGCCTGTTTCCTCGTCGCCAACGGGGTGACGATGGTGCGCAAGGAAGGCCGCAGCCCGGGCAACCTGCTGTCCCTGCTGGCCGGTCTGGCGATCTTCGCGGTGCTCGCGCTGGCGGCCGTCGCGATGGCGAGCGGCTCGACCAGGGTGGCCGGGATGACCGCCATGGTCATCATGATCGCGGTGTACGTCTCGTTCCTCTTCGTCTGCTTCCTCGCCTACGCCTACCTCTACGGGCGGATCCGGGTGCGCGGCGACGTCGACTACGTGGTGATGCTCGGCTCCGGCCTCGTCTGCGGGGACCGGGTGCCCCCGCTGCTGGCCTCCCGGCTGCGCAAGGGCCTGCGGATCTACGTGGCCCAGTGCGCCCGCGGCGGCACCGCCCCGCTGCTGCTGCCCTCGGGGGGCAAGGGGTCGAACGAGAAGGTCGCGGAGGCCCGGGCGATGGCCGACTGGCTGATCGCGGAAGGCGTGCCGGCGGACCACGTCGTGCTGGAGGACCGCTCCCGCACGACGGAGGAGAACCTCACCTTCAGCAGGACCATCATGGAAGAGGGGAAGGCGGACTACCGCTGCGTGGTGGTCACCAACAACTTCCACGCCTTCCGCGCGGCCATGATGGCCCGCAAGGTCGGGGTCAACGGCCAGGTGCTGGGCTCCCCGACCGCCGCGTACTTCTGGCCGAGCGCCACGATCCGCGAGTTCGTCGCGGTGTTCGTGGAGCACAAGGGCGTCAACCTGACGGTCTGCGGCACGCTCTTCGCCTTCGGGGCGCTGCTGACGCTGCTGGCCGGCTAGTCGGGGAGACGAGGGCGGGGCGGCCGGTTTCGGGGTGCCGGCCGGGCCGACGTGCGTTCATGGGGATGGCGCCGGAGGATGGGGGCCAGGGGGCACTGGAGGAGGTACGCGATGGACAGTGAATCGGACCAGCGGCCCAGCCGACCGGCCCACCTCTACACCGGGGCGGAGCGTCCGTTCGACCCTGAGGACCTTGTGATGGCGCGCGGCCAGGAGCCGACTCCGGAGCGGCTCGAAAAAGCGCGTCAGATGATCGAAAAGGAGGGTCCGGCGGCGCTGGAACGCTACCTCCCGTAGCGCGCGCCTCCCGACCGGGCGCCGCCCGACACGTTCGCGACGCGTCGGGCGGCGTCGCGGAGCTGCGCGAGCGGGCGGTACGGGACGCGCCCCGCGCGGACGGGGCCGCCGCCCCCGCCCGTCCCCCGGGGTGACGAGCGCAACACGATCGTCGCCCTCGGGCGCACACACCCGTTCCGCAGGGCGGGACGGGCCCCGGACCCGCGTTTCCAAGGACGGACCGCACCGCCACCCACCGATCGCGCGAAATGGGGCAAATCCTCCCCCTCTTCGTGGTGCGCAATTCGAAGCGGGTCCGCGGCGGGCCCCGTAAGCTCCCGTCATGCAGGTGATCCAGTCAACGAAACTCGCCAATGTCTGCTACGAGATCCGCGGGCCCGTGCTCGAAGAGGCCATGCGGCTCGAAGCAGCAGGTCATCGCATCCTCAAGCTCAACACCGGCAACCCCGCAGCCTTCGGCTTCGACTGCCCGCCGGAGATCCTTGAGGACATGCTCCGCAACCTGGGCAACGCCCACGGTTACGGGGACGCGAAGGGGCTGCTCTCCGCGCGGCGCGCGGTGGTGCAGCACTACCAGACCAAGGGCATCGAGCTGGACGTCGAGGACATCTACCTCGGCAACGGCGTCTCCGAACTGATCCAGATGTCGATGCAGGCCCTGCTCGACGACGGTGACGAGGTACTGGTCCCCGCGCCGGACTACCCGCTCTGGACCGCCTCGGTCAGCCTGGCCGGCGGCACCGCCGTCCACTACCGCTGCGACGAGCAGGCCGACTGGATGCCGGACCTCGCGGACATCGAGCGGAAGATCACCGACCGCACCCGCGCGCTCGTGATCATCAACCCGAACAATCCGACCGGCGCCGTCTACGACGACGAGATGCTGCGCGGGCTCACGGACATCGCGCGGCGCCACAACCTCGTCGTCTGTTCGGACGAGATCTACGACCGGATCCTGTTCGACGGCGCCACGCACACGAACACGGCCGCGATCGCGCCGGACCTGCTGACCCTGACGTTCAACGGGCTCTCCAAGAACTACCGCGTCGCCGGCTTCCGGGCCGGCTGGATGGCGGTCTGCGGGCCCAAGCAGCACGCCTCGTCGTACATCGAGGGCCTGACGATCCTGGCGAACATGCGACTGTGCGCCAACATGCCCTCACAGCATGCCGTCGCCACGGCCCTCGGCGGCCGGCAGTCGATCGTGGACCTGGTCCTGCCCGGCGGACGGCTGCTGGAGCAGCGCGACACCGCGTACGACCTGCTGACGCGGATCCCCGGCATCACCTGCGTGAAGCCGAAGGGCGCCCTGTACCTCTTCCCGCGACTGGACCCGTCCGTCTACAAGATCAAGGACGACCGGCAGATGGTCCTCGACCTGCTGCGATCCGAGAAGATCATGGTCGTGCACGGTACGGGCTTCAACTGGCCGGAGCCCGACCACTTCCGCATCGTGACGCTGCCGAACGCCAAGGACCTGGCGGACGCGGTGACGCGGATCGGCACCTTCCTCGACGGCTACAGCCAGCCATAGGAGCGGGGCGGCCGGCCGGATCACACCGATTGACCGGATCGAGCACAACTTTAGAACGAATCCAATGTAGGATGGCTTCCTGACCACGCAGGAGGCCTCCTCATGTACGAGCCGATCCGCAGCAAGCCGGTCGTCCACCGCATGGACGGCGGCCGCACCGACTACCCGCACAGCAGCCGCGGCGAGGCGCTGGACATCCAGCTCGCCGGGCACCTCTCGGCGCTGCTCGCCGTCACCGACGACCTCGGGCTCGACGAGGCCGGCGACCGGATCGCCGAACAGATCACCCGCCTGCGCGGCGCCCGACCCGCCCGACTGCGCGGGCCGCGGGCGGAGAACACCGCCGCGCTCCACCAGCGGGCGCACGACCACGCCGCCCGCGCCCTGCTCGTCGCCGCGTCCCGCGCCGACACCACCGCCGCGATCCTCGCCGCCGAGCGGATGGACGCGCACGCCGCCGCCCTGCGCTCCGCCGACGCGGACCTGGCCGGCGCCCACTGACGGCCCCGGTCCGGGGCCGCGGAGGCTCCGGACCGGGCGCCATGTACCCCCGCGATCAGAGCACCGGGGCAGGCGGCGGACCGCTCAGGGCGTGCTCGCCGAAGGCGTGGGGCTGAACTCCGCCCCCGCCACCCCGCACCACGGCACCTTCGCGGCCGGCCACACCGGACCCACCACCTCCGCGTGTTCCGTCGCCCCGCGCGCCACCCCGGGGATCCGGGCCAGCGCCTGGGCCGCGCGCCCGCCCGGCTCCGGCTCGGCGCTCTCGCGGAACTCCACCGTGACCAGGTACGCGCTCGCGCCCGGGACCCGGCCCGTCACGTCGACCCCGGCCACCACCCTGCGGCCGACCGGATCGACGCGGCACGAGGTGACCCGCACGTCGTCCACCGCCGCCCCCGGCGGGACCTCCGCCGGCTCGCCCGACCCCTCGCCGCTGGCCCACACGTACAGGCCCAGCGGAGCGAACACCAGCAGCCCGGCCAGCACCACCAGACCGACCAGCCAGCCCTGCCACTTCAACGCGCTCACGCCCATGGCACGATCCTCCCGGCAGCCCGCCCCTCCCACCAGCACCCACGGGCCCACACAGCATTTCGAAGCGGGACCCCGTCACCGTCGCCCGTTCGAACACGGCTCGCCGGCTCGGCAGTCGTGGGCGTGGCGCGACGAGGCGAAACGCGTGACGGCGGACCTCCGTGAAACGGAGATCCGCCGTCAGCAGACGCACACGACATACCGTGGGGAGCGCGAACGCTCCTGACGATGGTCACGTGCTGCGGTGGGAACCGCTTGGTCGGGGGCTCCCACGTTCTCGGGCCCCGGTCGGGGCGGGCGGGTCAGCCCAGGCGCTCGACGAGCGCGTGGTACTGGTCCCACAGTTCCTTCGGCGTGTGGTCGCCGTAGGTGTTCAGGTGCTCGGGGACCAGCGCGGCCTCGTCGCGCCAGATCTCCTTGTCGACCGTCAGGAGGAAGTCCAGGTCGGCGGCCGGCAGGTCCAGGCCGTCGGTGTCGAGGGAGGCCACGGTCGGCAGGACGCCGATCGGGGTCTCGACGCCCTCGGCGGTGCCGTCGAGGCGCTCGACGATCCACTTCAGGACGCGGCTGTTCTCGCCGAAGCCCGGCCACACGAACTTGCCCGCGTCGTTCTTGCGGAACCAGTTCACGTAGTAGATCTTCGGGAGCTTGGCCTGGTCCTTGCCCTTGGCCACGTCGACCCAGTGGCCCATGTAGTCGCCCATGTTGTAGCCGCAGAACGGCAGCATGGCGAAGGGGTCGCGGCGCAGTTCGCCGACCTTGCCCTCGGCGGCGGCGGTCTTCTCGGAGGCGATGTTCGAACCGATGAAGACGCCGTGGTTCCAGTCGAAGGACTCGGTGACCAGCGGCACCGCGGAGGCGCGGCGGCCACCGAAGAGGATCGCGGAGATCGGGACGCCCTTGGGGTCCTCCCACTCGGGGGCGATCGTCGGGCACTGGGAGGCCGGAACGGCGAACCGGGCGTTGGGGTGCGCCGCCGGCGTCTGCGAGTCCGGAGTCCAGTCGTTGCCCTTCCAGTCGATCAGGTGGGCGGGCGACGTCTCGGTCATGCCCTCCCACCAGACGTCACCGTCGTCGGTGAGCGCGACGTTGGTGAAGACGGTGTTGGCGTACATCGTCTTCATGGCGTTGGCGTTGGTGTGCTCGCCGGTGCCGGGCGCGACGCCGAAGAAGCCGGCCTCGGGGTTGATCGCGTACAGGCGACCGTCCTCGCCGAAGCGCATCCAGGCGATGTCGTCGCCGACGGTCTCGACGGTCCAGCCGGGGATCGTGGGCTCCAGCATGGCCAGGTTCGTCTTGCCGCAGGCGGACGGGAAGGCGGCGGCGATGTACTTGGCCTCGCCCTGCGGCGGGGTGAGCTTGAGGATCAGCATGTGCTCGGCCAGCCAGCCCTCGTCGCGGGCCATGACGGACGCGATGCGCAGGGCGTAGCACTTCTTGCCGAGCAGGGCGTTGCCGCCGTAGCCCGAACCGTAGGACCAGATCTCGCGGGTCTCCGGGAAGTGCGAGATGTACTTGGTGGTGTTGCACGGCCACGGCACGTCGGCCTGACCCTCGGCGAGCGGAGCACCGAGGGTGTGGACGGCCTTGACGAAGAACCCGTCGGTGCCGAGCTCGTCGAGGACGGGCTGTCCCATGCGGGTCATGGTGCGCATGGCGACCGCGACGTAGGCGGAGTCGGTGATCTCGACGCCGATCGCGGAGAGCTCGGAGCCGAGCGGACCCATGCAGAAGGGGACGACGTACATCGTGCGACCCTTCATCGAGCCGCGGAAGATGCCCTGCCCACCGTCCGTGCCGGTGAAGAGCGCCTTCATCTCGGTCGGGGCCTTCCAGTGGTTGGTCGGGCCCGCGTCCTCCTCCTTCTCGGAGCAGATGAAGGTCCGGTCCTCGACGCGCGCGACGTCGGAGGGGTCGGAGGCGGCGTAGTACGAGTTCGGGCGCTTCGCCGGGTCGAGCTTCTTGAACGTGCCCTGGGCGACGAGCTCCTCGCACAGGCGCTCGTACTCGGCCTCGGATCCGTCACACCAGACGATCCGGTCCGGCTCGGTGAGGGCGGCGATCTCGTCGACCCAGGAGATCAACGCCTTGTGCTGCGTCGGGTTGGAAGTGGGAGCCGCGTTGTCGCGCGCCACGATCGCTCCTTGTTGAGGGGTTTGTTGGTGTTTGCCCCGTGGGGGCTGCGACCCGGACGCTTCGCGCTCCGCTCATCCGGTGCCGACCGCACTCATCTGATCATCCGGTGCATGTGCGCATATGTCCAGAGGGCTTCTCACGTGAGCATTCCCACTCGCGTCAATCTTCCGTAAAGAGCACTGACGGAAACCTACGGACCCGTAGGTAGCATGTGGGCCATGACTTCTGACGCCGCCGCCGCTCCGGCTTCCGAGGCCGCACCGGCCGATCCGGCCCACCCGATCGTCGAGGCCGTCGAGGCCGTCGAGTCCGCCCTGGAACACAAGCCGCTGCTGCGCGGCTGGCTCCACCTGGGAATGTTCCCCGCCGTGATCGTCGCCGGCCTGGCACTGATGGCCTTCACCGACTCGACCGAGGCGCGCGTCGCCTGCGGGGTCTACATCCTCACGGCCTGCCTGCTGTTCGGCATCAGCGCGGTCTACCACCGCGGTACGTGGGGCCCCCGCGGCGAAGCGATCCTGCGGCGACTCGACCACGCCAACATCTTCCTGATCATCGCGGGCACCTACACCCCGTTGACCGTCCTGCTGCTCCCGCCCTCCACGGGGCGGACCCTGCTCTGGGCGGTGTGGATCGCCGCCGGCGCCGGCATCGCCTTCCGCGTGTTCTGGGTCGGCGCCCCGCGCTGGCTCTACACGCCCTGCTACATCGCGATGGGGTGGGCGGCCGTCTTCTTCCTCCCCGACTTCATGCGGACCGGCGGCATCGCCGTCCTCGTGCTGGTGATCGTCGGCGGGCTGCTCTACAGCGTGGGAGGGGTCATCTACGGCATGAAGCGCCCCAACCCCTCCCCCCGCTTCTTCGGGTTCCACGAGGTGTTCCACTCGCTGACGCTCGCGGCCTTCGTCGCCCACTACGTGGGCATCTCCCTGGCCGCCTACCAGCACTGACGTCGCCGGGCAGTCGTGTCCGGGGCGATGCCACCGGACACGACGCCGGACACGACCGCGGGGCGCGACTCCCCCGCTCGGGCTCAGGGGCGCGCGCCGGCCACCTGCTCGGCCAGTTCGGCCGGTTCGGTCGTGGGGCGGGCGCAGACGAAATGCCGGCAGACGTACGCCGTCGGAAGGTCGTCCTTCAACGCGCGGTCGGCCAGCAGGGGGAACTCCGCCGCGCCGCCGTCCGCCGCCCGGGGCAGTCCGACCGCCACCACCGCGCCGGGAGCCGTCCCCAGCAGCGCCGTCCGGTGCAGCGCCGCCGTCGCCGGATCCTCGGGATGGCCCACCACGGCCACCTCGCGCGGCCCGTCCATCAGCGCCTCCGCGACCGCCAGCCCGTGCCCGATGAAACGCGGCACCCGCGGCCCGAGTGCCTGGACCACCCCGAGCGCCCGCTCGGCGGCCGTGCGGTGCGCCTGGGAACCCGACTGCGCGGCGTACGAGAGCAGCGCGCCGGCGGCGGCGGTCCAACCCGAGGGCGCCGCCGTGTCCGTCGGATCCTGCGGACGCCGGATCAGCTTCTCGGCGTCGTGCGCGGTGTCGTACAAGGAACCGTCCTCGGCGGTGAACCGGTCCAGCACCAGGTCCACGAGGAAGCCCGCGAACTCCAGCCAGACCCCCTCGCCGGTCACCGAGGCCAGCGCCAGGAAGCCCTCGGCGACATCGCCGTAGTCCTCCAGGACCCCGGCGTTGGGGCCGACGTTCCCGTCCTTGCTGGTGCGGGCCAGGCGGGGCCCGGCCGTCGCGTCGAAGTGGACCCGCACCAGCAGGTCGGCCGCCTCGGTGGCGCGCTCGACGAGGTCGGGCCGCTCGAAGTACGCCCCGCACTCGGCGAGCGCGGCGATCGCCAGCCCGTTCCAGGCGGCCACCACCTTGTCGTCCCGGCCGGGCGCGGGCCGCCCGGAGCGCGCCGCGAGCAGCCGGGCCTTGATGTCGGCGACCTTCGCCGCGTCCAGGGTCGGCCCGTCCTGCGGGAGTTGCAGCACGGACGTGCCGTGCTCGAAGGTCCCCTCCTCGGTCACCCCGAAGCAGGAGGCGGCCGCGTCCCCGTCCTCCTCGCCGAGCACCTCGCGCAACTGCGCGGGCGTCCAGGCGTAGTACGCGCCCTCCACGTGCTTGCCGGTCAGCGGATCCTCGCTGTCGGCGTCGAGGGCGGAGGCGAAACCGCCCTCGCGGGTGCGCAGCTCCCGGACCATGAAGTCCGCGGTCTCCAACGCCACGCGGCGGGCGAGCTCCGACCCCGTGGAGCGCCAGAGGTGGGCGTAGACCCGACACAGCAGCGCATTGTCATAGAGCATCTTCTCGAAGTGCGGCACCAATGGTCCATGCGGCTTGGCACGGAGCACGTAACGATGGAACCCGCCCCCGACCTGGTCGAACAGGCTCGATCGCACCATGGCCTCGCAGGTGCCCTCAGCCATCTCCCGGGCTCCCTCGGAGCCCGTCCGGGCATGGTGGCGCAGAAGAAACTCCACGACCATGCTCGGCGGGAACTTCGTGTCGCCTCCCCCGAACCAGCCGGTCGCCGGCTCGTAGTCCCGGCTCAGCTGGAGCAGGGCGCTGCTCTGGGACTCGTCGGTCGGCAGCGCCGAACCCCCTGCCCCGAGTGCGCGGCCGGCCAGGTCGCGGGTGATCTTCTGTGCCACCTCGGCCACCTCCTCGCGCCGGCCGACCCAGGCGGTTCGTACGCCTTCGAGCACCTGCGTGAACGAGGCCATCCCGTGCCGGGGCTCGGGCGGGAAGTAGGTGCCGAAGTAGAAGGGCTCCCCCTCGGCAGTCATGAAGACGGACATCGGCCACCCCCCTTGCCCCGTGGTCGCCTGAACCGCCTCCATGTAGACGGCGTCGACGTCGGGGCGCTCTTCCCGGTCCACCTTGATGTTGACGAAGTGCTCGTTCATGTACGCGGCCGTCAGCTCGTCCTCGAAGGACTCGTGGGCCATCACATGGCACCAGTGGCAGGCGCTGTAGCCGACGCTCAGGAACACGGGCACGTTTCGCCGACGGGCTTCCTCGAAAGCCGCCGGCTCCCACGGCCACCAGTCCACCGGGTTGTCCGCGTGCTGGAGAAGGTAGGGGGACGTGGCGTGCGCAAGTCGGTTGGGCATACCCCCATCCTTGCGCAATCGTCGAAGCGTCGCCGCTGTGCCACGAGGGGATGGCAGCGGACAGAGGCGGCAGGGGGCGCGGCCGAGCGAAGGCGGGCCGCGGGGTGCTCGCGACACTCGGCCGGTGGATTCGGCGGACTCAGGTTTCGGCGGCGGCCGACTTCTTCGAAAGCCAGTCGAACTCAAGCCGATCGAGGATCGGGGTGGGGTCCCCCTGCCGCGCCGCCGGCATGACCGTGATGCCCTTGTTCCCGAGAGCGCACTTCAAGAGCATGCGCTGGTCAGCCGTGTCGGCCTGCGCCCACGCTGCACGCAGATGCTCGAACCGCAAGAGCGGGGCGAGGTCGATTTCCGCGTCCAGGGCCTCCAGAGCGGCGGTCGTGCTCTCGATGACGGCCCGCTGTCCCTCGCTCAGTTCCTCGAAGCGCTCTTCGTCCATCTTCCCGTACACGTAGAAGTCGTCTTCGAGCTTCTTCACGCGCTTCCGGGCGGCTTCAAGCGCCTTGCGAGCCTCTTCCTTCCTCGCCTGCGTCTCAGGGTCGGCGAATGCGAGCCACCGGCGTGCCATCTCCGTGATCACCGGGTCATCCGGCTCAAGCCCGGTGATGTGGTCGACCCACGCCTGCCCGACCGCGTGGTCGATACGTTCGGCGAGCGTCACCACACCCTCGCAGATGGACTTGCCGCGCGTTTGCCGGATCTCGCACCGATAGCGCCCTCCGCGGTGACTCATCGAACCACCACAGCGCTCAAGTTCCCCCGTCCCTCTCTTGTCGCGCATCCGGCCGCACCGGTAGCTGCCCGTGCCCAGGTACTTCGCCTCCGGCTTCCCCTTCGCCCAGCGGTCGTCGGTCCGCCCGGCGATGAGCGCCTTGATCTTGAACCACTCGGCG
Organism: Streptomyces sp. NBC_01426; assembly: GCF_036231985.1. GTDB lineage: Bacteria > Actinomycetota > Actinomycetes > Streptomycetales > Streptomycetaceae > Streptomyces. Next base: position 3,143,751 of record NZ_CP109500.1, read on the forward strand.
GGCGTCACGACTCCCTCGCCGCACATGACCACCTCGCCCCTTTCATTGCGCAGGGGCTCCCCGTAACCTTCCCAGCTGTCCAGGGGATTGCCGTGCTCGTCCGTCCTTCGCCGGCGCACCGGGACCATGCCGGCGAAAAGCGGGGACTGCGCGAGCTTGCTCACGGCCGCGGGAGACCAGGTGGCTCCGCTCCGGGTGCGGCGGCCCTCCTCATTGAGGAGGTGGGCCGTGTCCTTCGTCGTCTTCTTGTCGAGCAACAGATCCGCGAGCCGACGGGCGGTCTCGTACTCGTCCCGGTGATGTTCGACCGTGCCACTTCCCGGGGCGCTGTAGAGCCCGAACGGCGGCCGTCCCGTTCCGCGTCGCCCCTCCGCCTTGTGCGCGTCGTGGCCGATCTTCACGCGTTTCGCGATGTCCTTCGCTTCCTCCCTGGCGTGCTCGCTCAGGATGGCGAAGACCATGCGTCCGCCCTTGGACGAATCCAGTCCCTCGGAGACGGAGACGAGTCGGGATTGCCGGCGGTCGAACTCGTCGAGCAACCGACCCACGGCACCCATGCCCCGCCGGTCGAAGCGGTCCGTCTTCCACACGCCGAGCGTCTTGGACCTGCCGTCCATGACGGCTCGGGTCGCCTTCTCGAACTCCTGCCGCCGTACATGGGACTTGGATGCCGAGAGCTGTTCGAACCAGACGTGGCGGATCTGGAGTCCGTCCGCCCGCGCCCATCGCACCAGGTCCCGCAGATGTCCCCGGAGGGTGGCCAGGTCTTCCTTCTTGTTGCTGCGGCGCAGGTAGGCATCCATGAGCCCGGACGGCTCCGCCGTGGCGGGCTCGTCCAGCCCCATGGCCTCCAGTTCCTCTTGGTCGAACCCCAACCCGACCAGCGTCGCGTGATCCTCGCGCACCGCGACCCCCTTCGCTTTCAAGGAAAAGGGTAGGGAAACGATGGGCTTGAAACCTGGTTTTCCTGAAGTGCGGCACAGTCCACCACTGGTCCACCAAACACGGGCGATCCTGCCGGACCGCCCGGGGATCACCTGAGCAGCGGGGCCAGGGCGTGTTCCCAGGTGGCGCGGGTGGTGGGCCAGGTGGGGGTGCAGTCGCGGGTGCGGGCGGCGAGGTCGGGGTGGCGGTCGGGAGCCGCGCCGTGCAGGAGGCAGAGGTGGGCTGCGGCGCGGTCGGCCGGCGGGGCGTGCTCGTCCTCGCCGGGGTCGGGGTCCTCGCCGCGCGCCGCGAGCAGTGTGTACTCCTCGGCGGCGGTCCGCAGGGCGCGTTCCCCGACCGGGCCCTCGCGGAGCAGCATCAGGGCCGCGAAGCGGTCGGCGGTGTTCTCCTCGTCGGGGTCGGGGCCGACGGGGAGTTCGAGGGTGTCGACGAGGGCGTGGCCCGCCTCGTGGTAGACGCTCTCGGCGACGATCGCGCCGACCTTCTCGTCGGTCGTGAGGAGTTCCCGGTCCTGCGCCATGTCGTCGTAGCAGAGGTCGATGCGGTGTGCGGCGGGGTCGTAGGAGGTGCCCTCGCCCGCGCAGGAGCGGGCGACGACGGTGACCCGGTCGGGGAGGTCGAGGTAGGCGTTCAGGCGGGTGACGGCCCGGTCGGCGTGGTTCCCGTCCCGCAGGAAGGCGGCCTCGCGCTCGTCGCCGGCGGCGGGGGCCTCGTACCGTACGGCGAATCCGTGCGGGGCGGGCGCGCAGCCGCCCGACAGGAGCGCCGTCGCGAGGGCGGCGCAGAGCGTGGCGGACCGTGCGGCGGCGAGTGCGGCGGACCGTGTGGCGGGCGTGGCGCGGCGTCGTCGGGTGGCGCGCGTCGGCATCCCCGTCATCGTGCCGCCCCCCACACACTGTCGGATGTTCGGATCAGCCTACTGATCCGTCCGGAGGTGCGGCGGGGCAGTTCCCCCGGAACCCGGCCGTACATATATGCACGCAGTCGACCGAAGACGCGCCAACTCCCTCTGAACCGGTTCGGATTCCCTCGCGCTCGCGACCGTCCCGCAGGACACTTGGGGCACGTTGTCGGAGCGCTCTGAGGGGGATGCCGATGCGGGACAGTCATCGTGTGGAGGCCGAACGGCTTCTGGTGCGAGCCGTGGACGAGGAGGAGCGCCGGGCCGCTCCGGGGGCGCCGGTCGACAGGGCGGCCCTGCTGGCGCGCGGCCGGGAGTCCCTGGACACGCTCGCCGCGAGCGCTTCCGAGGAGTACGAGGCGTACGTGCGCGCCGTGGACGAGGCGGCGGCCGGGGACCAGTCGCTGGGCGAGGCGTTCCGGCGCGCGAACAGTTCGACGGCGTTGCTGGTGACGGCGGTCGGGGCGGTCGCGGCCGTCGGGGCGGACCTGGCCTTCGGCGTGGCGGCCGGTACGGCCCTCAGCGCGGGCATCGTCGTGGGCGTCGCGGGGGCGGCCACGACGGCGGCCAAGGTGACGGCTCTCCACCTGCCGGCGGCGAACCGGCGGGCCGGCGTGGCGGGCCGGCCGGGCGGTCCGGAGCAGTTGCGCCTCCAGTGGCTGTCGGCGCTGGAGGTGCGCGGCATCCGTCCGTTCCTGGAGCAGCAGCGTCTGGTGGCGACGGCGGTGCGCAATCCGCCGCGGGTCCGGTCGGGCGTCAACGCCGGCGCGGTCGGCCTCGTCAAGCAGACGACGGGTTCCGGGCCCGCGCTGCGTGGCACGGATCGCAGCGCGGAGGCGCGCCGGCGCAGCGTGTTGGAGCAGTCCTTCAATCAACTCCCGTGCACGGACGAGGGGTTCGTCGGCCGTCGGGCGGAACTGACGCGCATCGCGCAGTGGGTGCAGGCGGCGCGGGCCAGTACCGAGACCCGGCCGGTGGTCGTGGTGGTGCACGGCGAGCCCGGTTCGGGGCGCACCGCGTTGGCGTTGCGGGCGGCGCACGCGCTGCGGGACCAGTTCCGCGGCGCGTGCGTGGTGGACCTGCGGGGCGGTTCCCCGCACGGCGACGTTGGGGAGGCCCCGCTGTCGACGCGGGAGGCGCTGTTGCACCTGCTGAACCGGCTGGGCGCCCCGCGCGAGCAGTTGTTGTTCCGCGAGGGCGCCTCGGCGGAGCAACAGGTGCGGCGGCTCGGGGAGTTGTACCACCAGCACCTCCAGGGGCTGCCGGTGACGGTCGTCGTGGACGACGCGGTGGACGCGGCGCAGGTCCGGACGCTGGTTCCGGAGCGGTCCGACAGTCTGGTCCTGGTGACGGCGTCCGGCCCGCTGGAGTTGCCGGCGGACCTGGCGGCGTGGGTGCACCAGCTTCCGCTGGCCCGCTTGTCGGAGCCGGAGGCGGCCGAGGTGCTGCGCGCCGGCGCGGAGGCGGCGGGCGGGCCCGGGTACGGCGAGGAGGCCGGGCGGGAGCTGTCGGGGCTCGGCGCGGGGCTGCCGTTGGCGCTGCGCGTGCTGGCTCCCCTGGGGGAGGTGGAGGCGGCCGGGGGCTCCGGCGGCACCTTGGAGCACGCGCTGGACCTGGCGTACGCACGGCTGCCCGAGGAGCGGCGTCGGCTGTTGCGGCGCCTGACGTTGGCCGGGCGGGCCTCGCTCGGGCCGTCCGCGGCGGCGGCGCTGATCGACACGGACCAGGCGGAGGCGGGGCGGCTGCTGCGCGAGCTGGCGCGGGCGGGCCTGCTGGATCCGGTGCGCGGGGAGCGGTACCGGATGCACGACGCGGTGCGTGCGTACGCGGCGGCGCGGTTGGCGGCCGACGAGGACCGGGCGCAGGCGGCGGCCGCCCACGAGCGGCTGATCCGCAACTACGCGCAGCTCGCGGACTCGGTGATCCGGATGGTCGACGGGAAGATGTCCACCCGCGCCAACCACTTCGGCGGGCACGGCTTCGCCTCGTTGGACGCGGCGCTGCGCTGGCTGGACGACGAGTCGAGCTTCATCACGGCGGCGTTGCGGCACTCGCAGGACGTGGACCAGCAGGCGGTGCTGGACCTGCTGGGCGCGCTGTGCGACTTCTGTCTGCTACGCGGGGACCTGTACCGGCTGGGCGAGATCAACGAGCTGACCCAGGCCGTGGAGGCGGGGCAGCGGGGGGAGCCGGGGCGGGGCGGCCGGATGGCCCGCTCGGTGCAGTGGCGCACGGGCATCGCCGCGCGCCAGCTCGGCGACCTGGACAAGGCCCGCACCACCTTGACCTCGGTCGTCGACCAGTACATGGAGGCCGAGCAGGAGGCGGGCGCGGCGATGGCCCTGGTGTCGCTGGGCATCACCCTGCACCACCAGGGCAACCTTCCGGAGGCCGCGGCCCGGCTGCGTGAGGCCTTGGCCCTCCAGGAGTCGCCGGAACTGGCGGGTGACCGGGCGTGGGGGTTGCACGCGCTGGCGGCGGTGCAGCGGGACCGGGCGGAGCTCGGGGAGGCGTTGACGCTGCTGGAGCGGTCCATCGCGCTGCATCGGGAGAGCGAGAGCGTGCACGGGGAGGCCTGGGCGCACTTCCAGCTGGGGCAGGTGTACCTGCGGATGGGCGCGCCGGAGCGGGCGGAGCCGGAGCTGCGGCTGGCCCTGGAGATGTACGGGCGCACCCGCGACGACCGCGGCCAGGCCTGGGCGCTGACCCAGTTGGGCCGGGCGCGGGTCGTGGACGGGGACCCGGGGCCGGCGCTGGAGCGGTTGCGGGACGCGCTGGCCCGGCACCGGCTGGCGGAGGACGCGCGCGGCGAGGCGTGGACGCTGTACTACCTCGGGCAGGCGTTGGAGGAGGACGGCGAGCGCGACAAGGCGGTGCGGGAGCTGGAGCGGGCCCGGACGATGTTCTCCCGGATGCGGGACGTGTACGGGCTGGCGCACGCCCGGCACCATTCGGGTCGGGTGACGCGCGACCAGCGGGCGGCGCAGACCGGGAACCTGCGGAACTCCGGTTTCGCCCGCCAGTTGCTGGTGGACGCGCGGGCCGACTTCCGGCGGATCGGGCTGGCCCACGGGGAGGGCTGGACCTGCCTGGAGCTGGCGGTCGTGGACGCGGGCAACGCGCGGGTCCCGCAGGCGCTGGGGCTGTGCGAGGAGGCGGCCCGGCTGTTCGCCTCGTACGGGGACCTGCGCGGGGAGGACTGGGCGCGTTTCCTGCGCTGCACGATGCTGCCGTACGCGGTCCCGCCGGTCGCGGGCGCCGCGGACGAGGCGCGGGCGGAGCTGGCGCGGCTGGCGGCCGCCCCGCACCCGCTGCGCGACCGCCGGCTGGAGGACTGCCTGGAGACGTACGGGGTGATCCTGGGGCGGGGGGTGGATCCGGCGGAGGGCTGGCAGGCGTGGCGGCTGGGCATGGTCCCGAACCTGCGGTCGCGGGAGGTCATGGGGGTGCCGGTGCTGCCGGTCTCCTGACGGCCCCGGGCGGGACCGGCAGGGGCCCAGCGGGTCGTCTGACGGCCCCGGCGGCCCCGGTCGGTCGTCCCGGTCCGGCGGCGTCCCGGCGCCTGCCCCGATCGCGCACGCGTACGTGCCGCCGCACCACCGGTCGACGGGTGGGGCGGCGGTCGTCGCGCGGGCGTCCGGACGCCCGCGTGGGCCCCGCGGGCTCAGGGGCCCGCGGGGCGGGGGCCTACGGGGCCCGCGTGCCGTCCGTCGTCGTGCCCTTGGCCGCCGGCTCGGGGGCTTCCTTGAAGTCCACCCGACCCATGTGCTTGCTCATCGACTTCATCAGGCCCCACACCCCGAGGGCGAGGGCCGCGAACACGATGAAACCGAGGATTCCCGGGGTCACCTTGTTCTTGTCGAAGGTGTCGCCGGCCAGCGGGAGGAGCTGGACGATTGCTTCCTGCGTAGCGCTCATGACTACGCATTCTCCCGGATGCCCGCGAAGAGGTCGGACTCGGGGAGGGAAGTGTCCACCAGCGACTTCGCCAGCTCGTACTCCTCGGTCGGCCAGACCTCCTTCTGGATCTCCATCGGGACGCGGAACCAGCCGCCGTCCGGGTCGATCTGCGTGGCGTGCGCGATCAGCGCCTTGTCACGGATCTCGAAGAAGTCCGCGCAGGGAACGTGCGTGGTCAGCGTGCGTTCGGTGCGCTCGAACTCCTTCCAGCGCTCCAGCCACTCCCCGTAGGGGGATTCCAGGCCGCGGGCGAGCAGCGCCTCGTGCAGGGCGACGGTGCGCGGCTTGTTGAAGCCCTGGTTGTAGTAGAGCTTCTGCGGCTGGTAGGCCGGGCCGAACTCGGCCTCCGGGTACTTCTCGGTGTCCGCCGCGCCCTCGAAGGCCACCATGGAGATCTGGTGGGTCATGATGTGGTCGGGGTGCGGGTAGCCGCCGTTCTCGTCGTACGTGGTGACGACCTGCGGCCGGAAGGCGCGGATCTTCTTCACCAGGCGGCCGGCGGCCTCGTCGACGTCGGCGAGCGCGAAGCAGCCCTCGGGCAGCGGCGGCAGCGGGTCGCCCTCGGGCAGCCCGGAGTCGACGTAGCCGAGCCATTCCTGCTCGATGCCGAGGATCTCGCGGGCCTCGTCCATCTCCTTGGCGCGGACCTCGTGGATGTGCTCCTCGATGTACTTGTCCCCCTGGAGCTTGGGGTTCAGGACGGAGCCGCGCTCACCGCCGGTGCAGGTCACCACCAGCACGGGCACCCCTTCGGACACGTACTTGGCCATGGTGGCCGCGCCCTTGCTCGACTCGTCGTCGGGGTGGGCGTGGACGGCCATCAGTCGAAGCTGCTCGGTCAAGACAGGATCCTCTGGTACTCGTCTGGCAAACGGGAAGGCCGGTGGGCGCCTTCTATAGTCACTCCTCCCCTCAACAAACGGAGACGAGGGAGATTCCCGGCACACTCGTCCCGGGGGACGGGGCCCCGCACGCGGTGCCCGTGTACATGCGGTGCGACCAAGGTAATGCGTGCCCGGGCCGCCCTTCGCCGGTTTTTCCGGGCCCTCGGATTCCGCTTTCACCGCCCGCGCCGACGGCCCCCTGATTCCGCCCCGGGGCGGGGGGCGTGACATCCTCCCGTTACGGTGACCGGACCGCAGGAGTGCGCCTTCCCGGCCCTCGCGAAAGGAACGATCGATGAGCACGGTGCGCGAAGGACTGCCCGAGGGTCGCTACGGCCGGTCGGCGGACGAGCGCGCGGACCGCAAGCTCAAGATCGTCGGTTCCGTGCTCGGGGTCGGGCTGCTGGGCGTGGTCGGCTGGATCGGCTGGGACTACGTCGGCGGGCAGACCGTCAGCGCCGAGGTGATCAAGTTCCAGATCGTGTCGGACAGCGAGGTCAAGGTGCATCTGGAGGTCCGCAAGGACACCGGGGTCACCGGGGTCTGCACCCTCAGTTCCCAGGACGAGGGGCACGGCGAGGTGGGCCGCGCCGACTTCACCTTCGGGCAGCGGGACGCGCGCGTGGACGAGGTCGTCTCGCTGAGGACCACCGGGCGGGCGACGACGGTCGAGCTGGTCGGCTGCCAGGCCGCCGGCGCCGCCTCGTAGGCCGTCCCTCTCGGATCCTGCCGGGTCGCGCCCCCTCCGGGGATCGTGACCCCCGCCACCGACCGGTACTGACCGTTCCCGATCGGTGACGCCCATTACGGATCGATACCGCGCCACGCCCGGGAAGTTTGCCCCCGCACCCCGTACCAAGCGTGTGACCTGCGACGCCACGCGGTACGGCGACGCCCGATGACACACTTCATACAGAGGGTGTCCTCCCCCTTTTCTTCCCGAATTGTTAGGCTCGTGGTTTCGTCCGCCGCTGGCGGCTTTGAAGTCCCCTGTACCGACGAGGAGCACCCGTGACCCAGACGAGCGAGAGCGTCACCTGGCTGACCCAGGCGGCGTACGACCAGCTGAAGGCAGAGCTGGACTACCTCTCTGGTCCCGCACGCACGGAGATCGCGACGAAGATCGCAGCTGCCCGTGAAGAGGGCGACCTGCGTGAGAACGGCGGTTACCACGCGGCCAAGGAGGAGCAGGGCAAGCAGGAGCTCCGGGTCCGCCAGCTGACCCAGCTCCTGGAGAACGCCAAGGTCGGCACCGCCCCCGCGTCCGACGGCGTGGTCGCCCCCGGCACCCTCGTCAAGATCGCCTTCGACGGCGACGAGGACGACACCATGGAGTTCCTGCTGGCCTCGCGCGAGTACGCGTCCTCGGACTTCGAGACCTACTCCCCGCAGTCCCCGCTGGGCACCGGCGTGATGGGCAAGAAGATCGGCGAGGACGCCTCGTACGAGCTGCCCAACGGCAAGACGGCCGCCGTCAAGATCCTCGACGTCAAGCCCTTCACCGGCTGAGCATCCGCACACGCCGAGAGCCCCCGCCCGGATCGGATCCGGGCGGGGGCTCTCGCGCGTACGGGCTCCTGCCTCAGTTGGCCGCCCGGCGGTACTTGCGGACCGCGAGCGTGCGGAAGGTCGTGACGATCACGACCGACCAGATCAGCGAGGCCCAGACCGGGTGGACCATCGGCCAGGCGTCGGACGGGGAGACGCCGGGATTCCCGAAGAGCTCCCGGCAGGCCTGCACGGTGGCGCTGAAGGGGTTCCACTCCGCGATGGGCTGGAGCCAGCTCGCCATGTTCTCCGTGGGCACGAAGGCGTTGGAGATGAACGTGACGGGGAAGAGCCAGATCAGCCCGCCCGAGGTGGCCGCCTCCGGGGTGCGCACCGACAGGCCGATCAGCGCGCCGATCCAGGAGAAGGCGTAGCCGAGCAGGAGCAGCAGGGCGAAGCCGCCCAGCGCCTTGGGCACGCCCTCGTGGATGCGCCAGCCGACGAGGAGCGCCACGATCGCGAGGACGACCATGGTCATCGCGGTCTGCACGAGGTCGGCGAGGGTACGGCCGGTGAGGACCGCGCCCCGGGCCATCGGCAGCGAACGGAAGCGGTCGATCAGGCCCTTGTGCATGTCGTCCGCGATGCCCGCGCCCGCGCCGGCCGTGGCGAAGGTGACGGTCTGCGCGAAGATGCCGGCCATCAGGAAGTTCCGGTAGGCGACGGGGTCGGTCGAACCGCCGATCATCATCGAGCCGCCGAACACGTAGCTGAACAGCACCACGAACATGATCGGCTGGATCAGCCCGAAGATGACCATCTCGGGAATCCTGGTCAGGCGGATCACGTTCCGCCGGGCGATGACCAGGGAGTCGCTCACGCCGCTCACTTCACCTGCTCCTTCCGCGCCGCGCCGCCCTCGGTCCCGGCCGGGGTGTCTTCCGGGGCGCCGCTGCCCTCGTCCCGTTCGGCCGCGTGGCCGGTGAGCGAGATGAACACGTCGTCGAGGGTGGGCCGGCGCAGTCCGATGTCGTCGATCTCGATGCCCCGGCCGTCGAGTTCGCGGATGACCTCGGCGAGCAGTTTGGCGCCGCCGGACACCGGGACGGTCAGCTTGCGGGTGTGTTCCTCGACGGTGGCCTCGCCCTTGCCGAAGCCGGCGAGCACCGCGCGCGCCGTGGCGATGTGGTCCCGTTCGTGGACGACGACCTCCACCCGCTCGCCGCCGGTACGGGCCTTGAGCTGGTCGGAGGTGCCGCGCGCGATGACCTTGCCCTGGTCGACGACGCAGATGTCGTGGGCGAGGTGGTCGGCCTCCTCCAGGTACTGGGTGGTGAGCAGCAGGGTGGTGCCCCCCGCCACGAGTTCCTGGATGATGCCCCACAGTTGCTGCCGGTTGCGGGGGTCGAGTCCGGTGGTCGGCTCGTCCATGAACATCACGGGCGGGCTGACGACGAGCGCGGCCGCGAGGTCGAGGCGCCTGCGCATGCCGCCGGAGTAGGTCTTGGCCGTCCGGTCGGCGGCCTCGGTGAGGTTGAAACGCTCCAGGAGTTCGGCGGCCCGGGCCTTCGCCGCCTTGGAGTTCATCTGGTAGAGCCGGCCGACCATGTGGAGGTTCTCGCGGCCGGTCAGGTACTCGTCCACCGCCGCGAACTGGCCGGAGAGACCGATCGATCGGCGGACCTGGTCGGGGTTCTTCAGTACGTCGATCCCTGCGACGAGGGCTCGGCCGCTGTCGGGTTGGATGAGGGTGGTCAGGACGCGCACGGCCGTGGTCTTGCCCGCGCCGTTCGGGCCGAGAAGACCCAGGACGGTTCCTTCGGGAACATCGAGGTCCACGCCGTCCAGAGCCCGTACGTCACCGAAGGTCTTCACCAGACCTTCGGCGTAGATGGCGCCTGGCATGAGGATTCTCCCAGAGCGAATCGGGTGTTTCCCAGACAAATCTTAGGGGCGGGACGCGAGTTCCGCCCGGCTTTCGCGACGACCCGCACCGCCCGTCTGCACGGGCGCGCACCGGCCGAGCCGGTACCGTATCGCGTCATATCGCGTACCGCCACGGGATTGAGCGTTCCGCTCGGATGTACGAGGCCCGAAGAGCCCCGCCTCGAACCCCGAGAGACCCGCGACCTCAGCTCATGACCGTGTACCCCGCGGCGTGCAACGACCGCGCGACCTGGGCGCAGTGCTCGGGCCCCTTGGTCTCCAGGTGCAGTTCCACTTCCACCTCGGTGAGCCCCAGCCGCGGGTCGGTCCGGACGTGGCTGACGTCCAACACGTTCGCGTCCACCGTCGACAACACCCCGAGCAGACCGGCCAGCGCCCCGGGCCGGTCGCTCACGCGCAGCCGCAGCGAGAGGTAGCGGCCGGCCGCCGCCATGCCGTGCCGCAGGATGCGCTGGAGCAGCAGCGGATCGACGTTCCCGCCGGACAGGACGGCCACGACCGGGCCGCCGCCGTACAGTTCGGGCTCGCTCATCAGCGCGGCGACCGGACTGCAGCCGGCCGGCTCGACCACGAGCTTGGCCCGCTCCAGGCAGAGCAGCAGGGCGCTGGAGAGCGCGTCCTCCGACACCGTGCGGACGTCATCGAGGAGTTCACCGATGATCTTGAAGGGGACGTCGCCGGGTCGGCCGACCTTGATGCCGTCCGCCATGGTGTTCGGGTTGTCGATCGACACCGGGTGCCCGACCTTGAGCGAGGGCGGGTACGCGGCGGCCCCCGCCGCCTGCACGCCGATGACCTTCACGTCGGGCCGCAGCGCCTTCACCGCGACGGCGACGCCGGCGGCGAGCCCGCCGCCGCCGATGCCGACGAGGATCGTGCGCACCTCGGGGCACTGCTCCAGGATCTCCAGGCCGACCGTGCCCTGACCCGCGATGATGTCGCGGTGGTCGAAGGGGTGGATGAACACGGCCCCGGTGCGGTCGGCGTGCTCTTGGGCGGCGGCGAGGGTCTCGTCGACCACCTGCCCGTGCATGATCACCTCGGCGCCGTACTCCTGGGTCGCCGCCACCTTCGGCAGCGGCGCCCCCACGGGCATGAACACCGTGGAACGCACGCCCAGGAGGGACGAGGCCAGCGCGACGCCCTGCGCGTGGTTGCCGGCACTGGCCGCGACCACGCCGGCGGCGCGCTGCTCGGGGCGCAGGCCCGCGATGCGCACGTACGCCCCGCGCAGCTTGAAGGAACCGGTCCGCTGGAGGTTCTCGCACTTGAAGTGGACCGGCGATCCGGTCAGCGCGGAGAGGTGCCGACTGCCTTCCATCGCCGTGACCCGCGAGACGCCCGACAGCATCTTCTGGGCCCCCCGGACGTCGTCGAGGATGACCTGGGGGACGGGCGTGGGCACGCGGTAGTTCATGTGGCCAGTCTCGCAGCCCGCGCCGATCGGGGCGCAGGACGTCGCACCCGTGAGACGCGGCCCGCGAAAGGGGGACCGGGACGCCGCCGCCGGCGGCACGCCGACTTCGGCCGCCGCCGCGGGCGGCACACCGCCCGACCGGGGAGCGCACCGACCGGGGGCGGGATCACGCCAATCGCCGCGGCGCGGTACCGCGTCCGGCGATGGTCGTATCAGTTCTCGTACGAGGCGTACGAGCCGCCGCACGGCCGCGTACTCTGTCCCCCATCCTTGTCGGACCCACGCGAAGAGAGCCCACGGCCATGCCCTCCATCCCGGCCAGTTCCGACCTGCCCACGGTGGCCGAAACGCCCGCCGAAGCCGGTCTCCTCGACGCGCTCCAGCACCAGGTGGCGGTCTTCGCCCGTCGGGCGGAGCAGACCCGCCTCGGCGGAGTCGGTCAGGCCCGCAACTCGATGGACCGAGCCGCCTACCTGCTGCTGAACCGACTCGACCTGGAAGGTCCGATGGGCGTCAAGGCGCTCGCGGGCGGCATGGGCATCGACTCGTCCACCGTGACCCGCCAGGTGGCCCCGCTCGTCGACGGCGGCCTGGTCAAGCGGACCTCGCACCCCGAGGACGGCCGGGCCGTGGTGCTCGCGCTGTCCCCGCGCGGGCTGGCGCGGCTGGAGGAGGTCCGTTCCTCGCGGCGCGAGCTGATGGCGCGGGTGACCGACGGTTGGACGGAGGAGGAGCGCGAGTCCTTCACCGGGCTGCTGACGCGTTTCAACCTGTCGCTGTCGGAGCTGATGGCCTCCGTCGCGGACGCGGGCCCCGCTTCCTGAACCCCGCCGCCGTCCGGGCCCCGGGCCCGCCCGCCGCACCGTACGGATTCGGCCGTGTCCGACCCCTTGACCAAGGCGGTGCCCCCGGCCGCACTATGTGAGCCATGGGGGTTGTGGACCACCGGGCAAGGCCCTACGCGGAGTTCGAGGCCTTCGTCGCGGGTGCGGCGGGCCGGCTCCTGCACGTCGCGATCCTGCTGACCGCCGAACCCGAGGACGACCCGGCCGTCGCCCGCCGGCTCCTCGCGGGCGCCCTGGCCCGTACGTACGCGGACTGGCGCAGGCTGCGCGGCGACGACCCGTACGACCACACGCGGCAGGAACTGTGCGCCGCGTACGCCCGCACCGCCCGCCGCCGGCCCTCCGGTACGGGGCCGCTCGCGCGGCTGGTCCCGCTGGAACGGCTCGTCCTGGTGCTGCGGGTGTACGAGGGCGTCGCGGAGGAGGTCACCGCGGCGCAGCTCGGGCTGCCCGCCGAGCGGGTCCACGCCCTGTGCAACCGGGCCGTCGCGGCGCTGCGGGACGCTGCGCCCGACCCCGGTCGGGAGGCGGCGTGAGCGCCTTCCCCGACCGCAAGGCGGCACGGGTGCGGGAGTTGATGGAAGGTCCCCACCCGACGGTGCCGGTCGGGCTGGCGGCCGCCGCGGCGGCCCGCGGGGACCGGCTCCTGCGCCGCCGCCGGGCCCTGCGCCGGTTCGGTTGGACGGTGCTGTGCGCGGCGGCGCTCGCGTTCACGGTGTGGGCGGTGCTGACCCGGCCGTGGGCGACGCCGCCGAGCGATGTCTCCCCGCCCCTGGAGGGCTGGTGACGACCGCCCGGCGGCGGCATCCGGCGAAGGGGCGGCTCAGCCCAGCGCGCGGGTGAGGTCCGCGATGAGGTCGTCGGCGTTCTCGATGCCGACCGAGAGGCGGATCAGGTCCGCCGGGACCTCCAGGGCCGAGCCGGCCACCGAGGCGTGGGTCATCCGGCCCGGATGCTCGATGAGGGACTCGACGCCGCCGAGGGACTCGGCCAGGGTGAAGATCTTCGTACGGCCGCAGACCGCGACGGCCTCCTCCTCGCCACCGGCGACCTGGAAGGAGATCATCCCGCCGAAGTTGCGCATCTGCTTGGCGGCGACCTCGTGGCCCGGGTGCTCGGGCAGGCCCGGGTAGAGGACCTTGGTGACCTTCGGGTGACGCGCCAGCACCTCGACGATCTTCGCGGCGTTCTCCGCGTGCCGGTCCATGCGGACGGCGAGGGTCTTGATGCCGCGCAGCACGACCCACGAGTCGAAGGGTCCGGCCACCGCGCCCATGGCGTTCTGGTGGTAGGCCAGCTCCTCGCCGAGCGCCTCGTCGGCCGCGACGAGGGCGCCGCCGACGACGTCGGAGTGACCGCCCATGTACTTGGTCAGCGAGTGCACGACCACGTCGGCGCCGAGCGCCAGGGGCTGCTGGAGGTACGGGGACGCGAAGGTGTTGTCCACGACCAGCTTGGCGCCGGCGGACCGCGCGATGTCGGCGACCACGGCGATGTCCGTGATGCCGAGCAGCGGGTTGGAGGGGGTCTCGACCCAGATCACCTTGGTCTTCGGCGTCAGGGCCGCCCGCACGGAGTCCGGGTCGGAGGTGTCGGCCACCGACCACTCGACGCCCCAGCGGGAGACGACCTTCGCGAAGAGGCGGAACGTGCCGCCGTAGGCGTCGTTCGGGATGACCACGTGGTCGCCCGGGGAGAGCAGCGTACGCAGCAGGCAGTCCTCGGCGGCGAGCCCGGACGCGAAGGCGAGACCGCGTCGGCCGCCCTCCAGCGCCGCGAGGTTCTCCTCCAGGGCGGTGCGCGTCGGGTTGCCGCTGCGGCTGTACTCGTAGCCCTCGCGCAGTCCGCCGACGCCGTCCTGCTTGTACGTGGACACCTGGTAGATCGGGGGCACGACCGCGCCGGTCCGCGGGTCCGCCGTGTTGCCCGCGTGGATCGCGCGGGTCTCGAAGCTCTGGTGCTCGTGGCTGTCGTCGCTCATGGGCAGATGCTATGCCCCGTTCGGCGGTGGTTCCTCTCGTGCCCCGACCATCGGGCCTGGCCAGTGAGGCATTGGCCTTGGCCCGGGTGCGTCTGGTTCGCTTGGAGGCATGGAGATTCTGTGGTTCCTCTTCGCGATGGGCCTGCTCGTGGCCATCGCCGCCCCCTACATCCGGCGCCGGCGGGGCGGCGCGCGGCTGGTCGCGCCCGGCAGCCCGGACGCCGCCGACCCCGCGAACTACGGGTTCGACCGGGAAGAGGAGCTGGACATCCGCGTTCCCGGGCCCGACCAGGACCTGATGGACGCCCTCGACAACGTCGAGCGCACCGGCCGGTGGCAGGCCGCCTCGCAGCTGCTCGCCGGGACCCCGACGGAGGGCGAACAGCGCTGGCAGCGCGTCCAGGCCTTCGGCGGTGCGGCGGCGCTGGACCTGGTGCGCCGGCCCGGGGAGGGCGCGCAGTGGCTGAAGGCGTGGCGGCTGGAGGCGCCGAAGGACGCGGGCGGCGCGCAGGTGCACGCCGAGCTGCTGGTGCAGCAGGCCTGGCGGCACTCGGGCGGTGTCGGCTCCGAGGACCACCGGATCATCCTGGAGGAGGCCCTGGAGGCCTGCCGGCGGGCTGCCCTGCTCGCGCCGGGGGATCCGGTCCCGTACATCACGGAGCTGGCGATCGGCCGGGCGCTGGGCTACTCCGAGGCGGAGTACGACGCGCTGTGGGCGAAGGTCATCGACCGGGCCCCGCAGCACATGGGCGCGCACCTGGCGGCCCTGAACTACTGGTGCGAGAAGTGGCACGGCTCGCGGGAGAAGGCCGACGCGTTCACGCACGCGGCGGCGGCCCGCGCCCCGCAGGGTTCGCTGCTGGCGGCCCTGCCGCTGTTCGCGGTGTACGAGCACCTGCCCGAGGTCAACTTCGTGTCGACGTTCTGGCAGAGCGCGGTCGTCACCCGGGCCGTGGAGGGCGCGATGTACGCGGTCCGCACGGCCCGCGCGGACGACCCGATGCTCGCCCACGTACGGCACCTGCTGCTGATGTTCCTGGTGAGCATGGAGCGCTGGGCGGAGGCGATGGAGCAGGTGCGGCACGTGGACGGGTACGTCGGCGCGCTGCCCTGGTCGGCCTCGTCGAACCCGGCGGCGGCGTACGCGGTGTACCGGGCGTTGGCGGTGGCCGGCTACGAGGCCAACGGCGGCTCGCCGGCGACGCTGCCGCACTGACGCGGGGCGGCGGGGCGGGCTGCTGCGGGCGCGGTGGCCGCGGGGCGGTGCGGGAATCCGGTGCGGGAACCCGTCGCGGGTACCCGGTGCGCCCGGTACGGGAATCCCGGGCCGCCCTTGTCCGTTGTTCCCACTACCAAGGAGGCGACCCATGTTCTCGTACCGCCGCACGCCCGAGCTCCCGACCCGCGAAGAAGCCCTGCGGGGCCGCTCGGAACCGCTCTTCTCGCTGCCGTCCGCGCACACCGTGCTCGGCAACCCGCTCGCGGGCCCCTACCCCGCGCACCTGGCGGTGGCGGACTTCGGCCTGGGCTGTTTCTGGGGCGCGGAGCGCAAGTTCTGGCAGACCCCCGGGGTGTGGACCACCCTGGTCGGCTACCAGGGCGGGTTCACGGAGAACCCGACGTACGAGGAGGCCTGCTCGGGGCAGACCGGCCACACCGAGGTCGTGCGGGTGGTCTTCGACCCGGCACTCGTCTCGTACGCGACCCTGCTGAAGCTGTTCTGGGAGTCCCACGACCCCACGCAGGGCTTCCGCCAGGGCAATGACGTCGGCACCCAGTACCGCTCGGCGATCTACACCCACTCCCCCGCCCACCAGGCGGAGGCCGAGTCCTCCCGCGAGGCCTACCAGCGGGTCCTGACGGCCGCGGGCCACGGCGACATCACCACCGCCGTCCTCCCGGCGTCGGAGCGCCCGTTCTGGCCGGCCGAGGCCTACCACCAGCAGTATCTCGACCGCAACCCCGGCGGGTACTGCGGCATCGGCGGCACGGGCGTCAGTTGCCCGATCGGCGTGGCCCAGGCTCCGTCGGCCGGCGCCTGAGCCGTCCCGCGCGAACGCCCCGGTCCGCCGCCGCACCCGCGGCGGCGGACCGGGGCTTCGTCATGCCAGGGTGATGTGGGGGCGGGCCCAGGAGGTGTGGTCGAAGGCGGAGTTGGCGTTGGCGTCCTGCACCACGAGGTGGAGGAGGCGGACGCCGGTGACGTCGAGGTCGATGGCCGTGGGGCCCGAGGCGCCCGTGAGCGTCGGGGTGGTCAGGAGGGTGCGGCCGTCGCCGCGGACCACGGCGCGGGTGGCGCCGGCCGCCGACTGCTTCGTCGAGAAGTCGTCGATGCCGACGAGGGCGGTGAAGCGGGCCGCGCGGCCGCCGAGGTGGTAGACCACCTCGGACGGGGCGTGCACACCGAGCCCCTTGGCGTACGTGACGCCGCCGAAGGCGATCGGGGTGCCATCGCCGCCCTCCTTGCGGCCGTTGGAGCGGTCGATCTCCACGGGGCCCCAGCCGTTGGTCGCCGACACCCACGGGAGGTCGCTGAGGTGGCCGTCCCGGGTGGGCGGCGCGGGGAGCGGCGTGAAGGGGTGCGCCGCGGTGAAGCGGAACGCGCCCGTGTCGGCCCGGGCCGTCAGGACGGCCGGACCGGAGCCGGGGGCCGGCGCGGTGATCTTCCAGGTGGTCGTCAGGCGTGCGCCGGGGGCCAGGGAGGCCGCCGTGACCGGGCCGGTCGCGGTGGCCGTCCAGCCCGCCGGGACGGTGAGGCCGACCCGGGCCTGCGGCCAGGCGCGGGAGGTTCCGTTGGCCAGGGTGGTGGTGGCCGTGACGCCGTCCGAGGCCACCGTGAGGCCCCAGGGGCGGCGCGGGTGGGCGTCCGACCAGGACGACCGCAGCAGGGCCGTCAGGGAGGCGACGACGGCCGGGTTCGCCGCGGCCACGTCGCGCTGTTCGCCGAGGTCGGCGGCCAGGTCGTACAGCTCGAACCGCCACTGCGCGTCGGGCGCGGTCCGGTCCCGCTCGGGGGCGAACCGGACCCCCTTCCAGCGGTCCTTGCGGATCGCCTCCGCGACCTTCTTGGCCCGCCCGCCGTCCTGGGCGTTGGCCCGGGCGGTGACGCCCGGCTCGTCCCGGTACCAGTACAGGTGGTCGTGGAGCGGGGCCGTCGCGGCTGCTCCGGTGAGGACGGGTGCGGCCGAGAGCCCGTCGATGTCGGCGGGGGCCGGGGCGCCCGCGAGGTCGGCGAGGGTGGGCAGCAGGTCGTACAGCGGGGTGGGGCGGGCGCTGACGGTGCCGGGGGCGATCCGGCCGGGGCTCCAGGCGATCAGCGGGACGCGTACGCCGCCCTCGTACAGGTTGCGCTTGTAGCCGCGCAGCGGGCCGTTGGCGTCGAAGAGGTCGGGGTTCACCCCGCCCTCCTCGTGCGGGCCGTTGTCGGAGGCGATCAGGACCACGGTCCGGTCGGCGACGCCGTGCGCCGTGAGCCGGTCGACGACCGCGCCGACCTGGGCGTCGAGCAGGCTGATCTGGGCGGCGTGCGCCTTGTTCTCCTGGGTCCAGCTCCGGGCGGCGTACGCGCCCACGTCGGGGACCTCGCTGGGGGCGTGCGGCAGGTTCGGGGTGAGGACCAGCAGGAAGGGGTCGGGGCCGGCGGCGTGCGCGTCGATGAAGCCGAGGGCGCTCTCGGCGATGACGGTGGGCGCGTAGGTGCCGGCCGGGAGGGTCTCCTTGGCGCCGTTGCGCCACAGGTAGGAGGGGCGGTACTGGTGGGCGTGGCCGTGGTCGATGTACCCGTGGAACTCCTCGAAGCCCCGGGCGCCGGGGTGGCTCGGCTGGTCCCCGGCCTCCGGCCCGAAGCCCCACTTGCCGAACAGACCCGTACGGTAGCCGCGCGCCCGGAGCACCTCGGCGAAGGTGGTGTCGCCGGCGCCGAGGGCGCCCTGGCCGCCGCTGTCCGGGTTGGCGCGGACGGCCGCGTGTCCGGTGTGCAGGCCGGTGAGCAGGGCGGCCCGGGAGGGGGCGCAGACGGCGGCCGCGGCGTAGGCGTCGGTGAACCGCAGCCCTTCGGCGGCGAGGCGGTCGATGCGCGGGGTGGTGATCAGTTTCTGGCCGTACGCGCCGAGGTCCCCGTATCCGAGGTCGTCGGCCAGGATCACCACCAGGTGGGGCGGCGCGGTGTCCTCGGCCGCCGGCGCGGGCGCGGCCTGCGCCGCCCGGGGCAGGGCGGCGAGGCCCACGGCGGCCGCGGATCCGGCGAGGAAGTGACGGCGGCTGGGCATCGCGAACTCCTGTGGGACGGAAGGCTGGTGAGGCGATCGTCCGCACGGCGCGCCGGCAAGACCATGCACGGGGCGTGAAAAGCGTGTGACGGCGCCCGCCGGAGGACGGGCGTGTGTGTGTGGGGGGGGGAAGCGGCCGGCGGTCCCGGGGGCGCGGATCGCCGTACGGAGCGCGGCGCGCGACCGGTTGCGCGGGGCGCTGGAACGGGCCGACCCGCCTGCGGTGGGGCAGGCGGGTCGGGCGGAGCACGCGGACGGCGCGGAGCGGTCGGATGGCGCCGAGCGGTCGGAGGGCGCCGGTCAGATGGTCGCGGTGTCGATGACGAAGCGGTAGCGGACGTCGCTCGCCTGCACCCGGTCGTAGGCCTCGTTGATCCGGTCGGCGCCGATCAGCTCGATCTCGGCGCCCAGGCCGTGCTCGGCGCAGAAGTCCAGCATCTCCTGGGTTTCGGCGATCCCGCCGATCGAGGAGCCCGCGAGGGTCTTGCGGCCGGCGATGACGGAGAACAGGTTCAGCGAGACCGGGTCCTCCGGGGCGCCGACGTTCACGAACGCGCCGTCGACCTTGAGCAGCCGCAGGTACGTGTCGAGGGGCAGCGGCGCGGAGACGGTGGAGACGATCAGGTCGAAGGTGCCGGCCAGCTTCTCGAAGGTGGTGTCGTCGCTGGTGGCGTGGTACTCCGAGGCGCCCAGCCGGAGGCCGTCGTCCTTCTTGCGCAGGCTCTGCGACAGGACGGTGACGTCGGCGCCCAGCGCGGAGGCGATCTTGACGCCCATGTGGCCGAGGCCGCCGAGGCCGACGATGGCGACCTTCTTGCCGGGGCCCGCGTTCCAGTGCTTGAGCGGGGAGTACAGGGTGATGCCGGCGCACAGCAGCGGGGCCGCGACGTCGAGGTCGATGCCCTCGGGGATGCGGACGGTGTAGTTCTCGTCGACGACGATGTGGGTGGAGTAGCCGCCGTAGGTGGGCTCGCCGTTCTTGTCGATCGCGTTGTACGTGCCGGTCATGCCCTTGAGGCAGTACTGCTCGAAGCCGGCCAGGCACTGCTCGCACTCGCGGCAGGAGTCGACGAAGCAGCCGACGCCGACCCGGTCGCCGACCGCGAACTTCGTGACGCCGGCGCCGACCTCGGTGACCACACCGGCGATCTCGTGGCCGGGCACCATGGGGAAGATGCCCTCGCCCCAGCCGTCGGTGGCCTGGTGGATGTCGGAGTGGCAGATGCCGGCGAACTTGATGTCGATGAGGACGTCGTGCTCGCCCACCGGGCGGCGCGGGATCGTCGTGCGCTCCAGCGGGGCCTTCGCGGCGGGAGCGGCGTAGGCGGCGACCTGGGTGACGGACATGGTGAAGCTCCTCGGACGGGGATTTCCAGCGGTATCTCCACGATGCCCCCATTCCCTCGTGTCACCCAGTCCCCTGCTGTGCCTACGACCCGTGGACCTACCACTGGCGGGGTCAGGCACACGGTTCGCGACCCGGACATACTGGCTGTATGGACCAGCTTGATCAGCGAGCCGAACTGGGCGAGTTCCTGCGGAGCCGGCGGGCGCGGCTGCGCCCCGGGGACGTGGGGCTGCCCGACTACGGCCGCCACCGTCGGGTGCCCGGCCTGCGTCGGGAGGAGCTGGCGCAGCTGGCCGGGGTGTCGGTGGCGTACTACACGCGGCTGGAGCAAGGGCACGGACAGAACGTGTCGGCGGAGGTGCTGGACGCGATCGCGCGGGCCCTGCGGCTGGACGACACGGAGTCGGCGCACCTGACCCATCTGGCGAGCCCGCGCACCCTCAAGCGGCGCCAGTCCCGGCGGCCCCAGCAGGTCCGGCCGGAACTGCGGACGCTGCTGGACGCGATGGAGGGCGTACCGGCCTACCTGGTGGGGCGGCGGCAGGACGTCATCGGCTGGAACCGGCTGGCCGTCGCGGTCTTCGGGGACTTCGGGGCGCTGCCGGTCGGGGAGCGGAACCTGGTGCGGCTGGTGTTCCTGGACGGCGCGACGGCGGAGCTGTACGCGGACTGGGAGTGCCGGGCCTGCGAGGTGGTCAGCAATCTGCGGATGTACGCGGGCCAGCACCCGGAGGACGAGCAGTTGTCGGCGCTGGTCGGGGAGCTGTCGGTGAAGAACGAGGAGTTCCGGCGGTTGTGGGCGGCGCACACGGTCGCGGACAAGACGCACGGCGTGAAGCGGCTGCGGCACCCGGTGGTGGGTGAGATGGACCTGCACTTCGAGACGCTGACCCTGCGGGACGACCCGGAGCAGTCGCTGGTCACCTTCCACGCCACCCCGGGGTCCCCGTCGGCGGACGCCTTGCGCCTGCTGTCGTCCTGGTCGGCGCCGGCCCACTCCCCCGTGGACGCCCCGTCGCAGAACTGAGGTACGTCCGGCCGGCCCCGCGCCTCCGCGCCCCGAGGTACGTCCGGCCGGCCCCGCGCGCGGACGTCTGCGCGCCCCGGGTCACAGCGTGTGCTGGAAGATCCCCACGCCGCGTTCCCACCGGTAGCCCAGGGACTCGTTGACCGCCCGCATGGGGCCGTTCTCGTCCGCGACGGTCGTGCCGATCTGGCGCAGGTCGGGGTGGCGCGCGGCCACCTCCGCCAGCATGCGGAGCTTGACGGCGCGGCCGAGGCCGTGGCCCCGGTGGGCGGAGACGACCACCGTGTCGTACTGGAGGGCGCGCGGCCCCGTCGGGTCCGTCCGGACGAGGACCGTGTACGCGGCCACCTCCCCGGCGGGAGTCACCGCCGCGACCGTGGTCAGCTCGCCGCCCCGCTCCAGGACCAGCCGCTGTGCGGCCTGTACCCGCTCGGCCGTCCACGTCATCGTCTGCTCGTCCATGTCCCCGCTCGGCGCGTCCTCCATCGCCGCGTGGGCCACGGCCACCGCCGGCGCCCACGCGTCGGGGACGACGCCGGGCCAGCACAGCAGCTCGTAGCCGGGGGTGGCCGGTATCGCGGCGGGCCCGGCCACGTCCTGGACGTACCAGGCCATCCGCAGCACGTTCTCGAAGCCGAGGGACTCGGCGAACGCCCGGCCCGGTCCTTCGAGGTCGACGAGCGCGGAGACGGAGGTGCGGTCGCGCGCGAGGAGTTCGGCCCGGACCCGCTCCCACAGGGCGGTGCCCACGCCCCGCCGGCGCGCCTCGGGGCGCACCGTCAACACGTCCAGGAACGCGGTGTGCGTGTTGCCCTCGTCGGTGAACAGGAGCAGGCCCGCGACGCCGTCCCCGTCGTCCGTCGTCCAGAACGCGTTCCGACCCCGGGCCGGCGGCACCCGCAGCCGGCCGGCCACCTCCGCGCGGGAGGGCGCCGGCAGCCCCGGCTGATCGGTGGTCGTGGCAGCGGTCAGGACCGCGTGCCAGGAGTCCACCTCGGTGTCGGACGGGGGTGGGGCCACGGGTCGGATCGTCATGATCGGGACCCTAGCCGGGGCCGGCGCCGGGTGCTCAGGGGTTTTCCAGGACCGCGCCCCGCGGTCGGTTGAGAAGGAACCCACACCGCCACGCCGCCACGCGACGACAGACGACGGACGGCGGGAAACCCGTGTGGGTTTCCCGCCGTCCGTCGTCGTCCGCGCGTCAGTTCAGGTCGTACACGGCGTCAGGAGGCCGCGCCCGCCTTCCACTCCGCCCAGCTCATGTTCCAGCCGTTGAGGCCGTTGTCCGGCTTGATGGTCTTGTCCGGGGAGTTGACCACGTCGACCACGTCGCCGATCAGCGAGTTGTCGAAGAACCACGAGCCGGGGGTGTTCGGGTCGTTGGCGCCCTGGGCGTCGTTGAGACCGACACAGCCGTGGCTGGTGTTGACCTTGCCGAAGATCGAGTCGGCGCCCCAGTAGTTGCCGTGGATGAAGGTGCCCGAGGTGGACAGCCGCATCGCGTGCGGGACGTCCTTGATGTCGTACTCGCCCTTGCCGTCGCCGTCCTTGAAGCCGACGGTGGCGCCGTCCATCCGGGTCTCCTTGAACTTCTCGGAGATCACCATCTTGCCGTTGTACGTCGGGTTGTCCGGGGACCCCGCCGAGATCGGGATGGTCTTGAGGACCGCGCCGTCACGGGTGACCGTCATCTGCTTGGTCTTCGCGTCGACCTTGGAGACCTGGCTCCGGCCGATCTTGAAGGAGACGGTCTTGTTCTGGACGCCCTGGACGCCGGGCGCCCCCTTCACGCCTTCCAGCGCCAGCTTCAGCGTGACGGTGGAGTTCGCCTTCCAGTACTCCTCCGGGCGGAAGTCCAGCCGCTGCGAGCCGAACCAGTGGCCGACGACTTCCTGGCCGCTGCTGGAGGTGACGTTGATGGCCGCCTGGACGGCCTTCTGGTCCTTGATCGGCTTGTTGAAGGTGATCGAGACCGGCATGCCCACGCCGACGGTCTGGCCGTCGTCCGGGATGAACGAGCCGACGAAGCTGTTCTCCGGGGAGACGGTGGTGAAGGAGGTGTTCTCGTGCGCCTCCTTGCCGGCCTCGTCCTTGGCGGTCGCCGACAGGGCGTACTTGGTGGAGCGCTTGAGCGCCCCGTCCGGCTTCCAGCTCTTGCCGTCGCCGGCGATCTTGCCGGGGACGACCGTGCCCTCCGTGGTCTTCAGCTCGACCTTGGTGAGCGTGCCGTCACTGACGGCGACCTTGGTCGCGTCGTTCAGGCCGATGTTGGTGGCGCCGTCCTTGGGCGTGATGGCTATTCGGGCCTTGGAGCTGTCCTTGGCCGCCGCGGCGTCCACGTCCGCCTGCGACTTGCCGGCCTCCGTGCCGCCCGCCTTCGGGTCGCTGTCTCCGCCGCCGTTGCAGGCCGAGAGCACCAATACGCCACCGAGCACGGCGGAAACGGCCACCAGGGACCTCTTCCTCCGCATGCTGTCCGTCCTCACACGCCACTCCATCGTTGCCGGAACCCCCGAGCTCCCCCCGGCAGCCGCCGGGCGGTATTCCTACCGGACAGGGGGCACGCCCCCCTGCCACGGATCAACAACGCTCAAAAGACCCTGTTCGGTTCCACATCCGGTTCGAATGTGTGCAACCCCACGGTCACGCGTTGTCGGTCGGCTCTTCGTCGTGGTCCCCATCTTCCTCGTCCAGGTCCCACTCCAGGGACTCGGGGTCGTATTCGGCGGGCTCGCTGCTCCAGGAGGCCTGCGCGAGTTCCACTCCGGGGATGCTCGTGACCAGGTCAGTGGGGTCGACGAGGTAGGCCAGGGCCTCCGACTCGTCGTCGCGCACCGCCGCCTCCGCGTGGCCGCGCTCCTCGTCCGGCATGAATTCGTCGGCCTTGATGTGGGCGTGCGCCGCTCCGGTCAGTGCCGTGGTGTCCGTCACTTCGAGGACCAAATCAACCCGAAGTCGTACGTACCGTGATGTCTCAGAAGGGTTCATACGACGGAGAGTAAGCCCGTGGCCGCCCCGACTTTCCCACGACCCGCCCCTTTCACTAGCATCGGCGCACACGGCCAATTCGCTGCTGCCACAAGGGGGATCGCACCGTGTCCGCACGTCGACCGCTGCTCACCGCTCTCGGAGCGACCACCCTCCTCGCCGCCCTCTGGTTCGTGCCGTCGGCCAATGCCACCGCACCAGGACAAGCGTCGGGATCCTCCGGGGCGCCCGCCCCCGCCAACACGGGCACGATCACGTCCTCCGACATGGTCGTGAACCACGCGGAACCCCAGGAGGCCGTTCTCGCCCTCGCCGACACCGGCAGTATCGACACCACCCCCTACCTGATGGGCGGCACCCTCTTCCTGGGGCTCGGAGCGGGGTTCGTGACCTTCTCCGTACGCCGCTCCCGCGCCGAGTAGGGCCGTTCGAAGACGCGAAAGGGCCGCGCTCCGGGGGATCGCCCCGGGCGCGGCCCTTCGTCGTACTGTCGCCGGTCGGGCGAGCCGTGACGGGTCAGGCGAGCGGACCGGTCACCGTTTCGACCGCCTCGACGAGGGCGCCCGATCGGACGAACGCGTCGGCGGCGGCCAGGTCGGGGGCGAGGAAACGATCCGGCCCGGGGCCCTGGACGCCCGCCGCGCGGGCGGCCGCGATGGCGGCCCGGCTCGCCGGGGCCGCGGTGAGCCCGTGGCGCAGCTCGATGGCCCGGGAGGCCGCGTACAGCTCGATGGCGACGATCCGGGTCAGGTTGTCGACGGCCGTACGGAGCTTGCGCGCGGCCGACCAGCCCATGGAGACGTGGTCCTCCTGCATGGCGGAGGAGGGGATCGAGTCGGCGGACGCGGGCACCGCGAGCCGCTTCATCTCGCTGACCAGGGCGGCCTGCGTGTACTGGGCGATCATCAGGCCCGAGTCCACGCCGGCGTCGTCCGCGAGGAAGGGCGGCAGGCCGTGCGAGCGGTTCTTGTCGAGCAGCCGGTCGGTGCGTCGTTCGGCGATGGAGCCGAGGTCGGCGGCGGCGATGGCCAGGAAGTCCAGGACGTACGCGACGGGGGCGCCGTGGAAGTTGCCGTTGGACTCCACGCGACCGTCGGGCAGCACCACCGGGTTGTCGACGGCGGCGGCCAGTTCCCGGGAGGCGACCAGGGCGGCGTGCGCCATGGTGTCGCGGCCCGCGCCGGCGACCTGCGGGGCGCAGCGCACCGAATAGGCGTCCTGGACGCGCGGGGCGGACTCCTCCTGGAAGTGGCCGGTGAGCCCGGAGCCCTTCAGGACGGCGGCCATGTTGGCGGCGGAGGCGCCCTGGCCCGGGTGCGGGCGGATGGTGTGCAGCTCGGGGGCGAGGACCTTCTCGGAACCGAGCAGCGCCTCCAGCGTCAGCGCGGCGGTGATGTCGGCGGACGTGTACAGCTTGGCGAGGTCCGCGAGGGCCATGACCAGCATGCCGAGCATGCCGTCGGTGCCGTTGAGGAGGGCGAGCCCCTCCTTCTCGCGCAGCTCGACCGGCTCGATCCCGGCCTCGGCGAGCAGCTCGCCGGCGGGGCGGACGGACCCGTCGGGGCCCTCGGCGTCGCCCTCGCCCATGAGCGCGAGCGCGCAGTGGGACAGCGGCGCGAGGTCGCCGGAGCACCCGAGGGAGCCGTACTCGTGGACGACGGGGGTGATCCCGGCGTTGAGCACGTCCACCATGGTCTGGGCGACGGAGGGGCGTACGCCGGTGTGTCCGGAGGCGACGGTCTTCAGCCGCAGGAACATCAGGGCGCGCACGACCTCCCGCTCGACGCGCGGGCCCATGCCGGCAGCGTGCGAGCGGACGATGTTGCGCTGGAGCTGCGCGCGCAGCTCGGGGCTGATGTGCCGGGAGGCGAGGGCGCCGAACCCGGTGGACACCCCGTAGACCGGCTCGGGCTTGGCGGCGAGCGCGTCGACGATCTCGCGGGCGCGGGCCAGGGCGTCGAGGGCCTCGCCGGACAGCTCGACGCGCGCGTTGCCGCGGGCGACGGCGATGACGTCCTCGGCGGTGGTCCCGGACGTCCCCACCACGACAGTGTGCATATCCATATTCAGCACCCTACGGACTGAATCCTTCTCTGTCACTAGCCAGTTCGACGAGGGTCCCTCACGCGCCGTGACCGGACCCCGCCCGACCCGGGAGCGGCCGCTCAGGCCCGGCCGCGGAACCGCCGCCGCTCCCCCGCGGCCTCCTGCGCGGCGTCCGCGAGCCGCACCACGGCCGTGTCCCGCCCGGCCACCACGGGCTGGGGCGACCGCGCGGCCTTCGCCTTGTACTGGGCGGCGTCCGCGAGCCGGAAGAGCCGCCGGGAGGACTTCACCACGCCGATGGGGTCCCCGGTCGAGGCGACCCCGCAGGCCACCCCCTCGCCCAGTTCCAGCTCGGCGGCCCGCAGGCACAGCTCCTCGGACACCCGCACCACCTCGTCCGCCGACGGCCCCAGGCTCACCAGGCAGAACTCGTCGCCGCCGAGGCGGGCCACCAGCGCGCCCGGCAGCATGGCCCCGCACAGGCTCAGCACGGACCCGAACCGCTCCAGGAGCCGGTCGCCCATGGCGTGGCCGAGGGTGTCGTTGACCTTCTTGAGGCCGTTCAGGTCACAGACGGCCAGGCTCACGACCGTCCCCGAGCGCCGGTGCTCCTCCAGGGCCTCGTCCAGCCGCATGTCCACGGCCCGCCGGTTGGCGAGTCCGGTCAGCGGGTCGGTGAAGGCCAGCCGTCGGGCCTCTTCGAGCCGCTCGTTCTGCGCGAGACCCGCCGCCACGACGGCGGCCAGGACCGTCGCGAACTCCGCGTCGTCCTCGTCGAAGTCCGGCAGCCCCTCGTCCCGGGCGACGTACAGCTCGCCCCAGGCCCGCCCGCTGAGCACGATGGGCGCGACCACGCAGGTACCCCGACCGCGCCGGCGCAGGGCCTCGCCGCGCCGTCCGGGCCGGTCGCCGACCGCGCTCTCGACCCAGGCGTGCGGGCCGCCGCCGCCCGCCCAGCGCTCGTGCAGGAATTCGGTGATCTCCGGGAAGTCGTGGACGGGATAGGACTCGTCCTCGGGGAACTCCTCCTCCCCGGCCCGCCGCTCGCCCTCGTTGACGAGCACCCGCAGCCGTCCCCGCTCGCGCTCCCACGCCGAGATGGCGGCGAACGATCCGTCCATGGCCAGCCGCGCACCCCGCGCGGCGGCCCGCACGCTGTCCCGCGGCAGGCAGGCGGCCGCCATGGCCTGCGCCAGGCCCACGACGGCTCTCAGCCGCCCGTCAACTCCCATCACCCCAGACTAGGGAGTTTTGTCCAACTTCGTACCTTCCCACCCGGCACACCCGGCCCCGCCGGCGTGCGAGGCCCGGAGGCCCGGGGGGCAGCGCCCCCGCAACGGCGCCGCACGGAACCCCGCACCCGGACCCCCGGCTCCAGGGGCCGGCGGGGCCCCGTGCCCCGCCCCCCAACCCACCGGCCGGCCAGGCCTACGGCCAGCGCGGCTTCCGCTTCTCGTTGAACGCCGCCACACCCTCCGCCCGGTCCCCGGAGAAGGCCACCGTCCGCCAGGCCGCGTCCTCGATCTCCAGGCCGGCCGTCAGGTCCATGCCGTGTCCCAGCCGCAGCGCCCGCTTGGCCGCGCGCAGCCCGACCGGCGAGTTCGCCGCCATCCGCCCGGCCAGCGCCAGCGCCTCCTCGCGGTCCGAGCCCGCCGCGACCACCGAGTCGACCAGTCCCAGGTCCAGCGCCTCGGCGGCCTCGACCCGGCGCGCCGTGAAGATCAGTTCCGCCGCACGGGCCGCGCCCACCCGCCGGGGCAGCAGCTGGGTGCCGCCGCCGCCCGGGATCACGCCGACGGACACCTCGGGCAGGCCGACCACGGCCGTCTCGTCCGCCACGATCACGTCGCAGGCCAGGGCCAGCTCGAAACCGCCGCCCAGCGCGAACCCGTGTACCGCGGCGATCGTCGGCATGGGCAGTTCCAGCACGCCCCCGTACGCCCCGCGCGTGGTCGGCCGCTGCCGCACCAGGTCGGCGTCCGACAGCGAGTTCCGCTCCTTGAGGTCGGCCCCGACACAGAAGGCGCGCTCCGCGGTGGAGGTCAGCACGACGACCCGCACCGAGGCGTCCGCGGCCAGCGAGGCGCACGCGGCGCCGATGGCCCGGGCCATCTCCGTCGACACCGCGTTCATGGCCTTGGGGCGGTCCAGGACCAACTCGACGACCCCGTCGTCACCGTGCCGACGTACCGCTACGAACTCCGACTCCACAGGCACTGGGGACCCTCCCGGTTAACGAACGTTACCCGGGGATCTTAGGTGTCCTCCGCGTCAGCGACCAGGGTTCGACGACCCCGAGCCCGCGCACCGGCCGCTGCCACATCGGCTGGAGCGCGAAGCGGTAGGTGCCGCCGCCCTCCTCCGACGCCGCTTCCTTCTCCGACAGCGGCGCCGCCCCGGTCCGGCCCAGTTCCTCGGCCATCGCCCCGTCCACCAGCACCGCGTCCTTGGGGGCTATGGACGTCAGCCGGCTCGCCAGGTTCACCGTGGTGCCGAAGACGTCGCCCATCCGGGTCGTCACCGTGCCGAAGGCGATCCCGACCCGCAGTTCGGGCATCTGCGGATCGGCTTCCATGGTCTCGATCAGCCGCAACGCGATCTCCGCCGCCGTCGCCGCGTCGTCGGCGCAGTACAGCACCTCGTCGCCCAGGGTCTTGATCAGTCGGCCGCCGTGCGCGGCGACCAGGTCGGCCGCCGTGGTCTCGAAGGCCTCGACGAGTTCGCCGAGCTCCTCCTCCTCCAGCCGCCGGGTGAGGCGGGTGAAGCCCACCAGGTCCGCGAAGCCCACCGCGAGCCGCCGGTCGACCATCTCCTCGTCGTCCGCGACCTGCACCACGCGTCCGGTCGCGGCCGCCAGCTGGCGGCGCCACACGTAGACGAGGAACTCCTCCAGCTCCGGCAGCAGCAGCTCGACCAGCGGGTACGTGACCTCCGTACGGGTCATCCCCGGCTCCGGCGGCTCCGTCAGCCCCTCCAGGAAGGAGTCGATCTGCCATTCGGCCAGACGGGCGGTGGTCTGGCCCGTGGACCGCGCCACCTGCACCGCCATGGGCTCGCTCAGCAGGCCGGCCTCCACCAGACCGGCGAGGCGGCGCAGCGCCAGTACGTCGGCCTCCGTCAGGGCCTTGGCCTGGCCGATGTCGGCGAAGCCCATGGCCCGCCAGAAGCGGGAGGCCAGCTCCATCGAGACCCCGGCGCTGCGGGCCGCCTGGAAGGGCGTGTAGCGGCGCTCGGCGCCCAGGATCAGCTGTTCCAGGCGGATGGCGAGCGGGTCGGCCGTCGGCTGGGCCGTGTGGTCGACCTCGTGGTGGGGGGTGTGCTGGTCACGCCCGATCGGGGTGCCCGTGCCGGCGGACGAGCCGGCCGAGCCGGACGCGGACGCACTGGACGTTGAGTCGTCGACGGTCAAGGGCCGCCTCCTGTCCATTCCGTGCGCAATTCCGACTTCCGAACCGATTGATCACCGGGAGGACCGGGATCGCCTAAACCATACGGCAGGTGTGCCGTAGCTCACTCCCCACTCCGCCGGCCGGCGACCCGAGTGTGATCCGCGGCCGCCGAGCCCGCCGCGCGGACGGCCCGGGTGCCCGCCCGGGCGGGCACCCGGAGACGGCCTAATGGGTCGACCGCAGGTGGACGACGTCGCCGGCGCCCACGGCCTCGTGCGCGTCGTCGGCCGTCCGGATGACGAGCCGACCGTCCGCGTCGACCGCTTCGGCCGTCCCGGTGAGCGTGCGGCCGCCGGGCAGCTCCGCACGCACGTGCTTGCCCAGCGTCGCGCAACCCGCCGCGTACGTCTCCTGGAGACCGCTGGCCGCCGGGTCGCCGCCGGCCGCGCGCCAGTTCCCGTACCACTGCTCCAGGGACCGCAGCACGGCCCTGAGCAGCGGGTCCCGGTCGGTGACGGTCGCCTTGGCCAGGGCCAGGGAGCCCGCAGTGTCCACCGGCAGCTCGTCCTCGCTCAGGGTGACGTTGAGCCCGATGCCGACCACGACGCCGTCACCGACCCGCTCCGCGAGGATCCCGCCGGTCTTGCGCTCCTCGCCGTCCACGGTGACCAGCAGGTCGTTGGGCCACTTGAGGGCGGTGTCCACGCCCGCCGCCCGGGACAGCCCCGTCGCGGTGGCCACGCCGGCCAGCAGGGTCAGCCAGCCCCAGCGTTCCTGCGGTACGTCGGGCCCGGGCTTGAGCAGCACGGAGAAGAACAGCCCGGACCGCGCGGGCGCCGTCCAGGTCCGGTCGAGGCGCCCGCGCCCGGCGGTCTGCTCCTCGGCGACGAGGACGGCCCCCTCGGGCAGCGTCGCGGCCCGGGCGGCGAGATCGGTGTTGGTGGACCCGGTGGCGGGCACGACCTCCAGCGAGGTCCACAGCCCGTCCTCGACGACGAGCGCCCGGCGCAGGGCGGCGACGTTCAACGGCGGCCGGTCGAGGCTGGACCAGCGGCCCGCGGAACCTCCGGTCGGAGTTCCGGCTGATGCATCTGATGGCGTCATGCAAGCCACAGTAGGTGTGTCAAACGCCGCACTGCCGAGCGCCATGCCCGCCGATACGCTACGCACCAGTAGCCAGCAGTAGTCAATCAATTGACCAGGCAGTTGACACCACACAGGGAGCCGCGACCCCGATGTCACAACCCTCAGAGCCGATCGACACGCACACGACCGCGGGCAAGATCGCGGACCTGCGGCGACGCATCGACGAAGCCACGCACGCAGGGTCCGCGCGGGCCGTGGAGAAGCAGCACGCCAAGGGAAAGCTGACGGCGCGTGAGCGGGTCGCCCTGCTGCTGGACGAGGGGTCGTTCGTCGAACTCGACGAGTTCGCCCGGCACCGGTCGACCAACTTCGGGCTGGAGAACACCCGCCCCTACGGCGACGGTGTCGTCACCGGCTACGGCACGGTGGACGGCCGCCCGGTGGCCGTGTTCTCGCAGGACTTCACAGTCTTCGGCGGAGCCCTCGGCGAGGTCTACGGCCAGAAGATCATGAAGGTCATGGACTGGGCGCTGAAGACCGGCTGTCCGCTCGTCGGCATCAACGACTCCGGCGGCGCCCGCATCCAGGAGGGCGTCAGCGCGCTGGGCATGTACGGCGAGATCTTCCGCCGCAACGTGCACGCCTCGGGCGTGATCCCGCAGATCAGCCTGATCGTGGGACCCTGCGCCGGCGGCGCCGTCTACTCGCCCGCCATCACCGACTTCACGGTGATGGTCGACCAGACCTCGCACATGTTCATCACCGGCCCGGACGTCATCAAGACGGTCACCGGCGAGGACGTGGGCTTCGAGGAGCTGGGCGGCGCCCGCACCCACAACTCCACGTCGGGCGTGGCCCACCACATGGCCGGCGACGAGAAGGACGCGATCGAGTACGTCAAGTCGCTCCTCGCGTACCTGCCGTCGAACAACCTCTCCGAGCCGCCCGCCTTCCCGGAGGACGCGGACACCGAGGTCACCGACATCGACCGCGAGCTCGACGTCCTGATCCCGGACAGCGCGAACCAGCCGTACGACATGCACACCGTGATCGAGCACGTGGTCGACGACGCGGAGTTCCTGGAGACGCAGTCGCTGTTCGCGCCGAACATCCTCACGGGCTTCGGCCGCGTCGAGGGCCACCCGGTGGGCATCGTCGCCAACCAGCCGATGCAGTTCGCCGGCTGCCTGGACATCAACGCCTCCGAGAAGGCCGCCCGCTTCGTGCGGACCTGCGACGCCTTCAACATCCCGGTGCTGACGTTCGTCGACGTCCCGGGGTTCCTGCCGGGCACGGACCAGGAGTACAACGGAATCATCCGGCGCGGCGCGAAGCTGATCTACGCGTACGCCGAGGCCACCGTCCCCCTGATCACCGTCATCACCCGCAAGGCCTTCGGCGGCGCCTACGACGTCATGGGCTCCAAGCACCTCGGCGCGGACCTCAACCTGGCCTGGCCGACCGCGCAGATCGCCGTCATGGGCGCCCAGGGCGCGGTGAACATCCTGCACCGCCGCACCCTCGCCGAGACCGCCCCGGAGGAGGTGGAGGAGACGCGCGCCCGCCTGATCACCGAGTACGAGGACGCCCTGCTCAACCCGTACACCGCCGCCGAGCGCGGGTACATCGACGCGGTGACCATGCCGTCCGAGACCCGGGCGCACGTGGTCAAGGGGCTGCGCCAGCTGCGGACCAAGCGGGAGTCCCTGCCCCCGAAGAAGCACGGCAACATCCCCCTCTAGGCCCGAGGAGCTCACAGTGGTGATCAAGGTCGTCAAGGGGAACCCGACCCCGGAGGAGTTGGCCGCCGCACTGGCGGTGGTCCAAGCGCGCGCGGCGGCACTGGCCTCCGTGCCGTCGGGCGCCTCCCGGGTCAAGGACGAGTGGGCCTCGCCGGCCCGGACGGCCCGGCAGCGCCTGCCGCAGCCGGGGCCCCGCGCGTGGGGCCGCACGTACTGGCCCGGCTAGATCGACCCTCCCGGTTCCGGTACGGGGACCCGGCCGCGGGCCGAAGATGACGCGAACGGACGGTGGCGCCTGAGTACGAGTACTCAGGCGCCACCGGCGTCCCGCGGGACAGGATCGACGCATGCTCTGGTCAGACCCGAAGGACGAGCCCCCGAAGGACATGCGCGACGTCCAGGCCATGGTCCGGAGAATGATCGTGGTGCTCGCGCTCGCCATGATCGTGGTGGTGTACGTCCTCGGCGTGGACCACTTCTAGACCCCTCCTGCGTCCCCCGCCGCCGGCCCTACGATGGCGGGCATGACTGCTGCTGAACCGCGCGCGCTCGTCCTCGCCTCCGCCTCCCCCGCCCGACTGAACCTGCTGCGACAGGCCGGGCTCGCCCCGCACGTGATCGTCAGCGGCTTCGACGAGGACACGCTGAGCGCCGACACCCCCTCCGAGCTGGCCCTCGCGCTGGCCGAGGCCAAGGCGGCCGTGGTGGCCGCCCTGGACGAGGCCGCGGGCGCCCTGGTGATCGGCTGCGACTCGGTGCTGGAGCTGGACGGCGAGGCGTTGGGCAAGCCGGCGGACGCCGAGGAGGCCACGGCCCGCTGGAAGTCGATGCGCGGGCGGGCGGGCGTCCTGCGCACCGGGCACTGCGTCGTCGACACCGCGAGCGGCCGTCGGGTCTCGGCCACCGCGTCCACGACGGTCCGCTTCGGCGAGCCCTCCGACGCCGAGGTCGCGGCGTACGTGGCCAGCGGGGAGCCGCTGCACGTGGCCGGGGCGTTCACCCTGGACGGGCTGTCGGCGCCCTTCATCGACGGAATCGACGGCGATCACGGCAATGTGATCGGGATCTCCCTGCCGCTGCTCCGCTCGCTGCTCGGCGAACTGGGCGTGTCCATCACGGATTTGTGGGCTTGAGTTCCGCGTGCGGCGGGGGCGGCGGGACGTCCCGGGGCAGCGTGTCCCGGGGTCCGGCGGCCGGCGCCGCGTCGCCGGGCGCGGGGAGCGTCAGGACCAGCACGATCAGGCACAGGATCAGCATGGTCGCCGCGAAGGCGGACCAGCCGATCAGCGCCACGGCCAGCGCGCCGAGCACCACGTGGGTGACGGCGGCGATGACGAGGACGATGCGGGCGAAGCGGCCCGGGGCCCGGTCCCGTACCGCGACGATGCCCAGCAGGACGGCGCACACCAGCAGGAAGGCGCCGATGCCGGCGCCCATGACGTAGGTCGTCTTGGACATGACGTCCGGATCCATGCCGGCGATCGACATCGACTGGTTCGCGGTCGTCTTTCCCAACACGACGTGGACGAGGACGAGCAACGCCGCTTCCGCGACGAGCACGACCGCCG
This sequence comes from Streptomyces sp. NBC_01426, assembly GCF_036231985.1. GTDB lineage: Bacteria > Actinomycetota > Actinomycetes > Streptomycetales > Streptomycetaceae > Streptomyces. The sequence goes on from NZ_CP109500.1 coordinate 3,177,581, forward strand.
CCACGCCGGCCACGATTCTGCGCAGCACGACGCTCCCCTCCCCACACACCACAAGCCTGTTCGACGCCCTGGAGGCTACTAACGGGTAATCCCCGGGACAAGGGGTGCGGGCAGGTTCGTTGCGTGAAACGGGTCCGGGCGGCGATCAAGCAAAGAAAGCCTGACCCGTTCGTAGGGACTCGACAAAGAATCACCCGGGGCCGCTGACCCGCCGGACAGAGACCTCGGATGCGTGACGGGGTTACTGTGCAGTCGGGGATCCCCCTTGCCTGGGGCGCCACAAGGGCTTTCCGGACTCGAGCCAGACTCGCATCACACTCTGTGTGGGCAAGCTCACCTCTGGATTAGGGTCGAAAGGCCGTGTGGGCTGTCCCTAAACTCAGGTTGTTTCAAGGAGGGAGCCATCGTGCGCAAGGTGCTCATCGCCAACCGTGGCGAAATCGCTGTCCGCGTTGCTCGGGCCTGCCGGGATGCCGGGATCGCGAGCGTAGCCGTCTACGCCGACCCGGACCGGGACGCTCTGCACGTCCGCGCGGCCGACGAAGCTTTCGCGTTGGGCGGTGACACCCCGGCCGCCAGCTACCTCGACATCGCGAAGGTTCTGCAGGCGGCGGCGGACTCCGGCGCGGACGCGATCCATCCCGGGTACGGCTTCCTGTCGGAGAACGCCGAGTTCGCCCAGGCCGTCCTCGACGCCGGCCTGACCTGGATCGGCCCGCCGCCGCAGGCCATCCGTGATCTGGGTGACAAGGTCGCCGCCCGTCACATCGCCCAACGCGCCGGCGCGCCGCTGGTCGCCGGCACCCCCGACCCGGTCTCCGGGTCGGAGGAGGTCGTGGCGTTCGCGAAGGAACACGGCCTGCCCATCGCGATCAAGGCCGCCTTCGGTGGCGGCGGTCGTGGTCTGAAGGTCGCCCGGACCCTCGAAGAGGTCCCCGAGCTGTACGACTCCGCCGTGCGTGAGGCCGTCGCCGCGTTCGGCCGTGGTGAGTGCTTCGTCGAGCGTTACCTCGACAAGCCGCGTCACGTGGAGACGCAGTGCCTGGCCGACACCCACGGCAACGTCGTGGTCGTCTCCACGCGTGACTGCTCGCTCCAGCGCCGGCATCAGAAGCTGGTCGAGGAGGCCCCGGCGCCGTTCCTGACGGACGCCCAGAACGCCGAGCTGTACGCCGCCTCCAAGGCGATCCTGAAGGAAGCCGGCTACGTCGGCGCGGGCACCGTGGAGTTCCTGGTCTCCGCCGACGGCCTGATCTCCTTCCTGGAGGTCAACACCCGCCTCCAGGTCGAACACCCCGTCACCGAGGAGGTCACCGGCCTCGACCTGGTGCGGGAGATGTTCCGCATCGCCGACGGCGAGGAACTCGGTTACGGCGACCCGGTCCTGCGCGGACACTCCTTCGAGTTCCGCATCAACGGCGAGGACCCCGGCCGCGGCTTCCTGCCCGCCCCCGGCACCGTCACCCGCTTCGCACCCCCCTCCGGCCCCGGCGTCCGCCTCGACGCGGGCGTCGAATCCGGCTCGGTCATCGGCCCGGCCTGGGACTCCCTCCTGGCGAAGCTGATCGTCACCGGCGCCACCCGCGAACAGGCCCTCCAGCGCGCGGCCCGCGCGCTCGCCGAGTTCGAGATCGAGGGCATGGCCACCGCCCTGCCCTTCCACCGCGCCGTCGTCACCGACCCCGCCTTCGCCCCCACGGAAGGACCCTTCACGGTCCACACCCGCTGGATCGAAACCGAGTTCGTCAACGACATCAAGGCGTTCGTGGCCCCGGCCGCGGAGGACGCCGAGGACGAACCCGGCCGCGAGACCGTCGTCGTCGAGGTCGGCGGCAAGCGACTGGAGGTCTCCCTCCCGTCCTCGCTGGGCATGACCCTGGCCCGCACCGCCGCCGCCGGCGGCGCCAAGCCCAAGCGCCGCGCCGCCAAGAAGTCCGGCCCGGCCGCCTCCGGCGACACCCTCGCCTCCCCGATGCAGGGAACCATCGTCAAGATCGCCGTCGAGGAAGGCCAGCAGGTCAACGAAGGCGACCTGATCGTCGTCCTCGAGGCCATGAAGATGGAACAACCCCTCAACGCACACCGCTCCGGCACCATCGTCGGCCTCAAGGCCGAAGTCGGCGCGTCCCTCACCTCCGGCGCCACCATCTGCGAGATCAAGGACTGACCACCGTCCCGTTCTCACGTCGAAGGCCCCGCCCGGTGATCCGGGCGGGGCCTTTCGACAACAGGGCCCTCGACAACGGGACCTTCGACAAAGGGACCTGGGCGGCGTCAGGGCCTAGCGACGCCGCATGTCCGCGACCCGTGCCCGTTCTCCGGCCTGCTGTTCCAGCAGCCCGGCGGGCGCGCTGCGCAGTTGGGCGGTCGGACCGCCCCGCCGCTGTACCGGCAGCGGGGAATCCCGACGGGGTCGACGCCCCTGCATCCCGTCCCCTCCGCCGGAGGCGACCGCGCCGGCCACCGTGATCTGCACGCCCTGATCGGCCAGCGCCTGCAGTTCCGTACCCGCCCGTTCGTCGTGCGGTGGCGGCTCGTCGGTCACCAGCCGCGTCATCACGTCCGTGGGCACGGTCTGGAACATGGTGTCCGTACCGAGCTTGGTGTGGTCGGCGAGTACGACGACCTCCGCGGCGGCCTGCACCAGCGCCCGGTCCACGCTCGCGGAGAGCATGTTCGAGGTGGAGAGCCCGCGCTCGGCGGTCAGTCCGCTCCCGGACAGGAAGGCCCGGGACACCCGCAGCCCTTGGAGGGACTGCTCGGCGCCGCTGCCGACGAGCGCGTAGTTGGACCCGCGCAGCGTGCCACCGGTCATCACCACTTCCACCCGGTTGGCATGGGCCAGCGCCTGGGCGACGAGCAGCGAGTTGGTGACGACGGTCAGTCCGGGCACCCGGGCGAGCCGGCGGGCCAGCTCCTGGGTCGTGGTACCGGCGCCGACGACGATGGCTTCGCCCTCTTCGACGAGGCCGGCCGCGACATCGGCAATGGCGGTCTTCTCCGCCGTCGCGAGATGGGACTTTTGCGGAAAGCCGGACTCTCGCGTGAATCCGCCCGGCAAGACCGCACCGCCGTGCCGGCGGTCGAGGAGTCCTTCTGCCTCCAGTGCCCGCACGTCCCGCCGTACGGTCACTTCGGAGGTCTGGACGACGCGGGCGAGCTCACGAAGCGATACCGCTCCGTTGGCCCGCACCATTTCGAGGATCAATTGGCGACGTTCTGCAGCGAACACGAAACTGACAGTAACCCCAACGACCGTCTGCTTTCAGCTCTTTACGCCGGAATACCGAAGTTGTCCGTAAGGTGGGGCGACTAGTGGTATACGCGGTCGGACAGTTTCGTGAACAGTCCGCCACACCACTCCCTGCCGCCCCAACCTCCCTGTGGACAAAGGCGCTTGACGGTGCCTACGCCTCGCCGGCGGCCTTCCGGTTGTGCAACTGGCGTGCCGCCTCCGCGATCGAACCGGACAGCGAGGGGTACACGGTGAACGTGTTTGCGATCTGCTCGACCGTCAGGTTGTTGTCGACGGCGATCGAGATCGGGTGGATCAGTTCGCTCGCGCGCGGCGCGACGACCACGCCACCGACGACGATGCCGGTGCCCGGGCGGCAGAGCAGCTTCACGAAACCGTCCCGGATGCCCTGCATCTTGGCGCGCGGGTTGCGCAGCAGCGGGAGCTTCACCACGCGGGCGTCGATCTTCCCGGAGTCCACGTCGGCCTGCGTGTAGCCGACGGTGGCGATCTCGGGGTCGGTGAAGACGTTCGAGGAGACCGTCTTGAGGTTCAGCGGGGTCACCGCGTCGCCGAGGAAGTGGTACATCGCGATGCGGCCCTGCATGGCGGCGACGGAGGCGAGCGCGAAGATCCCGGTCACGTCACCGGCGGCGTAGACGCCCGGCGAGGAGGTGCGGGAGACCTTGTCGGTCCAGATGTGCCCGGACTCCTTGAGGCGGACCCCGGACTCCTCCAGGTTCATGTTCGCGGTGTTCGGGATCGCGCCGACCGCCATCAGGCAGTGGGTGCCGGTGATGACGCGCCCGTCGGACAGCGTGACCTCGACCCGGTCGCCGACCCGCTTGGCGGACTCGGCGCGGGAGCGGCCGATGACGTTCATGCCGCGGCGCCGGAACACGTCCTCCAGGACGGCGGCCGCGTCGGGGTCCTCGCCGGGCAGCACCCGGTCGCGCGAGGACACCAGGGTCACCCGGGAGCCGAGCGCCTGGTACGCGCCGGCGAACTCCGCGCCGGTGACGCCCGAGCCGACCACGATGAGTTCCTCGGGAAGCTCCTCCAGGTCGTAGACCTGGGTCCAGTTCAGGATCCGCTCGCCGTCGGGCATCGCGTCCGGGATCTCCCGGGGGGTGCCGCCGGTCGCGATGAGCACGGCGTCGGTGGTGAGGATCGTCTCCGTGCCGTCGGCCGCGGTGACGATCACGTCCCGGGTGCCGTCGATGCCTTGGGGGCCGCCGAGCTTGGCGCGGCCGCGCATGACACGGGCGCCGGCGCGGGTGACGGAGGCGGTGATGTCGTGGGACTGGGCCAGCGCGAGGCGCTTGACGCGTCGGTTGACCTTGCCGAGGTCGACGCCGACGACGCGCGCGGCCTGCTCGATGTGCGGGGTGTCGTCCGCGACGACGATCCCCAGCTCCTCGTACGAGGAATCGAAGGTCGTCATGACCTCGGCGGTCGCGATGAGGGTCTTCGATGGCACGCAGTCGGTGAGCACCGACGCACCGCCCAGACCGTCGCAGTCGACGACGGTCACCTCCGCGCCGAGCTGGGCGCCCACGAGGGCCGCCTCATATCCGCCGGGTCCGCCGCCGATGATCACGATCCGGGTCACGAAAACTCCGCCTCACGTCTACCCGGCCGGTGCCGCCCCCGGCCGGGGGTTCCGGGGGTCTCCCCGGGGGATGCATTCCGTGCCCCATTGTCCCGCACGCATCAAGGTGCTTCACGCCCGGTCCCGCCATCCGGGCACGCGTCGATCCCCGCCCCTCCCGTACCCTCGACCACATGTCGCTCTACGCCGCGTACGCCGGCAACCTCGACCCGCGGCTGATGACGCGCCGCGCTCCCCATTCGCCGCTGCGCGGCACGGGCTGGATCAACGACTGGCGGCTGACCTTCGGCGGCGAGCAGATGGGCTGGGAGGGCGCACTGGTCACGGTCGTCGAGGCCCCGCGTCACCAGGTCTTCGTCGCGCTGTACGACGTGGCCCCGCTGGACGAGGACTCCCTGGACCGCTGGGAGGGCGTCGGGCTCGACATCTATCGCCGGATGCGCGTGCGGGTGCACACCCTGGACGGCGAGGAAGCCGCCTGGATCTACGTCCTGAACGGTTACGAGGGCGGTCTGCCCTCCGCGCGCTACCTCGGCGAGATCGCCGACGCCGCCGAATCCGCGGGCGCCCCGCACGACTACGTGATGGAACTCCGCAAGCGTCCCTGCTGACGCCCACCGGCTTCGGGACGATTCGGCGGAAACGACAAAGCAACGATCCGAACACCGTGAGCTGCGCCATCTACGCGCGTAGGCCATCAGCGGTTACGCTCGTCCGGTGAACGCATCTGTTACCGACCCCTTCGCCGACGCCACCGCCGCAGCCGCCCGCCTGCGTGAGCTGACCGGCGCCGAATCCCACGATGTCGCCCTCGTCATGGGCTCCGGCTGGGCCCCCGCCGCAGAGGCGCTCGGTGCGCCCGAGGCCGAATTCCCCGTCACCGAGCTGCCCGGCTTCCCGCCGCCCGCGGTCGAGGGCCACGGCGGCAAGATCCGCTCGTACAAGATCGGCGACAAGCGCGCGCTGCTCTTCCTCGGCCGGACCCACTACTACGAGGGCCGCGGCGTCGCCGCCGTCGCCCACGGCGTCCGTACCGCCGTCGCCGCCGGTTGCAAGACCGTCGTCCTGACCAACGGCTGTGGCGGTCTGCGCGAGGGCATGAAGCCCGGCCAGCCCGTCCTGATCAGCGACCACCTGAACCTCACCGCGACCTCGCCGATCGTCGGCGCCAACTTCGTGGACCTCACCGACCTCTACTCGCCTCGCCTGCGCGCGATGTGCAAGGAGATCGACGAGACCCTCGAAGAGGGCGTCTACGTCCAGTTCCCCGGCCCGCACTACGAGACCCCGGCCGAGATCAACATGATCCGCGTCATGGGTGCCGACCTGGTCGGCATGTCCACCGTGCTGGAGGCCATCGCCGCCCGTGAGGCCGGCGCCGAGGTGCTCGGGATCTCCCTGGTCACCAACCTGGCGGCGGGCATCTCCGGCGAGCCCCTCAACCACGAAGAGGTGCTCCAGGCCGGTCGTGACTCGGCCGCGCGCATGGGCAAGCTGCTGACCCAGGTCCTCGCCCGCATCTGAGCGGGGACAGCCACCGGCACCGTACGAGAGGTAAGGCGGAAGTAGTGCAGGAACAGGACGACCTGATCACCCGGGCGCGGGCCTGGCTGGCGGAGGACCCGGACCCGGAGACCGCGGCCGAGCTGCGCGCGCTCGTCGAGGCCGGGGACACCGCGGAGCTCGCGGACCGTTTCTCCGGCATGCTCCAGTTCGGCACCGCCGGACTGCGCGGTGAGCTGGGCGCGGGTCCGATGCGGATGAACCGCAACGTGGTCATCCGGGCCGCGGCGGGCCTGGCGGCCTACCTGAAGGCCCAGGGCCACGACGGCGGCCTGGTCGTCGTCGGCTACGACGCGCGGTACAAGTCCGCGGACTTCGCCCGCGACACCGCCGCCGTCATGGTCGGCGCCGGGCTGCGCGCGGCCGTCCTGCCGCGTCCGCTGCCGACGCCCGTCCTCGCCTTCGCCATACGGCACCTGGGCGCCGTCGCCGGCGTCGAGGTGACCGCGAGCCACAACCCCCCGCGGGACAACGGCTACAAGGTCTACCTCGGCGACGGCTCCCAGATCGTCTCCCCGGCGGACACCGGGATCGCCGCGGAGATCGACGCGATCGCCGCGCTCGCGGACGTCCCGCGTCCGGAGTCCGGCTGGGAGGACCTCGGCGACGAGGTCCTGGAGGCCTACCTGGCCCGTACGGACGAGGTCCTGACCCCCGGCTCCCCGCGGGGCGTGCGGACCGTCTACACGGCCATGCACGGTGTCGGCAAGGACGTCGTGCTGGCGACCTTCGCCCGGCACGGCTTCCCGACGCCGGTGCTCGTCGCCGAGCAGGCGGAGCCGGACCCGGCCTTCCCGACGGTCGCCTTCCCGAACCCGGAAGAGCCCGGCGCGATGGACCTGTCCTTCGCGACGGCCGCCGAGGCGAACCCGGACATCGTGATCGCGAACGACCCCGACGCGGACCGCCTCGCGGTGGCCGTCCCCACCGACGACGGCGGCTGGCGGATGCTGCGCGGCGACGAGGTCGGCGCGCTGTTGGCGGCCCACCTCGTCCACAAGGGCGCCCGGGGCGTCTTCGCCGAGTCGATCGTCTCGTCCAGCCTGCTGGGCCGGATCGCGGAGGCGGCGGGCGTCGGTTACGAGGAGACCCTGACGGGCTTCAAGTGGATCGCCCGCGTGGAGGGTCTGCGCTACGGCTACGAGGAGGCGCTCGGCTACTGCGTGGACCCCGAGGGCGTCCGCGACAAGGACGGCGTCACCGCCGCCCTGCTGGTGGCGGAGCTGGCCTCGGAGCTCAAGGAGCAGGGTCGCACCCTGTCCGACCTGCTGGACGATCTGGCGCTGGCCCACGGCCTGCACGCCACCGACCAGTTGTCGGTCCGCGTCTCGGACCTGTCGGTCATCGCCTCGGCGATGGCGCGGCTGCGCGCGGAGCCGCCGACGTCCCTGGCGGGCCTGCGCGTCGTCACCGCGGAGGACCTGAGCCGGGGCACGGAGTCCCTCCCGCCGACGGACGGCCTGCGGTACCACCTCGACGGTGACCACAAGGCCCGGGTGATCGTCCGCCCGTCGGGCACGGAGCCGAAGCTGAAGTGCTACCTGGAGGTCGTGGTCCCGGTGGCGGAAGCCTCCGACCTGGCCCCGGCCCGCGTCCGCGGGCAGGAGATCCTGGACGCGATCAAGAAGGACTTCTCGGTGGCGGCGGGCATCTAGCCCCTCTCGCCCCTCGCACGGCTCGGCCCCCGGAGCTTCCGCTCCGGGGGCCGTCGTGTCGTCCGGGCCGGGCCGGGCCGGTGCCTACGGGGTCGGGGACGCCTTCGGCGTCGTCGACGGGCGGACCACGTCCCCCAGCGTCGCCACCGATTCCGGGCGCGAGCGCACGGCCTCGCCGCACTCCCACGCGCGCGGCGGGTCCGCGTCCGGCCCGCCCAACACCACCGGGCCGGGTCCCGCCGACACCGCGTCGCTGTCGGCGAGCGTGCACACCAGCTGCGACAGCGCCACCGGCGGCAGGTCCTCCGGCTTGCGGCTCAACCGCACCGTGCCGGCCGGGTCGCCCGCGCGCACTGGCACCACCTGGAGCCCCTCCGGTACCCCGGTCGTGAAACCGGCGTCCCGTTCCGCCGCGGACGGCTCCTTCTCCAACGCCTCCAGCAGGGCCTGCGCGGCCAGGACCAGCGGGTCGCGCACCGGCCGCTTCTCGGGTACCGGGATCACCCGCTCGACGTTCACCAGCTGCGATCCGCACACCAGTGCCACCGTGGCGCGGAACCCCTGCACCCCGCTCTGCCCGCCGGCCTGCTCGGGGGTGTCGCAGGACACCCGCGAGGGCGCCGCGCCGACGTCCACGGGTACGGTCGTGGCCCGGATCCCGCACCCGGTGGCACCGGTCAGCAGCACGCCGAGGGCGATGCCCGCGAGGGCCCTACGCGTCCGCGTCACGGATGACCGCCTTCCCCACGTCCACCGGCAGCCGCAGCGTGAACTGCGCGCCGCCGTCGGCCCCGTTGGCGGCGCTGATGTCGCCGCCGTGAATGTGCGCGTTCTCCATCGCGATCGACAGGCCCAGCCCGCTGCCGTCGGACTTGGGACGGGACGCGCTCGCCTTGTAGAAGCGGTCGAAGACGTGCGGGAGGACCTCTTCGGGAATGCCCGGCCCGTTGTCCTCGACCACGATCACCAGCCACTCCCCGTCGACGGCCAGCGACACCCGTACCGGCGAACCGCCGTGCTTGAGCGCGTTGCCGATCAGGTTGGCCAGGATCACGTCGAGGCGTCGCGGGTCGAGCCGGGCCACGATCCCGCGCTCCGCGTCGAGTTCGACGGCGTCGAGCCAGGCGCGGGCGTCGATGCACGCCGTGACCTGGTCGGCGACGTTCACGTCGTCCAGCACCAGCCGGGCCGTCCCCGCGTCGAAGCGGGTGACCTCCATCAGGTTCTCGACCAGGACGTTGAGCCGCCGGGTCTCGCTGACCACCAGGGCCACCGCCGGCGCGATCATCGGATCGAGGTCGTCGACCTCCTCCTCCAGCACCTCGGCGACCGCCGTGAGCGCCGTGAGCGGCGTACGCAGCTCGTGGGACATGTCCGCGACGAACCGTCGGCTGGACTCCTCCCGCGCGCTCATGTCCGCCACCTTCTTCTCCAGCGCCTCCGCCGTCTTGTTGAAGGTGTGCGCCAGGTCGGCGAGTTCGTCGGTCCCCGACACGTCCAGCCGGTGGTCCAACTCCCCTTCGCCCAGCCGTCGCGCCGCGTCCCCCAGCCGCTGTACGGGCCTGAGGACGGTGCGCGCCGCGGCCTGGGCGAGCAGCGCGGAGCACAGCAGGGCCAGACCGGTCGCGATCGTCAGCGACCAGCCCAGCGCGTTGAGGTCGTCCCGCTCCTGCGCCAGCGACTTGTACATGTAGCCCGTCGGGCCGCCGCCCACGATCCGCGTCCCGCCGACCAGGTACGGATTGCCGCGCGGCTTCGTCCGCTGCCAGTACATGTGGTAGTCGGCGTCGTTGGCGGCCGTCGTCTTCTGCCGGTCGTTCACCGCGTTCTGCAGGGACTTCGGCACGTCGTTCAGTCCGAAGGTGTCCGGGCCGGCCGCGCCGAACACCTTGCGGCCGTCCTTGCGTTCATCCACCAACAGCACGCTGTACCCGGGGCTGCTCCCCGCCATCAACTCGGCGGTGCGCTGCATCTCGTCGGGCGTCGGGTCGCCGGGCAGCGCGGCGGCACGGTTCTGCATCTCCTGGCGGAAGTCCCCCAGGGCCGCGTCCTGGGTGCGGGTGAGCACCGCCTCGCGGTTCAGCCAGTACGCGATGCCGGAGGCGGAGACGGCGGCCGTCAGCGCCACCAGCGAGAACACCATGAGGAGCCGCAGCCGCAGGCTGGTCCAGCGCCGGCCCGCGAACAGGGCTCTGATCACTGCGGGGAGTCCAGCCGGTAGCCGACGCCGCGAACGGTACGGATCAGGGTCGGTGAGGACGGCACTTCCTCCACCTTGGCGCGCAACCGCTGCACGCAGGCGTCGACGAGGCGCGAGTCACCGAGGTAGTCGTGCTCCCAGACCAGCCGCAGCAACTGCTGCCGGGACAGGGCCTGACCGGGTCGGCGGCTGAGTTCCAGCAGCAGGCGCAGTTCGGTCGGCGTCAGCTGGAGGTCCTCGCCGTTCTTCGTCACCGTCATCGCCGCCCGGTCGATGACCAGGGACCCGAAGACCGCGGAGTCGCTCGCCTCCCGCTCGCCGCGGCGCAGCACGGCCCGGATGCGGGCGTCGAGCACCCGGCCCTGGACGGGCTTGACCACGTAGTCGTCGGCACCCGACTCCAGGCCCACCACGACGTCGATGTCGTCGCTGCGGGCGGTGAGCAGGATGATCGGCAGCTGGTCGGTGCGGCGGATCCGCCGGCACACCTCGAAGCCGTCGATCCCGGGCAGCATCACATCCAGCACGATCAGGTCCGGCCGCTGCTCGCGCAGCAGTTTCAGGCCGTCCTCGCCCGTCGCCGCGGTGGCCACACGGTGGCCCTGGCGTGACAGGGAAAGTTCGAGGGCCGTGCGGATGGCGTCGTCGTCCTCGATCAGCAACAGGAAAGGCACGGGCTCATTCTGTCCCATCAGCCGTTGGGACTTCGACAGTCCTGAGGTGGAGATCGCTCACAGGCCCCTGTGACAGGCCTGTGACAGTCGAAGGACAACCCGGTTATCTCCGCCGGGCAGTCTTCATACCAACGAACGGACCGAAGCAGACTCCACGACGGGGGGCGCGAGATGAACACGCTGCACAGCACCACCACCAGCGCGGTTGTCACGCGGCTGCACGATGTGAACCGCCGGGCGGGTGTCCGTACGGCGACGGTCGCCCGTCCGCGACCGACGCACCCTGTAGCCATCGACGCGAACACGTACCAGGCGGTTCCCGCCGCACGGATCCCGTCCTCCTCGGAGGCCGAGTTCACGGCGTACGTCCAGGAGCGGCGGGCCGCCCTCTACGCGACGGCCTTCCACCTCACCGGCGATCGCCACGAGGCCGAGGACCTGCTCCAGAGCGCACTGTTCTCCACCTACCGCGCCTGGGACCGGATCAGTGACAAGGCCGCCGTCGGCGGTTACCTGCGGCGCACGATGACGAACCTGCACATCAGCGCCTGGCGTCGGCGGAAGCTGAACGAGTACCCGACCGAGGAACTGCCGGAGACGGCCTCCGACACGGACGCGATGCGCGGCACGGAGCTGCGCACGGTGCTGTGGCAGGCACTGACCCGCATCCCGGAGCCGCAGCGCACGATGCTGGTGCTGCGGTACTACGAGGGCCGCACGGACCCGGAGATCGCGGAGATCCTGGGCATCAGCGTCGGCACGGTGAAGTCGAGCATCTGGCGGTCGCTGCGGCGCCTGCGGGACGACGAGGCGCTGAGCTTCGGCCGCGACGAGTCGGACTCCTTCGGCGAGCTCGTCGCCTGACACGAACCAACGGGGGTTGGACCACGGGGCCGGGGGGCCCGTCCTACGGGGGTGGGGCGGGGGTCGCGGGGGGGGGAAGAGGCGGGATCAAGCGGCCGGGGGTCCGCGTGATCCCGCCTTTTCGCGTGCCCGTCCACGGGCGCCGCGGGCGGGGCCCCGGCGGGGTCAGGCGGAGGCGGGGGCGCGGTGCCGGCCGGCGGCGCAGGCGGCCATCCGACCCAACGCCTCGTCGCGGCCGCAGGCATGGGCGCCGAGGGCGGTGTGCCGGGCGACGATGCCCCGCTCGGCCCGCATCAACCGCCAGCCCCTGCGCAGCAGGAACGGCAGGGACTTGCGGCCTTCCCGCAGGTCCCGCGCGAGGCGCCGGCGGAAGGTCGTCGAGGGCCGCCCCCGCAGGCAGATCGCGTCGGCGAGCAGCCCCAGGTCCTGGCAACGCGCCACGATGTCCGCCGCGAAGATGCCCTCGGCGATGAACAGGGGGGTCCGCGCTATGTCCAGGGTCTCGGTCCCGGTCCGCGAGGACGTCGCGATGGAGTACGTCGGGACCTCGGTCCGGCCCACCGCACAGAGTCGGGAGATGGCGGTGACCGCCGACTCCGCGTCCCAGGACAGCGGGGAGTCCCAGTCGATGTCGGAGCTGCCCTCGACCAGGGGGAGGGTCGGGTCGTCCGCCTCCTTGTAGAAGTCGTCCAGGCGCAGCACGGGCAACCCGGAGCGGGCCGCGAGCGAGGACTTGCCGGAGCCCGAGGGTCCGGTCAGCAGCACGACACGCGTTGGCAGAGGAGAGGAACAGCTCACGGGACACCAGTGTGAACCATGACCCGCGGTATCGATACACCGGCGACGTGCCCTGCGAGCACTCTCACACCCGCGCGGCCGGTTGGTGCCGACAGCCGCACCTCCACTACGCTGCGTGCGCACGCGACTACGACCACAGGCGGGATCCTCATGGCACGTCACGCAGCACCCGGCAACGGCGCCGGCGCGCGCGCCCTTCGCGGCGCGGGCCTCACCCTGACCATGGCCGGCGCGGCCCTGGCGATGGCGGCGGGGGGCGCCCAGGCCGGTGAACTCTCCGTCCCGGCGGCCCTGGCGGGCGTCGCCGACCCGATCTCCAACCTCAAGGTGAACCCGCTCGCCCACACCGGCGTGGACCCGCTCGACAACGGCGTGGCCACCAAGATCGCGGACTTCCCGTCGGTCGGCACGGGCATGGTCACCGGAGTGCTGACCCAGGGCCCCTCGGTCGGCGAACTCCCCACCGCGGCGGCGTCCTCGCTGCTCGGGCCGCTGCTCCCGGCGGCGGGCACGTAGGCACGCGGGTACGGGAAGGCCCCGGCAGCACGGGGGTCGCTGCCGGGGCCGGTCCAGGGGCGGGCCGGTCCGTCTAGTAGGACGAACCGCCCGAGCCCAGCGAACCCGTGGGGTGCCAGACCGTCTTGGTCTCCAGGAACGCCGTCAGGCGCGAGGTGCCCGGGTCGGCCGTCCAGTCGTCCACAGGCTGTGGACGCAGGACGCGCTTGAGGTTGTCGGCCGCCGCGATCTCCAGCTCCTTGGCCAGCGCCACGTCGGCGCCCGCCAGGTCGATCGCGTTGACGTCCTGGTGGGACGCCAGGTGCGGACCCATCTCGCCGGCCTTGCCGGACAGGATGTTGACCACGCCGCCGGGCAGGTCGGAGGTGGCCAGCACCTCGCCCAGGGACAGCGCGGGCAGCGGGGACTTCTCGCTCGCGATGACGACCGCGGTGTTGCCCGTGGCGATCACCGGGGCGATCACGGAGATCAGGCCCAGGAACGAGGAGTCCTGCGGGGCGACGACCGTGACCACACCGGTCGGCTCCGCAGTGGACAGGTTGAAGAACGGACCCGCGACCGGGTTGGCCCCGCCCACGACCTGGCCGATCTTGTCGGTCCAGCCCGCGTACCAGACCCAGCGGTCGATCGCCGCGTCCACGACCGCCGCGGCCTTGGACTTCGACAGCCCCTCGGCCTCGCCGACCTCGCGGACGAACTGCTCGCGGCGGCCCTCCAGCATCTCCGCGACGCGGTAGAGGACCTGGCCGCGGTTGTACGCGGTCGCGCCGGCCCAGCCGCCGAAGGCCTTGCGGGCGGCGACGACCGCGTCACGGGCGTCCTTGCGGGAGGACAGCGGGGCGTTGGCCAGCCACTTGCCCTTGCTGTCGGTCACTTCGTACACCCGGCCGCTCTCGGAGCGGGGGAACTTCCCCCCGACGTACAGCTTGTAGGTCTTGAAGACACTGAGGCGGTTCTGCTGCTCAGACATCGAGGTAGCCCTCCAGGCCGTGACGGCCGCCTTCGCGCCCGAAGCCCGACTCCTTGTAACCGCCGAAGGGCGAGGTCGGGTCGAACTTGTTGAACGTGTTGGCCCAGACGACTCCCGCGCGGAGCTTGTTCGCGACCGCGAGGATGCGCGAGCCCTTCTCCGTCCAGATGCCGGCGGACAGGCCGTACTGGGTGTTGTTGGCCTTGGCGACGGCCTCGTCGGGCGTACGGAACGTCAGCACGGACAGCACCGGGCCGAAGATCTCGTCGCGGGCGACGGTGTGCGCCTGGGTGACGTTCGTGAAGAGCGTCGGGGCGAACCAGTAGCCGGCGGACGGCAGTTCGCAGGCCGGGGACCAGCGCTCGGCGCCCTCGGCCTCGCCGGTCTCGGCCAGCGCGGTGATCCGGGCGAGCTGCTCGGCGGAGTTGATCGCGCCGATGTCGGTGTTCTTGTCGAGCGGGTCGCCCAGGCGCAGCGAGGAGAGGCGGCGCTTGAGGGAGTCCAGCAGCTCGTCGTGGATCGACTCCTGGACCAGCAGGCGCGAGCCCGCGCAGCAGACCTGGCCCTGGTTGAAGAAGATGCCGGTGACGATGCCCTCGACGGCCTGGTCGATCGGGGCGTCGTCGAAGACGATGTTGGCGCCCTTGCCGCCCAGCTCCAGGGTGACCTTCTTGTCGGTGCCGGCGACGTGGCGGGCGATCTTCTTGCCGACCGCGGTCGAGCCGGTGAAGGCGACCTTGTTGACATCCGGGTGCTCGACGAGGGCCGCGCCCGCGTCGCCGTACCCGGTGAGGATGTTGACGACACCCTTGGGCAGGCCCGCCTGGCGGCAGATGTCCGCGAAGAAGAGCGCGGACAGCGGGGTGGTCTCGGCGGGCTTCAGCACGACCGTGTTGCCGGTGGCGAGCGCCGGGGCGATCTTCCACGCGAGCATCAGCAGCGGGAAGTTCCACGGGATGACCTGGCCGGCCACACCGAGGGGGCGCGGGTTCGCGCCGTAGCCGGCGTGGTCGAGCTTGTCGGCCCAGCCCGCGTAGTAGAAGAAGTGCGCGGCGACCAGCGGGAGGTCCGCGTCGCGGGTCTCCCGGATCGGCTTGCCGTTGTCCAGGGTCTCCAGGACGGCCAGCTCGCGGCTGCGCTCCTGGATGATCCGGGCGATGCGGAAGAGGTACTTGGCGCGCTCGGAACCGGGCAGCGCGGACCACTTCTCGAAGGCCTTGCGGGCGGCCTTGACGGCGCGGTCCACGTCGGCGGCGCCGGCCTGGGCGACCTCGGCCAGGACCTCCTCGGAGGACGGCGAGACGGTCTTGAAGACCTTGCCGTCGGCGGCCTCGGTGAACTCGCCGTCGATGAAGAGCCCGTAGGACGGGGCGATGTCGACGACCGAGCGGGACTCGGGGGCGGGTGCGTACTCGAAAAGGGATGCCATGGTGATCAGTCCACCGTCACGTAGTCGGGACCGGAGTAACGGCCGGTGCTCAGCTTCTGGCGCTGCATCAGCAGGTCGTTGAGCAGGCTGGAGGCGCCGAAGCGGAACCAGTGGTTGCTCAGCCAGTCCTCGCCCGCGGTCTCGTTGACCAGGACCAGGAACTTGATCGCGTCCTTGGTCGTGCGGATGCCGCCGGCCGGCTTCACGCCGATCTGGATCCCGGTCTGCGCCTTGAAGTCGCGGACGGCTTCGAGCATGAGCAGGGTGTTGGCGGGGGTGGCGTTCACCCCGACCTTGCCGGTGGACGTCTTGATGAAGTCCGCGCCGGCCATCATGCCGATCCAGGAGGCCCGGCGGATGTTGTCGTACGTCGACAGCTCGCCGGTCTCGAAGATGACCTTGAGGCGTGCGGCGGTGCCGTCGGGGCGGACGCAGGCCTCCTTGACGGAGCGGATCAGCTCGTACGTGTCCAGGTAGCGGCCGGCGAGGAAGGCGCCACGGTCGATGACCATGTCGATCTCGTCGGCGCCGGCGGCGACGGCGTCGGCCGTGTCGGCGAGCTTCACGGGCAGGGCGGCACGGCCGGCGGGGAACGCCGTGGCGACGGAAGCCACCTTGACGTCGGCGCCGTTCAGCGCCGCCTTGGCGGTGGCCACCATGTCGGGATAGACGCAGACCGCGGCGGTCATGGGCGTCGTACGGTCGGTCGGATCGGGGTTGACGGCCTTGTGGGACAGCGCCCGGACCTTGCCCGGGGTGTCCGCACCCTCGAGCGTCGTCAGGTCGATCATCGAGATGGCCAGGTCGATGGCATAGGCCTTGGCCGTCGTCTTGATCGAGCGGGTGCCGAGGGAGGCCGCGCGGGCCTCCAGTCCGACTGCGTCTACACCGGGCAGCCCGTGCAGGAAGCGGCGCAGCGCACTGTCGGACGTCG
Organism: Streptomyces sp. NBC_01426; assembly: GCF_036231985.1. Classification (GTDB taxonomy): domain Bacteria; phylum Actinomycetota; class Actinomycetes; order Streptomycetales; family Streptomycetaceae; genus Streptomyces. Next base: position 3,194,031 of record NZ_CP109500.1, read on the forward strand.
TCACGTCGGCGAATGCGGTGAGGGTGGTGGGCATGGTCACCACCTGAGCATATCTACGCGCGTAGCGGCCTGTCACCCCCCTCCCCCGAATCAACCGAAAACGCATGCGCTCTCCGAACGACCGCGCGTCGTGACGATCCGGTGACAGGAACAGGATCGTCCGACCGCACAAGATCCATAGATTTCTCCTCAGCAGCCCGCCACACCTGACCCGGTGAACCAGACCGACCAGACTCAACGCGGCATGCGACTCTCCTCCACTTTCCTCACCCACGCTCCAGGAGTCGTTATGCGTACCGCCCTCCGCACCTCGATCGTCACCGCCGCCCTCGCCGGCGCTCTCCTCGCTCCCGCCGCCGGAGCGTTCGCCGCTCCCGCTCCCCAGGCCGTCACGGCGGTGTCCGGGACCACGTCGGGCAGCGACCGTTACGCCGGGGAGATGGTCCTCGTGGCCGAAGGCGTGCTGGCGGTGCTGCGGAACGAGTCCGAGGGCCCCGAGGTGTGGCTGCGCGCCGTCGGCCCGGACTGGAAGCCCTCGGACGGCTGGGCGGGTCACGTGTACGAGGTGCTCAACCGCACGCACACCGGCGCCACGGTCAACGGGTACACGTTCACGCTCGTCGAGGCGGACACCGCGACCCCCTCGCTGACGGTCCGCGGGCCGGCGGGCACCGACAGCCACCCGCTGCCGAAGGGCACCCCGTCCACCGAGCCTTCCACGAAGCCGTCGGCCGGGCCGTCCGTGAAGCCGTCCGCGAAGCCCTCGACCGTCCCCTCCGCGAAGCCTTCCGCCAAGCCGACCGTCGTGTCGTCCGCGAAGCCCTCGGCCGCGGCGGGCGTCACCGCGAAGACCGACGTGAAGGCGCAGACGGCGGTCGTCCCCCGGGGCCCGGTCGCCGCGGGCGCCGAGATCGCCGGCCCGGACACGGACGACAGCAGCACGGTCGCGGCCGGCGCCGGCCTCGTGGCGATCTTCGCCGCGCTCGGCGCGGCGGCGCTGCACCTCACCCGCCGTTCCCGCGGCCGCGCCTGACCGCCGCCGATCCCCTCGAACACGCCCTCCGGCGGGTCACCTTCACGGTGGCCCGCCGCAGGGCGTTCCCCTTCCCGCTTCCCGCCCGAGCCCCACCGGCCCCGTTCCCGGAGCACTTCCATGGCCCATCGCGCCCGCCCCCTACTCGCCGCCACCCTCCTCGCGCCCGTCGCCCTGGCCGCCCTGACCGGTTGCGGCGGCTCCGCCCGCCCCGCCGGGGAGGCCGCCACGGCGCCGCCGCGCATCGCGGCCACGCCCGCGCGGGACGCCTCCCCGGCGCCGGCCGCGCCGCCGGCGGCGCTCACGCCGCTGCCCGCGTCGGAGCCGGTGCGGGTACGGATCCCCGCGGCGGGCGTCGACACCTCCCCCGTGCTCCGCCTGGGGTTGGAGAGCGACGGGACCGTCCAGGTGCCCTCCGTCGCCGACGGGGACAAGATCGGCTGGTACACCAAGGGCGTCACCCCGGGTCAGACCGGGCCCGCCGTGCTGATCGGCCACTTCGACACCGCGCGCGGGCCGGCCGTGCTGAAGGACGTCTCCAAGGTCCACGTCGGCGACGAGATCACCGTGTCCCGCGCGGACGGCGGCTCCGCCGTCTTCCGGGTGCGCGAGCTGGAGCAGGTCGACAAGAAGAGCTTCCCCACCACGAAGGTGTACGGGAACACCACCCGCCCGGAGCTGCGCGTCGTCACCTGCGGCGGCGAGATCACCGACGGCCACCGCCCCGACAACATCATCCTGTACGCCGATCTCGTGGGGTGAGACGGCGTGAGGCACAATCGGGCGCATGAGCAGCCAGCAACCCCCTGCCGAGCCGGTGTACGACGACCGGGTCTACCGCTCGCCCATGGCCATCGTCACGGGCGTGCTGATGCTCGGGATGGTCGCCTGGCTCTGCGGGGACGCGGTCCTGCGCGGCGAGGGGTCGACGCGGTGGGTGGCGCTGGCCATCGCCGTGTGCGCCGTGCCGCTCATCGTGGCGTTCACCTTCCGGCCCGCCGTCTTCGCCAACGACGACCGCATGCGGGTGCGCAATCCCTTCCGCGTGATCGAGCTGCCCTGGGCGGCCGTGGACACGGTGCGCGCCGGGTACTCGGCGGAGGTGCTGGCGGAGGGTTCCACCTACCAGCTGTGGTCCGTGCCGGTCTCGTTGCGCGAGCGCAAGAGGGCGCAGCGCCCCGCCGGCCGGCGGGGTGGGTTGACCGGCCGCGGGTTGTCCCCGGATCCGGCTCCGGCCGGCGCCGCGGCCGACGAGCCGCTGCGGACGGGCGCCGACAAGGTCGTGGACGAGCTGCGGGAACTGGCCGAGCGCGGGGCCACGCGCGCGGGGGCGCAGGGCGAGGTGCGGGTCCGGTGGTCGTTCGAGATCATCGCGCCCGCCGTGATCGGCGCGGTCGCGCTGATCGTGCTGCTCGCCACCGGCTGAAACGCCGCGCAGTCCCTCGCCAACGGCCGGAACCACCGCTACCGGGGCCTGCGTCCTCGCTGGTGTGCAGCGTCATGAGGGCGGCGGCAGCGCCGCCATAGATCTCCGGCTCCGGCTCCTGGGCGGGGCCCTGCTGGCCGCCCATCTCCTCGTCGTCGGCTGGTTGAGCCTGCGGCCACTGGACGTGCCCTGGGCGGCGGCCGCGAACCTGTCCCCGCTGGAGGGGATCCGGGCGGACCTCGCGTACGGGCCGTTCGAGGCGGCGTGCCGGATCGGCAAGGGGCTGGCCCTGCTGGCTCCGCTCGGGGTGTTGTTGCCGCTCGTCGGCGGGCGGCTGGCGCCGTCACCGCTGGCCGCGTGGTCCTCGTTGGCCCGGACGGCGGCCGCGGGGGCGTTGGTGTCGCTGAGCATCCTGATGTTGCAGACGGCGGTCCCGGGTCAGGTGGTCGACGTGGACTCGCTGTTGCTGAACACCGCCGGGGTGTTGATCGCGCACGCGACGGTGGTGCCGGTCCTGAGGGCCCGGCTGAGGCGTTCTCAGGGGCACACCCCGAGAATTACCAGGGTCGACCTCGGCCCCTGGACCGAGGTTTTGTCGGCGGTTCCCCGCGAGTATTGAGGCATCGCAGGAAAGCGATCCCATACGAAGGAGAATCCCCATGAGCGCGATTACCCGCCCCCGTGACGGACGGATGATCGGTGGCGTCTGTGCCGGTCTCGCGCAGCGTTTCGGAATCAAGGCGAAGACGATGCGGATCATTTTCGTCCTGTCGTGCCTGCTGCCGGGTCCGCAATTCCTGATCTACCTGGCGCTGTGGGTGCTGCTGCCGAACCAGAAGTACGCCGCCGCTTCCGCCCACACCGCCTGGTAGTCCGTTCCGACGCTTCGATCAGGCCGCCCGCTGGACCTTCTCCAGCTGCTTGTCCGCCACTTCCCGGGGGACCTGCGCCTTCTTCTCGGCGGCGGCCACGTGGAGGGCCATGAGCCGCACCACGGTGTCGCCCTCGCGCACGACCACCAGGTGGACCTGGGCGGAGACGCCCTGGGCGGCGGCGGTCGTGGTCCAGCTGACGCTCTCGTCGCCGCCGGTCTCGTAGGCGACGGGCTTCACGTCGCGGTAGCTGCCGGTCTGCTTCTGCACGGTGGCCGCGAAGCCGGAACCGCAGGCGGCGACGGCGTCGCGCAGGCGGGACATCAGCCGCTTGGCGTCCTTCTCCGCGTAGGAGCTGACGGAGGCGGAGACGGCGAGGCCGACCTGCTTCTGGGATCCGACGCCCCGGTTGACGGTTTCCCGCGCGGCCGGGTCGGGCTTGTCGCCCATGATGTCGGCGAGCGGCTGGCAGGGCTTCTTGTCGGATTGCGGCTGGCCGTCGGGGGCGTTCGGGTTCTTGCCCTGGGCGGAGATCTGGTAGCCGGCGAGGTCGCCCTGTTCGAGTGCGGACCGTTCCAGTCTGCTGCCGCCCTTCTTCGGCGCGGCCGAACCGGCGGGGGCTCCGGGCGCGCCCGAGGACGGGTTCGGGGCCGAGGCGGAACCCTTGGGGTCCGGGGCCTTGTCGGTCTCCGGGGTGCCCGTACCGCTGCAACCGACCGCTCCGAGAAGGAGGGCGGGGAGCAGTGCGGCCGTGGCCGCTCCGAGCTTGACTGGTGCCTTCAGGCGCATGACCGATGACCTCATACCGCTTGCGTTGGCGGGCAGTTGACGGTGATCGTGGCACACGACGCGACGTGGCGCACACCTGCTCGAAGCGGTGTGCGCCATGCGTACTCGCGTGCGGATTGCGGCCTGGTCAGCCGCCGAGCGCGCCACCGACGGGCAGGCCGCCGAGCGTGGGGCCGAGGGAGTCGGTGAGCTGGCCGAGCGGGGCCGCGGGGTCGCTCGCCTGACCCTTGTCGGCCTTCACGTGCTGCTGGCTGGTGGCGGTCTGGAGGGCGCCCGTGACGGGGCCCAGTGCGTCCGTGAGGCCGACGGCGGGGACGGCGGCGGCGGAACCGGCGGCGGCGGCGACGGCGGCGACGGCGCCGAGAGCGGCGAGGCCGAAGGTCTTGGCAGCTGACTGCTTCATGAAGGATCGTCCTTGCGACGGGGAATTGAGCGGCTCCGCAAACTAGTCACTTCAAACCCCGACCCGCAAACATCTGTAAATACGAGAAAGCGCCCGGGAATTGCTCCTCCCGGGCGCCTTCGGTCCGTCATGTCGTGGCCTAGGCCGAGACGGAACCGCTGGTCGAGGCGGTCTGCCGGAACAGCCATTCCGACTTCAGCTCCGCATAACCCGGCTTGATGACCTCGTTGATCATGGCCAGTCGTTCATCGAAAGGAATGAACGCGGACTTCATCGCATTGACGGTGAACCACTGCATGTCGTCCAGCGAGTAGCCGAAGGTGTCGACCAGGTGCTCGAACTCGCGGCTCATGCTCGTACCGCTCATCAGCCGGTTGTCGGTGTTGACGGTCAACCGGAAGTGCAGCTTGCGCAGCAGGCCGATCGGGTGCTCGGCGTACGAGGCGGCCGCGGCCGTCTGCAGGTTCGACGTCGGGCACATCTCCAGGGGGATGCGCTTGTCGCGGACGTAGGAGGCCAGGCGACCCAGCTTCACGGAGCCGTCGGCGGCGACCTCGATGTCATCGATGATCTTCACACCGTGACCCAGGCGGTCGGCGCCGCACCACTGCAGGGCCTGCCAGATCGACGGAAGGCCGAAGGCCTCGCCCGCGTGGATGGTGAAGTGGTTGTTCTCGCGCTTGAGGTACTCGAAGGCGTCGAGGTGGCGGGTGGGAGGGAACCCGGCCTCGGCGCCGGCGATGTCGAAGCCGACCACGCCGTTGTCGCGGTACCGGTTCGCCAGCTCGGCGATCTCCAGCGCGCGGGCCGCGTGGCGCATCGCGGTGAGCAGCGCGCCGACGCGGATGCGGTGGCCGTTCGCCTTGGCGCGGCGCTCGCCCTCGCGGAAGCCGTCGTTGACCGCCTCGACGACCTCTTCGAGGGTCAGGCCGGCCTCCAGGTGCTGCTCGGGGGCGTAGCGGATCTCGGCGTACACGACGCCGTCCTCGGCCAGGTCCTCGGCGCACTCCGCGGCGACCCGGAACAGGGCGGCCTTCGTCTGCATGACGGCGCAGGTGTGCGCGAACGTCTCCAGGTAGCGCGGGAGGGAGCCGGAGTCGGCGGCTTCCCGGAACCAGATGCCCAGCTTGTCGGCATCGGTCTCGGGAAGGTTCTCGTAGCCGGCCTCCTGCGCCAGCTCGATGATGGTCCCGGGGCGCAGTCCACCGTCGAGGTGGTCGTGCAGGAGCACCTTCGGGGAGCGGCGGATCTGATCCGGGGTGGGCACGTTGAGGGTCTCGCTCGTCATCTGGGCACTCTAGCTCCTACGCGCGTAGAGCATGGTGTCCCCGACGGCCGTCGATACGTAACAGTGACCGTGCGGACGGGTGGAGTACACCTGTCGGTCTGAGACTGTTCCGCCATGGCACAGCATGCGCCGCCGGCGCGCGGGGCCCGCCTGGGGCGGGCGGCCGGCGCGAACGGCCCGGTCACGACGGTCAGTGGTGTGGTGCTCCTCCTCCCCGGGGCGTCCAGATGGTCCCCCGGGCCGCTGCGCCCGCTCGCGCGGGCGCTGGCGCGCTCGGGCGCGGCGCACGGGCTGCTCGCGCACCCCGTCGTGCACGGCGCCGGGGCCCGGGAGGAGGACGCCGAGTGGGCGGCGGACGAGGTGGTGCGCCGGTACGGGGACGTGCCCGTCTGCCTGGTGGGCTACGACGCCGGGGGCCGGGCGGTGCTGCGCGCGGGGGGCCACGCGGCGGTCAACTCGGTTCTCGCGCTCGCCCCCTGTCTGGGCGGGGCCTCCCCGGAGGAGCCCCCTGAACCGGTGAGGCAGCTCTCGGGGCGGCAGGTGCTGATCGTGCACGGGACCAACGACGCGCGCAGCGACCCGGAGTCCTCCTTCCTGCTGGCGACGCGGGCGAAGAAGGCGAACCGTTCGACCTGCCGCTTCGAGGTGCACTCGGACGGGCACGGGCTGCGCGAGCACCAGGCGGAAGTGGTGGCGCTGGGCGTGGACTTCGTGCTCGGCGCGGTGTTCTCGGGCCGGTACTCGCGGCCGGTCACGGACGCGCTCGCCGCGCCGCCGCCGCTGGGTCTGCGGATGCCGCTGGCCTCCGGTTTCGGCCGGTCCCTGCGGGGCTGACGCGCGGATCCCGGCGGGCCGTCCGGGACGGTGCGCCGGGGTCAGCGCACCACGTGGACCCCGGGCGCGTCGTGGCGACCGCCCAGCAGGCCCGTGGCGCGGTCCAGGACGGTGCCCAGCGAGCCGGCGGTCGGAGCGGCGGCGAGTACGTACGCGTGGTGCCGCGCGCCGGTCGGCGGGCGGCGGACGACGGCCCCGCGCGGGACCTCCAGGTGGACCCGGACCACGCCGGGCACGGCCCGGGCCGCGGCGATGCCGGGGGCCGCCCCGTCGGTGCGCCAGCCGGGTGGGAAGTCCACGTACCGCAGGCCCGCGTGGGCGGCGCGCGGCCGGCGCGGCGGGTCGGGGAGGCCCAGTCCGGCGGCGAGCGCCAGTCCGAGCACGTCGGTGCCGTGGGCGAGCCGGAGCAGGTGGGTGAGCTCGTCGGCGCCGGGTCGGGCGTGGGCCTCGATCAGCCGGGGGCCGCGGGGGGTGAGCACGACCTCGGTGTGGGACGGGCCGTCGCGGTGGCCGGCGAGGTCGAGGACCGCGCGGACCAGGGACCTGACGGCTTCGGCCGCCGTCGCGTCCAGGGCGATCGGCAGCCGGTGGCCGGTCGCGGTGAGGTCGGGGCCGGCGGCGGGGATGCGCCGCGACCAGCCGAGGATCCGGTGGCGGCCCTCCCGGGAGAGGGTCGCGACGGCCAACTCGGGGCCTTCGAGGTACTCCTCGACGAGCAGGTCGGTGACGGTCGGGTAGCCGCGGGCGGCGGAGCGGGCCCCGGCCGGGTCGGCGACCAGTCGTACGCCCTCTCCGTCGGCGCCCCAGCGGGGCTTGATGACGCAGGGGTAGCCGATGAGGGTGGTGATGAAGGGGATGAGGTCGGCGCGGCCGCAGCGGGCGAAGGAGACGGGGTGGGTGGCGTGGAGGCCGTTGGAGCGGGCCCGCAGGGCGGCCTTGTCCATGAGGGCGGTGACGGCTGCGGTGGGGGTGCCGGGCAGGCCGAGTTCCTCGTTGGCGCGGGCGGCGGCGAGGGCGCCCGCGGGGTCGAAGCCGAAGACAGCGGCCCGGCCGCGGCGGACCTCTTCCAGCCGGGCGACGGCCCCCACGAGGCGCGGGTGGTCGCGCCAGTCCGTCCGTACCCGCCGCTCCGCCCCCTCACGGTCGGATGGCACCGATGGATCCGGCGCGACCACCACGGTGCGCGCGCCCGCACGGCGGGCGGCCGCGACCACGGCGGGGCGAGGACTCAGCAGGACTGCCACGGGCCGGTGCCGTTGGTCGGCCGTCCGCTGCCGCATGCCGCGCTCCCCCTTCACGCCGTGGCTCCACTGTGCCGGTTCGGCATATGCCGCAGGCGGTCGGGCGGGGGTCGTCTTGCCGCCTTGCGGGAACACGAGGGGTTTACAAACATTCACAGGCCGGGACGAATATGCATATGCCAGCCGATGGAGTCCGAGACATGGGCGAACTGAGCCCCGCGGCGCGGCGCCTCTACGCGTTCGCGGTGGAGCGGCACGCCTTCACGCCTCCGGAGGCGACGGCGGCGCTGGGCGTGCGGGCGGCCGCGGCGATCACCGAACTGGCGGCGGCGCACCTGCTCCAGCGGTCCCCCGACGCCGGACCGGAGCGGTGGAGCGCGGTGGCCCCCCGGGCGGCGGCGGCCCGGGCGCTGGCCCCGCTGGCCCTGCTCGTGCGCGAGACCCACGACGAGATGGACCGGCTGCGGGGGCGGCTGGAGCGGCTGGTGCCGGCGTACGAGGCGGGGGCCGCGCACCGGGACCTGAGCGGGGCCGGCCGGCTGGAGCTGGTGACCGACCTGGGGGCGGTACGGGGGCTGATCGCCGAACTGGCCGCGTCGGCCGAGGAGGAGATGCTGACCTCGCAGCCGGGCGGCGGGCGGCCCTTGGAGGTGTTGGAGGAGTCGATCGGGCGGGACGAGGCGTTGTTGGCGCGCGGGGTCCGGATGCGGACGATCTACCAGCACACGGCCCGGTACTCGCGTCCGACCGCGGCCTACGTGGAGCGGGTGACGGCGCTGGGCGCGCAGGTGCGGACGCTGGGCGACGGGCTGATGCGGATGCTGGTCTTCGACCGGCGCACGGGCCTGATGGCGGTGCCGGACCGGGGCGGGGCGGCCCTGGTGGTGCGGGAGCCGAGCGTCGTGCACTTCATGACGTCGGCGTTCGACCGCTCCTGGTTGGACGCGGAGCCGTTCCCGGTGACGGTGAGTCCGGAGGCGGCCCGGACGCTGTCGGACGAGCTGCGGCAGACCATCGTGCGGCTGCTGTCGGAGGGGCTGGAGGACAAGGTGATCGCGCGCCGGCTCGGGATGTCGGAGCGGACCTGCCAGCGGCACATCGCGGAGATCATGCGGGCGGTGGGGGCGAAGTCCCGCTTCCAGGCGGGGTACTTGCTGTCGACGGCGGCGGCCCTGGAGCCGGCCGCCCCGCAGGAGTAGGCACACGGCCGGCCCGTGCCCGCGGGGCGGCGCGCGGACCTGCGGCACGGCCGGCGCGCGGGGCGGCCGGCGCCACGGACCGGCGCCACGGACCGGCGGCTCGGCCGGCTCGTCCTGCTCGGCCCGGCCGTCAGATCGGGCCCTGCAGCTCCGGGATCAGGCGGCCGCGCCGGGACAGCAGGAAGCGCTTGAACTCCGCGACCGGGGGCGTGTCGGGGTGTCCGTCGAGCCAGGCGACGCCGATCTCGCGGACCGCGCGGGGCGCCGTCACCGTCAGTTCGACCACCCCCGGCCGGGCCACGGCGGGCGGCGGCAGCAGGGCGACGCCGAGGCCGGCCGCGACGAGGCCGCGCAGGGTCTCGGCCTCCTCCCCCTCGAAGGCGACCTTAGGGGTGAACCCGGCCTCCGCGCACAGGTCGTCGGTGATGCGGCGCAGGCCGTAGCCGGGCTCCAGGGTGACGAAGGTTTCCTCGGCGGCCTCGGCCAGCCGGATCCGTTTGCGGCCGGCGAGGCGGTGGTCGTCCGGCACGACCAGGCGCAGCCGTTGCTCGTCGAGGCGGCGGGCCACCAGGTCGGGGGCGTCGGGCAGCGGTGAGGTGAGGCAGAGGTCGAGTTCGCCGGCGCGCAGCCGCTCCAGCATGGCCTCGCCGTAGTTCTGGACGAGGGAGAAGCGGATGCGCGGGTGGTCGGCGCGGAAGGCCCGGATCAGGCCGGGGACGGTCTCGGACCCCAGGGTGTGCAGGAAGCCGAAGGCGACCTTGCCGGCGGTGGGGTCGGCGTCCTGTTGTACGGACTCGGCCGCGCGGGCGATCTCCGCGAGGGCGCCTTCGGCCGAGGCGAGGAAGGTGCGTCCGGCGGTGGTGAGGGCGACGGTACGGCCCTTGCGGGCGAACAGCGTGACGCCCAGGTCCTGTTCGAGGCGGACCACGGCCCGGGACAGGGTGGACTGCGGCACGCCCAGTTCGTGGGCGGCGCGCGTGACGTGCTCGTGCCGGGCCACGGCGACGAACCAGGTGAGGCGAGGGGCCAGCAGACGTGTCACCGCCATGTCTTCTTCGTAACGGTTCATTGACATGCGCCCCTGTGACCTGTGGTGATGCAGCAGTGGATCGATTATGGCGAATCCATGCATTGGACGCATCAAAAACGCGGGCCTACGGTTTTGGCATGCCTCCCGCTCATACCGGGGCACCCGTCATCCCGGGTGCCTCCCCCTTGTCGTTTCCCGCACCGGAGCCCCACTCCCCCGGCCGCCCCGGCTACCGCCGGATGAGCCTCGCGCTCTTCGCCGCCGGGCTCGCCACCTTCGCCCTCCTCTACTCCACCCAGGCGCTGCTGCCCGCGGTCTCCGCCGGTTTCGGCGTGACGGCGGGGCAGGCCAGTTGGACGGTGTCCGCGGCCACCGGCGCGCTCGCGCTGTTCGTCCTGCCGCTCAGCGCGCTGTCCGAGCGGTTCGGGCGGACCCGGATGATGACCTGGTCGATGGTGATCGCCGTCGCTCTCGGGCTCCTCGTCCCCTTCGCGCCGAACCTGGAGTGGCTGATCGTGCTCCGCGCGGTGCAGGGCGCGGCGATCGCCGGCATCCCGGCCTCCGCGATGGCGTACCTGGCCGAGGAGGTCCGGCCGAAGGCGCTGGTCGGGGCGATCGGCCTGTTCGTCGCGGGCAACTCCATCGGCGGCATGAGCGGGCGCATCGTCACCGGATGGGCGGCGCAGGCGTGGGGCTGGCGGGCCGGTCTGCTGACCGTCGGGCTGATGTCGCTGGCCTGCGCGGTGGCGTTCCTGGTGCTGCTGCCCCGGGCCCGGTTCTTCCGGCCGGCCTCGCTGAACCCGCGCGCCGTGGGCCGCACGGTCGCCGGTCACCTGCGGGATCCGCTGCTGCTGCGGCTGTACGGGATCGGCGCGCTGTTCATGACCGTCTTCGGGGCGGTGTACACGGTCGTCGGGTTCCGCCTGGTGGACGAGTTCTCGCTCGGACAGGGCGTCGTCGGCTCGGTCTTCCTGGTGTACCTGGTCGGCACGGTGTCCTCCGCGGCCGCCGGTCGGCTGGTGGCGCGGGCCGGGCGGCGCGGCGCGCTGTACCTGGCCGTGACCACGACGGCGCTGGGGCTGCTGCTGTCGCTGGCGGACTCGCTCCCCGCGATCCTGGCCGGGCTGGTGCTGATCACCGCGGGCTTCTTCGCGGGGCACGCGGTGGCCTCGGCGGCGGTGAGCCGGACGGCGAAGACGGGCCGGGCGCAGGCCTCGGCGCTCTACCAGTCCGCGTACTACCTGGGCTCCAGCGCGGGCGGCACCCTGGGCGCGCTCGCCTACCACGCCTCGGGTTGGGCGGCGACGGTCGGGATCGCGCTGCTGGCGGTGCTGGGCGTCGTGTCGATCACCCTGTACGGGTCGCACGCGGCCCGCTCCGAGCGTCGGCCGATGGCCGCGGCGGTGGCGCGGTGACGCGTACCCGCTGAGGGAGCGGTGGCGGGGACGTGCCCGAGGGCGCGTCCCCGTCGGCGTGTCCGGGCTGGTCAGGGCGCTGCGCAGGCGATTGTCAGACCCCTCCGGTAGCTTCCGGGGTATCGGACCGACCAGGGGGATCGACGCCATGAGTGACCTTGCGACCAGCCCGGAGCTGGATGCGGCCATGGACCGCTACCGGGTCGAACTGACCGGCTACTGCTACCGCATGCTCGGCTCCTCCTTCGACGCCGAGGACGCGGTGCAGGACACGTACATCCGTGCCTGGCGGGCCCACGAGAAGTTCGAGGGCCGCTCCTCGCTGCGGTCCTGGCTGTACCGGATCGCGACCAACGTCTGCCTGGACCTGCTGAACGCGGGGAACAAGCGGGCACGCCCGATGGACCTCAGTGCCCCGCAGCACCAGGCCTCCGCCGTGCTGAACGAGCGGCCCGAGGTGACCTGGCTGGAGCCGGTCCCCGACGGACGGGTGCTGCCGCAGACCGCCGACCCGGCGGAGATGGCGCTGGCCAAGGAGTCGGTCCGGCTGGCGTTCGTGGCGGCGCTCCAGCACCTGCCGGCGAAGCAGCGGGCCGTGCTGATCCTGCGCGAGGTGCTGGCCTGGAAGGCCGACGAGGTCGCCACCCTCCTGGAGACCACGGTGGCCTCGGTGAACAGCGCGCTCCAGCGGGCGCGGGCGACGCTCGCCGGTCAGGGGATCCGCGAGAGCGACCCGGCGGACCCGTTGGACGCGGACCAGGCGAGACTGCTGGAGCAGTACCTGAGCGCCTTCGAGGCGTATGACATCACCCGCCTCACCACCCTCCTGCACGAGGACGCCGTGCTGTCGATGCCGCCGTTCGACCTGTGGCTCCGCGGCCACGAGGACATCGCGGCCTGGCACCTGAACCAGGGCATCGGCTGCAAGGGCTCGCGGCTGATCGCGACCACGGCGAACGGCATGCCGGCCTTCGGCCAGTACCGGCCGCGCGAGGACGGACGTCCGGGGCACGAGCCGTGGGCGCTCCAGGTGCTGGAGATCTCAGACGGGAAGATCGTCGGGCTCAACGCCTTCCTGGACACCGCCCGGTGGTTCCCGCTCTTCGGGCTCCCCCAACAACTCGACGAGGCCGACGAGGGCCAGTAGCGCGCGCAGGGAGGGTCCGGCGCCGGTGAGCCGGAGCCGGACGCCGGCCCGGCGGGCCGCGAGGGCCAGTCGGGCCACCGCGTCCACGACGCCGAGGCCGGGCCGGGTCAGCGCGCTGACGTCGCACGCCACCTCGCGGGGGCCGTCCCGGGCGAGCCGGCCGATGCGTTCACAGAGCGCGGCGACATCCCGGGGCAGCGGAGCGGGCCCGGGGACGGTCAGGGATTCGGGTTCCGTCGTGTCCACACCAGGGTGGACCTCCGGGGGGCCCCGAACTCATCGGTCCCCGATCCCGGTCTCGATCCCGGCGTGCCCCGGCGGTGGCCCCGACCCCGCATGACACCGGCTCCGACCCAGACCCCAGACCCCCGGCCCCCGGCCCCTGTCCCGGTACGACGAACGGGACCGGTGGGGGTCCACCGGTCCCGTTCACCCGAAGGCGGCCGCTGGTCAGGCGATGCGGTCCAGGACGATCGGCGTGGCGGTGAACGGGGTTCCCGCCGCGGCGATGTCGAAGGTGCCGTCCAGCGCGGAGAGCGCGTAGTCGAACTTCTCCGGGGTGTCGGTGTGCAGGGTCATCAGCGGCTGGCCCGCCACCACGGTGTCACCCGGCTTGGCGTGCATCTCGATGCCCGCGCCGGCCTGCACCGGGTCCTCCTTGCGCGCGCGGCCGGCGCCCAGGCGCCAGGCGCCGACGCCCACGCCGTAGGCGTCCAGGCGGGTCAGCACGCCGGACTCGGGGGCGGTGACCACGTGCTGCTCGCGGGCCACCGGCAGGGCCGCGTCCGGGTCGCCGCCCTGGGCGGAGATCATCCGGCGCCAGACGTCCATCGCGGAGCCGTCGGCCAGGGCCTTCTCCGGGTCGGCGTCCTTGATGCCCGCCGCGTCCAGCATCTCGCGGGCCAGGGCCAGGGTCAGCTCGACCACGTCGGAGGGGCCGCCGCCGGCAAGGACCTCGACGGACTCGCGGATCTCCAGCGCGTTGCCGGCGGTCAGGCCGAGCGGGGTGGACATGTCGGTGAGCAGGGCGATGGTCTTGACGCCGCTGTCGGTGCCGAGGGCGACCATCGTCGAGGCGAGCTCGCGCGCGTCCTCGATGTTCTTCATGAAGGCGCCGCTGCCGACCTTGACGTCCAGGACCAGGGAGCCGGTGCCCTCGGCGATCTTCTTCGACATGATCGAGGAGGCGATGAGCGGGATGGCCTCGACGGTGCCGGTGACGTCGCGCAGCGCGTACAGCTTCTTGTCGGCCGGGGCCAGGCCGTCGCCCGCCGCGCAGATGACGGCGCCGGTGGTGTCGAGGACGTGCAGCATCTCCTCGTTGGAGAGCAGGGCGCGCCAGCCGGGGATGGACTCCAGCTTGTCCAGGGTGCCGCCGGTGTGGCCGAGGCCGCGGCCGGAGAGCTGCGGGACGGCCGCGCCGCAGGCGGCGACGAGCGGGGCGAGCGGGAGGGTGATCTTGTCGCCGACGCCGCCGGTGGAGTGCTTGTCGGCGGTGGGGCGGGAGAGGGAATCGAAGTTCATCCGCTCGCCGGAGGCGATCATCGCGGCGGTCCAGCGGGCGATCTCGCCGCGGTTCATGCCGTTGAGCAGGATGGCCATCGCCAGCGAGGACATCTGCTCGTCGGCGACCACGCCGCGCGTGTACGCGTCGATGACCCAGTCGATCTGCTCGGGGCTGAGTTCGCCGCGGTCGCGCTTGGTGCGGATGACGGAGATGACGTCCATGAGGGTGACTTCCTTCCGGCGGTGCGTACGTTCGAAAACTCTACGCGCATAGAGACATGCGGGGTGGCATGGGAGGGGTGAAGGGGAACGGCCCTTCCGCACGCGGGCGGAAGGGCCGTCACAGGGATGCGGCTATCTGAGGTGGTCGGGCCCGAAGGCCTGCGGGAGCATCGCGGAGAGCGGCAGGATGCCCTCCGGCGTCTCCACCTGGAGTTCGGGGCCGCCGAACTCGAACAGCAGCTGGCGACAGCGGCCGCACGGGACCAGGATGTCGCCCTTGCCGTCCACGCACGTGAAGTGCGTCAGCCGGCCGCCGCCCGTGGCCTGGAGGGAGGACACCAGCCCGCACTCGGCGCACAGGCCGAGGCCGTAGCTGGCGTTCTCCACGTTGCAGCCGACGATGGTGCGGCCGTCGTCGACCAGCGCCGCCACCCCGACCGGGAAGCCCGAGTAGGGGGCGTACGCCCGGGACATCGCGTCCCGGGCCGCCTTGCGCAGGCCGTCCCAGTCGGGGGCGTCGGCCGTCGTCACTTGCCCTGACCCTTGCGGTACGGCATGCCGTCCGCCTTGGGCATCCTCAGGCGCTGCGCGGAGAGCGCGAGCACCAGCAGGGTGGTGACGTACGGGGCGGCGTCCACGAACTGGCTCGGGACCGAGTCGGTCACGGCGTACCAGAGGAAGATCAGCACGGCGAAGACCGCGGAGACGGCCGCCGGGACGTACTTCTTCTTGTAGCCCTGCCAGAGCGCGGCGAGCAGGAGCACGATCGCGACGAGCAGCAGCAGCGCGTGGACGTTCTCGGCGCCACCGCGCAGCTTGAGGCTGTCGATGAAGCCGAACAGGCCCGCGCCGAGCGCCATGCCGCCGGGCATCCAGTTACCGAAGATCATCGCGGCGAGACCGATGTAACCGCGGCCGCCGGTCTGCCCCTCCTGGTAGATCGAGCTGGCGACGATCGACAGGAACGCGCCGCCGAGGCCGGCCAGGCCGCCCGAGACGATCACGGCGATGTACTTGTACTTGTACACGTTGACGCCGAGGGACTCGGCGGCCACCGGGTTCTCGCCGCAGGACCGCAGCCGCAGGCCGAAGGTGGTGCGCCACAGCACCCACCAGGTGCCCGGGATCAGCAGCAGCGCGACGACGGTCAGCAGCGACAGCTCGGTGACCAGACCGCCGATGACGCCCGCCAGGTCCGAGATGAAGAACCAGTGCTTGGCCTGGAGGTCGGACATCCAGTCGGACAACCCCGGCACGGTGATCTTGTAGATCGGTTCGATCGACGGGGACTGCTTGGAGGAGCCGCCCGGCGCGTCCGCGAACGTGAAGTTCGACAGGTACTGGGTGAAGCCCAGGGCGAGGATGTTCACGGCCACACCGGAGACGATGTGGTTGACGTTGAAGGTGATCGTGATGATCGCGTGCAGCAGGCCGCCGATGGCGCCACCGATGATGCCGGCCATCACGCCGGTCCAGGGGCCCCACTGGTAACCGGCCCAGGCACCGAACCAGGTGCCGAGGATCATCATGCCTTCGAGGCCGATGTTGACGACGCCCGCGCGCTCGGCCCACAGGCCGCCGAGACCGGCGAGGCCGATCGGCACGGCGAGGGAGAGGGCGCCCGACACCTGACCGACCGAGGTCAGGTCGTTGGCGCCGCTGATGACGCGGACCAGCGAGATCAGCGCGAGGCCACCCGCGATGATCAGCATGATCCAGGGCAGGCTGAGCTTCTGGCGGCCGCCGGACTTCTTCGGGGCGGCGGCCGTCGCGGAAACGGTGCTGGTGCTCACGCCGCGACCTCCTTGTCGGTCTTGATGGCGTGGCCCGCGGCCAGTTCCTCGCCGACCTTCTGCTGCTGTCGGCGGATGCCGTAACGGCGGACGAGCTCGTACGAGACGACGACCGCGATCACGATGAGGCCCTTCATGATCGTGCCGATCTCCTTCGCGTACCCGGCCGTGTCGAGCGAGGCCGAGGCCTTGTCGATGAAGGCCATCAGGAACGCGGCGAGGAGGATGCCGACCGGGCTGTTGCGGCCGAGCAGCGCGATGGTGATGCCCGTGAAGCCGACACCGACCGGGAAGGAGAGGTTGTACGTGTGGGTCTCGCCCAGCAGCTGCGGCATGCCGGACAGGCCGGCGACGGCGCCCGAGATCAGCATCGAGGTGATGATCATCTTCTTGGCGTCCACACCGGACGCCTGGGCGGCGGACTCGCTGGCGCCGGTGGCGCGCAGGTCGAAGCCGAAGCGGGTGCGGTTGAGCACGAACCAGTAGACGATGCCGAGGGCGAAGGCCACGAAGGTGAAGCCGTAGATCTCCAGGCCGTCACCGATGGACAGCGCCGGGAACCAGCCGGACTCGGCGATGTCGCCCGTGGTCAGGTCGTTGGAGCCCTCCGGCTGGATGCCGAGGTTCTTCGGCAGGATCAGCCAGGCGATCAGGCTGGTCGCGATGGCGTTCAGCATGATCGTGGAGACGACCTCGCTGACCCCGCGCTTGGCCTTCAGGACACCCGCGATGCCGGCCCAGAAGGCACCGGTCAGCATGGCGACGACCACGATCAGCAGGATGTGCAGCGGACCCGGCAGGGTGACGGCGGTGCCGACCACGGCCGAGATCATCGCGGCGAGGCGGTACTGGCCGTCGACGCCGATGTTGAAGAGGTTCATCCGGAAGCCGATGGCCACGGCCAGGGCCGCCAGGTAGTACGTACCGGCCTGGTTCACGATGAGGACCTGCACGTCCTCATAGGAGGCGTTCTCGACCATGAGGCGCATGGGCTCGATCGGGTCCACGCCCGTCGCGGCCAGCACGACCATGGTCAGCAGGAAGGCGCTGACCAGCGCGAGCGCGGGGCCGGCGAAGCCGAGGAGCAGCCGGTCCTTGTCGAATTTCTTCATCGGGCCTCGTCCTCCGGGGCATCGGCACCAGCGTCGGTACCGGCGGAGTGGTTGTCGGTGGCTTCCAGGTGCCCGGAGGCGGCGCCCGTCATGGCGGTGCCGAGTTCCTCGGGGGTGACGGTCGCGGGGTCCGCGTCCGCGACCAGGCGGCCGCGGTAGATCACGCGCAGGGTGTCGGACAGGCCGATCAGCTCGTCCAGGTCCGCGGAGATCAGGAGTACGGCCAGTCCCTCGCGGCGGGCCTCGCGGATGGCGTCCCAGATCTGCGCCTGCGCGCCGACGTCCACACCACGGGTGGGGTGGGCGGCGATGAGGAACTTCGGGTTGTGGCTCATCTCGCGGCCGACGATCAGCTTCTGCTGGTTGCCGCCGGAGAGCGAGGCCGCGGTCACCTCGATGCCGGGCGTGCGGACGTCGTACTCGCGCACGATCCGCTCGGTGTCCTTGCGGGCGGCCTTCGGGTCGAGGATGCCGCGCTTGGAGTTCGGCGACTCGGTGACGTGACCCAGGATGCGGTTCTCCCACAGCGGGGATTCCAGCAGCAGGCCGTGCCGGTGGCGGTCCTCGGGGATGTACCCGATGCCGCCCTCGCGGCGCTTGCGGACCGACGCCTTGGTGATCTCGGTGCCGTCGAGGGTGATGACGCCGGCGTCCGGGGTGGTCATGCCCATCAGGGCTTCGATCAACTCGGTCTGGCCGTTGCCCTCGACGCCCGCGATGCCGAGGACCTCGCCCTTGTGGATCGTGAAGGCGATGTCGTCCAGGAGCAGGCGGCCGACGCCGGCCGGCTCGTGGACGAAGGCGTCGGGCAGGCCCGGCGTGCGCGCGGTGTCCTCGGTGTTGACGGGGGGAAGACCACCCTCGGCGACGGTCAGACCCGCCACCTTCAGCATCGGGACGTCCGTCACGGTCGACTCGCGGGTCTCCGGGGAAGGGAGTTCGGAGCCGACCATCAGCTCGGCGAGCTGCTTGGTGGTGGTGTTGCGCGGGTCGGCGGTGCCGACCGTGGTGCCGCGACGGATGACGGTGATGTCGTCCGCGACCTTCAGGACCTCGCCCAGCTTGTGCGAGATGAAGATGACGGTCAGGCCTTCGGCCTTGAGCTCGCGCAGGTTGTCGAAGAGCGCGTCCACCTCCTGCGGCACGAGCACGGCGGTCGGCTCGTCGAGGATGAGGATCTTCGCGCCGCGGTAGAGGACCTTGAGGATCTCCACGCGCTGGCGGTCGGCGACTCCGAGGTCCTCGACCAGGGCGTCGGGGCGCACGCCGAGGCCGTACGCGTCCGAGATCTCCTTGATCTTCTTGCGGGCCTTGGCGCCGATGCCGTAGAGCTTCTCGCCGCCGAGAACCACGTTCTCCAGGACGGTGAGGTTGTCGGCCAGCATGAAGTGCTGGTGCACCATGCCGATGCCGCGGGCGATGGCGTCGCCGGGGCTGGAGAAGGTGACCTGCTCCCCGTCGATGGCGATGGTGCCCTCGTCCGGCTTCTGCATGCCGTAGAGGATCTTCATCAGGGTCGACTTGCCGGCGCCGTTCTCACCGACGAGGGCGTGGACCGTGCCCTTGCGGACGGTGATCGCGATGTCCTTGTTGGCGACGACGCCGGGGAAACGCTTGGTGATGCCGTGCAGTTCTACGGCGAGAGGGGGGCTGGACGCGTTGATGACGCACTCTCCTTGGCGCGGAAGGAGCTGGAGGCAGGAGGACAGGGCGGGGAGAGAAGGTATCGCGTCCACGATGCCTCTACGCGCGTAGCACTGTCGAAAGTGAAAACTTGCGGCCAACTGACCACAAGGAACACCGAACACGGCTCGGGGCCCGGGAGCGATAGAGACCGCTTCCCGGACCCCGGAGACCATTACCGCATGTCGGACGGCCCTTACGGGGCGGTCTTGACGGTGATCTTCTTGGCGATGATGTCGGCCTTGGCCTTCTCCACCGCGGCGATGACTTCAGCCATCTTCTTGTACTCGGGGTTGGAGTCGGCCAGGCCGACGCCGTCCTTGTCCAGGCCGTAACGGATCTCGCCGTTCTCCGGCTTGCCGTCCTTGACCGACTTGATCAGGTTGTAGACCGAGTCGGAGACGTCCTTGGTGACCGAGGTCAGGATGCGGTCCTTGTACTTCGACAGACCGGCCTGGTTGTACTGGTCGGAGTCGACGCCGATGGCCCACTTGCCCTTGGCCGAGGCGGCCTCGATGGCACCGGAGCCCGCGAGACCGGCGGCGGCGTAGACCACGTCGGCGCCGCCCGCGTCGATCTGGCCGTTGGCCGCGGCCTTGCCCAGGTCGGGCTTGGAGAAGCCACCGAAGTCCGGGGGCTGCGTCAGGTAGGCCGACAGCACCTTGGCGTTCGGGTTGGTGTCCTTGACGCCCTGGGTGAAGCCCGCCTCGAACTTCTTGATCAGCGGAACCTCGACACCGCCGATGAAACCGACCGTGCCGGTCTTCGAGACCTTGGCGGCGGCGACGCCGGCCAGGTAGGAGCCCTGCTCCTCGTTGAAGACCAGGTTGGCGATGTTCTTGCCGGTCACCGAGGTGTCGTCGATGATGCCGAACGTGGTGTTCGGGAACTTCGGCGCGACCTTCTTGATGGCCGGGGCATAGGCGAAACCGACGCCGATGACCGGGTTGTTGCCCTTGCGGGCCAGCTCGGTGAGGCGCTGGACCTTGTCGGCCTCGCCCTCGCCGTCCGTGGGCTCCGCCTCGGCGGTGGTGATCTTCAGCTCCGACTTGGCCTTCTCGAGACCCGCGAAGGCGGCGTCGTTGAACGACTGGTCGCCGCGGCCACCGATGTCGTACGCGATGGCGGCGCCGGCGGCGGCCTTCGTCTCCGAGGAGGAGGACGAGGGGCTGTCAGACGACTTCTTACCGCCACAGGCGGTGGCCGAGAGGGCCAGCGCGGCGGACGCGAGGCCCACGGTGGCGATCCTGGTGATCCGGCGCAAGGGGAGGCTCCTTCAAAACCTGACCGAAGCGCCACGACCGGCGCTGGTTTCGCGGCGATCGTAACGCGCGTAGATGTCAGTTAAAGGCCCGTTCATGAGTCGTTATCGGATCGTCGCGAACCGGACAGTGACCGATCGGTGACTCCTCTTGTGTCCAGCCCTTGCGTACCAAGGGCTGGACACGTATACCGACCGACCACCGGATGAGGTAGGGACTTTGCGCGGGCTTGACCGCGGGCTTGACCGCGACCCCTGCCGTGAGGTCGGCGTCGAGCGGGCGGTGTTATCCGGCCGATCGCCCCCGGTGGGCGTCGAATCGGGCCTCGCCCCGCCCGTCGAGCAGGGCCGCGGCGGTGAAGAACTCCACGCCGACGCCGATCGCGGACTCGTCGACGTCGAAGTCGCCCCGGTGCAGGTCCTTCTTGGTCGTGTCCCCGGGCTTGCGGACGCCCAGGCGGGCCATGGCGCCGGGGACGTGCTCCAGGTACCAGGAGAAGTCCTCCCCGCCCAGGCTCTGCTCGGTGTCCTCGATCGACTCCGCGCCGAGCCGGGCCGCCATGGACTCGCGGAGCAGTTCGGTGACCACCGGGTCGTTGACCACCGGCGGGACGCCCCGGACGTAGGTGATCTCCGACTTGGCCCCGTGCAGGGTCGCGATCTCGTCGATGGCGGCGTGGATCTGGTCGGGGGCCTCGTGCCAGGCGTTGATGTCCAGGCAGCGAACCGTCCCGGACAGTTCCGCGTGCATCGGGATGACGTTGCAGGCGTGCCCGGACTCGATCCGGCCCCAGGTGACCGACATGCCCGAACGGGCGTCCATCCGGCGGGCCAGCACGGCCGGGACGTCCACCGCGACCCGCGCGGCGGCCGTCACCAGGTCGGTGGTCAGGTGCGGGCGGGCGGTGTGCCCGCCGGGGCCGGCCAGGGTGACCTCCAGGCGGTCACAGGCCGAGGTGATCGGACCGGCCCGCAATCCGATCCGCCCCGAGTCCACCCGGGGGTCGCAGTGCACCGCGATGATCTTGCCGACGCCGTCGAGCACCCCGGATTCGATGGCGTCGCTGGCCCCGCCGGGCAGGACCTCCTCGGCGGGCTGGAAGAGCAGGCGCACGGGGTTCGGGAGCAGGCCCTGCCGGTCGAGTTCGGCGAGCACCAGGCCGGCGCCGAGCACGACCGAGGTGTGGACGTCGTGTCCGCAGGCGTGCGCGCGGTCCGGGATGGTGGACCGGTACTCGACGTGCACCTTGGCGTCCGGGATGGGCAGGGCGTCGATGTCCGCGCGCAGGGCCAGCATCGGCCGGCCGCCGTCCCACGTCCCCACGTCACAGATGAGGCCGGTGCCGGACTTCAGCACCCGTGGTCGCAGGCCGGCCTGTTCCAGCCGGGTCTTGATCGCCGCCGTGGTGCGGACCTCCTGGTGTCCCAACTCGGGATGCATGTGCAAGTCCCGGCGGAAGGCGATCAGTTCGGCACGCAGGTGGTCCGGAAGCTTGCCGGGCAGCTCGGGCCGGTCGGGCTTGCCGGGCAGGGCGGTCTGGGACTCGCGGGACATCAACTGGTTCACCCGTTTAAGGGTAGGCCCACCGACGGGTCAACTGGCTGGAGATCACAAAAAGTTCATGCCGTTAGGGGAAAGAAACCCGACCTCTGGACGCATGACCGTATGCATGCGCGGGTAAACTCGCGCGCTCATCCGGCCGCCGGAGCGGTCTGAGCGGGGAGTCTGCGCACATCACGGGCGGTGTCGGTGACCCCGGCGAGGAAGCCGCGGGCCCGCGGCGAGGCGCCGGCGGTGAGCCAGTCGGGATCGACCCCGCACACGGCCACGGTGACGCCGGTGCCGATCAGGGCGTACGGCAGCGTGTGGACGACCGTGGACGGAAAGCTGACGATGGTGCGGCCCACCGGCCCCCGCCGGGCGATCAGCTCCAGCGGCAGGTCCGGGCGCACGATCTCCAGCCCGGTCGCCTCGCTCAGCTCGCGCAGCTTCTCCGGGGACTCGCGGCGGTGCGCGAAGTAGCGGGTCGCGCCGTGTTCCCTGGTCAGGGCCAGGACCGCGGCCCGGTAGCGGGCCGGATCCACCACGCCCGTCTCCACGAGCGAGGTGCCGACCAGGTCCGTTCCCCGGGTCAGGCGGGGCGGGCCGAAACGGGCCCGGGTCCAGGCGAAGTCGTTGAGCCGTACCTCCATCCCGGGCAGCGGGGTGACCGGCATCGAGGTGAACACCTCCACCCGGCGACGGTCGCCGCCCGGGGTCAGCCTGCGACGCGCGGTCCCCGACACCGGGGCGTACGCCAGCTCGCGCACCCGGGCCCCGGCGCCGGACCCCGTGCGGTGCCAGCGGCGCAGCCGCTCCCCGCGCCCGAGCTGCGCGACGAACTCCATGGTGGCGGTGCCGTCGTCGACGACCACCAGTTCGGCGGCCCGCGCCGGGGCCAGCAGGAGCTGGACGAAGCGGGAGAAGGGGTCGCCGACCACGATCCGCTCGGCCCTGCGGACATCGGCGGCGAGTGCGGCCAGCGCCTTGAACGGGGCGCCGGCTCCCCCGCGCGCCTCCTGCCAGTGGACGGTGTACCCCTCGTCGCGGGCGAGCCCGGCGACCCGGCGGAGCTGCCCCCGGGACATCGGATCGGTGGGCGGGAGGACCACGATCGTCGGCGCCTGCGGGCCCGACGCACCGGAGCCGGGCAGGGTGCGCGACCCGCCGGCGCCGCCGGCGGCCCGGTCCCCGGCGGTCCCCCGGGCGGCGTATCGCCCCGGCTGGCTCGGGACGCCGTCCAGCAGCCGGCCGGCGGCCGCGCGGGCGGTTCCGTCGTCGGCGCGGGCGGTTCCGTCGTCGCCGCGTCGCGCGTGGGCCCACTCCAGCACGTTCAGCAGCTGGACCGGGCTCTCCACGAAGGCCAGGGTGGATGCGGAAGGGATCACCACGTTCTCCTCGTCAGGTGCGGGGGTACCGCGCGCGCCGGGACCGCGGGCCGCGCCGGGGGGCGGAGCGGAGCGGTCAGACCGCCGTGAGGTCGCCCTGGAAGCGGCGGAGCTTCTTCATGGGGGCCAGCTCGGACTCGTAGACGCGCTTGACGCCGTCGCCGAGGGCGGTCTCGATGGTGCGGATGTCGCGGACCAGGCGGGTCAGGCCGCCCGGCTCGACGGAGGCGGCCTGGTCGGAGCCCCACATCGCCCGGTCGAGGGTGATGTGGCGCTCGACGAAGGTGGCGCCGAGGGCGACGGCGGCCAGGGTGGTCTGGAGGCCGGTCTCGTGGCCGGAGTAGCCGATGGGCACGTTGGGGTACTCCTCCCGAAGGGTGTTGATCACCTTCAGGTTGAGCTCCTCGGCCTTGGCCGGGTAGGTCGAAGTGGCGTGGCAGAGAAGGATGTTGTCGCTGCCGAGCACCTCGACGGCGTGCCGGATCTGCTTGGGGGTGGACATGCCGGTGGACAGGACGACGGTGCGTCCGGTGGCGCGCAGCGCGCGCAGCAGTTCGTCGTCGGTGAGGGAGGCGGAGGCCACCTTGTGGGCGGGGACGTCGAACTTCTCCAGGAAGGCGACGGCCTCGGTGTCCCACGGGGAGGCGAACCAGTCGATGCCTCGCTGGGCGCAGTGCTCGTCTATGGCCAGGTAGTCGGCCTCGTCGAACTCGACGCGGTGGCGGTAGTCGATGTAGGTCATCCGCCCCCAGGGGGTGTCGCGTTCGATGTCCCACTGGTCGCGCGGGGTGCAGATCTCCGGGGTGCGCTTCTGGAACTTGACGGCGTCGCAGCCGGCTTCGGCGGCGGCGTCGATGAGCGCGAAGGCGTTGCCGAGGTCGCCGTTGTGGTTGATGCCGATCTCGCCGACGACGTAGACGGGGTGACCGGGACCGGCGGTGCGCGAACCGAAGCTGCGGAGGCGGGAGTTGGCGGTGGCGCTCATGTCAGGTGACGTCCTTCGAACGGTGCGTGCGGGTACGGGGTTCGGGTCGGGGCGTACGAGGGGCTGTGGTTCGGGGTGGGGTTCGGGTCCGGGGCGGGCATCGGGTCCGGGTTCGAACAGCGGGGCGACGAGACGGGCCCGGGCCAGGTCGTGCGGGTCGTCGATCTCCAGCACCCGCGCCGGGTCGGTGGCGACGGGCAGGGTGCGGCCGAAGAAGCGGTGCCGGGCGGCACGGAACCCGGCGGCGGCCATCGCGTAGGCGGCGCCGGTCTCCAGGAGGTCCTGGGGGCGGTCTTGGCGGCGGGGCCGGTGGGTCGTCTCGTGGTTGACCCCGAGGCCGGTGCCGTCGGCGTCGGCCCGCCAGAGGAAGCCGTGGAAGGGGGCCACGGTCAGGGCGGAGTCGGCGGCGCCCGAGGCGACGGCGGCGGCCACGGACTCGACGTCGGAGGGGGTGAGGAAGGGGCTCGTGCACTGGACCAGGAGGACCACGTCGACGGTGACGGAGTGGAGTTCCTCGAACGAGTCCAGCGCGTGCAACAGGGCGGCCTCGCTGCTCGCGGTGTCCCCGGAGAGCGCGGCGGGGCGGCGCACGGCGTGGGCCCCGGCGGACCGGGCCGCCCGTGCGATGGCCTCGGAGTCGGTGGAGACGAGCACGTCGGTGACGGTCGGCGCGGCCAGGCAGGCGCGTACGGCCCGCGCCACGAGGGGGGTCCCGCCGACCTGGGCGAGGTTCTTGCCGGGGACGCCCTTGGAGCCGCCGCGGGCGGGGATCACCGCGAGCACCCGGGACCCGGGGGCTGCGGCGTGGGGCCGGGGCGCCCGGCGGGTGCTCACAGCTCCCCCAGGCGTCGGATCACGGGGGCCACCCGTTGTACGCCGTGCCGGTAGGCGCCCCGCGCGGCCTCGCGCAGGTGCCCGCGAAGCCAGCGGCGGGCCGGGGACAGCCCCGCGTCCCGTCGGACGGCGCCGGGCAGCGGGGTCCCGTCGGGGGCGAGGTGGTGGCGGGCGAGGATGCCGGGGAGGTATCCGGGGGCGGTGACCGGGGTGTAGTACGGGGCGACGGGCGGGAGTCGGTCCCGTCCCAGGAGGTCGGCGAGTCGTGCGCGGGCGGCGCGGAACGGGTCGGCGGCTCCGGGCGCGGCCGTGGAGGCGTCCCGTGCGGGGGCGCCCGGGCCGGCGATCGGGGCGACGCCCTGGTCGGCCAGCCAGGCCGGGTTCGCCCTCGGCAGCAGCCCCTCGTCCAGTTGGTCCCAGGAGGCCAGGCAGCCGGAGCCGAGGAAGTGGTGGTTGCCGAGCGCCTCGCGGATGCCGAGGTCGGTCAGGACGGCGGTCGGGATGCCCCGGTGCAGGGATTCCAGGGCCGCGGTGGAGGACACCGTGACCAGCAGGTCGGCGTCGTCCAGTACCTCGCCCATGTTTCCGTACACCAGGCGGCAGTTGGCGGGCAGGCCGCCCGGCAGGCGGTCGGCGAGCCGCTGGTAGGGGTGCTCCTCCAGGTGCGTGGTGTGCTCCCCGGGCCGGCTGCGGAGTTTGACCGACACCTGCCGGTCGGGGTGGCGCCGGGCGTGTCCGGCGGCCCGTGCGAGGAGGTACGCGCGGTCCGCGCGGCTCTCCGGCACGGAGGGTTGGACGGCGAAGACGACCGTCCGGGCGCGGCCCGCGTCGGGCACGTGGGGGGCGCCTCCCAGGAAGGGCAGCGCGGTCTCGGTGACGGCGTCCGGATCGGCGCCCACGCCCTCGTACACAGCACGGAAACGGCCCGCGTCGTGACGGGAGTTGGCGAGGACGAGGTCGGCGCCGTGCCGCAGCAGCAGACCGTCGGCGAGCTTCTCGTAGACGACTCCGACGTAGCCGGTGACGAACACGGGGCGTGCGGCCGGGTCGGGCCACAGGGCGCGGGCTCCGTGCAGGACGGCCTGGACGGCGCCGCCGACGAGGGCGAGGACGACCACGTCGTGGCGGTCGCGTCCGGGGGCGATCTCCGCGAGGAACTCGGCGCAGGTCACCTCGGTCGGCCCGGCGTCCGTTCCCGCGCCCGTCTCCACGCCCACCTCGCCGAGTTGGCGCGCGGTGGGGGTGGCCCGGCCGCGCAACAGGTATCCGGTGGGGAGGTGGTCGGGTGCGAGGCGGCGCGCGGTGAGGGCACCCCATTTCCACCGCGTGTCGGAATCTGCGAGTACGGCGATGCGTCGATCGCCACGACTGCTACTGGCTGGCACCCGGCCGAAGTTATTCCGCATTTCCGGTGATCGGCCCAACGAGCGCACAACAGCTGGTTAACAACCCGTCGACGAAACGCGAAAGCGGACGGGTTAACGCGCCCGCCCCGCGTCGTTCACACGGAATACGCGCCCGGGTCACGGTGAATGACGGACGGCGCCCTAATGTCTCGCTGGTGGTCAAGCTCTCTGTCGTCGTGCCGTTCTTCAACGTGCAGACATACGCCCCGGATGCCCTGAAAAGCCTCGCCCTCAATGCTCGGGAGGACTTCGAGTTCCTGCTGGTCGACGACCGGTCGACGGACGGGACGCCCGAACTGTTGGAGCGGGCCGCCGCCGAGTTGCCCGGCGCGGTGTTCCTCGGACGGGACGAGAACGGCGGCCTGGCCACCGCCCGCAACACCGGGTTGGACGCGGCGCGCGGCGAGTACCTCGCCTTCCTCGACGGGGACGATTGGCTGGCGCCCGGCCACCTGGCCCGCACGGTGGCCGCCATCGAGGCCCTGAACTGCGATTTCGTCCGTACGGACCATGTCCAGGTCACGGGGCGGGCGCGCAGTGTGCAGCGCGTCCCGTACGGGCCCGAGGGGGTCGTGGCCGATCCGCGTTCCGGGATCCTGCCGGCCGG
Organism: Streptomyces sp. NBC_01426; assembly: GCF_036231985.1. Classification (GTDB taxonomy): domain Bacteria; phylum Actinomycetota; class Actinomycetes; order Streptomycetales; family Streptomycetaceae; genus Streptomyces. The sequence goes on from NZ_CP109500.1 coordinate 3,221,045, forward strand.
GCGGGCCACGGCGGTGGACTATCCGTTCGCCTGGGCGGGGATGTACCACCGGCGGCTGTTGGACCGGGGTCTGCTGCACTTCACGGACGGGTTGCGGACGGCGGAGGACCGGCCGTGGATCTGGCGGCTGCACCGGGAGGCGAGGTCCTTCGCGCCGGTCGGATTGCCGGGGGTTTTCTACCGGCGGGGCATTTCCACCTCGCTGACCCAGATCGGCGACGAGCGTCAACTCGATTTCATTCGCGCATTTGATCAAGTTCTTTCGGAGGCGGCAGCCGACCGGGAATCCGATCTGCTGCTCCCGAAAGCCGTTCGCACATATTGCGCCATCATCGCGCACCACATCGGATCCATCGAAAGGTTCGAACCGGCCGTGGCCAGAAAACTCCGCGCGGTGAGCGCGGCAGCCCTCGCGCGGATGCCCCGCGCGGTGTTGGAGCAGGCCCTGGACTCGATGGACACCGAGCGCTCCACGCTGCTGCGCCGGCTGCGCCGCCGCGGCCCGGCGGGAGCCGCCGCGTGAACGTCACCCAGATCTTCCTCGCCTCCACCCCGTACGGTGCGGCGACGCTCGCGGCCGGCGTCGACGCGGGTGTCTTCCCGCCCGCCGGCCGGCGGATCCTGCTGACGAGCAACCACTCCGTCACCCCCGAGGTCACCCCCGGGCTCACCGCGATGCCGGGGTTCGACGCACTGCGCCGACGCTTCGACGAGGTGCGCGACTGGAACGCCTTCATCGCACCGCAGCACCCGGGCACCTGGACCCCGCGCGCCGAGGACGTTCCGTTGTGGGAGCGGCAGTTGAGGGCCTCGTGGGGGCTCGGGGAGGACCGGGTCGAACTGGTCGTGGAGTCCCTCCAGGTGCCGCCGGCGCAGGGCCTGTGCCAGGTGTTCCCGGGCGCGGCCGTCGACGTGTACGCCGACGGGCTGATGAGTTACGGCCCGACCCGCGTCCGGCTCGACCCGCGGATCGGGATGCGGGTGCGGCGGGTCCTGCACCTGGACCTGGTTCCGGGGCTGGAGCCGTTGCTGCTGACGGAGTTCGGCGTGCCGGCGGAGTCGGTGCCCGCGGCGGACTTCCTGAAGGTGCTGGCGGAGCTGACCTCGTACGGGGAGCCGCCGGCGGACGTGGGCGGGTCCCCGGCGGTCCTGTTGGGCCAGTACCTCGCGGCGTTGGAGCTGATGTCCGCGGCGGAGGAGGAGGACCTGCACGTGGAGATGGTGCGGGGCGCGTACGCCCGGGGCCATCGGGAGCTGGTCTTCAAGCCGCACCCGAGCGCGCCGGCGGCGTACTCGCGGCGGGCCGAGGAGGAGGCGCGGCGGTTGGGGGCGCGGCTGACGGTGATCACGGAGCCGGTGTTGGCGGAGACCCTGTACGAGCGGCTGCGGCCGGCGCTGGTGGTGGGCTGCTTCTCGACGGGCCTGTTGACGGCGTCGACGCTGTACGGGATTCCGGTCGCCCGGACCGGGACGGCAGCCATGCTGGAGCGGTTGACCCCGTACGAGAACAGCAACCGGATCCCGTTGGTCCTGGTGGACGCGCTGCTGCCGGACCTCGCGGCGGCGGACACGCCGCCCCGGGTCGACGACCTGCCCGCCCTGGTGGCGGCGGTGGGCTTCGCGATGCAGCCGCGCGTGCTGGCGGAGCGGCGGGCGGACGCGGAGCGCTACCTGGCCGCGCACCCGACGGCGGACACCGCGCGGTACTTCAGGCGCCGTCGGCTGACGGCGCTGGCGTTGCCGGGCGGGGTTCCGGCGCGGCTGTCGTTCCTTCCGCGCAACCCGCTCGTGCGCCGGGCGGGCCGTCGGCTGCTGCGCCGGTTCCCGGTGCTGCGCCGGCTGCGCTGACGCCCGGCGCGTCAACCGATCCGGCTCCGCGCCGCGGTCGCTCAGCCCGTGGCGAGTTTGGCGGCGAAGCCGAGGAAGAGGACGCCCGCGGCGGAGGTCGCGCCCGCGGAGAGCCGCTTGCGGCGGCGGAAGGCCGCCGACAGTCGGGTGCCGGTGAAGATCAGGGTGGACAGGTACAGGAAGCTGGCGAGCTGCGACAGCGTGCCGAGGAGCAGGAAGGACAGGGCGGGGTAGGCGTACCCCGGGTCCACGAACTGCACGAAGAACGACAGCAGGAACAGGATGGCCTTGGGGTTGAACAGGCTGACCACCAGCGCCCGCCGGTAGGGCCGCTCGTCCGCCGCGGCGGGTTCGGCCAGCGCCTCCTCCTGCCGCTGCGCACGGTCGCGCCACATCCCCCACGCGGCCCGCATCATGCCCACGGCGAGCCACGCCAGGTAGCCGGCCCCGAGCAGTTTCACCACCGTGAACACCACCGGGCTGGCCTGGAGGAGCGCGCCCGCGCCGGCGGCGGTGAGGACCATCAGGACGGTGTCCCCGGTGAACACGCCGGAGGCGGCCTTGTACCCCTCCCGCACCCCCTTGCGCGCCGCGACGGACAGCACGTACAGCGAGTTCGGTCCGGGGAGGAGGACGATCAGGACAAGGCCCGCGAGATACGTCGGCAGATCGGTGACACCCAGCATTCCGCGAGTGTCCCACGCCGGTCCGAACGTCCGACAGTCATTTCGCCGCCGCCCGTCCCGCACGCCACGGGCGCCGTGTACTCCCTGGGAACGGCGTTCCGGACGGCGCCCCTCGGAGCCCGCCCCTCGATCACGTGTTCCCTCCCCCGGGGAGCCCGCGAGCCGCGGCGGGACGGCTCGGGCGGCCGGGGCGCGGATCGCCGTCGATGTCGACATCCGGCGGGGTCGGTACGCGCCACGCGACGCGGTCCTTCGTGGAAGCGACCGGCCCCGGACTGATACAACCTCCCCCAGCCGATGCCCGGGGCGCCGGCGCCGCGATGGCCGCTGGTCACAATGCCGCAACATCCCGCGGGCGCCCGCAACTCTCCATGGCCGTGAGGCATCACCTAGTTACACAACGCTGAAATCGGGGGACCGCAATGCCACGTCAGAGAGTCTTGATCCGCACGCTCGGGTTGGCCACCGCCGTCGCGCTCGCCGCGACCGCCTGTGGACCGCAGAAGTCGGAATCCCCGGGTTCCGCCTCCTCGGCTCCGTCGGCGTCCACGGCGGCGCCGTCCCCTTCCGCCTCGTCCTCCGGCTCGGACGACAAGCCCGGCAGCCCCTCGCCGTCGGCGTCGCCCTCGTCCTCGGCGTCGGCTTCCCCCTCGGCCTCCGCCTCGCAGTCGCCCGCCGTCCGGCCGATCATGGCCAACGGGGACGAGAGCGAGCAGATCCGCGAACTCCAGGCACGACTCAAGCAGCTCAAGCTGATGTCGGTGGCGCCCACCGGCTTCTACGGTTCGAAGACGACCGCCGCGGTGAAGACCTTCCAGTCGGGCCACGGCCTGCCGGCGACCGGTTCGGTGGACGACGCGACCTGGAAGAGCGTCCAGCGGGCCAGCCGCAAGCCGACCGCCGCGGAGCTGCGTCCGCCGACCACCATCGAGGTCGACACGCCGGACCCGCGGTGCATGCAGGGCCGGGTGATGTGCATCAGCAAGGAGAGCCGGACCCTCGCCTGGATGATCGACGGCAAGATCGTCTCGTCGTTCGACGTGCGCTTCGGGTCGGAGAACACCCCGACCCGCGAGGGCGAGTTCAAGGTCGAGTGGAAGGCCAAGGACTGGACGTCGACGATCTACCACACGCCGATGCCGTACTCGATGTTCTTCAGTCAGGGCCAGGCGGTGCACTACTCGTCGGACTTCGCGGCCCGCGGGTACTCCGGCGCCTCGCACGGCTGCGTGAACGTCCGCGACAAGGGGAAGCTGGCGGCGCTGTTCGACCAGGTGAAGGTGGGCGACAAGGTCGTCGTCTACTGGTGATCCGCGAGCGCGGCGGGGTCTTGAAGTAAAGGGCGCGGGCAGGGCCGGGGGAACGTGCCCCGCCCGCGCCGGTTGCGCAGAGCCCAGAGGTACGGGGGGAACCCCGGCTCATGCGCGGCCGATGACCAGTCGGCTCGATATGTACTGCGCCGGCGATTCGAAAAGTGTTACAGCGGTGGTTCAGCTCTTCGTGCGGAAGCCGAGCGCGCCGCCCGGGTCCAGGGTGGGCGACTGCGGAACGGTGGCCCCGTCGTTGCTTCCGGGACCGCTCTTGGTGCCGTCGGGGCCGTCCAGGAGGGCCTCGCAGAAGCGCGCGATGTTGGCCCGGTTCTTGGCGAGACGGATCAGGTGGTCGCGCCGTTCGCCGACGATGTGCCCCATGCGGTACTCCTCGCACAGGTCCCTGGCCGCCCGCACCCTGCCCTCGCGCTCGCGGTCCTTGCCGCCGCCGGCGGGAGTGGAGGTGCCGAAGCCCTTCTCATCGGGCCGCTCGTCCGCAGTGTCGTCCGTGCCGACGGGGCCGGAGCTCGTGGCGATGGGGCCCGCGGTCGGTCCCCCCACGGTCTCGGGGGTCATGCGTGACCCGCCGTCCGGGGTCGCCGAGACGCCGGGGGCGCCGGTGCCGGCCCCGCCGCCGTCCCGCATCGGGGTGGTGGGACGCGGTTGCGGGGCGGTGTGCGTCGGGCCCACGAGGTCGCCGGACGCCGTGGGGTCCGAGTCCGCGCCGACCGAGACGCTCGGCAACGGGCCCGCCGCCTCGTGCGAGGGCCGGTCCAGCAGCCCGGTGCCCACGGTGGCCGCCAGCCCGCCGACGGCGACGCTGGCCAGGGCGGCCGCCAACCCCAGCCGCACGGGCGCGCCGCGTCGCCGCGGCGCGGGCACGCGGATGCGTACGGGCGGTGCGGGGACCAGGTCCACCAGGACGTCGCGTGCGCCGGTCGGATCGGCGTCGGCGCGGGCCGTCGGGCTCGTCCCGGGCCGGGCGACGCCGTGGGCCGCGCGGAACGCGGCCAGGGCCGCGGCCTCGCCGGGCAGCTCCAGCCCGGGGGCGAGCGGTGGGGTCAGCGCGTCGAGCGCCGTGCGCAGTCGGGCCGCGGCGGCCCGGTCGCGCGGGTCGGCCTCGGGGCCCAGCGGTGGTTCTCCGCGCAGCAGTCGGTCCGCCGCGGCTCTGTCCAGCCACCTGTCGCGCTCGTCGGCCATCACATGTCCTTCTGCGTCCGCCAACGTGAATGCGTCACACCGGTTTGTTCTACGAGGCCCCCGCCGCGGCCGCGCTGCGCCGGTACGGCGTCGAGATCTCGTACGCCCCCACCGCCCCTGGCCTGGCCCTCGGCATTATGACCGACCCGCAGGCCGGTGCCCGCTTCCGGATCGGACAGCACGAGGGCGCCGGGATCGACGCCGGCCTCGGCGCCCAGCAGTTCGGCGAGCTTCTTCAGGCCCCGGTGCGCGGCGGTGCGCACCGCGCCCGGGCGCTTGCCGAGGGTCTCGGCGGCGCTCTTGGCGTCCAGGCCCACGACCACCCGCAGGACGACGGCCTCGGCCTGGTCCTGCGGGAGCTGGGCTATGAGCGCCATGGTGAGGCCGGTGGAGAGCGACTCCATGGCGGCGCCCGCCGTGTCGCAGTCCGCGGCGCGTCCGGTCAGTTCGCTCTCGTCGCCCCCGATGGCGGGCCGCCGTCCGCGCATGCGGATGTGGTCGAGGGCCCGGTTGCGGGCGATGCGGGCGGCCCAGCCGCGGAAGCGGTCGGCGTCGCCGGTGAAGGAGTCGAGGTCGCGGGCGATCTGCAGCCAGGCCTCGGAGGTGACGTCTTCCGCGTCGCCGTCGCCGACGAGCGTGCGTACGTATCCGAGCAGGCGTGGGTGCGCGGCGCGGTACACAGCACGGAACGCGTTCTCGTCGCCGTCCTGTGCCGCGAGCACCGCGGCGGTCAGCTCCGCGTCGTCCCCCAGCAAAGTCCCCAACCCGTTCACTGTCCTGTACGTGTGGCGCAAATCCGCACGTTACGGCTTTCAAGTACCTCTCGTCCACGAGTTGTACAGCCGGCAACCAACCCTGTGCGGAGCGGGGTGTGACACAAAACGCATCCGGGGCGCTGACAGGGATACGGGCTTGTCGCACGAGTCCGTGTCGGACGGCGACCGGGGCCTCTCCTGTGGGGGGTGGCGGCCTCGGTCGCCTTCCCCTCTTCGGGCTGGTCATACACGCCGGACGTCATCCTTTCGGCTCACTTACGGGTGAAATCCCCGAATGGGTACGACACACCCTGCCTTGCCTCGCTAGCGTGGCGACACACCCACGCCACGCCCCGAGGAGCCCCCCGCTGTCCAGCCACCTTCCGGCACAGGTTCGTGGCGGCTCCGACCCTTCCCACGGATCCGGGCTGACGCGGTTCAACGCCCTCTCGCCCGAAGCGGCGCACGCGGCGCTGTCGTTCTGCTGCGGAAGCCGGCGCTGGGCGCACCGGATGACCGCGCACCGACCGTATCCGGACATCGCGTCGCTGTTGGCCGCGGCCGACGAGGCCTCGTACGACCTCTCCCAGGCCGACCTGACGGAGGCCCTGGCCGGCGAGGCCTCGGCGGAACTCGGCCACGGGGCCTCCTACGCCGCCCGGCTCGCCCTCGACGCGGCCCGGGCGGAGTACGAACGAACCTTCGGGCACGCCTTCGTGATCTGCCTGGACGGGCACCCCCCGGAGGAGCAGGCGGACCAGCTGTTGGCGGCGATCCGCCGGAGGATGGCTCACGAGGTGGACGAGGAACGCTCGATCTCCGCCGACGAGCTTCGTCGGCTCTCCCGGGCCCGACTCGCCGGTCTGTTGGACCGACTGCCCGCCCTGTTGGACCGACTGACCTCGACCGATGGGCTGTCTGCGGCCGATTTCGGGCTATTCGCCCCTGTGGGATAGTCCGTCCGTGCCTGTTTGATCACACCGATGGACCCGGCGCAAGGGAACCGACAAAGCGTCGCTACGATGTCCGGGGCCGGAGGACCGTACCCGGCCGGGCCCGACCGACAAAGAAGCCGGCTGGCCCCCGCCCCGCTTCCGGAGGGTTTTCCGTGCCGGCTGGAACGTTGTACCGCGGCCGGGAAGGAATGTGGTCCTGGGTGGCTCATCGAGTCACCGGCGTCCTCATCTTCTTCTTCCTGTTCGTACACGTCCTCGACACCGCTCTCGTCCGCGTCTCCCCCGAGGCGTACGACGATGTCGTGGCTACCTACAAGACTCCGATCGTCGCGCTGCTGGAGTACGGCCTCGTGGCCGCAATCCTGTTCCACGCGCTCAACGGTCTCCGCGTGATCGCCGTGGACTTCTGGGCCAAGGGCCCGCGCTACCAGAAGCAGATGCTCTGGTCCGTCGTGGGCATCTGGGTCGTCCTGATGGTCGGGGCCCTGTACCCCGTCCTGGGTCACGCCGCAGCCGAACTGTTCGGGAAGTGACGCGCATGTCTTCTGACACTTCTTCGCCCAAGGTCATCGGTGACGTGGAGGGCGTGTCCCTCTACGACGTCGAGAACCCGGCGCCGTACATCGAGGCCCCGCGCAAGCGCACCGGCAAGACGCCGCGCTCGACCCGCGGCAACTTCGAGATGGTCGCGTGGCTCTTCATGCGCCTCTCGGGCATCGTCCTGGTCGTGCTCGTCATCGGCCACCTGCTCATCCAGCTGGTGCTGGACGGCGGCGTCTCCAAGATCGGTTTCGCCTTCGTGGCGGGCCGCTGGGCGTCCCCGTTCTGGCAGGTCTGGGACCTGCTGATGCTGTGGCTGGCCATGCTGCACGGCTCCAACGGCCTGCGCACGGTCATCAACGACTACGCGGAGCGCGCCAACACGCGGCTGTGGCTGAAGGGCCTGCTCTACACCGCCACGGTGTTCACCATCCTTCTGGGCACGCTGGTGATCTTCACCTTCGACCCGAACATCCGCTAGGCAACGGGGCTGAGGCGAAACCAATGAAGATCCACAAGTACGACACCGTCATCGTCGGAGCGGGCGGCGCGGGCATGCGCGCCGCCATCGAGTCGACGAAGCGCAGCCGCACCGCGGTGCTGACGAAGCTCTACCCCACCCGCTCCCACACGGGCGCCGCGCAGGGCGGCATGGCCGCCGCGCTGGCCAACGTGGAGGACGACAACTGGGAGTGGCACACCTTCGACACGGTCAAGGGCGGTGACTACCTGGTCGACCAGGACGCCGCCGAGATCCTGGCGAAGGAGGCCATCGACGCGGTCCTCGACCTGGAGAAGATGGGCCTGCCGTTCAACCGCACCCCGGACGGCACCATCGACCAGCGCCGCTTCGGCGGGCACTCCCGCAACCACGGCGAGGCGCCGGTCCGCCGGTCCTGCTACGCCGCGGACCGCACGGGCCACATGATCCTCCAGACGCTCTACCAGAACTGCGTCAAGGAGGGCGTGGAGTTCTTCAACGAGTTCTACGTCCTGGACCAGCTCCTGGTCGAGGAGGACGGCGTCAAGAAGTCGGCCGGCGTGGTCGCGTACGAGCTCGCCACCGGCGAGATCCACGTGTTCCAGGCGAAGTCCGTCATCTACGCCTCCGGCGGCACCGGCAAGTTCTTCAAGGTGACCTCCAACGCGCACACCCTCACGGGTGACGGCCAGGCGGCCTGCTACCGCCGCGGCCTTCCGCTGGAGGACATGGAGTTCTTCCAGTTCCACCCGACGGGCATCTGGCGCATGGGCATCCTGCTGACGGAGGGCGCCCGCGGTGAGGGCGGCATCCTCCGCAACAAGGACGGCGAGCGCTTCATGGAGAAGTACGCGCCGGTCATGAAGGACCTCGCGTCCCGTGACGTCGTCTCGCGCTCCATCTACACGGAGATCCGCGAGGGCCGCGGCTGCGGTCCCGCCGGGGACCACGTGTACCTGGACCTCACGCACCTCCCGCCGGAGCAGCTCGACGCGAAGCTCCCGGACATCACGGAGTTCGCGCGCACCTACCTGGGCATCGAGCCGTACACGGACCCGATCCCGATCCAGCCCACCGCGCACTACGCCATGGGCGGCATCCCGACCAACGTCGAGGGTGAGGTGCTGGCCGACAACACCACCGTCGTGCCGGGCCTGTACGCGGCCGGCGAGGTCGCCTGTGTCTCCGTGCACGGCGCGAACCGCCTCGGCACCAACTCGCTGCTGGACATCAACGTCTTCGGCAAGCGCTCGGGCATCGCGGCGGCCGCGTACGCCCACGCGCACGACTACGTCGAGCTGCCGGAGAACCCGGCGCAGCAGGTCGTCGAGCTGGTCGAGCACCTGCGCAACTCCACGGGCCACGAGCGGGTCGCCGACCTGCGTCTGGAGCTCCAGGAGACGATGGACGCCTGCGTGATGGTGTTCCGCACGGAGCAGACCATCAAGACCGCGGTCGACAAGATCGCCGAGCTGCGCGAGCGCTACAAGAACGTGTCCGTGCAGGACAAGGGCAAGCGCTTCAACACGGACCTGCTGGAGGCCATCGAGCTGGGCAACCTGCTCGACCTGGCCGAGGTCATGGCCGTGTCCGCGCTCGCGCGCAAGGAGTCCCGCGGCGGTCACTACCGCGAGGACTACCCGAACCGCGACGACGTCAACTTCATGCGCCACACCATGGCGTACCGCGAGGTCGACGACAACGGCACGGACTCGGTCCGTCTCGACTACAAGCCCGTCGTCGTCACCCGCTACCAGCCGATGGAGCGTAAGTACTGATGGCCACCCCCACCCTGTCCAAGACGGACGAGATGGAGGCGGCGGCCGCCGCCTCGCCGTTCATCACGGTCACCTTCCGGATCCGCCGCTTCAACCCCGAGATCTCGGACGAGTCGCAGTGGCAGGACTTCCAGATCGAGATCGACCCGAAGGAGCGCGTGCTCGACGGTCTCCACAAGATCAAGTGGGACCTCGACGGCACGCTGACCTTCCGTCGCTCGTGCGCGCACGGCATCTGCGGCTCCGACGCGATGCGGATCAACGGCAAGAACAGGCTCGCCTGCAAGACGCTGATCAAGGACATCAACCCGGAGAAGCCCATCACGGTCGAGGCCATCAAGGGCCTCACGGTGATGAAGGACCTCATCGTCGACATGGAGCCCTTCTTCCAGGCGTACCGGGACGTCATGCCGTTCCTGGTCACCAAGGGCAACGAGCCGACGCGCGAGCGCCTGCAGTCCGCGGAGGACCGCGAGCGTTTCGACGACACCACCAAGTGCATCCTGTGCGCCGCGTGCACGTCCTCGTGCCCGGTGTTCTGGAACGACGGCCAGTACTTCGGCCCGGCGGCGATCGTCAACGCGCACCGCTTCATCTTCGACTCGCGCGACGAGGCCGGTGAGCAGCGGCTGGAGATCCTGAACGACAAGGACGGCGTGTGGCGTTGCCGCACGACGTTCAACTGCACGGACGCGTGCCCCCGTGGCATCGAGGTCACGAAGGCGATCCAGGAAGTCAAGCGTGCCCTGATCACGCGCCGCTTCTGATCCGACGCCCTGCCGCCGCGGGCCCGTACCCCCTCTCCGGGGGTGCGGGCCCGCGGCGTTCGGGCACCGTTTCGCGGACAGGGGGGCGCGGGCCGCCGGCCGGCTGTGGAAGGATCGTGCGCATGAGCGAGCAGCAGCCGAACCCGTACTCCGGCGACCCGGGCGCCGAGGGCCCGCAGGACGACTACAGGTGGGGCCCCGGGAACCCCGGTTACGGCTACCCGCAGCCCTACTCGGCGTACCAGCCCACCGTCGGGGGCGGGATACCGATGGGCGCCCCCGGTTACGGCGCCGGCGGGGGGACCCTGTCCCTCGGCGACATCACCGTCTCGGGCGACCAGATCATCACCCCGGCGGGCACGATGCCGCTCAGGGGCGCGGTGTGGAACGCCATGGACATGTCCCGCACCGAGGAGAAGATCCCGACGCACGCGATCGTGCTGGCGATCTGCTTCGCGCTGTTCTGCCTCGTCGGCCTGTTGTTCCTGCTGATGAAGGAGAAGGTGACCACGGGCTACGTGCAGGTCACCGTCACCAGCGGCGGCCGCCACCACTCCACGATGATCCCGGCGACGGACGCGTACACCTTCCAGTGGGTCATGGGCCAGCTCAACTACGCGCGCTCGCTCAGCATGTGACGCGACGCCCGGGGCCCCGCGCCCCGGGACGACCGCTCGCCCGGCGCCCGATATCCGGTGGTGGCGCGGCGGGCGGGGGCGCGAGGATCGGGGCATGATCCTCGCGCATGATGTGGCCGGCCCCCACGACGGGCCGGCCTTGGTGTTGTTGCACTCCTCCGTCTGTGACCGACGCATGTGGGACGGGCAGTGGGCCCCCCTGGTCGAGGCCGGGTTCCGGGTGGTCCGGCCCGACTTCCGCACCTGTGGCGAGTCCCCCGCCGCCACGGCCCCGTACAGCGACGACGGCGACGTGCTCGCCCTGTTGGACGCGCTCGGCATCCGGCGGGCCGCCTTCGTCGGCTCCTCGTACGGCGGCCGGGTCGCCCTGCGGCTCGCCGCGCACGCGCCCGAGCGGGTCCGCGCCCTGGCCCTGCTCTGTCCGGCCCGGCCGGCGCACCGGCGGGGAGCGGCCCTGACGGCCTTCAACGCCGCCGAGGCGGCCCTGTTGGAGGCCGGCGACCCGGAGGGCGCGGCCGAGCTGAACGCCCGCCAGTGGCTCGGCCCGGACGCCGACGGGGCGGCGCACGCCCTGGTGCGGGACATGCAGCTCGCCATCCTCCGGGCCGGGCTGAACGCCGACGGGAAACTCGAACTCCCCGAGCCGCCCGTCGATCTCGCCGGCATCACGGCACCCGTCCTCGCCGTGGGCGGCGCCCACGACATCCCCGACTTCCGCGACTTCCCCGCCGAACTGCCGTCCCTGGTCCCGGGTGCCGAGCACGTGGAGCTGTCCTGGGCGGGTCATCTGCCCTCGCTGGAGCGGCCCGAGGAGACGGCGGCGCTGCTGCTGGGGTGGGCGGCGCTCCGGTCCTGACGTACGGCCGGGAGCGGACCCGACCGAAGGCTTGAACCTGTTCAAAAATGGGTCTACAGTCATGGACGTCAGCAGTTGAACACGTTCAAGGGGGCTGAGGGCAATGGACCTCACCGTGGTCGCGTACGTCATCTACCTGGTCATCAGCATCGGGCTCACCATCTGGGTCGCCCGTACGCTCACCCGCAACGGCCGGGTCTTCATCGCCGATGTCCTCCAGGGAAACGAGAAGCTCGCGGACGCCGTGAACCACCTCCTGGTGGTCGGCTTCTACCTCGTGAACATCGGTTTCGTGACGCTCTACCTCCGCTCGGCCGAGACCATCACCGAGGCCCGCGGCCTCTTCGAGGCCCTGTCGGTGAAGCTCGGCGTGGTCCTGCTCGTCCTCGGCGTGATGCACCTCGGCAACGTGTGGGTCCTCAACAAGATGCGCCGCCGGGGCATCATGGAGCGTCAGCAGACCCCGCCCGTCGCCCCCCAGGGCTGGACCGCGCCCGCCCGGGCCTGATCCCGATGACCGAGACGACCGCCCCGACCAAGCACCTGACGGTGCTGTACGACGCCGGTTGCCCGCTCTGCGTCCACATCCGGCACTGGCTGCTGGGGCAGCGGTGGCTCACGCCCCTGTGGCTCGTCCCGGCCGGGTCCTACGAGGCCCGGCGCCTGTTCCCCGGTCTCGACCACGAGGAGACGCTCCGCCGGATCACCGTGATCGGCGACCGGGGCCAGGTGTGGACCGACACCGACGCCTTCATCGTGTGCCTGTGGGCCCTGGCCGAGCACCGGCCCAAGGCGAACTGGCTGGCCACCCCGGCCGGCCGGCCGTTCGCCCGGGCGGCGATGCACACCGCGTCCGCCTGGCGATCCGCGGTCCGTACCAACGGCGAAGCGGAGCCCGGGGATGCGGCCTGTGACGACCGATGCGCCGTACCCCGATAAGGTCGGACACCGTGACTGATCAGAAGGCTCCCAAGAGCGAGCAAACCCGCACGCTCATCCTCGAAACCGCGCTCCGGCTCTTCCAGGAGCGCGGCTTCGACAAGACGACCATGCGGGTCATCGCCAAGGAGGCGGGGGTCTCGGTCGGCAACGCGTACTACTACTTCGCCTCGAAGGAACACCTGGTCCAGGGGTTCTACGACCGGATCGGCGCCGCACACCAGGCGGCGGTCCGGCCCATCCTGGACAACGAGAGCGACTTGCAGAAGCGGCTCGCGGGCGTACTGACGAGCTGGCTGGACATCGCCGCGCCGTACCACGAGTTCGCCTCGCAGTTCTTCAAGAACGCGGCCGACCCGGAGAGCCCCCTCAGCCCCTTCTCCCCCGAATCGGAACCGGCCCGCAAGGCCGCGATCGACATGCACCGCGAGGTGCTGGCGGGCGCGAAGACGAAGGTGCCGGACGAACTGGCCGACGTGCTGCCGGAGCTGATGTGGCTCTCGCAGATGGGGCTGGTCCTGTACTGGGTCTTCGACCGCTCGCCGGACAGCGAGAAGACCCGCCGGCTCGCCGAGCGCGGCGCGCAGCTGACGACCCGCGGCATCATCCTGGCGCGGTTCCGGGTGCTGCGGCCGCTGGTGCGGGAGGTGCACGAGCTGTTCGCGGACTTCCTGCCCGGCATGGCCCAGACGGCGGTGTCCCGCAAGCGCGCCTCGGACCCCGACCCCGCTCCCGACTCCGGGAAGGGGTAGGGGTCCGACGCCGTTCGGGGCGTCACCCCGGAACGGGGCACTACAGCCAGTCCAGGTCCCACAGGCGCCAGACGCCGGTGCCGTCGGAGAGGTACTGCGCGCCGGTGACGGCCTCGCGGGACATCACGTAGTCCTTCTTCTGCCAGATCGGCAGCATCGGCACCTGCTGCGCGACGATCCGCTGGAGCGCGCGGAAGTCGTCCGCCGCCTCGCCCCGGTCGGAGTGCGCCTGCGTACGGGTGATCAGCGCGTCCACGGCCTTGTCGGAGAAGCCGTTGTTCATCGTGGACCCGGCGCCGACGAGGGGCGCGAGGAAGTTGTCCGCGTCGGGGAAGTCGGCGATCCACCCGACGGTGTAAGCGTCGAAGTCCCCGGCCGCGTACTGCTTCTGGAAGTCCTCCCACTTGGCGACCGCCTTGACGTCCACCCGGAAGAGACCGGTGGCCGTGAGCTGCTTGGCGATCGCGTCGGCCTCCGCGAGGTTCGCGCCGCGCTCGTTGGCTCCCAGGCTGATCGGGACGGGGGTGGCGACGCCCGCCGCCTTGAGGATCTTCCTGGCCGTCGCCGTGTTCGGAGCCGGCCAGGTGTCGAAGAACGGCGTGCTGTGCGAGGCGACACCGGCCGGGACCAGGGAGTAGAGCGGGGTCACCGTGCCGTGGTGGACCTCGCTCGCCAACTGCGAGCGGTCCAGGACGGCCGCCACGGCCTGCCGGACGGCCGGCTTCGCCGTGGTCGAACCGGGGCGGACGTTGAAGACGAGGTTGCGGGTCTCGGTGCCCCCGGAGGCCTGGTACCGGGTGTCCTCCAGGCCCGGGTTGAGGGCCGCGAGCACCTCGGGCGGCATGTCCCGGTGGGCGACCTCGATCCGGTGGTCGCGCCACGCCCGGTCGAGCCCGGCGGAGTCCGCGAAGTACTTCACCGTGACGGGCGTGCGGGCCGGTTTCGCCTGGCCCGTGTAGGCGGGGTTCGGCTTCAGCTCGGCGCTCTCGCCGGCCGTGTACGCGCCGAGCACGTACGGGCCCGAGCCGTCCACCTTGCCGTCCCGGCGCAGCGCCCCGGCCGGGTACTTCTCCCGGTCGACGATCGACGCGGCGCCCGTGGCGATCTTGAAGGGGAACGTGGCGTCGCGCCCGGACAGGTTGAAGGTGACCGTCCGCCCCTCGGCCTTGACCGACTCCAGGGTGTTGAAGAGCGGCGCCGGGCCCTGCTCGGAGTTGATCTTCTTGATCCGGTCGAAGGAGTGCTTGACGTCCTGCGCCGTGATCGCGCGTCCGCCCGAGAACTTCGCGTCCGGGCGCAGCTCGCACTGGTACGTGGTCAGCTTGCCGCCGATGAACCGGCAGGCGGAGGCCGCGTCCGGGACGGGGGCCTCCGAGCCCGGCTTGACGGTCAGCAGCGACTGGTAGACGTTGCCGAACAGGGCCCAGGAACCGGCGTCGTAGGCACCGGCGGGGTCCAGGTCGGAGACGACGTCGCTCGTCCCGACCCGGATGGCGGTGCCCCGGCCGTTGCCCTCGGCGGGGAGCAGTTGCCAGGCGGCGACACCGCCGCCCGCCGCGAGGACCAGAGCGGCCGCGATCACCTTCGAGCGGACTGACCGCATCCCCTGCACCCCGATATTCGAACCCGGTATCCGACTATCGGGCACTCAATCATGGAAATTCGGCCACGGGAAGACCTGTTATGCCTGGTCAGGCCTGATATGAGGCGAGTTCGACCACGGTGATGTCGGACGGCGCGCCGACGCGAACAGGCGGCCCCCAGGCTCCCGCGCCGCGGGACACGTACAGCTGTGTGTCGCCGTACCGTTCCAGGCCGGCGACGGTCGGGTTGGCGAGCTCGGCGAGGTGATTGCCGGGCCAGAGCTGACCGCCGTGGGTGTGCCCGGACAGTTGGAGGTCGACCCCGTGCCGGACGGCGTCGTGGATGACGATCGGCTGGTGCGCGAGGAGGACGGCGGTCCGGGACCGGTCGCGGTCACCGAGGGCCGCCCGGAAGTCGGGGCCGTGGCCCTCGCTCTCGCCCGCGACGTCGTTGACCCCGGCGAGGTCGAAGTACGGCAGGGCGCGGCGCGCGTTCTCCAGGGGCTGCATCCCCAGTTCCCGGACGTGCTCGACCCACTGCTCGGCCCCCGAGAAGTACTCGTGGTTGCCGGTGACGAAGAACGAGCCGTGCCGGGCCCGGAGGTCGCGCAGCGGTTCGGCGGCCCGCCCCAGGTCGGGCACGCTCCCGTCGACCAGGTCGCCGACGACGGCGATCAGGTCGGGCTGGGTGCCGTTGACGGCGTCGACGACGCGCCGGGTGTGGGCGCTGCCGAGGATCGGCCCGAGGTGGACGTCGCTGACGACGGCGATCCGGAAGCCGTGCGCGGCGCGGGGCAGCTTGGCGAGCGGTACCCGCACCCGCTTCACGCGGGGCCCGCGCAGCACGCCGTACGTCCCGTACCCGACCGTCGCGAGGGCGGCCGCGGCCGCGGCGCCGCCGACGGTCCGCGCGACGAACCGGCGCCGGGTGAGGACGGCGGCGTCGAAGGCGGGTTCGGTGGCGGTGGCGGTGGCGGTGGCGGGGTCGGCGG
The DNA here is from genome assembly GCF_036231985.1 of Streptomyces sp. NBC_01426. Lineage (GTDB taxonomy): Bacteria > Actinomycetota > Actinomycetes > Streptomycetales > Streptomycetaceae > Streptomyces. Next base: position 3,237,126 of record NZ_CP109500.1, read on the forward strand.
CCGGCGCCGGGGCGGGCGGGTCGGGCTCCGCCGTCGGATCCACCGGGGCGGAGGCCGGGGTGGAGGCATCGGCGGAGGCATGGGCGGAGGCCGACGCGGGGACCGGGACGGGGGCCGGCGCGGCCCGCGGCGTGACCCGGCGGAGCCAGACGGCCCGGGCCACTTCCCCGACGAGCATCGCCAGAGTCAGGTACAGCAGCACCGCCAGCCACATGAACCCCGGCCACGCCACCGCCTGCTGGAGCCGGAACGGCGCCCCGGCGCGCCCGGCGACCAGGGCCGCGACGGCCGTGAGCGGCAGGACGAAGGCCAGGGCGGTCCCCGCCCGGCGCGGCAGACCACCCGGCCGGGTGGTGTCACGGACCAGGCGGACCCACAGCCAGCGGTGGACCAGGGCCAACAGGCCCAATACGGCGAGCGCGACGAGCGCGACCACGATTACGGTCATCGTGATTCACGCCGCAGCGCGCGCAGGGAACGCAACCCGATCACACCAATGGCCGTCCCCAGGAGAAAGGACGCCACCGCCAGTCCACAGTGGACCCAGAAGTAAGTCGTAGGGTCACCGGCGGTGTCGAAGGCCAGACCGCTGCCGTTCTTCCACAGGTTCCGGACGAAGGACACCCAGATGATCCAGCTCCACACTCCGAAGGCGAGCAGGAACCAGGAGGCGGTGCGGCTGAGTTTCATGTCCCCAGTATCGGATTCGTTCCCGGGACGGACGCGCCAGGGTGGGCTGGACCGGCGGTGGTTCCGGCGGGTTGGCCGCTCAGGGACGGTGGACAGCACATCGGGTTGTACCTTCACCTGCGTGTATGCCAAGAAGACCGCGCTGACGGTCCTGTCCGCCGCACTGCTGGTCCCCGCGATGTTCACCGCCCCCGCGCACGCCGCCCCGGCCCCGCCCGCCGACGGGAAGGGGCGCCCGCCGATGGACGGCGGCCCGCCCGCGTCGATGTCCACCGTCGGCGGCACGACGCTCGGCCAACCGGGCACCCAGGTGAACCTGCTGCCGGGCGCGCCCGCCCTGCCCACCAATCTCACGGGGCGGTCGTGGATCGTCGCGGACGCGGAGACGGGCGCCGTGCTGGCGGCACACAACGCGCACTGGCGGCTCCCCCCGGCCTCCACCATGAAGATGCTGTTCGCGGACACCGTGCTGCCGAGCCTGCCCAAGGACCAGGTGCACAAGGTCACCGAGCAGGAGATGGACGGGGTCGGCGCGGGGAGCAGCCTGGTCGGGGTGAAGGAGGACCACGAGTACACCGTCCACGACCTGTGGCTCGGCGTGTTCCTCCGGTCGGGGAACGACGCCGTCCACGTGCTTTCGGCCATGAACGGCGGCATCGAGAAGTCCGTCAAGGACATGCAGGCGCACGCGGAGGAGCTCCAGGCCCTCGACACGCACGTGGTGTCCCCGGACGGGTACGACGCGCCGGGGCAGGTCTCCAGCGCCTACGACCTCACCCTGATCGCCCGCTCCGGGCTGCAGAAGGCCGACTTCCGGGAGTACTGCGGCACGGCGAGCGCGAAGTTCCCGGGGCTCCAGGAGCCGGGCAAGCCCCGCGACTACTTCGAGATCCAGAACACCAACCGGCTGATGACGGGTGCGTACGGGCTCTCCCCCTACAAGGGCATCGCCGGCGTCAAGAACGGCAACACCAGCATGGCCGGCTCGACCTTCACCGGCGCGGCCCAGCAGGGCAACAAGAAGCTGTTGGTCACGGTGATGAACCCGGGCTCGGACGGGGCCAACTCGGTGTACGAGGAGACCGCCGCGCTCTTCGACTGGGCTTTCTCGGCCGCCGGGAAGGTGAAGCCGGTCGGTGAGCTGGTGCCGCCCAAGAGCGCCGACACCAAGTCGCACGGCGCCCCCGCCCAGACGCACGAGAAGGAGACGTCGGCGGGCGGCGACGACTCCGGCAGCAGCGGCGTCGGCACCGCGCTCGGCATCGCGGGCGGGGCGCTGGCCGTGCTGGCGGGCGGGGCGTTCGTGGTGAACCGGCGGTGGCCGCGCCGCGGTCGCCGGGGCGACGAGGACCTGGTCTGACGGTCGTCCCCTGACGGCGGAGCGCGGGCGGGACGATCCCTCGCGCCGCCGATGCGCCCGCGGCGGCCCGCCGCCCCTTCCGGGGCCCGCACCGGGCGGCGGGCGCCCGTGCGGCGAAAGGGTTGGTGAGCGGGGCCGACGGAACCGGGTAACGTCTTTGTCATGCTCTACCAGACGCCGATCCACGAGTGAGCGCGTGACGGGCCTCGGCCGGCGTCCTTCGACGTCGCCGCCCGTCCCCCACCGATGAATCCGTAGAGCACTTCACCACGACCGGGAGAACCCGTGACCGTCAGCAAGAACATCAACAACCCCGTGGGTCAGGGCGGCGGCCAGCGCAAGCGGCAGTCGCGCGCCGAACGGCAGAACAACGGCCCGCACCGCAACCTCGACCGCCAGGGTGCGGCCGACCAGAAGGCGGAGCTGGTGCGCAAGATGCGCGAGAAGGCGGGCGTGACCGAGGGCTCCGGAACGGACGACGACACCGTACAGAGCTGACGCCACCCCCCTGCGGGGCCGGCGCGGGCGCGGGTCAGGCGGTGCGCGCGGATCCCGCGGAGGGGCCCGTGTCGCCGCCCTCCTGCCGTTCCTGAGGGTCCTGCCGTTCCTGAGGGTCCTGCCGTTCCTGAGGGTCCTCGACACCGTCGCCGTCCGCGTCGTCGCGGGTCGCCGTCCAGGCGGCGCAGAACAGCAGCAGCTTCGCCGTGAAGTTGATCCAGAGCAGCAGGGCGATCGGCACGCCGAAGGCCCCGTACATGCTCTTCGCGGCGACCTCCCGCATGTAGCCGCTCAGCAGGAGCTTCAGCAGTTCGAAGCCGGCGGCGCCGATGAGGGCGGCCTGGATCAGGCGGCCGCGCGGCGGCTCCACCCCGGGCAGCAGGGTCAGCAGGTACAGCAGGAGCAGGAAGGCGGCGACCACGCCGACCGCGAAGGCCCCGGACCTCAGCAGGGCGCCGCCCGCGCCGTCGCGCGGGATGCCGAGCCAGCCGCCGAACTTGCCCACGGCGCTGGATCCGAGGATCGAGGCGGCCGCCGAGCACAGCGCCGCGCCGCCGAGGCCGATGAGTACCAGCGCGTCCTTGCCCTTGCGGGCGATCGGGTTGCCGAGGTCCTCGTCGTCCTTGTCCCACACGGCGCGCAGGCAGTCCCGCATGGCGCCCACCCAGCCGATGCCGGTGAAGAGCAGCAGGGCGCCCGCGACGAGCCCGATGGTGCCCGCGTTGGCGACCAGCGCGTTGAGGTCGAGCTGATCGGAGATGCCGGGGACCTGCTCGGCGAGGCTCTTCTGGAGCCGGTCGAGCTGTTCCTTGCTCAGCAGCGCCGCGCCGACGGCGGCGGCGACGGTGATGAGGGGGAAGAGGGCGAGGAAGCTGATGAAGGTGATCGCGGCGGCCAGCCGGGTCCAGTGCACCCGGTCGAGCCGCTGGTACGACCGCCACGCGTGCGTGCGCATCGCCGCGGCCGCCAGGGGTCCGATCACCGGGAGTTTCGTCAGCCAGTCCATGGGGTCACCGTAAATGAGCTGCCGGAAATAGCCGGGATTGTCGGTTTCGAAGGCTACGGTCGTCGATTGTGACTTTTCGCCCGACGGCTCGCCCGTTTCACGCCCTGGTCCTGCGAAGGCTCAGATTCCGCACGTTCCAGGCCCTGCGGCCGCTTCGCTACGAGCGACGCCCGCGCGTGCCGGCCGCCTCATCGGTGGGTGAGCCCAGTTGTGCCGGAACGCCGGTCGGGCCCGTGCCGAAAGGGTATTCACGCAACTTGCGCCAGACCCCGTCGGAGCCCTGTTCGTAGAGTGCGAAGCCCTCGCACAGCCAGTCGGCGGCGTACCCGGAGAGGGTGGTGAACGCCAGGTCCATCGCCTCTTCGGAGATCCCGTGGGCGACCGTGACGTGCGGGTGGTACGGGAAGGCCAACTCGCGGTCGATCGGCCCGTCCGGGTCCCGGAGCAGGGCCTGGAGGCGGGTGCAGCCGGCGCCGCCCTCGACGAGCCGGACGAAGACGACCGGCGAGAGGGGGCGGAAGGTGCCGGTTCCGGCCAGCCGCATCGCGAAGGCGCGGAACGTCGCCGCGACCTCGGCCAGGTGGGCCTGGATCGCCGGCAGCCGCTCCGCGTCCACCTCGGTGGGCGGCACGAGGGTGACGTGCGTGGGGATGCCGAGCGCGGCGGCGTCCCCGAAGCCGACCCGCAGCTCTTGAAGGCTGCTGCCGTACGGCTCCGGGACCGCGATCGAAACGCCGAGCGTTACGGTCCCCACGTCTGTCTCCTCCGTCTGTCTCGTCCGTCTGTCCCGTGATCGGGTGCTGCCGCTCAGTGTGATGGCAGCACCCCCCGAACCGCCAGGGTCCTTGTCGGTCAGTGCTTGGCGGGCAGGAACCCGAGGCGGTCGTACGCCTGTGCCAGGGTCTCGGCGGCGACCGCGCGCGCCTTCTCCGCACCCTTGGCCAGCACGGCGTCCAGGGTCTCGGGGTCGTCCAGGTACTCCTGGGTGCGCTTCTTGAAGGGTGTGACGAAATCGACCATCACGCCGGCCAGGTCGGTCTTCAGCGCGCCGTACCCCTTGCCCTCGTACCGGGCCTCCAGCTCGGGGATCGTCTCGCCCGTGAGGGTGGAGTAGATCGTGAGCAGGTTGCTGACGCCGGGCTTCTTCTCGCTGTCGAAGCGGATCTCCGCCTCGGTGTCGGTGACCGCGCTCTTGATCTTCTTCTCGGTGACCTTGGGCTCGTCGAGGAGGTTGACCAGGCCCTTGGGCGAGGACGCGGACTTCGACATCTTGATCGCGGGGTCCTGGAGGTCGTAGATCTTCGCGACCTCCTTGACGATGTGCGCGGCGGGCAGCGTGAAGGTCTGACCGAAGCGCGTGTTGAAGCGCTCGGCCAGGTCGCGGGTCAGCTCGATGTGCTGGCGCTGGTCCTCGCCCACGGGGACGGCGTTGGCCTGGTAGAGCAGGATGTCCGCGACCTGGAGGATCGGGTACGTGAACAGGCCGACGGTGGCGTTGTTCGCGCCCTGCTTGGCGGACTTGTCCTTGAACTGGGTCATCCGGCTCGCCTCGCCGAACCCGGTGATGCAGTTCATGACCCAGCCGAGCTGCGCGTGCTCGGGCACGTGGCTCTGGATGAAGAGCGTGCAGCGCTCGGGGTCCAGGCCGGCCGCGAGCAGTTGGGCGGCGGACAGACGGGTGTTCGCGCGCAGTTCCCGGGGATCCTGCGGCATGGTGATCGCGTGCAGGTCGACGACCATGTAGAAGGCGTCGTGCGTTTCCTGGAGGGCGACGTACTGACGAATGGCCCCGAGGTAGTTCCCGAGGTGGAACGAACCGGAGGTGGGCTGGATGCCGGAGAGCGCGCGAGGACGATCAGAAGCCATGGCCCCATTCTCTCAGGTGCGATGGCCGTCTCGGGCCTTGCGCCGGCCGGATCCGGTGCCGGATGAGCGCGGGATCACATCCCGGCCCCGCTCTCGGCGGGCGGTGTCCGGCCGTACCCGCGCGTAGCCGGCCGGCCGGATCCCGCCCGGAGCGAGCGACCGCTTTCCGGCCGGCCGGAAAGCGGAACCCGCGGCGCCGCCCCGGCCCTCGGGGACCGGGGCGGCGCCGCGGGGGGCCTGGTCAGGACAGGGGCAGGCCCGGGGCCGGGTGGGCCGACATGAGGTCGGTGACCTCGGCGCGGATCACGGACAGGGCCGCCTCGTCGGTCGCGGCCGCGGCGTCGACCGCGCGGGAGATCCAGCCCGCCACCACCGGCATGTGGTCCACCGTCAGGCCCCGTGAGGTCAGCGACGGCGTGCCGATCCGGATGCCCGAGGGGTCGAACGGCTTGCGCGGGTCGAACGGGACCGTGTTGTAGTTCACGACGATGCCCGCCCGGTCCAACGCCTTGGCCGCGATCTTGCCCGGGACCCCGCGCGAGGTCAGGTCCATCAGGATCAGGTGGTTGTCCGTGCCGCCCGACACCAGGTCGAAGCCCCGCTCCAGCAGGGCCGCCGCCAGCGCCTTGGCGTTGGCGACGACCGCGTGGGCGTACGTGACGAACGCCGGCTGCGCCGCCTCGTGCAGCGCGACCGCGATGCCGGCCGTCGTCTGGTTGTGCGGGCCGCCCTGGAGGCCGGGGAAGACCGCCTTGTCGATGGCCTTCGCGTGCTCCTCGCGGCACATCAGCATCGCGCCGCGCGGACCGCGCAGGGTCTTGTGGGTGGTCGTGGAGATCACGTCCACGTGCCCGGCCGGCGACGGGTGCGCGCCGCCCGCGATCAGCCCGGCGATGTGGGCGACGTCGGCGACGAGGATCGAGCCCGCCTCCTTGGCGATCGACGCGAAGGCCTCGAAGTCGATCGTGCGGGGCAGGGCCGTGCCGCCACAGAACATGATCTTCGGGCGCTCGGCCAGGGCCAGGTCGCGCACCGCGTCGTAGTCGATCAGGCCGGTGTCGGCGGTGACGCCGTACTGCACGCCCCGGAACCAGGAGCCGGTCGCGGACACGCCCCAGCCGTGGGTGAGGTGGCCGCCCATGGGCAGGGCCATGCCCATCACGGTGTCGCCCGGCTTCGCGAAGGCGAGGTACACGGCGAGGTTGGCCGGGGAGCCGGAGTACGGCTGGACGTTGGCGTGGTCGACGCCGAACAGGCCCTTCGCCCGCTCGACGGCCAGTGCCTCGACGCGGTCGATGTTCTGCTGGCCCTCGTAGTAGCGGCGGCCGGGGTAGCCCTCGCTGTACTTGTTCTGCAGGACGGTGCCGGAGGCTTCCAGCACGGCGGCGGACACGTAGTTCTCGCTGGGGATCAGGCGCAGGGTCTCGGCCTGCAGTGCCTCTTCCGCCTCGACGAAGGACGCCAGCTCGGGGTCGGTCGCGAAAAGGGCGGGATGGCGGCGCGCGGTCATGGCGGCTCCTCCGGGGTCGATGTCGTCTCTCGTCCCCGCGAGGCCCAGGCGAGCGGCCCTGTGTGCGGTCGTGCGCGCACGACTTCCCCGGAGTCCGTTCTCCGTGCGCCAGTCGCCGTGCGTGGGGCCCACCTTAGCGGGCGCGCCACGAGAAAGGTTTCTCCGTCCACCGTACGAGCGAGGATGGACAGTGACGCCACCCTCGTCACAGGCCTGACGGACGATCGGAGACCCCGTGTCGAATACTGCTGATGCCATCCGCTCCGCCGACGCGCACAGCGCGCACAACTACCACCCCCTGCCCGTCGTCGTCGCGTCGGCGGAGGGCGCGTGGATGACCGATGTGGAGGGCCGCAGGTATCTCGACATGCTCGCCGGATACTCCGCCCTCAACTTCGGTCACGGCAACCGGCGTCTGATCGACGCCGCACGCGCCCAGTTGGAGCGGGTCACGCTGACCTCCCGCGCCTTCCACCACGACCGCTTCGCGGACTTCTGTACCGAACTCGCCGCGCTGTGCGGCAAGGAGATGGTGCTGCCGATGAACACGGGCGCGGAGGCCGTGGAGACGGCGGTGAAGACGGCCCGCAAGTGGGGGTACGAGGTCAAGGGCGTCCCGGACGGCCACGCCAAGATCGTGGTCGCGGCCGACAACTTCCACGGCCGGACCACGACCATCGTGTCCTTCTCCACGGACCACGACGCCCGCGACCACTTCGGCCCCTACACGCCGGGCTTCGAGATCGTCCCGTACGGCGATCTCACCGCGCTCTCCCACGCCGTCACGGAGAACACCGTGGCCGTGCTGCTGGAGCCGATCCAGGGTGAGGCGGGGGTCCTCGTGCCGCCCGCCGGCTACCTCCAGGGCGTACGGGAGCTCACCCGCGAGCGGAACGTCCTCTTCCTCGCCGACGAGATCCAGTCGGGCCTGGGCCGCACGGGCAGGACCTTCGCCCTGGAGCACGAGGGCGTCGTCCCCGACATGTACATCCTGGGCAAGGCGCTCGGCGGCGGGGTCGTGCCCGTCTCCGCGGTGGTCGCCGACCGGGACGTGCTCGGCGTGTTCCGGCCGGGCGAACACGGGTCCACCTTCGGCGGCAACCCGCTCGCCTGCGCGGTCGCGCTGGAGGTCATCGCGATGCTCCGCTCCGGCGAGTACCAGCAGCGGGCCGCCGAACTCGGCGACCACCTGCACCACGAGCTGAACCTGCTGGTCGGCGGCGGCGCGGTGACCGCCGTGCGGGGGCGCGGACTGTGGGCGGGCGTCGACATCGACCCGTCGCGCGGCACCGGCCGGGAGATCTCCGAGAAGCTGATGGGGCTCGGGGTGCTGGTGAAGGACACCCACGGATCCACGATCCGCATCGCACCGCCGCTGGTGATCAGCAAGGAGGACCTGGACTGGGGCCTGGACCGGCTGCGGTCGGTGCTGTCGGCCTGACGGGCGCCGCCGGCCTCACGGGCCGGCGGGCTGGAGGATGACGTGGGGCAGGAAGCGGGCGTACTCGTCCGTGACCGGCCCCGCCGATTCCCGGATGCCCAGCCCCGCGGCCTCCTCCTCGACGACCCACGCGCCGAGCACCACCCGGTTGCCGTCGAAGTCGGGCAGCGGGGCCAGGGCCTGGAAGACGTACGTCTCGTCGTCCACCGGGGTGAACGGCTCCCCGTCCTCCCCCGCCTCGTGCAGGGTCACCCCGGCGCCCTCGCGGCCCAGCAGGGGCTTGGCGACGTAGCCGGTGGTGTCCGCGAGCTCGCGCGGGCCGTCGAGGTAGGCGGGCAGCAGGTTCGGGTGTTCGGGGAAGAGCTCCCACAGGACCGCCAGCAGCGCCTTGTTGGAGAGCAGCATCTTCCACAGCGGCTCGATCCAGGCCGTGGTGCCGGAGCCGCCGCCGTGGTCGTAGGTGCCCAGCACCTGGGGCCCGAACTCGTCCGTGGCCAGCCACTCCCACGGGTAGAGCTTGAAGATGCCGCGGATGAAGCGGAGCTTCTCGTCGACGAACCGGCCGGAGAGGCTGTCCCAGCCGATCTGCTCGACGGACATGGCGACGGTGTCCAGGCCGGCCTGCTCCGCGGTCTCCTGGAGGTAGGCGACCGTCATCAGGTCCTCGCCGAGTTCGTCGGTCTCGGAGTGCGCGAAGTGCACCGGACCGGGCGGCAGCAGTTCGGCCTGCCGGCGCCAGGCGTCGACGAGCCGCTCGTGGAGGGAGTTCCACTGGTCGGCGCCGGGGAACCGCTCCTCCATCCAGAACCACTGCGGGCTCGCCGCCTCCACCAGGGAGGTGGGGGTGTCGGCGTTGTACTCCAGCATCTTGGCCGGGCCGCCGGAGCCGTCGTAGCGCAGGTCGAAGCGGCCGTACAAGGAGGGCTGCTCGGCGCGCCGGCGCCAGGACTCGGCGATGCGGGCGGCCAGTTTCGGGTCGGTGATGCCGAGGTCGGCGAAGCGGTCGTGCTCGACGATGTGGGCCGCCGCCGCGAGGCACATGGCGTGCAGTTCCTCGACGACGTTCTCCAGCGCCTCGACCTCCGGGAGGGAGAACGAGTAGTACGCGCTCTCGTCCCAGTAGGGGCGCAGGCTGTCGTCGGGGTACCGGGTCAGGGGGTAGATCAGCCCCTGCTCCTCGACGGTCCGCTGCCAGTTCGGGCGGGGCTCGATCGTGTGCCGCTCCACCGGGGTCAGCCGCCGCTGGAGCCGGAGTGGCTCTTGCCGATGCCGCCGCGGGTGACGGCGGACTTGTCGAAGCTGCCGCCGCCGACCTTGCCGTTGGCGACGCTGCCGCCGTAGTAGTAGGCGCCGGTGCCGCCGCTCTTGCATTCCTTGTTGTTCAGGTGGTTCAGCGTGGAGCGGGAGGCGCACCGCTTGTCGGGCTCGTCGCTGCTGCCGCAGGCGACGAGGGTCGCGGCGAGCAGGCCCATGCCGCCGAGCGCGACGGCGCCCGAGCGCATCCGGCGCCGATTGGTGTTGCTGGTGTCCATGTGAGTTCGCTCCCCCTGGGTGGCGTGCTCCCGACAGACTAGAGCGGGGTGACCGGGGGATGGAATCCAGCCGTCGTCACACCCTTGTCACGACGGTGACCTAGAGTCGGTTCGTGCTTGTTGGGATGATTTGCGCACTCGGTGCGGCGGTCTGTTTCGGTACGGCCTCGGTCCTCCAGGCCATGGCGGCGCGGGCGGCGGAGCCGGGCACCGGGTCCGGGGTGGACGCCGCGCTCCTGCTGCGGGCCCTGCGCCAGTGGCGGTACCTGGCGGGGCTCGGCCTGGACGGGGTCGGCTTCGTCCTCCAGATCATCGCCCTGCGGCACATCCCGATCTACGCGGTGGGGGCCGCGCTGGCGGCCAGCCTGGCGGTGACGGCGGTGGTCGCGGCCCGACTCCTGCGCGTACGGCTGAACCGGAGGGAGTGGGCGGCCGTCGCGGTGGTGAGCGCGGGGCTGCTGATGCTGGGGCTCGCCTCCGGGGAGGAGGGCTCCGGGACCGGTCCGCCCGCCCTGGAGTGGGGGTTGTTGGCGGTGGCGGTCCTGGTGCTGCTGGTGGGGGCGGCGGCGGGCGGCCTGCCGAACCGCTCCCGGCCGCTGGTGCTCGGCTTCGCGGCCGGGACGGGCTTCGGGGTGGTGGAGGTCGCGGTCCGCCTCATCGACGGGGTCTCCTGGTCGGCGCTGACCGACCCGGCCCTGTACGCGCTCCTGCTGGGCGGCGGCGCCGCCTTCCTGCTGCTCACCTCGGCCCTGCAGCGCGGCTCGGTGACGGCCGCCACGGCCGGCATGGTGCTGGGCGAGACGATCGGGCCGGCGGTGGTGGGGGTGGTGTGGCTCGGGGACCGCACCCGTGAGGGGCTCGCCTGGTTGGCGGTGCTCGGCTTCGTGGTGGCCGTGGCCGGTTCGCTGGCCCTGGCCCGCTTCGGCGAACCCCCGGCGGACCCGGCGGACTCCACCCACCCCGCGGACTCCACTGACCCGGCGAACCCCGCGGATCCCGCCGGTCCGGTGGCCGGTCCGGTTCCCTGACCCGCGCCCCGCGCGCCTCCTACGGGAGGGCCGCCTCCAACGCCGCCAACGCGCCCGACCACGCGCTCTCCGACGGGGTCCCGTACCCGAGCACCACCGCGTCCCGCGCGGGCATCGCCGAATCCGGGTGCCGGAAGCGGGACAGTCCCTCCAGGGCCAGGTCGTGCCAGGCCGCCGCCTGGATCAGGGGGCGTTCGGTGCCGGCCGGGAGGTCGAGCACCGCGTGCAGGCCCGCCGCGATGCCGGAGACGGTCACCGCCGTCCGCGGGGCCAGGGCCTCCACCAGGGCGTCGCGCCGGCGCCGGTAGCGCAGCCGCATGCTCCGGACGTGCCGGTCGTACGCCCCGGACCGGATGAACTCCGCCAGCGTCAACTGGTCCGGCGCGCCCGACATCCAGTCGGTGTGGCCCTTCGCCGCCAGTACCTCGTCCACCAGCCCGGCCGGCACCACCATCCAGCCCGTGCGCAGCCCCGGCGCCAGCGACTTGCTCGCCGTGCCCAGGTACACGACGCGGTCCGGGTCCAGTCCCTGGAGCGCCCCGACGGGCTGGCGGTCATAGCGGAACTCCCCGTCGTAGTCGTCCTCCAGGATGAGCCCGCCCGTGGTCCTGGCCCAGTCCACGGCCGCCGCCCGCCGTGCCGGGGTCAGCGCGACGCCCGTCGGGAACTGGTGCGCCGGCGTGAGGAGCACCGCCCCCGACGTCGACGTCAGGTCCTCCGTACGGGCGCCCGCGCCGTCCAGCCACAAGGGGCGGGTCCGCAGCCCGGCCCCGGTGAGCAGGTCCCGGTGCACGTCGAGGCTCCACCCCTCCACGGCCACCTCGCGGACCCGGCGCGCCCGCAGCACCCGGGCGAGCAGCGACAGCCCGTGCACGAACCCGGCGCACAGCACGATCCGGTCGGGATCGGCGTCCACCCCCCGGGCGCGGGCCAGGTAGTCGGCCAGCGCCTCGCGCAGCTCGATCCGGCCACGCGCGTCCGCGGCGTACCCGAAGGCGTCGTTCGGGGCGGCCGCGAGGGCCCGCCGGGCCGCCGCCGACCAGGCGGTGCGCGGGAAACTGCCGAGGCCCGGGGAGCCCGGCTTGAAGCTGTACGCGGGCCCCCGCCGGGCGGGTGGCCGGACCCGGGCGGCCCGGGCTGGATGGCGCGGCACGGCCCGTTCCGCGACCCGGGTGCCCGAGCCGTGACGGGCGGTCAGCCAGCCCTCGGCGACGAGTTCGCCGTACGCCTCGGCGACCGTGTTGCGGGCGATGCCGAGGTCGACGGCCAGGGACCGGGAGGAGGGCAGTCGGGTTCCCGGGGCGAGTCGACCGCTGCGCGCGGCCTCGCGCAGCGCCTCGGTGAGTCCGGCCCTCAGCCCGCGCCCGGCGGTGAGGTCGAGATGCAGGTCGGCGCCGAAAGTGGCCCGGGATTCCGTCATGGGAATGGACCATATCGGCGGGCCGCCGGCCTCCTACGGTGGAGACATGACGACGACGAACGAAACCCCCGCGTACGCCCCCGAGCACCCCGCCCGCCTGCAGTGGGCGAAGCTGGTCCCCGACGTCTACAAGGCCCTGGTGTCCCTGGAGGTCGCCGCCCGCAAGGGCCTGGACCCGACGCTGGTCGAGCTGGTCAAGGTGCGCGCCTCGCAGATCAACCACTGCGCGTTCTGCCTGGACATGCACACCAAGGACGCGTTGGCCGCCGGCGAGAGCGTCGAGCGTCTGATCCAGCTCGGCGCGTGGGAGGAGTCCCGGCACTTCTACACCGAGCGGGAGTTGGCGGCGATCGAGCTGACCGAGGCGGTGACCGTCCTGACGGACGGGTTCGTCCCGGACGAGGTCTACGGGAAGGCCGCCGAGCTGTTCGACGAGACCGAACTGGCCCAGTTGATCGCCGTGATCACGGCGATCAACGCCTGGAACCGGTTCGGCGTGACCTGCCGCCTCGCGCCGGGGCACTACACGCCGGGCATGTTCAAGCACTGAGCCCGCCGGTCGCGGCCCGGCGCCGGATTCACACCAAAGCGCCCCGGCCTGGTGGGGCCGGGGCGCTTTGGCGTGCGTACGGGTTCGATCAGATCAGGCCGAGCTCGCGCACCGCGTCGCGCTCCTCGACGAGCTCCGCCACGGACGCGTCGATGCGCGCACGGGAGAACTCGTTGATGTCCAGGCCCTGGACGATCTCGTACTTGCCGTCCTTGGTGGTGACGGGGAAGGACGAGATGATGCCCTCGGGGACGCCGTAGGAGCCGTCCGACGGGATGCCCATCGAGGTCCAGTCGCCCGCGGCGGTGCCGTTGACCCAGGTGTGCACGTGGTCGATGGCGGCGTTGGCGGCCGAGGCGGCCGAGGACGCGCCACGCGCCTCGATGATCGCGGCGCCGCGCTTGGCGACGGTCGGGATGAAGGTCTCGGCCAGCCACTGCTCGTCGCTGACGACCTCGGCGGCGTTCTTGCCGGCGATCTCCGCGTGGAAGATGTCCGGGTACTGGGTCGCCGAGTGGTTGCCCCAGATGGTCAGGCGCTTGATGTCGGAGACGGCGGCGCCGGTCTTGGCGGCCAGCTGCGAGATCGCGCGGTTGTGGTCCAGGCGGGTCATCGCGGTGAAGCGCTCGGCCGGTACGTCCGGGGCGGCGGCCTGCGCGATGAGCGCGTTGGTGTTGGCCGGGTTGCCCACGACCAGGACCTTGATGTCGTCCGCGGCGTGCGCGTTGATCGCGGCGCCCTGCGGCTTGAAGATGCCGCCGTTGGCGGAGAGCAGGTCACCGCGCTCCATGCCCTTGGTCCGCGGGCGGGCGCCCACGAGCAGCGCGACGTTCGCACCCTCGAAGCCCTTGTTCGGGTCGTCGAAGATGTCGATGCCGGCGAGCAGCGGGAAGGCGCAGTCGTCAAGCTCCATGGCGGTGCCCTCAGCGGCCTTCATGCCCTGCGGGATCTCCAGGAGGCGGAGCTTGACCGGCACGTCCGCGCCGAGGAGGTGACCGGACGCGATGCGGAAGAGCAGCGCGTAGCCGATCTGTCCGGCGGCGCCGGTGACGGTGACATTCACGGGAGTGCGGGTCATGGCCTTCTCCGTTAGACAGCTGGCGATGGGGCGTCCCTGCCCCCTGTGCTGGGAGGACGCCGCTCCCCGACCCGGTAAATCTTGACGTGAAGAGACATCCGTCGATCAGGCTATCCGACCCGGGGGGCGCCCAACCCCCGGGTCCGTGTGGTGCAGGGCACACGGACCCGGGTGTTCGAAGGCGGCGGCGAGGACGGGGCCCTCGTTCCACCCGGAAGACCTTGCCGGTGCGGTGCCCTTCCACGGACTTGACGCAGGCGTGCGCGGCGCGCGCCACCGGGACGGCGTCGAAGCCCGCGAACGTGTCCCCGTACGCGTCGAGGCAGGACCTGCGACAGGACCTGCGACAGGCCCTAGCGGACGGTGAAGCGGACCACGTCCGTCAGGAAGGGGATCTCCAGCCACGGCTTGGGCGCCTGCACGACCAGCGCGAGCAGCGTGATCGACACGCCCAGCAGGCCGTACGTGACCATGTCCGTGAACCGGGACCGCACGGCGAGCATCCCCACCGACGGCAGGATCCGGCGCATCACCGCGCCCGCGATCAGCGCGGCCCCGATGATCAGGCAGCCGATGCGGGGGAATCCGATCGCCGTGGTGAGCAGCCCGATCGCGGTGGCGGCCAGCACGCTGAGCATCGGCCACTGACGCGCCGGGGCGGGCGCGCCCCCGGGCGCGGCCCGGCCGCCGCCCTCGGGGCGGGCGGTGTCCCGGGTGACGGAGGGGAAGCGCCGGGACTTCGCCGCCGCCTCCGACCCGTCGCCGTCGACCTCGTCCGCATCGCTCTCGCCGCTCTCGCCGCTCCCGTCGCTCCCGTCACCGACGGCCACCGCCTCGTCCGCCTCGTTCTCGACGGGGGGCGGCTTCGGCTGCCGCCCCTTCGTCGGCTCGACGGCGCCCTCGGGCGCCCGCGGCGCCGGGGCCTCCGCCGGTTCCGCCGGTTCCGCCGGTTCCGTGTCGCGCTCAGCCCGCACTGGTCGTCCGCTCCGCCGCCTCGACGACGTTGACGAGCAGCTGGGCGCGGGTCATCGGGCCGACACCGCCCGGGTTCGGCGAGATCCAGCCGGCCACCTCGGCGACACCGGGGTGCACGTCGCCGACGATCTTCCCGCTCCCGTCGCGGCTCACGCCGACGTCGAGGACGGCCGCGCCCGGCTTCACGTCCTCCGGCTTGACCAGGTGCGGGACACCGGCCGCCGCCACGACGATGTCGGCCTGGCGCAGCAGCCCGGACAAGTCGCGCGTGCCGGTGTGGCACAGGGTCACGGTCGCGTTCTCGGACTTGCGGGTCAGGAGCAGGCCGATCGAGCGGCCCACGGTGATGCCGCGCCCCAGGACCACGACGTGCGCGCCGTTGATCTCGACACCGTGGTGGCGGAGCAGTTCGACGATCCCGTACGGGGTGCAGGGCAGCGGGCCCGGCTCGTTCAGCACCAGCCGGCCGAGCGACATGGGGTGCAGGCCGTCGGCGTCCTTGGTCGGGTCCATCAGTTCCAGCACGCGGTTGGTGTCGATGCCCTTGGGGAGCGGGAGTTGGACGATGTAGCCGGTGCACTCGGGGTTGGCGTTGAGTTCCCGCACGACCTCCTCGATGTCCTCCTGGGAGGCCGTCGCGGGCAGTTCGCGCTGGATGGAGGCGATGCCGACCTCGGCGCAGTCCTTGTGCTTGCCGTTGACGTACCAGCGGCTGCCCGGATCGTCACCGACCAGCAGGGTGCCGAGGCCGGGGGTGATGCCCCGGGCCTTCAGCGCCGCCACGCGGGCGGTCAGTTCGGACTTGATCGCGGCTGCGGTGGCCTTGCCATCGAGAATCTGGGCGGTCATGCCCCCCATCCTCCCGGATGGAGTGGCCCGGGTTCCAGTCAAGGGCTCTCCGGTGGACCGTCGGTTGTACGCGGGTGACGTGCTTCATTGCACTTGCACAACAAGTGGCACGCCGTTCGCGCCCTGGCTGGACAACGCGGGGTCGGCCGGACCACGATGACGGGCAATGAGTGCCGCGGGCAGTGCCGGGGGGCGGACCGCAGAGAAGTGCAGAGTTCCTCCGATAGTGCCGTGCGTCCCCGCACTTCCACGGAGGAACACCCCAAGATGAGCTTCGGCGACCCGAACAACCCGTACGGACAGCAGCAGCAGCCGCAGGGCCAGCCCGGCTACGGCTACCCGCAGCAGGCCCCGCAGGGCGTCCCGCCCCAGGGCGGCTACGGATACCCGGGCGGCGCCCCGGCCTACCCGGGCGGTTACCCGGGCGTTCCGCAGACGATGCCCGGTGGCGTGAAGGCCGCCCGCGTCATGCTGTACGTGATCGCCGGTCTCCAGGTCGTCGGCGTCGGCGTGCTCTTCGCCGCCCTCGCCCTGATCGAGCGGCTGAAGCAGGAGCCCGACCTCCAGGGCAACGCGCAGTTCGAGGACATGGCCAAGCTGGGCTCCGGCGTGCTGTACGGGCTCATCGCCCTGGCCGTGGTCTACCTGGTCGCGTCCATCGTGCTGGCCATCCAGTGCGGCAAGGGCGCCAACGGTGCCCGCATCGGCATCATGGTCTACGCCGGTCTGGGCATCGCCCTGAGCCTGTACCCGTTCTTCCCGCTCAGCCTCGTGCACCTGGTGCTGCTGATCCTCGTCATCGTGTTCGTCGCCAAGTCCGACGGCTCGGCCTGGTTCAACCGTCAGCGCAACGTCTGACGCACACCGCACGACGAAGGCCGCGCCCCTTTCCGGGGCGCGGCCTTCGTCGTGTGCGGACGGGGTCCGGTCAGTGGAAGAAGTGACGGGTACCGGTGAAGTACATCGTCACGCCCGCGGCCTTGGCAGCCTCGATGACCAGCTCGTCACGCATCGAACCACCCGGCTGGACCACGGCCTTGATGCCCGCGGCGGTCAGGATCTCCAGCCCGTCGGGGAAGGGGAAGAAGGCGTCGGACGCGGCGTACGAGCCCCGCGCGCGCTCGGCGCCCGCCCGCTCGACGGCGAGCTTCGCGGAGTCGACGCGGTTGACCTGCCCCATGCCGACGCCGACGGAGGCGCCGTCCTTGGCGAGCAGGATCGCGTTGGACTTGACGGCGCGGCAGGCCTTCCACGCGAAGGACAGCTCGGCGAGCTCGTCGGCGGAGAGGGCCTCGCCGGTGGCGAGGGTCCAGTTCGCCGGGTCGTCGCCCTCGGCTCGGCCCGCGCCCTCGGCGAACGTGTCGCTCTGCTGGAGCAGCGCGCCGCCGGAGATCAGCTTGAGGTCCCCGGGCTGGTGCGGGGAGCCGGCCACCTTCAGGATCCGGATGTTCTTCTTCTTCGCCAGGATCTCCACCGCGCCGGCCTCGTAGTCGGGGGCGGCGATGACCTCGGTGAAGATCTCCGCGACCTGCTCGGCGAGCTCGACGGTCACCGGGCGGTTGACGGCGATGACGCCGCCGAAGGCGGACAGCGGGTCGCAGGCGTGCGCCTTGCGGTGGGCCGCGGCCACGTCCTTGTCGACGGCGATGCCGCACGGGTTGGCGTGCTTGATGATCGCGACGCAGGGCTCTTCGTGGTCGTGGGCGGCGCGGCGCGCGGCCTCGGTGTCCACGTAGTTGTTGAAGGACATCTCCTTGCCGTGCAGCTGCTCGGCGTTGGCGAGCCCGCCCGGCTGACCGTCGGTGTAGAGGGCGGCGGCCTGGTGGGGGTTCTCGCCGTAGCGCAGGGTCGACTTGCGCTCCCAGGCCTCGGCCAGGAACTCGGGCAGGACGGCCTCGGGCTCCGGGGCGTAGGCGTTGGTGAACCAGGACGCGACGGCCACGTCGTAGGCCGCGGTGTGCTGGAACGCCTCGGCCGCGAGCCGCTTGCGGGCGGTCAGGTCGAAGCCGCCGCCCCGGGCCGCGGTGAGGACGTCGGCGTAGCGCTCGGGGCTGGTGACCACGGCGACCGACGGGTGGTTCTTGGCGGCCGCGCGGACCATCGACGGACCGCCGATGTCGATCTGCTCGACGCACTCGTCCGGGGTCGCGCCCGACTGGACGGTCGCCAGGAAGGGGTAGAGGTTGACGATCACCAGGTCGAACGGCTCGACGCCCAGCTCGGCCAGCTGGTTGCGGTGGTCCTCCAGCCGCAGGTCGGCGAGGATGCCGGCGTGCACGCGCGGGTGCAGGGTCTTGACGCGGCCGTCGAGGCACTCGGGGAAGCCGGTGAGCTCCTCGACCTTGGTGACGGGCACCCCGGCCGCGGCGATCTTCGAGGCGGTGGAGCCGGTCGAGACGAGCGCGACGCCCGCCTCGTGCAGGCCGCGGGCCAGGTCTTCCAGTCCCGTCTTGTCGTAGACGCTGATGAGCGCACGACGGATCGGCCGCTGGGTCGTGGTCGGGTCGTTGCTGCTGCTGTCTGCGGCGGTCACTGGATTGTTACCTTTCGTCCCTCAATGCGATAGCCGTGCCGGGCCAGGCGCCCCACGACGTCGACGAGCAGCGTGCGCTCGACTTCCTTGATGCGCTCATGGAGAGCGGCTTCGTCTTCCCCGTCCCGGATCTCGACGACACCCTGGGCGATGATCGGACCGGTGTCCACGCCGCCGTCCACGAAGTGGACCGTGCAGCCGGTGACCTTCGCGCCGTAGGCGAGGGCGTCGCGCACGCCGTGCGCGCCCGGGAACGCGGGGAGCAGCGCGGGATGGGTGTTGATGAACCGGCCGCCGAAGCGGTCGACGAACTCCCGGCCCACGATCTTCATGAACCCGGCGGAAACCACCAGGTCCGGCGCGTGGGCGGCGGTCGCCTCGGTGAGGGCGACGTCCCACTCCGCGCGGGTGGCGTACGCCTTGACCGGGCACACGAAGGTGGGGATGCCGGCCTTCTCGGCGCGCTCCAACCCGGCGATGCCGTCTCGGTCGGCCCCGACGGCGACCACGCGGGCACCGAAACCCTCAGGGCCTTCGGGGTGGGCGTCGATGGCGTCGAGCAGGGCCTGGAGGTTGGTGCCGGACCCTGAGACCAGCACGACCAGGCGGGAGGCGGCCATGTACGGCCCTTTCTCACGTGAATACGGCGTTCGTCTTGTGCGATCGCATGAAACTACGGGGCACCGGTATACGGGGAACCATACGAAGCCACCGACCGCCTGCAACGATACCGGCACACGGGACCGCCCCCGAGGGACGGGGGGACGGCCGGGCGGTAGCGTCTGGCATACAAGCCACAAACGACGCGGCGCGACGCCTTGGGCCGCACGACAGCAGGGGAAGTAACGCACTCGATGCCGGACCGCCGTCAGCCCGACCCCTCGACCGACGACAACCCCTTCGCGGCTCCCCCGGAGGGCCGGCCCGACCAGCCGTGGCAGCCGCGCGGCGGCGGCCCCGGCCAGGGTCAGGACCGGGAGCGGGACGCGAACCCCTCCGGGCCCGACGGTCCGGCCCGCTGGGACCCCACCGACCCGATCCAGCGGCGTGCGCGGTACGCCCTGCTGGCGGGCATGTGGGGGTTCTTCTTCGGGATCTTCGGGATCCCGTCGGTGGGGCTCCTGCTCGGCGCGCTGGCCATGTACTGGGGCATCAGCGCCCTGCGCGGCCGCCCGGCCGAGCCGGCCGCGACCGCGTCCCCGGCCGCCGACCCCACCGCCGCGACCCCGACCACCCCGGCGCCGGCCACCACCCCGACCCCCGGCGGCCTCGCGGCCCTCGGCCCGGCGGCCCGCCCCCAGCGCACGGCCGCGATCAGCGGCCTGGTCACGGCGTCGCTGGCACTGCTGCTGGCGATGAGCTCGTACGCCCTGCAACTGGCCTACAAGGACTTCTACGTGTGCCGCGAGGACGCGCTGACGAAGACCGCGGAACTCCAGTGCAACACCCTGCTCCCGGACAACTTCCTGGGCAAGGTCCTCAAGGTCCAACGCTGACCCCACCCCCTGACCACCCCACCGGGGCGGTCAGGGCCCCCACGGCGCACCATCCCGGCCGGGCCGCGGCACACCAGCCCCGCCGGCGTTCGAGGCGCCCGGCGCAGCCACCCTGGCCACGCCCGCCCTCCCGGCTCCGACGCAGCCACCCCCGCCATCCCAGCCCCGCCGGCGTTTGAGGCGCCCGGCGCAGCCGGGGTACGCCGTCGCCAGCCCCGCCGCACCATCCCAGCCCGGCCGCACCACTCCAGCCCCGCCGGCGTTTGAGGCGCCCGGCGCAGCCGGGGCCGGCAGCGACGGCGCCGTCACCGCGACGACTACTCCGACGGCTTCCGCGACAGGACACGGGCCCCGGACACCCCGGGAAGCAGCGGTGCGACCCCTTCCGGAACGGCCGCAGGCACCTCCGGCACGGCCCCCGGCCCCACCGCAACAACCGGCCCCACCGCAACAACCGGCGCCACGGAGACCACCGGCGCCACGGGCACCACCGGCTCCACGGAGACCACCGGCGGAGCCACCGGCACGGGCGGTGCCGAGACCCCCGCCCCCGTCACCGGAGCCACCGGCGGAGCCACCCGCGGAGCCACCGCCACAGGATCCGCCCCCACGGGAACCATCGGCGTGGCCGCCCGCCGCAGCGCCGCCCAGCGCAGTTCCCGTACCCCGGAGTCGTGCCATTCGTCGGCCGCGGACGCGGCCCCCCGCGCAGGCCGCGTCCGCCACGCGTGCACCGCCACGGCCAGCGGCACCGCCAGCCCCAGCGTCCATCCCGTGGCCGCGGCCCCGACCTGCCACCAGACCGGTCCGAAGCTCGCCAGTGCCGCCGCGCCCATCGGTCCGGCGGCCGCCGCCGCGAGTCCGGCCATCGCGAGCCCGCACACCACCGATCCCAGTGCCGCGGTGAGCGCGGTCTCCCCGTACGAGACCTCTCGCGCCCGCCGTACGGCGAACCATCCGACGCCCAGCCCCGCGGCCACCGGTACCGCGACCGCCGCCCAGGTCAGGGGCGTTCCGGAGCCCTCCGGCGGCAGGGCCGCGAGCAGCGGGAACCTCGGCAGCGCCGGCGTTCCCCCGAAGCCGAGCGGTGTCGCGGTCGCGCCGCTGCCCAGCGCGAAGCCGGGCCCGAGCCCGTACGCCGCGCCCCACACCATCGCGTTGGGGATCAGGGTCAGTGCGAGCAGCAGGACTGCGAACCGTCCCGACCACACCCCGGTCAGCGCCAGGAAGGAGCCCTGGACCTCCGGCCCGTGCCACGCCAGCGAGGCGCCGACGAGCAGGATGCCCCCGCCCAGGAGCACGAGCGCCCCGGCCGCGCCGGAGCGCAGGGCCAGCGCGTAACGGGGGCGCGCGATTGCCGTTCGTACGCCCCTGACCGCCCATCCCGGCGCCCAGGACGGCAGCGTCACCGGCGGCCTCCCCCGGGCGTCCCACACTCCGCCGGCGGCGGCCAGTACGGCGACCAACGGTACGTGCCAGGCCGCGCTCAGCGGATCGGCCGGCATCGGGCCGCCCGCCGCGTACACCGTGGCCATCGCTCCGACGGTCAGATATCCGCAGGTCACGGCCGAGAAGACCACGCTCGGCGGCAGTACCTCGTCGTCCATGGAGCCGTCGCCCGAGGCGCTGCCGAGGCGCGCGGCCCGCCGCATCAACAGCACCGGCAGCGCCACCAGGAGCAGCGGGGTCACTCCGACGGGCGCCGGCACACCGGAAAGAGTGTCGTAGCGGACGAGTTCCGTCCCGTGGGCCAGCAGCCACAGGCCCGCGGCGAGGTGCAGCGCGCCGCCGGGGCCGCTGTCGGGGTAGGGGGAGCTGATCCACAGCACGATCACGAGCACGGCCAGGAAGCCGAGCCCCAGTCCGGCGGCCACCGCGCCGCCCAGCACACAGGCGGCGGCGGCCGGTGAACGGCGCCGCGCGTTGGCCCGCGGGGCCGTCGGCAACAGGGTCCCGCGTTCGGTCACTTGGGTCACCCCGCCATGGTGCCAACGACACGCGCTATGGGCGGGTAACAGGCGAATGTCCGTGGTGTCGCTCAATATACGTTTATGTACTTTTTCGCGCAGGACTGCCGGGTCGCGGGGAGTGTGGCATGACACAGGACGTCGAGACGGCCTCCGCCACCGGGGAGACCGACCTCCCCTCCCCCAAGGAGCGCCGCAGGCTGCGTGAGACCGCCGAGCTGACGCACGAGGACCTCGCGTCGGCCCTGGGCGTCACCACGAACACGGCGCGTTCCTGGGAGAACGGCCGTACGGGCCCGCGCGGCCGCAAGCGCGAGGCGTACGCCAAGCTGCTCGCCCACCTCGCCGCCGAGCAGGCCGCGACCGCCGACCCCCCGGCCGAACCGAGCGAGCAGGCCGAGCCGACCGAACAGGCCGAACCTGCGGCTCCCGCGGCGGCGACGGCCGAGCAACCGACGGCCGAGGCCGCGACCACGATCGCCACCGCGACCGCCGGGGGCGCCGCCCCCGCCGCGCCCCCGGAGGCCGGCCCCGGGTCCGACGCGGAAGCGGATACCGAGGCGGGCGCCACGCCCGCATCCGGGGCCGCCCGGCGCATGGCCGGTGCCGTGCGCGCCTTCGCCGCCGGTGGTCAGGGGCGTCCCGCGAACCCCTCGCACCGGCCCAAGGTCGCCGCGAAGCGCGCCGCGAAGCCCCCGGCCTCCTTGGCGCGCCACGAGTCCAAGACCCCGGTGAAATCCGGCTCCGGGGGCGCCGGCCGCGCCGAACCGCCCTCCGCCCCCGCGTCGGGGGGCCGCAACCGTCCCGACGCCCCCACCGAGGACGTCGCGAACCAGGCCGCGGAGCAAGCCGCGAACCAGGCCGTGGACCACGTCGTGGACCAAGCCGCGAACCAGGCCGGGGCCGAGGTCGACGGGACGACGACGGGCCAGGCCACCCCGTACACGACCGGAACCGACAGGCCCGAGCCGGAGACGGCCGGGGCAGGCAAGTCCGAGCCCGACACGGCCGCGGACGATCGGGCCGAGGGCGATCGGGCCGGGGAGGACCGGACCGGGAAGGACCCCGCGGACGAGGAGGCCCCGGCCCCGATCGCGGCCCTCACCCCCGCCCAGGCCTTCGACGCGCTCTACGCGTACGCCGCTCCTGCCCTGGCACGCCAGACGTACCTGCTCACCGGCCGCCGCGCCCTCTCCCTGGAGGCCGTCGAGCGGGCGTTCCAGAACGCCTGGGAGCGCTGGCCCGAGGTCGCCACCGACCCGGATCCGGTCGGCTGGGTGCGCGCGGCCGCGTACGAGCACGCCCTGTCCCCCTGGCAGCGGCTGCGGCGCGCCCACCGCAACCCCGACCAGGCCCCGGCCGAGCCCGCGGACCGGATCCTGATGGACGCGATGCTGGCGCTGCCCCCCACGCACCGGCGCACGGTGCTGCTCTACGACGGTGTCGGCCTCGACCTGCCCGACACGGCCGCCGAGACGGAGGCCAGCACCCCCACCGCCGGCATCCGGTTGCTCCACGCGCACGCCGACCTCGCCGACCGGATCCCCGAGTTGGCGGCCGTACCGGCCGAGCGGCACTCCGCCCTGCTGCGCGAGCGCCTGGGCGCGGTACGCCCGCCCGTACGGCTGGACCCGCGCGAGGCGTCCGTCGTGCGCGTGGCGTGCGAGCGCCGGGCCCGGTTGTGGTCCCGCGCCGCGATCGGCCTGACCGCCGTGATCGCGGTGGCGACGGCGTACACGCTGACGACCGCGCCCACCCGGTACGAGCCCCCGGTCTCCCCCGGCGCGAACGTCTCCGGGGTGCCCCCGCACAGCGGTCCGCAGGCGCTCACCGAGCGGAGCAAGGAACTCCACGACACGCTGCGCTTCCACCCGGCCGCCCGACCCGACCGCCTCGCGCCCACGGTGGGGTGACGGCCGGCGCCGACACGTGAAACGGGCGTGGCCCGCGCCCCGAAGGGTGCGGGCCACGCCCGTACACGCGTACAGCCACTGCCTACTGGGCGGCGTTCAGGATCTCGCGCGCCAGCTTGGCGGTCTCGGTCGGCGTCTTGCCGACCTTCACGCCCGCGGCCTCGAGGGCTTCCTTCTTGGCCTGTGCGGTGCCGGAAGAACCGGAGACGATGGCGCCGGCGTGGCCCATGGTCTTGCCCTCGGGGGCGGTGAAGCCCGCGACGTAACCGACGACCGGCTTGGTGACGTTCTTCGCGATGAAGTCCGCCGCACGCTCCTCGGCGTCGCCGCCGATCTCGCCGATCATGACGATCAGGTCGGTGTCGGGGTCCGCCTCGAACGCCGCGAGGGCGTCGATGTGCGTGGTGCCGATGACCGGGTCGCCACCGATGCCGACGGCGGAGGAGAAGCCGATGTCACGGAGTTCGTACATCATCTGGTAGGTCAGCGTGCCCGACTTGGACACGAGACCGATGCGGCCGGGCTTGGTGATGTCGCCCGGGATGATGCCGGCGTTGGACTGGCCGGGGGTGATCAGACCCGGGCAGTTCGGGCCGATGATCCGCGTGGTGTTGCCCTTGGCGGTCGCGTACGCCCAGAAGGCGGCGGAGTCGTGCACCGCGATGCCCTCGGTGATGACGACGGCCAGCGGGATCTCGGCGTCGATGGCCTCGACGACGGCGGCCTTGGCGAAGGCCGGCGGGACGAAGAGGACGGAGACGTTGGCGCCCGTCTTCTCCATCGCCTCGGCGACGGAGCCGAAGACCGGTACCTCGGTGCCGTCGAAGTCGACGGTGGTGCCGGCCTTGCGCGGGTTCACGCCGCCGACGATGTTGGTGCCGTCAGCCAGCATCAACTTGGTGTGCTTCATGCCCGTGGCACCGGTCATGCCCTGGACGATGACCTTGCTGTCCTTGTTGAGGAAGATAGCCATGTGAGTCTGTGACCTCTGCCCTTACTTCGCAGCCGCGAGCTCGGCGGCCTTGTCGGCCGCGCCGTCCATGGTGTCCACGCGCTGCACCAGCGGGTGGTTGGCGTCCGACAGGATCTTGCGACCCAGCTCGGCGTTGTTGCCGTCGAGGCGGACGACGAGCGGCTTGGTGACCGCCTCGCCCTTGTCCGCCAGCAGCTGGAGTGCCTGGACGATGCCGTTGGCGACCTCGTCACACGCGGTGATGCCACCGAAGACGTTGACGAACACGGACTTGACGTCCGGGTCGCCGAGGATGATCTCCAGGCCGTTGGCCATGACGGCGGCGGAGGCGCCACCACCGATGTCCAGGAAGTTGGCGGGCTTGACGCCGCCGTGGTTCTCGCCGGCGTACGCGACGACGTCGAGGGTGCTCATGACGAGACCCGCGCCGTTGCCGATGATGCCGACCTCGCCGTCGAGCTTCACGTAGTTGAGGTTCTTCGCCTTGGCGGCGGCCTCCAGCGGGTTCGCGGCAGCGTGGTCCACGAACTCCTCGTGACCCGGCTGGCGGAACTCGGCGTTCTCGTCGAGCGAGACCTTGCCGTCGAGCGCGATGACGTCGCCGTTGGCGACCTTCGCGAGCGGGTTGACCTCGACGAGGAGAGCGTCCTCGGCGATGAAGGTGTCCCACAGGGTCACGAGGACCTCGGCGACCTTCTCGGCGACCTCGGCCGGGAACTTCGCCAGCGCGACGATCTCGCGGGCCTTCTCGATGGTCACGCCTTCGTTGGCGTTGACCGGGACCTTCGCGAGGGCCTCGGGGGTCTTCTCCGCGACCTCCTCGATGTCCATGCCGCCCTGCACCGAGGCCATGGCCAGGAAGGTGCGGTTGGTGCGGTCGAGGAGGTACGAGACGTAGTACTCCTCGAGGATCTCGGGAGCGGTCTCGGCGATCATCACCTTGTGGACCGTGTGGCCCTTGATGTCCATCCCGAGGATGTCCGTCGCCCGGGCCACGGCCTCGTCCGGGGTCGCGGCAAGCTTCACGCCGCCGGCCTTGCCTCGGCCACCGACCTTCACCTGCGCCTTGACGACCGACTTGCCGCCCAGCCGCTCGGTGGCCTCGCGCGCCGCCTCAGGCGTGTCGATCACTTCACCGGCCAGCACCGGTACACCGTGCTTGGCGAAGAGGTCCCTCGCCTGGTACTCGAACAGGTCCACGCGCGTCCGTCCCTTGTCTTCAAAGATTCGCAGTGATTCGCGGTTGTCTGCTATCTGCGTGGGCGTGCCGCGGAGGGCAACGTGACGGCGCTGTCACAAGGAAGGCGCACACGGTGACCGTGGACGCGGCATGTCCGTCCCGCAGGTTATCCCCGTGGGCCGTGGGTCCCTAAATCGCAGATCACACCTGAGCGGTGATACCTGTCACAGATCGCCTGACGGTTGAACTGCGCGTTCGTGTGATCTGCCGATGTGCGGACGCGATGGGCCGGGGATGAGCGGGCGGTGTTCGCCGGGGTGGACGGCAGATGGGGCGGACGGTGGACCGCCGGTGTGCCGCCTGACGCCACCGGTGGTCAGGGGCTTCAGGGGATCGGCAGGGGCCGTTTCTCCAGCGCGGCGGCCATCACGTCCGGGAACAGGTCGGGGGTGCAGGCGAAGGCGGGCGCGCCGAGCGCGGCGAGCGCCGCCGCGTGCTGGTGGTCGTAGGCGGGGGCGCCCTCGTCGGACAGCGCCAACAGGGTCACGAACTCCACTCCGGACGCCTTCATGGACGCGACCCGCTTGAGCATCTCGTCGCGGATGCCGCCCTCGTAGAGGTCGCTGATGAGGACGACGACGGTGTCGGCGGGCCGGGTGATCTTGGACTGGCAGTGGGCGAGGGCGCGGTTGATGTCCGTGCCGCCGCCGAGTTGGGTGCCGAAGAGGACGTCCACCGGATCGGTGAGCCGGTCGGTCAGATCCACGACGGAGGTGTCGAAGACGACGAGGCGGGTGGCGATCGAGCGCATCGAGGCGAGCACCGCGCCGAAGACGGAGGCGTAGACGACGGAGGCGGCCATCGAGCCGGACTGGTCGATGCAGAGGATCACCTCCTTCTTCACCGACCGGGCGGCCCGGCCGTATCCGATCAGTCGTTCGGGGACGATCGTGCGGTGCTCGGGAAGGTAGTTCTTGAGGTTGGCGCGGATCGTCCGGTCCCAGTCGATGTCCTGGTGGCGGGGGCGGCTGATCCGCGCCGAACGGTCCAGGGCGCCCGTGAGCGTGGCCCTGGTGCGGGCCGCCAGCCGCTTCTCGAGTTGCTCGACCACCTTGCGGACCACGGCCCGCGCCGTCTCCCGGGTCGTCTCCGGCATCGCCTTGTTCAGGGAGAGGAGGGTGCCGACCAGGTGGACGTCCGGCTCGACGGCCTCCAGCATCTCCGGCTCCATCAGCAGGGACGCCAGACCGAGCCGCTCGATCGCGTCGCGCTGCATCACCTGGACGACGGAGGCGGGGAAGTACGTCCGGATGTCCCCGAGCCAGCGGGCCACCCGGGGCGCCGACCCGCCGAGACCGGCGGACCGCTCACCCTGCGGCCTGCCGTCGCCGGCGCCGCCGGAGCTGCCGTACAGGGCGCCGAGCGCGGCGTCCATCGCGGCGTCCCGCCCGGCGAGGGCGCGGCCGGTCCCGTCGGCCTCGCCCCCGCCGAGCACCAACCGCCAGCGGCGCAGCCGCTCCGCCGTGCCGGTGTCCGTGGTGCCGGTGTCCGTGGTGCCGGTGTCCGTTGCCGTGTTGCCCGTCGCCGTCATGTTCCCCGCCCTCTCCATGCCCCTGTCCCCCACTGCCGTCCCGTCCCCCATGTCCCCGTCCCCTACTGCCGTCCCGTTCCCACCGCCGCCCAACCGTCTCGTCGGCGCCGTCATCCCGCCGGAGCCGCGAGGATCAGCCGGACCAGGTCCGCCGCCGCGTCGGCCCGTATCGGGTCCGGCTCGGCGGCGAAGCCCTCGGGGCCCGCACCGGTCCGGTGCCTCCCGGTCCGGTCTCCGGGGCCGCGGCGGACCAGTTCGCCCAGGGTGCGCTTCACGCCCGACTCGTACGCCCCGAACGTCCGGCGCAGCAGGGGCAGGACGTCGATGAACGCCCCCTCCGGCACCGACACCAGCCAGGCGTCGATCAGGCCCAGCAGCCGGTCGTCGTGGATCAGCAGGGTCCCGCCGCCCGCGCCGCCGCCCGCGAAGCCCTCGATCCAGCCCGCCGCGTCGGCCGGGGCGACCGCCGGCGAGAGCGCCAGCCCCATGAGCCGCGCCGTCTCCTCGGGCGGCAACCGCCCGTCGTCGAGCAGCAGTCGTGTGGCGCGGCCGCGTATCGTCCCGGGCACGCCGTCCCGGCCGGCGAGCGTCCGCAGCACCGCCGCCCAGCGCTCCGGCAGGCCGTCCACCTCCAACAGCGCGATCGCACCGTGCACCCCGTCCACGTGCCCGCGCAGTTCGGCCGCGCCGTCGGCGTCCAGGCCCGCAGCGCAGGCGGGCGGCAGGGCCACGCAGATCCGGTCCGCGAGCCCGGCCGCGACCGTCCCGAGGGCTTTGGCGTCGGTGCCGCGCACGTCCCCGTACCGCAGCGAACGGGCGAGCGCGGGCAGGGCCTCGGCGAGCCGCGCCACGTCGGTGGCGAGCGCCGCCCGGTCGGCGAGGGCCCGCAGCACGGCGGGCAGCGCCTCGGACAGCCCGGCCGACAGGCACCGCTCGGCCAGGGCCGTGACCTCGCCCAACTCCGTTGCCGCGACCGCGTCGGCCTCGACCTTGGCCGTGGCGGCGCCGACGACGGTGGTGCCCCAGATGCCGGCTTCCGCGACCCGCACGGACAGCTCCGGTTCCCAGCGGAGCCGCCAGGTCTCGCGGAAGGTTCCGGTGCTGCCCCGGGAGGCGGTGGGTGTCCCCCAGTCGATCCCGAGCAGCCGCAGCCGGTGCAGCAGCAGGGACTTGGCCGTGTCGGTGTCCTTGCGGAGGTCGAGTTCCAGGTCCCGTTCCTGCGCCTCGACCTTGAGCCGCAGGGCGCGCTGGTGTCGGGTGAGGTCCCGTTGGAGCGGGACGACGGGCGCCGAGTCGGGGACCTCGCCGAGGACGTCCCCGACGACGAGGCGGTCCTCGATCAGCGCGAGGGGGACGTCGGAGCCGTCGCACATCACCGCCCGCACCGCTTCGAGGGTCTCGGTGAGGCCCGGGACGGGGCGTCCCCGCACGACGGCCAGGGTCTCGGCGAGCCGGACCGCCTCGATGACGTGGGCCGGGCCGACCTGCCGGTCCTCGGCCCGCAGCAGCCCGGCGGCTCGGGTCAGCCAGCGTTCGAGGGGCCGGTCCCGGGACTCGAAGAGGTGGGCGTACCAACCGGGTGAGGTGATGCCGGCCCCGTACCCGTCCGCCCGGGCGAGCCGGCGGTGGGTCCAGGGCACCCAGGTGGTCTCCACCTTGACCTTGGGCAGCCCGGTGAGCAGGGCCTTGTCGGCGGCGGCGGTGGCCCTCGCGCGCAGGGCCGGGACGTGCCAGGCGCCGCAGACCACCGCGTAGGCGTCTCCGTACTCCTTGCGGGCGGCGCGCATCCGCTGTCGCATGTGGGCCTCGCGCACCCGGTCGGTCGGGTGTCCGCCGTCCCCGTACGCCTCGCGCAGGGCCCCCATGGCGTCGCCGAGGGCCTCGAAGGTCGCCCGGGGGTCCCGGACGGCTCCGCTGCCCCGGTGCTCGACGACGTCCTCCCACCAGCGTTCGGGGTCGTCGTACCCGGCGGTCTCGGCGAGCACCGCGAGCGGGTCGATGCGTACGGCGTCGGGGTCGGACGCCTGCGGATCCCGGGGGGCGGCGAGCGTGTGCGCGGCGGGCAGGTCGATGAACCGGACGGGGACGTCGCGTTCCTGTGCCCAGCGCAGGGCGACCCACTCCGGGGAGAACCCGGCGAGCGGCCAGAACGCGGCCCTGCCCGGGTCGTCCGCGGCGTGCGCGAGGAGCGCGACCGGCGGTCTCATCCCCGGCTCCGCGGCCAGGGGCAGCAGGGCGTCGCCCTCGGGTGGTCCCTCGATGAGGACCGCGCGCGGGGTCGCGGCGTCGAGCGCGGCCCGCACCGCGCGGGCGGAGCCCGGCCCGTGGTGCCGGACGCCCAACAGCAGGGGCCCCGCGGCCTCGGGACTCATGCGGACACCTCCCGGCAGGCGCGGTAGAAGTCCTTCCAGCCGTCGCGTTCGCGGACGACGGTCTCCAGGTACTCCTGCCAGACGACACGGTCGGCGGCCGGGTCGCGGACGACGGCGCCGAGGATGCCGGCGGCCACGTCGGAGGAGCGCAGGACGCCGTCGCCGAAGTGGGCGGCGAGTGCCAGGCCGCCGGTGACGACGGAGATGGCCTCGGCGGTGGAGAGGGTGCCGCTGGGCGACTTGACCTTGGTGCGGCCGTCGCCGGTGATCCCGTCGCGCAGCTCGCGGAAGACGGTGACGACGCGGCGGATCTCCTCCAGTCCCTCGGGCACGGCCGGCAGGTCGAGGGCGCGGCCCATCTGGTCGACGCGGCGGGCGACGATCTCGACCTCGGCCTCGGCGGTGGCGGGCAGCGGGAGGACGACGGTGTTGAAGCGGCGCCGGAGCGCGCTGGAGAGCTCGTTGACGCCGCGGTCGCGGTCGTTGGCGGTGGCGATGAGGTTGAAGCCGCCCACGGCCTGCACTTCCTGGCCGAGTTCGGGTATCGGCAGCGTCTTCTCGGACAGGACGGTGATCAGGGTGTCCTGGACGTCGGCGGGGATGCGGGTGAGTTCCTCGACGCGGGCGGTCATGCCGTCGGCCATGGCGCGCATGACGGGGCTGGGGACGAGGGCTTCCCTGCTGGGGCCGCGTGCCAGGAGGCGGGCGTAGTTCCAGCCGTACCGGATGGCCTCCTCGGGGGTGCCCGCGGTGCCCTGGACGAGGAGGGTGGAGTCGCCGCTGACGGCGGCGGCGAGGTGTTCGGACATCCAGGTCTTGGCGGTGCCGGGGACCCCGAGGAGGAGCAGGGCCCGGTCGGTGGCGAGCGTGGTGACGGCGACCTCGACGATGCGCCGGGGTCCGACGTACTTGGGTGTGACGACCGTGCCGTCGGGCAGTTCCCCGCCGAGGAGGTACGTCGCGACGGCCCACGGGGACAGCTTCCAGCGGCTCGGTCGGGGCCGGTCGTCGGCTGCGGCCAAGGCTTTCAGTTCGTGCGCGAAGGCGTCTTCGGCGTGCGGGCGCAGCACGTCGGTACCGGTGCCGTTCTCGGGCATGGTCATGGTCCCCCTCCAATGCTCGGCAGCCGCGTCGGACTGCTGTGACCACGGTGCACCACACCACTGACAACGGCCTTCACGAAGACGGTTGTTGCAGGTCAGGGCGATTGTCAGTGGGGGTCTCTACGGTGGGACACATGACTGAGCAGGAGGTCCGCTGGACGGCGGAACAGGTACTGGCTCTGGCTCCTGACGACGTGTCGAGAAAGGCGGGGGGAAGGCTGGGAGAGGCGGGTCCGTGGTCGCAGATCGGAGGTTCCGCTTCCGGTTCTCTGTGGGGGTTGTGCAAGGGCAGCGGCAGTCGGCCGTACCGGACGGTCGTGGATCTGACGGGACCCGCGTACAAGTGCTCGTGTCCGAGCCGGAAGTTCCCGTGCAAGCACGCTCTGGGACTGCTGCTGCTCTGGGCCGCGGAAGGGGTGGGGGACCCGGCGCCGGCGCCGGCGCCGGACTGGGCGCAGGAGTGGTTGACCGGGCGGGCGGAGAAGGCCGCGCGGCCGTCCGCCGGGACGGCCGGACCGGTGGACGAGGAGGGGGCGCGCCGGCGGGCCGAACGGAGGGCGGCCCGGGTGGGCGCGGGTGTCGTCGAGTTGGAGCGGCGGCTCGGCGATCTGGTGCACGGCGGTCTGGCCGGGCAGGAACAGGCGGGGTACGCGGGCTGGGAGGAGACCGCGGCACGGATGGTCGACGCGCAGGCGCCCGGACTGGCCGCGCGGGTACGGGAGTTGGGGACAATACCCGGTTGCGGCCCCGGCTGGCCCGCCCGGATGCTTGAGGAGTTCGCGCTGCTGCACCTGCTGAACAAGGCCTGGTTGGGGGTGTCCGGGCTGCCGGAGCAGTTGGCCGCGACGACGAGGAGCCGGGTCGGCGTGCCGGTGTCCGCGGAGGGCGAGGTCGTACGGGATCGCTGGCTCGTGCTGGCCCAGTACGACTCGGTTTCCCCGGACGGGCGGCTCACCACCCGCCGGATCTGGATGCGGGGGCAGGAGAGCGGTCGTCCGGCGCTGGTGTTGGACTTCGGTCCGCCGGGGCGGCCTCCGGGGTTGGCGTTGCCGATCGGACTGGTGTGGGAGGCGGAGGCTCGCTTCCGCCCGGGTTCCGCGGGGTTGCGGGTCGACCTCGGGGAGCGTCTCTCGGCGGCGACGCCGGGCGCCGGGGCGCCGGCCGGGATCGGTACGGCGGCCGCGCTGGAGGCGTACGGGACAGCTCTGCGGGAGGATCCCTGGCTGGAGTCCTGGCCGGTGGTGCTGGGCCCGGTGGTGCCGATACCGGGTGAGGCGGGCTGGCAACTGGCGGACTCGGAGGGGACGTCCGCCCTGCCGGTGCCCCTGTCGGGGTCGGGCAGCGGGTCCCGGGCGGGCCTGTGGCGGTTGGCCGCGCTGTCGGGCGGGGGCCCGGTGACGGTGTTCGGCGAGGTCGGCCATCGCGGGTTCACGCCCCTGACGGCCTGGCAGCCGGGATCGGCCGAGCCGATACCACTGGTCTGACCGGGCCGGGGGGCCCGGGTCGGACCGGCGGGAAGAGCAGGAGGCGACCGACGCGGGGGAGCGTCGGCGCCGGGGAGGGAACGGCGGCGCGGGGGCGCCGCCGTGTGTGAACGAGAAAGCCGGGGGGCTTTGATGGACGACAACCACGCCAGCTGAAGCATGATTTGACGCGACAAATCCACATACTGCTCCGGTCCCGTGGAGGGGGCGGGACCGGAGCACGGGGACATTCACGAGGGAGGGGGTCGCATGGACACGGCATACGAGGACTGGGACGAGCTGGTCGGCTCCGCGCTGCTGGGCACGGGTCGGCGCCGGGGCGGCTCGCCGGAGGCCCTGTTGGACGCGGCGGCCGTGCAGACGGTACGGCGCCGGGCCGGGCTGCGGCCGGCCGAGGCGGCGCCGAGACCGGAGCCGGCGGTGCACGATCCGCGGCCCGAGCCGCCGGACGCGGCCCGCCGGCGGCTCGCGCAGCTGTTGGCCGGCCGGACCGCGGCGGGCGGATCCGCCGGGCGGCGGGGGGCCGCCCCGGACCTGACGGAGTTGCTGCCGCAATGGTTGGCGGCGGCCGGGCGCCACGGCTACCGCGCGCCGGCGGCGCTCGTACCGGCATTGCTGGACGCGGCCCGGGCCCGGACCGATCTACGGCCACCGGCCCTGGCCCTCGCCGGCGCGCGGGGCCTGTGGCTGGCCCGGCTGAATCCGGACTGGCGGTTCGCGCTGCGGGGCGCGGCGGGGGGCGCCGGCGAGCTGCCCGACGCGACGGATCGAGCCGGCGTGGAACTCCTCTGGGAAGAGGGCCTGTTCGCCGAGCGGGTGGCCCTGTTGGGCGCCGTACGGGCTCATGAGCCGGCGGCGGCGACCCGGCTGCTGTCGACCACCTGGGCCACCGAGCGGGCCGAGGACCGGCTGATGTTCCTCGATTCGCTGCGGGTGGGGCTGTCGCCGGCGGACGAGGCGTTCCTGGAGTCGGCCCTGGGTGATCGGAGCCGCAACGTCCGGGCGACGGCGGCCGAGCTGCTGTCCGCGCTGACGGGTTCGGCGCTGGCCGGCCGGATGGCGCGGCGGGCACTGGCCTGCGTGGGGCCCGAGGGGGTGCAACCACCGGCCGACTGCGACGCGGGCATGCTCCGGGACGGGGTGGTGAGACGACCGCCGGCCGGACGCGGGGAGCGGGCCTGGTGGCTGGGGCAACTCGTGGAGGCCGCGCCGCTGTCCTGTTGGCGGGAGCGGTTCGGGGGGTTGACGCCGGCGCGGATCGTGGCCTTGCCGGTCGCCGAGGGCTGGGCGGAGGAACTGCACGCGGCCTGGTGCCGGGCGGCCGTGCGCCAGCGTGACCCCGCGTGGTCGAAGGCCCTGCTCGGTTCGGCCTCCGCGCCACCTGCGGCGGGCCCGGGTACGGCGTCACTGGCGGAGCGGGCGAAGCTGCTGTCGATCCTGCCCGACGGGGAACGGGCCGCGTGGGTAGCGGAGTTCGTCCGGGCCCACGGGTTGTCGGAGGCGTTCCAGCTGCTGGGGGTCTGCGTGGTGCCGTGGGCGGGGACGCTGGGGCGGGCGGTGGTCGACGCGTTGGACACCGCACGGGAGGCCGGGAGCTATCCGTGGAGCTTCAGCGGGGTGATGGGTCTGGCCGAGCGCTGCCTGGATCCTGCGGAAGCGGGTCGGCTGGAGGCGCTCACCTCGGCGTCACAGGACCCGCCCGACGCGTCGCCGGGAGCCGCCGCCTACTGGGCGGAGGCCTTCCAGCGCCTGGTCGCCACCTTGCGCGTACGCGCGACCATGCTCGCGGAACTCACCCCGCCCGACTGACTCTCCGGGCCCTCGCCGCCCGGCTCTTGGTGACGGCGGAGCGACACGGGTCAGGCGAAGCCCCCGCCGGCCGATCCGCATTCCCTGGCCGGTCGGCGGGCCTGGCGGTCGCCGGCCGGGCAGGATCCGGCGCCTTCGGAGCGCAGTCGACCGGGCCGCTCCCCCGAGGTCGTGCCCACCCGGGAGCCGCAGGGCCCGCTCCCCCGGTCGCACCGGCCGGGGCCGCGGGACCCACGAGGTCCGGCGCCGTGCCGGGCAAGGCGGAGGGGTGCGCCGCGCACGGAACGTACGCGGCGCACCGGGAGACGTGCACGGGCAGTCGGCAGCGCGCCGTCAGGCGCGGTGCCGGGCCCGGCACCACCCGAGTGACCCGGCACCACCCGAGTGACCCGGCACCACCCGAGTGACCCGGCGGACGCCGAAAGGGCCGCCTAGGCCTGGCGTACGTTGCCGTTGACCCAGTCCACGATCGCCGTCGTGGTGGCGCCGGGGGTGAAGATCTCGGCGACGCCCTTCGCCTTGAGGGGGGCGATGTCGTCCTCCGGGATGATCCCGCCGCCGAAGACCTTGATGTCTTCCGCGTCGCGCTCCTTGAGGAGCTCCAGCACGCGCGCGAACAGCGTGTTGTGCGCGCCCGAGAGGATCGACAGGCCGATCGCGTCGGCGTCTTCCTGGATCGCGGTGTCGACGATCTGCTCGGGGGTTTGGTGGAGGCCCGTGTAGATGACCTCCATGCCCGCGTCCCGCAGCGCACGCGCGATCACCTTGGCGCCGCGGTCGTGGCCGTCGAGACCCGGCTTGGCCACCACCACACGGATCGGACCGGTCACACCCATCGCACTGCCTCCCGAGTGAACGAACGTTAAGTACAGCATCGCGCACGCCGCCGTTTCGCGGTCAACCAGGAGGGGGAAATCACACGTGGGACGCCATTGATTCACCGCACCGAGTCGCCCCGCCACCGCGCCGTCAGCCGCCCGGCGCGGCGGTGGGGCCACCTCGGCATCACGGCCGCGTACCCAGCCACCCACCCAAAAGGCCCAGGGGAGGCCGTTCATGGGGCTGTCGAGCACGCCGCCGTCCCTCCCACTTCCCGGGCCGAGGCCGGTGACGATTCCCGTCCCGCATCCCGCTCCGAGGCCCGTCCCGCATCCCGTCCCGAGGCCCGTCGCGAGCACCCTCGCGGGGTCCGCGCCGGACGTGGTCCCGGAATCCGCTCCGAACCGCCCGTCCGCGCCGACCCCGTCCCCACCCACGCCCCCACCCCTGTCGTCATTCCTGTCCTTACCCCTGTCCCTGATCGCCTCCGGGGCCGCCCTGCGCGCTGCCGCGCTGGAGGCCGTGGTGTTCACGGGGCACCTGCTGCTGTATCCCACCGGGGTGCGGGAGGAGCGTCCGGCCGCCGGGCCGGCCGCCGGGGCCTGCGGGCAGCGCCCTCCCGTCCTGCTGCTGCACGGCTTCAACGACAACCGATCGATCTTCGTCCTGCTGCGGCGCGCCCTCGGGGCGGACGGCCTGCGGCGCGTGGAGACGTACAACTACTCCCCCTTCACCCGGGATCTGCGGGCCACCGCCCGCCATCTCGCCCGTCGGGTCGAGGACCTGTGCGAGCGCAGCGGGCAGGAGCGCGTGGACCTCGTGGGGCACAGCCTCGGTGGGCTGGTCGCGCGGTACTACGTCCAGCGGCTCGGCGGTGACGCCCGGGTGCGGACACTCGTCACGTTGGGCACCCCGCACGCCGGCACCCGCGTGGCCCCCTTCATGGACGCGCACCCGCTGGTCCGCCAGATGCGACCCGACTCCGAAGTGATGGTCGAACTGGCCGCGCCCTCGCCCGGCTGCCGGACCCGGTGCGTGGCGTTCTGGAGCGAGTTCGACGCGATCATGGCGCCGACCGGGACCGCCCGTATCGAGCACCCGGACCTCGACGCGGAGAACGTGCTGGTCACCGGCATCGGACACCTGGCCCTCGCGGTCCACCCCGCGGTGATCGCCGCGGTGCGTCGAGCCCTCGACGACCTCACCACCGCCCACGCGCGAGCCCACACGCGAGCCGACGATCGAGCCGGCGACCGAACCGGCGACCGAACCACCGACCGCGCGGCCGATCGGGCCGCCGACTCGGGACCCGAGGGTCGGGGCCTGGCCGTCTGAAACTCCGGCGAACAAGGTCACGACACACCGGGATCCGGGACGAAACCGGCGGACCGTGAGCACCAACCGCCGGAACCGGTAAGTCCGCTCTGACGCACGGTGACGGCGGGCGTCTCGATCCTCGCGGCGCCCGCCCCACCGGGCGGTTTCGCCGAGGCGGACGACTTGCACATTCCGCCCTTGGAGTCGAACACATTTCGAACTCAAGGCCAAGGCTGCGTCTTTGTGCGACCGAAAGGCGGCCGAATGCCCGGTTCCCGCGATACCGACCTCCGCCGAAGATTGTCGTTGCCTGTGACCGACGGGTACAGTCACGCCACTGCTCTCCTCCGGTGAATCTCGAGTTCACCGGCCACCCAGGCCCCCCACTGCCGAGGCGAAAGAGAAGTTGGTGAACGACCGCCCCCCGTCGGGCCAGTACCCCGAAACCGGGTACGACGGCCTTTCCACCACCAATTTCGCTGGTGACCAGGCCTACGTTTCCTACGAAACGCAGGGCCAGGGCTACAACTACGGTGTATCCGGCACCTACGACGCCTACGGCTCGTACGAGTCCACCGGTACGTACGACGCCACCGCCTGGGCCTCGCAGGAGAGTTACCTGTCGACCGTCCCCCCCCAGGGCGCCCCCGAGGACACGACCGGGCAGTGGGACGCGAGCGCCTGGAACTCCGCCGGCTCCGACTCCCAACCGCCGTCCCTCGGTTACGAGTCCGGCGGCGCGGAGCAGACCGGCCAGTGGTCCACTTTCACCGGTTACCCCCAGGACACCGGCGCGTACGACGCCACCGCGTGGAACGGCGGGGCCGCCACGAACGACCTCACCGGCGCGACGACGGTCACCGCGAGTGTCCAGGACTACCCGTCGCAGCCCGACGGCGGATACGCGTACGCGTACGGCTACGACACCACGCAGGCCGCCCCCGCCGACTCCCTTTCGTACGAGGCCTCCTACGAGCCCGCGTACGAGGCGACGACCGTCGTCCCGATCACCGTCGCCGATCCCTACCCGAGCGCCGATCCTTACCCGAGCGCCGATCCGTACGCGAACGACGAGCGGCACGCGAACAGCGATCTGCACGCCGCCGAGACCGCCGTCTTCGAGGCCGTCACCGACGCGCTCCCGGACGACGAGCCGCAACCGCGGGGCGCCGTGCACGACATGCCCACCCAGGCCATGCCCGTGACCCCCCGCGCGGAGAACGAACCGCGGCCCACGCGCCGCGCCGGCGCTCCCGCCAAGGGCGCGGTCAAGAGTTCCGCGAGGGCGGGCGGCAGCAGTCGGCGGCGCACTCCGGCGAAGCGTTCCGCCCTGTTGACGGTGGCCGTTCCCTCCGCCTGCGTGATGGGCGTCGCGGGAGTCGCGGCCGCCTCCGTCGGCGGACTCACCGGCGGTGCGGAGAAGCCCGCCGAGGAACCCGTCACGATGGCGGCGCCCGACCCGGCCTCGGTGAAGCCGGTCGCCGCGAACAACAAGCTCGACACGCAGTTGGCGGCGCTCAGCGCCGACGCGGGCGACTTCGCCGACCGGGCGAGCCGCGCCCAGGAGCGCATCGACCTTCGCGAACGCCAGTTGGAAGAGAAGAAGAAGCGCGCCGAGGAGGCCGCGGCCAAGGAGGCCGCCCGCCCCAAGTTCGCCGTCCCGGTCGCCCAGCACGGGTTGAGCGCCGGCTTCGGCCAGGCCGGCGGCATGTGGATGTCGGTGCACACCGGCATCGACTTCCCGGTCTCGTACGGCACTCCGGTCATGGCCGCCACCGACGGCACCGTGCGCACCCAGTTCAACAGCGCCTACGGGAACATGGCCATATTGACCTCGCCCGACGGCACCGAGACCTGGTACTGCCACCTCAGCAGCACCAAGATCCGGTCCGGCAAGGTCAAGGCCGGTGAGGTGATCGCCTACTCCGGCAACTCCGGCAACTCCACCGGCCCGCACCTGCACTTCGAGGTCAGGCCCGGCGGCGGCTCCCCGATCGACCCCCAGGCGTGGCTGCGCAGCCACGGCCTGGACCCGAGCTGAGCGAGCCCCCTCCCACCCGGCGAGCGGCCCCCGTCCACAGGCCGCCCCGCCGCGCGCCGTCCGGCGCAGGCCGCCCCCTCGCAGGCGACCGCCCCCGCCGTCCGCGCTAGAGCTTCTGTACCGGCGCGTACCGCAGCAGCAGCCGCTTCGGCTTGTCGTCCCCGAAGTCGATGGTGGCCTGGGCGTCCGCGCCGGCGCCCTTGACCTCCATGACCGTGCCCAGACCGAACTGGTCGTGCGTGACCCGGTCCCCGACCACCAGCGTGATGACGGGCTTGTCGGAGGCGCGCCGCGTGGCGAACCCCGAGGGGCCCGACTTGGTGCGCGACGAGGACAGGAACGACTCCGGCGAGGTCCCGAACGAGCTCCTGGAACCGGAGCCGCCCGAGGAGCCCGAGCCGTAGCCCGAACTGCGCATCGGTCCGGCCGGCTTCTGGGTCGCGCCCGTGCGCTTCCACTGGAGGTACTCGGTCGGGATCTCCTCCAGGAAGCGTGACGGCGGGTTGTACGAGGGCGTGCCCCAGGCGCTGCGCATCGAGGAACGCGTCAGGTAGAGCCGCTCGCGCGCCCGCGTGATGCCGACGTACGCGAGGCGTCGCTCCTCCTCCAGTTCCTTGGTCTGTCCCAGCGCGCGCATGTGCGGGAAGACCCCGTCCTCCATGCCGGTCAGGAAGACCACCGGGAACTCCAGGCCCTTGGCGGTGTGCAGGGTCATCAGGGTGATGACACCGCTGCCGTCGGTGTCCTCGTCGGGGATCTGGTCGGAGTCCGCGACGAGCGCGACCTGCTCCAGGAACTCCGCCAGCGTGCCGGGACCCGGACCGGCCGCGGGGGCGTCGGCATCAGCGTCGGCACCGCCCTCGCCCTCGCCCTCGCCCTCGGTACCGGCGTCGGCGTCGGCGTCGGCCGTCGGGGTCTGCGGGCCGGCCGCGCGCGCCTGCTCGAACTCCAGCGCCACCGCCGCGAGTTCCTGGAGGTTCTCGATCCGCGTCTCGTCCTGCGGGTCGGTCGAGGCCTGGAGCTCCGCGAGGTAGCCCGTCCGCTCCAGCACCGCTTCCAGCACCACCGCCGGACCCGCGCCCGACTCCACGATGGTCCGCAGTTCCTCCATCAGCACGTTGAACCGCTTCACGGCGTTGGTCGAGCGCGCGGCCATGCCGAAGGCCTCGTCCACGCGCCGCAGCGCCTGCGGGAACGTGATCTTCTCGCGCATCGCGAGGGCGTCGATCATCGCCTCGGCCCGCTCGCCGATGCCCCGCTTGGGTACGTTCAGGATGCGGCGCAGGGGGACGTTGTCCTCCGGGTTCGCCAGCACGCGCAGGTACGCGAGGACGTCGCGGACCTCCTTGCGCTCGTAGAAGCGGACACCGCCGACGA
Organism: Streptomyces sp. NBC_01426; assembly: GCF_036231985.1. GTDB lineage: Bacteria > Actinomycetota > Actinomycetes > Streptomycetales > Streptomycetaceae > Streptomyces. The sequence continues at coordinate 3,276,904 of NZ_CP109500.1, forward strand.
CCTTGTAGGGCAGGCCGACGCGGATGAAGATCTCCTCGAAGACGCGGGACTGCGCGTTCGTGCGGTAGAAGATCGCGACGTCGCCCGCCTTGGCGTCGCCGGCGTCGGTCAGCCGGTCGATCTCGTCGGCGACGAACTGCGCCTCGTCGTGCTCGGTGTCCGAGACGTAGCCGGTGATGACCGCGCCGGTGCCGGCCTCGGTCCACAGGTTCTTCGCCCGGCGGTTCTCGTTGCGCTCGATGACGGCGTTGGCGGCGGACAGGATGGTCTGCGTGGAGCGGTAGTTCTGCTCCAGCAGGATCGTCGTCGCGTCCGCGTAGTCCTCCTCGAACTGGAGGATGTTGCGGATGGTCGCGCCGCGGAAGGCGTAGATCGACTGGTCGGCGTCGCCCACCACGCACAGTTCGGCGGGCGGCAGGTCCGGGTAGCCGGTGCCGACCAGCTCGCGCACCAGGGTGTACTGGGCGTGGTTGGTGTCCTGGTACTCGTCGACGAGGACGTGCCGGAAGCGGCGCCGGTAGTGCTCGGCGACCTCCGGGAACGCCTGGAGCAGGTGCACCGTGGTCATGATGATGTCGTCGAAGTCGAGGGCGTTGGCCTCGCGCAGCCGTCCCTGGTACATCGCGTACGCCTGGGCCAGCGTCTTCTCGAAACCGTCCGCCGCCTGGCCCGCGAACGCGTCCTCGTCGATGAGCTCGTTCTTGAGGTTCGAGATCTTGGCGTTGAAGGACTTCGGCGGGAACTTCTTCGGGTCCAGGTCCAGGTCGCGGCAGACGAGCGCCATCAGGCGCTTCGAGTCGGCCGCGTCGTAGATCGAGAACGAGGAGGTGAAGCCGAGGCGCTTCGACTCGCGGCGCAGGATGCGCACGCACGCGCTGTGGAACGTCGAGACCCACATGGCGTTCGCGCGCGGGCCCACCAGGCCCTCGACGCGTTCCTTCATCTCGCCGGCGGCCTTGTTGGTGAAGGTGATCGCCAGGATCTGCCCCGGGTGGACCCCGCGCGCGGCCAGCAGGTGGCCGATGCGGTGGGTCAGTACCCGGGTCTTGCCGGAGCCGGCGCCGGCCACGATGAGCAGCGGGGAACCCGCGTGGACCACGGCGGCGCGCTGCTCGGTGTTGAGCCCGTCCAGGAGCGCCGCCGGGTCGATGACGGGTTTGGGCGCCCCGTCGCGGTAGTGGGAGTCCCCGCTCATGGGTACGTCGAACCGGCCGCCGAAGAGGTCGTCCGCGCCCGCTTCCGGGGCGGCGTGATCCTCGGGCGGCGGCTGGACCTCGTCGGAGGGGGAGAGGTCCGCCAGGAAACTGTCGTCAAAGAGGCTGCTCATCGCCTTCCGAGTTTAGGGGGCCGGACCGACAGCCGGTCCCGGCCCCGAAAAATCGGCGGCATATGCCCGTATCCGGGCCGCCCGCACCGGCCCGCCCATGCCCTGCCGGCCCGGCTCCGGGGCCCTTCCGGGGCGGGTCAGCCCAGTACCAGCGCCAGCAGGCCGGGGAAGCGCAGCTCCAGGTCCTCGCGCCGCAGGGCCAGGTAGAGCCGGCGTCCGGCGGGGCGGCGGGTGATCACTCCGCTCTCGTACAGCGTCTTGAGGTGGTGCGTGACGCTGGAGCGCGGCAGGTCGGGGACCACCTCGCCGCAGAACGCCTCCGCGCCGGAGGCGAGCCTGCGCACGATCTCCAGCCGGACGGGGTGACCGAGCGCCGCGAGGACCTCGACGAGTTCCAGCCGGTCGCCTTCCGGTCGGTCGACCTCCGGCCGGTCGGCGTCGGGGTGGGCGACGGGCGGTCGGACGGCGTCGGGGTGGGGTGGTTCAGCGGCGGGAGTGGCGGCCATGTCCTCACTCTACGCAGGCCCGGACGGGCCTCGCCGGGCCGTGCGGCGCCCTGTCGACCTGCCGGATTCGGCTCGGGGGGCGCCCCGTACGCTCGACGGCATGGACGTACTGATCAAGGTCTTCGTCGGCCTGCACATCATCGGGATCGCCTCGCTCCTCGGCGGGTTCCTCACCCAGATGAAGGCCATGGCAGCGGGCACCGCCCGCTTCGTCCCGGCGATGCTGCACGGCGCGCTGACCATGCTCGTGACCGGTGTGCTGCTGGTCGGCTTCCGGGAGATGGACGGCGGCACGATCAACCAGGTGAAGACAGGCGTGAAGCTCGCCGTCCTCTTCGTGATCCTGGCGCTGGTCTACGTGAAGCGGGACGAGGAGCGGGTGGACAAGGCCCTCTTCGGCGCGGTCGGCGGACTGACCATCGCCAATATCTTTATCGCCCTGCTCTGGCACTGACCGGTCAACTGCGGTCGATTCGGGTCATCTCGTCATCGGCCCGTTACCTTCAGGTTTAACGTCCTCCCCCAAGACCAACGGAAGGACGTGACGCCCCCGTGGCAAGTCATCGAAAGCCCAGGCAGCGCCCGCTCTCCGGCCCCGCCGTACGAACGGCGGCCACCACCCTCGCCCTCGCGGGCGCTGCCACCGCCACCACCTTCGAAGGCGTCTCCCAGGCCGAGCCCCGCCAGACTCCCGCCCAGGTCGCGGCGGACGTGGACCGGCTCTACGAGGAGGCCGAGGCGGCGACGGAGCGGTACAACGGGGCGAAGGAGAAGGCCGACGAGGCCGAACGGGAGCTGACCGGCCTGCGTGACGAGGCCGCCCGCCGGACGGACCGGCTCAACACCGCGCGCGGCGCGCTGGGTTCCCTCGCCGCCGGCCAGTACCGCAGCGGGAGCCTGGGGCCCGCGGTCCAGCTGGCGATGGCCGAGGATCCGCAGGAGTACCTGGAGCGGGCCGCGTTCCTGAGCCGGGCCGGTGACCGCACCGCCGCCGAGGTGGCCTCCGTACGGGCGCAGTTGGACCAGGTCGCGAAGGTGCGCGAGAAGGCCTCCGGGCGGCTGGCGGACCTGCGCGGGCGGCGGGACGAGCTCGCCGAGACCAAGGCCCTCGTCGAGGGCAAGCTGGCCGGCGCCAAGCGGTTGCTGGCGAGGCTCACCGCGGAGGAGCGGGCGGCGTACGAGGCCCGCTCGGCGCCGACCACCGCCGCCGCGGCGGCATCGCCGGCGGGCGTGGCGTCCCCGGCCGGCCTGCGGACCGCCGCGCCGGCGCCGGCCGACGGTTCGCGCGCCGCGCGGGCCATCGCCTTCGCGCACGGGGCGATCGGCAAGCCGTACGTGTGGGGCTCCACCGGACCGGGTTCGTTCGACTGCTCGGGCCTGACGCAGGCCGCCTGGCGGGCCGCCGGGGTCTCGCTGCCCCGCACCACCTACACCCAGATCAACGCCGGGCGCCGGGTCGCCCGTGACCAACTGGCCCCGGGTGACCTGGTCTTCTTCTACTCCGGGGTGACCCACGTCGGCCTGTACATCGGGAACGGCCAGATGATCCACGCCCCGCGCCCCGGCTCGACGGTCCGGGTGGCCCCCGTGGACTCGATGCCCTGGGCGGGCGCCTCCCGACCCGCGTAGGGCCGAACCCGCAGGCCCGCGGCCCCCTCGGGGTCACACCAGGCGGCGGGCCGTGGCCCAGCGGGTCAGCTCGTGCCGGTTGGAGAGCTGGAGCTTCCTGAGCACCGCCGACACGTGCGACTCGACCGTCTTGACCGAGATGAAGAGCTGCTTGGCGATCTCCTTGTACGCGTACCCGCGGGCGATCAGGCGCAGCACCTCGCGCTCGCGCTGGGTGAGTCGGTCGAGGTCCTCGTCCACGGGCGGCGCGTCGGTGGAGGCGAAGGCGTCGAGCACGAAACCGGCGAGCCGGGGGGAGAACACCGCGTCCCCGTCCTGCACCCGGAAGATCGAGTTCACCAGGTCGGTGCCGGTGATGGTCTTGGTGACGTAGCCGCGCGCGCCGCCGCGGATGACCCCGATGACGTCCTCGGCGGCGTCCGACACCGACAGGGCCAGGAACCGCACCGGGTTCTCGGCGGCCGACATCAGGGGGGCGCAGCGCCGCAGCACCTCGACCCCGCCGCCGCCGGGCAGGTGCACGTCGAGGAGCACCACCTCGGGGCGGGTGGCGGTGATGACGGTGACGGCCTGGTCCACGTCCGCGGCCTCGCCGACGACCTCGACGCCGGTCCGCGCGGTCTCGCCGATCTCGGCCTGTACGCCGGTGCGGAACATCCGGTGGTCGTCGACGAGCACCACCCGGACCCTCCCCGGGCCGGCGTCGGGGGCTCCCCCGGTCGGCGCGCCGGTGTTCGCGTTGTCCTCGGTCATGCTGCGTTCGCCGCCCTCTCCATCTCCAGCTCGACTTCCGTGCCGCCGTCGGGCGCGGACCGCAGCCGCGCGGTCCCGCCGTTGCGCTGCATCCGGCCGATGATCGATTCTCGTACGCCCATCCGGTCGTCCGGTACCGCGTCGATGTCGAATCCGGGGCCGCGGTCGCGTACGGACACGAACACGGTGCGGCCCTCGACCTCCGCGTACACCTGTACCGGTCCGCCCTCGCCACCGTACTTGGCGGCGTTGACCATTGCCTCGCGTGCGGCCTGGATCTGGGCGGCCAGCTTCTCGTCGAGCGGGCAGTCGCCGACGACGACGACCTCGATGGGGACGCCGTGGTGGTCCTCGACCTCGGCGGCGGTCCGCTTCACGGCATCGGCGAGCGTGGTGGGTTCCTCGGCCTCGTCCTTGCCGGTGCCCTCGGGCTTGTAGAGCCAGTTCCGCAGTTCGCGTTCCTGGGCGCGGGCGAGCCGGCGGACCTCGCCGACGTCCTCGGCGTTGCGTTGGATCAGGGTGAGGGTGTGCAGCACCGAGTCGTGGACGTGGGCGGCGACCTCGGCGCGTTCCTGGGCGCGGATGCGCATCAGGCGTTCCTCGGAGAGGTCCTGGGTCATCCGGATCAGCCAGGGGCCGGCGAGCAGGGCGACGCCGACGAGGACGGCGAGGGTGGCGGTGAGGACGTTGCCCAGTTGGGCGGCGGAGCCCCGTACGACGATGAACACGGTCAGGCCCACGCAGACCAGGGCCACCCCGGCGAGCGCCCTGGCCGCCTGGAGCAGCCGGCCGTGCCGGCCGGCGGCGGCGCTCCAGTGGGCGCGGCGGGCGTTGTCGGCCTGCCGCCAGACCAGCACCACGCCGGCGCCGACGAGCAGCGTGGGCCAGATGTAGCGGCCGTTGGCGCCGCCGACCCGCAGCTGGGAGAAGAAGATGCCGGCGCCCACGCACAGCGCGATCAGCGCGGTGACCTGCCCCCTGTCGGGTTTGCGCAGGCGCCGGCTGCCGTCGGCGAGGGTCTCGAAGTAGGAGCGGTGTCCGGTGCGACCGCCGATGCCGAGCGGTACGAAGACCCAGAACGCGGCGTACAGCAGCACGCCGAGGCCGTCCCCCCACAGGAACAGGCCGAGGAACGCGAGGCGGACCCAGACGACGGGCAGCCCGAGGTGCCCGGCGAGCCCGCGCGCGACCCCGCCGAGCATCCGGCCGTCGGCGCTGCGGTAGAGCTTGCGGTGCGGTGCCTCGGAGCCCGGCGGGGACTCCTGTACGTGCGGGATGCGGGGGGCGGCTGCTGCTGCGGGCATGGCACTGATGGTCACACGGTCGGCGGTCGCGCGGCATCAGGGCAGCCCCCCACTTCGATCGGGGGGATATCAGGGTTGTCCCAGGGTCGGGCCGGATGCCTCGGGGGCCGACGGCCCGTCACCATGGACCCATGACCGACGTACACGAGGCCCCGCCGGCGGACTCCGGGACCCCCGCCCCTCCCGAACACCCTCCCCTGCGCCGCGGCAGGCGCGACAAGGTGCTCGCCGGCGTGTGCGCGGGACTCGGCCGGTACTTCGACCTGGACCCGGTGGTGTTCCGGATCGTGCTGGCCGTCCTCGCCGTCACCGGTGGCGTCGGCCTGATCTTCTACGGGTTCGCCTGGCTGCTGCTCCCCCAGGACGGCGACGAGGAGTCCGAGGCGAAGAAGCTGCTGACGGGCCGGGTGGAGGGGGCGACGCTCGCGGCGTTGTTCGCGGCGCTGGTGGGCTGCGCGCTGTTCCTGACGATGGTGGACAACGGCGGGCTCGGGGTGTTCTCGATCCTGGTGATCCTGGCGCTCGGCGGGGCCTCGTACTGGTCCCGGCGGCGGGCCGGCGCCGCGCCGCAGGCGCAGGCCCCACCGGCGTCCCGGGCGGTGCCGCCGCCGGAGACGCAGGCGCCGCCCGCGCCCGGCAGCCCCTCCTGGTGGCGGGACCCGCTGGTCAAGGACGGCACGACCGGTCCGGTGGGGGCCACCGGGTACCTGTGGGGTCCGGCGGACGTGGACGCCCCCGCGGACCGGGCGCCGAAGCCCGCCGCGCCGGTTTCCCGGGCGGTCGGGCGCGGTGGCATCGGCGGGCGGGTCTTCGTGCTGGCGCTGCTCGGCGGGGCCGTCGCCACCGCCTCGGTGTGGGAGGGCAGCACCCTCTCGCACGCCCTCACGGTCGGGCTGGCCGCCGCGCTGGCCGTCTTCGGGCTGGGGCTGGCCGTCAGTTCGGTCAAGGGCCGCACCGGCTTCGGCACCGTCCTGCTGTCGCTGATCACCGCCGGGCTCCTGGCGGGGGCGAGCGCCCTGCCGAAGGACATCGGCACGGACTGGCGGGACGTCTCGTGGCGGCCCGCCGCGGTGGCCGACGTACGGCCCTCGTACGAGGCGAGCACCGGGCTGGCGACCTTGGACCTGAGCCGGCTGGACGTGCCGAGGGGCACCACGCTGTCCGTCCGGGCCTCCATCGACGCGGGCCGACTGAAGGTGGTCGTGCCCCGCGAGGTCACCGCGCGGTCGGACATGACGGTCCGGTGGGGCGACCTGCGGCTGCCCGGCGAGCCGGGCGGGCAGGTGCGCGTGAAGAGGGGCGGCGAGCACCGGTCGGAGACCTTGCCCCCCGCCGCCGGCACCGAGGCCGGGGGAACGATCGAGCTGCGCCTCGAAGCGGGTGTGGGACAGGTGGAGGTGGCCCGTGCGGCGTCATGAGTTCCAGCCGGGACGGCTGATCGCGGGGCTGGTGCTGCTCACCGCGGGCACGCTCTGCCTGCTGGACGCGGCCGGCGAGGTGGACCTGCCCTGGTTCGCCGTGGTCCCGATGGCCGCGGGCGGCCTCGCGCTCGCGGCCGTCGTCGGGGTGGTGACCTACGCGGTGCGTCGGGACCGGCGCGAGCGGATCACGGAGTCCAGCGACAGGTAGGGCGCCCCCGCGAGGATCAGCGGGGTGCAGGCCATCAGGTAGATCAGGTCGTTGCCGTAGTAGTACGGGGTGACCGCCCAGGAGACCGTGAGCCACAGGCTGAGCGCGATCAACGCACCGCCCAGGGCGGCGATCCGGGTCAGCAGTCCGGCCAGGAGCCCGAGGCCCACCAGGAGTTCCCCGACGGCCAGGGTGACGGCGAAGCCGACGGGCGCCTTGAGCGCCAGGTCGACCAGGGCGGGGATCGCGGAGGTGTCGCGGACCCCGCGCATCAGGTCGCCGATGGAGCCGTCGCCCGCGGCGGAGAGGAACGCCGAGTCGGTCAGCTTGTCCAGACCCGCGTACACGAAGGTCACGCCGAGGAAGATCCGCAGGGGGAGGAGGGCGTGCCGGGCGGCGCGTTCCCGCAGTCCGGGGGCGGCACCGGAAAGGACGTCAGTTCGGGTCACGCCCCATGTCTACCCCGTCGCCGTTCACTCCGCCACGTCGATGCCGCAGCGGTTCGACTCCACTCCGGCGGCGGTCACCACCTGGACGTCGACGCGCCCCGGTTCCACCTCCGCCGGCACCGGCACGGTCAGCACCGCGTCGGACGGGTTGGTGAACCCGCCGGCGACCGGCACCAACGGCACGTGCACGTGGACCGTTCCGATCCGCACCACCAGCCGGGCCAGCATCTCCGGCGTCTGCGCGCCGGGCGGCACGAAGCCGACGCCGCGGATCTCGATGTCGTCCCCGGGGCGGACGGCCGAGTCCAGGTCCCCGGGCTCCCGTCTGCGCACCACCGACAGCACCAGCGGACGGCTGCCCTCCGCGTACTTCGCCGCGAGGTACACGGCCGCCGACAGGGCCACCAGCAGGGCCAGCGCCCACGGCAGTCGGGGCAGCCGGTCGGGGAACCGGGCCAGCGACACCGCCGCGAAGGCCAGCACCACCGTGGAGACCAGCACGTACTGGGCGTCCGCGAGGCTCCCCCGGCCGGCGTCGTCCGTCAGCAGGTCGGCGCCCGAGGGCCGGTCGGCGGGCAGCTTCTGGAGCCGCTGCCCCATGATCCGTACGGAGACCACCCGGCGCACCAGCACCGCCACCCCCGACGTCAGCGCGAGCACCGCCAGCAGCGGCAGCGCCCGCCCGAGCGCCAGCCCCGCGTACAGGGCCTCGCGTTCGGGCCCCGGCGCGGAGACGGCGAGCCGCAGCGCGGGTAGCAGGGCGGAGAAGGCGATCAGGACCAGCCAGGCGCTCGGCACGGCCTTGGAGGTGGACAGCCGGTTGTCCTCGCCGACCAGCGGGGCCAGCAGTCCGCCGCGCAGCGACTGGGCGCGGGACCCGACGGTGAGCAGCGCCACCAGCACCAGCGCGGCCAGCAGTCCGGCGGTGCGCGCCGACGACCAGCCGGCGCCCAGCGCGGTGCCGACCTGGACCAGCAGCAGCACCCCGGCGGCGATCCACAGGGCGAGGACGGCCCGCCGGGACAGCAGGTACAGCCAGGAGTGCCCGGCCTCGCGGCCCCGGTCGGCGACCGCCCGGGCGGACAGGGTCAGCTCGTCGGAGACCCACTGGCGGGAGGCGCCGGCGGATCGGGACAGGGCGGCGGGCAGGCCTTGGCCGGCGGCGAACTCCTCGCGCTTCTCCAGGAAGGCGGCCACCGCCCGGCGGTGTCCCTCCCGGGCTCCGTGGGGGCAGTCGTCGCAGGTGCAGGCGCCGCCGTGGGTACTTCTGGGGATCTCTTGGACAGCCACGTGCGTGCCGCCTCTCTGAACTCCGGTGCAATGCCAGCGAATTGTGCACCACTGCGACAGTGCTCCGGATTGCGCACGATGTCAGAGCAGGTGATTAACCGTTCATGATGTTGACGTCACCCGTCCGGGGGCGCGGGGACGGGCCTACGGCGCGACGGTCTGCCACAGCGGCTGGTAGCTCACCCAGGCCGCGAGGTCCGTCCCGAACCGCTCCCTGGTGGCGACCGCGGCGCGGTGGTCGACGGGCACCGGCTTCCCGGCCGCCCGGGCGATCAACTGCACCTGCGCGGCCCGCTCCGCCGCGATGAACCACCAGGCCGCCGCGTCCACGGAGTCCCCGACCGTCAACAGCCCCTGGTTGCGCAGGATCAGCGCCTTGTACGGGCCGAGCGCGCGGCCGATCCGCTCGCCGTCGCCGTCCCCGGCGTACTCGTCGAGGAGCGCGTGGTCCTCGTAGAAGGCGCAGGCCTCCCGGGTCACCGGGGCCAGCAGTTCGCCGAGGGCGGCCAGCGCCCTGCCGTACGGGGCCTGCGTGCGCACCACCGCCACCACCTCGGGCCGGGCCCGGTGCACGGTCGCGTGCACGGCGAAGGCCAGTTGGTTGACCCGCCGCTCCCCCAGGAGCACCCGGCCGTCCCCGTCGACCAGCAGCAGGTCCTCGGCGCCCAGCCCGGCAAAGGCCCGGCCGAAGGGGTTCACCCAGTAGCTGTCCTCGAACTCGGGGTCCCGTGCGGTGACGTGCCCGCCGACCCCGTCCTCGTACCCCAGCCGCCCGAACAGGCGCAGCGCCCCGGCGAGCCGTTCCCTGCGGTACGCCCGCTCGTCGGCCGGGTCCGTGTGCCGGGGCGGCAGCTCGAAGCGCAACCGGTCGGCGGGAACGGGTTCCGGGGCTGGCTGCTGGTCCGGCATGGGCCACTCCTCGCTGGGCGTCGACTCGGGGCGCAAGGTACCGGCACCCCGCCGAACCGGCCAGAGGAACGCCGAAGCCGCCGCTCCCCGAGGGAAACGGCGGCTTCGTCAGGTCCGGCGGGGCCGGGTGGGGGCTACTCCCACTCGATGGTGCCCGGCGGCTTGCTCGTGCAGTCCAGGACCACGCGGTTCACGTCCCGCACCTCGTTGGTGATGCGGGTGGAGATCCGGGCGAGCACCTCGTACGGCATGCGCGTCCAGTCGGCGGTCATCGCGTCTTCGGAGGAGACGGGGCGCAGCACGATCGGGTGGCCGTAGGTGCGGCCGTCGCCCTGGACGCCGACGCTGCGGACGTCCGCGAGCAGGACGACCGGGCACTGCCAGATCTCCCGGTCGAGGCCGGCGGCGGTCAGCTCGTGGCGGGCGATGGCGTCGGCCTCGCGGAGCAGGTCGAGCCGCTCCTTGGTGACCTCGCCGACGATGCGGATGCCGAGGCCGGGGCCGGGGAAGGGCTGGCGCTGGACGATCTCGTCCGGCAGGCCCAGCTCCTGGCCGACCATGCGGACCTCGTCCTTGAAGAGCTGCCGCAGCGGCTCGACGAGTTCGAACTCGATGTCGTCGGGGAGGCCGCCGACGTTGTGGTGCGACTTGATGTTCGCGGTGCCGGTGCCGCCCCCGGACTCGACGACGTCCGGGTACAGGGTGCCCTGGACCAGGAAGGCCACGTCCGCGCCGCCCTCGGCGATGATCTCGGCCTGGGCCTGCTCGAAGACGCGGATGAACTCGCGGCCGATGATCTTCCGCTTGGTCTCCGGGTCGGAGACGCCGGCCAGCGCGTTCAGGAAGCGCTCCTGGGCGTCGACGACCTTCAGCTGGACGCCGGTGGCCGCGACGAAGTCCTTCTCGACCTGCTCGGTCTCGCCCTTGCGCATCAGACCGTGGTCGACGTACACGCAGGTGAGCTGCGAGCCGATGGCCTTCTGCACGAGCGCCGCCGCCACGGCGGAGTCCACGCCGCCGGAGAGGCCGCAGATGGCGCGCTTGTCGCCGACCTGCTCGCGGATGGCCGCGACCTGCTCCTCGACGATGTTGCCGGTGGTCCAGGTGGGGGCCAGGCCGGCGCCGCGGTAGAGGAAGTGCTCCAGAATCTGCTGGCCGTGCGTGGAGTGCATGACCTCGGGGTGGTACTGGACCCCGTACAGCTTCTTCTCGTCGTTCTCGAAGGCCGCGACCGGGACGACGTTCGTCGAGGCGGTGACGGTGAAGCCCTCGGGGGCGGCGGAGCACGCGTCGCCGTGGGACATCCACACCGACTGGTTGTCGGGGGTGCCCTCGAAGAGGGTGGAGCCCGACTTGGAGACGGCCAGCGGGGTGCGACCGTACTCGCGGGCGCCGGTGTTGTCGACCTGACCGCCGAGGGTGACCGCCATCAGCTGGAAGCCGTAGCACATGCCGAAGACGGGGACGCCGGCCTCGAACAGGGCGCGGTCGATGGTGGGCGCGCCCTCTTCGTACACCGAGGACGGGCCTCCGGACAGGATGATCGCCTTGGGGTTCTTGGCGAGCATCTCGGCCACGGGCATCGTGCCGGGCACGATCTCGCTGTAGACCCGGGCCTCGCGGACGCGACGGGCGATGAGCTGGGCGTACTGGGCACCGAAGTCGACGACGAGAACCGTGTCCGGGGCGCTGTCGTGGGCGGCGGTGTGTGCTTCAGGCACGGGCAGGCCTTCCGGCGGAAGAGGGTGTGTTTTGTCGATTCTAACGGGGGACGGGTGGGCCGTTTCGTCTCACCATCCGAACCCGTTTGGCCGGGAGCGGGGTGGAAGGTCATAATCCGTTCCATGCGCGAGCAGCTGAGCTTCCTCTTTACCTATGGCACCGGTCGGTCCGGTCGCCATGGGTCATCGTGATGCTCGCTTGAGCCGCTGACTTCCCAGAGCGCCCCGGTCCGACAGGACCGGGGCGCTCTGGCGTTCCCGCTCCTGTCGGACCCACCACCCACAGGAGAACCTCATGTCCGTCACCACCCCCGAGCAGCTGATCACCGACTCCCGCGAGCGGATCGACGCCATCGACGACCGGATCATCGGCCTGATCCAGGAGCGGATGGCCGTCTCCACGGTGATCCAGGAGGCCCGGATCGGCTCCGGCGGCCGTCGGGTGCACCTCTCACGCGAGATGGAGGTGCTCTCGCACTGGAGCGACGCCCTCGGCAAGCCCGGCACCCAGCTCGCGATGACCCTGCTGGAGCTGTGCCGGGGCCGTGTCTGAGGCGGGCCCGGGGCGTGCGGGGCCGGTCGCGGGCGGGTGTTCGTCACTCGTCCGGACCGTGACCGGCCCCGGCAGCCTTCGTTGAGGGGGTGTCCGCGCCAGCCAGGCGCGGGTCCGCACCACCACGCGTGGCTCTGCCGGAGCGATGAGACGTACGGCCCGACGGTCGTGCGTCCGTGGGACCTCGCTCCTCCACGTGACCGGACGGCAGGGGACAGCAGCCCGGTCACCACGTGAGAAGACGGCCGGCCCGGGGGACGCCCCGGGCCGGCCGTTGTGCCATGCCATGAGAAAGCCGCGCGCGTGGGAAAGCCGCGCGCGGGAAGGCCGCGCCCCGGACCTACGTGCGCGCGGGGCCCCGGCGGCGGACCGCCACGTACAGCGCGCCGCCGGCGGCGATCAGCGCGGCGGCGCCGAGCGCGATCGGGCCGGCGGTGACGCCGGTGGAGGCGAGGTTTCCGCTCCCGTGGGCGGTGGTGCCCGTGCCCGAGCCGGTGCCGGTGCCGGTGCCCTTGGCGCCGGCGGCCGTGGCCGACGCGGTCGCCGTCGGGGTCGCGGAGGCGCCCGGCGAGGGGGTGCCGGCGCTCGTGGAGGGACGCGGGGTCGGGCGCGGACCGGCGCCGTCGTCCTCGGCGTTCACCACGAGGACGGCCGTGTTGTTGGCGGGGTTCGGGTCGAAGGAGTGCGGTCGCGGCGCGGTCGTGCCCCAGTCCCCGACGGTGACGGAGCCCTTGGCGTTCACCAGGGTCTTCTCCACCTTGAGGTCGAACGGGTAGACGGCCCGCTGGTTCTCGCGCACCGTGTCGCCGAGCGCGCACACGTAGCGGGGCGCGCCGAGCTGGTCGGCGCGCTCGCCGCCGGTGGCGGTGGTGGCGGTGCAGCCGTCGGGCTTGCGGACGACCCGTACGCCGTCGGGCAGCACGATGACGGTGCGGGCCGCCGAGTCGCCGGCGCGAGCGCTGCGGATCCAGGCCGGGCCCTTGTTCTCGAAGGCGAACGCGGTCGTCAGGGTGTCGCCCGAGTCGCCTTCGAGGGTCACGGCCGCCGTGGTGAAGTCGGCCGTGTTGCGGGTGTGGAAGTCGAAGGTGCGCCGGTTGTCGCCCGGGTTCAGGTCGACGGCGCGCGCGCTCGCGGCGGCCTTCGCGGCCCGCTTGGCGACGCCCAGGCGCTTGCCCGTGGGGGCCTTGCCGTCCCACTGCGCGGCCTTCGGCTCGTCGCCGGCCGGGTGGATGCCGTAGCCGAGCCGGTCGCTGTAGGCGTTCGGGTTGGCCTTGACGTGCAGCGGGCTGTCCCCGGCGAGTTCGTAGGTCTCGCCGGGCTCGAAGTCCCCGTCGACCGAGCACAGGGCCGTGGTGATGTCCGCGACGGTGCGGGTGCGGCAGTTGTCGTACGTCTCCACGAGGCTCATGCCGCGCGTGGTCTCCAGCTCCAGCACCACGCCCCTGGCCGCTTGGGTGCCCGCGTTCGTGAAGACGAGCGGCAGCGGCTGGCTCTCGCCGGGCCGGGGGTCGCCCTTGAGCGCCATCTCCCGCATGACGAGGTCCGGGCCGCCGACGCTGAGCCGGGTGGCGGCCGGGGTGATGGTGGCCCCGGCCGTCTTGCCCGTCACCGTGATCTCGCCGGTGTCGCCGTTCTTGGCGTTCTTGGCGGCGGCGACGAAGAGCTCGACGCGCGGCAGGGTGCCGCGAACGGTGCAGACGAGCGTGGTGGCGCCCGCCGTGCACTTCTCCTTGGCGCCGCCCGTGTTCTCCCGGACGGTCGCGATGCCGGCGACCTTGGTCAGGTCGACGGTGAGGACGGCCTCCCCGCCGAGGCCGCCGCCGGCCGACGGGACGCCGAGGGTGAAGACGAGCGACTCCTCCTTCGGGCTGCCGGTCGCCGGGGGCACCGGAAGCGGGAGGGCGGTGGGGCCGAGCACCGGGAAGACGGGGTCCGCGGCGTGCGCGGGGGTGGTGGCCAGTCCCACGGCCACCAGGCCGCAGGCGGCCAGGAGGGAGATGCGCTTTCTCATGCCCCCGTTGACCGTCCGGGGCGCGGGGCGGTTGCCTCGTTGACCATGTGATGGACACCACAGCCCTGTCGGGCCGATTCCGCTACAACCTTCCGGGGCGACCACCGGTCACTCATGTACATCGGCGGACACCGCGCTCGGAGGGGGAGCGCGGTGTCCGCCGCTGTCGTACCCGGCCGGGATCCGGCCTCAGTGCTCCGGTTCCGGTTGCCTCGGAGGTATTTCCGGGACGGCGAGGAACGGCAGCCGCAGCGCGCCGAAGGCGTCCTTCGGGACGGCCGGCCGGACCGGTTCCACGGCCGAGAGGCGGACGTAGCCGGCGCCCTGGGCGGGGCGCGGGTCCTCCTCGCCGTTGTTCGGCCAGTACGACATGGCCCGCTCGGCCTGCGCCGTGATCGTCAGCGACGGGTTGACCCCGAGGTTGGCGGAGACCGCCGAGCCGTCGACCACCGAGATCCCGGGGTGCCCGTACAGCCGGTGGTACGGGTCGACGACTCCCTCGCCCGGGTTCTCGCCGATCGGGCAGCCGCCGAGGAAGTGCGCGGTCAGCGGGGTGCCCATCAGCTCGCCGACGTTGCTGCCGGCGAACCCGTTGATCTCCTCGGCGAGCAGGGTCGCGGCCTCGGTGGCCTCCGCGATCTGTACCGGGTTGGGGGCGCCGTGGCCCTGCCGGGCGGTCAGCAGGCCCTTTCCGATCCCGCCGGGCTTGCGGTACGTGGTGAGGGAGTTGTCCAGGGACTGCATGACGAGCCCGATGATCGTCCGCTCCGACCAGCGCCGGTTGGAGAGCGAGCGCGCCAGTTGCACGGGGTGCTTGGCGGTCCGGGCGAACCAGGCCCGGACCCGGTGCTTGGCGTACGGCACCTGGAGGATGGTCATGAACCCCATGGCGTTGGAGCCCTTGCCGTAACGGACGGGCTCGATGTGGGTGTTCGCGTTGGGGTGCACGGACGAGGTGATGGCCACCCCGTGGGTGAAGTCGGCCCGGCGGCCCTCGCCGTGCCGCTTGCGGTAGCGCCGGTCGTCGGTCTGGGCGCCGACCAGGCCCTCGGAGTTGGTGCGGGTCAGTTCCCCGAGCCGGTCCGAGAGGCGGGGCAGCTCGCCCCGGTCCTTCATCGTGTGCAGCAGGGTCTGGGTGCCGTACGTGCCGGCCGCGACGACCACGTACCGGGCGCGCAGCACCTTGGCCTTGCCGCGGCGGCGGTGGTCGGTGGGGACGGTGCGGACCCGGTGGCCGCCGTCGGGGTGCTCGGAGATCGCGGTGACGGTGGTCATGGGGTGGATGACGGCGCCGGCGCGCTCGGCGAGGTGCAGGTAGTTCTCGTTGAGGGTGTTCTTCGCGCCGTGCCGGCAGCCGGTCATGCACTCGCCGCACTCGGTGCAGGCCTTGCGGGCGGGGCCCTTGCCGCCGAAGTACGGGTCGGCGACCTCCTCGCCGGCCCTGGCCCGGTGCCGGCCCTCGGCGTCCTCGCCGTCCCCGAAGAAGACGCCGACCGGGGCCATGTGGAAGGAGTCGGCGACGCCCATCCGTTCGGCGGCGGCCTTCAGGTGGACGTCCGAGGGGGTCGTCGTCGGGTTGAGCCGGACCCCCAGCATCCGCTTGGCCTGGTCGTAGTACGGGGCGAGTTCCTCGCGCCAGTCGGTGATGGAGGCCCACTGCCGGTCCTCGAAGAAGGCGGCGGGTGGCACGTAGAGGGTGTTGGCGTAGTTCAGCGAGCCGCCGCCCACGCCGGCGCCCGCGAGCACCATCACGTTGCCGAGCAGGTGGATCCGCTGGATGCCGTAGAGCCCGAGCGCCGGGGCCCACAGGTAGTTCCGCAGGTCCCAGCTGTTCTTCGGCAGGCTCTGGCGGGTGAAGCGGCGGCCTGCCTCCAGGACGCCGACCCGGTAGCCCTTCTCGGTGAGCCGCAGCGCCGAGACCGACCCTCCGAAGCCCGATCCGATGACGATCACGTCGTAGTCGTAGTCGTACGACACTGCGTTGCCTCCCGGGCGGTCGTGCCTAACGGAATCGGAGCGCCTTCATGACCTTGAGGCTGCGGGTCATGAACGCCGCGTACTTCTCGTCGTCCATGCCCAGCGAGGGGGCCATCGGGAGCAGCCGCTGGTGTGCGACGGTCTGCGCCTCGGTGTACTTGAGGATGCCCTCGGAGCCGTGCCGGCGGCCGAGGCCGGAGTCCTTCATGCCGCCCATGGGCGCCTGGGCGCTGCCGTAGGCGGGGGCGTAGCCCTCGTTGATGTTGACGGTTCCGGTGCGCAGGCGGGCGGCGACGGCGTGGCCGCGCCGCGCGTCCTTCGTCCAGACGCTGGAGTTGAGTCCGTAGGCGGTGGCGTTGGCCTGCGCGACGGCCTCGTCCTCGTCGGTGAACCGGTAGATGGAGACGACCGGGCCGAAGGTCTCCTCGCCGCAGACCGCCATGGGGGTCTCGACGCCGTCGAGGATGGTGGGCTCGTAGAACAGCGGGCCGATGTCGGGGCGGGCGACGCCGCCCGCGACGAGGGTGGCGCCCTTGGCGACGGCCTCGTCCACGTGCCGCTGGACGGTCTCCAGCTGGCGTTCGCCGACGAGCGAGCCCATGTCGGCGCCGTACGCGAGGGAGTTGCCGAGCCGCATGGCCTTGGTGCGGGCGGCGAACCGCTCGACGAACGCGTCCGCGATGGACTCGTGGACGTAGAGCCGTTCGATGGAGATGCACAGCTGCCCCGCGGAGGAGAAGCAGGCGCGGACGGCGCCCGCCGCGGCCTTCTCCACGTCGGCGTCGCGCAGCACGAGCATGGCGTTCTTGCCGCCGAGTTCCAGGGTGACGCCGACGAGGCGGTCGGCCGCGCCCCGGGCGACCTCGCGGCCGGTGCGGGTGGAGCCGGTGAAGGAGACGTAGTCGGCGTGCCGGACCACCTCGGGGCCGACGACGGGTCCCTCGCCCAGGACGATCTGGAAGACCTCGGCGGGCAGGCCGGCCTCGATCAGCAGGTCGCGGGCCCACAGGGCGGTCAGCGCGGTCTCCGTGTCGGGCTTCATGACCACGGCGTTGCCCGCGACGAAGGCGGGCAGTGCGTCGCCGACGGACAGTTCGAGGGGGTAGTTCCAGGGGGCGATCTGGCCGACGACCCCGCGCGGCTGGCGCAGTTCGGTGACCTTGGTGAGGGTGGGGATGGCTCCGGTGTGGCCCTTGGGGCGCAGGTACGAGGGGGCCTTGCGGCCGTAGTGGCGGGCGGCGACCGCGACGGCCTGCACCTCCTCGTGGGCGTGCAGCCGGGCCTTGCCGGTCTCCAGCTGGATCAGGTCGAGCACCTCGGCCTGCCGGGCCAGCACCAGGTCGTGGAAGCGCAGCAGGACGGCGGCCCGGCCGCGTGCGGAGACGGCGGCCCAGGCGGGCTGGGCGGCGCGGGCCCGGGCGAAGGCCTCGGCGACGTCCTCGGGCCCGGCCTCGGGCAGATCGGCCAGTTTGTCCCCGGTGAAGGGGGTGTGGTTGGCGGTGCGACCGGACCCGATCACTCCGCGGGTCAGCCGGGCGACGAGGTCGGGGGTCACCACGTCGGCGGCGGTACGGGCGCCGGCCGGGGCGGCGGCCACCGGGTTGGTGGGCTGCGGTGCGGCGCGGAGGGGGGCGGCGGGGGCCTGCGAGTCCGTCATGGCGGTGAGCGTATTCCGCCTGCGGTCCTTTGGGTACCCGCGGGTAACCGGATTTTGCCATTTCCGCCAGTGATCGCTGGCAGGATGGCCGGGCGAGGGGCCCCTGGCCCCCGTCAGCCCTTCTTGGGCGGGGGCTGCCAGCCGCTGAGCACCGTGTCGAACTGCTGCCGGGTCTTGGCCCAGTCGGCTGCCGGGCTCGACATGTAGACCGCGTACTCGGTGTCGTCCGGGGCCACGTACATCTGCTCGATGGCCCGGCGCGGACCGGCGTGCGTGCCCTTCTCGGTCAGGGTGAACTCCCAGATCGCGGCGCGGACGGTGTCTCGGTAGCCGTTCTGCTCCAGCTTCAGCCGCTTGTAGTCCGACCGGAGCTTGAGCTGCTTCTCCAGGTCCAGCAGGTGCACGTACGGGTTGTCGTAGTCCGGGGTCGGGTCGAAGGCGATCCGTACGAAGTGGTTGCCGTTGTCCGGGGTGTAGTCGATCTGGGTGCCGTTCATCTGGCGCTCCCAGCCCTCCGGGACGAAGAGCGTGAAGCCCGCCGGGTCGACGACCTTCTTCCAGCCCGCGGGCGGGGTGAGCGCCGCCTGCGGCTTGCCGTCACCGGACTGCCCCTGGTCGGGGGCGCTGACGTTCTTGTCCTCGCCCTCGGCCCTGCCCTCCGTGTACTTGAGCACCCCGAAGACCCCGCCGCCGCCGAGCAGCGCCGCGACCAGGGCCACCGCCGCCGCCCGCTTGATGCGGCCCGGGAACGGCACGGGGGCGGAGGCCGGGGACGACTGCTCGGGGAGGACGGTGGTGCCACCGGGTTCACCGGCGGTCGGGGGTCGCGTCCGGGGCTCCCGGGCGGACTCCTCGACCCCGGCGGCATCCCGGGCGGGGGACCGTTCCTCCGCGCTCATCGCACGCGTCGGGACGTACGCCTGGGCCGACTTCGGCTCCCGGCCCTCCATCGCCTCGATCAGCATCCGCTCGGCCTCCGAGGCCGAGGGCCGCTCCGCGGGGTCCTTGCGCAGCAGTGCCGTGATGACGGGGCCCAGCGCCCCGGCCTGACGGAGCGCGGGCGGCTCGTCGTTGACGACGGCCTGGAGGCTGGAGATGGGCGAGGTGCGCCGGAACGGCGAGCGGGCCTCGACCGCGGTGTAGAGCGTGGCGCCGAGCGACCACAGGTCGGAGGACGGGTCGGGGGCGCCGCCGGTGACCCGCTCGGGAGCCAGGTAGTCGATGGAGCCGACGAGTTCACCCGTGCGCGTGATGGACGAGTCGCCCTCGATCGCGGCGATCCCGAAGTCGGTGAGCAGGACCCGACCGTCCTTGGCGAGCAGGACGTTGCCCGGCTTCACGTCCCGGTGCAGCACTCCCACGGCGTGCGCGGCCCGCAGGGCGCCCAGCACGTGCAGCCCGATCCGGGCGGCCTCACGGGGCTCGATGCGGCCCGCCGCCTTCGCCGCCTCGGCGAGGGAGGGACCGTCGATGTACTCCATGACGATCCACGGGCGGTCGTCGTGCTCCAACACGTCGTGGACGGTCACGACCGCCGGGTGCTGGATCCGGGCCGCGGCCCGGGCCTCCTTCTGCGTCCGGGCATGCATGACCTCCCGGTCGGCCTGGGCCACGTACAGACCTGCCGTCAGCTCCTTGACCGCCACGGTCCTGTGCAGCAACTCATCATGCGCGCGCCACACCTTGCCCATGCCGCCGCGGCCGATGGGCTCGACGAGCCTGTACCGGCTCGCGAGCACTGCACCCGCACCTGTCTGCTGTTCCACGAAACCTCGCCGCTCTGTGCACTTCGGGCCAGATTACGGAGCTTGCGCGCGATGCCGACACCGCGCGGGCGCGGTGAGACAGCACTGTGACGCAATCGCCGCATTGACATGCCGTCAGCGCTCTGTCAACCCCCTGGTTTGTAACTCCCCGTGGCCTTCTCGAAGACCTCGGTGACCCTTCCTTCCTCGTCCTGCGGTCCGGTCACCAGGACCACGTGATAGACCCCACCCAACGCGACGACGAAGTTCCGCGCCACGACGCTCCGTCCCGCCGAGTCGATCCACGTGTACCGCCCGGTGACCCGGACCTGTTGGCCCACCGTGGTCGACTTGACGTCCCCACCGCTCGCCCAACTGGAGTTGCGGTACGGGGACAGCTCCGGCTCCTTGTCCTTCTGGTACGTGAGCGGGTCCGGCCTGCCGCCCTCGACCTTGTCCCGTCCCGGCACCACCGTCAACACGAATTGACCGTCCACGTACCGGACCTGGCCCGCCTCGTTGATGCCGCGCCGTTCCCAACCGTCGGGAACCGCCATCTCGAAGTGCTCGGGGTCCTGTTGGGTGGTGTACCCGGGCGGCGCGGGCACGGGCGCCTTGCTCTGCGAGGCGGGCTTGGACTCCGGGGTGCCCGAGGGCGTCCGGCCGGGGCCCTGGCCGGACGTCGGCGGCGCGGAGGAGACGGGAGGTCGCGCAGTGGCGCCGCCCGGCTCCCCCTGCGCCCGCTGATCCGCGGAGCGGGGCATGAACAGCAGGGCGTACCCCACCGCCGCCGCGAGTAACGCGAGCACGCCGACCAGCAGGGTCCGCCCGAGGGAGCGCGGCTTGCGGCGCGGGGCGTCCGCGCTGCGGTGGCGGCCGTGCACGTCGCCGCGCCTGCGCACGACGGGCAGCCGGGTCGGGTCCGGCTCCGGCATCGGCAGCATCCCGAAGGCGCCGTCGGGTTCGGGGGCGGAGCGCACGAGCGAACGCAGCCAGCCGCGCAACTCCTCGAAGTCGGGCCGTTCGGTGGGGTCCTGACGCAACAGCGACTCGACGATCGGGCGCAGCGGGCCGCATTCCTCCGCGAAGGCGGGGGGCTCGGAGCAGACCATCTCCACGAGGTCGGGGACGCTCTCCTCGGGGTACGGGGCGTGCCCCTGGACGGCGCGGTACAGCAGCGCGCCGAGTGCCCACAGGTCGGTGGCGGGGCCGACGGGCGCGGCCAGTTGCCAGTGCCCGTGCACGGGACCGGCCTGCTCGGGCGCCCAGCGCTCGGTGACGGCTCCCACGACGGCCATCCGGGTCTGCCGCGCGCGCTCGGCGTCCAGGCCGGTCCTGGGGCCACCGCCGCCGATGCGGGCGCCGGACCAGCCGACGACGCCGACGGGCGGCGGGACCGGCTCGGGGATCGACCGCGGGGTCGGCTGCGGGATCGGCCGCGATGCCGGGCGGGGCACGGCGATCCCGGTCCCGGGCTGCGGCTCGCCCGGCCGCACGGCCGGGAAGGGGCCGGACGGGTCCGGGGGTTCGGCTTGGCGGTACCCCTGGGGCAGGGCGAGCTGCGCGGGCAGCGCGGGCACGTTCACGGCGCCCGGCGACTCGGCGTCGGGCGCGGTGCCGTGCTCCGGGTCGTAGGCGGACTCCGGGTCGTAGGCAGACTCCGGGTCGGACGTCGGCGCGTACGCGGAGTCCGGGGCGGGGGCCGGGTCGGAATACGGTTCCCGCTCGGCGGCCGGGTCCGTGTCCGGGTCCGGCCGGCGGCGCGGGGTGGCGCCGTGCCAGGGCGCGGCCGGCTCGGCATCCGGGCCCCCGTACGGGTACGAGTACCCCTGAGGCAGGTTCGAGCCCTCCGGGCGCGGCTCGGGTGCGGCGCCGGTGCCCGCCCTGCGTTCCTCCTCGACCTTGGCCGCGGCCGCCCGCGCGCCGGCCCGGTAGGCGGCGATGGAACCGGCCCGCGCGGCGGCCTTGAGGTCGGGCCGCTCCTCGGAGGACGCCGGGGTGTCCGCGGGACCTGCCTGGAGCGCCGGAAGCACCGGGATCGGGGGGCGTTCCGGGGTGATGTGGTCGGAGTACCGCGGCCCGGTGTCGTACCCCGGAGCCACCAGAGGCGCGTAGGCGATGCCACCGGACTCCCGCGCGGGCGGAAGCGTCCGGGATGCGGATTCGGGTCCGGGCTGGGGTTCGGGCTCGGGTTCGGGGGCGATCGGCGGCCGGCCGGGGCCGGGGATCCGGCCGTACGGGTCGGTCGCCCGCGTGCCGGGGCCGGCTTCCCCGCGCACGGGGTCGTGGCCCGACGGGCCCTGCCACGGCGGTCCTTGGGGCGTCGGGTACCGGTCGATCGGCTCGGACGCGGAGAGCGAAGCGGAGGGGTCCGTACCGATCCCGGCGCCCTCGGGCACCGGGTCGTACCCGCACAGGGCCTCTTCCGCGGCGCCCGCCGCGAGCCCCGTCAGGACGACCCGGCCGTCCTCGCATATCAACACGGTCCGCACGGTGATGTTGCGGTGGGTCCAGCCGTGCGCGTGCAGCACCCGCAGCGCGGTCAGCACGTCGGCGGCCACCTCGGCCGCGCGGTAGGGGCTCAGCGGTTCCTCGGCGATCAGCGCCGCCAACGGCCGTGCGGGAACGAGTTCGCTGACGATCCACAGCGAACCGCCCTCCGCGAAGACGTCGAAGACCTGGTCGAGGCGCGGATGGTCGGGTACCGAGGCGGCCGCCTGCGCCGCCGCGATCGCCCGGCGCACGGCCGGGAGTTCGCCGGGCGACCGACGCCCGGTCGCCGGACCGTGCGTCCCGTCCAGCAGCTCCGCGTCCACGATCTCGGGCAACGGCACCTGCCGGACCAGGACTTCCTGACCGCTGCGGGTGTCGAAGGCCCGGGTCTCGACCGGCTCGTACTCGTCCGACGGCGGCAGCGGCAGACGGTATCGGTCGGACAGGATCCGACCCGCGTAGTCCTCCACATCGCCTCCCCCGAGTGCGGTACCCAACCCCATGGTTCCCGCGGACACGATACGTCGCCCGGGGCGCCCGCGTCCCGGGCCTGGCAAGGCCCGCCCCCGCCGGGGGACGACCGGGCTCAGCCCAGGGGCTGGAAGGTCTCGAATGCCGTGTTGCGCATCAGGGTGCACTCGGGGCCGTCCCACTGGTCGGCCGGGCAGCTGACCATGATGGCGTAGCCGTGCGTCGCGTCCACCTTGAAGCCCCGGTTCAGCACCCGGACCTTGCTGCCCTTCTGCTCGCGCTCGAACTCCCAGTCCGCCGCGGTCGGATAGCCGCGGTAGTCCACGCCGTCCAACCTGATCAGGTGGTAGCCCGTGCTGCTGCCGGCGACGGCCGGGGCCAACTGGGACCAGGCGAGGCGCGCGTCGCCCGTCGGGCTGTCGGTGAAGTCGACCTGGATGCGCGGGAAGCCGCCGTCACGGCTGTATATGGCGCCGGAGTTCTCGCCGGCCGTGTCGGTCTGGCGGAAGCCCTCGGGCATCGCCATGGAGAAGTGGAACCGCAGGTCCGAGACCTTCGCGTAGCCGGCCGGCAGCCCGGCGCCCGGGCCGCTGCCCTGACCCTGCGTCTGGCCCGTGTTCTGACCCTGGCCTTGGCCCTGCGCCTGGCCCTGGGCCTGGCCCTGACCCTGACTCTGCGCGGGGCTCTGTCCCGGGCTGGGCTCGCCGCTCTTCTTGCCCCCGTCGGATCCGCTGTTCGAGGACCCCTTGCCGGCGGTGCCCGCCGACGCGCCGACGGCCGTACCCGGGGTCGCCGCCCCGGAAGCGGACGGCCGGGGACCGGCCTTGTCCTTGCCCTTGTCCTTGTCGTCGTCCCCGCTGAACGCCCACACGATCAGCGAGCCGATCACCGCCAGGACCACGACCACACCGGCGATCGCGAGCGCGATGGTGCGGCGCGACATCACATCGGTGAGCGACGCCGGGATCGGCTTGGGGCGGGACGACGGGGCCTCGGCGGCAGACGCCGTCGAGGCGGCGGCGGCCGCGGTGGCGGCCTCCGCCGCGGCGGCCTTGCGGGCGGACTTCAACGCCGCCCGGGCGCGCTCGCGCTGTTCGCGCTCACGCCGCTCGCGTTCCTTCTTCTCCGCCTTCTCGGCGGCCTTCTCGGCAGCCTTGGCGGCGGCGACGCGCTCGGCGGCGGCCTTGGCCTCGGCCTTCTCCGCCTTCTCCGCCTTCTCCGCCTCGACCTTCTCCGCCTTCTCGGCGGCGACCTTGTCCGCCGCCTCCTTGGCGTCGGCGAGGGAGATCGCCTTGGTCTCCTCGACGGCCGGGGGCATCGGCGGCGCGGGCTCGGGGGCGTCGAGCACCGCCTTCAGCATCGCCCGGGCACGGTCGTCGTCGAGCCGCCCGGCCGGGTCCTTGACCAGCAGGCCGTAGATGACCTCGGTCAACGGACCGGCGTTCTTCGGCGGTTCCACCGGTTCGGTCATCACGGCGGTGAGGGTGGCGAGGGCCGAGCCCTTGTCGTACGGGGGCACGCCCTCGACGCAGGCGTACAGCAGGCCGCCGAGCGACCACATGTCGGCGGGCGGGCCGGGCTTCTGGCCCCGGGCGCGCTCGGGAGAGATGTAGGAGGGGGCGCCGACGAGCATGCCGGTGGAGGTGACGGAGGGGTCGCCCTCGACCTGCGCGATGCCGAAGTCGGTGAGCACGACACGACCGTTGTCCGCTATGAGCACGTTGGACGGCTTCACGTCACGGTGCAGGATGCCCTGGTCGTGGGCGGCGCGCAGGACGTCGAGGACGGCGAGTCCGACCTCGGCCGCGCGACGGGGCGTCAGCGGGCCGCGCTCGCGCACGAACTCGGCGAGGGAGGGGCCCTCGATGAGTTCCATGACGATCCACGGGCGGCCGTCCTCGTCCACGACGTCGTAGACGGTGACGGCGCCGCCGCTGCGGATCCGTGCGATCGCCTTGGCCTCGCGGAGGGTGCGGGTGATGAGGCGGCGCTTCTCGTCCTCGTCCACGCCCATGCTGAAGCGGAGTTCCTTGACGGCGACCGTCCGCCCGAGGATCTCGTCCTCGGCGCGCCACACGGTGCCCATGCCGCCCTTGCCGAGGACGGATCCGAGCCGGTACCGGCGGGCGAGCAACCGCCCTTCGTCCTGACCGGTTTCCGCCTTGACCGCGGGGCTCTTCGCGCCCTCGGGCGACCGCTGCGCGGGCACGACCTCGGGCCTCGCGGCACCGGTCCTGACCGGATCGGGCTTCGCCGGCGCGGGCCTGGCATCCGCGGGCCTGGCGTCCTCGGGCTTGGCCGGCGCGGGCCTGGCGTCCTCGGGCTCCGCGGAGGCCACCTTCACGGCCGACACGGGTTCCGCCTTCGCGGCGGGGGCGGCCTTGGCCGGGCCGGAGCCGGCGGGGGACGCCGACTTCTCGCCACCGGACGCGGGCTTGCCGGCGGGCGCGTTCGCGGGCGCGGCCTTGGCCGTGCGCGGCTTCGGCACGGGCTTCGCGTCCGAAGGGGTCGCGGGCTTCACGTCCGAAGGGGTCGCGGACTTCGCGTCCGCGGCGGTCGCCGGTTTCGCGTCCGCCGAGGCGGTGGGCTTGGCGTCCCGCGGCCCGTCCGACTCCGCGTCGGCGGTGGGGGCGGCCTTGGCGAGGTCGGGCTTCGCCACCGAAGCCGCGGGCGCGACCGCGCCCGGTTCGGACCCGGCCGCCGGCCTGGCGTCCTCGGGCTCCGCCTGCGCGGCGGGCGACTTGGCCGGGCTCGGCCCGGCCGGGCTGGACTTCGCCCCGGACGGACCCGGCTTCGCCGCGGCGGGCTTCACACCCTCCGGTTCCGCCGCGGGCTCGGCCTTGCGCGGGCTCGGCTTCACACCCGCCGGCTCGGTGCTCGGTTCGGCGCTCGGCGCCTCACCCGCGGAATCCGGCGACTCGGTGTGCTCCGGCTTCGACATGCGTCCCCTCTGCGATCGTGCAGCCTGCCCGGCTGCCCCGGCAGCCGCCGAGGGGCACGGTAACCCGCCCCGGCAGAAACCTCATTGTTGCTCACTCCGCAACGGACGGGCGCCCCGGGGCAACGGTTCCCCCTTCCGGATCCCGGAGTTACAACGGAACGATGTCGGGAGCTCCCAGCCTGGCCGCGTCCGCCGTCAGGTCGTCCGGTTGGCGCTGCGATTCCCGTTCCGCCTGCACCCGCTTCTCGTAGTGCTCGACTTCGTTCTCGATCTGCGTCTTGTCCCAGCCCAGTACCGGAGCCATCAGTTCCGCGCACTCCCGGGCCGATCGCGTGCCCCGGTCGAAGGTCTCGATCGAGATCCGCGTCCGACGCGTCAACACGTCGTCCAGGTGCCTGGCCCCTTCGTGCGAAGCCGCGTAGACGACTTCCGCCCGCAGGTAGTCCTCTGCCCCCGTGAGCGGCTCGGCCAACCCCGGATCCTCCGCGATCAGGTCGAGCAGTTCCTCCGTCAGGGACCCGTACCGGTTCAGCAGGTGCTCCACCCGCGCCACGTGGATGCCCGTGCGCGCGGCGATCCGGGCGCGGCCGTTCCACAGGGCCCGGTACCCCTCCGCGCCCACCAGCGGGACGTCCTCGGTCACGCACTCCGCGACGCGTTGGTCCAGCCCGTGCACCGCCTCGTCCACCGCGTCCTTGGCCATCACCCGGTACGTCGTGTACTTGCCGCCCGCCACCACGACCAGCCCCGGCACCGGGTGCGCCACCGTGTGCTCGCGCGAGAGCTTGCTGGTCGCGTCGGACTCGCCGGCCAGCAGGGGCCGCAGGCCCGCGTAGACGCCCTGGACGTCGTCGCGCGTCAGGGGAACCGCCAGCACCGAGTTCACGTGCTCCAGCAGGTAGTCGATGTCCGCGCTGGACGCCGCCGGGTGCGCCTTGTCGAGGTCCCAGTCGGTGTCCGTGGTGCCGACGATCCAGTGCCGTCCCCAGGGGATGACGAAGAGCACGGACTTCTCCGTGCGCAGGATCAGCCCGGTGGAGGAGTGGATCCGGTCCTTCGGGACGACCAGGTGGATGCCCTTCGAGGCCCGGACGTGGAACTGACCGCGCTCCCCGATCAGGGCCTGGGTGTCGTCCGTCCACACCCCGGTGGCGTTGACGACCTGCTTCGCGCGGATCTCGTACTCGCCGCCGCCCTCCACGTCCCGCACCAGCGCGCCGACCACCCGTTCGCCCTCGCGGAGGAAGCCGACGACCCTCGCCCCGTTGGCGCACTGCGCCCCGTACGCGGAGGCCGTTCGGACCAATGTGGTGACGTACCGGGCGTCGTCCATCTGGGCGTCGTAGTACTGCAGGGCGCCCACCAGGGCGTCCTTGCGCAGCGCCGGGGCGACCCGCAGCGCGTGCTTGCGCGAGAGGTGCCGGTGGGTGGGGAGCCCGCGCCCGTGCCCGCTGGAGAAGGACATCGCGTCGTACAGGGCCACGCCCGAGCCGGCGTAGAGGCGCTCCCAGCCCTTGTGCTGGAGCGGGTACAGGAACGGAACCGGCTTGACCAGGTGCGGCGCGAGCCGCTCCAGCAGCAGGCCGCGTTCCTTCAGGGCCTCGCGGACGAGGGCGAAGTCGAGCATCTCCAGGTAGCGCAGTCCACCGTGGATCAGCTTGCTGGAGCGGCTCGACGTGCCCGAGGCCCAGTCCCGTGCCTCCACCAGCCCGGTGGACAGGCCTCTGGTGGCCGCGTCGAGCGCGGTGCCGGCGCCGACCACTCCCGCGCCGACGACCAGCACGTCCAGCTCCCGTTCGGCCATCCGGGCAAGTGCCTCGGCCCGCTGAACCGGTCCCAGTGTCGCTGTCCTCACGGCTGCCTCCCGTTGGTGCGGGGGAATCCCCGCTCGATGCGGGTGATCCCGCTCACATCCCCGCTGTTGATTCTGACCTTCCGCGCACACATCGGCCACCGCCTGTGGACAACACAACGGCAGCCACCACCTCACAATGCGACATATCTGTCATATATACGCCTAGTCTGACATTGCGCCTGCTCCAGCCCTCCACAGGACTTGCGCGCCCAGCCCCCTCATGCAAGGGAAGGGAAGGGACGGCACCTCCATGCCCGCAGATCTCGCCGTCATCGGACTCGGCCACCTCGGCCTCCCTCTCGCTCAGGCGGCCGTCGCCGCCGGAATCGAGACCGTCGGCTTCGACAGCGGTCCGACCACGGACAGCACCCTCACCGCCGCCGAGATCCGCCGCATGTCGGCGGCCGGCTTCCGGGTCACCACCAACCCCGCCGAACTGGGCCGGGTCCGTACCGCCGTCATCTGCGCCCCTACCCAGCTCGGCGCCGATCGTGCGCTCGATCTCTCCGCGGTCGGCGACGCGGGCCACGCGCTCGCCGCCCGGCTGCGCCCGCACACCACCGTCATCCTGGAGTCCGCCGCCCATCCGGGGGTCACCGAGGACTACCTGCGCCCGATCCTCGAAGCCGGATCGGGGCTGCGCGCGGGCCGGGACTTCCACCTGGCCTACTCCCCCAGCCGGCACGACCCGGGCAACCGCACGCACGGGATCTCCAACACCCCCAAGGTGATCGGCGGCCTCACCCCCGCCTGCACCGAGTCCGCGCACGCGTTCTACGCCCGCCTCACCGAAAAGGTGGTGCGCGCCCGCGGCCTGCGCGAGGCCGAGACCGTGCAGCTGCTGGAGACCAACTACCGGCACGTGAACATCGCCCTCATGAACGAGATGGCCGTCCTGTGCCACGACCTCGGGGTCGACCTGTGGGACGTCATCCGGTGCGCCGAGACGAAGCCGTACGGGTACCAGGCGTTCCGCCCCGGCCCCGGCGTCGGCGGCCACGGCGTCCCGCTCGACCCGAACTACCTCCCCCACACCACCCGCACCCCCGGTCACCCGCTGCGCATGGTCGGCCTGGCCCAGGAGATCAACAACCGGATGCCGCAGTACGTCATCCAGCGCTCCGCCGCCCTGCTGAACGAGCACGGGAAGTCCGCCCGCGGCGCCCGGGTCCTGCTGCTCGGGGTGACGTACAAGCCGGACCTCGCCGACCAGGAGGGCTCGCCGGCGCGCGAGATTGCCAGCCGGCTGATCGACCTCGGGGCCCAGATCAGCTACCACGACCCGTACATCCCGGCCTGGCGGGTCCGCGACCAGCCCGTCCCGCGCGCCGACTCGCTGTACGAGGCCGCCGCCAACGCCGACCTGACGATCCTGCTCCAGCACCACCGCACCTATGACCTGCAAGGTCTGGCCGTCAAGGCGCAGCTCCTGCTGGACACCCGGGGCGCCAGCCCGGTCGGCGCGGCGCACCGCCTCTGACACCTCGCGCCCGCCCCCGGAGCGGCCCTCGCCGGCCGCTCCGGGGCTGTCAGGCGCGGTCCCCCCGATAAATCCCCCGCCGAATGTCAGGGCCTGCTGTTAGCCTGCGGCGTTCTTATCTCGCACATACGTCCCGGTGGACACCGGTGACCCACACGTGTGCCGTGTTCCCTGGGGGGATTTCTCATGAGCCAGCAGTTCCAGCCGCCCGCGCCCGACTCCTACACCGCCGCTCCCGCCCCCGCCCCGGCGCGCCGCGGCGGCAACGTCGGCCTCGGCATCCTGGCCGCCGTCGTCGCCGCCCTGGTCGCGGCCGGCGCGTACGGCGGCATCATGAACGCCATCGACCGCCAGGTCGGCTACGCCGCGGTCGGCGTCGGGCTCCTCGTCGGCCTCGCCGCCGGCAAGGTCGGCGGCAGGAACCCGGCCCTCCCCGTGGTCAGCGCGATCCTCTCGATCGGCGCCGTCTACCTCGGTCAGCTGTTCTTCATCGCGCTCGCCCTCGCCGACTACGCCCACATCGGCGTCGCCGACGTGCTGAGCGACCCGGGCATCGGCGGCCTGAACGACATCTGGAAGGAGTCGGCCGAGGCCATGGACTACCTCTTCCTCGGCATCGGCGGCTTCGTCGCCTTCGGCGCGGCCAAGAAGGTCAGCGACTGACACCGGTCCCGCACACGCCGGAGGGCCGGCACCCCGATCGGGGTGCCGGCCCTCCGGCGTACGGGCGTGGAAGCCGGTCAGCGGCGGTGCTGCGAGTCCGCGACGGTGACCTCGACCCGCTGGAACTCCTTGAGCTCGCTGTAGCCGGTGGTGGCCATCGAGCGGCGCAGCGCGCCGAAGATGTTCATCGAGCCGTCCGGGGAGTGCGAGGGGCCGGTCAGGATCTCCTCGGTGGTGCCCACCGTGCCGAGGTCGACCTTCTTGCCGCGCGGCACGTCCTCGTGGACGGCCTCCATGCCCCAGTGGTTGCCCTTGCCGGGCGCGTCCGTGGCACGGGCCAGCGGGGAGCCCATCATCACGGCGTCCGCGCCACAGGCGACGGCCTTCGGGATGTCGCCCGACCAGCCCACGCCGCCGTCGGCGATGACGTGCACGTAGCGGCCGCCGGACTCGTCCATGTAGTCGCGGCGGGCCGCGGCCACGTCCGCGACGGCGGTGGCCATCGGGACCTGGATGCCGAGCACGTTGCGCGTGGTGTGCGCGGCGCCGCCGCCGAAGCCCACCAGCACACCGGCCGCGCCGGTGCGCATGAGGTGCAGGGCCGCGGTGTAGGTGGCGCAGCCGCCGACGATGACCGGGACGTCCAGTTCGTAGATGAACTGCTTGAGGTTCAGCGGCTCCGCGGCGCCGGAGACGTGCTCGGCCGACACCGTGGTGCCGCGGATCACGAAGATGTCCACGCCGGCGTCGACGACGACCTTGGAGAACTCGGCCGTGCGCTGCGGGGACAGCGCGGCGGCGGTGACGACGCCCGAGTCGCGCACCTCCTTGATGCGCTGCCGGATCAGGTCGGCCTGGATCGGCGCGGCGTAGATCTCCTGGAGGCGGCGGGTGGCGGCCTCCTCGTCCAGCTCGTTGATCTCGTCGAGCAGCGGCTGCGGGTCCTCGTAGCGGGTCCACAGACCTTCGAGGTTCAGCACGCCGAGGCCGCCGAGCTCGCCGATCCGGATGGCGGTCTGCGGGGAGACCACGGAGTCCATGGGGGCGGCCAGGAAGGGGAGCTCGAAGCGGTACGCGTCGATCTGCCAGGCGATCGAGACCTCCTTCGGGTCCCGCGTACGCCGGCTCGGGACGATGGCGATGTCGTCGAACGCGTACGCCCTGCGGCCGCGCTTGCCGCGCCCGATCTCGATCTCAGTCACGTGTGGTGGCCTTTCCTCTGGGTCTGCCCGTCCAGTATCCCCGAACCCCGGGGGCCCGCGTTCCGGTGACCGCTGTACGGACGCGGCCGGGCCGGGCGCCGGCGCGATCCCGGGGTCCGGGAACGGTGAAGGGCGGCCCCGGATCGACCGGAACCGCCCCGTTCACGCGTGTGCGCGGGCCGCTCAGCCCTTGCGGGAGTAGTTCGGCGCCTCGACCGTCATCTGGATGTCGTGCGGGTGGCTCTCCTTGAGGCCCGCCGAGGTGATCCGGACGAACCGGCCGCGGTCCTGGAGCTCGGGAACCGTGCGGCCGCCGACGTAGAACATCGACTGGCGCAGGCCGCCGACGAGCTGGTGCACGACCGCGGACAGCGGGCCGCGGTACGGGACCTGGCCCTCGATGCCCTCGGGGATGAGCTTGTCGTCGCCGCCCACGCCCTCCTGGAAGTAGCGGTCCTTGGAGAAGGACTTCTGCTCGCCGCGGGACTGCATCGCGCCCAGCGAGCCCATGCCCCGGTAGGACTTGAACTGCTTGCCGTTGATGAAGAGCAGCTCGCCCGGGGACTCCTCACAGCCCGCGAGCAGGGAGCCCAGCATCACCGTGTCGGCGCCCGCGACCAGGGCCTTGGCGATGTCGCCGGAGTACTGGAGGCCGCCGTCGCCGATGACCGGTACGCCCGCGGCCTTGGCGGCCAGCGCGGCCTCGTAGATCGCGGTGACCTGCGGGACGCCGATGCCGGCGACGACACGGGTGGTGCAGATGGAGCCGGGGCCGACACCGACCTTGATGCCGTCACAGCCGGCGTCGATGAGCGCCTGGGCGCCGTCGCGGGTGGCGATGTTGCCGCCGATGACGTCGACGGAGGAGTTCGACTTGATCTTGGAGACCATGTCGCCGACGAGACGGGAGTGGCCGTGGGCGGTGTCGACGACGATGAAGTCGGCGCCCGCCTCGATGAGGGCCTGGGCCCGCTCGTACGCGTCGCCCGCGACACCGACGGCCGCGCCGACGAGCAGCCGACCGTCCTTGTCCTTGGCGGCGTTCGGGTACTTCTCCGCCTTGACGAAGTCCTTGACCGTGATCAGGCCCTTGAGGATGCCCGCCTCGTCGACCAGCGGAAGCTTCTCGATCTTGTGGCGGCGCAGCAGCTCCATGGCGTCCACGCCCGAGATGCCGACCTTGCCCGTGACCAGCGGCATCGGGGTCATGACCTCGCGCACCTGGCGGCTGCGGTCCGACTCGAAGGCCATGTCGCGGTTGGTGACGATGCCGAGCAGCTTGCCCGCCCCGTCGGTGACCGGGACGCCGGAGATGCGGAACTTCGCACAGAGCTGGTCGGCCTCGCCGAGGGTGGCGTCCGGGTGCACGGTGATCGGGTCGGTGACCATGCCGGACTCGGAGCGCTTCACGAGGTCGACCTGGTTCGCCTGGTCGACGATCGAGAGGTTGCGGTGCAGGACGCCGACGCCGCCCTGGCGGGCCATCGCGATGGCCATCCGCGCCTCGGTGACCTTGTCCATGGCCGCGGACAGCAGCGGGACGTTGACGCGGACGTTGCGCGAGATGAGGGAGGAGGTGTCGATCTGGTCCGGCGCCATGTCCGACACGCCGGGGAGCAGCAGCACGTCGTCATACGTGAGGCCGAGTGTGGCGAATTTGTCGGGCACTCCATCGGCGTTCACAGTCATGACACCTTCCCAAATGGTCTTGCTCAGCGCGGATGTCCATGCTAACGGGATCGCGACGCGTCTCATTCCACGACCAAGGTCAAGCAGAAGTTTCGTCGTTTCCTACTACTGGACTCCTGCGGACGGACTCCTGCCCCGGGACCCCGACCGCGGCCGGCGGTCTACTGCTCCGCGAGTGCCCGGAGCCGACTGAGCGCCCTGTGCTGGGCCACGCGCACCGCGCCGGGGGACATCCCGAGCATCTGCCCGGTCTCCTCCGCGGTCAGGCCGACGGCCACCCGCAGCACGAGCAGTTCGCGCTGGTTCTCGGGCAGGTTGGCCAGCAGCTTCTTGGCCCAGGCCGCGTCGCTGCTGAGCAGCGCGCGTTCCTCGGGGCCGAGTGAGTCGTCGGGCCGCTCGGGCATCTCGTCCGACGGGACCGCCGTGCTCCCCGGGTGCCGCATGGCGGCCCGCTGGAGATCGGCGACCTTGTGCGCGGCGATGGCGAAGACGAAGGCCTCGAAGGGGCGCCCGGTGTCCCGGTAGCGCGGCAGCGCCATCAGGACGGCGACACAGACCTCCTGCGCCAGGTCCTCGACGAAGTGGCGAGCGTCACCCGGAAGGCGGGACAGCCGGGTGCGGCAGTAGCGGATCGCGAGGGGGTGGACGAAGGCCAGCAGGTCGTGCGTGGCCTGCTCGTCGCCGTCCACGGCCCTGCGGACGAGAGCGCTGACGGCCCCGGCTCCGCCGCCCCTGGCGGTGCCGGTGGAGCCTGTGGCCGCGGGTGACCCCGGGGCCTCGTCGTCGCGCATCAATCCATGGTGCCTTGGCGCGGGTGCATTCGCGGCACCGTCGTCCTTGTTGTGCATCGAAGCGTTATGAGCGGGTGCGCCAGAACTCATCGCCTGCGCCCTCCCCTCCGCTCGGCCCGAATGGTCCCTAGGCCACATCTTCGAGAATGCGGCACACCCTCAAGGATGCGGCATCGCGCACGAAGCGACACGTCCCCCGGATTGTGCCCCGCCAATCCCCGGTTTCGCACCGGGTCCGGGCGGGACACTCTCAACGGTCCGCGATCAGCGGACCAGGCCCCATCGGAACCCGAGCGCCACGGCGTGCGCACGGTCCGAGGCACCCAGCTTCTTGAACAGCCGACGGGCGTGCGTCTTGACCGTGTCCTCGGAGAGGAAGAGCTCGCGCCCGATCTCCGCGTTGGACCGGCCGTGACTCATGCCCTCCAGGACCTGGATCTCGCGCGCGGTGAGCGTGGGCGCGGCGCCCATCTCGGCCGAGCGCAGCCGGCGCGGGGCCAGTCGCCAGGTCGGGTCGGCGAGGGCCTGGGTGACCGTGGCCCGCAGTTCGGCGCGCGAGGCGTCCTTGTGCAGGTATCCCCGGGCGCCGGCGGCGACCGCGAGGGCCACGCCGTCCAGGTCCTCGGCGACCGTCAGCATGATGATGCGGGCGCCGGGGTCGGCCGAGAGCAGCCGACGGACCGTCTCGACACCGCCCAGGCCGGGCATCCGTACATCCATCAGAATCAGATCGGAACGGTCGGCACCCCAGCGGCGGAGGACTTCCTCGCCGTTGGCTGCCGTCGTCACACGCTCGACGCCGGGCACGGTGGCAACCGCGCGACGGAGCGCCTCTCGGGCAAGCGGGGAGTCGTCGCAGACGAGGACGGATGTCATGACCGCCCTCCGCAGCTGCTGATGCGCGTCACCTTGTGCCTCCAGGCTGGTACGTATCGTCACCTGTGCGGTCGATGCCCCCGGACACCTGTCCGAGAACTTATTGGTTCAACCGCCTTCGCACTCTCAACGATGGTCACTCGAAAGAGTTACGGGTCAGACGGACACCTTCGGCACTCTACGTGAGGAAGCGATCACGACGTCGGAGGCGCGGGCGGCCTGTCCTCCATCTGGAGCTATGCCCTATTTGGCGGCTTTCCTTCCGTTTGGCACGTGTCTGAGGCTAGATTCCCAATGAGTCATATTTACATCTACTCCGACAGTAGGTGTGGAGACATGGACCGTATCCGCCTCAGTACCGGCACCAAGAGGGACTACCAATGGCAGATTTCTCCCGCCTCCCCGGACCGAACGCCGACCTCTGGGACTGGCAGCTGCTGGCTGCCTGCCGCGGGGTCGACAGCTCCCTCTTCTTCCACCCGGAAGGCGAGCGGGGCGCGGCCAGGAGCGCGCGCGAGGCCTCGGCTAAAGAGGTCTGCATGCGCTGCCCGGTCCGTTCGGAATGCGCCGCGCACGCCCTCGCCGTCCGCGAGCCCTACGGGGTGTGGGGCGGCCTCACCGAGGACGAACGCGAAGAGCTGATGGGTCGAGCCCGGCACCGCCTGATCCCCGCGTCGAGCACGATCGGCCCGATCGCACCGCACTAGCCGGTTCGCACGAAACGCCCGAAGGAACGTTTCCTCGAATCCGTGACGCTCACGTACCCGTCACGGACCCCGCGGGTCCGGTCCGTCACCCGCCCGGCCGTACCGCCGTACGGCAGGCGCCCGACGGACCGCCAGGCGGGGGCCACCCGGCCCCCGCCGGCGCCCGTCAACGCGTCGCGGCCCGCTCCAGCTGGGTCATCGTCGCCGCCACGGCGGGGACCCTCGCCAGGTCGGCCAGGGTCAGCGCCACGACCTCCCGCTCCACGGCGGGCTCCACGGCCACGGTGCTGACACCCTTGGCCCGTACCGACTCCACGGCGAGCTCGGGCAGCACCGCCACGCCGAGCCCCGCGCCCACCAGGCCGACCACGGCCGGGTAGTCGTCGGTGGCGAAGTCGATGCGCGGGGTGAAACCCGCGTCCTCGCACACCTCCACCAGGTGGCGGCGGCAGCGCGGGCAGCCCGCGATCCAGGGCTCGTCGGCCAGCTCGGCCATGCCCACCCGCTCGGCCCCGGCCAGCCGGTGCCCCTCGGGGACCAGACCCACGAGGCGGTCGGTGAGCAGCGGGCGCACCACCAGGTCCTCCCATTCGGCCGCGGAGGCAGAGGAGCCCCCGTACCGGAAGGCCAGCGCCACGTCGCAGTCGCCCTCGCGCAGCATCTCGACCGAACGCGGCGGCTCGGCCTCGACCAGGGAGATCCGGGTGCCCGGGTGCTGGGCGCGCATGGCGGCCAGTGCGGTCGGCACCAGCGTGGAGCTGCCGCTGGGGAAGGAGACCAGCCGCACCCGGCCGGCGCGCAGCCCGGCGATGGCCGCGACCTCCTCTTCGGCGGCGGTCAGTCCGGCCAGGATTCCGGCGGCGTGCCGGACCAGGGCCTCACCCGCCTGGGTCAACCGCATCTCCCGGCCCGTGCGGATCAGCAGCGGGGTGCCGGTCGACTGCTCCAGCGCCTTCATCTGCTGGGACACGGCCGGTTGGGTGCAGCCCAGCTCACGGGCGGCGGCGGAGAAGGAGCCGGTCCCGGCGACGGCGCGCAGAACTCGCAGATGACGTGCTTCGATCACCCGTCGAGCATAAGGGCATCTTTGACCGTGGCGCCAATAATCGGAGGACCCTTTGAGGAGCCTCGACTAGCGTGTCCGCATGCATCTCATCTCCGTGAACGTCGGCCGCGCGAAGTCCGTCGGGTACTCCGACTCGAAGGACGGACTGACCGGCATCGGCAAACGCCCCGTCCCCGGCCCGGTGCGGGTCTTCGCTCCGGGCCCCAAGGGTGTCGGGGCGAGCGGTGTCGAGGGGGACGACGTGTGCGACCTGCGCCACCACGGGGGTGAGCACCAGGCCGTGTACGCGTACGCCCGCGAGGACCTGGACTGGTGGGAGGGCGAGTTGGGGCGCCCGCTGGCCGGCGGGCTGTTCGGCGAGAACCTCACCACCTCCGGCATCGACGTGAATTCGGCACGCCTCGGCGAGCGCTGGCGGGTGGGGCGGGACCTCGTCCTGGAGGTGGCCTCGGCCCGCATCCCGTGCCGGACGTTCCAGGGAGCCCTGGGCGAGCGCGGATGGGTGAAGCGGTTCACCCGGGAGGCCCGGCCGGGTGCGTACCTGCGGGTGATCGAGGAGGGCTCGGTGTCGCCGGGCGACGCCGTCGAGGTGCTGCACAGGCCGGACCACGAGGTGTCGGTGGAGTTCTGGTTCCGCGCCTTCACCACCGAACGGGCCCTGCTTCCGCGCACCCTCGCGGCGGGCGCGGCGCTGGAACCGGCCGCGCGGGAGACCGCGCGCACGTACGACCTGCGCCACGGTTCCCCGGCGGCGCGGGTCGACTCCGGTGCGGTGGGCGGGGCCTGACACGGGGTCCGGCGGACCGGACGGGACCCTGACGACAGGGCCCCGCGGCGGCGACTAGGTTGCGCACATGACGACTGCGTTGATTACGGGATCCACGGCGGGCATCGGCGCCGCCTTCGCCCGGCGGCTCGCCGCCCAGGGCCACAACCTCGTGCTGGTGGCCCGCGACACCAAGCGACTCGCGGAGCAGGCCACCGAGTTGCACGACCGCCACGGCATCGAGGCCGAGGTGCTGACGGCCGACCTCTCCACCGACGCGGGCATCGCGGCGGTCGAGGCCCGTCTCGGCGACCGCACCCACCCCGTGGACCTGCTGGTCAACAACGCGGGCTTCGGCAACAAGGGCCGCTACCTCGACGTTTCCATGGCCGACGAGTTGACCATGGTCAAGGTGCACATCGAGGCCGTGCTGCGGCTGACCTCGGCCGCCGGCGAGTCGATGCGCTCGCGCGGTCGCGGCGGCGTGATCAACGTGGCCTCGGTCGCCGCCTTCCTGCCGCGCGGCACGTACGGGGCGAGCAAGGCCTGGGTCGTGCAGTTCACCCAGGGCGCGGCGAAGGACCTGGCGGGATCCGGGGTGCGGCTGATGGCGCTGTGCCCGGGCTTCGTACGGACGGAGTTCCACGAGCGGGCCGGCATGGGCACGGACAACATCCCGGGCTGGCTCTGGCTGGACGCCGACAAGCTGGTGGCCTCGGCGCTGGCCGACCTGGCGCGCGGCAAGACCGTGTCGATCCCCGATCCCCGCTACAAGGCGCTGATGGGCGTGGTGAAGCTGACTCCGCGCGGGCTGCTCGGCGGCATGTCCTCCCGCACGGGTCGCAAGTACGGCCCGCAGTAGAGACCCGCGGCAGTACGCACGCAGTGACGCGGACGGCCGCCGCGGCGGGACACATCCGAACCAACCAAACCCGCCAAACGGGTGAAATCTCCCTAAACTGGACCTGTCCCATCCAGTGCGGGAGGCGACGCCATGACATTCGTACAGGTGATCGATTACGAGACCACGCGGTTCGAGGAGATGAACGCCCTCATCGACCGCTGGGCGCAGCAGGCGAGCGGTCGGCGCACGGTCACGCACACCATGATCGGCAGGGACCGCGAGACGCAGACGCACTACCTCGACCTCGTCGAGTTCCCCTCGTACGAGGACGCCATGAGGAACTCCCGACTCCCCGAGACGGACGGGATGTTCCAGGAGATGGTGGCCCTCTGCGAGGGCATGCCGACGTTCACGAACCTGGACGTGGTCCGGAACGAGCACCTCGACAAGCTGCTCGTGACCCGGATCTTCGAGGAGGTCGCGGAAAAGGGCGATTTCGCGGTCGTCGACGAGTGCGTCGCGGCCGACTACACCGACCACGACATCATGGCGGCGCCCGGCACGGGCGACGGCCGGCAGGGCATGAAGCGGACGATGGGCATGTGGCGGGACGCGTTCGACTTCTCGTTCGACCTGCACCGTCAGATCGCCGAGGGCGACTGCGTCACCACCCTGTGGGCCTGGACCGGCACCCAGAAGGGCGAGTTCATGGGCGTCCCGCCGACCGGGAAGGAAGTCACGATGTCGGGCTGCACGACCTTCCGCATCGAGAACGGTCAGGTGGCGGAGGGCTGGTGGTACTACGACGCGCCGGGCCTCATGCGGCAGATGGGCATGACGGACGCCGCCTGAGCCGTCGCCGGCCGGGACCCGGACACGGGGAAGGCCCCGGTCCCCCACCGCTCGGCGGTGATCGACCGGGGCCTTCCCTCGGATCAGCGGGGCCCGCCGAAGCGGCGGGCGCCCTGCGGCTCAACCTCAGTGGCTGTGGCCGTGACCGTGGCCGTGACCGGCGTCGCCCTCGTCCTCGGCCGGCTTCTCGACGACCAGGGTCTCGGTCGTGAGCAGCAGCGAGGCGATGGAAGCGGCGTTCTCCAGCGCGGAGCGGGTGACCTTGACCGGGTCGATGACGCCGGCCTTGACCAGGTCGCCGTACTCGCCGGTGGCCGCGTTGAAGCCCTGGCCCTTGTCGAGCTCGGCCACCTTCGCGGTGATGACGTAGCCCTCGAGGCCGGCGTTCTCGGCGATCCAGCGGAGCGGCTCGACGGCGGCGCGGCGGACCACGGAGACACCGGTGGCCTCGTCGCCGGAGAGGCCGAGGTTGCCCTCGAGCACCTTCACGGCGTGGACGAGGGCGGAGCCACCGCCGGAGACGATGCCCTCCTCGACCGCGGCGCGGGTCGCCGAGATGGCGTCCTCGAGGCGGTGCTTCTTCTCCTTGAGCTCCACCTCGGTGGCGGCGCCGACCTTGATGACGCAGACGCCACCGGCGAGCTTCGCCAGGCGCTCCTGCAGCTTCTCGCGGTCCCAGTCCGAGTCCGTGGACTCGATCTCGGCCTTGATCTGGTTGACGCGGCCGAGGACCTCTTCGGAGCTGCCGCCACCGTCGACGATGGTGGTGTCGTCCTTGGAGATGGTCACGCGGCGCGCGGTGCCCAGTACGTCCAGACCGGCCTGGTCGAGCTTGAGGCCGACCTCCTCGGCGATGACGGTGGCACCGGTGAGGGTGGCCATGTCCTGGAGCATCGCCTTGCGACGGTCGCCGAAGCCGGGGGCCTTGACGGCGACCGCGTTGAAGGTGCCGCGGATCTTGTTGACGACGAGGGTGGAGAGCGCCTCGCCCTCGACGTCCTCGGCGATGATCAGCAGCGGCTTCGAGGCGCCGGCCTGGATGACCTTCTCCAGCAGCGGCAGGAGGTCCTGGATGGAGGAGATCTTGCCCTGGTTGATCAGGATGTACGGGTCGTCGAGGACGGCCTCCATACGCTCCTGGTCGGAGACCATGTACGGCGAGAGGTAGCCCTTGTCGAAGGCCATGCCCTCGGTGAACTCCAGCTCCAGGCCGAAGGTGTTGGACTCCTCGACGGTGATGACACCGTCCTTGCCGACCTTGTCCATCGCCTCGGCGATGAGCTCGCCGACCTGGGTGTCCTGCGCGGAGAGCGCGGCCACGGCGGCGATGTCGGACTTGTCCTCGATCGGACGCGCGGTCGCGAGGAGCTCCTCGGACACGGCCTTGACGGCGGCGTCGATGCCCTTCTTCAGGGCGGCCGGGGAGGCGCCGGCGGCGACGTTGCGCAGACCCTCGCGGACCAGCGCCTGGGCCAGCACGGTGGCGGTGGTGGTGCCGTCACCCGCGATGTCGTTGGTCTTGGTCGCCACCTCCTTCACGAGCTGCGCGCCCAGGTTCTCGTACGGGTCGTCCAGCTCGACCTCGCGGGCGATGGTGACACCGTCGTTGGTGATGGTGGGGGCGCCGAACTTCTTGTCGATGACGACGTTGCGGCCCTTGGGGCCGATCGTCACCTTGACCGTGTCGGCAAGCTTGTTGACGCCGCGCTCAAGGGCACGACGGGCGTCCTCGTCGAACTTCAGAATCTTCGGCATGGAAGCGGTTCAGCCCTCTCGATAACTCGGGTTCAACGAACTGCGCCCCTCGCCGCCCGGCAATCAGCGGGGTGACCAGGGGCGCAGCTCAAAGCAAAACTGGTGAAGAGGAAGAGGATCGCTCCTCTTGCCTGCTTCGTTCGACTACTTCTCGACGATCGCGAGTACGTCGCGAGCCGAGAGGACGAGGTACTCCTCGCCGCTGTACTTCACTTCGGTGCCGCCGTACTTGCTGTACAGCACGATGTCGCCGACGCTGACGTCCAGCGGGAGACGCTGGCCGTCCTCGAAGCGACCCGGACCGACCGCGAGGACGACGCCCTCCTGGGGCTTCTCCTTCGCGGTGTCCGGGATGACCAGGCCGGAAGCCGTGGTCTGCTCGGCGTCGAGCGGCTGGACCACGATGCGGTCCTCGAGCGGCTTGATGGCAACCTTGGAGCTGGTGGTCGTCACGATCCGACCTCCCCCTTCGGAGATCCGGGGTTAACTGTCTGAGGTGGCGACCAGGTCGATCCGTCGTCGCGGGTGCCGGACCTGCCTGTCGCTGTGTTGGCACTCACCAGGGGCGAGTGCCAGGTGCGACACTATTCCGGCGATTAGCACTCGGTCAAGCGGAGTGCCAATTTGCCTCCCGGCGAGGCGCGCGCCGAGCCGGCCGCCGGGGGCCCGCCGGCCCTGCGGGCGGGGGGTTCCGGGCCTCTGCGTCGGCTCCCCGGAAGTCGCCCCACTTGTCCCTCGGGCAGGCGTTCGGCGTGATCGTCCCCGGCTTCGGCCGCCGATGTACCGAGTCCGGCTCCGGGTCCGACATCGGCTCCGGCGACCGATATGTGACGCTTGAGCCGTGCGCATCCTGGTGGTCGAAGACGAAGAGGGGCTGGCCGAGTCGCTGCGGCTCGGCCTGTCCGCCGACGGTCATTGGGTCGAGGTCGCCCACGACGGACACCGCGGCCTCGACCTCGCGCTGACCGGCGGCCCGTACGACGCCGTACTCCTCGACCTGATGCTCCCCGGCCTCGGCGGCCACGAGATCTGCACCCGCCTGCGCGCCCACGGAGACCGCACGCCCGTGCTGATGCTGACCGCCAAGGACGGCGAGCACGACGAGGCCGACGGGCTCGACGCGGGCGCCGACGACTACCTCACCAAGCCGTTCTCGTTCGTCGTGCTGGCCGCACGGCTGCGCGCGCTCGCCCGCCGCGCCGGCACCCCGCAGGTCGGCGTCCTGCGGGCCGGCGATCTCGTCCTGGATCCGTCCGGTCGGCGCTGCCGGCGCGGGGAGCGGGACATCGAACTCACCGCGCGCGAGCTCGGCGTGCTCGCCTGCCTGATGGAACAGCCGGGCCGGGCGGTCGCCAAGCAGGACATCCTCGACGAGGTCTGGAACGTCCCGCACGCCATCGACCCGAACATCGTCGAGGTGTACGTGTCCTCGCTGCGCCGGAAGATCGACGCGCCGTTCGGGCGCCGCTCGATCCTGACCGTGCACGGGACCGGCTACCGGATGGCGCCCGACGGTGGTTAGGACGGTCCGGGCCCGGGCGGCCGCGGCCGCCGCCCTCGCCATGGCCGCGGTGCTCGGCGCCGGCGGGCTCTGGCTGTACACGCTGCTGCGGGCCAACCTGCTCGACAACACCACCGGGCGCACGGAACTGGCCGCACGGAAGGTCGTCGCGCAGCTCGACACCCGGACCCTGCCTCCCGACGGCCGACTGGCCGCGCCCGACGGCGGGGTGGACCTGGTCCTCGTCCGGGACGCGGCCGGGCGGACCGTCGCCGGCAGCGGGGATCCGCGCGGCGCCCCGGACCTCGACGGACCGCGCCCGGCGGCCGGGGAGGACTCCCGGTCGGCCGTGGTGCCCGTGGGGCGCGCCGGTTCGGAGCGGGGGGCGGCGGTGGTGGTCCGCTCGCCGGGGCCGCCCGGGGGCCGGGGCCCGTACACCGTGTACGCGATGACCGTCCTGCGCGACGTCGACGACGCGACGCGGGCCATCGGGGTCGGGCTGCTCGCCGGCGCGCCCCCGTTGATCGCGTTCGCGGCGGCGCTGGCCTGGTGGGTGACGGGGCAGGCGCTGCGCCCGGTCACGGCGATCCGCACCGAGTTGGCGGCCGTCACCGCGAGCGAGCTGGGTCGTCGGGTCCCGGATCCGGGCGGGGCCGACGAGATCGCGCGGCTCGCCCGGACCGTCAACGACACCCTCGACCGGTTGGAGCGTTCCGACGCCCGGCAGCGGCAGTTCACCGCGGATGCCTCGCACGAGCTGCGCAATCCCCTCGCGGCCGTGCGGTCCCGGCTGGAGGTGGCCCTCGACCGGCCCGACCGGGCCTCGGTGGCGGCCGCGTTGGCCGACACCGAGCGGCTCCAGCGGATCGCGGCGGACCTGTTGCTGCTGGCCCGACTCGACGGTGGTCCGCCGCCCCGGTCCGAACCGGTGGACCTGGCGCTGCTGGCGGCGGAGGACGTGGCGCGCAGGGCGGCGCCCCGGGTGCCGGTGCGGCTGGAGGCGGGGGCGGCCGTACCCGCGTACGGGGATCCGGCGCGGCTGGAGCGGGCGCTGGCCAACCTGGTGGACAACGCGCTGCGCCATGCCCGCGCGGGGGTCGTCGTACGGGCGGCCTCGGACGGGGCGTGGCGGGTGCTGGAGGTGTCCGACGACGGCCCGGGGATCCCGGAGGCGGACCGGGAGCGGGTGTTCGCGCGGTTCGTCCGGCTGGACGCGGACCGCGGGCGCGCGAGCGGCGGGACGGGCCTGGGGCTGCCCATCGCCCGGGAGATCGCCCGCGCCCACGGCGGTGACGTGCGGGCGGGGAGCGTGCCGGGCGGTGGCGCCCGCCTCGTGCTCCGGATCCCGCGCCCCGGATCCGGCCCGGCCTGAAGCGCGTCGCGGGGCCCGGACCCGGCCCGGCCTGAAGACGGTTTCAGGACCCTCAGGTTTCCTTCAGCGGGGCTCCCCCAGCATCGACAGGCATGAGCGCGCACCGCAGGAAGACCAGCCGCCGCCTGCCGCGGCGTCGCCGCCTCGGCCGCACCCTGCTGACCGCCGGCTGTGTGCTGACGGTCCTGGCCGGCGGCACCGCCTGGTACGTCTACCGGGACCTGTCGTCGAGCATCGGCAGTTCGAAGGCCCTGGAGGGAGCGGAGAAGTCGGCGCACGGAGACACGAACATCCTGCTCATGGGGCTGGACAGCCGGCGCGACCAGAACGGCGAGCCGCTCCCGGACTCGGTCCTGGACAAGCTGCACGCGGGCAGTTCCGACATCGGCGGCTACAACACCAACACCCTGATCCTGCTCCACGTGCCCGGCGACGGCAGTCGGGCCCGGGCGTTCTCCATCCCGCGCGACGACTACGTGGAACTGCGCGGGATGCCGGGCCGGGCGCCGGGCGCGGCCGCCGGCAAGGCCAAGATCAAGGAGGCCTACGGACGGGCGAAGGCACTGCGCGAGGAGCAGCTGGCGGGCGAGGGGGTCAAGGACCGGCGGCGCCTGGAGCGCGAGGGCCGGGAGGCGGGACGCAAGGCCGAGATCGAGACCGTACGGACCTTCCTGGGGGTGCCGGTCGATCACTTCGCCGAGCTGAACCTGGCCGGTTTCCACCACCTGGCCGAGGCCCTGGGCGGGGTTCCGGTGTGCCTGAACAAGGCGGTGAAGGACAGGTACTCGGGGGCGGACTTCCCCGCCGGCCCGCAGACGCTGAACGGGCAGCAGTCGCTGGCCTTCGTGCGGCAGCGGCACGGGCTGCCGGGCGGTGACCTGGACCGGACGAAGCGGCAGCAGGCGTTCCTGGCGGGTGCGACGAAGAAGCTGAACGACGCGGGCACCTTCACGGACCCGGTGAAGTTGATCAAGCTGGTCGACGCGGCGAAGCAGGACGTGGTGACCGACGCCGGCTGGGACCTGCTGTCGTTCGTGAAGCAGGCGAAGAACCTGTCCGGCGGGAAAGTGCAATTCACGACACTCCCCGTGGAGGGCTTCGCAAGGAACCATGACGGGGACATCAACGTCGTAGATGATATGAAGATAAAGCGCCTCATTGCCGAGCAGATCGGGCCCAAGGCCCCTGCGAGTCCGAGCGCGCCGGGCGTCGCTCCCTCCGGACCGGGCGCGTCGTCCGCGCCGTCTTCACCGCCGCCCGCACCGCCGTCTCCCGGGCCCTCACAGCCGGAGAAGATCGACGGTGGCGGCGTCCCGTGCGTGGACTGAGGCCCCTGACGGAGGCGGGCGCGCGCCGCCGTACCGAGGCGTTCCTCCTCGTCCTCGTCGTCGGCATCGCCGTTTTCGGCCACTGCGCGGCGAGCCTGGCGATGAACGACGAGCTGCCGCGCAACCTCACCGGCTTCGTCATCAGCCTGACGCTGCTGTCGTTGGTGGGGCACCTGGGCATCCGCCGGTTCGCGGCGTACGCGGATCCGTTGATCTTCCCGCTCGCCATGCTGCTGACCGGGCTGGGCCTGGTCCTGCTCCACCGGCTCGACCAGGGGTACATCGAGCGGTACAACTCGGACGCGAACGCTCCCGGCCAACTGCTGTGGACGGTGGTCGGGGTCGCCG
This sequence comes from Streptomyces sp. NBC_01426, assembly GCF_036231985.1. Lineage (GTDB taxonomy): Bacteria > Actinomycetota > Actinomycetes > Streptomycetales > Streptomycetaceae > Streptomyces. Next base: position 3,321,364 of record NZ_CP109500.1, read on the forward strand.
CCTGCATCCTCGTGGTGGCGCTGCTGCGCGACCACCGGCTGCTGCAACGGTTCATCTACATCACGATGGCCGTGGCGCTGGTCCTGCTGATCGCCCCGGTGTTCTCGCCGGCCGACACCTACGGCGCCAAGCGCTGGATCGTCGTCGGCGGCTTCTCGCTCCAGCCCGGCGAGTTCGTCAAGATCATGATCGCGATCTTCTTCGCGGGCTACCTCGTGATCCACCGGGACTCGCTGGCGCTGACGGGCCGGCGGTTCCTGGGCGTCCGGTTGCCTCCCATGCGCCAGCTCGGGCCGATCATCACCGTGTGGATCCTGTCCATGCTGGTGCTCGTCTTCGAACGCGACCTGGGCACGTCGCTGATCTTCTTCGGCGTGTTCGTGGTGATGCTGTACGTCGCCACCGAGCGCACCAGTTGGATCGTCTGCGGGGTGCTGATGGCCTCGGTCGGCGCCTTCGTGGTGGGTTCGACCGAACCGCACGTCAAGGGGCGGGTGGCCGCCTGGCTGAACCCGCTCTCCTACTACTGGAAGGACCGGCCGCCGGGGGTCGTCTCGGACCAGTCCGCGCAGGCGCTGTTCAGTTTCGGCACGGGCGGCGTCACCGGCACCGGTCTCGGCATGGGCCACCCCGAGCTGATCGCGTTCGCGGGGCGCAGCGACTTCATCCTGACCACCGTGGGCGAGGAACTCGGCCTGGCCGGGGTGATGGCGGTACTGCTCCTGTACGCGCTCCTCGTCCAGCGGGGCCTGCGGATGGCGCTGGCCGCGCGCGACCCGTTCGGCAAGCTGCTCGCGGTGGGCCTGTCGGCGGCGCTGGCGCTCCAGGTCTTCGTGGTCGCGGGAGGCGTGACCGGCCTGATCCCGCTGACGGGAAAGGCGCTGCCGTTCCTGGCGAAGGGCGGCTCGTCGCTCCTGGCCAACTGGATCATGATCGCCCTGCTGCTGCGGATCAGCGACAGCGCGGAACGCCAACGCGAGGCGGACGCCCGCGGCCCGGCGGAGACGACGATCACCCCGGTGGTGGTGGCGGGCACGGTGGACCGGGCCGCGACGGGGGCCGGCGCCCCGGGGTAGCCGCCGAGGGCAGTCCCCGAGGGCAGTCCCGCGCGGGTGGTCGGGCTCCGGGGGGCCTCCGGATGGTCGGGCTCCGGATGGCCGGCTCCGCACGCCGGCCCGCGGGTGGTCGGCCGCGCGTGGTCCGCGCCCGCGTGGTCGGCCTACAGGTAGTCCTCCAGGCGACCTATCGCGTAGCCCTGCTCCTGGATGCGCTTGAGCATCCGGGTCGTCATCTCGATCTCGGTGGAGCCCTTGAGCTCCGAGGGGCCGCGGAAGTGGGCCAGGATGATGTCGCCCGGCTTGAGCGCGGAGCCCTCGGCGTACTGGAAGTCGTTGATCTGCATCGACGCCCGCCAGAGGACGACGGTCGCTATGCCGCACTCGGAGGCGGCCCTGAGGGTGTCGTCGTTGTAGTTGCCGAACGGCGGCCGGAAGAGCGTCGGCTTGGCGCCGAACCGCTTGGCCAGGCGTTCCTGCTGCCCGCATATCTCCTTCTTCTGCGCCGCGTAGGACAGCGTCCGGAGGTTGGGGTGGGTCAGGGTGTGGTTGTTGATCGTGCTGCCGCTGCCGTTGTCGCGCAGGGCCTGGAAGTGCCCGTAGTCGGACGAGGCCACGTTGTCCGTGAGGAACATGCCGATCGGCAGCTTCAGATCGGCCGCCATCTTCAGGAACTCGGGGTTCTTCTCCGCGCCGTCGTCGAAGGTCAGGAAGACGACCTTCTCGGCGGGGGCCACGGGTATCCGGTCCACCAGCGTCGGCCTGCCCGGGGCGGCCTTGGGGAGTCGGGGCTTCTGCGCCGGCTTGGGGGCGTAGACGACCGGGGCCTTCAGACCCCACTTGCGGTAGGGCTGCTCCGCCGTCGCGGGCGCTCCGGCGGGCGCGCTCGACGCCGGGGCCGGGGCCGAGGCGGACGGGGAGGCCGCACCCGTCTCCGGCTTGGTCTTGCGGCCCAGTCGTTCGATGGGTTCCACGCTGTTGCCGCATCCCGCCAGCGACGCCACGAGGGCGCCGATCGCGAGCGCCCCGGCCACTCCTCGGCGGGCGGCGGGAGCGAGGGGACGACCGCCGACGCGGGGCGCGCTCCCTGAAGGAGCAGTACGGGAAAGGTGTTTGAAAGTCATACGCACGTGCGGAATGTATACCCGGATGGGGATATTCCGTTGATATGACCCGTCAGGGCCCGCCGAAACGCGCGGTGCCGACGGTACGGGCGGTGCCGACGGTATGGGCGGTGCGGCAGAGGCGTGCGGAGCCGGATTCCCCGCGGGGAGGGATTCCGCACGCGTACCGCTCGTCGGTCGAGGGGATCAGACGACGGGGATCAGACGTAGTCCTCCAGGCGGCCGATGGCGAAGCCCTTGTCCGTGACCGTCTTCAGGGTGTGGCGCACCATGTCGGTCATGGTGGCCTTCCAGTCCTCCTTGCCGCGGAAGTGCGTGAGGATGATGTCGCCCGCGTGCAGGTCCCGGTCCCATTCGCGCCAGTCCATGCGGTTGGGGAAGGCCTCCGCGTTCCACAGCGGAACCGCCTTGATGCCACAGGACTTGGCCGCGCGCAGCGTGTCCTGGTTGTAGTTGCCGTACGGCGGCCGGAAGAGGCTCGGCCGCTTGCCGAACTGCTTCTGGATCGTGTCCTGCTGGCCGCAGATCTCCTCGCGCTGCTGCTCGTAGGAGAGCGCGGGCATGTAGCGGTGGTTGAGCGTGTGGTTGTTCAGGGTGACGCCGGCGGCCTGCATCTCCTTGAAGTACGGGTAGTTGTCCTTCACGACGTAGTCGCTGAGGAACGCCGTGTACGGGATCTTGAGTTCCTTCATCATCTTCAGGAACTCGGGGTCCTTTTCGGCCCCGTCGTCGACCGTCAGGAAGACGACCTTCTCCTCGGTGGGGACCGTGGTGAAGACCGGCGGGTACTCCGACTGGTCCTCGACCTCGAAGCCGTCCCGCGTGGTGATCTCCGGCTTCACCTTGGGCGGCGCCGGCGCGACCAGCGGGACCTTCGCCAGGCCCCAGCGCTTCGCGGCGGCGACCCGGGCCTGCTGGGCGGCCTTGGCGCGCTCGGCGGGGTTCACGAGTGCGCCCGCGGCGCCCTCGGCGCCGGTCTTGGGCTTCGTGGCGGGGCCCGATTCCGTGGAGCTGCACGCCGTGCCGAGGGCGGCGACCAGCAGCGCGGCGAGGGCCACGCCGTACCGGCCGCGCGGACGCGCCGCTGACCGGTGACCTTGTTGCGTCTTATTTCCCTTTTGTCGTACAGGCTGCATAACGCCGGATCCTTACAGCACCACCCGGCGCGTCCCCGGCGACACCTCGACCGGACCCGGACCTTCCATCGACTGGCCCACAATGAACCGGTGACCCCCGAAGACTTCGCCGCACTGCTCACCCCCGAGGGCGACGCCCTCCTCGCCTCGCTCCGCGACCACGACCCCGCCCGGGAACTCGCCCTCGCCACCCGGCTGCGCCGCGAGCACCCGGCCGCGCTGGTCTCCGCCGCGCTCGGTCAGGCCCGGCTGCGGCAGCGGGCGGTCGCAAAGTTCGGGGCCGAGGACGCCTTCCGGATGTACTTCACGCCCGGCGGCGGCGAGATGGCCACCCGCGCGTCGGTGGCCGGGTACCGGGCCGAGCGGCTCGCCGCCCTGGGCGTGCGCAGCGTCGCCGACCTGTGCTGCGGCATCGGCGGCGACGCCCTGGCCCTGGCCCGCCTCGGGATCCGGGTGCTGGCCGTGGACCACGACCCGCTGACGGTCGCCGTCGCACGGGCCAACGCCGAGGCGCTGGGGCTGGCGGACCTGATCGAGGTCCGGGAGGCCGATGTGACGGACGTGGACACCACCGGCTACGACGCCGTCTTCATCGACCCGGCCCGGCGCGGCGGGCGCGGGAGGATCTTCGACCCCGAGGGCTACTCGCCGCCGCTCTCCTGGGCCGTGGAGGCCGCGCGGGCCGCGCGGTACGCGGCCATCAAGATCGCCCCCGGGATCCCGCACGAGGCCGTGCCCGCCGAGGCGGAGGCCGAGTGGATCTCCGACCAGGGCGACGTGAAGGAGGCCGTGCTGTGGTTCGGGACCTCGCCCGGCACCGTGCGCGCCACCCTGCTGCCCGGCCCGCGCGCGCTGGAGACCGCCGACCCGTTGCCCGACCCGGAGGCCGGCCCGGTCGGGCGCTGGCTGTACGAGCCCGACGGGGCCGTGATCCGCGCCCATCTGGTCGCGGAGGTCGCCGAGCGGCTGGACGGTCGGCTCATCGACCCGACCATCGCCTACATCACCGCCGACGAGCTGCGCGCGACCCCGTACGCGACCGCGTACGAGATCACCGACGTCCTGCCCTTCGGCCTCAAGAAGCTCAAGGCCCTGCTGCGCGAGCGCGGGGTGGGCGTCCTGACCGTGAAGAAGCGGGGCTCGGCGATCGAGCCCGAGGAGCTGCGCAGGAAGGTCAAGCCGCAGGGCCCGAACTCCGCGACCGTGTTCCTGACGCGCGTGGCGGGCGCCCCGTCGATGCTGATCGGCGCGCCGGCGCCGCGGGACTGAGCCGCCCGGACGACGCGAGCCGCCCGAAAGGTCCGGCGGGTCCGGGGGATCGCAGGGCGCACATCGCCCAGCGGTAGTGGGCGCCGGCCTTGCCGAGGCCCAGCAGGGCGGTGACCCACAGGATCAGGCCGAGTCCCATCGTCAGGACGAGTTCCGGGTACGCGCCCTCCCCCGGCCGGGTCCCGGCCGCCGCCCCGAAGGTCACCCGGAGGCCGAGCGCGCCCAGGGCGAGGGAGGCCAGCAGCCAGGCCAGGCTCCGGCCGGGGGCGCGCAGCCGGCGGTCGGCGGCCGGGTCGCGGTCCGAGGCCGCCCAGGCGCACTGGAGTTGCCGTATCCGCCGGTCCAGTCGGGCGCCCCGGCCGAACCAGATGCCGGCGGGCACCAGCACGCCGGCGGCGAGCGCGGCGAAGACGAGGCCGAGGGCGCGAGCGAGGGGGCCGCCCTCCTCGAAGGCCATCAGGGCCATGCCGACGAAGGACCAGCCGAGCGCGAAGACGGCCGCGACGGCCCAGAGCAGCAGGAGCCGCTCGATGCCCAGGTTGTGGCGGACGAGTTCCGCCAGGGAGCGCGCGCGGTCCGCCCGTACGACGGACTCGTCCAGCCACTCGCGCAGGTGCGCGGGCGGGGGCGGAGGAGGCAGGTCACGGCGAGGCATGCGCACGACCGTAGCGGGACCCGCTCCAGGACCGCCGGAGGGAGCCTGGACGGACGCGGGAGCCGCCCCCGGGCCGCTGCCGCCCCGGACCCGCCGCGCTCGGCCGAAAGCCCCGCTCAGCCGCCCGTGACCTCCACCGACTCGAACCGCCAGCGGTGCACCGCCCGGGTGATCAGGTCCGCGTCCGGCTCGGGCAGTTCGGGGAGTTCCTCCGATGCCCCCTCGGGGGCGTCCCACCAGGTGAGCACCAGCACCCGGTCCTGCGCGGCGCGGAACACCTCGCGGCGCAGCGGTTCCCGGGCCAGGACCCGGGAACGCGCCCACTCCAGCAGCTCGTTGCCCCGCCCGGCGACGGCGCGGGCCTCCCACATCAGCGTGACGGTGCTCACGAGTAGAGGTTGTCCTTGCTCAGCTCGTGCACGTGGTCGTGGGAGTGCCCGTGATCGTGGGAGTGCCCGTGCGCGTGACCGCCGTGGTCGTGCGCGGTGCCCGGCACGTGCGGTTCCGTCACCGGCAGCGAGGAGTCCGCGGACAGGTCCCAGTCCGAGGCCGGCCGGTTCCGCTTGACCATCTCCGCGCCCAGCGCCGCGACCATCGCGCCGTTGTCCGTGCACAGCTTCGGCCGCGGCACGCGCAGCACGATCCCCGCGTCGTCGCAGCGTTCCTGTGCCAGCGAGCGGAGCCGGGAGTTGGCCGCGACGCCGCCGCCGATCATCAGGTGGTCGACGCCCTCGTCCTTGCAGGCGCGGATGGCCTTGCGGGTGAGCACGTCCACGACGGCCTCCTGGAAGGAGGCCGCCACGTCGCGCACCGGCACGTCCTCGCCGGCCTTCCGCTTCGCCTCGATCCAGCGGGCCACGGCCGTCTTGAGCCCGGAGAAGGAGAAGTCGTACGCCGCGTCGCGCGGCCCCGTCAGTCCGCGCGGGAAGTTGATCGCCTTCGGGTCGCCCTCGCGCGCGAGGCGGTCGATGACGGGACCGCCGGGGAAGCCCAGCTGGAGGACGCGCGCGATCTTGTCGAAGGCCTCGCCCGCCGCGTCGTCGATGGTCGCGCCGAGCGGCCGTACGTCGGTGGTGATGTCCGGGGCCAGGAGCAGCGAGGAGTGGCCGCCGGAGACCAGCAGGGCCATGGTGGGTTCCGGCAGCGGGCCGTGTTCGAGCTGATCGACGCAGATGTGCGAGGCCAGGTGGTTCACCCCGTACAGCGGCTTGCCCAGGGCGTACGCGTAGGCCTTGGCCGCCGAGACGCCGACCAGCAGGGCGCCGGCGAGGCCCGGGCCGGCGGTGACGGCGATGCCGTCGAGGTCGCGGGCGCTGACCCCGGCCTCCTTCAGGGCGCGCTCGATGGTCGGCACCATCGCCTCCAGGTGGGCCCGGGAGGCGACTTCGGGGACGACTCCGCCGAAGCGGGCGTGCTCGTCGACGCTCGACGCGATCGCGTCCGCCAGCAGGGTGGTGCCGCGGACGACGCCGACGCCGGTCTCGTCGCAGGACGTCTCGATGCCGAGGACGAGGGGTTCGTCAGCCATGGGACTCACTTCTCACGGGTTGTGCGGAGCTCAGGGAGTTCGCGGGGTCGGCGAGGCGCATCACGAGCGCGTCGACGTTGCCCGGTTGGTAGTAGCCGCGTCGGAATCCGATGGGCTCGAAGCCGAAGCGCTCGTAGAGCTTCTGGGCCCGCGTGTTGTCCACGCGCACCTCCAGGAGCACTTCCGCGCATTCGAAGGCGGTCGCGGCGCGCAGCAGGTCGGTGAGCAGCCGGGCGCCGAGGCCGGTGCCCCACTGTTCGCGGGCCACCGCGATGGTCTGTACGTCGCCCAGGTCGCCGGCGGCGGCCAGTCCGGCGTAGCCGACCAGTCGGCCGGCCCCGTCCTCGGCGACCACGTAGCGGCGGGTGGCGTGGGGGCCGCGGGCGTGGGCGAGTTCGGACCAGAACATCCCGGCGGACCAGGCGTCCTCGGGGAAGAGCTCGTGCTCGAGCTCCAGCACCGGGTCGATGTCCCACCAGCGCATGTCGCGCAGCACCACGGTCGGGGCGGTCACTGCGGGGTGACCACCTTGTAGTTCTTGGGTACCTGGGCGTCGGGGCGGCGCAGGTACAGCGGCGTCGGGGGCAGGAACTCCGCCCCGGCCGCCAGTCGTTCCGCGGCCAGGGCCGCGAGGGCGCCGGCGGACTGGTGCTCGGGGGCCCGCGCGTCGGTGAAGACGTCCGGGTAGAGCACGGCGCCCTGGCCGACGGAGGGCAGCCCCGCGACCTGTTCGGCGATGTCGGCGGGGCGGTCCACGGCGGGTTCGCCGACGCGGGTGCGCGGGTCCTCGTAGCGGGCCCAGTAGACCTCCTTGCGCCGCGCGTCGGTGGCGACGACGAAGGGGCCCTCGATGCCCGCGGTGCCCGCGGCGTACGCGAGCCCGTCGAGGGTGCACAGGCCGTGGACGGGGACGCCGAGGACGGAGGCGAAGGTGGAGGCGGTGACGAGGCCGACGCGGAGGCCCGTGTAGGGGCCGGGGCCGACGCCGACGACGATGCCGGTGACGGCGTCGAGCTTCAGCCCGGCCTCGGCGAGCACCTTGTCGACGGAGGGCAGCAGCAGCTCCCCGTGGCGGCGGGCGTCGACCTGGTTCGACTCGGCGAGGACGGACTCGCCGTCGTGCAGGGCGACGGTGACGGCGGGCGTGGCGGTATCTACAGCGAGCAAGAGCACGCGAACAGCCTACGACTCCGGGGCCCCGGACCCTTCCGGCCGGTCGCCGGGCACCCTGGCTGCTACCTTTCGACCGGGGTACCGCGAGGTACCGCCCGAACGCCCCGGGGCAGGCCCGTCAGGTCGTTTCGGCACAAGGCTTTCAGGACCGCGCGGAGAGGTGGAGCAAGGTGGCACGCAGCAGCTCGGGAATCGTGGCCGGGCTCACCGTGGCGGCGCTCGCCGCCGTCGGCTTCCTCGGCTACCAGGCCTCCGCGACGGCGCCCGCGCACCCCGTGAAGGCCTCCCCGCAGGCACCGGCGTCCGGCGCTCCGAGCCAGTCCCCCGCCAAGCAGGACCCGGCGAAGGCCACGGCCCTGCCGGAGGGCTCGGGCACGGGCGAGCGCGTCGTGTACTCGGTGTCCGGGAAGCGGGTCTGGCTGGTGGCCGCGGACGGTCGCGCGGCGAAGACCTTCGCGGTGATGCCGAGCACGGTGCATCCGGCGGCCGGCACCTATGTCGTCGGTTCCCGCGCGGGCGCGGTGCCCGGCTCGGACGGGGCGCCGATCGAGCACGTGGTGCGGTTCGCGAGCGTGGAGGGCATCTCCATCGGCTTCAGCGCCCGGGTGGACGGCAAGACCCCGGCGCCGGACCCGGCCAAGAAGACCGGCGGCATCCGCATGTCGCGGCTCGACGGTGACGCGATGTGGACGTTCGCCACGATCAACTCGAAGGTCGTCGTCGTTCCCTGACCCGCCGGCGGGTCCGCCCGTTTCACCCGTATGTGGGAATCAGGCCGCTTCGGACTCCGGAGCGGCCTGTTCCGTGTTGACGGGTGCCTGGGAGGCCGGTTCCCACGCGGGCGGCGTCGAGACGGCTCTGGCGGCCGCGCACGAGGCGAGCAGGGCCCGCATGGACACGACCGTGCGGGGCGTTCGCTCCGCTCCCGCTGCTGCTCCTGCTGCCGACATGGATGCCTCCTGGACGGGCCCGGGACGCCGTACTTAGGTAAACCTAACCAGCGCTCGCTACCATGTCACCACGAGCGTACCCACCGGCGCAACGTTTTCCCGACGAGTTGTCGGTACCTTTTACCTCGCGGCCCGATCCACCCGCCCGGTCGCCTCGGCGAGCCCCGCCAGCCCGGCGTCCGCCCAACGTGATCCGATGCCGCGCACCGTGACCCGGCGTACGTCGTCCAGGACCTCCTCGTGCCCCACCGCCCGGGCGATCACCACGTGCAGGCGGTCGTCGGAGAGCTCCTCGACCTTCCCGTCGCCCCACTCCACGACGACCACGGACTCGGGCAGCGAGACGTCGAGGTCGAGGTCCTCCATCTCGTCCAGGCCGCCGCCGAGCCGGTACGCGTCCACGTGCACCAGCGCCGGGCCGCCGACCAGCGACGGGTGTACCCGGGCGATCACGAAGGTCGGCGAGGTCACGGCCCCGCGCACGCCGAGGCCCTCGCCCAGGCCCCGGGTGAGGGTGGTCTTGCCGGCGCCGAGTTCGCCGGTCAGCAGGACCAGGTCGCCGGGACGCAACAGGGCGGCGACGCGACGGCCCAGTTCCTGCATGGATTCGGGCGAGTCGACGGTGATCAGGGTCTCGGTGGCGGCGCCGGCCTCAGGAGCCTGGCTGCGCTGCGCTTCCCGCGGTGCTTCTTCCATGCCCGCCAACGTTAGCGGCTTCGGATCCCGTGTCCGGCACGGCTCCGGTGCGGGCCAGCAGTCCCATCAGCAGCCCGGTCACGATCTCCGGGCGCTCCAGCATCATCAGGTGCCCGGTGTTCTCCAGGACCACCAGTTCGGCGGCCGGCAGGGCCTCCTTCATGGCGACGCTGTGCTCCGCGGGGGTGATCATGTCCCGGTCGCCCGCGACGACCGTGACGGGGACGCCGGCGAACCGCTGGAGCGCGGCGGTCTTGTCGTGGATCTGGAACGCCGGGTAGAACTCGGCGACCACGTCGATCGGCGTCGCCTCGATCAGCCGCTCGGCGAACCGCGCGACGCCCGGGTCCACGTCCCGCGAGCCGAACGAGTACTGCTTGATCATGCCCGCGAAGAGGTCCGCGGTCGCCCGCCGGCCCCGCTCCACGAGCTCCACCTGCGAGCCGAGCACCTTGAGCACCCCGGGCAGCAGCCGGCGCACGGCGCCCATCCCGACCGCCGGCAGCCCGTACGTCACCTCGCCGAGCAGACCGCTGGAGGTGCCGACCAGCGCCACCCCGAGCACGCGGTCGCGCACCAGCTCGGGGAACTGCTCGGCCAGCGCCATGATGGTCATGCCGCCCATGGAGTGCCCGACCAGCACCAGCGGCCCCTCGGGGGCGGCGGCGTCGAGGACGGCCTTGAGGTCGCGGCCGAGCTGGTCGATCGTGACGGGTTCGCCGTCGGCCTGGGCGAGGCCGCGCATGCTGCGGCCGTGGCTGCGCTGGTCCCAGTACACGGCGCGGACCACTCCGCGCAGGGCGGCCCGCTGGAAGTGCCAGGAGTCCTGGCCCAGGCAGTAGCCGTGGCAGAAGACGACGGTGACCGCGGGCGGTGTCCTGCGGCGCAGCCGGCGCCGCTTGCCCGGGTCCTGCGCGGGCAGGTCGTCCACCTCGTAGTACAGCTCGGTGCCGTCCTCGGCCCGGGCGGTGCCCTCGGTGCCGCGCAGGGAGCCGTAGTCCCCGGCGGCGTCCAAGGCCAGCCGGGCCTTCATCCGGATGCCGCGGCCCACCGTGATCCGTTCGACGGCGACCCCGGCCGCCGCTCCGGCGGCCATCACGCCGATCGCGGCTCCGGCCCAGCCGGCCTTGCGCCAGTTCTCGCTCACGCCGTCGCCGTCCTCACTCAGCCGTTGCGGTACACCCGGGGCACGCGCCCCCCGATACGGGTGACGATCTCATACGCGATCGTGTGCGCCGCTTGAGCCCAGTCCTCGGCGGTGGGTTCGCCGAGGTCACCGGGGCCGAAGAGGATCGCCGGATCGCCGGCCGCGACGTCGGCGTCGCCGATGTCGACGACGAACTGGTCCATGGCCACCCGCCCGGCCACCCGCCGGACCTCGCCGCCCACCAGGACGGGGCCGGAGCCGGAGGCGTGGCGCGGGATCCCGTCGGCGTAGCCCGTGGGGATCAGGGCCAGTCGGGTCTCCCGGTCCGTCACGTAGTGGTGCCCGTAGCTGACTCCGTGGCCGGCGGGGACGCTCTTCACGAGCGCGACGGACGCCTTCAGCGACATCGCGGGCCGCAGCCCCAGCTGGGCCGGGGTGCCCAACTCGGGCGCGGGCGACACCCCGTACACGGCGATCCCGCAGCGCACCAGGTCGAAGTGGGACTCCGGCAGCGTGAGCGTGGCCGGCGAGTTGGCGATGTGCCGCACCTCGGGCTCGACGCCCTCCTTCTCGGCGTACGCGAGCATGTCGCGGAACGCGGCGAGCTGGAGCGCGATCGAGGGGTGCCCGGGCTCGTCGGCGCAGGCGAAGTGCGACCAGACGCCGGTGACGTCGACGGTCCCCTCCGCCTGCGCGGCGACGGCGGCGCCGACCAGTTCGGCCCAGTCCGCGGGCTGGCAGCCGTTGCGCCCGAGGCCCGTGTCGGCCTTGAGCTGGATCCGCGCGGGACGCCCCGCGGCGCGCGCGGCCTCCCGTACCTCCTCCAGCGCCCACATTCCGCTGACCGCGACGTCCAGGTCGGCCTCGACGGCCTCCCGCCAGGGCCCGCCGGGCGTCCACAGCCAGCACAGGATCCGTGCCTCGATGCCGGCGGCGCGCAGCGCGAGCGCCTCCTCGGGCGTGGCGGTCCCCAGCCATGTGGCGCCGGCCTCCAGGGCCGCGCGGGCGCAGGGCAGGGCCCCGTGCCCGTATCCGTTCGACTTGACGACGGCCATCAGCTCGGCCCGGGGCGCCCGCTCGCGCAGCGCGCGCACGTTGCTCCGCACGGCGGCAAGGTCGATCTCGGCGTAGGCGCGCGTCGGTGTCTCGTTCATCCCGCACAGTCTCTCAGAACCCCCCGGGGGCTCCGTTCCCCCGCGTGTCGGGGTGCGGACGGGTGCGGGGTCACCCGGAGCGGACGTCCCGCCAGGCCCTCGGCACCGCGTCCGCCACCTGCTGTGCGAGGACCGGCGCCCCGTCGGAGGCGAAGCGGCCGGCCAGACCGTGCAGGTACGCCGCCACGGCCCCGGCGTCCACTCCGGACAGCCCCGCCGCCAGCAGCGACCCCGCCACCCCGGACAGCACGTCGCCGCTGCCCGCGGTCGCCAGCCACGGCGTCCCCGTCGGGTTCACCCGGACGACCGGATCCCCGTCGGAGGCGATCAGCGTCGTGGAGCCCTTCAGCAGGGCCGAGGCGCCGTAACGGCCTGCCAACGCCCGCACCGCCGCCAGTCGCCCCGCCTCCACCTCGTGCCGGGACACCCCCAGCAGCGCCGCCGCCTCCCCCGCGTGCGGGGTCAGCAGGGTCGCCGCGGACCGCCCGCGCAGCACCTCGGGGTCCAGGCCGCGCAGCCCGTCCGCGTCGACCAGTACCGGTACGTCGGACTGCGCCAGCACACCCGCGACCTCGTCGGCCCGCGCGTCCCCCAGCCCCGGGCCGACCACCCACGCCTGCACCCGGCCCGGCCCGATCAGCGTCTCCGGGTACCGGGCGAGCACCGCGTCCGCGGCCGGACCCACGTACCGCACCGCGCCCGCGCCGCCGCGCAGCGCGCCGGCCACGGCCAGCACCGCCGCCCCCGGGTAGCGCGCGGAGCCGGCGACGATGCCCACCACCCCGCGCCGGTACTTGTCGCTCTCGGCGGTCGGCTCCGGCAGCAGCCGGGCCACGTCGGCGTGTTGCAGGGCCTCCAGCTCCGGGGCGGGCAGCGCGAGCCCGATGTCCACCGGCCGCACCACCCCGGCCAGCGCGGCCCCCGGGTCGATGAGCAGGCCGGGCTTGTGCGCCCCGAACGTCACCGTGACGTCGGCCCGCACGGCCGCCCCCGCCACTTCCCCGGTGTCCGCGTCCACCCCGCTCGGCAGGTCCGCGGCGACCACCACGGCGCCCGTCGGGATCCGTTCCACCAGCGCGGCGGCCGCCGGGCGCAGCCCGCCCCGCCCACCGATCCCGACGAGCCCGTCCACGACCAGGTCGGCACGCTCCGGAACGGCCGGCTCCACCCGGCCTCCGGCGGCCAGCAGCGCGGCGGCCCCGCCCGGGTGCACCCGGGCGGGGTCCATCGGCACCGCCGTCACCCCGGCGCCGCGCCGGGCCAGCCGGGCGCCGGCGTACAGGGCGTCGCCGCCGTTGTCACCGGGGCCGACCAGCAGCACGACCCGCGCCCCGTACACCTTGCCCCGACGCCGGGTCAGCAGGCCCGCGCACACGGCGGCCAGGCCGGCCGCCGCCCGCAGCATCAGGGCGCCCTCCGGCAGCCCGGCCATCAGCTCGCGCTCGGCGGCCCGTACGGTCTCCACGCTGTAAGCAGTACGCATGGCACCAGCCTGCCCGAAAACCCGGCGCGGGCCCCGGCTCCCGGGCCCGTCAGGAGCCGGAAGAGCCCCGTGAGGACCGGAAGGGCGGGAAGGCCGGAAGGCCCGGGGCCGGAAGGCCCGACCTACCCCTCGGCGATCACCACGGCCGACGCCACGCCGGCGTCGTGGCTCAACGAGATGTGCCAGGACTTCACGCCCAGGGCCAGCGCCCGGGCCTCGACGGTCCCCGACACCCGCAGCCGGGGCTGCCCCGTCTCCTCCACGTACACCTCGGCGTCGGTCCACAGCAGTCCGCCGGGCGCGCCGAGCGCCTTGGCCAGCGCCTCCTTGGCCGCGAACCGGGCGGCGAGCGAGGCGGTGCCGCGCCGCTCGCCGCTCGGCAGCGTCAACTCGGCGTCGAGGAAGAGCCGTCGGGCCAGGTTCGGCGTCCGCTCCAGCGCGGCGCCGAACCGCTCGATCTCGGCAACGTCAATCCCCACACCGACAATCACGACGCACACCACTCCCACGCAGCCCGTGTTCCCCCGTCACCACTGCGGCGACGGATCGGCGCCCGCGCGCTTGGCTCACTCCACGGTCACCGACTTGGCGAGGTTACGCGGCTGGTCCACCTCGTTGCCCCGCGCCGTCGCCAGCTCGCACGCGAACACCTGCAACGGAACGGTCGCCACCAGCGGTTGGAGCAGCGTCGGCGTGGCCGGGATCCGGATCAGGTGGTCGGCGTACGGGACCACCGCCTCGTCGCCCTCCTCCGCGATGACGATCGTCCGCGCACCGCGCGCCCGGATCTCCTGGATGTTCGACACGATCTTGTCGTGCAGCACGGAGCGCCCGCGCGGCGACGGCACGACCACCACCACCGGCAGGTCCGGCTCGATCAGCGCGATCGGCCCGTGCTTCAGCTCGCCCGCCGCGAAGCCCTCGGCGTGCATGTACGCCAGCTCCTTCAGCTTGAGCGCGCCCTCCAGCGCCACCGGGTAGCCCACGTGCCGGCCGAGGAAGAGCACGGTGTTCTTGTCGGCGAGCGAACGCGCGAGCTGCCGTACCGGCTCCATCGTCTCCAGGACGGTGTCCACGGCCGCCGCGATGTCCGACAGCTCCCGGATCACCGACTCGATCTCGTCGCCCCACTTGGTGCCCCGCACCTGCCCGAGGTACAGCGCCACCAGGTAGCAGGCCACCAGCTGCGTGAGGAACGCCTTCGTCGAGGCGACGGCCACCTCGGGGCCGGCGTGCGTGTACAGCACGGCATCCGATTCGCGCGGGATCGTCGAGCCGTTCGTGTTGCAGACGGCCAGCACCTTGGCGCCCTGCTCCCGCGCGTGGCGCAGCGCCATCAGGGTGTCCATGGTCTCGCCCGACTGCGAGATCGCGATGACCAGCGTCCGCTGGTCGAGGATCGGGTCGCGGTAGCGGAACTCGCTGGCCAGCTCCGTCTCGCAGGGGATGCGGGTCCAGTGCTCGATGGCCAGCTTCGCGATCATGCCCGCGTGGTACGCCGTACCGCAGGCCACGATCACGACCTTGTCCACCTCGCGCAGCACGGACGGCGGGATGCGCACCTCGTCGAGCGTCAGCAGGCCGTTCGCGTCGATGCGGCCCAGGAGGGTGTCGGCGACGGCCTTCGGCTGCTCGGCGATCTCCTTGAGCATGAAGTAGTCGTACCCTCCCTTCTCGGCCGCCGAGGCGTCCCAGTCCACGTGGTACGCCCGTACGGACGCGACCGAGCCGTCGAAGTTGGTCACCGTGACCCCGTCGCGGCGCAGTTCGACGACCTGGTCCTGGCCCAGCTCGATCGCGGACCGGGTGTGGGCGATGAAGGCGGCCACGTCCGAGGCCAGGAAGTTCTCGTTCTCCCCGACGCCCACCACCAGCGGCGAGTTGCGGCGCGCCCCGACCACCACGTCCGGCTGGTCGGCGTGCACCGCGACCAGCGTGAACGCCCCCTGGAGGAGACGGCACACCTGCCGCATCGCCTCGGTGAGGTCCCCGCAGACCTCGAACCGCTCGGCCAGCAGGTGGGCGACCACCTCGGTGTCCGTCTCGGACTCCAGGCGGTGGCCGCGCTCCGCCAGCTCGGCGCGCAGCTCGGCGAAGTTCTCGATGATCCCGTTGTGCACGACGGCCACGCGTCCCGCGTTGTCCAGATGGGGGTGCGCGTTGACGTCGGTGGGCCCGCCGTGGGTCGCCCACCGCGTGTGCCCCAGGCCCGTGGACCCGGCCGGCAGCGGGTGCCCGACCAGTTCCTTCTCCAGGTTGACGAGCTTTCCGGCCTTCTTCACGGAGGAGAGTTCCCCGTCCGCGAGCACGGCGACGCCCGCCGAGTCGTAGCCGCGGTATTCCAGTCGCTTGAGTCCGGCGATGACCACATCGAGCGCAGATTGCGCTCCTACGTAACCCACAATTCCGCACATAGGCGGCAGGGTACGCCGTGGTAGGCCTCCCGCCCGGTACCTGAACAGGACGAAAAAAGACCGCCCCGGCGGACACGCCGGGGCGGTGGGGGCAGCAGTGCCGCGAGGGGTCAGCCGAGCTTCTTGACCTGCGCGTCGACGACGACCTTCGGCTGCTCGGAGTCGCCGGCCAGGTTCAGCGCCCAGAACGTCGCCAGGACGTTGCCCTTGCGCACGACGACCGTGTGCGTCTTCTTCTTCTGGCCGTCGCCCATGTCCATCACGGTGGAGAACCCGGCGGCCTCGTCACCGGAGGTCACCGGCTCGGAGGTGACGTTCCCGATCGGGGTCTTCTCGCCCTCCGAGCTGATGGCGAAGCCGCCGGCGCAGGCCGTGATCGCGGTCTTGACGGAGGCGAACGCGTCCTCGGCGCCCTTGCCGTCGTAGGAGGAGAGGGTGACCGAGGTCGCCGTCGACTTCAGGGCGCCCATGGCCGCCTCCAGCTTCTCGTCCACGCTCGCGCCCTCGGCCGCCGGCTTGGGCAGCTCGACGGTCATGATCCGGCCCACGCCGGTGGACGTGGCGAGCGGCTGCATGGACTGGGCCTGCGCCAGCACCTTGCACTCGGGCTTGTCGGAGTCGACCGGGGCGGTCTTCTCCTCCTTGAACGGCTCGATCTTGTGCGTGGGCAGCTCGGCCTGCGTGACCAGGAGCGCGGCCAGCTCGGCGGCCGTCTTCCCCTTGGCGGCGGGAGCGGCCGACGCGGACGCCTTGGCGTCCGTCTTGGTGTCGGAGGCCTTGTCGGAGCCGCAGGCGGTGGCCAGCAGCGTCAGGGACACGGCGGAAGCGGTCAGGACGGTACGACGGACAAGAGCGGAACGCACGGTGTTTCTCCCCCACAGGCGGTACACAGAAAAGTCGAAAGGCATGCCGGACGGCCCCGGAAACGCCCAGGTGAGGGGCGCACATCGGAGCTGCGACGTGTATCAAGATAAAGTAAAACCCGATGACCCGATCGGGTTTATTCGGCCATCGGCGCAATCGTGACCCCGGCGATACCGACCGGGTCGTCGAATCGAGACCGGCCGCCGCGCGCCCCCGCCCCGCACCCCGCCGCACGTGACCGACCACACCACCCACAAGCGGTCCCGAGCCCCGACAATGGCAGGGTGATCACTTCGCCGCCACGAAGCACGCCGGACCGCGCAACGGAGCGCGCCGGCCATCGCCGGGCTCCCGACGCCTCCCCGTACGTCGACCTCACCCGGGCCGAGTGGAGCGCCCTGCGCGAGCGGACCCCCCTCCCCCTCACCGCCGAGGAGGTCGAGCGGCTCCGGGGTCTGGGGGACGTGATCGACCTCGACGAGGTACGGGACGTCTACCTGCCGTTGTCGCGCCTGCTCAACCTGTACGTCGGCGCCACCAACAACCTCCGCGGCACCCTGAACACCTTCCTCGGTGACGCCGGCAACGGCCACGGCGCCCAGACGGGCACCCCCTTCGTCATAGGGGTCGCCGGCTCCGTCGCGGTCGGCAAGTCCACGGTGGCCCGCCTCCTCCAGGCCCTCCTGGCCCGCTGGCCCGAGCACCCGCGCGTGGAGCTCGTCACCACCGACGGCTTCCTGTACCCGATGAAGGAACTCCAGCGCCGCGGCCTGACCGCCCGCAAGGGCTTCCCCGAGTCGTACGACCGGCGCGCGCTGACCCGTTTCGTCGCGGACATCAAGGCGGGCAAGGACGAGGTCACCGCCCCCGTCTACTCCCACCTGATCTACGACATCGTCCCGGGCGAACAGCTCGTCGTGCGCCGCCCGGACATCCTGATCGTCGAGGGGCTCAACGTGCTCCAGCCGGCCCTGCCCGGCAAGGACGGCCGCACCCGCGTGGGTCTCGCCGACTACTTCGACTTCAGCGTGTACGTCGACGCGCGCCCCGAGGACATCGAGCGCTGGTACCTGGGCCGCTTCCGGAAGTTGCGCGAGACCGCCTTCCAGAACCCCTTCTCGTACTTCCGCAAGTACACGCAGGTCTCCGAGGAGGAGGCCATGGAGTACGCGCAGACCATGTGGCGGACCATCAACAAGCCCAACCTGCTGGAGAACGTGGCGCCCACCCGCGGCCGGGCCACGCTCGTCGTCCGCAAGGGCCCGGACCACAAGGTCCAGAAGTTGAGCCTGCGAAAGCTCTGACCGCACGGGCGGCGGAGTCTAGGGTGCGGCCATGCTGCATCTGCGGATGATCATCCCGTCCGAACGCACGGACGCCGTCGTCGACGTCGTGGAGTCCACGGTCGGCACCGCCCACCTCGTCGTCCTGCCCGGCGCCGGCCGCGACCCCCGCGGCGATCTCGTCCTGTGCGACGTCGCCCGGGAGGCCGGGGACGAACTGCTCCGGGAACTCAAGGGACTCGGGATCGACGAGGACGGCTCGATCGCCGTCGAGAACATCGACCTGTCGTTGTCGAAGCGGGCCGACGCCGCCGAGGAGGAGGCCCCGGGCGAGGGCGCCGACGCCGTGCTGTGGGAGCATCTGACCGAGGCGACCCACGAGGAGTCCACGCTCACCATCACCTACTGCGCCTTCATGATGCTCGCGACGATGATCGCGGCCTGTGGCGTGGTCCTCGACAACGCGGTCCTGATCGTGGGCGCCATGGCCGTCGGCCCCGAGTTCGGCCCGCTCGCCGGGGTCTGCACGGCGGTCGTACGGGGCGTCCCCCGGCTCGCCCTGCGCTCACTGGGCGCGCTGCTGATCGGCTTCGCCGTCGCGATCGCCGCCACCACGGTGTTCAGCCTGGGCATGGACGCGATCGGACAGTTCTCCGAGGAGATGCTGGACAGCCCCCGCCCGAACACCGGCTTCATCTGGAAGCCGGATCCGCTGTCCCTCGTGGTCTCGCTGCTCGCCGGCGTGGCCGGGGTGCTCTCGCTGACCTCGGCGAAGTCCGGCGCCCTGGTCGGCGTGGCGATCTCGGTGACCACCGTCCCGGCGGCCGCCAACGCCGCCGTCGCCCTGGGCTACGGGGAGCTCGCCCAGATGTGGGGTTCGATCGAGCAGTTGCTGGTGAACCTCGGCGGGATCATGCTCGCCGGCATCCTGACCCTGCTCGCGCAGAAACTGCTGTGGCGGACCCAGCGAGGTCGCTGGGTCCGCCACGGGAAACGCTGAGGTGCAGGTCGGTCAGCCGAGGGCCGACTTCACCACGTCCGCGAGCCGCCCCGCGACCGCGCGGGCCTGCTCGATGTCCGCGGCCTCCACCATCACCCGTACGAGCGGCTCCGTACCGGACGGACGGAGCAGCACCCGGCCGGTGGTGCCCAGCTCGCGCTCGGCGTCGGTGACCGCCGCCGCCAGCTCGGCGGAGGTGGTGACCCGGGACCTGTCCACGTCCGGGACGTTGATCAGGACCTGCGGCAGCCGCTGCATCACGCCGGCCAGGTCGGCCAGGGACCGGCCGGTGGCGGCGACGCGGGCGGCCAGCATGAGCCCGGTCAGCGTGCCGTCGCCGGTGGTCGCGTGATCGAGGATGATCACGTGGCCGGACTGCTCGCCGCCCAGCGCGTAGCCGTGCTCCTTCATCGACTCCAGCACGTAGCGGTCGCCGACACCGGTCTGCACGACCTGGATGCCCTCGCCCTCCATGGCCAGCTTGAAGCCCAGGTTCGACATCACGGTGCCGACCACGGTGTTCTCGCGCAGCTGGCCCGCCTCGCGCATGGCCAGTGCCAGCACGGCGAGGATCTGGTCGCCGTCGACCTCGTCGCCGTTGCCGTCCACGGCCAGGCAGCGGTCGGCGTCGCCGTCGTGCGCGATGCCGAAGTCGGCCCCGTGCTCGACGACGGCCTGCTTGAGCAGCCCGAGGTGGGTGGAGCCGCAGCCGTCGTTGATGTTCAGGCCGTTCGGCTCGGCGCCGATCGTGATGATCTCCGCGCCGGCCCGCGTGAACGCCTCGGGCGAGACCCGGGCGGCCGCGCCGTGCGCCTCGTCGAGCACGACCTTGAGGCCTTCGAGGCGGTTGGGCAGGACACCGATGAGGTGCGCGACGTACTTGTCGAAGCCCTCGTCGTAGTCGGAGACCCGGCCGACGCCGGAGCCGGTGGGCCGGTCCCAGGGAGCGCCGGTGCGGTGCTCCTCGTAGACGGACTCGATCCGGCCCTCCAGGTCGTCGGCCAGCTTGTGGCCGCCGCGCGCGAAGAACTTGATGCCGTTGTCGGGCATCGCGTTGTGGCTGGCGGAGAGCATCACGCCGAGGTCGGCGCCCAGCGCACCGGTGAGATACGCCACCGCCGGGGTGGGCAGCACACCGACGCGCAGGACGTCCACGCCCGCGCTCGCGAGGCCGGCGACGACCGCGGCCTCCAGGAACTCACCGGACGCGCGGGGATCGCGGCCGACCACCGCGGTGGCCCGATGACCGGCGAACGTACCCGCCTCGGCCAGTACGTGTGCGGCCGCCACGGAGAGGCCGAGCGCGAGCTCGGCCGTCAGATCCGCGTTGGCAACGCCCCGTACACCGTCCGTCCCGAAGAGTCGTCCCACTGTTGTCCTCCCGAGTTAACGCTTCGCTTGTGACCGCTGTGACAAATATGTGCCGCTTGTGGCGGTAAACGAACCGCCCCGGCAGCACGAAGAGTGCTGCCGGGGCGGTTTCGTTGCTGAACAGCAGGCGCAGATTAACGCTTGCTGTACTGCGGAGCCTTACGGGCCTTCTTGAGACCGGCCTTCTTGCGCTCGACCGCACGGTCGTCGCGGGAGAGGAAGCCGGCCTTCTTCAGCGCCGGGCGGTTGTTGTCCACGTCCGCCTCGTTCAGCGCACGGGCCACACCGAGGCGCAGGGCGCCGGCCTGGCCGGAAACGCCGCCACCCGAGATGCGGGCGATGACGTCGTAACGGTTGTCCAGCTCCAGGAGCTTGAACGGCTCGTTGACTTCCTGCTGGTGCACCTTGTTGGGGAAGTAGTCCTCAAGGGTGCGACCGTTGATCTTCCACTTGCCGGTGCCCGGAACGATCCGGACGCGGGCGATGGCGTTCTTGCGACGGCCCAGGCCGGCGGCCGGCTGGGGGTCGCCGAAGCGACCGGCAAGGGACTCGGAGGTGTAGTCGCCCTCGGCGACGACCTCGGACTCGCTGGTGTACTCCTCGACGTTGCCCTCGAACTCTTCGACGGGGGTCGTCTCGGCGGTGGTCTCGGCCACGATGCTCCTCAGAATTTTCTACGTCTTAGGGGGTGGCCGGAACTACTGCGCGACCTGGGTGATCTCGAACGGCACCGGCTGCTGGGCAGCGTGGGGGTGCTGGTCGCCCGAGTAGACCTTCAGCTTCGAGAGCATCTGACGGCCCAGGGTGTTCTTGGGGAGCATGCCCTTGATGGCCTTCTCGACGGCCTTCTCCGGGTTGTTCGCCAGGAGGTCGTCGTAGCGCACCGAGCGGAGACCGCCCGGGAAGCCGGAGTGGCGGTACGCCATCTTCTGGGTCGCCTTGTTGCCGGACAGGTGAACCTTGTCGGCGTTGACGATGATGACGAAGTCGCCCATGTCCATGTGGGGGGCGTAGGTCGGCTTGTGCTTACCCCGCAGGAGGGCAGCGGCCTGGGTCGCCAGACGGCCGAGGACAACGTCCTGGGCGTCGATGACGAGCCACTGGCGCGAGATGTCGCCGGGCTTGGGGCTGAACGTACGCACGCGTATGCCTTCGCTTCTTCAGTGGTGGTATCCCAAGGGCGCAAGCCCCACGGGAAGGTCCTGACAGGGTCACCACGGACGATCACGACAGCCCTCGTTCACAACGGGGACGCAACCCGTGTGCGAACTGCTGGTCATCGGTCCGGTGGACCGGCGCAAGGCCCTTTCACGTGAGAATGAGCAAGCCAATACGCAGAACAAACCAGCAGGGTACCCAAGCAGACCCGTACGGGTCAAAACGCGGTCCGCGATGCCGACTCGGTCGACGTCGCGGCGCACTCCGGTTCGGTCCTGGGTGGGGACCCCGCAGTTGTTACCGGGTACAGAGTAACCCGGCCGGAGGACAGCCCACGACGCGCCAGCACGATCGCGAGCCCGCACAGCGTCGCGCAGTCGCGGAACGCCCGCCTCTTGCGGGCCAGCTCGGTGGGCCACGGGACCCCCGCCAACTGAGGCACCAGAGCCGCCCAGAACCAGGGCGAGCGCGGCGTGGAACCGGCTCGGACCCCCGACACCAGCAGCAGCGGAAGCACCACCAGGAGGTAGTGGTCGAAGGAGGGCCGCGAGACCAGGAATGCGGCGAGCATCACCATGCAGGCGGTCTCGACCAGCCGCAGTTCCCCGTCGTCGGCGTCGTCGGTGCGCCGCCAGCGGACCCAGGCCGCCCACAGGCCGCCGGCCGCCCCGGC
The DNA here is from genome assembly GCF_036231985.1 of Streptomyces sp. NBC_01426. Taxonomy (GTDB): domain Bacteria; phylum Actinomycetota; class Actinomycetes; order Streptomycetales; family Streptomycetaceae; genus Streptomyces. Next base: position 3,343,497 of record NZ_CP109500.1, read on the forward strand.
GGACGCCACCAGCACGGCGAGCAGCCCCGGCGCCCCCAGTCGCGGCAGCACCGCGACCGGCGAGGCGTCCCACGGCAGCGCGTACTCGTCCTGCCCCTGGAGCAGGAACGGCAGCGTCTTGGTGAAGAACAGCGTCGGGCTCGGCATCATCAGCGCCCCCAGCAGCGACAGCGCCACCGGCGTCAGCACCGCCGCGGCCAGCCCCCGCCACTGCCGGGCCACCAGGAACAGCACGCCGATCGGCACCAGCATCGGCTTGCAGGCGATCGCCAGCCCGACCACCAGTCCGGCCGCCGCCCACGAGCGCCGGTGCGCCAGCAGCAGCGCCACCGGCAGGGCGGCCGCCGAGATGGCCGTCCAGTTCCCGATCAGCACCAGGTTCAGGTACGGCTTGTAGGCCAGGGCGAAGAGCCCGAAGCCGCCGATCGCGAACCGCGACGTCACCGGCACCGCGAACAGCCGCAGCGCGGCCCACCACCCGACGCCGATCAGCCCCGACATCGCCGCCGGCAGCAGCCAGCGCAGCGCCCACGTGGGCAGCAGCGCCTCCGGCACCGCCATGAGGACCGCGCTCGGCAGGTACAGGAACCGCTTGTCCTCGTACGGGGACACACCGGACAGCAGGGCGTCCGCGGCCTTGACCACGAAGGCGTTGTCCGAGCCCCAGTTCTCCCGCAGGCTCGTCGAGATCGCGATCGTCAGCACGATCGCGAGGGAGACCGCCCACAGGGACCGGGGCGCCGGCCGGAGCAGCCAGGCGAGCCGCCCGCCTCCGGGCGCGGGCGCCCCCGCGCCACGTCGGGAATCCCGCCTCACGAGCCAGATGCCAGGCCGCAGCCGCACGCCGTCTCCCCCTCGAAATCCGCGCCGGGGTGGTCCGCCCCTCACGCTTCCGCTCGACCCGCCGCTCGTCCCACACGGGCTCCTGAGACCCATCCCTCACCGCCGCCCTCGCACCCTTCGGCCCAGGGGCCTCAGAGGCTTCGGTCGGCTGCGCCGGACTCCGCCCGTCGAAACGCACCGCCGGGTCTCAGCGCTTCCGCTCGACCCGCCGCTCGTCCCACACGGGCTCCTGAGTCTCCCGCACAACACCGTCCGAACCGAAGACCAGATAGCGGTCAAATGTGCGCGCGAACCAGCGGTCGTGCGTGACGCACAACACAGTGCCGTCGTACGACTCCAGGCCGTCCTGGAGGGCCTCCGCCGACTCCAGGTCGAGGTTGTCCGTCGGCTCGTCGAGCAGCAGCGCCGTGGTGCCGGCCAGTTCGAGCAGCAGGATCTGGAAACGCGCCTGCTGCCCGCCCGAGAGCTTCTCGAAGGGCTGCTCGGCCTGACGCTCCAGCTCGTAGCGGCGCAGGGCGCCCATCGCCGCGCCGAGCGGCTTCGCCGCCTCCGTCCACAGGATGTCCACGAGGGTGCGCCCGAAGAGCTCGGGGTGGGCGTGGGTCTGCGCGAAGTGGCCCGGGAGCACCCGCGCGCCCAGCTTCCAGGTACCGGTGTGCTTGACGTCCTCGCCCGCGAGCAGCCGCAGGAAGTGCGACTTCCCGGAACCGTTCGAGCCGAGCACCGCGACCCGCTCGCCGTAGAACACCTCCAGCGAGAAGGGCTTCATCAGCCCCGTGAGCTCCAGGTTCTCCACGGTCAGCGCGCGCACGCCCGTACGCCCGCCCTTGAGCCGCATCCGGATGTCCTGCTCGCGCGGCGGCTCCGGCGGCGGTCCGGCCTCCTCGAACTTCTGGAAGCGGGTCTGCATCGCCCGGTACCGCGAGGCCATGTCGGGGCTGGAGGCCGCCTGGTTGCGCAGCCGCAGCACCAGGGCCCGCAGCCGGGCGTGCTCCTCGTCCCAGCGCCGCTTGAGCTCCTCGAAGCGCGCGAAGCGCTCCTTGCGGGCCTCGTGGTACGTCCCGAAGCCCGCGCCGTGCACCCACACGTCGCTGCCGGTCGGGCTCGCCTCCAGGCTGATGATCTTCTGGGCGGCCTGGGTGAGCAGTTCCCGGTCGTGCGAGACGAACAGCACCGTCTTGCGCGTCGCCTTGAGCTGCTCCTCCAGCCAGCGCTTGCCCGGGACGTCCAGGTAGTTGTCCGGCTCGTCGAGCAGCAGCACCTCGTCCGGCCCGCGCAGCAGCGCCTCCAGGACCAGCCGCTTCTGCTCACCGCCCGACAGCGTGCGCACCTCGCGGAACTGCGCGCTGTCGTACGGGATCGCCAGCGCGGCCATGGTGCAGACGTCCCACAGGGTCTCCGCCTCGTAGCCCTGGACGTCGGCCCAGTCGCTGAGCGCCTGCGCGTACGCCATCTGCGCGGCCTCGTCGTCCACGGTCAGGATCAGCTGCTCGGCCCGGTCCACGGCCTTCGCGGCCTCCCGCAGCCGCGGCTGCGCCACCGACACCAGCAGGTCGCGCACGGTCGTCTCGTCCCGGACGGAGCCCACGAACTGCGACATCACGCCGAGCCCGCCGCTGACCGTGACCCCGCCGCCGTGCGGCTGGAGGTCACCGGAGATCAGCTTGAGGAGCGTGGTCTTGCCGGCGCCGTTCGCCCCCACCAGGGACACCACCGAGCCCTCCCCCACACGGAAGGAGACGTCGGGGAGCAGGACCCGCCCGTCGGGAAGGTAGTACTCCAGGTGGTTGACTTCGAGATGTCCCATGCCGGGCATTCTCCAGGCCGGCGCTCATCCACCCAAACCGATTTGCTCCCGGGTCAGCAGCAGCCGGCCCCGGGAAGGGTGCGCAGGTTCCGCGCCTCCTTGCTGCGGGCGGCCAGCAGCTCGTCGGCCGGGTAGCCGACCTCCTCCAGGGTGAGCCCGTGGGGCTTCACCACGTGCACCGAGGAGTCCCGTACGGCGGCGGCCAGCACCTTGCCCGGCCAGTCGGTCGGCCGGTGGCCGTCGCCGACGTGCAGCAGGGCCCCCACCAGCGAGCGGACCATGTTGTGGCAGAAGGCGTCGGCCCGGACGGTCGCGGTGACGATCCCGTCCTCGCCGCGCTCCCAGGAGAGCTGCTGGAGCGTGCGGATGGTCGTCGCTCCCTCGCGCTTCTTGCAGTACGCGGCGAAGTCGTGCTCCCCGAGCAGCGGGACGGAGGCCTCGTTCATGGCGTCCACGTCCAGCGGCCACTGGTGCCACAGCACGTGTCCGCGGCGCAGCGGGTCCACGCCGGCCTGGTGGTCGCCGACGCGGTAGGCGTACCGGCGCCAGATCGCCGAGAACCGGGCGTTGAAGCCCTCGGGGGCCTCGGCGGCCCTCCACACCCGGACGTCGTGCGGCAGCCGCCCGGCGAGCCTGCGCAGCAGCTTGTCGTGGTGCTCGGCCCACACCTCCTCGGCCAGGTCGAACTGCGCGACCTGCCCGCGGGCGTGCACCCCGGCGTCCGTGCGCCCGGCCACGGTCAGCTCGACGGGCTCGGACAGCCGCATCACGGTCTTCAGGGCCGACTCCAGCTCGCCCTGCACGGTCCGCAGCACGCGCTGCTTCGCCCAGCCGGAGAAGTCCTTGCCGTCGTACGACAGGTCCAGCCGCACCCGGACGTGCCCGGGCTCCACCTCGTCACTCACGTGAGCGATCCTCTCAGAAACACGGAAACCACCGGACAACGCAGAACGGGCCCGCCCCGGAAAGGGGCGGGCCCGTTCAGAGCCGTTCAAGCAAGCGAGATCCCGGAGGATCAGGCCTCCTTGGTCTCCTCGGCGGCCGGGGCCTCGGCGGCCTCGGCTTCCTTCACGGCGCGCTTGGTGGCGGCCTCGGCCTCACCGGTGGCCTGCTGGGCGACCGTCAGGGCCTCGACCAGCTCGATGACCGCCATCGGGGCGTTGTCGCCACGACGGTTGCCGACCTTGGTGATGCGCGTGTAACCACCGGGGCGGTTCTCGTAGCGCGGGGCGATCTCGGTGAACAGCGTGTGCACGATGCTCTTGTCCGTGATCGTCTGCAGCACCAGGCGACGGTTGTGGATGTCGCCCTTCTTGGCCTTGGTGACCAGACGCTCGGCGTAGGGACGCAGGCGACGGGCCTTGGCCTCGGTGGTGGTGATGCGGCCGTGCTCGAAGAGCGCCTTCGCGAGGTTCGCGAGGAGGTGCTTCTCGTGCGCGGCGCTGCCGCCCAGACGGGCACCCTTTGCGGGACGCGGCATGGTGATACTCCTTCATATCTGCACCGGCCGTGTCAGGTACCGGTGTCAGTTCCCCCGCGGCGGCTGCCGCGGGAAAGTCTCTTGCTGCGAGCCGAGGCTCAGTACTGCTCGGTCTCGACGAAACCGGCGTCCGCGTCGTCGTCGGCGCCGAAGGCGTCGGCGGCGGCGGTCGGGTCGAATCCGGGCGGGCTGTCCTTGAGGGCCAGGCCCATGCCGGCCAGCTTCGCCTTTACCTCGTCGATCGACTTCGCACCGAAGTTGCGGATGTCGAGCAGGTCGGCCTCGGAGCGGGCGACGAGCTCACCCACGGAGTGGATGCCCTCGCGCTTGAGGCAGTTGTAGGAGCGGACCGTGAGCTCCAGCTCCTCGATCGGCAGCGCCAGGTCGGCGGCCAGGGCCGCGTCCGTCGGCGAGGGGCCCATGTCGATGCCCTCGGCGTCGATGTTGAGCTCGCGGGCCAGACCGAACAGCTCGACCAGGGTCTTGCCGGCGGACGCCATGGCGTCACGCGGGCGCATGGCCTGCTTGGTCTCGACGTCGACGATCAGCTTGTCGAAGTCGGTGCGCTGCTCGACTCGGGTCGCCTCGACCTTGTAGGTGACCTTGAGGACCGGGCTGTAGATGGAGTCGATCGGGATGCGACCGATCTCCTGGCCCAGCTGCTTGTTCTGGACGGCGGAGACGTAGCCGCGACCGCGCTCGACGGTCAGCTCCATCTCCAGCTTGCCCTTGCCGTTGAGCGTGGCGAGGACGAGGTCCGGGTTGTGCACCTCGACACCGGCCGGGGGCGCGATGTCGGCAGCGGTGACCAGGCCGGGACCCTGCTTGCGCAGGTACATCACGACCGGCTCGTCGTGCTCCGAGGAGACGACCAGCTGCTTGATGTTGAGGATGATGTCGGTGACGTCTTCCTTGACGCCCGGCACGGTGGTGAACTCGTGCAGGACGCCGTCCACGCGGATGCTGGTGACAGCGGCACCCGGGATGGAGGACAGGAGCGTACGGCGCAGGGAGTTGCCGAGGGTGTAGCCGAAGCCCGGCTCCAGCGGCTCGATCACGAACCGCGAGCGGTACTCGTCGACGACCTCTTCGGTCAGCGAAGGACGCTGAGCGATAAGCATGTGTGTTCCTTCAGTCGTGGACGCCCACTATTTGACGTCCGACGGGCACTACATACAGCAAGGGTACGGGCGGCACGTCCCCCGTGAGGGGTTCGTACCGCCCGGACACTCAAAGACGCACAGCTGCGTCCGTCGCGTCAGACGCGGCGGCGCTTCGGCGGGCGGCAGCCGTTGTGCGGGGTGGGGGTGACGTCCTGGATCGAGCCGACCTCGAGGCCGGTGGCCTGGAGGGAGCGGATCGCGGTCTCGCGGCCGGAGCCCGGACCCTTGACGAAGACGTCAACCTTGCGCATGCCGTGCTCCTGCGCGCGGCGGGCGGCCGACTCGGCGGCCATCTGCGCGGCGAAGGGGGTGGACTTGCGCGAGCCCTTGAAGCCGACGTGGCCGGCGGAGGCCCAGGAGATCACGTTGCCCGAGGGGTCCGTGATCGAGACGATGGTGTTGTTGAACGTGCTCTTGATGTGGGCGTGCCCATGAGCGATGTTCTTCTTTTCCTTGCGGCGCACCTTCTTGGCAGCGCCCTGACGACCCTTGGGGGGCATCTAAATCTCCTACGGGAGGTGGTCGGTCCTACAGCGCAAGACCGCTGAACAGGACTACTTCTTGCCCGGCTTCTTCTTACCGGCGATCGCGCGACGCGGACCCTTGCGGGTACGAGCGTTCGTGCTGGTGCGCTGACCGTGCACCGGGAGGCCACGACGGTGGCGAACACCCTGGTAGCACTGGATCTCGACCTTGCGACGGATGTCGGCCTGGATCTCGCGGCGGAGGTCACCCTCGGTGCGGAGGTTGGCGTCCACGTACTCGCGGATCTTGACCAGGTCCTCTTCGGCCAGGTCACGAACGCGGGTGTCGGGGTTCACACCGGTGGCCTCAAGGATTTCCTTGGACCGGGTGCGACCGACACCGAAGACGTAGGTGAGTGCGATCTCCACGCGCTTTTCGCGCGGGATGTCAACACCGGAAACGCGTGCCATTCAATGGCTCCTGTGTGTTCGGGGGTCTTCAGCAGAATCGACCCCGACCGCCGACCACACCTGATGGGTGGTGGTACGTCCGGGTCCCCGGCCCCCGCCGGAGGTGCCGCCGGCCCTGGTCAGGGCTGGGCGGATTCTGCGTGTGTACGTTTTCTTACGTCGCGCGAAGAACTGCGGAGTGCAGGTCGGTCGGCGTGCGTCAGCCCTGGCGCTGCTTGTGGCGCAGGTTGTCGCAGATGACCATGACCCGACCGTGACGGCGGATCACCTTGCACTTGTCGCAGATCTTCTTGACGCTCGGCTTGACCTTCATTGGGTGAGGTTCTCCGGGTCAGTGCCACCACCCGCGCCGGGACAAGACGCCCAGACGGGAGTGAAGACAAGATCTACTTGTATCGGTAGACGATCCGGCCACGCGTCAGGTCGTACGGAGAGAGCTCCACGACAACCCGGTCATCAGGGAGGATGCGGATGTAGTGCATGCGCATCTTGCCACTGATGTGCGCGAGGACTTTGTGACCGTTCTGGAGTTCCACCTTGAACATCGCGTTCGGGAGGGACTCGATCACGGTGCCCTCGATTTCGATGGCACCTTGCTTCTTGGCCACGCTTCGCCTTTCGAATCGGCTACCTTGATCGGCGCCGTGCCGTGCCCATGCAGGGCATGGGGATGCACGAGAGCCGACGCATCAGTCTACGTCAGGGCATCCGGAAAGACGAATCCGGAAAGTTTGCCCCACATTGTAGATCATTAACCGAGGGGGTCCGGGGCCGTGGTGACCCCGTACTCCGCCAGTTTCGCCTTGCCGCAGTCGGGGCTGGTCAGCACGATCGGACCCGCCTCGGTCAGGGCGATGGAGTGTTCCCAGTGGGAGGACCACGTGCCGTCGGTCGTGATGACGGTCCAGTCGTCCGCCAGTACCTCCGTCTGGGGGGTGCCCAGGGAGACCATCGGCTCGATCGCCAGGCAGACGCCCGGGACGAGCTTGATCCCCTTGCCTCGCTTGCGCGAGACGTAGTTCAGCAGGTGGGGGTCCATGTGCATCTCGGACCCGATGCCGTGGCCGCCGTAGTCCTCGATGATCCCGTACTTGCCGGTCGCGGGACGCGGCTGGCGGCGGATGTAGCCCTCGATCGCCTTCGAGATGTCCACGAGGCGGTTGCCGAGCTTCATGGCGGCGATGCCGGCCCACATGGACTCCTCGGTCACCCGGGAGAGCTCCAGGAGCTCGGGCGCGTGACCGGTGCCCACGAAGGCGGTGTACGCGGCGTCGCCGTGCCAGCCGTCGACGATGGCGCCCGCGTCGATCGAGATCACGTCGCCGTCCTTGAGGACGGTCTTGTCGTCCGGGATGCCGTGGACGACGACCTCGTTGACCGAGGTGCAGATCGTCGCCGGGAATCCGCCGTAGCCGAGGAAGTTCGACTTCGCGCCGGCGTCCGCGATGACCTTGCGGGCCACCATGTCCAGATCCCGCGTCGTGGCGCCCGGCACGGCCGCCTCACGGGTCGCCGCGTGGATGGCCGCGACGACCAGCCCCGCCTCCCGCATCTTGGCGATCTGCTCGGGCGTCTTGAGCTGCACCATGGACGTGCCTTCCACCTTCTGAATCGGGACTTCTCAACAGTACGGCCGCGGCGCCCTGAGGACACCGCGGCCGTACCTGCACAGCAGGGGTACTACTTCTTCAGGGCTTCCATCGCGCGCTTCGTGACGTCCGCGACCTCACCGAGGGCCGGGATGGTCACCAGCAGGCCCTGGGCCTTGTAGTAGTCGATGATCGGCTCGGTCTGCGTGTGGTAGACCTCCAGCCGGTTGCGGACCGTGGCCTCCGAGTCGTCACCGCGCTGGTACAGCTCGCCGCCACAGGTGTCGCACACGCCCTCGGCCTTGGCCGGGGCGTAGGTCACGTGGAAGACGTGCGCGGAGTCGTTGCGGCAGATCCGGCGACCGGCGATGCGCTTGACGACCTCGTCCTCCTCGACCTCCAGGTCGAGGACGGCGTCCAGCTTCATGCCGGCGGTCCGGAGCATCTCGTCCAGGGCGACGGCCTGCGACACGTTCCGCGGGAAACCGTCGAGCAGGAAGCCGTTCGCGGCGTCCGCCTGCTCCATCCGGTCCTTCGCCATGCCGATGGTGATCTCGTCGGGGACGAGGTCACCCGCGTCCATGAACGCCTTGGCGCGCCGGCCGAGCTCCGTGTTCTGGCTGATGTTGGCGCGGAACAGGTCGCCCGTGGAGATGTGCGGGATCGACAGGTTCTTGGCAAGGAACGCGGCCTGCGTTCCCTTGCCCGCACCGGGGGGTCCGACGAGGACGATTCGCATCAGCGGAGGAACCCTTCGTAATTGCGCTGCTGGAGCTGGCTCTCGATCTGCTTCACGGTTTCCAGACCGACACCCACGATGATCAGGATGCTCGTCCCGCCGAACGGGAAGTTCTGGTTCGCGCCGAAGCCCGCCAACGCCATCGTCGGCACAAGAGCAATGAGACCCAGGTACAGCGACCCCGGCCAGGTGATCCGGTTGAGTACGTAGCTGAGGTACTCGGCGGTGGGTCGGCCGGCGCGGATGCCCGGGATGAAGCCACCATACTTCTTCATGTTGTCGGCAACTTCCTCGGGGTTGAACGAGATCGCCACGTAGAAGAACGCGAAGAAGACGATCAGGAGGAAGTAGACGGCGATGTAGTACGGGTGGTCGCCCTTGACGAAGTGCTTCTGGATCCAGGTGGCCCAGCCCGCGGTGGAACCGCTGAACTGGACGATCAGGGCCGGGATGTAGAGCAGCGACGAGGCGAAGATGACCGGGATGACACCGGCCTGGTTCACCTTGAGCGGGATGTACGTCGAGGTGCCGCCGTACGCGCGGCGACCGATCATGCGCTTCGCGTACTGGACCGGGATGCGGCGCTGCGCCTGCTCGACGAAGACCACGAGGGCCACCATCGCGAGCCCGACCAGGATGACGACGCCGAACTCGACCCAACCGTCGGCGATCTTGCCCTGGAGCTTGATCTGCCAGAGGGCGCCGATGAAGCCGGCGGCGATCGAGATGAACATGAGGATCGACATGCCGTTGCCGATGCCGCGGTCGGTGATCAGCTCACCGAGCCACATGACGACACAGGTACCGGCGGTCATGGTGATGACCATGACGACCATGGTGAAGATCGAGTGATCCGGCACGATCTGACTGCGGAGCTGGCAGGACCCGAAGAGGGCGCCGCTCTTCGCGGTGGCGACGAGGCCGGTGCCCTGGAGGATCGCGAGGGCGACCGTCAGATAGCGCGTGTACTGAGTGATCTTCGCCGTGCCGGACTGCCCCTCTTTTTTGAGGTTCTCCAGCTTCGGGATGACCACGGTCAGCAGCTGCAGGATGATGCTCGCCGTGATGTACGGCATGATGCCGAGCGCGAAGATCGTGATCTGCAACAGCGCGCCACCACTGAACATGTTGACGAGACCGAACAGGCTGTTGCCGCTCCCGGCCTGGTCAACACAGAACTGAACGTTCTTGTAGTTCACGCCGGGCACCGGGATGTGGGAGCCGAGGCGGAACAACACGATGATGGCGAGCGTGAAGAACAGCTTCTTGCGCAGGTCGGGCGTCTTGAACGCCCGGGCGAACGCGGTGAGCACGGTGCCTCCTGCGACCCCCGCGCTACTGCGTCAGAGGTGACGGTCTGAGGGATCGACGAATACGTACAAGCAAAGGTGCAGGCCACCTTACCGGCGACATGGCCCTCCGTGGAACGACCAACCGGGGATGCCCCATATGTGAGGCATCCCCGGTCGGGTTTCAGCTATTAATCACTGAGTTTCGTCTTAGACGAGCTCGGTGACCGTGCCACCAGCGGCGGCAATCTTCTCCTTGGCGGAGCCGGAAACGGCGTCAACCGAGACCTGCAGCGCAACGGAGATCTCGCCCTGGCCCAGGACCTTGACGAGGCTGTTCTTGCGAACCGCGCCCTTGGCGACCAGGTCGGCCACCGTGACTTCTCCACCCTCGGGGTAGAGAGCGCCGAGCTTGTCCAGGTTGACGACCTGGAACTCGGTGCGGAACGGGTTCTTGAAGCCCTTGAGCTTCGGCAGACGCATGTGGAGGGGCATCTGCCCACCCTCGAAGCGCTGCGGGATCTGGTAACGGGCCTTCTGGCCCTTCGTACCACGACCGGCCGTCTTACCCTTCGACGCCTCACCACGACCGACACGGGTCTTCGCGGTCTTGGCGCCGGGGGCGGGACGGAGGTTGTGGGCCTTCAGCGGGCTGTTCTCAGCCATGTTAGTCAACCTCCTCAACCGTCACGAGGTGGCGGACGGTCTGCACCATTCCGCGGAACTCGGGGCGGTCCTCCTTGACGACCACGTCGTTCAGGCGCTTGAGCCCGAGCGAACGCAGAGTGTCGCGGTGGTTCTGCTTGCTGCCGATGTACGACTTCGTCTGCGTGATCTTGAGGCGAGCCATTACGCACCCGCCCCGGCACGTGCACGAAGCAGAGCCGCGGGGGCGACGTCCTCGAGGGGCAGACCACGGCGAGCCGCGATCTCCTCGGGACGCTGCAGGCCCTTGAGGGCCGCCACGGTCGCGTGCACGATGTTGATCGCGTTGGAAGAGCCGAGCGACTTCGACAGGATGTCGTGAACGCCGGCGCACTCCAGAACGGCGCGCACCGGACCACCGGCGATAACACCGGTACCGGGGGAAGCCGGCTTCAGGAGCACGACGCCCGCGGCACGCTCGCCCGTGATCGGGTGAGGGATGGTGCCCTGGATGCGCGGAACCTTGAAGAAGTTCTTCTTGGCTTCCTCGACACCCTTGGCGATGGCCGCGGGAACTTCCTTGGCCTTGCCGTAACCGACACCTACAGTGCCGTCACCGTCGCCCACCACGACCAGCGCGGTGAAGCTGAAGCGGCGACCACCCTTGACAACCTTGGCGACGCGGTTGATCGCGACAACGCGCTCAACGTAAGCGGTCTTCTCGGCGGCAGGGCCACCGTCGCGACCCTTCCGGTCCCGCCGCTCGCCGCCACCGGCACCGCTTCCGCGGCGCTGGGGTCCAGCCATTGGATTACCTCTCTCTGTTACGTCCGTGAGTCCCGGAACCGGGGCTTAGAACTTCAGCCCGGCTTCGCGGGCGGCGTCAGCCAGAGCGGCAATGCGCCCGGCGTATCGGTTGCCACCGCGGTCGAAGACAACGGTCTCGACCCCGGCAGCCTTCGCACGCTCGGCCACGAGCGCGCCGACGGCCTGGGCCTGGGCGCTCTTGTCGCCTTCGCCACCGCGGATCGAGGTGTCCAGGGTCGACGCGGACGCCAGGGTGTGACCCTGGAGGTCGTCGATGACCTGAGCAACGATGTTGCGGTTCGAACGCGTCACGACGAGGCGCGGACGCTCCGCCGTACCCGACACGTTCTTGCGAATGCGGATGTGGCGGCGAGCCTTGGCAGCGCGCTTGTACGCGTCGCCCTTGGCGATCTTCACACCGTATGCCATGGCTACTTACCAGCCTTTCCGACCTTGCGGCGGATGACTTCGCCGGCGTACTTGACACCCTTGGCCTTGTACGGGTCGGGCTTCCGCAGCTTGCGGATGTTGGCGGCGACCTCGCCGACCTTCTGCTTGTCGATGCCCTCGACCGTGAACTTGGTGGGCGACTCGACCTTGAAGGAGATGCCCTCGGGCGCCTCGATCAGGATCGGGTGGCTGTAGCCAAGCTGGAACTCCAGGTCGGAGCCCTTCGCGGCGACGCGGTAACCGACACCGCTGATCTCGAGAGCCTTGACGTATCCCGTGGTCACACCGGTGATCATGTTCGCCACCAGCGTGCGGGACAGGCCGTGGAGGGCCTTGTTCTGACGCTCGTCGTTGGGGCGGATGACGTTCAGAACGCCGTCCTCACCCTTGGCGACGGCGATGGGCGCAGCGACGGTGTGCGAGAGGGAACCCTTGGGGCCCTTCACCGCGACCGTGCGGCCATCGATGGTGACGTCCACACCGGCGGGAACCTGGATGGGGAGCTTGCCGATTCGCGACATTGCTTTTCCTCCGTTCCCGACTACCAGACGTAGGCGAGGACTTCCCCACCTACGCCCTTCTTGCCTGCCTGCTGGCCGGTGAGGAGACCGTGGGACGTGGAGATGATCGCCACGCCCAGGCCGCCGAGCACCTTCGGCAGGTTGGTGGACTTCGCGTACACGCGCAGACCGGGCTTCGAGATCCGCTTGATGCCCGCAATGGAGCGCTCACGGTTCGGCCCGAACTTCAGCTCGAGGACGAGGTTCTTGCCGACCTCGGCGTCCTCGACCTTCCAGCCGGTGATGAAACCCTCTTGCTTGAGGATCTCTGCGATGTGCGACTTGATCTTGCTGTGCGGCATCACGACGGTGTCGTGGTACGCCGAGTTAGCGTTACGCAGACGCGTGAGCATGTCTGCGATCGGGTCAGTCATGGTCATGAAGTGGCCTTCGGCCTCTCTCGCCGGGGTTTCCTGTATGCGCCATCCCTCTCCCCACTCAGTGGCGGGACGGGTGCGGTGCGGGGACCTACGGCGTAGTAAGTCGTTATGGGCGGCAGACGCCCAACCACACAAGCCTAAGGCATGCGCGGCCGGGCACCTGCCGTCCAGATGCTTACCGAGAGTCTCTGGTTCTCTCCAAGTCCCTAAGGACAGGAGGGATTTACCAGGAGCTCTTGGTCACGCCCGGCAGCTCGCCACGGTGAGCCATCTCACGAAGGCAGACGCGGCACAGGCCGAACTTGCGGTACACGGAGTGAGGGCGACCGCAGCGCTGGCAGCGGGTGTACGCACGCACACCGAACTTGGGCTTGCGGGCAGCCTTCGCGATGAGAGCCTTCTTCGCCATCTCGCTTACGCCTCCTTGAAGGGGAAGCCGAGGTGACGAAGGAGGGCACGGCCCTCGTCGTCGTTGGTCGCCGTGGTGACCACGGTGATGTCCATACCCCGGGTACGGTCGATCTTGTCCTGGTCGATCTCGTGGAACATGACCTGCTCCGTGAGACCGAAGGTGTAGTTGCCACGGCCGTCGAACTGCTTCGGCGACAGACCACGGAAGTCACGGATACGCGGAAGCGCGAGCGACAGCGTACGGTCCAGGAACTCCCACATGCGGTCACCACGGAGGGTGACGTGGCAGCCGATCGGCTGACCCTCGCGCAGCTTGAACTGCGCGATGGACTTCCGGGCCTTCGTGACGGCCGGCTTCTGACCGGTGATCGTCGTCAGGTCCTTGATGGCGCCGTCGATCAGCTTGGAGTCGCGGGCGGCGTCGCCCACACCCATGTTGACCACGATCTTCACGAGGCCGGGAATCTGCATGACGTTCTCGTAGGAGAACTCCTCACGCAGCTTGCCCGCGATGTCCTCGCGGTACTTCGTCTTGAGACGCGGAGTGGTAGCCATCAGATGTCCTCACCCGTCCGCTTGGCAACGCGGATCTTGTTGCCCTCGTCGTCGAAGCGGTATCCGACGCGGGTGACGACCTTCTGGCCGTCCTTCTCCACAACCAGCTGAACGTTGCTGACGTGGATCGGCGCCTCGGTGATCACGATGCCACCGGTCTGCGAACCACCAGCGGTCTGACCGGCCTTGGTGTGCTTCTTGACCCGGTTGACACCCTCGACGAGGACGCGGTTCTCAGTAGGGATGGCCGTGATGACCTTGCCCTGCTTGCCCTTGTCCTTACCGGTGATGACCTGAACCAGGTCGCCCTTCTTGATCTTCATGCTTACAGCACCTCCGGCGCGAGCGAGATGATCTTCATGAACTTCTTCTCGCGCAGCTCACGGCCCACCGGGCCGAAGATACGGGTGCCACGAGGGTCGCCGTCGTTCTTGAGAATGACAGCGGCGTTCTCGTCGAAACGGATGTACGAGCCGTCCTGGCGGCGGCGCTCCTTGACGGTGCGAACGATGACGGCCTTGACGACGTCACCCTTCTTCACGTTGCCGCCGGGGATCGCGTCCTTGACGGTGGCGACGATGACGTCACCGACGCCCGCGTAGCGGCGACCCGAGCCACCGAGAACACGGATGCAAAGGATCTCCTTGGCACCAGTGTTGTCGGCGACACGCAGTCGCGACTCCTGCTGGATCACGTCTATCTCCTGATTGTCTGCCGGTTCCCGGCGGGGGCTTCACTCCGAGGAGTGCGGCCCCCACCGAGCCTGGCGGAACGAACCTGAGGGAAACCCCTCAGGTACTTACTTGGCCTTCTCGAGGATCTCGACGATGCGCCAGCGCTTGCTCGCCGACAGCGGACGCGTCTCCATGATGAGGACGCGGTCGCCGACGCCGGCAGCGTTCTGCTCGTCGTGAGCCTTGAGCTTGTTCGTACGGCGGATGACCTTGCCGTACAGGGCGTGCTTCACGCGGTCCTCGACGGCGACGACGACAGTCTTGTCCATCTTGTCGCTGACGACGAGGCCCTCACGGGTCTTGCGGAAGCCGCGGTCCTGGGTCTCAGTCACATTCTTCTCGCTCATCAGGCGCTCTCCACCGTCTCGATGCCGAGCTCGCGCTCGTGCATCAGGGTGTAGATCCGGGCGATGTCCTTACGGACGGACTTGAGCCGGCCGTTGTTCTCCAGCTGGCCCGTGGCCGCCTGGAAGCGCAGCTTGAACAGCTCTTCCTTGGCCTCGCGCAGCTTGCCAACGAGCTCCTCGTTGCCGAGCTCACGCAGCTCGGACGCCTTGGTTCCCGTCGCCATCACGACTCACCTGCCTCGCGCCGAACAATCCGGCACTTCATCGGAAGCTTGTGAGCAGCGCGGGTGAGCGCCTCACGAGCAATCTTCTCGTTCGGGTAGGACAGCTCGAACATGACCCGACCCGGGTGCACGTTCGCGATCCACCACTCGGGAGAACCCTTACCGGAACCCATGCGGGTCTCGGCGGGCTTCTTCGTGAGCGGACGGTCCGGGTAGATGTTGATCCAGACCTTGCCGCCACGCTTGATGTGACGGGTCATCGCAATACGAGCCGCCTCGATCTGGCGGTTCGTCACGTAGGCGGGGGTGAGCGCCTGGATGCCGTACTCGCCGAACGAGACCTCAGTACCGCCCTTGGCCATACCGCGGCGCTTGGGGTGGTGCTGCTTGCGGTGCTTGACCCTACGAGGGATCAGCATGTCGGTCAGGCCTCCGTTCCGGTGCTCTCAGCCGGAGCGGCGGCGGGAGCGTCGGCCTTGGGGGCCTCGGCACCAGCAGCCTGCTGCGGCTTGCGGCCGCCACGGCCGCCACGCTCGCCACCACGACCACCGCGGCCACCGGCCGGACGGTCGTTCGCGCCACCACGAGCCGGGCGGTTGCCCGCACGGGCCGCGGCGTTCTCGGCGCGAACCTCGGCGATGTTCTTGACGTCGCCCTTGTAGATCCAGACCTTCACACCGATACGGCCGAAGGTGGTCTTGGCCTCGAAGAAGCCGTAGTCCACGTTCGCGCGCAGCGTGTGCAGCGGCACACGACCCTCGCGGTAGAACTCGGAGCGGGACATCTCGGCGCCGCCGAGGCGACCGCCGCACTGGATCTTGATGCCCTTGGCGCCGGCCTTCATCGTGCCCTGCATGCTCTTACGCATGGCGCGACGGAAGGAGACGCGGGAGGAGAGCTGCTCGGCAACGGCCTGGGCAACCAGCTGAGCGTCGAGCTCGGGGTTCTTGACCTCGAGGATGTTCAGCTGGACCTGCTTGCCCGTGAGCTTCTCGAGGTCACCGCGGATGCGGTCGGCCTCGGCGCCACGGCGGCCGATGACGATGCCGGGACGAGCGGTGTGGATGTCCACACGCACGCGGTCACGGGTGCGCTCGATCTCAACCTTCGAGATGCCGGCGCGCTCCATGCCGGACGTCATCATCCGACGGATGGCGACGTCTTCCTTGACGTAGTCCTTGTACAGCTTGTCGGCGTACCAACGCGACTTGAAGTCGGTGGTGATGCCGAGCCGGAACCCGTGCGGGTTTACCTTCTGGCCCATTACCGGGAACCTTCCTTGCTGCTGACGACCACGGTGATGTGGCTGGTCCGCTTGCGGATCCGGTAGGCACGGCCCTGCGCACGCGGACGGAACCGCTTCAGGGTCGGGCCCTCGTCCACGAACGCCTCGCTGATGACCAGCGTGGAGGCGTCCGGGTGGTTGTAGTTGTGTGCGGCATTGGCAATGGCGCTGTCCAGCACCTTGCCAACCGGCACGCTCGCGGCCTGCGGGGCGAAACGCAGGACCGCCTGAGCCTCCGTGGCATCCATGCCACGGATAAGGTCCACCACTCGGCGGGCCTTCATGGGCGTGACGCGGATGTACCGCGCCTGGGCCCTGGCTTCCATGGTTGTCCCTTCGGTGTAAGTCATAGTCATAACCACCCCGCCTTTAGCGGCGCTTCGACTTCCGGTCGTCCTTGACGTGGCCGCGGAAGGTGCGAGTCGGCGAGAACTCGCCGAGCTTGTGGCCGACCATCGACTCGGTGACGAACACCGGGACGTGGATCTTGCCGTTGTGCACCGCGATGGTGTGACCCAGCATGGCCGGGATGATCATCGAGCGACGGGACCAGGTCTTGATGACGTTCTTGGTACCGGCTTCGTTCTGTACGTCCACCTTCTTGATGAGGTGTCCGTCGACGAAGGGTCCCTTCTTGAGACTGCGCGGCATCTAAACCCGCTCCTAGCGCTTCTTGTTCGTCTTGCGGCGGCGGACGATGTACTTGCTCGAAGCCTTCTTCGGCGAGCGAGTACGACCCTCCTTCTGACCCCACGGGGAGACCGGGTGGCGACCACCACTGGTCTTACCCTCACCACCACCGTGCGGGTGGTCGACCGGGTTCATCGCGACACCGCGGACGGAGGGGCGAACGCCCTTCCAGCGCATGCGGCCGGCCTTGCCCCAGTTGATGTTCGACTGCTCGGCGTTGCCGACCTCACCGACGGTGGCGCGGCAGCGCGCGTCGACCAGGCGGATTTCTCCGGACGGCATACGAAGGTGGGCCATCGTGCCCTCCTTCGCCAGCAGCTGCACGGACGCACCGGCGGAGCGGGCGAACTTCGCACCACCACCGGGACGCAGCTCGATCGCGTGGATCGTCGTACCAACCGGGATGTTGCGCAGCGCCAGGTTGTTGCCGGGCTTGATGTCGGCCGTCGGGCCGTTCTCAATCCGGTCACCCTGCTTCAGGGCCTTCGGCGCGATGATGTAGCGCTTCTCGCCGTCGGCGTAGTGCAGCAGCGCGATGCGCGCGGTGCGGTTGGGGTCGTACTCGATGTGCGCGACCTTCGCCGGCACGCCGTCCTTGTCGTGACGACGGAAGTCGATCACACGGTAGGCGCGCTTGTGGCCGCCACCCTGGTGACGAACAGTGATCCGACCGGTGTTGTTACGGCCGCCCTTGCTGTGCAGCGGGCGAACCAGCGACTTCTCCGGCGTGGACCGCGTGATCTCGACAAAGTCGGCGACGCTGGAGCCACGACGGCCCGGGGTCGTCGGCTTGTACTTGCGGATACCCATTTCTCAGTCCTCGTCCGATTCCGGACGACTCAGGACTCCGTTAGGAGGCCTGGCCGCCGAAGATGTCGATTCGGTCGCCCTCAGCGAGGGTCACGATGGCGCGCTTGGTGTTCGCGCGCTTGCCGAAACCGGTCTTGGTGCGCTTGCGCTTACCCTGACGGTTGATCGTGTTGACCCCGGTGACCTTGACCGAGAAGACCGCCTCGACGGCCTGCTTGATCTGGGTCTTGTTGGCGCCAGGCGCGACGATGAACGTGTACTTGTTCTCGTCCAGCAGCGCGTAGCTCTTCTCCGAGACAACCGGCTTGATCAGCAGGTCGCGCGGGTCAGTGAAGGTCTTGCTGGTAACGGTCGCCTCAGACATCAGGCGTCGCTCCCTTCGGTCTCATCGGCCTTGGGGCCAGACACGAAGGACTCGAAAGCGGCCTGAGTGAAGACCACGTCGTCAGAGACGATCACGTCGTACGTGTTCAGCTGGCCCGGCTCCAGGATGTGAACCTGGGGCAGGTTGCGGGCGGACAGCCACGCGGCCTCGTCGGCGCGGTCGACGACCAGGAGCAGGTTCTTGCGCTCCGAGATCTTGCCGAACAGCGTCTTCGCTGCCTTCGTGGAGGCGGCACCCTCGACCACGCCGGTGACGACGTGGATGCGGGAGTGACGCGCGCGGTCCGAGAGGGCACCGCGGAGAGCGGCGGCCTTCATCTTCTTCGGGGTCCGCTGGGAGTAGTCACGCGGCTGCGGGCCGTGGACGACGCCACCGCCGACGAACTGCGGAGCGCGGGTCGAACCCTGACGGGCGCGGCCGGTGCCCTTCTGGCGGTACGGCTTGCGGCCACCACCACGGACTTCGCCACGACGCTTGGTCTTGTGCGTGCCCTGACGGGCAGCAGCCAGCTGAGCGACAACGACCTGGTGGATCAGCGGAACGCTGGTCTTCGCGTCGAAGATCTCCGCGGGGAGCTCGACGGTACCGGCCTTGTCGCCTGCCGGCGAAAGGATGTCAATGGTGCTCATTACCTCAAGCCCCCTTGGCCGCGGTACGGACCAGGACGAGGCCGCCGTTCGGACCGGGGACCGCGCCCTTGATGAGGAGCAGACCCTTCTCCGCGTCAACCGCGTGGATGGTCAGGTTCTGGGTGGTGACGCGCTCGTTGCCCATACGACCGGCCATGCGCATGCCCTTGAAGACACGCCCAGGGGTGGCGCAGCCACCGATCGAACCGGGGGAGCGGTGCTTGCGCTGGACACCGTGACCGGCACCGAGGCCCTTGAAGTTGTGACGCTTCATGACACCGGCGAAGCCCTTGCCCTTGCTGTTGCCCGTGACGTCGACCTTGACGCCCGACTCGAACACAGCGGCGGTGATCTCCTGGCCGAGCGTGTACTCGCCGGCGTCGGAGGTGCGGAGCTCCACCAGGTGGCGGCGGGGGGTGACGTCGGCCTTGGCGAAGTGACCCTTGAGGGGCTTGTTCACCTTGCGAGGGTCGATTTCGCCGAAGGCGATCTGGACCGACTCGTAGCCGTCGATGTCGTTCTTACGGACCTGGGTAACGACGCAGGGTCCGGCCTTGACCACGGTCACCGGGACGACACGGTTGTTCTCGTCCCAGACCTGGGTCATGCCGAGCTTCTCGCCCAGGACGCCCTTGATCTGCTTTGCCATCTTCTCGACGCCTCTCAGAGCTTGATCTCGATGTCAACGCCGGCCGGAAGGTCCAGGCGCATCAGCGAGTCAACGGTCTTGGGGGTCGGGTCGAGGATGTCGATCAGGCGCTTGTGCGTGCGCATCTCGAAGTGCTCGCGCGAGTCCTTGTACTTGTGCGGCGACTTGATGACGCAGTACACGTTCTTCTCAGTGGGCAGCGGCACCGGGCCCGCGACCGACGCACCAGTGCGCGTCACCGTCTCGACGATCTTCTTCGCCGACGAATCGATGACCTCGTGGTCGTAGGCCTTGAGCCGGATGCGGATCTTCTGTCCCGCCATGGCTACTCCGTAGTCCTGTCTGTTGTGGAAACGCTCTGGCTCCCGGGCGGCTGTGGATCTCTCCACTGCTTCCCTCCGACCCACGCGGTCGGGCGTGTCGCACACCCTCTACAGAAAATTCCCATACGGAAATTCCCTCGTCCAAGGGGGTACGGTCCCAAGACCGCGCTTCGGGGGAGAAACACCCACCGGGTGCCTGGTCCGCACCGTGCTGACACTTCCCAGAAGATTCCCGTACGTCCGCCCCCATTGCTGCCCTGAGGGGCAGGTAAGGGCGACGAGTACTGTGGGACTCGCTTCCGGTCCTCCCGGCGGGAGGCGCGCAGCATCGGCACTCAACCGAGCAACTTGAGTAGTCTGCCATACGAGACACGTACTGCGCCAATCGGGCGCAGAAGAATACCCCGCCGCGCAGACACGTCAAACCGTGCCGCGCGGCGGGTGCCCGTGCAGGGGCCGCTGGTCAGGAGCGCGAGAGCGTCCCGCACTCCCCTGCGGGCCGGTCGGCGAGCTCCTTGCTGCGGTCGTAGGGATCCACGGCGGCCCCCGTGGGCCGGTCGCCGGACACCTTGTCGCGGTCGAACTGCGGGTGCAGGTACCCGTCGTGGACCCCGCAGCTGTCGTTGCCGAACTCTTCCTCGTGTTCGCCGTACTGCAGCGTCCCCGGGGTCACCCGGAACGTGACCGGGTCGTTCACGTACAGGCTCATCCGGCGCCGCACGATGGTGCGTTCCACCTGGTCCGAGCCGGCCGCGGCCTTCACCAGCGGGTAGACGAAGGTGTAGTCCGCGCGCACCCGCACCTCGCCGTCCGTGTCGCCGGCCTCGAAGCTCATCCGGCCCCGGACCTTGACGACCTCGCCGACCAGCCGGACCTCGGACGGGTCGAAGCGACTGAACAGCGAGGTCGGGCTCGCGTCCTCGGACGGCTTGTCCAGGGCCCGCGCGAAGAGCGACCGGCCGCCTTCCTCCTGGAGGGGCTCCAGGAGCTTCAGGGCGGCCTCGGGACGCCCTCCGCGCAGCGTCGCGGGGTCGATGTTCGAAGCGACCAGGAGTTCCTTCGTCAGGGTGAGCGCCTGGGCCACCCGCTCCTTCGAAAGGCCGCCGACGGCCTTCGCCTCCGGCACCTCGATCGCGTTCGCCCCCTCGGCCCACTGGAGCGCCGGGGAGCCGCGGAAGGGCTCCTTGAGCGTCGGGCGGTCCGGGTCCGCCGACGGCGCCGCCGTCGGCCGTACGGACTCGGCGGGGAGCGGCTGTGCGGCCTGCGCGCCGCTTCGCTCGGAGTTCTCCCCGGTCAGCCGGTCGATGAGCAGCTCCGGCCGTACGACGACCAAGGCCAGGGCGGCGATGAACACGATGCCCGCGGTCGCCTTGAGGCGCCGGTCGCCCGTCCGGCCCCCGTCCCGCCCCTGCCACGCGGGCCCGGTCCGCCACCCCTCCGGCTCGGCGGCCCGACGGGCCGCCCGGGCCCGGCGCCCCCGCCACCGTCCCCGTTCCGCCGCGGCCCGCGCCTCGTCCTCCCGGCGCAGCCGCTCGGTGACCATCCGCGCCCGTGCGGACGGCTCGTGCGGAGCGGCCCCTCCCCCGACCCCGGACTCCCGCACGAACCGTTCCCACGCCTCGTCGGAAACGCCCGGTCTGCCGACGTCGTCGTTGTTGCCCATGTCCCCGCCCCTGTAAAGATCCACGTCATGCGCTGCGGATCCTTACACACCCCCGACCGCGCGCTTCCACGGGGCCCGCATGGTGCGCGAACGGCTCGGCCTCGGGGTCCACGTCCAGTCGCTGCCGACCGGGTCCCGGATCGGCATCAGGGACCTCGCCCCCCCCGCTTCCCCGAGAACCGTCGCCGCCGCCCTGCGGGAGTTGGAGCGGCACGGGTACCTGAAGCGGAGCCGCGTACGGCTCTCCGGCGGGCAGGTCGTCACCCGGACCGTGTCCTACGACCGCGCCCCGGTGCGACCTCGCCCCGGGTACGACGAAGGGCCCCCTCCTCGACGCCGAAGCGTCGGGGAGGGGGCCCCTCTGTCAAACGTGGTGCCCGCTCTCGCGAGCCACCAGGTCAGACCGCGAAATTACTTCGTGATCTTGGTGACCTGGCCGGCGCCGACGGTACGACCACCCTCACGGATGGCGAACTTCAGGCCCTCTTCCATCGCGACAGGCTGGATGAGGTTGACAGTCATGTCGGTGTTGTCACCGGGCATGACCATCTCGGTGCCCTCGGGGAGGGTCACAACGCCCGTCACGTCCGTGGTACGGAAGTAGAACTGCGGGCGGTAGTTGTTGAAGAACGGGGTGTGACGGCCACCCTCGTCCTTCGACAGGATGTACGCGGCGGCCTCGAACTCGGTGTGCGGCGTGACCGAACCGGGCTTGATGATGACCTGGCCGCGCTCGACGTCCTCGCGCTTGATGCCACGGAGGAGCAGACCGACGTTCTCGCCCGCCTGGCCCTCGTCGAGCAGCTTGCGGAACATCTCGATGCCGGTGACCGTGGTGGTGGTCTTCTCCTGCTTGATGCCGATGATGTCAACGGTCTCGTTGACCTTCAGGACACCACGCTCGATGCGACCGGTGACGACGGTGCCACGACCGGTGATCGTGAAGACGTCCTCGACGGGCATCAGGAACGGCTTCTCGGTGTCACGCGGAGGGGTCGGGATCGACTCGTCGACCGCGGCCATCAGGCCGAGAAGCTTCTCGCCCCACTCCTTGTCGCCCTCAAGAGCCTTGAGCGCGGAGACCTGAACGACCGGAAGGTCGTCGCCCGGGAAGTCGTACTCGGAGAGCAGCTCACGGACCTCGAGCTCGACGAGCTCCAGGATCTCCTCGTCGTCCACCATGTCGGCCTTGTTCAGGGCGACAACGATGTAGGGAACGCCGACCTGGCGGGCCAGGAGCACGTGCTCCTTGGTCTGCGGCATCGGGCCGTCGGTGGCGGCAACCACGAGGATCGCGCCGTCCATCTGCGCGGCACCCGTGATCATGTTCTTGATGTAGTCCGCGTGACCGGGGCAGTCGACGTGGGCGTAGTGACGCGCCTCGGTCTGGTACTCGACGTGCGCGATGGAGATGGTGATACCGCGCTGGCGCTCCTCAGGAGCCTTGTCGATCTGGTCGAAGGCCGAGGCCTCGTTCAGGTCCGGGTACGCGTCATGCAGCACCTTGGTAATGGCGGCCGTGAGGGTCGTCTTACCGTGGTCAATGTGACCGATGGTGCCGATGTTGACGTGCGGCTTAGTCCGCTCGAACTTCGCCTTCGCCACGGGGGTCCTCCTGGAGAGTGGTTCTGTACGCCTTACAGATCGGCGCCAGGTGATCTTTGCTGGATAGCCGGTTCCCCCGGGGCAATGGGAGTTTTGCTCCTGTTGCCCCAGAGGCTCCGGTGACAAGCCTAAAGCGTGTACTCGGAAGAGTTACTCGCCCTTGGCCTTCGCGATGATCTCCTCAGCGACGTTCCGGGGAACCTCGGCGTAGGAGTCGAACTGCATCGAGTAGCTGGCGCGACCCGAGGTCTTGCTGCGGAGGTCTCCGACGTAGCCGAACATCTCCGAAAGCGGCACGAGGCCCTTCACGATGCGAGCACCGTGACGCTCCTCCATGGCCTGAATCTGGCCACGGCGAGAGTTGATGTCGCCGATGACCTCACCCATGTAGTCCTCGGGCGTGGTGACCTCAACGGCCATCATCGGCTCAAGGAGCACGGGAGAAGCCTTGCGCGCGGCCTCCTTGAAGGCCTGCGAACCGGCGATCTTGAACGCGAGTTCGGAGGAGTCGACCTCGTGGTAGCCACCGTCGAGAAGAATGACGCGGACGCCGGTCATCTCGTAGCCGGCGAGGATGCCGAACTTCATGGCTTCCTGCGCACCGGCATCCACGGAGGGGATGTACTCACGCGGGATGCGGCCACCGGTGACCTTGTTCACGAACTCGTAGGTCGCCTCGCCACCCTCGATGGGCTCGATCGCGATCTGCACCTTGGCAAACTGACCGGTACCACCGGTCTGCTTCTTGTGGGTGTAGTCGTGACGCTCGACGGTCTTGCGGATCGTCTCGCGGTAGGCCACCTGCGGCTTGCCGACGTTCGCCTCGACCTTGAACTCGCGACGCATGCGGTCGACGAGGATGTCGAGGTGAAGCTCGCCCATACCACCGATGATGGTCTGGCCGGTCTCCTCGTCCGAGTGAACCTGGAAGGAGGGGTCCTCCTCCGCGAGACGCTGGATGGCAACACCCAGCTTCTCCTGGTCACCCTTGGACTTGGGCTCGATGGCGACCTGAATGACCGGGGCCGGGAAGTCCATGGACTCCAGGATGACCGGGTTCTTGTCGTCACACAGCGTCTCACCGGTGGTGGTCTGCTTCAGGCCCATGACGGCGACGATGTCGCCGGCGCCCACCGAGTCGATCTCCTCACGCTTGTTCGCGTGCATGCGGTAGATCTTGCCGATGCGCTCCTTCTTGCCCTTGACGGAGTTCAGCACCGCGGTGCCGGCCTCCAGGCGACCGGAGTAGATCCGGACGAAGGTGAGCTTGCCGAGGTGCGGGTCGCTCGCGATCTTGAACGCGAGGGCCGACAGCGGCTCGGAGTCGGACGGCTTGCGCTTGACCACGACCTCCGGGTCCTTGACGTCGTGGCCTTCGATGGCCTCGACGTCCAGGGGGGAGGGCAGGTAGCGCACGACGGCGTCGAGCAGGGGCTGAACGCCCTTGTTCTTGAACGCGGTGCCGCAGAACACGGGGGTGACGGTGGTGTCGCCGCCCTTGCCGGACGCGATGGTGATGCGACGAACAGCGGCGTAGAGCTGCTCCTCGGTGGGCTCGACGCCCTCCAGGAACAGTTCCATCAGCTCTTCGTCGTTCTCCGCGACGGCCTCGACGAGCTTGCCGCGCCATTCCTCGGCGAGCTCGGTGTGCGAGGCGGGGATGTCGACGACGTCGTACATCTCGCCCTTGGAGGCTTCGGCGGACCAGACGAGGGCCTTCATGCGAACCAGGTCGACAACGCCCTGGAAGTCCATCTCGGCGCCGATCGGGAGCTGCATGACGATCGGGGTCGCGCCGAGGCGGTCCGTGATCATGTCAACGCAGCGGAAGAACTCGGCGCCGGTACGGTCCAGCTTGTTCACGAAGCAGATGCGCGGCACGCCGTAACGGTCGGCCTGACGCCATACCGTCTCGGACTGCGGCTCCACACCGGCGACACCGTCGAAGACGGTGACGGCGCCGTCGAGGACGCGGAGCGAACGCTCCACCTCGACGGTGAAGTCGACGTGGCCCGGGGTGTCGATGATGTTGATGGTGTGGTCAACGTCTTCGAGGGGCCAGTGGCAGGTCGTCGCGGCAGACGTGATGGTGATACCACGCTCCTGCTCCTGCTCCATCCAGTCCATCGTGGCAGCGCCGTCGTGGACCTCACCGATCTTGTAGGACACACCGGTGTAGAACAGGATGCGCTCGGTGGTGGTCGTCTTGCCCGCGTCGATGTGGGCCATGATCCCGATGTTGCGGACCTTGGCCAGGTCAAGCGAAGTGGTAGCCATAAGGCTTCGGTCTTCTCTCGGTCTCGATGTGGGGTGGGACTACCAGCGGTAGTGCGCGAAGGCCTTGTTGGACTCGGCCATCTTGTGCGTGTCCTCGCGCTTCTTGACGGCAGCGCCAAGACCGTTGGAGGCGTCGAGCAGCTCGTTCATGAGGCGCTCGGTCATGGTCTTCTCACGACGGGCGCGGGAGTAACCCACGACCCAGCGCAGCGCCAGGGTGGCGGCGCGACCGGGCTTGACCTCGATCGGCACCTGGTAGGTGGCTCCACCGACACGGCGGGACTTGACCTCGAGCGACGGCTTGACGTTCTCCAGCGCGCGCTTCAGCGTGATGACCGGGTCAGCGCCGGTCTTCTCGCGGAGGCCTTCCATGGCGCCGTAAACGATGCGCTCGGCGGTGGAGCGCTTGCCGTTCAGGAGGATCTTGTTGATGAGCGACGTCACCAGAGGAGATGCGTAGACCGGGTCGATGATGACCGGGCGCTTCGGGGCGGGGCCCTTACGAGGCATTCTTACTTCTCCTTCTTGGCGCCGTAGCGGCTGCGGGCCTGCTTGCGGTTCTTGACAGCCTGGGTGTCAAGCGCACCGCGGATGATCTTGTAACGAACACCCGGCAGGTCCTTCACACGGCCACCACGCACGAGCACGATCGAGTGCTCCTGCAGGTTGTGTCCCTCACCCGGAATGTAGGCCGTGACCTCGATGCCGGAGGTCAGACGCACACGCGCGACCTTACGGAGCGCCGAGTTCGGCTTCTTCGGGGTGGTCGTGAACACACGCGTGCAGACGCCGCGACGCTGGGGCGAAGCCTCAAGCGCGGGGGTCTTTGTCTTCTCGACCTTGTCCTGCCGGCCCTTCCGGACCAGCTGCTGGATCGTAGGCACTACTTCTCCGGTTTCTGTGTGCCGTGTAGTGAAACTAACCTGGAACTTGCCGACCCACGCGGTCGGGTGTGTCGGATCCGGCGGACCTCCGTGCAAGCACGGAAACGCTTGGATCGCGGTGGCTGATTCGTCCCTCGTGCGGTTGATGGACACGCACGGGAACCAGGCACACCCCAGGCACAAGGTATGAGCGTACCTACCTCATTGACTCCGGTCAAAACAAATGCTCCCGGGCGCCTTCGGCGCAGGCCGGCGGCGTCCCGGCCGGCGGACCGCCGCGCGGCGCGCCGAGGAGGTGGAAGCCGCAGGGGGCGCGAAGTCTAGACTTCTACCCGATCATCCCCGGTCCCGGACGCCGTTTCTCGCCCTCTGTGGCACGGCGAGCGGCCGCCGCGGAACGGCCCCGTCGCGAAAGATCCCGAATGCCGCTCGATTCCATACGAGAACGCCTGCGTCCGCTCTTGTCGTACGCCGCAGTCGTCATCGCCCTCGCCGCCTCTGCCCTGCTGGCCGTCGGCGCCTTCCTGGGCCTCTACGTCCGCCCCACCTCGGATGACTGGTGCGCCGCCTGGAAGGCCCGCGACATGGGCATCTTCGGGATCACCGCCGACTTCTACAACACGCAGAACGGCCGGCTCACCAACGCCTTCATGAGCGGGATCGTCTACTCCGACGGGATCCTCGGCACGAAGGTCATGCCCACGCTCATCATCCTGACGATGGGCGCCGGCCTGGTGATGCTCGCCCGCGTCGGCCTGCGCGCGCTCGGCTGGCAGGTGCCGATCGCGGTGCTGATCGCCGCGTCCGTCGTGGTCACCGCCCTGTTCTCCTTCGCGGGCACGCGCAACTACCAGGCCCTGCTGTGGGCCCCGGCCACGATCTCGCACACGGTCCCCGCCATCATCGGCATCTGGGCCGTGCTGATCGCCGTCTGGGCCGGCCGTTCGGGCCGTGTCTGGCCGCGCCGCCTCGCCCTCGCCGCCGCCGTCGTGATCGGCTTCGGCATCGGCACCCTGAGCGAGCCCTTCACCATCGTGGGCGGCCTGTTCATGGGCGTGGCCATGCTGCTGAGCATCCCGAAGGTGGGGCTCGCCCGCACCTGGTGGTCCTTCACCTGGCTCGCCACGTACTGCGTCAGCAGCCTGGTCGGCCTGGCCGTGCTGTACACCTCCCCCGGTGCGAAGTGGCGCCGCTCGGTCCAGCCGCACACCGACTCGATGCTCTCCGGGAAGGCCCTGCGCAAGTCCTTCGAGGACTGGGGCAACATCTGGGACGCGATCGGCGGCCAGTGGGCCTACCTCGGCGCCGTCGCCGCGGGCCTCCTGATCGGTCTGGCCGTCGCGTACCTCTCCCCCACGGGCGCCGAGCGCGTCACCGCGATCCCGGGCCGCCTGAAGGTCCTGCTGATCGTCCTGCCGGTGCCGGTCCTGATGCTCGCCTCCTTCGTGGTGGCCATGGCCCTGAACAACGGCTACGGCCCCACCGGCTGGACCTACGCGCGGACCTGGAACAGCTTCATGGTCCCGTTCCTGATGACGCTGTGCCTGTACGGGATCCTGGCCGGCCGCGCCATCGGCGTCCGGCTCGCCTCCGTGGACCGCGGCAGCCTGCTCCCGGGCGCCCTCGTCGTGGTCCTCGCCGCCGGGTTCACCGTCGCCTCCGTGGGCGCGCTCGTGCCCGCCGTGCAGGAGATGACCAAGGACACCGTCTACCGCTCCCTGGTGTGGGACAAGCAGGACGCCCGGATCCGCAAGGAGGTCTCCCGCGGTGCGACGGACGTGATGTACAAGCCGTCCTACATCGGGAAGCTCGCCGAGCCGTACTTCACCAAGAACAAGGACAAGGACTGGGTCGCCCAGTGCGTGTCGAAGTACTACGGCGTCGAGGACATCCACAAGCCCTGACCCCGCCCCGACCCCGCGTCCGTACCCCGGCGCCTCCCGGACTTCCGGGGGGCGCCGGCGTCGTACGGCCCCCCTGCGGCCCCCGGACGGGAAGCCCTTCCCCGGACACGAGGAAGCCCCCCGCCGCTCCTCTCGGAGCGACGGGGGGCTTCCTCGGTGACCTTTAGCCGTTGTACGGGCCGTAGTCGTAGTCCTCCAGCGGGACAGCCTGGCCGGAGCCGGTGCCGAAGGGCGAGTAGTCGATGTCGTCGTAGCCGACGGCCGAGTACATCGCGGCCTTGGCTTCCTCGGTGGGCTCGACCCGGATGTTGCGGTAGCGGGACAGACCCGTACCGGCCGGGATGAGCTTACCGATGATGACGTTCTCCTTGAGGCCGATCAGGGAGTCGGACTTGGCGTTGATCGCCGCGTCCGTCAGAACCCTGGTCGTCTCCTGGAAGGACGCCGCCGACAGCCACGACTCGGTGGCGAGCGAGGCCTTGGTGATACCCATCAGCTGCGGACGGCCGGAGGCGGGGTGACCGCCCTCGGTGACCACACGACGGTTCTCGGTCTCGAACTTCGACCGCTCGACCAGCTCGCCCGGCAGGAGCTCCGCGTCGCCGGACTCGATGATCGTCACGCGGCGGAGCATCTGCCGAATGATGATCTCGATGTGCTTGTCGTGGATCGACACGCCCTGCGAGTTGTAGACCTTCTGGACTTCGCCGACCAGGTGGACCTGGACCGCGCGCTGACCGAGGATGCGCAGCACGTCGTGCGGGTTGGTGGCACCCATGGTGAGCTTCTGGCCCACCTCGACGTGGTCGCCCTCGTGCACGATGACCTTGGCGCGCTTGGAGATCGGGAACGCCGTCTCCTCGCTGCCGTCGTCGGGCGTGATGACGATCTTCTTCGTCTTCTCGGTCTCCTCGATCCGCACGCGACCGGCGGCCTCGGAGATCGGGGCGACACCCTTCGGGGTACGGGCCTCGAAGAGCTCGACGACACGCGGCAGACCCTGCGTGATGTCGTCACCGGCCACACCACCGGTGTGGAAGGTACGCATCGTCAGCTGGGTACCGGGCTCACCGATGGACTGGGCGGCGATGATGCCGACCGCCTCACCGATGTCGACCAGCTTGCCGGTGGCGAGCGAGCGTCCGTAGC
Source organism: Streptomyces sp. NBC_01426 (assembly GCF_036231985.1). Classification (GTDB taxonomy): domain Bacteria; phylum Actinomycetota; class Actinomycetes; order Streptomycetales; family Streptomycetaceae; genus Streptomyces. Next base: position 3,372,708 of record NZ_CP109500.1, read on the forward strand.
AGAAGGCACAGGTGCCGACCGCGGACTCACAGGTCAGGACCGAGCGGGTCTTGACCTCCTCGACGCCGTTCGCGATGAGGGCGTCGATGAGCACGTCACCGAGGTCCACGTTGGCCGGCGCGATGACCTTGCCGTCGATGACGACGTCCTCGGCCAGCATGCGGGCGTAGATGGAGGTCTCGACGTCGTCGGCCTTGCGCAGAACGCCGGCCTCGTCCTTGACACCGATCTTGAGCTTGAGGCCGCGCTCGGTGCCGCAGTCCTCCTCGCGGATGATGACGTCCTGCGAGACGTCCACCAGACGACGGGTGAGGTAACCCGAGTCGGCGGTACGCAGGGCGGTGTCCGCCAGACCCTTACGGGCACCGTGCGTGGAGATGAAGTACTCCAGAACGGTGAGGCCCTCACGGAAGGACGCCTTGATCGGACGCGGGATGGTCTCGTTCTTCGCGTTCGACACCAGACCACGCATACCGGCGATCTGTCGCATCTGCATCATGTTTCCTCGGGCACCCGAGTCAACCATCATGAAGATGGGGTTCGTCTTGGGGAAGTTCGCGTTCATCGCCTCGGCAACCTCGTTGGTCGCCTTGGTCCAGATCGCGATGAGCTCCTGCGTGCGCTCGTCCTTGGTGATCAGACCGCGCTCGTACTGCTTCTGGACCTTCTCGTCCATCGCCTCGTAGCCCGCGACGATGGCCTTCTTGGCCTCGGGCACGACGACGTCGGAGATGGCCACGGTGACGCCCGAACGGGTCGCCCAGTGGAAGCCGGCCGCCTTCAGGTTGTCGAGCGTCGCCGCCACGATGACCTTGGGGTAGCGCTCCGCCAGGTCGTTGACGATCTCGGAGAGCTGCTTCTTGCCCACCGAGTAGTCGACGAACGGGTAGTCCTCGGGCAGCAGCTCGTTGAAGAGCGCGCGACCCAGGGTCGTCTTCAGACGGAAGCTGTCGCCCGGCTGGAACTCCTGCTCGCCTTCCTCGGCGACCGGCGCCACCCAGCCGCGCGGCGGGATGGTGCCCACCGGGAAGCGGATGTCGACGGCCGACTGGAGGGCCAGCTCGCCGTTGTCGAACGCCATGGTCGCCTCGGCCGTGGAGCCGAACGCGCGGCCCTCGCCCTTGACGTCACGGAGCTCGCCGTCGGTGGTGAGGAAGAACAGACCCAGCACCATGTCCTGGGTCGGCATGGTGACGGGACGACCGTCGGCCGGCTTCAGGATGTTGTTCGAGGACAGCATCAGGATGCGGGCCTCGGCCTGCGCCTCTGCCGACAGCGGCAGGTGCACGGCCATCTGGTCACCGTCGAAGTCCGCGTTGAACGCGGTGCAGACGAGCGGGTGGATCTGGATGGCCTTGCCTTCGACCAGCTGGGGCTCGAAGGCCTGGATGCCGAGGCGGTGCAGCGTGGGCGCACGGTTCAGCAGAACCGGGTGCTCGGCGATGACCTCTTCGAGCACGTCGTAGACGACCGTGCGGCCGCGCTCGACCATGCGCTTCGCCGACTTGATGTTCTGCGCGTGGTTCAGGTCGACCAGGCGCTTCATCACGAACGGCTTGAAGAGCTCCAGCGCCATGGCCTTCGGCAGACCGCACTGGTGCAGCTTCAGCTGAGGACCGACGACGATCACGGAACGCGCGGAGTAGTCCACGCGCTTGCCGAGGAGGTTCTGACGGAATCGACCCTGCTTGCCCTTGAGCATGTCGCTCAGGGACTTCAGGGGACGGTTGCCGGGACCGGTGACCGGGCGACCACGACGACCATTGTCGAAGAGGGCGTCGACGGCCTCCTGGAGCATGCGCTTCTCGTTGTTCACGATGATCTCGGGGGCACCGAGGTCGAGAAGGCGCTTCAGGCGGTTGTTGCGGTTGATCACGCGACGGTACAGGTCGTTCAGGTCGGAGGTCGCGAAGCGGCCACCGTCCAGCTGCACCATCGGACGCAGGTCCGGCGGGATGACCGGCACGCAGTCCAGAACCATGCCCTTGGGCTTGTTGCTGGTCTGCAGGAACGCGGAGACGACCTTGAGGCGCTTGAGCGCACGGGTCTTCTTCTGGCCCTTGCCGGTACGGATGATCTCGCGGAGGCGCTCGGCCTCCTCCTCCAGGTCGAAGGACTCCAGGCGCTTCTGCAGCGCGGCGGCGCCCATGCAACCGTCGAAGTACGTGCCGAAGCGGTCACGCAGCTCGCGGTAGAGGAGCTCGTCGCCCTCCAGGTCCTGGACCTTGAGGTTCTTGAAGCGGGCCCACACCTCGTCGAGGCGGTCGATCTCGCGCTGGGCGCGGTCACGGAGCTGCTTCATCTCGCGCTCGGCACCTTCGCGCACCTTGCGGCGTACGTCGGCCTTCGCGCCCTCGGCCTCAAGCTCGGCCAGGTCGGTCTCGAGCTTCTTGGCACGGCCTTCGAGGTCCGCGTCACGGCGGTTCTCGATCTGCTGGCGCTCGACGGAGACGTGCGCCTCCAGCGACGGGAGGTCGCGGGTGCGACGCTCGTCGTCGACGAACGTGATCATGTACGCGGCGAAGTAGATGACCTTCTCGAGGTCCTTCGGCGCGAGGTCCAGCAGGTATCCGAGGCGCGACGGGACGCCCTTGAAGTACCAGATGTGGGTGACGGGAGCGGCAAGCTCGATGTGGCCCATCCGCTCACGACGCACCTTGGCGCGCGTGACCTCGACGCCGCAGCGCTCGCAGATGATGCCCTTGAATCGGACACGCTTGTACTTGCCGCAGTAGCACTCCCAGTCCCGGGTCGGACCGAAGATCTTCTCGCAGAAGAGTCCGTCCTTCTCGGGCTTGAGGGTGCGGTAGTTGATGGTCTCCGGCTTCTTGACCTCGCCGTGCGACCAGGTTCGGATGTCGTCCGCGGTGGCAAGGCCGATCCGCAGCTCGTCGAAGAAGTTGACGTCGAGCACTGTGCGTCAATCCCTCTTTCGGGGTCGAGTCTCAATCATGGTCTGAACGGTCCCGGGGATGACGGGGGGCTCTTGAGCGAGCCCCCCGTCAGGCCCGTCAGACCTCTTCGACGCTGCTCGGCTCGCGCCGGGACAGGTCGATACCGAGCTCCTCCGCCGCGCGGAAGACGTCCTCGTCGGTGTCGCGCATCTCGATGGACATGCCGTCCGAGGACAGCACCTCCACGTTGAGGCAGAGCGACTGCATTTCCTTGATGAGCACCTTGAAGGACTCGGGAATGCCCGGCTCGGGGATGTTCTCGCCCTTGACGATGGCCTCGTAGACCTTCACGCGGCCGGTGACGTCATCGGACTTGATGGTCAGCAGCTCCTGGAGGGCGTAAGCGGCGCCATAAGCCTCAAGCGCCCACACCTCCATCTCACCGAAGCGCTGGCCACCGAACTGCGCCTTACCACCCAGCGGCTGCTGCGTGATCATCGAGTACGGACCGGTCGACCGAGCGTGGAGCTTGTCGTCGACCAGGTGGTGGAGCTTGAGGATGTACATGTACCCGATGGAGACCGGGTCCGGGAACGGCTCGCCGGAGCGGCCGTCGAACAGACGCGCCTTGCCGGACGGGAGGACCAGACGGTCACCGTCGCGGTTCGGGATGGTGTGCTCGAAGAGGCCGGCGAGCTCGTCCTCGCGGGCACCGTCGAACACCGGGGTGGCGACGTTGGTACCGGGCTCGACGCGGTCGGCACCGATGACCTTCAGTCGCTCGGCCCAGTCCTCGGCGAGACCGGAGACGTCCCAACCGCGGCTGGCGAGCCAGCCGAGGTGGATCTCCAGGACCTGTCCCGGGTTCATTCGGGACGGGACACCCAGGGGGTTCAGGATGATGTCGACCGGCGTGCCGTCCTCAAGGAAGGGCATGTCCTCGATCGGAAGGATCTTGGAGATGACACCCTTGTTGCCGTGGCGGCCGGCGAGCTTGTCACCGTCGGTGATCTTGCGCTTCTGGGCGACGTAGACGCGGACCAGCTGGTTCACGCCCGGAGGAAGCTCGTCGCCCTCCTCGCGGTCGAAGACGCGGACACCGATGACCTTGCCGATCTCACCGTGAGGAACCTTGAGCGAGGTGTCACGCACCTCGCGGGCCTTCTCACCGAAGATCGCGCGGAGCAGACGCTCCTCCGGGGTCAGCTCGGTCTCACCCTTGGGCGTGACCTTGCCGACCAGGATGTCGCCGGCGACGACGTCCGCACCGATGCGGATGATGCCGCGCTCGTCGAGGTCGGCGAGGACCTCCTCGGAGACGTTCGGGATGTCCCGGGTGATCTCCTCGGGGCCCAGCTTGGTGTCACGGGCGTCGACCTCGTGCTCCTCAATGTGGATCGAGGAGAGGACGTCGTCCTGCACGAGGCGCTGCGACAGGATGATCGCGTCCTCGTAGTTGTGACCTTCCCAGGGCATGAACGCGACGAGCAGGTTCTTGCCGAGGGCCATTTCGCCCTCTTCGGTCGCGGGACCGTCGGCGAGGACCTGCGCCTCGATGATGCGGTCACCCTCGTTGACGATGACCTTCTGGTTGACCGAGGTGCCCTGGTTCGAGCGGGAGAACTTCGCGACGCGGTACGTGGTGTACGTGCCGTCGTCGTTGGCGACGGTGATGTAGTCGGCCGAGACCTCCTGGACGACACCGTCCTTCTCCGCGCGGATCGAGTCACCGGCGTCGACGGCGCAGCGGTACTCCATGCCGGTGCCGACGAGCGGCGCCTCCGCCTTGATGAGCGGAACGGCCTGGCGCATCATGTTCGCGCCCATGAGGGCACGGTTGGCGTCGTCGTGCTCCAGGAAGGGGATCATCGCGGTCGCGACGGACACCATCTGGCGCGGGGAGACGTCCATGTAGTCGACGTCGTCGCCGGCGATGTAGTCGATCTCGCCACCACGACGGCGAACCAGTACGCGGTTCTCCGTGAAGCGCATGTCGTCGGACAGGCCGGCGTTGGCCTGGGCGATGACGAAGCGGTCTTCCTCGTCCGCGGTCAGGTAGTCGACGTCGTCGGTGACGACACCTTCGATGACCTTGCGGTAGGGGGTCTCGACGAAACCGAACGCGTTGACGCGGCCGTAGGACGCGAGCGAGCCGATCAGACCGATGTTCGGGCCTTCGGGGGTCTCGATCGGGCACATGCGGCCGTAGTGCGACGGGTGCACGTCACGGACCTCGAAGCCGGCCCGCTCACGCGAGAGACCACCCGGACCGAGCGCCGACAGACGGCGCTTGTGGGTGAGACCCGACAGCGGGTTGTTCTGGTCCATGAACTGCGACAGCTGGCTGGTGCCGAAGAACTCCTTGATGGAGGCGACGACCGGCCGGATGTTGATCAGGGTCTGCGGCGTGATCGCCTCGACGTCCTGGGTCGTCATCCGCTCGCGGACGACGCGCTCCATACGAGCCAGACCCGTGCGGACCTGGTTCTGGATGAGCTCGCCGACGTTGCGCAGACGACGGTTGCCGAAGTGGTCGATGTCGTCGGTCTCGACGACGATCGAACGGCCGGACTCGCCGGTCGTCTCGGTCTCACCGGCGTGCAGCTTGACCAGGTACTTGATGGTCGCGATGACGTCGTCGGTGGTGAGCACGCCGGCGTCCAGCGGCTCGTCCGCGCCGAGCTTCTTGTTCACCTTGTAGCGGCCGACCTTGGCGAGGTCGTAGCGCTTCGGGTTGAAGTAGAGGTTCTCGAGCAGCGTCTGAGCGGCCTCGCGGGTCGGCGGTTCGCCCGGACGCAGCTTGCGGTAGATGTCGAGCAGCGCGTCGTCCTGGCCCTGGGTGTGGTCCTTCTCCAGGGTGGCGCGCATGGACTCGTACTCGCCGAACTCTTCGAGGATCTGCTCGGTGGTCCAGCCGAGAGCCTTCAGGAGGACGGTGACGGACTGCTTGCGCTTGCGGTCGATGCGGACACCGACCATGTCGCGCTTGTCGATCTCCATCTCCAGCCAGGCACCCCGGGACGGGATGATCTTGGCTGCGAAGATGTCCTTGTCGGACGTCTTGTCGATGGAGGAGTCGAAGTAGACACCAGGGGAACGGACCAGCTGCGACACGACGACACGCTCGGTGCCGTTGATGACGAACGTGCCCTTGTTGGTCATGAGCGGGAAATCGCCCATGAAGACCGTCTGAGACTTGATCTCTCCGGTCTCGTTGTTCGTGAACTCGGCGGTGACGAAAAGCGGCGCCGCGAACGTGAAGTCGCGGTCCTTGCACTCGTCGACCGAGTTCTTCGCCGGCTCGAAACGGTGGTCGCGGAACGTCAGCGACATCGACCCGGAGAAGTCCTCGATCGGCGAGATCTCCTCGAAGATCTCTTCCAGACCGGACTTGGTGGGAACGTCCTGTCCGCTCTCAAGCGCCGACTCGACGCGAGACTTCCAGGCGGCGTTGCCGAGCAGCCAGTCAAAGCTCTCGGTCTGCAGCGCCAGGAGGTTCGGAACCTCGAGGGGCTCCTTGATCTTTGCAAAGGAGATGCGCAGCGGGGCGGTGCTGGCACCGTTGTTCGTATTGGTCGAGGCGTTGCGCGAGGCGGCCAAGAGGGGGTCCTTCCGAGGGCTCGGACTCACTACGCGCGTACCGGTCCCAGCCGACACAGAAGACGGACGCCCCCGACTTGGCCGAAAGACCAGGTCAGGACGGATCAATCAAGTGTGCTCAAGCGTGGGCATGCCCCTGGCGACGGGCAGGGGGCAGCTAACAGGCAGCGCAAAGGGTCAGTGTAGCCACTCGGCTCACTGATGTCCAGACCAGGTTTCCGGAAACCGGCAACAGGCCTTCCCCGTGTCGTTTAAAAACCAACCCTGCATCCAACGCTGCGGCGCTCTCGTACACAGAGCGCGTATCAGTACTGCCCTCTTCGTAGTCGATCCATGCCTCGGATCGTCGATCCTCGCCTCGGATCACCGGAGCGAGCCGACCCATCTCACGACGGGTCTGAGAATTGCGCGCCACCGGCCGTTCGTCAAGGCCCCCTGCTCCGAGCGGATCATCTCCGGACCCTGCTTCGAGGCAACGAAGATCACCCTACTCCCCAACGAGACCAGGGCAAGTCAGGCACTCCGGGTACGCCAAAGGGCGACCACCCTTACGGGTGATCGCCCTTTGAAGAGGCTTCAGAGAGCCTCTGAGGTGTTACTTGACCTCGACAGCCGCGCCGGCAGCCTTGAGGGACTCGGCGGCCTTGTCAGCGGCCTCCTTGGCGACCTTCTCGAGGACCGGCTTCGGAGCGCCGTCCACGAGGTCCTTGGCCTCCTTCAGACCCAGGGAGGTCAGCTCGCGCACGACCTTGATGACCTGGATCTTCTTGTCGCCGGCGCCGGTGAGGATGACGTCGAACTCGTCCTGCTCCTCAGCAGCCTCGGCAACGGCGCCCGGGCCGGCCGGACCGGCAACGGCGACGGCCGCGGCGGCGGTGACGTCGAACTTCTCCTCGAAGGCCTTCACGAACTCGGAGAGCTCGATGAGGGTCATCTCCTCGAACTGGGCGAGGAGGTCGTCCTGAGAGAGCTTCGCCATGATGGGCGATCCTTCCACTAATTCGGCAGGTGCCGGATGTATATAGAGGCGGGCGTAACGGCCCGCTACGACCCACGCACTAGGCGGCGTGGATCAGTGCGCGAGCCGAATTACTCGGCACCGCCCTGCTCGGCGAGCTTGACGCGAAGCGCTTCCGCGGTGCGGACGAACTTCGACGGCAGCGCCTGGAAGAGCGAGGCAGCCTGAGACTGCTTGCCCTTGAACGCGCCGGCCAGCTTGCTGAGCAGAACCTCGCGGGACTCGAGGTCCGCAAGCTTCTTGATCTCATCGGCGGTGAGCGCCTTACCATCAAGGACACCCGCCTTGATGATGAGGTTCGGGTTGTCCTTGGCGAAGTCACGCAGGCTCTTCGCCGACTCCACCGGGTCACCGGTGATGAAGGCGACCGCGGTCGGACCAGCGAAGTGCTCGTCCAGCGCGGTGATCCCGGCCTGGTTGGCCGCAATCTTGGTCAGCGTGTTCTTCACCACGGCGTACTGGGCGTTCTCACCGAGCGAACGACGCAGCGTCTTGAGCTGCGCCACGGTGAGACCCCGGTACTCGGTCAGCACGGCGGCGTTCGAGCTCTGGAACGCGTCCTTGAGCTCGGCTACCGCGGCAGCCTTGTTGGGCGTCGGCATAGCGCTTCGGCCTCCTTCCGGGTGATGAGGACCGCTCAGAAGGGGCTGGACAACAAGAACGCCCCGGCGCAAGCGCACGGGGCGTAGCTCGACCGGATGAATCCGGGAGCTTTCCACGAACACCTGCGCAGGACGTCCGCATTCAGCGGATCCTTCGGCCACCGCACCCTTGCGAGTACGGCAACGACCAGCGGTCTTTGGCTTCCGGGGAAGCGTACGTGAACCAGACGCTGTCAAGCAAATCCGCTCGGGATCAGCCCGTACGACGGGTCCGGGAGGGGGCCGATCAGCCCTGCGCGCCGCTGTCCTTCATCATCTGGCCGAGGTCCATGACCTGGTCGGCCGGCGGGGCGGTGATCTCGACCGGCTTGTTGAAGTCGAGGAACTTGATGGTCATGTCCATCGGGCCCTTGGTTGCGGCGCCACGGGTGCGGACCTGCTTGGTGTGGTCCTGCTCGTCGATCCACATGTCCAGGGTCAGGCTCTTGATGCCCTCGTCCTCCAGCGCCTTGAGGGACTTCTCCTGGCGCTGCTTGTCCTCGGGCGTCGCCGTCGCCAGGGAGGCCCGCATCTTCTCCAGGGGGACGGTGCCGACGAGGTGCCGCGTCTTCACGCCGTCGATGGTCTCGTCGCCGAGGGACTTGAGGTCCTGGGCCTTGAGCAGCGCGTCGGCCTGGTCACTCGGGTTCTGGCCCGACTGCGAGGCCTGGCCGAGGTTCTCCATCTGCTTCGCGGTCTCGGGGTCCATCGCCTTGATGTCGAACTTCATCCACTTGCCGTCAGTGCCCATGTACATGGCGCCGTCCAGCATGCGGATCTCGACCGACTCGGCGCCGCCCGTGGCGCCGGGGGTCGCCATCTTCATGGCCATGGCCACGGTGGGCTTCATGCGCATCGAAGCCTCGCCGGAGACCTTCTCGCCCATGGCGGTCCCGGACATGGTGTAGCGAAGCGAGGTGATCTCCTCGGACTTCTTCTTCACCTTCTCCAGGTACGCGGCCGGCGTGACCTGGACGGCGGCCTTGGACGGCGCGGCGGCCGACGGGGCCGCCGGCTTGGCCGCTCCGTCCTTCTTCCCGTCCTCACACGCCGTGGCCCCACCCACGAGCAGGACGGCGGCCAGAACGGCGCCGGCGGTCTTGTTGCGGTGTACGCGCATGGAGTCCCCACCCCTGATGTGATCGTTTGTTTGATTTCGACCTTACGCGGCGTGATCCGGCTCGTCGTGTGCATTTCGCGCGTTCCGCGCCGGTGTGGCGCGCCCCACAGAAGGGCGGGGAAAGCGAACGGGCCCCTCGGCTCCCGTGAGGGAGCCGAGGGGCCCGTTCTGCCGTTCAGCGAGCCCGAGGGCTCAGAGCCGTGAGGCTCAGACCGAGGCCGGGTCTTCCTCGACGAGGAGGTTCCGGGTGCGGTTCGAGTCCAGCTGGATGCCGGGACCCATCGTGGTGCTCAGGGCGGCCTTCTTGATGTAACGGCCCTTCGCGGCGGACGGCTTCAGACGAAGGATCTCGTCCAGGGCCGCGCCGTAGTTCTCGACGAGCTGCTCATCGGAGAAGGAGACCTTGCCGATGATGAAGTGCAGGTTCGAGTGCTTGTCGACGCGGAACTCGATCTTGCCACCCTTGATCTCGGTGACAGCCTTGGCGACGTCCATCGTGACGGTGCCGGTCTTCGGGTTCGGCATGAGGCCACGGGGACCGAGCACGCGGCCGAGGCGGCCGACCTTGCCCATGAGGTCCGGGGTGGCGACAACGGCGTCGAACTCGTTGAGGCGGTTGCCCTTGGCGATCTCGTTGATCAGCTCGTCGTCGCCGACGATGTCGGCGCCGGCGGCTTCCGCGGCCGCAGCACGGTCACCGGTCGCGAAGACCAGGACCCGGGCGGTCTTGCCGGTGCCGTGCGGGAGGTTCACGGTGCCGCGGACCATCTGGTCGGCCTTGCGCGGGTCTACACCCAGGCGGAAGGCGACCTCGACGGTGCTGTCGAACTTGGTGGCGGAGGTCTCCTTGGCGAGACGGACGGCCTCGAGCGGGGCGTACTGCTTCTCCCGGTCGACCTTGGCGTCCGCAGCGCGGAGAGTCTTGCTGCGCTTCACTTCTGCTCCTGTGTTGTGACTTCAGGCGTGGAGTCGTGGTGCGGACCAGCGCTTGGCCCTACCACTGGTGTTGCTGGGCGGTGTGGCTGAATCAGCCTTCGACCGTGATGCCCATCGAACGCGCGGTGCCGGCGATGATCTTCTCGGCCGCGTCGATGTCGTTGGCGTTCAGGTCAGGCATCTTGAGCGTGGCGATCTCGCGGACCTGGTCACGCGTGAGCTTCGCGACCTTGGTCTTGTGCGGCTCGCCGGAGCCCTTCTCCACGCCCGCGCTCTTCAGGATGAGGCGCGCGGCCGGCGGAGTCTTGGTGATGAAGGTGAAGGAACGGTCGTCGTAGACCGTGATCTCCACCGGCACGACCATGCCACGCTGCGACTCGGTCGCGGCGTTGTAGGCCTTGCAGAACTCCATGATGTTGACGCCGTGCTGACCGAGCGCGGGGCCGACCGGCGGAGCCGGGTTGGCCGCACCGGCCTTGATCTGGAGCTTGATAAGCCCCGTGATCTTCTTCTTCTTGGGAGGCATTGCTCTCTCCGGGTCCTAGTGAGAGTTTTCGCCTTCATCCGGTCATCCGGATGGAGGCATACCGCACCACGATAACGGGTATCGGTGCGAGGCTAAAAACCGAGCAGGTCAGACCACCCTTTTCGGGGCGATCTGACCTGTTCGAAGCAGTTGCTCAGAGGAACGTGATCAGTTCTTCTGGATCTGGTCGAAGCTGAGCTCGACCGGGGTCTCGCGACCGAAGATCTCGACGAGACCCTTGACCTTCTTCGAGTCCGGGTTGATCTCGTTGATCGTCGCCTGCAGCGTCGCGAACGGGCCGTCGGTGACGGTGACCGAGTCGCCGACCTCGAAGTCCAGGACCTCGATGGTGCGCTTGACGGCCGGCGCGGGCAGACCCGCGGCCTCGGCGGCGGCCTTGTCGGCCTTCTCCTTGGCCTCCGGCGCGAGCATCTTGAGGATCTCGTCCAGGGTCAGCGGGTACGGGTCGTAGGCGTTGCCCACGAAGCCGGTGACACCGGGGGTGTTGCGGACGACGCCCCAGGACTCGTTCGTCAGATCCATGCGGACGAGAACGTAACCGGGCAGCTTGTTCTGCCGGACGTTCTTGCGCTCGCCGTTCTTGATCTGGACGATCTCTTCCTCGGGCACCTCGGCCTGGTAGATGAACTCCTCGACGTTCAGCGAGACGGCGCGCTGCTCCAGGTTCGCCTTCACGCGCTTCTCGTAGCCCGCGTAGGTGTGGATCACGTACCACTCACCCGGCAGGGAGCGCAGCTCCTGGCGCAGGGCCTCGGTGGGGTCGACCGGCTCGGCGGGCTCGACCTCGGCGGCCTCTTCGGCAGCCTCGTCGTCCTCGGCCTCTTCGGCGTCCTCGTCGGTCTCGACGTCGTCGGTGGCCTCTTCGGCCTCCGCGTCGTCCTCGGCCTGCGCGTCAACCTCGTCCTCGACGTGCAGCGCGGCCTCTTCGGCGGCGGCACCCGCCTCGGCGTCGGCGAGCTCGGCTTCGTCGGGGTCCACGGCGTCTGCAGCCTCGACGATGTCGAGCTCGTCCTCGACGGACTCGACGGAGTCGGGGCTCACGTTCAGGTTCGGGTCAGACACGGTGGCTGCTTCTTCCTGGATACAAAAGGTGGTCGAACATGCGAAAACGGGCGGCACCCATCAAGGCGCCGCCCTCCGCGGGGATCAGCCGAAGACGAACTTGATGGCTTCCTGGAACCCATAGTCAATCACGGTCACCAGACCGATCATGATGACGACGAAGACAATCACCACGGTGGTGTACGTCGTGAGTTGGTTGCGGGTCGGCCATACAACCTTGCGGAGTTCCGCGACAATCTGGCGGTAGAACAGCGCGAGCCGGCCCAGAGGGCCCTTCTTGCCGCGCTTGCCGCCCTTGCGGGCCTTCTTCTCGCGAGTGTCGTCCTCGGCGTCAGGCATGTCGATGGAGCCCAGGGCGTCCGTCACGTCTCTCACCTGAATCCGGGTCGTGGCCGTAGCCGCGCCCGGTTGCGCCGCACGGCGTTGCATCGAAGTACGTACCTGCGCACACATCCGAGAAGGAGTGTGGAGCAGGGCCGGAGGGACTCGAACCCCCAACCGCTGGTTTTGGAGACCAGTGCTCTACCAATTGAGCTACGACCCTTTGCGTTCCCCAACCTACCGCATCCGAGCGAGTGCACGGAGTGCGCACGCTTTGGAGCTGTCGGCGAGGTCCAACGACAGGTGAGCATACGTGCTCCCGGCCCTGACGTCGAACAGAAGCCGCCGGGAACGGCGTCCGGATCTCGTTCGTCCGGTACCTGAAACGGTGTGCGGGGCTTCCGGACCGTCTGGGACGATTGGACCCATGACCTCTGCAACGCCTTCCTCCGAGCGCCGGGTGTCCGCCCGTATCGGCGCCATTTCCGAGTCCGCCACCCTCGCCGTGGACGCCAAGGCCAAGGCCCTCAAGGCCGCCGGGCGCCCGGTGATCGGCTTCGGCGCGGGCGAGCCCGACTTCCCGACGCCGGACTACATCGTCGAGGCGGCCGTCGAGGCCTGCCGCAACCCGAAGAACCACCGCTACACGCCGGCCGGCGGTCTGCCCGAGCTGAAGGCCGCGATCGCCGCGAAGACGTTGCGCGACTCCGGCTACGAGGTCGACGCCTCCCAGATCCTGGTGACCAACGGCGGCAAGCAGGCCATCTACGAGGCGTTCGCGGCCATCCTCGACCCGGGCGACGAGGTCATCGTCCCGGCTCCGTACTGGACCACCTACCCGGAGTCGATCCGCCTCGCGGGCGGCGTCCCGGTCGAGGTCGTCGCCGACGAGACCTCCGGTTACCGGGTCTCGGTCGAGCAGTTGGAGGCCGCGCGCACCGAGCGCACCAAGGTCGTCCTCTTCGTCTCCCCCTCCAACCCGACGGGCGCCGTCTACTCCGAGGCCGACGCCGAGGCGATCGGCCGTTGGGCCGCCGACAAGGGCCTGTGGGTCCTGACGGACGAGATCTACGAGCACCTGGTCTACGGCGACGCGAAGTTCGTCTCGCTCCCGGCGATCGTTCCCGAGCTGGCCGACAAGTGCATCATCGTGAACGGCGTCGCCAAGACGTACGCGATGACGGGCTGGCGCGTGGGCTGGATCATCGGCCCCAAGGACGTCGTGAAGGCCGCGACCAACCTCCAGTCCCACGCCACCTCCAACGTCTCCAACGTGGCGCAGGTCGCGGCGCTGGCCGCCGTGTCCGGCAACCTGGACGCGGTCCACGAGATGCGCGTCGCCTTCGACCGCCGCCGCCAGACGATCGTGCGGATGCTGAACGAGATCGACGGCGTGTTCTGCCCGACGCCCGAGGGTGCCTTCTACGTGTACCCGTCGGTCAAGGACGTGCTCGGCAAGGAGATCCGCGGCAAGCGCCCGCAGACCTCCGTCGAGCTGGCCGCGCTGATCCTCGACGAGGCCGAGGTCGCGGTCGTCCCGGGCGAGGCCTTCGGCACCCCGGGTTACCTCCGTCTCTCGTACGCGCTGGGCGACGAGGACCTGGTGGAGGGCGTGTCCCGGATCCAGAAGCTGCTGGCGGAGGCCAAGGCCTAGTCCTGCGGGGCTTTCCGAGCGGTTCACGAGCGGCGGTTCCCCGGCCCGGGGGGCCGCCGCTCGTGCGTCCGCGGGGTCCGGCGGGAGTCGCTCACCCGTTCGAGCAAGACCCCGATGGGTAAAACGCCCTCCCGCTCGGCGCGCGAGTACGGCAGGATCACCGGATGGAGCACGTACGCGATCTCACGCTTCTGCCGAAAGCCCACCTCCACCTGCACTTCACCGGATCGATGCGCCCGTCGACCCTGCTGGAGCTCGCCGACAAGTACGGCGTGCGCCTGCCCGAGGCGCTGACCGGGGGCGAACCGCCCAAGCTGTGGGCCACCGACGAGCGGGGCTGGTTCCGCTTCCAGCGGCTCTACGACACCGCCCGGTCCTGTCTGCGCGAGCCCGACGACATCCGCAGGCTGGTGCGCGAGGCCGCCGAGGAGGACGTGCGGGACGGCAGCGGTTGGCTGGAGATCCAGGTGGATCCCACTTCCTACGCCCCGCTCCTCGGCGGGATGATCCCGGCCGTGGAGATCATCCTCGATGCCGTGGACGCGGCCTCCCGGGAGACCGGCCTGGGGATGCGGGTGATCATCGCGGCGAACCGCATGAAGCATCCCCTCGACGCCCGCACGCTGGCCCGGCTCGCCGTCCGGTACGCCGACCGCGGCATCGTCGGCTTCGGTCTCTCCAACGACGAACGCCGCGGGATGGCCCGTGACTTCGACCGGGCCTTCGCCATCGCCCGCGAGGGGGGCCTGTTGGCAGCCCCGCACGGCGGGGAGCTGACCGGCCCGGCCTCGGTACGGGACTGCCTGGACGACCTGGACGCCTCCCGCATCGGGCACGGCGTGCGGGCGGCCGAGGATCCGCGGCTGCTGAAGCGGCTCGCGGACCGGCAGGTCACCTGTGAGGTCTGCCCGGCGTCCAACGTGGCCCTGGGCGTCTACGAGCGCCCCGAGGACGTGCCGTTGCGCACGCTCTTCGAGGCGGGGGTGCCGATGGCGCTGGGCGCGGACGACCCGCTCCTGTTCGGGTCCCGGCTGGCGGCCCAGTACGAGATCGCGCGCCGCCACCACGGTTTCACGGACGCGGAGTTGGCGGAGTTGGCCCGGCAGTCGGTGCGCGGTTCGGCCGCGCCGGAGGACGTCCAGGGGAAGCTGCTGGCGGGGATCGACCACTGGCTCACCGGGTGAGCCGCAGGTCTCCCTCGTAGCAGTCGGCCCGGACCCGGTCGCCGTCGACGAAGCCGATCTCCAGGTGGGTGCGCCCGGTCTCGGGGACGGCGTACTCGGCCACGGTGGCGACGGTCTCGCCGAGGTGGCGCAGGAAGGGGTGGTCGCCGAGGTCCTCGCCGACCTCGATGCGGCCCCACTCCCCCATGTCGTAGGGCGCGTGCGGGGACTCCGACTCGACGATGAGGCACTGGTCGGACCCGGTGGTGATGCGGGTGGACTCGCCCTCGTTGTCGATGAGCCACACGTCGAGCGGCGCCTCGGAGCGTTCGCCCTCGTAGACGTGCCAGGACGCGACGACGCTGCTGATCGTGCGTCCCACCAGCCGGGTGGGGTCCGTGCCGGCACCGTGCAGGGGGCATTGCATGGCGGCCGGGACTCCTCAGATGCTGACGCCGACCGTCACCGGTTCGTTGACCAGGGTGACGCCGAAGGCCGCGTGGACGCCCGCGACGACCTCGCGGGCCAGGGCGAGGAGGTCCTCGGTGGTGGCCTCGCCGCGGTTGGTGAGGGCGAGGGTGTGTTTGGTGGAGATCCGGGCGGGGCCGGTGCCGTAGCCCTTGGTGAAGCCGGCCTTGTCGATCAGCCAGGCCGCGCTGGTCTTCGTCCGGCCGTCGCCCGCGGGGTAGGCGGGCGGGGCGGTCTCGGCGCCGAGGCGGTCCTGGACCCGGGCGAGGAAGGCGGCGTAGGCCTCGTCGCTCAGGATCGGGTTGTGGAAGAACGAGCCGGCCGACCAGGTGTCGTGGTCGGCGGGGTCGAGGACCATGCCCTTGCCGGCGCGCAGGCGCAGCACGGTCTCGCGGGCGGTGGCGGCGGGGACGCGGTCGCCGGCCTCGACGCCGAGGGCGCGGGCGGTCTCGGGGTACTTGATCGGCGCGGACAGGCCGCCGGCGTCTTCGAGGGCGAAGCGCACGCGCAGGACCACGTAGCGGTCGGGCTGGTCCTTGAAGGTGCTGTTGCGGTAGCGGAAGCCGCACGCGTCGGCGGGGAGGGTGACCGTTTCGCCGGTGGTGCGGTCGTAGGCGACGACCTCGGTGATGGTGTCGCAGACCTCCTGGCCGTACGCCCCGACGTTCTGGATGGGCGTGGCGCCGGCGGAGCCGGGGATGCCGGCGAGGCACTCGATGCCGGCGAGGCCGGCGTCGACGGTGCGGGCGACGGCGTCGCTCCAGTTCTCGCCGGCGGCGAGCTCCAGGCGCGTGCCGTCGAGGGTGAACCCGGTGGTGGCGATGCGCAGGGCGGTGCCGGCGAATCCCCGGTCACCGATGACCAGGTTGCTGCCGCCGCCGATGATCAGCAGCGGGGTGCCGGTCTCGTCCGCGGCGCGGACGGCGGCGATCACCTCGGCGTCGGTGGTCGCGGTGACCAGCCGGGCCGCGGGGCCGCCGAGGCGGAAGGTGGTCAGCGGGGCGAGGGGGGCGTCGTGGAGTTCCTGCACGGGGACAAGAGTACGGTCCGTCCCCCTCGCATCCCTGCGGGGCCACGGACCGTACCGGTTCTTCCCCCGTGTCGGCGGGGCGCCCGCCGACACGGGCCCGGCCTCAGCCGGCGGCGGGCACCTTGGCCGGGGCCGCGGCCTCGGGGCTCGCGGGGGTCGTGGGAGTCGCGGGGAGGTCCCGGGTCCTGGCCCTGCCCGGGAGCAGGAGGGCCAGGCCGGCGGCGAGGGCGACGGCGATCGCGCCGATCCACAGGGCGGGGATCGTGCCGTCGGTGAAGGCCTGGGGGCTCTCGTAGCCGCCCTGGGCGGAGAAGACCGAGGCGAGGACGGCGACTCCGAGGGCGCCGCCGACCTCGCGGAGGGCGTTGTTGGTGCCGGAGGCCTTGCCCTGGTCGGCGGGGGCCACGGTGGACATCAGCACGTTGGCGGCGGGGGCGAAGTACAGGGCCATGCCGATGCCGCTCAGGACGAGGGCGGGAAGCTGGGCGGCGTACGAGACGTCGGCGCTGAGGATCACCGCGAACCAGCCGAGTCCGAGGGCCTGGAAGGCCAGTCCGGCGGCGACGACCGGCCGGCCCCCGATGCGGTCGGAGAGGATGCCGGCGATCGGCGCGACGATCATCGGCATGCCGGTCCAGGGGAGCATGCGCAGTCCGGCCTCGGTGGGCGAGTAGCCGGCAACGCCCTGGAGGAACTGGGCGAGCAGGAAGATCGAGCCGAACATGCCGAGGAACATCAGCAGGCTGGCCAGGTTGATGCCGAGGAAGCCCCGGTTGCGGAAGAGCCGCATGGGGAGCATGGGGTTCGCGTGGCGGATGCCGTGGCGGATGAAGGCGCCGACGAGCGTGCTGCCGACGATCAGGCCGGTGAGGACGGGGGCGCTGGTCCAGCCTTCGGAGTTGGCGTTGACCAGGGCGTAGACGATCCCGAAGAGGCCGCCGCTGATGAGGAGCGTGCCGGGGACGTCGAGGCGGGAGTCGGGGGCCGTGGACTCGGCGAGCCGCAGTCGGGCGAGGGGGATCAGGGCGAGACCGATCGGCACGTTGAGCCAGAAGATCCACTGCCAGGAGATGTGTTCGGTGAGGCTGCCGCCGATGAGGGGGCCGCTGGCGACGGCGAGGCCGGTGACGGCCCCGTAGATGCCGAGGGCCATGCCGCGTCGGGTGGCCGGGACGGCGGCGGTGAGGAGGGTGAGGGTGAGCGGCATCATGATCGCCGCGCCCACGCCCTGGACGGCCCGGGCGGCGATCAGCTCGTCTATGCCGGGCGAGAGGGCCGCGGCGGCCGAGGCGCCGGTGAAGATCGAGAGTCCGACGATGAACAGCCGACGGCGGCCGAAGCGGTCACCGAGGGCGGAGCCGAACATGAGGAGCACGGCGAAGGTGAGTGTGTAGGCGTTCACCGTCCACTCCAGGTCCTCCAGCTTGCCGCCGAGGTCCTCGCGGATCGCGGGCAGGGCGGTGGTGACGACGAGGTTGTCGAGGGCCGCCATGAAGCTGGCGACGCCGGTGAGGACGAGGGCCCAGACGGCGGGTCCCTTGAGCCTGGTGTCGGCGCTCGTGTCGCCGGGTGCGGTGCCTTGCCTGTCCACGTTTCCCCCTACAGATGCTGTTTGTTAGTTATTGCTGACTAACTTCCTTGCCCGCACGACCGCCGGGACGGGATCGAACGGTGGCCCGGCCGGTGACGCGGCCGGTCGCGTACTAGGCGCTCGTGCGGACGTCGGGTCCGGGGCCGTCCGCCTCGTCCAGGAGGCGACACCCCTCCCAGACGCGATGCTCGGGCGGGAAGCCCAGGGCGGAGAGGGTGTTGATGAGCATCCCGTGCGCCATGAAGCCCGCGACCTGGTCGGCGTCGCCGCCGATCGCCGCCCGCACGGTGTCCCACAGGCGCATCCAGCCGGCCCGGACCATCTCCCCGAACTCCGACTCCCCCGCGGCCTCGGCGGCCGCGACGGCCACGTTCGACTGGAGTTGCATCAGGAGCTTGTCGGGGTGCTCGGCGATGAGCCGCTTGTACGTCTGCGCCATGACCTTGAGCGCTTCCTCACCGCCGAGGCCCTCGGAGGCCTCCTCGAAGGCGAGCCGGATGTCCTCGGTGCAGCGGGCGACGACTTCGATGAAGATCGCCTGCTTGCTCGGGAACAGCCGGAACAGGTAAGGCTGCGAGACGCCCACCCGCTTGGCGATCGTCTCGGTGGAGGTCCCGTGGTAACCGCCCCGCGCGAACTCGTGCATCGCCGCACGGATGACGCTCTCGCGTCGCTCGTCTGCGCTCATCCTTGCCATGGAAGTAAGTTAGTACTCAATCACTAACTTCGTCAACGCCTCTTCACGGGCCGCCTCCCCGACCCCTTCGGCCGCGGCACCGCACGGCCGTAGCATCTCGCCCGTGACCCGAACCCCGCACCTCGCCCTGATCAGCGGAAGCACCCGCGCCGGCTCCACCAACACCTCGGTGATCCTGACCGTTCCCGAGGTCCTCGGCGAGGCGGTGCGCGCCACGCCCTACCTCGACCTGGCGAGGCTCCCGCACTTCAATCCCGACGACGACGTGGAACCCCTGCCGGCCGAGGTCGTCCGGCTGCGCGAGCTGATCGCGGGGGCGGACGCGGTGCTGTTCTGCACGCCGGAGTACGCGGGCGATCTCCCCGGCTCGTTCAAGAACCTGCTGGACTGGACGGTCGGCGGCGTCGAGATCGTGGACAAGCCGGTCGGTTGGATCAACGCGTCCTCGTCCCCGACGGGCGCCGCGGGGGCCCACCGGGCGTTGCGCACGGTCCTCGGCTACACGGGGGCGAGCGTCGTGGAGGAGGCCTGCGCGCGGGTACCGGTCCCCCGGGCCGTCGTGGACGAGGGGACGGGGACGATCACCGACCCGGCCGTCCGCGAGGCGGTCGCGGAGGCCGCCCGCCGGCTGCTCGCCGCGGTCCCCCGGTAGGAACCGGCCCCCCGGCAGGAACCGGCACCCCCGGCAGGACGTCCGCCGCGGGGCCGGCGGCGGGGCGACCGACGGGCCGGGGCGGCCCCGGCCCGACGGTCGCGGGCGCCGGCCTCAGGCCAGCCGGACCACGGCGCGCGACATGCCCAGGACCTTCTGGCCCGCGCTCATCGCCGTCAGGTCCACCCGGACCCGGTTGTCGTCCAGCTTGGCCGCCACCTTGGCGGTGACCTCGATCAGGGCGCCCGTGTCGTCGTTGGGGACGACGACGGGCTTGGTGAAGCGCACGCCGTACTCGACGACCGCGCCGGGGTCGCCCAGCCAGTCGGTGACCACGCGGATCGCCTCGGCCATGGTGAACATGCCGTGCGCGATCACGTCCGGCAGCCCGACCTCCTTGGCGAACTTCTCGTTCCAGTGGATCGGGTTGAAGTCACCCGAGGCGCCCGCGTACCGGACGAGCGTGGCGCGCGTCACGGGGAAGGAGGCAGCCGGGAGTTCGGTGCCGACCTCCACGTCGGCGTACTGGATCTGCGCGGTCATCTCAGGCCTCCTGGGGAGCGCGGGACACGAGCTTGGTCCACGCCGTCACCACGTGCTCGCCGGAGGCGTCGTGGACCTCGCCCCGGATGTCGATGATGTCGTTGCCCGCGAGCGACTTCACGGCCTCGATGGTGGAGGTCACGGAGAGCCGGTCGCCGGCCCGCACGGGGCGGACGTACGCGAACTTCTGGTCACCGTGCACGACGCGGCTGTAGTCCAGACCCAACTGCGGGTCCTCGATGACCTGGCTCGCCGCCTGGAACGTGATGGCGAACACGAAGGTCGGCGGCGCGATCACGTCCTGGTGGCCGAGCGCCTTCGCGGCTTCGGGGTCGGTGTAGACGGGATTCTCGTCGCCCACGGCGACGGCGAATTCGCGGATCTTCTCCCGGCCGACCTCGTACGGATCGGTGGGCGGGTAGCTCCGCCCCACGAAGGTCTGGTCGAGGGCCATGGCTCACTACCTCCTGTTGAGGGACATCAAAGTCACGAGGAACGCGTCACGGATCACCGGCCGCGGCCCCTCGGGCGCGGGGACGTCACGCACGGGGAACAGGGGCGGAACCCGGAAGGATCCGGACGCGGAAACGACACGAGGCCGCCCCCCGATGAAAGGGGACGGCCTCGTGACGGTGCCTGTATTCGAGACTCGCCAGGGTCAGCGGGTCTCGCGGTGCGCGGTGTGCGAGTTGCAACGCGGGCAGTGCTTCTTCATCTCAAGACGGTCCGGGTCGTTACGCCGGTTCTTCTTGGTGATGTAGTTCCGCTCCTTGCACTCCACGCAGGCCAGCGTGATCTTCGGGCGGACGTCGGTGGCAGCCACGTGAGTGCTCCTTGACGGACAATTGGGACGGATGAACGCATACAAGAGTAGCCGACCGGGAGACCGACCCCGCAATCGGCTACTGTGTGTAGCGGCGACCGGACTTGAACCGGTGACACAGCGATTATGAGCCGCTTGCTCTACCGACTGAGCTACGCCGCTTTGATGTGATCGACTCCCCACCCGAGGGCGGGGAACCTCTCTCACCAGAGCCCCAATGCGGAATCGAACCGCAGACCTTCTCCTTACCATGGAGACGCTCTACCGACTGAGCTATTGGGGCGAGCGATGAAGACATTACACGGTTGCCCGCCGATCGCCCAAATCCTTTGCGGGGACCGGGCTCCGAGGGGGTTCGGCCCGGATCGGCGGATCGACCCGCACACCCCTCTCACCGCGTTTTCCCCGGAATTCCGGGACGAATGTGGGCGAGGTCACACGCCCGGCGCCGGTGATCCCGCCCCGATCTCACGCTCTGTGCATGCCGAGCGGCCTCGAAGGGGCCGAAGAGCGCCGGCGCACGCCGGATCCCGTCACGGGGGCACCACACCGGTACGACTATTTCGCTCCTCCGCGAACCGGGGAGGAGCGAGCCCTAGGCTCTGAGCACGCTGCGTGATCTTGGGCCGCGGGCCGCGGCCACGGACCCGGGAAGCGCCCGAGCCACCGCAGGAGCGCGATGTCCGACAGCCCGCCGCAGCAGCCGTCCCACTCCCCGCACGGTGGTCGGGGCGAGGGCGGCGGCCATGGACCCGCACAGGGCCCCCGGAGCCACCCGGGGGGTCCCGCCGCCGGACCCGAGCCCACCACCCTGCTGCTCGCCGGCGCCCGCCTCACCGACGGCCGCACCGTCGACGTCCGGCTCGGCGGGGGCGGCCGCATCCAGGCCGTCGGAACCCCCGGGAGCCTGCCGGCCCCCGCGCTCTCCCGCGTCGACCTGACCGGGTACCTGCTGCTGCCCGCCCCCGCCGAGCCGCACGCGCACGGCGACACCGCCCTGACCGCGGACGGCGAGGGGCCCGTCTCCCACGCCCCCGACGAGGTGCAGCGCCGGGCCACGGAGGCCGCGCTGCTCCAGCTCGGGCACGGCGCCACCGCCCTGCGCTCCCACGTACGGATCGGCGACGTCCACGGGCTCGGCCCGATGGAGGCCGTGCTCCAGGCCCGCCGCTCGCTGCGGGGGCTCACCGACCTGACCACCGTCGCCGTGCCCCGGCTGCTGACCGGGGTCGCCGGGGCGGACGGCCTCGCCATGCTCCGCGACGCGGTCAAGATGGGGGCCTCGGTGATCGGTGGCTGCCCGGACCTCGACCCCGACCCCACCGGCTTCGTCGAGGCCGTCCTGGAACTCGCCGCCGAGCACGGCTGCCCCGTGGACCTCCACACGGACGGGGACGACCCGGCGCGCCTGGCCCGCCTCGCGGCGATGGCCGGCGGGCTGCGCCCCGGAGTCGGCATCGGCCCCTGCGGCGGCCTGTCCCGGCTCCCGCTGGACGTGGCCACCCGCGCCGCCGACCGGCTGGCCGCGGCCGGCGTACGGGTCACCTGTCTGCCCCAGGGGGACTGCGCGGCCCTGGAGCGGCGCGGCCTGCGCACCGCGCCCGTCCGGCTGCTGCGGGCCGCCGGGGTCCGGGTCTCGGCCGGGAGCGGGGCCCTGCGCGACGCCGGCAACCCGGTCGGCCGGGGCGACCCGCTCGAAGCGGCGTACCTGTTGGCCTCCCAGGGCGGGCTCCGGGCCGCGGAGGCCTACGAGACGGTCAGCGCCTGTGCCCGCGAGGCCATGGGCCTGCCCGAGGTGCGGGTGGAGGCGGGCTTCCCGGCGGAACTGCTCGCGGTGCGCGGGGACCGGATCGCCGGGGTGCTCTCGCTGGCCTACAGCCGGATCGTGATCCACCGGGGGCGCGTCGTAGCCCGGACGAGTGCCGTACGGGAGTACTGCGACTCCGCGGTCGCGGTGGCCCTGGACCTGCCCCGGCAGGGGCGTACCGAGCCCGGCCCCTGAGTGGCGGGGGCCGTTCGCCGCCGCTTCGCGGGCGCGGGCGCCCGGCTCGACGTACGGTCGGGGCATGCGCATCGTCATCGCGGGTGGACACGGTCGGATCGCGCTGCGGCTGGAGCGTCTGCTCTCCGCGCGCGGGTACGAGGTCGCGGGCATCGTCCGCGACCCGGAGCAGGGCGACGACCTGCGGGACGCGGGGGCCGAACCGGTGCTCTGCGACCTGGAGTCGGCGACCGTCGAGCACGTGGCGGGGATCCTCCAGGGCGCCGACGTGGCCGTGTTCGCGGCCGGCGCGGGAGCGGGCAGCGGCATCGAGCGCAAGGACACCGTGGACCGGGCCGCGGCGGTCCTCTTCGCCGACGCGGCCGAACGGGCCCGCGTACGGCGCTTCCTGATGGTCTCCTCGATGGGCGCCGACGCCCGCCACGACGGCGACGAGGTCTTCGACTTCTACCTGCGGGCGAAGGGCGAGGCCGACGACCACCTCCGCACCCGGCTGGGCCTGGAGTGGACGATCCTGCGCCCGGGCGCGCTCACCGATCAGGCCGGTACGGGCCTGGTCCGCCTGGAGGCGGACACGGGCCGGGGGTCGATCCCGCTCGACGACGTCGCGGCGGTCCTCGCGGAGCTGATCGAGACCCCGGCGACGGCGGGCCTGATCCTGGAACTGCTCTCGGGCTCGACCCCGGTCTCGGTGGCGGTCAAGGACGTGGCGGGCAACTGACGTCGGACGCGGAGCCCGGGTCCGGGCCCCGGGCCGCGGGTGGTTCAGAACTCGGCGCTGACCTTGTCGTCGGAGCGGCCCACCGAGTCCTGTCGGAACCGGTGCTCGTACGTCCGCCGGATGTGCTCGATGTGCGCGCCGCGCTCCTGCGCCTCCTTCTCCGGGTAGAGCAACACCACCTCGTACGAGGTCTCGTGGACGATCCGGCCGTCCTGGCCGCGCCACTGGCCCCGCCCGTGGTGGACGGTGAGTCCCTCGGGGAAGGCCGGGGTGATCTCGCGGTCGAGGAAACGGGTGAACTCCCCCTCCCCGACCGGCCCCTGACCGCCCGGGCGCTCACTGCCGAAGTACAGCCGCGTCTCCTGGTACGGCTCCCCCACGTGGGTGTCCAGAGCCGCCCCGACCAGGGCCGGGATGCCGGCGCCGAGCAGGGCGAGCAGGACGCCGCCCCCGACCTTGCCTCGTGTGTCCGATGTCCAATGCACGGCCCTTGAACGACCCGACGCCCCCATCGGTGCGCCACAGGCGCCCGATAGGGTCACTGCGGATTCGGCCGCGGGGACGGTCGGACGAGGCACCGGGGTGGGGCATGGGCGACGGCGGCTGGCGGATCGGCGAGGCGGAGGGGGCCCGGCTCGCCGCCCGGTGGTGGAAGTGGGCCCTGTCCGCGCCGGAGGACCGCAGTCCCGTCGGTGACACCACGGGGCGCAACGCCGGATGGCGGCAGCCCGAGGACCTCTGGTTCCTCGCCGGGACGCACGGTGGCCGCGTGGTGCGGCGGTGCACGGTCCCGAGCGGCCGCCGGTTGTTCTTCCCGGTGTTGAACACCCAGCGGGCGGCGGTCCCGTTCGTCACCAGACCGTGGATACCGTCCGTGGCGCGGGCGCGGGCGGCCCTGAACAGCGTGCCGCTGAGGCTGGAGGAGTTCTCCTCGAAGCCGTTCCAGTCCCTGGGGATACCCCGGGTCGCCTGGGGCCTGTGGTGCGGGCTCGGCCCGCTTCCGGCGGGTCAGTACGTACTGGAGATCGCGGCGTCCGCGACGAACGGCTTCTGGGTCGACATCACGTACCACCTGACGGTGGAGTGAGGGCGGGGCCGGTCGGAGAACGAAGAAGGCCCCCGTTCACTGGGTGAACGGGGGCCTCTTTCGCGTGGCGGCGCCAGGGTTCGAACCTGGGTAGGCTGAGCCGGCAGATTTACAGTCTGCTCCCTTTGGCCACTCGGGCACACCGCCAAGAGATGTTGCCGTTTTTCCGCCTTGCGGCGGCGCTCCGTGGCAACGACGTAAACAATACCCGATGGCCGGGGGTGCTTCGCCACAGGATTGATCAGCGCCGGACGTGGGCGTGGTGGCTAGGCTTTGCGGAGCGGGCCGGGGTTGTCCGGCCGCGCCCTCCGGGGCACCACACAGCCGACTTCAAGGAGCCACAGCACATGGCCGACTCCAGTTTCGACATCGTCTCGAAGGTCGAGCGGCAGGAGGTCGACAACGCCCTCAACCAGGCCGCCAAGGAGCTCTCCCAGCGTTACGACTTCAAGGGGACGGGCGCGTCGATCGCCTGGTCCGGCGAGAAGATCCTGCTGGAGGCGAACTCCGAGGAGCGCGTGAAGGCGGTCCTCGACGTGTTCGAGACCAAGCTGGTCAAGCGCGGGATCTCGCTCAAGGCCCTGGACGCCGGTGAGCCGCAGCTGTCCGGCAAGGAGTACAAGATCTTCGCGACGATCGAGGAGGGCATCTCCCAGGAGAACGCCAAGAAGGTCGCGAAGATCATCCGCGACGAGGGCCCCAAGGGCGTCAAGGCCCAGGTCCAGGGCGAGGAGCTGCGCGTCAGCTCCAAGAGCCGCGACGACCTCCAGACCATCCAGGCCCTCCTCAAGGGCAAGGACCTGGACTTCGCGATCCAGTACGTGAACTACCGCTGATCGACCGCGCGGCCATCGCGTGTGGCCGTGAGCACGCACCCCTCCGCGAGCCCGTCCGCACCCGCGGACGGGCTCGCGGCGGTCGGGGGCCGGGCTCGGGGTTCGGGGTTCGGGGTTCGGGGTTCGGGCCAGGGTTGGTTCGGGGCCGGGTGCGGGGCAATGCCCTGACGTGCCCGGTTCCGGCGGGTGGTGGACCGCGCGTGTGCGGGGCGCGTGCGGCGCACGCTCCACCGCGGGCCCCCGTGGTCACTGCCGGCGGGCCGGTGCGCCCGCCACGCTGGGGGACGACCATCCACCACGTGGCAGGGGGTTCTCGCATGCCTGGGGCCGGTACGTTTCGCGAAGACTTCGGGGCGTCCGTCGTCGTCGCGCTCGTCGCGTTGCCGCTCTGTGTGGGGGTTGCCGTCGCCTCCGGGGTGCCGGCCGAACTCGGCATCGTCACCGGGGTGGTCGGGGGTCTGGTCACCGGCTGGTTCCGCGGAAGTTCGCTCCAGGTCAGCGGCCCGGCCGCGGGGCTGACCGTACTCGTCTACGAGGCCGTGCAGGCGTACGGTCTGCCCGCGCTCGGGGTGCTGGTGGTGGCCGCGGGGCTGCTCCAGCTCGGCATGGGGGCGCTCCGGCTGGGGCGGTGGTTCCGGGCGATCTCCGTCGCCGTGGTGCAGGGGATGCTGGCCGGGATCGGGCTCGTGCTGATCGCCGGTCAGTTGTACGCGCTGGGCGGGGTCCGGGCGCCCGGGGAGACCCTCGCGAAGCTGGGCGGGGTGCACGTGCTCGGGGCGCAGGCCGACTGGGCCGCCGTGGCGCTCGGGGCCGGGACCGTCGCCGTGATGGTGGCGTGGCGCCGCGCGCCGGCCCGGGTCCGGCTCGTGCCGGGGGCGCTCGTCGGGGTGGCGGCGGCGACCGCCGCGGCCGCGCTGTTGCGGCTCCCGGTGGACCGGGTGCGGGTGACGGGCGTGCTGGAGGCGGTGACCCTGCCGACCGTGGGCGACTTCGGGGTGCTGCTGTCGGTGGGAGCCGTGGGAACCGTGGTGGCGCTCGCGCTGATCGCGTCCGCGGAGACCCTGTTCAGCGCGGCGGCCGTCGACCGCATGCACGACGGGCCGCGCACCCACTACGACCGGGAGCTGGTCGCCCAGGGCGTCGGCAACCTCACCTGTGGGCTGCTCGGGGCGCTGCCGATGACCGCGGTGATCGTGCGCAGCGCCGCGAACGTGGAGGCGGGGGCGCGGACCCGGGCGGCGCGGGTGATGCACGGGGGGTGGCTGTTGTTGTTCGCCGTGGCCCTGCCGCAGGTGCTGGAGGTGGTGCCGCTCGCGGCGCTGGCCGGGGTGCTGCTGCACGCCGGGTGGAAGCTGCTGCCGGCCAGGGCGGTGGCCGCGCTGTGGCGGACGCACCGGGGCGAGGCGGTGGTGCTGGTGGTGACCGCGTCGGCGATCGTGGCGACCAACCTGTTCGAGGGGGTGCTCATCGGTCTGGGTCTGGCCGTCACCAAGGCGGCCTGGGAGACCTCCCACGTGCACCTGGAGGAGGTCCGGGAGGGGGACGTGCTGTGCGTCCGGGTGGTGGGGAACGCCAACTTCCTGCGGCTGCCGAAGCTGCTGGACTCCCTGGACGCGCTGCCGCCCGAGCAGCGCGTACGGCTGGACCTCGGCGGGCTGCGGCACCTCGACCACGCCTGCCTGACGGCCCTCGACGGATGGGAGCGGGCGCGTGCCCGTACGCCCCTGCCCGGGCGCGAGGGCGTCGCCTAGGGCGACGCCCGGGGCCCGGCGGCCCGTGGGCCCGGCGGCCCCGCGAGGCGGGTCAGCGGGAGGCGAAGGGGGCGTCGGTCGGGACGATCTCGCGGCCCAGCGGGAGCAGGGAGAGCGGGACCATCTTGAAGTTGGCGATGCCGAAGGGGATGCCGATGATCGTGACGCAGAGCGCGATGCCGGTGACGATGTGGCCGAGGGCCAGCCACCAGCCCGCCAGGACCAGCCACAGGACGTTGCCGACGCAGGAGCCCGCGCCGGAGTCGTGGCGTTCGACGGTGGTGTAGCCGAAGGGCCACAGGGCGTACACCGCGATGCGGAAGGCGGCGATGCCGAAGGGGATGCCGATGATGGTGATGCAGAGGATCACACCCGCGAGGCAGTAGCCGAGGAACAGCCAGACGCCGCTGAGGACGAGCCAGATCACGTTCAGGATTGTCTTCACTGCGTACGGCCTGCCATCTGTTCGAGCCGGGCGATGCGCTCGGCCATCGGGGGGTGCGTCGAGAACATCCTCGACAATCCCTCACCGGGGCGGAAGGGGTTGGCGATCATCATGTGACTCGCCGTCTCCAGACGTGGTTCCGGGGGCAGCGGCAGCTGCTTGGTGCCGGCGTCCAGCTTGCGCAGGGCGCTCGCCAGGGCCAGGGGGTCGCCGGTGAGCTGGGCTCCGGAGGCGTCGGCCTCGTACTCGCGCGAGCGGCTGATGGCGAGCTGGATCACGGACGCGGCCAGCGGGCCGAGAATCATGATCAGCAGCATGCCGAACAGGCCGGGTCCCTCGTCGTCGTTCGAGCGGCCGATGGGGATCAGCCAGGCGAAGTTGACCAGGAACATGATCACGGAGGCGAGTGCTCCGGCGACGGACGAGATGAGGATGTCGCGGTTGTAGACGTGGCTCAACTCGTGGCCGATGACCCCGCGCAGCTCGCGTTCGTCGAGGATGCGCAGGATGCCCTCGGTGCAGCAGACCGCGGCGTTGCGCGGATTGCGGCCGGTGGCGAAGGCGTTGGGGGCCTCGGTGGGTGAGATGTAGAGCCGGGGCATGGGCTGGCGCGCGGAGGTGGAGAGCTCGCGGACCATGCGGTACAGCTCGGGGGCCTCGAACTCGCTCACGGGGCGGGCGCGCATCGCGCGTAGAGCGAGCTTGTCGCTGTTCCAGTACGCGTACGCGTTCGTCCCGAGGGCGATGAGGACGGCGACGATCAGGCCGCCCCGCCCGAAGAAGCTTCCGATGACGATGATGAGTGCGGACAGCCCGCCGAGGAGTACGGCGGTCTTCAGCCCGTTGTGCCGGCGGTGCACGGTACGCCCTCCAAGTGGTGCGGCAGGGGGACCCCGTCCAGGATCTTCGGTGCGAAGGGTCTCCGGTCCAGTGGACCCTTCCTTCCTGGTCAACGCGAGGTGAGGGCGTCTGGTTCCCGGGGCATGACGGGGGCGCCGCACCGGTGGGCCGGGCGGCGGGGCGGCCGTGGGCGTTGCTCCGTACGGGTCACGGCGTGCGGGAGGGGCGCGCGGGGCGGGCGGCTACTGGGGGAAGAGGCTGCCCGCGGCGAAGCGCAGGATCAGCTGCGGGGCGCCCGAGAGGACCAGGGCGGTGACTCCGGTCAGCACGATGGCGACGGTGATCGGCAGGGGGGCCTTCACCCGGGCCCCGGCGGGGGCCGCGACGGCGCCCTCGGCGGTGTCGTCGGCCCTGCCCTCCAGGGGGGCGCGGAAGAGCAGGGCCGTCCAGCGCAGGTAGTAGTACAGGGCGATCACGACGTTGATCGCCATCAGGACGGCCAGCCAGCCCAGGCCGGCGTCGACCGCGGAGCGGAAGACGGTGACCTTCGCGAAGAGGCCGATGAGGCCGGGCGGCAGTCCGGCCAGGCACAGCAGGAAGAAGGCCAGGGCCAGGGCGGCGGCGGGGCGCTCGGCGTACAGGCCCCGGTAGTCGTCGATGCGGTGCAGCGGCTTGGTGCGGGCGACCAGGGCGGCCACGGCGAACGCGCCGAGGTTCACGGCGGCGTACATGAGCGCGTAGGCGACGGTGGAGCCGATCTGGTCGCGGTCGGAGTACGCGGCGGCGGCGATCGGGACCAGCAGGTAGCCGGCCTGGCCCACCGAGGACCAGGCGAGGAGCCGGACGGCGCTGTGGGGGCGGTCGGCGGACTGGCGCAGCGCGGCGACGTTGCCGACGGTCATGGTCAGCGCGGCGAGGACGGCCAGCGCCGGACCCCAGATGTCGGAGTACGCCGGGAAGGCGAGGACCGTGACGAGGATCAGGCCGGTGAAGCCGACGGCCTTGCCGATCACCGAGAGGTAGCCCGCGATGGGCAGCGGGGCGCCCACGTAGGTGTCGGGGACCCAGAAGTGGAACGGGACGGCCGCCGTCTTGAAGGCGAAGCCGACGAGGGTGAGGGCGACGCCCGCCATGGCGAGGGTGTCGAACCGGGCGGGCACGTCTTCGAGGCGGTCGGCGACCTGGGCGAGGTGCAGGGAGCCGGTGGCGGCGTAGACGAAGGCGACGCCCATCAGCGACACGGCGGTGGCGGTGACCGAGGACAGGAAGAACTTGAGGGCCGCCTCGGAGGACAGCCGGTCGCCGCGGCGCATGCCGACGAGGGCGAAGGCCGGCAGCGAGGCGACTTCGAGGGCGACGATCAGGGTCGCGAGGTCCCGGGAGGCGGGCAGCAGGGCCGCGCCGGCGGCCGAGGAGAGCAGCAGGAACCAGTACTCGCCGGCCGGCATGCGGGCGTCGCCGACGGCGGTGACCGACAGCAGGGCGGTGACCAGGGCGCCGGCCAGCACCAGGAACTGCACGACGAGCGCGAAGTGGTCGGCGGTGTAGCTGCACGCGCCGGGGTCGCCGGTGAGGCAGAAGGTGGCGCGGTCGCCGGCGCGCAGCGGCAGCAGGGAGGCGGTCGCGGCGGCGAGTCCGGCCACGGAGATCCAGCCGAGCAGCGGCTTGCGCTCCTGCGGCAGGAAGAGGTCCGCGACCAGGACGGCGAGGGCGACGACGGCGGTGATGACGACGGGGGCGATCGCGAGCCAGTCCACGGACTGGACCAGGCTCGGGGTCTGCGCGCCCGCGGCGGACAGGACCGTCATGACGTGCCTCCTGCGAGGAGCTTCTGGACGGCCGGGTCGGTGAGGCCGAGGAGGACGGCGGGCCACAGGCCGGCGAGGACGGTGAGGGCGACGAGCGGGGTCCAGGCGGCGAACTCGTAGTGCCGGACGTCCGCGACGGTGATCTCGGGTCCGGCCTTCGGGTCGCCCATGCACACCCGTCGTACGACGACCAGGAGGTAGGCGGCGGTGAGCAGCGTGCCGAACGCGCCGACGGCCGTGTACGTGAGGAACGCCGAGCGCGGCAGCCCCGCGGCCGGGTCGAACGCGCCGAACAGGGCCAGCATCTCCCCCCAGAACCCGGCGAGGCCGGGCAGTCCCAGGGAGGCCACGGCGGCGAAGGCGAGGAGCGCGCCCAGGCGGGGCGCGCGGCCGTAGAGGGCGGCTCCGGTGGCCCCGGCGAGGGTGTCGAGGTCGGCGGTGCCGTAGCGGTCCTTGAGGGCGCCGACCAGGAAGAAGAGGAGGCCGGTGATCAGGCCGTGGGCGATGTTGGCGAACAGCGCGCCGTTGACGCCGGTGGGGGTCATGGAGGCGATGCCGAGGAGCACGAAGCCCATGTGGCCGACGGAGGAGTAGGCGATGAGCCGCTTGAGGTCGCCCTTGTTGCCCTTGCGCGCCAACGCGAGGCAGGCGAGGGACCCGTAGACGATGCCGACGACGGCGAACGCGCCGAGGTAGGGGGCGAAGGTGGCCATGCCGTCGGGGGTGATCGGCAGCAGGATGCGGACGAACCCGTACGTGCCCATCTTCAGCATCACGCCCGCCAGCAGCACCGATCCGACGGTGGGGGCGGCGGTGTGCGCGTCCGGCAGCCAACTGTGCAGGGGCCACATCGGGGTCTTCACGGCGAGGCCGAGGCCGATGGCGAGCACGGCCAGGAGCTGGGTGGTGTGGGACAGTTCGCGGCCGTTGTCGGAGGCGAGTGCCACCATGTCGAAAGTGCCGCTGTCCAGCCCGATCAGCAGCAGGCCGAGCAGCATGACCACGGATCCGAGGAGGGTGTAGAGGATGAACTTCCAGGCGGCGGCCTGCCGCTGAGCGCCGCCCCAGCGGGCGATGAGGAAGTACATCGGGATGAGGACCATCTCGAAGGCGAGGAAGAACAGCAGTAGGTCGAGGACGGCGAAGGTCGCGAGGGTGCCGGACTCCAGGACGAGCAGCAGGGCGACGAAGGCCTTCGGGGAGGGGCCCTCGGGGAACTTGAAGTAGCTGTAGAGCGCGCAGAGGAAGAACAGCAGCGCGGTCATCAGGAGCAGGGGGAGCGAGATGCCGTCGATGCCGAGGTGGATCCGGATGTCCAGCGCCGGGATCCAGCCGATGTCCGTCGTCGCCTGGAAGCGAGACGGGGCGTCGTGGTCGAAGCCCAGGGTGAGGGCGATCGCCGCGGCGAGGATCACGCCGGTGACGCTCACGCCGTGGCGCAGCACGGCCTGTTCGGGGCTCTTGCCCCTGAGGCCGGGCGGGGCCGGCAGGAGGGCGGCGACGGCGCCGAGGAGCGGTACGGCCACGACGAACGCCAGGAGGAACTGCATCACGGACGGGCTGATATCAATCACGGCTGACTCACGGCTCACGATCCGGCGTTGACGTTGGCGAGGACGGCGGTGGCGATCGCCAGGACCACGGCGCCGGCGAGCAGGGCGCTCAGGTAGCTCTGCACGTTGCCGGTCTGGGCGCGGCGGACGAGGGCGCCGAGCAGCCGGGGGCCGGCGCCCGCGCCGCGGACGTACGTGTCCACGACCTCCCGGTCGAGGAAGCGGACCAGGCCGGCGGCGGCGCGTACGGGGCGGACGAACAGCCGGTCGTAGACGGCGTCGAGGTGGAAGCCGTCCGCCGCGTGGCGGTGCAGCGGGCCGAGGAGCGCCTTGCCCGGGTCGGGGGCGGGGCCGGCGGGGACGGTGGGGTGCTCGTGGGTGACCTCGGCGACCTCGGGGGCCTCGGCCGCGGACTCCGCCGCGGCGGTGGCGGCGGAGACGCCGGCCGCGACGGCGGCGGGCTCGTCGGTGACGGCGGCGGCAGCGGGTCCGATCGCGGCGGGGGCCGCGTATGCCGTGGCGGAGGCGCGCTGCCAGAGGCCGTAGGTCAGCAGGACGCCGATGACGGCGGCGCCGACGCCGAGGATCGAGGTGACCATCGACGGGGTGAGCCGCCCGCCGTCGAACCAGTCCGCGAGGGGGCCGGCGGCGAGGCCGAAGGCCACCGAGGGGATCGCCAGCAGCCACAGCACGCCGGTCATGGCGAGGGGCTGCCTGCCGTGGTCGGGAACGGTCGCGCCCCGGCCGCGGAAGGCCATCAGCCACAGCCGGGTGGCGTAGGCGGCGGTGAGCAGGGCGGTCAGCACGCCGGAGACGAGCACCAGCCAGCCGGCCGCGCCGGGGGCGAAGTCGGAGTGGCCGGTGGCGGTGCGCTCGGCGGCGACGAGGATCGCCTCTTTGGAGAAGAAGCCGGCGAAGGGCGGGAGGGCGGCGAGCGCGAGGAGCGCGATCGTCATCGTCCAGAACGCGTCGGGGATGCGCTTGGCCAGGTCGGACGTGCGGGACATGGCGGCCAGGGAGTTCGTGCCGGCCGCGTGGATGATCACGCCCGCGCCGAGGAAGAGGAGCGCCTTGAACGCGCCGTGCGACAGGAGGTGGAAGACGGCCGCGCCCCGGTCGCCGACGGCCAGGGCGCCCATCATGTAGCCGAGCTGGCCGATCGTGGAGTAGGCCAGTACGCGCTTGATGTCGTCCTGGGCCAGGGCGGCGAGGGCCGAGCCGACCATGGTGACGGCCGCCATGGCGGCCATCACCACCAGCGCGGCCTGGGAGGCCGCGAAGACCGGGAGCAGCCGGGCCACGAAGTAGACGCCGGCGGCGACCATCGTCGCGGCGTGGATCAGCGCGGAGACCGGGGTGGGGCCCGCCATGGCGTCGGGCAGCCAGGTGTGCAGCGGGAACTGCGCGGACTTGCCGGCGACTCCGGCGAGGAGGAGCAGCGCGATGAGCGTCGGGTGGTCGAGGCCGCCGGCGCCGACGGTGTCCAGGATCTCGGTGATCCGGAAGGACCCGGCGTCCGTGGCGAGCGCGAACAGGCCGATGAGGAAGGGCACGTCGCCGAGCTTGGTGACGAGGAAGGCCTTCAGGGAGGCGGAGCGGGCCGCCTCGGTCTCCCAGTAGTGACCGACGAGGAAGTACGAGCAGATGCCCATGACCTCCCAGCCGACCAGCAGCACCATCAGGTCGCCGGAGTAGACGACGACCAGCATGGCGGAGGTGAACAGGGAGACCAGGGCCGCGTACGAGGGGTAGCGCGGGTCCTCGCGGAGGTAGGCCGTGGAGTAGAGCTGCACGCAGGTGGCGACCACGCCGACCAGTACGGCGACCAGGGCCGCGAAGCCGTCCACGTACAGGCCGAGCTCGATCGGCACCGAGCCGGTCGGGGTCAGTTCGGTCGCGGTGTCGATGGCCGGGCCGCCGCCCTGGCGGACGGCGACGAGCACGGCCAGCACGGCGGCGCCCAGCGTCGGCAGGATGGCGAGCGGCCGGACGAAGCCGGGGGCACTGCGGCCGCACAGCAGTCCCGCCACCGCGCCCAGGAACGGGAGGAGGGGGACGAGGACCGCGAGGGTCGTGGTGCTCACGCGGTGACCTCGCTCTGGTTGCTCGGATCGGTCGGGGCGGGCTCGTGGCCCTCGGCGGTGTCGCGCAGCTTGTCGATGTCCGAGGTGCCCCGGTTGCGGTACACCGTCAGCACGATCGCGAGGCCGATGCCGATCTCGGCGGCGGCGATGGCGATGGTGAAGAGGGTGAGGGCCTGGCCGGCGTGCAGGGCGTCGCGCAGCCAGACGTCGAAGGCCACCAGGTTGAGGTTGACGGCGTTGAGCATCAGCTCGACGGCCATCAGGACGAGGATGGCGTTGCGGCGGGCGAGCACCCCGTACAGGCCGACGCAGAAGAGGAGCGCCGCGAGGACGGCCGGGTAGGCGAGATGCATCAGCGCGGCCCCTTCTGGTCGTCGGGGCCGGCGGCGGGGTCGTTCCTGCGGGACAGCACGATGGCGCCGATCAGCGCCGCGAGGAGGAGCACGGAGAGGGCCTCGAAGGGCAGCACCCAGTGCTGGAAGAGGAACTCGCCGGTGACCCGGGTGGATCCCTGAGCGGCCCCGTCGAGGTCGATCCAGGTGGTGCGGAAGGCGTCGACGACGACCCAGACGAGGGCGGCGGCCGCGACGATCGCGACGCCGAGGGCGACCGGGCGGTTGCCCGAGTCGGCGTCCGGGGACCGGCCGATGGGCGCCTTGGTCAGCATCAGTCCGAACAGGAGCAGGACGACCACGGAACCGAGGTAGATCAGCACCTGCACCCACGCGATGAACTCGGCGGTCAGCAGCAGGTACTCGACGGCGATCCCGCCGAGCGCCACGACCAGCCACAGCGCGGCGTGCACGAGTTGCCTGGTGGTGACCGTGACGAGGGCCGCGCCGAGGGTGGCGAGGCCGACGAGGACGAAGGCGATCTCGACGCCCGTCGGGGAGAGGAAGCCGGGGCCGGTGGCGGCCAGGGCGGCGGCGGGGCTCACGCGTCTCCCTCCGGGTCGGTCGGTGTCTCGGTCGCGGCGGCTGCTTCGGCGGCGGCCGCCGCTTCCGCCTTGTCCACCGCCTTGCGGGCGGCGGCGATCTCCTTGGGCTCCTCTGCGGCCGGGTCCAGGGCGGGCGGGGCCGGCACGGTCCACATCCATTCGCGGAGCTTGTCGCGCTCGTGGGTGAGTTCGAGGATGTCGCTCTCCGCGTACTCGAACTCCGGCGACCAGAAGAGGGCGTCGAAGGGACACACCTCGATGCAGATGCCGCAGTACATGCAGAGGGCGAAGTCGATGGCGAAGCGGTCGAGGACGTTGCGGCTGCGCTCGCGGCCACCGGGGGCGGCGGCGGGCACCGTCTCCTTGTGGGAGTCGATGTAGATGCACCAGTCGGGGCACTCGCGCGCGCAGAGCATGCAGACCGTGCAGTTCTCCTCGAACAGCCCGATGACGCCGCGGCTGCGCGGCGGGAGTTCGGGCTGGACCTCGGGGTACTGGGCGGTGTGCGAGCGCCTCGTCATCGTGCGCAGGGTGACGGCGAGGCCCTTGGCCAGGCCGGATCCGGGAACGGGCATCAGTTGATCGCCACCTTCACGATGCCGGTGAGCGCGATCTGGGCGAGCGCGAGGGGGATGAGGACGGTCCAGGCGAGCTTCTGCAACTGGTCCTCGCGCAGCCGGGGGTAGCTCACGCGGAGCCAGATCACCACGAAGGCTAGGACGGCGACCTTGAGGAGGGTCCAGACCCACCCCAGGTCGTCCCCGCCGAAGGGGCCGTGCCAGCCGCCGAGGAAGAGGACGGTGGTGAGGCCGCAGAGGACGACGATGCCGGCGTACTCGGCGAGCAGGAACAGCGCGAAGCGCAGACCGGTGTACTCGGTGTACGCGCCGAAGATGATCTCGGAGTCGGCGACGGGCATGTCGAAGGGCGGCCGTTGGAGTTCGGCGAGGCCGGCGACGAAGAAGACGAGCGCGCCGACGATCTGCCAGGGCAGCCACCACCACTGGAAGGCGTCGACGATGCCGGGGAGGGAGACCGTGCCGGCCGCCATGGCCACCGAGGCGGCCGTGAGCAGCATGGGCAGCTCGTACGCCAGCAGTTGGGCGGCGGTACGAAGACCGCCCAGCAGGGAGAACTTGTTCGCGGAGGCCCAGCCGGCCATCAGGCTGCCGAGGACGCCGACGCCCATGACGGCGAGGGCGAAGAACAGGCCCGCGTCGATGACCTGGCCGACCGCGCCCTCGCCGGGGCCGATGGGGATGACGAGGAGGACCAGGAGGTAGGGGAGCAGCGCGACGGCGGGGGCGAGCTGGAAGATCCGCCGGTCGGCGTTGGCCGGGACGATGTCCTCCTTCTGCGCGAACTTCACGCCGTCGGCGACGAGCTGCGCCCAGCCGTGGAAGCCGCCCGCGTACATGGGGCCGAGGCGGCCCTGCATGTGGGCCATCACCTTGTGCTCGGTCTGCCCGACGACGAGCGGGAGCACGAGGAAGACGACGAAGACGACGATCAGTCGCAGGGCGACGTCGAGGACGTCGTTCACGCGTCGCCTCCGTTGTCGGGGGTGGGGTCGGGGGTGGACTCGGACCCGGATGCCGTGTCGGGCTTCTCGTCCGGGGCCTTGTCCGGGCTCTTGCCGGGGGCCTTGCCGGGGGCCTTGTCCGGGGTCGGTCCGTCCGCCGGGGCCGGGGGCGGCTCGGGCGGGGCGGGCGTCGCGGTCGGCGTCGGTTCCTCGAAGGCGGGCTTCGGGTCGTGCCAGGGCGCGTCGCTGCTGCGACCGGCCGGCGGCGGCGCGGCGGGCGCGTCCGGGGCCCCGGTCGCAGGCCCGGGCGGGCCGGCCTGGCTCGCGGAGCCGTCCGCGACCGAACGGCTGCGCCGCACCGGCCGCACCGGGGGCTCGCCTTCGGCCGGGGGCGCCTGGGTCGCGGACCCCTCGGCCACCGAGCGGGTACGGCGGACCGGCGCGCCCTCGCGGGGCGTCCGCGCCGGGGCGCCCGCGCCGCCGGCCGCGCGCGGGGTGCGGGCGGGGCGGCTGGGGGCCGGCGGCAGTTGGCCCTTGAGGGGGCCCCAGTCGTTGGGGTCGGGGACGCCCGGCGGCAGCATCTGCCGTCGCTTCGGGGCGTTGGGGTCGTGCGCCTCGCCCGGTTCCTTGGCGCCGGGCCAGGCCTTGGCGACGCGGGCCGCGAGCACGAAGTCCTTGCGCAGCGGGTGGCCCTCGAAGTTCTCGGGGAGCAGGAGGGGGACGAGGTGAGGGTGGTCGGTGAAGGTCACCCCGAACATCTCGAAGGTCTCCCGCTCGTGCCATTCCGCCCCCGCGTAGACGGCGACGGCGGAGGGCAGCGAGGCCGCCGCGTGCGGGACGGTGGTGCGCAGCAGCAGGCGGCGTACGCGGTGGTTCTCCAGCGAGACGACGTGCGCGCAGACCTGGAAGCCGGTGCCCGGCTCGTCCACCGCGCTCAGCCAGTCGAAGTAGGTGCAGCCCAGCTTGTCGCGGGCGATCTCCAGCGAGGAGATCCAGGATCCGACGGGGACGTCCACCGTGAGGACGTCGTACGCGAAGGAGCCCACGGCCTCGGCGCCGAAGACCGTCGCCGCCGCGTCGGGCAGGGAGTCGTAGAGGTTCACGCGCCGGCCCCCGCCGAGGGTGCGGGCGGGGGCGTGACCAGCCCGCTGGTGAGCTGGGCGACGGACGGATTCGCGTAGCGGTCCGCGAGCGACTCTCGGGCGATCTTCTCCTGGAGCTTGAGGATCCCCTGGAGCAGCGCCTCGGGGCGCGGCGGGCAGCCGGGCACGTAGACGTCGACCGGGATGATCTGGTCGACGCCCTTGGTGACGGAGTACGAGTCCCAGTACGGTCCGCCGCAGTTGGAGCAGGCGCCGAAGGAGATGACGTACTTCGGCTCCGGCATCTGCTCGTAGAGCCGCTTCACGGCGGGGGCCATCTTGTCGGTGACCGTGCCCGAGACGATCATCAGGTCGGCCTGCCGGGGTCCCGGCGCGAAGGGGATGACGCCGAGTCGGATGAAGTCGTGTCGTGCCATGGACGCGGCGATGAACTCGATCGCGCAGCAGGCCAGGCCGAAGTTGAAGACCCACAGGCTGTAGCGGCGGCCCCAGTTCAGGACCACCTTCATGGGTTCGGGTGCCAGTCGGGAGAGCACTCCCAGCCGCTTCGGCTCGGGAAGCGACTGCGGCTCGGCCGGTGTCCCCGCCGGTGTCACAGCCATTCGAGGACGCCCTTCTTGTACGCATAGAGCAGGCCGACGGCCAGGAAGCCCAGGAAGACGAACATCTCGACCAGGGTCGTGGCGCCGTAGCCGGCGGCGGCGAACACGGTCGCCCACGGGAACAGGAAGATCGAGTCGACGGCGAAGATGACGTAGAGGAACGCGTAGACGTAGTAGCGGACCTGGGTGTGTGCCCAGCCCTCGCCGACGGGGTCCACGCCGCATTCGTACGTCAGGAGCTTCTCGGGGGTGGGGACCACGGGCCGCAGCAGTCGGCCGGCGCCGAAGGCCACGGCGACGAACAGCACGCCGAGCACGGCGAGCAGGCCGACGACCGAATAGCTTCGGAAGTAGTCCGCCGCGTGCACGGTCACGGTCGATACCGTTGGGTCGGGCACGTCCGTTCCTCGCTCCTCGGCCACTGTCGACGATCAGGGTGATCTGGTACGCACGGGAGTCTAGGGCCTGGGCCACGCGGGGTGGGGTTATCCCCCGTTCACTGCCGCCGGGCCACCCCATGGCAACGCCGGGCGGAAATTGGCAGGCTGTGCGGCATGACCGCGAGCATCCGCACTTCCCAGGACGATCTCCTTCCACCCGTACGTGCGGCCTTCGGCGCGGCCACGTGGAAGGAGATCGCGCACCTGCTGAGCAATCTGCCGGCGGCGCTGATCGGTTTCGTCTACACGGTGGTCACGGTCTCGACCGCGGGCGGTCTGTCCGTGACCGCGATCGGGCTGCCGTTGCTCGCGTGCGGGCTGCTCGGTTCGCGGCAGCTCGGGAAGCTGGAACGGGCGCGCTCCCGGTGGCTGTTGGGCGTACGGGTGGACGAGCCGACGCCGATCCCCGGCCCGCGCCGCTCCGGCGGGTTCTTCCCCTGGCTGTGGTCGAGCATCAAGGATCCCGTCGCCTGGCGGACCGTGCTGTTCGAACTGGTCCGGCTGCCCTGGGGGGTGCTCACCTTCACCGTCGCTTTGACCGGGCTGTTCGTGCTGTGGCCGGTCCTGCCGTGGGTGGCCCGCTGGCTGACGAGCGTGGACCGGGCGATGGTACGGGGCCTGCTGTCCCCGTCCGACGAGCTGGAGCGGCGGATCGCGGAGCTGGAGTCCGACCGGACGGTGGTGGTCGACACCTCGGCCGCGGACCTGCGGCGCATCGAACGGGACCTGCACGACGGGGCCCAGGCCCGGCTGGTGGCCCTGGCGATGGGGCTGGGCCTGGCGAAGGAGAAGCTGCTGGAGGACCCGGAGGGCGCGGCCGCGATGGTGGACGAGGCGCACGGGGAAGTGAAGCTGGCGCTCCAGGAGCTGCGGGACCTGGCGCGGGGCATCCACCCGGCGGTCCTGACGGACCGGGGACTGGACGCGGCGCTGTCCTCGGTGGCCGCGCGGTGCCTGGTGCCGGTGAAGGTGCACGTGGACCTGGCGGCGCGGCCGGCGGCGGCGATCGAGGGCATCGCGTACTTCGTGGTGTCGGAACTGCTGCAGAACGTGAGCAAGCACGCGGCGGCGCGGGGCGCGGGCGTGGAGGTGTGGCGGACGGGTCCGCGGCTGCTGATCCGGGTCTCGGACGACGGGCGCGGTGGCGCGTCCGCGCGGGCCGGGTCGGGTTTGGCGGGTCTCACCGAGCGGCTGGACGCGGTGGACGGGGTGTTCGTCGTGGACTCCCCGGAGGGTGTGGGGACGACGATCACGGCGGAGCTGCCGTGGCGCGACCGCGAGCCGGCGGGGGTAGCGGCCCGGTAGGTCCTGTCGTCTCGTTCGGCTCCTGCGGCGACGTGGTGGGCGCGGGGCTCCCGTCCGGGTGGACGGGGCCCCGCTTTCGCGTGCGGGGTGGGGTGAGGCCGGGCGGGGTGGGTCGGGGTGGGGCGGGGTGGGGTTAACCCCCCTCCGGACAGGCCGACCCGCCGCATGGTCCCGGGGGCGGCCCGGCGGCAGGGTTGAGGGGTAAAGGGCGGACACGAAGGGCGGGTCGCGATCATGGGCAAGGACACGGGCACGAGCACGGGGATCGGCACGGTGTTGCGGGCTCCCGTGGCGGCGCGAACCTGGCGGGAGTTGGGGTTCCTGCTGCTCGGGTTCCCGCTGAGCACCCTGTACTTCTGCCTCGCCGTCACCGGGGTGAGTCTCGGCGCGGGTCTGCTCGTGACCTTCCTCGGGGTTCCGGTCCTGGCCGGGGTGCTCGCGATGAGCCGCGGCTTCGGACAGGTGGAGCGGGCCCGGGTGCGGGGGCTGCTGCGGGTGGACGTCGCGGATCCCGAGCCGATCAGGGCCCGCAAGAGCGGGGCGATGGCCGCCATGGGGGCCCTGCTCAAGAGCGGGAGCGCCTGGCGGCACGTGTTGTACTCGGTGGTCCACTTCCCGTGGGCGGTGTTCGGCTTCTGCGTGGCGCTGGTGTTCTGGACGTACGGGTGGGGCCTCCTGCTGTACCCGCTCTGGTTCTGGGTCTTCCCGGCCTTCACCGACCAGCCCGGGCTCCAGGTGTTCCGGAACGACGACTACGCCTTCTACCTGGACTCCCCGCTCACCATCGCCGCCACCTTCCTGCTCGGACTCGCCCTCACCCTCGCCACCCCCTGGGTGCTGCGCGCCCTGACGACCGTGGACCGGGTGCTGGTCACCGGCCTGCTGGGCCCGTCCCGGCTCGCGCACCGGGTCACGGAACTGGAGTCCGACCGGGGCATCGTGGTGGACACCGCCGCCGCCGACCTGCGGCGCATCGAGCGGGACCTGCACGACGGGGCCCAGGCCCGGCTGGCGGCCCTGGCCATGGACCTGGGGCTGGCGAAGGAGAAGCTGACCGAGGACCCCCGGGAGGCCGCGCGCATGGTGGACGAGGCGCACGGCGAGGTGAAGATCGCCCTCCAGGAGCTGCGGGACCTGGCGCGGGGCATCCACCCGGCGGTCCTGACGGACCGGGGACTGGACGCGGCACTGTCCTCGGTGGCCGCGCGGTGCGCGGTGCCGGTGCGGGTGTCGGTGGACCTGCCGGCCCGGCCGGCGGCGGCGATCGAGGGCATCGCGTACTTCGTGGTGTCGGAACTGCTGCAGAACGTGAGCAGGCACGCGATGGCGCGGACCGCGAGCGTGGACGTCTGGCGGTCCGGCGACCGGGTGCTGATCCAGGTCGCGGACGACGGCCGGGGCGGGGCGTCGGCCGGGGCCGGGTCGGGGCTGGCGGGGCTCACCGGGCGGCTGGACGCGGTGGACGGGGTGCTCGTCGTGGACTCCCCCGCCGGTGGCGGTACGACGGCCACCGCGGAGCTGCCGTGGCGCGACCGCGAGCCGGCGGGCGTACCGGGTCGCTAGGTCGTCTCTTTCGGATCTTGTCGGTCCGGGCCGCGGTGTCCGGTGCCGTGCCTGGCAAGGCGCAGCGGCGCCCGTGTACGGGACGTACTCGGGTGCCCCGACAACGCCGCCAGGGGCGGTACCGGGCGCCGCGGCCCCGGCACGATCCGAAAGAGACGGCCCAGGCCTTGGCGTCGCCGTGCCGCGGGACCCCCGTCCGGATGGGCGGGGGTCCCGTCCGCGCGCCCGGCGGCCGGTCCGCCAAGCCGACGCCCGGACCGACCGCACCCAGCCGAACGGCACCGCACCGCACGCACCGCATGGTCGAATCCCGGCCGACGGCGAGCAGTTGGCTCGGATTCGCCTTCGTCGGGGCGGCCGGCTGGGATGCTTGGGTCTGCCAGGTATGCGGGTGACGAGTGGATGCGGGAGCTGCTGAGAAGTGGAAGACAGGGTGCGGGTGGTCATCGCCGAGGATTCAGTGCTGCTGCGCGAGGGCCTGACCCGGTTGCTGACCGACCGGGGGCATGACGTCGTCGCCGGCGTCGGGGACGCGGAAGCCCTGATCAAGACAGTGGACGAGCTGGCGGCGCAGGACGCGCTGCCGGACGTGGTGGTGGCCGACGTGCGGATGCCGCCGACGCACACCGACGAGGGGGTGCGGGCCGCCGTGCGGCTGCGCCGCGACCATCCCGGGATCGGGGTGCTGGTGCTGTCGCAGTACGTGGAGGAGCAGTACGCCACCGAACTGCTGGCCGGTTCCAGCACCGGGGTGGGGTATCTGCTCAAGGATCGGGTGGCCGAGGTCCGGGAGTTCCTGGACGCGGTCGTACGCGTGGCCAGGGGCGGTACGGCCCTGGATCCCGAGGTGGTCGCCCAGCTGCTGGGCCGCAGCCGCAAGCAGGACGTGCTGGCGAACCTGACGCCGCGCGAGCGGGAGGTGCTGGGCCTGATGGCCGAGGGGCGCACCAATTCCGCGGTGGCGAAGCAGCTCGTGGTGAGCGACGGCGCGGTGGAAAAGCACGTCAGCAATATCTTCATGAAGCTCGGCCTGTCCCCGAGCGAGGGGGATCACCGGCGTGTACTGGCGGTTCTCACCTATCTAAGATCTTGATCAACTGACACTCTGTCAGGTGAGGTGTGGTGGTACCGGTCCCGAAACGCACCTGTCGGGGTCCGGCACCATCGCCCGGAGGTTTGGAATATTTCGCGTACTGCACGACGTCTGTCGGACAGACCGCCCCCAGAGGACGGTCCAGAATTCGGGCGACCCAGGGACGAATGACCTCACGGACGTAGGGTTGGCCTTGGGAGCGAGCGCCCACGCCTCGAAGGAGGTCCAGTTCAGTGACCAGCCAGGTCAGTAGCCCGGCCGAGCAGGCCGACGGCGCCGAAGGCTCAGTGGTCGGCGAGCAGCGCACGTCGCCGCGGCCCGGTGGGAGCGGCAAGGAAGTCCGCCGCCTCGATCGTGTGATCATCCGATTCGCGGGTGACTCGGGTGACGGAATGCAGCTCACCGGAGACCGTTTCACCTCGGAAACCGCGTCCTTCGGAAACGACCTCTCGACCCTGCCGAACTTTCCCGCCGAGATTCGCGCCCCCGCCGGAACTCTTCCGGGCGTGTCGTCCTTTCAGCTGCATTTCGCCGATCACGACATCCTGACGCCGGGCGATGCCCCGAATGTGCTGGTGGCGATGAATCCGGCGGCGCTGAAGGCGAATATCGCGGACGTTCCGCGCGGCGCGGAGATCATCATCAATACCGATGAGTTCACCAAGCGCCCGATGGCCAAGGTCGGCTACGCGACGTCCCCGCTGGAGGACGGTTCGCTGGACGCGTACAGCATCCATCCGGTGCCCCTGACGACCCTGACGGTGGAGGCGCTGAAGGAGTTCGGGCTGTCGCGCAAGGAGGCCGAGCGCAGCAAGAACATGTTCGCGCTGGGCCTGCTGTCGTGGATGTACCACCGCCCGACCGAGGGCACGGAGACCTTCCTGCGAACCAAGTTCGCGAAGAAGCCGGAGATCGCCGAGGCGAACGTGGCCG
Organism: Streptomyces sp. NBC_01426; assembly: GCF_036231985.1. GTDB lineage: Bacteria > Actinomycetota > Actinomycetes > Streptomycetales > Streptomycetaceae > Streptomyces. Next base: position 3,416,093 of record NZ_CP109500.1, read on the forward strand.
CCTTCCGGGCCGGCTGGAACTTCGGCGAGACCACCGAGGACTTCGCGGTCTCCTACGAGGTCGCCCCCGCGACGAAGTCCTTCCCGACGGGCACCTACCGCAACATCTCCGGGAACCTGGCCCTGTCGTACGGCCTCATCGCCGCGGCCCGGCAGGCGGACCTCCCGCTGTACCTGGGCTCGTACCCGATCACGCCGGCGTCCGACATCCTGCACGAGCTGAGCCGACACAAGAACTTCGGCGTACGGACCTTCCAGGCCGAGGACGAGATCGCGGGCATCGGCGCGGCCCTGGGTGCGGCGTTCGGCGGCGCCCTCGGGGTCACGACCACCTCGGGTCCCGGTGTGGCGCTGAAGTCGGAGACGATCGGCCTGGCGGTGTCGCTGGAGCTGCCGCTGCTGATCGTGGACATCCAGCGGGGCGGTCCCTCGACGGGGCTGCCGACCAAGACCGAGCAGGCCGACCTGCTCCAGGCCATGTACGGGCGCAACGGCGAGGCACCGGTCCCGATCGTGGCCCCGCGCACCCCAGCGGACTGCTTCGACGCCGCGATCGACGCGGCCCGGATCGCGCTGGAGTACCGGACCCCGGTGTTCCTGCTGTCCGACGGCTACCTCGCCAACGGTTCCGAGCCCTGGAAGATCCCGGAGGTCACGGACCTGCCGGACCTCACCGTGCAGTTCGCGGCCGGTCCGAACCACGAGCTGGCGGACGGCACCGAGGTGTTCTGGCCGTACAAACGCGATCCGCAGACCCTGGCGCGCCCCTGGGCGGTCCCGGGCACGCCCGGCCTCGAACACCGCATCGGCGGCATCGAGAAGCAGGACGGCACCGGCAACATCTCCTACGACCCCGCCAACCACGAGTTCATGGTCCGCACCCGCCAGGCCAAGATCGACGGCATCCGGGTCCCCGACCTGGACGTGGACGACCCCGACGAGGCCCGCACCCTCGTCCTCGGCTGGGGTTCCACCTACGGCCCCATCACCGCGGCCGTACGCCGGGTACGGGCCGCCGGACTGCCGATCGCGCAGGCGCACCTGCGTCACCTCAACCCGTTCCCGAGGAATCTCGGGGAGGTCCTGAAGCGTTACGACAAGGTAGTGGTGCCGGAGATGAACCTCGGGCAGCTGGCCACCCTGATCAGGGCGAAGTACCTGGTGGACGCCACGTCGTACAACCAGGTCAACGGGATGCCCTTCAAGGCCGAACAGCTGGCGACGGTCCTCAAGGAGGCCATCAATGACTGACGTCACCGAGGTGTCCGAAGCCGGGCATCATCTGCTCTCCCTCGTGCCCAAGGCCGAGGGGAAGCAGTCGATGAAGGACTTCAAGTCGGATCAGGAGGTCCGCTGGTGCCCGGGCTGCGGCGACTACGCCGTGCTCGCCGCCGTCCAGGGCTTCATGCCCGAACTCGGCCTCGCCAAGGAGAACATCGTCTTCGTCTCCGGAATCGGCTGCTCCTCCCGATTCCCCTACTACATGAACACCTACGGCATGCACTCCATCCACGGACGCGCACCCGCCATCGCCACCGGCCTCGCCACCTCCCGCCGCGACCTCTCCGTCTGGGTCGTCACCGGCGACGGAGACGCCCTCTCCATCGGCGGAAACCACCTCATCCACGCCCTCCGCCGCAACGTCAACCTCAAAATCCTCCTCTTCAACAACCGCATCTACGGCCTCACCAAAGGCCAGTACTCCCCCACCTCAGAACTCGGCAAAATCACCAAATCCACCCCCATGGGCTCCCTCGACGCCCCCTTCAACCCCATCTCCCTCGCCATCGGAGCCGAAGCCGGCTTCGTCGCCCGCACCATCGACTCCGACCGCAAACACCTCACCGACGTCCTGCGCCAAGCCGCCGACCACCAAGGCACCGCACTCGTCGAGATCTACCAGAACTGCAACATCTTCAACGACGGCGCCTTCGAAGCCCTCAAGGACAACGAACAAGCCCAAGAAGCCGTCATCCGCCTCGAACACGGCCAACCCGTCCGCTTCGGCACCGACCTCACCAAGGGCGTCATCCGCAACCCCACCACCGGCGACCTCGAAGCAGTCACCCTCACCCCCGAGAACACCCCCCACCTCCTCGTCCACGACGCCCACACCACCAGCCCCACCACCGCCTTCGCCCTCTCCCGCCTCGCCGACCCCGACACCCTCCACCACACCCCCATCGGAGTCCTGCGCAGCGTCCAACGACCCGTCTACGACACCCTCATGGCCGACCAACTCGACACCGCGATCGATCGGAACGGCAAGGGCGACCTGACGACGCTGCTGACCGGCAACGACACCTGGACCGTGGTCGGCTGACCGACCGCCGGCCGGCGCGCGCCGTCGACCGCACGTCGTGTGGCACGACGAGCGGTACGCGTGCGGTGTGAGGAGCGGTACGGCGTGCCGAGGGCGGTACGACGAGCGGCGGGAGCCCGGAGCGCGCTACGCGGTCCGGGCTTCGTCGTACGCGGCGCGGGCCGCCTGGACGTCGGCCGTCCGGCGTTCGGTCCAGCGGGCGAGCGCCCACACCTGCTCGGCGGCCTCGCGGCCGAGGTCGGTGAGGGAGTAGTCCACCCGGGGCGGGATCACCGGCTGCGCCTCGCGCAGCAGGAATCCGTCGCGCTCCAGCGTCTGGAGGGTCTGGGCCAGCATCTTCTCGCTGACCCCGGCCACCTCCCGGCGGAGTTCGCTGAACCGGTACGCGCGCTCGACCAGGGCGGCGAGCACGAGGACGCCCCAGCGGCTGGTGACGTGTTCCAGCACGCCGCGGGAGGGGCACATCGGAGCCTTCACACTTACCTGCATGTAAGTACCTTACTCCAAAGTGGGTACTTCCGAATAGTTAGCGCTCTCCGTACGGTGGTGACATCACCCCGCACCGCCGGACCCACCAAGGAGCGCACCATGAACAGCATCGTCGTCACCGGAGCCACCGGAGCCCTCGGCCGCCTCGTCATCGAGGAGCTGCTCGCACGGGTCCCCGCCGAGCGCGTCGCCGCCGTCGTGCGGAACAAGGAGAAGGCCGCCGACCTGGCCGCGCGCGGCATCGACGTACGGATCGCCGATTACAACGAGCCGGCGAGCCTGGCCGGGGTGTTCGGGGCCGGCGACCGGGTGCTGCTGATCTCCGGCAGCGAGGTCGGGCGCCGGGTCCCGCAGCACACCGCCGTGATCGACGCGGCGAAGACGGCCGGCGTGGCGCAGCTCGCGTACACCGGCATCCTCGGCGGGCCCGACGCGGACTTCGACCTGGCGGCCGAGCACAAGGTCACCGAGCAGGCGATCCTCGACTCGGGGCTGCCGTACACCTTCCTGCGCAACGGCTGGTACCACGAGAACTACACCGCCCAACTGCCCGTGGTGCTGGAGCACGGCGCGGTCGTCGGCAGCGCCGGCGAGGGCCGGATCGCCTCCGCGGCGCGGGCGGACTACGCCGCGGCGGCCGCGGCGGTGCTGACCGGCGAGGGGCACCTGAACGCGGTGTACGAGCTGTCCGGCGACACGGCCTGGAGCCTGGCGGAGTACGCGGCCGAGGTCGCGAGGCAGTCCGGCCGCGAGGTCGCGTACGCCGAGGTGCCGGCCGACGCCCACCTGGGGATCCTGACCGGCGCCGGGGTGCCCGAGAGCTTCGCGGCGATCCTCGTCGACGTGGACGCGGCGATCTCGCGCGGCCGGCTGGCGGGGACCGGCGGGGACCTGGCCCGCCTGATCGGACGCCCGACGACCCCGGTGGCGGCGGCCATCTCCTCGGCCCTGGCCTGAGCCGCGCCGGAGCCGGCCCGGCTCAAGGCTCGTTCGAGGCCCGCTCGACCTCCGCCCCACCGACCCGGGTGTCATGAGTATCTCCCCCTTACGGGCATGACATCCGGGCGGTACGGCGATACCTTCGTGGGGTTGTGACTCGGGTGGCGAGTGGCCGGAAGCCGTACTGGAGGCCCCGTGAAGGCAGAGAACGAGCAGCGCACGGGCTTGCTCTACGGATTCGGCGCGTACGGGATGTGGGGGTTGGTCCCTCTCTTCTGGCCCCTCCTGAAGCCGTCCGGGGCGATCGAGATCCTGGCCCACCGCATGGTGTGGTCGCTCGCCGTCGTCGGGATCGCCCTCCTCGCCCTGCGCCACTGGAGCTGGATGGGCACGCTGGTGCGCCAACCGCGCAAGCTGGCCCTGACCGCCCTGGCCGCCTCCGTGATCAGCGTGAACTGGGGCCTGTACATCTGGTCGGTCAACAACGGCCAGGTCGTCGAGGCCAGCCTCGGCTACTTCATCAACCCGCTGGTCACCATCGCGATCGGTGTCCTGGTGCTCGGCGAACGACTGCGCCGCGCCCAGTGGGTGGCCGTCGGCGTCGGCTTCTCGGCGGTGCTCGTGCTGGCCATCGGCCACGGGCGGCCGCCGTGGATCTCCCTGACGCTGGCCTTCTCCTTCGCCACCTACGGGCTGATCAAGAAAAAGCTCAACATGAGCGGCCTGGAGTCGCTGACCGCGGAGACCGCGCTGCTGTTCCCGCCCGCCCTCGGCTACCTGCTGTGGCTGGCCGCGCAGGGCCGGTCCACCTTCGCGACGGAGGGCCTCGGCCACTCCGCGCTGCTGGCCGCGACCGGGCTGGTCACCGCGGTCCCGCTGGTGTTCTTCGGCGCGGCCGCGATCCGGGTGCCGCTGTCGACGCTGGGCCTGCTCCAGTACATGGCCCCGGTGTTCCAGTTCGGGCTGGGCGTCCTGTACTTCCACGAGGCGATGCCGCCCGAGCGGTGGGCGGGCTTCTCCCTGGTGTGGGCCGCGCTGGCCCTGCTGACCTGGGACGCACTGCGGACCTCGCGCCGCTCCCGGGCCCGGTTGGCCGCCGCCGGGACCCTCGCGCCGGTCTCACCCTCGGCCGCTCCGACGGAGCCGACGACGACCCGCGAGCCCGCGTAGCGGCTCACCCTTCGCGCCCCACGATCCCCGGTACGGAACCCCCGTACCGGGGATCGTCCGTTTTCCGAACCGCCCTGACCGGATTGTGGTCTTGACGAATAGTCATACTCTCGCTGAACATCAGGCTCGCACTGACGCACGCACGCTCACCCGCTCTATCCCCGCACGTTCCGTCTCATCCCCATACGGAATTCCGGAGCCCCCACATGAGCCTGTCCGTCCCTCGGCGCCTTGCCGCCGTGACCGCGATCGCGGTCGCCGGCCTGTTCGCCGCCACCTCCCCCGCCGCGCTCGCCGCGCCCGCGGCGGTCAACGCCGCTCCCACCCCGCCCGACATCCCGCTGGCCAACGTCAAGGCGCATCTGACGCAGCTCCAGACCATCGCCACCAACAACGGCGGCAACCGTGCCCACGGCAGGGCCGGCTACAAGGCCTCGATCGACTACGTGAAGGCCAAGCTGGACGCGGCCGGTTTCACCACCAGCCTCCAGACCTTCACCTCCAGCGGCGCCACCGGCTACAACCTGATCGCGGACTGGCCGGGCGGTGACCCCAACTCGGTCCTGATGTCGGGCTCGCACCTGGACTCGGTGACCGCCGGCCCCGGCATCAACGACAACGGTTCCGGCTCGGCGGCCGTCCTGGAGACCGCGCTGGCGGTCTCCCGCGCCCAGCTCCAGCCCACGAAGCACCTGCGCTTCGGCTGGTGGGGCGCCGAGGAACTCGGTCTGGTCGGCTCGAAGTACTACGTCAACAGCCTGTCGGCCACCGAGAAGGCGAAGTTCTCCGGCTACCTGAACTTCGACATGATCGGCTCGCCGAACCCGGGCTACTTCGTCTACGACGACGACCCCACGATCGAGCAGACCTTCAAGACCTACTACGCGGGCCTCGGCATATCCACCGAGATAGAGACCGAGGGCGACGGCCGCTCCGACCACGCGCCGTTCAAGAGCGCGGGCATCCCGGTCGGCGGCCTGTTCTCGGGCGCCGACTACACCAAGACGGCGGCCCAGGCGCAGAAGTGGGGCGGCACCTCCGGTCAGGCCTTCGACCGCTGCTACCACTCCTCCTGCGACACCACCGCGAACATCAACGACACCGCCCTGGACCGCAACGCGGACGCCATCGCCTACGCGATCTGGAACCTGGGCGCCGGCACCCCCGTGCCGCCCGGCAAGTCCTTCGAGAACACCGCCGACGTGAACATCCCCGACTCCCCCGGTGCCGCGGCGAGTTCGCCGATCACCGTCTCGGGCGTCACGGGCAACGCACCGGCGACCACCAAGGTGGACGTGAACATCGTCCACACCTACCGGGGTGACCTCCAGATCGACCTGATCGCCCCCGACGGCACCGCGTACCGGCTGAAGAACTCCTCAAGCTCGGACTCGGCGGACAACGTCGTCGCCTCGTACACGGTCAACGCGTCGAGCGAGGTCGCCAACGGGGTCTGGAAGCTCCAGGCCAAGGACGTGGCGGCGCAGGACGTCGGCTACATCAACAGCTGGAAGATCACCTTCTAGGACCACCGGGATCGGGCCTCCGGGTTCGGGTCCTCCGGGTTCGGGTCCCCGGGATCGGGCCTCGGGCTCTGCGGACCCTGCCGCCTCCGTGAATCCCCGCCGGCCTCGCCGCACCGTGCTACGCGTCCTCCGCGTGGCCCCGCAGCGAGGCCGGCAGGGGTTCGCTGATGAGGCTGCGCAGTTCGTCGGCGACCGCGCCGATGTCCAACCGGCCCAGCTTCGCGGCCTCGACGAGGTCTCCCAGATCCTCCGGGGAGGGCAGGTGCTTCGCCCCGGCCACCCGCAGGTACGAGCGGGTCGCGGCGGCCGCGTAGAACTCGTTCATCGGGGATTCCAGCGCCGGGCAGACCGCGAGGGTGTGCAGAAACGCGGCGGCCCGCCACGCGGTGTCCGGGGCGGGCTGTTCGGGTACCAGGACGAGGTCGTTCTGGTGCCGGGCGACCGCGGCGGCCACCCCGGAGGGATCCCACACGGCGGGATCCGACGGAAGGTGATGGGCCAGGGCCGTCCAGGCCCACTCCATGGTGATCTTCAATTGCCGAACCGCTCCTGGAAGTAGCTCCAGTGGTCGGCGAATTCCTCGATGCCGGAGAGGAACGACTTCCGGTCCTCGTCCAGTTCGCGTTCGGTGACCTCGGTGATCAGCGCGGTCACCGTCGTCCCCAAAGCCGCCGCGCGCGCCTTGAGGCGCTCGTGGAACTCTTCGTCCAGGCGGATGGTGACGTGTCTCGACATGGCGTTCACCGTACAGCGGTCGTGCTGTACGCAGGAGAGGAACGACACAAGGGTGGCCGGGGACACAGGTCCCCGGCCACCCTCCGCTCCCGCGCGGCCCCTTGGCGGAGCCGGCCGGGCTACTTCGCCGCGTTGGCCGTCTTCACCAGCGCGTCCTTGGTGACGGCGCCGACGTAGACCTTGCCGTCGTCGGTGATCAGCGCGTTGACCAGGCGGGTCGAGAAGACCCGGCCGGAACCGAACGAGCCGTTGACCTTGTCACCGAGGGAGTCGATGAACTGCTTGGCCTCCTTGGGGGCGTCCTTGCCGTTCGCCGCGGCCTCGGCGTCCTTGAGGCCCTTGCCGCCCGGTACGGAGATCTGTGCGACCGTCGCCCAGCCCTCGCCGAGCACCTTCACGTCGCCGTCGCCCGCGCCGCCGGTCAGGGCACCGAGGCCCGGGAAGGCGTCCAGGCCCTTCCACTCCTTGCCGTGCTCGCCCTTGGCGCCCTTGTCCGCCTCGGCGGCGCCCTCGGTCACCTTGGCGCCCTTGGGCGGGCTGAAGGCGAAGACGTCGGCGGCCGGCTTGGCGAAGTCCACCTTGGTGAAGCCGGCGTCCACGATCGGCTTGCCGCCCTGGCTGGACAGCAGCTGCACGCGCAGCGGCACGCCGTTCTTGGCGTCGACCGCGATCTGGACGGAGCCGACGGTGGAACCGGACTGCTTGGGCTTGAGCACGAGCTGGTAGGCGTCGCGGCCGGCCACCTGCGCGGTGTCGCCGACGCTGACGTCGGTGGTCGTGCCGGCGGCCTTCAGGACGTCCTGGGCCAGCTGCTGGGGCGAGGCGCCGAGCCGGTCGGCCGTCTTGTGGCCGTCCTTGCCCCGGGCGGCCGCCTCCTCGTGCTTCTCGTGCCAGGCCTCGTTGGACTGGCTGTCATAGCCCCACACGTCCGTGCCGTTGTGGATGAGGCTGTACTCGTCCTTGCCGTCCAGGAACGTGAGCTTCTGGCGGTCCGGGCCGTCGGCCGCGACGCGGAAGGTGTGCGTGCCGTTGGCCAGCTGCGCGACCTTGTCCTGCGGGTCGGCCGAGCCGCCCGCGACGCCCCCGCCGCCGAGCAGGCCGCTGGCCAGGGTCGGCAGGCCGAGGTCGGTGCTGATGCGGGCGCTGCCGGACAGCTCCTGGACGTCCGAGGCGGCGATCTTCTCGATCAGCTGCTGGGCCGTCACCTTCGGCAGGTCCGGTCCTCCGGCGTTCGCGAAGGCCGGGACCATCGCGATGGTCGCCGCGGCCACCCCGAACACCGCGACCGGTACGGCGTACCGAGCGGCCTTGTGGGTCTTCGTGTTCGTTGCCATGTGTCTGCCCTACCTCTGTGTGTACGGCGGCGACCTACCCGTCATTCATGTACACGTCCACCCCGCGCCGCCACTCTCACCCGATCTGGTGGGGATGTGCCTCTATCTGACCAAAGAAGAGGGCGGTGGGGCGTCACTCCCCGGACTCAAGTTGGCGTACCTCCCAGGGATGACACGACACGGGCCCGGCATCCCCCACCCGTAGGGGTTGCCGAGCCCGGTCCGCGGTCGCGGGGGTGTGGGTCGCGGGGCTCAGCCCGCGCGGTGCACCACCGCGTCGCACAGCTCTTCGAGCGCCGACTTGGCGAAGCACTCGGGCAGCGGCGCGAGCGTCGCCCGCGCCTCCTGCGCGTACCGGATGGTGTCCCGTCGGGCCTGTTCCAGGGCCGGGTGGACGCGCAGCCGGGACAACACCTCGGCGTGTCGGGCGTCGTCCGTGAGGTCGCCGTCCAGCAGCCCCACGAGCTCCAGGTCGTCCGGGTTCCCGTCCCGCTCCGCCCTCTCGCGCAGCCGCAGCACGGGCAGCGTGGGGATTCCCTCGCGCAGGTCGGTGCCGGGGGTCTTGCCGGACTCGTGCGAGTCGGAGGCGATGTCGAGGACGTCGTCGGCGAGCTGGAAGGCGGTGCCGAGCCGCTCTCCGTACTGGGTCAGGATGTCGACGACCGACTCGTCGGCGCCGGACATCAGCGCGCCGAAGCGGCCGGAGACGGCGATCAGCGAGCCGGTCTTGCCGGCGATGACGTCGAGGTAGTGGGCGACCGGGTCGCGGCCGTCGCGGGGACCGGCGGTCTCCAGGATCTGACCCGTCACCAGGCGCTCGAAGGCCTCCGCCTGGATGCGGACGGCCTCGGGCCCGAGGTCGGCCAGGATGTGCGAGGCGCGGGCGAACAGGAAGTCACCCGTGAGGACGGCCACGGAGTTGCCCCAACGGGCGTTCGCGCTCTCCACGCCGCGACGCACGTCCGCCTCGTCCATGACGTCGTCGTGGTAGAGCGTGGCCAGGTGGGTGAGTTCCACCACCACGGCGGACGGCACGATGCCCGGGGCGTACGGATCCCCGAAACGGGACGCGAGCATCACCAGCAACGGCCGGAACCGCTTGCCTCCGGCGCGCACCAGGTGCTGCGCGGCCTCGGTGATGAAGGGGACTTCGCTCTTGGTGGCCTCCAGCAGACCCGCCTCGACGGCGGCCAGTCCGGCCTGGACATCGGTCTCAAGAGCCTGGTCCCGCACGCTCAGTCCGAACGGCCCGACGACGGTCACGAGGGGTACTCCTGTCTGCTGACGATCACCTTGACGATCACATGGATTGTCGATGTGTCGCTGCCATCACTCAAGCCAGCGTATCCGGTCTGTTTTCGATCACCCAGAGCGCCTGCCCGGCCGCCGCGCGCGCACCGCCCGATGCGCACCGGTATGTTCTGGAGGAGCCGAAACAACCGGAGAAGGCGTTTTGTCCAGAACCACAGCCGATCGAGACGAGTCGAACGACCCGGAGGCGGACCAGCCGCCACCGGAGGACGACCACGCCTTCCTCGGACACCCCAGGGGTCTGGCCACGCTCTCCGGACTGGAGGTCTGGGAGCGCTTCTCGTTCCTGGGCATGCAGGCCATTCTCGTCCTCTACTTCGCGGACACGGTGGCGAACGGCGGCCTGGGGATGAGCCCGGGCACCGCGGCCTCCGTCTCGGCGGCCTACGGGACCATGGTCTACCTCGTCTCCGTCGCCGGCGGATGGCTCGCCGACCGGATCCTCGGTTCCTATCGAGCGGTGCTCTACGGCGGCATCCTGATCGCCTGCGGCCACTACGCCATGGCCGTGCCGACCGCCGTCATGACGTGGGTGGGCCTCGGCCTGATCAGCGCGGGCACCGGCCTGCTCAAGCCCAACGTGGCCAGCATGGTCGGCAGGCTCTACCGGACCGACGACCAGCGGCGCGACGCGGGATTCGCCCTGTACTACATGGGGATCAACATCGGCGCGTTCGCCGGCCCCCTGATCACCGCGTGGCTCGGCGAGAACAAGGGCTGGCACTGGGGGTTCTCCGCCGCCGCCATCGGCATGACCGCGGGCCTGATCCAGTACGTCCTGGGACGCCGCCATCTGGCCGGACGAAAGCACTCGGCCGAGTTCGCGCTCGCCCCCGACGCGATGCGCACCGCGGTGTGGCGGATCGTCGGCGGGCTGCTCCTGGTGGCCGTCGCGGCCACCGCGCTGGCCCTGGCCGGGTGGCTCACCATGGGCCGGTTCGTGGACCTGCTGACCCTGATCTCGGTGATCGCCCCGATCGTCTACTTCGTGGTGATGTTCCGCAGTCCCAGGGTGACGACCGCGGAGCGCGGGCGGCTGCGCCCGTACGTGGTCCTCTTCCTGGCCTCGGTCGCGTTCAACTTCATCCTCTTCCAGGCGTACTCGACGATGATGCTGCTGGCGTCGACGAACGCCCGCACGGAGATCCTCGGCTTCCACTTCCCCGCCGGCTGGTACGCCTCGGCGCTCGGCGCCTTCGAGGTGGCGCTGGCTCCGGTCGTGGCCGCGCTGTGGGCCCGGATGGGCAGCCGGCAGCCGCACGCCTCCAACAAGATCGCCATCGGGGTGATCCTGGGCGGTCTGTCGTTCCTGCTGATGGTCATCCCCACGTCCGGGCACGCCGACGACACGTACAAGATGGCCGCCTGGTGGATCGTCGGCTCGTACCTGCTGCTGGGCCTCGGCGACGTGCTGCTGGAGACCTCCGGCATGTCGGCCACCACCAAACTCGCCCCGAAGGCGTACGCCAGCCAGACGATGGCCCTGTGGTTCCTCTCCCTGGCCCTGGCCAACGGTATCCAGGCCCAGGTGGTGAAGGTCTACGGGCAGGTCTCGAACCCCGTCTACTTCGGCGTGAACGGTGCCGTCGCGGTGGCCGCGGGCCTCGTCGTGGTCGCCCTGGCGCCCTGGCTCAAGCGCACCATGCACCCCGTCCACTGAGGCCGACCGGCGATCGGAGATTGGTTTCCGCATGATCATCCGTACCGATTTCCCGTACGCGACCACCCGCGAGGATGTCCGGATCCCGCTGTCCGACGGGGTCGAGCTGTACGCCCGGATCTGGCGCCCGGTCACCGACGAGCCCGTGCCCGCCCTGCTGGAGTACCTCCCGTACCGGCTCACCGACTGGACGGCGCCCCGCGACTGGCAGCGGCACCCCTGGTACGCGGGGCACGGCTACGCCTCCGTACGGGTCGACGTGCGCGGCCACGGGTGCAGCGGCGGCGACCCCGGCGACGAGTACGACGCCCGGGAGCTGGCCGACGGCGTCGCGGTGGTGGAGTGGCTCGCCGCGCAGCCGTGGTGCACGGGCGCGGTGGGCATGTTCGGGATCTCCTGGGGCGGCTTCAACAGCCTCCAGATCGCCGCGCTCGCCCCCGAGGCGCTGAAGGCGGTCGTCACCGTCTGCTCCACCGACGACCGCTACGACAACGACGTCCACTACATGGGCGGCTCGGTGCTGGCCGTGGACATGCACGCCTGGGCCTCCACCATGCTGGCCTTCGCGTCCCGCCCGCCGGACCCGCTGTACGCGGGCGAGGGCTGGCGGGAGCAGTGGCTCGCCCGGCTGGACGCCGTGGAGCCGCTCGTCCACACCTGGCTCGGGCACCAGACCCGGGACGACTACTGGCGCCACGGCAGCGTCTGCGAGGACTACTCCGCCATCGGCGCGGCGGTGCTGGCCGTCGGCGGCTGGCACGACCCGTACCGGGACACGGTGCTGCGCCTGGTCGAGCACCTGCCGGCGGGCCGGGTGCGGGGGCTGATCGGCCCCTGGTCGCACCAGTACCCCGACCGCGGTCTGCCGCCGGGCCCGGCGATCGGCTTCCTCCAGGAGACGCTGCGCTGGTGGGACCACTGGCTCCGGGGCGAGGACAACGGGGTCATGGACGAGCCGCTGCTGCGTTCCTGGATCAGCGAGTCGCACCCCCCTGCCACCGTCTACGAGCGCCTGGAGGGCCGCTGGGTCGGCGACACGGCCTGGCCCTCGCCCTCGGTCGTCCCCGTCTCGTACGGGCTCCAGGGCCCGCCCGTGGCCGTCGCCTCGCCGCAGCACACCGGCCTGGACGCCGGGCGGTTCTTCCCCTTCGGCAACGACGCGGACCTGCCGCCGGACCAGCGCGAGGAGGACGCCAAGTCGGCGTGCTTCGAGTTCCCCGTGGCGCCGGGCGAACCGGTGGAGATCCTCGGCCGGCCCTCGGTCACCCTGCGGCTGCGGATGGACGTCCCGTACGGGCAGGTGATCGCCCGGCTGTGCGACGTGGCCCCGGACGGGTCCTCCACCCTGGTCACGCGCGGCGTGCTGAACCTGTCCGCGCGGCGCGGGCGGGACAGGGCGGTGCCGTGGCCGGTGGGCGCGACCGAGGACGTCACCTTCGAGCTGAACGGCATCGGCCACGCCTTCCCGCCGGGGCACCGGATCCGGCTGGCCGTGTCCTCCGCGTACTGGCCCTGGATCTGGCCGCGGGCGGGCTCCGAGGCCGGGTGGACGCTGGATCCGGCCGGCAGCACCCTCGAACTCCCCCTGCGCACGCCCGGCCCGGCCGACCACGGCATCGTCTTCGAGGCCCCGGAGCAGTCCGAGCCGCTGCGCGTGGTGTACCCCGACACCCTGGAGGAGCCCCGGCCGGAGCGGGTCGTCGTACGCGACGTCGCGGCCGGCACCTGGCGGCTGGAGGTGGACCCCCGCTACGGGGGGACGCGGGTGTACCCGGACGGGCTGGAGTTCTCCGAGGACGCGGTGGAGGTGTACGAGATCGACTCCCGCGATCCGCTGTCCGCCCACACCCGGTCGGACTGGCGGATCCGGTTGCACCGGCCGGACCTGGGCTGGGACACGCGGGTGGAGACCCGGTCGGAGATCTCGTGCGACGAGGGCGGGTTCCTGACGTCGAACGAGGTGGTGTGCCGGGAGGGCGACGAGGTGGTCTTCCACCGGACGTGGGAACGGCGCCTGCCGAGGGCGGCGGGCTGACGCACCGGCCGCCCGCCGGCCGCCCGGCCGGGTCAGCCGTAGAGGCGCTCCAGCACCACCGCGATGCCGTCGTCCTCGTTCGACAGCGTCAGTTCGTCGGCGACGGCCACCAGCTCGCGGTGCGCGTTGGCCATGGCCACGCCGTGGGCCGCCCACGCGAACATCGGGACGTCGTTGGGCATGTCCCCGAAGGCGATCGTCGAGGACGCCGGCAGGTCCAGCACCTCCGCCGCCCGGGCCAGGCCGCTCGCCTTGTCGATGCCCGGCGGCTGGAGTTCCACGGTGTGTTCCCCGGCCATCGTCACGTTGACGAGGTCGCCGACCACTCCCCGCGCGAACCGGGTGAGTTCGTCGTCGTCCAGGCGCGGGTGCTGGAGCAGCACCTTGTTGATGGGGGCGGACCACAGGTCCGCGCGGCTGTGGACGCGGACCGTCGGCAGGTGCGGGTGCCACATCCGGTAGCCGGGCCCTATCAACATCTCCGCGTCCACCCCCTCCTGGTTCACGGCGGCGTAGACCTCGCCGATCTCCGCCTCGATCTTCCCGAGGGCGACCTCGGCGAGGCCCCGGTCCATGGACACGGAGTGCAGCAGGCGCCCGCGCGCCGCGTCGTACACCTGCGCTCCCTGCCCGCACACCGCGAGCCCCGTGTAGCCGAGACCGTCGAGTACGTGGCGAACCTGCGGGACCGGGCGGCCGGTCACGATGATGTGCTGGGCGCCGGCCGCTCGGGCGGTCGCGAGGGCCTTGTGGGAGCGGGCCGAGACGGTGTCTCCGGCGCGCAGCAGAGTCCCGTCCAGGTCGGTGGCCACAAGTGCATAGGGGAGGGCGGAAGTCACCCCGCCAAGGATACGGACCCCCTCGGACAAGTCCTACAAATAGCGCCCGAATCCGGCCTCCCGCCCGCCCCACCGGCCACGTAACGTGTCAACCAGCCCCCGGGACACCCCCGGACCGCGTCGAAAGCGAGGCAGTAACCCATGCCCCAGCAGAGCCCCCTCGATGTTCCCGAGGGCGACCCGTTCGGGCCGCACAACCTCCCCTACGGCGTGTTCTCCACCTCGGGGGACCCGCGCCGGCGGATCGGGGTACGGATCGGCGGGCACGTGCTCGACGCCGGGGCGGCCGCCGTCGCGCTCGGCTCCCCGTACGCCGAACTCCTCGGCCGGGACTCCCTCAACCCGCTGCTCGCCGCCGGCCGCACGGCCTGGCGCGACGTGCGCCGAGCGCTGACCGCCTGGGTCACCGATCCCGGCCACCGGCCCGCCGTGGAGCCGCACCTGCTGCCGCTGGACACCGTGGAGCTGCACCTGCCGTACGAGGTCGCCGACTACGTCGACTTCTACGCGAGCGAGCACCACGCCACCAACGTCGGACAGATGTTCCGTCCGGACGGCGACGCCCTCACCCCCAACTGGAAGCACCTGCCGATCGGCTACCACGGCCGCGCCGGCACCCTCGTGGTCTCCGGCACCGACGTGGTGCGCCCCTCCGGCCAGCGCAAGACGCCCGCCGACCCGGCGCCCGTCTTCGGGCCGAGCGTCAAGCTGGACATCGAGGCCGAGGTCGGATTCGTCGTCGGCACCCCGTCCGAACTGGGCCGCCCGGTGCCGCTGGCCGACTTCGAGGACCACGTCTTCGGGCTGTTCCTGCTCAACGACTGGTCCGCGCGGGACATCCAGGCCTGGGAGTACGTGCCGCTCGGCCCGTTCCTCGGCAAGTCCTTCGCCACCTCCGTCTCCGCCTGGGTGACCCCGCTGGAGGCCCTCGACTCGGCGCGCGTCGCCCCGCCCGCCCGGGACTTCCCGCTGCTGCCCTACCTCGACGACGCCGACAGCGACCGGCCCGGCGGCTTCGACCTGCACATCAGCGTCGCCCTCAACGGGCAGGAGGTGGCCCGACCGCCGTTCTCCTCGATGTACTGGACCGCCGCCCAGCAGCTGGCCCACATGACCGTCAACGGTGCCTCCCTGCGCACCGGCGACGTGTACGGCTCCGGCACCGTCAGCGGCCCGGACCTCGACCAGCGCGGCTCGCTGCTGGAGCTCACCTGGAACGGCCGCGACGCCATCGAACTGGCCGACGGCAAGCGTACGTTCCTGGAGGACGGGGACGTCGTCACCCTCACCGCCTGGGCCCCCGGGGCCGACGGCACCCGGGTGGGCCTCGGCGAGGTCACCGGCCGCGTCGTGGCCGGCCGGTAGGTCCTGCCCCCGGGGCGGCCGGGGCCGCACCCACCCCTTTGGGTGCGGCCCGCGTGCGCGCCCCGGGGCGCCCCGCGAGGGTGGACGCACGGGACGGGACAACCGTGCCTCCGTACCGCCACCGCGAGGAGCCGCCATGCACGCACGCCGCCGGAAGACCGTTCTCACCTGCGCGGCCGCCGTGTCGCTCGGGCTGGCCGCCGTGGCCCCGGCGCACGGCGTCGACGGCCCGGCGCCCGACCCGCGCAACCGGCAGGCCATGAGGGACATGGCGACGGCGATCCGGGTGACGGCCAAGTACGTGGACGAGCGGCAGGCCCTCAAGGACGGGTACGTCCCGCACGGCGAGAGCTGCATGAACAACCCGTTCGGGGCGGGCGCGATGGGCTACCACTACGTCAAGCAGGCCAACTGGGGTTCGAAGGACCCCGCCCGGCCGACCGCGCTCCTCTACAGCAGCGAGACGGACCGCAACGGCCGCCGCCGGCTGGAGACCGTCGAGTGGATGTCCACCGACCGGGACCAGGACCTGAAGACCAAGGACGACCGGCCGAGCATGTTCGGACTCCCCTTCGACGGACCGATGCCGGGCCACTGGGCGGGCATGCCCAAGCACTACGACCTGCACATGTGGGCGTACAAGAAGAACCCGGCGGGCCGCTTCCACAACTGGAACACGGCCCTGTCCTGCCCGAAGAAGGCCGGCTCCAAGACCATGCCGGAGAACTCCGGACACGCGCACGGCCACTAGGCCCTGTCGTCACGTGCCGAACGCACATGACTCACCCGGAAGGGCGGTGTTCCGCGGATCCCCGGCGCTACGCTGGTCGCACTCGCGAGACTCCGGCTCATGGGAGCACTGATGAACCCGGAACACAGCTGGCCGGTCCCCCCCGAGGGCGGCTGGACCGCGGACGACCTGGACACGCTTCCGAATCTGCCTCCGCACACGGAGCTGATCGACGGGAGCTTGGTTTTCGTGAGTCCGCAGACCCTCTTCCACACACGGGCGGTCGATTTCTTCACTTCGGGACTGCGGTCGCTGGTCCCGGACGGCCTGGAAGTCTTGCGCGAGTTCACGATCGACATCGACCGGCGCAACCGCCCCGAACCCGATGTCGTCGTGTTCCGTGAGGACGTCCTCACGGGCATGGCCCAGACCCGGTTCGCCGCGGAGGCGGTCCTCCTGGCGATCGAGGTGGTCTCCCCCGAGTCCGTCGACCGCGACCGCGAGACCAAGCCCCTGAAGTACGCGCGGGCGGGGATCCCGCACTACTGGCGGGTCGAGAACAAGGACGGCCGGGCCGTCGTCTACGTCTTCGAACGGGAGCCGGCCGGCGGCGGCTACGTCGCCACCGGCATCTTCCACGACCGCCTGAAAGCCTCCGTCCCCTTCCCCATCGACCTCGACCTCACCGCCGTCACGGCAAAGCGGGCACGGCCCGAGTAGGCAACAGGGCCCGGCTCCCCCGAGGGGAGCCGGGCCCTGACACATCCGGAACCGGGTCAGCGGACGAACGTGCTCGCCTGGCCCGCCAGGTCCAGGAAGTACTGCGGGGCCACGCCCAGGACCACCGTCACCGCGACGCCGACGGCGATGGTCGTCATCGTCAGCGGCGAGGGCACCGCGACCGTCGGGCCGTCGGCCTTCGGCTCGCTGAAGAACATCAGGACGATCACCCGGATGTAGAAGAACGCGGCGATCGCGGACGAGAGCACACCGACCACGACCAGCACCCCGGCGCCGCCCTCCGCCGCCGCCTTGAACACGGCGAACTTGCCGGAGAAGCCGGAGGTCAGCGGGATGCCGGCGAAGGCCAGCAGGAACACCGCGAAGACGGCCGCCGTCAGCGGCGAACGCCGCCCCAGGCCGGCCCACTTCGACAGGTGCGTGGCCTCGCCGCCCGCGTCGCGGACCAGGGTGACCACGGCGAAGGCGCCGATCGTCACGAAGGAGTACGCCGCCAGGTAGAAGAGGACGGACTGGACGCCCTCCGCCGAGGTGGCGATCACACCGGCCAGGATGAACCCGGCGTGCGCGATCGACGAGTAGGCCAGGAGCCGCTTGACGTCGGTCTGGGTCACCGCGATCACGGCGCCCGCGAGCATCGTGACGATCGCGACGCCCCACATCACCGGCCGCCAGTCCCAGCGCAGGCCCGGCAGGACCACGTACAGCAGGCGCAGGAGGGCGCCGAAGGCGGCCACCTTCGTCGCCGCCGCCATGAAGCCGGTGACCGGGGTCGGGGCTCCCTGGTAGACGTCCGGGGTCCACATGTGGAACGGGACCGCGCCGACCTTGAACAGCAGGCCCATCAGGATCAGCGCGCCGCCGATCAGCAGCAGCGCGTCGTTGCCCATCGTGCCGGCCAGCGCCGGGTCGATCTTCTGGACGGTGCCGTCGACCACGTCCGCGATGACCGCGTACGAGACCGAGCCGGCGTACCCGTACAGCAGCGCGATGCCGAAGAGCAGGAACGCCGAGGAGAACGCGCCCAGCAGGAAGTACTTGACGGCGGCCTCCTGCGACATCAGCCGCTGGCGGCGGGCGACGGCGCAGAGCAGGTACAGCGGGAGGGAGAAGACCTCCAGGGCGATGAACAGCGTCAGCAGGTCGTTCGCCGCCGGGAAGATCAGCATGCCGGCGACCGCGAACATCATCAGCGGGAAGACCTCGGTGGTGCTGAAGCCCGCCTTGACGGCCGCCTTCTCGCTCTCGCTGCCCGGTACGGACGCCGCCTGCGCGGCGAAGGAGTCCACCCGGTTGCCGTGCGCCGCCGGGTCGAGGCGACGCTCGGCGAAGGTGAACACGGCCACGATCGAGGCCAGCAGGATGGTGCCCTGGAGGAACAGCGCCGGCCCGTCGACGGCGATGGCGCCCATGGCCGCGGTGTGGGCCTTGGTGGAGCCGTACCCGCCGGCAGCGAGGCCGACGACCGCCGCGAAGGCCGAGGCCAGTGCGGCGACGGCCAGGAACACCTGGACGTAGTGGCGGGACTTGCGCGGGACGAAGGCCTCCACGAGGACTCCGAGGATCGCCGCGCCCACCACGATCAGGGTGGGCGAGAGCTGCGCGTACTCGATGTGCGGGGTCGGGATGCGGGTGGCCGGGTCCCCGGCCGCCAGCGCCCACAACCCCTGGGCAGCAGTCACGGTGCTCACTTCGCCGCCTCCCCGTTCTTGGCGTCGACCACGACCTCTGGCTTCGGGTCGGTCTGTTTCACGTCCGACATGGTGTGCTTCACCGCCGGGTTGACGATCTCGGTCAGCGGCTTCGGGTACACGCCGAGGCCGATCAGGAGCACGATCAGCGGCGCGACCACGAGCACCTCGCGCAGGCGCAGGTCCGGCATGGTGCGGACCTCCTCCTTCACGGGGCCGGTCATCGTGCGCTGGTAGAGCACCAGGGTGTAGAGCGCGGCGAGCACGATGCCCACGGTGGCGATGATGCCGACCACCGGGTAGCGGGCGAACGTGCCGACCAGGACCAGGAACTCGCTGACGAACGGGGCGAGTCCGGGCAGCGACAGGGTGGCCAGACCACCGATCAGGAAGGTGCCGGCGAGCACCGGGGCCACCTTCTGCACGCCGCCGTAGTCGGCGATGAGCCGGGAGCCGCGCCGCGAGATCAGGAAGCCGGCCACCAGCATCAGCGCCGCCGTCGAGATCCCGTGGTTGACCATGTAGAGGGTGGCGCCCGACTGCCCCTGCGAGGTCATCGCGAAGATGCCCAGGACGATGAACCCGAAGTGCGAGATCGAGGCGTAGGCGACCAGCCGCTTGATGTCCCGCTGCCCGACCGCGACCAGCGCGCCGTAGACGATGCTGATCAGGGCGAGTACGAGGATCACGGGCGTGGCCCACTTGCTGGCGTCGGGGAACAGCCCGAGGCAGAAGCGGAGCATCGCGAAGGTGCCGACCTTGTCGACGACCGCGGTGATGAGGACGGCCACCGGGGCGGTGGACTCCCCCATCGCGTTCGGCAGCCAGGTGTGCAGCGGCCACAGCGGGGCCTTCACCGCGAAGGCGAAGAAGAAGCCGAGGAACAGCAGCCGCTCGGTGTTGGTCGCCATGTCGAGCGTGCCCGCGGCGCGGGCGGCGGCGATCTCCTGGAGCGAGAAGTTCCCCGCGACCACGTACAGCCCGATGACGGCCGCCAGCATGATCAGACCGCCGACGAGGTTGTAGAGGAGGAACTTGACCGCGGCGTAGGAGCGTTGCGCGGCCGCGTTCTCCTCGGACCCGGCGTGCGCCCGGTCCCCGAAGCCGCCGATGAGGAAGTACATCGGGATGAGCATGGCTTCGAAGAAGATGTAGAAGAGGAAGACGTCGGTGGCCTCGAAGGAGATGATCACCATCGCCTCGACCAGCAGGATCAGGGCGAAGAAGCCCTGGGTCGGCCGCCACCGCGAGGAATGGGTCTCCAGCGGGTCGGCGTCGTTCCAGCCGGCGCCGATCACGAAGGGGATCAGCAGCGCGGTGAGCGCGATCAGCGCCACCGCGATGCCGTCGACGCCGAGCTCGTAGCGGACGCCGAAGTCGGCGATCCACGCGTGGGATTCGGTGAGCTGGTAGCGGTCGCCACCGGGCTCGAAGCGGATCGCGACGAGCACGGCCAGGGCCAGTGTCGCCAGCGAGAACAGCAGCGCGAGCCACTTGGCGGCGGTCCTGCGGGCGGCCGGGACGGCCGCCGTCAGGATCGCGCCGACCGCGGGCACGGCCGCCGTCACCGTCAGAAGCGGGACATTCATCTCACACCGCCCTCATCAGCAGGGTCGCGGCGATGAGGATCGCCGTGCCCCCGAACATCGAGACCGCGTAGCTGCGGGCATAGCCGTTCTGCAGCTTGCGCAGCCGGCCCGACAGCCCGCCGACCGAGGCGGCCGTCCCGTTGACCACCCCGTCGACCAGACTGTGGTCGACGTACACGAGGGAGCGGGTCAGGTGCTCCCCGCCGCGCACCAGCACGACGTGGTTGAAGTCGTCCTGGAGCAGGTCCCGTCGGGCCGCCCGGGTGAGGAGCGAGCCGCGCGGGGCGACCACCGGTACGGGCTTCCTGCCGTACTGCGCGTACGCGATGCCCACGCCGATGATCAGGACCACGACCGTCGCGGCGGTGATGACGCCGGCGCTGAGCGGGGAGTGGCCGTGCTCGAAGGACGTGACGGGCTCCAGCCACTTCACGAAGGACTCGTTGAAGCTGAAGAGGGCGCCGGCGAAGACCGATCCGAAGGCGAGGACGATCATGGGGATCGTCATGGACTTCGGGGACTCGTGCGGGTCCGGCTCGTGGCCCGCCGCGTCGGGCTGCCAGCGCTTCTCGCCGAAGAAGGTCAGGAGCATCACGCGGGTCATGTAGTACGCGGTGAGTGCCGCGCCCACCAGGGTGACCGCGCCGAGGATCCAGCCCTCGGTGCCGCCCTTCGCGAACGCCGCCTCGATGATCTTGTCCTTGGACCAGAAGCCCGACAGGCCCGGGAAGCCGATGATGGCCAGGTAGCCGAGGCCGAAGGTGACGAAGGTGACCGGCATGAACTTCCGCAGGCCGCCGAAGCGGCGCATGTCCACCTCGTCGTTCATCCCGTGCATCACGGAACCCGCGCCGAGGAAGAGGCCGGCCTTGAAGAAGCCGTGCGTCACCAGGTGCATGATCGCGAAGGCGTAGCCGATGGGGCCGAGGCCCGCCGCGAGGATCATGTAGCCGATCTGCGACATCGTGGAGCCCGCCAGGGCCTTCTTGATGTCGTCCTTCGCGCAACCGACGATCGCACCGAAGATCAGGGTGACGGCGCCGACCACGACGACCGCGGTCTGCGCGTCCGGAGCGGCGTTGAAGATCGCCCCGGACCGGGTGATGAGGTACACGCCGGCGGTGACCATGGTGGCGGCGTGGATCAGGGCCGAGACCGGGGTCGGGCCCTCCATCGCGTCGCCGAGCCAGGACTGCAGCGGCACCTGGGCCGACTTGCCGCAGGCGGCCAGCAGCAGCATCAGGGCGATGGCGGTCAGCGTGCCCTCGCCCGCCTCGTCCACCGCGCCGAACACCGGCCCGAAGGCGAAGGTCCCGAACGTGGTGAACATCAGCATGATGGCGATCGACAGGCCGATGTCGCCGACCCGGTTGACCAGGAAGGCCTTCTTCGCGGCGGTGGCCGCGCTGGGCTTGTGCTGCCAGAAGCCGATGAGCAGGTACGAGGCCAGGCCCACGCCCTCCCACCCGACGTACAGCAGCAGGTAGTTGTCGGCGAGGACCAGCAGCAGCATCGCCGCGAGGAAGAGGTTGAGGTAGCCGAAGAAGCGGCGGCGCCGCTCGTCGTGCTCCATGTACCCGATCGAGTACACGTGGATGAGCGTGCCCACCCCGGTGATCAGCAGGACGAACGTCATCGACAGCTGGTCGAGCTGGAACGCGACGTCGGCCTGGAAGCCCTCCACCGGGATCCAGGTGTACAGCCGCTGGAACATGGCCCGGTCGTCGCCGGGCCGGCTCAGCATGTCGCTGAACAGGGCCACGCCGATGCCGAAGGAGGCCGCGGCGAGCAGGGTGCCGAGCCAGTGGCCGGCCTTGTCGAGGCGCCGGCCGCCGCACAGCAGCACCGCCGCCCCGAGCAGGGGCGCCGCCACCAGCAGCGCAATCAGATTCTCCACTGTTGAACGCCCCTTACAGCTTCATCAGGTTGGCGTCGTCGACCGAGGCCGAGTGGCGGGTACGGAAGAACGACACGATGATCGCGAGGCCCACCACGACCTCCGCGGCGGCGACGACCATCGTGAAGAAGGCGATGATCTGGCCGTCGAGATTGCCGTGCATCCGGGAGAAGGCGACGAAGGCGAGGTTGCAGGCGTTGAGCATCAGCTCCACGCACATGAACAGCACGATCGCGTTCTTCCGGACGAGTACGCCGGCCGCGCCGATGGTGAACAGCAGGGCGGCCAGGTACAGGTAGTTGACCGGGTTCACTTCGAGGCCTCCTCACGGCCGAGGCGCTCCGAGGAACGCTGCTCCAGCGCCTTGAGGTCGCCGATCGCCTCGCTGGACACGTCGCGGATCTGGCCGCGGGCGCGCAGCGTCTTGCTCACGGTCAGCTCGGACGGGGTGCCGTCCGGCAGCAGACCGGCGACGTCCACCGCGTTGTGTCGGGCGTACACGCCGGGGGCGGGCAGCGGCGGGAGCTGTACGCCCCCGCGCACCCGCTGTTCGGCGAGTTCGCGCTGGCTGGGGGCCCGCTCGGTGCGCTCGCGGTGCGTCAGCACCATCGCGCCGACGGCCGCGGTGATCAGCAGGGCGCCGGTGATCTCGAAGGCGAAGATGTACCGGGTGAAGATCAGCTCGGCGAGGCCTTCGACGTGCCCGGCGGAGTTGACCCGGCCGAGTCCGTTGAAGTGGGTGATCCCCGCGTTGGCGATGCCGGCGATCAGCAGGATGCCGAAGCCGAGCCCGCACAGGACGGCCAGCCAGCGCTGCCCCTTGAGGGTCTCGGTGAGCGAGTCCGCGGCGGTGACGCCGACGAGCATGACCACGAAGAGGAACAGCATCATGATGGCGCCGGTGTAGACGACGACCTGGACGACGCCCAGGAAGTACGCGCCGTTGGCGAGGTAGAAGACCGCCAGGATGATCATGGTTCCGGCCAGGCACAGTGCGCTGTGCACGGCCTTCTTCATCAGGATCGTGCACAGCGCGCCGATCACGGCGACCGTGCCGAGGACCCAGAACTGGACGGCCTCGCCGGTGGAGGTGACGGTGGCCGCGGCGGCGATGGCGCTCATGCCCCCACCCCCTCGTGCGTGTCGCTCTCCTCGCCGGCGCCTTCCTCGGCGACCTCGCCCTTGGAGACGGCGACCTGTCGGACCGTTCCGGGAGCGGCCCCGGTCACCAGGCCCTGGTAGTAGTCGGTGTCGTCGGTCCCGGGGAAGATCGAGTGCGGGGCCTCGACCATGCCCTCCGTCAGCCCCGCCAGCAGCTGCTCCTTGGTGTAGATCAGCGATTCGCGGCTGGAGTCGGCCAGTTCGAACTCGTTCGTCATCGTCAGCGCCCGCGTGGGGCACGCCTCGACGCACAGCCCGCACAGGATGCAGCGGGCGTAGTTGATCTGGTAGACGCGGCCGTACCGCTCACCCGGGGAGTAGCGCTCCTCCTCGGTGTTGTCCGCGCCCTCCACGTAGATCGCGTCGGCGGGACAGGCCCAGGCGCACAACTCGCAGCCGATGCACTTCTCCAGACCGTCGGGGTGACGGTTGAGCTGGTGCCGTCCGTGGAAGCGGGGCGCGGTCGTCTTCTGCTGCTCCGGGTACTGCTCGGTGAGCCGCTTCTTGAACATGGCCTTGAAGGTCACGCCGAAGCCGGCCACCGGGTTCTGCCACTTCTCGTTCTGGTCCGCGTCAGACATTCTCTGCACCCTCCTCTCGGTCACTGTCGGAATGCGCCGCGCCACTGCCGATGAGCTCCCGATCACCGCGAGCTCGCCTGCGCGGTACGGGTGCCAGGTGCTGGCCGGGCTTGGGCGGTACGGGGAACCCGCCCGCCAGCGGGTCGAAGGGCTCCGTCGCCGCGGCCTTCTCGGCCGCCTCCGCCGCCGTCTTGTGCTTCTTGTCGCGGAACAGGTCGGCGACGAAGGACAGCAGCAGGAGGGCGATGACCCCACCACCGACGTAGAGCACGATCTGCTGGAAGTCGTAGTTCTCGTTCCGCAGGGCCCGGACGGTCGCGACCAGCATCAGCCAGACCACGGAGACCGGGATCAGCACCTTCCAGCCGAGCTTCATCAGCTGGTCGTAGCGCACGCGTGGCAGCGTGCCGCGCAGCCAGATGAAGAAGAACAGCAGCAGCTGGACCTTGAGGACGAACCAGAGCATCGGCCACCAGCCGTGGTTCGCGCCCTCCCAGTAGGTGGAGATCGGCGCGGGGGCCCGCCAGCCGCCCAGGAAGAGGGTGACCGAGACGGCGGAGACGGTGACCATGTTGACGTACTCGGCCAGCATGAACAGCGCGAACTTGATCGACGAGTACTCGGTGTTGAAGCCGCCGACCAGGTCGCCCTCGGACTCCGGCATGTCGAAGGGGGCGCGGTTCGTCTCGCCGACCATCGTGATGACGTAGATGATGAAGGAGACCGGCAACAGGATGATGTACCAGCGGTCCGCCTGCGCCTCCACGATCGCCGAGGTCGACATCGACCCGGAGTAGAGGAAGACCGAGGCGAAGGCCGCGCCCATCGCGATCTCGTACGAGATCATCTGCGCGCAGGAGCGCAGGCCGCCGAGCAGCGGGTACGTGGAGCCCGAGGACCAGCCGGCGAGGACGATGCCGTAGATGCCGACCGAGGCCACCGCGAGGATGTACAGCATCGCGATGGGCAGGTCGGTCAGCTGCATCGTGGTGCGCTGGCCGAAGATCGAGACCTCGTTGCCCGCGGGCCCGAAGGGGATCACCGCGATCGCCATGAACGCCGGGATCGCCGCGATGATCGGGGCGAGGACGTAGACGACCTTGTCGGCCCGCTTGACGACGATGTCTTCCTTCAACATCAGCTTCACGCCGTCGGCGAGCGACTGGAGCATGCCCCAGGGGCCGTGCCGGTTCGGGCCGATGCGCAGCTGCATCCAGGCGACGACCTTGCGTTCCCACACGATGGAGAACAGCACGGTCACCATCAGGAAGGCGAAGCAGAAGACCGCCTTGAGGAGGACGAGCCACCAGACGTCCCGACCGAACAGGGACAGGTCCTCGGCAGCGATGTGCAGGGTGCTCACGCGCCCACCTCCGCAGTGGTGTCGTCCGCGGCGGCCGGGGTCGCCGGGCCGATGCGTACGAGGGTGCCCGGACGGGCGCCGGTGTCGGCAAGGACGCCGGCGCCGGTGGAGTTCATCGGGAGCCAGACCACCCGGTCGGGCATCTCCGTGATCCGCAGCGGCAGCTCCACGCTGCCGGTCGGGCCGGTCACCGCGAGGACGTCGCCGGTCTTGACGCCCGTCTCGGCGGCCGTGGCGGCCGACAGGCGGGCACTGGCCTCGTGCCGGGTGCCGGCCAGGGCCTCGTCGCCGTCCTGGAGGCGGCCCTGGTCGAGCAGCAGCCGGTGGCCGGCGAGGACGGCCTCGCCCGCGGCGGGGCGGGGCAGCTGCACGGTGTCCGCGGACTGCGCGGTGGCGCGTTCCCCGGCCCAGGGGCCGAGCCGGTCGATCTCCCGGCGTACGGCGTGCACGTCGGGCAGGGCGATCGGCCGGTCGGCGGCGTCGGCCAGCATGTGCAGCACGCGGCCGTCGGCCGGGGCGAGCCGGCGCGTCATCTGGTCGGGCTTCAGCGCGGCCTCGAACGGTCGGACCCTGCCCTCCCAGTTGATGAACGCGCCCGCCTTCTCGGCGACCGCGGCCACCGGGAAGACCACGTCGGCGTGGTCGGTGACCTCGCCGGGCCGCAGTTCCAGGGAGACCACGAAGGCCTCCTGGAGGGCGATCCGGGCGCGGGCCGGGTCCGGCAGGTCGGTGACCTCGACGCCGGCGACCAGCAGGGCGGACAGTTCGCGCCCGGCGGCCGCCTCGACGATCTGGCCGGTGTCGCGGCCGTAGCGGTGCGGGAGTTCGTCCAGGCCCCAGGCCGTGGCGACCTCGTCGCGGGCCCGCGGGTCGGTGGCCGGGCGGCCGCCCGGCAGCAGGGACGCGAGGGCGCCCGCCTCGACGGCGGCCCGCTCCCCGGCCCGGCGCGGGATCCACACCAGCTTCGCGCCGGTGGCGGCGGCGGCCCGGACGGCCGCGGTCAGGGCGCCGGGCACCGCCGCGAGGCGCTCGCCGACGACGATGACCGCACCGGACTCGCGCAGCGCGTCGGCCGCGGCGTGGCCGCCCTGCTCCAGACCGGAGCGGGAGGCCAGCGCGTCCAGCCAGGCCGGTTCGGTGCCGGGGGCGGCGCCCAGCAGGGTGCCGCCCGCCTTCTCCAGGCCGCGCGTGGCGAAGGGGGCCAGCGCGAACGTCCGCTGCTTGTGCCTGCGGTGCGCCTTGCGCAGCCGCAGGAAGACGCCGGGGGCCTCCTCCTCGGACTCGATGCCGACGAGCAGGACGGCGGGCGCGGCCTCCAGCGCGGAGTACGTGACGCCCTTGCCGTCGAGGTCCCGGCCGGTGCCCGCCACCGAGGAGGCCAGGAACTCGGACTCCTCCGCGCTGTGCACCCGGGCCCGGAAGTCGATGTCGTTGGTGTCGAGGACGACCCGGGCGAACTTGGCGTACGCGTAGGCGTCCTCGACGGTGAGCCGTCCGCCGGTCAGCACCCCGGCCCGGCCGCGGGCGGCCGCGAGACCGTTCGCCGCCGCCTCCAGGGCCTCGGGCCAGCTCGCCGGGGCGAGGACCCCGTCCGTGCCGCGCACCAGCGGGGTGGTGAGCCGGTCGGGGCGCTGGGCGTAGCGGAACCCGAAGCGGCCCTTGTCGCAGATCCACTCCTCGTTGACCTCGGGGTCCTCGGCGGCCAGCCGGCGCAGCACCTTGCCGCGGCGGTGGTCGGTCCGGGTCGCGCAGCCGCCCGCGCAGTGCTCGCACACGCTCGGGGAGGAGACGAGGTCGAAGGGGCGGGAGCGGAACCGGTAGGCGGCGGAGGTGAGCGCGCCGACCGGGCAGATCTGGATGGTGTTGCCGGAGAAGTACGACTCGAACGGGTCGCCCTCGCCGATGCCGACCTGCTGGAGCGCGCCGCGCTCGACCAGTTCGATCATCGGGTCGCCGGCCACCTGGTTGGAGAAGCGGGTGCAGCGCGCGCACAGCACGCACCGCTCGCGGTCGAGCAGCACCTGCGTGGAGATCGGGACCGGCTTCTCGTAGGTCCGCTTGTGCCCGTCGAACCGGGAGTCGGAGTTGCCGTGCGACATCGCCTGGTTCTGCAGCGGGCACTCGCCGCCCTTGTCGCAGACCGGGCAGTCCAGCGGGTGGTTGATGAGCAGCAGCTCCATCACACCGCGCTGGGCCTTGTCGGCGACCGGGGAGGTCAGCTGGGTCTTGACGACCATGCCGTCGGTGCAGGTGATGGTGCAGGAGGCCATCGGCTTGCGCTGGCCCTCCACCTCGACGATGCACTGGCGGCAGGCGCCGGCGGGGTCGAGGAGGGGGTGGTCGCAGAACCGGGGGATCTCGATGCCGATCTGCTCGGCGGCCCGGATGACCAACGTGCCCTTGGGCACGGACAGTTCGATGCCGTCGATGGTCAGGGACACCGTGTTCTCCGGCGGCACCGCCGCCTCGCCGCCACCGGCGGGGGCGTGAGTGGTGACGGTCATGCGTTCACCTCCGTGTCAGCCCAGAGGGTCGACTTCTTGGGGTCGAAGGGGCAGCCCTTGCCCGTGATGTGCTGCTCGTACTCCTCGCGGAAGTACTTGAGCGAGGAGAAGATCGGGCTGGCGGCGCCGTCGCCGAGCGCGCAGAACGACTTGCCGTTGATGTTGTCGGCGATGTCGTTCAGCTTGTCGAGGTCGGACATGACGCCCTTGCCGGCCTCGATGTCGCGGAGCAGCTGGACGAGCCAGTACGTGCCCTCGCGGCAGGGGGTGCACTTGCCGCAGGACTCGTGGGCGTAGAACTCGGTCCAGCGGGTGACGGCCCGCACCACGCAGGTCGTCTCGTCGAAGCACTGGAGCGCCTTGGTGCCGAGCATCGAGCCGGCGGCGCCGACGCCCTCGTAGTCGAGGGGGACGTCGAGGTGCTCGTCCGTGAACATCGGGGTGGAGGAACCGCCCGGGGTCCAGAACTTCAGCCGGTGCCCGGGGCGCATCCCGCCGCTCATGTCGAGGAGCTGGCGCAGGGTGATCCCGAGGGGGGCCTCGTACTGGCCGGGGCCGCAGACGTGTCCGGAGAGCGAGTACAGCGTGAAGCCGGGGGACTTCTCGGTCCCCATCGCCTTGAACCAGTCCTTGCCCTTGTTCAGGATCGCGGGAACCGAGGCGATGGACTCGACGTTGTTGACGACAGTGGGGCAGGCGTAGAGCCCCTCGACGGCGGGGAAGGGGGGACGCAGCCGGGGCTGACCGCGCCGGCCTTCGAGGGAGTCGAGCAGTGCCGTCTCCTCGCCGCAGATGTACGCGC
This sequence comes from Streptomyces sp. NBC_01426, assembly GCF_036231985.1. Lineage (GTDB taxonomy): Bacteria > Actinomycetota > Actinomycetes > Streptomycetales > Streptomycetaceae > Streptomyces. The sequence goes on from NZ_CP109500.1 coordinate 3,444,877, forward strand.
CCGCTCCCGCGTGCACCGTGATGTCGAGGTCGAGTCCGCTCCCGAGGACGTCCTTGCCGAGGTAGCCGGCCTCGTACGCCTCGCGCACGGCCTCGTGCAGGCGACGCAGCACCGGCACGACCTCGCCACGCAGGTAGATGAAGGCGTGCGTCGACCGGATCGCATAGCAGGCGATGATCATTCCCTCGATGAGGGAGTGCGGGTTCGCGAAGAGGAGGGGGATGTCCTTGCAGGTTCCCGGCTCCGACTCGTCCGCGTTCACGACGAGGTAGTGCGGCTTGCCGTCGCCCTGCGGGATGAACTGCCACTTCATCCCGGTGGGGAAGCCCGCGCCGCCGCGCCCGCGCAGACCGGAGTCCTTCACGTAGGCGATCAGGTCGTCCGGGGTCATCGCGAGCGCCTTGCGCAGGCCCTCGTACCCCTCGTGACGCCGGTAGGTCTCCAGCGTCCAGGACCGCTGCTCGTCCCAGAACGCCGACAGCACGGGTGCCAGGAGCTTCTCCGGGCTGGTGCCGTTCTCGCTGATCTCGGGTGCCATCGTCATCACTCCCCCTCCTCGGCTGCCGGTCCGGCCGGGTGGTCGGGGTCGGACGCCGACGTCTCCTGTGGCGCGTCGTGCGAGCTGAGGTGCCGCGAGCCGGGCATCGGGGCGTCGTGCGGAGCCTCGCCGCGCGGGGCGACCACCCGGCCGCCCTGCTGGGGCGCCTCGCCGCGGAAGAGCCGCAGCCCGATCAGGGAGGCCGGACCCGCTCCGCCGGTCGCCTCGACCGCGCCCTCGCGCTCGTCGGGGAACCCGGCCAGGATCCGGGCCGTCTCCTTGTACGTGCACAGCGGCGCGCCCCGGGTCGGTTCGACCGGGCGGTCGGCCAGCAGGTCGTCCACCAGGGCCTTGGCCGACTGGGGGGTCTGGTTGTCGAAGAACTCCCAGTTGACCATCACCACGGGGGCGAAGTCGCAGGCCGCGTTGCACTCGATGTGCTCCAGCGTGACCTTGCCGTCGGGGGTGGTCTCGTTGTTGCCGACGCCCAGGTGTTCCTTGAGCTCGTCGAAGATCGCGTCGCCGCCCATCACCGCGCACAGGGTGTTGGTACAGACGCCCACCTGGTAGTCGCCGGACGGCTTGCGCCGGTACATCGTGTAGAAGGTCGCGACGGCCGTGACCTCGGCGGTGGTCAGGCCGAGCACCTCGGCGCAGAACCGGATGCCGGTGCGCGAGACGTAGCCCTCCTCGGACTGGGTCAGGTGCAGCAGCGGCAGCAGCGCGGAGCGGCTGTCGGGGTAGCGGGCGATGACCTCGGCGGCGTCCGCCGCGAGCCGCTCGCGCACCTCCGCCGGGTAGTCGGGGGCCGGCAACTGGGGCATGCCCAGGCTGAGGGGGGCCGGAGGGGTGTCCCCGCCGGAAAACGCGGTCGTCATCGGTCGACGCCTCCCATCACGGGGTCGATGGAGGCGACGGCGACGATCACGTCGGCGATCTGGCCGCCCTCGCACATCGCGGCCATGGCCTGCAGGTTGGTGAAGGACGGGTCGCGGAAGTGGACCCGGTAGGGGCGGGTGCCGCCGTCGGAGACGACGTGGACGCCGAGCTCGCCCTTGGGGGACTCGACAGCCGCGTACGCCTGCCCGGCCGGCACCCGGAAGCCCTCGGTCACCAGCTTGAAGTGGTGGATGAGGGCCTCCATGGAGGTGCCCATGATGTTCCTGATGTGGTCGAGCGAGTTGCCGAGCCCGTCGGGGCCCATGGCCAGCTGCGCCGGCCAGGCGATCTTCTTGTCGGCGACCATGACCGGGCCCGGCTCCAGGCGTTCCAGGCACTGCTCGACGATCCGCAGCGACTGGCGCATCTCCTCCAGGCGGACCAGGAACCGGCCGTAGGAGTCGCAGGACTCGGTGGTCGGCACGTCGAACTCGTAGTTCTCGTAGCCGCAGTACGGGTCCGTCTTGCGCAGGTCGTGCGGGAGGCCGGCGGAGCGCAGGATCGGGCCGGTGGCGCCGAGCGCCATGCAGCCGGTCAGGTCGAGGTAGCCGACGTCCTGCATGCGGGCCTTGAAGATGGGGTTGCCGGTGGCGAGCTTGTCGTACTCCGGGAGGTTCTTCTTCATGGTCTTCACGAAGTCGCGCAGCTGGTCCACGGCGCCCGGGGGCAGGTCCTGGGCCAGGCCGCCGGGGCGGATGAACGCGTGGTTCATCCGCAGGCCGGTGATCAGCTCGAAGATGTCGAGGATCAGCTCGCGGTCGCGGAACCCGTAGATCATGATCGTGGTCGCGCCCAGCTCCATGCCGCCGGTGGCGATGCACACCAGGTGGGAGGAGAGCCGGTTGAGTTCCATCAGCAGGACGCGGATGACGGTGGCGCGGTCCGGGATCTGATCGGTGATGCCGAGCAGCTTCTCGACGCCCAGGCAGTACGCCGTCTCGTTGAAGAACGGCGTCAGGTAGTCCATGCGCGTCACGAAGGTGGTGCCCTGCGTCCAGTTCCGGAATTCGAGGTTCTTCTCGATGCCGGTGTGCAGGTAGCCGATGCCGCAGCGGGCTTCGGTGACGGTCTCGCCGTCGATCTCCAGGATCAGGCGGAGCACGCCATGGGTGGACGGGTGCTGGGGACCCATGTTGACGACGATCCGCTCGTCGTCCGCGCGGGCCGCCGACTGGACGATCTCGTCCCAGTCACCGCCGGTGACGGTGTAGACGAGGCCCTCGGTGGTCTCCCTGGAGGAGGCGTGGTGGGACGTGGACATCAGCTGTACGACCTCCGCTGGTCGGGAGCCGGGATCTGGGCGCCCTTGTACTCGATGGCGATGCCACCGAGCGGGTAGTCCTTGCGCTGCGGGAACCCCTGCCAGTCGTCCGGCATCATGATTCGGGTCAGGGCCGGGTGGCCGTCGAAGATCAGGCCGAAGAAGTCGTACGCCTCGCGCTCGTGCCAGTCGTTGGTCGGGTAGACCTCGACGAGCGACGGCAGGTGCCGGTCGGTGTCCGGGACGGACACCTCCAGGCGCAGGATCCGCCCGTGGGTGAGCGAGCGCAGGTGGTAGACGGCGTGCAGTTCGCGGCCCTTGTCCCCGGGGAAGTGCACCCCGCTGACGCCGGTGCACAGCTCGAAGCGCAGGGCCGGGTCGTCGCGCAGGGTCCGTGCGACGCGCACGAGGTGCTCGCGGGCCACGTGGAAGGTCAGCTCGCCGCGGTCGACGACCGTCTTCTCGATGGCGTGCTCGGGGACCAGGCCCTGTTCCTCCAGGGCGCCCTCGAACTCGTCGGCCACCTCGTCGAACCAGGACCCGTACGGACGGCTCGTCGCGCCGGGCATGGCCACGGTGCGGACGAGGCCGCCGTAGCCGCTGGTGTCCCCGCCGGCCGCGGCGCCGAACATGCCCTTGCGGACGCCGATCACCTCGGGGCCGGTGGTGCCCCTGGGGGCGGGAACGTTGTTCCCGTCCCCGTTGCCGTTGCCGTTCTGCACGGCCGGGTCGTCGCTCACCGAAGGAGCCCCTTCATCTCGATGGTGGGGAGGGCCTTGAGGGCCGCCTCCTCCGCCTCGCGCGCCGCCTCTTCCTGGTTCACGCCGAGCTTTCCGCCCTGGATCTTCTGGTGGAGCTTGAGGATCGCGTCCATCAACATCTCGGGGCGGGGCGGGCAACCGGGCAGGTAGATGTCCACGGGGACGATGTGGTCGACGCCCTGGACGATCGCGTAGTTGTTGAACATTCCGCCCGAAGAGGCGCAAACGCCCATGGAGATGACCCACTTGGGAGCGGGCATCTGGTCGTACACCTGCCGCAGCACCGGCGCCATCTTCTGGCTGACCCGGCCGGCCACGATCATCAGGTCCGCCTGGCGCGGTGAGCCGCGGAAGACCTCCATGCCGAAGCGGGCCAGGTCGTACCGGCCCGCTCCGGTGGTCATCATCTCGATGGCACAGCACGCCAGGCCGAAGGTGGCCGGGAAGACGGATGACTTGCGCACCCAGCCCGCGGCCTGTTCGACGGTCGTCAGCAGAAAGCCGCTCGGCAGCTTCTCTTCCAGTCCCATGGAAAATTCAGCCCCTCAGTCCCATTCCAGGCCGCCGCGGCGCCACACGTAGGCGTAGGCGACGAAGACGGTGAGCACGAAGAGCAACATCTCGACGAGCCCGAAGATCCCCAGGGAGTCGAAGGTGACCGCCCAGGGGTAGAGGAAGACGATCTCGATGTCGAAGACGATGAAGAGCATCGCCGTCAGGTAGTACTTGATGGGGAAGCGACCGCCACCGGCCGGTACGGGAGTGGGCTCGATGCCGCACTCGTACGCTTCAAGTTTTGCCCGGTTGTACCTCTTTGGGCCGATCAGCGTGGCCATGACCACGGAGAAGATCGCAAACCCTGCGCCGAGGGCGCCGAGCACGAGGATGGGCGCGTACGCATTCACGCTCCTCGCTCCTTCCAGTCGTCCTTGACCGTTGGACCGCTGTGCCGGCGCCGAGTGACCCGCCTCCCGTGAAGATCACCCGAGTCGGAGGGGATTGCATGTGAGGCAGTTCACAAGCCGGACTGGTGCGCATCTTATGCCTGCCGGTCTGTGATCTGCGACACGGGTAACAACACCGAGTTTGTGATCTCCACCACCTGACGAACGATCATGAAGTCCGATGAGTGGTGATCTTCGCACGCAAGGCATCCACATGATCACCAAAGGTGACATCCGGGCCCTTCGTCGCAGGTGGAAGGGGGTCCGCACTATCAAACGTTGGCACGTGCAGGCAAATTGGCACCACTGTCGTAGCGGTGGTAAGGGGATCCATACCCCCCGAACGAGGGGTTCGGGAGGACTCGGGTGGACGTCAGGCCGAGCCGATCCGAGGGGGAGGGGCGGCGGGACGAGGGCCGCGCGGATCGCGTGCATCCGTTCACGAACCACACGGGAACCTCACAGCCGGGTCACGGAGCGGCCACAGTGCCCGCACAGCGGTAGGTAACTGTGACCTGCGTCACGTGGAATCCGCGCCACCGAAAGGGGGCTTGGCCAACTGTCGAGCGGAATGGTAGGCGCCGGATCAATTGGGACTTATCGCGGAAACCCCATGATCACAGGCTTGTGAGGGTGTGTCCGTTTCGCCCGTTACCGCGTCAATAGCGGGCGCGACGCGTCCGGTTCGCGGCCTTCGCGCGCAACTGTGGCGCACACCACGTTTCTTGAAGCGACCGGCCGCGCCCTGATAGCGGTTAGTCCCATGTCCCACACCGCTCACACACCCAGCCACCGGAAGCCCCGCCGCAGCGTCTCCAAGCTCGCGGTCCGCGCCGGCGTTGCCGGTGGCGTCCTCAGCACCCTCGCCATGGCCGGCACCGCGAGCGCGTCCCCGTCCCCAGAGCCCGTGGCCGAGACGACGCTCGAAATGCCGGTCCTCGACCTGGATCTGAGCGCCGACGTCGCGACGGCCGTCACCACGGCCGCCGAGAACACCCGCGCCGCAGCCGTCGAAGGCGAGCTGAACGTCCAGGAGGAGCACGCCCGCACGGGCGCCGCCGCCGAGGCGAAGCAGGCCAAGGAAGACGCCCAGCAGAAGGCCGACGCCGAGAAGAAGGCCAAGGAGGAGCAGGCGCGCAAGGCCGAGGCCGACCGCGCCAACCGCAGCTCCGCCCGCTCCTCGCTGGCGAACGCCTCCGCCTCGGACGACGATTCCTTCTCGCCCGGCAGCAGCTCCGGCGGCGGCAACTCCGACGAGGGCGGCAGCACGTCGAGGCCGGCCACCGGCTCCGCCGCCGCCATCGTCGACTTCGCCCGCGCGCAGGTCGGCAAGGCGTACGTCAGTGGCGCCACCGGCTCCTCGGCGTACGACTGCTCCGGTCTCGTCCAGGCCGCGTACCGCCAGGCCGGGATCACCCTCGACCGCGTGTCGCAGGCGCAGTCCAACGCCGGCACCTCGGTGTCGCTGAGCAACCTCCAGCCGGGCGACATCCTGTACTGGGGTGCCAAGGGCAGCGCGTACCACGTCGCCATCTACGTCGGCGGCGGCAAGTTCGTCGGTGCGCAGAACCCCAGCACCGGTGTCGTCGAACGCAGCCTGAGCTACGACATGCCGACGGGCGCGGTCCGCGTCCTCTGAGTCGTCGCGTCCTCGTGAACCGTCGCGGCCTCTGAAGCCTTACCGGGCGTCCAGAGGTGCCTGGGGCCTCGTGTGGGACCCTCCGGGCCGTCCGAGCCGCTCTCGGACGCCCTGAGGAGCCTTCAGGCACCTTCGGACACCCCGCGGCTGACCGCGTGTGCGCGGAAAGGGCCGGTACTCCCCCGCTCGGGGGCGGAGTACCGGCCCTTTCGCGTGCCCGCGCCCCTTTCGTGCCGGCCCTCTTCGCGCGCCCGGCCGAAATGTGGGTGCGCGGGCGGACGGTGCCGCTGTTTCCCGTCGTGGAAATGCGGAATTCCGTACGGAATGCGCGGCGTGCCGTGTCAGACGAGCGAGGCCGCCAGTTTGAAACGGGCGTCGCGCTGTTTCCCGTAGAGCGCGAGCGTCTGCGCGTTCTCCTCCACGAGCCGCTGCTGGTACGCGGTCTCGACGGCCGCCCACACGCCCACCAGGTTCACCTCGCGCTTGCAGGCGACGTCCTTGCCGGCGGCGGCGACCGCCTTGGGGCCGGCCTTGTCCGCCTCCAGGCCCAGCTTCTCGACGACCTCGTACGGAGTGTCGAGGCCGCCGTAGCCGGCCCCGGCCATGCAGGCGGACCAGTCCTTCAGGACGGCGACCACCCGGGAGTCCTTCTGGGACCGGGTGTGCGCCTCGGAGGCGAGGCCGAAGGAGAAGAGCAGGTCGACGCTGTCCTCGGTGGGCGCGTACAGCTTGCGGTACCCCTCGCGCAGGCAGCCGCCGGCCGGCACCCGCTGCCCGCCGGCCTCGATCCCGCTGTCGGTCCGTTCGGCCTCCTCCTGGGTCCTCGGGTCCGGCCCGGAGGGGGTCGTCTCGCCCTGCCGGGTGCCGAACAGCACCGCGGTCGCGCTCTCGGTGAGCTGCGGCGGGGCGGGCTTGGCCGAGTCCCCCGCGCCGGAGGCGTCCGCATAGCCGCGGGCCGCCGCCTGCGCGGGATCGGCGACCCCGAACAGGGCGCCGTGGCGGCCCTGGTCGGCCCCTCCCCCGGTGTCGGCCCGGCCCGCCGGCGGCTCGTAGGCGAATCCGTACCGGGCCATGCACCGGGCGATGAGCCGGTTCTGCACCGCCTCCATCCGCAGGGCTTCGGCGTCCGAGTCCGTGTAGGCGTCCAGGGGGAGGGAGAGGGCGGAGCCGGCGGGGTTCGCGGCGACGGGGCCGAGCGCGGGTTCGCGGGCGTCCTTCCCCTTCGCCCCGTCGTCGCCCGCGCAACCGGCCACCAGGACGGCCGCGGCCGTCAGGAGGGCGGTGGCGAGGGTCCGGCGGCGCCGGGCGGGGTGCATCAGCGGTTCCTCCGGGGTGCGAAGCGGCTCAGTACCAACGCAGGGAGCTGATCGAGTTCTTGAAGTTGCTGGACGCGTCGCCCGTGTGACCCGCGGGGACGGAGCCCCTGATCCCGCCGTAGTTGCTGTTGGTGTAGACGTTGCGGCCCTTGATGTCCAGGCTCTTGTACGAGTACGTGTTGTCGTTCACGCCCTTGCCGAGGCCGCCGCAGCCCGAGGGACCGTGGAACGTGTCGTTGTTCAGGTTCTCGTCGTCGTTGTTGCTGTCGAAGACGCACCCTCTCTGGCCGGAGTCCCAGTACAGCCCGAACTCGAACTGCTCCAGGTAACCGTCGTGCACCCACGCCGAAGCGGGCGAGGCGGTCGAGACGAGCAGGGCGCCGGCGACGGCCACCGGGGCGAGCGCGAGACGCAGGACGCGCTTGTTCTTGTTCATTTGCACATTCCTCACCGTGGGAACAACAAAATGATCTCGACGCCAACAGCGCGACGCCCAGCGGGATTCAAGTGCAGAGCCGTTCCGGGCACAAGCCGATATCCCGGCCAACGGACCGTCAAAAAGCGTGCATCAAACGGAACTTGTGTGTCCGCGACCCCCTCCCTAGTATCGCGAATTGCGTTCGCACGTCATATCGCTCTGCGGCGCCCTCCTCCACGTCCGCACCCCGAGGGAAGCGCCCTTATGCGCAAGTTCGTGCCGGTCACCGTCCTCGCCCTGGCTCTCGCGCTCGGTGCGTGTTCCGGCGGGAAGGAACCCTCCGCGAGCGACAGCCCGCCGCCCGGCCGCGACGAGGTCGCCTACTACGACTGCCTCGAGGAACACGGCGTGCCGATCGTCCTCCTCGACTCCGGCTCGCCCCGGGTGGACAAGGACAAACCGCACGACAACCTCGCCGCCGCCGAGAAGGCCTGCGAGAGCAAGGCCCCGCAGCAGACGCCCGTCACGAAGGTCGACCCCCGGGTGCTGGCCGCCGCCCGTGAGGAGGCCCGGTGCCTGCGGGCCGAGGGCGTCTCCTGGTACCCGGACCCCGACCCGGCGACGGGTACGTACGACCCTCGGGCCGTGACCCCGGAGCAGACGGCCGAACTCCGGACGAAGTATGCCGAGGCGACCCGAAAGTGCCGCCTCGACCGGGGCTCCGGCGGCAACGGCGTGCTCGGCGGGTGAACGAACCGGGGGACGTCGTGGTGGACCCGGGCGGGGACGTGGTGGACCCGGGCGGGGGCGGGCCGGCCGGCGCGGCCGATGTCGGGGAGGACGCGGCCGACCCCGGTGCGACCGACTCCGGCGCGGCCGACTCCGATGCGACCGACCCCGGTGCGCTCGGCCGGGGGCGTCGGGTGGTGCTCGGCGTCGTCGCCGGGGCCGCGCTCGTGGCGGTCGGCGGACTGTTGGCCACCGTGCTGGTGAAGTCGCCCGCGCAGGTCGCGGCGGAGACGGGACCGCCCGCACAGGGGTTGTTGACCGCGGAGGTCGAGCGGCGGGTGCTCGCGCAGACCGTCGTGACGCGCGGGACCGTCGTGGCCGACCAGAGCGTCGACGTGGCCCCCCAGCCGCGCGCCGGCGAGGGCGCCGGCGCGGCCGTCGTGACGAAGCTGCCGCTCAAGGCCGGGGACACGGTCGCGGCCGGACAGCTGTTGGCGGAGGTCTCCGGGCGGCCGGTGTTCGCCCTGAAGGGGACCCTGCCCGTCTACCGCGACCTCAGGCCGGGAGCCACCGGCGACGACGTCGCCCAGCTCCAGCAGGCGTTGCGCGCGCTGGGGCACGGGACCGGCGCCGACGCGAAGGGCGTGTTCGGGGCCGGTACGAAGGCCGCGCTCACCGCCCGCTACCGGGCCATCGGCTACGACCCGCTGCCCGCCGTGGCGGACGGCGGCGATGCGGTCAAGGCCGCGCGGCTGACCGTACGGTCGGCGCAGTGGGCCGTCGAGGACGCCTCGGCCGCGGCCGGGGAACCTTCCCCCGGTCCGGGCGCCGGCAGCCCCTCGGCCGGCCCCGGCAGCGGCACCACCGGCCCCGCTTCCGGCACCGGCGGTGGGAAGACCGGCGGTGGGAAGACCGGCGGCGAGGGCGACTCCGGTCGGGCCCTCGCGCGCGCCCGGCAGGCCCTCGCCGACGCCCTCGCCGAGCTGGCATCGGTCGAGGCCGCCGACGGACCGATGCTCCCCGCCTCCGAGACCGTGGTCCTCGGCTCCTTCCCCGCCCAGGTCAGCGGGATCGCCGGCCGGGTCGGCGGCCCCGTCTCCGGGCCGCTGCTCACCCTGTCCGCCGGTGAACTCGTCGTCGAGACGTACCTGAAGGACGACAAGAGGCAGCTCCTGCGCGCCGGCATGAGCGTGGTGATCGCCTCCGAGGCCAGCGGGCTCGATGCCCGGGGCAAGGTCGCGCTGGTCGCCGCCGAGCGCTCGACCGGCCGGCCCGCGGGCGGGCAGCAGCCCGGGCAGGGCGGCCAGGGAGCCCAGGGCGACGCCGCTGGCAAGGGCGGCGGCGATCTCGGCTTCCGCATGGTCGTCCGCGCGGACCGGCCGCTGCCCCCCGCCCTCGCCGGTCAGGACGTACGGCTGACCGTCGAGTCCGCCGCCACCGACGGGGAGGCCCTCGTCGTTCCCGTCACCGCGGTCTCCGCCACCGCGGACGGGGGCACGGTCGTCACCGCCGTGGGCGGCGACGGCACGCCGCGGCGCATCCCGGTCCGGGTGGGTACCAGTGGCGACGGCTACGTGGCGGTGACCCCGGTGCGCGACGGCGCCCTCACCGCCGGCGCCAAGGTCGTCATCGGGGCCGCCCCCAAGGGCGGGCGGGACGGCGAGGACGGGCGGGAACCGACGGGCACCGGGTCGGCGCGGAGGCCGGCCGAGTGAGGTTCCCGCGCGCCCGCCGGCGAGCGCGTGGCGGACCGGGCGATCCCGGCCCGGACGGCCCCGGCTCCCTCGACCGCCCCGGCTCCGTCGACCGCCCCGAGGCCGCCGACCGCCCCGACTCCCCCGTCATCGAGTTCCGCGCGGTCGCCCTCACCTATCCGGGGCCGCCGCCCGTCGAGGCGCTGAAGTCCTGCGACCTGACGGTGCGCCGCGGGGAGTTCGTCACCATCGTCGGCCCCTCCGGCTCGGGGAAGTCCACCTTCCTCAACGTGGCGGGACTCCTGGACTCGCCCACCTCCGGCCACTACCTCCTCGACGGGATCGACACCGGGAGGTTGCCCGACCACGCCCGTACCGCCCTGCGCGGCCGCCGCATCGGGTTCGTGTTCCAGTCCTTCCACCTGCTGCCCCACCGAAGCGCCCTGGAGAACGTCTCCCTCGCCATGCTCTACACCTCCGTCCCGCGCGCGCGGCGCCTCGCCCGGGCCCGCGCCGCCCTCGACCAGGTCGGCCTCGGCCACCGGGCGTCGGCCGTCCCCGGTCGGCTCTCCGGCGGCGAACGCCAGCGCGTGGCCATCGCCCGGGCGCTCGTCGGACGGCCCTCGCTACTGCTGTGCGACGAGCCCACCGGCAACCTCGACTCCGCCAACGCCGCCTCCGTGCTGGCGCTGCTGGACGAACTGCACGCGGCCGGGATGACCGTCATGGTGATCACCCACGACCCCGAGGTCGCGGCCCGCGGCCGCCGGACCGTCACCGTCCGCGACGGCCGGCTGCGCGAGCGGGTGGGCCCGTGAGCACGACCGACGGCACGGGCGCAGACGACGGCACGGACACGGGCGACGGTTCAGACGGAAACGCCACCGCCGCCGGTGACCGTGCGCGGGTCGAGCCGACCAAGTTGGCCGCCCGGGACGCCCTGTCGGAGGCGCTCGCCGGGATGCTGCGCCGCCCCGGGCGGGCGGTCCTCACCGCCCTGGGAACCGTGCTCGGCGTCGGCAGTTTCGTGGCCGTCCTCGGCCTGACCGCCACCATCTCCTCGCAGATCGACGGCCGGTTCAACGTCCTCACCGCCACCGAGGTGACCATCGAGGACGTGGCTCCCGAGGTGAACGAGTTCGCCGGTTCCGGTTTCCCCGCCGACGCGGAGGAGCGGCTGCGCGAGGTGGCGGGCATCCGCAACGCCGGAACGCTGTGGACCGTACGGCTCGATCCGGGGACGACGATCGGCGTCCTGCCCGCCGGCCGCCGCGCCACCACCGGCACCGCCGCGGGCACCATCACCGGCACCGCGGTCGTCGCCGCGTCCCCGGGGGCCGTCGCCGCCCTGGTGCCCACCCTCCGGGAGGGCCGGCTCTACGACGAGTTCGCCGAGCGGAGCCGGCAGCGCGTCGTGCTCATCGGCAGCGGGGTCGCCGAACGCCTCGGCATCACCACCCTGAGCACCCGCCCCGCGCTCTACATCGGCGAGGAGCCGTTCACCGTGGCGGGCGTCATCGCCGACGTGGAACGCAAACCGGAGAACCTGCTCTCCGTCCTCGTGCCCCGGGCCACCGCCCGCGAGGTGTGGGGGCCGCCCGAGCCCGGCGGCGTCACCATGCTCCTGGACACCGAGCTGGGCGCCGCCCGGCAGGCCGCGGAGCTCGCGCCGCTCGCGCTGCGGCCCGACCACCCCGAGTACCTGAAGGCCGTACCGCCCCCGGACCCCCGGCTGTTGCGGTCCGGCGTGACCTCCGACCTGAGCGCCCTGTTCCTGCTGCTCGCCGGGATCTGTCTGGTCATCGGAGCGGTCGGCATCGCCAACACCACCCTCGTCGCGGTGCTGGAGCGGACGTCGGAGATCGGGCTGCGCCGTGCGCTGGGCGCCCGGGGGCGGCACGTGGCGGCCCAGTTCCTCACCGAGTCCGCGACGCTGGGCACGCTCGGGGGGCTGGTCGGCACGTCGTTGGGCGAACTGACGGTGGTCGCCGTCTCGCTGGCCCGCGACTGGACTCCGGTGATCCACCCCGCCACCGTCGCGGCCGCCCCGCTCACCGGGCTCGTCACCGGCCTGCTGGCCGGGCTCCATCCGGCCTGGCGGGCGGCCCGTATCGAACCCGCCGAGGCCCTGCGAAGATAGTCGGGGCGCTCGCCCGACCGTCAACGACCCTGGAGGTGGTGGTCCCGTGCTCACCCGACGGCCCGCCGAGGACGCCGAGGTCGCCGACCGCGGCACCGGGGACCCCACCGCGTTGCCCGCCGCGGCGGGTCTGGCCCTGCTCGCGGTCGGTGGCTGGTTGCTGACCACCGCCCGCCCTTGGGCGAAGCCGGGGCACCCCGTCACGCTCGGGCTCGGCTGGACGGCCTCGCTCGCCCTGCTGGTGTGCGGGATGGTGCTGTTGGCCCGCTGTGTGCGGACCGTGCACGGCGCTCCGTACGAGGACGGGTGCGCGGACGGGCACCCGGACCGGACCACCGCGGCCCGGAGCGGAGACTCCCCCGACGAACCGGCCCGCCCCGCACCACCCCCCGCCGACTGACCGCGAAACGCCGTCCGGTCCGTCCGTCGCACCTGCGCGACGGACGGACCGGACGGCGTTCGGACGGACCCGGACGGGCCGGGGCCCGTCGCGATCAGGCCTTCGGGGCCACCTTGGTTCCGCTGAGGTAACCATCGGACGGGAAATTTCCTACCAGCGGTGCTACGTTTTAGATATGAGCAGCCACGTAGCACCCCAGGCCGCCGAGCGGGCCGGCAAGAGATCCGTGTCGCTCGCCCAGTCACTGATCAAGGAAGTCGAGGAACGCACCGGCAAGAGCGGGTTCTCCTCCGTCGTGGCCGAGGCGCTGGAGGAATGGCTCGCCGCACAGAAGCTCCGCGAGGTCGTGACCGCTGACCGCAAGGCGTTCGGCCCCGTCTCCGCTGAAGCACGGCGGCAGGCGGAGCAGGAGTGGTAAGCAAGCGCCTCAAGATCAAGGCAAAGAGCGAGGGCACGCTCGTCCTGGACGCCCAAGGACTTTCACTGCACGTCGACGGTGACGAGGGGATGCGTGCGCGTATCGAAGTCGCTCAGCAGAGCGGCCGACGCGTGGCGCTGTCCGCGCTGACGCCCTTGGAGGTGCGCCGGACAGAAGAAGCCGCCAAGCGACTCCAGTTCCTCCTGTCCCGGTTCGACGTGAAACCGGTCAACGACGCGGTGACGGACGCCGCAGCGAAGCTGCTGGACGCCTCGGGCCTCGACGGGCACGAATGCCTCGTGGACGCACTCGTGGTGGCCACGGCCGCACTCTGCACCCCCCCGGTCCTGCTCGTCACTTCTGACAAGTCGCACATCCCGGCGCTGTGCAAGGCCGCCGAGGAACTTCCCGGCTCACCGAAGGTGAAGATCGTCAACGTGTGACGGCCAAATGTCACGAGCCGAGCCGCTCGACTACCCGACGAGCGGCCCGGCCTTGACCGGTCAAGCGCGGGGCGCCACCTTCGAGAGGCCGTTGATGACGCGGTCCATCGCGTCGCCGCCCGTGGGGTCGGTCAGGTTGGCCAGCATCTTGAGCGTGAAGCGCATCAGCACCGGGTGGGTCAGACCGCGCTGTGCGGCGATCTTCATGACCTTCGGGTTGCCGATCAGCTTCACGAAGGCACGGCCCAGCGTGTAGTAGCCGCCGTACGTCTCCTTGAGGACCTTCGGGTAGTTGTGCAGGGCCAGTTCGCGCTGGGCCGGGGTGGCGCGGGCGTGCGCTTGGACGATGACGTCGGCGGCGATCTGGCCGGACTCCATCGCGTAGGCGATGCCCTCGCCGTTGAACGGGTTGACGAGGCCGCCGGCGTCGCCGACGAGCAGCAGGCCCTTGGTGTAGTGCGGCTGGCGGTTGAAGGCCATCGGCAGGGCCGCGCCGCGGATCGGCTGCGTCATGTTGTCGGGGGTGTAGCCCCAGTCCTCCGGCATGGACGCGCACCAGGCCTTGAGGACCTCGCGCCAGTCCAGCTCCTTGAAGGCGGAGGAGGAGTTGAGGATGCCGAGGCCGACGTTGGACGTGCCGTCGCCCATGCCGAAGATCCAGCCGTAGCCGGGCAGCAGCCGGTCCTGCGCGCCGCGCCGGTCCCACAGCTCCAGCCAGGACTCCAGGTAGTCGTCGTCGTGACGGGGCGAGGTGAAGTACGTCCGGACGGCGACGCCCATCGGGCGGTCCTCGCGGCGGTGCAGGCCCATCGCGAGGGAGATCCGCGAGGAGTTGCCGTCGGCCGCGACGACCAGCGGGGCGCTGAAGGTGACCGGGGTCTTCTCCTCGCCCAGCTTCGCCTGCACGCCGGTGATGTGGCCGGTGCGCGCGTCGCGGACGGGCTCGCCGACGTTGCAGCGCTCGTAGAGGCGGGCGCCCGCCTTCTGGGCCTGGCGGGCCAGGGTCTCGTCGAAGTCGTCGCGCTTGCGGACGAGCCCGTAGTCCGGGAAGGAGGCGAGTTCCGGCCAGTCGAGCTGGAGCCGCTGCCCGCCGCCGATGATCCGCAGGCCCTTGTTGCGGAGCCAGCCGGCCTCCTCGGAGACGTCGATGCCCATGGCGACCAGCTGCTTGGTGGCGCGCGGCGTCAGGCCGTCGCCACAGACCTTCTCGCGGGGGAAGGAGGTCTTCTCCAGGAGCAGGACGTCCAATCCGGCCTTGGCGAGGTAGTACGCGGTGGTCGAGCCGGCGGGCCCGGCCCCGACGACGATCACGTCCGCGGAGTGTTCGGAGAGGGGCTCGGTCACTGCGGGGTCTCCCGAAGGCTCGATAAAGGGTGCCCAACGGCACCGGACACGTGCAGTCTATGCAGCGAGAGAGATCACGATCCGAAGGGTGCCTCCGATGACCACCTCGCCCGCCCGGCCGCTTCCCACCGTGCAGTTGCGCGTGCCCATCGACGAGGACGCCCGTGCCTGGCACCAGGTCTTCGCCGACACGGAGGTGATGGAGTTCCTCGGTGGCCCCGCGGAGCTGTCCGTGTACGAGGAGTTCACCGCCCGCCAGCGGTTGCACGACGCCCGGCTCGGCTACTGCCTGTGGACCCTGCTGGACGAGGAGGGCACCGTGATCGGTTTCACCGGCGCGCAGCCGTGGCCCGCGGAGAAGGAGTGGGGGCCGGTCGGGGAGATCGAGATCGGCTGGCGGCTGGGGCGCTCCGCCTGGGGCCGGGGATACGCGTACGCGTCCGCGCTGGCGACGCTGGAGCGGGTACGGGCGGCCGGCGTGACGCGCGTGGTGGCGATGATCGACGCCCGGAACGTGCGTTCGGTGGCGGTCGCGGAGCGGCTCGGGATGGACCTGGACGAGGAGTCCACGATGCCGGACGGCAACCCGGCCCGCCGCTACGCGCTGTCGCTGTAGACCGCGGCCCCGGATCCGCCGGTCAGAAGACCGACAGGCCGGTCAGCGTCGTGAAGCGGTCGAGGGCCGCCACACCCGCGACCGAGTTCCCCTGGGCGTCGAGCCCGGGGCTCCACACCGCGATCGAGCACCGGCCGGGAACGACGGCGACGATCCCGCCGCCCACCCCGCTCTTGCCGGGCAGGCCGACGCGGTAGGCGAACTCGCCTGCCGCGTCGTAGGTGCCGCAGGTCAGCATCACCGCGTTGATCTGCTTGGCCTCGCTGCGCGTCAGCAGGCGCGTGCCGTCGGCGCGCAGCCCGTGCCGGGCCAGTACGCGTCCGGCGCGGGCCAGGTCGGCGCAGGTCATCTCGATGGAGCACTGCCAGAAGTAGTGCTCCAGCAGGGCCGGTACGGGGTTGTCGATGTTGCCGTACGAGGCCATGAAGTGGGCGACGGCCGCGTTGCGGTCGCCGTGCTCCTGCTCGGAGGCGGCCACCTCGGCGTCGAACCCTATGGCCGGGTTCTCGCTCTCCTCCCGCAGGAACTGCAGGAGTTCGCTGCTCGCGTCGCCCGTCAGGGTCTGGAGGCGGTCGGTGACGACGAGGGCGCCCGCGTTGATGAACGGGTTGCGGGGGATGCCGTTCTCGTACTCCAGCTGTACGAGCGAGTTGAACGGGTTGCCGGAGGGTTCGCGGCCCACCCGTTCCCACAGGCTGTCGCCGCCCTCCGCGAGGGCCAGGGCGAGTGCGAAGACCTTGGTGATGGACTGGGTGGAGAAGGGGACCTGCCAGTCCCCCACCCCGTACGCGTTGCCTTCGAGGTCGACGACGGCCATCCCGAACTGCGCCGGGTCCACGGACGCCAGCGCCGGGATGTACTCGGCCGGGGTGCCGCGGCCGATCACCGGCGCGATGTCGGCCGCGATCCGCTCCAGCAGTCCCTGGTAGTCGAAGCGCACGGTCTCGGAGGGTTCCGGGCCGAGGAACGCGGGGCCGGAGGGCGCGGCGCCCGGGGGCGCGTCGTCGACGGGCGCGGCGGGCATCGCGTCCTACGCCTTGACGCCGCGGTGCAGGGCCACGATGCCGCCGCTGAGGTTGCGCCACGCGACCTTGGACCAGCCGGCCTTCTGAAGCAGCGCGGCGAGTGCCGGCTGGTCGGGCCATGCGCGGATGGACTCGGCGAGGTAGACGTACGCGTCGGGGTTGGGCGACATGGCGCGGGCCACCGGCGGGAGGGCGCGCATCAGGTACTCGGTGTAGACCGTCCGGAACGGCGCCCAGGTGGGCTGCGAGAACTCGCAGATGACGACCTGGCCGCCGGGCTTCGTCACGCGGTACAGCTCGCGCAGGGCGGTGTCGGTGTCCTGGACGTTGCGCAGCCCGAAGGAGATCGTCACGGTGTCGAAGGTGTCGTCCTTGAACGGCAGCTTCGTCGCGTCGCCGGCGGTCAGCGGCAGCCAGGGGTGCCTCTTCTTGCCCTCCTGGAGCATGCCCAGGGAGAAGTCGCAGGGGACGACGTACGCACCGGTCGCGGCGAAGGGCAGCGAGGAGGTCGCGGTCCCGGCGGCCAGGTCGAGGATCGTGTGTCCGGGGCGGGCGCCGACCGCCTTGGCGACCTCCTTGCGCCACAGGCGGGCCTGACCGAGCGAGAGCACGTCGTTGACGAGGTCGTAGTTCGCCGCCAGCCCGTCGAACATGGAGGCGACTTCGTGCGGCTGCTTGTCCAGGGAAGCGCTGGTCACTGGCGTGGGCCCCTCGGGTGCGATGCGGTGCGGTGCGGGTCTGTCCGCCATTCTCGCAGGCGGACCCGGCGCCGGCCGCCGCGGGCACAACTGACCCGAAGGACAGTTACGCGGGACGGCCGGATCGGCTTTGACTGGTGCGCGTGTGACCCGAAACGGGTCGGACAAAAGCCACGTTCGTCGGCGAAGCGCATGAAATGCCCGCTCGTGTACGACGTGGACCACGCGAACAGAAAGCTCCTGCATGCCGGAAGGCCATCCGACCAGACGTTCCCGCGGTGACGTGCGCGCCCTGCGCCGGGCCGCCGAACGGCGGCGACGACTGCACCGTACCCTCATCGGCTCCGCGGCAATCGCCGTCGCCTGCGTGACCGCCTACACCCTGCGCCCGCAGGACGGGACCGCCGCGGTCGCGGACGACCGACCGGCCGCGGCCGCCCCCACCCGCGAGGCCGACGCGGGCGGTCCCACGCCCGACGGCGGCTCCGAGCCGGCCCCGGACGGCGGGCGGACGAAGCCGCCGGCCGCCTCCCCGCCGGCCGCGCCGAAGCCCGGGGCGAAGGCCACGCCGAAGGCCTCGACCCCGGCGAAGCCGACCCCGTCGGTTCCGGCCTCCGGTCCCGGGGTCTTCGCCGCGTCCACCGCCTCCGGCTCGCCGCAGGGCAAGGGACGCGCGCTGCGCTGGCGGGTCGAGGTCGAGCAGGGCAGCGGGGTCGACCCGGAGGCCGCGGCCCGGTCCGTCGAGGCGATCCTCGGGGACCCGCGCGGCTGGACCCGTGATCCCGCGTACGGGTTCCGCCTCGTCGGCGCCGGCCAACCGGTGGACTTCACCGTGAAGATCGCCACGCCCACCACCACCGACCGGCTGTGCGAGGTCGTCACCCCCGAGCTGATCGGCGAGACCAACTGTCGCGCCGGTCACACCGTCGTGGTGAACCTCAAGCGCTGGCAGGAGGGATCACCGCAGTTCGACGGTCCCGTCGAGGAGTACCGGGCCCTGATCGTCAACCACGAGGTGGGCCACGAGATCGGTCGCGAGCACGAGACCTGCCCCGGTCCCGGCAAGCAGGCACCGGCGATGATGCAACAGATCAAGGGACTGCTCGGCTGTACGGCGAACGCCTGGCCGTTCGACGCCGCCGGAACCTACCTGGCCGGCCCGAACGTCCCTTAGGCAGGGGGCCGAGCGCGTCGGCCGGGGGGCAAGGGGTGGAAACCGTGCGCAGCGTCAGCTTCAGCGTCCCGTCGTGGTTCCCCGCCCGCGACCCGCAGGCGCCTGCGCGGGTCCACCTCACCGACCAGGAGTCGGCGGTGTTCCTGTGGCTGGCCACCGGCGCCTCGAACGCGGAGCTGGCCGCGACGCTGCAACTGTCCGTCAGCACCGTCAAGTTCCACGTGCTGAACATCCGGAACAAGCTCGGCGGGGTGAGCCGCCTCCAGGTCTGCCTGCTGGCCGCCCTCGCCCGGGAGGGCGGCCGGCCCGACGACGACGTGCCCGGGGACCTCAGCGACGGCGGTGCAGCAGCCGTCCCCCGATGACCGTGGCCACACAGCTCGTCGCGCCCAGGGTGAGCAGTTCCCCGGGGTCGGCCGCCGCGAAGACCGCGAACCGGGCCGGGGCGTCCGGCTCCAGGGCCCCGTGGAAGGCTTGTTCGGCCGCGTCCCACCCGGCGAACGGGTCCAGGGACGCCTCCCGCTCCGCACCCGGCGACCCTTGGGGCCGCGCCGCCGGCGGCAGGACCGCCAGACCCGACCGCACCACGGCGGTCCGCACCGACGGGATCGTGAACCGGCCGGTGACCGCCACCACCCCGCGTGCCAGGAGCTTCTGCGTCCCGCGCCGGGCGCTGTTGCCCCACCGGGACTCGGTCATGGTGAGACCGGCCAGGGCCTGCCCGCCGATCGGGTCCGCGCCGAGTTCGGCGACCTCGTACGGGTCGTCCGGGTAGTACGTGCGCTCCAGCAGCTCGTCCGCGCCGCGCACCAGCAGTCCCGGGGTCAACACCCCGGGCCAGCGCCGAACCCGGGCGTGCGGGCGGGCCGCGCCGAGCTCCTCGTACGGGCCCACGCCCGCGATCCGGTCGCCCTCGACGAGCACCGCGCCGCCGGGGAGCGGGGTCGAACCCGGCCCGGCGACGAGGAGTTCGGCGGTGTGCAGCGTCAGCATCGGTTCGGCGGCGTCAGTTCGAGGAGATGAGCTTCAGCTCGGGGTGCGCGGTGCCGCCCTCGATGGCGGTGGAGGAGATGTGCGAGACGACGCGGTCGTCGACCGGGTCGTTCGCCGGGTCGTCGTGCACCACGAGGTGCTCGTACGTCGTCGCGCGCTGCGCCGGCGTGCGGCCCGCCTTGCGGATCAGCTCGATGATCTCCATGCGGTTGGAGCGGTGCTTGGCACCGGCCGAGGAGACCACGTTCTCCTCCAGCATGATCGAGCCGAGGTCGTCCGCGCCGTAGTGCAGCGACAGTTGGCCCGCTTCCTTGCCGACCGTCAGCCAGGAGCCCTGGATGTGCGCGATGTTGTCGAGGAAGAGCCGCGCGATCGCGATCATGCGCAGGTACTCGAAGATCGTCGCCTGGGTCCGGCCCTTGAGGTGGTTGTTCTCGGGCTGGTACGTGTACGGGATGAAGGCGCGGAAGCCGCCGGTGCGGTCCTGCGTGTCGCGGATCATCGCGATGTGCTCGATGCGCTCGGCGTTGGTCTCGCCCGTGCCCATCAGCATGGTGGAGGTGGACTCGACACCCAGCTTGTGGGCGATCTCCATGATCTCCAGCCAGCGCTCGCCGGACTCCTTGAGCGGGGCGATGGCCTTGCGCGGGCGGGCCGGCAGCAGTTCGGCGCCGGCGCCCGCGAAGGAGTCGAGGCCGGCGGCGTGGATCCGCTGGATCGCCTCCTCCGCCGAGACGCCCGAGATGCGGGCCATGTGCTCGACCTCGGACGCGCCGAGGGAGTGGATGACCAGCTGCGGGTACGCCTTCTTGATGGCGGAGAAGTGCTCCTCGTAGTACTCGACGCCGTAGTCCGGGTGGTGACCGCCCTGGAACATGATCTGCGTGCCACCGAGCTCCACGGTCTCCGCGCAGCGGCGCAGGATGTCGTCGAGGCCGCGGGACCAGCCCTTCTTGGTGTCCTTCGGGGCGGCGTAGAACGCGCAGAACTTGCACGCCGTGACGCACACGTTGGTGTAGTTGATGTTGCGCTCGATGATGTACGTCGCGATGTGCTCCGTACCCGCGTAGCGCAGCCGGCGCGCGGCGTCGGCGGCCTGGCCGAGCGCGTGCAGCGGGGCGTGCCGGTAGAGGTCGAGCGCTTCGTCCTGGGTGATCCGGCCCCCTGCGGCGGCTCGGTCGAGGACAGACTGGAGAGCGGCCTGGTCGGTCACCGGTGCGTCACCTTTCGGCGGTGTGTCAAGGGTCCGGACCGATCCAGCGTACGCCGGCGGTCCTCGGGTCCGTTCAGGGGTGCGCGGGTCAGCGCTCTCGGGTCAGATCGCCTTCGGGGTTGCCCGCCGCCGCGTCCCCGGACCGGTAGTGCAGGGTCCCGTTCGCGTTCAGGGTGAAGCGTTCGTCGGCGGAGCCGTCGGAACACACGCCGGGCGCCGGGTTGGGGCCGTCCGTCGTGTCGAGGACCAGCGAACGGTCGGTGGCGGCGCGCAGCTTCCAGTCCCCGCTGCAATCGGTGCCGAGGACGGGCAGGACCGACTTGTCCCTCGCGACGACCTGGCCGATCCGGCCGCCGCTGATGGTGATCTCGAACGCGCTGGAGACGCCCAGGCGGGCCGTGGTGACCGTGCCCTTCCAGGTGCCGGCCAGGCCCTGGGGCACGGTGTCCCGGGCCCCCGGGGACGGGGTCGCGCCGCCCGTGCTCGCGGTGGGCCCCGTGGCGGGCGCCGAATCGGCCGGACGCGGGGAGGAGGGCGGCGGACCGGTCGCCAGGTCCCGGTTCCCGCCCGACTGCCAGGGCAGCAGGTCCAGTCCGTACAGCCCGCCCGACAGCACGCCCAGCACGGCCGCCGCGGCGAGGACCACGGTGCAGCTGAACCGCCGGCCGGCCGCGCGCACGGAGACCCGCCGCCCGTCGGCGTCGGACGCGGTGCGCGGCCCGGGCACGCCGCCGCCGTACCCCGCCCCGCCCGCGCCGGCCTCCGCGCCGTACGCCGGCCCGTACGGAGTGGTGCCGCCGCCGGGGAAGCCGTCCGGCGCCCCGACGGCCACCCGCTGCTCGCCGTAAGAAGAGGACGAGGTGAACGGCACCGGACCCGAGGGGTACTCCGGCAGCGCCTCGTCCAGGTCCAGCAGGGCCACCGCGGCGCGGTTGGCCTCCTCGACCAGCGGGGTCGGCAACCAGCCCGACACCCCCAGGGCGCCGTCCAGCGCGGCCGCGATCACCGCCGGCGCGGGTCGGGCGGCCGGCGACTTCGCCAGGCAGGCCGCGATCAGGTCCCGCAGCGGTCCGGGCCCGATCCCGCCGAGGTCCGGCGGTTCGTGGACCACCTTGTAGAGGAGGGTCGCGGAGTTGTCCCCGCTGAAAGGGGCCCGGCCGGTCGCGGCGAAGACCAGGACCGCGCCCAGCGAGAACACGTCCGCCGCCCCCGTGACGGGGTTGCCGAGGATCTGTTCCGGCGACATGTAGCCGGGCGAGCCCACGGAGACGCCGGTGGAAGTCAGCGCGGCGGCGCCGTCCGAGGCGCGGGCGATCCCGAAGTCGATCAGGCGCGGTCCGCCCGTCGGACCGCCCGCGAGGGTGAGCATCACGTTCGACGGCTTCACGTCCCGGTGGACGAGCCCCAGCCCGTGCACCGCCACCAACGCGCGGGCCAGCCCCTCCCCGACGGCCCGAACCGAATGCTCGGGCAGCGGCCCGTAGCCCGCCACGGCCCGGTCCAGCGACGGGCCCGCGACGTAGCCGGTGGCCACCCACGGCACCGGGGCCTCCGGGTCCGCGTCCAGGACGGGCGCGGTCCACTCGCCCCCCACCCGGCGCGCGGCGGCGACCTCGCGGCGGAAGCGGGCGCGGAACTCCTCGTCGGAGGCGAAGTGGGGGTGGACGATCTTCACGGCGACGGTCCGGCCGCCCGCGCTGCGCCCCAGGTAGACCCGACCCATGCCGCCCGCGCCGAGGCGTCCGAGCAGCCGGTAGGCGCCGATGGTCCGCGGTTCGCCCGCTTCGAGCGGCTGCATCGCGTCCCCCTCCCCGAGGTTCGTGGATCGCTGACGGTCAACCAGCACCTTAGGGGTGTCCACCGCCGGCCGGGGAGCTTCCATCGTGTCCGGAGTACTACGGCACAACGGCGGGGACGGGTGGTTCGATCCCCGCCGAATGCGTCGGCGCACCGGTCTCGGCCCCTTTGTTCCGCAGGCCGTTCCGTCGACCGTTCCGTCGGCCGTTCCATCTGCGGACGGAAATGCGAAAGGGGAACGAATTCCCGGTAAACGGAACATTCCCCTTTCCGGGATGCGGAACTCGCGCCGGGGGCATAAGGCGCGTCAATGCTCCGGTACGGCCACCTTCAGGAGCTCCACCTCGACATCGGCCGCGTACCCCGACGCCGATCCCGTACGGCGCGCGAATTCCCGGACGCCGGCGAGTTGCTCCGGACCGAAGCGGAAGTCGAGCGTCGTGAAGTAGCGCTCCAACAGGTCGGCGTCGAACGCCTCCCAGCGGGCGGCCTGCTCGGCGACCTTGGTGACCTCCTCCAGGGAGACGTCCCGGGAGGCGAGGAACGCCTCGTGGACCTTGCGCACGACGACGGGTTCGCGTGCGAGGTAGTCCTTGCGGGCGGCCCAGACGGCGAAGACGAACGGCAGCCCGGTCCACTCCTTCCACATCAGCCCCAGGTCGTGCACGGCGAGGCCGAGCCGGGGCGCGTCGTGCAGGGAGGCGCGCAGCGCGGCGTCCCCGATCAGCACCGCCGCGTCGGCCTCCTGCATCATCACCCCCAGGTCAGGGGGGCAGGTGTAGTAGTCGGGCCGCACTCCGTACTGCTCGGCGAGCAGCAGCTGGGCCAGCCGTACGGACGTCCGGGAGGTCGATCCGAGAGCCACGCGGGCTCCGTCCAACCGGTCGAGCGGGACCTGCGAGACGATCACGCAGGACATCACCGGGCCGTCGCAGCCGACCGCGAGGTCGGGGAAGGCGACGAGTTGGTCGGCGTTGCGGAGGAACTCGACGAGCGTGATCGGAGCGATGTCCAGGTCGCCCCGGACGAGCCGTTCACTCAGTTTCTCGGGGGTGTCCTTGGTCAGCTCCAGGTCCAGCAGCGTGCCGGTTCTGGCCAGCCCCCAGTAGAGGGGCAGGCAGTTCAGGAACTGGATGTGGCCGACGCGGGGCCGGCTGCGATAGACGTCCACATCGCGAGACTAGCCCCCGGCTCCGCGTCAGCGATCGGGCGGGTCTCAAACGTCCGGGTGACGTGATCTTTCCCTCTGGTCTCGGCCGCAGGGTGCATGCTAGGCTCGACGCAAGTTGCAGTTTGGTTTCCCTTGCAGTACGAGGCCTGCGGAGAATGTGACCCGCAGGCTTTTGTAGTTTTCAGACTTCTTAGCAGGTTCTGGAGCAGGGCGACCCTTTGGCCCATAGGAGGGCTCATGGCTACCGGAACCGTGAAGTGGTTCAACGCTGAAAAGGGCTTCGGCTTCATCGCCCAGGACGGCGGCGGCCCGGATGTCTTCGTCCACTACTCCGCGATCAATGCCTCTGGCTTCCGCTCCCTCGAGGAGAACCAGCAGGTCACCTTCGACGTCACGCAGGGTCCGAAGGGCCCGCAGGCGGAGAACGTCATCCCGGCCTAGTCGCCTGGCCGACCGGATCGCGGTTGGATTAAGCAGTACCCAAGGAGCCCTGCCTCCTCCGTGCGAGCGGAGGCGGCGGGGCTCCTGCCTTTCCCCTCTCCCCCGCGAGGGGGGAACGCCGCTGCCCCGGTCACCGTTCGACGGTGACCGGGGCAGCGGCGTTGTTCGGGGGGCCCGTTGTTACGGCTTCGCCGTCGTCGGGGTCGTGGGCGTCGGGTTCGCAGGCGCCGTCGGCGTCGTGGGCGGCACCGTCGGAGCGGCGTCGACCTTGAGCGTCAGGACGAGTTCGACCTTCTCCGGGGTGAGCACGCGCACCTGGTAGGTGCCCGGGGCCACGCCGTCGGTGAACAGCTCCGGCAGGGCGATCCTGCCGTCGGCGCCCGTCGGGGCCAGGTCCAGGGTGGTCAGCTTCTCGCCGTCCTTGCCCTTGAAGTACGGGCCCTTCGCGGTCTTCGGGTCCACCGGGACCCACGCGCCCGCGGCCTCGTCCTTCACGACCAGGCCCGCGACGGCCTTGGTGCCGGCGATCGGCTTGCCCTTGGCGGTGGCCAGCAGCTCCACGCCCTTGAAGCTCGTGCCCGTGACGACTTCCAGCGGCTTGTCGGCGCCGCTGTCCACGCGGACCAGCAGGTCCGCGGCGGGCTTCGCCAGGACGGTGCCCTTCAGCATCACCGTGAACTGGCTCGTCATGTCATAGGCCGTGGCCCGGAAGGAGAACGTGCCCGGCTTCGGACCGGCCGTCAGCTCGGGGACGGTCGCGATGCCCTGGGCGTCGGTGGTGACGACCACGGAGTTCTTCTTGGCGGCCCGGAAGACGGTGCCGCCCGTGGTGTCGTCCGGTTCCACGGCGAGCACGACCTGGCGGCCGGCGGCCGGCTTGCCGTCGGTGAGCAGCGCCTTGACCTTCAGGGTCGGGGTGAAGGCGCTCCCGACCTCGGCCTTCAGTTCCGCCTCGCCGATCAGCGACAGCTTCGCGAGGCGCGCGACCGGCGGCTCCGGCTTGGTGGGCGGCTTGGTCGGCGGGGTCGTCGGCTTGGTGGGCGGGGTCGTGGGCTTGGTCGGCGGCTTCTGCGGGGTGCCGCCCGTCGGCGGCCTCGTGGCCGGGGGCCGGGTGACCGGCTGCCGCGGGATGGGCAGGGTGCCCGTCGTGGGCGGGGTCGGGTAGGTGCCGACGGGCGGGTTCGGGACCCCGGCGACGCCGCCTTCCTGGTACTGGCGCATGTACCCGAGGACGGTGTTCACGTACTCGCGGGAACTGTTGTAGCTGAGGAGCGCGGCGTCGAGCTTGGCCGGGTCCGAGAGGTCCTTGTCGCCCGCGCACAGATAGAGGCCGGTGCCCAGCGCCGCGTCGTACATGTTGTTGGGGTCGCGTTGGCCGTCCCCGTTGCCGTCGGCGCCGTACGTCTTCCAGGTCTCGGGGATGAACTGCATCGGGCCGATCGCGCGGTCGTACTCGGTGTCCGCGTCCCACTGGCCCTTGTCGGTGTCCTTGATCTGGGCGAAGCCGTTGCCGTCCAGGCGGGGGCCGCGGATCGGGCGTTCGGTGGACCCGTCGGACTTGAGCCCGTAGCCGGAGGCGTGCACGGACTCGACCCGGCCTATGCCCGCCACCAGCTGCCAGGGCAGCTTGCAGTTGGGGAGCGCGGCGGCCACGGCCGCCTCGGCGCGCTTGTAGGCGTCGAGGGCCGTTCCCGGTATGCCGCTCGCGCTCTCGGGGGTGCCCGCGGTCGCGGGTGGCTGCGGGTTCGCGAGGTCTTCGGGCAGGTCCAGCCGGGCGTCGCCGCGGTCGGCGGCCTGGGGGCTGTCCGGTGTCGGTTCGGATTCGCCCGCGCCGGCGGTCGACGGGTTGGTCACGACGGCGGCGGTGGTCAGGCTGGCCGCGAGCGCGGCCGTGCACAGGACCTTGCGTGAGGTGTTGACTACATGACGGTGAAGCGGCTTCACAGTGCGGCGATCCCCCCGAGGCGGCCGTCAGTACGTGCGGCTGGTCGAGCCGTGAATCTTCTGTCTATCAGGTATTCGGACGCGACTCACCGGGGCCCGGGCAGATATGACACACCATTCGTCTCGGTTTCGTCGTTCGTTCGGTCGGGACGACCGGCAGGGTCGGCGCGGGCCCTTCGAGCCGGCCCGAAACACCCCAATGACCCGGTGTGGGTGGCCTCTTCGCTCTTAGCCTGGTTTCCATGACAGTCGGCAACACGATGCACCGGCGCCCCCTGCTCCTCGGCGGTGCGCTGATCGCCGTCCTGGGCGTGGCGGTGGGGGGCGGTGTCCACGCCATGGCGACGGGGACGGACGCGCGGAGGGGGTCGGCACAGGCCTCGGGAGCGCCCGCCGGGCGGTCCGACGGGCGGTCCGACGACAGGGAGGTGGACGTGTCCTCCGGGAAGGGCATCGCCTCGATCGACCCGAGGGCCTTCCGCGACCTGGTGGCGGCGAACACGAGGCCCTGACGGCGCGCCCCGCGGTCGAGGAGGACGGGTCCGGAGGGCACCCCCCTCCCTCTCTTCCCATCCCCGGCCCCACGCCCTACCCTGACGCCCCGTCAGATCTGCTGAGCCGGCATCACCGGCCTGGAGGGCGCGCCATGCTGCTGCGAGGGAAGACCGTCATCGTGTCCGGGGTCGGTGCCGGGCTGGGGCACCAGGTGGCCGCCACCGTGGTGCGGGACGGCGGGAACGCCGTGCTCGGGGCGCGGACCGAGGCGAACCTGGTCAAGTCCGCCGCCGAGATCGACCCGGACGGGGCGCACACCGCGTACCTGCCGACCGACATCACCGACGAGGCCCGCTGCGAGGCCCTGGTGGCCCTCGCCGAGGAGCGGTTCGGCGGGGTGGACGCGGTGGTGCACGTGGCGGCCTGGGACTCGTACTTCGGTGGTCTGGAGGACGCCGACTTCGGGACCTGGCAGCAGATCCTGGACGTGAACCTGTTGGGGACCCTGCGCATGACGCGGGCCTGCCTTCCCGCGCTGAAGCGGGCCGGCGGCTCCGTCGTGATCATCGGGACGCAGTCGGCGGTGGCGAGTCCGTCGCAGGTGCAGCAGGCCGCGTACGCCGCCTCCAAGGGGGCGCTGACCTCCGCCATGTACTCGATGGCCCGGGAGCTCGGGCCGTACCGGATCCGGGTCAACACCGTGCTGCCGGGCTGGATGTGGGGGCCGCCGGTGCAGGCGTTCGTCACGTTTACCGCGCACGGCGAGGGGGTGCCCGAGGAGGAGGTGCGGGCCCGGCTCACCGAGCGGATGGCGCTGCCCGATCTCGCGACGGACGGGGACGTCGCGGACGCCGCCGCGTTCCTGGCCTCGGACCGGGCACGGGCGATAACCGGCCAGTCTCTGCTGGTCAACGCCGGTGAGCTGATGCGATGACCCCCTCCACCGCCGGATCGGTGGATCGTATGCTCGGGCCATGACCACTCCGAGTGACGCCCCGACCGACAACGCGATGCGCCGTGCGCTCCGGCGGGCCCGCGACGGCGTCGCGCTCGACGCGACCGAGGCGGCCGTGCTCCTCCAGGCGCGCGGCGAGTCCCTGAAGGACCTCGCCGCCTCCGCCGCGCGGGTGCGGGACTCCGGGCTCGACGCCGCCGGGCGGCCCGGTGTCATCACGTACTCGCGCAAGGTGTTCATCCCCCTCACCCGACTCTGTCGCGACAAGTGCCACTACTGCACGTTCGTCACGGTGCCCGGCAAGCTCCGCCGGGACGGCCACGGGATGTACCTCTCGCCCGACGAGGTCCTCGACATCGCGCGCAAGGGTGCCGCGATGGGCTGCAAGGAAGCCCTGTTCACCCTCGGGGACCGCCCCGAGGACCGTTGGCCCGAGGCCCGTGAGTGGCTGGACGCGCACGGCTACGACGACACGCTGGCCTACGTGCGGGCGATGGCGATCCGGGTCCTGGAGGAGACGGGTCTGCTCCCGCACCTCAATCCGGGTGTCCTGTCGTGGTCCGAGCTCCAGCGGCTGAAGCCCGTCGCGCCGTCGATGGGGATGATGCTGGAGACCACCGCGACCCGCCTGTGGTCCGAGCCCGGAGGCCCGCACCACGGTTCCCCGGACAAGGAGCCGGCGGTCCGGTTGCGGGTGCTGGAGGACGCGGGGCGTTCCAACGTCCCGTTCACGACCGGGGTGCTGATCGGCATCGGGGAGACCTACGAGGAGCGCGCCGACGCGTTCTTCGAGTTGCGGCGGATCCAGCGCAGCTACCACGGCATCCAGGAAGTGATCGTCCAGAACTTCCGGGCGAAGCCGGACACGGCCATGCGCGGCATGCCCGACGCGGAGTTGGAGGAGCTGGCGGCCGCGATCGCCGTGGCCCGGCACCTGCTCGGCCCGTCGGCCCGCATCCAGGCCCCGCCGAACCTGGTCGACGAGGAGTACGCGCTGCTGATCGGCGCGGGCATCGACGACTGGGGCGGGGTGTCGCCGCTGACGCCCGACCACGTGAATCCCGAGCGCCCCTGGCCGCACATCGAGGAGCTGGCCGCGCGGACGGCCGCCGCCGGCTTCGAGCTGCGCGAGCGCCTCACGATCTATCCGGAGTTCCTGGAGCGCGGGGAGCCGTGGCTCGATCCCCGGTTGCTGCCGCACGTGCGGGCGTTGGCCGACGCGGGGACGGGGCTGGCGGACGAGACGGCCGCGGTCGAGGGCCGGCCGTGGCAGGAGCCCGACGAGGGTTTCGCCGCGTACGGGCGCACCGACCTGCACACCGCGATCGACACCGAGGGGCGTACGGGCGACCGGCGCGAGGACTTCGACCACGTCTACGGGGACTGGGACGCCCTGCGGGAGGCCGCGGCGCCCGGAATGGTCCCGGAGCGGATCGACACGGACGTCCGGGCGGCCCTCGCCCGGGCGGCGGACGACCCGACGGCGCTGACCGACGAGCAGGCCCTCGCCCTGTTGCACGCGGACGGCCCGGCGTTGGACGCGCTGTGCCGGATCGCGGACGACCTGCGCAGGTCGGTGGTGGGTGACGAGGTCACGTACATCGTCACGCGGAACATCAACTTCACCAACGTCTGTTACACCGGCTGCCGCTTCTGCGCGTTCGCGCAGCGCCGGACGGACGCGGACGCGTACACGCTCTCGCTGGACCAGGTCGCGGACCGGGCGGCGCAGGCCTGGGACGTGGGCGCGGTCGAGGTCTGCATGCAGGGCGGCATCCACCCGGACCTGCCCGGGACGGCGTACTTCGACATCGCGCGGGCGGTGAAGGAGCGGGTTCCCGGCATGCACGTGCACGCCTTCTCGCCGATGGAGGTCGTCAACGGCGCCACCCGCACCGGGATGTCGGTGCGGGACTGGCTGACGGCGGCCAAGGAGGCCGGGCTGGACTCCATTCCGGGGACGGCGGCGGAGATCCTGGACGACGAGGTCCGCTGGGTGCTCACCAAGGGCAAGCTGCCGACGGCGGACTGGATCGACGTCGTCTCCACGGCGCACGAGCTGGGCATCCGGTCCTCGTCGACGATGATGTACGGGCACGTGGACCAGCCTCGGCACTGGCTGGGGCACTTCCGCACACTGGCCCGGATCCAGCAGGACGCGGTGGCCAAGGGCGTGGAGGGGTTCACGGAGTTCGTGACGCTCCCGTTCATCCACACCAACGCGCCCGTGTACCTGGCGGGGATCGCCCGGCCCGGTCCGACGGTCCGCGACAACCGGGCGGTGACGGCGATGGCCCGGCTGCTGCTCCACCCGCACATCACCAACATCCAGACGAGCTGGGTGAAGCTGGGTGCGGAGGGTGCGGCGGAGATGCTCCGGTCGGGTGCGAACGACCTGGGCGGGACGCTGATGGAGGAGACCATCTCCCGCATGGCAGGGTCGAGTTACGGCTCGTACAAGTCGGTGCGGGACCTGATCGCGGTCGCGGAGGCGGCCGGCCGGCCGGCGAAGGCCCGTACGACGCTGTACGGGGAGGTGCCCGAGGAGCGGCAGCGGGCGGCCGGGGCCTCGGACGGGCACCTGCCGGAGCTGCTGCCGATCGCGGAGTAGGCCGGAGCGGGGACGACGACGCGGCGCGGCGCCCGACCGGGAGGGATCCGGGTCGGGCCCCGTTGCCCGCGGCGCTGCCGAGCGGGGTGCGGGCTCAGCCGACGAGGAGGTCCTCGCGAAGCTCCCGCAGTTCGCGGCGGTCGATGCCGAGGCCCTTGTCGAGGTAGCGGTCGAAGGATCCGTACGCGGCCCGGACCTCGTCGTAGCCGGCGTTGAGGTATTCGGGGCGCACGTCGAGCATGGGCTTGTAGACGGCGGCCTGCTGCGGCGGCAGGTGCGACAGGATCGCGTCGTTGGCGGCCTTGCGGTAGTCGTTGCTGGCCAGGTAGTCGGCCAGCACGGTCTCGCGCGGGACGCCGAGGGCGGTGAGCAGGGCGGCGTTCGACCAGCCGGTGCGGTCCTTGCCGGCGGTGCAGTGGAAGAGGACGGCGCGGGCGCGGTCCGTCCCGATGCCCTGGAAGACCTGGCCGTACGCCTTCCGGCCGCCCTCGCCGGACACCATGCTCTTCTCGGCGTCGATCATCGCCTTGACGGCTTCGTCGGGGGTCTTCGGCAGGGCCTGGAAGGAGCCGGAGCCGGCGAAGACGTCGGCGACGACGTACTTCGCGCCGGCCGGCACGCGGTCGACGTCCTTGGTGCGCTCGTCGGTCATGCGCAGGTCGAAGACGGTCTTCACGCCCAGCCGGCCGAGCGTGGCGAGGTCGTTGTCGGTGAGCTTGGCCAGGGCGTCGGAGCGGTAGATCTCGCCCATCTTGACCCACTGGCCGTCGGTGGTGCGGTAGCCGCCGGCGTCGCGGAAGTTGGCCGTTCCCTCCAGTCGCACGAGGCGATCGGCGAGGCGCAGGCCTTGGCCTCGCTCCGGCTTGAAGTCGAACCACTGGCGGTCGGCGGCGGGCAGTCCCCTGACCACGGCCCGGCCTCGGGAGCCGCCCTGGGCGACGACCTTGCCGTTCGCCCTGATCTCGACGTGCCCGGTGCCGCGGGCGCTCCACCGGAGGGTGAACGCACCGTCGGCGCCGGCGGTGACGGAGGCCTCGGTGAAGGGGATGGCGGAACGGTTCTGGTGCCGGCCGTCCCGGGGGAAGTCCCAGCCCGCGGCGGTCGCGGCGGGGGCCGCGACCAGGGAGGCGGTGAGCGTGGAGGCGACGACGGTCGCGGCGAGGAGTGCCTTCTTCATGTCGTCGAGGCTGTGGGCCCGCGGACAACGCCGGGTGAACGCGGTGTGGCCGAAAACAACCGGCTCCGAGGCCAGTGGCAAAACGTGCCACGATTGTCTCATCCGGCGAGATCCTGTCCGGAACCATTCATATTCCGGCCGTTCTACGGCCACTTATGGGCGGCGTGACTTACTCCTTCCGGATTCGACCGAACCTGTCCACTACAGTGCGCGCCAGAGCTTGGGGGGACAACATGGACACGATGACGACCGCGACCGCGGCCGGCACGGGAACCGCCGGTACGAACGGGGCGGCGACGTCGGTGGAGGGGGAGGAACCGGCGCCGACCACGCCCGTGTCCGCCGCGCCGGCCGAGGCCGCCGCGCAGGAAGCGGGGGAGGCGGGGACGCGGGCCCCGCAGACGCAGGTCCCGGACCAGGCTCCCGCGAACGTGCGCCCGGCGCTCTGGGGCCGGGTCGAGCAGCAGGACTTCCGCAGCCGGGTGCGCGGCACCCTGCTCGGCGCCGCCATCGGGGATGCGCTCGGCGCGCCCGTCGCGGGTCTCTCCCTCGACGGCATCCGCGAGGCGTACGGCCTGGCGGGGCTGACCGAACTCGCCCCCGCCCACGGCCGTCGGGGCACGGTCACCGCGTCCACCCAGCTCACGCTGTTCACCGTGGACGGGCTGATACGGGCCCACGTGCGCCGGGACACCGGCGGCTGGCACCCGCCGACCGACGTCCACCGGGCCTACCTGCGCTGGGCCGCGACCCAGCACGACTGGGGCCCCGACGAGCGGCGCAAGGACAACGGCTGGCTCGCGCAGGAGGAGTGGCTCTACGCCCGCCGCGGCCCGGACCGGGCCTGCATGACCGGCTTCGCCGACGAGACGCTCGGCACCCTGGAACAGCCGAAGAACCCCACCGCCCGGGACGCGGCGGCGACCGTCCGCTCGGCCCCCTTCGGTCTGCTGGTCGGCTGGGAGCCGGCGCTCGTGCTGCAACTCGCCGTGGAGTGCGCGGCGCAGAGCCACGGGCACCCCACCGCGTTCCTGTCGGCCGGGGCGCTCGCCGTGATCGTCCACGGGCTGACCCGGGGCGAGTCCCTCGACGCCGCGATCCAGCGGGCCCTGGGCCTGCTGGGCGCCCGCGCCCAACACCAGCCGGTCACGGACGCCCTCCAGCGGGCCGTCTCGGCCGTCACCCTGGGCGAACCCAGCCCCAAGATGGTCGAGTCGCTGTCCCCGGGCGACGGCCGTGACGCGGAGGACGCGTTGGCCGTGGCCGTGTACTGCGCCCTGGTGGCCGAGGACGTCCCGCACGGGCTGCGCCTCGCCGTCAATCACGGCGGGGACTCCACCGCCACCGGCGCCCTGTGCGGCGCACTGTTGGGCGCCCTGCACGGGGAGACCGCCCTGCCGGCGGCCTGGTTGGCCGACCTGGAGGGGCGGTCCACGATGCTGGAGCTCTCCGACGACTTCGCCCTGGAGATGACACAGGGGCCCGCCCTGCACGGCCCCTCGGTCTCGGCTCCCGGCTGGCTGGCCCGCTACCCGCGCGGCTGACCGGCGCCTCCGGCGGGACCCAGGAGCCGGGGCCGGACCGTGGGTCGGGTCGGGTCCGGGGCCGAGGAACCGCCCCGGACCCGCGCCCCGTCAGGTCCGGGGGCGCGGCTCGATCCACAGGGCCTCGGCCACCGCGCACAGGTCACCGTCCGCCGTGGTCAGCGCGGTGCCCGCCGTGTACTTGCGGCCCTCGCCGCCGAGCAGCCAGGCGTACGAGATCAGGCCCGCGCCCCCGACCGGTACCGGCCGCAGCAGGCGGGCCGTCAGGGCCGCCGTGACCGCGCCGGCCGGCCGGTGGGCGAGCAGGCGGCCCGCCGCGTTGCCGGGGCAGTCCAGCGCGCCCCACACGAGTTCGGGCGGCAACATCCCGTCCGGTCCGGCGAGTTCGTCCCCCGGGGTCCACGCGGCGGCGACCAGGTCCCGGCCGGGCACCCGCCCGCAGTGCAGGCGCAGCCCGGTGGCGGGGGTGCGGCCCAGACCGCAGCCGAAGCAGTCGGCCTGCCCCTGTGGCGGGTGCGCCCGGAAGGCGTCGGCCGCCGTCTGCGCCTCCTCCCGCGAGGGTGCCCGCGGCACGTCCCCGGTCGGCGGCAGGGCGGCGCGTGTCGCGCGGGCCAGCACCGTCCCGTCGGCGTCCAGCAGGGCGGTGCCGCCGTCCGGGTCCGGGGTCGGCCGGGTCGGCGTCCCGGTCGGCACGGGCCTGCGGAAGTCGACGCGTACGGCCGTTCCCCCGGGCGCCGTCCGGCCGGCCAGCAGCCCTGCCACGTAGCCGCCGAAGGCCACGCCCGGGTAGCCGTGCAGCCGCTCCGGAACCGTGATCGTCCCCATGCCGTTCATGTCGCCCATGTCGTCACCCCGTCGTGTCGAACCACGTGTCGAACCACTGTGTCGAACGTCTGCCACCCGCACGCCGAACCCCGTACGTTGGCCGCCCCACGTCTCGGAGGTGCCTCAGCCATGCGGATCGCCGTCACCATCTTCCTCACCGACCTCACCGTCTCCCCCACCGGCCTCGCCCGCGCCTTGGAGGAGCGCGGGTTCTCCGGGCTCTACCTGCCCGAACACACCCACATCCCGGTGAGTCGGGCCACGCCTGCGCCCATGGGCGGGGACCTCCCGGAGGAGTACGGGCGCACCCTCGACCCGTTCGTGGCCCTCGGCCAGGCCTCGGCCGTGACGGAGCGCCTCGACCTCGGCACCGGCATCACCCTGGTGACCCAGCACGATCCGATCGCCCTCGCGAAGCAGGTCGCGACGCTGGACCACCTGTGCGGCGGCCGGTTCACGCTCGGGATCGGCTACGGCTGGAACGTCGAGGAGGCCGCCGACCACGGCGTCGAGTGGTCCGGGCGGCGCGAACTGGTGCGGGACCGGATGGCGTTGATGCGGGCCCTGTGGGCTCCGGAACCCACCGCGTACGAGGGCGTGTACGGCTCCGTCCAGGCCAGCCGGGCGTACCCCAAGCCGGTGCGGCCCGCGCGTGACCTCGGTCCCGGGCGCACCCTCCACGGCCCCCGCACCCTGATCGGCGGTGCGGCCGGCCCGAAGCTGTTCGCGGCCATCGCCGACCACTCGGACGGCTGGCTCCCGATCGGTGGCAGCGGCCTGAGCGAGTCCGTCCCGGTGCTGCGGCAGGTCTGGGAGGACGCGGGCCGCGACCCGAAGGACCTCCAGGTGGTCCCGTACGCGGTCCGCCCGAACGCGGGCAAGCTCGCGTACTACGAGAGCCTCGGGATCGAGGAGGTGGTGCTGCAACTCCCGTCGGCGGGGGAGGCCGAAGTGCTGTCCACCCTGGACGAGTTCGCCCCGTACCTCTGACCGGCCCGCCGCGCCTCTGACCGGCTCGCCTCCCGGCGAGGGGGCGGGGGACCCCTGGTACGTTGACGCGTTCGACCGATCGGGTCGCGTCCACCGGGGGATCACTCATGCACACGAACCAGCGCGTCCGCCTCGTCGCCGCCGTCGCGGCGACCGCCCTCGCGCTCACGCTCACCGGCTGCGGCGGCGGTGCGGATGAGGGCGACGACGCGAAGCGGGAGCAGTCGAAGTCCCCGGCGCCCGCATCCGGCTCCCCGGCGGCCTCGGGCTCGCCTTCGAGCCCGGCCGCCGGATCCACGGCCGGATCCACCGCCGGGGGCACGGGCAAGGACTCGGCGGCCGGCAGCCTGGACGGGGCCTGGATCGCCTCGGCCACGCCGGGCATGGGCGTCGTCTTCACCGTCAACGGCAAGTCGGCCTTCCTGTCGGAGTCCGCGACCGGCATCGTCTGCGAGGGCTCCGCCACCGGCGCGACCATCGACCTGGCGTGCCCGGCGGGCAGCAAGCGGACGAAGGGGCGGGTGGAGTCCGTGGACGCCAAGAAGCTGAAGGTCGCCTGGGCCGGCGGGGCGACGGAGACCTTCGACCGGTATGCGTCGGACCGCTTCCCGACCGCCCTCCCGACCGACCTGCCGACCGACCTGCCGAAGCTTCCGCCCACGCCGTAGCCCGCGTCCGGGGGCCGCCGTCAGGGCCCCGTCGGAGCCTCCCCCCCCTCGCGAAGGGCGCTGCCGGAGGCCGTCGCCGTGTCCGACGCGCCCCCGCCCGCCCGGCTCAGACGCCGGTCTGGCCGTCGAGGAGTTCGCGGAGGATGTCGAGGTGGCCGTTGTGGCGGGAGGTCTCCTCGATGAGGTGGAGGAGGATCCAGCGGAGGTCCACGTGGCGGCCGTCCCGGATGGTGCGGACCGCCTTCGCGTCCAGGTCGTGCTCGGCCAGCAGGGCGCGGTAGCGGGCGCTCTGTTCCTCGTACTCGGCGAGGAGCCGGGGCAGCGGGACGTCGAGCGACTGCCGCATCTCGGGGTCGGGGTCCTCCTCGGTCACCTCGACGAAGGGCCCGACGACCTCCTCGCCGAGGAACACGACCTGGATCCAGTGGTACTCGACCCACCGGATGTGGCCGATCAGTCCGCAGAACGTCATCAGGGGCGAGCCGGGGAGCGGCGCCTTGCGGGCGTCCTCCGCGGAGAGCCCCTCGCACTTGGCGCGGGCCGTGTCGCGGGCGTATTCGAGGAAAGTGGTCAGCTGCGTACGCTCGTCCCAGGTGGGGGGCGTATCGGTTCGTCGTGTCATCGCGGGCAGTGTCGTACGGCGGGCAACCCGTGTCGAACGAATTAGCGGAACGGATCAGGGGGCGACGGATGTCGGCGTGACGAGTTCCGCCCACACCGTCTTGCCGACCGTCCTCGACACGACCCCCCAGTCGTGGGCGACGGCAGCGACGAGCCGCAGACCGTGACCGCCTTCCGCATGGTGCACGTACGGGCTCACGGCCGGCCGGCCGCTGGCCCGCGCGTCGGACACCTCGATGCGGAGCACCCCTTCGAGCAGGGCCATCCGCAGCTCGAAGTCCCGCCCGGGGACCCGGCCGTGGGTGACGGCGTTCCCGGCGAGTTCGGCGACGAGCAGCGCGGCGTCGTCGGACAGTTCGGAGCGGTGGGGGATGCCCCAGTCGTGCAGCGTCAGCAGGGCGAACCGGCGGCCGAGGCGGGCGCCGCGAGGGGTCGAGCTGAAACGCTGAGTGAACACACGTACGAGGTGGCCGGCGGACCCGGCGGGTGCGGTCATGAGATCAACGTCCCGTGCGGGCAAGGGGGTTCCCAGCAATCCGACCGCTACTTTTCATCTGTACGAGTCCACGCGCTGGACAGGCGCGGTCACCGTCGGTGAGCCTGATGACCGGGAGGTGACCTCCATGGCGAGTGTCGACGACAACGGTGAAAGCGGTCCCGAGCCGGACGGCGACCTGCGCCACTTCGGCGAGACGGTCAAGGCCTTCCGCAAACGCGCGGGCCTGACGCAGGAACAGTTGCACCCCCTGATCCGCTACTCGGTGCAGTACATCGGCTCGGTGGAACAGGGCCGCCGCCACCCGTCCACGAAGTTCGTGGAGAAGGCGGAGGAGGTACTGGACGCCTTCGGCGTGATCCGGCTCGCGGCGAAGCAGTTGCAGCGCAGGCGGGGGCTGGCGTCGTGGTTCAGGCGGTGGGCGGAGCACGAGGACAGTGCGATCGCACTCAACACGTACGAATGCCGGGCCGTCCCGGGCCTGTTGCAGCCCGAGCCGTACGCGCGGGCCCTCTTCGAGACGGTGCCGCCGCTGCCCACCGCGAGCGACCTGGAAGCGCGGATGGTGGCGCGGTCGGAGCGACAGGAGCTGCTGCTGCGCGTCCCGTACATCATGTTCAGCTTCATCATCGAGCAGAGCCTGATCGAGCGGCAGACAGGCGGGAAGGAGGTCACCCGCGAGCTGATCGGCCACCTGCTGGCGTGTTCCGCGCTGCCGAACGTCGACATCCAGATCATGCCGCTCGTCCAGCCGGTGCACGCGGGCGCCGACGGGCCCTTCCAGCTCCTCGAAACCTGGGAACACGAGTGGCTCGGGTACAGCGAGGGACAGCAGTCAGGTCTTGTGATCACGGACCCGAAAGACGTCAGCATCCTCCATCGACGGTATGCCAAACTTCGCATCCAGGCCCTCAATCCGGCTGACAGCGCGGACCTGTTGATGCGAATGCGAGGTTCTCTGTGAACGACTCCGAGTTGCGGTGGTTCAAGAGCAGCTACAGCGGCAGCCAGGGCGACAGCTGCGTCGAGGTCGCCCTCTCCTGGCAGAAGTCCACCTACAGCGGCAGCCAGGGCGACGACTGCGTCGAGGTCGCCGCCTGTGCCGACACCGTGCACGTCCGGGACTCCAAGGTCGCCGCCGGTCCCCAGCTCGCCGTCGCACCCGCCGTGTGGACGGCGTTCCTCGGCGGCGTCACCGGCTGACGGGACCCGTCAGGGCGGGGGGATCGGTCCCGGCGCGGTCACGCCGATCGCCGGACGCCAGAAGCGCCCGTCAGGCAGGGCCTGACGGGCGCCGAGGAAGTAGTCCGCGTCGCGCTGGAAACCGAGACCCGGGACGATGCGCCGCAGGTGGGGCCATATGCCGGGCACCACCCGGTACTCCCCCGTCACCATCCACGGATCGTCGCCCAGCACGAACAGGTGCCGGACCACCAGGAACTGTTCCCGCGAGAGCGAGCAGGACTCGACCATCTCCTCGTCCGGCCCGAAGCCGGTCAGGTCCCAGACGAGATTGTGCCCGTCGGCGAATGGATAGTCGCTGCTCACCGCCTCACGCTAGGGCGGGCCCCCGACCGCCCGCACCTGCTTTTCACCGCCGCTTCACATGATCGTCTCGCCGGGCGCGGGCTCCGGCGGTCGGCAGCGCGGGACAAAGCACGTGCAGCAGGCACGCATATCGGCGTATCGTCCCCCGCATGGACCCGCTCACCGAGAAACAGATCCGTGGCTCCTTCGTGAACTGCACGAAGGGCGAGGCCTCCCGCCTCCGGCTGCCGCTGGACTTCGGCGACCTGCCCTGGGAGGACCTGGACTTCCTCGGCTGGGTGGACCCGGGTGCCCCGCTGCGCGCCCACCTCGTGCGGACCGGCCCCGACGGCGTGCCCGTGGGCATCACCCTGCGCGTGCCCGCGTCGAACGGCGCCAGTGCCCTGAAGTCCAGCATCTGCATGGTCTGCCTGACCGGGCACGCCTCGTCCGACGTGGCGCTGCTGTCCGCTCCCCTCGCCGGGGCCCGCGGCCGGGAGGGCAACACCGTCGGCATCTACCTGTGCGCCGACCTGGCCTGCTCGCTGTACCTGCGGGGCAAGCGGCGGTCCAAGCGGGCGACGGGGGCCTACGTGGAGACCCTGAGCCTGGAGGAGCGGATCGAGCGGGCGCTCGGGAACCTCGACGCGTTCACGGCGAAGGTCACCGGCGCGCGCGTGGGCGCCTGAGCGCTCTGCGCACGGCCCGGCCGGCACCTCGGACGGCATCCCGGCCGGCAGTCGTCCGCCCACCGATCCGCCCGCCCGGCCACCCGTCCGCCCCCCATCTGACGGATCACCCCGCGCGATCCGGCTCCCCGGCGCACGGCGGCGTACCCTGCCCCGCATGATCGATTCACGTACGCACGTTCGTGTCGCCCGCCCCTCGCTCGACCTGGAGGCCGCCGAGCGGTTCTACGTGGACGGGCTCGGCCTGGACGTCCTGTGGCGCACCAGCGGTCACGTGTCGGGGGAGCACGATCTGGTGATGGTCGGACCCCCCGGGGGCGGTTGGCACTTCGAGCTGACGCACGACCCGGAGAACCCGATCGCGCCGTCCCCGACGGTCGACGACCTGTTCGTCGTCTACCTCGGCCGGGAGCCCGAACCGGCCCTCGTCCAGCGCCTGATCGAGCACGGCGGCACCCCCGTCTCCTCGCACAACCCCTACTGGGACGAGCACGGGGTCACGGTCGCCGACCCCGACGGCTACCGCCTGGTGCTCTGCTCCCGCGCCTGGGGCTGAGGCACGCCCCGGGGGTCA
Source organism: Streptomyces sp. NBC_01426 (assembly GCF_036231985.1). Taxonomy (GTDB): domain Bacteria; phylum Actinomycetota; class Actinomycetes; order Streptomycetales; family Streptomycetaceae; genus Streptomyces. The sequence goes on from NZ_CP109500.1 coordinate 3,484,105, forward strand.
GCCGACGCCGGGGGCCTTCGGCAGGCCGGCGGTCAGGGCCGTGCCGGCTCCGGAGAGGGAGGCGTCGGTGGCCTTGGTGGCGCTGCCGGCCGCCGAGGCGGTGACGTTGACCGCCGTCTTGGCGTCGGTGACGGTCTGCGCGGGGTGGTCGGCGATCTCCACCACCCGCTTGGTGATCGGGATGTCCCCCTGGACGACCGGTCCGTCGGCGTGCGCGACGGCCGGGGTGAGGGCGAGGGCGGCGCCGCCGGAAAGAACCAGGGCGGCGAGGTTGCGCTTCATGGTCTTCTTCATGGCCGGAACAACGACGCCGCTCGGCCGGGGTCACCGCCGCTCGCCGCTCGCGGGGGCCGGCGGACGCCGAGGGCCCCGGATCGCGGGGAACGATCCGGGGCCCCGGGGATGACACGGCGGCGTGGCGGGGCGGGCCGCGGGGCCCGGAGGGGTCAGTCCTCGACCACCAGGGCCGGCGTGGACTTCGTCAGGACCTGGCCGCGGAAGAAGGCGGGGCTGCGGCGTTCGGTGACGAACATGACGACCAGGCCGAGGGCCAGCAGGCCGACGCCGATGATGAAGACGCTGCCGACGCCGAGGACCGTGGAGCCGGAGCCGTAGGACGGGTTCCACATGTCGATGAGGGTCTTGAAGAAGACGGTGGCGAGCAGCAGGCCGCCGAGGACCGGGAAGACGCCCTTGAAGAACAGGTCGCGGGCCGAGTTCCGCAGTTCCTTGCGGAAGTACCAGGCGCAGGCGAAGGCCGTCAGCGAGTAGTAGAAGCAGATCATCAGGCCGAGCGCGAAGATCGTGTCGGTCAGGACGTTCTCGCTGACGAGCGTCATCACGGTGTAGAAGACGCCGGTGGCGACGCCCGCCATGACGGTGGCGCGGCCGGGGGTCTTGAACCGGGGGTGGACCTTGGCGTAGGAGGGCGGCAGCGCCTCGTACGTGGACATCGCGAGGACCGTGCGGGCGACCGGGATGAAGGTGGTCTGCAGGGACGCGGTGGCGGAGGCGAGGACGGCGACGAAGAGCAGGATGCCGAGCATCGGGCCCATGACGGGGCCGGCGAGGGCGGCGAAGACGTTGTCGGAGGTCTCCGGGTTTCCGAGGCCGAGGCCGGAGGTGCCGGAGCCGACGGCCATCTGGGCGGCGATGCCGGTGGCCAGGTACGAGCCGACGAGGACGATCATCGCGATGAGCGAGGCGCGGCCCGGGGTCTTGGCGGAGCCGGTGGTCTCCTCGTTGGTGGCGAGACAGGCGTCCCAGCCCCAGTACATGAAGATCGAGAGCGAGAGTCCGGCGGTGAAGGCGGCCATGGACTCGACCGCGAAGGGGTTCATCCACTGCCAGGAGAAGTCCAGGCCGGTGTCGAAGGAACCGGCGGAGGCCTTCTGGAAGGCCATGGCGACGAAGATGGCGAGGACGGCGAGCTGAAGGCCGACCAGGGCGTACTGGACGCCCTTGGTGGCCGTCATGCCGCGGTAGCTGATGGCGGTCGCGGTGGCGATGAGGGTGAGGCAGGTGGCGATGTGGACGAGCTTGTTGTCGTCCAGGGCGGAGATCGACGGATTGTTCGTGATCTCGCCGGCCAGCAGCCAGAAGTAGGAGGTGGCGACGCCGGCCAGGTTGGACAGGACGATGATCGTGGCGATCACCAGGCCCCAGCCGCACATCCAGCCGATCCGCGGGCCGAAGGCCTTCACGGTCCAGGTGAACGAGGTGCCGCAGTCCGGCATGGCCTTGTTCAGCTCGCGGTACGCGAAGGCGACCAGGAGCATCGGGAGGAAGCCGGCCAGGAAGACCGCCGGCATCTGGACGCCGACTTCCCCGGCGGTGGAGCCGAGGGTCGAGGTCAGGCAGTAGACGGGGGCGACGGTGGAGATGCCGATGACGGCGCTTCCCACCAGTCCGACGGACCCCTTGCCGAGGCCCTTGCCACGAACGTCGCCCTCGGCGACGCCGCTTACCGTGTCTCCGACCCGCGGCCGAACGTCCAGCTGTGTCATGGGTAGGGACGTTAGATGCTGCGGTTTCCTCATCCGGAGGACCAAGGTCCGTTACCGCGCGGGTCCAAATTCCTTGGAATCTTGAGGCCGAGACAGTTCACACTCTGGCAATACAAGGTTCACTCAGGCATCTGTTCACGCTTCGGAAGGCTCGGGGGCGAAGCTTCCAGAATGCGGAAACCGCAGCCTTGCCCGTTATGCCCGTTTCAAAACTTTCCCGTGCAAATTTTCGGGCCCCCAATACCGGGGCGCCGCCCGCCAGACCGGCCCCATGCCCACGGCCGACGAGCTCCTCAGCGCGGATACCGTCAGTAACCTGGCCGGTCAGCTCGCCCGCGCGGCCCGCACACGCCGCTCCCGAGCCCTCACCGCCCGCGCCGGATCCCTCGACGGACTCGGCTTCAGCGCGCGCGTGGCCGCGGTCCGCGACGCCGTCACCACCCGCCGCCACCACCCCGGGGAGCACCTGGTGCAGCTCCAGGTCAACGGCCGGGTCCGCGGCGAGGCCGCATTTTCACTGGACGTCCCCTGAACCCACCTGGCAGGCTCGGGCCCATGACTCACGGAATCGAGCACCACCCCGCCCGTTGAGCGCCCCCGAGGAGCGCACCGCGCCCACCTCACGGCCCTCTCCCCCCGCGACGTCTCCACACGAGACCGCACCACGGGAAACCTCTCCGCACGAGACCTCCCTGCACGACTACGCACTCTTCCGCCGCGGCATCGAGCCGGACGGCCGGGTCCCCGCGCGCGGCTACCCGCTGCCCGACGGGCCGCCGGAGCCCGGCCGGCCCGGTCTGACCCTGCGCGAGGCACAGGAGGAAGTCGCCTCCGCCCTCGCCGACACCCTGGCCGACCCCGACCCGGTCCGGGCGGCGGCCGCCGTCCACCTGCGGGTCCGCTCGCTCGTCATGCCCCACCGCACCGTCCGCGCCTGTGTCGTGCGGCTGCCCCTGACCGACGAGGCAGCCGCCCGGCGGACCGGCCGACGGCTGGTCCGCACCGGCACCACCCCGGCCGCCGTCCAGGTCGGCCTGGGGCTGCTGAGCCGCCTGGGCGAACCGGAGGACGTGCCCTGGCTCACGGTCCTCGGGACGCTCCGGGGCTTCGAGCGGCCCGCCGTCGCCGCGCTCGACCGCCTGGACCGGCAGGCCGCCGGCCTGCTGATGCTGCGCACCCGTGTCCGCGACACCGCGCTGTACCCGCTGCTCGACGCCGTGGAGGCGGGCGACGACACGGGCACGCTCGCCGCCCTGACCGGGCTGCCGCCCGACTTCCGGACGATGGGATACGCCCGACGGATCGCGGAGGCCACCGACCTCCACCGGCTGCTCCGGGCGCACCCGCGTGACCCGGCGCTGCTCCTGCGGGCCGCCGGGCTGCTGCGCCGGATGGCGGACCAGTACGACGTCCGGGCCGAGATCCTCGACTACGGGCCCGCGATGGAGGCGTACGAGACGCTGATCGGGCACGCCGACCTGTTGGCGTCGACCCCCGGGCACCGGGCGGTGCTCCTGTCGGTCGCCCTCGACCTGCACAGCGGTCCCGCCGCACTGCTCGACTGGCGGCCCGGCCGGCGCGAGGTGCTGCTGGACGCGCTGGGGCGGCTGCCGGCCGCCCCGCCGCCCCCCGACGGCGCGCCCGACGACCCCGCCGAACGCCGGCGCGCCGACTGGACGGCACGGACCGGACGGCAGCCGTTCCGCGTCCCGCCGGACGGGGAACGGCTGCGGATCGAGGTGGTCGCCGAGGACCCCGGCGACCGGGGCGGCGTCGAGACCCGGATCCTGGTCGACGGCCGCCCGCTGGTACCCGCCCTGTTCGGCAAGGGGCCTGGCGAGAGCCCGGAACGGCTCCTCGACACCGGGCTGTTGCGGGCCGGTGCCGAGCCCCGGGAGGTGCGGCTCGCCGAGGCGTACTGCACCGAGGGCTGCTGCGGTGCGCTGTACGTGACCATCCGCCGCGAGGGCGAGGAGGTGGTGTGGGGCGACTGGCGCGGGGCGGTCGGGCCGACCCCACCGGAGTACCGCTTCGACGCCGCCGCCTACGACGCCGAGCTGGAGCGCGCCGACCGGGACCGCCCCTGGTCCTGGCCGGCCCGCAGCGTGGCGCGGCTCGTCTCGGACGGCCTGCGCGAGCGCCCCGATCTGCTGGCCCGCTGGGACGCCCTGCGGGACTGGGTCGGCACCGTCTGGAACGAACCCGACACCGTGGACGTGTCCTTCACGTACTGGCCCGGCCTCGCGGCCGGGAACCGGGACCGCGAGGGGCCGTGGCTCCAGTTCGGGTGGCGGATCCCGGCAGACGGGACCCCGATCGAGGAGCAGGCCGCCGCCGTGCTGGACCGGTTGGCCTCGACGGACCCGAAGTCCTTCGCCGAGGTCCGGGGCGGCAGCCGGGAGCACGCCGAGGCCCTCGGCCACCCCTGGCCGGAGCGCGGGTAGGGCCGGTGGCGCGGCCGGGCTCGGGGCGCTCCCCGGCCCGGCCGCGCCACGACGGCCCCCGCCCGGTCCTCAGCCCGGCCAGACGATCGACTGGATCTCGCTGTAGGCGTGCAGGGCGTACGAGCCGACGTCCCGGCCCACCCCCGACCGTTTGAAGCCGCCGAACGGGGCCTCCATGTTCCGGCCGATGGTGTTGACGCCGACGCCGCCGGCGCGCAGCCGCCGGGCGACCCGGAAGGCCCGCGCCGAGTCCCCGGACCACACGTAGGAGAGCAGCCCGAAGTCGCTGTCGTTGGCCAGGGCCACGGCCTCGTCCTCGCCGCCGTCGAAGGGGACGACCACCACGACCGGCCCGAAGATCTCCTCCCGGACGACCCGCATGTCGTTCGTGCAGTCCACGAGGAGGGTCGGCGCGACGTAGAAGCCGCGGCCCGCCCCGACGACCGGGCGTTCGCCGCCGTACGCGATCCGCGCGCCCTCCTTCTTCCCCAGCTCGACGTACGACTCCACGCGGTCGCGGTGCGCCGCCGAGATCACCGGGCCGACCACGGTGCCGCGCTCGCCCGGGTCGCCGACCTTCATGAAGGCCAGGTAGCCGGTCAGCTTCTCCACCAGCGGCTCGTACACCGACCGGTGGACGATCACCCGGGTCGGGGCGGTGCAGATCTGACCGGAGTAGAAGGAGAAGGTGGTGCCGATGCCCGCCACCGCCGCGTCGAGGTCGGCGTCCTCCAGCACGATCGCCGCGCCCTTGCCGCCCAGCTCCATCAACTGCCGCTTCATCGTCCGGCCGCACACCTCGGCGATGCGCTGCCCGACGGCCGTGGAGCCGGTGAAGGACACCATGTCCACGTGGCGGGAGTCGACGGCTGCCTCGCCGACCTCGACGGAGGTGCCGCAGACCACGTTCACCACGCCCGCCGGGACCCCGGCCTCGTGCAGGGCCTCGGCCATCCGGAACACCGACAGCGGGTCCTGCGGGGCCGGTTTGACCACCACCGTGTTGCCCATGGCGAGCGCCGGGGCCACCTTGCCCGCCGGGTTCGCCCACGGGTTGTTGTACGAGGTCACGCAGGTGACCACGCCGACCGGCTGGCGCACCTCCAGCGCGCCCAGGATACCCGCCCGCCCCATCGGGCCGGCGTCGGTGACCTGCGGCGGCAGACCGCGTTCCACCGGCTCCAGGGCGCCCTTCGCGTACCGCCGGAAGCGGGCCACGCCCACGCCGACCTGCATGCCGCGCGCGATGCCGGTGGGCGCGCCCGTCTCGGCGCGGGCCAGCTCCGCCCACGGCTCGTACTCGCGCTGCATGACGTCCGCGGCCCGGTCGAGGATCGCGGCCCGTGCCTCGGGCGTCGTCCGCGACCAGCCCTCGAAGGCCTCCGCCGCCGCGCGCGCCGCCTCCTCGACCTGGGCGCGGGTGGCCTCCGGGGCGAGTCCGACGACGGACTCGTCGGCCGGGTTGACCACCTCGTAGTGGCCGGCGGCCGGTTCGACCCACTCGCCTGCGATGTACAGCCGCTGCGGTCCGGCGGAGGTCATCGGGTGCTCACCGTCCTCGTGTCGCGGCCGGAGCGCAGCACGATGCCGGGGATCGCGCCGGTCACCTCGTCGTCGCGGATGGTCTCCACGCCGTTGACGCGCACGGACACGATCCCGATCGCCCGCGCGTCCAACCGCGGGCTGTCCCCGGGCAGATCGTGCACGAGCGTCGCCGGCCCGGCCTCGATCCGCTCGGGGTCGAAGAGCACCAGGTCCGCGTGGAACCCCTCGGTGATCCGGCCGCGCTCGCGCAGCCCGAACAGTCGGGCCGGGTCGTCGGTGAGCATCCGTACGGCCTGTTCCAGCGGCAGGAGCCGGCGTCCGCGCAGACAGTCCCCGAGGAAGCGGGTCGTGTACGGGGCGCCGCACATCCGGTCCAGGTGGGCGCCCGCGTCGGAGCCGCCCAGCATGACGTCCTCGTGCTGCCAGGTCTCCTGGCGCAGGGTCCAGCTCGCCGGGTCGTTGTCGGTGGGCATCGGCCACAGGACGGTGCGCAGGTCGTCGTTGGCGCAGATCTCCACCAGGCAGTGGAAGGCGTCCTGGCCCCGCTCGGCGGCGATGTCGCCGACGACCCGGCCCGAGAGGCCCTCGTTCTCCTCGCTGTACGTGTCGCCGATGACGTAGCGCCCGAAGTCGGCGAGGCGCCGGAAGACGCCCGCCTCCCTGCTGTCCGCGCGGCGCAGCATCTCGGCGCGCACGTCGGCGTCGCGCAGCCTCGCGATCCGCTCGGGGACGGGCAGCCCGAGGACCTCGCCCCAGCCGGGGATGAGGTTCAGCGCGCAGAACGTGCCGAGCGACATGTTCATGGGGGTCAGGATCGGCATGGTGAGCGCGACGATCCGGCCGCCCGCCTTGCGGGCCCGCTCGCTGGGGATCAGCTGGCGCGGGACGCGCTCGGGGACGGACGCGTCCACGGTGAGGACGTTCCAGTTCAGGGGCCGGCCGGCGGCGGCGCTCATCTCGACGAACAGGTCGATCTCCTCGTCGGAGAACTGGTCGAGGCAGCCCGCGACGATCGCTTCGAGCTGGGTGCCCTCGTGTTCGGAGACCGCGCGGGAGAGCGCGAGCAGCTCTTCCGGCTTCGCGTGGCGGGAGGCCACCGGGGAGCCGGCGCCGTCGGAGTGCGTGGAGGACTGGGTGGTGGACAGGCCCCAGGCGCCCGCGTTCATCGCGTCGTGGAACAGGTCGAGCATCTCCTGCATCTGCTCCGGCGTGGGCTGCCCGCCGACGGCGTCCTCGCCCATCACGTACCGGCGCAACGCACAATGCCCCACCATGAAACCGGCGTTGACGGCTATCCGGCCCTCCAGGGCGTCGAGGTACTCGCCGAACGAAGACCAGGTCCAGTCGACGCCCTCTTCGAGGGCCTTGAGGGCCATCCCCTCGACCTTGCTCATCATGCGCCGGGTGTAGTCGGCGTCCTCGGGCCGGTCGGGGTGGAGCGGGGCGAGCGTGAAACCGCAGTTGCCGCCGGCGACGGTGGTGACGCCGTGGTTCATGGAGGGCGTGGCGTACGGGTCCCAGAACAGTTGGGCGTCGTAGTGCGTGTGCGGGTCGATGAACCCGGGGGTCAGGACGAGCCCGGAGGCGTCCTCGCTGGTCCGGGCCTCCTCGGTGACGGTGCCCGGCGGGGCGATGACGGCGATCCGGCCGTCCCTCGTACCGACGTCGGCGACGAAGGCGGGGGCGCCGGTCCCGTCCACGACGGTGGCTCCCCTGATCAGATGGTCGAGCATGACGTCCCTTCTTCCCTGACGAGTGCGCTGACGCGGTCTTACGGGAGCCGGGGCCGGCCCCGCCCAGCCCTGCCGGCGTGTGAGGCGCGGCCGGGCGACACCAGCCTCGCCGGCGTGTGAGGCGCGGGTCCGGGCGACACCAGCCTCGCCGGCGATTGAGGCGCGGGTCCGGGCGACACCAGCCTCGCCGGCGATTGAGGCGCGGGTCCGGGCGACACCAGCCTCGCCGGCGATTGAGGCGCGGGGTCTGGGGCGGAGCCCCAGGTGACCCCGGCTCCGCCGGGCACCGGGCTCCGCCCGGACCCGCGCCTCAAACGCCGGCGAGGCTTGATTGGCCGGGGCCACCGGTGAGGGTGGGTTGGCTCGGCCGGGACGGCCGGAGGGCGCAGGGGTCGGCCGCGGCCCGTGCGCGCTCCGGCCGGTTCCGCGTGGGGCCCGGGGGCTCGGCCCCCGAGGCCCCTTTCCTGGGCGGCGGTCCGGGAAGACGCCGCCCGGGTCGGGTGTCCGGTCAGGACCCGGAGGCCTCGCGGAAGCGGGTGGTGCGGTGCACCGGATCCGTGTCGATCTTCGGGATGACGTGCTCCCCGATGAGCTTCACGGTGGTCATGGTGTCCTCGTAGGACACCCCGGTCGGCAGGCCGAAGGACAGCTGGTCGGCGCCCGCCTGCTCCCAGCGCTTGCACTGCCGGAGCACCTCGGACGGGTCTCCGCAGATCAGCAGTTCCTCGGCGATCAGCAGCTCGATGATCTCCGCGTTGTACTCGGGCAGCGTCTCGGGCCACTGCGGGATCGCCTCGGGCCGCGGGAAGGTGTCGTGGTAGCGGAAGACCAGCGACTGGAAGCGGTTCATGTGGGCGTTGACGGCGATCTCGACGGCCTTGTCGTGGGTCTCGGCGCAGATCGCGGTGGAGGTGACCATGACGTTGTCGTTGACGAAGGCGCCGATGGCCTTCGCCTCCTGGATGGCCGTCTTGTACTGCTCCAGCACCCACTCCATGTCGGAGACCTTCTGGACGCTGAAGCCGAGGACGCCGAGGCCCTTCCTGGCGGCCATGGCGTAGGAGGTGGGGGATCCGGCGGCGTACCACATGGCCGGGTGGGCCTTGCCGTACGGCTTGGGGAAGATCTTGCGCGGCGGCAGCGACCAGTGCTTGCCGCTGAACCCCTCGTACTCCTCCTGGAGGAACATCTTGGGGAACTCCGCGATGGTCTCCTCCCAGATCTCCTTGGTGCCGTTCATGTCCTCGATGCCCGGGAGGAAGCCGAGGATCTCGTGGCTGCCGGCGCCGCGGCCGGTGCCGAACTCGAAGCGCCCCTTGGAGAGGTGGTCGAGCATGGCGACCTTCTCCGCGACCTTGACCGGGTGGTTCACGGGGGCCAGCGGGTTGAAGATGCCGGAGCCGAGGTGGATGCGCTCGGTGGCGTGGGCGAGGTAGCCGAGGAACACCTCGTTCGCGGAGAGGTGCGAGTACTCCTCCAGGAAGTGGTGCTCGGAGGCCCAGGCGTACTTGAAGCCGGACTTGTCGGCCTGGATGACGTACTCGGTCTCCTCGATCAGCGCCTTGTGCTCTGCCTCGGGGTCGACCTTGGACCGCGCCTCAGGCACGTATCCCTGCACGAAGAGCCCGAATTCCAAGGGGGTTCACCGTCCTTTGGTTTCTGACGTTGCGTCAGATTGGATGTCCCGACTGTTCCACCGCCGGGGCGGGAGCGTCAATACCTGACGCTCCATCAGATGACGTCTAGAGGATGCTGACGCCGGCCATCCAGCCGCCGTCGATGACGAACGGCTGCCCGGTGATGTACGAGGAGTCCTCGCCGGTCAGGAAGAGCGCCAGGCGCGCGATCTCGTCCGGCCGGCCGACCCGCCCCATCGGCACGACCCGCTTGTACAGCTCGGCCATCGCGTCCCTGGCCTCGTCGCTCACGCCCGCCGGATCCAGCAGCGCCGGGTTGGCCATCGGCGTGTCCACGGCGCCCGGGCACATGGCGTTGACCCGGATGTTCCTCCCCGCCAGCTCCAGCGCCGCCACCCGGGTCAGGCCCAGGATCGCGGCCTTGGTCGCCGCGTACGCGCCGACGTACGCCATGCCCGTCAGGCCCGTGTACGAGGAGGTGTTGACGATCGTGCCCCCGCCGGCCGCCGCGATCTCGGGCGCCACGACCTTGATGCCGAGGAACGCCCCGACCTGGTTGACCAGGATCACCTGCTGGAACTCCTCCAGCGGGGTCGCGGTCAGCTCGTTGAAGCGCAGGATCCCCGCGTTGTTGACCAGCCCGTCGATCCGGCCGAAGGCCTCCTTCGCCGCCTCGACCGCGGCGGCCCAGTCCTCCTCGCGGCTCACGTCCATCCGCACGTACCGGGCCCGGTCCTCGCCGATCTCCTTGGCGACCGCGGCGCCCTGCTCATCCAACACGTCGCCCAGGAGCACCTTGGCGCCCTCGGCGGCGAACAGCCGGGCCTCCTGCTCGCCCTGACCGCGCGCGGCACCGGTGATGACGACGACGCGTCCGTCCAGCTTGCCCATGGCGGGTGCTCCTGCCCTAGTCGTTGAGGAGGGGGGCCACCTCGGCCCCGAAGGCGGCGATCTGGTCGGTCAGTTCGGCGACGTCGCGGTTGCGGAACCGGACCTGGATCTGGTCCACGCCCAGCGCCCGGTACTCCCGCAGGGACTCCGCGAGCGCCTCGGCCTTTCCGGTGAGGGCCCGTCGGCCGGTGTCCCAGCCGGGCTCGCCCACGTACAGGGGCTCGGTGATGGCGCCGATCTCGATGGGGCGGGTGACTCCCGCCGCCTCGCGCAGTTCCCTGATCCGGGCGATCCGCTCCGGGAGCCGGTCGCGCGGATCCCCCTGCGGGAGCCAGCCGTCGCCGCGCACCGCGGCGCGGCGCACGGCGGCCGGCGAGGAGCCACCGACCCAGACGGGGACGCTGGTCTGCGTGGGCCGGGGCAGCTGACCCAGGTCCCGGAACGAGAACGACTCGCCCTCGAACTCCGGGTACTCCTCGGGCCCGAGCGCCACCCGCAACGCGTCCAGGGTCTCGTCCAACACGGCCCCGCGCCGCTCGAAGTCGACGCCGAGGGCCTCGAACTCCTCCCGCACGTGCCCCGCGCCGACCCCGAGGATCAGGCGACCGCCGGAGAGGTGGTCGAGCGTGGCGTACTGCTTGGCGGTGATCAGCGGATGTCGCAGGCCGACGATCGCGACGTGGCTCAGCAGTCGGACGTGTTCGGTGATCCCGGCGAGGAAGGACAGGGTGGCCACCGGGTCGTACCAGACGGTGCTCATGGGCCCGGCCATCCCGCGCGGGATGGCCACGTGGTCACAGGTGGCCACGTAGCCGAAGCCGGCCCGGTCGGCGGCCCGGGCCACCTCGGCGAGTTCGACGGCGCCGGCCGTCGCCTCCCAGGGCTCGGCGTAGATGGTGCTCTGCGACTGGATCGGGAGCTGCATCCCGTACACCAGCCGGCCTTCGGGAAACACGCGCGCCATGACCGTCCCCACCTCGCCTTCGACGTCGACCTGTGCGGAGTTCGTCCCGTTCGGGAGTTCGTCCTGTTCGGGAGGCCGACCTGTCCGGAAGGCCGACACCGGGGGCCATCGTCATAGCTGACGGTCCGTCAGGCAAGGGGTTCGACCGGACCGACCCGGGTGCGGGCCCGGCGGGATCGGGCCTGGCGTGATCGGGCGGCCGGGGCCTAGGGTGCGGGCGACCGAGGAGACGCGAGCGCGGGAGACGCGGGTGGAACTGTTCCTGACCCTGTTCAGCGCGGTGGCGTGGACGCTCGTGTACGCGGAGGCGATCCGCGTCGGACTGCGGGACCGGACGTACGCCATGCCGGTCGCCGCCCTCGCGTTGAACTTCGCCTGGGAATCCACGTACGCCACGACCGACTTCCTCACCGGGGTGTCCGCCCAAGGCGTGGTCAACGTGGTGTGGGCGGGCGCCGACGTCGTCATCATCGGCACCTACCTGCGGTTCGGGCGGGCGGAGCTGCCGGAGTTCGTGACCCGGCCGCTGTTCGCCGGATGGAGCGTGCTCGTCTTCGGCAGCGCCTTCGCCGTGCAGTGGCTGTTCGTGGCGCACTTCGGGACGCACGACGCGTCGCGCTACTCCGCGTTCCTGCAGAACCTGCTGATGTCCGGCCTGTTCATCGCCCTGTACGCGGGCCGGCGCGGGCCGCGCGGGCAGTCCCTCGTCATCGCCGTCGCGAAGTGGCTCGGGACGGCGGCGCCGACCGTGCTCTTCGGGGTGATCGAGGACTCCCCGTTCATCCTCGGGCTCGGGGTGCTGTGCTCGGTGTTCGACCTCGCGTACATCGCGCTGCTCGCGCGGGGAGGCCGCGGCGATCGGCGGGAGGCGACGGTCAGAATCCCCGCGGCCCCATGACGACGACGGGCTTCGCCGCCGGGTCCAGGGTCTGCAGGAGCTTCTTCATGGCCTCCTTGGGGATGCCGACGCAGCCCTGCGAGGGGCCGTCGTGGTCCACGTGCAGCCAGATGTTGCCGCCCCGCTCCTCGCCCTGCGGCTTGCGCGGGTCGAGCGGCGACACCCCCCGCTCGCGGTTGAAGTCGATCGCCACGACGTAGTCGAAGGCGCCGGTCAGGGGCTCGCCGTTCACGCCGGTGCCCGTCGCGACGAAGCCGTCGTCCTCGTCGTACGAGAACTTCGTGCCCGGCGGCTTCGGCAGCAGACCGCCCGCGTCGGTCAGCGAGTAGACGCCCTGCGGGGAGGTCAGGTCACCGTAGGTCCGCTCCTCGGGCGCGGACCAGCCCTTGGCCCCGTTGCGGGCGGGCCAGCTGTCCGCCCGGTTCCAGTCGCCGCCGGGCGCGGAGCGGGACCAGAGGGTCACGACGGACTCGGAGGAGACCGCGGACTTGCCCGTGACCACGATCAACTGCCGGGAGTCCTTCGGAATCCTGGCGCGGGTGGCCTTGCCGAGCCCCGGGAGGGCGTCGTTGCCCCGCGGGCGGGCCGGGTCCTCGGCGAGTGCCGCGCGGTCCGCGGCGGTCCTCGGGCGGGAGTCCGGGTGGGCCGACCCGGGGTCGGCGCCCGGGGTGTCACGGGCGACATGGACCCAGCCGGCGGTGAAGAGGAGCAGGCCGAGGCCCGCCGCGACGGCGAGGGCCCGGAGGTTGCGCTGCCGGGGGGCTCGCGTGCGGACGGGGCGGCCGGGACGGGCTCGGACGTACTTGCTCATTCAATCGACCGTACACAGCCGATCTTCGGATTCACCGAAGGGGGACCTCTTCGGCGCGGCAGACGGGGGCGGGGGGACGGTCACCGGCGGGGGCGGGGTCCGGGCCCGGGGCGGGGTTCGGGTGGTGGGCCGGGGCGGGGTTCGGGTGGGCCGGGTTCGGGTGGGCCGGGTTCGGGTGGGCGCGGGTCAGGGGTGGCGGGCGCCGGCGGGGGCGGGGTTCGGGGTGGGGGTGGGGCGGCCGGGCGCGGGGAACTCGACGCGGACCGTGAGACCACCCTCCGGCGCCGGGTTGGCCCAGGCCCTCAGCTCCGCGCCGTGGGCCCGCGCGATCGAGGCCACGATCGACAACCCCAGCCCGGCGCCCTCGCCGGCCGTGTGCAACCGTTCGGCGCGGCGCCGGAACGGCTCCAGCAGGCGCGGTACGTCGTCCGGCTCTATCACCGGCCCCGTGTTCGACACCGTCAACGAGCCGTCGGCGGAGGTCGTGACGCTCACCCGGCCGCCCGCCCGGTTGTGCCGGACCGCGTTGGCCAGGAGGTTCCGCACCAGGTGCCCGAGCAACGCCCGGTCGCCGGCGACGGTCAGCGGCGCGAGATCGCGCACGACGGTCGGCAACGCCCCGGACGGGACCGGCGCCCCGGCCGCGCCCCCGTCCCCGCACGCCGGCGCGCGACCGCCCGCGCCCACCCCGTGCGCCGGGGTCCCGTTCGCAGCCGCCCCGTGCGCCGGGGGCCCGTCCGGCGGGTTCACGTACGCCGGGGGCCCGTCCGCCACGGCCCCGGACACCGCCGTCCCCTCCACGGCCGCCGCGTCCGCCGCCGCATCCGTCGCCGCGTCCGTCGCCGCATCCGTCTCCGTCGCCGTGAGGGCCGCCAGGTCCACCGGGGTCTTCGTCTCCAGCCCCTCCTCGGAGACCGCGAGGAGCAGCAGCGACTCGATGAGGTGCTCGCTCGACTCCGCGACGCCGATCAGCTTGCGGCGGATCCGGGCCACCTTCTGCGGTGTCGGCTCCCCCGCCAGGCCGATCTCGGCGGCGGCCCGCTGCACGGCCAGCGGGGTCCGCAGCTCGTGGGCGGCGTTCGCGGCGAACCGGCGCTGCGCCCCGACCAGGCCCTCCATCCGGTCCAGCATCCCGTCGAAGGTGTCGGCGAGCCGCTTCAGTTCGCCGGGCGGGGCCTGGAGGTCGATGCGTTCGTGCAGGTTGGCGCCGGACAGCCGGCGGGCCGTCTCCGTGATCACGCCGACGGGGCGCAGCACGCGGCCGGCCATCCACCAGGCCAGCCACATGGACACGGCCGCGAAGACGGCGAGGGCGACGAGGGACACGACGAGGAGTTCGTGGAGGGTGGCCTGTTCGACGGCGGCGGAGACGTTGCGGGTGACCTGGTACGACTCCAGTTGCTCGGCGGTCGGCACGGCCTCGGCCGGGAGCCGCTCGGCGGGTACCCAGACCTTCTCGCCGGGCACCGGGCCGACGCCCTGCCGGAACGCGGGGATGGTGGTGGTCACGGCCCCGTTGATGCGGGAGGGCAGCCCGTTGCGGACCAGTACGTTCACCAGGGCGACCAGGCCGCCGCCGGCGAGGAGGAGGAGCGTGCCGTAGAGGGTGGTGAGTCGGGCGCGCTCGGAGCGGAGCACCGCTCTCATCGCGGACCACCGATCCGGTAGCCGGCGCCCGGCACCGTCTCGATCAGCGGCGGTTCGCCCAGCTTCGCGCGCAGTTTGCTCAAGGTCACCCGTACGGCGTTGGTGCGGTAGGAGGTGTCCTCCTCCCACACGCGCTCGATCAGGTCGTCGCTGCTGAGGACCGCCCCCTCGGCCCGCAGCAGCGCCTCCAGCACCGCGAACTCCTTGCGGGACAGCGCCAGCCGGTGACCGTCGCGGGTGGCGGACCGCCGGGCGGTGTCCACGGCGATGCCCGAGCGCTCCAGCACGGGAGGCAGCGCGGGATGGGCGCGCCGGCCCAGCGCCAGGACCCGGGCGAGCAGCTCGTCGTAGGCGAACGGCTTGGTGAGGTAGTCGTCCGCGCCGAGCCCAAGGCCCTCCACCCGGTCCCGGACGCTCCCGGACGCGGTCAGCATCAGCACCCGGGTCAGCAGCCGCTCGCGCACCACCTGGCGGCAGACCTCGTCGCCGTGCAGGCCGGGCAGGTCGCGGTCGAGCACGAGGACGTCGTACTCCCCGAGGCGCAGCCGGTGCAGTGCCTCCAGGCCGTCGCCCGCCTCGTCGACGGCCAGCGCGTCGCCGCGCAACCCCTCGGCGATCATCTCCCGGAGGAACTCCTCGTCCTCCACCACCAGAACTCGCATCCGTCCTCTTTACCCGAGAAGGACATTTCCTCGTCGTAAGGCCGGTGGGAGAGGGAAGCGAAACCCCGCCTTGCCCCAGGGTCGGGCCCATGAAGCGACTCATACGGCGACCCTCGCAGCGATCCATGACCCTCGGCACGGCCGCGGTGCTCACCGGTCTGACCCTCTTCGTGACCGCGTGCACGGGCGGGACCGGCGCCTCCGACGGCTCCGACGGTTCGGACGGTTCGGACGGCAAGAAGGACGGCGCGGCCGGCGGCAACGCGTCGAACGGAGGCGGCGGCGACAGCGGGAAGATCGCCGACGACGCGCTGAAGATGCGCAAGTGCCTGCGCGAACACGGCATCGACGCGCCCGATCCGGAACCCGGTCAGGATCCGCGCGGCATGACGCTCGGCGGCGGCGCCGACCCGGAGAAGATGCAGAAGGCGATGGAGGCGTGCGGGATGAAGGGCCCCGGTTCCGGCGCCGGCCCCACGCAGGAGGAGAAGGACAAGGAACTCAAGTGGGTCCGGTGCATGCGCGAGAACGGGGTCAACCTCAAGGACCCCGAGTACACGGGCGGCATGAAGAGCGCCACGGAGATCCCCAAGGGGCAGGAGAAGGCCTTCGAGGAGGCCCAGAAGAAGTGTGAAGCGGCGTGAGGAAGCGGCGCGGGTGGCTGCTCGCTTCCCTGGCCGTGCTGCTCGCCGCGTCCGGCGGCGGCTACGTGGTGCTGGCCGGACCGCAGGAGGACTCCGGCCGTTCCGGTGACCGGCGCGCCGACGGCCTCCCGCCGGCCACCGCACCCGTCAAGCGCGGCGACCTCAGCTCCGGCCTCCAGGTCGAGGGCACCCTCGGCTACGCGAAGGAGCGCAAGCAGAACGCCGCCGGGCCCGGGGTGCTGACCTGGACGGCGGCGGAGGGCTCGGTGGTCGAGCGGGACGACAGGCTGTACGAGGTCGACGGCAGGGCGGTGCGCCTCATGTACGGGGCCACGCCGATGTACCGCCCGCTGAAGGGCGGGGACAAGGGCGAGGACGTCAAGCAGCTCAAGCAGAACCTTGTGGCCCTCGGTTACGGGACGGGCCTGGACGCGTCGGACGGCACCTTCACGGCGGGCACGACGGCCGCGGTCAAGCGGTGGCAGAAGGCCCACAAGGAGAAGGAGACGGGCGAGGTCGCCAAGGAGGCCGTCGCCTTCGCCTCCGGCCCGCAGCGGGTGCAGAAGCACGACGCGGCGGTGGGCGACGAGGCGGCCCCGGGCAAGCCGGTGCTGACGCTGACCGGGACGCGGCGCTCGGTCCGCTTCGCGGTGGACGTGGCGAAGGCGGGCTCGGTGAAGACCGGGGACAAGGTCACCGTCGACCTGCCGGGCGGCGGCACGGCCGGCGGGACCATCGAGTCGGTGGGCAGCACCGCCGATCCCGACGACCCCCCGGGCGGCGGGGGCGGGGGCGGCGGAGGCGACAAGCCGAAGGTGGAGGTGGCCGTGGCCCTCGACGACGCCGCCGGGGCCAAGGGCCCGGACCGGTCCCCGGTCACCGTGCGGCTCACCGGCGAGACGCGGACGGGAGTGCTGTCCGTACCGGTCAACTCGCTGCTGGCGCTGAGCGGCGGCGGCTTCGGCGTGCAGGTGGTCGAGGACGGCGCGGTGCGCGACGTGCGGGTCGAACTGGGCATGTTCGGGCAGGGCCGGGTGGAGGTCAAGGGCGGCGCCCTCAAGGAGGGCATGAACGTGGGGGTCCCCGGCACATGACCGCACACGACACGCCCGACGCCCCGCCCGACCCGACCCCGCACGACACGCCACCACACGACGCGCCACCACACGACCCGACCCCGCACGCCACGACGGCACGTCTCGCGGACCGGCCCGGGGACCCGCCCGCGGACCGGCCCGCCACGACCGTCGTGGAGCTCACCGGCGTCACCAAGGAGTACCCGGGCGGTGTCGCGGCCCTGCGCGGGGTCGACCTGACCGTCACGAGCGGCGAACTCCTCGCCATCGTCGGCCCGTCGGGCTCCGGCAAGTCCACCCTGCTGCACATCGTCGGGACCCTGGACCGGCCGACCGCCGGCTCGGTCTCCATCGCCGGGTACGACGTCGCGGCCCTGTCCGACCGGTCCCTGTCCGCGCTGCGCTCCCGCCACGTCGGCTTCGTCTTCCAGTCCTTCCACCTGGTACCGGGCATCAGCGCCCGGGCGAACGTCGCCGAGGGGCTGCTCTACAGCGGCTTCTCGCGGGCCGAACGCGGCCGCCGGGCGGCGCGGGCCCTGGAGCGGGTCGGCCTCGGGGACCGGATGGACCACCGCCCCCACGAACTGTCGGGCGGGCAGAAGCAACGCGTCGCGATCGCCCGGGCGGTGGCGGGCGAACCGGATCTGCTGCTGGCCGACGAGCCGACCGGGGCGCTGGACACGGCGTCCGGGGATGCGGTGATGGAGCTGTTGCGCGAACTGAACGCGGACGGGGCCACCATCGCCGTGATCACCCACGATCAGGAGATCGCCGCGAGCCTGCCCCGCCAGGTACGGATCCGCGACGGCGAGATCGTCGCGGACGTGTGGAACCCCGCCCCGGTCCAGGGCGCGGGCCGGAACCGGTCGGGGGCGGTCACGTGAGCGACACCCCCACGAGGGCCCGTGCGACGGACCGCACGAGGGCCCGTACGCGTACGAGGACCGGTACGAGGATCCGCGCGCGGCGGCTCGTCCCGCCGCGGCTGAGCCCCCGCGACGTGTTCCACGTCGGTTCGGCGGGGCTGCGGTCGCGGCCCATGCGCGTGTTCCTCTCGGCGCTCGGGATCGCCATCGGGATCGCGACGATGATCGCGGTCGTCGGCATCTCCTCGTCCAGCCAGGCCAAACTGCTGCGCGAACTCGACAAGCTGGGCACGAACATGCTGGTCGTGACGCCGGGGCAGTCCATGTTCAGCGGGCAGGACACGAAGCTGCCGAAGGACGCCCCGGGCATGATCGCCCGCATCGAGGGGGTCGAGTCGGTCGGTACGACGGGTGACGTGAAGGAGTCCGTGCGCCGGTCGGAGAACATCCCGAAGGAGGAGACGGGAGCCATCGCCGTGAAGGCGGCCCGCGATCGACTGCTCGACACGCTGCGCGCCCGGATGGCGAAGGGGACCTGGCTCAACGGGGCCACCGGCCGCTATCCCTCCGTCGTGCTCGGCGACGTCTCCGCGCGCCGGCTCGGCATCACGGAGCCGGGCCGGCAGGTCTTCATCGGCGGGCGGTACTTCACGGTGATCGGCATCCTGGAACCGGTTCCGCTGGCCCCCGAGATCGAACGCTCCGCCCTGGTCGGCTGGGAGGCGGCGGAACGCCTGCTCGGCTTCGACGGCCACCCGACGGCCGTCTACGAACGCTCGGCGGACGACCGGGTCACCGCCGTCCGCGACCTGGTCGCCCGCACGGCCAACCCGTCGAGTCCCAGCACCGTTTCCGTCACCGACCCCTCCGCGGCGCTCCAGGCCAAGGCCGCCACGGAAGGGGCCTTCAGCACCCTGCTGCTCGGCCTGGGCGGCATCGCCCTGCTCGTGGGCGGGGTCGGGGTGGCCAACACGATGATCATCTCCGTGTTGGAGCGCCGCCACGAGATCGGCCTGCGCAGATCGCTGGGCGCGACCAAGGGGCAGGTCCGGATCCAGTTCGTCACGGAGTCCCTGTTGCTGTCCGGACTCGGCGGCGTGGCGGGCATCGTCCTGGGCGGCGCGGCCACGGCCGTCTACGCCCGGGCCGGCGACCTGCCCTGGGTCGTCCCCCTCTGGGCCGTCACGGGCGGCTTCGCCTCCACCCTGGCCATCGGGACGTTCGCCGGTCTCTACCCGGCGGTCCGCGCGGCCCGCCTCTCCCCGACGCTGGCGTTGCAGGCGGGGTAGGTCCTGTCGTCAGAGTCTCGCCGCGGCCCGGGCGAGACTTCGACGACAGGACCCGGGCGGGACCGGGCGGGCCGGAGGGACGAGACGGACCGGAGGGACTGGACCCGGGGGACGGGGCGCGGTCATGATCGCTTCGAACTTCCCGGTGTCTCCCCACGATTGCGAGAACGATGACCGACGCCCTGGTCGAGGACGGCTTCCTGATACTCCACGGTTGGCAGAACCATCGGCCCGCCGGCCACTGGGAGCACTGGCTCGCCGAACGGCTCACGGCCGCGGGGCACGCCGTCGACTACCCGGCCCTCCCCGACCCGGACCATCCGGACCTGGAGGTGTGGCTGGCCGAGCTGCGCGAGCGGCTCGGCGCGCTGCGCGGTCGGCGGCGCACGGTCGTCTGCCACAGCCTGGCCTGCGTGCTGTGGCTCCACGCCGCGGCCCGCGGCGACGTGGCGGTCCCGGTCGACCGGGTGCTCCTCGTCGCCCCGCCGTCGGCGGGCTACCTGGGGCGGTACCCGGAGGTCGCCGCCTTCGCGCCGCCCCGGGTGTCGGCGGCGCAGTTGTACGCAGGTGCCGGGTACGTCCGGATGGTCGGCGGCGACGACGACCCGTGCTGTCCGCAGGGCGCCGACGCCGTCTTCGCGGAGCCGCTCGGCCTGCCCGTGGACGTCCTGGCCGGCCAGGGGCACCTGGGCGAGGACGCGGGATACGGGCCCTGGCCCTCGCTCCTCGACTGGTGCGTCGGCCGCGACGACGACGCCCCGATCCGGTCCCGCGCGCGCTGAACCGGGCCCGCGGCGTGTGAACCGGGCCCGCGCCCTTCGGGGGCGCGGGTACCGCCCACCGCCGATCCCGATTTCGTCAACGGCCCCGGGAATCAGCCGACTCCCCCGATTTCGCCGGTTTCAATCTTCTCCGTTCCGGGGAATTCGGGAAATGCGTCCGGCTGCACGACAGTTACCCAACGGCCCTCTCGGTCGTACCCTGATCTGATGAGAACTCCACGTCAGGCAGCGCGCATTGTGGTCCTGTCGCCCACGGGATCCATATTTCTCTTTCGGGAGAACAATGTGGAAGTGGGCATCCACTGGCTTCCCCCGGGCGGGGGAATCGACCCCGGGGAAAGTCCCGAGGAATGTGTGCGGCGCGAGTTGCGCGAGGAGACCGGGTGGACCGATCTCGAACCTCGGCGACTGCTCTGCACCTGGGAGCACGACTTCACCCATCAGGGCATCCCCGTCCGGCAGCACGAGCACATCTACGTCACCACGGGCCCGCTGCGCGATCCCGTCCCGGAGTCGCCCGACGCCCAGTGGCGTTGGCTCTCCCGGGACGCGCTGGCCACGCTCGGGGAGCCGCTGTGGCCGCCGCGGTTGGCGGACCTGCTCGCGGACGTGTCCGCCGAGCCGGTGCATTTCGGCCTGATGGTGTGAGCGGGGGCCGGCCCGGGTCCGGCCCGTCGGGACGCGGCGCGGCGCGGGACGACCGCGCCGACGTGCCGACCGGGCGCGGTACGGATCGGCTCGGCGCGGCGTCGTGCGGCACGTCGACGCGGTGCGGACCGGTACCGCGCGCACGGCGCCGCACGGATCGGCGCCGTACGGATCGGCGCCGTACGGTTCGGGTGGCTCAGCGCGGCGGGGCGCTCGCGGGCGGGCTCGCGGGTGCGGTTCCGGTCGCCCGGCGGTAGAGGGTGGCCGCGTACTCCCCCAGGACGGTGCTCGTCGAGACGTCGTCCGTGTCGCCGCCCGTCAGCACGCCGACGATCTTGCCGTCGCGGGCGATCCACGCGCTGCCGCTGGTGCCCCCGGGGAAGTCGGCGCAGTCGAACCGCTGCTCCGAGGCCTTCTCGCGCACCGCCACCGCCGTGCAGGTGCGCGGCACGCCGCGGTCGGCCGGGTAGCCCGTCACCGTGACCTGCTCGCCCGTGCGGCCCGTGGTGTCCAAGGCGGCCGCGCCGGTGACGTCCTCGATGTTGCGGCCGGAGGAGTCGGGGGCGAGGCGGGCGAAGGCGAGGTCGTAGTCGTCGTTCGCGTCGTCGGTCCAGCGCTCGTCCTCGTAGACCTCTTCGAGCCGCCAGGCTCCGAGCGGGGCCGTGGTACCGGCGTACGCGGGTGCGAATATGGGGCCGTTGGCGCCCTGCTTGCCGGGGGCCAGGCAGTGCCCGGCGGTGACGATCAGGTTGCGTCCGGGGCTGTGCACGACGGTCGCGGTACAGAAGTGGTCGCCGTCCACACGACCTTCCGGGTTGCCTTCGAACAGCGCACCGGCGAACTTGACGGGTCCGCCCGGGCCGGGGGTCACGGCAGTCGCCCGGGGTGCCGGAGACGTGGACAGTTGCGGTTGCTTCGGTGATTGCGATCGCGATGACGGGCTGGGCGACGCCGCCCCGGAGGGGGAGCCCTTCGCCTGTGTGGTCGCCGCCTGGTCCGCGGCCGGCACCACCTTCGTCATCGCGGCGGATGCCCCCAGTGCGGCCACCGCGCACAACACGACGGTCACCACGGTCCGCTTGTCCACCACAGTCATCCTCCCCCAGTTTGCTCTGGCGAATCATGCCCTGGGGTCACTGCCGCCCGCAAGGCGGGGGTGCGCCAAGGACCCGCCGGATCACGCCCCTTGTGTCGCGCGCGCCACGGTGATCGGCTCCGGACGCGTTCCGTCCGGGGCCGATCACCGTGCCGGGGCCGGGTCCCGTCGATCGTCGCGGGCCGCGCGGGCCGGGCGGGGCGTCGGCGGCCGGGGTCACGCGCCCGGCCAGAGGCCTTCCGGGGTGAGGCCCAGCAGGTCGATGGCGTTGCCGCGGACGATGCGGTCGATCACGTCCGGGGCGAGGTGCCCCATCTGGGCCTCTCCGACCTCCCGGGACTTGGGCCAGGTGGAGTCGGAGTGCGGGTAGTCCGTCTCGTAGAGGACGTTGGCGACGCCGATGGAGTCCAGGTTCCTCAGCCCGAAGGCGTCGTCGAAGAAGCAGCCGAAGACGTGCTCGGCGAAGAGTTCCGACGGCGGGCGCAGCACCTTGTCGGCCACCCCGCCCCAGCCGCGGTTCTCCTCCCACACCACGTTGGCGCGCTCCAGGATGTAGGGGATCCAGCCGATCTGCCCCTCGGCGTACATGATCTTCAGGTTGGGGAAGCGTTCGAACTTGCCGCTCATCAGCCAGTCCACCATCGAGAAGCAGCAGTTGGCGAAGGTGATGGTCGAGCCGACGGCCGGCGGGGCGTCGGCGGAGGTGGAGGGCATGCGCGAGGAGGAACCGATGTGCATGGCGATGACCGTGCCGGTCTCGTCGCACGCCTGGAGGAACGGGTCCCAGTCGTCGGTGTGGATGGACGGCAGCCCGAGGTGGGGCGGGATCTCCGAGAAGGCGACGGCCCGCACGCCCCGGGCCGCGTTGCGGCGGACCTCGGCCGCGGCGAGGCGGGCGTCCCAGAGGGGGACGAGGGTGAGCGGGATGAGCCGGCCCGCCGCCTCGGGGCCGCACCACTCCTCCACCATCCAGTCGTTGTAGGCGCGTACGCCGAGCAGTCCCAGTTCCCGGTCCTTGGCCTCGGTGAAGGTCTGCCCGCAAAAGCGCGGGAACGTGGGGAAACACAGGGCCGACTGGACGTGGTTGACGTCCATGTCCGCGAGCCGGTCGGGAACCGAGAAGGACCCCGGGCGCATCTGCTCGTAGGTGATGACTTCCAGTTTGATCTCGTCGCGGTCGTACCCGACCGCGGTGTCGAGGCGGGTGAGCGGGCGGTGCAGGTCTTCGTAGACCCACCAGTCGCCTATCGGGCCGTCGTCGCCCTCGGCCCCCATGACGGGGGCGAACTTGCCGCCGAGGAAGGTCATTTCCTTCAGGGGCGCGCGGACGACGCGGGGGCCGACGTCGTGGTACTTGGACGGGAGCCGGTCCCGCCAGACATGAGGGG
The DNA here is from genome assembly GCF_036231985.1 of Streptomyces sp. NBC_01426. Taxonomy (GTDB): domain Bacteria; phylum Actinomycetota; class Actinomycetes; order Streptomycetales; family Streptomycetaceae; genus Streptomyces. The sequence goes on from NZ_CP109500.1 coordinate 3,507,132, forward strand.
GCTCCACCGTGTGGTCGTCCACCGAGATGATCTTCGGGAAGGTCTCCATGTGAACTACGGTAGCGCCGATCTGACGAACCGTCAGCTAGTTGTGCGGCACCGGGGAAGCGATCAGTCCGCTGCGGGCTGACGTGTACGTGCAAGACAGGGCAGACTGACCCTTACAACGACGGAAGGCAGGGGGGACGACAGATGGACGGCGTACCGGCCATCCCGCACCAGCGGAACCACCCCGAGGCAGCCCGGACCACCACGGACGCGGTCGACGCCCCGCCCGAAACCTCCTCCCGAACCGTCGCCGGGAGTACCGCCGCGGCCGCCCCCGAGAACACCTCCGCCACCGGGAGCGCCGCCACCGCCCCGCGGGCCGCCGTCGAGGACACCGACCGGCCCCGACCCGCCCCCTGCGGGAACCGCTTCGCCGTCCTCGGCCCCATCCGCGCCTGGCGCGGACCCGAGCTGCTGCCCTCCGGCAGCCCCCAGCAGCGGGCCCTGCTCGCCGCGCTGCTGCTCCGCGACGGCCGCACCGCCACCGCGCCCGAGCTCATCGACGCGATCTGGGGCGAGGACCCCCCGCAGCAGGCCCTCGCCACCATCCGCACGTACGCCTCCCGCCTGCGCAAGGTCCTGGACCCCGGGCTGCTCGTCACCGACGCCGGCGGCTACGCCATCCGCACCCCCGCCGGCGCCCTGGACCTCGGGATCGCCCGCGCCTTGGCCGGCGACGCCGAGAAGGCCCGCGTCGCCGGGGACCGCGCCCTCGCCCGTACGCTCCTGACCCGCGCCCTGGACCTGTGGGACGGGGAACCCCTCGCCGGGGTGCCGGGCCCGCACGCCGACACCGAGCGCACCCGGCTCGCGGAATGGCGCCTCCAACTGCTGGAGACGCGCCTGGACCTCGACCTGGAGGTCGGCCACCACGCCGAGGCCGTCTCCGAGCTGACCGCACTCACCGCCGCCCACCCCCTGCGGGAACGGCTGCGCGAGCTGCTGATGCTCGCCCTGTACCGCAGCGGCCGGCAGGCCGAGGCACTCGCCGTGTACGCCGACACCCGCCGGCTCCTGGCGGACGAACTCGGCGTCGACCCCCGACCCGAACTCTCCGCCCTCCAGAGCCGGATCCTGTGCGCGGACGCCGAACTGGCCCTCGCCGAGGACCCGGCGCCGACCGCCGCTCCCGTTCTCGTGAGGCCGGCCCAATTGCCCGCGACCGTCCCCGACTTCACCGGCCGCGCCCCGTTCGTCACCGAGCTGGGCGAGATCCTGTCGGGCGCCGAGGGCCAGGTCATGGCGGTGTCCGCGCTCGCCGGCATCGGCGGCGTCGGCAAGACCACCCTGGCCGTGCACGTCGCGCACGCCGCCCGCCCGCACTTCCCCGACGGCCAGCTGTACGTCGACCTCCAGGGCACCGAACCGCGACCGGCCGAGCCCGTCGCCGTGCTCGGCTCCTTCCTGCGGGCCCTCGGCACCCCCGACACCGCGATCCCCGACTCCCCCGCCGAACGGGCCGCGTTGTACCGGTCCATCCTCGACGGCCGGCGCGTCCTGGTCCTGCTCGACAACGCCCGCGACGCCGCCCAGGTCCGCCCGCTGCTGCCCGGCACCGCGGGCTGCGCCGCGCTCGTCACCAGCCGGGTCCGGATGTCGGGCCTCGCCGGGGCCCACCTCGTCGACCTCGACGTGATGAGCCCGGAGGAGGCGCTCCAGCTCTTCACCCGGATCGTCGGCGCCGAACGGGTCGGCGCCGAACGTCAGGCCGCGCTCGACGTGGTCGGGGCCTGCGGGTTCCTGCCGCTGGCCATCCGCATCGCCGCGTCCCGGCTCGCCGCCCGCCGCACCTGGACCGTGTCCGTCCTCGCCGCCAAGCTCGCCGACGAGCGCCGCCGCCTCGACGAGCTCCAGGCCGGGGACCTGGCCGTGAAGGCCACCTTCGAGCTGGGCTACGGCCAGTTGGAGCCCGCCCAGCAGCGGGCGTTCCGACTCCTCGGGCTCGCCGACGGGCCGGACATCTCGCTCGCCGCGGCGGCGGCCGTGCTCGACCTGCCCGAGCACGACACCGAGGACCTCCTGGAGGCTTTAGTCGACTGCTCCCTCCTGGAATCCGCCGCACCCGGCCGCTACCGCTTCCACGACCTGGTCCGGCTCTACGCGCGGGCCTGCGCGGAGCGCGACGAACAGCCGCCGAGCGGCCGCGACGCCGCCCTCGACCGGCTCCTGGACTTCTACCTGGCCACCGCCGCCGGCGTGTACGCCCTGGAACGGCCGGGCGACCGGCTGCCCGCCCACATGGCCGCCACCCACCACCCGGGCCTGGCCTTCACCGAGCCGCGCGCCGCGCTGGACTGGCTGTTCGCCGAGGCGGACCCGCTGCTGGCCTGCGTCCGACAGGCCTCCGTGCGCACCACCGGGCGCGGCGGCCTGGTCGACGTGCTGCGCCGTTCCGTGGACCTGCTGTGGGCCGCCAAGGACCTCACCGAGTCGGGGGCCAACTCCAAGCAGTACGAGTCGGCCGCCGTCGCCCTGTGCGAGGCCGCGCGCGCCGCCGGGGACCCGCACGCCGAGGGGCGGGCGCGGATCACGCTCACCATCGTGCACCTGGTCGCGGGCCGGTTCGCCGAGGCCGACGACGAGGCCAGCCGGGCCATGGCACTGGCCCGCGAGGCCGAGGACCCGCTGCCGAACTGCTGGGCTCCCAACGACCGCGGCATCATCGCCCTGTACGAGAGCCGGTACGCGGACGGCGAACGGTTCCTGTTGGAGGCCATCGAGAACTTCCGGGCCGACGGGAACCTCGTCGGCGAGGCCAGCGCCCTGTGCAACCTCTCCCGGATCCACGTGATGCTGGGCCGGCTCACCAGCGCCATAGACCTCGCCCAGCAGGGCATCGACATCTACGACCGGATGGGCCTGACCCTGCGGCTGGCCAACGGCCGGTACGCGCTGGGCATCGCGCTCACCCGGGCGGGCCGGCTGGGCGAGGCCCTGGCGCAGCTCGCGGAGGCGTTGACGCTCTTCCACGACAACCGGCAGCCGCTGTGGGAGGGCGTGACCCACTTCCGGCTCGCCGAAGCCCATCTCGCGGCACGCCGGCCCACGTTGGCGGCCTCGCACGCGGAGCAGGCCATCGCCCTGCGCGGGATCGGCGGCGAATGGCGGCGGGCCACGGTGCTGACGGTGCTCGGCAAGGCGCTGGTGCGGTTGGGGCAGACGGACCGGGCGCGGGTGTGCTGGCGGGACGCCGAAACGGTCTTCGAGCGGCTCGGTTCCTCGGAACTGGCCGAAGTCCGCTCCCTGCTCGCCTCACAGGTAGCGGCCTGACCAGCGTCTTCGCCGGATGAACGGGACGTTCATCGTTCGTTTATCGCCGCACGCCATGATGGGTACATCGACTCGACGCGTCGGGGGGACTCGCGGGTCGACTGGAGGACTACCCGTTCGGCGGTCCACGGGGGAATCGCCGAACGGGCCCGACTCATCCATCAGGAGATCCGATGACGACGAACGAGAACGCCCTTCCGAAGGAAGGCGACATCAAGCCGCTCGACAACCACGCGTCGGGCATCGAGATCAAACCGCTGGACAACCATGCCTCGGGCGGTACGCCGCTGCTCGGGCAGGAAGACAAGGCCGCGGACGAGGAGATCGTGACGCTGGACAACCACGCGTCCGGTCCGCGTCCGTAGCGGAGGCGAGCACGACACGTACGGGGGAACGTACGGGGGAGACGTACGGGGGACCCGCGGGGAACGACTCGGGGGAACGTACGGGGGACGGCGGCCGCGGTGGCCCGGGGGGACCACCGCGGCCGCCGCACGTGCGCGTCCGGAAGCCTTCGGCCACACGCGCGGGCCACGCGTCGGATGCGGGGCGCGCGCTCAGCCCCGCCGGAGCAGTCCTTCCACGCTCCGCGCGGCCTGGAGCAGGGGTGGGGCGAAGCGTTCCAGTTCCTCGCGGGTGCTCGTCCGGCCGGCCGCGGTCAGGCTGACTCCGCCCACCGGGGTCCCGTCCCGGTCGAAGACGGGCGCGCCCAGGCAGCGGACCGAGGGCTCGTTCTCCTCGTCGTCGATCGCGTAGCCGCGCTCGCGGACCCGGGCCAGGTCCGCGGCGAGCCGCTCCCGGTCGGTCAGCGTGCGCGCGGTGAGCGGCGGCAGCCCGCCGGCGCGCACCACGGCGTCGACCTCCTCCGGCGGCAGGTGCGCGAGCACGGCCTTGCCCAGGGCGGTCGAGTGCATCGCGAATCGCGAGCCGACACGTGAGGAGGTCCGGAAGGACTGCGCGCTGTCGATCTTCCTGACGCAGGTCAGCCCGTCCCCTCCGCGCAGGGCCAGGTGGACGGTCTGCCCGGTCCCCCGGCGCAGGAACTCCAGCAGCTCGACGATGCCCTCGGACGCCTCGGCGCCGATGTCGGCGGCCATCGTGCGCAACCGCAGCCCGATGCCGTAGGTGCCCTCGCCGTCGGTGACGGCGTAGCCCTGCTCGACCAGGGAGGTCAGGATCCGGCAGGCGGTGGACCGGGGAAGGCCGGAGCCGGCGGCCAGGTCCACGAGTCGGCGCGGTCCGCCGGGGGCGCTCAGCGCCTCCATGACGCGCAGTGTCTTCTCCAGGGCGCTGCTGCCGGTCGCCGTGCTCCGGCCCGGCGCCCCGTCCCGCACGACACTCACCACGAAAACCTCAAGCTTGGGCAAAATGGACTTTCCCTACTGTACGACAGCTCATGGCTGCTTTCGGGACATCCGAACGGCCGATGGCGCCGGTCATTAGGCTGAGGGCGTGTTCACCTCACAGGGACCAAGCCTCCGCGAACTGGCCGTACAGGCCCTCTCGTCCGTCGAGCGCGGATACGACCTGCTCGCGCCCAAGTTCGACGGCACGCCCTTCCGCACCCCCGACCGGATCCTCGACTCCGTCGAGGAGACCCTCGCCCTGCACGAGGGGTCCTTCGACGCCGGGCTGGACGTCTGCTGCGGCACCGGTGCGGGGCTGCCCATGCTGCGCCGGCTGTGCCGGGGCCGGGTGACGGGCGTCGACCTGAGCGCGGGCATGCTCGCGGAGGCGGCACGGACCCTCCCCGAGGGGGTCGACCTCCTTCGGGCCGACGCGCGGGCCCTCCCCGGCGCGCTCCGGGACACGTACGACCTCGCGGTCAGTTTCGGGGCCTTCGGTCACTTCCTGCCGGCCGAGCGGCCCGCCCTCTTCGCCGCGGTGCACGACGCGCTGCGCCCCGGCGGGGTGTTCGCCTTCCCCATCGGGGCCCCGCTGCCGCCGAGTTCCCCGCTGTGGTGGGCGACGGCCGGTTTCGACGCGGCGATGCGGGTGCGCAACGCCGTGTGGCGGCCGGCGTTCGTCATGTACTACCGCACCTTCCCCTGGGGCCCGGTCCGCGCGGACCTGCGCGCGGCGGGCTTCACCGTGGAGACGACCCCGCTGGAACACTTCGGACGCCGCCCCGACGGCACCCCCCACTGGCGCCTCGCCCTGGCCCGACGCCCGGCCGCCCACCCGGCACCCGCGGCCTGACCGGCCCGCGCAGGGCGCCGGACCCCGCGCGGGACCCCGGACCCCGCGCGGGGCGCCGGCCAGGCGCCTCAGGCGTGGCGGGCGCGGAGTTCCGTCTTGAGGACCTTTCCGCTCGCGTTGCGCGGCAGGTCCGCGACGAACTCCACCTCCCTCGGCACCTTGTAGTTGGCCATCTCCCGCCGGGACCAGGCGATCAGGTCGTCGGAGGTGAGGGTGGAGCCGGGACGGCGGACCGCGTACGCCTTGCCCACCTCGCCGAGCCGCGGGTCCGGGACGCCGACCACCGCGACGTCGGCGATGTCCGGGTGCAGGCCGAGGAGTTGCTCGATCTCGGCGGGGTAGGCGTTGAAGCCGCCGACGATGAACATGTCCTTGATCCGGTCGGTGATGCGCAGGTTCCCCGCCCGGTCGAGCACCCCCACGTCACCGGTGCGCAGCCAGCCCTCGGGGGTGATGGAGCGGCCCGTCTCCGCCGGGTCCTCGAAGTACCCCCGCATGACGTGGTGGCCGCGGACCCACACCTCGCCGGCGGTCCCGACCGGTCGGGGCGCCCCGTCGGGACCGGCGACGCGCACCTCCGTGTCGGGGATGGCCCGGCCGGAGGTGGCGGCGATGACCTCGGCCGGGTCGCCCCGCCGGCACATGGTGACGATGCCGCCGGCCTCGGAGAGCCCGTACGCGGTGAGGACGACCCCGATGCGCAGTTCTCCCCGCAGCCGTTCGACGAGCCGCAGCGGGACCACGGCGGCGCCCGTGACGACCAGGCGCAGGGCGGACAGGTCGTGGTGGTCGCGCTGGGGGTGGTCGAGGAGGGACTGGTGGAGGGTGGGCGGGCCGGGGAGCACCGAGATCCGTTCGGCGGCGACGTTGGCCAGGACGGTGTCGACGTTGAAGACGGGCTGGGGCACCATCGTGGCCCCGCGCATCAGGCAGGCGATGATCCCGGCCTTGTAGCCGAAGGTGTGGAAGAAGGGGTTCACGATCAGATAGCGGTCACCCTCGCGCAGCCCGGCGAGCTCGCTCCACACCTCGTAGCAGCGCAGCGTCTGGGCGTGGGTGATGACGGCGCCCTTGGGGCTGCCGGTGGTGCCCGAGGTGAAGATGATGTCGGAGGGGGCGTCGGGCGCGATGGCGTCGGCGCGTTCGCGGACGACGGAGGCAGGGACGCCGTCACCGCCCGCCAGGAAGTCCTTCCAGGTGCGGAAGGACTCGGGGGCGTCGTCGGCGAGGACGACCACCTGTTCCAGGTGCGGCAGCCCGGGCAGCGGGCCCGTACCGGTGCCTTCGCAGGTGGCACGGCGCAGGGAGGCCACGTAGGAGGTGCCGAGGAAGGTGCCGGTGACGAAGAGGAGGCGGGCGCGACTGCGCTGGAGGACGTACGCGGCCTCGGCGCCCTTGAAGCGGGTGTTGAGGGGGACGAGCACGGCGCCGGCCGAGACGGCGCCGAGCGCGGAGACGATCCAGTCGAGGGTGTTGGGCGCCCAGACGGCGACCCGGTCGCCCGGTTCGACGCCGGCGGCGATGCAGGCCGCCGCGGCACGCTCGACCCGCTCTCCGAGCTGGGCGTAGCTGACGCGGACGCGGCCGTCGACGACGGCTTCGTGGTCGGCGTGCCGGGCGGCGGCGGCACGCACCAGGCGGGGGATGCTGCCCCAGCGCAGGTCGCCGCGGGGGTCTCCGTCCCTGTCGGGCGTGGTCGCGGCACGGCCGTCGGGCGTGGTCGCGGTGACCGGGGCCGCGTGGGCGGTCCCGTACGGGCCGTCGTTCGCGTCGCCTCGCGCGCCCTCTCGCCCGGTGGTTCGCGCGTCGCCTCGCGTGGTGCCCTCGTCGCGCCGGTGTTCGCCCATCGTGCGCCCTCCCCGATGCCCAGTAGCTGACTATCCGTCAGATTAGCTGTAGCCTTCGCGGCTGTCAGTACTGGTGCAGCCCCGGAGGTGGCGATGGCGGCAACGCTCAAGGACGCTACGGCAATAGTCGGCATCGGCCAGACCCCCTTTGCCAAACGACTGCCGGGCTCCGAGAAGGAACTGGCCTGCCGGGCCATCCTCGCGGCGCTCGCGGACGCGGGCATCGACCCCGGCGAGGTGGACGCGTTCGCCTCTTACACGATGGAGGAGACCGACGAGGTGGAGGTGGCCAAGGCCATCGGCGCCGGCGACGTCACCTTCTTCTCCAAGGTCGGCTACGGCGGCGGCGGTTCCTGCGCCACCGTCGGCCACCTCGCCGCCGCCGTGGCCACCGGCCAGGCCTCCGTCGGCGTCGCCTGGCGCTCGCGCAAACGCGGCTCCGGGCCGCGCCCGTGGAAGAACACCGCCGTGCAACTCCCCACGCCCGGCCAGTGGACCCGCCCCTTCGGACTGCTGCGCCCGGCCGACGAGATAGCCATGCTGGCCCGGCGCTACATGCACGAGTACGGGGCCACCCGCGACCACCTCTTCAACGTGGCGATGGCCTGCCGCAACCGGGCCAACGAGAACCCGGCCGCGATGATGTACGAGCGCCCCCTGACCCGCGAGATGTACATGACCTCCCGCATGATCAGCGACCCGCTCTGCCTCTTCGACAACTGCCTGGAGACCGACGGGGCGCTCGCCTGCGTGATCGTCTCCGCCGAACGGGCCCGCGATTGCCGCCAGAGACCCGTCTACGTGCACTCCGTCGCCCAAGGCCTGCCCGCCCAGCACCACGGGATGGTCAACTACTGGAACGACGACCCGCTCTCGGGACCCGCCTGGACGGCCGCCCGACACCTGTGGAAGCAGGCCGACTTCGGCCCCGAGGACGTGCACGTCGCCCAGATCTACGACGCCTTCACCCCGCTGATCCCGCTCTCCCTGGAGGGCTACGGCTTCTGCGGGCGCGGCGAGGGCGCCGCGTTCACCGAGGGCGGTGCGCTGGAGATGGGCGGCCGGCTCCCGATCAACACCGGGGGCGGCGGGCTGAGCGAGGCCTACGTCCACGGTTTCAACCTGATCAACGAGGGCGTCAAGCAACTGCGCGGCGTCTCCACCGCCCAGGTGCCGGACGCCGCGACCTGCCTGGTGACGGCGGGCGAGGGTGTCCCGACGTCCGCGATCCTGCTGAGGAGCTGATCCCCGTGACCGCCGCCGTGACCCCCTCCGCGACGCCCCCGCCCGCGACGCCCGCCTCCGCCCCGGCTCCGGACGCGGCCGTTCCCGGTACCGACGCGCTCCTCCTGCCCGTCCCGGACGAGGACGGCGCCCCCTTCTGGGAGTACGCCGCCCGGGGCGAACTGCGCGTCCAGGCCTGCTCCGACTGCGGCCGGCTCCGCTTCCCGCCGCGCCCGTGCTGCCCGCACTGCCGGTCCTTCGCCTCCGAATGGCGGCTGACGAACGGGCGGGGCCGCATCTGGTCCTACGTCCGGCCGCACCCGCCCCTGCTGCCCGCCTACGCCGCGCAGGCCCCGTACAACGTGATCCTCGTCGAGCTCGCCGACGCCCCGCACATCCGGCTGGCCGGCAACCTCGTGACCTCGGCCGACGCCCCCCTGGACTCGGTGGACCCCGCCCGGCTGCGGATCGGGGCGCGCGTCCAGGTCGTGTTCACCGAGACCGGCGGGATCGCCGTGCCGCGCTGGATCCTGGAGAAGTCGTGACGGTGCGGGTCGAGCGGGACAAGGCGACCGGGGTCGCGGTCGTCACCCTGGACCGGGAACACCGGCACAACGCCGTCGACCTGGCCACGGCTGCCGAACTGGCTGCCACATGGCGGGAGTTCCGCTTCGACGAGGACGTGCGGGCGGTGGTGCTCACGGGCGCGGGCGGTGCGGCCTTCTGCACCGGCGTCGACCGGTCCGTGGAGGTGCCGCAGCCGGCGTCCCCGTACGCGATGGACGATCCGCTGATCGCCATCGGCCCGAAGGCGGCCGACCTGTGGAAACCGGTGGTCGCCGCCGTCAACGGCATGGCGTGCGGCGGGGCGTTCTACCTGCTGGGCGAGTCGGAGTTCATCGTCTCCTCCTCGACGGCGACGTACTTCGACCCGCACACCAGCTACGGGATGGTCAGCGCCTACGAGGCCGTGTACATGGCGCAGCGCATGCCCTTCGGCGAGGTCGCCCGGATGTCGCTGATGGGCACGGCCGAACGGCTCTCCGCGCGGCGGGCGTACGAGATCGGCCTCGTCTCGGAGGTGACCGCCCCCGAGGAACTGCTGCCGGCGGCGCTGCGGTCGGCCGAAATCCTGGCCGGCCACCCGACGGAGGCCGTACAGGGCACCGTGCGCGCGCTCTGGTCGGCGAAACGGGCCGCGCTGCACCAGGCCCTGGACCAGGCGCCGGCGCTGATCACCCTGGGCAACCTGCCTCCGGAGCGCCAGGCGGCCCTGTTCACCGACCGGCGATCGGCGCCGGAACCGCGGGTGCGCTGACCGCGCGGCGGCGGGGCGGTGGCCGGGTGCGGTGGCCGAGGCTCAGCGAGCGGACCTCGACTTCGGTTTGGTCGTGGACTTGGGCTTGCTCGTGGACTTGGGCCTCGACACGCCGCCGGAGCCGGAGGTCGGGGTCGACGACGGGCCGGCCGTCGAGGACGAGACGGTCTCGACCCGCCCGACCACGCACCGCAGGACATCGGCGGCACGGTCCGGGAACGTCATCGGCACGTCCGCGGCGCGGCTCTCGCCGGCCTTCAGCCGCACCTCGGCGGAGCCGGAATCGACCCGCCCGTTCGCGCCCTCGAAGACCACGGACACCGAGAAGGTGCGCTCGACGCCCGACTCGGAGGTGACCTTGAGCGTGGCCCGGGGGCGGCCCGGAGCGGCGCAGGTGACGACTTCGGCGCGGGCGCCGGCCGAGGTGGGGGTCGGGGTGGGCGAGGACGTCGCGTTCCCGCTGCTCCCGCTGCTGCCGCTTCCGCTGTTGCCGCTGTAGGACTTCTTCTTGGAGCCGCTCTTGGAGCTGGAGCATCCTCCCCCGCTGCTCTTGCTCCTGCTCTTGCCGCTCGACCCGCCGTGCGAGGAGAAACCGGTGAGCGCGAGCACCACCCCCACGAGGACGGCGATGAACCTGACACGACGTCCAGCCACCATGGCCTGACCCCTCCCCTGGGCAACGGCGCGTCACGCTACCAGCCGTCCGGGCCGGTGGACGGGGCCGGGACGCCGGGGCGGGCGGACGTATCGGCATTCGTCCACCCATGACCGGAACAAATGATTCCGCTCTCTCCGCCGCCGGCGAAGATCCCCGGACCGCCGGCCACGACGGACGGAATCCGTGGTTCCATCCCGACCACCGAACCCGGTGGCGGAACCGCACACCCCCGCGTCCCTTCGGTGCACACCGACCACCACGAGGAGCACCGCACCAGTGCGCACCATCTCCACCACCATCACCATCGACGCGACACCGGAAGAGGTCTGGGCGACGCTGTCCGACCTGCCCCGCCACTGCACGTGGAACCCGTACATTCGCGAGGCGTACGGCGAACCGGTCCCGGGTGAGCGGCTGACCCTGCGGACGTACCCGGAGGCCGGCGACCCGGTCACCCTGCGACCGAGGGTCGTGGCGGCCCGGCCCGGCGCCGAACTGCGCTGGGTCCGCCGGACCCTCGTCCCCGGCCTCCTCGACACCGAGCACGTCTTCCACCTGACCGAGGGGCCGGGGCGCACCACCCGGCTGGAGCACGGCGAACGCGTCCGCGGGCTGCTCGCCCCCTTCCTCGGCCGGTTCCTGGCCAGGAACGCCCGGGACTTCGCGGCGATGAACGAGGCCCTGCGCGTCCGCGTCGAATCCATGCGCACCACCCCCTGATCCGCCCGCACCCGCCGGGCGCCCCGCCGGCGCCCGCCCCGACCCCGCCCGCCCCGTCCGGCGTGCGGGGTCGGGGGCCCGGGGCGTAGCGTCGGGATCACGACCGCTCGATCAGGACCGCTACCTCGGAGGGCCGGGCATTGATCCGCAACGTACTCGGCTCCCTGCTGGGCCTGATCGGGGCGACGGTGGCCGTGTGGAGCCCCTTCCGCGTCTGGTACGAGGGTCGGCACGGGCGGGACTACCGCCTCGCGGACCTCTTCTCGTCCGCCGGGGTGACCGACGCCAAGGGCGCGCTGCTCGCCTCGTTCGTGATGCCCTTCGTGCTCGCCGCGCTGCTCACCCTCACGGCGATCCTGCTGCGCTCACGGCTGCTGATGGCGCTCGCGGGGGTGATCGTCCTCGGCTTCGCGGTGCTGTGGATGGTGCGCCAGGGGCAGGCCGCGGGCAGCCTCTCGGTCGGCGGTGACGGCGGGGGCCTCGGCGACGGGGTCGCCAACGCCTTCGGGGGCGGCGCGCTGCTCATCCTCGCGGCGTTCGTGATGCGCGGGCGTCCCGCGCGCCGCCGACCGCGGGACCTCCCCGCCACGGACGGCCCGTACGCCGCCACCGACGCCCCGTACCCGCCGAACACTTCGCACCCGCCGAGCGATCCGTACCCGCCGAGCGGGTCGTACCCCCCGGACACCTCGTACCCGCCGGCCTCGGGCCCGGCCGACCCGGCGACCGAGCCGTGGCACCGGCCGCCCCCGAACCGCGAGCAGCCGTAGTCCGTCGGTTCAGCGCGGCGCGTCGGTTCAGCGCGGCGCGTCGGTTCAGCGCGGCGCGTCGGTTCAGCGCGGCGCGTCGGTTCAGCGCGGCGCGTCGGCGGCCGGGTCGCGTCGGCGCAGGTCGCCGAGGGAGTCGACGTACTTGAGCATGAGGCGGGCGAAGTCCAGGCGTTCGTCCTCTGGCCAGTCGGCGGTGATGTACTCGAAGGCCGAGCGCTGATGGCGGCGGAAGCGTTCCATGAGTTCGTGCCCGGCCGGGCTGAGGTGGAGCACGCTGCGGCGGCCGTCCTGCTGGGAGGCGCCGCGGACCAGGTAGCCCGCCTTGATGTTGTCGGTGACCATCCGACTCGCGACCGAGGGGTCCACCGCGAGGAGTTCGGCGACCCCTCCGACGGTGATCTCCTGTTCGGGGTCCCGGGTGGCCTCCCTGACGTGGTTGAGCACCAGCGTGCGACTGAGATCCTTCGCCGAGATGGGGTTCTCGACCTCCAGCAGTGAGGTGCGGCGCAGCTTGGAGAAGGCCGGGCCCACGGCGTCGAGCAGCTCTTCGGCTGTCTTCGGCTCGCTCGGCTCGTTCGTCGTCATGTGTCGCATCATACATTCATGACTGCGACCATATGTGTGTTGACGTGAAATTACGTGCATGCAAGCATGCATATCTATGTCACCATGTACGACACCGTGTACACCACTGTGAAGGGAGACCCCGCATGACCGTCCTCGTCACCGGAGCCCGCGGCAGGATCGGGCGGGCGGTCGTCGACCGCCTCCACGCGGCCGGCACCGCCGTCCGCGCCGCCAGCGCCACACCCGCCGACCTGGCCGTCCCGGCCGGCGTCGACACCGTCGAGCTGGCCCTGAACCGCCCCGAGACCTTCGCCGCCGCACTCGCCGGGATCCGCCGGGTGTTCCTCTACCCCGAGCCCGCCGGCATCCACGAGCTGGTCGAGGCCGCCGGGTCCGCCGGGGTGGAGCACGTCGTCCTGCTGTCCTCCGCCTCGGTCCTCGCGCCCGGTGCCGACACGGATCCGCTCGCCTCGCACAGCCTTCGGGTCGAACGCGCCCTGGCCGAAGCCCCGTTCACCGTGACGCTGCTGCGCCCGGACGCCTTCGCCGGCAACGCGCTGGGCTGGGCGCACCCCATCGGGCGTCGGCAGCCGGTCCGGCTCGCCCACCCCGACGCCGCCCTCGCCCCCATCCACCCCGACGACATCGCCGACATCGCGGTCCGCGCCCTGACCGGCGACGACCTCGCCGGCCGCGCGATCACCCTGACCGGCCCCCGGTCGCTGACGTTCCGCGAGCAGCTCGCCGTCCTCTCCGACGTCCTCGGCCGGGACATCCCCGTGGAGGAGATCACCCGCGCCGAGGCCGAGCGGGAGATGGGCCGGTACATGCCGGCCCCCGTGGTCGGCTCCCTGCTCGACCTGTGGGCCGCCGCCACCGTGACCCCGGTCGCCCTCGCCGACACCACCGAGACCCTGTTCGGCACGCCGGCCCGCACCTTCGCCCGGTGGGCCCGCGAGAACGCCGCCGCCTTCGCTGGCCACTGACCGCCGCGCCGGGCGGTGCGGTGAAAGGGGCCGGACATGGCGGCGGCCCCGGTCCCCCGAAGGGGGCGGGGCCGTCCGGCGCGAACGCGGGTGGGTCAGATCACTTCTCGACGACGCCCGAGGCAGCGATCTCGATCTTGGCGCGGGTGGCGCCGGACTGGGAACCGAGGGACTCGATCTTCTGGACCAGGTCCGAACCCTCGACGACCTCGCCGAAGACGACGTGCTTGCCGTCGAGCCACGGGGTGACGACCGTGGTGATGAAGAACTGCGAGCCGTTGGTGTTGCGGCCGGCGTTCGCCATCGACAGCAGGAACGGGCGGTCGTGCTTCAGGTCGAAGTTCTCGTCGGCGAACTTCTCGCCGTAGATGCTCTTGCCGCCGGTGCCGTTCTGGTTGGTGAAGTCGCCACCCTGCAGCATGAACTGGGGGATGACGCGGTGGAACGGCGAACCCGCGTAGCCGAAGCCGTGCTGGCCGGTGGCCAGCTCGCGGAAGTTCTGCGCCGTCTTCGGAACGACCTCGTCGAAGAGGTTGAAGACGATGCGGCCGGCGGCCTCGCCGTTGATGTTGATGTCGAAGTAAACGTTGCTCATGGGGTCCATCCTGTCACTCCCGGTGCGGTACGCGCATCGGCGGGGCCGGGGCGCCGTCACGTGCCGGTACGGGTACCCGTGCCCTTCGCCGCGTCCAGGGCGTACACGCAGTGGTCCTTGCTGCACGCGTAGACCACCCCCGCCTCCGCCACCGGGGCCCCGGTGATCTCGCCGCCGGTCGCCAGCTTCCAGCGGAGCTGACCGCCCGCCGCGTCGAGGGTGTAGAGGCAGTGGTCCGCCGAGCCGAAGTGCACCCGGCCGTCCGCGACCGCCGGCAGACCGGTGATCTCGCCGCCCGCCGCGAACCGCCACTTCGGGGTGCCGGTGACCGCGTCGAGCGTGTACAGGGCGCTGCCCGCGCCCAGGTGGACGTTGCCGTTGGCCACGACCACCGGGTCCGCCGACTGCCGGGGCTCGGTGGCGATGCGCCAGCGGTCCTTGCCGGTGACCGCGTCGAGGGCGTAGACGGTGCCCAGGTAGTCGACGAGGTAGACCCCGCCGCCGGTCACGGCCGCGCCCGGCGCGAACGCCGGGGCCGCCAGGAACACCGCCGGGGCCTCGAAGTGCCAGCGGACCCGACCCGAGGCCCGGTCCACGGACAGCACGCGGGTGCCGGCGACGACGTACACGTTGCCGTCGGGGGCCGGCGTGACGCGCACGGGGACGTTGCCGCACGCGGCGGCGTCTCCGACCGGATACGACCAGGCCTCCAGGCCGCTGCGGGCGTCCAGGGCCCGCAGTCGGGCGTCCTGCCACACGTAGACGGTGCCCTCGTGCAGGACGGGGGCCGCCTCGGGGGTCTCGAAGTCGGACTGGGCGCCGGCGAGCTCCCACAGCTTCTGGCCGTTGGAGGCCTCCCAGCCCTGCACGCCGCCACCGCGGGTCGCGGTGATGACGGTGCCCCGGTCGGCGCGCAGCGCGTACACCCAGGCATCGGTGGCCAGCCGCCACCGCTCGGAGCCGTCGGAGGAGTCGAGCGCGTACAGGGAAGGGCCGTCGGAGGCGTGGATACGGCCGTCGGAGACGGCCATCGACCAGGCGACGTCGCGGGTCTTGAACTGCCGGCGACCGCTGCCGACGTCCAGGGCGTGCACCTCGAAGGACGTGACGTACAGCAGGTCGCCCGCGACGGTCGGGGTGCCCCAGACCTCGTTGGACATGCGGAAGCGCCACGGGCGCCAGCGGCCGCTGTCCGGGGACGGGCCGGGGCCGGGGACGGCGGGCGCGCCGGTCGCGGCCGGTACGGCCTCCACCGCCGAGGCCGTGCCGCCGCCGGGCGGCCGGATCCAACCGGTCGCCGTGTCGGCCACCATCGCGGAGGACGCGGCGGCCGTGGCGCGCGGCCCGGGACCGATCGGCACCGGCGAGGCGCCGAGCCGGACGGGATCACCGGAGGGCACCAGGCCCGGCTGCGGCGGGTGGTGCGGGCGCGGCGGGGCGGCCTGGCCGGTCCGCGGGTCCGCCCAGGGGTCGGCGCCGCGCTGGCGGCGGTGCGTGGAGGGGCCGGAGACCGGTCCGTGGCCGTCCCCGGCGGCGGGACGGCCCGGCGCGGGCCGACCGGGTGCGGAACGCCCGGACGGGACGGCCGCCGTGCGCAGACCCGCGCGGCGGGCCTCGATCATCGCGACGGCGCGCCCCGGCAGCCACGCCGAGGCGGTACCGCTGTCGTCGTCGCCGTCGAAGAGGTGCGGGGCCAGTTGCGCCTGGAGGTCGGCGGGACTGGGGCGCCGGCCGGCCTCCATCTGCATGCAGGACTCGATCAGGGGCCGCAGCTCGTCGGGGAGCCCTTCGAGGTTGGGGCCCTCGCGCAGCAGCATGAACACCGTCTCGACGGGGTTCGCGCCGTGGTAGGGCGGGTGACCGGTCGCGGCGAAGACCAGCGTGGAGCCGAGCGAGAACACGTCGCTGGCGCCCTTGACGCTGCGGGAGTCCTTGGCCTGCTCGGGCGACATGTAGGCGGGGGTGCCCACGGCGACGTTCGTCATGGTCAGGCGGGTGTTGGAGACCCCGCTGGCGATGCCGAAGTCGATCACGCGCGGGCCGTCCTCGACGACGAGCACGTTCGACGGCTTCAGGTCGCGGTGGACCAGTCCGGCGCCGTGGATGGACTGCAGGGCCTCGGCGATGCCGGCCGCGAGCCACCGCACGGCCTGGGCGGGCATGGGCCCGCACTCGTTGACGATCTCCTCCAGCGAGGGCGCCGGAACGTACGCGGTGGCCAGCCAGGGCACCGCCGCACGCGGGTCGGCGTCGACGACGGCGGCGGTGTAGAAACCGGAGACGGCGCGCGCCGCCTCCACCTCGCGGGTGAAGCGCACCCGGAACAACTGGTCCTCGGCGAGTTCGGTCCGCACCGTCTTGATCGCGACCCGACGTCCGGACGCCGACCGCGCGAGATAGACCAGCCCCATGCCGCCGGCGCCGAGCCGTCCCAGCACCTCGAAGGGGCCGATCCGTCTCGGGTCGTGCTGCGTCAGCTGCTCCACCACTCGCCTCCACACCTCCCCGTACGGGCCCACGCCGGACCCGCTTCCACCAGCACGCACAGCGGCACGGCGGTCGGTTCCGCGCAGGGCAACCCGTGCGCGTCCCACGTGCGGGGGTTCGCCCCACCGCACCCGTGCAGCGTCTCACCCCGGCGAAGCCGGACGTCGCGCAAGCCCGATTCTGTCAGGCCCGCGCCTGGTCCGGCCCCGGGTCAGGCGTGGCTTTCGGGAGCGGCTTTGGTACGGGGCTCCGAGAGCAGGCCGAAGACGGCCCCCTGATTGTCCGCGACGACGGCGATCCGCCCGTACGGCGTGTCGAAGGGATCGGCGGTGACACGGCCGCCGAGGCGCTGCACCGTGGCGACGGTCTGGTCGCAGTCAGGGACGGCGAAGTAGACGAGGAAGTGCGCGGGCATGATCTCCGGGAAGGCGTCGGTGATCAGACTGCGCCCCAGCACTGCGGTGTCGGATCCGGGCCGGTTGCCGGGCGGGGACCAGACCCGGTACTCGATGCCGGTCTCGGGATCGTCCTGGTCCTCGGGCACATAGCCGAAGACCTTGTCGTAGAAGACGTCCACGGCGTCGCGGGCCCGGGTGTAGACCTCCGACCAGCAGTAGGTGTAGGGCTGTTGCTGCGATTCGAAGCCGTGGTGGGTGCCGGGCTGCCACAGCCCGAAGACGGCCCCGCCGGGGTCGGCCGCCATGGCGGCGGTGCCGTACGGGCCCACGGGCTGGGGGTCCATCACCATCTGGCCGCCGGCGGCCCGGATGCGGGCGGCGCAGGCGTAGGCATCGGAGGTGTACAGGTACACGCCCCAGACGGTGGGCATGCGGCCGTCCGGCTTGGGGGCGAGGGCGGCCACGTTGTGGCCCCGGGCGTAGGCCTGCGTGTAGTGGCCGTACTGGGCGCCCGCGCTGTCGCCGAAGGACCATCCGAAGAGCTCACCGTAGAAGCGCTTGCCCGCCTCGACGTCCGGAAGCGAGGCGTCCACCCAGCAGGGGGAGCCTTCCGCGAATGCGGCCATCAGCCCGGTTCCTTCCGTTGTGCGGGGGTGTGTACCCTCCGTACCTCCCAGCCATGATGTGTCCGAAAACTTGTCCACAGCCTGTTGATAAGACTATTCGGGGGATACGTCACGATACGCACGGGGTCCCGGTCGACGCCCCCGCAGCGGTCTCGGGCGAGTCGCGGGCAGGGCACGGGAGGGGCGTGGGCGGGTCGCGAGCGCGGGCGGGGCACGGGAGCGGCGCCGATGGTGCGTGCCGGCCGGAAACCGCCGGCGCGAACCTTCGCCCGCAGGGCACGGATCCCGCCCCGCGGGCCCGGTCGAGGAGCCGGCCGACAGCCGCTCCCGTGCAGGCCGGCGGCCCCGTAACCCCATTTGCAGGCGGCCGAATAGCGCCCCGATCACCCCTCGGTAAGCTGACGGCATGACAGGACAAGTACGCACCGTCGACGGGCGTGTCGCCGGCCGGCGCGGCCAGGCGACGCGGCAGAAGCTGCTCGACTGCCTCAGCGAGATGCTCAGCTCCTCGCCGTACCGCGACGTCAAGGTGATCGACGTCGCCCGCAAGGCCGGGACCTCCCCCGCGACCTTCTACCAGTACTTCCCGGACGTCGAGGGCGCCGTCCTGGAGATCGCCGAACACATGGCCACGGAGGGCGCGCAGTTGACGGCGCTCGTCGAAGGTCGCAACTGGGTCGGCAAGGCCGGCTGGGCGGCGGCCGAGGAACTCGTCGAGGGATTCCTGGAGTTCTGGCGACGCAACGACGCGATCCTCCGGGTCGTCGACCTCGGCGCGGCCGAGGGCGACAAGCGGTTCTACAAGATCCGCATGAAGATCCTCAACTCCGTCACCAACTCCCTCACGGAGTCGATGAAGGAACTCCAGGCCAAGGGCAAGGTCGACAAGGACCTCAGCCCGGCGGCGATGGCCGGTTCGCTGGTCGCGATGCTGGCCGCGGTCGCCTCGCACCAGAAGGGCTTCCAGACCTGGGGCGTCAAGCAGGCCGAGCTCAAGCCGAACCTGGCGCTGCTCGTCCACCTCGGCATCACCGGCAAGAAGCCGACCAAGTAGCGGCGGACCCCGGGCCCCCGCCAGGGGTCCTGGTCCGCCGCCCGGGCCCGCTCCCCGCAGCCCCCACCACCCCGCCGGCTCACGCCGGCGCCCGCTCCCGACCCCGTCGGTCCCCCACCGGCTTCCCGCCGGACTCCACCGGCTCTCCGCCGGGCTTCACCCGGATCTCCGCCGCGATCAGCGACGCTCCAGGCGGAACAGCCGGATCTCGCGCTCGATGCGCGCCTGGTACGTCGCGTACGGCGGCCAGAACCTCAGCGCCGCCTGCCACGCCGCCGCGCGTTCCTCGCCCTGCAACAGCCGGGCCCGTACGGCGATGTCCCGACCGCGCCAACTCACTTCCGCGTCCGGGTACTTGATCAGGTTCCCGGTCCAGGCAGGGTGTCCGGGGCGGCCGAAGTTGGAACCGATCAGCAGCCAGCTCGCACCGTCGTCCTCCGGCATGCAGGCGAGCGGCGTGGTGCGCGGCAGGCCGGACCTGGCTCCCTTGGCGGTGAGGATCACGCCGGGCAGCATCTGCGCGCTCAGGATGACCTTGCCGCGGGTCAGTCTGTGCACGGCCTTGTCCATGGCCGGGATGACGTGTGGTGCGATCTTGGCGAACAGCATGGTCGAGGAGACCTTCTGCATCAGCCTGACGCCGACGGGAGCCATCAGACGGCCATCCTCTCCGTGCTCGTGGACTCGGTTGCGGTCGTGGGTGGGACCGCGGTCGCGGACGCGGACGCGGACCCGGTCGCGGACCCGGTCGCGGACGCGGACGCGGACCCGGTCGCGGACCCGGTCGCGGACGCGGACGGGTCGAACAGGCCCGCCCGCCGGGCGGCGTGCGCCCGCAGCCGGTGCACCGGGCCGAAGAGCAGCTCGTCGGCCGCGGCCCGCTTGAAGTAGAGGTGCGCGTCGTGCTCCCAGGTGAAGCCGATACCGCCGTGCAGTTGGATCGCCTCGCCCGAGGTGATCCGGAGCGCCTCCAGCGCCTGCGCGAGGGCGAGGCCGCCCTGCTCGGGGTCCCAGGCGGCGTAGTAGGCGGCGGAGCGGGCCGCCTGCACCTGGACGTAGAGGTCCGCGAGGCGGTGTTTGACCGCCTGGAAGGACCCGATGGCGCGACCGAACTGCTCGCGCTGCCGTACGTGGTCCACCGTGCGGGCCAGCGCCTGTTCCGCCGCGCCCACCGCCTCGGCAGCCAGCACGCCGGCGGCGGCGCGCCCGGTGGCGGCGAGGGCCGCCGGTACGTCCCCCTGGCCATCCCCGAGCAACTCGGCGGGCACGTCGCGCAGTTGGATCCGCCCCTGGGGCCTGGTCTCGTCCAGGGTGGACTGCCGGGCGCGTACGAGTCCGGGCGCGTCCTCCCGTACGAGGAACAGCAGGGTCCGGCTGCGGGCGAAGCCGCCGGTGTGCGCGGCGACCAGGAGCAGCCCGGCGCTGTGGCCGTCCAGCACCTGGGAGACCTCCCCGTAGAGCCGCGGGCCGCCCTCCCCCGACGTGGCCTGCACCCCACCGGCGCGACCGCCGCCGGCCCACTCCCCCGGCACGTTGTCGCCGGTCAGCGCGAGGGCCGTGGCCAGGGCGGTCCCGGGTACGGCGAGCGCGGCGGTCAGCGCTCCGGCGGCGATCGGGGGCAGCAGCGCGGCGCGCTGGGCCTCCGTCCCGAGGGCGGCGATCAGGGGCGCGGCGAGTGCGGCGGTGGCGAGCAGCGGCGAGGGCAGCAGGGCCCGGCCGGTCTCCTCACAGGCGAGGGCGAGGTCGGCCGGCGCGCATCCGACGCCGCCGTACTCCTCGGCGATGGCGATGCCCGGCAGGCCGAGTTGCCGGGCGAGCTGTCGCCACAGTTCGTGGTCGTGTCCGGCGGCGGTGCGGACGGCGGCCCTGACCTCGTCCGGGCCGCAGCGTTTGCCCAGGATTTCGCGCAGGGTGCGGCGCATCTCGTGCTGCTCCGCGGTGAAGGCGGCATCCATCGTCGGGCTCCTCCCCGTATCTGACGGGCCGTCATGTTAGGGCGGCGGAAGCCAGATGCACAGGGGGCGGGCAAGGGGGGTTCGACGACCCGCGGCGGGGCGGTCAGCGGCGACCCCGCCCGCCGAGGAGTCCCCCGACCGCGAGGAGCACGCAGCCGAGGCCGGCCATGACGGCGTTGCCGAGGATCTCGTGGCCGTCGGGTACGAGGAACCGCAGGAAGCCCAGGAAGCGGATGAAGCCGAACCACTCGTGCAACAGGGCGCTGACACCACCGACGAGGAGGACACCACCGAGGAAGGTCGCCACCCCCTTGAGCGGGTGGTCGGCGGAGGGTGAGGAGGCCATGGGGGCACCGTAGGAGTCGGGGCCCGGCGCCCGCATCGAACTTCCGGCGCGCACGCTCGCGACGAAAGAGAACAACCACCCGCACCACGTCTCGCGCACTAGCGTCTGACGCATCGTCAGATATACCGTCGCCCCATGCCTGGACTGTCTGGACCGCCCCGAACCCCCACCGCCACCGCGCCGCGCCGCCGCGTCGCGGTCGCCGGCGTCGCCCTCTCGGACTGCGGCCGGGTGGACGGCCCCACCCCCTACGCCCTGCACGCACAGGCCGCCCGCCGGGCCCTCGCCGACTCCGGACTCGACCGGTCCGTCATCGACGGCTTCGCCTCCGCCGGCCTCGGCACACTGGCCCCGATCGAGGTGGCCGAGTACCTGGGACTGCGCCCCACCTGGGTCGACTCCACCTCGGTCGGCGGCTCGACCTGGGAGGTGATGGCCGCCCACGCGGCCGACGCCATCGCCGCCGGCCACGCCCGGGCCGTCCTGCTGGTCTACGGATCCACCGCCCGCGCCGACATCAAGGCCCGCAGGCGCACCGCGAACCTCTCCTTCGGCGCGCGCGGACCCCTCCAGTTCGAGGTCCCGTACGGCCACACACTGGTCGCCAAGTACGCGATGGCCGCCCGCCGCCACATGCACGAGTACGGCACGACCCTGGAACAGCTCGCGTCGGTGGCCGTACAGGCCCGGGCGAACGCCGCCACCAACCCGGACGCCATGTTCCGCACGCCGCTCACCGTGGACGAGGTCCTCTCCTCCGACATGATCGCGGACCCGTTCACCAAACTGCACTGCTGCATCCGCTCCGACGGCGGCTGCGCGGTACTGCTGGTCGCCGAGGACCTCGTACCGGACACCGCGAAGGACCCGGTCTGGATCCTGGGCACCGGCGCCTCGGTCTCCCACACCACCATGTCGGAATGGGAGGACTTCACCGTCTCCCCGGCCGCCGTCTCCGGCCGCCAGGCCTTCGAACGCGCCGGGCTCACCCCGGCGGACGTCGATCTCGCCGAGATCTACGACGCCTTCACCTACATGACCCTCGTGACCCTGGAGGACCTCGGCTTCTGCGCGAAGGGCGAAGGCGGCGCGTTCGTCGAGAAGGGCCGACTGCTGCGCGACGGGGAACTCCCCGTCAACACCGACGGCGGCGGGCTGTCGGCCTGCCACCCCGGCATGCGCGGCCTCTTCCTGCTGGTCGAGGCCGTACGCCAACTCCGCGGCGAGGCCGGCGCCGGCCAGGTCACCAAGGCGGGCGGCCGACTCCCCGAGGTGGCCCTGGCCTCGGGCACGGGCGGCTGGTTCTGCTCCTCGGGGACGGTCATCCTGGGCCGGGGCTGAGACCCGGGCCGTCTCTTTCGGATCGCGCCGGGGCCGCGGCCCTCACCGACGACCTAGTACTGCCAGCGCGGCTGCTTGCCGTCCTGCCGGCAGTGGATGAACCGGCCGTTGCCCGCGTGGGTGGACCGCCCCACGTCCGCCTTGCGGCAGAACTGACCGGCGTTGTAGCAGTTCCCCGCGTTGGAGACGATCTCGCAGTCCGCCGCCGCGGGCTCCGGCGGCGCCTTCGTCGGAGCCTTGCTCGGAACCTTCGTCGGCGCCCTGCTCGGAGCCTTCGTCGGGACCTCGGCCGCCGGCCTGGTCGGCGCCTTCGCGTCGGGCGTCCCGGCGGCCGGGGTCGCCTTGGGCAGCACCACCCGCGTGGGCGTCGGGGTCACCACCGCCGATGGCGAGGCGACCGCGGTCGGCGAGAGCGTCGGCGGCGCGGACGTCGGCGCCACCGGGGCCGACGACCGGATCACCGACGGCGAACCGGCCGGCCCACCCGTCTCGGCCGGCCCGCACGCCACCGCCACCCCGGCCACCAGCACCGCCACCAGCGCCCGTCTGACGCCCCTGCCATTGATTGCGCGCATGTCCAAACCCCCACCGGTATCCGTCCGAAACAGACGCATCATATGAACGGCAGTTCGCCCGTGTGATGACAATCCACCCATTGATGCGATGGTGTTCGATGGCGCCATGACCAGTGAGACGAGCGACGCCGACTTCCACGCCACCCTCCACTCCCTGCGCGTGTGGGACACCCGGCTGCCCACCTTCGACCCGGACACGGCACCGACCGACCCGCTCCCCCTCTTCCGGGAGTGGCTCGTGGACGCCGCCAAGGCCGGACAGCTCGAACCGCACACGATGACCCTGGCCACGGTCGACGCCGAAGGGCGCCCCGACGTCCGCACGTTGATGCTGCACGACGCCGACGAGCGGGGCTGGCACTTCGCCTCGCACGCCACCAGCGTGAAGGGCCGACAGCTCGCGGCCCGACCGGACGCCGCCCTCGGCTTCTACTGGCCCGCGGTGGGCCGGCAGATCCGCCTCCGCGGCCGGGTCACGGCCTGTGGACCCGAGGAAAGCCGCGCGGACCTCGCGGTCAGGTCCCGCGGCGCGCTCGCCGCCGCGCTGACGGGACACCAGAGCGAGGTCCTGCCCTCCCTCGCGGACCTGGCCGAGGCCTCGGCGGCGGCGTGGGCGCGCGCGGGCGCCGAGCCGGACGCGGTGGCGCCGACGTGGACGCGGTACGTGCTCGACGCGACGGAGGCCGAGTTCTTCCAGGGCGACGCGGCGCGCCGCCACACCCGCCTCCACTACCGCCGCACCCCCACCACCCCCTGGACCCGAACCCTCCTCTGGCCCTGACGCGACCAGGCCCGTCCCCCCACCGAGCCCAACGGGACTCCACCGCGCGCCTCAAACGCCGGCGGGGCTGGATTGCCGACCCGAACCGGAAGGGTGGCCCGTACCCGCACCTCAAACGCCGGCGAGGCTGGAATTGCCGGACCGGCCGGGCGAGGCTGGATTGACGGGGGTTGGACTGTTGGTCGGGGGCGGGGGCGGGGTGGGGTGTTGGCCGGGACGTAGAAGTGGGATTTGTGGCGCGTGACCACCGATCCGCAAACCAAGCCGGGCCAGGGCGCCTACATCACACAGTCCAGGACGACACCCCACCCCGCCCCCGACCCCCACCCCCAGCCCCGCCGGCGCTTGAGGCGCCCGACGCAGCCGGGACCGGCAGCAACCGACAGCAAGGCAACAAGGCGGCAAGGCGGCAAGGCGCCAACACCACCGCCCGGCCAGGGCACAGGCCAGGGCTACCGTTCCGCCACCACCCCGAACACCGGCACCCACACCCCCTCCGCCGCCTCCCGGAACGCCACCTCCAACGGCATCCCGACCCGCAACCCGGCCCCGCCGAGCCCGAACCCTCCGAACCCGGCCCCGCCCAACAGGGCCCCGGCCCCGCCAAGCACCGCCCCTGAGGCCCCACCCCCGGACGCCACCAGCTCCGTCATCAGCCGCGGCCCCTCCTCCAGGTCCACCACCGCCGCCACGTACGGCACCCGCTCCCCGAACGGCGGCAGGTCGTTGCGGTGGATCACCGACCACGTGTACAGCACGGCCCGCCCCCCGGCCTGCTCCCACGTCACGCGCTCCTCGCCCGCCCAGCAGTACGGGCAGAACTCCCGCGGGTAGTGGTGGGCGCGCCCGCAGTCCGCGCAGCGGCGTACGAGGAGCCGGCCTTCCGCCGCCGCTTCCCAGTACGGGCGGGTGAAGTCGTCGACCTCGGGCAGGTCGTACCGGACCGTGTTCACAGGAAGAGTCCCATCGCCGCGTCGAGTGACCAGACCTGCCAGCCCATCGCGAACAGCGCGACGACCGAGATGAGCGCCATCATCGCGTTCTGCCCCTGCTCGGCCCAGTCGTGGATCATCAGCACGAGGTAGAGCAGGTTCAGCAGCAGTCCGCCGATCAGTGCCACGGGGGTCAGGAGGCCGAGCACCAGGCCCAGTCCGAGGGCGAGTTCCGCGTACACGACCACGTACGCCATGAGTTTCGGCCTCGGCCGGACGACCGTGTCGAAGCCGCCCTTCACGAAGCCCCACCGGTGCTTGCCGGCGACGTCGGCGGCCCAGGCGATGCCGGTGCCGCGTTCGAACCAGCCCTTCTTGTCCTTGTGCCGCCAGCTCTCCAGCCACCACAGGCCGAGGCCTATCCGGAGCACGGCTGTCCATTCGGCCCCGCTGAGCCAGATGGTCTGCATCGGCGTCCTCCACCCCTCTCACGATCTGACGGTACGTCAGTTGAGCGGATCCGCACCGATCCCGCAAGGGCCCGCGCACCGAACCCCGCGAGGCCCGCGAGGCCCGCGCACGGAACCCGTGAGCCCGAACACAGGAGCCCCGCCCCACCCCCCGTGATCGATCCGCAATCGATTCCCTCCTCGTCCGAGACCCACCAACTCTGTGTGTCGATACGATCACTCCTCATGCCCGAAGCTCCCGACATGACCACCCACCCCCGCCCGACGTACGTGATCGGCGCCGGCCCCGGCGGCCTCGCCGTCGCCGCCGCCCTGCGCAGCCGCGGGGTCCGCGCCGTGGTCGTCGAGAAGTCCGACGCCGTCGGCTCCTCCTGGCGCCGCCACTACGACCGGCTCCGCCTGCACACCACGCGACGGCTCTCCGCGCTGCCCGGCCTGGCCGTGCCACGTCGTTTCGGGCGCTGGGTCGCGCGCGACAACGTGGTGCGCTACCTGGAGAAGTACGCCGAGTTCCACGAGCTGGAGCTGGTCACCGGGGTCGAGGTGACGCGGATCGAGCGGGCCGCGGACGACTCCGGCTGGACCCTGCACGCCAGCGGCGGCCGGGAGCTGGCGGCCGGCGCCGTGATCGTGGCGACCGGCTTCAACCACACCCCCCGACTGCCGGAGTGGCCGGGCCGGGACGCGTACGGCGGGGAACTGCTGCACGCCGCCGACTACCGGAGCGCCACCCCGTACGCGGACCGGGACGTGCTGGTCGTCGGCGTCGGCAACACCGGCGCCGAGATAGCCGTGGACCTCGCCGAGGGCGGCGCCGCGCGGGTGCGGCTCGCCGTGCGCACCGCCCCGCACATCGTGCGCCGTTCCACCTGCGGCTGGCCGGCCCAGCGCACCGGGATCCTGGTGCGTCGACTGCCCGTACGGCTCGTGGACCGGCTCTCCGCGCTGGTGGCGAGGGCCTCCGTCCCGGACCTGTCGGCGTACGGGCTGCCCCGCCCCACCGCCGGCCTGTACAGCAGGGTCCGGCAGGGCGCGATCCCGATCCAGGACGTCGGGCTGATCGACGCCGTCCGGTCGGGCCGGGTCGAACCGGTCGCCGCGGTGGACGCCCTCGACGGCGACGAGGTGGTGATGGCGGACGGTACGCGGATCGCCCCGGACGTGGTGATCGCGGCGACCGGCTACCGGCGCTCCCTGGAGGGGCTGGTCGGTCACCTCGACGTACTGGACGGCCGGGGACGGCCGCGCGTGCACGGCGCCCGCACCCCCGCGCACGCGCCCGACCTGTACTTCACCGGTTTCACCAACCCCATCAGCGGCATGTTCCGCGAACTGGCGCTGGACGCCCGGAAGATCGCCAGGGCGGTGGCCCGGAAGGACCGCGCCCGCCCCTGAGACCGCCCCGCACCACCCCGCACCACCCCGACCGCAGCCCCGGCGGAGCCCCCGCCGCACCCCGCCCGAGGCCTCGCCGCAGCCCCCCACCGCAGCCCGCACCCAGCCCCCCGGCGGCCTCGGCCGAATCCCGCCTGGACCCGCGGCGGGGGGATCTGCCACCGTTCACCACATCACCTCCACCACCTTTCCTGCGCAGGCCTGTTCCTGACGGCGCGTCAGTTCAGTAATCTGACTACGCGTCAGTTGGCGCACCCACGTCGCGCATTCGCGTTGTGCGTTCATGAGTTCGGTTCATGGAGTTCATCGAGCAGGAGCGGGCGGAACGATGCTTGGATCTACTCACGGCACCCTCACCACCGACTTCCGCGCACGCGTCGAGGCCTGCGGGGAGACCCCCAGGACGGCCGTCCACTCCACGGCGGCGCCGTCCGCCGAGGACGCGGTCGCGCTGGACGTCAGCGGTCGACCCCTGTACGCCGAGGTGCCCGACCTGGACCGGTTCTTCCGGCCCGAGTCGGTGGCCGTCATCGGCGCCTCCGACGCCGAGGGCAGGCCGAACACCGGCATCACGCGGCAGCTCCTCGCCTGGGCGGAGCGGGTCGGCGCCCGGATCCACCCCGTCCACCCGACCCGCACCACCGTCTTCGGGCTGCCGTGCCACGCCTCGGTGGCCGACCTGCCCGAACGGGTGGACCTGGCGGTCCTGCTCGTCGGCGATCCGCTGCCCGTCATCGAGGAACTGGCCGAGGCCAAGGTGAAGTTCGCGGTGGCCTTCGCCTCCGGTTTCGCGGAGACGGGCGACGCCGGGGCCGCCGCACAGGCCCGGCTCTCGGCCGCCGTCGAACGCTCGGGGCTGCGCCTGCTCGGCCCGAACACCAACCTCAACGCCTTCGAGGCGTTCCGCGACGACCTCGACGGCCCGGCGATCGCGCTGATCACCCAGTCCGGCCACCAGGGCCGGCCCGTGTACACGCTCCAGGAGCTCGGCATCCGGCTCTCGCACTGGGCGCCGACGGGCAACGAGGCCGACCTGGAGACCTCCGACTTCATCTCCTACTTCGCGGAGCGGCCCGAGGTCGGCGCCATCGCCTGCTACGTCGAGGGGCTCAAGGACGGCCGGTCCTTCCTGCTGGCCGCCGACCGGGCCGCCCGCAACGGCGTGCCGGTCGTCGCGGTCAAGGTCGGCCGCACCGAGACGGGCGCCCGGATGGCCGCCTCCCACACCGGGAAGCTGACCGGCGCGGACACGGTCGTGGACGCGGCCATGCGCCAGTTCGGGGTGATCCGCGTGGACGGCCTGGACGAGCTCCAGGACACCGCCGCCCTGCTGGCGCGGGCCCGCAAGCCGCTGGCGGACGGCGTGGTCGTGTACTCGATCTCCGGCGGCACGGGCGCCCACTTCTCCGACCTGGCCACCGAGGCGGGCCTGAGCCTGCCGACCCTGACGCAGGCCAAGCAGGACGAGCTGCACCAGTGGATCCCGGAGTACCTGAACGTCGCGAACCCCGTGGACAACGGCGGTCACCCCGTGGGCGACTGGCGCGGCCGCAAGATCATCGACGCGATCCTGGCCGACCCGTCCGTGGGCGTGCTGATCTGCCCGATCACCGGCCCCTTCCCGCCCATGAGCGACAAGCTCGCCCAGGACCTGGTGGACGCGGCCGAGCAGAGCGACAAGTTGATCTGCGTGATCTGGGGGTCCCCCGTCGGCACCGAGGAGGCGTACCGCACGACCCTGCTGGGCTCCTCCCGCGTCGCCACGTTCCGCACCTTCGGCAACTGCATCACCGCGGTGCGGGCCTACCTCGGCCACCACCGGTTCACCGCCTCCTACCGTTCCCCCTTCGACGAGGCACCGCGCACGCCCTCGCCCTCGTACCGCAAGGCGCAGGCCCTGATGCGGCCCGGCCAGCAGCTCAGCGAGCACGCGGCGAAGCAGTTGCTGCGGGCGTACGGGATACGCGTCCCCCGCGAGCAGCTGGTGACCAGCGCCGCGGCGGCCGTCCGGGCGGCCGGACTGGTCGGCTACCCCGTGGTGATGAAGGCCTCGGGCCCGCAGCTCGGTCACAAGACGGAGCTGGGGCTGGTGAAGATCGGCCTGACCTCCGCGAGCCAGATCCGCGACGCGTACCGGGAGCTGACGGACATCGCGCGCTACGAGAACGTCCCGCTGGACGGGATCCTGGTCTGCCAGATGGTGGAGCGCGGCGTGGAGATGGTCGTCGGCGTCACCCGGGACGACCTCTTCGGGCCGACCGTCACGGTGGGCCTCGGCGGGGTCCTGGTCGAGGTGCTGCGCGACGCGGCGGTGCGGGTGCCGCCGTTCGGCGAGGACCAGGCGCGGGCGATGCTGACGGAACTGCGCGGCCAACCGCTGCTGGAGGGCGTACGGGGCGCCCCGCCGGCGGACGTGGACGCGCTGGTGGAGGTCGTCCTGCGGGTCCAGCGGATGGCCCTGGAGCTGGGCGACGTGCTCTCCGAACTGGACATCAACCCGCTGATGGTCCTCCCGCGCGGCCAGGGCGCGGTGGCGCTGGACGCGCTGGCCATCTGTCGCTGAACGGACGTTCGTCCCCCCGCCCTCCCGAGCCCGGACCGACTGGAGCCCGTACCCCATGACCGCACCGGACATCGCGACCGCACCGCACGCCACGACCGCACCGGACGTCGACCGGCTCGTGCTGCACCGCACCGAGAACGGCGTCTCCTGGATCACCCTGAACCGCCCCGAGGCCATGAACGCCGTCACCATGGGGCAGCGCGAGCGCGTCATCGCGCTGCTCGACGCGGCCTCGTGCGATCCCGCCGTCCGGGCCGTGGTCGTCACCGCCACCGGCAAGGGGTTCTGCGCCGGGGCGGATCTGCGCGGGGGTCCCGCCGCCGGCGAGCGGATCGCGGGGGACGTGGCCCGCATGATCCGACTGGGGGCACAGCGGCTGATCACGGCGGTCCTCGACTGCGAGAAGCCGGTGATCGCCGCCGTGAACGGCACGGCCGCCGGGATCGGCGCCCATCTGGCGCTGGCCTGCGATCTGGTGATCGCGGCGGAACCGGCCCGGTTCATCGAGGTGTTCGTGCGCCGTGGGCTGGTCCCGGACGGCGGGGGCGCGTACCTGCTGCCGAGGCTGCTCGGCCCGCAGAAGGCCAAGGAGCTGATGTTCTTCGGGGACGCCGTCCCCGCCGCCGAGGCCGAACGCCTGGGTCTGGTCAACAAGGTGGTGCCGGCCGAGGCCCTGGAGGCGACGGCGCGGGAGTGGGCGGAGCGCCTCGCGCAGGGCCCGACCCGGGCCATCGCCCTGACGAAGCAACTGGTCAACGCCTCGCTGGACGGTGACCGGGCGACCGCCCTGGCCGCCGAGGCCACCGCCCAGGAGATCAACATGACCACCGCCGACGCGAACGAGGGCGTGGCGAGCTTCGTGGAGCGCCGCACCCCCAAGTACCTCGGCCGCTGAGGACCGGCCCAGGGCCGCGGCCCAGGACCGCGGCGAAGGATCACGCCCGTGGACTACATCTGCGGGTCGGGCTTCAGCAGGGCGAACATCGCGCCCGCCGGGTCGGTGAGGAAGGCGATCCGGCCGACGCTCGGCACCTCGGCGGGCGGCATCAGGACCGTGCCGCCGTTCTCGGTGGCCTTGGCGACGATGCCGTCGACGTCCGGCGCGTTGAAGTACGGCACCCAGCCCGTCGGCCCTCCGCCCTGCGAGGGGGCGACGCCGCCGAACGAGCCGTCCTGCTGGTCCCCGTCGGCGATGCTGAGTACGCGGTACGTCATCTCGGGCGTCGCCTGCATCGCCGCGTGCCGCCAGCCGAACACGCCGTGGTAGAAGGCGATGTCCCGGGCCGGGTCCGGCACGTGGAGTTCCACCCAGATGAGGCTGTGGGGGGCGGAGCCCAGCTCGAAGCCGGCGGTCCGGCCGGACTGCCACAGGGCGAACTCCGCGCCCTGCGGGTCGGTGGCCTGCGCCAGCCAGCCCTGTCCCATGACGTCGGTGGGCTCCATGCGGATCGTGCCGCCGCCGTCCTTGATCGCCTGGACGGTGGCCTGGATGTCGCGGGTGTCGAAGTGCACCATCCAGGCCGGCTTCGCCCCCTCCTCGGTGAGCGCGCCGATGGCGGCGACGGTCTTGCCGTCCAGCCGGAAGAACCCGTAGCCGCCGGCGTCGGGGCCGGCGGAGACGAACTCCCAGCCGAAGAGGGCGCCGTAGAAGGCCGCGTCCCTGGCGATGTCGGGGCTGCCGAGGTCGAGCCAGTTGGGCGAGCCGGGACGGAAATCGGTGCCGAGCATGAGGTTCCTCCTGGGTGGACGGGGCCGACGGGACGGGTGCCACGATGCCCAGCCCGCGTGGAACAGCCGGGCGTTCGAGTCCGCGCGAGGTGCCGGTTTCACCCGTACGGGGGCATTTCACCCGTACGACGCCGACCCGCCGACCCCGACCGCCGACCCGCCGCCACGCCCACCGCCACGCCCGCCCGCCGGCCGGATCGGGCCGATCCCGCCCAAGCCTTCCTATCTGACGCTCCGTCAGCTTCAATCGTTCTGTGATGGGACACGCAGGGATGGCGGCCACCGTCGTCCGATACCTCAGGTCAGTGGGCTCCCCCACCTCCGCCGCGGCGGAGCCGGAACCCGTCAACACGCTGCCGCGCCCCGACCTGCGGGCCGTCGGCGAGGACGAGCGCGCGCCCGTCAGCCCCGCAGAGTTCCGGGCCGTGCTGTCGAACTTCGCCAGCGGGGTCACGGTCATCACCGCCCCGCCCGGCGCGGACGAGGACGGGCCGGCCGGTTTCGCCTGCCAGTCCTTCGCGTCGCTCTCCCTCGACCCGCCCCTGGTCACGTTCATGGTGGCCCGTACGTCGACCACCTGGCCGCGCATCGCCCGCGCCGGGGTGTTCTGCGTCAACATCCTGGGGGCCGAACAGGGCGGCCTGTGCCGGTCGTTCGCCGTGAGCGGCGCCGACAAGTTCGCCGGTGTGCCGCACCAGCCGAGCCCCGTCACCGGATCGCCTCGGCTCGACGACGTGCCCGCCTGGATCGACTGCCGGATCCACGCCGTCCACACCGGCGGGGACCACCTCATCGTCGTCGGCCGCGTCGAGGCCATGGGCGCGGACGGCGAGGGCGACCCCCTGCTCTTCCACAAGGGCCGCTTCGGCCGCTTCACGGACTGACGCGCCGGCCCGAAAGGGGCCGGCCGGCGGATTCCCCGCCGGCCGGGCCCTTCGCCGTCCGCCTCACCCGTTCGCCTCACCCGTCCGCCGCCCGCCTTGGAGGGTGACGCGGAGGGCGGTTCAGAAGGTGAGGACCCCGCGGGCCACCCGGCCGTGGTGGGCGTCGTCGGCCGCCTTCGCGAAGTCCTCGATCGGGTAGACCTCGGTGACGAGTTCGTCCAGCAGCAGCCTTCCCTGCCGGTACAGCTCGGCGTAGAGGGCGATGTCGCGCTGGGGGCGCGAGGATCCGTACCGGCATCCCATGATCGTCTTGTCCAGGTACATGGACGACACGAGGAACGACGCCTCCTCCTTGAAGCCCGGCACGCCCAGCAGGATCGCCTGCCCGTGCCGGTCCAGGAGGTCGACGGCCTGGCGGATCAGTTTCACGTTGCCCACGCACTCGAAGGCGTGGTCCGCCCCCGTGGGCAGGACCTCCCGCACCGCCGCCGAGGAGTCCGCGACCGCCGAGGCGTCGATGAAGTGCGTGGCGCCGAACTGCCGGGCCACCGCCTCCTTCGCCGGGTTGGCGTCCACCGCGACGATGGTCGTCGCGCCCGCGATCCGCGCGCCCTGGAGCACGTTGAGCCCGATGCCGCCGGTGCCGATGACGACGACCGAATCGCCCCGGTCGACCCTGGCCCGGTTCAACACCGCCCCGACGCCCGTCAGGACCCCGCACCCGATGAGCGCCGCCGAGGTCAGCGGGATGTCCGAGGGAATCTTCACCGCCTGCACGGCCTTCACGATCGTCCGTTCCGCGAAGGCCGAGTTGGAGGCGAACTGGAACAGCGGCTTCCCGCCCCGCGAGAACGGCTGCGCCGGCATCCCGATCGCCTTGCGGCACATCGTGGGCCGTCCCCGGTCGCAGTCCGCGCACGCCCCGCAGTTCGCGAGGGTGGACAGCGAGACGTGATCGCCGGGCACCACGTGGGTGACCCCGACGCCGACCGCCTCCACCACGCCCGCCCCCTCGTGCCCCAGCACCACCGGCGGCGGGAAGGGGATCGTCCCGTCGATCACCGACAGGTCGCTGTGGCACAGCCCGGCCGCCGCGATCGCGACGAGCACCTCTCCCGGCCCCGGGTCGCGGATCTCCAGATCCTCGACCACCTGGGCCTGCTTGCCGTCGAACACGACGCCTCTCACCTGGGCTCCTTCGGCAGGCCGAGCACGCGCTCGGCGATGATGTTCCGCTGGATCTCGTCCGAGCCGCCGTAGATCGTGTCGGCGCGGGTGAACAGGAACAGGCGCTGCTCCTCGTCGAGTCCGAGTTCGTAGGGCAGGCCGGGCGCCCAGTCCGCGGGCCCGGCGGCGGCCGCCGCGCCCCGGACCGCGACCGCGAGTTCCCCGAGCCGCTTGTGCCAGCCGCCCCACAGCAGCTTGGCCACGCTCGGCGCGCCCGCGTCGCCGGCCGCGCCCAGGGTCCGCAGCGCGTTCCACCGCATCGTGCGCAGCTCGGCCCACTGCCGTACGAGACGGTCCCGCAGCACGGGGTCCCCCTCGCCCGCGGACCCGCGCCCGGCGTCGCCCGCGCCGGAGGCCGTGTACGCCGCCAGCACCCGCTCCAGCTCCGCCACGAAGCCGATCTGCTGGACCAGGGTGGACACCCCGCGTTCCAGGGCGAGCAGCCCCATGGCCACCGACCAGCCGTTGCCCTCGCCGCCGACGACCTCGGCGGCGAGCGCCCCGTCGAAGAAGACCTCGTTGAACTCCGCCGTCCCCGACATCTGCCGGATCGGCCGGACCTCGACGCGGCCCGGCTGGTCCATGCGCACGAGGAGGAACGACAGTCCCGCCTGCCGCCGCGACCCGGCCTCCGTCCGGGCCAGGACGAAGCACCAGTCCGCGTCCCGGGCCAGGGAGGTCCAGATCTTCTGCCCGGTGACCCGGTACGGTCCGCCCGGGGCGCCCGGGTCCCGGACCGCCTTGGTGCGGACGCCCGCGAGGTCGGACCCCGCGCCCGGTTCGCTGTACCCCTGGCACCACAGCTCCTCGCCCCGTGCGATCCCGGGCAGGAAGCGTTCGCGCTGCTCCCGGCTCCCGTGGGCGATCAGGGTGGGGGCGAGGAGGTTCTCCCCGATGTGGCCGACCCGGCCGGGTGCGCGCAGCGCCGCGTACTCCTCCGCCCACACCACCTGCCCGGTCAGGGAGAGCCGCTGCTGCCCGTAGGCCCCGTCCGGGACCTCCCAGCCCTGACCGATCCAGCCGCCGGCGCCCAACTCCCGTTCCCAGGCGCGCCGCGCCGCCACCTCCTCGTGCTCGCTGCCGGGTCCGCCGAGGCCGACGGCCCGTTCGTACGGTCCGACGAGGTGCCCCGCCAGCCACGACCGGGCGCGGGCGCGCAGCGCCTCGTCCTCGGCCCCGAAGCTGAAGTCCACCGGGCCCCCTCTACGCGTTGGGGCGGTCCTTGGCGGCCGCCGCCTTCGCCATGGCTTCGAGCTGCGCGAGCATCGGCATCGGGTCGGTGCCGACCGTGCCGGGGAGGAAGTCGGCGATCTTCTCCGGGGTCCAGGAGCCCTCCGCGTACCCGGCGCGCAGCTCGCGCGGCTGGGCCCACACGGCGATCTTCGGGCCGGCGATCGTGTAGACCTGCCCGGTGATCGGCTCGCCGCCGACGGCGACGGCCCGGTCGGAGAGCAGGTAGGTGACCAGCGCGGCGACGTCCTCGGGCTCGCCGATCTCCTGGAGTTCCATGGGCACGTTGGCCGACATCCGGGTACGGGCGACGGGCGCGACGGCGTTGGCCGTGACCCCGTACTTGGCGAGCCCGAGTGCGGCGGAGCGGACGAGGGAGATGATCCCGCCCTTGGCGGCGCTGTAGTTGGCCTGGGCGACGGAGCCCTGGTGGTTGCCGCTGGTGAAGCCGATCAGGGTGCCGCCGCCCTGCTTGCGCATGACGGCGGAGGCGGCGCGGAAGACGGTGAAGGTGCCCTTGAGGTGGGTGGCGACGACCGGGTCCCATTCCTCCTCGGACATGTTGAAGAGCATCCGCTCGCGCAGGATGCCCGCCACGCAGACGACCCCGTCGATCCGCCCGTACCGGGCGAGCGCGGTGTCGACGATGCGCTGTCCGCCCGCCATCGTGGAGACGTCGTCGGCGACGGCCACGGCCTCGCCGCCCGAGGCGACGATCTCCTTGACCACCGCCTCGGCTATCTCGCTCGTGGGTGCGCCGCCCTCGATGCCGACGCCGTAGTCGTTGACGACGACCCGGGCGCCCTCGGCGGCCGCGGCGAGTGCCACGGCCCGCCCGATGCCCCGGCCCGCTCCGGTGACGGCGACGACCTTGCCTGCCAAGAAGTTCCCCACGCCCGACCCCTTCCCGCGATTTCTGACGGACCGTTAGATTCTATGGGCAGGCGGACGCGCCTGCACAAGCCCCTGTTGGGTCCCGTATGGCAAGGAGCTGATGAGTCAGATGGGCATGCCCGCCGAGTTCCACGACATCGCCAAGCGCGTCAACAACTGGGGCCGCTGGGGCGCTTCCGACGAGATCGGCACCCTCAACCTGATCACCGACGAGGTCGTCCGGGCGGCCGCCGCCGAGATCCGCACCGGCCGCCGGATCCCGCTCGCGCTCCCGCTGAAGGAGGACGGGGTACAGGTGGGCATGATCCCCGGCCGGATCAACCCGCTGCACACGATGGTGCAGGTCAACCAGGAGATCTTCGGCCCGGGCACGGTCGCGTGCAGCGACGACGCCGTGACGATGGGACTCCAGTGCGCCACCCACTGGGACGCCCTCACCCACGTCTCCCACTCCGGGAGGATCTACAACGGCCGCCCCGCCGGCACCGTCACGGCGCACGGCCGCGCGGAGTTCAGCGGCATCGACAAGGCGGGACCCATCGTCTCGCGCGGGGTCCTGCTGGACGTGGCCCGCGCCAAGGGCCTGGACCGACTCCCGGGCGACCACGCCGTGACGCCCGAGGACCTGGCGGAGGCGGAGGAGTTCGGCGGGGTGACCGTCCGCGCGGGGGACATCGTCCTGGTCCGCACGGGCCAGATCCAGGCCTACCTGGCCGGCGACAAGCACGGCTACGGCTTCCCGTCACCCGGCCTGTCCGTCCGTACGCCCGAGTGGTTCCACGCCCGGGACGTGGCGGCCGTCGCGAATGACACCCTGACCTTCGAGATCTTCCCGCCGGAGATCGACAACCTCTGGCTGCCGGTGCACGCGCTGGACCTGGTGGAGATGGGCATGCACCAGGGCCAGAACTGGAATCTCGAAAAGTTGTCCACAGCCTGTGCACAAGAATCCCGCCACGCGTTCCTGCTCTCCGCGATGCCGGAACCCTTCGTCGGCGCGGTGGGCACCCCGGTCGCCCCGGTCGCCATCCTTTGACCGTCGCTCAAGGCGCCCGCCCCGGGGCCCGTTCGCGGGCCCCCGGGCGCGGTTCGACCTGCGGGTGGCGGCGACGCGCATGCACGCCCCGAGCGCGGCACGGCAGCCGCCACCCCACGACCCGCACTCGTCAAGGCAGGACCCTTGGCGTCCCCTCGCGACGAATCGCTCCCCACCAGAGTGATCAAGATGTGACGAACCGTCAACACCTCGTTAGAGGTACACGCGGGGTTCCCGGTTCTGGTCAAAATGTTCGGAAGGATTCCGGGGGCCGTCCGCGGCGCAGTCCGTGGCGCAGTCCGCGGCCGCCTTCTCCGCCCGGTCGACCTCGCACCAGATCCGCTTGCCCGCACCCTCGGGCTGCCAGCCCCAGCGGTCCGCCAGGCCGTCCACCAGCTCCAGGCCGCGGCCGCCCGTGTCGTCCCCGGCCGCCTGCCGGCGGGCCGGCGCCCGGTCGCTCGCGTCGGCCACCTCGACCCGCACCCCCGGCCCGCCGAACAGCATCCGCAGCACCGCCGGACAGCCCGTGTGGACGACCGCGTTGGTGACGAGTTCGGAGATCAGCAGGATCAGGGTCTCGGCGAGCGGCTCGTCGTCCCCTATGCCGGAGCCCGCCAGCCTGGATCGCGCCCACCGGCGCGCCCGGCCGACCTCGGCGGGGTCCGCGCCTACCTCAAGCTGAACCTGAAGCACCTGCACCGCTCACACCATCCGAACCGGCGGACACTTCGCCTCACGACGGAACGGGATCACGATCCGTGACCCCCTTGCGGAGCAGCATGGTTGACGTACAGTCACCACAACAAGCGCTTCGGGCATATTCCCGCGCGAAGGAGTAGGCGTGGTGCATACTGTGCGGCGCTCACGCCGCTCAACCGCTCGCATTCGTCGGAGCGTACCGGAGCGAGCACCCGACTCCGGTCCGTAATGTGCCGGGCGAAGGACACAAACCGATATCAACTCTCTGTAATCAGACATGCGTCCCGCCGCGTCCCTCCCGTGCCTCCGTGCCATACCGAGCCGGCGCCCACGAGCCGGTCCCCGTGACCGGGTACCCGCGGGCGCTTCCGAACGCCTCCCTCCGGATGCCATCCCCCGGGTACCCCGCCCCGCCCCGGCTACACCGCGGCACACCTCCCGCCACTCCGGCCGCCGTTGAACCCCGCTACACCGCGCCCTCCAGCAGGTCCGTCGCCAGCAGTTCCTCCGCCTCGGCCGCCGTGCGCCACTGCTCGGCCCGCACCCAGGCCCGTTTCAGGTGCAGGTGGACGTCGGCCTCCCAGGTGAACCCCATGCCGCCGTGCACCTGGAGGCAGTCCCGGGCGTTGCGTACGGCCGCCTCGTCCGCCAGCAGCTTCGCCGCCGCCGTCTCCCCGGGGTCGCCGGTGACCGCCGCCGCGTAGACCGCCGTACGGGCCACCTCGGCCCGTACCAGCATCTCGGCGCACAGGTGCTTCACCGCCTGGAAGGCGCCGATCGGGCGGCCGAACTGCTCACGCTCCCCCGCGTACCGGACCGCGAGTTCCAGCGTCCGCAGCGCGCTCCCCACCTGGAGCGCG
Organism: Streptomyces sp. NBC_01426; assembly: GCF_036231985.1. Taxonomy (GTDB): domain Bacteria; phylum Actinomycetota; class Actinomycetes; order Streptomycetales; family Streptomycetaceae; genus Streptomyces. The sequence continues at coordinate 3,544,815 of NZ_CP109500.1, forward strand.
GCCGTCAGCAGCGCGCCCTCGTCGCGGTGGGCGCCGGGCACCGGGGCCGACGCGACCCGGTGCAGCGGGGTCAGCGGGTCCGCGGAGCGCACCGGCTCGGCCGGGGTCGAGGCGAACCCCGGCAGCCCGAGCACGGCGTCCGCCTCCCCCCAGTGCGCCACCAGGGACCCGTCCAGGTCCGAGGCCGTCACCACGGCGGTCCCGGCCGCGGCCCCCGGCACCGTCCCGGCGGCCAGGTGCGTGGCCACCAGCGGCCCCGGCACCAGCGCCCGCCCGGCCTCCTCGAAGACCAGGACCGCCTCGGGGAGACCGAGCCCGACCCCGCCCTCGGCCTCGGGGAGGCGCAGCGCGAAGAAGCCGGCGTCGCCGAGCCGCCGCCACAGGTCCCGGTCCACGCAGACCTCGGACTCGACGGACGCCCGCAGGGCCTCGCGCCCGTACCGTGCGGCCAGCAGGCCCCGTACGCCCGCCCGCAGGTCCCGCTGTTCCTCGGTCGGCTGGAAGTCCACCGGCTCACCGGCCCTTCGGGAGGCCGAGGATCCGCTCGGCGACGATGTTCCGCTGGATCTGCGAGGTGCCCGCGGCGATGGTGTACGACAGGGACGAGAGGCGGTCCAGCACCCATTCCTCGTCCAGCGCGAGGGAGCCCGCGCCCAGCACCAGGGCGGCGACGTCGTACAGCTCCTGCCGGGCGTGCGAGTAGGCCAGCTTGAAGACGCTGCCGCCGGTGCCCGGTACGCCGCCGGAGCGCTCCGATTCGCCGACGTTCCACTGCGTCAGCCGCCACAGGGCCCCGAACTCGCCGTGGAGGCGGCCCAGGGCGCGCCGTACGACGGGGTCGTCCCAGCGCCCGTTCGCCTTGGCGGTGCGGGCCAGTTCTCCGAGGGTCCGCCGGCAGGCGACCACCTCGCCGACGAAGGCGGTCCCCCGCTCGAAGGACAGGGTCACCATCGTGACCCGCCAGCCGTCGTCCTCGGCTCCGACCCGGTGGCCGACCGGGATCCGCACCTCGTCCAGGAACATCTCCGCGAACTCGGTCGATCCCGCGAGGGTGCGCAGCGGCCTGACCGTCACGCCCGGTGCGTCCATCGGCATGGCCAGCCAGGTGATCCCCCGGTGCTTGGGGGTGTCCGCGTCCACGGGCGTGGTCCTGACCAGCAGCTCGCACCAGTCCGCCACCTCCGCGTGCGAGGTCCAGATCTTCGACCCCGTCACGACGTACTCGTCGCCGTCGCGCACGGCGCGGGTCCGCAGCGCGGCCAGGTCCGAGCCCGCGCCCGGCTCGCTGAACCCCTGGCACCACACCTCGTCGCCGCGCAGGACGGGCGGCAGCCAGCGCGCCCGCTGCTCGGCGGTGCCCTCGGCGGCGATGGTCGGGCCGGCGTGCAGCAGCCCGACGAAGTTGGCGCCGACGTAGGGGGCGCCGGCGCGTTCCGTCTCCTCCAGGAAGATCAGGTGCCGGGTCGGGCCGGCGCCCTGCCCGCCGGCGTCCACGGGCCAGTGCAGTCCGGCGTACCCGGCGTCGTACAGCCGGCGCTGCCAGCCCGCGTCGTACGCGCGCCGGCCGGGCCAGTCGTCGGGCGACGGCTTGGCCGGCAGTTCGGGCAGCACCTTGGCGAGCCATTCGCGCAGCCGGGCCCGGAACTCCCGCTCCTCCTCGGTGGGGGTCAGGTCCACTGGCGCTCCGCCCGCAGGCCCTTGTCGAGGTCGAGCCCCAGCATGCGGATGGCGTTGCCGCGCATCAGCTTGTAGACCGTCTCCTCGTCGAGGCCCTCGACGTGGTCGAGGGCGACCTCCTTGGTGTGCGGGAAGGTCGAGTCGACGTGCGGGTAGTCGGTCTCGAAGGTCGCGTTGTCGCGTCCGACGACGTCGAGCGAGGCGATGCCGTGCTTGTCGCGGAAGAAGCAGCAGAACATCTGCCGGTAGTAGTAGGTGGACGGCGGCTCGGGGATCAGGTCGCGGACCCCGCCCCAGGCCCGGTGCTCGCGCCAGACGTCGTCGGCGCGCTCCAACGCGTACGGGATCCAGCCCATCTGGCCCTCGCTGTAGGCGAGCTTCAGCGTCGGGTACTTCACCAGGACCCCGGAGAAGAGGAAGTCCATCATCGAGGCCATCGCGTTGTTGAAGCTGAGGGACGCCTGCACGGCGGGCGGCGCGTCGGGGGACGCGGCGGGCATCTGGGAGGAGGACCCGATGTGCATGTTCACGACGGTGCCGGTCTCCTGGCAGACGGCGAAGAAGGGGTCCCAGTACCCGGAGTGGATCGACGGCAGCCCGAGGTGGGTCGGGATCTCGGAGAACGTCACCGCCCGGACCCCGCGCGCGGCGTTGCGCCGGATCTCGGCGACGGCGAGGTCGATGTCCCAGAGCGGGATGATGCACAGCGGGATCAGCCGGCCGCCGCTGTCGCCGCACCACTCCTCGACCATCCAGTCGTTGTAGGCGCGCACGCAGGCCAGCGCGACCTCCTTGTCGTGCGCCTCCGCGAAGGTCTGACCGCAAAAGCGCGGGAAGGTCGGGAAGCACAGCGAGGCCTCGACGTGGTTGAGGTCCATGTCGGCGAGCCGCGCCTTGGGGTCCCAGCAGCCCCGGCGCATCTCCTCGCGGGTGATGCCCTCCAGGGTCATGTCGTCGCGGTCGAAGCCGACGGCGGCGATGTTGCGCTTGTACGGGAACTTCAGGTCCTCGTAGATCCACCAGTCGGTCGGCGGGCCGTCGGGGTCCATGGTGATCACGTACTTGCCGCCCGTGTAGGCGAGTTCGCCGATGCCGGCGGTCAGCGGTTTGGGGCCGCGGTCGCGGTACTTGGCGGGCAGCCACACGTCGAAGAGGTGCGCGGGCTCGATCACGTGGTCGTCGACGCTGATGATCCGAGGCAGTTCCATGGTGTCCCCTCGCCCTATCTGATGGATCGTCAGAAACAAGCTAGCTCCGCCACCCCTGGACCGACAAGCGCCCGCGCCCTACGCTCTGCGCGAGATCTGACTCATCGTCAGTTAAGGGGGTCCGGAATGACGGGCACAGGAACGGACGGCGCCGCGGGACCGGGAACGGACGGCGGCCCGGGGCGGGGCACGGGAGCGGGAACGGACGGCGGCGCGGCCCCGGGAACGCCCTCCGGCGCGGTCCCGGGCACCGCCGGCGATCCGGCCGCCACGGCCCTCGCCGTCGAACTCGCCCGCTCCCGGACCCTGTGGGAACTCGTCGACCGCCGGGCGGCCCTCACCCCGGACGCCCCGGTCCTCGTCGAGGCCGCCGAGGACCCCGCCGACGACCGTTCCCTCACCTTCGGCGCCCTCCGCGACCGCTCCGAGGAGGTGGCCGCCGGTCTGTACGCGAAGGGCGTGCGCCCGGGCACGGTCGTCGCCTGGCAGTTGCCCACCCGCATCGAGACGGTCCTGCTCTCGGTCGCCCTCGCCCGCCTCGGCGCCGTCCAGTCGCCGGTCATCCCCTTCTACCGCGACCGGGAGGTCGGCTTCGCGCTCCGGGAGTCGAAGGCGGAGTTCTTCGCGGTCCCCGGCGTCTGGCGCGGCTTCGACCACACCGCGATGGCCGAGCGGCTCGGCGCCCGCGGGATCTTCGAGGCCTACGACTCCCTCCCCGCGGGCGACCCCTCGACCCTCCCGCCGCCGCCCGTGTCCGGGACCGACGTGCGCTGGATCTACTGGACCTCCGGCACCACCTCCGACCCCAAGGGCGTCCTGCACACCGACCGCTCGCTCATGGCCGGCGGCTCCTGCCTGGCCCACGCCCTGCACCTGACCCCGGCCGACGTGGGTTCGATGGCGTTCCCGTTCGCCCACATCGCCGGCCCGGACTACACCGTGATGCTGCTGCTGTACGGGTTCCCGGCGGTCCTGTTCGAGAAGTTCGCGATGCCCGCCGCACTGGACGGGTACCGGCGCCACGGGGTCACCGTCGCCGGCGGCTCGACCGCCTTCTACTCCATGTTCCTCACGGAGCAGCGCAAGCGGCCCGACCGCAGGCTCATCCCCACCCTCCGCCTCCTGGCGGGCGGCGGCGCCCCCAAGCCCCCGGAGATCTACCACGCGGTGGTCCGCGAACTCGGCTGCCAACTGACCCACGGCTACGGCATGACCGAGGTCCCCATGATCACCATGGGATCGCCCGACGACACCCCCGACCGGCTCGCGACCACCGAGGGCCGCCCCCCGGCGACGATGTCGATCCGCATCACCTCACCCGACGGGACACCGCGCCCCGCGAACGAGGACGGCGAAGTGCGGTTGCGCGGAGAGGCCGTCTGCCAGGGCTACCTGGACCGCGACCAGTCGGCCGCCGCCTTCGACGCCGACGGCTACCTCGTCACCGGCGACCTGGGCCACCTCACCCCGGACGGGCACCTCGTGCTCACCGGACGCAGCAAGGACGTCATCATCCGCAAGGGCGAGAACATCTCCGCGAAGGAGATAGAGGACCTCCTCCACGAGCTTCCCGCCGTCGCGGACGTCGCCGTCATCGGCCTCCCGGACCCCGAGCGCGGCGAACGCGTCTGCGCGGTGGTCGAACAACCCCCCGGCTCGACCCCCCTGACGCTGGCGGACGTGACGGGTCACCTCCGCGCCCAGGGGCTCTCCCCCCACAAGCTCCCGGAGCAGTTGGAGGTGGTGGACGCGCTCCCCCGCAACGACGCCCTGCGCAAGGTCCTCAAGTACCGGCTCCGCGAGCGCTACTCCTGAACGGACGCCGAGCGGACGCCGAACACGGCGGCTCGCGGCCGGGACGAGGGCGCGCGTGAGGCGGCCGCGCCGGGCCCCGGCCCGGGGCCCGGTGACGGCGGGCCCGGGAGACCGGGGGCCGGTCAGGCGTCCGGGGCCTCCACGCCGCAGTAGCCCGCGAAGGCCGCCAGGATCTCGTCCTCGGAGATGCGGCCGTCCCCGTCCGCGTCCAGCGCCGCGGCGACCGTCCCGGCCACCTCGACGGGGGTGCCGAGCACGCTCAGCACGCGGGCCGCGGCAGCCGGGGTGGCACCGCCGCCGCCGTCCTCGTCCGCCACCGCGATCACCGCCCGCAGGAACGGTCGGGCGATCTCCGCGAACCGGTGTGGGTTGTCCCGCAGCCGCTTCGCCGCGCCCGTCACGAACTCCTCGCGGGAGACCCGCTGGTCCCCGTCGACGTCCGCGATGCCGGCCATGCCCTGCCAGAACGCCTCGGCTCCGCCGAAGACCGCCTGACCCTTGTCCGAGCGTGCCGTCGTACCGAATTCGGCCAGCACGGCCTTCGCGGCCGCGCTGAAGTCCTCGCGGTCGATATAGCCGGACCCGTCCTGGTCGAAGGTGGCGAATCGGGCGGCGATCTTGCGCTCGTATTCTGCGCTGTCCATATTCGGCGTTCCGCCTTCACATGTGCGATGGGGTGCAGTTGAGGTGCAGTTCAAGACAAGGCAGGAGCGTAAGGCCTTCGTGGCCTGCGCGTTAAGCGAAGCGGTCAAGGAGGTGGCCGCATCGAACCCGCGCACGGGGAGCGCGGCGGGGCGCGCATGTGTGTGCCATTCGGCGTGCCCTTACGGGTGTCACGTACCGGAGTCACTTTCCGCCGGCGACCACGAGCGACGGGCCTATCACGCAGGGCACGCTCACGGGACCGGCTTCCCCCAAAAGAGGCGCACACCCCCATGTGCCCACTACATTCGATGAGTCGACACACGGCTGGGGGCAGTATGCCGAAGGACGTACCACCGCGCTGGGACCGCCGCATGCAGCAACGACTCGCCCGCGGCGAGGCCGCGGCGCTCGGCGAGCTGTACGACCGGTTCGCGTCGCTGGTCCACGGCCTGGCCCACCGCGTCCTGGGCGACGAGACGGGCGCGGACCGGATCACCCGCGAGGTGTTCGGCTACATCTGGGAGAACCCGGACGCCTACGACCCCAAGCAGGGCTCCATGCGTTCCTGGGTCGCCCGCGTCACCCAGCGCCAGGCCGTGGACCGGCTGCGCCAGGCCGAACTCGGCCGCGGATCCCGCGAGGAACTGGAGCAGAAGGTGCGCACCGCCAACGCCGCGGCCCGCGCGGACTACATCGTCACCTCCATGCCCGCGCCCCTGCGGGCCGCCCTGGAACTCGCGTACTTCAAACGCCGCGACTACCGGCAGGCCGCCGCCGACCTGCAGATCAGCGAGGACGAGGCGCGCCGCCGGCTGCGGCTCGGGCTGCAACTGCTGTCCACCGCCAACGTCCTCCCCCGGGAAGGCGCCTCACCGCCCGGATACGGCCCGCCCGGATATGGAACGCCCCGATGACCGGTCCCGCCGAAGAGTTCCCCGACGACTTCCCCGACGGCTACCAGCGGCCCGTGAGCGGTTCCGCGTGGATACCCGGCCCCCGCGGGCCCGCCGACGACCTCGATCCGCGGCACGCGCCGGACCCGCTGCCGCAGGAGCCACCCGAACCCGCACCGGCCCCGACGCCACCGCCGGCGCGCGAGCCGTCGTGTGAGCCGTCGCAGGAGCCGGTGTCGGAACCGGTGTCGGACCCGTTGGCCGACCCGTCGGTGGAGGACATCGCCGTGCCCGGGCCGCCGCCCTCGCACGCCGTGCTGAAGTCCCTGCTCGGCGCCTGGGCGCTGGCCGCCTGCTCGGCCGAGGAGACCCGGGCCGTGGAGGACCACCTCACCGAGTGCGCGCCCTGCGCCGAGGAGGCCCTGAGGCTGCGGGACGCCGTGGGCCTGTTGCAGCCCGAGGAGACCCTCGACCTCAAACCGCTGTTGCGGTCGCGGGTGTTGGAGGACTGCCTGGGCCGGCGCCCGGCCCGCATTCCGGTACCGACGTGGGCGACGCCGTACGACACCGAGACCGCGCGGCTCGACGCGCTGCTGCGGGACTTCGGCGACGCGGAGTGGCACACCCCGGTACGGCTCAAGTGGTTCGAGGAGGAGCGGCGGCAGACGCGCCGGACCACGGTCGCCGGGGTGATCGGGCATCTCCTGACGGTCGACGGACTCGTCGCGGCGGCCCTCGGGCTGGACGACCCGCTGGGTCCGCAGGCACCGCCGGGCGGCCCGACGGACCGTACGGAGCACTTCTGGAACTCCCACCCCCACCCGGCGACCCGCCAGGTCCGCGAGCCGTGGCGGGAACAGGGGCACACCCTGATCCGTACGGTGTCCTTCGCCGGCCGCGGCGTCGCCGAGCTGGCCGTGGACTACGGGCACTTCGCGCTGCCCCTCGGGGACGCGTTCCTGGAGCGGGCCTTCGAGTGCTGGGTGCACGCCTGGGACATCGCGGAGGCCGTGGACTACCCGTACGAGGCGCCGTCCGGACCGCACCTGCACCAGATGATCGACCTCGCGGCGCGCCTGTTGCCGGGCGCGCTGGCCGAACGGCGGCGGGCCGGGCTGGCGGCGCCGGCGCGCGGACTGGTCGCGGCGGGGGCGCCCGGCCGGACCCTGCACCTGGAGATCGAGGGAGCGGGCGGCGGCGGCTGGGACATCGCGCTGGACTCGCCGGCCGCGAAGCCGTCGGCGGAGCACACCGTCGCGCACGTCGCCCTGGAGGGCACCGAGTTCTGCCGGCTGGCCGCGGGGCACATCTCCCCGGAGGAGGCGGCCGCCGGACAACACGGCGACCGCGAGGCGATCCGCGACGTCCTCACGGCGGCGGCGTCCCTCAGCCGCCTATAGGCTCCGCCGGCCTTCGAAACCCGGGCCGCACCCTCAGCCCAGCCGGCGGGTCCGGCCTTTTCAGCCTCGCCGGCTGTCTCGGCCGGGCCGGGGCCGTTTCAGCCTCGCCGGCGTTTGAGGCGCGGGTCCGGGCGCCACCAGCCTCGCCGGCGTTTGAGGCGCGGGGTCTGGGGCGGAGCCCCAGGTGACCCCGGCTCCGCCGGGCACCGGGCTCCGCCCGGACCCGCGCCTCAAACGCCGGCGAGGCTTGATGGGCCGGACCCCGGCCACACCGGCGAGGCTGGATGGGCCGGGCCGGATCGGGGTGGGGAAGCCCCCGGCAGGGGTCAGGCGAAGACGACCGTGCGGGTGCCGTTCAGGAGGACGCGGTGCTCGCTGTGCCACTTCACGGCCCGCGCCAGCGCCTGGCACTCCACGTCCCGACCGATGGCCACCAGCTGGTCCGGCGTGACCTCGTGGCCCACCCGCTCGACCTCCTGCTCGATGATCGGCCCCTCGTCGAGGTCGGCCGTCACGTAGTGCGCGGTCGCGCCGATCAGCTTCACGCCCCGGGCGTGTGCCTGGTGGTAGGGCTTGGCGCCCTTGAAGCTCGGCAGGAACGAGTGGTGGATGTTGATGATCCGCCCGCTCAGCTCCTTGCACAGGGTGTCGGACAGCACCTGCATGTACCGCGCGAGGACGACCAGGTCGACGCGCTCGGTGCGGACCAGCTCCAGGAGTTCCGCTTCGGCGGCCGCCTTCGTGTCCTTCGTCACCGGGATGTGCACGAACGGCACGTTGTACGACCCGACCAGCTCGGCGAAGTCGGTGTGGTTCGAGACGACGGCCGCGATCTCGACCGGCAGCGCCCCGATGCTGGACCGGAAGAGCAGGTCGTTGAGGCAGTGGCCGAACTTGGACACCATCAGGACGATCCGCATGCGCTCGTCGGAGCGGTGGATCTGCCAGTCCATCCGGAAGGAGTCCCCGATCGCGGTGAAGCTGGCCCGCAGCTTGTCCACGGTGACGGGCGAGTCCGCCGTGAAGTGCACCCGCATGAAAAAGAGACCGGTGTCACGGTCGCCGAACTGCCGGCTGTCCTCGATGTTGCATCCGGTCATGAACAGGTAGCTCGACACGGCGTGCACAATGCCCTGCTTGTCCGGGCAGGACAGGGTCAGGACGTACTGCTGGGGCTGCTGCTGCGGGTCTGCGCTCATGACCCCACAGCCTTTCACACCGCGCGGGTGAGGATCCTCAGTACGTCGAGCGAGGTCGGCGGTACGTCGGGGTCGTCCGCGTCCGCCGCGGCGAGCCGTACGTGGGCCTCGCGGGCGGCGCGTACCGCCTCGGGCCAGGCGTGGTGTTCCAGGTACGTCGACACGGGCGCGTCCGGTCCGACCTGGTGGAGGATCCGCAGCACGCGCAGCACGGCGAGGTCCACGACGGCCGCCTCGGCGGAGTCGCGGAAGATCGTGCCGACGTACTTCTCGGCGGACCAGCTGTCGAGCCAGGTGTCCTCGACGAGCCGGTACACGGCATCGGTGACGTCGCCGTAGCCTTCGACGCCGGTCGACCAGACCTCTTCCTGGAAGGCCGGGTCGGAGAGCATGTGCAGCGCCGAGCGCACATTGGCGCGCCAGCGCCACCACGGCATGTCGTTGAGGGGCATGCCGCCCATGGTGGAGGAGCGGCCGCCGCGGCGGGAAGAGTTCTTCGAACCTTGGGCGAATGTCACGCTTTCGATCGTACGTTCCCCCCACCTGCGATCTTGAGGCGCCCGGGCGTGCGAGGCTGCCCCGCCAATTCACCCGGGCGTCACCGAATGTTGTGTACACCTCACTCTCCAGTTCCCCGTGGGGCGGAATGGTGCGTGGACATGACCAATCGGCGACGCACGGCGACCTTCACCCGCACCTTCCTGGCCACGGCGATGGGCGCGTGTCTCGTCGCGGGCTGCGGGACGCTCCCCGGGGACGCGGGGGACTCCGGGGGCACCCTCACGGTCATGACGTTCGCCCCGATGGGCACCAAAGCGACCAACATGCCAGGAATGACCGGGATGGCCAAGGCGTACGAACGCTGGGTGAACGCCAAGGGCGGCATCAACGGCCACAAGCTGCGCGTCCTGACCTGCAACGAGAAGAACACCCCCACCGGCGCCGCGGACTGTGCGCGCGAGGCCATCGCCGAGAAGGCCGTCGCGGTCGTCGGCTCGTACAGCCAGCACGGCCGCGCCTACATGGCCCCCCTGGAGGCCGAGGGCATCCCCTTCATCGGCGGGTACGGGGTCTCCTCCGAGGAGTTCCAGAGCCCCCTGTCCTATCCCGTCAACGGCGGTCAGCCCGTCCTGCTCGCCGGCGCCGGCCACCAACTGGGCCGCGCCTGCTCCAAGGTGTCCCTGGTCCGTCCCGACACCCTCGCCGGCGACGCCCTGCCGGTGCTGCTCAACGCCGGGCTCAAGGCCAACAACGTGCCCGAGGCCGCCGACATCCGGGCGGCCGAGGACTCCGCAGACTTCGCCCCGCAGGCCCGCGAGGCGCTCGCCAACGTCTCCACCGGCAAGGACCGCAGTTGTGTCGCGGCCGTGCTCGGCGAGCGCACCGAGACCTTCTTCGATGCCTTCCGCCGCTCCGACGGCCGGCACGCGAAGGCGCAGATCTCCTCCGTGCTCGGCAGCGTCAGCCAGTCCCTGGTGGACCGCACCGGCGGCAAGGAGAGCCCGTTCGAGGGCGCCTACCTGACCAGTTGGTACCCGGTGTCCACCGATCCGCTGTGGGAGCCGATGCGCAAGGTCATCTCCGAGCAGGCCTTCGGCGACGACACCCTCGACCCCGACGACAGCGGCGCGCAGACCACCTGGATCGCGTACACCGTGCTGAACGAGATGGTGCGGCGCCTGGACCGGGGCGAGGACATCACCGCGCGCCGGCTCACCCGCGCCCTCAACCAGGCCGAGAACGTCGAGACCGGCGGTCTCACCCCCGACCTGAGCTGGCGCTACCAGGACCTGCGGGCCGTCGCCGGCTTCCCCCGGATCTCGAACGGCCGGGTCACCTTCCAGATCGTCCGGTCGGGCCGGCTCGTCGCCCAGCCCGGCGAACAGACCCTGGACATGACCTCGACGCTGGAGCAGGCCCCCCGCCCGAGCTGATCCGGGCCGGGTCGTCTCTTCCGGATCGGAAGAGACGACCTAGAGCTGCGACTTGTCCCGCTTGGTGAGCTCGTACTTGCCCGCGATCGAGTTCCACATGGTCGCGGCCGACTGCTTGGCTTTCGTCGCCTCGCCGCTCGACGCGTTGGCCTTGCCGGCGTTCGGGGTGGTCTTGGCCTTGCCGTCCTTGCAGTTGCCCTTGTCGTGCTCCACGTCGTCCGCCCAGGCCGCATAGCTGTTGTCGGCCGCCGCCGAGGCGTTCCAGGCCTTGGTGAGGGAGGCCGCGAGCTTCACGTGGTTCGGCAGCTTGTCCATCTTGAGGTCCTGGAGCTTGGTCACCAGCTGCTCGCGCTGGAGGGCCGCGGCGCGCAGGTCGTCGGCGGCCTGGCCGAGGTTGGCGCAGCCCTTGATGTCATCGACCGCCTTGATCACGGCGGCCCGGCTGTCGTTGCTCTCGGCGAGCAGCTTGTCGAGCTGTACGGCCTGGGGGCGGGCCGGGTCGACCGGAGCCTCCCCGACCGCCGCGGCCGACCCGCCGGTGCCGGTCGGGGCGGCGGGCTCCGCGCCCGGATCCGTGTTCTGCGCCTTGCCGTCCGACAACAGCGCGCCGACGCCGAGTCCGACCACCACGAGGCCCGTGATCACGGCGGCGATCACCGCCGGCGACACCTTGCGACCGGCCGGCGGCGGGGGCGGCGGGGCGTACTGGGGCTGCGGCTGCTGCGGCTGCTGCTGGTACCCCGGCGGCATCGGGCGACCGGGACCCGCCGGTCCCTGCCCGCGCGGCGGACGGGCCCGGGGCGGCTGCTGTCGCAGCACCGGCTCCTGGATCGGCGGCATGTGCTGCGTGTGCCCGGCGGTCTCGTCGTCGCCGCGGAACAGCCCGTCGAAGCCCTCGGCGGCGTTGGGCCCCGGCCCGGGCGGTACCGGCGGGATGAACTGGGTGGCGGCCTCGGCGTGCGCGGGCGTGCCCGGGTCCGAGGGGACCGGCGGTATGTACTGCGTCGCGTCCTCACCCGCACCGGGACCCTGCCCCGGACCGGCACCCGGCCCGGCGGGGACCGGCGGGATGAACTGGGTCGCGGCCTCGGCGTGCGCGGGCGCGGCCGGGCCCGAGGGGACCGGCGGTATGTACTGCGTCGCGTCCTCACCCGAGGCGGGAACGGGCGGGATGTACTGCGTCGCGTCCTCGCCCGAGGCGGGAACCGGCGCGATGTACTGCGTCGCGGCCTCGTGCAGCGGCGGCGGGTAGCCGTAGCCGGGCTCCCCGCCCCGCTGCCCCGGCTCCTCCTGCGGCGGGTAGCCGTAGGCGGGCCCGGGCTGCTGCTGCTCGTACTGCCGCGGGTACTGCTCCTGCCCGTACCCCTCCTGCCCGTACTGCTGCCCCTGCTGCGGGTACCCCTGGTACTGCTGGGACTCCTGGGGCTGCTGGTACCCCTGGTAGTCCTGGTACTGCTGCTGCGGGGCCTGGGGCGGTGGGGCCTGGGGCGGGCCGGGCTGCCGCGGGGGCTCCTGTCCCTGCTGCGGCTCCGGGTCCTGAAGCGCGTAGTCGTCCTGTTCCCGGTACTCCGGCTGCCCCGGATATGCCGGATCCGGACCCCACGGCGCCCCTGACCGGGGGGCGCCCCCTCGTCCGTTCTGCGTCACCGGGAGACTCCTTCTCCGACTTGTCCGAACCTACGGAACCGTCGGGTCACGCTACCCGGTCATCCGCCGTCATCGGCAGGCCCACCCGAACCTTCCACGTCACCCACCCCGCCCGGGGCCCCTTCCTCAGGCGGGTTGCACCGCCGGCCGGGCCCCGAATTCCCGTACCGAGGCCTCGTCGCGGTACGGCTCCAGCCTCGTCCGGAAGTCCTCCAGGTACTCCATTCCGCGCCGCGACCGCAGCGACCCGAGCAGATCGGCGGCCTTCGCCGCCGTCTGGCAGGCCTGTTCCACCTCCCGCTGCTGCACCTGCGCCGCCGCCAGCAGCAGCATGCCGATGGCCCGGCGGCGGGCCTTGGTCTCCGGAAGCCCTCGCAACGCCTCCTCCGCGCGCCTGGCCGCCGCGTCGGCCTGCCCCAGGTCCCGGTGGCAGTGCGCCAGTTCGTCCGCCAGGTAGGACTGGTCGAAGTGCCGGATCCAGGACGGGTCGTCGCCCGTCTCCGGCTCCGCCCGTTCCAGTGCCGTCACGGCCCGCCCGGACAGCACCGCCGTGGCCCGGGTGTCGCCCATCAGCGCGTGCCCGCGCGCCTCGGCCGCGTAGAACATGGCCTCCACCCTCGGGGTGACCTGCCCCCGCGTGCCTTCCTGGGCGGCCCGCGCCAACTGCGAGATCTCCCGCGGATTGCCCAGCTCGGCGGCGAGGTGGCTCATCGAGGCGGCCAGCACGTACCCGCCGTACGCGCGGTCGCCCGCGGCCTGGGCCAGGCGCAGCGCCTGGATGTAGTAGCGCTGGGCCAGGCCGGGCTGGCCGGTGTCCACCGCCATGTAGCCCGCGAGTTCCGTCAGCCGCGCCACCTCCGCGAACAGCGCCCGCCCGACCGGTTCCCGGTAGGAGCCGCCGATCAGCCCGGACACCACGGAGTTGAGGTAGTGCACGACGACGGGCCGCACGTGCCCGCTGCCGAAGCGGTGGTCGAGTTCCTTGAGCGCCTCGGTGGTCGCCCGTACGGCGTCCACGTCGGACATCCCGACGCGCGAGCCGCCGCTGCGGGCCACCTGCGGGTCGGCGCCGGTGATCAGCCAGTCGCGGCTGGGTTCGACGAGCGCGGACGCCGCCACGCTCGATCCGGAGAGGAAGTCGCGCCGGCCGACGTCGCTGCGCCACAGCTCGCAGACCTGCTCGATGGCACCGATCACGGTCGGGGAGAACTGCAGGCCGACGCCGGAGGCGAGGTTCTTGCCGTTGGCCATGCCGATCTCGTCGATGGTGACGGTCCGGCCGAGTTTGCGGCCGAGCGCCTCGGCGATGATGCCGGGCGCCCGACCGCGCGGTTGTTGGCCGCGCAGCCATCGGGCCACGGAGGTCTTGTCGTAGCGGAGATCGAGGCCGTGCTCGGCCCCGCACATGTTCACGCGCCGGGCGAGCCCGGCGTTGGAGCACCCGGCTTCCTGGATGAGCGCCTGCAACCGTTCGTTCGGTTGGCGGGCGACGAGAGGCCTGGCTGCCATGAAAAAACCCCCTGAAGCCGCGGGAGAGCGTAGGAATGATCACTTCCCGCCTGATGTGCGGAGAATCTTCCCCTCTGCGGTGTGTGGCTACCCACGGACCGCGCCCCGACCTCCCACGCGCCCCCGCCCATGCACCGGTGCGCCCCGTATGCAGGATCGATGCTCCGCCCACGGGCCGGTGTACGCCCGTAACCCCCGGTGATCGCGAGAGTTGTGATGGGCGTGGAAGAGACCATCGGAGTCACGGAGACCGCACCCATCCCCAAGCAGCGCGGCGAGCAGTTGCTGGACCATGCCGTGCGGTACACGGAAGAACGGCACTGGGATGTCTTCGCCGGCACCTGGTTGGAGGCGGCCGACGGCCGGGAGATCTGCTCCTGCGGAACCCCGGACTGCGCGGCGCCCGGCGCCCACCCGACGGTGAAGGACTGGGCCGCACAGGCCACCGGGAGCGCGGTGCAGGTCCGGCGGATCTGGGCGAAGCAGCCCGGGGCCTCGATCCTGATGCCGACGGGGCGCACGTTCGACGCGCTGGACGTACCGGACTCCGCCGGCTTTCTGGCGCTGGCCCGGCTGGAGCGCATGCAGCGCACCCTCGGCCCGGTCGCCCTGACCCCCGACCACCGGATGCTCTTCTTCGTCCTGCCGGGCGCCGGCGCGAAGATGCCGGACCTCGTACGGAAGTCGGGCTGGTCGCCCGCCGCGATCGACCTGGCCGCCCGGGGCGAGGGCGAGTACGTGGCCGCGCCGCCCACCCGCTTCGGCGGCCGGGGCTCGGTGCAGTGGGCCCGCAAGCCCACGCCCGCCAACCGGTGGCTGCCGGACACCGAGGAACTGATCGACGCCCTCGCGTACGCCTGTGGCAGCCACGCCCGGGACCTGCGCACCGCCTGAACGGACCGGCACGACATGCCGGCGGCACCGCTCGACAGGACCGATCGGTATGACGAATCCTTCGAGAAGTTCATGACATAAGTAACCGCTGCCGCCTCTCCCCCTCCTCCTATGGTGAAGACGTACGACCACGGGGAACGGAACGAGAGGCACGCGCATGCCCGACCAGGCTGACGCCACGACGAGCACGACGGACGGCGGAACGGGTGGCGTGCGATCCGCGCCGTCCGCCGCCGTACGCATCGAGGGACTGTGGAAGCGGTTCGGCGAGCAGGTGGCCGTCTCCGGCATCGATCTGGAGATCCCGGCGGGCCGGTTCATCGGGCTCGTCGGCCCCAACGGCGCGGGCAAGACCACCACCCTGTCGATGATCACGGGCCTGCTGCGACCCGACGCGGGCCGCGTCCTCGTCGCGGGGCACGACGTCTGGGCCGATCCCGTCGAGGTGAAGTCGCGGATCGGCGTACTCCCGGAGGGGCTGCGGCTGTTCGAGCGTCTCTCCGGGCGCGAACTCCTCGGCTACATGGGCCGGTTGCGCGGCCTGCCGGGCGAGGAGACCGACAAACGGGCGACGCAGCTGCTGGAGGTCCTGGACCTCGCCGGCTCGCAGCACAAGCTGGTCGTGGACTACTCGACGGGCATGCGGAAGAAGATCGGTCTCGCGGCCGCGCTGCTGCACAACCCCGAAGTGCTCTTCCTGGACGAGCCGTTCGAGGGGGTGGACCCGGTGTCGGCGCAGACCATCCGCGGCGTGCTGGAGCGCTACACCGCCTCCGGCGCCACCGTGATCTTCTCCTCGCACGTGATGGAGCTGGTCGAGTCGCTGTGCGACTGGGTGGCCGTCATGGTCGCGGGCCAGATCCGCGCCGCGGGCCCGCTGGCCGACGTACGGGGTGACGCGCCGTCCCTCCAGAGCGCCTTCCTCGGCCTCGTCGGCGCCCAGGACCGCGCCACCGGAGACTCCCTGGACTGGCTCGGCGGCGCCCGATGACCGCCACCACCGCCTCCGTCACCGCCCCCACCACTCCCGCGACGACGCCCGCCGTCTCCCTGACCCCGCTGTTCGTCCGGCTCAAGCTGTCCCTGCTGAAGAACGGCCTCAAGGGCTCCTCGAAGCGCAAGGCCGTCTGGATCTCCAGCCTCGTCTTCGCGCTGGTCGTCGCCTTCTTCATGACGCTGGGCCTGTCCCTGCTGCACGGGCACCCGCACGCCGGCACCGTCGTGGTGCTGCTCGCGGCGATCCTGGCGCTCGGCTGGGCCTTCATGCCGCTGTTCTTCCCGACCGGCGACGAGACCCTCGACCCGAGCCGGCTGGTCATGCTGCCGCTGCGCCCGCGGCCGCTCGTACGGGCCCTGCTGGCCTCCTCGCTGGTGGGCATCGGCCCCCTGTTCACGCTCTGTCTGGCCGTCGGCTCGGTGGTCGCGGTCGCGCGGGGCGTCGCGGGAGTGGTGGCCGCCGTGGTGGCCGTCCCGCTGCTGCTCCTCGGCTGCGTCGCGCTGGCCCGCGCGGTGGCGACGGCCAACGTGCGGCTCCTGTCCAGCCGCAAGGGACGCGACCTGGCCGTGCTCAGCGGTCTGCTGATCGCGATCGGCGCGCAAGTGGTGAACTTCGCGAGCCAGCGGCTGTTCCAGGCCGGGGGCCTGACGCAGTTGGAGCCGGTCGAGGCCGTGGTGCGCTGGCTGCCGCCGGCGACGGCGGTCGGGATGGTCGACTCGGTGAGCGACGGCGACTACGCGGTGGCCGCCGCCCAACTCGTCCTCACGCTGGTGGCCCTGGCCGCGCTGCTCTGGTTCTGGGAGCGCAGCCTGACCCGGCTGATGGTGACCCCGGACGGCTCCACCATCGCGGCGGCCGAGCCGCAGAAGGACCGGGGCGACGGCGGAGTCTGGGCGTTCCTCCCGGCGGGCCGCACGGGCGCGGTCATGCGGCGCAGCCTGCGCTACGCGGTCCGCGACCCGAAGACCAAGGCGTCCTGGGCGTCGGCGCTGGCCATCGGCCTGATCGTGCCGGTCTTCAACGCCCTCCAGGGCACCGGCTCCGTGTACCTCGCCTGCTTCGGCGCGGGCATGCTCGGCGTCCAGATGTACAACCAGTTCGGGCAGGACACCTCGGCGTTCTGGATGGTCGCCCAGACCATCTCGTCCCCGCGCGACGCGTTCGTCGAACTCCGGGCCCGCGCCTACGCGCTGGCCCTGATCACCGTCCCGTACACAGTGCTGGTCACGGCCGTCACCGCCGGGCTGCTCGGCGACTGGGACGTCTTCCCGGCCGGTCTGGGCATGTGCCTGGCGCTGGTGGGTTCGATGATGTGCACGGGCTCGCTGGCCTCGGCGCACTTCCCGTACTCCATCCCGACGGACGGCGCCTTCAAGAACGTCGTCCCGGGCCAGGCCGGCCTGGCCTGGATGGGGATCTTCGGCGGCATGCTGGTCTCGGCCGTGATCTGTGCGCCGATGATCGCCCTGACGATCTATCTCGGGGTGACGGACCGGCAGTCCCTGACCTGGATCCTGCTTCCGCTGGGCATCGTCTGGGGCACGCTGACCACCTGGGCGGGTCTGCGCATCGCCGCCCCCGCGGTGTCCCGCAAGCTCCCGGAGATCCTCGTGGCGGTCAGCAAGGGCTGACGCGCCGCTCCCCACGTCGAAGGCCCCGCCCGGCCCGCCGGACGGGGCCTTCGGCGTGCGGGCGGGGTGGCGAGCGGCGAGGCACCGGGGCCCGGCGAGACTTTGACGACAGGGCCTAGGGTCCGCACTCGACCCAGAGCAGCTTGCCGCGGTGCGCGCCGTCGAGCCGGTACGCGCCGTAGCGCTCCGCGCAGAGCCGTACGAGGAGCAGCCCACGCCCGTCCTCGGCGGTGGTGGCGGTGTAGGTGTCGGTGTCGGTGTCGTCGGCATCCTCGGCGTCGGGGCCGGGCGGGGCGGGCGCCTCCGTGAAGGGTGCCGGGATGGCCGGGTTGGTGTCCCAGACGCCGACCCGGACCCGTTCGGGGGCCATCGCGCGGACCCGGAGCGCGCAGGGGCCGCGGGAGTGCCGGTAGGCGTTGGAGACCAGCTCGCTGGTCAACAGCTCGGCGGTGTCGGTCAGCCGGTCCATCCCGTGGCTCCGCAGCACGGCGCGCAGGGTACTGCGGGCGATGCCGGCGGACCGCGGATCGTGGGGAAGTCGGAGGGTGTAGGCCCAGGACGGAGTTACGGTGGTGTACATGGAAGTCTCCGATCAAGGAGGACAGTTGGACCGTGTACGTGCGGTGCCCGGTGACCAGGTCGCTCCGTCGAGCGGGGTACTTCCGGGCGGTGGCCTGCCACCACGATAGGGACTTCGCTTAAGTATTTAGGCGGTTCTCGCTGAATGCACTCTCCGCCCACTCGTGTGGGTGACACTTCCTCGCGGAGGAACGCACGATGCCCATGCGTAGCAGCCCCACCGCGCGTCAACTGCGCTTCGCAGCCGAGCTGCGCAGGATGCGCGAGCGTGCCGGACTGTCCTCGGCCGAAGCCGCCGGCCTGCTCGGCATCAAGCCGAACCAGGTCAGCAACATGGAGGCGGCCCGCTTCGGTGTGAGCCCCGAGCGGGTGCGCACACTGGCATGCCACTACGACTGCGCGGACACCGAGTTGATCGAGGCACTGGTCGCGATGACCGGTGAGCGCAAGGGCGGCTGGTGGGAGGAATACCGTGAACTGCTTCCGGCCGGCTGGCTGGACCTCGCCGAACTGGAGCATCACGCAGAGGGGTTGCGCGACTCGATCACCATGCACGTGCCCGGTCTGCTCCAGACTCCCGAGCACGCCCGCGAGATCTTCCGGCAGGCCGTCCCGGCCCTGTCACCACCGGACGTCGAGCATCGCGTCTCGTTCCGCGTGAAACGTCAGCGGATCCTGTTCGGGGACACGCCGACGCCCTACCAGGCGATCATTCACGAGGCCGGGCTCCGCATCGCCGTGGGCGGGCCGGCCATCGCACAGGCCCAGTTGCGACACCTGCTCGACATGGGCGAGCGGGAGCACGTGACCATCCGCGCCATTCCGTTCTCGGCCGGAGCGGTTCCGGGGTCCGGACAGTCGTTCTACTACGCGCACGGGCGGGTACCCCAGCTGGACTCCGTACAACTGGATCAGTCACACGGCGTGGTGTTCCTGGACGCCGAGTCCCAACTCGCCAAGTATCGGCTCCTCTTCGAACGAATCGAAGCGGTGTCCCTACCCCCGGATCACACGCGCGATCTGATCGCCGACATCGCCCGACACCTGCGAAAGGAAGCCCCATGACCCACCACGACTGGCACCGGTCCTCCTACTGCGCCGAGGGCAACTCCTGCGTGTACGTCGCCGTCGCCCCCGACGGCCGGGTCCTCGTCGCGGAGCGCGGCGACCCCGGTGAACCGGGCGATCCCGGCCACCGCGTCCTGCGGACCAGCGCCGCCGCGTGGACGGCGCTGGTCACGGAGGTCAGGACGAGGTCTTGACCCCCGCCAGGAACGGCTCCAGGACTCCCCGCCAGGCGTCCGGCTGGTCGTAGTGGAGGTAGTGGCCGGCGTCCGGGATCTCCGCGTACTGGCCCGCCGGGAGGACCCGGACCATCTCCTGGGCCTCGGCGCGGCCCAGTTCGCCGTCCAGACCCCGGACGACCAGGGTCGGGCAGCGGACCTGGGCCAGTTCCTCCCAATGCGCGTCGTGGACCCACGTCTCGCGGGCCGTCAGCATCTGGCGGCGGGAGAACACGGGGCGCCAGCCGTCGGGGGCCTGGTGCATGACCTCGGCGAAGAACGCGCCGCGTCCCGGATCGGGGCGCTCCACCCGGGGATCGTCCTCGCCGAACCAGCGGCGGGCGGCGTCCTGTGTGGGGAAGGGGAGGGGCCACCGGCGGAACCAGTCCTCCCACTCCTGCTGCGAGGCCTCTCCCAGGGCCGAGGCCCGCATGTCGCAGATGACCAGGGCCGCCACCAGATCGGGGCGGCGGGCGGCGAGCTGCCAGGCGGTGAGAGCGCCCATGGAGTGGCCGATCAGGGTCACGGGGGCGAGGCCGAGGCGCTCGACGACGGCCTCGGCGTCGGCCACGAAGGCCTCGCGCCCGAAGGGGGTCGGGTTGCCGGGATCGGCCGCGGGACCGGCGCTCTGGCCGTGGCCGCGCTGGTCGAGGGCGATCACGCGGTGGTGTTCCGCGAGCCAGCGGGCGGTGCCGGCCCAGTGCAGGGCACGACCCATCAGACCGTGGAGTAACAGGACCCCGGGCCGCTCCTGCCCGGTGGGCTCCTGGGGGGCGGCACCCGGCTCGCCGGCCGGCTCGCGGAACTCCCAGGCAGCCAGGCGGACGCCGTCGGCCCCAGTCACATCGATGCGCTGTACCACCGCAGATGCACCCCCTTCGCTCCCGGCCAGAGTATCGAACCCGTATTCGAGAACGGGTCTCTCGCCGACAACACCGCTCTTTCGAGTGACCTTGCTCAAGGATTGGCCGCCACTGCCGATGGAGATCCTTTCAACAGGGAGGCGGGCCGCTCGGGGAAGACGGTCCGAAGGGGATGACCTTGAGAGCTCGGGGCTCCAGGTCAGCAAGGGGAGGACCGGTCCCGGCGCCGCAAGGCGCCGGGACCGCCCACGTCCAAGGTCGTCACAGTCTCGTCGCGTCCGAGGCGGCCAGAGCGCGGCCATGGTCACGCCCATGGCCCTGTCCTACCTCGTACCGACCAGTACTACGCCCGTTCGGAGGCCACGCCAAGAGTCAGCGCTTCGCCACGAAGACGTGCGAGGCGACCTCGGAGTCGAGTTCCGCCGCCTCTCCGCCGCTGCCGACCAGCACCCCGCCCGGGGACTCCGTCACGCTGACCACGGAGCCGGGCTGCACGCCGGCGCGCCGCAGCGTGTACATCAGCTGGGCGTCCGTCTGGATCGGCTCGCCGATCCGGCGCACGACCACCGTCTTGCCCTCGGCGCCCGGGTCCAGCTCGGCGAGGCTGACCATGCCGTCCTCCAGGAACGGATCGGCCTCGGCCTTCTCGCCCAGCTCCTCCAGCCCCGGGATCGGGTTCCCGTACGGCGACTCGGTCGGGTGGCGCAGCAGCTCCAGCACCCGCCGCTCCACCGCCTCGCTCATCACGTGCTCCCAGCGACAGGCCTCGGCGTGCACCTGCTCCCACTCCAGGCCGATGACGTCGACGAGGAGGCACTCCGCGAGACGGTGCTTGCGCATCACGCGCGTCGCCAGCCTGCGCCCCTCCTCGGTCAGCTCCAGGTGCCGGTCGCTGGCGACCGCCACCAGGCCGTCGCGCTCCATCCTCGCGACCGTCTGGCTCACCGTCGGGCCGCTCTGATCGAGCCGCTCGGCGATACGGGCGCGCATGGGGACAACACCTTCCTCTTCCAGTTCGAGGATGGTGCGGAGATACATCTCCGTGGTATCGATCAGTCCGGACATTCGTGCCCCTCGGATTGCGTGCGCTGGCCCTGCCCCCAATTCTGACGCATCGCGCCGACAACCGTCCCGTCCCGAGCGTCAAGGCCCGTACTGGACATCTCGGGGCGCGGTCCCTCACCCCACTCGGGAGCCCTTTCGTCCCTCCCTTGACGTTCGTATTGACACGCCCTTGGTCCAGACCGCACGGTGAGCGGCGAACACGGACGCACCTCACCCCTGGAAGGGCCTTCGGCGTATGAGCGAGAGCAAGTTGGCCGGGCAGTTCTTCGACGCGGCCATCGGCCTGCTGGAGCGGGTGCGCGACGAGGAGGCGGCGCGGATCGCCGAGGCCGGCGTGATCATCGCCGACGCCGTCGCGTCCGGGAAGCGGCTCTTCGCCTTCGGGGCCGGGCACTCCTCGCTGCCCGCCCAGGACGTGGTCTACCGGGCCGGCGGGCTCGCCCTGATGAACTTCCTCGCCGTCCCCGGCACCGCCGGCATCGACGTCATGCCCGCCACCCTCGGCAGCGCCCTGGAGCGCGTGGACGGCCTCGCCGGCGCGGTCCTCGACAGCAGCCCGGCCTCCGACGGCGACGTCCTCGTGATCATCTCCCTCTCGGGGCGCAACGCCCTGCCGGTGGAGATGGCCATGAACGCCCGCGCCATCGGCCTGAAGGTCGTCGGGGTGACCTCGGTGGCGTACGCGACCGAGACCAAGTCGCGGCACGTCTCGGGCACCTTCCTCAAGGACCACTGCGACGTCGTCCTGGACAGCAAGATCGCGGTCGGGGACGCCGAACTGAGCATCGACGGCATCGACGCGCCCTTCGCCCCCGCCTCCACCGTCGTGACCAGCGCGATCATGCAGGCCGTGATGGCGGCCGCCGCCGGCGAGCTGGCCGCGCGCGGGGTCGAGCCCCCGCTGCTGCGCTCGGGCAACGTGGACGGCGGGCACGAGTGGAACGGCCGCGTCATGCAGGAGTACGGCGACCGGATCTTCTTCCGCCACTGAGGGCGCGGACCTGGGTCGCCCGGGTCCCGGGACGACCTAGCCGCCGGTCTCGGAGAAGTGCTGGTAGTCCGGGTTGCTCCAGCGTCCGCCCCAGGACCAGCCGATCTCCCGGAAGGCGCGGGTGACGACATCGCCCGCGCGGATCATGCCGGGGGTGGGGTGCTCGCGGTCCAGGTGGGCGCGGGCCGCGGGCGGGTGGACGTCGCCGTCGCGGTCGACGTACGGGTTCTCCAGGGGGTTGATGTCGACCGCGTCGCCGTGGGAGTGCCGGGAGAGCCGGCCCGGGTCGCCGGTGACCCGGCGGCAGTTGAAGGCGGAGGTGTTGTCGGCGGCCATCGAGGCGTCGTCGTCGCCGCCGTACGCGGCCGTCACCCGCATCCGCCGGATCGGGAACCTGGCCTCGAAGGCCTTCCCGAAGACGTGCAGCAGCGGGCGGACGACCCGCTCGTGGGCGACCATCTCGCCTTGGTGGACCTTGCCGTCGAAGCCCCAGTGGTTCATCCGGATCAGCCGCAGCCGGTCGGCCGGTACGGGGCAACCCGCCCGGTGGGTCACGCCGAGCGAGCCCGGCGGAACGGCCGTGACGCGCGCGCCGAGTTCCGGGATCGGGGCCGGGAAGCGCGGCGCCGGGGGCGGCGAGGTGCAGGACAAGGCGGTGGCGCACAGGACGACGACCGCTGCCGGGACGCGCACGGTGGAGGTGTGGCGCACCGGATCACGGTAGGCGGGCGGGTCCGCCCGGCGCCGTCCGCCACGCAGGGCGCGAGCGGCCCGGCGTCGGAGCCCTCACTGGCGGTCGCGGGCCCGGCCCGCCAGGTCGAGGTCCGCGGCCACCCGGGCGGCGACCTCCTCCGCGTAGAGCGCGTCCGCCCGCTCGAAGGCGGCCCGCGAGACGCCGCGCAGGAAGGTCAGCGCGCCCAGGGTGCGGCCCCGGCTGCGCAGTACGGTGCACAGCGCGTGCGCCGCGTCCTCGGGCCAGTGGCGCGCCCGGGCCCAGCCGTCGACCGGCTCGCCGCCGGGGGCGCTGGTCCGTACCGGGCCGATCCGGTCCAGGGCCTGGAGCGCCGGGTGCATGGGCACGTACCGCAGGGGGATCGCGCCGGGCCCCGGCAGCAGCAGGGTCTGGCCGGACGCCGACGCCGCCGCCCGGACGAGTCTGCGGCGGCGTCCGGGGTCCGCGCCCGTCTCTTCGAGCACGTCGACCAGGGCGTGTTCCGCGAAGCCGGCGAGGGCGAAGTCCAGGCGTACCGCCGCGGCCTCGGCGGGGTCCTCGCATTCGGCGGCGGCCCGCCCGGCCCGGTACAGCTGGTTGGACCGGAACCGCGACTGTCCGGTGTCGAGCGCGGCCCGTCGGGCCTCGGTGACGTCCTGGAACAGCCAACCCACCCCGAGCGGCACCGGCTCCTCCGCGAGCGGCGAGGCCAGGCGCAGGAACCCGCAGCGCCAACAGCGGCGCCGCACCCCCTCGGGAGTGCGGACCGACACCCACAGCTCGACGGGGGACGGCGGCGCCCCCTCCGCCAGCACGTGCTGGAGGGCGCCCTCCAGTTCCTCGACGCCCTGGGTCAGCAGTTCGCCGAGCGGCCGGCCGAGGAGCGCGGTGCGACCGGAGCCGAACGCGCGGGCGGCGTGGGTGTTCACGACGGCCGGGCGCAGGTCCACGTCCACCAGGACGACGCCCCAGGAGGCGTCCTCCATCAGGGCCTCGCTGAGGGCGATGGAACGCTCCAGGTCGATCTGGGCGTGGACCTCGCTGAACGCGCAGTAGACGCCGGCGGGTTTGCCGTCCGCGCCCGGGACGCCGGCGGACTGGGTGCGGACGAGGACCCGGCCGCCGTCCTTGGTCAGCAGCGCGAACTCGTTCACCTGCCGTCCCGGCGCGTCCTGGGCGGACATGATCCGGTCCTCCACGTCGTGCGCGTCGGCGGCGCGCACCGCCCAGCCCGCGAACCCGCGCCGGCCCACCGCCTCGGCGGCGGACCAGCCGAGGATCCGCTCGGCCTCACGGTTCCAGTGGGTGATCACGCCGTCGGAGTCGAACGCGCACAGCGCGGCGTCCATCCCGTCCAGCAGCGCTGCGAGCAGATCGTCGGTGGTCTCGTTACGTCCGGAAGCACTCACCTGGCACCCCCTGCAGGTGTTCGCGTGTGCGGCACGTCGGATCATTCAACTGGAACGTGACGCAGCCCACACCCGCTTCCCGGAATCATCCCGGTATGTACCCGGGAGGCGGGCCGCTCAGCCGGCGAACAGCGACACCATGGCGACCACGAAGCCCACCACGATGATCATGACGGTCCACAGGTAGGTCTGCCGCACGCGCCGGTCGCGGACGTCGTGCCGCGCGATGCGGCGCACCGCCTCCGGGTCCTGCGCCCAGTCCGGGCCGCGCAGCTCCTCCCAGGCGGCGCGCAGGGCGTCGACCTCGCGGGCGACGTCGACGTGGTTGTCGTCCACGTACATCAGCTGGACGCGGCGGCCGGCGTCGTCGTAGGCGTACGAGACGACCGTCGGCTGGTTCTTCGCGGTGTGCGCGCTCGGGTTCGGGGCGGCGCGGATGTCCTGGACGTCCTCCCAGGCCAGCCTGCGGGTCCCGGTGAAGCGGCGGACCCGGATGCCCTTGAGGTCGGCGGAGGTGGAACAGCGTTTCGCGGCCACGACCAGCCAGCCGAAGAAGGCCAGCACCAGGGCCACGACCAGGGACTTCACCCACACCGGGGTGTCCTCCATGTTCAGCACGGTCAGCAGCACGCCCGGCGTGCCGATGCCGACGGCGACGTAGACGCCTGCCATCTGCTCCGAGCGGATCCGGTACTCCCGCGGCAGCCGTGCGCTCATGACACCCTCCCCGTTTCCCCGCGCGGGACGCCAGTGTAGGGAGCAACTCCAGCCTCGGTAAGGGGAGTTGTGGGGCCCGAATTAATAAGTTGAGGGACCCGGGGAGGGGTCGTAGGCTCTGCGGTACACGAGAAGGGAGGTGGTTCCCGAAATGTACGGAAACCGGACGCGTGAGGTGGCTGCGGGCTAAAGCGCCCGTCGTCGCACGCACCCAGTGCGGTGCCCGGCGGGAACGCCAGGCGCCAATCCCAAGCAGTCACCCGACCCGCGGGCTCGCCGGTACGTCCGGCCGGCTCCTCTCACTGCAGGAGAGGAACCAGAGCCCGCGGGTCGCCTGCGTTCTCGCCCCCTCCGCCGACCGCCCGGCGGCTCACGGACACGGTCGCGGCTACGGGCAGAGCCGCTCGACCCGCCACTTCCCGCCCTCGCGGACGTAGCGCAGCCGGTCGTGCAGCCGGTTCTCGTGGCCCTGCCAGAACTCCACCGCGTCCGGGACCACCCGCAGACCGCCCCACTCCGGCGGCACCGGGACCTGCTCCCCCTCCGGATAGCGCTCCGCCAGCTCCGCGTACCGCCGGTCCAGCTCGGCGCGGGAGCCGATGACGCGGGACTGCTCGCTCGCCCAGGCGCCCAGCTGGGAGCCGTGCGGGCGGGAACGGAAGTACGCGGCCGTCTCGTCCCGCCCGATGCGCGCGGCCGTGCCGGTCACGATCACCTGGCGGGCGATCGGGTGCCAGGGGAACAGCAGCGAGGCGTACGGGTTCGCGTCGAGCTCGCGGCCCTTGCGGGAGCCGTGGTTGGTGAAGAAGACGAAGCCCCGCTCGTCGAACTGCTTCAGCAGCACCGTGCGCGAGCTGGGCCGTCCGTCGGGGGTGGCCGTGGAGACGACCATCGCGTTGGGTTCGAAGAGGTTCGCGTCGGCGGCCTCCTGGAACCACAGGGAGAACTGCGCCATCGGGTCGTCGGCGAGGCTGTCCACGTCGACGAGCTGCGAGCGGTACTGCTTGCGCATGGCGGCGGGGTCAAGGTCCTGATCGGTCACGCCGGCCATCCTGCCGCAGTACTCCCCCGCCGGCTCCCCCGCCGGCCGGCGGGAGGCGTTCTCCCGGCGGAGGTGTGCCGTATGTCACGCTTCCGAACGACAAGCGGAACGGACAAAATCTTGGGGCCGGTCCGAGGGTCCCCGCGAGGGTGACCCGCGACCGTTCCGGGCATCAACGGGGATGACCGCGCCGGACCGCGAATCACGCCGGGAGCCGCGCGTGTTCGCACTATCTGAGGAGCCGCCTGATGTCCGACTTCGTACCCGGGCTCGAAGGGGTCGTCGCGTTCGAGACGGAGATCGCCGAGCCCGACAAGGAGGGCGGATCGCTCCGCTACCGGGGGGTGGACATCGAAGACCTGGTCGGCCACGTCTCCTTCGGGAACGTCTGGGGCCTGCTGGTCGACGGTGCCTTCAACCCCGGCCTGCCGGCCGCCGAACCGTTCCCGATCCCGGTCCACTCCGGTGACATCCGTGTCGACGTGCAGTCCGCGCTCGCCATGCTCGCCCCCGTGTGGGGTCTGAAACCGCTCCTCGACATCGACGAGCGCACCGCCCGCGACGACCTGGCGCGCGCGGCCGTGATGGCACTGTCCTACGTCGCCCAGTCCGCCCGCGGACAGGGCCTGCCGATGGTCCCGCAGAGTGAGATCGACAAGGCCGGGTCCGTCGTCGAACGGTTCATGATCCGCTGGCGGGGCGAGCCGGACCCGCGGCACGTCAAGGCCGTCGACGCGTACTGGACCTCGGCCGCCGAGCACGGCATGAACGCCTCCACCTTCACCGCGCGCGTCATCGCCTCCACCGGCGCCGACGTCGCGGCGGCCCTGTCGGGCGCGGTCGGCGCCATGTCGGGCCCGCTGCACGGCGGGGCGCCCTCGCGCGTCCTCGGCATGATCGAGGAGATCGAGCGCACCGGCGACGCCGTGGCGTACGTGAAGAAGGCCCTCGACAAGGGCGAGCGCCTGATGGGCTTCGGGCACCGCGTCTACCGTGCCGAGGACCCGCGTGCCCGCGTGCTGCGGCGCACCGCCAAGGAGCTGGACGCCCCGCGCTACGAGGTGGCCGCCGCGCTGGAGAAGGCCGCGCTGGAGGAGCTGCACGCGCGCCGTCCCGACCGGGTGCTCGCGACGAACGTGGAGTTCTGGGCCGCGATCATGCTGGACTTCGCGGAGGTGCCGGCGCACATGTTCACCTCGATGTTCACCTGCGCCCGCACGGCCGGCTGGTCGGCGCACATCCTGGAGCAGAAGCGCACGGGTCGCCTCGTGCGTCCGTCGGCCCGCTACACCGGTCCCGGCGTGCGCAACCCGCGCGAGATCGCCGGCTACGCGGACATGGCCGAGACGGCCTGACGCCGCAGGGCCACGTACAAGTCGACGGCACCGCACCCAGGACGGGGTGCGGTGCCGTCGCCGCGGCCGTGTCAGGCCAGCGCGGAGTCCAGGATCCGGGCCCACTGGGCGACGACGCGGGCCCGGCGGGCCGTGTCGTCCGTCAGCACGTTCGCCAGCCCGAGGCCGCGCGCCATGTCCAGGAGCCCCTGCACGGTCTCCCGGACGCCCGGTACCGACTCGTCCGCGCCCAGCAGCTCGACGGCGATGCGGTGGGTCTCGCGGCCGACCCGGGCTTCGAGCTCGGTCACCCGGGGGCGCAACTGTTCCTCGTTGGAGGCGGCGACCCACAGTTGGAGCGCGGCCCGGAAGAGCGTGCCGGTATACATGTCCACCAGCGCCTCGACCACCACGGGCCGGGCCGCCGGGCCGGCCTGGAAGAGGGTCCGTACGGCGGTGGAGCGCTCCTCGGCCACGTACTCGACGGCGGCCGTGAACAGGTCCTCGCGGGTCGGGAAGTGGTGCTGGGCCGCGCCCCGCGAGACGCCCGCGCGCTCGGCGACGACCGCGACGGTGGAACCCGCCCAGCCGTGCTCGGCCAGGCAGGAGACGGCGGCCTCCAGGAGATGGCGGCGGGTCACCCGGCTGCGGGCCTGCTTGGGTCCGGTCACAGTGCCCACGAGGGATCCCGGCGCTCGAAGCGGGCTCCGATGCCCTCGCGGGCCTCGGCGGAGCCGAAGTGGCGGGCGGACAGCTCGGTGAGCGCCGCCCCGTCCCGGGCCAGGGCGGCCCGGACGGGGGCGGTGACCAGTTCCTTGGTCGCGGCGAGGGCCTCCGGGCCGGCCTTGCGCAGTCCCGCGAGCACGGGGGCGAGCAGCTCGTCGACGTCCTCGCCGTCCGCGCCGTGCAGGCTCAGCAGCCCGATCCGGGCGGCTTCCGCCGCGTCGAACGCCTCGGCGGTCAGGAAGTACCGGGAGGCGGCCCGGGGGTCCAGGCGCGGCAGCAGCGGCGCCGAGATGACGGCCGGGACCACGCCGAGGTGCGTCTCGGTGAAGGCGTACGTGGAGCCCGGCCCGGCCGCCGCGATGTCGCAGGCGCCGAGCAGGCCCAGGCCGCCCGCCCGGACGTGACCGGTGACACGGGCGACGACCGGCTTGGGCAGCGTGGTCAGCTCGGTGAGCAGGGCCACGAAGTCCGCCGGGTCGCACGGGGCCTTCAGGTCGGCGCCGGCGCAGAAGGTGGTGCCGGTGTGGGTGAGGACGACGGCCCGGGTCGCGGGGTCGGCGCCCGCCTCGGCGAGGGCCGCGCGCAGAGCGGCGACGAGGTCCGCGGAGAGCGCGTTGCGGTTGGCCGGGGAGTCGAGCGTGAGCGTGGTGATGCCACGGTCCTGGGCTGCGCCGACGAGGGGGGTCATGCCGTTCCTCCGGTGGGGCTCGTGCCGGTCGTGGCGCCGCCCCCTCCCGTGGGGGGGGCGGCGCCCGGTGCGGTGCTAGTACGACTTGGGCAGGCCGAGGGTCTGGTGGGAGACGAAGTTGAGGATCATCTCCCGGCTGACGGGGGCTATGCGGGCGACGCGGGAGGCGGTGATCAGGGAGGCCAGGCCGTACTCCCGGGTGAGGCCGTTGCCGCCCAGGGTGTGCACGGACTGGTCCACCGCCCGTACGCAGGCCTCGGCGGCAGCGTACTTGGCCATGTTGGCGGCCTCGCCCGCGCCCATGTCGTCGCCGGCGTCGTAGAGCCGGGCGGCCTTCTGCATCATCAGGCGGGCCAGTTCCAGTTCGATGTGGGACTGGGCCAGCGGGTGGGCGATGGCCTGGTGGGCCCCGATGGGCTCCTTCCACACCCGGCGGGTCTTGGCGTAGTCCACGGCCTTGGCGAGGGCGTACCGGCCCATGCCGATCGCGAACGCGGCGGTCATGATCCGTTCGGGGTTGAGTCCGGCGAACAGTTGGAGGAGTCCGGCGTCCTCGTCGCCGACCAGGGCGTCGGCGGGCAGCCGCACCTCGTCCAGGACCAGCTCCCACTGCTTCTC
Source organism: Streptomyces sp. NBC_01426 (assembly GCF_036231985.1). Classification (GTDB taxonomy): domain Bacteria; phylum Actinomycetota; class Actinomycetes; order Streptomycetales; family Streptomycetaceae; genus Streptomyces. The sequence goes on from NZ_CP109500.1 coordinate 3,574,291, forward strand.
GGCGGCCTGGAGTTCCATGTCGATGAGGGAGCGGGAGAAGCCGGGGGTCTCGCGCGGGACGATGAACAGGCAGGGCTTGAGGCTGCCGGTCCGCGCGTCCTCGGTGCGGCCCACGATGAGCGTGGCGTCGGCGATGTCCACGCCGGAGATGAACACCTTGCGGCCGTTCAACACCCAGTCGTCGCCGTCGCGGCGGGCGGTGGTGGTGATGCGGTGGGAGTTGGAGCCGGCGTCGGGTTCGGTGATGCCGAAGGCCATGGTGCGGGTGCCGTCGGCGAGGCCGGGGAGCCAGGTCCGCTTCTGGGCCTCGGTGCCGAAGCGGGAGATCACCGTGCCGCAGATGGCGGGTGAGACGACCATCATCAGCAGCGGGCTGCCGGCGGCGCCGAGTTCCTCCAGGACGATGGAGAGTTCGGCGATGCCGCCGCCCCCGCCGCCGTACGCCTCGGGGAGGTTGACGCCGAGGTAGCCGAGCTTCGCGGCGTCGGCCCACAGTTCGTCGGGGTGGCCGCCCTCGCGGGCGACCCGGGCGAGGTACTCGCGGCCGTACCGCTTGCCGAGGGCTGCGACGGCGGAGCGCAGGGCCTGGTGTTCTTCGGTCTCTACGACGGTGCTCATGCGGGCGTTTCCTCCTGGACTACGGCGAGCAGGGCGCCGAACTCGACCTGTTGGCCGGTGGCGGCGTGGAGCGCGGTGAGCGTGCCGGAGGCGGGTGCGACGATGCGGTGTTCCATCTTCATCGCCTCCAGCCAGAGCAGGGGTTGTCCGGCGGTGACGGCCGAGCCGGGGGCCAGGCCCTCGGCGACGCGGACGACGGTGCCGGGCATGGGGGCGAGCAGGGAGCCCGGTTCGGTGCGGTCCCGGGGGTCGGAGAACCGGGGCAGGCGGGTGAGGGTGTGGGCGCCGAGCGGGGAGTCCACCCAGATCTCGGCGGCCCCCACACCCCCCTTGTTCGATTTGTGTTTCACGTGGAACACCCGTCGGACCCCGTCGACTTCGAGGGTGACCAGCTCGGGCGTGGCGGCCAGGACGCGGACGCCGGGGTGGTCCACGGGGACCGGGGGGCCGCTGCGGGCCGGGTGGTAGCCGACCTCGTACGGGGCGCCGGCGATCTCGTAGCGGCGGGCCTGCGGTTGGGAGACGACGTTGCGCCAGGCGCCGACGCGGGCGGCGAGCGGGGCTCCGGGCGCCGGCGCGGCGTCGGCGAGGGCGGCGGCGAGCGCGGCGAGGGCCGGGGCGTCGTCGGGGGTCTCGGCGGTGAGGGCGTCGAGGTGGCGTCCGTAGAAGCCGGTGTCGAGCCGCCCGGCGGTGAACTCGGGGTGGCGCAGGGACCGTACGAGGAGGTCGCGGTTGGTGGTCAGGCCGTGGACCCGGGCGCCGGCCAGGGCGTGGGCCAGGACGCGTACGGCCTCGGCGCGGGTCGGGGCGTGGGCGATCACCTTGGCGAGCATCGGGTCGTAGTGCACGCCGACGGTGTCCCCGTCGGTGAACCCGGTGTCCACGCGGACCGCGCCGGGGACGGCCAGGGTGTGCAGGACGCCGGTCTGCGGGCGCCAGTCCCGGCCCGGGTCCTCGGCGTACAGCCGGGCCTCGACGGCGTGACCGGCCGCCTCCGGGGGCTCCGTCGGCAGGGCCGCGCCTTCGGCGACGCGCAGTTGCAGGGCCACCAGGTCGAGGTCGAAGACGGCCTCGGTGACGGGGTGTTCCACCTGGAGGCGGGTGTTCATCTCCAGGAAGTACGGGCGGCCGTCGGCGGTGACGAGGAACTCGACGGTGCCCGCGCCCTGGTAGGACACGGCCCGGGCGGCGGCCACGGCGGCCTGGTGCAGGCTCTCGCGCAGCGGCGCCGGGAGCCCCGGGGCCGGGGCCTCCTCGATGACCTTCTGATGGCGGCGTTGCAGGGAGCAGTCACGGGTGCCGAGGGCCCAGACGGTGCCGTGGGCGTCCGCGAGGATCTGCACCTCGACGTGCCGGCCGCGCTCCACGTAGGGCTCGGCGAACACCTCGCCGTCCCCGAAGGCCGACCGGGCCTCGGCGCGGGCGCCCTCCAACTCCTCCTTGAGCAGGTCGAGGTCCCGTACGACGCGCATCCCGCGGCCGCCGCCGCCCGCGGCGGCCTTCAACAGCAGGGGCAGGTCGGCGGGGCCGGCCTGCGCCGGGTCGACGGGTTCGAGGAGCGGCACCCCGGCGGCCCGCATGAGGTCCTTGGCCCGGGTCTTGGAGGCCATGGCCTCGATGGCCTCGGGCGGCGGGCCGATCCAGGTCAGCCCGGCGGCCCGTACCTCGCGGGCGAAGTCGGCGTTCTCGGAGAGGAATCCGTAGCCGGGGTGGACGGCGTCGGCGCCCGCCGCGAGGGCGGCCTTGACGACCAGATCGCCGCGCAGGTAGGTGTCGGCGGGGGCCGCGCCCGGCAACCGGACCGCCGCGTCGGCGGACCGGACGTGCAGGGCGTCCGCGTCGGGGTCGGAGTGCACGGCGACGGTGGCCAGGCCCAGGGCGCGGGCGGTACGGAAGATCCGTACGGCGATCTCGCCCCGGTTGGCGACGAGCAGGGAGGTGATGGTCATCTGCGGGCTCACATCCGGAAGACGCCGAAGCCGCCACGGGCGCCCTCGACGGGGGCGTTGTGGACGGCCGACAGGCACAGGCCGAGGACGGTACGGGTGTCGCGCGGATCGATGACCCCGTCGTCGTACAGCCGACCGGACAGGAACATCGGCAGGGACTCGGACTCGATCTGCGCCTCGACGAAGGCGCGCATGCCCGCGTCGGCCTCCTCGTCGTAGGGCTGCCCCTTGGCGGCGGCCGACTGGCGGGAGACGATCGACAGCACCCCGGCGAGCTGCTGGGGGCCCATGACGGCGGACTTGGAGCTCGGCCAGGCGAAGAGGAACCGCGGCTCGAAGGCGCGACCGCACATCCCGTAGTGGCCGGCGCCGTAGCTGGCGCCGACGAGGACGGACAGGTGCGGGACACGGGAGTTGGAGACCGCGTTGATCATCATCGAGCCGTGCTTGACGATGCCGCCCTGCTCGTACTCCTTGCCGACCATGTAGCCGGTGGTGTTGTGGAGGAACAGCAGCGGGATGTCACGCTGATTGGCGAGCTGGATGAACTGGGTGGCCTTCTGCGACTCGGCGCTGAACAGGACGCCCTGGGCGTTGGCGAGGATGCCGATCGGATACCCGTGCAGGGTCGCCCAGCCGGTGACCAGGCTGGTGCCGTACAGGGGCTTGAACTCGTCGAAGTCGGAGCCGTCGACGATGCGGGCGATGACCTCGCGGGGGTCGAAGGGCGTCTTCAGGTCGGCCGGGACGATGCCGAGGAGCTCCTCGGGGTCGTGGACGGGCTCCTCGGCGCGCGGCGGCTCGACCTGTGCCTTGCGGTGGTTGAGGCGGGCCACGACCCGGCGGGCCTGGCGGATCGCGTCGTACTCGTCGAGGGCGTAGTGGTCGGCGAGGCCGGAGGTCCGGGCGTGCATGTCGGCCCCGCCGAGGGACTCGTCGTCGCTCTCCTCGCCGGTGGCCATCTTGACCAGCGGCGGACCGCCGAGGAACACCTTCGAACGGTCCTTGATCATGATGGTGTGGTCGGACATCCCGGGGACGTACGCGCCTCCGGCGGTGGAGTTGCCGAAGACGACGGCGACGGTCGGGATGCCCTCGGCCGAGAGCCGGGTGATGTCGCGGAAGATCGCCCCGCCCGGGATGAAGATCTCCTTCTGGGACGGGAGGTCGGCGCCACCGGACTCGACGAGGCTGATGCAGGGCAAGCGGTTCTGCCGGGCGATCTCGTTGGCCCGCAGGGCCTTGCGGAGCGTCCAGGGATTGCTGGCGCCGCCGCGCACGGTCGGGTCGTTGGCGGTGATCAGGCACTCAACGCCCTCGACGGTCCCGATACCGGTGATCATCGAGGCGCCGACCGGATAGTCGCTGCCCCAGGCGGCGAGCGGGGACAGTTCCAGGAACGGGGTGTCCGGATCGAGGAGCAGCTCGATGCGCTCCCGGGCGGGCAGTTTGCCGCGCGTCCGGTGCCGGTCGGTGTACTTCTCCCCGCCGCCGAGCAGGGCCTTGTGGTGCTCGGCGTCGAGTTCGGCGAGGCGGGCGAGGGCAGCGGTACGGGCGGCCGTGTGCTCGGGGGCGTGCGGATCCACGGTGGTGCCGAGGCGGGTCATGGGCGGGTCCCCTCCGGGGCGGGGTCGGACGACAGGAGGTGCGTCGGGATGTCGAGGTGGCGGGCGCGCAGCCATTCGCCGAGGGCCTTGGCCTGCGGGTCGAAGCGGTGGCCCGAGGCGACGCCGGCGCCGAGGATGCCGGCGACGGTGAAGTTGAGGGCCCGCAGGTGCGGGAGTTCGTGACGGGCGACGGGCAGACCCGAGGTCTCGGGGAGCAGGGTGATGAGGGCGTCGACCGTGAGGGTCGCGCGGAGCCACTGCCAGGCGGCGTCGCTCTCGGCCCAGACGCCGATGTTGGCGTCGCCGCCCTTGTCGCCGCTGCGGGCGCCGCACAGGGCGCCGAGCGGGGCGCGGGTGGTGGCCGCCGCAGGGCCCGTTCCCGGAACCGGGGCCGCGCCCCGGGACTCTTCGGGGGCTCCGCGCCCGGACCCCCGCGCCTCGAACGCCGGCGGGGCCGGGACGGGCGGCGTCGGAACGGGTGGGATCGGGACCGGTGGGATCGGGTGGCGGGTGGTGTCGGGGAGGACCGCCACGTGGGGGACCGTCGTGGCCGGGACCAGGGACGAGGTGAAGACCCCGTACGGCTGGGCCGGGCCCGGAGGGGCCGTCACGTGGAAGCCCGGGTAGCTGCCCAGGGCGAGTTCGATCGCGGCGGCGGTCAGGCCCCGCCCGACCCGGTCCGGGGACGGGTCGCGGACGACCAGGCGGAGCAGGGCGCTCGCGGTCTCCTCCGTGTCCGGGTCGGGATGGTCCGTGCGAGCCAGGGTCCACGTTACGGTGGCCACTCCCGAAAGGGCCTGCGCGAGTTGCGTCTTGACCAGGTCGGCCTTGGCGTCGACGTCGAGGCCGGTGAGGACGAAGACCACCTCGTTGCGCCAGCCCCCGATCCGGGTCACGCCCACCTTGAGGGTGTCGGGCGGGGCCTCGCCGAGCACGCCGGAGATCGCGACCCGGTCCGGGCCGGCCGGGGCGAGGCGGACGGTGTCGAGGCGGGCCGTCACGTCCGGCCCGAGGTAGCGGACGCCCTGTGTCTCGTAGAGGAGTTGGGCGGTGACGGTGCCGACGGTGATCACCCCGCCCGTGCCCGGGTGTTTGGTGACGACGGAGGATCCGTCCTCGGCGATCTCCGCGAGCGGGAAGCCGGGGGTGCGGACGTCGTGCCGGGTGAAGAAGGCGTAGTTGCCGCCGGTCGCCTGGGTGCCGCACTCCAGGACGTGGCCGGCGACGACCGCCCCCGCCAACCGGTCGTACGCGTCCGGTGCCCAGTCGAACCACCAGGCCGCCGACCCGCTGACCAGCGCCGCGTCGGTGACCCGGCCCGTGACCACCACGTCCGCGCCCGCCCGCAGGCAGGCGGTGATCCCGGCGCCGCCGAGGTAGGCGTTGGCCGTCAGCGCGCCCTCGGAGAAGGGCATCAGGTCGTCGCCCTCGACGTGCGCCACCGAGACGGGCACGCCCAGCTTGGCCGCCAACTCCCGCAGCGCTTCGGCGAGTCCCGCCGGGTTCAGGCCGCCGGCGTTCGCGACGATCCGTACGCCCCGCTCGTGCGCGAGGGCGAGGTTCTCCTCCAACTGGCTCAGGAAGGTCTTGGCGTAGCCGAGGTCGGGGTTCTTCAGGCGGTCGCGGCCCAGGATCAGCATGGTGAGTTCGGCGAGGTAGTCCCCGGTCAGCACGTCGAGCGGACCGCCGGTGAGCATCTCGCGCACGGCGCCGAACCGGTCCCCGTAGAAGCCCGAGGCGTTGCCGACGCGCAGCGGGCGCCGGGTCATCGGGAGCCCTCCGGCGTCCGGCCCGGGCCCGCCGGGCCCGCGAAGGCCTGGGCGATGTCCAGCCAACGGTCGGCGTCCGGGCCGGTCGCCGTCAGGTCGGTGTCCGCGCGGTGCACCCGCTGGGTCACCAACAGGCAGAAGTCGAGCGCGGATCCGGTGATCCGCTGGGGGGCGTCGGCGGGCCCGTACGTCCAGGGCTGCGCCCCGTCGGGGGCGGTGAGTTCCACCCGGAACTCCTCCTCGGGCGCCGGCAGGCCCCGGACCGCGTACGCGTAGTCGCGCGCCCGGATCCCGATCCGCGCGACGTGCCGCAGCCGGGCCGTCGGGGTCCGGCGGACGCCGAGGGCGTCGGCGACGTCCTGCCCGTGGGCCCAGGTCTCCATCAGGCGGGCGCTCGCCATGGAGGCGGCCTTCATGGGCGGCCCGTACCAGGGGAAGCGGGTGTCGGGCGAGGCCGCGGCGAGCGCCTCGTCGAGGGCGGTGCGGGTGGTCCGCCAGCGGGCGAGCAGTTCGGCGGGCGGCAGCGCGGCCCCCTCGGCGGCGCCCTCGTCCACGAAGGAGTCGGGGGCGGCGAGGGCCTCCTCGATCATCCGCCCGAAGCCGGCCGGGTCGGTGAGGGACAGCAGCGCGACGCGGTCGGTCCAGTACAGGTGGGCGATCTGGTGGGCGACGGTCCAGCCGCTCGCGGGGGTGGCCTTCGCCCAACCGGGCTCGGGCAGCTCCCCGACCAGGGAATCGAGGTCCCGATTCTCCTCTCGGAGATCGGCGAAGACGGCGACGGCGGACGGATCGGGCACGGTGCGCTCCCCTTCTCGGCGTGGGGGAAGCCTGGCAGGGGTCCACAAAACAATCAAGCACGCTTGCATGATTTTCTCGCGGACTGTCGCGTTCCCGCCGGCCCGCCCAACTCGCCTGAACGGCAATGTGTTTGATCCCCGACCGGTCCGGCGAGGGAGGCGACGGGCGGGTGTGGCGCACCCCTCGGGGACGAATCCGGCCGTACGCCGGGAACGCGGCGCAACGCTCCGTCGTCGCGCCGATACTGAGTGCTTCGCTCCGGGCCCAGAGCGCGCATCCGTTCATGTCATCGCACTCGACGAAGAGGATGAACCGACGTGACGTACGTGAACTCAGCCGACTTCTCCCTCTACCCCGAACTCGACGCGAACGCCCTGCACGCCTTCGTCACCGCCCTCGAAACCGGCGACCTCCACGGCCTGTCCCCCGCCCGCGCCGCCGACGTCGAGGAGGTCCGCTCCGTCGCCGTGTTCAGCCGCGGCAAGGTGACCGGCGCCGACGGGGACCTGCTCGACGCCGCGCTCTGGCGGCACACCGGGTCGGACCCCCGGCCGGTGATCGTGATGCCCTCGCCGTGGACGAACCTGGGCTGGCTCACGTACGCCGTCCAGGGCGCGCTCTTCGCGGCACGCGGCTACAACGTCCTCGCCTACACCGCCCGCGGCTTCGCCGGCTCCGAGGGACAGGTCGACGTGGCGGGGCCGCTCGACGTCGCGGACGGCAGTCGCGCCCTGGACCACATCGTCGAGCGGACCGCCGGGCCGATCACCAGAATCGGGTTCCTCGGGGACTCCTACGGCTCCGGCATCAGCCAGCTCGTCGCCGCGCACGACACCCACGTGGACGCGGTCGTCGCGCTCAGCACCTGGGGCGACCTCGGGGAGGCCTTCCTCGAGAACTCGACCCGCCACGTCGCCGCCGTGAAGGCCCTGCTGGGCGCCGCCTCGAAGGCCCGACTGAGCCCCCGGACACGGAGCGTCTTCGAGAACGTGCTGGCCGACCGCGACATCGAGGGGACCCTGCGGTGGGCGGAGCAGCGCTCGCCCCTCACCCACGTCAAGGAGCTCAACCGGCGCCAGGTCCCGATCCTCTTCGCGCAGGCCTGGCACGAGACGCTCTTCCCGGGCAACCAGACCGTGCGGATGTTCAACGAACTGACCGGCCCCAAGCGCCTCGACCTCTCCATCGGGGACCACTCCGGGCCCGAGACGTCCGGCATGCTCGGCCTGCCGAACCGGATCTGGACGGACGCCCACCGCTGGTTCGACCACCACCTGAGGGGCATCGACAACGGCGTCGCCGACCAGGCCCAGGTGGTCAGCGAGGTGATGTGGGGCAAGGGTCTGGAGCCGCGCGCCGGCTGGTCCGCCGTCACCGAGCGGACCCGGCGCGTGCACCTGACGGGCGGCGGCGAGCTGGCGCACAAGCCCGAGGCCGGCTGGACGGCGGGCGTGGTGTGCGGGGTGGACACCCCGGCGATCGTCGCCGACGCGATCGTGACGGCCGGCCACGCGGAGATGGCGGGCCGGCCGAAGGTCTACCCGACCGGTGCCATCGACCGTGGCGTGGCGGCCGTCTGGGCGGCGCCGCCCGAGGAGGAGACCGCACGGCTGCGGGGCACGCCCCGCCTGCGGGTGACGTACCGGGCGGCGAACCCCGGGTCCACCTTCGTGGCGTACCTGTTCGACACGGCGCCCGACGGGAGCGCGCACCTCGTCACCCACGCCCCGTTCAGCGACCTCGACTCGGCCCCGGACAGCCTGATCCGCGCGGACATCGAACTCCAGGCGACGGCGTACGACGTCCCGCGCGGGCACCGGCTGCTGCTGGTGATCGACGGCCGCGACCCCTTCTACGGCGACGCCAACCTGCCGCGCGCCACGCTGGCCTTCACCTCCCCGGAGGCCACCCCGTCCTTCCTGGACCTGCCGCTCGGCTGAGCCGGAGCGGCGCGAGACCGTCCGCCTCCCCGCGGGCACGGAACCGCCCCGCCGCCCTCTCGTGGGGCGGCGGGGCGGGAGGCGTCCCGGGCGTCCCGGGAAAGGGGAGACGGCTCAGGAGGTCATCAGGGCCCGCTTGCCGATCTGGGAGCGGACCGCGCCCATGCTCGCCGCGATCACCAGGGCGATGGCGAGGGCGTCCAGGGCGGACAGCGCCTGGTGCAGCACCAGGAAGCCGGCCGTCGCGGCGATCGCCGGTTCCAGGCTCATCAGGATCGCGAAGGTGGGGGCGGGCAGCTTGCGCAGGGCCAGCAGTTCCAGGGTGTAGGGCAGCACCGAGGACATCACCGCGACGCCCAGACCGAGCGCCAGCGTGCTCGGGACCAGGAGGTCGGAGCCCGCCTCGACGATGCCCAGGGGCAGGCAGAGGACCGCGGCGACCGCCATGGCCAGGGCCAGGCCGTCCGCCTGCGGGAACCGACGCCCCGTACGCGCGCTGAACACGATGTACGCCGCCCACATCGCGCCGGCTCCGAGCGCGAACGCGGCGCCCAGCGGATCGAGCCCGCCGAAGCCGCCGCCCCCGTGGCCGGCGAGGAGCACGACCCCCGCCAGGGCCAGGCCGGCCCACAGGACGTTGACCAGGCGGCGGGAGACGACCACCGAGAGGGCGAGCGGGCCGAGGACCTCCAGGGTCACGGCCGGGCCGAGCGGGATGCGGTCGATGGCCTGGTAGAAGAGGCCGTTCATGCCGGCCATGGTCACGCCGAACCACAGGACGGTGGTCCAGTCGGCGCGCTTGTACCCGCGCACCTTGGGGCGGCACAGGACCAGCAGGACCAGCGCCGCGGCCGCCAGCCGGAGCGTGACCACGCCCGCCGCACCGGCCCTCGGCATGATCATGACCGCGAGGGCCGCGCCGAACTGGACGGAGACCCCGGCCGAGACCACCAGCGCGACCGGTCCGAAACGGGCGCGGGCACCACCGGACGCGGCCGCCTCGGCGGGGTTCGGGGCGGGCGCGGTCGCGGGTCGGGAGGCGCGTGGGGACACGGGAGGAGTGGACGCGGTCATCTCCCCAGGCTAAGCCGTCTGTAACGGGTGGCAAGCCGTGCTCCGCCTTACATTGGCCACACCACCACACCCCCCGCCGAAGGCCCCGGCCGCGCGTTCCCCGAGGTGACGGGCCCCGCGGCCGCTCCGGACACCGTCCGCGCCGGACGCCGGATCGCGCACCCGCCCTCCGGGACACCGCGTCTCACCGAATGGACGCGGCTCCGAGACGGTGTCCGGGACCCGATACGCTCCGCTCGTGGCTGAGATCCAGATTCCCGCTGACATCAAGCCCGCCGACGGACGCTTCGGCGCGGGCCCCTCCAAGGTGCGGACCGAGGCGCTCGACGCCCTGGCCGCCACCGGTACCTCCCTGCTCGGAACCTCCCACCGCCAGGCCCCGGTCAAGAACCTGGTCGGCTCGGTGCGTCAGGGACTCCGGGACCTCTTCTCCCTCCCCGAGGGCTACGAGGTGATCCTGGGCAACGGCGGCTCCACCGCCTTCTGGGACATCGCGACCGCCGGGCTCATCGAGAAGAAGTCCCAGCACCTCACCTTCGGTGAGTTCTCCTCCAAGTTCGCCACCGCCGCGAAGCTCGCGCCGTGGCTGGACGCGCCGTCCGTGATCTCCTCGGAGCCGGGCACGCACCCCGAGCCGGTCGCCGAGGCCGGCGTGGACGTGTACGCGTACACCCACAACGAGACCTCGACGGGCGTCGCGGCGCCGATCAAGCGGGTCGCGGGAGCCGACGCCGGTTCGCTCGTCCTGGTGGACGCGACCTCGGGCGCCGGCGGTCTGCCGGTGGACATCACCGAGACCGACGTCTACTACTTCGCCCCGCAGAAGTCCTTCGCCTCGGACGGCGGCCTGTGGCTGGCGGCGTTCTCACCGGCGGCGCTGGAGCGCGCGGCGCGCGTGCACGCGTCCGGCAGCCGGCACATCCCGGAGTTCTTCTCGCTGCCGACGGCGATCGACAACTCGCTGAAGAACCAGACGTACAACACCCCGGCGCTGTCCACGCTCTTCCTGCTGGACCAGCAGCTGGAGTGGATGAACAGCCAGGGCGGCCTGGAGTTCACGACCGGTCGCACGGCGGCCAGCGCGCGCAACCTCTACGGCTGGGCGGAGGCGTCGAAGTACGCGAACCCGTTCGTCACGGACGCCGACAAGCGGTCCGCGGTCATCGGCACGATCGACTTCTCCGACGACATCGACGCGGCGGCGGTCGCCAAGGTGCTGCGCGCCAACGGCATCGTGGACACCGAGCCGTACCGCAAGCTCGGTCGCAACCAGCTGCGGGTCGCGATGTTCCCGGCGATCGACCCGGCGGACGTGCAGGCGCTGACCGCGTGCATCGACCACGTGATCGAGAAGCTCTGATCCGTTCCCTGCCCCGTTCTCCCCGAGGCCCCCGGTGACGTTCGCGTCGCCGGGGGCCTCGGCGTTCGCGGGTTCCCGCAGCGGCTTCCGCGCCGGGACCTTGGTCCCAAAAATCGGGGCAAAGAGCCCGCAAACGGAGCGTCCCGCAGGCCGCCGCGGCCTGCGGTTTCACACCGGGGGACCTTCGGCCGGGCCCCCTCGGGGCCCGCACCACCCCTGCAACCAAAGCGCCCCGGATGTCCCTCATGTCTGATGTGCCGGGAACGAACCCCGGCCCGTTCAGGAGGAACTCCATGCGCAAGGCATTCACCATCTCGGGCATCGTCCTCGCCTCGTCGATGGCCCTCGGCGTCGCCGGCACCGCGTTCGCCGCCGACGCACCCCACCCGACCCCCACGAGCAGCGCGAGCACCGGAACCGGCATCGCCGGCGGTGCGAAGACCGGCACCACCGACGCGAGCCTGAAGCTGTCCGCCTCCACCGCCAAGCCGGGCGCGAGCGTGGAGATCAGCGTCACCGCCCCCGAGGGCTCCACCTCCCTGGCCGTCTCCTCCGCCGCGCTGGGCGACGTCAAGCTGACCGAGGGCAAGAGCGGCACCACCTGGACGGGCACCGCCAAGGTCGCCGACGTCAAGGACGGGAACTACGGCGTCGCCCTCACCGGTTCGGCCCCGGGCGGCAAGGTGCAGGCCACCGCGCAGCTGACGGTCAAGGCCGGCGCACCGGACCCGAAGCCGCAGTCCCCCACCCTGCGCCTGTCCAAGGACTTCGGCCGCCCCGGCGACAAGGTGGCCGTCACCGTGACCACGGGCGCCGGCGACCAGAGCGCCCAGGTGAAGTCCGGCGCCTTCGCGGGCGGCCAGGTCAACCTGACGAGCGACGGCAAGGGCACCTGGACCGGCACCGCCGTCGTCGCGAACGACGTCAAGACCGGCTACTACGGCGTGGACGCCTTCGCGGGCGGCAAGAAGTTCGACACCGTGAAGTTCTCCACCGAGGCCTCCGGCCACGACAAGAAGCCCGACGTGAAGCCGGTGACCCCCGTGAAGCCGGTGACCCCGCTGAAGCCGAGCGAGCACAAGAAGCCCAAGGGCTCCGTGAACACCGGCCAGGCCCCCCTCACCGCCACCGGGACCGAAGCCGGGACCGCCGCCGGGGCCGTTCAGGACGCGACCCGCAATGCCTGACCTGCCCACCCTCCGCCGGGGCGGCCGCGCACGCCGCGCGGCCGCCCTGGCGGGCACCGCCGGCCTCGCGGTCGTCCTCGCCTCCGGCTGCTCCGCCGCCGCCGACAGCACGGCCGCCCCGGTCGCGGCCCACCGGGCCGACGTGCTGACGCCCTCCGTCCCGGACCGCGTCGCGATCCCCGACATCCACGTCGACGCACCCCTCGACACCGTCGGGCTCGACGCCGAAGGGGTGATGCGGGAACCGGACTTCGCGAAGCCCAAGGACGCGGCCTGGTACAAGGACGGTCCGACGCCGGGCGAGGCCGGAGCCGCCGCCATCGTCGGCCACATGGACACCCCGCAGGCGCCCGAGGCCGTGTTCTTCAACCTCAAGAAGCTGAAGAAGGACGAGCCGATCCGGGTCCACCGCACCGACGGCAGCACCGCCGTCTTCGCCGTCGACGCGGTGGACACCTACAAGAAGGACGCGTTCCCCACCGACAAGGTCTACGGGGACACCCGCGGCAAGGCCGAACTGCGCCTGATCACCTGCGGCGGAGCCCTCACCGCGGACCGTCACTGGGACTCCAACGTGGTCGTGTACGCGCACCTCACCGGCCGGGAGTAGCCCGGCACGCGATACCTTCAGGAGTTCGGCCCGGTTCGGCTCGGCAATTCTTGGAGGCAGCGGCGTGAGCGTGCGAGTAACGGCGGCCCAGGGTGGCGTGGACCCCTTCGGCACGGCCCGGCTGCGGCGCGGGGTGCTCGACGCCTGGGGCGCGGGCCCCTCCCGGTTCCGCGAGGACGCCAACGCCGAGGAGGACCTGGCGCTCGGCGGCTACCGGGACCGGCTCGTCGTGGAACTGGCCCAGAACGCCGCCGACGCGGCGGCCCGCGCCCGGGTCCCGGGCCGGCTGCGGCTCACCCTGCACCCGGGCGAGGGCGGGCAGGCGGTGCTCGCCGTCGCCAACACCGGCGCCCCGCTGGACGCCACGGGCGTGGAGTCGCTGAGCACGCTGCGCGCCTCCGCGAAGCGGGAGCCCGCGGCCACCGCGGCGGACGGTGCGGCCGGGTCGGCGGAGACCGTGGGGCGCTTCGGCGTCGGCTTCGCCGCCGTCCTGGCCGTCTCCGACGAACCGGCGGTGCTCGGCCGGCACGGCGGTGTCCGCTGGTCCCTGACCGAGGCCCGCGAACTGGCCCGGGACGCCGCCAACGGCAGCCCCGGACTCGGCGACGAGCTGCGCCGCCGCGACGGCCACGTACCGCTGCTGCGCCTGCCGTTGCCCGCCGAGGGCACCGCCCCCGAGGGGTACGACACCGTCGTGGTGCTGCCGCTGCGCGACGGCGCCGCCGAGGAACTGGTGGAGCGGCTGCTGGCCGGCATCGACGACGCCCTGCTGCTGACCCTTCCCGGGCTGCGCGAGGTCGTCGTGGAGACCCCCGCCGGCGGACACCGCGTGCTGTACCGGCGCACCGAGGGCCCGTACACCGTCATCGAGGACTCCGCCTCCGGCACCCACCGCTGGCGCACCGTGCGCCACCACGGCCCCATCGCAAAGGAGTTGCTCGCCGACCGGCCCGTCGAGGAACGGCTGCGGCCCACCTGGACGATCACCTGGGCGGCGCCCGTGGACGCCGACGGCGCGCCCGTGCACCCGCTCACCGCGCCGGTGGTGCACGCGCCGACCCCGACCGACGAGCCTCTCGGCATCCCCGCCCTGCTGATCGCCTCGCTGCCGTTGGACACCAGCCGCCGGCACCCCGCGCCGGGGCCGCTGACCGACTTCCTCGTGCAGCGGGCCGCCGACGCGTACGCCGAACTCCTCGGCTCCTGGGACCCGGTGAGCACCGGCCTCGTCGACCTGGTGCCCGGCCCGCTCGGCAAGGGCCCGCTGGACGGGGACCTGCGCGCGGCCGTGATCGAGCGGTTGCCCCGTACGGCCTTCCTCGCGCCGGCCGCCCCCGCCGAGACCCCCACCCCCGAGACGGCCGAGGAACGCTCCGCCCTGCGGCCCTTCGAGGCCGAGGTGGTGGAGGGCGCCGGTTCCGACACCGTGAACGTCCTCGCCGAGGTGCTGCCGACGCTGCTGCCCGCCGGCCTGGAACGCCGCGCCGAACTGCGCACCCTGGGCGTCGGCCGGCTTCCGCTCGGCGACGCCATCGAACGGATCGCGGGCATCGAGCGGACCCCCGAGTGGTGGTACCGGCTGTACGACAGCCTCGCCGGCGTGGACCCCGACCGGCTGTCGGGGCTGCCCGTGCCGCTGGCCGACGGACGCACCGCGATCGGACCCCGCCACATCCTGCTGCCCGGCGCCGACACCCCGCCGAGCCTGGCCCGGCTCGGCCTGAAGGTGGCCCACCCGGACGCGGCGCACCCGCTGCTGGAGAAGCTGGGCGCGCTCCCGGCGACCCCGCGCTCCGTGCTGACCACCCCGCAGGTCCGGGCGGCCGTGGCCGCCTCCATGGACGCCGGCGAGATCTGGGACGAGGACGGCGTCGACTCCGACGAACTCGTCGAGATCGTCCTGACCCTGGTCCGTGACGCCGACCTGGCGCCCGGCGACGAACCCTGGCTGGGCGCGTTGGCGCTGCCCGACGAGGACGGGGAACTCACCCCGGCGGGTGAACTCCTGCTGCCCGGCTCGCCGTTGGCCTCGGTCATCCGCGAGGACGAGGTGCCCTGCCTGGATGCCGAGCTGGCCGAACGCTGGGACGCCAACACACTGACCGCCGTCGGGGTGCTGGCCACGTTCCAGCTGGTGCGCGCCACCGACGTGGTCCTGGACCCCGACGAACTGGAGCCCCGTGACGGGGACTTCGCCGAACCGGACGACGCGGGCCTGCTCGACGCGGTGGACGTGTGGTGCGAGGACCTGCTGGACCAACTGCCGGACACCCCGCTGCCGCCGGTCGCCACCGAGCTGATCGCCGTACGGGACCTCGACCTGGTCGACGACGACTGTTGGCCGCAGGCGCTGGCCATGCTCGCGCAGCCGCCGCTGCGCGACGCCCTCACCCAGCCCGTGCGGATCCTGCTCCCGGACGGCACCACCCGCTCCGTGCGCTCGTACACCGCCTGGTGGCTGCGCGACCATCCGGTGCTCGACGGCCGCCGCCCGGCGGGACTGCGCGCGGCCGGCGGCGACCCGCTGCTCGCGGGCCTGTACGCCTCGGCGGACGCCACCGGGTTCGAGGACGAGCAGGTGCTGCGCGCCCTCGGCGTACGCACCACCGTGGCGGCCCTGCTCGACGAGCCCGGCGGCGCGGCCGAACTCCTGGGCCGGCTCGCCGACCCGGACCGCGAGGTCTCCGACCGGCAGCTGCACGCCCTGTACGGGGCGCTGGCCGACCTGGACCCGGAGCAGGTCACCCTCCCCGACGACCTGCGGGCGGTGGTGGACGGCGAGGTCCGCGTGGTCGACGCGGCCGACACGGTGATCGCGGACGCCCCCGACCTGCTGCCGTTGACGGCCGGTCTGCCGCTGCTGCCGGTCGCCCCGGCGCGCGCCGCCGACCTGGCGGAGCTGCTCCAGGTGCGCCGCCTGTCGGACACCGTGCCGGCCGAGGTCAGCACGCCGGGCGAGGAGCACGAGGTCCCGGAGTCGGTGCTCCGGCTGCTGGGCCCGACCACCCCGCTCCGCTACGTCGAGCACGAGGAACTCGTGGCGGGCGGCACCGAGCTCGAATGGCGCCGCACCCCGGACGGCACCCTGCACGCCTCGACCCTGGAGGGCGTGGCGGCGGGCCTGGCCTGGGCGGCGGGCCAGTGGCCGCGCCGCTTCGAGGTCGCGGCCCTGCTGGAGGACCCCTCGCGCACGGCGGAACTGGCCCGCGACCGCTGGTTCGATTGACGGGCCCTTCGGGTGGGTCAGGCCGGGAACTTCCGGTCGACCCACCTGAAGGTGAACTCGATCAGGGCCGCCGCGATCACGGCGATGCCGACGGCCGTCCACGGCATCACGGCGCCGACCAGTTTCAGTTCGAAGAACTCCTGGAGCCAGGGCACGACGAGGACGATCAGGAAGGCCGCGCCCATCGCGCCGACCAGGGCGACCCGCCACCAGGTGTAGGGGCGGGCGATGATCGCCAGGACCCACATGGAGGTCAGGAACAGCGCCAGCGTCGCCGCGCTGGTCTCGGCCTCCAGGGCGTTCGGGCCGCTGTAGTGGTGGCGGGCGATCAGGTACGTCACGAAGGTGGCGATCGCGGCGATCACGCCGCCGGGGATCGCGTAGCGCATCACCCGTTTCACGAAGTGGGGCTTCGCGCGCTCCTTGTTCGGTGCCAGGGCCAGGAAGAAGGCCGGGATGCCGATGGTGAGGGTGGAGAGCAGCGTCAGGTGGCGCGGCAGAAACGGGTACTCGACCTGCGAGCAGACCACGAGGACGGCCAGCAGCACCGAGTAGACCGTCTTCGTGAGGAAGAGCGTCGCGACCCGGGTGATGTTGCCGATGACCCGGCGGCCCTCCGCGACCACCGAGGGCAGGGTGGAGAAGCTGTTGTTGAGGAGCACGATCTGGGCCACGGCCCGGGTCGCCTCGGAGCCGGAGCCCATGCTCACGCCGATGTCGGCGTCCTTGAGGGCGAGCACGTCGTTGACGCCGTCGCCGGTCATCGCGACCGTGTGGCCCTTGGACTGGAGGGCGGCGACCATGTCCCGCTTCTGCTGCGGGGTGACCCGCCCGAACACGGCGTTCTCGTCGAGGACCCGGGCCATCTCCGCCTGGTCGGCCGGCAGCTTGCGGGCGTCGACCGTGTTCTGCGCGCCCGGCAGACCGAGCTTGCCGGCGACCGCGCCGACGGAGACCGCGTTGTCACCGGAGATGACCTTGGTCTTGACGTCCTGGTCCTCGAAGTAGCGCAGGGTGTCGGCGGCGTCGGGGCGCAGCCGCTGTTCCAGGACGACCAGGGCGGTGGGCTTGACCCCGACGGCCACGGCCGGGTCGTCGAGTTCGCGTCCGGAGCGGGCCAGCAGGAGGACGCGCAGCCCCTCCTCGTTGAGGGCGTTGATCTCGTCGAGGGCCGGGTCCCCGGCCGGGAGGAGGACGTCGGGGGCGCCGAGCAGCCAGGTGTTGTTCTCGCCGTCGCCCTCGCTGAAGCCGGCGCCGCTGTACTTGCGGGCGGAGGAGAAGGGCAGCGACTCGGTGCACCGCCAGTCGGCGCTGTCGGGGTAGGCGTCGATGATGGCCTGGAGGCTGGCGTTGGGGCGGGGGTCGGATTCGCCGAGCGCGCCGAGGACCTTCTGTACGTAGGCCGGGTCCGCGCCGCCGAGGGGGCGCAGCTCGGTGACGTCCATGCCGCCCTCGGTGAGGGTGCCGGTCTTGTCGAGGCAGACCACGTCGACGCGGGCGAGGCCCTCGATGGCGGGGAGTTCCTGGACGAGGCACTGCTTGCGGCCGAGCCGGATGACGCCGATGGCGAAGGCGACGGAGGTCAGCAGGACGAGGCCCTCGGGGATCATCGGGACGATGCCGCCGACGGTGCGGGCGATGGCGTCCTTGAGGTTGTTGTCCTTGACGACGAGCTGGCTGATGATCAGGCCGATCGAGGTCGGGATCATCATCCAGGTGACGTACTTGAGGATGGTGGAGATGCCGGAGCGCAGCTCGGAGTGGACGAGCGTGAAGCGGGAGGCCTCTTCGGCCAGCTGGGCGGCGTAGGCCTCGCGGCCGACCTTGGTGGCGGTGAAGGCGCCGCCGCCGGCGACCACGAAGGAGCCGGACATGACGGGGTCGCCGGGCTTCTTCAGCACCGGGTCGGCCTCGCCGGTGAGGAGCGATTCGTCGATCTCCAGTCCGTCGGCCTCGCCGACGATCCCGTCCACGACGACCTTGTCGCCGGGTCCGAGTTCGATGACGTCGTCGAGGACGATCTCGGAGGTGGAGATCTCGCCGGTGGCGCCGTCGCGGCGGACGCTCGGTTTGGCCTCGCCGATGACGGCGAGGCCGTCGAGGGTCTTCTTGGCGCGCAGCTCCTGGATGATGCCGATGCCGGTGTTCGCGATGATCACGAAGCCGAACAGGCTGTCCTGGATCGGGGCGACGATCAGCATGATCACCCAGAGCACGCCGATGATGGCGTTGAAGCGGGTGAAGACGTTCGCGCGGACGATCTCGGAGGTGGACCGCGAGGACCGCACGGGGACGTCGTTGACGTCTCCGCGCGCGACGCGTTCGGCGACCTCGGCGGTGCCCAGCCCACCCGGCTTGAAGCGGGGAGCGGGCGGCTTGATCGGGTGGACCGGGTCCAGCTCGGCCCCCGCGTCGATGGCCGTGCCGACCGGGGCGCGGCCGGCGGTGCCACCACCGGCGCCGCCCCCGCCGGTCGGCCGCGGTCCCTCGGATTCGGTCTCTGCCCGCTGCGTCATGCTTTCGACGGTAAAGGGCCTTCGAACGCTTCACCCGCCGAGCAGGACGAAGATCCGACTTCGGGATGACCCGAATCCTCCCCCGGGACTCCCCTCACCCTCGGCGAGGGGGCCGAAGGAGGACTGGACCCCGGGGCCCTACTGTGCTCCGGCCGCGCCGGACCCGTCGGCCGCGGCGGCCTGCTGTTCCTTGTGGCGCTTGATCGCCGCCTCGCGACCGCGGGCGTACCAGATGCCGAACAGGCCGAGGGCCGCGCCGGCGAGCGGGGTCCAGACCCACCACAACATGCCCCGGTCGGCGAACCACCCGTAGAACGGGAGCTGAACGAGGAAGAGGACGAACCAGATGATCGTGCCGCCGACGACGGTCGCGACGACGGGACCCTCCAGGGGCTCGGGGGCCTCGTGCTGTGCGGTCCATTTCGCCATGTGTCCAAGTCTAGGCGGCGCGAATCGCGGTCTACGCGCGGAGATGGACGCTCCGTCGCTCATGTGTTCATACTGAAACGGTTTGCCTGCGACCGGATTTACTCGTACGAACCACCAAATGACCCCTTGAGGACCGCATGAGCACCTCGGCACCCGCCGCGGCCCCCACCAACGCCATGGAGCGCCACTTCAAGATCTCGGAGCGCGGTTCTACCGTCGCCCGCGAGGTCCGGGGCGGCCTGGCGACCTTCTTCGCGATGGCCTACATCATCGTGCTCAACCCGATCATCCTGGGCAGCGCGAAGGACATGTACGGCCACCAGCTCGACGGCGGTCAGCTCGTCACCGCCACGGTCCTGACGGCCGCGTTCTCCACCCTGCTCATGGGGGTCATCGGCAACGTCCCCATCGCGCTCGCGGCCGGCCTCGGCGTCAACACCGTCGTGGCCCTCCAGCTCGCCCCCCGGATGAGCTGGCCCGACGCCATGGGCATGGTGGTGCTGGCCGGCTTCGTGGTGATGCTGCTCGTCGCCACCGGCCTGCGCGAGCGGGTCATGAACGCCGTCCCGCTGGGCCTGCGCAAGGGCATCGCGATCGGCATCGGCCTGTTCATCATGCTGATCGGCCTGGTGGACTCGGGCTTCGTCACCCGCATCCCGGACGCCGCGCACACCACGGTCCCGCTCCAGCTCGGCGGCAACGGCCACCTGGACGGCTGGCCCGTACTCATCTTCGTGCTCGGCGTGCTGCTCACGCTCACCCTGCTGATCCGCAAGACCCCCGGCGCGATCCTGATCTCCATCGTCGTCATGACCGTGATCGCGGTCGTCGTGCAGCTGGTCACCGACCTGCCGGCTGCCGCCTGGGGGCTGACCGTGCCGGAGTGGCCGGGCAACCCGGTGGCCGCGCCCGACTTCGGGCTCGTGGGTCAGGTCAGCCTCTTCGGCGGCTTCGAGAAGGTCGGGATGCTCACCGGCGTCCTGTTCGTCTTCACCGTGCTGCTGTCCTGCTTCTTCGACGCCATGGGCACCATCCTGGGCGTCGGCGACGAGGCCAAGCTGACGCGGCCGGACGGCACCTTCCCCGGCATCAACCGGGTGCTGCTGATCGACGGACTGGCCGTCGCCTCGGGCGGCGCGACCTCCTCCTCCGCCACCACCTGCTTCGTGGAGTCCACGGCCGGCGTCGGCGAGGGCGCCCGCACGGGCCTGGCGAACGTCGTGACGGGCGGCCTCTTCGCCGTGTCGCTGTTCCTCACGCCGCTGGCGACCATGGTCCCGTCCCAGGCGGCGACCCCCGCACTGATCGCGGTGGGCTTCCTGATCCTGGCCGGATCGATCAGGGACATCGACTGGAGCGACTTCACCATCGCCGTCCCGGCCTTCCTGGCCATGGTGATGATGCCCTTCACCTACTCGATCACGAACGGCATCGGCATCGGCTTCATCAGCTTCTGCGTCCTGCGCCTGACGACCGGCCGGGGCCGCGAGGTCCCGCCCGCCATGTACGTCGTCGCGGCGGTGTTCGTCTTCTACTACGCGATGCCCGCCCTCGGCCTCACGTAGCCCGAACGGACCAACCGGTCCGCACATCCTCCCGAGAGCCACGACAGTCACGGCAGTCGCGGGGTCACGGGAGTCACGGGAGTCACGGGACACCCTCAGGTGAGCCCGTAGAACTTCTCCGTCTCGTCGACGGCCGTCTTGAACCGCTCGTCGAAGTCGTCGCGAATGAGCGTCCGGACCACGTAGTCCTGGACGCTCATTCCGCGTTTGGCCGCATGAGTCCGGAGGCGTTCGAGCAGCTCCCCGTCTATGCGCATGCTCAGCACATGTGTCCCCATGCCGAAAGAGTCGGGGCAGGGGCCGTGGACGCGGGTCGCTTTTCGGAACCAACTCACCCTTACGAGTGACAGCGCCGCAACCCGCGCATGGTGTGAGGTGTGACGCCTGAAACCGGGTGTTCCTTAGGGAGAGTAATGAGTTATTCTAAGGAACATGCACGACCTTTCCCATGGTGACGACGCCGCCGCCGTGAACGATCTCCGCTCCGCCGTCATGCGGCTGGGCCGCCGACTCAAGCACCAGCGGGTCGACGAGTCACTGAGCCCGACCGAGATGTCGGTGCTCGGCACACTCGCCCGCTGCGGCCAGGCCACCCCCGGTGAGCTGGCCCGGCGCGAGCACGTACAGCCGCCGTCGATGACCCGCATCGTCGCGTTGCTGGAAGCCAAGGGACTGGTCAGGCTGGAGCCGCACCCCGACGACCGCCGCCAGAAGGTGGTCAGCCAGACCGAGGAGGCCGAAGCGATGCTCGAAGAGAGCCGTCGCAAGCGCAACGCCTTCCTGGCCGGGCTCGCGGCCGAGCTGACCGAGGACGAATGGGCCAAGCTCCGCGAGGCCGCGCCCGTCCTGGAGAAGCTCGCGCACCTGTAACCGCACACGCCAGGAGGCGACACTTTTGAGTACGGGAACCGGAGCAAACTCCGCACCCGGCCACATATCCACCATCGACGACGCAGCTGGGCACAAGCAGTCCATGTTCAGCTCGCTGAAGATCCGCAACTACCGGCTCTTCGCCACGGGACAGGTCGTCTCGAATACCGGCACCTGGATGCAGCGCATCGCCCAGGACTGGCTCGTCCTCTCCCTGACCGGCTCCGCCTCGGCCGTCGGCATCACCATCGCCCTGCAGTTCCTGCCGATGCTGATGTTCGGCCTCTACGGAGGCGTACTCGCCGACCGGCTGCCCAAGCGGCCACTGCTGCTGGCCACCCAGAGCGCCATGGGCCTCACCGGCATCGCGCTCGCCGCGCTCACCCTGGCCGGCAACGTCCAGGTCTGGCACGTGTACCTCGCCGCCTTCCTGCTCGGCCTCGTCACCGTCGTGGACAACCCGGCGCGCCAGACGTTCGTCTCCGAGATGGTCGGCAAGGACCAGGTCGCCAACGCGGTCAGTCTGAACTCCGCCAACTTCCAGTCCGCGCGGCTGGTCGGCCCGGCGATCGCCGGCGTGCTGATCACCGCCGTCGGCTCCGGCTGGGCCTTCCTGCTGAACGGGCTGTCCTTCGCCGCCCCCATCGCCGGCCTGCTGATGATGCGGACGAGCGAACTCCACCCGGTGGTGCCGCAGCCGCGCGCCAAGGGGCAATTGCGCGAGGGCCTGCGCTACGTCGCGGGCCGGCCGGAGCTGATCTGGCCCATCGTGCTGGTCGGGTTCATCGGGACCTTCGGGTTCAACTTCCCGATCTGGCTGTCGGCCTTCGTCAGCGATGTCTTCCACGGCGACGCGGGCACGTACGGGCTGTTCAACACCCTGATCGCGGCCGGTTCCCTGGCCGGCGCCCTGCTGGCGGCCCGACGCGGCCACTCCCGGCTGCGGGTGCTGGTGGCGGCCGCCGTGCTGTTCGGCCTGCTGCTCACCGTGACCGCGTTCGCGCCGGGGTTCTGGCTGTTCGCGGCGCTGCTCGTGCCGATCGGCATGTTCGGCCTGACGGTCAACGTCACCGCGAACTCCAGCGTGCAGATGGCCACCGACCCCGAGATGCGGGGCCGCGTCATGGCCCTGTTCATGATGGTGTTCACCGGCGGCACCCCGCTGGGCGCACCGCTGGTCGGCTGGATCACGGACACCCACGGGGCGCGCGCCGGCATGGCCGCCGGCGGTCTGATCTCCCTGGCCGCCGCGCTCGCCATCGCGGTGGTGCTGTCCCGGGTCGGCAACCTCCGGCTGCACGTGAGCCGGCGCGGGGTGGCCTTCGTGCCCTCGGACCGCACCCGCGAACTGGTCGCCGCCGCCTGACCCCGCCGCCTCCGCCGCCCCGATCCGGCCGGCGGAGGCACCCCGCGGCGGACCGGCCGCGCTACCGTCGGGGCATGAGGCTGTTCGCCGCCGTGATGCCGCCCCCGCCCGCCGTCGCCGCACTGCGGGACGCCGTACGCGCCCTGCCGCCCGAACCGGGCCTGCGCTGGACCGCGGAGGCCGGCTGGCACTTCACCCTCGCCTTCATGGGCGAGGTCCGCGAGGCCGTGCTCCCCGACCTGCACGCCCGCCTGGCCCGCGCCGCCGCCCGCACCGAGGCGTTCTCGCTGCGGTTCCACGGCGCCGGGCACTTCGGGGAGAACACCCTGTGGGCCGGGGCCGCCGGCGGGCTCGACGGGATGCGGATGCTCGCGGAGCGCGCGGACGCCGCCGCCCGGCGGGCCGGCGTCCCGATGGAACAGCACCACCGGTACACGCCCCACCTGACCCTGGCCCGCGGCCGGACCGGCGGCGGCGTGGACCTGGGCCCCCTGCTGGAGTCCCTCGCCGGCTTCGAGGGCGCGCCCTGGCGGGTCGACACCCTCAGCCTCGTGCGCAGCAACCTGCCCGTGAGCGGGATCCCGGGCGAGCAGCCCCGCTACGAGGTCGTCGGCGCCTGGCCCCTGGCCGCGACCCGCTGACCCGGCTGGGCGCCGGCCGGGCCGCGGGCCCGGCGGGCATGACGCACGTCTCGCAGCCCCCGGCCCGAGGGCCGGGGGCTGCCGCGTTAGTCTCGACGGGTGGATCCGAAGACCAGAAACCGTGTCATGGCCGGTGTGCTCGTGTTGATGTTCGTCGTCGTCGCCGTCGCGGCGGCCGTCGGCCAGTAGCCGCCCGCCCCTCCGCTACCAGGCAAAGGCCTCCGGCGAGGCTCCCGGACCCGGGAAGATCTCGTCGAGGCCCGCCAGGACCTCCTCCGAGAGCTCCAGTTCCACCGCGCGCAGCGCCGACGCGAGCTGCTCGGGCGTCCGCGGGCCGACGATCGGCCCGGTGACCCCCGGACGGGTCAGCAGCCAGGCCAGGGCGACCTCGCCGGGCTCCAGGCCGTGCTTGTCCAGCAGGTCCTCGTACGCCTGCACCTGCGCCCGTACGGAGCTGTTGGACAGCGCGTCCGCCGAACGGCCGGACGCGGTGCGACCCGACTCCGCGGACTTGCGGATGGCCCCGCCCAGCAGCCCGCCGTGCAGCGGCGACCACGGGATGACGCCGAGCCCGTACGCCTCGGCGGCCGGGATGACCTCCATCTCGGCGCGCCGCTCGGCCAGGTTGTAGAGGCACTGCTCGCTGACCAGACCGAGCCGGCCGGCGCGCGCGGCGCTCTCGTTGGCCTGGGCGATCTTCCAGCCGGGGAAGTTCGAGGAGCCCGCGTAGAGGATCTTCCCCTGCTGGATCAGGACCTCGACGGCCTGCCAGATCTCCTCGAAGGGGGTCCGCCGGTCCACGTGGTGGAACTGGTAGACGTCGATGTGGTCGGTGTTCAGGCGCTTGAGGCTGGCGTCGACCGCCCGCCGGATGTTCAGCGCCGAGAGCCGGTCGTAGTTGGGCCACGACTCGCCCTCCGGGGCCATGGAGCCGTAGACCTTGGTGGCGAGGACCGTCTTCTCCCGACGGCGGCCGCCCTGGGCGAACCAGGTGCCGATGATCTCCTCGGTCCGGCCCTTGTTCTCGCCCCAGCCGTACACATTGGCCGTGTCGAAGTAGTTGATGCCGGCGTCGAGGGCCGCGTCCATGATGGCGTGGCTTTCGGGCTCCCCGGTCTGGGGGCCGAAGTTCATGGTGCCGAGTACAAGTCGGCTGACCTTGAGGCCGGTGCGTCCGAGCTGCGTGTACTTCATGGGTCACCACCCAACTGCCTGGAGTGCGCTCCAGGCAAGCCCCCCTCGTGAAGGGCGTGTTACAGGCCCCGGTAGGGGCCGCCGATGCCCCACGCCTGGTGCAGCACCGCGGCGAACTCCCCCGCCAGCCGGTGCTCGCCCGAGGCGTTGGGGTGCGTGCCGTCGTAGGTGTCGCGGTGGATGTCGTACGCCTGCGGGCGGGCGGCCAGCAGGATCGGCGAGGCGTCGGTGGACAGGTCGGCGACCGCCTTCGCCAGCAGCTCGTTGAACCGCGCGACCTCGGCGGCGAACGGCGCGTCCGACTCGGCGCGGACGTTGGGGATGACGGGCAGCAGGACCATCCGGACGCGGGAGTGGGCGGCGCGGGCCCGCGCGACGAAGCGGCGCACGTTGTCGGCGGTCTGCTCGGCCTTCGTGTAGAAGCCGAGGTCTATGAGACCGAGCGAGACCAGCAGCACGTCGGCCCGGCCCTCGCGGACGGCCGGCCCGATGAGCGGGGCCATGTGCTGCCACCCCTCGCCCCAACCGGCCAGGTGGCGGCGGGCGGGCGCGGGGAAGCCCGGGTCGGCGTACTCGTGGCTGGTGGGCCCGTCGGTGAGGGAGTCGTACACCTCGCCGCGCGGGCCGACGATCGCGTACGGCCCGCCCATGGTGGCGTTCAGGTGCTGCCACATCCGGTAGCGCCAGGTGTAGTCGCCGGCGCGTCCGATGGTCATGGAGTCGCCGACGAACATGAAACGCATCCGGTCATCATCGCGGATCACACGACAGGTACCCCTGTGATGCCGGACACGCGGCGCGGGCCGGCAGGCTTGGGGGATGCGCCTGCTGCCGACGTTGACCGCCTGCTCCGCCGCCCTCGTCCTCGCCGTGTCGGCGGGACCGGCCGCGGCGGCCGACACCCCCTCCGGGTTCACGATCGCCGACCCCCGGATCAAGGAGTCCAGCGGGCTGACGGCCAGCCGGATCCACCCGGGCGTGTACTGGACGCACAACGACAGCGACGACGGTCCGTACGTGTACGCCGTGGACTCCGCGAGCGGGAAGACCGTGGCCCGGGTGACCCTCACCGGGATCGGTCGGCCGCGCGACGTCGAGGCCATCTCGCTGGGGCCGGACGGGCAGCTGTACGTCGGCGACATCGGGGACAACAAGGGCGGTACCTGGGACCACGTGTGGATCTACCGCTTCCCCGAGCCGAAGGTGCTGGCCGACGCGACGGTCAGGGCCGAGCAGTTCACGGTGACGTACGCCGACGGGCCGCGGAACGCGGAGGCCCTGATGGTGCATCCGGTGACGGGGCGGGTGTACATCGCGAGCAAGGACGAGGACAAGGGCGGCCTGTACGAGGGGCCGGGCCGGCTGACCGCCGGTGGGCCGAACGTGTTCCGGCGGGTCGCGGACCTGCCGTGGGTGACGGACGGGGCGTTCTCCCCGGACGGCGGCGCGCTGACGCTGCGCGGGTACTTCTTCGCGCGGACGTGGGCGTGGAAGGACGGACGGCCGGTGGGCTCCGGCGAGGGGGTGGCCGCGCCGTGGCAGGGCCAGGCGGAGTCGGTGACGTACACGGCCGACGGGTCGGCGCTGATGTTCGGCGCGGAGGGCGCGGGCAGCCGGGTGGTGGCGGTACCGGTGCCGGCGCGGGCGGGCGCCGCCCCGGCTCCCTCCGGCGGCACCCGGGCGCCGGCCCGACCCGGATCGCCGGCCGCGGCGACGCAGGCGCAGGACCCGCAGGACAAGGGCAGCTTCGCGAAGGGCGCCCTGGTGCTGGCGGGCGGGACGGTGCTGCTCCTGGCGGGACGGCGGCTGGTGCGCCGCCGGACGCCCAAGGCCTGACGCCCGGCCCGGATCCGACGGCGATGCGGACGCGGGCCTGACGGCTCGTACGGCACGAGTCTGACGGTCCGCGCCTCGCGAGCCTGACGGTCCGTACCGCGCGGGGCAACGCCCGGCCGCCGCCGCACCGTTCGACACGTCCGACCGGGCGACGCGCTCACCCGACCGGGCGAACGGCCGTCTCGCGCGGGGCCGGGTCGCCGGGGCGGGGGCCGACCCGTCAGGAGTGGCCGAGGTCCGCGGGGGTGAGGTCGCCGCTCGGCACCGAGCCGGTGTCGCGGGACGGCCGCAGGGGGAACTCGTCCGAGGCCATCGAGTCCAGCACCGGCGGCGCGGGACGCAGCGGCTTCGGCATGACCGCGGCCTCCGAGTGGCCGCCACAGCCGTAGGACAGGGAGACCAGCCGGCCGTCCGCGGGACCGAACTCGTTCGCGCAGACGCCGAAGGCCTGGCCCAGCGAGCCGCCGATCGCGACGAGGAACCCGCACGACACACAGGAGGCGGGCGCCGCCTGGGCCATCGGGGTCTTCGCGCCGAACGCCTCGTCCCAGCGGTCCGCCGCGCTGTGCAGGCCGTAACGGGACAGCACCCGGGCCCGCCGCATGCCCAGTTCCTCGGCGACCGAGGTGATGGAACCGCGCACCGGCACGACGGTGCGGTCGGTGACGTCCGCGTCCTCGGCCTCGACCAGTTCGGCCATCTCGGTGGACACGACCGAGTTCGGCGGCGGCGCGTCCTCGCCCGACCAGCCGGACTCCAGCCGCAGGTCCTCGGCATCGGTGGGCAGCAGGTCCCCGGGACCCATGTCCCCGGGCCGCAGCCGCTCGCTCCACGGCACCCACTCGGGTGCCAGCAGGGCGTCGTCGCCGGGAAGCAGCACCGTTTCGTCGAGGGTGACGTTCTTCGCACGGGAGGCCCGGGTCACGGTGACGGCCCAGCGCCAACCGCGGTAGCCGGGGTCCTTGCACTCGAAGAGGTGCGTGACGACCCGGTCGCCCTCGGCGACGACCGAGAGGTGCTCGCCCACCACTCCGGGGGCGGCGGCTTCCTCGGCCGCCGCGCGGGCGAGGTCTACCGCCTCGGCGCACAGGCGGTCGGGGGTACGGCTTCGCGTCGTCGCAGCACTCACAGGTCTCGTTCTCTCCTACGCCGTCTCACGAGTGCGCCGTCCGTACTGTCGTCCACAACGACCCGTCGGCTGTCCCTACGTAGCGCGGGCGGAGCGGACCAGAGGGCCGCGTCGACGTCCACGCCCGATCGGGTCCGGGCGCACCTACCTGCGATCCATTCTGCGGGATCACGAAGAGGCGCGCGGCCAGAGCAACCGCCGGTGGCGCGCTACGCACGCTACCTCCTCCGAAGCCTTCGGCCCACATGCAAGGTCCGATTCGCGGACAACCCAAGACCGGCCACGGGGTCCGAAACGCGCCGGGGGCCGTCCGGGAGGCGTCCGAGGGGGCCGAGTGGGGCACTATTGGCCCGTGGCACCCGTACGGTCGTCCGACGACGGCTCGGGACCGGCCAGGCGGGCCGGCCGGGCTGTCGGGCGCGCCCTGCACCTGCCCATCACCGGCACGGCACGCGGGATCCGGCGGGCCACGCACGCCCACGGGGCCGGCGAGTCGGGGCTCGGCCGACTCATCGAACTCCACGCCATCAACGGCGCCGGCGACGTGATGATCACCGTGGCGCTGGCCTCGACGGTGTTCTTCTCCGTCCCCACGGACGAGGCGCGCGGCCGGGTGGCGCTCTACCTCGCCATCACCATGGCCCCCTTCACCCTGCTGGCCCCCGTCATCGGTCCGCTGTTGGACCGACTGCCGCACGGTCGGCGCGCCGCGATGGCCGCGGCGATGCTGGCCCGGGCCCTGCTCGCGGTGATGATGTCCGGCGCGGTGGCCACCGGCGGACTGGAGCTGTACCCGGCGGCCTTGGGCGTCCTCGTCGCGTCGAAGGCGTACGGGGTGGTCCGCAGCGCCGTGGTGCCCCGACTGCTCCCGCCGAAGTTCTCCCTCGTCAAGGCGAACTCCCGGGTCACGCTGGCCGGCCTGCTCGCCACCGGGGCCGCCGCGCCGGTCGCGGCCGGACTCCACACGATCGGGCCGCCCTGGCCGCTGTACGGGGCCTGCGCCATCTTCATCTGGGGGACCTTCGCCGCGTTCACGCTGCCGCACAAGGTCGACGAGGCCAAGGGCGAACGCCGCGCCCGGCTGTCCACGCACGAGGCGCACTCGCGCAAGCCCGGTCTGCGGACCGTGAGCCGTCCGGTGCTGTGCGGGCTGATGGCCAACGCGGCGATGCGCGGACTGTCCGGGTTCCTGATCTTCTTCCTGGCGTTCCTGCTGCGCGACCACCCGCTCGCCGGCCAGAGCGCGGCCGTGTCGCTGGGCATCGTGGGCATCGCGGCCGGCCTGGGCAACGCGGTCGGCACGGCGGTGGGCGCGTGGCTGCGCGCCCGGGCGCCGGAGACCATCATCGCGGCGGTGCTGTCGCTGACCCTGGGGGTCTCCGTGCTGGCGGCCGTCTTCGTCAGCGGGCTGTTCATGGCGGTGCTGGCGGCCACGGCGGGCTTCTGCCAGGCCCTGGCGAAGCTGTCGCTGGACGCGATGATCCAGCGGGACGTCCCGGAGGCGGTGCGCACCTCGGCCTTCGCACGCTCGGAGACCCTGTTGCAGATGGCGTGGGTGCTGGGCGGCGCGATCGGGATCGCGCTCCCGCTGAACGGGGTACTGGGCATGGCCGTCGCGGCGGCCATCGTCGCGGCCGGCACCACGATGGCCCTGCGCGGCGTCCTCACCTCCCCGCGCCGGCC
Source organism: Streptomyces sp. NBC_01426 (assembly GCF_036231985.1). Classification (GTDB taxonomy): domain Bacteria; phylum Actinomycetota; class Actinomycetes; order Streptomycetales; family Streptomycetaceae; genus Streptomyces. The sequence continues at coordinate 3,603,658 of NZ_CP109500.1, forward strand.
CCAGGGTTCCGCGCGGGCCCGGGTGGCGTAGTCGCCGGGCGCGCCGACCGCCGGGGCGGCGCCGTCCGGGCCGGCGGCGGAGCCACGCGCACCGCCGGAGGACCCCCGTGCGGCGACGAGGCCGGGCGGCCCGATAGCCTTCGGCTCATGACCGCACCGCTTTTCTCGGGTAGGGCCCGCCGCAGCGTCGCGGCCCTCGGAGCCGTGTCCGCCGGCCTCCTCCTCCTGTCCGCCTGCGACAAGCCGACGCCGCTCGCGACGGTGACCGTCGGCACGTCCTCGGTGTCCGCCGAGGCCGCCTGCCAGAACGACGGCAAGGAACTCTCCGTGGACAAGGTCCAGGAGTGCCTCACCAACGTGAAGGAAGCCAAGACCGTCGAGTACGGCCGCGGCGACACGCTGCGCCTCGGTGTCGAGCCCGAGGTCGTCGAGGACGGCAAGCAGTGGCAGGCCCTCCTGGACGGCCAGCCCATCACCGAGCCCTCCTCGAACACCTACCGCAGCTTCAGCGGCGCCGACGTCTTCGCGACGGGCGGCCAGGGCGAGGCGCCCACGTCGAAGATGCTCGGCTTCGTCCAGGTGGGCGACGGCGGCAAGCCGCTCGCCGTCTGGGCGTTCAAGCTCAAGCTCAAGTCCAACTAGTGCCGCGACCGGAAAGGTTCACCGTGTCACGGCGCCCGGCACGGCACACCTTTCCGGCCACAGCACTGGCGGCTCCACGCAGTACTCGGCGAAGGGCAGCAGGGTGCGCGCGCTCATCGTGACCGCCGTGGCCGCGGAGGCAGACTCCGTGGTCGCCGGTCTCACCCCTCATCCGGACCCGGCCACGCCGGACCCGCGCACCCTGTCCCGCGGCGGCTACCTCGTCACCCGCCGCGACCTGCCCGGCCTCGCCGTCGACGTGCTCGTCGGCGGTGTCGGCCCGGCCGCCGCCGCGGCCGCCACGGCCACCGCGCTCGCGCTGGCCGACTACACGCTCGTCGTCTCCGCCGGCATCGGCGGCGGGTTCGCGCCCGCCGCCCCGCTCGGCACGCTCGTCGTCGCCGACGCGGTGGTGGCCGCCGACCTGGGCGCCGACACACCCGACGGGTACCTGTCCGTCGACGCGCTCGGCTTCGGCCGGAGCGCGCACCTGCCGCCCGCCGAACTCGCCGCCCGCGCCGCCGAGGCGACCGGGGCGCTGCTCGCACCCGTCCTCACCGTCTCCACCGTCACCGGCACCGCCGCGCGGGCCGCCGAACTCGCCGCCCGGCACCCGCTCGCGGGCGCGGAGGCCATGGAGGGCTTCGGGGTGGCGGAGGCGGCCGCCGCGCACGGGTTGCCGGTGCTGGAGATCCGCGCCGTGTCCAACGCGGTCGGCCCCCGTGACCGCGACGCCTGGCGGATCGGGGACGCGCTGGCCGCGCTGGGCGACGGCTTCCGCGCGCTGGGACCCGTACTCGCCCACTGGGGAGGACAGCATGAACAGCACAGGTGAGCCGCTCCGCATCGCCTATTCGCCGTGCCCGAACGACACGTTCGTCTTCGACGCCTGGGCGCACGGCCGGGTCCCCGGGGCGCCCGCACTGGACGTCACCTTCGCCGACATCGACATCACCAACGGCATGGCCGAGCGCGGCGAGCTGGACGTGCTGAAGGTGTCGTACGCCGTGCTGCCCTGGGTGTTGGAGGAGTACGCGCTGCTTCCCTGCGGCGGGGCGCTGGGGCGCGGCTGCGGCCCGCTGGTCCTCACCCGTGAACCCGGGGTGGACCTGACCGGCAGGACCGTCGCCGTGCCGAGCGAACGGTCCACCGCCTACCTGTTGTTCCGGCTCTGGGCGGCGGACGTGCTGCCCGAGGGGGTCGGCAAGGTGGTCGTGCTGCCGTTCCACGAGATCATGCCCGCGGTGCGCGACGGCCGGGTGGACGCCGGACTGGTCATCCACGAGGCCCGGTTCACCTATCAGGACTACGGGCTGCACCGCCTGGCCGACATGGGCGAGCACTGGGAGTCCACCACCGGCCTGCCGATCCCGCTCGGGGCGATCATCGCCAGGCGCTCGCTGGGCGAGGACACGCTGCGCGCGCTCGCCGACGCGGCCCGCACGTCGGTCCGGATGGCGTGGGAGGACCCCGAGGCGTCCCGTCCGTACGTGCGCGCCCACGCGCAGGAGCTGGACCCGAAGGTCGCCGACCAGCACATCGGGCTGTACGTCAACGAGTTCACCGCCGACCTCGGTGACGCCGGGTACGCGGCCGTCCGCGGGCTGCTGACCAGGGCCGCGGCCGAGGGGCTGGTTCCGGCCATCGGGCCGGACGCGCTGGCCTTCCCCTAGCCGCGAGAGGTACCGAATCGACCGCGCCCCGCCGCTCTTTCGAGTGGCGGGGCGCGGTCGTGCGCGGAGTCGGCGGGGGTCAGACGTCGAGTTGGTCGGCGACCGCCCGCAGCAGGCCGGCGATCTTCCCGCCGTGCACCTTGTCGGGGTAGCGGCCGCGTTCCAGCATCGGGGTGATGTTCTCCAGCAGGGTCGTCAGGTCCTGCACGATCGAGGCCAGCTCGTCCGGCTTGCGGCGCTGAGCGGCCGCGACCGAAGGCGTCGGGTCCAGCACGGTCACCGAAAGTGCCTGGTCACCGCGTTGCCCCGCGACGACACCGAACTCGACCCGCTGGCCCGGCTTGAGGGCGTCCACCCCGGCAGGCAGCACCGACGAGTGGACGAAGACGTCGCCGCCGTCGTCGCGGGAGAGAAAGCCGAAGCCCTTCTCACTGTTGAACCACTTGACCTTGCCGGTAGGCACGTCCGTCCTCTGTCCTTGTGCTCGTCGGGTCCGGGACACCGCGTGGGCGGTTCCGGATAGCAGCGTGGCGGGTCCCCTGACCCGCCACCTCCAGGCTAGTGCTCCGGAATCCGGAGACAAGTCGTTCCCCGGTCCTTCGCGCTCCGCCGCTTCGGCCAGGGAACTACCCTGGTGGGGTGACTGTTACTCCTCATCCCGACGACGACGCGGCCCGGCCCGGCGACGGACTGGTCAAGGCCGGCGGCATCGTGTTCATCGCCGGCGCCGTCGCCACGCTCGCGACGATGGCCCCGCTGTTCCTCGACACCGACCCGTTCCCCTCGTACGCGTGGGCCGTCTGCATGCTGATGGGCGTCGGCTTCGCCATCTCGGCCGCGGGCGTGCTCCGCTCGGCCGCGGCGCAGCGCAAGGCGGCCCGGGCCTCCCAGGCCGCCTGACGGCGCGGGTGCGTCCCGGCTCCGGGGAGCCGGTCGCTCGCGCCGCGTCCCGCGTCGGACCCCGGGGTGCGGGTGCGTTCCGGCGTCGGCTCAGACCTCGCGCGTGCGGACGTACTCCTTGAGCCACTGCGGCAGCGCGGTGAGGTCGGCGAGCACCACGTCGGCGCCCGCCGCGCGCAGTTCCGGCTCCGGGCAGGGGCCGGTGGGCACGGTCACCGAGACCGCGCCGGCCGCGCGGGCACCGCGTACGTCGCCCACGTGGTCGCCGACGTAGACCTGCGCGCCGTACTCGCGCAGGGCGACCGCCTTCGCCTCGGCCCACAGCCAACCGACGACCGCGTCCGGCTCGATGCCCAGGTGCCTGAGGTGCAGGACGGCGTTCGGCTGGTGCTTCGCCGTGACCACGATCGCGCGGCCGCCGAGCGCCTGGACGGCCTCGATGGCCTCGCGGGCGCCGGGCATCGCCGGGGTGGGCTCGATGGCGTGTGTGGGATAGATCTCCCGGTAGCGGTCGGCCATCGCGGGGATCTCCGCCGCCGGGAACCAGTTCGCGAGCTCCTCGTCCAGCGGCGGACCGAGCCGTGTGACCGCCTGGTCCGCGTCGATGAACGTACCGGTCTCGGCCGAGAGTGCCTGGTAGGCGGCCTTGATGCCGGGGCGCGAGTCGATGAGGGTCATGTCGAGGTCGAAGCCGACCGTCAGGAGGTCGGCGGCGGGCGCGGTGGACGTGGTCTCGGAGCTCATGCCGCCATTGTGCCGAGCCGGACCACGCGGGCGGGAACGTGGGCCGGGGCCCGCCTTGCCGGTCCGTGAACAGCGGTCCGGCAGGATCCGAAAGAGCCGGCCTAGCGGCGGCGCGCCCGCCATGCCAGGTAGAGCGCGGAGGCGACGCCCGCGATCCGGGCCAGCCACGGCCACATGTCCTGGAACACCCCGGACATCTGGTCGCCGGCCAACGCGTCGCCCCACCGGCCGTCGCCGCGGCCCCACAGCCACACCACCGCCCCGGCGAAGACCGCGCCGGGCACGCCGAACACCACCGCCTTGCGCTCGGTCGGCCCCAGCACCCGCGAGGCGTACGCGAGGAGCCAGCCGCCCAGGAGCAGCAGCCAGTAGCCGGTCACCGCGCCGACGACGAGCACCAGCGCGGCGAGCAGCAGGAAGGCGTGCGGTTTGGGGCGGGCGACGGCGACCGCCTCGGCGGCCGGGGCCGGCTCGGCCGCCGCCGCCTTGCGCTTCTCCCTGCGGTCGCGCAGGAAGCGCACGAGGGTCCGCGTGCGGGACTCGGGCGGTCCGGGCGGCTGCTTGGAATGCGGCGCCGCGCCCGCCGGGGCCTCGTCCTCCTCCGGGTCCTTGAAGAGGTCCGGGACCTCGATCCCGCCCGCGAAGCCCTCGACCTGCGGCCCCCCGAACCCGCCCGGTCCGCCCGGGGACAGCCGCCACCAGTCGGGCTCGGCGTCGCCCCCGTCCCCGAGTTCTTCGAGCCCGGCCAGGTGCGGCGGCACGTTCTCGGCGGGGCGCGGCGGCGGGGCGGCCTTGCGGCGCAGCCCCGTGCGCTGCGTGGGTACGGCGGGCGCCGGTTCCGGGGCGGGATCGGGGCGCGCGGCGGCTGCGGAGGACGCGGACGCCGGCCGGCTCAGGGTGCCCAGCGTGTCCAGCACCTCCTCCGGCGTGCCGATCCGCTCCAGGATGCGCCGGACCGCCGCCGGGGTCTCCGGTTCGTACTTGGCGCGCCGACGGTCGATCTCGTCCCGCAACCCCGACACCAGCCGCATCCGGTCACCCGACGGCAGCTGTCGCCGCTGCGCCAAGTCCCCGACCCGGCTGAGATATTCGTAGACCAGTTGGTCGCTCTCGATGCCCACGCCCCGACTCCTCCCGTCCCGTCTGTCCCGAAGGTAGCGCGTGCGCCCGTGGAGCCGGCGCGGGCGCAGCGGATACCGTTGACCGGATGGGGACCGGCCGACGACCGGCCGACGTGACCAGGAGGCGACAGTGCCCGAGCCAAGCAACGCCGCGGGAGCTGCCGGAACCGCGGCGAGCGCCCCGCGCTCCCTCGCCGAGGCGCTGCGCGCCCGCGACGACGTGGCGCTCACCGCGCTGCTGCACGCCCGCCCGGACCTGCTGAACCCGGTGCCGGGCGACGTGACCCAGTTGGCCACCCGGGCCGGTACCCGGGCGTCGGTGGTGCGCGCCCTGGACCGCCTGGACCGGTTCGCCCTCCAGACGGCGGAGGCCCTCGCGGTCGCCCCGGACCCCTGCCCGTACCCGGTGCTGGAGGCGCTGCTGACCGGCGACACCGGGAGCGCCTGCGCCGAGGACAACGGAGCCCGCGCCGCCCTCCCCCGGGCCCTGGGGACCTTGCGCGACCAGGCCCTGGTGTGGGGCGACCACGAGCGGCTGCGGTTGGTGCGCACCGCCCGGGAACTGCTCGCCCCGGCCGCCGGCAGACCGTCCCCGACCGGGCTGGGCCCGACGGTCGCCGAGGCCACCGCGGGGATGTCCCCGACCCGGGTGCAGGAGATCGTGGCGGCCGCCGGGCTGCCCGCCACCCACGACCCGGTGTCGGCGGTGACCGCGCTGACCGGGCTGTTCACCGACCCGGAGCGAATGTCGGCGCTGCTCGACGAGGCGCCGGCGGAGGCCCACCAGGTGTTGGGGCGGCTCGTGTGGGGACCGCCGTACGGCGAGGTGACCCCGAACCCGACGCCGCCGGTGCGCTGGCTGCGCGACCGCGGGCTGCTGCTGCCCTCCTCGGCGCGGACCGTGGTGCTGCCCCGCGAGGTGGCGCTGTACCTGCGGGGCGGGCTCGCGCACCGCGTGACGGAGCCGGTGGCGCCCGCGGTGTCCGCGCACCGCGAGCACCGTCCACAGCTTGTGGACGCGAACGCGGCGGGGCAGGCGCTCGCCGCGCTGTCGACCGTCGAGGAGCTGGTGAAGTCCTGGGAGCACGCCGGTCCGGCGGTGCTGCGGGCCGGCGGGCTGTCCGTACGGGACCTCAAGCGGGCGGCGTCGACCCTGGACACCACCGAGACCTCGGCAGCGTTCTGGATCGAACTCGCCTACGCGGCAGGGCTTTTGGCAAGCGACGGCGAGGCCGACGAGCGGTACGCGCCCACCCCCGCCTTCGACGATTGGTGCGAACTCCCGCCCGCGGAACGCTGGTCGACGCTCGCGCGGGCCTGGCTGCCCGCGACCCGCACCTCCGCCCTCGTCGGCGAACAGGACGGCAAGGGCCGCACCCTGGCGGCCCTCGGCCCGGACCTCGACCGGTCCGCCGCAGCGGAGGTCCGCCGCCGGGTCCTCGACCTGCTCGCCGAACTGCCCGAGGGCGGTTCCGCCGACCCGGACACCCTCTTCGCCCGGCTCGCCTGGGAACGCCCGGTGCGCGGTACGAGCGATCTGCGCGCCCGCCTCGCGCACTGGACCCTGACCGAGGCCGAGGTCCTCGGCGTCACCGGCCGCGGCGCGCTGGCCGCCTTCGGCCGGGCCCTGCTGGAACACCGCGACCCGGCGCCGCTGCTCGCCCCGCTGCTGCCCGAGCCGGTGGACCACGTCCTGCTCCAGGCCGACCTGACGGCGGTGGCCCCCGGGCCGCTGCGCCGCGGGATCGGCGACGTCCTGGCCACGCTGGCCGACGTGGAGTCCAAGGGCGGGGCGACGGTGTACCGCTTCACCCCCGGTTCGGTACGCAGGGCCCTGGACTCCGGGCACACCGCCGTCGACCTGCACGCCTTCCTCGCCGAGCACAGCCGCACCCCGGTCCCGCAGCCGCTGGCGTACCTGATCGACGACGTGGCGCGGCGGCACGGGCACCTGCGCGTGGGCGCCGCCTCCTCGTACGTGCGCTGCGACGACGACGCCATGCTGGGCGAGATCCTCGCCGACAAGCGCTCCGCCGGACTGGGGCTGCGCCGGCTCGCGCCCACGGTGCTGGCCGCGCAGGCCGACCCGACGGTCCTGCTCGACGGGTTGCGGGCGATGGGCTACGCCCCGGCCGCCGAATCCCGTACCGGCGACGTGCTCGTCGCCCGGGCCGACGCGCACCGCACCCCGGCGCGTTCGGCGCCGACCCCGGTGCCGGACGGGCCGCCGGTCCCGGACGCGACCCTGCTCGGGGCGGCCGTACGGGCGATCCGCGCGGGCGACCTGGCGGCGACGGCGGTCCGCAAGGAACCCGCCCCGGCCGCGGGCATCCCCGGCGCCCCGGGCGAACTCCCGCGCACGAGCGCGGCGGAGACCCTGGCGACGGTGCAGGCGGCCGCGCTGACGGGGTCGGCGGTGTGGATCGGGTACGTCAACGCGGAGGGCGCGGCGAGTCAGCGCGTCATCGCCCCGGTGCGGGTGGAGGGCGGCTTCGTCACCGGCTACGACCACACGGCCGACGAGGTGCGGACGTACGCGCTGCACCGGATCACGGGCGTCGCGGAACTGGCGGAGGACCAGGTCTAGGACCGGCCGGGACCGCTGCCGCCGTCGTCGCGGCCGCTCGGGCCGTTCCGGCCCCCGTCGGCCCCCGGCCGCTCTGGCCGTTCTGGCGGTTCCGGCCGTTCTGGCGGTTCCGGCGGTTCTGGCGGTTCCGGCGGTTCTGGCGGTTCCGGCGGTTCCGGCCCTTCTGGCATGATCCACCGGTGACCAGCGCAGCCCCCACACCCCTTCCCGCCTCCCGTCACGTCCTGTTCGACGTGGACGGCACCCTGATCAACGCCGTCGCCAACCAGCGCCGGGTCTGGGCGACCTGGGCCGCGCGGTACGGACTGGACGCCGACGAGGTCCACGCGGTGGCCCTGCGAACCCGCCCGATGGAGACCTTCGCGGCCGTCGCCCCCGACCACGACCCGCACGCGTGCCTGGCCGCGCTGCACGAGTTGGAGGACGAGGACGTCCGGTCCGGGGTCTACGCGGCCTTCGACGGCGCGGCCGAGCTGTTGACCGCCCTGCCCCCGGGCAGTTGGGGGCTGGTGACCTCCAACTACGAGCACCGGGTGCGCGGCCGCTTCGACCGGACGGGCCTGCCGGTCCCGCCGGTGCTCGTGGACGCCGCCTCCGTCACCGAGGGCAAACCCTCCCCCGCCCCGTACCTGTTGGGGGCCCGCCGGCTCGGCGCGGCGCCGGCCCGGTGCCTGGTCGTGGAGGACGCCGAGTCGGGCATCCGGTCGGGGCTGCGGGCCGGCATGACCGTCTGGTCCGTCAACGCCCCCGACCCGGCGGCCGGCGCCCACCGCCACTTCCCCACGCTCCGCGAGGCCGCCCCCGCCATCCTCGCCTTCGTCACCTCCACCCCTCCCGCCCGCTGACGGCCGCCGCCCACCTGGAGGTCGTCAGCCCCTCCCGGGCCGATCCGCGGGCCCTGGAGTCCGGCGCCCGCGCCCTGCTCGCCGCGCTCGACGCCTGAGCGACACCGGACACCCCCGCCGGACGAACCCGCCCGACACACCCCGCCGGACACCCCCACCGGCCGCCCCCGCCCGGTCCGGAGTCCGCGATGCCGGGCGCGCTCGCGGGCCACGTCCCGGTCCGTCGGCCCCAGAACCACCCCGCCCGCGGGGCGATGCGGCAGACTGGAGGTTTGGCCGTCCGCGTTCGGGCGGTCGCCACCACCGGAAGGGACCTCTGTGAACGGGCCTCTCATCGTCCAGAGCGACAAGACACTCCTTCTTGAGGTCGACCACGAGCTCGCCGGAGCCGCGCGCCGGGCCATCGCCCCGTTCGCCGAGCTGGAGCGGGCCCCCGAGCACATCCACACCTACCGGATCACCCCGCTCGGGCTGTGGAACGCCCGCGCCGCGGGGCACGACGCCGAGCAGGTCGTCGACGCGCTCGTGGAGTTCTCCCGCTACCCCGTCCCCCACGCCCTGCTCGTCGACGTCGCCGAGACCATGGCCCGCTACGGCCGGCTCACCCTCTCCAAGCACCCGGTCCACGGTCTGGTCCTCACCAGCACCGACCGGCCCGTGCTGGAGGAGATCCTGCGGTCCAAGCGGATCATCCCGCTCGTCGGCGCCCGGCTCGACCCGGACACCGTGGCGGTCCACCCCTCCGAGCGCGGGCAGATCAAGCAGACCCTGCTCAAGCTGGGATGGCCGGCCGAGGACCTCGCCGGGTACGTCGACGGCGAGGCGCACCAGATCGACCTGGTCGAGGACGGCTGGGCCCTGCGCCCGTACCAGCAGCAGGCCGTCGAGGGCTTCTGGCACGGCGGCTCCGGCGTGGTCGTGCTGCCCTGTGGTGCCGGCAAGACGCTGGTCGGCGCCGGTGCCATGGCGATGGCCAAGGCGACCACGCTGATCCTGGTCACGAACACCGTCTCCGCCCGTCAGTGGAAGCACGAGCTGATCAAGCGGACGACCCTGACGGAGGAGGAGATCGGCGAGTACTCCGGCACCCGCAAGGAGATCCGTCCCGTCACGATCGCCACGTACCAGGTGCTGACGACGAAGCGGAAGGGCGTCTACCCGCACCTGGAGCTCTTCGACTCCCGGGACTGGGGCCTGATCCTCTACGACGAGGTGCACCTGCTGCCCGCGCCGGTCTTCAAGTTCACCGCCGACCTCCAGGCCCGCCGTCGCCTCGGACTGACGGCGACGCTGGTGCGCGAGGACGGGCGCGAGTCCGACGTGTTCTCGCTGATCGGGCCCAAGCGGTTCGACGCGCCCTGGAAGGAGATCGAGGCGCAGGGCTACATCGCCCCGGCGGACTGCGTCGAGGTGCGCGTCAACCTCACCGACTCCGAGCGGCTCGCGTACGCGACCGCCGAGACGGAGGAGAAGTACCGCTTCTGCGCGACGACGGCCACGAAGCGGAAGGTCACCGAGGCGCTGGTGCGCAAGCACCAGGGCGAGCAGACGCTGGTCATCGGGCAGTACATCGACCAGCTCGACGAACTCGGCGAGCACCTGGACGCGCCCGTCATCAAGGGCGAGACCTCCAACGCGCAGCGCGAGAAGCTCTTCAACGCCTTCCGCGAGGGCGAGATCAGCGTCCTCGTCGTCTCCAAGGTCGCGAACTTCTCCATCGACCTGCCCGAGGCGACGGTCGCCATCCAGGTGTCCGGGACCTTCGGCTCCCGGCAGGAGGAGGCACAGCGCCTCGGCCGCGTGCTGCGCCCGAAGGCGGACGGCCACGAGGCGCGCTTCTACTCGGTCGTCGCCCGCGACACGATCGACCAGGACTTCGCCGCGCACCGCCAGCGCTTCCTCGCCGAACAGGGCTACGCGTACCGGATCATGGACGCCGACGAGCTCCTGACCAACGACTGAGGGGGGTCGGGGCGGGGCACTACGCTGGAAGTGACCCGCCCGGCAAGGGAGAGACGCATGGCGCACCAGGAGATCTACGAAGTCCTCTTCACGGAGTCGGCGGGCCGCGACCGGGACCGGCTGGACCCACCGCGCCGGGCGTCCTTCGACAAGGCGCTCGACATCCTGGCGCGTGACCCTTACACGGAGTTGTCCCGGCCGATAGGCGCGGGCGAACAGGACCGTGAGATCCGGCTGACGTCACAGATCGTGGCGGAGTACATGGTGTCGCGCGGGCGTCTGCTGCTCGTGGTGCTGCGGGTCTTCGACGACGCGGACATCCTCCTCCCCGAAGGCTGATCTCGGGCAGGGCACCCGCTCCTGCGCCTCGCCCGGCATCTCGCCCGGCATCTCGTCGTGGGCCCGGGCGCGGCGGGCGAGGTGCTCCCGGTGGGCCAGGCGGACCGTACGCGCGAGGTACGCCAGCAGCGGGACGCACCACACCCACAGGGGCGGCCAGTCCGGCAGCAGGGCCCGGCCGGTCGCGGAAAGGACCCGGGTCCAGAACTCGGCGGAGGCCTGAGGGAACACGAGCAGGCCCAGCAGGGCGGTACCGGCGAACGCGGCCAGAGCCGTCAGGCCGGTCCGGACGCGGCCCGCCAGCAGCAGGTACGCGATGAAGACCGCCGGGGTCAGGGTGATCCCCGCAGCGGTGCCCAACGCGAACCCCCGGCCCAGCGCGGCGCGGGGGCGGCTCAGGTCCCAGACGGCGAGGCAGGCCAGCGCCAGGTTGATCTGACCGGGCAGCGGGGCCTGGAACAGCGGCTCCAGCCACAGCCCGGCGATGGTCGCGGCCAACACCGGACCCGGCCGTGCGCGCAGTCCCGCGAGACGGCACGACAACAGGATCAGCAGGGCGAGCAGCCCGGCGCTGCCGAGGAGGAGCACGGCCCTCAGCACACCGGTCGGCAGCCAGGCGGCCGGCGTGAACAGGATCGCCGCGAACGGCGGATAGGCGGCCGGCGGATGCCACTCGGCGGCGGAGAAACCGCGTGCGAGCGCGTCGGCCATGGGGACGCGCAAGGCGATGCAGAGCACACCCAGCGCGAGCAGCGAGCCCGTCACCAGCACGCCGGCGAGGGACGACGGCAGGCGGTCGGGGGCGGGACTCCGGGTCACGAAGCGTGACCCTAGTGGATCAGCGGTGGGCCGCAGTCGGATCAGGCCACGGCCCCGGTACGGGCGAGCCGTCGGAACCGGGCCGAGGGGACGGGGTACGCGGATGCGCCGGCGAGGCGCGGCGCCCTCGTCAGCGGCGTATGACGCCCGCGTCCTCGGCGTACTCGCCCAGGACGACGACGCTCACCGCGGTGGCGACGAAGACCTTGGCGGCGCGCAGGAGGCTGCCGACGCCGAGGCGCGGACGGGAATCGGAAGTGGCGGTGGCCCCGCTCGGGAGGCCGCCCCGGATCGGTGTGAAGGTTGCGGTGCTCATGTATCCATGATGCGTTTTCTCCCCGGATGTCACATCGGCCGCGGGACGGAATCACCAGGGCGTACGGGTCCTCCTCAAGGCGCAGGTCACCCCTGAGTCCCCCTACCCGAGGTCTGACACACGCGGGTATGACACCCGGACGGGCGCCGGACCGCGAGGAACCTCCACCCCGCGAAACCCGTTCGCGCACCACCCCGACCATGACTAGAATCTCCGCTCTTGCCGCCTCCCGCCGCACCGGGGAGAGCCGCCCGCCGCACGGAAACCGGCGGGCATCTGTCCGTTCCGATCGCCGCAGATGATCAGTAGCTGGAGGCAGTCCCGTGCCCGCGCACGCCCCCGAGCCCGCCACCGTCACCGTCACCGCAACCGGCGGGGCCCCCGTCGAAACCGACCCCGCGCACCCCCTCGCCCGCGAACAGGCACACCTCGCCGCCTCCCGCTCCGCGCTCCGCGCGATGCGCGCGGACGTGGAGTCCCTCGACATCCGCGACGTCACCGCGAACTGGGTCAACGCGATCGTCCTCCAGGCCCAGATCGACGACCGGGTCAAAGCCCTCGCCGACCTCGCGCACACCCCGCTCTTCTTCGGCCGCCTCGACTACCTGCACGCGCCGGGCGCCGAACTCGCCGAGGGCGCGGAGGGCGAGCAGTTCTACATCGGCCGCCGGCACGTCCACGACGCCGACGGCGACCCGATGGTGATCGACTGGCGCGCGCCCGTCTCCCAACCGTTCTACCGGGCCTCCAAGGCCGACCCGCAGGACATCGCGCTGCGCCGCCGCTTCGGGTACACCGGCGGCTCGTTGACCGCGTACGAGGACGAGCACCTCTCCGACCCGGCCGAGGGGGCCGCCGTCAGCCGACTGCTCCAGCAGGAGATCGAGCGGCCGCGCGTGGGCCCCATGCGGGACATCGTCGCCACGATCCAGCCCGAGCAGGACGAGATCGTCCGCTCCGGCCTGTCCGGCTCCGTGTGCGTGCAGGGCGGTCCCGGCACCGGGAAGACGGCCGTCGGCCTGCACCGTGTCGCGTACCTCCTGTACGCGCACCGCGACCGGCTCGCCCGCACCGGCACGCTCGTCATCGGCCCGAACCGGTCCTTCCTGCACTACATCGAGCAGGTGCTCCCGGCCCTGGGCGAGCTGGAGGTCAAGCAGGGCACCGTCGACGACCTCGTCTCGCGGGACGGCCTGGAGGTGCGCGGCACCGACAGCGCGGCCACCGCCGTGGTCAAGGGCGACGCCCGGATGGCGTCGGTGCTGCGCCACGCGGTCCACTCCCACGTCAGCCACCCCGAGGAGCCGCTGATGGTGGTCCGCGGCTCGCGCCGGTGGCGGGTGCCGGCGTACGAGCTCACGGAGATCGTCGAGGAGCTCCAGAAGCGGGAGATCCGCTACGGCGCCGCCCGCGACGCGCTCCCCCAGCGCATCGCGCACGCGATCCTCGTACGGATGGAGCAGGCGGGCGAGGCCCCGGACGACCGGGTGCAGGACGCGGTGGCCCGGAACGCGGCCGTCAAGGCGGCGGTGAAGGCGATCTGGCCGCTGGTCGAGCCGGCGCGACTGGTGCTGCGGCTGCTCTCCGACCCGGGGTTCCTCGCGGAGCACGCCGCCGGGATCCTGTCGGAGGAGGAGCAGGAGCTGCTGCTGTGGTCGAAGCCGTACCGCAGCGTGAAGTCGGCGAAGTGGTCGGCGGCCGACCTGGTCCTGATCGACGAGGCGGCCGACCTGGTGGAGCGCACGCACTCGCTCGGCCACGTCGTGCTCGACGAGGCCCAGGACCTGTCGCCGATGCAGTACCGGGCGGTCGGACGGCGCTGCACGACCGGATCGGCGACCGTGCTCGGCGACCTGGCGCAGGGCACCACCCCGTGGGCCACGCGCAGTTGGGACGAGGCGCTGACCCACCTGGGCAAGCCGGAGGCGGTGCTGGAGGAGCTGACGGCGGGCTTCCGCGTGCCGCGCGAGGTGATCGCGTACGCCTCGCGGCTGCTGCCGGCGATCTCCCCCGGCCTGGCCCCCGTCTCCTCCGTCCGCGAGACCCCCGGCTCCCTGCTGATCGAGGAGACCGCCGACCCCGCCGACCTCACGGCCGCCGTCCTCGACGCCTGCCGCGCCTCCTTCGCGCACGAGGGCTCCATCGGCCTGATCGCGGCGGACGACCGCGTCCCGGAGCTCGCGGAGGCCCTGCGGGCGGCGGACATGCCGTACCTGGATCCCGGTGAGGAGACCACGGCGCAGTCCCGGTTGACGCTGGTGCCGGCGTCGCTGGCGAAGGGCCTGGAGTACGACTACGTGGTCCTGGACGAGCCGGGAGCCGTCGTCTCCGGCGAACCGGACGAGCGGACGGGGCTGCGGCGGCTGTACGTGTGCCTGACCCGCGCGGTCTCCGGACTCCGGGTGATCCACACGACCGGCGCCCTCCCGGAGGCCCTGACCGCTCCGTGACGGGCCCTCCCGGGGGCACGGGGACCTCGGCGCGCGGGCCACGGGACCAGGGACCGGGGCGCGTGCCCGGCCACGGGACCGGGCCACGGGGCCAGGGACCGGGGCGCGTGCCGATGGACCGCCCCCGGCCCGGGTCGCCGCGGTCAGCCCAGCGCCGTGCGCCACTCCGCGACCGCCGCCGGGGAGACCGGCCGGTCCCACCCGGAGGGACGGGCCGCACCGCCGATGTGGAAGGCGTCGACGCCCGCCTCGCGGAGCACCGGCAGGTGGGCCAGGGTGAGACCGCCGCCGACCAGGATGCGCGCCCCGTAGCCCGGCTCGCCGCCGCGCGCGGCCTCCGCCAGGAGCGTCGGCAGGCCCGCGTCGACGCCCGTCGCCGAACCCGCGGTGAGGTAGGTGTCCAGGCCCGGCAGATCGGCGAGCTCCTTGCGCAGGTGGTCCCGGTCGGCCGCCCGGTCGATGGCCCGGTGGAAGGTCCACGGGCAGCCGTCCAGCTCCGAGACGACCGCTTCCACGGTCGCGAGGTCGGGGCTGCCGTCCGGGTTCAGGAAGCCGAGGACGAACTCCCGGGCCCCTTCGGCCCGCAGCGCCCGCGCCTGCTCGACGAGGAGGTCGACCGGTCCGGCCGCGAAGCCGTCCGTGCGGCGGATCATCACGCGCAGCGGGATGTCGACCGCCGCCCGGATCGCCGCGAAGGTCTCGCGCGGCGGCGTGAGCCCGTCGGCGGCCATGTCGGTGACCAGCTCCAGTCGGTCCGCCCCACCGGCCTGGGCGGCGATCGCGTCCTCAGCGTCGAGGGCGATCACCTCCAGGAGCGCACGGTTGCTCATTCGATTCCATCCATCCTTCGGAGAACTGCCCGTATGTGACCCGTATGCGACCCAGATGAAAAATAGGTCTAGTCCAATATCCAGGGTACGGGCCTCGGCCCGCGCTTCACCAGCACAATCACGCCACCCGCACAATGTGCGCATGACCCCTGACCCGGCGCACGACACCGCGCCGCCCGACACCGCCCCGCTCCGCGCCCGCTGGCAGGCCACCGTCACCGCCGCCGGTGCGGCGCCCGACGCGGACCCCGGCCCGTACGCGAAGCGCCTCCTCGCGGCCTGGGCGGAGCCCCAGCGGCGCTACCACACCACCGCGCACCTGGCGGCCGTCCTCGCGCGGATCGACGTCCTCGCACCGCACGCGCGCGACCTCGCCGCCGTGGAGCTCGCGGCGTGGTTCCACGACGCCGTCTACCGCCCGGACCGCTCCGAGAACGAGGAGCGCAGCGCCGTCCTCGCCGAGCGCGCCCTGCCCGAGCTGGGCATCGACGCCGACCGCACCGCCTCCGTCGCCCGCCTGGTCCGGCTCACCGTCACCCACGACCCGGCCCCCGGGGACGCCGACGGCGAGGTCCTCTGTGACGCCGATCTCGCCGTCCTGGCCGGGGAGCCCGACGCGTACGCCGCGTACGTCGCCGCCGTGCGCGCCGAGTACGGGTTCGTGCCGGACGACGCCTTCCGCGAGGGCCGGGCCGCCGTCCTGCGCCAGTTGCTGGGCCTGCCCCGGCTCTTTCGCACCCCGTACGGCGCCGCGCACTGGGAGGCGCCGGCCCGCCGCAACCTGGCCGCCGAGCTGGCCACCCTCACCGACCTCGGCGACCCGGGCTGAGAGGGGCCGACGGGAGGCCGACGGGGCGCCGGGGAATGCGAGCACGTTCGCGGTGGTTTGTGACTGGCATGCCCGCAGACTCCACACGATCCCGCATGCCCGTCGCCGTCTATGTCCTCGGCCTCTCCGTCTTCGCCCTCGGGACCAGCGAATTCATGCTCTCCGGGCTCCTGCCACCCATCGCCGAGGACATGGGCGTCAGCATCCCGCAGGCGGGTCTGCTCATATCCGCCTTCGCGATCGGCATGGTCATCGGGGCGCCGCTGCTGGCCGTCGCCACGCTGCGACTGCCGCGCCGCACCACCCTCGTCTCCCTGATCAGCCTCTTCGGGCTCGGCCAGGTCGCGGGCGCGCTGGCCCCCTCGTACGAGCTCCTCTTCGCCTCCCGGGTGGTCTCCGCCCTCGCCTGCGCCGGCTTCTGGGCCGTCGGCGCGGCCGTCGCCATCGCCATGGTCGACAAGGACCAGCGGGCCCGCGCGATGGCCGTCATGATCGGCGGCCTGTCCATCGCCAACGTCCTCGGCGTGCCCGCCGGCGCCTTCCTCGGGGAGACCCTGGGCTGGCGCTCCGCGTTCTGGTCGGTCGGCGCCGCCTCCGCGGTCGCCCTCGTCGGCATCCTGACGCTGATCCCGAAGATCCCGCTGCCCGCCGAGAAGCCGCGGATCAAGAGCGAGCTGCGGATCTACCGGGACCGCCAGGTGTGGCTGTCCATCGGCATGACCGCCCTCGCCGCCGGCGGCGTCTTCTGCGCGTTCAGCTACCTGTCGCCGCTGCTCACGGACGTGGCCGGGCTGGACTCCGGGTGGGTGCCGTGGATCCTGGGCCTCTTCGGGCTGGGCGCGCTGATCGGCACCACCATCGGCGGGCGGGTCGCCGACGCGCACCTGTTCGGCGTGCTGATCTGGGGCATCACCGCCTCGACGGTCTTCCTGACGGCCCTGGCCCTGCTGGCCTCCGTGCAGGTGGCGGCGATCGCGCTGTCGTTCCTGCTCGGCGTCTCGGCGTTCTTCACGGCCCCGGCCCTGAACGCCCGCATGTTCAACATCGCGGGCGCCGCCCCCACCCTGGCGGGCGCCACCACCACCGCCGCGTTCAACCTCGGCAACACCGGGGGCCCCTGGCTCGGCGGCACCGTCATCGACGCCGGACTCGGCTTCTCCGCCACGGCCTGGGCGGGCGCGGCGATGACGATCACCGCGATCGGGCTGGCCGTGGCCGCCCTGCGGCTGGACCGGCGCGACGGCGGGGGCACGCCGGTCCGCGCGTCCCGGGTCGTCGCGTCCGCCGCCGCCGGCGTCACCGAACGGCAGCCGGCCCGGACCCACTGAGGCCGCACGGCCCCGGACAGCGAGACGGCCCCCGCCCACGAGGGGCGGGGGCCGTCTCACGCTCTTTCCGGGGCCGCTTCGACCTCTCGGGGTCGCCTCGACCTCTCGGGGTCGCCTCGACCTCTCGGGGTCGCCTCGACCTCTCGGGGTCGCCTCGACCTCTCGGGGTCGCCTCGACCTCTCGGGGTCGCTTCGACCTCTTCGGGGCGCTTCGACCTCTCGGCCTAGAACAGCAGGTTGAACGTCTGCCAGCCGGTGCCGATCTTCACGCGCGACGCGTACGGCTTCGCCGCGACGCCGGTGCCCGCGTAGGACCAGAGCCCACCCGCTGCGTCCCGCGCGACCAGGTCGGCCTTGCCGTCCGAGTTCAGGTCGCCCGGGGCCAGCACGGTGTTGTAGATCTGCCAGCCGGTGCCGATCTCGGCCCGGGGGCCGAAGGGCGTCGCGCCGACACCCGTGCCCGGGTACAGCCACAGCTTGCCCGCCGTGTCCCGCGCCAGCAGGTCGGGCCTGCCGTCGCCGGTCGCGTCGGTTCCACCGACCAGCGAGTTGAAGATGTTCCAGCCCGCGCCCATCTTCACCCGGTTGCCGAACGGCGCCGCGGTGTTGCCCGTGCCCGGGTACAGCCACATCGTGCCCGCGGTGTCCCGCGCCAGCAGGTCCGCGTTCTTGTCGCCGGTCAGGTCCGAGGCGCCCGTCAGCGAGTTGAAGGCGTTCCAGCCCGCGCCGAGCTTCAGCCGGTCCTTGAAGATGCCGCCGTCACCGGACATCCGGTAGAACCACAGCACGCCGGCCTTGTCCCGGGCCACCGCGCCCGGACCGGTGCTCTGCACGGTCAGCGGACCCAGCCGGGTGATCGCCGAGTACCGGTTCCAGTCCGGGGCGCCACCGACCAGCTCGGACGAGGCGAACGGCTGCGCGCCCTTGCCCGTGCCCCGGTAGTCGTACAGATCGCCGTCCGCGCTGCGGCCCACGACCCGGAAGCGCTCGGACACCGGGATCGAGCTGCCGATCGTGAAGTCCGCCGCCTTCTCCGGGTTGCCCGTGCCGAAGGTGTACACCTCGTAGACGGCGGTGTTGCGCAGCCGCCACGCCGGCGCGCCGGCCGCGGCCTTCAGCCCGTAGGTGACCGTGTAGTCGCCGGGCTTGGTGATGTCGCAGCGGATCTCGTTGCCCCAGCCGGGCTCGCCGAGCGAGTGGTCGCACTCCGCGCCCGCCGCGCCGCCCGCGCCGACCCCGTCGACGCTGACCTTCAGCTCGCCCTCGTCCCAGCGCCGGAAGCCCGGGGCCGCGCTCAGGCTCATCTGGAGCCGGCCCTTGTCGACCGCGTGCAGCTTCACGGTGTGCTGTACCGAGCCGCCGGCCGGCAGCTGCGGGGTCGTCAGCGTCATGGTGTTCTGCGCGACCTGCGCCTTGGTCTTGGCCGTGATCGTCGCGTGCGCCCGGCGCGGACCGATGGGCTTCGAGCCGGCGGTCTGCGCCTCCTTGATGCCCGCGTCGACGCTCGCGCCGCGCGGCACGTAGACGAGGCTGTAGTAGGCGGTCGTGCCGTTCGCCGCGGTGCTCGCCGCCGAGACCTCGGGGGCCGGGTTGTTCCAGCTCTTCAGGTCGCACAGGTAGACACCGGCGATCCCGGCCTTCGGCGTGCAGGCGTCCGTCGGGTCTACCTTCAGCCCGGCCGGCGCCCCGCCGCCGGACCAGCCGGCGTCCGTGAGCGGCTTCTTGCTCAGCGCGTACACGTACGTGCCGTCGGGCTCACCGGAGTTCTGTCCGCCGGTGGACGGCGGCGACAGCCAGGTCCAACCCTCGCCCGGCATGAGGACCTTGTCCCGGATGTCGTAGAACTCGAACGTCGGATCCCCGGCCGCCACGGCCGTCCCCGCCCCCACGACGCCACCGGTGACGAGCAGCGTCGCCGCGATCCCGGCGCCCAAAAATCTTCGCAAAGTTCCCCCCAAGAGATTGGTTGATCGGCGGACGGTAACACGCCGCGCCGACAGCCGGTCCGCCCGGGGTTCCCAGGGGCCCGCAAGGGATCCGTGCGCAGGTCAGCGGCGGGCCCCCACCCCGCCCGCGATGCCCCGGGATGGCCTCGGTGTCCCTTCGGGCCGTCCGGAAACGCACCCCTGCTTCCGGGCCACTTCCGCTCCGCCGGCCGGCCCGCGGCGGCGCCGGCGCGTTACGCCGGGCGTCCCTTCGGGCGGCGCAGGCCCGCCGACGTCAGCCGGCGGACGAGTTCCTTGCTGCCGATCTCCACCGCGCCCGCCCCGACCGCGTCCGCGTACCGGTGGGAGGGCACGTCGTAGTGGTCCCGCTCGAAGGCCCTCGGCGGGCAGCCGATCGCCGCCGCGAAGGCGTGGAGCTCCTCGTACGAGACGTCGCTGACCAGGTGCGACCACATCCGGCCGTGCCCCGGCCAGGTCGGCGGATCGATGTACAGCGTCACCGGCCGCTCACCGCCGGCCGAAGACGGGGGCGAGCCCGCCGACGGCCGCCACCCGGACACCCGCCTCGGAACACACCCAGTGCGGGTCGGGGCCGAGTTCCGGATCGACGTCCAGCGCGTGCGGCTCACCGTGCGCGCAGACGGGGCACAGGGGCCAGCGGCCGTACTTCTCCAACAGCGCGTCCTGGACGTCCTGGGCGACGAGCCCGGCGAGGAAGTCGACGCCCTCGGGCCACTGCTCCACCCACCAGCGCCGGTGCGTGACGGCGTCCTCCACGAGGGAGACGACATCGGCCTCGGCGACGTCGCCCGCGACGAGATCGGTCAGTACGAGGGCTCGGGCGGCGTGCAGCGCCTGCTCCAGGGGGGTCGCGTGGTCCATGCGCCCATTGTGAACCCGCGGCGGTCCCGGAACGAAGGCCCCCGGACAAAGAGGACCGAGGGCCCTCGGTCCTCGGTCCTCGGTCCTCGGTCCTCGGTCCTCGGCGCGAAAGTCCCGCGGAACCGGTGCCTCATGGCGTCTTGACCCGCACCCCTGCCTGAAAATAGATTTCAGGCGTGAGCGAGAACGTGAAAGAAACTTCCACCGCCGGGGGTCGCGCCGGGGCCGGCACGGCGACCGGCACCGGCGCGGCCGCCGGCGCACCCGCCCCGGCCCTCCCCGTCGAGGCACCCGCCCCGGCCGCACTCCGCGCCCGCGTGCGCAGCCTCGGCCCGCACATGACCCGCTCCATGCAGGCCGTCGCCGAGGCCGTCGCCTCCGACCCCGCCGGCTGCGCCAGGCTCACCGTCTCCGCCCTCGCCGCGCACACCGGCACCAGCGAGGCCACCGTCGTGCGCACCGCCCGCCTCCTCGGCTACCCCGGCTACCGAGACCTGCGCCTGGCCCTCGCCGCGCTCGCCGCGCAGCAGGAGTCCGGCGCCGCCCCCGCCGTCACCGTGGACATAGCGGTCGACGACCCGATCGCCGACGTCGTCGCGAAGCTCGCGCACGAGGAGGCGCAGACCCTCGCCGACACCGCCGCCGGCCTGGACCTCGGGCAGCTGGCCGCGGCCGTCACCGCGCTCGCGACGGCCCGCCGCATCGACGTGTACGGCGTCGGCGCGTCCTCCCTCGTCGGCCAGGACCTCGCGCAGAAACTGCTGCGCATCGGCCTCATCGCGCACGCCCACACCGACCCGCACCTCGCCGTGACCAACGCCGTCCTGCTGCGCCCCGGCGACGTCGCCGTCGCCGTCACCCACTCCGGCACCACCGGTGACGTGATCGAGCCGCTGCGCCGGGCCTTCGAACGCGGCGCGACCACCATCGCCGTCACCGGCCGCCCCGGCGCGCCCGTCGCGCACTACGCCGACCACGTGCTCGCCACCTCCGCCGCCCGCGAGAGCCGGCTGCGCCCGGCGGCCATGTCCAGCCGCACCAGCCAACTGCTCGTCGTGGACTGCCTGTTCGTCGGAGTCGCCCAGCAGACGTACGAGACCGCCGCACCCGCCCTGGCCGCCTCCTACGAGGCGCTCGCGCCCCGACACTCCGCCACCGCCCCCACCAGTAGGCGCACCACCCGCTAGGAGCCCCCGCCCATGACCGCGTACGCCGAACTCCGCGCCCAGCTCGACACCTTGACCACCGAGGCCTTCCGCCCCGAACTGGCCGAGATCGACCGGCTGTCCACCCTTGAGATCGCCCGCGTGATGAACGCCGAGGACGCCGGCGTCCCGGCCGCCGTCGCCGGCCAGTTGGAGCGGATCGCCGCGGCCGTCGACGGGATCGCCCCCCGGATGGCCCGCGGCGGCCGGCTGATCTACGCGGGCGCCGGCACCGCCGGCCGGCTGGGCGTCCTGGACGCCAGCGAGTGCCCGCCCACCTTCAACACGGACCCGTCCGAGGTCATCGGCCTGATCGCGGGCGGCCCGTCCGCGATGGTCAAGGCCGTCGAGGGCGCCGAGGACTCCAAGGAACTGGCCGCCGAGGACCTGACCGCCCTCGCGCTGACCGCCGACGACACCGTCGTCGGCATCTCCGCCTCCGGCCGCACCCCGTACGCCGTCGGCGCGGTCGAGTTCGCCCGCGCACGCGGCGCGCTCACCGTCGGACTGTCCTGCAACGCCGGCTCCGCGCTCGCCGCGGCCGCCGAGCACGGCATCGAGGTGGTCGTCGGACCCGAGCTGCTCACCGGCTCCACCCGCCTCAAGGCGGGCACCGCGCAGAAGCTCGTACTGAACCTCCTCTCGACCGTGACGATGATCCGTCTCGGGAAGACGTACGGGAACCTCATGGTCGACGTGCGCGCCTCGAACGAGAAGCTGCGCGCCCGCTCCCGCCGCATCGTCGCCCTCGCCACCGGCGCGTCCGACACGGAGATCGAGGCCGCGCTGACCGCCACCGACGGCGAGGTCAAGAACGCCATCCTCGTCATCCTCGGCGGGGTCGACGGCCCCACCGCGGCCGCGCTCCTCACCACCTCCCAGGGCCACCTCCGGGCCGCCCTCACCCAGACCCGCTGACCCCCGGCAGCAAGGCGAACACCACGATGTCCACTGACAAGAACCGCGCCACGGCCGCCGCGATCCTTCCTCTGGTCGGCGGCCCGGACAACATCACCTCCATCGCGCACTGCATGACGCGACTGCGCATCGGCCTGCGCGACCGTTCCCTGGTCCGCGACGAGGAGCTCAAGGCCGTGCCCGGTGTGATGGGCGTGGTCGAGGACGACACGTACCAGATCGTCCTGGGCCCGGGCACCGTCGCCCGCGTGACGCCCGAGTTCGAGGCGCTGGTGGAGGAGGGCCGCTCGGCGGCCGCCCCGGCCGCCCCCGTGACGGCGGACGAACTGGCCGCCCAGGGCGCGGCGATGAAGGACGCGCGCACGGCGCGGAACTCCACGCCGTTCAAGCTGTTCCTGCGCCGGATCGCGAACATCTTCGTCCCACTGATCCCCGCGCTGATCGGCTGCGGCATCATCGCCGGCCTGAACGGCGTGCTGACGAACGCGGGATGGCTGCCCACCATCGTCCCGGCCCTGGCGGCCATCGCGTCCGGGTTCATGTCGTTGATCGCGGTGTTCGTCGGCTACAACACCGCGAAGGAGTTCGGCGGCACCGCGATCCTCGGCGGCGCGGTCGCCGCGATCATCGTCTTCCCGGGCGTCGCGAAGATCGACGCGTTCGGCCAGCAGCTCTCCCCCGGCCAGGGCGGTGTGCTCGGGGCGCTCGCGGCGGCCCTGCTCGCCGTCCAAGTGGAGAAGTGGTGCCGCAAGTGGGTGCCGGAGGCGCTGGACGTCCTGGTCACCCCGACGCTCACGGTGCTGGTCGCCGGCCTGGTCACCCTCTTCGGCCTGATGTTCCTCGCCGGCGAGGTCTCCACCGCGATCGGCTCCTTCGCCAACTGGCTGCTCGCCACCGGCGGCGCCTTCGCCGGCCTCGTCCTCGGCGGGCTCTTCCTGCCGCTGGTGATGCTGGGCCTGCACCAGGCCCTGATCCCGATCCACACCACCCTCATCCAGCAGTCCGGACACACCGTCCTGCTGCCCATCCTCGCCATGGCGGGCGCGGGCCAGGTCGGCGCGGCCATCGCGGTCTACTACCGGCTCCCGCACAACCGGTCGATCCGCACGACCATCAAGTCGGCGCTCCCGGCCGGCTTCCTGGGCGTCGGCGAGCCGCTGATCTACGGTGTCTCGCTGCCGCTGGGCCGCCCCTTCGTCACCGCCTGCGTGGGCGGTGCGGCCGGCGGGGCCTTCGTGGGCCTCTTCAACCAGCTGGGCTCGTCGTTCGGTTCCACCGCGATCGGCCCGTCCGGCTGGGCCCTGTTCCCGCTGCTCGACGGCACGGCCGGGATGGGCGCGACCATCGCGATCTACGCCGGCGGACTGGCCGTGGGCTACCTGGTGGGCTTCGTCGCGACGTACTTCTTCGGCTTCACCCGGCAGATGCTGACCGAGCTGAACACCTCCCCGGAACCCGGCACCGAACCGGCGCCCGCCCCGCAGGACGCCCCGACACCCGTCCCCGCGCCCACCCACTGACCCCGGCCGCACCACCACCCGACGGGCGGTCCCGCCCGGGCGGCATCATGGACCGATGATCGAATCGATACCCCCCGTGGTCCCGCCCGGCCGGCTGCGCGCCCTGACGCAGCCCTCGTTCGAGCTTCCCGGTGGGCTGCGCCTGCGCCCCTGGGAACCGTCGGACGCGCCCGCCCTGACCGCCGCCGGCCTGGACCCGGACATCGTCCACTGGAACCGAACCGTCCCCCTGACGGAAGCGGAAGCCGTCGCGAAGGTCGCCGTGTTCCGGTCCCGTTGGCGGAACGAACAGGCCGCGATCTGGGCCGTCGCCCCCGAGGACGCCCCGGCGGTCGGCCTGATCGGCATCGGGGACCTCGACCTGGCGGGCGGAAGCGGTGAAATCCTGTACTGGCTGCTGCCCGAGGGCCGCGGCAAGGGGGCCATGGTCCCGGCGACGGAACGCGTCGGCCGATGGGCCTTCGAGGAACTCGGCCTGCACCGCGTGCGCATCACCCACTCCGTGGCCAACCCGGCCTCGTGCCGCGTCGCGACCGGGGCCGGCTTCCCCCTGGAGGGCACCATGCGGGGCGCCCTCCTCCACGCGGACGGCTGGCACGACGAGCACCTGCACGCCCGCCTGCGCACGGACGCCTGAGCCGAAGCCCTGCCGTCAGGGGGTCTCCCCCGACCCCCGACCGACACCGGGCGGGGCTACCCCCGATACACCCGCAGTTGCGACACCTCGTACGACATCTCCCTGGCCCCGGGGTCGGGCGCCGGGTGGTACCGGCCCGCGCACACCGACAGGTTGACGATGAGGTACGCGCGCCAGGAGCGGCCCACGCCCCGTCCGTCGCTGAAGACGCGGGCCCCGTTGACCCACCAGACCACCGAGTTGCGCCCGAACTCGACCTTCAGGTCGAGCCACGCGCCGGGCCGCACCGACGGGTCGCGGTGGTAGCGGTGCGCGTCCCGGACGTGGTTGGACAGCTCCAGCAGGTCGGGGTTGTCGGGGTGGTACTCGAAGACGTCGATCTCCTGGCCGCCGTCGCGCCAGGTCCAGATGGCGGGCCAGGCACCGCGCTCCGCCGGCAGCTTCACCCGCGCCTCCAGCACGTCGCCGGTGCGCACCATGAAGCCGTCGTCGCTGCCCTCCGTGGTGAGCAGCCCGGCGTCCCAGTTGCCGTCGGGGCGTCGCGTGGCCCGGAAGACGCCGCCGCGACTGTAGGAGGGGTCGGAGACGAGGTGGTCGAGCTTGTTGTCGCCCGGATTGACCGGGCCGCCGTTGGGATAGGCCCAGGAGCGGCCGGCGATCCACTGGGTGGGCGAGGCGAAGTCGGCGGTGAAGGCGGGGGCGCGGCGCGGCGAGTACACCGCGGCGCCACCGCCACCGTCCCCCGGGGCGAGGCGGCGGGTCAGGCGCCGCAACCATCCGAACATGTCCGTGTCCATGCCTGTGGCATGCCCATCCGACCTGCACCCGCACACATAAATCTTGCCGAGAGTAATCGCACGACTTCATTCGGCTACACTCTGCGCCGGGGTGCGCCGCCTCGGATCAGCCCCGCGCGGCCTCGATGAACGCGCGGATCAGCTCAGGGGACTTGACCCCGCGCTCCCGTTCCACCCCGCTGGACACGTCCACGCCCCACGCCCCGGTCGTCCGCAGCGCCTCGCGCACGGTGCCCGGGGTGAGCCCGCCCGCCAGGAGCCAGCGGCCCTCGGGCGCGGTGAACTCCGCCGAGGCCCAGTTCCACGGCTTGCCCGAGCCCGGGTCCGGGGCGTCGATCAGCAGCAGGTCCTCGCCGTACTCCCCCGCGGCGGCGACGGCGGCGGCCGTCGCCCGGATCAGCGTCCGGCCCTGCGCGCGCAGTTCCTCGTAGTACTCGGGCCCCTCGTCGCCGTGCAGCTGTACGGAGCGCACCCCGCTCTCCCGCGTCAGCCGCCGGACCTCCTCCACCGACTGCCCGCGGAACACCCCGACCGTGAGGACCCCGGCCGGCACCCGGGCGGCGAGCTCGCGCGCGCCGGCGGCGTCGACCGTACGCGGGCTGCCGGGCGCGAAGACGAACCCGATCGCGTCGGCCCCGGCCTCGACGGCGGTGTCGACGTCCCGCGCGGTCCGCAGCCCACAGATCTTGATGAACACGTCAGTCATCCGTCCAGTCAACCACCCGCGGCGCTCCCGGCGCCCCCGCGTCCGTCTCGCGGAACGCCCGAAGGCGGCACCCCCGCAGGGGTGCCGCCTTCGGAACGCGAACGGAACTGCCGATCAGCCTGAGGCGGATCAGAAGTCCATGTCACCGCCCGGCATGCCGCCGCCCGCGGGGGCACCGGCCTTCTCGGGCTTGTCGGCGATGACGGCCTCGGTCGTCAGGAACAGCGCGGCGATCGACGCGGCGTTCTGCAGCGCGGAGCGCGTGACCTTCGCCGGGTCGATGATGCCCTCGGCGATCATGTCGACGTACTCGCCGGTCGCGGCGTTCAGGCCGTGACCGATGGGCAGGTTGCGCACCTTCTCGACGACGACGCCGCCTTCGAGACCACCGTTGACGGCGATCTGCTTCAGCGGGGCCTCCAGGGCCAGGCGCACGGCGTTGGCGCCGGTCGCCTCGTCACCCGTGAGCTCCAGCTTCTCGAAGACCGCGGAGGCCTGGAGGAGGGCCACGCCACCACCGGCGACGATGCCCTCTTCGACGGCGGCCTTCGCGTTGCGAACGGCGTCCTCGATGCGGTGCTTGCGCTCCTTGAGCTCGACCTCGGTCGCGGCGCCGGCCTTGATGACGGCCACGCCGCCGGCCAGCTTCGCGAGGCGCTCCTGGAGCTTCTCGCGGTCGTAGTCCGAGTCGGAGTTCTCGATCTCGGCGCGGATCTGGTTGACGCGACCCTGGACCTGGTCGCTGTCACCGGCACCGTCGACGATGGTGGTCTCGTCCTTGGTGATGACGACCTTGCGGGCGCGGCCCAGCAGGTCGAGACCGGCGTTCTCCAGCTTGAGGCCGACCTCCTCGGAGATGACCGTGCCGCCCGTGAGGATGGCGATGTCACCGAGCATGGCCTTGCGACGGTCACCGAAGCCCGGCGCCTTGACGGCGACGGACTTGAAGGTGCCGCGGATCTTGTTGACGACCAGGGTCGACAGGGCCTCGCCCTCGACGTCCTCGGCGATGATCAGCAGCGGCTTGCCGGACTGCATGACCTTCTCCAGGAGCGGCAGCAGGTCCTTGACCGAGCCGATCTTGGAGTTGACGATCAGGATGTACGGGTCGTCGAGGGACGACTCCATGCGCTCCATGTCGGTGGCGAAGTACGCCGAGATGTAGCCCTTGTCGAAGCGCATGCCCTCGGTGAGCTCGAGCTCCAGACCGAAGGTCTGCGACTCCTCGACGGTGATGACGCCTTCCTTGCCGACCTTGTCCATCGCCTCGGCGATGAGCTCGCCGATCTGGGTGTCGGCGGCGGAGATGGAGGCCGTGGAAGCGATCTGCTCCTTGGTCTCGACGTCCTTGGCCTGCGAGAGCAGGGCGGCGGAGACGGCCTCGACGGCCTTCTCGATGCCACGCTTGAGGGCCATCGGGTTGGCGCCGGCGGCCACGTTGCGCAGACCCTCGCGTACGAGAGCCTGGGCGAGCACGGTGGCGGTGGTCGTACCGTCGCCGGCGACGTCGTCCGTCTTCTTGGCGACTTCCTTGACCAGCTCGGCGCCGATCTTCTCGTACGGGTCCTCGAGCTCGATCTCCTTGGCGATGGAGACACCATCGTTGGTGATCGTGGGGGCGCCCCACTTCTTCTCAAGGACGACGTTGCGACCCTTGGGGCCAAGGGTGACCTTGACGGCGTCGGCGAGCTGGTTCATCCCACGCTCGAGACCGCGCCGGGCCTCCTCGTTGAACGCAATGATCTTGGCCATCTGAAGTGGTCCTCCCGGACAGGGGTGGATTGCTCCGGACCGCGCCCGCGCCCGCGACGGACGGCCAGCGAGCCCGGCGGTTCCTTCCCGCCGGACCCTGCGAGCCTCACCGGCCCGGTCCTCGTTGAGTAGCACTCTCACCAGGAGAGTGCTAACGCCAATGATTAGCACTCGACCCCCGCGAGTGCAAGCGGCTTCGGTCAACACCCCGCGAACGCGCCGGTCGGACGGGGTCACGCACGAGGGGCCCACATCCCTTGTCCAGGATGTGGGCCCCTCGTTGTCTGTACGTCGGTGGTCGATCGCGCCGGGACTAGCCGAGTGCGAGCTTGACCATGTCCGCCTGCGGACCCTTCTGGCCCTGCGAGATCTCGAACTCGACCCGCTGACCCTCTTCAAGGGTGCGGTACCCGTCCATCTGGATGGCGCTGTAGTGGACGAACACATCCGCACCACCGTCGACCGCGATGAAGCCGTAGCCCTTCTCCGCGTTGAACCACTTGACGGTGCCCTGAGCCATGCCTAACTCCCCTATTACTGGCCCTTGCGCAGGACCGCACTTCGCGGACCCGGGTCAGAACTTGCGCCGGAACGCCTCGACCGCGGCTGAATGTATCCGCACCAGTGCTGTGTGCAACAGGTCATTCCGACGAGAATTCAGGACACGAGGAAACATTGAAATAGAGTGAAAATTTGGCATATGGCCGGGCAACTCGGGCCTGACATTCGGCACCAAAGCCCCATACGGCGCTTGCATGTTGACTCAATGTCAACCATCCGGCGGCCCGCTCATATGCGGCGGGCAAGTTCGGCGGAGGGGACTTCCCCAACTCTACCGCGCCCAATCAACCAGAATTGCCCCCTCCGCTTATCAGCGGAAGGGGCAATTCTGTTTGCTCTTCGTCGACGGACGGCCCTCGGGGGAAGTGCCTGCGGAAGTCCCCGCGGAAGTCCGTCGTGGAAGTCCGGGACGGGTCAGCAGCCGCCCGCGACCGCCGGAATGATCGAGATGCCGGCGCCGTCGGGCGTCGCCGTCTGCAGCCCGCCCTCGAAGCGCACGTCGTCGTCGTTGACGTAGACGTTCACGAAGCGACGCAGCTTGCCCTGGTCGTCCAGGACGCGGGCGGCGATGCCCGGGTGGCTCTTCTCCAGGGACTCGATGACCTCGGAGAGGGTCGCGCCCTCGGCGGACACCTCGGCCTGACCGCCGGTGTAGGTGCGCAGGATGGTGGGGATGCGGACGTTGACGCTCATGGCGCTACTGCCTTTCCGGAGTACGGGGGGAGGGTCAGGCCAGGCCGGCGGCGCGGAACGCGTCCAGGCTCGGGCGGATGGTGGCGGTCTGCCCGCTGTCCGCGGCCACCGCCTCCAGGGTCTTGAGACCGTCACCCGTGTTCAGGATGACCGTGGTCAGCGAGGGGTCGAGCTGCCCGTTCTCGATGAGCTTCTTCGTCACGCCGACGGTCACGCCGCCCGCGGTCTCGGCGAAGATGCCCTCGGTCTGCGCGAGGATCTTGATGGCCTCGACGACCTGCTCGTCGTTGACGTCCTCGACGTAGCCGCCGGTACGGCGGGCGATGTCCAGGACGTACGGGCCGTCCGCCGGGTTGCCGATGGCCAGCGACTTGGCGATGGTGTTCGGCTTCTGCGGGCGGACCACCTCGTGACCGGCCTTGAAGGCGGTCGAGACGGGCGAGCAGCCCTCGGCCTGGGCGCCGAAGATCTTGTACGGCCTGTCCTCGACGAGGCCGAGCCTGATCAGCTCCTGGAGGCCCTTGTCGATCTTCGTCAGCTGGGAGCCGGACGCGATCGGGATGACGATCTGGTCGGGCAGCCGCCAGCCGAGCTGCTCGCAGATCTCGTACGCGAGGGTCTTGGAGCCCTCGCCGTAGTACGGGCGCAGGTTGACGTTGACGAAGCCCCAGCCCTCGCCCAGCGGGTCGCCGATGAGCTCGGAGCAGAAGCGGTTGACGTCGTCGTAGTTGCCCTCGATGCCGACCAGGTCGCCACCGTAGACAGCGGCCATCACGACCTTGCCCTGCTCCAGGTCGTGCGGGATGAACACGCAGGACCGGAAGCCGGCGCGGGCGGCCGCGGCGCCGACGGCGCCGGCCAGGTTGCCCGTGGAGGAGCAGGAGAGGGTGGTGAAGCCGAAGGCGCGGGCGGCCTCGACGGCGATGGCGACGACGCGGTCCTTGAAGGAGTGCGTCGGGTTGCCGGAGTCGTCCTTGACGTAGAGCTTGCCGGTGACGCCCAGCTCCTTGGCCAGGTTCTCGGCGTCCACGAGCTTGGTGAAGCCGGGGTTCAGGCTCGGCTTGGAGGCCACGTCCGCGGGGACGGGCAGCAGCGGCGCGTAGCGCCAGATGTTGTTCGGGCCGGCCTCGATCGCGGCGCGCAGCGCCTCGGGGTCACCGGTCGGCAGGTCGTAGGCGACTTCGAGCGGTCCGAAACACTCGGCGCAGGCGAAGATCGGGCCGAGTTCGAAGCGGGTGGCGCACTCGCGGCAGGAAAGGCCGGTGGCGGGACCGAGATCGACGGTTTCGGCAGAGGTGGCGACA
This sequence comes from Streptomyces sp. NBC_01426, assembly GCF_036231985.1. Classification (GTDB taxonomy): domain Bacteria; phylum Actinomycetota; class Actinomycetes; order Streptomycetales; family Streptomycetaceae; genus Streptomyces. The sequence goes on from NZ_CP109500.1 coordinate 3,633,964, forward strand.
GTCTGTGCAGCCATGATGGCGAGGCCCTTTCTCCTCATCTTCCCCATGGCGCACTTCGCCATGAGACGGAATTGGCACCTTCCCTAGCCGGGGACCTCGCTGACGCCGCTGACGTGCGGGATCGCGAGACCGACTGGAGGGTTGCCGGGGCTTCAACGGGCCGTGTCCCTCTGCCCCTCTGGATGAGCGGTATGGCACCGGGTGACGCACTCCATGGCGAGCCCGGGCGTTTGTGCACGCGGACCCCCGGCATGCGGTGGTCCATCGCGTTGTTCAAGACTGTAACCGAAGCCCCGGGCGGTTGAGACAGCCGTCCGAACGGCGAGATGGATCACATTTCGCCCGAAACCGCCGACGATCGTCCGACCCATCAGGGAGTGCCGAAAGTGCTGGAAGAGGTGGAGCGCTGGCTGGCCGACCGCTCCTGGTCCGCTGCCGATCGACCGCTCGACCAGCTGCTCGACCGCAAACGGGCGGCGGGCACCACGGTCAGTGTGGTGCTGCCCGCGCTCGACGAGGAGGCCACGGTCGGCGAGATCGTCGAGGTGATCCGCCGCGAGCTGATCGAGGGGCCGGCGACGCCACTGGTGGACGAGCTGGTGGTCGTCGACTCGGGCTCCCGGGACCGGACGGCCGAGGTGGCCGCGAAGGCCGGCGCCCGCGTGGTGCACCGCGACGAGATCCTGCCGCGGTTGCCGGCCCTGCCCGGCAAGGGCGAGGTGCTGTGGCGCTCCCTGCTGGCCACGACCGGCGACGTCGTCTGCTTCGTGGACGCCGACCTGCGCGACTTCTCGGCCTCCTTCGTGTCGGGGATCGTCGGTCCGCTGCTGACCGACCCCGAGGTGCAGTTCGTGAAGGCGATGTACGACCGCCCGCTGGGGGACGCGCCCGGGCAGGGCGGCCGGGTGACGGAGCTGGTGGCCCGCCCGCTGCTCAACCTGCACTGGCCGCGGTTGGCGGGGTTCGTCCAGCCGCTGGGCGGCGAGTACGCGGTGCGCCGGTCGCTGCTGGAGCGGCTGCCGTTCCCCGTCGGCTACGGCGTCGAGCTGGGGCTGCTGGTGGACGCGCTGCACACGGTCGGGCTGGACGCGCTGGCCCAGGTGGACGTCGGCGTCCGGGTGCACCGGCACCAGGACGGTCAGGCGCTCGGCCGGATGGCCGCGGCGATCTACCGGACGGCGCAACTGCGTCTGTCGCGCGGGCACCTCGTACGGCCGGAGCTGACGCAGTTCGAGCGGGGCCCGGACGGCTTCGTGCCGCGGACGTACGCCGTCGACACCGAGGAACGGCCGCCGATGATCGAGGTCAAGGAGTACGCGGGCCGCCGGGTGGCGTGACGAACCGGACGTTTGAGCGGGTTCCGGCCGGGCTAGGTTCGGCGCATGGCTTCTCAGGTACTCGTCGCCGCGAATCGCGGCCCGCTCTCGTACTCCCTCGCCGAAGACGGCACCCTCGACACCCGGCGCGGCGGGGGCGGTCTGGTCTCCGGGCTCTCCGCCGCCCTCGCGGAGCAGCCGGAGACGCTGTGGATCTGCGCGGCGCTGTCGGACGCGGACCGGGAGGCGGTGCGTCGGGGTGTGTCCGAGCCCGGGGTCCGGATGCTGGACATCGATCCGGCGGTCTACGACGACGCGTACAACGGCATCGCGAACTCGGTGCTCTGGTTCACCCACCACCACCTGTACGACATCCCGCGCGAGCCGGCCTTCGACGCCGAGTTCCGGCGGCTCTGGGAGTCGTACGGCGCCTACAACCGGGCCTTCGCGGAGGCGCTCGCCGAGGAGGCCGGCGAGGGCGCGTCGGTGCTGGTGCAGGACTACCACCTGGCGCTGGTGCCGGGCATGCTGCGGGTCCTGCGGCCGGACCTGCGGATCGCCCACTTCACGCACACCCCGTGGGCCTCGCCGGACTCCCTGCGGATCCTCCCGCAGTACGTGGTCGAGGAGCTGTCCTGGGGCATGCTCGGCGCGGACCTGCTCGGCTTCCACACCCAGGAGTGGGCGGCGGCGTTCCTGGGGTCCATGGAGCTCGACGACGCGTGGGGCCTGGCACGGGTGCACGGCACGAGGGTCGAGCACCGCCGGTACTCGATCTGGCCGCAGCGCGGCACCGAGGTGGCGGTCTTCGGGCTGGGCGTGGACGGCGAGGAGCTGCGGGCGCTGGCCCACCGCCCGGAGGTGGACGCGAAGCTGGCGGCGCTGCGCGCGGAGGTCGGCGACCTCAAGACGATCGTGCGGGTGGACCGCACGGAGCTGTCGAAGAACATCCTGCGCGGCCTGCTGGCCTACCGGGAGCTGCTCGCCACCCGCCCCGAGTGGGTGGGCAAGGTGGTGCACCTGGCGTCGGCGTACCCCTCGCGGCAGGACCTCGCGGTGTACCGGTCGTACACGGAGGCGGTCGCGGTGCTCGCCGCGGAGATCAACGCGGAGTTCGGCACGGAGGACTGGACGCCGGTGCTGGTGTCGGTGGAGGACGACTTCGCGCGTTCCCTGGCGGCCTACCGGCTGGCGGACGTGGCGCTGGTCAACCCGGTGCGGGACGGCATGAACCTGGTGGCGAAGGAGATCCCGGTGGTCTCGGAGCGGGGCGTCGCCCTGGTCCTGTCCACGGGTGCGGGGGCGTTCGGCGAGTTGGGCGACGACGCGTTGACGGTGAATCCGTTCGACGTGACGCAGACGGCGCAGGCGCTGCACCTGGCGCTGACGATGCCGAGGTCGGAGCGGACGGAGCGCACCAAGCGGCTGGCCGCCGCCGCGACGGCCCTGCCTCCGGCCCGCTGGTTCCGCGCCCAGTTGGACACCCTGCGGGACGTGTGAGCGGGCGGCGGCCGGCGGGGGTTCCCGCCGGTCGCCGGGGTCGTCAGGGTCGTCAGGCGCGCAGGGCCGCGGCCAGCGCCGCCAGGAGGGCGGCGACCTGTCCGGGGCCGGGGAGGACGAGGTCGGCGCGGGAGGCGAGTTCGGGCACCTCGGAGCCGCTGGCGACGAGCAGCCCGGGCAGTCCGTCGGCCCGGCGCTTCTCGACGGCGGCGTAGGCGGCGAGGTCCCCGAGGTCGTCCCCGGCGTACAGCACCGCCTCGGCGCCCACCTCCGCGAGGTATTCGGTCAGGGCGACGCCCTTGTCCATGCCGGGCGGTCGCAGCTCCAGCACGGCCCGTCCCGGCTCGACCATCAGCCCGTGTCGGGCCGCGAGGTCGGCGAGGGGCTCGCGGAGCGCGGCGAAGGCCGCTTCCGGGTCGGCGGCCCTGCGGGTGTGGACGGCCAGCGCCTGGCCCTTCTCCTCGATCCAGGTGCCGCGCCAGGCCCCGATGGACTCCAGGAAGCCCGGGAGTTCGGCGCGTACGGCCGCCACCCCGGGGTGTTCGGCGGGCGCGTGCACGATGCCGGTGACGGCGTCCCACCGCTCGGCCCCGTAGTGCCCGAGCACCACCAGGTGCTCCAGTCCCGGGACGCCGGCGAAGCCGCCGTAGCGGACGGCGACCCCGGCCGGTCGGCCGGTGACGACGGCCACGGCGGCCACCTCGGGGGCGAGCGCGGCCAGTGCCGGAACGGCGTCCGGGTGGGCGCGGGCCTGGTCGGGGTCGGGAACGATGTCGGCGAGGGTGCCGTCGAAGTCGAGGGCGACGACGGACCGGCGCGGTGCGCGGAGCAGGGCTTCGAGTCCCTCGCGTCCGGCGGCTGTGGCGGGCACGGGCATCGGCAGATCGTGCGGGTGGCTCCCCATGGGCACGACCCTAACGGTCCGGTCGTGGGACGGCTATCGCCGGGCCCGCTGCGCTTCGCGGATCCTGCGGAGTCGGTTGACCGTGCCGGGGGCGTGCTCCAGTGCCCGGGGATCGTCCATCAGGGCGTTGAGCAGCTGGTAGTACCGGACGGGGGGCATGCCCAGTCCTTCGCGAATGGCCCGCTCCTTGGCGCCGGGCCCCGACCAGGTACGTCCCTCGTACGCGAGCACGGCGGCCTCGGTGGCCGTCAACCGCCCGTCGTCCGTCATACGGCCAGATTAACGCCGCCCACCGACACCGCCCCGGGGACCCCGGGGCGGTGTCGGTGCGGGCGTCACTGGTCCCCGTCCGCCTTCCGCGCGGACAGGGCGATCTCGCCCAGGACCTTCTCGGGCTGTCCGCCGGGCTTGACCGTCGAGCCGATGTTCTTCTTGACGTCCTCGCTGACGCCCGCCCAGGACTTCTTGCCGACCGGGTACAGCTTCGAGGTGGGCAGGGCCGCCAGGAAGGTCTTCAGCTGCGGGGCCGAGCCGTCGGTGGCGTTCTGCATGGCCCGGAAGCCGCTGGTGGTGACGGGCAGCAGGCCGTACTGGTTGGTGAAGGAGGTCACGTTGTCGGCCTGGTACAGGAAGTCGAGGAACTGCCCGGACTCCTTCTTGTGGCCGTTCTTGAAGGCCATCACCCAGTCCGCGACGCCCATCGCGGAGTGCTCGGTGCCGTCGACCGTGGGCATGGGCACCATGCCGAACTTGAGGCCCTTCGCGGTGGCCTGCTTGATCAGCGTGGGGTGGCCGTTGAGCATGCCGACCTCGCCGCGGGTGAAGGCGTCGAAGGCGCCCTGACGGTCGTACTTGCCCGGCTCCACGGAGCCGGTCAGGCCCTGGCCGACCATCTTGTCGCGCAGGAACTCCAGCGTCTTGACGTTCTCCGCGGAGTCGATCGAGTAGTTCTCCTCGTTGTCGGTGTAGCCGCCACCGCCCGCGAGGAGCCAGTTCATCGTCTCGGCCTGGGCCTCCTCGCGGCCGAGCGGCAGCGCGAAGGGGGTGGGGACGCCGTTGCCCTTGAGCTTCTTGGCGGCCGCCTCCAGCTCCGCCCAGCTCTTCGGCTGCCAGCCGCCCTTGGCGTCCTTCGCCAGCACGCCCGCGTCCGTGAGCATCTTCTCGTTGTAGAAGAGCAGTCGGGTGCTGGCCACGAAGGGCAGGCCGTACTGGGTGCGCTTGTGCTTGCCGGCGTCGGCGAGCGGGGCGAGGAAGTCGGCCTCGGTCTGCACGGAGAGCAGTTCGTCGGCGGTGTAGAGCTTGCCCGCCTCGGCGTAGTCGGCGTAGACGCCGATCTGGGCGATGTCGGGTGCCTTGTTCGCCTTGACCATTTCGGCGACCTTCGCGTCGACCTCGGTCCAGGAGTAGACGCTGACCTCGACCTTGACGCCCGGGTGGTCCTTCTGGAACTTCTCGGCGAGGCCCTTCCAGTAGCCGGTCGAGGAGTTCTGCGGATTGTCGCCGTAGTCGGCCGCCACGACCCGGAGGGTGACCTCGTTGTCCCCGGTGAGCGCCGACACGGTTCCGCAGCCGGTCAGCGTCGTGGTCAGGCACAGCGCGGCCCCGGTCGCGGCCAGGCTCAGGTAACGGCCCTTCACAGTTCTCGATCCACCCCTTGTTGTACGTACGATTCGACGTAAGGTCTACACCACTTTGGCGACGCGTCCACATCCTGGAGCGCCCCGCGCCCGGACCGTGTCCGGACTGTTGCCCGGACACGGGTCCCGATTTTGTATGGCCGCTCAACAATCCTCCCCATTGGACTAGACCTTTGCCTCCTCAGCGCGCGAGACTGTCTCTGTGAAACCCGTGAAACACGTCATCGCCCTCGATGTGGGCGGCACCGGGATGAAGGCCGCCCTCGTCGCCGAGGACGGCACCCTGCTGCACGAGGCGCGCCGCGCCACCGGCCGCGAGCGGGGCCCCGAAGCCGTCGTCGAGACGATCCTGGACTTCGCCTGCGAACTCCTCGACCTGGGCCGCGCCCGCTACTCCACGGCCGCCTCGGCCGCCGGCGTGGCCGTGCCCGGCATCGTCGACGCCGAGAACGGGATCGCCGTCTACGCGGCGAACCTGGGCTGGCGCGACGTACCCCTGCGCGCACTGCTCGGCAGACGCCTCGGCGGCATCCCCGTGGCCCTCGGCCACGACGTGCGCACGGGCGGGCTCGCGGAGGGCCGCATCGGCGCGGGCAGGGGCGCGGACCGGTTCCTCTTCGTCCCCCTCGGCACCGGCATCGCCGGCGCCATCGGCATCGCCGGCCGCATCGAGGCCGGTGCGCACGGCTACGCCGGCGAGATCGGCCACATCGTGGTCCGACCCGGCGGACCCGCCTGCGGCTGCGGCCAACGCGGCTGCCTGGAGACCCTCGCCTCCGCCTCCGCCGTCAGCCGCGCCTGGGCCGCCGCCTCCGGCGACCCCGAAGCCGACGCGGCCGACTGCGCCAAGGCCGTCGCCTCCGGCGACGAACGCGCCCGGGCGGTGTGGCAGACCGCCATCGGCGCCCTCGCCGACGGCCTGGTCACGGCGATCACCCTGCTGGACCCCCGCACGCTGATCATCGGTGGCGGGCTCGCCGAGGCGGGGGAAACCTTGTTCACACCACTTCGGACGGCCGTGGAGGAGCGCGTGACGTTCCAGCGGCTGCCCGAGATCGTTCCGGCGGCCCTCGGGGACACCGCCGGATGCCTGGGCGCAGGGCTGCTCGCCTGGGACCTACTCGCCACGGAGGTACCTGCCTGATGTCCGGAAGCGCGCACAGCACTGTTCTCTCCGGCGCCAAGGTGGTGCTGCCCACCGGGATCGTGACGGGCGGCCGCGTCATCGTCGACGGCGAGCGCGTCGCGGGCAGCGCCCGCGAGGACTCCCGCGTCGTGGACCTGACCGGACACTGGATCGTCCCGGGCTTCGTGGACATGCACAACCACGGCGGGGGCGGCGCCTCCTTCACCTCCGGCACCGCCGAAGAGGTCCTCCAGGGCGTACGCACCCACCGCGAGCACGGCACCACCACGGTGATCGCCTCCACGGTCACCGGGGACCTCGACGAGCTGGCCCGGCGCGCGGGCCTGCTCGCCGAACTGACGCAGCAGGGCGAGATCGCGGGCATCCACTTCGAGGGGCCGTTCATCAACCCCTGCCGCAAGGGCGCGCACAAGGAGGACCTGCTCCGCGACCCCGACCCGGCCGAGGTCCGCAAGCTGATCGACGCCTCGCACGGCGCCGCCCGGATGTTCACCCTGGCCACCGAGCTGCCGGGCGGGCTGGACTCCGTACGGCTGCTGGCCGAGCACGGGGTCATCGCGGCGATCGGGCACACCGACTCCACGTACGAGCAGACCCGCCAGGCCATCGACGCGGGCGCGACCGTGGCCACCCACCTCTACAACGCCATGCCCGGCCTGGAGCACCGCTCCCCCGGCCCCATCGCGGCGCTGCTGGAGGACGAGCGGGTCACCGTCGAGCTGATCAACGACGGCACGCACCTGCACCCCGCGATGCTGGAACTGGCCTTCCACCACGCGGGCGCGCACCGCGTCGCGCTGATCACCGACGCCATGGACGCGGCCGGGTTCGGCGACGGCACCTACCACCTCGGGCCGCTGGAGGTCGAGGTCAAGGAGGGCGTGGCCCGCCTCGTCGAAGGCGGCTCCATCGCCGGTTCCACCCTGACCCTGGACACCGCGTTCAAGCGGTCGGTGACCGTGGACCAGCTCCCCGTCGAGTCCGTCGTCCAGGCGATCTCCGCGAACCCGGCCAAGCTCCTCGGCCTATACGACGAGGTCGGCTCGCTGGAGGCCGGCAAGTACGCCGACCTGGTCGTCCTGGACGCGGAGTTCGAGGTCAAGGGAGTCATGCGGCGCGGCGAATGGGTCGTCAGCCCGCTTTCCTGAGCGCCCGATCGGCGGCGCGGACGAGGCGGTCGGCCGGCAGGACTGGGCGGGCCGCCTTCCGTTTGGCATGATCCCGGCATCCACCGAGACCGGGGCCTGCCATGATCCTCACCGTGACGCTCAACACCGCACTCGACGTCACCTACCGGGTGCCGCGACTGCACCCGCACACCTCGCACCGGGTCACCGGCGCCTGCGAACGCCCCGGCGGCAAGGGCCTCAACGTGGCCCGCGTCCTCGCGGCCCTCGGCCACGAGGTCACCGCCACCGGCTTCGCGGGCGGCCCGGTGGGCACGGTCCTGCGCGATCTCCTCGCGGACTCGCCCGGCGTGGTGGACGCCCTGGTCCCCTGCGCCGGCGGCACCCGCCGCACCCTGGCCGTCGTCGACGAAGCCTCGGGCGACACCACGCAGTTCAACGAACCGGGCCCGCACATCACCCCCGCCGAGTGGGCCGGGTTCCTGTCCCGCTACGGAGAACTCCTCGTCGGCGCCCGGGCGGTCGCCCTGTGCGGCAGCCTGCCGCCCGGCGTGCCGGTGGGCGCCTACGCGCTGCTCATACGGACCGCCCGCGCCGCCGGGGTCCCCGTCCTGCTCGACACCGGCGGCGAGGCCCTGCGCCGGGGCATCGCCGCCCGCCCCGAGATGATCAAGCCGAACGCGGCCGAACTCGCCGAACTCACCGGCTCCCGCGACCCGCTGCCCGCCACCCGCGACGCCCGCCGGCGCGGCGCCCACGCCGTGGTCACCTCCCTCGGCCCGGGCGGACTCCTCGCCGCGACCGCCGACGGCACCTGGCGGGCCACCCCGCCCCGCGTGCTCAGCGGCAACCCCACCGGGGCCGGCGACTCCGCGGTCGCGGGCCTGTTGTCGGGCCTGGCGGAGGGGCTGGACTGGCCGGAGCGGCTGATCCGCGCCGTCGCCCTCTCGGCGGCCACCGTCCACGCTCCTGCGGCGGGCGAGTTCGACGCCCGCACGTACGAGGAGTTCCGCGACGCCGTCGCCGTCACGGTCGCCAGCCGTCCGGCCGGCCCGCCGGACACCCACCGGGGCGCGCGCCCCCGCAACGCCCGCGTCGGACGCAGCACCTGACGCGGGGACGGAAGACGAACCGGCCGGTGGACGGCCGGAGAGACGAACGGGCGGGGCGCACCACTCGCGTGGTGCGCCCCGCCCGTTCGTTCGGCCCGTCGCGCTCGGCCCGTCGCGTCGTGTGTACCGCGCGCGGTCAGCGCCTGACGTGTCCCCGGCCCAGGTTGAGCTGGTCGAAGATCGTCTCGCACTTGTCCCCGGCCTCACACGAGATCTTCATCGTGTTCGTGCCCTTCTTCAGGTTTATCCAGGCGAAGGTGGTCGTCCACCCCTTGTCCCAGGCACCCTCGGGGGCCTTGGCGAAGTTCGCCAGGTTCAGGCTCTGGTTGGGGCTCTGCCCGTTGACCGTCAGGGTCGCCTTCGCGTCCTTGCCGGGCACCCCGTAGTTCACGAAGAGCGTGTACTTGCCGTCCTCCGGCAGGTCGACCGTCCAGGTCAGCGCGGCGCCCTGGTGGTTGAACTCACCCACGTACTGGCCGCCGGTGCTCTTCGAGCCGGGCACGGCGCTCTGCAACTGCGCGCCGCCCGACAGGAACATGCCGGCGCCCGCGGCGTCACCGTTCGGCAGCGGCGGCTGCGAGGCCTCCGGGGAGCCGCTCGGCTCGGGCTCCGTCGACTTCTTCGAGGGCACCGGCTGCGGGGACTGACCGGCCGCCTGGCCCTTGTCGTCCTTGTCCTTGCCGTCGTCGCCGAAGACGAGCGCCGCACCGATGCCGATCACGACCGCGCCGACCACGGCGACCGCCGCGATCAGCAGCCCGCGACGGTTGGAGCCGCCACCGCCGCCGCCGTGCCCGCCGTGCCCGCCCGGGGCCGTGACCACCTGGGTCTGCCCCTGCGCGGACTGGTGCTGCGGCGGAACGCCGTAGCCGCCCGCCTGCAAGGCCTCGGGGGCCTGGTACTGGGCCTCGTAGGACTGCGGGGACTGCTGGTGGCCCTGCTGGTACGGGACGGGACCGCGCTGGCCGCGGGACGTCCGCTCGCCGACCGTACGCACCTGGTTGTACGAGGTCCGGGGGACACCGGGCTGCGCTCCGGGCTGGCCCCCGCCCGTCGGGCCGGGGTAGCCGTACCCACCGCCCGACGTGGGCGGGGTGGCTCCGGCGGCCTGGCCGTCCGCGTAGAGGTAGCCGAACGGATCATCGTCCTCGGGCTTGTTCGCCCCACTGTTCGGGCCGTTGTTCGCGGGCGTCGTCATCGCAGGTCACTCCTTTCGACCCACGGGAGCCTACCCCGAACACGTGCACCCACGGGCGCCCGATCGGCTCAGCCGGCCCTGCGGTGCGCCTTGGAACGGGATCGCTTCTCGATGTACATCCGCTGGTCGGCGGAGCGCAGCACCTCGTCCGCGGACATCCCGCACCCGGCCCATCCGATGCCGAAACTCGCTCCGACGCGGACCGCCCGGCCGTCCACCCTGATCGGCGGGATGATCGCGTTGCGCAGCCGGACGGCCAGGTCGGCGGCGTCGGCCGCACCCAGTCCGTCCGCGAGGACGACGAACTCGTCACCACCCAGCCGAGCGACCGTGTCACCGTCCCTGACGCCCGTCGTCAGCCGCCGGGCGACCTCGATCAGGACCGCGTCACCCGTGTGGTGCCCGAACCGGTCGTTGATCGACTTGAACCCGTCGAGGTCACAGAAGAGGACGGCCAGGCCCTTCGTCCCGTCGTCGATCTCCGGGTCGGGCGCCACCGCGTGCACGTGGTGGTCGTACGGCCCCGCCTCACCGGCGGCCGTCGCCCCGCCCACCGCGGCGCCCGGGAACTCGAACGGGTCGGGCGCCGCGAATCCGTGCGGGACGTCGGGTTGAAAGCCGTGCTCGACGGCACCACCCCCCTCGGGCCGCCCCTCGAAGGCCGCGTCCAGCGCCTCCACGGCCGTGGCGCGCACGGACTGGGGCCTGCGACAGAGCCGCGCCCCCAGACGGGAACGCAGCTCGGCACTGTTCGGCAGGCCGGTCAGCGAATCGTGGCTGGCCCGGTGCGCGAGCTGGAGCTCGTGTCGCTTGCGCTCCTCGATGTCCTCGACGTGCGTGAGCAGGAAGCGGGGCCCGTCGGCGGCGTCGGCGACCACGGAGTTGCGCAGCGACACCCATACATACGTACCGTCGCGCCGGCCCAGCCTCAGCTCGGCCCGGCCGCCCTCGGCGGAGGTCCGCAGCAGGGTGCCGATGTCCTCGGGGTGCACGAGGTCGGAGAAGGAGTACCGGCGCAGCACGGACGCCGGCCGGCCCAGCAACCGGCACAGCGCGTCGTTGGTGCGCAGCAGCCGACCGTGCTGGTCGCCGCCCATCTCGGCGATGGCCATGCCGCTGGGCGCGTACTCGAAGGCCTGGCGGAACGACTCTTCACTGGCGCGGAGCGCCTGCTGCTCCCTTTCGAGCCGGACGAGGGCCCGTTGCATGTTCGCGCGCAGGCGGGCGTTGCTGATCGCAATCGCCGCCTGGAAGGCGTACATCTGGAGCGCCTCGCGGCCCCACGCGCCCGGGCGCCGCCCGTTGCGCGGTCTGTCCACCGAAATGACACCCAGAAGTTCCCCGCCCGACGCATACATGGGGGCGTAGAGCCGGTCCTCGGGGTGCCACTCGTCCTCGAAGCGCGGGTCGGGGCCGTCGGTGTGCCACTGGGGGACGTCGTCCTCCATCAGGACCCAGCCCTCGGTGTGCGGGATGAAGCGGAGGCCGTCCCAGTTCTCGCCCATCGTCAGCCGGCGATCCCAGGCGGGTCGGGAACCGACACGACCCGTGATCAGCGCCTCGGCGGCGGGGTCGCCCGCGAAAGCGGCGACGACGAGATCCCCGTCAGGGCGTACGAGGTTGACACAGGCGAGTTCGTAGCCAAGGCCCACGACGATGCCGTCCACGACGGTCTGCAGGGTGTCCGCGAGGCTCCGGGCCGTATTGAGCTCGGCCACCACCCGATGCAGCTGCCGCAGGGTCGCAAGACGGACGTACGGCTCCGACTCGGTCTCCATTGCTCGCTCTCCCCGAGACCTCGACAGCAACTCCAGGTTTGTCATCGGCGTTTCGTTGCGGTGTCCCGTCCACTGAATCACAGTGAGCTGTGCGGCAGGTACACAGGGTCAACAAATCTTGCCCTCTGTGACTCAAGTCACATGAGATGAATAACGGGACCTTCCCGACACCCCTCGGACCGCACGTCCACTGGGAGCGCTCCCCCACATTTCCGAGAGCAAACGAGATGTGATGGCCTAGGCCAAGGGGTGGGGCGCGTCTCGGACTTGCGCCCGATGTGTGCGACGAGACGGTGAGACTAGCGTTCCAGGCGTGCCGAACACGACTCCCGTACCTCCCGCCCCGTTCCCGACCCCGCATCCTGAGGGGGTGAGCAACGACGAGTTCCGCGCGGCCATGTCCCGGCTCACGGCGGGCGTGTGCCTGATTACCGCACACGAACCCGCCCTGACGGCGGACGGCCCGCGCGGCGAGGACGTCGGCATGACGGCGACCGCCTTCATGTCCGTCTCCCTCGACCCCCCGATGGTCCTGGTGAGCCTGCGCGAGGGCTCCCGCATGGACGACCTGTTGGCCGAGCAGCCGCTGTGGGGGGCGTCGATCCTGGCGGACAGCCAGCTCCAGGTGGCGGGCAGGTTCGCGATGAAGGGCCGGATCAGCGACCGTCTGCTGTTCGAGGGCCTGCCCCAGGTCCGCGGCGCCGTCTCGGGAGCCCTGCTGCTCACCGGCGCGCTGGCCACGCTGGAGTGCCGTACCGAGTCACGCGTCGAGGCCGGTGATCACACCCTGGTCCTCGCCCGCGTCCTCACGACCACCTTGCCGAACCCGGACGCGCCGCCGCTGACCCACTTCCGCGGCCGCTACCGCCACCTGTCGGGCTGACCCGAGGTCCGGCCCCTCGGGGCCGGGGTCCGGGATTCGGGGGCCGGGGTGGGGTTCGGGTCTGCGGCGCGCGTTCAGGGTCCGGGGTGCCCGGGGGTTCCGGGGCGGGCCCCGACGGCCGTCACCAGTCCCGTGCGGTCCGCCCGCGCTTCGTCTCGCCCCGGGCCTTCTTCTCCCGCAGCCGCCGCTCGTTGATCCCCCGGGGGATCTTCGTGGCCCGCCGGGCCTTCGGCGGCGGCGCCGTCGCCTCCGCCAGCAGCGCGGTCATCCGTACGAGCGCCATCTCCCGGTTCCGGAACTGCGAGCGGTGCTCGGACGCCCGTACCGTCACCACCCCGTCCACCAGCCGCGAGGCGAGCCGCTCCAGCGCCCGTTCCTTCCACACGTCCGGCAGCGCCTTGGTCGCGGCCACGTCGAAGAGGAGTTCCACCCGTGAGTCCGAGGTGTTCACGTGCTGACCACCCGGCCCGGAGGAACGCGAGAACCGCCAGCCGAGCTCGCCCTCGGGCAACACGACCGAACCACGAATGACATAGGGACCAGGCATGCCCCCAATGATCCCGCCCCGGCCCGGCCCCGTCACCCATTTTTCGCCGGCGGAGGGCCCCTGGAACCTACGGACCCCCTCCCCGCGTTATGAAGGTCAGCGGTAACTTGGCCACATCTCGCGGTCATGTGACGACGAAGGGACACCAGTCAAAATGGCAGTAAGCCTGTCCAAGGGCGGCAACGTCTCGCTCACCAAGGAGGCCCCCGGCCTCAGTGCCGTCACGGTCGGCCTCGGCTGGGACGTCCGTACGACGACCGGTGTCGACTTCGACCTGGACGCCTCCGCCATCGCCGTCAACCCGACGGGCAAGGTCGTCTCCGACGGTCACTTCGTTTTCTTCAACAACAAGTCCACCCCGGACCAGACCATCGTCCACACCGGCGACAACCGCACCGGTGAGGGTTCGGGCGACGACGAGGCCATCAACGTCAACCTCGCCGGCCTGCCGGCCGATGTCGACAAGATCGTCTTCCCGGTCTCCATCTACGATGCCGAGACCCGCAGCCAGAACTTCGGCCAGGTCCGCAACGCGTACATCCGCGTCGTGAACCAGGCCGGCGGCGCCGAGATCGCCCGCTACGACCTCTCCGAGGACGCGGCGACCGAGACCGCCATGGTCTTCGGCGAGCTCTACCGCAGCGGCGCCGAGTGGAAGTTCCGCGCGGTCGGCCAGGGGTACGCCTCCGGCCTGACCGGCATCGCCCAGGACTTCGGCGTCAACGTCTGATCTCCGCGGCCACGCCGCCGGTGAAGCCCCCCTCCCCCCGTCCGGGGAGGGGGGCTTCGCTACCGTTCGACCGGTGATCCTGCACCCGCTCGTTCCCGTCGACGGCGCCCTTCCCGGCCCGGTCCTCACCGAGATCGCCACGCTCTACGCGACCAACCGCGCGTTCTTCGAGCTCAGCGGCGACTTCCCCGACCCGGCCCGCATCACGGTGGAACAGGTCGCCGAGGCCCTCGCCGACGAGCTCGCCCACGAGGGCGCCGAGGTACTGATGGCCCGCTCCGCCGGCCGTCTCGTCGGACTGGCCGCCACGCTCGCCCATCGGGACGGGCCCTCCCCGGGCGATCCGGACTCCACCGACCCGGACCCCTGGATCGGCCTGCTCCTCATCGACGCGACCGCCCACCGCGCCGGCCACGGCAGCACCCTCGCCGGCCTCGTCGCGGACCGCTTCCGTGCCGCGGGGCGCACGGGGCTGCGGATCGCCGTGCTCGACAACAACCCGGGCGCCCTCGCCTTCTGGCGCGCCCAGGGGTACGTGCCCCTGCGCCAGGCCACCGACCGGGACCTCGGGCGCCCCTGCACCGTCCTGCGCAAGGCCCTCTGACCCGCCGCCCCGAACGGGCGGGCGGGGAGACGCCCCGGGTGGCCGGCGCCGTCGGTCGGCCTCGGGTCGAGTCGGGCCTCGGGGGCCGGGCCTCCGGCCGGGCCGTCGGTCGGCCTCGGCCCGCCGGTCAGGCCTCGGGGCGGTCCTCGCCGTACAGCCAGACGTCCCAGACCTCCGTCAGGTCGTGGCCCGTCTTCTTCTCCGCGTAGGCGGTGAAGTCGGCCGTGCTCGCGTTGCCGTGCCGGTGCTCCGCGGCCCAACCGCGCAGCAGCGCGGCGAACTTCTCGTCCCCGACCTCCTGGCGGATCCGGTGCAGCACCATCGCGCCGCGTGCGTACACGGGAGCCTCGGAGATGTCCTCCGGGCCCGGCGGGTCGGCCGGCGGGAAGGCGTCCCAGTCGGAGCCCGCGTCCGGATCGACCTTCGTGTCACTGGCGAGGAACGCGTCGAACCGTTTCTCCGCGCTGAGCCCGCCGTGCTCCTCGGCCCACATCCACTCGGCGTACGTGGCGAAGCCCTCGTTGAGCCACATGTCCTTCCAGGACTTCGGCGACACCGAGTCGCCGAACCACTGGTGGGCCAGCTCGTGCACGATCAGCACCTCGTCGGGAGCGCCCGAGTACACGGGTTTGGTCTGCGTCTCCAGCGCGTAGGCGAGGGTCCCGTCCGGCACCACGATCGTCCCCACCGTGCGGAAGGGATACGGCCCGAACTTGCCGCTGCCCCACTCCACGACCTCGGGGATCCGGGCGAGCGCGGGCGCGCTGTCCGACGCCTCGTCCGGGGACACGGCGTTGTAGACGCCGATGCCGGAGGGGGTGCGGCCGGTGGTCACCTTGAACTTCCCGATGGCGGCGGTCGCCAGGTAGCTCGCCATCGGCTCCGCGTTGTGCCAGGCGAACTCGGTCTGTCCGTCGCCGACCTCGGTGCGGGAGCGGAGTTCGCCGTTGGACACGGCCTCGTAGCCGTTCGGGACCGTCAGTCTGATGTCGTAGGCGGCCTTGTCGCTCGGGTGGTGGTTGCCGGGGAACCAGCCCATCGAACCGACCGGTTCCCCCACCGCCACGGACCC
Source organism: Streptomyces sp. NBC_01426 (assembly GCF_036231985.1). Lineage (GTDB taxonomy): Bacteria > Actinomycetota > Actinomycetes > Streptomycetales > Streptomycetaceae > Streptomyces. Next base: position 3,649,519 of record NZ_CP109500.1, read on the forward strand.
GTCCGCGGTGGTGATCCACCCCTCCTTGGAGCCGTCCGGGTCGGTGACGGGCTTCGGCGTACCCGTGTAGTCGATCTCGGTACGGAAGACCTCGCCCTTCTTCAGGTCCTCGGGCGGGCGCACCGTCAGCTCCGTCCCCGACCGGTTGAAACGGGCCGCCGCGCCCTGAACGGTGACGTCCTCGACGCGCAGACCCGCGAAATCGAGGTTGAAGGAGCTGAGCCCCTGCTCCGCGCGGGCCGTGATCACGGCCGTGCCGTGGAGCTGCTTGTCGGCCGGGTCGTAGGCCAGGTCGAGGTCGTAGTGGTCCACCTGGTAGCCGCCGTTGCCGGCCTTGGGGAAGTACGGATCGCGGACCCCGGACGCACCCGGCCGCCCCTGCACGGTGTCGCCCGTACAGCCCGCGGTGAGGGCGATCAGGGCGGCGAGGGCGGGGGCGGCGAGGCGGGAGAGCGCGCGTTGATCCACGCGTTCGATCCTAAGCGGGCCCACCCGGCGGGGCATCGCGTCGGCGGCCGGGCGGGGCGGGGTAGGGCGTCGGCCGCCGGGCGGGGTCAGTTGGCGAGGGAGTCCGCGCCGGCCTTCGCGAACTTCTCGTCCAGGTCGCCGCTCGGGGCGCCGGCCACGCCGATGCCGGCGACCGGGGCGCCCTTGGCCTGGACCGGGGTGCCGCCGCCGAGGAAGAGGGTGCCCGGGATGTCCTTCAGGTTCGGGGTCTGGGCGAGCCGACCGGCCAGCACCGAGGTCGGCGCGTTCCAGGACACGGCCGTGTAAGCCTTGCGCTGCGCCGACTCGTAGGACTGCGGGCCGGCGCCGTCGCCGCGCAGGGTGACCAGGGTGTTGCCGTTGCGGTCCACGACCGCGACCGTCACCTTCTGGCCCTCCTTCTCGGCGGCCTTGAGCGCGGCCTGGGCGGCGCGGGAGGCGGCGTCGACGGTGAGGTGGGTCGAGGTGGTGAAGTTCCTGTCGTCGTCCTTCTTCGAGGAAGCGGCCTGGACGGCCGCCGCCGGGGCGGACTCGCTCTGCGCGGCGCTCGCGCTGACGGCACCGAAGGTCCCGGCGCCGAGCGCGACGGCGAGAGCGGTACCGGTGAGAACGCGGGTGCGGGTGTTCATGTCTGCTCCTGGATGCGTCGGACTCGTTTCCTGCTGCTCCAAGCCTCGGCCCGGAAACCCCGTCCGCCCGTCGCCGTACCGGCTCGCGCCGGCCGGCACACCGGTTGACCCGGGGGTCAACCGATCGGCCGATGTGCACGGGGTACGCGGACGGATTGGCTGGTCAGAGCGCGCCCGCGATCGGCGCGCGCACCGGCGGCTCCGTTCGAAGGCCTCGCCGACGCGTCAGGATGGACGTACGCACCACCCCACCCCAGGAGCACCCCGTGAGCCCCGCACCGCCGCGGAAACCCGACACCCGCGCCCTGGCCACCGTCATGCACGCGGCGTTCTTCCTGCTCCTCGGCGCCTCCGTGGCCCGCTTCCTGCTCCGGCACCCCGGCGAGCCCCGCACCCCGTGGATCATCGCCCTCAGCATCGTCCTCGCCCTGCTGTACGTCCTGGGCCCCGCCCTCGGCGCCGCGCCCACCCTGCGCAGACTCCTGTGGCTCGGCCTGGTCGTGGCCACCTGGGTGGTCCTCGTCGTCCTCGCGCCGAGCTTCGCGTGGTGCGCCGTACCGCTCTTCTACACGGGCCTGCGCACCCTGCCGCCCCGCGCGGCCGTCGTGCTCGTGGCCCTGCTCACCGTGTTCGTGGTGGCCGCCCAGCTGAAGCTGTCCCAGGACTTCGACCCGAACCTGTTGCTCGCCCCGCCCGCGATCGCCGCGCTCGCCACGGCCGTCTTCGTCCACACCGAACGCCAGGCCGAGGCCCAGCGCGCCCTGATCGACGACCTGATCCGGACCCGCCGGGAACTCGCCGCCACCGAGCGCCGCGAGGGCACCCTCGCGGAACGCCAGCGACTGTCGATGGAGATCCACGACACCCTGGCCCAGCACCTGTCGAGCCAGCAGATGCTGCTCCAGGCCGCCGACCGCACCTGGGAAAGCGATCCCGGCACCGCCCGCGCGCACGTCCGTACCGCCACCGACATCGCCGCGCGCGGCCTCGCAGAGGCCCGCCGCCTGGTCCACGACCTGGCCCCGCCGGAACTCGCGGGCGGCGCCGGCCTCGCCGACGCCCTGCGCGCCCTCGACGCCGGCCCCGACATCGAGGTCCGCTTCCACCTGGAGGGCACCCCGACCCACCTCCCGGACCGGGCCGAATCCGCCCTCCTGCGGATCGCCCAAGGCGCGCTGGCCAACGTCCGCGAACACTCCGGCGCCCGAACCGCCGCCCTCACCCTGAGCTTCCTCGGCGACCAGGTGGTCCTGGACATCGCGGACGACGGCCACGGCTTCGCACCGTCCCCGCAGGCCGCCGGCCGAGGCGGATCCGGTCCGGGCGGGTCCAGAGGGTCCGGTCCGGGCGGGACCGTTCCCGGCGGGGCCGTTCCCGGCAACCGCGGTCACGGCCTCCCCGCCATACGCGCCCGCGTCAGCCAGCTCGGCGGCGACCTCACCGTCGAATCCACCCCGGGCGAGGGCACGGTCCTCTCCGCCTCGATCCCCCTGGAGCCCACCGGATGACGACGATCCTGCTCTGCGACGACCACGTGGTGGTCCGCGCCGGCCTGCTCGCCCTGCTGGGCAGCGAGCCCGACATCGAGGTGCTCGGCGAAGCTGGCAGCGGCGAGGAAGCCATCGCGCTGGCCGCCAGACTCCGCCCCGACGTGGTCCTGATGGACCTCCAGCTCGGCGAGGGCATCGACGGCGTCGAAGCCACCCGCCGCATCACGGCGCTCACCGACCCGCCGCACGTGCTCGTACTGACCACCTACGACACCGACGCCGACATCACCCGGGCCATCGGGGCGGGCGCCACCGGCTACCTCCTCAAGGCGGAACGCCCCGAGGAACTCTTCGCCGCGATCCACTCCGCGGCGGCCGGCCGCACCACGCTCTCCGCGCCGGTGGCCAGCCGGGTCATGGCCCACATGCGGGGCACTCGGCCCACCCTGACGGACCGTGAACTGGACATCCTGGGCCAACTGGCCCGCGGCCTCGGCAACCGGGACATCGCCCGGGCCCTGTTCATCAGCGAAGCCACGGTCAAGACCCACCTGGGCCGCATCTACGACAAGCTCGGCGTGGACACGCGCGCGGGGGCGGTGTCGGTGGCGAAGGAACAACGCCTGCTGTCGTGACGGGCCGGTCCCGGCTGCGCCGGGCGGTGGCTGCCTTGCTGTCGTCTGCTGCCGGCCCCGGCTGCGCCGGGCGCCTCAAGCGCCGGCGGGGCTGGGGGGTGGGGGTCGGGGGCGGGGGTACGGGCCACCCTCCCGGTCCGGGCCGGCACATCCAGCCTCGCCGGCGTTTGAGGCGCAGGGTACGGGGCGGACCCCGAAAGCCCGGCGCAGCCGGGGCCGCTCCGCGCAACGGTGAACGGCTGACGCACCGGCCGCACCGCCCCTCCAGCCCCGCCGGCGCTTGAGGCGCAGGGGTACCGGCCACCCTCCCGGTGCGGGCCCGCACCCCCCGCCCCGCCGGCGATTGAGGCGCGCCCCCCGCGCCCCCCAAATGGCACCGCAGGGGACCGGTGTGATCCGGTCAGGCGGGCGCGGGGTTCGGACAACCCCGCCCCGATTCCCGCCATGCCCCTGCCATACCGCCCGCGCCCGGTGACACGCTCGCTCCGCGCCGCCATCCCCCGGCCCCCGGCCCACCCGGCCCGGCCTCCAAAGGAGCAGCCCGAGTGACCACCTTCACCCGTCTCGCCGTCCTCCTCGGTACCGCCGCCACCCTCACGGCCCTCACCGCGCCCGCCACCGCCGCAGGCACCGGCACCACCACCACCGCCACCACCACAGGCACAGCCGCAGGCACCGGCACCGCGCCCCCCACCGCCACCACCCCGCAGGGCACCGGCACCGGCACCGGCACCGGTCGCAGTCAGTACGCCGGCACCGTGCCCCTCTCCACCACCCGCACCGGTACCACGTACCAGCTCCGCGACCCCTCGCGCGGCGATCAGCGCACGCTCGACGCCCTGAACCAGACCTCCGGCCCCGGAGTCCTCTTCACGGACGCCGACAACGTCTGGGGCAGCGGCACCGCCGCGAACCGGCAGACCGCCGCCGTGGACGTCCACTACGGCACCGCCGTGACCTGGGACTTCTACCTGGCCGCCTTCGGTCGGGCCGGCGTCCGCGGTGACGGCGTGGGCACCACCTCGCGCGTCCATTACGGCACGAACTTCGGCAATGCGTTCTGGGACGGCGGTTGCGCCTGCGTCAGTTACGGCGACGGCTCCGTGCCCGGCCGCCCGCCCACCAGTCTCGACGTCGTCGGCCACGAGCTCGCCCACGGTCTGACCGCCTCCACCGCCGGGCTCGGGTACTCCGGGGAGCCGGGCGCGCTCAACGAGGGCACCTCCGACATCCTGGCCACCGCCGGGGAGTTCTTCGCCGACAACAAGACGGACGTCGGCGACTACCTCCTCGGCGAGCGCGCCTTCGACGGTCCGCCCCACCGCATGGACCGTCCGAGCGCGGACGGGGTCTCCCGCGACTACTGGTCCCGTGACATCGGCTCCCTCGATCCGCACGCCGCCTCGGGCCCCGCCCGGCACTTCTACTACCTGCTCGCCGAAGGCAGCGGCCCCAAGGTGATCAACGGCGTCTCCTACGACTCCCCCACCCAGGACGGTTCCAAGCTGCTCGGCATCGGCCGCGAGAAGGCCACCCTCGTCTGGTACCGGGCCCTGACCCGGCACATGACCTCCACCACGAACTACTCCCGCGCCCGCGCGGCCACCCTCCAGGCCGCGACCGACCTGTACGGCGCGGGCAGCGTCGAGGTCGCCCGGGTCGCCGCCGCGTGGACGGCCGTCAACGTCCGTTGATCAACGGCCCGCCAGGGCCCCGGCGCCGGGAGGGGCGGGCCCGTGACACCATCGGGTACGTGCTCGACATCGGCTACTCCCTCTCCCGGCGCTTCCCCGACCCCCCGCAGACCGACTACCGCTCGGCGGACGTCCACACGCTGCGCCACGACCTGTTCTGCGGGGACGTCTACCTCGCCGACACCCACGCGGACCGGGAAGTGTCCACAGCCTGGGGATGGGTTCCGGTACTGGACTTCGCCTGGGCGCTCTGCGACATCGTCGAGCAGCTCGACCAGGACCCGCGCGGGAGCCGTTCCGCCAACCGGCAGTACGCCGAACTCGACTTCACCGAGTCCAGCGACCGGATGCTGTTCGAGCGCCGCTTCGGCTGGGTGGACATCGAGGCGGACTGGATGCCGGCCGAGGAGGACCCGCTGACCTTCACGCACCGCCTGCTGCGCCGCGAGGCCCGGGACTTCCTGCACGACGTGATCGCGGACCTCGTCGACATGCACGACGGACTCGGCGACAACCCGGTCATCTGGACGCTCCAGTCCCGCTTCCCCCGCGTCCCCGCGTAGCCCCGCGCCCCGAACGCTTCCCCCGCGCCCCGCACAGCCCCGCGCCCCGCCCGCTTCCCCCGCCCACGCCTATGCCCCCGCCTACGGCACCACCCGCAGCCCGAGCTGCGCCGCCAGTGCCGGGGCCAGGTCGAACAGCTGCGAGGGGCTGATCACCGCCCCCGAGAGGGCCTCCACGCCGCGCGCGATGCCCAGCTCGGCCGCCTCCCGCAGGTCCACGTCCGTCATCCGCGCCCCGCTGAAGTCCGCCCCGCGCAGCGTGACGTCCCGGAACTCCACGCGCTCCAGCACCGCGCCCCCGAAGTCCGGCTCCACCAGCACGCACCCCTCGAACACCACGTCCTTGAGCCGGGCGCCGCGCAGGTTCAGGTAGTCGATCTTGCCGCCCCGTACGACGACCCGTTCCAGTACCGCGCCGTGCAGTTGGATCCCGCCCAGGCGGGCCTCCACCAGTTCCACGTCCCGCAGCGAGGCTCCCGACAGGTCCGTGCCCACGCCCCGCACCCCCTCCAGCACCGAGTCCAGGAAACGGGCCTTCGTCAGCCCCGTCTCGTCCAACGCGCACCGCCGCAGCGCGCAGTCCATGAACCGCGCCCCGACCCCCTCCTGCCCGACCAGGTCGAGGTCCGCGAACTCCAGCCCGTCGTAGTCCCCGTCCGGCTCCAGTTCACCGCCCCGCCACGCCACGAGTTCCGGCAGCCGCACCTCCGGCCGTCGTGCCGCCTTCACCGTCCGGGCCCGCTCGTTTCGCACCATCGCCCCATCGTGACCCACCGCACTGACAAAGCCCCGAAGACCCCCTGGGACCCCCGGCAACCCCCGGCAACCCTTGACCTCAACCCAGGTCGAGGTCCGAGGCTGACCCCATGGACACCACCCCCGACACGCACACCACCCCGGGCCCGACCGGCGGCCCCGACACCATGAACGCCGTTCGCCTGCACGCCTTCGGCCCCGCCGAGAACCTCACGTACGAGCGCGTGCCCGTCCCCGTCCCCGCCCCCGGGCAGGTCCGGATCGCCGTCGCCGCCGCCGGCGTCCACCTCCTCGACACCGCGCTCCGCGAGGGCGTCCAGGGGCCCGCCCCCGCCCTCCCCGAACTGCCGACCGTCCCCGGCCGGGAGGTCGCCGGCACCGTCGACGCCCTCGGTCCCGGCACCGATCCCGCCTGGCTCGGGCGGGAGGTCGTCGTCCACCTGGGGTTCGCCCCCGGCGGCTACGCCGAGTACGCGGTCGCCGCCGCCGACCGGCTGCACCCCGTACCGCCGGGCCTCGACCCCGCCCGGGCCGTCGCCATGATCGGGACCGGCCGCACCACCCTGGGGATCCTCGGGTTCGTCGACCTCGGCCCGGGCTCGGTCGTGGTCGTCACGGCCGCCGCCGGCGGCATCGGCACGCTGCTCGTGCAGTACGCGAAGAACGCGGGCGCCACCGTCGTCGCCCTCGCCGGCGGTCCCGTCAAGGCGGGCCTGGCCCACGCCAACGGCGCCGACCTCGCCCTCGACTACAACGACCCCGGCTGGGCGGCGGCCGTACGCGCCCACCACCCCGACGGAGTGGACGTCCTCTTCGACTCCGTCGGCGGGGCCGTCTCCCGGGCGGCCCTCGACCTGCTCGCGCCCGGCGGACGCCGGCTCGTCTTCGGCTGGTCGGGCGGCGAACTCACCCTCACCGACGCCGAACGCGCCGCCCTCACGGCCCGCCGCGTCACCAGCGAGGTCGTCCTCGGCCCGGCCATGCTGCGGCGCGTCGACGCGCCCGACCCGATCCGCGCCCTGGAGACCCGGGCCCTCGCGGAGGCCGCGGTCGGCCGGCTGCGGCCCGCGATCCAGCGCTACCCCCTGTCCCGGGCGGCCGCCGCCCACGACGCGCTCGCCTCCCGCGACACCACGGGCAAGGTCGTCCTCGTCCCCTGAGCCGCGCCGGCCGTCACCCCGCCCGACGGCCGGCCAACAGCAGTTCGGCGGTCACCAACTGCTCCTCCTGCAACGGTTCCCCGTCCTCCACGTCCCACAGGCAGTTCTGCAACACCCGCCCCAACGTCCAGGCCCGGGCCCGATCCCGGTCCAGGCCCATCACCTCGGTCATCAGGTCGAAGCGCCACCACACGTCGTCCGCCGCGAAGTGGTCGCCGATCGCCGGCATCAGGTCGAAGCCCGGATCGCCGGCCAGCGGCTTCGGGTCGATCGCCAGCCACGGCTCCCGCCCGCCCGCGAGCACGTTGTCGTAGTGCAGGTCCCAGTGGAGCAGCCGGTCCCCCGGCTCCCCCACCCCCTCCGCCACCGCCGCCGCGCAGCCGCACAGCACCCCGCGCCCCCGCTCGTCCAACCCGCCGAGCGCGTCCGGCACGTCCGCCGGCATCGCGCCCGCCACGTCGCCCAGCCCGCGCACTCCCGCCGGCGCCGGCACGGACGTCAACCGCGCCGGCAGTTCCGCGATCACCCGTACCGCCTGCCGTACGTCCCGGGCCGCGAGCACCGACAGGTGCCGGCCCGCGTCCAGCCGCTCCAGCAGCATCGTGCCCGTCGACGCGTCGTGGTCCAGGAGCCGTACGCTGCCGTCCCCGCCCCACGCCCGCAGCGCGAGGTGCTCCCCCGCGCTCTCCTCGTCCAGCGCCTGCAACTTCAGCGCGGCCGGCGTGCCGTCGGCCCGCTCCACCGGAAGCACCAACGCCGTCACCCCGTGCATCCCCGGGCCCGTCCGCGTCAGCCCCCACCGCTCCAGGAACTCCGCCGCCCGCGCCGGCAACACGGCGATGAACTCCCGCCCCGCGTCGCCGTTGTACCTGATCTGGGCCTCGACCAGTCCGGTCGGAATCTCCACCATCCTCCCGACCCTACGTCCGCACACCTGTGCCGCGCCGGACCCCGGATGACCCGCCGCCACCCGGGGTACGCACCCCGTCGACACCGGTAGGCCGCAGCACCGAGGGAGACCCACACATGACCGTGTCCGACCGCTACCGCAAGGCCTGGGACGGCTACTGGGAGCAGAGCAACGGCGAACCGGGCGAACCGTTCTGGGACGCGGACGCCTCCCTGACCGCCGAACGGGACATCGCCCTCCTCGCCCCCCACGCCGACCCGGCCCTGCCCCTCGCGGACCTCGGCTGCGGGAACGGCACCCAGACCCGCCACCTCGCCACCCGGTTCGCCGTCGTCGTCGGCGTCGACCTCTGCGCGGCCGCCGTCGCACACGCCCGCCGCGCCGACCCCGCGGGCACCGCCACGTACGAGCAGCTGAACCTGGCCGACGACGCCCAGGCCCACGCCCTCCACGACCGGCTCGGCGACACCCACGTCTACATGCGGGCCGTCCTGCACCAGAGCGACCCCGAGGACCGGCCGGCGGTCGCCGCCTGCGTCGCCACCCTCGTCGGAGACCGCGGCCGGGCGCTCGTCCTGGAACCGACCGGCGAGGCCAAGGCCGTTCTCCAGGACCACGCGGAGCGGTCCGGCGGGCCCTCCCCGAAGCTGCGCCGCGTCAAGGAACACGACCTGCGCCCCGGCGAGGTCGCCGACGGCGAGATCGCCGGGCTCCTGCGCGGCGCCGGCCTGCACGTCCTCGACGAGGGCGAGACGGCCCTGGCGATGAGCGAGACCCGCGCCGACGGCACCCCCGTGATGCTCCCCGCCCGCTGGTTCGTGGCCGGCCGCCGCCCCTGACCCACCCCCGGCCGCCGGCACGCGTACGTCCCCCCGCGCACCCGCCGCATCAGCCAGAAGGCCGCGCATCCCGCCCCGGAACCCGGCACCGCGTCCCTGGACACCCCTTCGCGACGAGGTGTAGCAACTCCCCCATGACGATCAACGGTGGAATCTCCTTCTGGCACGCGACGGACGCCGGCGCCCCCCGGCCGCCCCGAACCCCCCTCACCGGCGACGCCACGGCCGACGTCGTCATCGTCGGCGGCGGCTACACCGGCCTGTGGACCGCCTACCACCTCAAGACCTCCGCACCCGACCTCCGCGTCGTCGTCCTGGAGCAGAAGACCTGCGGCTACGGGGCGTCCGGCCGCAACGGCGGCTGGCTCTACAACGGCGTCGCCGGCCGCGACCACTACGCCGAACTCCACGGCCACGACGCCGCACGCCGCCTCCAGCAGGCCATGAACGAGACCGTCACCGAGGTCATCCGCACCGCCGCCAAGGAGGGCATCGACGCCGACATCCACCACGGCGGCGTCCTCGAAGTCGCCCGCACCCCCGCCCAACTGACCCGCCTCAAGGCCTTCCACGCCGCCGAACTCGCCTTCGGCGAGAGCGACCGCGAGCTGTACGACGCCACCGACACCCGGGCCCGCGTGGACATCACCGACGCCATCGGCTCCAGTTGGTCCCCGCACGGCGCCCGCGTCCACCCCTTGAAGCTCGTCCTCGGCCTGGCCGCCGCCTGCGAACGGCTGGGCGTCGTCATCCACGAGTCCACCCCCGTCACCGACATCGCCCCCGGCCGGGCCGCCACCCCCCACGGCACCGTCCGCGCCCCGTACGTACTGCGCTGCACGGAGGGCTTCACGGCCGCCCTCAAGGGCCAGAAGCGGTCCTGGCTCCCGATGAACTCCTCGATGATCGCCACGGCCCCGCTGCCCCCCGAGGTCTGGGACTCCCTCGCCTGGTCCGGCCGGGAGGTGCTGGGCGACATGGCCCACGCCTACATGTACGCCCAGCGCACCGCCGACGACCGCATCGCGATCGGCGGCCGCGGCGCCCCGTACCGCTTCGCCTCGCGCGCGGCCGGCGCCGAGAACACGGGCAGCACGGACCCCGCCACCGTCGCCGCGCTCACCACGCTCCTGACCTCCTTCTTCCCGCGGCTGGCGGGTACGGAGATCACCCACGCGTGGTCCGGGGTACTCGGCGTCCCCCGCGACTGGTGCGCCGGCGTCACCCTGGACCGCCTCACGGGCCTCGGCTGGGCCGGCGGCTACGTCGGCTCCGGCGTGGCCACCTCCCACCTCGCCGCCCGCACCCTGCGCGACCTGGTCCTGGGCGATTCCACGGAACTGACCGCCCTCCCCTGGGTCGACCACCGCGTCCGGCGCTGGGAGCCGGAGCCCTTCCGCTGGCTCGGCGTCCACGCCCTGTACGCCGCCTACCGCGAGGCGGACCGCCGCGAGAGCGCCACCGGCACCCCGAACACCACCGCCCTGGCCCGCCTCGCGAACCACGTGTCAGGCCGCCACTGACCCCCACCCCCACACGCCGAAGGCCCCGGACCACAAGGATCCGGGGCCTTCACGCACGGAGCCCCCTGTCGGATTCGAACCGACGACCTACGCATTACAAGTGCGTTGCTCTGGCCGGACTGAGCTAAGGAGGCGCAACCGTCATCACTTTACACAGCGGGCCATTCGCGGGGCCATCACGTTCACGGGCGCACCGGACACCCCACCGGCCAGGGGCGGGGTCCCCTCGTACGTGCCCCGCGGGCGGTGAAGTCGGCCGCGTCCGGGTGCTGACAGAACGGGCGTGGCCGGGGTAGCGTCGGGCGGAGTCCGATTACTGGACTAGACCTTCCACTCGGATCGTCCGGCACGTTCCTGCCGGTAGAAGGGATTCATCACCATGGCTTCTGTCACTTTCGACAAGGCGACCCGGCTGTACCCCGGCGGCGACAAGCCCGCCGTGGACCAGCTCCAGCTGGAGATCGAGGACGGCGAGTTCCTCGTCCTCGTAGGCCCCTCCGGCTGCGGCAAGTCCACCTCGCTGCGCATGCTCGCCGGCCTGGAGGACGTCAACGGCGGTGCCATCCGCATCGGTGACCGCGACGTCACGCACCTGCCGCCCAAGGACCGGGACATCGCGATGGTGTTCCAGAACTACGCGCTCTACCCGCACATGTCGGTCGCCGACAACATGGGCTTCGCGCTCAAGATCGCCGGCGAGGACAAGGCGACCATCCGCCGCAAGGTGGAGGACGCGGCGAAGATGCTGGACCTCACCCAGTACCTCGACCGCAAGCCGAAGGCCCTCTCCGGTGGTCAGCGCCAGCGCGTCGCGATGGGTCGGGCGATCGTCCGCAAGCCGCAGGTCTTCCTGATGGACGAGCCGCTGTCGAACCTCGACGCCAAGCTCCGCGTGTCCACCCGTACGCAGATCGCCGCCCTCCAGCGCGACCTGGGCATCACCACCGTCTACGTCACCCACGACCAGGTCGAGGCCATGACGATGGGCGACCGCGTCGCGGTCCTCAAGGACGGCCTGCTCCAGCAGGTGGACACCCCCCGCAACATGTACGACCGTCCCGCGAACCTCTTCGTCGCCGGCTTCATCGGCTCGCCCGCCATGAACCTGGTCGAGGTCCCGATCACCGACGGCGGCGTGAAGTTCGGCGACAGCGTCGTCCCCGTGTCGCGCGAGGCGCTGTCCGCCGCCGCCGACGCGGGCGACCGCACCGTCACGGTGGGCGTCCGCCCCGAGCACTTCGACATCGGCGACACCGGTGGCCTGACCATCACCGTGAACGTGGTCGAGGAGCTCGGCGCCGACGGCTACGTCTACGGCTCGACCTCCGAGGCCGAGGGCAAGCAGGACATCGTGGTCCGCGTGAACGGCCGCCAGGTCCCGGAGAAGGGCTCGACCCTGCACGTGGTGCCGCGCGGCGGCGAGATCCACGTCTTCTCGACGTCCTCGGGTGCCCGTCTCTCCGACTGACGTCCACACGGCGGCAGATGGGCCGTGAACGGGTGACACACGAAGGGGCGCTCCGCCAAGGGGTGCCCCTTCGGCGTGAGTTGTACGCGCGGCCCCGGCGCGGGCCGCGCGTACGGCGGCCGAACCCGGTTCAGCCCCGGCAGCCGCCGGGGCGCCAACCCCTGCGAGAACCCCGGCAGACCGGGCCATTCAGCCCTACTCGTCAACCCCCTATTCGAAAAGCCACGTCGAACCATCCCCCGACCGGGTGACTAAATGTCGCCCCATCCTCACCGAGCGCTACTCTCGCCCTCGTGACCCACTCTGCCCGCCGTATCGGCCGTTCCCTCGCCCTGGTCCTGCCCGTCGTCCTGGTCCTGTCCGGCACCCTCGCGGTCACCATGGTCCCCTGGTCGGACACGTCCTCGTCCCAGGTCCTGACCGCGTCCGCCGAGGGTGTGTCCGTCCCCGCGAAGCCGCGCGCCGCACAGGACGTGCTGCGCGACAAGCTGCTCACCGAGCTGCAGGACGGCGCACAGCCCGGGGTCGTCCTGACGCACCTCCAGCAGGAGGTGGACCGGCGGCCTTCCCTCGCCGCGCACTGCGTGGGCATCGCGCGGGCGCTCGGCCGTGCCGCGGTGGACGCGTACGGGCCCACGAAGGCCCAGTCGTTCGCCCGGCCCGTGTGCGACACCTCGTACGCGACCGGCGTCGCCTCCATGGGCTGACGCACGCCGCGTCGCCCTCCGCCGGAGTCGGGGTCTCCCTACTCTGACCGCCATGACCGACGTTCCCCCCGCAGCACCCCAATCCACCCATGACGCGGCCGCGTTCCCGGCCCGCCCGACCCAGGCAGTGATCCTGGCGGGTGGCCAGGGCTCGCGGCTGCGCCCGTATACGGACGACCGGCCGAAGCCGATGGTAGAGATCCCGGGCACGGGCATCCCGATCATCGGGCACCAACTCGCCTGGCTGGCCTCGGAGGGGGTCACCGACGCGGTGGTGTCCTGCGGGCATCTCGCGGAGGTCCTCCAGGACTGGCTGGCCCGGGCGCGCCTGCCGCTGCGGGTGACCACGGTGGTCGAGGAGGAGCCGTTGGGGCGTGGCGGCGGCCTCAAGTACGCCGCGCGCAGGCTCCCGCACCCCGACGAGCCCTGGTACGCGACCAACGGCGACATCTGGACCCGGTTCTCGCTGCGGGAGATGGCGGCCTTCCACACGGAGCGCGGTGCGACCGCGACGCTCGCGCTGGCCCGCCCGCGGATCCCGTGGGGGGTCGTGGAGACGAACGAGTTCGGGCAGGTGCTGGACTTCATCGAGGCGCCGCCGTCGCCCTATCTGATCAACGCCGGCGTATACGTCTTCGGCCCCGAATTCACCGAACTCCTGCCCGAGTTGGGTGATCACGAGCGGACCACCTTCCCCCGGCTGGCCCGGGAACGTCGCCTGGCGGGCTTCCCGCTGCCCCAGGGCGCCTACTGGCGGGCCATCGACACCGCCAAGGACCTCACCGAGGCCGCCCGGGAGTTGGCCGCGCAGAGCGGCGCCTGAGCGGCACCTGAGCGCCTCCCGGGCCGGGCCCCGCCCGAGCCTCCCGATCGCCCACCCCGCCGACCCGGTACGCGTAAGGGCCCGGCGCGGTACGCGAAAGGGGCCGCGGCACGCGAAAGGGCCCGGCGCGCTCCTCGCGCGCCGGGCCCTCCCCCGTACGGTCGTCGCGTCCGGTCAGCCGCCGATCAGGCCGCCCACCAGGCCGGGCTTCCTGGCCGGGGTACCGCCGCTGCCGCCCCCGCTGCCGTTGCCGCCGGTCGCACTGCCCGCGCTGCCGTTCCCGGAGGACGAGGACGGCGCCTTCTGCGGGCTGGACTGGCGCGGGGCGCTGCTGCGCGGGCTGGACTGGCTGCCGGAGCCGCGGGTCGCGGAGGGCGACTGCGCTCCGGTACCGGCGGTCTCGCGGGCCGCGGAACCGGTGCTGCCGCGGCTCGACTTGCTGGTCGGGGCCGAGGCGCCGGCCGACGGCGAGGCCTTCTTCACGGGCTGCTTCGGGGTGGACTGCCGGGGGGACGGCTGCTGCTTGGTCGGGGTCTGCGGCAGCGGGGTCCCCGGCAGGTAGTTGCTGGGGGCGCGGCCCGGTCCGGGGACGGTGACCACGGCGGTGGAGCGGACGGCGCCGCCGAGCAGCGAGCCGATGAGCAGGGTGAGTCCGCAGACGACGGTGGCCATGACGGCTCCGCGCCGCAGGACCCGCCGGCGCAGCCGCCAGACCTCGCTGCGCGGTCCGAGGGTGCGCCAGGCCTCGCCGGCGAGGCGTCCGTCGAGGGAGTAGACGGGGGCGCCGGCGATGATCAGCGGGCTCCAGGCGGCCAGGTAGATGATGTCGGGGGCGTCGTAGGCGGGGACGGTCTTCCAGCTGACCGTCATCAGCAGCGCGGCCGACAGCAGCGCCCCGAAGCAGGCGGCGAACCGCTGCCACAGGCCGAAGACCGTCAGCACGCCGACGATGACCTGAAGGAAGGCCACGCTGAGGCCGGCGCCGACCGGGTGCGCGAGCGCGAAGTCGCGCAGCGGTTCGGCGAGTGCCCACGGCTGGAGGGTGTGCAGCCAGGTCACCATGGAGCCGCGTTCGCCGCCGTCGAAGTAGACGGGGTCGCACAGCTTGCCCATGCCGGCGTAGATGGAGATGAAGCCGAGGAAGACGCGCAGCGGGAGCAGCACGACGCCCAGGTTCATCCGGCGGCCGGGGTAGTACTGGGCCTGGGCGCGGGAGTCCGCGGCGGCCCGGCGGGAGTCCGCCCCGCCTCCGCCCGGTCCGTCGCCGTCGCGCGGGTCGTACGACAGGTCTCGTACGGCGGCCGACGGACGCGTCTCGTCCGGGTCCCCGTAGCTGCGCTGGCCGATGACGGTCGGCGTGGCGAGGGTGTCGTCGTCGAGGTCCTGCGCGAGGTCGACGCGCGGGATGGTCTGGGTGGCGCCGCCGTCGTACTCGTCGGAGCCGCGCCCGGCCTCCCGTACGGCCTGGAGGAGTCCCCCCATGGCCGCGGAGTCGCCGGGGGCGGCCTTGCCGCTCCAGACGACGGGGGCCCGGCGGCGGGTGGCCCCGGCGACGGCGGCCGCGGCGGCGACGCCGAGGACGGGTGCGCGGCCGGGGGCGTTCGCGGGCTTGGAACGCGCGCTCGGGCTCGGTGCGAGCCGCACGCGGAAGCTGGCGTGGTTGACGATGACCTGTGCGGGATCGCACGGCACCTTGACCATGCTCAGCGCGGGCTGGTCGTCGAACCCTGACGTTCTGGTGTCCACACTCATCTAACCGAGTGATCAGTGGTTAGGACACTGCCTTGACATCAGGGATCTGTCCGAGACCCGTCAAGATCAAGTCACCCCGCCCGAATCGGGCGGGGTGACACGCTCACGGGTCATATTCCCTGAGCCAAGTGGATCAAGGGGGTTGGTCCCTTCAGAGGCGGGGGGCCTCGGCGCGGCGGCGTGCGGCCTCGTACAGGACGACGCCCGCCGCGACACCGGCGTTGAGGGACTCGGCGCCACCGGGCATCGGAATCCGGACGAGGTAGTCGCAGTTCTCGCCGACCAGGCGGCCCAGTCCCTTGCCCTCGGAACCGACGACGATGACGACGGGACCGACGAGCGCCTCCAGGTCGTTCACCGTGTGGGTGCCCTCGGCGGCGAGGCCGACGATGGCCATGCCGGCCTTCTTGTAGTCCTGGAGGGCGCGCGTCAGGTTGGTGACGCGGGCGACCGGGGTACGGGCGGCCGTGCCGGCCGAGCTCTTCCAGGCACCGGCGGTCATGCCGGCGGCGCGGCGCTCGGGGATGACCACGCCGTGGCCGCCGAAGGCGGAGACGGAGCGGACGATCGCACCGAGGTTGCGCGGGTCCGTGACGCCGTCGAGGGCGACGATCAGCGGGTCCTCGCCGTTGTCGTGGGCGGCGGCGGCGAGGTCCTCCGGGTGCGCGTACTCGTACGGCGGGACCTGGAGCACCATGCCCTGGTGGTTGAGCCCGTTGGTCATCCGGTCGAGCTCGGGGCGCGGGGCTTCCATCAGGTTGATGTTGCCGCGCTCGGCCGCGAGCTGGAGGGCCTCGCGGACGCGCTCGTCGTTCTCGATGAACTGCTGGACGTACAGGGTCGTGGCCGGAACACCGTCACGCAGCGCCTCGAAGACCGGGTTGCGGCCGACGACCATCTCGCTCGTGCCCTTGGGACCGCCGCGGCGCGGGGCCGGGCGGCGCTTGGCCGCCTGTCGGGCCATCGCGTTGCTGATGCGGTTCGCCTTGTGCTTCTTGCGGTCCTCGGCCTTGGGCGTGGGGCCCTTGCCCTCCAGGCCCCTGCGCCGCTGGCCACCGCTGCCGACCGTCGCGCCCTTCTTGTTGGACGTGCGGCGGTTCCTGCGCTGGCTGTTCCCGGCCATGACTTCTACCTGTTTTCGTTGGTGCTGCGGTGTGTACGTATGAAGAGTGTGCCGCCCGGGGGGCCGGGCGGCACAGTCGGACTGCTCCGGTGGCACTGCTCCGGTGGGCTCAGCGGGGGCCGAGCGTCCAACGGGGTCCCGTGGGGCTGTCCTCGATGACCAGGCCGGATTGCTGGAGCTGGTCGCGGATGGCGTCGGCGGTCGCCCAGTCCTTGCGGCCGCGGGCGGACTCGCGCTGTTCCAGGACGAGGCGTACGAGCGTGTCCACGGCGCCGTGCAGGTCCTCGCCCCGGTCGGTCTCGCCCGCCCAGTGCGGGTCGAGCGGGTCCAGGCCGAGGATGCCCAGCATGGCCCGCACCTCGGACAGGCGCGCGATCGCCGCGTCCTTGTCGTCGGCGGCCAGGGCGCTGTTGCCCTGGCGGACCGCGGTGTGGACGATGGCGAGCGCCTGCGGGACACCGAGGTCGTCGTCCATGACCTCGGCGAAGGCGAGCGGGACCTCCGCGGCGGGCTCCACGGGCCCGCCGGCCTTCTCGATGACGCGCTGGTAGAAGCCCTCGATGCGCGCGAAGGCCGACTCCGCCTCGCGCAGCGACTCCTCGCTGTACTCGATCATCGAGCGGTAGTGGGGGGTGCCGAGGTAGTAGCGCAGGACGATCGGGCGCCACTGCTTGACCATCTCGGAGACGAGGACCGAGTTCCCGAGGGACTTGGACATCTTCTCGCCGGACATGGTGACCCAGGCGTTGTGCACCCAGTACTTCGCGAACTCGTCGCCGAAGGCCTTGGCCTGGGCGATCTCGTTCTCGTGGTGCGGGAAGATCAGGTCGAGCCCGCCGCCGTGGATGTCGAAGGCGCTGCCGAGGTACTTGTGCGCCATGGCGGAGCATTCCAGGTGCCAGCCGGGGCGACCGCGGCCCCAGGGGGTCTCCCAGTCGGGCTCGCCGGGCTTGGTGGCCTTCCACATCGCGAAGTCGCGGGGGTCCCGCTTGCCCGTGATGCCGTCCTCGGAGGGCTGGCGCAGGTCGTCGATGTTCTGGTTGGAGAGTTCCAGGTAGCCGGGGAAGGACCGCACGTCGAAGTAGACGCTGCCGTCGGCCTCGTAGGCGTGGCCGCGCTCGATGAGCGTGCGCATCATCTCGATCATCTCCGGCACGTGACCGGTGGCGCGGGGCTCGTACGTGGGCGGGAGGCAGCCCAGCGCGTCGTAGCCGTCGTTGAAGGCGCGCTCGTTCTCGTAGCCGATGGACCACCAGGGGCGGCCCTGCGTCTCGGCCTTCGCGATGATCTTGTCGTCGATGTCGGTGACGTTGCGGATGAAGGTGACGTCGAGGCCGCGGTAGGCGAACCAGCGGCGCATGATGTCGAAGTTCAGGTACGAACGGACGTGCCCGATGTGCGGGGCGGCCTGCACCGTGGCGCCGCACAGGTAGATCGAGACACAGCCCGGCGTGAGGGGGGTGAAGTCACGGATCTGCCGGGCGCTGGTGTCGTACAGGCGAATAGTCACGGCATCCAGGGTAGTGCGCGCGTAGCAGTGCCCCGCGACCCTTTGGGGACGCGGGGTGACGTTTGTGGCGCGGGACCCGGCGCGAACGCTCTCACTCGGGCGATTTCCCGCTGTTCGTCCGGTAGACGAGGGCCGTGGCGATGGCGGCAAGGCCCTCGGCCCGGCCCGTCAGGCCCAGGCCGTCGGTCGTGGTTCCGGACACGGCGACGGGGGCGCCCGCCGCGGCGGCGAGCGCCTTCTGTGCCTCTTCGCGCCGCCTGCCGATCTTCGGGCGGACGCCGATCACCTGGATCGCGATGTTGCCGATCTCGAAGCCCTCGGCCCGCACGATCCGGGCGGCCTCCGCCAGCAGGGTGACCCCGGCGGCGCCGGACCACTCGGGGCGGGAGGTGCCGAAGTGCGCGCCGAGGTCGCCGACGCCGGCGGCGGAGAAGAGGGCGTCACAGGCCGCGTGGGCGGCGACGTCGCCGTCGGAGTGGCCGGCGAGGCCGTCCTCTCCCTCCCACAGCAGGCCCGCGCACCACAGTTCGCGGCCGGTCTCGAAGGCGTGCACGTCGGTCCCGATGCCGACCTGCGGGATCGGGATCAGGGGACTAGTAGGCATCGGTGGCCCTCCTGCGGGCGAGTACGGCCTCGGCGAGGACCAGGTCGAGCGGACGGGTGACCTTGAAGGCCTCTTCGTGGCCGGGCACCACCACGACGGTGACGCCCAGCTGTTCCACCATGCCGGCGTCGTCGGTCGCGCCCTCGCCGCGTACGGCGACCCGCTCGTGGGCCCGTACGAGCGTGGCGAGGTCGAAGCCCTGCGGGGTCTGCACGGCGCGCAGACGGGCCCGCTCGGGCGTGGCGACCACCGGCTCGGGCTCGCCGGGCTTCCCGGGCTCGACCTCCTTGACGGTGTCGGCCAACGGCAGCGCCGGCACCACGGCGGGGGCGCCCTGACGGACGGCCTCGACGACGGAGTCGACGGTGTCCACGGGCACCAGCGGCCGGGCCGCGTCGTGGATCAGCACGGCGGTGACGTCGGCCGGCAGCGCGGCGAGACCGGCGCGCACGGACTCCTGGCGGGTCTCCCCGCCGGGCACCACGAGGACCTCGGTCCGCTCGGGCAGCGCGTGCTCGTCGAGCATGCGGCGCACCTCGGGGGCGCCGTCGGGCGGGGCGACGACCACGACGAGGGAGACCGCGCGGGAGCGGGCCATCGCGCGGACGGCGTGGATCAGCATCGGGATCCCGCCGAGGGTCCGCAGCGCCTTGGGGGCGCCGGGACCGAGGCGCAGCCCGCGCCCGGCCGCCGGGATCACGGCGGCGGTACGGGGGGTGCGCGTTGCGTCAGACATCAGTGACTCCGAGCCAGGTTTGTGACTTCGGCCGACATGGGTATGGCCTCAAGGGTGCCGGGTGCGACGCCCTCGCCCCTTCCGTGACGACCGGTCGAGCCGGCTGCCCGGACCCGGCACGCCAGTGAGGTTCGCACTTTGGTGGTCCGCACTTCGGTGGGGCTTGCACCACCGGGTGAAAACCAGCAGGGTGGGCACCGCGGAGCGCGTTCCGTGGAAGTTGCCGGGACAAGCAGCGCAGGCAGTGTGCGCAAGCATGGGTACAGACATGCCGCAGCGCCCGGCGACAAGTTTCCTTGTCATCGGGCACCGCGGCACGACTGTGTACGACCGGTTGTGTGCGACCGGTGTTCGCGTCAGGACGCGAGAACCTCGTCGAGGAGAGCCTCGGCCTTGTCCTCGTTGGTGTTCTCGGCGAGCGCGAGTTCACTCACCAGGATCTGGCGCGCCTTGGCGAGCATGCGCTTCTCACCCGCGGAAAGCCCGCGCTCACGCTCACGACGCCACAGGTCACGCACGACCTCGGCGACCTTGATGACATCGCCAGAAGCGAGCTTCTCCAGATTTGCCTTGTAGCGCCGGGACCAGTTCGTCGGCTCTTCGGCATACGGTGCGCGAAGCACCTCGAAGACCCGGTCCAGCCCGTCCTGGCCGACTACGTCGCGAACGCCGACGAACTCCGCATTGTCCGCAGGCACACGAACCGTCAGGTCGCCCTGGGCGACCTTGAGCACCAAGTAGGTCTTGTCCACGCCTTTGATCTGACGAGTCTCAATGGCCTCGATCAGCGCGGCCCCGTGATGGGGATAGACCACGGTGTCGCCAACCTTGAACGTCATGTGACAGGTACCCCTTCCGTGGCTATCCAGGGTAACACGAGAACGGACTGTTATGAATGGCGTTTTCGCAGGTCAGGGCACATCTCGGGGCTTGACAACAGCGACACGAACGTGCTGCGAAGGGCTTGCGGAAGGGGGTATTCGCAGGTCGGAGGTGCTGTGCGGACCAGGAGAAACGGCCACGTTACACCTGACAGGTACCCCGTCCAGTGTGATGTACATCCCGTTTTGCCCGTTTCCGCAACCGAAAACCCGACTACTCCGTTCGACTGGCGGGCGGACGTACGGAGCGGTTCCGGCCCAATCCCGAATTGATCATCGAGGGGTGTTCGAAGGATTCCCGGAATTGATCACCGAACGGCCCGCGCACGATATGGGGAATGCGAGATCACGGACGGATCCCCCGAAGATCGCGGGGTGATCGCCGAACCGACGCAGGGCGGCCGGCGCCCTGCGGAGGGTCGGGTGCGGGGGCGGGGCGGCGGCTCGGTAACCTAAGCGCGCTGACACACCCTTAGGACGGCTTTACCTCAGCCGCCCCAGGGGGAACCTCCCAGCGCACTGGCTGGGGGCGTCCACCCTCCGTCCGAACGTCCAAGGAGTTGCCGCCGCCGTGAGCCGCAGCCTTCGACGCGGCGCCCTCGCCGCTACCGCCGTCGTCTTCTCGATCGCTGCGCTCGCCGCATGCGGAGCGGGCAACAACGCCCAGACCCTCGAGATCAAGCCGGACAACGCCGCCATCACCAAGGGCGACATCAAGATCCAGAACGCCCTGGTGATCACCCAGAGCGAGCAGGACAAGAAGGGCCCGGCGGCCGTCTCGGCGACGGTCTTCAACACCGGCACCCAGGCGCAGACCCTTGACGGCATCACCCTCGCGGGTGGCAAGAGCAAGGTCGTCCTGAAGAACGCCGAGGGCGCGGGCAAGATCACCGTGCCGGCCGGCGGCTCCGTCGTCCTGGGCGGCACGGGCAACGCCTCCGCCGTGGTCGTGGGCGGCCGCGAGGCAGTCGAGGACGGCAACGTCCAAAAGGTCACCTTCCAGCTCAGCAGCACCGGAGACGTGGCGCTGGACGCCTTCGTGGTCCCGGCCGCGGGCATGTACGCGGGCTACGGCCCGACCGTGGCCCCGGTCGCCGCGCCGAGCCCGTCGGCCTCCCCGTCCGGGTCCGCCTCCGGGTCCCCCTCGGGCACCCCCTCCGGTGGTCCCTCCGGATCCGCCGCGGGCACCCCCTCCGGTTCCGCCTCGGGCAAGCCCTCGGGCTCCCCGTCGCAGAGCGCCGGGCACTGAGCCCCGGCCGTCACGACGTACGTACGGGAAGGGCCCCCGACCGCTCCGGCGGTCGGGGGCCCTTCCCGTGGTGCGATCCGACCCGGGTCGGATCGGCGGCGCCGGCCTACGGCTCGAACTTGTAGCCCAGGCCGCGCACGGTGACCAGGTAGCGCGGGGCGCCCGGGTCCGGCTCGATCTTGGCGCGCAGGCGCTTGACGTGGACGTCGAGGGTCTTGGTGTCCCCGACGTAGTCGGCGCCCCAGACCCGGTCGATGAGCTGCATGCGGGTCAGTACGCGGCCCGCGTTGCGCAGCAGCATCTCCAGCAGGTCGAACTCCTTGAGCGGGAGGTCCACCTTGCCGCCGGAGACGGTGACCACGTGCCGGTCGACGTCCATCCGTACCGGACCGGCCTCCAGGGCCGCCGGGGTGACCTCCTCCGGCTCGCCGCGGCGGCGGAGCACCGCGCGGATGCGGGCGACCAGCTCCCGCGAGGAGAAGGGCTTGGTGACGTAGTCGTCGGCTCCTATCTCCAGCCCGACGACCTTGTCGATCTCGCTGTCCTTGGCGGTCACCATGATCACGGGGACGTTGGAACGGCCGCGCAGCTGCCGGCAGACCTCGGTACCGGGCAGGCCGGGGAGCATCAGGTCGAGGAGGACGAGGTCGGCGCCGTTGCGCTCGAACTCGTCGAGCCCGTCGGGCCCGGTCGCGGCGATCGCGACCTCGAAGCCCTCCTTGCGGAGCATGTAGGACAGGGCGTCGCTGAAGGATTCCTCATCCTCGACGACGAGCACTCGGGTCACGGAAGGACCTCCGGGGCAGGGATGGCTGTTTCTGTTTCAAGCAGGGGTCGGGCGGGTGCGGGGGCCGTCGCAGGGGCCTGCGCGGCCGCTTCGGGCAGGCGCAGGGTGAACGTGGAGCCCTGGCCCTCGGAGCTCCACACCGACACCTCCCCGCCGTGCGATGCCGCCACGTGCTTCACGATCGCGAGGCCCAGTCCGGTTCCTCCCGTGGCGCGGGAGCGGGCCGGGTCCACGCGGTAGAAGCGCTCGAAGACACGCTCGCGGTCCTTCTCCGGGATGCCGATGCCCTGGTCGGTCACGGCTATCTCGATCAAGTCTCCTCCCGGCGCGGTGACCCGGCGCGCGGCGATGCCGACGCGGGTGCGGGCCGGGCTGTAGTTGACGGCGTTCTCCACCAGGTTTCCGAGGGCGGCCGCCAGCTGCCCCCGATGTCCCCACACCCGCAGTTCGGCGGTGCCGCCGGCGGCCATGGTGATCTGCTTGGAGGTGGCCGTGTGCCGACAGCGGTCGATGGCCTCGGCCACGAGGGTGTCCACCCGCACGGGCTCCGCGTCCTCCAGGGCCTCGTCGTTCTGCACCCGGGAGAGGTCGATGAGCTCCTGTACGAGGTTGATCAGGCGGGTGGACTCGATCTGCATCCGGCCCGCGAAGCGGCTGACCGCCTCGGGGTCGTCGCAGGCGTCCATGACCGCCTCCGAGAGGAGGGAGATCGCCCCGACGGGGGTCTTCAGCTCGTGCGACACGTTCGCGACGAAGTCGCGGCGCACCGCCTCGATGCGGCGGGCCTCGGTGAGGTCCTCGACGAGCAGCAGCACCAGGCGGGAGCCCAGCGGTGCCACGCGGGCGGAGACCGCGAGGGCCTCGCCGCGGCCGGTGCCGCGGCGGGGCAGGTCCAGTTCGATCTGTCGTATCTCGCCGTCCCGGCGGGTGTCGCGCGCCATGTGGAGCATGGGTTCCACGGCGAGCTTGCCGCCGCGGACCAACCCCAGGGCGTACGCCGCCGAGCTGGCCTTGACCACCGCGTCGCCCTCGTCGAGGACGACGGCGGAGGAGCGGAGCACGGAGAGCACGGTGTCCACGCCGGGCGGGAGCACCGCGTTGATGTCGGGGCGCATGGAGCTCCGGGTGGGGCGGGCCTGGTCGCGCTCGCTCCAGCGGAACGCCAGCATCGCGATCACACCGGTGCAAAGACCGGCGATCGCTGCAGCTGCGGCGACCGCCGCGTTCACGTCCATGCACCCAGGTTAAGCAGGTGCAACGACACTTCCACAGCCGTTCGGGTGGCAGCTCGAACACTCGTCGCCCAGAGTTCACCCTGGCGACGGGGTTGATTCACTTGCGGTGCCGGAGTCGGACGCGTTCGAGGCCCACCGTGGCAACGTGAGGCAAGAAGCCACGCAGCGATAGGGCAGTAGTAGTAAGAGCCCGCGACATCAGCGGGCGAGCAGTCGAGAGAGGGACCACCATGCGCGACGCGTACCACGAGGAACTGGACTCGATCGGAGAAAGCCTGGTCGAGATGGCCCGGCTCGTCGGTTCCGCGATCGGGCGGGCCACGACCTCGATGCTCGACGCCGACCTGAAGCTGGCCGAGAGCGTCATCGCCGGGGACCAGAAGGTCGACGACCTCCAGCACGACCTGGAGGCGCGGGCCATCGCCCTGCTGGCCCGGCAGCAGCCGGTCGCCACCGACCTGCGCATCGTCGTGACCTCGCTGCGGATGAGCGCCGACCTGGAGCGCTCCGGCGACCTGGCGCAGCACGTGGCGAAGCTGGCGCGGCTGCGCTTCCCGGACACGGCGGTACCGCGTGACCTGCACGCGACCATCCTGGAGATGGGTCAGCTGGCGCAGCGCCTGATGGCGAAGGCGGCCGAGGTCATCATCACGAAGGACGTCGACCTGGCCCTCCAGCTGGAGCAGGACGACGACGAGATGGACCAGCTGCACCGCACGCTGTTCCAGCACCTGATGGACGACCGCTGGAAGCACGGCATCGAGACGGCCGTCGACGTGACGCTGCTGGGCCGGTACTACGAGCGGTTCGCGGACCACGCGGTGTCGGTCGCGAAGCGCGTCGTGTACCTGGTGACGGGCGAGCACGCGGACGAGCTCCAGCAGCCGACGCAGGTGGAGGGCGTCTGACGCGTGTGACGCGTCGGACGGGGTCGGGGCGGGGGTCCTCGCGGGTCGGGGCGGGCGTACTCGCGGGTCGGAGCGGGGGTCCTCGCGGGTCGGAGCGGGCGCCGGGCGGATCGGGGCGAGCCCCAATGCGCCGTTGACGCGCCGGTGCGGCTGGGCATGAATGAGGCGAAGGCACGAAGGCACCACGCCGTACGACGACGACCTGTGCGCACGCCGCCTGCGAGGAGGATCCATGTCCGATTCCCCCGTCCCCATCACCCCGGAACACGAGCAGCCGCAGCCCCGGGAACCGCTCCGCCTGCCGTTGCTCGCGGCCTGTGGGTGCGGCTCGGGCTGCGGCTGCGGCTGCCAGTCCGGCGCCCCCTGCCAGTGCGGCGGCTGACGCCGCCCGCACGTACGCACGTAAGCGAGGGCCCCGTCCGATCCCGTCGGAGGGGGCCCTACGCGCGGTTCGGTGTGTTCGCCGGCGTGGCCGACGTGACCTGCCCATCCCTCCGGCGCCGCCCGGCCCCGGCCCAACGAGAAGCCCCCACCCGCCAGGTATCGGCGGGTGGGGGCTGGTTCGTGCGTGGGGGTTACTTCTTGCCCTGGTTCTTGACGGCCTCGATGGCGGCCGCGGCGGCGGCCGGGTCGAGGTAGGTGCCGCCCGGCTTGAGGGGCTTGAACTCGGCGTCCAGCTCGTAGGCGAGCGGGATGCCGGTCGGGATGTTGAGGCCCGCGATGTCCTCGTCGGAGATGCCGTCCAGGTGCTTGACCAGGGCGCGCAGCGAGTTGCCGTGCGCGGCGACCAGGACGGTGCGGCCGGCGAGCAGGTCCGGGACGATGCCGTCGTACCAGTACGGCAGCATGCGGACGACGACGTCCTTGAGGCACTCGGTCTTCGGGCGCAGCTCCGGCGGGATGGTCGCGTAGCGCGGGTCCTCGGACTGCGAGTACTCCGTGCCGTCTTCGAGGGCCGGCGGCGGGGTGTCGTACGAGCGGCGCCACAGCATGAACTGCTCCTCGCCGAACTCGGCGAGGGTCTGGGCCTTGTCCTTGCCCTGGAGGGCGCCGTAGTGGCGCTCGTTCAGGCGCCAGGAGCGGTGGACGGGGATCCAGTGGCGGTCGGCTGCCTCCAGCGCCATCTGCGCGGTGCGGATCGCGCGCTTCTGGAGCGAGGTGTGCACGACGTCGGGGAGCAGGCCGGCGTCCTTGAGCAGCTCACCGCCGCGGACCGCCTCCTTCTCGCCCTTCTCGTTGAGATTGACGTCCACCCAGCCGGTGAACAGGTTCTTCGCGTTCCACTCGCTCTCGCCGTGACGGAGGAGGATCAGCTTGTACGGTGCGTCGGCCATGCGTACGAGCCTAATGGACGCCTCGGGGCGCTCGCGCGCGGTGTGCCAGGGGGATCGGGGGCCTTTCGTACGGGCCGCAGGACCCTCTCGTTCGGCCCTCCGGAGGGCCTCGTTTGACGCTCGGCGTCAATTGACTGGCGGGGCACCACGGGCGTTCGTAGCATGCGGAAAGCCGTAGAGGCACTTACATCTCCTGGGGGAATCCGTATGTTCACAGGCCGTTTGACGCGGATTGCCCGGGAAAGCGTGGGGGGTCTTCCGCGCGCGTTCTGGTGGCTGTGGACGAGCACCCTCGTCAACCGGCTCGGGGCCTTCGTCGCCACGTTCATGACGTTGTACCTGACCCTGGAGCGGGGCTACTCGGGCTCGTTCGCCGGTCTGGTGGTGGCCCTGCACGGGCTGGGCGGTGTGATGTCCTCGCTGGTCGCGGGGGTGATGACCGACCGGCTGGGGCGACGGCCGACGCTGGTGGCGGCGCAGGCGTCGACGGCGTTCTCGGTGGTGCTGTTGGGCTTCATGGAACACCCGGCGGCGATCGCCGCGGTGGCCCTGCTCGTGGGCATGACCTCGAACGCCTCGCGGCCGGCGGTGCAGGCGATGATGGCGGACATCGTGCGGCCGGAGGACCGGGTCCGGGCGTTCGCGTTGAACTACTGGGCGATCAACCTGGGCTTCGCCGTGTCCGCGACGGTGGCGGGGTTCATCGCCGAGTACAGCTACCTCGCCGGGTTCCTGGGCGAGGCCGCGCTGACCCTGGTGTGCGCGGTGTTGGTGTTCGTGAAGCTGCCCGAGTCCCGGCCGGAGAAGAGCGCCGCGGAGAAGGCGGCGGCCGAGCCCGAGATCGGGATGGGGACGGTGCTGCGGGACGGCCGGTTCATGGGTGTGGTCGGGCTGTCGTTCCTGATCTCGCTGATCTTCATGCAGGGGTCGTTCGGACTGCCGCTGGCCATGGGCGAGGCCGGGTTCTCCACGGGTGACTACGGGCTCGTCATCGCCGTGAACGGGGTGCTGATCGTGCTGCTCCAGATCCCGGTCACCCGGTTCATCGAGCACCGGGACCCGCAGATGCTGCTGGTCCTGTCGGCGCTGCTGGCCGGGTACGGGTTCGCGCTGACGGCCTTCGGCGGGGCCGTGTGGAGCCTGGGGCTGGCCGTGTGCGTGTGGACGCTGGCCGAGATCGTGAACTCGCCGACCCAGATGGGGCTGGTCGCCCGGTTGTCCCCGCTGCACGGCCGGGGCCGCTACCAGGGCATGTACACGCTGTCCTGGGCCGTGGCCTCGCTGGTCGCGCCCCTGATGGCGGGGTTCACGATCGACCGGTTCGGGGCGTCGTGGCTGTGGGCCGGCACGGCCGGTCTGGGCACGGTGGCGGCGCTGGGCTACTGGCTGCTGATGCGCAACCTGCCCGAGGTGGGCGATGCGGCGGCGCCGGCTGTCCCGGTGGTCGAGGCCCCGGTCCCGGCCCAGGTGCCGGCGGCTCAGCCCGCCTCGGTGGTCCAGGCGCCGACGCCGGAGCGGACACCGGCCGCGACGCCGGCCGAACTCTGACGCGGCCCCCGCGCGAAGGCTCCGCCGCTCGAAGGCCCCCTGCTCGAAGGCGCGATGTCGCGCAGGGCGTCAGCGGGTCGCGCGGGGCGTCACTCCGGGCGGGTCAGGTGCTTGAAGGCGTCGAGGTTGTAGGTCGGTTCGCCGCGGGAGACCCGCCATTCGTACTCGCGGCGGATGGCGCTCGCGAAGCCGAGTTCCAGCAGGGTGTTGAAGGCGCCGTCCGCCGCCTCCAGGACGGTGCCCAGGAGTCGGTCCAGGTCGTCCGGGGTGACCACGGACAGCGGGAGTCGGGCCGTCAGGTACACGTCGCCGAGGCGGTCGACGGCGTAGGCCATGCCGTACAGCTTGAGGTTGCGCTCCAGCAGCCAGCGGTGGACGCCCGCCGCGTTCTCGTCGGGGTGCCTGATGACGAAGGCGTTGACCGACAGGGAGTGCTTGCCGACCCGCAGCGAGCAGGTCGTGGAGAGCTTGCGGGTGCCGGGGAGCTGGACGACGTAGGTGCCCGGGTCCGGGTTCTCCCAGCCCAGCTCGGCGCCGTTCAGCGTGGCTTCGATGATCGCGGCGGTGTCAGCCATGGTGGGAGCGTACGCGACGGCGATGATCATGCATGGCCGCGGTGTAGACGTCGGCGGTGCCGGCGGCCGCGGTGTCCCAGCCGAAGAACTGCGCGTGCCGGGCCGCCTCGCCGCCCATCCGGTCCGTGAGCCCCGGGTCGTCCACGAAACGCCGCAGCTCGCGGGCGTAGTCCACCGGGTCGTGGCCGGGTACGAGGATGCCCGTGACCCCGTCGTTGACGGCCACCGGCAGGCCGCCGACCTCGGCGGCCAGGACGGGCGTGCCCGTGGCCTGGGCCTCCAGGGCGACGAGCCCGAAGGATTCGTTGTACGAGGGCATGACCAGCACGGAGGCCGCGCGGAACCAGTCCGCGAGCCGGTCCTGCGCGACCGGCGGCTGGAAGTGCACGAGGTCCGCGATGCCGAGTTTCGCCGTGAGTTTCTGCAGGCCCTCCGGCTTGGCGAGCCCGCTGCCGCTCGGCCCGCCGACGACGGGGACGAAGAGCCGCCCGCGCAGCGTCGGATCCCGGTCCACCAGTTCCGCGACGGCCCGCAGCAGGACGTCGGGGGCCTTGAGGGGCTGGATGCGGCCCGCGAAGAGGGGGATGACCGCGTCCTGGGGCAGCCCGAGGCGGGCGCGGGCGGCGGCGCGGCCGTCGCCGACGGTGAACCGGTCGAGGTTCACGCCGGGGTGGACGACGGCCACCTTCCCGGGGTCGGCCTCGTAGTGCCGTACGAGTTCGTCCGCCTCCTCGGCGGTGTTCGCGATCAGCCGGTCGGCGGCGGAGACGATCTGGGTCTCGCCGATGACGCGGGCGGCCGGCTCGGGCGTGTCGCCCTCGGCCAGCGCCGCGTTCTTGACCTTGGCCATGGTGTGCATGGCGTGGACGAGGGGCACGCCCCAGCGTTCGGCGGCGAGCCACCCGACGTGGCCGGAGAGCCAGTAGTGGGAGTGGACGAGGTCGTAGTAGCCGGGGCGGTGCCCGGCCCAGGCCTGCATCACGCCGTGGGTGAAGGCGCACAGCTGCGCCGGCAGCTCCTCCTTGGCGAGGCCCTCGTAGGGGCCCGCGTCCACGTGTCGTACGAGGACGCCGGGGGCCAGCTCGACCGCCGGTGGAAGCCCTCCGGTGGTGGCCCGGGTGAAGATCTCGACCTCGATGTTGATCGCGGCGAGGCGCTTGGCGAGCTCGACGATGTACACGTTCATCCCGCCCGCGTCGCCGGTCCCCGGCTGGTGCAGCGGTGAGGTGTGCACGCTGAGCATGGCGACGCGGCGCGGCTTGCGGTGGTGGCCGACGGCCGGGAGGCGCAGGCGCGGCGGGTCGTGACGGGTGCTGCGGGCGGCGGCTATCCGACCGCTGATGCTGCCGCCGAGGCGGGACACGTACTGGCTCAAGGGAGCAGTTCCTCTCGCTCGGACGACTCGGGCGACTCGTACGACGCGTACACCGGGTGCCGCGCGGACGGCATGGCGAACGGAGCGCGGGCGGCGCTCTTCCAGCAGTGCAACCCGTACGGCGGTGCCCCGCATTCCGGGGGGCGCCGTTTTCCTCGGTCGTTTGCCGGATTTTTATGTTGGGTGCGCGCTCCGCATACGCTCGGCGCATGGCCTCCCGCAGCACCCCGCCGCCCCCGAGACGCCCTGTGGGCACGGTGACGCGCGGGACGACGAACCCGAACCGTCTGCGTCGCATGGACCGCTGGATCGCGGCGACGCACGGGGCGGCGCTGCGGCGGGCGACGGCCCCGGTCGCGGTCGACCTCGGTTACGGGGCGGCGCCGTGGACGGCGGTGGAACTGCTGGCGCGGCTGAGGGCGGCGGCCCCCGCCGTGCGGGTGGTCGGCATCGAGATCGAGCCGGCCCGGGTGGCGGGTGCCAAGCCGTACGAGCGGGAGGGCCTGGCCTTCCGGCACGGCGGCTTCGAGGTGCCCCTGGACGGCGGCGAGGCACCGATGCTGATCCGCGCCGCGAACGTGCTGCGGCAGTACGACGAGGAGCGGGTCGAGGAGGTGTGGCGGCTGCTGTGCGCCCGGCTGGCCCCCGGCGGGCTGCTCGTCGAGGGGACCTGCGACGAGATCGGGCGCCGGCACGTGTGGGTCGGGCTCGGTCCGGAGGGGCCGCGCACGGTGACGTTCGCGACCCGGCTGGGGTCGCTGGAGCGGCCGTCGGACCTGGCCGAGCGGCTGCCGAAGGCGTTGATCCACCGGAACGTCCCGGGTGAGCCGGTGCACGCGTTCCTGCGCGACTTCGACCGGGCGTGGGCGGCGGCGGCCCCCTACGCCTCGTACGGGGCGCGGCAGCGCTGGATCCGCACGGCCCGGGCGCTGGCCGGGACTTGGCCGCTGGCGGACGGGCCGGTGCGGTGGAGGCAGGGGGAACTGACGGTGCGGTGGGAGGCGTTGCGCCCTTCGGGGTGAACCTCGCGTGTCGGGGAACCCGTGCCCGGAGCGGCCCGTTGAGTCGGCAGGGGCGGGCGCGACGTGGCCGGTGATGATCAGGGGGGCATCCGCAAGGGTGTCGGAATTCACGGACTCGTGGCACCATCCCGAAGGCAGTGCCAAGTTACTGATGAATAGTCAGATCTGATGTGGGATGACACCGGTCTGACGCGGGGCACCTGGGGGGACCATGGGGACCGTGAAGCGAGCGCACCGACGGGGCGCATCCGCTCTCACACTGCTGTGCGCGATGGCGATACTGACGGCCCCGGGCCTCGGACTCTCGGGGACGGCGTACGCGGCGCCCGCGGCTCCCTCCGTGCCCGGAGCGCCGGCGGCGCCCGCGCCCGAACCGGGGGCCAAGTCCCTGGAGCAGATCCGCAAGGAGATAGAGGATCTGTACCGCCAGGCCGGAAGCGCCACGGACGCCTACAACCTCGCGGAGAGCGAGACGAAGGTCCAGTCGGAGCGGATCGTCCAGATCGCGCAGTTGATCGTGGCCGGCCGGGAGCGGATCAGCGGGCTGAAGGACCGGGCCGGCGCCGCCGCCCGGGCCCAGTACCGCTCGGGCGGACTGCCGGCGGGCGCGCGGCTGGTGCTGAGCGACAGTCCGAGCCAGTTCCTGGACTCCAAGGACCGGCTGCGGCAGGGCGAGAAGGCCACCACGGACCTGCTGACCGAGCTCGACCGCACCCAGCACGACCTCCAGCGGTACGCGAAGGACGCGAGCACGGTCTGGCAGAAGCTGGAGACGAACCGGGTCGAGCGCGAGAAGTCCAAGAAGCGGATCGAGGAGAAGATCAAGGCCGCGCAGGACCTGGAGAGCAAGCTGGCGGCCGAGGAGAAGGCCCGGCTGCTCCAGCTGGAGCAGGAAGCCCAGTACAAGGCGCAGACGCAGTGGCTGTCGTCCGGCGCGATGAAGGACGTCAACGGCAAGGCGACGGACGCGGGCAAGCGGGCGGTCCAGTTCGCCACGGCCCAGATGGGCAAGCCGTACGTGTGGGGCGCCACGGGTCCGGGGTCGTTCGACTGCTCGGGCCTGACCTCACAGGCCTGGCTGGCGGCGGGGAAGGCCATCCCGCGGACCTCGCAGGAACAGCTGCGGCTGCGGAAGGTCGCGGTGAAGGACATGCGGCCGGGCGATCTGATCATCTACTTCGACGACGCGAGCCATGTCGGGATGTACGTCGGGGACGGGGCCATGGTCCACGCGCCGCGCCCCGGCCGGAACGTGACGATGGCGGGCGCGGGCTCGATGCCGATCAAGGCGGTCGTCCGCCCGGACGCGTAGCCGCGGGGCGCGGGACGCGGGGGTTCCCGAGGCGGGGGGGGCGTGCGGGCGCGCGCCTTGCCGGGCCGGGCCCCGGGCGGGTGCCGGGCCGGGTCGGCGGCCTTCGTGTGGGCGGCTTTCACCTGGTACGGGTGGTGAAGCCCACATCCGGCCGTCTCGGCAGGCGGGACTTCGGCTCTCCCGCCGTGAGCTTGGTCATCCCATCAGCCCGCATTTCCCCCGCGATAACGGCATATGACGGAGGCCCTCCCCGGGACCTCCACCGGAACGCCATTCCGCTCTCCCGTTCCGGCCCGCTAGGGTCGAGCGCATGAGCGCACCCTCGGGGGGAGGGAAGGAACCGGAGACGATGCCCGTACCCATACCGCGGCAGAGGGAGAACCCCGCCACGGAGGGCGGCCAGGCCCTGTTGGCCACCGCCGTCGAGCACGTCCCGACCACCATCCCCGTCCCCGTACCCGCGCAGACGTCCCTGACCCTCCTGGTCATCGAGGACGATCCCGCGGGCGGCCTCACCGTGCCCGAGGTACTCGACGCCGACGGCCATCGCATACGGCTGCGCACCGCCCGCAACCTCACCGAGGCCACCCGGCTGCTCACGCCCGACGTGCACTGCATCCTGCTGGACCTGTCGCTCGCGAACCCGGGCCCCGGCGCCGCCGACGACCGGTTTGCCATGCTCCGCGAGGTCCTGCGGCTCGCCCCGCGGCACGCCGTGCTGGTGCTGACCGCCGAGGCCGACGCGGAACACGCCGCCGAGGCGGTACGGGTGGGCGCCCAGGACTACCTCTTCCGCGACGAGCTCGACGGCCGGCTGCTGAGCCGGGCCATCCGCTACGCCGTGGAGAGAAAACGGGCCGACATAGCCCAGTACAAGCTCGCGGAATCGAAGCTCCGGGCCCAGGAGAACGCCCGCCTGGAACGCGGACTGCTCCCGAACCCCCTCCTGGAGGGTTCCGACCTCCGCTTCGCCGCCCGCTACCGGCCCGGCCGCAGCCGGGCCCTGCTCGGCGGGGACTTCTACGACACGGTCCGCACCCCCGACGGCACCGTGCACGCGATGATCGGCGACGTCTGCGGCCACGGCCCCGACGAGGCGGCCCTCGGTGTCGAGCTGCGCATCGCCTGGCGCGCGCTGACCCTCGCGGGACTGTGCGGGGACGATCTGCTGGCCACCCTCCAGGAGGTGCTGGAGGTGGAGCGCCCCTGCGAGGAGATCTTCGCGACGCTGTGCACCGTGGACATCGCCCCGGACGGCCGGCGCGCCGGCCTCTGCCTGGCGGGCCATCCGGCGCCACTGATCTCCCGGCCGGGTCGGGCCGCGCGGCTCCTCCCGTACGAGAACAGCGGGCCGGCGCTCGGGCTGCTCCCCAAGGCCCGCTGGCCCCGCCGCCAGGTGGAGCTGGGCGGCACCTGGAGCCTCATGCTCTACACCGACGGCCTCATCGAGGGGAAGATCGGCGCGGGCAAGGAGCGGCTCGGACAGGACGGAATGGTCGAGATGATCAACCGGCACCTGGATCAGGGGCTGAGCGGTGAGAGCCTCTTGGAGGCCTCCGTCACCGAGGCCCGGCGCCTCAACGGCGGCGAGCTGACCGACGACGTCGCCGTGGTCCTGCTCTCCCGCGCGGAGGGCTGAGCCCCTCCTCCGCGCGGGGGACGCCCGGTCCTCGGCGCGGGAGGCTACCGGCCGCCGTTGTACGGGCCGTACGGGCCGTCGCTGCTGCTGCCGCCGCTGCGCCGACCGCCGCCCGACACCTGCTTGAGGGCCGGTCGGACGTCGACCAGGAAGACGATGGTGGCCACCAGGCCGGCGATCTCCAGGAACAGCATCCCGAGGAAGAAGTCCACGAGGATCGTGATGCCGAGGATGACCAGCCAGAAGGTCTTGGTCTTCTTGTCGGCCGCCCGGTACGCGTCGTCGCGCGCCATCAGCGCGAACACGAAGGCCACGACGGCGAGCGCCAGCATGGCGAACCCGAGCAACGGGATGACCCCGTTGTCGAAACCGTTCATCAACATCGCCTCGACCACCTTCTTCCGCTTCTGATGCCGTTCGCCCCCACGCTACCGGGGAAGCCGGCCCTCACCCATGACAACGGACCGGACACCTTCCCGGTGCCCGGTCCGTCATGCGTCGGATCGGTCGGATCAGCTCTCGTCGCCGGTCGCGGCGACCGCCGTCTTCTTCACGGTGCTCTTGCGCGCAGTGGTCTTCCGCGCGGCCGGCTTCTCCTCGGCGGGGGCCTCGGCGGAGGCGTCGGCGGCCACCGGCTCGGCGACCGGTTCCGTCTTCGCGGGCGCCGCCGGCTCCACGACCTCGGCGATGTCGACGATCTCGTCGGTCAGCTCACCGCGCCACGCCCGTACGGCCTGCTCGCCGTGCTCGGCGACCTTGTCGTACGTCTCCTTGGCGCGCACCGCGTACTCGGCGGCCACGCCCACGCCGCGCAGGGCCAGGTCCTGGGCGGTCTCGCCCAGCTTCTTCGGGTCGATCGCGCCGAAGACCTCGGCGACCTTGGCGGTCACCGCCTCCTGCGCCCCCTTGGCCCTCTCCTGGACGACCTTCGGGTCGGTGTTCTTCACGGCCTCGATGCGGGCGGGGGCCTCGGCGCGCAGCTGCTCGATGAGCCCGGGCACCTTCTTGGCCTGCTGCACCGCGAGGTCGGCGGTGCCGGCGGCGAAGTAGAGCGGGGTCGGGTCGGTGAGGGTCTTCTTCAGGTCATCGGCGATGGCCATGTGCTGGTCCTCCCGGATCACAGTCGGTTCGTATGGGGCGGCTCGTCGTCGGCATCGACCGTCGCGGCGGCGTCGGCGGCGGCCGCGGCCGGCGCGTTCTCCTTGCGGAACGAGTCGTAGATCTGGAGCAGCACCTGCTTCTGCCGCTCGTTGAGGGACGGGTCGGCGAGGATGACGGCCCGCGTCTCGACCTCGTCCCGATCGCGCTCGTCCAGGATTCCGGCCTGCACGTACAGCGTCTCCGCGGAGATCCGCAGCGCCTTGGCCAGTTGCTGGAGGATGTCCGCGCTCGGCTTGCGCAGCCCGCGCTCGATCTGGCTCAGGTACGGGTTCGACACCCCTGCGGCGTCGGCCAGTTGCCGCAGCGAAAGCTGGGCCTGCCGCCGCTGCTCACGGAGGTATTCGCCGAGGTTCCCGACGTTGAGCGATGCCATGCCCCGATCCTGCCGCACCTTGCTAACTATTGCAAGCAGACGCTTGCAATAGCTCCCACCGGGTGAGGGACGGCACCCGGCCGGGGCCGTGACTCAGAGGTCGAGGGCGCTCAGGTCGAGGGCGCTCAGGCGTTCGGGGTCGGCCAGGACGTCGATGGCGACGATCCTGCCGCCGACGACCGTGAAGGCCATCAACGACAGGCGGCGGCCGTCCATGACGACCATGACGCCGGCCGTCCCGTTGATCAGCGCGGGGCGGGCGAACGGCGACAGGGAACCGAAGGTGATCGCCTGCGAGGCCACCGTGCGGGCGCCGTTGAACACCAGCGTGTGGCGGGCGCGCGTCACTCCGCCGTCGGAGCGCAGGACCACGTCGGGGTCGAGCACCGAGACGAGCGCCTCGAAGTCGCCGTCCCGCGCCGCGGCGAAGAAGGCGCTGACCACCTGGCGTTGGAGCCCGAGGTCCGGGTCGGGGGCGGGCGCCCTGCCGCGCACCCGGCGGCGGGCCCGGCTCGCGAGCTGCCGGGTCGCGGCGGGGGTCTTCTCGATCATCGGGGCGATCTCGTCGAAGGGCACGGCGAACATGTCGTGCAGGACGAACGCGAGCCGCTCCGCCGGCGCCAGCGATTCGAGGACGACCAGCAGGGCCAGGCCCAGGGAGTCCGCCAACAGGGCCTGCTGTTCCGGGTGGAGACCGTCCTCGCCGCTGACGATCGGGTCGGGGGTCCGGGACTCCAGCGGGTCCTCGCGGCGGGTCGCCCTGGAGCGCAGCATGTTCAGGCACACCCGGCCGACGACCGTGGTCAGCCAGGCCGCCATGTTCTCGATGGCGTCGGCGTCGGTGCGGTCCAGGCGCAACCAGGCCTCCTGGACCGCGTCATCGGCCTCGCTGACCGAGCCGAGCATCCGGTAGGCCACCGCGCGCAGCCTCGGCCGGTGCTCCTCGAAACGATCCGCCTGCCGGGCCCCGTGGTCCACCGCGCGTCCCTTCCCCCGTCGGCCCGCCCGTCCGTCGACTCCCCTGGAACGACGGGCCGTTCAGGCGCCCGGTCGGGCGCCGATCACCACGTTCGCATACAGCTCCCGCGAGCCGACCGCCCGTACCGTGAGGCCGCCCGCCGCCAGCGCCGACGCCGTCACCGGGGACTGCCGGGCGCTCGTCTCGATCAGCAGGTGCCCGCCCGGCGCCAGCCAGCGCAGCGCCCCGGCCGCGACCCGGCGGTGGACGTCCAGACCGTCGGCGCCGCCGTCCAGGGTGGCCGGCGGTTCGTGTTCGCGGGCCTCCGGCGGCAGGAGGCCGATCTCCTCGGTGGGCACGTAGGGGGCGTTGACCACCAGGACGTCCACCCGCCCCGCGAGGTCCTCGGGCAGCGCCGCGTACAGGTCGCCCCGGTGGACGCTCCCGCCGTACGGGGCCACGTTCCGGCGGGCGTAGTCGACGGCCACCTCGTCGATGTCCGACGCGTGCAGCTCGACGCCCGGGACCTGCGAGGCCACGGCCGCGCCCAGCGCGCCCACGCCGCAGCACAGGTCGACGACCACCGCGCCGGGCCGGGCGAGCGCCATGGCCTCCCGCGCGAGGAACTCGCTGCGCCGGCGCGGTACGAACACCCCCTCGCCCACCTCCATCCGCAGGCCGCAGAAGTCGGCCCAGCCCACCACCATCTCCAGCGGCTCGCCGGCGACCCGGCGGGCCAGCATGCCCGCCAGGTGTCCGTCGTCCCGCGCGGCGGCCGTCAGCAGGTCCGCCTCCTCCTCCGCGAAGACACAGCCGGCCGCGCGCAGGCGTTCCACGAGTGTTGCCACGTACCTCAGCCCTCGGTTTCCCATCCGGTGACGTCCAGGGTCTCCGGCCGTGCCGGATCCGCCGGGATGTCGATTGCGACGATACGGCCGTCGCGCACCGTGATCTCCATGTCCTTGACGGGGTACGGGAACGGGCCGGTCAGAAGACGTCCGGGCACCACGGCCGGCGAGCGGTGCGGAAGGCCGCGTCCGCGAGCGCGAGCGCCCCCGGCCGTTCCTCCGTGACCTGCCCCAGCGCGGCCAACCGGACCGCCGACTCGTCGCCGAGGTACAGGGATCCCAGCGCGGACACGTCGAGACGCAGGTCGGCGGGCTCCTCCGTACGGGCGCAGGCGCCGGTGCCCGTGTCGAGCCGGTAGCGCCCGTCGGCCAGGCCCGCCGCGTCGGCGACCTCCAGGACGAGGACCCCGGGCACGGCGTACGTCCGCGCGCTCAGTGCCCGTACGACGTCGAGCAGCCGCACCCACAGGAAGTCGGCGGCGGTCACCAGGCGCGCGGCCCGCGGATCGGGCAGCAGCAGGGGGGCGAGGTCGTCGGGGGCCCGGTAGCCGGTGCGGACCTTCTGCACCCAGTCGATGGAGCACAGGAAGTGCCACAGGGCCCGCTGCGCGTCGGCGGTGACCGCGATCAGGTCCTTGACCTGCACGGTGTTCTGCGGGAGCTTCGCGTCGCTCCATTGGTCGTCGGCCCGGTAGACGGCGATCCCGGCGGGTTCGCCGTCGGCCGTGCGGTGGACGGCGTGGAACGACTCCTTGTAGGGGCGGTGGGACATCTGCTCCGTGCCGGACGCCAGGTTCCACCAGCGTTCGTCGCGGTTGATGGTGCCGTGCGCGTGCGCGCGCAGCCGCTCGTGCAGGGCGGCGCCGATCCGGCGGGCCTCGGCCGCGTCCACCAGGTCGACGCGGCCGCCGTCACCGGGCCCGGACCACCGCGGATCCAGGCCGGTGCGGGCCACCTCGATCTCCCACTCGGCGATCGAGGCGGCGGGCCCGTAGCCGTACCGTCCGTAGATCGGGTACTCGGCGGCGATCAGCGTGGACAGCACGTCGCCGCGCTCCTTCGCGGCCGTCAGGTCGGCGCGCATCATCCGCGTCAGCAGGCCCCGGCGGCGGTGCGTGGGCGACACGGTGACGTTGGAAACGGCGTCGGCGGCGACGACGGCCCCGCCGGGGACGGTCAGCTCCTGCGGGAACGACCGGAAGGTGGCGACGCAGCGGCCGGTCTCGGAGTCGAAGGCGCCCTGGGTGCGGGCCAGGTCGCCGTACTCGGCGCGTTGGTCGACGTCGGAGTCGGTGACCGGGGCGGTGGTGAGGAAGCCGGTGTTCAAGGCTCGGAGCCAGTCGGGGAGTTCGGAGGCGGCGATCGGCCGGACGTCGGTGCTCATGGCCGGCCACGCTAACCGCCCCGCCGCGGGCGCGTCGCCTGAATTTCCGCCGCCCGGAAGGGCCCGCTCGCCGCCGGCCCCGGCGCCCCGACGACTACGCCAGCAGGTCGTCCACCTGTGCCTCGCCCTCCCGGTACCGGCGGGTGATCTCCGCGCCGGCCTCGTCGGCGGTGCGCTGCAACTGCTGCCGGCGCCGCGAGACCTGCTGTTCGTAGCGCACCAGCCGGCCCATGGCCTCGTGCAGTTCGCCGTCCGTGCGGGCGCCCAGGTCCGACAGCTCCACGTCGCAGAGCATCTCGGCCTCCAGCAACCGGAACGCCTCGCTGTGCGGGGCGGCCAGCGTCACGTGTCGGGCGGAGGCGCTGCGGCTGGACGGGGCGTCGGCGAGGATCTCCGAGAGCCGGTCCACCACCGGCGTCTCGGGGTTCGCGCGCCGGGCCGCCTCGGGGTCGCAGCGGCGGGCGAGTTCGGCGCGCAGGATGTCGATGCGGCCGTGCAGGAGTCTGCGTACGTAGCTCAGATCGGCTTCGTCGCGCTGCGCGTCCCGGCGCAGGGCACGCAGTTCGGGCAGCCCGAGCGCGGTGGCGGGGGTGGTCGGCCCCTGCGACTCGCCGGTGCGCTGCGCGGGCGGTCTCAGCGCCGCCGCCGCGACGTCGGCGGTCGTCGCCGTCGTCGCCGAAGCGGGCGCAGGTACGGAGGTACCAGAGATATTCATGTGAACGTGTCCGTCCCCTCGACCGGTGCCGGAGGCACCGCCTGCGTGCATCGTGCCACTCTCCGTGGTGTGGATGCAGTCCCACTGCACCCGATCGGCCCCGGACGGGTGCACGCCTGATACACAGGTGGTATGCGAGCAGTGGTGCAGAGGGTGGACGGCGCGAGCGTCGTGGTGGCCGGCGAAACCGTCGGGGAGATCGTCGGCGAGGGGCTGTGCGTCCTGGTCGGGGTCACCCACGACGACACCCCGCAGAAGGCGGAGCTGCTGGCCCGCAAGCTGTGGTCGGTGCGGATCCTGGAGGCGGAGAAGTCCTGTAGCGACGTGAACGCCCCGCTGCTGGTGATCTCCCAGTTCACGCTCTACGGAGACGCGCGCAAGGGCCGCCGCCCCACCTGGAACGCGGCGGCGCCCGGCCCGGTGGCCGAGCCGCTGGTCGACGAGGTCGTGGCGCGGCTGCGGGCGCTGGGCGCGACGGTGGAAACGGGCCGGTTCGGGGCGGACATGCGCGTCTCGCTGACCAACCACGGCCCGTTCACCCTCGTCATCGACGTGTAGGGATCCTCGTCGGGGCGGCGGGATCCGCACCGGCGCACGCGCCCGTCACGGCGCGACGACGACCTCCTGCGCGGCGGCCGTCTTCCCGACGAGCAGCGCCGCGTCCGGCGGGACGTTCCGCTTGACCAGCGCCAACGCGATCGGCCCCAGCTCGTGGTGGCGGACGGCGGTGGTCACGAAGCCCAGCTGCCGGCCCTCCTCGCCGTCGGATGCCAGCCGTACGGGCGTGCCGTGCGCCGGGAGCAGCACCTCGGAGCCGTCCAGGTGCAGGAACACCAGCCGGCGCGGGGGCTTCCCCAGGTTGTGGACACGGGCGACCGTCTCCTGGCCCCGGTAGCAGCCCTTCTGGAGGTGGACGGCGGTGCCGATCCAGCCCAGCTCGTGCGGGATGGTGCGGTGGTCGGTCTCCAGGCCCAGGCGCGGCCGGTGCGACTCCACGCGCAGCGCCTCGTACGCCAGGAGGCCCGCGGCGGGGCCGTGCGAGGCGGCGAACGCCTCCAGGTCCTCGCGGGGCACGAAGACGTCCCGGCCGTGCGCGGTCTCGCGGACGGCGAGTTCCTTGGCGACCTCGGCGATCGAGCCGGCCGGCAGGTGGACGACCCCGAACTCGGCCGTGCGGTCGGTTACTTCGACGCGGTAGAAGAACTTCATGGACTCCAGGTAGGCGATCAGCGCCTCCTGGGTGTCGGGTTCGACGTGCGCCCAGACCGTCTCGCCGTCGTCGACGAGGTACAGGGCGTGCTCGATGTGCCCGTTGGCGGAGAGGATCAGCGCCTCGGTGGCCTGGCCGGGCGGCAGGTCGGTCACGTGTTGGGTGAGCAGCAGGTGCAGCCAGCTCAGCCGGTCCGCGCCGGTGACGGTCACGACACCGCGGTGGGAGAGGTCGACGAACCCCCGGCCGTCCGCGAGGGCGCGTTGTTCGCCGTACAGCTCTCCGTAGTGGGCGGCGACGCCCTCGTCGCGGCCTTCGGCCGGTACGGCGCCGGGGAGATGGAGCAAGGGGCTGCTGGTCATGTCACCAGCGTACGACCCCGGCCGCGCCGATCCCACGGGGTGTCGCGCGGCGGCGCTACGCCTCGGCGGCGCGGTGCTTGGCGGCGTCCTTCGCACAGAGCCCGAAGATCGCGAAGTGCTTCATGTCGGTCTCGAAGCCGAAGGTCGAGCGGAGCTTCGCGGTGAACTCGGCGGCCACGTCCAGATCGGCCTCGATCACCTCGGCGCAGTCGCGGCACACCAGGTGGATGTGGTGGTGCCGGTCGGCGAGGTGGTAGGTGGGGGCGCCGTGTCCGAGGTGGGCGTGCGAGACCAGTTTGAGCTCCTCCAGGAGCTCCAGCGTGCGGTAGACGGTGGAGATGTTGACCCCGGAGGCCGTCCTGCGGACCTCGACGAGGATCTCGTCGGGGGTCGCGTGCTCCAGTGCGTCGACCGCTTCGAGCACGAGTTGGCGCTGCGGGGTCAGCCGGTATCCGCGCTGCCGCAGGTCGCTCTTCCAGTCGAGTCCGCCGTCGGCGGTCCCGGTGCCCTCGGTGCTCACCACCCGGCCAGTGTAAGCGCGCGAAAGGGACCGCGGGCGGTCCCGGGGTCCCCTTCTCGCACAGGCTGTGGAAAACGGCCGATCAGCGGAAGAACGCGATGCCGTCGTCCGGCATGTCCGGCAGGTTGCGCGCCATGTCGGCGATCTCCTCCGGGGTGACGACCTTCTTGAGCTGGGCCGACATGTACGGGCGCAGCTCGACGTCGGGCGTGGACTTCTCGCCGACCCACATCAGGTCGCTCTTGACGTAGCCGTACAGCCGCTTGCCGCCGCTGTACGGGCCGGAGGCCGCCGTGCGGGCCACCGCGTCGGTGATGACGTCGATCTGCGGCTTCTGGTCGGCGAGGTCGCCGTACCAGACCTCGACGACGCCCTGGTCACGGACCATGACGATCTCGACCTTGCGGTCCTTGTCGATGCGCCAGTAGCCGGACTCGGATTCGAGCGGCCGCACCTTGTTGCCCTCGGAGTCGAGCACCCAGGTGTGGGAGGTGTACTCCAGGAAGTCCCGGCCGTCGTGGCTGAAGACGACTTCCTGGCCGAAGTTGCACTTCTCCTCGCCGGGGAAGTCGAAGACTCCCGCACCCTCCCAGTTGCCGAGGAGGAAGGCGAGCGGGACGAGGCCCGGGTTCAGGTCGGACGGGATCTGGATCATGTATGGCTGCTCAGGCGATCTGTGGGAGGGATCCGGGAGGGACGGCTGCCGATCAGGGGGTCAGCGCTGGCCCTGGTACAGCTTCTTCACGGCCAGGGCGGTGAAGGCGAGCACGCCGACGCAGACCAGGACCAGCAGGGCGGAGAAGAAAATCTCAAGCACGGGAGGTGCTCCTCGGAGGTTGCGTTCGGGGGGTCCCCCCGGGACGGAGTCCCCGGAGGTACGGGGCCGGCCCCAAGCCTACTGGCCCGGGGCCCGACACACTCTGCGAGGTGGGCCGTACCGGTGGCGGGCCCGGCGGTCGGCGGGGCGCGTCATTCGTCGCGGCGGTGCTTCCCGTCCAGTTCGTCCCACCACTCGTCCGACTTCTTGTCGCCCGAGGGGTCGTCCCACCAGCGGTCGTCCGGGCCGCGCCGGTTCGCCATCATCGCGGCGACCGGCGGAATGACCATGGCGACGACGCACATGGCCACGGCGGCCGGCACGGAGAAGAGCCGTACGAAGGACCAGGCCGAGACGAAGAGGAAAAGGCAGCCGCCCATCATGAGGAAGTAGGCGCGGCGCCGCCGGGCGTACATGCCTCCAGCGTAGGTCCGGGACCGGCCGCCGCGCAGGATCCGGGACGGGCCTTCGCGCAGGGTCCGGGGCCGGCCTTCGCGCGGGCCTTCGCGCACGGGCCGGGACGGCACGAAGGGCCGCACCCCGTTCCAGTGGCGTCCAACCCCCTGGGGTGCGGCCCTCCGGCCGTTCTCGTGTGGAGCGATCAGACGGCGATCGCCACGTCCGTCACACCGCCGGCGTCCGCGACGACGACGGCACGGTCCGCCTGGCCGCCCGGGACGAGTGCCCGCAGGGTCCAGGAGCCGGTGGCGGCGTAGAAGCGGAACTGGCCGGTCGCGGAGGTCGGGACCTCCGCGGTGAACTCGCCGGTCGAGTCCAGCAGCCGCACGTAACCGACGACGGGCTCGCCGTCCTTGGTCACCTGGCCCTGGATGGCGGTCTCACCGGGCTTGAGGGTGGCGAGGTCGGGCCCGCCGGTCTTTGCTCCACACATGTCTCTGTCCTGTCCTGGAGGGGTCGTACGTACGTGCTGCGGGCGCGCGGCCCCGCGCGCCCGCAGGGGCTACTTGGCGGCGCCGAGCTCGATCGGCACGCCGACGAGCGAGCCGTACTCGGTCCACGAACCGTCGTAGTTCTTGACGTTCTCCTGGCCCAGGAGCTCGTGCAGCACGAACCACGTGAGCGCGGAGCGCTCACCGATGCGGCAGTAGGCGATGGTGTCCTTCGCCAGATCGACCTGCTCGGCCTCGTAGAGGGCGGTCAGCTCGTCGTCGGACTTGAAGGTGCCGTCGTCGTTGGCGTTCTTCGACCACGGGATGTTGCGGGCGCTCGGCACGTGGCCGGGGCGCTGCGACTGCTCCTGCGGAAGGTGCGCCGGCGCGAGCAGCTTGCCGGAGAACTCGTCGGGCGAGCGGACGTCGACCAGGTTCAGGGAGCCGATCGCGGCGACGACGTCGTCGCGGAAGGCGCGGATGGACTTGTCCTGGGCCTTGGCCTTGTACTGGGTGGCCGGGCGGTTCGGGACGTCCTTGCCGTCGACCAGGTCGCGGGAGTCGAGCTCCCACTTCTTGCGGCCGCCGTCGAGGAGCTTGACGTCCTGGTGGCCGTAGAGCTTGAAGTACCAGTAGGCGTAGGACGCGAACCAGTTGTTGTTGCCGCCGTAGAGGACGACGGTGTCGTCGTTGGAGATGCCCTTGGCGGAGAGGAGCTTCTCGAAGCCCTCCTGGTCCACGAAGTCACGGCGGACCGGGTCCTGGAGGTCGGTCTTCCAGTCGATCCGCACGGCGTTGGTGATGTGGTTCTTGTCGTAGGCGGACGTGTCCTCGTCCACCTCGACGATGACGACGTCGGCGTCGTTCAGGTGGGCCTCGACCCAGTCGGCGTCTACGAGGACGTCGCTGCGGCTCATGGTGTTCTCCTCCGGGGCAGTGTGCGGCGGGGCTGTGCTGGTGCTGCTGGATGGTGCTGCGGGTGCGTGCCGCGGACGGATCGGCCTCGCGGTACCCGGGCGGGGAGGCGTCGGGCGAGCGGAAGGCGGGGTGCGGTCACGCGGGGAAGGCCAGTCGTCCGGCCGGTGGAGCGGATGCGCTCACACGTCACATGGATCGACAGAGCATGGCGGCGACGCGACACAGGTCTACTGCCCGCCGCTTCGTGAGGTCCGCCTGCTGATGCTTCATAGGCATGGATCGTAGGGACGAATCGACCGCCCTGTCACCGGTGTGTCATATCGTGAGACAGGATCGTCCGAATGGCGGACGAGAAAGCCCCGGCAGGCCGCTCTGGCGGCCTCCGGGGCTCTTCGTGCGGCCCACCCTCCTAAGGGGCGGACCGCACCGTCTCACGATCCGGCCAGCGACACGTTCGTGCCGGTCAGCGCCAGGT
This sequence comes from Streptomyces sp. NBC_01426, assembly GCF_036231985.1. Taxonomy (GTDB): domain Bacteria; phylum Actinomycetota; class Actinomycetes; order Streptomycetales; family Streptomycetaceae; genus Streptomyces. The sequence goes on from NZ_CP109500.1 coordinate 3,693,423, forward strand.
GCACGCCCGCCTCGTCCGAGGTCAGGGTGGTGAGCTGCAGTCCGGCCGGCAGACCGGCGTCGAGCCGGCGGTCGAAGTCGGTCTTCTTGCGGACGACCTTCTCGATCCCCGGGATCCCCTCGCCCGGGACCTCCTCGGCGCGCACCCGGACGATCTTGCCGCCCGAGGAGTCCTTGCCGTCCTCCAGCGTGACGGTCGAGATCACGCTGCGGGTGAACTTCCGGCCGAGGAAGTCCACCGTCGCGCTGACCTTCACCTTGCCCGGCTGCCCGCCGTAGGAGACGGTCACCCCGGTCTCCGAGGCCGCGGTCAGGTCCGCGTACGAGACCAGGGCCTCGCCCTCGGCCCTGCCGGCCGTGCCGCCGGTGTAGTCACTGTTCAACTTCACGTCGTGGAAGGCGGCTTCGAGCCGCGTCAGCCGCGCCTTGCGACCCTCGGCGGAGGCGTCCACGCCCGTGAGCACCAGATCCACCCGCTCCAGTCGGTGGTCCAACGCCTGGGTCAGGAACGGGAAGCCGTGGATGTCGACCTCCACATCGCCCGCCAGGCCCTGCCGGGACTGGATCTTGTCGGCCAGCTGGTTCTCGGCGTAGTCGACCGCCCAGCGGTCGGCGCCCACGAACAGGGCCCCCAGGATCACTCCGATGATGACGATGGCCCGCAGAAAGCGCACGTGCCCCTCCCCCAATAGATCAGTACGTGCGCTCTAGTTGACCACGCGGGGAAAGGGAGGGGTCGAACGTGCGGCCGACGTCAGCCCACCACCCGGCCCATCAGATAGACGGCGGGAGCCGCCGCCGCCAGCGGCAACGCGACACCGGCCGTCATGTGGACGAACTTCGACGGGTAGTCGTACGCGGCCACCCGCAGGCCGACCAGGGCGCACACCCCGGCGGCCAGGCCGAGCAGCGCCCCGCCGGTCCCGATGTCCGTCATCGTGCCGACCGCGACGCCCGCGCCCGCCGCGGCGGCCAGCGAGACCGCCACGGACGCCGGAGCGGGCAGCGGCAGCGCCCGGGCGAAGACGGCGACCGCCACGGCGACCCCGCCCACGCTGACGGCGTCGGAGCCGGCGGCCAGGTACCCGGCGCAGACGATGGCGAGGGCGGCGGACGCCACCGAGGCCATCAGCCCGTACATCCGCTCGTCGGGGTCCGCGTGGCTGCGGAGCTGGAGCACCAGCGTGAGCAGCGCCCAGGCACCGAGGGTGCCGACGATCGCGCCGGGCCCGTTCACGTCGTCCACGGCGAGCACGGCGGCGTCCGCGGCCACGGCGCCGAGGAAGGCCAGGGCGATGCCCTGACGGGCGGGCCACATGCCGTTGAGGCGGAACCAGCCGGCCGCGGTGAGGCCCTGGAGGGCGATCAGCGGCACGAGCAGCGCGAGGTCCCCGAAGGCCGCGGCCGCGGCCAGCAGCAGTCCGAGGGCGGCGGTCAGTATGGCCGACTGCGGACCGGGGTCGATGATCGGCGACCGGCCCTCGGCGCGGGCCTGCGCCGGGTCGACGGCGCGGAGCGTGTTGCCCGCGAGCGTCGGCGGGGAGTACTCGGACCGTGCACCCGCGTCGGCCTCGGGGTCCAGGGGGCCCTGAGGGGGCTCCGGGGCGGCCGACACCGGCGGCAGGTAGGCGGTGGCCTCGACGGCCGGCTCCGCGGGCTGCGGCGGCAGGTACGCCGTCTCCTCGGCCCACCCGGGCCCGGACGGGGCAGACGGGGCGGGAGCGGGGGCCGGGGCCGCGGGGGCCTCCTCGCGGAACCAGCCCTCGGGCGCCACGGGCTGCCCGTACGACGCCTGCTGCGACGGCTGGGGCTGCTGGGGCTGCTGTTGGAACTGCTGCCCCTGCGACTGCTGCGGCTGCTGCGGCTGCGGTTGCTCCTGGTACGGCTCCTGGTAGGGCGGCAGGTACGAGGTATCGGCCCACTCCTGCGCGGGCGCCGCCGGGGCCTCCTCGCGGTACCAGCCCTCGGGCGCCACGGGCTGCCCGTACGACGCCTGCTGCGACGGCTGGGGCTGCTGCTGGGCCTGGAACTGCTGCCCCTGCGACGGCTGCGGCTGCTGGGATTGCTGCGGCTGCTCCTGGTACGGCTCCTGGTACGGCGGCAGGTACGACGTTTCCGCCCACTCCTGCGCGGGCGCCGCGGGCGCCTCCTCACGGAACCAGCCCTCGGGGGCCACGGGCTGCGCCGGCTGCTGCCCGGCCTGGCCCTGAACGCCGCCGAGATGCGGCTGCACCGGCTGGTAGCCGGTGTCCCAGGTGTCGGACTGCCAGGTCTGCGTCCCGTACGGATCGTAGGGATCGTGCTGCTGCTCCTGCGCCTGCTCCTGCTCTTGTCGCTGCCTGCGCTGCTGTTCTTCGGGGGTACTCATGGGCTCCCGCTCACCCGCCCGCGAACGGCGGAAGCACCTCGACGGTGCCGCCTTCCGTGAGCAGGACGGCATCGTGCGGGCGCTTGCCCACAGGTTCTTCGTTCACGAGGAAGGAGCAGCGCAGCAGGACCCGGGTCAGTTCTCCCGGGTGGCGTTCGCGCACGGCGTCGAGCGCCTCGCCCAGTGTCCGCGCCGCGTACGGCTCCTCCGCCGTCCCGGCGGCGGCCTTGGCCGCCGCCCAGTAGCGGATGGTTCCGGTTGCCACAGCTGCTCCCCTCGTCGGCTCTCTGTTCGTCGGCATCCATGATGAACCCTCCGACCGCCCACCCCCGCGTGCCTCCGCGCGCCCCGAGTACGCACGGGCAGGGCGGCGAGAGGCCACCGATCCGACGAAACCGGGGCATACCCTGGTGACGGGCGTGGCAGGAACCACAGAAGGGGTTCGTCGGAGCCCCTGCCCCGAAAGGACCGGTGGGCTATTCTGGCGGCGTAGAGGATCCGGGCAACGTAGCCCCCGGGTCCTTTTGTGCTTTCAGCGCGTTGAACGGACCGAGAACAGTGCGTCCCCCCGGACCCCAGGGCGCGGGGACCGGGGGCGCAAGGCAAGTCGTACGAAGCAGTGCCGCGAAAGTCCTCGACGGGACCGAGGAGGAACCGACGTGATGGACCAGCGATCCGTGCACACGCACGTGCACAAACGCCCGACCCGGGCAGGTGGTCGGGCATGAGCTCTCTCCTGCTGCTGACCAACGCCCTGCAGCCGTCGACCGAGGTGCTGCCCGCCCTCGGCCTGCTGCTGCACAACGTACGGGTGGCGCCTGCCGAGGGACCGGCCCTCGTGGACACCCCCGGAGCCGATGTCATCCTCATCGACGGGCGCCGCGACCTCCCTCAGGTGCGGTCGCTCTGCCAGCTGCTCCGCTCCACCGGCCCCGGCTGCCCGCTCGTCCTCGTCGTCACGGAGGGCGGCCTGGCCGCCGTCACGGCCGACTGGGGCATCGACGACGTCCTCCTCGACACCGCCGGGCCCGCCGAGGTCGAGGCGCGCCTGCGGCTCGCCACCGGCCGGCAGCAGATGGGCTCCGACGACTCCCCGATGGAGATCCGCAACGGCGACCTGTCGGTCGACGAGGCCACCTACTCGGCGAAGCTGAAGGGCCGGGTCCTGGACCTGACCTTCAAGGAGTTCGAGCTGCTCAAGTACCTCGCCCAGCACCCGGGGCGGGTCTTCACCCGCGCCCAGCTGCTCCAGGAGGTCTGGGGCTACGACTACTTCGGCGGCACCCGGACGGTCGACGTCCACGTGCGTCGGCTGCGCGCCAAGCTCGGCCCCGAGCACGAGTCGCTCATCGGGACCGTGCGCAACGTCGGCTACCGCTTCGTCACCCCCGAGAAGGTCGAGCGGGCAGCCGCGGAGGCCGCGGCACAGGCAGCCGCGAAGGCGGCCGCCGCCCTCCCCCGTATGGAGGAAACTCCGGTAACGATCGAGTCGGCGGGACGGCCTGCCCAGAGGTAGGTCACCCCGCGTAGACTGCCGCGCGTGGCCAAGGTGACGCGGGATGACGTGGCGCGACTTGCGGGTACCTCTACCGCCGTCGTGAGCTACGTCATCAACAACGGACCCAGGCCGGTTGCCCCGGCCACGCGCGAGCGTGTACTCGCCGCGATCAAGGAGCTGGGCTACCGGCCCGACCGGGTCGCGCAGGCGATGGCGTCCCGGCGCACCGACCTCATAGGCATGATCGTCCCGGACGCCCGGCAGCCGTTCTTCGCGGAGATGGCGCACGCGGTCGAACAGGCCGCCGCCGAGCGCGGGAAGATGGTCCTGGTCGGCAACTCCGACTACCGCGACGAGCGCGAGGTCCACTACCTGCGGGCCTTCCTCGGCATGCGGGTCTCCGGGCTGATCCTGGTCAGCCAGGGCATGAGCGAGCGCGCCGCCTCCGAGATCGAGGCGTGGGACGCGCGGATCGTGCTGCTGCACGAGCGTCCCGAGGCCATCGACGACGTCGCGGTGATCACCGACGACATCGGCGGCGCGCAGCTCGCCACCCGGCACCTGCTGGAGCACGGGCACCCGTACGTGGCCTGCATCGGCGGCGTCGAGAACACCCCGTCGGTCGGCGACCCCGTCGCGGACCACGTCGAGGGCTGGCGGCGGGCGATGCTGGAGGCCGGGCGCTCGGTGGAGGGCCGGCTCTTCGAGGCCCCGTACAACCGCTACGACGCGTACACCGTCGCCCTGGAGGTCCTGTCGGGGCCGGACCGGCCCCCGGCGATCTTCTGTGCCACCGACGACCAGGCCATCGGCGTGCTGCGGGCGGCGCGGGAGCTGCGCATCGACGTGCCGGGCGAGCTGGCCGTGGCCGGCTTCGACGACGTCAAGGAAGCGGCGCTGACGGACCCGCCGCTGACCACCATCGCCTCCGACCGCACGGCGATGGCCCGCGCGGCGGTGGACCTCGTCCTGGACGACGCCCTGCGGGTGGCGGGTTCGCGCCGGGAGCGGCTCAAGCAGTTCCCGTCGGCGCTGGTGATCCGACGGTCCTGCGGCTGCCGCTGACGCTGCTCTCGCGGACGGGCTCGGGGCTTCCCGAGCCCGGATCCTGGTCCGGGTCCGGGTCCGGGTCCTGTCCTTATATCGGGCATACGCGGTTCTGTCGGGCTTCTCAGCCGGGACTCAGGAAGCTCTCATGATCCCCGGACACAGTCAGAGACATGACCGAGAGCTTCCGCCGCGAAGGCGAGTACCCCCAGGAGAACCGCCCCCAGCCCGCGCCGTTCGGCGAGGACTGGCAGCGCGGACGTGACCGGCTCGCACAGGAGGCCGGGGCGGGCGCCTACCCGCCGCCGCCCCCGTACCCGCCCGCCGCGCCGGCGCCCGGTTGGCACGAGGCGCACCAGCCGCCCGTCATCCAGGGCGAGACGGTGCCCGCCGAAGGCGGCTGGGACCGGCCCGCGGCCGCCCCGTCGGGACCGGCCCACGCCGGCCCGGCCCGCGCCAAGCGGCCCGTCGCCCTGCTCGCCACCGTCGCGCTGGCCGCCGCCGTCGTGGGCGGTGGCACCGCCGCGGCGGTGCAGCAGTACCTCGGCGGGCAGAACACCGGCGGCTCCGGGATCAGCGGCACCAACGTCTCCCAGTCCAGCAACGGCACCGTCTCCGGCGTGGCCGAGCAGGTCAGCCCGTCCGTCGTGCGCATCGACACCCGGACCTCGTCCGGCCAGGGCACCGGTTCCGGCATCGTCGTCACCGCCGACGGGGAGATCGTCACCAACAACCACGTGGTGGAGGGGGCTTCCGAGATCCAGGTGACGATGAGCGACGGCAAGAAGTACACCGCCAAGACCGTTGGCACCGACCCGGACAAGGACCTGGCGCTGATCAAGCTCCAGGGCGCCAGTGGCCTCAAGGCGGCCAAGCTCGGCAACTCCGACGGACTCAAGGTGGGCGACGAGGTCGTGGCCATCGGTTCCCCGGACCGACTGACCGGAACCGTCACCAGCGGCATCGTCTCCGCCCTGAACCGCGACGTGAACGTGCCCAAGTCCGAGCAGCAGGCCCCGCAGGGCCGACAGGGCGGCGGCTGGCCGTTCTCGTACGACGGACAACAGTTCAACGGGAACACCGGGCAGAACACCACCTCCTACAAGGCCATCCAGACGGACGCCTCCCTCAACCCCGGCAACTCCGGCGGCGCCCTCGTCAACATGAACGGCGAGATCGTCGGGATGCCCTCCGCGATCTACTCCCCCTCCAGCGACAGCAGCAGCGCCGGCAGCGTCGGCCTCGGCTTCGCCATCCCCGTCAACACCATCAAGGCCGACCTCCAATCCCTGCGCGGCGGCGGCAGCGGCAGCGCCGGCGACACCGGAGCCGACTCGGGCGCCGGCGACGCGGGCGGCGCCGCCAACGGCTTCGGGACCTCCTTCTAGGCGGCCCGTGCGAGCCTGGTAGGACCGACCACCACCCCCGGGGGATCCACATGAACGCCGCCGAAGGCGACCAGCAGCGCATCCTCGTCGTCGACGACGAGCCGGCCGTCCGCGAGGCCCTGCGCCGCTCCCTCGCCTTCGAGGGATACGGCGCGCGGACCGCCGTCGACGGCCTGGACGCCCTCGACCAGGCGGCCTCGTACGCCCCCGACCTGATCGTGCTGGACATCCAGATGCCCCGGATGGACGGCCTGACCGCGGCCCGACGGCTGCGCGCCGCCGGCAGCACCACCCCGATCCTGATGCTGACCGCCCGCGACACCGTCGGCGACCGCGTCACCGGCCTCGACGCGGGCGCCGACGACTACCTGGTGAAGCCGTTCGAGCTGGACGAGCTGTTCGCGCGGGTCCGGGCGCTGCTGCGGCGCAGCTCGTACGCGGCGCCCGCGGCCGGCGGGCCGGAGCCCGAGGACGCGCTGACCTTCGGCGACCTGCGGATGGACCTCGCGACCCGCGAGGTCACCCGGGCCGGGCGGCCCGTGGAGTTGACCCGCACCGAGTTCACGCTGCTGGAGATGTTCCTGGCCCACCCCCGCCAGGTGCTGACCCGCGAGCAGATCCTGAAGACCGTCTGGGGCTTCGACTTCGAACCCAGCTCCAACTCCCTGGACGTGTACGTGATGTACCTGCGCCGCAAGACCGAGGCCGGCGGGGAGCCGCGCCTGGTCCACACCGTGCGCGGGGTGGGTTACGTGCTGCGCGCCGCCGGGGCCGGGGACCACGGAGGGCCCGAGTGAACCCGGTCGCCGGATTCCGGGCGCTGCCGCTGCGTTCGCGGCTCGCGCTGCTGGTGGCGGTGGCGGTGGCGGTCGCCGTCGCGGCGGTGGCCGGCGTCAGCTGGTTCATGGTCCGCGCGCAGTTGGACGACCAGCTGAACAGTTCGCTGCGCTCCACCGACGCCCGCGCCCAGGCGAGCCAGACCCTGAACGCGCTCGGCTGCCAGGAGCAGGCGCTGCCCAACCCCTTCGTGAACAACCTGAGCGCGCAGGTGCAGATCGTGCTGCCGTCCGGCGGCCGCTGCCTGGTGGACGGCAAGAACACCCTCCCGGTCAGTGACTACGACCTCCAGGTCGCCAAGAGGCTGCGCGACACGGTCCTGTACGACGGCGTGACCACGGACGGCACCCCGGTGCGCGTCTACACGCAGTTCGTGGAACTGACCTCCCGGGCCGGCAAGCAGGACGCCGCGATCTCGGTGGCCAAGCCCCTCGCCGACATGGACAAGCCGCTCTCCACCCTGGCCTGGGTGCTGCTCCTGGTGTCCGGCATCGGTGTCGTGGGCGCGGGCGCGGCCGGCCTGTGGGTGGCCCGCACGGGTCTGCGGCCCGTCGACGAACTCACCGGCGCCGTCGAGCACATCGCCCGTACCGAGGACCTCACGGTGCGGATCCCCGACGAGGGCGAGGACGAGATCGCCCGGCTGTCGCGGTCCTTCAACTCGATGACCGCCGCGCTGGCCTCCTCCCGGGACCGGCAGGCCCAGCTGATCGCGGACGCCGGTCACGAGCTGCGCACCCCGCTGACCTCGCTGCGCACGAACGTCGAGCTGCTGGCGCGCAGCGAGGAGACCGGTCGGGCGATTCCGCCGGAGGACCGCCGGGAGCTGCTGGCTTCGGTGAAGGCGCAGATGACCGAGTTGGCGTCGCTGATCGGGGACCTCCAGGAGCTGTCCCGCCCGGACGCGGCCTCGCCGGGCCCGCTCGGGGTGGTGGCCCTGCACGAGATCGTCGGGTCCGCGCTGTCGCGGGCCCGGCTGCGCGGTCCGGAGCTGACGTTCGGCTCGTCCCTGGAGTCCTGGTACGTACGGGGCGAGGCGGCGGCGCTGGAGCGTGCGGTGGTCAACGTCCTGGACAACGCGGTGAAGTTCAGCCCGTCCGGCGGGCGGGTCGAGGTGGCGCTGCACGCCGGGGAGCTGACCGTACGGGACCACGGGCCGGGCATCCCGGACCAGGACCTGCCGCACGTCTTCGAGCGGTTCTGGCGGTCCCCGTCGGCCCGCGCCCTGCCCGGCAGCGGGCTGGGCCTGTCGATCGTGGCCCGTACGGTGAACCGCGCGGGCGGCAGCGCCGAGCTGCGGGCGGCCCGGGACGGCGGCCCGGGCACGGAGGCGGTGCTCCGCATCCCGGGTGCGCCGACCCCGCCGCCGGCCGCGGATCCGGCGGCGTCACCGCCTGCGGGCGGCGCGTCAGTTGTGCCGGATCAGTGAGGCGACGAGCCCGGAGCGGGTGTTGGGGAAGTCCATGGGGACGATGCCGAGCCCGGTCCGGCCGGCCATCTCCCCGCCGTCCACGAAGCCGTGGACCTGCGGGTTGAGTCGGTCCGAGTTCCAGCGCGGGGGCATGTAGGCGGCGGTGCTGACGTAGTTCACGAACAGCTTCCCGGGCTGCTGCACGGCCTTGCGGAAGTGGTTTTCGATCCGGCCCCGCTTGGCGAAGGGCTCGGTGTTGTAGTCGTCCTGGATGTCGAAGACGTTCCCGTCGCCGTACCGCAGGCCGGGCAGGCCGCCGTTGTCGGCGAGCAGCACCACCTTGCCGCGGGCCTGCCCCAGGGACGAGGGCAGGGTGTCGGCGATCCGGAAAAGGGGGCGCCAGCCCCGGTTGTCGAGGTAGTCGTCGAAGACGGCCCGGAAGGTGGCGTCGCTGTCCTCGGAGTACTCCTGCTTGACGCGCATCAGCACGGTTTCGGAGGGGTGCGCGGCGAGGAAGTTCCCACAGTCGACGAGGACGTCCCCGAACATCAGGTCCTGGAAGAAGGCCGCGTGGTGGATGGCGAACGAGCCGCCCGTGACCCGACATCGGACGTCGAGGAAGCGGATGCCCGCGTCGAGCTGCTGCGCGATCGAGGTGTTCTGGCAGGCGACGTAGAGCCCGCCCTTGCGGGCACCGGAGTCGTGGGTGCCGGGGATGGTCATGCGCTGGAGGGGGGTGGAGTCGGCGAGGCCGGCCATCCAGTCCTGTGTGCCGAGCGTGGCCGCCGAGGCCTGGCCCGCCGCGCCCATCCCGAGGGCGGCGCCCGCCGCCATCGCCCCGACCAGGAACCTCCGCCGGTCCATTCCGCTTCCCATGCCCGCCCCTTCGCCGACCCAGTGGTGGGACGGGATCATGGCATGCGGGACCGGGCATTGCTACCCATCGGTAGCGGTCAGCTTTCGAGCAACTCCGCCATGGCGCGCAGGCCTTGGGCGAGCTCGTGGCCGTCCGGCGCCGCCTCCGGGTCGGTCAGGCACTGCACCATCACGCCGCTGAGCAGCGCGATGTGCACCGACCCGAGGGCCCGTACGTCCGCTTCGGAGACCTCCTCCTCGGGGACCCCGCGGAGTTGGGCGGCGACCATGCGCCGGGAGCGGCGCTGACCCTCGGCGAGGATCGCGAGGACCTCGGGCGAGGACTGCGCGTGGACGAACGCCTCGACGTTGGCGACCCACAGCCAGCGCATGTCGCCGAAGTCGCGGATCTTGCGGTCCCAGGTGTCGGCGTACCGCTCCTCGGCGGTGTCCCCCTCGCCGGCGAGCCGGCCGGCCGCCGCGGCCCACTCGTCCATGGCGTCGAACAGCGCGCGGTTCAGGAGCGCCTCGCGCGACCCGAAGTGGTAGCCGATCGCGGCCATGCTCACCTTGGACGCCGAGGCGATGTCGCGCACGGTCGTGCGCAGGTAGCCCTTCTCCTCCAGGCAGCGCCGCGCTCCGGCCAACAGGTCCTCGCGATTTCCCATGCGGGGATCGTATCCGCGCCACCCTTCTTGGGCGCTCGCCTCAGGCAAGCGCCCTATACGAACGTATTGCACGCTTGCCCAAATGCCGGCAGCCTGGGACCGGGAACACCGACGCACCATCCGCCGAAACACCCGCCGGACCACCGACCGATCGCACCCCGGGGAGAGCCACGCCATGCGCCACGAGCTGAAGATCGACGACCGCACCCTGTCCCACCTGGACTTCGGCGGCCCCGGCCGCCCGCTGCTCGTGCTCCACGGCGGCCTGTCCGAGGGCGCCGCCTTCACCGGCCTCGCCGCCCACCTCGGCGACGCCTGGCGGGTCATCGCCCCCGACCAGCGCGGCCACGGCGACTCCGACCGGGCCCCCGACCACCGGCGCGAGGGCTACGTCGCCGACGCCGTGGCCCTGCTCGACCACCTCGGCCTCGACGCCCCCGTCGCCGTCCTCGGCTACTCCCTCGGCGGCCTCAACGCGATCCACCTGGCCGCCGCCCACCCCGACCGGGTCTCCGCGCTCATCGACGTGGACTCCGGAGTGGAGATCGACCCCGACGGGCCGGAACCCTTCCCCTTCCTGCGCGGCGTCCCGTACACGGGCGAGAGCCCCGAGGCGCTCCTCGCGGCCGTCGGCCCGGTCGTCGCGCAGTTCGTCACCGGCGCCCTGCGACCGCTGCCCGACAGCGGCCACTGGCGGCTGCCCTTCCACCCGCAGGACATGCTCGACTCCATCCACGCCTGCCGCGGCGACCACTGGGACGCCTGGCTCGCGAGCACCTGCCCGGCCCTGCTGATCCACGGCACCCGCAGCCAGTCCCTCCCGCAGCGCCTGGCCGACGCGATGGTCACCCGGCGGCCGGGAACCTCGTACGCCCCGCTCGACGGGGACCACTTCGTGCCGTTCACCGACCCGCGGGGCTTCCACGAGGCCGTCGGGGCGTTCCTCGACCGGCTCTGAACCCTTCCCGGCGGCGCCGGGGACCGCCGGGAACGCCGAAGGGGCGACGGGCCGCCGGGCCCGTCGCCCCTTCGGGCGCGCTGTGCGCGCATGTCGCTCCGGTACTACTTGACGATCGTGATCCGGTTCGCCGCCGGCGGGGCGATCGGGGACTCCTGCGAGGAGTTGTTCGTCAGGTAGGCGTTGAAGCAGTCCAGGTCGGACGCGCCCACCAGCTTGTTCTTGTGCTCCTTCAGGACGGTGAAACCGTCACCGCCGCCCGCGAGGAACTCGTTCATCGCGACCCGGTAGGTCTTGGCGGGGTCGATGGCCACGCCGTTCAGCTTCACCGAGTCCACGACGACGCGGTCCACGCCCGCCTTCGTCAGGTCCAGGGTGTACGTGAAGCCCTTCGACACCTGAAGGATCTTCGGGTTCGCGCCGTTCACCGGACCGCTGACCTGCTGCTGGAGCGCGGTGATCAGCTGCGCGCCGGTCAGGTCCACGATGTTCATCATGTTGGTGAACGGCTGGACCGTGAAGGACTCGCCGTACGTCACCACTCCGTCGCCCTCGGCCCCGGAGGCCTTGAAGGCGAGGTCCGAGCGGATGCCGCCCGGGTTCATGACGGCCAACTGCGCGCCGCCCTTGTCGGCCGGGGCCAGGGCCTCCAGCTGCGCGTCGGCGATCAGGTCGCCGAGCGGCTTCTCGTACGCCTCGGAGCCACGGCCCGGGATGTCCGCCGAGATGAAGCCCTGGGGACGGTTGGCGATCGGGGCCGCCAGCTCGTTCCAGCGCCGGATCAGGTCGCTCATGTCCGCGGCCTTGGGCTGCTCACGGTTGACGACCTTGTTGACCGGCTTGGGCGAGGTGACCGGCGTACGGACGATGTCCTTGGTCTGCCGGTCGTACGTGAGCGTGGTGTCCGTGTACAGCCGACCGATGGAGGCGGCCGAGGTGACCGTGCGCGGGTTGCCCGCCGGGTCGGGGATGTTGCACGCGTACGCCTGGTGCGTGTGGCCGGTCACCAGCGCGTCGACCTTGGGGTCGACCTTCTTGGCGATGTCCACGATCGCGCCCGAGATGCCGGCGCCCGCGCCGGGGGTGTCGCAGTCGTAGTTGTACGCGCCGCCCGCGGGCAGACCGCCCTCGTGGATGAGCGCGACGATCGACTTCACGCCCTGCTTGTTCAGCTCCGCGGCGTACTTGTTGATCGTCTCGACCTCGTCGCCGAACTTGAGGCCCTTGACGCCCTCGGCGGTGACGACGTCCGGAGTGCCCTCCAGGGTGACGCCGATGAAGCCGATCTTCACGTCCCCCTTCTTCCAGACGAAGGTGGGCGACATCAGCGGACGCTTGGTCTTCTCGTCCGTCACGTTCGCGGCGAGGTACTGGAACTCCGCTCCGGTGAACGTCTTGCCGTACTCGAAACAGCCCTCGGTGGGGTGGCAACCGCCGTACGCCATGCGGCGCAGCTCGGTCTTGCCCTCGTCGAACTCGTGGTTGCCGACGCTGGACACGTCGAGGCCGAGCTTGTTCATCGCCTCGATGGTCGGCTCGTCGTGGAAGAGCCCCGACAGCATCGGGCTGCCGCCGATCATGTCACCGGCCGCGGCGGTGACGGAGTACTCGTGGCCCTTGCGGGCTTCGCGCAGGCTCGTCGCCAGGTACTCGACGCCGCCCGCGGGTATGGCCTTGGTGGTGCCGTCCGCCTGGCGTTCGGTCACGGTGCCGGAGGAACCCTGCGGGGGCTCCAGCGTGCCGTGGAAGTCATTGAACGAAAGCATCTGAACATCGACGGTCCGGCTCTTGGCCGCACCGCCACCACTCGCGGCTCCGGCCGGAAGGGCGGCGGCGACCAGGGCTCCGGCGCCGGCCGTGGCGGCGAGAGCGGCGAGGGTCAACCGGCGGGCTCGGCGGTGCCGTTGTGGCTTCGCTGACATTTAGTCCCCTTTGCGGACAGCGAGACAACTTGGGAGGTCCGCCGCAGCCTATTGTCAACGCGCGTAGCACGACAGGGTCCAATGGGTTACGGGCTGGTTGCGGTCGTACGGTGGGGTCATGACTGACGCAGCAGCGGCCCCGGAGCCGGGACGGCAGATTGAGACCCTCGACGAGCTGACGGAGGAACAGGCCGACGCCGTACTCACCCTGATCACGGACGCGGCCCGCACCGACGGCACCACCGCCGTGTCCGAACAGGGACGCATCCAGCTCCGCGGCGGACCCCGCGAGGGCATCCGGCACTTCCTGCTCACCGCCGACGGACGCCTCACCGCGTACGGACAACTGGAGGACACCGACCCGGTGGAGGCCCCCGCCGCGGAACTCGTCGTCCACCCCTCCCTGCGCGGCCGCGGCCACGGCCGGGCCCTGGGCACCGCCCTGCTGGCCGCCTCGGGCAAGCGCGTCCGGGTCTGGGCGCACGGCGGCAAGTCCGCCGCCCGGCACCTCGCGCAGGTCCTCGGCCTGACCCTGTTCCGCGAACTGCGCCAGCTGCGCCGCCCGCTCGGCCCCGAGGCACCGCCGCTGCCCGAACCCGCCCTGCCGGCCGGGGTCACCGTACGCACCTTCGTCCCCGGCGCCGACGACGCGGCCTGGATCGCGGCCAACGCGGCCGCCTTCGCCCACCACCCCGAACAGGGCTCCCTCACCGAGCGGGACCTGGCCGACCGGATCGCGCAGCCGTGGTTCGACGCCAAGGGCTTCTTCCTCGCGGAGCGCGACGGCGAGCTGATCGGCTTCCACTGGACGAAGATCCACGCCGAGGAGCGGCTCGGCGAGGTCTACGTCGTCGGCGTCCGCCCCGGCGCGCAGGGCGGCGGCCTGGGCAAGGCCCTCACCGCGATCGGCCTGCGCCACCTCGCGGCGGCCGGCCTGCCCACCGCGATGCTCTACGTGGACGCCGACAACCCGGCCGCCCTCGCCGTGTACGAGGGCCTCGGCTTCACCACCCACGAGGTGGACCTGATGTACCGCACCGAGAGCTGAGGCGCCGGCCGAACGGAGCAATCCGTCACCCCGGCGTCCTCCCGTGCGCCAGGCGGACCCTGGAAGCCATTCGCCATTAACCGGGCATTAAGAAGCGCTTGCCAGCATCCGAGCATGCAGCCCCGACTCCGCCTGACGGCCGACACTTCCGACGCGCCTGTCCTGCCGCGTGCGCGGAAGAATGGAGTCATGAGCCACAAGCCCAGCGCCGGCCCCACCGAGGTCCCCGCCCAGCACCCGTCTCACACGCCCGCCACGGCGAAGTCGCAGCTCGGCTCCATAGCCGCGCACCGCCCGAACGTCGGCCACGTCGATCTCGATCCGGATCTCGACGCCGATCCGGACACCTACGACGACAAGGAGGGCGGCGAACTGCCCCCCGGGCGGTTCCTCGACCGCGAACGCAGCTGGCTCGCCTTCAACGAACGGGTACTGGAACTCGCGGAGGACCCCGCCACCCCGCTGCTGGAGCGCGCCAACTTCCTGGCGATCTTCGCGAGCAACCTCGACGAGTTCTTCATGGTCCGCGTCGCCGGCCTCAAGCGCCGCATCGCGACCGGCGTCGCCACCCGCTCCGCCTCCGGCCTCCAGCCCCGCGAGGTACTGGACCTGATCTGGACCCGCTCGCGCGAGCTCATGGCCCGGCACGCCGCCTGCTACCAGCAGGACATCGCCCCCCAGCTCGCCGAGGAGGGCATCCACCTCATCCGGTGGCCCGACCTCACCGAGAAGGAGCAGGCGCGCCTCTTCACCCTGTTCCGCAACCAGATCTTCCCGGTGCTCACCCCGCTGGCCGTGGACCCCGCGCACCCCTTCCCGTACATCTCCGGCCTGTCCCTGAACCTGGCCGTCGTCGTGCGCAACCCGGTCAGCGGCCACCGCCACTTCGCCCGGGTCAAGGTCCCGCCGCTGCTCTCCCGCTTCCTGGAGGCCTCCCCCCAGCGCTACGTCCCGCTGGAGGACGTCATCGCCGCGCACCTGGAGGAGCTGTTCCCCGGCATGGAGGTGCTCGCGCACCACATGTTCCGCGTCACCCGCAACGAGGACCTCGAAGTCGAGGAGGACGACGCGGAGAACCTCCTCCAGGCCCTGGAGAAGGAACTCATGCGGCGCCGCTTCGGCCCGCCCGTCCGCCTGGAGGTCGAGGAGTCCATCGACCCCGGCGTCCTGGACCTCCTCGTACAGGAACTCAAGGTCAGCGCCGCCGAGGTCTACCCGCTGCCCGGACCGCTCGACCTGACCGCCCTCTTCGGGATCTCCTCCCTGGACCGGCCCGAGCTGAAGTACCCGAAGTTCATCGCCGGCACCCACCGCGACCTCGCCGAGGTGGAGTCCGCGTCCGCGCCCGACATCTTCGCCGCGCTGCGCGAACGGGACGTGCTGCTGCACCACCCGTACGACTCCTTCTCCACCTCCGTACAGGCCTTCCTGGAACAGGCCGCCGCCGACCCGGACGTCCTCGCGATCAAGCAGACCCTGTACCGGACCTCCGGCGACTCGCCCATCGTCGACGCCCTCATCGACGCCGCCGAATCCGGCAAGCAGGTCCTCGTCCTCGTCGAGATCAAGGCCCGCTTCGACGAACAGGCCAACATCAAATGGGCGCGCAAGCTGGAGGAGTCCGGCTGCCACGTCGTCTACGGGCTCGTCGGCCTCAAGACCCACTGCAAGCTGTCGCTCGTCGTCCGCCAGGAAGGCGACCAACTGCGCCGCTACTCCCACGTCGGAACCGGCAACTACCACCCCAAGACGGCCCGCCTCTACGAGGACCTCGGCCTGCTCACCACCGACCCCCAGGTCGGCGCCGACCTCTCCGACCTCTTCAACCGGCTGTCCGGCTACTCGCGCCGCGAGACCTACCGCCGACTGCTGACCGCCCCCAAGTCGCTGCGCGACGGCCTCGTCTCCCGCATCGACAAGGAAGCCGACCACCACCGGGCCGGCCGGCCCGCGTACGTCCGACTGAAGATGAACTCGATCGTCGACGAGGCCCTCATCGACTCCCTCTACCGGGCCGCCCGCGCGGGCGTCCCGGTCGACATCTGGGTCCGCGGCATCTGCGCCGTGCGCCCCGGCGTCCCCGGGCTGTCGGAGAACATCCGCGTCCGCTCGATCCTCGGCCGCTTCCTCGAACACTCCCGGGTCTTCGCCTTCGGCAACGGGGGCGAACCCGAGGTGTGGATCGGCAGCGCCGACATGATGCACCGCAACCTCGACCGTCGCATCGAGGCACTGGTCAGGGTCGCCGACCCGGCCCACCGCACGTCACTGGACCGACTCCTCGAAATCGGCATGTCCGACGACACCGCCTCCTGGCACCTGGGGCCGGACGGCGAGTGGACCCGGCACGCCACGGACTCCGAGGGCCAGCCGCTGCGGCACGTACAGGAGATGCTCATAGACGCCCGGAGGCGCCGGCGTGGCTCAGCCAAACCATGACCCCCTGGCAGGCGACGTGCTCGGCACGTACCTGCGGTCCCAGGCCACCGCTTTCCTGCGCGCGCTGCGCCTGCACGGCGACGGCGCGGCAGGGGCGGCCGACACCGCCGGGGGAACCGACGCGGCGCGCGGCCTGCGGGGGGCCGCGCGCCGGATCTCCGGCTCCCTGGGCACCTTCCGGGCGGTGACCGAGTCGGCCTGGGCCGACTCGCTGCGCACGGAACTCGTCTGGCTGTCCTCCACCCTCGCCGACGAGCACGCGTACGGCGTCCGCCTGTCACGGCTCATGGACGCCCTGCACCGGCTCTCCGGAACCCCCGAGGTGCCCGCGCCCCGGGGCACCGCCGGCGCGCTCACCGTGGGCTCCGCCCGGGCGGGCGCACTGCTGGAACGGCAGCTCACCCTGGCCCGGACCCGAGCCCACTCGGCGACCCTGTCCGCCCTCGGCTCGGCCCGGTTCCACGCGGTCGCCGACGCGGTGGCCGTCCTCGCCTCCGAGGTCCCGCTGGACCCCGTCGCGGCCCGCGGCCGGGTCGACGACGTACTGGTCCCGCTGGCCGAGGTGGCCGAAACCCGTCTGCTCGGCGCCGTGGACGCGCTCCCGGCCCCGGAGGGCGGCACCCCGTACTCCGCACACGAGGACGGGGCCTGGCACGAGGTACGCCGCCTCCTGCGGGTCCACCGGTACGCCCGGGAAACCCTCGGCGACGACGTGACCCGGCTGGTCGCCGCCGGCGAGGCCCTGGACCGCCACCGCGACGCCTCCGAGGCCGCCGCAGCCTCCGCGACCGCCGCCCGCACCCCCCGCATCGCCCCGGCCACCGCGTACGCCCTCGGCGTCCTGCACGCCGACCAACGCCACGCGGTCGAAGCCGCCCGCCACACCTTCCACACCCTCTGGCACCCCACCCCGGCCCTCCCCTGACCCAAGGCCCCCCGCCCCTTCCAGCCCCGCCGGCCCCTTGAGGCGCAGCCGCCCAATCCAGCCCCGCCGGCGTTTGAGGCGCGGGGGTCCGGGGGCAGCGCCCCCGGCAACGGCGCCGCACGGCCCCACGCACCCGCACCACGCCCACACCCGGCCCCCGGCGGGTTTGCGCACCAACCCCCCGGGCAGGCCCCCGGCGAAGGCCCCGCGCCAAGACACCCCGACCCCCGGGCGGCCCGGCGCGGTGACACCGCCGATTTCCGGCCACCCCACCGCTCCGCCCCACCCCGCCGGCCAGGCAAAGGTCACGGCGGCATAACGTGCGGATAACGCCCCGTTACGCCCAGGTACAAACCCCCCCATCCGCACCGGCCCGCCCGCCACGGTTCACCGTCCGTTCACCGAGGGCCGTCGACCGCTTCACCTGTTCTGCCTAATTTCGGTACTGCAAGGTGCGAGCCGGGCCGAAAAGCCCACTGCCCGCACCCGGCCAACCCGTAGTCCTCTTCGCACGCCGCCCCGATACAGAAAGCGGCCGGCGGCTTCTGGAAGGAACACCCGAAAGTGAAGCTTCAGCGCAAGAGCATGCTTCGTGCCTCCGCCCTCGGGGCGCTTGTCGTGTCCGGCGCCCTGGTCCTCACGGCGTGCGGCTCGGACAACAACACCAAGACCGACTCCTCGGCGAGCGGCAAGGCCTCGGCCCCCGCACCCGGCGACGTCAAGTGCGAAGGCGCCAAGGGCAAGCTGCTCGCCTCCGGCTCGTCCGCGCAGAAGAACGCCGTGGACGTGTGGGTGAAGAACTACATGGCCGCCTGCTCCGGCGTCGAGGTCAACTACAAGTCCTCCTCCTCCGGTGAGGGCATCGTCGCCTTCAACCAGGGCACCGTCGGCTTCGCCGGCTCGGACTCCGCGCTGAAGCCCGAGCAGGTCGAGGAGTCGAAGAAGATCTGCACCGGCGGCCAGGGCATCAACCTGCCCATGGTCGGCGGCCCGATCGCGATCGGCTTCAACGTCGCGGGTGTGGACAAGCTGAACCTGGACGCCGCCACGATCGCCAACATCTTCAACGACAAGATCAAGAAGTGGGATGACGAGGCGATCAAGAAGCTGAACCCCGGCGTCACGCTTCCCGGCACCGCGATCCAGCACTTCCACCGCTCCGAGGACTCGGGCACCACCGAGAACCTGGGCAAGTACCTCAAGGCCACCGCCGGTGACGCCTGGCCGCACGACCCCGCGAAGAAGTGGCCGGCCCCGGGCGGCCTCGGCGCCTCCGGCTCCTCCGGTGTCGCCTCGCAGGTCAAGGCCGTCGACGGTTCGATCGGTTACTTCGAGCTGTCCTACGCCGCCTCGCAGAACATCAAGACCGTCGACCTGAACACGGGCGCCGGCGCCCCGGTCAAGGCCACCGGCGAGAACGCCTCCAAGGCCATCGCCGCCGCCAAGATCGCCGGCACCGGTTCCGACCTGGCGCTGAAGCTCGACTACACCACCAAGGCCGAGGGCGCGTACCCGATCGTCCTGGTCACGTACGAGGTCGTCTGCGACAAGGGCAACAAGGCCGAGACGCTCCCGACCGTGAAGTCCTTCCTGAACTACACCGCCTCGGACGCGGGCCAGAAGGTCCTCGGCGAGAACGGCTACGCCCCGATCCCGACCGAGATCAACGCCAAGGTCCGCGAAGTCATCACCTCGCTGTCCTGAGTCCTCGATCCCCGGGTGCCGGCCGACTCCCGTTCCGAGTCGGCCGGCGCCGGGGGACCCTCCCCCTCCACCCAGGGGGATCCGGTGCACCGCCGCCAGGGGGCATGCCCCCCACACAGACCGGAAAGACCATGGCTTCCACCACACCCACCCAGATAGACACGGCTCCGCCCGTCTCCAGGAGCGAGAGGTCCACCGGCCACGCCGGTGACAAGATCTTCGCCGGGCTCTCCAAGGGTTCCGGCATCGCCCTCCTGGTGATCATGGCGTCGATCGCCGCCTTCCTCACCTACCGCGCGACCATCGCCCTGTCGAAGAACGAAGGAAACTTCTTCACCACCTTCGACTGGAACGCGTCGGCCACGCCCCCCGTCTTCGGCATAGCCGTCCTGCTCTTCGGCACCGTCGTCAGCTCGATCATCGCGATGGTCATCGCGGTTCCGATCGCCGTCGGCATCGCCCTCTTCATCTCGCACTACGCGCCGCGCAAGCTGGCCACGCCGCTGGCGTACGTGGTCGACCTGCTGGCCGCCGTGCCGTCGATCATCTACGGCATCTGGGGCGCCCTCTTCCTCGTCCCGCAGCTCGGCGGGCTGAACCTCTGGCTCGACCAGTACCTGGGCTGGACGTACATCTTCGACAAGAGCCAGCCCGGCGTCGCCCGCTCGCTGTTCACCGTCGGCATCCTGCTCGCGATCATGATCCTGCCGATCGTGACCAGCGTCAGCCGCGAGGTCTTCCTCCAGGTCCCGCGCATGAACGAGGAGGCCGCCCTGGCCCTCGGCGCGACCCGCTGGGAGGTCATCCGCATGTCGGTGCTGCCCTTCGGGCGCTCCGGTGTCATCTCCGCCTCGATGCTCGGCCTCGGCCGCGCGCTCGGCGAGACCATGGCCGTCGCGACCGTCCTCTCCCCGAGCTTCCTGATCTCCGGCCACATCCTCGACCCGGGTGGCGGCACCTTCGCGCAGAACATCGCCGCGAAGTTCGACGAGGCCAACGAGTTCGGTCGGGACGCGCTGATCGCCTCCGGCCTGGTCCTCTTCCTCCTGACCCTGCTGGTCAACGGCGCGGCCCGGCTGATCATCGCCCGCCGCAAGGACTTCTCGGGGGCGAACGCCTGATGAGCCACACCCTCCAGGACCAGCGGCCCACCCGGGCCCGCAAGTCCGTCGCCCCCGCCACCCTCACCCGCGGTGGCCTGCCCCGCTGGGCCCCGGCCGGCATCGCGGTCCTCTCGATCGTCCTCGGCAGCGGCATCGGCCTCGTCTTCGGCCTCGACAGCACGATCCAGTGGGGCCTGCTCGCCGCGCTGCTCTTCGTCACCGTCACGTACGTCGCCAGCTCGGTGATCGAGAACCGCCGCCAGGCCAAGGACCGGGTCGCGACGTCCGTCGTCTGGGTCTGCTTCGTCCTCGCGGTCATCCCGCTGCTCTCGCTGCTGTGGACCACCATCAGCCGCGGCATGAAGGTCCTCGACGCGGCCTTCCTCGGCCACTCCATGAACGGCGTGACCAGCTTCGAGGCCGGCGGCGGCGTCTACCACGCCCTGCTCGGCACCATCGAACAGGTCGCCCTGGCCACCGCGATCGCCGCGCCCATCGGCCTGCTGACCGCCGTCTACCTCGTCGAGTACGGCCGGGGCCCGCTCGCCCGGTCGGTCACCTTCTTCGTCGACGTGATGACCGGCATCCCCTCCATCGTCGCGGGTCTGTTCATCCTGACGACCTGGAACCTGATGCTGGGCTTCGGTCCCTCCGGCTTCGCCGGCGCGATGGCCCTGTCGATCCTGATGATGCCCGTGGTGGTCCGCTCCACCGAGGAGATGCTCAAGCTCGTCCCGAACGAGCTGCGCGAGGCCGCCCTGGCCCTCGGCGTGCCGAAGTGGCGCATGATCCTCAAGGTCGTGCTCCCCACCGCGATCGGCGGCATCTCCACCGGCGTGATGCTGGCCGTCGCCCGCATCGCCGGCGAGACCGCACCGATCATGCTGCTGGTCTTCGGCTCGCAGCTCATCAACGGCAACCCCTTCGAAGGCGCCCAGTCCTCGCTCCCCCTCTACATCTGGGAGCAGTACAAGGTCGGCAGTGAAGCCTCCTACGACCGGGCATGGGCGGCTGCGCTCGTCCTGATCGCCTTCGTCATGATCCTCAACCTGGTGGCTCGCGGCATCGCCCGCTGGAAGGCCCCGAAGACCGGTCGCTGACGCGACTTATGAAAGCGATGTGACCCTCTCATGGCCAAGCGAATCGACGTCAGCGGCCTCTCCGCCTTCTACGGCACCCACAAGGCCATCGACGACATCTCGATGACCGTGGAACCCCGCTCCGTGACGGCCTTCATCGGCCCCTCCGGCTGCGGCAAGTCCACCTTCCTGCGCACCCTGAACCGCATGCACGAGGTCACCCCCGGCGGCCGCGTCGAGGGCAAGGTCCTGCTGGACGACGAGAACCTGTACGGCCCCGGCGTGGACCCGGTCGCGGTCCGCCGCACGGTCGGCATGGTCTTCCAGCGCCCCAACCCCTTCCCCACCATGTCGATCTTCGACAACGTGGCGGCGGGCCTGCGCCTGAACGGCTCGTTCAAGAAGTCCGAGCTGACGGACATAGTCGAGAAGTCCCTCCAGGGCGCCAACCTCTGGAACGAGGTCAAGGACCGCCTGAACAAGCCCGGCTCCGGCCTCTCCGGCGGCCAGCAGCAGCGCCTGTGCATCGCCCGCGCCATCGCGGTCGAGCCCCAGGTCCTGCTGATGGACGAGCCCTGCTCCGCGCTCGACCCGATCTCCACCCTCGCGATCGAGGACCTGATCGGGGAGCTCAAGGAGCGCTTCACGATCGTCATCGTGACGCACAACATGCAGCAGGCGGCCCGCGTCTCGGACCGCACCGCCTTCTTCAACCTCGCCGCCGTCGGCCAGCCCGGCAAGCTCGTCGAGATCGACGACACGGACCGGATCTTCTCCAACCCGTCCGTCCAGGCCACCGAGGACTACATCTCGGGCCGCTTCGGCTGAGCCCCGGCCCCCGGATGTACCGATAGACGTCCCGCGGTGCTGCATGGCGGTGCCACCGTGAGGCGAAAGGAAAAGGGCCGGCTCCCCCTGGGTGGGGGGAGCCGGCCCGCTTTCGTGTCGTGCCCGGTGCGCGGTCGTCGTGACGACCTCCACGCTCTCGCGGCTAGTTCACGAAGGCCAGGTTCACGATCCAGAAGCTCACCGCGGCGACCAGTGCGGCCGCCGGCATGGTGATGAACCAGCCGAGGATGATGTTCTTGGCGACGCCCCAGCGGACCGCGTTGACCCGCTTCGTGGCGCCCACGCCCATGATCGCCGAGGTGATCACGTGGGTGGTGGAGATCGGCGCGTGGAAGAGGTACGCCGAGCCGAACATGATCGAGGCGCCGGTGGTCTCGGCCGCGAAGCCCTGCGGCGGATCCAGCTCGATGATCTTGCGGCCGAGGGTGCGCATGATGCGCCAGCCACCCGCGTACGTGCCCAGCGACAGCATCACGGCACACACGAGCTTGACCCAGACCGGGATGGCGTCGCCCGCTCCCTGCACATCGGCGATGACCAGGGCCATCATCACGATGCCCATGGTCTTCTGCGCGTCCTGGAGACCGTGGCCGAGGGCCATGCCCGCCGCGGAGACGGTCTGGGCGATGCGGAAGCCGCGCTTGGCCTTGTGCGGGTTGGAGCGGCGGAACATCCACAGGATGGCGACCATCACCAGGTAACCGACGATCAGACCGACCACCGGCGAGACGAACATCGGGATGACGACCTTGTCGACCACGCCGGTCCAGATGACCTCCGTGCCACCGGCCAGCGCCGCGCCGACCATGCCGCCGAACAGCGCGTGCGAGGACGACGAGGGCAGACCGAAGTACCAGGTGATCAGGTTCCAGACGATCGCGCCGACCAGCGCGGAGAAGAGGATCCACATGCCCCGCGTGCCGTGGGGCGTCTCGATCAGGCCCTCGCTGACCGTCTTGGCCACGCCGCTGCCCAGGAAGGCACCGGCGAGGTTCATCACCGCGGCCATCGCGAGCGCGGCGCGCGGCGTCAGCGCACGCGTCGAGACCGAGGTCGCGATCGCGTTCGCCGAGTCGTGGAAGCCGTTGGTATAGGTGAAGCCGAGCGCGACACCGATGGTCACGATCAGAGCAAAGGTGTCCACGTGGTTCAGGACTCCTTGACCGCGATGGTCTCCACCGTGTTCGCGACGTGCTCGAACGCGTCGGCGGCCTCTTCGAGCACGTCGACGATCTGCTTGAGCTTCAGCACCTCCATGGCGTCGTACTTGCCGTTGAAGAGTTGCGCGAGCAGCTTGCGGTGGATCTGGTCGGCCTGGTTCTCCAGACGGTTGACCTCGATCCAGTACTCGGTCAGGTTGTCCATGGTGCGCAGGTGCGGCATGGCCTCGGCGGTCAGCTCGGCCGCCCTGGCCAGTACCTCGATCTGCTGCTCGACGCCCTTGGGCAGTTCCTCCACGTTGTAGAGGACGACCAGGTCGACCGCCTCCTCCATGAAGTCCATGATGTCGTCGAGGCAGGAGGCCAGGTTGTAGATGTCCTCGCGGTCGAACGGCGTGATGAAGGAGGAGTTCAGCTGGTGGAAGATCGCGTGGGTGGCGTCATCCCCCGCGTGCTCCGCTGCCCGCATCCGCTCCGCGATCTCGGCTCGGGCGGAGGAATCCGCTCCGAGCAGTTCCATCAGGAGCTTCGAGCCCGTGACGATGTTGTCCGCGGATGCGGCGAACATGTCGTAGAAGCTCGTCTCCCTGGGGGTCAGACGAAATCGCACGTGAGGTCCTCGGGGTGCATTGGGTTCGGTCAGGCTGATGCTAGGCGCATCCCCCGGCCACGGCTAACCGGCCGTTCCCCAGTGTGCTCCATCAGGCAGAGTGGGCAACCACGGACCCCTGCCCGTACGGTCGGGGCCCGGTATCCTATACCCACGAGGGGTATACATCCCTCGTTCCGGACCACGGGAGGACGCATGACGACCATCGAGGCGGAGGGCTCCGGAGCGGACGCCGACCCGGTCCCGGTCGCGGCGGTGCACGGCTATCACCACCAGAAGGACGAGCACCTCAAGCGCCTGCGCCGGATCGAGGGCCAGATCCGCGGTCTGCAGCGCCTCGTCGACGAGGACGTCTACTGCATCGACATACTCACGCAGGTCTCGGCGAGCACGAAGGCCCTCCAGTCCTTCGCGCTCCAACTGCTGGAGGAGCACCTGCGGCACTGCGTCGCGGACGCCGCCGTCAAGGGCGGCGCGGAGATCGACGCCAAGGTCGAGGAAGCCACGAAGGCGATCGCGCGCCTGCTGCGAACCTGATCCCGACCCCTGCCGCGGACCCGATCCCGGACCCCGAAGGCCTCGGGGGCCCGGCCCCCACACCGCCCACCACCGGCGATCCGTGACCGCGGCGGGTTTGGCGACGGGTTCGTCACGGGTATCCGATGCCCAGCAGAACCTCGTCGATCCGGTCCTGGCTCAGCCGCTCCTCGGCCGCCGCCGAGGCCGCGATGATCAGCTCGCCGCACAGTTCGATCTCGGCGAGCGCCACGTGGTCCTGCACCGTCGTACCGCCTGCGGGAGTCACGCGCGCCACCTCTCTCTGCCGCCATCGCCCGTCGGCGCTCGGCTTACCAGCGTAGGGAGCGCACGCCGCCGCGCGCATGACACGGATGGACCATTTCCGGATACCGGGCCATGGCCCGCTCGCATGGTCTGGACCACGCGATCCGACTATCCGGCGATCTTCCCGGCGAAAATGTCCCCGCTTGCGGGCAATACGACGGTCACCGGAGTCCCGAACCCGTAGAGCAACGTGGTCGAGGAGACATCGATCACGCCATTGTTGACATAGGTGAAGCGGTGCCGGACCTTCCGCAGCCGGCCCTCCTCGTCCAGGTAGGCGTCGAACGGCACCGTGTCCGTGTCGAACCCTTTCGCCGCCGCTTCGAGCGCCCCCTTGACCCCCGGCGAGGCACTCCGCGCGGCCCGCCCGATGTCCGTGGTCCCCCGGTAGTGCCGCACCCTGGTGCCCGCCACCTCGGTCTTCCCCACGTACGTCACGTCCCGCGCGCCCCGCAACAGCTCGACCGCGGCGAGCGGGTCGGTGGCCCCGCCCGTGACGAGGTTCCCGTCCGCGAGGGTCGTCGTGTCGACGCGGACCCACTTGTCGTCGGGGACGCCCGCGCCCCGGTTCTTCATGTAGAGGGCGCCCGGGACGAGGAGTTCGGTGATGGGCCGGTGTTCGGCCTTGCCCGCCGCGTCGGCCGGGAGCATCACCAGGAGCTGGCCCATCCGGCTCTTGAAGTCGACACCGCCCTCGCCCCGGATGGTGACCCTGGTCCCGCCGGTGGCCATCTCCATCGCCGTACGGGCCCGCGCGCTGCCGGTCGCGTCCAGCACGTCGGCGGCGCCGCGCACCGCCGCGGCCGGGTCCTCGGGGGGCCGGTCGTCACCGCTCGCGGAGCTTCCGCATCCGCTCGTCGCGGCCACGGCCACGGCCACCGCGACGGCGAGCACCGCCTCACCGGCACGTCCTCGTCTGCGCATGTGCTGGTGCACCACCATCGCCTGCCAACCCCCAACGCGTGACAGCTGTTTGCCCGAGGCCCCCACCCGCTCCGCTTAACGAGGTCCGGGGTTTCCCGTCACGGTCCGGCGCGGTGCCGCGAGCCGGCCGGGCCCGGTACCGTGGAGGAGTGGACCCGCACACCCAAGCGACTCCGATCACTCCGCTCGCCGCCGTGCCGCATCCTCGTCACCCCGAGGAGCCCGTGCGACAGCCCCCGACCGGCCACACCACCGACACGACGGAACGCGGCTCGTTCTGCCTCGCCGTCTGCACCTGCGGCTGGACCGGACCGGCCCGCCGCTCCCGAGACCTGGCCCGCAAGGACGCCACCCGCCACACGGCGGGGTAGGCCCGCCCGACACCGACGGACCGCCGCACGGCGGGGACGCGGCACGGCGAGGACGGGCCGACACACCCGCCCTGCGGCCGGGCGTGTCGCCCGTTCGGACGGCCCGGCTGGCCGTGCGGCCCGCGACCGGATGCCCTGTACTCATGCCAGGACCCGCACCCCGCCTCGCGGCCCTCCTCTGGGCCCTGCTGCTCAGCACCCTCACCCCGGCCGCGGCCTGGGCCCGACCGGTGGGATCGGCGGACGGACCGGCCGACGTGGCGTTGGCCGTCGGGGTCACCGCGGCGGCGGCCGTGGCCACGGGTCTGTGGCTGCGCTCGCGCTACCGCCGGGACGAGGCGGAGGAGGACCGGGGCGCCGAGAGCGGCGACCCGTGAGCCCCCGCCCCCGCCCGAAGGCGGTCCGGCTCTGCTACGGCGCTTCCGCGCTCTGCCTGCTGGCGGCCGCGCTCCTCGCCCTGTGGGACGGCCACGTCTGAGAGCGAGCCGTCATCGAACCGCCGGCGGAACCCGTACCGGCGGTGGTTCGGCGCCCGTTACGCCGCCAGGTCGCTCTCGTGCGTCCTCGGCGCCAGTTCCACGGGCCGGGCCACGACCCGCTCCCCGGCCCGGACCAGCCACCGTGCCCGCGGCCAACGGACCACGGCCCGCACCACCGGTGCCAGCAGCGCCGCCGCAGCCGGCGCGAGCAGCAGCACGACCGCGGTGCCCAGCGCGAATCCGCCGATCACGTCGGTCGGGTAGTGGACGCCGGTGTAGACCCGACACAGGCCTTCGAGGAGCGCCACCCCGATCCCGACGTAGCCGATCCTGCGGTGGGCGATGAAGAGCCCCACCGCCATCGCCATCGTCAGGGTGGCGTGGTCGCTCACGAACGAGAACTCCGCGCCGCCGAGCCGCGCGCCCAGTCCCGACCCGGAGCCCAACACCTCCAGCCCCTCGTGCTGGAGGAACGGCCTCGGCCGTCCGACGAACTCCCGCAGTGGCACGTTCAGCAGCAGCGCGAGGCCGGCCCCCAACGGCGCCCACACCAACGCGACGAAGGAGTCGACGGCCGGCGCCTCGTCCAGCCTGCGCGCGCCGCGCCAACACCACAGGACCAGCAGCACCATCGCGAGCGGCAGTCCGTACTCGCCGACGAGGCCCACCGCCCGGTCGAGCCCGTCCGGCGCCTGCCGGGCCAGGCCGTTGATCTCGTACAGCAGGCTGACGTCCACATTCGGCCCACCGGTCGCGAGTCCAGCCATGGCGATGCGGCCCCTTGCTTGCCTAGGTCCCGTGCGGGCGCGCGCGATGCGCGCCCCTTCAACCCCCGGTCGATCAGCCCCCGTGCCCATGGAACGCCCGTTCTGGCCGGGCGGTTCCATTCTCCACCGAATGATCACTCCAACGTTACCCAAGAGTGACTCATCGTCGCAGCTCAGGGCCTTGACTTAACGGAGCGTCACGAGGCCGCCCCGGCGGCCGCAGCGCGCTCCGGAAGGGCCTCCGCGCCGTCCTTGGTCACCCGCGTCGCACCGAAGTAGTCCGGGGTGTCGATCTTGTCGAAGCGGATCACCGCGCCGGTGAACGGAGCATTGATCATGTAGCCGCCGCCGACGTACAGCCCGACGTGTCGAATGTCCCGAGAGTTCGTCAGGTCATCGGAGAAGAACACCAGATCACCGGGCAGGAGTTCCTCGCGCGAGGGATGCGGACCGGCGTTGTACTGGTCGTTGGCGACGCGCGGGAGCTCGATGCCCACCGTCTCGTACGCCGCCTTCGTGAGCCCCGAGCAGTCGAACCGCCCGTTCTGGTCGGGCGTCCCGTTGCCGCCCCACAGGTAGGGGGTGCCCAGTTGCTTCTGCGCGAAGTAGATGGCCCCCGCGGCCTGCTGGGACGGAGCCACCCTGCCGACGGGCCGTTCGAAGCTCTTCGCCAGGGTGGTAATCGTCTTTACGTATCCCTGGGTCTCCTTGTACGGAGGCACCCCCTGGTACTTGATGACCGCGTACGCACCCGCGTTGTAGGCCGCCAGCATGTTGCCCGTCGCGTCACCGGGCACCCTCGCCACGTCCTTGGCCAACTCGCAGTCGTACGAAGCGGCCGACGGAATGGCGTCGTTGGGATCCCAGATGTCCCGGTCCCCGTCACCGTCGCCGTCGACCCCGTGCCCCGCCCAGGTCCCCGGGATGAACTGCGCGATCCCCCGCGCGTCCGCCGGACTGACGGCACTCGGGTTCCAGCCGCTCTCCGAGTACAGCTGGGCCGCGAGCAACGCCGGGCTGATCGCCGGACAGAGCGTGCCCCATTTCTGCACCAGTGCCTGGTACTTGCCGGGTACCGCCCCCTTCGCGAGTCCCAGCGCGCGACCGCCGGCGCCACCCGCTCCCGCCAGGCCGGCCGCCGCCGAGTACGTCCCCACGACGAGCAACACGAGGAAGCTCAGGGCCAGCCCGATCCCGATCCCGCCTGCCATCCAGAATCTGCGCACCCGTCAACACTCCCCCATTGCCACCACTTTCGAGCGAATTCGACCCGTGTCGCCGTTTCCGCTAGCCCACTCGGAAGCCGTTGCACGCGATGGGCGTATACCGCTTGGCCCCATCCTCGACGCGGTAGAACACCACCGTCCAGTCCCCCTTGTCGGCGCTCAGGGGCACGGCCCCCGGGAAGTCGTCCGGATAGGTCAACTCGCCGTAATCGCCGGAGTCCCAGCCGGCGTACAGGTCCACGGGGGCGCTCAGGAAACCCGTCTGCCCCTTCTTGGGCGCGTGCGGTGGTTTCACCGCGATCGCCACGGGATAGGGCGCGGGGCGCGGGCCCGGCTTGGCGCCGCGCTGCGGACGGAACTTGACCCTGGCCGTGTCACCCGGGACCCCGTTGGTGTTCGAGGAGACCGTCGAGGTCTCCATGCCCCGGCCCGGCGGCCGGAGTTCCGCGGGCTCGTCACAGTCCCCCGCCCCGTAGCGGGCCATCTCCGCATCGGTGGACAGCTTCCACCGGAAGTCCTCCCCGGCCCAACCGCCCCCCTTGCCGGGCTTCACCGCGCCCGACGCCGGGGAGCCGGACGCGGGCGCGGCCGGGGTCTCGCTCCCCGGGGTCCGGGCGCCATTACCGCCCCGGCCCTCCCCGAACGGGAACTGCCAGAGCAGCACCGCCACCGCCGCGACCAGGACGAGCCCCGCGGTCGCCCCGACCCGGCCCCGCCGACCGGATCGGGGCACGGAACCCTCGTACGGCGTGACGGCCCCGGCGGGCGGCGGGGCGCCGGGGTGGGGGGTGGTGTCGGGGTGGGGGGTGGTGCCGGGGTGCGGGGTGGTGTCGTCCAGGCGTCGGGTCGGGGAGCCGGCCCCGGGCGGCGCATCCGCCACCTCCGTCGCGCCGGTCGCGCGCTCCGGCGGCGCCGCCAGTACCGCGTACACCGGGTCCTCCACCAGCGCGCCCCGCACCCCGCAGCGCCGGATCACCTCCGCCGGTTCCGGCCGGTCCGCCGGGTCCTTGGCCACGCAGTCCTCGATCAGCGCCGCCAACCCCGGCTCGACCCCGGCCAGGTCGATCCCCTCGTACACCGACCGGAACCCCACGCTCGCCGCCGCCCCGCCCCCGAACGGCGGTCTCCCCGTGGCCGCGTACGCCAACGTCGCGCCCAGGGCGAACACGTCCGCCGCCGCCCCGGCCACCCCGCCCACCAGCACCTCGGGCGCCGTGAACCCCGGCGTGCCCGGCGTGCGCCCCGCCTCGGTCAGCGGCGTCGACCCCACGCCGTGCGCGATCCCGAAGTCGATCAGCTGCGGCCCCTGCGCCGCAAGGATCACGTTCTGCGGCTTCAGGTCCCGGTGCGTGACCCCGTACGCGTGCACGCTCGCCAGGCCCTCCGCCAGCGCCGCCCCCAACCCCCGGCAGGTGTCCGGCGGCAGCGCGCCCCGCCCGCGCACGGCATCGGCGAGCGTCGGACCGGCGACGTACTCCGTCGCCAGCCAGTACGGCGCCGCCTCCAGCGAGGCGTCGATCAGATGCGCGGTGTACGCCGACCGCACGGCCCGTACGGTCTCCACCTCACGGCGAAACCTGGCCAGCGCCTCGGGATGCCCGACGATCTCCTCCCGCACCACCTTGACGGCCACCAGCCGGCCCCCGGGCGAACGCCCCAGGTACACCCGCCCCATCCCCCCGGCCCCCAGCCGGGCCACCAGCACGTGCAGGCCGATCCGGTCGGGGTCGGCCTCTGTGAGCGGCTCCATCCGGCTGAGCCTGCCATACGTACTGCCGTTCCCGGCAAGGGGGTTGACGTCTAACGTGCGGCGACGAAGAGACTCTGCGCGCCGCGCCCGATCGGCCCCTTCTCGTCGTGCAGCCGGGAGTCCGCGAGCCCGATCCCGGCGCCGTCCACACTGGTCCGCGCCTCCACGCAGACCCATTCGGCCACCGGATGGCGGTGCAGGTGGACGGTGAGGTCGCCGTTGACGAAGACGAACCGCTCGAAGTCCATGACGGAGCTGATGCCGTTGCCGGAGTCGGCCGCGATCAACACCCGGTCCAGCGGGACCGTATCCTCCCCGGCGATCAACGGCACCCTCATCCGCATCCAGCACGTCCCCGGCCCCGACTCCATGAAGGCCCCTTCGGTGAACCGGCTCTCCATCGCCGTGTGATAGCCGACCTCCCACGGCACGGGGAAGAACGGCGTCGGCCCCACCTCCCCCGGCGGAGGCACCTGCGGCCCCGGCACCACCGCCGGCACCGCCTCCGCGGCCACCCGGATCCGCAACGCCCGCGCGAGCATCACCGGCGCCGCCCCCGCCGGCGCGAGGGTCGCCTCCACCACCTCGGTACTGCGGCCGGACCGCAGCACCGTCGTGGCGATCTCCAACGGGCCGATCGGCACCGGGCGCAGGATCTCGTACGTGATCCGGGCGATCCGCAGGTCCGCGCGGGCGCCCGCCCGCTCCTCGACGGCCCGCCCGAGCAACGCGGCCG
This sequence comes from Streptomyces sp. NBC_01426, assembly GCF_036231985.1. Classification (GTDB taxonomy): domain Bacteria; phylum Actinomycetota; class Actinomycetes; order Streptomycetales; family Streptomycetaceae; genus Streptomyces. Next base: position 3,724,387 of record NZ_CP109500.1, read on the forward strand.
GCGGACCGGCGTGCTGCGAGCCCGGGTCCCACGGCCCGCGCGTGTACTCGGTGGCCAGGAAACGTCCCGTGTCGACCCGCTCGAAGAAGGCCTCAGCAGCGCTCATGCCCCCGCACGCTACCGACAGGTAACCCCGCACACCAGCCCCGCACCGGCCCCACCGCGCACACGACACACCGCCCACCCGCCCCCGGACGCGGCACCGGCCCGGCACCCGACTCCGATCAAGGCCGCCCGAAATCCGCATACTTGACCCATGGCCACCACCGCCCTCGCCCTGCGCCCCTTCCACCCCACCACCGACGCGGCGCCCCTGCTCGACTGGATCACCACCGCCGCCGACCTCACCACCTGGGCCGGCCCCTCCTTCACCTGGCCCCTGGACCGGACCCAGCTCGCCGCCTACGCCGTCGAACCCGGCCGCCACACCTGGACCGCCGTACCGTCCCACGGCCCCGAGGCCGCCGAGCCCGTCGGCCACGTCTCGCTGCGCCGCCACGACGACGACCCCGACCACGCCCGCCTCGGCCGCGTCCTGATCGCCCCGCGGGCCCGCGGCCGGGGCCTCGGCGAGAGCCTGCTCTGCGAAACCCTGTCCCGCGCCTTCACCGACCTGCGCCTGCACAGCCTCGACCTGGGCGTCTTCGCGCACAACACCCCGGCCGTCCGCCTCTACGAGAAGCTCGGCTTCCGCACCGTGGAAGTCCTCAAGGACGTCGAGCAGGTGGACGGCGTCTGGTGGACCGCCCTCCAGATGAGGCTGGCCTCCCCCACCGGTCACAATGAAGGGGTGTCCACCACGCCTGCCGCCCCCGCCCCCACCCCCGCGCTGCGCGCCGACTGCGCGAACTGCTTCGCCCTCTGCTGCGTCGCCCTGCCCTTCGCCAAGTCCACCGACTTCGCCCTGAACAAGGCCGCCGGAACCCCCTGCAAGAACCTCCGGGAGGACTTCCGCTGCGGCATCCACACCCGGCTGCGCGACACGGGCTTCCCCGGCTGCACCGTCTTCGACTGCTTCGGCGCGGGCCAGCAGGTCTCCCAGGTCACCTTCGGCGGCCGGGACTGGCGCGCGCACCCGGACACCGCACGCCAGATGTTCGACGTCTTCCCCGTGATGCGGCAACTCCACGAGCTGCTCGCCTATCTCACCGAGGCCCTCACCCTGCCGGCGGCGGCACCGATCCACGCCGACCTGCGACGGGCACTCGCCACGACCACGGAAGCCACCGGGGCGGACGCCGCCACCCTGATCCCCTTCGACGTCGGCACCCTCCGCCAGGAGATCAACACCCTCCTCCTGAAGACCAGCGAACTGGTCCGCGCCACCTCCCCCGCCCGCAGGAAGAACCACCGCGGCGCCGACCTCATGGGCGCCCGCCTCGGCGGCGCGGACCTGCGCGGCGCCACGTTCCGCGGCGCCTACCTGATCGCCGCCGACCTCTCCGGAGCCGACCTCCGCAAGGCCGACCTGATCGGCGCGGACCTCCGCGACGCCAACCTGCGCGACGCGGACCTCCGCGAGGCCCTCTTCCTCACCCAGCCCCAGCTCAACGCCGCCCAAGGCTCCCCCGCCACCCGCATCCCCCCTGCCCTCACCCGCCCCTCCCACTGGGCCTGACCCACCCGCCGGGGCCACGGGGGCGCACGGGAGCACGCGGGGGTCACCACCCGCCCGGTCACACCCCCGTACTCACGCCCCCGCGCTCACATCCTCACCGGGAACCCCCGCCAGGAACTCCCGCACGGCCGCGCCGAACCCCTCCGGATCCTCCGCCCGCGCCCGGTGTCCCCGCGGCAGCTCCACCACGGCCCGCACCAGATCCGGCCGCCGCGCCGCGAGCCCGTACGCGACCCCCTCACCCGAACCGCGACCCCACACCACCGCCGGCCCCAACCCCAGCCCCTCCAGCACGGTGGCCGCGTCCGCCACGTACCCGTCGCGCGCATCCTCCCCGTCGCGCGCATCCTCCTCGGCCGCGCCCGACGCCGCGTACCCCGCCAGATCCAGCGCGATCACATGCCACCCCGGCCCCGCGTCCCGGACCGCCGACTCGAAGGACCCCCCGTCCCGAGACTGCCCGTCCCGAGACTGCCCGTCCCCCGAGCGCCCGTCCCGAGACTGCCCGTCCCCCGGATGCCCCCGCAGCACCAGCAGCGGCGCCCCCGCGCCCCCGAAATCCGTGTACGCGAGCCCGCGCCCGTCCGCCGCCCGCACCACCCCCGGCAGCGGCCCCAGTCTTTCGATCACCCGCCGCCGCAGCAGCCGGTACTCCTCCCAGCGCCTCGGCAGCCGCCCCGCCGGCCGCTTCCCCATCAGCCGGGCCCGCGTGATCGTCTGCCCGAGCCGGAACTGCTCCCGCGTCAGATCGACGCACATCCCCCCGGGCAACACGTTCCAACAGTGGAACCCCTGCTGCTGCCCGCCCCACCAGACCTCACCCACCATCAACTCCCCGCCCACCAGATCCTGGACGACCAGAGCCGTGATGTCGCAGTGCCCCCAAGCCGGATTCCCGGCCGTCCAGGGCGCCCGCTCCACGTCGTCGGGCGAACAGGTCTCGGCCGACCATCCCGCACGGATGGCCGCCTCAAGATCCGCGAGGGTCCAGGGAGTCGTCATCTCCCCAGCGTGACGCACCCCACTGACAACGAGGCCGACCCTCCACCACACCACCCGCGCCGGAGCCGCGATCCGGCTCGTGCCCCGGACCGCGGCGCCGACGACGGGCGTCCCCGGATCAGGGCCTGATGAGCGGCGTCCAACCGCTCGGGCAGGTGAGCACACCGCTCGCCACGTAGGTGCAGGAGTTCTCGAACACGTTCCCGTCGGTGGTCAGCACCTTGACCTGCGCGGTCACGTCCAGGATGTTCAGGGACACGCCACACGCGTTGCGCGGGAAGCCCGGGTTCACGCCGGTGGAGAGGTCCTTCCAGACGTACGGCCCGTTCTCCACGATCGCGCTGGTCGTCCGACGCCCCAGGAACGCCTTGCCCCGGCTCACCACGGCACTGAACTCCAGGCCGAACCGCCCCTGGGCCGTGTCGACACCCACGCAGGGCTGGGCCGGACCCCGGTCCCCCTTGGGACCCCGGTCCCCCTTCGGCCCACGGTCACCCTTGGGCCCCTTCGGCCCCCGAGGCCCCGTACAACCGCTCGACGGCCCGGACGCGGCGGACTTCAGCACCCTGGCCTTCAACTTCGAGCACCCGTCACCGGCCGCGGGAGCCGACGCCACGGCGGTCGACCCCTGCGCGGCGGCCATCGCCGGAGCCGAAACCCCCGACAGCGCGAACACCAGCGGCACTGCCACACCGCCGGCCAACCACACGCGCCGACCCGACTTCACTGCGGAACCCATCCCTGCTCCTTGCGTCGTCCAACCGAACGGGGTGGAGCATCCCGCGCAACCCCGCGTGCAGATGGAACGACTGACGGAATGTCGGACATGTGTCAGCGGTACGGCCCAACGACACGCCGCCCCATTGGGCCGAACGGCCGCCCCTCACCCGACCCGGAAACCTCCCGCCGGCACGGCGAGACGACAATCATTGCCCGGCGTCAACCCCCGTGATACACAGAGTGACCTGGTCAGAGCGTTCCGGTGGGGCACAGACCGCGAGCTCGGGTAAAGAGAGCCGCCAAGTCGGCGACGGCGGCGGTTTCATCAGCGAAGATAGTGCGTGACCCATGCCGTCGGGCACGGGCTACCGGAACTACCCATACAGGGGCGGTGAGTTACATGATCCTGGCAGCCGAAAAGGGCGACATCACCACCATCATCGGCGGAATCGCCCCGAACTGGGGGCCGTTCGGCAGTCTCGGCAACGAAGCGAAGGTCATGATCGAAGTGGTCATGGCCATCGCGATCCTCCTCTGCCTCGGCATCGCCATCTGGGGCGCCGCCAAACAGCGCATCGGAGCGACCGCACTGCGCGACACCTTCAGCGCGGAACAGGGCAAGGGCCTGATCGTGGCAGGCCTCACGGGCGTCTTCATCATCGGATCCCTGGGCACCCTCTTCACGATCGTCTACGGAATGGCCGTCTAGCCGTGCCGCCCGCCGGCCGTCGTACCTGATGGCGAATCACCACACCGCATCCACGCGGGAACGAGCGCTACCGTCGTACGAGGCGGAGGGGGCGGACACGGAATGAGCAACGACGACCACTACGGCGGCGGCGGCCACGGCGAAGTGGGCGGCACGGGCCAGACCCGTACCCGCCTCCCGGACTCCCCCTCCGACCCCTACGGCAACCCGCGCCGCACCCCCCGCCCCTCCCGCGGCCTCATCACCGCGGTCGGCGTGGTGGTCCTCCTCATCGCCGCCATCGCGTTCGCGAACCAATCCCCGGACGCCCCCACGAACAACGCGTCGAACAAGCCCCCGACCGACGCCGCCACCAGCCCCACCGGCACCCGACCGGTCACCGGCAAGTCCAACGGCATCCCCAAGGGCTTCTCCCAAGACGAACAGGGCGCCCAATCGGCGGCCGCGAACTACGCGGTGGCCCTGGGCTCCGACGGAATGTTCGACAGCAACCGCAGACGCGCCATCCTCCAGGCCGTCTACCTCCCCGACGTGGCCTCGGCCCGCCAAGGCGAACTCGACCGGCTCTACTCGGATCAAGGATTCCTGTCCCGCATCGGCCTCGAAGCCGGCGGCAAGGCGCCCAAGGGCCTCATGTTCGTCTCCCGCGCCAACCCGGCCGGCACCAAGGTGGAGAAGTTCAGCGGCGACACCGCCAGCGTGTCCGTCTGGTCCTCGACGCTCTTCGGACTCGCCGGCGAGGGATCGAAGAACCCGGTCTCCGAAAGCTGGCACACCAACACGTTCGAGCTCAAATGGGCCAACGGTGACTGGTGGGTCTCCGACTTCTCGCAGCAGGACGGCCCGGCGCCCGTGGGCCGGGATCAAAGAGCGGCCACCGCCGAGGAGATGTCCGCAGCCGTGTCGCAGTTCGGAGGGCTCACCTATGCGCGCTAGCCGTCGTGGCACGTCCCTTACGGCCATCCTCGTACTGGTGCAAACCAGCGCGGTCCTCCTGGCCACCCGCGCTGTCGCCGCTCCCACCCCGACGCCCTCCGGAACAACGTCACCGGGGAAGTGCGAGGGAGTCGTCGGCCCCCTCAAGGACTCGTGCGAACGCAGCATCGGCGGCGAGACCCCGACCGGAGCCGGGGGCACGGGCCTGAACGCCAACCCCACCGACGCCCTCAACCCCCTCGCCTCCCTCGCCCGCGGCTGCGCCGACGCCGCCGCCTGGATCGTCGGCAAGCTCAGCGAGGCCATCAAGTCCACGGCCACCGTCGACTTCACCAACCCCGCCTTCCTCCAGCAGTACGCCGTCGTCTTCGCCGCGAGCACCATCCTCACCCTCGTCCTGTGGCTCCTCGCCGTCGCCAAGCGCGCGATCCGCGGCGTCCCCCTCACCACCGCCATGTCCGAGGCCATCGGCTTCCTCTGGCTCACCGTCCTCGCCTCCGCGTTCACCCCGCTGATCCTCTACACCGTCGTCTCCGCGACCGACGGCGTCACCGAGGTCATCGCCGCGGCCACCGGCGGCCAGACCGATGTCTTCTTCGGCTCGTTCTCCGAGGCCCTCAAGAAGGGCGACGACATCGGCGGCGGCCCGATCATGCTGATCGTCGTGGCTCTCGTGACCGTCCTGGCCGCCGGGATCCTGTGGCTGGAGCTCGTCATCCGCGCCGCCCTGCTCTACGTCGGCGCCCTCCTGGGCACGGTCGTCTACGCCGGACTCGTCGACCGCAACATGTGGGGCCACGTCCGCCGCTGGGCCGGCATCATGATCGCCGTCATCCTCGTGAAGCCGGTCATCGTGATCGTCCTCGGCCTCGCCGGCGCCCTCGCGGGCGAGAAGGGCCCCAATGCCTTCTCCGCCGTCGTCTCCGGACTCGCGATCATCCTCCTGGCGATCTTCGCCTCCGCGATGATCTACCGCTTCGTCCCCGGCTTCGGCGACGAGATCGCCTCCGCCCGCTCCAACCGCAGCAAGGCCACCGACGGCGCCCAGGCGGCCGCCGTCATCAGCTCCCCGGCCTCCCTCGTCTCCCAGGGCATCAAAACCCACAGCAGCCGCGGCGGCGGCGCCCACCGCGCGAGTGGCGGAGGCGGCGGCGACGCCAATCAGATCTCCGGAGGCATGGCCGCGCACAGCAGCCGAGGCTCCGGCGGCGGGTCCGGCGGCGGATCTGTCCCCTCCGCCACACCCCCGCCCCGCACCGGCTCGAGCACGAGGAACACAGGAGGTGACGGGCGTTGACGACCCAGTCCCACCAGCTTCACCCGATCGCGCCCCGTCGCACGTATCTCATCGGCCGCGCCCGGCCGAACGCGATCGTCGGCAAGAACCGCGAAACCGGCGAGATCGCCCTGATCATCGCCGGCGCGTTCCTCGGCATGATGAGCGGACTGCTCGTCCCCGACCTCACCCTGCGCATCGTGAGCCTCGCCGGCTTCCCCATGCTCGCCCTCGCCGCCGTGTACGTCCCGTACAAGGGCCGTACCTTCTACCGGTGGTTCGAGATCAGGCGCAGCTACAAGCGCACCCTGCGCCGCGGCACCACCTACCGCTCCGGCACCATGGAAGCGGGCATCCGCGGCTCCGACGGCCGCGAGGTCGAGGTCGGCCCGCCGCCCGGCATCGGCCGCATCAGCTGGCTCGCCGCACCCTTCGGCCCCGACGAGATCGCCGTCCTCCTGCACGCCGACCGCAGAACCGTGACCGCCGCCATCGAGATCGAGGGCCCCGGCGTCGGCCTGCGCGACAGCGAGGACCAGGAAGCCCTCGTCGACCGCTTCGGCACCCTCCTCAAGCACGTGGCGAACGGCGACGGCTTCGTCACCCGCCTCCAGATGCTCGCCCGCACCCTCCCCGCCGACCCCGACGCCCACGCCAAGGACGTCGCCCAGCGCGGCGACACCGCCGCCCCCGGCTGGCTCCGCGAGTCCTACGACCAACTCCAGTCGATGGTGTCCACATCCTCCGAGCAGCACCGCGCGTACCTCGTCGCCTGTATGCACTACTCGCGCGAACTCGCCGCCGAGGCCCACACCATCGCCCGCGCCTCGACCCCCCACAAGGGCCGCAAGCTCGACCGCGACGCCGGCCTCGCCATCGTCATGGCCCGCGAGCTCACCGACATCTGCGCCCGCCTCGCCGAGGCCGACATCCGCGTACGCCAGCCCCTCGGCCAGGGCCGGCTGTCCTCCCTCGTGCACTCCATGTACGACCCGGACCACCCCATCGACCACATCCAGGCCATGACGAAGCGCAACGCCTGGCCCGCCGAACTCGACGCGGTCGAACCCACCTACCTCCAGGCCAAGACCCGCGAGTCCTCCACCCGCGCCCCCTGGTGCCACGCCACCGCCTGGGTGAAGGAATGGCCGATGACCCCCGTCGGCGTCAACTTCCTCGCCCCGCTCCTCGTCCACACACCGGACGTCATCCGCACCGTCGCCGTCACCATGGACCTCGAACCCACCGAGGTCGCCATCGAACGGATGCTGACGGAGAAGACCAACGACGAGGCCGACGCCAGCCGCGCCGCGAAGATGAACCGCACGGTCGACCCGCGCGACATCGCCGCCCACGGCCGGCTCGACCAGAGGGGTGAAGATCTCGCCAGTGGTGCGGCGGGAGTCAACCTGGTCGGGTACATCACGGTGTCCTCGCGTTCACCCGAGGCCCTCGCCCGCGACAAGCGCACCATCCGCGCCTCGGCGGGCAAGTCCTACCTGAAGCTGGAGTGGTGCGATCGCGAGCACCACCGCGCCTTCGTCAACACCCTGCCGTTCGCCACCGGCATCCGACGCTAGCTGGAGGGAAGTGCCGCCCATGCGAGATCCCATGTCCGCTCTGACGGACGCCTTCACCAGCTTCCTGTTCGGCAAGGTGGAGACCACCCGCCTGCCCGTCCGCACCTCCACCGGGCAGGCCCAGGCCGTCTACCTGCCGACCGCTGCCCCCGGCCTCGGCGACTCCGGCGTCATCATCGGCCGCGAGGTCTACAGCGGCAAGGGGTACATCTACGACCCCTTCCAGCTGTACGGGCAGCAGCTCCCCGCCCCCCACTGGCTGGTCCTCGGCGAGTCCGGCAACGGGAAGTCCGCGCTGGAGAAGACGTACGTCCTGCGCCAACTCCGTTTCAAGGACCGCCAGGTCGTCGTCCTCGACGCCCAGGGCGAAGACGGCGTCGGCGAGTGGAACCTGATCGCCCAGCAGTTGGGAATAACCCCCATCCGCCTGGATCCCATCGCCGCGAACGACGACGGGATCCGCCTCAACCCCCTCGACCCGGCGATCACCACGACCGGCCAGCTCGCGCTGCTCCGGACCATCATCGAAGTCGCCATGGGCCACGGCCTCGACGAACGCTCCGGCTTCGCCCTGAAGGTCGCGCACGCCTATGTCGTCGACACGATCCGCGACCGCCAGCCCGTCCTCACCGACATCGTGGAACAACTGCGCCACCCCGAGCCCGAGTCCGCCCAGGCCATGAACGTCGACCTGGACGATGTCCGCGCCTGGGGACTCGATGTCGCCCTGGTCATCGACCGTCTCGTCGACGGCGACCTCCGCGGCATGTTCGACGGCCCCACCACCGTCGGCATCGACCTCGACGCGCCGCTGATCGTCTTCGACCTGTCGCACATCGACCGCAACTCCATCGCGATGCCGATCCTCATGGCGATCGTCGGTGTCTGGCTGGAACACACCTGGATCCGCCCGGACCGCAAGAAGCGCATCTTCCTGGTCGAAGAGGCCTGGCACATCATCAACAGCCCCTTCGTCGCCCAGCTGTTCCAGCGCCTGTTGAAGTTCGGCCGGCGCCTGGGCCTGTCCTTCGTCGCCGTCGTCCACCACCTCTCCGACGTCGTCGACGGCGCCGCCGCCCGCGAAGCCGCCGCCATCCTCAAGATGGCCTCCACCAGAACGATCTACGCCCAGAAAGCCGACGAGGCCCGCGCCACGGGCCGGGTGCTCGGCCTGCCCCGCTGGGCCGTGGAGATCATCCCGACCCTCACCCCGGGCATCGCGGTCTGGGACGTCAACGGCAACGTCCAGGTCGTCAAGCACCTGATCACCGAGGCCGAACGCCCGCTCGTCTACACCGACCGCGCCATGACCGAATCCTCGGTGCAACACCGACTCCCCGACGATCTGCTGGCCGCCGAACTGGAGGCGGAGGAGCGAGCCCTCCTCATCGAACGCCACCACAACGGCCCCGGCTCCGCGACCACGGTGGCGTAACCATGTCCGACCCCAGACGTACGGAGCCGCCCGCGCGGGCCGGGGGCGTCCCCGACGGGGCCCTCGTCGGCCTCCTGGCGTTCCTGCTCGGCCTCGCCATCCTCGTCTGGTCGGCCACCGGCCTCTCGGCGCTCTTCTCCAAGGGCGCCTGGCCGGGCACCGTCACGTTCACCCGCACCCCGGACGCGGTCCGTGCCCTGATAACGGAACCCCACGACCTGGCCGGAGCCTGGCCCGAGACCGACCCGGCGGCCCTCTCCGGCTGGGGCCTGTTCTGGGGCCTGTTCATCGGCCAGCTCCTGATCCTGCTGGTCCTGACCCTCTTCACGATGGGTGTCATCGCCCGCACCAAGGCCCGCCGCGCCCTCCTCAAGCACCCCGGCCGGCTCGACGACCAGCCCCCGCCCGGGCCGATCCCCACCCCGCCGGCGCCCCGGTCTCCAGCCGCGTTCGAGACCCCGCGTCCCGAGGCCGCGGCCCACGGCGCCCTCCGCATCGCGGACCACCCCGCGCCGGTCGACGAGGCGTACCGCCACGGCTTCGGCCACGCTCCGACACCGCCCCCGGCCGCGACGCCCACAACGGTGCCCGTGCCCGTGCCCGTGCCCGCGCCCGTACCGGCGACCGCGCAGGCTCCGGCCCGCCTCGGCTACGCCGCCCCCGCGGAACGCCACACCACCTCCGCCCGGCACATCGCGGCTGCGGAAGGCGCGCTCCTCGTCGTCACGTCCGCCCCCGCACTCTGGTCGGAGACCAAGGACGCCCGCGCCAAGCTCGGCCCGGTCCTCCTCTACGACCCCTCGCACCTCTGCGACACCCCGGCCCGCATGCACTGGAACCCCGCAGAGGGCTGCGCGGACCGCGACATCGCCGCCGCACGCGCCCTGGCCCTCCTGGCGCCCGTACGCCCCCAGGCCCGTATGGACGCCGCGGTCGCCGACACGGCGGAAACGCTCCTGCGGAGCTGGCTCCAGGCCGCGGCCCTCGACAACCGCCCCTTCAAGCAGCTGCACCGTTGGGCCCAGGGCACCAACGCCCAGGACCCGGTCCGGATCCTCCGTACGCACCCGCAGGCGGCCCCCGGCGCTGCCGGCGAACTGGAGAGCGCCCTCACCGCGTACCCCGAGCGCCGCGAACTGGCCCAGCACCTGACCGCCCGGGCCCTGTCCTGCCTCAGTTCGATCCACATCCGCGAGGCCTGCAACCCGAACCGAACGGATTCCGTCACGCTGGCTTCGTTCCTGACCGAAGGGGGCACCCTGTATCTGGTGGGCGAGTCCCTGGAGGACCCGCGCAGCCACCCGGGTGCAATGCCCTTGCTGACCGCACTCGCCTCCAGCGTGGTCGAGCACGGCCGTCGCATGGCCGCACGGTCATCCCACGGTCGGCTCGACCCACCACTGACGCTGGTGCTGGAGGACGTGGCGGCCGTCGCCCCCATTCCGCAGCTCCCGGAGCTCCTCCAGGACGACGCCCTGCCGCTCCTCGCGCTCTGCCGCAGCCGCGAACAGGCCCGCTCCCGCTGGCCCCAGGCCGCCTCCGCCTTCTAACTCCCCACTGCGGGCCGTTCCAGTACGTACTCCAGCTCCCGGGCCTCCGGGTCCGACGGCGTACCGACCACGATCCGGCCGCTCGCCACGAATCCGTACCTCCGATAGAACGCCTCGGCCCGCCCGTTGTCCTCGTGGACGAAGAGCCGTACCCGCCCCAGCGCCGGCCCCTCCAGCGACCAGGCCCACTCCAGGGCGGCCGCGAACAACGCACCGGTCAGTCCGGTGCCCCGCTGCCCGGCCCGCACGAACACCCCCACCAGGTGCCCCTGCGCCTTCTCCACGACCTCACCGAAGTAGTCGACGGTGCCGCCTTCCTCGACGAGCACGGTCACCGACCCGTCCCAGGATCCGTCGGGAGCCTCGGCAACGAACTGCCGGGCAGCCCGCCCGCTCGAAGCTCTCGCGGTCCGCCCCTGCCAGAACTCGTCCGGCTGGGACTCGGCCTCCACGATGCTCTCCAGGAAAGCCACCGGAGCCGCAGGATCCCGCAATGCGCTGAGCCGCAGCTCCTTGACCTTCTCCCACTCGCCGGCAGACACCGGCCGCACCCCATGCTGATTCATACTGCGGATCAAAGCACGACACCGGTGCACCCTGCACGCAAAAAAAACAGGACCGTTGAACCGAAATGGTCTGGAACGCAGAAAAGCCCCGCACCCTGAGGGTGCGGGGCTTTCCCACAATGATTGTTCGGCGGCGTCCTACTCTCCCACAGGGTCCCCCCTGCAGTACCATCGGCGCTGAAAGGCTTAGCTTCCGGGTTCGGAATGTAAACCGGGCGTTTCCCTAACGCTATGACCACCGAAACACTATGAAGTTAACCAACCGGATATGAACACAGTTCGTTACTTCAGAACTAACACAGTGGACGCGAGCAACTGAGGACAAGCCCTCGGCCTATTAGTACCAGTCAGCTCCACCCGTTACCGGGCTTCCACATCTGGCCTATCAACCCAGTCGTCTACTGGGAGCCTTACCCTCTCAAGGAGGTGGGAATACTCATCTTGAAGCAGGCTTCCCGCTTAGATGCTTTCAGCGGTTATCCCTCCCGAACGTAGCCAACCAGCCATGCCCTTGGCAGGACAACTGGCACACCAGAGGTTCGTCCGTCCCGGTCCTCTCGTACTAGGGACAGCCCTTCTCAATATTCCTACGCGCACAGCGGATAGGGACCGAACTGTCTCACGACGTTCTAAACCCAGCTCGCGTACCGCTTTAATGGGCGAACAGCCCAACCCTTGGGACCGACTCCAGCCCCAGGATGCGACGAGCCGACATCGAGGTGCCAAACCATCCCGTCGATATGGACTCTTGGGGAAGATCAGCCTGTTATCCCCGGGGTACCTTTTATCCGTTGAGCGACGGCGCTTCCACAAGCCACCGCCGGATCACTAGTCCCGACTTTCGTCCCTGCTCGACCCGTCGGTCTCACAGTCAAGCTCCCTTGTGCACTTACACTCAACACCTGATTGCCAACCAGGCTGAGGGAACCTTTGGGCGCCTCCGTTACTCTTTGGGAGGCAACCGCCCCAGTTAAACTACCCATCAGACACTGTCCCTGATCCGGATCACGGACCGAGGTTAGACATCCAGCACGACCAGAGTGGTATTTCAACGGCGACTCCACAACCACTGGCGTGGCTGCTTCAAAGTCTCCCACCTATCCTACACAAGCCGAACCGAACACCAATATCAAACTATAGTAAAGGTCCCGGGGTCTTTCCGTCCTGCTGCGCGAAACGAGCATCTTTACTCGTAGTGCAATTTCACCGGGCCTATGGTTGAGACAGTCGAGAAGTCGTTACGCCATTCGTGCAGGTCGGAACTTACCCGACAAGGAATTTCGCTACCTTAGGATGGTTATAGTTACCACCGCCGTTTACTGGCGCTTAAGTTCTCAGCTTCGCACGCCCGAAAGCGCACTAACCGGTCCCCTTAACGTTCCAGCACCGGGCAGGCGTCAGTCCGTATACATCGCCTTACGGCTTCGCACGGACCTGTGTTTTTAGTAAACAGTCGCTTCTCGCTGGTCTCTGCGGCCACCCCCAGCTCAAGCAGCAAGTGCTATCACCGGTGATGGCCCCCCTTCTCCCGAAGTTACGGGGGCATTTTGCCGAGTTCCTTAACCATAGTTCACCCGAACGCCTCGGTATTCTCTACCTGACCACCTGAGTCGGTTTAGGGTACGGGCCGCCATGAAACTCGCTAGAGGCTTTTCTCGACAGCATAGGATCATCCACTTCACCACAATCGGCTCGGCATCAGGTCTCAGCCTTAATGAGGGACGGATTTGCCTACCCCTCGGCCTACACCCTTACCCCGGGACTACCACCGCCCGGGTTGGACTACCTTCCTGCGTCACCCCATCGCTTACCTACTACCACCTTGGGCCGGCGGCTCCACCACTTTCCTTTCCCCGAAGGGTCCGGAACGGCTTCACGGCCTTAGCATTAGAGGATTCGATATTGGGCGTTTCAAAGCGGGTACCGGAATATCAACCGGTTGTCCATCGACTACGCCTGTCGGCCTCGCCTTAGGTCCCGACTTACCCTGGGCAGATCAGCTTGACCCAGGAACCCTTAGTCAATCGGCGCACACGTTTCTCACGTGTGTATCGCTACTCATGCCTGCATTCTCACTCGTGAACCGTCCACAACTAGCTTCCGCTGCTGCTTCACCCGGCACACGACGCTCCCCTACCCATCCCAGCCCCCGTTGGGGGTATGTGCTGGAATGACACGACTTCGGCGGTACGCTTGAGCCCCGCTACATTGTCGGCGCGGAATCACTTGACCAGTGAGCTATTACGCACTCTTTCAAGGGTGGCTGCTTCTAAGCCAACCTCCTGGTTGTCTCTGCGACTCCACATCCTTTCCCACTTAGCGTACGCTTGGGGGCCTTAGTCGATGCTCTGGGCTGTTTCCCTCTCGACCATGGAGCTTATCCCCCACAGTCTCACTGCCGTGCTCTCACTTACCGGCATTCGGAGTTTGGCTAAGGTCAGTAACCCGGTAGGGCCCATCGCCTATCCAGTGCTCTACCTCCGGCAAGAAACACACGACGCTGCACCTAAATGCATTTCGGGGAGAACCAGCTATCACGGAGTTTGATTGGCCTTTCACCCCTAACCACAGGTCATCCCCCAGGTTTTCAACCCTGGTGGGTTCGGTCCTCCACGAAGTCTTACCTCCGCTTCAACCTGCCCATGGCTAGATCACTCCGCTTCGGGTCTAGAGCGTGCAACTCAATCGCCCTATTCGGACTCGCTTTCGCTACGGCTTCCCCACACGGGTTAACCTCGCTACACACCGCTAACTCGCAGGCTCATTCTTCAAAAGGCACGCAGTCACGACTGTATGTGCAAGCACATACAGCGACGCTCCCACGGCTTGTAGGCACACGGTTTCAGGTACTATTTCACTCCGCTCCCGCGGTACTTTTCACCATTCCCTCACGGTACTATCCGCTATCGGTCACCAGGGAATATTTAGGCTTAGCGGGTGGTCCCGCCAGATTCACACGGGATTTCTCGGGCCCCGTGCTACTTGGGAGATTCTTAAGCAAGCCGCTGATGTTTCGTCTACGGGGGTCTTACCCTCTACGCCGGACCTTTCGCATGTCCTTCGACTACATCAACGGTTTCTGACTCGCCGACCGGCCGGCAGACCGATCAAAAGAATTCCCACAACCCCGCATGCGCAACCCCTGCCGGGTATCACACGCATACGGTTTGGCCTCATCCGGTTTCGCTCGCCACTACTCCCGGAATCACGGTTGTTTTCTCTTCCTGAGGGTACTGAGATGTTTCACTTCCCCTCGTTCCCTCCACACTGCCTATGTGTTCAGCAGTGGGTGACAGCCCATGACGACTGCCGGGTTTCCCCATTCGGACACCCCCGGATCAAAGCTCAGTTGGCAGCTCCCCGGGGCCTATCGCGGCCTCTCACGTCCTTCATCGGTTCCTGGTGCCAAGGCATCCACCGTGTGCCCTTAAAAACTTGGCCACAGATGCTCGCGTCCACTGTGTAGTTCTCAAGCAACGACCAGTCACCCATCACCCTGATCCATACAGATCAAGTTCACTGGGGCCGGCATCGCGAAGATACAACCTTACGGCCGTACCCTCAGATACCCAACAACGTGCCAGGCACGACCCTCCGCCACCATCACCGCTTTCCACGCCCGAGGGCAGTACTTGCAGGATGTATTGGAAGACCGTGCCAAATAATCAACGTTCCACCCATGAGCTGACCGTGCAGAACATTTGTCTGCAATCGGTACTGTGCTCCTTAGAAAGGAGGTGATCCAGCCGCACCTTCCGGTACGGCTACCTTGTTACGACTTCGTCCCAATCGCCAGTCCCACCTTCGACAGCTCCCTCCCTTACGGGTTGGGCCACCGGCTTCGGGTGTTACCGACTTTCGTGACGTGACGGGCGGTGTGTACAAGGCCCGGGAACGTATTCACCGCAGCAATGCTGATCTGCGATTACTAGCAACTCCGACTTCATGGGGTCGAGTTGCAGACCCCAATCCGAACTGAGACCGGCTTTTTGAGATTCGCTCCACCTCACGGTATCGCAGCTCATTGTACCGGCCATTGTAGCACGTGTGCAGCCCAAGACATAAGGGGCATGATGACTTGACGTCGTCCCCACCTTCCTCCGAGTTGACCCCGGCGGTCTCCTGTGAGTCCCCATCACCCCGAAGGGCATGCTGGCAACACAGGACAAGGGTTGCGCTCGTTGCGGGACTTAACCCAACATCTCACGACACGAGCTGACGACAGCCATGCACCACCTGTATACCGACCACAAGGGGGGCACTATCTCTAATGCTTTCCGGTATATGTCAAGCCTTGGTAAGGTTCTTCGCGTTGCGTCGAATTAAGCCACATGCTCCGCTGCTTGTGCGGGCCCCCGTCAATTCCTTTGAGTTTTAGCCTTGCGGCCGTACTCCCCAGGCGGGGAACTTAATGCGTTAGCTGCGGCACCGACGACGTGGAATGTCGCCAACACCTAGTTCCCAACGTTTACGGCGTGGACTACCAGGGTATCTAATCCTGTTCGCTCCCCACGCTTTCGCTCCTCAGCGTCAGTAATGGCCCAGAGATCCGCCTTCGCCACCGGTGTTCCTCCTGATATCTGCGCATTTCACCGCTACACCAGGAATTCCGATCTCCCCTACCACACTCTAGCTAGCCCGTATCGAATGCAGACCCGAGGTTAAGCCTCGGGCTTTCACATCCGACGTGACAAGCCGCCTACGAGCTCTTTACGCCCAATAATTCCGGACAACGCTTGCGCCCTACGTATTACCGCGGCTGCTGGCACGTAGTTAGCCGGCGCTTCTTCTGCAGGTACCGTCACTTTCGCTTCTTCCCTGCTGAAAGAGGTTTACAACCCGAAGGCCGTCATCCCTCACGCGGCGTCGCTGCATCAGGCTTTCGCCCATTGTGCAATATTCCCCACTGCTGCCTCCCGTAGGAGTCTGGGCCGTGTCTCAGTCCCAGTGTGGCCGGTCGCCCTCTCAGGCCGGCTACCCGTCGTCGCCTTGGTGGGCCATTACCCCACCAACAAGCTGATAGGCCGCGGGCTCATCCTTCACCGCCGGAGCTTTTAACCCCCACCCATGCAGGCAGGAGTGTTATCCGGTATTAGACCCCGTTTCCAGGGCTTGTCCCAGAGTGAAGGGCAGATTGCCCACGTGTTACTCACCCGTTCGCCACTAATCCACCCCGAAGGGCTTCATCGTTCGACTTGCATGTGTTAAGCACGCCGCCAGCGTTCGTCCTGAGCCAGGATCAAACTCTCCATGAATGTTTACCCGTAATCGGGTGCACACGCACTTAGAGCGGGCCGATCATGTCGGAATAAGACCGATCGACCACTGCGTCCTCGCTGTGTAATCGCCTGCAAGCACCACCATCCCGAAGGATGGCGACCTCACAGGTCTTTTTCAAAGGAACCTCATCCACCGAAATGGACGGGGTATCAACTTTTGGCGTTGATTTTTGGCACGCTGTTGAGTTCTCAAGGAACGGACGCTTCCTTTGTACTCACCCTCTCGGGCTTTCCTCCGGGCGCTTTCTTCGTTCTTGCGTTTCCGACTCTATCAGACTCTTTCGTGTCCGATTCCCGGTCGAAGCGGGTTTCGCTTTCCAGTTCTTCGCTTTCGCGTTTCCCTTTCCGGCGAGTCCGACTCTATCAGAAGTTTTCCACCGGATTTCCCGGCTTCAGATTCCTGGATGAGGAGTCGAGGGTGCCCTGTCTGAATTCGATTCATCGGGGGCGTGTTGCCGAACCGTTCAGCTCGAGGCAACCGTTCTACTCTACATCAGCCTCGGACAGGGGTCCAATCGGCCCAAGGGAACCCGCCGACACCAGCCCTCCTTGGCCCCAGGCCGCATGCATGACGTTGTTCTCCAGCTCGCCCCGTCGACGGCGCGGGCCGACGTGGCCATCCAGTCGAGCAGCGAACGAGCGCCGTCCCCGACAGCAGGCTGATCGCCTGCTCCGCGGAGCGCGAGCTGCGCGGACGCATGCCTGGAACCAGAGACGCGCGAGAGGAGCGACACGCAACCCTGAGCCCACCGGACATCCCCTCGTGCCCCTGGGCGGGCTGATCATCAGCAACTGCGCGGTCGCCGGGCTGACCGAGGCACACCACCCTGTCGCCGTGTTCTAGGAACCCCTTCCCCGCGTACGCCCCACGCACAGGTCGAGGCCGGCAGTACCAGGCTCCGCCCGTGGCGAGCCCGGACGCATTCCTCCCCCACCTCCAGTTCGGCCTCTGTCCGCGAGGGCGGCTCCGGAGAGGTCCGGCGGCTCCACCGTGTCTCCTCCCCGGCGCCACCGTCATGGTGGTCGTGTCCGGGTGGCAGTCTGGGCGGGTGAGACCTTGGAGCACCGCCACCGAACGCGATCTGCGGCACGAGCTCAAGGTCCACTTCGACCTCGACCCCGTGGGCATCCGCCCCGACGCGATGGCAGCCCGAGTGATCACCTGGTGGGCGTCTGTAGAGACGACAGCCGGGACCGCCAAGCCGTAACAGCTTCCTCACCGGACGCATCGACGCGGGTCTTGCCCATCTGGCGGCGGCTGCGGATGGCGACGGCAGTCCCGCAGCGGGTTCACCATCCTGGTAGCCCAGCTCTCCAGCCACGAGGACTTGGACCGGGTTGCGTCGGACGACTCCACGATGGTGCGCTCTCATCAGCACGCGGCTCGCGCCCCTAAGAAAGAAGCTCGGGCCAACGAACCCGAAGAGCCCGCCATCGGTAGGTCCCGCAGGCGAACCGACCGGGAGTTCGCCTCACCACCAGGCACGCAACGATCCGGCACCACCCCCATAAACACAGGCACCAGACTGGGGTGTTCCTTCCCATCGCGGTAGACCAGCTCGGCCACCGCCTAGGGAGAGACCGGCGGGGCAGCAGACCATCTGCCTCGACCGCGGACGAGACCGGCCGCCGGAACCGACCCAGCAGCCCCCGCTCTCGCTCCCCGCCCAGGTCGACTCCCCGCTGCCTGAACTGCCCGGGCCAGCCGCCCCGGACCCGCCAGTAGCGGCCCCGTCCTGGTTCCGTCCACCAGAACCTGGCCCAAGACGACAGCCACCACCCTCCTCAACTACCGCGCCAGACTTGGCCGATGGTCCGATCGGTGCCATGACCAGCCCCGCGAACCAGCCACATCGACGTCGCCATCCGGGGAGGCCTCCCCGGATGGCGACAACGCCCCTGGATGGCCGCACGCGACATCGGCTGTCCCCACTCCGCGCCGAAGACCAAACGCGCCTCGCGCCTCCATCGACATCCGCCCCACAGAGAAGGCCGACCCGGGGCCGCCACCCGGATCCGGCCGGGAGACAGTCGTGCACACGGTCGGTTCTTGATCGACGGCAGTACCACGGCCGCGTCCTCCGACGTGCTGCCGGACATCGTTCGATCAAGGACACCAGAGATCTGTTCGAGCGGCGCGGACTACCTCCGTGCCAGATGAGAACCGCGCTGAGGTGCAGGGCCGCCTGGACATCGACGCCGTCGAGTCCGCCGATGGGCATGCCTAGTGCTGTGGCCGGAAAGATCAGCAACCACCGCGGTCTCGCTTCCCTCAGCGACCGGTCGGGTGTGCCGAATGCGGTTGCCCGCGCCAATGACGGTGAGGGCCACCAGCACGGAACAGACAAAGGACCAAGGTGGTACCCGATGGCCGGCTGCGTACCGGCTGAAAGGAACCTGGTTGGCCCCGTCCGATTTCGCTGACCGGTGGGAAACCCGCAGGGGACTGCGTGCTGGTCTTCGAGGACCGGGCCAGGGCAGGCCATGCCCGGTAGTACGCAGCCCCCATCCCCTCAGCATCCCCTCACCCCGCCGACCTGGCCGCGGCCAGAGTGACATGAGGGACCGACACTTCCGGCAGGTCACAGCCATTCGCTGAGCGGCCGTCGTCCTTGTTGACAAGCCGACTGCATGTTCGCGGTCCAGCGACCGCGGAATCGCTCCAAGCCGTGACCGTCAGGCGAAGGCTTCAGAGCACGGGAGCGGGCCGCGAAGGTTCGACGCCGGGGTGGCAACGGGATCAACGAGCGCTGATGCAGCGGTCGGACGGCCATCCAAAAGGGTGAGCTCGCGGGCGGGGTCGATGCTGCCTGGGGAGGTGGTGACCTCGTGGTCGTCTCGGGTGGGGTCGCGGCGGACGATCTCGTACCCGCCAACGTCCAGCACGGCCACCAAGCCGGAGGGTCGCCTCGGTACCGTTAGAGGTTGACGCGCTTCAGGTAGACGCGGCTGCGATGCGGGATGGTCTGGTACCAGAGCATGAGGTGCTCGTCCTCATACGTACGGAGCCGCATCGGCTGCTCGTCCTCGTAGAGGCTGCCGTCCTTGGGGTCGATGCCCATCGACGCCAGGTCCACGAGCCCGTCCATGACAAAGCCGACCAACCTCTGCTGTTCCGCAGGCATGTCTCCGAGGACCCACAGCCGACCGGGATCGCATTCCCATGCCCAGCCGCTCTCGTTCTCCACGCTTTCGCCGCGGGAACTCACCGGCCGATCTCCTCCTGGGCCTCGGCCAGGATGCGGCTGCTGGTCTCCATCGCCGACCGGAACTCCTGCTCGGTCGCATTCGGGTCTCCGGCGATGCGTTCTGCTTCGTGGAGAGCCGCCGCCCGAGCCGGCCAGCGATGGATGGCCACGTGCGTTGCCCATTTGATCAGGAAGAACCGCAGCGGATTGATGGCGCCCGTTGCCGCGGCGCGATCGAACGCCTCGTTGCACTCCCTGTCGAGCACGGCGAGATTCGCCATGTCGATGCGGCGAACGGCGTCCCGGAGCGCTTCCCGGGTCATGGCCGGCTGAGGGATGAGCGGGCCGCCGTCTTCCAGCTGCTGTGCTGTCATCGTGTCCTCCTGGGGAACGCGGCCAGGATACCCAGCCGAACCCGACAACCTGGTCTGGAACGCAGAAAAGCCCCGCACCCTGAAGGGTGCGGGGCTTTCCCACAATGATTGTTCGGCGGCGTCCTACTCTCCCACAGGGTCCCCCCTGCAGTACCATCGGCGCTGAAAGGCTTAGCTTCCGGGTTCGGAATGTAAACCGGGCGTTTCCCTAACGCTATGACCACCGAAACACTATGAAGTTAACCAACCGGATATGAACACAGTTCGTTACTTCAGAACTAACACAGTGGACGCGAGCAACTGAGGACAAGCCCTCGGCCTATTAGTACCAGTCAGCTCCACCCGTTACCGGGCTTCCACATCTGGCCTATCAACCCAGTCGTCTACTGGGAGCCTTACCCTCTCAAGGAGGTGGGAATACTCATCTTGAAGCAGGCTTCCCGCTTAGATGCTTTCAGCGGTTATCCCTCCCGAACGTAGCCAACCAGCCATGCCCTTGGCAGGACAACTGGCACACCAGAGGTTCGTCCGTCCCGGTCCTCTCGTACTAGGGACAGCCCTTCTCAATATTCCTACGCGCACAGCGGATAGGGACCGAACTGTCTCACGACGTTCTAAACCCAGCTCGCGTACCGCTTTAATGGGCGAACAGCCCAACCCTTGGGACCGACTCCAGCCCCAGGATGCGACGAGCCGACATCGAGGTGCCAAACCATCCCGTCGATATGGACTCTTGGGGAAGATCAGCCTGTTATCCCCGGGGTACCTTTTATCCGTTGAGCGACGGCGCTTCCACAAGCCACCGCCGGATCACTAGTCCCGACTTTCGTCCCTGCTCGACCCGTCGGTCTCACAGTCAAGCTCCCTTGTGCACTTACACTCAACACCTGATTGCCAACCAGGCTGAGGGAACCTTTGGGCGCCTCCGTTACTCTTTGGGAGGCAACCGCCCCAGTTAAACTACCCATCAGACACTGTCCCTGATCCGGATCACGGACCGAGGTTAGACATCCAGCACGACCAGAGTGGTATTTCAACGGCGACTCCACAACCACTGGCGTGGCTGCTTCAAAGTCTCCCACCTATCCTACACAAGCCGAACCGAACACCAATATCAAACTATAGTAAAGGTCCCGGGGTCTTTCCGTCCTGCTGCGCGAAACGAGCATCTTTACTCGTAGTGCAATTTCACCGGGCCTATGGTTGAGACAGTCGAGAAGTCGTTACGCCATTCGTGCAGGTCGGAACTTACCCGACAAGGAATTTCGCTACCTTAGGATGGTTATAGTTACCACCGCCGTTTACTGGCGCTTAAGTTCTCAGCTTCGCACGCCCGAAAGCGCACTAACCGGTCCCCTTAACGTTCCAGCACCGGGCAGGCGTCAGTCCGTATACATCGCCTTACGGCTTCGCACGGACCTGTGTTTTTAGTAAACAGTCGCTTCTCGCTGGTCTCTGCGGCCACCCCCAGCTCAAGCAGCAAGTGCTATCACCGGTGATGGCCCCCCTTCTCCCGAAGTTACGGGGGCATTTTGCCGAGTTCCTTAACCATAGTTCACCCGAACGCCTCGGTATTCTCTACCTGACCACCTGAGTCGGTTTAGGGTACGGGCCGCCATGAAACTCGCTAGAGGCTTTTCTCGACAGCATAGGATCATCCACTTCACCACAATCGGCTCGGCATCAGGTCTCAGCCTTAATGAGGGACGGATTTGCCTACCCCTCGGCCTACACCCTTACCCCGGGACTACCACCGCCCGGGTTGGACTACCTTCCTGCGTCACCCCATCGCTTACCTACTACCACCTTGGGCCGGCGGCTCCACCACTTTCCTTTCCCCGAAGGGTCCGGAACGGCTTCACGGCCTTAGCATTAGAGGATTCGATATTGGGCGTTTCAAAGCGGGTACCGGAATATCAACCGGTTGTCCATCGACTACGCCTGTCGGCCTCGCCTTAGGTCCCGACTTACCCTGGGCAGATCAGCTTGACCCAGGAACCCTTAGTCAATCGGCGCACACGTTTCTCACGTGTGTATCGCTACTCATGCCTGCATTCTCACTCGTGAACCGTCCACAACTAGCTTCCGCTGCTGCTTCACCCGGCACACGACGCTCCCCTACCCATCCCAGCCCCCGTTGGGGGTATGTGCTGGAATGACACGACTTCGGCGGTACGCTTGAGCCCCGCTACATTGTCGGCGCGGAATCACTTGACCAGTGAGCTATTACGCACTCTTTCAAGGGTGGCTGCTTCTAAGCCAACCTCCTGGTTGTCTCTGCGACTCCACATCCTTTCCCACTTAGCGTACGCTTGGGGGCCTTAGTCGATGCTCTGGGCTGTTTCCCTCTCGACCATGGAGCTTATCCCCCACAGTCTCACTGCCGTGCTCTCACTTACCGGCATTCGGAGTTTGGCTAAGGTCAGTAACCCGGTAGGGCCCATCGCCTATCCAGTGCTCTACCTCCGGCAAGAAACACACGACGCTGCACCTAAATGCATTTCGGGGAGAACCAGCTATCACGGAGTTTGATTGGCCTTTCACCCCTAACCACAGGTCATCCCCCAGGTTTTCAACCCTGGTGGGTTCGGTCCTCCACGAAGTCTTACCTCCGCTTCAACCTGCCCATGGCTAGATCACTCCGCTTCGGGTCTAGAGCGTGCAACTCAATCGCCCTATTCGGACTCGCTTTCGCTACGGCTTCCCCACACGGGTTAACCTCGCTACACACCGCTAACTCGCAGGCTCATTCTTCAAAAGGCACGCAGTCACGACTGTATGTGCAAGCACATACAGCGACGCTCCCACGGCTTGTAGGCACACGGTTTCAGGTACTATTTCACTCCGCTCCCGCGGTACTTTTCACCATTCCCTCACGGTACTATCCGCTATCGGTCACCAGGGAATATTTAGGCTTAGCGGGTGGTCCCGCCAGATTCACACGGGATTTCTCGGGCCCCGTGCTACTTGGGAGATTCTTAAGCAAGCCGCTGATGTTTCGTCTACGGGGGTCTTACCCTCTACGCCGGACCTTTCGCATGTCCTTCGACTACATCAACGGTTTCTGACTCGCCGACCGGCCGGCAGACCGATCAAAAGAATTCCCACAACCCCGCATGCGCAACCCCTGCCGGGTATCACACGCATACGGTTTGGCCTCATCCGGTTTCGCTCGCCACTACTCCCGGAATCACGGTTGTTTTCTCTTCCTGAGGGTACTGAGATGTTTCACTTCCCCTCGTTCCCTCCACACTGCCTATGTGTTCAGCAGTGGGTGACAGCCCATGACGACTGCCGGGTTTCCCCATTCGGACACCCCCGGATCAAAGCTCAGTTGGCAGCTCCCCGGGGCCTATCGCGGCCTCTCACGTCCTTCATCGGTTCCTGGTGCCAAGGCATCCACCGTGTGCCCTTAAAAACTTGGCCACAGATGCTCGCGTCCACTGTGTAGTTCTCAAGCAACGACCAGTCACCCATCACCCTGATCCATACAGATCAAGTTCACTGGGGCCGGCATCGCGAAGATACAACCTTACGGCCGTACCCTCAGATACCCAACAACGTGCCAGGCACGACCCTCCGCCACCATCACCGCTTTCCACGCCCGAGGGCAGTACTTGCAGGATGTATTGGAAGACCGTGCCAAATAATCAACGTTCCACCCATGAGCTGACCGTGCAGAACATTTGTCTGCAATCGGTACTGTGCTCCTTAGAAAGGAGGTGATCCAGCCGCACCTTCCGGTACGGCTACCTTGTTACGACTTCGTCCCAATCGCCAGTCCCACCTTCGACAGCTCCCTCCCTTACGGGTTGGGCCACCGGCTTCGGGTGTTACCGACTTTCGTGACGTGACGGGCGGTGTGTACAAGGCCCGGGAACGTATTCACCGCAGCAATGCTGATCTGCGATTACTAGCAACTCCGACTTCATGGGGTCGAGTTGCAGACCCCAATCCGAACTGAGACCGGCTTTTTGAGATTCGCTCCACCTCACGGTATCGCAGCTCATTGTACCGGCCATTGTAGCACGTGTGCAGCCCAAGACATAAGGGGCATGATGACTTGACGTCGTCCCCACCTTCCTCCGAGTTGACCCCGGCGGTCTCCTGTGAGTCCCCATCACCCCGAAGGGCATGCTGGCAACACAGGACAAGGGTTGCGCTCGTTGCGGGACTTAACCCAACATCTCACGACACGAGCTGACGACAGCCATGCACCACCTGTATACCGACCACAAGGGGGGCACTATCTCTAATGCTTTCCGGTATATGTCAAGCCTTGGTAAGGTTCTTCGCGTTGCGTCGAATTAAGCCACATGCTCCGCTGCTTGTGCGGGCCCCCGTCAATTCCTTTGAGTTTTAGCCTTGCGGCCGTACTCCCCAGGCGGGGAACTTAATGCGTTAGCTGCGGCACCGACGACGTGGAATGTCGCCAACACCTAGTTCCCAACGTTTACGGCGTGGACTACCAGGGTATCTAATCCTGTTCGCTCCCCACGCTTTCGCTCCTCAGCGTCAGTAATGGCCCAGAGATCCGCCTTCGCCACCGGTGTTCCTCCTGATATCTGCGCATTTCACCGCTACACCAGGAATTCCGATCTCCCCTACCACACTCTAGCTAGCCCGTATCGAATGCAGACCCGAGGTTAAGCCTCGGGCTTTCACATCCGACGTGACAAGCCGCCTACGAGCTCTTTACGCCCAATAATTCCGGACAACGCTTGCGCCCTACGTATTACCGCGGCTGCTGGCACGTAGTTAGCCGGCGCTTCTTCTGCAGGTACCGTCACTTTCGCTTCTTCCCTGCTGAAAGAGGTTTACAACCCGAAGGCCGTCATCCCTCACGCGGCGTCGCTGCATCAGGCTTTCGCCCATTGTGCAATATTCCCCACTGCTGCCTCCCGTAGGAGTCTGGGCCGTGTCTCAGTCCCAGTGTGGCCGGTCGCCCTCTCAGGCCGGCTACCCGTCGTCGCCTTGGTGGGCCATTACCCCACCAACAAGCTGATAGGCCGCGGGCTCATCCTTCACCGCCGGAGCTTTTAACCCCCACCCATGCAGGCAGGAGTGTTATCCGGTATTAGACCCCGTTTCCAGGGCTTGTCCCAGAGTGAAGGGCAGATTGCCCACGTGTTACTCACCCGTTCG
Source organism: Streptomyces sp. NBC_01426 (assembly GCF_036231985.1). Classification (GTDB taxonomy): domain Bacteria; phylum Actinomycetota; class Actinomycetes; order Streptomycetales; family Streptomycetaceae; genus Streptomyces. The sequence goes on from NZ_CP109500.1 coordinate 3,749,765, forward strand.
CCACTAATCCACCCCGAAGGGCTTCATCGTTCGACTTGCATGTGTTAAGCACGCCGCCAGCGTTCGTCCTGAGCCAGGATCAAACTCTCCATGAATGTTTACCCGTAATCGGGTGCACACGCACTTAGAGCGGGCCGATCATGTCGGAATAAGACCGATCGACCACTGCGTCCTCGCTGTGTAATCGCCTGCAAGCACCACCATCCCGAAGGATGGCGACCTCACAGGTCTTTTTCAAAGGAACCTCATCCACCGAAATGGACGGGGTATCAACTTTTGGCGTTGATTTTTGGCACGCTGTTGAGTTCTCAAGGAACGGACGCTTCCTTTGTACTCACCCTCTCGGGCTTTCCTCCGGGCGCTTCCTTCGTTCTTGCGTTTCCGACTCTATCAGAGCCAGTCTCGCTTGTTTTCCGCCTTCCAGGTTCTTCGCTTTCGCGTTTTCCCTTTCCGGCGAGTCCGACTCTATCAGAACCTTTCGGGCCTGACTCCCAGTCAGCGGGGCTTGTCTTCCGGGCTGTTGGGCCCTTCCGACTCCCAGAACTCTAGTGGACTTCCCAGGCGATTCATAATCGACCTTCGGAAATTAATTCGGGCATGCCGAATTCGTTCCCGGTGGGAGATCGTGCTGAGTTGGGGTGCCGCAACGAGGCGGCGGGAGTTGTTGTCGCCAAAACCAGTTGACTCTGGGACAACTCGAAGAACCTTACGGATCCGCGAGGGGTGTGTCAACCCCTGGCTTGAAGGTCTTCGACGCGGTCCAGGAGGCGGGTCAGCATGTCGCCGAGGACGCCGCGCTCCGCGGTGGAGAGGTCCTGGAGGAGGTCCTCCTCGAAGATCGTGGCCGCGCGCATCGCGTCGAGCCACTTGCTGCGTCCCTCGTCCGTGAGCTCCACGATCACGCGGACCCGGTTGGACTCGTCGCGCTCACGGGTGACCAGGCCCTCCGACGTCATCCGGTCGATCCGGTGGGTCATCGCCGCCGGCGTGAGGCCCAGCTGCTTGGCCAGCTCGCTGGGACCCATGCGGTACGGGGATCCGGAGATGACGAGGGCCTTGAGGACCTCCCACTCCGCGTTGCTGATGCCCAGGGCCGCGGTCTGGCGTCCGTACGCGACGTTCATGCGGCGGTTCAGCCGGCTCAGCGCCGAGACCACCTTTTCGACCTGGGGATCGAGGTCCTGGAACTCGCGCTGATAGACGGCGATCTGCTCGTCGAGGCTCGGTTCGTGGACAGGCGTTGTGCCGTCGGTGTCACCCATGGCCCGAAGTATGGCACGAGCTCGTTGGCGTCTAACTCCTTCGATGTGTAGAGTTAAGCTTCGAACTTTAGGAATGAAGTCTTCAGGCTTCAGCTATCAAGGTGGTGAAAGTGACCAAGGTGATGGGCGCTGCGATGCGGCGGATCCAGGCCGGGAACGCGCTGACCGCGTTCGGCATCGGCTTCACGGTTCCGTTCCTCTACATCTATGTGGCGCAGGTGCGGAATCTGGGCTCCATGGCCGCCACGAGCGCGTTCGTGGCCTTCGCCCTGGGCGCTCTCGTCGCGCTGCCCTTCACCGGTCGGATCATCGACCGCCGTGGTCCCGTCCCGGTCGTGATGGGTGCCGCGGTGGCCGCGTCCGCCGGGGCGCTGTCCCTGGGGCTGTCCACCGGGCCCGTGCCGATCCTGCTGTCCGCCCTGGCGCTGGGCGCCGGGCAGGCCGTGATGCAGCCGGCGCTGGCCACGATGATCGTGTGGTGCTCGACCCCGAGCACCCGTACGCGGGCGTTCGCGCTCCAGTTCTTCATGCAGAACCTCGGTCTCGGCATCGGTGGTCTCATCGGCGGCCAGATCGTGGACGTCGCGCACCCGGGCAGCTTCACCCTGCTGTTCGGTATCGAGGCCGTCATGTTCCTGGTGCTGGCGGGTGTCATCGCCACCGTGCGGATGCCGCACGCGCCGAGCATCAAGGACGCCGTGCCGAGGGACCCGTCGCAGGCGGGTGGCGGCTGGAAGCGGATGCTGCGGCACCAGGCCATGGTGAAGCTGCTCGTCCTGGGCTTCGTGGTCTTCTTCGCCTGCTACGGACAGTTCGAGTCGGGTCTGGCCGCCTTCGGTACCGAGGCCGCCGGGATCTCGCCTTCCACGCTCGGGTTCGCGCTCGCCGCCAACACCGGTGCGATCGTCGTGGCGCAGTTCGTCGTGCTGAGGCTCGTCGAGAAGCGGCGGCGGTCGCGGGTGATCGCGCTGGTCGGTCTGATCTGGACCGGTGCCTGGCTCATCGCCGGGTTCTCGGGGCTGGGGCACGGGAGCGCCGTGATGGCCGCGGCCGCGTTCGTCACCACGTACGCGCTCTTCGGGATCGGCGAGGCGATGCTGTCGCCGACGCTCGCGCCGCTCGTCGCGGACCTGGCGCCGGAGGGTTCGGTGGGGCAGTACAACTCCGCGTTTGCGCTGGTCAAGCAGATGGCGTTGGCGCTGGGGCCGTTGGGCGTGCCGCTCGGCGCGGGTGTGCCGATGCTCTACATCGGGGTGTTCGTGGTGGTCTCGCTGGGGATCGCCTGGCTGGCGCTGCGGCTCGGGAAGCAGCTGACGCCGGCGCAGGACAACCCGTCGCTGCTGAAGGGCGCTCCGGTGGCGCCGGCGGCTCCGGTCGCCGTGGCGAAGGCCGCGGAGCCCGCTTCCGTGTAGATCGCTTCATGACGGTGCCCCCGGTCCTCTCTCGGACCGGGGGCACCGTCATGTCGTGCTTCTACTGCTTGTCGGGCTGCTTGTCGGGGAGCGCGAACTCGCACCAGACGGCCTTGCCGCCCCCCGGGGTGCGGCGGGATCCCCAGTTGGAGGCGATGGTGGCGACGATGGAGATGCCGCGGCCGGTCTCGTCGGCCGGTTCGGCGCGGCGGCGGCGCGGGAGGTGGTCGTCCCCGTCGGTGACCTCGATGATCAGGCGACGGTCGGTGCGGCGCAGCCGGAGGTGCATGGGCGGAGTGCCGTGCTGGAGGGAGTTCGCGACGAGTTCGCTGGCGGCCAGCACGCCGAGGTCGCACAGCTCGACCGGGAAACGCCAGGAGGCGAGGACGCCCTGGGCGAAGGCGCGGGCGCGCGGTGCGGCCTCGATGCCTCCGAGGAGTTCCAGGGCGGCGTTGTGGAAGAGCTCGGCGTCGGCGCCGGTGCGGGCGGGCTGCTGGAGGACCATCACGGCGACGTCGTCATCGTGGTCGGCGTCCACGCCCAGGGCGCGCATCAGGCGGTCGCAGATGACGGACGGGGTGCCCTGGGCGCCGGCGAGGGCGCGTTCGAGGGCGGCGACGCCTTCGTCGATGTCCTCGCCGCGACGTTCGACGAGGCCGTCGGTATAGAGGACGGCGGTGGAGCCGGGGCCCAGGGCGATGGTGCCGGAGGTGTGCAGCCAGCCGCCGGTGCCGAGCGGCGGGCCGGTGGGGTCGGCGGCGCGGCGTACGGTGCCGTGCTCGTCGCGGACCAGGATCGGGAGGTGGCCGGCGGAGGCGTACGCGAGCAGGCCTTCGTTGGGGTCGTGGACGGCGTAGACGCAGGTGGCGATCTGGCTGGCGTCGATCTCGGCGGCGAGGCCGTCGAGGAGTTGCAGGACCTCGTGGGGCGGGAGGTCGAGGCGGGCGTACGCGCGGACGGCGGTGCGCAGCTGGCCCATGACGGCGGCGGCGCGGACGCCGCGGCCCATGACGTCGCCGATGACGAGGGCGGTGCGGCCGGCGCCGAGGGTGATGACGTCGTACCAGTCGCCGCCGACGGCCGCCTCGGTGCCGCCGGGCTGGTAGGTGGCGGCGACGCGGAGGTCGTCGGGCTGTTCCAGTTCCTGGGGCAGGAGGGAGCGCTGGAGGGTGACGGCCGCCTCGCGCTGGCGCCGTTCGCTGGCGCGCAGTCGCTCCGCGGCCTCGGCGTGGTCGGTGACGTCGGCGAGGTGGACGAGTACGCCGGTGTGGGGCTCCTGCGCGGACGCGGTGTCGGCCTTGGGGAACTCGACCGGGGTGCAGGTGACCGTGTACGAGTTGCCGCCGCCGGGCGCGGTGCGGTTCTTGGCGGTACGGGGCTTGCCGCTGCGCTGGACCTGGTCGAGGAGCGGGAGCAGGCCGAGGTCGCCGAGTTCGGGGAGGGCCTTGTGGGCGGGGGCGCCGGGGGTGCGGGGGCCGAAGCCGGCGACGTAGGCGTCGTTGACGTACGCGACGCGGTGGTCAGGGCCGTGGACGAGGGCGACGAGCGTCGGGAGCAGGCCGAGGACCTCGCGCACGGAGAGTGCGTCGAGGGCGGGCGCGGCCGGGAGGGGGCCCGTGCCCGTTCCGGAGACGGTGGCCTCCGCGGGGGTGCCGTCGCCCGGGGGCGCCGGGGTGTGGGTGGCGGCGCCGCGGGCTGCCGGGACCGAGCCTTCGCCCCGTTTGGCCTGGGCGGCGGCGTGTTCGGTCCGGGCGGCGGCGCGGCGCTGCGTTCCGGGGAACCGGGCGCTCCAGCGGGTGAAGTTCACTGCGTTCAAGCCTCGTGGTGTCGCAAGTGGTCGCTGTGTCTCCCCCGGCTGCCGCTGGGCGGTTCCCCCCAGGTCGATCGCCGGACGGTGTCACTCTGTGCAGGTGTGAGCCCACCTATGGTCACACGTCCAGTGTGGCCGACCGGACTGACAACGTCAGCTCTGGTCGTCCTTCGGCGGTTGGGGCGCGGGTGGGGGTGCCGGGTCCTTCGGGCCGCCTCCTGCCGCGAGTTCGAATTCTGCTCTGGGGTGTTCGAGGGAGCCTAGGGAAACGATCTCGCGTTTGAACAGACCTGAGAGGGTCCATTCCGCAAGAACGCGCATCTTGCGGTTGAAGGTGGGGACGCGGCTGAGGTGGTAGGCGCGGTGCATCAGCCAGGCCGGGTAGCCCTTGAGCTTGCGGCCGTAGATGTACGCGACGCCCTTGTGGAGGCCGAGGGACGCGACGGAACCGGCGTACTTGTGGGCGTACTCCGTGAGGACCTCGTCGCGCAGGGCGGCCAGGAGGTTGTCGGCGAGGGAGCGGGCCTGGCGGACGGCGTGTTGCGCGTTGGGGGCGCATTCGCGGCCGGGTTCGGCGGCGGTGATGTCGGGGACGGCTGCCGCGTCACCGGCCGCCCAGGCGTGTTCGACGCCCTCGACGGTGAGGAAGGCCGTGCAGGCGAGCCGGCCGCGTTCGTTCTTGGGCAGGTCGCAGGCGGCGAGGATCGGGTGGGGTTTGACGCCGGCGGTCCAGACGACGGTGCGGGTGGGGAAGCGGGCGCCGTCGCTGAGGACGGCGACGCGGTCCTCGCAGGATTCGAGGCGGGTTTCCAGGCGTACGTCGATGTTGCGTCGGCGCAGTTCACGCACGGTGTAGACGCCCATCTCGGGGCCGACTTCGGGGAGGATCCGGTCGCTGGCCTCGACCAGCACCCATTTCATGTCCTCGGGCTTGATGTTGTGGTAGTAGCGGGCCGCGAAGCGCGCCATGTCCTCCAGTTCGCCGAGGGCCTCGACGCCGGCGTATCCGCCGCCCACGAAGACGAAGGTGAGGGCCGCGTCGCGGATCGCGGGGTCGCGGGTGGAGGAGGCGATGTCCATCTGTTCGATGACGTGGTTGCGCAGGCCGATGGCCTCTTCGACCGTCTTGAATCCGATGCCGTAGTCGGCGAGCCCCGGGACGGGGAGGGTGCGCGAGACGGAGCCGGGCGCGAGGACGAGTTCGTCGTAGGCGATCTCGATGTCGCCGGCGCCTTCCTCGGCGGTGGCGAGGGTGGTGACGGTCGCGACGCGCTTGGCGTGGTCGATGCGCTGGGCCTGGCCGATGACGATGCGGCACTTGGTCAGGACGCGGCGCAGGGGCACGACGACGTGGCGGGGGGAGATGGATCCGGCGGCCGCCTCGGGGAGGAAGGGCTGGTACGTCATGTAGGGCTCGGGGGTGATCACCGTGACCTCGGCTTCGCCGGATCTCAGCTTCCGCTGGAGCCGGAGCGCCGTGTACATGCCGACGTATCCGCCGCCCACGATGAGGATGCGCGTTCGGGGCGGGGTACCGGGGGCCGTGCCCCGCGAGTTAGCAGCCTTCACCACCCCATGACGCAACGTGGCCGGGAGTTTGTCCACAGGCCCGGCAGATTGTGTGACCGGAGAGAGCGGTGGGGCAGGCCTGTCCGGGGGTGTGGATTCGGGTGCAGGAGCGCAGGTCAGCAGGTGCGGAAGAGGTGATTCCGGAGGCTTGCGGCGGAAAAGTGAGGGTGAATGCTCCGATCGGGCGGTGCTCCGTCCGGGGCTGCCCCTTCTGAATTGACTCTGGCTCAACTATGTTCGTAACTCGTCGAGGAGTAGGACCAGGGCCCCGTGACCGTGGCCCCCCTCGGCGTGAAGGCGGGGATTGTCTCCGGGGGGAGACAGATGATTACCGGGGGAAACATATGCACATTTCCGATTTCCATGGTTCTGCGACCGCTCTGTCTGCTGACAGCGGCCGCGTGATGACAGGTGCCACCACGCACGGAATGGGTCGCTCCACGCCGCTGCGTGTCGACGCCCAGCGCAACCTCGAACACGTCCTGCGCGCGGCTCGCGAGGTATTCGGCGAGCTGGGCTACGGGGCTCCGATGGAGGACGTGGCGCGGCGCGCCCGCGTCGGTGTCGGCACGGTGTACCGGCGCTTCCCGAGCAAGGACGTGCTGGTCCGGCGAATAGCCGAGGAAGAGACCGCCCGGCTGACCGACCAGGCGACGTCCGCTCTGGGCCAGGAGGAGGAGCCGTGGCAGGCGCTGTCGCGCTTCCTGCGCACCTCCGTGGCCTCCGGTGCCGGACGGCTGCTGCCGCCGCAGGTGCTGCGGGTCGGCTCGGCCGCCGAGGACGGGATCGAGGAGGCCGAGGCCGCCAGGGTTCCGCACCAGCGTCAGGCCGGCGGGACCGGCGGGCCGGACCTTCGGGTCGTGGGCGCCCGGACGGCCGTCGAGGACGAGCTCTCGGACGACTCCGGCGCGGGTGCGCTGCTGGAGGTGGTCGGCCGACTGGTGGACCGCGCCCGGGAGGCGGGTGAGTTGCGTGCCGACGTCACCGTGGCCGATGTGCTGCTGGTGATAGCGACCGCCGCGCCCGCACTGCCGGACCCGGCGCAGCAGGCCGCGGCTTCGGCCCGACTGCTGGAGATCCTCCTGGAGGGTCTGCGGTCCCGCACGGTCTGAGTCGTGGTGCGGTGCGCGGCGCCCGCGGGGCCGGTGAGCGGCGCGGCGTGATCCTCGGCGTGGTGACTGGCATGTCGTGATCGGCTTGGTGCCGTGATCGGCGTGCCGGTACCGGCTTGGTGCCGTGAGCGGCGTGCGGTGATCCGTGTGTGGTGGCCGGCGGGCTTGGGCGGCGTGCGGTGGACCGTGCGGTGCCGCGAACCGTGTGCGGTGGGCGGCTCGGCGGGTGTCGGTGCGGTGCTCGGCGTGTGGCGGTGCCGTGCGGTGGGAGTCGTGTCGGGCGCTTCTTGTCGGGCGGCCTTCGTGGACGCGGTCGATCGGTTTGCTCGAACGGTTACTCGCTCGAACGGGTGAGGATCAGCACGGCGATTCGCCGGATGCTCCTCGGATGAGTGGATGGCGGTGAGAGGGGGCCGGTGCGCCCGCGCCGTGTGCCACGCTGGATCGGTGTACCGGTTGAGTGTGCCGTGCGGGGGCTTCCGCAATGAACGTTGACGGGCGAGACGAGTCACTCGGTGGCGCCGGCGGCGAGGTCGAGGCGGGCAGCCTGCCCGCCCGCCAGGTACCCACGCAGCGCGAACCGGGCCGGCACGTCGGTTCGGGAGTCGAGGACGGCGAACTGCCGCCTTCGGACGCGGACTTGATCGCCCGGATGCGTGGGGGTGACGACGGATCGTATGAGGAGTTGTTCCGTCGGCACGCCGAATCCGTACGGCGCTACGCGCGCACCTGTTGCCGGGACGCGCACACCGCCGATGACCTGACCGGCGAGGTGTTCGCACGAACCCTCCAGGCGGTGCGGGGCGGGGCGGGGCCGGACCATTCGGTGCGGGCGTACCTGCTCACCACCGTGCGGCGGGTCGCGGCCTCGTGGGCGAAGACCGCCAAGCGGGAGCATCTGGTGGAGGACTTCGCGGTGTTCGCGGAGCAGGCGGCCACGGGGACCGAGAGCGGCGCGGGACTGGCCGGGCTCTCCGGGGACGACACCCTGGAGTGGGGCGCGGACGTTCGGGCGATGCACGAGGCCGAACAGTCCCTGGCGATGCGCGCCTTCCGGAGCCTGCCCGAGCGGTGGCAGGCCGTGCTGTGGCACACGACCGTCGAGGAAGCCTCGCCGAGTGCGATCGCCCCGCTGTTCGGGTTGAGCCCCAACGCGACTGCGGTGCTGGCCAGTCGGGCCCGTGAAGGGCTCAAGCAGGCCTACTTGCAGGCGCACGTGAGCTCGGCGTTGGTCGAGGGCGGGGACTGCGCGCGGTACGCGGACCGGTTGGGGGCGTACGCGCGGGGCGGGTTGCGGGTGCGGGCGGAGCGGGGGCTGCGCAAGCACTTGGAGGAGTGCGTCAAGTGCCGGCTCGCGGCCGGAGAGCTCAAGGACGTCAACGCGGGGATTCCCGCGCTGTTGCCGGTCGCGGTCATCGGGTGGTTCGCCGCCGGGTACGTGGCGAAGGCGGCCGGCGTGGTGGCCGGTGGGGCCGTGGCCGCCGGTGGTGCGGGGGCTGCCGCCGCCGCGGTCGGTGGCACCTCCGCGGGAGCCGGGGCGGGGGCCGCCGGGGCCGCAGGTGCTGGTGCGGGTGGTGGGGCTTCGACCGGGGCGGGCGGGGCGGTGGTGTCCGAGGGGCTGGGCTTGCCGGCCAAGGCCGCCATCGCCGCCGGGATCGCCGTCGCGGCGGCCGCCGGGGTGGTGTTCGCGCTGGCCGGGGACGACTCCGCGCCGCAACCCCGGGCGAAGCCGGCGCCCGCGGTGGCGGCGCCGGCGGTGCCCGCTCCCGCCCCGCCCGCGCCGGAGCCGCGGCCGCGGCCGCCGCGGACGAAGGCGCCGGTGGCGCGGGTTGCCGTACCGCCTCGGCGCAGTGCCGCGCCCACGCCGCCGCCGGCGCCGAGTCGGGCGCCCTCGGCCAGGCCGTCGGCGTCGAAGCCGCCCGTCGTGCGCCCGACGCCGAAGCCCTCGCCCACCCGGAAGCCGCCGAAGCCGTCGGCTCCGGCGGTGCCCGCGCCGGCTCAGGGGTACGCGTTGGCGCGGCTCGGGCACTCCGCGTACGGGAAGCACACCGGACCTGAACTGCGGACCTGGGCGAGCAGTTGGGTGTGGCAGCGCTGGGGGTTGGAGGTCGGCGGGCGGCGGTTCTCGCAGGGCATCACCGTCGACTCCCGTTCCTCGGTGGAGATCGACCTCAACCGGCAGTGCGCGAGCTTCTCCGCGCGGGCCGGGATGGACGGTCTGGCGCTGCTGACGGACGCCGAGGTCCAGTTCTCGGTGTACGGCGACGGTCGGCGGCTGTGGCGGTCCGGCGCCCTGGGGTACCGCGACGCGCCCGCCCGGGTCGAGGTGTCGCTCGCCGGGCACGAGACGATGCGCCTGGTGGTGGAGCGGGTCGGGCCGGGGCGGCTGCCGGCGTTGGCGAGCTGGGCCGACGCGGTGATCAGCTGCTCTTGAGCAGGACCGCGACCTCGGGCGGGGTCAGTGCGGTGCCCGCCGCCTCCTCCGCCGCGGAGCGGGTGGGGCCGAGGAGGGTGCGGGCCCGTTCGGGGAACCCGTCGAGGAACGTCTCCTCGGGAACCGAGCGGGGGTGCCCCGAACGCCATGCGGTGGCCGCCGCGAGGACCCGCAGGGCTTCGCCGGGTCGGTCGGTGGCGGCCAGCAGTCCGGCAGCGGTCTCGGCGAGGGCGGCCAGGACCCGTTCCGCGCAGTGCGTGGAGATCGCGTCGGCGAAGGCGGGCCCGACGCCGGCGAGCGCGGCCCGCGGGCCCTGGTCGTGGGCGACGAGGAGGGCTTCGATGTTGTCGAGCCCCGCGAAGAACTGCGGGGGGACGCCGGCTCCCTTGGATTCGGCCCGGGCCACGACGTACTCGGCGCGGGCCTTGGCGAAGTCGCCCCGGTAGAGGGCGATCATCGAGGCGAGCAGACGCGCGAAAGCCCGTACGTCGTACACCCCGCCGTACTTGCGCGACTCCCGGTCCGATGCGGCCAGGAGGCGTTCGGCACCTTCCATGTCGCCGGAGCAGTAGGCGGTCTCCGCGATCCGGGCGATGGCGAACGGCGCCTCTATGTGGGCGCCGACCTCGCGGGCGAGGCGCAGGCACTCCTCGTACTCGATGCGGGCCCAGTCGTACTGGCCACGGGACAGGGCGACCTCGCCGGCGGCGCTCGACACCTGCGCCCGCGTCCAGCGGTCGCCGACGCGGTGGGCGATCTCGTGGAGTTCGACGAGGTCGGCGTCGACGGTGTGCAGGCCTCCGGCCATGTCGATGGCGACGTGGGTGCGGAGCATGAGGATGACGCCGAGTTCCCAGTCCCCGCCGTGTCGGCGGCAGTTCTCGACGGCCTCGTCGAGGTCGGTGTGGAAGTCGAGGAGGTCGCCGGTGAGGAGGGCGGTCGTGGGCCACAGGACGCCGGGGAAGGTGTTGGTCTCCGGGGAGCCGTGGCGGAAGGTTTCCTTGATGCGGCGGGCGAGCGCCCGGTACTCGGGGCTGCGGAACTCCTCGGCCTCGCTGGATTCCGAACGCAGGAACATGTGGAGCACCCGCAGGCTCAGGTGGGTCACGTACGCGGGTGAGCCCTCGGGCGGTTCGGTCGGGGTGAGGGCGATGACCCGGGCGGTCCACTCGGCGCCCTCGACGCGGTAGTTGCGCAGCCACCAGAACCAGCCCAGGGCGAAGATGAGGCGTTGGGCGGTGTCGGTGTCGCCGTCCCGCACGGCCAGGTCGAGGGCCGCGCGGAGGTTGTCCAACTCGATCTCGACGCGCCGGATCCAGGGCAGTTGGGCGGCCGTGCGCAGCAGGGGTTCGGCTTCCTCCGCGAGGGCGAGGAAGTGCGCGGCGTGGCGCAGGGCGGTCGTGCGGGCCTGCGCCGGCTCGTCGGCGGCGCGGGAGATGGCGTACTCGTGGATGGTTTCGAGCATCCGGTACCGCATGCCGTCGGGCGTGGGCTCGGCCAGGACGAGGGACTTGTCGACGAGGGAGCCGAGGACGTCGGCCACGTCGAGGGCGGGTTCCGCGCAGACGGCCTCGGCGGCGGTCAGGTCGCAGCCGCCGGTGAAGACGGCGAGGCGGCGCAGGACGGCGCGTTCGGGTTCGGTGAGCAGGTCCCAGGACCAGTCCACGACGGCCCGCAGGGTCTGTTGGCGGGGCAGGAGGGTGCGGGATCCGCCGGTCAGGAGCCGGAACCGGTCGTCGAGCCGGTCGGCGATCTGGCGCGGGGTGAGCAGCCGCAGCCGGGCGGCGGCGAGTTCGATGGCGAGCGGAAGGCCGTCGAGGCGGGCGCAGATCTCGGCGACGGCCGCCGGGTCGTCGTGCGGGGTGAACCCGGGCCGGGCGGCCGCCGCCCGGTCGGCGAACAGTCGGTGCGCGGGGTCGGGCGGCAGGGGCTCCACCGGGCGCAGCACCTCGCCGGGGACACCGAGGGGTTCGCGGCTGGTGGCGAGGACACGGATGCCGGGGCAGTGGGCGAGGAGCCGGTCGGCGAGGTCGGCGGCCGCGCCGATGACGTGCTCGCAGTTGTCCAGGACGAGGAGCAGGCCGCGGTGGGCGCAGTGGTCGATGAGCAGGGTGGTGGGGTCCTCGGCCGGTGTCTTCTCGCGGGCGACCAGGCCGTTCTCGCGCAGGCCGAGGGCGCTGAGCACGGCGCCGGGGACGGCCGCGGGATGGTCGAGGCGGGCGAGTTCGACGAGCCAGCCCGGTTCCGGGTGGTCGGCCGCCGCGTGCTCGGCGAGGCGGGTCTTCCCGGAGCCGCCGGGGCCGATGAGGGTGACGAGGCGGTGCCGGGCCAGGTCGCCGCGGAGGGCCTCCAGGTCGGGCTCGCGGCCCACGAAGGAGGTGAGGCGGGGGCGGAGGTTGCCGCGCGGGGCCTCCGGCGGTTCGGGGGGCGCGGTGGGTTCCGGGGGCGGGCGCAGGAGTTCCGCGTGCAGGGCGCGCAGGGCGGGGCCGGGGTCGGTGCCCAGGCTCTCGGCGAGGGTGCGGCGGGTGCGCTCGTACGCGGCGAGGGCGTCGGCGGGGCGGCCGGCGGCGCGCAGGGCGCGGAGCTGGAGCGCGCGGAGGGGTTCGTCGTACGGGTGCTCGTGGATCAGCGCGTCCAGCTCGGGCAGCAGGGACGCCGGGTCCGCGGCGCCGGCCCGGAGCTCGGCCTCGACCCGGGCTCTCCGCACGGCCGTACGGAGAGCCTCCGGGGCGGCGGCGAGAGCGGAACGGGCGGGCTCGGGGAGGTCGGCGAGGGCCGGGCCGCGCCAGAGGGCGAGGGCCTGGCGGAGGGTCGCGGCGGCGGTGGCGGGGGGCGTCGCGGGATCGTCGAGCCGGCGGACGCCCTCGTGGGCGAGCCGGGTGAACCGGTGGAGGTCGACGTCCTCGCGGGCCGCGGTGAGGCGGTAGCCGCCGGTCGGGTCGGCGAGGACGCTGTCGCGCGCACCGAGGGCGCGGCGCAGCCGGGACACGAGCGCCTGGAGGGCGGCGGGCGCGTCCCGGGGCGGGTCGTCGCCCCACACCTCGTCGACGAGGTCCGTCACGGTGACGGCGAGCGGGGAACCGGCGCGGAGCGCCAGGGAGGCGAGGAGGGCGCGGAGGCGGGCGCCGCCGATGGGGAAGGGGGCGTGGGAGTCGTCGCGGGCCTCGGTGGGGCCGAGGATTCGGTACTGCACCGGGCAATTCTGCCCTTCCCCTGGCCGGGGTGGGTGGGGATTTGTGGCGGGACCGGGGCCGTGCCGGGGGCGGGGGTGCGCGGGCCCGTGCCGTGGGCGGTGGGCTGCGTGCCGAGTGCTGCGTGCCGCTGCGTTGCTGCCTGCCCCGGCTGCGCCGGGCGCCTCAAATGCCGGCGGGGCTGGATTCGGGCACGGGGTCAGGAGAGGGCTGGGCGGCGGTGGGGGATGCCTGTGGGGACGGCGCGGCGGCGGGGGGCGGTGGTGCCCGTCCAGCAGGTGCCGCGGCGGGCGAGGAGGCGGTGGAGCCACAGTTCCATCGAGACGAGTTCGGCGAGTCCGTCCAGCGGGACCGGCCGGCCGTCGGCCGCGTCGAGCAGGGCCTGGCGGACGACGCGGGCCTCGATCAGGCCCGCGTCCGCCAGCAGGGGGGTGGCGAAGAGGGCGAGCAGGTCGGGCAGGGCGGTGCGCAGGCCGAGTCGGGTCGCGGTCTCGTTGGGGGCGTGGGCGGTGACGCCCCAGCCGGGCGGGAGTTCGCGTACTCCGGCGGAGGACAGGACGCTGCGCAGGATCGTGGCGCGGGCGCCGGGTTGGACGCGCAGGGACTCGGGGAGGGCGCGGGCGGCCCGTACGACCTGGTTGTCGAGGAACGGGGCGTGCAGGCGTTGGCTGCGTACCTCGACGGCCTGCTCGAAGACCCGGTGGTCGGCGGCGTGTCGGGCGAGGACGGCGCGGGCGCGGGCCTCGCCGGGGCGCAGGGACAGGGGTGGGCGTCCCGCGGCGGCGGTGAGTCGGATCGCGACCTCGGCGAGGGCTTCGCCGGTGAGCCAGCCCGCGGCGGGGCCGGGGCGGGACCAGGTCAGGGCGGCGAGGGAGGCGTCGACGGGGGTGAGCGCGCCGGCCGAGGGGGCTCCGTCGCGCAGTCGGGCGGCGGCGGCTTCCATGCCCGCGCGGTACGGGGTGCGGGCGAGGCGGCGGGCGGCGGAGTAGACGGTGAGCGGGACGAACAGGGACTCGCCGGCGGCGGAGCGGGCGAGGGCGGCGACGGGGCGCAGGAGGTGGCGTCTGCGGCGGTCCATCAGGAGGTCGGCGAGGCGGGCGGGGTGGGCGTCGAGGACCTGGCGGGCTCCGTGGCCGGTGAAGTGGTCGGCGGAGCCGGCGGCGAGTCTGCGGCGTTCGCGGGCGGCGAAGACGAGGGAGGGGCCGGGTTCGTCGGTGAGCGGGCCGTCGAGTTCGGCGTACGGGAGGGCTTCCTCGGCGGCGGCGACGACGACGTGGTGGAGGCGGGGGTCGGCGGCGATGGCGTGGGCGCGTTCGAGTTCGCCCTCGCGACCCTGGGGGGTGGCGAGGTCGTTGAAGGTGACGGCGAGGAGGCGTTCGCCGGATTGCCGCAGAACGGAGCCCGGGGAGCCGGGGAGGCCGGCGGCGAGGAGGGCGAGGGTCGCGGAGGCGCTGCCGCCGGAGAGGTCGGCGCCGACGCCCGGTGCGGGGGCGCCGCGGGCGGCGCGGCGGTCGGCGGGTCCCATTCCGGGCACGGGGCCGGGGTCGGGGAGCAGGGTGTCGGGGGCATGGCGGGGCGCCGTGAGCCGGGCGCGCACCGCGTCGACCAATGCTTCGCGCACGCCCTCCACGGCGCGCTCGGGGTCGGCTTCGGGGGCGGCCACGGCGAGGGAGGCCACGGATTCGTAGCCGGTGATCTCGCGGGAGCCCTCGCGCAGGATCAGGGTGTGGCCGGGCGGGATGCGTCGAACGCCGACGTACGGTGTGCCGTCGCCCAGTGCCTCGGGGCTGTCGGGGCAGGCCAGGAGGGCGGCGAGGTGGCCGATGTCGAGCTGCGCCTCGATGAGGTCGGCGAGCGGGAGCGCGGCGGTGGCGTACGCGGTGCCGCCCGCCCAGGGCGTGTAGAAGACGGGGCGGGCGCCGGCGAGGTCGCCGAGGACGGTGATGCGGCGGCCGGCCTGGACGACGGCCGTGTAGCTGCCGGACCACTGGGTGAGGTGGCGCAGGGCGCCGCCGCGGGCGGCGTACAGGGCGCGGCGCAGTTCGGCGTCGGTGGCTCCGCAGCAGCCGAGGACGGCGAGCCGGGTGAAGGGGTCGGCGGGGTCGGCGGTGACGGTGCGGATCTCGTCGGGGCGCCAGTCCCCGACGGCCCAGAGGGGGTCGGGGTCGCCCCACAGGAGTTGGGCGCCGACGGGTTGGACGGTGCGTTCGGCGTCCTGGGCGGCGGGGTCGTCGGGGTGGGCCGCGTCGGCGATGCCGCCCTGCGGGGGGTCCGCGTAGGCGGTTCCGTACGGGGGGCCGTCGGCGCCGGGTCGGTGCGAGGACCCGTACGCGGAACCGGAAACGCCCTGGCCGGAGACGCGTCCGGCCGTGCCGAAGCTCGCGGCGATACTGCTCCACCCGACCAACCAGCGCACGCCGCCGCCTCCCCAGCCCGTGGGCACATGACCGGGGCACGTACAGCGTGGTCGGCGTGCGGGCGCGACCGTACGAACCCCGGGTGGCTCGGGGTCCATGCTGCCACGAGACAGGCGTGCGAGAGGGGTTGAGGGGGGCGCACATGCAAACGAACACGCCCCCGTCACGCGGTATTTGGCGTTCCGTGCCCGGCGTCCCATAGGTCGGTTTCGGCCATTCTTCGGCCGTACTGGTTCCCCGCGCGGCCCGGCTTCCCGGGGCGCGGCCCGGGAGGCGGCATCCACCCCCCGAACCGTTCCGCCACCCGCGGGGATTGAGGCAGCGGCGTCCCCCGGCCCACCCGATCCACGCGGCGGGCCGACCCACGCACCGCACATCGAATCGCCGGGCCCGGGGGGCAGCCAGAGCGCACGGCCGGGCGCACGGCCACACGGACGGAGCACGCGCTGACACGTGCGCCCCGGGTGTGGGCCCCACCCTGACTGTGCGTACGGACAACAATCCCGCCATACGGAAGGGGAGGCCTTAACGCTTGGGAGGCGGGGAACTACGCTGGGTTTACGAAATGCCGGGCGCCTATGCCCCGGCGGCGTCTGCGTTCCGCGTGTGACGAGGGGTGGCGCATGTCCAGGGAGCTCCGCGAGCCCAATGAGAAGCTCGGCGCCGTCCTCGCCCTCGCGGGCATCAGCAACGCGGGGCTGGCCCGGCGGGTGAACGACCTCGGCGCACAGCGCGGCCTGACGCTTCGGTACGACAAGACGTCGGTGGCGCGTTGGGTGTCCAAGGGGATGGTGCCGCAGGGCGCCGCCCCGCATCTGATCGCCGCCGCGATCGGGGCGAAGCTGGGGCGGCCGGTGCCGCTGCACGAGATCGGACTGGCGGACGCCGACCCGGCGCCGGAGGTCGGTCTGGCCTTCCCCCGCGACGTGGGGGCGGCGGTGCGGTCGGCCACGGATCTGTACCGGCTCGACCTCGCGGGCCGGCGGGGCGGTGGCGGGATCTGGCAGTCGCTGGCCGGCTCCTTCGCCGTGTCCGCCTACGCGACGCCCGCCTCGCGCTGGCTGATATCCCCCGCCGACAGTTCCGTCGCGCGGGAACCGGGGGCCGGTCCGGGCGGGTCGCAGGCACGGGATCTGCCGACGGAGGCGCCGTCCACCGGGGGCCCGTCGTCCGTCCCGTCCACGGCCTCCGCTCCGCCGTCCGACGTGGTCCCGCGGATCCCGGAGACCCCACGCGTCGCGTCCGCGCCGCGCACCGCGCACGCACCGCGCGAACCGGGCGGTGCGACGAAGGGGGCCTCGGCACTGACGGAGGCGGTCCCGCAGCGCGTGGGCCACAGCGACGTCACCAAGCTGCGCGAGGCCGCCGAGGACGCGCGCCGCTGGGACTCCAAGTACGGAGGCGGTGACTGGCGTTCCTCGATGGTCCCGGAGTGCCTGCGGGTGGACGCGGCGCCGCTGCTGCTCGGCTCGTACACCGACGAGGTGGGGCGGGCGCTGTTCGGTGCCACCGCCGAACTGACCCGGCTGGCCGGGTGGATGGCCTTCGACACCGGTCAGCAGGAGGCGGCCCAGCGCTACTACATCCAGGCGCTGAGGCTCGCCCGGGCCGCCGCGGACGTGCCGCTCGGCGGGTACGTGCTGGCCTCGATGTCCCTCCAGGCGACCTACCGGGACTTCCCGGACGAGGGCGTGGACCTGGCCCAGGCCGCCGTCGAGCGCAACCGCGGCCTCGCGACGGCCCGCACCATGAGCTTCTTCCGCCTCGTCGAGGCCCGGGCGCACGCGAAGGCCGGCGACCCCGTGGCCGCCGGGGCGGCGCTGCGGGCGTCCGAGGGCTGGCTGGAGCGGGCGCGGGAGGGCGACGCGGATCCGACCTGGCTGGGTTTCTACTCGTACGACCGGTTCGCGGCGGATGCGGCGGAATGTTACCGAGACCTCAAACTCCCCCGGCAGGTCCGCCGCTTCACCGAGCAGGCGCTGTCCCGCCCGACCGAGGAGTACGTGCGCTCGCACGGCCTGCGCCTGGTGGTGAGCGCGGTCGCGGAGCTGGAGTCGGGCAACCTCGACGCGGCGTGCGCGGCCGGTACCCGGGCAGTAGAGGTCGCGGGACGGATCTCTTCCGCGCGGACGAACGAGTACGTACGGGACCTGCTGCACCGGCTGGAACCGTACGGGGACGAACCGCGTGTCGTGGAGCTGCGCGAACGGGCCCGGCCGCTGCTGGTCGCCCCCGCGTAGCCACGTTGTCGGTGGCGGGGTGCAGTATGCAGGGGTGGGAGGTGTCAGCGTGGGCGGCGGCGTGGACTGCGATGTGCTGGTGATCGGCGGCGGAATCGTCGGCCTGTCGACCGCGCATGCCTTGGCGCGGCTGGCCCCGGGGACCCGGGTGGTCGTCCTGGAGAAGGAGCCCGGCCCGGCCCGACACCAGACGGGGCGCAACAGCGGTGTGATCCACAGCGGCATCTACTACCGGCCCGGCTCGCTGAAGGCGCGCTTCGCGGTCGGCGGGGCCGCCGAGATGGTCAAGTTCTGCGCGGAGCACGGGATCGCGCACGAGGTGACGGGCAAGCTGATCGTCGCCACGGAGCGGTCCGAGCTGCCGCGGCTGCACGCGCTGGTCCAGCGGGGCCGGGAGAACGGCATCCCCGTGCGGGAGCTGGGCCCGGCCCAGATCTCGGAGTACGAGCCGGAGGTGCGCGGGCTGGCCGCGATCCATGTCGGCACGACCGGCATCGTGGACTACGGGCAGGTCGCGGCGCAGCTGGCGGAGTCCTCCGGGGCGGAGATCGTCTACGGCGGCGCGGTCGACCTGATCTCGCGACGTTCCGGCGGGGTCGCGGTGCGCACCACGTCGGGCACGGTGGTGCGGGCGCGGGTGCTGGTGAACTGCGCCGGGCTGCAGTGCGACCGCATCGCGCGGCTGGCCGGCGACGACCCGGGGATGCGGATCGTCCCGTTCCGGGGCGAGTACTACGACCTGGCGCGGCCGTCGCTGGTCCGGGGGCTGGTCTATCCGGTGCCGGACCCGGCGTTCCCCTTCCTCGGGGTGCACCTGACCCGGGGCATCGGCGGCGGGGTCCACGTCGGCCCGAACGCGGTGCCGGCGCTCGCGCGGGAGGGGTACGGGTGGGGCGTGGTCCGGCCGCGGGACCTCGCCGACGAGCTCGCCTGGCCGGGGTCGTGGCGGATGGCCGCGCGGCACTGGCGGTACGGCGCGGGCGAGATCCGACGGTCGCTGTCGAGACGGGCGTTCACCGAGGCCGTGCGGCGGCTGCTGCCGGCGGTGGAAGCCTCGGACCTGGTCCCGGCCTCGGCCGGGGTGCGGGCGCAGGCCGTCCTGCGCGACGGAACGCTCGTGGACGACTTCCTGATCCGGGAGGCGCCGCGCACGGTGCACGTCCTCAACGCCCCGTCGCCGGCCGCGACCGCGTCGCTCCCGATCGGGCGCGAGGTGGCCCGGCGCGCCCTGGCCACCCTGCACACGGCCTGACCGACCCGCCCCGGCGGCCGACCCGCGCCGGCCGGGGACCCGACCCGGCGCCCTGGCGGACCCGACACGACGCCCTGGCGAGCCCGACCGAGCCGACGGCCTGACCGGCCCGATGCCCCGACGGGCCGGGAACGGGCGGCGGGGAGGGCTGGGTCGTAGAATCGGCGCATTGTGTCTGAGCCCATGAATCCCCAGTCGCCGAGCGCCCCCGAGGGCGGCGCCACGTACACGCCTCCCAAGTGGCGCACCGAGCCCCGCTTCCCGGACGGGCCCGCGCCCGACCCGGCGGGCTCGCACCACGAGCGCCGGATCCGCAGCTTCCAGCCGCGCCGCAGCCGGGTGACCACCGGGCAGGGCGAGGCCTTGAAACGGCTCTGGGGCACCTGGGGGTTGGACATCGACGGGCACGAGGTCCTCGACCTCAAGGCGATGTTCGACGGGCTGCCGGTGGTCCTGGAGATCGGCTTCGGGATGGGCGAGGCGACCGCGCAGATGGCCGCCGCCGACCCGGACACCGGGATCCTCGCCGCCGACGTGCACACCCCCGGCCAGGGCAACCTGCTCGCGCTCGCCGAGCGGGGCGGCATGACCAACGTCCGCGTCGCCAACGGCGACGCGATCATCCTGCTCCGCGAGATGCTGCCGCCGGACTCCCTCGCCGGGCTGCGCGTGTACTTCCCGGACCCCTGGCCCAAGGCCCGCCACCACAAGCGGCGCCTGATCCAGCCCGAGTTCCTCGATCTGGCCGCCACCCGCCTGGCGCCCGGCGCGGTGCTGCACTGCGCGACCGACTGGGAGCCGTACGCCGAGCAGATGCTCGAAGTCCTCACCGCGCACCCGCGGTTCGAGAACACCCGGGCGGACGGCGGCTACGCGCCCCGCCCCGACTTCCGACCGCTCACCCGCTTCGAGGGCCAGGGCCTCGACAAGGGGCACGTCGTACACGACTTGCTCTTCCGTCGCTCGGAGAACTGACAACGTCACTCCGTGTGTCAGAGCCGCTCGCTAGGGTGATGGCGTGTATCGAGCGCTCGCGGATGTGCTCGCACGTCCGTCGGGCCGCGCCCGTGCGTGCGTGCTCGTCGTGCTGCTCGCCGTGCCCGGGGTCGCGATCCTCGAACTCGTCCGGGAGCAGACCGGCACACCCGGTTTCCTCGTGGGGTTCGGTCTCGCCCTGCTGCCGGTGCCGCCGCTCATGGCGGCGTTCCGGTGGTCGGGGCGGGCCGCGCCCGGGCCGTGGCGGCAGTCGCTGTTCTGCTTCGGCTGGGGGGCCTGGACCGCGGCGCTGATCGCCATACTGGCCAACAGCTTCGCCACCCAGTGGATCGCCGCGGCCACCGCCGACCCCACCGACGCCGATCAGCTCGGCTCGGTGGCCATCGCCCCGGTCGTCGAGGAGAGCGCCAAGGCGGCCGCGCTGGTGCTGGTGCTCGTCTTCCGAAGACACCGGCTCGCCGGGCCGGCCGACGGCTT
Organism: Streptomyces sp. NBC_01426; assembly: GCF_036231985.1. Lineage (GTDB taxonomy): Bacteria > Actinomycetota > Actinomycetes > Streptomycetales > Streptomycetaceae > Streptomyces. The sequence goes on from NZ_CP109500.1 coordinate 3,769,937, forward strand.
CGTGCTCGCCGGGTTCACCGCCACGGGCTTCGCCTTCACCGAGAACATCCTGTACCTGGGCAACGCCTTCGACGACGACCTGTCCAGCGGCACCGGCGTGCTCGACTCCCTCACGGCGGCGACCTTCTTCGTACGGATCGTCCTGTCGCCCTTCGCGCACCCGCTGTTCACGGTGCTCACCGGCCTCGGTCTCGGCGCCGGGCTGCTGCGCTCGCGCCGGTCGGCGCGGATCGGGCTGCCGCTGCTCGGGCTGGCCTGCGCGATGGCCCTGCACGCGCTGTGGAACAGCTCGTCCGAGTTCGGGGAGTACGGGTTCTACGTGGTCTACGGCTGCGTGATGGTCCCGGCGTTCGGGCTGCTGCTGTGGCTCGCCGTGCGGACCCGGCGTCGACTGCTGCGGGCCGTCGCCGCCGAACTCGCGGTGTACGCCGCCGCCGGCTGGCTCGGTCGGGCGGAGGTACCGGCCCTGGCGTCGATGCCGGCCCGGTCGCTGGCCCGCGCCCTGGCCCGGCGCAGCGGTGGCCGCGCGGCCGGCAGGACCGTCGCCCGGTACCAGTCGGACGCCGCCGCGCTCGCCCTGCTGCGCCACCGCGCCCGCCGGGGCGGCCCGGGCCGGGAGCCGGACTTCGCCCGGCGGGAGCGGGAGTTGCTCGGAAGGATGTGGTTGCGCCGGGCCACGGCGGCGCCCGCCCTCGCGCGGGCGGCGGTGATGGAGGACCTGCTTCCGCCGTGGTTCGACCCGGTCCCGGCCTCGGGCCGGACCACGCTGACCGCGGTACCGGCGCCGCGGCGCGTGGAGGAGAGGCGGCCCGCGGCCGACGTCAGGCGCTGAGGCCCGTGCGGCCAAAGGGTCCTTGGGCGGGGGTCGGGGTCCCGGAGGGGCGGGTCAGACGTTGAGGCCCTTGGAGTTCAGCCAGGCGAGCGGGTCCATCGTGGAGCCGCCCTGGCGGACTTCGAGGTGGAGGTGGGCTCCGGTGACGTTGCCGGTGGCGCCGACGCGGCCGATGGTGTCGCCCGCGCCCACGGACCCGGAGGTCACCGACATCGAGGACAGGTGGCAGTACCAGATCTCGGTGCCGTCATCGAGCTGGAGCACGATCCGGTAGCCGTACGCCCCGGAGTAGCCGGCCGAGGTGATCTTCCCGCTGCCCACGGCCTTGACCGGGGTGCCGGTGGGGGCCGCGAAGTCGAGACCGGTGTGGTGGCCGGAGGACCACATGGAGCCGGAGTCGCCGTAGTGCGAGGTGAGCGTGTAGGCGGAGGTCGGCAGGACGAAGTCGCCGGAGGCCTGCGCGGGGCGTTCCGCCTCGGCCTTGGCCGCCGCGGCGGCTTCGGCGGCCGCCTTCTCCGCCGCGGCCCGGGCCTTCTCGGCCTTCTCGGCCTGCTCCGCCTTCTCGGCGGCCGCCTTCTCGGCCGCCTCCCGCTTGGCCTTGGCCTCCTGGGCGGCGGCTTCCTGCGCGGCGCGCTCGGCGTCCGCCCTGAGTCGGGCGTCGTCGTCGTGCGCCCGGGTCTCCGCCTGCTGGAGGATGCGGTTCAGCAGCGCCTCGCCGGCGTCGGCCTGGCCCTGGGTCCGCTCTCCCCCGCCGACCTGCTGCGGGATGCTCGCGGTCCGCGCGGCCTGCACGGTCTCGTCCGCGGCGCCGGAGGCGTGGTCGTCGTCGCCCAACAGATCGGGGAACGAGGGCATGGTGATGGCCACTTGGGGGCGGTCCTGCGCGGTGGCTATGCCGCCCGCGCCGACGGCGGCGATGACGCCGACACCGAGCACGGTCGAGCTGCGGGCCAGTCCGCCGCGCGGCTTGAGGACGCGGTGCTTGCCGCGGAGCGGCCGGGCCGAGTCCTCGGTCGGGTTCCACTCGCCCCAGGCGCCCGCCGTGGGCGACTCCTGGATGTAGACGCCGTCTTGGGCAGGCGAGTTGGAGGCCACGGGGGCACACTCCTCAAAGCAGGGGAACGCGCGCGGCGCCGTCTCTGGCGACGGCTGGGACGACCGCGCTGCGTTATCGAACGGTAATAGACGCGGGGGAGTGATTCCAAGCTGTTGCGATTGATCGTTAGCACCAATCGGCCACTGTCTGAACAGCCTTGGCCTGGACATTGAGCCCGATAATGGTCAACTCGGGCAAAAATCAATGCACACCCCCATCACTTCAGCCACAGTGGCGAAGTGACGACCTATCAGGCACTTAACGGAGCGCACCACTTCGGGCACGCTCCGTTACCACGAGGTCTTCACGTCGGATCCTCACGACTGACCACCGGAACCGTCCGACGACGCTCCGGCTGCCCCTGCGCCGGACGGCCCACCGCCAGCAGCGCCATGTCGTCGGTCGCGCCGCCGCCCGTGTGTCGGCGCACATCGCTGTTGAGCGCGTCGAGCAGTTCGTCCGGTCCGGGGAAGACCCTCCCCCGCAGCCGGCCCGCCGGGTCGTAGAACCTCCCCTCCGCGTCACGGGCCTCCGTCAACCCGTCCGTGTACAGCAGCAGCGTGCCGCCCTGGGGGAACGGCCATTCCTCCGCCCGGTCGGGCGAGAGCGCGCCCAGGCCCATGCCCAGCGGCAGCGCGCGCACCGCCGGCGTGAGCACGACCAGCGCCCCGTCGGGATGCAGCAGCAACGGCTCGGGATGGCCCCGGTTGACGAGCCGCAGCACCGCGGAATCCTTCGGGACCTCGCCGAGCACACACGTCGTGAACCCCTCCACCGCGTCCAGGCTGTCGCGCCGCATCCCCTCCCGGGCCAACGCGCGCTCCAGCCTCCGTGCGAGCGCCTCCAGCGTCGGCTCGTACTCCGCCGCCTCCCGGAAGGCGCCCAACACCACCGCGACGGCCTCCACCGCGGCCAGCCCCTTGCCGCGCACGTCACCCACCACCAGCCGCACCCCGTACGGGGTCTCCTGGACGGCATACAGGTCCCCGCCGATGAAGGCGTCCGCCTGTGCCGCCTCGTACGAGGCCGCGACGTGCAGCCCCCCGATCCGATCGGCGGGCGTCGGCAGCACGGCCCGCTGCGCGGCCTCGGCGATCCCGCGCGCCGAGGCGAGCTCCTTGCCGCTGCGCCGTACGACGCGGTTGATCAGGAGCGCCAACCCGGAGACGGTGACCACCGTCGCCAGCTCGGTCACCGACTCGGCCCGCCCACTGGTGCCGTTGTAGAGGTGCAGGGCGACGACTGCGAGGGAGGCGGCCAGGCCCGTCAGGAACGTCGTGCGCAGCGAGAACAGCGGCGCCGCGATCAGCGGGGCCGCGGAGAAGAACGGGGATCCCGTGAAACTCGGCGGCGTCACCAGGTCGAAGACGAACCCCAGGGCGATCAGGATCGCCGGCAGCACCCGGACCACCAGCCGGGACACTCCGCCCCCGGCACCGGTCGCACCCGCGTCCTCGCCCTGCCGGCCCAGCCCCACCACGCCGTCTCCTGCCGCCCGGTCCCTCGCACGGGTGCGGGCCACCGCCGCATCGCCCCTCAAGGCTGGCGTCGGGAAGGCCCGCGGGCGACCGGGCCGGGGCCGTACGGGTGACGAAAACACGGACGGCGGGTGAGAGCGAAGGCGCGGCCGGAGTGCGGCAACGACGAAGGCCCGGCCCCCCTGAGGGGACCGGGCCTTCGTACTGAGTAGCGGGGGCAGGATTTGAACCTACGACCTCTGGGTTATGAGCCCAGCGAGCTACCGAGCTGCTCCACCCCGCGTCGGTAAACACAACTCTACGTCATGTGGGGGACGGTCCCCGCCAATTAACCCCCCGGGGACCCCCTGGAACGCCATCACCGCAGGTCAGAGGCGCTGAGAACGGATCCGAGACGGCCCTCGGAGAGCCTCGCGCGGGCCCGCCCCGCCGGTGGGGAGCACGCGCCGCGCCGGTCGGACGGGCCCTCACGAGGGCTCCGAGGCGGGCGGATCCGCCGCGTGCGCGCGCGAGCGAGGGTCGCCGACCACCGGTGGCGGGAAACCGCCGGGCCGCTCCGGTCGATACCCGATCGGCCTCGCGCCCCTCTGCGGCTATGCTCTGGGGTGAGCACGCCGAGGGCCATTAGCTCAATTGGCAGAGCAGCGGACTTTTAATCCGTTGGTTGTCGGTTCGAGTCCGACATGGCCTACAGCTCGCGGTCGGGGGTCACGCCTCCGACCTGGCACAGAGCGCCCCGTCTGGTTTCGGCCAGGCGGGGCGCTCCGTCGTTTCCGGGTGCTGCCGGGCGCAGTTGGCGCGTTGCGACGCTCCGGTACCGAACGGCCGCCCCGGGCCCGCAGTGTGACGCGCGCGGCCGTCGAGGGGCCCGTACAAGAACGGGACCGGGAACGGGAACGGCCCCCACCGCACCGGAGTGCCGTGGGGGCCGAGCCCGTGTCAGATGACGCTCAGACGTCAGCCGTTGCGCTTCCAGCGCGGCTTGTCGTCACGACGGCCGCCGAAGGAACCGGTCGAGCCGGTCGAACCGGAGCCGGAGGGACGGTTGTCGTCACGACGGCCGTAGGGGCGGTCGCCGGCGCCGCCGGAGCGGAAGCCACCGGACGGACGGTCGCCACCGGAGCGGAAGCCACCGGAGGGACGGTCGCCGCCGGAGCGGAAGCCGCCACGGTCGCCGCCGCGGTCGTCACGGTTGAAGCCGCCCGAGGGACGGTCGTCACGGCGGAAGCCGCCACGGTCGCCGCCGCGGTCGTCACGGTTGAAGCCGCCCGAGGGACGGTCGTCGCGACGGAAGCCGCCACCACGGTTGTCGTCACGGCGGTCGCCACCGGAACGGAAACCACCGGACGGACGGTCGCCACCGGAGCGGAAGCCACCGGAGGGACGGTCGCCGCCGCGGTCGTCACGGTTGAAGCCACCGGAGGGACGGTCGTCGCGACGGAAGCCGCCACCACGGTTGTCATCGCGGCGGTCGCCACCGGAACGGAAACCACCGGACGGACGGTCACCACCGGAGCGGAAGCCGCCACCACGGTTGTCGTCACGGCGGTCGCCACCGGAACGGAAACCACCGGACGGACGGTCACCACCGGAGCGGAAGCCGCCACGGTCGCCACCGCGGTCACCGCGGTCGTCGCGACGGTTGTCACGACGCTCGAAGTTGCCGCGGTCGTCACGACGCTCGAAGGTGCGCTCCTGGACGACGGGCTCGGCCACGGCGGCCGCGACCTCGGCCTCGGCGGCCTCGACCACCTCGGCGACAGCGGCGTCCGGGTCCTCGCCACGCTCGCGGGCGGAGCGGGCGACGAGGCGGTCGGCCTCTTCGCGCAGCTCGCCGGCGCGGCGGGTCAGGCGCTCCAGCTGCTTGGTGAGGTCGGCGACCTCACGCTCGGCCTGCTTGGCGGCGTTGTTCGCGGAGTCGGCCTGGACCTGCGTCAGCGAACGCGCGCCGGTGATCTCGGCGACCTCGGGGTCGAAGGCGCCGACGCCCTGGACGATGTGGCGCGAGGCGTCGACGCCCGCGTCCTCCATCAGGCGGAAGATCTGGCGACGCTGGTGCGGGAGCGCCAGCGACACGACGACACCGGACTTGCCGGCGCGGGCGGTACGGCCCGAGCGGTGCAGGTAGTCCTTGTGGTCGCCGGCCGGGTCCACGTTCAGGACCAGGTCGATGCCGTCGACGTGGATGCCGCGGGCGGCGACGTCGGTGGCGACGAGCGCGTTGACGTAGCCGTCCTTGAAGTCGGCGAGGACGCGGGTACGGGCGCCCTGCGTCATGCCGCCGTGCAGCGCGTCGGCCTTCACGCCGGCCTCGATGAGCTGCTCGGCGATGCGGTCGGCGCCCAGCTGGGTGCGGACGAAGATGATCGTGCGGCCCTTGCGGGCGGCGATCGCGGCCGTGACGGGCGCCTTGTCCTTCGGCTTCACGACGAGGACGTGGTGGGTCATGGTCGTGACGTTGCCCTGCGCGCTGTCGACCTCGTGCGTGACGGGGTTCGTCAGGTAGCGCTTGACCAGGGTGCCGATCTCGTTCTCCATGGTGGCGGAGAAGAGCATGCGCTGGCCGCCGCCGGGGATCTGGTCGAGCAGCTCGGTGACCTCGGGCAGGAAGCCCAGGTCGGCCATCTGGTCGGCCTCGTCGAGGACCGCGACCTGGACGTTCGCCAGGGAGCAGGCACCGCGGTTGATGATGTCGCGCAGACGGCCCGGGGTGGCGACGAGGACGTCGACACCGCGCTCCAGAGCGAAGATCTGGTTGCTCATGGAGGTACCGCCGCAGACGACCTTCATCTTGAGGCCGAGCACGTCGCCGTAGGGCTGGAGGGCGTCCGCGACCTGCATCGCGAGCTCACGGGTCGGCGTGAGGATGATCGCGCGGGGCTTCTTCTTCTCCGTGTGACCGCCGGCCAGGGAGGCCAGGGTCGGCAGACCGAAGGAGAGGGTCTTGCCGGAGCCGGTGCGGCCTCGGCCGAGGATGTCCTTGCCGGCCAGGGCGTCCGGGATGGTCGCGGCCTGGATCGGGAAGGGGCTCGTGACGCCGTTCTGGGCGAGCTTGCGCACGATGCCGTCCGGCAGACCGAGGTCGCTGAAGGTGATGGTGGGTTCGGCGTCGGCCTCGTCGGCCTCGTCGATGGACTGGTCGGTCACGTCGGCCTCAAGAGCCTCGATGATCTCGTTCGCCTCAGCGGCCTCGATGGCCTCGGTGACCGCGAGGGTCTCGGCGGTGACGATCTCGTTCGAGTCGTTCTCGGGCATGACGGTGCGGTCAGAACTGGAAATGGACATGCGAAATGCGAAACCTTCCGGAGTCTCGGCACGCGCCCAAACTCCGTGAATCGCAAATCGACCGCCTCAATGCGGTCAGCCACGGCTAGGGAGTACGCGCCACACGGCGCTCTTCGGATTCGGCGCCGGGCAATGGGATCAAACGATCTATAACCATACGCACCCTCCTGGGGGTCTGGCAAGTCACTCCCCCCAAGAGGCACCTGACCTGCGACGATCCCCGGAGGACAGAGCCGGACAACCGCCGACCAACCTCCCCGATACGACTACCCGACGACCGGAGGACTGGGCTCCGGCTGGGGCGGCGTGGGCTCCGGGGTGGGCTGTGTCACAGGCGGTTCGGGAGTGGGGTCCACCACAGGCGGAGTGGGATTCGACCCTCCGGATCCACCGGCGGCCGCGCCACCGCCGGAACCCGATCCCGACCCCGATCCCGTACCGGCGGAACCCGAGCCGCCCGAACCGGCGGCACCACCGGCGGCCGAGCCCCCGCCCGTCGGCTGCTGCGGCCCCTGGCCACCCGCCCCGCCGCCCGGCCCGGCCGACGGCGAGGGAGCGCCCGGCTTGACGGGCGCGCCCGGGCTGGGCGAGGCCCCGGTCGCGCCGGAGGCCTTGCCCGGCTCGACGGCCTTGCCGTCGGGGGTGGTTCCCGTACCGTCCTTGGCGCCGTGGCCGTTGCCGTGGACGCCGGAACCCCGCCCGGATACGGTGCCGCCGGCCGAGGCGGCGGCGTCCTTGGCGCCGACCGAGGCGGAGGGGCCGGGTTTCGCGGCGTTCTCGCCGACGCTCATGCAGCCTGCCGATGCCGTCACCGCGAGCGCGGTGACGGCCAATCGGAGGGAAGCGGACAACTGGCGCACGGGTGGCACCTCCGGGACGGGGAGCAGCGGAGCGTTCCGCATGAGCGGGTCAATGTGCCCAACTCCCCGTACCCCGTAAGAGACACGCCCTCAGCCGAAGAGCCGGCCGGCCACCTGTGCGCCCAGGTGTACGGCGCCCAGCCCCACCAGCACCGACGCCAGGACGTTCGCCGCGGCGAGGAACCGGTCGCCGCGCTCGACCAGTCGCAGGGTCTCGTACGAGAACGTCGAGTACGTGCTGAGCGCCCCGCACAGTCCGGTGCCGAGCAGCAGGCCGAGCCGCGAGGAGGCCGCCCCGGCCAGCGTCGCCCCGGCCAGCGCCCCCAACACCAGGCAGGCGGCGGCGTTCACGACGAACGTGCCCCAGGGGAAGAGCGAGTCGTGGCGGCCGCGCACGGCCCGGTCGGTGAGGTACCGCAGCGGCGCCCCGATCGCGGCGCCGGCCACCACCAGCAGCCAGTTCACGCCCGCCCCCGTTCCCGCAGCGCCGCCCGGGTCGTCGCCGCGCCGGCCCAGACCGCGCCCAGCGCGGCCACCACCGTCAGCCCGGCGTACGTCAGCGCGGTCCCCACGAGGCCCTCGTCGAGCAGCCCGGAGAACTCCAGGGCGTAGGTGGAGAAGGTGGTGAAGCCGCCGAGCACCCCGACGCCCAGGCAGGGCCGCAGGAGCGGGTGCGGCGAGGTGCGGCCGCCCTCGGCGATCGCGGCCGTGAGCACGCCGATCAGCGCGCAGCCCACGACGTTGACCCAGAAGGTGTCCCAGGGAAAGGTCCCGGGGGCCGCCGGCCACAGCAGGGCCGCGCCGTAGCGCGCCGAGGCGCCGATCGCCCCGCCGACCGCGACGGCCGCGAGGACGCGTCCCTGCGGTTCGGTGCTCCCGGGTGGATCGGCGTCGGGGTCGATCGACGCGGCGTCCTCGTCGGTGCCGGTCACCGGCTCACCCGTAGCCGAGGGCGTGCAGTCGCTCGTCGTCGATCCCGAAGTGGTGGGCGATCTCGTGGACCACGGTGACCTCCGTCTCCGCGACCACGCTCTCCCGGTCCTCGCACATCCGCAACGTGGGGTTGCGGTAGATCGTGATCCGGTCGGGCAGCACCCCGGCGTACCACTCGCCGCGGTCGGTGAGCGGGGTCCCCTCGTAGAGCCCGAGGAGCTCCGGATCGTCTGCGGGCGGTTCGTCCTCGACGAAGACCGCCACGTTGTCCATCAGCCGCGTGAGCTCCGGCGGAATCCGGTCCAAGGCCTCTGCGACGAGCTCTTCGAACTCCTCGCGCGTCATCTCCAGCACCCCGTCATTGTCGCTCCGGGGGAAACCGTTTTGGCGATAGCTCCCCGGATCCCATATGCTTCTCACGTCCCCGACGCGCTGCAAAGTGCCCGGCGGGCCTTTAGCCCTCATCGTCTAGTGGCCCAGGACGCCGCCCTTTCAAGGCGGTAGCACGGGTTCGAATCCCGTTGGGGGTACGCAAAACCGTGTGCGAGACTTGTCTCGCACATTGCAAGGACCTGTGGAGCAGTTGGTTAGCTCGCCACCCTGTCAAGGTGGAGGTCGCGGGTTCAAGTCCCGTCAGGTTCGCTGAAGCTCGTAAGAGTTTCGTGGCTGGGTAGCTCAGTTGGTACGAGCGATCGCCTGAAAAGCGATAGGTCGCCGGTTCGACCCCGGCCCCAGCCACAAGAAAGAAGGCCCCGTCCTCGGACGGGGCCTTCTTGCGTCACTCCTCCGTCACCTCCACCGCGTCCTTCACGTGCGCCGCGTCCTTCGCGCTCCGGACCGCGCGGCGCCACTGCGTCAGGGCGATCGCCCCCGCGGCGGCGGCGACCAGGCCGAGCAGCGCCCAGTCCGGTACCGCGTCGGCGATCGAGCGGACCCGCTGCTCCACCGCGAACGAGTCGTCCACGTCCAGCAGTCCGGGCAGCGCGCTCGCCCCGTCGTAGATCAGGAACAGCGCGCCCAGGGTGATGAAGAACAACCCCGACAGCACCGAGGTGGTGTGCAGCCCCAGCCGGCCCACCCGGATGGTCCGGCCGCGCAGCCAGCGCTTGCGGCCCAGCTCGAAGCGGTCCCACAGCAGGGCCAGCAGGAACAGCGGCGCGGCCATCCCGAAGGCGTAGACGGCCAGCAGCAGGCCGCCGTAGACCGGACTGCCGCTGACGGCGGCCACGGTCAGCACGCTGCCGAGGATCGGGCCGGCGCAGAATCCGGCCAGGCCGTAGACCGCGCCGAGCGCGTACACCGACAGCGCGGTGGTCGGCCGGATCCGTCCGGAGAGCTCCGCGATCCGCCGGGAGGCGAAGCCCAGGCCGAGGATCTGCGCGATCCCGAGCGCGATGATCAGCCAGCCGCCGACGAGGACGAGGGTCTCGCGGTTGCCGTGGAAGAAACGGCCCGCGTACGAGCCGGCCGCGCCCAGCGGTACGAGGGTGCTCGCCAGGCCCGCGTAGAAGATCCCGGTGCGGGCCAGCAGCCGTGACGTGGAGTCGATCGAGTACGCGAAGAAGGCGGGCAGCAGCAGGGCGCTGCACGGGCTGAGCAGCGCGAGGAGGCCGCCCAGCAGGGCGGCCAGGTATCCGATGTCGGTCACTTCCGGGCCGCCGCCTCGGCGCGGGCGATGGCGGCCTCGAAGGCGTCGACGGGCTGCGCGCCGGCGAGGGGCTGCCCGTTGACCAGGAACGACGGGGTGGAGGTGACGCCGATGCGGTAACCCTCCTCCTGGTCGGCGCGCACCGCCGCGGCGGCCTCCTCGCCGGCCATGTCCCGCTTGAAGCGCTCCAGGTCGGGCACCCCGGCCTCGCGGGCCAGCTCGGTCAGTCGGGCCTCGCCGAAGCCCTTCTCCTTGGCTCCGTCGGCGTAGGCCGCCGAGTGGAACCGCTCGAAGCGGTCCTGTCGGCCCGCCGCCCAGGCGGCCTTGGCGGCGGCCTCGGACTCCGCGCCGAAGATCGGGAAGTTGCGCCACTCGATGCGCAGGGTGCCGGCCTCCACGTACTTCTTCACCAGTTCGGGTTCGGTGTCCCGGGCGAACTTGCCGCAGTAGCCGCACTTGAAGTCGGAGTACTCGATCAGCACGACGGGCGCGTCGGCGCGGCCGACGGCGAGCTTGTCGCCGGCGTCGCGGCGGGCGAGCTTCAGCAGTTCGGGGTTGGCCTGCGGCGCGGGCCGGGCGGAGGCGGAGGCGGCGTCGCCCGCGCCGCTTCGCTCCTCGGGGGCGGTGGCCTGCCAGGAGACCAGGCCGAGGGTGACGGCGGCGATCGCGACGCCGGCCGCGATCAGCAGGTGCCTGTGCGGGGAGGGCTTGCGGGAGGAAGGGGAGGGGGAAGGGGACATGCGGATGCTCCGGAGCTGCGAGTGCGGGTGGAAGGACGGACCGGCGGAACGACCGGTCCTCCTAGACCCGCAACACGGACAGTTCCACGGGACCCGGCGTCGATCGGTCGGGCCCGCGGACGAGGACCCGTACGGGTGTCGTCCGCCAGGCGGCCGGCTGCTCCGCCGCGACCCGGGCGGCCGGGGCGGCGTGTTGCGGGTCGCCGCAGCGGGGCGGCACGGCCGGGATCCTGCCGTGGTCCCCGCCGCCGGGAGCGCAGGACGGGCCCTGCCCGGAGCCCACCGAGGCGGCGGGCCGCGGTGTCGTGGCGGGGCGCGAAGAGTCGGCCGGCACTGGAGCGGTCGGTACGAGAGCGGTGGCCCGCGCGAAGGTCGTCGTCGCGCCGGCGGCCTTCGGGGGGCCGCCCACGGCCGCCGTCGCCGGGAGCCCGGCGAGCAGCACCGCGAGGAGGGCGCCCAGCAGGCACCACACTCCCCGGGCGCGGAACATGGCGGGCCTCTCACTCGTACGGCAGGCGGGTTCAGGTGATCTCGTCCCGAAATGGTACGGGGAGGGGGCACAAATGCGTTCGCCACCCGGCACTCCCGGGTGAGATCCTCGACCAGGTATGTCTACTTCCTTCGCCGCCCTGCAGACGCTTCTCGGTGAGATCTCCCTCCGCGACGCGCACCGCCTCGGCCGCCGCCTCGAGGGCGCCCGCCGTATCCGCAAGCCCGAGGCCAAGCAGGCCGTGCTCGACGAGATCGCCGCGGAGGCCGAGAAGGCCGCCGCGCGTCTGGCCGGCCGTGCCTCGCGCAAGCCGGAGATCACGTATCCCGAAAACCTTCCCGTCAGCCAGAAGAAGGACGAGATCGCCGAGGCGATACGCGACCACCAGGTCGTGATCGTCGCCGGCGAGACCGGTTCCGGCAAGACCACGCAGATCCCCAAGATCTGCATGGAGCTGGGTCGCGGGGTCCGGGGCATGATCGGGCACACCCAGCCCCGCCGGATCGCCGCGCGCACGGTCGCGGAGCGGATCGCGGAGGAGCTGAAGTCCGAGATCGGGCAGACGGTCGGTTGGAAGGTCCGCTTCACCGACCAGGTGGATCAGGACGCGACCTTCGTCAAGCTGATGACGGACGGCATCCTGCTCGCGGAGGTCCAGACGGACCGCGAGCTGCGCGCCTACGACACGATCATCATCGACGAGGCCCACGAGCGGTCGCTGAACATCGACTTCCTGCTCGGCTACCTGGCCACGCTGCTGCCCAAGCGCCCCGACCTCAAGGTCGTCATCACCTCGGCGACCATCGACCCGGAGCGGTTCTCGCGGCATTTCGGGGACGCGCCGATCGTCGAGGTCAGCGGACGCACGTATCCGGTGGAGGTCCGCTACCGCCCGCTCCTGGAGGAGGAGGGCGACGACTCCGACCGGGACCAGATCACGGCGATCTGCGAGGCCGTGGACGAGCTGCAGTCCGAGGGGCCGGGCGACGTCCTGGTCTTCCTCTCCGGCGAACGGGAGATCCGCGACACGGCGGACGCCCTGAACAAGCGCAACCTGCGGTTCACGGAAGTGCTGCCGCTCTACGCCCGTCTCTCGCACGCCGAGCAGCACCGGGTCTTCCAGCAGCACACGGGCCGCCGGATCGTCCTCGCGACGAACGTGGCCGAGACCTCGCTGACCGTCCCGGGCATCAAGTACGTGATCGACCCGGGCAACGCCCGGATCTCCCGCTACAGCCACCGCACCAAGGTGCAGCGGCTGCCCATCGAGCGGATCTCGCAGGCCAGCGCCAACCAGCGCAAGGGCCGCTGCGGCCGTACGAGCGACGGCATCTGCATCCGGCTGTACTCCGAGGACGATTTCCTCTCCCGCCCCGAGTTCACGGACGCGGAGATCCTGCGCACCAACCTGGCCTCGGTCATCCTCCAGATGACCGCCGCCGGTCTCGGCGAGATCGAGAAGTTCCCCTTCATCGACCCGCCGGACCATCGCAACATCCGCGACGGCGTCCAGCTCCTCCAGGAACTCGGCGCCCTCGACCCGGCCGAGAAGGACCACACCAAGCGGCTCACGCCGATGGGCCGACAGCTGTCCCAGCTCCCGGTGGACCCGCGGCTGGCGCGCATGGTGGTGGAGGCGGACAAGAACAACTGCGTCCGCGAGGTCATGGTCATCGCGGCGGCGCTGTCCATCCAGGACCCGCGCGAGCGGCCCTCGGACAAGCAGACGCAGGCGGACCAGAACCACGCCCGCTTCAAGGACGCGACCAGCGACTTCCTCTCGTTCCTGAACATGTGGCGCTACGTGCGCGAGCAGCAGAAGGAGCGCGGCTCGTCCTCGTTCCGCCGGATGTGCAAGCAGGAGTACCTGAACTTCCTGCGGATCCGCGAGTGGCAGGACATCTACTCGCAGCTGCGCACGGTGGCGAAGTCGATGGGGATCCACGTCAACGAGGCAGACGCCCCCGAGCAGCACGTGCACATCTCGCTGCTGGCGGGTCTGCTGTCGCACATCGGCCTGAAGGACACCGACAAGAACGAGTACCTCGGCGCGCGGTCGGCCAAGTTCGCGATCTTCCCCGGGTCCTCGCTCTTCAAGAAGCAGCCCAAGTTCCTGATGTCGGCGGAACTGGTGGAGACCTCGCGGTTGTGGGCGCGGGTGAACGCCAAGGTGGAGCCCGAGTGGGTGGAGCCGCTGGCGCAGCACCTGATCAAGCGCACCTACAGCGAGCCGCACTGGGAGAAGGACCAGGCGGCCGTGATGGCGTACGAGAAGGTCACGCTGTACGGCGTGCCGATCGTCGCCCAGCGGAAGATCAACTACGGCCGAATCGACGCCGAGGTCTCGCGCGAGCTGTTCATTCGCAACGCCCTGGTCGAGGGTGACTGGCGCACGCACCACAAGTTCTACGCCGACAACCGCAAGCTCCTCACCGAGGTGGAGGAGCTGGAGAACCGGGCGCGGCGCCGCGACATCGTGGTGGACGACGAGACCCTCTTCGACTTCTACGACCAGCGGATCCCCGAGCACGTGGTCTCCGGGGCGCACTTCGACTCCTGGTGGAAGCACAAGAAGCGGGACGAGCCCGAACTGCTCGACTTCGAGCGCGAGATGCTCCTGACGGAGAAGGCGGCCGGGGTCACCAAGGCCGACTATCCGGACTCCTGGCTCCAGGGGCCGCTGAAGTTCCGGGTGACCTACCAGTTCGAGCCCGGCGCGGACGCGGACGGCGTGACCGTCCACATCCCGCTCCAGGTGCTGAACCAGGTCACCGAGGAGGGCTTCGACTGGCAGATCCCGGGGCTGCGGGAGGAGGTCGTCACGGAGCTGATCCGTTCTCTGCCGAAGCCGATCCGCCGGCACTACGTGCCCGCGCCGAACTTCGCGACGCGCTTCCTGGCCACGGCCCACCCGATGCAGGAGCCCCTGCACGTGACGCTGGCCCGGGAGCTGCACCGGATGGTCGGAGTGCCGGTGTCCGCCGACGACTTCGACCTGAGCCGCATCCCGGACCATCTGAAGATCACCTTCCGGATCGTCGACGAGCGCCGCAAGAACCTCGCGGAGGACAAGGACCTGGAGGCCCTGCGGCTGAGGCTCAAGCCGAAGGCCCGCCAGGCCCTGTCCAAGGCCGCCGCGGCGACCGCCGAGCGGGCGGGCGGGGAGTCCGTCGAGCGTTCCGGGCTGACCGACTGGACCATCGGGACGCTGAGCAAGGTCTTCGAGACCCGGCGGGCGGGTCAGCCGGTGAAGGCGTACCCGGCGCTGGTGGACGCGGGTGCCAGCGTGTCCGTACGGCTCTTCGACACGGAGGCCGAACAGCGGCAGGCGATGTGGCTCGGCACCCGGCGGCTGATCCTGCTCAACATCCCGGTGAATCCGGCGAAGTTCGCCTCGGACAAGCTCACCAACCAGCAGAAGCTCGCCCTCTCGCGCAATCCGCACGGTTCCATCCAGGCGCTGTTCGACGACTGCGCGACGGCGGCCACCGACCGGCTGATCGCCGCCCACGGCGGCCCGGCCTGGGACGAGGCCGGCTTCCGCAAGCTCTTCGACGCGGTGCGAGCGGACCTGGTGGACACCACCGTGCGGACGGTGGACCAGGTGCAACAGGTGCTGGCCGCCTGGCAGGCCTGTGAACGGCGCCTGAAGGCCACCAACAGCCTGGCCCTGATGGCGAACGTCCAGGACGCCAGGACGCAGCTGGCGGCGCTGATGCCGGCCGGCTTCGTGACGCTGACCGGGCTGAAGCGGCTGCCGGACCTGATGCGCTACCTGGTGGCGATCGACCGACGGCTCCAACAGATGCCGACGGGCGTCCAGCGCGACACCACGCGCATGGAGAAGGTCCACGAGATGCGGGACGAGTACCTGTGGCTGCTGGAGCAGCTGCCGAAGGGTCGGCCCGTGCCCGAGGCGGTCACCGAGATCCGGTGGATGATCGAGGAACTGCGCGTCAGCTACTTCGCGCACGCGCTCGGGACGGCGTATCCGATCTCCGACAAGCGCATCGTGAAGGCGGTGGATGCGGCCGCCCCCTGATCGGGTTCGACTGCACCCCCTGAGCTGTTGTACAGTCTGATTCGTAACCGCCCAGCGGCTACAAATCAAGGACCTGTGGAGCAGTTGGTTAGCTCGCCACCCTGTCAAGGTGGAGGTCGCGGGTTCAAGTCCCGTCAGGTTCGCAGAAACGTCAGGGCCCGTATCCCTCAGGGGATACGGGCCCTGGCGCGTTGAGGGTCCATTCGGCGTTCGCCACCGGATCCATGTGCCGGTCCCTTCGGCGAGGTACGGGTCATCCGGGTGCCACGTCGGGGCGGTTCGCCCGTCGAACGCCTGAGGGGCGCGGGACGGGCCGGAGGCCCGTGGATCACATCCGCGGCCCGACAGGCGCGCAGAGGGGCCCTGGAGGCCTTTCCGGGGGCCCCGGCCGTCCCGTCCGGCCCCTCGACCCCCACCGGTCACGTTCCCGTCTCATCGCGTCGGCCCCCCTTGCCGCGTCCCGCCGCGCTCTCGCGTCCGAGTGGGCGGCCGACGGCCGGCGTCGGACGAAACCCCCCGTCCGCATGACGCGCCCTGTCGCTCCCGTCCCCTTACGGGGTGCATTGCCGGGTATACAAGAGTGATCAGCTGTGACGGGTGTCACCACATGAGTTTTTGAGACTCGCACATTTATCGCAGTCATACGCCCGCTCGATTTTATATGTGCAATGGCACCCACCCCCGCAGAGCTCCCTGGAGCACCGCGCTTTCGCCGCCCTCCGGACATAAAAAAGATCGCGCTGGACCCGGCGGAGTCCAGCGCGATCGAACAGCGGAACCTGTTGGGGCAGGCCCTGCCGTTTGAAGCTTTTGGGTTTCATCGGATTGGGGGACCCGATTCAGACCCGTCAAAAAGGTCCTGCTTGCGAGCCTCAGGCCTCGCTGCGCTGCTGCGGAATTCCCGCGAGCAGTGCGCGAACCTCAGCCTCGCGGTAACGGCGGTGTCCACCCAGGGTGCGGATGGACGTGAGCTTGCCAGCCTTGGCCCAGCGGGTGACCGTCTTCGGGTCCACGCGGAACATCGTGGCAACCTCAGCCGGGGTCAGCAGCGGCTCGGCATCAGGGGTGCGAGCGGTCATGAGCGGCCTCCTCGGGAGAACCGAACCATCTCGGTTCTTTCCTCTAAATTCTGCACCTTGGCCCACGTTGCCCGAAATGGACATACGCAGGCCGAGTCGGTTATAGGACGAACGGCTTGTCCTCGGCACTACAACTACACCATCCGTCCAGCCTCGACGGCCAAACCGATGGAATTGCCCTCCGAGGTGTTCATCAGCGGCGGAAGCCGATGGACCGTCCCATAACGGACAGTCACCCCACTGTGACGATCAGTCACAGAGCGATCAGGAGTCGTCAGACCCCCCATAGAGTGCAATACCGAGCATTCCGCCCTTACTTGGACGGAAGGAACCCTCCCCGGACTCCTTGTCCTATTTTGGCACGAGGGTAGGGGAAGGGCGCAAGGGTGTAGATAGTGCGGTCCGTCACGCTTGGGCCAATGGCCCGTATCGGGACGTAGGTCCCGGCACTAAGACCCCAATACCGTGATCAAGGCTCTGATCTGCGACTTATGGCCGATCGGACGATACGGGCGATACGGCGGGCACGCCAGGGGTCTCCGGGACCTAATTTGCGAACAGTCTCTCCCGGACCGCCCCCCAGCGCTCCGCGAGCTCCCCGTACGTCCGGGCCGCGCCCTCCCGGTCCCCGGCCCGCAGCTCCGCGATCCCCCGCGCCAGATCCCGCGCCGAGCGGTCCTCGGCCAGCCCGGCCTCCGGCAGGGTGTGCGCCAGTCCGCCGTAGTCCAGCTCGACCATCGAGCGCGGGTGGAACTCCTCCAGCCAGCTGCCGACCTCCACCAGGCCCTCCGTGAGCATGCCGTACCCCTCCGCCTCGCGCAGGGTCCGCAGCCCCCGGGCGAGCCGGCGCCGGGCCTGCACCATCGGGGTGCGGTAGCGCAGCCGCTCGCCCGGGAGGTACTCCCGTTCCTCGTCGGACACCAGCACGAACCACCGCAGCGGGACCTGCCAGACCCCGGTCCGGATCCACGGGCGGCCGTCCGGGTTCCGCTCGCGCCACGCCTCGTACTCCTCGGTCGCCCGACGGCGGGCGGCCGGGGGCAGCGCCGCGTCCAGCACCGGGCCCGGGAACCACTCCACGAGTTCCTCCAGCGCCAGCCAGCCGCGCAGCCTGGTCCGCCACGGGCAGACCAGCAGCGTCCCGTCCCACTCGGTGGTGAAGGCGTCGGCGCTCTCGTGCCGGGGGACCGCGACCAGGGGCACCCGCACCAAGTCCGCCAGCGACCGGCGCAGTTCGTCCTGGGCGGTCGGGGTGTCGGCCCGCCGGGCGTAGTCGGCCCAGTGCGTGCGCTCCGGTTCGGGGAAGGCCGCCAGTGGCTCGTAGACGCGCAGGTAGGAGGCGTAGGGAACGGTCGGTGCGGGGCGCGCGGAGGGCGGCCGGGGGTCGGGGGATTCGCTCACGCTCTCGTACTCCCCCGCGCCGGTCGGCGGTACTCCGGCGGGCACCCGCGAGGTCGCCGGGACCGCGCCCGGGACCCGGGAGTGTTTCGATCCCCGGACAGGACGCCTGCGCGGGCCCCTCAGGTCTTACGCTGCTCCCAGCGCGCCCTCCCCCACCCGCAGGGGGGCGTCTTCCCGCCGCATCTCTTCCATGGGAGTCACCACCGTGACCGAAATGACCGACGGCGTCCTGCACACCCTGTTCCGCACGGAACAGGGCGGCCACGAGCAAGTCGTGCTGTGCCAGGACCGAGCCACCGGCCTCAAGGCTGTCATCGCCATCCACTCCACCGCCCTGGGCCCGGCCCTCGGTGGTACCCGCTTCCACGCCTACGCCTCGGACGGGGAGGCCGTCCTCGACGCGCTGAACCTCGCGCGCGGCATGTCGTACAAGAACGCCCTCGCCGGCCTCGACCACGGCGGCGGCAAGGCCGTGATCATCGGCGACCCGGACATCCTCAAGAGCGAGGAACTGCTGCTGGCCTACGGCCGGTTCGTGGAGTCCCTCGGCGGCCGCTACGTGACGGCCTGCGACGTCGGCACGTACGTCGCGGACATGGACGTGGTGGCCCGCGAGACCCGCTGGGCGACCGGCCGCTCCCCCGAGAACGGCGGCGCCGGCGACTCCTCGGTCCTCACCTCGTACGGCGTCTTCCAGGGCATGCGCGCGAGCGCCCAGCACCTGTGGGGCGACCCGACCCTGCGCGGCCGCAAGGTCGCCGTCGCGGGCGTCGGCAAGGTCGGCCGGCACCTGGTGGAGCACCTGCTGGAGGACGGCGCGGAGGTCGTCATCACCGACGTCCGACGCGAGTCGGTGCAGGAGATCCTCGACCGGCACCCGGGTCGGGTGACCGCCGCCTTCGACACGGACTCGCTGATCCGCACCGAGGGCCTGGACATCTACGCCCCGTGCGCGCTGGGCGGTGCGCTCAACGACGCCTCGGTGCCGGTGCTGACCGCCAAGGTCGTCTGTGGCGCGGCGAACAACCAGCTCGCCCACCCGGGTGTGGAGAAGGACCTCGCGGACCGCGGGATCCTCTACGCCCCCGACTACGTGGTCAACGCGGGCGGGGTCATCCAGGTCGCCGACGAGCTCCACGGCTTCGACTTCGACCGGTGCAAGGCCAAGGCGTCGAAGATCTTCGACACCACGCTGGCCATATTCACACGTGCGAAGGAAGACGGGATCCCGCCGGCCGCCGCGGCCGACCGGATCGCCGAGCAGCGGATGGCCGACGCGCGCGGCGTCGTCGCGGTCTGACCCCTTCCGAGGGTGCTCGGGACCCGCCGGAGGCGCAGGGGAGACGGAACTCACTGTCCTTCGGCGGGTCGCCCGCCAGGAAAGGGTTAAAATCGCAGCTGACCAGCGAGTACGGGGTGTCTCGTTGGTACTGCATCGGCGCGCGTGATGCGGGCGGCGTACCGTACGGCCGCTGAAGCAGGTACCGTTGAACCCCTACGGACGGTCTCTCCACGGAGAGCCCGCTCCGAACCATGAACGCGTGTCAGACTCTGGGGCCGTCGAGCCCCGTCACCGAGGGGGTCGAGCCATGGGGCGCGGCCGGGCCAAGGCCAAGCAGACAAAGGTCGCCCGCCAGCTGAAGTACAACAGCGGCGGGACTGACCTCTCGCGTCTGGCCAATGAGCTGGGCGCATCGCCGACAGAGCCGCTGCCCGTCAGCGCGCCGGTCGAGGTCGATGACGATCTGGATGATGACGAAGACGACCCGTACGCCAAGTACGCGGCCCTCTACAACGGCGATGACGACGAGGACGAGGACGATGAGTCCGGTCCTTCGGCGCAGCGCCGCGGCGCTTGACGCTCTCTCGACGTCTGCGTAGGCAATAAGTCTCAAAAGTACTGAAACCCGGTCCAGGGCCTCGCCCCGGACCGGGTTTCAGTGCTGCTCAGCTCGCGTAGGAACCGGTCAGGGTCGCGCCTTCGGTGTGGTCGCCCCGGTCCAGGATCTCGCCGGCGACCCAGGCGTCCACGCCGCGGTCGGCCAGCGCGGTCAGGGCCACGTCCACCGACTCCTGCGGGACCACGGCCATCATGCCGACGCCCATGTTGAGCGTCTTCTCCAGCTCCAGGCGCTCCACCTGTCCGGCCTTGCCGACCAGGTCGAAGATCGCACCGGGGGCCCAGGTCGCACGGTCGACCGTGGCGTGCAGGTGGTCCGGGATCACCCGCGCCAGGTTCGCGGCGAGGCCGCCGCCCGTGATGTGCGAGTACGCGTGGACCTCGGCCGTGCGGGTGAGGGCGAGACAGTCCAGCGAGTAGATCTTGGTCGGCTCCAGCAGCTCCTCGCCGAGGGTCCGGCCGAGCTCCTCGACGTGACCTTCCAGGGGCATTCCGGCGCGGTCCAGGAGGACATGCCGGACCAGCGAGTACCCGTTCGAGTGAAGACCGGAGGAGGCCATCGCGATGACGGCGTCCCCCGTACGGATGCGATCCGCGCCCAGCAGCCGGTCGTACTCGACGACTCCGGTGCCGGCGCCCGCCACGTCGAAGTCGTCGGGGCCCAGGAGACCCGGGTGCTCGGCGGTCTCGCCGCCCACGAGGGCGCAGCCGGCGAGGACGCACCCCTCCGCGATGCCCTTCACGATGGCCGCGACACGCTCGGGGTGGACCTTGCCGACGCAGATGTAGTCCGTCATGAAGAGCGGCTCGGCGCCACAGACGACGATGTCGTCCATGACCATCGCGACCAGGTCGTGGCCGATGGTGTCGTACACGCCGAGGCGGCGGGCGATGTCCACCTTGGTGCCGACGCCGTCGGTGGCGGAGGCGAGCAGGGGGCGCTCGTAGCGCTTGAGGGCGGAGGCGTCGAAGAGGCCGGCGAAACCGCCGAGGCCGCCGAGGACCTCGGGGCGCTGCGTCTTCTTCACCCACTCCTTCATGAGTTCGACGGCGCGGTCGCCCGCTTCGATGTCGACACCTGCTGCTGCGTAGCTGGCACCGGTGGTCTTCTCTGTCATGACAGGAGAGAGCTTTCGTGTCGTTACTGCGGGTGGTGCACAGCCCTGGGAGAAGCTTGAAAGACAGGGCCGGGCGCAGGTCGAGCTGGGGCCGAGCCGGTCCGACCCGACCTGGTGCGGTCGGGTCGGACGAGGGCTACGGGCGCCGGAGCGCGTCGGCGGCGTCGGTGCCGCCGGCGAGTTCGGTCTCCAGGAGCTGCTTGCCGAGGAGCTGCGGGTCGGGCAGTTCCATCGGGTACTCGCCGTCGAAGCAGGCACGGCAGAGGTTCGGCTTCTGGATGGTGGTCGCCTCGACCATCGCGTCGAGCGAGATGTACGAGAGCGAGTCGGCACCCATCGACGTGGCGATCTCGTCGACGGTCATGCCGTTCGCGATGAGCTCGGCCCGGGTGGCGAAGTCGATGCCGAAGAAGCACGGCCACTTCACCGGCGGCGAGGAGATCCGGATGTGGACCTCCGCCGCGCCGGCCTCGCGGAGCATCTTGACCAGGGCGCGCTGGGTGTTGCCGCGGACGATCGAGTCGTCCACGACCACCAGGCGCTTGCCCCGGATGACTTCCTTGAGCGGGTTGAGCTTGAGGCGGATGCCGAGCTGGCGGATCGTCTGCGAGGGCTGGATGAAGGTCCGGCCCACGTAGGCGTTCTTGACCAGGCCGACGCCGTACGGGATCCCGCTGGCCTCGGCGTAGCCGACGGCGGCGGGCGTGCCGGACTCCGGCGTCGCTATCACCAGGTCGGCGTCGACCGGGGCTTCCTTGGCGAGGCGCCGACCCATCTCGACACGCGAGAGGTAGACGTTCCGGCCGGCGATGTCGGTGTCCGGGCGCGCCAGGTAGACGTACTCGAACACGCAACCCTTGGGCTTCGCTTCTGCGAATCGGGAGCTGCGCAGGCCGTTCTCGTCGATCGCGATGAGCTCGCCCGGCTCGACCTCGCGGACGAAGCTGGCGCCGCAGATGTCGAGGGCGGCGGTCTCACTGGCGACCACCCAGCCGCGGTCCAGGCGGCCGAGGACCAGCGGGCGGATGCCCTGCGGGTCACGGGCGGTGTAGAGGGTTCCCTCGTCCATGAACACGAGCGAGAACGCGCCCTTGACCTGAGGCAGGACCTTGGTGGCCGACTCCTCGATGGTCAGGGGCTTGCCCTCGTCGTCGACCTGGCCGGCCAGCAGTGCGGTGACCAGGTCGGTGTCATTGGTGGCCGCCACCTGGGTGGCGCGGCCGTCCTGACGGGGGAGGTCGGCGACCATCTCGGCGAGCTCGGCGGTGTTCACCAGGTTGCCGTTGTGACCCAGGGCAATGGAGCCGTGGGCGGTCGCGCGGAAAGTGGGCTGCGCGTTCTCCCAGACGGAGGCTCCGGTGGTCGAGTAGCGGGCGTGACCGACCGCGATGTGACCTTGGAGCGAGCCGAGAGAGGTTTCGTCGAAGACTTGGGAAACGAGGCCCATGTCCTTGAAGACGAGGATCTGGGAACCGTTGCTCACAGCGATTCCCGCGGACTCTTGTCCGCGGTGCTGCAGCGCATACAGTCCGAAGTAGGTGAGCTTGGCGACCTCTTCACCCGGAGCCCAGACACCGAAGACGCCGCAAGCGTCCTGGGGGCCCTTTTCGCCGGGGAGCAGGTCGTGGTTGAGTCGTCCATCACCACGAGGCACGCTCCCGAGTGTAGGCGAGATCGACCACTGGTCCGAATTGGGGACGGCCCGTAAAAGTCACAGTGCGGACAGTCGGGTAACCCGTGCGGAGGGTGACTGTCTCGATATCCGGAATGCCCTGGTTGACAGCCCGTCGTCGATTCGTACAAGCTTCCGGCTCATGCAGCCTCTCGGTGACCGCACCGTCACCCTCGTCGAGCGCCGGCACGTGGACCTCGTCCGTGTCGCGAGCGCCATCTGTTGTTGCCGGGCGTAGTTCCGCCCCGCGCTCCGGCGCGCCCTTTCTGAATTTTCCCGGCGCCTCTCGCCGATTTCCCCCGCAGTGCCTTTTCGCTCGCCCCAGCCCGTTCCGCCGTGCCATGCGCCGTCCCGCGCCGCCGCGGGGTGGGCCGGCGGGCCATGCCCTGGAGCACCTGTGACCTCGTCTGAATCCCACCTGTCCCGACGCGCCTTCGGCGGGGCGGTCGGCGTGAGCGCCGCCGCCGCGGCCGTCGGGCTGGGGGCCGCCGCGCCGGCCGCCGCCGCACCCTCCTCCGCACCCGCCTCAGCTCCCGCCGATGCCCGGCACGCGGGCTCCGAGGAGAGGGAGTTCAAGGCCGCCCGGGGGCGTCACTCCCGGCGGCCGAACATCCTGTTCATCCTCGGCGACGACCTCGGCTGGGCGGACCTGTCCTCGTACGGGTCCCCGCACATCAAGACCCCGAACCTGGACCGGCTCGCCCGCCAGGGAGTCCGGTTCACCGACGCGTACTCCGGCTCCGCGACCTGCTCGCCGACCCGCTTCAGCCTGTACACCGGGCGCTACCCGGGCCGTACCAAGGGCGGGTTGGCCGAGCCGATCGCCGACAAGTCCGTCGGCCTGGAGCCCTCGCACCCGACGCTGGCCTCGCTGCTCAAGGAGTCCGGCTACGCGACCGCGTTGATCGGCAAGTGGCACGCCGGGTACCTGCCGGACTACAGCCCCACCCGGTCCGGCTGGGACGAGTTCTTCGGCAACTTCGGCGGGGCCCTGGAGTACTACTCCAAGCTGGGCCTGGGCGGGGAGTACGACCTCTACGAGGGCGACGCCGAGTACAAGGACCTGCGCTACTACACGCGGATCATCACCGAGCGGGCGAGCGAGTACGTGTCCCGCGACCACCACGGCAAGCCGTGGCTGCTGAACCTCAACTTCACGACCCCGCACTGGCCTTGGATCGCCGACGGGGACACGAAGGAGAGCGCCGAGATCGTCCGCCGGATCAAGGCGGGCGACGGCCGGGCGCTGTGGCACCAGGACGGCGGCTCCGTGGAGAAGTACAAGGAGATGGTCGAGGACCTCGACCGTTCGATCGGGGAGGTGCTGAAGGCACTGAAGCGCTCCGGCCAGGAGGAGGACACCCTGGTCGTCTTCTCCAGCGACAACGGGGGCGAGCGCTTCTCGTACAACTGGCCGCTCTCCGGCAACAAGGCCTCGCTCCAGGAGGGCGGGATCCGGGTGCCGAACATCGTGCGCTGGCCGGCGCGCCTGGACGGCGGACAGGTCAGCCATGTCCCGGTGTTCAGCCCGGACTGGACGGCGACGCTGCTGGAGCTGGCCGGGGCCCGGCCGAACCGCGCGTACCCGCTCGACGGGGTGAGCCTGGCCGGATACCTGTTGCGGGGCGAGCGGGTCGCGGAGCGGAACCTGTTCTGGCGGGTGCGGGGCGAGCGGGCGCTGCGCCGCGGGGACTGGAAGTACTACCGGGGCAAGGCCGGCAAGGACCAGTTGTTCAACCTGGCCGGGGACGTCCGCGAGCAGGCCGACAAGGCGGCCGTGGAACCGGCCAGGCTGGCCGAACTGCGGGCGGCCTGGGAGAAGACGGACGCGACGCTGCTCCCGTACCCGGCCTGACCCGGCCCTCTGACCTGCCTGATCTGCCCGATCCGTCTGATCTGTCCGATCCGCCTGATCGGTCCGATGCGTCGGGGCGGTCCGACGCATCGGGGCGGGGAGGCCGGCGGCGGGCCGTGCCCGGTGGGTGTCCACAGGCTGTGGACACCCACCGGGCACGGGGCGGAGGTCATTCGACGGCGGAGGCGGCCTTGGCTCCCAGGCCCTTGCCGCTGCCGTCGGTGGCGGTGAGGGTCAGGGTGTCGCCCTGGACGCGGTGTTCGAGGGGGCCACTGGCGAACAGCGCGGTCAGCGCCTGTTCGACGTCACCGGCCGGGCCGGTACAGGCCATCCGTGTCGAGGTCAGGGGCCCGAAGGTGATCCGGGACCCTTCGACGACGGCCCGGGCGGAGAACCGGTTGCAGCCGAGGTTGCCGCTCGCGGCGCCGTCGGCGGCGATGGTGAACCGGGCCTTGCCCGCCGCCTCGGCGGGCACCGAGGACACGGTCGTGCCCTGGATCAGGGAGTTCGCGCTCCAGTCGGTGGTCGTGAGGGGCGCGTCCGGGGTCCGGGGCTTCGTGGTCAGGGCGATGGTGTTGCCGTCCGCCGTCTTCAGGGTGAGGTGCTCCGGCCGGCTGTCGATCGTGAGCGCGCCCCGGAAGAGCTTGGCGAAGGCCGTCTCGAACGCGATGTCCGGGCAGGCCATCGCGGTCCTGGAGCCCGGTTGGACGTTCATGGTCGAGCCCTTGATCTCCACCTTGGCCGACAGGCCGTTGCAGCCGTAGTTGCCCGTGGCCTCGTAGGGGGCCTCGGCGCCGATGGCCAGTCGGGCCGCTGCGGGCGCGGTCAGGGTCTTCCCGTCCACGGTCACGCTCTCCACGGACCAACTCGTCCCCGGAAGGCCCGGTGATGGATCCGGGCCGGAGGGGGTCGTCTGGTCCGCGCAGGCGGTCACCGCGGTGGTGACGGTGACGGCGAGCGTGAGGGCGGCGAGGACGTGCCGTTGCTGACGCATGCACCTGGGACGGGCGAGGTGCCCGGACGGTTCCCTTCCGCCTGCCGTCGGCCCGCCGTCCGGCCCTTCGGGGAGGGTTTGCCTCAGCCCATCAGCGGGAGCAGCGCGCCCAGATCGGCCCGTTCCCCGCTCGCGCTGAGCCGGGCCCCGTCCAGCGCTTCGTCCCAGGTCGTACGGCCCGTCGCGAGCCGGATCCAGGTCAGCGGGTCGGTCTCCACCACGTTGGGCGGGGTGCCCCGGGTGTGCCGGGGTCCCTCCAGGCACTGGACCACGGCGAAGGGCGGGATCCGCAGCTCCACCGAACCCCCGGGGGCCTTGTCCGCGAGGGCGTCGGCGAGCAGCCGGGTGCAGGCGGCGAGGGCCTGCCGGTCGATCGGGATCTCCAGGCCGGCGGCCCGGTTGAGGTCGTCGGTGTGGACGACCAGCTCCACGGTGCGGGTGACCATGAACGGCCCGAAGGCCATCGCGCCGACCCGCAGCCCGAGCAGTCGGCTGTCCGGGACCACCCGCAGCAGTTCGGCGAGCCGGGTCGCCGCCTCCTCGTACAGCGGGCCGAGTTCCTCGCCGGCGGCGGTCTCCCGGGCCAGTTCGTCGATCTGTCCGGCGATCCCGGCCGTGGCGAAGGGCCAGTTCCGTACGGTCAGCTCGGCTTCGGCCGGTTCGGGTCGCGCCGCCGCCTCGGGGATGGACCGGATGATCCAGGCGATGTGCGCCGCGAGGTCCCGTACGGTCCAGCTTCCGAGGTGCGTGGGGCGGGCCGACTCCTCGGGGGTCAGCGTCGCCACGGCCGCGGCGATGTGGCCGAACTGCGCGGTGACGGCCGCGCGGATCTTGGCGGAGTCGTAGGTACGCGGCTTCTTCCGGGCGGTCGGCATGGAGCCGACCCTATCCGGCGCGCTCAGCCCGGGAACGGGCCCCGGACCATGCCCTGGTCGGTGTCGCCGGCGGGGGCTTCGGCGGGGGTGTCGACGGCGGCTTGGACTGCGGAAACAACGGCCGCACGACCGAGCCCCCGCCCGGAGGACTCCGGACGGGGGCTCGATGACGGTCCGAGCGGGAACGACGGTACGGGCCGGATCAGGCGAGCAGCGCCGGGATCGTCGCCTCGTGGGCGGTCCGCAGTTCCGCGAGCGGAATCGTGAACTCGCCCTGGATCTCGATCTCCTCGCCGTCCACCACGCCGATGCGGGCGGCCGGCAGGCCCCGCGCACCACACATGTCGGTGAAGCGGAGCTCCTCGCTGCGCGGGACGGCCACGACGGCCCGGCCCGCGGACTCGGAGAACAGGAAGGTGAAGGCGTCCAGGCCCTCGGGCACCACGATCCGCGCACCGTTGCCGCCGCGCAGGCAGGACTCGGTGAGCGCCTGGATCACGCCGCCGTCGGACAGGTCGTGCGCGGCGTCGATCATGCCGTCGCGCGAGGCCGAGATCAGGATCTCGCCGAGCAGCTTCTCGCGGCCCAGGTCCACCTTCGGCGGCATGCCGCCGAGGTGCTGGTGCACGACCTCGGACCAGGCCGAACCGCCGAACTCCTCGGCGGTGTCGCCGAGCAGGTACAGCAGTTGGCCGGCCTCCGCGAACGCCATCGGCGTGCGGCGGTTGACGTCGTCGATCACACCGAGGACCGCCACGACCGGGGTCGGGTGGATCGCGGTCTCGCCGGTCTGGTTGTACAGCGAGACGTTGCCGCCGGTCACCGGGGTGCCCAGCTCCAGGCAGCCGTCCGCGAGACCGCGGGTGGCCTCGGCGAACTGCCACATGACGCCCGGGTCCTCCGGCGAACCGAAGTTGAGGCAGTCGGAGATGGCGAGCGGCTTGGCGCCGGTAGCGGCGACGTTGCGGTACGCCTCGGCCAGCGCGAGCTGCGCGCCCGTGTACGGGTCGAGCTTCGCGAAGCGGCCGTTGCCGTCGGTGGCCATGGCGACGCCGAGGTTGGTGTCCTCGTCGATGCGGACCATGCCGGCGTCCTCGGGCTGCGAGAGCACCGTGTTGCCCTGGACGAAGCGGTCGTACTGGTCGGTGATCCAGGACTTGGAGGCCTGGTTCGGGGAGGACACCAGCGCCAGGACCTGCGCGCGGAGCTCCTCGGAGGTCCCCGGGCGGGGCAGCTTGCCCGCGTCGTCGGCCTGGAGGGCGTCCTGCCACGCGGGGCGGGCGAACGGGCGGTTGTAGACCGGGCCCTCGTGGGCGACGGTGCCCGGGGGGACGTCCACGATCTGCTCGCCGTGCCAGAAGATCTCCAGGCGCTCGCCCTCGGTGACCTCACCGATGACGGTGGCGATGACGTCCCACTTCTCGCAGATCTCCATGAAGCGGTCCACGTGCTGCGGCTCGACGATCGCGCACATGCGTTCCTGCGACTCGCTCATGAGGATTTCCTCGGGCGAGAGCGTCGCGTCGCGCAGCGGGACGGTGTCGAGTTCGACGCGCATGCCGCCGGAGCCCGCGGAGGCCAGCTCGCTCGTGGCGCAGGAGAGCCCGGCGCCGCCGAGGTCCTGGATGCCCGCGACCAGCTTCTCCTTGAAGATCTCCAGGGTGCACTCGATGAGGAGCTTCTCCTGGAACGGGTCGCCGACCTGCACGGCCGGCCGCTTGGTCGGCTTGGTGTCGTCGAAGGTCTCCGAGGCCAGCACGGACACGCCGCCGATGCCGTCGCCGCCGGTGCGGGCGCCGTAGAGGATGACCTTGTTGCCGGGGCCGGAGGCCTGGGCCAGGTGGATGTCCTCGTGCTTCATCACGCCGATGCAACCGGCGTTGACCAGCGGGTTGCCCTGGTAGCAGGCGTCGAAGACGACCTCGCCGCCGATGTTCGGCAGGCCCAGACAGTTGCCGTAGCCGCCGATGCCGGCGACGACGCCCGGCAGGACGCGCTTGGTGTCGGGGTGGTCGGCCGCGCCGAAGCGCAGCGGGTCCACGACCGCGACCGGGCGGGCGCCCATCGCGAGGATGTCGCGGACGATGCCGCCGATGCCGGTGGCCGCGCCCTGGTAGGGCTCGATGTACGACGGGTGGTTGTGCGACTCGACCTTGAAGGTGACCGCGTAGCCCTGGCCCACGTCGACGACGCCGGCGTTCTCGCCGATGCCGACGAGCATGGCGTCGTTCTCCGGGACCTTCTCGCCGAACTGCTTCAGGTGGACCTTGCTGCTCTTGTACGAGCAGTGCTCGGACCACATGACCGAGTACATGGCGAGCTCGGCGCCCGTGGGACGGCGGCCGAGGATCTCCCGGATGCGGGCGTACTCGTCCTCCTTGAGGCCGAGTTCCTTCCACGGCTGGGAGGCGTCCGGGGTGTCGGTGGCGTGCTTGACGGTGTCGAGGCTCATGCGCTGACCAGCTTCTTCAGGACCGAGGTGAAGAACGGGAGACCGTCGGTGCGGCCCGTCCCGATCAGCGGTTCCACCGCGTGCTCGGGGTGCGGCATGAGGCCGACGACGTTGCCCGCGGCGTTGGTGATGCCGGCGATGTCGCGCAGCGAACCGTTCGGGTTCCCGTCCAGGTACCGGAAGGCCACTCGCCCTTCGGCCTCCAGTTCGTCCAGCACGCGCTCGTCGGCGGTGTAGCGGCCGTCCATGTTCTTGAGCGGTACGGAGATCTCCTGGCCGGCGGTGTAGTCGCCGGTCCACGCGGTCTCCGCGTTCTCCACGCGCAACTTCTGGTCGCGGCAGATGAAGTGCAGGTGGTTGTTGCGGAGCATCGCCCCCGGCAGCAGGTGGGCCTCGGTGAGGACCTGGAAGCCGTTGCAGATGCCGAGGACCGGCATGCCGGCCCTGGCCTGCTCGATGATGGTCTCCATCACCGGCGAGAAGCGGGAGATGGCCCCGGCGCGCAGGTAGTCACCGTAGGAGAAGCCGCCCGCGAGGACGACCGCGTCGACCTGGTGCAGGTCCTTGTCGCGGTGCCACAGCGAGACCGGCTCGGCTCCCGCGATGCGGATGGCGCGCAGCGAGTCACGGTCGTCGAGCGTTCCGGGGAACGTGACGACTCCGATGCGAGTGGTCACCCTCAGGCCTCGACCTTCACGGTGAAGTCTTCGATGACGGTGTTGGCGAGGAAGGTTTCGGCCATCTTGTGGATGCGGTCGAGGGCGGCCTGGTCGACCGGTCCCTCCACCTCCAGTTCGAAGCGCTTCCCCTGGCGGACGTCGGCGATTCCCTCGAAGCCCAGCCGCGGCAGTGCACGCTGCACCGCCTGGCCCTGGGGGTCGAGGATCTCCGGCTTGAGCATGACGTCGACTACGACGCGTGCCACTGGCACTCCCGTGTGGTGGTTGGTGCGAAGGCGGTTCCCTCAGCGTACCCGGCGAAAATTTCTACGCGGGTAGATATACCTTGAGCATGATCCGCGACCCGTTTCAGCTTCACCAACGCTTCGCAAAATCCACCGGAAAACCACGTGCCCGGGATTGCGGCGGGACACGCGGAGATAATTAACTGGGCTTCGCAATTCAATGCGAATCACGGTACAAAGGAATCGGTCGGGATTCCGACGGATTGATGCATTGCTCCGAAACATCCACACAGGCGACATCACCGCATGTCAGCACGCGGTGACCTCGCACGAAGGGACCGATATCCGTGGCGCAGCGCGTAGTAGTCACGATCTCCGACGACATCGATGGCGGAGAAGCGGCGGAAACGGTCGTGTTCGCACTGGACGGTAAGTCGTACGAGATCGACCTCAATGTCGCCAACGCAAAGAAACTGCGGAAGGGCCTCGCCCCCTTCGTGGCCGCCGGCCGTCGACAGGCTCGCTCGGGGAAGGCGTACAAGCACACGGCGATCGCCCCCGATCCGGCGGTCGTCCGGGCCTGGGCCCGGTCCAACCAGCACGACGTGCCGCCGCGCGGTCGCATCCCCAAGCGGGTCTACGAGGCCTACAACGCTGCCCACTGACCCCGGATTTGCCATCCACCCCCTCTGATCGGCTAGTGTGTGGATCACGCCAAGGGGCGAGGCCGCAAGGCCGAGACCCGAAGTCGTGCGGGTGTAGTTCAGTAGCAGAACACCCCCCTTCCAGGGGGGAGGCGCAGTGTGCAATCCCTGTCACCCGCTCTGCACGCTTTACCGACCACGGTTGTGGATCAGGTAGAGTGATGCTCGCAGCGCACGGCTTTACGTCGTTGCATGCGGACGTAGCTCAGTTGGTAGAGCACCACCTTGCCAAGGTGGATGTCGCGCGTTCGAGTCGCGTCGTCCGCTCAGTGTGACAAAGGCCCCGATCATTGATCGGGGCCTTTGTCGTGTGTTCACCCCTATACCCGCGCCTTTGCCCGGTGCCGCCTGACATATGTCATCCCCCGTCATGACAGCGCGCACTGCCTGGGCGGCCGGTTCGCCGCGAGCCTTGGTTCATGACCGACACAGTGATGACCGAC
This sequence comes from Streptomyces sp. NBC_01426, assembly GCF_036231985.1. Taxonomy (GTDB): domain Bacteria; phylum Actinomycetota; class Actinomycetes; order Streptomycetales; family Streptomycetaceae; genus Streptomyces. The sequence continues at coordinate 3,800,738 of NZ_CP109500.1, forward strand.
ACGGTGATCCGGGCCGAGGAACTGCGACGCCGTTACGCCGGCGGCTTCGAGGCCGTCCGCGGCGTCTCCTTCTCCGTGGGGCGCGGCGAGATCTTCGCCCTGCTCGGGACGAACGGGGCGGGCAAGACGTCCACCGTGGAACTCCTGGAGGGACTGGCCGCGCCCGACGGCGGTCGGGTGCGGGTCTTCGGGCTCGACCCGTACAGGCAGCGGGCCGAGGTCCGGCCGCGCACCGGGATCATGCTCCAGGACGGCGGCTTCCCCTCCGACCTGACCGTCGCCGAGACCGTCCGGATGTGGGCCGGGGTGACCACGGGCGCCCAACCCGGGGCGGAGGTCCTGGAGCTGGTCGGGCTGGCCGCCCGGTCCTCCGTACGGATCAAGCAGCTGTCCGGCGGTGAGCGGCGGCGGCTCGATCTGGCGCTGGCCCTGCTGGGGCGGCCGGAGGTGCTGTTCCTCGACGAGCCGACCACCGGCATGGACCCCGAGGGCCGCCGGGACACCTGGGCGCTGGTGCGGGAACTGCGCGAACGGGGCACCACGGTGTTGCTGACCACGCACTACCTGGAGGAGGCGGCGGAGCTCGCCGACCGGCTGGCGATCCTCCACGAGGGGGAACCGGTGCTGACCGGCACGCCCGCGGAGGTGAGCGCGACGCGGCCCTCCCGGATCCGTTTCACGCTCCCGGAGGCGGTGCCCGCGGCGCGGCTGCCGCTGTCCCTGCGGGCGGCGGCGGACGGACGGCAGGTGGAGATCCGTACCGAACGGCTCCAGGAGAGCCTGGGGGAACTGCTGCGCTGGGCGCACGAGGCCGCGGTGGAGCTGATCGGGCTCGACGCCCGGTCCGCCTCGCTGGAGGAGGCCTTCCTGGAGATCGCACGGAGCCGCCGGAGCCCCCTGTCCGGCGCCCGGACCGACGAGGACGAGAGGGCGGGAATCCGATGAGCATGCCGAACCTGACCGCACCGCGCCTGAGCCCCCGGCGGCTCACCGCCCTGGGCCGCTCCGAGCTGACCCTGCTGCGGCGCAATCGGGCCGCGCTGTCCATGGCCCTGTTGATGCCGGCGGCCATGGTGTTCCTGCTGCGCTCGACGCTCGCCGACGCGGACGAGCGGAGCGCCGCGGCCCTCGGCCGGGCCACCCTGAGCGGCGGCATCGGACTCGTCCTGCTCCTGGTCGTCTACATGAACCTGGTCTCCGCGTACGTGGCCCGGCGCGAGGAACTCGTCCTCAAGCGGCTGCGCACCGGCGAGGCGGGCGACCTGGAGATCCTCGCCGGCACCGCGCTGCCGGCCGCGGTCGTCGCCCTCGGGCAGATCGGCGTCCTCGTCCTGGCCGGGGCGGTCGCCCTGGACGCGCCGATGCCGGACAACCCGCTGCTCCTGATCGTCGCGGTACTCGCGGCGATCGTGCTGCTGGCCGGGTTGTCGGCGCTGACCAGCTCCTTCACCCGGAGCGTGGAGAGCGCGGGCATCACCACGGTGCCGCTGCTGCTGGTGAGCCTGCTCGGCTCGGGCCTGTTCGTACCGATGGACAGCCTGCCGCGGACGCTGGCATCGGTGTGCGAACTGCTTCCCCTGAGCGGCGTCATGACGCTGGTGCGGGGCGCCTGGGACAGCGCGCCGGCCGGGGACCTGACCGGGGCCGCGCTCCTCACGGTGGCCTGGACCGTGACGAGCGTGTTTGCTGTCCACCGGTGGTTCCGGTGGGAACCGCGGCGCTAGGCAACGCGAGCGAAGTCGGGGGCGGGAACCGTGTCGAAGCTGACCGGGTGGTGGAAGAACCGCAGCAGCGCGGGGAAGGTCGAGCTGTACACACGCTGGTCGTTCCACCTCTTCGTGGCGATCGAGATCCTGACCTTCGGACTCGGCGGCCTGGTCCTCGGCCCGCGGGACGTGCCGGGCTCCGCCGAAGTGGGCCTGCTGGTGCTGATGTGCGTGCACTCCGTACTCGTCGGGTTCCTCTCCTCCCGGGCGCTGGACTGGTTGGTGGGGCGCCGGGACCGGCCCGTGTGGGTGGCGGTGGCGACGGTGGCCGTGACGGCCTTCGGATGTGTCGCGGTCCTCGTCCTGCGCCGGACCGGGCACGTCGACGAGGCCGTCGCCCCGATGCTGGTGACGGGCATGACCTGCTTCGCCTCCGGCTCGCTGGTGATGTGCCTGGAGAAGGTCCGGCACATGTGGGGGGTCGCGCCGGCCCATGCCGTGGCCACCGGTCTGACGGTGGTCGCCGTGGGGCTGCCGGTACAGGAGGGCGTCGGGTATGCCATCGGGGTGCTGCTGAGCGGTCTGTTCCTCAGCTTCGCCTGTGGCTTCTCGGCGTGGCTGCTGCGGATCGTGTACGAACTCGACCGCGCCCGGGAGCTCCAGGCGCAGCTCGCGGTGGCCGAGGAACGGCTGCGGTTCGGCCGGGACCTGCACGACGTGATGGGGCGCAACCTGGCGGTCATCGCCCTCAAGAGCGAGCTGGCGGTACAACTGGCCCGGCGCGGTCGTCCCGAGGCGGTGGAGCAGATGATCGAGGTCCAGCGGATCGCCCGGGAGTCGCAGCGCGAGGTACGGGACGTCGTACGCGGCTACCGGGAGGCGGACCTGGCGGTGGAGCTGGAGGGTGCGCGCGGGGTGCTGAGCGCGGCCGGGATGGACTGCCGGGTCGAGTTCGAGGCCCGGCGGGCCCTGCCCGTGGAGGTGCAGTCGGCCCTGGGCTGGGTGGTCCGGGAGGCGACCACCAACGTCCTGCGGCACGGCGACGCGCAGAGCTGCCTGATCCGGCTGGCCGAGGCCGCCGACGGATCGGGCGCGCTGACCCTGCTGGTGGAGAACGACGGGGCCCCCGAGCTGCCGGCCGGTCCGCCCGGTTCGGGGCTGGCGGGGCTGCGCGAGCGCCTCGCGGTGGTCGACGGAACGCTGTCGGCGGGCCCCTCCGAGGGCGGCCGGTTCCGGCTGCTGGCGCGGATCCCCGAACAACGACTGACGGTGCGGGCATGAGCCCCGCGCCCACGACCGGAGGTGCGGGCATGAACCCCGTACCCGCGACTGGAGGTGCGGGCGTGAGCCCCGTACGCGTACTGCTCGCCGACGACGAGCACCTGATCCGCGGCGCCCTGGCCGCGCTGTTGGCCCTGGAGGACGATCTGCTGGTCGTCGCGGAGGCGGCGTCGGGGCCGGAGGCGCTGGCGATGGCCCGGGCGCACCGGCCGGACGTGGCGGTGCTGGACCTGCAGATGCCGGGGGCGGACGGTGTGAGTGTCGCCACATCGTTGCGGTCCGAACTCCCCGGCTGCAAGGTCATGATCGTGACCAGTCACGGCCGGCCCGGCCACCTCAAGCGGGCCCTCGCGGCGGGCGTGCGGGCCTTCGCGCCGAAGACGGTGTCGGCGCAGCGTCTGGCCGAGCTGATCCGGACCGTGCACGCCGGAGGCCGTTACGTGGACCCCGAGTTGGCCGCCGACGCGATCAGCGCGGGGGACTCCCCGTTGACCGCCCGGGAGGCGGAGGTGCTGGAACTCGCGGCGGACGGGGCGCCGATCGCGGAGATCGCGGAGCGGGCCTCGCTCACGCAGGGAACGGTGCGCAACTACCTGTCCTCGGCGGCGACGAAGCTGGGGGCCGAGAACCGGCACACGGCAGTGCGTCTCGCACGCCGGCGAGGTTGGGTATAGTGGGTACCGCGCTACGGCGCATGCGGACATAGCTCAGTTGGTAGAGCACCACCTTGCCAAGGTGGATGTCGCGCGTTCGAGTCGCGTTGTCCGCTCTGTACGAAGAAGCCCCCCGGTCCTCGGACCGGGGGGCTTCTTCGTGTTCGTGGGCTCTCGGTGTCCCCGGCCCGCTCGGCGGGCCGGGGACACGGGAGGTTCAGCGGCCGGTCTTCTCGGTCCAGGTCAGGCCGGTGAGCCGCTCGTACGCCTCGATGTACTTGGCGCGGGTCTGCTCCACGACCTCCTGCGGCAGGGCCGGGGGCGGAAGTTCGCCGGTGCGGTCCCAGCCCGAGGCGGGGGAGGCCAGCCAGTCGCGGACGTACTGCTTGTCGAAGGAGGGCTGGGCGCGACCCGGCTTCCACTGGTCGGCCGGCCAGAACCGCGAGGAGTCCGGGGTCAGCACCTCGTCGGCGGCGACCAGCGTCCCGTCGGCCCCGAAGCCGAACTCGAACTTGGTGTCGGCCAGGAGGATGCCCCGGTCGCGGGCGATGTTCCGGGCGCGGGTGTAGACGGCCAGGGTGGCCTGGCGCAGCAGCGCGGCCGTCTCGGTGCCGACGGTGCGCGCGACCTCCTCGTAGGAGACGTTCTCGTCGTGCTCGCCGACCTCGGCCTTGGCGGCCGGGGTGAAGATGGGGCCGGGCAGCTCCGAACCGTCCACGAGGCCCTCGGGCAGGCCGAGTCCGCAGACCGTACGGGTCCGGTCGTACTCGGCGAGGCCGGAGCCGGTGAGGTAGCCGCGGGCCACGCACTCGATCGGGACCATGTCGAGGTTCTGGCAGATCAGGGTGCGGCCGGCCCAGTCGGCGGGGGCGCCGGCGGGCAGGGTGGTGCCGATGACGTGGTTCGGCACGAGTTCCTTGAGCTGGTCGAACCACCACAGGGAGAGCTGGGTCAGGACCCGGCCCTTGTCCGGGATCTCGGTGGGCAGGACCCAGTCGAAGGCGGACATCCGGTCGCTGGCGACCATGACGAGGTTGCCGTCCTCGTCGCGGTAGAGATCGCGGACCTTGCCGGTGTGGAGGTGGACGAGGCCCGGCACCTGAGCCGGCTCGGGCTTTTCGACGAATCCGGACACGGGGTCTCCCTGTGGTTCTGTACGAGCGCGGTCCCATTGTCCCGTACCGGGCCGCGCGCCCTCGCCAGGGGGGCGCGGCCCGTCGCGTCGGTCGGGTGCGGGATGCCTCGTCGGTCGGGGAACGGGTGTCGGCGTCGGCGTCGACCGAGGTGCCGTGTCGGTCGGGTGCCCGTTCCGGTGCCGGTGCCGGTGCCGGTGCCGGTGCCGGTCGGGGGCGTGTCAGTCGTGTTTGCAGATCCGGTCGAGGAGATTGGCCGTGGCCCGCTGGATCCGTTCGTCCACGTGGCCGGGGCGGTCGAGTGCCGGGGACCAGGCGAAGGTCCCGGACGCGAACACCCAGGCTCCGCTGGGCGACCGGTACAAGGACGTCTCCTGATGGCGCTTGGCGCCCTCGGTGTCGAGGTACGGGGAGTGCGCGAGCAGGATGCGGTCCTGGTGCTCGGGAAGCTGGGTGCGCGGGAAGTACCGGTCGGCCTCGCCGGCGACCAGTCCGTCGAGCTCGTCGTTCTCGGAGGCGCCGGTGGAGTCCCAGAGCCAGTGCGTGGAGTTGCGCACGATCAGGGGCGCGGGCTCGGGGACCCGCCCCGCGTACTGGATGCCGAGCAGTTGCTGTTCGGGGCGGTCGACCTCGCGCCACAGGCTGGGGCGGCCGGGTCCGCGCCGCTTGCGGCAGGTGAGGAGCCGGTCCTCGACCCCGGACGGGGAAGGGGCCAGTTCGACCTGCCAGTACATGGTGTTGGCAGAGAGGAACACGAGCGAGGTGCCGTGCTCGCGGGCGCGCTCGACGGTGCGGCGCATGGGGGCCGACCAGTACTCGTCGTGCCCGGGGAAGACCAGGCCCCGGTAGCGGGTGGGATCGACGCGGCCGGCGTGCAGGTCCCGGGTGTCGGCGTAGGCGATGTCGTAGCCGTAGCGCTCGGCCCAGCGGATGAAGTCGTAGGCGTGGCCCACGTGGAGCGGCAGGCCGGCGCCCGCGTAGGGGCGGTCGAAGGAGACGGTGGTGGCGGCGTCCCCCTCCCCGAGGAGACGGCCCTGCTCGTCCCAGGCGTGGTAGAGGCTCGCGCCCGTGTGGCCGTCCTCCGGGTAGAGGTTGTAGGCCTGCCAGGTGATGTCGGGCAGCAGGAGCAGCAGGTCGGCGGGCTCGTCGTCGCGGACCGTGAAGGGGATGTGGGAGCGGTAGCCGTCGACGGTCGTCAGGACGGCCACGTACGCGCCGACGTTCCAGTACGAGGGGACCTGGAGCCGCCAGGACAGCCACCAGTGGTGGCAGGAGACCGTCCGGTCGGCGGTGAGCGGGGCCGGCTGGACGATGCCGGAGAGCCGGGGACTGGAGTGGATCTTGCTGGCGCCGTCACCCGCGTAATGGCCGATGCGGTAGATGTCGACGGAGAACTGTTGGGGCGGGTCCACGGTGATGTGGAAGTCGATCGCCTCGCCGGGGGAGACCGCTCCGGTGGACGCGAAGCCTTTGATCTGCCGGTGGACGTCATCGGCGGTGAGCGGGCCGCCGCCGCTGCGGGCGCGCGGGATCTGGCCGGGGGCGACGGCGGGGTCGACGTACCAGGGGACGACCTGGCCGGTGTCGTCGAAGTACAGCTCGCTCCCCCGGAACCAGGGCAGCGGTCCCTGCCCGAAGGGATCGTTCACCGCGTGCGCGAGCGCACCTGATTCCCACCGCCGGATCTGGTCCGCACTCATCCCGCTCCCCTCCCTCGCTCCCCCGAACGTGCATCCGTCGACCCCAGCACATCACATAACGCGCGCACTCCGTCACCGTTCGTCGCGAAAAAGCCTTGTCACGTGGCCGGCAGGCGTCGGGGCCGGATCCGGGGCGAGGGAGCGCGCGCGGGCGCGCGGCCCCGGGCGGCGCCTGCCGCGCCTCACACCAGCCGGACCGGCTTCTCCGGGCGGACGCCGATCTCCTGGAGCCAGTCCCGCAGCGGCTCCGGGTCGCCGTCCTCGACCAGACACAGCACCCGGGGCGCGAGGTCCGAGCGGCGTGCGCCGCCGACCAGCAGGACGGGGCCGTCGAGCCAGTCCAGGCCCGGCGCGGCCCCGGCGGAGTCCACCGCCGCGCAACAGACCAGCGCCGTCACGTGGTCGGCGAGCAGGTCCCGCCCGCTGCGCGGCGCCTGGAGCGGGAAGAGCGGCACGGCGTCCGCGGTCCGCGCCACGGAGTCCGGACCGGACTCCTCCCGCGCGAGGTCCCCGCTGAGCCTGCCCGCCAGCGACTCCCCGGCGGGGACGGCGTCCGTGAGGAAGGCGATGACCCGCTCCACGGTGGGGGCGGCGGCGGCCGCCTGCCCGTCGAGGGCGGCGTGCAGTCGGGCGGCCTCCGTGCGCCACTTCCGGTCCACGACCTCTTCCGGATACGCCGCCCAGTCGACCGGGGACCAGTCCGGGCCCGCCTCGGCCGGACCGCCGTGGAAGAGCCGCGCGGCCAGCAGCGAGGCGGCCTCGTCGACGGCGCCGGGCTGCTCCAGCAGATCGCAGGCGGGGCGCTCGCCGAGCCGGGAGGTGAACCCGTCCGCAAGGCGGTCGCGGCGGGACAGCTCGGTCAGCGCGGACACGACGCCGGCGTCGAGGCGTGCGGGCCAGCGGCCCATCCGCCAGGCCGGCAGGGCCACCCGGGTCAGCAGCCGGTCCCAGCCCGCATAGGCCAGCCCGACCTGCTCCTGGGCGACGATGCGCAGCCCGTAGTCCACGCCGTGGGCGCGGTCCGAGGCGGCGGCGGCGACCCCGCGCTCCATCTCCGCGGCGTCCACCCGGCACAGCCGCAGCAGCAGCCGGGCGGGCGGGGCGATCCAGCCGAGGCCGGGCCTGGCGCCCACGTCCACGGCGGCGTCGAGCCCTCGTACGAAGCCCCGGGCGTCGGCTATGTCGGGGTGCGCGGAGGGGCCCGTGCCGGCGACGACCGGCGCGAGGACGGCACGGAGTTCCGCGACGCGCATCCACCACAGGAACGGCGAGCCGATCACCAGCACGGGGGCCGCGCCGGGCGCGGACTCGGGGCGGCCGGCGGCCGTGTCGGCGCGGCGGTGGGCGGGGTGGGTGCGGTCCTCCAGCCAACTGTCGCAGTCCGGGGTCAGGGCTATCGCGGAGGGCGCGGGCACGTCCATCCGGTCGGCGAGGTCGCGCACGAGCCGGTACAGATCGGGGGCGGCCGTCTCGGACAGCGGCACCGTCGGGGTCACGGCGGGGCCGGCCCGCAGCACGACGGCGGCGAAGAGCCCGCCGACCAGCAGCACCAGGGCGGCGACCACGCAGACGGTCAGGGTCACCGCGGGCCAGGGGTCACCGGGCAGCCGCCCCGTCATCCGGGCGGTGACGAGCACCACCGCGAGGGCGGCGGGCAGCAGCGCGAGGGCCAGCGCCCTGCTGCGGACCCGCAGCACGGCGAGGGCTCGGGAACGCGCGGACGGCGTCCCGACTTCAGCGATCGAACCGGTTCCGGACACGGCCGGACCTCACCCCCTCTGCCCTGCGGCGGCTTTGCTCACTCCCCCACTGTGACACCAGCCACCGACATCGCAATGCCGGTGGGCCATGTGCCGGAATGCTTGCGCCGCACCCTAGTTGGGGCCGGCGCGACAGTCAGGCGGTCCGGGCCACCATCACCCGATGGAATGGCTTTGGGTAAAGGTGGGTGCGTTCGAACGCGGCCGGATGCAGTCGCACGCGCGGGCCCGGGCGCGCAGAGTGCGCCCGGGCCCGCGTTCACGTCGTTCCGCTGTTCAGCGGCCTTCGGCGGCCTTCGCCGCGATGTCCGTGCGGTGCTGCGAACCGTCGAGGCGGATGCGGGCGACGGCCTTATACGCCCTCTCGCGGGCCTGTGCCAGATCGGAACCGGTCGCCGTCACCGAGAGGACGCGACCGCCCGCGCTGACGACGGAGTCGCCGGCGAGGCGGGTCCCGGCGTGCAGCACGTACGCGTGCGGGGCGTCCTGCGCGGCCACGTCGGCGAGGCCCTCGATCGGGTCCCCGGTGCGCGGGGTCTCGGGGTAGTTGTGCGAGGCGATGACGACGGTGACGGCGGCGTCGTCGTGCCAGGCGAGCGGCGGCTCGGTGTCCAGGGTGCCCCGGGCCGCGTTCAGCAGCACGCTCGCGAGCGGGGTGCGCAGGCGGGCGAGGACGACCTGGGTCTCGGGGTCGCCGAAGCGGGCGTTGAACTCGATGACCCGAACCCCGCGCGAGGTGATCGCCAGGCCGGCGTACAGCAGCCCCGAGAAGGGGGTGTCGCGGCGGCGGAGTTCGTCGACGGTGGGCTGGAGCACGGAGGCCATGACCTCGTCGACCAGCTTCGGGTCGGCCCAGGGGAGCGGGGAGTACGCGCCCATGCCACCGGTGTTCGGGCCCTCGTCGCCGTCGAGCGCGCGCTTGAAGTCCTGCGCGGGCTGGAGGGGCAGGACGGTGACGCCGTCGGTGATGGCGAAGAGGGAGACCTCGGGGCCGTCGAGGAACTCCTCGATGACGACCCGGTCGCAGGCCAGCGCGTGGGCGCGGGCGGCGGCGAGGTCGTCGGTGACCACGACGCCCTTGCCGGCGGCGAGGCCGTCGTCCTTGACGACGTACGGGGCGCCGAAGGCGTCGAGGGCCGCGTCCACCTCTTCCGGGGTGGTGCACACGTAGCTGCGCGCGGTCGGAACCCCCGCCGCGGCCATCACGTCCTTGGCGAAGGCCTTGGAGCCCTCCAGTCGGGCCGCGTCGGCGGAGGGGCCGAAGACGGGGATGCCGGACGCGCGGACGGCATCGCCGACCCCGGCGACCAGCGGGGCCTCCGGTCCGACGACGACCAGCTCGGCGCCGAGCTCGACGGCGAGGCGCGCCACCGCGTCACCGTCGAGGGCGTCGACCGGGCGCAGTTCGGCCACCTCGGAGATCCCGGCGTTGCCGGGAGCGCAGTACAGGGCGTTGACGTCGGGGTCGAGGGACAGAGAGCGGCACAGGGCGTGTTCGCGGGCGCCGCCGCCGATGACGAGGACCTTCACGCCATGAAGCGTAGCCCGCGCTCAGGATTCCCTTTCGTGCGGCCACCCAATGAGACGGCCCTACTCGTTCGTGTATTCCTCCACAACAGTGGCTCCGAGCTCGCGCACGATCAGGTCGTGTCCGGTCAGGGCGCTGTCGACGAGGTCTGGGTCGTCCTCCTCGGGGACGTCGTCCTCGGGGGCGACCGGCGGGGGCGCCTGCCGCTCGGGCGGCTGCGGCGGGGGCGCGGACTGCTGGGACCGCTGCTGGTACGAGGCCTGCTGGGACGGCTGCTGCGGAGCCGGGGCCGGGGCCTGCTGCTGCGGGGCCGGCGGGCTGTACGCGGGCGCGGAGTACGAACCCACGGCGGGCACGGGCGCGCCGCCGCCGACCACCGCGTCGATCTTCCAGTTGACCTGGAACTGCTCGGAGAGGACGGCCTTGAGGACGTCCTCGCTGCCGCTGCTCGCGAAGTTGTCGCGGGCTCCGACATTGGGGAAGCCGAGCTGCAACGTCGTTCCGTCGAAGCCGGTGACCTGGGCGTTCTGGCTGAGCAGGATCCAGGTGAAGCGGCGGCGGTTCTTCACCGCCTCCAGGACGCCGGGCCACATGGCCTGTACCTGACCCGCTCCGGCGGCCATGCCGGGCGAGGGGATGGCGGGCGCGGGTCCGCTCGGGGCGGCGGCGGCCGGGGCCGGCGCGGCCGCGGGGGCGGGGGCGCCCGATCCGGGTGCGGTGGCGCTGGGCCAGGCACCGGCGGCGGGGGCCTGGGCGGCCGGGGACGGGCCCGGGGCGCCGGAGGCGGGGCTCGCGGCTCCCGGCCAGGCGCCCGGCTGGGCTGCGGCGGGGGCGGGCGTACGGGCGCCGGCGCCCGGCTGGGCGGCGCCCGGCCAGGCGCCGGGAGCGGTGGCGGGGGCCTGCGCGGGGGCGGGTGCCTCCGCCGGGGCTTGGGCGGCCGGGGCTTGGGCGGGGGCCGGGGGTGTGGCGGGGGCCGGGGGTGTGGCGGGCTCCGGTTCGGGGGCCCGGACGGCCGCGCGGGCGGCGGCCATCCCGCCGGCGGGTCCGGCCGGGGCCATGCCGTGGGCCTCGGGCCCGGGGACGTACCCCATGGCGGGCATCACCGCGGGCGCGGCGGCGGCCGCGGCCGCGAACCCGCCGCGCTCCAGGCGGTCCAGGCGGGCCTGGAAGGAACGCTCGTCGTCGAAGGCGGCGGGCAGCAGCACGCGGGCGCAGATCAGTTCCAGCTGGAGCCGGGGCGAGGTCGCGCCCCGCATCTCGGTGAGCCCGGTGTTGACGAGGTCGGCGGCGCGCGACAGCTCGGCGGCGCCGAAGACGGAGGCCTGGGCCGTCATCCGCTCGACGACATCGGCGGGGGCGTCGATGAGCCCCTTCTCCCCGGCGTCGGGGACGGCGGCCAGGATCACCAGGTCGCGCAGCCGCTCCAGTAGGTCGGCGACGAACCGGCGGGGGTCGTTGCCGCCCTCCACGACGCGGTCGACGACCTCGAACGCGGCGGCCCCGTCCCCGGCGGCGAACGCGTCCACGACGGAGTCGAGCAGCGATCCGTCCGTGTAACCGAGGAGGGACGTCGCCATGGCGTACGTCACACCCTGCTCGGCGGCTCCGGCCAGCAACTGGTCCATCACCGACATCGAGTCACGCACCGACCCGGCGCCGGCCCGCACGACGAGCGGCAGCACGCCGTCCTCGACGGTGGCGCCCTCGCGGCCGCAGACCTCGCCGAGGTAGTCCCGCAGGGTCCCGGGCGGGACGAGGCGGAAGGGGTAGTGGTGCGTCCGGGACCGGATGGTGCCGATGACCTTTTCCGGCTCGGTCGTGGCGAAGATGAACTTCAGGTGCTCCGGCGGCTCCTCGACGACCTTCAGCAGGGCGTTGAAGCCCGCCGAGGTGACCATGTGGGCCTCGTCGATGATGTAGATCTTGTAGCGGCTGGAGGCGGGCCCGAAGAAGGCCTTCTCCCGCAGGTCACGGGCGTCGTCCACACCACCGTGCGAAGCGGCGTCGATCTCGATGACGTCGATGGAGCCGGGGCCGTTGCGCGCGAGGTCCTTGCAGGACTGGCACTCCCCGCAGGGGGTCGGCGTGGGACCTTGCTCACAGTTCAGGCAGCGGGCCAGGATGCGCGCGCTGGTGGTCTTGCCACACCCTCGCGGACCGCTGAACAGGTACGCGTGATTGACCCGGTTGTTCCGCAGGGCCTGCATCAGCGGTGCAGTGACATGCTCCTGACCGATGACCTCGGCGAACGACTCGGGGCGATAGCGGCGGTACAGCGCAAGGGACGACACGTATACGAGGTTATCCGGGCCCACCGACAAGAGCCGCCCACCGGCCCGCGGATCCCCGCCGAAGCCGCCCCGGAACGCAAAACGCCCCCCACGCACCCGCCAGAGCCCACTTACCCTTGCTGCCTTCCGGCCCTGGGGGAGTTGGGTGAGATAGCGCCACGTGAGGGGCTGGCCCCACCCTAGCCGATGAAGCGACCCGGAATCGACCCGGGTCGCTTCATCGGTCGCGTGCGGGTCGCTCGCGCATCCGTACCGGATCGCCGGCGACATCCCTCCCGCATCCCTCCCGCACCTCTCCCGGATCGCTCCCGGATCCGTCCCGGTCCACCGCCCGACGATCACGTTCGCGAGCACCCCTGAACGTCTTGTATTGTTTGCCCCGGAGGATTCGCCTAGTGGCCTAGGGCGCACGCTTGGAAAGCGTGTTGGGGGCAACCCCTCACGAGTTCGAATCTCGTATCCTCCGCCAGTGCCTCACCGGGCACTTGAAGGCCCCGACCGGGAAACCGGCCGGGGCCTTCTGCGTTGGCTCGCGTTGACCGGTCCGCCACGGTGGGCTCACGCGACCGGGGTCGTCGTGCCGTCCTCGGCGGTGGGGGCCTCGGGAGTGGGGGCGTCGGGGGTGGGGGGTTCGATGGTGACGGCCATGAGGATCTGGGTCGCGCGGGTGGTGTTGTCGGCGCGGACCGCTCGGGCCATCGCGGTGCGGGCGGCGGCGGGCCGGGTCTTCGGGGGGACGACCAGGAGCGCGAAGTGGTCGTTCTCGCCGCGGGTGATGAGGACGGTGTCGTCTCCGACCGGGTCGGACACGAGGTGCACGACGTGGCCGTCGACGACCAGGCGGGTCGGGATGTCCTGCCAGGTCGAGGCGTCCAGGCCGATGCGGGTGATCGGGCCGAGGTGGCCGGTGAGTACCGAGATCAGCTCGGGCAGCTCGGCCACGGGGTCGCTCGAACGGGGCCACCACGCGCCGTCCAGCACGCCTTCCCGGGTGTGCGTGGTCTCCAGTCGGAGCAGCGCCGTGCCCGGCTTCACCGTGTGGTGGATCTCGTCCGGGAGAAGCAGCTCGTAGTGGTGGTGGTTCTCGGAGTCGGCCATGTGGTTCGCCCGTCTCGGGGGGAGGCCGTGCTCGACCGTCGGCCTCACCGCAGGGCGGTGTCGTCGCCGGTCGGGCGCTGGCTTCGTGGTTCAACGGTACTCCGGGGGCGTGTTCCCCGCAGGGGCCCGACCGGTCGGGCCCCTGCGGCGGGCCAGGGGGCGGCCGGGCGGGAAAGTGCCTGGTCGTGGGAGGTTCCCGGGGCGTCGTACGGGAGTACAGTCGAAGGACCGGGAGCATTTCGTACACCGGCCGCAGGCGAGTGTCGTTTCCGGCGATCACGAGACGCCGGGCTGCCGACGGGTGGCCCGGGGGACGGTTCGCGTCATGAACACGACCCTGGCAGGAATGCCCCTCGGACGGACCACGCACCACGACCTCGCGCCGGCGCTCGCGATGGCGGCGCGACTGCGTCTCGCCCCGCGCTCCGCGCTGGTCACCGCCCTGGACGGGGCGTGGTGGCCCCACTCCCGTGACCTCGCCGTCGAACTCCCGCCCTTGATGGCGGCGCTCGACGAGCTGTGGGGGCGGATCACCCGCGTCACCGTGAACCCGATGCACTGGCCGGTCGTCCCGCCGAAGGTGGACGTCGCCGGGCGGTTCGTTCACGTCGGGCGGTTCGTCGAGCAGGATCCCGACAAGCTGATCCTGCTGTCCTTCACCGTCGGCCGGTGGGACCTGCTGGTGATCCCGCCCGAGACCGCGCCCGCCTCGGCGGCCCGGCTGCTGGCGGCGGCCGCACTCCCCGGCAGCATGCTGAGCGCCGGCACCCTGATGGCCAACGAGGCCGTCATCGGGCGCGGTGTGCGCGAGGCGCAGCGCCGGGAGGCGGACTGGGAGGTCACGTGGGAGACCGAGGGCGGAGCGTGCATGTCGCCCGTCGGTGAACCGCTCGGTGACCCGCACGCGAGCCCTCGCTTCCGGGGTCCGGGGTTGCCCGTGATGCCCGTGGAGGCGATCCCCCTGGGGACGGCCGCCGGCATGGCCGCGGCCGGCGGGTCGGGCCGGACGTCCTGATGGCCCGTACCGAGTATCGGCCCGCGACCGGGCGGGCCGAGGTCCGTGTCGTCGCCGCCTCCCCCGAGGCGGCCCGTGCGGTCGCCGAGGTACTGCGTCACTTCTTCGGCGCGACGGAGCAGCGCAGCTATCCGGCCCCGGAGGGTGGCACGCGGCTGCACCTCACGGTGGACACCGAGGCCGTGGCCGGGCCGGAGCGGCCCTGGTTGAGCACCAGCAGACCGCTCAGGGGTGTCGGTACCGGGGCGCACGCGGACGAAGTCTGACGCGTGGCCGCCGGCGCCACGGCCGCCGGTGCCGTCGCCGTCCTCGCCGCGGTGGTCGTCCGTGCCGTCGTCGGCGTGAGGCGGATCCTTTCCCCAGTACGACTGTTCCACCCGTGTGGGTGGATCGGCCGGACCGTGCCCGGGAGGGGGGGATCTTCGCGCCTATAACAGGGCCCGTCATGTTGATCGACTGATGGGCTCCCCACCATGTTGAAGGCCGCTCTCCGGGTCCTCGCCGCCGTCTCCCTCGTCTCCGCCGCAGCCGCCGCCCCGGCCGTCGCCGCGCACGCGGCGCCCCTCGCGCCCGTCGCGCTCGCGGCGTCCGCCGCTCCGGCGGCGCTCGTCGACGACCTGACCTCGCCCTGTGGGCCGACCGTCGAGTACCGCGCCTGGGACTGGTGGCGTACGACGACCAACCCGAGGATCGCCCGCCCCGTCGCGGCCGCCGCGGCGAACGAGCGCTGGCAGTGGCGCAGCGACACCAACACCCTGTGGCGCGGGGACACGCGGGAGAGCGTCGAGGAGATCTTCGAGACCGGATTCACGCCGCGCGGCGACCGGTTGACCCCGCTCGCCGAGTACATCGTCAAGGGCGGCGGGCAGGACAGCGCGCACCTGAGCACCACGTGCGAGAAGTGGGTGGCGCAGAAGTTCGCGACCTACGGCGCCGAGAAGACGGGCTGGGTCTACGAGATCTACGCGCCCGGCGGCATCGACGTGAACGCCACCGCGCACCTGAACAACTACAACTCGCCCTACCTCTGGAACAAGGAGATCGACTTCCCGGGCGGGGTCAAGGGCCGCTACATCAAGGGTGCCTGCAAGTACCGCCTCACCTACACCGACCCGGCGACCAAGATCAGCACCTGGGAGGAGCTCGGCTGCAAGGACAACGCCGGCTTCGCCCCGTACAAGAACGACCCGGCGGCCCGCGCGGTCGCGGCCCGCTAGGCCGAGAACCCCCGGTCGGGAACCCCCGGTCACAGCACTAGGCTGCGGCCGTGCCGTCGTACTCCATGGGTCAGGCCGCGAACCTGCTGGGCGTCAGCCCCGAGACCGTCCGCCGTTGGGCGGACGCCGGAAGGCTGCCCGTCCACCGCGCGTCCGACGGGACGCGGACGGTGGACGGGGTGGCGCTGGCCGCCTTCGCGACGGAGCGGGCGGCGAGTCCGGCGCCGGTCGCCGGGGCCGTCGCGACCTCCGTGCGGAACTCCTTCGCGGGGATCGTCACCGCGGTCCGGGTCGACGACGTGGCGGCCCAGGTGGAGATCCAGTCGGGTCCGCACCGGGTCGTCTCGGTCGTCACGCGGGAGTCGGTGGAGCAGCTCGGGATCGCGGTGGGGGTGTGCGTCACGGCGCGGGTGAAGTCCACCGAGGTGTACATCGACCTGGGCTGAGGCCCGTCGACCCCGCGAGGGCCGCGCACCGGCCCCCTCGACAGCCTCCGCTCACCCGCAGCGCAGCGCCGCGTACAGGTCGAGCTTGTGGTCGAGGCGCGAGAGGTCCCGGCCGGTCAGGGTCTCCACGCGCTCGATGCGGTAGTGGACGGTGTTGACGTGCAGGTGCAGGGCTTCGGCGGTGCGCGCCCACGAGCAGTTGTTCGCGAGGAACACCTCCAGCGTCTCCCGGAGCATGCCGTCGCCGAGTGATCCCAGGGCCCGTGCCGCGAAGACGGTGCGGACCTCGGGCGGTACCCCGGCGAGCAGTTCGGTGAGGGTGTCCAGTTGCTCGACTCCGCGTACGGGGACGTCGTCGTCGGCCGCGGTGAGGGCGAAGCGGGCCTGGTTCAGGGACGCGCGCAGCGCCTCGGCGGTGGAGGCGCGGGTGCCCGCGCCGAGGCGCAGGTCCACCTCCGGTTCGGCGCAGGCGCGGACGAGCGGCCACACCGAGCGGAGCAGGCCGGGGACGTCGAGTCCGGCGGCGGGGTCCTCGTACAGCACGGCGGTGACGTCGCCGACCGCGGCGGGGACGGTGTCGAGGTGGCGCAGGGCCTCGGCGAGGGCGTCGCCCGAGGTGGCGGTCAGGACCCGGTACGGGCCTCCGAGCGGGAGCCCGGCCGCGGTCAGCGCGTCGTCGAGGGTGGCCGGGTCGGGGTCCCCGGACAGGACGCGGACCAGTTCCTCGGCGGTGGCGCGGGCGGCGGCGACGCGGCGCGCCTGGCCGTCGCGGTACTGGGCGATGACCTCGGCGATCTCGTGGAGGACGCGGGGCGGGGCGGCGTCGGCGTCGGGCACGTGGAGCTGCCAGGCGTCGTACGGGGAGCTGTCGGACTCGATGCGCAGGAAGACGCCGCCGCGGGCGGCGGTCGTGCGCTGGGCGGGGAGGGCGGGGGCCGAGGGCGTGCGGGCGACGGTGCGGCCGCTCGCGGTCAGCAGGTAGCAGGCGACCCGGCCGAGGTGGGCGCAGGCCCGGTCGAGGAGTTCGGCGGGGCCGGCGCCGCCTTCGAGGAGGCGGCTGAGTTCGCTGCGGACGTTCTCGGGGAGGGCGAAGAGCCGGGTGGGGCGGCGGCTGAGGTCCCCCCACTGGCGCAGGTACACGGCCTCGGTGACGGCGCGGAAGCTGGTCTTCGCGGGGACGGCGACGAGGGGGACGCGGTGGGCGCGGCAGGCCGCCACCAGTTCGTCGGGGACGCCGCCGTGGGTCTCCTCGCCGGCGAGGAGGGCGGTGGCCCCGGCATGGGCGAGGGCGGAGACGAAACGGTCCGCCTTCGCGAGGTCGCCGTCCGCCCACCACACGAGTCCGCTCAGGACGAGTTCGCCGGGGCCGAGGAAACGGCCGGGGTCCTCCAGGTCGGTGGCGGTGACCCCGCTGACCTCCTGGCCGAGAAGGGCCTCCTCGCCCCAGAGCAGGGTGAGGCCGAGATTGTCGGACTGGAGCAGGTCGAGGACGTGCATGGCAGGGACTCCTTGCGGTGGGCAGCACCCACATTCGCCAGGCGAATACGAGATGTCCCATCGTAAATGCAAGGGCAAGAGCCGGAGCGGCCTCTTGGTTGATTCTCCAGGTCGCACCGCCTCCGGGTCGTTGCTTTCCGTGGCCGGGACCAGTCGTCCCGGCCCCGTTCACGTTGCTTCACTGACTGAAAACCCCCTGGGAGAGGCCGGTGGCACGAAGTGGATCTCAACACGGTGCTCGACGTGCGCGACGCACGCCGCCGGGAGCCCTGGCGGCCGGGTGACGCCTGGCTCGGCGGCGGCACGTACCTCTTCTCCGAGCCGCAGCCGCATCTGCGCCGGCTGATCGACCTCTCCCGGATGGGCTGGCCCCCGTTGTCCTGGCAGCCGGACGGCTCCCTGGACATCGCGGCGACCTGCACCATCACCGAGCTGTCCCGCTTCGGCCGCTCGCTGCCGACGACGGCCGCCCCGCTGATCGAGCAGTGCTGCCGGGCCTTCCTCGCCAGCTTCAAGATCTGGAACATGGCCACCGTCGGGGGCAACCTCTGCAACGGCCTCCCCGCCGGCCCGATGATCTCCCTGACCGCCGCCCTCGACGGCGAGGTGCTGCTCCAGGGCCAGGACGGCGCCACCCGCAGGCTGCCCGTCGCGGACTTCGTCCTCGGTGCCGGGGTGAAGGACCTGCGTGACGGCGAGCTGCTGCGTTCCGTGCGGGTCCCGGCCCGGGCGTTGGACTGCCGTACGGCTTTCCGGCAGGCGTCGCTGTACGGGCTCGGGCGGTCCGGCGCGCTGGTGATCGGGGCGTCGGACCCGCAGGACGGTTCGCTGACGGTGACGGTCTCCGCCGCGACCACCCGGCCGTTCCGGTTCTGGTTCGCCCTGCCGCCGACCGCGGCCGAGCTGCGGGAGGCGATCGACTCCGCCGTCCGCGCCGACGAGTGGTTCGACGACATCCACGGCCTGCCGGAGTGGCGCCGCACATGGCCCTGCGCCTCGCCGAGGAGATCCGCCGCGAGCTGTCCCCCGCCCCCGGAGCACCCGCCCCCGGAGCACCCGCCCTCGAACCGGCCCCCGATCACCTGGAGGGATCCCGATGAGCACCGACGCGCCCGAGAGCTACCGGATCGAGGTCAACGAGCAGGAGTTCACGGAGGAGCCCCGGGCCGGCCAGTGCCTGCGCACGTACTTGCGCGAGCGCGGCTGGTTCGGTGTGAAGAAGGGCTGTGACCAGGGCGACTGCGGCGCCTGCACCGTGCACGTCGACGGGCGGCCGGTGCACAGCTGCCTGTATCCGGCCGTCCGGGCCGGGGGCCGTTCGGTGACGACCGTCGAGGGACTCGCCAAGCCCGGCGGCGAACTGCACCCGGCGCAGAAGCAGTTCCTGGACGCGCAGGGCTTCCAGTGCGGCTTCTGCACGGCCGGCTTCCTGATGACCACGGCCGCGCTCCAGGCCGAGCGGGGCACCGCCCACGACGACGGCAAGTTGGACGACCTGCCGCGCGCCTTCAAGGGCAACATCTGCCGCTGTACCGGTTACCGCGCCATCGAGGACGCCGTGCACGGGGTGAAGCACGTCGAGGACCCGGAGGCGGGGCAGGCGGTGGGCAAGTCGCCGGGCGCGCCGGCCGGTCCGCTCGTCGTCACCGGCACGGCCCGCTACACCTTCGACGTGGAGGTGCCGGGGCTGCTCCACATGAAGCTGCTGCGTTCCCCGCACCCGCACGCCCGCATCGTCTCCATCGACACCCGCGACGCCCTCCAGGTGCCCGGGGTTCACGCGGTCCTCACCCACCACGACGCCCCCGAGCGGCTCTACTCCTCCGCCCGGCACGAGCATCCCACCGAGGACCCGATGGACACCCGCGTCCTCGACGACGTGGTCCGCTTCGTCGGCCAGCGGGTGGCGGCCGTGGTCGCGAGGAGCGAGCAGGCGGCCGAGGAGGGCTGCCGCCGCGTGGTCGTCACGTACGAGGAACTGCCGTACGTCGTCGATCCGGAGGAGGCCATGCTTCCGGGCGCTCCCGTCCTGCACCCCAAGGGGCCCGAGTCGGGCATCTTCCGCGCCGCGAACAACGTGTGCGGCGAGGTCCACAACACCCTGGGGGACATGGAGCAGGGGTACGCGGAGGCGGACGTCATCCACGAGGAGACCTTTCAGACCCAGCGCGTGCAGCACGCCAGCCTGGAGACCCACGGCAGCGTCGCGTACTTCGAGCCCAAGGAGGAGGGCGACGGCGAGCGCATCACCGTCCGCTCCTCCACGCAGGCGCCGTTCCTGACCCGGCGGGCGCTGTGCGCCCTGTACGACCTGAACGAGGACGAGGTCCGTGTGGTCGCGGGCCGTGTGGGCGGCGGGTTCGGCGGCAAGCAGGAGATGCTGACCGAGGACATCGTGGTCCTCGCCGCCCTGAAGCTGCGGAGGCCGGTGAAACTCGAATTCACCCGCGCCGAGCAGTTCTACGGTGCCACCACCCGCCACCCCTTCAAGATCACCATCAAGATCGGTGCCAAGGCCGACGGGACCCTCACCGCACTGCGCATCCGTGTCGTCTCCAACACCGGCGCCTACGGCAACCACGGCCCGGCGGTCATGTTCCACAGCGTCGGCGAGTCCTTCGCCGTCTACAAGGCGCCGAACAAGGAGGTGGAGGCGTACTCCGTCTACACCAACGGCGTTCCGGCCGGCGCCTTCCGCGGCTACGGCCTGGGCCAGGTCCTCTTCGCCCTGGAATCGGTGATGGACGAGCTGGCCGTCAAGCTGGGCATGGACCCGCTCGTGCTGCGCGAGAAGAACGTGATCGGCGCCGGCGACCACCTGGTGACCCCGATCGGACACGAGGAGGACCTGTTCATCGCCTCGTACGGGATGAAGCAGTGCATGGACGTCGTCCGCAAGGCGATCGCGGAGGACCGCAGCCACGAGGACGTTCCCGAGGGCTGGCTCACCGGTCAGGGCACGGCGGTCGCGATGATCGCGACCGGCCCGCCGGGCGGTCACTACGCGGACGCGCGGGTCGCCCTGCTGCGCGACGGGACGTATGACATCGCGGTCGGCACGGCGGAGTTCGGCAACGGCACCACCACCGTCCACAAGCAGATCACCGCCGGGGCGTTGAACACGACGGTCGACCGGATCGCGGTCCGCCAGTCGGACACGGACGTGGTCCGCCACGACACCGGCGCGTTCGGGTCCGCCGGCACGGTGGTGGCGGGCAAGGCCGTGATGCTGGCGGCGAACTCCCTCGCGGAGCGGCTCCAGACCTTCGCGGCCCGTCACACGGGCGTGGCGCGTCACCTGTGCAGGCTCCAGGCCGAGGCGTTCGACTGCGCGGGCCGCGTGCTCACGCTCAAGGAGCTGTACGAGGCCGCGTACGACAAGGGGAAGCTCGACGAGATCGCGGCGGACGGGCACTGGGGCGGCTCGCCGCGCTCGGTCGCCTTCAACGCGCAGTGGTTCCGCCTCGCCGTCGACCCGAACACGGGCGAGATGAGGATCCTGCGCAGCGTGCACGCGGCCGACGCCGGCAAGGTCATGAACCCGATGCAGTGCCGCGGCCAGGTGGAGGGCGGTGTGGCGCAGGCGCTGGGCGCGACGCTGTTCGAGACGGTACGGGTGGACGAGCGCGGGGAGGTGACCACGGCGGCGTTCCGTCGCTACCGGCTGCCGCAGTACGCGGACGTGCCGCGCACGGAGGTCCACTTCATGGAGACCTCGGACGCGATCGGGCCGCTGGGCGCCAAGTCGATGAGCGAGAGCCCCTTCAACCCGGTGGCGCCGGCGTTCGCGAACGCGCTGCGGGACGCGACGGGGCTGCGGTTCACGGAGCTGCCGGTGACGCGCGACGTGGTGTGGCGGAGGATCGCGGAGAACGCCCGGGGCGGGCGGGGCCTTCAGGATGCACAGGATCTGCCAGGTGGAACCGACGAATCGTGACACGCTTGCGGCTCATATCAAGCCATCAACCTTGCAGATGAGGTTCCGCAATGAGCGCTCCGGGGCATGACGTACGCATGGCCGAACTCATGCTGCACGGGGACCTCGATCACCCGGCGACCCTGAGCGTCGCGGACCTTCGGGTGTGGGAACAGCACAAGGCCGCCGTCACCTTCGACTGTGCGACGAACGGCCCCCAGCACCACGTGTTCGAAGGGGCGCTGCTGCGCGACGTCGTCGCGCACGCCGGCCCGGCCTTCGACGCCCGGCGGCGCAAGGACCGTTCCCGCTTCCTGATCGCGGTGAGCGGCGGGGACGGCCACCACAGCGTCCTGTCCTGGGCGGAGTTGGACTCCGACTTCGGGGCCACCCCGGTCCTGTTGGCGACCCGCCTCGACGGGGAGGGCCTCGACGAGGCGGGGAGCCAGCTGGTGGTGCCGTCGGACCGCTGCGGGGCGCGTTACGTCAGCGCGGTCACGCACGTGTGGTTCGGTGCGCTGACGCCGCCGACCCTGGGGCTCTGACAAGGGCTCCGGCGCGGGCCGCGGCGCGAGTCGCGGCGCGGCTCCGAGGGGGGCCGGGGCCCGTCCCGGGCGTTTCGTCACGTTTGGTGACCGCGAGAATTCAGCAGGTGAGCGATAGATGAATCCCTGACTGAATTGTCGTCAATAAGCTTCCACTTCTTATCTCGATTTGATAACGACCTCCCCGATAAGGCCTGGACCTTTGCGCCGCTACACGCGTAACTCGCCTTGCTTGCACAGGAGTTGACAGTTCATCAAATCAAACCAGAAGGTAACGGTCTGATTTCTTGGGGCCAATTCCAGTTTGTCCGAATTCTCCGTACCGCCCTTCTGGCAGGCTTCCGCGCACCCACCCCCCATCATGATTTGAGGTGCGCATGACCAGACGTAGAAGGCGTGAACACCGGCGCAAGCCGCGCCGGTTCATACTCGTCACCGCCGCCATGGCCACCGCGGCGGTGATCGCGGGAGGCGTCGCCTACTCCGGACTGGGCGACAACGCCCAGGCGTCCCCGCCCGCACAGGCCGAAGCCCTCGCCGCGGAGATACCCGCGCCCGCCGCCGCACCCGCCCGGGACGCCGAGCCGGCCGTCATCAAGGACGCGCCCGCCAACGAGAACGCCCGCGGCATGATCTACGACGGTCTCAAGGCCGCGCCGAAGGGCGACCGGTGCGTCGGCGTCTACCGCACCGACGCCGGGCACTGCACCCACGGCCCCGACGCACCGCCCAAGGGCGTCGACATCAAGAAGGACATCCCGCCCGTCGTCAAGGCGAAGGCGCCCGCGGCCGACCCGGCCCGCCCCGCGTCCGACGACCCGGCCCCCGCAGAGGGAGGCAAGCGCGCCCAGGACGCGCCCGCCGCCGACGCGCAGGCGGCCACGAACACCGCCAAGGCCGCCCCGGCCCCCGCCGCCTCGGCCGCCTCCGGCCAGGCGGTCGCCGCAGGGCCCGCCGGCCAGACCGTCCAGTGCGACGGCGACGGCAGCACCGGCAACCGCGTCCAGGTCGTCTACGTACACGGCCCCGACCGCGACCGGTACTCCGAGTACGTGGCCTCGTTCCGCAAGTGGGCCGTCGACGCGGACCTCATCTACTCCACGAGCGCCAAGGAGACCGGCGGCGTCCGCCACATCCGCTACGTGACGGCCGCGGACTGCACGCCGACCGTGCTCAACATCGAGCTTCCGGCGTCCGCCCTCTCCGAGTTCAGCGCGAGCAACAAGGCGCTCGCCGGCAAGGGCCTCGACCGCCGCGACCGCAAGTACATGATCTTCGCGGACACGCAGGTCTACTGCGGCATCGGCACCTTCAACGGCGACGAGCGCCACGGCCAGGACAACCTGAGCAACTTCGGCCCCTCCTATGGCCGTACCGACTCCGGCTGCTGGGGCGGCCACACCGCCGCGCACGAGCTGGGCCACAACCTCGGCGCGGTCAACAACAGCGCCCCCAACACCAGCCGCGGCGCGCACTGCACGGACGAGTGGGACGTCATGTGCTACTCGGACACCCCGTACTACCCCACGATGCGCAACGTCTGCACCAACCAGGCGGCCGAGAACATCCTGGACTGCAACCACGACGACTACTTCCACACCAGTCCCAAGGCGGGCAGCTACCTCGCCACGCACTGGAACATCGCGGACAACCAGTTCCTGATGCGCACGGCCGGCGGCGGGGGCGGAACCGACCCGAACCCCAACCCCAAGCCGACGCCCACCCCCACCCCGAAGCCCACGCCGACCAAGAAGCCCACGGGCGGCCCCACGGTCACGGCCGGACAGATCCAGTCCGACTCCGTCGTGGTGAGCTGGCCGAAGGTGGAGGGCGCCGCCTGGTACCAGGTGCAGCTGAACGGCAAGCACCTGACCTGGACCCAGTCGCAGACCCTGCGGATCTACAACCTGAAGCCGGGCAGCGAGTACAAGATCGCCGTGTCGGTGCGGGACTCCGCCGGCCGTGACAGCGGCGCCGGCAAGACCACGACGTTCCGTACCAAGAGCACGGGCGGCGGCGCCACCACCAAGCCGAACACCCGCTACCTGCTGGGCAACGGCAGCACCGGCATGAACGCCGAACTGTGGGGCGGCCGGACCGCCGACGGGACGGTCCTCGTCGGTGGCCGGGCCAACGGCTACGCCCAGCAGCAGTGGTACTTCGACGACGCGGGCAGCGGTCTCGTCCGCATCCGCTCCGCCGTCTCCGGCAAGTGCCTCCAGCCGGGCGCCGCGGCGGCCGCCGGCATGTGGGTCGCGCAGCAGCCCTGCACGAACTCCGGCGCGCAGAAGTGGCGGGTCACCGCCCGCGGCAACGCCGTGACCGTGACGGACCCGGGCGGCGGTTTCGCCCTGACGGTCAGCAACCGCCCGTACTACGGGAACTGGCTGCTCGACCTCCAGCGCGCGGACGGCCGCGCGGCGCAGGCGTGGACGGTCCAGAAGGCCGCCTGACCCTCCTCGTGAACCCCCGGCGGACGGCCCCTCCCCACGCGGGGCCGTCCGCCGGCTCCCTCATCTCGACCCACCGCACTTCGGAGTACCGCGATGATGCGCACCAGACACGCGTTCCTGTTCCTGTTCCTGTTGCTCGCACAGGGCCTGGCCGTATCCACCGACGCGCACGCGCACGGTGACACCGTCAAGGTGGTGATCACCGGACAGCGCGAGGGGCACGTCACCACAGAGATCACCTGGGAGAACGACGGGGATCCCGTCGAAGAGGCCGTGGCCGCCACGGTGAACGCGGCCAACCCCGACGGCTCCCGCACCATGGGCCCCTGGCGACTGGTCCGCGACGCGGGCACGCCCAGCGGCTGGTCCACGACCGAGATACTGCCGCCGGGCACGTGGAAGGTCACGGTGGACGTGGGCTTCCCCGACCTGGGACACGGAGAGAGCGAGATCGCGGTTCCGGTGACCGACCCCGCCCCGTCGACCGCGCCGTCGACCGCCCCCACGACGGAGCCGAGCCCCGTCGCCTCCCCGACCCCGTCCGCGCCCACCGCCTCCACCCCGCAGATCCCGGACCCGTCCACCGCCCCGGTGGCGAAGAAGTCCGACGACACCGTCTGGTGGACCACGGCGGGCGTGGTGGTCATCGCCCTCGCCGGCGCGGCGGTCGGCATCCTCCTGCGCCGCGCGCGGGCCCGCAGGCGCTGACCCGCGCGAGCCGTTTCAGGCCTGGGAGGCGTACGACACGAAGCCTGCCCAGGCCTGCGGCGTGAGCGAGAGCCGGGGCCCGGGGATGTTCTTCGAGTCCCGGACGTGGACAGTGCCGGGGGTCGCGGCGACCTCGACGCAGGAGTCGCCTTCAGGGCCGCTGCTGTAGCTGCTCTTGAACCAGTCCAGGTCGGCCATGGCCTACCCCTTCGCGGCGTACGTGACGAAGCCCGCCCAGGCCTGCGGCTTGAATCCGAGCTGCGGACCGGAAACGCTCTTGGAATCCCGGACATGCACCGTGCCGGAGGTCGCGGCGACCTCGACGCAGGAGTCGCCCTCGCTGCCGTCGCTGTAACTGCTCTTGAACCAGTCCAGCTCGTGGATCATGTCTCTCCCAGCAAGTACTCGATGAACTCCCGGGACTCCCGTGGCGAGAGCGCCTGGGCTCGGATCATTCCATACCGCAACTCCAGGAGTTGAAGGCGTTTCGGGTCCGAGACCGGTCGTCCGTTGAAGGCTCCCTCAGAGCGTCCCACGGCCGTTCCATCCCCGAATTTCAGGACCTCGATCCCGCCGTCCATTCCGGCGTGGGCCTCGCTGGCGAGCGGCATGACCTGGAGCGTCACACAGCGGAACTCCAGCAGCTCCAAGGGACGTTCGAGCTGCTGGCGCCAGACCATTGTCCCCCCGATATGGCGCCGAAGGGTCCCCTCTTCCTGGACGAAACCGAGCGCCGGAACCGGGTTCCGCTCAAAGATCGACCACCTCGCCTCACGAGCGGCGGCAAACCTCTCCACCTCGGATTCCGAGTAAGCGGGCTGCCTCATCCGAAACAGTGCGCGGGCGTACCCAGGCGTCTGCAACAAGCCATGAATGCCGTGCACACGGTATGCACCGATCTCGACGGCATCACCCTCCATCTTGGCCAGTTCGCGGACCTTCTTCGGGTACCGGACCCGCGTCAGGTCCTCCTTCATCGCCTTGATCAGCCCGCCGGCCTCCAGCGCCTCGTCCACCCTGTCCAGGTACTCCGGCTTGGCGATCCGCTTGCCGCCCTCGACCTTGTAGATCAGGTCCTCGCCGTACCGGATCCGCGCCGCCAGCTCCGCCACCCGCACGCCCAGCGCTTCCCGCCGGGCCCGCATCTGGCGGCCGAACGCCGCGACGATGTCCGCCCCCTGTTCGTCCTCGGGGTCCACCGACCAGCTGTGCTCTTCCGTACCGTCACTGTCCACGCTCACGCGCGCCCACCTCCGACGAGCCCGAAGTTTCGCTACTCCCCGTACCCGCGCGCGCCCGCCGGACAGTCCGGACAGGCTTGGACAGGCCTCGTACAGACCTTGTACGCAAGGCCGTTACGCCTTCTCAGGCTACGCACGAGCGGCCACGCTGCGTGACATGAATCCTCAACTCGCCTTCTCCCTCCAGCTCTCCGCCACGCCCCGCGCGGCCCGGCTCGCCCGGCTGCTGACCGTCGAGCAACTCCGCTCCTGGGGTGTTCCCTTCGAGGACGCCGCGCAGCTCGTCGCGGAACTCTGCGCGAACGCGATCACGCACGGCCGGGTCCCGGGGAGGGACTTTCGGCTGGACATCAGCGTCGACGCGTCCCGGGCCGTACGGATCGAGGTGGCGGACCCACGCGGCGACGTGCCGATCGGCGAACCGCGCTGCGGGCTGACGATCGTCGAGGCGCTCTCGGACCGCTGGGGGAGCACTCCCGGGCCCGCTCCGAGGAAGGTGGTATGGGCCGAACTGAAGTGCTGAAGAACGCGCTTGATGCTGGTCGGACCGGGTCGCGGCCGGCCGGGACCCGGTGGCCCGCGATGCTTCTTTTCCTGCTTCGCAGTACCAGGGGAAAGAACCTGCCCTACCCCTCCAGCCTCCCGCCGAGGCGCCCTCACTCACACGAGTGAATGGCCTCAACTAGGCCGGCAAGAGCGCCCGTTGCCTGGCATATGCTCGGCCCCGACAACTCCAGACACAGGACGGCCCCCGGCCGGGACGGCAATCCCGATCGAGGGCCTGACCACGAGAAGGCACAACTTCCCGATGGCTTACCACGAGAAGGCACAACTTCCCGATGGCTTTCCAGCACCCTAGCGCCCCCTCGCGCGCGGCGTACGGCGTTCAGCACTGCACCGTGCGTCTCACCCGTGGCTACACGGTCGTCAGCAACGACCTCGCCCAGCACCCGACGCTGTCGATGGAAGCCCGAGGCATCGGCGTGTACATCCAGTCGCTGCCCGGAGACACCCAGGTCGGCATCAAGGTCCTGGTCGGCAAGTTGCCGCTGGGCGAGGTGTGCATCGCCTCGGCCCTGCGCGAGCTGGAGCGGCACGGTTTCCTGGGGCGCACCAAGGAACGCCTCCCGAACGGGCGCATCGTCACCCGTACGGTGTGGCGCAACCACCCCGGCGCGGCCGCCCTCGCGCCCGCCGTCCCGGAAACCCCGCCGCCGCCCCGGCGCGTACCCCCGCCGGAGCCCGTGCCCACCCCGGAGCCCGTGCCCACCCCGGAGCCCGTGCCCACCCCGGAGCCCGTGCCCACCCCGGAGCCCGTGCCCACCCCGGAGCCCGAGACCGCGCCCGAGGAGCCCGAGACCGCGCCCACGACCCCGGTCGAGGCCCCGTCCGAGGCCCCGGCCCCCGCCCGCGCACCCGCAGCCGCCGCACCCGCACCCGCACCCGCACCCGCACCCGCACCCGCGGTGACGCTGCCCGCCCCCGTCAACCCGGACAACCCGGCCCGCCGCCGACTCGCCGTCGAACTCCTCGCGGAACTGCGCCGCGCCGACGCCCGCCTGCTCCTCGGCGAGCAGGACGTCCGGCGCCTGGCGGGCGCCGTCGAAGCCTGGCTGGAACGCGGCGCGACCCACCAGGCGATCACCGCCGCCCTGTGCGCGAACCTCCCCGAGCGCCCCCGCAGCCCCGCCGGCCTGGTCGCGCACCGCCTCACCGTGCAGCTCCCGCCCCGGTTGGCCGCCCTCCCCCACCGCACGGCCTTCGTCCCGCCCGACCCCTTCACCACCTGCGAGACATGCGACCGGGCCTTCCGCAGCCCCACCCGAGGCGGCCACTGCAAGGACTGCGCGAAGGACGAGAACGGCGAAGCCCGCGCCGCCGGACCCTGCGGGCCGACCCGGCCACGCCCCCCTCACCGTAAGATCGTTTGCGTCCCGAACCTCCCGTTCCGGGACGTGAGTTCCGATCGCAGCGAAGGACCGCCCGTGGACGACGCACCCCCGACGACCCTTGAGGACACGCGTTTCGGCGCGATCACCGTCCGCCTCGAAGGCCAGGAACGCGTCGAGATCGACGGTCCGGGAATCCCCCCGGTCTCCCTGGTCCGCGCCCCCGGCTCCGAGGCGGACCCGCAGATCCGCATAGGCACCCGCGACCCGGAACACCTCACCCTGACCATCGACGGCCGGACCAGCCCGCTGCT
Organism: Streptomyces sp. NBC_01426; assembly: GCF_036231985.1. Classification (GTDB taxonomy): domain Bacteria; phylum Actinomycetota; class Actinomycetes; order Streptomycetales; family Streptomycetaceae; genus Streptomyces. The sequence continues at coordinate 3,829,129 of NZ_CP109500.1, forward strand.
CCCGGCGAAGGGCCGCCTGACCAGGAGTTCGTACCGCGTCGAGGTCGAGCACGAGGGCGCGCGCTACGTCCTCGTCCCGGACTCCGTCCCCGGCAGTCGCCTCACCCGCGACGGCACGCACCTCGGGGACTTCACCGCCGACGGCGACGCGCTCGTCATCGCCGAGTGGCAGGAGCACGTGGACCTCCGGCCCCTGGACGCCTCCGTCGGCTACGCCCTGGCCGCGGCCTTCGGCACGGGCGCCCAACCGATGTGGATGATGATCGTGGACGGCGTGTCGTCCGCCCTCCCGTAAGAACGGCCACCGCGGAACGGGGCCCCGGACCCGGAGCCCCGCCGCGCACCTCCACCGGTCGAACCGCGACCGGTCGAACCGCGACTAGTCGAACTTCGGCATCTCGCCCGTCGTCTTCGACATGTCGATCACCGCGAACGCCGCACCCTGCGGGTCCGCCACCGCCGCGAACCGCCCGAACGGGCTGTCCATCGGCCCGAAGTGCAACTTCCCGCCGTGCTTCTTGGTCTTGGCGACCGCCTCGTCGCAGTCGTCGACACCGAAGTAGACCTGGACGTACGAGGGGATCTCCGGCGGGAAGTCGGTCCCCATGTTCATCCGGCCCAGCACCGGGTTCTCCTTGCCGCCCAGACTGAAGACCTTGAAGTCCATGCCGGCCATCTCCGGGTCGTCCCCCGCGTCCATCTGCTGCTCGCCGTACGGGAAGACCTTCGGGAGGAACGCGTCGGCCTTCGCCACGTCCCGGCTGAAGACCTCCGCCCACGCGTACGAGCCCGCCTCGCCCATCCGCTCGAAGCCCTTGTGCTCGCCCGGCTGCCAGACCCCGAACACCGCGCCGCTCGGCTCCTTCGCGATGGCCATCGTCCCGAAGGAGCCGACCTGCATCGGCTCCATCAGCAGCTCGCCGCCCGCCTCCGTGATCTTCTCCGCCGTCGCCGCCGCGTTCGACGAGGCGAGGTACAGACACCACTGCGAGGGAGCGTCGGCCCCCGGCATCGGCGGGACGACGGCCGCCACGGCCTTCCCGTCCTTGTAGGCCTGCGTGTAGTTGCCGTACTCGCTGCTCGCATCGCCGAAGGTCCAGCCCAGCACGTCGGCGTAGAAGCTCTTCGCGCCCTCCACATCGGTGAACATCGCGTCCACCCAGCAGGGAGCGCCTTCCGGGAACTCAGTCATGATCGATCGACTCCTGTGTCGGTACGACTGTCGTGTACGACGTGACCCGTCTCGGTTCACACGCTAGGCCGCCGGTGTGCCGCCCGCGCGGGGAAGGCGCGCACGGGGGAGTCTGGAGTCATGGACAAGGAGATCACCATCCGGCTGGCCCAGCAGCCGGAGGCGGACGCCCTGCTCGGCCGCAGCCCGCTCGCCGCGCTGGTCGGAATGCTGCTCGACCAGCAGGTCCCGATGGAATGGGCGTTCTCGGGCCCCCACACGATCGCGCGCCGCCTCGACGCGGACGACCTCGACGCGCACGTGATCGCCGCGTACGACCCGGAGGCCTTCGCGGCCCTGCTCAGCGAGAAGCCGGCCGTGCACCGCTACCCGGGATCCATGGCGAAGCGGATCCAGCAGCTCTGCGCGTACCTGGTGGAGCACTACGACGGGGACGCCGAGGCCGTCTGGCGGGACGCGACGACCGGCGACGAGCTGCTCGCGCGCCTCAAGGAGCTGCCCGGCTTCGGGGAACAGAAGGCCCAGATCTTCCTGGCCCTGCTCGGCAAGCGCTTCGGCGTCCGGCCCAAGGGCTGGCGGGAGGCGGCCGGCGGATACGGCCCGGCGAACATCCACCGCTCTGCGGCGGACATCACCGGACCGGAGTCACTGGCCAAGGTGCGGGCGTACAAGCAGGAGCACAAGGCCGCCGCGAAGGCGGCGAAGGCGAAGAACCCGCCGGCGGGCTGACGGACCCGCCGAGCGGCACGAAAAAACGGCTCGGCCGCTGTCAGAGCCCCCACCTATGATCATGATCATGACTGAGAACCTCACCCGCGCCGCCGCTGCCGAGACCATCACCGACGGCCCGGGCAGCGTCATCACGCTCCTCACCGACACCCCCGAACTCACCTGCAACACCGCGAGTTTCGAGGTCGGCGCCGCCGGCGCCCCGGTGCACTTCCACACCAAGGCCACCGAGTTCTTCCACGTCACCGACGGCCTGCTCGACGTCCTCGTCGGCGACGAGATCCACACCCTCGGCAAGGGCGACTTCATCAGCATCCCGGCCGGCGTGAAGCACGCCTTCGCCCCGGCCGCCGGCCGGACCGCCGAGGTGCTCGTCGGCTTCACCCCCGGCATGGCGCGCTTCGACTACTACCGGCTGCTCGGCCGGGTCCGCGCCGGCGAGGCCACCGTGCAGGACATCATCGACAGCCAGCCGGTGTACGACAACCACTACGCCGAGAGCGAGGCCTGGGCCGGTCGCCCGCGCAGCGCCGACGCGTAGACCTCGTCGGCGTCGAGCCGCCGCAGCTCCTCCGCGATCAGCTCGGAGAGGCCGCGGACCTTGAGCGCCACCTTGCGGTCAGGCCACCCCGGCAGGATCAGACTCGCCAGCACACCCGCGGGCCGGTCCACCCGTATCTCACCCGCACTGGTCTCCAGCACGACACGGGTGATGACCGGCCCGTCCGTGACCACCCGGCGCACCGGCACCCGCAGCCGGCCCTCCAGCCAGCGGGCCAGCAGCTCGGCGCTCGCGTTGTCCGCCTCGCTCTCCACCGCCGCGCCCGTCACCGGCAGCGGCTTCTGGTCCAGGGCGGCGGCCAACAGCGAGCGCCACGGCGTCAGCCGGGTCCAGGCCAGATCCGTGTCTCCGGGGGCGTAGACCCGCGCGCGCTCGTCCAGGACGGCGACCGGGTCCAGCGCCGCCTGGGCGTCGGTGATCCTGCGCTGGGCCAGCGCGCCCAGCGGGTCCCGGGCCGGGTCGGCGGGCGCGTCGGCCGGCCACCAGGCCACCACCGGCGCGTCCGGCACCAGCAGCGGCAGGACGACCGAGCCGGCCTGGTCGGTGAGTTCCCCGTGCAGCCGGAGCAGCACGATCTCCCCCGAACCGGCGTCCGTGCCGACCCTCAGCTCGGCGTCGAGACGGCTCTGCGGGAGCTTGCGGGGCCCGCGCGTGCTCCGCTTGATCACCGCGATGATGCGGCACGGGTGCTCGCGGGAGGCCTCGGAGGCCGCGCGTACCGCGTCGTAGGCGTTCTCCTCGTCGGTGACCACGACGAGCGTCAGCACCAGCCCCATCGCGGGACTGCCGACGGCTCGCCGGGCTTCGAGCAGAGCCCGGTCGATCTTGCTGGACGTGGTGTCGGTGAGTTCGGTCCGCATGCCCCGAGTCTGTCAGCGCCCGCCAAGCGTCCCGCAACCGGTTCGCTGGAATACGCCTCGACTCGCCTCGACTCCCCCACCGGGCCCCGGCTACTTGCGCCGACGGGCCGTGCCGAAGAGGGACCGGGAGATCTCGCGGCCCAGTTGGGTGCCGATGGAGCGGGCCAGCGAGCGGAACATGCCGCTGCCCACGACCTGTTGGGCCAGCGAGGGATCGGGCTTGGGGGCGCTGCGGGCCGCCTTCTCCGCCTGCTTGGCCTCCTTCTCCGCCTCCGCCGCCGCGGCGGCCGCCTCCGCCTCGGCCTCGGCGGCCGCCTGCTCGGCACTGATCTTCTCGTACGCCGACTCGCGGTCGATCGGCTCCGCGTAGCGGGAGTAGAGCAGCGAGGCCTTCACGGCCCCCTCCAGGGTCGCCGCGTCCACGGGCCCCATCAGCGACTGCGGGGCGCGCAACCGGGTCGCCGCGACGGGAGTGGGGGCGCCGTTCTCGCTGAGCACGGTGATCACCGCCTCGCCGGTGCCCAGACCGGTGAGGAGTTCCTCCAGGTCGTAGGGGGAGTTCGGGAAGGTCTTCACCGTCGCCTTGAGCGCCTTGGCGTCGTCCGGGGTGAAGGCGCGCAAGGCGTGCTGCACCCGGTTGCCGAGCTGCGCCAACACGTCGGCCGGCACGTCCTTCGGCGTCTGGGTCACGAAGAAGACGCCGATGCCCTTCGAGCGGATGAGCCGCACGGTCTGGGTGATGGACTCCAGGAAGGCCTTGGAGGCGCCGTTGAAGAGCAGGTGCGCCTCGTCGAAGAAGAAGACGAGTTTCGGCCGATCGAGATCGCCGACTTCCGGCAGGTCGGTGTACAGATCGGCGAGCAGCCACATCAGGAAGGTGGAGAACAGCTGCGGTTTGTCCTGGACCGCCGGGAGTTCCAGCACCGAGACCAGACCGCGCCCGTCGGCCGCCGTCCGGAGGAATTCCGAGGTGTCGAATTCGGGTTCTCCGAAGAACTCGGACGCACCCTGCTGTTCGAATGCGGTGAGGGCCCGGAGAATCACCCCGGCGGTGACCGTGGAAAGTCCGCCGATGCCCTTGAGCTCGGCTTTCCCCTTGTCGGACACGAGGAAGGCCACCACGGCCCGCAGGTCCTTCAGGTCGATCAGTTCCAGACCCTTGGAATCGGCGTAGTGGAAGATCAGCCCCAATGACTGCTCCTGGGTCTGATTGAGCTGGAGCACCTTCGACAGGAGCACCGGACCGAAAGCGGTCACCGTGGCCCGCACCGGGATGCCGGTGCCGATGCCGCCCAGGGAATAGAACTCGGCGGGGCAGGCCGTGGCCGACCAGTCCTGGGCCACGTCCGCGGCGCGCTCGCGGACCTTCTCGTTGTCCGCGCCGGGCGCCGAGATGCCGGAGACGTCGCCCTTGATGTCGGCGAGGAACACCGGCACGCCGTTCGCCGACAACTGCTCGGCGATCAGCTGGAGGGTCTTCGTCTTCCCGGTGCCGGTGGCCCCCGCGACCAGCCCGTGCCGGTTCAGCATCGACAGCGGAACACGGATCTGGTGGTCCGCCAGACACCGCCCGTCCCACAGCAGGGCACCCAGGTCCAGCACGGGTCCGGTGAAGGCGTACCCGGCGGCGATCCGGTCGGCCGGAGACGCGGGGTCGGTGCTCTCGCTCATGCTTCACTCCCGAAATAGCCCTGCCTGTCACCTTTGCACCCACGCAGCGAGGCTGCGCCCGCAGGCACCGGCCCGGTAGGCTTTCCGTGTGATCTTCAAGCGCATCGGAAGCGGCCGGCCGTACCCCGACCACGGCAGGGAAACCACCCGGCAGTGGGCGGACGTCGCCCCGCGCCCGGTCCGGCTCGACCAGCTCGTGACCACCAAGGGGCAGCTCGACCTCGAAACGCTGCTCGCCGAGGACTCCACGTTCTACGGCGACCTCTTCGCGCACGTCGTGAAGTGGCAGGGCGACCTGTACCTGGAGGACGGGCTGCACCGCGCCGTGCGCGCGGCGCTCCAGCAGCGCCAAGTGCTGCATGCACGCGTCCTTGAGATGGACTGATTGCGCCTTTCGGGTCTGCCTTACCCGATCAACAGATCATTTAGTAGGCATCGTTCCGGTACGGCACTACGCTGCGCCCATGAGCATGCTCACACCCCCCGGCATGGGCGGAAAGTACCGCGTAACGGGAGCTGCCTACCCCCGCATGAGCCGACCCCGGCGACGCCGCCGGATCGTGTTCGCCCTGCTCGGATCCGTCCTCGCACTGGCCCTGCTCGGCTACGGGGCTTTGCAGCTCATCGACGTGTTCCGAGGCAACGGCGGCAAGAAGACGGTCGCGGCGGGCAAGGACTGTCCGACCGGCTCCCCGAGCAAGGCCGGACCGGCCTCGGCCGTCTCCGCGCGCCCCGCGTCCCCGGCCGCCGCGGTCACCCTCCCCAAGCCCGCAGAGATCACGGTCAACGTCTACAACGCGACCCCGCGCGCGGGCCTCGCCAAACTGGTCGGCGACGAGCTGAAGAAACGCGGCTTCACCGTCGGCCAGGTCGGCAACGCGCCCGCCGACTTCGACAAGAAGGTCCCCGGCATCGGCATACTGCTGGGCGCCCCCACCACCGACAAGGCCGCGTACTCCGTGCTCGGCACCCAGCTGGCCGGTGTCACCCTGCAGAACGACACCCGCGAGGGCAAGGACATCGACCTGATCCTCGGCAACGCCTTCAAGGAACTGAACACGAAGGCGGACGCGGACAAGGCGCTGGCCACCCTGGCCCACCCCGTACCCGCGCCCGCCAAGACGTGCTGATCCGCCGGGCCCACCCGGCGGAGCCGACTGCGCCCTGTTCGGCGGAGCCGGCTGCGCCCTATTCGGCGGAGCCGTACATGCGGTCGCCCGCGTCGCCGAGGCCCGGCACGATGTAACCGTTCTCGTTGAGCCGCTCGTCCACGGCGGCCGTCACCACCGTCACCGGCGTGCCCGCAAGCTCGCGTTCCATGATCTCGACGCCCTCGGGCGCGGCCAGCAACACCACGGCGGTCACGTCGTCGGCGCCGCGCTTGATGAGCTCCCGGATCGCCGCGACCAGCGTGCCGCCGGTGGCCAGCATCGGGTCGACCACGTACACCTGACGGCCGGAGAGGTCCTCCGGCATGCGCGTCGCGTACGTGGAGGCCTCCAGGGTCTCCTCGTTGCGGACCATGCCCAGGAAGCCCACCTCGGCGGTCGGCAGCAGCCGCACCATGCCGTCCAGCATGCCGAGACCGGCGCGCAGGATCGGCACGACCAGCGGACGCGGGTGCGACAGCTTGACGCCGGTGGTCGGGCCGACCGGGGTCTCGATGTCGGCCTGCTCGGTCCGCACGTCGCGCGTGGCCTCGTACGCGAGGAGGGTCACCAGCTCGTCGGCGAGCCGACGGAAGGTGGGGGAGTCGGTGCGCTTGTCGCGCAGGGTGGTGAGCTTGTGCGCGACCAACGGGTGATCGACGACCTGCAAACGCACAACATCCTCCAAGACTCAGCTGCCGCCAGCTGCCGGGTTTCGACCTGCGACCTGCGAAAACGGCCGCGGTGTGCGACCCACACCCAAAAGGCTACGCGGTGACACGACCCCTCCGCGTCCGAAGCCGCCCGCGGACCCGCGACGCGCGGAGATGCGGCCCGCCCGCACGCCCAGCACCCTTGGTTGATGAGCACCTCCCTCGTCATCGCGGCCGTGGACGGATCGGAACACAGTCTCAAGGCGCTGGAGTGGGCCCGGACCGCCGCGCTCCTGCACGGCGGCGGGCTCATGGTCGCGCACGTCCTGCCCGACAGCGCCCAGTTGTACGCGGGCCGGCGCTCCTCCCTGCACTCCGCTTCCGAGCCGGAGGAGTACACCGACCCGGTGAGCGAGCACGTACGGGACCTCCTCGCACGCGCCCCCGAACTGCCCGCCGAGGTCCGCTACGAGGCCCTGGAGGGGTCCGTCCCCGAGGCGCTGCGGGTCATCGGCGCCGAGGCCGACCCCCGGATGCTCGTGATGGGATCCCGGGGACGCGGCGGTTTCGCCGCCCTGCTGCTCGGCTCCAACAGCCGCGCCGTCGCCTCCACCACGACCTGCCCGGTGGTCGTGGTCCCGCACGCCGGACGCGTCGTGGAGGCGTCCGGGGAGGAATCGGCCGGGCGGGTGGTGGTCGGGCTGCACGCGGCCGAGACCCCCGACGACGTACTGGCCTTCGCCTTCGAGGAAGCCGCCGTGCGGGGGACCGCCGTCCAGGTGGTCTCCGCGTACGCCGTCCCGCCCTCGACGATGATCGGCGTCGACAGCCCCTTCGCCGTGATCCCGCCGGAGGGCCTGGCGGACGGCGGCGACGGGGTGCCGGCCGAGCGGGAGATGCTCCGCTCCCAGACGGAACGACTGGCCCCGTTCCGGGTCCGCCACCCGCACGTGCCCGTCGAGCAGGCCGCCGTGCCCGGCGAGGCGGCGGGCCGACTCGTCACCGCGTCCCGCTCGGCCGCGCTCGTCGTGGTCGGCCGCCACCACCCCACGCGGAACGTGGGCCCGCTCATGATCGGCTCCGTCGCGCACGCCGTGCTCCACCACGCGCACGGCCCGGTCGCGGTGGTGCCGACGCGGACGGAAGACGCCTGAGCTGCGAGAACCCTTGCGCGGGGGTGGCATCAATCGGGCGGTCCGGGGGAAGGTGGGTTCGGGGGGCGAGGACGACCGGACCAGCAGCCGGGGTGATGGCCCATGCCAGAAACAGAGCCGAGCGTGGAGAGCGGAGAGGCGGAAACGGCGGCGCAGCGCAGAGCGCGGCGTGCCCAGTTCCTGCGGGACCTGAACGAGGCCCGTGAACTGCGCGACCGCGTCCAACCGCGGCGCGCCCGCGCCGCCCGCATGCGCCAACAGATGCGGATGCGTACCTTCCGCTGGTGATCCGCCCCGACTCTCCTCGGTTCCGCCCGGCTTGACCGGTGAACCGCCCGGTGAACCACCCGGCTTGCCTGGTGAACCGCCCGGCTTCCGGGGCCGTTCGGCCCCGTCGGAGTTTGAGCCGCGCGGCCCCGGGGCAACGCCCCTCGGGGGAATGGCGCCTCGGCCGGCGCGGGCCCCTTCGACCCGTCCACCCGGCGGCGGCGCCCCGGCGCGACACGGCGGAAGACCTCTCGCAAAGCCGCTGTTTCTGCCACGATGCCGATTGGGCGGGGCACGAACCGGTGAGCAGCACGACCGTTTCACCCCATCCTCCGGCCGGGGGGACCTCCAACCGGCACGCCTATGACCAGTGGGAGAGTCACGGTGTATTTCGCCGCACTGCTCGCGCGCACCGAAGATGGGTGGGAAGCGAGCGACCTGGAACTCGACGACGTCGAGTCCCTGACCGATCTGATCGATCTCGCCCGTTCCGCCGCCGTCGACGACGAGCCGGTGGTCGCCCTCATCGAGCAGGAGGACGCCTGGTTCGGCGTCATGCGCCTGGACGGCGAGGAAGACCCTCGGTACTTCGTGTCCAACGCCTCCGTAGCGAGCCGCAGCTCCTACGGCTCGATGCTGACCAAAGAGCTGCTGGGCAGCGACGAGGAGGACGACGAACTCGACGAACTCGACCTGGACGGCACCGAGGACGGCGAGGAGGAGACCGTCTCCGCCTTCGCCGACGAGGACGAGGCCACCGACTCCCCGCTCGGGACCGGCGCCGAGCCGTTGCCGGCCGGCCCGTTCGGTGACCTCGGCCTGCTCAACGACCTCGGCGTCAGCCCCAAGCAACTGACCGCCCTGGAGGGCGACGCCCTCTCGGCGATCGCCGAATCCCTCGGCGCCACCGAGGTCCTGGAGGCCGTCCGCTAGTGATCGACGAGCACGACGCGCACCACCCCGGCCCCGACCCCGTACGGGACCCCTGGCGGGACTCCATGCGCCTGGCGCTCCGGGAGGCCGCCCTGGCGGTGCCGGCCGGCGACGTGCCGGTCGGCGCCGTCGTGCTGGGCCCGGCGGGCGAGGTCCTGTCCACCGGGCACAACGAACGCGAGGCCGCCGGCGACCCCACGGCGCACGCCGAGGTGCTGGCGCTGCGCCGTGCGGCGGCCGCCCTCGGGGAATGGCGACTCCCGGGATGCACCCTCGTGGTCACCCTGGAGCCGTGCGTGATGTGCGCGGGCGCCCTCGTGCAGTCCCGGGTGGCCCGGGTCGTCTACGGCGCGGACGACGAGAAGGCCGGCGCCGCGGGATCGTTGTGGGACCTCGTACGGGACCGCCGGCTCAACCACCGGCCGGAGGTGGTCCGCGGGGTGCTCGCGGACGAGTGCGCCCGGCAGCTGAAGGACTTCTTCCGCGACCTGTGACCGCTGTGACGAGGGTCGCCCCGACACGGATTTCAGAGCACGGCGCACTTTGGGCTAAGCTCTCTCTCGGTAGCGTGTCCGAGCGGCCGAAGGAGCACGCCTCGAAAGCGTGTGATGGTGCAAGCTATCCGTGGGTTCAAATCCCACCGCTACCGCTCTGATCGAGAGCCCCGCCCCGCAAGGGTCGGGGCTCTCGGCTTTTCCCGGGACGCTCGGCGTTTCCGGGAGTCTCGGTGCTTCCGGGGCCCTCACGGCGTGCGGGACTCTCGGCGCTTCCGGGGCTCTCCGGGGGACAGGCGCGTGACCGGCCGCCCCCTCGACCGTTGTCACGGCATGACCAAGACCCAGCGCATCCTCGCCGCCTTCGCCCTCGCGGGGGCCGCCGCGGGCCTCGCCGCTCCCGCCGCCTCCGCCGCGCCGATCGCCCCGCTCACCCTCCCGGACCTGCCGACGGCGGCCCCGGGCATGCCGCGCGGGGCGACGCCCGGATCCGTGAAGGAGATCGGCGCCAAGCTCAACGACCTGAACCAGCTCAACCGGCTGATGGACCTCCCCAACGACCTCGCACCCGTGATCGCGCCCGTACAGCCCATCACCGACCTCGCCGGCGGTATCGAATAGCCGCACCGGATTCGAACCGTCGGCTCGAACAGTCCGGCGGGCAGATCACGCGGTCCGGCGAGCGGCCCGCGAGCGGTCCGCCCACGCTCCGGAGCACGGGGCCGCACACGAAGAAGGCCCCGACCGGGGGTCGGGACCTTCGACGTCGGGACGGGGGAAGCGGCATCGGGGGGACAAGCCACTCCCCCCGATGAGGACGGAACCTGCCAGTCCGTGCCGCGGTACAGGGGGAAGCCCGCGACTCGGACCCCGCAGTGAGGCCCTGTCCCTGGCTCACCGATTTCCTGCCAGAACCGGTGGGCTCGTGTTCCATCCTGCGCCTCCCCCACCCTGCCTCCGGGCGGCAAAGGACCCGGAACGCCGGGTCATTGGTCCTTAAAGGGCAGGTTAGTGTCCAAACCCGACCGGTTAGACTCACCCGACTTTGCAGGACCGGTTGGGGAGGCCGACACCGCTCGTGGACACCAAGAAGATCATCACGGGCGCGCTCGCCGTCTTCGTACTCTTCGTGATCATCACCCAGCCGATCAAAGCCGCCGATATGGTCCAAATAGGCTTCCAGGGAATCTCGGACGCCGCGCACGGTATCGGCGAGTTCATGACCGAACTGGTGACCTGAACCCGTACGCTGAAGCGGCTTCCGGACATACCGGCCCCCCACTCCGACGGGTGGGGGGTCTTTTGCGTTATCCACGTTCGAACTGAATGCCCACATATGGGCAATTTACCCTCAACACGGAGATATGCGGTGCTTGCGCATAGTGCACATCTCTTGTGATGCTATGACCGCTTTTGACGGATAGTTGACTGAAGGGGTGGCGTGACCGTGCCGGCCAGTACTGCGCCTCAGGTGCCACCCCAGCAGGACCCTCAGGAGCCTCAGCACACCCAGAGCCTTCCGGGCCCGCACGCCGCCCCCGGCGCGCGGGACACCCCCCGCTCATCCGGCCCGCACGGTGCCCACGGCCCGCAGGCCGCCACCCCGCCCCACCAGGACGCCCAGGTGCCCCCGCAACAGGAGTCGCCCCGGCAGGAGTCCCCGGCGGGGCCCTCCCGGGATCCGTCCACCCCCTCACCGACGCAGGCGCCCGCGACCGGCGAGCCGGCGCAATCCCCCGCACCGCCACCCCAGGAGGCCCCGCAGGGGCCGCCCGTCGCCCCGAGGCCGCAGAGCCGGGGCGCCGACACCCGGGCGCTCACCCAGGTCCTCTTCGGGCAGCTGAAGGCGCTCCAGCCCGGCACCCGCGAGCACGACCGGGTGCGCGGCGCCCTCATCGAGGCCAACCTGCCGCTCGTCCGGTACGCGGCGGCCCGCTTCCGCAGCCGCAACGAGCCGATGGAGGACGTGGTCCAGGTCGGCACGATCGGTCTCATCAACGCGATCGACCGCTTCGACCCCGAACGCGGGGTCCAGTTCCCGACCTTCGCCATGCCGACCGTCGTGGGCGAGATCAAGCGGTACTTCCGGGACAACGTCCGCACCGTCCACGTCCCGCGCCGCCTCCACGAGTTGTGGGTCCAGGTCAACGCCGCCACCGAGGACCTGACCACCCAGCACGGCCGCACCCCCACCACCCCCGAGATCGCCGAACGACTGCGGATCTCCGAGGACGAGGTGCTGTCCTGCATCGAGGCCGGCCGGAGTTACCACGCAACCTCGCTGGAGGCCGCGCAGGAGGGCGACGGCATGCCCGGGCTGCTCGACCGCCTCGGCTACGAGGACCCGGAACTGGCCGGCGTCGAACACCGTGACCTCGTACGCCATCTCCTCGTACAACTGCCCGAGCGCGAACAGCGGATTCTGCTCCTGCGGTACTACAACAATCTGACGCAATCACAGATCAGCGCTGAGCTGGGCGTATCCCAGATGCACGTGTCGCGACTCCTCGCCAGGAGCTTCGCCCGCTTGCGATCCGCAAACAGGATCGAGGCGTAACCGGATCGGGTGGAGCTTCCCCGACGCGTTTCCCGACAGACCGGGCTCATTCCGCTCTGTCGCTGGAGATACATGTCGACATGGCGCTACAGCGTGTTGCCGACATGTGACATTCTGCTGGAACCGCGTTTGCCGCAGCCCCGCCTCCGGTATTCAGGTGGAGGCTGCGTTCCTCCGACGGGCGCGCAGAAGACGCGACCGTCCGCGACCTCAAGGGGGTGGCATGTCCGTAGACCAGGGCAGCTCACAGGTACTCACGCTCGTCAAGCGTGCGGTGCCGGCAGTGTCCAACCGCTCGGAAGCCATCGACACCCGCACCCTCTCCCGCTCCCTCTTCCAGCGCCTCGCAACCCTGGACGCGGACAGCCCCGAACGAGTGTACGTACGCGACACCCTGATCGAACTGAACCTGCCCCTCGTGCGCTACGCGGCGGCCCGCTTCCGCAGCCGCAACGAGCCCATGGAGGACATCGTCCAGGTCGGCACGATCGGCCTGATCAAGGCGATCGACCGGTTCGACTGCGAACGCGGGGTCGAGTTCCCCACGTTCGCGATGCCGACCGTGGTGGGCGAGATCAAGCGGTTCTTCCGGGACACCTCCTGGTCCGTGCGCGTCCCGCGCCGGCTCCAGGAGCTGCGACTGGCCCTCACCAAGGCCAGTGACGAGCTCGCCCAGAAGCTGGACCGGTCCCCGACCGTGCCGGAACTGGCCGCCGTGCTCGGCGTCTCGGAGGAGGACGTGGTCGACGGCCTCGCCGTCGGCAACGCCTACACCGCCTCCTCGCTCGACTCGCCCTCCCCCGAGGACGAGGGCGGCGAAGGCTCGCTCGCGGACCGGCTCGGCTACGAGGACACGGCACTCGAAGGCGTCGAGTACCGCGAGTCCCTCAAGCCTCTGCTGGCCAAACTCCCGCCCCGGGAACGGCAGATCATCATGCTGCGGTTCTTCGCCAACATGACCCAGTCGCAGATCGGCGAGGAGGTCGGCATCTCCCAGATGCACGTCTCCCGGCTGCTGACCCGCACGCTCGCGCAACTGCGCGTGGGCCTGATCGGCGAGTAGGGAATCAACCAGCTCCGCACGGTTCCCAATTGACGCTGCGTCAGGAAAACTGACGCGATGCGAACGGGATCACGCGCGGCGCTGGCCCTCACCCTCTGCTGCTCGACCGCCGCCGCGGCCCTCACCGGCTGCGGCGGCGCGGCGCGCGACGGCTACGTGGCCGTGGGCGCCGCCGCGCCCGGTCCCGAGCGGCGCGCGGGGGAGAACGTACCGCCCCGGGGACAGGTGGAGCTCCAGCGACTCGGCGCCCCGCCGGCATCGGGCACCGCCTCCGCCCCGACCGGTACGGCGGCCGGCTCGCCCGCACCGCAGCCATCGGGCGGGAGCGGGAGCGCGAGCGGATCGACGCCGCCGCCGGGCAGCGGCTCCGCATCGACACCGGGCGCGGGCACCGGCGCGGAGCCCGGGCGGCCGGGCACGCCCGGGGGCCCGCCTCCGGGCACGACGGGAGGCACGGGCGGCTCAAGTACGGGCGGTTCCGGCGCCTCGGGGACCTCCGGCGGCTCGGGCGGCTCGGGGAGTACGGGCGGTACGGGGAGTACAGGCGGTACGGGGAGTGCGGGCGGTACGGGTGGCTCCGGCACGCCCAAGCCGCCGACGACCCCGCCGGGCACCCCACCGCCCCCACCGGCCCCGGCCACACCGGCGCGGCTGGTCCTCGGCGCCCCGACCCGGTCGGCCGCGGCGGACCGGTGGTGCGAGAACGTCACGGTGAGCTTCACCAACACCGGCACCACGGCGGCCCGCTCCGGCACGATCACCTTCGCGACGCACATCATCGGCGCCCTCGGCGTCGACTGGGCCACCCGTACCACGACGCAGCCCCTGCCCACCCCGATCGCGGGCGGCACGACGAGGACGCGGACCTACACGGTCTGCGTCGACTCCTGGCGCGTCCCCCTGGGCATGCACGTGGACACCCGGAACGTCACCGCCACCTGGAACTGAACGACGGGGACGGACCGGTTCCGGGCCGGTTCCGCAGGGCCGGCGAGGCCCGCCTCCGCGTCACGCCCTCACCCGGTCGCTACAGGACGAACCACAGGACCACCGCGAGGACCACGAGCAGGCCCGCGCCGAGGGCGACCCACGTGCCCGTCTTCGAACCGGCCTGACGCTCGGCCCGTCGCTGCTGTCGCGCGCCGGGCCCGGCCTGGCGGGCCGGCGCGGCCTCCTCCACGAACGCCCGGAACATCTGCGTGCTGCCCGCGGGGTCGTGGTTGCCCTCGGGGACCTGTGAGTTGTGGTTCTCAGCCATGGGTCAGGACCCTAGCGGGTTTTCCCTTTCCTTTACCGCCCCACCCTCGAATTCGTTTGCCTGTAGCAACCATCTGCTTCTATGGTTGCTCAAAGCAACAAGATGGGGGGCGGTTCGGTGACGACCACGACCGAGACGACCGTGAACGAGACGACGGCCGGTCCGGGGGAGACGGGCCCGACGACGGGCCCGACGACGGCTCCCGCGTACGAGGAGTTGGCCCGCCAACTCACCGGCATCGGCGCGGTCAAGCGCGACCTCGCCCGCACCCTGCCCCCGCACTGCCCGCCCGGCTCGGCCGCCGTGCTCACCGTGCTCGACCGGCACGGCGAGATGCGGCTCGGCCGGCTCGCCGAACTCATGGCCATCGACATCTCGGTGACCAGCCGGCACGTGACCCACGTCGCCGAACGCGGCTGGATCGAGCGCGAGACCGACCCCGTCGACGGTCGCTGCCGGATCCTGCGGCTCACCCCGACCGGCCGTGCACTCCTGACCGACCTCGGGACCCGGTACACGCGGGCGCTGGAACGCGCCCTGGCCGACTGGTCCGCCGAGGACGTCGACGTACTCAACACCCTGCTGGCCCGACTCCGATCGAGCTTCTAGAACCCGAGGAAAAGCATGGCAACGACCACACCCGACGGTGTGCGGGAAAGCGGCCGATCGGAGACCACGTCCGACGGCACGCCCATGACGCACCCGCAGATCATGAAGGCCCTGTCCGGGCTGATGCTCGGCATGTTCGTGGCGATCCTGTCGTCCACGATCGTCTCCAACGCCCTGCCCCAGATCATCAGTGATCTCGGCGGCACCCAGGCCTCCTACACCTGGGTCGTCACCGCCGCCCTGCTGTCGATGACGGCCGCGACCCCGCTCTGGGGCAAGCTGTCCGACCTCTTCAGCAAGAAGCTGCTGGTCCAGATATCCCTGGTGATCTACGTCCTCGGCTCCGTGGTCGCGGGCCTGTCCCAGAACACGGGCATGCTCATCGCGTGCCGCGTGGTCCAGGGCATCGGCGTCGGCGGCCTGTCCGCCCTCGCCCAGATCGTGATGGCCGCGATGATCTCCCCGCGCGAGCGCGGGCGCTACAGCGGCTACCTCGGTGCGGTGTTCGCCGTGGCCACCGTCGGCGGGCCGCTGCTCGGCGGCGTCATCACCGACACCGACTGGCTCGGCTGGCGCTGGTGCTTCTACGTCGGCGTGCCCTTCGCGATCATCGCGCTGATCGTGCTCCAGAAGACGCTGAAGCTCCCGGTGGTCCGGCGCGACGTCAAGGTGGACTGGCTGGGCGCCTTCCTGATCAGCGGCGCCGTGTCGCTGCTGCTGATCTGGGTCACCCAGGCCGGCGACTCGTACGACTGGATCTCCTGGACCAGCCTGGCGATGACCGCCGGTTCGGTGGCCCTCGGCGCGCTCTTCGTCCTCGTCGAATCCCGCGCGAGCGACCCGATCATCCCGCTGCGGCTGTTCCGCAACAAGACCATCACCCTGGCCTCGGCGGCCTCCCTGTTCGTCGGCATCGCGATGTTCTCGGGCACGGTCTTTTTCAGCCAGTTCTTCCAGTTGGCCCGCGGCGAGTCCCCCACGATGTCCGGAATCCTCACGATTCCGATGATCGGCGGGCTCTTCGTCTCCTCCACTCTTTCCGGTGCGGTGATCACCAAGACCGGCAAGTGGAAGGCCTGGCTCGTCGCCGGCGGCGTGCTGCTGACCGCCGGACTCGGATTGCTGGGCACCCTGCGGTACGACACCCCGTACTGGCACATCGCGATCCACATGGCGCTGACCGGACTCGGTCTCGGCATGATGATGCAGAACCTGGTCCTCGCCACCCAGAACCAGGTGGCCCCCGAGGACCTGGGCTCCGCCAGCTCCGTCGTCACCTTCTTCCGGTCGCTCGGCGGCGCCGTGGGCGTCTCGGCGCTCGGCGCGGTCATGGCCAACCGGGTCACCCACTACGTCCAGGACGGGCTGACCGCCCTCGGGCCGAAGGCCGCCGCGATGGGCCACGGAGGCACCGCCGGCGGCGGGATCCCCGACCTCGACACGCTGCCCGCGCCGTTCCGTACGGTGATCGAGTCCGCCTACGGGCACGGCGTCGGCGACGTCTTCCTGTACGCCGCCCCGTTCGCCCTGCTCTCCCTGCTCCTGGTGCTGTTCATCAAGGAGGTCGCCCTGAAGTCGAAGCCGGCCGCCCACGCGCCCATGGCCGAGAGCGCCCCGCAGGCCCCGGCGACCACGTCGATCAAGGCCTGACCCGCCCGGTCCCCCACGTACGCGGAGCTCCGGCAGGGCTGTTGCCCAGCCGGAGCTCCGCGCGTTCCGGGGTCGGTCCGCGGCCCCCGCGGCGGTCGGATCAGGACGTGCCGGTGGCTCCGGAAGCGGGGGCCAGGTCGTAGAAGGTGGCGCCGCCGACCGTTTCGGCCTTGAAGTTGGCCTTCACCCAGGTCTCGATGGCGCTGCTCGCGCCACCGCCGGGGCCGCCGCCCATCCGGGTCGTGCCCGGACCCCGGGCCGTGCCGTCGTCCTCGGTGCCGGCCCGGCCGGTGGAGCCCTGGCCGGTGGAGCCCTGGCCGATGAACCAGTGGATCTTGCCGGCCTTCACGTACGCCTTGAACTGCTCCAGGGTCGGGGAGGGGTCACTCCCGTTGAAGCCGCCGATCGGCATCACGGGCACGCCCGAGGCGAGCTGGTAACTCGCCGCGTTCTGCGAGCCGATGGCGGCCGCCGCCCAGGTGTACCGCGAGGCGTCGGCGCGCAGGGCGGCCGTCGCCTCGGCGCTCGCCCGGGTGCCGTTGAGCAGTCCGCCGGCGCCGCCGGGCCCGCCGCCGCCCGGGCCGTTCCCGAGGCGCTCGCCGCCTCCGGGCGCCTGGCCGCCGGGACCCCCCTGACCGCCGGGGGCCTGACCGCCGCCGGGCACGGTCCGGCCGGGGCCGCCCTGGGTACCGCCCGGAAACCCGCCCTGGGGAGCCCCGCCCTGGCCGCCGCCCTGGGGGAACGCGCCGCCGCCCGGGCCGTAGAAGGCCCGCATGCCCGGGCCGCCTCCCGGCCCCCGACCGCCCGCGACCGCCGGACCGGCGGTGACGATCGAGCCCGTGTGCGGGGTGTTCACCGTCGTCAGGCAGTACGCGAGGGGCCCGGCCAGCGCGGCCGCGAGGCCCACCCCGGCCACCGCGCGCAGGACCGGGCGACCCAGTCGCGCCGCGAACGGCAGGAGCACCGCCGCTCCGAGGCCGGCGACCAGTACGGTCCAGCGCAGCCAGGGCAGGTACCCCTCGGCGCGGCCCAGCAGGACGAAGGCCCACCAAGCGGTGAGCGCGAGGGTCCCGGCGAGGGTGAGGGAGGCCGCGCGGCTGCCCCGTTCCTCCCACAGGACGGCCACGCCCATGCCGACCAGCGCGGCCACGAAGGGGGCCAGGGCGACGGTGTAGTACTCGTGGAAGATGCCCTGCATGTAGCTGAAGACCACCGCGGTGATCAGCAGTGATCCGCCCCAGGCCAGGAAGGCCGCGCGGGCCATGCCCTCCAGCGAGTCGGTGGCCCGGCGGGCGCGCCAGGTGATCACCAGGCCCGCCACGAGCAGTACCAGGGCGGCCGGCAGCAGCCAGGAGATCTGTCCGCCGATGTTGCCCGCGAAGAGCCGGTCGATGCCGGTCTCGCCCCAGCCACCACCGCCGCCCCCGCCGACGCTGCCGGTCTCGTTGCCGTTGATCCGGCCGAGGCCGTTGTAGCCCAGGGTCAGTTCCAGGAAGGAGTTGTTCTGCGAGCCGCCGATGTACGGGCGGGAGGCAGCCGGCCACAGCTCGACGACGGCCACCCACCAGCCGCCGGCCACCACCATCGCCAGTCCGGAGAGCAGCAGTTGTCCGAGCCGCCTGCGCAGCCCGGTCGGCGCGCAGACCGCGTACAGCAGGGCGAGCGGCGGCAGGATCACGAAGGCCTGGAGGGTCTTCGTCAGGAACGCGAACCCGACCGCGACACCCGCCCAGACGAGCCATTCGGTGTGCGCCCCGTCGAGGGCCCGCAGGACGCAGTACACCGTGATCGTCAGGAGCAGGGTCAGCAGCGCGTCGGGGTTGTTGAAGCGGAACATCAGCGCGGCGACCGGGGTCAACGCGAACGCGGCCCCGCCGATCAGGGCCGCCGCGGGCCCGAACTGGCGGCGCACGGAGGCGTACAGGACGGCGGTGGTTCCCACACCCATCAGGGCCTGGGGAACGAGGATCTGCCAGGCCCCGAGCCCGAACAGCCGGACGGAGAGCGCCATCGGCCACAGGGCGGCCGGGGGCTTGTCGACGGTGATGGAGTTCCCCGCGTCCGAGGACCCGAAGAAGAAGGCCTTCCAGCTCTCCGAGCCCGCCTGGACGGCGGCGGAGTAGAAGGAGTTCGCGTAGCCGGAGGCGCCCAGGTTCCACACCAGCAGCAGGCCGGTCGCGAGCAGCAGGACGACGTACGCGGGACGTTCCCAGCGCGGCCTGCCGATCACGGCGTCGACCGCGGCGGGCGGGGAGGACGGGAAGAGGGGGACTGCTGCCGTGGTCATCGGTTGTCGTCCTTCGCGGGAGTGCCGCGCCGCTCGGGGAACACCCAGGCGCGGAAGAGCAGGAAGCGCAGCACGGTGGCGGCGAGGTTGGCCGTGATCAGGACGGCGAGTTCGGTGCCGTGGGTCGGCTCGGTGGTGGCCGCGCCGAGCGCGGCCAGGGAGCCGCTGGTCAACGCCAGGCCGATGCCGAACACGACCAGGCCCTGGGCCTGGTGGCGCACGGCCCGGGCGCGGCCGCGCACGCCGAAGGTGAGCCGGCGGTTCGCGGCGGTGTTGGCCACGGCCGACAGCAGCAGCGCGGCGGCGTTGGCGGCCTGCGGCCCGACCGAGGAGCGGAAGGCGGAGTAGAGCAGCAGGTAGAGCAGCGTGCTCAGCAGCCCGACGGCGCAGAAGCCGAGGAGTTGCCGGGCCAGCCCGCGCGGTACCTCGGGCAGGGCGGTCCGGTCGCGCGGATCGTCTCCGAAGGGACGGGCGAGCCGGTCCAGGGGCAGCGCCCCGATGGCCAGCGCGCGACCCACCCGCCACATGCCCCGGAGGTCCTCGGCCGCCGTGCGGGCGATGTGGACGGTGGTGTCGGGGTCGTCGACCCAGTCCACCGGTACCTCGTGGATCCGCAGTCCGGCCCGCTCGGCGAGGACGAGCAGCTCGGTGTCGAAGAACCAGCCGGTGTCCTCCACCAGCGGCAGCAGCCGCTGCGCGACCTCCCGCCGGATGGCCTTGAACCCGCACTGGGCGTCGCTGAAGCGGGCGGAGAGGGAGGAGCGGAGCAGCAGGTTGTAGGCGCGGGAGACGAACTCGCGCTTCGCGCCGCGCACCACGCGCGAGGAGCGGGCGAGGCGGGTGCCGATGGCGAGGTCGGAGTGGCCCGAGATCAGCGGGGCGACCAGCGGCAGCAGCGCGTTGAGGTCGGTGGACAGGTCCACGTCCATGTACGCGAGCACGGGTGCCTCGGAGTGGGACCACACGGTGCGCAGGGCGCGGCCCCGGCCCTTCTCCTCCAGCCGGGTGCTGCGTACGCCCTCGACGGCGGCGGCGAGGCCGGCGGCGACCTCGGGGGTGCGGTCGGTGCTCGCGTTGTCGGCGATGGTGATCCGGAACGGGTACGGGAAGGTGCGGGTGAGGTGCTCGTGGAGCCGGCGCACACACGGTCCGAGGTCCTTCTCCTCGTTGAACACCGGGATCACCACGTCGAGTACGGGCACACCGGGCACGGGCGCCAGGGGCGCGCGGGCCGGGAGGGCTCCGGGACCGGGAGAGGTGTCGGTTGGCATGCACCGACAGTCGCCGGTGGGGCTGTCACCGTTGTGTGGTGAGCCTGTGCCCCGTCTGTGAGTCCGGGGCGGTCGCGAGCGGCAGCCGTACCTCGAAGCTGGTGCGACCCGGCCGGCTGTGCACGTCGACCTGTCCCCCGTGGGCCGAGACCACGGCCTGGACGATGGCGAGCCCGAGACCGGTGGAGCCCGCCGACCTGGAGCGGGAGGCGTCGCCGCGGGCGAACCGCTCGAAGACGTGGGGGAGGAGTTCGGCGGGGATGCCGGGCCCGTCGTCCTCGACCAGCAGCCGGACGGCGGATGTTTCACGTGAAACGTGCGCGGTGACGGTGGTGCCGGGCGGGGTGTGGGTGCGGGCGTTGGCGAGGAGGTTGACCAGAACCTGCTGGATGCGGGCCGGGTCGGCGCGGATCGGCGCGGGCTCGTCGGGGAGGTTCAACCGCCAGTGGTGCGCGGGACCGGCGGCCCGGGCGTCACTGACGGCGTCCACGACGAGCGGGGCCAGATCGGTGTCCGTGGCTCCCGTGGACAGCGGGCGCCCGGCGTCCAACCGGGCCAGGAGCAGCAGGTCTTCGACGAGGCCGGTCATCCGGGTGGCCTCGGACTCGATCCGGCCCAGCGCGTGCCGGGTGTCGGGGCCGGGCTGCTCGCGGCCGCGCCGGGTCAGTTCGGCGTAGCCGCGGATGGAGGCCAGCGGGGTACGCAGCTCGTGGCTGGCGTCGGCGACGAACTGGCGGACCCGCATCTCGCTCTGCTGTCGGGCGGTGAGGGCGGAGGAGACGTGGCCCAACATCCGGTTCAGGGCCGCGCCGACCTGCCCCACCTCGGTGCGGGGGTCGGCCTCCGCGTCGGGAACGCGTTCGTGCAGGGCGGGTTCGCCGCTGTGCAGGGGGAGTTCGGAGACCCGGGTGGCGGTGGCGGCGACCCGGTGCAGGGGGCGCAGGGCCACGCCGACGAGTGCCTGACCCGCGAGGGAGGCGGCGATCAGCCCGGCCAGGGTGACGAAGACCTCCACCGCGACCAGGGTGTGGACGGTGGAGTCCACGTCGCTGAGCGGGAAGCCGAGTACGAGGCTGCCGTCGGGGGAGGTCAGCACCCGGTAGCCGCCGAGCTGCGGCAGTTCCACGTCGGTCGGGTCGGACCCACCCGGGGCGGACCCGTGGGCGGCCTGCTCCAGCGCCGCCGTCTGGCCGTCGGTGAGCGGCTGGCGGTGGTCGAGGTCGGGACCCCCCACGGCCGCGCTGCGGGCGGTGCCGATGACCTTCCCGTCGGAGTCGAGCCGGATCCCGGCGGCGCCGAGGGGGCTGCCGGGGGCCAGGACGAATCCCAGGCTGTTCTCGCGGGCGGCCTTGCCGGCGCCGGGCCCGCGGAGCGCCATGTCGAGGGAGACCCGCAGCTGGTCGTCGAGCTTGTCGACCAGGTTCTCGCGCAGCGCGAGCGTGGTGACGGTGCCGATGGCCGCGCCGACGACGGCGATGAGCGCCACCGCCGACAGGACGAGTCGGGTCCGCAGCGACCACGGCCGGCGGAGCCGAACACCTCGTCGCAGTCGACGTACGGGCACTACTCGGCCGGCTTGATCAGGTAGCCGGCGCCGCGGCGGGTGTGGATCATCGGGGGCCATCCGGGGCCGCTCTCCAGCTTCCGTCGCAAGTAGGAGATGTACAGCTCGACGACGTTGGCCTGGCCGCCGAAGTCGTAGGACCAGACCCGGTCCAGGATCTGCGCCTTGCTGAGCACGCGGCGCGGGTTGCGCATCAGGTAGCGCAGCAGCTCGAACTCGGTGGCGGTCAGATGGACCTCCCGGCCGTCCCGGGTGACCTCGTGGCTGTCCTCGTCGAGCCGCAGGTCGCCCACGACCAGGACGGATCCCCCGCGCGCGGCCTGTGCCGCGCCGGAGCGCCGGACCAGGCCGCGCAGCCGGGCCACGACCTCCTCCAGGCTGAACGGCTTGGTGACGTAGTCGTCGCCGCCCGCCGTCAGGCCCGCGATCCGGTCCTCGACGGAGTCCTTGGCGGTCAGGAACAGCACCGGGACCTGGGGGAGCTCCCGGCGGAGCCGGCCGAGTACGGCCAGCCCGTCCATGTCCGGGAGCATGATGTCGAGCAGCACCACGTCGGGGCGGAACTCGCGGGCCGCGCGGACCGCGCCCGCCCCGTCCCCGGCGCTGCGGACCTCGCAGCCCTCGTAGCGCAGGGCCATGGACAGCAGCTCGGAGAGCGCGGCCTCGTCGTCGACCACGAGCACCCGGCAGGGGCCGCCGTCGGGCCGGACGAGGGCCGTGTGATTGCCGGTGGACGTGGACGCGTGTGAGGTGGTCGTCGCAGTCATGCCTACACGCTGACCCGGGCCTCTGAGAGCGTTCTTGCGCCTACCTGTGAATTTCCTGAGAAACGCCCGCCCGCACCGCCCGCCGGAGCCCGAAACGGGCGCAACCGGGGGATGTGGGGCGGATCGGGCGGGTGCGGGCCGGGGGTCTCTGTCGGACCGGTGGGGCTCAGGGCAGCCGGAACAGCCGGGCTCCGTTGTCGTGGCAGACCGCGCGCAGCCAGTCGTCCCCGAGGTCGAGGCGCTCCAAGGCCGCGAGCTGGTGCTCGTAGGGGTAGGGGATGTTCGGGAAGTCGGTGCCCAGCAGGATCCGGTCGCCGAGGTCGACGAGCCGCCCCAGGTCCCCGGCCGGGAAGCCGCTGAACTGCTCGGAGAAGTCGGTGAAGGACATGGTGGTGTCCAGCCGGACCTCGCCGTACCGCTCGGCGAGGTCGAGGAAGTCGGCGTACTCGGGCATCCCCATGTGCGCGATCACCAGGGGCAGGCGGGGGTGGCGGGCCAGTAGCCGGGCGACGGGTTCGGGCCCGGTGTGCTTGCCGGGCACGGGTCCCGAGCCGCAGTGGATCACGATGGGGATCCCGGCCTCCGCCAGCAGCCCCCAGACCGTGTCGAGCCGGTCGTCGTTCGGGTCGTACCCGCCGACCTGGAGGTGCGCCTTGAAGACCCGCGCCCCGGCCTCGACCGCCCGGGCGGTGTACGCCGCCGCCCCGTCCTCCGGGAAGAAGGTCGCCGTGTGCAGGCAGTCGGGGGTCCGCGCGGCGAAATCGGCGGCCCAGGCGTTCAGCCAGGCCGCCATCGCCGGCTTGTGCGGGTAGAGCATGGCGGTGAAGGCACGCACCCCGAACCGCCGGAGCAGCGCGACCCGCTGCTCCTCCTCGTGCCGGTAGGTGATCGGCCACTCGACGCCGGTCAACGGACCGACCGCGTCGAAGTAGTCCCACACCTTGTCCAGGACCCGCTCGGGCATGAAGTGGGTGTGCACGTCGACCAGCCCGGGCAGCCCGAGCCGCTCCCGGAAGACGCGCACCGCCTCCGCCGTCGCCGCCTCCGCCGATTCCCCGGAGGTCGGGTCGGTGGTCGGATCGGTGGTCGGCCCGTCGCTCGGCTCGATGGTCGGCTCGGGGCTCGGCTCGATGGTCGGCTCGATGGTCGGCTCGGGCCTTGGCTCAGTGCTCGGCGCGGACAAATCCGTGGCTCCGTTCGACGGTCGCGACGTGCAGGGTGTAGCTCTCGTACCAGTCCTCGCGGCCCCGCCGCATGGCCGCCCGGTGCTCCCGGTCCTCGCGCCAGGCCGTCAGCGACTCCTCGTCGCGGAAGTAGGCGACGGTGATGCCGAGACCGCCCGGGGTGCGCGCGGACTCGTGGCCGAGGAGGCCGGGGTTGGCCGCGACCAGCTCGCTCATCCGGGCGCCCGTCTCCGGGTAGTCGCTCTCGTCGGCGGTGCGGACATCGGTGAAGACGGCCATCAGGTACGGCGGTTCGAACGCCGGCACGGGCTGGATGTTCATGCCCACCACCCTCTGCGGCGGGCCCCCGGGATGTCCACAGGAAAGCCGTCCACGAGGCCAAAGGGATCCAAGACTTGACCATGGACGGCCGGCGCGGCCTTCACGACGGGCACCTCGGCCGAGGCTGCCGGCCCGCGCCCGTCAGAACAGCCGTTCCTGCCCGACCCCCGGGGACGGCGGCGCGACGACGGCCGTCGGCACCTCCGCGCCGCCGTCCTCCCGCGGTGCGACCAGCTCCCAGCCGGCGAGCAGTCGGGCGTCCACCACCAGCCCGTCCGCGAAGTGCAGATCCGGTCCGGCCGCGCCCACTAGGGTCCCCGTCACCGTCCCGTCGGGCACCATCTCGGTGACCACCCGTGCGGGTTCGGGCAGCGTGTCGAGGCCGAACGGGACGGCGTGGTCGACGACTTCGCAGCCCAGTCGCTCCAGCGACTCCGGCCATCCCGGCAGGGCCGCGGCCCGGGCGTGCAGCTCGGCCACCTCCCCGGCCCGCTCCGCGCGCGGCGGCAGGTGGGCCCGTACGGCGCGCTTGCGGGCGTACGCGATCCGATCGGGCACCCCGAGGGCGGCCCGCAGGAGTTCCTCGGTGCGCCGGGTCGCCATCAGCGGCCCGCGCCCGAGCCAGGCCCAGGTCACCGCGCCCTGCTCCAGCAACCGGGCCGGGCCGCGCTCCTCGGCGGTGATGCCGACCTTGAGCAGGCCGGGGCCGAACCACGCCAGGTACACCCGGTACGTGCGCGGATCGGCGACGTTGGTGTCGGCGGCCACCGAGAAGGACCGGTCCAGCCGGGCGCACTCGGGACACTGGGAGCTCCCCGCCCGGCCCGGCACCGGTCGGCCGGTCGGGCACGGGGTCCGCCTGCCGGCCCGCCACACGCCCAGGCAGTGCCGCTCGCCCCGGGCGGCGAAGGCCAGCCGGTGCCCGTACCCGAGCACGCCGGCGCGCTCCCCGCGCTCGGGCCCGTACCAGCCGATGGACGGGCCGCCGTCCTTCCAGCGGATGCCGGTGCACCACCAGGTCACAGCGGGAGCGGCCGTTCGAAGAAGGTGTCCAGGACGACGGTGGCCTGCGTTCCGCTGACCCCGTCGATGGCGTAGAGGCGGCGCAGTACGTCCTGTAGCTGCACGGTGGTGGCGGAGCGGACCTTGACCAGCACCGACGCGCTGCCGGCGATGACGTGCGCCTCCTGGATCTCCGGGATCGCGGCGAAGGCCTCCGCCGAGTCCCCCATCCAGGCGTTGGAGTCGACCATCACGTAGGCCAGCACCCCGCTGCCCACGGCGGCCGGGTCCACGTCGACCGTGGTCCGCCGGATCACTCCGCGCTCGCGCAGTTTCCGTACGCGCTCGTGCGTGGCGCCGGCCGAGAGGCCGACGGCCGCGCCGAGGGCCGCGTAGGACTGGCCGGCGTCCTGCTGGAGGCGCAGGACGAGCGCCCGGTCGATGTCGTCCACGCGATCTTCCTCTCATGTGCCCGTCGGGCCTTGCGAAGACGGTACCTGATCCTGCAATCTCACCATCACACCGAACATCATTCGGCCAAGCAAGCATCAGGGGGAACCATGTCAGCTACCGCAGACCCAGACCTGTACGAGATTCTGGACGATCGTTTCCGCACGGGCCGCTGTGCCAACGGTGACATGCGCCTGGAGCGCCTGTACGACGACTGCCGCTGGGCGGAAGGACCGCTCTACCTGCCCGCCTGGCGGCAACTCGTGTGGAGCGACATCCCCAACGACCGCATGCTGCGCTGGGACGAGGCGACCGGCGCCGTCTCCGTCTTCCGTTCCCCGGCCGGCCACTCCAACGGCAACACCCTCGACCGCGAAGGCCGCCTGATCACCTGCGAGCAGGGCAACCGGCGCGTCACCCGCACCGAACCGGACGGCAGCCTCACGGTCCTGGCGGACCACTGGGACGGCAAGCGGCTCAACAGCCCGAACGACGCGGTCGTGCGCTCGGACGGCTCCGTCTGGTTCTCCGACCCGGACTTCGGCATCACCAACGACTACGAGGGCCACCGCGCCCCGAGCGAGATCGGCGCCTGCAACCTCTACCGTGCCGACCCCGCGACGGGCGAGGTCCGACTGGTCGCGGACGGCTTCCTGGGCCCGAACGGCCTCGTCTTCTCCCCGGACGAGAGCGAGCTGTACGCCGCCGACACCCGCGCGGGACACATCCGCGCCTTCAAGGTCACCGACGACGGGACCCTGACCCACGACCGGGTGTTCGCCGTCTGCCCCTCCGTGGACAACATCCGCTTCGACGACCAGGGCAGGCTTTGGGCGGCGGCCATGGCGGACGGCGTGCGCTGCCACGCGGCGGACGGCACTCTGATCGGCCGGCTCCGCGTTCCGGAGCCGGTCTCGAACATCACCTTCGGCGGCCCCAAGAACAACCGCCTCTTCATCACCGCCACCACCTCGCTGTACTCCCTGGTGATGTCGGTGACCGGCCTCCCCCGCGTGGCCCGCTGAACCCTGCCGCGCACCGGAGCGCACGCAACGGGCACACCCGGCGCCCGACCAACGGCCTACCGGGCGACGAACTGCGTCAGGATCGCCTGCACCTCGTAGATGTCGACGCCCTTGGTGAAGGTCTTCTCCACCGCGGGCGTCGTGCCGCCCGATATCCAGATCTTCAGCTCGGCATCGAGATCGAAGTGACCGGCGGTCTCCACCGAGAAGTGCGTGATGCTGCGGTAGGGGATGGAGTGGTACTCCACCTTCTTGCCCGTGATGCCCTGCTTGTCGACGAGCACCAGCCGCCGATCGGTGAACAGGATGGTGTCGCGGATCAGGAGGTACGCGGCGTGCACCTGCTCCCCCTGGCCCAGCAGCCGCTGGTAGTCCCGCTGCGCCGACACCGGATCGACGGTGTGCGCGTTCCCGAACAGGCCCATGGAACTTCCCTTCGAAGACTCAACGACCCTCGAAAGGCTAGCCGGCCCCGCCCCGCCCGACGTCGTCCACCAGACCGACCCCCACCCGGAGATCCCCCGGAGACACCGAGGCCCGGGAAACGCGAGAGGCCCTCAGGATTTCTCCTGAGGGCCTCTGGCCTGCTGTGCACTCGGCAGGATTCGAACCTGCAACCTTCTGATCCGTAGTCAGATGCTCTATCCGTTAAGCTACGAGTGCTTGGGCTTCCCGGGGTTTTGCGCCCCGTTGGCCTTGCGAGAACAACAATACATGGACCTCGGCGGGACGCGAAATCCATTAGCCCCACCGCTGCTGACCTGCGAAAACGCCCCAGAAGAAGATCATCTGGCCGGTTCCGGGAAGTACCCCCGACCGGGCTGCCGAGGGGTCCGCGAGGGCTCGCGGCGTGATCACGGGCGCGGAACCCCGCCGCGGCGCGCCGGGACCGGGGAGCGGCCGGAAGCCGTCGACGAGTCGTCCGGAAAACACCCACGCGGCATTCACGCGAAGACGATCACGGCGATCACGAGACGGCGGCCCGACGAGGCCCGAACGCACCGAAGCCCCGGTCCTGAGGACCGGGGCTTCGGTGAGGTGCGGAGGCGGAGGGATTTGAACCCTCGATGGGGGGTAAGCCCCAAACCGCATTAGCAGTGCGGCGCCATAGACCGGACTAGGCGACGCCTCCAGCACACCCTCGCGTACGAAGGTGCGTGCAGATGATGACACAGGCCCGGGGCCGGTCACCAATCCGCTCCCACGGTACAAGGAACGACAGGTCCAGGGCAAAGGCTTAGGAGCCCGCGCGCGGCACCGGTGTCGAGGGGCTCGGGGCGGGCGTACGGCGGCGCGGTGAGGGACGCACCAACGGGTGTACCGGCGGGCGTTCCGCGGAACCGGCAGCCGTCCCGAAGGCGGCGGCGCGCGGGGCACGCACACACGCACGCAGCGGACCGCGCGCAACGTCGGGGCCGGCACGTCGTTGGTGAGGCGTACGACGTACGGACGACCTGGAGTGCCACATGCTGCGTCTCGCCGCCTTCGCCGTCACCTCCGCCCTGGCCGCAGTGGCCGCCGGACCGCTGCCACCCCTGCCCCTGCA
This sequence comes from Streptomyces sp. NBC_01426, assembly GCF_036231985.1. GTDB lineage: Bacteria > Actinomycetota > Actinomycetes > Streptomycetales > Streptomycetaceae > Streptomyces. Next base: position 3,857,346 of record NZ_CP109500.1, read on the forward strand.
CCTGCTGTCGGCGCCGGCGGCTGCTCCCGACCGGCTGACCGTCGCCGTGTCCAACACCGGCAACCCGCTCGCCGACGGCGACTACTCCCTTGAGTGCGACCCGGTCGGCGGCAACCACCCCCGGGCCCAGGACGCCTGTGCCCGGCTCGACACCTTCGCGAAGAACGGCGAGAACCCCTTCGCACCCGTCGCGAAGCGGCAGTTCTGCACCATGGTCGACGGCGGGCCCGCCACCGCCCGGATCACCGGTACGTGGGACGGGAAGAAGGTGGACGCGACGTTCCGGCGAACGAACGGATGCGACATCGCCCGTTGGAACAACATGGAACCTGTGCTTCCGAGTGGGCGTGCCTGACCTGGGAGGATGCGAAGGATGGGCGGAATACACCGCACATCCGCCGCCCCGCCGAGGGCCCGTGCCCTTAGACTCCTCCCGTGACATGCCGGTAGTCGTGGTCAGGGAGGAAGCTCGTCGTGAGCAGCAGGCCATCCCGAGGCGCTGCTCGCCTCGCAGCAATACTCGACGCTCTTCCCGACGCGCTGTTGCTCGTCAACGCCAACGGCACGGTCGTCAACGCGAATTCGATCGCCCTCGAAATCATGGAGAGTCCCGGCACCGGGCTCGTCGGGCGCGGTGTGCTCGACCTGCTGCCCGAGTTCGACTCCAAGTTGATCCCCGGCTCCATGCGTCGGCCCGGCGACGACGAGGGCGGGCGCGCCAAGCCGAAGCGGATGACCGCGCGGCGCACCGACGGAACCGAGTTCCCCGTCGAGGTCACCAGCGCCCACCTCGATGGCCGCGACGCCTACCGCGAGCCCGCCCCGTCCTACACCGGTGACGAGCTGCTCATGCTCGTCGTACGGGATCTTTCCGAGACGGTGGACACCGAGGCCGAGCTGGCGCGTTCCCAGCGGCAGACCGAGATGATCCTGCGGGCCGCCGCCGAGGGCGTGGTGGGTACCGACACCGACGGTCGGGTCGTGCTGGTCAATCCGGCGGCGGCGCAGATCCTCGGATACCGGGCCACCGACCTCGGCAACCGCGAGCTGCACGGGCTGATCCAGCACTCCCGCGCCGACGGCTCGCCGTTCCCGTTCGAGGAATCGCCCCTCGCCGACACCCTGCGCAGCGGGCGCAAGCACCGGGTCCGCGGCCAGGTCCTGTGGAACAAGTCGGGGCAGCCCGTCTCCGTCGACCTCACCACCTCGCCCGTACGGGACGGGGAGCTGCTCGTCGGCGCCGTCATGACGTTCACGGACCGGCGGCCGTACGACGCCCTCGCGGCCCGCAACGCCCAGTTGATGGCGCTGCTCGACGACTCCCTGCGCGGTCCGCTGGCCGAACTGCGCCGCGAACTGGCGACTCTGGCGGCCGACGACGCCGGTCAGCTGTGGCCGGAGGCCAACCAGCTGCTGCACCACCTGGCCGCCGGGTACTCGCGGATGACCACACTCGTGGACAACGTGCTCGGCTTCCAACGGCTGGACGCGGGCAGCGACAAGCTCGACAAGAAGAAGGTCCTGATCAACGCGGTCGTCGCGGCCGGCGTCGACGGCGCGGTCGAGCTGATCGGGCCGGGCCGGGCGCAGTTCGCCGTGCACGCGCCGACCATCGAGGCCGAGGTGGACGCGGACCGTGTCGCGGCCGCCCTCGCGCATCTGGTCGCGGACGTGGCCGGGGTGGACGCCACCGGCAAGACCGCGCAGGGCAGCGGGTACGCCGACTCGACGATCGTCGTGGCCGCCGCGCAGCGCGGTGACGTCGTACGGATCGAGGTGCGTGGGCCCTACGAGGGGGGCAACCCCGTGCACGAGCCGATCGTGCGGGGCATCGTGGCCGCGCACGGCGGTGTGTTGCAGACGGTCGAGGTCCCGGGTGCGCCGGGCGGTGCGTACGTGCTGGAGTTCCCGCTGGGCGCGGGAGCCGGCACGGTGACCCTGCCCGAACCGCCGAAGGAGCCCGAGGACAAGGCTCCCGAGGGCAAGCCGAACCACGAGGGCAAGGGCGAGTCCGGCGGCCGGCGCGCACGGCGCAGCGGCGTGGACGCGTTCCTGGACGACGAGGCCGAGGAGCCGAAGGCCCCCGAGGGCCGCGGCCCCGGCCAGGGTGGTGGCGGGAGCGCGCTGGCGCTGCCGTCCGGACGGCGACGGGCCGACGGCAGCCCCGCCGACTCCGGTCCGACGGGATCCGGGCTGGCGCAGTCCCCGGTGAACCCGGCGGGCCTGGGCACCGGACGCCGCCGGGGTCGGGACGGCGACGGCAGCGGCAACGGCGCCGCGGCCGGCCCCGCCCGGGGTCCCCAAAACGGTGTGAACGGCGGGCAGGGCGGCTCCGGTCGGCCCGTGCCCCCGCAGGGCACCGCGATGCCCGCGCTGCCGCCCGTACCGCCGGTCCCGGTGTCCGAGCACCCCGCGGGGCGACGGCGGGCGCTGGGGCCCGCGGGTCCGCCCGCGCAGCCCGGCGGGCCCGTACCGGCGACCGGCCTCGTACCGCCCGTCCCGCAGCGCCCCATCGCCCCCGAGGGCGGCTTCGCGCTGCCCGCCGGCCCGACCCCAGCGGCGAGCCCGGTTCCGGGGCCCGCCCCGGCCGCACCGCAGGCGCCCGCGATGGCCGGTTCCGCGCCCGCTCCCGCCGAGGCCGACTCCGACGCTCCGGGCGGACGCCGCGGCCGGCGCGTGCTCGGTGCCCCGGCCTCGGAGCCCGAGACCCCCGACACCGCGCCCGAGGCAGGTGCGCAGGAAGCCGCCGACCCGGCCCACCCCACCGGTCGACGCCGCGCCCTGCCCGCCACCCCGGCGTGGCCGGTACCCGCCGCCCGGACCGCAGTCGAGGACGACCAGGCCGCGTCGGCCGCCGTCCCCGGTGCCCGGCAGCCGCAGGACGCCCCGGCGGAGGCCGCGCAGCCGATCAGCGTGCGCGCCCTCGGCACCCTGGGCCAGGGCATTTCCGTCGACGCGAGCGGCTCCGGTCGCAGGCGCCGACTCGCCGAACCCGCCGCTCAGGGACGTGCCTTCGCCATAGGGGCACCCGAGGCGGGATCCGCCGAGGGCCCCGAGCCGCTGGACGGCCCCGGTGGCGCCGTCGAGGTGGTCAACCGGCCCGTGCCCCGTCCCGTGGACGACGAGCTGCCGCCGGAGCCGCTGGACAATCCGCGCCGGCTGCTCGTGTGGCCCGCGCCCGACGCGCAGACGCAGCAGGCCCTCAGCGACCGCGGCTACCGCCCGGTGATCGTGAACTCCCGCGAGGAGGTGGACGCGCAGATCGCCGCTTTCCCCGCGGCGCTGTTCGTCGACCCGCTGACCGGGCCGATCACCCGGACCGCCCTGCAGTCGCTGCGTCAGGCCGCGGTGGCCGCCGAGGTTCCGGTCCTGGTCACGGCCGGGCTGGGACACGCCACGCGCGAGGCCGCGTACGGCGCCGATCCGGCCGTCCTGCTCAAGGCGCTCGCGCCCCGCGACAGCGAGCAGCACCCGTCCCGGGTCCTGCTGATCGAGGAGCACGAGGAGATCGCCATCGCCCTGAGCGCCGCCCTGGAGCGGCGCGGGATGCAGGTGGCACGGGCGGGCGCCGACACGGACGCCGTCGAGCTGGCGACCCGGATGCGCCCCAACCTGGTGGTCATGGACCTGATGCAGGTCCGGCGCCGTCGGGCCGGGATCGTGGACTGGTTGCGTGCCAACGGACAGTTGAACCGGACCCCGCTGGTCGTCTACACGACCGCCGGGATCGACCCGGCCGAACTGCCGCGGCTGGCCTCGGGCGAGAGCGTCCTGTTCCTCGCCGAACGGGCCACGACCGCGGACGTGCAGGGCCGCATCGTGGACCTGCTGGCAAAGATCGGCACCAACTAGTCATCCTGGCCGCATGGCCATCACCGACACGACCGAGCACACCGTCCCCGCCGACAACGGGGAGGTGAACCTGCTCATCGCCCGTCAGGTGGAGCCGGGCCACGAGGAGACGTTCGAGGCCTGGGCCCACGGGATCCTGGAGACCGCCGCGAGCTTCCCGGACCACCTCGGCTACGGGCTGTTCCGCCCGGCCTCGGAGGGCGGGCCCTGGTTCCTGGTGCACCGCTTCCGCAACGAGGCCGCGTTCCACCGGTGGCAGGACTCCGCCGAGCGGGCGCAGTGGTTCTCCAACTGCCTCGGGCACCACCACACCGAGATAGCCCGGCGGGAACTCCACGGCATGGAGACCTGGTTCGCCAAGCCGGGTACGACCCGGCCCGCGCCGCCGCGCTGGAAGATGGCGATCAGCTCGGGGCTGGCGATCTTCCCGATCTCGCTGGCGGGCAACGCGCTGCTCGGGCCGTACCTGGTGGATCTGCACTTCGTGGTGCGCACAGCGGCGTTCGCGGTCGTCTTCAGCACCCTCATGACCTACGTGGCCATGCCCGCCGTCAGTAAGCTGCTGCGGCCCTGGCTGACCCGGGGCTGACTCCGGCGACGGCGCGTTCCCCTGCCCGTCGCAGGAGATCCACTCGCCGCCGCCGAGGGGCGCTAGCCCAGCGTGGTGACCTCCAGTGCCCCGTCCGCGTACTGCTTCCGGATCACCTTCTTGTCGAACTTGCCGACGCTCGTCTTCGGCACCGCGTCCACGAAGGCCCAGCGCTCCGGCAACTGCCATTTGGCGATCGACTGGGCGAGGAACGCGCGCAGCCCCGCGTAGTCGATGCTCGCGCCCTGCGTGCGGACGACCGTGGCCAGCGGACGCTCGCCCCACTTCTCGTCGGGGACGGCCACGACCGCCGCCTCGGCCACCTCCGGGTGCGCCATCAGCGCGTTCTCCAGCTCGACGCTGGAGATCCACTCGCCGCCGGACTTGATGACGTCCTTGGCCCGGTCGGTCAGCGTGAGGAACCCGTCGGCGCTGATCACGCCGACATCGCCGGTCTTGAGCCAGCCGTCCGCGCTGAACTTGTCCTCGGGACGGAGCGGCTCGCCTTCCGCGCCGCCGTAGTAGGCGCCCGCGATCCAGGTGCCGCGCACCTCCAGCTCGCCCGCCGACCGGCCGTCCCACGGCAGGTGGTCGCCGCCGGGTCCCACCAGGCGCCCTTCGACGCCTGCGGGGAATCGGCCCTGGGTGATCCGGTACGGCCACTCCTCCTCGGCGGTCAGACCGGCCGGCGGGTGCGCCATGGTGCCGAGCGGCGAGGTCTCCGTCATGCCCCAGGCGTGACAGAGGCGGACGCCGAGCTTCTCGTACGCCTCCATGAGGGAGGGCGGACAGGCCGCACCGCCGATCGTGACCTGCTTCATCGAGGTCAGGTCGCGCGGGTTGGCGGTCACCTCGGCGAGCAGTCCCTGCCAGATGGTGGGGACGGCCGCGGCGTGGGTGGGCTTCTCCCGCTCGATCATCTCGGCGAGCGGGGCGGGCTGAAGGAAGCGGTCCGGCATCAGCATGTTGATGCCGGTCATGAACGTGGCGTGGGGCAGGCCCCACGCGTTCACGTGGAACTGCGGAACGACGACGAGCGTGGTGTCCCGGTCCGTCAGACCCATCGACTCGGCCATGTTCACCTGCATCGAGTGCAGGTAGACGGAGCGGTGCGAGTAGATGACGCCCTTGGGGTCGCCGGTGGTGCCGGAGGTGTAGCACATGGCCGCGGCCTGGCGTTCGTCCAGCTCGGGCCAGGCATAGGTGTCCGGGCGCCCCGCCAGGAGTTCCTCGTACTCGTGCACGCGCACGTCGAGGCCTTCGAGCCCGGAACGGTCCCCGACGCCCGCGACGACCACGTGCTCGATGGTGGGCAGGTGCGGCAGCAGCGGGACCAGGAGCGGGAGCAGGGTGCCGTTGACCAGCACGACCCGGTCCGCCGCGTGGTTGACGATGAAGACCAGCTGCTCGGGAGGCAGTCGCAGGTTCAGCGTGTGCAGAACGGCGCCCATGGAGGGAATCGCGAAGTACGCCTCCACGTGCTCGGCGTTGTTCCACATGAGGGTCGCGACCCGGTCGTCCTGCCGGACGCCGAGTTCGTCGCGCAGGGCGTTGGCGAGGCGGGTGGCGCGGGTACCGATCTCGGCGAAGCTGCGACGATGCGGCTCGGCCTCCCCGGTCCAGGTCGTGACCTGGGACTTCCCGTGGATCGTCATCCCGTGCTGGAGTATGCGGGTGACGAGGAGCGGTACGTCCTGCATCGTGCTCAGCAAAGCGTCCTCCCGGTGAGCGCTGCGGCGCTGCGGCGGCTACGGATGCTGCCGATTCTGCGCACGTACCGGTCGGCATGTCACTACCTCACGGGTGGAAACCCTGGCGATGTTTCACGTGAAACGGCGCACGGTGACGGGCGTCCTGTTGTTTCACGTGAAACACGGTGACACGCGTCCTCATCGGACGACGGTGAGTTCCGGGTCCTCGCGCAGCTTGACCAGGGCGCGGGAGACCGCGCTCTTGACCGTGCCCACCGAGACCCCGAGCAGCTCGGCGGTCTGCGCCTCGCTCAGGTCCTCGTAGTAGCGGAGCACCACCATCGCCCGTTGCCGGTCGGGCAGCCGGGTCACCGCGCGCCACATGGCGTCGCGCAGGGCCTGCGCCTCCGCGGGGTCGGTGGCCGGCGGCTCCTCGCTCTCCGGAAGCTCGTCGCAGACGAACTCGTCCACCTTGCGCTTGCGCCACTGCGAAGTGCGGGTGTTGACCAGCGCCCGCCGCACGTAGCCGTCGAGGGCCCGGTGGTCCTCGATGCGGTCCCAGGCCACGTACGTCTTGGCCAGGGCCGTCTGCAGCAGGTCCTCGGCGTCGCAGGGGTTGGCGGTGAGGGAGCGCGCGGTGCGCATCAGGACCGAGCCGCGGGTCCGGACGTACGCCGAGAACGACGGGTACGTCGTCGGATTCGAGGCGAGTGTGCACACAGGCGTGGTCATGGCTCCACGCTAGGAGCGGAGCGGGCCCACCGGATCGGCCGCAGGTGCCGAAGCGGGGTCCGTCTCAGGTTGTAGGGCCGGGCCGTGCCCCACCTCCTGAAGGTGGAGGAGGCGGCCCGCGGCCGCCCCTTCCCGGGCCTTGGTCGACTCCCCGCCCCGACCGTCGCTCGATGGCCGCTCGGCCGCCGTCGGCCGTCCGTCAGCCGCCCGTCAGCCGCCCCGGCAGTCGTCGGCGCCGAGGATCAGGGCCGAGGTCGGGACCCCGGTGCCGGCGGTGACCAGGGTGTGCGCGGCGCCCGGAACCTGGTTGACGGAGGTGCCCCGGAGCTGGCGGACGGCCTCCGCGATGCCGTTCATGCCGTGCAGGTACGCCTCGCCGAGCTGGCCGCCGTGGGTGTTCAGCGGCAGGGCGTCGGCTGCCACGAAGTCGGCGGCCTCGCCGGGTGCGCAGAAGCCGAACTCCTCCAGTTGCATGAGCACGAACGGGGTGAAGTGGTCGTAGAGGATGCCGACGTCGATGTCCGAGGCGCGCAACCCGCTGGTCCGCCACAGTTGGCGGGCGACCACGTTCATCTCGGGGAGCCCGGTGAGATCGTCGCGGTGGAAGGAGGTCATGGCCTCCTGGCGACGACCGGCGCCCTGGGCGGCGGCGGTGATCACGGCGGGTTTCCGGCGCAGGTGACGGGCCCGCTCGGTGGTGGTGACGACGATCGCCTGTCCGCCGTCCGTCTCCTGACAGCAGTCCAGCAGCCGCAGCGGTTCGACGATCCACCGTGAGGCCGCGTGATCGGCGAGGGTGATGGGCTTGCCGTGGAAGTACGCGGCGGGATTGTTGGCGGCGTGCCGCCGGTCGGTGACCGCGACATGGCCGAAGGCCTCGGGGGTCAGGTTGTAGCTGTGCAGGTAGCGCTGGGCGGCCATCGCCACCCAGGAGGCCGGGGTCAGCAGTCCCCACGGCAGGGACCAGCCCAGTGCCGCCCCCTCCGCCGAGGGCTCGCGCTGCTGGACGCCGGAGCCGAAGCGGCGGCCGGAGCGCTCGTTGAAGGCGCGGTAGCAGACCACCACCTCGGCGACGCCGGTGGCGACGGCGAGGGCGGCCTGCTGGACGGTGGCGCAGGCCGCTCCGCCCCCGTAGTGGATTCGCGAGAAGAAGGAGAGGTCCCCGATGCCGGCCGCCTGCGCGACGGTGATCTCGGGGCTGGTGTCCATGGTGAAGGTGACCATGCCGTCGACGTCGGCGGGGCTCAGTCCGGCGTCGTCCAAGGCGGCGTGGACGGCCTCCACGGCCAGCTTCAGTTCGCTGCGGCCGGAGTCCTTGGAGAACTCGGTCGCGCCGATGCCGACGATGGCGGCGCGGCCGCCGAGACCGTCGCGGGTGCGGACGCTCATGCCGTGTCCCCCAGGGTGACGGTGACGGTTCCCGTGACGTGCAGGCCGACGCCGTTGGCGCCGACGACACGGATCTCCGCGGTGTCCCCGTCGCGGGCGACGACGGTCGCGGTGAGGGTCATGGTGTCGCCGGGGTGGTTGGGGGCGCCGAGGCGGATGGCCACCTTGCGCAGCACCGCGGACGGTCCGAGGTGGTCGGTGACGTACCGGCCGACCAGACCGTTGGTCGTCAGGATGTTCATGAAGATGTCCGGGGAGCCCTTCTCCCGCGCGAGCTCCGCGTCGTGGTGCACGTCCTGGTAGTCGCGGGAGGCGATCGCACCCGCGACGATCAGCGTGCGGGTGACCGGGATCTCCAGCGGCGGCAGCGTGTCGCCGACGTTCATGCGTCGTCCTCCTCGGGTGTCGCGGCGCCGGCGGGCACCGGGTCCGAAACGCGCGCGCCCAGCTCGGCGAGCAGTTCACTGCCGCAGCCCAGGTACGCGTCCAGTTGGCGTCCCCACAGGAAGTGCCGGTGTACGGGATGGTCCAGGTCGGCGCCCATGCCGCCGTGCAGGTGCTGGCCCGCGTGAACGACCCGCTTGCCCGCCTCCGAGGCCCACCAGGCCGCCGTGAGCGCGTGCTCGCGCGCCGGCAGGCCCGTGTCGATCCGCCATGCCGCCTCGTACGCGGTGACGCGGATCGCCTCGGTGTCCATGTACGCGTCGGCGGCGCGCAGCATCACCCCCTGGTTGGTGGAGAGCGGCCGGCCGAACTGTTCGCGGGTGGAGGTGTGCTCCACGGCGCGGGCCAACGTCCCGGCGCAGACGCCCGCCTGGAGGCCCGCGAAGGCGGTGCGGGCGGCGGACAGCACCTCGTCGTGGGCCCGCGGACCGCCGAGCCGTTCGCCCCGCGCCCCGGCCAGGAACAGCGCGCCGGCCGCCCACGGCGCGGTCGTCTCCACCGCCGAGATCCGCACACCGGGCGCGTCCGTCGCCACGAACCACAGCGCCCCGGCCGCGTCCGGCACCAGGACGTGCGTGGCATCGCGCAGCCAGGGCACGGCCGGCGCGGTACCGGTGAGCCGGCCGTCGGGGTCGGCGGTGATCCGGCCGCGCGCCGGGAAGGCGCCGGTGGCCACCACCTCGCCGGTGCCCAGGGTGGGCAGCAGGCGGGCACGTTGCGCGGGACTGCCGTGGCGGGCCACGGGGAGGACTCCGTACACGCAGGTGGCGACGTACGGAACCTGCGCGGTGGTGCGGCCCTGCTCCTCCAGCAGCAGCACCAGACCGAGCAGTCCGACCTCCTCGACGGCGGCGATCAGTCCGGCAGCCGTCAGGGCCTTCCAGAGCTCGGCGTCGCTGCCGGTGCCGGCGGCGGCGAGGCGTTCGTGGGTGGCGAGGTCCCGGAAGATCCGCGCGGCGAGACCGACCGCGGCGGCCTGCTCCTCGGTGGGGTGGAAGTCCATGTCAGCCCGCCTCCGCCCGGAAGACGGGGAGTTCGAGCGTGTCGTCGACGCGCAGGAACTCCAGCTGGACCGGCAGGCCGATGCGGACCTTGTCGTACGGGACTCCGGTGATGTTGCTGATCATCCGGACCCCCTCGGCGAGTTCGACGAGCGCGACCGCGTACGGGGGGTCGAAGGCCGGGAACGGCGGGTGGTGCATGACCACGTACGAGAAGACCGTGCCGGCGCCGCTCGCTGGGACCGTGTCCCAGTCGGGGGAGGCGCAGGCGTTGCAGCCGGGGAGCCAGGGGAAGCGGAGGGTCGAGCAGGCCGTGCAGCGCTGGATCAGCAGGGTGTGGTCGCGGACGCCGTCCCAGAAACCCTGGTTGTCGCGGTTGATCACGGGACGGGGGCGGGCGGGTCGGGGGGAGTGGCCTTCCCGGCGCGGCCGGGCGGGTTGCTTCGGCTGCCGGGTCCGGTTCGGGGCGGGCGCGTACTTGAGGATGCGGAAGCGGTGGGTGCCGGCGAGTTCGCCGTTCGCGTGGACGTCCGTCCGGGTCGTCACGAAGTACCCCGCACCCAGCTTGGTCGTCTTGCGCGCCGACACCGACTCGATGACGGCATCGAAAGTGACGCGGTCGCCGGGGCGCAGCGGACGGAGGTACTCCTGCTCGCAGTCGGTCGCCACCACGGAGGTACAGCCCGCGCCGTCGAGGAGCAGGAGGAGTTCGTCGTAGGCGGAGGAACGGTCGGTGTGCCCGGAGAGCCCACCCATCGTCCAGGCCTGGAGCATGGTGGGCGGGGCGATGGCGTCCGGGCCGGCGTAGGCGGGGTTGGTGTCCCCCATCGCCTCGCACCAGTGGCGGATCATCGGCTCGTTGACCGCGTCCTTGGCCCGCCCCCCGGTGGCGGCGGGCTTCCCCTCGAAGGCCGTCAGCCGGGCGTGGAACCGGGCCTCCGCTGCCGCGGCACACGGCGCTGTCCCTATCGAGGCGTGCGGGGGCGTACCCGCCGCCGCCCGTGTCGAGGCGTGCGGGGGCGTGCCCGCCGCCGCCCGTGTCGAGGCGTGCGGGGGCGTGCCCGCCGCCGTGCCTTCGGCTCCGTCGGCCGTCATCGCTTCCTCCCCTTCATGCCGAGCCGCATCATGGCGACGATCTCCCGCTGGACCTCACTGACCCCGCCGCCGAAGGTGTTGATCTGGGCGGCCCGGTTCAGGCGCTCCAGCTCGCCTCCCGCGAAGGCCGAAGGCCCGCGGATCAGCGCCTCCTCGCCGACGACCTCCTGGCACATCCGGTACACCTCCACGGTGGACTCGGTACCGAGGAACTTCACCCCGCTCGCGTCGCCCGGGGCCAGGGCTCCGCTGCCCACGTCTTGGACCAGGCGCCAGTTGAGAAGGCGTACGGCAGCCAGTCGGGCATGCGCCTCGGCGAGCCGGGACCGTACCCAGGGACGGTCGGCGGGGCGTTCGCCCGTGACCGGGTCGGGGGTCCGGGCGTGCGCGAGGGCGCGGTCGTAGAAGTCCTCCGCCTGCATGCCGATGGCGGCGAGGGCCACGCGTTCGTGGTTGAGCTGGTTCGTGATCAGGCCCCAGCCGCCGTGCTCGGGGCCGACCAGGTTGCCGGCGGGAACGCGGATGGAGTCGTAGTAGGTGGCCGTGGTGGTGAGGCCACCTACGGTGTCGATGGGGGTCCAGGCGAAGCCGGGGGCGTCGGTGGGGACCAGGATGATGGAGATGCCCTTGTGTTTGGGGGCCTCGGGGTCGGTGCGGCAGGCGAGCCAGATCCAGTCGGCGTTCTGGGCGTTGGACGTGAAGATCTTCTGGCCGTCGATGATCCAGTCGGCGTCATCGCCCCGGGCGGCTTCTGCCGGCCTTGTTGGGGCTCCTGAGTCTGCTGGGGCTGCTGGGGCTCCCGGGTCGGTGCCTTCGTGGCGTACGGCGCGTACGGCGCGGGTGCGGAGCGAGGCCAGGTCGGTGCCGGCTTCGGGCTCCGAGTAGCCGATGGCGAAGACGATCTCCCCGGCGAGGATCCGGGGCAGGAAGTAGTCCTTCTGCTCCCGGGTCCCGTACTTCATCAGGGTCGGGCCGACGGTGTTGAGCGTGACCATGGAGACGGGCGCGCCGGCCCGGTAGGCCTCGTCGAAGAAGACGAACTGCTCGTCGGCGCCCCTGCCTTGACCTCCGTACTCGACGGGCCAGCCGAGGCCGAGCAGCCCGTCGGCGCCTATGCGGCGCAACAGGGCACGTTGTGCGGTCGGTTCCTCGGGGGGCCCGTCCGGCATCAGGGTCCCGAAGTACTCCCTCAGCTCGGCGCGGAGCCGCAACTGTCCTTCAGTCGGGGCGAGGTGCACGGCGCGGGCCTCCCGGCATCACATCAACGGAAACCTGACTGTCCGTCAGATCTGTTGTGGATGTCAAGGGTCCACCGAGGCTCCGTCGCTGCGGGGCAGCGGCCGCAGCCCGTCGCGGCAGGACGCGCACGGCCGGCGGTCCGCGGGAAACGCCGGAGGGCGCCTGCGCTACCGGACCCCAGCCGGTCCGGTAGCGCAGACGCCCTCAACACTCATCGCGACTCAGGCCGCATGCGGAACGATCAGAACAAGGGGAAGAAGTTCACCGCCACGTTCGGGTTGTGCTGCTGGATCGCGGTGAAGGCCGAGCCGTTGACCTGCGCGGTGTTGCTCTGGTTGGACGCACCGGAGCCGGTGGCGACCTGCTGCGAGGTGGAGGAGTTGCCGTTGTTGTTGCCACCCACGCCACTGCCGACGATGCTCGCGACGCTCGCATTCGATCCGTCGTTCGCGAACGAGCCGTTGTCGGCCGTGGCCACACCGCCGAACAAGGCGACGGCGAGCGGAAGAGCGGCGACGGCGGCGATGACGCGGGCGGTACGGATGCTTGCCATGTCTTTATCCTCCAGAAAACCGAAGTGGACTTCACACCAGGGCAGTTGGCCGACCGACCCGGTCATTACGTGTGGTGACGACGTCGCGACCTCAGAGTTGCCCACCGAATCCCCGGCGAACCACCCCGGAGCCCCTGATTCCCCCGCAAGCATGAGCAACATCGGATAAACCCCATTCGCGCCCCGAGCGCCCCAGGTCAGCGCCTCCCCAGGCTCCGAAACCCCTGCGACACCCGTGCGGAATCGTTCCGCCAAATCACCGCACCCCGGACATGCCAAAAAGGGTCGCGCCCGCCGGGAACCCCACCGTCTCCCGGGCCTGCGACCCTGCGTCACGTTGGGACGTCACGCTCGCGCCCCCTGCACGCCCCCGGCGCCCGCCGGGGTGAACGGTCCATGCCCCCGCTCCGGGGCACGTCGTGGCGCGATCCACGGTCGCGTGCGACCGGGCTCCAGCGCCTACCGCTCCATGTACTGCCGCCGTACCACCGCGCCGGATGCTGTCGTGCGGGCGGCGCCTTGCGCCACCGCGTGGACGTTCCGTCGCGCCGTTGTACCGGCGTTCACCGTGTCGTTCGTCTTGTCGTTCGCCTTGTCACTCGCCTTGTCGCTCGCCTTGCCGTTCGCCGCGTGGTGCGTCCTGCCGCTCGACCTACATGGCCGCGCCGCCTTGCCGCCCGCACGAAACCGGTGCCCCGCTCGTCGTACCGCTCCGCTGTCTTACGACGTCGGCGCGCTGCCGCCGTACTGCCCTGGCGGCCCTTGTCCGTACTGCCGGCTTCACGGACTGCTGTCCTGGCCTCTCGACGTCTCGCCGACTGGCCGCGCTTCCGTATCGCCGTATCGCCGTACTGCCATATCGCGGTGCTGCTCTGCTGCTCTACCTCTGCGTTGCTCTGCTCTGCGTTGCTCTGCTGCTCTGGGTTGCCGCGTTATTGCGCTGCTGGGTTGCTGCGGGGCTGCGCTGCTGCGTTCCCGCGCTGCCGTATCGCCGTACCGCTGCGCTTGATCCGTCTGCCCGGCGTAGGCGCGTACGCCTGCCCGTCCGGGCGGTGCTGCTCCGTACCCACCGTTCCGTACCCACGACGTCCGCGGCCCCTACCAGGGCCAGATGGTTGCGCGAGCACAAGTGCTGCACGGCGATGACTACGCGGCGAGCGCCATGCCTCGTGCGGCGGTTCCGGCCGAGGTGGTCGCGGCGACCGTGGCGACGGATGCGGCAGGGACGAGAGGGGCGATCGGGGTGGCACCGTCGACCGGGCTGACGGCGGTCCCGGCGTTCCCGGCGGCAAGGGCAGTGGTCGAGCGACGAACGGACGGGGTCTTGCCGTGGGCCTCGGCCCGGATCCGCTGCTTGATGGTGGGCGGGAGCGAGCCTCCCCGCATCATCGCCCGCCACGTCCGCCGGGCCATCACGGCCGGCCGGCGCACGGTGGCGGTCGGAACCACCGGAGCGGAGAAGGGGGCGGCGGCCGGGGCCGCCTTGGCGCCGAGGCCGAGGGCGGCGAAGAGTGCCACGAGTGCGGCGAGGACGGCGGTCCAGATGGACGTGACGCTGCTGCGGTGTGCCATGACGGGTTGCCTCATTTCGCGATGTTCCGACGGGCCGATCTGAATACATTCGCCATGATGTGTGCGCAACCGGAACACCTCCACCACGCGCGCCGATCTTCCGACAAACACCACTCAGAAGGCCCAAAGCGCCCTTTCAGGCCCGCGAAACGCACTGGTGGAGGCCCCGGAGCGACGGCACGTCACAACCGCCGGAAGGGCAGGACGGTCGGAAGAAAGGTCGACGGCCGGCGCGCGACAGCCTCCGCGCCGCTCGCCCCGACGGCTTCGACCCGGCCGTGGTCGAGCGCGCTCCCGCCTTCCGTGATAGCGGGTGGACGCCGAAGGGGCGCCCCTGACGAGGGGCGCCCCTTCTGATCAGAACGCTGTCTGACCTGGTGCGGTGGGTGTGGGATTTGAACCCACGGTGACATCGCTGCCACGACGGTTTTCAAGACCGTTCCCTTAGGCCGCTCGGGCAACCCACCTGGCCGGTACAGAGTACCGGGCGGTGGGGGTGTGCGGGGCTGGTCAGGCCGTTTGTGCCTGGTCGTACGCCGCCTTGACCTCATTGCCGAAGTACGGGCCGAACATCCGGTTCGGCAGGAAGACGTATCCGAAGCTGTTCACCGAGACCTGGGTGCCCAGTCCGGTCGCCTCGTTGAAGTCCTGGAACCAGGGGCCTCCGCTGGAGCCACCGGTCATGTTGCAGCCCAGCCCGTGGTCCTTGGTGAGCAGGAAGTCCTTGCTGCTGTTGCCGCTGCAGTAGACGAGCTTGGTGCCGTCGTACGGCGCCGCGGCGGGGAAGCCGAAGGAGTACATCTTCTTGTTGTAGCCCCCGTTGAACAGGATCCCCTGGGCCCCGACGACCTGGCTGAGCTTCTGGCCGTTCAGCGGGGCCACCACCGCGAGGCCGACGTCCATGTTCATGTCCTCGCTCGCCGCCCACTGCGCGGTGGCGAAGGTGCGCGTGGCCGACCACTGGCCGAAGGGCGCGTTGCCGTTGTCGTACCCCGGGACGAAGACCCAGTTGGTGTGCCAGGCGCCCTGGTACTTCACGCAGTGCCCGGCCGTGATGACGGTGCTGCCGTTGGCGCCGGTGATCGAATCCCCGGAGCAGGACGCCGTCCGGTCGCCCATGGTGAAGAACACCCGGCCGGACGTCTTCACCACGGCCCCGCCGCCCGTCCACGCGCCACCCGCCTGCGGGAACGCGGTGGGTGAGGCGGGGACGGTCGTGGGCGCCACACGGGTGGGTCGGTCCGCCGGGGAGGGAGCCGTACGGACGCTCCCCGGCGCCGCGGTGACGTCCAGCGGGACCGCGGACCGCATGCGCTCGGCGGTCCAGAAGCCCTGGCTGTGTTGCTGACGGAACGAGACGGGGGCGTCGGCGGCGACCGACGGGGTGGCGGCGCTCAAGGCGCCGGCCAGCAGGGCGCCCGCAGCCAACAGAACCGATAAGGCCGTGCGATGACGATTCACGCAGGACTCCTTCTGCCGTGCCCGGGCCGGTCGGGTCCGGGCAGGGTGGGGGTGAAGAGTTGCCGGTGCGGATCGGGTGCAGGGTTGCACGGGCCGTACGAGATGTCAGGCACCGGTCGGAACGTTCGTTCGGTTCCGGCCAGGAAATGGCCAACTCCCTTCCGTTCCGTGACACCTGAGAAGGGGGATCAGATGCCGCCACCCCCGCCAGGCGCATCGGACGCGCCGACCGCCCGGTCAGAGCGTGAGCAGGACACCCGCGTACGAGGCCCCGGCGACCACCACCCATGCCCCGAGACCGAGCAGCGCCGCCCGCCCCCCGGTCCGGGCCAGGGTCGGCAGGTGCACCGCGCTGCCCAGCCCGAACAGCGCCGCGGCCAGCAGCGCCTCCTGCGCGGTGTGTGCCCACTCCAGCGCCACGTCGGGCAGCACACCCGTCGCCCGCAGCGCGGCAGCCGCCAGGAACCCGGCGACGAACAGGGGCACCGGGGCCGGCCGGCGGCCCGAGGCCGTGCGCACCCCACGCCGCCGGGCCCGTACGGAGAAGGCCACGGCCGCGACGAGCGGGGCCAGCAGCGCCACCCGCATCAGTTTCACCAGGACGGCCTCGCCCAGGGCGCCGGGGCCCGCCGTCTGGGCCGTCGCCACGACCTGGCCGACGTCGTGCACGCTCGCGCCCACCCAGCGCCCGAAGGCGAGGTCGGACAGTGCCAACGGGTCCTGGAGGAGCGGGAGCACCGCGATGGCCAGCGTTCCGCAGAGGGTGACCAGGGCCACCGACGAGGCCACGTCCTCCTCGTCGCTGCCGGAGACCTGACTGACGGCGCCGATCGCCGAGGCTCCGCAGATCGAGTAGCCGGTCGCGATCAACAGCGGCTGATCGCCCGGCAGTCCGAGCCTGCGCCCCAGCCAGAGGGTCCCGAGGAAGGTGGCCGCGACCACCCCGGTCACCATGGCGACGGTCGCCCAGCCCAGCCCCAGCACCTGGTCCAGGCCGAGACCGAGTCCCAGCAGGACGATGCCGATCCGCATCAACCTCCGCCCCGCCAGGGAGAGGCCCGCCCGCGCGGGGCCTCGTACGACGGTCCGTAGTCGCGGGAGGTGGGCGATCGCGATGCCGAGCACCACCGCCGCGGTCAGCATCGGCACGGCCGGCACCAACCGGTGGACGCACCAGGCCACGAAGGCGCCCGCGACGGCCAGCCCCAACCCCGGCCAAGGGGAGGATGTTTCACGTGAAACAACGCGTGCCCGCCCGGGCCGGTGGACGGGGCGATGCAACAGGGCCATCAGTCGGCCGGGAGGGTGTAGACGCGGCGCACGCTGCTGCCCAGCCGGGAGACGTCGGCGCCGTAGACGTGAAGGGATATCGCCGTCGTGCGACAGGAGTTGCGGACCTGGTGGATGTCGCCGGGCGGGGCGAACCCGCAGACGTCCCCCTGGTCGTTGACCACCTCTTCGGTGGGCACCAGCCGGGCGCCGTCCGTGCCCGTCGCCGGGGCGAGCCGGTAGCGGCGCTCGCTCTCCGCGCCCTGGTGGACCCCGGCCACGCACCACGAGACGTGGTCGTGGATGGACGTCTCCTGACCCGGCAGCCACACCAGTGCCACCACCGAGAAGCTGCCGTCGGGCTCCGCGTGCAGGATGTGCTGCCGGTACCGGTCCGGATGCCCCTCGCACTGGTCGGGGGTGAGCAGGTCGAACGCGCCCAGGTGCGGGGCGATCCGCTCACCGACCAGGTACGCGGTCAGGTCGGGGGCGAGCCCGCGTTCCACTACCGTGCGGATCTCGCTGACGAGGGCGGCCATCCTCGCGGTCGTTCTGGCCGGCGTGGTGGTGGTCATAGGGGCAGCGTCGAACAGCCCACCGATCACGTCCAACGACAGTTTTCACCCGAAATCCCAAGCACAGCTTATGGATTGGGGCGGGCGATCACGGCTGCGGTCAGCAGCCGACCCGGTTCGACGCCACCCGTTTCAGTTCGTCCAACACCACGGCCGTCGCGGGAATCCTCAGGTGGTCCCGGTACACGTACGCGGAGATGTGACGGCGGGCCGCCGGCTGGAGGGCCCGCCCGCAGACCCGGGTGAGGGCCAATGACGGCAGGACGAGGGCGGGCATCATCGCCACGCCCAGGCCCTGCGCGACCAGGCTCTGCACCACCAGGTTGTCGTCGGTCGCGAACCGGATGTCGGGCACGAAGCCGAGCTCCGCGCACTCGTGCAGCAGGTTCGCCCGGCAGCGCGGGCACCCGGCGATCCACCGCTCCTCGGCCAGGTCGGCCAGGTGGACGGCCCGGCGCCTGGCCAGTGGATGCCCGGTCGGCAGGAGCACCGTCAGCTGGTCCTCCAGCAGCCTGACCTCGTCGACCTCCTCCGGAACCTCCTCGCGCAGTCCGGGATAGGTGAAGGCCAGCGTGATGTCGCACTCGCCGCGTCGCAGCCGGTGCAGCGACTCCGGCGGCTCCCCCTCCAGCAGTTCGACCTGGATCCCCGGATGGGACGCGGCCAGGCCACTGAGCGCTTCCGGAACGAGGGTGACGTTGACGCTGGGGAACCCGCAGACCCGGACCCGGCCGGTGCTCAGACGCGCGTACGCCTTCAGTTGGGCCTCGGCGGCGGAGAGGCTGCCGAGAATGGAGTCGGCGTGCCTGGCCAGCGACCGGCCGGCCTCGGTGAGTTGCATCGTGCGGCCGATGCGGGTGAACAGCGGGGTGCCGACGGCCCGTTCGAGCGCCTTCATCTGCTGGGTGATCGCGGGCTGGGTGTATCCGAGGGCCCGCGCGGCGGCCGAGTACGAACCGCAGGCGACCACTTCATGGAATGTCCGTATGTGCCGGGAATCGAACACGCCCAAAGCATAAGCGGACGTTGGGAGGGGCCGCAGGCTTAATCGCGCCTGCGGCCCCTCTCCATCAAGCCGGCGTCCAGCTCCCGTCGAGCAGAGCCGGTCGAGCGGAGCCCGGTCCGGGTCGTGGGTGCGTGGGTGGGTGCTACTTGTCCCCGGTCCGCGAGCCGAGGGTGATGTCCACGGTGCTCGGCTTGCCGCCGCGCAGGTAGGTCAGCTTCACCGTGTCGCCCGGCTTGTACGTCCAGATCTCGCTGATCAGGGTCGGGCCGCTGTCGATCGGCTTGTCGCCCAGCTGGGTGATGATGTCGCCGGGCTTGAGGCCCGCCTTGCCCGCCGGCCCGTTCGGGTCGACCAGTTCGTTGGCGGGGGCTCCGGACTCGGAGATCTTGGCACCCTCCGTCTTGGCCTGGAGGTCGACGGAGACCGAGATCACCGGGTAGACCGGCTTGCCCGTCTTGATCAGCGACTCGGCGACGTTCTTCGCCTGGTTGATCGGGATGGCGAAGCCGAGGCCGATCGAACCGGCCTGACCGCCGCCGAAGCCGCCGTTGCCGGCCGACTGGATCGCGGAGTTGATGCCGATGACCGCGCCGCGGCCGTCGAGGAGCGGGCCGCCGGAGTTGCCGGGGTTGATGGAGGCGTCCGTCTGCAGCGCGCTCATGTACGAGTTCTTGCCGCTGGAGCCGTCACCGGATGCCACCGGGCGGTTCTTGGCGCTAACGATGCCGGTGGTGACCGTGTTGGACAGGCCGAAGGGGGCGCCGATCGCGATGGTCGAGTCGCCGACGGCCACCTTGTCGGAGTCGCCCAGCGCCAGCGGCTTGAGGCCGGCCGGCGGGTTCTTCAGCTTGAGCACGGCCACGTCGTAGCCCTCGGCGCGGCCGATGACCTCGGCCTCGAACCGCTTGCCGTTGGAGAAGGTCGCGGAGAGCTTGCCGCCATTGGCCGCGGAGGCCACCACGTGGTTGTTGGTGAGGATGTGGCCCTGCGCGTCGTAGACGAAGCCGGTGCCCGTGCCGCCCTCGCCGTCACCGGCCTTCGCCTCGATGGTCACCACGCTCGGCAGCGCCCCTGCCGCCAGACCGGCGACGGAGCCCGCCTCCCGCTTGAGGTCCTTCGGGGTGCTGGCGCTGATGGTGGTCGAGCCCGAGCCGTCGTGCGAGCGCTCCGAGGCCCAGTAGCCGATGCCGCCACCGACACCGCCCGCGATGAGGGCGGCCGCGAGCACACCCGCGATCAGTCCGCCCCTGCCCTTGGGCTTGGGCGGGGGGCCGTCCGCGGTCAGGGGCACTCCCCAGCCGCCACCGCCGTGGCCGCCGTCGACGTACGAGGGAACGGTGGGCGGCGGCGGGGGCCAGCCCTCGGCCCCGTGGGCGGCGGCCGGGGGCTGCGCGTACGGCGGCGCCTGGGCGTACCCCTGGTCCTGGGCATACCCGGGGGCCACAGGCCCGCCCTGGGTGTGCGGAAGCTGCTGCGTCGGCTCCGGGCCGGGCACGCCGGCCGGGGGCGGCGGGGTGACGGGGGCAGGGGGAACGGCGTCGGCGGGCCGCGCCGCCTGGGGCTCGGCGGCCGGGTCAGGGGTGGAGGCGGGCACGGGCGCAGGCGGTACGGAAGGGGCCGCGGGGGGCTTCTGGGCCGCGGTGCCCTCGTTCTCGGTGCTCACAGCGCTCTCTCCTCGTCACAAACACGGCTTCTGGTCCTGGAAATATCTGGCGATACCGGTCCGACTGAACGTTCGACGTGCCGCACAAGTTCCAGTGCAAAGCCTTTCCCATGACCCGTC
This sequence comes from Streptomyces sp. NBC_01426, assembly GCF_036231985.1. GTDB lineage: Bacteria > Actinomycetota > Actinomycetes > Streptomycetales > Streptomycetaceae > Streptomyces. The sequence goes on from NZ_CP109500.1 coordinate 3,877,597, forward strand.
AGAGCACTGTAAGCCGGACCTGTGCGTCTCCCCCCATCCTTTATCCCCGGCATTTCGGGCGCATCCGCAAGCTCGCCACGCCGTGCGGGGCCGCCGCGGTGGCACCATGACCCCGTGACCCACGCAACGCCGCTCCCCATCCAGGTCGTCGCCCACCGCGGTGCCTCGGAGGACGCCCCCGAGCACACTCTGGCCGCCTACCGGAAGGCCATGGAGGACGGGGCCGACGCCCTCGAATGTGACATCCGGCTCACGGCCGACGGCCATCTGGTCCTGGTCCACGACCGCCGGGTGAACCGCACCTCCAACGGCCGCGGCGCGGTGTCCGCCTTGGAGCTGGCCGATCTCGCGGCCCTCGACTTCGGCTCTTGGAAGGACCGCGAGGAGTCCCCGGACTGGGACTCCGATCCGGAGCGCACCTCCGTGCTCACCCTGGAGCGGCTGCTGGAGCTGGTCTCCGACGCCGGGCGGCCCGTACAGCTGGCGATCGAGACGAAGCACCCGACCCGCTGGGCCGGACAGGTGGAAGAGCGGCTCCTCTTCCTCCTCAAGCGCTTCGGACTGGACGCCCCGCCCGCCGAGGGCCCGCACCCGGTCCGCGTCATGAGCTTCTCCGCGCGCTCGCTGCACCGCGTGCGGGCGGCCGCGCCGACGATCCCGACCGTGTACCTGATGCAGTTCATCTCGCCGCGCATGCGGGACGGCCGGCTGCCGGCCGGCGTGAGCATCGCCGGCCCCGGGATGCGCATCGTGCGCAACCATCCCGGTTACATCCGCAAGCTCCAGTCGGCGGGACACTCGGTTCACGTGTGGACCGTGAACGAACCCTCGGACGTTCAGCTCTGCGCGGACCTGGGTGTAGAAGCAATCATCACGAACAGACCGCGCCAAGTTCTGTCACAACTCGGGCGCTGACGTCCCGATTTGCCCACCCACCACACGTGTCCCACTCGTCACAGGGTGTGCCCCGGCGCATCCGCTCCGCATTTGTCGTCGTGAATGCGCCAGAGGGCACTTCATGAACGGTTTCCGGTCCAGGCCATTGGGGCATCCAGACCTTGGCGTGGGGCTAAGGAGGTTCCGGGGGTGGCGTTGGTGATGGCACACGAAGTGCCCACGTCGTGGTGCATGGACGTACGCCACGGTCCTGCGGGCGTGGGCGAGGCAAGGCGCCGCATGCGCGAGCAACTGCGGACCGGCGGACTGTCCGAATCGGTCGTGGACGATGCCGTACTCATCCTTTCCGAACTGCTCAGCAACGCCTGCCGCCACGGCCGGCCACTGGGATCCCGGGAGGTCGGGGACGGCGAGATACGCGCCGCCTGGCGCGTCGACGGGGCGGGACGGCTGACGGTCGAGGTCACGGACGGCGGCGGACCCACCCGTCCGATCCCCTCGACCCCCTCGGTCACGGCGCGCGGCGGCCGGGGGCTGAACATCATCAGCGCGCTGGCCCAGGACTGGGGCGTCCGGGACGGGGCTGCGGGTGAGGTCACCGTGTGGGTGGTCGTTGCCTGTGGGACCCGTCACGAGGATTTCGCTACGCGCGTCACAGCCCCGGCGATCGGCTTCGGAACGGCCTTCGACGACCTGAGCCACTGAGTCCCCGGTCCGGATCCCGGAACCTGGTCCCGAGTCACCGAGCGCGTGCCCGGGCCACCCCACGCCCCGGGCACCCGCGGGACGCCGCCCGGGACCGGGAACCCGGCCGACCGCGGCAACGGAGGCGGCCGTCGGAAGCGCACGCCGACCGCGCTACCGGCCGCACCCCACAGGTTCCGGCGGTGTGAACGGCTAGGCTCGCGCCCAGAAAACCGCCGCACCGCCGCAACCGGGAGACACCCACGATGGCAAAGAAGCGCCCCGCCGCGAAGAACGCGAAGTCGCAGCGCACGCCGCAGCTCAACAACGGGGAGATCCCCGTGGTGGGTGCCCGCGAGCCATGTCCCTGCGGATCCGGGCGCCGCTACAAGGCCTGTCACGGCGCCGCCGCCGCGCACGCCGTGACCGAGCACGTGCGGCGCCCCTTCGAGGGCCTGCCCGGCGAGTGCGACTGGGTCGCGCTGCGCGAGCTGGTACCCGCCGCGACCATCCCGCTCACCCTCAAGAGCGGCCTGCCCGACGGCGTTCCCTCGGTGACGCTGGTGACCGTGCTGCCGATGGCCTGGCCGGCGCTGCGCCGCGAGGACGGCTCCGTCCTCCTGGGCCTGCAGAACGACTCGACCACCGGTGACCTCGCCCGGGACATGGCCGACACCCTGGAGCGCGCGCTGGTGACGGAGCCGGGTACCCCGGTTCCCGCCCGTCGGGTTCCGGCCGAGGGCCCGCGACTTCAGGATCTCCTGGACACGGACAGCGTTTTCGAGCCGGTTGTCCACAGTGGCTTCGAATTCTGGATTCCGGATGCGGAGAACGCCCAGAACGCCTCTCCGGAGATCGCCGCCTCGCTGGAACGCGCCAACGCCGCCGCGATTCCCACCGTCAAGCTGGCCGGCGTGGACGCGGCCTACTGGTGCGAGACGCCGGACAAGAACCACCTGCGCTGGGTCATGCCGCAGCCCGAGGAGAAGCTGCTCGACGCCCTGGCGCGACTGCACGCGGCCGGCACCTCGTCCCTCGGTGAAGGCACCAAGCTCGTCGGTTCCTTCCGCGCCCACGGTCTGATGGTTCCCGTCTGGGACCTGCCCACCGGCGTCTCGGCCGACGACGTCGAGAAGCCCGCCGCGGAACTCGCGGAGCGCCTGGCCGCGGCCCTCGCCACGGACGCGCCCCTGACGACGGAGGAGCGTCGGGCCCGCGCCGGCCTCACGAACCGCCAGGTCACGCTCAGCTGACCACCGCGCGCGCCCAGGACCGGTGACTGGGGTCACAACTCCCGCTAATCGCCTGCAAATCCGTGTCCGAATATCAGAGATCGAATTTGCGAACAGGCGATCTCTTGTTACCGTTCTTGTAGCCCGGTCGCTGGTGCATCCCCCGTCGCCAGCGACCGGGCCCTTCCATTTCAGGCGATGTTCAACCATCGCCCGGTGCCGGTGAGTTGCTCCCGGACCTCAGCAGCAACGCCCCTTCATCATCCGGAACTGCAAACTCCGCCACGGCCGAGTAGCCCTCCGGGCCTCCCGCCGAGTCGTCACGCGGTGTTTCGCACAGCCCCGGCTCGTCACCCGGCCCGACGACGCAGCGGATCTGCACGGTGCGCCCCGCGGGCCCCATCATCGTCAGCACGGCGTCCAACGCGCGGCCACTGGTGTTGCGGTAGTAACTCCGGCCCCACGTACTGCCATCGCCGACCAGGACGCAGGTTTGTGCCTCCACGCCGTGCTGCGAGGAGACCTCGGGGCCGCACCGGGCATCCGTACGCGGCTGCACGGGTGGCCCGGGCTGTGCGGGACGGGCCGCGGGCGACGGTTTGCCCTTCGTGCGGGACGGGTCCGAAAGGCCGAGCGTGGAGAGCAACCCGCCGCCCTTTCCGTCATCCTGACCGGCGAAATCCGGCCCGGCGATCGCCCCCGCGAGGGGAAGCGACAAGATGATCAGCACACCGGCGCCGATAGCGATCAGGCGGAGATTCATTCGCCGAAGATAGCGATGCGGGAAAGGGGCGCGGAGATCCCCGCGCCCAATTCCCTTGGAAACTCGCCCAGCCGGCACCCGTACGAGTGATCTCCCGAGCGGAGATCGGCGTTCGGGGACACGGCGTCGATCAGTACGCCAACCGGCTGCCGCCGCCCGGCGCTCCGCTGCTCGCCTCGACCAACGCGTCCACGACCGCCTCCACCTCGGGCAGCCAGATGCCGTCGGGACCCACCTCCGGCTCCCGGTTCCAACACACCTGTCCACCGCCGGACGCGACGGACGGGGGCAGCAACAGGTAGCCGCCCTCGCCGTGGAAGCGCAGCGAGGAGGGCACGTGGTCCTTGGCGTACAGGAGTTCACCGAGCCGTTCCAACGAATACGGCGCCACCAGCAGGGACCACCTGGTCGGCGTCGCGACGATCGGACCGAGCCGCATGCCCTGCGCGTCCAGCCGTCCGACGGCACGCGCGGCGGCCGTGGCCGGCAGGCTCACCGCACACGGAGCGGCCCCGCCGGTGGCCACGAGCAACGGAGCGGCCGGCCGCCTGGCCCACCACCAGGCCACCATCCGGGGGTCGGTGGTGGCCGCGAGCAGCCCCGGGTCGAAGGGATGGGCGCCGGGCACCACACAGTCGGGATCGGGGCAGGCACAGCGCACGCCGTCGGCACCGGCCCGGCCCACGCCGGGCAGCACGGGCCACCGCCATTCGGCGGCGCAGACGAGAGCCGCGTCGAGGAGGGACGGGGTGCCGCCGTCCGGGATCCGGTCGGAGGAGGAGGTCGGTCGCAGGGTTTTCAAGCGATCGCGGAGCCGCTGGAGACGCCTTCCGAGGATCTCGCGCATGAGCGCTCGTTCCTTTCCGTTGAACGTCGAGGGCCACATCACACCAGGTAAGCGGTGCATCACCACACGTACACGTTGCGCGTCACTGTCCGCCAGAAGCAGGTTCACACGGTTCGTGCAGTTTTCTTACGGGTCCATCAAACGTCCGGCGGGGGGCGGAACGCGACCCGCACCGGGTCGAGACCGGCTGCCGCCGCTAAGGACGACGGGCTGCGCCGGGCGGTTCCCGGCGGGTGCCGAAAGGTCTCAACTCGCCCCGGCCACCACCGATTACGTACCCGAGCCCGCAGTGACGCCCGCCCAGTCGATCGCAAAAACCGTCCGCTTCCCGCTTTTTCCGGCCAAGTTTTAGCCTTGGCCGCACAGTGAGTTGCCGTCTCACGGACACCAGGATTCCCACCTGGGCAATGCTGGACATCGATCCTCGTGTGCGTGTAGATGTGGATCCATTGATGGCGGCGCAGCACGATCTGGGGGTTTGCGATGCTATATGGCGAATCGCACCAGGTGGAAAGGCGGACGCCATGAGCGCCCCGCATCTGCCGAAAGTGGCTGGAATCGATCCAGCAGTTACAGCGTCACCGCACACTCAGGCGCCCACCGCGCCCACACCCGCACGCAGCACCCCCGCCCAGGCCCCTCCGCCTGCCGCGAGCAGCGTCATCCAGGACCGCCTGGCGGGCATGGTCTCCGACCTCACCACCCTCCACGAACTCACCGAACGCCTCGCCCGGTCCGTCGACCTCGACTCCTCCCTGCGGGAATTCCTGCGCGCCGGAGCCGCGCTGGTCGGCGCCCGACGCGGCCTGGTCGTCCTGGAACCCTCCGACGGCCTCGGCCCCACCACCACGATCGGCCTCGGTCTCGGCCACGCCGACCTCGGCCACATCGAGACGGTGCCGCGCAGCGCCACCTCGTACGGCCGCATCCTGGACGGGCTCCCGGACGCGCACGGCGGCTCCGAGGTGCTCCCCGAACCCGGTGAGGCACCCGGCACCGGCGGGTTCGGCGTCCCGGTCGACCCGCGTCACCGCGAGGTCGCCGCCCGACTCGGCTACGCCGCCAGCTACGCGCTGCCGCTGACCGCCGAGGCCACCGGCCGACTCGGCGCGGCCGTCTGGCTCTACGACGAGCAGGCCGAACCCGGCGAACGTCAGCGCGACCTCGCGGGGCTGTACGTCCGGCACGCCGCCGAGCACCTGGCCCGCATGGTCGAGGTGGAGCGTTCCCGCTCCCGCCTGGCCATCGTCACGGAGGAGCTGCTGCCCAGCCGGCTGCCCCGGATCCCCGGCGTGCAGCTCGCGGCCCGGCACCACACCGGCCCGCGCGGCGGCGGCGACTGGTACGACGCACTGCCGCTGCCCGAGGGCGCCATGGGTCTCGCCGTGGGCTCCGTCACCGGCGCCGGTCCGAGCGCCGTCGCCGCGATGGGTCGCCTGCGGGCCTCCCTGCGCGCGTACGCCGTCATGGAGGGTGAGGACCCTGTAGCGGTCCTCTCCGACCTGGAGCTGTTGCTGCGGCTGACCGAACCCGCGCGCTCGGCCACCGCGCTCTTCGCCTACTGCGAACCGGCCGCCCGGAAGATCATCCTGGCCGGCGCGGGGCACACCCCGCCGCTGCTCATCGGCGAGCGGCGGACCGAGTACGTGGAGACCTCGCTCTCCGCGCCGCTCGGGATGCTGGCCTGCTGGGAGGCGCCGAGCGTGGAGATCGAACCGGCTCCCGGAGAAACGGTGCTGCTCTACACGGACGGACTGCTGCGGCGCACCGGAGACCCGATGGACCGCGCGTACGCCCGGCTGCACGCGGCGGCCGCGGGTGTTCCCCGTGCCGCTCGCGAGGACCCGGCGGCGATCTGCGACCACATCCTCCGCACCGTCCTGCCGGAAGGGGAGGCCACACCGGTCCAGGGGGAGGACGCCACCGAGGACATCGTTCTGCTCGCCGCCCGGTTTGACTGATTTGTCACATAGTTCGCCGGGCATCTTCCGCTCACACATACGATGGACGGGGTCCGTACCCGGTCCTTGCATGTCGTAGCTGAGGAGATGACGTGGCTGACGAGCTCACCCCGGAGACCCCGGAAGAAGAGCAGCCCAAGAAGAAGCACAAGCAGCGCAAGAACGGGCTGTACCCGGGCGTCAGCGAGGAACTCGCGGAGAGCATGCGCACCGGTTGGGCCGACACGGAACTGCGTGGACTGGAGCCGATCGCCCAGGCCGCGCACACCGCCACCCGTCGCGCCGCGCTGTCCGCGCGCTTCCCCGGCGAGCGCCTGGTGATCCCCGCCGGCCGGCTCAAGACCCGGTCGAACGACACCGAGTACCCCTTCCGTGCCTCGACCGAGTACGCGTACCTCACCGGCGACCAGACCGAGAACGGCGTTCTCGTGCTGGAGCCCACGGGCGAGAGCGGCCACACCGCGACCGTCTACCTCCTGCCCCGCTCCGACCGCGAGAACGGCGAGTTCTGGCTGTCCGGCCAGGGCGAGCTGTGGGTCGGCCGCCGGCACTCCCTCGCCGAGGCCGAGCAGCTGCTGGGCATCCCCGCCAAGGACGTCCGCGAACTGGCCGCGGCCCTCACCGAGGCCGAGGGTCCGGTCCGCAACGTCCGCGGCCACGACTCCGTCATCGAGACGGCCCTGACCGACAAGGTCACCAAGGAGCGCGACGAGCAGCTGCGCGTCTACCTCTCCGAGGCCCGCGCGGTGAAGGACGACTTCGAGATCGGCGAGCTGCAGAAGGCCGTCGACTCCACCGTCCGCGGCTTCGAGGACGTCGTGAAGGTGCTCGACAAGGCCGAGGCCACGTCCGAGCGCTACATCGAGGGCACCTTCTTCCTCCGTGCCCGCGTCGAGGGCAACGACATCGGCTACGGCTCCATCTGCGCCGCCGGTCCGCACGCCTGCACCCTGCACTGGGTCCGCAACGACGGCGACGTCCGCTCCGGCGACCTGCTGCTGCTCGACGCCGGCGTGGAGACGCACTCCCTCTACACCGCCGACGTGACGCGCACCCTGCCGATCAACGGCACGTACACCGACATCCAGCGCAAGATCTACGACGCGGTCTACGAGTCCCAGGAAGCCGGCATCGCCGCCGTCAAGCCGGGCGCGAAGTTCCGCGACTTCCACGACGCCTCGCAGCACGTGCTCGCCGAGAAGCTCGTCGAGTGGGGTCTGCTGGAGGGCCCGGTCGAGCGCGTCCTGGAACTGGGGCTCCAGCGCCGCTGGACCCTGCACGGCACCGGCCACATGCTCGGCATGGACGTCCACGACTGCGCGGCCGCGCGCACCGAGGCGTACGTGGACGGCACGCTGGAGCCCGGCATGTGCCTCACCGTCGAGCCCGGTCTGTACTTCCAGGCCGACGACCTGACCGTGCCCGAGGAGTACCGCGGCATCGGCGTCCGGATCGAGGACGACATCATCGTCACCGAGGACGGCAACCGGAACCTCTCCGCCGGACTGCCCCGCACCTCGGTCGAGGTCGAGGCCTGGATGGCACGCCTCAAGGGCTGACATCACCCGACGCCGGTGGGCGGGACCCGCACGGGTGCCGCCCACCGGTGTGTCCGGGGACGGGTCCCGGCCGCGCTGTGCGGCTCCCGCTCCTACGACGCCTGCAACAGGGCGCCGTCCCGCCACTTGAGGATCTTGTCGAAGCTGACCACCGCGCCCCGGCCCGGCCCGTTGCCGAAGCGGACGTGGTCGGCGAGTTCCGTGATCAGCCACAGGCCGCGGCCGTGCTCCTTCTCCGAGGCGTCGACCGGCGGGGAACCGTGCCCCTCGACCGTCGTCGGCGGGAAACCCGGGCCCGAGTCCGTCACCTCGATGCGGCAACGGTCCCCGTCCAGGTAGGCCGTCACCCGGTACGCCGCCCACTCCTCCGGGACCGGTCCGCCGGCGGAGCAGGCGGCGGACGCCGGGCCACCGTGCTCGACCGCGTTCGCACACGCCTCGCTCAGCGCCACCGACAGGTCGAAGGAAATGTCAGGATCCACCCCCGCGGTCTCCATCGTCCCCAGCAGCAACCGCCTGGCGAGCGGCACGCTCGCGGCTTCGCGCCTCAAGTGGAGAGACCACCAGATGCTCATACGGTTAGCTATTGCCGCCCGAGGTCGGCCGTAAGCCCCCGAGAGCGGACAGAGCGCTCATTCGGCCGATGTGGTGCTCCCGGGCGGCGGTGTACGCCCCCGGCGACACCGGCCACCGCGCCGCGCCCTCTGCGACCCGCACACGGCTCCCGCGGGGGGACGCATGGGACCTTCCGGACCTGCCGTATGGGCCGCCCGGGGGCAGTGCGATGATGACCCGGCCATGACTGCCCCCCACACGACGCAGGCCGGAGCAGGCCTCCGGACGATCCGGGCCGCGGTGTTCGCCGCGGTCTGCGTCGTGCTGTCCGCCGTCGGGCACGCCTTGGCATCCTGCGCCACCGTTCCCTGGTGGGCCCTCGGCATCGGCTTCCTCGCCGTCCTCGCGGTCGCGGCGCCGCTCGCCGGCCGCCGGCGCTCGCTGCCCGGCATCGCCGCCGGGCTCGCCGTCGGCCAGTTGGGACTCCACACGGTCTTCGGCCTGGGCCAGCACGGCGCCGCCTCGGCCGCGGACCCCGCCCTGTCCGACTCCTCGCTCGCGGCGCTCGCCGCCCGACTGGTCTGCGGCGGCAACTCCGTTCCGATCAACCCGGCCGATGCCCGGCGGATCCTGGTGAGCGCCGGACTGGACCCGGCCGCGATGGCCGAGCAGGCCGCCGCGCAGGGTCACATGGCCCACGCACACGCCACCCAGGCCGCCGCCGTCCCGGCGACCGGACTGTTCAGCCCGGCCATGCTGCTCGGCCACCTGCTGGCCGCGCTCGCCGCGGGCTGGCTCCTCGGGCGCGGCGACGCCGCCCTGTTCCGGCTCGTCGAACTCTCCCGGCTCTCCACCGAAGCCGACCCCGTACGTCCGCTGCGCGCCGCGCTGGCCCTCGTACGCCTCCTCGGCCACGGGCTGCTCGGGACGTCCTCCCGTACTCCCCGGACCCGTCGGACCGCGGCCGCCCCGGTCGCGGCGACCGGGCGGGAGGCCCTCCAGCACACGGTGATCAGGCGCGGCCCACCCGGCGGTCTCGCCCTCGCAGCCTGACGCGGCATCCCCACCTCCCCGGAACACCCGGCGGGTGCACCGGTGCCGCGAACTCCGCGCGCGCCCGTGCGCGGGGCCACCGTCACACCGTTTCCGTGGAGTGTTTCTGCCATGAAGGCCTCTCGCGTCTCCTTCGCCGCCGCCCTCGCCGCCGGTACCGTCCTCGTCCTGTCCGGCACCGCCTTCGCCCACGTCGGCGTACAGCCCGGCGAGGCCACCAAGGGCGGCTACGCGGTCATCAACTTCAAGGTCCCGAACGAGCGCGACAACGCGTCGACGACCCAGCTGGAGGTCAACTTCCCGATCGACCAGCCGCTGACCTCCGTCATGCCGCAGGACGTCCCCGGCTGGACCGTGAAGGTCGAGAAGTCCAAGCTCGACAAGCCGCTCACCGTGCACGGCAAGCAGATCAACGAGGCCGTCACCAAGGTGACCTGGAGCGGCGGCAAGATCGAGCCCGGCAAGTTCCAGCAGTTCCCGGTGTCCGTCGGCAAGCTCCCGGAGAACGCGGACCAGATGGTCCTCAAGGCCATCCAGACGTACGACAACAACGAGGTCGTCCGCTGGATCGAGGAGGCCAAGGAAGGCGCGGCGGAACCGCAGAACCCGGCGCCCGTCCTGAAGCTGGTCGCCGCCAAGGCCGGTGACGACCACCACGCCGCGGGGGACGCCAAGGCCGCCGATGACAAGAGCGACGACAAGGCCCACGACGAGGCCGCGAAGAGCGGCTCGGACACGACCGCGCGCGCCCTCGGCATCGCGGGCATCGTGATCGGGCTGGGCGGCGTCGCCTTCGGAATCGCCTCGCGTCGTCGCGCCTCCTGACCCGACGGGCCCGCAGGCCCTGTCATTCAGACCATCCGCACCATCCCCGATCCCAGGGACACCTCTCCATGCGCACCACACGTGTGACGGTCGCCGCGCTCCTCGCGGCGGCCGCCCTCACCCTCACCGCCTGCGGCGGTGACCCCGCCAAGACCGGCGACTCGGTCAAGCTGATCAGCGGTCAGACCAAGACCGGGGCCGCGACGGTCCTCGACCGGCCCTTCGACAAGCCGGACCTGGTCCTCACGGACACCACCGGCAAGCCGTGGAACCTGCGCGAGCAGACCAAGGGCCGGCCGACGCTCATCTACTTCGGCTACACCAACTGCCCCGACGTGTGCCCGCTGACGATGAGCAACATCGCCGTCGCGCGCAAGGCGCTTCCCAAGGCGGACCAGGACAAGCTCCAGGTCGTCTTCGTCACCACCGACCCCGAACGGGACACCCCCGACTCCCTCGGCGCGTGGCTCAAGGCCCAGGACCCGTCCTTCATCGGACTGACCGGGGACTTCGCCGCCATCCAGGCCGGCGCACGGACGCTCGGCATCGGCATCGAGGCCGCCAAGAAGGAGGCCGACGGCAGCGTCGTCTCCATGCACGGCGCCCAGGTCATCGCGTTCTCGCCCAAGACCGACGAGGGCTACGTCCTCTACGGCGAGGGCACCACCGTCGATGACTACGCCAAGGACCTGCCGAAGCTCGTCAAGGGAGACACCCCGTGAACGCCCGCACCACCCGCACCCTCGCCGCCGCGCTCTCCCTGACGGCAGCGCTCGCCATATCGGGCTGTTCCTCGGACTCCGACACCAAGGCCGACGGCGCCAAGTCCGACGATGCCAAGCCGACGATGACCGTCAGCGGGGCCTACATGCCCGAGCCGGTCAACGACAAGATGGCCGGCGCGTTCATGGTCATCAAGAACGACTCGAAGACCGCGGACAAGCTCACCGGCGTCACCAGCCCCCTCTCGGACGATCTCCAGGTCCACGAGACCAAGGACCAGAAGATGCGGCAGGTCGCGTCCATGGACGTGCCCGCGAACGGCGAACTGAACCTGGAGCGCGGCGGCAACCACGTCATGTTCATGGGTCTCAAGAACAAGCCGAAGGTCGGCGACAAGGTCACCGTCGAGCTGCGCTTCGAGAAGGCCGACCCCGTCAAGGTCGAGCTGGACGTCAAGGAACGGACGTACAACGCGCAGAACTCCAACGCCCACTGACGGACCGAGGAACCGACACACCATGACGGCCACCGCCCCCGCCCCCGCCCCGGCCCGCGCGCACATCCCGGCTTTCCTGCCGCGATGCGCGCTGGTCCTCGCAGCCCTGCTGGCAACCCTGTTCGCCGCGGCCGCACCGGCCACGGCACACGCCGCCCTCACCGCGAGCGACCCCAAGGACGGGGCGGTGGTCGCCACGGCGCCCGCCCAGGTCACCCTCTCCTTCTCGGAGCAGGTCGCCATGGGCGACGACTCCATCCGCGTGATGGACCCGCAGGGCAAGCGCGTGGACACCGGTGAACTGCGCGACATGTGCAGCGGATCCACCATCCGCTACGGCACCGCCCTGCACTCCGGCCTGCCCGACGGCACGTACACCGTGGCCTGGCAGGCCGTCTCGGCGGACAGCCATCCCATCTCGGGTGCCTTCACCTTCTCCATCGGCGCCCCGTCGGCCACCCAGGTCGCCCTTCCCGCGCAGCAGGCCGGCGGCGGCCCCGTGGGCGTCGCCTACGGGCTGGCCCGGTACGCCGCCTACGCGGGCTTCATCGTGCTCGTCGGCGGCGCCGCGTTCATCCTGCTCTGCTGGCGGCGGGGATCGGTCGAACGTCCCCTGCAGAAGCTCGTGTTGCGCGGCTGGGTCACGTTGACCGCCGCCACGCTGGCGACGCTCGCACTGCGCAACCCGTACACCGGCTCGGGCAAGTTCGCCGACGTCTTCGACCTCGACGGCCTCAAGGCCGTGCTGGAGACCAAGACCGGCGCCTCCCTCGTGTCCAGGCTGCTGCTCCTCGGCGCGGCCGCGCTCTTCATCGCCGTGCTGTTCGGGGCGTACGCGCGCCGGCAGCAGGCGGCCGGGACCGCGGGCACTCCGGCCCCGTCCAAGGGAGAGGACGAGGGAGGACAGGACCGCAAGGACACCGCCGATCTCGCCTTCGGACTCGGGATCGGCGGTTCCGTCCTGGCCGCCGGCATCGCCGCGACCTGGGCACTGGCCGAGCACGCCTCCACGGGGATCCAGCCGGGCATCGCGATGCCCGCGGACATCCTGCACCTGCTGGGCGTGGCCACCTGGCTCGGTGGGCTCGCCGCCCTGCTGGTCGCCCTCCACAAGGTCCCCGACATCGAGCGTGCGGCCGTCCGGCGCTTCTCCAAGGTCGCCTTCATCAGCGTCCTGGTGATCACGATCACCGGCGTCTACCAATCCTGGCGCCAGCTCGGAAGCTGGTCCGCCCTGACCGACACCAGTTACGGACGACTGCTGCTGATCAAGGTCGGCCTCGTCGCCGTCCTCGTCGGGATCGCCTACGTCTCGCGGGGCTGGACCGCCCGGCTCGCCGAAGGCCGGGTGCCGAACAAGGCGGCCAAAACGAAGGCCGTTGTTTCACGTGAAACAACGGCCGATGTTTCACGTGAAACAACGCGCGAGACCGTTCCCGCGGCAACGCGCGAGACGGTTCCCTCCGACCCCAAGCGCGCCACCCAGCTCGCCCGGCAGCGCGCCGCCCGGGAGAACGCGCGCGAGAAGCAGGTACGGGACTCCGATCCGGGCCGCGCGGGACTGCGCCGCTCCGTTCTCGCCGAGGCCTGTGTGGCCGTGGCACTGCTGGCCGTCACCACCATCCTGACGAACACCGAGCCGGGTCGCGCCGTGCAGCAGGAGACCGGCCGCAACGGTGCGTCGACCGCCGTCCCGAACCGGGCCGTGAAGATCACCCTGCCCTTCGACACCGGCGGCCAGAACGGCAAGGGCACCGTGCGGCTGGAGCTGGACCCCGGCCGGGTGGGCGCCAATACCCTCCACCTCTGGGCCGACGGCCCGGACGGGCAGCCGCTCGACCTTCCCGAGATCAAGGTCGCCTTCACCCTCCCGGCCAAGGACATCGGCCCGCTGCCGGTCGCCCCGGACCGGGCCGCTCCCGGACACTGGACGTCGTCCGGGGTTCAGCTGCCCCTCGCGGGCGAGTGGCGCATCGACGTGACCGTCCGTACCTCCGACATCGACCAGACGACCGTCCAGAAGAACGTGAAGATCGGCTGACCAGCGTGACCGAGAGCAGCGACAACCACCCCGACATCGAGATCTCCCGGCGCCGACTGTTGGGCACGGTCGGCGCCGCGGGCGCCACCGGGCTCGCGCTCGGCGGCGTCGGCGGTGCCCTCACGCACGCGGCACTGTCCGACTCCCCGGCGGGCGGCGCTGCCGGCGCCGCGGGAGCCCTCACCTCGCTCGGCGCCACGCAGGTCTCCTTCCAGGGGGACCATCAGGCCGGCATCATCACGCCGCTCCAGGCCAAGGGCCACGTACTGGCCTTCGACCTGGCCCCCGGCGCCGGCCGCACCGAGGCGGCCGCGCTGATGCGCCGCTGGTCCGAAACGGCGCGGCGGCTGATGGCGGGAGAGACCGCGCCGAACGCCGACAGCGGGATCGCCCTCGACGCGGGGCCCTCGTCTCTCACGGTCACCTTCGGCTTCGGCCACTCCTTCTTCGAACGCACCGGCCTGGCCGCCCGCCGCCCCGCGGCCCTGGACCCGCTGCCGAACTTCTCCTCGGACCGGCTCGACCCGCAGCGGAGCAACGGCGACCTGTGGGTCCAGATCGGCGCGAACGACGGGCTCGTCGCCTTCCACGCGCTGCGCGCCCTGCACAAGGACGCCGGGGACGCCGCCCGGGTGCGTTGGCAGATGAACGGCTTCAACCGGTCTCCCGGCGCGACGGTCTCCCCGATGACCGCCCGCAACCTGATGGGCCAGATCGACGGCACCGGCAACCCGAAGCCCTCGGAGCCCGACTTCGACAAGCGGATCTTCGTTCCCGCCGGCGGCCCCGGGCCCGCGGAACACTCCTGGATGGCCGGGGGCTCGTACGCCGTCGTCCGCCGGATCCGCATGCTCCTCGACGACTGGGACAAGCAGCCCACGGCCAAGCAGGAGCAGGTCATCGGTCGCACGAAGGCCACCGGGGCGCCCCTCACCGGGGGCGGCGAGAGCACCGAGATGGATCTGACCAAGTTCGGCGGCGACGGCAAGCCGGTGATCCCGTCCAACGCCCATGCGCGGATCTCGGCTCCCGAGCAGAACGGAGGAGCGGCCATGCTGCGTCGTCCGTTCTCCTTCCACGACGGGATCTCCACCGACGGCACCCCCGACGCCGGACTCCTCTTCATCTGCTGGCAGGCCGATCCGCTGCGCGGCTTCGTACCCGTCCAGCGCAAGCTCGACCGCGGTGACGCCCTGTCCGAGTTCATCCGGCACGAGTCCAGTGGGCTGTACGCGGTCCCGCCCGGGCCGCGTGCCGGGGAGTACGTCGGACAGCGGCTGCTCGAAGGGTGAACAGCCCGTCGGAGCCATGGCCTCCGGCATTAGGCTGATCACATGTCGGCCACTCGTTTCACCTATCTCGGTCCCGAGGGCACTTTCACCGAAGCCGCCCTTCGCACCCTGCCGGAAGCCGCCACCCGGGAGCTCGTCCCGATGGTGTCCGTGCCGGCCGCCCTCGACGCCGTGCGGAGCGGTGAAGCCGCCGCCGCGCTGGTGCCGATCGAGAACTCGGTGGAGGGCGGGGTCACCGCCACCCTCGACGAGCTGGCCTCGGGCGAGCCGCTGATGATCTACCGCGAGGTGCTGCTGCCCATCGCGTTCGCGCTCCTCGTGCGGCCCGGTACCAAGCTGTCGGACGTCAAGACGGTCACCGGGCACCCGGTGGCCCAGCCGCAGGTCCGCAACTGGCTGCGGGCGAACCTGCCCGACGCGCTGTGGGAGTCGGCCGCGTCCAACGCCGACGGTGCCCGGCTGGTGCAGGAGGGCCGGTTCGACGCCGCCTTCGCGGGCGAGTTCGCCGCCGCGACGTACGGGCTGGAGGCTCTGGTCACCGAGATCCACGACGCGGAGAACGCCGAGACCCGGTTCGTGCTCGTCGGCCGGCCCGCGCGGCCCGCCGCGCCGACCGGCGCCGACAAGACCTCCGTGGTGCTGTGGCTCGGCGACGACCGCCCCGGTGCGCTGTTGGAACTGCTCCAAGAGTTCGCCGTGCGCGGCGTCAACCTGATGCTGATCCAGTCCCGGCCGACGGGCGCGGGCATCGGCAACTACTGCTTCGCGGTCGACGCCGAGGGCCACATCTCCGACCGGCGGGTCAGCGAGGCGCTGATGGGGCTGAAGCGGACGTGTCCGCAGGTGCGCTTCCTCGGTTCGTACCCGCGGGCGGGTGTCGCTCTGGGTGACGTACGGACCTCGCGCCCCGGTACCTCCGACGGTGACTTCACGGCGGCCTCCGATTGGCTGACGCGCTGCCTCGACGGCCGCGCGTAGGTCTTCGTCCACTATCCACAGAGTTATCCACAGGGCGAGATGGTGACCTGGGGACAAGTCGACAGAGCAGCATGACAAGGTCGACAAATCGGTCGGGTGGCTCGGGTTTCGCGCTGGAGAGCGGGAGGTGAACGGCGTCACCCGCGCATCGCAGATCAACTCGTTGGGGCGAGCCATTCCCACCCGAATGAGTGTGTGAGGGTGGTTTGAACCCTGATTAGCCCCGCTGGACCGCCGGTCGCGAATGAACTCTGCGCGTTTCCACAGATGCGGCGCACAGCCTGTGGATAAGAGCGCTTCCACAGGAATTCCTGTGGACAAAGAACGGCCAACAGGCCGGTCCAGGAGCCGCCCATGGCCCGGCGTTTGCCCCTTTTCAGGGAATGGGCCGCTTTTATCGACCCTCCGGGAACGATCGCATCCGGCCGGCGGACAACGGTTTTACATTCGCGGCAATTGGGACATAGCGACACGCAGCGTGATATCGGTGTGATGCCGGGAACCCCAGCCCGGTAGCCTGGAGGGGTGATTGACCTCCGGCTGCTCCGTGAAGACCCTGACCGTGTCCGCGCCTCGCAGCGCGCTCGTGGAGAGGACGTCGGCCTCGTCGACGCACTGCTCTCCGCCGACGAGCGCCGCAGGTCCTCCGGCATGCGCTTCGACGAATTGCGCAACGAACAGAAGTCGCTCGGCAAGCTCATTCCCAAGGCCTCTCCGGAGGAACGGGCGGAGCTCCTCACCAAGGCCGAACAGCTCAAGCAGGACGTCAAGGCGGCCGAGGCCGAGCAGAACGAGGCGGACGAGGCGGCCAAGCGGCTCCTCCTCCAGCTCGGGAACATCGTCCACAGCGACGTCCCCGTCGGCGGCGAGGAGGACTTCACCGTCCTTGAGACGCACGGCGTCATCCGCGACTTCGCCGCCGAGGGCTTCGAGGCCAAGGACCACCTGGAACTCGGCGAGTCGCTGGGTGCCATCGACGTCGAACGCGGCGCCAAGGTGTCGGGCTCGCGCTTCTACTACCTCACCGGCGTCGGCGCGCTCCTGGAACTGGCCCTGGTCAACGCGTCGATCGCACAGGCCACCGAGGCCGGCTTCATCCCGATGCTGACCCCCGCGCTGGTGCGTCCGCGCGCCATGGAGGGCACCGGCTTCCTCGGCCAGGCCGCGGAGAACGTGTACCACCTGGAGAAGGACGACTACTACCTCGTCGGCACCTCCGAGGTACCGCTCGCCGCGTACCACATGGACGAGATCATCGAGGCCGACAAGCTGCCCCTGCGGTACGCCGGCTTCTCGCCGTGCTTCCGCCGTGAGGCCGGCACGTACGGCAAGGACACCCGCGGCATCTTCCGCGTCCACCAGTTCGACAAGGTCGAGATGTTCTCGTACGTCGCGCCGGAGGAGGCCGAGGCCGAGCACCAGCGGCTCCTCGCATGGGAGAAGCAGTGGCTGACCAGCCTGGAGCTGCCCTTCCAGGTGATCGACGTCGCCACGGGTGACCTGGGCTCCTCCGCCTCGCGCAAGTTCGACTGCGAGGCGTGGATCCCGACCCAGGGCAAGTACCGCGAGCTGACCTCCGCCTCGAACTGCGACGGCTTCCAGGCGCGTCGCCTGTCGATCCGCTACCGCGACGGCAAGAAGACCCAGCCGCTCTCCACACTGAACGGCACCCTGTGCGCCGTCCCGCGCACGATCGTCGCCATCCTGGAGAACCACCAGCAGGCCGACGGTTCCGTACGGGTCCCCCCGGTGCTCCGTCCGTACCTGGGTGGTCGCGAGGTCCTGGAGCCGATCGCCAAGTGAGCCCGGCCCCCTTCCCCTACAAGCTCGTCGCGACGGACCTCGACGGCACGCTGCTGCGTGACGACGACACCGTCTCGGAGCGCACCCGTGAAGCCCTCCTCGCGGCCACCGCCGCGGGCGCGGCCCACATCATCGTCACCGGCCGGGCCGTGCCCTGGACCCGGCACGTGCTCGACGATCTCGGCTACAAGGGGATCGCCGTGTGCGGACAGGGCGCCCAGGTGTACGACGCGGGGGCGCACCGACTCCTGACCTCGGTGACGCTGGACCGCCAGCTGGCCGGTCTGGCGCTGTCGAAGATAGAGGCGGAGGTCGGGCCGCTGGCGGTCGCCGCCAGCCGGGACGGGGTGGACGGCGAGGTCCTGTTCGGGCCCGGCTACCAGGTCCAGGAAGGGCTGCCGGCCCTCTACCTGGAGGACACCGCGGCCATCTGGACTGCGCCGCTGAACAAGCTGTACATCCAGCACCCGGGGCTCGGCGACGACGAGCTCGTCAAGGCGGCCCGGGCGACCGTGGGCAGCCTGGTGGACATCGTGATGGCCGGTCCGGGCGTGGTGGAGATCCTGCCCCTGGGTCTGAGCAAGGCGACCGGCCTGTCGCTGGCCGCGCGCCGGCTGGGGGTGAAGGCGGCGGAGACGATCGCCTTCGGCGACATGCCCAACGACATCCCGATGTTCGGTTGGTCGGCTCACGGTGTGGCGATGGCCAATGCCCACCCGGAGCTCAAGGCCGTGGCCGACGAGGTGACGACCTCCAACCAGGAGGACGGTATCGCGGTGGTGCTGGAACGTCTGCTGGGCGCGGCCTGACCGCAGGGCCCGAAGCACGCGAAGAGGAGAAAGGTCCGGGAGCAGCCCGCGCCGCGAGGCGCGCTCGAAGTGGCTGTCCCGGACCTTCTTGTTGCTCCCCGCACCACTCACTCTGCCCCGGCCACACGCCCCTTACCAGTCATTTTCCGTGCGCCGGTCGCGGGTCCGACGGCGCTGTCGGGAGCCGCTCGTCGGATCGCGAGCAGCGCGGCAGGGGCCCGCGTACGACGTGGCTCACCCGGGCGTTGCCTCGGGACCCCGGCTCCTTCATCGGCTCATGTTTCACGTGAAACACGGGTGGGTTGTGGATGCCGGGTCAGCGGCCAGGCGAGCAGGCCGACGGCCAGCGCGATGGCGTGTCCGAGGTCGGTGAAGGTTCCGCCGCCGAGGAGGGGGATGCCGAAGAAGGCGACGACTCCCGCGAGGTAGAGCCACCTCCACGGGCCGGGCAGCCGATAGGTCAGGACTCCGGCGGCCGCGGCGAGTCCATAGCTGACGCCGATGTCGACGACGTGGACCATGCTGCGCGGGGCCCGGTGGTCCTGGATGGCCATCAGCACCAGTTTCTGGCTGACCAGGGTGGCGGTGATGTGGGCGGTCGCGATGATCACGAGCCACCGCAGGGTGCCGAGCCAGCGTTCGACGGGAGCGTGGAAGAGCTCGAAGAGCGCCGCGTACAGGGCGAGCGAGGCCGGGTTCTCGATCCAGAACGCGCTGGAGAGCAGGGCTCGAATGGGGTGCCGGGTGAGCTCGTGGATGTTGCTGCTGTTGCGGTGCAGCAGGACGTGGTCCAGGTGATCGGGAGCGATCACCACGACCACACTGGTGACGGCGATGATCAACAGCCAGATGTGCGTGCCGGGCGAGGAGCGTATCCAGGACCACAGCGGCCTGGAGGGCTCGGGCTCGGCGTGCGGCATCATGCACCGATGATGACCCGCGAAGCTGTGCCCCGCCCGGCCGGTGGGCCGGGCGGGGCACGGGTGTGACGGCGCTGCCGGCCGGTCCTACTCCTCGCCCGCGAGGGTGAGGCGACGCAGCTTCTGGCCCGCGTAGACGGTGGCTCCGACGGTGACCGCGACGAGCAGTACCGAGGCGGTGGGCAGGCCCACGGTGGCGTCGACGTATCCCTCGCCGGCGACCTTCTCGGCCAGGGCCAGGGACCACTGCTGGACGCTCAGGGTCTTCGCCCCGGAGACCAGGCTGCCGAAGAGGGACTCCCAGATCAGGGCGTAGACGAGACCGAAGACGACGGCGTGCCGGCTGACGGTGCCCAGCAGCAGGAACAGCGCGCTGTAGGCGATCGAGGCGACGAGGGCGGCCACGGTGTAGGCGACGGCGATCTGTTGGCCGTTGCCGTTGAGGATGAAGCCCGCGATCAGGGTGGGGATCGCGGAGAACACCATCGTGACCGCGATCGCGACGATCAGCTTGGTCATGATGATCGTCGGCCGCTTCACCGGCTTGGAGAGCAGGTAGACGATCGAGCCGTCGTCGATCTCGGGACCGATGGCGCCGGTGCCGGCGATGACGCCGATCAGCGGGACCATCGTGGCGAGGGCGAATCCGCCGAGCAGATCGGCGGCGACCTTGTCGTCCAGGCCGGTGAAGGCACGGACGGCGATGCTGAGGACGATCAGCAGGGCGGGCAGCGCGAAGAGGATCAGCGCGCGGCGGCGGCCGAGCAGGGCCCGGTAGGTGAGCCGGGCGACGGTGGGGTTGTACATGGGTGCCAGCTCCTTCAGGCCGCGACGAGGTAGGAGAAGACCGACTCGAGGGACTCGTCGGAGGGCGAGACCGTCAGCAGCCGGATGCCGTGCTCGCGGGCGACCCGCGGCAGCAGCTCGGTGAAGCGCCCGAAGTCGACGGCCTGGACGCGCAGGACGCCTTCCTTCAGGTCGACCTCGATACCGGCGGTGGACGGGTCGGCGATCAGGGCCGCGGCAAGGGCCCGGTCGTCGAAGGAACGGATCAGGTAGCGGTGCGGACGGTCCGTCATCAGGCGACGGATCTTGCGGAAATCACCGGAAGCCGCGTGCCGGCCGGCCACGACCACCTCGATGTGGGAGGCGAGCTGTTCGACCTCCTCCAGGATGTGGGAGGAGAAGAGCACGGTGCGTCCCTCGTCGCCCATGCGCCTCAGCAGGTCCATGAGCTGCATGCGCTGACGCGGGTCCATGCCGTTGAACGGCTCGTCGAGGAGCAGCACCGACGGGTCGTGGACGAGGGCGGAGGCCATCTTCACGCGCTGGCGCATGCCCTTGGAGTACGTGGCGATCTTGCGGTCCTGGGCGTACTCCATCTCGACGGTGGCCAGGGCCCGCTGGGCGGCCGCGTCGTCGAGTCCGTGGAGTTCGGCGTTGGCGACGACGAACTCGCGGCCGGTGAGGAAGTCGTACATGGCCTCGCGCTCGGGCACGACGCCGATCTGCTTGTAGACCTGCTCGTTGCGCCAGATCGGCGTCCCGTCCAGAGTGACCGTGCCGGTGGAGGGGGCCAGGAAGCCGCCCATCATGTTGATGAGTGTGGACTTGCCCGCACCGTTGGGACCGAGGAGGCCGGTGACACCCGGACCGATGCGCATGGTCACGTCGTTGACGGCGACGACGTTCCCGAACCAGCGGGAGGTGTGGTCGATGTCGATGATGGTCACAGCCCGGCCTTCCGGTAGCGGGCCATCAGTGCGGCGTAGGAGCCGGCGATGAGCCCGAGGGCGACGAGCAGGTAGACGAAGCCGATGCCGGCCGTGGGGCCCTCGCCGCCGGGGAAGGCGGAGGTGCCGTTGAGGAAGGCGGTCTGGATGCCGTCGATCAGGGTGATCGGGGAGAACAGGCCCAGCCAGTCGATGGCGCCGGTGGAGCCGGTGTTGTACGCGATGCCCTGTACGGCGGTCACGGCTCCGTACGGGATCAACAGCACGGCGATGATGGCGGCGACGCCGAACCCGCGACGCGGCGTCAGCGCGGCCATGACCAGGCCGAGGCCGGCGAAGAGCAGCGACAGGAGCAGTACGGAGGCCAGCCCCTGCCCGAAGCCCTCGGTCTGGTCCCCGAAGTCGAACTTCGCGAGCAGCGAGCCGATGTACATGATCAGCAGCGGGGTCGCGGTGAGGATGAACAGGGCCGAGGCCATGGCCGCGAACTTGGCCACGACGTAGTCCACGCGCTCGATGGGGCGCGAGAAGTACAGCGGCACCGTCTTGAAGCGCAGGTCCCGGGAGACCGACTGCGGGGCCTGGGAGGCGAGGTACAGGCCGATGATCACCTGGGTGGTCAGGGCGTACGTCGTGTACTTGATCGGCAGGTCGGTGGAGCCGGGCACCGCGATGGCCACCGCGACGATGATCAGCGCGGGAACGCACATCACCGCGAAGAGGATCATCGGCAGCACTTTGGACTTGGCCGAGCGACCGAGGCCGTACGCGCCGCGCAGCGACTGCGAGAACAGCGACTTGCGCGCGTAGGCACGGCCGAGCCGGGGGCCGTCGTAGGACCGGTAGCCGATGTTGTGGATCTGGGTCGAGGTGTCAGGCGCCATCGGAACCGGCTCCCTTCTGCTGGGTGGGCCGCGCCTGCGGGGCGTGCGGCGCGGACGGGTCGTTGTCGCGGAAGACCTCCGCGATGTGGTGGCGGCGCTGCTCCATGCGGACCAGGCCGATCCCCAGGTCGGCGACGGTGTCGCGGACCGTGTCGTACGTCTCCTCGCCCGTCGCCTCGACGAGGAGGACGTGGCCTGCGCCCGGCAGGCCCTGCTCCTCGCCCACGTGCAGGGTGATGCCCGCCTCGGTGAGCGCCTTGCGCAGCGCGGCGGTGCCGTCCGGGTGGGTGTCGGAATCGGTGACCTCGACCGCCAGGGTCGTGGTGCTCTGCATGAACTCGCTGGTGGAGCTGGAGCGCAGGAGCTTGCCGCCGTCGACGACCACGACGTGGTCGCAGGTCCGCTCCAGCTCTCCGAGGAGGTGCGAGGTGACCAGGACCGAGATCCCGAAGTCGGTGTGGATGCGGCGGATCAGGCCGAGCATCTCGTCGCGACCGACCGGGTCCAGGCCGTTGGTGGGCTCGTCGAGCAGCACCAGCTGGGGGTCGTGGACGAGCGCCTGGGCCAGCTTGACCCGCTGCTTCATGCCCGTGGAGTAGCCGCCGATGGGGCGGTAGCGCTCCTCGTACAGACCCACGTGGCGCAGGGTGTCGGCGGTCCGTTCGCGGGCGGCGGTCGGGGGCAGCCCGGACATGCGCGCCATGTGCACGACGAACTCGGTGGCCGAGACGTCGGGGGGCAGGCAGTCGTGCTCGGGCATGTAGCCGACGCGCTCACGGATGGCGCTGCCATGCGTGGAGACGTCGAGTCCGAGCACGGCGGCACGGCCCTCGGTGGCGGGGGACAGTCCCAGCAGAATCTTGATCAGCGTGGACTTGCCGGCTCCGTTGGCGCCCACGAGCCCGGTAACGCCGGGCCCGATGTCCAGGGAGAGCCGGTCGAGGGCGGTCACTCGGGGGTACCGCTTGCTCAGGCTTTCGGTCGCGATGACAGTCACAGGCTCGACGTTAGTGGTGCGTGCCGCGCGGATCGTCAGACCAGGAGCCGGATCCCGTCTCCGCCTTGAGGACTACAGGACCCGCCCAAAGGCTGATGTGGCCCGGACAAGTTTGTCCACAGGTCGGTGCACGGGCCTTGACGTGATCGCCAGTCATTGTCACATTCATCAGTGTCAAGTTACGGGCGCGTACGGCTACACGGACACGGACGGACGGCTGGCATGGCTGGGGAAACCAAGCAACGCACGACGCGACGCTCCGCATTCACCGGGGCGACCGGAACCGCGGGGGTCTCCGGGCTCAGCGCCGAACTGCGCGGATTCAGAGAGGTCCAGCGCCTCGCCTACGAGTGCGCCGAGGCCGTGGCGGCGCAGCTCCGCCCGGGTGTGACCGAGCGCGAGGCGGCGCGGATGCAGCGCGAGTGGCTGCGCGAGCGCGGGGTGCGGGACTGGTTCCACCTGCCGTTCGCGTGGTTCGGTGACCGCACCGCCTTCGCGAACTTCAAGATCCCCCTGCAGTTCTTCCCCACGAACCGGAGGCTGGAGCCGGGGATGCCCTTCATCCTCGACATGGCCCCGGTCCACAAGGGCTACGCCGCCGACGTCGGATACTCGGGGAGCCTCGGTCTGCATCCCGTCCAGGACCGCTTGATGGCGGACCTGCGGCCGCACCGCGAGCTGATCCTGCGACAGGTCCGCGAGCGCCGCTCCCTGCGCGAGATATACGAGAACGTCGAGCGGCTCATGACCCGGCAGGGCTACGCCAACCGGCACCGGGCCTATCCGTTCGGCGTGATCGCCCACAAGCTGGACCGGGTCGGGGAGCGGCGCTGGTCACCGACCGTGTTCGGGTTCGGCACCCAGTCCCTCAAGGGTCTGGCGAGCGACGCCCTGCACGGGCACCGCGAGGGTTGGTCACCGCTGTGGAGTCCCTACCACTTCTCCGATCACGTGCCGCGGCCCGGCCTGTGGGCGGTGGAGCCGCACCTGGGCTTTCGTGGGACCGGCGCGAAGTTCGAGGAGATCCTGGTCGTCACCGACTCCCGGGACCCTGAGGAAAGCGCCTTCTGGTTGGACGACGATCTGCCGCACGTGCGGCGCTGGGCTGAGGAGAAGGCGGCATGAGCGGCATCGGCGGAACGGGTCTGGAAGGCGCGCGCGAGCGTCGGGTGAGCACGGGCGGGATCGAACTGTGCGTCGTCGAGCTGGGGGAGGTGGACCGGCCGACCGTCGTGCTGGTGCACGGCTACCCGGACAGCAAGGAAGTCTGGTCGGAGGTCGCCCGGCGGTTGGCCGAGCACTTCCACGTGGTGCTGTACGACGTACGGGGTCACGGCCGCTCGACGGCCCCCGTCCCCCTGCGCGGCGGCTTCACGCTGGAGAAGCTGACGGACGACTTCCTGGCCGTCGCCGACGCGGTGAGCCCGGACAGGTCGGTGCACCTGGTCGGCCACGACTGGGGCTCCGTACAGGGCTGGGAGTTCGCGACGGTCTCCCGCACCGAGGGCCGGATCGCCTCGTTCACCTCCATGTCGGGGCCGTCCCTCGACCACTTCGGGCACTGGATCAAGAAGCGGATGGCCCGGCCCACGCCGCGCCGGGCCGCCCAACTCCTGAACCAGGGCGCCAAGTCCTGGTACGTGGCCATGCTGCACACTCCGGTGCTGCCCGAGCTGGCCTGGCGCGGACCGCTCGGCAAGCAGTGGCCCCGGATCCTCCAGCGCATGGAGCAGGTCCCCGCCGGCGACTACCCGACGTCGTCCCTGCCCTCGGACGCCGCGCACGGGGCCTGGCTCTACCGCGACAACGTGCGGTCCCGGATGCGCAGGCCGCGTGCCGACGCGTACGCGCACGTACCCGTACAGCTGATCACACCCACCGGGGACGCGTTCCTGTCCGAGCGGCTCTACGACGAGCTCGAACTCTGGGCCCCGGACCTGGTGCGGCGCACCCTGCCCGCGAAGCACTGGGTGCCGCGCACCCGCCCTGATCAACTGGCCTCCTGGATCACCGAGTTCGTGACCGCGCGGGAGGAACCGGCGACGCGTGCCCCGGAGCGGAAGGCCCCCGGCCGGTACGCCGACCGGTTCGGTGGCCAACTGGTCCTGGTCACCGGAGCCGCCAGCGGCATCGGCCGGGCCACCGCCTTCGCCTTCGCCGAGGCCGGAGCCCGGGTCGTGTGCGTGGACCGGGACGCGGAGGGCGCGGCGCGCACCGCCGACATGGCCCGCCTGGTGGGGGCGCCGCAGGCCTGGGGCGAATGCGTGGACGTCAGCGACGAGCACGCGATGGAGAAGCTCGCGGAGAAGGTCGCCGCCGAGTACGGAATCGTGGACGTCCTGGTCAACAACGCCGGGATCGGGCTCTCCGGGTCCTTCCTCGACACCAGCGCCGAGGACTGGAAGAAGGTCCTCGACGTCAACCTGTGGGGCGTCATCCACGGCTGCCGGATCTTCGGCAAGCAGATGGCCGACCGCGATCAGGGCGGTCACATCGTCAACACCGCCTCGGCCGCCGCGTATCTGCCCTCGAAGACCCTGCCCGCGTACAGCACCTCCAAGGCGGCGGTGTTGATGTTGTCGGAGTGCCTGCGCGCGGAACTCGCCTCGAAGTCGATCGGCGTCTCGGCCATCTGTCCCGGCATCGTCAACACCAACATCACCGCCACCTCCCGCTTCGCCGGCGTGGACGAGGCCGAGGAGAAGCGTCGCCAGGAGCGCTCCTCGCGCCTGTACGGCCTGCGCAACTTCCCGCCGGAGAAGGTCGCGGACGCGATCCTGCTGGCCGTCGTGAAGAACCAGGCCGTGGTGCCGGTGACACCCGAGTCCAAGGGCGCCCTGTTGTTGTCCCGCCTCGCGCCGGGCGCCCTGCGACGGATCGCGAAACTGGAGCCCCGGCTGTGAGCGGGCCGGCGCCCGGGAGGTGAGCGGCGGGACGAGGTGAGCGGGCGACCGGAGGAGTCGTTCGCTCCGGGACCCGCGGGCCCGGGACGACGGGGCCCGCAGGACGCCGCCGGCGCGCAGTGGGCACGGCACGGCCATACCCCGCTCCCGGCGGCGGTCGTACCATCCCTCGCAGGAGGGCTCGCTGCGCAGGGCGGTGGAGTACCTGGCGGCGCCACCTGCCGCCCGGACCGCGGCGGGCGCGGTCGGCCGAGCCGCCATGTCGTAGGGAGCCGGGATTGTCCGATCAGGCGGTAGCCGAGTACCGGATCGAGGATCTGGCGCACCACAGCGGCGCGACGGTACGCACGATCAGGGCGTACCAGGACCGCGGTCTGCTGCCGAAGCCGGAGCGACGAGGCCGTTCGAACGTCTACCGGGACACGCACCTGGCGCGGCTGCGCCAGATCGCGGACCTGCTGGACCGCGGATACACCCTGGCCTCCATCAAGGAGCTGCTGGAGGCGTGGGACGCGGGGCGCGGGCTGGGCGGCGTCCTGGGCCTGGTCGCCGAGGTCCACGGGCCGTGGACCGACGAGGAGGCGGACCGGATCAGCCGGTCCGAACTCAACGAGCGGTTCGGCGGACGGCCCGACGACGACGCGGTCGGCGAGGCGTGCGAGCTCGGGGTGTTGGAACGCATCCCGGGCCGCCCCGACGAGTTCCTGGTGCCGTCGCCGCAGGAACTGGCGGTGGCCTCGGAGCTGTACGCGGCGGGGGTGCCGCTGGTGGCGATCACCGGGCATCTGAGGGAGTTGCGCGGGCAGGTCGAACACATCGCGTCGCGCTTCCTGGAGTTCACCACCGAGCACGTCTTCGCCCGCTACCTGGGGCACGTCCCACCCACGGACACGGACGCGGCGGAAGCGGCGGCGATGGTCCGAAGACTGCGGCCGCTGGCCCAACAGACGGTGGACGCGGAGCTGGCACGGGCGATGAGGCTGCTGGCCACCCGCCACCTCCAGCAGCACCTGGGCGCGGCCGGCGCCGCACAGCCCTCGGGTCCCACCCCGGTGGCGTTGCCGGCGGAAACGGTACGGGCGGTACAGGAACTGGTGGGTCCCGACCATGTGGCGGAGTTCGTCCGGGCGGCGACGGAGCGGGAGATCCAGGCCCGGACGATGAACGAACTGGTCGGCAGGGGCGGCCGGTAGTACTCGATCAGTAGTCCACAGGGCGAATCGCCCTCTTGACTGCAAAACTGACCGAATCGGCTGTGGACAAGTCGGGTTTTCCTGTGGGCAACCCTTCCTGGTCTCAAGCAGTGATACCCAGCCGGGTGTTGGGGCGGGCAATATCGGCCATCGTCGGCTCCGGCCCGATCTCCGCTCCACCGATTCCGGACCGGGCGTCGAGGCCGGCGCTCCGCCCTCCCTCGGGGCCGGAGTCGGGGCCGGAGTCGGGGGCGGTGCCGTCGAGGCCGACCCCGGGCGCGATGTCCGTCACGGCATCCGGACCCGCGTCCGGCCCGGCGTACGAACCGATGCCCGATCCCCTCTCCTGCCCGCCGCCCGACGCGGTGTCCGATCCGGCCGGGCGCAGGGCGGTGCGGTCGGTGCCGTAAAGCATCCCGGCGAGGGCGAGGCCGAGGATCCCGCCCAGCAACTGGGCCGCCACGAAACCGGGCAGCGACTGCGGGGCGATCCCGGTGAAGGAGTCACTGAAGGCCCGTCCGACGGTGCCCGCAGGGTTGGCGAAGGAACCTGACGAGGTGAACCAGATCGCCGCCGCCACGTAGGCGGCGACGGCGGCCGGGATCAGCTTGGCCCGGCCGATCCGGCCGAGCCCCTGGATGACCAGGACCAGTCCCGCGGTGGCGACGATCTCACCGATCAGCAGGTGTCCGCCCCCGCGGATCCGGGTGGCGAAGGTCCCCGGCAGGCGCCCGAACATGGCCTCGGCGAGGAGCGCGCCACCGATGGCGCCCACGGTCTGGGCGACGGTGTAGACGAGGGCGTCCCGGCCGTCGAGCCCCTGGCCTCCGGTACGACGGGCCCACCAGGAGGTGAGCGTGACCACCGGGTTGAGGTGGGCGCCCGACAGCGGGCCGAAGAGCGTGATGATCAAGCCGAGGCCGATGGCGGAGGCGAGGGAGTTGGCGACGAGGGCGACACCGGTGTCACGACTCAGGGAGGCGGCCTGGATACCCGAACCGATCACCACCACGAGCAGGCCTGCGGTACCGATGAGCTCGGCTGTCGCCCGACGTGGCAGCGAAGCATCGATTGTCATGATTTCTCCCCCATGGACGCCAGTTCAGCGGAAAATGTATTCCGTATCTTGGAAACGCGATAGAGGGAGTCCAGGTTCACGGGCCCGGCCGAAAATCACTGCCGAGAAGGCCCGCGACCCGGCACGCTGGGGCCATGAATGACAGACGCACCGTGAAGGTGTCCAAATACGTCTCGAAACACCTGCGACATCAGCCGGAACGGATCGGACTGGTGCTCGATCCCCACGGTTGGGTGGAGATCGACGACCTCCTGAACGCGGCGGCCGGCCACGGATTCCCCCTCACCCGGACGGAACTCGACCACGTCGTCGCGGCCAACGACAAACAACGCTTCGCCGTCGACGGCACCCGCATCAGGGCGAGCCAGGGACACACGGTCGCCGTGGACCTGGACCTGCCGGAAGCCGAACCGCCCGCGTACCTCTACCACGGCACCATCGCCGCGACCCTGGACGCCATCCGCGCCGAGGGCCTGCGCCCGATGGCCCGTCACCACGTTCACCTGTCCCCGGACCGGGAGACCGCGACCCGGGTGGGCGCGCGGCGCGGAAGGCCGGTCGTGCTCAGCGTGGACGCGGGCGCGATGCGGGCGGCCGGACACGTGTTCCGGATCAGCGCCAACGGAGTGTGGCTGGTGGACGCCGTACCGCCGGAGTTCCTGCGTTTCCAGTGACGCGGCACCCACACAATTCACAGGGAGAATGTCAGATCATCCCCCTAACCTGTTCCCACTCCGGGATCGGTGAGGGGGGCACCTCGCGATCGCCGAACCATCCATGCGAACACGTGAGGTGACGCCCCATGACGTCCGAAGCCGCATCCGAAGCCGTATCCGAGACCGCGCCCGACGCTCCGTCCGAAGTCCCGACCGACATCGCGACCGAAGCCCCGACCGAACCCGCGGTCAACAGTTTCCAGGTCGACCTGCGCGGCCTGGTGGACCTGCTCTCCCATCACCTCTACTCCAGCCCGCGCGTCTACGTCCGCGAGCTGCTCCAGAACGCCGTCGACGCCGTCACCGCCCGCCACGCGCACGAGCCCGACGCGCAGGTCCACATCCGTCTCACCGCCTCCGCGGGCCGTGTCACCATCGAGGACTCCGGCATCGGCCTGACCGCGGCCGAGGCCCACTCCCTCCTCGCCACCATCGGCCGCAGCTCCAAGCGCGGCAACGGCGGGATCGAGGAACACGGCCTGGAGGACACCCGCCGGCAGTTCCTGGGCCAGTTCGGCATCGGACTGCTCGCCTGCTTCGTCGTCGCCCGTCAGATCCGCGTCGTCACCCGGTCCGCACGCGACCCCCTCGCGGCCCCCGTGGAATGGCTGGCCACGGACGACGGTTCCTACACCGTCCGCGAGCTTCCCCACGAAGCGCGCCCGGAGCCCGGTACGACCGTCCACCTGGAGACCCGCCCGGGCGCCGAGGAATGGACCGAGCCCGCCAGGGTCGAACGCCTCGCGCGCGACTACGGTTCGCTGCTCCACCACGCCATCACCTTCGACGACGGCGAAGGCGGCGAGCCCCGCCCGATCACCGATCGCCCCGCCGTGTGGGACCGTTCCTTCCCCACCCCGGCCGCCCGCCGCGTCGCGCTCGCCGGACACTGCGCGCAGCTGTTCGGTTTCACCCCGCTCGACAGCATCGACCTCGACCTTCCGGTCGCCGGCGTGCGCGGAGTCGCCTACGTCCTCGCCGAACCCACCAGCCCCGCCCACCGGGCCGGACACCGCGTCCACCTCAAGGGCATGCTGCTGACCGACCAGGCCGACAACCTGTTGCCGGAGTGGGCCTTCTTCGTCCGCGTCGTGCTCGACACCGACACCCTGCGGCCCACCGCCTCCCGCGAGAACCTGTACGACGACGAGACCCTCGCTGCGGTCCGCGAGGCCCTCGGTGCCCGGATCCGCGCCTGGCTCGCCGAACTCGCCGCGAGCGACCCGGAACGGCTGGCCTCCTTCCTGAGCGTCCACCACCTGGGCGTGAAGTCCCTGGCCCGGCACGACGCCGAACTCCTCGGCCTGATGCTGCCCTGGCTGCCGTTCGAGACCAGTGAGGGGTCGATGAGCCTGGAGGAGTTCGCGGCCGCGCACACCGACATCCACTTCACGCGCACCGTCGAGGAGTTCCGCCAGATCGCCCCGATCGCCGCGGCCCACGGCCTCGGTGTCATCAATGCCGGCTACACCTACGACGCCGACCTGCTGGCGCTCCTTCCCGCCGTACGACCCGAGCTCAAGGTCACCGAGTTGGACGCCGGAGCCGTCACCGAGCGGCTCGACCCGGTACCGACCACCGTCGAACTGGCCCTCGCCTCCTTCCTGTCCACCGCCCGTACCCGGCTCGAACCCCAGAGCTGCGACGTGGTGCTGCGCGCTTTCCAGCCCGTGTCCGTCCCCGCGCTCTACCTCGACGACCGGCAGGCCCGGCAGGAACGCGACCGGACCGCGGCCCTCGACAGCGCCGATTCCCTGTGGACCGGCATCCTCGGCGCCCTGCGCGGTTCCGCGCCGCGCGCCCGCTTGGTCCTCAACCACAACAACCCGCTGATCCGCCGCATCGCGAACCTCCCCGACACGACCCTGACCGCGACCGCCGTCGAATCGCTGTACGGCCAGGCGCTGCTGATGTCCCAGCGGCCGTTGCGCCCCGCCGACTCCACCCTGCTCAACCGCGCCTTCCTGGGCCTCCTGGAATGGGCGACCCACTCCACCGACACGCGGGAGAACGAGAAGTGAGCAACCTGACCCCGGAGGAGATCCGGAAGGCTCTGCACGAGAACCACCTCCTCCCCCACGGCGCCGCACGCAACGCGCAGGCCGAGGCGCTCGTCGCGGCGGCCGAGGTCTGCGGTGACCGGGCCCTGTTCCGGAACGCGCTGGTGACCCTGATCGACGCGTACGAGTACAGCTCGGAACGCACCCGCATGATGGTCCCCTTCGCCCGGCTGCTCCAGGAGTACGACCGCGATCCCGGCACCTTCGACCGGGGCGAGGCCCACTCGCTCTTCTGGCGCTTCAAGTGGATCTCCGGCCAGATCATCAACTCGCCCGAGATCCCGCTGGCTTCCGCCGCCGGCTATCTGGAGGACATGGAGCGTCGCTACCGCCTCGCCGGATACAGCGAGCGCGCGGTGCGCCAGTCCGAGTACTACCTGGCGGACGCCATCGGCGACGACGAGCGGGCGGAGCGCGCGGTCGCCGCCTGGCAGGCCACCGAGCGCGACGAGATGAGCGACTGCCACGCCTGCGAGACCAACAGCCAGGGCTCGTTCTGGGCCACGAAGGGCGACGACGCCAAGGCCATCGAGATCTGGGAACCGGTACTGGCGGGCAAGCAGACCTGTCGGGAGGAACCACACCGGGTACTTGCACGGTCCTTGCTGCCCATGCTCCGCCAGGGCCGGATCGACGAGGCCCGCGCCCATCACCTGCGCGGCTACCGCCTGGCGCGCGGCAACGAGAGCCTGCTGCGCTCGATCGGCCAGCACATCGAGTTCTGCGCCCTCACCGGCAACGAGGCGCGCGGACTGGAGATCCTCTTCGACCACGACGCGCACCTCAAGCCGCTCACCGACGTCAAGGTCCAACTGGACTTCCACGGCGGGGTGCTCGTCCTGTTGGAGCGGCTCGTCACGCTCGGCCACGGCGCCGGGACGTCCGTCCCCTACGAGGGATCCACCCACTCCGTCGACGAGCTGTACGCGGTGCTGCACGCCGGCTGCCTGGACATCGCGCGTCGGTTCGACGCGCGCAACGGCAACAGCCGCGTCTCCGACCGGTTCCTCGCCCGGCTCGGTCGGGCCCCCCTGGTCGACGTGCTGCCCCTCGGAGTGCGCAGTTCGGCGCTGCCACAAGCCGCACCGGTCACCGTCCCGGCCCCGTCCCCCGTCGAGGCCGAGCCGGCGCATCCGGCCCCGGACGCCTCGGTGCGGGCCGGCCTCGACGCATCGGCGGAACGGGCCCGGCACGCCCGCGACCAGGGACACCCGGGTGCGGACGCGCTCTGGTCCGACCTTGCCGTACGCGTGGCGGCGCTCCCCGCCTCTGAGGTGGACCCACTGCTCGCCGCGGACCTGGCGGACCACCGGGCCGTGTCCGCTGCTCGTGCCGGAGCCCCCGAGGCGCCGGAATTGCTGGTTGTCGCCCGGGACCGCTACCGGGCCCTGGGGCAGGCGGAACGAGCCGCGCTGGCGGAGCTGCGCCTGGCGGGTGTCGCCGCACAGGCCGGGGCGGATCCCGCGGAGACGCGGAGACTGCTCTCGACAGCCATCAGGGCCGCCGAGGCGCTGGATCCGGCCGACCCGGTACGGGGCCGCCGCATCGCGCGCGCCGAGCTGACCACGATCCGCCTGGAGCCGTACCTGCGGTCGATCGAGGCCACGCACGCACACGACGAGTCCGGGCACGACGCCGGGCACGGACACGACCACCAGCACGAACAGGACCACGGCCACGCCGAACTGGCCGCCGAACTGAACTCCTTCATCGCCTCGTACGCGGAAGCGTTGCCCGAGGTGGCGGCGGAGGCGGAGGAGATGCTGGGCCGGGTGCTCCTCACCCAGGGCGACCCGGAGCGGGCCCTGTCCTCGCTGGCCTCGTCCGCCGACCGGGCCGTCACGGCGGGCTGCCCCTGGCAGGCGGTGGACGCCCTGGTACTGCGGGCCGGCGTGCTGCTCTCGTTGGGCAGGCCCGAGGAAGCGGAGGCAGCGGCCCGGTCCGGGCTCGAACACGCCGCCGAGCTGACCGATCCCGAGGAGCAGGGCGTCGTACGCCTCACCTTGGCCGACACCCTGTTGCGCCGACGGGACGGGGCCGAGGAGGCCGCCGAACACGCGCTGACGGCGGCGCACTGGTTCGACCAGGCCGGACTGAGCGCCGATGGGGGCGCGCAGGCGCGGCTGCTGCTGGCACGCGCGTACGCGCGGACCGAGCGGTACGCCGATGCCGCGGAGGTGGTGCAGTCGACGCTGCCGGACCTGCTGGAGCACGGTGAGCAGCAGGCCGTCTTCGTACGGGAGTTCCTCGGCGACCTGCTGCGCGAGGTGCGGGACCTGCCGGCCTCGGCGGAGCAGTACCTGCACGCCGCGGAGCTCACCAAGGACTGGGAGGACCCGCGTCCCCAGGCGGGCTTCGCGCAGGCGGCCGCCGACCAGCTCGCCGGCACGGAGCTGGTGCGCGAGGCGGTCGCCGCGTACGAACGAGCCCTGGAACTGCATCGGCAGGCGGGCGGTGCGCCGGTCGCTGAGACACGGATCCTGCGTTCCCTGGCCTGGTTGGCTCTGCGCGAGGAGGTCACCGTGGACACGACGGCGGCGGCCAGGTCCCTGATGGACGAGGCCACCGGAGTGCTGGAAGCGGCGTTGGCCGCCGATCCGCAGGACCCGGAACTCCGGGCCGAACTCGCTCAGACCTGGCACCAGTCGGCGCAGGTCCTGGACCGTCAGGTCCGGACGATGGAAGGGGCCGACGAGGAGAACGACGACGAGGGCGGGACGGAGAGCGCCGTCTCGGCGGTCACCGTGCCCGGCGAGGCGGAGCTCACGGCGCTGCGACTGGAGGAGATCCGCCTGTGGGACCGGGCCGCGGTCGTCTACGCGGAGCTCGGTCACGACCACCTGGAGGACCGCTTCCAGTGCATCAACAACGCTGCCTGGACGGAGCAGGAGCTGGGCCGCCCGGAAGCGGGAGTCGAGCGGGTCACCGCGCTGATGGAGGAGATCCTGGCGCTGCCCGAAGGCGTCGTACCGGAGTGGATGCTGCCGAACGCGGAGCGGATCCTCGCCCGCCTGAGGGCATGAGGGCATGAGGGTTCGAGGTCCGACGCCCTGAACGTCTGTGGGGATTGCCGTCTCGCGGTCCCCGCCCCACCGCTTCATCGCGGTGGGGCGGGGACCGCTCCCGCGTCCGGGGCCGCCCGGGGCCTCAGCCTTCGAGCTGGGTCAGGGCCTCGGTGGCGATGCGCTCGAACACGGCCTCGTCGGCGGCGAAGTCGGAGTTCGGAATCGGTGCGTGGACGACCAGTTCCGTGAAGCCGAGCTCCTGATGGCGGCCGGCGAAGTCGACGAACGCGTCCACGGACTCCAGCAGCGTGCCGCGCTCCGGGGTGAAGCCCGTCAGCAGGACCTTCTCCATCGCCCCGAAGTCGCGCTCGATCTCCACACAGGCCTTCTCCAGCTTGCCGAGCTGCCCGCGCAGGGCCTCCAGCGACTGCTCCGGAGTCCCCTCGAAGACCTTCGGATCGCCCGCCGTCACCCAGGCCTGGCCGTGTCGCGCCACGACCTTCATGCCGCGGGGTCCGGTCGCCGCGACCGCGAACGGCAGCCTCGGCCGCTGAACGCATCCGGGGATGTTGCGGGCCTCCACGGCGGAGTAGAAGGCACCGTCCTCGGTCACCGCGCCCTCCGTCAGCAGCCGGTCCAGGAGCGGCACGAACTCGGCGAAGCGGTCGGCCCTCTCGCGCGGGGTCCACGGTTCCTGGCCCAGCGCGGTCGCGTCGAAGCCGTTGCCGCCCGCCCCGATGCCGAGGGTGACGCGCCCGCCGGAGATGTCGTCCAGGGACATGAGGTCCTTGGCCAGGGTCACCGGGTGTCGGAAGTTCGGCGAGGTGACGAGCGTGCCCAACCGGATCCGCTCGGTGGCACAGGCCGCCGCGGTCAGGGTGGGGATCGCGCCGTACCAGGGGCCGTCACGGAAGGTCCGCCAGGTGAGGTGGTCGTAGGTGTAGGCGGTGTGGAACCCGAGCTCCTCGGCCCGCGACCACTGGTCGCGGCCTCCTTCGTGCCACGGTCGGACGGGGAGAATCACAGTGCTCAGACGCAGACTCATACAGGCGAGCCTAAGGCGGTGCCCGCGTGTTTCACGTGAAACATTCGCGGCCGCCGCCTGCGCCCGGTCTCGGTTTCACGTGAAACATCGCCCGGGACCCGCGGCGGCACGGCGAAGCAGCGGGAATCCCACACGGCAGGCCGGCCGATCTTGGTCCAGTGCCATGGACCCATGGGCGAAGATGGAACCGTGACCTCGGCTCCCCAGCGCCCGGACGGGCCAATCCCCACTCCCCGGCTCATCGCCACCGACCTCGACGGCACCCTGCTGCGCGACGACAAGACCGTCTCGCCCCGCACCGTCGCCGCCCTCGCCGCCGCCGAGGAGGCCGGCATCGAGGTCTTCTTCGTGACCGGACGCCCGGCCCGCTGGATGGGCGTGGTCAGTGACCATGTCCACGGCCACGGGCTGGCGATCTGCGCGAACGGCGCGGCCGTGGTCGACCTGCACGCCGGCCGCGAGTTCGTACAGGTCCGGGGGCTCCCTCGGGCCACCGCGCTCACGGTCGTGGACGCCCTGCGGGCCGCCGCTCCCGGTACGACCTTCGCCGTGGAACGCACCACCGGGATCAATTACGAGCCGGCGTACCCGCCGTTCTTCCAGGACCCGGGTGCCACGGTGGCCACCGCCGAGAAGCTGCTGCACGAGGAGTTGGACGACAGCGCCACACCCGTGCTGAAGCTGCTCGCGCACCATGCGGAACTGGCACCTGACGAGTTCCTGTTCCTGGCCCGTTCCGTCGCCGGCGTGTACGCGTCGATCACCCGCTCCAGCCCGACCGCCCTGCTGGAGATCAGCGGGCTCGGCGTCTCCAAGGCCAGTACCCTGGCGCTGTGTTGTGCCGAGCGCGGGATCTCCCCCGCCGAGGTGGTCGCCTTCGGTGACATGCCGAACGACGTGGAAATGCTCAGCTGGGCAGGTACCTCGTACGCCATGGGCAACGCCCATCCGGACGTGATCGCGGCCGCGTCCGGCCGTACGGTCGCCAACAACGAGGACGGGGTCGCCCTCGTCATCGAGCGCATCCTGACCGAACGCGGCGCGTAGGAAGACAAGCGAGGCAGCCGGGCCCCTAGCGACCGGAGCAACCGGGCCCGGAGCAGTCGGCCCCGGGCTGCCTCGGGGCGGCGGGGCCGGCGCCCGGACACTCAGAGCGGGGCCTCCCAGACCAGGGTGGTCCCGCCGCCGTCCTCGCCGATTCCCGGGCCGTACGAGCTCGACCCGCCCAGCGACTCGGCCCGGCGGCGCAGGTTCCGCAGCCCGCTGCGGCGGCCGCCCTCGGCGATGCCCACCCCGTCGTCCGCTACCTCCAACCGGACTCCGGGTCGGCCGTCGGTCAGGTGGATGGTGGAGTCCAGGACCACTTCGATCCGGGACGCCTCGGAGTGCCGGAACGCGTTCGACAGCGCCTCGCGGAGCGCCGCGATCAGGTTCTTGCCGACCAGTTCCCCCACGACCGCGTCGATCGGGCCGAGGAAGCGGTGGGCCGGCTTGAAGCCGAGGGGGACGGCGGCCATGTTGATCTCTCGCAGTACCCGGGTGCGCAATCCCGAAGGGGCTTCCGCCGGGCCCTGCTGGAGGGCGAAGATCGCGGTGCGGATCTCCTGGATCGTGACGTCCAGCTCGTCCACGGCCTTGCCGACGCCGTCGCTGACCTCCGGGACGACGGACCGGCGCTGCGCGCCCTCCAACATCATTCCGGTGGCGAACAGCCGCTGGATTACCAGGTCGTGCAGATCACGGGCGATGCGGTCGCGGTCCTCGAACACCGCGAGCCGCTCCCGGTCGCGCTGGGCCTCGGCCATCATCAACGCGAGGGCGGCCTGGGAGGCGAACTGGGTCGCCAGGGTCCGCTCGGACTCGGTGAAGGGCCGCTTGCCGCGCGCCCGCGGGGTGACCAGGGCCCCGAGCACCCGTCCGCCGCTGTGCAGCGGCAGCATCATGCAGGGCCCGTACTGGCTGGTCAGCTTGCTGATCATGCGGGGGTCGGAGGCGGCGTCGTCCACGAAGACGGGCTCGCCCCGCAGCAGCTTGTCCACGACCGGGCTCTCGGCGGGGATGACGACACCGAGCGAGGTCGCCGGGTTCTCGGCGGACACGGCGACGATCTCCATCCCGCCGTCCTCGGCCGGCAGCAGCACGATCCCGGCCGAGGAGTCGGCCAACCGGCGGGCCTGCTCGGCCACGACGGCAAGGGCGTCGTCCGCGTCCCCGCCGGACAACAGGGCCGTGGTGACGGCCACCGAGCCGTCGATCCACCGCTCGCGCTGGGTGGCGGCCTCGTACAGCCGGGCGTTGCCGATGGCGATGCCCGCCTCGGTGGCCAGCACGCGGACCATGTGCACGTCGTAGTCGTTGAACTCGCCGCCGCCGTTCTTCTCGGCGAGGTACAGATTGCCGAAGATCTCCCCCTGCACCCGGACCGGGACGCCGAGGAAGGTCTTCATGGGCGGGTGATGGGCCGGGAAGCCCGACGACCGGGGATCCTTCGTGAGATCGGCGAGCTGCACGGTGTCCGGGTGGGAGATGAGCGCGCCGAGCAGGCCCCGCTTCCCGTCGGGACGGTGGCCGATCCTCCGTGCCGTCTCGGCGCTGATGCCGAAGGTGACGAAGTCCGAGAGCCCGCGGCCCTCGGTGTCGACGACGCCGATCGCCGCATACCGGGCGTCCGCCAGCTCGGCGGCCGTCTCGCAGATGCGGTCGAGGGTGGAGTGCAGTTCAAGGCCCGTACCGACCGAGCGCATGGCCTCCAGCAGTTGCGGCACCCGGGCGGTGAGCTCGGTGGAGAGGCCCTGCAGACTCCTGGTGGCCTGGGTGGCGGCCTCCAGCGGGTCCGGTGTTCCCCGTGATGGTTCCGGTGGTTCCTGAGACTCCTGCACTGACATGACCTTGAGCCTAGTTAGTCCCCTTTATTGGGGAAAGTCGGCCTGCGGTTCCCGGCCGGCAGTCCGTCCGCCTCCCGTTCCCGCTCCAGAAGCCGCCGCAGTGGGCCCTCGATGACGGCCAGCTCCTCGTACCCGCCACGCTGTACGACGGCGCCCCGATCCAGGACGAGCACCTCGTCCACCGCTTCCAGGCCGGCCAGCCGGTGTGTGATCAGCACCGTGGTCCGGCCCTCGGTGGCCGCCAACAGGTCTGCGGTCAGCGCGTCCGCCGTCGCCAG
This sequence comes from Streptomyces sp. NBC_01426, assembly GCF_036231985.1. Taxonomy (GTDB): domain Bacteria; phylum Actinomycetota; class Actinomycetes; order Streptomycetales; family Streptomycetaceae; genus Streptomyces. The sequence continues at coordinate 3,915,812 of NZ_CP109500.1, forward strand.
GTCGAGGTGCTCGGCCGGCTCGTCCAGGACCAGGACGGGGAAGTCCGCGAGCAGCGCCCGCGCCAGGGCCAACCGTTGGCGCTGACCGCCGGAGATCCGCTCCCCGTGCTCACCGACGAGGGTGTCCAGGCCGTCGGGAAGCCCGTCGGCCCACTCCAGCAGCCGGGCCGCGGCGAGCGCCTGCCTCAGCTGCGCCTCGGTCGCGTCGGTGCGGGCCAGGCGCAGGTTCTCCCGTACCGAGCTGTCGAAGATGTGCGCGTCCTGGGCACACAGGCCCACGATCCGCCTCACGTCGTCGCCGTCGAGCGAGCGCGTGTCGACCCCGCCCACGGTGTACGAGCCCTGACGCTGGTCCAGGAAGCGCAGCAGGATCTGTGCCAGCGTGGTCTTGCCCGAGCCCGACGGCCCGACGACCGCGACCCGTCGGCCGGCCTCCAGCGTCAGGTCGAGCCCCTCCAAGGCGTCCCGCTCCTGGCCGGGGTGCCGGGCGGTGAGCCCCGCCACCCGCAGGGGGAAAAGCGAGGTGAGCATCGCGTGCGGCCGCTCCGGTTCGGCGACCGGAACCGGCGCGTCGATGACCTCGTAGACCCGCTCGGCACTGCGGCGCACCCGCTGGCGGTACTGCACCGCGAGCGGAAGTCCGGTGACGGCCTCGAAGGCGGCCAACGGGGTCAGCACGACCACCGCCATCGTCACCCCGGGCAGCCGGCCGTCGACCACGGCGTTCGCACCGAAAAGGGCGGCGACCACCACGGTCAGGCCACACACCAGGGCGGACAGCCCGCTGCCGAGCCCGGTCGCGGCGGCGCCCCGGGAGGCGATGTCGGTCAGCCCCCGGTCGCTCGCGCGCACGGCGGCCTTCCGCCCCTCCAGCGCGCCGGCCACGGTCAGCTCGGCGGTACCGGTCAGCAGATCCGCCACCCGGGTGGCGAGCCGGCCCCGGGCGGGCGCCAGCCGGCGTTCGGCACGGCGTGCGACGGCGCCGCTGACCAGGGGCACACCGACACCGGCCGCGAGCAGGCCGACGGCGAGCGCGGCCCCGGCTTCGGGCAGCAGCCAGGCGGTGAAGGCCACCGAGCCGGTGCCGACGAGCACGGCCGCGCCGACGGGGAGGAGCCAGCGCAACCAGTAGTCCTGGAGGGCGTCCGCGTCGGCCACCAGGCGGGACAGGAGATCCCCGCGCCGCTGTTCGCGCAGTCCGGCCGGGGCGATCCGCTCCAGTCGCCGGAACACGGAGACCCGCAGATCGGCGAGCATCCGCAGGACGGCGTCGTGCGACACGAGCCGCTCGGCGTAGCGGAAGACGGCCCGCCCGATGCCGAAGGCACGGGTGGCCGTGACCGCCATCATCAAGTAGAGGACCGGCGGTTGCTCCGAGGCCCGCGAGATCAGCCATCCGGAGACGGCCATCAGGCCGACGCCGCACCCGACGGCCAGCGCGCCGAGCAGCAGCCCGAGCCGGAACCGTCCCTGCCAGGCCGCGGCCACCTCGCGCACCCGCCGGAGCGGATCGCGGCCCCCCGCGTCGGTGCCCGCTTCCTTCGCGGCGCCCTCGGAAGCGGGGCCGAGGATCCACTCCCCGGGATCGGCGGGCCCGGTCTCCGTGTCCCGAACCCGTCCCGTTCCCTGCGGGATCCCTGCGCGCGTGGGCGCGGCCGGGCCCGCCGCGGGGAAGGCGCTCGCCGGACCCGCCCCCACGGCCACGACACGGTCCGCGACGGCCAGCAGCGCCGGCCGGTGCACCACCAGCAGGACGGTCCGCCCGACCGCGAGCCTCCGTACGGCCTCGACGACGGCGGCCTCGGTCTCCCCGTCCAACGCGGCGGTCGGCTCGTCCAGCAGCAGTACGGGGCGATCCGCCAGGAAGGCCCGGGCCAGTGCCAGGCGCTGGCGCTGGCCGGCGGACAGCCCCACCCCGCCCTCGCCCAGTACCGTGTCCGCGCCACGGGGCAGCGCGCTCACGAACTCCCGTGCCCCGGCGTCCGCGAGGGCTTCGGCGACGGCGTCGTCGGACGCGTCCGGCCGGGCCAGTCGCACGTTCTCCGCGATCGTCCCCGCGAACAGGTGCGGCCGCTGCGGCACCCACGCGATCCGCTCCCGCCACTGCTCGGGCGCCAGATCGGCCAGGTCCACGCCCGCGACGGACACCCGCCCGGCGGTCGGCTCCACGAATCCCAGCAGTACCTGCAACAGCGTGGACTTGCCCGCGCCGCTCGGCCCGGTGAGGGCCACGCACTCGCCCGGTTCGACGACCAGCGACACCGGTCCGGGCGAGTCCTCGCCCCGGCCCTCGTACCGGACGGCCACACCGTCCAGCGCGATGCGAAGCGGGGCGCCGGCCGACGGGACGACCGAACCGCCGCTCCGTGCGACCGGGGTCTCCAGGACCTCGAAGATCTCCTCGGCCGCCGCCAGCCCCTCGGCCGCCGCGTGGTACTGCGCACCCACCTGGCGCAGCGGCAGATAGGCCTCCGGAGCCAGGATCAGGATGACGAGTCCGGTGTACAGGTCGAGGTCCCCGTGCACGAGCCGCATGCCGATGGTCACGGCCACCAAGGCCACCGACAGTGTGGCGAGGAGTTCCAGGGCGAAGGAGGAGAGGAAGGCGATGCGCAGCGTCCGCATCGTGGCCTGGCGGTAGTCGTCGGTGATCTTGCGGATCGACTCGGTCTGGGCCTTGGCCCGACCGAAGACCTTCAGGGTCGCAAGCCCCTCCACCACGTCCAGGAAATGCCCCGACAGCCGCGAGAGCAGCCGCCACTGGCGGTCCATCCGGGACTGGGTGGCCATGCCGATGAGGATCATGAACAGCGGGATCAGAGGCAGGGTGACGACGATGATGGCCGCCGACACCCAGTCCTCGGTGACGATCCGCGCGAGCACCGCCACCGGCACGACGATCGCGAGCCCCAGTTGGGGCAGGTAGCGGGAGAAGTAGTCGTCGAGGGCGTCCACGCCCCGGGTGGCCAGCGCCACCAGCGATCCCGTGCGCTGCCCGCTCAGCCATCCGGGCCCCAGGTCGGCCGCCCGGTCCAGCAGTCGCCCCCGCAGTTCGGACTTGACCGCCGCACTGGCCCGGTGTGCGGCCAGCTCCGTGAGCCAGGCGATCAGCCCGCGCCCCAGCGCCACCGCCGCGAGCAGCAGCAGTGGCGTCCGGAGCGCCTCACCGTCCAGTCCCTTCTCGAAGGCACCGACCACGATCTCGGCGATGAGCATCGCCTGACCGACGACCAGCCCCGCCCCGGCCAGCCCGAGGGCCACCACCGCGCCCAGGAAGAGACGGGTGGAGCGGGCGTACCGCAGCAGACGCGGGTCGATCGGTTTCACGTGAAACATCCCCTCGGCAGGGTCAGGCAGGCACGGGCTGTCCCCGGATCGAAGAGCCCGGGACGGTCAGCGACTCAGTGCGCGTCAACGATGTGCTGCGTACCGATGCGCTTGCGGAACACCCAGTAGGTCCAGCCCTGGTAGAGGACGACGACCGGGGTGGCCACCACCGCGAGCCAGGTCATGATCTTCAGGGTGTACGGGGTGGACGAGGCGTTGTCGACGGTGAGGCTCCAGGCGTCGTTCAACGAGGACGGCATGACGTTCGGGAAGAGCGTCAGGAAGAGCATCGCGACGGCGGAGGCGATGGTGACCCCCGACAGGGCGAACGACCATCCCTCACGGCCGGCCAGGTTGAAGCCGAGCGCCGCGAGCAGCGCCACGACCGCGACGGCCATGGCGATCAGGCTCTTGCCGTCACCCCGCGAGACCTGGGTCCAGGTCAGGAAGACCAGGGCCAGCACGGCGGTGACCACACCCAGCCGGGTCGCCAGGCTCCGCGAGCGGTCCCGGATGTCACCGACGGTCTTGAGCGAGGCGAACACCGCGCCGTGGAAGGTGAACAAGGCGAGGGTGACCAGGCCGCCGAGGATCGCATACCCGTTGAGCAGGTCGAGGAAGGTACCGACGTACTCCTTGTGCTGGTCGATCTTCACGCCGCGCACGATGTTGGCGAAGGCCACGCCCCACAGGAACGCGGGAATCAGCGAGGTCCAGAAGATCGCGTGTTCCCAGTTGGTCTGCCACTTGTCCTCGGGACGCTTGTGGCGGTACTCGAAGGCGACGCCGCGGACGATGAGGCAGACAAGGATGATCAGCAGCGGCAGGTAGAAGCCGGAGAAGAGCGTCGCGTACCACTCGGGGAAGGCGGCGAAGGTGGCACCGCCGGCAGTGAGCAGCCAGACCTCGTTGCCGTCCCACACGGGCCCGATCGTGTTGATCAGGACCCGCTTCTCCGTGCGGTCACGGGCGAGCAGCTTGGTGAGTACGCCAATCCCGAAGTCGAAGCCCTCCAGGAAGAAGTAGCCGATCCACAGGACGGCGATGAGCACGAACCAGACGTCTTGAAGTTGCATGGTGTGGTCTCCTCAGCCTCAGTACGAGAAGGCCATCGGCCGGTCGGAGTTCTTGTCGTCCCCGCCGATCTTGGTGGGCGGGTTCAGGTCGGCTTCCGTCAGTTCGGGCGGGCCCGTCTTGACGTACTTCACGAGCAGCTTGACCTCGATCACGGCGAGCACCGCGTAGAGGGCCGTGAAGACGAGCATCGACGTGATGACCTCGCCCTGCGAGACGCTGGGGGAGACGGCGTCACGGGTGCGCAGGACCCCGTAGACCACCCACGGCTGGCGGCCCATCTCGGTGAAGATCCACCCCCAGGAGTTGGCGATCAGCGGGAAGCCGAGCGTCCAGATCGCGGTGAGCCAGTAGAGGCGGGTGAAGCGGGGATTCAGCGCCTTCCTGAACAGCACCAGATGGGGCCGTTCGTCCTCACCGGTGCGCAGAGCCGGCGGCAGCATGAACTTGCGCCGCGTCAGCCAGAGACCGATGGCCCCGATGGTGAAGGACGCCATGCCGAACCCGATCATCCAGCGGAAGCCCCAGTACGCGACGGGGACCTCCGGCCGGTAGTCGCCGGGCCCGTACTTCTCCTGCTCGGCCTTGTTCACGTCGTTGATGCCGGGCACGTAGGAGTCGAAGGTGTTGTCCGCGAGGAACGACAGCAGGCCGGGCACCTCTATGGCGACCTTGTTGTGGCCCTTGTCGACGTCGCCGTAGGCGAAGATCGAGAAGGGCGCGCCCTTCTCGCCGTCCCACAGCGCCTCGGCGGCCGCCATCTTCATCGGCTGCTGCTTGTACATGATCTTGGCGAGGGTGTCACCGCTCACCGCGGTGAGCAGGCCACCGACCACGACGGCGATCAGGCCCAGCCGCAGCGAGGTGCGCATCACCGGGATGTGCTTCTTGCGCAGCAGGTGGAAGGCGGCGATGCCCACCATGAACGCGCCCCCGGTCAGCAGGGCGGCGGTGAGGGTGTGGAACACCTGCGCCAGGGCGGTGTTCTGCGTCAGGACGAGCAGGAAGTCGGTGAGCTCGGCCCGCCCGGTCTTCTCGTTGATGCGGTAGCCGACCGGGTGCTGCATCCAGGAATTGGCCGCGAGGATGAAGTACGCGGAGAGGATCGTGCCGATCGACACCATCCAGATGCAGGCCAGGTGGATCTTCTTCGGCAGCTTGTCCCACCCGAAGATCCACAAGCCGATGAACGTGGACTCGAAGAAGAAGGCGATCAGGGCCTCGAAGGCCAGCGGCGCTCCGAAGACGTCACCGACGAACCGCGAGTAGTCGGACCAGTTCATGCCGAACTGGAATTCCTGGACGATGCCCGTGACGACGCCCATCGCGATGTTGATCAGGAAGAGCTTGCCCCAGAACTTCGTGGCCTTGAGGTACTTCTCCTTCTCGGTCCGCACCCAGGCGGTCTGCAAGATCGCGACCAGCGCGGCGAGCGAGATCGTCAGAGGGACGAAGAGGAAGTGATAGACGGTGGTGATGCCGAACTGCCATCGCGCCAGGGTCTCTGGCGCCAGAGCTTGGTCCACGTCGTCGTCTCCTTCGTGTCGCCGTGGTCACAGCCGCAGTTTGTCCGTTGTGCACTGCTCAATACGGGATGAAGCAGTACACGCTTGTGAACGCGTTCACATTCACAAGCATTATGGCGCACGTGGTTTTCGGACGCTTGAGCGGGGTCCCCTCTAGCCAACAGATTCAACAGATTGTTGAATGCGGCCCATGAAGATTCGAATCTCCTGGCCTGCGGGTCAGCTCACCGCGACGCTCGAAGAGACCCCGACCAGCAAGGCCCTGGCGGAGGCACTCCCGATTTCCGCCTCCGCGAACACCTGGGGCGAGGAGGTCTACTTCGGCACCGGCATCTCGGTGGCCCTGGAACACGACGCCCGACAGGTGGTCGACCCGGGCACGGTCGCCTTCTGGACCGACGGCGACGCGCTCGCGCTGCCCTACGGCCCCACGCCCATCTCACGCGAAGGCGAGAGTCGCCTGGCGAGCCCGTGCAACGTCCTCGGCTCGTTCGACGGCGACCCCCGCCTGTTGGCCACCGTCCGCGACGGCGACCCCATCCGCGTGGAACTCGCGTAGTCGAGTCCCGCGGGCTCCTGCCCGCTCTCTGAAACCCGTACAGCCCTTACGGCTCTTACAGCTCCTTGAGGAACGCCTCCGCCGCGTGCAGGAAGAGGTCGTTCGCCTCGGTCTCACCGATCGTGACCCGCAGGCCCTCGCCCGCGAAGGGCCGGACCACCACACCGGCCTTCTCGCAGGCCGCCGCGAACTCGGCGGTCCGCTCACCCAGCCGCAGCCACACGAAGTTGGCCTGCGTCTCCGGGACCACCGTCCAGCCCTGGGCGAGCAGCGTGGCGTGCACCCGTGCCCGCTCGCCCACCAGCGCGCCGACCCGGCCCATCAGCTCGTCCTCGGCGCGCAGCGAGGCGACCGCCGCGTCCTGTGCGAGCTGGCTGACGCCGAACGGGACCGCCGTCTTGCGCAGCGCGGCGGCGACCGGCTCGTGCGCCACCGCGAAACCGACGCGCAGGCCGGCCAGCCCGTAGGCCTTGGAGAACGTGCGCAGCACGCACACGTTGGGACGATCGCGGTAGAGCTCGATGCCGTCCGGCACGTCCGTGTCACGCACGAACTCGCGGTACGCCTCGTCCAGCACCACCAGGATGTCCGAGGGCACCCGGTCCAGGAACCGCTCCAGCTCCGCCCGGCGCACCGCGGTACCGGTGGGGTTGTTGGGGTTGCAGACGAAAATCAGACGGGTCCGCTCGGTGATCGCGGCGTACATCGCGTCCAGGTCGTGCACGTCCCCGTCGGTCAGCGGCACCTGCACGGACGTGGCGCCCGAGATCTGCGTGATGATCGGGTAGGCCTCGAAGGACCGCCAGGCGTACATGACCTCGTCGCCCGGGCCGGCCGTCGACTGGATCAGCGACTGCGCCACCCCGACCGAGCCGGTGCCCGTCGCGATGTGCTCGACCGGCACCCCGAACCGCTCCGCGAGCTCGTTCACGAGGCCCGTGCAGGCCATGTCCGGGTAGCGGTTGAAGCGACCGGCCGCCGCGACGGCCGTCTCCAGGACGCCGGGCAGCGGCGGGTACGGATTCTCGTTCGAGGACAACTTGAACGCGACGGGTCCACCCGCGGCCGCGGGCTTGCCCGGCTTGTAGGTGGGGATGCCGTCCAGCTCGGCGCGCAGCCTCGGGCTCTTCTCGCTCACCGCAGGTCCTCCTCGACCGTCCCGTCGACGTCGCCGTCGACTCAATGCTGCACACCTTATGAGGATTCCGCCGATCCGAGAATGGCGGGCGCCAGGATCACAGGGGGAGCGCGCGCATATATGCGCGCGCTGGTGGCCTGCGCCGTGGCGCGCATCCCTCGTCCAGGTGAGTTGCCACCGACCGGACGGCGCCCCGTTTTGGCATGCCCGTACCCGCCGACAAGCTCCCATCTCACTCCACGCCACCAGAAACCTTCTTTTCCAAGGTCATTGAGGGTGGCGAACCATGCAGAAACGTGCCTGTCAACGCGTGCATATGCACCCGGACCAGCCGCCTCTACGAGCCCTACTATCGGCTCGCCATGACAGCAGCAGGGAAGCATCAGGTGAGCCGGACCGAGACCACCCGGCGGACCGGCGGCCGACAGGGCCGGGCCGGCATCAGAGACGTGGCCGCCGCGGCGGGCGTCTCCATCACGACCGTCTCCGACGCGCTCAATGGCAAGGGGCGGCTGCCCGACGCCACCCGTCGCCACGTTCGCGAGGTCGCCGACCGTCTGGGCTACCGCCCGTCCGCCGCCGCCCGAACCCTCCGCACGGGCAAGTCGGGCCTCATCGGCCTGACCGTGACCACGTACGGGGATGAACCTTTCACCTTCACCGAATTCGCGTACTTCGCGGAGATGGCGAGGGCGGCGACCTCCGCCGCGCTCGCCCGCGGCTACGCCCTCGTCATCCTGCCCGCCACTTCACGACACGACGTCTGGTCCAACGTGGCCCTCGACGGCACCGTCGTGATCGACCCCTCCGACCACGACCCCGTGGTCAGCGAGCTCGTCCGCCAGGGCCTGCCCGTGGTCTCCGACGGCCGACCGGCCGGGTCCCTCCCCGTCACCGCCTGGGTCGACAACGACCACGAGGCCGCCGTACTCAATCTGCTCGACCACCTCGCCGCCGCGGGCGCCCGCCGGATCGGGTTGCTCACCGGCACCACCACCGACACCTACACACGGCTCTCCACCACCGCCTACCTCAACTGGTGCGAGCGCGTCGGCCAAGACCCCGTCTACGAGTCCTACCCCGCCCACGACCCGTGCGCGGGTGCGGTCGCCGCCGACCGGCTGCTCGCCCGACCCGACCGACCCGACGCCGTCTACGGGCTCTTCGACCCCAACGGCACCGATCTGCTCGCCGCCGCCCGGCGCTACGGGCTGCGTGTCCCCGAGGACCTGTTGCTCGTGTGCTGCAGCGAATCGACCGTGTACGCGAACACCGAACCGCCGATCACCACCCTCTCCCTGAAACCGCGGCGCATCGGCACGGCCGTCGTGCAGTTGCTCATCGACGCGATCGAGGGAGTCGACACCGGCCGGCCCGTCGAACAGGTCGTCCCGACCGAACTGATCATCCGTACCTCCTCACAGCGCAGGCAGCCCCGCACGACCGTCAGCCCGCCCCGCTCACCTGCCCAGGACTGACCGCTCGGCGGGTCGAATCGGCGGCGGCGGACGCCACACCGACGGGGTCGACAGCCCCGTCAAAGATTTCAACCACACCGATATCGGTAGAAAGTGGCAGGAAGGACCGGCTCCGGCCAGGATTCACCACCCCTGGTGCGTCACAGAGCGCGAGCCGCATTCCTATGATGGGCGCACGACATCACGGACCCTCCGACCGGAGGTCAGAGGGTCCGCAGGTGTACGGCAGCGCGACGGTGGTGGAGGGGTCGATGACTCAGGGGGCCGGTCAGGGACCCGCGATGCGGACGGACACGCTGCGAGACTTCCGCGTGCCGGTCATCGAACCCGCCCCGTACGCGGCGGCCGTCGGCTTGTCCGGCGAGCAGCCGGTGTACGGCGAGTACCCCGCGTACTACGGCGAGGGCGCGCCCGGACACGGGCTGCCCGAGTACCGGACGGAGCCCGGCACCCACCCGACGGACCGCGTCGCGGTGCGCCCGGAGGTCGAACACGTGCCCCACCAAAGGGTCGTCGGCGCGTACCCGGGCCTCGCGCCCGTCGCGTCGGACGTGCCGGACGCGGCCTCGCCGGCCGAGGACGAGGCCCCCGAGGGGTACACGCCCACACAGCGCGACCTGCCCGTCATCGGCCGGGGCGCACAGGGCGGCCCCGGCGACACGGTCCAGGTCCACTACGTCCCCCAGGAGACCGCGGCGCCCGGGCCCGGCCCGCTGTACGTCGTGGGCGACGTACACGGCTACCTGGACGAACTCGTCACCGAACTCCAGGCGCAGAACCTCATCGACGCCGACCGACGGTGGTCCGCGGGCAACGCCCGGCTCTGGTTCCTCGGGGACTTCACCGACCGGGGACCCGATGGCATCGGGGTCATCGACCTGGTCATGCGGCTCTCCGCCGAGGCCGCCGCCGCGGGCGGCTACTGCAAGGCCCTCATGGGCAACCACGAGCTGCTGCTCATCGGCGCCAAGCGCTTCGGCGACACCCCGATCCACTCCGGCGCCGGCACCGCCACCTTCCAGGCCGCCTGGCTGCTCAACGGCGGTCAGCGCACCGACATGGAGCGCCTGGAGGACGTGCACCTCCAGTGGATGTCGCGGCTCGACGCGGCCACCCTGGAGGACGGGCACCTGCTGCTGCACTCCGACACCACCGCCTACCTCGACTACGGCAGCTCCATCGAGGACGTCAACGACACCATCCACGAGCTGCTCAACCGCAACGACGCAGACATCACGTGGGACCTCTTCCGAAAGTTCACCAAGCGGTTCGCCTTCCGCGACGAGGAAACCGGCCCGCAGGCCGTGCGGGAACTCCTGGGCACCTACGGAGGTGGCCGCGTCGTGCACGGACACAGCCCCATCCCGTACCTGCTGGGTGAGGTGGGCACCGAGGACGGCGACGAGCCGCGGGGCCCCGAGGTCGTGGACGGCCCGCACGTGTACGCGGACAGGCTGGCCATCGCGATGGACGGCGGGGTCACGATGGCCGGAAAGCTGCTCGTCGTACAGCTGCCTCTGCGCGACTGAGCGTTCGCTGAGCGGGGTATTTCCGGAAAGCCCCTGTCACGGCGTGGCATGGTCGCTCTACCATCGCTCTATCCGTAGCAGGCTCTCCTCCGTTTGTGCCGGCGCCCGGGTCTACGCGGGCATACCGGCTTGTACGGAGCATCGGGGGATGCACATGACCAGCGCTCCGCACCTGCTCACCGAAGACCGACCGGAGTTCGATCGGCTCCTCGACGAGGCGCTGCGCACAGCGAACGAACGGCCCGAACTCGCCGCCCTGGGCGAACGACTGAACGCCGAACAGTTGCGCACCATGGCCATGGGCGCCAGCGCGATCCTGACGGCGGCGGCCGCCGCCGAGTACGACCACTTCGTGAAGGTCCGCGAGGACCTGCGCGACGAGGCCCTGACGGCCTCGGGAAGGGGCGGAGAGCACCAAGGCGACGGGCAGGACGGCGGGGCGGGAGTGAGCGCCATCGTGGCCGTCCTCGCGCCCGTCTTGGCCGGCACCGCCATGCTGATCTTCCTGCTGGTGGGCTACAGCCTCAAGATGCTCGATCCCGAACCCGCCTTCGCCAAAACGATGCTGACGGCGGGTTGGCTGTTCGGCGCCCTCACCGTGGCCGCACTGCTGTTCGCGGTGATCGGGCTGTTGGTGACCGCGATCCGCAACAGCTCCACCGAGGTGGCGGCCGAGGAGACCGCGGCGATACCCGACGAGCTCTCCCGCGCACGGGAAGCCTGGCGCAACGCCCTGCTGGAACGGGGCATCATGCCGTTCCTGCGAGACGCCCTGGCCGATCCGAGCACACGCCCGGGCTCGCCCGTCCGACGTCTTCCGTCCAGCCGGATGCCCAACCTGGGTTACACCGCACCGGACTTCACGAGTCCCGGCACCTCCGGCGGGGCCACCCGGCCCGGCTACTCGCCGCCGGACTTCACCAGCCCGGACTTCGGAGGCCCGGACCACGAATCGGAGTGACCTGATCGGAGGCCGCCCACGTGGGGCGGAACGGCCCATCGGGCGCCGCCACTTGGCCGTGCCTCCGGGGTCCACCCGGGCCGCGCACCGGCGTGCCGTCCCACGGCCCCGCGAGACCTCCTCCTCGCCTGTGACCGGCTCCTCGCCATGCCCGATCTGCCGGAGACCTGTCGACGGCAGACCGAGGTCAACCGCGGGCCGCCGTCTCCCGCGCCCCCATCCGATCCGAGATGCCTGTTTCACGTGAAACATCCGGGTCTGTTTCACGTGAAACATCGCACGACTCCGGCGCCTAACCCGCCGAGCGGTCCCCGAGCGTCCGCCGCCGCTGCGCGACCTCCGTGAGCGCCGTCGGGCGCCAGACGCCGTCGGGCTGGTAGAGGTTGTGGCCCGGCGGCACGATCTCGTCGATCCGGTCGAGCGCCGCGTCGTCGAGGACCAGGCCCGCCCCATCGACCAGCGACTCCATCTGCTCCATGGTGCGGGGACCGATGATCACCGAGGTGACGGCCGGGTGCGCCACCGGGAAGGCCACAGCGAGTTCCGGAAGTGAGCAGCCGATCTCGTCGGCCAACTCGACGAGCCGTTCCACGGCTTCCAGCTTCGCGACGTTGCCGGGAATCGCCGGATCGAACCGGGCGGGCGTCAGCGCCGCCCGCCCCGACGTGAGGTCGACCGGTCCACCGAGCCGGTACCTGCCGCTCAGGAATCCGGACGCGAGCGGGCTCCAGGTCAGGACGCCCATCCCCTGGCGCCGGGCCACGGGGAGCACGTCGGCCTCGATGCCGCGCGCGAGGATCGAGTACGGCGGCTGCTCCGTGCGGAACCTCGGCAACGCTCGGCGCTCCGATACGTGGTACGCCTCGACGAGTTCCTCGGCGGGGAAGGTGGAGCACCCGAAGGCCCGGATCTTCCCGGCCCGCACCAGGTCACCGAGTACCGCCAGGGTCTCCTCGACGTCGGTGCCGTGGTCGGGCCGGTGTACCTGGTAGAGGTCGATCCAGTCGGTGTCCAGCCTCCGCAGGCTGTCCTCCACGGCCCGGACGATCCACCGCCGCGAGTTCCCGCTGCGGTTGCGTCCCTCCCCCATCTGGAAGTGCACCTTCGTGGCGAGGACGACGTCGTCGCGACGCCCCTTGAGTGCCTTGCCGACGATCACCTCCGACTCGCCCGCGGAGTACATGTCCGCGGTGTCGACGAAGTTGATCCCCCGATCGAGCGCGGCGTGGATGATCCGTACGCACTCCTCGTGATCCGGGTTCCCCACGGCCCCGAACATCATCGTGCCGAGGCAGTGCGCACTCACCTCGATGCCGGTCCCGCCCAGATTCCTGTATCGCATGGTCATGGCGGTGGACTCTAGGAGTTGAAGCACACTCGAACGCAAGGGATTCGAGGTGCGAATGTCACCGCCGACGGGCGAAGGTGCCGCCGCTGTCCGATCCCCCCGGTCCGGACAACGGCGGCACCGCGCCCTGCGTCAGTCCGCCAGCGGCAGGTAGACGCGGTTGCCCGAGGCGGCGAACTCGGCGGACTTCTCCGCCATGCCCGCCTGGATCTCGTCCGCCTTCAGGTCACCACCGTGCTCTCGGCGGATGTCCTGGGAGATCTTCATCGAGCAGAACTTGGGACCGCACATGGAGCAGAAGTGCGCGGTCTTGGCCGGCTCCGCCGGGAGGGTCTCGTCGTGGAAGGAGCGGGCCGTGTCCGGGTCGAGAGCCAGGTTGAACTGGTCCTCCCACCGGAACTCGAACCGGGCGTCCGACAGGGCGTCGTCCCACTCCTGCGCGCCCGGATGTCCCTTGGCCAGGTCGGCCGCGTGAGCGGAGATCTTGTACGTGATGACACCGGTCTTCACGTCGTCCCGGTTGGGCAGGCCCAGGTGCTCCTTGGGCGTCACGTAGCAGAGCATCGCGGTGCCCCACCAGGCGATCATGGCCGCGCCGATGCCGGAGGTGATGTGGTCGTACGCGGGAGCGACGTCGGTCGTCAGCGGGCCGAGCGTGTAGAACGGCGCCTCCTCGCAGATCTCCTGCTGAAGGTCGATGTTCTCCTTGATCTTGTGCATCGGGACGTGGCCCGGGCCCTCGATCATCGTCTGGACGTTGTGCCGCTTGGCGATGGTGTTCAGCTCGCCCAACGTCCTCAACTCGGCGAACTGCGCCTCGTCGTTCGCGTCGGCGATGGATCCGGGACGCAGGCCGTCACCCAGCGAGTACGTGACGTCGTACGTCGCCAGGATCTCGCAGAGCTCCTCGAAGTTCGTGTAGAGGAAGTTCTCCTTGTGGTGCGCGAGGCACCACGCCGCCATGATCGAGCCGCCGCGCGAGACGATGCCGGTCTTGCGACGGGCGGTCAGCGGCACGTACGGCAGCAGCACGCCGGCGTGCACCGTCATGTAGTCGACGCCCTGTTCGGCCTGCTCGATGACCGTGTCCTTGTAGATCTCCCACGTCAGGTCCTCGGCACGGCCGTCGACCTTCTCCAGCGCCTGGTACAGCGGCACGGTGCCGATCGGGACGGGGGAGTTGCGCAGCACCCACTCACGCGTGGTGTGGATGTTGCGGCCGGTGGAGAGGTCCATGACCGTGTCGGCGCCCCACTTGGTCGCCCAGGTCATCTTGTCCACCTCCTCCTCGATGGAGGAGGTGACCGCCGAGTTGCCGATGTTGGCGTTGACCTTCACCAGGAAGCGCTTGCCGATGATCATCGGCTCGATCTCCGGGTGGTTCACGTTCGCCGGAAGCACCGCGCGACCTGCCGCGATCTCCTCACGGACGACCTCGGGGGAGACGTTCTCGCGGATCGCGACGTACTCCATCTCCGGGGTGATCTCGCCCCGTCGTGCGTACGCGAGCTGCGTGACGGCGGCGCCGCCACGACCCCGCCGGGGCTGACGGGGCCGGCCCGGGAAGACCGCGTCGAGGTTCTTGAGACCGCCGCGGGGCGACGTGTGCTTGATGCCGTCGTCCTCGGGGCGCACGGGACGGCCCGAGTACTCCTCGGTGTCGCCGCGACCGATGATCCAGTTCTCGCGGAGGGGAGCGAGACCCCGACGGACGTCCGTCTCGATCTGAGGGTCGGTGTACGGACCGGACGTGTCGTAGAGCGTCACGTCCTTGCCGTTGGTGAGGTGGACCTGGCGGACCGGCACCCGGATGTCGGGCCGGGAGCCCGCCAGGTATCCCTTGTGCCAGCCGGGCTGGCGCTCGGTCTGGCCGTCGGCGTCCTGGCTGACGGCAGGCGTGCGTGCGTCCTGAATGGTCATGAGACCTGATCTCCCTACGCCGGCATTACCCGGTAACAGGTTCGGCGGTCGACGCAGCCTCTTCCCGTACGTCGTGACGACGTGCGTACGGTGATCAGCGCCCTCTCAGCCCGGTGCTCCGAGCTCCCGCGTTGTGCAAAGGTGCCCCCACGCTAGCGTCATCTGTGGCGTGCTGAACAGTGGGCCCCCTCATCTCTTGCGATGATCGGCCGGTGACGACCTCGCCGCAGCCCCCCACCGAACCCGTTGAGCACACCGGTCACACCGGCCACGAACACGCCCCCTACGGGCATGTGCCAAGCCCCTCCCACGGACATTCCCACAGCCACAGCCACGGCCCGGCCGCTCCCGTTTCCAAGCACCTGCGCAAGGTCATCGCGGCCGTACTGATCCCCTTCGCCACCGCGGTCTTCATCGGCATGGTGATCCTCTGGCCGGGGGGTGCCCCCGCCCACGAGCGGACCGGCGTCGGGTTCGACCGCCAGACCCAGCAGGGGAAGGTCGTCACCCTGGCGCAGGTCGACTGCAAGTCGGTGAACGCCTCGCAGGTGCCCTCCACGGGCGACACCTCGACCCCCGAGGGCCGGGAGGCCCAGGCCGCGCAGACCGGTCAGTGCAAGAAGGCCACCATCGAGGTCACCGGCGGCCCCGACCAGGGCCGGACCTTCTTCGAGATCGTCCAGCCCGGCGCTCCGCGCCAGTTGGCGAAGGATCAGGAAGTGGTGGTCGCGTACGCCCCGGACGCCCCCCGGGACCTCCAGTACTCCGTGATCGATGTCAATCGGAAGTTCCCGATGGCGCTGCTCGCCGGGATCTTCGCCATCGCGGTCGTCGTCGTCGGGCGGATGCGTGGGCTGTTCGCGCTGATCGCGCTCGCCGTCAGCTTCACCGTCCTGACCCTCTTCATCCTCCCGGCGATCCTCCAGGGATCCAACCCCCTGCTCGTCGCGGTCATCGGGGCCAGCGCGATCATGCTGATCGCCCTCTACATGTGCCACGGGCTGACCGCGCGCACCTCGGTCGCCGTCCTCGGCACGCTCGTCTCGCTCCTGCTGATCGGCCTGTTGGGGTCCTGGTTCATCGGCTGGGCGTTCCTCAGCGGCAACACCGACGACAACACCGGCCTGATCCACGGTCTTTACCCGGAGATCGACATGAGCGGCCTGTTGCTCGCAGGCGTGATCATCGGTTCCCTCGGCGTCCTCGACGACGTGACGGTCACCCAGACCTCGGCCGTCTGGGAACTCCACCAGGCCGACCCGAAGATGGGCCCGCGAGCCCTGTACCGGGCGGGCATCCGGATCGGCCGCGACCACATCGCGTCCGTGGTCAACACGCTGGTACTGGCTTACGCGGGCGCGGCGCTGCCCCTGCTCCTGCTGTTCTCGATCGCGAACAGCAGCATGGGGTCGGTCGCCAACAGCGAACTGGTCGCGGAGGAGATCGTACGGACCCTCGTGGGCTCGATCGGGCTCGTGGCCTCGGTACCGGTCACCACGGCACTGGCCGCTCTGGTGGTCTCCGCCGACCGCCCGGGCGCTCCGGACACCACGCCGGCCGCGGGGCCGGTACGTGGAGGCAGGGGACGGCGGCGCAAGCGCTGACCGTCGGGGTCGGACCGGACCGGGGCAACGGCGGGTGGTGAGCGCGGCGAACGGGGCAGTCTCTCAGCCCGCGTTCCGCTCGTTCTGCTGGGATTCGTCCAGGATCTTGCCGAGCGCCTCGTCGAGGTTTCCCTCGAAGTCACTCAGAGTGCGCTCCTGACCGAGCGGAACGAGCCGGTCGGTCCGGTCGAGGAACGCGACGAGCGGCGCCGCGCCGGCACGGAACAGCGCCCGGTCTCCACCGACCTGCAGACGGATGTGCACATCGGACAGCTCTTCCGGCTCGGTGGGAGAGATGTGCACATCACCTTCCCCGCAGGCCTTGTTGATGCCGTCGAGGAGCAGTTCTCGGCCGAATGCCCAGGTCACAGGGGCGTCTCCGGGGAGGTGGAAGGTCAGGCGCACCGCGTAGGGGTCGTGAGCGTCGTACCGGAGTTCCACCGGGATGCGGAACGAAAGCTCCTCGGAGACGAGGAACTTCATCATGACCTCTGCCTGTACGGACTCGCGCATTGCCTACCCCGCTGTCATGGAAGTGGCCAGGAATGGTCCCTCTAGGCCTCTTGACAAGAGTGGTGGAAGTGCTTGCAGATCACAAGGAGTGAGTTTTCAGATACTGATAGAGAAGGAGAGGGTGCTCAACAGCGCGCCTACTTCACTCCGTAGTCGATTGACTACATAGAGCAACTCGCCCTCTTGGTGCAGGGGGAGAGAAATGGCCATCGTCGCGGCGGTGTCACCCGCCGTGATCGGGATGGCCGCGCACACCGTGCCGAGGGAGTACTCCTGCCGCTCGACAACCGGCTGCATCCGCCCCAGGGATCCGATGCGCTGCTCCAGGGAGCGCATGTCCCGCACCGTGTACGGGGTGATGGGCTCAACCGGGTGCCGCTCGTAGTAGTCCTTGCGCGTATCGTCGTCGAGCTGGCCCAACAGGCACTGGCCGATGGCGTGAGCGTGGCCGGTCTCACGGAAGTCCGCCCACTCCTCGCACGCCGGGCTGGACGGGGTGTCCGAGACACCCACGACCTCGATCTCACCCTCGCGGAAAACCGCGAAGTAGACGGGAGCCCCCACGGCGTCGCGGAAGTGGGCGAGCGAATCGAGGATCATGCTGCGACGTTTCTGCTGAAGCCCTCCGACGGCCAGCCGGCCCGCGGCATCACCGAGTACGAAGACTCCGCCCTCCCTGCGCAGATAGCCCTCGTGGGTCAGGGTGCGCAGCAGGTGATACGCGGTGGGAAGCGGGAGCCCGGCTTCGCGCGCCAGTTGCTTCGCCGGCGCTCCCCCGCTGTGGGAGGCCACGGCTTCGAGCAGTCTCAGCGCCCGCTGCACCGAACCGATCAGAGTCGGTACAGCGGAATTGGGAACCGAAGACAAAGCTCACCCCCAGGCATGGCGCGGGCCTTGAGGGCCCGCTCTGCGGGGGCCACCCCCGCACATGCCGTGATCCTGGGGGTCACACGTGTCGGCTATGCGTCATAGCCGCGGGTCAGAGCGGCCGTACCGGCTTTTCGGTGCCCCGGGAACGGCACAGATTGCCACTCTATCCGCCGATTCCTGGGGTATGGACGGTTTCACGCGTCACGTTCCCCCTCCTGGCTCAATCCCGGTGACGGTCGATCCGGTTGTCCTACCAGTCCCGAGAGGAGGACTTCGAACCGGCGCCGGTGAACTTCTTGACCACGAAGATCAGACCGCCGACCAGGGCGACGAAGAGCAGCAGCTTGAAGACGAGCGCGATCAGCGTGCCGAGAACGGTCGTGATCACACCGCCGAAGACGAGCAGAGCCAGCAGGGGAACGGCGATCCACTTGACCCACCACGGCATGCCCTCGAACATCGCTCGGATCCCGTCCATGTCCCCTACCTCTTCCTCGTCCGTGACTTCCTGCTCTCGATGCTAGGAGGCCACGACTTCGAACGGGGCCCCGCGAGCCCCCGGAACCCCCTGATCCGACCCCTAGGGGGATCAGGGGCCCGACCCTCGCCTTCAGCCCTCCGGCGGGGAGAACACCACCAACACCTTGAGCGGCTCGGTGATGTGGTGGAACCTGTGCGGCACTCCGGCCGGCACGTAGACGACGCTGCCGTTGGCCACCGTCTCGGTCTCCTCCCCGACCGTGATCGAGGCCCGGCCGCTCACCACGTAGTACACCTCGTCCTGCCGGTGCGGCTGCTGCGGGTCGCTCTGCCCCGCGTCCAGCGCGTACAGACCGACCGACATGTTCCGCTCCCGCAGGAACTGGAGATAGGCGCCGTCGTTGGCGGCCCGCTCCGATTCGAGTTCATCCAGCCGGAAGACCTTCATCGTTCCTCTACCCCTTGCTCCGTGGTGCCGCGGGATCCGCTGATCTGCCGATGTCCCGCCAGGATCTTCTCTGCAACGATCGGGCACATGACGAATTTCGTAATCAAGACGCTCGCGAACGCGGCGGCCCTGGCCGTCGCCATCTGGTTGCTGGCCGGCATCACGCTCGACGACGGCAGCAGCACGGGCCGACGCGCGATCACCCTGATCCTGGTCGCCCTGGTCTTCGGCCTGGTCAACTTCATCGTCAAGCCCGTGGTGAAGTTGCTCTCACTCCCCTTGTTCGTCCTCACCCTCGGCCTCTTCACCCTCGTCGTGAACGCCTTGATGTTGCTGCTGACCTCCTGGCTTGCCAAGCAGTTCGACCTCAGCTTCCACGTCGACGGCTTCTGGACCGCCCTCGTGGGTGGTCTGATCATCTCCCTCGTCTCCTGGGCCGTGAACCTGGCCCTGCCCGACAAGAACTGAACGGATGGCCCATGTACCGCGTGTGCTTCGTCTGCACGGGCAACATCTGCCGCTCTCCCATGGCCGAGGCCGTTTTCCGCGCCCACGTCGCCGAAGCGGGGCTCGCCCACCGGATCGCGGTGGACAGCGCCGGCACCGGTGGGTGGCACGAGGGCGACGGCGCCGACCCGCGCGCCATATCCGTGCTGGAGGCCGCCGGGTATGCGCTGGACCACCGGGCCCGACAGTTCCAGGCCTCGTGGTTCGAGCGACTCGACCTCGTCATCGCACTCGACGCCGGTCACCTGCGGGAGCTGCGGGCGCTCGCCCCCACCCCCGAGGACGCCGCCAAGGTGCGGCTGCTGCGTTCCCACGACCCCGATGCCCGCGCCGTGCGGGACGACGGACCGGACGTACCGGACCCCTATTACGGCTCTCTCGACGGTTTCGAGGAATGCCTGGAACTGGTCGAGGCCGCGAGCCCCGGCCTGCTGAACGCCGTACGCGCGGCGGTAAAGGAGCCCAACCCGTGAACGATCCGCACACCCCCGGAACCGACGGGTACGGCGACGGCACCCGGGCCGTCCGCGCCGGCCTGCCCGAACCCGTCAAGAACGAGCCGACCCTGCCCGGGCCGGTGTTCGCCGCGCACTTCCACCTGCCCGGCGACGTCGAAGGCCCGTACACCTACGGCCGCGACACCAACCCCACCTGGACCCTGCTGGAGAGGGCCATCGGGGAACTGGAGGCGCCCGGCCGCAGCGGTGTCGAGACGATCGTCTTCGCCTCCGGCATGGCCGCGATCTCCGCCGTCCTGCTCTCCCAGGCACGCACCGGCGACACCGTCGTCCTTCCCGACGACGGCTACCAGGCCCTGCCGCTGCTCCGCGAGCAGTTGGAGGCGTACGGAATCCACGTGCGCACCGCCCCGACCGCGAACGAAGCCCAGCTGGCCGAGCTCGACGGGGCCCGGCTGCTGTGGATCGAGACCCCCTCCAACCCGGGGCTCGACGTGTGTGACGTACGGCGCCTCGTGGCCGCCGCGCACGCCGGCGGAACGCTGGTCGCCGTCGACAACACCCTCGCCACGCCGCTCGGGCAGCGGCCCCTGGAGCTCGGCGCGGACTTCTCCGTCGCCAGCGGCACCAAGGGACTCACCGGCCACGGCGATCTCCTCCTGGGCTATGTGGTGTGCCTCGATCCCGATCTCGCGGCGGCCGTCCGCCGCTGGCGCAAGATCGTCGGTGCGATCCCCGGTCCCATGGAGGCCTGGCTCGCCCACCGGTCCCTCGCCACCATCCAGTTGCGCGCCCAGCGTCAGTGGGCCAACGCCCTGGCCGTCGCCGAAGCGCTCGCCGACCGCGACGACGTGAGCGGACTGCGCTACCCGGGCCTCCCCTCGGACCCGTCGCACAAGACGGCGGCCCGACAGATGCAGGGCTTCGGCTCGGTGGTCTCCTTCACCCTGGCGGACCGCGAACGGGCGGAACGCTTCATGGCCGCCCTGCGACTGGTCGAGGACGCCACGAGTTTCGGAGGAGTACGGTCCACGGCCGAGCGGCGTGGACGGTGGGGCGGCGACGCCGTGCCGGAGGGCTTCATCCGCTTCTCCGCCGGGGCCGAGGACACCGAGGACCTGGTCGCCGATGTGTTGCGGGCCCTCGACTCCGCCGGTCAGGGCCACTGAACGGCAAGGAGAAGGCGGTCCGAGCCTCCCCCCTGGTGGCTCGGACCGCCTCGGGTTCCATGTGCGAAGAACCACGTCGACAAGGCTAGTTGACTCTCTGTCAGAGTCCAATCACGGTAACGGCAGGGGCCTATCGGGATATTTATAGTTGAAGGCCCCCACCGAGAGGGGCCCTCATGGACCTGGCCCTGCTGCGTACCTTCGTCGCCGTGCACCGAGCGGGCTCGTTCACCCGGGCCGCCACGCTCCTCGGGTTGTCCCAGCCGGCCGTCACCTCACAGATACGCACCCTCGAACGCCAGCTGGGGCGACCGCTGTTCCACCGCCGCGCCCGGGGAGTCACCCCCACGGCCGTCGGGGACGAACTCGCGCACAAAGCCGCCCCGCACCTGGACGCACTGCTCCGGATCGCCGAGACCGAACGGGAGGCAACCGGGGGCTTACGCACGCTGCACGTCGCCGGGCCTCCCGAGTTCCTGAGCCTGCGCGTGCTCCCCGCCCTCGCACCGCTGGTCGGCCAGGGTCAGACCCTGCGCACCGCCCTGAGCCCCGATGCCGAGGAGAACTTCGACGGCCTGGCCTCAGGACAGCACGACCTCATCGTCACGACAGCTCGGCCGCGCGGCTCCCTGTTCACCGCCACCGCCCTCTGCGACGAGGAACAGGTCCTGGTCGCGGCTCCCTACTGGGCCGCACTCGTCGATCCGGAATCGCTGCGCGAGAAGGGGGCCGGCGCGAGCGCCGCCCTCGACGGCATCCCCGTGGTCGAGGTCCACGAGAGCCTGCCCCTCGTCACCCGCTACTGGGCCGCCGTGTTCGACAGCCTGCCCGACACCGCCGCCACCGTGATCGCACCCGACCTGAGGGCGGTGCTGGAGTGCGTCCGCGCCGGCGCGGGACTCGCCGTCCTGCCCCGCTACCTGTGCCAGGACGCCCTCGACAGCCGTCGGATCGTCTCGCTGCTGGAGCCCGCCCTGCCACCCCTGCGCACCTGGTTCCTCGTCGTACGCACCGGGAGCCTGGCCCTCGCCCATCTCGCCCGGGCCCACGACCGGCTCCTGCACTCGGCCGCGGACTGGTGAGCCGCCCCGCCCGAAACCGTCCGTTTCCCGGGCCCGCGTTTCAGAAGCGGAAGTCTGGGCCACTCTTCTCCCATGACCGAACGCCCCGTGGTCAAACGCACCGCCCGCGCGATCCTGCTCGACGGTGACGACCTGATCCTCATCAAGCGCACCAGGCCCGGCGTCGACCCGTACTGGCTCACCCCAGGCGGTGGAGTGGAGTCCTCGGACGCCACCGTCGTCGACGCCCTCCATCGCGAGGTCCACGAAGAACTCGGTGCGAAGATCACCGATGTGGTCCCCTGCTTCGTCGACACCGTCGAGCACATCGCCGATGGCGGCGTCACCGGCGTGAAGGTGCAGCACTTCTTCGTCTGCCACCTCGAATCCATGGACCCGGACCAACGCCACGGCCCCGAGATCGACGAGCCCGAAGGCGAATACGAGATCGTCCGCGTGCCGTTCAGCCGGGTCGGCATCGCCGCCGTGCATCTCGTCCCGCTGTCCCTGCGCCACTACCTCGACGGCAACATCGAAGGCGTGCGCGCCATGCACGCCGCCGACCTGGGCTGAGCCCCTCGACGAGCCGGCAGGCGTCCCGCGGTCTCAGCCCCCGACGCCCGCCAGCTCCTCCACGGCGTCGTAGCGGATCCGCTCCCCGGGAATCCCGATCCGCTTGAGCGCGTCCACACCACTGCGGATCATCGCGGGCGGGCCCGAGATGAACGCGTCGTACGAACTCCACGGCCCGTGCTCTCCGACCGCCTGCGGCAGTTGTCCGTCCAGCCCGCCGCCGATCACGGGACGCACCGACAGCCAGGGGTGCGAGCGCTGCAGTCCGAGCAGGGTGTCCTTGTCGTACAGGTCGTGATCACTTCGCGCACCGAAGAAGACCTCCATCGGGCGTCGTTCCCCGTGTTCGGCCACGTCCTCGATCAGTGCCTTGATCGGGGCGATCCCCGTACCGCCGCCCAGGCAGAGCATCCCGTTGTCGGTCGTGTGGTCCACCACCATCGAACCGGCCGGAGGGCCCAGGCGCAGCACGTCGCCCGGCCGGGCATGCCGTACCAGGGCGTTGGAGACCCAACCCGCCGGAACGGCCTTGACGTGGAAGGACAGCAAGCCGTCCGCGCGCGGGGCGGAGGCGAAGGAGTAGTGCCGCCACACCCGGGGCCACCACGGGGTCTCCAGGCTCGTGTACTGCCCGGCGACGAACGGATACGGCTGGTCGGGCCGGACGGTCAGCACCGCGATGTCCGAGGTGCGCAGGTCGTGGGAGACCACTTCCGCGTGCCACCAGGCCGGTGCCTTGATCTCGTCCTCGGACGCCGCGTCGATCATGATCTGGGAGATCGCCGTGTACGCCCGCACCCACGCAGCCTCGGTCTCCGGCCCCCACGTCAGCTCGGCGTAGCGGGCCAGGGCGCCCAACAGCGCCTCGCCCACCACGGGATAGTGGCCCGCCATCGTGCCGTACTTGCGGTGGCCGGTACCCAGGCGGCGCAGATACGGGCCGAGCACATCCGGGTCGTCGATGTGCTCGGCGGCGGTCAGCAAGGCTTTCAGCAGGCGGTCGCGCTGGGTGTCCATGGCCACGGGGAACATGCCCCGCACCTCGGGGTGCCCGGTGAACACGAGGGCGTAGAAGTACGAAGTCACTCGGTCGGCGACGGGCGCGATCTCCGCCAGGGTCCGGCGGATGAGCACGGCATCGGGGGACGGCTCGACCTCACCTTCCCCGGACGGTATCCGGCCCGTCCGCCGTCTTGCCGATCTGGTGGACGGAGCGTCCATGCGGTGCCTCGCTTCGAGAATCTCGGTAGGTCTGCACACGCCACGGCCTCGAATCCGTGGTTCCGGGCTTCACAGCGTGCCGGCCACCCAAGAACACTGCGCGGGAATGGGGAAATTCCGAGTTTCGAACCCCCTTTCCCCTTAAGATGCCTGAACTCCCGGGCGCGACGACCCCAGAAGCTGGTAAGCCTCGCGGAGATCCCGACCCTCATAGACGTACGTCGCGCGTTCCGCCAGATACGGCCTGGCATTGACCGCCACGGACCTCGGCACCGCCTCGAAAAGCACCGCGTCGGTCAAGGAATCCCCGTAGGCCACGCAGTCACTCCGGGTCACCCCGAACCGGGCGCACAGTCGGTCCGCGACATCGACCTTCAGCTCGGGCGTCAGGATCCCCGCCACATCCAGGGGGCGGGTGAACGGCACCTCCGGATAGAGCGAGCCGTGCGCGGCGTCCGCGCCCCACTCCAGCAGCAGTTCCACGAAGAAGGACGGTGACAGGGAGATCACCGCGCAGTGGTCCCCGCGCTCCCGGATCTCCTGCCAGACCTCCCGGATCCCCGCCAACCACGGCGAACCGTCGAAGGCGGCCCTGACGTGCTCGGACGTCAATCCCGCCCACAGCGCGTGGGCGGCGACGGAAAACTGGTGCGGTCCGATCTCACGCGCGGCGAACGCTCGCTCAAGCTCGGCGATCTCCTCGCTCACGCCCAGTTGCCGGGAGATCTCCACCAGCGCGGCCGACCCGTACATCAGGGTTCCGTCGAGATCGAAAAGGTGGAGAAGCTTCATAGCGGTCGAGGCTAGCCGGTGTGTTTCACGTGAAACACCGTGTTTCACGTGAAACGAACTCCGTCGTCACCGGAATCGCGCCACGTTTCACGTGAGACATCGAGCCGTTTCACGTGAAACATCCGCGCCCGGTCCGCCTGGCACCGCTCGCCGGCGCCCGCTCCCGCGCTCCGCGTCCTCACGTGATCCGATTCCCGGAATCCTCTGGACTCCCCACCGACTCATGATCCAGTCTGGTCGGGTGACACCACCACAGCTCACCGACCTGCCGATCCGCGCGCTGGCCATGGACGATCTCCGTCGCTGCGCCGACCTCTCCGAGGACCGCGGCTGGCCCCGCGAGGAGCACAAATGGGGGCTGCTCCTTGCCGCCGGGGACGGCTACGGCATCGACGCCCCCGACGGGCGCGGCCTCGCCGCGGCCTGCGTGGTCACCCGATACGGCGGTACCTCGGCCGCACCGGACCTCGCCGCCATCGGCATGGTCCTCGTGGCCGACCGATACGCGCGTCAGGGCATCGGCCGCCGCCTCATGACGCACGTCTGCGACCACGTTCTCCAGGGCATCGCGCTCACCCTCCACGCCACCCCCTACGGCCGACCGCTCTACGAGGAGCTCGGTTTCGACACCACGGGCCGCGCCGAGATGTTGACGGGCACCTTTCGTGCGGAACCGCCGACGGCCAGGGGTTCCGGCGCCGGAACGACCTCGATCAGGCCCGCCACCGCCGAGGACATCGGGCGGATCATCGGGCTGGACAGTGAGGTGTTCGGTACCGATCGCATGCACATGATCACGCGGCTGCCCGCTTTCGCGGATCGACTGCTCGTCGCCGAGGACGGCACCGGCGAACTCATCGGCTACGCGGCCCTCTGGCCCAACATGGAGACCCATGTCATCGGCCCGCTGATCGCCCGGGACACCCTCGTGGCCCAGTCGCTCGTGACAGCGCTGGCCGCCACCACCGAACGCCCCCTGCGCACCGATGTCGACGTTCGCCACAACGAGCTCCTCGCCTGGCTGAAGGACCGCGGACTCGCCTCGATCGCCTTCAACGCCGTCATGACCCGCGACATCCCCGGTCTCCCCGGTGACTGGGCCCGACGCTGGGCACCGCTCACCGTCGCCGCGGGCTGAGGAAGGAACCACCACACATGACCGACACCACCGCCGAACTCACCATCAGGGCGGCCACCGAGGCCGATCTGCCCGCCATCGTCGCCATGCTCGCCGATGACCCGCTGGGGGCGACCCGTGAGTCCCCGGACGATCTCGCCCCGTACATCGCGGCCCTCAAGCACATCGACGGCGACCCCAACCAGCGGTTGGTGGTCGCCGTACGCGAGGACCGGGTCGTGGGCACGCTCCAGCTCACCATCGTCCCGGGACTCTCCCGCAAGGGAGCCTCGCGCTCCATCATCGAAGGCGTGCGCGTCCACGCCGACGAACGGGGCAGCGGTCTGGGCACCCGTTTCATCGAGTGGGCGATCGAGCAGTCCCGTCTGGAGAACTGCCAGTTGGTCCAGCTCACCTCGGACGTGACGCGGGTCGACGCCCACCGCTTCTACGAGCGGCTCGGGTTCACCGCTTCCCACGTCGGATTCAAGCTCCCACTCTGACGGACCGCACCGAACCCCGAATGGCCGGGCCGTCCGCGGCGGTCCGGCCTACGATCGGGAGGATGAGCCCCAGCCTCCCCCTCGTCACCACCGCCGAGCGCCGCCACCGGCTCGGCCGTCGGCACCGGCTGGCTCCCTCGGCCCGCGCCACCCGCGTGCACGAAGCCGCGGACGCCGTCGTGGCCCTGCACGCCACCGACGCCGCGACCGTGTTCCTGTCGGCCCGCGCCCGCCTCACCGGGGTGGGTGCCGCGGCCGTCGAGCAGGCGCTGTATGAGGACGTGAGCCTCGTACGGCTGCTGAGCATGCGCAACACGCTCTTCGCCGTCTCCGCCGAGCTGGCCCCTTACGTGGACGCGTCCACGGCCCGGGGGATCGCCGCCAAGGAGCGCCGCACCTTCCTCAAGCACCTCGACGAGGACGGCCAGGGTCTCGACACGGGCTGGCTCGCCCGCGTCGAGATGGCCGCGCTCGACGCCCTCGATCGGCTCGGCCCCTCCACCGGCAGCCAACTCTCCGCCGCCGTGCCCGCTCTGCGGCAGAAGATCACCGTGGGCCGGGGCAAGAAGTACGAGACCGAGACCGGTGTCGCCACCCGCGTCATCAGGCTCCTGGCCGCGGACGGCCGGATCCGCCGTGACCGCCCGCGCGGCTCCTGGACCTCCAGCCAGTACCGCTGGGTCCACACCGACCCGTGGCCGGCCGTGCCGGCCGCCGAGGCGCGCGCCGAGATCGCCCGCCGCTGGTTGCACGCGTACGGGCCGGCCACCGAAGCCGACCTCAAGTGGTGGACCGGCTGGACCCTCACCGACGTACGCAAGGCCCTGGCCGTCGTCGGCCCCGACCACGTCCGCCTCGACGACGGCACCGGCGCCCTCGTCAGCCCCGGTGACATCGGACCCGAGCCGGCCGTCGAGCCCTGGGCAGCGCTGTTGCCCGGGCTCGACCCGAGCGCCATGGGCTGGGCCGACCGCGGCTTCCACCTCGATCCCGCCCACCGGAGCGCCCTGTTCGACTACGCGGGCAACATCGGCCCCACCGTCTGGTGGAACGGCGAGATCATCGGCGGTTGGGCCCAGCGACCCGACGGCGAGATCGTCTGGCGGCTGCTGGGCGATCCCGGCCGCGCGGCCGGGGAGGCGGTCACCACCGAGGCCGCCCGCCTCTCGGAATGGATCGGCGACGCGCGCATCACCCCTCGCTTCCGCACTCCATTGGAACGAGAGCTGGTGGCATAGGAGCCGGGGTGCTCAGCCGATGCCTCGCCAACCCTGCGGGTCCACCCCACCGGGCACCGGGGCCTGGGCGTCGTACGGCTCCCGCGTGAACACGAAGGAGCCCAGGTCGAGATGGCTCACGGAACCGTCCGCCCCGCGTACCGCCCGGAGCGTCTCTCCCGCGTAATAGCCGTTGAGGCCCGTCCAGCTCCCGTCCGACTCGGCGCGGAAGCGAGCGGTACGACCCGTCGCCCCGACCGGTGCCAACTCCAGGATCCCGTCGGCGGTCAACCGGACCACCTGGGCCGAGGTACCCCAGTACCAGGGGCCGCAGAGGTCCAGCGCCACCGGATCGGCCTCGCGGAAGGGCCGCCACGGCTCCGGGAACCGGGGCTCCGCCTCCGCCACGATCGCCACCAGGTCCACGGCCACCGTCGTCGCCGCCAGGCCCGACGTGCAGTTGGCCAGCACCACCGCCGCCACGTCGTCCGTCTCGCTCAACCACAGCCCCGCGACGAAGCCGGGCAGCGACCCCCCGTGCCCCACGAGTCTGCGCCCGGAGCCGTCCATCAGCTGGAGTCCGAACCCGTAACCGGGCTCGGCGACACCCTCCGTCGGGGCGGCCGATGTACGCATCTCCCGCAGCGACTCGCTGCTCAGCACCCGCTCGTCACCCCGCACGAGGAACATCGCGAACCTGGCCAGGTCCCGCGTCGTGGACCAGAGTTGGCCCGCCGAGGCCATCAGACCCAGGTCCTCCGACGGTTCGGGCATCATCACGTCCGCCCACGGATGGACCGCCCAGCCGCCCGCGTGCGGAGCCTTCGGCGCCGCCGTCGTACGGTCCAGCCCGAGCGGCTCCAACACCTCGGCCCGGAGCGCCTCCTCCCACGACATCCCCCGCAGGGCCTCCACCAGGGATCCCAGCAGCGTGTAGCCCGGGTTCGAGTAGTGGAACCGGGTGCCGGGCGCGTGGAGCAGGGGCCGCTCTCCCAGGACGTCGGAGAGCCCCGGGCGCAGGGCGGCCGGAGTCCGCTCCCACCACTCACCCGGTGTCTCGGCGGCCAACCCCGCCGTGTGGGCCAATAGTTGCCGTACCGTCACCTCGCCGACGCCCGTCCCCGGCAGGTACTTCTCCACCGGATCCCCGAGGCTCAGCAGACCCTCGTCCCGCAGCCGCATCACCAGCACGGCGGTGAACGTCTTGGTGATCGAACCGATCCGGTACTGCACGTCCCCGTCGGGGCCATGGCCCTCGACACTCGTACGAGACCCCTCCCAGACCACCTCACCACCCCGAGCGACGGCCGCCACGACCGAGGGCGCGCGCCCGTCGCGCTGGGCGACGGCGATCCGGTGCCTCAGCGCGCGTCGGGTGGCGGGAAGCAGTTCCAGGTCTTCGGAAAGAGTGTCCATGATCCCCAGGCTCTCAGGCCATGCACCCCACGTGCGCGTCATTTCCCGCGCTCCCGCTCCACCGGCCGACACACCTTCCGCCGGTA
This sequence comes from Streptomyces sp. NBC_01426, assembly GCF_036231985.1. Taxonomy (GTDB): domain Bacteria; phylum Actinomycetota; class Actinomycetes; order Streptomycetales; family Streptomycetaceae; genus Streptomyces. The sequence continues at coordinate 3,944,707 of NZ_CP109500.1, forward strand.
GGTCACGCGGCGCTCGTGCGGCCGACCGCAAGGACCGACCGCACGAGCGCCGCCACGATGTGGAAAACCCCGAACCCGCCCTCACCGCTTCGGATCTGCACGTGGTGATGTGCCGTGCGATGTGCACCATTACCTGTACGCGGTGCTGAGCTGCGCTGTCGATGGGGAGTCGAACCCCCGCGTTGCTCTTCACGCGCCAGGCGTGGGCCGGAAAACCGCCGGCCCTCGGTGTGTGCACGCCTCCGAAGCGACTACCTGCTCCACATCGCTCTCGCTCGCCGGACCCGCTCAGTCCAGCAGGTCGACCTCCCAGTTCGCCCGCTGGATCCGCACGTCCAGCTCGCGGATGTCCCGGGCCAGGGCGTCCGCCTGGCCGCGCAGTTCGGCGACCGGGAGCGCGGAGAGCATCATCAGCTCGGAACGGAGCTGGCGGCCGTACCCCCGTTCGCCCGTACCCGCCGCCGCGTCCGCCGCGGCGTTGACCACCGAGTGCCGCAGCCGCAGGACGTCCCGGCGCGCGAGCGCGTCGGTGATCGTTCCGTCAGGTCCCATGTCCGCTGCCGCGTTGGTCCGGTTGATCCGCCGGATCAGCGCTTCGAGGGCGTCCAGTACCTCGCCGGTCTCGGCCAGCAGCCGCGCCGCGTCCTCGGCGGGCGTCTCGCCCTCCTGGTATCGCGCGTTGCCGACGACCCGCGCGCGCAACTGCTCCACGCGACGCGTGGCCTCAGCGCGTTCCGCCAGTGCCTCTCCGAGCTTCACCGTCCGCACCTCCCATCGTTCACGAGTTCGGGCGATCATACGTTGCCCCGGTTCATACCCATCTGGAATTTTCCCGGGTGGATATTCCCAAGTGACGGCGAACCTCTCGGCATCGGCGGGAGACTCGGGCGGTGACTTCGAACTCTGCCGACCCGAGCTGCCGCGAGCCGTCGCCCATGGAGCCCGATCCGTATCCGGACCTGATGTCCGCCGGCGGCCTCGCCGCGGCGCTGGAGGCGGTGGCCGCCGAGCTCGCGCTCCCCTGGGGTCCGGTCCAGGTGAAGGAATCGGATCCGTTGCGATCCGCCGGCGTCGCGAGCGAGGTCGTCGGCCGGGAGACGTGCTGGATCACGCTGGGTTCCGCGGAGCGACAGTTCATCCTCAGTGGCTGGTGCAGGGGAGTTCGACTGATCTCGGGCTCGACCCCGGATCTCGCGGAGATGGCCTTGGCCCTGGAGGGTTGGCGAAACGGCGCGACGCTCCGGGAGATCCACGAGGCGGCCCCGTTCGTCACGGTCACCGAACTGGCACGGGCGCACGAACGCGGCCCCGCCGACGCCGTCGCCGTCGGGTGGCGCCTGCTCCTGGAAGGTCTGCGGCGAAAGGAAGACCTGTTCTACTACGCGCGATCCACCCTGAGGATCGCCGAGGCCGCTTACGCCGAACCGAAGTTGCGCCGGCTCTATCCGTTCACCAGCCACCGGTCCCTGCACTTCACGACGTGCGTCGGGATTCCGTACTCACGGGACGTACCGCACGTTGATCCGCTGAGCGACGGCCGGTACCGGGTGTACGCGCCGTCCCGCCGGAGCGTCATCGGCGATGCCCACACCCCGGAGGCAGCCGTCGCCCTGGTGGTCTCCGGCCTGCCGGCCGGCTGCGGACCTGCGGTCGCCGGCACATCCGGGGATCGGTGACGGCAGACGACACCGGCGACAGGTGTCCGCTGGGACGCCCGGGGGACGGCGGGGACGAGCCCGCCGCACCCTGCGGATCACGTGTTGGCCATGTCCACGAAGCGCGAGTAGTGACCCTGGAAGGCCACGGTGATGGTGGCGGTGGGGCCGTTACGGTGCTTCGCCACGATCAGGTCCGCCTCGCCGGCACGGGGAGACTCCTTCTCGTACGCGTCCTCGCGGTGGAGCAGGATCACCATGTCCGCGTCCTGCTCGATCGAGCCCGATTCACGCAGGTCGGAGACCATCGGCTTTTTGTCGGTGCGCTGCTCGGGGCCACGGTTCAGCTGGGAGAGCGCGATGACCGGCACCTCGAGCTCCTTGGCCAGCAGCTTCAGGTTTCGGGACATGTCCGAGACCTCCTGCTGACGGCTCTCGGGGCGGCGCGAGCCACCCGATTGCATCAGCTGGAGGTAGTCGATGACCACGAGCGACAGGTCGGCGCGCTGCTTCAGCCGGCGACACTTCGCCCGGATCTCCATCATCGACAGGTTGGGGGAGTCGTCGATGTACAGCGGCGCGGCGGAGACGTCCGGCATCCGGCGGGCCAGCCGCGTCCAGTCGTCGTCGGTCATCGTGCCCGAGCGCATGTGGTGCAGCGCCACGCGGGCCTCGGCCGAGAGCAGGCGCATCGCGATCTCGTTGCGGCCCATTTCGAGGGAGAAGATGACGCTCGGCAGGTTGCTCTTGATGGAGCAGGCGCGGGCGAAGTCCAGCGCGAGCGTCGACTTGCCCATGGCGGGTCGGGCCGCGATGACAATCATCTGGCCGGGGTGCAGGCCGTTGGTCAGCGAGTCCAGGTCGGTGAAGCCGGTCGGGACTCCCGACATCTGGCCGCTGCGCGAACCGATCGCCTCGATCTCGTCGAGGGCGCCTTCCATGATGTCGCCGAGCGGCAGGTAGTCCTCGGAGGTGCGCTGCTCGGTGACGGCGTAGATCTCGGCCTGGGCGCTGTTGACGATCTCGTCCACATCGCCGTCGGCCGCGTATCCCATCTGCGTGATCTTCGTGCCGGCCGCGACGAGGCGCCGCAGAACGGCTCTCTCGTGGACGATCTCGGCGTAGTACTCGGCGTTGGCCGCCGTCGGCACGGACTGGACCAGCGTGTGCAGGTACGAGGCGCCGCCGACCTTGCTGATCTCACCGCGCCGGGTCAGCTCCGCGCCGACCGTGATCGGGTCGGCCGGTTCGCCCTTCGCGTACAGGTCGAGGATGGCCTGGTAGATGGTCTCGTGGGACGGCCGGTAGAAGTCGTGGCCCTTGATGACCTCGACCACGTCGGCGATGGCGTCCTTCGAGAGCAGCATGCCTCCGAGCACCGACTGCTCGGCGTCGAGGTCCTGGGGCGGAACGCGCTCGAAGCCGCCGCCCCCACCGTCCCAGGAGCCTCCCTCGCGGCCCTGGTCCTGCTGGTCGTCCCCGCGACCGCGACCCTCTCCCTTACGGCGCGAGCGGGCGGGCAGACGGTCACCTGGACCGCTGTCGGCCCAGGGGTCGTCCATGGGCTCGGGCATGCTCACCGGGCCGCCTCCTCCCGTCCGCTGCGCGGACCTCGCCGTGTCACTCTTTCTACGACACGGCTCTGACATTTGGGGTACCCGAATCGGCTGTCGGCGCGTCGGGGCAACGCACCACGGTAGGGCCGCGAGCGACGTCAGCCAATCTTGTTATCCACAGGCTGTGTGGATGAGATGTGGACGACGGCGCCAATGCTGTGGGTAACTGCCTCCAAGCTGTGTACGGACCGGGGGACGACGCTGTGGACAAAATCACCCGACCACCCCCCACACCCACCCTGAGCTGCGACTTCTTGCCGATCTAGCCGTGGGGAAAAAATTTCTTCGCCACTGTCTCAAGATCGCCCCCAATGGGGTAGGAAGAACACCCAAGTCAGTGCTTCGGTAAGGATCCAAAGACCCTTGCATCCATTACCTGTGGAAGATTAGATTGAGCACATGACACAGGCCTCCACAGCGCCGAAGGCTGCGCCGAGACGACACGACCGCGAGATCCTCGCCTTGGCAGTCCCCGCGTTCGGAGCCCTCGTCGCCGAACCCCTCTTCCTGATGGCCGACAGCGCCATCGTGGGACACCTCGGCACACCTCAGCTGGCCGGTCTGGGCGTCGCCGCCGCCCTGCTCACCACCGCCGTGAGCGTCTTCGTCTTCCTCGCCTACGCCACCACCGCGGCGGTCGCCCGCCGGGTGGGCGCGGGGGATCTCCCGGCGGCGATCCGTCAGGGCATGGACGGCATCTGGCTCGCGCTGCTGCTGGGCGCCGCCGTCGTCGCCGTCGTCCTGCCCGCGGCCCCCTGGCTGGTCTCCCTCCTCGGAGCCTCCGACAACGTGGCCCCGTACGCGATCACCTACCTGCGGATCTCCGCCCTCGGCATTCCCGCGATGCTCATGGTGCTGGCCGCCACCGGTGTCATCCGCGGCCTCCAGGACACCCGCACCCCGCTGTACGTCGCCATCGGCGGGTTCACGCTCAACGGCGTCCTGAACGTCGCTCTCGTCTACGGGGCCGGTTTCGGCATCGCCGGCTCCGCCTGGGGCACGGTCATCGCCCAGTGCGCCATGGCCGCCGCCTACCTGGTCGTGGTGGTGCGGGGAGCCCGTCGGCACGGCGCCTCCCTGCGCCCCGACCCGGCGGGGATCCGGGCCTGCGCGCAGGCAGGTGTACCGCTGCTGGTCCGCACGCTGTCACTGCGTGCGGTCCTGATGATCGCCACCGCCGTGGCCGCGCGGCTCGGAGACGCCGACGTCGCCGCCCACCAGATACTGCTCTCCCTCTGGAGCCTGCTCGCCTTCGCCCTGGACGCCATCGCGATCGCCGGTCAGGCGATCATCGGCCGCTACCTGGGAGCCGGGGACACCGAGGGCGCCAAGGCGGTCTGCCGGCGGATGGTCCAGTGGGGGATCGTCGCGGGCATCGTCCTGGGACTGCTGGTCGCCGTGGCCCGCCCGGTCTTCATCCCCCTGTTCACCGGTGACACGGCGGTCGAGTCCGCCCTGATGCCCGCGCTCCTGGTCGTGGCGCTCTCCCAGCCGGTGTCGGGCATCGTGTTCGTCCTGGACGGAGTCCTGATGGGGGCCGGAGACAGCCGCTACCTGGCCTGGGCCATGCTGCTGACCCTCGCCGTGTTCGCCCCGGCCGCTCTCCTCGTCCCGGCCCTCGGAGGAGGCCTGACGGCCCTCTGGTGGGCCATGGCCCTGATGATGCTGGTCCGCATGGTGACGCTCCAGCTCCGCGCCCGCTCGGGCCGCTGGCTGGTCGCCGGGGCCACTCGCTGAGCCACCGGCCACCGAGTCCATCGGAGTCCACCGACGGACGGTGTTTCACGTGAAACACCAGCACGCACCGCTTCGCTTGTTTCACGTGAAACCGTGAAACACCGCGTTTCACGTGAAACATCGCGCCGCTCGTCCCCCGCCACACCCGGCCACCGGCCACATCGGGCGTCCGGAAACGATGAAGGGCCGCACCCCCAAGGGGGTGCGGCCCTTCATGCGCAGCACTTAGGCGGCGACGACCTCGACGCCCACGTTCGCGAGGACCTCGGTGTGCAGACGCACGGAGACCTGGTACGAACCGAGGGTCTTGATCGGCGAGCCCAGCTCGACGCGGCGCTTGTCGACCTTCGGGCCACCCGAAGCCTCGATCGCCGTGGCGATGTCGGACTGCGTGACGGAACCGAAGAGACGGCCGGCGTCACCCGAGCGGGTGGCCAGACGGACCTTCACGCCTTCGAGCTTGGCCTTGATCTCGTTGGCCTGCTCGATGGTCGCGATCTCGTGGATCTTGCGGGCGCGGCGAATCTGCGCCACGTCCTGCTCGCCACCCTTGGTCCAGCGGATCGCGAAGCGACGCGGGATCAGGTAGTTGCGAGCGTAGCCGTCCTTGACGTCAACGACGTCACCTGCGGCACCGAGGCCATTGACCTCGTGGGTCAGGATGATCTTCATTGTTCGGTCACCCTTTCCTTATCGCGCGGTGGACGTGTAGGGCAGCAGCGCCATCTCACGGCTGTTCTTGACGGCCGTGGCGACGTCACGCTGGTGCTGCGTGCAGTTGCCGGTGACGCGGCGGGCACGGATCTTGCCGCGGTCGGAAATGAACTTCCGCAGCATGTTCGTGTCCTTGTAGTCCACGTACACGGTCTTGTCCTTGCAGAACGCGCAGACCTTCTTCTTAGGCTTGCGCACAGGCGGCTTCGCCATTGTGTCTCTCCTGTGTGATCAAGAAGTGGGGGTTCGAGCTGCCCTAGAAGGGCGGCTCGTCCGAGTAGCCACCGCCGGAGCCGCCGGAGCTTCCGCCCCAACCGCCCCCGCCGCCGCCCTGCTGCGCCTGGCCACCGGCCGGCGCGCTGGACGCCCACGGGTCGTCGGAGGGAGTTCCGCCGCCCTGCGGCGCGCCGCCACTGGGGGCTCCGCCCCAGTTGCCACCGCCGCCACCCTGCTGCTGACCGCCGCCGCCGTATCCACCCTGGCCACCGCGACCGCTGGTCTTGTTGACCTTGGCCGTGGCGCTCTTCAGGCTGGGGCCGACTTCCTCGACGTCCAGCTCGTAGACCGTGCGCTTGACACCCTCACGGTCCTCGTACGACCGCTGCTTCAGCCGGCCCTGCACGATGACGCGCATGCCCCGCTGAAGGGACTCGGCGACGTTCTCCGCCGCCTGACGCCAGACCGAGCAGGTCAGGAACAGGCCTTCGCCGTCCTTCCACTCATTGGTCTGCTTGTCGAAGATGCGGGGAGTGGACGCGACACGGAACTTCGCGACCGCCGCACCCGAGGGGGTGAAGCGCAGCTCGGGGTCGTCGACGAGATTGCCGACGACCGTGATGACGGTCTCGCCTGCCATGGATGAACCTCTCGGCGGGGATTGCTGCTGGGCTGTGCTACTCGGTCCCGATTACCGCTGAACCGAAGTTCAGTGGGTCTCGGGGCGAAGGACCTTGGTCCGGAGAACCGACTCGTTCAGGTTCATCTGTCGGTCAAGCTCCTTGACGACCGCAGGCTCGGCCTGAAGGTCGATGACCGAGTAGATGCCCTCGGGCTTCTTCTTGATCTCGTAAGCGAGACGACGACGGCCCCAGGTGTCGACCTTCTCGACCTTTCCGTTGCCCTCACGGACGACGGAGAGGAAGTTCTCGATCAGCGGGGAGACAGCGCGCTCCTCGAGATCGGGGTCGAGGATGACCATCACTTCGTAGTGACGCATGTGGAACCCACCTCCTTTGGACTCAGCGGCCACGGTCGTTCCGTGGCAGGAGGGTCGTGATGCGTACGCACGGCATCCACAGAGCAGACACCGCGCAGACCGTACAGACTACCTGCTCGACTCCTTCCGGTTGAAATCCGGCGGGAGAGGGCCACACTCTGTAGGCATCGGGTGTGCTCGGTGCTATGCCCCCGGCTCCGCCGGAGGAGGCCCCGCAGCACCGCTCTGCTTCAGCCAGGAGGTGCCTTCCGATGGCACAGGCAACGCGGCCCCAGTCCGCCATCTCGCTCTTCGCGACCGACGGCAAGCCCCATCCGCTGCAGGACACCCTGCTGGCGGCCACCCTGATCCTCGGCGCCGTGGCGTTCGTCACGGGCTTCTTCGACAATCTGCACCTGCTCAGCTCGTGGACCGGGCTGGTCGGGATCCTCACCGGCGCCTACGGACAGTTCATCTCGGTGACGACACGCGAGCGCTTCGCGCTGATCATCGGGCTTGGCGCCTCGGCCATCGGCTTCTACCTCGGCATGGCGCACGGCGGTCTCTTCGGCGGCTGGCTGAGCTGATCGGGTTACCTCCGCCACAAGGGCACCGGCCGCCGGCGGCCGGTGCCCGGCCCGTCCCCCAGAAGGGTGGTGCCCCCGTCGCAGTAGGCTTCGCGCCATAGCCAGCGAAGCCGCCGGAGGAGCACCCCGCATGAGCCTGTCCCTGAGGACCATCAGCCGAGAGCAGCATCTGGGTTTCCTCCAGAGCCTGCCCTCCGCTAGCCACTGCCAGGTCCCGGCGTGGGCCGACGTGAAGAACGAGTGGCGCTCCGAGAACCTCGGTTGGTTCGACGGATCCGGCGAACTCGTCGGTGCCGCACTCGTGTTGTACCGCCAACTGCCCAAGGTGAAGCGGTACCTCGCCTACCTCCCCGAGGGCCCGGTCATCAACTGGTACGCCCCGAATCTGGAGGAGTGGCTCCAGCCGATGCTGAGCCACCTCAAGCAGCAGGGCGCCTTCACCGTGAAGATGGGTCCGCCCGTCGTCATCCGTCGCTGGAACTCGGCGGCCATCAAGGCGGGCATCCAGGACCCCGACGTCAAGCGCCTGCGTGACGTGGAGGCCTCGGTGATCGAGCCCCGCGCCTTCGAGGTGTCCGACAAGCTGCGCCGCATGGGCTGGCAGCAGGCCGAGGACGGCGGCGCCGGATTCGGCGACGTCCAGCCCCGCTACGTCTTCCAGGTACCGCTGGCCAACCGCTCGCTGGACGACGTCCTCAAGGGCTTCAACCAGCTGTGGCGCCGCAACATCAAGAAGGCCGAGAAGGCCGGCGTCGAGGTGGTCCAGGGCGGCTACGACGACCTGCCGACCTGGCAGCACCTGTACGAGATCACGGCCGAGCGCGACAAGTTCCGCCCGCGTCCGCTCAGCTACTTCCAGCGCCAGTGGACGGCCCTCAACTCCGAGGACCCCAACCGGATGCGGCTGTACATCGCGACGCACGAGGGCGAGCCCCTGGCCGCGGCCACGATGATCACCGTCGGCCAGCACGTCTGGTACTCGTACGGGGCGTCCGCCAACCACAAGCGCGAGGTACGGCCCTCGAACGCGATGCAGTGGCGCATGCTCCGCGATTCGTACGCGCTCGGCGCGAGCGTCTATGACCTGCGCGGCATCAGTGACACGCTGGACGAGAACGACCACCTGTTCGGCCTGATCCAGTTCAAGGTCGGCACGGGCGGCGAGGCCGTCGAGTACGTCGGCGAGTGGGACTTCCCGCTCAACAAGGTGCTGCACAAGGCGCTCGACATCTACATGTCCCGCCGCTGACCCGCACTTTCGCCCCACCCCCATACACAGCACCGCTGTACCAAGCGGCTTTCCAGAGAGGCTCCGGACGGGCATGGCGCTCACGCTCTACGTCGACACCGCGCGCTGGCGTGCGCACCAGAAGCAGGTCGCTGACCGGTTCCCCGGGTTGATCCCGGTCTGCAAGGGCAACGGCTACGGCTTCGGCCACGAGCGGCTCTGCGAGGAGGCGACCCGGATGGGCGCCGACATCCTCGCCGTCGGGACGACCTATGAGGCCGCGAACATCAAGGACTGGTTCGGCGGTGACCTGCTCGTCCTCACCCCGTTCCGGCGCGGCGAGGAGCCGGTGCCGCTGCCGGACCGGGTGATCCGCTCGGTGTCCTCCGTGGACGGGGTGCGCGGTCTGGTCGGCGCCCGCGTGGTCATCGAGTGCATGAGCTCGATGCGCCGCCACGGAGTCTCGGAGCAGGACCTGGGACAGCTCCACTCGGCCATCGAGGACGTCCGCCTGGAGGGCTTCGCCCTGCACCTGCCGCTGGACCGCCCCGACGGCTCGGACGCCGTCGAGGAGGTCATCGGCTGGATGGATCGGCTGCGCGCGGCCCGGCTGCCGCTGCACACCATGTTCGTCAGCCACCTCAAGGCCGAGGAGCTGACGCGGCTCCAGCAGCAGTTCCCGCAGACCCGCTTCCGGGCCCGCATCGGCACCCGGCTCTGGCTGGGCGACCACGAGGCGACCGAGTACCGCGGCGCGGTCCTCGACGTCACCCGCGTGGCCAAGGGCGACCGGTTCGGCTACCGGCAGCAGAAGGCCGCGTCCGACGGCTGGTTGGTCGTCGTCGCCGGCGGTACGTCGCACGGAGTGGGCCTGGAGGCCCCCAAGGCCCTGCACGGGGTGATGCCGCGTGCCAAGGGCGTCGCGCGCGCGGGTCTGGCCACCGTGAACCGCAACCTGTCCCCGTTCGTGTGGGCGGGCAAGCAGCGCTGGTTCGCCGAGCCGCCGCACATGCAGGTGTCGATCCTGTTCGTGCCCTCGGACGCGACCGAGCCGAAGGTGGGCGACGAGCTGGTGGCTCACCTTCGGCACACCACCACGCAGTTCGACCGGGTGTTGGACGCCTGATCCGTTCCGGTCAGTGACCGGGGTTCTGACCCCAGTCGACCCGCTGTCCCTCCGAGGGCGTCGCCTTGTGCGGCGCCCTCGCCGCGTCCGACAGCACGAACACGTCCTCGGCCCTGTCCAGGACGCCTCCCGAGGGATCGTCCGATCCGTCGCGGCGCACGACGTCGCGCTCGGGCAGCAGGATGTCCCGTACGACCACGGCGCAGAGGTAGAGCGTCGCCAGCAGGTGGGCGGCGATCGCCACCTGGTAGCCCTCCACGGGCAGGCCCTGGTGCTTGTCCCCGCTGGAGGTGTAGGCGAGGTAGAACCAGATCCCGAGGAAGTAGACGACCTCGCCGGCCTGCCAGATCAGGAAGTCGCGCCAGCGCGGCCGGGCCAGGGCGGCGAGCGGGACGAGCCACAGGACGTACTGCGGCGAGTAGACCTTGTTGGCCAGGATGAAGGCGGCGACGACGAGGAACGCCAGCTGGGCGAAGCGGGGACGTCGGGGGGCCGTCAGGGTGAGGAGCGCGATCCCTCCGCAGAGCAGCAGGGTCAGACCCGTGGCGTAGATGTTGGCGTCCTCCAGGGGGTTCCCGGAGCGCTGGGAGATCAGCAGCCAGACCGAGCCGAAGTCGATGGGCCGCTCCTGGCTGAACGTGTAGAACTTCGTCCACCCGTCCCAAGCGAAGATCATGACGGGCAGGTTCACCACGAGCCAGGCACCGACCGTGCCGAGGAAGGCGCCGGCGAACGCGCGCCATTTCCCGGCACGCAGGCAGAGCACGAAGAGCACCCCGAGCAACAGCACCGGGTAGAGCTTGGCTGCGGTGGCCAGACCGATGAAGACACCGAAGAGCACCGTCCGCCCGCGGGACCACATGAGCATCGCGACGGCGGTCAGGGCGAGGGCGAGCAGATCCCAGTTGATCGTCGCCGTGAGCGCGAAGGCGGGCGCCAGGGCCAGCAGCAGCGCGTCCCACGGCCGGCGGCGGTGGGTGCGGGCGACGCACACGGCGATGATCGCGGCGCAGACCATCAGCATGCCCGCGTTGACCATCCAGTACATCTGTTCGCGGTGCTGCATGGAGCCGCTGCCGGGCGTCAGCCAAGAGGCCACCTGCATGAAGAGCCCGGTCAGCACCGGGTACTCCAGGTACTCCATGTCACCGGTGAGCCGGTCCCAGTAGGGGACGAGACCGTCGGAGAAGCCGCGTACGACGTACAGGTGCGGGATGTCGGAGTAGCAGGCGTGCGTGTACTGCGAGCCGGCCCCCCGGAACCACGCCCAGTCGTAGCAGGGCAGTTTCTGCGCCATGCCCAGCGCGAACATCCCGAGGGCCACGAGGACCACCACCCGTACCGGGGTCAGCCAGTGGCCGCCCAGCCGGGCATGGCGGCCCAGCGGGCCGCCGATGAGCTCGCTGCCGGCCGCGGCGACCTCGTCCTGCTGGGTGGGCAGTACGGGCCGGTCCTCGTGCACCTTCGTCATGCGCTCATCCTGCCGTACCGGGCCGGGCACGGACGAGGGCCGCCGCACGGTGTGCGACGGCCCTCGTCGAGCAGTGGTGGCGGACCGGTCAGCCGCCGACACCGGTGGTGGTGCCCCAGCTGCCGCCGCCCGGACGGCCCGGCCTGCCCGTGGTGGACGGTGACGGGTCTCCGCCTGCCCCGCCGTCGGATGCTCCGCCGGCTCCCGCGCCACCTCCGTTGGCTCCGTTCCCGCCGTTGCCGCCGTTCCCGCCGCCGATCAGGCCACCGATGTCGTTGCCGTTGGTGGTGCCTCCGTCGGGGTCGCCCTCACACACCTGCCAGGGACGGCAGGTCGGCTTGTCGTCGCTCTTGGAGGGGGACGGCGACACCTTGGGCGGGGAAGTCGACGGGGAGGGCGAGGGGGAGGGGGAGGCCGAGGGGGAGGGCGCCGGAGGCGTGGGAGTCGGCGCGCCGGAGGCGTGGGCGATCACGCCGATCTCGTCGGGCTCCGGGAACTGCTTGATCGGCACCCCCTTGAGGGCCGCGCGCATGTACTCGGTCCAGATCACGGTCGGGATGTCACCACCGTGGATGGAGTCGATGCCTCCGACGCCGTTCATGGACTGCAGCGCCTGCCCCTTGGCGTTGGGGTCGCTGCGGAACAGGGTGACGGCCGTGGACAGTTCCGGGGTGTAGCCGACGAACCAGGCCGACTTGTTCTTGTCGGTGGTTCCGGTCTTGCCGGCGGCGGGCCGCTCCAGCTTCTTGGCCTTGATCGCGGTGCCGTTCTGGACGACGTTCTCCAGGACCTTGGTGATGTTGTCCGCGATGGCGTTGTCCATGGCCCGCTGCGGCTTGGGAGCCTCGAAGCCGGGAAGCTCCACGCCGTCCTTCTTCACGCTGGTCACGGAGAACGGCTCGTGATGCGTGCCCGAAGCGGCGAAGGTGGCGTACGAGTCGGCCATCCGGATCGCGCTCGGGGTCGAGGTTCCCAGCGCGAACGAGGCGTTGTCGTTCGGATCCATCGAGTCTTCGAGGATGCCGGTGGACTTGGCCACTTCGCGGACCTTGTCGTGGCCGACGTCGAAGACGAGCTGGGCGAACGGAACGTTGATGGAGCTTTCCATCGCCTTGTTGAGGGTCACGTACCCGTAAGGCGTGGTGCTCTCGTTCTTCTGCTTGAACGGCTCGCCGTTCTTGCCGCGCAGGGGCTTGCCCGCACGGTTGTTGATCACGGTGAGGTCGTCGGCCTTGTACTTGCTGTCGACCGAGATCCCCTCACCGTCGGAGTTCTGGGTCCCGTACTCCATCGCGGCCGCCAGCACGTACGGCTTCCAGGTCGAGCCGACCGGGACGCCCTGGGTGTCGGCGTTGTTGGTGAAGTGCTTCTTGTCCATGCCCGGCCCGCCGTACAGGGCCACGATCGCCCCGGACTTCGGGTCCACCGACGCGGCGCCGAACTGGACGTGGGTGTCGGTGTTGGGCCGGCTCTTCTCGTCGAGGAAGTCCTTGCGGGTCTCGTCGACGGCCTTGGACAGGGCCTCGACCTTCGCCTTGTCGAAGGTGGTGCGGATCTGGTAGCCGCCCAGGGCCATCTTGTCCGCGCTGATGTGCAGCTTCCTCATCATGTACTGCTTGGCCGTCTCGACCAGGTAGCCGGTCTGGCCCGACAATCCGCGCGCCTGCTCCGACTCGACGCGCGCGGGGAACTCCGTGTACTTGGCGCGCTCGGCCTGGTCCATCCGACCCACGACGACCTCGCGGTCGAGCACCCAGGCCCAGCGCTGGCGGGCGCGTTGTTCGTTGAGCTCGGGGGTGGCCGCCGTGCCGAGGCCGCCGTCCGGGTTGTACAGGTTCGGCCCCTTGAGCACGGACGCCAGGAAGGCGCTCTCCGAGGGGGTCAGGTTCTTGCAGTCCTTGCCGAAGTAGGCGCGTGAGGCGGCCTGGATGCCGTAGGCGTCGCGGCCGTAGTAGGCGGTGTTGAGGTAGCCCGCGAGCACCTCGTCCTTCGGCGCGGTGAGACCGAGCCTTATCGAGATGAAGAGCTCGGTCACCTTCCGCTTGAGCGTCTGCTCGGAGTCCAGGAAGTTGTTCTTCACGTACTGCTGCGTGATGGTCGAGCCGCCCTGGGTGGAGCCGCCCTTGGCCATGTTCACCACGGCCCGGGCGATGCCCATCGGGTCGACACCCTTGTCCGTCTCGAAGGACTCGTTCTCCGCGGCGATGACCGCGTTGCGCATCGAGAGCGGGATCTCGTCGATCTGCACGATCTGGCGGTTCATGGAACCACCGGTCGCGACCATCTGACTGCCGTCGGCCCAGTAGAAGACGTTGTTCTGCGCCTGGGCCGCCTTGTTGGCGTCCGGCGTGCTCACCATGGCGATACCGATGCCGGCGCCCGCGATGATCACCGCGAAGAACCCCAGCGTGGTGCCGCTCACGAGCTTCCAGGACGGGACGAACCGTTTCCACCCGTACCTGTCGGACCGGGGGTAGTTGACGAGCCGCCGGTTCGGGGGGTTCGCACCGGTTCCGGATCTGCCCGGCCGGCCGTCACCTCGACCGCGCCCGGCCGAACCTCTCTGGGCGGCTCTTCGGGCCTCGACCCGGCTGCCGGAGGGGGACTGCTCCGCGTACGAAGCACTGGGAGACGCCGCGCGGGCGTCATGCCCCGCCCCGGCGCCGTGGCCAGGGCGCTGCTGCGCGGGCCGGCGGGACGCGGCGCGACCGCCGCCCTGGGCTTGCTGCGGCGGTTTACGGCGATGCTCGCTCATCGAACGACTACTCCTCGGGCAGGCGAGTGGCCTGGCAGCGGCGGTGCATTCCGGTTCCCCCCGGTGTCATGCCGCACAGACTACGCACGGTCAAAACCCAATCAGTGCCGAAGTTCACCCCAAATCAGGCAACTTGCGTACGTCGAATTAGTGATGTGACGCCGGTCACCACGTCACCCCTTGTCGCCGGGGGCCGCCCGTTCTATCGTCTGGATGTATCGAGTCGATACATCAGCTCGACATAAACTCAGGGGCAGAGGAGAGGCAGGCGGATGAGCAGGCGCTCAGGCATCCTCGAATTCGCCGTCCTCGGCCTGCTTCGCGAATCCCCCATGCACGGCTACGAGCTCCGCAAGCGGCTCAACACCTCGCTGGGGGTGTTCAGGGCGTTCAGCTACGGAACCCTGTACCCCTGCCTCAAGACGCTCGTCGCCAACGGCTGGTTGATCGAAGAACCGGGCAACGCCCCGGAAGACGCTCTCGCCGCTTCACTCGCAGGGCGCCGCGCCAAGATCGTCTACCGGTTGACGGCAGCAGGTAAGGAGCACTTCGAAGAGCTCCTCTCCCACACCGGCCCAGACACCTGGGAGGACGAGTCCTTCGCCGCCCGCTTCGCCTTCTTCGGTCAAACCGAACGAGAAGTGCGCATGCGGGTGCTGGAGGGTCGCCGCAGCCGGCTGGAAGAGCGTCTGGAGAAGATGCGCGCCTCGCTCGCCCGTACACGGGAGCGGCTCGACGACTACACGCTTGAGCTGCAGCGCCACGGCATGGAATCCGTGGAGCGCGAAGTGCGCTGGCTGAACGAGCTCATCGAGAGCGAGCGGGCGGGACGGGATCAGAGACGACCCGGTCCGTCCGACGAAACTGCAAAGTGAGGCCTGCATCTCGCAGGCCTCGTCCGAGAACAAACAGGGAGCAACCGGAATGGGTTCGGTTCGCGTAGCCATCGTCGGCGTAGGCAACTGCGCCGCCTCGCTGGTGCAGGGCGTCGAGTACTACAAGGACGCCGACCCGGCGGCCAAGGTCCCCGGTCTGATGCACGTCCAGTTCGGCGACTACCACGTGAGTGACATCGAGTTCGTCGCCGCGTTCGACGTCGACGCGAAGAAGGTCGGCCTCGACCTCTCGGACGCCATCGGCGCCAGCGAGAACAACACCATCAAGATCTGCGACGTCCCGAACGCGGGTGTGACCGTGCAGCGCGGCCACACCCTGGACGGCCTGGGTAAGTACTACCGCCTGACGATCGAGGAGTCCGCCGAGACTCCGGTCGACGTGGTCCAGGTCCTCAAGGACCGCGAGGTCGACGTCCTGATCTGCTACCTGCCCGTCGGCTCCGAGGAGGCGGCGAAGTTCTACGCGCAGTGCGCCATCGACGCCAAGGTCGCCTTCGTCAACGCTCTTCCGGTCTTCATCGCCGGCACCAAGGAGTGGGCGGACAAGTTCACCGAGGCCGGTGTCCCGATCGTCGGCGACGACATCAAGTCGCAGGTCGGCGCCACCATCACGCACCGCGTGATGGCGAAGCTGTTCGAGGACCGCGGTGTCCGTCTTGAGCGCACCATGCAGCTCAACGTCGGCGGCAACATGGACTTCAAGAACATGCTGGAGCGTGACCGCCTCGAGTCGAAGAAGATCTCGAAGACGCAGGCCGTCACCTCGCAGATCCCGGACCGCGACCTGGGCGAGAACAACGTCCACATCGGCCCGTCCGACTACGTCGCCTGGCTCGACGACCGCAAGTGGGCCTACGTCCGCCTCGAAGGCCGCGCCTTCGGCGATGTTCCGCTGAACCTCGAGTACAAGCTCGAAGTGTGGGACTCCCCGAACTCCGCCGGTGTCATCATCGACGCCCTGCGCGCGGCGAAGATCGCCAAGGACCGCGGCGTCGGTGGCCCGATCCTGTCGGCTTCGAGCTACTTCATGAAGTCCCCGCCGGTGCAGTACTTCGACGACGAGGCCTACGCGAACGTCGAGAAGTTCATCAAGGGCGAGGTCGAGCGCTAAACCGCTCACCGCGTCCGCGCGGCGCGAAGCGAAGCACCAAGGTCCTTCCGGACACCTGGTCTTCGGCTGCTCTTCCACCGAGGGTCCCCGGGCAATGTGCCCGGGGACCCTCGGTGTGTGTGACCCTTTCCCTCATGCCCGTCGTACGTGATCTGCGCGTACTCCTGCGCCTGAGGGATTTCCGCAACCTGCTCGCCGTACGGCTGTTCTCCCAGGCCGCCGACGGGGTCTACCAGGTCGCACTCGCCACCTACGTGGTGTTCTCCCCGGAGAAGCAGACCTCGCCCGCGGCCATCGCCTCGGCCATGGCGGTACTGCTGCTGCCCTACTCGGTGATCGGCCCCTTCGCCGGAGTGCTGCTGGACCGTTGGCGGCGACGCCAGGTCTTCCTCTACGGCAACCTGCTGCGGGCCTTCCTCGCCTGTGTCACCGGCGTGCTGATCGTCGCGCACGTCCCCGACTGGCTGTTCTACGCCTCGGCTCTGTCGGTCACCGCCGTCAACCGCTTCGTCCTGGCCGGACTCGCCGCCTCCCTGCCACGGGTCGTCGGCCCCCACCAGTTGGTCACCGCGAACGCCCTCTCGCCCACCGCCGGAACCCTCGCGGCGACCGCCGGGGGCGGCCTGGCCTTCCTCGTACGGCTGCTGGCCGTCGAGTCCAACGCCCTCGTGGTGCTCCTCGGCGCCGCGTTCTATCTCTGTGCCGCACTCGTCTCCCTGCGACTGGCCGTCGATCTCCTCGGCCCGGACCAGCCCCCCGGGCGGGTCCACCCCTCCATCGGCGAGGGGGTGGCCCTCACGGTGCGGGGCATGGCCGAAGGCCTGCGTCACCTCGCCGGCCGCCGGGACGCCCGCCTGGCGCTCACCGCGATGACGATGATGCGCTTCTGCTACGGCGCACTTCTGGTGATGCTGCTCATGCTCTGCCGCTACTCCTGGTCGGACAACGAGTCCGACGGACTGGCCCTCCTGGGGATCGCGATCGGGGTCTCCGGCGCCGGGTTCTTCGCGGCCGCCCTCGTCACGCCCTGGATCGTCGAACGTCTGGGCAACCTCGGCTGGATCACCGTCTGCGCCGGGACGGCGGCGCTGCTCGTCCCGGCACTCGGTCTGTTCTTCGCCGTCGGACCGATGCTCGTCGCGGCCTTCGTCCTGGGACTCGCCACCCAGGGCGCCAAGATCTCCACCGACACCGTCATCCAGTCCCGGGTGGACGACGAGTTCCGCGGTCGGGTCTTCTCCGTCTACGACGTGCTCTTCAACGTCGCCTTCGTCGGCGCGGCCGCCGTGGCCTCGCTCATGCTTCCCGCGGACGGGCAGTCCGTCGCCCTGATCGTCAGCGTGGCCCTGCTCTACGGCCTCACCGCGGCGCTGCTGCGACACCAGGAGCGACGTTTCACGTGAAACATCAGGGGGCGATGGGTCGGGGCGGTCGATGTTTCACGTGAAACATCGACCGCCCCGGACGCCTCAGGCCTGGCCGGCCCACCACTCCTTGAGCGCCGTGACGGCGGCGTCACGCTCCATCGGACCGTTCTCCAGCCGCAGCTCCAACAGGAACGCGTAGGCCTTGCCGATCACCGGGCCGGGCCCGACGCCCAGCACCTGCTGGATCTCGTTGCCGTCCAGGTCGGGCCGGATCGAGTCCAGCTGCTCCTGCTCCTGGAGCTGGGCAATGCGCTCCTCCAGACCGTCGTAGGTACGGGAGAGCGCGTTGGCCTTGCGCTTGTTCCGGGTGGTGCAGTCGGACCGGGTCAGCTTGTGCAGCCGTTCCAGCAGGGGACCGGCGTCGCGTACGTAGCGCCGCACGGCCGAGTCGGTCCACTCCCCGTCCCCGTAGCCGTGGAAGCGCAGGTGCAGCTCCACGAGCCGGGACACGTCCTTGATCATGTCGTTCGAGTACTTCAGCGCGGTCATGCGCTTCTTGGTCATCTTCGCTCCGACCACCTCGTGGTGGTGGAAGGAGACCCGGCCGTCGCCCTCGAACCGGCGGGTGCGCGGCTTGCCGATGTCGTGCAGCAGGGCGGCCAGACGCAGAACCAGGTCCGGGCCGTCCTCCTCCAGGTCGATCGCCTGCTCCAGCACGATCAGCGAGTGGTCGTAGACGTCCTTGTGACGGTGGTGCTCGTCACTCTCCAGCCGCAGGGCGGGCAGCTCGGGGAGCACCCGGTCCGCCAGCCCGGTGTCCACGAGCAGACCCAGACCCTTGCGGGGGTGTGCGGACAGCAGCAGCTTGTTCAGCTCGCCCTGCACCCGCTCCGCCGAGACGATCTCGATCCGCTCGGACATCTCCTTCATCGCCGCCACGACCTCCGGAGCGACCTCGAAGTCCAGCTGCGCCGCGAACCGGGCCGCACGCAGCATGCGCAGGGGGTCGTCCGAGAAGGAGTCCTGCGGAGTGCCGGGGGTGCGCAGAACGCCCTCCCGGAGGTCCTCCAGGCCGCCGTGCGGGTCCACGAACACCTTCTCGGGCAGCGCGACCGCCATGGCGTTCACCGTGAAGTCCCGGCGGACCAGATCCTCCTCGATCGAGTCGCCGTAGGAGACCTCGGGCTTGCGCGAGGTCCGGTCGTAGGACTCCGAGCGGTAGGTGGTCACCTCGATCTGGAAGCCGAGTTTCTGCGCTCCCACGGTGCCGAAGGCGATGCCCACGTCCCAGACCGAGTCGGCCCACGGCCTGATGATCCTCAGGACGTCCTCGGGGCGGGCGTCAGTGGTGAAATCGAGGTCGTTGCCGAGACGCCCGAGCAGCGCATCGCGAACGGACCCTCCGACCAGGGCGAGGCGGAAGCCGGCCTCCTGGAATCGGCGGCCGAGTTCGTCGGCGACAGGGGCGACCCGCAGCAGTTCACTGACCGCGCGGCTCTGCACCTGACTCAGGGCACTGGGGCTGTCTTCATTGGCGTTCGGCACAACAGAAAAGGGTACGTGGCCCGCCCGCCCCGGGCCGCCGCGTTTTGCGGCCACCCCGCCCCACACCGGCCCGGAGGCGGAGCCGATCATGTGGAGCAAGGCGCGGCACTCGCGCACAGCGGGCCTCGTTACCATGCGTGGACGCACAAAGGACGACCACTGACACTTCGAGGACGGGCGAAACGCGTGGCCGAGGCGGCAGAAATCCAGGGGGCTGTTCCGGCCCCTGCCCGGCGCCGCCGGCTGCGGCGGGCAGTCGTCATGCTCGCCGGGACACCGGTGCTGGCCGCTCTGGTCTATGCCCCCGCCCCGCCGGCCCAGGCGGCCGAGTCCCCCGTGGACGTCCAGCTGAGCGAGGTGGCACCCAGCGCTCCGGTCAAGACCGACACGCTGACCATTTCGGGCACCGTGGTGAACAACGGCAGCGAACCGATCAAGGGCGCACACGTCGGTCTACGGGTCGGTCCCGTCGTCGGTGACCGCTCGGCGATCGACGACGTCGCGGACCGCAGCGGCTTCCGGCCCGGCACCGATCCGGCCGAGATCGATCCCGCCTTCGCCGTGAAGATCGACTCGCTGCCGTCCAAGGTCAGCCGGGAATTCACGATCAAGGTCCCGGTCAACAAGCTGGACCTGGGCAACGACGGCGTGTACCAGCTCGGCGTCTCCGTGTCCGGTGAGACCGCCGGCCGGCCGTACGAGCAGGTTCTCGGCATCCAGCGGACCTTCCTCCCGTGGCAGCCCGAAGCCGCGGCCAAGCGCTCCAACCTCAGCTACGCGTGGCCGTTGATCTCCACCACCCGTGTGACGGCGGAGACCGGCTCCGACGAGACCCAGACCCCGGTCTTCATCGACGACTCCCTCGCGGCCGAGCTGGGACCCGCCGGCCGGCTCGGGCAGATGGTCTCGCTCGGCAAGGACCTCCCCATCACCTGGGTCATCGATCCCGACCTGCTCTACACGGTCGACGCGATGGCCAAGGGTTACCGGATCCGCAACCCCGACCCTGCCGGGAAGCCCCTCCAGGGCAAGAACAAGGCCGTCGCGGAGAAGTGGCTGCGTGATCTCGAAACCGCGGTGCAGGGCAAGAAGGTCGTCGCGCTGCCCTTCGCCGACCCCGACATCGCCTCCCTCGCCCATCACGGCAAGGACGTGTCGGGCACCCTGGGCCAGCTGAGGCCTGCCACCGACAAGGCGAAGCAGGCCGTCGAGACGGTCCTGCACGTCACCCCGTCCACGGACTTCTCCTGGCCCGTGGACGGAGCCATCGACCCCTCGATCGTCAATGTCGCCACCTCGGCCGGTGCGCACAACGTGCTCACCCGCAGCGACAGCCTCCAGGAGAACGGCTCCCTCGGCTACACGCCCTCGGCCGCCCGCCCCATCGGCGCGGGCACCACGGCCGTCGTCGCCGACGCCCAGCTCTCCACGGCCTTCCAGGGCGACATGCTCAGCGCCGGGAACTCCACCCTCGCCGTGCAGCGGTTCCTCGCGCACACCCTGGCCCTCAACCTGCAGAACACCGAGGAGCAGCGCAGCTTCGTCGTCACCCCGCAGCGGATGCCGTCCGTGAGCCAGGTGGGAACGATGGCCGCGGCCCTGCGCGGGCTCCAGAACGGGCGCTGGGCCCAGCCCTCCGACCTGGAGGCCGCGGCGGCCGCCAAGCCCGACCCGGGCGCGGCCACGCAGGTCCCCGGCGCCGGCCAGTACCCGGAGTCGTTGAGCAAGCAGGAACTGCCGGTCTCGGCGTTCGAGAAGATCCGCACCACGCAGAACACCCTCGACCACTTCAAGGTCATCCTCGCGGCGCCGGAACGCGTGGAGATCCCGTTCGGGAACACCACCAACCGGGAGATGTCCACGTCCTGGCGGGGCCGGCCCGAAGAGGCCCGCGTGTACCGGGACCAGGTGCAGGAGTACCTGCTCGGCCTGACCGAGAAGGTCAAGGTCATCCCCAAGTCGGACGCCACCCTGTCCGGACACAGCGCGACCATCCCGGTGAGTGTCCAGAACAGCCTGGTCCAGGACGTCCACAACCTGGTCCTGCGCGTGCGGTCGGCCAACCCGACCCGTCTGATGTTCGACGACAGCGGTGTCGCCGAGCAGGAGGTCACCGTCCAGGCCGACCACAGCCAGACCCTGAAGTTCACCGCCAACGCGACCGCGAGTGGTCCCGTGGAGGTCACCGCGCAGCTCTTCACCAAGCAGGGCGTGCCCTACGGCAAGGAGCGCAAGTTCACGGTCGAGGCGACCGAGGTCACCCCCACCGTCATGCTCGTCATCGCAGGTGGTGTGCTTCTCCTCGTGCTGGCCGGCATCAAGATGTACGCCAGTCGCAAGCGCGTGGCGGCCCGTACCGCGGCCGAGGAGAGCACGCAGCCGAGTGACGAGTCCCCGGACACCGAACCGCAAAGCACCGGCGGGTCCGGCGCGGGTGAGACAGTGGACCGTTGATGCGATGCCGTGGCCGGTCGGGCCTGGGGACGATGAGGTGGGGTTTCGATGAACGCGCCGTACGACGGTGACCGCGCGCAGGGCACTGGTGGGCCGTCGCCCGCGCAGGGCGCTGCTCCGGGTACCCCGGTGCCCGGGCAGGTTCCCCCGCCCGCACCCGCGCCGGATCACGACCCGTATGTCCAGGATGCCTACGACTACGACCCCTACCGGTCGCAGGACCTGTCCGCACAGGACCCGGTCACCGAGGTCATGTACGACCGGGCCTCTCACCCCCCGCCGCCGCCGGGTACCTACCAGGAGGCCGGACCGCTCTACGCGGCCCCGCAGGCGCCCTCCCACGGCCCTGATCCGCGTGTCTGGGCCCAGACCCCGCCGCCCGAGCCGGACGGTCCGTCCCGCCACATGCCGTACGGGGACCACGCCACGACCACCCGGTTCGTCGGTGTCGACTCGCTCGTGACCGAGACCGCGGACGACCAGCCGGCGCCCGACGCCTTCGCGCACCTCTACCGGGACCAGGAAGCCGCCCCGCGGACGGTCACCGAAGAGGCGCCCGTCGCGACCCCGGCACCGACCAAGCCGGCCGGGAAGGCCTCCGGCCTGCTCAAGTCCAGCGCGCTGATGGCCGCCGGCACGATCGTCTCCCGCATCACCGGTTTCCTGCGCACCCTCGTGATCGGCGGCGCCATCGGCGTCGTCACCCTGAACGACACCTACCAGGTCGCCAACACGCTGCCGACGATGATCTACGTCCTCGTCGGCGGCGGTGCGCTGAACGCCGTCTTCATCCCGCAGCTCGTCCGCGCGATGAAGAACGACGAGGACGGCGGGGAGGCGTACGCCAACCGGCTGCTGACCCTGGTCATGGTCCTGCTGGGCGCGGTCACCGTCATCTGCGTGCTCGCCGCCCCGGTGTTCATCACGATGATGTCGCCGACGATCGCCGACAACCCGGACCGGATGGACGTCGCGGTCTCCTTCGCCCACTACTGCCTGCCCACCATGTTCTTCATGGGTGTGCACGTGGTCCTCGGTCAGATCCTCAACGCACGCGGCCGGTTCGGCGCGATGATGTGGACTCCGGTCCTCAACAACGTCGTCGTCATCGCCACGTTCGGCGCCTTCATCTGGGCGTTCGGCGGCTTCACCTCCACCGGCATGAACGAATCCGGCATCACCCCCGAGGGCGTGCGCCTGCTGGGTCTGGGCACCCTGCTCGGCCTCGTGGTCCAGTCCCTCGCGATGATTCCCTACCTGCGCGACGCCGGATTCCGGCCCCGCCTGCGCTTCGACTGGAAGGGCCACGGGCTGGGCAAGGCCGCGGGCCTGGCCAAGTGGACGTTCTTCTTCGTCCTCGCCAACCAGATCGGTCTCGTCGTCGTCACCCAGCTCGCCACCTGGGCGGGCGAGGTCGCCGCCAAGCAGGGCCACGGCGGTACCGGCATCACCGGCTACAACTACGCGCTGCTGCTGTGGCAGATGCCCCAGGCCATCATCACCGTCTCGGTGATGACCGCGGTCCTGCCGCGCATCTCCCGTTCCGCCCACGACGGCGACGCCGCCGCGGTCCGCGACGACATCTCCTACGGTCTGCGGACCTCCGCCGTCGCGATCGTGCCCTGCGCCTTCGCGTTCCTCGCGCTCGGCGTCCCGATGGCCACGCTGCTCTACGCCGGCTCCGGCGCGGACGACGCCCAGAACATCGGCTTCATCCTCATGGCCTTCGGCCTGGGCCTGATCCCGTACTCCGTGCAGTACGTCGTCCTGCGTGGCTTCTACGCCTACGAGGACACCCGGACGCCCTTCTACAACACGGTCATCGTCGCCGCCGTGAACGCGGGTGTCTCGGTCATCGCCTTCCTGGTCCTCCCCGAGCGCTGGGCCGTCGTCGGCATGGCCGCCGCCTACGGCCTCGGCTACGCGGTCGGCGTCGGCGTGGCCTGGCGCCGGCTGCGCACCCGGCTCGGCGGTGACCTCGACGGCGCCCACGTGATGCGTACCTACACCCGTCTCATCGGAGCCTGCGTGCCCGCCGCCGCCGTGGCGGGTGCCGTGGCGTACGGGGTCACCCAGTGGCTGGGCAACGGAGCCGGCGGTTCCCTCGCGGCGCTGGTCACCGGCTTCATCGCCCTGGCCGCAGTCTTCCTCGTCGCCGCGAAGCGGATGCGCGTCGAAGAGCTCAACTCGATGGTCGGAATGGTCCGCGGACGTTTGGGTCGCTGATGCGCACAACCGTCGGGCCCCATCGCGTGTCGTGCATAGCGTCGGACTGTGGGCACAATTGGCATGGCTTCGCAGACTGGCCGACAGCGCGCAACGGATGGGGAGGCAGGGACGACGGTGGCGGAACGTAGCACAGCTGCCGTCGACGTGGCCGACAACGGCGGCGACGAGCCGTCGGCCGCAGAGGCGGCCAAGGCCACGGCCGACGGGGTGGACACGCAGAACGGACGAGCCGCGGACGGTTCCATGCCCGAAACGGATGGCGAACGCATCAACCCGGCCCCGGTGGCCGCACCCGAACTCCACAGCGGCCACAAGCTCGCCAGACGCTACCGACTCGAAGAGTGCGTCACCCGTCTGGACGGATTCAGCAGTTGGCGCGCGATGGACGAGAAGCTCCGCCGCGCCGTGGGCGTCCACCTGCTGCCCGCCGACCACGCCCGGGCGCGGGCCGTCCTGGCCGCCGCCCGTTCCTCCGCCCTGCTCGGTGACCCCCGGTTCGTCCAGGTCCTCGATGCCGTGGAGGAGAACGACCTCGTCTACGTCGTCCACGAGTGGCTGCCCGACGCCACCGAGCTGACCTCGATCCTCGCGCTGGGACCGCTGGAGGCCCACGAGGCCTACCAGCTGGTCAGCCAGGTCTCCCAGGCCATGACCGCCGCGCACCGCGAGGGCCTGGCCCATCTGCGGCTGACG
Source organism: Streptomyces sp. NBC_01426 (assembly GCF_036231985.1). Lineage (GTDB taxonomy): Bacteria > Actinomycetota > Actinomycetes > Streptomycetales > Streptomycetaceae > Streptomyces. Next base: position 3,969,086 of record NZ_CP109500.1, read on the forward strand.
CCCAGCGCGATACTGCGCACCTCCTCGGGCCAGTACCGGATCCGCGGGCTCGCCGTGAACGCCGCCCTGCGCGGCATCACCAGCGACACCCCGCAGCAGGCCGACACCGAGGCCATCGGCGCGCTCCTGTACGCCGCCCTCACCCAGCGCTGGCCCTACGAGAACGACGCGTACGGGCTCGCGGGCCTGCCCAAGGGCGTCGGCCTGATCGCTCCCGACCAGGTACGCGCCGGAGTCCACCGGGGCCTCGGCGAGCTCGCCATGCGGGCCCTTGCCAACGACGGGGCCACGGCCTCCCGCCAGGAGCCCGCCTTCACCACCCCGGAGGAGCTGGCCAAGGCCGTCGCGGCGATGCCCCGCATCCGGCCGCCGGAGCCCGCCTTCACGGCGCCGCCCGAGTACCAGCACACCACCTACCAGCAGGGTAGCTACGGACGGCCCACGCCCACGGGCCTGCCGACCAGCCAGATCCACTCCGTCACGCCCCCGCCGCCCCCGTTGCAGAGCCGCACCGGCCGCGCCCTCAAGTGGAGCGTCGCCGCCCTCCTGATCGTCGCGCTCGGTCTGGGCAGCTGGCAGCTCGCCGACACCCTCCTGGACCGCAACAACAAGGGCGGCAACAACGGGGGCGAGACCAACACACAGACGGACACGACCGACGACAACCCGAAGAAGGCGGAGCCGGCCAAGCCGCTCAAGATCACGCAGGCTCAAGTGATCACCTTCGGCGGGTCCGGGGTGAAGCCCGAGACGGCCGGCAACACCGTCGACGGTGACGCCTCCTCCGCCTGGATCACTCCCCGCTACCGGGACTACCCCAAGTTCGGGAACCTCGAAGAGAACGGCAGCGGCATCGTCGTCGACCTCGGGAGCGTCCAGAACGTCTCCGAGATCGACGTGGACTTCTACGTGGCCGGACAGCGCGCCGAAATGCGGGGCGCGGCGCCGGAGGCTTCCGCACCCGACTCCCTGTCCGCGTTCCCCCAGCGGATCACCAAGCTGGAGAAGGCGAACAAGAAGCTCCAGACCACCTTGGACACCCCGGTTCGAACCCGCTACGTGCTGATCCACATCACGGAACTGCCGGACGACGGAACGGGCGGGTACCGCGGTGGCATCAGCGAGATCAAGGTCCTCGGCCGGCCCTCCTGAGCCCCACCCCCACATGACGAAGCCGCCGCGCCGAAAGGGCCTCTACCCTTCGGCAGCGCGGCTTCCTCATGTGGGCCGCGACCCGCGCACCTCCCCGATCACCCGGTGGCCCTCGTGCTCGACCGACGCAGGCCCTAATCTCCATCCCGGAAGGGAGCGAGGTGTGACGCACGAAGCAACGGCCGACGGCCACAGCGACCAGGAACTCCTGGCCCTGCACGTCGACGGGGACCCCGACGCCTTCGGCGAACTCGTACGCCGGCACCGCGACCGGTTGTGGGCCGTCGCCCTGCGCACCCTCGGCGACCGCGAGGAAGCGGCCGACGCCGTGCAGGACGCCCTGGTCTCCGCCTATCGGGCCGCCCACACCTTCCGGGGTGACTCGGCCGTCACGACCTGGCTGCACCGGATCACCGTGAACGCCTGCCTGGACCGCGCCCGCAAGGCTGCCACCCGCAAGACCTCCCCGCTCGACGACACGGAGCGGCTGGAGCGGCTCCTGGAGCCCCACGAGTCCGCGGAGGCCCCCGCGGAGCGCCAAGACCTCCATCGCGAGCTGCTGGCCGCCCTCAGCACCCTCCCGGCCGATCAGCGGGCCGCGCTGGTCCTCGTCGACATGCAGGGATACCCCGTCGCCGAGGCCGCCCGCCTCCTCGACGTGCCGACGGGCACCGTGAAGAGCCGCTGTGCGCGGGGCCGGGCGAAACTCGTCCCGATGCTCACTCATCTGCGCACGAATGCCGGGGATAACACCGCCACCGAGCGGGGAAGGAACCGGACGCCGGGCACATCCGTCCCACCAGCGGCAGACCCCCGGCATCCAGACCCAGACGCAGTGAAGGGCGGAGGTGGACGTCCGTGAACCCCACAACCGGCACGATCCGGCACCCGGACGTCTCGGAGATCTCCGACCTGACCGAAGGACTGCTCTCGCCGTCACGCACCGCCGAGGTACGCCGGCACCTCGACACGTGTGCCCTGTGCGCCGACGTCCGTGCCTCCCTGGAGGAGATCCGCGCCCTGCTCGGCACGCTTCCCGGCCCCGCCCGGATCCCGTCCGACGTCGCGGGCCGGATCGACGCGGCTCTGGCCGCCGAAGCGCTGCTCGGCTCCACGGCGCACCGCACCGAGCCCGCCCAGGGGCCCGACCACACGCGCGACAACGCGAGCGAGGGCGATGTTTCACGTGAAACAGCGCCCTCCCGGGTCCCCGGATCCGAGGCCCGCCGACCCGGCGGTCACCCGGCCGGCCCAACCGGACCCGGCCGTCGCCGCGCCCGCCGCCGGATCGCGGTCATCGCCGGGCTGGCCGGAGCGGCGGCCTGCGCCCTCGGAATCCTCCTCGTCAACGGACTCGACGGCACGCGCCCCCAGAGCACCGCCGGTCGCAGCGACGCGGCGACCTCGACCGGCCGGTCCGACGAGGGCACCTACACCGCGCAGGGGCTCCAGGACAGCGTCCGGCAACTGCTCGCCTCGGGGAAGCAAGACCCGGGCGTACAGGGGGAGAAGAACAACACGTACGGAATGGAGAACGCTCCTCCTTCCGGGGTGGCGCCCTCCGACCGGCGGGCCGCGCCCGTCCCCCCGTGCGTGCAGGCCGCCACCGGCCGGCCGGACACCCCGATCGCCACCGAACGCGGCACCTACCAGGGCACCGAGGTGTACCTCGTCGTCCTTCCGCACCCCGGTGACCTCACCAGGGCGGACGCCTACCTGGTCGACGCCGGCTGTGGTGACACCGCCGCGGCAGCCCCGGGGAAGCCCCTCCTGAGCAGGACCTACCCGCGGACCTGACACGTTCGGGACGGCATGGGGAAAAGTGGGGAATGCGCGCGCCGTAGGATCCGTTGGGTGGGGTGAAGGTCCGCACCGGCCCCCGGTAGGCAGCACGCAGTCCGCAGAGACGAGGAAAGAACCCGTGAGCGACGTACGAAACGTGATCATCATCGGCTCCGGGCCGGCCGGTTACACGGCCGCCCTGTACACCGCACGCGCTTCGCTCAACCCCTTGGTCTTCGAGGGCGCCGTCACCGCCGGCGGTGCGCTCATGAACACCACCGAGGTCGAGAACTTCCCCGGCTTCCAGGACGGCATCATGGGCCCTGACCTCATGGACAACATGCGCGGTCAGGCCGAGCGCTTCGGCGCCGAGCTGGTCCCCGACGACGTCGTGGCCGTGGACCTCACCGGCGACATCAAGACCGTCACCGACACCGCCGGCACCGTGCACCGCGCCAAGGCCGTCATCGTCACCACCGGTTCCCAGCACCGCAAGCTCGGCCTGCCGAACGAGGACACCCTCTCCGGCCGCGGAGTCTCCTGGTGCGCCACCTGTGACGGGTTCTTCTTCAAGGACCAGGACATCGCCGTCGTCGGCGGCGGCGACACCGCGATGGAGGAGGCGACCTTCCTCTCCCGCTTCGCCAAGAGCGTCACCATCGTCCACCGTCGGGACAGCCTGCGCGCCTCCAAGACCATGCAGGACCGCGCCTTCGCCGACCCGAAGATCAAGTTCGCCTGGGACAGCGAGGTCGCCGAGATCCACGGCGAGCAGAAGCTTTCCGGTCTCACCCTGCGCAACACCAAGACCGGTGAGACCTCCGAGCTGCCCGTGACCGGCCTCTTCATCGCCGTCGGACACGACCCGCGTACCGAGCTGTTCACGGGGCAGTTGGACCTGGACGACGAGGGCTACCTCAAGGTCGCCGCGCCCTCCACGCGCACCAACCTCACCGGTGTCTTCGGCGCCGGCGACGTCGTGGACCACACCTACCGTCAGGCGATCACCGCCGCCGGCACCGGCTGCTCGGCCGCCCTCGACGCGGAGCGCTTCCTCGCCGCGGTCGCGGACGCCGAGAAGGCCCACGCGGCCGTCTGATCCAGCACCACCCCACACCCCGCACACCCCGCAGAAGGAAATAAGGAGGCCGCTGTGGCCGGCACCCTCAAGACCGTGACCGACGCCAGCTTCGATCAGGACGTCCTGGCCAGTGACAAGCCCGTCCTGGTGGACTTCTGGGCCGAATGGTGCGGCCCGTGCCGCCAGATCGCCCCGTCCCTGGAGGCCATCGCGGCCGAATACGGCGACGAGATCGAGATCGTCAAGCTGAACATCGACCAGAACCCGGACACCGCCGCCAAGTACGGCGTCATGTCCATCCCGACCCTGAACGTCTACCAGGGTGGCGAGGTCGTCAAGACCATCGTCGGTGCCAAGCCGAAGGCCGCCATCCTGCGCGATCTCGATGGTTTCGTGACCATCAAGCCCGTCGGCTGATCCACTGCTTGTTTCACGTGAAACGGGGCCGCCCCCTCTAAGGGGCGGCCCCGTTCGCATACCCGGTTCACTTCACATACCCCGTCACAACGGGCGCAGCGCCGGCTCCTTGCGCGCCCGGGCCCCGCCCAACAGCCGGTCCAGCGCCAGCTCCACGTCTTCCTTCCACGACAGCGTCGACCGCAGCTCCAGCCGCAACCTCGGGTGCGCCGGATGCGGCCGTACCGTCTTGAAGCCCACCGACAGCAGATGGTCCGCCGGCAACAGACAGGCCGGGCGTTCCCAGCGTGCGTCCCCGAACGCCTCGATCGCCCGGAAGCCCCGCCGCAGCAGATCCTTCGCGACCGTCTGGACCATGACCCGCCCCAGGCCCTGGCCCTGGTATCCGGGCATGATCCACGCCGTGATCAACTGCACCGCGTCCGGAGACACCGGGCTGGTGGGGAACGAAGCGGCCCGCGGCACGTACGCCGGTGGCGCGTACAGCACGAAGCCCACCGGCACCTCGTCGACGTAGACCACCCGACCGCACGAGCCCCACTCCAGCAGGACGGCGGAGATCCACGCCTCCTTCTCCAGCTCCGGAGTACCCGCCTTGACGGCGGCCTCACCGGTGACCGGATCGAGCTCCCAGAACACGCAGGTGCGGCAACGTCGGGGCAGGTCCTGGAGGTTGTCCAGCGTGAGCGGCAGCAACCGACGACCCATACACGCATCGTATCCGCTATGACAAAAGGGCGGGTCGTACCGGACACCCGGCACGACCCGCCCCTCGGCTCCACTGTCGAAGCCCTGCTTCTACTCCCCGGAGAGCCCCTGGTCGAGCACCCGGCCCTCGCCCGGTGCGAGCGTCCCCAGAATCCGCTCCAGATCCTCCATCGAGGCGAACTCGACGGTGATCTTGCCCTTCTTCTGGCCCAGGTCCACCTTCACCCGGGTCTCGAACCGGTCCGACAGCCGCGTCGCCAACTCGCTGAGCGCCGGCGCCACCCGGGCACCCGCCCGAGGACCCTTCGGCTTCACGCTGCTCGACGGCTCCGAGCCCATCAGCGTCACGATCTCCTCGACCGCGCGCACCGACAGCCCCTCGGCCACGATCCGGTGTGCCAGCTTGTCCTGGACCTCGGAATCCTCCACGGACAGGAGGGCCCGCGCGTGACCGGCGGACAGGACACCCGCCGCCACCCGCCGCTGCACCGAGGCGGAAAGCCTCAGCAGCCGCAGCGTGTTCGACACCTGCGGACGCGAACGCCCGATCCGGTCGGCCAGCTGATCGTGCGTGCAGTTGAAGTCCTTGAGCAGCTGGTCGTACGCGGCCGCCTCCTCCAGGGGATTGAGCTGCGCCCGGTGCAGGTTCTCCAGGAGCGCGTCCAGCAGCAGCTTCTCGTCGTCCGTGGCCCGGATGATCGCCGGGATGGAGTCCAGCCCCGCCTCCCGGCACGCCCGCCAACGCCGCTCGCCCATGATCAGCTCATAGCGACCCGGCGCGGACTGCCGCACCACCACCGGCTGGAGCAGGCCCACCTCCTGGATGGAGGTCACCAGCTCCGCCAACGCATCCTCGTCGAACACATCACGGGGCTGCCGCGGGTTCGGCACGATCGCGTCCATCGGAAGCTCCGCGAACGTCGCCCCGGCCACCTCATTGGCCGGCGGCGCCGCCTGCTCCGGCACACGCACCGGCGTGGCCGCCTCCGATGTTTCACGTGAAACATCGGCCTGCGCCAGCGCCGCGAGCTTCGCCGCCGCGATACCGCGATCGGACGTCAGCACCTGCCCGGCCGCCTGAGGCGTCGAACCTTCCCCGGCCGCCGGTGTCCTCTCCTGCGGAGCTGCGGGAATCAGCGCGCCGAGCCCCCGTCCCAGCCCCCTACGTCGCTCACTCACTGGATCCCCTCCGCCATGCTCTGCGTGCTGTTCGTGCCCGCGCCCAGATGGGCATGCTGGGCGTCGTAATGGATTCCGGCCCCCCGCAGCGCGATCTCCCGCGCGGCTTCCAGGTAGGAAAGGGCTCCGCTGGAGCCCGGGTCGTACGTGAGAACCGTCTGACCGTAGCTCGGGGCCTCGGAGATGCGCACCGAGCGCGGGATGCTGGTCTTCAGCACCTCCTTGCCGAAGTGCGTGCGCACCTCGTCCGCCACCTGCGAGGCCAGCCGCGTTCTGCCGTCGTACATGGTCAGCAGGATCGTGGAGACGTGCAGTGTCGGGTTCAGGTGGGCCCGCACCAGATCGACGTTGCGCAGCAGCTGCCCCAGACCCTCCAGGGCGTAGTACTCGCACTGGATCGGGATCAGTACCTCGGCGCCCGCGACCATCGCGTTCACCGTCAGCAGCCCCAGGGAGGGCGGGCAGTCGATCAGGATGTAGTCCAGCGGCTGCTCGTACGCCTGGATCGCCCGCTGGAGCCGGCTCTCGCGAGCCACCAGCGACACCAGCTCGATCTCCGCACCCGCCAGGTCGATCGTCGCCGGGGCACAGAACAGGCCCTCCACGTCCACCACCGGCTGGACGACCTCCAGCAGGGGCCGGCTGTCCACGAGCACGTCGTAGATGGACGGCACGTCCGCGTGGTGGTCGATCCCCAGCGCCGTGGAGGCGTTGCCCTGCGGGTCGAGGTCGATCACCAGCACCCGCGCACCGTGCAGGGCCAGCGAGGCCGCCAGATTCACGGTCGTCGTGGTCTTGCCCACGCCGCCCTTCTGGTTCGCCACCACCATGACCCGCGTCTGCGCGGGTCGGGGCAGGCGTTCACCCGCGCGGCCCAGCGCGTCGACCGCGATCTGGGCGGCTCGGCCGATGGGTGTGTCTTCGTTGTCCACCAGGGGGGACGATGTTTCACGTGAAACATCCTCGCCCGGCGATTCAGAGCGGGGACCAGGGACCGGATCGGCCATCGGCCCCGCGAGGTTGGCGTCGGACCGCACGGTGTCACTCTCCTCGACATCAGGCTCGCGATGAACAGAGCCTGCCATGTCACCGGGGCCGCGAACCAGCGGGGCCCGAACTCCTGTGGATGAATCCACCGATGTGGACAACTCCGTCCCCCCTGCGGCCTTGCGTTCGCGAGGGGACGCAGCCGCACGACCGCGGCTGATGATTCCGTGCAGCAGAGAGCGACGTTTCACGTGAAACACGATGCCCGGACGGAGTCTCAAGCTCCCTCCGACACTCCGGCGCCCCTGCCGATAGGCCCCCAACACGCCTGAAATCCCCGCAGAACACACGGGGATTTCAGTGGTCGGTGGCGCTCGACGTCCTCAGCGGCGCCGGCGCGTACGGCTCGTCCGGGCGGCCTTGGCCCGTTTGGCCGCGAACCTCACCCCACCGGGGCTCTCGCCCACCTCGACCCGCACGACCGTCGACAAAGGGTCCACGACGCCCTCGCCCACGTGCAGCACCGAGGTCTTCACCACACCGAGCTTCGCCAGCGCGACCTTCGCCGCCACCAGCTCCTCCTCGGCGGTGTCACCCTTGAGCGCCAGCATCTCTCCGTACGGGCGCAGCAGGGGGACACCCCAGCCGGCCAGCCGGTCGAGCGGAGCCACCGCGCGCGCCGTCACCACGTGCACGGGCTGCACCTTGCCGAGGACCTCCTCGGCCCGGCCGCGCACCACGGTGACGTGGTCGAGGCCCAGCAGTTCCACGGCTTCCTGGAGGAAGTTCGTCCGACGCAGCAGCGGTTCCAGCAACGTGATCTTCAGATCCCGCCGCACCAGCGCCAGGGGGATGCCGGGGAGGCCGGCGCCGGAGCCCACATCGCACACGGTGACGCCCTCGGGCACGACCTCGGAGAGGACCGCGCAGTTCAACAGGTGCCGCTCCCACAACCTGGGCACCTCACGCGGGCCGATCAGACCGCGCGTGACTCCCGCGTCCGCCAGCAGCTCCGCGTACCGCACGGCTTCCGGGAAAAACTCGCCGAATACCGCACGCGCCTCTTCGGGCGCCGGGGGAAGCTCAGCTGCCTCCGTCACGGGGACCGTCCTTCCGTACAGAACTCACTCTTCGAACAACGGGCACTGCCAGGCTTACAAACATCGGCCCCGCCTGCGACACAGGCGGGGCCGACCTCACGCTCTTCCGGTCAGGCCGGGAGTACGACGACGAAGCGCTGCGGCTCCTCGCCCTCGGACTCGCTCTTCAGACCGGCGGCCGCCACGGCGTCGTGGACGACCTTCCGCTCGAAGGGGGTCATGGGAGCCAGCTTCAGCGGCTCGCCGGAGGCCTTCACGTCCGCTGCGGCCTGGGCGCCGATCACGGCCAGTTCCTCGCGCTTCTTCGCACGGAACCCGGCGATGTCCAGCATCAGCCGGCTGCGGTCCCCGGTCTCGCGGTGCACGGCGAGGCGGGTCAGCTCCTGAAGGGCTTCCAGTACCTCGCCGTCGCGGCCCACGAGCTTCTGCAGGTCGCGGGCGGAGTCGCTGACGATCGACACCGCGGCGCGGTCCGCCTCGACGTCCATGTCGATGTCGCCGTCCAGGTCGGCGATGTCCAGCAGGCCCTCGAGGTAGTCGGCCGCGATCTCACCCTCCTGCTCGAGGCGGGTCAGGGTGTCGCCGCCCTCAGCGGCGGCGGTGGTGGTGCCTTCCGTCACGGGAGGGGCTCCTTCTACTTCTTGGAGGGCTTGCTGGGGGGCGTCTGACGCTTCGACTTCGTCTGCCGCTTGGGCTGCTGCCGCTTGGTCGCGACACCGCCGCTCGCCGCGTCCTCATCGGCCGTGGCCTCAGAACTCTTGATCACGGAGCCGTCCGCCTGCGCGGCCATGCCCTGCTTCGTCAGCGCGGTGATGAACTTGCGCTCGTTGTCGTTGCGGTCCGGGCCCTTGGCCACGATCGCGGCGACGATCTTCTTCTTGCCCCGGCCCTTGATGGCACCGTGCGTGGTGACGTGCTTCACCAGGCGGGTCAGGTACTGGTCCTGGGCCTTGCTTCCCGGCGTCGGGTTCTGGTTGATCACGTACATCTGCTGGCCCATGGTCCACAGGTTCGTGGTCAGCCAGTAGACGAGGACACCGACGGGGAAGTTGATGCCCATGACGGCGAAGATCACCGGGAAGATGTACATCAGCATCTTCTGCTGCTGCATGAACGGCGTCTTGACCGAGAGGTCGACGTTCTTCTGCATCAGCTGGCGCTGCGTGTAGAACTGCGACAGCGACATCATCACGATCATGACCGCGGTCACGACGCGAACGCTGGTCACCGAGGCGTCCAGGCTGGCGATCTTCTCGGCGCTGTCCGTGAACTTCGCGGCGAGCGGGGCTCCGAAGATGTGCGCCTTCTGGGCGCTCACCAGCAGCGACTCGTTGATGTAGCCGATCGGCTTGCCGTTGGCGATGTTCGCGAGCACGTGGTAGAGCGCGAAGAAGAACGGCGACTGCGCGAGGATGGGAAGGCACGAGGAGAGCGGGTTGGTACCCGTCTCCTTGTACAGCTTCATCATCTCTTCGGACTGACGCTGCTTGTCGTTCTTGTAGCGCTCCTGGATCGCCTTCATCTTCGGCTGGAGCGCCTGCATGCCACGCGTCGACTTGATCTGCTTCACGAAGAGCGGGATCAGGCAGATACGAATCAAGATCACCAGGGACACGATGGACAGGCCCCAGGCCCATCCACTGTCGGCGCCGAAGATCGCGCCGTACACCGTGTGGAACTGGACGATGATCCATGACACGGGTGTGGTGATAAAGCTGAACAGACTGGCAATCGTGTCCACTAATCAGGCTCCTTGAGCATTGCGAGATCTACGCAACGCACTGCGCAGCTGCTCGTGCCAACGCGGGCGTTTCCGGGGTGGGACATGATCCACACCGCCCGGGGACCACGGATTGCACCGCAGGATCCGCCAAGCGGTCAGAACCGTCCCCTTCACCGCACCATGCCGGTCGATGGCCGTGAACCCGTAGTGCGAGCACGAGGGGTAGTAACGGCACACCGGCCCGAGCAGCGGACTGATCGTCCACTGGTACAGCTTGATCAAAGCGAGCAGCGGGTACTTCATCGAGCCGCGCCTCCCAGTAGCCGCTGCATGGCGGCATCCAGGTCACGGGCCAGCTCGTCGAGGCCGGCGTCACCCGAACCGGGCAAGGCCCGCACCACCACCAGGCTACCGGCGGGGAGCTGGGGGAGCCGTTCGCGGACAAGATGGCGCAAACGGCGCTTGACCCGGTTGCGTACGACAGCGTTGCCGACAGCCTTGCTGACGACGAAACCCGCACGCGTCGAGGGATCGATCTCCCCCGGCTCGTGCGGGTCCGTTGCACCGCTGGTACGTAGGTGTACGACGAGAAGCGGGCGTCCTGCCCGCCGGCCCCGTCGTACCGCGCTCGCGAAGTCCTCGCGCCGCCTCAGCCGATTTTCGGGAGACAGCACGACGTCACGACCTGCGTGTGGGTTACGCGGAAAGGGCGGCGCGGCCCTTGCCGCGGCGGTTCGCGAGAATCGCGCGGCCGGCACGGGTACGCATCCGCAGGCGGAAGCCGTGGGTCTTGGCACGACGGCGGTTGTTCGGCTGGAAGGTGCGCTTGCTCACTCGGGGGCTCCAGAGAATGAATCGTTGTGGCGGGACATCGCCTGGCTGTCACCGTGCGCCCACGAAGGAGATGAAACTCGCGTGTTCGCCCGAGTGGCACCGCTACATGATCACTGTGTGTGATCTTCGCCCATCGGTAGGCAGGCGGCAGCAGCCATCGACAACTCGACCTCGTCACGGTACGCGCGGCTACGCCATCCGGTCAAACCGAGCCTCGGTGGCCCCACACTGTGCACAGGCTGTGGACAACGACTTGAACCCTACCCACCGGCCTGACTACCGTTGCCTGATCCCGGATTTTTTGTCCCGACCGTCCCCAAGAACCACACATTCGTGGGACCGGGACCTGTGAGAGAGCGTGCTCTGTGGCTGACGTACCTGCCGATCTTGCCGCAGTGTGGCCACGCGTGCTCGAGAAGCTCCTCGGAGAGGGGCAGCAAGGTATCGAGCCGAAGGACAAGCAGTGGGTCGAACGCTGCCAGCCCCTCGCGCTCGTCGCCGACACCGCCTTGCTCGCCGTCCCCAACGAATGGGGCAAACGCGTTCTCGAAGGTCGCCTCGCGCCGCTCATCAGTGACGCGCTCAGTCGCGAGTGCGGGCGCCCGATCCGGATCGCGATCACGGTGGACGACTCCGCCGGCGAGCCGGCACCCACCCCCTCCTCCCAGCAGCGCGAGTCCTACGAGCCGTACGGCGGCCAGCGCCCCGGCGGCCACAGCGGTCATACGGGTCACAACGGTCCCGGGGGCCACACCGGTCCCGGCGACGACCAGTTGCCGACCGCCCGGCCCGCCTACCCGGACTACCAGCAGCAGCGCCCCGAGCCCGGTGCCTGGCCCCGCGGTGGTCAACAGGACGACTACGGCTGGCAGCAGCCCCGTCTCGGCGGCTTCCCCGACCGCGACCCGTACGCCTCTCCCCAGCCCGGCTACCTCCAGCAGTCCGAGCCCTCGGGATACGACCAGGGCGGCTACGAGCAGCAGAAGTACGAGCAGTCCTCGTACGAGCAGCAGGACTCGCACCAGCAGCACGGGTACGAACGACAGCAGTACGAGCAGCCGCAGCAGCGCCAGATCCCCAACCGGCCGGCGCCCTCGGCCCCGTCCGGCGGCTCCACATCGGGCCCGCTGGAGCCGACCGCCAGACTGAACCCCAAGTACCTCTTCGACACCTTCGTCATCGGCGCCTCCAACCGCTTCGCGCACGCCGCCGCGGTGGCCGTCGCCGAGGCGCCGGCGAAGGCGTACAACCCCCTGTTCATCTACGGGGAGTCGGGGCTCGGCAAGACGCACCTGCTGCACGCCATCGGGCACTACGCACGGAGCCTCTATCCCGGCACCCGGGTGCGCTACGTGAGCTCGGAGGAGTTCACCAACGAGTTCATCAACTCCATCCGCGACGGCAAGGGCGACGCCTTCCGCAAGCGCTACCGCGAGATGGACATCCTGCTGGTCGACGACATCCAGTTCCTCGCGAGCAAGGAGTCGACGCAGGAGGAGTTCTTCCACACCTTCAACACGCTCCACAACGCCAACAAGCAGATCGTGCTGTCCTCCGACCGGCCGCCCAAGCAGCTGGTCACCCTGGAGGACCGGCTGCGCAACCGCTTCGAGTGGGGCCTGATCACCGACGTCCAGCCGCCCGAGCTGGAGACCCGCATCGCGATCCTGCGCAAGAAGGCCGTGCAGGAGCAGCTCAACGCCCCGCCGGAGGTACTGGAGTTCATCGCCTCCCGCATCTCGCGCAACATCCGCGAGTTGGAGGGGGCGCTGATCCGGGTCACCGCGTTCGCCAGCCTCAATCGGCAGCCGGTGGACCTGGGCCTGACGGAGGACGTCCTCAAGAACCTGATCCCGGGCGGAGAGGACAGCGCGCCCGAGATCACCGCCTCCGACATCATGGCCGCCACCGCGGACTACTTCGGGCTCACGGTCGACGACCTCTGCGGCTCCTCCCGCAGCCGGGTCCTGGTCACCGCTCGGCAGATCGCCATGTACCTGTGTCGGGAGCTCACCGATCTCTCCCTCCCCAAGATCGGGGCGCAGTTCGGCGGCCGCGACCACACCACCGTCATGCACGCGGACCGCAAGATCCGCGCCCTGATGGCGGAACGGCGCTCCATCTACAACCAGGTCACGGAGCTCACCAACCGCATCAAGAACGCCTGACGCCGGCTCTCCGGAGCCGTGCGCGGGCCCCACGACGGTCCCGTGAGGGCCCCTCAAACCCGTTTACAGGGCGCTCCCGGACCACAGCGGGGGCGCCCTTCTTCGTCCGTGCGCCCCTGCCCTGTTCGAATACGCCCCCAACGGAGCACGTCATCCACAGATTGGCCGACTTTCTTCCGTCCACAGCCTGGGGACGGGTTCCGTCACCCACAATCTGTCCACAGGAGTGCAGGTTGAGGGCCCATCAGCGCAGCTCAGCCGCCTGTGGAATTGTGCGCAAGGGCCATCCACAGCCTGTGGACAAAGAAAATATCCACAGCCCCGTCCACTTCTCTGTCCACCGCCGACCCACAGGTTCCCGCATCCTGTGCACAGGGGTGGAGGACTTCTCCACACCGTTGTCCACTGTTCGGCAACGAGGAGCCCCCTGTCACCGTCCGGAGTGAAAGCGGTCACACGGAAGTCGACGTTTGGTCTGTGGAGTACTGGGGAAAAGCTGGGGACACACCTGTGGAGTAGTGAGGGTCATCTGGGGATGGCCTGTGCAGAACTTTCCGTTCTCCACAGAGACACCGTGTTGTCCACCGGTGTCGCCCACAGGGTGTGGGGATAAAAAACGCGGGCTGACCTGCGAGAACGGGCTTATCCACCGTTTCCACAGGCCCTACTACTACCCCCATAGAGAGTTAGCTCGGATTCGGTTTTCAAGCAGGTCCTGTGCACAACTCGGAGGACACCCGCCCCGACACCTCGCTTCCGACTTGACCGCCGGCAGCAACGAGTGTCGGCGCCGTACGTCAGACTGGTCCCCGGCATCGAGGCCTCGGTCCGTCGGGACAGCGAGCCATCGAGCCGACGACGAAGGCCGGCAGACGAGCGAGCAACAGCAGGAGGCGGTTCCGGTGAAGATCCGGGTGGAGCGCGACGTACTCGCGGAGGCGGTGGCTTGGGCGGCCCGCAGCCTCCCGGCCCGGCCGCCGGTGCCCGTTCTCGCGGGCCTGCTGCTGAAGGCCGAGGAGGGCACCCTGTCGCTCTCCGGCTTCGACTACGAGGTCTCGGCCCGCGTCTCCGTCGAGGCGGACGTCGAGGAGGACGGCACCGTCCTGGTCTCCGGCCGGCTGCTCGCCGACATCTGCCGGGCCCTCCCGAACCGCCCGGTGGAGATTTCCACAGACGGTGTACGGGCGACCGTGGTCTGTGGCTCCTCGCGATTCACACTCCACACCCTGCCTGTGGAGGAATACCCGGCGCTGCCGCAGATGCCGACCGCGACCGGCACCGTGCCCGGCGAGGTCTTCGCCTCCGCCGCGGCCCAGGTCGCCATCGCCGCCGGCCGTGACGACACGCTGCCCGTGCTGACCGGTGTCCGCATCGAGATCGAGGGCGACCGCGTCACCCTGGCCTCCACCGACCGCTACCGCTTCGCGGTCCGCGAGTTCCTCTGGAAGCCGGAGAACCCGGACGCCTCGGCCGTGGCCCTGGTGCCCGCCAAGACGCTCCTGGACACCGCCAAGTCCCTGACCAGCGGTGACACCGTCACCCTGGCCCTGTCGGGCTCGGGCGCCGGTGAGGGCCTCATCGGCTTCGAGGGCGCGGGCCGCCGCACCACCACCCGGCTGCTCGAAGGCGACCTGCCGAAGTACCGCACGCTCTTCCCGACGGAGTTCAACTCCATCGCGGTGATCGAGACGGCGCCCTTCGTCGAGGCCGTCAAGCGCGTCGCCCTGGTCGCCGAGCGCAACACCCCGGTCCGCCTGAGCTTCGAGCAGGGCGTGCTGATCCTGGAGGCCGGCTCCTCCGACGACGCACAGGCTGTGGAGCGCGTCGACGCGAAGCTGGACGGCGACGACATCTCGATCGCCTTCAACCCGACCTTCCTGCTGGACGGTCTGAGCGCGATCGACTCGCCCGTCGCGCAGCTCAGCTTCACCACGTCGACCAAGCCGGCGCTGCTCAGCGGCCGCCCGGCGATCGATGCGGAGGCCGACGAGGCCTACAAGTACCTGATCATGCCGGTGCGCCTGTCCGGTTGAGTTCGTCCCGTCGGGCCCGGCCTCGCCACCGCGAGGCCGGGCCCGACGGCGTCCGGCACGCGCCCCGGGGCGTCCGTGGCGCCCCGGGGCGCGGCCCGGCGTAGGCTCGGATCCCGGGGCGGACCCCGGTACTCCAGGGCCCCCGGCACAGACGGCCACAACGCTTAAGGAACCACCTGATGGAGCTTGGTCTCGTCGGTCTCGGCAAGATGGGCGGCAACATGCGCGAGCGCATCCGCCGCGCAGGCCACACCGTCATCGGATACGACCGCAACCCTGACCTCGCCGATGTCCACAGCCTGCGGGAACTCGTGGACAGCCTGCAGGCCCCCCGCGTGGTGTGGGTGATGGTCCCGGCAGGTGCGGCGACGCAGTCCACCATCGACGAGCTCGGCGAGCTGCTCTCGCCCGGCGACGTCGTCGTGGACGGCGGCAACTCCCGCTGGACCGACGACGAGAAGCACGCCGAGGAGCTCAAGGCCAAGGGCATCGGCTTCGTCGACTGCGGCGTCTCCGGCGGCGTGTGGGGCCTGGCGAACGGCTACGCGCTGATGTACGGCGGCGACAAGGACCACGTCGCCGCGGTCCAGCCGGTGTTCGACGCCCTCAAGCCCGAAGGCGACTTCGGCTCCGTGCACGCGGGCAAGGTCGGCGCCGGCCACTTCGCGAAGATGGTCCACAACGGCATCGAGTACGCCATGATGCAGGCCTACGCCGAGGGCTGGGAGCTGCTGGAGGCGGTGGACTCGGTCACCGACGTCCGCGAGGTGTTCCGGTCCTGGCAGGAGGGGACGGTCATCCGTTCCTGGCTGCTGGACCTCGCCGTGAACGCGCTGGACGAGGACGAGCACCTGCAGCAGCTGCGCGGCTTCGCGGCAGACTCGGGCGAGGGCCGCTGGACGGTCGAGGCGGCCATCGACAACGCCGTGCCGCTGCCCGCGATCACCGCGTCGCTGTTCGCCCGCTTCGCGTCCCGTCAGGACGACTCCCCGCAGATGAAGATGATCGCCGCGCTGCGCAACCAGTTCGGCGGCCACGCGGTCGAGAAGGTCTAGCCCTGGATTTCGCACGTGTGGAATCACTCCGTCGTCCAGCGAGGTTGGCTTGGATCGATCTTGAGTAGTTCGAGCAGGTGGACCTGGATCTGGTCGGGGATGAGGATCTTGGGCGGTGACCCGTTGTGTCCGGGCTGGTAGCGGATGCGGCTGAGTGCGTGGAGGATCAGGCGTCCGGTGGGTTTCACGGTCCGGTTGTCGAAGGCGTAGAAGCCGATGAGGCCGGTGGCAGGGAGGAGGGCTCGCCTCACTTCCCGTTCGATCAGGCAGAAGATCAGCAGGGCCAGGCAGATCACGGTGATCAGTGCGGCGATGCGCCGGTTGTGGTGCAGGAACATCGGGGTTACCGCGAGGGGGCCCTTGAAGTCGCTGTAGCGGCGCTCGACGGTGGGCTGGCCCTTGTAGCGGATGAGGACCTCGGCGGCGTCGGCTTCCTTGGGGTCGAGATTGCTCAGCAGTGCGTACCAGCCGTCGGTGGCGGCTTCCGCGTCAATGGCCTGCTGGTCGAAGAACCAGGCCAGGGTGGGTTTCGCGGTGTCGGGGCCGATGGTGACCTCGGTGCGGAGGTAGGCGGTGACCTTCCGTTTGCTGATGATTTGGGTGATCTTTCGGGTGACCGCGTCGCCGTCGGGGTAGTACCGGGAGCCTGCGGTCCGGGTCAGCTTGTCCAGTTCCTCGGCGGTGCGTTTCAGTTTCAGGGCACGCGCGTTCGCGGCGGCCGTCGCGTTGGCGCTGGAGTGCACCAGGATCCGGCGCAGGCGGTGGGCCCGGTCGCGCTTGCGGGGCCCGGTCAGCTCCATGGTGTCCTCCAGGACCCGGTAGGAACATCGCTGATCTGCGGGTTTGTTGGCATCGCGCTGGGCGGCGTACTCCACAGGGCGGGCGGTGTTCTGATCGAGGGAGGCGAACAGGCCGGCTGGGACACGGGCTGCGGCCAGTGGGGCGATGAAGCCCACCCCCGCGTCGGTCATCGCGCCGACGTTGTTCCAGGAGATCAGCTTGGAGTCTCCGACCAGCAGGAAGTTTCGTTCGCCGGCCATCGCGGACAGGTTCGTCATGGCGGTGGTGACCTGGGAGACCTCTGCCGCCCCGCCGTCGTAGGCGCGGTGGAAGACCGGCACGCCGCCGTCCCCGGTGACAGCGAGTCCGGCCTGGATCTGTTTCAGGTCCGTGCGCCGGTCCTTGGGGTGGCCGTAGGCCGGGGTGGGATAGTCATCTTCGTTCTCCTCGTAGGCGCCGTGCAGGGACATTGAGGTCATGTCCCAGTGCATGCGCGCGACATCGAGGCCGAACACATCGATGGCCCGGGCCCCGACCGATCCCACGATGCCCTCCAGGTTCGGGGCGATCGCATCCAGCGCGCGGGCGAGCCGATCGTCGTTGAGGATGTCCGCGGACAGCCCGAGCACCTCTTCCACTGCCCAGTCCCGCGCCCAGTGGGCCACGTGCTGCAGTGGAAGAGGGCTGGTCAGCCGGTTGGCGATCAGCGCCTCGACGATCTGGCCATGGGTGGACAGGGCTCTCTCCCCAATCGGGCAAGCCCGATCGACCGTCCCCGCCACATCCAGCCGGCGCAGGAAACCCGCGACTACCGGAAGCGCACCCAGACGCTTCTCCACCACACGCGACACCGCCACCTCTGTCCTCGGACGCAGAGCCGAACGACGAGGCACACCGGATGAGTTGCTCATACCAGGAGAGAACCCGAGAGCCACCGGTCATTACGCGACTACCGGCACATTCGAGTTGCGTCCTTTCCGCGGGATCGCCCGGGTGGTCGAGCTGCCGGCATTTTGGCCCTGCGACCCTGGCGGCGGCCGTAGGGTGGGGGCTGTGGATGAACGGCTTGTAGCACAGGTGCAAAACCTTGACCAGCAGGGTCGGTCAGCGAAGGCGATCGCCAGGACCCTGGGGGTGGGTCTCGCGGATGTCGTCGGAGTGCTCAACACTGCCGTGCAGGTCACGGCGCCAGGTCGCGGCGAGCCGCGTTGCTGGGTGAACGCCGGCTGGAGCCGCAGTGTGGATCTTGAGGGCGCGCCGCAGTGGACCGGCTTGGACTCCGGAGCTTCCGACGCCGAGGAGGGACAGGGCCTTGTCACCGTGCTCGTCGCCGCGGACAGCACACGCTCCACGAAGGCGCAGGTCGCCGGGTTTCTGCTGGATGTATGGTGCCTGGGGGTGAAGAACGCGCTGCCTCCGGAAGCGATGACCCAGAGTCGGCTGGCCGCGTACCGGCAGGCCTACTTCAGCGCCTACGAGAGGCACGTGCAGGTTCCCGCCGAGCTTGTCCGTGCCCTGGTGTTCGGCGCTGCCGTCTACGCTCACGAACTCGGGTTCGCTCCCCAGACGGACTTCGAGGCCGCCGCCGCTGTGCTCGGCGAGCCCGCTGGTCCCTGCCCGATTCGCTTCGGCCGTGACGGCAAGCCCTTCTACATCAACGGCCCCTACGACGATCCCGGGGCGATCGTGCGAACGTTGCGACGCACCGTCGGCGACGACGGCTTCCACTCCGCCCTCGCCTTCCCCGAGCAGCCACGGCGCAGACTGTTCCGATCACGCCGGTAGCCACCCGGGATGCGTGACCGGCCGACGATCACCCCGACGGACGACAGACCGGCCGGTTCAGGCCGTCCACAGGCCAGACGTCGAAAGCACATCGGCACGTGCGAAATCCAGGTCTAGCCGGCAAGGCCCGGCGGCCGGCGCGGCCGTGCCACCGGGCCGCACCACACGACCACAGCACCACAGCGAGAAGCAGGAAGCCGGGGGAGGTCGGCGCCACATGCACGTTTCGCATCTCTCACTGGCCGACTTCCGCTCGTACGCCCGGGCCGAGGTTCCCCTCGGTCCGGGCGTCACCGCTTTCGTGGGCCCGAACGGCCAGGGCAAGACCAACCTGGTCGAGGCCATCGGCTACCTGGCCACCCTGGGCAGCCACCGGGTGTCCTCGGACGCCCCGCTGGTCCGGATGGGCGCGGAGCGGGCTGTGATCCGGGCCGCCGTCACCCAGGGCGAACGGCAGCAGCTCGTCGAACTGGAGCTGAACCCGGGCCGCGCGAACCGCGCCCGGATCAACCGGTCCTCGCAGGTCAGGCCCCGGGACGTGCTGGGGATCGTCCGGACGGTGCTGTTCGCGCCCGAGGACCTGGCGCTGGTCAAGGGCGACCCCGGTGAGCGCCGGCGCTTCCTCGACGAGCTGGTCACCGCCCGCTCGCCCCGCATGGCCGCCGTCCGCTCCGACTACGAACGCGTGCTGAAGCAGCGCAACACCCTGCTCAAGTCGGCGGCCATGGCGCGCCGGCACGGCGGCCGGTCCATGGACCTGTCCACCCTTGACGTGTGGGACCAGCACCTCGCCCGCGCGGGCGCGGAACTCCTGGCCCAGCGCCTCGACCTGATCGCCACCCTGCTGCCGCTGGCCGACAAGGCGTACGAACAGCTCGCGCCCGGCGGCGGACCGCTCGGGTTGACGTACAAGTCCTCGGCCGGCGAGGCGGTGGACAGCGGCGAGGCGCGCACGCGCGAGGCCCTGTACGAGGTCGTCCTGGCGGCGCTCGCCGACGTGCGCAAGCAGGAGATCGAGCGGGGCGTGACCCTGGTGGGGCCGCACCGCGACGACGTGCTGCTGCGGCTCGGCGAGCTGCCGGCGAAGGGCTACGCGAGCCACGGCGAGTCCTGGTCGTACGCGCTGGCGCTGCGCCTGGCCTCGTACGAGCTGCTGCGCTCCGAGGGCAGCGAGCCGGTGCTGATCCTCGACGACGTGTTCGCGGAGCTGGACAGCAGGCGCCGGGAGCGGCTGGCCGAACTGGTGTCCCCGGGGGAACAGGTCCTGGTGACCGCGGCGGTGGACGACGACGTCCCGGGCGTGCTGGCCGGCACGCGGTTCGGGGTGTCCGGCGGTGAGGTGACCCGACTGTGAGCGATCACGAGAAGAGCCCGGGCGAGAAGAGCCCCGGGGCGAAGCGGCCGGAACAGAAACAACCGGAGCGCAAGGTCCCGGAACCCTCCGGGGTGGACCTGGCGCGACAGGCGCTGGCGGCGGCGCGCGAACAGGCCCGGGCCCGCGGCAACGCGGCGACGGGCAGGAAGCGGCAGCAGCAGCCCGGCCTGCGGTCCGGCGCCCGCGCCGACGGCCGGGACCCGATGCCGCTGATGGCCGCGCTGGACCGGCTGCGCACGGAACGCGGCTGGGAGATGCCGATGGCGGTGGCGGGCGTCATGGAGCGCTGGTCGGAGATCGTCGGCCCGGAGATCGCCGCGCACTGTGAACCGGAGCGGTACGAGGACCGTGAGCTTCATGTGCGGTGTGACTCCTCGGCATGGGCGGCGCAGCTGAAACTGCTGGCTCCGCAGCTCGTGGCGCGGCTGAACGCCGAGCTGGGGCAGGGCACCGTACGGATGATCAAGATGTCGGGTCCGGGTGGCCGGCCGAAGCGGCACGGGCCCTGGCGCGCGCCGGGCAGCACGGGGCCGGGCGACACCTACGGGTGAGCGACGGTCGCCCGCGGGCGACCGGTGATGCCGCGGGCTGCCGGGTAGGCCGCGGGCGGTGTCCTCGCGCGCCCGCGCGGCCCCCGACCGCGCGGGTGATCACGGCGCGGAGACGGTCCGGCGACGGGCGGGTTTCGGCCGGGTCGGGGCGGGTGCCCGAACGGCCCTGCGGGCGCTTCCGCGGGTGGTGTCCCTCACCGTAGCGAGAGGTTGACAGGCCGAAGCGCTCAATGCCCGTGTGAGCCTCTTTGAGCCCCTCCCCGGATATGGGGAGTCGGAGAGAGAGGGTTCAGGGCGGCACATGCGGACTCAGGTACCCGCAAACCCCCATTCAGGTCCGTGGTACCGGTAGACTGAACCGAATCCCGCGCGTTCGCGGGATTCAGCTGATACACGCTGACAACGCAGATCGACGCAGCCGCTCCTGCTTGCATGCCTGCTGGCCCGGAGTACGGCCTGTGCTGTGCCAGAAAGGGCGCTTCGTGGCCGATTCCGGCAACCCCAACGAGAAGAACGAGTCCACAGTCGGCGAGAACGGCGAGGTAACCGCCTCGTACGACGCCAGCGCGATCCAGGTTCTGGAGGGCTTGGACGCGGTCCGCAAGCGTCCGGGCATGTACATCGGCTCGACCGGTGAGCGCGGGCTGCACCACCTTGTCTACGAGGTTGTGGACAACTCGGTCGACGAGGCCCTGGCCGGCCACGCGGACACCATCGACGTGACGATCCTCGCCGACGGCGGTGTGCGGGTCATCGACAACGGCCGCGGCATCCCGGTCGGCATCGTGCCGTCCGAGGGGAAGCCGGCCCTCGAGGTCGTGCTGACGGTCCTGCACGCGGGCGGCAAGTTCGGCGGCGGCGGCTACGCCGTCTCCGGCGGTCTGCACGGCGTGGGCGTGTCCGTTGTGAACGCCCTGTCGACCAGGGTCGCGGTCGAGGTCAAGACGGACGGTTACCGCTGGACCCAGGACTACAAGCTCGGTGTTCCGACGGCGGCCCTCGCGAGGAACGAGGAGACCGACGAGCACGGCACGTCGGTGACGTTCTGGGCCGACGGCGACATCTTCGAGACGACCGAGTACTCATTCGAGACGCTCTCGCGCCGCTTCCAGGAGATGGCCTTCCTCAACAAGGGCCTGACCCTGACGCTGACGGACGAGCGCGAGTCGGCGAAGGCGACCGTCGGTGCGGACGACCCCGACGCGGACGTGGTCGAGCCCCCCGCGCGCACGGTGAAGTACTACTACGAGGGCGGCATCGTCGACTTCGTGAAGTACCTCAACTCGCGCAAGGGCGAGATGATCCACCCGACCGTCATCGACGTCGAGGCCGAGGACAAGGAGCGCCTCCTCTCGGTCGAGATCGCGATGCAGTGGAACTCGCAGTACACCGAGGGTGTCTACTCCTTCGCCAACACGATCCACACCCACGAGGGCGGAACGCACGAGGAAGGCTTCCGTGCGGCCCTGACGGGTCTGGTGAACCGTTACGCGCGCGAGAAGAAGCTGCTCCGCGAGAAGGACGACAACCTCGCCGGCGAGGACATCCGCGAGGGTCTGACGGCGATCATCTCGGTCAAGCTGGGCGAGCCCCAGTTCGAGGGCCAGACGAAGACCAAGCTGGGCAACACGGAGGCCAAGACCTTCGTGCAGAAGGTCGTCCACGAGCACCTCAACGACTGGTTCGACCGCAACCCGGTCGAGGCCGCGGACATCATCCGCAAGTCGATCCAGGCCGCCACGGCCCGCGTCGCCGCCCGCAAGGCCCGCGACCTCACCCGTCGCAAGGGCCTGCTGGAGTCGGCCTCGCTGCCCGGCAAGCTGTCCGACTGCCAGTCGAACGACCCGACCAAGTGCGAGATCTTCATCGTCGAGGGCGACTCGGCCGGTGGCTCCGCGAAGTCCGGCCGCAACCCGATGTACCAGGCCATCCTGCCGATCCGCGGCAAGATCCTGAACGTCGAGAAGGCCCGTATCGACAAGATCCTCCAGAACACCGAGGTCCAGGCGCTGATCAGTGCCTTCGGTACCGGTGTGCACGAGGACTTCGACATCGAGAAGCTCCGCTATCACAAGATCATCCTGATGGCGGACGCCGACGTCGACGGCCAGCACATCAACACCCTGCTGCTGACCTTCCTGTTCCGCTTCATGCGGCCGCTGGTCGAGGCCGGGCACGTCTACCTCTCGCGCCCCCCGCTGTACAAGATCAAGTGGGGTCGCGACGACTTCGAGTACGCCTACTCCGACCGCGAGCGCGACGCCCTCGTCGAGCTCGGCAAGGGGCAGGGCAAGCGGATCAGGGAAGACTCGATCCAGCGCTTCAAGGGTCTGGGCGAGATGAACGCCGAGGAACTGCGCATCACCACCATGGACGTGGACCACCGCGTGCTCGGCCAGGTCACCCTGGACGACGCCGCGCAGGCCGACGACCTGTTCTCGGTGCTGATGGGTGAGGACGTCGAGGCCCGACGCTCCTTCATCCAGCGCAACGCCAAGGACGTTCGGTTCCTCGACATCTGAGTCGGCTCAGCTGACCGCCTGAAAGGACTTCTGACCAGCAATGGCCGACGAAACCACCCCCACCGCGGAGAACCCCGCGGAGGAGCAGCCCGTCATGCGCATCGAGCCCGTCGGGCTCGAAACCGAGATGCAGCGCTCCTACCTCGACTACGCGATGTCCGTCATCGTCTCCCGCGCACTGCCCGACGTACGGGACGGCCTCAAGCCGGTCCACCGTCGTGTGCTGTACGCGATGTACGACGGCGGCTACCGGCCCGAGAAGGGCTTCTACAAGTGCGCCCGCGTCGTCGGTGACGTCATGGGCACCTACCACCCGCACGGCGACAGCTCGATCTACGACGCCCTGGTCCGTCTGGCCCAGCCGTGGTCGATGCGCATGCCGCTCGTGGACTCCAACGGCAACTTCGGCTCCCCGGGCAACGACCCGGCCGCCGCGATGCGCTACACCGAGTGCAAGCTGATGCCGCTGGCCATGGAGATGCTCCGGGACATCGACGAGGAGACCGTCGACTTCCAGGACAACTACGACGGCCGCAACCAGGAGCCGACGGTCCTGCCGGCGCGCTTCCCGAACCTCCTGGTCAACGGCTCGGCCGGCATCGCCGTCGGTATGGCCACCAACATCCCGCCGCACAACCTGCGCGAGGTCGCCGCCGGTGCCCAGTGGGCACTGGAGCACCCCGAGGCCTCCCACGAGGAGCTCCAGGACGCGCTCGTCGAGCGGATCAAGGGCCCGGACTTCCCGTCGGGCGCCCTCGTCGTGGGCCGCAAGGGCATCGAGGAGGCGTACCGGACCGGGCGCGGCTCCATCACGATGCGCGCGGTGGTCGAGGTCGAGGAGATCCAGAACCGCCAGTGCCTGGTGGTCACGGAGCTCCCGTACCAGACCAACCCCGACAACCTGGCGCAGAAGATCGCCGACCTGGTGAAGGACGGCAAGGTCGGCGGCATCGCCGACGTCCGCGACGAGACCTCCTCGCGGACCGGCCAGCGCCTGGTGATCGTCCTCAAGCGCGACGCCGTCGCCAAGGTCGTGCTGAACAACCTGTACAAGCACACCGACCTCCAGTCGAACTTCAGCGCCAACATGCTGGCGCTCGTCGACGGAGTGCCGCGCACCCTGTCGATCGACGCGTTCATCCGCCACTGGGTGACGCACCAGATCGAGGTCATCGTCCGGCGCACGCGCTTCCGCCTGCGCAAGGCGGAGGAGCGCGCCCACATCCTGCGCGGTCTGCTCAAGGCGCTGGACGCGATCGACGAGGTCATCGCCCTCATCCGGCGCAGCAACACGGTCGAGATCGCCCGTGAGGGCCTGATGGGCCTGCTGTCGATCGACGAGATCCAGGCGAACGCCATCCTGGAGATGCAGCTCCGCCGCTTGGCGGCCCTGGAGCGGCAGAAGATCGTCGCCGAACACGACGAGCTCCAGGCCAAGATCAACGAGTACAACGCGATCCTGGCCTCCGAGGAGCGCCAGCGTCAGATCGTCAGCGAGGAACTGGCGGCGATCGTCGAGAAGTTCGGCGACGACCGGCGTTCCAAGCTGGTCCCCTTCGACGGCGACATGTCCATGGAGGACCTGATCGCCGAAGAGGACATCGTCGTCACGATCACCCACGGCGGCTACGTCAAGCGGACCAAGACCGAGGACTACCGCTCGCAGAAGCGCGGCGGCAAGGGCGTGCGCGGCACGAAGCTGAAGCAGGACGACCTGGTCGACCACTTCTTCGTGTCCACCACGCACCACTGGCTGCTGTTCTTCACGAACAAGGGCCGCGTCTACCGCTCGAAGGCGTACGAGCTCCCGGACGCCGGCCGTGACGCGCGCGGGCAGCACGTGGCGAACCTGCTGGCCTTCCAGCCGGACGAGAAGATCGCCCAGATCCTCGCGATCCGCGACTACGAGGCGGCGCCCTACCTGATCCTGGCCACCAAGGGCGGCCTGGTGAAGAAGACGGCCCTCAAGGACTACGACTCGCCCCGTTCGGGTGGTGTAATCGCCATCAACCTCCGCGAGACGGAGGACGGCAGCGACGACGAGCTCATCGGCGCGGAGCTGGTGTCCGCCGACGACGACCTCCTGCTCATCAGCAAGAAGGCGCAGTCGATCCGCTTCACGGCGACGGACGACTCCTTGCGGCCCATGGGACGCGCGACGTCCGGCGTGAAGGGCATGAGTTTCCGAGGCGGGGACGAACTGCTCTCCATGAGCGTGGTGCGGCCGGGTACGTTCGTGTTCACCGCGACCGACGGCGGCTACGCCAAGCGGACGGCAGTGGACGAGTACCGCGTCCAGGGTCGTGGTGGACTGGGCATCAAGGCGGCGAAGATCGTGGAGGATCGCGGTTCGCTCGTCGGCGCGCTGGTGGTCGACGAAACGGACGAGATTCTCGCCATCACGCTCAGCGGTGGTGTGATTCGTACGCGAGTCAACGAAGTCAGGGAGACCGGCCGTGACACCATGGGCGTTCAGCTGATCAACCTGGGTAAGCGCGACGCCGTGGTCGGCATCGCGCGCAACGCGGAGGCCGGTCAGGAAGCTGACGAGGTCGACGAGATCGAGAACGAGATCGGGACCGAGGCGGCCGACGGACAGGCCGCCGAGGCCGCCGAGGGCACGCAGCCCTCGGCTGGGGAGCACGAGGAGTAAGTCGTGAGTGGAGCCGCGGGCGCCGGACCGGCCAAGACTGGAGCGAACGGTGCCCGTGGCCCCGCCGCGGACTCCCAGGGGGGAACCGTGACGGATACCCGAGGACCGCAGCCGAAGTCGCCGACGGACGCCGGTCAGAACCGGGGCGGTCAGCCCTACCAGCCCCCGCAGGCCTACTCGGCGCCCTCGGGCCCGGGGGCGGCGCGCGGGCGCCAGGGCGGGGACGCGCAGCGCCGGCCGCGCACCGGGGCCCGTACGGCTCCCCGGACGCGCAAGGCGCGACTGCGGGTGGCCAAGGCCGACCCGTGGTCGGTGATGAAGGTCAGTTTCCTGCTGTCGATCGCGCTGGGCGTCTGCACGGTCGTCGCGTCGGTGGTGCTGTGGATGGTCATGGACGCGATGGGCGTCTTCTCGACCGTCGGCGGCACGATCAGCGAGGCGACCGGCTCGAACGAGAGCAACGGGTTCGACCTCCAGTCGTTCCTCTCGCTGCCCCGCGTGCTGATCTTCAGCTCGGTGATCGCGGTCATCGACGTGGTGCTCATGACGGCGCTGGCGACGCTCGGCTCGTTCATCTACAACCTGTCGGCGGGCTTCGTCGGGGGCGTCGAGCTGACGCTGGCCGAGGACGAGTGACCGACCGGTTCGAGGGTCCGCCCACCGGCTGACTGACCTGCGGGGACGCCCAACCGGCGTCCCCCGGGTCGACCTCCGCGGGGCCCCCGGGAACGGATTTTGGACCTACCGGGTGTGTGCGCTAACCTTCAGGAGTCAGCGCGCAGCGCGGATGGGGCTATAGCTCAGTTGGTTAGAGCGCATCCCTGATAAGGATGAGGCCACAGGTTCAAATCCTGTTAGCCCCACAGTGTCGAAGACCCCCAGGCCCCCGGCCTGGGGGTCTTTGTCGTTGGGCCAGTTGAGGGGTTCCCAGATAACCGATCGGTATCGGTCGGTGTGTATTGTTGGGCGCCAGAAGTCCCCAACGTCAACGAAAGACGAGGTCGCGCGGTGAAGAAGCTGCTCCTGGTCGCACTGGCCGCCATCGGCGGGCTCCTCGTGTACCGCCAGATCCAGGCGGACCGTGCCGAGCAGGACCTGTGGACGGAGGCAACCGACTCCGTGCCTTCTGGTTCTGGCGTGTGAGACCCACGATTGATCCCATGAAGCCCCGGCTGCCGCTGCTGCCGGGGCTTTGTGCTGTTCTGTGACGAAAACTTGCGGTATGCAAAGATTTGGCTTGCGCTAGCAAACTCGGGGTGCGTGTGATGGATCGGGGACGTCAGGTACGGAGCGTCGTGCTGGCGGGGGCCGCCGGGCTGGGGCTCGTGGCGGCACTTCCGGGGGCCGCGTGGGCGGCGGGCCCGGCGCCGCAGCCGGTGCCGACGTACCGCGCGGCGGACGGGGCGAAGCAGGTGGAGGGCAGGCCCTCCACCGCGGACACCGCGCCGCTGGAGACCGGGACGGTCTACGAGGACACCATCGGCCCGGAGGAACGCTTCTACCAACTCCGGCTCGACGCCACGTCCGACGTGTACGTCTCCGCGGTGGTCCGGCCGCCCGCCGGCGCCAAGGTCGGCTACAGCGACGGCATCGAGGTCGAGATCATCTCCGGCGCGGGGACCCGCTGCCCCGGCTACGCGCGGGCCGGCTTCGGCGCCGACCCCGTCCCGGTGAGCGCGGCGGCCGTCCGGCGGGTCAAGGAGGACGGCGAGTGCCAGCCCGCCGCCACCTACTACGCGAAGGTCACGCGCACCGCGGCCAAGGACTCCGACCGGGGGCGGTGGCCGGTCGAACTCCTCGTCCTGCGCGAGCCGGCCCTGGGTGGCGGCTCCCCCACGGTCGCGCCCAGCGTCTGGCCCTCGGCCTCGCCCACCCTGCCCGGCGGCGCCTCGCTCGACCGGACCGGCGGCACCGGCTTCAACGACGCGCGCGCCCTCGGGACGGGGGTGTGGCGCGACGACCTGCGGCCCGGGCAGACCCGGTACTACCGCGTCCCGCTGGACTGGGGACACCAGTTGGGGATCGGCGCGGAGATCGCGGCCGCCCGGATGACGAAGGAGTACGGCTCGGCGTCCAACGGCCTCACGGTCTCGGTCTACAGCCCCTACCGGGCGCTGGTCGACTCCAAGGACGCCTCCTACGACGGCAAGCAGGCCGGTGTCACGCTGCCCAAGACGGCTCCGGTGGCGTACGAGAACCGTTTCTCCGACGACGCCGGGATGCGCGGGACGCGGGTGGCCGGCTGGTACTACGTCGCCGTGACGCTGGGCGGGAAGGTCGGGGAGTTCACCGAGGACGCCGTGCCGGTGCCGCTGACGCTGCGGATGGACGTCCTCGGCACCCCCGGG
This sequence comes from Streptomyces sp. NBC_01426, assembly GCF_036231985.1. Classification (GTDB taxonomy): domain Bacteria; phylum Actinomycetota; class Actinomycetes; order Streptomycetales; family Streptomycetaceae; genus Streptomyces. Next base: position 3,997,319 of record NZ_CP109500.1, read on the forward strand.
AAGGCGCCCGCGTACCGGGAGAGCCTGGGCGCGGCCGGGTTCGGGGTGGACGCAGCCGACCGCACCGCCGCCAAGGAGGGGCTCACCGGGCCGGAGGCCGCCGCGGCCGAGGACACCCGTTCGGTGATGCGGGCGGTGGCCACCGGAGGCTTCGGGGCGGGAACGGCGCTGCTGCTCGTGCTCGGCGGATGGATCCTGCTGTCCCGGCGGGGCGGGGCGGGACGCCCGTAGCTTCGGGGCGTTCGGGGCGTTCGGGGCCGTTCGGGCCGTTCGGGCCGTTCGGTGGGTTCGGTGCGTTCGGTGCGTTCGGTGCGTTCGGGGGGACGGAGGGGCGCGGGTGGGTGCGGGTGGGTGCGGGTGGGTCAGACGCGGGTCAACGCCCAGACGCCCACCGCGAAGCAGAGGAGCGCGGCGGCGAGGACGGCGGCCGTGACCTTCGCCGGGGGCGGGGGGATCCGGAAGGCGCGGGACGTCGCCGACACGGGCGCGGCCGGGTCGGTGGGTGTGGTCGCTGTGGTCGCTGTGGCCGGTGTGGTTGGTGAGGTCGCTGCGGGATGCGCCGGTGCCTCGGCGCCGAGCGGGGTGGTGACCGGCTCGGGCGCGGCCGGCGGGGGCAGGTGGAAACTGCCCGTCCCGGAGGGGCCGTACGCCGTCGGGGGCGGCCCGAACGCGTCGAGGGGCGCGCCGTACCCGGCGGGGGCCGGCGTCGGGGTGGGAGCGGGCGTCGGGGCGTGGGCGGGTGCGGCCGTGGCCGACGTCGGGGTCGGGCCCGGCGGCCGGACCGGCGGCGGGGGCAGGGCGCCCGCGCGCGGGTCCGTCGGCGTGGTCCCCGCGGGCCCCGGACGCGTGGGCGGGACCACGGAGGCGGTGGGCCCCTCGGGGGTCACCGCGGCGGTGTTCTGCGGGCCCTGGGGGCCGAAACCGGCCGGGAGCGGGCCGAGTTGGTCGAACACCTCCACCGGGTCCTCGTCCGGAGCTGCGGGCGGAAGGAGCTCCACGGCCTCGGCAAGGGCCTTGCGTGCCCCTGTGGCGGTCTTGAACCGGCTCTGGGGGTCCGGTTGGAGGAGGTTCGCGATGACGTCCCACAGGGGCGCGGGGACGCCTTCGGGGGCGTCGGGGGTGCCGTGCGCCAGGAAGTGCTCCACCAGGGCCTGGGCGTCGGGCTTGCGCCCCTGGAGCAGGTACAGGGCGACCAGGCCGGTGGCGAAGAAGTCGGCGGGGAAGTCGGGCTCCGCGCCGAGGAGTTGCTCCGGGGCGAAGTAACCCGGCGTACCGACGACGTAGTCGGTCTCGGTGAGCCGCGGCTCACCCTTGCGCATGGAGATGCCGAAGTCGGACAGCCGCAGGTGCGGCCGCCCGGTTCCGGTGGCCGCCATCAGTATGTTGGCCGGTTTGATGTCACGGTGGACGACGCCCTCCGCGTGCACCGCCGCCAGGCCCGCCAGGAGCTGGTCGAGGAGCGTGCACACGAACCGGGGCGGCAGGGCGCCGTAGTCCCCGATCACGTGGGCGAGCGAACCCCCGGCGACCAGGTCCATCGTGAACAGGACCTTGTCGTCGTCCGCCGCCCAGCTGGCCGGCGCGAGCACGTGCGGATGATCGATCCGCAGGGCCTGCTCGCGCACGAACCGCAGCAGGGTGTGGGCGTCGCTCTGCAGGAGGACCTTCGCGGCGACGTACCGACGACGACGGTGGTCCCAGGCGCGCCAGACGGCGCCCGCTCCACCTCGACCGATCGGGTCGATCAGTTCGTACCGGCCCGCGAAGACCTCACCCATCGCTGTGCCCGTCCCCCGTCGTCCTCTGTCGCCGTCGGCGTCCTCGTCGACCGTCGACCGTCGTCTGTCGTGACTCAGTTCTGGTGCGACTCGTAGTGCGCCACCGCGTCGGCGGTGCGACCCGCTCCGTACACCCGGAGGAACTCTGCCAGTTCCGGATGGCTGGGGGCGAGGGTCTCCGCCGCGTCGATGATGTCCCCGGCCGCCGAGACCGAGCGCAGCAGCGACTGGATCTCACGGACGACCCGCTTGACGGTGGGCGCGCCCGAACTGGACGTCGTCTGGCCGCTGTTGCTGAGGACGGATCCCCCCTGGGTCTTCTTGATCTCGTCCATCCGGTCGGTGGCCTCCGCCGCGCTGACGCTGCCGTCGGCCACCTGGCCGGCGAGGTCCTGGAGGGCCTGGACCCGCTGGACCACGGCCGGGTTGCCGATCTTGGCGCGCTGGCCGCTCATCAGCTGGGACAGCATCGGCGCCGAAAGCCCGAGGACGGCAGCGAGGCGAGCCTGGTTCAAGCCGAGGTCATCTATGAGTCGGCGGAAGAGCGCCCCCAACGGCTCCCCGTACCAACTGCGCTGAAGCTCTCTGGCTCTGGCCGTGGCCTCTTGCTGTACAGCGTCCACTCTTACTACTCCCCTTCGCTGGTGCGAACCTCGCGAGCATCTTACGGAGAGTGGTCGCGGGGCGGGAGTCCCTATCATTTTGCGGGATGAGGGGGTACACCCGGTACTCTGTTCTGCGGAACGACCACTCCTTCTCCGGGAGAGGCCGTGTCCACTTTTCGGGGCCTTAGCTCAGTTGGTAGAGCGCTGCCTTTGCAAGGCAGATGTCAGGAGTTCGAATCTCCTAGGCTCCACCCTCGAAAGACCTCCCTGAACTGCGGAAACGCAGATCGGGGAGGTCTTTTTTCGTGCCCTTGGTGGGGTGGGGTGGGTCGAGAGAGTGCGGTGGGGCCCGCCTGCCGGCGGGTGTGAGCCCGGCAGCGCCGACGGCTGTGCGTGATGCCGTGTACGGGCATCGGCGGGTTCGGGGCGGGCGCGGATCCGGAGCCCCGGACGGAGTTCTCGCGCCGGGCGGAGCCGGATGAGATGTCCGGATCGCGAGACGTCCGGGCCCTCGCGGAGCCCCGACGGTTCGATCAGTCGCCGTGGTGGTGTCGTGCGACGGCCTCGATCAGCAGCTTGTTCGCCTCACGGAGCGTGTTGGCCACGGGCATGAGCGCGATGGTGGCCTCGCTGCGGTGGCCGCCGGCGACGCCGATCAACTTCGACTCGTACTTGATCAGGGCGCGGACCTCGTGAGCCAGATGCGCGCGCAGCGCCGCCGGCGCCATGCGCTCGTGACCCTCGGCCTCCCGGACGAGTCGGCCCGCCTCTTCGATCGGGAGGGCAGCGCCCCGGTCGAGCGCCCGCTCGACATCTGCCGTGAAGGCGATGAGCGGGACCGAGTCCTCGCGGGCCTTCTTGTTCCGCCACAGCCGGATCGGTACCACGATGGCCGCCGCGACGCTCATCGCACTCAGAAGCAGACCGCCCATCGCGATCACCTCCATCACCTTGAACCCCCCATGTGATGCCCGATGCGTAGTCATCCGGCTGTTGAATGGCCATGTTTCAGGGGCAGTTGTGCACCTGGTGCGCCGTGATCACGGACGATACCCTAGGTGCGGGTGGATGGTCTGCTCATCTTATTAATGTGCCGAGAAACCCCCTAGCTGGGACTCAACTTGGTCATAGTCGTGGTTCATTACAACTACGGGGCCCCCGCAGTTGAGCTGCGGGGGCCCCGAAGGGAACTGCGGGAGCGGAGGTTTCCTGGTCAGGCGCCGGCGGGGCGGCCGTAACGGATCCACTGGAAGCGCGGCGAGGCCGGGTCTCCGAGCGCGGCGGCCGTCTTGGAGCCGTTGTCCTTGACGCCACCCGCCAGGGAGAAGCCGCCGGAGGCGGTTTCCTTTCCGGCGGTGCCCTCCCAGTACTTGGCGTTCCGGTCCCACTTCACGTCCGACAGCAGGCGCATGAAGTCGTCGGCGGTGAGGCTCCCGTCCGGGATGCTCCACGGCATCGCGCGGTGCGCGACGGAGCCGAGGGCGGCGAAGACGGCGGGCGAGGCGATCACGGTGTTGTTGCGGTCGATGAAGGCGGGGGAGAACGTCGCCAGGACGCGCGTCAGGACGTTGTGGATCTCCTCCGTGGCCGCCTCCCGGTTGCACCCCTCGGGCAGTTCGGAGATCGGACCGCTCGTCTTCTCGAAGCCCGCTCGGCCGAAGATCGTCGTGATGACGAAGGACCGGAGGGTCGACAGGGTCATCCACTCGGTGTCCGCCGTCTTCAGCTGCCGCTGCCGTACAGAGACCACGTCGCCGAGAGGGACGAGCTCACCCGAGCCCGAAGGGGCAGGCACCTGAACGGACTTGAGCAGGTCCAGGGTGATTCCTGTCGCGACGTTCGAGGAGTCGGAGCTGAGGGCCACATTCTTGTTCGGGACGACGCCGAGCAGATTGCGGTCGTGGAAGATCTGGCGTGCCGACAACAGATCGATGCCGTGGTAGATCTCGACGCCGACCAGGCGGGCATTGATCTGCTCCCCCGTCAGGCCGAACGACTCGGGGTCGTCGCGGAGGATCCAGTGCGCGAGGTGCTGGGTCTCGGCGTCCATCAGCACGCCGGTGATGTCGTACGGAAGGTAGGCGATCGTGTCGATGCCGAACGGGCTGCGGGCCTGGACGGTGTCGAGGTCCTTCTCGATCCAGAGAGCGAAGGGTGGAGTCGTCCAGCGTTCTCCGCGCTCGCCGAGCAGCCCGGCAGCCAGGTACTTCGCGTACTCCTTGGCGTTCTGCGCCTTCTTGGTGGATTTGATCGCACGCTGAACCTCGTTGCGCGCCTCGGCCTGCTTCCGCTCCGAGGCGGAGAGGTGGCGCAGGGCCTGAGGGATCTCGGCCCGGCGGGGGTCGGGGACGATCCGGGCGAGCTGGCCCCAGGGCATCGTCGTCATGAAGCGGGTCGGACTGAGCTCCAGAATGCGGATCGGGTCCCCTCGGCCTCGGTCGACCTCGGTCACGTACTCCGTCGGTTGGTTGGTCACCAGTGCCCCTGCCCCTGTAGCCCTGAAATGCCTCGTTGCTGCGTGAGGCCCTACCCAGCCGAGCATAACGAGCTGCGGGGGGCTCGCGGGGCAGGATTCTTGTCCCCGTAGCTAGGAGAAACCCGTGGTGGGCCGGGACGGTCGGCGCCACCACGGGAGGGATGCGTGCGCGGGGTCACCGGCTGCGGGTCCCGGGGGATCTCGGGAGGGTGGCGGTCAGGGCGAGGGACGTGAGGAGCAGGGCCGCGCCGGTGGCGAAGGCCAGGTGGTAGCCGCCGGTGAGGGCTGCGGCCGGGGTGTGGCCGGCCGCGGCCAGGGTCTCGGTGCGGGAGGCGGCGAGGGTGGACAGGACGGCGACGCCGAGGGCCATGCCGATCTGTTGGGTGGTGTTGAACAGCCCCGACGCGAGCCCCGCGTCCCCGTCCCCGGCGCCGGACATGCCGAGGGCGGTCAGGGCCGGCAGGACCAGGCCGCCGCCGGAGATCAGGAGCATCACCGGGAGCAGGTCGCTCACGTAGTCGGCGTCCACGGGCAGTCGGACGAGCAGGAGCAGGGCCAGGGCGAGCAGCGCGAGACCGGCCATGAGCACGTTGCGGGGCCCGAACCGGGAGTTGAGCCGGGCCGAGACGCCGAGTGAGACGGCGCCGATCATCACGGCGGCGGGGAGCATCGCGAGTCCGGTGTCGCAGGCCCCGTAGCCCAGGACCTTCTGCATGTGGAGGGCGATCAGGATCTGGAAGGAGAACAGGGCGCCCATGACGAGGATCTGGATCAGGTTGGCGCCGACCACGGCGCGGGAGCGCAGGACGCGCAACGGCATCAGCGGGGTGCGGGCCTTGGCCTGACGCAGGACGAAGGCGCCGAGGAGGGCCAGGGAGAGCGATCCCGCGCCGAGGGTGTGGGCGGAGGACCAGCCGTGTTCCTCCACCTTGACCACGGCGTAGATCCCGATCATCAGCCCGGCGGTGACCAGGGCGGCGCCGACGACGTCCGCTCCGGCGCGCAGGCCCAGACCGCGGTCGGCGGGGAGCGCGGGCAACGCGAGGAGCAGCGCGGCGAGTCCGACGGGCAGGTTGATGAAGAAGATCCAGTGCCAGTCGAGGGCGTCGGTCAGCACACCGCCGACGACCTGCCCCAGGGAGGCGCCGACGGCACCGGTGAAGGAGAAGACGGCGATGGCCTTGTTGCGTTCCCGGGCCTCGGTGAACAGCGTGATCAGGATGCCGAGGCTGACGGCCGAGGTCATCGCGCTGCCGACGCCCTGGAGGAAGCGGGCGGCCGTCAGCGTCACGGGGGAGTCGCAGACCCCGGCGAGCAGCGAGGCGGCGGTGAAGACGGTGGTGCCGACGAGAAACATCCGCTTGCGGCCGAGGAGGTCGCCGAGTCGGCCGGCGAGCAGCAGCAGGCTGCCGAAGGCGATCAGGTAGGCGTTCACGACCCAGCTGAGGCCCGCGGGGGTGAAGCCGAGGTCGCTCTGGATGGCGGGCATCGCGACGGTGACGATGCTGCCGTCGAGGACCGTCATCAGCATGCCGGTGGATATCACGGCGAGAGCGGTCCAGCGGGAGCGCAGACCCCGGGTGGGCGCGGGGGGTGTGGTGGGGGTGGTGGCGTCCGTGGGAGTGGGCATCGGGTCCTCCAGCTCGGGTCCGGCTCGCACCCGGGTCGCATCCGGTTCGCATCCGGCTCGGTTCGCATCCGGCTCGGTTCGCATCCGGCTCGGTGCGGGGCGTGTTGGTGCGTGGCGATGGTTGGACCGTAGCAGATGATTCCGTTGCAGACTATTTGCTTCGGACTGGATTGTTAGAGTGGATCCATGACTGCCATGGCGCCCACCCGGACCGAACCCGACCTCTCCTACCTCCTGGACCACACCAGTCACGTCCTGCGCACCCGCATGGCGGCGGCCCTCGGCGAGATCGGTCTGACCGCCCGCATGCACTGCGTCCTCGTGCACGCGGTGGGCGAGGAACGCACGCAGATCCAGCTCGCGGAGATCGGCGACATGGACAAGACGACGATGGTGGTGACCATCGACGCCCTGGAGAAGGCGGGCCTGGCGGAGCGGCGGCCGTCCACCAAGGACCGCAGGGCGCGGATCATCGCCGTCACCGAGCGGGGCGCGCAGGTCGCCGAGGAGAGCCAACGGATCGTCGACGGGGTGCACCGCGACGCGCTGGCCGCCCTGCCCGCGACCGCCCGCGACGCCCTGCTGCACGGACTGAAGCTGCTCGCCGACGGCCCCCTGAACGCTCCCTCCGACGGCCCCCGCCCGGCCCGCCGCGCCCGCCAGTAGACCGGTCCGCCCGGGCCCCGGGGTGTCCCCCGGACGGCCCAGTCACCCGGCCGGTCGGCGCCGGGTGACCGAGAGTGGAGGGAGGCACTGTGCCAGGGGGCGACACCACGCCGGAGGCGTACACACCATGGGAATCTTCGACTTCCTGAAGTCCGACAAGAAGAAGGCGCACGACGCCGCCGAGACGGCGAAGGAGCAGGTGGAGCAGCAGGCGGCGGCGAAGCCCGCCACCCCGGACGCGCCCAACGACCTCGGCGGGAAGTACACCGACGCCGCCGCGGCCACCAAGGCGGCCGCCGACCGGATGGCCGCCGCCGCTCCCCCGAAGCCCGCGCCGGCGCCGCCGAAGCCCCCCGCGCCCGGACCGGTGGCGCACCACACGCCCACCCCCGCGTCCGCCGCGCACAAGGCGGTCCCGTCGGCGCCCATGCCGAAGCCGGCGCCCGTCGCGAAGCGGATGTACACCGTCAAGTCCGGCGACTCGTTGTCCGCGATCGCCCGCCGCGAGCTCGGCAACGAGGCCCGTTGGCGCGAGCTCTACGCCATGAACCGGGGAGTCGTCGGCTCCAACCCCGACCTGATCCACCCGGGGATGGTGCTCACCCTCCCCAACTGACCGCGGGGTGACGGACAGGGCGAAGGGGCCCGGATCGGATCGATCCGGGCCCCTTCGCCCTGTCTTCCGTACGGCTCGCGGTCTTCCCGTACGGCTCGCGACTCCCGCTACTGCTGGTCGTCGCCGGCCGAGCGGGCCTCTTGCTCCTTGGCCGCCAGCTCGTCGTCAAAGCTCGCCGGAGCGGAGTCGCGGGCCGACAGCTCGGTGGCCGCCGGCGGTTCGACGAGCCAGTCAGGGTTGGACTGCCGGTCCCACCACTTCCAGGCCGCGTACGCCCCGCCGGCGACGACGCCGACCAGCAGAACGCCCTTGAAGACCCGGCCCGTGCGGGCCCGGCGCTTCTGGCGCCGCACCAGCTTGCGCACTTCCTCCGCCGACACCTGGCCGCGCAGGGCGGCGAAGGCGGCGGTCGACCGGGAAGCGGCCTCCTCGGCCACCGGCTGCGCCGCGGCGAGCGCGCTTTCGAGTCGCGGCTGGGTGTACTCGGCTGCCTGTCGCGCGGCTCGTCGGGTCTGCTTCACCGCCTTCGTCGCGGCCCGGTCCACGTTCGGCGGCACGTGGGAGCGCGCCGCCTTGATGTGGGGGTGCAGATGGGAGTCGTACGTCGTACGGGCGTGCCGGGCAGCCTCGCCGGCCGCGTACGAAATCTTGGGCGCCAGCAGCTCGTTCGCCTCTTGCGCATAGTGCACAGCGGCGTCCTTGGCGGTTCCTGCGTACGGCGCCACCACTTCCGCTGCGTGCCGCATGCTGTCCCTGGCGCTCTCGGCTGCCGCGTGCACGCTGTCCTTGCGGGTCACGGGGTTCCTCCTCCTCGGTGGCGGACACAGTTCACCTTTCCACCCTTTGTCGGATCATGCCTGCCTTACCGTCGACCGGCATGCGTGACAGGGCATCCGAGTGGAGGATTTCTGTGCGTGGAAGCACCCCGTGGGAGTATCTGTACCGACAGTGATGACTATGGAAGGCAGATCCGTGGCCGAGAAGCTCTACGCCACCCTGAAGACGAACCACGGCGACATCGAGATCGAGCTGCTGCCGAACTTCGCCCCCAAGACCGTGCGGAACTTCGTGGAGCTCGCCACCGGCGCCCGCGAGTGGACGCGGCCCACGGACGGCCAGAAGACCACGGACCCGCTGTACGACGGCACGGTCTTCCACCGGATCATCAGCGGATTCATGATCCAGGGCGGCGACCCGCTCGGCAACGGCACCGGTGGTCCCGGCTACCAGTTCGCGGACGAGTTCCACCCCGACCTGGCCTTCACCAAGCCGTACCTGGTCGCCATGGCCAACGCCGGCCCGGGCACCAACGGCTCGCAGTTCTTCATCACCGTCGCGCCGACCGCCTGGCTGACCCGCAAGCACACCATCTTCGGCGAGGTCACCGGCAAGGCCGGCCAGAAGATCGTGGACGCGATCGCCGGACTGCCGACCAACCCGCGCACCGAGCGCCCGCTGGACGACGTGATCCTCCAGTCCGTCGTGATCGAGAAGCGCGGAACGGGCGCCTTCGACAAGAGCTGAACGGTCGCCTCCGACACGAGCTGAACCCCAGGGCGCCCGAACCCCCGGGTGCTGCCTTCGAGCGGACTTTGCCGCGCCGATGCCCGGGAACCTTTTCGCCCCGCCCGTCCGTCCTGGATACATACCTGGACGCCTACCGGACCGGCGGGGTGGCACCCTCCGCCTCGCCGCCGATCGAGGGGACCGATGGACACCGACCGTCTGCCGGGCTGTTACCGCCACCCGGACCGAGGCACGGGCATCCGCTGCACGCGCTGCGAGCGTCCGATCTGTCCCGAGTGCATGATCAGCGCATCGGTGGGCTTCCAGTGCCCCGAATGCGTCCGGGAGGGCTCCGGCACGGGCCACCGTCCCACCGCGGACGCCCCGCGCACCGTCGCCGGCGGCGTGGTCGCCGCCGACCCGCACCTCGTCACCAAGATCCTCATCGGCGTCAACGTCGCCGTGTTCTTCGCGACCCTGCTGGCGCCGGCCATCGCTGTCCCCCTGGAACTGCTCGGCAGCTACGTCGACTACTGGGGCGGACCGCTCCACGGCGTCGCCAACGGCGAGTACCACCGCCTGTTGACCTCGGTGTTCCTGCACACCGAGTGGTGGCACATCATCGGCAACATGCTCGCCCTGTGGGTGATCGGCGGCCCTCTGGAAGCGGCCCTCGGCCGGGCCCGCTACCTGACCCTCTACCTGCTGTCGGGCCTGGGCGGCAGCGCCCTCGTCTACCTGCTGACCACGCCGTCCACCCCCACCCTCGGGGCGTCGGGCGCCATCTTCGGGCTGCTCGGCGCCACCGTCGTGCTGGCGCGGCGGCTGCGCTACGAGATGCGCCCGATCCTGATCATGGTCGGCCTGATGCTGTTGCTGACCTTCGTGCGGATCGGGAGCGTCGAGGTGTCCTGGCAGGCCCACATCGGCGGCCTGGTCACCGGTGCGTTGGTCGCACTGGGGATGCTCCTGCCCACCGCGGGCAGAAAGCGGGCGCTGATCCAGTGGGGGACGTGCGCGGCGGTGTTTCTCCTGGTCATCGGCCTGATTATGGTCCGTACGGCCGAACTGACCGCACTCACCTGATCACACCGGCGTCAACTCTCCACAGAGTTATCCACAGATCTTCTGTCTTTTCCTCAGGTGTGGATGACGCTGTGGATAACTCATGGGGAGAGCTTCCCTCGGCAGTCCCGCTGCGCTAAGCGCGCGGGACTACCCGCACGGCGTGGGGAGGGCTACTTCCACTGCGTGGAGACGCCGAACCCGGCCGCGATGAACCCGAATCCGACCACGATGTTCCAATTGCCCAGCGCCTCGATCGGCAGCTGGGTATCGGTCACGTAGAAGACGACGATCCAGGCCAGACCGATCAGGAAGAAGGCCAGCATGACCGGGGCCACCCAGCTCCGGTTCGTCAGCCTGATCGTCTGCGCCTGCCGCGTGGGCGGCGGGGTGTAGTCGTCCTTCTTGCGGATACGTGACTTCGGCACGAGGGGCTCTCCTGTCGATGCGCTGGGGACCTTGCCTGCCCCGGGCGTCCGTTAGCGTAGTGGACCTGTGGCGTTGAAGGAGAAGGCTACGTTGAGCAATTCCGACGACTCCTCCGCGGGTCCCCGTGGCCGGGCCAGGCCCGTCCGGTTGTTGACCGCTGCCGTTTTCGCCCTGGCCGGCCTCATCTTCGTCACCAGTTTCAACACGTCCAAGGGTACGAACATTCGCACGGACGGCTCACTCCTGAAGCTGTCCGACCTCATCCACGAGCGCAGCCAGGACAACGCGGAGCTGGAGCGGACCACCGCGGCCGTGCGCGACCAGGTGGACGCCCTCGCGGAGCGCGACGACGGGAGCACCAGGGCCGAGGACGCCAAGCTGGCCGCCCTGCGCACAGCCTCGGGCACCGAGGAGCTGTCCGGCAAGGGTCTGACGGTCACGCTCAACGACGCGCCGCCGAACGCCACGGCCCGCATCCCCAACGTTCCCGAACCGCAGCCCAACGACCTCGTCATCCACCAGCAGGACCTCCAGGCCGTGGTGAACGCGCTGTGGCTCGGCGGCGCCCAGGGCATCGAGGTCATGGACCAGCGGCTGATCGCCACCAGCGCCGTGCGCTGCGTGGGCAACACGCTGATCCTCCAGGGCCGGGTCTACTCGCCCCCCTACAAGGTGTCCGCGGTCGGCGACCCGCGCGCGTTGCGCAAGGCCCTGGCGGCCTCGCCCGCCCTGCAGAACTACCAGCTGTACGTGAACGCGTACGGGCTCGGCTGGAAAGTGGAGGAGCACAAGGAGCTGACACTCCCCGCCTACTCCGGCACAGTGGACCTCCACTATGCGAAGCCCGTGGAATCCGCCACGCCCTGACGTCGTACTGCGGCTGCTGGTACGGACGTTCAGCGAGGTGTGTCTGACCGTCGGCACGGTGATCGTGTTGTTCGTCGCGTACGTGCTCCTGTGGACCGGGGTCAAGGCCGACCGGGCCATGGACGCGGAGATGGCCCGGATGCGCGACCGCTGGGCCGCCCCCGCCCCCGCCCCCGCCCCCGCCGCCCACGCACCCGCACCCGCTCCGGCGCCGACGACCGCCGCCCCGAGTCCCTCGACGAGCCCCTCGACGCGGCCGGCACCCGCGCGGATCCCCGAGGGCCGGGCCTTCGCCGAGATGTACGTGCCCCGCTTCGGCCGGGACTGGAACAAGCCCGTGCTGGAGGGCACCGGCACCGAGCTGCTCAAGAAGGGCCTCGGCCACTACCCGGGCAGCGGCCGGCTCGGCGAGAGCGGGAACTTCGCGGTCGCCGGGCACCGGCGGACCTACGGGGACCCCTTCAAGGACATCCCCGAGCTGCGCCCGGGGGACGACGTGATCCTCAAGGACGCGACGACCTGGTACACGTACACCGTCCGGGCCGCGCCGCTGCGCACCCTGCCCGACGAGACCGGGGTGGTCGACGCGGTGCCCGCCCGCTCCCCCTTCACCACCCCCGGCCGCTACCTGACCCTGACCACCTGCGATCCGGAATGGGGCCACAGCCACCGGCTGATCGTCTGGGCCGAACTCACGGGCACCCGGGCAGCCGCCGAGGGCGAACCCGAGGGTTTGTCGAGCTGACCCCTGTCGTCGGGCCGCTGCCTTTAGTCTGTTGCGGTACCGCCCCCGCGGTGCGTGGGACGAAAGGGACGCGGACGGAATGTACGGCTGGATCTGGCGGCACCTGCCCGGCAACGCGTGGGTCCGCGCGCTGATCTCTCTCGTACTGGTCCTCGCGGTGGTCTTCGTGCTCTTCCAGTACGTCTTCCCCTGGGCCGAGCCGCTCCTTCCGTTCAACGATGTGACGGTGGACGAGGGATCGGGAGCCACTCCGTGAGCGCGCGCATTCTGGTTGTCGACAACTACGACAGCTTTGTCTTCAATCTGGTCCAGTACCTCTACCAGCTCGGCGCCGAATGCGAGGTGCTGCGCAACGACGAGGTCGAGCTCGCGCACGCGCAGGACGGCTTCGACGGGGTGCTCCTGTCGCCCGGACCCGGTACCCCCGAGGAGGCCGGCGTCTGCGTCGACATGGTGCGGCACTGCGCGGAGACCGGTGTGCCGGTCTTCGGCGTCTGCCTCGGCATGCAGTCCATGGCCGTCGCCTACGGAGGGGTCGTGGGCCGGGCGCCCGAGCTGCTGCACGGCAAGACCTCGCCCGTGACGCACGAGGGGCTCGGGGTCTTCGAGGGACTGCCCTCACCGTTCATCGCGACCCGCTACCACTCGCTCGCCGCCGAGCCGCTGACCCTGCCGGACGTGCTGGAGGTCACCGCGCGCACCGAGGACGGCATCATCATGGGGCTCCGGCACCGGGAGCACGACGTCGAGGGCGTCCAGTTCCACCCCGAGTCGGTCCTGACCGAGTGGGGCCACCGGATGCTCGCCAACTGGCTCGTGCGCTGCGGTGACACCGGGGCCGTCGGGCGTTCGGTGGGGCTGGCCCCGGTGGTGGGCAAGGCCGTCGCGTGACGGCGGTCGCGCCGTCCGTGCCCACGGAGGGACGGGCCGCGCGGCGCAGGGCGGCACAGGAGGCCGCGAAGCGCTCTCACGCGCGGGGGCGCAGGCGGGGCGGGCGCCGGCGTCGGCCCCCGCGCTCGGGCGGCCCGCTGGTGGTGCTCAGCCGGGCGCTCGGGGAGCTGTTCATCACGACGGGCCTCGTGATGCTGCTGTTCGTCACCTATCAGCTCTGGTACACGAACCTGCTGGCGGAACGGGCGGTGGACGGAGCCGCCGGATCGCTGCGCCAGAACTGGGAGCGCAACCCGGGCGCCGCCGCCGCGCCGCAGGTCGAGGCCTTCGAGCCGGGACAGGGCTTCGCGATCATGTACATCCCGAAGCTGGACGTGAAGGTGCCGGTGGCCGAGGGCATCAGCAAGCCCAAGGTGCTGGACAAGGGGCTGGTCGGGCACTACTCCGAGGGCGTGCTGAAGACGGCGATGCCGGCGGACAAGCAGGGCAACTTCGCGGTGGCCGGGCACCGGAACACCCACGGGGAGCCGTTCCGCTACATCAACAAGCTGGTGCCCGGGGACCCGATCGTGGTGGAGACGCGCGACGCGTACTACACGTACGAGATGACCTCGGCGTTGGCGCAGACCTCGCCCGCGAACGTGTCGGTGATCAAGCCCGTGCCGGAGGGTTCCGGCTTCACGACCCCGGGCCGGTACCTCACACTGACGACCTGCACCCCCGAGTTCACCAGCACCTACCGGATGATCGTATGGGGCAGGATGGTCGAGGAACGCCCCCGCAGCCAGGGCGCTCCGCCCGCGCTGAAGAGCCCGTGAAGAGCCGCCCGAGCGCTCGTACGTCGTAGAGGACGAATCCGCAGTGTCCCGTGCCCGCCGTCGCCGTTCCGCACCGCCGACCCGCAACCGCGGCGTGCTCGCCGGTTTCCTGAGCCTGCTGGGCGAACTCCTGATCACCGTCGGACTGGTCCTGGGCCTGTTCGTCGCCTACTCGCTGTGGTGGACGAACGTGCTCGCCGACCGGCACGCGTCGGCCAAGGGCGACGCCGTCCGCGAGCAGTGGCAGCGCACGCCCGCTCCCTCCGACCAGAAGCCCGCCGCGCCGGGGGCGCTCGACACCCAGGGCGGCATCGGCTTCCTGCACGTGCCCGCGATGAAGAACGGCGAGGTGCTGGTCAAGCCCGGCATCGCCCCGGACGTCCTGAACGACGGGGTCGCCGGCTACTACACGGAGCCGGTCAAGTCCGCGCTGCCGTGGGACGCCAAGGGCAACTTCTCGCTGGCGGCACACAGGGACGGGCACGGCGCCAAGTTCCACGACATCGACAAGCTGCGCAACGGCGACGCGATCGTCTTCGAGACGCGCGACACCTGGTACGTGTACAAGGTCTTCGCGGAGCTGCGCCAGACCTCGAAGTACAACGTGGACGTGCTCAGCCCGATCCCCAAGGAGTCGGGCCGGACCGTCGCCGGCCGCTACATCACGCTCACCACCTGCACACCGGTGTACACCTCGAAGTACCGGTACATCGTCTGGGGCGAGTTGCAGCGGACCGAGAAGGTGGACGGCGACCGCACCCCGCCGGCGGAACTGCGCTGAGGTCCCGCCCCGGGCCCCCGGGGCATCCCGGCCCCGGGGGCCCGGGGTATCCCCCGGACGGCCCTGGAAGGGGCCTGTGAGCCCCTCTGGGGCACACGTGACGGAAAGGCCCGGCCCCCTCCCATCGGGAGGGGGCCGGGCCCTTCTGCGTGTCGCGCCGGCGGGGTGGGGTCGATCAGCGGCCGAGGCCGCCGATGAAGCCCCCGTTGCCGCCGTTGTTACCGCCGTTGCCCCCGTTGCCGCCGTTGTTCCCGCCGCCCTTGGGGAAGGTACGGACGTTGATGACGGTGCCGCCCGGGACCTGGCTGCCGACGCCGGGGTTGGAGTCGAACACCACCGCGTCGTCCTCCGACGGACCGCTGAGCACCGCGCCGAAGGACAGGCCGACCCCCTGGAGGGTCTGCTTCGCCTGACCCACGGTCTGACCGGTCAGCGCCGGCACGGCGACCGGGGCCACCTGCTCCTTGGCGACGGTGATGTTGACCGTGGTGTCCTTGTCCAAGGCCTCGCCCGGCTTGTACTGCTGCTTGAAGACCGTCTTCGCCGGCGTGCCGGCGGGGGCGTCCTCCTCGGTGACGCTGCCCAGCTTCAGCTTGGCGTCCTGGAGGGCCTTCGCGGCCTGGGCCTGGTTCTTGCCGGTGAGGTCAGGGACCGTGCCCTTCGAGAACTCCTTGGCCACCGTCAGCGTGACCGTGGAACCCTTCTCGGCCTCGGTGCCCGACTTCGGGTCCTGTTCGAGGACGATGCCCGCGGGACGGTCCGACTCCACCGTCTTCTTCTGGACCTCGAAGCCCTTGGCCTTCAGATCCGCCTCGGCCTTGTCGAACTCCAGGCTGCGCACGTCGATGACGGCCACCTTGGGCGCGCCCGAGGAGATCTTGACGGTGACGCTGCTGCCCTTGTCCACCTTGGTGTCGGCGGCCGGATCCTGCTCGCAGATCTTGCCCTTCGGCTGGTTGTCGCACTCCATCTCGCCGCCCTGGACCACCTGGAGGCCGATGTTCTTGCCCCGTTCCTGGGCCGCGGCCAGGGTGTCGCCGACCAGCTTGGGCACGCTGGGCCGGTTGTCGGCGCCCTTCCCCTCGAAGAGGGTCCTGCCGATGAGGATGGCGCCGACCAGGACGAGGATGCCCGCCAGGACCAGCAGGATCGTCGAGGCGCGGCTCTTCTTCTGGGGCCGGCGGCCGTGGCCCTGGTCGTAGCCGCCCTGGTCGCCGTACCCGTACCCGCCGTCGCCCGAACCCGTCGGCGGCATCATCGACGTCTGGCCGGAGTCCGCCGTGCGCAGGGCGGTGGTGGGCTGGTCGTAGCCCCCCTGGTGGCCGTAGCCGCCCTGGTCGGGGTAGCCGTAGCCGGCCGCGCCCATGGAGGCGGTCGCGGTCACGGGCTGGCCGTCGAGGCAGGCCTCGATGTCCGCGCGCATCTCGTCGGCGGACTGGTAGCGGTAGTCGGGGTCCTTGACCAGGGCCTTGAGGACGATGGCGTCCATCACGGGCGTGATCTCGGGGTCGAAGTTCGAGGGGGGCTGCGGCTCCTCCCGGACGTGCTGGTAGGCGACGGCCACGGGGGAGTCGCCGACGAACGGCGGCCGGACGCTGAGGAGTTCGTACAGCAGGCAGCCGGCCGAGTAGAGGTCGGAGCGTGCGTCGACCTGCTCGCCCTTGGCCTGCTCCGGGGAGAGGTACTGGGCGGTGCCGATGACGGCGGCGGTCTGCGTCATGGTCATGCCGGAATCGCCCATGGCGCGGGCGATGCCGAAGTCCATGACCTTGACCTGGCCGGTGCGGGTCAGCATCACGTTCGCGGGCTTGATGTCGCGGTGCACGATGCCGGCGCGGTGGGAGTACTCCAGGGCCTGGAGGATGCCGATGCACATTTCGAGCGTGCGCTCGGGCAGCAGCTTGCGCCCGGAGTGCAGCAGCTCGCGCAGGGTGGACCCGTCGACGTACTCCATCACGATGTACGGGATGGAGATGTTGTCGACGTAGTCCTCGCCGGTGTCGTAGACGGCGACGATCGCCGGGTGGTTCAGCGACGCGGCGGACTGGGCCTCGCGGCGGAACCGGGCCTGGAAGGACGGGTCGCGGGCGAGGTCCGCTCGCAGGGTCTTCACGGCGACGGTACGGCCGAGCCGGGTGTCGTGACCGAGGTAGACCTCGGCCATGCCACCACGGCCGAGCACGTGGCTCAGCTCGTACCGCCCGCCGAGGCGACGCGGCTCTTCCATAACTTGCAGCCCTCTCCGTCAGTCCCGACCGCACCGGTGTGTGGTCCGGCGGTGTGCTGTTCGCGCAAAGGCTACCGGCCGATCGTGGGTGATCGGTTCGTGACCACAGGCTGATACCCGACCGGTACCGTACGCTCCGATCCGGACCGGATCAGTGGTCCGGATCACCCTCCCCGCCGTGCCGGCGGACGCTCATCCCTTGCTCTTCAGTACGGCTTCCATGACGGCCTTCGCGACGGGCGCGGCCAGGCCGCCGCCGCTGATGTCCTCGCGTTCGGCGGCGCTGTCCTCGATCACGACGGCGACGGCGACGGGCGAGGTGCCGTCCGGGTTCTCGGCGTAGGAGATGAACCAGGCGTAGGGGCGCTTGGCGTTCTTCTCGCCGTGCTGCGCGGTGCCGGTCTTGCCGCCGACGACGACGTCCTTGATCTTGGCCGGGGTGCCCGTGCCCTTCTCGACGACGTTGACCATCATCTGCTGGACCTTCTGCGCGTTCGCGGCGGAGAGCGGGCGGCTCATCTCCTGCGGCTCGTGCTTCTCGACGGTGTCGAGATTGGGAGCGGTCAGCTCGTCGACCATGTACGGCTTCATCAGCTTGCCGTCGTTCGCGATGGCGGCGGTGACCATGGCCATCTGGAGCGGGGTGGCGGCGGTGTTGAACTGGCCGATGGAGCTCTGCGCGTTGCCGTCCTTGCCCATCGTCTTGTCGTAGACGCTGGCGAAGGCGCGGACCGGGGTGTCGACGGTGCTGTTGAAGCCGAACTTCTGGGCGGTCTCGACCATCTTGTCGCGGCCGACCTTGTCGCCCATGTTCGCGAACACGGAGTTGCAGGAGACCTGGAGCGCGAAGTTCAGCGTCGCCTTTTCGCAGCCGCTCGCGTGGTTGACCATCGGGGTCCGGGTGCCCGGCAGCATGTACGGCTCGGGAGTGTCCGTGGCGGCGTTGACGTCGCTCACCACGCCGTGCTCCAGGGCGGCGGCGGCCGTGACCACCTTGAAGGTGGAGCCCGGCGGGTAGGTCTCGCGCAGGGCGCGGTTGACGAGGTTCTTGTCCTCGCTGTCCTTCAGCTGGACCCAGGCCTTCTCGTCGTTCTTCGAGAAGCCGGCGAAGCTGGACGGGTCGTACGAGGGCGTGCTGACCAGGGCCAGGATGGCGCCCGTGCGCGGGTCGAGCGCCGCGACGGCACCCTTCTTGTTGCCCAGCTTCTCGAACGCGGCCTTCTGCGCGGCGGCGTTCAGGGTGGTGACGACGTTGCCGCCCTGCTTCTTCTCGCCGGTGAACATGCCGATGGTGCGGTCGAAGAACAGCCGGTCGTCGTTGCCGGTGAGGATGCCGTCGTCCAGGCTCTCCAACTGGGTGGAACCGAACGCCTGCGAGGCGTACCCGGTGACGGGCGCCCACAGCGGGCCGTCGAGGTAGGTCCGCTTGTACTTGAAGTCGCTGCCGTCGGTCACGGAGGAGCCGGTGATCGGCTTGCCCCCGACGATGATGTTGCCGCGCTCCGTGGCGTACTGGGCGATCTGGACCCGGCGGTTCTCCTTGCGCGTGCTGAGGTCCTCGGCCTGGACGTACTGCAACCAGTTGGTCCGCACGAGCAGCGCGAGGACGAGGAGACCGCAGAACAGCGAGATGCGACGCAGGGGCTTGTTCATGACGGACGAACCACCTGGGTCATCTCGGAGTCGGGGGACGGGGCGGGAGCCGGAGCGGGGCGCCGTGCGGTGTCGCTGATCCGGATGAGGATGGCGATGAGCACCCAGTTCGCGAGGACGGAGGAGCCGCCCGACGCGAGGAAGGGCATCGTCATGCCGGTGAGGGGGATGAGGCCCATGACTCCGCCGGCGACGACGAAGATCTGGATCGCGAAGGCGCCGGAGAGACCGATGGCGAACAGCTTGCCGAAGGGGTCCCGGGCGGCGAGGGCGGTGCGGGCACCGCGCTCGATGATCAGGCCGTAGATCAGCAGGAAGGCCATCACGCCGGCCAGGCCGAGTTCTTCGCCGACCGTGGAGAAGATGAAGTCGGAGTTGGCGGCGAAGCCGATCAGGTCGGAGTTGCCCTGTCCCCAGCCGGTGCCGAGCACACCACCGGAACCGAAGCTCATGATCGACTGGCCGACCTGCTCGCAGGCACCGGACTTGGCGTAGCAGGCGAAGGGGTCGAGCCAGGCGTCCACACGGGCCTTGACGTGGCTCGCGGTGGTGCCGACGACGACGGCGCCGCCGACCGACATGAGCAGACCGATGACGATCCAGCTCGTGCGCTCGGTGGCGACGTACAGCATGATCACGAACATGCCGAAGAACAGCAGCGAGGTACCGAGGTCGTTCTCGAAGATGAGGACGAGCAGGCTCATCGCCCAGATCATCAGGATCGGGCCGAGGTCTCGGCCGCGCGGCAGGTAGAGACCCATGAAGCGGCGGCTGGCCAGGGCCAGGGCGTCACGCTTGACCATCAGGTAGCCGGCGAAGAAGATCGCGATCACGATCTTCGCGAACTCGCCCGGCTGGATGGAGAAACCACCGACGCTGATCCAGATCTTCGCGCCGAAGACGTCGGCGCCGAGACCCGGGACGACGGGCAGGATCAGCAGGACCAGCGCGGCCGCCATCGAGATGTACGTGAACCGCTGGAGCACCCGGTGGTCCTTGAGGACCAGCAGCACGCCCACGAACATGGCCAGCGCCATCGCCGTGTACATCATCTGCCGCGGCGCCGACTCGGAGAACGCGCCGAAGCTCCGCTTGGCGAGGTTCTGCAGCCGTTCGGACTGGTCGAGCCGGTAGATCAGCACCAGCCCGAGGCCGTTGAGCAGGGTGGCGAGCGGCAGCAGCAGTGGATCGGCGTACTTCGCGTAGCGACGCACGGCGACATGCGCGAGACCGGCCAGGACGCCGAGGCCCAGGCCGTACGTCACCATGCCCGGGGGCAGGGAGCCGTTCATGGCCAGGCCCACGTTGGCGTAGGCGAAGATCGGGATGACCACGGCGAAGCCGAGCAGCAGGAGCTCGGTGTTCCGCCGGCTCGGCGCCTCGATGGCGCCGATGGTGGTCGTGTTGGTGACAACGCTCATGGTGTGGCAGGCCCCCTGCGCCCGCGTATCTCTACTGCTTTTCGCACTGGCCGGCCAGTTGCTGCTCGGCGGCAGTCAGGCTGGGGCCGGGTGTCGTGCTGGGCTTCGCCTCGGCGGCGCGACGGGCTTCGTCCTTCTTGCAGGCGGACACCTGCGTGCTGAGCTCGTCGATCTTCTGACGTGCCCCGTCGAGGCTGTCCTCGCTGATGGTGGCCTCGACCTGCTTGCGCTTGAAGGGCGGCAGGTACTTGAGTTCGATGTCGGGGTGATCCACTTCGACCTTCGAGAGGTGGATCCAGGCGAGGTTCTGGCTGATGCCGCGGTACAGCGCGACGTGCTCGTCCTTGACGCCCACGTAGAACTGGGTCTGCGTCCACCGGTGCCCGGCGTACACGCCGCCGCCGACGAGCCCGGCCACGAGCAGCAGGAGCAGCGTGCGCACGGTCCACTTGCGCCCTTTGCCGCGACGTCTGCGCGGGTGGTCGTAGGTGTCCTCTTCGGCGTCGTAGGCGTCGGGTTCGCCGAAGCCGCCGTACGCGCCGCCGCCCTGGCCCTGCTCCTGTTCGGGGTAGCCGTAACCGGTGGCCTCGCCGCTGCCGGGAGGGCCGAAGGAGCCCGCGGGCGGGGAGGCCTGGCGGCCGAGCCCGGAGGCGCGACCGGCCGGGGTCTGCATGGCGTTGCCGTCGAACAGCTGGTGCTGGTTCTCGGCGACCGCGCCCACCACGACCGGGCTGTCGTTGATCTGGGCGGCCAGGGTGTCGCCGCTGTCGGTGTCGAGGACGTCGGCGACGATGCAGGTGATGTTGTCGGGTCCGCCGCCGCGCAGGGCGAGTTGGATCAGCGCCTGCACGGTCTCGTGGGGGCCGTGGTAGTCGGCGAGGGTCTCCTCCAGGGTCTGGTGGGAGACCACGCCGGAGAGCCCGTCGGAGCAGATGAGGTAGCGGTCGCCGGCGCGGACCTCGCGGATCGACAGGTCGGGTTCGACGATGTCGCCGCTGCCGAGCGCACGCATCAGCAGCGAGCGCTGCGGGTGGGTGGTGGCTTCCTCTTCGGTGATCCGGCCCTCGTCGACGAGCCGTTGCACCCAGGTGTGGTCCTGGGTGATCTGCGTGAGGACACCGTCGCGGAGCAGGTAGGCACGGGAGTCGCCGACGTGCACGAGGCCGAGCCGCTGACCGGTCCACAGCAGGGCGGTGAGCGTGGTGCCCATGCCTTCGAGCTGGGGGTCCTCCTCGACCATGACGCGCAACTGGTCGTTGGCGCGCTGCACGGCCACGCTGAGCGCGGTGAGGATGTCGGAGCCCGGGACGTCGTCGTCGAGCTGCACGAGCGTGGAGATCACCTCGGAGCTCGCGACCTCACCGGCGGCCTGGCCGCCCATGCCGTCGGCGATCGCGAGGAGACGGGGACCGGCGTAGCCGGAGTCCTCGTTCCCCTCGCGGATCATGCCCTTGTGCGATCCGGCGGCGAACCGCAGGGACAGACTCATGCGCACCTGCCCTGTCGACGATGCCTCCGGGTACAACCGGTCTCGAGCCACACTGCCCACCCTCCGGTCGGGAGCGCGCTCCGGTCGCAGTCCCCGGTGGGACGGACCGCCGCGGCTCGCTCGCTCCGCTCGCTCATTCTCGTACTACTTCCGCAGCTCGATGACGGTCTTGCCGATGCGGATCGGGGCGCCCGGCGGGATGGGCGTCGGGGTGGTCAGCCGGGTCCGGTCGAGATACGTGCCGTTGGTGGACCCGAGATCCTCGACGATCCACTGGCCGTCACGATCCGGGTAGATCCTGGCATGACGGCTCGACGCGTAGTCGTCGTCCAGCACGATCGTGGAGTCGTGTGCGCGGCCGAGCGTGATCGTCTGCCCGGCGAGGGCCACGGTGGTGCCCGTGAGGGTGCCCTCCGAGACGACCAGCTTGGTCGGCGCACCGCGCCGCTGGCGCTGCTGCGGCGGCGCGGACTGCCGCCCCGCCTGTTGCGGAGCGCTGTTGGCGCCGCCCCGGCGGGAGCCGCGTTGCGTGACTCGCGTTCCGAAGAGGTCGCTGCGAATGACCTGGACGGCCACGATGACGAACAGCCACAAGACGGCCAGGAAACCCAACCGCATGACCGTCAGGGTCAGCTCTGACATTGCCCCCGCTTCACCCTTCGGCTTGCCGATAAATGATGGTGGTGCTGCCCACGACGATCCGCGAGCCGTCGCGGAGCGTAGCGCGGGTGGTGTGCTGCCCGTCCACCACGATGCCGTTGGTGGACCCCAGATCCTGGATCGTCGGGGGCGTTCCGGTCCGGATCTCACAGTGCCGGCGGGAAACGCCGGGGTCGTCGATCCGCACATCGGCCTCGGTGCTTCGGCCGAGTACGAGCGTGCCGCGCGAGATCTGATGGCGGGTGCCGTTGATCTCGATCCAGCGGCGCGTGGTGCCTGCGCCGCCGGAAGTCATGGGGGCCGCTCCGCCGGGGCCGCCTGGGGCGGCCCTGCGGGCGCCGGGTCCGCCGGGGGGCGGGGCGCTGGGCATGGGCGGGGCGGCGACCGGGGGGTACCCGTATCCGCCCTGCGGGCTGTCGGGAGCCGGGGCCTGCCCCTGGGGGCCGCCGCCGGGCTGTGAGGTGCTGGAGGCGAGCGTACGGCTTCGGACGCGGTAGAGGCCCGTGTCGAGGTCGTCGGCCTTCTCCAGGTGGACCTTGATCGGTCCCATGAAGCTGTAGCGCTGCTGCTTGGCGTAGTCGCGGACGAGGCCCGCGAGCTCGTCGCCGAGCTGACCGGAGTAGGGACTCAGGCGGTCGTAGTCGCCGGCGCTGAGTTCCACGATGAAGTCATTGGGTACGACGGTCCGCTCGCGGTTCCAGATGGTGGCGTTGTTGTCGCACTCCCGCTGGAGGGCGCCGGCGATCTCCACCGGCTGGACCTCGGACTTGAACACCTTGGCGAAGGTGCCGTTCACCAGACCTTCGAGTCGCTGCTCGAACCGCTTCAGGACTCCCATGGGGCACCTCCTCCGTCGTTGTCGCCCTGTACTGCTTACTGATCGTATCCACGCGTGGCGGATTCGGCTGGTTCCCCTTCGGCCTCGTGCCGAGGAGTGTTGGTCCTCACAAGCGATCGTAGGGGCGCTCGAGGGACAGTGTCCCGCACCGGGACGGGAGTGCGGGAGGGGCTGTCGAGGGTGAGGTGGGGGGAGCGGGAAATGGGATGTGATTCCACCCCGTCTGGCGTGCTAATCTTTCGACGTCGCCAGGGGAACGGCCCGAAAGGGAAGATCCACTGGTAGCCGCTCGGGCGAGTGGCGGAACGGCAGACGCGCTGGCTTCAGGTGCCAGTGTCCTTCGGGACGTGGGGGTTCAAATCCCCCCTCGCCCACTTCGAATGGTTCTCGAACCACTCGGTGCGAATTGAGAGAACCCCCACTCCGGAGAGATCCGGAGTGGGGGTTCTTTCGTCATGTCCGGAAGTCGATGTGTGACGGCGCTCTCTCCCCCGGGTCTTCTCGCCGTCGTCAGACTTTCGTCGGGCGGGGCGCGACGAAAGAGAGCGGTGGGCGACGCGTGCGGGTGTCTAGGGTCGGGCGCGTGGAAGCGACGGCGAGGATGCGGGCGGGCCGGGACTGGCTGAGGGGGCCGGAGCCCTGGTCCCCTCGGACGGTGGCGGGGGACCTGGCGCTGGCCGGGGTGGTCGCCCTGCTTGGCCTGGGGATCGAGGAGCTGGACAACGGCACCACGCTGCGGATGCTGACCGGTGCTCTCGTGGTGGTGGCGCTGACGCTGCTGCGCCGGCGGTTGCCCGCCACGACGCTGATCGTGGGTGCGGCGGTCTCGCCGTTCCTGCCCGGAACGTTCCTGATCACGGCCCTGCTGGGCTGGTCGGCGGGGCGCCGGATCGAGGACGTCGGTCGGGCCCTGGGAGCCTTCACGGCCGCCTTCGTCGCCGAGGTCGGCTTCAGCGTGGTGGTCGAGTGGTCGCACACGCGCCTCCTGCTGACGATCGTGTTCTCCACGCTGATGTTCTTGGCCGTCACGGTCATGCCGGGTCTCGCCAGCCGGTACTGGTCCCAGCGCCGTACGTTGTTGCGCGCCCTCCAGGAGCGCAACGGACAACTGATGCGCGAGCGGGCGATGGTCGCCGGGCAGGCGCGGCTGCGGGAACGGCAGCGCATCGCGCAGGACATGCACGACAGCCTGGGCCACCAACTCGCGTTGATCTCCGTGCACACCGGCGCCCTCGAGGTGGACCCGAAACTCACCGACCGGCAGCGCGAGGCGGTGGGTGTGCTGCGGCACGCCTCGGTGGCCGCGATGCACGAACTGCGCGAGGTGGTCGGGATCCTGCGTGACGGGGTCGAGGCACCGGTCCCGATGGAGGAGGCGTCGCAGCCCGCCGCCCGCGGGGTGGCCGGCATCGCCGGGATCGTGGAGGCGGCCCGGATCGCGGGCACGGACGTCCGGCTGACCGTCTCGGGCCGGCAGCGGCCGCTGGTGGCGGCGTGCGACCACGCGGCGTACCGGATCGCGCAGGAGGCGCTGACCAACGCCTACAAGCACGCGCCGGGGGCGCGGATCACGGTGGAACTGCGGTACGAGGACGACTCCCTGGTGGTGGAGATCGCCAACGGCCCGGCGGAGGGCCCGGGAGCCGGCGAGGTGGTGTCCGGCGGGCAGGGGCTGACGGGGCTGCGCGAGCGGGCCCGGCTGGTCGGCGGCATGGTCCACACGGGGGCCACCGAGGGCGGCGGGTTCCGGGTGGCGGGCGTCCTGCCGTACGGCGCGGAACCGGCCGGGACGGTCGAGGACATGGCCGACGACTTCGGGCAGCAGACGCAGGCGATGGGTCTCAAGGGCGCGCCGCCGATGGACTGGGCGGCCGTCGACCGGGAGTTGGCGGTCCGCAGCCGCACCGGCGGGGTCGCGTTGGGCTGCGGCATCGCGGTCGCCGCGGTGATCCTGCTCGTCATCGTGATCGGGGCGGGCGTGGCCCTGCTGGTGGGTTCCGCGAACAACGCCATGATCAGCGAGTCCGAGTACGACGCGACGCACGTGGGCGAGGCGGAGGACGCGGTCCGCGGGCGCCTTCCCGACGGGGACAGCATCCTCACGTCGGGCCTGACGGGGAAGGGGCCGAAGCAGCCGCCCGGCACGGACTGCGTGGCGCTGCTCTCCACGGAGGAGACGCGCCTGAACACCGATACGGTTTACCGGTTCTGCTTCAAGGACGGGAAGCTCGTCGACAAACAGACGTACGAGGTCAAGCAGTAGGAGCACGGGTGACACCCAGAGTGATCCGCGTCGTGATCGCCGACGACGAGCCGCTGATCCGGGCGGGCATAAGGATGATCCTGACCTCGGCTTCGGACATCGAGGTCGTGGCGGAGGCGGCCAACGGCCGGGAGGCGGTGGAACTGGCCCGGGCGCACCACCCGGACGTGGTGCTGCTCGACATCCAGATGCCCGTGATGGACGGGCTGACGGCCCTGGGTGAACTGGGCCGCGCCGTCCCCGAGGTCCGGGCCCTGATCCTCACCACCTTCGGCGAGCGGGAGAACGTCCTGCGCGCACTCGGCGAGGGTGGCGCCGGGTTCCTGCTGAAGGACTCCGCGCCGGGTGAACTGATCGGCGCGGTACGGGCCGCGGCGGCCGGCGACGCCTACCTCTCGCCCGCGGCGACCCGGCACGTGGTGGATCAGCTGGCCTCCGGGCAGTCCACCGGGCGGGGCGAGGAGGCCCGCCGACGCGTGGCCGGGCTGAGCGAGCGGGAACGCGGGGTGCTCGCGTTGCTCGGCGAGGGACTGTCCAACGCGGAGGCCGGACGACGACTGCACATGAGCGAGGCCACGGTGAAGACCTACGTCAGCCGGATCCTGGCCAAGCTGGAGTGCGAGAACCGGGTACAGGCGGCCCTGCTGGCCAGGGACGCGGGCCTCTAGATACGGTCGGGCCCGCATCGACGATGTGGCCGAGAACGACGTGACGGGTGGGGGCGGCAGGCATGGCGGCGGTACCGGGGCAGCGCGAGAGAGCGACTGACGTGACGGACGGCGGGCGGATCCCGGTGGTGGAGGGGTTCGCCCCCCGCGTCGAGGGGGGCTCCCCCAAGGAGGCCGGCAAGGCGCTGCGGCAGCGGGTGCCGCGTGCGGCGCACGCGCGGTTCGAGCCCCCGACCGACCGGCCCGACGCCGTGCGGGCCGTCGAGGAGTCCAATGTGGGCCGGGTCGCCGAGCTGACGCCGATACGGGTGGGGCGGATGGCCGCCAACCCCTTCGCGTTCCTGCGCGGGGCGGCCGGTCTGATGGCGCACGACCTGTCCGGCGGTCCGGTGACCGGTGTCGGCGCGCAGATCTGCGGTGACGCGCACGCGGCGAACTTCGGCCTCTACGGGGACGCGCGCGGGCGACTGGTCATCGACCTGAACGACTTCGACGAGACCGAGTTCGGTCCCTGGGAGTGGGACGTCAAGCGGCTCGCGACCTCGCTGGTGCTGGCGGGCCGGGTGGCCGGGGCCGACGAGGACACCTGCCGGGCCGCGGCCCTGGACGCGGTGGGCGCGTACCGCCGGACCCTGCGGCTGCTGGCCAAGCTGCCGGCGCTGGACGCCTGGAACGCCATCGCCGACGAGGAACTGGTCTCGCACGCCGACGCCCGCGATCTGCTCGGCACGTTGGAGCGGGTCTCGGAGAAGGCCCGGAACAACACCTCGGCCCGGTTCGCCGCCCGGTCGACGGAGGTCGGGACCGACGGACGACGCCGCTTCGTGGACGCGCTGCCCGTGCTGCGCCGGGTCGGCGACGCCGAGGCGGCGGCCGTGGCGGCCTCGCTCGGCCCGTACCTGCACACCCTTCAGGGGGACCGGCTGCCGCTGCTGGCCCGGTACGCGGTCCACGACGTGGCCTTCCGCGTGGTCGGGACCGGGAGCGTCGGGACGCGCTCGTACGTGGTGCTGTTGCTGGACCACCGGGGAGAGCCGCTGGTGCTCCAGGTGAAGGAGGCCCGGCCCTCGGTACTGCTGCCCCACCTGCCCGCGCTGGGCTTCCACGCGGCGCCGGAGGAGCACGACGGGCGGCGGGTGGTGGCCGGTCAGAAGCGGATGCAGGTGGTCTCGGACATCCTGCTGGGCTGGACCACGGTGGAGGGGCGGCCGTTCCAGGTGCGCCAGTTCCGCAACCGCAAGGGCAGCGTGGACCCGGCGGCGCTGGCCGTGGACCAGATCGACGACTACGGCCGGATGACCGGGGCCCTGCTGGCCCGGGCGCACGCGCACAGCGTCGATCCCCGACTGCTGGCCGGGTACTGCGGCAAGAACGAGGAGCTGGACGAGGCGATGGCCGACTTCGCGGTGGCCTACGCGGACCGCAGCGAGGCCGATCACGAGGTCTTGGTGACGGCCGTGCGCAGGGGACGGATCGCGGCCGAGGCCGGGGTCTGAGTGTTTCACGTGAAACATCGGCCCGGCCGGACCGGCCTTAGGGTGGCCGGGTGAGCGAGCAGACCGAGCAGAGCGACCAGACAGTTCCCGAAGAGCCCGTCGAGTCCACCGGCGCCGGTGTCGGCGCGGGTGGGGCCGGTGCGTCCGGTCACGCCGGTGGCTCCGACGCTGCCGGTGACGCCGGTGGGGTCGGTGACGCCGCAGGAGCCGGTGATGCCGTCGGGGCCGGTGATGCCGTCGGGGCCGGTGAGGAGCGGCCCGAGGCGCGGTTGGACCGGGCGGTGCGGGCGGCCGAGCAGGCGCTCATCGAGTTCGAGATCGCGGTGGAGACCTTCCGGGTGGAGGTCGAGAACTTCTCCCGCCTGCACCACCAGAAGCTCGGACCGATGTACTCGCGCCTCGACGAGCTGGACGCGTTGATCGCGGAGGCCAAGGCGGCGCGCAGCGGCGACCCCGAGGATCTGCGGCGGGCACACGAGGCACGCGCGCTGGTGATGCCGATGCCCGGTGTCGACGAGCTGTTCAACGACTGGCTGGACTCGGACGGGATGTCCGACGACGCGTCCGCCATGCTCACCGAGCGGTCCGTGCGGCCGCCGGAGCGGGTGCGACCGTCGGAGGAGGTGCGCAAGCTCTACCGCGAGCTGGTCCGCCAGGCACACCCCGACCTCGCGCAGGACGAGACCGAGCGCGAGCGACGCGACGCGTTCATCGTGCGGGTCAACGCGGCCTACGGGCGGGGCGAGGAACAGGCGCTGCGCGAGCTGGCCGAGGAGTGGGCGGCCGGCCCCGTGCCGGAGGCCGCCCGGCCGAGCGAGAGCGAGGAGCTGTACGCCCGGCTGGAGTGGCTGGCGGCGCGCAAGGAGCTGCTGGCGGCCGTGGCGCGGGAGCTGGAGGACAGCGCGATCGGGTCGATGCTGCGGATGGCGCCGGAGGATCCGGACCGGCTGCTGGAGGAGATCGCGGAGCAGCTGCTGGAGCGGGTGTCCGAGCGGGAGTCGGAGCTCGCCGAACTGGCCGGGTAGCGCGGAGCCGGCCGGGTGGCGCGGAGCCGGCCGGTCCGGCCGGCGCGCGCGGCGCTCGCGGGCGGTTCGGCGCGGCGTCGCGGTGTGCCGGTGCGGCGTCGCGGTGTGCCGGGAGACGCCTCGCGCGCAGGTGGGGCCGCTTCGGGTGGCTGGGGCGGCGGTGGGCGGTCGGATAGGTTGGCAGCCGGATTCGTGACGAGAGAAGGCGACAGCTATGAACTTCGGACCGCTTCCCTCGGTGGACGCCGCCGCGGTGCCCTCCGAAGGCTTTGTCCTGGACGTCCGTGAGGACGACGAATGGGCGGCCGGACATGTCGAGGGCGCGTTGCACATCCCGATGAGCGACTTCGTCGCCCGCTTCGGTGAGCTGACCGAGGCCATCGAGGACGGCGGCCGGGTGCACGTGATGTGCCGGGTCGGCGGGCGCTCCGCGCAGGTCACCCAGTACCTGGTGCGCCAGGGCATCGACGCCGTGAACATCGACGGCGGCATGCAGGCCTGGGACGGTGCCGGGCGCCCGATGGTGACGGACAACGGGAACCCGGCCTTCGTGCTGTAGCCCGCTCCGCGGGGGTTCACCCTCTTCGGGGGTTGCCCCCGCAGGGGTTCGCTCAGGCGAGGGGGTGGGCGGCCAGCAGGTCGCCCAGGGCCTCCTCGTGCGCCGCGGCCGGGCCCAGCTGGAGTTCCAGTTGCTTGGCCCAGGCGTGGTAGCGGTGCAGCGGGTAGTCGGTGTCGGCGCCGAAGCCTCCGTGCAGGTGTTGGGCGGTCTGCACGACCCGGCGTACGCCCTCCGAGGCCCAGATCTTGGCCACCGCGACGTCGCCGGCGATCGGCAGCGGCCCGCCCGCGCCGGCCGTCGCCGATTCGAGCCGCCAGGCGGCCTGCCAGAGGGTCACCTCCATGGCCCGCAGGTCGATGTAGCGGTCGGCCGCCTGGACGGCCACGGCCTGGAAGGTGGCCACGGGGAAGCCGAACTGCTCGCGTTTGCCGGTGTACTGGCTGGTCATCGCGAGCACGGCCTCCCCCAGCCCGAGCGCGAGCGCGCACGTCCCGGTGGTCAGCAGCCGGCGGAGCCCGTCCCAGGCGTCGGGCGCCTCGACGAGGTGCGTGGCGGGCACCCGTACGCCGTCCAGGGAGAGCTCGGCGAGCCGCTCCCCGCTCGTCGAGTACTGGTCCGCGAGGGTCACTCCCTCACCGGTGCGCGGCACCAGCGCGAGGACGGCCTCGCCCTCCCCGACGTGGGCCGGGACGGCGATCCAGTCGGCGTTGTGTGCCCAGGCGACGGAGGTCTGCACCCCGTCCAGGACCCAGTGAGCGCCGTCGCGCCGTGCGGAGACGGCGAGTTCGGCGGGATCATGGCCGGTGCGTCCGTGCGCGGCGGCGGTGAGGACGATCTCGCCCCGACCGGCGCCGGGCAGCAGGGCGGACGCCAACTCGGGGCTGCCGTGGGCCTGGACGGCCATCGCGGTGGCGCAGTGCTCCAGCAGCGGTACCCGGGCCAGCACCTTCGCCGCCTCGCGGAGCACCAGGCACAGGGCGATGGCGTCGAGCCCCGCCCCGCCGTGTTCCTCGGCGAGGACCAGGCTCAGCAGGTCGGATCCGGCGAGCCTGGCCCACAGGGGGCGGTCGAAGTCGTCGGCCACGGCCCCGGGCGAGAGCGCGGGACTGGGCACGCCGTCGGGGGCGACGTCCGCGAACACGGCCCTCGCCGCCTCGACGGCCGCCTGCTGTTCCTCGGTGAAGGTGAAGTCCACTGCCTGTCCTCCCGAGTGCACCGGATCCCGTTCAGGTCTGACGGAGCGTCAAGATAGAACAGGTTCCTCAACATGCACAGCCCTCAACATGCACAGCCCTGAGAAGGCGCAGCCCGGGACACGCGGTCCGGTCGGGTCAGCGGTCGAAGTCGATCTCCACTTCCTCCGTCACCGCGTGCGACTGGCAGGCCAGTACGAAGCCGGCGTCGGTCTCCTCCGTCTCCAGCGCGAAGTTGCGGTCCATCCGGACCTCGCCCGACACGAGGAACGCCCGGCAGGTCCCGCACACCCCGCCCTTGCAGGCGTACGGGGCGTCCGCGCGGTTGCGCAGCACCGCGTCCAGCAGGGATTCGCCGTCCTCGACCGGCCAGGTGCCCGAGCGGCCGTCGAGCCGCGCCGTGACGCGGCCGCGGGTGGCGGCCGCGGCGCGGACCGGGGCGGCCGGGGCGGTGTCCTCGACGTGAAAGATCTCCTCGTGCACCCGGGCCCGGCCGACGCCCAGGGCGCCCAGGGCGCGTTCCGCGCCCTGCACCAGGCCGTAGGGACCGCACAGGAACCAGCCGGTCACCTCGGCCACCGGCAGCAGCGCGGGCAGCAGCGCCGTCAGGCGCTCCTCGTCCAGCCGCCCGGACGGCAGCCCCGCCTCCTGCTCCTCCCGGGACAGGACGGTCACCAGCTGGAAGCGGTCCGGGTAGCGGTCCTTGAGGTCCGCGACCTCCTCCAGGAACATCGTCGAGGCGGCCGTACGGTCGCTGCGCACCAGGCAGAAGCGGGCGTCGGCCCGGGCCGACAGCAGCGAGGCGGCGATCGACAGCACCGGGGTGATGCCGCTCCCACCGACGATCGCCGCATAGTGCGCGGCGGCCGGCGCGGCCGCCGGGTCCAGCACGAACCGTCCGGCGGGGACCATCACGTCGAGCACGTCGCCGGCGGCGATCTCCTTGTGCGCGAACGTGGAGAACTCCCCGCCCTCCACCAGCCGCACCCCGACCCGCAGCAGCGCGGGACCCGCGGCGTCGGGCGCGGGCGAGCAGATCGAGTAGGTCCGGCGGACCTCCGTCCCCTCGGGGCCGCGCCGGCGCAGGGTGAGGTGCTGGCCGGGCGCGTGGAGGTACTCGGCGCGCAACTCCTGCGGCACGCTCAGGGTCAGGGCCACCGAGTCGTCGGTGAGCCGGTCGACCGCCGCCACCGTCAAGGAGTGGAACGCGCCGTGTCGTGCGGGGCGCGCGGACACCGGTGTGGGCGACGGCGGGGACACGGCCATCTAGAGCTCCTTGAAGTGGTCGAACGGTTCACGGCAGGCGACGCAGCGGCGCAGCGCCTTGCACGCGGTGGAGGAGAACCGGCTGAGCAGCTCGGTGTCGGTCGATCCGCAGTGGGGGCAGCGGACCGACAGGGTGAGCGGGACCGGTCCGCCGGCGGAGTGGGGGCGGGGCGGGGCGATGCCGAACTCGGCCAGCTTGCGGCGGCCTTCGGCGCTGATGTCGTCGGTCGACCAGGCGGGGGCCAGGACCGTCCGGACCCGGACCTCCGGTATGCCGTGGTCGGTCAGCACGCGCCGGATGTCGTCGGACATGGCCTCGATGGCCGGGCAGCCGGTGTAGGTCGGGGTGAGGGTGACCTCGACGTGCCCGTCGCCGTGCATCCGGACCCCGCGCATGACGCCGAGCTCGGCGAGGCTGAGCACGGGCAGCTCCGGGTCGGGGACCGACCCGGCCAGGTCGGCCAGCTCGGCCTCCAGCCGGGTCATCTCCGTGCCGGTGCTCACCACGACGCTCCCGGGTGGCTGCGGTGCAGGTGCTGCATCTCCGCGAGCATCCGCCCGAACGACTCGGTGTGCAGCCCCTCGCGGCCGGCGCCGGCGGCCCAGGCGCCCGTGCGCCGACCCTCGGGCAGGGCGAGCCCGGCCCGCTCCAGGACGTCGCCCACGGCGGCCAGCCAGCGCTGCTCCAGGGCCTGCCAGTCCACGCCGTCGAGCCCGTCGATCGGCCGGAACATCTCCCCGGTGTACCGCCACAGCGCGGTCAGCGCGGTCAGCATCCGGGCGCGGCTCTCCTCGGTGCCGTCACCGAGCCGCAGCGTCCACTGCTCGGCGTGGTCGCGGTGGTACGCGGTCTCCTTGACGGCCTTGGCCGCCAGTGGGGCGAACGGGCCGTCGCCCGCGGCCAGCACCGTGTACAGCTCGTGCTGGTAGAGGGAGAAGTAGAGCTGGCGGGCGATGGTGTGGCCGAAGTCGCCGTTCGGCTGCTCGACCAGTTGGAGGTTGCGGAAGGACCGCTCGTCGCGCAGGAACGCCAGCTCGTCCTCGTCCCCGGCCATGGAGAGCAGGACGCGGGCCTGTCCGAGCAGGTCGAGGGCGATGTTGGCGAGGGCGACCTCCTCCTCCAGGACGGGAGCGTAACCCGCCCACTCGCCGAGGCGGTGGGACAGGATCAGCGCGTCGTCGCCGAGGGCGAGGGTGGCGGCGCGGAGCGCGGCGGGGCCGGTCGCGGTGGTGGTGTCGGTGCCGGTCACAGGTGACGCACCCCCTCGGGGATCTCGTAGAAGGTGGGGTGCCGGTACGGCTTGTCGGCGGACGGGGCGAAGAACGGGTCCCGCTCGTCGGGGGACGAGGCGGTGATCCCGGTGGAGGGCACCACCCAGATCGAGACGCCCTCGTTGCGCCGCGTGTACAGGTCACGGGCGTTGCGCAGGGCCATCTCCGCGTCCGGTGCGTGGAGGCTTCCGGCGTGCGTGTGCGAGAGGCCTCGGCGCGAGCGCACGAACACCTCCCACAGGGGCCAGTTCTGCGTCATACCCGTGCCTCGCTTTCGGTGCTTGCCTTGCTCGCTTGCTTCTCGGCGTACGCCGCGGCCGCGTCGCGGACCCAGGCGCCTTCCTCGTGGGCCGTGCGGCGGCGCGTGAGGCGTTCCTCGTTGCAGGGGCCGTTGCCCTTGAGGACGTCCCAGAACTCGGCCCAGTCGATGGCGCCGAAGTCGTGGTGTCCGCTCTCCTCGTTCCACTTGATGTCCGGGTCGGGCAGCGTCAGGCCCAGCGCCTCGGCCTGCGGCACGGCGATGTCCACGAACCGCCGGCGCAGCTCGTCATTGGAGTGCCGCTTGATCCGCCAGGCCATGGACTGCGCGGAGTGCGCCGACTCGTCGTCCGGCGGGCCGAACATCATGAGCGAGGGCCACCACCAGCGGTCGACGGCGTCCTGCGCCATCGCGTGCTGCTCCGCGGTGCCCTTCGAGAGCGCCATCAGCAGCTCGAAGCCCTGGCGCTGGTGGAAGGACTCCTCCTTGCAGATCCGGACCATGGCGCGGGCGTACGGGCCGTAGGAGCAGCGGCAGATCGGAACCTGGTTGGTGATCGCCGCGCCGTCCACGAGCCAGCCGATCGCGCCGACGTCGGCCCAGGTCAGGGTGGGGTAGTTGAAGATCGACGAGTACTTCTGCCTGCCCGAGTGGAGCTTGTCGAGCAGTTCGTCGCGGCTGGTGCCGAGGGTCTCCGCGGCGCTGTACAGGTACAGGCCGTGGCCGGCCTCGTCCTGGACCTTGGCCATCAGGATCGCCTTGCGGCGGAGCGAGGGCGCGCGGGTGATCCAGTTGGCCTCGGGCTGCATCCCGATGATCTCGGAATGCGCGTGTTGGGCCATCTGGCGGACCAGGGAGGCGCGGTACTCGTCGGGCATCCAGTCGCGCGGCTCCACTCGCTCGTCCGCCGCGACGGCGGCGTCGAAGGCAGCCAGCAGCTGGGCCCCGAGGTCGGCCCCCAGGGCTTCGTCATGCCCAGACTCCGGGGTCACTGTGACCATTCCGGGCCCCCTGTCAGAGTTTGTCGGCCGGCCGCCGGTCACCCGACCGACCGATCGTTCGGTTCGTCCTCTTCAATGGTGAGACGGCGGCCCGTAGGGTGTCAACCTCTGTGGGCAACCCTGTGGAATCCGGATGATCGGGGCGGGATGGATTCGAACGAGCGCGAGCCTTCGGAACAGCCCGTTCCGGAGGCCGTCCCGCCGGGTGCGCCCGGGGGCACCGAGGCCGGTCCACCGGCCGTCGCACCGCCGCCCAGGGCGCCCGGGATCGCCGGTCTGTCCACCCCGTACCGGGTGGTCGTGGCCCTCGCGCTGGGGGTCGTCGCCGTGGCCGCCTGCGGGCACCTCGTGGCCGTCTTCCTGCACGTGGCCCCGTCCAACACGCTCAGCAAGCGGCACGCGAGCACGATCGACGCCTGGGTCTACCCCGAGTTCGAACAGAACTGGAAGCTCTTCGCCCCCAACCCGCTCCAACAGAACATCGCGGTCCAGGTGCGGGCCCAGGTACGGACCCCGGGCGGCGAGCTGACCACCGACGGCTGGCGCGACCTGTCCGCCGAGGACGGCGCGGCGATCCGACACAACCTGCTGCCGAGCCACACCCGGCAGAACGAGCTGCGGCGGGCCTGGGACTTCTTCACCGGCTCCCACGACGAGAACAACAAGCCCAACGGCGACCGCGGCGCCTTGTCGGAGGAGTACCTGCGCCGCATCGCGATGGACCGGCTGGAGACGCGGGAACGGGAGGGCGACCGGATCGTACGGATCCAGCTGCGCTCGGCGACGACCGCCGTGGCCGCGCCGAAGTGGAGCGACGAGCAGAGCGACACCCGGACCTACTATCGGGAGCTGCCGTGGTGGACGGTCTGACGCCGGGCGCGCGGGCGCGGGCCCGCGCCGCCGCCGGGCGGGCACTGGCGCAGGTCACCGGCCGGGCGCTGGGGCCGTACCAGAGCGCCGTGGTGCGCATCGGGTTCTCCGCGACCTGGCTGTTCTTCCTGCTGCGGGAGTTCCCCCACCGGCACGAGCTGTACGGGCCGGACAGTCCCTGGGGCTGGGGGATGGCCGAGCGGCTGATCGCCTCGAACCGGGCCTTCACGGTACTGATGTGGACCGACGCGACCTGGTGGTTCGAGCTCGTCTACGGCGTGTCCGTGCTCGCGAGCGTGCTGCTGATGCTGGGCTGGCGGACGCGGGCGACGTCCCTGCTCTTCATGATCGGCGTGCTGTCCCTCCAGAACCGCAGCGTCTTCATGGGGGACGGCGGGGACAACGTCGTCCACCTGATGGCGATGTACCTCGTGCTCACCCGGTGCGCGCGGGTCTGGTCCCTCGACGCCCGCCGGGCACGGCTGCACGGCTCGGCCTCGGCCGGTGCGGCGGGGCCCGTGCTGTGGAGCGTGCTCGGGCTGCTCTTCGCGTACGGGGCGGTGACCGGGCGGTTCGGCGCCGGCTGGCTCGCCGCCTTCGCGGCGCTGTGGGTGGTGCTCGGGCTGTGGTGGCTCGTCGACCGCTTCGAGCCGGAGGGGGAGGGCCGGGCCGTCCTCGACGTCCTGGCGAACCTGCTGCACAACGCGGGCATGCTGGTGATCATGGCGGAGGTCTGCCTGATCTACGCCACGGCGGGCTGGTACAAGATCCAGGGCTCGCGCTGGCAGGACGGCACCGCGCTGTACTACCCGCTGGGCCTGGACTACTTCACCCCCTGGCCGGGGCTGTCCGGGATGCTGGCGGGCAGCGGGACGATGGTGATGCTGCTGACCTACGGGACGGTCGCGGTACAGGTCGCCTTCCCGTTCACGCTGTTCAACCGGCGGATCAAGAACGTGCTGCTGGCGGTGATGATGCTGGAGCACGCCGGGATCGCGGTGCTGCTCGGACTGCCGTTCTTCTCGCTGGCGATGATCGCGGCCGACGCGGTCTTCCTGCCGAAGGTGTTCCTCATCTGGCTCGGCGCCCGGGCCGGCGCCCTGCGCCGGCGCGACCCGGCCGCCGAAGGGCCGCCGCCGGGCCCGCTCGACGTTCCGGCCCCGGCCCCGGCCGAGGTCGCGCGCTGACGGAGGCGCACACCGGTCCCGGGGGCCCGTCGTGGGCCCGTAGGGTCGGCGCTATGAGTGAGCAGCACGGGGAGCCCGGACAGGTCGCGCGGGAGTGGCGGGAGGCCGCGGGGCGGGAGGACGTCGTCCTGCTCGACGGGTTCCACGCGCTGAAGCACGCGCTGCGCTTCGGCGCCCGGATCGAGGCCGTCGTCGCGGACGATCCCGAGGCCGTCGGGGCGCTCGCCGCCGAACTGGCCCCGGACGTGGAGGAACGGGTCCGCGGACTGGTGCGCGGGACGGAACTCAAGGGATTGCTGGCCCGGGTGCACCCCACCGGAGTGGCCGCGCTCGCCGTGCGGCCGGACCGGGAGGCGGGCCGTGAGGCGCTGCGCAGGCCGGGCCGCGCCGCCCCGATCGTGGTCCTGGACAACCCGCGCAACCTCGGCAACGTGGGCGCCGTGGTCCGGCTCGCCGCCGGCTTCGGCGCCACCGGAGTGGTCACGCGGGGCGACCTCGACCCCTGGCACCCCAACGTGGTCCGG
This sequence comes from Streptomyces sp. NBC_01426, assembly GCF_036231985.1. Taxonomy (GTDB): domain Bacteria; phylum Actinomycetota; class Actinomycetes; order Streptomycetales; family Streptomycetaceae; genus Streptomyces. The sequence goes on from NZ_CP109500.1 coordinate 4,034,063, forward strand.
GCCGGCGCCGGTCTGCACTACGCGACCACCGTCGACCGGGTCGACCTGGAGGACCTGCCGCCCGGGCCCCTGTACGCGCTCGACCCGGAGGGCGAGGACATCCGTGCCCTCACCCTCCCGGACGACGCCCTGCTCGCCTTCGGCTCGGAACGCCACGGGATCTCGCCCGAGCTGCGGGCCCGCGCCGACCACCTGGTGTCCCTGCCGATGCGGCCGCAGGTCTCCAGCTACAACCTGGCCACCAGCGTGGCCATGACCCTCTTCCACTGGGGCGGGCCCCACCCCGAGCAGGCCCTCCCCGAGCAGCTTTAGGCCTGGCGGCGGACCTCCACCACGCGGAACCGGTTCGCGACGAAGGCGCCGTCGCACAGGGCCGCGTTGGCGGCCGGGTTGCCGCCGGAGCCGTGGAAGTCCGAGAAGGCCGCCGTCTGGTTGACGAAGACCCCGCCGGTCAGGTTCAGCGACAACTGCGCCGACTCCTCCAGGCAGACCTCCTCGACGGCCCGCTCGGTGTCCGCCGACGTGGTGTACGCGCCCACGGTCATCGCGCCCTTCTCCCGCACCGTGCGGCGCAGCAGCTCCAGCGCGTCGGCCGTGGAGTCGACCGCGACCGCGAAGGACACCGGGCCGAAGCACTCCGAGAGGTAGGGGGCCTCCGGGTCGGCCTTGGCCGCGTCCAGCTTGACCATCACCGGCGTGCGGACCACCGCGTCCGGGAACTCCGGGTTGGCGACCTCGCGCGAGGCCAGCGCGACCTCGCCGAGGGCGGCCGCCGACTCCAGCCGGGCCTTGACGTCCGGGTTGACCAGCGCGCCCAGCAGGGCGTTGGCGCGGGCGTCGTCGCCCAGCAGGCCGCCGACCGAGGCCGCGAGGTCGGCCACGACCTCGTCGTACGTCTTGTGTCCGGCGTCGGTGGCGATGCCCTCGCGCGGGATCAGCAGGTTCTGCGGGGTGGTGCACATCTGGCCGCTGTAGAGGGACAGCGAGAACGCCAGGTTGGACAGCATGCCCTTGTAGTCGTCCGTGGAGTCGAGGACGACGGTGTTCACGCCGGCCTTCTCCGTGTACACCTGCGCCTGGCGGGCGTTGGCCTCCAGCCAGTCGCCGAACTCCGTGGAACCGGTGTAGTCGATCAGCTTGATCTCGGGGCGCACGGCGAGCGTCTTGGCGATGCCCTCGCCCGGCCGCTCCACCGCCAGCGCCACCAGGTTCGGGTCGAAGCCGGCCTCGGCGAGGACCTCGCGGGCCACCCGCACCGTCAGCGCGAGCGGGAGGATCGCCCGGGGGTGCGGCTTCACCAGGACCGCGTTCCCGGTGGCCAGGGAGGCGAACAGGCCCGGGTAGCCGTTCCAGGTGGGGAAGGTGTTGCAGCCGATCATCAGCGCGATGCCGCGCGGCACGGCGGTGAAGGTCTTGCCGAGCTTGAGCGGGTCCTTCTTGCCCTGCGGCTTCTCCCAGTCGGTCTGCCCCGGGACGCGGACCTGCTCCGCGTACGCGTAGGCCACGGCCTCCAGGCCGCGGTCCTGCGCGTGGGGGCCGCCCGCCTGGAACGCCATCATGAAGGCCTGGCCACTGGTGTGCATCACCGCGTGGGCGAACTCGTGCGTGCGGGCCGAGATCCGGGCGAGGATCTCGATGCAGACCACGGCGCGGGTCTCGGGCCCGGCGTCCCGCCAGGCGGCCATGCCCGCGCGCATCGCGGGCAGCAGCACCTCCGGGTCGGCGTGCGGGTACTCGACGCCCAGCTCGGGGCCGTACGGGGACACCTCGCCGCCGGTCCAGCCGTCGGTGCCGGGCTGGTCGAGCTCGAAACGGGTGCCGCGCAGCGCCTCGAACGCCGCGAGCCCGTCGGCCGGGGCGGTCTCCCCGTAGGCCTTGGGGTGCTCGGGGTGCGGGGACCAGTAGGCGCGGGTGCGGATGGCCGACAGCGCCTGGTCCAGGGTGGGACGGTGCTTCTCGGTCAGCTGGGGGACGGTGGGCTCGGCGGCCATCAGGGACCAACTCCTCGTTGAGCCGGGCAAGATCGGGCTGTCTCGCGGACTGGGATCAGGCAGGGGCGGGTGAAGAAGAGCAGACTGGAGTTAGAGTAACCGAACGATCGGTCGGGACAAGAGGGCCCGGCGGACCTGTGGACAAGTCGGTGCGGGAGGATCGGGTCATGACAGCAATCGAGCGGTCCCGCACTGTGGCGGTCATCGGCGCCGGCACCATGGGGCAGGGCATCGCCCAGGTCGCCCTCCTCGCAGGTCACCCGGTGCTGATCCACGACGTCAACGAATCCCTCGCGCGGGACGGCCTCGGCCTCGTCCAGGATCGCGTCGAGCGCATGGTCGCCAAGGGGCGCCTGGACCGCGCCGAGGCCGACGACGCGATCGGCCGGATCGGCTGCGCCCGCGACCTCGCCGAACTCGCCGACGCCGGACTCGTCATCGAGGCCGTCGTCGAGGACGTCACCGTCAAGCGCGCGCTCTTCGCCGCGCTCGAAGAGGTGGTTGCGCCGGACGCGCTGCTGGCCACCAACACCTCCTCCCTCTCCGTGACGGAGATCGCCGCGGGGCTCGCGCACCCCGGCCGCTTCCTCGGCCTGCACTTCTTCAACCCCGCCCCGCTGCTCCCGCTCGTCGAGGTGGTCAGCGGCTTCGCGACCGACCCGGCCGCCGCCGAGCGCGCGTACGACACCGTCCTGGGCTGGCGCAAGACGCCGGTCCGCTGCGCCGACACCCCCGGCTTCATCGTGAACCGGATCGCCCGCCCCTTCTACGCCGAGGCCTTCGCGGTGTACGAGGAGCAGGGCGCCGACCCGGCCACCATCGACGCCGTGCTCCGCGAGAGCGGCGGCTTCAAGATGGGCCCGTTCGCGCTGACCGACCTCATCGGCCAGGACGTCAACGAGGCCGTCACCCGCTCCGTCTGGGAGTCGTTCTTCCGCAGCCCCAAGTTCACCCCCTCCCTCGCACAGCGCCGGCTGGTCCAGTCGGGTCGCCTCGGCCGCAAGTCGGGCCACGGCTGGTTCCCGTACGGCGAGGACGCCCCCGAGCCCGTCCCGCACACCGCGGGTCCCGAGGAGGCCCCCGACAAGGTCACCGTCGTCGGGGACCTCGGCCCGGCGTCCGCCCTGACGGACCTCCTGGAGGAGGCGGGGATCGCGGTCACGGCCACCGAGCACGGGGGCCCGTACATCCAGCTCCCCGGCGAGGGGCAGCTGGTGCTCGCGGACGGCAAGACCTCCATCGAGTTCGCGGACGTCGTCTACTTCGACCTCGCGCTCGACTACCGCGACGCCACCCGGATCGCCCTGTCCGCCGGCGAGGACACCACCGAACAGACCCTGGCCGAGGCGATCGGCCTGTTCCAGAAGCTCGGCAAGAAGGTCTCCGTCATCGGCGACGTCCCCGGCATGATCGTCGCCCGGACCGTCGCCATGCTGATCGACCTCACCGCCGACGCCGTCGCGCGCGGGGTCGCCGCCGCCGAGGACATCGACACCGCGATGCGACTCGGCGTCAACTACCCGATGGGCCCCGCCGAATGGCACGACCGGCTCGGCCGGGACTGGGCGTACGACCTCCTGCACCACCTCGACGAACGCTGTCCCGGCGGCCGCTACGCCCCCTCGCTCGCGCTCTACCGGCTCGGCTACGCGGCGGGCGACGAGGACGCGAGCGACGCGGGAACGGGCGACACGGGCCCGGACGGGACCGGCGCGGCGGGCGCGGCGGGCACGGCCGAGACGGAGGGGGACGCGGAGTGACGACGCCCCGACGGGACACCTACACACCGGAGACGCTGCTCTCCGTCGCGGTCCAGGTCTTCAACGAGCGCGGCTACGACGGCACCTCGATGGAACACCTCTCCAAGGCCGCGGGGATCTCCAAGTCCTCGATCTACCACCACGTCGCCGGCAAGGAGGAACTCCTGCGCCGGGCCGTCAGCCGGGCGCTGGACGGTCTCTTCGCGGTCCTGGAGGAGCCGGGCGCGGTACGCGGCCAGGCGGTCGAGCGCGTCGAGTACGTCACCCGGCGGACGGTCGAGGTGCTGCTCGCCGAACTCCCCTACGTGACCCTGCTGCTGCGGGTGCGCGGCAACACCGGGACCGAACGCTGGGCACTGGAGCGCCGCCGCGAGTTCGACCACGCGGTGGCCGACCTCCTCAAGGCCGCGGCGGCCGACGGCGACCTGCGCGCGGACGTCGACATCCGGCTCGCGACCCGGCTGCTCTTCGGCATGGTCAACTCCCTGGTCGAGTGGTACCGCCCCTACCCGGGCGCCGACCACGCCCAGCTCGCCGACGCGGTCGTCCACATGGCCCTGGACGGCCTCCGCGCCCAGAAGTGACCCCGGCGGGGCCGTGCGGGCCGCGCGGGAGCCGCGCGCCGGCCGGACCTCACCCGGACGGCCCAGCCGGGCGCGCGGGAGCCGCGCGTCACCCGAGGGCCCCGGCCGTCACTCGGAGGCTTCCGGGGCCGTCGCCCCGAGGTCCCGCCGCATCGTGGCCCGCATGGCCCTGAGCAGCCCCCAGACGGCGTACTGGGCCTCGGCCGCGCCGGCCGCCGTCTCCCCCGGTTCGGGCTCCGCCCGTTCCAGGCGCTTGACCTGCCCGTAGACCGCGTTCAGGGCCCGGTTGGCAGCGGCTGCTCGGGCGAGCACCTCGTCGGACGCGATCATCTGCGCCTCGGAGTACTGGTCGCGGTGGGCCCGCTTCGCCTCGTCGAGCGCCGTCCGGTCGGCGTCCGTCACCTCGCGCTCGCGCAGGGCGTGCAGATGCTGGTTGAGGGCCGTCGTGAACTGGCGCGCGTCGCGGTTGAGCGCCACGTAGGAGGCGCGTCGGAGCGCGAGGTTCTCGTGCTCCTCCGTGTGCCCTCGGACCAGTTCTATCTCCCTGCGCCTGGACCGTTCCGCGGTGCGCTGGGTGAGGAACGCGCCTCCCAGCGTGCCCGCCACCCCCGCCACCGCGATGATCACCGCACCGATCTCCACATCCGCTCCCGTTCCCGCCGTTGCCCGCCGTTGCCCGTCTCCCGCCGGCCCCGGGCCCTTACGTCGGTTCCGGGTCGTCCGGGAGGGTGGGGGGTGGCGGGGGCGTGCCCGTGTCGAGGAGGTCCGTCTCCTCGAACACCAGCAGCGTGCGGGTGGACAGGACCTCCGGGATGGACTGGAGGCGGGTGAGCACCAGCTCCCGCAGGGTGCGGTTGTCCGGCGTGTGGACCAGCAGCAGGACGTCGAAATCTCCGCTGACCAGGGCGATGTGCGCCGCACCCGGGAGTTCGCGGAGCTGCTCGCGCACGGTCCGCCAGGAGTTCTGGACGATCTTCAAGGTGATGTAGGCGGAGGCCCCCTGGCCCGCCCGCTCGTGGTCGACCCGCGCCGTGAAGCCCCGGATGACCCTGTCGTCGATCAGCCGGTTGATCCGGGCGTACGCGTTGGCCCGCGACACGTGGACCTGCTCGGCCACCGACCGTATCGACGCCCTGCCGTCCGCCTGGAGGAGCCGCATGATCGACCGGTCGATCGAATCGAGCGGCCGGGGCGGCGGGGCGGGCGTCGCGGGGGGACCGGACGGGACCGGTGGGGAGCCCGTGACACCACCGGGTACGGCCGGCGCGGAACCGGCTCCGGCCATTTGTTCATCCGGCATTGCCCACTGCCTCCCTGCGTTGGACGTCCTGCACCCATCCCACGGCCCCGCCGCCACTTTGTCCACAGCCTGGAGCCGGCTGTAGCCAAATTGCGCGGACAACCGAACAATCGGTAGGTGAGGCGCCTCACACCCGGGGTGCTCCCTGCCCGCTTCCCACGAGGAGGTGTACGCCGCCATGACGGTCCAAGAGCTGCCCGGTGCCGGTGCGTCCCACCGTTTCACGCCGCCCGCCTGGAGTCCCCGTACGGATGCCGCCCCGCTGCTCCCGGACCCCGAGCCGTACCGGGTGCTGGGCACCCCGGCCGCCGACGGGCTCGACCCCGAGCTGATGCGCCGGTGCTACGCCGAGCTCGTGCGCGGCCGCCGCTACAACGCCCAGGCCACCGCGCTCACCAAGCAGGGCCGGCTCGCCGTGTACCCCTCGACCGTCGGCCAGGAGGCCTGCGAGATCGCCGCCGCGATGGTCCTGGAGGAGCGCGACTGGCTCTTCCCGAGCTACCGCGACACCCTCGCCGCCGTGGCGCGCGGGCTGGACCCCGTACAGGCCCTGACGCTCCTGCGCGGCGACTGGCACACCGGGTACGACCCGCGCGAGCACCGGATCGCCCCGCTCTCCACCCCGCTCGCCACGCAGCTCCCGCACGCGGTCGGCCTGGCGCACGCCGCCCGACTGCGCGGGGACGACGTGGTCGCGCTCGCCATGGTCGGCGACGGCGGCACCAGCGAGGGCGACTTCCACGAGGCGATGAACTTCGCCGCCGTCTGGCAGGCCCCGGTCGTCTTCCTCGTGCAGAACAACGGCTTCGCGATATCCGTCCCGCTCGCCAAGCAGACCGCCGCCCCGACCCTGGCCCACAAGGCCGTCGGGTACGGAATGCCGGGCCGGTTGGTCGACGGCAACGACATCGCCGCGATGCACGAGGTGCTGTCGGAGGCGGTCCGGCGGGCACGCGCGGGCGGCGGCCCCACCATGATCGAGGCCGTCACGTACCGCATGGAGGCGCACACCAACGCCGACGACGCGACCCGCTACCGCTCGGACGCCGAGGTGGAGGCCTGGAAGGCGCACGACCCGGTGGCCCTGCTGGAGCGCGAGCTGACCGCACGCGGCCTGTTGGACGCGGAGGGCATACAGGTGGCGAAGGACGCGGCCGACGCGATGGCGGCGGCGCTGCGCGACGGGATGAACGCCGATCCGGTGCTCGACCCGATGGACCTCTTCGCGCACGTCTACGAGGAGCAGACCGACCGGCTGCGCGAACAGGCCGAGATGCTGCGCGCGGAACTCGAAGCGGGGAACGAGTGATGACGACCACCACCGCGGCCAAGCCCGTCGCCAAGCCGGCGACCATGGCCCAGGCCCTGGGCCGGGCGATGCGCGACGCGATGGCCGAGGACCCGACCGTCCACGTGATGGGCGAGGACGTCGGCACGCTCGGCGGGGTCTTCCGGATCACCGACGGGCTCGCGAAGGAGTTCGGCGACGACCGCTGCACGGACACCCCGCTCGCGGAGGCCGGCATCCTCGGCGCCGCCGTCGGCATGGCCATGTACGGGCTGCGGCCGGTCGTGGAGATGCAGTTCGACGCGTTCGCCTACCCGGCCTTCGAGCAACTGATCTCGCACGTCGCGAAGATGCGCAACCGCACCCGCGGCGCGATGCCGCTGCCGATCACCATCCGGGTGCCGTACGGCGGCGGGATCGGCGGCGTCGAGCACCACTGCGACTCCTCCGAGGCGTACTACGTCGCCACCCCCGGCCTGACCGTGGTCACCCCGGCGACCGTGGAGGACGCGTACGGGTTGCTGCGCGCGTCCATCGCGAGCGACGACCCGGTGATCTTCCTGGAGCCGAAGCGGCTGTACTGGTCGAAGGCCGACTGGTCGCCCGAGTCCCCGGCGGCCGTGCCCGGCATCGGCAAGGCCCTGGTCCGCCGGGCGGGCACGAGCGCGACGCTGATCACCTACGGGCCCTCCCTGCCGGTGTGCCTGGAGGCCGCCGAGGCGGCCCGTGAGGAGGGCTGGGACCTGGAGGTCGTGGACCTGCGCTCGCTCGTTCCGTTCGACGAGGAGACGGTCGTCGCCTCCGTGCGACGCACCGGGCGCGCGGTGGTGGTCCACGAGGCCGGCGGCTTCGGCGGACCGGGCGCGGAGATCGCCGCCCGCGTGACGGAGCGCTGCTTCCACCACCTGGAGGCGCCGGTGCTGCGGGTGACCGGGTTCGACATCCCGTACCCGCCGCCGATGCTGGAGAAGCACCACCTGCCGGGCGTGGACCGGATCCTGGACACCGTGGCCCGCCTGCAGTGGGAGAACTGATGCCGCAGGTACTGGAGTTCAAGCTGCCCGACCTCGGCGAGGGACTGACCGAGGCGGAGATCGTCCGCTGGCTGGTGGCGGTCGGCGACGTCGTCGAGATCGACCAGCCGGTGGTCGAGGTGGAGACGGCCAAGGCGATGGTCGAGGTCCCGTGTCCCTACGGCGGTGTGGTCACCGCCCGGTTCGGCGAGGAGGGGACGGAGCTGCCGGTGGGGGCTCCGCTGATCACCGTCGCCGTCGGAGCGGGCACGGAGCCGACGGAGAGCGCCGCACCGGCGTCCTCCGGTTCCGGGAACGTGCTCGTCGGCTACGGCACGGACCACTCCCGTCCGGCGCGCCGCCGGCGGGTCCGCCCGGCGGCCGCCGGGTCGCGGCCGCTCGCCGCGGCCGCTCCCGTCGCGGCCGGCCTCGCCCCCGCCCCCGCTGTCGCCCCGGTCGCCGTGGCCGCTTCCGCCCCGGTCGCCGTGGCGGTCGGGCCGGTTCCGGTGATCTCGCCCCTGGTGCGCAAGCTGGCCCGGGACAACGGGCTCGATCTGCGGGCGCTCAGCGGGTCCGGGCCCGAGGGCCTGATCCTGCGCGCGGACGTCGAGGCGGCCCTGAGGGCGCCGCGCTCGACGGCCGAGCCGGTCGCCCCGGCGCCGGTCCCCGTCGCCGCCGTCGCGGGCGAGGTGCGGATCCCGCTCAAGGGCGTACGGGGAGCCGTCGCCGAGAAGCTCTCGCGCAGCCGGCGGGAGATCCCCGAGGCCACCTGCTGGGTCGACGCGGACGCCACCGAACTGATGGCCGCTCGGACCGCGATGAACGCCGCGGGCGGGCCCAAGATCTCGGTACTGGCCCTGCTGGCCCGGATCTGCACGGCCGCCCTCGCCAAGTACCCGGAGCTCAACTCCACCGTGGACCTGGCGGCGAAGGAGATCGTCCGGCTGCCGTCGGTGCACCTCGGCTTCGCCGCGCAGACGGAACGCGGCCTGGTCGTCCCGGTGGTCCGGGACGCGCAGACCCGCAACCCCGAGACGCTGTCGGCGGAGTTCGGGCGACTGACGGAGTTGGCGCGGGCCGGGAAGCTGGCCCCGTCCGACCTCACGGGCGGGACGTTCACCCTCAACAACTACGGGGTGTTCGGGGTGGACGGTTCCACGCCGATCATCAACCACCCGGAGGCCGCGATGCTGGGGGTGGGCCGGATCATCCCGAAGCCGTGGGTGTACCGGGGCGAGCTGGCCGTCCGTCAGGTCGTACAGCTGTCACTGACGTTCGACCACCGGGTCTGCGACGGGGGCACGGCCGGCGGCTTCCTGCGGTACGTGGCCGACTGCGTCGAGTCGCCCGCCGTCCTGCTGCGCTCGCTGTAGCACCGACCCGTCCCGGGGCCGCCGTACGCGGCTCCGGGACGGGTCGGTACGGCTTCGCCGGTCAGGTCGTGGTCAGCAGCAGTTTGCCGATGTGGGCGCTGGACTCCATGACCCGGTGGGCCTCGGCGGCGTCCCGCATCGGGTGGGTGGCGTGCACGATCGGGCGCACCCGGCCGGCCGTCACCAGCGGCCACACGTGCTCCCGTACCGCCGCGACGATCGCCGCCTTCTCCTCCAGCGGGCGGGCCCGCAGCGAGGTCGCGGTGATCGCCGCCCGCTTCGCCAGCAGCGCGCCCAGGTTCAGCTCGGCCTTCACCCCGCCCTGGAGCCCGATGATCGCGAGCCGGCCGTTGACGGCCAGGGCGTCCAGGTTCCGTGACAGGTACTTCGCGCCCATGATGTCCAGGATCACGTCCGCCCCGGCCCCGTCCGTCGCGGACCGCAGCTCCTCGACGAAGTCCTGCTCGCGGTAGTCGATCAGGATGTCCGCGCCCAACTCCGCGCAGCGCGCCAGCTTCTCCTTGCCGCCGGCCGTCACCGCCACCCTCGCGCCGATCGCCTTGCCCAACTGGATCGCCATGGTGCCGATCCCGCTGGAGCCGCCGTGTACGAGCAGGGTCTCGCCGGGGCGCAGCCCCGCCACCATGAACACGTTCGACCACACCGTCGAGACCACCTCCGGCAGTGCGGCGGCCGTCACCAGGTCCAGGCCGTCGGGCACCGGCAGCAGTTGTCCCGCCGGGACGGCCACCCGCTCCGCGTACCCGCCACCGGCCAGCAGGGCGCACACCTCGTCGCCCACCGACCAACCGGACACTCCCGGACCGATCGCGGTGATCCGACCGGAGCACTCCAGCCCCGGGTACCGGGACGCGCCGGGCGGGGGATCGTAGAACCCCTGTCGCTGGAGGACGTCGGCGCGGTTCACGGCGCTCGCCGCGACCTCGACGAGCACCTCGCCCTCGCCCGCCACCGGATCGGGTACGTCGGCCCAGACCAGGGCCTCGGGGCCGCCGGGCTGTTCGATGGTGATCGCATGCATGGCCCGGAGGCTACGCGAACCGCTCCCCGCAGGCCGGCAACCCGCCTACTCCGCGGACCCCAGGGTGGCCGGCTGCGTGTGCGGCGGCACCGCGCGGACGATGGTGATGACGCGGTCCGTGGACTGGAGCGGGCTCGCGTGCGGGTCGTCGTACGCCAGCAGCCGGTGGCCGCGCAGCACGCTCACCACGAGGTCCTCGGTCTCCCGGACCGACTTGCCGACCTCCGGCTTCCGGACGGGCCGTTCGATCAGGTCCAGGCCGCTGCCCTGCTGGATCAGATCCTCCATCACGGTGCCCGCGCTGGGGCTGAGCACCGACAGGCCCAGCAACCGGCCCGCCGCGCTCGCGCTCGTGATGACCGCGTCGGCGCCCGACTGGCGCAGCAGCGGGGCGTTCTCCTCTTCCCGCACCGCCGCGACGATCTTTGCCCCGCGGTTGAGTTGACGCGCGGTCAGCGTCACCAGGACGGCCGTGTCGTCCCGCTGCGTGGCGATGACGATCTGGCGGGCCTTCTGCACCTCGGCGCGGAGCAGCACGTCGGAACGGGTGGCGTCGCCCACGACGCCCGTGAGCCCCTCCGCGTTGGCGATGTCGACCACCTTGGAGCTCGGGTCGACGACGACGACCTGCTCCCTGTGGAGGCCGGTGGCCAGCAGCGTCTGCAGGGCCGAGCGCCCCTTGGTACCGAAGCCGATCACGACCGTGTGGTCACGCAAGTTCTTCCTCCAGCGGTTCAGCCGCCATTCTTCCCTGGTCCGCTCGGTGAGGACTTCCAGGGTGGTACCGACGAGGATGATCAGGAACAGCACGCGCAGCGGAGTGATCAGCAGGACGTTGAGCAGTCGCGCGCTGGCGCTGTACGGGACGATGTCGCCGTATCCGGTCGTCGACAGGGTGACGGTCGCGTAGTAGACGCAGTCGAGGAGGTCGATGCTGTCGTCCGCGTTGTCGTGGTAGCCGCCCCGGTCGAGCCACACGATCAGGACGGTCAGGCACATCACGAACAGGGCCATCAACAGGCGCCGGGTGACCTGCCGCAGGGGCTTCTCGACCTCCCGTTTGGGCAGTTTGATGCGCCGGGAGACGAGTTTCTCGTCCGCGCCCCGGGCCATGGCGTCATGGCCGTGCAGTTTCACGTGAAACATCCCCCCGCTGCCCACGGCAGATCGAGTACTTCGAGTTCCTGCCCGGACCGCGCGCCGCCGGTCGGTACGACGGCCAGCGCGTCGGCGGCCGCCACCCCCCGGAGCATCGCGGGGCCGTGGTAGCGCAGCGGCACCGCGTGCTCGTCGGTCAGCAACACCGGGACGAGCCGGGTGTCGTACGGGTGCCCCGGTACGTCCCCCTGAACCGCGACCGTGTACCGGGGGCGTTGCCGGCGCCCCGCGAGGGCCCGCAGCAGCGGCTCGGCCAGGGTCAGCAGCCCGGACACGGCGGCGAGCGGGTTGCCGGGCAGCCCCACCAGGTGGCGGCCGGCGGCCCGGTCCCCGAGCCGGGCCAGCAGCATCGGGTGCCCGGGACGCACGGCGACCCCGTCGACGAGGAGTTCGGCCCCCGCGCGCCGCAGCACGGGACGCACGTGGTCGACGGGGCCGGAGGCGGTGCCGCCGGTGGTGACGATCAGGTCGGCGTCGGAGGTGGTGACGGCCTCGTACAGGGCCTCGGCCCCGGCGGGGTCGTCGCCGAGCCGCCGCGTTCCGATGACCTCGGCGCCGAGTCGGGTCAGCCACGGGCCGAGCATGGGGCTCAGGGCGTCGCGGATCAGGCCGTCGTGCGGGAGTCCCTCGATCAGCAACTCGTCGCCGAGCACCAGGATCTCCACGCGCGGCCGGGGCCGGGTCTCCAGCGCGTCGTACCCCGCGGCGGCCGCCAGGCCGAGCACCGCCGGGGTGACCAGGGAGCCGGCGGGCAGCAACAGGTCGCCGGAGCGGCACTCCTGGCCGCGCGGGCGGATGTCCTGGCCGGTGGCGACGGGCCGCTCGGCGAACAACTGGGAGCCGGCCTCGCGGGAGTGTTCGGAGCGGATCACGGCGGTGGTGTCGGCGGGGATCCGGGCCCCGGTGGCGATCCGTACGGCCTCGCCGTCCGCGAGGGGCTCGGGCCGCTCCGAGCCGGCCAGTACCCCGCCGTCCCGGACGGCCCACGGGCCGGGGCCGGCGACCGCCCAGCCGTCCATGGCCGAGGTGTCGAAGGACGGCAGGTCGGTGAGGGCGTCGAGGGGCCCGGTCAGCACCTCGCCGAGGGCGTCGGGGAGCGGGACCCGGTGCGAGCGGGCCCGGACGCCGGAACCGGCCCGGACGGCCGCCTCGCGGGCCCGGAGCCAGGGCGCGGCGCGGTGCCCGCCGCCGTCCGGGGTGCGCGAGACGAGGGCCAGGGCCTCGTCGAGGGCCTGGTCGGCGGAGGAACCGGGGGACCCCTCGGGGCCGGGGGTGGCGGCTTCGGCCGGGACGCGCTCGGCGTCGGTACGGGTCATCCGGAGCCGGCTTCGGTGTTCTTCTCGGGGGTTTCCCCGTCCCATCGCAGCGCCAGGTCGGCCGCCTTGCGGGAGGCTTCGGCGACGGCCCGGGCCGGGTCCGCGCCGGCGGCCTCGGCCCGGGCGGCCGCGTAGCCGATCAGGAAGGTGGTCAGCGGGGCGGCGGGCCGGGCGACGCCGTGGGCGGCGTCACGGGCGAGGTCGAGCAGGGTCTTGGTGTCGACGTCCACGTCGATGCCCAGCTCGTTCTTGACGGCGGTGATCCATTGATCCAGCACGGTCCCATGCTCTCTGATCCGGGCCCGGGCGGCCGCGAGATCGTCCCAGGTGTCGCAGTCGAAGGAGGCGAGTGGCGCAGTGGCGGTGACGGTCGCCACGTCGAGTCCGGCGGTGAGTTCGCGCAGCGGGAGGCCCGCCAAGTCGCCGTGTGCGGCGGCCAACCGGGCGAGCCCCGCACGGAGCGGCTCGGCGCGGTAGGAGGCCACCAGCAGTTGGTCCCGGCCGTCCGGATCCCGCAGCATCGCCCCGTCGGGGCCGGGCGCGTCCAGCAGGGACCGTACGGTGGCGCGGTCCAGGAACGGCAGGTCGGCGGAGAGCACGAGCACCCGCGCCGCGGTCGTCGCCCGCAGTCCGGCGTCCAGCGCGGCGACCGGTCCCCCGCCCGGCGGGTCCTCGCGGGTCCAGCGCACGGGGCGCGAGGTGACCCGGGGCCCGCCGACGACGACGGTGGCGTCCGCGTCGACACAGGCGTCGAGGACCCGGTCGAGCAGGGCTCGGCCGCCGACGTGCAGGGCGGGCTTGTCGGCCCCGCCGAGTCGCCGGGCGGCGCCGCCTGCGAGGACGATGGCGTCGTAACTCATGCCTCCGAGTATGCGGGGGCGGTGTTGCGCGCGGGTTCCGCCACTTACCGGCCGCTTATCGCGCCGCTGTGAGGAACCGCCCCCGTACGGCCGCCGTGAGACGCCCGCCCCGGACATGCGTCACCCCGGCGGAGCCGGGGCTCCACCGGGGTGTGGGTGTCCGGAGACGATCCGGGGTGTCCGGGATCGGGCCGCCGATCGGGCCGCCGATCGAGCCGAAGGGCCGATCGGGCTACAGGTAGGGGCCGGAGCGGACCGCGCCGTGCGGACCCTCGTCGTCGTCCTCGTGCGAGGCGCCCGGAGGCAGGGCCCGCCGCATCTGCTCCAACTGTGCCCGCGCCGCCATCTGTTGCGCGAACAGGGCCGTCTGGATCCCGTGGAAGAGACCCTCCAGCCAGCCCACCAACTGCGCCTGCGCGATCCGCAGTTCCGCCTCGGAAGGGATCGCCTCCTCGGTGAACGGCAGGGACAGGCGCTCGAGTTCCTCGACCAGCTCGGGAGCCAGGCCGTCTTCGAGTTCCTTCACCGACGCGGCGTGGATGTCCTTGAGCCGGACACGGCTCGCCTCGTCGAGAGGTGCGGCACGCACCTCTTCCAGGAGTTGCTTGATCATGCTGCCGATCCGCATGACCTTGGCGGGTTGTTCGACCATCTCCGTCACCGGGACCTCGCGCGACTCGTCATCGGCGCCGCCGACCGCCATCCCGTCCTGTCCCACGATCAGGACGTGCGGGGGGCTGTCCTGCGACCGTTCACTCCTCGGCATCTCCATGCCGTCATTCTCTCGCACACCTTCGTTCTCACACGGTGTGCCCCCGTACAGGCGTGATCCACCCTGTACGGGGGCACACGATGACCCCGTCGTCACTCGTACGTCACCCAGCGGTCACCCTGGTCTCCCGTGTCACGGGCGCCCCGGGAGATCCGGTGTCAGCCCGCCGCCCGGCGGGCCAGGGCTCCGCTCGACTTGGTGACGATCGCGGCCAGCAGGGCCGCGCCCAACGGGACCACCACCAGCAGTCCGGCCAGCGTCTCCCACGGCACCGCGATGGGGATGTACTGGCCATCGGTGATGCCGGATTCCTCCAGGAGCCGCTTCGCGGTCTCCCGCTCGGTGAGCCGCAGCCCGACCGCCGGCAACAGTCCGGCGACGGAGCCCAGGACCACGCCCATCAGGGCCACCACCCCGCACTGGAAGCCGCTCAGCGTCCGCCGCACCCGCGGCGGGGCGCCGACGGCGGCCAGCGTCTTCAGGTCGGCCTCGGCGTCGGCCTGGGCGAGGCCCGTGGCGATGCCCGCCGCGCCGATGGTGACGAGACCGGCGAAGATGGTGAGGGCGAGCATGGGCAGGGTGCCCCGGCCCTGGTACCCCTCCTCGACCACGACCGTGGCCTCCAGGCCGATCTGGTCGATGCGGCTGTCCAGCTTCTGGCGCTGCGCGCTGCCGAGCGTCCCGTCGAGGGTGAAGTACGAGCCGGCCGGCGCGGTGGTGAGGCCGGCAGCCTTCACGGCGCTCGCGGGGAAGACCACGCCGAGTCCGTAGCCCGCGTCGGGATCGGTCGCCTGGTGGACCGCCATGACCTTCTTGACGCCCTTCGGCTCCTCGTCGGAATCCATGCCCTTGGGCTCCTCGGTCACGATGACGAGGGTGAGCCTGCCGTCCTTGATGAAGCGCTTGTCGAAGGAGACGGGCTTTCCGGCCTTCAGCGCGGCCGCGGCGCCGGGGTCGCTCACCCCGAGGACCTGCATCAACTTGTCGTCGGCTACGACCGACTGGAAGGGCTGCTGGTAGCGGTTCTGCTTGCACCGCCAGTCCTGGTACAACTCACGCCGCTGAGCGGGGGTGAAGGACTCGAAGGAGTCCCTCGACGCGTAGAGCGGGCAGCGGTTCTCCTTGGGCGTGAGGATCTCCGCCCGTCCGCAGCCCGGATCCACCGAGTAGGAATCGCACGTCGGCTTGCCCACGACGATCCGGTCCACGTCCGCCCGGATCGCCAGCGGGAACTCCTTCGCGAGCGCGTCGCGGACGGCGGGCACGTCCCGGTACCGGTCGTTCTCGTTGCTCGCCAGCAGGCCGGCGCCTGCCGGCATGTTCGCGACGTACTCGTGGCGGGCCTGCACGTCGGTGCTGTACTCGTACGTGGCCACCGCCACGGTGCCGGCGACGGCGGCCAGGACCGCCGCGACGGCGGGGGCCGTACGCCCCCGGTTGCGCACGGCGTCGCGCAGGGCGAGCCGCGGCGACAGCGGCAGCCACCGCCCGAGGCGCCCGAACAGGCCGACCAGGGTCGGGGTGAGGGCGACCACGCCCAGCTCGGCGAGGGCGCTGCCGCCCCCTACGACCACGGTCCCGGTGTCGGACACGGCTCCGTAGAGCGCGATGCCGGCGCCGGCCGCGACGGCCAGCAGCCCGATGAACGGCAGGACCCGGTTGGCCTTGCGGACCCCCCGGCGGCCGGTCAGCGAGGCCAGCACGGTCTGCCGGGAGGCGGTGATCGCCGGGACGATCGAGGCGAGCAGGCCCGTGACCACGGCGAGCAGCGCGATGCCGAGGAGTTCCAGGGGACGGACCTCGAAGCCGCCCCAGCGCAGCCCCAGGTACTCCTCCAGGACCGGCCGGAGGCCGAGGGTGAGCGCGCCGCCGAGGACGAGGCCGACGACGGCGGACGCCGCGCCGATGACCAGACCGCCGGAGAGGACGATGGCGCGGATGTGGCGACGGTCGCCGCCGTTGGCTCCGACCAGGCCGAGTTGGCGGCGCGAGCGCCGGGCGCCGACCGCGAAGGCGGGACCGGCGAGCAGACAGATCTCCAGCATCGCGAGGCCGACGACGGTGGCGAGGATGGTCATCTCGACGGTCCGCATGCCCGTCGACTTGTCGAATCGGCCTTCCTCCTTCTGCTGCTCGTAGAACGGGACGTCGGAGTCGGCGGGCGGGTTCAGATTGACGGCGCGGGAGACCACGACGACGCTCTTGGCGTTCGCCGCCTTCACCATGTTCCACGTGAAACCTTCGCCGCCGACCTTGACGAGGTAGGTGTCGTCGATCGACACCCCGTCGGTCCCGGCGGCCCGGAGTTCCTTGTCGAGCGGGGTGAGCAGGGTCCCGGGCGGGGCCGTGGCCTCCCGTTCCTGCAGGGCGGACGGGAGTTCGTACGCCCCCACGATCCGCAGGGCGCGGGACGAGCCGCGCGGGGTGACCTGGGAGCCGACGAAGAACCCGGAGTCCTTCAGGAAGGCGTCGGTGGCGATGATCTCCCCCGGCGCGGCGGGGAGCCGACCCCGTTTGAGGGTGAGGATGCCCTCGACGAGCGGGTCGGCGGTGTCCAGCTCGCGCAGGCGGATGTCCAGCAGGCCGTGCGTGGTGCGGACCTTGGCGTGCCCCTTGCTGTCCTTCACGGACCGGGCGCCCGGCGGGAGGGCGGACGGGAGGGGGTCCTTGCCGTCGTCGCGCGCGGAGGGGTCCCAGGACGAGTAGCCGCCGACGGGGGCGAAGGACTCGCCGTTCGGCTTCTGGTACACGGGGACGCCCATGTCCGAGTTCGAGAACATGGCGTCGGCGGTGCCGATCCGGCGGGACAACGTCTCGTCCACGGTGAGCGCGGCGCTGCGGGTGGTGAGGTCGACGGCGCTCACCCCGACGATCGGCAGCGCGATCATCGCGAGGACGAGGGCACTGCGCCCTTTCGCGCGCCAGGCGTCGCGGCGGGCTATTCGGATCGCGGCGATCCAGGAGTGGTACCAGGAGTGGAGCGGGGTGGTCACAGGCCGGCCGCCCGCCCGGAGAGCAGGGAGTCGGCGTGGCTGCGCAGGGTCTCGTCGACGACGCTGCCGTCGCGCAGGAAGACCACCCGGTCCGCCCATGCGGCGAACCGCGGCTCGTGGGTGACCAGGATCCCGGCCGCCCCCGCGTCGCAGCGCGAGCGCAGCAGGGCCAGCACGGATTCCCCGGTCTCCGAGTCGAGTGCGCCGGTGGGCTCGTCGGCGAGGACCAGGCGGCGGTCGCCGACGAGGGCGCGGGCGATGGCCACGCGCTGCTGCTGTCCGCCGGACATCTCGTCGGGGAAGCGGTCGGCGAGCTGCGCCAGGCCCATTTCCTCCAGCGCCGCCAAGGCGGAGGCCCGTGCCTTGCGGGCCGATATCCCGTCGAGTTCGCGGGGCAGCGCCACGTTCTCGGCCGCGGTGAGGGCCGGGATCAGGTTGTAGTCCTGGAAGACGTAGCCGATGCTGCGGCGGCGCAGCGCGGCGAGCTGCTTGCGGCTCGCGGTGGTGATGTCGGTGCCCTCCACGATCACCCGGCCGCTGCTGGGGGTGTCGAGTCCGCCGGCGAGGGTGAGCAGGGTGGACTTGCCGGACCCCGACGGGCCCATGACGGCGACGAGTTCGCCCGGGTACACGGCGAGGTCGATGCCGCGCAGGGCGTGCACCTCCGTGGCGCCGCTGCCGTGCGTGCGGACGAGTTTGTCCAGCTGGAGTACGGCGTTCTGTGACTGCTGGTCAGGCATGGAAGGGTCCCCCTGGGACGGTTCGTTCAACTCCGCCGCGTGCGGGCGGTGGAGGGGAGGTCGGTGGTGGCGCCGGCGGCCGCGGTGGCGGTCGTCGCTTCGGCGCCGGGAGCGGTCGGTGCGGCCTGGGGCGGATCGGGTACGGCTCTCCGGTCGGCCGGCAGGGAGAGCCGGACGAGCCGGGCTTCGCAGTGGTCGAGCCAGCGGGCCTCGGCCTCGGTCTGGAAGATCAGCTGTTCCAGCACCAGCAGCCAGGCGATGTCGTCGCGTTCGTGGGAGGTGCCGCTGTCGATCGCGGTGAGCGCCTGCGCCTTGAGCCGGGTGTAGTCCTGCATCGCCTTGATCGTGGCGTGCCGCTGGGACTGGATGACGGAGCGGATGTCCACGCCGGGGGCGCCGACGGCCATGGCGAGCTTGATGGACAGTTCGTCCCGGGGCGGGTTGGCGCGGTCCACGGGCCGCTCGTACCACTCGTGGAGCTCGGCGCGGCCGGTGTCGGTGATGGCGTACAGGGTGTGCCCGGCGGGGTCCTCGCCGCCGGGCGCGACGAGCCCGTCGCGCTCCAGTCGGGCGAGGGTGGTGTACACCTGCCCGACGTTGAGGGGCCAGGTGGACCCGGTGCGGGATTCGAACTCGGTACGCAGCTGAGAGCCGTACCGAGGACCCCTTTCGAGCAGGGCGAGAAGCCCGTGACGGATCGACATACTCAGTATGTATACCGGGTATGTACCGGCGCGCAACCGTCTGTGGATGTACTCCGCAGGGGGGACGCGCGGGTCGATGTCCGTCCCGGGTGCCGCTCGGGCGGGCGGTCAGCGCCCTCGGCGCAGCCGTACGCCCATGAAGCCCAGACCCAGTCCCATCAGGGCGAACCCGGTGCCGAGCGGCAGCAGGTGGGCCGCCAGATCGGCGGCCCGCTCGTTGGGCCCGGTGCCCATCGCCTCGACCGCGGAGCTGCCGGTCGGTTCGGGCGTCGGCTTCGCGATCGACTCGCGGCGGGAGGGCTCCGGTACCCCCGAGGCCTGCGGCCGTTCGTGCGCCCGAGGAGGCCGCTGCCGCTCCCCGAGCTCCGGCCGCTCCCGCAGTCCCGGCCGCTCGGGTCGCGCGGGCCGCTCCGCCGAACCCGGGCGCTCCGCCGCAGCGTCCGGCAGCCCCGGGTGCTCGGGGAGGCCGGGTCGCTCCGGCAGGCCGGGCCGTTCGGGCCGTTCGGGCAGTCCGGGCCGCTCCGGTCGTGCGGGCCGCTCCGGTCGCAGGGGGCGGCCGATCGACACCGTCAGGGGGCTGGCCGGCTCGGCCACGGGACGTCCGGGCCGTTCCCGGCCGGAGCCGGCGGCGCTGCCGGCCAGTTCCTCGTAGGCCTCTTCGGGTACGACCGACGCCGGATGGATGGCCGTGGTCGCGGCGGCGAGGGCGGGGACGAACGCGCGGGCGAGGGAGCGGGCGGCCGGGGCCGCGGAGGCGGCGCCCTGGGCGTGCGCCGGCGCCGCGACCAGCAGCCCGGCGGCCGCCAATGCGGCGCCGGCCGTCCAGCGCGGTGCGCGGGCGTGAGTCACGCGCTCAGGTTTGCATAAACGGACAAAAGCGGCATCTCGTACACCGTGTACGAGATGCCGCTTCCACGAAAGAGCGCGAAGGGCGCGAATGACACCAGAAAGAGGAGGGGTGAAAAGAGGAGGAGCGGGACCGGGCGGCGATCGGTGACCGCCGCCCGGAGCCCGCTCGTCCTTCGGCCTGCTCCGCCCTACTCCGGGTTTCCGGTGGAGACGCGGAGGGTGAAGGTGGTGTCCTTCGGGTCGATCTTGTCGCCGGCGGAGGGCAACTGGTCGACCACGGTGCCGTCGCCGTAGACGGCCTCGTCCCGGGGCTCTTCCTTGATCTTCCAGCCCGCGGCCTGGATGCAGTCCTTCACCGAGCGGATGTTCTTGTACCGGAAGTCGGGGGCGTTGACCTTCTTGGCGTCGTCATAGGCCTTCGTCGGGCTCTTGCACTTCTCCACGTCGATCGTCCGCGAGAGGTCCGGCCCCCGGTAGCCCGGGCGCGTGGAACCGGACGCCGAGGTCGAGGAGGACGGCGTCGCGACGTCCTTGTCCTTGTCGTCGCCGCCCAGGTTGAGCACGGCGATCAGCCCGCCGATGGCCACCAGCGCCACCACGATCGAGCCCACGATCACGCCCGTGTTCTTCTTCGACCCGCCGCCCGCGCCCGCGGGGGCAGGGTTCGGCGAGATGGTGAACGGCGGCGGGGTCTGCGGGGCGTACTGGTGCGCGTGCTGTTGCTGGGGCGGGTACGCGTATCCGCCCTGCGCCTGCGTCTGCGGCGCGTACGGGGACGGCGCCGGGGTGTGCGGCGGCTGGTACGGCTGCTGCATCGACTGCGGCGGCGCCTGGAACCCGGAGTCCACCGGCGGGAACACGGCCGAGCTCACACCCGCGCCGCTGCCGCCCGAGGGCGCACCCGGCACGATCGCCGGGGCCACCGTCCGACCGGCCGCCATCACGCGGTCGATCTCGTCGCGCATGGCCGCGGCCGTCGGGAAGCGCTCGTTCGGGTTCTTCTTCAGGGCCCGCGCCACCAGCGCGTCCATCGCCGGCGTCACCGACCGGTTGATGGAGGACGGCGCCGGCGGCTCCTCCTGCACATGGGCGTACGCGATGGCCAGCGGCGAGTCCGCGTCGAAGGGGAGCCGCCCCGTCAGCAGCTGGAACAGCATGATGCCGACGGAGTAGAGGTCGGACCGGGCGTCCACACCGCGGCCGAGCGCCTGCTCGGGCGACAGGTACTGCGGGGTGCCGACGACCATTCCGGTCTGCGTCATCGACGTGACGCCCGACTGCATGGCGCGGGCGATGCCGAAGTCCATGACCTTGACCACGCCGCGCCTGGTCATCATCACGTTGCCGGGCTTGATGTCGCGGTGGACCAGACCCATCTCGTGGCTGGTTTCGAGCGCCGCGAGCACATCGGAGGTGACCTTGAGCGCCTTGTCGGCCGGCATCGCGCCGTACTGCGCGATGTCCGTCTGGAGCGCGGAGCCGAGCGGCTGCCCCTCGACGTACTCCATGACGATGTACGGCATCAGCGCGCCGTCGAGCTCGCCCTCGCCGGTATCGAATACCGAGACGATGTTCGTGTGCGACAGTTTCGCTACAGCCTGCGCCTCGCGGCGGAACCGCTCGCGGAAGGACGCTTCGCGCCCCAATTCGCTGTGCAGCGTCTTGATGGCGACCTGTCGGTCGAGGGCCGAGTCGTACGCGAGGTAGACGGACGCCATGCCGCCTTCGCCGAGCAAGTCCCTTAGCTGGTAACGGCCACCGGCCAGGGAGCCGCCTGCGTACCGGCCCTGTGTGCCGTCCTGGCTCATGACTGTTGCTTCCCCTCGGGCGGTGTCCTGACGCGTCTGGCAGAGCGCATGTGGCAGCCAGTCTGCCGGAGGGCAAGCACACGTCAAGCCAGGTGCCCGTTCCGTGACCACAAGGCCACCGCGAGCCATTGTCCGAACGGTGAACGGTTCCGAGGCTGTAGCGTTCGTGGCAGCACCCCAAGAGGACACCGCTGAGTTGCGGCCCGAGAGAGACGACGGCGAGGACTGATGGCACCCGAACCCGAGGGAAACGGCGCCGGGATGGCCGAGGATCCTGAGCATTGGGGCGCAGGCGGCCTGGTGGGCGAAGGCCGTTACCGGCTGACCCACCGCCTGGGCCGCGGTGGCATGGCGGAGGTGTTCGCCGCCGAGGACGTCCGGCTGGGCCGCACCGTCGCCGTGAAGCTGCTGCGCGCCGACCTCGCCGAGGACCCCGTCTCCAAGGCCCGCTTCACGCGCGAGGCACAGTCGGTCGCCGGGCTGAACCACCACGCGGTCGTCGCCGTGTACGACTCGGGCGAGGACCGGGTCGGCCCGAACGTCGTTCCCTACATCGTGATGGAGCTGGTCGAGGGCCGCACCATCCGCGAACTGCTGATCAGCGCCGAGGCCCCGGGCCCCGATCAGGCGCTCATCATCGTCGCGGGTGTGCTGGAGGCCCTGGCCTACTCGCACCAGCACGGCATCGTGCACCGCGACATCAAGCCGGCCAACGTGATCATCACCGACACCGGCGCGGTGAAGGTGATGGACTTCGGCATCGCCCGCGCCCTGCACGGCGTGCAGTCGACGATGACCCAGACCGGCATGGTCATGGGCACCCCGCAGTACCTGTCGCCCGAACAGGCCCTCGGCAAGGCCGTGGACCACCGAAGCGACCTGTACGCCACCGGTTGTCTGCTGTACGAACTCCTCGCGCTGCGGCCCCCCTTCACGGGCGAGACGCCGCTGTCGGTGGTCTACCAGCACGTCCAGGACGCGCCGATCCCGCCGTCGCAGCTGCCGGAGGGGCACCACATCCCGCAGGAGCTCGACGGCCTGGTCATGCGCTCGCTGGCCAAGGACCCGGACGACCGCTTCCAGTCGGCCGAGGAGATGCGCGGGCTCGTCCAGTACGCGCTCCAGATGCTCCACGACCAGGGGCCGAACACCGGCACCTGGAACACCGGCCCCGTCACCATGGCGCTGCCAAACGGCCAGCCCGGGTCGAACCCCACCACGGCGATGCCGCAGGGCGGGCCGGGCGGACAGCAGTACCCCCAGCACGCCACGACCTCGCAGTTCCAGCAGCCGATGGTGCCCCCGCTCAACCCCGACGACGGGTCGGCCTTCCCGGGCGGCGGCGGATACGGCAACGGCAGGAACGGCAACGGTCACGCCGGCCAGGGCGGTCACGGCGGCCAGGGCGCCGGCGGAGGCCGCTGGAAGATGGTGGTCTTCGCGCTGCTCGCGGTGCTGGCCATCGCCGGTGGCGTCGCGTACGCGGTGAAGACCGTGGGCGGCGGCGGTTCGGGCAACGAGAAGAAGTCCCCCGGCACCTCGCAGAGTTCGCCGAAGACCCCGGCCAGCTCCGCGGAGACGCCGGCGGACTCCCCCTCGGCGCAGTCCCCGGACTCCCCGCGCACGGACGACAGCGAGGACGAGGAGACGTACAAGCCTTCGCCGAGCCGCGGCAGGACCTCTCCGAGCTACACCCCGCCGTCGAACTCGCCCTCGTCGTCGCCGTCGCACTCGACGAAGCCGTCGGAGAGCAACGAGCCGTCGCCGTCCAAGCCGTCGACCCCGACGAAGCCGGTGACGGAACCGCCGCCCGAGACCGGAGGCCCGGGAGGCGCCGGTGGGGACGAGGGTGGCGAGGGCGCCGGGCAGTAAAGGCCAGGCCGCGAGATCCGTCATGTACGGGAAGGGCCCGTCGGAAGCGATTCCGACGGGCCCTCCCCGTACCCTCTGTCCGCGGCGCGCGCCGTCCGTTCAGAGCGCGTGTTGGTACTCCCGGTCGCGCGCGTGGCTCCCGGCCAGGGTGTGCACGGTGACGAGTTGCGGTTCGATGCGCATGTAGACGGGGTCGAAAAGGGCGCCGTCGACGAAATGCGGACCGGGACCGAAGAGTTCCAGTTCGGCGTTGGTCGGTTCGACGAGTTCCGCGGTGCCGGTGAACTGAACCGACCACAGGCGCCGGTCCCCGGAATTGAAGTTGTCCGCGCCGTAGGAGACCACGCTGCCGTTGCAGGCCTGGTGGTGGCCGAACCCGGCGTGCATTCTCAGCACGACCCTGCCGTCCACCACGATGTGGCGGGCGAGCGCGAGGAAGGGCAGCGCGCGCATGCTGGTGGCCACTCGGCCGTACGGCACCCGGCGCAGCAGTTCGATGGCGTGGAGTTCCTCAGGGGACATGCACTCCACTCTCCGCCTCCGACACCCGGTCGGGAAAGGGGATCCCGCCCCGTTGATCAGGGACGTTGGTCCCGAATCGACGGGGCTGCCACCCCTTTTCGGCCGGACTAGGCGCGCTTTTCGGCCTGGAGGCGGGCCACGTAGGCGGCGGCCTGGGAGCGGCGCTCCATGCCGAGCTTCGACAGCAGGCTGGAGACGTAGTTCTTGATCGTCTTCTCCGCCAGGTGCAGGCGCTCGCCGATGACGCGGTTGGTCAGACCCTCGCCGATCAGGTCGAGGATCTTGCGCTCCTGCTCGGTGAGGTTGGAGAGCCGGTCGTCGCCCTTGCCGTTCTTGCCGTCGCGCAGGCGCTCCAGCACCCGGGCGGTCGCCACCGGGTCCAGCAGGGACTTGCCGGCCGCGACGTCGCGGACGGCGCTGAGCAGCTCATTCCCGCGGATCGCCTTGAGGACGTAGCCCGAGGCGCCCGCCATGATCGCGTCGAACAGTGCCTCGTCGTCGGCGAACGAGGTCAGCATCAGGCACTTGATGTCCTCGTTCCCGGAGCGCACCTCGCGGCAGACCTCCACGCCGCTGCCGTCCGGGAGGCGGACGTCGAGGACCGCCACGTCGGGACGGGTGGCGGGAATGCGGACGAGTGCGTCGGCGGCCGTACCGGCTTCCCCGACGATCTCGATGTCGTCTTCGACCGACAAGAGTTCATGGACGCCCCGACGTACCACCTCGTGGTCGTCCAGGAGAAATACCTTGATTTTTCCGTCTTCGCGCACAAACTCATCTTCACACACTCGTTCACATACTCGCCGTTTTCGTCCGGTGAAGCCGTTCGCCTCGTTCCCGCCCTTCCCGGCGTTCGTCTTTGTGTGCGATTGCCGGTGTGGAGGGTTCACGACCGGGTCCGCCCGTCCGGGGCCGCGGCGTTCCTCCATCAGGGATCACCCTTGAACCCCTTCCCTGCCGGAGTTACCCGGGATAACGTGCCGTTGTTCCGGCCCCCTGCAAGGCTGTGACCAGTGGTTGTTCCCGAAGTCGCCGATTTACTTGGATATCCAAGCAAAATCGCAGGTCAAACGGGGTTTCGCAGTTATGCGGGGCACTGGGTAACGTGCATTGCGCAGGGCACTCGCCGGGGCACCTGTCACGCCTGAATCCCGTACGTTCCGCGCACCCACCCCGTGCGCGGGTACAGATACAGGTGAGCCGCACTGGACCCCGGAGAACCCGGGTGCCGGACCGACGGAGGAGCACACGTGACCGTGGAGAGCACTGCCGCGCGCAAGCCGCGACGCAGCAGTGGCACCAAGCGGGCGGCAGGCGCAGCCGGCGCCCGCAAGACCGCCGCTGCCACCGCACAGCCGCACGACGCCGAGCCTCAGCTCGTACAACTGCTGACGCCCGAGGGAGAACGGGTCGAGGTCGCGGACAACCCCGACATCGCCGAGTTCGCTCCTTTCGTCGCCGACATCACCACCGACGACCTGCGCGACCTGTACCGCGACATGGTCCTCACCCGCCGTTTCGACGGCGAGGCGACCGCCCTGCAGCGTCAGGGCGAGCTGGGCCTGTGGGCCTCGCTGCTCGGCCAGGAGGCCGCGCAGATCGGTTCCGGGCGCGCGCTGCGCGACGACGACTACGTCTTCCCGACCTACCGTGAACACGGTGTGGCCTGGTGTCGTGGGGTCGACCCGACCAACCTGCTCGGCATGTTCCGCGGTGTGAACCACGGTGGCTGGGACCCGAAGATCAACAACTTCCACCTGTACACGATCGTCATCGGCTCGCAGACCCTGCACGCGACCGGTTACGCCATGGGTGTGGCCAAGGACGGCGCCGACTCGGCCGTCATCGCCTACTTCGGCGACGGCGCGTCCAGCCAGGGCGACGTGGCCGAGGCGTTCACCTTCTCGGCCGTCTACAACTCCCCCGTGGTGTTCTTCTGCCAGAACAACCAGTGGGCGATCTCCGAGCCGACCGAGCGCCAGATGCGCGTACCGCTCTACCAGCGCGCCCAGGGCTTCGGCTTCCCGGGCGTCCGGGTGGACGGCAACGACGTCCTGGCCTGCCTCGCGGTCACCCGGTGGGCGCTGGAGCGGGCCCGCCGCGGAGAGGGCCCGACCCTCGTCGAGGCGTTCACCTACCGCATGGGCGCGCACACCACCTCCGACGACCCGACGAAGTACCGGCGCGACGAGGAGACCGCGGCCTGGGAGGCGAAGGACCCGATCCTGCGCCTGAAGGCCCACCTCCTCGCCACGGGCGGCGCCGACGAGGCGTTCTTCGAGCAGCTGGAAGTCGAGAGCGAGACCCTGGGCAAGCGGGTGCGCGAGGTCGTGCGCGCCATGCCCGACCCGGACACGATGGCGATCTTCGAGAACGTCTACGCGGACGGGCACGCGCTCGTCGACGAGGAGCGCGCCCAGTTCGCCGCGTACCTCGCGTCCTTCGAAGGTGGGGAGTGACCGCCATGGCCGTTCAGAAGCTGACCATCGCGAAGGCGCTCAACGATTCGCTGCGCAAGGCCCTGGAGACGGACCCCAAGGTCCTGATCATGGGTGAGGACGTCGGCAAGCTCGGCGGCGTCTTCCGCATCACCGACGGTCTCCAGAAGGACTTCGGCGAGGAGCGGGTCATCGACACCCCGCTCGCCGAGTCGGGCATCGTCGGCACCGCGATCGGCCTGGCCCTGCGCGGCTACCGGCCGGTCGTCGAGATCCAGTTCGACGGGTTCGTCTTCCCGGCGTACGACCAGATCGTCACGCAGCTCGCGAAGATGCACGCGCGGTCGCTCGGCAAGATCAAGATGCCGGTCGTCATCCGCATCCCGTACGCGGGCGGCATCGGCGCGGTCGAGCACCACAGCGAGTCCCCGGAGACGCTGTTCGCGCACGTCCCCGGCCTGAAGGTGGTCTCGCCCTCGAACGCGAGCGACGCCTACTGGATGCTCCAGCAGGCCATCCTCAGCGACGACCCGGTGATCTTCTTCGAGCCGAAGCGGCGCTACTGGGACAAGGGCGAGGTCGACGTCGAGGCCATCCCGGACGCCCTGCACGGGTCCCGGGTGGCGCGCGAGGGCACGGACATCACCCTGGCGGCCTACGGCCCCATGGTGAAGGTCTGCCTGGAGGCGGCGGCCGCCGCCGCCGAGGAGGGCAAGTCGGTCGAGGTCGTGGACCTGCGCTCGATGTCCCCGATCGACTTCGACGGACTGCAGGCCTCGGTGGAGCGGACCCGCCGGCTCGTGGTCGTCCACGAGGCGCCGGTGTTCCTCGGCGTGGGCTCGGAGATCGCCGCCCGCATCACGGAGCGGTGCTTCTACCACCTGGAGGCGCCGGTGCTGCGCGTGGGCGGATTCCACGCGCCGTACCCGCCGGCCCGCCTGGAGGACGAGTACCTGCCGGGCCTGGACAGGGTGCTCGACGCCGTCGACCGCTCGCTGGCGTACTGAGGAGAGCCCTGTGACGATCCGTGAATTCAAGATGCCCGACGTGGGCGAGGGCCTCACCGAGGCCGAGATCCTCAAGTGGTACGTCCAGCCGGGCGACACCGTCGCCGACGGTCAGGTCGTCTGCGAGGTCGAGACGGCGAAGGCGGCCGTCGAGCTGCCGATCCCGTTCGACGGCGTGGTCCACGCCCTGCTCTTCGAGGAAGGCGTCACGGTCGACGTCGGCCAGGTGATCATCTCGGTGCGGACCGGTCCGGCGGAGGCGGCCCCCGAGGCCGCCGCCCCGGCGGCCGTGGCGGCCCCGGCCGCAGCCGAGGAGCCCGTCGCCGAGGTCCGTCAGCCGGTCCTGGTCGGCTACGGCGTGTCCACGGCCTCCACCAAGCGCCGCCCCCGCAAGGGCGCGGCCGAGGCGGGCGCCGCTCCGGCCGCCTCCGTGGCCGCGCGCAACGGCTCGGCCGTCGCGCCGGCGGTCGTACCGGCCGTCGTGCCGGCTCCCGTGGTTCCCGCGCAGAACGGCTCGGCACACGCCGCGCCCGCCGGTTCCGAGCGTCCGCTGGCGAAGCCGCCGGTGCGCAAGCTCGCCAAGGACCTCGGCATCGACCTGGCCCTGGTGATCCCCACCGGTGACGGCGGGGTCGTGACCCGGGAGGACGTCCACGCGGCGGCCGCCGCGGCGATCGCCCCGCAGACCGCGCAGGTCACGGCGCCGGCCGCCGTCCAGGCCCAGGCCCCCGCCCCGGTGGCGGCCGAGGCGGTCGTCCGGACGCCGGTCGATCCGGCCGCGCGTGAGACCCGGATCCCGGTCAAGGGCGTTCGCAAGGTCACCGCCCAGGCCATGGTCGGCTCCGCCTTCACCGCGCCGCACGTCACCGAGTTCATCACCTTCGACGTGACCCGGACGATGAAGCTGGTCCAGGAGCTCAAGGACGACCCGGACCTCGCCGGTCTGCGGATCAACCCGCTGCTCCTGATCGCCAGGGCCGTCCTCGTCGCGATCCGCCGGAACCCGGACGTCAACGCGTCCTGGGACGAGGCGGCCCAGGAGATCGTGCTCAAGCACTACGTCAACCTGGGCATCGCGGCGGCCACCCCGCGCGGGCTGATCGTCCCGAACATCAAGGACGCCCACACCAAGTCGCTGCGCGAACTGTCCGAGGCCCTGTCGGCCCTGGTCGGCACCGCCCGGGACGGCAAGACGTCCCCGGCGGACATGCAGAACGGCACGCTCACCCTCACCAACGTCGGCGTCTTCGGCGTCGACACCGGCACGCCCATCCTGAACCCCGGCGAATCCGCGATCCTCGCCATCGGCGCGATCAAGCTCCAGCCGTGGGTCCACAAGGGCAAGGTCAAGCCGCGCCACGTCACCACCCTGGCGCTGTCGTTCGACCACCGCCTGATCGACGGCGAACTCGGTTCCCGCTTCCTGGCCGACATCGCGGCGGTCCTGGAACACCCCCGCCGACTCCTCACCTGGTCGTAGCGGTCGCAGCACCGTCGTACGCGCCGATGGCCGGGTCCCCCTCGCGGGAGCCCGGCCATCGGCCGTCGCGGGTCCGCCCCGCCACCGGGTAGCCTCCCGCCGGGGAAAGGGGGCCGGGTGCCCATCGCCGAACTGCAGGTGTACTCCGTCGAGCGGGCCGACGTGACCGGCGGGGTGTGTGTCGTCCGCTGCATCGGCGGGGTCGCGCGCGCCGGGCAGGTCTACGCCGTCGGGGACCTGCGGCTCGGGCTGCGGCGGATAGAGCGGTACGGGCGGACCGTCGGCTTCTTCGACGCCGGGCACGTGGCGCGGGTCCACCTCACCGGGGCGGTGGTCGCGCTGCTCAGCCGCGGGCAGGTGCTGACGTACGTACCGCCGGACGGCCATTCGCTGGACGAACTGGAGGCCTGGCTGGCCACCGATCCACCCCTGCTCGACGAACCCCACCCCGAGACCCTGCGCGGCATCGCCGTCGCCCGCATGCGCGACCGGGCGCTGCCCGACGCGGCGCGGATGCGGTGGGGGCGGGTGGCGCTGGCCGCGATCCTGCGGGCGGGCGGGCCCGACGACCTGACGCGCGGGGCCGAGACGGCGGCCGTACGGGGCTACCTGATCCGGGAGTTCGGGCCCGGCCGCGGCGGCGACCCGGCGGCCCTGTGCCGGGACGTGCTCGCGCTGATCGACCTGACCCCGGCGCGGGCGGCGGCCGAGGCGCGGGACTGGCGGGACCTGCCGCGCGAGCGCATCCTGCACCTGCGGCGGATCAAGAACCTGGTGCCCTGGGCGACCCTGGTCCGCGACCACCTGGCGGCCGACGACCCCCTCGCGGAGGTCGTCGACGCCTGGACGGCGGTCCGGGGCCTGCTGCCCTAGGTCCTGTCGACCGGCGAACGTCTAGCCGGCGGCCTTGGCGGCGTTGCCGAGCACCTTCGTCGGGGTGATGCGCAGGACCACCCGCACCTGTTCGGCGGGGGCCTCCACGTACTCCTTGCCGCCGCCCGGGCCCAGGTACTCCTCGGCGATCCGGGCCGCCACGGCCCGACCGGTGTCCTCGGTCACCGAGGCGGTGCCGCGGATCTCGGCGTACAGGAAGGGGTTCGCGAGGTCGAAGACGGTCAGGCCGACCCGCTCGTCGCGGACCAGGTTGCGCTCCTTGCGCCGGCCCCGCTCGGTGGAGACCAACAGCTCGTCGCCGTCGCGGGACACCCAGACGACCGAACTCTGCGGTCCGCCATCGGGGTTGATGGTCGTGAGGACGGCGGGATGCGGCGCGTCCAGCAGCCCCCGCACGGTGTCGTTCAGCTCAACAGTCATGCGCGCGAGCCTAGTCGGGGACCCCTCGCGCGCGGCTCGGTTCGCGTACGACGATCCGATTGACCGAGGTTCCCGCTCAGCCCCACGGCAGGTTCACCCAGGGGCTGCCCGGATCGTTCGTCAACTCCCGGTGCACGGTGACCATGTC
The DNA here is from genome assembly GCF_036231985.1 of Streptomyces sp. NBC_01426. Classification (GTDB taxonomy): domain Bacteria; phylum Actinomycetota; class Actinomycetes; order Streptomycetales; family Streptomycetaceae; genus Streptomyces. Next base: position 4,064,395 of record NZ_CP109500.1, read on the forward strand.
CGCGTACCAGTGGCCGAACTCCTCCTCGTCGAACTGCATGCACCGCCCCAGGACGAACCCGGCGGACAGCTCCTCCCACGAGCGGTACGCCAGCCGGCAGGCCTTCCCCGCCCGGACGACGGCCCGCTCGGTCTCCTCCAGGCTCCCGAAGCGGGCGCCCAGACCCCAGCGCGCCATCTGGGAGGCCCGCCCGAAGTCCCACGCCTCGACGGAACGCACGTACGCGCCCCCGCCCAGCACCCCGTCGGCCCGGAAGCGCTGCTCGTAGCGGGCGATCCGCCCGATGACCCGCTGGAGGCCCGCGATCTCCCCCTCCACCTCGGCGGTGGGCCGGGGGCGTGCGACGGTCACCCCGTCCGGGGTCAGGCGCGGCTCGGCGGCCCGCTCCGCGTTGGCCCGCAGGGTGGAGGCGGTGGCGTGGCGCCAGTGCTCGACGTCCACCGGCCCGGCGAACTCCTTGGCCAGGGCGACGCGCACGCGCAGCGCGAACTCCCACACCGGGCTGACCACGTCGGCGGTCAACAGCCGCTCGGTCATGCCCAGCCACTCCTCGCGGGTGGTGACCCCCCAGGACTCCCGGAGCTTCTCCCGCTCCAGCGAGTAGCCCTGACCGTGGTAGGCGAGCGCGTTCCAGAACGTCCCGGAGCGCACCGACAGGTGCGCGCCGCAGGCCAGCCCGAAGGCGACGGGCCCGCGCAGGGGGCCGCCGAGGTGGAGGGCGTGGACCTTGTCGCGTTCCAGCCCGGTGTAGTCGCGCGGGCGCCGCTCCACATGGAACTTCCAACTCGCGGCGTGCGCGGGCGACATCGGCAGGAACACCTCGAAGGGAGTGCCCGGGTTGACGGCCAGATAGGGGACCGCGCCCGACGGATAGCAGTCGGCGAACCAGTCGAGGCTCGCGATGTCGAAGACCGGGTCGGGGCCGGGCACGGGCAGCATGCCCTCGGTGAAGGCGATGTAGGCGTGCGCCTGGACCTGCGGGAACCAGGTCCGCTCGGGCCGGACCTGGGTGGGATGGGCGTCGAGGAACGCACGGGACTGCGGGACGAGGAGGCGGGCCCGCGCCAGCACGTCGAGGAGGCCCGGCCAGTTCCCCGCGGCCCTCGCCTCGTGCAACTCTCGTTCGATGACGCTCGGCGCGGTCCAGGTCCCCATGCGGAAACCCTAGGCCCTGTCGTCCGCACCCCCGCGCCCGCCTCCCGGGGCGTACGACCCCCGTGCCACCGCGCGACCTCGCGGACCCCCTTGACGCCCCCCGCCGGCAGGGGGACGCTCCCGGGTCTCGCTCGCATCCGTACGGGCGATCGCACACTGGGGGGCCGGTATGCCGCAGGAGTATGTCCGGACGGCGGGGGAGTTGCGGGCGCGGCTCGCGGAACGGGGGGCACGCTGGTCGGTGACCGAGCACCTGGCCGACGCGGAGCGTGTGCCGCGCGCCGCGCTGGGCCTGGAGCCGGGGGCGAACCTGACCTCCGCCGAGGAGGTGGGGACCGTCGATCTGCGGGGGCTGATCGGGCGGGCCAGCGGCAATCCGCACCTCACCCGGCGCAGGGCCGCGCACGGCCTGCTGCCCGGGTCCGGGAGGTCGCCGGCGGGGGCCCGGCCGGCCGCCGTGGACTGGCGGAGCCGGTGGGGGTGGCCCTGGCTCACGAAGGTGAAGGACCAGAACCCCTGCGGGTCGTGCTGGGCCTTCGGGGCGGCCGGGCTGGTGGAGTCGATGGCCCGGATCGAGCACGACGTGTGGGCGGAGCGGTCGGAGGGGGACGTGCACGACGGGCTGAAGTGCACCTGCGGGCAGGGCTCCGACCCGGAGACCGCCCTGGACTGGATCACGACCCACGGCGGGCTCGCGGACCCGGACTGCTGGCCCTACTCCACGCCCCCGCCCGGCCTGCCCGTCGAGCGGCGCGAGGCCTGGGGGGCCGAGTACACGCCCAGTTGGGACCGTTCGGGGCGCACGGTGCGCGTCACCGAGTACGTGCGCCTGGGCGACACGGAACAGCAGAAGGTGTGGCTGGACACCGTCGGCCCGCTGACGGCCTGCTTCGACGTGTACGACGACTTCTTCGGGCTCGGCGCGGGCGTGTACCACCGCACCAGCGACCGACTCGCGGGCGGACACTGCGTGTTGATCGTCGGCTACGACGACGCGGCCGGCTGCTGGCTGTTCAAGAACTCCTGGGGGACCGGCTACCACGTCGGCGGCTACGGCCGCATCGCCTACGGCGAGGTCGACATCGACCACTGGGCCAAGTGCGGGCTGCGCGACACCAACATCGACCCGTGGAGCAAGCGCCGCCTGCACACCGGCAACGTGTACGAGAGCGGCAACGGCCGCGCCCACCGCAACTTCGAGCTCCTCGCCGACACCGGCGCGGGCGCCCTGCGGCACTGGTGGCGCGAGGGGGAGGCACCCTTCGCCTGGTCCCGGGCCGGCACCTTCGCCGGGGACGCCTCGGGCCAGCCCGCCTTCACCGGCACCACCTACAACCGGAACATGGAGTCCCTGCACGTCACCACGGGCGGCCGGCTCCGCCACTGGTACTACGAGCAGTCCGGCGGCGCCTGGCGCGACGGCGGCGCCTTCGGCCCGGGCGACGCGGCGGTCGGCTCGACGCCCGCGTTCATCCAGAGCGACTACGGCAAGCCGGGCAACTTCGAGGTGGTCGTCCGGACCGCCGACGGCCGGCTGAACCACTGGTGGCGCATCAACGGCGCGCCCTGGACCTGGAACGACGGCGGTCGCTTCGCCTCCGGCATCGCCCACTACGGTCCGGCGCTGGTCCAGACCCGCGGCCGGCACCTCGACCTGGTCGCGGCCCGCGACGACGGCCGGATGCAGCTGTGGTGGCGCGACGACCCCAACGGCTTCGTCTGGCGCGCCGGCGAGGTCTTCGGCAGCGGGATCGTCTCCGCGCCGTGCCTGATCGAGGGCCAGTACGGGGCCGTCGACGAGGACACCGCGGGGAACTACGAGTTGTGCGTCGTCGCCGAGGGCGGCCGGGTCGAGCACTGGTGGCGGGGGAACGCCGCGGGGGCCGCCTGGACCCGCGGCGCGGTCTTCGGGCACGACGCGCTGGCCGTCACCGGGATGCTCCAGGGCAGTTTCGGGTTCAACCTGGAAGTCATCGTCCTGCGCACCGACCGCCTCCTCCAGCACTACTGGCGCGACGGCGCGGGCTGGCACGAGGGGCCGGTGATCGGCCCGGTCTGAGAGGGGCCGCGCGGATGGAGGTACGGAGCATCGTGCTCGCGCCGGGCGAGACGTACGAGCTGCGGCTGACCGGGCGCGGGGCACGCGGGTACGTGTGGAGCTGGCAGGTCGGCGGCGACGCGGACACCGTCTCGGTGACGGAACCGGTCGGGCCGGGGCCCGGGGCGGCCCCACCGCTGCCGGGGGCGGCGGTGGAGCGCGTGTACCTGGTGCGGGGGCTCGGCGCGGGCGGCCGGGCGCGGGTGCGGTTCGCCCAGGTCCGGCCGCCGTACCCGCAGGAGGCCCCGTACGACGAGTTCCTGCTGGAGGTGGAGGTCAGCGACCGCCGGGGCGGGACGGGCGGGGCTTGAGGGCCCAGTGTTGTACCGCTTCGAGCGGGCCCCGCTCGAAGCGGCGCAGCCACAGGGCGGAACCGGCCATCAGGGTGAGGGCGACGCCTGCCCACAGCCCCATCACCCACCAGGGGCCGGTGCCCGCGAGGCGCCCGGCGAGGCCCAGGCCGAGGCCGTAGCAGAGCAGGACGCACAGCAGGTTCTGGGCGACGTAGCAGGACAGGGCGGTGCGACCGACCGAACCGAGGGCGCCGGTCACCACCGCGGGAACCCGCAGGCGGTCCAGGGCGATCCCGATCAGCCCCATGTAGCCGACCGCGATGAGCGGGGCGATCGCGTAGCGGCCCAGGACGAAGTACGCGTCGCCGCCGAGCGCGGCCGCGATCCCCGCGGGCATGCCGAGACCCATTCCCCAGGCGGCCATCCGACCCCGGATCCGCCGCCCGTCGGCGGTCGGGGCGAACGCGCCCGCGCGGTGCAGGCGGACGCCCAGCAGGAAGAGGGACACGAGCAGACCGAAGCTGAAGACGGGCTCGATGCGCAGGATCGCCGCGTGCTGGAGGCGGAAGGCGATCTGTTCCGCCCAGGTGCCGTCGGCGTACAGCGCCACCGTGTCCGGGTCGGGACCCTTCGGGGTGCCCTCGGGTCCGGCCGCGGAGGCGACCGTCACCAGGGTGATCAACGCCAGGTGCGTCCCGCCGGCCACCCACATCGCGCGCCGCCGGACCCTCTCGGAGCGGGCGAGCAGCCAGGCGACGAGGAGCGCGGTGACGGCGTAGCCCATCAGCACGTCCCAGGCGAAGATCAGCAGGAAGTGCAGGGTCCCTTCGAGGAAGAGGAAGGCGGCCCGGCGCCCGTACCGGCCCGGCCAGGGGGCGCCCCGGCGCGCGGCGGAGTCGTACTGGATGGCCAGGCCCACGCCGAACAGGACCGTCAGCAGGGCCAGGAACTTGCCGTCGGCGAGGAAGCGGAAGAGCGCCTCGGCGAGGTGGGCGGGGGTGGGGTCCGTGAGGACGTCGGGGGCTCCCAGGCCGCCTTGGACGACACCCCATTCGGAGCCCGGCGAGGCGAAGATCCACACGTTGGTCATGAGCGTGCCGAGGATCGCGGCTCCGCGCAGGACGTCGAGGAGGGGGAGCCGGGTCGTCGTCACCGGCGGTGCGAGCAGGGTCTCGGACATGACTCCAGCGTCTCGGCGGCCGGGGCGGCGCACGTCCTGCGGGTGAACGAAGCCGGGGTACATCCTTCGATGCAGCGCCGGGGCCGTCGTCTCGTCCCCACCCCGCGCGATCCCTCCTTCGACGTTCGGATGCGATGTCCGGATGTCGTGTCCGGATGGTGGACGGGGAAGGTCGTTGCACGCTTCATGTATCTATCCTGTGCGCATGCCATCCGCCGCCACCGCCGTGACCGCCGCCGACCGGGTCTACCGACACGTCAAACAGGGGGTCCTGGACCGCCGCTTCGAAGGCGGCGTCCTCCTCACCGAGGGCGAGGTCGCCGAGGCCGTCGGCGTGTCCCGCACCCCGGTCCGCGAGGCGCTGCTGCGGCTGGAGACCGAGGGGCTGCTGAAGCTGTACCCGAAGAAGGGCGCGCTGGTGCTGCCGGTCTCCGTGCAGGAGATCGCGGACGTCATCGAAACCCGGCTGCTGGTCGAGGAGTTCACCGCCCGCAAGGCCGTGCCCGCGCCGCCCGCCCTGCTGGACCGGCTCGCCGCGCTCATCGAGGAGCAGCGCCGGCACGCCGCCGAGGGCGACCTGGTCGCGCTGATGGCCGCGGACCGGGGCTTCCACGCCGAGATCGTGCGCCACGCCGGCAACCAGATCCTGTGTCGGCTCTACGACCAGCTCCGCGACCGCCAACTGCGCATGGGCGTCGCCCTGTTGCACGCCCACCCCGAGCGGGTGGAGCGCACCCTCGTCGAACACACCGAGATCCTGGACGCGTTGCGCTCCGGGGACGCGGGGGCGGCGGCCGACGCCGTACGGGCACACGTGGGCCGCGTCGAGGCGCTGGTGCGGGGGGACGTCCGATGAGCGCCCCCGTGCCCGCCCCGCGGACCGCCCCGCCCCTTGACCCGCCCGGCGGGCGGAAGGCCCTGGCCGTCTGGTCGATCGGCGTCGCCGTCTACTTCGTCGCGGTCATCTTCCGTACCAGCCTGGGCGTCGCCGGACTCGAAGCCGCGGACCGCTTCCACGTCAACGCGTCGGCGCTCTCGACGTTCTCGCTGCTCCAACTGCTGGTGTACGCGGGCATGCAGATACCCGTCGGCCTGATGGTGGACCGGCTCGGCACCAAGAAGGTGCTGACGCTCGGCGCGGTGCTGTTCACCGCCGGACAGATCGGCTTCGCCCTCTCCCCCTCCTACGGGATGGCACTGGCCGCGCGCGCCCTGCTCGGCTGCGGTGACGCCATGACGTTCATCTCCGTGTTGCGGCTCGGCACCCGCTGGTTCCCGGCCCGGCGCGGCCCCCTGATGGCGCAACTGGCCGGGCTGGTCGGCATGGCCGGCAACCTGGTCTCCACGCTGGTGCTCGCACCCGTGCTGCACGGCGTCGGCTGGGTGCCCGCCTTCGCGGGCAGCGCGGTGGCCGGGCTGATCGTGCTGGTCCCGTTGACGCTGTTCCTGCGGGACCACCCCGACGGCCACGCGCCCGCCCCGGTGAGCGCCTCCGGGACGCCGGGCGCGGGCGGGTTCGTACGCCGCCAGATCGCCGCGTCCTGGCGGGAACCCGGCACCCGGCTCGGCCTGTGGGTGCACTTCACCACCCAGTTCCCGGCGATGGTGTTCCTGCTGCTGTGGGGCATGCCGTTCCTGGTCGAGGCGCAGGGGCTGTCGCGGACCACCGCCGGCGGACTGCTCACCCTCGTCGTCGCCGCGAACATGGGCTTCGGGCTGCTCTACGGCCAGCTCGTCGGGCGCCGCCAGTCCGCGCGGATCCCGCTGGCCCTGGGCACGGTGGGGGTGACGGCCCTGCTGTGGGCGGCGGTCCTGGTGTACCCGGGCGACCGGGCCCCGATGTGGCTGCTGGTCGTCCTGTGCGTGGTGCTCGGCACCTGCGGACCGGCTTCGATGATCGGCTTCGACTTCGCCCGTCCGGCGAACCCGGCCGAACGGCAGGGAACGGCCTCCGGGATCACCAACATGGGCGGCTTCCTCGCCTCGATGACCACCCTGCTCGCGGTCGGCGTCCTGCTCGACGCCACCGGCGACAACTACCGGATCGCCTTCTCGTCGGTGTTCTTCCTGGAGGTGCTGGGCATCACCCAGATCCTCCGCCTGCGGGGGCGGGCGCTGGCCCGCGAACGGGAACGTGCCCACGACCGTCGGCCCGTCGTCCCGGCGCCGTCCGGCGAGCCCGACCCGTCACACCCCTCCGGTCCCGTCGCCCCGGCGTCCGCGTCGGCCTGAACCTGCCCGGGGCGGGGGTCCTGGGAGCACGGGGTCACCGCGTCACGGGGTCACGGCGCCACGCGTCAGGGGGGGGCACGGCGCCGCGCGTCAGGGGGTCGCGGCGCCGCGCGTCACGGGGTCACGCGTCACGGGGTCACGGAGAAGTGCGCCAGGATGGCGTCCGCGAGGTCGGGGTCGCCCTCGATCTTCACGCGGTCGGCGACCGCGCGCGGCCGTACCCGGCCCCCCGCGAGACGGACGTACGTCTCCCAGTCCATCGTCAGCGTCACGGCCGGCCCCAGCGACGGCGACTTGTCCAGGGTCCCCTGCCCCGCCGCGTCCACCCGTACCGTCCGCATGAACTCCAGCGCGCCGTGCACGTCCAGCACCACGGCGGAGTTCGCGGGCGCCCCCGCCTTCTTCGCCACCACCTTCGGCAGCCCGGCCAGCAGCATGTCCCGTGCCACGTACGCGCCCGGCGAGTCCCAGTTGCCCGGCGCGCCCAACGCCGCTCGCAGGTCCTGCTCGTGCATCCACACGTCGTACGCCCGCAGCCGCAACGCCAGCTCCAGCGTCACCTGCTCGCCCAGCGGCCCGCGCACCATCGTGGCCGGGTCCCGCTTCTCGTTGCGCAGCTGCCGTGCCCGACGGATGACCGTGTACTCCAGCTCCGAGGTCATCTCCGGCGCGGTGTGGTGGCGCCGCACGTCAACCTGCACCTCCATGTACCGGGTGAACTCGTCCACCACGTGCCGCAGATCCCGCGGCAGCGTGTGGATCGGCCGGGGGTCGCCGAGCTGCTCGCACTCGATGCCGATGACGTGTGACACCACGTCACGGACGGACCAGCCGGGGCACGGGGTCGCCCGGTTCCACTCCCCCTCGGGCAGGGGAAGGACCAGCTCGGATATCGCCTCGATGGAATGGGTCCACGCGTCGGCGTAGGGCTGAAGGCTGGGATGGACGGTCAACGGGACCCCTCGCGTGCTGTTCAGTGGCGCGTTGTGGACTATTCCCAAAACTACGCTGCCGGTGAGCACCCCGGCAGTGCTTTCGTGTGACGATCGTAGGCCCGAGTTGAGGGCTACAAGTCCAGGACGGTGGTAGTGTGCGCGCCTCATTGATCCAAATCGCGGTGAACGACGGGGAGTCGGTGTCCTCCCGGCGGACGCGGGTGGCCGAACTCGTACGGGAGCAGAGCGGCTCCGACCTCGTCGTGCTGCCCGAACTGTGGACGGTCGGGGCGTTCGCCTACGAGCAGTTCGAGACCGAGGCCGAGCCGATCGACGGCCCCACCTACGAGGCGATGTCCAAGGCCGCGCGCGACGCGGGGGTCTGGCTGCACGCGGGCTCGCTGGTGGAACGCGCGGGCGACGGCTCGCTCTACAACACCGCCCTCGTCATCTCCCCGGCGGGCGAGCTGGCCGCGACCTACCGCAAGATCCACCGCTTCGGCTTCGACCAGGGCGAGGCGGTGCTGATGTCCCCCGGCGACTCCCTGACCACGGTCGCCCTGCCGGAGCAGAACCTCGGCATCGCCACCTGCTACGACCTGCGCTTCCCGGAGCTGTTCCGGGGCCTGGTCGACGCCGGGGCGACGACGATGGTCGTGGTCGCCGGGTGGCCGGCCCGGCGCCGCTCCCACTGGACGCTGCTGAACCGGGCGCGGGCCGTCGAGGACCAGTCGTACGTCCTGGCGTGCGGGCTGACCGGCACCCACGCGGGCGTCGAGCAGGCCGGGCACAGCCTGGTCGTGGACCCGTGGGGCGAGGTCCTGGCGGAGGCGGGAACCGGCGAGGACGTGCTCACGGTGGACCTCGACCCGGCGAAGGTCGCCGAGACCCGCGAGCAGTTCCCCGCGCTCAAGGACCGCCGGATGGGGCGGTAGTCCGTCTCCTTCGGGGTAGAGGCGCATCGGTGGTACCGGGTACGACGGGAAGCGGGCGTGGCGTGCTGGAAGCGGACGGCAACGAGAGCGGTCGGGACGGCGCCGGGGGCGCCGGGGCGGCGGCCGAGGACGCGCGGGACACCGAGGCCGTGATCGAGGCGGCCCTGGAGCCGCACGAACCCTCGGCCGGGGAGGTCGCGGCCCGCGACCGGGTCCGTACCAAGGCGGAGGGTATGGCCCACCACGAGGCCGCCGCAGCCCTGGAGGCCGCCCTGAAGTCGGCCGGCGACCTGTCGCGGGCCGACGCCCCGACCCGGGCGGCGGTCGCGGAGTGGCAGCGCCTCACCGACCTCCTCCTCGACCACGGCGGCCCGTACAGCACCGGGTCGGACGCCTACGTACAGGGACAGCTCACCGCCCGGGACAGCCACAAGCCCGACCGGGTGGCCGGCCGGGCGTCGGGCTAGGCGTCCCGGCGGTCCGGGTGGTCCCGGTCGTCCGGCGGTCCGGTCGTCCGGGCCGTCCCGTCAGTCGTCCTCGTCCCGTTCCTTCTCGGCCATCCGGATCACGCAGACCGCGACGGCGATCAGCAGCGCCGCGTCCGCGTCCTCCCGGACCACGTCGACGGCGTACGTCTCACGGATCCGGTACCACTGGCGGGAGATCAGCGCGAGCAGCTCCCCGTCGTACTCGACCTTGAACTCGCGGTCGAGGATCCGGCCACTGACGTCGACCTCGGTGCCCTCGGCCAGCGTGACGCGGTAGTGGTTGCGCAGCAGCGAGAGGCGCTTGCGCCGGATCACGGCGAGGCGCCGCTCGTCGCGCTCCAGGGTCATCGCGTCGCGGAAGGCGAACCACTTCTCCCGCAGCGTGATCAGGATGTGCCCGTCCGGATCCTTCAGCTCCAGGGTGTCCCGCATCCGCAGGGCCTTCCCGTCGACGAGGAAGGCGTGCCGGCCCTCCTCGTCCTCGATCCAGTAGTCGTCGCCGATGGCGAGCACTTTGTCCCGTACGAGGTATTTCATGCCCTGATCCGTGCCCGCGATAGGTTGCGTGCATGCCTCTGCTCTTCGTGACCGACCTGGCGTACCCGGCGCGCGGCCGCCGCTACTGCGACGAGGACATATTCCTCACCTCCCGGCTCCGCGAGCACTTCCCGCTCGCCCTGTGCCATCCGCTCGACGCGGAGCGGCTGATGCCCGGCTTCGACGCCGTCGTGGTCCGCAACAGCGGTCCGGTCCTGCACTACCAGGAGGCCTACGACTCCTTCCGCGCCGCCGCGACGGCCGCCGGGACGCGGGTCTACAACCCGCTGACCGGCCGCGGTGACATGGCCGGCAAGCAGTACCTGCTCGACCTGACCGAGGCCGGCTTCCCGGTGATCCCGACCGTCGACGACCCGGCGCTGCTGCACCGGCTGCCGTCGGTTCCCTCGTACGCGGTGAAGCCCAAGCAGGGCGCGGACTCCATCGGGCTCACCTTCACCGCCGACCCGGGCCGGGTGCCCGCCGGCGAGTTCCTGATCCAGCCGCGCGTCGACTTCGCGTACGAGGTGTCCTTCTACTTCGTCGACGACGCCTTCCAGTACGCCCTGTACGCACCGGACCCCGCCCGCCGCTGGGAGTTGGAGCGCTACGAGCCCACCGCGGCGGACCTGGACTTCGCCCGGTCCTTCGTCGCGTGGAACACCCTCGCGCACGGCATCCAGCGCGTGGACGCCTGCCGCGCCCCCTCGGGGGAACTGCTGCTGGTCGAGCTGGAGGACCTGAACCCGTACCTGTCCCTGGACCTGCTCCCGGAGTCGGTCCGGGAGTCCTTCGTGACGGCCCTCGTGGCCTCGCTCAGGACCTTCACGGAAGCCGGCGACTGAGGTCCGACCGGCTGTCAGACCCGGGTGCCAGGCTCCTCCCATGGACAAGCAGACCTTCTGGAAGCTGATCGAGACGGCCCGCGCGGACGCGGGGGACGACGGGGTGGCGCGGCGGGCGTCGGAGCTCCTGGCCGGGTACCCGCAGGGCCGGATAGCCGCCGCCCAGCAGGTGGTGTGGGACCTGCTGGCGGAGTCCTACCGGGCCCCGCTCTGGGCCGCCGCGTACCTGATCAACGGTGGCTGCTCCGACGACGGCTTCGACCACTTCCGCGGCTGGCTCCTCACCCAGGGCGAGGCGGCCTTCACGGCGGCCCTGGCCGACCCCGACTCCCTGGCCGACCACCCGGAGGTCCGTGCGGCGGCCTCGGCGGGCGAGGAACTGCGCGACGAGGAGGCGCTCTCCATCGCCTGGACCGCGTACGGGCTCGCCACGGGCCGGGAGCTCCCGGCGGACTCCTTCACGATCAGCTACCCGACCCTGGACCCGGACTGGTCCTTCGACTTCGACGACACCGCGCAGACCGCCGCCCGCCTGCCCCGCCTGAGCCTCCTGCTCGCCTCGGCGTGACCCCGAAGGCGGCCCCTGCCCGGCGCGGCCCTACAGCCCGGTGGTGTCGAGTTCGAGGTCGAACGGCTCCGGCAGCCGCACCGGCGTCCCGAAGGGGTGGGGGCCGTCGGTCCGCGTGTAGCCGAGCCCACCCGGCTCGGAGAAGACGGTGACGGTCTTCTCCACCCGGTCGACCAGCAGGTACAGGGGCGCGCCGTACTCGGCGTACCGCTTGCGCTTGACCACGCGGTCGGTCTCCGCGTTGGACTCCGAGGTCACCTCGACGATCAGGAGCGTCTGGTCGGGGACGAGGGCGTCTCCGCCCCTGGCCAGTTCCCGGGGTGCGACGGCGATGTCGGGGACGTACCAATTGGGCGAGCCGGGCAGATCCAGATTGCCCGAACCGGTGACGCAGCCGAGTTCTCGGACCCGCGGTTTGATCTGATCACGGATCTCTTCGGCGGCGTTCTCGTGGTCCCAACTCGGTGTCACTTGCGTGATGATCCCTTCGACGATCTCCGTTCGGTCACCTCTTTGGTGCTGGATCGCGTACTTCAGCGCGTGCTCGGGGTCGATGCCCCGGCCGTAGTCGTGCGCGGTGGTCATGCCGGATGCCTCCTTCGCCGTGCGGCCAGCGTGCCACGCAAGGCCCCGCCCCGTCGTCACCCGCGCGGGTGTAGCTCGGAGGCGTTCCCCCGCCGTAAGCGTGTGATCCGGCGTTCATATCAGGATGGCAAGCTTGAAGCATGAACGATGCCACCCCCGCGCCCCGCCGCAGTGCCCGTGTCCGTGCTCCTGAGCTGATCGGCAAGGGCGGCTGGCTGAACACCGGAGGTCAAGAGATCACCCTCGCTGACCTGCGAGGCAAGTGCGTTGTCGTGGATTTTTGGACCTTCTGCTGTGTGAACTGCCTGCACGTGCTCGACGAGCTGCGGGAGCTGGAGGAGAAGCACCGGGACACCCTGGTGATCATCGGTGTGCACTCGCCGAAGTTCGTGCACGAGGCCGAGCACACCGCGGTCGTCGACGCCGTCGAGCGCTACGGGGTGCACCACCCCGTGCTCGACGACCCCGAGCTGGCGACCTGGAAGCAGTACGCCGTCCGGGCCTGGCCCACGCTCGTCGTGATCGACCCCGAGGGGTACATCGTCGCGCAGCACGCCGGCGAGGGGCACGCCCACGCCATCGAGCGGCTGGTCGAGGAGCTGGAGGCCGAGCACGAGGGCAAGGGGACCCTGCGGCGCGGTGACGGGCCGTACGTGGCGCCCGAGCCCGTGGCGAGCGACCTGCGGTTCCCCGGGAAGGCGCTCGTGCTGCCCTCCGGGAACCTTCTGGTGTCCGACTCGACCCGGCACCAGCTCGTGGAGCTGGCCCCGGACGGGGAGAGCGTCGTACGGCGCGTCGGCGGTGGGGCGCGCGGCTTCGGGCCGGACGCCTTCAGCGAGCCGCAGGGTCTCGCGCTGCTGCCCGACGGCCGGGTGGTCGTCGCGGACACGGTCAATCACGCGCTGCGGACCTTCGATCCCGAGAGCGGGGTCGTCGAGACCGTCGCCGGGACCGGCCGGCAGTGGTGGCAGGGTTCGCCCACCTCCGGTCCCGCCCTGAAGGTGGACCTGTCTTCGCCGTGGGACGTGGCCTGGTGGCAGGGCAAGGTGTGGATCGCGATGGCCGGCGTCCACCAGCTGTGGACCTGGGACCCGGAGTCCGACACCGTCGAGCTCGCCGCCGGCACCACCAACGAGGGGCTGGTGGACGGGCCTGCCGCCGAGGCCTGGTTCGCGCAGCCCTCCGGGCTCGCGGCCACCGAGGACCGGCTGTGGATCGCGGACTCCGAGACCAGCGCGGTGCGTTACGTCCACCGCACCGACACCGGCTACGCGATCACCTCCGCCGTCGGCACCGGCCTCTTCGACTTCGGTCACCGCGACGGCCCCGCCGGGCAGGCGCTGCTCCAGCACCCGCTCGGGGTGACCGCGCTGCCCGACGGCTCGGTCGCGATCTGCGACACGTACAACCACGCCCTGCGCCGCTACGACCCGGCGACGGGCGAGGTCACCACGCTGGCGACCGACCTGCGCGAGCCCAGTGACGCCGTGCTGGTCGGCACGGACATCGTGGTCGTCGAGTCGGCGCGGCACCGGCTGACCCGGCTGCGTCTGCCGGAGGAGGCGGTACGGGTCGACGCGGTCGCGCACCGCACGCAGCGGGCGGCGACCGAGGTGGCCCCCGGACGGCTGCGCCTCGACGTGGTGTTCCAGGCGCCGAGCGGGCAGAAGCTCGACACCCGCTACGGCCCCTCGACCCGGCTGCTGGTCTCCTCGACCCCGCCGGAACTGCTGGCGGCGGGCGAGGGCCCGGGCAGTGACCTGTTCCGCGAGCTGGAGTGGAACCCGGACGTCACCGAGGGCGTGCTGCACGTCTCGGCGATGGCGGCGTCCTGCGACGACGACCCGGCCAACGAGTACCCGGCCTGCCACGTCCACCAGCAGGACTGGGGCGTGCCGGTGAAGGTCACCGCCGGCGGCGCGGACCGCCTGCCGCTCGTCCTCGCGGGGATGGACGACTGATCCACGGCCCGGGCCCCCTTGGGACGGTCAGGACTTCAGCAGTCAGGACTTCAGCAGGACGTCGAGCAGCCGGTCCGCGAACGCGGCCGGCCGCTCGACGCAGCCGACGTGTCCGCCGGGGAACTCGGCGAGCCCGGCGCCGAGTCGGCGCGCCAGCGCCTCGGCCGGGCGTCGCAGGAGCAGCCCGCGCGACTCCTCGCCGGCCGCCGGCACCAGCCGGTCGGCGTACGGGGCCAACGCGTCGAGGTCGGGCAGGTGCCCGGTGAACTGGCGCAGTTGGTGTTCGAGGAAGAACGGCGCGTTCGCCGACATCCGCCGGAACACCTCCGGCGGCGGCGGGGTGTGCGCGGCGGGGGCGCGGCGCTCGCTCCCGGCGGCGTCGCCGCGCGTACCGCCCCCGGCGTCGCCGCCGCCCGTGCCCGCCGCCATCACGGCCATCGCGGCCTCGACGCCGCGCTCGCGGTGGGCCTCCACCACCGAGGCGAAGAAGCTCCGCTGCTCCGCGGCGTCCGGCAGCAGCTCCACCAGCGGCGGCTCGTGCGCCACCACCCGTCGTACCAGCGCCGGGTGACGCTGGAGCAGGTCCACCGCGACGATCGCGCCGGCGCTGATGCCGAGGACGTACGCCGGTTCGTCGGTGACCGCCGCCAGCAACAGCGCCGCGTCGTCGGCCTGTTCGGCCGGGCTCTGGTCCGCGGGCGGTCCGTCGAGCGGGCTGCGCGTGGTGCCGCGCGGGTCGCAGGCCACGACCGTGAAGTGGTCGGCGAGGGTGTCGGCGAGGGGGTCCCACACGGCGGCGTCGGCGCCGCCCCCGGGCAGGAGCAGCAGGGCGGGCCCGGAGCCGCGGGTCTCGTAACGGAGGGTGGCGCCGGGGACCTTGAGCGTGTGGACGTGCATGGTGCCGCAACCTTTCCTAGGGCTTCTAGGTTTCAACCTAGCCCTTCTAGGATCTTGGTGCACGGAAAGAACCCCGCCCCGGACGGGTCCGGGACGGGGTCGTGGAGCGTGGGCGGTCAGCCCTCCAGGAACGCCACCAGAGCGTTGGCCAGCAGGAACGGGTCGTCCGCGCCGCACAGTTCACGGGCGCTGTGCATCGACAGGATCGCCACGCCGATGTCCACGGTCTGGATGCCGTGCCGGGCGGCCGTGATCGGGCCGATCGTCGTGCCGCAGGGAATGGAGTTGTTGGAGACGAAGGTCTGCCACGGCACCCCGGCCCGCTCGCAGGCGTTCGCGAAGACCGCCCGTCCGCTGCCGTCCGTCGCGTACCGCTGGTTGACGTTCACCTTCAGGATCGGTCCGCCGTTGGCGCGCGGGTGGTGCGTCGGGTCGTGCCGCTCCGCGTAGTTGGGGTGCACGGCGTGCCCGGTGTCCGAGGACAGACAGACGGTGCCGGCGAAGGCCCGCGCCCGGTCCTCGAACGTGCCTCCGCGCGCGAAGACAGAACGTTCCATCACGTTGCCCAGGAGCGGGCCGTCCGCGCCGGTGTCCGACTGCGAACCGCTCTCCTCGTGGTCGAACGCGGCCAGGACCGGGATGTGGTCCAGGGGCCTGTCCGAGCGCGCCGCCGCCGCCAGCGCCGCGACGCCCGCGTGGACCGAGATCAGGTTGTCCATGCGCGGTCCGGCGAGCAGTTCGCGGTCGCGGCCCAGGTACGAGGGCGCCTCGATGGAGTGGACCATCAGGTCCCAGCCCGCCACCGAGCCCTGCGGCAGGCCCTCTTCCTCCTCCAGGAACGCGATCAGATCGCCCTCCCGGACCTCGCCCAGACCCCAGATCGGCTGCATGTGGCGCTGCTTGTCCAGTTTGAGGCCGTCGACGTTCACCGACCGGTCCATGTGCACGGCCAGTTGCGGCACGCGCAGCAGCGCGCGGTCCACGTTCACCAGGCGCTCGGTGCCGTCGCGCAGCGTCAGCCGCCCGGCCAGGCCGAGGTCCCGGTCCAGCCAGGTGTTGAGCAGCGGGCCGCCGTAGACCTCGACGGCGATCTGACGCCACCCCTGGGAGCTCATGTCGGGGACCGGCTTGACCCGCAGGTTGGGGGAGTCGGTGTGTGCGCCGACGATGCGGAACGGGGTGTGCGCGGCGGCACCCTCCGGCACGTACCAGGCGACGATCGCGCCGCCGCGGAGCACGAACCTGCCTCCCGAGCCCGCGTCCCAGGCGTCCGTTTCCGACACCTGCCGAAACCCTGCCTCCTCCAACCGCGCCGCGGCGTTGGCCACGGCGTGGTACGGCGACGGACTCGCCGTCAGGAAGGTCATCAGATCGTCGGTGTGGCCGCGATCGAAGCGGGTGGGAGAGCTCATGTGGTTCACCTTAACGACGGTCGTGTTCGCCTTGGCCGGGCTGCGGCGGATGGCAAGGGGGGTCGGGGCGGCGCGGGATGTGTGGTCCGCGATCCCGTCGTCCTCAGCCCGGCGGACGCTCGAATCTGCGCTGCAACTGCCGACGCTCGCCCCGGCGGATGCGCGGGAGCATCTCGGGGGTTTGCGCCGGTCGCTGCGCGCGTCTTCTGCGTCCGGCGCAGAAGATACAGGCCTCACCCGGCGGGGCGTCGGGGTCGATCGGCGCACCGGGGTGCTCGGAGCACCCCGAGGCGTTCCGCGGCCGGGACAGTTCCCGGGCCACGATGAAGGCGCGGTGCAGGTCGTCCGCCATCCGCACGAACTCCTCCGGCGGGGAGGAGAGACCCAGGTGGAAGCGCCGGTCCTCGATCGTGCGGAGGAAGGCGCGCAGCGCGTCGTGGGTGTACGGGGGGTCCGGCACGGGATAGCCGAGCCGTCGCTGTTCCCCGGCGGCGGGTGCCGCGCCGGCGGGCCGGCCGCCCTGGCCGCGCAGTCCGAGGCGCCGCCGGTCGTTGCAGATCAGGCAGCGGCCCCAGCCGTCGGGGGCCTCGGGGTCGAGGGCGCCGTTGGGATGCTCGGAACAGCCGGTGTAGCTCTTGGCGGGCGCCAGCCCGGACGCGGTCTGGAAGGCGATGTAGAGGGCGTCGGCGACGCCGTCGTACTCGGCGGGGTGGGCGCCGTCGTACAGCTCCCGCATGTGGTCGCCGAGGCTGCCCAGGGTCGCCTGCAGCTCCTTGAGGGCGTACGGCCGCCCGGTGGGGACGGAGTACCCCCTGCTGCCGTGCTGATCCTGTGGGCTCATGCCTACGAGCGTCCCATGAACGACCGACAACGGAAGAACGGCCCCGTGGAAACGGCGCGGGCCGGACCCCGTGACGGGATCCGGCCCTTGCCGGCGTACGTACACCGCGTACAGCCGTGAGGTGCCTCCGAGGCTTTGCCGACAGGACCTAGAAGGCGGCCTCGTCGAGCTCCATGAGGGTGTTGTCCACCGACTCGGCCAGCGCGCGCTGGACCGAGACGCCGGGGAGGACCTCCGCGGCGAAGAACTTCGCGGCGGCGATCTTGCCGGTGTAGAAGGGGACGTCCTTCGCGGAGGCCGTCGCCAGCTTCTCGGCGGCCACGGCCGCGCCCTTGAGCAGCAGGTATCCGACGACCACGTCACCGGAGGCCATCAGCAGGCGGGTGGTGTTCTGGCCGACCTTGTAGATGTTCTTGACGTCCTCGCCGGTGGCGGTGAGGTCCACGATCATCTGGCCGACGATGGCCTCCAGGTCCACGGCGGCCTTGGCGAGCGCGTCGCGGGCCGGGGCGAGGTCGTCGCCGCCGACGGCCTCGGCGAGGAACTTCTTGATCGTCTCGGAGAGCACGTTCAGGGAGGCGCCCTGGTCGCGCACGATCTTCCGGAAGAAGAAGTCCTGGCCCTGGATCGCCGTGGTGCCCTCGTAGAGGGTGTCGATCTTGGCGTCCCGGATGTACTGCTCGATCGGGTATTCCTGGAGGTAGCCGGAGCCACCGAAGGTCTGGAGCGACTGCGCGAGCTGCTCGTACGACTTCTCCGAGCCGTAGCCCTTCACGATCGGCAGGAGCAGGTCGTTCAGGCCGATGAGCGCGGAGGCGTCCTCGCCCGCGGCCTGCTTGACCTGGATCTCGTCCTGGACGGAGGCGGTGTACAGCACGAGGGCGCGCATGCCCTCGGCGTACGCCTTCTGCGTCATGAGCGAGCGGCGCACGTCGGGGTGGTGCGTGATGGTGACCTTGGGGGCCGTCTTGTCCATGAAGTTGGCCAGGTCCGGACCCTGCACGCGCTCCTTGGCGTACTCCAGGGCGTTCAGGTAGCCGGTGGAGAGCGTCGCGATGGCCTTCGTGCCGACCATCATGCGGGCGAACTCGATGATCATGAACATCTGGCGGATGCCGTCGTGCTTGTCACCGATCAGCCAGCCCTTGGCGGGGTGCTGGTCGCCGAAGGTCATCTCGCACGTGTTGGACGCCTTGAGGCCCATCTTGTGCTCGACGTTCGTCGCGTAGACGCCGTTGCGCTCGCCCAGCTCGCCGGTCTCCCAGTCGAAGTGGAACTTCGGGACGAGGAAGAGCGACAGGCCCTTGGTGCCCGGGCCGTGGCCCTCGGGGCGGGCGAGGACGTAGTGGAGGATGTTCTCCTCCATGTCGTGCTCACCGGAGGTGATGAAGCGCTTGACGCCCTCGATGTGCCAGGAGCCGTCGTCCTGCTGCACGGCCTTGGTGCGGCCGGCGCCGACGTCCGAGCCGGCGTCCGGCTCGGTGAGGACCATGGTGGAGCCCCAGCGCTTCTCGACCGCGATCTCCGCGACCTTCTTCTGCGCCTCGTTGCCCTCTTCGTAGAGGATGCCGGCGAACGCCGGGCCGGAGGAGTACATCCACACGGCCGGGTTCGCGCCCAGGATCGTCTCGGCGAAGGCCCAGATGAGCGAGCGGGGCGAGGTGGTGCCGCCGATCTCCTCGGGCAGGCCCAGGCGCCAGTACTCGGAGTCCATGAAGGCCTTGTAGCTCTTCTTGAAGGACGCCGGGACGGGCGCGGTGTTCGTGGTCGGGTCGAAGACCGGCGGGTTGCGGTCGGCGTCCTCGAAGGAGGCGGCCAGCTCGTTCTCGGAGAGCCGGGTCATCTCGCTCAGGATGGTCTTGGCGGTCTCGGTGTCCATCTCACCGAACGGGCCGGTGCCGTACAGCTTGTCGCGGCCGAGCACCTCGAAGAGGTTGAACTCGATGTCGCGGAGATTCGACTTGTAGTGCCCCATGGCGACGGCTCCGTTAAGGCTCGGGGAGACAGGTTCCTCGTACATACCAATCGGTAACGTCATGATGCTACCCGTCGGTAATAACAAGCAACCCCTTACCGGTGACTGTGACCAGCATCAAGCCAGAGTGACTGGAGTGCCGCCGGAAGCCCAGACCCGTGCGGGGCCGGGATTGCGGGCCTGGAGGTGGTTCCGGGGCGGTCCCGGGCGTGGTGTGTGGGGGTGGTGTGCGGGGCGGCGGGCTACGGGGGCGGGAGTTCCGCCCAGACGGTCTTGCCGCTGTACGGGCCGGGGCGCACGCCCCAGCGGGCGGCGACGGCGTCGAGCACGGCCAGGCCCCGACCGCCCTCGTCCTCGTCCGTCGCCCGGCGCAGGACGGGCCACAGGCGGGGGTCGGGGTCGCTGACCTCCACCCGGGTGCGGCCGTCGGCCGTGCGGGTGATGGCGAGGGTCACGGGAGTGCCCTCTCCGACGTGCACGATCACGTTCCCGACCAGCTCGCTCACGCAGAGCTGGAGGTCGTGGCAGGGCGCGTCCACGTGCGCCCGCACGGCCCGGCGCAACGCCGACAGCTCCTGCGGCAGCGCGAGCACCCCGGCACGGAATGGCCTCACCGGCGCGGGGCCCGGTTCAGTGCGGCGGCGAGGGTGCGGGCGGTGGCCGGGTTGCACGACCCGAGGGCGAGCAGGGTCGACGTGCGGTGGGTCGCGGCGTAGGAGGGAAGGTGCAGGTCGAGCGAGGGGAGCGTGATCCCGTGCGCGGTCAGCGCACTGCGGAGTTCGGTCAGTGCCTCGATGGCGAGGCGGTCGCCGACGTGGTCGCTCATGGGGGGCATCCGTTCCTGTGCGGAGTGTGACGAAGCCCTCACAGAGTGGGGTCGCGGTGCGTACCGTGGGAAGGGTTTCCGGCTCCACGGCGCGAGGTGTGAAAGGCGGGCTCCGACGATGGCCGCACGCAAGGACATTGACGGCTCGGCCAGCGTTCCGGCCTTCTACGGGAAGGAGTTGCGCTGGCAGCGGGAACGAGCCGGGCTGACGCTCCAGGAGACCGTGGAGGGCAGCTTCTACGGGGTGAGCTACCTCAGTGAGATCGAACGGGCCCAGCGGCGCATGCCATTGGATCTGGCACGGCACGTGGACCGGGTGCTGCGCACGGACGGCTTCTTCGAGCGGTGCTGTGAGGACGCGCGCAAGGCCCGGCAGGGCGCGCACGCGTCGTACTTCGCTCCGGTCGCGGAGTCGGAGACGCGGGCACGAACGATCGAGGGGTGGGCCAACGCGGTCATCCCCGGGCTCTTGCAGACCGAGGCGTACGCGCAGGCGACCGTCTACGCGACGCATCCGCTGGAACTGCCTGAGCAGGTGGAGGCGAAGGTGCGGCAGCGCATGGAACGAAGCCGGCTGTTCGAGGCGCCGCAGCGGCCCGAGTACTGGGTGATCCTGCACGAGTCCCTGCTGCGGCACACGATGCTTCCTCCCGCCGGGATGGCCGAGCAGTTGGATCTGATCGCCACCCTGGCCAGGCGCCGCCGGATCGTTCCACAGGTGCTTCCGTGGAACGGGGCCGTGTCCCTCCTGGGCATGCTCCCGGTCACGCTCATGGAGTTCGACGACCAGCCGCCGGTCGTCTACACGGAGGGCCCGTATCACGGTCAACTCATTGACGATCCGGCCCTCGTGAGGCAGTACGCCAAGGCTTACGATCGCCTCAGGGCCGCCGCGCTGTCATCGGAGGCGTCTCTTGCCATGATCGAATCCACGGCTGAGGAACTCCGCAATGGCAATCACGCAGACTGACCTGGACAGCGCCGTCTGGCGCAAGAGCAGTTACAGCAACGGCGACGGCGGCAACTGCGTGGAGATCGCAGAAGGGTTCCTCCGCGCCGCCGTCTGGCGCAAGAGCAGCTACAGCAACGGTGACGGCGGCGACTGCGTCGAAGTCGCCGACGGCGTCACCGGTCTCGTGCCGGTCCGGGACTCCAAGCGTCGGCACGGCCCCGCCGTGATCGTCACCGCCGCCGCGTGGGTTCCGTTCGTGCGGGCGCTGAAGGCCGGGGACCTGTCCGGCTGAGGGTGGTGGCCGGTACCGGCGGGTACGGCGTCGGGCGCTCGGTAGGGTGGGCCGCATGTACGGCTACGACCAGACTCCGGGCGCCCAGCAGCAGGGCTACGCGCAGCAGCCCCCGCCCCAGCAGGGCTACGCGCAGCAGCCGCCGCTGTACCCCGAGCCCTCGCCGCCGTCGCTCGCCGACGCGGTGCGGGCCTTCACGACCGGGTCGCTGTCCGCCGAGGACTTCCAGCAGATCTTCGCGACCTCGAAGGTCTACTGTCCGCGCGGTGACACCCCGGGCTTCCTGGCGCTGCACAACACGCAGCAGCCGGTGATCCCCATGTTCACCACGCTCAAGGAGCTGCGCCAGTACGCCGGCAAGGAGTCCAAGTACTTCGTGATCACCGGCGCCGAGGTGATCGATCTGCTGCCGACCGGCTACGGCTTCGTCCTCGACATGGAGGGTGACCACCGGATGGTGTTCGACGCGAAGGCCGTCGAGCAGATGGTCGACTTCGCGATGCGCCGGATGTACGGCTAGTCCGGCCCTCCCCACGCCTCGCATCGGCCCGTCCCGGCACCGCCGGGGCGGGCCGGCACCGCCGGGGCTCAGGCGCGGTGCGCGGAGCGGCGGCGCCAGGCCAGGGCGGCGGCGGTGCCCAGCAGGAGTGCGGGTACGGCCCAGGCCCAGAGCAGGTCGAGGTCCGGGCGGTGGGCCAGGCTCTGCCGGACGCCGGCGAAGGCGACGACCAGGACCACGTAGCCCGTGCCCTCGCCGCCCTCGGTGACCGCCGCCCAGCGGAGCAGCAGGCAGCCGACGAAGCAGAACGCGCTCCAGGTGGCGAGGTACGCCCACGGGGAGCCGGGCTGCGGCGACAACGGCATGCCGGTCGACGCCCAGCGGAAGGCGGCGTAGCCGGCGCCGAACAGGCAGGCCGCGGTGACGAGGGACCACAGGAGCGCGGAGAGCACCGGTGAGCGGCGTTCGTCGGGCTCGTCGCGCCGATCGGGCTGGTCGTGCTGGTCGTGCTCGTCGGGCTTGTCGCGTTCGGCGCTGCCGGAGTTCTCGGCGTGCCCGTCGTGCCCGGCGTGCTCGGCGGGCCGGCTGCCGTTCCGGTCGATGTCGTCCACGTGGTGCCCCCTCGGTCGGTCCTCGTCCTCTGCCGGTGGAAAGACTCAGGTCAGGGGCTCGGGGTTGACGCGGGAATGACATCGGGCGGCGCGCTGTTCTGCGGGGTGTGGCAGAAAGTTCGAGTTTCAACTAAACTCGACGTCAGAAGGAGGTTCCGACCATGCCTGCAGTGACTGTGGAGAACCCGTTGACGCTCCCCCGCGTCGCGGAGCCCGCCCAGGAGACCGCCGCCCGCAAGGTGCTGGCCGTCACGACCGCCCCGGGTGGTTTCGAGGGCGAGGGGTTCCCGGTGCGCCGCGCGTTCGCCGGGATCAACTACCAGTACCTCGACCCG
Organism: Streptomyces sp. NBC_01426; assembly: GCF_036231985.1. GTDB lineage: Bacteria > Actinomycetota > Actinomycetes > Streptomycetales > Streptomycetaceae > Streptomyces. Next base: position 4,086,847 of record NZ_CP109500.1, read on the forward strand.
TTCATCATGATGGACCAGATGGGCGAGGTGGAGTACGCGCCGGGCGAGCCGAAGGGCACCCCCTGGCACCCCCACCGCGGCTTCGAGACCGTCACCTACCTGATCGACGGAACCTTCGTCCACCAGGACAGCAACGGCGGCGGCGGAGTCATCAACGGGGGCGACACCCAGTGGATGACCGCCGGTTCGGGCCTCCTGCACATCGAGGCACCGCCGGAGTCCCTCGTCGTCTCGGGCGGGCTCTTCCACGGTCTCCAGCTGTGGGTGAACCTCCCGGCCACCGACAAGATGATGCCCCCGCGCTACCAGGACATCGGCGGCGGCCAGGTGCAGTTGCTGTCCACCCCGGACGGCGGCTCGCTGCTCCGCGTGATCGCCGGTGAACTGGACGGCCACGAGGGCCCCGGCATCACCCACACCCCGATCACGATGATCCACGCGACCATCACCCCGGGCGCCCAGATCACCCTGCCGTGGCGCGAGGACTTCAACGCCCTCGCCTACGTCCTGGCCGGGCGCGGTTCGGTCGGCCAGGACCGCCGGCCGATCCACAAGGGCCAGACGGCGGTGTTCGGCGAGGGCGGTTCCCTGACCGTCCGCGCGGACGAGTCCCAGGACTCCAACGCCCCGGACCTGGAGGTCGTCCTGCTCGGCGGTCGCCCGATCCGTGAGCCGATGGCGCACTACGGCCCGTTCGTCATGAACAGCAAGCACGAACTCCAGCAGGCGTTCGACGACTTCCAGGCCGGCCGCCTGGGCACCGTCCCCACGACGGCGCGCACCCGCTGACCGACCGCCCCACGCGGTCACCCCACGACGAAGGCGCCCCCGGATCCCGGGCGGCGCCTTCGTCGCGTGCGGTACCGGCGGGCGCCGGGCCGGCGGGCTCAGGCCGGGGGCGTGTCGGGGTGCGGGGCGGGTGGGGTTTCGTAGCGGGTGCGGAGTTCCGACGCGACGCCGAAGGCGGCGGCGGTGAGGGGGACGGCGAGGAGCATCCCGAGGATCCCGGCCACGCCGGCGCCGGCGGTGATGGCCAGCATGACCACCGCCGGGTGCATCTGGACGGTACGGCTCTGGATCACCGGCTGGAGCACGTGCCCCTCCAACACCTGGACGGCGAGCACCACGCCGAGCACCCACAGGCCGATCACCCACCCCCGGTCGGCGAGGGCGACGAGCACGGCGATGGCGCCCGAGAGGAAGGCGCCGAGGTACGGGATGTAGGCGCCGACGAAGACCAGCGCGCCCAGACCGAACGCGCCGGGCACGCGCAGGATCAGCAGGCCGATCGTGATGCAGGCGGCGTCGATCAGGGCGATGAAGGTGGTCCCGCGCATGAACCCCTCGACGGCCTCGAAGGCCCGTCGGGCCATCGCCTCCACGATGTCGCCGGCCGCGCGCGGCCCCAGCGAACGCAGGGCGCCGGCGGCGCGGTCGGAGTCCCGCAGGAAGAAGAAGATCAGCAGGAGCGCGAGGATCGAGGTGCCGATGACCTCGCCGACGACGCTTATGCCGGCGATCACCCCGGAGGCGGCCGTGCCGCCGAACTTGGCCAGCAGCCCCTTGGCGTTCTCCGCCATGTCCTCCAACGACGTGCCGGCCGCGCCCAGATGACGGGCGAGGTCCTCGCCGGCGCGTCGCAGCGAGGCGGCGATCTGGTCGCCGGTGTCGATCAGCGCGAGGGAGACGGCGTACGAGACCCCGCCGACGAACGCCACCACCGCGAGGCACGTCAGCGCGGCGGCGAGCGACCGGTTGACCTTCATGCGGATGAGCCGCCGGTGCATCGGTCCGAGCAGGGCCGTCCCGAGCAGGGCGAGCAGCGCGGGCGTCACGGCGGTCCGGAAGGTGGCGCACAACCAGACGATCACCGCGACGACGCCGGCGACGAGCAGGAAGACGGCGCACCAGGCGGCCAGCCGCCGGACGGGCTCGGGGAGCAGGGGAGTCGACACCGCTGCATCCAACCACGCCCGGGCCCGGGCAGGATGTCCCGTCCGGGCGCTCACGGTCGGGGCGGGGAGACCGTGTTCGCGTCGGGGTCGGGGGCCGTGTCCGCGCCGGGGTTCGCGTCCGGGGCGGGTTTGGACTGTTCGCGCAGTTCGAACCAGATCGACTTGCCCTCACCGCGCGGGTCGACGCCCCACGCGTCGGCGAGCATCTCCATCAGCAGCACACCGCGTCCGCTCGACGCCATCTCGCCCGGGTGCCGCTTGTGGGGCAGTTCGTCGCTGGAGTCGGCCACCTCCACGCGCAGCCGCCGGGTTCCGGGCTCGCCCACCGCGTCCGCGACCAGCACCGCGTCGCCGTCCGTGTGCACCAGTACGTTCGTCACCATCTCGGAGACCATCAGCACCGCCGAGTCGACCTGTTCGGAGTCCGCCCAGTCGTGCAGCAGCTCCCGGATCTGCCGGCGGGCTCCCGCGATCCGGGCCGGCTCCGCCTGCGCCACGGTCAGCAGGGTGCGGCGCGACGGCGGCGCCGGGTGGGTCTGCGGGGTGCCGCAGCCACAGCCCGCGCCCTCGCGGCACAGCAGGACCACGGCTATGTCGTCCTCGCGCCGATCGGCCAGCGGGCCGGTGGTGTGGTGCGAGGACGGCCCGTGCACGGCCTGCACCAGCAGATCGGCCAGCTTCTCCAGGTGCCCGGCCGCCATGTCGCCGTCGAGGGTCCCGCCGTCCGGGGCCTCGGTCTCCAGGATGGCCCGTAGCCGGGCCCAGCCCGTGTCCAGGTCGTGGCCGCCGGTCTCGATGAGCCCGTCGGTGCACAGCATCATCGTCTCGCCGGGTTCGAGGGTGAACCGGGTCGTCGGGTAGTCGGTGTCCGGGACGATGCCGAGCGGCAGCCCGCCGGCCGTGGACCGCATCAGCACGGTGCCGTCCGTCATCCGGACCGCGGGCTCGGGGTGGCCGGCCCGCGCCACCTCCAGCGTTCCCGTCCGCGGGTCGCACTCCACGTACAGGCAGGTCGCGAAGCGTGGGCTGAGGAAGTCGGTGTCGTCGTAGGACGCCGAGTCGGCCGTGTCCTGGGTGGAGCACAGCCCGGCGAGGAACCGGGAGGCCCGCGAGAGCACCGCGTCCGGTCGGTGGCCCTCGGAGGCGTACGCCCGCACGGCGATCCGCAGCTGGCCCATCAGCCCGGCGGCCCGTACGTCGTGGCCCTGCACGTCCCCGATGACCAGGGCGAACCGGCCCGACGGCAGCGGGATCATGTCGTACCAGTCGCCGCCGACCTGGAGCCCGCCGCCGGTCGGGACGTACCGGGCGGCGAGGGTCATGCCCGGGATCTCCGGGCCGAGCTGCGGCATCATCGACCGCTGGAGGCCGCTCGTCAGCTCCCGCTCGGATTCCGCCACGCCCGCCCGCTGGAGGGCCTGGGCCAGCATCCGGGCCACCGTCGTCAGCACCGACCGCTCGTCCGGCGAGAAGGACACCGGGTGCTTGAACGCGGCCATCCAGGCGCCCATGGTCCGCCCCGCCACGATCAGCGGGAGGAAGGCCCAGGAGATCCGGCCGAAGTGCCGGGCCAGGGGCCAGGTCGCCGGGAAGCGGAGCTTGTAGTCCTCCGGGGACGGCAGGTAGATCGCCCGTCCGGTGCGCACGACCTCCGCCGCCGGATAGTCCGTGTCCAGCTGCATCTCCGCGAAGGGACCCTCGGCCCCCGGACCGTGCCCGTGGTGCCCGATGATCGACAGCCGGTCGCCGGCCACACCGAACACGGCCAGCCCGTCGGGACTGAACCCGGGCATGGACAGTGACGCCGCCACCCGCAGCACCTCCGCCGTGGACCGCGCCTCGGCCAGCGCCCGGCCCGCGTCCAGCAGGAACGCCTCGCGGGAGCGCCGCCAGTCCCCGGTGATCGGGGTGTGCACGGCGGTGGTGCCGGGCTGCGGCTCGGCGATCTCCTGGATGGTGCCGATCAGCTCGTAGTCCACACGGCCGTCCGGGGCGCGGTTCTCCACGGGCTTGGAGCGGCTGCGCACGGTGCGCAGCACCCGCCCGTCCTCGTCCATGATCCGCAGCCGGGCCTCGGCGAGGGTGCCCTCGGCGACGGCCAGGTTCACGATGCCGTTGATCTCGTTCCAGTCCACCGGGTGGAACCGGGACCGTACGGCGACCTCCGGCAGGACCACGTGCTCCGGGGGCAGCCCGAGCAGCCGGGCGGCCTCGCCGTCGAGCGTGACGGTCCCGGACCCGTTGTCCCATCGCCACAGGCCGGTCGCGATCGCGGCCAGGACATCCTCGGTACGCACTCGGTCATCTTTACAGGTGATGATCCGGGCGTGCCTGTTCACGGCCCCCGGACCCGCTTCCCGCCCGTCCCCCGCACCCCCTCCCAGGTCGCGCCCGGGGCCCGCCCGCGAGCCCCCGCCACGAGCGGCCACACGGCCGCCGGACCGGGCCGCCCCGGCCCCGCCCGCGCAGCCGGGGCCCGGACGGTAACCTGGGGACGGTTGAATCCACCCTGGTATCGCGAAGAACTGGATGACTGATGCATCGGTACAGGTCCCACACGTGCGGCGAGCTCCGAGCCTCCGACGTCAACGCCGACGTCAGGCTGAGCGGCTGGCTGCACAACCGTCGAGACCTGGGCGGCATCCTCTTCATCGATCTCCGTGACCACTACGGCATCACGCAGCTCGTGGCCCGTCCCGGCACCGCCGCGAACGAGGCCCTGAGCAGCGTCTCCAAGGAGACCGTCGTCCGCATCGACGGCAAGGTCCTCTCCCGCGGCGCGGACAACGTGAACCCGGAGCTGCCCACCGGCGACATCGAGATCGAGGTCTCCGAGGTCGAGGTGCTCGGCGCGTCCGCCCCGCTGCCCTTCACCATCAACACCGACGACGGGGTGAACGAGGAGCGACGCCTGGAGTACCGCTTCCTCGACCTGCGCCGCGAGCGCATGCACCGCAACATCATGCTGCGCTCGGCCGTCATCGCCTCCATCCGCTCGAAGATGGTGGCCCTCGGCTTCAACGAGATGGCGACTCCGATCCTCACCGCGACCTCCCCCGAGGGCGCCCGTGACTTCGTCGTGCCGTCCCGCCTCAACCCGGGCAAGTTCTACGCCCTGCCGCAGGCGCCGCAGCAGTTCAAGCAGCTGCTGATGATCTCCGGCTTCGACCGGTACTTCCAGATCGCGCCCTGCTTCCGCGACGAGGACGCCCGCGCCGACCGTTCGCCGGGCGAGTTCTACCAGCTCGACGTCGAGATGTCCTTCGTCGAGCAGGAGGACGTCTTCCAGCCGATCGAGCGCCTGATGACCGAGCTCTTCACCGAGTTCGGCAACGGCCGCGAGGTCACCTCCCCCTTCCCGCGGATCCCGTTCCGCGAGTCGATGCTGAAGTACGGCAACGACAAGCCCGACCTGCGCGCCAAGCTGGAACTCGTCGACATCACCGACGTGTTCGAGGGCTCGGAGTTCAAGGCGTTCGCCGGCAAGCACGTGCGTGCGCTGGCCGTCCCGGACACCGCCGCGCAGCCCCGCAAGTTCTTCGACGGGCTCGGCGAGTACGCGATCTCGCTCGGCGCCAAGGGCCTGGCCTGGGTCCGCGTGGGCGAGGACGGCGCGCTGACCGGCCCGATCGCCAAGTTCCTCACCGAGGAGAACGTCAAGGTCCTCACCGAGCGTCTCGGCCTCGCGGCCGGCCACGCGGTGTTCTTCGGCGCGGGCGAGTTCGACGAGGTCTCCAAGATCATGTCCGGCGTCCGCGTCGAGGCGGCCAAGCGCGCGGGCCACTTCGAGGAGAACGTCTTCCGCTTCTGCTGGATCGTCGACTTCCCGATGTACGAGAAGGACGAGGAGACCGGCAAGATCGACTTCTCCCACAACCCGTTCTCCATGCCCCAGGGCGGCATGAAGGACCTGGAGGAGAAGGACCCGCTGGACATCCTGGCCTGGCAGTACGACATCGTCTGCAACGGCATCGAGCTGTCCTCCGGCGCCATCCGCAACCACGAGCCCGAGGTCATGCTGAAGGCCTTCGAGATCGCCGGTTACGAGGCCGAGACCGTCGAGCGCGAGTTCGCGGGCATGCTCCGTGCGTTCCGTCTCGGCGCCCCGCCGCACGGCGGCATCGCCCCCGGTGTCGACCGCATCGTGATGCTGCTCGCCGACGAGCCGAACATCCGCGAGACGATCGCCTTCCCGCTCAACGGCAACGCGCAGGACCTGATGATGGGCGCGCCCACCGTGCTGGAGGAGACCCGCCTGCGCGAGCTGAACATCGCGCTGCGCAAGCCGGTCGAGGCCAAGGAGACCGAGCCCGTCGAGAAGTCGGTCAAGCAGCACCAGTAGGACCGTGCAGGCCCCGCGCGGGCCTGCACGGCTTGTACGGCTCGTGTGTGAAGGGCGGCGCCCCCGGATTTCGGGGGTGCCGCCCTTTTCCGTGGGTCGGCTGCCGGGCCACGCCCCTGTGACTCCCGAGGCCGCTGTGGCTCGTTGCGGCGCCTTGCGGGCGTCCGTGGCCCCGGCCTGTCCCCGGCGGCCCGTGCGGCGTCGCAGGGCGCACCGGGGCCCTCCACGGCCCGGGTGGGCCGGGTACGCGAGAAGGCCGCCGCCCCCGGGAGTACCGGGGGCGGCGGCCTTCTCGTACGTGCCGTCGACCTAGAAGCGGTCGAGGAGGCCCTTGAGCAGGGCCGCCGAGGTCAGCTCGCGGGGCGCGGGCCCGGCGTGGAAGAAGCCGGCGTTCTCGGCGTCCAGCTTGCGCAGGAAGTCGAAGCCCTTGCTGTCGTGGTCACCGAAGCCGACGAACTGCCAGTGGATGTCGTGCGCCGCGGCGGCGACGATCGCCTGCCGGGCGGGCTGACGGTTGTCGGGGGCGCCGTCGACCTGGAAGACGACGAGGGCCGGGCCCGTGCCGCCGTCCTTCTGGTACCGCTCCACGACCGCCTCGACGGCCACGTGGTAGCTGGTGCGGCCCATGCGGCCGAGCTCGGCGTGACGGGCCTCGACCCAGGCGTCGTCGTGACCGTCCAGGGTGAGGTCGGCGGTGCCGTCCACGTCCGTGGAGAAGAACACCGTGTGCACGGTCGCCGCGTCGTCGAGGTGCGCGGCGAGGGCCAGCGCGTGGTCCGCGAGGTGCTGGGCGCTGCCGTCCTTGTAGAAGCCGCGCATCGAGAAGGACCGGTCCAGCACGAGGTACACCTTGGCGCGCGCCCCGGCCTTGCCCTTGGCGCGCAGCACCTGACCGGCGGCCTTGTACGCCCCGGCGACCGACGCGGCCCGCCGCTTGACGGCGGCCAGCGCGACGGCCGGCCCCCCGACCCCGGCGACGACCGCCTCGACGGCGGGTGCGGGTGCAGCTTCCGCTCCGGCGGTGACGGGCTCGGCTTCGACCGCGAGCGGCTCGGCGGCGACGGGCTCCGGCTCGACCGCGACGGGCTCGACGGCGACCGGTTCGACCACGAGGGGCTCGGCGGCGACGGGCTCGGCTGCGACCGGCTCGGCTTCGACCGCGGGTGCGGCCTCGGCAACGACGGGCTCGGGCTCGACCACGACCGGTTCGATCACGACGGCCTCGACGACGGGGGCGGGCTCGATCACGACCGGCTCGACCACGGCTTCGACGGCGACGGGCTCGGCTTCGACCACGGGTGCGGCTTCGACCTCGACGGCCTCGACCGCGACGGGCTCGGCGGCGACCGGCTCCGGCTCGGCTTCGACCGCGACCACCGCGCGGGGTGCGGCCTCGGTGACCTCGGGCTCGGCCACGGCGGCGACCGGCTCGGGCTCGACCTCGGCGGCGGGTTCGTCCACCGTCTCGGCCGTCACGGGCTCGACCTCGGCGGCCGCGGGCTCCGCCGCAACCGCCTCGGCCGCAACCGGCTCGGTAGCGACCGGCTGGGCCGTAACCGGCTCGGCAACGACCGCCTCGGCCGCAACCGGCTCCTGAACCGCTTCGGCGGGCGCCGCCTCGGCCTCGGCCGGCGTCGGCGTCGGTTCCGGCGTCGGCTCGGCGGCGGGCTCCGCCGGGCTTCCGGTACCGGCCGAAGGCGCCGGGCGGCGGGCCTCCGGGACGGCCGGCGCCGTCATCACGGCGCCGGCTTCGCGGTCCCGCGGAGCGGACTGCGGGGGAACAGTGGGGTTGTCGAAGGACGCGGCGACCAATTCGGCCGCCGAGTCCATGGGCGTACGTTCCGTCTGGCTCGGGACGGCCGCCGATGGGGCGTCCGACGTATCCGGAACCGGTTCGGTAGACCGTCCGAACACCTTGCGCAACAAGCTCCGAATACCCATGGGCCAGGCCTTTCGCATGAGTGCGTGCGTCATTTGTCCGTGCTGCGCGGTAGATCCCTGCCCAGAGTGGACACGTAAGGTTATCGGCCCCTTGGCTGGAACTTCGGCAGGGGCGCCTTTCGTGGCGCCAACCCTCGCATGCAACCGGAGCCCGTGGGGAACTGCCCCTCCGCCGTGCCGGGTTCACCGACCGTTCATCCCCGCGCCGCCGCATCGGCGCAACCTCCGCCTAGCGTCACGGCTGTTCGTTCCGACATGTTGTCGGCGCCGTGCACCCTCGGAGGACACCTCGTGCGCAAGCTTCTGCCGCTCCTCGGCAACCCGCATGGGAGCGGCCGTTCCGCTCTCACCTGCCGCTACCGCTGTGGCGACGCCTGCTTCCACGAGGTGCCGAACACCAGCGACAACGAGTACGTCGGCGACGTGATCGCCCGCGCCTACTCCCGCCGCTCGATGCTCCGGTCCGCCGCCGTCGTCACGGTGGCCACCGCCGCCGGCACCGCCGTCACGCTGGGCGGCAACGGCTCCGCCGCCAACGCCTCGCCCTCCCTCGACACCCGGGGCTCCGGTGCGGCCGGTGTCGGCGACGCCGCCCGCGGACTGCGCTTCAAGGCCGTCGCGCCGAACACCGACGACAAGGTCACCGTCCCCGAGGGCCACGAGCAGAACGTGGTCATCCGCTGGGGCGAGCCCATCGTCAAGGGCGCCCCGGGCTTCAATCCCGACAAGCAGACCGCCGCCGCGCAGGCCGGCCAGTTCGGCTACAACAACGACTTCCTGAGCCTTCTCCCGCTCGGTGACGACTACGAGCGTCGGCAGCTGCTCGTGGCCAACCACGAGTACACCGACGAGAACCTCATGTTCAAGGCGTACGACCCGGCCAACCCGACCCGCGAGCAGGTCGAGATCGCCTGGGCCGCGCACGGCCTCTCCGTCGTCGTCGTGCAGGAGGACCACCGCAGCGGCAAGCTGACGGCGGTCTCCCGGCACCAGCTCAACCGGCGTCTCACCGCCACCAGCGAGTTCAGGCTGACCGGCCCCGCGGCGGGCTCGGAGCTGCTGAAGACCTCCGTCGACCGGACCGGCACGAAGGTGCTCGGCACCCTCAACAACTGCGCCGGTGGCACCACCCCGTGGGGCACCACCCTCCACGGCGAGGAGAACTTCAACCAGTACTTCGCCAACGCCGGACAGGTCACCGACCCGACCGAGGCCGCCCGACTGAAGCGCTACGGCATGACCACGGGCGCCACCGAGCGCAAGTGGGAGCGGTTCGACAAGCGCTTCGACACCGTGCAGGAGCCCAACGAGTCGCACCGCTTCGGCTGGGTCGTCGAGCTCGACCCGTACGACCCGACGTCCACCCCGCGCAAGCGCACCGCGCTGGGGCGCTTCAAGCACGAGGCCGCCCAGCCGCGCCTGACCGAGGACGGCCGCCCGGTCGTCTACATGGGCGACGACGAGCGCTTCGACTACTTCTACAAGTTCGTCTCGTCGAAGCGGATGAAGAAGGGCGGCTCGCGCGCCGCGAAGGAGCACAACCTCACCCTCCTCGACGAGGGCACCCTGTACGTCGCCAAGCTGACCGGTGACTCGCCGGCCGCCGAGATCGACGGCACCGGCAAGCTCCCCTCGGACGGCCAGTTCGACGGATCCGGCGTCTGGATCAAGCTCGCCACCGGCAACGTCTCGCACGTCGAGGGCATGACCGCCGAGGAGGTGTACATCTTCACGCGGCAGGCCGCCGACAAGGTGGGCGCCACCAAGATGGACCGCCCGGAGGACGTCGAGCCCTCCCCGCGCACCGGCCGCGTCTACATCGCGCTGACCAACAACACCGACCGCGGCAAGGCCGGCAAGGCGGGCGCGGACGAGGCCAACCCCCGCAACCTGAACAAGCACGGTCAGATCCTGGAGCTCGCCGAGAACTTCGACGACCCGGCGGGCGACGGCTTCGCCTGGCGGCTCTTCCTGGTCGCCGGTGACCCCAACGACCCGGCCACCTTCTTCGCGGGCTTCCCGAAGGACAAGGTCAGCCCGATCTCCTGCCCGGACAACGTGGCCTTCGACCCGCACGGCAACCTGTGGATCTCCACCGACGGCAACCAGCTCGGCTCGCACGACGGCCTGTTCGGCGTCGCCACGGCCGGTGAACGCCGCGGTGAGTTGAAGCAGTTCCTGACCGTGCCGCGCGGCGCCGAGACCTGTGGCCCGCTGATCCAGGACAAGCGCGTCCTGGTCTCCGTCCAGCACCCGGGCGAGATCGACGGCGCGTCCGTCGAGAAGCCCCAGTCGGTGTGGCCCGACGGCCCCGGCAAGATCGTCCGCCCGGCGGTCGTGTCGGTCTGGCGCAAGGACGGCAAGAACATCGGCGTCTGAACCGGCCCGGTCGACCAGGGTGTGAACCGGCCCACTGATCAGCCCGGTTGGTCAGCCCGGTGGGTCAACCTGGTGGGTCAACCGATGGATCAGGCGGGCGACCGGTCGGGTCGACGGGTCACCCGGTGACGGCGGGGGATGTTTCACGTGAAACGTCCCCCGCCGTCCGGTGTTTCACGTGAAACATCTCCTCGTCCCGTTCAACTGTCCGCGACCAGACGCCCGACGGGTAGGCGCAGGGTGGTCTCCGCGCCTCCGTCGGGGGCGTTGGCGAAGGTCAGCTCCACCTCCAGCACCGCGGCCTGACCCGCCGCGATGGTCAGTCCCAGACCGTGCCCCCGGCCCCGCCCCGGGTCGCCCGTGCGGAAGCGCTGCGGGCCCTGCTCGATCAGTTCGGGCGGATAGCCGGCCCCATGGTCGTGGATCACCACCACCGGGCCCTCGACGGACACCTCGATCGGCGGCTTCCCGTGCTTGTCGGCGTTGACCAGCAGGTTGGCCAGGATCCGGTCGAGGCGGCGCCGGTCGGTGAGCACCACCGTGTCCCGGACCACCCGGACCGTGACGGGCAGCCGGGTGCCCGCGACGGCCCGCCGGACGGCCCGGCCCAGTTCCACCTGGGACAGCTCCGCCTGTTCCACTCCCGCGTCCAGCCGGGAGATCTCCAGCAGGTCCTCGGTGAGCAGGTGCAGGGCCCGAAGCCGGTCGTTGATCATTTCCTTGGGGCGGCCCTCGGGCAGCAGTGACGCGGCGGCGAGCGAGCCCGTCAACGGGGTGCGCAGTTCGTGTGCGACGTCGGCCGTGAACCGTTTCTCGGCCTCCAGCCGTTCCTGGAGCGACCCGGCCATCGAGTCCAGGGCGTGCGCGACGTCGCGGACCTCGTCGTGGTGGCGGGTGTTGCGGGGATCGTCCGGGTCGGCGGGGAGGCCCACCCGGGCGTCCAGGTCGCCGGCGCTGATCCGGCGGGCCACGGCGGCGGTGGTCGCCAGCCGCCTGCTGATCCGGTCGGCGAGGAACAGGCCGGCCAGTGCCACGATCCCGGCGGCGAGGGCGGCGGAGGCGAGGATGGCGGTATCCAGGTCGCGCAGCCGCCGGCGGGTCTGGTCGAAGGGGAGCCAGACGGCCAGGACCTTCGTGTCGGCGGGCCCGGCGCCCCACATGGCGGGTTCGCCGTCGTGCTTGCCGACCATGCTCCCGGTCTCCCCGCGCGCGACGAGCTTGCGCAGGGGTCCGGGAAGCTCGGGCGGGTCGATGACCACGTTCACGTCGCCGTGCACGGTGCCGTACTGGTACTGGTTGACGGCGTCGTCCAGGTCCCGGGTCACGTCCTTGCGGACCTCGCCGACGACCTGTCCGGCGACCACGTTGTGCACGAGGATCCCGAGCACGGCCGCCACCGCGCAGCACACCGCCGTGGTGGTCAGGGCGATCTTCCAGCGCAGACTGCTCGTCACCCGCATCCGGCCCCTCCCCTCAGCCCCGGCTCGGGGGGCAGCCGGTCGAGCCGTCCTTGGCGGTGGGGCACTCGTCGAGGGTGAGCTGGGACAGGTTGAGGATCTTCGCGTCGGGGTCCCACACGTAGTCGGAGACGGAGACGTACTTGGGATTCGACGTCGGTTCGCGCACCGCGAGGTGTTCGGCGGCGACCTCCACGCCCTCCAGCACTCCGCGCCGGTACAGGATCCGGGCGATCGCCCCGTCGTCCTGGACGGTGTAGACGCGCAGTTCGCTGTTCCGGCCGTCGAGGTCGAGAGCGGTGATCAGTTCCTCCCGGCCGTTGCCCGTCACGTCCTGCAGGACGGGGGGCCGCATCGGGCATTCGGGGCCCCCGTCCACAGCCTGTGTGCAGAGCGCCAGCCGCTGCGGGGCCCGAGGGTCGACGAGCCGTCCGGTGCCACCGTCCTGCCGGGCGGAGGCGGTGACGTCGGCCCGTACGACGTCCAGCGGGTTCACGCCGCGCATGTCGGGTCCCGGGGCCTTGGGCAACCCCGGGACCACGGTGGCGGTGCCCGGCTTCTGGTCCGCCGCGGGTGGCGCCGGGTGGATGTTCTTCCACAGGGTCTGCGGGGCGTGCACGACGCCCAGGTCACCGTCGCTCTGCAGCCCCTCCACGTCGGAGCACCCGGCCGACACCGCGAGCAGGGCGGCGAGGACGGGGAGGGCCAGGACGCCGCGGCGCCGGCCGCGCGGGACGGGGGACCTCATGGGGCGATGCTCCCCCGGAGGAGGAGCACCGGCCCGGGCACGGACCCATTCGGGGGACGGGGCCCCGCGCCCGCCGTCAGTCGGCGGGGGCGGCGATGGCGCGGGCCGCGGCGATCTCCTGGTGGACGGGCGCCAGCACGGAGTCCTCCCTGCCCACCGGGGCCGGGCCGCCGCGCACCGCCGCCGGGGTCCGGCTCGCGCGCACCCCCTCGGCCAGTCCGCGCAGTTCCCGCACGGCGGCCGCGACCTCGTCCCCGTCGGGGGCGTCCGCGCCGTGGTTGACGCGCACCCGGGCGGCGGTGGTGGCGTCGACGATCCGCTCCACGGCCACCACCAGCGGCCACCACGCGGCGGCCCGCGCCCCCGTCGGCGGCGGCTCGGTCAGCGCCCGCTGGAACTCGGTCCGTACGCCCGACAGGTCCCGGTAGATCCGTCGGCGGGCCTGGAGCCGGGCGGTGCGGGCGGCCCGCTGCCCGGCCTCCGTGTCCGGACGGTCGGCGGCGAACGCCCGCTCCACGTACCGGGCGGCGTCGTCCACGGTGTCCGCGAGCCGGTCCCCGATCCGGGTGTGCCAGCTCTCGGGCCAGAGCAGGTACCCCGCGACCAGCGTGATGGCGCAGCCGATCAGGCTGTCCAGCAGTCGGGGCCGGATCAGGTCGAAGCCCTGGTGGTTGAGCAGATCGGACAGCAGCAGGATCACCGGGGTGATCGCGGCGGTCTGGAAGGCGTACCCCTTGGCGGAGAACGCCGGGATCAGCGCGGCCAGCACCGCCATCACCGGCACGTCCCACCAGCCGCGCGGCACCTCGGCCAGCACGGCGGCGGCGAGGACCAGCCCGACGGCCGTCCCCAGGGCCCGCAGGACGGCCCGGGAGAACACCGAGCCGAAGTCCGGCTTGAGGACGAAGGTGACGGTCAGCGCGACCCAGTACGAGCGCTCGATGGGGATCACCGAGACGAGCACCTGCGCCAGCCCGATGCACACGGCCAGCCGGATGCCGTACCGCCAGGAGGCCCGGGAGAACATCATGTCGCGGACCGCCCGCCGGGCCCTGATCCCCAGCGCGGCCGGTCTTCCGAGCCGGTCGTCCACGTTCTGCATCCGCGGCTCGGCGAGGTGCACGATGGTCGCCGCGTGCCGCAGGGCCGCGTCGATGGCGCGTTCGGACTGGCCGTGCGGCGGGGGCAGGTCCAGTACGGGCGTCCCGGTGCGGCCGTCCTCGACGGCCGCCGCCAGTTCCCTCACGGCGGCCGGGATCTCGGGCGGCAGCGGCCGTCCCCGCAGGTGAGCGGCGGGGGCCCCCTCGACGAGCGGGATCAGCACGTTCAACTGGGCCAGCATCCGCACCAGCGACGGGCTGCGCCCGTGCACCAGCGCCCGCCGGCCCAGGACGAGGTCGTAGGCCTGGTTCAGGGCCTGCGTGACCTCCCGGCGGCGATCCTCGTAGTCGGGTCCGCCCGCGGCCTCCAGCGTGTCCGCCAGGGCCCGGTATCCGGCCGCGACGGCGACCCGTTCGGGTTGGCGCCCACGCAGGGGCCAGCCCGCCAGGCTGAGCGCCAGCACGAACAGTCCGCCGGCGCTGAGCAGCAGCGGCGCCGTCCACCAGGGCTTGGGCATCGGCAGGCCGGCGCCGACCACGGCGTTCAGCAGGAGCAGCAGACCGGACACGGAGGCGACCGTGCCGATCGAGGAGATCATTCCGGAGACGAGGGCGATCAGGGTGAGCACGGCGACGGCCAGCCAGCCGTGCCCGAAGACGAGGGTGCCGACGGCCACCCCGACGGCGCCGAAGAGCTGCGGCACGGCGATGTTCAGGATGCGCATCCGATACGCGTCGGCGGTGTCGCCGATCACCCCGGACAGGGCGCCCATGGAGACCAGGGCGCCGTATTCCGGTTCGTCCAGCGCGAAGCCCACGGCCAAGGGGACGGACAGGGCGATGCCGGCGCGCGCGACGGCGGCCCACGGGACGGGGGCGCTGCTCGGACGCAGCCCGTTGAGGAGCCACGAGGGCGGGGTCAGGGGAATCTGACGGGCCCGGGAGTGCCCGGACCTTATGTGCTCGGTGCGTCGTTCGGTGGTCATTCCCGCTTCCGTGCCGCCGCTCGCGAATCGGTTCTTCTGTGGAGTTCCCCGCTCGTCTGCCCACTTCTCCGCAGGTTCCGCATCTTCCGAGCTTATGGCGTGCGGCGCAGCCGTCCCGCGAGCCAGGCGCCGAGCGCGGCCGCGAGTCCGATGGCCAGCACCACCCAGGCGGTGGTCCGCAGGAACGCGGTGAGCGCGTCGTACACCGCCCCGGCGGCGGGCCGGTCGATGTCGGCCGGCAGGTCCTCCAGGGTGAGACGTCGGCACCATTGCACCGCGAGCCACAGCAGCGCCGCCCCGACCGCCAGCCCCAGCCCGGTGGCGACCACGGCCCGCCGGCGCGCGGCGGCGACCGCGATCGCCGCCGCGGCCAGCAGCAGGGTCAGGAGGGGAAGCCACACCCCGGCGATCTGGAGCATGCGAAATCCCTTCCGTAGTGCGCCCAGGTCGTCGTACTCCATGACCTCGACGGAGACGTGGGTCACCGGGATCCGGTCCGCGAAGGGCACCCCGTTCTCGACGAGTTCCCCCTTCACCCGGGCGATCACGGGCGCGAGGTCGATGGTGACGGCGTCCCCGTCGCCGGTGGTGAGGGCCTTGAGGAACGCGGCGTGCGCGGCGTGGTTGGCGGCGTCCCAGGCCGTCCGGTAGGCCGGGGTCCCGGAGAAGGACTGCAGGGCCTCGCCGAGGAGGGCGTCCACCCCGCCCTGGAAGGGGCCGGCGTCGATCTGGCCGGCGAGTGCGCGGGTGGCCTGGGTGACGACCACGCCCCGCACGGCGGGGTCCTCGGCGAGCGGGGACATGGCGGCGGTGTAGCGGTCGGCGTCGCCCAGCTCGCGGTCGGCCCAGTACGCGACCGCGCTCGCGGGCACCAGCAGGGCCACGAGCACGATCAGTACCGTCGACAGGAAGGTGCGCACGTCACCAGGGAATGCCGCGGCGGTGCGGCCCGCGAGCGTTGTTGCTGCGAGCGGGTGGCAGGCGTGAACGGACCGGGCGGGGCCCCGCGGGGCGGGGACGCGGCGGAGCCGAGGGCGACGGGGACACCACTTGATCCACTTGCCGGTCCGAGGTGGCGGGTGTGCCCTGGATGGTGGAGAGAGGAGCCCCGTCATGGCACATGCGGCACCCACCGCCCATCGGCGGCACCGGGGGACGACGACGGACCGGACGCACGACCTGAGCAAGGGCGCGATGGTCCGCGCCCTGCTGGCCGGTCTCGTCTACGGGGTCTGGGCGGCCTTCATCAAGCGCCAGATGGGCCCGGTCGACGTGGGCAACGTCTTCTACGGCATCCTGTGCGGCGCGCTCTTCGCCGCGATCATGTTCACCCTCGGCCGGATCGGCTCCCGACTGCCGAGGGAACTGCACGCCGCCGCCTACGGCGTCTTCGGCGGCGTGGCCGTCGGCTACCTGTACAGCCTCACCGGCGACAGTGTGCTCCGCTCCGCGGGCCTCGGCATCGCCGTCGCCGCGGCCACCGGACTCACCGCGTTCTACCGCTACTACATGCGCGAACCGTGAGCCGACGCGGCGCCGTCACCCCCTACGACGCGTCCCCCGGACCTCGGTCCGGGGGACGCGTCGTATCCGGGGAGGCCTCACTCCTTCGCGGCGGCTTCGGCCGGGCGAGCGGCCGGGGCTTCAGGACGGGCGGCGGGCTCCGGCTCCGCCTGCTCCGGGCGTCGGGCCGGCGGGGTGAAACGGGAGGCTTCGGCGCGCAGCATGGCGTTCAGGGCGGCGTAGGGGTCGATGGGCATGGCGGAACCTCACGGGTGCTCGGTGTTCGAGGGGGGTGTGGGTGCGTGCTGCTGCTCGGCCCGCTCAGCAGCGCAGGACCACACTCCGTACCGTCCGCCGGGACAGGGCCGGTTCGGCCGACCCGTACGAGGTCACGCGGGATGCCCGCGCCTCCCGGTGTTTCACGTGAAACACCGGCGGCGCCGGTCGTCGCACGCCCACCATCCCGCGCACGACCGGACGCAGGGCCGCCCGCGCCTCGGGATCCGAAGCGGGTTCGGACGGGCTCTCGGAAGGCTCCGCGGGGGTCGCAGGGGCGCTCGTGGCGGGTCGGACCTCGACGGCCATCGCGCCGGCCGGACCGGCGCCGAAGACGCACAGCAGCACGACGCAGGCCATCGTCAGGGCCTTCGCCGCAGCCGTCCGCGCGTACCGAGCACCGCTCATGACCAGCTCTGTGCCCCGACACGCCGAAGCACTCCCCACCGGGGCCCAAGAAGCCCCCGACCGGGGGACGAAGACACCCCCGTCGGCTGACACCGGGCCCGCCGCGGCGGGGTCAGCGGGTGCGGTGGCGGCCCGTCAGCCGGGCCACGACGGCCGTCTCCCCGCTGATCAGCCGCAGTTGGGCGCGGCGCCCGGCCCGCTCACCCGTCCGCCGCTCCGACGCCCCGCCCGTCCGCTCGCCGGCCTCCCGCCCCGTCCGTTCGCCCGCGTGGTCCCCGGACCGCCCCGACGGGCCGGGGACGCGGGCCGGCGAGACCCGGTCCACGGTGAACACGGCCGTACGGTGGTCCGCGCGGGCGATCTCGATGGTCAGGCCCCGGCGCAGCTCGCCCAGGCGCAGCCCGTTCCCCGTGACGACGGCGGTGCCGGCCGAGCCCGGGGCCGGGCCGTCGGCGTCCCAGCGGATCGCGTCGCCGTCCTCCGGGTCGGCGGTCAGCGGAACGTCCAGCCCCAGCGCCGGGATCACCAGCCGCACGGGCGGCGCGGCCCGCATCGGCGCGACGGGACCGGGCAGCCCACCCCGCACGGACCGGGCCCCCTTGCCGGGGGTGTGCGTGCCGGAGTGCCCGCCGGAATGCTCCAGTTCGCGTACGAGCCGGCGGTGCCCGGACAGGCCCAGGGCCCGGGAGGGGAGCGAGTCGGCGACCGTGCCGGCGGCCGCGGGCGGGGCGCCGTCGCTGCTCCTCAACATCCCAACGCCGGTACACAGCAGAGTGACCGTCACCGCTGCGACGATCCACTGGGCGCGGGGCATGGGCATTCCCTCCTGGTCCGGCTCGGACGGCCGGGTCCTGTGAGCAGTGGACCGCTCCCGGCCCGCCCGCACATCGGGAGTCATCCCACGCTGACGGCAAGTCACCCACACGTCACCCGGGTGCGCGTGCGTCTTCCCAGCTCGCGGCCGGTGCGCCGGTCGTGCTTCGGCCCGTGCGGGGCCCGCGCCCGAAAGGGTGAGGGGGAGTACGGCGCCGTGACGGCTCAGAGCGGATTCGCCGGCCAGTCCAGCAGCCGCGACGCCCGTTCTCCCCGGTCGCGGCGCACCGGCCGATCCGGGGCGGTCGCCCGGGGATCACCGGGTCCGGTCGAGGGGCGTTTCGAACGACCACGGGGTCACGCGGGTCTCAGACGACGACCAGCGCGACGGCCGTCGCGCCCATGAAGGCGGCGCAGAGGTGGACGGCGGGGTGGCCGTAGTCGCCGTACCAGAGTTGGCGGACCAGGCCGCCGAGGGCGGCCAGGGCCGTGATGACACCGATCTGGGCGAACAGGGTGACGGCGGTGAAGGGGGCCAGGAGCAGCAGGAAGGAGTTCAGCCAGAACGGGGCGGCGCCCGTCCAGCCCCGCCACTCCCTGATCGCCGTCGGCATGTGCGACCGGCCCCCTCATCGTCAACTCGTCGGCACAGCCTCCTGGGCCGGGGTCGCGGGGACAAGGGCGCGTTCGGCTAGATGTCCGAAGGCGAGGCCGAAAGTCGCCCACGTGACGGCCTGGAGGGCGAGGGTGGCGAGTCGGAACTGCCAGACCAGCGCCGCCGGGAAGCCTTCCGGCACCTCGTTGATGCCGGGCAGCAGCGCATAGGACAGGCCGATCGCCACGAGGAACGCGAACGCGGCGACGATCGACGCGTTCCAGTTGCCGAGCCTCGGTGCGAGGCGCCGACCCAGGATCAGCGCACCCACGCCCAGCAGCACGCTCAACGCGATCATCAGCACGAAGAGGGTGGTCCGCTGGGTGACCGTCTCGGGGTCGCCGACGGCCGGGGGGTTGGAGGGGTACTTGATGAACGGCACCAGGTTGACGGTGAGGAAGAGCCCACCGGAGACCAACAGGGCCGTGGCCCGCGGGCCGAAGCGACCGATGCGGCCCAGGGCGTAGCAGAAGACGAGCGCCGCGATGCCGCCGATCGCGACGCCGTACAGGAGGGTGCCGGTGCCGAGGCCGGCCGTGGCCTGGAGGGCACGGCTGACGGGGGCGCCCTCGTCGCCGTGCTCGTGGGCGCCGGCCTCCTCGATGGCGATCGCGGCGTCCACCTTGGACTCGCCGAGGAGATAGGCGACGAGGAAGGCGGCCACGCCGGCCAAGAGGCCGGCGAGCATGCCCCGCACGAGCAGGACTCTGGGGGAGATGGGGTTCATGTTCGGGTTCCCTTGCTGAGCGGTGCGGGGATCAGTGGCAGGGGAACCCGAGGAGGTGACGACCGTCGTGCATCCACTCGTGGATGGTGTCGCCCTCGAAGATCGCGGTGGCGCCCTGTTCAGCGCCGACGAGGTACAGCAGGACGAGCATGAGGACGCCCGCGAAGACGGCCCAGGGGGCCAGCGCGGAGAGGGAAATCGGGGCAACGGCGGCGGGAGCCGTCGTGGGCACGGCGGACTGAGCCATGGCAGAACCTCCAGGGGGAACACGCGTCCCGGTCAGTGGTGCTCTTGACGAAGGTGGCGGGTCTGACTTCCCTCCCCGAACTCCTGCGGGAGGTTTCACAGTGGCGCGACCGTGCCGGATTCTCACCGGTGCTTCCGTCATACCGTCGTCATGTCGTCCGAGACCGTACCGCGCGCCTGGCTGGAACACCACGGCGTGTGGGCGCCGTCTCACGCCCCGGGCGGGCGCTTTACGCTCCCCCCATGGCCTCTGTGCGTTCCGTGCCCCCGCGATCCGTCGTCCGCGTCCACCTGGTCACCCCGCCGTCGAGCCCCGACGGCCGCCCCGGGACGTTCGGCCGCGGGGAACCCGTCCCGGGCCACGAGGGCCTGCGCGGCCTCGCCGTCGGGGCGTGGGCGGGACGGGCGTTGGAGGAGGTCGCGGCCGAGGACCCGGAGGCCGTGGGGGCGTGGCTGACCGACCCCGGATTCGCGCCTCCCGGCGGGGAGTCGGTGGCCGCGCTGATCGCCCGGGTCGGCGCGCACCTGGCCGCCCTGGCCCCCGGAACGCACCGGGTGGTGGTCGAGCAGGCCGTCGTACGGGCGGCGGTGGTGCACGCCCTGGAACTGCCGGCCCCGGTGTTCTGGCGCCTCGACGCGCGGCCCGACACGGTCACCACCCTCACCGGCCGCTCCGGCCGCTGGAACCTGCTCCTGGGCCGCCCCGACCCTGACGCCGGATGAGGAACGCGAACGGCCCGGAGACCGGATGAGGAACGCGAACGGCCCGGACCCCGCGACGCGGTCCGGGCCGAACTGACGGGTCCTTCGGGCGTTACGCCACGATCCAGTCGCTGGTGGCGATGACGGGCCGCACGCCGTCACGGTGGATGGTGCCCTCGATCAGGCCGTACATCCGGTCCGCCGCGAAGTAGACCTCGTTGTCGTTCTTGAGGCCGAAGGGCTCCAGGTCGACCAGGAAGTGGTGCTTGTTGGGCAGGTTCAGCCGGACCTCGTTGACCTTGGGGCAGTTGTCCAACACCCGCTCGGCCATCTGGTTCAGGGTCTGCTGGAGCGAGTACGAGTAGGTCTCCGCGAAGGCCTCCAGCAGGTGCTTGCGCACCTTCTTGTACGACTGGTCCCAGTCGTACGCGGAGTCCTCGGAGGCCAGGGCCGAGTGCGCCCACCGCGAGGTCACCTTGGTCGCCAGGATGCGGTCGTACGCCTCCTGGAGGGTCGTGTACTTGTCCTTGATGTAGCCGTGGAACTCGGAGTTCGTCGAGTTCATCACCGTCAGGTCCTTCAGCCCGGAGATGACCTGGAGGCCCGTCGTCTCGCTGAACGTGACCTGCGCGGTGCGCACTTCCTGGCCCTTGAGGACGAAGGAGTGCTGCTCCTTGCGCGTGGGGACCGGGATCCGCTCCCACACGAACTCCTCGATGCGGATCTGCGCCTCGCGGATCGGCACCTGGGAGGAGACGAAGTGCCTGGCGAGCAGGATGCCGAAGGCCTCGGGAGAGTCGATGCCGTGTTCCTTGGCGAAGGCGTACACGGTGTTCTTGGTGGTGTCGGTCGGCAGGCAGTTGGCGTTGTCACCGGTCAGGTGGACGTCGCGGAACTCGCCGCGCAGGGCCACGGAGACGTTGAGGTCGCGGATCTCGTGCCAGGAACCGTCGCTGCCCTTGCGGGTGACCTTGACGATGCGGTTCTCGGCCTTGCCGTACTGGTTCTGCGCCAGGACGTGCTTGCTCATGGTGTCTTCCTTCGGGTTCTCGGGAACACGGAGTCCGGTCGTCTGGATCCCGTACGCCCGGCGTCCAGCGCCCGCCCGAAGTTCAAGACGTGGTCGCTCCCCGCCGTTCGGCCCCGCAGGACCGCCCCGGGACTGACGTGCATCCCGGTCCGTAGGTGCTGGGTACTGCTGTGTGCTGCGCTACGGATTGCAACATGCGCGCGCGGGGATCTCCCCCGCACGGATCATCCGAACACCGGCACCCACGGATTGGGCGACCCCACAGTTCCCGAAGGGAATCCCAGGTCAGGCCATGTGCGCGTCGGCGACCGAGAGGGCCTCGTCGAGGATCGCCAGGCCCTTGGCCACGTCCTCGGCGGAGATGTTGCAGGCCGGGGCGACGTGGATGCGGTTGCCGGCGATCAGCGGCCACAGCCCGCCCTTCTTGCAGGCGGCCCCGAACGCGGCCATCGGCGCGTTGTCGGCGCCCGAGGCGTTGTACGGGACCAGCGGCTCGCGCGTCGACGGGTCCCGGACGAGTTCCAACGCCCAGAAGGTGCCCATGCCCCGGACCTCGCCGACGGCGGGGTGCCGCTCGGCGAGGGCGCGCAGGCCGGGGCCCAGCAGGTCCGCGCCGGTGCGGGCGGACCGCCCGACGGTGTCCTCCTCCTCCATCACGTTGATCGTCGCGACGGCGGCGGCGCAGGCGAGCACGTGCCCGGAGTACGTGAGCCCGCCCGGGTAGGGCCGGCGGGCGAAGGTCTCCGCGATGGCGGCGGAGATGGCGACCCCGCCGAGCGGGACGTATCCGCTGGTCACGCCCTTGGCGAAGCAGAGCAGGTCGGGGGTGACGTCCCAGTGGTCGGCGGCGAACCACGCGCCGGTCCGACCGAAGCCGACCATGATCTCGTCCAGGATGAAGACGATGCCGTACCGGTCGCAGAGCGCGCGCACGCCCGCCAGGTAGCCGGCCGGGGGCACGAGCACGCCCGGGGCGCCGCCCACGGTCTCCAGGATGATCGCGGCAATGGACTGCGGGCCCTCGAAGACGATGGTGTCCTCCAAGTGCCGCAGGGCACGGGCGGATTCCTCGGCCTCGGTGGTCGCGTGGAAGGGCGAGCGGTAGAGGAACGGGCCCCAGAAGTGCACGACGCCCGCGGTCGCGGTGTCGTTGCCGAAGCGGCGGGCGTCACCGGTCAGGTTGATCGCGGTGGAGGTGGCCCCGTGGTACGAGCGGTACGCGGACAGCACCTTGGGCCGTCCGGTGTGCAGTCGGGCCATCCGTACGGCGTTCTCCACGGCCTCCGCGCCCGCGTTCGTGAAGAAGACCTTGTCGAGGTCGCCGGGGGTGCGCTCGGCGATCAGCCGGGCGGCCTCGGAGCGGACGTCCACGGCGAAGCCGGGGGCGACGGTGCACAGCTTGGCGGCCTGCTCCGCGATGGCGGCGGCGACCCGGGGGTGCTGGTAGCCGATGTTGGTGTAGACGAGCGCGCTGGAGAAGTCGAGGAACCGATTGCCCTGGTAGTCCCAGAAGTACGAGCCCTCGGCCCCCGCGACGGCGAGCGGGTCGATGAGCTCTTGCGCCGACCAGGAGTGGAAGACGTGCTTCCGGTCGGCGTCTTTCACGGCGGCGAGGGCGTCGGCTTCTGCGTTCATGAGCCGAGGGTAGTTGTCCGGGATGTGGACCCCGGGGCGCCTCCCGCGCGGCGCGTCCCGCCGACCCCACGAGGACCATCGGGGGGCGTCGTGCGTGGCGGGCCGCGGCGGCGCCGATTCCGGAAGATGATGCGTGAGGGTGTGCAATCGGCACGCGGTCGCGGGGGGCGGTTTCGAGGTCCGGGCGGGCGGGACGTCGGGGTTGACCGGTCCGGGCCGGGGTAGGTGCGCCGCGCAGGGGCGGTGCGGGAGACGGGAGGCCCTGTGGCCGAGCAGACTCGGAGGCTGGTCCTGGGCGGTGCCACGACGGGGGTCGTCACGCGCTGCCGGGACTTCACCCGGCAGGCACTGGCCGACTGGCAGTGGACGCGCGACCAGGACGCGGTGGACGACGTGCTCCTCCTGGTCTCCGAAGTGGTGACCAACGCCTGCCTGCACGCGGGCGGGCCCCGCGAACTCGTCCTGCGACACGCCCCCGGACGCCTGCGCGTCGAGGTCAGCGACGACAACCCCGAGCCTCCGCGGCGGCGGGTGTCGGGAGACCGCGGTCGGCCGGGAGGACACGGCCTCGTCGTCCTGGAGCGACTCGCACGGAGCTGGGGGGCGCAGCCGTCGGGCGGCGCGGGGGTCGGCAAGACGGTCTGGCTGGAAGTGCCGGGTCCGGGGACCGACTCGGCTCGGACTCCCGAGCAGGGGCCCGGTCCGGATCCGGGTCGGTCGACTCCGCGTCCGTGAGGAGCCCGGTGCGCAGCCGGGTCAGGGTCCGGTTCAGCAGCCGGGACACGTGCATCTGGGACAGCCCGAGCCGTTCCCCGATCTCCGCCTGCGTCAGCTCCTCCCCGAAGCGCAGCTCCAGCAGGCTCCGTTCACGGGCGGGCAGCCCGGCCAGCATCGGCACCAGCGATTCCATGCACTCGATCAGGTCGTAGGCCGGCTCCTCCGCGCCGAGCGAGGGCCGCGCCGTGTACGGGTCGCGCTCGCCCTCCTCCTGCGGTTGCGGCGGGGCGTCCAGCGAACGCGCCGAGTAGGCGCAGGCCGCCTTCCGGCCCTCCGCGAGTTCCTCGGGCGTGACGTGCAGCCGCTCGGACAGTTCGGCGTCGGTGGGCTCGCGGCCGAGTCCCTGTTCCAGGGCGTCGTGCGCCTTGGCGGTGTCGATCCGCAGTTCCTGGAGCCGGCGGGGGACCTTGACGGCCCAACTGGTGTCACGGAAGAACCGCTTGATCTCCCCGGTGATGGTGGGCATCGCGAACGAGGTGAACTCGACGCCGCGGGCCGGGTCGAAGCGGTTGATGGCCTTGATGAGCCCGATGGTGCCGACCTGGACGATGTCCTCCATCGGTTCGCTGCGGTTGCGGAACCGGCGGGCGGCGTACCGCACGAGGCTGAGGTTGAGTTCGACGAGCGTGTTGCGCGTGCGGGAGTACTCCTCGGTCCCCTCTTCCAAGGCGGCGAGTTCGCGGAACAGGGCCACCGAGAGTGCCCTGGCCTCGTGGGTCGAGACATCGGTGAGATCGGTGTGTTCCATCGCTCTGCGCTCCTCCGGCGGCCGGCCCCGGGGCGGGGCCCGTCGTCGCGCGGTCTAGAGGGATATACCCCCTCACATCATGACCTACCCGGGCGTATCGCGCGGCTCGTCCGGGTCCGGTCCCAGGGCCCGCGCGTACAGCCGGAACAGGCGGGGCCCCGGGGACGGGGCGGTGGAGTCGAGCCGGTCCCAGGCGCGGGCGGCGGCCGCGCGGGCCGCCGCGCCGGGCCAGGGTCGGGGCAGCAGCTCGGGCGGCAGCAGCGGGTCCGGGAGCATCGCCTCGGAGAACGCCGCCGCCAGTTCCACCGCGCGTGCCAGCGGGTGGACGGGCCCCGAGTCGGACGACCCCCGCTCCGACGGCCCCGGCTCCGACGGCCCCGGCTCGGGGCGTGACGCCAGCTCGCGCAGCGCCTCGTACCGTTCCGCGATCTGCGCCAGTGGCCACAGCCGGGCCGCGAGGGCCCGCGGGTCGTCCGTCCCGCCGACCTCCAGGTCCCGGGTGCCGAGGCAGGTCAGTGCGGCCCCCACCCCCAGTTCGGCGGCCCGGGCGCGGACGTACGGCCCGATCGGGTTCGGGGTCACGTACAGCCCGCCCTGCAACGGCGCCGCCCCCAGGCCCGTCAGGGCGTCCCGCAGGGCGTCCCGGGCCGCCCGCGCGGATTCGGGTACCGCGAAGGCGAACACGTGCCAGACCCCGTCCCAGGGCTCCAGGCCCCGGTCCTGCCGGTAGGCGTGCCGGACGTACTCCACCTCGGGGACGGCCGGCAGTCCGCCGCCCGGACCCACCGCGCGCAGCACGGCCCGCCGCCCCCGCCCCTCGACCTCGAAGCGGCCCTCCGCCGCCAGTCGTTTCACGCACAGGCGGACCTGCTGGTCGGTCATGCCGAGCGCGCCGGCGACCTCGTACAGCTCGCCGGCGTCGACCGTGCTGTCCTCGCGGACCAGCGCGTGCACCACCAGCCGGGTGGGGATCATCGGACCGTCACCGCCTTGTGCATCGTCGTGACGGCCCCGAAGCCCAGGACGTCCCGCAGCCACGGCGTCCGCCGCACCTTCACGGCCCGGAAGCCGCGCCGCTCGTACAGGGCCCGCGCCCGCGGGTTCTCCTCGACCACGTCCAGCCGGATCCGCCGGCAGCCCTGCTCGGCGGCGACCTCCTCGACGCCGTCCAGCAGCAGGGCGCCGATGCCCTCGCCCCGCCGGGCGGGGTCCACGGCGATGCCGTCCATGACCAGCTCGCCGCGGGCCGGGGTGCGTTCCAACAGGGCCAGCAGGAACACCCGGTACAGGCCCCTGACCTGCCCGTACCCGGCCCTGATCGCGGCCGCGTCACCGCCGACGAGGCCGCGGCCCGCGAGTTGGTACCCGGCGACGCCCAGCACTCGACCGTCCTCGGCGAGGACGGTCAGGGCCCGGTCCGCGTGCAGGTGGTCCGCGATGAACCGGCGCCCCGGCCCGGCGGGCCCGAGGGCGGCGCCGAGTTTGTGGCCGAAGGCCTCCCAGTAGAGCTCGGCCACCCGTTCCTCGGCGCCCTCGGGCAGTCCGCGCAGCAATGTCGTCGTCATACGCACAAGCATAATACGTTCATGACCGTTACGATCGTTTCCAGTTCGATCGTTCTGGCGTTCCGAGACGCCGCGGCTTTCCGCGTTTCCGATCGACCCGCACGTCCCACGGGGGTACCGGCATGTCCCGCACACGACGCACCATCCGCACGCTCCTCCTCCTCGCCCTGGCCGCCGCGCTCCTCCTCACCGGGGTCGTCGTCTGGCAGAACGACTACGACCTGCGCGAACAACAGGTCACCGTCCCCGCCGCCGGGCACGAACTGTCCGGGGTGCTCGCCACCCCCACCACCGGCCGGGGGCCCTACCCCCTGGTCGTGTTCGTGCACGGCGACGGCGAGGTCGACGCCACGCACGACGGGTTCTACCGCCCCTACTGGGAGGCCTTCGCCCGCGCCGGCTACGCCTCCCTCTCCCTCGACAAGCCCACCGACTGGCTCGACCAGACCATGGACGACCGGGCCCGCGAGAGCCTCGACGCCCTCGCCTGGGCGGGCCGGCGACCCGAGATCGACCGGTCCCGGATCGGGCTCTGGGGCGCCAGCCAGGCCGGCTGGGTCCTGCCCAAGGTGGCCGCGCGGGCCCCGGCGCCCGGGGTCCGCTTCGTGATCGCCGTCGGCACCGCCGTGAACTGGGAGCGCCAGGGGGAGTACAACCTGCGCGCGGAACTGCGCGACGAGGGCGCCGGCCCGGAGCGCGTCGCGGCCGCCCTGCGCCGCAGGGAGACGACCGGCGCGCTGCTGCGGCGCGGCGCCGGCTACGAGGAGTACCGCGCGAGCCCCGACGCCGATCCGCAACTGACGGCCGGGCGCTGGACGTTCATCGGGCGCAACCACACGGCCGACGCGACCGCCGACCTGCGGGCGATGCCGCACCTGCCCGTGCTGCTGATCTCGGGCGCCGACGACCTGAACGTCGACGGCGCCGAGACCGAGACCGTGTACCGGGCGACGCTCGCCCCCGGCACCCTCACGGTCCGCCGCTATCCGGGGGCCACCCACTCCCTGGTCCGCACCCCCGTCGAACGGTCCTCGTGGCGGCTGCCGCTGACGGCGCTCTTCGCCCCGAGGGCGCTCTTCCCGCCGGGCCTCCTCGACGACCAGCGGGCCTTCCTCGCCGCGCAAACTCCCTGACGCGACGGGCGACGGCCCGTGGCGCACCGCCCGGCTCGCGGTCACTCGTGCGTACGGGGCTGGAGGAGCGCCGGTACCAGGGCGGCGGCCAGTGCGACGACCACCCACAGGTAGGTGTGCTGGAAGGCGCCGGCGAGCGCGGGGGCCGACGTGCCGCGGGCGACGGTCAGGCCGCCGCTGCCGGCCGCGCCGTGGTCAGCAGCACCGAGAACAGCGCCATGCCGATCGACCCGGAGATCTGCGAGTTGATGTTCAGCAGGGTGCTCGCGGCCGGGACCCGGTCCGGGCCGAACCCGCGGGTCGCCCCGGTGATGGTCGGCATCATCGTCATCCCGACCCCCGCGCCGGCCACCGTCAGCGCGGCCATCAGCCGCCAGTACGGGACCTCGGCGTCGCCGATCTGGGCCGTGAACGCCGCGTAGCCGAGCACCGCCAGCGACACCCCGACCGGCACGATCCGCCCCGCCGGGACCCGGTCGGTGAGCCGGCTCGCGATCTGGAGGGCGATCCCGGTCGCCAGCACCTGCGGGATGCCCAACAGCCCCGACACCGTGGCGCTTTCACCGCGTACGAGCTGGTAGTACATGGGCACCAGCATCAGCGCCCCGAAGTAGGCTCCCGCGAACAGCGCCATCGTGCCCACCCCGGCCGAGAAGGCCCGTACCCGCAGGAGCCGCAGGTCCAGCAGCGGCGTACGGGCCTTGAGCGCCCGTACGACGAAGGCGGCCACCAGCACCGCGCCGACGACGGTGGGCACCAGCGCGGTGGGCGAGGCGAAGTCGCCGTGCTCGCCGCCCGTGGCCAGCCCGTAGATCAGCGCCGCGAGGCCCGGGGAGAGCGTCAGCAGGCCGACGACGTCGAGCGGGCGGGACGCGCGGGTGGTGTCGCGGGGCAGGATCCGCGCGGCCAGGGCCACCGCGAGGAGCCCGACCGGCACGTTGACGAAGAAGATCCACCGCCAGGAGGCCTCGTCCACGAGCCACCCGCCGAGCACCGGTCCGACCAGCGGCCCCACCAGCACCGGAAGACCGAGGAGGCCCATCATCCGGCCCTTGGTCCCGGGGGAGGCGGCGTTCAGCACGATGGCCATCCCGAGCGGCATCACCATGCCGCCGCCGAGGCCCTGGAGGACCCGGAACGCGATCAGGGTCTCGATGTTCCAGGCCAGCCCGGCGAGGGCCGAACCGGCCGTGAACAGGGCGATGGAGGTGACGTAGAGCCGCGTCGTGCCGAAGCGGGCCGCCGCCCACGCGGTGAGCGGGATGACGGTGGCGAGCGCGAGGGTGTAGGCGGTCGCGGTCCACTGGACGGTGGCGAGCGGGGAGGCGAAGTGGCGCGAGAGGCCCCCCAGGGCCACGCCGAGGATGGTGGTGTCGAGCACCGTCATGAACGAGCCGAGGACCACCACCATGGCGATCGCGAGCGGGGAGGGGACGGGAGTCGCGGTCCGCCGGAGAGCGGCCGGTTCGGTGGTGGTCATCGGTGGTTCCTTCCGTTCTGACGGTGATCCGCGGTCGGTCGACGGCTGCGCCGGCGGCGACGTCGTCCGGGCCGACCGACCGTCAGGTCACCTGTCTGGGGAATCAGTTGCCGTACGGGCGGGCCGCACGGCCCTCGTGCAGGGTCCGTCCCCACCAGGCGAGCTGGTCGAGCAGGACCTTGGCCGCGCCGGCGGCGCCCGCCGGGTCGTCCGCCCGACCGCCCTCGCCGAAGTGGTCCCAGGCGGAGTGGAAGCTGACGACGTCCCGGACGGTCACGCAGTGCAGTTCGGCGAAGATCTGGCGCAGGTGCTCGACGGCGCGCAGCCCGCCGGCCTGGCCGCCGTACGACACGAAGCCGACCGGCTTGGCCCTCCACTCGGAGTGGTGCAGGTCGATGAAGTGCTTGAGGTGGGCGGGGTAACTGTGGTTGTACTCGGGGGTGAGGACGACGTAGGCGTCGGCCGCTTCGACCCGGGCCCGCAGCGCGGTCAGTCCCGGGGTCGGCTCGGTGCCCCAGTCGGGATGAACGTCGGGCAGCTCCAGCGCGGCGACGTCGATGACGTCCAGGTCGAAGTCGGCGTGCAGACGGGCGATCGGGGCGAACCAGTCCGCGACGGTCGGGCCGAAGCGGCCTTCGCGGGTGGAGCCGATGACGAGGGCGAGACGCAGGTTGTTTTCCATGCCCCGAACCTACGAGCGGGCAAGGCGGCCGGTCCTCTGTCGAGTGACCGGGTTGCGATGACCGGGGTCGTGACGGGGGCGGGTCCCGTTCCGGCGCAGACGGGATCCCGCGCGCCGCACCCCGCTCCCCGCCGGGTCTTTTCAGACCGCCAGGTCCAGCCGGGTCAGCTCCATCCGCGAGGTCACGCCCAGCTTCGGATACGCGTTGTACAAGTGGTACCCGACCGTCCGTGGACTGAGGAACAACCGGGCCCCGATGTCCCGGTTGGTCAGACCGGTCGCCGCGAGCCGCACCACCTGCAACTCCTGGGGCGTCAGGCGGTCCAGGTCGGACCCGGCGACGGGCTGCTCCGGCCGGCCCTCGCCCGCCGCGCGGAGTTCCCCGGCGGCCCGCCCCGCCCACGGGGTCGCGCCCAGCCGCGTGAAGGCGTCCCGGGCCGCCCGCAGCGGCCCCCGGGAGTCGACCGGTCGCCGCACCCGGCGCAGCCACTCCCCGTACAGCAGGGCCGTCCGGGCCTCCTCGAAGCGGTCCGTGTCCCCCTCGCCGTGCAGGGCCAGGGCGCCGCGGAACAACTCCTCGGCGTCGTCGGCCAGCAGGGCCTCGCACCGTACCTCCACCGCGCGGATCCCGGGCCGGTCCAGCTGCCGGGACAGGTCCCGCAGCCGCTCCCACGCCGCCAGGGCGGCGCGCGGCCGACCCGCCCGCAGGGCCGCCTCCACCTCGTCGGAGTCCCGGCCGCAACACGTGCAGCCCGCCCCGGCCGGCGCCGCGGCGGCCCGGTCCGCGGCCGCCTCGTGCCGGCCGAGCCCCAGGTCGAGCAGGATGCCCGCCGACACCAACCGGTGGCGTATGTCGGGCAGGTCGACGGTCCCGGCGGTGACCGCCAGCTCCCGGTACCAGGCCTCGTCGCCCCGGGCGGCCGCCAGACCGGCGAGCGTGCCCGCGAGCTGCGCGGCCGTCCGGACCTGCCCGGTGTCGGCGGCGATCCGCAGCCCCTCCGTACCGCCGGCCAGGGCGTCCCGGTGCAGCCCGAGCCGCAGTTGGGCCTGACACACCTCCAGCAGGGCGCGCGGCAGCACCCCGATCGCGCCCTGCGCCCGGCACTCCCGCTCGACGGCCGCGGCCCGCTCGCAGGCCGCCCGGTGGTCGCCCAGGAACCCGGGCCAGCACGCGGAACGCAACGCCTCGCGCAGGTCCCCGAGTTCCCCGGCGGGACGCGCCGAGGAGTCGCGCAGGAACCGCAGCGCGTCCGTGCGGACCTCCGCGTCCGGTGACGACAGCCGGGCCAGCGCCCGGATCTCCGCCAGGTTCGGCACACCGGCCGCCGTCGCCGCCCCGGTCGCCCGCGCCACGCCCTCCGGGTCCCCGCCGACCCACGCGCTGCCCACGGCGAGGAACAGCATCCGTCCCGCACCCCGCGGATCGTCGGCGGCCACCGGCGGCGCCGCCTCCACCAGCAGGGTGTGCGCCCGCGCCAGGTCGCCCCGCTCGTCGGCGATCTCCGCGACGATCGACGCGAGCCGGGCGGTCGCCGTCGCACCGCCCGGTGCGACGCGGGCGGTCGCGGCGAGCGCGCACGCCCGGTCCAACTGGCCCGCGTGCAGGGCCGCCTGCGCCGCGGCGCCGAGCCGGCGGCCGCGATCGGCGGGATCCGGGCTCAGTTCCGCGGCCCGCTCGTACACCCCCGCCAGCGCGGCGTGCCCGCCCCGGGCGCGGACCTGCTCGCCGCCGCGCTCCAGCGCCGCGGCGACCTCCTCGTCGGGGGCCGTCGCGGCCGCGGCCAGGTGCCAGGCCGCCCGGTGGCCCTCGCTGCACTCCGCCAGGGCGCGGTGCGCGGCGAGCCGGCGGGCCGCCGGGACGCCCCGGTACGCCGCCGACCGGACCAGCGGGTGCCGGAAGACCAGCCGGGTCCCGTCGAGCCGCACCAGAGCGTGCTGCTCGGCGGGCGCCAGGTCGGCGAGCCCCGCGCCGAGCCTGCCGGCCGCCTCGAAGACCGTCCCGGCGTCGCCCTCGTCGGCCGCGGCCGCCACCAGCAGCAGCGTCCCGGTCGGCTCCGGCAGGGCGGCGATGCGGGTGGCGAAGCTCTGCTCGATCCGGCCGCGCGGACCCCCGTACGGGGAGCCGTGGCCCTCGCGCCGCGCCGTGGTCAGCTCCAGCAGCGCGAGCGGGTTGCCCTCGGCCTCCCGCAGCACGTCCTGCCGCTCGTGGTGCCCGAGGTCGGCCGCGTACAGGGCCAACAGGTCGGCGGCGGTCGCCCCGTCGAGGCGCCGCAGCCGCAACTCGTCGAGCCCGGCCGGTCGGAACTCGGGCGTGTGCGGGTCCCGCGCGCAGAACACCAGGGCGATCCGTTCGGCGTGCAGCCTCCGGGCGGCGAACACCAGGGCCTCGGCGGACGCCTGGTCCAGCCACTGCGCATCGTCCACGAGGCAGAACAGCGGTTGCTCCTCGGCCAGTTCGGCCAACAGCGTCAGCACCGCGAGCCCGACCAGGAACCGGTCGCCGCCGGCGGGAGCGGCTTCCCCGGTACCCAGGGCCGTCCGCAGCGCGGCGGCCTGCGCGGCCGGCAGCACGTCGGCCCGGTCGAGCACGGAACGCAGCAGCAGGTGCAGCCCCGCGTACGGCAGGGCGCTCTCGAACTCGATGCCCGTCCCGCGCAACACCCGTACGTCGTCGCCCGCCTCGGCGAGCACACCGTCCAGCAGGGCCGTCTTCCCGATGCCCGCCTCGCCCCGCACCACGAGCACCCCGCTGCGGCCGTCGCGCGCCCCGGCCAGCAACCGTTCGACGACGGCCCGTTCCCCACCCCGGCCCAACAGCATCGAACGTCCCCCTCGGATCCCCGTCACCCGACGGATGCCCGGGCCGTCCCGGTGCTCCTACCGTCGAGCCGTCAGCTCGACCACCCACCGTACGCGGAGGCCCCCGATGAAGATCGAATTCACCCTCGACATCCCCTGCGTCTGGTCGTACTTCGCCTTCGCCCGCCTCACCCGGGAGGCCGCCCGGGTCCGTGCCGCCGGCGGCACGGTCGACCTGGTCTTCCGCCCTCACCAACTGGCGCCCGAGGCCACCGTCGAGGGCGAACCGAAGACGGAGGTGCTGCGGCGGGCGTTCGGCGCCGACATGGCCCCGGCGATCGCCCGGATCACGGCACTGGCCGCCGCCGAGGGCCTGGAGTTCCACCACGACCGGGCCGTCTTCTCCCACACCTTCGAGGCGCACCGGCTGATCGCCGTCGCCGCCGCGCAGGGCCGGGCCGAGGCCGCCGTCGAGCGGCTCTTCCGGGCCCACCACACCGACGGCCTGAACATCGCCGACCCCGCCGTCCTGCGCCGCCTCGCCGCCGACGCGGGGGTCGCCTGGAGCGACGGGGGAGCCGACGCCGTCCGGGCGGCGCTGGCCGCGGTCCGCGCCGAGGCCCTGCCGGGCATCCCGTACCTGCGCTTCCCGGACGGGGTCACCTTCACGGGCAACCCGTCGCGGGAGGCCCTGGCGGCCGCCCTCGCCCCGGCCGCCGCCACGGCGTAGCACCGGCCCCCCCACCCGCTCCCGGACGGGGCGGGGAACGCACCCGGGGCGGGGCCGCCACCGCGCCGGTACCCGCTCCGGGGCGGGACGGCAACCGCACGGCGTCCCCGGGCGGGGATCGGGACGCGCAAATACGATGGGCGTACCGCTCGGTCGTCCCACGTCGTCCCACGGAGAGAGGTCCAGACGCCCATGGCCCCGCGTCGTGCCCCTCGGCAGGCGAGCGCCGACGACCTCCTGGCCACCCTCGGACGGCTCACCGCCCAGGCCCGGGAAGGCGCCGAGCTCCAGCGGGCCCGGGTCCAGCTGGCCGAGGCGCTGCAACGCGAGATACTGCCGCCCTCGCTGCCCGACGCCCCCGGACTGCGGACCGCCGCCCGGTACGCGCCCGCCCGCCAGGGCCTGGACATCGGCGGCGACTGGTACGACGGTTTCCCGCTGACCGACGGTTCGCTCGGCTTCTCCATCGGCGACGTACAGGGCCACGACGTGGAGGCGGCGGCCTTCATGGGGCAGATCCGCATCGCCCTGCGCGCCGTCGCCGCGGCCGCCGAGGACCCCGGCGACGTGCTCAGCCGCGCCAATGACCTGCTGATCTCGGTCAACCAGGAACTCTTCGCCACCTGCACCTTCCTCCGTTTCGACCCGAGCACCTGGGAGATCGACGGCGCCCGGGCCGGACACGTCCCGGCCGTCTGGGCCACGGTCGACGGCGACTGCGGGACGGACGAGGACGAGGGCGGGCTCCCGCTGGGCGTCCTCGCCGGTTCCGACTACCCCGTCACCCGCCGCCGGCTGCGGCGGCCCGGCGCCTACGTCCTGCTCACCGACGGGGTCGTCGAGGGGCCCTCGTTCCCCATCGAGACGGGGCTGGCGGAGGTGGTCCGGGTGGTCCGGGACGGGGCGGGCGCGGACCCCGAGGAACTGGCCGCCGAGGTGATGAAAGTGGCCGACTCGACCGGCCACGCGGACGACGCGGCGGTCCTCGTCCTGCGCCACGACGCACCACCGGGCACCGAGTAGCGCGTGTCAGGCGCCCCCGGGAGCGGCCGGCCGTTGTCTCATACATGGGGTGCACACCGAGCGATCGCGACGCCGAGGCCTCCCGTACCTGCTGCTGTCGATCCTCGCCGTCGCCCTCGCCTATTACCTGGGCGGACGCGTCGGCCTGCTCCAGCGCGTGGTCCTCGCGGGCGCCCAGGTCACGCCCCTGTGGCTGCCCACCGGGATCGCGGTCGCCGCGCTGCTGTGGCTGGGGCCCCGGATCTGGCCGGGGATCGCGCTGGGCACGTTCTGCGTCATGCAGACCTTGGGCCCGTTCGAGCCGGTCGGCCTCGCCATCGTCGCCGGGAACACCCTCGCCCCGCTCTGCGCGTACGCGATGCTCCGCCGGGTCGACTTCCGGACCGAGATGGACCGGCTGCGGGACGGCCTGGCGCTGGTCTTCCTCGGCGGGCTGCTGCCGATGCTGATCAGCGCCACCGTCGGCGCCGGGGTGCTGGCGCTGAGCGGCAGCCTGCCGGCGAGCGGGTTCTGGCCGGTCTGGTGGTCCTGGTGGGCCGGTGACGCGATGGGCGTGCTGGTCGTGACCCCGCTGCTGCTGGTCCTGCCCCGGTTCCGGCTGACCCCCGACCCCTACCGGCTCGCCGAGGGGGTGGCGCTGGCGGTCACGGCGGTGGTGGTCACCCTGCTGGTCACCCACAGCTCGCTCTCGCTGCTGTTCCTGGTGTTCCCGCTGCTGATCTGGGCCGCCGTGCGCTTCCAGCTGCCGGGAGCGGCCCCCTGCTCGCTGCTGATCTCCGTCGTGGCCATCGCGGCGGCCACCGATCGGGCGGGCCCCTTCGAGGACCACAGCCTCTTCGAGATCATGGCCAACCTGATGGCCCTCAACGGCTCGGCCGCCCTGACGGCCCTCCTCCTGTCGGCCATGGTCACCGAGCAGCAGAACATCCGCCGCAAGATCGAGCAGGCCTGCGTGGAACTGGCCGAACTGGTCGCCCGCCTCTCCCAGCCGTGATCCGCACCGCGACGCGCGGAGCCCCCGGGGTGTGCCCGAACCCGACGGATGTTCTATGTTGCACAGGCAAAACAGCGGGGGAGGCGACGGACGACACATGGCACGGGACTACGACAGTCAACTGCTGGAGTCGGTGGCGGTACGCCGTCGCAGGATGCGCGACGCGCTGCTGTTCGGGGCGGGGCGGGCGAGACGCACCGCCGACGAACGGCTCGGGAAGGTGTTCGCGGGGGTCGCCATCGCGGCCGTCCTGTGCGCGGGCTGCGTCGGATGGTCCTTCATCCAGGCCACGCTGGCGAAGCAGAAGGCCGAACAGCAACAACAGAAGCAGCAACAACAGGGACTCGTGCAGCCGTACGCGCAGCCGTCGGCGACCCCGACCCCCTCGCAGGCGTCGGCCCCGTCGAAGGCGGCCTCCAAGGCCGCGTCCGTGCACGCCCCCGCGTCCGGGTCGCGGTCCCCGAAGCCCTCGAAGTCCGGGACCCCGACCGGGTCGGCGACCCCGTCGAAGTCCCCCCGCCCGTCCAAGGCCCACACGTCGCCCCGGCCGTCGGCGACGAAGTCGCCCGAGCCGACCCATTCGTAGAAACCTTGACCCTGAAGGGCCGCAACGCCGCGATGATAGGTTCCCGCAAGTGGTGAGCACAGCTACGACTTCCCGAGCGCAACTGTCCCGGGTGACCCTGGTCGGCGAGCGACGCCGGGCCGACATGGTCCTCCCCTCGGACACTCCCCTAGGTCAGCTGCTTCCGGACATCCTGCAGTTGCTCGACGACCGTGCCGCCTCGCGGCCCATGACACGCCAGTTGGTGACGTCGGACGGTTCGGCGCTGCCGCAGGACAGCACCCTGGCCGGCGCCGGCATAGCCGACGGCGCGGTCCTGCGGCTGGTCAGGACCCACTCCGCGCCGCCCGCCCCCGTCGTCCACGACGTCGTCGACCTGGTGGCCGACGACCTCGACCTGCAGGCCTGGCGCTGGCGCCCCGCCGCCCGCAGGGGCAGCGCGGGAGTGGCGACCGTCGCCTTCGCGGTGACCGCCGCCCTGCTCGCCCGCCGCGAGTTCGCACTCGACGCCCTCGCCGGCGCCCTGCTGGTCGTCACCGTCCTCCTGCTCGCCGTCGGCGCCCTCGGCGCACGCGTAGGGAAAGGAAACCGGGGCCTGGCCACGGCCCTCCTGCTCGCCTCCGGAGGACTCGGCATCCTCACGGCGTGGACGGCCGCCGACGCCTACCAGTGGGCGGGCATCGCCCGACTGGCGGCCGTCGCCGCCGCGCTCGTCGTGACCCTCGTCATGCTCGGCTGGTTCTCCCCGCTCGGTCGCGGCGGATTCATGGGCGCGGCCGCCATCGCCACGATCACCGCCGTGTGGGAGGTCGTCGCCTCCGTCCAGGACGACCCGGCGCGACTCGGCGCGGTCATGGCCGTGTTCTCCGTCGTCGTGCTCGGCCTGCTGCCCCGCCTCGCGCTGATGGCCTCGGGGCTGACGGCGCTCGACGATCGGCGCTCCGGCGGAACCTCCGTGAGCCGGCACCAGGTGGGCAACGCGCTCGCGGCCACGCACCGGGGCCTCGCCCTCGCCACGATCGCGGCGGCCGTCTCCGCGGCGGCGGCCGGGTGGTTGCTCACGCTGGCCGGCGAACCGAGCGTGTGGACCGTGGTCCTGCCGGCGCTCGTCGCCGTGGTGCTCCTGTCGAGGGCGCGGGCCTTCCCGCTGGTCGCGGAGGTCGTGGCGCTGATCGCTGCGGCGGGGTTGCTCCTCGTACGCCTCGTGGTGCTGTGGATCGGTCACGGCGGCGGCGCGGGAGCCCTCGCCGTGCTGTGCGTGGCCGCGCTGCTGCCGCTGCTCGGGCTCGCGATGCAGCCGCCGGACCACGTGCAGGTGCGGCTGCGGCGCACGGCCGACTTCGTCGAGTCCGTCGGGGTGGTGGGGTTGTTCCCGCTGGCCGTCGGGGTGTTCGGCATCTACGGGCAGTTGCTCGACAAGTTCTGAGGTCCACGCGCAGGTGTTCCGCTGTTCCGCGCGGGGCGGCAGGTCGGAAGAAGAGGGGCAGGGACAGACATGTCACAGGCAGACAACTGGCAGGGCGACGTCCTGCGGGACCTGAGGGGCGGCGGCCGGCAGCCCGCCCCGCAGGGCGGGCCCGGGCCCGCCGGGCAGGGCGCCACCCCGCCGCCCCCGCCCCCCGGCCCGGGGCAGGACCCCGCGCGGCCCGCCGCCCCGCAGGCCCCGGCCCCGCAGGCGGCCCCGTACCCGGCCCCGCAGGCCCCGCACCCCGGCGGTCCACACCCCGACGGCGGTCCCCGGGTACCGTCCGCCGCCCCACGGCCGCAGAGCCACGCCCAAGCCCACGCCCCGGCCCCCGGCCCCGCGCACCCGGCCCCCGCCCGCGCGGCCCGTACCCCCGACTCCCGCCCCGCGGTCGATCCGAGCCTCGCCGCGGCGAGCCGCAAGCCGCGCAACGGCGAACCCTTCACGGCCCGGGCCGCCCGCGCGATCTGGCGAACCGTTTCCTCGTCCGTGGCCCGCGAGGTCGCCGAGGTCTCCCGCATCGCCGAATCGCTCCAGCAGCCGGTGACCACCGGCCGCCAGATCGCCGTCACCTCCATTCGCGGCGGCGCCGGCAAGTCCACCGTCGCGGCCCTGCTGGGCACCACGTACGCCCACTACCGCCAGGACCCCGTCCTCTTCGTCGAGGCCGACCCCGCCCTCGGCTCGCTGCCCATCCGGCTCGGCGCCGAGTCACTGCGCTGGACCACCGGGGACGTCGCCGACATCGTCCAACCGCAGATGTCGCTGCTCGACATCACCGGCTACCTCGTCCAGCTCCGCGACAACGCCTGGCTGCTGCCCGGCAGCCAGGGCCAGATCGGCGCCATGCTGGACTTCCGCTCCTACGAACGCGCCATGGTCGCCCTGCGCCGCTACTTCGGCGTCACGGTCGTCGACTGCGAGACGCTCCCCGCGGAAGTGGCCCGCGTCGCACTGACCGCCTCCCAGGCCTGCGTCCTCACGACCCCCGCGACCCTCGACGGCGTCGCCAGTACGCACGCGGTGCTCCAGTGGATGCAGGGCCTGCCCCCGCACGTGATCGGCGGCACCGTCGTGGTCCTCACCGAACAGGCCCCGCACTCGGGCATCGACACTGACGAGGCGGTGCGCACGCTCGCGTCCACCGGGACGAGCGTCCACGTCCTGCCGTACGACCGCCACCTCGCGGACGGCGGCGAGATCCGCACCGACCTGCTCGCCCAGGCGACCAGGACGGCCGCCACCCGCATCGCGGCGGACGCGTTCCGGCTTTCCCAGAAGCGCCACTGACGGACGACGACGGACGACTTAGATGAGCACCCGACTGATCCACCGCCCGGCCCGGACGGTCAGGCCCCCCGCCGCCTCCGAGGCACGCGTCATAGAGGCACCGCCCAACCTGCCCGAGGGCAAGGCGGGCAACATCGCGATGTCGCTGCTCCCCGTGGCCGGCGTCATGTCGTCCGTCGTGATGATGACGGTCGTCCGCAACAGCCAGTTCGCCGCCCTCGGCGCACTCATCCTCGTCGTCACCATCATCGGTTCCGTCGGACTCGTCTTCTCCCAACGCGGCAAGGCCCAACGCACCCGACGGACCCAGCGCGAGGCGTACCTCGCCTACCTGGAGGACCTCCGCGAGGAACTCGCCGCCGAGGAACGCGAGCGCGGCGAACGCGCCGACGTGCTCAACCCGCCGCCCCACGCGCTCTACGACATCGTGCGCGACCCGGCCCGGCTGTGGGAGCGCCGCCGCGTCGACGCCGACTTCCTGCGCGTGCGCGTCGGGACCGGCGAGATGCCCGTCCGCGACCTCCGCATCGCGGAGCAGGGCTCCACCGTCCTCACCCCGCCCGACCTCTTCATGCTCAACGAGGCCTCGGCCCTGACCACCCGGTTCCGCAACGGCACCGAACTCCCCCTCACCGTCCCCCTCGACCGCGTCGGCAACGTCACCGTCATCGGTCCCCGCGAGGACTGCCTGCGCGTCGCCCGCGCCCTGATGGTGCAGACCGCCGCGGCCCACGCACCCGACGACGTCGCCATCGCCTTGGCCGTGCCCGGCGACCGGCTCGACGACTGGGACTGGGCCAAGTGGATGCCGCACCTGCTCGACACCGAGCAGCTCGACGGGCCCGTGGCCGCCCGCCGGATCGCGCCCTCGGCGTCGCAGCTCGCCCGCCGGCTCGGACCCGAACTGCGCCGCCGCGCCTCCTACGCCGCCGAGGTCCGTCGCGGCCTGTCCGGCAAGGACGCCCTGTCGATGACCTCCCGGCTGCTCGTCGTCGCCGACGGACACGGCGAGGACGCCGTCGAGCTGCCGCGCCCGGACGAGGCCGTCGGCCTGCGCGAGATGGGCGTCACCGTCCTGCACCTGCTCGAACAGCGGATCCAGGAACCCGGCCACGTCGGCGTACGGATCACCGTCGACGGGGACCGGGTCCTCATCGAGGACCTGCGCGAGGAGGAACCGATCAGCGCCCACGGCACCGTGGACGAGGTCGGCATCCCCTTCGCCGAGGGCCTGGCCCGGATGCTCGCGCCGATGCGGCTGTCCGCCGAGTCCCTGATCGACGCCCCGCTGTCCGGACCCGTCGACTTCGCCGACCTGCTCGGCATCGACGACGTGGCCCGCCTCGACCTCGACCGGCTGTGGGCGCCGCGCGGCGAGCGCGCCTTCCTGCGCGTGCCCATCGGCGTGAGCGACTCCCGCGAGCCGGTCCTGCTCGACCTGAAGGAGTCCTCCGAGCTGGGCATGGGCCCGCACGGGCTGTGCGTCGGCGCCACCGGCTCCGGCAAGTCCGAACTGCTGCGCACCCTCGTGCTCGCCCTGGTCGCCACGCACCCGCCGGAAGACCTCGCGCTCGTCCTCGTCGACTACAAGGGCGGCGCGACCTTCGCCCCGTTCGCGGACCTGCCGCACGTCGCCGGTGTCATCACCAACCTGGAGAACCAGGCCGGTCTCGTCGAGCGCGTCCACGCCTCCCTCGCGGGCGAGGTCAAGCGCCGCCAACAGGTCCTCAAGGACGCCGGCAACGTCGCCGACATCGGCGACTACGCCGCGCTGCGTGCCGACCGGCGACCCGACCTGGAACCGCTGCCGCACCTGTTCGTCGTCATCGACGAGTTCGGCGAACTCCTCACGGCCAAGCCCGACTTCATCGACCTCTTCCTGTCCATCGGCCGGATCGGCCGCTCCATCGGCGTGCACCTGCTGCTGTCCAGCCAGCGCATCGAGGGCGGCAAGCTCAGGGGCCTGGACACCTACCTCTCCTACCGGCTCGGCCTGCGCACCTTCTCCGCCGACGAGTCCCGCACGGTCCTGGACACCACCGACGCCTTCCACCTCCCCCCGCTGCCCGGCTTCGGCTACCTCAAGGTCGACACCAGCCACTACGAGCGCTTCAAGGCGAGCTACGTGTCCGGCGGCTACCGCGGACCCGTCCGACGGGCCGAGGAAGAGGACACCGGCCCCCTCGCCCTGGAGTACGAGGCGTTCAACACCCTCGCCGACCTGGAGAACCAGGGTCCGCAGGAGCCCTCCGCCCGCCGCCGCGAGACCGGCCCCACCGAGATGGGCGTCATCGTCGGACAACTGGAGCACGCCGCGGCCCCCGTACGCCGCATCTGGCTGCCGCCGCTGCCCACCGCGATCGCACTGGACACGGTCGCCGGCCCGCTGGACGCCGGCCCGCGCGGGATGCAACTCGCCAAGCGACGGGGCCGGCTCACCGTGCCGCTCGGCCTGCTCGACGACCCGACGAAGCAGTGGCAGGGCGAGTGGTACCTCGACCTGACCGTCGCGGGCGGCCACGCCGCCGTCATCGGCGGACCGCAGTCCGGCAAGACCACCCTGCTGCGCACCCTCGTCCTCTCCCTCGCCCTGACCCACACCCCGCGCGAGGTCGGCGTGTACGGCCTCGACCTGGTCGGCGGCGGCCTCCAGGCCCTGTCCGGTCTGCCGCACGTCGGCGGCATCGCCGGCCGCGCCGACCGCGAGCGCGCGGCCCGTACCGTCGAAGAGGTACGGAACATGCTCGCCACCCGCGAGGACCTCTTCCGCGACCACGGCATCGACTCCGTCGAGCAGTTGCGCACCCTGCACGCGGCGGGCCGGCTGCCGCAACTGGCCTCCGCCGAGATCGTCCTCGTCATCGACGGCTTCGGCGCGCTGCGCGACGACTTCGAGGAACTCGACGACGCCGTCGTGGACATCCTCAAGCGCGGCGGCGGCTACGGCATCCACGTCGTCGCGGGCATGCTCCGCTGGAACGACGTCCGCATCGCCACCCAGTCGAACTTCGGCACCCGGGTCGAGCTGCGGCTCAACGACCCCGGCGAGTCCAGCATCGAGCGCAAGCTCGCCGAGACCCTCTCGCCCGACGAGCCGGGCCGGGTCCTCACCGACGGCAAGCTGTTCGCGCAGGTCGCGCTGCCCCGCACGGACGGCCTCGCCGACCAGGCGGAGCTGGGCGCGGTACTGGAGCGCACGGCCCGCCAGGTGCGCGCCACCTGGAGCGGCGAGGCCGCCCAGCCGGTACGGGTACTGCCGCACGTCCTGGAGCCGCACCTGCTGCCGGGACCCGCCGTCGAACCCCGCCGGGTGCCGATCGGCCTCGACCAGACGGCACTGGCGCCCGTCCTGCTGGACCTCTTCGCGCACGACCAGCACCTGCTGGTCATGGGCGACAGCGAATGCGGCAAGACGAACCTGCTGAAGACCATCGCGGCCGGACTCATCGAGCGGTACGGCGAGCAGGAGCTCGTCTTCGCCATCATGGATCCGCGCCGCGCCCTGCGCGGGGCGATCCCCGAGGAGTTCAACGGGGGCTACGCCTACAACGCCAAGATGTGCGCGGGACTGGCCGCGGGCATCGCCACCGAGCTGGAACGGCGGATGCCCGACGACAGCGCCCCCCTGGACGACCTGGAACCGGGCAGTTGGGGCGGCGGTCCCCGGATCGTGGTCCTCGTCGACGACTACGACGTGCTCACCACCGCCGGACAGTCGCCGCTCGCCCCTTTCCTGCCGTACATCCCGTCGGCGGTCGACATCGGCCTGCACTTCGTCCTGACCCGCCGTGTCGCCGGCGCCTCGCGCGGCATGTA
Organism: Streptomyces sp. NBC_01426; assembly: GCF_036231985.1. Taxonomy (GTDB): domain Bacteria; phylum Actinomycetota; class Actinomycetes; order Streptomycetales; family Streptomycetaceae; genus Streptomyces. The sequence continues at coordinate 4,128,817 of NZ_CP109500.1, forward strand.
CGAGCCGCTGGTGCAGGGCCTGCGCGAGTCGGGGGCCTCGGCCGTGGTGATGGCGGGCGACCGCAGCGAGGGCCAGCTCTTCCCCGGTGTGTACGCCTCGCAGCAGCCCGCCGGCCGCGGTGTGCTCGTCCGACGGGGACAGACCCACCGCCTGATCCAGACCGTGTACACGCCCGAGTGACGAAACCGCCAGACCCCTAAGGACCGTACGACCCCATGACCAAGGACGTCATAGCCCTCACCCCGCGGATGCCCGACGCCTGGAGCGTGCTCGCGGGGCTGCTCTCCGGCGGCCCGGACAAGCTGGTGGACATCACCGGCGAGGGAGCCGTCGTACAGCTCTGCGACCCGCGGGGCCGGCCACTGGTGGCCGTCGAGGCACCGATGCTCGTACAGGTCCCCGGCGAGGCCACGCGGCTGTTCGCAGCCGTGGAGCCGCCGGTGCCGTTCTGGTGGACCGAGGCCCGCGCCACCACCGGAGTCGCGGAGGCCGAGCTGCTGGCGGGCACCTTCGCGGCCCGGGTCGCCGCACTCGCCGGCGGCACGGCCTGGCCACCGGAGGCCGCGCTGTCGCTGGCCGTGGTCCCGGCCGAGGGCGTGGACGTCGCCCCCGCGCCGGCCGCGGCGCAACCCGCCGTGGACGTCCTGACCGACAAGGTCGCCGTCGTCATCATGGACCGGCCCGTGGTCGCGATGACGGCCTGGCTCGCGGACGCCTTCCGGGCCGCCGCCGCCTCGGAGCGCGGGCTCCAGATCGTCAGCCCGGCGGGCAGCACCCTCACCCCGGCCGTGCGCGACGCCCTGCCCGGCTGGCCCTCGCGCTGGGTGGTGCGGGACGAACGGGACGGCTACTTCGACGGCCGCTCGGGCGCCGTGCTGCGCTGGCAGGAGGGCATGTTCGCGACGGTCGTGCACCCGGACGCGACCGAGGACGATCCGCGCACCCCGGTGGCGGCCTCGTTCCGGGAGTTCACGGACACGGGCGAACGCCAACTCACCGTCTCCTTCCGTACGGTCCACCCCGCCGACGACCGGCTGGTGCTCGGCGGCGCCCTGGAGACGGTCTGGCGCGAGCTGACCGGCGAGGCGCCGGCCGGCTGGTCGACCGCCGAACCCGCCAACCTGCCCTGGTCACCCGCGCGGTTGACCGACGTCGCGCACGCGCGGTCGCCCGAGCCGAGCTGGTTCGTGGTCGTCGGCAGCCCGGAGCGGCCGGGCGTCGCCGGTGTCCGGGTGACCCGTACGAAGGCGGGCGTGGAGGAGGACGTCACCCTCGCGTTCGGCTACGGGGCCCACGAGGAGCCGCCGTTGGAGGCGCTGCCGCGGCTCGCGGAGGCCCTCGCCACCCGCCACCCCTTGCGGTCGATGCTCGTACAGTTCCGCAAAGCACGCCGTGACCTGGCGGTACCGGCCCGCTTCGAGGGACCCGGAGTGCCGTTGGCGTTCGTCCTGGGATCCGAGGAGGTCCGGGCGATGCCGGGCGACCGCGCACGACGCACGCCGCTGTCGGTGCAGCCGGTCACACTGGGACCGAAGGCCCGCCCGGCGCTGTACTACCCGTTCCCGGGGGATCCTTCGGACCTTTCGGGATGGACCGACTTCGAGCGGCTGGTGCGACACCTGAAGGGGGAGTGACGGGGGCCGCGGGTTTGTCAGGCCTTTGTCACAGGAAGCCGGTTGCTGGTTGCACTAGCGACGTGAGTTGATAGAAATGAACATACTTACGGTCATCCGAGTGTGCGGGGGAGTGGAATGAAGTTCGACATGGGGACGCAGGTTCTGACGAGCCTGATGTCGGGGTCGCGGAACTCCAGTACCGACCTGGGGACGCTGATCCAGCAGTTGATCAATGCGGCGCAGCCCCTGGAAGGCAAGTTCAACGGCCAGGGCAAGGTCGCGTTCGACTCGTTCAAGCTGCGGTCGGACGGGATCACGAAGGAACTGAACGCCTCGCTGTCGGCCATCCTGGGCGGCCAGTCCGGCATGGAGAAGGCCTTCGGGACCGGCGACCAGGAGCACGGCGACAACGCGCGCACGCAGATGGGCGCGGGCAACTTCGACGCGGCCCGGTTCTCCGGCCGCTGATCCTCTTCAGAACCCTTCAACCACACGGGGAGTGTGATGTGTGATGGCCGGTGACACGGACCGTCGGTCCTACGACACGGGTGCGTCGACCGAGGCGCAGGGCAACATCCAGGTGGTCATCGGCCAGTTGGAGCAGGTGATCGCGGCGCGCGAGGCGCAGGTGAGCGCGGCGATGTCGGACTTCGCGGCGGACGGCGTGGCGGACGACTACCACGCCAAGGAACTGCGGTGGAAGAACGCCTCGCAAGAGGTGAAGAACATCATCCGGCTGCTCAAGACGACGCTGGAGAAGAACGACGCGACGGCGCAGCAGACGCTGGCGCGGGCCAAGGCCGCGGTCGACAACATCGGCTGAGCGGGGTTGTCGGAGCTTCGGGGGAGCCATGACGTCGTGGGACATCAAGCCGCAGGGTGTGCAGAGCCAGCTCAAGCTCACCGGTGAGCGGGCGGGTGATCTGGAGAAGGCGCTGAACAAGCTGATGTCGGACATGTCGGAGGCCGCGTACGCGGCCGGCACGGCGATTCCGGGATCGGCCGCCAAGCTGCCCTCACCCACCATGCAGGGCCCGGTGGCGACGGGGCAGGTGCCCCTGTCGCACCGCGGCAGCACGGGCCCGGTGGGCGCCGCGCTCAGCCAGTACCTGGAGAAGCGGCAGACGGACCTCAAGTCCATGGTCGACCGCATCCAGGCCGCGGTGCTGGGCGCGGCCAAGGCGACGAACGAGTACGTCCACGGCGACCTGGAGGCGGCCAAGGAGGCCCAGGACGCGGCGAAGAACGTGCGCCTCGACCAGCTCAAGGAAGCCGCGGGAGGGCACAAGTGAGCAACGCCCCGGTCGATCCGGCGAACGTTCCCGTCTTCACGGGACAGCTGTCGGTGCTGGACGAGAAGGTCAAGGCCCTGTCGGCGGACGGCGGCGCGCTGGCCAACGCCGGCTCCTCGGTCCACACCACCTTCGGCGGGATGTCGGCGTACTACCAGGCGCCCGAGGCCGAGCAGTTGTTCGCGGTGACGAAGCCGGTCGTCGACATCACCATGTCGTTCAGCGGCGACATGTGCACCATCGCGGGAGCGCTGGGCACCTACGCGCAGGAGATCCGTCCTCTGGTGAAGAGGATGGAGGAACTGAAGGCCGAGGCGGCGTCGTTCAAGTCCAAGGTCGCCGGCGACGAGGACTGGATCGAGGACGGGGATCTCATCGACGAGAACCTCGAACGCCGGAACAAGATCGCCGAGGTGTGGACGCAGTTCCAGGCGGCGGAGCGGCACGCGCACGACAAGATCGTGGCGTTGGTGTGCGGAACGCCGCTGAAGGTCAACGACGGCTCCAACGGCGAGGGCATGTACGGCTATGACGCCGAGGCCCTCAAGCATGCCAAGACGCTCCCGTGGGGCGATGCCGTGGAGGAGTCCGTCCCGGCCTGGCAGGTGTGGGAGCACGCCTACGACTTCGGCAAGGGCCTGATCGTCGACGGCGTGTGGGGCACGATCAAGGGCCTGGGGACGCTGGTCGGCTTCGACGGCTGGGACGCGGCGGGCCAGGCGTGGACGGGGCTCGGGAAGCTCGCGACGGGTCTGGTGATCGCCTCGGTCCCCGGCGTCTCGACGGTGTTCTGGCTGGCGGACGACAAGGACCTGCCGCCGTGGATCCGTGATTCGCGCACGGCGATGAAGGAGACCGGCAAGGCGCTCCTCGCCTGGGACCAGTGGGGTTCGAACCCCTCGCGGGCGGCGGGCGCGGTCACGTTCAACGTGTTGACGACGGTGTTCACCGGCGGCGCCGGCGGTGCGGCGGCGGGCGCGGGCAAGGCGGGCCTCGCGGCCAAGGCGATCTCGTTGGCGGGCAAGGCCGGCCGGGCGATCGACCCGATGACGTACGTGTTCAAGGGTGCCGGGGCCGGCGTCTCGAAGATCGGCGATGTGATGGCCGGTCTGAAGGGCATGGGCAAGATCGAGCTTCCCAAGATCGACGAGGGCGCGTTCAGCCTGCCCGAGGGCTCTCTGGAACTGCCTGACGGAACGATTCAGCTGCCCAAGGACACCCCGATACCCGAGGGGGCCATCAAGGTCTCCGACGACACCATCAGACTCCCCGAAGGAACCGCCTCCCTGCCCCCGGGCACCGTCAAGTGGCCCTTCGACGGCCCGGCGAAGTACGCCGACGAGGCGGGCAACCTCTACAAGGAGGACGGCAGCCTCTACCAGAAGGCCGACCAGGCCCGACCGGAACCGTCCCCGAAGATCGACACGGGCGCGAACACCCCCAGGACGGAGGTCCCGGTCCGCCAGGAGACCCCGGTCCTCGCGGGAGTCGGCGCCCGAGGCGGCGACGACGTCATCCGCCTCGGCAGCGACATCTCCGAACCGGTCCACGCGGTGGACAACGGCGCCCACGGCGGCCCCCACGGCTTCGACAACACCCCCACGGGCCGCGCCGGCGACCACACGACCCCAGGCGGCCACGCCCCGGACGGCACACCGCGCAACGACCTGGACCACACGCCCCGGGGTGGCCACGGCGACACCCCGTCCACGGCGGTTCCCCACACGGACGGTCCCGCCTCTGCGGCCACCCACACGGACGGTCCCGGCGGGACGGGCCACACCGACGGCCCGGGCACGGGCGGCGGCCACGCGGACGGTCCGGGCACGGGCGGCACCCACCTTCCCGAGAACCCCGGTGCGAGCGGCCTGGACGACGCGGCGCGTACGGGCGATGACGCCACGCGCACGGGCGATGGCGCGGCTGACGATGCCCCGGTCACTCGGGAGCCGGTGGAGCGACCCAGCTTCATGCAGGACGGCGACAACCCCTACGGTCCGCCCGGGCATCTCAGCGACACCCAGATAGAGGAGATCCAGGTATACCGGGCGAACGAGGAACCCGGGTACTTCGACGAGTTCTACAAGATAAACGGGAATCGCAAGAGCCTCGATTTCACGGACGCAAGCGGCACCACGCCTCCCCAGCTCACCAGGGTGGACGAGAATTCACCCTGGATTCTGTCCAAGAATGCCCCGGCGCCTCCGTCCCCTCACTACCTCGACCCCAAATACATCCACCAGGACCCGAGTTCAGTGGCCGACCCCTCCCGGCTCGCCGGTCTGCGGGACGCCACGCGCAAACGCTTCTATTCGATTTGGACGGACCAGCTCGCCGACACGTTCAAGCGTGAAGCGCAGGACAATCATGCGCTTCACGGTACCGACGACACCGCTCGCGAAATGGCGGAAGGCCGTGAGGCATACCGCCAGTACCACAAGGCGATGATCGAGGAGACCGGGGCCTACGGCGAGTATGTCGCGGAGCATCATTACATCGCGGAGCACCACCCCGGGGCTGTGAAGGAGCCGCTCCACGGCCCCAAGAACGGCAACGACCAGTTCGACCAGGTGTGGCGCACGGCTGACGGACGGTACGTCGTGGTCGAGGCGAAGAGCAGTGTGAAGACGGACCTCGGCGGTCGTAACCTGCCCGATGGGCGCAGGGTTTCACAAGGTTCTCAGGAGTATTTCCAGGACATAATCGCCGAGATGTATGAGCGCGGAAAGAAGGTCAAGAGCGAGAAGGACCTCGCGCGTGCACTGGAAAAGGCCGCAGAAAACGGCACCTTGGACTATGTGCTCGTAAAGGGGGACCCGAACGGTCTCCAGTACACTGGGTACCAGTATCAGCGCTTTGACATCAGCAAGGGGACCCTTCGGTGACTGTAGTTGTCAGCAGGCATTTCGCGGCGGGTGTCACGGAAGAGGAATGGGTCGAGTCCCTCGGCGAATACCTCACGGAGGACATCGACGAACTGGAGCAGTACCCGCACTCGCTCGGACGGGTATTCAACAGCGCACTGCTGCATCTCGGAGCCCGCTGCACCGTCGATCCGCGCGCCGCGAAGTTGGAGACCTGGGAAGCGGTGGTCAACACCCTTCAGTTGGGTTCTGCCGTCTTCGCGACCGCTTCGGCAGAAGAAGGGTCCGTGGAGTGCATGATCAACCGTCAGGTCCGCACCCTGCCGGCCACGAGTGACGAGGCTGCCTCGACGGACCTCGGGACGTGGCTCAGCACGTTCTGGCTCGCCGTGGTGTGTCGGGATCAGACGCGGCTGACCGAACTGTGCCGATTCCCACTCGACCGGCTCGATGCCAGTGGGTTCGAGGAGTACGTGCTGCACTGGGTCGACACGCTGCAGACGTACTGGCTCCAAGGACCCGGCCTGGTGGAGAAGTTGACCCGCGCGGTGGAGATGTCGTCACCCGACGTCGCGGTGCAGGTGCCGCGGGCGATGTTGGAGGGGGTGCTGGCCCCGCCGATCAACCTCTTCTACCTGTTCATCACCCAGGACGTGGAGGGCTTCAACAAGGCTCTGGTGCACACGTTGGAGCTGCACAAGGCGTACTGGACCGCCGATGAACGATCCGAGAAGCCGGCCGGGCACCTCGCGCTGGCCCCCCTGGCCATGGCGTGCTTCGCCTTCGACGGCAAGATGCCGGTCCAGGTCGAGTCGGGCTATCTGCCGCACCACCTCCTGCACCGCTCATGGCTCGGCGAATTCCCCACGTAGGCACGGGCAGCGTGACGAGGCAGCTGCGTCGCGTCGACGTGGACGACCCGGACGTGGACGCCAACTACGAGCAACGGCTCCTCTGTAAGGGCGAGTTGTGTTCACGGGCGAGGCCGAGGAACACCTCGCCGGCCGCCGCGTGAGTGTCACGACCTACACGCAAGGCATCAAGGACGGGCCGTACTGGCACGGGTTCGCGAGCGGGGTCCTCCAGGCCACGGGGGTCATGCGGAGCGGGTTCCCCTGGCGGGAGAAGCTCTGAGATGGCATGAGAACGGAGTTCTCGCGCAGAGGCTGCTGCACAGCGAGGACGGCCACATCGCTCTTGCGGCCTTCGCATGGGACGAGAATGGCGCTCCCGTGAGCGCATGGGTGCGACCCGACGCCGAGGAAAGCGAGTGACGGTCACGGTCGAGCGCCACGGAGAGGACGGCGACTTTCCCCTCGACGTGGTCTCCGACTACCTCCCGACCCAGCTCCTGAACCGGAGCTGGGTCGGCGAGTTCGACACGTAGGCCGCCGGCATCGGTTGGCGTCGGCCGGCCATCGGCCGGAGTGCGCAGTGCGCAGTGCGTCAGAGCGTCTTGAGCGAGTCGCCCGCGTTGGTGCGGTACAGACCCACCTTCGGCTTGACGACGCTGCCCGGCTTGGCGAGCGGGAGGCTGACGCCGTCCGCGTTCGGCATGTGCGAGCCGTCGGCCAGGATGTTGATCTCGTCGGCGACGGGGCCGTTGCCGCCCGAGGGGTTGAGGTTCACGGCCGCGTACGCGGTGGCGCCGGCCCGCACCGGGTACGCCGGCGCGCCGCCCAGGCCCTCGGGGGCGGTGGCCTGGATGCCGAGCGCCGCGCCCTTGGCGCTGAAGCCGACGGCGGGGTGGTAGTCCAGGCCGCACGCGGTGGAACCGTTGTTGGTCACGGTGATCACGCGCACGGTGGCGGGCATGCCCTGCGGGGAGGTGACCTTGACGGTCAGGTTCCTCGCGGAGCACGGGTGGCCGTAGGCGTAGGAGTCGTCGGCGGCGTCGCCCGAACCGGCATTCGCCGGGGTGACCGGCGTGCCCTTGCCGGCTGTACCGGCTCCGGCGGCCGTCTTGCCGTTCGTCGAGGCGGGCGAGCCGGTTGCAGGGGGAGCGGACACGGACGTGGACGTGGACCCGGAGGTGACCGGCTTGGCGTCCGGGCCCGGCGTCGCGGTCGATCCGCTCGCGGTGGCCGAGCCGCCGCCGCAGGCGGTCAGGGCCAGGGCGAGGCCGGCGGTGGCGGCGGCCAGGGCAGTGGTCCGGGTCCGGTGGGTGGTCCGGGTCAGGTGGGTGGTCACCGTCGGGTGGATGGCGCGGGTCCGGTTGGTACGCATGTGGAGTGCCCCCGTGTGCTGCGGTCGAAGCGGGAGGTTTCCCGCATGATCACCACTGTGCCGGGAGCGACCATCGTTGTGGTCATGCCCCGCTGACGCTCCGCTGACGTACCGGAACGGGTGCGTGCCGAGGGAACGAGGACTACCCGTCCGCGGGCGTCGTCGTGAAGATCCGGTCCAGGTGGTGGCGCAGTACCTCGATGGACGACTCGGGAGTCCGCTGCCCCACGAGGATGCTGGTCCCCAGGGTGCCCGCCATGGCGAGCAGACTGATCGCCTCCGTGCGCGCGTCCACGTCCGGGTCGGCCAGACCGGCTTCCCGTGCCCCGTCGATCAGCCCGGTCACGGCGTCCTCCGCGGCGTCGGGGTTGTCGATGAACGGCTGGGCGGCCAGCGCCTCGTCGGTCACGGACAGGATCGCGTACGAACTGTAGAGCAGGTGGAAGGTACGGCTCTCCTCGTCGGTGGGCAGCGATGCCAGGAGCAGCGCCTCGACGGTCGCGCGGGGCCCCGGGGCCGGGCCCGCGGCGGCGAGTCGGGCGCCGACGCGTGCCGTGAAGCGGTCGGTCAGGTGCTGGAGCCCGTAGAGGAGCAGTTTCTCCTTGGTCTCGAAGTAGTACTGCACCAGGCGCAGGGACACGCCGGCCTCGGCTGCGACGTCGCGCATCCCGACCGCGTGCAGCCCGCGCCGTCCGGCGACCCGGACGAGCGCCTCGGCGATCTGCACCCGCCGTTCCTCGTGGTCCACGCGCTTCGGCATGTTGGGGTGTCTCCGCCCGGTCGGGGATGGGGCCCGGTCGGCGGTGGGGCCGCGGTCGGGGCCGTTTCATGGTACCGCCGTACCAGCACAGCGTCGATCGCCCCGTCCCGGCCGGATGGCCCGGCCCCGCGGGTCGGGCCGGCCCCGCGGGTCGGGCCGGGATCGGGGACGGCCGGTCAGGCCGTCAGTCCTTGTCCACCCGGGGTGGGTGGCCGCACATCTCCTCGCGGTGTCCTTCGTCGGTCGTCGTCGAACTCACCTCGTTCGAGGCCAGGTTGATTGTGCCCGGACAGACCGGCACCGGCGCCGGTCCCGCCGTTTCGTCGAGTCGTCGAGTCGTCGGGTGGGCCGGCGGGGCTGCCCGGGGATTCCCGGGCAGCCCCGAGCCCCGCCGACCCTCACCCGCCCCGAGGACCCGCCCGCGCGAACCGTCGACAGCCGCTGCTCACCCGATGGTGGAGAACCCCAGCCGCACGCTCTCCTTGTCGTTCGCGACGTCCAGCGCCCCGTCCTTGACCCGCGCGGCCTCTTCCGCCGTCAGGGCGCGGCGGAAGATCCGTACGTCGTCGAGCCCGCCGTTGAACAGCTCCCCGACCCCCACCGGCTGGTTCGGGAAGTCGGGCCGGGCGCCCACGTGGATGCTGAACTCGCCGGGCGGGGTGATGTCGCCCGCGGGCGCGTTCGCGGTGAACGTGGCGCCGTCGACCGACAGGACCAGCTTCGCGGCCTCGCGCTTGAAGACGGCGTGGTGCCACTTCCCGTCGTTGTAGGACGAGTTCGTCTTCACCTCCGCGTACGCGCCGTCCGTGCTGATGGCCGCGCGCATGATGCCCTTGCCCGGCTCGGCCTTCAGCCAGAACTGGCGCACGTTCTTCGCCGGATCCGAGTCCTCCATGCCGTACGCCCAGACGATGGGCAGCGCGCCGGTGGTCGCGCTGTGGCGGAACCACGCGGTGACCGTGAAGTCCTGGTCCTTCACCTTCAGCGAGTCCGAGCAGCTCACCAGACGCAGGTAGTCGTCCTTCCCGTCGAACGTCATGGCCTTGCCGGTACCGCGGTCCCCGAGCACGGCGCCGCCGTGCACGACGGCGTGGTTGCCGTTGCCGTTGGGGCCGGTGTCGGCGGTGCGGGGGCCGCGCAGCCCCGTCTTCGCGGCGTCCATGTCGGACTCGGTGAAGGCGACGAACGCGACGGTGCCGTGCGGGATGTTCCCCGCCGTCTCGTGGAGCATGCCGACCGCGCCCGAGGGCAGCAGGGTCAGGTCCGAGTACCCGGCCCGGCCCGGTACGACCAGGGTGCCCTCGGTCTGCCAGGTCCGACCCTCGTCGTACGAGGACCGGACCGCCAACTCGCGCCGGTCCTCCAGGGTGTTGGGGCCCAGGCGCGCGGGGGCGGAGAACAGGATCCGCTCGCGCCTGCCGTCCGCGGCGGGACGCAGGCCGAGCAGGGACCCGAACACCGGGGACGTGTCGAGACCCGCGACGGGCTTGAAGGGTGCGGCGAAGGTGGCACCGCCGTCGGCGCTGGTCGCGTCCAGACGGTGCTCCTCCGTGTCGCACCGGGCGGAACTGCGGGCGTTCACGTACAGCGAGCCGCCCGCGGTCTCGGCGACCGTCAACTCGGCCGGGTAGGCGGCGGCCTGGTCCACGTTCGAGGTGGCGCCGAGCGTCCAGGTCAGACCGCCGTCGTCGCTGTAGTACAGCTGGGCGCCCGCCTTGTTGCCGGTGGCCGTGTGGTCCCCCGGGACGACCAGACGACCGCGGTGCGCACCGTTCGTGAGCTGGACGCCGTGCCCGGGGCCCGTGGAAACCCACACCCAACCCGCCGGCTTCAACTGCGGCAGCGCGACACTCGGCTGCCAGCCGACGCCGTTGTCGACACTGTGCACGACACGCACGCCGCGGGCACCCCGCACCGGTGCGCCGGCGGTACCGCTCCAGGTGCTGGTCGCGTACAGGAGGCTGACCCGGCCGGTGACCGCGTCGACGACCGGCGCGGGATTGCCGTGCGCGTCGGTGTCGTCCTTCCCGACGACGACGGTCAGAGGTCCCCAGGTCTTCCCGCCGTCGGTGGACCTCTTCACGACGATGTCGTTGTGACCGACGTCGCTGCACGTGGCGACACGACCCTCGGCGAAGGCGAGCAGATCACCGGACTTGGTGGTGACCAACGCCGGGATGCGGAAGCAGTAGTAGCCCTCACCGCGTGCGGGGAAGGGCGTCGACACCGTGCCGGGCAGCGCAGACCCCGCCGCGGCGGCGGCGACGGCGGGCGCGGTCGGTATCAGCGCGACGGCCGTCAACACGGCCGCCACGAGCGCGGACAACCACCCGTACAGGGCGGCCCGGCGCAGACCGCCGGGCGGGCTCACAGGGGAATCGGACATTCAGCGGATCCTCGTCATTGTCGAGATCGAGATCGAGATCGAGATCGGGGAAGGGGCCGAGGCCGTGGCGCGAGCGACGCACACTCCCGCAGCGGGTACGAGCCCGTCTCCCCGCCCACATTGTTGATCTTGCCCCGAGCCAGGACCGTACCGACGGTGTCTGACACCGGGCGGGCCGAGCCCACGAGCGGCTCCCGTGCACCTGAGCGCCAAGCACGTGCAGGCCCCGCCCCGTCGGCCTCACACTCCCTGCCGTGGTCGGCAGCACCCGCAGTCAGAAATGCGCCCGACAGCGTCACGCCGCATTCCGCCACAGGACGCAAATGCGTTGCCGCGTAGGGACCGTTGATCTGCCAGATGCGGGGCAACACAAAAGCCCCAGGTCGCTGACCTGGGGCTTTGTCACGGAGCGGATGACGGGAATCGAACCCGCGCTATAAGCTTGGGAAGCTCATGTTCTACCATTAAACTACATCCGCACAGCGGTCCAATTGCTTGGAGCCGTATCGTTGCACACTCTACCCCATGATCGACCCCCGGTGAATTGGCCGCGGGGTCGTCGTTGCGTGGGGGGTGCAGCGAGGCGCGTACGAGGGGGAGTTGGGGCGTACCGTAGGGGTTCGGAGCGGCGGCTGGAGTGGGTCCCGGTCATCCCTTAATGTGGCGATTCGTCGCAGTACGGCTGGTTGGGGAAAGGGACTCGATGGAGCACACCGTCGTCCGTTGTGCCGAAGGGCATGTATTCAGCACCGCTTCGTTTCCGCTGCAGCACCTCGGTGCCGGTCGGATCGGGCCCGGGCGGCTGCTGCGGTGCCCGCGGTGCGCGCGGCTGAGGCACGCGGTGCCCGTCGGCGGCGCGAAGCGTTAGTCGCGAGGTCGCGAGGCGTCGGCAGGCGTCGACAGGCGCGGTGGACGTCGGCAGGCGCGCGGGGGCCGCTCTCGATTGGGGGTGGCCCGTGCGCTCTGCGTATCCTCGGGGCGTGCTTCTCTCTGACAAAGACATCCGGGCCGAGATCGACAGCGGACGGGTTCGCATCGACCCGTTCGACGAGTCGATGGTGCAGCCCTCCAGCATCGATGTACGTCTCGACCGGTTCTTCCGGGTCTTCGAGAACCACCGGTACGCGCACATCGACCCCGCCACCGAGCAGTCGGATCTGACGCGGATGGTCGAGCCGGACGGCGACGAGGCGTTCATCCTCCACCCGGGCGAGTTCGTGCTCGCCTCCACGTACGAGGTCATCTCGCTGCCCGACGACATCGCCTCCCGGCTGGAGGGGAAGTCCAGCCTGGGGCGCCTCGGTCTGGTGACGCATTCGACGGCCGGGTTCATCGACCCCGGGTTCTCCGGTCACGTGACCCTGGAGCTGTCGAACCTCGCGACGCTGCCGATCAAGCTGTGGCCGGGCATGAAGATCGGGCAGCTGTGCCTGTTCCGGCTCAGCTCGCCCGCGGAGTTCCCGTACGGGAGCGAGCGGTACGGATCCCGTTACCAGGGGCAGCGCGGCCCGACGGCCTCGCGCTCCTTCCAGAACTTCCACCGCACCCAGGTGAGGCACGAGGCATGAGCGACGTACGCGAGAACCTGAACTACGAGGGTTTCGGTCGCGCCGTGCGCGAGCTGGCGCAGACCATCGCCGACGACGGCTACGAGCCGGACATCATCCTGAGCATCGCCCGCGGCGGCGTGTTCGTGGCCGGCGGTCTGGCCTACGCGCTCGACTGCAAGAACATCCACCTCGTCAACGTGGAGTTCTACACGGGCGTGGGCACCACCCTGGAGATGCCGGTCATGCTGGCGCCGGTGCCCGAGGCGATCGACTTCACGAACAAGAAGGTCCTCATCGCCGATGACGTGGCCGACACCGGGAAGACGCTCAAGCTCGTCCACGACTTCTGCCTCGGCCATGTCGCCGAGGTGCGCTCCGCGGTCATCTACGAGAAGTCGCACTCGCTCGTGAAGTGCGAGTACGTGTGGAAGAAGACCGACGAGTGGATCAACTTCCCGTGGTCGGTCGAGCCGCCCGTGGTGAAGCGCGAGGGTCAGATCCTCGACGCCTGACACGTGGCGTCGTGAGGTGACACGGCAGTGAGCGCGGGGCCGGGCGGACAGCGCCCGGCCCCGTCTTCGTGTCGTCCTCACCCGGCGCGGCTCGTCCTCAGCCGGCGCGGCGCCGTACGGGCCGGGTGGGTGCGGGCGCCGAGCGTACGAAGGGGCCCGGCGCGCGGTGTGCGCGCCGGGCCCCTTCGTACGCTCGGTCGTACCGGGTACGGCGGCGGTCAGATCGTGCCCAGCTTGATGATGGACAGCAGGGCGACCAGCTGGATCGCGGAGGCGCCCAGCGCCTTCGGCCACGGCAGGTCGTGCGACTTGCTCACCAGCGAGGTGAACAGTGCTCCGGCGGCCAGCCAGGTGACCCAGCCCAGGACCTGGACGACGATGTTGTCGCCGCCGAGGAAGATCGCGAACAGCAGTCGCGGGGCGTCGGTGATGGACATGACCAGCATCGACAGGCCGACCGTCGGCTGCCACGCGCCGTCGCCGCCCAGTTGGCGGGCCAGTGTGTGCGTGACCGCGCCCAGGATGAGGCCGCAGAGCACGAACGCCACGGCGGCGCTGAGCACGATCGGGACGGCGTTGGCCAGGGTGGCCTTGATGACGTCCTCGCGGGTGTCGTCGAGGCCGAAGACCGCGAGGAGACCGTAGAGGAAGGTCACGATCAGCGCCGGACCCCAGACGGGGTAGTCGCGCATCTGGAGGAACGTCGGTCCCGGCCGCATCACGATGCCGCGCAGGAGCTCCTTCCAGGGCAGCCGCGGACCGGCCGGGGCCGCCGCGCCCGCGTGGTACGTCGCGCCCTGGCTGTACGGGTCCTCGCCGATGGAGAAGGCCTGGGTGAAGCCCGGGTTGTTCGCGTACGAGGGCTCGTACGGGGGTTGCTGCTGCCCGTGGTGCGGCTGCTGCTGTTGTCCGTACGGGTCGAAGTACTCGGGCTCGCCGTGGTCCCCGTGCGCGCCCTGCTGCGGCCACTGCTGTTGCGGTGGCGGCCCGCCGGCAGGCGGGTAGGGCTGTCGGCCGTACGGTGCCTGCGGCGGTTGCTGCTGACCGTACGGCTGCTGCCGCGGGGGTTGCGGGGGTTGTTGCGGGGTGCGGTTGTTGTCCCGGCCGCGTCCGATCCTGAATCCAGCCACGTGATCGAAAGTACCTGCTCCGGCGGGTGATGGTGGTCGGGCGGCCGGAACAGGGGGCCTTTGCGGCTGAGCTGTGACATCCCCTAGGGGAACCCCGGGGGGTTCTCCCCACCCCTGGGGCCGGTGGGATTTACGTGGCTGAGGGGCAGTCTGCGGAGGTTCGTTACGTTCCCTACTGAATGCGGAGATATCGGACCCGTAGCTTCGTGAGGGTCGCCGCCACGCACCACGCGTCACGAACGCCGAACGAGCACGGAAAGAGTCCCCCATGCGCAGCCCCCGCCCCACCCGCCGCCGTACCGCCTTCCGTACCGCCGCCGTCCTCGCCGGCGCGACCGCCGTCCTGGCGCTCCCCGTGGGGGCCGCCTTCGCGGATTCGCCGGCGGCTCCGGACCCGCAGGTGCTGCCCGGCGTCGAGCAGCCGGCCGTGGACCCGACGTTCCCGCCGACCACCCCGCAGACCGTCCCGTCCACGGTCCCGCCGACCACCCCGTCCACGGCCCCGCAGACCGTCCCGTCCACGGTCCCGGCCGGCGCCTCGCCCACGAAGCCGGCCCGCGGGTACGTCACCACCGCCAGGCTGGCGGACGGATCGGTGGCCAAGATCTACGAGATCGGCGTCGACCACGTCGAGGCGGACGTCTTCGCCGGCTCCACGAAGCTGGGCACGCTGGTCAGCAGGGACGGACGACCCGCGTACGGGCAGAACAACGGCCTGCACGTCACCCTCTACCCGAACGGCACCGTGAGCTCGTGGGTCGAGGACGCGCCGAAGCCGCAGCCCAAGCCGCAGTCGACGCCGAAGCCCAAGCCGAAGCCCGTGGTCGAGCAGGAGAGCGCCGCGCGGATCGTCATGCCGGACGGGAACGTCGCGGAGGCGGTGTACGGCGTGCACGGCAAGCGCGTGGACCTGTCCACGGCGAACGGTCACCGGCTGGGCACGATCGACCTGAAGGACCCGAACGCGCTGAACGACGGCTGGATGTACAAGCTCGTCCGGGACGGCCGGCACGTGAAGTTCGTCGTCATCGACGGCAAGAGCGGTGGCAACAGCTGGGTGTACGACTTCGACAGCGGCAAGCTGATCGAGCGGTACACGGTCGCGAGCGGCGAGTAGGCCGCCGCCGGGAAACGACGGAACGGCCGGTCCCCCGAGTGGGGGCCGGCCGTTCCTGTGGGTGTACCTACGCCTACTTGGCAGCCTCGGGCTTCGCCTCTTCCGCCGCGGGCTCCGCGTCGCCCTTCTCGGCGGGCTCCGCGTCGGCCTTCGTCTCGGCCTTCGCGTCGGCCTTGGTCTCGGCCTTCGCTTCGGTTTCGGCTTCGACCTCGACCTCGGGCTCGGCCGCCACCGGCGTCTCGGGCTTCGCCTCGGCCACGGGCTCGGCCGCGGCCTTGGTGTCGTCCTCCGCCTCGGCCTGCTCGGGCTTCGCCTCGGCCTCAGGCGCGGACGCCTTCGGCTTCGCCTCGGCCTCGACAGCAGCTCCCGCCACCGCCTCCGGCTTCGCCTCCGCGTCAGCCTTGGCTTCCGCCTCCGCAGCGGCCTTGGCTTCCGCCTTCGCCTTGGCCTCCGCCTCAGCCTTCGCGGCGGCTTCCGCCTTCGCGGCGGCCTTCGCCGCCGCCTCGGCTTCGGCGGCGGCCGCGGCGGCCGCTTGCGCCTCTTCCGCGGCGAGCGCCTCCGCGGCGAGTTCCTCCGCCGTCGGACCCGGTGCCTTCACCGATTCCAGCAGCAGCTGCGCCACGTCGACGACCTGGACGGATTCCTTCGCCTGGCCGTCGTTCTTCTTGCCGTTGACCGAGTCGGTCAGCATCACCAGGCAGAACGGGCACGCCGTCGACACGATGTCCGGGTTCAGGGACAGGGCCTCGTCGACACGCTCGTTGTTGATGCGCTTGCCGATCCGCTCCTCCATCCACATCCGGGCGCCACCGGCGCCGCAGCAGAAGCCCCGCTCCTTGTGGCGGTGCATCTCCTGCTGGCGCAGCCCCGGAACGGCCGACATGATCTCGCGCGGCGGCGTGTAGACCTTGTTGTGCCGGCCCAGGTAGCAGGGGTCGTGGTACGTGATCAGACCGTCCACCGGGGTGACCGGCGTCAGCCGGCCCTCGTCGAGCAGGTGCTGGAGCAGCTGCGTGTGGTGGATGACCTCGTACTCGCCGCCCAGCTGCGGGTACTCGTTCGCGATGGTGTTGAAACAGTGCGGGCAGGTGGAGACGATCCGCTTCGCCGACTTCGGCTTCTTCGTGGACTCGTCCTCGTCGTCCTCGCCGAAGGCCATGTTGAGCATGGCCACGTTCTCCTGGGCGAGCTGCTGGAACAGCGGCTCGTTGCCCAGGCGGCGCGGGGAGTCACCGGTGCACTTCTCGTCGCCGCCCATGATCGCGAACTTGACGCCCGCCATGTGCAGCAGCTCCGCGAAGGCCTTCGTGGTCTTCTTCGCCCGGTCCTCCAGGGCGCCGGCGCAGCCGACCCAGTAGAGGTAGTCGTACTCGGAGAGGTCCTCCGCGTCCTTGCCGATGATCGGGACCTCGAAGTCCACCTCCTTGGTCCACTCGACGCGCTGCTTCTTCGCGAGGCCCCAGGGGTTGCCCTTCTTCTCCAGGTTCTTGAGCATCGTGCCCGCCTCCGACGGGAACGCGCTCTCGATCATCACCTGGTAGCGCCGCATGTCGACGATGTGGTCGATGTGCTCGATGTCGACCGGGCACTGCTCGACGCACGCGCCGCACGTGGTGCAGGACCACAGCACGTCCGGGTCGATGACGCCGTTCTCCTCGGCGGTGCCGATCAGGGGGCGCTCGGCCTCCGCGAGGGCGGCCGCCGGAACGTCCTTGAGCTGCTCCGCCGTCGCCTTCTCGTTGCCCTCCATGTCCTTGCCGCCACCGGCGAGCAGGTAGGGGGCCTTGGCGTGCGCGTGGTCGCGCAGCGACATGATCAGGAGCTTCGGGGACAGCGGCTTGCCGGTGTTCCAGGCGGGGCACTGCGACTGGCAGCGACCGCACTCGGTGCAGGTGGAGAAGTCGAGGATGCCCTTCCAGGAGAACTGCTCGACCTGGGAGACGCCGAAGACGTCGTCCTCGCCCGGGTCCTCGAAGTCGATCTCCTTGCCGCCGCTCGTCATGGGCTTCAGCTCGCCGAGCGCGACCGCGCCGTCGGCGTTGCGCTTGAACCAGATGTTCGGGAAGCCGAGGAAGCGGTGCCAGGCCACACCCATGTTGGTGTTGAGCGAGACGACGATCATCCAGATCAGCGAGGTGCCGATCTTGATCATCGCGGTGAAGTAGATGAGCGTCTGGAGCGTGTCGACCGAGAGGCCCTTGAAGGCCAGCACCAGCGGGTACGACAGGAAGTACGCCGGCTCGTAGTGGTCGACGTGGTGGATCGCACCCTCGAGGCCGCGCAGCGTCAGGATCGCGAGGCCGATGGTCAGGATGATGTACTCGACGAAGTACGCCTGCCAGGCCTTCGAGCCCGTGAAGCGCGACTTGCGACCCGCCCGCGAGGGAAGGTTGGCCAGGCGGATGCCCATCAGCACGAGGATGCCGAGGATCGTCATCACGCCGATGAACTCGATGTACAGCTCGAACGGCAGGAAGCCGCCGATGATCGGCAGCGTCCAGTCGGCCTGGAAGAGCTGGCCGTAGGCCTGCGCCAGGGTCGGAGGCAGCGTCAGGAAGCCGATGGCGACGAACCAGTGGGCGAATCCGACGATGCCCCAGCGGTTCATGCGGCTGTGGCCGAGGAACTCCCTGACCAGTGTGATCGTTCGTGCTTTCGGGTTGTCCGTGCGGCTGCCCGCCGGCACGGGTTGGCCGAGTTTCACGAACCGGTAGATCTGCGCCACGGCTCGGGCGAGCAGCGCGACGCCGACCACGGTCAGGACCAGCGACACGATGATCGCGGCGAGTTGCATGGGAGGGCTCCTCGGGCGGGACTTACTAAGCGGTAACTTATTGAGTCAAGGCTTGAGGTTACCCAGTTCCCGCGCCGCAATGTAGGTGAGCGAGCGGTGATCTGTGTCGCTCAGGCATGCCTCTGTAGGCAGGCGGCCCGAGGTGTCTGCGCGAGGATCGCGAGATCCATCCCCAGCCAATGGCTCTCCACATAGTGCCGGTCCAACAGGGCCATCTCCTCCCAGGGGAGGTCGGAGCGCGCGCTGACTTGCCACAATCCGGTCATTCCGGGGCGTACGAAGAGTCGTTCGGGCCGATCCGTGCCCGCCTCGGGGCGCGGTCCGACCAGCGACATCTCCCCCCGCAGCACGTTCAGCAGCTGCGGGAGCGCGTCCAGGCCGCACCGCTCCACCACCGAGCCCGGCCGGCCGGTGTCCCGCGTCCGCAGCCGCCAGGTCCGGAACTCCCGCCCGCCCCGCCCGAGCGCGGGTTCCCGTACCAGGACGCCGCGCCGGCCCGCGCACAGCAGCCCTGCGGCGGCGAGCAGCGGCAGGGCGAACACCCCGAGCAGGATCACCGCGCCGACGAGGTCGAGCACCCGCTTGGCGGACAGGTCGGGGCGGGGGAAGGCGGGTCGGCGGGGCCCCGGCGGGGCGGACGGGTTCGCCTTCGACGGGGTGGGCAGGCGGAACGTCCGGGGTGGGCGCGGCGAGGGTGGTTGCGGGCGCATGGAGGCACGGTGCCCCACACGTTCGGCGGTCCCCGGATGCCGCGCGGGGTGGTGGTCGGAGGGTCGCCCGCTCGGCTGTGTGGCGGACGGGGCGGGCGCCGGCGGCGTGTCGCGGCCCTGGTGAGCGTAAGGGCGGGATAAAAGTTGAGCGCCCTCGACTCAGCTCTGTTGACGTCGGCGCGGACGATGGTGCATGGTTGAGTCTGTTCCACTCAAGTCAGCTGGAGGAATCGAAATGGCACGTGCGGTCGGCATCGACCTGGGCACCACTAACTCCGTCGTCAGCGTTCTGGAAGGCGGCGAGCCCACCGTCATCACCAACGCCGAGGGCGCCAGGACCACGCCGTCCGTCGTCGCCTTCGCCAAGAACGGCGAGGTCCTCGTCGGAGAGGTGGCCAAGCGCCAGGCGGTCACGAACGTGGACCGGACCATCCGTTCCGTCAAGCGCCACATGGGCACTGACTGGAAGATCAACCTGGATGGCAAGGACTTCAACCCGCAGCAGATGAGCGCCTTCATCCTGCAGAAGCTGAAGCGCGACGCCGAGGCGTACCTGGGCGAGAAGGTCACGGACGCGGTCATCACCGTCCCGGCCTACTTCAACGACTCCGAGCGTCAGGCGACGAAGGAAGCCGGCGAGATCGCGGGCCTCAACGTCCTGCGCATCGTCAACGAGCCGACGGCCGCCGCCTTGGCCTACGGTCTCGACAAGGACGACCAGACCATTCTCGTCTTCGACCTCGGTGGCGGCACCTTCGACGTGTCGCTCCTCGAGATCGGCGACGGTGTCGTCGAGGTCAAGGCCACCAATGGTGACAACCACCTCGGTGGCGACGACTGGGACCAGCGCGTCGTCGACTACCTGGTGAAGCAGTTCCAGAACGGCCACGGCGTCGACCTGTCCAAGGACAAGATGGCGCTCCAGCGTCTGCGCGAGGCCGCCGAGAAGGCGAAGATCGAGCTGTCCTCCTCCACGGAGACCACGATCAACCTGCCGTACATCACGGCGTCCGCCGAGGGCCCGCTGCACCTGGACGAGAAGCTCACGCGCTCGCAGTTCCAGCAGCTGACCGCGGACCTGCTGGACCGCTGCAAGACCCCGTTCCACAACGTCATCAAGGACGCGGGCATCAACCTGTCCGAGATCGACCACGTGGTCCTGGTCGGCGGCTCCACCCGCATGCCGGCCGTCGCCGAGCTCGTCAAGGAGCTCACCGGCGGTCAGGACGCCAACAAGGGCGTCAACCCGGACGAGGTCGTCGCCATCGGCGCGACCCTCCAGGCGGGCGTGCTCAAGGGTGAGGTCAAGGACGTCCTGCTCCTCGACGTGACCCCGCTGTCCCTCGGTATCGAAACCAAGGGCGGCATCATGACCAAGCTCATCGAGCGCAACACCACGATCCCGACCAAGCGGTCCGAGATCTTCACGACGGCCGAGGACAACCAGCCGTCCGTGCAGATCCAGGTCTACCAGGGCGAGCGCGAGATCGCGGCGTACAACAAGAAGCTCGGCATGTTCGAGCTGACCGGCCTGCCGCCGGCCCCGCGTGGCGTCCCGCAGATCGAGGTCTCCTTCGACATCGACGCGAACGGCATCATGCACGTCACGGCCAAGGACCTCGGCACGGGCAAGGAGCAGAAGATGACCGTCACCGGCGGCTCCTCGCTCGGCAAGGACGAGGTCGACCGCATGCGCCAGGAGGCGGAGCAGTACGCGGACGAGGACCTGCGTCGCAAGGAGGCGGCCGAGTCCCGCAACCAGGGCGAGCAGCTCGTCTACCAGACGGAGAAGTTCGTCAAGGACAACGAGGACAAGGTCCCGGCCGACGTCAAGGCCGAGGTCGAGGCCTCCGTCACCGAGCTGAAGGAAAAACTCAAGGGCGAGGACGCCGCGGAGATCCGCACGGCGACCGAGAAGCTCGCCGCGGTCAGCCAGAAGCTCGGCCAGGCCATCTACGCCGACGCGCAGGCCGCCCAGGCCGGTGGCGCGCCGACCGGTGACGCCGACCAGGCCAAGGCCGACGACGACGTCGTCGACGCCGAGATCGTGGACGACGAGAAGCCGAAGGGTGGCGCTGCCTGATGTCGGAGGAGACCCCGGGTTTCGACGAGAAGCCTGAAGTCCCCACCGGCGCCGACGCGGACGACGCCGCCGCCGAGCCGAAGGCCGCCGACTCCTCCCCGGAGGAGAAGGAGGCCCCGGCCGGGGACTCGGACACTCAGGCCGTCGGCCAGGAAACGGCCCTCCTGGCGCAGCTGGACCAGGCCCGTACCGCGCTCGGTGAGCGCACCGCGGACCTCCAGCGGCTCCAGGCCGAGTACCAGAACTACCGCCGCCGGGTGGAGCGGGACCGGATCGCCGTCAAGGAGATCGCGGTCGCGTCCCTCCTGACGGAACTGCTCCCGACCCTGGACGACATCGGCCGGGCACGGGAGCATGGCGAACTGGTCGGCGGCTTCAAGTCGGTGGCCGAATCGCTGGAGACCGCCGCCGCCAAGATGGGGCTGCAGCAGTTCGGCAAGGAGGGCGAGCCCTTCGACCCGACGATCCACGAGGCCCTGATGCACTCGTACGCGCCGGATGTCACCGAGGACACCTGCGTGGCGATCCTGCAGCCGGGCTACCGGATCGGCGAGCGCACGATCCGCCCCGCGCGGGTCGCGGTGGCCGAGCCCCAGCCCGGGGCGGCCCCGGCCGCCAAGTCCGAGTCCGCGGACGGCGACACGCCGTCTGACAAGGACGCGGATGCCCCCGACAAGGGCTGACGTCCACCATGTAGCCGCACGAGAGGAGGGCCACCGGGGATGAGCACGAAGGACTTCGTCGAGAAGGACTACTACAAGGTCCTCGGTGTCCCGAAGGACGCCACCGAGGCCGAGATCAAGAAGGCGTACCGGAAGCTCGCCCGCGAGTTCCACCCGGACGCCAACAAGGGCGACGCCTCGGCCGAGGAGCGCTTCAAGGAGATCTCCGAGGCGAACGACATCCTCGGTGACGCCAAGAAGCGCAAGGAGTACGACGAGGCCCGCGCCCTGTTCGGCAACGGGGGCTTCCGCCCCGGTCCGGGCGGGGGCGGCGGCTCGTTCAACTTCGACCTCGGCGACCTCTTCGGAGGTCAGCAGCAGCAGGGCGGCGGCGCGGCGGGCGGCTTCGGCGGCGGCCTCGGTGACGTCTTCGGCGGCCTGTTCAACCGCGGTGGCGCCGGCCCGGGTGCGGGACCCCGCACCCAGCCGCGCCGCGGCCAGGACATCGAGTCCGAGGTCACGCTGTCGTTCACGGAGGCCGTGGACGGCGCGACCGTCCCGCTCCGGATGTCCTCGCAGTCGCCCTGCAAGGCCTGTTCCGGTACCGGCGACAAGAACGGCACCCCCCGGGTGTGCCCGACCTGTGTCGGCACCGGCCAGGTCTCGCGGGGCAGCGGTGGCGGTTTCTCCCTGACCGACCCCTGCGCCGACTGCAAGGGGCGCGGCCTGATCGCCGAGACCCCCTGTGACATCTGCAAGGGCAGCGGGCGGGCCCGTAGTTCCCGGACCATGCAGGTCCGGATCCCGGCGGGCGTCTCCGACGGCCAGCGGATCCGACTGCGCGGCAAGGGGGCTCCGGGCGAGCGCGGCGGCCCGGGCGGCGACCTGTACGTCGTCGTCCACGTCGACGGGCACCCGGTGTTCGGCCGGCGGGACGACAACCTCACGGTGACCGTCCCCGTGACGTTCGCCGAGGCCGCCCTGGGCGCCGACATCAAGGTGCCGACGCTGGGCGGCCCCCCGGTGACCCTGAAGCTTCCCCCGGGCACCCCGAACGGGCGTACGATGCGGGCCCGCGGCAAGGGCGCGGTCCGCAAGGACGGCACCCGCGGCGACCTGCTCGTGACGGTGGAGGTCGAGGTGCCTTCGGAGCTGTCCGACAAGGCCCGCGAAGCCCTGGAGATGTTCCGCGACGCGATGGAGTCGCAGGACCCGCGCGCCGCGTTGTTCGAGTCCGCGAAGGGAGCATGACATGGACGGCCGCCGCAGACAGTCCCGGTTGGGCGGGGCTTATCAGCTCACTGATGAGACCCCGGTCTACGTGATTTCGGTGGCCGCCCAGCTCTCGGGACTGCATCCGCAGACCCTGCGTCAGTACGACCGTCTCGGTCTGGTCTCCCCGGACCGGACGGCCGGCCGCGGACGTCGATATTCGGCCAGGGACATCGAGCTGCTCCGCACGGTGCAGGCGCTGTCCCAGGACGAGGGCATCAACCTGGCCGGCATCAAGCGGATCATCGAACTGGAGAACCAGGTCGCCGCCCTCCAACAGCGCGTGGCCGAACTGTCCACGGCCGTGGACGGCGCAGCCGCCGCGCTCCAGGCCCGCGAGGCCCAGGTGCACGCCTCGTACCGCCGCGACCTGGTCCCGTACCAGCCGCCGCAGCCGGGCAGCGCCCTGGTCGTCTGGCGCCCCAAGCGCCCGATGGACTGACACCGCCGCCCGACACCGCCGTTCGACGCGAAGGCCCCGCCCGGATCTCCCGGGCGGGGCCTTCCGCGTCGCTACAGGTGGTTCGCGTGGTCGGCCTCGTCCTCCGGGAGGTGCGGGGCCGAGCTGTGCAGGATGCCGGACTGGGCGATCAGGAAGCCGAGCTGCGCCCGGCTGCCGCTGCCGAGGGCCGTGGCCAGCCGGGCGATGTGCGCACGGCAGGTTCGTACGTTCATTCCCAGCCGGCGGGCGATGGCCTCGTCCACGTGCCCCTCGACCAGGAGCTGCGCGATGGACCGCTGCACGCCCGTGATGCCGTCGTGCATGTGGGTGTAGGTGACCTCCTCGCTCAGGGGCACGGCACGCCGCCAGAGCTGCTCGAACACCTTGATGAGGTAGTCGACCAGCCCCGGGTGCCGCAGCTCCAGCGCCACCCTCCGGTCGTCGCTGACCGGGATGAACGCCACCGTGCGGTCGAAGACGATGAGTCGCTCGATGAGCTCCTCCAGGGTGCGGATCTCCACCTTTCCCGCGGAGATCCGGTCCACGTACGCCAGCGTGCCCTGGCTGTGCCGCGCGGTGTGCTGGTAGAGCGTCCTGATGCTGATGCCCCGGTCGATCAGCGGGGCGTCCCGCTCCAGGGCCTGTGTGAGGGCCAGGGAGGGCCGCGCGCCGCCCGGCTGGATGGTCAGCATCTCCGTGTGGCACTCGGCCGTCGCCAGGTCCAACGCGGCGTTGATGCGCTCGAAGCCCTCCAGGACGGTGATGGCGTGGGTGTTCGCCGGGTTCTGCGCACTGATGGTCAGAAACGGCTCAAAAGCATCGGTGAGATCTACAGCCGTACGTCGCCTGTCCTGGATCTCGCGTTCAATCGGATGCAGCCGTTGCGCCAATGCGACGGACGGGGGAACCGGGCGGAGCTGGTTCGCGTCATCCGGGTCAGGCTGCACCAGGGCGAATTCAAGCAGGCAGGGGGCCTGCTGAACCTCGCTCCGAGCGATCCGGCCGGCGCTGAGCGCAGCCGTGTACAGCCGCGTTCCCTCAGGGCACAGGGACGTGACGGAGTGGGGATGAGTCGGGTTTGTCGCACTTTTGGGCAAATCTCCACCCCCCAGGGTCCTGAACATGCAAGAACATGATGCATCGTCCCTGTGGCATTGACGTGCCTGAATGAGCCATCGTCTGTGTGGCGGGGGAGAGGATTCCATCAAGTGAGGACGAAGCCGACCATGTATAAGAGAATGCTTCGCTCGGCGCTTGCCGTTGGTTTCTCCGCTGTTGCGGTCTTTGGGGTAGTCGGTGCCGTCGAAAGTGACGCGGGGGGCACCGCTCTGACCGGCGACAGTGGCTGGACCGGCGCGCCGGTGGGCAAGTCGGACAGCGGATGGACCGTACTGCAGGCCGGTGACTCCGGCTGGACCAACGGTCCGACCGGCAAGGCGGACAGTGGCTGGACCGTGCTGCCGGCCGTCGACTCGGGCTGGACCAACGGTCCGTCCGGCAAGGCGGACAGCGGGTGGACCCGGACCCAGGCCGGCGACTCCGGCTGGACCAGCGCCCCCTCGCGCTCGTCGGACAGCGGCTGGACCAGCGCGCCCTCCGGCGCGTCGGACTCGGGTTGGACCGCTCTGCCTGTGATGGCCGTCTGATGACCCCCGACGACCGAGACTTCCGACGCGAGATGGCTTCGGCGTACCGGTCCGGCTGGCAGTTCATCGACCTCGCCACCGCGATCCCCCACGCCGGCGATTCGTTGATGGTCACGCTGTTCGGCCAGCCGATCGTCGTCGTGCGCGAGGAGGACGAAGACGTCCGCGCCTACCGCTGTCTGCGCCGCCCCCGGGGCGCACCGCAGCCCGTCCGCTGCGAAGTGCGGTACGGCATGGTTTTCGTCAATCTCGACCAGCGGGACCACCAACTCTTCGAACCCGACATCACCGCCGCCACCCCCCGAAGTGCCTGAAGCGATTCCCCCGTCGTTGCAGATCGCTCAGGCACTACCCCCACACAACGGCGCCATCGTGGACCTGACCACGATGGCGCCGTTGTGATGTCCGCGTCCAGTGGTTGAACCGGACAAACACATCGGTCAGTTCCGGTCCGTGCCCACGTCAGCCGCCGCGCCCGTGCCCACGCCTCCGCCCGGGTCCGCCGCGCCGGCGCCCGGGTCGGCTCCGCCGTCAGCCGCGCCCCATCGCGCGGTCCAGGGTGATCTCCATGACCACCCGGTCCGGGTTGGGCGAAGGCGTCCGCCCGTAGCGCTCCGCGTAGCGCGCCACCGCCTCCGCCACCGAGGCCTCGTCCGTGCGGATCACCGCGCGGCCCTCCAGGGTGGCCCAGCGCCGGCCCTCCATCTGGCAGACCGCGACCCGCGCCGTCGCGTCCGGGGTCGCCAGGACGTTGCGGATCTTCTTGCTGTGCCGGTTGCTGATCACCCGGGCCAGCCCCGCCTCGGGGTCGTACGTCACGCCGACCGGCACCACGTGCGGGCTGCCGTCGGGCCGCGGGGTGGTCAGGGTGCAGACGTGCCGCTCCCGCCAGAAGGCGAGGTACTCCGGCGTCGGGTTGAGTACGTCGTGGGCTGTCTTGGAACCAGGCATGGCCCGAAGAGTACGAGATGCAGCGCCACACACCGCCTTGAGTGGAATAGACTCAACTTTGTGCACGCCATACGTGTCATGCCCCTGTATCGCGACGGAGAGGAGAAGCCGCAGTGGACGCCGAGCTGACCAACAAGAGCCGGGACGCGCTGAACGCCGCCACCCGCAGGGCCGTCAAGGACGGCCACCCGGACCTGACCCCCGCGCACCTGCTGCTGGCCCTGCTCGCCGGCGAGGACAACGAGAACGTCACCGACCTGCTCGCCGCGACCGACGCCGACCAGGTCGAGGTCCGCGCCGGCGCGGACCGCCTGCTCGCCGCCCTGCCCAGCGTGACGGGTTCCACCGTCGCACCCCCGCAGCCCACCCGCGAGCTGCTCGCCGTGCTCGCCGACGCCGACGAGACGGCCGGGAAGCTCGGGGACGACTACCTTTCCACCGAACACCTGCTCATCGCCCTCGCCGCCAAGGGCGGCGCGGTCGGCGAGCTCCTTTCCACCCAGGGCGCGACGGCGAAGAAGCTGCTGGCCGCATTCGAGGAAGCACGAGGAGGACGCCGGGTGACCAGCCCCGACCCCGAGGGTCAGTACAAGGCCCTGGAGAAGTTCGGCACCGATTTCACCGCGGCGGCCCGCGAGGGCAAGCTCGACCCGGTCATCGGCCGCGACCAGGAGATCCGGCGGGTCGTCCAGGTCCTGTCGCGCCGCACCAAGAACAACCCGGTCCTCATCGGCGAGCCCGGCGTCGGCAAGACCGCCGTCGTCGAGGGCCTCGCCCAGCGCATCGTCAAGGGCGACGTCCCCGAATCGCTGAAGAACAAGCGGCTGGTCTCCCTCGACCTCGGTGCGATGGTCGCGGGCGCCAAGTACCGCGGCGAGTTCGAGGAGCGACTGAAGACGGTCCTCGCGGAGATCAAGTCCAGCGACGGCCAGATCATCACCTTCATCGACGAGCTGCACACCGTCGTCGGCGCGGGCGCCGGCGGGGACTCCGCCATGGACGCGGGCAACATGCTCAAGCCCATGCTGGCCCGCGGCGAGCTGCGCATGGTCGGCGCGACCACCCTCGACGAGTACCGCGAGCGGATCGAGAAGGACCCGGCGCTGGAGCGCCGCTTCCAGCAGGTGCTGGTGGCGGAACCGACCGTCGAGGACACCATCGCGATCCTGCGCGGTCTCAAGGGCCGCTACGAGGCCCACCACAAGGTGGTCATCAACGACAGCGCCCTGGTCGCCGCGGCCACCCTCTCCGACCGGTACATCACCTCCCGCTTCCTGCCCGACAAGGCCATCGACCTCGTCGACGAGGCCGCGTCCCGGCTCCGCATGGAGATCGACTCCTCCCCGCTGGAGATCGACGAGCTCCAGCGCTCCGTGGACCGGCTGCGCATGGAGGAACTGGCCCTGAAGAACGAGTCCGACCCGGCCTCCCTCGAACGGCTGGAGAAGATCCGCAAGGACCTCGCCGACAAGGAGGAGGACCTGCGGGGCCTCACCGCCCGCTGGGAGAAGGAGAAGCAGTCCCTCAACCGCGTCGGCGAGCTGAAGGAACGCCTCGACGACCTGCGCGGCCAGGCCGAGCGTGCCCAGCGCGACGGCGACTTCGACACCGCCTCCCAGCTGCTCTACGGGGAGATCCCGACGCTGGAGCGCGAGCTGGCGGAGGCCACCGAGGAGGAGGAAGAGGCCACCAAGGCCGGCGCCTCCAAGGACAGCATGGTCAAGGACGAGGTCGGCCCCGACGACATCGCGGACGTGGTGGGCGCCTGGACCGGCATCCCCGCGGGCCGGCTCCTGGAGGGCGAGACCCAGAAGCTCCTGCGCATGGAGGAGGAGCTGGGGCGCCGCCTGATCGGCCAGTCCGAGGCCGTGCGGGCCGTCTCCGACGCGGTCCGCCGCACCCGCGCCGGCATCGCCGACCCGGACCGCCCGACCGGCTCGTTCCTCTTCCTGGGCCCCACGGGCGTCGGCAAGACGGAGCTGGCCAAGGCCCTCGCGGACTTCCTCTTCGACGACGAGCGGGCCATGGTCCGCATCGACATGTCGGAGTACGGCGAGAAGCACAGCGTGGCCCGCCTGGTCGGCGCCCCTCCCGGCTACGTCGGCTACGAGGAGGGCGGCCAGCTCACCGAGGCCGTCCGGCGCCGCCCGTACAGCGTCGTCCTGCTCGACGAGGTGGAGAAGGCGCACCCCGAGGTCTTCGACGTCCTGCTCCAGGTGCTCGACGACGGCCGCCTCACCGACGGCCAGGGCCGCACCGTCGACTTCCGCAACGCGATCCTGATCCTGACCTCGAACCTGGGCAGCCAGTTCCTGGTCGACCCGGCGATCTCCGAGGAGGACAAGAAGGCGCGGGTGCTGGACGTGGTCCGGGCCTCCTTCAAGCCGGAGTTCCTGAACCGCCTCGACGACCTGGTGGTCTTCTCCGCCCTGAGCCGGGACGAGCTGGCCCACATCGCGCAGCTCCAGATCGACCGCCTCGCCAAGCGGCTCGCCGCCCGCCGTCTCACCCTGGACGTCACCCCCGAGGCGCTGGCCTGGCTGGCGGACAAGGGCAACGACCCGGCGTACGGCGCGCGACCCCTGCGCCGGCTGATCCAGACGGCCATCGGGGACCGCCTCGCGAAGGAGATCCTGTCCGGCGAGGTCAGGGACGGCGACACCGTACGGGTGGCCGTGGCCGGGGAAGACCTGCTGGTCGGCAAGGTTCTCTAGGCCGAGCCGGTCGTACCCTGGGCGGTGGGGGCCGAAGGATCCGGGCCCCCGCCGCCCCCGCGACGAACGGCCCCGCGCCGGGTCGTGTGGGGCCCCGTCCTCCTTACCTGAGTCCTACTCGTGTCCGCCCGGAGCGGATCGTGCGTGCGGGGCTGGACACGGGGTGGGACCGATGGTGGAGGATGTGGTTCATCCGCACGAAGGGAAGTACACGGTGAGCATCGACCCGGCCTCGATTCCGAACTTCGGAGGGCAGCAGCCCGATCCGCAGGCCACAGGACCGGCGGGCCCCGTCGTCCCCGACCAGGATCTGGTCAAGCAGCTGCTGGAACAGATGGAGCTCAAGTACGTCGTCGACGACGAGGGTGACCTCGCGGCGCCGTGGGAGGAGTTCCGCACGTACTTCATGTTCCGCGGCGAGGACGAGCAGCAGGTCTTCTCGGTGCGGACCTTCTACGACCGCCCGCACGAGATCGAGGACAAGCCGCAGCTCCTGGAGACGATCGACGACTGGAACCGTCGCACCCTGTGGCCGAAGGTCTACAGCCACACGCACGACGACGGCTCGGTCCGCCTGATCGGTGAGGCGCAGATGCTGATCGGCACCGGCGTCAGCCTGGAGCACTTCGTGTCCTCCACGGTCAGCTGGGTCCGTGCCTCGATCGAGTTCGACAAGTGGCTCGTCGAGCAGCTCGGCCTCGAAAAGGACGTCGACTCCGCCGAGGGCGAAGAAGACAAGGGCGACGACAACAACTAGTCCCCCCAGCGGTACGCGCGCCACGAGGAGCAGGTACGGCCCGTCGCCGCACGAGAGCCCGGACGACACCGGGGTCACCACGACCCCCGTGCGCGCCCGGGCTCTCGCCTTCCCCCCCTCCCGGAGGGCCGCGAGGGCCGCGAGGGGGGTCCTACAGCCGCCCGAGGCGGTCGACGGCGTCGCGCAGGACGTCCTCCCGCTTGCAGAACGCCCAGCGGACCTGGGTGGCGCCGGCGGCCCGGTCGTCGTAGAAGACCTGGTTGGGAATGGCGACCACACCGCAGCGTTCGGGCAGGGCGCGGCAGAAGGCGAGCCCGTCCTTCTCCCCGAGCGGGGTGATGTCGGTGGTGATGAAGTAGGTGCCCTGGGGCCGGTAGACCTCGAAGCCGGCCGACGTCAGGCCGTCCGCGAGGATGTCGCGCTTGGCGGCGAGGTCCGCGCGGAAGGTGTCGTAGTAGGCGTCCGGCAGGGCCAGGGCCTCCGCGATCGCGTACTGGAACGGGCCCGAGGCGACGTACGTCAGGAACTGCTTCGCGGAGCGGACCGCCGCCGTCAGGGCGGGCGGGGCGGTGACCCAGCCGACCTTCCATCCGGTGAACGAGAACGTCTTGCCGGCCGACGAGATGGTCACCGTCCGCTCACGCATGCCGGGCAGCGAGGCCAGCGGCACATGGGTGCCCTCGAACACCAGGTGCTCGTAGACCTCGTCGGTCACGACGAGCAGGTCCCGCTCGATCGCCAGGTCCGCGACGGCCGCCAGCTCCGCCCGGGTCAACACCGTGCCCGTCGGGTTGTGCGGGGTGTTCAGCAGCAGCAGGCGGGTGCGCGGGGTCACGGCGGCGCGCAGCGCGTCCACGTCGAGACGGAAGTCCGGCGCGCGCAGGGTCAGAGGTACGCGGACGGCCCCTGCCATGGCGATGCAGGCGGCGTAGGAGTCGTAGTACGGCTCCAGGGCGATGACCTCGTCGCCGGGCTCCAGCAGGGCCAGCAGGGAGGCCGCGATTGCCTCCGTCGCGCCCGCCGTGACGAGGACCTCCGTGTCGGGGTCGAACGCGAGTCCGTGGAAGCGCTCCTGGTGGTGGGCGATGGCGGTGCGCAGCTCCGGGACGCCGGGGCCGGGCGGGTACTGGTTGCCCTTGCCGTCCCGGATCGCGCGCACGGCCGCCTCGGCGATCTCGGCGGGACCGTCGGTGTCGGGAAATCCCTGACCGAGGTTGATCGACCCGGTGCGGGCGGCCAGCGCCGACATCTCCGCGAAGATCGTGGTGCCGAAGACCGCCAGGCTGCGGTTGAGGAAGGGGCGGCTGCCGGCCGCGGGTGCGCTCATGACGGCCATCCTGCGGGCAACCTCTGGAGTTGCTCAAGTGTGCTTTGGCGCCGATGGCCTGAGGGAATCTCCCCCGCACACGGGACGCGGGGATCCCGGACCCCGGGAGACCGGGGTGTCAGAGAGGGGCCGGAGATGGTGCTGATCGCAGTGCTCGTCGGAGTGGGCGTGTTCACGCTCGTGGTCGTGGGGATCGTCAGGGCGGCCGTCAAGGCGGGCGGCGCGGCCCGCCGCCGAAGTGGCGGAAGCCACTGGGCCGGGGGAGGATCTTCAGGTGGGTGTTCGTCCGGATCCTCCTGTGGTTCGTCGTCCTCCTGCGGCTCGTCCTCCTCTTCTTCCTGCGGTTCGTCCTGCGGGGGTGGGGGCTGCGGGTCCAGTTGACGAACACGGCCGGAGCCGGAGTTGCGTAAAAGAGACGCCCAGCGGGGACAACTTCCCTCGGGCGTCTCCTTGTTCGGCTGCGTATTACGGCGTACGGGGGGCACGTTGTTGAACACGTGAACTGTGTAGCCCCCGGGGGGATGTAAACCCCGTCAAGTTGGGTAAAAACGCTGTGAGTGCCGTGCCTTTCATGATTCCCTCGGTTGAGTAGACCAGTCCTCGGACCTCCTGGACTTCCTGTGGACCCGTGCCGGTGTCCCCCCACCCGTTGACCACCGCTGGCGGGCCCCGGCCACCTCTCCCTCGCGCGTTTGCGGAGCCGACTCATGCTCACGACCCTCCAGACCACCTATACCGACACGCGTGCCGCCGATCTCGCCTGGGCCCTGGGTCGGGAGCGGCTGCCCGCCTTGGCCGTACTGAACCTCCGGCTCGACGGGGCGAAGGTGGAGTTGCGCCTGCTCGGGGCCTCCCACCAGGTCCTCCTGGAGGAGGGCGAAGTGCTCTGTTCGGAGACCGTCGCCTGCATGCCCGGCAGCAGCACACCGTTGCCGCTCGGCGTGGCCAAGCGGGTCGGCGACTGGGAGTACGAGTTCGCCGCCCGCGTGGAGACCCTGTCGCGCGGCTCGTTCGCCGGGCGGGCGCAGGAACTGCTCGCGCTGGTCGCGGATCACCCGAACGGACTCGCCGGAACCTTCCCGGGAAGCCCGCACGCGTTCACCGCCCTGCTCGCACAGCGCCACGAGGGCCAGGTCCGCTGGCGGACCTGGCACGCGTACCCGCAGGAAGGGCAGTTGGTGGCCACGCGTACCCGGGTGGGCATGCGAACCGGGTCACCGACCGTGACCGCCCCCGAGGCGACGGCCGCACTGCTGTAGGCCGTTGCCGTCGGGTGCGGGGTGCGGTGCGCGACTCACCGGCCCGTGGGGCGCCGGTGGTTGCGCCCGGGTTACGCCAACTGGAGGGACAGGTGCGCCACTTGCACCCATGTGGGTGACAGGGTGCGAGTGGGTGGTGACGTACGGTTCGCTTCATGATCGACCGTTCCGTCCCGCGCCGGGTGTTGCCGGCTCCGGAGTCACGGGGCGTGGCGACCCGTCCGGCCGCCCTGCCCGTACGGCCCCGGACCGGCCGGCTCCTCGTCCTGGCCACCGTGTTCGTATGCGCCGCCTGCGGGCTCGTGTACGAACTGGAGCTGCTCGCCCTCGGCTCCTACCTGATCGGCGACTCCGTCACCCAGGCGTCGATCGTGCTGTCCGTCATGGTCTTCGCCATGGGCGTCGGCTCGCTCCTCGCCAAACGGCTCAGGCGGCGGCCCGCCTTCGGATTCGGCGCCATCGAAGCCGCGCTCGCGCTGATCGGCGGGCTCTCCGCGATGGCGCTGTACGCGAGCTTCGCCTGGCTGGGGGAGTCCAGACCGGCGCTCGTCGCGTTCTCCTTCGCCATCGGGGTGCTCATCGGCGCGGAGATCCCGCTGCTCATGGTCCTGATCCAGCGCATCCGCAGACAGGACGCGGGCGGCGCCGTCGCCGACCTGTTCGCCGCCGACTACGTGGGCGCCCTGGTCGGCGGACTCGCCTTCCCGTTCCTGCTGCTGCCACTGCTCGGCCAGCTCACCGGCGCCCTGCTCACCGGCACCGTCAACACGCTTGCCGGCGGTGGACTCGTGCTGTGGCTGTTCCGCCGGGACCTCAGCCGGCGCTCCCGCTGGCTGCTGATCGGCGTGAACGTGACCGTCGTGGCCGTCCTCGCCTCCGCGACCGTCCTCGCCGACGACTTCGAGCGGGTCGCCCGGCGGGCCGTCTACGGCGGGGAGGTGCGGGTCGCCGTCCAGACGGGGGTCCAGGAACTCGTGCTCACCGGCCCGGGCACCGGATCCCCGCGCTCCCTCGACCTGTACCTCGACGGGCGGCTGCGGGTCAGCGGCTACGACGAGTACCGCTACCACGAGGCGCTCGTGCACCCGGCGATGACCGGCCCGCACAGCAGGGTCCTCGTCCTCGGCGGCGGCGACGGGCTCGCCGCCCGCGAGGTGCTGCGCTACCCGGACGTCGCCTCCGTCACCGTCGTCGAACTCGACCCGGGAGTGGTCCGGCTCGCGCGCACCGACCCGATGCTCTCGCGGCTCAACGCGGGGGCGTACGCGGACCCCCGGCTCGGCGTCGTCACACAGGACGCGTTCCGCTGGCTGCGCGGCCCCGGCACCCGGGACCGGTTCGACGTGATCGTCTCCGACCTCCCCGACCCCGGCATCACCCCCAGCACGAAGCTGTACTCGCAGGAGTTCTACGGGCTGGCGGCGCGGGCCCTGCGCCCCGGCGGCCGGATCGCCGTGCACGCGGGGCCGCTGGCCGGTCGGCCACGCACCTACTGGACCGTCGAGACCACCCTGCGCGCCGCCGGCCTGCGGACCGCCCCGTACAGCGCGGGCGGCCGCCTCACCGGCTTCGCCGCCGGACCCGACCGCACCCTCGGCGGCGCCGGCCCCCCGCAGGACTGGGGCTTCGTGCTCGCCGCCCGCGCCGCCGTCCCCGAGCTGCGGGTCGACCGCGACACGCCGGGGCTGCGCTCGCTGTCCACCCGCGCGCTCCAGGACGCGACCCGGGACGCCGAGC
Organism: Streptomyces sp. NBC_01426; assembly: GCF_036231985.1. Taxonomy (GTDB): domain Bacteria; phylum Actinomycetota; class Actinomycetes; order Streptomycetales; family Streptomycetaceae; genus Streptomyces. The sequence continues at coordinate 4,162,625 of NZ_CP109500.1, forward strand.
GCACCCGCCTGGACGGGCTGCCGCCCTCCACCCTCCCGCACCCGAGGTATTCCTAGGTCCTGTCGCCACCGTGGTGCCCGGCCTGCGGCACCGCCCCCGGGCACACGATCGCGTGCCCGGGGGCACCGGCAAGATCGGGAACGGGCCACGGCGCGGGCACTTGGCGCCGGACCGGGCGCGCGGGCGGGTCTCGTCGGTAGGCTCGACCGCATGGAGCATCAGGTGTTCGTTCCGGTAGCCGCAGACGACCTCCGGGCCGTGCTGCGTGATCCCGCCCGCACGGCCCGTTGCGTACCCGGCTTCCAACAGGACGCCGACGCCGAATCCGGGCCGCTGTCGGGCCGGCTGAAGGCGCGGATCGGCGGACACACCGTGACCTACCGGGGGTCCCTGACCGTCATCGAACGGGATCCCGACCGGTTCGCCGTCGAGGGCGAGGGCACCGAGGCCAGGGGCAGCGGCACCGTCAAGCTCGCCCTCCTGCTGCGGCTCACCCCCCAGGGGGACGGGACCCGACTGGAGTTCACCGGCGGGGCGACCGTCGACGGCCGGGCCGCCGGGTTCGCCCCCGAAGCCACCGCCATCGCCGTACAGCGGCTGTTGGACCGCGCCGCCGCACAGCTCGCCGCCACGGCCGGCGGGGCCGGCGCCGCCGTGGAACCGGTGGCCGACGCCGCTCCCGGGGCCGTTCCGGCCGCCGACGCGGACCCGGCGGACCCGGCGGATCCCGCGGCCGACGCGGAGCAGGCGGATCCCGCGGCCGACGAGGCCGGATTCGAGGCGGACACCGAGGGCGTCGAGGCCACCGATGACGCCGACGGCGCCGAGGACGGCGGGGTCACCGCGTCCGTCTTCGACACCGATGTGCCGCCGCCGTCCCTCGACCCCTTCCTGGAAGGCGAGTTCGGCGAGGTCGGCGGACCCGCACGGCCCCCGGCCGAGGCCGCCCACGCCCGCCGCACGATGATCGGCCGGAGCGCCGAGGAGGTCGACCACGCGCCGCCGCGCGGCCGCTACGCCCCCGTCCCGGCGCCCGCCGCCGGCGCGGCCGGAGCGAACCTGCGCTGGCTGGCCCCCGCCGCCGCCCTCGCCGTGGCCTCCGCCGTGGTGGTCGGCCGGGTGCTGCGCCGCCGCCGCTGACCCGCCTCCGGTGTGCCCGCGTGACGTGGGGCATGCCCCGGGACACGTGGGGCGTCCGGCACCCGTAGGGTCGGCCGTATGAGTACGCGACTGAGCGCCGGCGGCGCCGAGCTGACGATCGACCAGGAGAACGGCTGCCGGATCAGCAGTCTGCGCGTCGACGGGACCGAGCTGCTGCGACAGGGCCCCCGGTACGGGTCCTTCCCGATGGTCCCGTGGTGCGGGCGCATCGAGGACGGGCGGTTCCGCGACGGCGGCGCCGTCCACCAGATGCCGCAGAACCAACCGCCGCACGCCATCCACGGCTTCGGCCGGGACGCGGCGTGGCGGCCGGGAGGCGCCGACGCGACCCGCGCCGCCTTCACGTACGACCTCGGCGACCCGTGGCCGCACAGCGGCAAGGTCACCCAGATCTTCGAACTGGGCGAGGACGCGCTGACGCTCACCCTGGGCGTCGAGACGTACCAGGACTCCTTCCCGGCCCAGGCGGGCTGGCACCCGTGGTTCAACCGCACCCTGGCCGCCGACGGGCCGGAGGTCCGGATCGGCTTCGACGCGGCCTGGCAGGAGGAGCGCGGCGCCGACCACCTGCCCACCGGACGGCGCGTCGACCCGAAGCCCGGCCCCTGGGACGACTGCTTCGGGATGCCGGACGGCGTGGACGTCACCCTCACCTGGCCCGACGCGCTGGAGCTGCGGATCACCAGCCGGGACGAATGGGTGGTCGTCTACGACGAGCAGGCCGAGGCCGTCTGCGTCGAGCCGCAGTCCGGCCCCCCGAACGGTCTGAACACCCTGCCGCGGCTGGTCACCCCCGTGGACCCGCTGGAGATCTCCACGACGTGGGCGTGGCGGCGGCTCGGGTAGCGCGCAATTAAGCTCGACGCCATGAGTGACGTACGGGATGCGCTTCTGCAGCAGATCAAGGACAAGGCCGTCGTGCACGGCAAGGTGACCCTCTCCTCCGGGCGGGAAGCCGACTACTACATCGACCTCCGCCGGATCACCCTCGACGGCGAGGCCGCCCCGCTGGTCGGTCAGGTCATGCTCGACCTGACCGCCGACCTCGTCTTCGACTGCGTCGGCGGCCTCACGCTGGGCGCCGACCCGGTCGCGACCTCGATGCTGCACGCCTCCGCCGCGCGCGGCGGGTGCCTGGACGCCTTCGTCGTGCGCAAGGCGCAGAAGGCGCACGGCATGCAGCGCCGCATCGAGGGCACCGACGTCAAGGGCAAGCGCTGCCTGGTCGTCGAGGACACCTCGACCACCGGCGGTTCCCCGCTGACCGCCGTGGAGGCGGTCCGCGAGGCCGGCGGCGAGGTCGTCGCCGTCGCCACCATCGTGGACCGGGGCGCGGCCGACGCCATCGCCGAGGCCGGCCTGCCCTACCTCACCGGCTACCGCCTCGAGGACCTCGGCCTCTCCTAGGCCCCTGTCGCCGTCTCAACAGGCGGGCCTCGACGGTCGGGCGCGACCGGCTTCCGGCCGGCCCGACCAAGTGGGGGCGAAGGTCCCCGCAGACCCCTGGTCGGGCTCTGACCTGCTCGTTCGTTGCCGGGCGGAATGTTTCACGTGAAACGTCCCGCCCGGTTTTCGCATGTGGCGTGGACGGCGGGGTGGAGTGACGCGCGGAGTCTGGAAGGATGGGGTCGACGATGACGTCGCCCCCAGGTCAGGGCCCGCAATAAGCACACTCCCCGCACATCCAAGGAGCGGACAGATGCCCATCGCAACCCCCGAGGTCTACAACGAGATGCTCGACCGGGCGAAGGCAGGAAAATTCGCCTACCCGGCCATCAACGTGACCTCGTCCCAGACCCTGCACGCTGCCCTGCGCGGCTTCGCGGAGGCCGAGAGCGACGGCATCATCCAGATCTCCACCGGTGGTGCGGAGTTCCTGGGTGGCCAGCACAACAAGGACATGGTCACCGGCGCGGTCGCCCTGGCCGAGTTCGCGCACATCGTCGCCGCCAAGTACGACATCACGGTCGCGCTGCACACCGACCACTGCCCCAAGGACAAGCTGGACGGCTACGTCCGCCCGCTGCTCGACATCTCCGCCGAGCGCGTGGCCCGCGGCCTGAACCCGCTCTTCCAGTCGCACATGTGGGACGGCTCCGCCGAGACCCTGGCCGACAACCTGGCCATCGGCCAGGAGCTGCTCGCCAAGGCCGTCGCCGCGAAGATCATCCTCGAGGTCGAGATCACCCCGACCGGCGGCGAGGAGGACGGCGTCACCCACGAGATCAACGACGAGCTGTACACCACCGTCGACGACGCGATCCGCACCGCCGAGGCCCTGGGCCTGGGCGAGAAGGGCCGCTACCTGCTGGCCGCGTCCTTCGGCAACGTGCACGGCGTGTACAAGCCGGGCAACGTGGTCCTGCGCCCCGAGCTCCTCAAGGACCTCCAGGCCGGCGTCGGCGAGAAGTACGGCAAGTCCTCGCCGTTCGACTTCGTCTTCCACGGTGGTTCGGGCTCCACCGCCGAGGAGATCGCCACCGCGCTGGAGAACGGCGTCGTGAAGATGAACCTCGACACCGACACCCAGTACGCCTTCACCCGCCCCGTCGTGGACCACATGTTCCGCAACTACGACGCGGTGCTGAAGGTCGACGGCGAGGTCGGCACGAAGTCCAAGTACGACCCCCGCACCTGGGGCAAGGCCGCCGAGGCGGGCATGGCCGCGCGTGTCGCCGAGGCGTGCACCAACCTGCGTTCCACCGGTACCCGGCTGAAGTAGTCCGGCCCGTACCCGGTAGAGGGGTTCGCCGGTCCCGTGAGGACCGGCGGGCCCCTTTCGCGTGTGGTCGGGAGCGCCGGGGCCCGGCGGAGGTGACATACGCCGGTGGACTGCCGTCCGGCCATGGTGTGGAATCTACCCACAGGAACGTACCCGCGGTTATGTAATGGCGGTGGGGCAGGAGAGGCGGCAGCCATGAGGACGGAACGACCCCAGGTCAAGCAGGAGCGGGCGGTACGTACCCGCCTGGCCATCCTGCAGGCCGCGGCGACGGTGTTCGAGGAGCACGGCTACGAGGCGGCCAAGCTCTCCGACATCGTCAACATAGCCAAGGTCACCAAGGGCGCCCTCTACTTCCACTTCGACTCGAAGGACGACCTGGCGCAGGCCGTCGTCGACGCGCAGAACCAGGGCCAGCCGCAGGCCCTTCCCCAGAGCCACAAGGTGCAGGAGTTCATCGACATCGGGATGATCTTCTCCCACCAGCTCCGGCACGACGTGCTGATGCGGGCCAGCGCACGGCTCACCCTGGACTGGGCCGGTCGCGCACTCGACCAGGCGGCGCCGTACACGGCGTGGATCGAGCAGCACACGGACGTACTGGCGGAGGCGAAACGACGGGGCGAACTCCTGCCGGACGTGGACCCGCTGGTTCCCTCGCGGCTGGTCGTGGGCGCGTACGCCGGACTGAACCGGATGGCCTCGACGCTCGGCCTGGACCTGGACCCCCAGGTCTCGGAGCTGTACAGCCACGTCCTCCCGAGCATGGTGGTCCCGGCCCTGGCGATCCGGCTGGACACCGCCCCGGGGCGGGGTGCCCGCGCGCTGTACGGTCCGCACGGCCGGCACGAGTGTCTGGCCGGCTGCCCCACCGGCGCCCCGCCCGCGGTGGTCGGGAGCGAGGAGCGGGGAGAGCCGGTGACGGCCTGAGGCCACCCCCTGTCCTCGGCGCCCCGGCATCATCCGACACCCCTTCACACGCCCTCCCCGATCGTCCTCTTCCCAAAAAGATCCTTCCGGGTATTATTTTTCCTCGGACCCGGGGGGGAAGACGTGGACATCGAGCTGCTCGGAAAGCTGCGCGTCAGCGAGAACGGGGTGCCCGTCGCGGCGCCCACACCGGAGTCCCGTCATCTGCTGGCCGCCCTCGCCGCCTGCCCCGACCGGGTCATCCCGGTACGGGTGCTCGCCGACGAGTTGGCCCACCGCACCCCGACCGCGAACGCCCGATCGGTCCTGCTCACCGCCGTGCGCCTGCTGCGCGAGAGGTTCACCCAGGCTCAGGCCGTCGGGTCGGTGCGCGACGCCCGCACGGTGCTGTCGGCCCGGTCCGGCGGGTATGTTCTCGACACCGGCGGCGGCCGATCTGACGCCCAGGAGTTCGAGCGGGAGGCGGGCGCCGGCTATCGCGCCATGAGCCGGGGCGACTTCGAACAGGCGGCCCGCAGGCTGCGCCGCGCCCTCGACCTGTGGACCGGCCCCGCCCTCGCCGGCATCGACGCGGGCCCCTGGCTGGCCGGCCGCGTCGCCGCCCTGGACGCCGACCGGCGCGCCGTCCTCGGCCAGTGGGTCGAGGCCGAACTGTTCCTCGGGCGGGACCGGGAACTGCGCCTGGAACTCGCCGGACTGCGCGGCGGACACGAACGCTCCGGCGGCGCCTACCTGGCCGACCTGCGCCGCGCCGAGCAACGCGTCGAGGCGCTGCGCGCGGCCCGCCCCACCCCGCGGCTCAGCCTCGCCTGAACCGGGCGCCGCTTGACCCCCCGTCACCCGGAACCTAGGTTCGAGTCCCGGACAGAGAAGCGCTGGTCGGACGGGGGAGGGGCAGGATGCCTGGAGACGGGGGCGGCTCGCTGGCCGTACTGGAACTGCTCGTCGCGGAGGCCCCACAGAGCGCCTACGACGCCCTGCTGCTCGAAGCCCGCGAGGCCGGCGCCGACAGCGAGGAACTCGCCCGCCTCACCCGCGCGGTGGACCTGTCCCGCTCGGTGCGCAGGAACACCAGGCGCCGCGAGCAGCGGGAGGCCGCGCTCACCGCCCTCGTCGACACCGCGCACGACCTGACCTCGCCCTACGACATCGACGGCCTGCTGCGGCTGATCACCCGCCGCGCCCGCCGGCTCCTCGGCTTCGACATGGCCTGGCTGTCCCTGAGCCGCCCCGACGGCTCCGCCTACGTACGGACCTCCGAGGGCGAGACCACCGCCCTGAACGTCGGCCTCGAACTCGGTACCGGCCGCGGCCTGGGCAGCATCGCCCAGGACCGCCGCTCCCCCGTCTGGAGCGCCGACTACCTGAACGACGACGCCATCGCGCACGCCCCCGGCATCGACGCCGTGGTCCGGGCCGAGGGACTGCACGCGATCATCGCGGTCCCGCTCCGGCGCGGGAACTCCACCCTCGGCGCGCTCTACGGAGCCGACCGCGCCGTACGACGGTTCGGACCCGACGAGATCGGCATGCTGCTCTCCCTCGCCGACCTCGCGGCCGTCGCCATCGAGAAGGCCCGGCTGCTGGAACAGACCCGCGACGAGGTGCACGAACTGGAGGTCTTCGGCTCCCGCACCAACACCGCGCTCACCCGCGTCCGATACCTCTGGGAGTGTCACGCCCGGCTGGCCGGACTGGTCCTGGACGGCGCCGGACTGCCCACCCTGGCCCGGGCCACCGCCGACGCGCTGGACGGGGTGCTCCAGGTGCGCGACCCGGGCGGGCGGCCGCTCACCGTCACCGGCGAACTCCCCGACCTGGACGAGGCGGCGGTCACCAGGGCGGCGCTCCAAGCGCTGACCGACCGGCGCCCCGCGGGCCTGCCCGGCGACGTGTGGTTGGCGCCCGTGCTGGCGGGCGCCGAGGACCTCGGGGTGCTGCTGCTCAGCGCGTCCGCGCCGCTGGTGGAGGAGGACGTACGGCTGTTGCAGCTCGCCGCCCAGTCGGTGGCCTCGCTGATGCTCATCCAGCGCGGTACGGCCGCCGCCGAGGGCCCCGTGCACGAGGAACTCCTCGCCGACCTGCTGGAACGGCCCCACGCCGTCGGCCCGCACCTGTCGGACCGCACCCGCCGCCTCGGCCTCGACCTGGACCGGCCGCACGTGGTGGTGGTGGCCCGCCCGGAAGGCGGGGAACTGGGCAAGGCCGTCGCCTGGGCGTCCTCGTACGCGTACCGGATGGGCGGCCTCAAGGGGGTCCGCCGGGGCTGCATCGTGCTGGTCCTCCCGGGCACGGACGCCTCGGCCGCCGCGCACCGGGCCTCCGGCGAACTGTCCCCGCTGCTCGGCCACGCCGTGTCCACCGGCGCCGCCGGGCCCGCGGCCGGGCCGGGGGACGTGGCCCGGGTGTACGCGGAGGCGGTGCGCTGCCTGGACGCGCTGACCGCGCTCGATGGCGCCGGGGGCACGGCCTCGCTGCGCGAACTGGGCTTCCTCGGGCTGCTGTTGTCCGCCGACCACGACGTGGAGGCGTTCATCGCCTCGACGATCGGGCCGGTCCTGGAGTACGACACCGACCGCCTCACGGACCTGACCCGCACGCTGGACGCGTACTTCGCCTCGGGCGGCAGCCCGACGCACGCGGCGGAGGAACTCCACGTCCACCCGAACACGGTCTCGCGCCGCCTGGAACGCATCGCGGAACTCCTGGGGGAGGGCTGGCAGAAGCCGGCGCAGGCCCTGGAGATCCAGATGGCGCTGCGGCTGCGCAAGACGCGCGCGGTGCTGGACGCTCGGCGGGCGAGTGGGCGGGGGGAGGCGTAGGGCTCCGCCGGTTGGTGGGGGTTGCGTGCGGTGGCGGTGCCGGTGCCGCGGGGCGGGGGGTGGTTCGGGTGCGGCGCCGTTGCGCGGGGCGGCCCCGGCTGCGCCGGGCTTTCGGGGCTCCGCCCCGGACCCCGCGCCTCAAACGCCGGCGGGGCTGGGATCGCCGGACCGGTCGGTGGGGCTGGGATGGGCTGGATCGGCGGCGCCGCGCCTCAAACGCCGGCGGGGCTGGGATTGCCGGGTCAGCAGGGGGACGGGCAGCGGGGGCGGGGGGTGGGTCTGTTGGTGGGGGTGGGGGGTGGGGTCAGGGTGCCGGCCTGCCAGAGGGCCGCGTGGGCGATCGAGGCCAGTGTCACGTGCCGGTGCCAGCCCGCCGGCGAACGCCCGGTGAAGTCCCGCAATCCCACCCGCCCCAGGGAGGTGCCCGCGGCCCGGGAGACCCGCCCCGTCTCCTTCGTCATCCGCAGCAGCGCCGCCGGCGCGGCCCGCGTCAGGTCCGTCATCCACGCCTGCACCGGCTGCCGCCGCGCGTCCGTCCACTCTCCGAACAGCAGCATCTCCCGCCCGGCGAACCACACCCGTACCCCCGCGACCAGGGAACTCCGCCGCGCCCCCGGCCGGTCCGGGTCCGCCCACTCCAGCGGGGCGCGCAGCCCCCGCACGCTCTGCAGGACGTCCCGCGCGCCCATCGGCACCGCCCCGGAGCCCGCCCGCCGCGCGTCCGCCGGGATCATCAGCGCCCCCGCGCCGACCCGTGCCACCAGCGGCACGCGGGCCTGCGCGAACCGGACCACCGTGGCGCGGGTCGCGATGTCGGGCACGTCGAGCACCACGGGCCGTACGCCTGCGCCCGCACTCCGCGCGATCTCCGTCACCCCCGTGAGCGCGCAGCTCTCGTACGACTCGTCGGCGTCGTGTTCCCGGTGCATCCGCCAGCCCACCGGGGTGGCCACGCCCCCCGAGGTGAACCACGTCCCGAAGGACTGCTGACCCTGGAACATCTGCCCCTGGTACGGGTCGAAACGGTTCCCCACGCCCGCCGAGTGCGCGCCGCCCCGGGGGATCGCCATCGGCTGCACCACCCACGCGTTCAGCGGTGCGGTCCGGGTCAGGTACCGGGTCAGCGCGGCGCGGATCGGCTCCCACTCCCAGGTGGAGCCGGCGATGAAGTGGTGCAGGGCCTGTTCCTCGGCGGGCCCGCCGCCCCCGGTCTGGTGCGCCATGTTGCGGATCGACTTGCGGCCCGCGACCGTGATCAGCCCCCGTACGTACTGACGCCCCCGCTCCCGCTGGTCCCGCCGCCGCAGCGACGGGAACACCGCACCGCACAGCTCCTCGACGGCCTCGTCCAGCCGATCGCGCCGCGCGCCGCCGGAGCCCGCGCCGTTGCCGGTGCCGATGTCCACGACATTCCCCCTTCGTCGGTACCCCCCTACCGTCCGCCCGGGACCCCCTTCGCGGGGAGGTGTGCCGGGCACACCCCTTCGCCCCGGCATGGTGGGCACCCCACCACCAGCCCCGCGGCCGGGGCCGATGCCCCAGACTGGGCGCATGTCGATTCACCAGAACCTGCTCGGGGGCCCCGCCCCCACCCACCTGCCCGACGAGCCCGCGCCCCGCGAGGCCCTCGCCGCCGGCACGCCCGCCGCCGAGGTGGCCGCCGCCCACCCGACGTCCTCGCTGGCCTGGGCCACCCTGGCCGACGACGCCTTCGCCGCCGGCAACACCATCGAGTCGTACGCGTACGCCCGGACGGGCTACCACCGCGGCCTCGACGCGCTGCGCCGCGCCGGCTGGAAGGGCCACGGCCCGGTGCCGTGGGAGCACGAGCCGAACCGCGGCTTCCTGCGCGCCCTGAACGCCCTGGCCCGCGCGGCCGGCGCGATCGACGAGAAGGCCGAGTGGGAGCGCTGCTCGACCTTCCTGCGCGACTCCTCGCCGACGGCGGCGGACACGCTCGCGTAACAGCCGGGCGGACTGCCCTAGAGGGGTTCCGGATCTCCTGCTTATGATGCGAGCAGGGGACCGGGGCTCCACTCACCCAAACGGAAGGAGCGGACCGCTACCCGGAAGCACGTGTCGAGGAGACAGAAATGTCGCAAGCCCTTGATGCCTCCGGAGCCGGTTCGGACACCCCGAACCTCGACTTCGCCGGCACCACCCCCTACGAGGACTACGTCCAGGCGGACGTCCTCACCCACCTCCAGCACCTCCGCTCGGACGACCCCGGCGAGATGGTCTTCCTGGTGACGACCCAGGTCATGGAGCTGTGGTTCACGGTCATCGTCCACGAGTGGGAGACCGCCGCGAAGGCGCTCCGCGAGGACCGGATCACCGTCGCGATGGACGCGCTGAAACGATCCCTCCGCGAGCTGGAGGCCCTGAACTCCTCCTGGCGCCCGCTGGCGCAGCTCACTCCCGGACAGTTCAACGCCTACCGTGCGGCCCTCGGCGAGGGCTCCGGTTTCCAGTCCGCGATGTACCGCCGCATGGAGTTCCTGCTCGGCGACAAGGCCGCGTCGATGCTGGTCCCGCACCGGGGCGCGCCGCGCGTGCACGGCGAACTGGAGAAGGCCCTCCACGAGCCCGGCCTGTACGACGAGGTGTTGCGCCTCCTCGCCCGCCGCGGCTTCGCCATCCCCGACTCGGTCCTCACCCGCGACCTGTCCAAGCGCTACGAGCCGTCCCCCGAGGTCGAGGCCGTCTGGACGGCCCTGTACGCCGACCCGGACGCCCACCACGACCTGCACCGGCTCGGCGAGGTCCTGACCGACGTCGCGGAACTCGTCTGGCGCTGGCGCAACGACCACCTGGTGGCGACCCGCCGCGCGATGGGCGCGAAGACCGGCACGGGCGGCTCCGCCGGCGTGGCCTGGCTGGAGAAGCGCGCCCAGAAGAACGTGTTCCCCGAGCTGTGGACGGCGCGCAGCCATGTCTGAGTCGATACCCGTGACCGCCGAGCCGCCCGGTGACCTGCCCGTAGACCTGCCCGTCGATCTGCGGGAGCGGGCCGCCGCGCTCGACGCCGCCGACGAGCTCGCCAAGCTCCGCGAGCGCTTCACGCTCCCCGACGGGGTCGTGTACCTCGACGGGAACAGCCTCGGCGCCCTCCCGGCCACCGTGGCGGACACCACCGCCGACGTGGTCCGCCGCCAGTGGGGCGAGCTGCTCATCCGCTCCTGGGACGAGTCCGGCTGGTGGACCGCCCCCGAGCGGATCGGCGACAAGATCGCCCCGCTCGTCGGCGCCGCCCACGGCCAGGTCACCGTCGGCGACTCCACCAGCGTGAACCTCTTCAAGGCCCTCGTCGGAGCCGCCCGCCTGGCGGCCCCCGGCCGCACGGAGCTGCTGGTCGACGCCGCGACCTTCCCCACCGACGGCTACATCGCCGCCTCGGCCGCCCGGATGACCGGCCTCACGGTCGTCCCGGTCGAGCCGGGGGAGGCCGCCGCCGCGATGGGTCCGGCCACCGCCGTCGTCCTGCTCAACCACGTCGACTACCGCACCGGCCGGCTCCACGACCTGCCCGCCCTCACCGCGGCGGCCCACGCCGCCGGGGCGGTCACCGTCTGGGACCTGTGCCACTCCGCAGGCGCGCTGCCGGTGGACCTCGACGCGCACGCCGTCGACCTCGCGGTCGGCTGCACGTACAAGTACCTCAACGGCGGCCCCGGCGCCCCGGCGTACCTGTACATCGCCGAGCGCCACCAGGAGTCCTTCGACTCCCCGCTGCCCGGCTGGAACGGCCACGCGGACCCCTTCGCGATGACCCCGGACTACACCCCGGCGCCGGGCGCGACCCGCGCCCGGGTCGGGACCCCGGACATCCTGTCCATGCTGGCCCTGGAAGCGGCCCTCGACGCCTGGGACGGGGTGTCGGTCGAAGCCGTCCGCGCCAAGTCCCTCGCCCTGACGGACTTCTTCCTCGACTGCGTGGCCGCGTACGTCCCCGAGGGCACGGTCGAATCCGTCACCCCGATCGAGCACGCCCGGCGCGGCAGCCAGGTCTCCCTGCGCACCGGGAACGCCCGCGAGGTCATGACCGAACTGATCTCCCGCGGCGTCGTCGGGGACTTCCGTGCCCCCGATGTCCTGCGCTTCGGCTTCACCCCGCTCTATGTCGGTTTCGCCGACGTCGAGCGTGCGGCCCGGGCACTGGGTCACATTTTCGGGTGACGCGTCGGGAGAGGCGGCGGCGAAACGTCACCTCTCAGGGGGCGTCACAGGCGCGGGCGGAGCCGAGGCTCCGCCCGCGCCCTTTCTGTTCTCGCCCCGCCACGGAACGGCGCGTTCCAGCCTGATACGGTCCCGCTCTGCCGTAACACCGGAACATCTGTCCCCGCTGTCACACGCGTTACCGAGAGGTCGAGCCGATGACGGACCCCGCAGTCGAACGGGACGCCGCCGAGGCCGACTCGGCCTTCTCCCACCCCCCGGTCGCACCCGACGCCACCGCCGCGTACGGCGACCACCCCGACCAGGTCGTCGACTTCTACGCCCCCCGCGCGGACGCGGCCGCCGGCTCCGCACCCCTCGTCGTCCTCCTGCACGGCGGTGCCTGGCGCGCCCCGTACGACCGTCAACACATCACCCCCCTCGCCGACTTCCTCGCCCGCCAGGGCTTCGCCGTCGCCAACGTCGAGTACCGGCGCGGGAGTTCACTGCCGCACCAGGGCTCCGAAGGACCCGTCGCGGGTCGGTGGCCCGAGACCTTCGACGACGTCGCGGCGGCCATGGACGCGCTGCCCGCTCTGGCGGGCGCGGCGCTCCCGCAGGCGGACGTCCGCAGGGTCGTCGTGACGGGCCACTCCGCCGGCGGCCACCTCGCCCTGTGGGCCGCCGCCCGCCACGTCCTGCCGGCCGGGAGCCCGTGGCGGCTGCCTGCCGCGCCGCACCTGCGCGGCGTGGTGGCGCTGGCCCCCATCGCGGACTTCACGGTCGCGGAGGAACTCGGCGTCTGCGGCGGAGCCTCCGCCCAACTGTTGGGTGGTACAAGCGAGTTCTGGGAAGCGCGCCGCCCGCACGCCGACCCGGCTGCCCTGCTCCCGACCGGGATCGCCACCGCGGTGGTCCAGGGCCGCGACGACATCGTGGTGCCGGAGGCGGTGGCGGAGGCGTACGTGGCCGCCGCCGCCCAGGCGGGGGAACTCGTCGGCCTGACCCTGCTCGACGGCGTGGGGCACTTCCCGCTCATCGACCCGGCGGCCGACGCCTGCGCCGTCGTCTCCGAGGAGATCGCCCAACTGGCCTGGTAGCGGCGCGGCGAACGGCGAACCATGGCGGGGGCGCCGTCTCTCCGTTCACCTCGGCACGAGAACTCGGTGGCGGACCCGGACCGCCACCGACCACCATCGCCGCCCTGGCCGGGCATCCGGACCTCGGCGCGCGGGTGGGCAGGGACCGGATCGCGGTGCGCGAGCTGATGGTGCACCGGATCGAGGAGTACGCCCGGCACTGCGGGCACGCCGACCTGCTGCGCGAGTGCGTCGACGGATGCGTGGGCCAGTGACGCGGGCCGGCCGGAGCGGCCGGCCGCCGCCACTCCTCTGCCCGACGTGCCGCCACCACTCCTCTGCCCGACGTGCCGTCGCCCGGTCCGGGCCCGCCGCGCGCCAGGGTCGGGGCATGAAGATCGCCCTCCCCGCAGCCCTCCCCTGCGCGCTGACCGCCGCCCTCGCGGCCGTCACCCTCGCCCTGACGGCCGCGGCGCCCGCACCCCTGCCCCACCTCGAATCCGAACGCACCGTCTCCGCGTGGCTCCCCTGGTGGAACATCGAGGTCGGCTACCGGGACGCCCTGGCCCACGCCGACCGGCTCCACACGGTCAGCCCGTTCTGGTACGCGACGTCCGCCACCACCTCCACCCCGTCCGGGGCCGTGGTCAAGGGCGAGACCGGAGCCGGCGACCGCCGCATCATCGACGGCCTGCACGCCAAGGGGCTCAAGGTGGTCCCGACGGTCACCGAGAGCCTGCGCGCCCCGGCCATGGCGGACCTGATGAACGACCCCGCCCGCCGGACCGCGCACGTGGACGACCTCGTGGCCGTCGCCACCGGCCGCTCCTACGACGGCCTCGACCTGGACTACGAGGTGATGACCGAGACGTCCGACCCCGCCCTGCGCGAACGGGTCCGTGCCGGCTACAACGCGCTGACCACCGAACTCTGCGCCCGCCTGCACGCCCTGGCCAAGAGCTGCGTCGTCACCGTCATGCCCCGCACCCGGGACACGGGCCTGGCCTTCGACTACCCGCACCTCGGCGCCGTCGCCGACCGGCTGCGCATCATGGGCTACAACCTGCACAACGCCCTCGGAGCGCCCGGCCCGCTGTCCTCGACGGCCTGGTACGAGGAGTTCCTGACCCACGCCACGGCGCAGGTGCCCCGCGACAGACTGGAAGTGGCGCTGCCCGCCTACGGATGGGACTGGACGGTGGGTTCCACGGCCCGCGCCCGGCACGTCACGTCCCTGGAGGCCGAGGCCCTGCGGCGCGACGTCGGCGCCGACTACGCACTCGACCCGGTCTCCGGCACCCCGCACTTCACGTACACGGACGACGAGGGCGAGGAGCACCAGGTCTGGTACCAGGACGCGAAGGGCGCGGCCCGCCACCTGGCCGTACTGGCCCGCCACGGGGTCCGGGGCACCGGCCTGTGGGCCCTCGGCTTCGAGGACCCGCGCCTGTGGGACGCCCTGCCCGCCGACCCGCCCGCATCACCCGCGTCACCGGTGCGGACAGCCGGTTGAGTGCGGTGCCGCCCGGTCTTGAACGATCCGCGCGCGAGCGACGTGACATCTGGGGGACGGGCCGCGGGCGACGGCGGCCGGGTCCGATCACCACGGGCGCGACGAAAGGCGGGACGCATGGCGGGACGGACGCCGGGACGCAGGACCGGGTGGACCGCTGATCGCCGGTACGCCGAAGGGCGGGACGCGTGACGCGTCCCGCCCTCCGATCGGACCGGCCGATGCGCGTGTTCCTACAGGAACGAGTTGATCTGGATCGTCTCGGTGCGGCCGGGGCCGACGCCGATCGCCGAGATCGGGGCGCCCGACATCTCCTCCAGCGCCTTCACGTACGCCTGGGCGTTCTTCGGGAGGTCGGAGAACGTCTGGGCCTTGGTGATGTCCTCGGACCAGCCGGGGAGGTTTTCGTAGATCGGCTTCGCGTGGTGGAAGTCCGTCTGCGAGTACGGCAGCTCTTCGACGCGCTTGCCGTCGATCTCGTACGCGACGCAGACCGGGATCTGCTCCCAGCCGGTCAGCACGTCCAGCTTGGTGAGGAAGAAGTCCGTCAGGCCGTTCACGCGGGTCGCGTAGCGGGCGATCGGGGCGTCGAACCAACCGCAGCGGCGGTCACGGCCGGTGGTCACACCACGCTCGCCACCGATGCGGCGCAGGGCCTCGCCGTCCTCGTCGAACAGCTCCGTCGGGAACGGGCCGGCGCCGACACGGGTCGTGTACGCCTTGAGGATGCCGATGACACGGCTGATCTTCGTCGGGCCGACACCCGCACCGGTGCAGGCGCCACCGGCCGTCGGGTTCGAGGAGGTGACGAAGGGGTACGTGCCGTGGTCGACGTCGAGCAGCGTGCCCTGGCCGCCCTCGAAGAGGACGACCTTCTCCTCGTCGAGCGCCTTGTTGATGATGAGGGTGGTGTCGGCGACGTACGGCTTGATCTGCTCCGCGTACTGGAGCATCTCCTCGACGATCTGCGCCGGGTCGATCGCGCGGCGGTTGTACAGCTTCGCGAGGAGCTGGTTCTTGCCCTCCAGCGCCGCTTCGACCTTCTGCGTCAGGATGGACTCGTCGTACAGGTCCTGGACGCGGATGCCGATCCGGTTGATCTTGTCGGCGTAGGTCGGTCCGATGCCGCGGCCGGTCGTACCGATCTTCCGCTTCCCCAGGAAACGCTCGCCGACCTTGTCGAGGGTGACGTTGTACGGCGTGATCAGGTGGGCGTTGCCGCTCAGGAGCAGCTTGGAGGTGTCGATGCCGCGCTCGTTGAGCCCACGCAGCTCGGAGAGGAGTACGGCGGGGTCGACCACGACACCGTTGCCGATGACCGGGGTGCATCCGGGGGAGAGGATGCCGGAAGGGAGAAGGTGCAGTGCATACTTCTGGTCGCCGACGACGACCGTGTGGCCGGCGTTGTTGCCACCCTGATAGCGCACCACATAGTCAACGGATCCACCGAGCAGGTCGGTGGCCTTTCCCTTGCCCTCGTCACCCCACTGAGCTCCGAGCAGCACAAGAGCGGGCACAGGCGTACACCTCTTCCGGATGGGGCATGTCCAAGGTCAGGGGGCGTACGACGATGTACACCGCAGGCTGAGCCGTCGGACCGGTACCCCGGAATAGACGAAGGCCCTGGCGCAATAGCGCAAGGGCCTCTTGCACAAAGATGCTACCCGAGGAAGGACCGAGGTGTCGGCTCCAGAGCCCACCATGAGCCATGCGGGCGCGCCGGTAGGCGGCCTGCTGGTGCTCGTCGACCCGGTCGCCCGCCGTCTCGACGGCGAGTCTGTGCGGATCGCGAAAGATGTGTTGTGTGCCGCGGCGCACGCGAAAGTTTCTCTCCCCGACTCTCCGGAGGAGTTCGCGCGGGCGCTGGCCCGCCGGGGCCATCGGCGCCCCGTGATCGTCGGCGACGACCGTGCACTGGTACGCGCAGTGACCCTGCTGCACCGTTCGCGTGACCTCGTCGGCGAACCCCTGTCACTGATTCCGGTCGGACCCGTCGGCTCCCTCGGACTCGCCCGCTCCCTGGGCGTCCCGCTGTCGGCGGTGATGGCCGCCCGCGCGGCCCTCGACGGCATCGTGCGCAAACGGGACCTGCTCGTGGACGACAGCGACGGCGTGGTGCTCGGAGGTCTGCGGATCACGCCGCCGCCGCGGGCCTCGGCGCCGGCCGTACGGAAGTACCGGTCGCTGCTGCGCCTCCTGCTGCCCCCCTCACAGGCCCCGACGGGGCAGGTGCACCGGCTGCGCGTGGAGGTGGACGGCGTGGTGCTGGCCGACGTGGACCACCCCGTGGAGGAGGTCTCGGTGACCACGCGGGAGCCGGGCGGGCCCGCGGAGGTCGTGGTGCGGCTGGCCGGCTGCCCGACCCGGACCCAACGGGCCACGGCGGTCACGGTCTCCGGAGCGGACTTCCGCTACCGGGCCGACCACGCGGGCGTCACCGGCCCCGTACGCCGACGGACGTGGACGCTCCGCCCGGGAGCATGGGCGCTGACCCTCCCCAGGTGAGGGCCGGCCCTCCCCCGCGGCGGGGGAGGGTCAGCCGACCTCCTGGGCCGCCGTCTCGATCAGGTCCGTCACGGGGCCCGGCTGCGAGGCCAACGAGGCGTGGCTCGCGTCCAGCTCGATGGTCTTGCGGGGGTTGAGTCGGGCGGCCATCCGGCGCTCGTTGTCCGGGTGGATCATGCGGTCGGCGGTGGACACCTGGTACCAGGACGGCTTCACCCGCCAGGCGGGCGAGGAGACGACGTCCCCGAAGGTCGACGCGATCGGTGCCTTCTGCGTGACCGCCATGACCAGGGCCTCTTCCGCCGAGAGGTCCTGCGCGAAGCTCTCGCGGAACTTGTCCCGCTTGACCCACAGGTAGCCGTCCGAGTCCGGGGTGATGTTCGCGAACGCCTCGGGCGGGTTCTCCTGGCTGAGGGATCCGGGGCTCTCCCCGGAGTCCGGGGCGAACGCGGCGACGTAGACCAGCGCGGCCACGTTCGGCAGGTCCCCGGCCTCGGTGATCACCGCGCCGCCGTACGAGTGGCCCACCAGCACCACCGGCCCGGAGATCTGCCGGATCATCCTGCGGGTGCGCTCGGCGTCGTCGGCGAGCGAGGTCAGGGGATTCTCCACGGCGTACACGGAGTCGAAGCCGCGGCGGTCGAGTTCGATGATGACCTTGGCCCAGTGGGCGGCGCCGCCCCAGAAGCCGTGGACCAGGACGATGGCGGGCTTGTCAGCCATGGGTTCCTCTCGGTTCTCGGCGACCCCCGGGGCTCGCTGTGCATCCCGGGCCCCCGGGGCTCGGTGTGCGTCCCGGGCCCGGGGGCTCGTTGTCCATCCGCGGGATCCGCTGCCGACCCACGATCCGCCGGCGGGTGCGGGTGGCGCCCACGCTAGGCAGCCCCCGGGCACCCCGCCACCGCAGCGGCTGCCCTCCGTCACACCGTGTCACCGTCTCCGGCCGCGCGGACGGTGGCCTCGGGGCGCTACGGGAGGTCGAGCGTCGCGCGGTGGTCGCGCCAGCGGTCCATCAGGCCGTGCAGCTCGTGCTGGAGGAACTCGAAGAACGCCGCCGTCTCGGCGACCCGGGCCCCCGCCGGGGAGTCCGTGCCCAGGCTCGCCGCACCCTCCCGGAGGGTCTTCTCGAACAGGGTCAACGCCTGGTCCCGACGGGTGAAGGTCTCGTACCAGAGCTCGTTGTGCAGGACGTACCGGTCGCGCCGCGAGCCCGGCTCGCGCTCCCGGCTCACCATGTTCACCTGCGTCAGGTACGAGACCGCGCCGGACACCGCCGCCGGGCTGATCCGGAGGGCTTCACCCAGTTCCGCCGAGGTCATCGCCCCGCCGTCGCTCGCCAGCAACTGCGCGAAGACGCGGGAGGCCATGCGCTGCATGCCCGCCTCGGTCAGCTGCGCGGCGAACCGCTCCACGAAGCGGGATACCGCTTCCTCGTTCCGTCGCACGCTCATGTCCGCCACCCTCCCGACTTTACGCGATTCGCTATCTTCACAATTTTGTGAAAGGAGCGTACGTTCGGAAGCATGACGAAGGCAATCGGCGTCGCCGGGCTCCACAAGGCGTTCGGCCGCACCCCCGCACTGGACGGACTGGACCTCGGCGTCACCACCGGCGAGGTACACGGCTACTCCCGAGCCCGGAACCGATCGCCTGGGCGCCGCTCCTCACCCTCACCGCCCTGGCAGCGGCCCTGACGGCCGCCGGTCTACTCGCCCTGCGCCGCCGGGACATGACGACGTAGGGGACATGGCGACGTAGGGGGCGGGGCGACGGAGGGGGGCGGGTCTGGGCGTCAGAACTCCACCACCAACTCCCGCAGTCCCCTGATGACATACCCCTCCCGCCACTGCGGCTCGCGGACGAGCCGCAGTGGCGGCATCGTCTCCGCCAGCAGCGCCCCGAACGAGGCCGCCAGCTCCAGCCGCGCCAGCGGTGCCCCCAGGCAGTAGTGGATCCCCGCCCCGAAGGTCAGGTGCGGATTGTCGGTCCGCCCGAGGTCCAGGGTGTCGGGGTCCTCGAAGCGCGCGGGGTCCCGGTTCGCGGACCCGAAGAGCAGCGCCACCTCGGCTCCGCGCGGGATGACGGTGTCCCCGACCCGGATCTCGTCGAGCACCCAGCGTTCGAACATTTGTAGGGGTGTATCGAATCGCATCAGTTCATCCACAGCTGTGGACAACTTTTCGGGATGCGCGCGCAGGTCCGCGAGCCGGTCGGGATGACGGAACAGCGCCCACCACCCGTTGACGGTCGTGTTGACGGTGGCCTCGTGTCCCGCGTTCAACAGAAGTACGCAGGTGGAGACCATCTCCTGCTCGCTGAGTCGGCCGCCCTCATCGTGAGCGGCGATCAGCCCGGAGATCAAATCCTGGCCGGGTCGCTTGCGTCGCTCACCGATCAGCGCCCGCAGGTAACCCCCGAACTCCACACTCGCCGTGACGGCCCGTCGGGCCGTCGCCTCGTCAGGCCGCAACTCGAACATTCCGCAGATGTCCGACGACCAGGGCCGCAACAGCTTCCTGTCCGCCTCCGGCACTCCCAACAGCTCCGCGATCACCGCCACCGGCAGCGGTTCGGCGACCGCCGTCAGCAAGTCCCCGCCGCCGTCGGCCAGCAGCCCGCCCGCCAACTCGCCGGCGAGTCGTTCCACCGCCGGCGCGAGCCGCTCCACGGTGCGCGGGGTGAACGCCTTCGCCACCAGCCGCCGTACCCGCGCGTGCGCGGGATCCTCCAGGTCCAACAGCCCGTTGCCGTTCAGGACGTGGAACGGCTCGTGCTCCGGCGGCGGCGCCTGCCGCCCGAACTCCTCGTGCGAGAAGCGGTGCAGATACGTCCGACCCAACCGCCTGTCCCGCAGCAGCGCGCTCACATCGGCGTAATGCGGCACCAGCCACTGCCCGGTCGCCTCCGACCACACCGCGCGCCCCTGCTCCCGCAGCTCCCGATAGGCGGGGTACGGATCGGCGACGAAGGCGGCATCCCACGGATCAAAGCCCATCCCCGCACCCTAGTGCTGTGACCCCCCGAAACCCGACCCTCCCGGAGATCCACCGCGACACTTCCAGAGGCCGCCGCACACCCCATCGCGCCCGACCGACCCCAGGGCGACGACCGGCTCCAAGCAGACGACGGGACCAAGCCGACGACCTGACCGACCCCAAGCCGACAACCGAACCGACCCCAGGCCCACGACCGAACCGACCCCAGGCCCACGACCGAACCGACCCCAGGCCCACGACCGAACCGACCCCAGGCCGACGACCTGACCGGGGCCGAGGCCGACGGCCGCACCTAGGCCGGTGTGACCAGTCGTGTCTCGTACGCGAACACCGCCGCCTGCGTCCGGTCCCGCAGGCCCAACTTCACCAGGATCCGGCTCACATGCGTCTTGATCGTGGACTCCGCGACGACCAGCCGGTCCGCGATCTCGGCATTCGTCAGCCCCTGTGCGATCAGCACCAGCACCTCCGTCTCCCGCTCCGTCAGCTGCGCGACCCCCGCCGGATCCGAGAGACGGGGCGACTCCGCGAGCTTCGAGAACTCCACGATCAGCCGCTTGGTGACCGAAGGCGCCAGCAATGCCTCGCCGGCCGCCACCACCCGTACCCCGTCGGCCAGTTGGCGCGCCGAGGCGTCCTTCAGCAGGAATCCGGACGCCCCCGCCCGCAGCGCCTGGTACACGTACTCGTCGAGGTCGAAGGTCGTCAGGACCAGCACCTTCGCGTCCGTGTCGGCGGCCACGATCCGCCGGGTCGCCTCCAACCCGTTCATCTCCGGCATCCGGATGTCCATCAGCACCACGTCCGGCCGCAGGGCCGCCACCTGGGCGATGGCCTGGCGGCCGTCCACGGCCTCCCCGACCACCTCGATGCCCTCCATCGCGTTCAGCAGGACGGAGAACCCCTCCCGGACCATCATCTGGTCATCGACGATCAAGACCTTGATCGTCATGACGACGCCGCTTCCGGCTCGGGACGGCTGCGCACCGGTATGAACACCGCCACCTCGAACCCACCCGCCGCCGTCTCCTGCGCCGTCATCTCCCCCTCCAACATCGCCACCCGTTCCCGCATCCCGGTGATGCCGTGCCCGGCCCCCGGCGACGGAGCCACATTCGCGGTTCCCGGGCCGTTGACCACCCGTATCCCCAGCCCGCCCAACACGTACGCAACCTCGACCCCGGCCACCGCCCCCGGAGCGTGCCGCAGCGTGTTGCTCAGGGCCTCCTGGATGATCCGGTACGCCGACAGCTCCACACCCTGCGGCAGCTCCCGCACCGCACCGGTGATCGTCTTGTCCACGGTGAGCCCGGCATCCCGCACATTGGCCAGAAGCCCGTCGAGCATGGCCAGCGTCGGCTGCGGGGCATCGGGTGCCTCGTAGTCCGCGGACCGCACCACCCCCAGCACCCGGCGCAGCTCCGTCAACGCCGCCACGGCGTTCTCCCGGATGGTGACGAAGGCCGCCTCCAGCTCCGGCGGCGGATTCTTCACGCGGTACGGGGCCGCCTCCGCCTGGATCGCCACCACCGACATGTGGTGCGCGACCACGTCGTGCAGCTCCCGCGCGATGGTCGTCCGCTCCTCCAGGAGCGTCCGCCGGTCCCGCTCCACCGCCGTGACCTCCTGCTGCGCCGTGACCTCCGCCTTGGCGTGCCGGCGTATCTGGATGCTGCTCGCGACGAGCAGGGCGAAAGCCGAGGCGACGATCATGTTCATCGAGTTCATGCCGTACCGGCCCGCGAACAACACCTCGACGGCCATGCTGAGAGCCACCGTGAGTGCCCACATCCAGGCCGCCACCCGCGGCCCCCGGCGGAAGGTCACCAGGACCATGACCGCGATGTACGCCAGGAAACTGCCCGGGGTCCAGGGCCACGTCATCGAGGACCCACCCACCACGGCGAGCACCAGGGTCATCGCGACCGCCGCCCACCATGCCGCAATCGGGCGGACCAGCGTCATCAGCACCGGCACCGCCGCCAGGAAGCCACTGGTCAGCCGGCCTGCCGAACCGAGATAGGTGTGCTGGGTCACGAACGTGAAGAACACGATGAAGAGGGCCAGCGCACCCACCTGTACGTGGCGGATCCACCCGTTGTGCCGGCGTATCGACGCCGGAAGCCGGCGGACGAACCACCCCTCGGTCGTCTTCGCCTGCAACGGCCGGAACGCGAAGGCATCGGTGATGAGGTCATGGCGCAGGGTCTGGAGCAGACCCGAAACCATCCTGAATTCCGGTGTCCGGGTTGTCCCCCGGGTGGTCGTCTCGGTCACATACAGAACCGTAGGTCCGTTCACCCCCCGCCCGCGTCGCCGCTGAAGGGGATATCCCAGGGTCCCTCTCAAGTACTACGCCGGCATGTCAGTAGCCCGTCGGGCGGATCAGGCCCGTCTCGTACGCGAACACCGCAGCCTGGGTCCGGTCCCGCAGGCCCAGCTTCACCAGGATCCGGCTCACGTGCGTCTTCACCGTCTGCTCGGCGAGGACCAGGTGCCCCGCGATCTCCGCGTTGGACAGCCCCTGGGCGATCAGCGACAGCACCTCCGTCTCCCGCTCCGTCAGCTCGTCGATCCGCGCCCGCGAGGGCCCCCGCGGCGCGCCCATCCGCGAGAACTCCGTGATCAGCCGCTTCGTGATGTTCGGCGACAGCAGGGCCTCGCCGGCCGCCACGACCCGCACGGCCTCCGCGAGCTGATCGGCGGACGCGTCCTTGAGGAGGAACCCGGAGGCCCCGGCGCGCAGCGCCTCGTACACGTACTCGTCGAGGTCGAAGGTGGTCAGCACCAGCACCTTCACCGTCGCGGCCGGGTCACCGGTGATGATCGAGGTGGCCTCGATGCCGCCCATGCCGGGCATCCGGATGTCCATCAGCACCACGTCCGGGGCCAGCTCGGAGACCTTCGCCACCGCCTCCGCGCCGTCCACCGCCTGCCCCACGACCTCCATGTCGGGCTGGGCGTTGAGGAGCACCGTGAAGCCCTGCCGGACCATCATCTGGTCGTCGGCGATCATCACCTTGATCGGTCCGACCGGGTTGTTCAGGACGCTCATCAGGCCCTCTTCGTCTCGTTCGGCCCGGCAGCGAGGCTCCCGGGCGGATCCATGGGGAGGACGGCACTGACCTCGTACCCTCCGTCGGGGCTCGGCCCGGCGGCCAGTTCCCCGCCCAGCATGCCCGCCCGCTCCCGCATGCCGAGCAGCCCGTGCCCCGCTCCCGGTGACGGCGGGACCGCCCTGGTCGGCGCGCTGTTGGCGATACACAGGTGAAGGTCGCGCGGTCCGTACGCTATGCCGACCTCGACCCGCGAACCGGGCGCGTGGCGAAGGCAGTTGCTCAGTGCCTCCTGCACGATTCGGTACGCGGTCAGCTCGACTCCCGGGGTCAGGGCCCGGCGGATGCCCGCCACCTCGGTCGTGACCTCCAGACCGGCCCCCCGGACGTTGTCCACGAGGCTCCCCAACTCGGCCAACGTGGGTTGGGGGTGATGGGAGTCCGCCGAATCGTCGGGACTCTCCGAACGCAGCACGCCCAACACCCGTCGCAGCTCCGTCAGGGCCTCCAGGGCGTTCTCCCGGATGCCGGCGAGGTTCTCCTTGAGTTCCTCGGACGGGTTCTCGACGAGGTGCGGGGCCACCTGCGCCTGGATGGAGATCACCGACATGTGGTGGGCGACGACGTCGTGCAGCTCCCGAGCGATCCGACTGCGTTCCTCCAACAGCGTCCGCTGCGCTCGTTCCGCCTCGGTGAGGGTCTCCTGTTCCACGAGCTTGCCCCGGGCAAGCCGCGAGGCGCGCAGCGCGTACCCGAGGAGACCGGTGAAGCCGAAGACGACCACGGCCACGAGGGTGCTGGTCTGGCTGCCGTCCGGCCGGCAGATGACCTCGGCCAGCCCGGTGCACATGATCGGGACGGCGATGACCGTGATGGTCACACGGGCCGGTACGCGCAGGGCGACCAGGAGGATCACCGGGGCGAAAGTGAAGAGACCGCCGGGCATCCAGGGCCACATCTGACCCTGCCCCACATGATCGTGGATCTCCCAGGCCGACATGCCCGCGGCTGTCAGACCGAGCCACCAGGCGGCGATGGGCCGGGACATCGCCAAGGCGATGGCCGCACCGCTCATGACCGACAGTGCCACCGGGGTGCTGCCCGCCAGCCCGTAGTGGTTGAAGAGCTGACTGCCGTGGAGGAATCCGAAGAACACCGCGGCGTAGACCAACGCCACGTGCGGCAGCCGGGCCAGCCACCGGGGACGGGACATCCGGGGGAGCGGGTCCCGCCGCAGGGTGAGGAGATCCCGTGCAATGTCCCGCGACAGAGCGCGGGTTCGCACCGAGAGGGGGGCCGGGCGTGCGCTCTTCTCTTCCACGTCGTCCACCCTAGGCATGGGCGATCTCCCTCTCGGATGCCGGCTGCCGATCCGCGGAGGCGGAGCCGACACGGACGACGCGGCCACCACGGCCGGACGTTCCCTGTTCGTACGTGCGGAACGCGGCCCAGCACACCGACAGGGCGGCCGCGAACACCGGAAGCCACAGCAGGCGGGCCGCTATCCAGACGGGGGAGTCGGGGACGGTGTGCAGGCCGGGCAGATCGGCGGCGACCAGGAGGCCGAGGGCGGTGACGGCCATCATCGCGGTCTGATGCCAGAGGAAGACCGTCATCGCGGACAGGTTCACCAGCGCCACCTTCGCCCACGCCCGAGGGCGCCGCATGGCTCGGGCGAGCCGTTCGCGGACCAGGAGGGCCAACCCGCACTGAGCCACACCGAACGCGACGGCCGCGATGGTCGGAGGATTGAGGTTCGAGACCTCGGCGCCCGGGACGCCCACCATGGATGCCGGGTACCCGCCCCAGAGGATCAGCGCGGCGGTGCCGAGCGCGCCGCCCACCAAAAGGAGGAGAGCCGGGGTCCGTCGGGCGAAGGCTCCCCGGGACCAGGCCGCCCCCAGCGTGTACGGGACGAGCCAGCCGGCGGCGACATTGACCCAGCCGATCCACTCGGGACCCGCGAAGCCGAACCGCCAGACATCCACACCCGCCACCACCGCGGCGGGCCACAACGGGTTGAGTCGGGCCACGAGCGGCGTCGCGGCGGTGAGCGCGGCGAACACCAGCAGGAACCAGAGCGGCGACAGGACCAACTTCACCAACGATCTGACGGTGTCGAAGTCCACTCCGCCGAGCAGCATTCCGCCCGCCGTGATCGCCCACAGGGTGACGACCGCCGCCACCGGTCGGAACAACCGGCGCAGGCGCTGACCGATCCACGCCCCGTACGAGACTCCGCGCGCCCGCGCCGACGCGTACCCCTGGGCCGCGACATGACCGCCGACCAGGAAGAAGACGGCCAGGGTCTGGAACACCCAGGAGACCGGCGCCAGCACGCTCATGTGGGCCAGCGGACTTGTCGTGCTCAGACCGCCGTTGGCCGTGGTCAGTGCGGTGACCAGCCAGTGGCCCAACACCACGCCGAGGATGGCGAAGGCGCGCAGCGCATCCACGGATCGATCCCGCGAGGCCGGGGTGGCGGCGTCTATGCGGTCCGCGAGGTCGGACCAGCGGGCGGGACGCTTACGCATGGGAGGCCTCCAAAGGGTTCGGCCGCACGAGGACGTCGGAAGCGGCGGCAGTGGTGACGACAGGGGTGGTGTCGGCGGAGCCGACGACGATGCGGGCCAGGCTGTCGAGGGACTCGGTACCGGGCCGCAGGTAGTCGCTGTGCCCGGCGTCACCCGCCGCGAAGGGCAGGGCGCCGAAGGCGGGATCCACGGGGTCGGTGCCGAATCCCATGGAGCCGAGCCGCACATGGGGCACATGGGCCACCCAGTCGTCGCTGCCGCGCCCGGCCCAGACGCGCGCAGTGGTCGGCAGCTCGGAGGCCGACCCGGCCCCCGTCCCCGGACTGCCGTACAGAACGGTGTCGGTGACCTCGGGGCCGGTCGTGCTGCGGGCGCAGACCACGGAGCCGTAGGAGTGGCACAGGAGCGATATCCGGGCGGCGGGCCGGGTGAGCTCCCGAAACCCCGCCAGGAAGCGGCCCAGTTCGGCGGCGCCCTCGTCGGCGCGACCGGTGGTCAGGACGGTGGGGCTGACCGTGCCGGGGGTGTCGTACCCGAGCCAGGCGACCACGGCGGAGCGCGGATGCTCGGCCTGGAGGCGCTGCTGAAGGGCAACGGCCCCGGCACGGAACCTCTGATAGGTGTCCAGGGTGGTGTCGGAACCGGGTACCAGCACGGCCACCCGGTCCGCGGTCTCCACATCGCCGAACACCTCGACGACGCGCCCCTTCCCCCGCCCGTCGAAGCTCAGGAACCGGGCCCCGCCCGAAGGCGCCGCCATGGCCCGGAGCTTCGCCGCCCGGCCGCCGCGGCCCGCGTCCTGCGCCATCCGGGCCGCCTCCGCGAGGTTGCCCTGGTTCGCGGTGTAGCGGATCCGGGCAGCGGTGCCATCGGAGAAGGCCACCGGATCCGGGGCGGGCACGAGGGGCGTGGCGGCCGCCGACAGCGGGAACACCACGGCCGCGACGATCAGGCCGGCCAGCAGGGTGCGGGTCGTACGGCTGCCGATGCTCATGGCGTGGGTTCCTTCGGTCCGGAGGTCCAGAGGGGTGCGTTCTTCTGGTTCCGAAGTTAGGAATCGCGGCCCGTGGTCGGCGTCACGCTGCGGAGCCCCCTTGGTGAGTGGCTCTCAGGTATGACAGGGGGTACCTGCGAGCCACGGATCAGGCCCCGCCCACCCGCTCACCCGGCAACCCGTCCACCCGCCCACCCGACACGTTCGTTAGGGTCCCGGGATGATCGACAACGACTGGCGCAAGGACCGCATCGGCAGTGCCCACCGGGGCGAGAACCCCACCGTGCTCCGCCGCCTCGACTCCGGCTTCGCGGTCATCGGGGACCGGCAGTTCCTGCCCGGATACTCGGTCCTGCTGACCGACGACCCGGCCGTGACCCGGCTCTCGGACCTGCCTCCGGCACGCCGGACCGCCTACCTCACCGACCTGGAGCGGTTCGCCGAGGCCGTCGAACGCGCCTGTGCCCGCCTCGATCCGGCCTTCCGGCGCGTCAACATCGAGATCCTGGGCAACACCGACCCGTATCTCCACGCCCACATCTGGCCCCGCTACGACTGGGAAGCCGCCGGCATCGTCCGACTGCCCGTCTGGCTGTACGAGGACGAGGAGTTCTGGCGCGGCGACCGCCACGCGCTGGCGCCCCGCCACGACGCGCTGCGGGCCGCGATCGGCGAGGAGTTGGACGGCCTGCTCGGCCGGACCGGGCAGCCCGAAGCGTCGGAACCGGCCTGACCGGAAAGCGGGGGCGGGACGGGCGGTGAGGCGAGGAAGAGACGGGCGGCGAGGCGGGCGGGCACACGGTCGTGGAACGCGGTGCGGTCACCGGCCCACGACTCAGTCCGCCACCAGGGGTTCCACGTAGCCCGCCCGCCAACGGGGCGCGGGATCCTGTCCGGGGCTGGTCCAGTACTCCCTGGCCCCCACGATCTCGCCGCCTCGGACGGTCCACAGGGAGACGGCCCGGTAGACGACGTGGTCCTGAGGTATCTCCACCTCGGTGACGACGAGATCCCCGTCGGCGAGGATGCGCAGCACCTCCACGGACCCCTCGTCGGTGTCGGCGTCGTCGCTCAGGACGGCGATGAAGTTGGCCCGGCCCACGATGCGTTCGCTGCTGACCGGCCACTCGATGACCGCGTCCTCGGCGATCAATCCGGCGACGCCGTCCCAGTCGCGTGCCCCGATCCGCTCCCACAGTCGTGCCACTACGCTCAACGGCTCCATGTGCGGCAGTTTGCGATGGCGTTGACGCACGTAACAAGCGCTGCCTGCAAGGTTATTGACTTCGACACAAATGATCCGGGGCTACTCCCTGTCATACGTGAGAGGGGGACTCGCGGACCCCGTCAGTTCGCGCCGAAGGCTTCCGTCGGGCAGCAACCGGAGCCGGCTGACACCGCCGGCGGTACACGTCGGAGGGGCTCCGGAGGTGACGGTCGATGCGGCCAGTTCCACCGCGTCGCCGCCGCCGAGCAGGGTGGCCCGCCAGGTACAGGAGTAGCCCGGGTCCTCGACCCGCAGGTCCATGACGGGGTCGCCGACCGTGCCGGGGGTCAGGGTGAGGTGCCAGGTGGCGGTCCCGGACGTCGCCCGCCAGGCGCCGGCGTAGGAATCGGGCAGCGCCGCCGAAAGTCCGGCCGAGGCGGTGCCGGTGTCCGCACCGGCGCCGGTCTTCGGGGTCCCGGTCCTCGGGGCGGCGGCTGCGGACGGCGCGGCGTCGGCGCCGCTCGCCACCGGCCGGGCGACGGGCGAAACAGCCCCGGGATCCGTGCTCATCACCGTATGGACCGTGGCCCCCGACGCGACGGCGACGACCGCCGCCACCGCCGTCAGGAAGGCCGTCGAGGCGCGGCGCGGTCGGGCCCCGGGCGCGCGGTGCGGCCTGGGCGGCGGCGCCGGAGGCTGCCCCGGTACCGGCCCGCACGCCGCTCCGTACACCGCCCCCCGCGTCGGCGGGAGCACCGGCCCGGGCGCCGCCCCGAAGCCCGCCGCCCCCTCGTGCGCCCGCTCGCCCGCCCCGTGGCGCGCCCCCTCGCCGGCCGCCTGGACCGACCCCTCGCCCGCCCCGTACGTCGGCGGGTGCGCGGGCCTCGGGGGCGGCGGTCGGTCCGGGCCCGCGTCCTCGCGGTCGAGGAGCGCCACCGCGTGCCTGCCGAGCAGTGCCACCAAGGGCGTCGGCAGCCACGGCTCCAAGGCCCGCCCGTCGGCCACGGTGTCCCCGGCGCCGACCCGGGCCAACACCTCCGCGGACGTCGGCCGCTCGGCCGGCTCCTTGAGCAGGCAGGCCCGTACGAGGTCGAGCAGTTCGGCGGGCACGCCGGCCAGGTCGGGTTCCGCTTCGACGACCCGCAGGAGTAACCCGGCCGCGCCGCCGCCCTGTTCCGTGTCCCCGAAGGGCAGTCGGCCGGTGGCCGCGTACGCCAGCACCGCACCCAGGCAGAACACGTCGATCGCGGAACTGACCGGCTCGCCGCGCACCTGTTCGGGTGCCATGAAACCGGGGGAACCGACGAGCACCCCGGGCCGGGTGAGTCCCTGATCGGGGGCGTCCGGGTCGTGCGGCGCCCGGGCGATGCCGAAGTCGATGACACGGGGGCCGTCCAGCGTGAGCAGGACGTTGGAGGGCTTCAGGTCGCGGTGGATCAGTCCGGCGCGGTGGATGTCCCGGAGGGCGTACGCGAGTCCGGTCGCGAGGATCCGTACGGTACGCGGCGGCAGCGGCCCGAAGTCCCGGGTCACGGCCCGGTGCAGGCTGGGACCGGCTACGTAGCCGCTGGCGAACCAGGGGACCTCGGCCTCCGTGTCGGCGTCGAGGACCGGAGCGGTCCAGTCGCCGCCGACACGGCGGGCGGCGGCGACCTCCTGCCGGAACCTGACGCGGAACTCCTCGCGGAGGGCGAGTTCGGGGTGGACGAGCTTGACCGCGACGGTGCGGCCGCGGTCGGAACGGGCGAGGTAGACCTGGCCCATGCCGCCGGCGCCGAGCCGGGAGAGCAGCCGGTAGGGGCCGATGCGGTGGGGGTCGGCGGGGTCGAGTGGTTCCATGCCGGGTGGTCCCTCCCACGGGGGGTGGCCGGACGGGCCGAGCGTGGCGCGGTGGGCTCCGCGTGGGGAGGGACGGTGTCCGGGCGGGCCGTGGTTGCGGCGTTCCGCGGTTCCCGGTCCCGGGATTCCGTTTGCGGGGCCGAGGCGTGCGGCCCCGCCGCCGGCCACGGTCAGGACCGGCCGGCGGCACCCCCCGGCGCGACATCCCCGACCGAGGCATCCGTGACCACGACATCCCCGACCACGACATCCCGCTCCGCGGGTTCACCGATCCCGGCCTCCCCGGCCGCCGGATCCCCGAGGGCGTCCAGAGCCGCCGCCAGGCGTTCCAGGACGCGGGCCGTCTCCGCGAAGGCCGACTCGCCCAGTTCGGCCGCGAGTCGGGCGGCCAGGGAGGCGTGACCCGGGTCGATGCGTGCGATGGCGGCCCGGCCGGCCTCCGTCGGACGCAGCAACTTCGCCCGCCGGTGGGCCGGGTTGGGAACGTATTCCGCGAGACCGCCCGCCGCCAGCAGGTCCGCGACGCGCTGGACGCTCTGGCGGGTGATGCCCATGGTCCGGGCGATGCCCGCGACCGGCAGCGGCTCCCGGAGCACGGCGCCCAGGACCTGCCAGCGGGCCGCGGTCAAACCGGCCGGGCGGGCCAGTTCCTCCGAGACGGCGAGGAGTTGGCCGTTCAGCCGGAACACCCCGAGCGCCGTGCGGCTCAACAGGTCCTGCCGGGCACGCCCGGAAAGCCCCTCGCCCGTCCCTCCCTCGCCCATGGTCCTCTCGTCCGCCACTCCCTCGTCCGCCGCCCCCGCCCCGGGGCCCGCCGGCGTCGCCTCCCGCTCAGGCATCGCCGGCTTCCGCCGCCGCCATCAGGACCGGGAACGCGCTCGCGTCCGAGTCGTGGAAGAGCCGGTACCAGGCGTCCAGTACATCGGGCTTGTACACGTCCAGCCGCGCGAACACCTCGCGCGCGAAGGCCACCGGCTCGGTCGGGCCTGCCGTGATCAGGTCGCCGTCCGTGACCGCGTCGGCCTCGACGTAGTCCGCGCCGCCCCCGTACCCGGGCTGCGCCCCCAGGTACTCGGCGGCCGCGCTGGTGTGCGGGCGCCCGTCCAGCAGGCCGGCCCGGGCGAGGCCCGCGGTGGCTCCGCAGATCGCCGCGACCGGGACCCCGGCCGCCAGGAACTCGCGGGCCTTCGCGGCGAACGGCGCCAGGTCGTCCCCGGTGTCCCACAGCGCCGCCCCCGTGAGGATGAGCAGGGAGGAGTCCTCGGGGCGCAGGTCGGCGAGGGCCTGATCGGGCAGGACACGGAGGCCGCCCATGGTGGTGACCGGCGTTTCGGCGGTGGCGCCGACCGTGCGGATCTCGTGGCCGCGCTGGGTGAGGTGCGCGGTGGTGTGGCCGGTCTCCCAGTCCGCGTACGTGTCGTAGACCGCGAGGTGGACGGGCTTGCGCGGGGTCTCGCTCATGGTGCTCGCCTCCGTGTGTGGGTGTGCGTGCCGGTACGGGGTGCTCGACGTTCCGAGGTGCTCGATGTCCCGCGGTGTGCCAGGGCGGGTGGGCGGGTGGGGTGATCCGTCGCGCCGCCACCCTGACTACGACAGAACCCTGTCACAACGACAGCATGCTGTCAATGGGTATCCGATCCGGTGCAGACAGACTGCCGAGGGGTGGCCCCCACCCCCATACAGTCCGCCGATATCCCTCCCCACCTGCGCACTTTTAGCGTGACCGCATGACCCCTCATGTCACCGGCGCCTCCGTCAAGGCCGCCGACCGCGCCCACGTCTTCCACTCCTGGTCCGCCCAGGCCCTGATCGACCCGCTCGCCATTGCCGGGGCCGAGGGGTCGTACTTCTGGGACTACGACGGCAACCGCTTCCTCGACTTCTCCTCCCAGCTGGTGAACACCAACATCGGCCACCAGCACCCCAAGGTCGTCGCCGCGATACAGGAGCAGGCCGCCCGGCTCTGCACCCTCGCGCCCGGCTTCGCCGTCGACGTCCGCTCCGAGGCCGCACGCCTCATCGCCGAGCGGACCCCCGGCGACCTCGACAAGATCTTTTTCACCAACGGCGGCGCCGAGGCCGTCGAGAACGCCGTACGGATGGCCCGGCTGCACACCAGCCGCCAGAAGGTGCTGTCCACCTACCGCTCGTACCACGGGGCCACGGCCGCCGCGATCAACCTCACCGGCGACCCGCGCCGTTGGCCCTCGGACACGGCCGCGGCCGGCGTCGTGCACTTCTGGGGTCCGTTCCTCTACCGCTCGCCCTTCCACGCCACCACCGAGGCCGAGGAGTGCGCCCGCGCCCTGACCCACCTCGCCGACACCATCGCCTTCGAGGGCCCGGCGACCATCGCCGCGATCATCCTGGAGAGCGTCCCCGGCACCGCCGGGATCATGACCCCGCCGCCCGGCTACCTGGCCGGCGTCCGCGAGCTGTGCGACCGCCACGGCATCGTGTTCATCCTCGACGAGGTCATGTCGGGCTTCGGTCGCACCGGCAAGTGGTTCGCCGCCGACCACTGGGACGTCGCCCCCGACCTGATCACCTTCGCCAAGGGTGTGAACAGCGGCTACGTGCCGCTCGGTGGCGTGGCCATCTCGGCCGCGATCGCGGAGACCTTCGCCACACGCCCCTACCCGGGCGGTCTGACGTACTCCGGTCACCCCCTCGCCTGCGCCGCCGCCGTCGCGACGATCAACGCGATGGAGGAGGAGGACGTCGTCGGGAACGCCGCCCGGATCGGGGAGCAGGTGATCGGCCCGGCGCTCGCCGAGATGGCCGAGCGGCACCCCTCGGTCGGGGAGGTCCGGGGGCTGGGCACGTTCTGGGCGCTGGAGCTCGTGCGGGACAAGTCGACGCGGGAGCCGCTGGTTCCGTACAACGCGGCCGGTGCGGACAACGCGCCGATGGCCGAGTTCGCGGCCGCCTGCAAGGCGTCCGGTCTGTGGCCTTTTGTCAACATGAACCGGACACATGTCGTCCCCCCGTGCACGATCACGGAAACCGAGGCCAAGGAGGGTCTGGCCCTGCTGGACGCGGCGCTGGAGGTCGCCGACCGGCACACGGTCGACGCGTAGGGATGCGGACGGAGGGCGTCCGGATATCGGGCGTCATATCCGTATACCGGCCACAAACCGTTCGGTTTCGGCCGCGCTGCCTGGCCTAAGGTGTCCGAAGTTCTACGGAGGAGACGGACCCCTATGCCAGGCAGCGGCGCTGTCACCCGCAACACACTTCGCCGGCAGATCGCGGACGCGCTGCGTGACGAGGTGCTCGCGGGACGCCTGCCCCCGGGGACCGAGTTCACGGTCAAGCAGATCGCCGAGCAGTACGAGGTCTCCGCGACCCCGGTGCGCGAGGCGCTCGTCGACCTCTCGGCGCAGGGGCTGTTGGAGTCCGTGCAACACCGGGGGTTCCGGGTCCGGACGTACTCCGTCGACGACTTCCGGGGCATGATCGAGGCCCGGATGCTGATCGTGGACGGGATATTCCGCCGGCTCGTCGAACGCGGCACCGGCCCGGGGGCGGGCGAGATGCTCGTCTCCGTGCGACGCCGGGGCGAAGAGGCCCGACGGGCCGCGCAGAGCGGTTCGCTCGAAGTGCTGATCGGCTACGACCTGCGCTTCTGGCGGGAGTTGAGCGGGCTGGTCGGCAACACCTACATATCCGAGTTCCTGCACCGGATACGCGTGCAGTGCTGGGTCTTCTCCGTCCCCCACCTCCAAGGCGCGTCGGACATGCGCAGCGCCCTGTGGGACGGCCACCGCGAACTGGTGGAGGCGGTCACGCGCGCGGACGCGACGGAGGTGCGCCGGATCGTGCACGCGTACAACCAGCACGGGCTGGACTGGGCGGCCGGACTGTAGCCGCGCCGGGTGGGCGGAGCCCGTGCCCGGGCCGCCTCGGGGGCCGGCGGACGCCCTCAGGTTCTGCGGACCTCTTCGCTGAGCGTGTCCGGCGCACTACGCTGGCGGAATCGGCGGCAACGACTGATCGGAGCCCGAGTGGCCTGTGACCTGTGGCTGGTCCCCCTTGTCGACGTGCTGTGCCACAGCCCCGACAACCCCTTCGCGGAAGAGATCGCCTCGTACGACAAGGCGTTGGGTGCGGCGGGACTTCCGTCCGTGCCCGTGTTCGCGTACATGCCGGGGCTCTCCGGCGATGTCGCCCCGGTGGCCGGTTTCGACTACGACGCCCTGCACTTCCTGCGGAGGGCGTACCTGCTCCAGATCTGTGGACTGCCGGTGACCCCGGTGGACGAGCTGGGCGGTGACTACGAGCAGCTCCTGGAGATGTTCGAGTCGACGGCGCAGCAGTCGCACCTGGTGTGGCACTACGACCACGCGGGCGCGTACGTGCCGGTGGACTTCGCGGCTCCGCTGGCCAACGAGGAACTCCTGGCCGGGGGCGGCCCGCTGGGGTCCGCCCAAGGCCTGCTGCGGGAACTGGCCCTGGTCGCTCCGGCAATCGGGATAGACCCGGGTAACCCGCCGGCGGCGCCCGCTCCGCCGGGGCGGCCGACGTCCCTGGAGGAGCCCGCCGGGCCGATCCCGTACGACGACAGTCCGTTCGCGCGGGAGAGACACGTGTGGCTGGGACTGCACGCGGCGGCGACGCGCAGCCTGGCCCAGGGTTCGATGATCATCTTCAGCTGACCGGCGACCGGCGACCGGCGACCGGCGACCGGCGACCGGCGACCGGCGACCGGCGACCGGCGACCGGCGACCGGCGACCGGCGACCGATCCGAGCCGTCCGTCGGGGCGGCCCCGCTCTCAGCGGGGCTGCTCCGGCGGGCGCTGGCGGGGCATGTTCGGCCGGGTGCCGGGCGGGAGCGGGAACCTGCCGGCCGGGATGCCCGGGTCGGTGCGGGCCGGGGACGTGGTCAGGGACTGCATCACCAGCGGCGCCGGCCCGGCCCGGAACTCCACCATCCAGTCCGCCGTCTCCGAGCGGACCAGATCCGTGACGTCCTCCGAGAAGCGCCGCAGCACCGTCAGGCACCGCTCCGCCGCCTCGCTCGCCGTGCCCTCCGTGGGGCCCAGCACCTCCCGCACGTTCTCCGAGGCCCAGTCGAACTGCAACGCCTGGAGTCGCCGCTGCACGGCCTGGGCCGTGGC
This sequence comes from Streptomyces sp. NBC_01426, assembly GCF_036231985.1. GTDB lineage: Bacteria > Actinomycetota > Actinomycetes > Streptomycetales > Streptomycetaceae > Streptomyces. Next base: position 4,197,259 of record NZ_CP109500.1, read on the forward strand.
GACGTCCCGCATCCACCCGGAGGTCAGACCGAAGAACCGGTCGCAGGCCAGGCACGCGGCCGCCAGCAGCAGACACAGGTACCCGTACGAGGCCGCGCCCGGCGCCGAGCCCGTCAGCTCCAGCAGCGGCATCGCCGCCCCCGTCACGGCTCCCGCGGCGGCGCCCACCCGCAGCGCCCGGGCCCCCCGCCGCTTCCACGCCCGGTCGGCCAGATACCACTCGGCGGTGCGCAGGGCATCGGCCTCGACCCGCCGGTAGAGCTCGTCGAGCCGCTCGGCGGGCTCGCCCCAGTCCCCGAGAGGGAACGGTCGCCCGGTCAGGTCGCCGTCCTCTGCGGGATCCCGGGGTGGCCCCTCGGGCTGCATCTCCGGCTGACTCACCGGGCACTCCCTCTGCCTGCGCTGACGTGTCGTGGTGCGCGTGTGCGCAATGGTGCGCATGCTCTTCCTACCTTCGAATGACACGCGATGGACGACGAATCCCGGGTTTTCCGCTCGCAAGGAGGTCTCCATCAGGTACGCGCGCCCCCCGTCTCTCACTCGAAAGAGTTGGTCCTCACGGCGTAGGGCGCGCCGCGCGGGGAGCACGTAGGCTCGGATTGACCAAGCGTTCCCAAGGTGTGGAGTGAGTGCCCTGTGATTTCCGGTGGTGGCCAGCCCGACATGCAGCAGCTGCTCCAGCAGGCCCAGAAGATGCAGCAGGACCTCGCCGCGGCCCAGGAGGCCCTGGCCGAGGCCGAGGTCGAGGGACAGGCGGGCGGCGGCCTCGTGAAGGCCACCGTCAACGGTTCCGGCGAGCTGCGCGCGCTCGTGATCGACCCGAAGGCCGTGGACCCCTCGGACACCGAGACCCTCGCCGACCTGGTGGTCGCGGCGGTCCAGGCGGCCAACGAGAACGCCCAGGCGCTCCAGCAGGAGAAGCTGGGCCCCCTGACCGCGGGCCTGGGCGGCGGCAGCGGCATTCCGGGCCTTCCGTTCTAGACCCCTTCCGGCCCCCGCGGCCGGACCGTGAAACCCCACAGCGAAAGAAGGCAGTCCGTTGTACGAAGGCGTGGTCCAGGACCTGATCGACGAACTGGGCAGGCTGCCCGGCGTCGGGCCCAAGAGCGCGCAGCGGATCGCTTTCCACATCCTGCAGACGGAGCCCACCGACGTCCGTCGCCTCGCGCACGCGCTGCTCGAAGTGAAGGACAAGGTCCGCTTCTGCGCGGTGTGCGGGAACGTGGCGCAGGAGGAGCGGTGCGGGATCTGCCGTGACCCCCGCCGCGACACGACGGTCATCTGTGTCGTGGAGGAGCCGAAGGACGTCGTCGCGATCGAGCGGACCCGCGAGTTCCGGGGCAAGTACCACGTCCTCGGCGGTGCGATCAGCCCGATCGAGGGCGTCGGACCGGACGACCTGCGGATCCGTGAGCTGCTCACGCGCCTGGCGGACGGCACCGTGACCGAGCTGATCCTGGCCACGGACCCGAACCTGGAGGGCGAGGCGACCGCCACCTACCTCGCCCGCATGATCAAGCCCATGGGCCTGAAGGTCACCCGCCTGGCCAGCGGGCTCCCCGTCGGGGGAGATCTGGAGTACGCGGACGAGGTCACGCTGGGGCGGGCCTTTGAAGGAAGGCGACTTCTCGATGTCTGACGCAACGCTGCACGCCCTGGGTCAGGACCCGGACGACTTCGCCGTCCAGATCGCGGACCAGATCGAGTCCTTCATCGTCGCGGTCACCGAGGTGGCCAAGGGCGAGGACCCGGACAGCGCCGTGCCCTTCCTCCTCCTGGAGGTCTCGCAGCTGCTGCTGGCGGGCGGCCGGCTGGGCGCGTACCAGGACGTCCTGCCCGACGAGCGCTACGAGCCGGACCTCGGACCGGAGCCGGACGTGGACGAGCTGCGCGAGCGGTTCGCCTACATGCTGGACCCGGTCGACGTGTACTCCGAGGTCTTCGACCCGTACGAGCCGCGCAAGGTCCCGGTCGCGCACCGGATCTCCGACGACCTCGCGGACGTGGTCGCCGACCTGCGGCACGGGTTGGCCCACTACCGGGCGGGCCGGACGACCGAGGCGCTGTGGTGGTGGCAGTTCTCGTACTTCTCCAACTGGGGCTCGACGGCCTCGGCGACCCTGCGCGCGCTCCAGTCGCTCGTGGCCCACGTACGGCTGGACCAGCCGCTGGAGGAGCTCGACGGTCTGGACACCGACGAGGACCTGACCGAGGACGATCTCGCGGAGCAGGCGGGGCGCGTGATGGTCCAGGAAATCGCAGGTCCGCTGGGTCTGGGCGGCAATCGAAGCCGCAGCGCGAGCGAACCCATCCTTTGATCGTTTAGTCTCATGATGTGGTACGAAGCGGTCGGATCGCGGCCGCTCGTTAGACTGCACCAGCAATGAGACGGACTGAGCGAGGAGCGCACGTGGGCCTTGTCGTGCAGAAGTACGGAGGTTCCTCCGTAGCGGATGCCGAAGGCATCAAGCGTGTCGCCAAGCGAATCGTGGATGCCAAGAAGAACGGCCACCAGGTGGTCGTCGTGGTATCCGCGATGGGCGACACGACGGACGAGCTGATCGATCTCGCCGAGCAGGTGTCCCCGATGCCTGCCGGCCGCGAATTCGACATGCTGCTGACCGCCGGAGAGCGGATCTCCATGGCCCTGTTGGCCATGGCGATCAAAAACCTGGGCCACGAGGCCCAGTCGTTCACGGGCAGCCAGGCAGGTGTCATCACCGACTCGGTGCACAACAAAGCGCGCATCATCGATGTCACGCCGGGCCGAATCCGCACCGCGCTGGACGAGGGCAACATCGCCATCGTCGCCGGTTTCCAGGGCGTGTCGGCGGACAGCAAGGACATCACCACCCTCGGACGCGGCGGCTCGGACACGACCGCCGTGGCGCTCGCCGCGGCGCTCGACGCCGAGGTCTGCGAGATCTACACCGATGTCGACGGCGTCTTCACCGCGGACCCCCGCGTCGTGAAGAAGGCCAGAAAGATCGACTGGATCTCCTCCGAGGACATGCTGGAGCTGGCGGCCTCCGGGTCCAAGGTGCTGCTGCACCGCTGCGTCGAGTACGCACGCCGCTACGACATCCCGATCCACGTCCGTTCGTCCTTCTCCGGACTGCCGGGCACGTGGGTCAGCAACGAGAATCCGCAAGGGGACGAGCCGGTGGAGCACGCCATCATCTCCGGAGTCGCTCATGACGTCTCCGAAGCCAAGATCACGGTCGTAGGCGTTCCGGACAAGCCGGGCGAGGCCGCGGCGATCTTCCGCGCCATCGCGGACGCCGAGATCAACATCGACATGATCGTGCAGAACGTGTCCGCCGCCTCCACGGGCCTGACGGACATCTCCTTCACCCTCCCCAAGGCCGAGGGCCACAAGGCCATCGACGCCCTGGAGAAGGCGAAGGGCGCGATCGGCTTCGAGTCCCTGCGCTACGACGACCAGATCGGCAAGATCTCCCTGGTCGGCGCGGGCATGAAGACCAACCCGGGCGTCACCGCCTCGTTCTTCCAGGCCCTGTCCGACGCGGGCGTGAACATCGAGCTGATCTCCACCTCGGAGATCCGCATCTCGGTCGTCACCCGCCAGGACGACGTCAACGAGGCCGTCCGTGCCGTGCACACGGCCTTCGGACTCGACTCCGACAGCGACGAGGCCGTCGTCTACGGAGGCACCGGACGATGACGCCGACCCGGTCGACCCCGGCACCGGCACTCGCCGTGGTCGGGGCGACCGGAGCGGTCGGTTCGGTCCTGCTCGGGCTCCTGTCCCAGCGGGCCGACGTCTGGGGCGACATCCGCCTGATCGCCTCCCCCCGCTCGGCCGGCCGTGTGCTGGCCGTGCGCGGGGAGGAGATCGAGGTGCTCGCCCTCACCGAGGACGCCTTCGACGGCCTCGGACCGGGCGACGTCGTGATCTTCCTGACCCCGGCCGATGTCTCGGCGCGCTGGGCGCCCGTCGTCACCACGCGCGGAGCCGTGGCCGTGGACCAGTCGCCCGCCTTCCGGGACGACCCCGAGGTGCCGCTGGTGGTGCCCGAGGTGAACGGCCACGCCGTACGGATGCGGCCGCGCGGCATCGTGGCGGGCCCGGACTGCGTGACCGCCTCGATGATCGCCGCGCTGGGCGCGCTGCACGCCGAGTACGGGCTGGCCGACCTGGTCGTCTCCTCGTACCAGGCCGCGAGCGCCGCGGGCCGGGGCGGAACCGAGACACTGCGCCGCCAGATGTCGATGGTGGCGGGGACCTCCCTGGGGGAACAGCCCGGGGACGTGCGCCGTGCCGTGGGCGAGGACACCGGCCCCTTCGCGGCCCCGCTCGCCCTGAACGTGGTGCCCTGGTCCGGTGAGCTGCGCGAGGACGGCTGGTCCTCGCACGAGCTGGCCGTACGGGCGGAGACCCGGCGGATCCTCGACCTCGCGGACCTGCCGATCGCGGTGACCTGCGTACAGGTCCCGGTGCTGACCGGGCACTCCCTGTCGGTGCGGGCCCGGTTCGAGCGCGAGGTGGACGCCGGGCACGCGCGGGAGATCCTGGAGGCGGCGCCCGGGGTGGTCCTGGTCGACGAGCCCGCCGCGGGGGAGTTCCCCACTCCCGTGGACGCGGCCGGCACGGACCCGGCGTGGGTGGGACGGGTGCGGGCCTCGCTCGACGACCGGCGGGCCCTGGAGTTCTTCGTTTGTGCGGACAATCTCCGCAAAGGCGCGGCCCTGAATGCGACGCAGATCTCGGAACTGATTGCGGGTGAATTTGCGTAATTCGCTTTGTAGGATCGGTGTCGATCCCTTGATCAAGGTGATGGCCCGACTGCCGCCTGGATAAATGGGGCAACCGGGAAGAGCGGGTACGCATGAGCGCAATGGGGATATTGCCGGAAACTCTGGCTCGCGCGTACAACCCTGACGGGGGGACGCGTGTCCAACAGGCGTGGCAGAGGCATTGCTCGACTTCACCGTCATACCGGTGCGTACCGGGATCATTCCCCCGCGCCGGCGATCGGACCTGCCCGGCGGCCTTCCTGTGATCGTGCCCGTCCCGCCGGCGAGCGCGGCGACGTCCACGCCGTCCGTCGTACCGACCCGGGGCGGCCGCGTGCCCTCACCCCGGGATAGCGCCGGCGCCCCCGGGAGCAACGCCGCCGACGACACGGCGGTCAAGGCCGCCCCGAACGCGGTCGAGCCGGGCAGCGCCCAGGCCCCCCCGGCGCACCCGGACGCGGCGGGCGCCGACACCGAGAAGGTCGTCGTGGCCGGCACCACGGTCGACCACCTCACCGAGACCTACCAGGCCCACTACCGCTCCCTCCTGGGCCTGGCCGCCCTGCTCCTCGACGACACCGCCTCCTGCGAGGACGTGGTCCAAGAGGCCTTCATCCGCGTCCACTCGGCCCGCAACCGGGTCCGGGACCGCGACAAGACCCTGGCCTACCTGCGCCAGACCGTCGTCAACCTCTCCCGCTCCGCGCTGCGCCGCCGCATCCTCGGCCTGAAGCTGCTGTCCAAGCCGATGCCGGACATGGCCAGCGCGGAGGAGGGTGCCTACGACCAACTGGAACGGGACGACCTGATCAAGTCCATGCGGGGGCTCCAACGACGCCAGCGCGAGGTCCTCGTGCTGCGCTACTTCGCGGACATGACGGAGGTTCAGGTCGCCGAGACACTCGGCATATCGCTCGGCTCGGTGAAGGCGTACGGATCGCGGGGCATTGCCGCGCTGCGGGTGGCGATGGAGGCTGCGCAGTCATGATGGACGACCGGAAGAACGACGCCGAAGGCGCCGACGAACAGGCGCTGCGGAGCCTGCTGAGCGGAGCCGTCCACGGCCTGGAGCCGTCCGAGGGGGCGCTGGAGCGACTGCGGTACGCCGTCCCCGCGCGCCGGGCCCGCAAACGGCAGGTCCTCGTCTGCGCCGCCGCCGCGGCCGTACTGGCCGGCGCGGCCGTCCCGGCCGCCCTGCACATGACCGGCGGCCAGGGCTCCGCCACCGACCACTCCGCCATGGCCGGGCACGGGCAGCAGCAGGACGGCGACAGCGGAGGCACCTCCGACCCGCACCAGAACGGCTCGGGCAAGTCCGCCGCCCAGCCCACCTTCCGCCCGGGGACGGGCCAGACCGCCGGCGGCACGCCGTCCCCGCAGCCGAGCGGCTCCCCGTCCGACAGCGTCGTGGCGGGCCCGTCCGGCACGGCCTCCGCCGGCGCCGCGAGCGGTTCGGACGTCACCCCGAGGCCCCCGGTGGGGGCGGCCGGCGTGGTGCCCGGATGCTCCGCCGACCAACTGGGGGTGCTGGGCAGTGCCCGCGCCCCCCGGGCCGACGGCAAGGTGTACGGCAGCTTCAAGGTCACCAACGTCTCCGGCCGGGACTGCACGGTCACCGGCCCGGACACCGTCACCGCCGCCTCCGTGGCGAGGTCGGCCCCGCCCGCGCAGGGCTCCGGGGTCACCGTGCTCAGCCACACCGCCGGGGACCCGGCGAGCGGACTGCTGCCCGACCCGGCCGTCGAGTCCGCCACGGTGGTCCTCGAACCGAACGCCGCGTACGAGGTGCGGTTCGCCTGGGTGCCCTCGGCCCAGTCCTGTCCGGCGGCATCCGCCGGACCGACGGGCAAGCCCCCGGCGGGCGGCACGGGCGAGCCCCCGGCCGGCACCCAGGGCGCCGGCGCCGACGGGGCGGCCGCGGACCCGGTGAACGGCGGCGCGAGCCCGGACCCGACCGGCGTGGCCGTGTCCCACACCCCCGAGGCGGGGGCGCCGACCACGCAGACGACGATCCCCGACGCCTGCGGCGGGACGGTCTACCGGACGGGCGCTATCGCGCTGGGGGCGTCGACGCAGTAGCGGCGGGGGCGGGTTCCGCGGCGACCGGCTCCGCCGGCAGCAGGCCCGCCTCCGTGTCGCGCAGGGTCTCCACCTCGCGCCGGTAGAGCCGGAACCACATGAAGAGCACGAACGCGGCGAAGACGAACCACTCGCCGGTGTAGCCGAGGTTCTGGAAGGCCTTGAGGTCCAGGCCGGTGTTGGTCGGCGCCTTCGCGGGCACCGGAACCATCCCGTCCGACGGGGTCTGCACCGTCAGCCAGGCGTCGTACAGCGGCTCCTGCACCATGTTGACCAGCGTCGCGGCGCCGATCACCCCGAGCTGCCCGGCCGGCAGACCGCCCTGCGAGTACACGCCCTTGGTCCCGGAGTTCTCCGACGCCTGGAGCGCCCCGGTCACCTCGACCCGCCCGCTCGGCGCGGCCGGCGCCTTCGCCGGATCCGCGGTGCCCGGCAGCCAGCCCCGGACCACCGGGACGGCCTTGCCGGAGTCGGTCTTCAGCAGGGTCAGGACGTAGAACCCGGACTTCCCGTCGAGCTGCCGTTCCGGGACGAGCAACTGCCGCCCGTACACACCGGACGCCGAAGCCGGCCGCCCGGAGGTCTCGGTGTCCACCGGCAGCAGCGAGTCCAGCGGCGCGGCCGCCCGGTCGGCGGGCCGTGCGGCGGACGCCTCCCGGTGGGTGTCGACGCGGTCCTCGAACCGGCCGAGCTGCCAGGTCCCCATGAACAGGCAGAAGGGGACGCCGAGCGCGACGAAGACGTTGATCCCCCACCAGCGCGGGGTCAGGAGAAACCGGTGCACCCCACCACGGTACGGGGGGTGCACCGGTCATCGGCTGCCGGGTCAGGCCGGAAGGTGCTTCAGCGCGAACTCCAGGTCCATCCGCACCTGCTTGATCCGCTCCTCCACGACCAGCGAACCGTGCCCGGCGTCGTACCGGTACACCTCGTGCACCGCCCCGCGCGCCGCGAGGCGGTCCACGTAGTTCTCGATCTGCCGGATCGGGCAGCGCGGGTCGTTGAGACCCGCCGCGATGTGCACGGGCGCCTTCACCGAGTCCACGTACGTCAGCGGGGAGGACGCCTCGAAACGGTCCGGGACCTCCTCCGGAGTGCCGCCGAAGAGGGTGCGGTCCAGGGACTTCAGCGCCTCCATCTCGTCGTGGTACGCCGTCACGTAGTCCGCGACCGGCACCGCCGCCAGCCCCACCGCCCAGGCGTCCGGCTGGGTCCCCAGGCCCAGCAGCGTCAGGTACCCGCCCCACGAGCCGCCGGACAGCACCAGCCGCGCCGGATCCGCCAGACCGGACGCGACGGCCCACTCCCGGACGGCCGCGATGTCCTCCAGCTCGATCAGACCGACCCGGTGCTTGAGGGCGTCGGTCCACTCGCGCCCGTAGCCCGTCGAACCCCGGTAGTTGACCCGGACCACCGCGAAGCCGTGGTCGAGCCAGGCCGCCGGGGTCGCCAGGAACGAGTCGGTGTCGTGGTGGGTCGGGCCGCCGTGGATCTCGAAGATCGTCGGGAAGGGGCCGTCCCCGCGGCCCGTCGGCCGCTGCGCGAGCGCGTGGATCCGACCGCCCGGACCCTCCACCCACACGTCCTCCACCGGCACCGAGCCCGGCGGCCGGAAACCGGGCGGGTCCAGCACGACACCGCCCGCCGTGGACCGCACGGCCGCCGGCTCGGCCGCCGAGGACCACTGGTACTCCACCGACCCGTCCGGGCGGGCCGTCGCACCGGACACCGAACCCGGGGGAGTCTCCACCGGGACGAGGGACCGCGAGTCCAGGTCGTAGCGCCACAGCTCGCCGCGCGCCTCGAAGTCGTGCGACACCAGCAGCGCCGAACCGTCCGGGTACCACTCGGCGCCCACGTCGCCCGGCAGCTCGATCCCCAGGTCGGTCTCGGTGCCCGTGGCCACGTCCCAGATCATCGGCTCCCAGCGGCCGCGCCGCTGGTGGGCGACGAGCAGCCGGGTGTCGCCGGCGACCGGGGCGAAGCCGAGCACGCCCAGCCCCAGCTCCACCGTGCCGCCCTTCGAGTCGTCGAGCTCCGCGACCGCGGACCCGTCGAGGGTGACGACGCGCAGCGCCGAGTGCATCGCGTCGCCGTGCTCGGTGTGCTCGATGACCAGCAGGGTCCCGTCGCGGGACAGGTCGCCCACGCCGGCGGACTCGCGGTGCCGGTAGATCACGGCCGGCGCGCCGCCGCCCGGCCGGACGACGTGGACGGTGGTGCCCTCCTCGTCGGTGGACCGGCCGACGACGGCCGTGCCGTCGCGGCCGATGGCGAGTCCGGCGGGGTACGAGGGCTCCAGACCGGGCGTGGCCGGCGTGTCGGGGCCGCCCGCGAACGGCTGGCGGACCCAGGTGCCGAACTCGTCACCGTCGGTGTCGGAGAACCACCAGATCCACTCGCCGTCGGGGGAGAGGGTGCCGTCGGTGGTGCCGTTCGGACGGTCCGTGGCCTGACGTTGGGCACCGGTGGCGCGGTCCCAGGCGTACAGCTCGTAGGTCCCGGTCGCGTTGGAGACGAACAGGGAACGGTCCGGCGCGTCCTCGGCCCACTCGGGCAGCCCGACGCGCGGGGCCCGGAAGCGTTTCTCCCAGTCGGGCATGGCGGGCGTGTCTGCGAAGGCGTCTGCGTCAGTCATGCCCCCCATGTAACCCGATCGGCGCTGTCGGATGGTCCCGGCGCCCGGAAGGCGGCAGCGTGGGCGGGGATCCCACCCGCCGTCCTCAAGGAGGAACGATCATGGCGAAGCAGCCCAAGGAGCAGTCCGACATGTCGGGCGACAGCGGCTCCTCGCGTTCGCGGATGTCGAAGAGCTCGGACCAACAGAGCAAGGGCAGGATCGAGGACATCGCCGAGGCCCAGGCCCGGGCGATGGACGAGGACGCGCGCCGTTCGCGCGGAATGAAGCCCCCGTCGTCCGGATCGCAGCGCGGCGGCTGAGTCCGCCGAACGGGTGACGGGGATGTGCAGTCGATCTCCGCGAAGACCCGGGGCATGCAACAAAAGGACCAGGCCAAGCGCGGCTGACCGACCACGTCACCGACCCGTCACGGCGCCGTCCCACCGCCCGTCACCCCGTCACCGGCCCGCGGTTTCCCACCGGGAACCGCGGGCCGTCGGCGTTCGGGCGATGACGCCGCCCCGGCCCGCCTGAGGCCCACCCGGCCGCCCCCGGTCGTACGCTGACGCCATGCGGATGATCGTCCGGGGCGCCCGGCTGTTGACCGACCACCACACCGCCGGCGGCGACGGACTCAGCGACGTGGAGGTCGCGGAGGACGGCCGGATCGCCCGCGTCGTCCCGCACGACGACCAGAAGGAGCCACCCGCCACCGGCGTCCTGATCGAGGCGCACGGCGGCCTGCTCACCGCCCCCTTCGTCGAGCCGCACATCCACCTCGACACCGCCCTCACGGCCGGCGAGCCGCGCCCGAACGCCTCCGGCACCCTCTGGGAGGGCATCGCCTGCTGGAGCGAGCGCAAACCGACCCTGACCCGCGAGGACGTCATCGCCCGCGCCACCGAGGTGCTGCGCTGGCAGGCGGCCCAGGGCGTGCTGCACGTACGCACCCACTGCGACATCACCGACCCGCGGCTCACCGCCCTCGACGCGCTGCTGGAGGTCCGGGACCGGGTACGGGACGTCATGACCCTGCAGATCGTCGCCTTCCCGCAGGAGGGCATCGTCTCCTTCCCCGACGGCGAGGCGCTGCTGCGCGAGGCGGTCCGACGCGGCGCGGACGTGGTCGGCGCGATCCCGCACTTCGAGGACACCCGCGAGGACGGGGTGGCCTCGCTCGGCATCGCCTTCGCGCTCGCCGAGGAACGGGGCCTGCGCGTCGACGCGCACTGCGACGAGATCGACGACGAACAGTCCCGCTTCGTGGAGGTCCTGGCCGCGCTCGCGCTGCGCACCGGGCTGCGCGAACGCGCGACGGCCTCCCACACGACCGCCATGGGTTCCTACGGCGGCGCGTACAGCTTCAAACTCCAACGGCTGCTGTCCCGCGCCGGGATCAACCTCGTCTCCAACCCGTTCGCGAACCTCAACCTCCAGGGCCGCTTCGACGCCTATCCCAAACGGCGCGGCCTCACCCAGGTCAAGGAGATGCTGGCGGCCGGGGTGAACGTGGCCTTCGGCCACGACGACGTGATGGACCCCTGGAACGCCCTGGGCACCGGCAATCCGCTCCAGACCGCCCTCGTCGGCGTGTACGCGGCCCAACTCACCGGGGCCGACGAGATCCCCCGCGCCTTCGAGATGGTGACCGACCGCGCCGCGCGGGTCCTCGGCCTGTCCGCGACCGAGTACGGCATCACCCCGGGCGCCCCGGCCTCCTTCGTCCTGCTGCCGGCCGAGTCGCCCACCGAGGCGATCCGCCGCCAGGTCCGACCCCGGTACGTCGTCTCGCGCGGCACCGTCCTCGCCGAGAACCCGCCCGCCCCGACCCTGCTGTCCTGGCCCGGCGAACCGGGCCCGTCGGAAGTGGACTTCAGACGACCGTGAGCCGCCGCCCGGGCACGGCGGCGGACGCGCCTGTGTCGCGCCGCGGCGCCCCGGATCCGAGCGGTCTCAGATCCCCCGCTCCAACATCGCGATCACGTCCTGGCCCGCGTCGTGGACCTGCTCCGGGGTGACCCCGCGCAGCGGACCGTCGATCACCAGCACCGCCAGCCCGTGCACCGCCGACCAGGCGAGGAACTCCGCGCCCGGGCGACGCTCGGCGGGCAGCGCGCCGACGTCCACGAGCCCGTCCAAGGCGGCGCCGAGCAGCTCGAAGGGGGTGAGCCCGCCCTCGCCGGCGGCGGTGGTGTCGGTGGCGTGGACCATGTCGGCCGGGACGTGGAACGCCGTCCGGAACCAGCCCGGTTCGGTGACGGCGAAGCGGAGGTACCCCGTCCCCACCGCCCGGAAGCGTGCCCGCGCCCCCGCCGCGGGATCCCCGGCGGACGGGAGGGCGTCGATCTCGGCCTCCATCGCCCGCGCGACGTGCGCCATCGCCGCCTGCGAGACCGCGTGCACCAGCGCCCCCCGGTCGGCGAAGTGCCGGTACGCGGCGTTGGGCGAGACCCCGGCCCGCCGAGTGACCTCGCGCAGCGAGACCGCGTCGGGCCCGCCCTCGCGGGCCAGTTCCAGAGCCGCGTCGAGCAGGGCGCTGCGGAGGTTGCCGTGGCGGTAGGTGGCGCGCTTGGGCGTCGGTTCGGTGGCCGGTGCGGGCATGGGATCGTCGATTCCAAAGATGTGGACAGCGTCTACTTGTGCCCCAGCGTACGCCCGGGACCGCCGGGACCCCACAGGGTCACGCACATCCGCCACCCCGTCGGATAGCGTGCCCGCATGTCCTGGGACGAGACCGGATCACCCCACCCGCTCGCACAGCGCCGCACCGGACGCAGCGAACAGGAACCGGACCGACTGCCCGAGATCAGGGAACTGGCGGTGCTCGGCTGGGAGCCCGCACCCGAGAACGCGACGTGGGTCTTCCTCCCCTACGTCTGGCCCCCGAGCGCCCGCACCTGGATCCCGGACCGCGGCACCCACTGGGCCGTGGAGAGCGAACTGGACGGCCGCGGCCACATCACGCGCGTGGAGTGCGCCCCGCTCCCGGACGAGGACGTGGACCTCCTCGACGCCGAATCCGTGACGGCCCTCGCCGACCTCGGCCTGCCGCCCCGCCCCCGGGGCCGGCTGTGGCTGCTGCGCCCCGTCGGCCCCTTCGACACGGTCGACGCCGTACTCGACCACCTCCACCGGCTGGCCGAGGACCGCGCGGTCGACACCCGCACCCGAGAGTTCGTCACCCTGGTCCGCACGGAACTCGACGCCTACCCGGCCCCGGACACCTCCACGGGCCCGGACACCTCTACGGCCCCGGACACCTCTACGGGCCCGGACGCCGACCCGGACCGGCGGCGCTGAATCTCCTCACACCCGCCGGGAGCCGAACGGTCACCCCAGCGGGGCGCACACCACCGCCACCCGCTGGACCGCGTTGTTGCCGAAGCCGCCCCGGTTCCAGGCCTGTTCGAGCGGCTGCCGCCGCCCCTCGGCGTCCGTGGCCCGTACGGCCAGGGTGTGTTCACCCGGCGTCGCCTCCCACGCCCCGCGCCAGGCCTGCCAGGCACAGCGTCCGCCGAACGGCGCCGCCACCTCGAAGTCGACCCAGGTCAGGCCCGCGTCGGCACTGAACTCCACCCGAACCACCGGCCCGTACCCCGACCACGCCCGGCCCGCCAGCGGCACCGACCCGGGCCGCACGACACGGGTACGGGACATGAAGTCGGGGAAGCCCGGCGGCGCCATCAGGGCGCGCGGCTCGATCAGGGTCACGGGCTCCCCGGCCTCGTCGGGCGACTGCCGCAGCCGGTAGGCCACGGACTGCTGGAACCCCGTGAACGGCGCGTCGACCAGCGTGATGTCCGTCAGCCACTTCACCTGGGCCATGCCGTACCAGCCGGGCACCACCAGCCGCAGCGGATACCCGTGCTGCGGCGGCAGCGGCCGCCCGTTCATCTCGTACGCGACCAACACGTCCGCGTCGATCGGCAGCGGCAGGCTCCGCCGGTAGTCCTGCTCCACCCCGCGCTCGAACCCGTGGTCGGCGCCCGTGAACACCGCCTCGACCGCGTCCGGCTCCACGCCCGCCTCGGCGAGCAGCCCGCCCAGCGCCACCCCCGTCCAGTCGGCGGTCCCCACCGCCTCGACCAGCCAGGGCTGGCTCACCGGCCGCGGCGACAACCGCGCCCGCCCGTTCCCGGCACACTCCATGGTCACCCGCCGCGTGACGGCCGGTCGGGCACGCAGCTCGTCCGGCCCCCACTCCACCGCCGTCCGCACCCGCCCACCGACCCGCAGCCGCCACCCGCCCGCGTCGGCCGCGGGGATGTCGTAGTGCACCAGTACGTAGTGCAGCCCGGCCGGCGTCACCTCGTAACGCAGCGCCTCCAAGGGCAGACCGTGGTTGCGGGCGGCCAGCGCCAGCTCGTCCGCCCCGATCCCCTCCCCGACCGCGGCCACCCGACCCGGCCCACCGACACCCCCCGGGGATGCCCTCTCCATCCCTTCATGCTCCCCCGAAACCACCCCACCGGCCCCCGCACGCATCCGACACGCCCCACCACCGGGCCCCGGAAACGCAGAAAGGGCCTGACCCGCGATGCGGATCAAGCCCTTGACCTGGTCTTACGAAGTCGGGGTGGCGGGATTTGAACCCACGACCTCTTCGTCCCGAACGAAGCGCGCTGCCAAGCTGCGCTACACCCCGATGCCGCCTTGCAGGCTTGCTGCCTGGCGACATCGATTACTTTAGCGGACCGTCGGCCGGAGACGAAATCCGGTTTTCGCGGGAGGCCCGGCCCCTACCGGGCCCGGGCGCCACCCCCACCGTCGCGGCCAGGGCGATCAGGGCGCGGAACGCGACGGTGACGAGGACGCCGGGTGCGGCGCGGCTCACGCCTTGGGGGTCAGCGTCAACAGGGTGGCCTCGGGCGGGCAGGCGAAGCGCACGGGCGTGAACTTGTTGGTTCCGCAGCCCGCCGAGACGTGCAGGTACGCGCGGTTCCCGCCGGTCTCGTGCGTGGACAGGCCCTTCACCCGCTTCGTGTCGAGGTCGCAGTTGGTGACCAGTGCCCCGTAGAAGGGGATGCACAGCTGCCCGCCGTGCGTGTGACCGGCCAGGATCAGCGGGTAGCCGTCGGCGGTGAAGGACTCCAGGGTCCGCAGATACGGGGCGTGCACCACGGCCATCGAGAAGTCCGCGTCCGCCTCGGGCCCGCCCGCGACCATCTCGTACCTGTCCCGCTTGATGTGCGGGTCGTCCAGCCCGGTGAAGGCCAGCTCCAGGCCGTCCAGCTTCAGCCGGCCCCGTGTGTTGGTGAGGTTCTGCCAGCCCGCCGCGTCGAAGGCGTCCCGCAGTTCCTCCCACGGGTTGTGGACGGCGCCGACGACCGGCTTGTTGCCGTTCAGCCCGTGCCGGCCCTGGAGCTTCTCGATCAGGTAGAGCCCGGGGTTGCGCAGCCGGGGCCCGTAGTAGTCGTTCGACCCGAAGACGTACACGCCGGGGAAGTCCATCAGCGGGCCGAGCGCGTCCAGTACCTCGGGGATGCCCTCCGTGTCGGAGAGGTTGTCGCCGGTGTTCACGACGAAGTCGGGGCGCAGACCCGCGAGGGACTGCAGCCAGGCGCGCTTCTTGCGCTGCCCGCCGACCATGTGGATGTCCGACACCTGTAGGACGCGCAGGGGCCGCATCCCGCGGGGCAGGACGGGGACCGTCACCCGACGCAGGCGGAACGACCTCGCCTCGAAGCCGGCGGCATAAGCCACACCCGCGGCCCCCACGGCCGCGACTGCGGCCGTGACCTTCAGTGGTACTCCGTAACGCGCACGCATGCCCCCATCGTCGCACCCTCGACGCCTCCCGAGGAAAACCGGCGGGCGCCGACGCCCCCACACCTGGCAGACTCATGTGCATGACCACGCTCAAGGCCAAGCTCCAGGAAGACCTCACCGCAGCCATCAGGGCGCGCGACGAACTCGCTTCGTCCACGCTGCGCCTGACCCTCTCCGCCATCACCAACGCGGAGGTCGCGGGCAAGGAAGCACGTGTGCTCTCCGACGACGAGGTCCTCAAGGTGATCGCCAAGGAGGCGAAGAAGCGCCGCGAGGCCGCGGAGGCGTTCGCCGCGGGCGGTCGTGCCGAGTCGGCCGCGCGGGAGACGCTGGAGGGCGAGTTCCTCGACAAGTACCTGCCCAAGCAGCTCTCCGACGACGAGCTGACCGCGATCGTGTCGCAGGCGGTCGAGGAGGCGAAGGCGGCGGGCGCCGAGGGGCCGCGGGCCATGGGCGCGGTCATGAAGATCGTGAACCCGAAGGTCGCGGGCCTGGCGGAGGGCGGCCGCGTCGCCGCCACCGTGAAGAAGCTCCTCTCCTAGTACACGGACGACCGGTACACGGACGACCGGTACACGTAAGGACGAGAAGGACAAGAGGGAGGGCCCCCAGCCGCATCCGGCCGGGGGCCCTCCCTCTTGTCTGTACGGTGCCGCGCGGGCGGTCAGCGGGGTTCGGGTCCGCCGATCAGACCGGGGGGAAAGCTGAACCCGCCGGTCCTGCCGCCGTTGTCGCCCCCGTTGGTGCCGCCCTGGTTGCCGCCGGTGGCGCCCGCGGCCGTCTGTCCGCCGGGCCGACCGTCTCCGGGCTTGTTGTCGCCGCCGGGCCGGTTCGGCTTGCCGGGTCGGTTCGGCGTGGCGGGCGGGTTCGGCTTGTTGCCGCGCGGTCCGCCCGCCGGGGAGGAGGTCTCCGGGATGGACACCGTGGAGAAGCTCAGCGACTCGCGGCCCGAGAGGGCGCCGGAGACCGCCTGCTTCCAGATCGGGCCGGGCAGGCCACCGCCGTAGACCTTGTCGTAGTACTCGCCGCCGATGGAGATGTTCTCCATCTGCACCTGCTTGGCCCCGCCCGATCCGACCCAGGTGGCGCCGGACATGTTGGGGGTGTAGCCGACGAACCAGGCGTTCCAGCGGTTCTCGGTGGTACCGGTCTTGCCCGCGCTCTGCCGGTCGGTCAGACCGGCCGCGGCACCGGTACCGCCGGTGTCGACCACGCCGAGCAGCAGCGTGTTGATGGTGTCGGCGGTCTTCTCCGACATCACGCGCTCGCACTTCGACTTCGGCACCGCGAGCGCCTTGCCGTGCGAGTCGGTGATCGACTCGATGGCGACCGAGGTGCAGTGGACGCCCCGGTTGGCGAAGGTGGCGTACGCGTTGGCCATGGTCAGCGGCGACATGCCCTCGGTACCGAGCGCGATGGCCGGGACCTCGGGAAGCTTGGTGCCGTCGGCCGGCTTCACGCCGAGCTTGCCGGTCATCTCGGTGATCGGGCAGAGCCCGGCCTCCGAGATCATCTCCACGAAGTAGGTGTTGATGGACTTGGCCATCGCCTCCTTCATGGCGTAGGGGCCGACCTCGCTCTCCGACTCGTTCTCCACCCTGGCCTTCTCGGTGTTGACCCAGGGCTTGTCGCCGCAGGTCTGCACCGGGCTCGGGTACTCCATCTCGTAGGGGGAGGCGTAGGTCTTGGTCGGCGGGACGCCGCCCTCGATGGCCGCCGCCGCCACGAACGGCTTGAACGTCGAGCCGGTCGGGAAGCCGAAGTTGGAGCCGCCCAGCCGCTTGTCGACCGAGAAGTTGATCTGGGTCTCGTTCTTGCCGAAGCCGTACGGCTTCGACTGGCCCATGCCGAGGACCCGACCGGTGCCGGGCTGGACCAGTGTCACGGCCGTCGCGACCTTGTCCTCCTGGTCGACGTGGTCCTTGATCGACTCGTTGACCGAGTCCTGCGACTGCGGGTCCAGCGTCGTACGGACCGTCAGGCCGCCCTGGTTCCAGATTTTCGCCCGCTCCGCGCGCGTCTTGCCGAAGACCGGGTCGGTCAGGAAACTGTTGCGGACGTAGTCACAGAAGAAGCCCGCGCCCTTGACGGCCGTGATGCAGCCGTTCTTGGGCCGGGTCACCTTCAGCGTGACGGGCTTCAGCTTCGCTTGGTCCGCCTCCGCCTGCGAGACGTCCTTCATGTCGGCCATCCGCTGGAGGACGATGTTGCGGCGCTTCATCGCCTCCGTCGAGTCGTTCACCGGGTCGAACCGGGTCGGCGACTGCACGACGCCGGCCAGCAGCGCGGACTGCTCCAGGGTGAGGTCCTTGGCCGGCTTGCTGAAGTACCGCTGGGCGGCCGACTCGATTCCGTAGGCCTGCTGCCCGAAGTACGTGATGTTCAGGTAGTTCTCGAGGATCTTCTTCTTGCCGAGTTCCTCTTCTACCTGGATCGCGTACTTCAGCTCGCGGATCTTGCGCCCGAGGCTCTTCTCCTGCGCCTCGCGCACCTTCGTCTCGTCGTCGCCGGCCTCCTCGACGAACACGTTCTTCACGTACTGCTGGGTAAGGGTGGAGGCGCCCTGTGCGGCGCCGCCTTCCTGTGCGTTGCGGTTGACCGCGCGCAGGATGCCCTTGAGGTCGACCGCGCCGTGTTCGTAGAAACGCGAGTCCTCGATCGCGACGATCGCCTTCTGCATGTACGGCGAGATGGCCGTCAGGGGTACCACCTGACGGTCGCGTGAATAGACGGTGGCGATCAGGCCACCCTCAGCGTCCAAAATCGTGGTGCGCTGGCTCAACGGAGGTGTCTTGAGATTGGCCGGGATCTCATCGAAACCCTCGACCGTTCCCTTGGCCGCGAGACCCAGGGCGCCGGCGCCCGGGATCGCGATTCCGGCCAGTACGACTCCGGAGAGGACAGACACACCGAGGAACTTGGCGGCCTGCTGTGGCCCCGTGAGCCCGCCGCCCGAGCGCTTCTTTCCCATGGAGGGCAGCCTACGTTCTCATTCGCCGGACACGCGCGAATGCCTTGGCCTAAGCTGTCCCCAACTGTCACAGCAGTGCGGCACGACATCAACCCTTCGGCTTGAATTTCACCCTTCCCGAATGGGGTGGACAGATGTCCGAATCCCGCCGTTCGCTCTGATGGTCCGCCGCCGATTTCACCCAGATCGCCGGAATGGTCGGGCATGTCGTGCGATCACTCCGTCGGGTGATCTGCCGCTTACCCATAGTCCGTTCGGACCATTCAAGATTGGGCCCGACGGGGGTGTTGCACTGTGCCCGCCTTCCGTAACGTCCTCAACTGGCAGCGGTGAATATGCCGCTACCGCCGTGGGGGAGCCTCGATTCGGGAGAGGACGGCGCCGGGATGGGCTGGGTTACCGACTGGAGTGCGCAGGCAGCCTGCCGCACTACCGATCCGGATGAACTGTTTGTTCAAGGAGCGGCACAGAACAGGGCCAAGGCGGTGTGCACCGGATGTCCGGTGCGGACCGAGTGCCTGGCCGACGCGCTCGACAATCGTGTCGAGTTCGGAGTATGGGGCGGAATGACCGAGCGGGAACGACGCGCACTGTTGCGCCGGCGTCCCACCGTCACCTCGTGGCGACGGCTGCTCGAAACCGCTCGGACGGAATACGAGCGCAGTACGGGCATCCTCACCATGGATGTGGACGCGGAGATCGACGTTCCGTACGAGACGTACGCGGCTGCCGGGTAGATCACCCGGGCGGTCCCGCGCACGGGCTCCCCTCGGGGAGTCGCGTACGAGACGCCTACGCTCCGGCCGGAACCCCGGCCGCGAGCCGTTCTCCGATGGCCCGCAGCCCGGCGAGGTCGTGTACATCGCCGGGCAGGGCGGCCACTTCGGCCACCGCCACCTCGGGGTGGAGTGAGGTGAAACGATCGTGCGTGCGTCGTTCGCGCGCGATCACCTGCATGCGTTCGGCGTGCAGGCGCAACAGACCCGCGGTGATCGCGTCCACGTCGGCGTCGTCATCGTCGCTACCGTCAGCGTCCTTGCCGTCGCCATCGGCGTCGGGTGTGACAGCGGCGTCCCGGTCGATGCCGTCCTGGTCGATGCCGTGTCGGTTCGGATCATGTCGGTCCGTGCCGTCCTGGTGCGTCGTGGGTCGGTCCGTGCCGTGCTCGTCGGTCGTGTGCCGATCCGTGCCGTACTCGGTCGTGCCGGCGCTGGGGGAGCCGGTTTCGGGAGCCCCCGAGTCGGGGGCGGCGGCCTCCGCGGCCGCGTCACGAAGTCCAGCTTTCCCGGACTTCTGATCGACAATGCCACCGTCTTCAAGATTCTCTGCGGCGGCCAACGCCCGCTCCGCGGACAGCCGGTCGGCTCCGCTCACGTGCACCCGGTTCAGTACCAGGCCGGCCAGCGGCATGCGGTCCGCGGCCAGCCGCTCCACGAAGTAGGCGGCCTCGCGCAGGGCGTCCGGTTCGGGTGCGGCGACCACGAGGAAGGCCGTACCGGGAGCCTGGAGCAGCCGGAAGGTGGCGTCCGCGCGGGTGCGGAAACCACCGAACATCGTGTCCATCGCGGCCACGAAGGTCTGTACGTCCTTGAGGAGCGAGGCACCCATCAGCTTGCTCAGCGTGCCCGTCATCATCGACATGCCGACATTCAGGAACTTCATCCCGGCCCGGCCGCCGACCTTCGCCGGGGCCATCAGGACCCGGATGAACCTTCCGTCCAGGAAGGACCCCAGACGCTTCGGCGCGTCCAGGAAGTCCAACGCGGACCGGCTCGGCGGGGTGTCGACGACGATCAGGTCCCAGTCGTCCTTGGCCCGCAGCTGGCCCAGCTTCTCCATCGCCATGTACTCCTGTGTGCCGGCGAAGCCGGCCGACAGGGATTGGTAGAACGGGTTCGCCAGGATGGCCTGGGCCCGCTCGCCGTCCGCGTGCGCCTCGACGATCTCGTCGAAGGTTCGCTTCATGTCCAGCATCATGGCGTGCAGTTCGCCGCCGTCCCCGTCCCCGCCCTCGTCGCCGGAGCCCACGCCCTTGACGCGGCGCGGGGTGTTGTCCAGCGAGTCGATGCCCATCGACTGGGCCAGCCTGCGCGCCGGGTCGATGGTGAGCACGACGACCTTCCGGCCGCGCTCCGCCGCCCGCACGCCCAGCGCCGCGGCCGTGGTGGTCTTGCCGACCCCGCCCGCGCCGCAGCACACGATGATCCGGGTCTTCGGATCGTCCAACAGCGCGTCGACCGCCAGTCGCGGCGGCGTGTTCATGCCCGTGCTCGCGCCCATGGCCTCGCTCATTCGTCGCCCGCCTGCTTCCGCAGCTCCGTCGCCAGCTCGTAGAGCCCGGCCAGGTCCATCCCCCCGCCGAGCAGCGGGAGTTCGTACGTCGGCACGGGCAGCCCCTCCAACACGGTGCGCTGCTCGCGCTCCAGCTCCACCCGGCTCGCGTGCTCGGCGGCCTGCGTGAGCAGCGGGTCCACCAGCCGCTCGGCCAGTCCGCCGCGCCGCGCGCCGCCCAGACCGGCCCGGGACAGCGCCTTCGCCACGTCGGCGCGGTGCTCGCCGGCCGCCGCGCGCAGGGTGTCCTCGTCCAGGTGGTGCGGCCGGACCATGTTCACGACGACCCGGCCGACCGGGAGACCCGCCGCGACCAGCTCCGCGATTCCGTCCGCGGTCTCCTGGACGGGCATCTCCTCCAGGAGGGTGACCAGGTGGACCGCCGTGTCCGGTGACTTGAGCACCTTCATGACGGCCTGCGCCTGGTTGTGGATCGGCCCGAACCGGGCCAGCCCCGCCACCTCGTCGTTGACGTTCAGGAAGCGGGTGATGCGCCCGGTCGGCGGCGCGTCCATGATCACGTGGTCGTAGACGAACCGGCCGGCCTTGTCCTTGCGCCGGACCGCCTCGCAGGCCTTGCCCGTCAGCAGGACGTCCCGCAGGCCCGGCGCGATGGTCGTCGCGAAGTCGATCGCGCCCAGCTTCTTCAGGGCGCGGCCGGCCGAACCGAGCTTGTAGAACATCTGGAGGTAGTCCAGCAGCGCGCGTTCGGCGTCGATGGCGAGCGCGTACACCTCGCCACCGCCCCTGCCGGGTGCGACCGCGATCTTCCGCTCCTCGTACGGGAGCGCCTCCGCGCCGAAGAGCTGCGCGATGCCTTGCCTGCCCTCGACCTCCACGAGAAGAGTCCGCCTGCCCTCGCGTGCGAGGGCGAGCGCGAGTGCCGCGGCGACCGTGGTCTTGCCGGTGCCGCCCTTGCCGCTGACCACCTGGAGCCTGCTCACAGCGCCCGAGCCTAATTCCTTCGGCCCGCGTGCGGGGGTGCCGGGTGGCCTCGTGGACGCGTTCGCGCCGTGAGGTCCGTTACGGTCGGGCGCCGAGCCGGGCCGGCGGGGCCCGCGGCGGGGCCGCGCGGACCGGCCCCTTCGACCGCGGTGGCGGCGGCTCGACGGGGACCAGGCGCGGGACCGGGCGCGGGACCAGGCGCGGGACCAGGCGCGGGACCCGGAGTTCCCGGTCGGCCATCGCAACGGAGCGGCGGTCCCGGGCGTCCTCCTGGACGTCACCACCACACACCTTGATCACTCGTTGGAGTGGTGACGCGAGCCCGCCCGCACGGTGGTCCCTCGATGCGCCCGAGCCTTCCGGGTTCCGTGCACCGACGTCCGGAGTGAGCGAGCCGCGCGGCCCGCACCTGCTCGTGACCAGCGCGAACACCCGTGATCCCGGGGAGGGAACACCTTGATCTACTGCGGAATCGACTGGGCGGACAAGACCCACGACGTCGCCCTCGTCGATGCCGGCGGCCGGCTCCTGGCCGCACGCCGCATCACCGACGACGCGGCCGGTTACCAGCGCCTGCTCCACCTGCTCGCCGAGTACGGAGACACCCGGGACGCCCCGATCCCGGTCGCCATCGAGACCTCCCGGGGCCTGCTCGTCGCCGTCCTGCGCACCGGCGCTCGGCACGTCTTCGCCGTCGACCCGACGGCCGCGGCCCGCCACCGCCACCGGCACGGGGTCGACGAGAAGACCGACCACGGTGACGCCCTGGTCCTGGCGCACATCCTGCGCACCGACATGCACGCCCTGCGGCCGCTGTCGACGGACTCCGACGAGGCCCGCGCCGTCGCCGTCCTCGCCCGCGCACAGCAGGACGCCACCTGGCACCGCCAGCAGATCTCCCATCAGCTCCGGTCCCTGCTGCGCGAGTACTACCCCGCCGCCCTGGCCGCCGCCGCGCACGGCCCGAACGGCATCTTCCGGCCCGAGGCGCGCGAACTCCTCAAGGCGGCCCCGACCCCGGCCAAGGCCGCCCGGCTGACCCGGACCCAGATCACCGCCGCGCTCAAACGGGCCGGTCGCAGGCGGGGGATCGAAGCCGAGGTGGAACGGCTCCGCGCCGTCTTCCGCGCCGAGTGGGCCCACCAGCCGCCGCCGGTCGAAGAGGCCCTCGGTCGGCAGACGCTCGCCCTCCTGCTCCAACTGGCGGCCGCGTGCACGGCCGCCGACGACCTCGCCCAAGCCCTGGCCAAAGCCGTCGCCCAGCAGGCGGACGCCCCGGCCGACCCCGGCGGGGCGGTCGTGGCGGGCGGCCCGTCGGCGCCCGCACCCCGGGCGGCGGGCCGCTAGGTCCTGTCGTCGAAGTCTCGCCTGGCCCGCGGCGCCCGGTACCGCACCTCGCCGCGTTGTCGGGGCACCCGAGTACGTCCAGTACACGGGCGCCCCTGCGCCTTGCGATGCACGGCACCGGACACCGCGGGCCCTACCGGCGCCACTTCGACGACAGGACCCAGGCCCTGTCGGGCGCGGACGGGAGGAGGGGGTGGGACCACGCGCGATCCGGGGCGCGCGTGAGCCCCGCGCGACAGGCACTACGCTCGCTCCCATGACCAAGAAGTTCGAATACGCGACCGTCCCGCTGCTGGTCCACGCCACCAAGCAGATCCTGGACACCTGGGGCGAGGACGGCTGGGAGCTCGTCCAGGTCGTGCCCGGGCCGAACAACCCCGAGCAGCTCGTGGCCTACCTGAAGCGGGAGAAGTCGGCATGAGCGGGATCGTCGACGCGAGGCTGGCCGAGCTGGGCCTGACCCTGCCCGAGGTCGTTCCGCCGCTGGCCACGTACCAGCCGGCCGTCCGGTCGGGCGTGTACGTGTACACCGCGGGCCAGCTCCCGATGGTCAAGGGCAGCCTGCCGGTCACCGGCAAGGTCGGCGCCGAGGTCTCGGCGGAGCAGGCCAAGGAACTGGCCGCCACGTGCGCGCTGAACGCCCTGGCCGCCGTCAAGTCGGTGGTCGGCGACCTCGACAAGATCGCGCGTGTCGTCAAGGTCGTCGGTTTCATCGCCTCGGCGCCCGACTTCACCGCCCAGCCGGGCGTGCTGAACGGTGCGAGCGAGCTGCTGGGCGCCGTCCTCGGCGACAAGGGCGTGCACGCCCGCAGCGCCGTCGGTGTGGCGGTCCTGCCGCTGGACGCGCCGGTCGAGGTCGAGATCCAGGTCGAGCTCACCCCCGACGCCTGATCCCTCCGAGTGGCGGGGCCCCGCGTCGGAGCCCCGCCCCACCCGCCGGCCGACCCCGATTCCCGGGCGCGGGCGGCGGCTCTCGAACATCGGGCCGGATCCCCGTAGCATCCCGCCATGCCGAACGGTGAGCACGGACAGCAGACCACCCCCACCGGCCCCACCCCCGCCGGAGGCCAGTGGTACCCGCCCGAGTGGCCCGACCGCATCCGCGCGCTCGCGGACGGCGCCCTCACGCCCGTGGCGCCCAAACGCGCGGCCACGGTCATGCTGCTGCGGGACACCGACGGCGGCCCCGCCGTGCACATGCTCCGCCGCCGCACCTCCATGGCCTTCGCGGGCGGGGCGTACGCCTACCCCGGCGGGGGAGTGGACCCCCGCGACGAGGAGCACCTCGTCGGCTGGGCCGGACCGAGCCTCGCGGACTGGTCGGAGCGGCTGGGCACCGACCCCCGTACCGCCCAGGCGATCGTCTGCGGCGCGGTGCGCGAGACGTTCGAGGAGGCCGGCGTCCTGCTGGCGGGCGAGACCCCGGACAGCGTCGTCGGCGACACCACGGCCGACGACTGGGAGGCCGACCGGCTGGCCCTGGTCGCCCGAGAGCTGTCCTTCGCCGAGTTCCTCGACCGCCGGGGCCTCCTCCTGCGGTCCGACCTGCTCGGCGCGTGGGCCCGCTGGATCACCCCGGAGTTCGAGCCCCGCCGCTACGACACCTGGTTCTTCGTCGCCGCGCTCCCCGAGGGCCAGCGCACCCGCAACGCCTCGACCGAGGCCGACCGGACCGTCTGGATCCGGCCCGTCGACGCCGCCGCCGGCTACGACAAGGGCGAGCTGCTCATGATGCCGCCGACGATCTCCACCCTGCGCTCCCTGGAGCCGTACGACAGCCCCGCGCACGCCCTCGCGGCCGCCGCGGGCCAGGACCTGGCCCCGGTGCTCGCGCAGGCCACCCTGGAGAACGGCGAGCTGGTGCTCAGCTGGCCCGGCCACGACGAGTTCACCAAGCGCGTCCGACCCGGAAACCCCGGAGGAGCCACCGCATGACCGACGCCGCCGCACTGCCCGGCCAGCCCCGCGGAATGGTCACCTCCGGCCCCGCGACCGTCCGGGCGGTCAACATCCTGGCCCCCAACCCGTCCGCCATGACCCTGGACGGCACCAACACCTGGCTCGTCTCCGAACCGGACTCCGACCTCGCCGTCGTCATCGACCCCGGCCCGCTGGACGAGGCGCACCTGAAGGCCGTCGTCGACGTGGCCGAGAAGGCCGGCAAGCGGGTCGCGCTGACCCTGCTCACCCACGGCCACCCCGACCACGCCGAGGGCGCGGGCCGGTTCGCGGAGCTGACCGGCACGAAGGTGCGGGCGCTCGACCCCGCACTGCGGCTGGGCGACGAGGGTCTCGCCGCCGGGGACGTGATCCGGGTCGGCGGCCTGGAGCTGCGGGTGGTCCCGACCCCGGGCCACACCTCGGACTCGCTCTGCTTCCACCTGCCCGCCGATCGCGCCGTCCTGACCGGCGACACCATCCTGGGCCGGGGCACGACCGTCGTCGCGCATCCCGACGGCCGGCTCGGCGACTACCTGGACTCCCTACGCCGGCTGCGTTCCCTCACCGTCGACGACGGGGTCCACACGGTGCTCCCCGGCCACGGACCGGTGCTGGACGACGCGCAGGGCGCGGTGGAGTTCTACCTGGCGCACCGGGCGCACCGTCTCGCGCAGGTCGAGACGGCCGTGGAGAACGGTTTCCGCACTCCCGAGGCGGTCGTGGCCCGGGTCTACGCGGACGTGGACCGGTCGCTGTGGCCCGCCGCGGAATGGTCCGTTCGAGCGCAGCTGGAGTACCTTCAAGATCACGGACTGATCTCTGGGGGATCCGAATGAACTCGCTGTTCCTGCTGCTCGCGCTGATCGCCGCGGCCGCGTGGATCACCTCGACGGTCACACTGCGGATGAAGGCCCTCGAACGCCGGGCAGACGGCCTGGAACGCCGCCTGGGCCTGGTCCTGGACCACTTCGGGATCGAGGAGCCGGAGCCGGCCGGGCTGGACGAGGTACGGGCGTTGGTCCGCGAGGGCCGCCGGGTCGAGGCGATCCGCGTCTACCGGCGCATCACCGGCGCCGACCTGTTGACGGCCAAGCAGGCGGTCGAGTCCCTCACCGACCGGCAGGCCTGAGCCACGCGCGGATCGGCACGCCGCCGCCCGCCCGAGCCGCGCGGATCAGCCGGTCGAGTCCGCCGACGTCCGCCGACGTCCGCGGTCAGCCGGTCGGGCGCGGCGTCCTCGTCCCGTGCCGGGCGGTGTACTCGGCCGCGAGCCACGGTCCGAGGTCGTCGACGTACGCCGTCAGGACCGCCGGGTCCCCGACCGGTTCCAGCGCCACCGCCGCCGCGGCCCGCATCTGCGCCGCGCGCTCCGGGTAGTAGCGGCCGAAGATCTCCGCGGACTCGGCGAGGTCGCTGGTCCAGCCGCCCCAGCGGGGCATGACCAGCATGAGCCCGGTCCGCACCAGATGACGGGCGAAGGACCGGCTCAGCCTCCGGTACTCCTGCGGGGTCGAGGCCGCCCCGATCCTGGAGCGCCAGCCGGGGAGCAGGTCGGCCAGCCCGCCGTTGGTCTCCCGGGCGAGGACCCCGTCGGGCCGGTAGCGGGGCAGGTGCTCGGCCAGGTCGGCGCCCAGCAGCGGGGTGCACAGGCAGGCGAGGAACCAGCCCAGGTCGTGCCGTTCCGGCTCGCTGAGCAGGGTGTCCTTGCCGTACAGCAGGACACCGACCCCGTCGATCTGCGGGAAGTCCTCGTCGAGCCCCCGACCGAGCACCTCGGCGATGTCCCGGTCCTCGTCGCCGGGTTCCCGGTGCAGGGCGAGCAGCAGGTCCAGGTCCGACCGTCCGGGTCGGGCCGTGCCGCGCGGCACGGACCCGTACAGGTAGGCGCTGTGCAGCCGCCGGCCGTACGCCTCGGGGATCCGCTCGCGCGCGGCCGCGACGACCGGCGCGAACGCCGCCGGGACGCGGCTGAGCGAGCCCTCGCGCACGAAGCAGCCGTACGGGTCGAGCCCTCTGTGTTCCCCGCCTCCGTGCTCCATGTGATCCACTGTGCCTCCACGGGCGCCGCAACGGCGAGGAGGGGCCCCGCCCGACCGGGCAGGACCCCTCCATCGAGGAAACCGTGTGCGTCAGCGCGAGCGCTTGGCCAGTCGCTCCACGTCGAGCAGGATCACCGCGCGTGCCTCCAGGCGCAGCCACCCGCGGCCCGCGAAGTCGGCCAGCGCCTTGTTCACGGTCTCGCGCGACGCGCCGACGAGCTGGGCCAGCTCCTCCTGCGTGAGGTCGTGCACGACGTGGATGCCCTCCTCGGACTGCACGCCGAAGCGGCGCGACAGGTCGAGGAGCGCCCGGGCGACACGCCCCGGCACGTCGGAGAAGACCAGGTCGGACATCTGGTCGTTGGTCTTGCGCAGGCGCCGGGCGACGGCGCGCAGCAGGGCCGTGGCCACCTCGGGCCGGGCGTTCAGCCACGGCTGGAGGTCACCGTGCCCCAGACCCAGCAGCTTGACCTCGGTCAGGGCGGTGGCGGTGGCGGTGCGCGGGCCCGGGTCGAACAGCGACAGCTCGCCGATCAGCTCACCGGGGCCGAGGACGGCCAGCATGTTCTCGCGGCCGTCGGGGGAGGTGCGGTGCAGCTTCACCTTGCCCTCGGTGACGACATAGAGCCGATCACCGGGGTCGCCCTCGTGGAACAGGGCGTCACCGCGCGCGAGGGTCACCTCGCCCATGGAGGCGCGGAGCTCCGCGGCCTGCTCGTCATCGAGCGCCGCGAAGAGCGGGGCACGCCGCAGTACGTCGTCCACGAGTCTCTCTCCTATGTCGACCGGCTCAGGGGACCGTCTTCCCCCCATTTTGCCGGACGGCTCAAACAGTGCGATCAATCACGTTCCTCACAAGGATGCCGGACGTACGGGTGTGCTGTGCGGCGAGAGACCAATCAGGGTGGTGTTAGCTGAGGTCCGGACGGGTGTCGGCGGTCGGCCTTAGGCTGGCCGGGTGTCCAATAAGCCGGTGAGAGCACAGGCCAAGGGGTCCGCGGCAGTGACCGAGACCCAGAATTCAGCCGTGGGCGAACATGCCCCCATGAAGGTGCCCCCGAAGGCCCCGCCGCGCCCCCAGGGCAAAGCTTCGGCCAAGAAACCGGAGGCCCCGAAGAAGGCGCCGAAGGCTCCGCGACCGGAATCGCACCTCGCCATGGTCCGCCGGGCCCGGCGCATCAACCGGGAACTGGCCGAGGTGTACCCGTACGCCCATCCGGAGCTCGACTTCCGCAACCCGTTCGAGCTGCTGGTCGCCACCGTCCTGTCCGCGCAGACCACCGACCTGCGCGTGAACCAGACGACCCCGGCCCTCTTCGCCGCCTACCCGACCCCCGAGGACATGGCCGCGGCGGCCCCCGAGGATCTGGAGGAGCTGATCCGGCCGACCGGGTTCTTCCGGGCGAAGTCACGCTCGCTCCTCGGCCTCTCGCAGGCCCTGCGCGACAACTTCGGCGGCGAGGTCCCGTCCCGGATCGAGGACCTCGTGACGCTGCCCGGCGTGGGCCGCAAGACGGCCAACGTGGTCCTCGGCAACGTCTTCGGCGTCCCCGGGATCACCGTCGACACCCACTTCGGCCGGCTCGTCCGCCGCTGGAAGTGGACCGAACAGGAGGACCCGGAGAAGGTCGAGGCGGAGATCTGCGCGATCTTCCCCAAGAGCGAGTGGACGATGCTGTCCCACCGCGTCGTCTTCCACGGGCGCCGGATCTGCCACTCCCGCAAGCCCGCCTGCGGCGCCTGCCCCATCGCGCCCCTCTGCCCGGCGTACGGGGAGGGCGAGACGGACCCGGAGAAGGCGAAGAAGCTGCTGAAGTACGAGAAGGGCGGCCAACCGGGGCAGCGGCTGAGCCCGCCGCCGGACTACCCGGGCCTCCCGGCACCTCCCCTGGGCGTCGCCGCGCCCTGAGGACACGGCAGTGCGGCAGTAGGGCCCGGGCCCCGCACGGCGGCCCGCGGTGGAACCAATCCGGCCTCGGGGCGCGTTGTGTCGAGTATCGCCGGGGCCGGCAACGGCAGGGAGCAGGGTCGCCTATGACGCGGGGTACGAAGGACGAGAGCGTGACGGGCCTGCCGGCGGGCGCGCCCCAGGCCGGGCCCGTGGAGCCGTACGCCGACCCGCGCGGCGACGTCACCGTCAGCACCCGGGGCCTGCCCGCGTGGCTGGACCCGGTGGTCGAGGCCGTGCGCACGGTCCGCCCCGAGCAGTTGAGCCGCTTCCTGCCTCCCGAGGACGGGCGGGGCCGCCAGTCGGCCGTGCTGATCCTCTTCGGCGAGGGGCCGCGCGGCCCGGAACTGCTGCTCCAGGAACGCGCGAGCAGCCTCCGTTCGCACGCGGGCCAGCCGTCCTTCCCGGGCGGCGCCCTCGACCCCGAGGACGGCGATCCGCACACCACCGGTCCACTGCGCGCGGCCCTGCGCGAGGCCGAGGAGGAGACCGGGCTGGATCCCAAGGGGGTCCAGCTCTTCGGCGTGCTGCCACGCCTCTACATTCCCGTCAGCCAGTTCGTGGTGTCCCCGGTGCTGGGCTGGTGGCGCGATCCCAGCCCGATCCGCGTGGTCGACCCGGCGGAGACGGCTCGGGTGTTCACGGTTCCCGTGGCGGATCTCACGGATCCCGATCACCGGGTGACCGTGGTCCACGCCCGCGGCTTCAGAGGCCCCGCTTTCACCGTCGAATCGGCTCTGGTCTGGGGTTTTACCGCCGGGGTGATCGACCGAATCCTGCATTTCGCGGGGTGGGAGCAGCCGTGGGACCGGTCACGCCAGGTCCCGCTCGACTGGCGCGCGTGAGACGGTGACCCACGTGAACGTGCTGGACATCCTGTTGTTGGTCGCCGCCGTGTGGTTCGCGATCGTCGGCTACCGCCAAGGCTTCGTCGTCGGCATCCTGTCGGTGATCGGCTTCCTCGGCGGTGGTCTCATCGCCGTGTCCCTGTTGCCGCTGGTCTGGGACCAGGTCACCGACAACGGCAGCCAGGTGTCCACCACCGTCGTGGTCGTCGCCGTCGTCGTCATCATCGTCTTCGCCTCGATCGGGCAGGCCTTCACCACCCATCTGGGCAACAAACTGAGACGCCACATCACGTGGTCGCCGGCCCGCGCGCTCGACGCGACGGGCGGAGCTCTGGTCAACGTCGTCGCGATGCTGCTGGTGGCCTGGTTGATCGGCTCCCTGCTCGCCCAGGCGGCCCTGCCCTCGGTGGGCAAGGAGGTCCGCAACTCCAAGGTCCTCATCGGCGTGTCCCAGGTGCTGCCCGCGCAGGCGAACACCTTGTTCTCGGACTTCAGTTCCACCCTGGCCCGCAACGGCTTCCCGCAGGTGTTCAGCCCGTTCTCCAGCGAACCCATCACCGAGGTGAAGCCGCCGGATCCGGCGCTGTCCAACAGCGCGGTCTCCGAGCGGGCCAAGCGCTCGATAGTGAAGGTCGTCGGGACCGCGCCCAGTTGCAGCAAGGTCCTGGAGGGCACCGGCTTCGTCTTCGCGCCGGGCAAGGTCATGACCAACGCGCACGTCGTCGGCGGCGTCCGCGAGCCGACCGTGCAGATCGGCGGCGAGGGCAAGCTGTACGACGGCAAGGTCGTGCTCTACGACTGGGAACGCGACATCGCGGTGCTCGACGTACCCAAGCTGAAGGCGCCGGTGTTGGAGTTCATCGAGAAGGACGCGACGAGCGGCAGTGACGCGATCGTCGCCGGCTTCCCGGAGAACGGCGCGTACGACGTCCGTCCGGCGCGCGTCCGCGGCCGCATCAACGCCAACGGCCCGGACATCTACCACCGGGGCACCGTGCGACGCGACGTGTACTCGCTGTACGCGACCGTCCGCCAGGGCAACTCCGGCGGCCCGCTCCTGACGCCCGACGGCAGGGTGTACGGGGTCGTCTTCGCGAAGTCGCTGGACGACCCGAACACCGGCTACGCCCTGACCGCGGACGAGGTCCGCGACGACGTCAGGATCGGCAGGAACTCCGTGCGAGAGGTCGACAGCCAGGGCTGCGCCCTCTGAGCGGAGCCGGCGACGCGCGTGCCCGTACGTCCGAATCCGGGGGTACGGGCGCCCGTACGTCGGGGTCCGGATGAAGGGGGCCCGCATGCACGGGACTCGCATGCACGGGACCCCGTATGCCGGGACTCCTACATCCGAGGATGCCGCAGGCGTGCCGACACCCAGCGGGCGCGGCGACGCAGGATGCGCGGAATACCGAGTCGGGGGTCGTGGCCGTCCCGGCCCGCCCTCTCGTGGGTGCCCGGCTCATCGGCCGAGCGGCGTTCGTGTGCGGTGTCACCGTAGTCGTGCGTCCAGCTCATACTTCGAGCTGTGCCCGGGCCCCAAGGTCGGTAATCCCGTCCGGAGCGGCCAATTGGCCTATGCGCGCGGCAATTGAATGTTTGTCATACAAGCGTGCGGCTGGTGTGTCCGGCCGTCAGGTGCCCGCTCAGCGGTCCGGCTCGGGGTCCTTCAGCCAGTTCACCAGCTCGGTCGTGAACGCGGCCGGATCCTCCTCGTGGGGGAAGTGCCCGAGCCCGTCGAACAGCCGCCAACGGTACGGCGCTTCGACGTACTCCCCGGAGCCCGCGGCGCTGCGCGTACGCATCACCGGGTCGAGCGAGCCGTGCAGGTGCAGCGTCGGCACCCGCACCGGTCGCTTCATGCGCCGGTTGAACTGGAGCCCGTCGGGCCGGGCCAGGGAACGCATCATCCAGCGGTACGGCTCGATCGAGCAGTGCGCGGTGGACGGGATGCACATCGCCCGCCGGTACACGGCCAGTTCCTCCTCCGCCGGCGGCACCGGACCCGACCAGTCCCGGATCAGCTGCCCCACGAGCGCCCCGTCGTCCGCGACGAGCCGGCGCTCGGGGATGAACGGCCTCTGGAACCCCCAGATGTGGGAACTCGCGCGGGTCTGCCCGAAGTCGGCGAGCATCGCGGAGCGCCAGCGCCTCGGGTGCGGCATCGACGAGACCACCAGTCGGCGCACCAGCTTGGGCCGCATCACGGCCGCCGTCCAGGCGAGATAGCCGCCCAGGTCGTGCCCGACGAGCGCGGCGTCCGGCTCGCCCAGGGACCGGATGACCCCGGTGACGTCGAGCGCCAGGTTCGCCGGGTCGTAACCGCGCGGGGTGCGGTCGCTGCCCCCCACCCCGCGCAGGTCCATCGCGACGGCGCGGTAACCGGCATCGGCGAGCGCGGTCATCTGGTGCCGCCACGTCCACCAGAACTGCGGGAAGCCGTGCAGGAGCAACACCAGGGGACCGTCACCGAGCTCGGCCACGTGGAACCGCGCACCATTGGCCGCGACGTCCCGGTGCGTCACCGCCCTCCCGCCCGGGATGTCGATCCGTGCCGCGGAGGCGGCAGTGGGCGGGGCGCCGAAGTCCGGCGAGGGGGCGGTCATGAGGACGAGCGTGCCACACCCACAGCGTTGTCACTCACCGCGCGCGGGTGGGGCTTGACGGTCGCGACGACCGCCGCGGTCTGCTTGACGGAGGCGATGGACTTCTCCGGCGGCTTGACCTTCTTGAACTTCGACACGGCCAGCAGCGCGAGCAGGCCCGCGAGCAGCAGGAACGCGACGCCGACGATGAGGAAGGACCACGCGAGCCCGAGCCCGAGGTTGTGGATCCCGTACGCCGCGGCGAAGCTCAGCACCGGCAGGGAGAAGAGCGCGAACACTCCCGCGACCGAAATGGCGGCGCTGCCGACACCCGCGCGCTTGACGTCCTGGCGCAGCTCCGCCTTCGCGAGGGCGATCTCGTCGTGCACCAGGGCGGACATCTCGGCGGTGGCCGACGCGACCAGCTGACCCAGCGTGCGCTCGGCTCCTTGCGGCCCTTGGTCCACTGCGCTCATCGCTCTCTCCCTAAGTAGTCCGTCGTCGACGGCTGTCCTTCGTCACTCAGATCATGCCGGACGGTCGCCGTCGGTGCGGCCCCCGGTGTCCGCTTCCGTTGCGCCGGTCGTGGCGGACGCCGTCCCCGGGGCCGCCGCCGCCTCGGCCCTGCGACGGTGTTCCGCGGCCTTCTCCTCGTGGATCCGCGCCATGCGCAGGTGGTAGCCGGGGTCGTCCTGCTCGTAGATGTCGGGGATTCCGTCGAGATCCTCGTCGCGATCCTCCGCCTCGGCGAGCGCCCGGTACCTGCGGTCGCGCATCTTCAGCATCACGCTCGCGATGATCGCGGCGATCAGCGAGCCGATCAGGACGGCGGCCTTGACCTCGTCCATGAGGGTGGCGTCGTCGGCGAAGGCGAGTTCGCCGATCAGCAGGGAGACGGTGAATCCGATGCCGGCGAGCGAGGCCACGGCGAGCACGTCCGGCCAGGCCAGGTCCTCGTTGAGCTCCGCCCTGGTGAAGCGCGCGGCCAGCCAGGTGCCGCCGAAGATGCCCACCGTCTTGCCGACGACCAGGCCGAGGACCACACCGAGGGTCTCGGGGCGGGTGAAGACCTGCGCGATGGCCTCGTCGGAGAGGGACACGCCCGCGGAGAACAGGGCGAAGAGGGGGACGGCCAGCGCCGCGGAGATCGGGCGGACCAGGTGCTCGATGTGCTCGCCGGGAGACTGCTCCTCGCCCTCCTCGCGGTGGCAGCGGAGCATCAGGCCCATGGCGACGCCGGCAATGGTGGAGTGGACCCCGCTGTTGTACATCAGGCCCCAGATGACCAGGGCGAGCGGGACGTACACGTACCAGCCGCGGACGCGCTTGCGGAGCAGGAACCAGAAGAGGACCAGCCCCACGAGGGCGCCGCCGAGCGCCAGGAAGTCGATGTCGCTGGTGAAGAACACCGCGATGATCAGGATGGCGAACAGGTCGTCCACGACCGCGAGGGTCAGCAGGAACGCGCGCAGGGCGGACGGCAGCGAGGTGCCGATGACCGCGAGGACGGCCAGCGCGAAGGCGATGTCGGTGGCGGTCGGGACCGCCCAGCCGCTGATCGAGCCGTCGCCCAGGACGTTGACCAGTACGTAGACCAGCGCGGGAACCGCCATGCCGCACAGGGCGGCGATCACCGGGAGGGCGGCGGCCTTGGCGTCGCGCAGGTCGCCCGCGACGAGTTCGCGTTTGAGCTCGATGCCCGCGACGAAGAAGAAGATGGCCAACAGCCCGTCGGCCGCCCAGTGCTGGATCGAGAGGTCCAGGCCCAGGGAGGCGGGGCCGATGTGGAAGGACCGGACGGTGTCGTAGCTGTCCGAGAGGGCCGGGATGTTCGCCCACACGAGCGCGGCGATCGCGGCCAGCAGGAGCAGGACACCGCCGACGGTCTCGGTGCGCAGGGCATCGGCGACGAAGCGGCGCTCGGGCAGCGACAGCCTGCCGAGCAGCTTGCGGCTCTTGTCGTCGGTGGGGCGGGGCGCGGCCACGTGAAGGACACCTCCGGGGTGGGTTGGACGGCATGACGAAGCACATTGCCGACCAGACTTCCCGGCGCACCCTGTGGAGTACTTATTTACGTTTCTCGTACTTTACAGGCGGTACGCAAGGTCATATCCAGTGATCTTCGGGTGATCATCACTTTAAGTGCGAAAGGGGCATCCGGCGCGCCGCGCCGGATGCCCCTTCCCGCCGTGTCGCGCGGTCGACTCAGTCCTCGCTGCCCGCTGCGGGCAGCTTGCTCTGGATCAGGTCCATGACCGAGGAGTCCGCGAGCGTCGTGACGTCACCGACCGCCCGGTTCTCCGCCACATCACGCAGCAGACGGCGCATGATCTTGCCCGAACGGGTCTTCGGCAGTTCCTGCACGGGCAGGATCCGCTTCGGCTTCGCGATCGGGCCGAGTGTGGCGCCCACGTGGTTGCGCAGCTCGGCGACCAGGGTCTCCGTCTCCGAGGCGCTCCCGCGCAGGATGACGAAGGCCACGATGGCCTGACCGGTGGTCTCGTCGTTCGCGCCGACCACCGCCGCCTCGGCGACGGACGGGTGCGAGACCAGCGCGGACTCGACCTCGGTCGTGGAGATGTTGTGGCCGGACACCAGCATCACGTCGTCCACCCGGCCGAGCAGCCAGATGTCGCCGTCGTCGTCCTTCTTGGCGCCGTCGCCCGCGAAGTACTTGCCCGCGAAGCGCGACCAGTACGTGTCGATGAAGCGCTGGTCGTCACCCCAGATGGTGCGCAGCATCGAGGGCCACGGCTCGGTGAGCACCAGGTACCCGCCCCCGCCGTTCGGGACCTCGTTCGCCTCGTCGTCCACCACGGTGGCGCCGATGCCGGGCAGCGCGCGCTGGGCCGAACCGGGCTTGGTCGAGGTGACACCCGGCAGCGGCGAGATCATCATCGCGCCGGTCTCGGTCTGCCACCAGGTGTCCACGATCGGGCAGCGGTCGCCGCCGATGTGCTTGCGGTACCAGATCCAGGCCTCGGGATTGATCGGCTCGCCGACCGAGCCCAGCACCCGCAGGCTGGAGAGGTCGAACTTCGCGGGGATGTCGTCGCCCCACTTCATGAACGTGCGGATCGCCGTGGGCGCCGTGTAGAGGATGGTGACGCCGTACTTCTGCACGACCTCCCAGAACCGACCCTGGTGCGGGGTGTCCGGGGTGCCCTCGTACATGACCTGGGTGGCACCGTTGGCGAGCGGCCCGTAGACGATGTACGAGTGCCCGGTGACCCAGCCGATGTCGGCGGTGCACCAGTAGACGTCGCTCTCCGGCTTCAGGTCGAACACCGCGTGGTGGGTGTACGCGGCCTGCGTCAGGTAGCCGCCGGAGGTGTGCAGGATGCCCTTCGGCTTACCCGTGGTCCCCGAGGTGTAGAGGATGAACAGCGGGTGCTCGGCGTCGAAGGCCTGCGGGGTGTGCTCGGCGGACTGACGCCCGACGATCTCGTGCCACCAGACGTCGCGGCCCTCGGTGAAGGCGGTGTCCTGGCCGGTGCGCTGCACCACGAGAACATGCTTGACCTGCGGACACTTGCCGACGGCCTCGTCGATGGCGGGCTTGAGCGCACTGGGCTTGCCGCGGCGGTAGCCGCCGTCGGCGGTGATGACCAGCTTGGCGTCGGCGTCCTGGATGCGGGAGGCGACGGCGTCGGCGGAGAAACCGCCGAAGACCACCGAGTGGGCCGCGCCGACGCGGGCGCACGCCAACATCGCGACGACGGCCTCGGGGATCATCGGGAGGTAGACGGCGACGCGGTCCCCGGCGACGACACCCAGCTCGGTCAGGGCGTTGGCGGCCTTGGAGACCTCGTCCTTGAGCTGCGCGTAGGTGATCGATCGGCTGTCGCCGGGCTCACCCTCGAAGTGGAGGGCCACGCGGTCGCCGTTGCCGGCCTCCACGTGCCGGTCCACGCAGTTGTACGCGACGTTCAGCTTGCCGTCCGCGAACCACTTGGCGAAGGGCGGGTTGCTCCAGTCGAGCGTCTCGGTCGGCTCGGTGTCCCAGGTCAGCCGCCGGGCCTGCTCGGCCCAGAAGCCCAGCCGGTCCGCATCGGCCTGTGCATACGCAGCCTCGGTCACATTGGCGGCGGCGGCCAGATCGGCGGGCGGTGCGAACCGCCGCTCCTCTTTGAGCAGATTGGCCAGGCTTTCATTGCTCACGACATCTCCCTTTCCCAGGGTGTCCGTTGTGTCCCCGGGCATAGCTCATCAGTCGGCGGCCCGGGTGACAAGGGGTAGCCGGGAATTGGTTTAGACCTATATCACGGCCGGACCCACGCGCAAGTGGCCCCTTCTCGCCGCAGGGTGCGAGAAGGGGCCACTTCGTGGCACGGATATCGGAGGGTATCGGTTCAGCCGGCTACGCGATCCGGGCTGGGGTGCACGGGAGGTTCAGGCGCGTTGACCGACGCTGTCGAAGACCCGGCAGTCGAAGAAGTCCTCACCCTCCGAGAGCAGATACGCCTGCGCCTCGCCCACGTGGAAGTACATGCCGTGCAGCTCCAGCGTGCCCTCGGCGAGCCGGCGGGCGACCGATTCGTGCGCCCGCAGGTGCTCCAGCTGCTGCACCACATTGGTCAGGCACAACTGTTCCACGGCGTCGGCCGGCAGCCTGCCCGAGATCCGGGCCCACGCGTGATGACGGCTGGCCATCCGCTCCAGGCTGGGCAGGCCGTGCCGCAACCAGCGGCGCAGCGGGGTCATCGGGGTGCCGGGGTGGGAGTTCAGCAGGGCCTGCATGGCCCCGCAGCCCGAGTGGCCGCACACCGTGATGCTGTCCACCTGGAGGACGTCCACGGCGTACTCGATCGCCGCCGCCACCGAGTCGTCCGTGGACTCCGCCCCCGGCAACGGCACCAGGTTGCCGACGTTGCGCACGGTGAACAGGTCTCCGGGACCGCTGGCCGTGATCATGCTGGTCACCAGGCGGGAGTCCGCGCAGGTGAGGAAGAGCTGCGAAGGCCGCTGCCCCTCGCGCGCCAGCCGGGCCAGTTCGTCACGGACACGGGGAGCGGTGTCCCGCTGGAACGCGCTGATGCCGTTGGCCAGCCGACCCGCTCCGCGCCGCCGGGGCTCGACCGCCGGACCGCCCTCGGCGGCGCCGGGGATCGTACGGTCCTGTACGTCGACGGCGTCGCCCGAGCCCGCGTCGGCGCGGTGGTCGCAGTGGTTCTGCCAGGGGGTCCAGGGGCGGCAGCACTGATGGGTCCCGCGCTGGCCCGCTCCGGCACCCATGCCCCGATCGACCATGCCCGGATCCACCATGCCCCGGTCGGCCATGCTGCGGTCGGTCTCGGGGGCGCGGTTGACGGAGCGGCCGGTGACCTCCACCGAACCGCCGTGCGCCCGATGGGAGTCCTGCCAGTCGTGCAGGGTCTCGTAGGCGGCATGGTCCATGAACGAGCCGTCCAGCTCGATCACCGCGTGCCGGTCGTGCGGGATCTGGTTCAGTACCCGACTCAACCGGGGTACCGCGAGGAAGGTCAACTGGCCGCGCGCCCAGACGCGGTGGACCCCGTCGAGCTCCTCCACCGTGATCCGGGTCCGCGCGAGGCGGTGCAGGGCCAGGCCGACCGCCACGGCCACACCGACGGCGACCCCCTCCAGCACCCCACCGAGCACCACGGCCACGATCGTCGTTGCGTAGACCAGGACTTCACGGTGTCGGGTGACGGTCCGCAGATGCGTGATGCTGACCATCTGCACGCCCACCGCCATCACCAGGGCGGCCAGCGCGGCGAGCGGGATCAGATCGAGCACCGGCACGAGCAGCGCGGCCGCGATCAACACCCAGAGCCCGTGCATCATCGAGGAATTGCGGCTGGTGGCACCGGATTTGACGTTGGCGACGCTACGGACCGCCACGCCCGTGACGGGCAGCCCGCCCAGCGCTCCGGAGACGATGTTCGCCGCACCCTGTCCGCGCAGTTCACGGTTGAGGTCGACGCGCGGCGGACGGTTGTCCGTGCCCCGCTCGGAGGCGATCAGCTTGTCGGTGGCGACCGCGGACAGCAGGGACTCCACACTGCCGACCAGCGTGATGGTCAGTACCGCGGCGATGAGGCCGAGGATCGGGCCCTCGGGCAGCTCGGGCAGTGCGTGGCTGCGCCAGGACGGCAGGTCCACCCGGGGCAGGCTGGGCCCGGCTAGGGCGGCGAACGCGGTGGCCGTGGCGACGGCCGCGAGCGCGGCGGGAACCTTGCGCAGGTTCCGGCCGATCCGGCCCGGCAGCCGAGGCCAACCGAGCAGGATGACCAGGGTGAGCGCGCTGATGCCCAGTGCGACCGGATGGAGGTCGGCCAACTGGCCGGGCAGACCCTGGACGTTGGCCACGGCGGAGCTCTGCGGGGTGCCGCCGAGGACGATGTGCAGTTGCGCCAGCGCGATGGTCACGCCGATGCCGGCGAGCATGCCGTGCACGATCGCCGGGCTCACCATCAGCGCAGACCGGGCCGTACGCAGGAAGGCGAGCCCGAGCTGGCAGCAGCCGGCGAACACGGTGATGGCGCAGGTGGTGCGCCACCCGTAGCGCTGGATCAGTTCGGCGGTGACCACCGTGAGGCCTGCGGCGGGGCCGCTGACCTGGAGCGGCGCGCCCCCGAGCCGTCCGGCCACGATCCCGCCGACGGCCGCGGCCACCAGCCCCGCCTGGAGCGGGGCGCCCGTGGCCAGGGCGATGCCCAGCGAGAGCGGCAGGGCGATCAGGAAGACGGCGATGGAGGCGGAGAGGTCCGCCGGGAAGCTTTTGACGGACACGGGGGGTGGGGTGGACGGAGGGGGCGAGAGGGCGGTGCCCGTGGAGTCTTCGGCGGCGCCTTCGGTGGTGGCTTTCATGGGTTCCCGTCTCCTCTGGGGGAGGGATGAAGCGGCGGGAGTCTCAACACTCGGTAAATGAACGGTAATGGAGAGTAAAGAGAGGTGGTGGGAAATGGGAGTAAATGGCCTAGGAATTAGCCCCCAGGAGTGATTAAACATTTTGTCCGGCTTGTCACATCTTCCTTAAACCTGACCGCATGGGACGTTGCGGCGCGGAAGTCCTGCGATGGAACTGCGAGGGAGAGGTGTGCGGATGATCGCCGCCACGAAGAAGATCGCCGGCGGCCTGGTCGCCACGGCCCTGGTCCTGGGCGCTGCCGGGTGCTCCTCGGAACCCGCCAAGCCCGCGCCCGGTGGCCAGAACGCCAGGAAGGGCGCCGCCGCACCGGAAGCGGCCCCGGGCAGTGTGAAGCGGCTCATCGGGGACGGCTCGACCGCGTACACCGGCCTCCAGCCGAACGTCGTGAAGCCCCAGCGGATGAAGCCCGGTGAGAAGCCCCCGCAGTTCGTCGTCTTCTCGTGGGACGGCGCCGGCGAGGACAGCCAGAAGCTCTTCTCGCACTTCCGTGAGGTCGGCAAGGAGTACAACGCCCGGATGACCTACTTCCTCAGCGGCGTGTACATGCTGCCGGAGGAGAAGGCCTCGCTCTACACCGCTCCTCAACACTCCCCGGGACGTTCCGACATCGGTTTCGGCGACCTCCAGGGCATCAAGGACACCGCCACCCAGGTGCGTGCGGCCTGGCAGGAGGGCAACGAGATCGGCACCCACTTCAACGGCCACTTCTGCGGCCCCGAGGGCGGCGTCGGCACCTGGTCCGTCGAGGAGTGGAAGAGCGAGATCAGCCAGGCCAAGTCGTTCGTCAAGAACTGGAAGACGAACACTCCGGCGCTGAAGGGCCTGGAGCCGCTCCCGTTCGACTACGACAAGGAGTTGATCGGCGCCCGCACCCCCTGCCTCGAAGGCCAGAAGAACTTCATGCTGGCGGCCAAGGACATGGGCTTCCGCTACGACTCCAGCGGCATCAGCAAGCAGATCTGGCCCAAGAAGACCGACGGGCTCTGGGACCTCCCGCTGCAACTGGTGCCCATGCCGGGGCGCGCCTTCGACACGCTGAGCATGGACTACAACTACATGGTCAACCAGTCCGGGACGACCACCCAGGGAGACCCCTCGCAGCACGCCTACTGGGGCGAGCAGATGCGCGACGGCCTCCAGAAGGCCTTCGACCGGGTCTACCAGGGCAACCGGGCGCCGCTGATCATCGGCAACCACTTCGAGTCCTGGAACGGCGGAACCTACATGAAGGCCGTCGAGGACTCCATCAAGTCCATGTGCACCCAGAAGGAGGTCCGCTGCGTGCCGTTCCGCGAGCTGGCCGACTGGCTGGACGCCCAGGACCCGAAGGCGCTGACGTGGATGCGCGGCCTCGACGTCGGTGAGGCTCCGAAGGACGGCTGGAACAAGTTCCTCACCGCGGGGCCGCCGGCAGCGCCGGCCGCCCCCGGTTCCCCGGCCGGGGTCAAGCCGGCTGCGGAGTCGGCCGGGTCAGGGTCGGACGAGGGCTGACCACCTCCGCGCTCGGGGTCTCGCGGAGGACGAAATCGGGGTCGACCTGTTCCGCCAGGTCGACCCCGGTCTTCGCGTTCCCCCAGCTCTCGGCGTTCCGCAGGTGGAAGTGGACCATCTGCTGCGTGTACCGGGCCCAGTCCCGGTCGGCGTACGAGTCCTCGGCGGCGTCCTGGAGCGCCTGCAGCGCCAGCCGGTTGGTCGCCTCCAGCAGCTCGAACCGGGCCGGGCGCCCCTTCTCCATCGACCGCACCCAGTCCGAATGCCCGACGGTGACCAGCAGGTCGTCGCCGACCTCGTCCTGGAGGAACTCGATGTCCTCCGGCCCCTGCACCTTGTTGCCGATCACCTTGAGCGCGATCCCGAAGTCCCGGGCGTACTCCTTGTACTGGCGGTAGACGGAGACGCCCTTGCGAGTCGGCTCGGCCACCAGGAAGGTCATGTCGAAGCGGGTGAACATGCCCGACGCGAACGAGTCCGAACCGGCGGTCATGTCGACGACCACGTACTCGTCTGGACCGTCGACCAGGTGGTTGAGGCAGAGTTCGACCGCCCCGACCTTGGAGTGGTAGCAGGCCACACCCAGGTCCGCCTCGGTGAACGGCCCCGTGGCCATCAGGCGGACGGGCTCGCCGTCGAGCATCAGCGTGCGCGCGCACGCCTCGTACACCGGGTTGTCCTCCGTGACCCCCAACAGGCGGGAGCCGGTCCCGGGCGGAGTCGTCTTGATCATGGCCTCGGCGGACGCGATGCGCGGGTTCGATCCGCGCAGGTAGTCCTTGATGAGGGGCAGGTGCGCGCCCAGGGCGGGCAGCTCGGCGGCCTCGTCCTCGCCGAGCCCGAGCGCCACGCCGAGATGCTGGTTGATGTCGGCGTCCACCGCGACGACGGGGGCTTCATTGGCGGCAAGGTGGCGGATGAAGAGGGAGGACAGCGTGGTCTTACCGCTGCCGCCCTTTCCCACGAAAGCGATCTTCATGTTCACCAAGCGTAGTGGGTTGATCGCGCTACGTGGTCTACCTGAGTGAAGAAGACCACTCCAAGGAGGGGTCGGTGCTATGCGCGCACAGTGCGTAGGCTCCCTACTTATGAGTAGCGCTGCTGACCCGCTGGCCCCACTGGCCGGGCTGCCGGGTGTCTCCGATTCCGTGGATTCCGTACGCAAGGCCGTGGACCGGGTCTACGGGCACCGGGTGATGCGTCGTCGCAGCGGGGAGATCGCCTCGGAGGCGGCGCTGCGCGGCGCGCGCGGGAGCGCGGCGCTGTCGGGCGCCGACTGGGCTCTGGAAGAGGTGCGTCGCCGCACCGACTTCGGCTCGGAGGCGCAGGCACGGGCGGTGGGCGCCGCCCTGCGCCTGACGGCCGAGGCCGGGCAGCTCCTGAGCATCTGGCGACAGTCCCCGATGCGTGTGCTCGCACGCCTGCACCTGGTCGCGTCGGGTTCGACGCCCGCGGCTGCGGACGCCTTCGCGCCGTCGGCGATCGAGGGTGACACGGTGGGACGGCCCCGCCTGGCGGGTGAACCGGTGGACGAGCCGCTGATCGACCTGCCGCTCCCGAGCGCCGAGGAGGTCGCCGGCCGGCTGGACGGGCTGTCGCGGCTGATCATCGCGGGCGGCTCCTCACCGGCGCTGATCACGGCATCGGTGGTGCACGGCGAACTGCTGGCCCTGCGTCCCTTCGGGACCTACAACGGCCTGGTCGCACGGGCGGCCGAGCGGATCGTACTGATCAACAGCGGGCTCGACCCGAAGGCCATCTGCCCGGCCGAGGTCGGCCACGCGGAGCAGGGCGCGGAGGCCTACGTGGCGGCCTTCGAGGGGTACGTGTCCGGAACCGCGGAGGGCATGGCCGCCTGGATCGCGCACTGCGGGCGGGCGATCGAGCTGGGCTCCCGGGAGTCGATGGCGGTCTGCGAGGCGCTCCAGCGCGGCGCTGCCTGACACGGGCACTTCCTGAACGCGGGCGGGCGCTGCCTGTGGACGCGGGCACTGTCTGAACGCGGGCACTGTCTGCTGCACGCGGGCACTGTCTGAACACGGGTTGCGGCGACACCGTCTTGCCTTGGTGTCGCCGCTGGCACTCGCGCCCAGTTACCAAGCGTCCTCGAATGTATGCCCATCAGGTCGGGAACTTTGCCCGTCACCTGGTGCGGCTGGCCCGTATTCGACGGGTCGACGTCGCGTGGGTGCTCGGCGTTCATGCTTCGGTCCGTGGGCCTTACTGCGTTTTAAAGATGATCCTCTCGGATGTTCTTTGGTCTCGCGGGCCGTTGACTCCTTTGTACTCCGCTTCGGAGACAAGCGAAACCCCTGGCTCCACTTCTTTACTTTCCCGGACGAGCCAGGATGATCCGGACATTCGATTTCCGGGCGCGGCATTTCCCCGACGAGGCCGTTCGACCCTCCCCGCGGGCGACCTCACGCCCGCGCGGATCAACCGGCGGAGGCGCTCGCCCGCCGCCGGCTCGCGTACCAGACGAGCCCGGCCGTGGCGGCGGCCGCGCCGACCGCCGCGGCGGCCACCAGGGCCGGTCGCGAGGTCATGGATCCCGGCAGTCGCTGCTTCAGTCGCACGGGCTTGTTGAACACCAGCACCGGCCACTCCCGCGCGACCGCCTCGCGCCGCAACGCCCGGTCGGGATTGACGGCGTGAGGGTGTCCCACCGCCTCCAGCATCGGTACATCGGTGATCGAGTCGCTGTACGCGTAGCACCGCGCGAGGTCGTACCCCTCCGACTCGGCGAGCTCGCGGACCGCCTCCGCCTTCGTCGGTCCGTAGGCGTAGTACTCGATCTCGCCCGTGAAGCAGCCGTCGTCGCCGACCACCATCCGGGTCGCCACGACGCGGTCCGCGCCGAGCATCTCGCCGATCGGCTCGACCACTTCGGCGCCCGAGGTCGACACGATCACCACGTCACGGCCGGCCGTGTGGTGGGCCTCGATGAGGGACGCGGCCTCGTCGTAGATGATCGGGTCGATCAGGTCGTGCAGCGCTTCGGCGACGATCTCGCGCACCTGCTGCACGTTCCACCCCTTGCAGAGGGCGGACAGGTACTCGCGCATCCGCTCCATCTGATCGTGGTCGGCGCCGCCGACCAGGAAGAAGAACTGGGTATACGCGGTGCGCAACACGGCCCGCCGGTTGATCAGGCCACCCTGGTAGAAGGACTTGCTGA
Source organism: Streptomyces sp. NBC_01426 (assembly GCF_036231985.1). Taxonomy (GTDB): domain Bacteria; phylum Actinomycetota; class Actinomycetes; order Streptomycetales; family Streptomycetaceae; genus Streptomyces. Next base: position 4,241,001 of record NZ_CP109500.1, read on the forward strand.
ACGTCAGAGTGCTCGACTTCGCAATGACCGTCTTGTCCAGGTCGAAGAAGGCAGCGGTCCGAGGCGAGGAGTGCGGCAAGGGCTGATTTTCCACGCCCCGAGCATATGCGCCCACCATTCGGCGTAAGGTGTGGCGCGTGGGTTTGCCTGAGAAGGCTCTCGGGTACACCATGGAAGTCACGGATCGTTCGCGACCGTGCTAACCCGGTCTGGCTCCTCCCCCCCCGAGTCGGACCGTGGGGACGACCCCCGCTCTCCCCCCCGGCGGGGGTCGTCGCATGTCCGGACGCGGTTTGCGTCCCTTGCCTTCGGCCCGTGGTGACCATTTCCCCGGCCCTTCCTCTTCGGCGGCCTTCCGTCGCGAAGACCCTCGTCTCCTTGAACTCGTGACTGTGCGTAGTGGTTCCGCCGCGCTATGAACTCACGCGATGGGGTGGCGGAGTTATTCACAGAGGTCTTCTTGTCCACAGTTTTCGAGCAAGATCCACTTCATTTTCCGGATCCCTGCACGGTGATTCCAGCCCGCGAAGTCCGCGGTGTGTGGATTCGCAGTGAGAAGGGGGCGGAGACCGTGGCTGGATCGAAGTCGTGTGAAGCACCGGAGTCCGAGCTGTTCGGTGGGGGGAGGCCGTCGACCCGGGCGGAAGAGGTCGTGCCCGGTGGCGGCCGGCCGCTGATCATCACCGAGGACCCGCTGTTGCTCGACGACCTGTTGCGGCTGTGCGCCGCCGCGGGCGCCGAACCGCACGTGCACCACGCGGTGCCCGAGCCGGTCGGAGCCGGGGCCCCGGGAGAAGGCGACGGCGAGAACGTCGATCTCCGCGCACCGGCGCCCGGCAGCGTCGGTTGGGAGTCCGCCCCGCTCGTGCTCGTCGGGGACGACGCGGCACGCCGGGTCCGCGGCGCGCCCCGCCGGGACGCGGTCTTCCTCGTCGGCCGGGATCTGGACGACCCACTGGTGTGGCAGCGGGCGTTGGAGATCGGCGCCGAGGAGGTGCTGAGGCTCCCCGACGCGGAGAACCGACTCGTCGACCGCATCGCCGACGTGGTGGAAGGAGCCGGACGACCCGCCCTCGCGGTCGGTGTGATCGGAGGCAGCGGCGGCGCCGGTGCGTCGACCCTGGCCTGCGCGCTCGCCCTGCGGGCCGCGCGCGCCGGCGAACGCACCATCCTCATCGACGGGGACCCCCTCGGCGGGGGCATGGACGTCCTGCTCGGGGGTGAGGGCGCCGAAGGGCTGCGCTGGCCGGACTTCGCAGCCTCGCGGGGCCGCGTCGGGGCCGGGGCGCTGGAGGAGTCCCTCCCGGAACTGCACGCCCTCCGGGTGCTCAGCTGGGACCGGGGAGACCGGGTGGTGGTGCCGCCCGCCGCGATGCGCTCGGTGGTCGCGGCGGCCCGCCGCCGTGGCGGCGTGGTCGTCGTCGACCTGCCCCGACGGGTGGACGAGGCGGTGGCCGAGGTGCTGGCCCAGTTGGATCTCGTACTGATGGTGGTGCCCGGGGAGTTGAGGGCCGTGGCCGCAGCCGGGCGGGTGGCGGCGGGGGTGCGGATGGTCGCCCGGGACGTCCGCGTGGTCGTGCGGGGACGCTGCCCCGAGGGTCTCGACGCCGAAGCCGTGGCCCGGCTGCTGGGTGCCCCGCTGGCCGGCGAGGTGCCGGTGGAGGTGGGACTGCCGGGACGGGTGGCCGAGGGGGAGCCACCGGGGTCGCGGGGGAGGGGCCCGCTGGCCCGCTTCTGCGACGGCTTCTGGCGGCGGGTCCTCAGCTCCGCCCAGGGGGTGCCGGCATGAGCGCGCTGCTCCTGGACGCCGTGCGGCAGCGACTCGCGGAAAGCGGTGCGGAGCCGACCCCGGCCAGGGTCGCGGCGGCCCTGCGGGCCCAGGGCAGGCTGCTCGGCGACGCGGAAGTGCTGGGTGCGGCCGCCGAGTTGCGGTCCGAACTGGTGGGCGCCGGGCCGCTGGAGGCACTTCTCGCTGACCCCGAGGTCACCGACGTACTGGTGGCCGCGCCCGACCGGGTGTGGGTGGACCGCGGAGGTGGGCTGGAACTCACCGCGGTGACCTTCGCCGACGCCGCGGCGGTGCGCAGGCTCGCGCAACGGCTGGCCGCCGTCGCGGGGCGGCGCCTCGACGACGCCCGGCCCTGGGTGGATGCCCGGATGCCGGACGGCACCCGACTGCACGCCGTGCTGCCTCCCGTGGCCGTCGGATCCGCCTGCCTGTCCCTGCGGGTCGTGCGGCCGAAGGCGTTCACCTTGGACGAGTTGGTGGCCGCGGGGACCCTGCCGCCGGGCGGGCACGAACTGCTCCGGGCGATGGTCGAGGCCCGGCTCTCGTTCCTCGTGTCCGGAGGCACCGGGACGGGCAAGACCACCCTGCTGAGTGCCCTGTTGGGACTGGTCGGGCCGGGCGAGCGGATCGTACTGGCCGAGGACTCGGCCGAGTTGCGCCCCGACCATCCGCACGTGGTGCGGCTGGAGACCCGGCCCGCCAATCAGGAGGGAGCGGGCCTCGTCACCCTCGCGGACCTGGTCCGGCAGGCGTTGAGGATGCGTCCCGATCGGCTGGTGGTCGGAGAGGTGCGGGGTCCGGAGGTGGCGGACCTGCTGGCCGCTCTCAACACGGGCCACGAAGGCGGCTGCGGCACGGTGCACGCGAACGCGGCGGCCCATGTCCCGGCGCGGTTGGAGGCGCTCGGTACGGCCGCGGGGCTCGATCGTGCGGCTTTGCACAGTCAGTTGGCGGCCGCGCTGACCCTGGTGGTCCACCTGGTCCGGGACCGGGCCGGGCGGCGGCGGGTGGCCGAGGTGCACGTCCTCGAACGGGACCCGGCCGGTCTGGTGGTGACGGTGCCCGCGTTGCTCTGGTCCGCGCGGGGGTTCGTACGGGAGAGGGGCTGGGCCCGGCTCGGTCCGCTGCTGGGGGTCCCCCGATGAGCGCCGGGACGGTCGAGGTGGGGGGCTCGTTGCCGGTGTTCGCCGGTGTGCTGTGCGCCGGCGCGGCCGCCTGGATGTCGGCCGGAGGCGATCGGGTGGCCCGGCGGGCCCGGTTGTTGCCGGTCGGGTGCGCCCCGGTGGTGCCGGTCGGGCCGGCGCGTCGGGAGCGGCTGCTGATCGCGGTGCGGGTGCGGGCCGCGCGATGGCGGGAGTGGTCCGGCGTCGGGGTCGGGGTGTTGGTGGCCCTGCTCGGCGGTTCCGTGATCCCGCTGGTGCTGGGGGCGGCCTCGGTGCCGCTGGTGCGGAAGTGGCTGAGAGGCCGGGACCGCGAACGTGCCCGGGGCGCGCGGGCCGGTGACGTGGTGGCGTTGTGCGGGGTCACCGTGGGGGAACTGAGGGCGGGTGCGCAGCCCGGCCAGGCGCTGGGCGCGGCGCTGAGACGTACGGCATCGGGTTCCGGTGGCCTGGGCGCGGGGGAGGCCGGGGTGCTGGCCGCCGCGGCGTTCGGCGGTGACGTCGCCGGGGCACTGCGCGAGGCGTCGCGGGAGCCGGGCGCGGAAGGGCTGGCCGGGATGGCGGCCTGCTGGCGGGTCTCCGTGGACGGGGGCGCCGGCCTGGCCGCGGGCCTGGACCGACTGGAAGGGGCGTTGCGAGCGGAACGGGACCGGGAGGAGTCACTGCGGGCCCAGTTGGCCGGAGCCCGCTCGACGGCGGTGGTGCTGGCGCTGTTGCCCCTGGTGGGGCTGGTGATCGGTACCGGCCTTGGGGCCGACCCGCTCGCGGTGCTGCTGCACACCCCGATGGGGTGGGGCTGCCTGGTGGCGGGGGCGGTACTGGAGGCGCTGGGGATGTTGTGGTGCCGGCGGATCGTACGGGCGGGGGAGCGATGACGGACGCGGTGTGGGTCCACAGGCTGGGGATGGCCTCGTGCCTCGCGGTGGCGGTGCTGTGCGTGGCATCGGCGATCGCGTCAGGAGTTCGGCGACGGGCGGCCCGCCGGCGGATCGGGTCACTGCTGAGGGTGCGAGCGGCTCGCCGTGGGCCGCTGGTCGGGCCCCGAACACGGGCTCGCGTCGTCATATGGGCGTGGCCGGCCGGCGCTCTGGTGGCGGGCTGGGTGCTGGTCGCAGGCGTCACCGGGGTCCTGGTCGGGTGCGGGGCGGCGTACGGGGTGTGGCGCCTGCGGTCGAGGGCCGGACCGCCGGTCGAAGTGGACCCCCGCGAGGTGGGGCGCCAATTGCCCTTTGCCGCCGATCTGTTGGCGGCCTGCCTCGCGGCCGGCGCCGGTCCGGTGGAGGCGGCCGAGGTGGTCGGGGAGTCGCTCGGCGGACCCGTGGGGGAGCGGCTTGCGCTGGCCGGCGCGGAGCTGCGGCTCGGCGGCGAACCGGGCACGGGGTGGGGGAGGTTGGCGACGATCCCGGGCGCCCGGGAACTGGCGGAGTGCCTGGAACGGGCCGCCCGCACGGGAGCACCGGCCGCCGAGCCTGTCTCCCGCCTGGCGTCGGCCCTCAGGGCGGACCGGGCCCGACAGGCCACGACCCGGGCACAGCGGGCCGCCGTACTCGTCACCGCACCCGTGGGGCTGTGTTTCCTCCCCGCATTTCTTGTGGTGGGAGTGGCTCCAGTGGTGATTGGGATGGCTTCCGGTCTTCTCTCCGGCACTTGAAATCAAAACCTGAAATCACATCAAGAGCGAAATCAAACAGGAGGTTGTCATGAGGATCATCTGGTTTCGAGTGCGGTCCGCGCTCAGTGGCCGCGGTCGCGATGCGGGGATGTCCACTTCGGAATACGCCATGGGCACGATCGCGGCGTGTGCGTTCGCTGCCGTTCTGTACAAGGTGGTCACGAGCGACGTGGTGTCGACGGCTCTCCAGTCGACCATCGGGAAGGCGCTCGATGTGCCGTTCTGAGGAAAATCCGGGCGGAAAGGGCGACCGCGGATATGTGACGGCGGAAGCGGCCCTGGTGATCCCTGCGCTGGTCCTGTTCGCGGCACTGCTGGTGTGGGCGCTGATGGCGGCGGCCGCGCAGATCCGGTGCGTGGACGCGGCCCGGGCGGGTGCTCGGGCCGCAGCCCGCTCGGAGCCGGCGGAGGTCGTGGTGGCGGCGGCCGGGGCCGCCGCCCCGCGGGGAGCGGAGGTCCGGGTGGAGCGGGAGGGGGACCTGTGGAGGGTTCGGGTGGCGGCGCCCGCGCCCGGGCCGGGCGGGCTGCCGGTACGGCTCGGCGCCCAGGCGGTGGCCTTGGCGGAGGACAGCGTGGGGCCGCCGCCGTGAGCCGGGACCGGGGCTCCGCCACCGTGTGGGCGGCGTTGGTGACGACGGTGCTGGGGGCGGTGTTCGGGGGTGTACTGCTGCTCGGTCAGGCCGTTGTGGCGCGGCACCGGGCGGCGGCGGCCGCTGACCTGGCGGCCCTCGCCGCGGCGGCGACCTGGGCGCACGGCCCCGAGGCCGCCTGCGCGACGGCGGTGCGGGTGGCGCGGGCCCAGGGCGCGACCCTGACCGTCTGCGACGTCCAAGGTGAGGTCGCCGAGGTCGTGGCCCGTGCCCCGACCGGCCCCTTCGCCCCCGCGCTCGCGTCGAGGGCAGGCCCGCCGCTCCCGCCCTCCCCGCCCACGGGGCCGGCAGGCCCGTGAGCCTTGGACGGCGTGACGGTCCTGCCGGACAGCGCAGCGGCGGTTGCCGGGGCCGCTGTACGACTTTGTCTCGGGCAGCGGGTCGGGCTTTGCGGGCCGCGGGGGAGGCTCTGAGGCGGCGGGTCGGGGCCGTGCGTGACCCGTTCGGCCCATCGGCTCCCGTCGGATTTCCGGGGCGAGGGGGACGGTCGGGCGGAGACGGCCTCGACGGGGCGTGTGCCGGTTCAGCTTTCCGGGGCGTCGGAGAGCAGGCGGGTGAGCAGACGGACGGCGCCGCGTTTGTGGAGGGGGTCGTTGCCGTTGCCGCACTTGGGCGACTGGATGCAGGAGGGGCAGCCCGCCTCGCACTCGCAGGCCGTGATGGCGTCGCGGGTGGCCGTCAGCCACGCCCGGGCCGTGTGGAAGGCGCGTTCCGCGAATCCGGCGCCGCCGGGGTGGCCGTCGTAGACGAACACCGTGGGCAGCAGGGTGTCGGGGTGCAGGGGGACGGACACCCCGCCGATGTCCCAGCGGTCGCAGGTGGCGAACAGCGGGAGCAGGCCGATCGAGGCGTGCTCGGCGGCGTGCAGGGCGCCGCCGAGGATCTCCGGGTTGATCCGGGCCTCGTCGAGCTGGTCCTCGGTGACCGTCCACCACACGGCCCGGGTGCGCAGGGTGCGCGGCGGCAGGTCCAGCTTGGCCTCGCCGAGCACCTCGCCGGAGATCAGCTTGCGCCGCAGGTAGGACACGACCTGGTTGGTGACCTCGACGGAGCCGAAGCAGAGCCTGCCCTGGCCCCACGGGATCTCGCTCTCGGTCTCCAGCACCGCGATGGACGTGGTGTCGCGGGCGGTGGTGGAGAACGGCGGATCGGCCTGCTCCACCAGGGCGACCGAGTCCTCCAGGTCGAGGTGTTTCACCAGGTAGGTGCGGCCCTGGTGGAGATGGACGGCCCCGTCGTGGACGGCGGTGTGGGAGGCCGACTCGTCGACGGTGCCGAGCAGCCGGCCGGTGGCCGCCTCCACGATCTGCACGGGACGGCCCCCGCCGCCCCGGATGTCGGTCAGGTCCGAGGCACGTTCCCGTCGGGTCCAGTGCCAGGCCGTGGCCCGGCGGCGCAGCAGCTTCGCCGCCTCCAGCTGCGGGAGGAGACCGACGGCCGCCGGTCCGAAGAGTTCCAGGTCCGCCTCGGTCAGCGGAAGCTCGGCGGCTGCCGCGCACAGGTGCGGGGCGAGTACGTACGGGTTGTCCGGATCCAGCACGGTGGCCTCCACGGGCTGCCGGAACAGCGCCTCGGGGTGGTGGACCAGGTAGGTGTCCAGCGGGTCGTCACGGGCCACCAGGACGGCCAGGGCGCCCTGTCCCGAGCGGCCGGCCCGCCCGGCCTGCTGCCACAGCGAGGCCCGCGTGCCGGGATAGCCGGTGATCAGCACCGCGTCCAGGCCGGAGACGTCCACGCCGAGTTCCAGGGCGGTGGTGGCGGCCAGCCCCAGCAGCTGCCCGGAGTGCAGGGCCCGCTCCAGGGCGCGCCGCTCCTCGGGCAGGTAACCGCCCCGGTACGCGGCCACCCGACGCGGCAACGACCGGTCCACCTCGGCGAGCCGCTCCTGGGCGATCACGGCGATCAGCTCGGCGCCGCGCCGGGACCGCACGAAGGCCACCGTGCGCACCCCCTGCACCACCAGGTCGGTCAGCAGATCGGCGGTCTCGGCGGTGGCGGTACGGCGCACGGGAGCGCCCTTCTCGCCCTTCATGTCGGTCAGCGGGGGCTCCCACAGGGCGAAGACCACCTCGCCGCGCGGGGAGGCGTCGTCGGCGACCTCCACGACCTTCAGGCCGGTCAGCCGGGACGCGGAGGTCGCCGGGTCGCTGGAGGTCGCGGAGGCCAGCAGGAAGACGGGTTCCGAGCCGTAGCGGGCACACAGCCGCCGCAGCCGGCGCAGCACCTGGGCCACGTGGGAGCCGAATACCCCCCGGTAACTGTGGCACTCGTCGATCACCACGTAGCGCAGCGCCTTCAGGAACGAGGACCAGCGCGGATGGGCGGGGAGGATCCCGCGGTGGAGCATGTCGGGATTGGTGAGCACGTAGTTCGCGTACTGACGCACCCATTCGCGTTCCTCGAAGGGTGTGTCCCCGTCGTAGACGGCGGGCCGGATCGCGTTGCCCAGCGGGCCCGCCAGCTCCCGCACGGCGCGCCGCTGGTCGGCCGCCAGGGCCTTGGTGGGGGCCAGGTACAGGGCGGTCGCCCCCCGGCCGTTGGGAGCCTCGGCGCCGTCCGCGAGGGCGGAGAGGACGGGGGCCAGGTAGGCCAGCGACTTGCCCGAGGCGGTACCGGTGGCCACGACCACGGACGTGCCGTCCAGGGCGTGCTCGGCCGCCGCGGCCTGGTGCTCCCACGGATGTTCGATTCCGGCGGCCTGAATGGCCGCCACGACATCAGTTCGGATGCGGTCGGGCCAGACCGCATGACGACCCGCCCGAGGGGGCAAGTGCTCCGTATGGGTGATGCGCGCAGCTCGAGAAGGCCCCCGTGCCAGCCGGTCCAGGACCGTGCTCGGGGTGGGTCGAGAGTCCGCGGCTGCCGTGGGCCGACCGGGACGGTGAGTATTGGCCATTGGAACCGAGTGTGTCACCGGCGTGCGGGACAATGGACCCAAGGCGTCGTGCGCGCCTGCCGGTAAGTGATTGAATGCCATCGCGGCAGCCGATCCCTCTCCTACCTTCGGATGGGGAGGCCCCTGGGGGGCGCCGCTCGATAGCAAGGTGCTGGAGGATCCGTGGACCTGTCCCTGTCGACTCGCACTGTCGGCGACCGCACGGTCGTAGAGGTCGGTGGCGAGATTGATGTGTATACCGCGCCCAAGCTGCGCGAGCAGTTGGTGGAGTTGGTGAACGACGGCAGCTACCACTTGGTTGTCGACATGGAGCGAGTGGACTTCCTCGACTCCACCGGCCTCGGTGTGCTCGTGGGAGGCCTCAAGCGTGTTCGTGCGCACGAGGGCTCGCTGCGTCTGGTCTGCAACCAGGAGCGCATCCTGAAGATCTTCCGTATCACCGGTCTGACCAAGGTGTTCCCGATCCACACGACCGTGGAAGACGCCGTCAACGCCACCGACTGACGGTTTCGGGCGGCCGAAACGCCGTCAGAAGCCGACGAGGAGCGGGGGGTACCGGACCACGGTCGGTCCGGGCCCCTGTCAAGGCGCGCCCGTTGGTCCGCGCCCAGAGTCCGAGGGGGACGCGCATGGCCACCGTTGAACTGCGCTTCAGCGCCCAGCCCGAACACGTCCGGACGGCCCGCCTGGTCGCGGCCGCCGTGGCGCGTCGGGCCGGTGTGGAGGAAGCCGTCCTCGACGAGGTCCGCCTCGCCGTGGGTGAGGCCTGCTCGCGCGCCGTCGGGCTGCACCGCAACAACGGTCTGACCGGGCCCGTCCGGGTCGTCCTGACCGAGGAGGAGAAAGTTTTCTCCATCGAGGTCGGCGACGACGTTCCCGGTCCGGCCGGCGGTTCCGCCGAGGCCGTGTCGGGCATCGCCGCCGCTTTGGACCCGGACAACGAGGGCGAGGACGAGATGGGTCTCGCCGTGATCAGCGGGCTCGTCGACGACGTCGAGGTGACCAGCGGTGAAGCCGGCGGCACCATCAGGATGAGCTGGCCCGTGGCGAAGGTTTCCACGCTCCCTTAGGGGTCCCGCCAGGGTCTCAGTCACCGGAATGGCCCCCTGAGGGTCGATTTTCGGCCGGCACGTCGGATCTTTCCTGCGCCCGGGTGTCGGAGCCGCCTGGGTGCCGGCCCTGTGTTCTCGCACGCGGCCTCGACGCCGCGCCTTTCCGCGCCCCGGATCTGCCGCGCGCCGGATCCCGCACGTCTCCCCGATCCCGCACGCCTCCCCGCCCCCGTCGTGTCGCGTCCGACGGACGGGTCCGTACCGCTTCGCGCACCGGATGGGTGGCCCCCGGACGGGACTACTTTCACATCGTCCGATCTTCAAAGGCCCTGCTCCGCAGGGCCTTTTTCGCTGCCCGGACATGAATTTCCGGATCGATGACCATGCGTCAATGCCTTTGCCCCATTACTACTTTCGAGGGTAATGGAGTGACGTGATCTATTGCTGAGGAGCAAGAGCAGGCCAATTACGTTTCCCGCCCACTGTTTTGATCAGGTCGCGCTCCCTACAATCCGTCCACATCTTGAGCTCATCACGTCAAGGAGGACGAATGACGGGGCTCTTCACCCCCAACGCGCCGATCGGCAACTCCGATCTGGCCGCCGCAGTACTCACCGATGACAATCGGCTGATCGTGATCGTGATTGCAGCGGTCGCACTTCTCGCACTCGTCGTCGCGCAGATCCTGGTCCGCCAGGTGCTCGCCGCGGACGAGGGCACCACCGGCATGAAGGAGATCGCCGCCGCCGTTCAGGAAGGCGCCAACGCCTACCTCGGACGCCAACTGCGCACCCTCGGCGTCTTCGCCGTCGTGGTCTTCTTCCTGCTCTTCCTGCTCCCCGCCGACGACTGGTCGCAGCGGGCGGGCCGCTCCGCCTTCTTCCTCGTCGGCGCGCTCTTCTCGGCCGCCACCGGCTACATCGGCATGCGCCTCGCGGTCCGTGCGAACGTCCGCGTGGCCGCCGCCGCGCGGGAGGCGACCCCCGCCGAGGGCGAACCCGCCAAGGACCTGACCGAAGTGGCCCACAAGGCCATGAGGATCGCCTTCCGCACCGGTGGCGTGGTCGGCATGTTCACCGTCGGCCTCGGCCTGCTCGGCGCCTCCTGCGTCGTGCTCGTCTACGCCGCCGACGCCCCCAAGGTCCTGGAGGGCTTCGGGCTCGGCGCCGCACTGATCGCCATGTTCATGCGTGTCGGCGGCGGCATCTTCACCAAGGCCGCCGACGTCGGCGCCGACCTGGTCGGCAAGGTCGAGCAGGGCATTCCGGAGGACGACCCCCGCAATGCCGCGACCATCGCCGACAACGTGGGCGACAACGTCGGCGACTGCGCCGGCATGGCGGCCGACCTCTTCGAGTCCTACGCCGTCACCCTCGTGGCCGCGCTGATCCTCGGCAAGGTCGCCTTCGGCGACCTGGGCCTGGCGTTCCCGCTGATCGTCCCCGCCATCGGCGTCGTCACCGCCATGATCGGCATCTTCGCGGTGTCCCCGCGCCGATCCGACCGCAGCGGGATGACCGCCATCAACCGCGGCTTCTTCATCTCCGCCGCGATCTCCCTGGTGCTCGTCGGGATCGCCGTCTACGCGTACCTGCCGTCCACCTACAAGGAGCTCGTCGGAGTCGAGGACCCGGCGATCCTCAACCACTCCGGGGACCCGCGGATCCTGGCCGTCATCGCCGTCGCCATCGGCATCGTGCTCGCCGCTCTGATCCAGCAGCTGACCGGCTACTTCACCGAGACCAGCCGGCGCCCCGTGCGGGACATCGGCAAGTCCTCGCTGACCGGCGCGGCCACCGTCGTCCTCGCCGGCATCTCGGTCGGCCTGGAGTCCGCCGTCTACACCGCGCTGCTCATCGGCCTCGGCGTCTACGGGGCCTTCCTGCTCGGCGGCACCTCGATCATGCTGGCGCTCTTCGCGGTGGCCCTGGCCGGCACCGGCCTGCTGACCACCGTCGGTGTCATCGTCGCCATGGACACCTTCGGTCCGGTCTCGGACAACGCGCAGGGCATCGCCGAGATGTCCGGTGACGTCGAAGGCGCCGGCGCGCAGGTCCTGACCGACCTGGACGCCGTCGGCAACACCACCAAGGCCATCACCAAGGGCATCGCCATCGCCACCGCCGTGCTCGCCGCCGCCGCGCTCTTCGGCTCGTACAACGACGCCATCGCCACCGCGGTCAAGCAAGTCGGGGCCAAGGCCGGGGAGATGAACCTCAGCCTCGACATCGCGCAGCCCAACAACCTGGTCGGCCTGATCCTGGGCGCGGCCGTCGTGTTCCTGTTCTCCGGACTCGCCATCAACGCCGTCTCCCGCTCCGCGGGCGCCGTCGTCTACGAAGTGCGTCGGCAGTTCCGCGAGCACCCCGGGATCATGGACTACACCGAGAAGCCCGAGTACGGGCGCGTCGTGGACATCTGCACCAAGGACGCGCTGCGCGAACTCGCCACGCCCGGCCTGCTCGCCGTGCTCACCCCGATCGCGGTCGGCTTCTCGCTCGGTGTCGGCGCGCTCGGCTCGTTCCTCGCGGGCGCCATCGGCACCGGCACCCTGATGGCGGTCTTCCTCGCCAACTCCGGCGGCGCGTGGGACAACGCGAAGAAGCTCGTCGAGGACGGTCACCACGGAGGCAAGGGCAGCGAGGCCCACGCCGCGGTCGTCATCGGCGACACCGTCGGCGACCCGTTCAAGGACACCGCCGGCCCGGCCATCAACCCGCTGCTCAAGGTGATGAACCTGGTGGCCCTGCTGATCGCCCCGGCCATCGTGCAGTTCAGCTACGGCGACGACACCAGCCCGACCGTGCGGGCGATCGTCGCGGTCCTGGCCATCGCCGTCATCATCGGCGCGGTGTACGTGTCCAAGCGGCGCGGCATCGCCGTGGGTGACGAGGGCGAGGACGGCGCGGCCGAGCGAGTGGCGCAACCCACAGATCCCGCGGTGGTTTCCTGACCCTCCCCGAGCAGGGGCCCGAGCGGCTCCCGGCCGGTACCCCGAACGACCTGCGGCCCTGTTCCGCAGGGGGTTCGAGGGTACGCCCGAACGGCGGACGGGCGGCGCGGACTGACGCGCCGCCCGTCCGCCTTTCCGTGTCCGCCCAGGGTGGGCGTGTATCTTCCGGGCCGAGAGTCTTCGAAGGGACCAATCCGGTGAACAAGAAGTTTGCGGCCGCAGTGTCCGGCGGTGCGGTGCTGATGCTCGTGCTGTCCGGATGCGGCGGCGAGGACGACGGGCAGAAGAAGACCGACGCCTGGGCCAAGAAGGTCTGTGACGCGTGGGGACCCCAACTCAAGAAGATCGAAAGCTCCAACGTCGACATCAAGCGCGTGGCCACGGAGAGCAGCAAGCCGGAGGAGGTCCAGCAGACCGACTCGGCGGCGTTCCAGGTCATGTCCGACGCCTACAAGTCCATGGGGACCGCCCTGACCGGGGCGGGAGTTCCGCCGGTCAAGGGCGGCGAGGAGACCCAGAACGCCGCCGTCCAGGGCTTCGCGGCGACCTCCAAGGGCTACGCCGACCTCAAGGTGAAGATGGACGCCCTCGACGTCAAGGACCAGACGAAGTTCGCCGAGGGCCTCAAGGACGTGGCCGGCGGACTGGAGGCGGCGACCCAGGGCGGCAAGGAAGCCCTGGACAAGCTGAAGGCCGGAGGCCTGGACAAGGCGATGAACGGTCAGCCGGGCTGCCAGGTCCAGACGACGACGGCCGGCTAGCGCGGTCGCGGTGGAGCCGGGGGTGACCCCGGCCACGCCGCCGTTCCGTGCACGGACGCACGTCGAACGGGGCGGGCGGGGTCCTCGCGGACGCCGCCCGCCCCGTCGGTGTTTCCCGCCCCGATCGCCCCCCGTTGCCTCCGGCCGCCCCTCGGTCGGGGTGTGGGCGCCGCCCGATCCGGGTCCGGGCGCGTGGTGCGCACCGAATGCCCGGGGTGGGCCGCCACGATTGCCGGGGCCGGCGGCCACAATGGACGCGTGAGTACCACCAGCCTTCCCTCGCCCGACCGTGCCGCCGCGCTGCGCACCGCCCTGCTGGCCGCCGGTTTCACCGCCGACGGGCTGCTCGACCTGCTCGGCGCCCCCGCCTACGCCGCGTTGGCCCGCAGCGAGACGGTTCCCGCCCTGCGCGCCACCCGAGGCCGCGCGGACGATCCGCTCGCGAGCCTGGTCCGGCTGTTCCTGCTCCGGCAGTCCGTGTCGGACGAGCACGCCCGCGCGGCGCTTCCCGTCGACGCGGCGCTGGAGGACGGCTGGCTGCGGCGGGAGGGCGACGAGGTGTACGCCACCGTCGACGTGCGCCCGTACGGCGGCCCGGACGGCGAGGACTGGTTCATCGTCTCCGACCTCGGCTGTGCCGTGGGCGGGGCCGGCGGCATCGGCCGTCGTGAGGAGGGCGTGGTCCTGGGAGTCGGCGGCGCCTCCACGACATTGGCCGGAATCACCGTCCGCGTCCCCGTGGATTCGGCGCTCGACGTCGGCACCGGATCGGGCATCCAGGCCCTGCACGCGGCCCGGCACGCGACGCGGGTCACGGCCACCGACGTCAACCCGAGGGCCCTGGAGTTCACCCGTTTGACGTTGGCGTTGTCCGGGGAGGCCGAGGCCGAACTGCTCGCCGGTTCCCTCTTCGAGCCGGTCGGCGACACCACCTACGACCTGATCGTGTCGAACCCGCCCTTCGTGATCTCCCCCGGCGCCCGCCTCACGTACCGCGACGGCGGCATGGGCGGCGACGACCTGTGCCGGACCCTGGTCCAGCAGGCCGGCGAGCGGCTGAACCCGGGCGGGTACGCGCAGTTCCTCGGGAACTGGCAGCACGTGGAGGGCGAGGACTGGCACGACCGGCTCCGCTCCTGGGTGCCGCGCGGCTGCGACGCGTGGATCGTGCAGCGCGACGTGCAGGACGTGACGCAGTACGCGGAACTGTGGCTCCGCGACGCGGGCGACCACCGCAGCGATCCCGCCGAGTACGAGCGCCGCTACGAGGACTGGCTGGACGAGTTCGAGGCCCGCAAGACCAAGGCCGTCGGCTTCGGCTGGATCACCCTGCGCCGGACGGACGCGGCCGAGCCGTCCATCGTGGTCGAGGAGTGGCCGCACTCGGTCGAGCAGCCGCTGGGCGACGCCGTCCTGGCGCATTTCGCCCGGCAGGACTACCTGCGCGAACACGACGACGCGGCGCTGCTGGCGGGGTACTTCGTACTGGCCGAGGAGATCGTCCAGGAGCAGGTCGGCGCGCCCGGGGCCGAGGACCCCGAGCACGTCGTGCTCCGGCAGAACCGCGGAATGCGCCGGGCCACGAAGGTGGACACCGTCGGGGCCGGGTTCGCCGGAGTGTGTGACGGCTCACTCAGTGCGGGCCGGATCCTGGACGCCATCGCCCAGCTGATGCAGGAGGACCCGGTCGTGCTGCGGGACCGGACCCCGGAGGCGATCCGGATGCTGGTGGAGCAGGGCTTCCTGGACCCCGTGCGCGATCCCGCGCCGTAGGCCCGGAGCGGGCGGGACCGGGTCGGCGGGGGCCCGAGGGCCGCGGGCGTCGATGTCGAAGCCGTGATGTAACCCGGGGTTCGCCTGCCGTACCCCCTCGGCCGGCAGGCTCCCGGGCAGCGGGATCCGGGGGGATCCCGAAGCGGCCCGAAGGCAAGGGGGGAACGGCATGGAACGCGGTCCGGCGATCTTCTCGGCGCTCGTGTTCCTGCTGTTCGGAGCCGCTCTGCTCGGCTGGACGGGGGCGCGTGCCCTGCACCGTGCGCCGGTGGCCGAGGGCGTACGCCCCGCCGTCGCCGTGCCCCTCGCGCTCCTGTCCGGATCCGGCTCGCTGGCCCTCGGCGTCTGGTGCCTCCAGCGGTTCTGAGGCAGCCGTCCCGGATGATGTTCCTCCGAGTGGGAAACCCGACGTCGAAAGGGTCCGGCGGCGGTGCGCGGGCAGGGGCCAGACGGCCCCCGGGCCACTCTGCCCGGTGACCGTGAGGGGTCCGCCGTGGCATCCGGGCGGCAGAAACGGCACTTGTCGGGTTACCGTTCGAGTGGCCGTTGCGGGCTTGTGCCGTTTGACACGGGTGCGGGTTGTACCGTCACACTCCGCAGCGTCGCCGTACCGCGACCGAGTGCCGAACCGGAGAGAAGAGCCAAGTTGTCCCCGACTAGCGAGACCGCAAAGGGCGGCCGCCGACTCGTCATCGTCGAGTCCCCTGCCAAGGCGAAGACGATCAAGGGCTACCTCGGCCCGGGATACGTCGTCGAGGCGAGCGTCGGGCACATCCGCGACCTCCCCAGTGGCGCGGCCGAGGTTCCCGACAAGTACACCGGCGAGGTCCGTCGTCTCGGCGTGGACGTCGAACACGACTTCGCGCCGATCTACGTCGTCAACGCGGACAAGAAGGCCCAGGTCAGGAAGCTCAAGGAGCTGCTGGCCGAGTCCGACGAACTCTTCCTCGCCACCGATGAGGACCGCGAGGGCGAAGCCATCGCATGGCACCTGCAGGAAGTCCTCAAGCCCAAGGTCCCCGTCCACCGGATGGTCTTCCACGAGATCACCAAGGATGCGATCCGCGACGCCGTCGCCAACCCGCGCGAGCTCAACCAGCGCATGGTCGACGCCCAGGAGACCCGACGCATCCTCGACCGCCTCTACGGCTACGAGGTCTCGCCGGTCCTGTGGAAGAAGGTCATGCCGAAGCTGTCGGCGGGCCGCGTCCAGTCGGTGGCCACCCGTCTCGTCGTCGAGCGGGAGCGCGAGCGCATCGCCTTCCGTTCCGCCGAGTACTGGGACCTGACCGGCACCTTCGGCACCGGCCGCGCCGGTGACGCCTCCGACCCCTCGACGCTGGTCGCCCGCCTGAACACGGTGGACGGCAAGCGCGTCGCCCAGGGCCGTGACTTCGGTTCGAACGGCAAGCTCAAGAGCGAGGTCCTGCACCTCGACGAGGCCGGCGCCCGGGCGCTCGCCACCGCGCTGGAGAGCGCTTCGTTCGCCGTCCGCTCGGTCGAGTCGAAGCCGTACCGCCGCTCCCCGTACGCCCCGTTCCGCACGACGACGCTCCAGCAGGAGGCCTCGCGCAAGCTCGGCTTCGGTGCGAAGGCGACGATGCAGGTGGCGCAGAAGCTGTACGAGAACGGCTTCATCACCTATATGCGTACCGACTCCACGACGCTCTCCGACACCGCGGTGAACGCGGCGCGGGCGCAGGTCACCCAGCTCTACGGAGCCGACTACCTGCCGGAGAAGCCGCGCGTGTACGCCGGCAAGGTCAAGAACGCGCAGGAGGCGCACGAGGCGATCCGCCCCTCGGGAGATCGTTTCCGCACTCCGGCCGAGACCGGTCTGACCGGCGACCAGTTCCGTCTGTACGAACTCATCTGGAAGCGGACCGTCGCCTCCCAGATGAAGGACGCGGTCGGAAACTCCGTGACCGTGAAGATCGGTGGGCGCGCCGCCGACGGCCGTGACGCCGAGTTCAGCGCGTCCGGCAAGACGATCACCTTCCACGGCTTCATGAAGGCCTACGTCGAGGGCGCGGACGACCCGAACGCCGAGCTCGACGACCGTGAGAAGCGGCTGCCGCAGGTCGCCGAGGGCGACGCGCTGTCGGCCGAGGAGATCACGGTGGACGGCCACTCGACCAAGCCGCCGGCCCGGTACACCGAGGCCTCGCTGGTCAAGGAGCTGGAAGAGCGCGAGATCGGCCGCCCCTCGACCTACGCGTCGATCATCGGCACCATCCTCGACCGCGGCTACGTCTTCAAGAAGGGCACGGCCCTCGTGCCGTCCTTCCTGTCGTTCGCCGTGGTCAACCTGCTGGAGACGCACTTCGGCCGGCTCGTCGACTACGACTTCACGGCGAAGATGGAGGACGACCTCGACCGCATCGCGCGGGGCGAGGCCCAGTCCGTGCCGTGGCTGAAGCGGTTCTACTTCGGCGCCGAGGACGCGTCCGAGGTCGTACCGGCCGACGGCGACCACCTCGGTGGTCTCAAGGAACTCGTCACCGACCTCGGCGCCATCGACGCCCGGGAGATCTCCTCCTTCCCCGTCGGCGAGGGAATCGTGCTGCGCGTGGGCCGCTACGGGCCGTACGTGGAGCGCGGTGAGAAGGACGCCGAAGGCCACCAGCGGGCCGACGTCCCGGACGACATGGCTCCCGACGAGCTCACGGTGGAGTACGCGGAGGAACTCTTCGCGAAGCCGAGCGGCGAGTTCGAGCTGGGCACCGACCCCGTCAGCGGGAACCAGATCGTCGCGAAGGACGGCCGCTACGGGCCGTACGTGACGGAGATCCTGCCCGAGGGCACCCCGAAGACCGGCAAGAACGCGGTCAAGCCGCGGACGGCCTCGCTGTTCCAGTCGATGAGCCTGGACACGGTCACCCTGGACGAGGCGCTCAAGCTGATGTCCCTGCCCAGGGTCGTCGGAGCCGACGCGGAGGGCGTGGAGATCACGGCCCAGAACGGCCGCTACGGCCCGTACCTGAAGAAGGGCACGGACTCGCGGTCCCTGGAGACCGAGGGCCAGCTGTTCTCGATCACGCTGGACGAGGCGCTCGCCATCTACGCGCAGCCGAAGCAGCGCGGACGGGCCGCGGCCAAGCCCCCGCTGAAGGAACTGGGCACCGACCCGGTGAGCGAGAAGCCGGTGGTGGTCAAGGACGGCCGCTTCGGTCCGTACGTGACGGACGGCGAGACGAACGCGACGCTGCGCCGGGACGACGACGTCGAGACGATCACGCCGGAGCGCGGCTACGAACTGCTCGCCGAGAAGCGGGCGAAGGGTCCGGCGAAGAAGACGGCCAAGAAGGCCCCGGCGAAGAAGGCGCCCGCCAAGAAGGCCACGACGACCGCCAAGAAGACGGCGGCCAAGAAGACGACGACGGCGAAGAAGGCCACCGCGACCAAGACGGCCGCGAAGAAGACGGTGGCGAAGAAGGCGACGACCGCTCCGGCGGCGTCGGACGACTAGCCGCCTCAGGTCGGACGATCGGACGGTCGGTTGTCGATCGGCAGGTCTATCGGTTGGTCGATCGATCGGTTGGTCGATCGGTTGGTCGATCGGTTGGTCGATCGGTTGGTCGAACCGGGGTGAGTCGAGCCCGTGAAGGGCCCCCGCGCATGCCGCGCGGGGGCCCTTCGGTTTCCCGGACGAAGGGGTGGGTGCGGGGTCACACCCGGGGTTGTCCACAGGCCTCCGCAGCCACGATGCACAGCGGATAGGCTGGGCGGATGACGCGAGCCGAGCAGCCGACGGTCGTGACCGACACCGAGACCGCCGACGAGAACGCCACCTACGACGAAGCCCTGGCCGCGGACTCCCGCGAGCGCGCGGTGCGTGCCCTGCTGCGCGCCCCCAGACTGCGGCGTTTGTGGAGTGCCCAGTTGGTGAGCGGCATCGGCGATGCCCTCGCCCTGCTGGTCCTGGTGTTGCTGGCCTATCAGGCGGCGGTCTCCGAGGGAACCTTCGGGGACGGGTTCCGCGGAGCGGCCTTTGCCGTCGCGGCCGTGTTCGGGGTCCGGGTCGTGGCCACCGTGCTCTTCGGGGCCGTGCTCCTCGGGCCGCTCGCCAAGCTGACCGCCCCCGGGGGCAGGCTCGACCGCCGCTGGACGATGGTCGGCGCCGACGGGGTCCGGATCGCACTGTTCGTCGTCGCCCCCCTCTGGCTGGACTGGATCCCGGCGCACGCCATGACCGCGCTGCTGGCCACCGTCTTCGTGTCCGGGGCCGCCGAACGGCTGTGGACCCTGGCCAAGGACAGCGCGGCTCCCGCCCTGCTGCCCCCGCCGCCGCCGGAAGGGGCGACCGTACGGCCGCTCCCGGACCACCTCGACACGCTGCGGCGCCTGACCCTGCGCACCGCCTTCGCGGCGCTGCCCGTCGCGGCCGCCGCGCTGCTCGCCTCGACGCTGGTCGGCCGTGCGCTGGGCCTCGGCGTGGAGTGGTTCGCCGCGAACCAGGCCGCCCTGGGGTCCTACGTGGCCGCCGGTCTGTTCGCCGCGTCCGTGTCCCTGCTGCTTCCCCTGGTGCTGCCCGGCACGAAGACCCCGCGCCCGCGCTCCCCGCTGGAGGGGCTACGCGCCCCCAAGGCCGGCGACCGTCCCGACAAGGGCCGTACGGGCGCCGTCCCGCTGCTCGTCCTGGCCTCCGCCGCCGTCGCCGGAGCGGTGGCCTCCGCCGCCTCCGTCTCCGTACTGCACGGCTTCGACCTGGGCGGCGGGCCCGCCTCGTACGCCCTGCTGGTCCTCGCGCTGGTCGGCGGCACCGGCCTCGGCATCCGTGCGACCGAGGCCGGCAAGATCCTGCCCGCCCTGTCACGGCGCCGGCTGCTGGCCCTCGCCATAGCGGTGACCGGGCTCGCACTGCTGCTCGTCGGGCTGGTCCCGGACATGGCGACCGGGCTGTTCCTGGCCCTGATCGCGGGCACCGCCGCCGGTACCGCCGCCAACACCGCGCACACCCTGCTGGACCAGGAGACCGAGGAATTCCGCCGGGCCCGGGTCACCGAGCACCTCCAGGCCGTCGTGCGGGTGGCCGTGGCCGTCGGGGCGGTGGCCGCCCCGCTGCTCGCCGCCGCGATCGGCCCGCACCGGCTGGACGGCGGCGAGGTCGTCTTCTCCCACGGCGGCGCGGCCTTCACGCTGATGCTGGTCGGCGCGCTGCTGCTGCCCGTCGCCGTGGTGGTGCTGACCAAGGCCGACGACCGCAGCGGAGTACCGCTGCGACGCGACCTGCGCGAGGCGCTGCGCGGCGGGGAACCGCTCCAGGCCGCCTCCGCCACCGGCTTCTTTATCGCCCTGGAAGGCGGTGACGGCGCCGGCAAGTCCACCCAGGTGGAGGCGCTGGCCGACTGGATACGGGGCAAGGGCCACGAGGTCGTCGTCACGCGCGAGCCGGGAGCCACCCCGGTCGGCAAGCGGCTGCGCTCGATCCTGCTCGACGTGTCCTCGGCCGGGCTGTCGAACCGCGCCGAGGCGCTGCTGTACGCCGCCGACCGTGCCGAGCACGTGGACACCGTGGTCCGGCCCGCCCTGGAGCGGGGCGCCGTGGTCATCTCCGACCGCTACATCGACTCCTCCGTGGCCTACCAGGGCGCCGGCCGCGACCTGTCCCCGACCGAGATCGCCCGGATCTCCCGCTGGGCCACGGGTGGGCTCGTACCGAACCTGACCGTGCTGCTCGACGTGTCGCCGGAGACGGCCCGGGAGCGGTTCACCGAGGCGCCGGACCGGCTGGAGTCGGAGCCCGCGGAGTTCCACCGGCGCGTGCGCTCCGGGTTCCTGACGCTGGCCGCGGCCGACCCCGGGCGCTACCTGGTGGTGGACGCGGGCCAGGAACCGGGATCGGTGACCACCGTCGTCCGGCACCGCCTGGACCGGATGCTTCCGCTCTCCGAGCAGGAGATCGCGGCGCAGCTCGAAGCCCGACGGCTCGCCGAGGCCGAGGCGAAGCGCAAGGCGGAGGAAGAGGCGGCGCGCAAGGCCGAGGAAGAGCGGGTGCGCGTCGAGACGGAGGCCCGCAAGGCCCGCGAGGCCGAGGAGGCCCGGGTCAAGGCCGAGGCCGAGGCGGCGGAGGCACGGCGAGTCGCCGAGGAAGAGGCCGCCCGCAAGGCGGAAGAGGAGCGCCGGCGCGTCGCCGAGGAGGCCCGGGCCCGGGCCGAGGTCGAGCGCCTGCGCGCGGAGGCCGAGGAGAAGGCCCGCGCGGCGGAGGCCGAGCGACTGCGCGCCCAGGCGGAGGAGGAGGCCAGGCTGCGCGCCGAGGCCGAGGACCGTCGGCTGGAGAAGCAGCGCCGTGCCGAGGAGGCCCTGCTCAGGGCCGAGGAAGCACGCCGCTTGGCGGAGGCGTCGGCCGCCGCCTCGGCGGCTCGCGCGGCTGCCCAGGCCGCCGCCACGCCGCCGCCGGCACCGGCCCCGGCACCGGCGCCCGCCGATGCCCCGGCACCGGCGGGCGCACCCAAGATCGGCATGCGCAAGAACCCGCACCCGGACGACGCCATCACGGTGGAGACCCCGGTGGTCAAGCGGTTCGTGCAGCCCGACGACGTCACACAGACGGTCCCCGTGCCGAAGGTCGATCCGGCCGCGGAGACCTCGGTGCTGCCGCCGGTCCGTGACGCGGGTCCCGCCGACGGTCCTGCCCGGCAGGCCCCGGCGTCCTCCGGTCAGACCCCGTCCGCCTCCCGGCCGACGGTCCGCCGCCCCCAGGAGAACCCCGCCGACCGGGTGCCCTCGGACATCTTCCGGGAGCCCGGGAACCGCGGCCGGGGCGCGAAGGCGGACCGCGAGGACGACGTGACCCGCGAGCTTCCCGTCGTCGACGACGAGGGACGGCCGCGTCGGGCGCCTTCGGACTGGGCCGAGGCCACCCCGATGGACGACCTGCCGACCCTGGCGGACGAACTGCTGGGCCCGCGCAAGGACGACGAGGACGACGAGGACCGCCGGGGTCGCCGCCGCTGAGGGCGCTCGGGCGCTCGGGGCGCTCAAGGCGCTCGGGGTGTGGGCGGTGCCGGCGGAGCGGGCGGTGGGGCGCCGTCGGTGTCAGTGCCGTCCGTCAGAATGTGCACAGGTACACACGGACAGTGAAAGGTGGTGGGCGGGATGCCCGTATGGGACGACCTGGTGGGTCAGGAGCGCGTGCAGACGCAGCTCGCTGCCGCCGCCCGTGACGCCGACGCCCAGGTCACGGCCACGTCGGAGGGGACGCCGCAGCCCACCGGGTCCAAGATGACCCACGCCTGGCTGTTCACCGGCCCGCCGGGATCGGGGCGGGCCACCGCCGCCCGCGCCTTCGCGGCGGCCCTCCAGTGCACCAGCCCCGACCGCGCCCTCGGCGGGGAACCGGGCTGCGGCTTCTGCGACGGCTGCCACACCACCGTGATCGGCACGCACGCCGATGTGGAGATCGTCCGTACCGATCTGCTGTCCATCGGTGTGAAGGAGACCCGCGCCCTGGTCCGCCGGGCCCAGCTGTCGCCGGCCGTCGGGCGCTGGCAGGTCATCGTCCTGGAGGACGCCGACCGACTCACCGAAGGCGCCGGCAACGTCCTGCTCAAGGCCGTCGAGGAACCGGCTCCGCGGACGGTGTGGCTGCTGTGCGCGCCCTCCCTGGAGGACGTGCTGCCCACCATCCGCTCCCGCTGCCGGCACCTGACCCTGCGCACTCCGCCCGTGGCCGCCGTCGCCGAGGTGCTGATGCGCCGTGACGGCATCGAGCCCGCCCTCGCCGCCGCGGCCGCCCGGGCGACGCAGGGGCACATCGGCCGGGCCCGCCGACTGGCCACCGACGAGGCGGCCCGGACGCGGCGCAGCGCCGTGCTCAGACTGCCGCTCCGGGTGGACGACGTGGGCGACTGCCTCAAGGCCGCCCAGGAACTCGTCGACGCCGCCGCCGAGGACGCCAAGTACCTCGCGGAAGAGGTCGACACCAAGGAGACCGAGGAACTGCGGGCCGCGCTCGGGGCCGGAGCGGGCGCGGGCAGCAGGATGCCGAGGGGCACGGCGGGCGTCATGAAGGAACTGGAGGACCGGCAGAAGCGCCGCCGCACCCGTACCCAGCGCGACAGCCTCGACCTGGCGCTCACCGACCTCACCGGCTTCTACCGGGACGTGCTGGCCCTCCAACTCGGCTCGGGCCTCGCCATCGCCAATGAGGAGATACGGGGCGACCTGGACCGGATCGCCCGTGACTCGGGTCCGGAGCGCACGCTGCGGCGCATCGAGGCGATCATCGGCTGCCGGGAGGCCCTCGACCGGAACGTGGCCCCGCTGCTCGCCGTCGAGGCCATGACGATGGCGCTGCGCGCGGGCTGAACCGTGCGGCCGGACGCCGCCGGCGGGTGTTCGTCGCCCGCCGTCCGTTGACCTGTTCACCCGTACGAGCGTTCCGGCGCGGCGGCCGTGACACTCCCGGCCCGCGCCGGTGGTGGCCCGCGCCCGGGCGGCGGTCGGCCGCCCCGGACCGGCGGAGCCCGGCCGGGTGTCCCGGCAGGCCTTAGGCTCGCCGCATGGACACCAGTCGCCTGCTGCGAACCACCGGAACCGTGATCGCAGCCGCCGGGCTGCTGCTTGCCGGGTGTACCTCGGAGGGATCCGGGGGAACCCGCGCCGCCGCGTCCTCGTCCGGGAGTTCCGCGCCGAAGTCCACCGGGACGGCTGCGCCGGCCGCCGTCCCGGCCGCACTGCGTCCGTACTACGAGCAGAAGCTGAGCTGGCGCGACTGCGGTGTCCCCGGTTTCCAGTGCTCCACCATGAAGGCGCCGCTGGACTACGCGAACCCCGGTACCCCCGGTTCGGCGCAGTCCATCGACATCGCGGTGGCCCGCCGCGTGGCCACCGGCCCGGGCAAGCGGCTCGGCTCGCTCGTGGTCAATCCGGGCGGGCCCGGCGGTTCGGGCATCGGGTACCTCCAGGCGTACGCGGGCATCGGCTACCCGGCGGCCGTGCGGGCCCGGTACGACATGGTGTCCTTCGACCCGCGCGGAGTGGAGCGCAGCAGCCCCGTCGAGTGCCTGTCCGGGCCGGAGATGGACCGGTTCACCCAGGTGGACCAGACACCGGACGACAAGGCGGAGCAGGCCCTGCTGGTGGCGGCGTTCAAGAAGTTCGCGGCGGGCTGCAAGACGCGCTCGCAGCGGGTCCTGCCGCACGTCTCCACCGTCGAGGCCGCGCGGGACATGGACATCCTCAGGGCGACGCTGGGCGACGAGAAGCTGTCGTACGTCGGGGCCTCGTACGGCACGTTCCTGGGGGCGACGTACGCGGACCTCTTCCCGGGCCGGGTCGGCCGGCTGGTCCTGGACGGGGCGATGGACCCGTCCAGGCCCGCGCTCGAACTCAACCGGGACCAGACGGCCGGATTCGAGACGGCGTTCCGGTCCTTCGCCAAGGACTGCGCGAAGCAGCCGGAGTGCCCGCTCGGCTCGGGCGACCCGGACGCGGTGGCGCAGCGGCTGAACGAGTTCTTCCGCAAGCTGGACGCCCAGCCGGTGCCCTCGGGAGACCCGGCCCGCCCCCTCGGGGAGTCGCTCGCGACGACCGGGGTGATCGCCGCGCTGTACGACGAGAGCGCGTGGCCGCAACTGCGCGAGGCGCTCACCTCGGCGATGAACGGCGACGGCGCCGGCCTGCTGGCGCTCGCCGACAGCTACTACGAGCGCGAGGCGGACGGCACGTACGCGAACCTGATGTTCGCCAACGCCGCCGTGAACTGCCTCGACCAGCCGCCAGCCTTCTCCGGGCCGGAGGCCGCCCAAGCGGCGCTGCCCTCCTTCGAGAAGGCCTCGCCGGTCTTCGGCGCGGGGCTCGCCTGGGCCTCGCTGAACTGCACGTACTGGCCGGTGAAGCCGACCGGATCGGCGCGGGCGCTGGAAGCCAAGGGCGCCGCGCCGATCGTGGTGGTGGGCACCACCCGGGACCCGGCGACCCCGTACAAGTGGGCGCAGGCGCTGGCGGGCCGGCTCGACTCTGGCACGCTCCTGACGTACGACGGCGACGGACACACGGCGTACGGACGTGGCAGCGACTGCATCGACACCGCGATCAACACGTACCTGCTGGAAGGCAAGGCACCGAAGGACGGCACCAAGTGCTGACGGGCCCGCGCGCGGCGCATAGACCTCCCACGGGCGGACCATCTGTCCGGGTTTGTTGCTGTTTCCCGAAGGCCGGACAACCCGGTTCAGGGCACCCGGTTTAACCCTGTAGACTTGGCGCCGCTGCTGATGAGAGCGTCCCTTCGGGGGAATTCTCGTCTCCCAGCGGTGCCGCCTTAGCTCAGTTGGCCAGAGCAACGCACTCGTAATGCGTAGGTCTCGGGTTCGAATCCCGAAGGCGGCTCTGTAGAAGCCTCAGGACTCACTCGCCGTGACCTGGGGCTTTTGCTTTGCCCGGGGGCGGGTTGGATGGGGGCCTCGGCTGGGGGCGCGAGGTTCAACCGGTCGGGCCTGCGGGGCGGGAGGGGCCGAGCCCCCACACCGGGCTCGTGGTGCGTGCGGATTAGGGTCGTCCGTGAGGAACGGACGAGGGAGAACAGACATGCACGGACAGGCCGCGGAGCACGCCACTCAGGATCCGCAGGAAGGCGCCGGGGTCGTTCTGCGCGTCGCGGGCGAGGCGGACGTTCCGGTCGCCGCCGAGCTGTTCCGCGGTTATCTGGACTTCTACGAGGTGACCGCCGAGGACCCCGACCAGCCGCGGGCCTTCCTCGCCGAACGCATCCGCAAGGACGAGTCGCTCGTCCTGCTCGCCGATGTAGCGGAGATCGGAACGGTCGGCTTCGCCCAGGTCTACCGCACCTTCTCCTCGCTCTCCATGCGGCCCATGTGGATCCTGTACGACCTGTACGTCGCCCCGGCCGGTCGGCGTACCGGCGCGGGCCGGGCGCTGCTGCGCGAGGTGCTGCGCCGCGCGGCCGAGGCCGGGGTCTCCGGCGTACAGCTGGAGACCGCCTACGACAACCACATCGCCCAGGGGCTGTACGAGTCGGAGGGCTTCGAACGCGACGCGTTCCACGTCTACTTCCACGGCCTCGACTGACCCGCACCCGGCTCCGAACGGCTGCCCGTCCCGAACGGGCTGCGGGCCCGGGTCCCGAACGGGCTTCGGGACGGCGGTGTTTCACGTGAAACACCGCCGCGCGGCGACCGCGTCAGGTCGGTCGCCGCGCCGGGGGGTTCACTTCGCGTCCGCGTAGCACTCCACGACCGCCGTGGTGAACGGGAACCGGACCGGGGTGTCGCCGAAGGCGATGCGCCCGGCCCGGTCACCGGCGGCGCGGATGGCCTCCGCGACGGCTTCGGCCTCCTCCGCCGGGCAGTGCACGATGACCTCGTCGTGCTGGAAGAACACCAGCTCGGCCCGCATCCCGGCGGCGGCGATGGACTGCCGCAGCGCCGCGAGCAGCAGGAGCGCCCAGTCCGCCGCACTGCCCTGGACGACGAAGTTCCGGGTGAACCGGCCGCGTGCACGGGTGTTGGTCGAGGCGTAGCTCGGGGTCCAGCCGTCGTCCCGGTCCTGCGGCACGCCGGCCTCGCCGTCCGGGTCCGTGTCGGCGGCGGAGACCGGGGGCGGGCAGGTCCGGCCGAGCCAGGTCCGCACGAGCCGCCCCTCCTCGCCGGCGCGCGCGGCGTCGTCGACGTACGCCACGGCCCGGGGGAAGCGGCGTCGGAGTGCGGCCAGATTCTTGAGGCCGTCGCCCGAGGTCTGCCCGTACACCGCGCCGAGGACGGCCAGTTTGGCCATGTCCCGGTCCCCGGAGAAGCCCTGCCGGGAGATGGCGGTGTAGAGGTCCTCGGGACGGCCCGCGACCTCCATGAACGCCGGGTCGCGGGAGATCGCGGCCAGTACCCGGGGCTCCATCTGGTCGGCGTCCGCGACGACGAGTCGCCAGCCGGGGTCCGCGACGACGGCCCGCCGGATCACCTTGGGGATCTGCAGGGCCCCGCCGCCGTTGGTGACCCAGCGGCCGGTCAGGGTGCCTCCGGGGATGAACTCGGGGCGGAAGCGGCCGTCGTGGACCCAGTCCGCGAGCCAGGACCAGCCGTGGGCGGTGTGGATCCGGTACAGCTTCTTGAACTCGATCAGCGGCTTCACGGCCGGGTGGTCCAGCTCCTGGATCTCCCAGCGGCGGGTGGACTTGAGCTTGATGCCGGTCTCGGCGAAGGCCTTGACGACGTCGGCGGGCAGATCGGGGCGCACCCGGCGGCCGAACGCGGCCGACACCTCGTCGGCCAGCTCCGCGAGCCGGCGGGGCTGCCCGCTGCCCGCGTACCGCTCGCCGAGCAGCTCGGTGAGCAGGGCGCGGTGCGTGTCGGCCCGCCAGGGAAGGCCCGCGCGGTGCATCTCGGAGGCCACCAGGAACGCGGCCGACTCGGCCGTGGTGAGGAGCCGCATCCGGTCGGGGTGGGCGGTGGCGTCGTGCCGTTCCACCTGGTCGGCGTGGACGGCGATCAGGGCGTCCAGGGGGACCGGGGCGGGCTGTGGCTCGAAGAGGGAGTCCTGGGCACCGGGCTCGGCCGCGCGTTGCGGGGGATCCGGCGGTACGGGCCGGCCCTCCAGCCGGGCCCAGGCGGCGGCGGCCGAGCGGGGCTCGCCGAAGCGGCCCTCGTGGCGCAGGAGCAGCAGTTCGGCGTTCTCGATGTCGTAGCACCGTTCGACGCGGACCCCGGCGGCGAGCAGGCGCGGGTACACGGCGGCGGTGGAGCGCCACACCCACCGGGTGCCGTCCGGGGCCGCGCGTACGGCCTCGGCGACCTGCCGCGCGCGCACCGCCGGTGCCCCGGCCGTCGCCGTCCCGCCGACACCGCTGCCCCCGCCGGTGCTGCCAACCCCGCCGGCCTCGCCGGTCCCGCCGGGTTCGATGGGTGCGGCGTGCCACCAGCCGTCGCCGTCCTCGGCGAGGGCCCAGCGGGGGGTGCGGTCGGTCATGTCCGCGAGTGTCCCACCGGGGTGTGACAGGGGTCCCGCACCCCTGTCCGACCTGCGCGGCGGTGGCCGGGGTGGGCCGTGCCAAGCTGGAGCGGTGAGAGACATCGTCGACCGTGCCTGTGAAGCCGCCCTGTACGCCGACGGCGACAGTGGCCTGGACACCGGGGCCTCGCTGCTCGCCGCCGACACCGCCCGCTGGAGCGGGGCCGCGCGGGAGTTGCTGGTGCGCGGGGAGGGGTACGTACGGCAGGCCTGGGAGCGGGGCTGGCGGCCGGCCGACGTGGTGCGACTGGTGCGCCGGGACCTCGACGAGACGCACGTGCGGATCGCGGGGGACCTGGTCGCCGCCGAGGCGCGGCGCTACGCGCGCCTGCCCGAGCGGTGGACCGACGCCGAGGTGTGGTGGGGCGACGACGCCGGGTACGGGGACGCCCTCGCGGCACGGGAGCGGACGGACCGGTTCTCCCTGGCGACCTCCGTCCTGGAGGTGTTCCGCCTGCTGATCCGGCTGCCCTCCATCGAGCCCGTCGGGCCCCTTCCCGGCGACCCGACGGACGCCTTGGAGCACGCCCACATCGAGCCCCGCATGCTGGGTCGGATCCGCGCGCTGCTGGCGAAGGCCGAGGCGACGAACTTTCCCGAGGAGGCCGAGGCGCTCAGCGCGAAGGCGCAGGAGCTGATGGCCCGGCACACGGTGGACGAGGCCCTGCTGGCCGCGCGCGGCGCCGGGCCCGACCGGCGGCCCGGCGCCTGCCGGATCGGGGTGGAGCCCCCGTACGAGGAGGCCAAGGCGGTGCTGCTGGACGCGGTGTCCACGGCGAACCGCTGTCGGGCGGTGTGGAACAGCGGCTTCGAGTTCTCCACGGTGGTCGGCTTCGAGAGCGATCTGGAGGCGGTGGAGCTGCTCTACACCTCGCTGCTGGTGCAGGGGACGGCGGCGATGACCCGGGCCGAGGCGGCGCAGCGCTCCGGCGGGCGCAAGCGGACCAAGACGTTTCGGCAGTCGTTCCTGTTGGCCTACGCGAGCCGGCTGGGCCAGCGGCTGGCCGAGACGGCCGAGCACACCGCCTCCGAGGTCCCCGACAACCTGCCCGCCCTGGTGGCCCGCGACGTGGCGGTCAGCTCCCGGGCCGAGGAGATGTTCCCCCGCACGACCACGACCCGGCTGCGCGGCGCCACCGACCTGGCGGGATGGGAGGACGGCACGGCGGCCGCCGACCGGGCACGGGTGGGCGGCGGCGAGCGCCGCTCCCTGCCGGGCTGAGCCCGCCGCCCAAGGCTCACGCGCCCGCCCCGGCCCCCGCCCTCCTGCCTCGGTGCCCCGTCGGGGGCGTCAGTGCTCCGTCGGGGGCGTCGGGCCCGACGCGGGGGAGTCCTCCGCGCGCAACGCCCGCGTCTCCGACTTCAGGATCCGCATCGACCGGCCCAGCGAGCGGGCCATGTCGGGCAGCTTCTTCGATCCGAACACCAGCAGGCAGACGACGAGCAGCACGATCAGGTGCCAGGGCTCAAGGGCGTTGCGGAGCATGACGTACCCGCCTTTCGGACGATTGCGGTCGTGAGGGGTGTGATGATCCGCCTTATGGAACAGCCATGTGCCATACCTGTACAAATCTGAAGAAGTCCTGAAAGAGCCTTAGGCTCGACCCCATGAGCTGGCTCCGGGCGCTGAAGCACACCGCCCTGACCGGCATGAAGGTCGAACGCACCCGCCTCGAACCGCTCGTCGCCCTGCGCGCCGCCGTCGGCCTCGCGATCGTGATCGGCTTCGGGCTCGCCTTCCTGGGCCCCGGAGCGGCCGCCAGCTCCGCCTTCGGCGCCTTCATGGCCGCGATCGCCACCTTCCAGAAGAGCTGGCGCCCGCGTCCCGTCCTCGCCCTCGCCTCCGGGCTGACCCTGGCCGTCTCCACCTTCGTCGGCTACCTCGTCGGCTCCTCGCACACCGGTCTGTTCCTCGCCCTCCTCGCCGTCTGGACCTTCGCGGCGGGCCTCCTCTGGGCGGCCGGCCCCACCGCCGGGATCATCGCCTCCGGCAACGTCGCGGTCATGCTCGTCACCGTGACCCTGCCGACCTCCGTCGCGCAGGCCGCCGGGCACGCCGCGATGATCGCCGCCGGCGGGGTGGTGCAGGCCCTGCTGATCGTGCTGTTCCCGATCCGTCGCTGGGGCGCCCAGCGCGACGCCCTGGCCGACGCCCTCGCCGCCGAGGCCGACTACGCCCGCCGGCTGCGCCACGACCCCGTCTGCGCCTTCGACCCGCAACCCCTGATGCGGGCCCGCGATGCCGCCACCGTGACCGCGCGTCAGGCCCGCCGCCGGCCCGCCGAACTGCACGGGGCGCGGGGGCTCGCCGAACGGGTCCGGCCCGTCCTCGCCTCCCTCGCCGACCCGGCCGTCGGGGCGCCGGCCGAGGGACCGGCGCGGGACCGGGTACGGGAACTGCTGGACGCCGCCGGCACGGTACTGGACGCCGCCGCGCGGGCGATCCGGCACGGGGACCCGGTACGCCTGCCCGCGCCGGCCCTGGCCGTGCTGAAGTCCCCCGACACGGCGGACCTCCTGACCGGGGCGCCGCTGCGGGCCGCGCGCCGGCTCGCCGCGCTGCTGGACGACGTGCTGGAGACCGCCGAGCCCCGCTCCGGCCGGCCCGTCGCCCCCGACGACTCGATGCTCCGGCCGACCCTGACCGCACTGGTGCCGACGGTCCTGAGGTCCGTACGGGCCGAACTGCACCCGGACTCGCCGATCCTGCGGCACGCCGTGCGCGTCACCGCCGTGGCCTGCGCGGGGTACCTCATCGGGCAGGTCCTGCCGTTCGGTCACGGCTACTGGGCCCCGATGGCCTCCGTCATGATCATGCGGCCGGACTTCAGCCAGACGTACGCGCGGGCCGTCGCCCGCTTCACCGGAACCCTCGTCGGGGTCGCCGTCGCCACCGGCATCGTGCAGCTCGCGCAGCCGGGGATGTACCTGTCCGGGTTCCTCGCGGTGGTCAGCGCGGGCCTGATGTACGTCCTGATGCGCACCAGTTACGCCGTATCGCAGGTCTGCGTGTCCGCGTACGTCGTGTTCCTGCTCGGCATGGGCGGCGTCCGCTGGGACCAGACCGTGCCCGACCGGGTCGCGCTCACCCTGGTCGGCGGACTCCTCGCGATGCTCGCCTACGCCCTCTACCCGGCCTGGGAGACCCCGAGGCTGCGCACCCGCCTCGCCGACTGGATCGCGGCCGACGGACGGTACGCGGCGGCCGTGCTCGGCCACTACGCCGCCCCGGCCGACGCCCGTCGGGCGGACGTGCGCACCGCCCTGCTGGCCGCCCGGGACGCCCGGATCGACTGGCAGGACGCCGTGGACCGGGCGGCCGGGGAACCGGTGCGCCACCGCGGCCTGTCCCGTGCGGCGGCCGACGGCGCGGGCGAGGCGGTGGCCGCCCTCGGGCGCAACGCGATGCTGCTGGAGGCCCACCTCCCGGACCGCTCGCAGGCCCCGGTGCCCGGTGCGGCCGCCCTGGCCGAGGCGGTGCGCGCCGACACCGAGGCGGGTGCGAAGGAGGTCCGGGAGCGCGGTGTTCCGCGATGGGAGCGCGTGCGCGCGCTGGTCGCGGACGAGGGCGCGCCGGTGTGGGGCGCCCCGGACCCGGGGGTGCTGCGCGCGGCCGGCCGGCAGCTCCTGGACGCGCTGGACGAGGTGTCCGAGGCACTGCGGACCTGAGGGTCCGGGCCGCGGTGGCCGCCTTCCCTTTCCCGACGGGAAGAGGAAGGGGCGCCCCGCGTGAAGGGGAAGGGCCGCCCCGCGCGCGAATGCGCCGGTCGCGCCCGGCACAATGCGAGGGTCGCTCCCGTGACGAATGCGGTGGCCGCTCCGGTGACGACGACAGCACCCTCCGTGCACGTGCATCTGCCCATGCAGCTGCTTATGAACAGAGCTATGATCCGGTGCAGTTGACATCTGCACTATCGGGGGCTTCCTGTGGACCACGCGTACAACGGGATGGCAGCTGCAGAACTCGCTTCCTTGTACGGGCTGACCTGGCAGAAGAGCAGACACAGCAACTCGCAAGGTTCCTGTGTCGAGTTCGCGAAACTGCCGGACGGCGATGTCGCCATGCGCAATTCGCGATTCCCGGACGGTCCGGCCCTGGTCTACACGCCGGCGGAGATAGAGGCGCTGCTCCTGGGCGTCAAGGACGGCGAGTTCGACCACCTGATCGCCTGATCGGAACCTGATCGGAACAGCGCAATGATCAAGCCATGCACGTGCACTGGCCGGGACTGATCGAAAGGATCAATCCCGGCCGGTTGCCGTTCATGGGCTGAAATTTCCCCGCGCGGACGCGCGGGTGACGCCCCCTCGATCGGTGGGGACGTCGGGACGGTCGACGGGTGACGTCGGGTCAGTCCTGGAGCATGAAGAGCGCCCAGACGACCTTGCCGGTCAGGCGCCCGGCGAGCGGGTGCCAACCCCAGCTGTCGCTGTACGAGTCCACCAGGAACAGCCCCCGCCCGGACTCCAGGTCGAAGTTCTCCTCGGTCCGCTCCGGCGAGAACGCCCCGCCCGGCCGGTCCTCGCTGGGGTCCCGCACCGCACACACCAACCGGGTGCTCCACCGCATCAGGTGGAGCCGAACCGGCGGCTCCGGCGCGTCCGAAGCCGGGCGTCCCACCCTGTCCTCGTCGGGCAGGGCATGGCGCAGCGCGTTGGTGACGAGCTCGGAGACGACGAGGGAGACATCGTCGAACCGGTCGTCGAGGCCCCACTGGGACAGCGTCGACCGGGTGAACGAACGCGCCCCGCGGACGGCCTCGAAGCGGGCGGGCAGGGCGCAGGAGGCGGACCCGGAGACAGCCGTGGGGTCGACCGGGGGCAGCCCCTGCCGTAACGGCTCGAGCATGGTCGATCCATTCGTCCCCATGCGAGGCACTCCCGGGATTCGCGGACGGAGCGGCGGCTGTCGTCCAGAAAGAACTGCGGGGTGGGTCGGTCCGGCTCCTGCGCGATGAAGAACGCAGGTGCGCGGGACCATCGTTCCGAATGCGGAAGCCGGATGCAAGGGCAGATGCACGTGCACGCGCCGGACCTGTCCCCTCCCGTGACGGTTCTTGCTCATTTCTTCCTACGCATACTTACGGACTTCTTTTCCGGGACGCCGGATTCCGTTACAGAACGAGTACGGGTCATAGCGTTTTGGTGGCAGACTGCGGGCCCTGGGGTTCGGGGGCCCCGGGACGCGACACACCGCGCAGACCACGCGCACACCATTGCGATGGGGAGGGCAGGACTAGTGACCGCAGACGCCGGCGGTTCCGTGGTGCGCCGCATCCTCCTGGGCTCACAGCTCAGGCGACTCCGAGAATCCCGCGGCATCACCCGTGAGGCGGCCGGCTACTCGATCCGCGCATCCGAATCGAAGATCAGCCGCTTGGAGTTGGGAAGGGTGAGCTTCAAGGCAAGGGACGTCGAGGACCTCCTGACGCTCTACGGAGTGACCGACGGCGCGGAGCGGGAGTCCCTCCTGGGGCTGGTCCGCGAGGCCAACGCCGCGGGCTGGTGGCACAGTTACGGCGACGTGCTGCCCGGGTGGTTCCAGACGTACATCGGACTGGAGGGTGCGGCCTCGCTCATCCGCATCTACGAGGTCCAGTTCGTCCACGGCCTGCTGCAGACCGAGGCCTACGCGCACGCCGTCGTCAAGCGCGGCATGCCCGGTGCCACGCCCGGCGAGATCGACCGCCGCGTCGCCCTGCGCCTGGAGCGGCAGAAGGTCCTCGTGTCGGAGAGCGCCCCGGTCTTCCACGCCGTCCTCGACGAGGCCGCGCTGCGCCGCCCCTACGGCGACCGCGACGTGATGCGCGGGCAGTTGGAGCACCTCATCGAGGTCTCGCAGCGGCCCAACGTGCAACTTCAGGTCATGCCCTTCTCCTTCGGCGGGCACGCCGGTGAGAGCGGAGCCTTCACCCTGCTGCGCTTCCCGGAGTCCGATCTCCAGGACATCGTGTATCTGGAACAGCTCACCAGTGCCCTCTACCTGGACAAAGAAGAGGAAGTGGGTCAGTACGCGCGGGCCATGGAGCGGCTCCAGGAGGACTGCCCCGACGCGGACCGGACCCGCGATCTCCTGCGCGGACTGCTTCAACTGTCTTGATCCGCACGTACTATGACGTCTGATCAGTGCATGACGATGACCGATCGGTCTCCGGTGCAGCGCACGGGTGCGCGCTCGCAGTAAGGGATGGCATGTCCATATTCGACGACCTGGCTCACCAGTACATCGACGGCGAATGGCTGGCCGGCACCGGTTCGTGGGACATCATCGACGTCAACCCGTACAACGGGGAGAAGCTCGCGGCCATCACGGTGGCCACCGTCGAGCAGGTGGACCGGGCCTACCGCGCCGCCGAGCGCGCCCAGAAGGAATGGGCCGCCACCAGCCCCTACGCGAGACGCGCCGTCCTGGAGCGCGCCCTGCGGATCACCGAGGACCGCCGCAAGGAAATCGTCGAGGCGATGATCGACGAGCTCGGCGGCACCCGCCCCAAGGCCGAGTACGAGGTCGACCTCGCGATGGAGTTCATCCGCGAGGCGATCCAGCTGGCCATCCGGCCCGAGGGCCGCATCCTGCCCTCCCCGGTCGCGGGCAAGGAGAACCGCGTCCAGCGGCTCCCCGTCGGCGTCGTCGCGGTCATCAGCCCCTTCAACTTCCCCTTCCTGGTGACGATCAAGTCCGTCGCCCCGGCCCTGGCCCTCGGCAACGCCGTCCTGATCAAGCCCAACCAGAACGCGCCCGTGGTCGGCGGCGGGGTCATCGCCAAGATCTTCGAGGACGCGGGCCTGCCGGCCGGCCTGCTCAACGTCCTGGTCACCGACATCGCCGAGATAGGCGACGCGATCCTCACCCACCCCGTCCCGAAGGTGATCTCCTTCGCCGGATCGGACCGGGTCGGACGGCACGTCGGCGCGGTCGCCGCCCGCCACTTCAAGCGGACCGTCCTGGAACTCAGCGGCAACAGCGCGCTGGTCGTCCTCGACGACGCCGACCTCGACTACGCCGTGGACGCCGCCGTCTTCAGCCGGTTCGTGTACCAGGGCCAGGTCTGCATGGCCGCCAACCGCATCCTCGTCGACGCCTGCGTCGCCGAGGAGTTCACCGAGAAGTTCACCGCGCGGGTGCGCGGCCTGAAGACCGGTGACCCGCGCGAGGCCGACACCCACATCGGCCCGCTGATCAACTCCTTCCAGGCCGACGCGCTCACCGCCCTCGTGGACCGCGCCGTCGAGTCAGGCGCCCAGGCGCTCGTACGAGGGTCTACGCGCGGCAACCTCGTCGAACCGACCGTGCTGGCCGGCCTCCCCGAGGACTCCCCGCTGCTGGGCCAGGAGATCTTCGGCCCGGTCGCGCTGCTGGTGGTCTTCGACGGCGAGGACGACGCGGTCCGGCTCACGAACGCGACCCCGTACGGGCTCAGCGGAGCGGTCCACACACGCGACGTGGAACGCGGGGTCCGCTTCGCGCAGCGGATCGAGACCGGGATGATCCACGTCAACGACTCCACCATCGGCGACGAGCCGCTGGCGGCCTTCGGCGGCGAGAAGGCCTCGGGTCTGGGACGGCTGAACGGCGACGCCACGGTGGAGGCCTTCACCACCCAGAAATGGATCTCGGTCCAGCACGGACGGACGCAGTTCCCGTTCTAGGCGGGGCTCCTCTTAGACTCGGCCGGGCAAGCTGCAGGCGCGCACGTCCCGGGGAGAGCCGAGTTGACCAACATTCCGGAGACCGGGCGGACCCAGCGGGTCCAGAACCGCCTCGTGATCATCCAGATAGTGGTCTTCTCGCTGCTGCTGACGCTCGGCGGGCGCCTCTGGTACCTCCAGATCCGCAACGGCCAGGAGTACACGGACGAGGCGAAGAACAACCACACCCAGCAGGTGGTCCAGCCCGCCGTGCGCGGTTCCATCCTCGACTCCCGCGGGGTCCCGCTGGCCGACAACGAGACCCGCATGGTGGTCTCCGCCAGCCGCACCGACCTGTCGAAGATGAAGGACCGCGGCAAGGACGTCCTGACCCGTCTCGCAGGGGTCCTCGGCCTCGACGCCGCCGAGGTCACCGACAGCGTCCGGCTGTGCGACGCCAAGACCCCCAAGCCCTGCTGGAACGGATCCCCGTACCAGCCGATCCCCATCACCGACGAGGCGACCACCGAGCAGGTCCTGGAGATACGCGAGCACGCCGAGCAGTTCCCCGGCATCACCGCCGAACCCACCGCCCTGCGCCGCTACGCCGCCCCCGACCAGGCCAACACCTCACAGGTGCTGGGCTACCTCTCCCCGGTCACCGACGAGGAGATCACCAAGGCCAAGAACTCGGACTCCCCCTACCTGCGCTCCGACCAGGTGGGCCGCTCCGGCCTGGAGCGCACGTACGACAAGGACCTCCGCGGCAAGGCCGGCGTGACCCACTACGAGGTGGACAACCTCGGCCGGGTCATCGGTCAGGCCGAGAGCGTCAAGCCGCAGCCCGGATCGAACGTCGTGACCTCGATCGACTCGCGGGTGCAGGCCGTCGCCGAGCGGGAACTGAACGGCGCGATGATCGAGGCCCGCAAGGGCTACGACAAGAACACGCACCGCAACTACGAGGCCGACTCCGGCGCCGTCGTCGTCATGGAGTCCAAGACCGGCCGGATCGTCGCGATGGCCTCCAACCCGACCTACGACCCCAACGCCTGGGTCGGCGGGATCTCAGCCAAGGACTACAAGGCCCTCACCGAGAAGGGCTCCAACTACCCGCTGCTGAACCGGGCCATCCAGGGCCAGGCCGCCCCCGGCTCCATCTTCAAGGTGGTCACCTCCACGGCCGCCGTGAACGCCGGCTACCCGTTCAACGGCCGCTACCCCTGCCCCAGCTCGTACTCGGTGGGCAGCCAGACCTTCACCAACTTCGAGTCCCAGGGCTACGGCGACATCACCATCGGCAAGGCCCTCGAAGTGTCCTGCGACACCGTCTACTACGGCATCGCGGACCGTGAGTGGAAGAAGGACGGCGGCATCAAGCCCAAGAAGAACCCCGAGGACTGGTTCTTCAAGACGGCCCACGAGTTCGGCCTGGGCAAGCGCACCGGCATCGACCTGCCCAGCGAGGTGCCCGGCCGGGTCCCCGACCGGCAGTGGAAGAAGGACTTCTTCGAGGCGAGCAAGGCCGCCTGGTGCCGGGACGGCAAGAAGGACGGCACCTACGGCGAGAAGATCGCCTACGAGAACTGCCGCCAGGGCAACCAGCTCCGCGAGGGCGACGCGATCAACTACTCCATCGGCCAGGGCGACACCCTCGTCACCCCCCTCCAGATGGCCTCCGTCTACGCGGCCATCGCCAACGGCGGGACCCTGCACCAGCCCGCCGTCGGCAAGGCCGTCATCAGCCCCGACGGCACCTCGGCCCGGGAGATCGCGCCCAAGGAACTGGGCCGCCTCCCCATGGACAAGAAGCTCCGGGACAACATCGACCAGGCCCTGGCCTCCGTGGTCACCGACGGCAGCGCCGCCTGGCGCTTCGGCGGCTGGCCGCAGCAGCAGATCCCGATGCACGCGAAGACCGGCACCGCCGAGGTCCAGGGCAAGCAGACCACCTCGTGGTTCGCCTCGTACACCGCCGACTACTCGATCGTGATGACGATCTCGCAGGGCGGCACCGGCTCCGGCGCCTCGGGCCCGGCGGTCCGCAACATCTACGAGGCCATGTACGGCCTGGACGACGCCGGCAAGCAGGACCTCTCCAAGGCCCTCCTGCCCAAGCCGCGCACCGCGCTCCCCGCGATCAAGCCGGAAGCCCGCTAAGCCCTGTCGCACGCCTTGGCGCGCGGGCTTGCACCTCACGTGGCGTGAGGCGCCACAGTGAGGGGCGTACTCGACCAGAGGAGCGGGAACGATGGGCCATTCCGTGGGCCAGGTCGCCGGGTTCGCCGGAGTCACGGTGCGCACCCTGCACCACTACGACGAGATCGGGCTGCTCTCCCCGAGCGGCCGCAACCACGCGGGGCACCGGCGGTACGACGACGCCGACCTCGACCGGTTGCAGCGCATCCTGTTCTACCGGGAGCTCGGCTTCCCGCTCGACGAGGTCGCCGTATTGCTGGACGACCCGGAATCGGACCCGAGGGAGCACCTGCGTCGGCAGCACGCCCTCCTGACCGACCGGATCGCCCGGCTCCAGCAGATGGCCAAGGCCGTCGAGCACGCCATGGAGGCGAAGAAGATGGGCATCGACCTCACGCCCGAGGAGCGGTTCGAGGTGTTCGGGGACAAGGATCCCGAGCGGTACGAGCAGGAGGCGCGGGAGCGCTGGGGCGACACCGAGACCTACGCGGAGTCGCAGCGCCGGGCCGCCACGTACACGAAGGACGACTGGAAGCTGATGCAGGACCAGGTGGCGGACTGGGGTGTCCGCTACTCGGCCCTGATGGACGCCGGCGAGCCCGCCGACGGCGAGCGCGCCATGGACATGGCCGAGGAGCACCGGCAGCACATCGGCACGTGGTTCTACGACTGCGGGTACGAGCTCCACACGTGCCTCGGCGACATGTACGTCGCCGACGAGCGGTTCAAGGAGTTCTACGACTCGATGCGGACGGGTCTCGCCGAGCACCTGCGGGACGCGATCACCGCCAACGCCATCCGGAAGGTGTAGCCGGGGCGCGGGCAGAAGTTCCCCGCCCGGTCCCCGCAGGTACCTGGAACCTGGCGGGGACCGTGTGCGTTCATAATTGGAACCACCCGTCCTGCCTCGTGTCCCCGCACACACCCCCCGATCCAGGAGATCCCGGAACTCGTGTACACGCTTGCGCTCGGCCCTGAGTGGCTGTCCCCGGAGTACCTGATCGGGCATTTCGGCCTGATCGGCATCCTGGTCATCGTCTTCGCGGAATCCGGCCTCTTCGCGTTCCTGCCCGGCGACTCCCTGCTCTTCACCGCGGGCCTGTTCGTCGCGAGCGGCGACATCAGCCAGCCGCTGTGGCTCGTGTGCACCCTGATCGTGGCCGCCGCGATCATCGGTGACCAGGTGGGCTACCTGATCGGCAAGTACTTCGGTCCGAAGCTGTTCAACCGCCCGAACAGCAAGGTGTTCAAGCGGGAGAACCTGGACGCCGCGCACGACTTCATGGAGAAGCACGGCCCCAAGGCGATCGTGCTGGCCCGCTTCGTGCCGATCATCCGCACCTTCGCGCCGATGGTCGCGGGCGCCGGCGCGATGAAGTACCGCACCTTCCTGACCTACAACGTCATCGGCGGCATCGCCTGGGGCGCGGGCGTCACCTGCCTCGGCTACCAGCTGGGCCAGTTCGACGTCATCAAGGACAACGTCGAGACGATCTTCATCGGCATCGTGCTGATCTCCGTCATCCCGGTGATCATCGAAGTGCTCAAGGCCCGCAAGAACAAGGCGAAGGCCGGCGAGAGCGCCGCCCGGCCCGGCGACGGCCCCCAGGACGACCCGCAGCCCCCCGGCGGTCGCGGCCGGCACGCGAAGCGCTGACCTTCCCCACCCGGGCCCTCCACGGCCCGCACACGGCCCCACACGGCCGCGCACACGGCCCTGTCGTACGACGAACGCCCCGCCCGACCCTTCCGGTCCGCGGGGCGTTCGTCGTGGGGGAGGGTTCTAGAACCCGCGGGTGCGCTTCGCGGCCCGGCGGTTGGCGGCGCTCGCGGCCCCCGGGATGCGCATGAAGAGCCGCGAGGCCTCCGACCCGAGGTTGACGCCGATCGCGATGGCCAGGGCGATGGCCGCGGCGTTCACCAGCGACCCGAGCCCCTCGTTGAACCGGTTCTCCGCGATCAGTAGCAGCCCGTAGTACGTGGCCGAGCCCGGCAGCAGCGGGCCGATCGCCGCCGTCGTGTAGGGCAGGGCGGAGGCGAAGCGGTAGCGGGAGAAGAGCTGCCCGAACAGGCCGACCAGCCCGGCGGCGATGGCCGTGGACGGCACGGGCGGGATCTCGCCCGCGTAGTGCAGGGCCCCGTAGGTGATCCAGGCGACGGCGCCGTTGAGCGTCACGATCAGCACCGTGGAACGTTCCTGCTGGAGCAGGACCGCGAAGGTGAACACCAGCACCATCGACGCGGCGATCTGGATCAACGGCCGCTGGGTGATCTGGAGGACCTCGTCGGGGTTCGGCTGAGCGTCGAGCTGGAGCCCGATGTACAGCACGACCAGCACGCCCATGATGATGCCGATGAAGAGGTACATGACCTCCAGCAGCCGGGCCGACGCAGTGATGTAGTAGCCGGTCAGACCGTCCTGCACGGCCGCGACCAGGGCCCGCCCCGGCAGCAGCGCGAACAGCCCACCGGTGATCACCGCCGAGGCCTTGACGTCGATCTCGGCCAGCTTCAGCGCCACCCCTATCGCGGCGGGCGGCATCGCGGCGACCACGAACTGGTAGAACTCCGGCAGCCCGCGCCCCGCGCACAGCCAGGCCAGCCGGTCGCCCAGGACCGCACCGATCGCGGCGGCGAGGAAGACGAGCACCCCACCGCCGACCAGGGTGGAGGCCGCCCCCGCGAGCAGCCCCGCGGACGCGGTGAGCATCCACCCGGGGTACGGGTGCCGGTTGCGGCGGATCTCGGCGAGGCGGCGGTAGGCCTCCTCCAGCGAGACGTCCATCTCGTGGGCGCTGATGTCGTCCACCAGCCGGAAGACGGCCGCGAGCCGGTTGTAGTCGGTACCGCGACGGCGCACCGTCCGGTTCGCCGAGACCGGATCGTCCACCAGCGAGGGCTGGTGCGTGACGGACAACATGGTGAAGGTGACGGTGGGCTCACAGCGGTCCAGGCCGTAGCTGCGGGCCACGGCGAACATCGCCGCCTCCACGTCCTCGGCTCCCTCGCCACCGGCCAGCAGCAGCTCGCCGATGCGCAGCGTGAGGTCGAGCACGCGGCCCACGGCGGGCCCGGACTCGCTCACCCGCTGCACGGCCTCCGGCACGGGCCGCACGTCCACCGGCATGCGCAGCATCGTGCGCATCCGGTCCTGCCAGGGGGACTCCTTCATCCGCACCACGGGGAAGCCCTGGCCGGGCGTGTACGCGGGCGGGGACTGAGCGGCCGTGTAGGTGTGCGGCGTGGCGAACGCGGACCCCTCGGGCTCCACGGCCACCGACGCCAAACCGTCCGGAACGGCGAACTCCGAGGTCGGTTGATCGTCCTCCGGCGCCTCCGCGTGTATCCCGGCGGGTGCCGTGAACGCACTGCGTGCCTCGTCGGATTTCGGCTTCCGATCCTCGGAACCGACGCCCTCGCCCTCCGCCACCCGTCCTCCAGTCCACCGGCCTGATCATCAGTATGCGGAACACGCCCGTCCACGGCGAAAGCGGAAGGCCGCGCCCCGACCCCGCCTGCCCGACTTTCCCGCCCGCACCCGACGGCCGCCGGGCGGGAACCCGACGCGGCCGCGGGGCGGGAACCCGACACGGACGCCGGGCGGGCGCGGGGCCGGACGCCGGGCGGGAACGACAACGGGCGGCACCCCCGGCGAAAGGGGATGCCGCCCGCGATGTCATCGGGGTGCCGGTACGAACCGCCCACCCGTCACCGAGCCGAAGCTCAGTGGTGGCCGCCCTGGGCCTCAAGGCGCTTGTACGAGGCCTCGATCTCGGCCTCGGCCTCGGTGCGACCGACCCAGTTGGCGCCCTCGACGGACTTGCCGGGCTCCAGGTCCTTGTAGACCTCGAAGAAGTGCTGGATCTCCAGGCGGTCGAACTCGGACACGTGGTGGATGTCGCGCAGGTGCTCGACACGCGGGTCCGAGGCGGGGACGCACAGCAGCTTGTCGTCGCCACCGGCCTCGTCCGTCATGCGGAACATGCCGATCGCGCGGCACTTGATCAGGCAACCGGGGAAGGTCGGCTCGTCCAGGATGACCAGGGCGTCCAGCGGGTCGCCGTCCTCGCCGAGGGTGTTCTCGACGAAGCCGTAGTCGGCCGGGTAGCTGGTCGAGGTGAAGAGGCGACGGTCCAGACGGATCCGGCCGGTCTCGTGGTCCACCTCGTACTTGTTCCGCGAACCCTTGGGGATCTCGATGGTGACGTCGAACTCCACGTCCTGCTCCTCCATGATCAGCTTCATTGCTTCGGGACTGCGTTGACTCACCTGCGTGCGCGTCCGATCCAGCCCTGCCGGGTGGGGTGCCATGCTCGCGGCAAGACGCAGTGGTTAAGTGTCCCTCACGCATAAGTGTGATCGCGAAAGGGGCTGGTCCGAGGTGCCATTGGACAAGACGTGGCAGCTCATCGCGGGGTCGGCCGTGGCCGGCCTCGCCCTCTCGCTGGCGACGGTGGCCGCCGCCGGTCCGTGGGACTCCGGCCAGCGTAAGGCCGAGCGGGACAGGGCCGCCTCTTGGAGCCGTACGGGTGGCGCAGATCACGCCGCCGGCGGCCTCCCGCAGGCCGCGCCGAGCGCCCCCGGGGTACTGGCCGGGATCGGCCGGGCGCCCCGGCAGGTGACCGCGGGCGGCACCGCACTGGCCGAGGCCCTGGAACCCCTGCTGGCCGACCGCGGACTCGGCGACCTCCGATCGGCCGCCGTGGTGGACACCGCCACCGGACAGGTCCTCTTCGAATCCCGCGCGCGCGAGGCCATGACCCCCGCCTCCACGGTCAAGATCGCCACGGCCGCCGCCGCCCTCGCCGCCCTCGGCCCCGAACACCGGATCCGCACCACCGTCGTCCCCGGCACCGGACCCGGACAGATCGTGCTCGTCGGCGGCGGCGACCCCTCCCTCACCGCCAAGAAGAAGGCACCGGCCGGCTCCGGCGGCAGCCTCGTCGCCCTCGCCGCCGACACGGCCCGCGCCCTCAAGGCCGCCGGGACGACCTCCGTCGCCCTCGGCCACGACGACTCGCTCTACACCGGACCGACCCGCCACCCCATCGGCGTCAACGACAACATCGCCCCCGTCACCGCCCTCATGGCCGACGAGGGCCGCCCCGACGACTCCGTCTCCGGACCCGTCGACCGCACCGAGGACCCCACCGGGGACACCGCCCGCGCCTTCGCCGCCCTGCTCTCGGAACGCGGCATCAAGGTCACCGGCGACCCCACCGAGGCCAAGGCACCCACCGGGGCCAAGCCGCTCGCCACCACCCTCTCCACCCCCCTGGGCGGCCTCGTCGAGCGGATGCTGACCAACAGCGACAACGACATCGCGGA
Organism: Streptomyces sp. NBC_01426; assembly: GCF_036231985.1. GTDB lineage: Bacteria > Actinomycetota > Actinomycetes > Streptomycetales > Streptomycetaceae > Streptomyces. The sequence continues at coordinate 4,283,829 of NZ_CP109500.1, forward strand.
GGCCCTGGCCCGCCAGACCGCCATCGCCTCCGGACAACCCGCGAGCTTCGAGGGCGGGGAGAAGGCCGTCGCCGCCCGGCTCGCCACCCTCGGCGTCGACGTCACCGGCGCCCGCTTCGCCGACGGCAGCGGCCTGGCCCGCGCCGACCGGGTCACCACCGCCCTGCTGACCTCCCTCCTCGCCAAGTCCGCCGACCCCGAGCGCCCCGAGCTGCGGCCGGTCCTCACCGGCCTGCCCGTCGCCGGATTCTCCGGAACCCTGCGCGCCCGCAACGCCGGGAACTCCCCGGCCGCCGGCCTGGTCCGCGCCAAGACCGGCACGCTGAGCGGGGTGAACGCCCTCGCCGGCACCGTCGTGGACCCGTCCGGACGGTTGCTCGCCTTCGCGTTCCTGACGGCGAACAGCCCCGACCCCGCCGCCGCCGAGAAGGGCCTGGACAAGCTGGCCGCCACCGTGGCGGCCACATCCGGGCCGTGACCGCGCCCTTCGGGGGGATCCGCCGCGGCGCCGGTCCACGTACGGTTGACGCATGACGAGCATCGGTGGTGTGGAGATGGTCGACTGGAACCTCGCGGTGGCGACCGCGACCCGGCTGGTCCGGCCGGGTCCGGAGGTCAGCCGCGACGAGGCCCGGGCGGTGGTGGCGGAGCTCCGCCGGCACGCCAAGACCTCGGAACGGCACGTGCGCGACTTCACCCGGATGCTGCCCGACGGCGCCGAGGTGCACGACACTCCCGTCCTGGTCGTCGACCGGGCCGGCTGGGTCAAGGCCAACGTGGCCGGCTTCCGCGAACTGCTGGGACCCCTGCTCGGCAAGATGCAGGAGCGCCGCGAGGGAACCCCCGGCGGCTCCGTGCTCGGCGCGTTCGGCGGCAAGGTCACCGGCGTCGAGCTGGGCATGCTGCTCAGCTTCCTGGCCTCCCGGGTGCTCGGCCAGTACGAGACCTTCGCACCGGCGGGCCTCGACCTGCCGGGCTCCGCCGCCGGCGGCGGCCGACTGCTCCTCGTCGCGCCGAACATCGTGCACGTGGAACGCGAGCTGGAGGTCGATCCGCACGACTTCCGCCTGTGGGTCTGCCTCCACGAGGAGACGCACCGTACGCAGTTCACGGCCGTCCCGTGGCTCCGCGCCCACCTGGAGGGCGAAATCCAGACGTTTCTCGGCGCCACCGAGATGGACCCGATGACCGTCCTGGAACGACTCCGCGAAGCCGCCCAGTCCTTCTCGGGCGCCCGCCCCGACGCCGAACGCGGCGAAGAGGGCCGCTCGCTGGTCGAACTGGTACAGACCCCCGAACAGCGAGAAGTACTGGGCCGGCTCACCGCCGTCATGTCCCTGCTGGAAGGCCACGCCGACTTCGTCATGGACGGGGTCGGCCCCGAGGTGGTGCCCTCGGTCGCCGAGATCCGGGAGAAGTTCCAGCAGCGCCGGGCCAGCGGGGCCGGCCGGCTCGACGCCACCCTGCGCAAGCTGCTCGGCCTGGACGCCAAGCTCCGCCAGTACCGCGACGGCGAACGGTTCGTCCGGGCGGTCGTCGGCCAGGTCGGCATGGACGGCTTCAACCGGGTCTGGACCTCCCCGAACACGCTGCCGACCAAGGCGGAGATCGCCAAGCCCGCGGACTGGGTCGCCCGGGTCCACGGCAAGGGGAGCGAGGACGGCGGATCGGAGTGAGTCCGGGCGCCCGGCCCGCCCCGGGCGCCCGGAACCGCGCGACGGCCGCGCGACGCGACCCGTCGTGCGCGGCGCGGCCAAGCGCCGCGCCGAAGGGTCCTGTTACCCGACTCACCCGCCCGGCAGGCTTGAAATTGTCCCGTTGGGGGAAACAGCGTCACCCGTCCGAGGGACCGTGGGCCGTGGAAGGGCGTGCGATGCTCGGGGAACGGCTCGGTTCTGTCACCATCGACGCACTCTGAGTGACAACCGGTACTCGCCGGAGGCTCCTCGCGGAGAACCCCGCCGATCACCGGCACCACCGAACACCCCTGCGCACCACCCCAACGCCTCCGAGGCATCCGAACTCCACGAAGGGCACCGGACATGGGTCCCCATCCTGCGGTCGCGGCGATACGCCTGGCGGTCCGCCGCGTACTCCACGACGTCCTCACCGACCTCACCGATCCGAACGAGCCACACCCGACCGGCCGCCCCGCCGACCGCCGCACCGCGCCCGGCACCCCGCCGCTCGTCCTCGTCGCCTGCTCCGGCGGCGCCGACTCCATGGCCCTCGCCTCCGCCCTCGCCTTCGAGGCCCCCAAACTCGGCATCCGCGCCGGTGGCGTCACCGTCGACCACGGCCTCCAGGCCGGCTCCGACCTGCGCGCCGCCGAAGTCGTCAGCCGCATGACCTCGCTCCGCCTCGACCCGGTGGAGTCCGTCGCCGTGCGCGTCGGCCGTGACGGCGGCCCCGAGGCCGCCGCCCGCGACGCCCGCTACGGAGCCCTGGACGCGACCGCCGACCGACTCGGCGCCGCAGCCGTACTGCTCGGCCACACTCGGGACGACCAAGCCGAAACCGTCCTGCTGGGGCTCGCCCGCGGCTCCGGCACCCGCTCCCTCTCCGGCATGGCCGAGAAATCCGGCGGACCCGGTCGCAGCAACCGCTACCGCCGCCCCTTCCTCCAGATCGACCGGCAGACCGCCCGCAAGGCCTGCATGGTCCAGTCGCTCCCCGTCTGGGACGACCCGCACAACATCGACCCGGCCTACACGCGCTCCCGGCTGCGCCACGAGGGACTGCCCGCCCTGGAGAAGGCGCTGGGCAAGGGGGTCGTCGAGGCACTCGCCCGCACCGCCCAGCTCTCCCGGGACGACGCCGACGCCCTCGACGCCTGGGCCGCCGACGCGGACGCCGGCGTCCGCGACGCGGACGGCCGCCTGGAGTGCGCGAAGCTCTACGCGCTGCCCCCCGCCGTCCGCCGACGCGTACTGCGCAGGGCCGTGGTCGCCGCCGGCTCCCCCGCAGGCTCCCTCTTCGCCCGTCACATCGAGGAAGTGGACCGGCTCATCACCGGATGGCGCGGTCAGGGCGCCATCAACCTGCCCGGCCGGGTCGAGGCCCAGCGGCAGGGTGGCAGACTTGTCATCCGGCAGGGCTGATCGGTGCTGAAACGCGGCTGAGCCTCCGGAGGCACCCACCTCCGGAGTCGCGGCCGACAACGAAAGTGATGCGGGTGGACGAGAAGGACATGGGCTCCGACCTCGAGTCGGTGCTCATCACCAAGGAAGAGATCGACGCGAAGCTCGCCGAGCTGGCAGCGAAGATCGACGCGGAGTACGCGGGCAAGGACCTGCTCATCGTCGGTGTGCTCAAGGGCGCGGTGATGGTGATGGCGGACCTGGCGCGCGCCCTGTCCACCCCGCTCACCATGGACTGGATGGCGGTGTCCTCGTACGGCGCCGGGACCCAGTCCTCGGGCGTGGTCCGGATCCTCAAGGACCTCGACACCGACATCAAGGGCAAGCACGTCCTGATCGTCGAGGACATCATCGACTCGGGCCTGACGCTGTCCTGGCTGCTGTCGAACCTGGGCTCGCGCGAGCCGGCGTCGCTCCGGGTCGTCACGCTGCTGCGCAAGCCCGAGGCCGCCAAGGTCGCGATCGACGTGAAGTGGGTCGGCTTCGACATCCCGAACGAGTTCGTCGTCGGATACGGCCTGGACTACGCGGAGAAGTACCGCAACCTGCCGTTCGTCGGCACGCTCGCCCCGCACGTGTACGGCGGCTGACTCCGACGGCCGCACGCGGCCGCGTCCCGACGCCGGGCGCGGTACACCCCGAGGCCTCCGCGGAACCGACAGGGAAACCTGGGGAACCTGGAGGCGATTCCCGCCGTTGGAGCAGGGGAAGGTGGGTCTGTCAGCCGTCCCGCGAGGCCGCGGGTGACAATACAGGGGTACATTCCGAAGAACAGTCTTTACTCACAGCAGCATTTACCTACGGGCAGGAGGGACGGGGTGCCTAGCGCCCCGTATGGATGGACGTGAAGCGATACTTCCGTGGGCCGGTCATGTGGATCGTGCTGGCCGTCCTCGCCGTGGTCGTGTTGATGAACGTCGTCGGCTCCGGCGGCGGCTACAAGTCGGTGGAGACCAGCGAGGTCATCAAGGCGATCAACAGTGGCCAGGTGGAGAGCGCCAAGCTCACCACCGGTGACAGCCAGATGATCAAGATCGAGCTGAAGAAGGACCAGAAGCTCGGCGACAACGACGGCACCAAGTTCCAGGCCAACTACATCGGGGACCAGGGCGTTCAACTCGCCCAGAACCTCCAGACCAAGTACGAAGCCGGTCAGATCCCGGACGGTTACACCGTCTCGCCGGACAAGACCAGCCCGTTCCTCAGCGTGCTGCTCTCGCTGCTGCCCTTCGTTCTCATCGTGGTCGTCTTCCTGTTCCTGATGAATCAGATGCAGGGCGGTGGCTCCCGGGTGATGAACTTCGGGAAGTCCAAGGCCAAGCTCATCACCAAGGACACCCCGAAGACGACGTTCGCCGATGTCGCGGGCGCGGACGAGGCCGTCGAGGAACTCCACGAGATCAAGGAGTTCCTCCAGGAGCCGGCGAAGTTCCAGGCGGTCGGCGCGAAGATCCCCAAGGGTGTGCTGCTCTACGGCCCGCCCGGCACCGGAAAGACCCTGCTCGCGCGTGCCGTCGCGGGCGAGGCCGGTGTTCCCTTCTACTCGATCTCCGGTTCCGACTTCGTCGAGATGTTCGTCGGTGTCGGTGCCTCGCGTGTCCGCGACCTGTTCGAACAGGCCAAGGCCAACGCTCCGGCGATCGTGTTCGTCGACGAGATCGACGCAGTCGGCCGGCACCGCGGTGCCGGCCTCGGCGGCGGTCACGACGAGCGTGAGCAGACCCTCAACCAGCTGCTCGTCGAGATGGACGGCTTCGACGTGAAGGGCGGCGTCATCCTGATCGCCGCCACGAACCGGCCCGACATCCTCGACCCGGCGCTGCTGCGTCCGGGCCGCTTCGACCGGCAGATCGCGGTCGACCGTCCCGACATGCAGGGCCGTCTGGAGATCCTCAAGGTCCACCAGAAGGGCAAGCCGGTCGCCCCGGACGTCGACCTGGGCGCGGTCGCCCGTCGTACGCCCGGCTTCACGGGTGCCGACCTCTCCAACGTCCTGAACGAGGCCGCGCTGCTCACGGCCCGCTCGGACAAGAAGCTGCTCGACAACCACGCGCTGGACGAGGCGATCGACCGTGTCGTGGCGGGCCCGCAGAAGCGGACCCGGATCATGTCGGACCGGGAAAAGAAGATCACCGCGTACCACGAGGGCGGACACGCCCTGGTCGCGGCGGCCTCCCCGAACTCCGACCCGGTCCACAAGATCACGATCTTGTCCCGCGGTCGGGCCCTGGGTTACACCATGGTCCTGCCCGACGAGGACAAGTACTCGACCACGCGCAACGAGATGCTCGACCAGCTGGCGTACATGCTGGGCGGGCGCGCGGCCGAGGAACTGGTCTTCCACGACCCGACCACCGGTGCGGCGAACGACATCGAGAAGGCCACCGCCACGGCCCGCGCGATGGTCACGCAGTACGGCATGACCGAGCGTCTCGGTGCGATCAAGTTCGGCGGCGACAACACCGAGCCGTTCCTCGGGCGCGAGATGTCGCACCCGCGGGACTACTCGGAAGAGGTCGCGGCGCTGGTCGACGAAGAGGTCAAGAAGCTCATCGAGACCGCGCACAACGAGGCCTGGGAGATCCTGGTCGAGAACCGCGACGTCCTCGACAACCTCGTCCTCGCGCTGCTGGAGAAGGAAACGCTGAACAAGGAGCAGATCGCCGAGGTCTTCTCCACCATCGTGAAGCGTCCGGCCCGCCCCGCGTGGACCGGTTCCTCCCGCCGCACCCCCTCCACCCGTCCGCCGGTGCTCTCTCCCAAGGAGCTCCAGCTGACGAACTCGGCGAACGGCACCTCGGCGGCGACGCCGGCCGTGTCGGTGGACAAGGACCCGGAGCCCTCCCCGGAGGAGCGTCCCGAGGCCTGATCAGTCCCGGAATGGATGCCGCGCCCCCCAGGTTCTAGCCTGGGGGGCGCGGCACTTTCACGTGCGCGTGTGCGTAGACAGGAACGAGGAAGAGATGACCGACCCAGTGACCCTGACCGGTGGCGAGGGCACGATCGGCGAGTTCGACGAGAAGCGCGCCGAGGCGGCCGTCCGGGAACTCCTGATCGCGGTCGGCGAGGACCCGGACCGCGAGGGCCTGCTGGCGACCCCGGGACGGGTGGCGCGGGCGTACAAGGAGATATTCGCCGGTCTGCGGCAGCGCCCGGAGGATGTCCTGACGACGACCTTCGACCTCGGTCACGACGAGATGGTCCTGGTGAAGGACATCGAGGTCATGAGTACCTGTGAACATCATCTGGTCCCCTTCCACGGCGTGGCGCACGTCGGCTACATCCCGTCCACCGACGGCAAGATCACCGGCCTGTCGAAGCTCGCCCGTCTGGTGGACGTGTTCGCCCGCCGCCCTCAGGTGCAGGAACGATTGACCACCCAGATCGCCGAATCGGTCATGGAGATCCTGGATCCGCGGGGGGTCATCGTGGTCATCCAGTGCGAGCACATGTGCATGACCATGCGGGGGGTCCGCAAGCCGGGCGCGAAGACCATCACCTCCGCCGTCCGCGGCCAGCTCCGTGACCCGGCGACGCGCAACGAGGCGATGAGCCTGATCATGGCTCCCTGAGCCGGACCCGGTTTCCCCCAGCGCGACGTTCCCGGATTCTTTCCGGTGAACGGGCACGTGGTGCGGGCCGGGGCCTGAGGACCCTGAGCGGGGCTCAGGCCGGGGCCGGGGCCTCGGGGGCGGTGTCGTCGTCCTCCGGGAGCTTGAGGACGTGTTCCAGGAACAGGGCGGCGGCGATGACCGCCGCGCCCGCCAGGACCGAGCCGCCCGCGTACCAGGCCTGGTCGCGGCGGGCGGGCACGTCGAGGGCGTCCGTCAGCAGGAAGACGCCGACACCGCCGTACATGCCCGCCACGAGGGCCGCGACCAGGGCGCTGGCCTGTCCGAAGACCACCGCGCGGGCCGCCATAAGGGGCTCCACGCCCTTGGCTCCGGGGCGGCGCTCGCGCTGGGCCTTGAGCCGGGCGCGCATCGACAGGGCCGTCGCGAAGAGCACCACGGCGATGACCGCGAGCACGATCGGGGCGGCCAGGGGGACGCCCGGCAGCGTGCCGTAGGAGTTCCACAGCCGGGCGCCCGCCCAGGACAGCACCCCGGCGATCAGGAAGATGCCCGCCAGGACCGCCGGCCTCAGTTGCTTCACGTACCCGTTCCCCGCTTTCCGCACCGATTCGTCAGCAGTGAACAGGCTAACGACTAGTCGGGGAGGTGGAGTTCCAGGTCGGGTCGCGGCGTGACCCCGGTGAGGCCGATTCCGGCCAGCAGGGAGGCGACCGCGCCGCGGCCCGGGAGCTGGGCCTCCGGGTCGATGTCGTGCCAGGGGGCCAGCACGAAGGCGCGCTGGTGCGCCCGCGGGTGCGGGAGGGTGAGGACGGGGTCCTCGGAGATCACGTCGGCGTACGCGACGATGTCGACGTCGATGGTGCGGGGCCCCCAGCGCTCCTCGCGGACGCGGTCGAAGGCCTCTTCGATGGCGTGCCCGCGCTCCAGGAGCGAGGACGGCGGCAGGGTGGTCTTCACCGCGATGACCGCGTTGAAGTACGCGGGCTGCGAGCCGGGCTCGACGCCCCACGGCTCGGTCTCGTAGACGGGGGAGACGGCCTTGACCCGCAGGCCGGGGGTGTCCCCGAGGGCGTCGATGGCGCCCTGGAGGGTCTCCAGCCGGTTGCCGAGGTTCGCGCCCAGCGCGACCACGGCCCATTTCGGGTTGGACAGGGTGACGTCCGCCGCGTCGACCGCCTCGACTACGGAGGCGGGCACCGGCTGGACGGTGGGGTCGCTCTGGGCGTTCAGTCCGTTGTTCATGCGCGGCTCCGGGTGATCGTGATGGTCACGTCGTCGAAGGGGACGGTGATCGGCGCGTCCGGCTTGTGGACGATGACCTCCACCTGCGCCACCGCTTCGTGCTTCAGGCACTGCTGGGCGATTCGCTCGGCGAGCGTCTCGATCAGGTCGACGGGTTCTCCCTGGACCACATCGACGACTTCTTCCGCGACTACCCCGTAGTGCACGGTCTTAGCCAGGTCGTCTCCGGCTGCCGCGGGTCGGGTGTCGAGGTGGAGCACCAGGTCCACGATGAAGGTCTGGCCTTCCTCGCGTTCCCGGGGGAAGACGCCGTGGTGCCCGCGAGCCTTGAGGCCGCGCAGCGCGACACGATCCACGCGAATCACTCCAACTTTCGTAGGTGCATCCGCCCCGGGACTCCCCGGGGCCATGGGCCTACGCCGAGTGCGGTCGGCGTCGTCCGCCTTCGAATTTACCTGCGATGTACGTCGTGCCCCGCCCTTGGGGTCAGTCGGAGTCCTCTTCGTCCTCATCTTCGGAGTCCGTAAGGACCGGTGAACCGTGGTGGGACCAGAGTCGCCAGCCCTCCGGTGTGCGTCGGAACACATTCGTGGCGACGACCAGCTGACCGACCAGGGGACCCAGTTCGCCGCCGTCCTCGGCGGGGCCGCCGCTGAGGATGTTCTCGGTGCAGCTGACGAGCGCGGTGTCGCCTATGACGGTGACCTTGGTGTCGGTGAGGAAGAACTGGATGTACTCGGTGTGGGACATGATCAGGGCGTAGGAGCGCAGCACCTCGCCCCGCCCCGACAGCACGGGCCAGCCCGGGTGGACGCAGGAGATCTCGTCCTCCAGCCAGAGCGCCGACAGTGCGTCGAAGTCTCCCTGCTCCATGGCCTCGTAGAAGGCCGTGTTGACCTCTTCGACGGCTTCGATGTCGGTACGGCTCACCGTGCTCCTTCCTTGTCGGTACGACGGATCACAGTGCCCCTTCCACCGCACGGGCCACGCGAACCGCGTCCGCGGTGGCCCGTACCTCGTGTACCCGTACCGCCCAGGCGCCCTGGTGGGCGGCGATGGCGGACACGGCGGCGGTGGCGGCGTCGCGTTCGCGGGCGGGCGGCGGGGCGGCGCCGTCCGCGCCGGCCAGGACCCGGCCGAGGAAACGCTTCCGCGAGGCGGCGACCAGCAGCGGGAAGCCCAGCGCGCGCAGCTCGCGCAGGTGGGCGACCAGGGCCAGGTCGTGCTCGGCGTTCTTCGCGAAGCCCAGGCCCGGGTCGACGAGGAGCCGTTCGGGGGCGATGCCGCCCGCGACGACGGCGTCGACGCGGGCGCGCAGTTCGGCGGTGACCTCCGCGACGACGTCCTCGTAGACGGCCAGGTTGTTCATGCCGGCGCTGAATCCGCGCCAGTGCATGACGACGAACGGCACCTCGGCGGCCGCGACGGCCGGGATCATGCCGGGGTCGGCGAGTCCGCCGCTGACGTCGTTGACGAGTACGGCGCCGGCCGCGACGGCTTGGGCGGCGACCTCCGCGCGCATGGTGTCGACGGAGACGGCGATGCCCTCGGACGCCAGGCCGCGGACCACGGGGACGACCCGGCGCAGTTCCTCGTCGGCGTCGACGCGGGAGGCGCCGGGGCGGGTGGACTCGCCGCCGACGTCGACGAGGTCGGCGCCCTGCGCGACGAGGTCCAGGCCGCGTTTGACCGCCGCGGTGGTGTCGAACCAGCGGCCCCCGTCGGAGAACGAGTCGGGGGTGACGTTGACGACGCCCATGACCCCGCAGCGATCCCACTCCGGCAGGCCTGTCACCCGGCCCCTGGCGGTGACCCCGTGGTTCGTGTTCATGGGTCCAAGAGTAGAGCTGACCTGGATATGACAGGGCGCCGAGACGTTTCGGCCCTGTGTCGAGGGGGCTCGTGGAACGCGGACGGCCCCGCCCGGGTGGGGGCGGGGCCGTACGGGAGGGGGGCCGGGTGCGGTCCGGTCCGGGGCTCAGGCCGCCCGGACCTCGCGCTCGGCCTGGGCCGGCACCTTCGCCATCCGGTGGTGGGCGCAGGTGCGGACCGGCTTGGGCCGGCGGCGGCCGGCGAACAGCCGGGGCAGCGCCAGCGTGACGAACCCCTCGGCCTGCATCGCGGCGAAGCCGATGCGGGGCAGGTCGCGGGTGTGCCGGAAGACGACGAAGCGGGGCTCCCAGCGGGGGCGGAACTTCGCGTTGAACTTGTACAGGGACTCGATCTGGAACCAGCGGGACAGGAAGACCAGCAGGCCGCGCCACATGCGCAGCACGGGGCCGGCGCCGATCTTCTCGCCGCGGGCGAGGGCCGAGCGGAACATCGCGAAGTTCAGGGAGACCTTCTCGATCTTCAGCGCGGGTGCGGCCTCCAGGGAGGCGACGATCAGCAGCTCGTTCATGCCGGGGTCGGCGGCGCGGTCGCGGCGCATCAGCTCCAGCGACATGCCGTCCTTGCCCCAGGGGACGAAGTGCAGGACGGCCTTCAGGTCGCCGAAGGGGCTGGTGTCGCCCTCCTCCTCGCGGTGCGCGGTGGCGATGAAGCAGTCGCCGTCGCCCGGGTCGCCGACCCGGCCGAGTGCCATGGAGAAGCCGCGCTCGGTGTCGGTGCCGCGCCACGCGTCGGCGGCGCCGCGGACCTGTTCGAGTTCCCGTTCGGTGAGGTCGCTGACCCGGCGCACCTTGGTGGTGTAGCCGTTGCGCTCGATGCGCTTCACCATCTGGCGGACATTGCGCATGGCGCGGCCCGAGAGGGAGAAGTCTTTGACATCGACAATCGCCTCGTCACCCAGTTCCAGGGCGTCCAGACCGGTTTCCCGGGTCCAGACCTCGCCTCCGGTCTCGCTGCAGCCCATGACGGCCGGGGTCCAGGAGTGGGCCTTGGCCTCTTCCATGAACCGTTCGATGGCGCCGGGCCAGGCCTCGACGTCGCCGACCGGGTCGCCGGAGGCGAGCATCACGCCGGAGACGACGCGGTAGGTGACGGCGGCCTTGCCGCTGGGGGAGAAGACGACGGCCTTGTCGCGGCGGAGCGCGAAGTGGCCGAGGGAGTCGCGGCCGCCGTGCTTGGAGAGCAGCTCGCGCAGCTTGGTCTCGTCGTCGGCGGTGAGTCGCGCGGCGGGGTGCTCGGGGCGGAAGGCCAGGTAGATCGTGGTGACCGCGGTCAGCATGCCGAGGGCGCCGAGGGAGTAGCCGACGGTCCAGGAGACGCGGCCCGCGTACTCGACGGGGCCCTCGATGCCGAAGAGGCCGTACACGACGTGGCTGATCTGCTCGTAGAGGCTGGGGTTGCCGACGACCTTGCCCGGGTGGACGTTGACGATGACCAGGCCGAGGCCGATGGAGCCGGCGCTCATCAGGACGAAGTTGGCCAGCGCCTTCCAGCGGCTGCGCGGGTCGGGCAGTGCCTTGAACTCGTTCTGGTGGCGCAGGAGCAGGGCGAGGAGCACCGCCGCGATGATCACCCCGATGACGGAGTGCCTGTAGGTGAACTGCGCCACCGCGCCGGCGGGGAGCAGGACGACGGAGGCGCGCCAGGCGCGCCGCTTGTGCCGCTTGAGGCCGTGGGCCAGCAGCAGGAGCAGGACGCCGGCGCTGATGGAGAGGGCGGCGGCGAACGGGCCGAGGGAGCCGGGGAGCACCTCGGTGACCGCGTGGAACCTGCTGTGTCGGAATCGCGGGAAGACCCCCGCCGCGATGTCCAGAAGGCCGACGATCATGACGGCCGTACCTACGAGGCCGGGTACCGACTCCGGCCGTGGGCCACGGAGGATTCGGCGCACCCCGCTCGGAACCTGTCCCGACTTATCGCCATCTATCCTGCTAGACATCGCTTCCCGTTGCTCCGCGAGAGATCATGTGGCCGAAGGCCGCAACAGCCTCCGGGGTGTGGTGCGTCCATTAGGACGACATCGACGGGGAGCGGGTTCACTCTTCCGTCGGAAATTTCCCGTCCTGCCATCAGAAAGACGACTGACTGCTCATGGGTCTCACCAGTAATACGGTTCTGGTCCTGGCCATCATCGCCGGCGTGGTGCTCTTCGCGCTCACGCTCTGGTTCTGGCCTCGGCTCTCGGGCCGCACCTGGCGCGCGTACGTGGGCCGGGTCGGTCTCCTGCTCGCCACGCAGTTGGCACTGTTCGCGGCGGTGGGGCTCGGAGCCAACAAGTCGTTCCTCTTCTACGGTTCCTGGGCCGACCTCTTCGGTCAGGAGACGTCGATCGGCAAGGTCGTCGACCACTCGATGAGCAGCAAGGACATCAAGGTCGTCGACAAGCAGAAGCTGGACGTCCCGGGCGGCGGGAAGCCTCAGGTCGGTGGTCAGATCCTGAAGGTTGCCATAACGGGGCAGAAGTCGAAGATAACGAGCCCCGGGTACGTGTGGCTGCCGCCGGAGTACTTCCAGCCGCGGTACAAGGACCAGAACTTCCCCGCGTCGATCGTGCTGACGGGCTACCCGGGCACCGCCGAGAACCTGATCAAAGGCCTCGACTACCCCATGAAGGCCTTCAGCCTGTCCAAGGCGGGCAAGATGAAGCCGATGATCCTGGTCATGCTGCGTCCGACGATCGCGCCGCCGCGTGACACCGAGTGCGTCGACATACCCGGTGGCCCGCAGACCGAGACCTTCTTCGGCCAGGACCTGCCGCAGGCCATCCAGAGCACCTTCCGGGTCGGCAAGAAGCCGCAGAACATGGGCTTCATCGGGAACTCCACGGGCGGCTACTGCGCCCTGAAGATCGCCGCGCACTACCCGCAGACCTTCGGCGCCGCCGCCGGCCTCTCCGCGTACTACGAGGCTCCCGACGACCCGACGACCGGTGACCTGTTCCACGGCGACGCCAAGCTGAAGAAGCGCGCGGACGTGCTGCACAGCATGCAGAACAAGAAGCCGGCCGGTACGTCCTTCCTGGTCACCAGCAGTGAGAAGGGCGAGCCGAACCTCGGTGACACCAAGAAGTTCATCAAGCTGGTGAAGGGGCCGGACCGGGTCTCCTCGATCATCCTCGACAGCGGCGGCCACAACTTCAACACCTGGCGGCGCGAGATCCCGCCGATGCTGACGTGGATGAGCGGCCGCATCCAGGCCTGACCGCCGTCGGCCTGACCGCCGTTGGCCTGACCGCCCCGGCCCGACCGTCTTGCGGTCGGGCCGGGCGCGTTCCGGTCAGGCCTCCTGAAGTCGGGACCGGCGCAGTGCGCGGTGCACGCCCTCCGGGGTGAGTACGCCGATCAGCGCGCCGGAGTCCGGGTCGGTGACCCCGACGCGGCCCTCGTCCTCCTGGAGGAGCGCCGCGAGGGCCTCGCGCAGACTCGCCCCCAACGCCACCGTGGCGGCGGGGGCCTTTCCGTGTTCCGGGTCCTGTTCCGCGAGGTCGGCGGTCTCGACCGGGGTGACCGCGAGGCGCTTGAGCCCCCGGTCCGAGCCGACGAAGGAGGCGACGTAGTCGGTGGCGGGCGCGGCCAGCACGGTGGCCGGCTTCGCGAACTGCTCGATGGTGCCCGTGCCGTAGACGGCGATCCGGTCCCCGAGCCGGATGGCTTCCTCCAGGTCGTGGGTGACCAGCAGGATCGTCTTGCGGACGGTCCTCTGCAGGGCCAGGAACTCGTTCTGGAGCCGTTCGCGGACCACCGGGTCCACCGCGCCGAACGGTTCGTCCATCAGCAGGACCGGCGGGTCGGCGGCCAGCGCCCGGGCCACGCCGACCCGCTGGCGCTGCCCGCCGGAGAGCTGCTCCGGGTAGCGGCCGCCGTACACGGCCGGGTCGAGGCCGACGAGTTCCAGCAGTTCCGCGGCGCGGGCGCGGGCCTTGGACCTGGGGGTGCCGAGCAGGTGCGGGACGGTCGCCGTGTTCTCCAGCACCGTCTTGTGCGGGAAGAGGCCGACCTGCTGGATGACGTAGCCGATGCGGCGGCGCAGCTCGACGGGGTCGGCGGCGGCGATGTCCTCGCCGTCCACCAGGATCCGGCCGGACGTGGGCTCGATCAGCCGGTTGACCATCTTCATCGTGGTCGTCTTGCCGCAGCCGGACGGGCCGACGAGGGTGACCAGCTCGCCCTCCGCGACCTCGAAGGAGAGGTCCCGGACGGCCGTCGTCCCGTCGGGGTAGCGCTTGGTCACTTGCTCGAATCGGATCACCGGACCATCCTTCCTCACGCGCGGGTGTCATTTGTGAAGGGCATGTTGCCCGACTGCGAAGGATTCCGGCCATTGTCGGCGGCGGGGGTTAGGGTCGGTCTGACCAGGCCCTCGGGTCGGACGCGTGTGCGATGACGGGCTGACGGAGCGAGGCGGGGGTGAGCGGCATGGCCGGGCAGAGCTGTCTGGTGGCGAACGACTGGATCTGCTGGGAGTACGTCACCTCCCGCTCCCAGGAGCTCACCGACGCCACCGTCGAGCACATCTGGATCACCGGTCTGTCGGTGGTCATCGGGCTCGTCGTGTCCGTTCCGCTCGCCCTGCTGGCCCGCCGCGGCCGCGGCTGGGCGGCGCCCGTGCTCGGTCTGACCACCCTGCTCTACACGGTTCCCTCGCTCGCCATGTTCTCGCTGCTGCTGCCGGTCTTCGGGCTGTCGGCCACGCTGGTGGTGACCGGTCTGGTGCTGTACTCGCTGACCATCCTGGTCCGCAACGTGCTGGCCGGCCTGGAGGCGGTCCCCGACGAGGTGCGGGAGGCCGCGCGCGGCATGGGCTACGGCTCGGGCCGGCTGCTGTGGCAGGTCGAACTGCCGCTGGCGCTGCCCGCGCTGCTCGCGGGAGTCCGCATCGCCACCGTGTCGACGGTGGCGCTCACGACCGTGGGGTCGATCGTCGGCAAGGGCGGCCTGGGCAACCTGATCGCACCGGCCGTGAACAGCTCGTTCAAGGCCCAGGTGCTCACCGCGTCGGTGCTGTGCGTGCTGCTCGCGCTGGTGGCGGACCTGCTGCTGCTCGGCGTCCAGCGGTTGCTCACCCCGTGGACCCGAGCCTCGAAGCCCACACCGACGAAACGTTTCTCCAAGCGGGCCCCGACACCCGTCGCCAAGGAGGTCTGAGCCATGGGCGTACTGGGCGAGGCCTGGGACTGGCTGGCCGACGGCGCCAACTGGGCCGGCGAGAACGGTGTCTGGCACCGGCTCGGCGAGCACGTCTACGTCAGCGGGATCGCCCTGGCCGTCGCCTGCGCGGTGGCGCTGCCGATCGGCCTGTGGCTCGGTCACCTCGGCAAGGGCGGGGCCCTCGCCGTGAACGTGTCCAACGTCGGCCGGGCGATCCCCGTCTTCGCGGTGCTGGCCCTGTTCATGGTCTCGCCGCTGCGCAGCGCGGGGTACCTGCCCACGATCGTCGCGCTCGTCCTGTTCGCCATCCCGCCGCTGCTGACCAACGCGTATGTGGGTATGCGCGAGGTGGACCGCTCGGTTGTCGAGGCGGCGAGGGGGATGGGCATGTCCGGGACACAGCTGTTCCTGCGCGTGGAACTGCCGCTCGCGCGCGGACTCGTGATGACGGGGCTGCGCTCGGGCGCGGTCCAGGTCATCGCCACCGCCACCATCGCGGCCATGGTCGGCCAGGGCGGTCTGGGGCGGATCATCACCGCCGGCTTCAACACGTTCGACACGGCCCAGGTGGTCGCCGGCGCCCTCCTGGTGGCGCTGCTGGCCCTGCTGGTGGAGGGCGTGCTGGTGGCCGTCGACCGGTTCCTGCTGCGGCGCCCGTCGGTGGCCCGCTGAGTCCTGCCGCCGTTTCCGTCCCCCCTCTTTCTTCCCGCTGTACTCACTCCCTGGAGGAGCAACCATGAGCAAGTCCACGCGCGTTCTCGGCGCGGCACTGGGCGCGGTGGCCCTGACCGTCTCGCTCGCCGCGTGCGGTGGCGACAGCCTGGAGAAGGCCAAGGACGGCGGCTCGTCCGCCCCGGCCTCCTCCTCGGGCGGGGGCGCCAAGGGCAAGCTGGTGGTCGGCGCGGCCGGCTTCACCGAGTCCAACGTGCTGGCGGAGCTGTACTCCCAGGTCCTGAAGGACGCCGGCTACTCCACCTCGATCACCACGGTCAACAACCGTGAGCTGTACGAGCCCTCACTGGAGAAGGGCGAGATCGACGTCGTCCCGGAGTACGCGGCCACCCTCGCCGAGTTCCTCAACGCCAAGGTCAACGGCAAGGACGCGCCGAAGGACAAGCCGGTCGCCTCCAGCGACGCGGCGGCGACGGTGGCGGCGCTGGAGAAGCTGGCGACGCCGCTCGGCATCAAGGCCCTCCCGGCGGGCGAGGCGGTCGACCAGAACGCCTTCGCGGTGACCAAGGAGTTCGCGGAGAAGAACAAGCTCAAGACCCTTTCGGACCTGGGCAAGTCCGGCCTGAAGGTGAAGATCGCGGCGGGCGACGAGTGCGCCGTCCGTCCCTTCTGCGCTCCCGGGTTGGAGAAGACGTACGGCATCTCCGTGGCCGGCATCGACCCCAAGGGCGTCGGCACCCCCCAGGCCAAGCAGGCCGTCAAGGACGGCGTGGACCAGCTGGTGCTGACCACGACCACCGACGCCACGCTCGACTCCTTCGGCCTGGTCCTGCTGGCGGACGACAAGAAGCTCCAGAACGCCGACAACGTCCTGCCGGTGGTCAACGCCAAGGACGCGGGCGCCCCGGAGGTCGCCGCCGCGCTCGACAAGCTCACCAAGGCGCTGACGACGGCCGACCTCGTCGACCTCAACCGCAAGGTGGACGCGGAGCGCGCGAAGCCCGCCGATGTGGCCAAGGCGTACCTGGAATCCAAGGGTCTGCTGAAGAAGTAGCCCCACAACAAGATCAGTTACGCGATTGATGCGGAAATGACGGGTAACTGCCCGGCAAGAGATTGCCGGGCGGCTTCCCCACACCCCACCTACTCCCTGTAAATTTCAGGCCATGCCCCGTGGACGCCACCGCAATCCAGAACCCCTGCACCGACTGCTCACGCCGACCCTCGTCGCCGGTGTCTCCGTGGCCGGCGCCGGCGCGGCCTGGCTGCTCGCGGGACCCGAAGGCGGCGCCGCGTGGCGCCTCCTCGTGGCCCTCACGGCCGCCTCGGGTGTGGCCGGCGCCGTCGTCATGCGCTCCTGGGACCGCTCGGCCGGCCGCCGGGTGGCCGAACTGACCCGAGAACGGGTCAAGGACGAGTGGAAGACGGAAGAGCGGATAGCCGAGCTCGAATCCGACCTCGAAGAAGCCCGCATGCTGCGCGCCAGGCTCGACACGAAGCTGCGCGCCAAGCGGGTCGAACTCGCGGGACTGCGCGGCGAGCACGCCGCGCTGCTGCGCCGGTACGCCACCGCCGAGACGGAGCGGGCCACCGCCCTCGAAGGACGCCGACTGCTGGCCATCGAGGCCGCCTCGGCCCCTGCGGGCGCGCCGAAGGAACTCCCGGCCGTGTCCCGGGAGCGCACCGTCGCCGGGGCGCCGACCGCGATCGGCTACGCCCGCGCCAACGCGGCGATGGCGGCGCTGGTGCGCAAGGGCCAGGAGCGGGCCGCGGCGCGACCCAAGGCCCTGGGATCCGGCGCGGACCCGGCCCCCGGCCCCCGCACCCCCGGCCCCCCGACCCCCGGCCCCCGCACCCCCGGCCCCCCGACCCCCGGCCCCCGCACCCCCGGCCCCCCGACCCCCGGTGGCCGCACCCCCGGCAGCTCGCCGGCCGCCGCCCCGGCCACGACGCCCGGTGCGGCCCGCCCCGCCGAGGCGCACGGCCGTGCGGCGACCGCCGACCGGGCGCCCGCCGTTCCGGCGCGGCGGCAGGCGGCGACCGTGGCCCCGTACGCGGCCCCGAGGCGGTCCGCCTCGCGCGTCGAGGGCGGCTTCGACTTCTTCGGCACCAAGAACGCCGCGCAGGCCCGCGCCGCGATCGAGGCCGTGCAGAACGAGGACCTCGCCGACGTGGTCGGCGCCGAGGCCCTCGCCGTGCACAAGGCGGAGACCGTCCGCGCGGCCGGCGACCCGGAGTTCAAGCCGGCGACCCCCGAGCACCGCGCGGTGGGCCAGGTCATCGACCTGACGGCGCACGACGAGACCGAGCCGATCGACGTGGTCCGGCTCCGCACCGCGATCTCCTAGCGCCGGCGTCCCGGATTCAGCGCAGCGCGTCGAACCAGCGCACCACCTGGGGGGCCGACCGGAGGGCCGTCGTGACGTGGTCCGCGTCCGGGCCCTGGTCGACGACCTTCGCCCGGACCCCGTGGCGGGCCAGGTCGGCGGCGCAGGCCCGGGAGTTGGCGATCGGCACGTCCGTGTCGGCGCCGCCCGCGTAGAGCCGTACCGGCACGTCCGGCTTCCAGTCGCAGGCGCCGTCGTTGGCCCGCAGGGCGGTGCGCAGGGCGCCGCGCGGGGCGCGGACGTTCTCGGCCCAGGCCGGGGTGAGCAGTTCCGCGGGGGTCGCGGGCAGCGCGGCGACGATCTCCTCCTCCGGGTGCGTCCCGTCGAACAGGCCCTCCACCGTCCCCGCGTACGGCGCGCGGAACACCTCGCCGGTGTCCTTGTAGAGCGGGTGGAGCCGGTTCTGGGCCGTCAGGAAGTACGCGAGGTAGAACACGGCGGTGCGCGGCGCGACCCGGCCGTCCGTGATCCCGGGCATCTCGGAACCGGACAGGTCGTACGGGCCGGCCATCGGGGCCAGGGCGCGCAGCCGCAGTCCGTCGCGGCCCCCGGAGAGTTCGCGGCCGACGGCCATGGCCACCTGGCCGCCCTGGGAGAAGCCGGTGGCGTACACGTCCCGGGTCACGGGGCGGCCCAGCCGGTCGGTGGCGGTGCGGGAGGCCTTGAGCATGTCGACGGTGGCGGTGACGGCGGAGCGGGTGTCCATGTAGGGGTGGGGGCCGGCGCCGCCGCCGAGGCCGAGGTAGTCCGGCGCGGCGACGGCGCGACCGGCCGAGGCGTGCAGGTACGGGGTGAGCCGGTTGTGGCCCTTGCCCCCGCTCGGCGCGCTGTCGCGGTGGGCGACGGTGCCATGGGTGTCGGACACCAGGTCGGGCCGGGCCGGGCCGCCGCGGGGCAGGACCAGCAGCCCGGTGGCCGTGGTGGGGCGGCCCTTCGGGTCGACGGTGGCGTAGGTGAGGCGGTACGCGCGGACGCCGTACCGGACGCCCGCGGTGTCGACCCCGAGGGCGCCGAGTTCGGCGGTGACGCCGGCGCGGTCGAGGGTGTCGACCGGGGTGACGGAGATCAGGACGCCCCGGGCGGCCGGTGCCGGCACGGGGGCGGCGGGTGCGGCGAGGGCCGCCGGCGCGGCCGCCGCGCCGAGGACGGCCGTGAGGACCGCGGCTGCGGCCGCGCGCCGCCGCCCCTGCTTGTTCTGGTGCGAGGTCGTCGTCATGTCCCGAACGCTAGGACCCGGCCGAGATCCCCGACATCCCGTATTCCCCCGGCAGTCGAGGGGGGACAGCCCCCCGACCGGGGCGTGTCAGAACAGCGGGAGCTGTCCCGGGTGCGGGCCCAGGGCGAAGCCGTCCAGGGTCGGCGCCGACGCGCCGAGCACGACGCGGGCGCGGGAGCCGGGGCAGGACACCAGGTCGCCGCGTCCCCGGCCGGCGGGCGGGTCGTGGCGGGCGATCCGGCCGGCGGTGACGGCGCAGTCGCGGCCGCAGGTGGGGCAGGCCCTACGGGGGGAGTGGGACATGCCCCAAGTCTGCACCCTCGCACCGACAGCGCGGGCCCGACGTCAGCCCACCGGCGTCTCCTGCGCGGCCCGCGCCGGCGGCTCGTCCCGCGTCTCCCGCCACGTCTCGTGCGCGCGGTCCACCCGCTCCCACAGGGCCGCCCGGTCCCGCACGGTCAGGTCGTCGAGCGACCGCCCGAAGACGCCGGCAAGCACGCCGAAGAACTCCTCGGGCGTGTGCAGCTCCCGGTCCGTCGTTCCCTTGAGCGGGTCGATCCGGCTCAGGACGCGCCCGCGCAGGGCGTCGATGCCGTGCGCGTCGCGCCGAAGCATCGCGAAGGTCCGTACGAAACCGGAGTCCTGCGACGTGGACAGCCGCAGGTGCTCGGAAGCGAAGTCGGCCATCGTGGCGGGGGCCGAGCGGAAGTTCATCACGGGGAAGGGGCCGCCCGGGTTGCGGTACGTCCAGCCCGGTGCCTCCCCGTCGAGCGGGACGAGCCGCTCCAACGCGTAGCGGAAGTCCCCCCGTTCGAAGGTGTCCTCGCGCAGCGGCAACGGCTCGTGGGGTCCGTCGCCCAACCCGGCGTCCACGAAGAACGCGGCCCCGTCCACCCGGACGACCAGCGCCAGATGGTCGCCGTTGACGCCCCGGGCGTCGGGCTCCTTGCACACGCCGCCGACATGGCGGGTCACGTCGTAGCCCAGCGCTTCGAGGAGCGCGGAGAAGGCGCCGTTGAGGTGGAAGCAGTACCCGCCCCGGCCCGCCGCGAGCCGGCGCGCCGACAGCTCGGGGTCGATCCCGGGTGGCCGGCCCAGCTGGATGTCGATGTTCTCGTAGGGCACGCGCTCCAGGTGGGCCCGCTGGAGGGCGAACAGCCCCTCGACGGAGGGCGCCGCCGGCTCGACGCCCAGCCGGCGCAGGTAGTCCACGCACAAGTCGGAGATCATGTGATCAGCCTAGACAAGGCCGGCCGGGCACCGTCGCGTTCAGGACTACTTGTCGATGTCGCCGACGACGAAGAACAGCGAACCCAGGATCGACACCATGTCCGCGACCAACTGCCCGGGCAGCAACACGGCCAGCGCCTGGATGTTGTTGAAGGACGCCGAGCGCAGCTTCAGCCGGTACGGGGTCTTCTCGCCCTTGGACACCAGGTAGTAGCCGTTGACGCCCAGCGGGTTCTCCGTCCAGGCGTACGTGCTCCCCTCGGGCGCCTTCAGCACCTTGGGCAGCCGCTGGTTGATCGGGCCCGGCGCCAGCTCCGCCATCCGGTCCAGGCAGGCGACGGCCAGGTCGAGGGCGTTGTGCGTCTGGTCGAGCAGCACCTCGAAGCGGGCCAGGCAGTCGCCCTCGGTCCGGGTGACCACCTTCAGCACGTCCTGGAGCTCGCCGTACGCCAGGTAGGGCTCGTCGCGGCGGAGGTCGAAATCGACGCCGGAGGCGCGGGCGACGGGACCGGAGACCCCGTAGGCGTGCACGGCGTCCGCCTGGAGCACGCCCACGCCGCGGGTGCGGCCGCGGAAGATCTCGTTGCCGTGGACCAGCTTGTCGTAGACGTCCATGCGGGTGCGGACGTCCGCGACGGCGGCGCGGGCCCGGCCCGACCAGCCGGCGGGGAGGTCCTCCTTGAGACCGCCGACCCGGTTGAACATGTAGTGCATGCGGCCGCCGGAGATCTCCTCCATGACGGCCTGGAGTTCCTCGCGCTCGCGGAACGCGTGGAAGATCGGCGTGATCCCGCCCAGCTCCAGCGGGTACGAACCGAGGAACATCAGGTGGTTCAGCACCCGGTTCAGCTCGGCCAGCAGCGTCCGCATCCACACGGCCCGCTCGGGGACCTCCATCCCCAGCATCCGCTCGACGGCCATGACCACGCCCAGCTCGTTGGAGAACGCGGACAGCCAGTCGTGGCGGTTCGCGAGCATCACGATCTGGCGGTAGTCACGGGCCTCGAAGAGCTTCTCGGCGCCCCGGTGCATGTAGCCGACCACCGGTTCCGCGCTGACGATGCGCTCCCCGTCCAGGACGAGGCGCAGGCGCAGCACGCCGTGCGTGGAAGGGTGCTGCGGCCCGATGTTGAGCACCATGTCGGTGCTCTCCGCCGCGCCGCCGATACCGACCGTGGTCTCCGTCATGGCGGCATTCTCTCAGCCCTAGGGTGTATGCATGGGAACCGGGACAACGGGTGGGACGAGCGAACCCGAGTGGGTGGGGCTGCCGGGCGGGCTCCTCACGCTCCGGCGACTGCTGCTGGTGATCTGGATGACGGTGCTCACGGCGCTCACGGCGGTCGTACTGGGCCTCACCGCCGGGCCGGCGTGGGCCGCCGTCGGGGCGCTGTGGCTCGGGGTGCTGGTCTGGGGCTGGGTGCTGCTCGGCCGCAACTGGCGGTCCTGGCGCTACGCCGAGCGCGCCGACGACCTGCTGATCAGCAGGGGCGTGCTGTGGCGGGAGCAGACCGTGGTGCCGTACGGGCGGATGCAACTGGTCGAGGTGACCTCGGGGCCGCTGGAACGCCGCTTCGGGCTGGCCTCCGTACAACTGCACACGGCGGCCGCCGCCACCGACGCCAAGATCCCCGGGCTGGTCCCGGCCGAGGCCGAACGGCTCCGCGACCGGCTGTCCGCCCTCGGCGAGGCGAAGTCGGCCGGGCTGTGAGCGACACCGCGGCGCCGGAACGCCGGCTGCACTTCCTGACCCCGCTGCTGCGGGCGTGGGTGCCGATCGCGGCCACCATCGGCGTCATCGCCCAGCAGGGCGAGCGGGCCGGGGAGTGGATCGCGGACCTGTCCGGGCTGCTGCGGCTCCTGGTGCTGGCCGGGCTGGTCCTCGTCTTCGGCGCGTACGGCTTCCTGAGCTGGTGGTTCACCCACTACGCCGTCACCGACGCCGAACTGCGCATCCGCAGCGGCCTGATCTTCCGGCGCACCGCACACATCCGCCTCGACCGGCTCCAGGCCGTGGACGTCACCCGGCCGCTGCTGGCCCGCGTCGCCGGGGTCGCGAAGCTGCGGCTCGACGTCATCGGCACCGCGGACAAGGACGAACTGGCCTACCTCGCCGAGAAGGACGCCGTCGCGCTGCGCGCCGAACTCCTGGCCCGGGCCGCCGGTTTCGCCCCCGCCGAGGCCGTGACGCTCGGCGAGGCCCCGGAACGCGAACTGCTGCGGGTCCGGCCGAGGGATCTGGTGGTCTCGCTGGTGCTGACCCTCGCCGTCTGGGCCGCCCTGGTCGCCGGCCTGGTCGTGCCGGTCGTGGTGTGGTGGCTCAGCGGAAGCATCTGGGCCACCGCGGTGACCCTGCTGCCGTTCCTCGGCGGGGTCTGGGCCGGCACGGCGGGCCGGTTCCTCACCGAGTACGACTGGACGGTCGCCGAATCCCCCGACGGGCTCCGGATCGACCACGGGCTGCTGGACCGGGCCCACGAGACGGTGCCGCCGGGGCGCGTGCAGACCGTACGGATCGTCGAACCGCTGCTGTGGCGCCGGCGCGACTGGGTCCGGGTGGAGCTGGCGGTGGCCGGCTCGAAGAACGACGTCCTGGTCCCGGTGGCCTCGCGGGTCGCCGCGTACGAGGTCATCGCGCGGGTGCTGCCCGGTGTGGACCTGGCGGCCCTGTCCTTCAGCCCCGCGCCGAGGGCCGGTTCGCGGTGGGTGGTCCCGGTGTGGTGGAAGGGCTACGGCCTGGCCGTGACCGAGGACGTGTTCGCCGCGCGCAAGGGACGCCTGTGCCGCCGCACGGAGATCGTCCCGCACGCCAAGGTGCAGAGCGTGCGCCTGACCCAGGGGCCCTGGGAACGCGCCCGCGGCGTGGCCGACCTGCACGTGGACACCGGCGCGAACGCCACCGTCACCGCGCGGCTGCGGCCGTCGGCGGAGGCCGCCGCGCTGCTGCCCGCGCAGGCGGCCCGCTCCCGCACCTCGCGCGCGGCGGCCCGCCCGGACCGCTGGATGACCTGACCGGGCCCCGGCGAGATCCGAAAGGGACGGCCGGGCGCTGTGACCCGGCAGACCTTTCCGGTCACGGCACTAGAGGCCGCCGGCGCGGACCAGCCCCGTCTCGTACGCCAGGACCACGACCTGTACCCGGTCGCGCAGGCCCAGCTTCGTCAGGATGCGGCCCACGTGCGTCTTGACCGTGGCCTCCGAGAGGACCAGCCGCGCCGCGATCTCGCCGTTCGACAGGCCCTGCGCCACCAGCAGCATGACCTCGCGCTCGCGCTCGGTCAGCCGCTCCACGTCCTTGTTCCGCGGCTCCGCCGTCGTGGTCGGCAGCATCGGCGCGAAGCGGTCCAGCAGGCGCCGGGTCGTGGACGGGGCGACGACGGCGTCGCCGCTGTGCACCGAGCGGATCGCCGCCAGCAGTTCCGCCGGCGGGACGTCCTTGAGCATGAAGCCGCTCGCCCCGGCCTTCAGCCCGGAGAACGCGTACTCGTCCAGGT
Organism: Streptomyces sp. NBC_01426; assembly: GCF_036231985.1. Classification (GTDB taxonomy): domain Bacteria; phylum Actinomycetota; class Actinomycetes; order Streptomycetales; family Streptomycetaceae; genus Streptomyces. Next base: position 4,307,822 of record NZ_CP109500.1, read on the forward strand.
CGAACGTGGTCAGGATGATGACCTTGGGGTGTTCCTCGGGTTCGCAGATGCGCCGGGTCGCCTCGACCCCGTCGAGCCGCGGCATCCGGACGTCCATCAGCACCACGTCCACCCTCGTCGCCCGCAGCACCTCCAGCGCCTCCAGGCCGTCCCCGGCCTCGGCGACCACGTCCATGTCCGGCTGGGCGGCCAGCACCATTCGGAAGCCGGTGCGCAGCAGCACCTGATCGTCGACCAGCATCACTCGGATGGACATCGGTTACCTCGTCCTCGTCATCTCTTCTTGAGCGGGAGCAGTGCGCTGATCCGGAAGCCGCCGCCGGGACGCGGGCCCGCGTCCAGGGTGCCTCCGACCATACCGATGCGTTCCCGCATGCCGATCAGCCCGTGTCCGGCGCCGTCGGCGCCGCCGTCCTCGTACAGTTCGTGGGCCGCGCCCCGGCCGTCGTCCTCCACGAGCAGGCCCAGCCCGTCGTCGAAGTAGACCAGCCGGACGCTGGCGCTCGCCTCGGGGCCCCCGTGCTTGCGCGTGTTGGTCAGCGCCTCCTGCACGATCCGGTACGCGGTCAGTTCGACCCCGCTCGGCAGCCGGCGGGGCGCGCCCTCGACCTCGAAGTCCACCGTGAGGCCCGCGGCCCGTACCTGCTCGACCAGGACCTCGATCTGTTCCACGTCCGGCTGTGGCACGTAGTCCTCGGACTCCTGCGGTTCGCCGGTGCGCAGCACGCCCAGCAGTCGCCGCATCTCGGCCAGGGCCTGCCGGCCGGTGCCGGAGATGGTCTGCAGGGCCTCCTTGGCCTGTTCCGGGGCCGCGTCCATGACGTACGCGGCGCCGTCGGCCTGCACCACCATCACCGACACGTTGTGCGCGACGACGTCGTGCAGCTCGCGGGCGATCCGGGCGCGTTCGGTGGTGACGGCCGCCTTGGCCTGGGCCTCGCGCTCCTTCTCCAGGCGCTGGTTGCGTTCGACGAGCTGGGCGTAGTAGGCCCGGCGGGTGCGCACGGAGTCGCCGAGGACCCAGGCGAGGGCGAAGGGCACGACGGCGAAGAGCGCCCCGATGACGTTGTCGCCGGTCTCGCCCCGGTCCACGTGGAAGCGCAGGAAGTACAGGGGGGACGCGGTCAGCCCGATGCCGAACGCCACCCGGGACAGCCGGCGCGAGACGTCCGCGGAGGCCGCGACCGTGTACAGGATGATCAGCATCCCGAAGTCGCCCAGGTGTGGATCGGTGCGGGTCAGCAACTGGTAGACGCCGGTGCCGACGGCCAGCCAGAACATCGGCACGGTCCACTTGCGGCGCAGGGCCACCACCGCGCTCATCGCGATCACCGAGGGGACGGCGATCAGGCGGGTGGCGGTGCTGCTCAGACCGCTGTTGGTGACTTCCAGCAGAGAGACCCCGAAGAGCAGGGCAGCCCAGAAGCTGTCGACGCCCGTCGGGTGTCTGCGGAGGAAGTCGTAGAGACGCTGCACGTAACCCAGAGTAGGCAAGGCGGATAGGTGCTGGAGTCAACCAGAGGGGCGATCCGTTGAGGGATGAAGTACACCCGAAGGTGGAGGGTGAGCCTAGCCTTGGGTCGATGAGCACTCAGGGCGAACGCGCGGTTCCGGTCCGTTGGCGGTCGGCGATGGAGGCCGCGCTGTACGGCCCCGACGGCTTCTACACACGTCCCGGCGGCCCGGGTCCCGCAGGGCACTTCCGCACCTCCGTGCACGCCTCGCGGCTGTACGCGGGAGCCGTCGCCCGGCTCCTCCTCACGGTGGACGAGGCCCTCGGGCGCCCTCGGGGGCTGGACCTGGTCGACATGGGGGCCGGGCGCGGCGAACTGCTCACCGGGGTGCTGGCCGCCCTGCCCCCGGAGACGGCCGCACGGGTGCGCCCGTACGCCGTCGAGCGCGCGGCCCGGCCCGAGGGGCTGGACCCCCGGATCCACTGGGTCCCCGTACCGCCCGAACGGACGACGGGGCTGTTGTTCGCCAACGAGTGGCTGGACAACGTGCCGCTGGAGATCACCGAGGACGGGCGCTACGTCACGGTCGCGCCCGACGGCACGGAGAGCCCCGGCGGGCCCCTGGAGGAGGCGGACCGGGCCTGGCTGGAGCGGTGGTGGCCCGGGACGGGCCGGGCCGAGATCGGCCGGTCCCGCGACGCGGCCTGGGCGGCGGCCGCCGCGACCCTGGAGCGGGGCCTGGCGGTGGCGGTGGACTACGCCCACAGCCGGGAGGCCCGGCCCCCGTTCGGCACGCTCACCGGCTTCCGCGCGGGCCGGGAGGTCCCCCCGGTCCCGGACGGCGGGTGCGACGTCACCGCCCACGTCGCGCTGGACGCCTGCGCGGGACCGGGCGCGACCCTGCTCACGCAGCGCCGGGCCCTGACGCTCCTCGGGGTCTCGGGCGGCCGGCCACCGCTGGCCCTGGCCTCGACGGACCCGGTGGCGTACGTCCGCGCCCTGTCGGCGGCGGGCGAGGCGGCGGAACTCACCGCGCGCGGAGGCCTGGGCGACTTCGGCTGGCTGGTCCAGCCGGTCGGCATCGCACCCTGGCCGGCGGCGCAGGAGGAAGCGGCCGGGCACGGCGAAGGGGCCGGGACGCCCTGACGGGATCCCGACCCCTCCCACCTCATCCGCTCCGGACCGCGTGCTACCGCTCCGTGTGGTGGTCGTGCCCGGGGCGCAGACCCCCGCCGTTGCCCGAGCCGGTGCTCGGCTTCGAGACGACCGGCTGCGACAGCGGGGCCAGGTCGTAGGCGTAGTGGCCGACCGCGTTCGCGATGACGTCGACGTTGATGTCGAGCGCCTTCTGGTCGATGTTGTTGATGTCGTCGCCCTTGCCGTGGTAGTTCACGTCGTAGGCGACCCCGGCCTGACCGCCGAACTTCGCGGCCTGCTCGGCGGTCTTGATGCCCTCGGCACCCGTGTCCGTACCACCGGACGGGATGCCGGCCTCGATGAACGGGCCGTAGTCCGAGCGGCCGGTGAAGTCCGAGCCCTCGTGCGGGATGCGCTGCGCGTCGAGGAAGTCGGTGATGCCCTTCTCCAACTGCGCGGAGCCCTCGGGGCCGGGGCCCGAGCCGACCTTGTCCGAGTCGTCGCCGTCGTAGACGAAGTAGGCGGCGTTCGGCGAGGCGATCATGTCGAAGTTCAGGTAGAGCTTGATCTGCTTCTTCTGCGCGTCCGTCAGACCGGCCACGTACGCCTCGGAGCCGAGCAGGCCGAACTCCTCCGCCGACCACCAGGCGAACTTGACCTTGTTCTTGATCTTCGTCTGGCTGCTCGCGAGGCGCTGTGCGACCTGGAGGATGCCGGCCGAGCCGGACCCGTTGTCGTTGATGCCGGGCCCCTCCGAGACCGAGTCCAGGTGCGCGCCCAGGAAGACGGTGTTGTTCTCGTCGCCGCCCCGCGTCTCGGCGACGACGTTGTACGTCTTGCGGTTCTCGCGCAACTCGCGGATGTCCAGGGTGATCGACACCGGACCGGCGGTCGCCTCGGCGGCGAGCTTCTCGCCCTCCGCCTGGGTCACGCCGCCCGTCGGGACCTTGCCCGCGTCCGCGGCGCCCAGGGTGCCGTTCAGCGCGCCCTCGGTGTTGTTGTAGATGACCGCGCCGACCGCGCCGGCCGTCGCCGCGTTCGCCTGCTTCACCGCGAAGGTGCAGCCGCCGCGCTTCACGAGGGCGATCTTGCCGGTGAAGGTGCCGGAGGCGAAGTCGGCGGGCTCGCAGCCGTTCGTGCCGTCGGCGTCCACGGGGGCGACGGCGAGCTGCGCCGTGATGCCTTCCTCGGGGCCGCTCGCGGTGTACGTCATCAGGTTGATCGGGACGTCGCGTTCGGCGTCGCCGTTCACGGTGAGCTTTTCCGAGATGGTTTCGACATACACGAAGTCGAACTCGTTCTTCGTGACCTTGTATCCCGCCGCGCGCAGCACGGCTTCGACGTACTGGGCGGATTGCACGTGGCCCTTGGAACCGGCCACCCGGGTGCCCTTGTTGTAGTCGGCGATCGACTGGAAGACCTTCAGGTGGTTGTTGGCGCCCTTGCCCGTCGCCTCCTTGACCAGCTTCTTGGCCAACGCGTCGCCCTTGGCGGCGTCGCTCTGGGGGCCGGTGGCACCGGCGGGACCGGCGAGGAGCAGCGGGGAGACGAGAGCCACGGCGGCCAGGGCGGCAGTGGCTGCGGCTATACGGCGTGAGGGCATGAAGGTCCTTTCACGACAAGTGCAGGCATACGTGTGGTGTCGCACGGTGCGCGAGGGGGAGTGGTGATCGCACGTTAAACAGCAAGGAGCCACTCTGGCCAGAGTTTTCACTGATTCCGGTTTATGAATTCCGTATATCGGTGAAACTGCGCCGGTGTTAATCGGCCACTGTCCGCAGGTCCGGACCTACCGGAGGATGCCTTCCATGAAGTCGGATCCGAGGCGCGCCACCGCTGTCACGTCCAACTGGTGATGCGCGTAACGCCCCTGACGGTGCGTGTGCAGCAGCTCGGCCTTCTTGAGCACCGACAGGTGGCGGGACACCTCGGGGGCGGATATGCCGTAGACCGTGGCCAGCTCGCTGGTGGTGTACGGCCCGCGGGCCAGGCTCCGGCACAGCATCATCCGCATCGGGTGCGCCAGGGCCTCCATGCGCCGCCGGAGCAGCTCCACCGAACCGGGCGCGGAAGCCAACTCGGGCGAGCCGAGCGGATAGTGGACCACCGGCCGCCAGCCCGGGGCGTGCAGGACCAGCAGGTGCGGCCAGCCGAAGTGGGTCGGTACGAAGACCAGCCCCCGACCCACCCGGGGATCGGTGGCGGTCGCCGAACCGTTGACCATCTTGTCGGCGGTGATCGTGGTCCCGGCCCGGTCCAGACTCAACGCCGACGACACCTCCCGCAGCGCGGCCGGCAACCCCTTGTGGCGCAACACCTCCGCCTTGTGGCGCGCGTCCGCGGCCTGCTGCGGGCCGATCCGCCGCCAGACCTCGCCGAAGAACGCCTCGTGGCAGTCCTCCAGCAGCCGCCGCATCCACACCCGCACGGCGGCGGTGTCGTCCAACAGGCGCAGCGAGAACTGCAACTGGCGGGGCCCGCGCGCGGCGGCCGTCTCCAACGCCTTGGCGCGCGAGGCCGCGTCGTGGAGCGGGGAGGCGACCCCGCCCTCGTTGTAGAGGGCCAGCCAGCAGTGTTCCAGGGCGGCGATCACGAACCGCTCGTCGTCGAGCCGGTCGAGTACGTCGAGTTCCTCGGCCAGCGTCCCGGCGGGCAGGCCCGAGCCGCCGGGCACCCCGGCGAAGGGCATGAACACGTCCGAGAACGAACTCCGCCACATGAAGTCGGCTTCCAGCAGCCGATCGGCGAGGGAGGGGTCGAGGCCGGCCCGCGTGGCGTTCGCCCACGACTGGAGCCCGGGGTGGTGCGCGGGCTGGGAGAGCGCGTGCAGGGCCATGCAGAGCTCGGCGAGCGGGGAGGGCGCGAACGCGATCCGCTCCGCGGGGAGCCCGGCGATGTCGATGGTGACGCTCATCGCCCCATTCTGTCGGGTGCGGGTCGGCCGGGCGTGCGCCGGGGGGCGTCGGACCGGCGCCCGGGAAGCCGTCCTTCAGGCCGCTCACCAGGCGGAATCCGGTTCGATTGACGAGGAGCGTCAATCGACGGGACGGGTGCGGCCGAGGGGGTGAGGGTGGAGCCATGAGCGCGATCGAGCAGTACCTCCTCGACACCTACCGGGCCTCCCAGCACGGGACGCCCATGCCGCCGCCGCCCGGCCGTGACGACGTGGCCGTCATCCGCGAGGCCCGCGACCGGGCCCGCTTCCACGCGGTCCTCGCCGGCCGCCCCGCCCACCACCGGCTGACCCGGGCCGTCCGCCGGCTCTTCTCCCGACCCCGCTCCTGCTGACCGGGGCCGGGCGGCCGAGGGCCCGGCAGCCGGGCAGTCCGGGAGCCCGCCGGGCCGGTGAAGCGGCCCCCTCCAGCCCCTTGGGACCGCCCGCCCGGCCGGCCGCCTGCCGTCCCGCCCGCGTCCCGTCCGCCCCCGCCCGCCCCCACCGACCCGCCCGCTACAAGCGGGCCACGAAGTCCGCCACCGCCGCCCGCACATCGGCCCCGGTCCACTCCAGCCCCGGCTCCGTGACCTCCAGCTCCGCCATCGACAACCCCGGCGGCCCCTCCGCCGACCAGCGGCGGAACAGCACCGTCCCCGTCTCCTCCGCCTGCCGCAGGCCCGCCTCCGTCAGCCGGTCCGCGTCGTACGGCAGCCACACCTGGAACTGGTGCGTGTGCGGCTCCTCCGGATGGACCCGGAACCAGGGCACCCCGGCCGCCGCGAAGCCCTCCCGCAGGGCCCCGGCGACGATCCGCGCCCGCTCCACGTACGACGGCAGCCGCGGCAGCTCCCGCTCCAGCCCCGCCAGCGCGGACAGCGCCTGCGGGAACTGCCGGAAGATCTGGCCCCCGTACCGGTGCCGCCACACCCGCGCCTCCGCGACCAGCTCCGCGGACCCCGCCAGCGCGGCGCCGCTCAGCCCGCCGAGCGACTTGTAGAAGGACACGTACACGGAGTCCGCGAGGCCCGCGATCTCCGACAGCGGCCGCCCGAAGTGCGTCGTGGACTCCCACAGCCGCGCCCCGTCGAAGTGCACCACCGCGTCCCGCGCCCGGGCCGCGTCCACCAGCGCCGTCAACTCCTCCCACGTCGGCAGGAGGAACCCCGCGTCCCGCAGCGGCAGCTCCAGCATCAACGTGCCGAAGGGCTCCGCGACCTCCGCGACCTCCTGCGGCGTGGGCTGCCTCGGGTCCCGCGTCGGGTACACCGTCCGCAACCCCGAGACCACCGACAGCGCCCCGCCCTCCCACAGCTCCGGATGGCCCATGGGGTGCAGGGCCACCACCGTGTTCCCGGTACGTCCCGCCCAGCACCGCAGCGCGATCTGCTGCGCCATCGTCCCCGACGGGAAGAACGCCGCGTCCGCCGTCCCCAGCAGCTCGGCGACCCGCTCCTCCAGCCTGGCCACCACCCCGTCGCCGTACACGTCGGCGGGCTCGTCCGGGTCGGTGGCCGCCGCCTGCGGCAGGGCCGCGAGCAGCTCGCCCACCGTCGGCTCCAGCAGGCTCCGCGAGAGGGTCCGACCCGCTCCGCGCCACGCCGCGACCAGCCGCTTCGTACGGTCTTCATCAGCAGTCATGCCCCGATCATCGCCGACCGGCCGACACGCCCAGGGGCTAGCATGGCGGCGTATCGTCCGGTACCCCCCGCGGACTGGAACGGAAGGCATTCCCCGCGTGAACGCACCCCTTCAGACGGAGCCCAGGGATCCGTCGGACCGCCCCGCACGGCTCACCGTCGGCGTCGTCGGCGCCGGCCGGGTCGGCCCCGCGCTGGCCCGCGCCCTCCAGCAGGCCGGACACCGCCCCGTCGCCGTGTCCGGAGTGTCCGAGGCGTCCCGTCGGCGAGCCGCCCGACTGCTGCCCGACGTGCCCGTCGTACCGCCCGCCGAGGTCCTGGAGCGGGCCGAGCTGGTCCTGCTCACCGTCCCCGACGACGCACTCCCCTCCCTGGTCGAGGGCCTCGTCGAGACCGGCGCGATCCGCCCCGGCCGGCTCCTCGTCCACACCTCCGGGCGGTACGGGACCGCCGTGCTGGACCCCGCCCGCCGCGCGGGCGCCCTGCCGCTGGCCCTGCACCCCGTGATGACGTTCACCGGCACCGAGGTCGACGTGCAGCGCCTCGCCGGCTGCTCCTTCGGCGTCACCGCCCCCGACGAGCTGCGGCTCGCCGCCGAGGCCCTGGTCATCGAGATGGGCGGCGAGCCCGAGTGGATCGCCGAGGAGAGCCGTCCGCTCTACCACGCGGCCCTCGCCCTCGGCGCGAACCACCTGGTCACCCTGGTCGCCCAGTCGATGGAACTGCTGCGCACGGCCGGCGTCGAACACCCCGACCGGATGCTCGGCCCGCTCCTCGGCGCCGCCCTCGACAACGCCCTGCGCTCCGGCGACGCGGCCCTCACCGGCCCCGTCGCCCGCGGCGACGCCGGCACCGTCGCCGCCCACGTCCTCGAACTGCGCCGGCACGCCCCCGGCGCCGTCGCCGGCTACCTGGCGATGGCCCGCACCACCGCCGACCGGGCCCTCGCGCACGGCCTGCTCAAGCCCGAACTCGCCGAGGACCTGCTGGGCGTGCTCGCCGACGGCGGCGACGGCGTCGGCCCGGAGGGCGAACGCCGATGACCGGCCCCCTGCTCCTGCACACCGCCGGGGAACTGCACGGCCTCGCCCGCCCCGGCCGCCGCGCCGTCGTCATGACCATGGGCGCCCTGCACGACGGCCACGCCTCCCTGATCCGCACGGCCCGCGACCTCGCCGGCGCCGACGGCCAGGTCGTCGTCACCGTCTTCGTGAACCCCCTCCAGTTCGGGGCGAACGAGGACCTCGACCGCTACCCCCGCACCCTGGACGCCGACCTGCGCATCGCCGCCCACGCCGGCGCCGACGCGGTGTTCGCCCCGGCCGCGAACGAGGTCTACCCGGGCGGCGACCCCCAGGTCCGGATCACCGCCGGCCCCATGGGCGGCCGCCTCGAAGGCGCCACCCGCCCCGGCCACTTCGACGGCATGCTGACCGTCGTCGCGAAACTGCTCCACCTCACCCGCCCCGACCTGGCCCTCTTCGGTCAGAAGGACGCCCAGCAACTGGCCCTGATCCGGCGCATGGTGACCGACCTGAACTTCCCCGTCGAGGTGGTCGGCGTACCCACCGCCCGCGAGGACGACGGCCTCGCGCTGTCCTCCCGCAACCGCTACCTCTCCCCGGCGGAACGCCGCACGGCCCTCGCCCTGTCCCGCGCCCTGTTCGCGGGCCGCGACCGCCTCGCCGCGCAGGCCGCGCTGCGCGCCCGCGCCGAGGCCTCCCCGGCCAGCGACGGACGCGCCACCGCCCTGGCCCGGCTCGGCGAGATCCGCGCCTCCGCCGACGCGCACGCCGTCTCCGCGGCCGGCTCCGGCCTGCCCGACGCCGTACGGTCCGCCGCCCGACACGTCCTGGAGGACGCGGGCCGGCACGACCCGCCGCTGGCCCTGGACTACCTGGCGCTGGTCGACCCCCAGGACTTCACCGACATCGGCCCCGGGTTCACGGGACGGGCCGTGCTGGCCGTCGCCGCCAAGGTGGGCGCGACCCGGCTGATCGACAACATCCCATTGGAGTTCGGAGCACACTCGTGAGCACTGGCAGAAGTGCCGCCGGCACCGGCATACGGCTGCACGCCCCCGCCCCCGGCTGGTCCCTCGACGCGGACGTCGTCGTCGTCGGCTCGGGCGTGGCGGGCCTGACGGTGGCGCTGCGCTGCGCCGCCGCCGGCCGCCGCACGGTCGTGGTCACCAAGGCCCGGCTCGACGACGGATCCACCCGCTGGGCCCAGGGCGGCATCGCCGCCGCCCTCGGCGACGGGGACACCCCCGAGCAGCACCTGGACGACACCCTGGTGGCGGGCGCGGGCCTGTGCGACGAGGCCGCCGTCCGGCTGCTGGTCACCGAGGGGCCGGACGCCGTACGACGCCTCATCTCGACCGGCGCCGTCTTCGACACCTCGGCCGAGACCGGGGAGATAGAGCTGACGCGGGAGGGCGGCCACCACCGCCGTCGGATCGCGCACGCCGGCGGCGACGCCACCGGCGCCGAGATCTCCCGGGCCCTCGTGGAGGCCGTCCAGGACGCGGGCATCGAGACCGTCGAGAACGCGCTCGTCCTGGACCTGCTCCAAGACGCCGAGGGCCGCACCGCCGGCGTCACCCTGCACGTCATGGGCGAGGGCCAGCACGACGGCGTGGGCGCCGTCCACGCCCCCGCCGTGATCCTCGCGACCGGCGGCATGGGCCAGGTCTTCTCGGCCACCACCAACCCGTCCGTCTCCACGGGCGACGGGGTGGCCCTCGCGCTGCGCGCCGGCGCCGAGGTCTCCGACCTCGAATTCGTCCAGTTCCACCCGACGGTGCTGTTCCTCGGCGCCGACGCCGAGGGACAGCAGCCGCTGGTCTCCGAGGCCGTCCGCGGCGAGGGCGCCCACCTCGTCGACGCGGACGGCGTGCGCTTCATGGTCGGACAGCACGAACTGGCCGAACTCGCCCCCCGCGACATCGTCGCCAAGGGCATCATGCGCCGCATGCAGGAACAGGGCACCCGGCACATGTACCTGGACGCCCGGCACTTCGGCGCCGAGATGTGGGAGCAGCGCTTCCCCACGATCCTCGCCGCCTGCCGCTCCCACGGCATCGACCCGGTCACCGAGCCCATCCCCGTCGCGCCGGCCGCGCACTACGCGTCGGGCGGCGTACGCACCGACCTGCACGGCCGCACCACGGTGCCCGGCCTGTACGCCTGCGGCGAGGTCGCCTGTACCGGCGTGCACGGCGCGAACCGGCTGGCCTCCAACTCCCTTCTGGAGGGCCTGGTCTTCGCCGAGCGGATCGCGGACGACATCGCCCGCCGGCCGCTCACGGGCAACGGACCCGGCATCCCCGTGCCGGCCACCGGCCCGCTCCAGCCCGCCGAGGCCCGGTACGAGATCCAGCGCATCATGACGGACGGTGCGGGCGTGCTGCGCTCCGCGGAGTCCCTGGCCACGGCCGCCGCCGCCCTCGAAGACCTGTACGCGGCCGCCCTGAACAACCTCGAAGCGCACGGCAAGACCGCCGAACCGGGCGTGGACACCTGGGAGGCCACGAACCTCCTGTGCGTGGCCCGGGTCCTGGTCGCCGCCGGCCGGCGCCGCGAGGAGACCCGCGGCTGCCACTGGCGCGAGGACCACCCCGACCGCGACGACGCCCACTGGCGCCGCCACCTGGTCGTCCGACTGTCCGCGACCGAGAAGCGGGCGCTGGTCGTCACCCCCACCGACTCGGCGGACTTCCCGCCCGTTTCCCACCCCCTCAGCCAGGAGCAGCAAGCGTGAGCACGCACGAGCACGAAGACACCGACCGCACCGCGCACGACGAACTGCCCCTCCTGGGACAGGCCGAGGGCGGCTGCGGCGACGACTGCGCCTGCGGTGACGGCGAGGAGTCCGGCCTGGACCCGGCGCTCGCCGAGCTCCTCGCGGACGCCGGCCTGGACCCGATCGAGGTCGAGGACATCGCGCACATGGCGCTGTCCGAGGACCTCGACGGCGGGGTCGACGTCACCACCGTCGCCACCGTGCCCGAGGACGCCGAGGCCGTCGCGGACTTCATCGCCCGCGAGGACGGCGTCGTGGCCGGCCTGCGGATCGCCGAGGCCGTGTTCTCGGTGGTCTGCACCGAGGCGTTCGAGGTCGAGCGGCACGCCGAGGACGGCGACACCGTCAAGGCGGGCGAGGTGCTGCTGTCCGTCCGCGCCCGTACCCGCGACCTGCTCACGGCCGAGCGCAGCGCCCTGAACATCCTGTGCCGGCTGTCGGGCATCGCGACCGCCACCCGCCGCTGGGCCGACGTCCTGGACGGCACGTCCGCGAAGGTCCGCGACACCCGCAAGACCACTCCGGGCCTGCGCGCGCTGGAGAAGTACGCGGTCCGTTGCGGCGGCGGCGTCAACCACCGCATGTCGCTGTCGGACGCGGCGCTGGTCAAGGACAACCACGTGGTCGCGGCGGGCGGCGTCGCCCAGGCGTTCACGGCCGTCCGCGAGGCCTTCCCCGACGTCCCGATCGAGGTCGAGGTCGACACCCTCGCGCAGATCGGCGAGGTCCTGGACGCGGGCGCCGACCTGATCCTGCTGGACAACTTCACCGTCGAGCAGACCGCCGAGGCCGTCGCGCTGGTCGCCGGCCGCGCCGTCCTGGAGTCCTCCGGCCGGCTGACCCTGGACACCGCCCGCGCCTACGCCGAGACCGGCGTGAACTACCTCGCGGTCGGCGGGCTCACCCACTCCTCGCCGATCCTGGACATCGGCCTCGACCTCCGCGAGGCGGTGTAACCGATGCTCCTCACCATCGACGTGGGCAACACCCACACGGTGCTGGGCCTGTTCGACGGTGACGAGATCGTCGAGCACTGGCGCATCTCCACCGACCCGCGCAGGACGGCCGACGAGATGGCCGTCCTGATGCAGGGCCTGATGGGCATGCACCCGATGCTCGGCACCGAGCTGGGCGACGGCATCCACGGCATCGCGATCTGTTCGACGGTCCCCTCGGTCCTGCACGAACTGCGCGAGGTCACCCGCCGCTACTACGGCGACGTGCCGGCCGTGCTGGTCGAGCCCGGCATCAAGACGGGCGTGCCGATCCTCATGGACAACCCGAAGGAGGTCGGCGCGGACCGCATCATCAACGCGGTCGCGGCCGTCGAGCTCTACGGCGGACCGGCGATCGTCGTCGACTTCGGCACGGCCACCACCTTCGACGCGGTGTCCGCGAAGGGCGAGTACGTCGGCGGGGTGATCTCCCCGGGCATCGAGATCTCGATGGAGGCCCTCGGCGTGCGCGGCGCCCAGCTCCGCAAGATCGAGCTGGCCCGCCCGCGCAACGTCATCGGCAAGTCCACGGTCGAGGCGATGCAGTCGGGCGTGGTCTACGGGTTCGCCGGCCAGGTCGACGGGATCGTGAACCGGATGGCCAAGGAGCTCGCCGGCCCCACCGGCGACCCGGACGACGTCCGCGTGATCGCCACCGGCGGCCTGGCGCCGATCGTCCTCGGCGAGGCCTCGGTGATCGACGACCACGAGCCCTGGCTGACGTTGATCGGGCTGCGGCTGGTCTACGAGCGCAACGCGCCCAACTTCGAGTGAACGCGCGGCGCGACGACGCGTGACGCAAGGCCCCCGCCCACCCGGCGGGGGCCTTTCCCGTCGCCCCTCGCGGCCCCGCGCCGTCCTTCCTCGTCGCGGCGCTTCACCGGCCGTCAGGCTGACGCGTCGGGTTCAACCTGATGCCTTAGCTTTGTCGGCGTCGGACGCACGTGTTTGCGACGCTCCAGGATGGTCCAAATGCCCCGTGAATCACCGTACTTGCAGGTGGTCGACGCCCTCCGGGCCCGTATCGAGGCGGGCGAGTGGGAGGTCGGCGACAAGCTCCCCTCGCGGTCGCGGTTCGCCGCCGAGTACTCCGTCGGACAGAGCGTCACCCAACGCGCCCTGGAACGGCTGATCATCGAGGGCCTCCTCGAAGGCCGCGCCGGGTCCGGGACGTTCGTGCGCACCCCGCGGCGCCGGATGCGCATGGTGCGCACCCGCCGCCGCGTACCGAACTCGGGCAACGCCTTCCGCGCCGAGGCCCTCGAACACGGCTTCGCGGCCTCCTGGGACGCCCGGACCGTCGCCCACACCCCGGCCCCCGACCACATCGCGGCCCGCCTCGCCATCGCCCCCGGCGACCCGTGCGTGATGACCCGCTACGAGTTCATGGCCGACGGCAGTCCCGCCGAACTGTCCCAGTCCTGGGAGCCGATGGCCCTCACCGCCGACACCCCGGTCGTCCTGCCGGAGGACGGGGAGATGCGCGGGGCCGGCGTGGTCGCGCGCATGCGGTCCATCGGCATCACGGTCGCCTCGGTGCTGGAGATACCGCGCCCGTCGCGCGCCAACCAGGCACAGGCCAACCTGCTGGGCATCAGCGTCGGCTCGCTCATCACCGAGATCGAGCGCACGTACCTGGACTCGGACGGCCGCCCGGTGGAGACCGCCGACCTGGTCATCCCCGATTCCCGGTACGAGATCGCGTACGCGTTTCCGATCGAGTGAGCGGGAACTTCCACGGAAATGGCCGAAGTGTGCCCCCGCGGGGGTTACGGTCGGCCCACGACAGGCACCGTGACCCCGTTTCCGTCGGAGGAGACACCATGACCACGACCGCTCGCCCCACCTGGCAGAAGTCGTCCCACTGCGACGACGGCGTCAACTGCGTGTACGTCTCCGCCGCCCCCGGCACCCTGGTCCGGGTGGCCGACCGCTCGGACCCCGCCCACCTCGTGATGGCCACGACGCACGCCGCCTGGGCCGCGTTCCTGGACGGCGTCAAGGCGGACGGCGGGGCCTGAGGCCGCAGGCCGCGCCCCGGGCCCGCCCCGGGCCCGCCCCGGGCCCGCCCCGGGCCCGCCCCGGGCCCGCCCCGGGCCCGCCCCGGGCCCGCCCCGGGCCCGCTACGGCCCCGCGATGGCCCGCAGGGCATCCAGGTGGCGCCGGTAGACGGTCCGCCCCTCCGGGGTCAGCGAGAGCCACGTCCGCGGGCGGCGGGCCACCCGGCCCTTGGCGACGGCCACCAGGCCCGCCTCCTCCAGCGCCGCCACCTGCTTGGACAGCACCGAGTCGGACACCTCCACGAGGTCGCGCACGAAACCGAACTCGGCCTTGTCGACCGCGGCCAGCGCCGCCGTCACCGAAAGCCGCACGGGCGCGTTCAACAGCGGCGCGAGCCCGTGCCGGGGATGGGCGCCCTGCTTCTCCGTGCTCACGCGGCCCGCCTCTCGGTCATCGCGCCCACGGCGGCCGGCAGTGCGCACGCCACCGCGGCCACGACCGTGAACGCCGGGTCGTCCCGGAAGGCTCCGGTGCCCAGCACCACCGCCGCCCCGAACACCGCGCCCCAGGTACCGATGACCAGCCCGTGCTTGAGGCCGAACCCGCGCCGCACCACCCGCTGCCGCGCCGCGTACACGCTCAGCCCGCCGACGAGCAGCATGTTGGCCACCGTGAAGACGACGGCCTGACCGGCCCCGTGCCAGAGGAGGGACACCGGTACGAGGACCAACTGCCCCGCCGCGAACACCCACAGGTAGCGCGCGTACCAGCCACTGCTCAGCAGCGCCGCCGTCTCCATCCGCTTGGCCTCTGCGTACTCGCTCACGGTGTCCCCCCTCGTGGCCGGCGGCGCCCGACGGCCGCCGCTTCCTTTCCAGAGTGGCGCGTACTTTCCACATTGGCAAGTAGCGATCCCGCCGCGCCGTAATCGCCCTAATTAAGGGGATTTAGTCCGATTAGCGCGTATCTTCGGCCCATGCCCACGCCCTACGGATCCCGCGGCGGCATGGCGTTCAGTGCTGCCGAGCTGCACGTGCTCAGGCGCTCGCTCGCCCACGCCCTCCAGTCCTCCACGGCCCCGCTCGCGGCCGTCGAGGTCCAGGCCTGCCTTCGCCTCGCGGCGTCGGTGGACGACGCGGTCGCCGAGGCGGAGAGGCTCAGAGACTTCCTCCTCGCCGACCTCGCCCGCTACAGAGACGCCCTGCCCGGCAGCCTCTCCGGCTACCTGGAGCTGCTCCAGGACGCCCTGGCCGCCGGCTACGAGCCGGTGCCCGACGACCTCGCGGCCCTGCGCGCGCTGCGCGCCAACCCGCTCGCCGCCGCCGTGCTGGAGCGGGCGCAGGCGGTCGCCGAGCGCTCCGTGCGCCGCCGGCTGCGCACGGCTCCCGCCCCCCGGACCCGCCTGCTGGCCCTCGCCGGCGGACGCGAGGACGAACGGGGCGGCGAACCGAAGCCCGCGCCGACCCCGGCCCCCGGGGAGCAGCCGCGCCCCGAGCGGGAGCGGCCCATTCCGACCCCCGGGGAGGTCTTCCCGCCCCGCCGGAAGCCCGCCGCGCCGGGCCGGCCCCCGGCGGACGGCCGCGCCGCCGGGTAGCTAGGCTGGGGGCATGGACTACGTTTCCGCGCTCGTGCCCCCCATCGTGATGGCCGCGTTCTTCATCGCTCTCGTCGTGACGATCGTGAAGAGCCAGGGCGGTGCCAACAAGGCGAAGGAGGACGCGGCCGTGGACGCCGTGCTCGCCTCCGCCGAGGCCGCCCGACAGCCCGGGAAGTAACCCCGGGCGAAAGCCTCGGGGACGGGCGTACGGCCTGCGGGCCGTGCGCCCCATTTTGTTGCCCGACGCCGGTTCGTCGCGCGTTGCCGGCCGAATAGTCGGGCAATTCCGCACAACCCGCACTATCGTGCTGTTGTGCCTCGCCCCTTGGGAGAACTCGAAGACGCAGTGATGACACGGGTGTGGCAGTGGAACCGCCCGGTCACCGTTCGGGAAGTCCTGGAAGACCTCCAGCAGGAACGGTCCATCGCGTACACCACGGTCATGACCGTTATGGACAATCTCCATCAGAAGGGCTGGGTCCGACGGGAAGCCGAAGGCCGCGCCTATCGATATACCGCGGTCTCCACCCGTCCCGCCTACTCGGCCGCACTGATGAACGAGGCCTGGTCCACCAGCGACAACCCCGCGGCCGCTCTCGTGGCCTTCTTCGGCATGATGTCGGCGGAACAGCGCGAAGCGCTCCGTGACGCCGTGCGCATCGTCGGTCACGACGGTGAGGTCGCCGCCCCCGAACCCCGGGAAGTCCCGGAACCTCGGGAAGTCCCGGAAGAGCCGGAACCCGGGGAACAGCCGGAAGCCGGGGAAGGCGCGAAGCCCGGGGAAGCCCCGGAAGACCCGCGCCCCGAAGAGGAGTCCGGCGAGCGCGGGACCGAGCCGGGGCGATAGCGTCCCCCGCATGGGAGAGTTTTCCGCCGCAGAAGCAAATACCGTGACGATCCGCCGCGCACGCACCCGCGATGTTCCCGCGCTGCGACGCCTGCTCGACCAGTACGTGCAGCAACGGATCCTGCTCGACAAAGCCCCCGTCGTCCTTTACGAGGACATCCAGGAGTTCTGGGTCGCGGAACGCGTCGGTGACGGTCAGGTGGTGGGCTGTGGCGCTCTGCACGTCATGTGGGAAGACCTTGCGGAAGTGCGCACTCTCGCGGTGGATCGCGAGTTGAAGGGCGCCGGTGTCGGACATCGGGTACTGGCCAAGTTGTTGGAGACGGCCCGCCTGCTCGGCGTGAGCCGGGTTTTCTGCCTCACCTTCGAAGTGGACTTCTTCGCGAACCACGGCTTCGTCGAGATCGGCGAGACTCCGGTCGAGACCGATGTCTACATGGAGCTCCTGCGTTCCTATGACGAGGGCGTCGCCGAGTTCCTCGGTCTCGAACGAGTGAAGCCGAACACCTTGGGCAACAGTCGGATGCTTCTGCACCTCTGATCGATGGCGGATCGATCTCGGCCGCTTTTACGGGGCTCCGCCCGCCTGTGGCCTATGTCCGAATCGCGTACGTTTCCCGCCCTGTTGACGTCCTGAACCTCTCGGCGGGGGTTTGTGTTTTCCAGGCAAAAGCGGTTTCCTTTCCGCGTACTGCATTTTCGATGAAAGGAAATCCGGTGGCACAGAAGGTTCAGGTCCTTCTTGTCGACGACCTCGACGGTGGCGAGGCGGACGAGACCGTGACGTTCGCTGTGGATGGCAAGACCTACGAGATCGACCTCACCGCCGCCAACGCTGAAAAGCTCCGCGGCCTGCTCGAGCCCTACACCAAGAGTGGCCGCCGCACCGGTGGCCGTGCCGCCGCGGGACGCGCCAAGGGCCGCGCCGCCGTTTCGGCGGGCAACCCGGACACCGCGGAAATCCGTGCGTGGGCGAAGGCGCAGGGTCTGACGGTCAACGACCGCGGCCGTGTCCCCGCCGACATTCGCGAGGCCTACGAGAACCGGGGCTGACCCACGGCGCCGACGGGCCTCGCGGGGGCCGCGCGTCGCCGCAGGCGTGCCCGGTGGCACTCCGTGGCCGCCGCGGCGACCAGACGTACGAGATCGGGTCCGGTGCTCCGTCGGCCGGCCCCGGCGCCCTGTCCGGTACCGGGCAGGGACGGCAGGAACGCCTCGCACCCCTGTTCGGGGGGCCGCAGCCACACGGCGGCCCCCCGAGGACTTCCCTGTGGCCGCCCCGGCGGCACGGGGGCGGTGATCCGGCCACCCGCACCCAGGGCGGTCAGATCCAGGGCCACCGGACCCCACTCCAGCCAGTCGAGCAGCCCGTCCAGCTCCTCGGCGCTGCCCGGGGCCACCAGGAAGCGCATCCTGCGTCCCATGACGGCCACCGGACCGGTGTCGACCGGCCTGCGCAGCAGTTGGCCACCCGCGTCGGTCGGCAGCTCCAGTACGTCGAACCGCGTCCCGGTGACCAGCTGGGCGGGCGGCCCGCCCGCGAGGGTCCAGCCGAGCACCCGCCCGTACCAGGAGACGTACGCGTCCTCCTCGGACGGGGAGCGCGGCTGGGGGACGGTCTCGGCGTTGTGGGCCATGACCGGAGCAACTCCGGAAGCGCCCTGGAGTTACGCAGCGCGGCGGACACAATGCGGAACGTAAACGTCCGTGGGGCGGAGTCCCACATTCGGAGACGGAACCGTGTTCGCCCGTAGCGGAGGGAACGCGTCTCCGGCCGCATGGAGTGTCAGTCCCCACGGGTAAGACATTCCTAGTGGATCGGGGCGACACGCTGATTTGAAGGGTCTCCGACCGGCTTCCGTTCGCCATCGGCGTACACGTGTGACGGGTATCTGCCTGGCCTGCGGGAACATCGTCTCGCACCATCGGGTTGGAGCAGTTGTCGGCACTTACGGCCGGGTTTTCCCGCGGACGTGAGGGTGAGCCGCGGACGGATGTCGGCAGTTGGAATGAGCTGTCCCGCCCCGCGGGACTAGCATGCGGAAGGACAGGGCGGGGACCGACCCCGAACTGCCCGACCGCTCTGAGGAGCGATAAACGATGTTCGAGAGGTTCACCGACCGCGCGCGGCGGGTTGTCGTCCTGGCTCAGGAAGAAGCCCGGATGCTCAACCACAACTACATCGGCACCGAGCACATCCTCCTGGGCTTGATCCACGAGGGTGAGGGTGTCGCCGCTAAGGCCCTGGAGAGCCTCGGGATTTCGCTCGAGGCTGTTCGCCAGCAGGTTGAGGAGATCATCGGTCAGGGGCAGCAGGCCCCGTCCGGCCACATCCCCTTCACCCCGCGGGCGAAGAAGGTCCTGGAGCTTTCGCTCCGAGAGGCCCTCCAGCTCGGCCACAACTACATCGGCACCGAGCACATCCTGCTCGGCCTGATCCGCGAGGGCGAGGGCGTCGCCGCCCAGGTCCTCGTGAAGCTGGGCGCCGATCTCAACAGGGTCCGGCAGCAGGTCATCCAGCTGCTCTCCGGCTACTCCGGAGGCGGCAAGGAGTCGGCCACGGCAGGCGGCCCGGCCGAGGGCACCCCCTCGACCTCGCTCGTCCTCGACCAGTTCGGCCGCAACCTCACGCAGGCGGCTCGCGAATCCAAGCTCGACCCGGTCATCGGGCGCGAGAAGGAGATCGAGCGGGTCATGCAGGTGCTGTCCCGCCGGACCAAGAACAACCCGGTCCTCATCGGCGAGCCCGGCGTCGGCAAGACCGCCGTCGTCGAGGGCCTGGCCCAGGCGATCGTCAAGGGCGAGGTGCCCGAGACGCTCAAGGACAAGCACCTCTACACCCTCGACCTGGGTGCACTGGTCGCCGGTTCCCGCTACCGCGGTGACTTCGAGGAGCGCCTCAAGAAGGTGCTCAAGGAGATCCGCACCCGCGGCGACATCATCCTGTTCATCGACGAGCTCCACACCCTCGTGGGTGCGGGTGCCGCCGAGGGCGCGATCGACGCCGCCAGCATCCTGAAGCCCATGCTGGCCCGTGGTGAGCTCCAGACCATCGGTGCCACGACGCTGGACGAGTACCGCAAGCACCTCGAGAAGGACGCGGCGCTGGAGCGCCGTTTCCAGCCGATCCAGGTGGCGGAGCCTTCCCTCCCCCACACGATCGAGATCCTCAAGGGGCTGCGCGACCGCTACGAGGCCCACCACCGCGTCTCCATCACGGACGAGGCCCTCGTGCAGGCGGCCACCCTGGCCGACCGGTACATCTCGGACCGCTTCCTCCCGGACAAGGCGATCGACCTGATCGACGAGGCCGGCTCCCGGATGCGCATCCGTCGGATGACCGCGCCGCCGGACCTCCGCGAGTTCGACGAGAAGATCGCGAACGTGCGTCGCGACAAGGAGTCGGCCATCGACTCCCAGGACTTCGAGAAGGCGGCTTCCCTCCGTGATTCGGAGAAGCAGCTGCTGGCGGCGAAGGCCAAGCGCGAGAAGGAATGGAAGGCCGGCGACATGGACGTCGTCGCCGAGGTCGACGGCGAGCTCATCGCCGAAGTCCTCGCGACCGCGACCGGCATTCCGGTGTTCAAGCTGACCGAGGAGGAGTCCTCGCGACTCCTGCGCATGGAGGACGAGCTCCACCGTCGCGTCATCGGTCAGAAGGACGCCATCAAGGCCCTCTCGCAGGCGATCCGACGGACCCGTGCGGGTCTGAAGGACCCGAAGCGTCCCGGTGGCTCGTTCATCTTCGCCGGCCCGTCCGGTGTCGGTAAGACCGAGCTGTCCAAGACGCTCGCCGAATTCCTCTTCGGCGACGAGGACGCGCTGATCTCCCTCGACATGTCGGAGTTCAGCGAGAAGCACACGGTTTCCCGTCTCTTCGGTTCGCCCCCCGGCTACGTGGGCTACGAAGAGGGCGGCCAGCTGACCGAGAAGGTCCGCCGGAAGCCGTTCTCCGTCGTCCTCTTCGACGAGGTCGAGAAGGCGCACCCGGATATCTTCAATTCCCTTCTCCAGATCCTGGAGGACGGTCGTCTGACCGACTCCCAGGGCCGGGTCGTGGACTTCAAGAACACGGTCATCATCATGACGACCAACCTGGGTACGCGGGACATCTCCAAGGGCTTCAACCTGGGCTTCGCGGCCCAGGGCGACACCAAGACCGGATACGACCGGATGAAGGCGAAGGTCAACGAAGAGCTGAAGCAGCACTTCCGGCCCGAGTTCCTCAACCGTGTCGACGACACGGTCGTCTTCCACCAGCTCACGCAGGAAGACATCATCCAGATCGTCGACCTGATGATCGCCAAGGTGGACGAGCGCCTCAAGGACCGCGACATGGGCATCGAGCTCAGCGGTGACGCGAAGCAGCTCCTGGCCAAGCGCGGCTACGACCCGATCATGGGTGCGCGCCCGCTGCGCCGGACGATCCAGCGCGAGATCGAGGACATGCTGTCGGAGAAGATCCTCTTCGGCGAGCTGCGTCCCGGTCACATCGTGGTCGTGGGTGTGGAGGGTGAGGGCGAGGCCGCCAAGTTCACCTTCCGCGGCGAGGAGAAGACTCCGATCTCGGACCTTCCCCCGATCGAGGCCACGGGCTCCGGCCCGGACCTCTCCAAGGGCGCCTGAGGCCTGACCGCCGTACGAAGGGGCGGCCCCGGAACCGAACAGGTTCCGGGGCCGCCCCTTTCGCGTACCCGGGCCCTGCGGGGCGTGGCATGGACGCGGGGCGCGGGAGCGGACACCCGGGGCCCTGTGCGGCGCGGGCGGGGTTGTGGCGGGGCCGTGCGGGTACGTGCGGGCCCGGGGCGCCGCGCGGGGCCCCCGTCCCGCCCTCTCGGGCCCTCCCGTCCTACCCGGGTCCGTACCGCCCTCCCCGGGTCCGTACCGCCCTCCCGGGCCCGTACCCGGGCTGCCGGGCCCGTGTGGTCCCGCGGGTACCGGGCGGTTCGGTCGGCCGGGCTCGCGCGCGTGAGACGGTGGCGGGTTCGAGCGAGGGGCCGGGGGGTGCTTCGGGTGCTCTCGGGGCGGTTTCGGGTGAGCCGCAGGGCGTGACCTGGGTCTCGATCAGGGCGGGCGGGGCCTCCGTGGCCGGTGACAAGCCGCACAGGGCAAATCGGACCTACTAGGACCTTTCGTAGATCCAGTGTCCGTTTTGCCCCCTCCCTTGGGCCAGTAATCGCCGGGTCAACAGTCCTCTCGACCCCCCTCGCACCTACGAGTCGACGTAGTAATGAGGACGTTTGAGGAAGCCGGGGGGCTCGGGTTACCAAGGTGGAGCAAGTTCGCCCGGCACCCGCTCAGCATCCGCTCAGCGTGCGTGCCGGGTCACTTATTGCCCTTGTTCCCGGCCCCGGAGGTCCACACATGTCCGCGAAGCGCGTCAGCACCCGTCGTACCCGTATCGCCCTCGCCGCCACCGGCCTCGGTGCCGCACTGGCCCTCGGTGCCGGAACGACCGCCGCTTTCGCCGGCGAGGCGCAGACCGCTCTGAACGGCACCCCCGGCCTCGTCGCCGCCCAGGCCAAGGCCCAGGCCGCCGCGGCCAAGCCGGCCGCCGCCGCGAAGTCGGCCGGTTCCTGGAAGAAGCCGGTCTCCGGCTACACCCTGTCCGCGACCTACGGCAAGGGCGGCAACATGTGGTCGCACAAGCACTCCGGTCAGGACTTCGCCGTTCCCGTCGGCACCAAGGTCCGTGCCGCGAGCTCCGGTGTGGTCGTCAAGGCCGGCCCCAACGGTGGTGGCGACGGTCCCGCGTACGGCAACGCCGTCGTGATCAAGCACGCGAACAACAAGTACTCCCAGTACGCGCACCTCTCGCGGATCCAGGTCAAGATCGGCCAGAAGGTCTCGGCCGCCCAGCAGATCGCCCTGTCCGGCAACACCGGCAACTCCAGCGGTCCGCACCTGCACTTCGAGATCCGCACCACCCCGAACTACGGCTCGGCCATCAACCCGGTGAGCTTCCTGCGTCAGGTCGGCGTCACCGTCTGACACACCGACGACGCCGGGCGACCGGCGTCCGACCCCCCGCCGTACCGGGCGGCTCGCGAAGGCTCAGAACAGCAGCCACGACCCGGTCGGCGTGACCATCGGGTCGAGCTTGCCCGGCTTGAGGGCGTCGATCCGCTCCTGCGGAAGCGCCGCGTCGTAGACCCGCAGGCTGTCCATGGCCCCCTGCCAGGGCGACACCCACTGATCCTGGTGGCGTGAACGGGCCAGTTGCAGCGGGCCCGGGGCGGGGAAGATGTCCGCGGGAACCGGGGCCTCGCCCGTCCGCTTGCCGTTCACGTACAGGGCGATCACCTTCTTCTCCGCGTCGTAGGTGCCCGTCAGCTCCGAGAAGGTCTTCTCCATCTTCGAGCTCGTGCCCGTGACCGTCGTCGTGCTGGCGTTCGCGCCCGGCGTGCCGGTCTGCACCCGGAAGATCCAGGACGGCTTGCCGTTCACCTCGTCCAGACCCAGTTCGAACGAGAACGACTTCTCGTTGCCCTGGCTCACCGCGATCTGCTGTCCCTTGGGGGAGCGGTTCCAGAGCCGCGCCGAGACCGTGAAGCTCTTCGACGGGTCCACGACGCGCTGCTGCGACTCGGCGAACGAGTTCGCGTTGCCCTTCGTGCGGATCTCGTGCCGCTTGTCGATCGGGAAGACTGCGGCCTCGGGCCCCATCTTCAGGTTCGCCTTGCCGATCTGGTCCCGCACGGTCGTCGGGTCACCCGCGACCGTGGGCGTCAGATCGATCGGGTTCTTGACCCCGCTCTGCGAGGGCGCGGGCGAGTCCGAGGCGGACGCCGTCGGCTTGTCGTCGGCCTTCCCGTCGCCGCCACCCAGCAGCAGGAACGTTCCACCACCGGCGAGCAGCGCCAGCACGGTCACCGTGCCGACGACCACCCACACCCGCTTCCTGCGCCGCTCCGACGCCGAACGATCGGCGAGCGCGTCCCAGTCCGGCTGGTCCGACCGCTGCCGGAACGGCTCGGGCTCCGACGCCGGGCCCGGGAACGCCCCGCCCTGCTGCCACGACGCGGGGGGCGCCTCGTACGGTCCCGGCATCCCGGGATCCTCCCGGTACGGATTCGCCTGCTGCGGTCCGGGCTGCCGCGGGTAGCCGTACCCGCCGTCCTGGTCCGCTCCCGGCGGGGGGCCGAAGCCACCCGACGCGGGGGGCCCGGGCGGGAATCCGTAGCCACCGGACGCGGGCGCTCCCGGCGGGAACCCGTAGCCACCGCTCCCCGGGGCGGGCTGCTCGGGCTGCGGATTGTTCGGGGGGTTCGTACCGTCGGTCATGCCACGGATGCTAGAACATCAGCCCGGCGGAGCGAACGGCCGAGGGTCCCGATACGGTCGCGATCGCCGGTCGGCGCCGCCGCCGGCCCCTCGTGCCCCGGGTCGCGACGACACCCGACTCAGCTCTGGGGCTTGAGGATCGGGAAGCTCCCCGTCGCCGTCGGCGCGTGCTCCGGCAGCCACAGCACCGCCACCGCCCCGGCCGCCGAACCCTGCCTGTCCGCGCCGCCCGGCGCGGCCACGTTACGGAACGTCAGCCGGGCGCCCAGCACCCGCGCCTGACCCTCCGCGATGGTCAGGCCCAGCCCGTGGCCCACCCCGGCCCGGTCCGTGGACCCGGTCCGGAAGCGGCTCGGCCCCTCGCGCAACAGGGCCTCGGGGAAGCCCGGTCCGTGGTCGCGGACCCGTACGACGCGGCCCTCGACGTCGACCTGGATCGGCGACCGCCCGTACCGCGCGGCGTTCGCCAGCAGGTTGCCCAGGATCCGTTCCAGCCGGCGCGGGTCGGTGCTCACGATCTCGTCCGCGACGACGCGTACGGACGCGTCCGGCATCAGCGACGCCACCCGGCGGCTGACGAACTCCCCGAGCGCCACGTCCTGCAACTCGGCCCGCTCCGAGGCGCTGTCCAGCCGGGCCACCTCCAACACGTCCTCGACCAGCGCGCGCATCGCCTGCGCCCGGTCGCGCACCAGCTCGGTCGGCCGTCCCGGGGGCAGCAGTTCCGCCGCCGTGAGCAGGCCCGTCACCGGGGTCCTCAGCTCGTGCGCGATGTCCGCCGTCACCCGCCGCTCGGCCTCCAGCCGCTGCTGGAGCGCGTCCGCCATGGCGTCCACGGCCCGCGCCAGGTCATCCGTCTCGTCGCGTACGACTCCGCCCACCGCGTCGCGCACCCGGACCTCGGGATCGCCGTGCGCCACCCGCTGCGCGGCGGTGGCCGCCTTGCGCAGCCGGCGCGAGATCTGCCCGCCGATGAGCACCCCGAGCGCCGAACCGCCCACCACCACGGCGAGGGAGCCGACGATCAGGGCCCGGTCCAGGTCGCGCACCATGTTGGCGCTCTCCTTGAACGGCAGGTGCAGGGAGAGCACCTGTCCGTTGCCGAGCGGTACGGCCGCCCACACCTCGGGGACGCGCCGGGTGTTCTCCTGAATGAAGGTGCCGCGTCGTCCGGACTGGACCTTCTGCCTCAGTTCGATCGGCAACTCGGGGTCGTTGAGCTTGGCGCCCATCATCGGCTTGCGACCGGCGTCCACGCTGCGGGCGAGGAACTGGACCCGCTCCAGCTGGGATTCGCGAGCGCTCTCCAGCATCGACACGCGGGCAGCACTGTGCACCACCAGACTCAACGCCACCGCCGTCAGCGCGCCGACGGCGGCGATGGCGAGGGTGATCTTCCAGCGGATCCCGGTACGGAGTGTGAACCGCCTCATGCCTTCAGCTTGTATCCGAAGCCTCGGACCGTCTCGATCCGGTCCTGTCCGATCTTGGTGCGCAGCCGTTGGACGTGGACGTCCACGACCCGGGTGTCGCCGCCCCAGTCGTAGTCCCAGACCCGTTCCAGCAGCCGGTCGCGCGACAGCACGGTGCCGGGCGCCGAGGAGAACTCCAGCAGCAGCCGCATCTCGGTCGGCGTCAGACCCACCGGGGCACCCGCCTTGCGCACCTCCATGCCCTCGGTGTCGACCTCCAGGTCGCCGAAGGCCAGCACCCCGCGCTCGTCGGCGTCGTCGTCGTCCGACGCGCCGCCGTTCGGGCCGCCCGCGTGGCCGAAACGGCGCAGCACGGCGCGGATCCGGGCGACGAGGACCGACCCGTCGAAGGGCTTGGTGACGTAGTCGTCGGCACCCGCCTCCAGGCCCAGTACGACGTCGATGGAGTCGGCACGCGCCGACAGCATGATCACCGGCACGGTGGACTCGTCACGGATGCGCCGGCACAGGCTGACGCCGTCCATCCCGGGCACCATGACGTCGAGCAGCGCGATGTCGGGGCGGTCGGCCCGGAAGGACTCCAGGCCCGACAGTCCGTCGGGCATGGCGGTCACCACGAACCCGTCGCGCTCCAGCGCCAGGGTCGTGGCCTCGCGGATGACGTCGTCGTCCTCCACGAACAGCACATGGGTCTCGGCCATCCGGAGCCTCGCTTCAGTTCTTCGCTGAGATGGCCGGGGCGGGCTGGCCGCCGCCGTCGACCACGTTGCTGTAGTCCGTGTGGACACGGTCCTGCTCGGTGAACCTCTCGCCGCTCCAGCGGTAGGTGATCACGTCCTCACCGGACGGGTACGAGAGCGTGTCGCTCTTGCCGTACACCGGCTTGGTGACCACCAGGTCCCCCCGGTCGATCTCCGCGTAGACGGGCGGTTGTTCGTCCGAGAAGACATTCTCGTACTTGCCGTTGTCCGCCCGGTACACGTACGAGCCGCGCCCCAGGGCGTCGGCGCAGGAGAGCACGTTGACGACGATGTCCACGGCGGGGCTGCCGGTGACCTTCCCGTAGCTCACGTCGACCGGGTACTCCCGGCCCGTGCAGGGCTTCAGGTCACGCTTGATCTCCGGGCTGACCTTCGGGTCCGCCTTCAACAGCGCGACCGGGTCCACCTTGGTCGGCTTGCCCGAGGGGGTGTCCGAGGTCGCCGGTGCGTGGTCCCCGCCGGAGGGGGCCGGGCCGACCGGGGCACCGGTCTTCGCCACGGATTCGGTGCGGGCCGGACCGCCGTCGCGCAGGCCCGTGCCACCGGTGGCACAACCGACGGCGAACAGCGCTGTGCCGGCGAGGACGACCGTCCCCGCCGACACCAACACCAGCGACTTTCTGCCGCTCAAGCCTGGGCCGTTCAGGCCGCGCACCGCTCCCGCCCCTCGTACCGGATGGTGTGGTCACCGCGTTCCAGCGCGCGCATGTCGAGGTCCCGGCTCTCCAGCTCCTGCCGGAGTCGGGCCAATGCGCGGTGCAGGGTGCTCTTCACGGTTCCCGCCGACATGCCGAGCGCCGCGGCCGTTTCCTCGGTGCTCATCTGCTCCCAGTGTCGCAGCACCACGACGCTCCGCTGCTTGGGCGCCAGAACCTTGAGGATGTCCATGAGGAGGGCGCGGTCGGCGCGCTGGTCGGAGCCGTCCTCGACGGAGGCGTCCGGGAGCTGCTCGGTGGGCACCTCGTCGAGCTTGCGGGCCCGCCACCACTCGGTCCGCGTGTTGATCATGACGCGGCGGAGGTAGGCGTCGGCCAGGGACTTGTCGGCGATGCCGTCCCAGCGGCCGTAGGTGCGGACGAGGGCCGTCTGGAGGAGGTCCTGGGCGTCCGTGGGGTCCGGGACCAGGCGCCGGGCACTGCGCAGCAGCGCGTCCTGCCGGGTGCGTACGTACTCCTCGAATTCGAGTACCTCGCCGTGCGCCATCTCAGACCGCCTCCGTTCCGTCCCAACCCGCCACCGCTGTCTTACGGATTCGAAGGTACGGAGGCGTTGTCACGGCACTGTGCGGGTCAGCCTTCGGTGGACGCACGGACACCCGTAGATTGTGTAACAGCGTCTTTGAGCTGCGGTTTCCCGGCGCCAAGCGGAATCTTCGAGTCAGCTTCGAGCCGGGCCCCCCGCGCAGTGGATCAACGGATCGGATCAGGTGCGGGCCGGCCCCTGCGGAAGTCGGTACATCCCCTGGGGGAGCGGCTCGACCAGACCGTCGGACACCAGACCGTCCAGCGCGCGGGCCCGCTGCACCGGCTCGTCCCAGACCGTGTCCAGCACCGCCTGCGGAACCGCGCCGACCGCCTCCCGCAGGACGGCGAGCAACTTGCCCCGCACCTGACGGTCGGTACCGGCGTACGTCTGCCCGCGGCGCGGCGGCCCGTCGTGTGCCGGCTTCCCCGCGAGGCGCCACGCGCACAGCCCGGCGACCGGGCAGCGCGCGCAGTCCGGACTCTTGGCCGTGCACACCAGCGCGCCCAGCTCCATCGAGGCCGCCGCCCAGCGGGCCGCCGTCTCCTCGTCCGGCGGCAGCAGGGCCCGCGCGAGGCGCCGCTCGGCGGCCGTGGTCGCGTTCGGCGGGTACTCGACCCCGCCGGCGGCGCGGGCGAAGACCCGACGGACGTTGGTGTCCAGCACCGCGTGGCGCTGCCCGTACGCGAAGGAGGCCACCGCGGCGGCCGTGTACTCGCCGATCCCGGGCAGGGCGAGCAGCTGCGCGTGATCCCGCGGCACGTCGCCCCCGTGGCGTTCCGTTATCGCGACGGCCGCCCCGTGCAGGCGCAGGGCCCGGCGGGGGTAGCCGAGGCGGCCCCAGGCGCGCACGGCCTCGCCGGGCGCCTCGGCGGCCAGGTCGGCGGGTCGCGGCCAGCGGGCGAGCCACTGCTCGTACACCGGCAGGACCCGGTTGACGGGGGTCTGCTGGAGCATGAACTCGCTGACCATCACGCCCCAGGGGCCGGCCTCGGGGCGGCGCCAGGGCAGGTCGCGGGCATGCTCGTCGAACCACGCGATCACGGGGGAGTGCAGTGCGTGGGAGACGTCGGGGGAAGGAGTGGTGGATGCAGTCATGGCAGACGGCATCCTGGCACGTTTCGTCCCTACCGCGCGGGGCCCGGACCGGTGAACCACAGCACGGGCCGGATGCCACTGGCCCGCATGGTGGCGGTGATCCTACTGATCGCACCGGCGAGGGCGAGCACGAACAGGGCGGCCAGCGATCCGCCGAGCAGCAGGCCCAGCGCCACGTCGTGCGGGAAGTGCACGCCGACGAACACCCGGGAGAAGGCCATCAACAGGGCGAGCGGCACGGTCAACAGCGCCAGCCGGCCGACGGCCAGGGCCAGCGCGACGGCGGCGGCGCCCGCGATGGAGGAGTGGTTGCTGGGGAAGGACCAGTCGCCGTACTCCGGGCACGGGATCAGCGACGCG
Organism: Streptomyces sp. NBC_01426; assembly: GCF_036231985.1. GTDB lineage: Bacteria > Actinomycetota > Actinomycetes > Streptomycetales > Streptomycetaceae > Streptomyces. The sequence continues at coordinate 4,336,407 of NZ_CP109500.1, forward strand.
GCCGCCCCGGCCACCGTCCGACAGGGCCGGTCCTCGTCGACGGTCGACTTCACCAGCTCGGAGGCGACGTACGCGACCGCGGTGGCGAGCGGCGCGAGGACCGCGAGCGCCATCGCGCGGGGGGCGGCCTGCCCGCGGGCACGCCACCAGACGGCTATGAAGAGCAGACCGAACGCGAACAGTCCGTACTCCGTCCAGGCCTCGGACGCCGACCGCACCCAGGGGGGCGTGGTGTGGGCGAAGTCGGTGATGTCTCTGTAGAGGTCGGAGCTGTCCATGATCACAGACCGTACTCAATGAGATGTCGCGGTCGTGTCAGCACCCTGGCCGGTTCCGATCGGTTCGGACTGGTCCCGCAGGATGATCATCGGCAAATCAAGCCCGCCGCCCGGCATGTGGGGCACTGATCGCGGCGCGAACTCTCGTAAGGTTCCGCTCGTGGGATCTCTGCGCAATCCGGTCGGGCCGCTCCCCTCCTCCATCTACTGGCGACGGAGGGCTGTGCTGGCGTCCGTCTTCGCGCTCCTCGCGCTCCTCGCCGTATGGACCGTCAGCTCCGGTGGGGTGAAGTCCAGTACGAACGGCAAGGGCGAAGGCGGGCGAGATCCCGTCGCGCCGATCACCCCCGGCCCCTCCGGCTCCGGGCCGGCGATCAGTCAGGCCCCGGGCGGGCGCGCCGAGTCTGGGACCGGGTCCGCCGGCTCAGGCTCCGGTTCCGGTTCCGACGCGGGCACGGCGGGCGCCGGCAAGAACGGCGAGCCGAGCGGCGGCGCGGGCGGCGGCTCCGGCAACTCCGCCCCGGGCGGCGGCGCGAGCCAGGTCCCGGCCGACTCGCCCCTGCCGACGTGCGCGCCATCCGCGGTGCAGTGGGAGGTCAAGAGCGAGAAGAACGAGTACGAGGCGAACGAGAAACCCCGTCTCGAACTGATCGCCCGCAACGTCTCCGGCACCACCTGCAAGGTCGACCTCGGCCCGAAGCAAGCGGTCCTGACGATCACTCAGGCGAGCAACCCCAAGGCCGTCTGGTCCTCGACGGATTGCCCGACCGGCGCGGGCAACGTCTTCTTCCGGCTGGCCGCGCAGAGCGAGATCAAGGCGCCGACCCTGGAATGGGACCGCCGGTTCAGCGCCGCGGACCAGTGCCAGACGCCGCCCGCGGGAGCCGCGACCGCGGACACCTACGTGGTCGAGGTCAAGTCCCCCGGCCTGCCGGTGGCCCGTACCTCGTTCGTCCTCAAGCAGGACTGACGCGCCGGTCCGGTCGCCGTTCGGACACCCGGCGGCCGGACCGACACGATCCGAACGGCACTAGACGTACCGCTCCAGGATCGAGGACTCCGCCAGTCGCGACAGGCCCTCGCGGACGCTCCGCGCCCGGGCCTCGCCCACGCCGTCCACCGTCTGCAGGTCGTCCACACTCGCGGCGAGCAGCTTCTGCAGTCCGCCGAAGTGCTCCACCAGCCGCTCGATGATCGCCCCGGGCAGCCGCGGCACCTTCGCCAGCAACCGGTAGCCCCGCGGGGACACCGCCGAGTCCAGCGTCTCCGGCGACCCCGTGTACCCCAGGGCCTTCGCGACGATCGCCAGCTCCAGCAGTTCCGGATGCGTGAGCGCGTCCAGCGCCGGCAGCGCCTCGTCCACCGTGCGGGAACGCTTCGCCGTGGGCTCCGGAACGTAGTCCCGGATCACCAGCTCCCGCTCCTGCTCGATGCCGACCGTCAGCTCGTCCAGTTGCAGGGACAGCAGTCGCCCGTCCGTGCCCAGTTCGACCACGTACTCGGCGATCTCCGTCGCGATCCGGCGGACCATTTCCAGCCGCTGCGCGACCGCCGTCACGTCGCGGACCGTGACCAGGTCCTCGATCTCCAGCGCGGACAGCGTGCCCGCGACCTCGTCGAGCCGCAGCTTGTACCGCTCCAGCGTGGCCAGCGCCTGGTTCGCCCGCGACAGGATCGCCCCGGACTCCTCCAGGACCCGCCTCTCACCGTCCACGTACAACGCGATCAGCCGCATCGACTGCGACACCGACACCACCGGGAACCCGCACTGCTTGGAGACGCGGTCGGCCGTGCGGTGGCGGGTGCCCGTCTCCTCCGTGTGGATGGACGCGTCCGGGACCAGCTGCACGCCGGCCCGCAGGATCTTGGTGATGTCCTTGTCCAGGATGAGCGCCCCGTCGAGCTTGCACAGCTCGCGCAACCGGGTCGCGGTGAACTCCACGTCCAGCACGAAACCGCCGGTGCACATCGCCTCGACGTTCTTGTCCATGCCGAGAACGATCAGGCCACCGGTGTTGCCCCGGACGATTCTCTCCAGGCCGTCCCGAAGGGGCTGACCAGGTGCGACCGCGCTCAGTGAGGCACGCATCATGGCCTCTTGCCTGGAGCTCGCGCCCGACTTCCCGGATGCTGCTGCCCCGTCCTTGGCTGCCACTGCACTCCTCCGGTCGCGGGTTGCGCCGCCTGCGTACGGCCGGGCGGACCAGCACAAAGTCTACCGGCGCGGTCTGTGCGCCCGCCGAGCCTTGGCCCGCCTCGTCCCCGGACCCTACGGGGCGAACCCCCGCACGCGCTCCCGACCGGGCAAAGCCCGCCCCCCGCCCGGCGGCCGGACCGGCCTACGACCGGTCGGCCGCGCCCTCCTTGGCCGGGGTCCGCGAGCGCCCGCGCGGCAGGACCCGCAGCGCGTCGCCCATGTCCGCGACCTCGATCACCTTCATGCCCGCCGGCACCTTGCCGGGGTCGCTCGGCACCAGCGCGTGCGTGAAGCCGAGCCGGTGCGCCTCGGCGAGCCGCCGCTGGACCCCCGTCACCCGGCGCACCTCGCCCGCGAGACCGACCTCCCCGATGGCGACGAGGTTCTTCGGGAGGGGCACGTCGCTCGCGGCGGAGGCCAGCGCCAGCGCGATCGCCAGGTCGGCGGCCGGCTCGGTCAGCTTCACCCCGCCCACGGTGGCGCTGTAGATGTCCCGCTTGCCCAGCGCGGTGATCCGGCCGCGCTGCTCCAGCACCGCCAGCATCATCGAGACGCGGGAGGTCTCCAGGCCCGACGTGGTCCGGCGCGGCGAGGGGATCTGCGAGTCCACCGTCAGCGCCTGCACCTCGGCGACCAGGGGCCGCTTGCCCTCCAGCGTCACCGTCAGACAGGTCCCGGGGACCGCCTCCGCGCGCCGGGTCAGGAACAACCCGCTCGGGTCGGCGAGCCCGGTGATCCCCTCGTCGTGGAGTTCGAAGCAGCCGACCTCGTCGGTGGTCCCGTACCGGTTCTTCACGCCGCGCACCAGGCGCAGCCGCGCGTGCCGGTCGCCCTCGAAGCTCAGGACGACGTCGACCAGGTGCTCCAGCAGCCGGGGGCCGGCGATCGCCCCGTCCTTGGTGACGTGGCCGACGAGGAGCGTGGACATGCCGCGTTCCTTGGACGCCCGGATCAGCGCGCCCGCGACCTCGCGGACCTGGGCCATGCCGCCGGGCGCGCCGTCGATCTCGGGCGAGGCGATGGTCTGTACGGAGTCCAGGATCAGCAGGGCGGGCTTCACGGCGTCGAGGTGACCGAGCACGGCCGACAGATCGGTCTCCGCGGCCAGGTACAGGTGGTCGCTGAGCGCCTTGATCCGGTCCGCCCGCAGGCGCACCTGACTCGCCGACTCCTCGCCCGTCACGTACAGCGTTCGGTGGTCGGCGTCGGCCGCCTTGGCCGCGACGTCCAGCAGCAGCGTCGACTTGCCCACGCCCGGCTCGCCCGCCAACAACACGACCGCACCGGGCACGAGACCGCCGCCGAGGACCCGGTCCAGCTCGCTCACGCCCGTGCTGCGCGCGGTCGCCGTCCTGACGTCGACCTGGCCGATCGGCACGGCCGCGGTCGAGACCCGACCCGCCGCGGTGGTCCGCACGGCGGGAGCGCCCATTTCCTCGACGGTGCCCCACGCCTGGCACTCGGGACACCGCCCGAGCCATTTCGCGGTCGTCCAGCCGCACTCGGTACAACGGTAGGACGGCCGGTCCTTGGCGGATGAACGAGATGTGCGGGCTGCCATGCGCCCACCGTAGCCGCCGCCACCGACACCGCCGCCGGTCGTGCCCCGCGAAGCCTCGGCGGGGGCCCGGCCGCGCGCGCCCCCGCGGCGACCGCTCAGGCCGCCCGCTTCCTCCGCCCCGTCTCCTCCGCCGGTCTCGCCCGCCCGCCCCCGCCCGCCCGCTCGCCCCCCGTCCGCCTCGTCCGGGTTCGTCGGTCGCGGCGTCAGGGCGGCTGTCAGCACGGGGCCGATCCGTTCACCCGTAAGGGCTAAAACTGCTGAAGGCTTCCGGGGCGTCACCGGCGCGCCGCCTACGGTCGCCAGGTGAACAGCAGCAACCAGGGACCCCCCTCATCGCGCACCGGCGCACACCGGGCGCACGGGCGCACGCCTTCAGAGGGACGCGGAGGACAGGAACGCGCCGGCGAACAGCCTCCCCCGTTCCGCCACGAGCCCTACCTCGACGGCCTGTTCACCTACTGCCTCTCGGTGCTCTGCGACCACGACACCGCCACCGACGTGCTCGGAGACGCCCTGGCCGCAGCCGAACGACACCCCGGCCGCTGCCCCGACGAGGGCGAGCGCCGCGCCTGGCTGTACGCGCTCGCCCGCTGGGGCTGCCTGCGCCGGCTCGCCGAGCAGCGGCGCGCGCGACAGGGGGCGCACAGCGCCCGTCGTACGCCGGAGCACACCGACACCGAGCGTGCGCCGGGAGGGCCCGGAACCCTCGACGTGTCCGCCTACCGCCGCACCGAACTGGCCCGCCTCGCCTGGCCCGAGGCCGCCGGCACCACGCCCGAGCAGCGGGAGGCCCTCGAACTCGCCGTCCGCCACCGCCTCGGCGTCCCCGAACTCGCCTCCGTCCTCGGGACCCCGCCCGCCGCCGCCCGCGAACTCCTCTCCGCCGCCGCCTGCGAGGTGGAACGCACCCGCGCCGCGCTCGCCGTCGTCGAGACCGGCAACTGCCCGGCCGTGTCCCGGCTCACCGGCGACGACGGGGACCCCCGGGTCCTCCTCTCCACCCCGCTGCGCGCCGAACTCGTACGCCACGTCGACGACTGCCCGCGCTGCCGTCGCGCCGCCGAGCGCGTCGGCGCCGGCGGCCCCTGGCCCGGCACCGGCGGCATCCACCCCGCCGCGCTCCCGCTCGTACCGGCGCCCCGCACCGCCGTCCGCGCGGCGATGCTGCGCTCCGGGCGGCGCGGCGGCGGCCCCGGCCCCCGCTTCGACCGGACCGGCTTCCCGATGGACCCCAAGGACCGCGCGGCCCGCCGCGACCGGTTCCGAGCCCGCGCCGTCACCACGACCGTCGTCGCCACCGTCGTCGCCGCGCCCGTACTGGCCCTCTGGGCGGCCTACCGGGGCGCGCCCACCACCGGCGAACCCGTCGGCGGCGGCGCCACCCGCATCTCGGCCAGCGAGTCCGACATCCCGCCGCCCCCGGCCGGCGGGCGGCTGCTCGCCTCGTACGAGAACACCGGCAACACCGCCCACACCGGCGACGGGCCGGGCTTCGCCCCCGGTACCGCCGCACCCGACGTCTCCGTCGAGGTCATCAGCTCCGGCGCGCCGGCCTCCCCGGAATCGGACCGCCCGGGAGCCCCCGGCCGGCTCACCGTGTCCGCCACGACGCGCGGCTCCACCACCCTGCTCACGCTCAGCGCGTCCGGCGGCGCCCCCGTGGACTGGCGTCTGTGGTCCGACGCGCCCTGGCTGCGGGCCGGCCAGACCGCGGGCACCCTGGCCCCCGGAGAATCGGTCACCCTGCGGATCACCGTGGACGCCGCCGCCCAGCCCGTCGGCGCCTGGTCCGCCCGGGTCGGGGTGGACCCGTCCGGCGCGGTCGTCGCCATCCAGGGCCGGGGCCGGCCCGCCGCGCCGCCGACCGGGGGACCGCCGGCCTCCCCGGCGCACCCCAGCCCGACTCCCACGCCGCCGGCCCCGACGCCGACGCCCACCCCCACGCCGACGCCCACGGAGACCCCGACTCCCACGCCGACCCCGACGCCGACCGAGTCAGAAGGAACGGTTTCCCCGACGCCGCCCACCGACCCGCCGGCCCCGGCCTCCTGACCGCCGGCCCCCCCGGGCGCAGAGCGCGCCGCCTTCCGACCCACCGCCTTCCCGGCCCGCCGGCCGGCCGGTGCTACGCCTTCGGCGGATCCGCGGGGTGCGGGGCCATCGGCAGCAGCGAGGCCAACCGCGCCTCGCACAGCGCCACGAGCGCCTCGTACCCCTCCTTGCCCATCAGCTCCGTCAGCTCGGGGCGGTACGACACGTACACCGGGTCACCGGCCCCGTGCGCGGACGTGGCCGACGTGCACCACCAGTGCAGGTCGTGACCGCCCGGACCCCAGCCGCGCCGGTCGTACTCGCCGATCGACACCTGGAGGACCCGCGTGTCGTCGGGCCGGTCGATCCACTCGTACGTCCGGCGGATCGGCAACTGCCAGCACACGTCGGGCTTGGTCTCCAACGGCTCGCGCTTCTCGCGCAGCGCCAGGATGTGCAGCGAGCAACCGGCGCCCGCGGCGAAGCCGGGCCGGTTCTGGAAGATGCACGAACCCTCCCAGCGGCGGGTCTGCCGCTCGCCGTCCTCGTCCTTCTGCACCCAGCCGGACTCGGTGCCCACGTCGTGGAACTGCCACAGCTCCGGCGTGAGGCGGGCCACGTTCTCCGCGACGCGCTTCTCGTCGTCCTCGTCGGAGAAGTGCGCGCCGAGGGTGCAGCAGCCGTCGTCCGCCCGACCCGCCTGGATGCCCTGGCAGCCGCTGCCGAAGATGCACGTCCAGCGCGAGGTCAGCCAGGTCAGGTCGCAGCGGAAGATCTGTTCGTCGTCGGCGGGGTCGGGGAACTCCACCCAGGCCCGGGGAAAGTCGAGGCCCTTCTCGTCACCGGAGACCGCGGGGGACTCGCCGCCCTTGGCCTTCTTCGACTTGGGGCGGGACTTGTTGGCCTTCTTCGTATTTGGCACAAACCCAAGCCTAAGCGCCCCTTACTCCACCCCCACGCGACAGGACCAGTAGCGTTTCCCCGTATGAGACTCGGTGTCCTTGACGTGGGTTCGAACACGATCCATCTGCTGGTGGTGGACGCGCACCCCGGCGCGCGCCCGCTGCCCGCCCACTCGCACAAGGTGGAACTGCGGCTGGCGGAACTCCTCGACGCGCACGGCGCGGTCACCCCGGAGGGCATAGAGCGCCTCGTCTCGGTCCTCGGCGACGCCGTGCAGGCCGCCGAGGACAAGGGCTGCGAGGACCTGCTGCCCTTCGCGACCAGCGCCGTGCGCGAGGCCACGAACGCCGACGAGGTCCTGGCCCGGGTGAAGGCCGAGACCGGCCTCGACCTGCCCATCCTCAGCGGCGAGGACGAGGCGCGGCTGACGTTCCTCGCCGCCCGGCGCTGGTTCGGCTGGTCGGCGGGCAAGCTGCTGGTCCTCGACATCGGCGGCGGCTCGCTGGAGATCGCGTTCGGCATCGACGAGGAACCCGACGCGGCCGTGTCCCTCCCGCTGGGCGCCGGCCGCCTCACCTCGGCCTGGCTCCCCGGCGACCCCGCCGACCCGGCCGACGTGAAGGCGCTGCGCCGGCACGCGCGGGCCCAGATCGCCCGCTCGGTGAGCGTGTTCAGCCGCTTCGGAGCGCCGGACCACGTGGTCGCGACGTCCAAGACCTTCCGGCAGCTGGCCCGCATCGCGGGCGCGGCCCGCTCGGCCGACGGGCTGTACGTCCAGCGCGACCTGACCCGCAAGTCCCTGGAGGAGTGGGTCCCGCGCCTGGCGGCGATGACCACCGCGCAGCGCTCCACCCTCCCGGGCGTCTCCGAGGGCCGCGCCGGACAACTCCTGGCCGGGGCGCTGGTCGCGGAGGGCACGATGGACCTCCTCGGCGTCGAGGAGTTGGAGATCTGCCCCTGGGCCCTGCGGGAGGGCGTCATCCTCCGCCGCCTGGACCACCTCCCGTCCTGACCGGTGACCGGTTCTCCCGTCCGGACCGGTGACCGGCACCGCCCGAGCCCGTGCGCGGCCCCGTCGGGCCGGGCCCCCGGGGGCCCGAACCGGGCGGATCCCCCCACCCCGCCCGGCCGGGTCACCGGCATCGGTAACCTGTCCCCGTGGCAGAACCCCGCCCCCAGACCCCGACCCCAAGGCCCAAGGTCGCCCTTTCCACCGCCTCCGTCTATCCGGAGTCCACGGCGACCGCCTTCGAGATCGCCGCGCGCCTCGGCTACGACGGCGTCGAGGTCATGGTCTGGACGGACCCGGTCAGCCAGGACATCGACGCCCTGCGCCGGCTCTCCGACCACCACGGGGTCCCGGTCCTCGCGATCCACGCCCCCTGCCTCCTGATCACCCAGCGCGTCTGGTCGACCGACCCCTGGACGAAGCTGCGGCGCGCCCAGGCCGCGGCCGAGCGACTGGGCGCGGGCACGGTGGTCGTGCACCCGCCGTTCCGCTGGCAGCGCGCGTACTCCCGCGACTTCGTCTCCGGCATCTGGCGCATGGCCGACGAGACCGACGTCCGGTTCGCCGTCGAGAACATGTACCCCTGGCGCTACCGCGACCGCGAGATGCTCGCGTACGCGCCCGAGTGGGACGTCACCAAGGACGACTACCGGCACTTCACGGTGGACCTCTCGCACACCGCGACCGCCCGCACCGACGCCAACGCGATGATCGACCGGATGGGCGACCGGCTCGCCCACATCCACCTCGCCGACGGCAACGGCTCCGCGAAGGACGAGCACCTCGTCCCCGGCCGGGGCACCCAGCCCTGCGCCGAACTGCTGCGCGGCCTGGCCCGTACCTCCTTCGACGGTCACGTCGTCATCGAGGTCAACACCCGCCGGGCCATGTCCTCCTCGGAGCGCGAGGCCGACCTGGCCGAGGCCCTGGCCTTCACGCGGCAGCACCTCGCGGCCGCGACCAGCGACAGCCCGGCCCGCCGGCCATGACGGACCCGGTCAGGAAGCCCCGCCGCGGCCCCGGTCGCCCCCGCCAGGACGAGGCCGACGACGGCCCCGGCACGCAGGAGCGGATCCGTCTCGCGGCCCGTTCGGAGTTCGCGGCACGCGGCTACGACAAGACCTCCGTGCGCGGGATCGCGAAGGCCGCCGGCGTGGACCCGGCACTGGTGCACCACTACTTCGGCAGCAAGGACGACCTGTTCGCCGCCGCCATCGAGGTCAGCCTGGAGCCGGCCCTGGTCGTCCCGCAGATCGTCGGCTCCGGCCCGGACGGCATCGGCGAGCGCCTGGCCCGCTACTTCCTGGGCATCTGGGAGAACCCGGCCACCCGCGCCCCCCTCCTCGCCGTGATCCGCTCCGCCCTCACCCACGAGGCCGCCGCCGCCGTACTGCGCCGGCTGATCCTGCGCCGGGTCCTGGAGCGGGTCGCCGCCGACCTCGACGTGCCCGACCCCACCTTCCGCGCCGAGCTGGCGGCCTCGCACATGATCGGCATCGCGATCCTGCGGTACGTGGTCCAGATCGAGCCCCTCGCGTCCGCGGACCCGGAGGAGATCGTCGCCCTCGTGGCGCCGACCCTCCAGCGCTACCTCACCGAACAGTGACCGAAAGCTGAGCCGGCCGTCCCGGCATGCGGACACCGTGTCCGCATCGCGGGCGAGAGGCGTAGTCTCGTAAACAGCCATATCCACAGTCGCGGCAGGCCTCTCCGGCGCCGCCGCACTCATGGGGAGTGAACCCGATGCCCGAGCTGAGGTCCCGCACCGTCACCCACGGCCGCAACATGGCAGGCGCACGTGCGCTGATGCGCGCCTCGGGCGTAGCGAGCGCGGACATCGGAAAGCCGATCATCGCGGTGGCCAACTCCTTCACCGAGTTCGTCCCCGGGCACACCCACCTGGCGCCGGTCGGCCGGATCGTCTCCGACGCCATCCGCGAGGCGGGCGCGATCCCGCGCGAGTTCAACACCATCGCGGTCGACGACGGCATCGCCATGGGGCACGGCGGCATGCTGTACTCCCTGCCCTCCCGCGACCTGATCGCGGACAGCGTGGAGTACATGGTCGAGGCGCACTGCGCCGACGCCCTGATCTGCATCTCCAACTGCGACAAGATCACCCCCGGCATGCTGATGGCCGCCATGCGCCTCAACATCCCGGTCGTCTTCGTCTCCGGCGGTCCGATGGAGGCCGGCCAGGCCATCCTCGTCGACGGCACCGTCCGCAAGCTCGACCTGATCGACGCCATGGTCGACGCCGCCAACGAGAACGTCTCGGACGAGGACGTGCTGCGGATCGAGGAGAACGCCTGTCCGACCTGCGGCTCCTGTTCGGGCATGTTCACCGCCAACTCCATGAACTGCCTCGCCGAGGCCATCGGCCTGGCCCTCCCGGGCAACGGCTCGGTCCTCGCCACGCACACCGCCCGCCGCGCCCTGTACGAGGACGCCGGCCGCACGGTCGTCGAGATCACCAAGCGCTACTACGAGGACGGCGACGAGTCCGTCCTGCCGCGCAACATCGCCACCCGCGAGGCCTTCGAGAACGCCATGGCGCTCGACATCGCGATGGGCGGCTCCACCAACACGATCCTGCACCTGTTGGCGGCGGCGCAGGAGGCGGGCCTGGAGTACGACCTCACCGACATCGACGCCGTCTCCCGGCGCGTGCCCTGCCTGTCCAAGGTCGCGCCGAACGTGGCGCCCGGCGGCACGTACTACATGGAGGACATCCACCGGGCCGGCGGCATCCCCGCCATCCTCGGCGAACTGCACCGCGGCGGCCTCCTCAACAAGGACGTCACCTCCGTGCACTCCGACAACCTGGAGGACTGGCTCGCGCAGTGGGACGCCCGCTCCGGCACGGCGTCCGACACCGCCATGGAGCTGTGGCACGCGGCCCCCGGCTGCAAGCGCTCCGCGACCGCCTTCTCCCAGTCCGAGCGCTGGGACACCCTCGACCTCGACGCCGAGGGCGGCTGCATCCGCTCCGTCCAGCACGCGTACTCCAAGGACGGCGGCCTCGCCGTCCTGCGCGGCAACATCGCGGTCGACGGCTGCGTCGTGAAGACCGCCGGCGTGGACGAGTCGATCTGGACCTTCGAGGGCCCGGCCGTGGTCTGCGAGTCGCAGGACGAGGCCGTCGACAAGATCCTCCGCAAGGAGATCAAGGAGGGCGACGTCGTCGTCATCCGCTACGAGGGCCCGCGCGGCGGCCCCGGCATGCAGGAGATGCTGTACCCGACGTCCTTCCTCAAGGGCCGAGGCCTCGGCAAGGCCTGCGCCCTCGTCACGGACGGCCGCTTCTCGGGCGGCACCTCGGGCCTCTCCATCGGCCACGCCTCCCCGGAGGCGGCCTCGGGCGGCACGATCGCCCTCGTCGAGGACGGCGACCGCATCCGCATCGACATCCCGAACCGCTCGATCGAGCTGCTGGTCTCCGACGAGGACCTGGCCGCCCGCCGCGAGGCCCTCGGCGGCGTCTACGCCCCGAAGAACCGCGAACGCAAGGTCTCCGCGGCCCTGCGCGCCTACGCCGCCATGGCCACCAGCGCCGACAAGGGCGCGGTCCGCGACGTCTCCCTCCTGGGCTGAGCCCGCAGAGTCACCCCGAACCCCGCCGGTCGTGTCACCACCCGGCGGGGTTCGCCGCGTCCACGGCGAAGACGGTCCCGTCGGGTGTCGACGCGTACACCCGGCCGTCGCGGACGACCGGGGCGGGCAGGGTGGCGGCGAAGGTGCCCTGCCCGCCGCCCGCGCCCGGCTTCGTCTGCCCGACCGGCCGGCCGGCGGCAGCGTCCACGGCCAACAGCCGTCCGTCGGCCGCCGTCAGGTAGACCCGCCCGCCGGCGAACACCGGCCGCGAGGCGACGGCCGCCCCCGTCTCCAGCCGCCACTCCTCCTTGACCGGACCCACGGCCGCCAGCCCGCCCGCGGTCCCGAAGACGTACACGACGCCCTCCGGGCTCACCGTCGCCTGCGTCTCGTACAGCGGCCTCGCCAGCCGCACCCGGTGCACGGCGTGCGTGTCCAGGTCGACCCGCACGACCGCCTCCGTCGCGGTCCGCACGTCGTTGTCCAGCAGGTACAGGCCCCCGCGCGCCACGCCGACGGGTTGCAGCATTCCCGGTACGCGCACCCGGCGGCGCACCGATCCGCTCGCCGGGTCCACCTCGGAGAGCTGCGTGGAACCGCCCGCGCCGTCCGTCGTCGACACGTACAACACCGGCTCCCCCGAAGGCCCCGGGCCGGCGGTCCAGACGGAACCCACACCGCCGATCTGCTTCGTCCAGCCGGTGGCCCCGGTCGCCGCGTCCAGGGCCGCGACGTTCCCGTTCGGTGCGACGATCAACACCCGTGCCCCGACCGGCACGACACGCGCACCGTCCGGCAGCTCGTGGCGCCAGCGCCGCGTCCCGCTCGCGGGGTCGAGGGCCTCCAGCACCTCACTGCCCGACGCCACCGCGAGGACGAGCCCGCCCGCGTGCGAAGGGGTGTTGTCGCGCGCGGCCAACCGCGTCGACGCGGAACCCGGCACGGACCACAGCACCGATCCGTTCGCCGGGTCCAGCTTCGCCGCGGCGACCCCGGGCCCCGAGCAGTACAGGGCCGCCGCGTCCGCGGAGCAGGACACGGTCCGCCGCCCCGCCCCCCGCTCACCGACCGAGGCGGTCCACGGGGCGAAGGCCGGGGGGCGCCCCTCCGAGGCGGCGGCACTCCTCGCCGCCGCGCGGGCTGCCGCGTCGCCCTCCGACCCGGAGTACAGGTGGCCGACGACCGCGCCCGCCCCGACCAGGAGCGCCACTCCCGCGGCCAAGGCCGTCCGGGTCCGGAGCCTCGGGCGTCGTCCGGGAGGGAGCGGGTCGGCCGGGGGGTCCGTGCCGATGCGCTCCCGCCGGTGCGTGACCACCTCGACCCGCTCGGGCCGCCGGGGCCGGGGGACGAAGGACTGGGTGTCCTCGGAGGTCGGGTAGGCCAGCGCCCGCATCTCGGTGATCAGTTCGTCGGCGGTCGGCCGTTCCTCCGGCTCCTTCGACAGGCACCGGGCCACGAGCGGCACCAGCCGCGCCGGCAGCCCGGTCAGGTCGGGCTCGCTGTGCACGACCTGGTACGCCACCAGGTAGTGGCTGTCGGAGTCGAACGGCCCGCGCCCCGTCGCCGCGTACACCAGCACCGCGCCCAGCGCGAAGACGTCGGCGGCCGTGCCCACGTCCCGGGGGCGTTGGAACTGCTCGGGCGCCATGAACGGCGGCGTCCCGATCAGCTTCCCGGTCTCCGTCCGCAGGTCGCTGTCGGCCGGTCGCGAGATCCCGAAGTCGATGACGCGCACCCCGTCCGGAGCCATCAACACGTTGCTGGGCTTCAGGTCCCGGTGCACCACCCCGGCCCGGTGGATGTCCCGCAGGGCCTCCGCCAGCCCGGCGGCGAGCCGCACCAACTCGACCGGGTCCAGCACCCGTTCGCGTACCCGCTCGGACAGCGTCGGGGCGTCGATGAAGGAGGTGGCCATCCAGGGGCGCTCGGCGTCCGGATCGGCGTCCACGACGGGGGCGGTGAACGCCCCGCTCACCCGCCGCGCGGCCGCGACCTCCTGCCGGAACCGCGCCCGGAACTCCGGATCCACCGCGTGCTGGGCGTGCACCACCTTGACGGCGAGTTTCAGCCCCGCGCCGGACGTGGCCAGGTGGACGACGCCCATGCCGCCGGAGCCGAGTACGGATTCGAGCCGGTACTGCCCGGCGTACTCCGGAAACCCCGCACAGTCCGTCGCGCGCAGCGAACGCACCACTCATCACCCCCGCCGGAGCCTAGTCGATGGCCCATGCGAACCTCCAAGGGCTTGCTACCCTTCGCGCGTTGCGCAGAGCAACACTCAAAGGGGGACTTTCCGCATGTCTGTTGAGAACGATTCAAGCCAGGTTCAGAGCCTCTCCGGGTCGGGTTTCCCGACCTTTCCCGTGGCGCCCGGTTACCGCGTCAACGTCCGCAGCGGCCCCGGCACCAACTACTCGGTCTCGCGGGTGCTCCCGCTGGGCGCGTACGTCCAGATCCGCTGCCAGTGCGAGGGCACGACCGTCTCGGGTCCGTACGGGACGTCGGACATCTGGGACTGCGTGGGCAACGGCGAGTTCGTCTCCGACGCGTACGTGAAGACGGGTGTCGACGGCTACGTCACGGGGCAGTGCGGCTGACACCGCGATCGACACGGCCGCGCGCGAGCGCCGGACGACTCCGGCCCGGCCGGGCCCCGTGCCCGGGCGGTGCCGGCCCGGGGACCGCCCCGCCCGCCACGTGAGACGCACCCGGCCCGGCCGGCCCGCCGGGGGATAATCGCCGGTGTGAGCGACAACGACCAGCGAGACCAGAGCCGGCCCACCCCGCCCGCCGCCCCCGCGGCGCCCGGCCCCGAGCCCGAGCCGATCAAGTTCTTCGGCACCACCTGGGTCGAGCACGACGGCGGCTACGCCCTGCGCCGCGTCGGCATGGCCGCCGGTTCGCTCGTCACCGCCTTCGCCGCCGCGTTCCTGCTGCGCATGGCCTACGAGGGGCTGGAGATCGGCGACGTCGGTCCGTTCCTCAGCATCTCCGTCGTCGTCCTCTTCGCGATCGCCAGTGCCATCGCCTTCGCCAAGACCTGGGAGTCCTTCGGGACCCGCCCCCGCCCCTCGTCCGACGAGGCCGCGCTCAAGGGCCTGAAGACGATCGGTTTCATCGGCTCCCTCATCGCGTACTTCCTGCGCTGCCTCGTCGAGGCGCCCGGCGAGAAGCTGCGCCGCACCGAGTACGAGCGCGCCAAGGCCGAGTTCGCCCGCCGCCGCGGCTCGCGCACCGGCAACCCGGCCGCCCGCCGCCCCAAGCGCAAGCGGTAACCCACCGGGGGTCCGGGACCCGGACCCCGCACCCGTCCGCCCGGTTGACGCCCCGGCACAGCCGGGAGCATTATTCATCACATGATGAATAACTCGCCGGACGGAGCCCCGGCCGCCGTCCACGCCCGCGGCCTCACCGTCCGCCGCGGCGCCGGACGCCACCCCCGCACCGTCCTCGACGCCCTCGCCTTCGACGTCCCCCGCGGCCGCATCACCGGTCTCCTCGGCCCCTCCGGCTGCGGCAAGTCCACCCTCATGCGCGCCGTCGTCGGCACCCAGGCCCACGTCACCGGCACCCTCGACGTCCTCGGCCGCCCCGCCGGCCACCCCGCACTGCGCTCCCGCATCGGCTACGTCACCCAGGCGCCCTCGGTCTACGACGACCTCACCGTCCGGCAGAACCTCGACTACTTCGCCGCCGTCCTCGACCCCGGCCGCGCCGCCGCCGACCGCCGCGCCGCCACCGTCACCCGCGCCATCACCGACGTGGACCTCACCGGACGCGCGGGCGCCCTCGCCGGCAACCTCTCCGGCGGCCAGCGCAGCCGCGTCTCCCTCGCCGTCGCCCTGCTCGGCACCCCCGAACTGCTGGTCCTCGACGAACCGACCGTCGGCCTCGACCCCGTCCTGCGACGCGACCTGTGGAACCTCTTCCACGACCTCACCACCGACCGCGGCGCCACGATCCTCGTCTCCTCACACGTCATGGACGAGGCCGAACGCTGCCACGACCTCCTCCTCATGCGCGAGGGCCGCATCCTCGCCCAGGACACCCCCGACGCCCTGCGGGACCGCACCGGCTCCACCACCGTCGAGGAGGGCTTCCTCCGCCTCGTCGACGACGCCGACGCCCTCGCCCGGGAGACCCAGGAGCAGCACTCGTGAACACGGCCCGCACCCTCGCCACCGCCGCGCGCGTCCTGCGCCAGCTCCGCCACGACCCGCGCTCGATCGCACTGATGCTGCTGGTACCCGTCCTGATGCTGACCCTGCTCCGTTACGTCTTCGACGGCAGCGCCCGCACCTTCGACAGCATCGGGGCCTCCCTCCTCGGGATCTTCCCCCTCATCACCATGTTCCTCGTGACGTCCATCGCCACCCTGCGCGAGCGCACCTCCGGCACCCTCGAACGCCTCCTCGCGATGCCCCTGGGCAAGGGCGCCCTCATCGCCGGCTACGCCCTCGCGTTCGGCGCCGTGGCCGTCGTCCAGTCCCTCCTCGCCACCGGCCTCGCCCTGTGGGTCCTCGGCCTCGACGTCGTCGGCTCCCCGTGGCTGCTCCTGCTCGTCGCCCTCCTCGACGCCCTCCTCGGCACCGCGCTCGGCCTCTTCGTCTCCGCCTTCGCCGCGTCCGAGTTCCAAGCCGTGCAGTTCATGCCGGCGGTGATCTTCCCCCAGCTCCTGCTCTGCGGACTCTTCGCACCCCGCGACACCATGCAGCCGGTCCTCGAAGGGCTCTCCGACGTGCTGCCCATGTCCTACGCCGTGGACGGCATGACCCAGGTCCTCACCCACACCGACATGACCGCCGACTTCCTCCGCGACGCCGTCGTCGTGGCCGGCTGCGCCCTGCTCGTCCTCGCCCTCGGCGCCGCCACCCTGCGCCGCCGCACCCCCTGACCGCACTCCGGACACCCCCTCGCCCCCACGCCCCCGGGTGCAAGGATGAGGAGGTGGAGGCGGCACGCCTCCACGCACGCATCGTTCGGCGAGGTGAATCGGGCATGACCCAGACAGTCGCAGTCCTCGGTACCGGCAAGATCGGCGAGGCCCTGCTCAGCGGGATGATCCGCGGCGGATGGCCGGCCGCGAAGCTCCTCGTCACCGCCCGCCGCCCCGAGCGTGCCGAGGAACTGCGCACCCGTTACGGGGTCGAGGCCGTCACCAACGCCGAGGCCGCCAAGCGCGCCGACACCCTGATCCTCACGGTCAAGCCGCAGGACATGGGCAAGCTCCTCGAAGAACTCGCCCCCCACGTCCCCACCGACCGCCTGATCATCAGCGGCGCCGCCGGCATCCCCACCTCCTTCTTCGAGGAGCGGCTCGCCCCGGGCACGCCGGTCGTCCGCGTCATGACGAACACGCCCGCCCTCGTCGACGAGGCCATGTCCGTCATCTCGGCCGGCAGCCACGCCACCGCCGCGCACCTCCTGCACACCGAGGAGATCTTCGGCGGCGTCGGCAAGACCCTGCGCGTTCCGGAGTCGCAGCAGGACGCCGCGACCGCCCTCTCCGGCTCGGGTCCCGCCTACTTCTACTTCCTCGTCGAGGCGATGACCGACGCAGGCATCCTCCTCGGCCTGCCCCGCGCCCAGGCGCACGACCTCATCGTCCAGGCCGCCATCGGCGCCGCCGTGATGCTCCGCGACAGCGGCGAGCACCCGGTCAAGCTCCGCGAGGCCGTGACCTCCCCGGCCGGCACGACCATCAACGCCATCGTCGAGCTGGAGAAGCACGGCGTACGGGCGGCCCTGATCGCCGCCCTCGAAGCGGCCCGCGACCGCAGCCGCGAGCTCGCCTCCGGCAACAGCTGACCCGGCGGTACGGGTCCCCGCGCGGGGACCCGTACCGCTGCGGGCCCTTCAGGGCTCCAACAGCCCGATCGCCCGGTACGCCCGGTCCACCACGGGCCGCGCCAGGCCGCGCGCCCGCTCGGCCCCGGCCCGCAGCACCTTCTCCACCCCACCGGGGTCGGCCGCCAGCTCGGCGTGCCGCTCCCGCACCGGCCGCAGCGTCTCCACCACCGCCTCGGCGACGTCCCGCTTCAACGCCCCGTAGCCCTGGTACCCGTCGGCCAGCGCCGCGGGCTCGCCGCCCGTGCAGGCGGCGAGGATGTCGAGCAGATTGGCGACCCCGGGCCGGTTCTCCCGGTCCAGGACCACGCCGCCGTCCCCGCTGTCGGTGACGGCCCGCATCACCTTCCTCGTCACCACCGCCGGTTCGTCGAGCATGAACACCACGCCGGGCCCGGCGTCCCCGGACTTCCCCATCTTGGAGGTCGGATCCTGGAGGTCCATGACCCGCGCCGCCACGACGGGATGCGTGGCCTCGGGCACCGCGAAGGTGTGCCCGTACCGCTGGTTGAACCGCACCGCGAGGTCCCGCGTCAGTTCCACGTGCTGCCGCTGGTCCTCACCGACCGGCACCTGGTCCGTCCCGTACGCGAGGATGTCGGCCGCCATCAGGACGGGATAGGTGAGCAACGACAGCCGCACCCCTTCCCCGGCGTCCCGCGCCCGCGTCGCCTTCTCGCGGTACTGGACCATCCGCCGCAGTTCCCCGTCGGTCGCGGTGCACTCCAGCAGGTACGCCAGCCGGGTGTGCTCGTCCACGTGGCTCTGTACGAAGAGCGTGCACCTCGCCGGTTCCAGTCCCGAGGCCAGCAGCAGCGTCGCGGCCTGCCTGCTGAGCCGGCGGACCCGCGCCGGATCGTGTTCCACGGTCAGCGCGTGCAGGTCGACCACGCAGAACAACGCCTCGTCGGGTTCCCGGTCGGCGGCGACCCACTGCCGCACGGCCCCCAGGTAGTTGCCCAGCGTCAGATGCCCGGTGGGCTTGACCCCGCTGAAGATCCTCGTCATGTCCGTCTCCCTGCTGTGTGGCTGTCATGTCGGTGCCACCGCGTCGGGCGACCGAGCCACTCCCGGGAGGGGAGAAACAGAAACGGCCGCCGAGGCGGCGGCCGTGAGCGCATGCGTGCTCGTGTGGAGGGTCGGCCGCCGTCAGGCGGCCCACCAGCACAGGTTGAGCGCGTGCGCATGCGTGGTCATGGGAGCCAGGCTAACCCTCCGGGTGACGCCTGTCCCAGAGTTGACACACCTTGGCCCGGTCCGTAAGGTTCTTCGAGTTGTCCGAAGTGAGCGCCGACCCCGGTCGGTCCCCGGACAGCCATCCCGCATCACACACATTCGAACGAACGACGCACTTTGTCGTCTCGTTTTCATGCGTATATGCGAATGAGGAATCCGCGTTCCAGGACGCAGTCGCCGATTAGGTTCGGGGACAGGGAATCCGCTACTGTCTCACTCGCCGCAAGGGCCCAACAGCCCAAGCAGCGAAACCCGCTGACTGGGAGTCAGGCCCGAAAGGTTCTGATAGAGTCGGACTCGCCGGAAAGGGAAAACGCGAAAGCGAAGAACCTGGAAGGCGGAAAACAAGCGAGACTGGCTCTGATAGAGTCGGAAACGCAAGAACGAAGGAAGCGCCCGGAGGAAAGCCCGAGAGGGTGAGTACAAAGGAAGCGTCCGTTCCTTGAGAACTCAACAGCGTGCCAAAAATCAACGCCAAAAGTTGATACCCCGTCCATTTCGGTGGATGAGGTTCCTTTGAAAAAGACCTGTGAGGTCGCCATCCTTCGGGATGGTGGTGCTTGCAGGCGATTACACAGCGAGGACGCAGTGGTCGATCGGTCTTATTCCGACATGATCGGCCCGCTCTAAGTGCGTGTGCACCCGATTACGGGTAAACATTCATGGAGAGTTTGATCCTGGCTCAGGACGAACGCTGGCGGCGTGCTTAACACATGCAAGTCGAACGATGAAGCCCTTCGGGGTGGATTAGTGGCGAACGGGTGAGTAACACGTGGGCAATCTGCCCTTCACTCTGGGACAAGCCCTGGAAACGGGGTCTAATACCGGATAACATTCCTGCCTGCATGGGTGGGGGTTAAAAGCTCCGGCGGTGAAGGATGAGCCCGCGGCCTATCAGCTTGTTGGTGGGGTAATGGCCCACCAAGGCGACGACGGGTAGCCGGCCTGAGAGGGCGACCGGCCACACTGGGACTGAGACACGGCCCAGACTCCTACGGGAGGCAGCAGTGGGGAATATTGCACAATGGGCGAAAGCCTGATGCAGCGACGCCGCGTGAGGGATGACGGCCTTCGGGTTGTAAACCTCTTTCAGCAGGGAAGAAGCGAAAGTGACGGTACCTGCAGAAGAAGCGCCGGCTAACTACGTGCCAGCAGCCGCGGTAATACGTAGGGCGCAAGCGTTGTCCGGAATTATTGGGCGTAAAGAGCTCGTAGGCGGCTTGTCACGTCGGATGTGAAAGCCCGAGGCTTAACCTCGGGTCTGCATTCGATACGGGCTAGCTAGAGTGTGGTAGGGGAGATCGGAATTCCTGGTGTAGCGGTGAAATGCGCAGATATCAGGAGGAACACCGGTGGCGAAGGCGGATCTCTGGGCCATTACTGACGCTGAGGAGCGAAAGCGTGGGGAGCGAACAGGATTAGATACCCTGGTAGTCCACGCCGTAAACGTTGGGAACTAGGTGTTGGCGACATTCCACGTCGTCGGTGCCGCAGCTAACGCATTAAGTTCCCCGCCTGGGGAGTACGGCCGCAAGGCTAAAACTCAAAGGAATTGACGGGGGCCCGCACAAGCAGCGGAGCATGTGGCTTAATTCGACGCAACGCGAAGAACCTTACCAAGGCTTGACATATACCGGAAAGCATTAGAGATAGTGCCCCCCTTGTGGTCGGTATACAGGTGGTGCATGGCTGTCGTCAGCTCGTGTCGTGAGATGTTGGGTTAAGTCCCGCAACGAGCGCAACCCTTGTCCTGTGTTGCCAGCATGCCCTTCGGGGTGATGGGGACTCACAGGAGACCGCCGGGGTCAACTCGGAGGAAGGTGGGGACGACGTCAAGTCATCATGCCCCTTATGTCTTGGGCTGCACACGTGCTACAATGGCCGGTACAATGAGCTGCGATACCGTGAGGTGGAGCGAATCTCAAAAAGCCGGTCTCAGTTCGGATTGGGGTCTGCAACTCGACCCCATGAAGTCGGAGTTGCTAGTAATCGCAGATCAGCATTGCTGCGGTGAATACGTTCCCGGGCCTTGTACACACCGCCCGTCACGTCACGAAAGTCGGTAACACCCGAAGCCGGTGGCCCAACCCGTAAGGGAGGGAGCTGTCGAAGGTGGGACTGGCGATTGGGACGAAGTCGTAACAAGGTAGCCGTACCGGAAGGTGCGGCTGGATCACCTCCTTTCTAAGGAGCACAGTACCGATTGCAGACAAATGTTCTGCACGGTCAGCTCATGGGTGGAACGTTGATTATTTGGCACGGTCTTCCAATACATCCTGCAAGTACTGCCCTCGGGCGTGGAAAGCGGTGATGGTGGCGGAGGGTCGTGCCTGGCACGTTGTTGGGTATCTGAGGGTACGGCCGTAAGGTTGTATCTTCGCGATGCCGGCCCCAGTGAACTTGATCTGTATGGATCAGGGTGATGGGTGACTGGTCGTTGCTTGAGAACTACACAGTGGACGCGAGCATCTGTGGCCAAGTTTTTAAGGGCACACGGTGGATGCCTTGGCACCAGGAACCGATGAAGGACGTGAGAGGCCGCGATAGGCCCCGGGGAGCTGCCAACTGAGCTTTGATCCGGGGGTGTCCGAATGGGGAAACCCGGCAGTCGTCATGGGCTGTCACCCACTGCTGAACACATAGGCAGTGTGGAGGGAACGAGGGGAAGTGAAACATCTCAGTACCCTCAGGAAGAGAAAACAACCGTGATTCCGGGAGTAGTGGCGAGCGAAACCGGATGAGGCCAAACCGTATGCGTGTGATACCCGGCAGGGGTTGCGCATGCGGGGTTGTGGGAATTCTTTTGATCGGTCTGCCGGCCGGTCGGCGAGTCAGAAACCGTTGATGTAGTCGAAGGACATGCGAAAGGTCCGGCGTAGAGGGTAAGACCCCCGTAGACGAAACATCAGCGGCTTGCTTAAGAATCTCCCAAGTAGCACGGGGCCCGAGAAATCCCGTGTGAATCTGGCGGGACCACCCGCTAAGCCTAAATATTCCCTGGTGACCGATAGCGGATAGTACCGTGAGGGAATGGTGAAAAGTACCGCGGGAGCGGAGTGAAATAGTACCTGAAACCGTGTGCCTACAAGCCGTGGGAGCGTCGCTGTATGTGCTTGCACATACAGTCGTGACTGCGTGCCTTTTGAAGAATGAGCCTGCGAGTTAGCGGTGTGTAGCGAGGTTAACCCGTGTGGGGAAGCCGTAGCGAAAGCGAGTCCGAATAGGGCGATTGAGTTGCACGCTCTAGACCCGAAGCGGAGTGATCTAGCCATGGGCAGGTTGAAGCGGAGGTAAGACTTCGTGGAGGACCGAACCCACCAGGGTTGAAAACCTGGGGGATGACCTGTGGTTAGGGGTGAAAGGCCAATCAAACTCCGTGATAGCTGGTTCTCCCCGAAATGCATTTAGGTGCAGCGTCGTGTGTTTCTTGCCGGAGGTAGAGCACTGGATAGGCGATGGGCCCTACCGGGTTACTGACCTTAGCCAAACTCCGAATGCCGGTAAGTGAGAGCACGGCAGTGAGACTGTGGGGGATAAGCTCCATGGTCGAGAGGGAAACAGCCCAGAGCATCGACTAAGGCCCCCAAGC
This sequence comes from Streptomyces sp. NBC_01426, assembly GCF_036231985.1. Taxonomy (GTDB): domain Bacteria; phylum Actinomycetota; class Actinomycetes; order Streptomycetales; family Streptomycetaceae; genus Streptomyces. The sequence goes on from NZ_CP109500.1 coordinate 4,358,652, forward strand.
GTACGCTAAGTGGGAAAGGATGTGGAGTCGCAGAGACAACCAGGAGGTTGGCTTAGAAGCAGCCACCCTTGAAAGAGTGCGTAATAGCTCACTGGTCAAGTGATTCCGCGCCGACAATGTAGCGGGGCTCAAGCGTACCGCCGAAGTCGTGTCATTCCAGCACATACCCCCAACGGGGGCTGGGATGGGTAGGGGAGCGTCGTGTGCCGGGTGAAGCAGCAGCGGAAGCTAGTTGTGGACGGTTCACGAGTGAGAATGCAGGCATGAGTAGCGATACACACGTGAGAAACGTGTGCGCCGATTGACTAAGGGTTCCTGGGTCAAGCTGATCTGCCCAGGGTAAGTCGGGACCTAAGGCGAGGCCGACAGGCGTAGTCGATGGACAACCGGTTGATATTCCGGTACCCGCTTTGAAACGCCCAATATCGAATCCTCTAATGCTAAGGCCGTGAAGCCGTTCCGGACCCTTCGGGGAAAGGAAAGTGGTGGAGCCGCCGGCCCAAGGTGGTAGTAGGTAAGCGATGGGGTGACGCAGGAAGGTAGTCCAACCCGGGCGGTGGTAGTCCCGGGGTAAGGGTGTAGGCCGAGGGGTAGGCAAATCCGTCCCTCATTAAGGCTGAGACCTGATGCCGAGCCGATTGTGGTGAAGTGGATGATCCTATGCTGTCGAGAAAAGCCTCTAGCGAGTTTCATGGCGGCCCGTACCCTAAACCGACTCAGGTGGTCAGGTAGAGAATACCGAGGCGTTCGGGTGAACTATGGTTAAGGAACTCGGCAAAATGCCCCCGTAACTTCGGGAGAAGGGGGGCCATCACCGGTGATAGCACTTGCTGCTTGAGCTGGGGGTGGCCGCAGAGACCAGCGAGAAGCGACTGTTTACTAAAAACACAGGTCCGTGCGAAGCCGTAAGGCGATGTATACGGACTGACGCCTGCCCGGTGCTGGAACGTTAAGGGGACCGGTTAGTGCGCTTTCGGGCGTGCGAAGCTGAGAACTTAAGCGCCAGTAAACGGCGGTGGTAACTATAACCATCCTAAGGTAGCGAAATTCCTTGTCGGGTAAGTTCCGACCTGCACGAATGGCGTAACGACTTCTCGACTGTCTCAACCATAGGCCCGGTGAAATTGCACTACGAGTAAAGATGCTCGTTTCGCGCAGCAGGACGGAAAGACCCCGGGACCTTTACTATAGTTTGATATTGGTGTTCGGTTCGGCTTGTGTAGGATAGGTGGGAGACTTTGAAGCAGCCACGCCAGTGGTTGTGGAGTCGCCGTTGAAATACCACTCTGGTCGTGCTGGATGTCTAACCTCGGTCCGTGATCCGGATCAGGGACAGTGTCTGATGGGTAGTTTAACTGGGGCGGTTGCCTCCCAAAGAGTAACGGAGGCGCCCAAAGGTTCCCTCAGCCTGGTTGGCAATCAGGTGTTGAGTGTAAGTGCACAAGGGAGCTTGACTGTGAGACCGACGGGTCGAGCAGGGACGAAAGTCGGGACTAGTGATCCGGCGGTGGCTTGTGGAAGCGCCGTCGCTCAACGGATAAAAGGTACCCCGGGGATAACAGGCTGATCTTCCCCAAGAGTCCATATCGACGGGATGGTTTGGCACCTCGATGTCGGCTCGTCGCATCCTGGGGCTGGAGTCGGTCCCAAGGGTTGGGCTGTTCGCCCATTAAAGCGGTACGCGAGCTGGGTTTAGAACGTCGTGAGACAGTTCGGTCCCTATCCGCTGTGCGCGTAGGAATATTGAGAAGGGCTGTCCCTAGTACGAGAGGACCGGGACGGACGAACCTCTGGTGTGCCAGTTGTCCTGCCAAGGGCATGGCTGGTTGGCTACGTTCGGGAGGGATAACCGCTGAAAGCATCTAAGCGGGAAGCCTGCTTCAAGATGAGTATTCCCACCTCCTTGAGAGGGTAAGGCTCCCAGTAGACGACTGGGTTGATAGGCCAGATGTGGAAGCCCGGTAACGGGTGGAGCTGACTGGTACTAATAGGCCGAGGGCTTGTCCTCAGTTGCTCGCGTCCACTGTGTTAGTTCTGAAGTAACGAACTGTGTTCATATCCGGTTGGTTAACTTCATAGTGTTTCGGTGGTCATAGCGTTAGGGAAACGCCCGGTTTACATTCCGAACCCGGAAGCTAAGCCTTTCAGCGCCGATGGTACTGCAGGGGGGACCCTGTGGGAGAGTAGGACGCCGCCGAACAATCATTGTGGGAAAGCCCCGCACCCTTCAGGGTGCGGGGCTTTTCTGCGTTCCAGACCCATTTTCGTTCCCAAGGCCCGCAGCGCCGTTCCCGAGGCCCGCAGCGCCGGCCGCAGTCGACACCCGGATGCCCGGCATGGGCTCGGAAGAGAACCGTGCCGGCGGCTCGTAGTGTGAACGTATGGGCTATGACCTCGTGATCTTCGACAACGACGGCGTGCTGGTGGACAGTGAGCCGATCTCCAACCGCATCCTCGCCGGGTACCTGACCGAACTGGGGCACCCCACCTCCTATGACGAGTCGCTGCGCGACTACATGGGGGCCGCCGTGCACCGGGTGCACGATCTCGTGCAGGAGCGGACCGATCAGCGGCTGCCCGAGGACTTCGAGGAGACGCTCCACGCGCGGACCACCGCCGCCTTCGAACGCGAGCTGCGTCCCGTCGAGGGAATCGAGGACGTGCTCGGCGCGCTGACCGCGCACGGAGTCGCGTACTGCCTGGCGTCCTCCGGGAGCCACGAGAAGATCCGGGCCGGCCACCAGGCGGCCGGGATCGACGGGTGGTTCGAAGAGGAGTGGATCTTCAGCTCGCAGGACGTGGGCAGGGGAAAGCCCGACCCCGATCTCTTCCTGCACGCGGCCGACCAGATGGGCTTCGCACCCGCGCGCTGCGTGGTCGTCGAGGACAGCCCGCTCGGGGTGCAGGCCGCGGTGGCCGCCGGCATGGACGTATTCGGGTTCACCGGGATGATGCCGGCCGATCGGCTCACCGGTGCGACCAGCTGCTTCGGCGACATGAAGGAGCTGACCCGGCTCCTCGGACTGGACGCCTACTGACCGTCCCCGGCGACGGGGGCCGACCCGCCCGGTCCTCGTTCGATCACTGTTCCGAATCGGTATGTGATCTCTCTACCCACGGGTAGTCCGCGCCCCTACGCTGTGCCGCCATGACAGAAGACGTGCGGCTGCGCCGCGGGCGCGGGTCCCTGGGGTTCAGCTTCTTCGTGCAGGGTGTGACCTTCGCCCTCCTCGTGACGCGCATCCCCGCGATCCAGGACCAGTACGGGATATCCGACGGGCTGTTGCCCGCCTTCCTCGCCGCCGTGCCGATCCTCGCCGGCGTCGCCAGCGTCGCCACCGAGCACCTGGTGAAGCGCGTCGCGCCGAGCGTGGTGCTGCGATGGGCCCAGCCACTGGTGCTGTTGGCGCTGCTCGGCGTCGGGGCCGGCGACCAGATGTGGCACGTGGCCGTGGCCCTGGGGGCGTTCGGGTTCTCCGTCGGGGCGCTCGACGCCTCCATGAACATGCTCGGAGTCAGCCTCCAGCGGGCCTACGGGCGCAGCATCATGCTGGGCTTCCACGCCTCGTACAGCCTGGGCGGGATCGTCGGCGCCTCGGCCGCCTGGGCGGGGGCGCACTGGCACCTGGGGCTGTTCAGCAGCTACCTGCCGGCCGTGGCGGTGCTGTTGCCGCTCGCGGTGCTCGGGAGCCGGTACTACGTGGACCGGCCGGAGGCCGACCGGGCCCGGGCCGTGACCGAGAAGGGTGGGGCGGCGGTCGAGAAGGGACTGGGGGTCGGCGGGTTCAAACTGCTGCTGCCCCTGTGCCTGGTGATGGCGTGCGCGTACATCGGGGACTCCACGGTGTCGAACTGGAGCGCCAAGTACCTCCAGGACGTGCTGGGCAGTTCCGAGCAGCTCGCCACGGTCCCCTACAACGTGTACATGGTGACCACCCTGATCGGCCGGTCCGTCGGTGACCTGGGCGTACGACGCTTCGGCGCCGTGGCCGTGGTGCGCGGCGGGACGCTGGTCGCGGCGCTCGGTTTCGGGGTGGTGGCGGTCGCCCCGGGCGCGTGGACGGGGATGCTCGGGTTCACGTTGCTGGGCATCGGGCTGTGCGTGATCGTCCCGCAGACCTTCGCGGCGGCGGGCCGGCTGTTCCCCGGGGCGTCGGCGGACACGGCCATTGCCCGGCTGAACATCTTCAACTACGTGGGGTTCCTCGTCGGGGCGCCGCTCGTGGGCGGCATCGGGGACGCCTGGAGCTACCGGGGCGCGATGTTGGTGCCGATGGTGTTGGTGTTGGTGACGTTGTTCCATGCCCGCTCGTTCGGCTCGGACGGTGCCCGATACGGTGTCGGGCATGAGCGGCCGCGGGTTGTTGATGTGGGACGAGGCGGTAACGAGGTATGACTTCGGACCGAGCCATCCGATGGACCCGGTGCGCCTGGCGCTGACCATGGGCCTGGTGCGTGCCTTCGGGCTGGACCGGGAGATGGAGGTACGGGCGGCGCGCGCGGCCGGTGATTCGACGTTGCGGCTCGTGCACCGCGAGGACTACGTCGCCGCGGTGCGCGAGGTGTCCGCCGACCCGGGCGTGGCCGACGGCTCGTACGGGCTCGGGACCGTCGACGACCCGGCGTTCCACGGGATGCACGAGGCGTCCGCGCTGATCGCCGGGCAGTCCGTGGCGGCGGCGGAGGCGATCTGGCGCGGGGAGGCCGGGCACGCGGTGAACTTCGCGGGCGGGCTGCACCACGCCATGCCCGGCGGGGCGGCCGGTTTCTGCGTGTACAACGACGCGGCGCTCGCCGTGGCGCGGTTGCTGGAGCTCGGGGCCGAGCGGGTCGCGTACGTGGACGTGGACGTGCATCACGGTGACGGGGTGCAGACGGCGTTCTGGGACGACCCGCGCGTGCTGACGATCTCGCTCCACGAGCATCCGCGGACCCTGTTCCCGCAGACCGGATGGCCGGAGGAGACGGGCGGGCCGGACGCCGAGGGGTCGGCGGTCAACGTGGCGCTGCCGGCCGGGACCGGGGACGAGGGCTGGTTGCGGGCCTTCCACGCGAGCGTGCCGGAGCTGCTGGCGGACTTCCGGCCGCAGGTGCTGGTGAGCCAGCACGGGGCGGACACGCACTTCGAGGACCCGCTGGCCCACCTCGCGGTGTCGTTGGACGCGCAGCGCGCCGTCCAGGAGGCCTGTCACGCGTTGGCGCACGAGCACGCGGACGGCCGGTGGCTGGCGTTGGGCGGCGGCGGGTACGCCGTGGTGGACGTCGTGCCGAGGTCCTGGACGCACCTGGTGGGGATCGCGGCGCACCGCCCGGTGGATCCCGAGGCGGCGGTGCCGGACGCGTGGCGCGACGAGGTGTACGCGCGGACCCGGGAGCCCGCGCCGCGGCGGATGACGGACGGGCGGACGGTCTCCTGGCGGGACTGGGAAGAGGGCTACGATCCGGCCGACCGGATCGATCAGGCCGTGCTGGCGATGCGCAAGGCGGTCTTCCCGCTGCGGGGCATGCTGACGTAGCGGGCGGGCCGGCAGATGCATCGTTACGCCAACTGTGGGGCTGTTCGCCGGAATTGAGTCTCCGCCAGGTTCGGTGCGGCAGCATCGGCAGGGTGTTGAGCACCGGAGCGTTGCGTGCGCATCTGCTGGCCGCCCGGTTGGCCGGGCCCGTCGCCACGTCGCGGGAGGAAAGCCTGCGCAGTTACCGGCTGTTCGCGGCGCGGGATCCGCGGCTGCTGCTGGGACTGGACCCCGAACGGGGTTGGGGCGAGAGTGATCTGCTGAGGCTGATGGCGGACAAGTGCGGTGTCTCTGCGGATCCCGCGCACGTCAGCGGGCCGGACGTGATCGACCCGGAGCGGACGGTGGCCGCGCTGGAGGCCTTCGCGGGGCGGTTGGGCGAGGCGGCGGCGGCGCGGTCGCCCGTGCTGTTCGCGACCGGGCATCCCCACCGCCTCCTGGGGTTCTACGCCAGTTTGGCCGAGGCCCTGTCGGCGGTGGGATGTGTTGTCCTCACCCCGGCGCGGGGGGTGTGCATCGACATCGCGACCCGGTTCGGCGTACGCCCGCACAGCATCGATTACGTACGGGGAGTCGCATTGGTGCGGGAACCCGGCGCGCGTCCGGCGGGGAGTGCGACCGGCGCGCACACCCATTCACCGCTGCCGGTTCGGGTCGCGCTGGGGGCGCTCGCGGAGGCCGGAGAGCCACTGCCGGAACTGGTGGTCGGGGACCACGGATGGGTCTGCGGTGCAGGTCAGCTGGGTGTGGACACGATCGGGCTGGCCGACACGGACGATCCCGCGCTGTTCGTCGGCGAGGCCGAGGGGCGGGTCTCGGTGACCGTTCCACTTGATGACGGCGTGCGCTCGGACTACTACCGCCCGCTCACGCGCTACGTGCTCGGGCGTGCGGGGCTGCCTATGCGCCAGGAGTGGCTGTAGCTCCTCTTCCCCACTCGTATCACACGCCCCTACTCTGGGGAGTGAGCGTGCGACGACGGGGCGTAACCGGAGGGGAAGCCGGTGCCCGTCATGCGCGGAAGGTCAAGGTGTGTCATGGCTGCTGGCGAGAGGCCTCTCAGTGAGGTTCAGTTCCTGACCGTGGCGGAGGTCGCCTCGGTGATGCGAGTGTCAAAGATGACCGTGTACCGCCTGGTGCACAACGGTCATCTGCCCGCTATCCGGGTGGGCCGGTCCTTCCGGGTCCCCGAGAACGCGGTTCACGAGTACCTCCGAGAGTCCTATGTGGGGGTGGAGTCGGCCTGAGAATGACCGGCGATCGCCCTCGGATTACAAGCTCAGAGTTTGGGCGGGTAGGCTAGGCCGACGTAGGTCGTGTGGGCCCAGACGCCCCGCACCGTTCTCCGTCAACGCGGGGATGTTCCGAGAAGTGAGCGAGGGTAGTCGTGGGCTCTGTTATCAAGAAGCGGCGTAAGCGGATGGCTAAGAAGAAGCACCGCAAGCTGCTCAAGCGCACCCGCGTCCAGCGCCGTAACAAGAAGTAAACGGCAGCTGTACGTGTTCTCCGCAGCCCCTCCACCATCCTGGTGGAGGGGCTGCGGTGCAGCCGGGGTACTTCTTCGAGGGAGGCGCTGAGCTCGTGGGGAAGGTCGTGCTCGTCACCGGGGCTGCCCGGCAGCTGGGAGGCCGCTTCGTGCGGCGGATCCAGCACGAACCGGACGTCGAGCGGGTGATCGCGGTGGATGCCGTGAGTCCGCCGCACCGGCTCGGTTCGGCCGAGTTCGTGCGGACGGACATCAGACAGTCGGCCATCGTCCGGGTGCTCGCGGAGCATTCCGTCGACACGGTGGTCCACCTGGCCGTCACCGGGGGCAGTGCGGGGTCGGGCGGTGCGCGCAGCGCCGTCAAGGAAACGAACGTCATCGGGACGATGCAGCTCCTCGGGGCCTGCCAGAAGTCACCGACGGTGCGACGGCTCGTGGTGAAGTCCAGTACCAGCGTGTACGGGGGCACCTCGCGGGATCCGGCGGTCTTCACCGAGACCACGCAGCCGAAGTCACTGCCTCCGGCCGGCTTCGCGAAGGACGCCGCCGAGGTCGAGGGGTACGTGCGGGGCTTCGCGCGAAGACGACCGGACGTGGCCGTGTGCGTGCTGCGGTTCGCGAACATCCTGGGCCCGTACGCGGATTCCGCGCTCGCCGAGTACTTCTCGATCCCGGTGATGCCGACCGTGTTGGGTTACGACCCGAGGTTGCAGTTCGTCCACGAGGACGACGTGGTGGACGTGTTGCGGCTGGCGGCGGGGGAGCCCCGGCGCGGGACGCTCAACAGCGGGACCTTCAACATCGCGGGCGACGGGGTGTTGTTGCTGTCGCAGTGCGCGCGGCGGCTGGGGCGGCCCACGGTGCCGCTGCTGCTGCCCGCGGTGACGTGGGTGGGGTCGGCGCTGCGGGCGGTCGGCGTGACGGACTTCTCGCCCGAACAGATAAGGCTCCTGACGCACGGGCGGGTCGTGGAGACCACGCAGATGCGGGACACTCTCGGGTTCGCGCCCCTCTACACGACGGCGGAGACGTTCGCGGACTTCGCGCGGAGCCGGGGGAGCGGGCTGTTGCCGCCGGAGCGGGTCGGTCGCACGGTGGACCGGGTGGCGGGCATGCTGAAGGCGGACCTGTCGAGTGTGGAGCCGGTGGCCGAGGGAGCGAAGAGATAGTGGCGGACGCGAAAGTCATCCCGTTCGACGAGGACCGGCCGCGTCGGCGGCCGCCGCGGCGGGTGCGGGTCGCGCCACCGGTCGAGCCCGATCCCGTGGTGGAGCCGGTCCCGGCCGAGCCGGCGACGGGCGGCGCCGGATGGGACCGGAGGATCGCCGGCGGGCTGGCGTTCCTGCGCCGGCGGATCACCGGGGACTACGAGGTCGACGACTTCGGCTACGACAAGGAGCTGACGGACCAGGTCCTGATGTCCTTGATGCGGCCGCTGTTCGACAAGTACTTCAGGGTCGAGGTCAAGGGCGTCGAGAACATCCCGAAGGAGGGCGGCGCGCTGATCGTGGCGAACCACTCCGGGACGTTGCCGCTGGACGGTCTGATGCTCCAGGTCGCGGTGCACGACCACCACCCTGCGGAGCGGCACCTGCGCCTGCTGGCGGCGGATCTGGTGTTCATGCTGCCGGTGGTGAACGAACTCGCCCGGAAGGCCGGTCACACGCTGGCCTGCGCGGAGGACGCGCAACGGCTGTTGGAGGCCGGGGAACTGGTCGGGGTGATGCCGGAGGGCTTCAAGGGGCTGGGCAAGCCCTTCGGGGACCGGTACAAGCTCCAGCGGTTCGGTCGGGGCGGGTTCGTGTCGACGGCGCTGCGCGCGGGAACGCCGATCGTGCCCTGCTCGATCGTGGGGGCGGAGGAGATCTACCCGATGGTCGGCAACGCGAAGACGTTGGCGCGGCTGCTGGGGGTCCCCTACTTCCCGATCACGCCGACGTTCCCGCTGTTGGGGCCGCTCGGCGCGCTGCCGTTGCCGACGAAGTGGACGATCCAGTTCGGGGAGCCGATCCCGACGGACGGGTATTCGGCGGAGGCCGCCGAGGATCCCATGTTGATGTTCAACCTGACGGACCAGGTGCGGGAGCAGATCCAGCACACGCTGTACCGGCTGCTCGTGCAGCGGAGGTCCGTCTTCTTCTGAGCGGGTCCATGTGAGCCGGAGCGGGTCCGTGTGAGCCGGAGGGGGACTGTCGAGCAGTCCCCCTCCGGCTTTTCACTCGGTGTCCTCCGCCTGGATGCCCAGCCCCGGCAGCAGGCCGGGGAGGAGAGGCGGGAGGGTGATGTCCGGCTGCGGGAGCTCCGGAGTGGTGGACGGGGGCGGGGTGGACTGGTCCTGCGACGGCGGGTGGAGCAGATCGCCCGTACCGCCGAGGAGTCCGCCGCCGGGGGGCGGGGGCTTGCTGGTACCCGGTGCCGGCGTGCTCGGGGGGGACGCCGCCGGGGCACCCGACGGGGGTGCGGACTTCTGTTTGCCCGCGGGCGTGCTCGGCTTGGCCGAGGTGCCCGGGGTGGAGCCGCGGGTCTGCGCCGGTGGCTTCGGCAGCAGTCCCTGGAGCGGCGCCACGTCCTCGTCTATGGCCTGGAAGACCGACTCCACTTCTCCGCCCACGTCGGTGAGCTGCGCCGGGAGCTTCTCCCGGAGCCGGCCCCATGCGTCGCGGTGGGAGCGGGAGAACGACGAGAGCGTCTGGATCGGTCCGAGTGAACCGTCCCGTTCGTACGCCGCCTGGAGAAGCCGGTGGCCCTCCGCCGCATCGTGTTTCATTCCCGCCAGCGCTCGGCGGATCTCGCCCAGGGACTCGTGGTCCAATACGCCCGTCCGGCCCCGCTCCATCAGCCTGCGGGCCTCCGACAGCCGGTTCGAGGCCTGGTCCAGGTACAGCTCGCCCCGGTCCGAATCCTCGTCGGCCATCCCCAGCTTCAGATCCTCCATGCCCCGTTTGACGGGGTAGAGGGAGTCACCCGGTAGGGCGTCCGTGCTGGCAGCGGCCACGCCGCTGAAGGCCCCTGCGGCCACACCCACGGTGAGGCCACCTGCTGCGATGCCCTTGGACCAGCGGGAGCGGGGCCGCAATTTCCGGAGCGAGGTCGCCCGGTGGGCGCCGCGGCCGGTCCGCTGTTCGGGCACCAGAGGGTCGGCGGCGGCGCCTCCGGCTCTCTCCTCCATCACCATGGCCTCCATGGCTGCGACGAGCTGGGCTCGTTGCACCACTTTGACCTCGGGGTCCAGCGCTGGGCGCGGCATTTCGCCGAGCACGCTCGCCAGGGCCAACAACCGGTCGTGGTCGGCAGGTTCGGCAGGTGCCTCGGACTGCTCGGCCGCCGGGTCCGGTTCCGAAAGGTCGGATGGGGTCCGATCCTCCAGGGCCTGGGCGAAGGCGTTCGCCCGCCGGTGCGGAGTCACGTTCGCGATCACTGGCGGCACCTCCTCTCGTCATGACGATCGACTCCCCAAGGTGTCCGGAAGGTTGCCTTCCTTGAGCACATCCACACTTTCGAGTGAGCGGCTTCGGGCAGGGCATGTCCACAGGGAGCCTGCAGTCCGCACAACGAGCGGCGCGGCACTTGGGTTACGGACGAAGGATGATCGGACCACAGCGTCATCAAAGTCATCGGCAGGGTTACAGAGTGTGAGTAGGGCCGCGGTCAGCGGGCGTCGTCCGGGAGCAGGCGGGCCAGCGTGCGGACCGCCCGGTACTGGAGCGTCTTGATGGCGCCCTCGTTCTTCCCCATGACTCTGGCCGTCTCGGCGACGGACAGGCCTTGGAGGAAGCGCAGGGTCACGCATTCCTGCTGCTGCGGGTTGAGTTTCCGTACGGCCTCCAGGAGGGCCGCGTTGGAGAGGGATTCGAGGACGGAGTCCTCGGGGCTGCGCTCCACCTCGTTGGCGTCGAGCATCTCGCCGGTGGTGACCTCCAGCCTGAAGCGGCTGGACTTGAAGTGGTCGGCGACCAGGTTGCGCGCGATCGTCACGAGCCAGGCCCCGAAGTCTCGGCCCTGCCAGGTGAAGGTGGAGATGCGGCGCAGCGCGCGCAGGAAGGTCTCGCTGGTGAGATCCTCCGCGGTCGCCTTGCCGCCGACGCGGTAGTAGATGTAGCGATACACCGTGTCGCTGTACTGGTCGTAGAGCCGGCCGAAGGCCTCGGCCTCACCGGCCTGGGCGCGTTCGACCAGGTCCATCATGCGGGCCTGGTCGCTGTCCGCCGTGGGGCGGCGGGCGGCGGGCGCGCCGGCGGCGGTGCCGCTTGAGCTTCCGCCCGAGCGGCCGCGTCTGCCCACCGTCGCTCCGCCGTCGGTCAGGGCATAGCAGGGACCGGCCGGGCCGAGGCCGGCAGGGATCGCGGCGAAGGCGGGGACGGCGTACGCGGTGGGGACGAAGCCACGCAGGTGGTCGAGGACCGTTGCGCGCAGCGTAGCCAGGCCCGAGGCGTCAACCCCGACAGGTGGGTACACGGGACTCCCAGAGGCAGAGCTTCCATCACGTGCAGTGCGGGACCGTTCACCCGTCGTGGCGACAGATGGGCGGTGGCATGCGTTTGAGGAGAATAACGCTTCGTACAGGCAGCGCTACACCCAGTTGCTCAAATCACCGGTTACGACACTTCTGTTGCGTGTCGAGGGCATATTCGGTCGCAGATGGTGATCGATTCTTGATCGGTTGGGTGCGCGGAATGGAAGCTTCCACAGAGGCTCGCGACCGAGTCGGGCCCGGGGGGAGTGCCTCGCCGGACGCGGGGGTAAGGCTGCGGGAATGGCCGCCGGGCGGTCCGCCCGGGGGCGGCGAAAAGCCGCCGGGCACGGGCCGGGCGGCTTTTCGCAGGCGGGATGAGGGGGTCGGGGCGGAGCGGCTACCTGCGGCGGCGGTGCAGGGCGATGGCGGCGGCGGTGCCGCCCGCGATCGCGCCGACGCCGGCAGCCGCCGGGACGCCGACCTTCACGGCCTTGCGGCCGGTCCGATAGTCGCGCAGTCGCCAGTCGTGGGCTCGGGCATGCTTGCGCAGTTTTGTGTCGGGATTGATCGCGTACGGGTGTCCGACGAGTGACAGCATCGGGATGTCGTTGTGCGAATCGCTGTACGCGGCGCAGCGGTCGAGGTCCAGGCCCTCGGCGCCGGCCAAGGCGCGCACGGCCTCGGCCTTGGCGGGGCCGTGCAGCGGTTCGCCGACCAGCCGGCCGGTGTAGACGCCGTCCACGGACTCGGCGACGGTGCCCAGGGCTCCGGTCAGGCCGAGTCGGCGGGCGATGATCGTGGCGGTCTCGACGGGGGCCGCGGTGACGAGCCAGACCTTCTGGCCGGCGTCGAGGTGGGCCTGGGCGAGGGCGCGGGTGCCCGGCCAGATCCGCTCGGCCATGTACTCGTCGTAGATCTCCTCGCCGATGGACATCAGCTCGGAGACCCGGTGGCCCTTGACGATGGACAGGGCGCTGTCGCGGGCGTCCTGCATGTGCTCGGGGTCCTCGACGCCCGCGAGCCGGAACCAGGCCTGCTGCCAGGCGAAGCGGGCGAGTTCGCGGCGCTGGAAGAACTCGCGCTTGTAGAGGCCGCGACCGAAGTGGAAGATCGCGGCGCCCTGCATGACGGTGTTGTCGAGGTCGAAGAAGGCGGCGGCGAGGTCGTCGCCGGGAACCGGGAACTCGGGCTCGGCGGGCGCCTGCGATGCTTCGGCGGCTTCCGCTTCCGCTTCCGCTTCCGCGATCGAGCGGGCGGCGTCCGGCGCGTCCGGCGTCGAATCCGGAGCCTCGGTGAAAGGTGGCGCCTCGGCCTGAGCGGTCTTGCGCGCTGCCTCGGCAGAGGCCTCGCCTGCCAGCACGCTCCGCGCGGTTGCGGAGCGCCTACGGGGGGTGAGCCATCCCAGAGCGGCCATGACGCGAGCATAGCCATTGTGTTCGGGAGTTCCCGAACCGATGGGAAACGGAGGCGTGAACTCTGTGAGGCGCGCGGCCCGGTCGCGGGGGCGGTGCGGGGCGGGGGGCGTTCCGTACCGGCATGTCGGCGGGGGCTGCCGAGGGGTCCCGGGGGGCGTGGGGGCGCGGGAGAATGAGGACATGAGTCCTCTGCTGCGTCGTAAGGAAAAGAAGCGTCCCGAGGAGCGACTGGTCACGCTCGTCGGGAAGCCGGGGTGTCATCTGTGCGACGACGCCCAGTCGGTGATCGAGGAGGTCTGCGCGCAGACGGGGGCGCGGTGGGAGAAGAAGGACATCTCGCAGGACGAGGAGCTCTACCGCCGCCATTGGGAGCAGATTCCGGTGGTGCTGGTGGATGGTGAACAGCACACCTTCTGGAGGGTGAACCCTGAGAAGCTGCGTCGGGCATTGGAGGGCTGACCGTCCAGGCGGTTACCATCATGGGCGATTTATGGGGACTCGGGGGCGTATCGATGAGGAGTGTGTGCCGTTTTGCCCCCCTCGGGATTTGAACGGGTTCGGCCCGTTCCGGGTTCCCGTGCCGCAGCACCGACCCGCGTGACCCCGGTCACTTTGCTCGGACAAAGCGGACACAATCTTTGTGCACGCGTTCACAAAGACATAGCCTGCATTCGACGGGGCGGTCCTGGGACAAGTGGCCGCCTGCAGCCCCGCTCATCCCGCAGGAGCATCGTGGCAACTGGCCGAACTCACCGACCGGCGACCCGCAGCCGAGGTATTCCCGAGGCCACTGTCGCCCGGCTTCCGCTGTACCTGCGCGCGCTCACCGCGCTCTCCGAGCGATCGGTGCCCACGGTGTCCTCCGAGGAGCTCGCGGCCGCCGCCGGAGTCAACTCCGCGAAGCTGCGCAAGGACTTCTCCTACCTCGGCTCGTACGGCACCCGCGGTGTCGGGTACGACGTCGAGTACCTCGTCTACCAGATCTCCCGCGAGCTCGGTCTGACGCAGGACTGGCCCGTCGTCATCGTCGGCATCGGCAACCTGGGCGCCGCCCTGGCCAACTACGGGGGCTTCGCCTCGCGCGGGTTCCGCGTCGCGGCGCTGATCGACGCCGACCCGGCCATGGCCGGGAAGCCGGTCGCCGGGATGCCCGTGCAGCACACCGACGAGCTGGAGAAGATCATCGAGGACAACGGCGTCTCGATCGGGGTCATCGCGACCCCGGCCGGCGCCGCGCAGCAGGTGAGCGAGCGGCTCATCGCCGCCGGGGTCACCTCCATCCTGAACTTCGCGCCGACCGTGCTGTCGGTGCCCGAGGGTGTGGACGTGCGCAAGGTCGACCTGTCGATCGAGCTGCAGATCCTCGCCTTCCACGAGCAGCGCAAGGCCGGCGAGGGGGCCGCGGCCGCCGCTGCCGCCGGATCCCTGGCGGACGACGAGGACACCGGCACGGGAGCCGCTCCCGCCGCCGCCGTGGTCCCGCCCGCGGGACGCGCCGCCGCCACCTCGCGCAAGGGCAACCCCGAGGGTGACGTGCCGGCGGTGATGCCGGCATGAGTCTGCTCGTCGTAGGGCTGAGCCACCGCAGCGCACCGGTCAGCGTGCTGGAGCGGGCCTCCCTGTCCGCCGATGCCAAGGTGAAGCTGCTGCACGACACCCTCGCCGCCGAACCGGCGACCGAGGCGACCGTGCTGGCCACCTGCAACCGGATCGAGCTGTACGCGGACGTGGACAAGTTCCACGCCGGTGTCGCCGAGCTGTCCACGCTGCTCGCGCAGCACAGCGGGGTGGCCCTGGAAGAGCTCACCCCCTATCTCTACGTGCACTACGAGGACCGGGCGGTGCACCACCTGTTCTCGGTGGCGTGCGGGCTGGACTCGATGGTCGTCGGCGAGGGGCAGATCCTCGGCCAGATCAAGGACGCGCTGGCGCTGGGGCAGGAGCAGCACACCGCCGGGCGGCTGATCAACGACCTGTTCCAGCAGGCGCTGCGGGTCGGCAAGCGGGCGCACTCGGAGACCGGGATCGACCGGGCCGGGCAGTCGCTGGTGACCTTCGGGCTGGAGCAGTTGGCCGTCCACGAGCCGGTGGACCGTTGGGCCGCGGGCAAGCGGGCGCTGGTGATCGGCGCCGGTTCGATGTCCTCGCTGGCCGCCGCGACGCTGGCACGGGTCGGGATCGCCGAGATCATGGTGGCGAACCGGACCGTCGAGCGGGCGGAGCGTTTGGCCGAGATTCTGGTTGCCTCGGGCACCGGGGTGGCGGCCCGCGCGGTGCCGATGACGCGTGTGGCGGATGAGCTGACACGTGTTGACGTGGTCGTGTCCTGCACCGGGGCCACCGGACTGGTACTGACCGGCGACGACGTCGCGGACGCGCTGTCCAAGGGCTCCGCCCCGATCCCCGCGCCGCAGGCGCCGGTGGATCAGGGTGGTTCCCCGATGACGTCCGGTGGGCGGGGTTCCGCCCCGGCTCCGGTTTCCGCTCCCCCTGGGGGGACGCGGTCGGGCGGCGTTTCGGTTCCCGCGCAGGACGGGCTCGCCAGTGCCGAGGTCCTGGCGCGGCTGGTGGCCGCCGCCGAGGGCGGGCGGCGGCTGGCGGACGCCGGGGCCGCGCGGACCCTGACGGCGGTCGCCGAGCGCGACGACTGCCCGCTGGGCCTGGACGCGCCGACCTCCGACGGGCGTTCCGCGCTCACCGGGGTCGACGCCAACGCCCTCGAACTGCACGGCACCTGGGCCGACCAGGGCGAGGCGGCCGCCCAGCGGCAGCCCCGCCGGAGCCGGCCGGCCGTCGTGAACGGCGCGACCGTACGGCTCGCGCTCCTCGACCTGGCCATGCCGCGCGACATCGACGCCGCCGTGCACCGTGTCCCCGGGGTACGCCTCGTGGACATCGAATCGCTCGCCGAGGCCTCCGCCGACGCGCCGATGGCCGCCGACGTGGACGCCGTGCGCGCGATCGTCGCGGAGGAGGTGGCCGCGTTCGGGGCCGCCCAGCGGGCCGCGCACATCACGCCCACCGTCGTCGCGCTGCGCGCCATGGCCGCCGAGGTGGTGGCGATGGAAGTGGCCCGGCTCGACGGCCGGGTGCCCGACCTCGACGAGCGGCAGCGCGCCGAGGTCACCCAGACCGTGCGCCGCGTCGTCGACAAGCTCCTCCACGCGCCGACCGTGCGCGTCAAGCAGCTCGCCAGTGAGCCCGGCGGCGCCGGGTACGCCGAGGCGCTGCGCGAACTCTTCGACCTCGACCCTCAGACGGTGGCCTCCGTCAGCCGGGCGGACGCGGCCGATCCGAAGAACGACGACCCAGGACGGGCATCATGAACACACGTCCCGACCAGCCCCTCCGGCTTGGCACGCGACGCAGCAAGTTGGCCATGTCCCAGTCCGGGCACGTCGCCGAGGCGGTGCGGGCGGTCACCGGCCGGCCCGTCGAGCTCGTGGAGATCACGACCTACGGTGACGTGTCCCGCGAGCACCTCGCGCAGATCGGCGGCACCGGCGTGTTCGTCACGGCGCTGCGCGACGCCCTCGTGCGGGGCGAGGTCGACTTCGCGGTGCACTCGCTGAAGGACCTGCCGACCGCGCAGCCCGAGGAACTGGTCATCGCGGCGATGCCGCGGCGGGAGGACGTGCGCGACGCGCTCGTCGCCCGTGACGGCCTGGCCTTCGAGCAACTGCCCGACGGCGCGCGGATCGGTACCGGTTCGCCGCGGCGCACGGCGCTGCTCAACGCGTACGCCAGGAGCCTGGGCAAGGTCATCGAGACGGTCCCCATCCGCGGGAACGTCGACACCCGGATCGGCTTCGTGCGCGACGGGGAACTCGACGCCGTCGTCCTCGCCGCCGCCGGGCTGAACCGGCTCGGCCGCGGTGACGAGGCGACCGACCTGCTGTCCGTGGACAACGTGCTGCCCGCACCCGGCCAGGGAGCCCTGGCCGTGGAGTGCCTCGCGTCCGCCACGGACCTCATCGCCGCCCTCGGTGAACTCGACGACTCGTACACGCGAGCCGCCGTGACCGCCGAAAGGTCTCTGCTCGCCGCCCTGGAGGCCGGCTGCAGCGCGCCCGTGGGCGCGCTCGCCGACCTGTTGGCCGACGGGCAGGTTGTCAATGAAATGCGCCTGCGCGGTGTCGTCGGAACGCTCGACGGCTCGACGCTCGTGCAGCTGTCCACCACCGGTCCCGTGCCCCAGTCTCACGACGAGGCCATGGCGCTCGGACGCGAACTCGCGGACGAGATGCTGGCCAAGGGCGCGGCCGGTCTGATGGGGGAGCGATCCCTTTGAACCCCTCAATCCCCACCACCTCCGCTCGTCCGGCGGTCGCCGCCCACGGGCGCGTCACCTTCCTCGGTGCCGGCCCCGGCGACCCGGGTCTGCTGACACTGCGCGCCGTCGAGGCGCTCGGCGCCGCGGACGTGCTGATCGCGGAGCCCGAGGTGCTCGAAGTCGTACGCACCCATGCTCGCGCGGGCGTCGACACGCCGCAGCTGACGGTGGCTGACGAAGTGTCAGCAGCCGCCGGTGTCCCGGTGATCCGTGATGCCGCCAATCTTGTCATGGAGGCCGCGCGGTCCGGCAGGCGGGTGGTCCGTGCCGTCACGGGCGACCCCGGGCTCGACGGCAACGCCGCCGAGGAGATGCTGGCCTGCGCGACCGAGGGCATCCCCTTCGAGGTGGTGCCCGGTGTCGCGACCGCCGTCGGCGTGCCCGCGTACGCGGGTGTGCCGCTGAGCGGCGGCCGGGACGCCAAGGGCACGGACGTGCGCTTCGTCGACGCCCGCAACGCCTCGGCGCGCTGCTGGAGCGAGGTCGGCGCGAGCGACGGGATCCTCGTGGTCTCCGCGACCCTGGAGACCGTGTCCGCGGCCGCCTCCGAGCTGGTGTCGGCCGGGCGCAAGCCCGACACCCCCCTCACCGTGACGGTGGCGGGCACCACGACGCGGCAGCGGACCTGGAACGCCACCCTGGGCACCATCGCCCAGGTGTTCAAGCAGGGGAAGGTGCTGCCCTCGCCCGAGGGCGCGCGCCCCGTCATAGCCGTGGTCGGTGAGCACGGCGCGGCCGCGCGTCACGAGGACCTGGCCTGGTTCGAGTCGAAGCCGCTGTTCGGCTGGCGGGTGCTGGTGCCGCGCACCAAGGAGCAGGCCGCCTCGCTCTCCGACCAGTTGCGTTCGTACGGCGCCGTGCCGCACGAGGTGCCGACGATCGCCGTGGAGCCGCCGCGCACCCCGCAGCAGATGGAGCGGGCGGTCAAGGGCCTGGTCACGGGCCGCTACGAGTGGATCGCCTTCACCTCGGTGAACGCCGTGAAGGCGGTGCGCGAGAAGTTCGAGGAGTACGGGCTGGACGCGCGGGCCTTCGCGGGCATCAAGGTCGCCGCGGTGGGCGAGCAGACCGCGGCCGCGCTGGTGGAGTTCGGCGTGAAGCCGGACCTGGTGCCGAGCGGCGAGCAGTCGGCCGCCGGGCTGCTGGAGGACTGGCCGCCCTACGACCCGGTCTTCGACCCGATCGACCGCGTCTTCCTGCCGCGGGCCGACATCGCGACGGAGACGCTGGTCGCCGGGCTGATAGAGCTGGGCTGGGAGGTCGACGACGTGACGGCCTACCGGACCGTGCGCGCGTCGCCGCCGCCGGCGGACACCCGCGAGGCGATCAAGGGCGGCGGTTTCGACGCCGTGATGTTCACGTCGTCGAGCACCGTCCGCAACCTGGTCGGGATCGCGGGCAAGCCGCACAACGTGACCGTCATCGCGTGTATCGGGCCGGCGACGGCCAAGACCGCGGAGGAGCACGGGCTGCGCGTGGACGTGCTGTCGCCGGAGCCGTCGGTGTCGAAGCTGGCGGAGGCGCTGGCCGAGTACGGCGCGGCGCGCCGCGACGCGGCCAAGGAGGCCGGCGAGTCGGTGGCCCGGCCGAGCGAGCGACGGCCGGGAGCGCGACGCCGACGCACGACGTGAGTCGGTGAGGCCGTCCCGCCGGCCGGTCGAACGGCCGGCCGGGCGGGGCGAGGAGTGACGGGCGCGGCCCGGGTGCGTGTGCGCCCGGGCCGCGCGCCGTTCCTGCGGCGTGCGGCCCTAGGCTGGGGGGCGACTGCTGTCGAAGTGCGAAGAGGCGACTGAAGATGAGCGCGTACGGATCCTTCCCCGGTTCGCGGCCCCGGCGGCTGCGCACGACCCCGGCGATGCGGCGGATGGTCGCGGAGACGCGACTGCACCCCTCGGACCTGATCCTCCCGGCGTTCGTGCGCGAGGGCATCAGCGAGCCGGTCGCGATCGCGGCGATGCCGGGCGTCGTCCAGCACACGCGGGACACGCTGCGGAAGGCGGCCGTCGAAGCGGTCTCGGCGGGGGTCGCGGGGATCATGCTCTTCGGGGTCCCGGCGGACGAGAACAAGGACGCGCGGGGCACGGCGGGCACCGAGCCGGACGGGATCCTCCAGCTCGCGATCCGCGACGTGAAGGCCGAGGTCGGCGACGACCTGGTGATCATGTCGGACCTGTGCCTGGACGAGTACACCGACCACGGGCACTGCGGCGTCCTGGACGAGCACGGGCGCGTGGACAACGACGCGACGCTGGAGCGGTACGCGGAGATGGCGCAGGTCCAGGCGGACGCGGGCGTCCACGTGGTGGGGCCGAGCGGGATGATGGACGGCCAGGTCGGCGTGATCCGTGACGCGCTCGACGAGACGGGCCACGAGGACGTCTCGATCCTGGCGTACACGGCGAAGTACTCGTCGGCGTTCTACGGTCCCTTCCGGGAGGCCGTCGGGTCCTCGCTCCAGGGCGACCGCAAGACCTACCAGCAGGATCCGGCGAACGCCCGCGAGTCGCTGCGGGAGCTCGCGCTGGACCTGGAGGAGGGCGCCGACATGGTCATGGTCAAGCCGGCGGGCCCCTACCTGGACATCCTGTACCGGGTCGCGCAGGCCGTGGACGTGCCCGTCGCGGCGTACCAGATCAGTGGCGAGTACGCGATGGTCGAGGCCGCCGCGGAGAAGGGCTGGATCGAGCGCGACCGGGCGATCCTGGAGACGCTGCTCGGCATCAGGCGGGCGGGCGCGGACACGATCCTGACCTACTGGGCGACCGAGGTCGCGGGCTGGCTGCGCGAGGCGCGCTGAGCCGGCGCGCGGTGCGGCGGGTCAGCGGTTGCAGGCCTGTCGGAAGGCGGCGCCGACTCCCTGGCCCCAGCCCTTCCAGTACGAGTCGCTGTGCTGCTGGGACTTGTTCGCCTGCGGGCGGCTGTCGCAGCTCTTGGCGGCAGCCGGCTTGCCGGCGCCGTAGCCGTCCTTGAAGCCCTGCCGGAAGTCCGCCTGGGCGTTCTTGGGGGCGTTCGGCTTGGACGTGGGCGAGTCGGGGCTGGGCTTCGCGAGGACCTTGCAGTTGACGAAGATGAAGTTCTGGTCCTCGTTGACCGCGAGGACCGTGTAGTTGACGTTCTTCTGGAAGCGGGTCTCCCGGAAGTTGCCGCTGGCGTCGACGTTCAGCGGCTGCGTGCTCTCGCCGTCGTTGAGCTTGCGGGGGGCCGTGAAGCCCTCGCCGGTGATGACGACGGAGCCGGTCGGCCCGGGCGTCACGGTGCAGCTCGCGGCGGGGACCGCCGCGCCGGCGGTGGGCGCGAGGAACGCGGCGCCGCCGAGGGCGAACGAGGACGCGACGAGCGTGGTGACGGCGACGCGTCGTACGCGCCGAGTGGTGCGGAACATGGGCTGCTCCTGTCGAGGAGAGTCGAGGAGATCGGGGTGGGGGAGTGGCGGCTCTGCGAGCCGCCTGCCCCCGGGTCCCTCTTCCATCGTGCGTCGCCCGCCGCGAGCCGGCGACCGGCGGAGGTCGCGGCCCGGCGCCGGCGGGCGCACCCTGGAAGCAGGGTGATCCTGGAGGTGGTGCAGCATGTCCACGCTCGTCGGATGGCACGTGGAGCTGGAGTTCTCCGAAGAGGGGCACCGCACGGGTGCGGCGGCCATGGTGAGGCTCGCGGACGGCTCCGAGATGAGGGCGCACGGCTATGCCATGCGCCACCCGTCGGACCCGGATCAGCTGCGGGTCGGCGAGGAGATCGCCGGCGCGAGGGCGCTGATGGACCTCGCGGGTCAGATGTTGCAGAAGGCGCACACGGAGATCGACGAGGCCACGGGCCGGCACTCGTACCCGCTCAACCGTTGACTCCGCTCAACCGCTGATCGCGGCCCCGTCCCGGCGTGCGCGCCGGGACGGGCTGCCGCGCAGTGCGTACTGCCAGGTCAGGCAGCCCAGCAGGGCTGTTGCCGCGTACCAGTGGAGGGCCGCCCCAGTCGCTCCGGGCGTGTGGGAGCAGGACGAGGGCGCGCGCCACGTACACGGACAGGGCCCTCGCGCCGTCGGCGGCGACCGGCCGCAGCGCCTTCGCCGCGAGCGGGCTCCGGGCGAGCGCCACCATCAGGCCGAACGCGTTGCCCAGCACGTACGAGAGCACCGGGCCCACCACGACGCTCGCGCCGGCCACCACCGTCAGGGTGCGGGTGCGGAGCCGGGGGGTCGGGCCGACGTGGACCGCGAACATGCCGAGGACGGCGATGCCGCGGGCCGCGTCGAGCCCGGTGAGTCGATGCGCTCCCATGTGGAGCGGGAGGGGAAAGAGGCCTCCGAGGTTGCGTAGAAGGCCCTACTGCGTGGGCTTTTCCTCGGCTTCGTCGACCTCGCCGAGGCGTTCTAGTCGCGGACCCAGTCGGTCAGACGGGTCCAGCTGTGCGGGGCGAGGGTCAGGGTGGGTCCGTGCGGCACCTTGGAGTCCCGCACGTGCACCTGGCCGGCGGCGCAGGGGCAGGTGGCCACCTCGACGCACTGGCCACCCTCGTCACCGCTGTGGCTGGACTTGCGCCAGGCGACGGCGACTTCGAGGCAGGCGCCGCCCTCGCTGCCGCTGTAGCTGGACTTGAACCACGCGAGTTCGGTGCTCATCGCTCTCCTAGCAGCCGGTCCAACAGGCCCCTCGTCTCATCGAAGTTGAGGGCCTGGGATCGCAGCATCGCATACTTCTGGGTGAGGATGCTGACCTCGTTCGGGTCGCGCACGAGGACGCTGCCGCGCTGGGTTTCGGAGTACGCGAGGTGCTGGTGTTCGGGGGTCTCCAGCAGGATGAACGGGCCGTCCAGACCGGCGTGGGCGGTGATGCCCAGGGGTAGCACCTGGAGGGCGATGCCCGGCCGATCGGCGCAGGCGCGCAGGTGCCGGACCTGCTCGCGGTGGACCGCGTCACCGCCGATCCGGTCGCGCAGGGCGGCCTCCCAGATCACGAAGCTGAGCGTGGGCGGGGCCGGGCGGCGCAGTATCGCCTGCCGTTTGATGCGACGGGCCGTCTGGAGCTCGATCCAGTCCTCGCCGTGGTACGGCACGCGGCAGCCGAGGACGGACCGCGCGTACTCCTCGGTCTGGAGCAGCCCCGGCACGGTCAACGTGTCGTACCAGGACAGGGCGAGCGCCTCCAGCTCGCGTTCCATGTACTCCTCGGCCCACGGCGGGATGCTGTCGACCTCGGGCATCTTGTTCGCGGCGACCGTCAGCATCCCGGGCAGGCCCAGGATCCGGTCCATCCGCTCCGCGACATCGGGCATCAGGACACGGCGGCCCTGCTCGATGGAGGCCAGCGTCTCGATGTCCAGGGGCACTTCCAGAGCCAGTGCGCGTTGGGTCAGTCCTTTGGCGAGTCGGGCGGCGGCGACCATCTCGCCGACCATCTTCATCGCGGTCGAATTGGGCCGAGGCCTCTTCCTTGGTGGCATGCAACCGAACTCCCCACCTGCGCCCGAGTGATAGCCGTACCAACCCGTACTCAGTGAGGAGTACGGGTCGGTCGTCTCACTCACGCTAGTCACGCACCGCGACCATCACCCCGTGAACGTGAATATTCAACCCGCCCTGGTGCGGGAGCGGTTCTATCCGCGCAGCCGCCAAACCGTGCGTACGGCAAGGGAGTTCCTGGGCGAGACACTCGATGCGTGGGAGGTCACCGGCCGTCGGGACGACCTGTTGCTCTGCGTGAGTGAGCTGGCCACCAATGCCCTGCTGCACGGCGTCCCGCCCGGCCGGGGCTACCGGCTGCGGTTGCTGCGCTTCGAGGGCGCGGTCCGGATCGAAGTGCACGACAGCGGGGGCGGGCGCCCCCGGATCGAGGACCGGGACGTGCGCGTGGAGGGGGGCCGGGGGCTGCTGCTGGTCGCGGCGCTCGCGGACCGGTGGGGGGTCGTGCCCTGCGTGCCCGGGAAGGTGGTGTGGTGCGAGTACGACACATGAGGAACCCCCGCGGCCCGGGCGGGCGGCGGGGGTTCCCCGTACGGCCTGTGCGCGCGGGTCAGGCGGTGGGGCGGCGACGGCGGCCGGTGCCGGCCACCAGGGCGGCGCCCATCGCCAGGGCCACGCCGCCGGCGCCGAGGGCCCAACTGGTGGCGGGGGAGCTGCCGGTGGCGGCGAGTTCGCCGCCGGCTCCGCCGTTGCCGCCGGGGTTCTGGTCGATCGGCTTGGAGTCGCCGTCGGGGGTGTGCTGGTTGCCCGTACCGGTCCCCGTACCCGATCCGGTGCCCGTGGCCGCCTTCTTGATCTTCGTCAGGATGCCGTCGGAGTGGGACTCGGCGTACTCCCCGGTGTCCTCGTTCACCGTGGCCCAGCCGGCGACGCCGAGCGTCAGGTCGCCGACCGGGGCGTCGGCGGCGAAGCGGACGCGTACCTGTACGTCGAAGCTCTGGCCCGCTTCGACCGCACCGCCGGCGAGGTCGAAGCCGAAGAAGACGCCGTCCTCGTCGTGGAAGTCCGCCTTGTGCCAGCCCTTCTTGCCCTGGGCGTCCTTGCTGTAGACCTCCAGGGAGATCTGGGAGGCCTTCATCGAGACCCAGTCGGGGCGCGCCATGATGAGGGCCAGGTCGAACTGTCCGAGGCGCTGCTTGCCGGTGTTGTCGACGTGGATCGAGAGGTTCTGCCAGTCGCCGCCGGCCGTGAAGCCGCCCTTCGGCACGCCGTACACGGTGAGCGCGGGGCCCTCGACGGGCATCGGGATCTCTTCGCCGTCCTCCGCACCGGTGATCTTGGCGGTGTACCAGGAGGCGGGGGAGTGGGCGACGCCGGCGGCGGTCGTGCTGGAGCCGTCCGTGTAGATCTCGAAGGGCAGGACGGCGATGTCCGCGGCGAAGGCGACGCGCACGTCGACGGAGTACTTCGCGTTGGCGGCGATCGAGGGGGTCTGGCCCAGGTCGTACTGGATGCCGGGGCCCATCTCCTCGCTCTGGATCGGCGCGGCGGACTTCCAGGCCGCGCCGCTCTGGCCGGCGGCGCGGTACTCGACCTTGATCTGGGAGGCCTTGAAGCGGCCCTCCAGCTCCATGACCGACAGGTGCGGGACGTAGTTCTTGACGGCGATGTGGCCGCTGTTGTCGACCTTGACGGTCAGGTCGGTCCAGCCGCCCCCGGGCTGGAAGCCGTCCTTCGGGATGCCCTGGACGGTGACCTCGGGGCCCATCAGCATCGAGTCGGGGAGCTCGTCCCCCAGGGGGATCTCGGTCTCGCCCGACTTCTCGGCCTGCGGGGCCTGCGGGGCCTGCGGGGCCTGGGGGGCCTGGGGGGTCTCGGAGGTCTTCGGGGCCGGCTTGGCGGCGGGGGAGCCCGTCGGGGCGCTCGGGGTGACCGGGGCCGGCTTGGCCTGATCCTGCTGCTGCGCGGCCGGGGCGTCGTCGGTCGCCGGGGCGGCGTCCTCCTTCGGCGCGGTGTCCGGAACGATCACTGCCGGCTGGTCGGCGGCCATGGCCGGAGTGGCGGCGAGGACGGTCGGACCCGCGACGGCGGCGGCCGCGACCAGGGCCATGCGCTTGAGCTTCACTTCGATTTCCCCCCATGCCGGTCACGGACGTTCCGGCCCCGACCCCTTAACTGAACATGCTCAGATTAGGGGGCGGGGCGGTCCCCGGGGAGGGCTCCCAGATCACGATTGATCGACATTCAACTATCTCAATGTGGCCGAAAAAAGACCCCGCCCCCGGAATCGGACTACCGGGGGCGGGGTCGTGCGCGTACGGGTCGAGCGGGTACGCGTCGTGCGCGTAGGGGGGTGTCAGAGCTTCTCGGGGGTCCGGATCCCGAGGAGGGACATGCCCTTGGAGAGGGTGCGGGCGGTCAGGTCCGACAGGAAGAGGCGGTTCTCGCCCACGACGAGCTCGGGCTCCGGCTTCACGACCGGGCACTCGGTGTAGAAGGTCGTGAACAGCGAGGACAGCTGGTAGAGGTACGCGGCCACCTTGTGCGGCGCGTACTCCCCGGCGGCCTCCGCGACCAGCTCGCCGAAGTGGTCCAGGTGCAGGCCCAGCGCGCGCTCGGCCGGGGCCAGCTCCAGCTCCGGGTGCGCGACCGGGGAACGGTCGCCCGCCTTGCGCAGGATGGACTTGATCCGGGCGTACGCGTACTGGAGGTACACGGACGTGTCGCCGGTCAGCGACACCATCTGGTCCAGGTCGAACTTGTAGTCGCGCGCGGCGGAGGTGGAGAGGTCCGCGTACTTGACCGCGCCGATGCCGACCTGGAGGCCGTTCTCGACGATCTCCTCCTCGGTGAGGAGGTTGCGGTCCGCGTCCTTCTCCCGGACGACGGTGGTCGCCCGCTCGACGGCCTCGTCCAGCAGGTCCACCAGGCGCACCGTCTCGCCCTCACGGGTCTTGAACGGCTTGCCGTCCTTGCCGAGGACGGTGCCGAAGGCCAGCTGCACGGCCTTGGTGTCCTCGTTCAGCCAGCCGGCGCGGCGGGCCGTCTCGAAGACCATCTTGAAGTGCAGGGACTGACGGGCGTCGACCACGTAGAGGAGCGTGGACGCCTTCAGTCCGCCCACCCGGTCGCGGATCGCGGAGAGGTCGGTGGCGGCGTAGCCGAAGCCGCCGTCCGACTTCTGGACGATCAGCGGGGTCGGGTTGCCGTCCGGGCCCTTGACGTCGTCGAAGAAGACGCAGAGCGCACCGTTGGAGCGGACGGCGACGCCCGACTCCTCCAGCAGCTTGCAGGTCTCCACGAGCATGTCGTTGTAGCCGGACTCGCCGACCACGTCGGGGTCCTGGATGTCCATGTCCAGCTTGTTGAAGACGGAGTAGAAGTAGATCTTCGACTCGTCCACGAACCGCTGCCACAGCGCGAGGGTCTCCGGCTCGCCGGCCTGGAGGTCGACGACCCGGGCGCGGGCGCGCGTCTTGAACTCCTCGTCGGAGTCGAAGAGGGCGCGCGAGGCCTTGTAGAGCCGGTTCAGGTTGGACATGGCCTCCTCGCCGGAGACCTCCGCGTCCGACTTGTGGTCCAGCTCGTGCGGGTGCTCCATCAGGAATTGGATGAGCATGCCGAACTGGGTGCCCCAGTCGCCGATGTGGTGCCGGCGGACGACCTTCTCGCCCGTGAACTCCAGGATCTCGACCATCGCGGCGCCGATCACGGCGGACCGCAGGTGACCGACGTGCATCTCCTTGGCGACGTTCGGCTGGGCGTAGTCGATCACCGTGGTGCCCGGGTTCTCGGCGAGCGGGACACCGAGGCGGTCGTCGCCGGCCCGCGCCGCGAGGGTCTCGATGATCGCCCTGTCGGTGATCGTGATGTTGAGGAAGCCGGGGCCCGAGACCTCGATCTCCTTGATCAGGTCACCGGTGGGGATGCCCTCGACCACGGTCGTCGCCAGCTCGCGCGGGTTGGCCTTGGCCTTCTTCGCGAGCGCCAGGATGCCGTTGGCCTGGAAGTCGGCCCGGTCGCTTCGTCGCAGCAGCGGGTCGGCGCCACCGGCCTCCGGCAGGGCCGAGGCGAGGGCGTCCGCGACGCGCTGATTGACGGAAGAAGCGAGGGAAGGGACCGAGGCCATGAGCTGCCGTTCCTGTGAGGTTGTGCCGGTGGGTGCACTTGGTTGTTCCGACAAGTGCCGAGTATCCCACGCGCGGCCCTTCGCTTTCGCGGGATATCGGGCGCGGGGAGCAACCTCGGAGCGACCCGTTCCGTCTGGGAGAATGGCGAAGCCAGCATTCGAGTAGAAGGACGTGTCGTGGCTCAGAGCAGCACCGAGACCGACTGGGTCTCCCGTTTCGCGGACGAGGTCATCGCCGAGGCGGAGCGCCGAGCACCCGGCAAACCTGTCGTCGTCGCGTCCGGACTCTCCCCTTCCGGCCCGATCCACCTGGGCAACCTCCGCGAGGTCATGACCCCGCACCTGGTCGCGGACGAGATCCGCCGCCGGGGCATCGAGGTCCGCCACCTGATCTCGTGGGACGACTACGACCGCTACCGGAAGGTGCCGGCCGGCGTCCCCGGCGTCGACGAGACGTGGGCCGCGCACATCGGCAAGCCGCTGACCGCCGTCCCCGCCCCGGCCGGGTCCGCGTACGGCAGCTGGGCCGAGCACTTCAAGGCCGCGATGGTCGAGGCGCTCGCCGAGATGGGCGTCGAGTACGACCCGATCAGCCAGACCGAGCAGTACACCAACGGCGTGTACCGCGAGCAGGTCCTGCACGCGATGAAGCACCGCGGCGACATCGACGCCGTGCTCGACCAGTACCGCACCAAGCAGAAGCCGGGCGGCAAGAAGCCCCAGCAGAAGCAGGTCGACGAGGCCGAGCTGGAGGCCGCCGAGGGCTCCGGCGCGGCCGCCGAGGACGACGGCAGCAGCGCCGAGGGCGGGTACTTCCCGTACAAGCCCTACTGCGCGCAGTGCGGCAAGGACTTCACCACGGTCACGTCCTACAACGACGAGACCACGGAGCTGACCTACGTCTGCACCGAGGACGAGTTCACCGAGACGGTCAAGCTCAGCGAGTTCAACCGCGGCAAGCTGGTGTGGAAGGTCGACTGGCCGATGCGCTGGGCCTACGAGGGCGTGATCTTCGAGCCCTCGGGCGTCGACCACTCCTCGCCCGGCTCGTCCTTCCAGGTCGGCGGGCAGATCGTGCACATCTTCGGCGGCGAGCAGCCGATCGGACCGATGTACGCGTTCGTCGGCATCAGCGGCATGGCCAAGATGTCCTCCTCGAAGGGTGGCGTCCCGACGCCCTCCGACGCGCTGAAGATCATGGAGCCGCAGCTGCTGCGCTGGCTGTACGCGCGCCGCAAGCCGAACCAGTCCTTCAAGATCGCCTTCGACCAGGAGATCCAGCGGCTCTACGACGAGTGGGACAAGCTGGAGTCCAAGGTCGCCGACGGCTCCGTGCTGCCGGCCGACGCGGCCGCGCACACCCGCGCCGTCCGCACCGCGGAGGGTGAACTGCCCCGCACCCCGCGGCCGATGGCGTACCGGACGCTCGCGTCCGTCGTCGACATCACCGCCGGGCACGACGAGCAGACCCTGCGCATCCTGTCCGACCTGGACCCGACGTCGCCGCTGACCTCGCTCGACGAGGTACGGCCGCGCCTGGACCGAGCCGAGAACTGGATCACCACCCAGGTTCCGGCCGACCAGCGCACGCTGGTCCGCGAGGAGCCCGACACCGAGCTGCTGTCCTCGCTGGACGAGGAGGGTCGCGAGTCCCTGCGGCTGCTCGTCGACGGGCTCGACTCGCACTGGTCGCTCGACGGGCTCACCACCCTGGTCTACGGCGTGCCGAAGGTCATGGCCGGCCTGGAGCCCGACGCCAAGCCGACGCCGGAGCTCAAGGTCGCGCAGCGGACGTTCTTCGCCCTGCTCTACCGGCTGCTCGTGACCCGGGAGACCGGGCCGCGCCTGCCCACGCTGCTGCTGGCGGTCGGGGCGGACCGGGTGCGCAAGCTGCTGGCCGTCTGAGGCGGCCGGGCCCGCCGAGGCACCGCGTACGACGCGCGAGGGCCCGCACCCCGAGGGGTGCGGGCCCTCGCGCGTGCGGTGCGGGCGTCGTGCGTGGTGTCGGTGCCGTACGGCTCCGGGTTACGCGATGTGCTCGTTCTCCAGGTCGCGCTGGTAGCGCTGCTTCAGCTCCGGCATGAGCCGCCGGATCATCGAGGCGCTGCGCGGGTGCACGATGCCGTGCCGGTCCGAGAGGTGTATGTCGACCTGCTCGGGCGTCGGGAACTGGGAGAACTCGTCGAGGTAGGCGCGGAAGACCTCGTAGGCGGCCTCCGCGAACTTCGCCTCGTCGACGTGGGCGTCGTCGGTGTCGTTGTCGGTGTCGGCATCGGCTTGAGAGGCCGCGGCCTCCCGGGAGCGGGGGGCCGGGATCGGCAGCTCCTGCTGCTCGGGCCGCCGCTGCTCCTCGGGACCGGCCGGGGGCATCACCGGGATCGGCTCCAGACCCTCCACGTACTGCGGGTTGTAGCCACCCTCGTACGCGGCCTGCGGGGCCAGCGGCGCGGCGAACCACGCGCTGTTGTGCGCCGCCGGCATGGCCGTCGGCTCCACCGCGAAGGGCGCCGGGCCGTGGAACACCGGTCCGGCCTCGGCGGGCTCGGGCTGTGCGGGATCGAGCCGGCCGGGGCCGGGCTGTGCGGAGCCGGGCTGTGCGGGCTGCGGCTGGGGCCCCTGCACGGGGGCCGCGGCCTGCTCGGGCGCGGGCGCGGGCGCGGTGGGCGCCTGGGGTTGCGCCGTCGCGGCCGTCAGCGCGGGCGTCTCCGCCAGGACCTGCGCGGCCTGGACCTCGGGGAGGGCCGCCGCGCCGGGAGCCGCCGGGGGCAGCAGCACCGGGTCGATGCCCGCCGCCGCCAGTCCCTCCGGGGCGGTCTGCGCCAGCGGCACCCCGATCCGGGCCAGTTTCAGCGGCATCAGCGCCTCGACGGGGGCCTTGCGACGCCAGGCCCGCCCGTACCGGGCCTGGAGCCGCGCCTGGTATATCAACCGGTCCTGCTCCATGCCGACGGCCTGCTCGTAGGAGCGCAGTTCCCACAGCTTCATCCGGCGCCACAGCTTGAAGGTCGGAAGCGGCGACAGCAGCCACCGGGTGATCCGGACGCCCTCCATGTGCCGGTCCGCGGTGATGTCCGCGATCCGACCCACCGCGTGCCGGGCCGCCTCGACGGTGACCACGAACAGGATCGGGATCACGGCGTGCATGCCCACACCGAGCGGATCCGGCCAGGCCGCTGCACCGTTGAACGCGATCGTCGCCGCCGTCAGCAGCCACGCGGTCTGGCGCAGCAACGGGAACGGGATCCGTATCCACGTCAGCAACAGGTCCAGCGCCAACAGCACGCAGATGCCCATGTCGATGCCGATGGGGAACACGAGCGAGAAGCTGCCGAAGCCCTTCTGCAGCGCCAGTGCGCGCACCGCGGCGTACGAGCCCGCGAAACCGATCCCCGCGATGACCACGGCACCGGCGACCACGACACCGATCAATATGCGGTGCGTACGAGTCAGCTGCATCGCGGCCACCCGCGATCCCCTCCCCTTGACGAGCTATGGCAGGCACAGAGTACGGGTGGCGCGCGGATGGCCGGTTGTCAGCCCCGCGTCCGCCCCCGTCCCCGTTCCCACGGTCATCCGCGCGGTCAGCTCTCCTGGGTGGCCTGCGCGGACGGCGACTGCTCGGGAGCCTTGGACGGCTCGCCCGACTTCGACGGCTCCGCGGACGGCTTCGCGGCCGGCGCGTTCTTGCCCGCGGCGTCGACCGAGGCCACGATCTCCCGGGCCGCGACGGTCGCCTCCTGGAGCAGCTTGGCGCGGTCCGGGGCGGCGGCGCCCTCGTACGCGGCACCGTTGTAGTCGAGGGTGACCACGACGTTCTGGGCGCGGACCAGAATGGTGTTGTTGAGGAACTCGACGTCCTTCTTCAGGTTGTAGGCCACCGAAGTGCCCTCGTCGCCGATCCCGCCGGCCGGCTCCACCTTGACGTCCTGCGCGCCCTCGGAGGCCTTCGCGGCCTCCACCTGCTTCTTGTACTGCTCCTCGGCGCGCTTGTTGCCGCTGCCGAGCGAGGCGTGCGAGTCGTAGCGGACCAGGGAGATCGAGAGCCAGCGGTACTGCGAGCCCTTCAGACCGTCCTCGTCCAGGCCGTTCCAGGAGCAGCTGGCGCGGGTGGACAGGTCGTTCGACTTGGTCGCCGTGCCGTTCTTCTCCTTCGCCTCGGGGACGAGCGTCTCGATGGTCTTCGCCTGTATCGCCTTGCACGGGTCGGGCAGCGAGAGGTACGCCACCTTCTCCAGGGTGGCCGAGGCCTTCGGGGTCGGCTTCGAGGACGAGGAGGAGTCGGACTTCTTCTTGGCGCTGTCCGAGCCCGAGTCCTTGCCCGAATCGGAGGAGCAGCCGGCGACGGTGAGGATCATCGGGACTGCTGCGCAGGCGAGGACTCGGGTGAGGCGCGAGGCTGATCGGTGCATGGTTCCTTCAGTCGTTGAGGCTCTGCTTGGGGGCGCATTGCGGGCGCGGGACGCGAGCAACGGTAGCTCGACCCGGCGTCCGCCTGCTGTGCGCGCCGTCACGCGGGACCCGTACGCCCCCGCGGCGGGCCGGGTCAGTCGTTGAAACGCTCGACCAGGGCCTGCGCCAACTGACGCACGCTGTCCTGGGTTTCCCAGCTGGGAGGGACGACGGCGGGAAGGGCGGGCTGGACGCTGTACTCGATGGTCACGATGACGTTCGAGGTAC
The DNA here is from genome assembly GCF_036231985.1 of Streptomyces sp. NBC_01426. Lineage (GTDB taxonomy): Bacteria > Actinomycetota > Actinomycetes > Streptomycetales > Streptomycetaceae > Streptomyces. Next base: position 4,390,054 of record NZ_CP109500.1, read on the forward strand.
GGAACACGAGACGCACGGTCCGGGCCCGGGCGGCCGTGGCGTCGGGGTTGCCGAGCTTGTCCTCGACGTACGCCTCGCTGCCGAGGCCCTCCAACACGCGGGAGCCCAGCTCGGGGGGCGCGGTGGGCGAGGGGCTGCCGGACGGGCTGCCGGACGGCGTACCGCCGGGGGTACCGGAAGGGCTCGCGCCGGGGGCGCTCGGGGTGCCGCTCGGAGGGATGCTCGGGGCGGGGTTCCCGGTGGCCGGGGGCGCGATGGGGGAATTGGGCGCGGGCGCCGTCGAGGAACCCGGGGTGGGGCTGCCCGTGGGCCCGGGGAAGGGCAGGTGAGCCTCGGTGAGGCGCCGTACGAACACCTGGCGCGCCTTGTCGTCGTCGCTCGTGGTGGCGCGGTCGTACGAGACCACCCGCTCGAACCCGACCGACAGCAGCAGCGTCTCCTCCGGCGTCTGGGAGTTCCAACGGCAGCCGACGCGCCGGTCCCCGTCGTACGAGGCGTCCGCGACCCCGGCGTACAGCTTCTCGCGCTGCTCCTCGGTGAGGCTCTCCGCGGCGGGAATCATGGCCTTGAGCCGCTTCGCGTCGATGGCCTTGCAGGGCGCCGGCAGGCTGCGGTACTTCCCCGGTTGGGCGGGCGCCGCGGAGCTGTCACCGGCCTTCGCGTCGCTGGTGCTCCCGATGCCGCTCCCGTCGGTGCACCCGGTGAGGCCGGTGACGCCGGCCGCGAGTGCGGTGAGCATCGCGATGCCCGACAGGACCGGGCGTCGTACCGCCTTGCGCTGCACGTCCAATGGCTCCCTTCGACCGGCCGGCCGCCCGACGGTCAGGAAAATGCGTTGCCGCGACTTGGGCGCGGATGGAAACAATGTCTATCGCACACGCTGGTGCCGGCGCCGGTCCCAAGTCTGGTTTGGGATGAAGAGCGAGGCTTTTTGCGTATTGATACTTTCCTGTGGTTAACGGGGTTTTGGGGCTGTTATGTCGTATGTAGAGGTGCCCGGGGCGCAGGTCCCGATCCGGATGTGGACGGATCCGGCGTCCGTCGAGGACAGCGCGATGCGTCAACTGCACAACGTCGCCACCCTTCCGTGGATCAAGGGCCTGGCCGTCATGCCCGACGTCCACTACGGCAAGGGCGCCACGGTCGGCTCGGTCATCGCCATGAAGGACGCGGTCTGTCCGGCGGCGGTGGGCGTCGACATCGGCTGCGGCATGTCCGCGGTCAAGACCTCGCTGACGGCGAACGACCTGCCGGGCGACCTGTCGCGGCTGCGGTCGAAGATCGAGCAGGCGATCCCGGTGGGGACGGGCCTGCACCGGGACCCCGTGGACCCGGACCGGCTGTACGGCTTCTCGGTACCGGGCTACGAAAGCCTCTGGCAGCGCTTCGACCACCTCGCCGACGCCGTCAAGTTCCGTCGGGAACGCGCCGCGAAGCAGATCGGAACGCTGGGCGCCGGCAACCACTTCATCGAGTTCTGCCTCGACGAGGCCGGCGCGGTCTGGCTGATGCTGCACTCCGGCTCCCGCAACATCGGCAACGAACTCGCCGCCCACCACATGGGCGTGGCCCGCGACCTCGCGCACAACCAGAACCTGGTCGACCGGGACCTCGCGGTGTTCCTCGCGGCCACCCCGGAGATGGACGCGTACCGCAACGACCTCTTCTGGGCGCAGGAGTACGCGAAGTACAACCGCGCCGCGATGATGAGCCTCTTCAAGGAGGTCGTGCGCAAGGAGTTCCGCAAGGCGAAGGTCTCCTTCGAGCAGGAGATCAGCTGCCACCACAACTACGTGGCGGAGGAGCGGTACGACGGCATGGACCTGCTGGTCACGCGGAAGGGCGCGATCCGCGCCGGCAGCGGCGACTTCGGGATCATCCCCGGATCCATGGGAACGGGCTCGTACATCGTGAAGGGACTCGGCAACGAGAAGTCCTTCAACTCCGCCTCGCACGGCGCGGGCCGCAAGATGAGCCGCACCGCGGCGAAGAAGCGGTTCTCGGCGCGGGACCTGGAAGAGCAGACCCGGGGCGTGGAGTGCCGCAAGGACACCGGGGTCGTGGACGAGATCCCGGGCGCCTACAAGTCGATCGAGCAGGTCATCGACCAGCAGACCGACCTGGTCAAGGTGGTGGCCAAGCTCAAGCAGGTCATCTGCGTGAAGGGCTGAGCGCGATGGTCGGGGCCGGTCGTCCGCGGCACGGGGGGAGCGGGACGGTGGAGATCCGGCGCGCGGGCCCCGGTGACGGGGACGCGCTCGGCGAGATCCACGCCGCGGCCTGGCAGGCGGCCTACGCCCCCTTCTTCGAGCCGGGGTTCGCGGCGCGCGCCGTGGCCGACCGGCGCACGCGGTGGCACCGGCGGGTCGCGCAGGAGGCGGGGGCGGGGTCCGGGGCGGTGTCGGGGGTGGGTGCCGGGTCTGGGTCCGGTGCCGGGTCCGGTGCCGGGTCCGGGGCGGGTGCGGCGGTGACGCTGCTCGCCGTGGTCGACGGCCGCCCCCTGGCCCTGTCCGTGACGCTCCCCTCCGCGAGCCGGCCCGACTGCGGGGAGATCGCCAGCTTCTACGCCCACCCCGACGGCTGGGGCACCGGCGTGGCCGCCGCCCTGATGGACGAGACGCTGCGCGGCCTGCGCACGAAGGGGTACGCCGGGGTGCACCTGTGGACCCTGCGCGACACCCCGCAGTCCCGCCGCTTCTACGTCAAGTGCGGCTTCGCGGAGTGCGGTACCGCGCGCGCCTTCGACTTCGGGGAGGGCAACCTCCTCGAACAGGTCGAGTACGCACGTCCGTTGGCGGCGGGGACGGCGGGCTGAGGCGGGGGTCGGCTGAGCTCTGGGGCCGGGCCGGCGGCTACAGCTCGCGGTGGACCTTCGTGTTCGAGGCCTGGGCGCGGGGGCGGACCACCAGGAGGTCGATGTTGACGTGGCTGGGGCGGGTCACCGCCCACGTGATGGTGTCGGCCACGTCATCGGCGGAGAGGGGCTCCGCGACGCCGGCGTAGACCTTCTCCGCCTTGTCCGCGTCCCCCCGGAAGCGGGTCTTCGCGAACTCCTCGGTCTTGACCATGCCAGGCGCGATCTCGATGACGCGCACGGGCTGCCCGACGATCTCCAGGCGGAGGGTCTCGGCGAGGACGCGGGCGCCGTTCTTGGCGGCGACGTAGCCCGCGCCACCCTCGTAGGTGGAGTGGCCGGCGGTGGACGACAGCACGACGACCGTGCCGTCACCGGAGGCGACGAGGGCGGGCAGCAGCGCCTGGGTGACGTGCAGCGTGCCGATGACGTTGACCTCGTACATCGTGCGCCAGTCGGCGGGGTCGCCGGTGGCCACGGGCTCGGCGCCGAGGGCTCCGCCGGCGTTGTTCACGATCACGTCGCAGCGCTCCAGCGAGGCGGCGAACGCGTCGACGGCGGTGCGGTCGGTGACGTCGAGCGCGTACGCGGTGGCCTGGTGACCGGCCTCGGTCAGCTCGGCGGCGAGGGCCTCGATACGGTCCTTGCGGCGGGCCGTGAGGACGACGTGGTAGCCGGCTGCGGCGAGCTGCCGGGCGGTGGCCGCACCGATTCCGCTACTCGCGCCGGTGACTACGGCGGTTCGGGTGGCCGTGCTCATGGGCGGGGCTCCTCGTTCGATCGTGGGCGCGTCGTGCGTCGTGCGTTCGTTTCTCGGGTCGAGCGTTCTGTGCCGTGCGGCGTGCTTCGTGTGCCGTGCGTCTTGTTTCTCGGGTCGTGCGTGCGTCGTGCGTACGGACGATTCCCCGCCAGCATAGGCGGCCGGGTGGATGCGGCCGGTCGGCCCCGGGAGCGGGCGGGCACGCCCACTTTCGTGTGATGGTCCGACCGGTCGGACCGGGGGCGCACTAGCGTCCGCGCGAGGAGGTGGTGTCGGTGCGCCGTGGTGCCGTACGAAGTGTGGTGATGGCGGGCTTGCTGCTGCTCGCGGGCGCAGGAGGCGCCGGGAACGCCGGGGCGTCGGCGGGTCCCGAGGCGGACGTCGCGTACCACGGGAGGGTCTCCCTGGGTCACGCGCAGCTGCGGGTCTGGTTGGTCCCGGAGAACGAGGGGCCGTCGGCGCTGCCCAACGCCACGGTGCGGATGCGGCTCTCGGCCGACCTCGCGGACCGGCAGGAGCTGGCCGAGGGCTGCGCCCGGGCGGGGCTGCGCGAGGTGTTCTGCGAGACGGGCGCGCTGCCGCAGCACGGCCGGGGCCGGCACATCGGGCTGCTGCTGGCGTTGCGCGAGCCGGTGCCGGAGGTGGTGCTGCGGGTCGACACGTACTGGAACGGCGGCGCGACCGACCGGAACCACATGAACAACGAGCACGTGGTGCTGGCGCTGGACACAGGCGACTCGTACGCCTTCTGAGCGGGGCGCGGCTGCGGGCTCGGCGCTTCGGGGCGCTGTGTAGGGAAGCCGTCACCCGGGGACTTTCGCCCCGGGGGACGGCTTTCGGCTGCGGGCTGCGGGCTGTGGGGCGTGGGCTACGGCATGTGCTTCCCGGCTTCGGGTCCGGGGAGCAGCCAGTGGGTGGTGGCCGCCGCGATCTCGGAGTCCGAGGCGTGCTCGGCGCTCCAGGCCAGGTATCCGTCGGGGCGCACGAGAACGCAGGCCGTACGGTCGTCCGCCCGCCAGTGGTGGTGGGTCAGGGGCGCTCCGGGCGGGGTGGCCCGGCCGGGCGGGGTGACGAGGACGAAGCCGCCGGCGCGCAGGGCCTCGTACAGCCGCAGGCCTCCGGCGAGCGGCAGATCGGGGGCGCGCCGGCCCGCGAGCGCGGGACGGCGCACGCCGGCCGGCGGCGGATAGGCGATGCCGATGCCGGAGATCGTGGCGAGGGCGCGGTCCTGGGCGGGGCCGACCCGGGCGAGGACGCCCGTGGCGAGCCTGCGGGCGGTGCGCAGGACGGGTCCGCCGACCATGACGGTGCGGACGAGGGCCCCGCTGACGCGCAGGACGCGGCGTCCGACGGGGTGGCGCTCGCGGTGGTAGCTGTCGAGGAGGGCCTCGGGGTCGGGGGCCTGCCCGTGGAGGACGGCGGCGAGCTTCCAGGAGAGGTTGGCGGCGTCCTGGAGGCCGGTGTTCATGCCGAGGCCGCCGGCGGGAGAGTGGACGTGGGCGGCGTCGCCGGCGAGGAAGACGCGGCCGACGCGGTACCGGGGAACCTGGCGTTCGTCGCTCTGGAAGCGGGACATCCAGCGGGGATCGTGCATGCCGTGGTCGGTGCCGAGGGCCTGGCGGGTGATGTCGCGCACCTCGTCGAGGCCGACGGGGGCGAGGGCGGCGCCGGGGTCGCCGGGGTCGCCGGGGTCGACCGGGCCGCCGGGCCCGGCGGCGGGGTCGGGGGTGCCGGAGGGTCCTGAGGAGGCTGAGGTGCCGGGGGTGTCGTGGCGCCAGGCGATGGCGCGGTACCAGCCGTCGCCGAAGGGGACGAGGAAGGCGAAGGCGTCGGCGGTGCCGTTGGCGGTGAGGACGTCCTGCGGCGGGTCGGTGAGGCGGACGTCGGCCAGGACCATCGAGCGGACGACGGCCGCCTTGCCGGGAAAGGGGAGGCCGAGGGCCTCGCGGAGGGTGGAGCGGACCCCGTCGGCGCCGACCGCGTGACGGGCGTGGATCACCTGGGTGGGGCGGATCGGTTCGTCCGTCGGTCCGGCCGTGTCCGTCGGGTGGCCGGTGGTGGCGAGGGTGAGGGTGACGGTGTCGCGGTCCTGCTGGAGGCCGGTGATCCGACAGTCGTACCGGATGTGCACACCTGTGGACAGAGCGCGACGCTCCAGAAGTTTCTCTGTCTCATATTGAGGAGTGATGAGCACGAAGGGGTAGCGGGAGCGCAGGCGTTGGAGGGAGAGGGTCATGCCACCGAAGGGGCGTACGCGGTCGATCCGTCGGCCGGTGGAGACGAGTGCGTCGGCGAGGCCGCGCGCGTCGAGGAGTTCGAGGGTGCGCGCGTGGACGGCGAAGGCGCGGGTGAGGTTGGCGGCGGTGCGGGGGCGTTGCTCGACGAGGGTGACGGAGAGTCCGGCGGCGGCGAGGTCACCGGCGAGCAGGAGCCCGGTGGGGCCGGCGCCGACGACGACCACGTCGACGAGGTCCTTGGCGGCAGCGTCAGTCATGCCCCGGCAGTCTGCCGGCCGGGGACCTCCGCAGAGCTGATCCAGGCCGTCGTTTTCGGGTCTTGTCGCCCGTCAGACTCCGGCAGGGCCGGCCCGGGAGGTGTCCGCGATGGAGCGCCTGCGCCCGGAGTGCGTGGCCTGCGGCGTCTGGTGCGGGGCGTCGCGAGGTGGAGAAGCGCGGCTCGTACCGGTTCGTACGCGCGCGCTTCGACACGTGGCGAGCTGCCGTGCGTGCCAGGCGTCGCAGGCCAGGCGGGACTTGCGGTACTTGCGGGACTTGCTGGACAGCCCTCAGGCGTTGGCGCCGTTGCCGAATTCCGCGACCGCTTCGTCGACGATCCGTTCCAGGCGCGCGTGGTGGGCGCCCCGCCAGTAGACGCGCTCGCAGTCGCCGCACTGGGCGAAGACGTCGTAGGAGCGCTGCGTGCCGTGTTCGAGGCGATCGCCGACGCTGTCCTTGTCGGCCGCCCGAAGGGAACCGTTGCAGGCGGTGCAGCGGGTCCAGGGGGTGAGCTTGGGGGCGAATCGGCTGAGGATGTCGCGCAGTTGCTCGTCGGGGTTGTCGCTGTACACGTACGCCCCGGCGAAGATCTCGCGGCGGCGGAGCAGGCCGCGGTCGCGGGAGAGCAGCACGCGTCGCTCGGCGGCGGAGCGGGTGGCGAGGGCCGGGTCGCCGATGTCCTCGTTCTCGTAGGCGCTGTCGACACCGAGGAGGCGCAGTCGGCGGGCGAGGGTGCCGAGGTGCACGTCGAGGAGGAAACGGAGGGGGGTGTCGGGCAGGCCCTGCGCGACCTGTTGGGGGCGGTCGACGGCGAAGACCTCGACGGACTCGCCTTCCCGGGGCACGTGGGAGACGGGCACTTCCTGCCCGTCGACGAGGATCCGGCCGACCTCGGTGAGCGGGACGCCGGCCGATTCGACGACGTGGCCGAGGCTGGATGCGCCGTCGGTGGTCGTCGGCACGCGTGCGGCGCGCCGGCTCGGCGGGGCGAACACGTGCAGTTCAGGGGCGAGGGTGAGCTGAATCCCGGGTCCGTTCACAGGGCCAGCATGCCACCGGCCGGATGGGGGCGCGGCCGAATTACGCGGTGGCGGATGACGTGGTGCGGGGGCCCGCCGGGCTGGGCCTTGTAGTGACCGGCCGGCCCGGTGCCGCGCCGGCCCGGTCCCGCGCCGGCCCGGGGCCCGGGTGGAGGGGAGGGACCCGGGCCGCGCCTCGCCGTGCAGGGGGACCGCGGCCCACGCTCGCCGCGCCTCGCCGCGCAGGGGAGGCACCGCCCACGCTCGCCGGGCCTCGCCGTGGACGGGTGGTCGGGCGGTGGTCGGTCGGTGGTCGGTCGACGCTCTGCCCGTGACCTCGGTCACAGTCGGCCCGCCCGGGGGTGGTCAGGGCCAGACGAGGCAGTACGGCTGGTGGCCCGCTTCGTGGAGGCGGTGGGAGAAGTCCTGCCACTCGTGGAGCAGCTGGTAGACGTTGAACGCGTCCCGCGGGCCGCCGCGGTCCGGGACGGTGGACCAGATGAAGGCGGCCGCGCCGACCGACTCCTCGCCGACGCCGCGCAGCGGGTCGACCACCGTCATGGGCAGCTTGACCACGGCGTAGTCGGGGTGGAGGACGACCAGTTCGAGCGGCGGCACCTTGTGCAGAGGTATGCCCTCGATGCCGGTGAGGACCATCGCCGCGACCGTCTCCGGCTTGATCTTGGTGAACAGGCCGCCCATGCCGAGTTCGTCGCCGCCCAGTTCCTCGGGACGCATGGTCACCGGGACCCGGGCCGCGGTCGCGCCGTCGGGGGCGCCGAAGTACTTGTACGTCACGCCCATGCCGCGCCCCCGGGGGAGGCTGTCGGGTGACCGGATGGGGCCTGGTACGGGATCTGCCGCGTCCGCGGCCCGGCGCCGGTGCTTTCCACGGCGGCGGGCATCACGGGCGCGCTGCGGGTCCAGGCCGTCCGTGCCCTCGCCCGGTCCACCACCGCGTTGCATATCTCCACCCGACTGGTATTGCCTGCCCCGGCCCCGCGGCCCCCGCCACGCAGCCTGATCATCATGGCAGTGACCTCCCCCGGGGCGGCGCGGTGAAACGCCCGTCCGCAAGTCTGTCGCGGCCTCTGAGACCATGGCTGGTGTGAGCTACCCGTATCCGTATGAAGCCCCAGTCTCGCAGAACCTGTTTACGCGCGCGTCCGTTGTGACGCCCGGCGGCGTGAACTCTCCCGTGCGCGCCTTCCGCGCGGTGGGGGGTACGCCCAGGTTCATGGTGTCTGGTACCGGTCCGTATCTGACCGATGCCGACGGCCGCGAGTATGTCGACCTGGTCTGCTCGTGGGGACCGATGATCCTCGGCCATTCCCACCCGGCCGTGATCGAGGCCGTCCAGGCCGCGGTCGCCCGCGGCACGTCCTTCGGTACGCCCGGTGAGGGCGAGGTGGCGCTGGCGGAGGAGATCGTCGCGCGCGTCGAACCCGTCGAGCAGGTCCGCCTGGTGTCCTCGGGCACCGAGGCGACCATGTCGGCGATCCGGCTGGCCCGCGGGTTCACCGGTCGCGCCAAGATCGTGAAGTTCGCCGGCTGCTACCACGGTCACGTCGACGCGCTGCTGGCCGCCGCCGGTTCCGGTCTCGCGACCTTCGCCCTTCCCGACACCCCGGGTGTCACGGGCGCGCAGGCCGGGGACACGATCGTGCTCCCGTACAACGACCTCGACGCGGTGCGGGCGGCCTTCGCCGCGCACCCCGGCGAGATCGCCTGCGTGATCACCGAGGCGGCGCCCGGCAACATGGGCGTGGTGACGCCGGCCGAGGGCTTCAACCAGGGGCTCGCGGACGTGTGCCGGGAGAACGGCGCCCTGTACATCTCGGACGAGGTGATGACCGGTTTCCGCACCTCGCGGGCCGGTTGGTACGGCGTGGACGGGGTCAAGCCCGACCTGATGACCTTCGGCAAGGTCATGGGCGGTGGCTTCCCGGCCGCCGCGTTCGGTGGCCGCGCCGACGTCATGGGCCACCTGGCCCCGGTGGGCCCGGTCTACCAGGCGGGCACCCTCTCCGGGAACCCGATCGCGACGGCCGCCGGTCTCGCGCAGCTGCGACTGCTGGACGACGCGACGTACGAGAAGGTCGACTCGGTCTCCGCCCAGGTTCAGGCGCTGGTCACCGAGGCCCTGACCAAGGAGGGTGTGGCGCACCGGTTGCAGACTGCCTCCAACATGTTCTCGGTGTTCTTCACCGAGAACATGGTGAAGAACTACGACGACGCCAAGAAGCAGGAGTCCTTCCGCTTCAACGGCTTCTTCCACTCGATGCTGGCACAGGGCGTCTACCTGCCGCCGTCGGCGTTCGAGTCCTGGTTCGTGTCCAGCGCCCACGACGAGCGGGCCATCGAGCGGATCGCCGCGGCCCTGCCCGCCGCGGCCCGCGCAGCCGCGGAGGCCACCGCATGAGCGCCGGGGGAACCACCGACACGGCCGCGGGCGCCGAGACCGCCGGGCCCGCCAACCCCGTCGACATCACCGTCGTGCACCTGATGCGCCACGGCGAGGTGCACAACCCGGACGGCGTGCTCTACGGCCGCCGCGCCGGCTACCACCTCTCCGAGCTCGGCCGGCAGATGGCCGACCGGGTCGCGGAGCACCTCCAGGGCCGGGACATCACGCACGTCGTGGCGTCCCCGCTGGAGCGGGCGCAGGAGACGGCCGCGCCCGTCGCGAAGGTGCACGGTCTGGACCTGGCGACCGACGGTCGGCTGATCGAGGCGGGCAACGTCTTCGAGGGCAAGACCTTCGGCGTGGGCGACGGGGCGCTGCGCAAGCCGGAGAACTGGAAGCACCTGACGAACCCGTTCAAGCCGTCCTGGGGCGAGCCGTACGTGGAGCAGGTGGTGCGGATGATGAGCGCCATCGAGGCCGCGCGCGACGCGGCCCGCGGCCACGAGGCGGTGGCGGTCAGCCACCAGCTGCCGATCTGGATCGTGCGCAGCTTCGCGGAGAAGCGTCGGCTGTGGCACGACCCGAGGCGCCGTCAGTGCACGCTGGCGTCGCTGACGTCGTTCACGTACCAGGGCGACACGCTGGTGTCGGTGGGCTACAGCGAGCCGGCCCGGGACCTGGTGCCGGCGCACCTGCTGGCCGGTGCGAAGCCGGTGAAGGGCAAGTCGAAGGCCTTCGGCGCCTGAGCCGTTCGGGACCGATGCTTTCGGGACCGATGCTTTCGGGGCCGATGCTTTCGTCGGCCGGGCCCGGGCTTCCTTCGGGGGGTCCGGGCTCTTTCGTGTCGGCCCGGGGGCGGCCCGGCGGCCGCGCGTCGCGTAGGGCAGCCGCGGGGGCGGGCCATGTCCTCCCCATGGGTTTCTCTATTTTCATACAAGTCGACCACGGCGCGCCGTGTTCAGGCTTCATTCGCGTCTGATTGTCCGTTTGTATGACATTTCATGAGCGATGTGGGCAGGACACGGGACTTCACCCGACGCGGCGCGCTCGGCCTCGGGCTCGGCGCCGTCGCGCTGGGCGCCGGCGGCTGCGGTGGCGGCTCCGGTTCGAGAGACTCCGGGGCGCACCCGGACGCGACCGGCTCCGCGAAACCCGGGCCGCCCGCCGCGAAGCGCATCGGGGACGGCTCCACCGCGGACACCGGCCCCCAGCCCCACCAGCCCCCCGCCCCCGTCCCGCTCCAGCCGGGCGAGACGCCGCCCCAGTTCGTGGTCTTCAGCTGGGACGGTGCGGGCGAGGTCGGCAACGGCCTCTTCCCCCGCTTCCTCAAGGTCGCCAAGGACCACGGCGCGGCCATGACCTTCTTCCTCTCCGGCCTCTACCTCCTGCCGGAGTCCAAGAAGCACCTGTACCGGCCGCCGAACAACCCCGTCGGGGCCTCGGACATCGGCTACCTCAAGGACGAGAACGTCCGCAACACCCTCGGCCACGTGCGCCAGGCGTGGCTCGACGGCCACGAGGTCGGAACGCATTTCAACGGGCACTTCTGCGGCGGCTCCGGTTCCGTCGCCAAGTGGTCGCCGCAGGACTGGCACGACGAGATCGACCAGGCCGTGTCCTTCGTCACGAACTGGCGCACCAACACCGGGTTCACGGACCTCGAACCGCTGCCCTTCGACTACCGCAAGGAACTCGTCGGCGGCCGCACCCCCTGCCTGCTCGGCCAGGACGGCCTGTTGCCCACCGCGCGCGAGCGCGGCTGGCGCTACGACGCGTCCTCGCCCGGCGGCCTCCAGCAGTGGCCGGTGAAGAAGTCGGGCCTGTGGGACCTGCCCCTGCAGTCCCTGCCCTTCCCCGGGCACTCCTTCGAGGTGCTCTCGATGGACTACAACATCCTGGCCAACCAGTCGAAGAACACCACCAAGGGCGTCGCCGCCAACTACCCGGGCTGGCGCACCCAGGCCACCAGCGCCTACCTCGGCGGCTTCCGGCGGGCCTACGAGACCAACCGTGCGCCCCTCTTCATCGGCAACCACTTCGAGGAGTGGAACGGCGGCATCTACATGGACGCCGTCGAGGAGGCCTTGAAGGGCATGGCGGACAAAAAGGACGTAAGGCTCGTATCCTTCCGGCAGTTCATCGACTGGCTGGACGTCCAGGACCCCAGGGTGGTGGACCGGCTGCGGGGCCTCGCCCCCGGTCGGTCACCGGCCGGTGGCTGGCGCACGTATCTCACCGGCGCCTGACCAGCGTCTCGGTTCGCCGTCGGGGGGCGTGGAAGATCCGCAAATCGCCCATGCGAAACTTTTCACATGAGCCTTAGCCGCGCCCCCCGTCGCCGCCGCTCGACCAGCGGCCGCGCCATCCTGCTGACCGCGGTGACCCTCGCGAGCGCCCTCACCCTTTCGGCGTGCGGCGATTCGGGCAGCGGCAGCAAACCCTCCGGTTCCGCCGGCGGCAACTACGTGACGGGCCCCAGCGGCATCTCCACCGTCGCCAAGGGGGACCGTGCCGAGGCCCCCAGGCTGGACGGCGAGACCGTGGACGGCAAGACCCTCGACGTGACCTCCCTCAAGGGCAAGGTCGTCGTCCTCAACGTGTGGGGCTCGTGGTGCCCGCCCTGCCGGGCCGAGGCCCCGTACTTCGCGAAGGTGTCCAAGGCCATGGCCGACGGCGGCAAGGACGTCGCCTTCGTCGGCCTGAACACCCGGGACAACAGCAAGCAGAACGCCGCCTCCTTCGAAGAGACCTACGGGATCACCTACCCGAGCCTCTACGACCCGGACGGCAAGCTGATGCTCCGCTTCCCCAAGGGCACGCTCAACCCGCAGTCGATCCCCTCCACGATCGTCCTCGACAAGGAGGGGCGGATCGCCGCCCGCACCCTGGTCGCGGTCAACGAGGAGCAGCTGCGCTCGATGATCGACCCGCTCCTCGCGGAGAAGTGACCTCGTGGTCTCCGAGCTCCCCCACCTCGTCCTCGCCGCCGAGGCGACCGGCGTGAACACCACCGTCCTCAACGGCGCGCTGCTGCTGGCCCTGCCCCTCTCGCTGTTCGCGGGTCTGGTGTCCTTCTTCTCGCCCTGCGTGCTGCCGCTGGTCCCCGGCTACCTGTCCTACGTGACCGGCGTCGGCGGAGCGGACCTCGCCGAGGCCCGACGCGGGCGGATGCTGGCCGGCGCGGGACTGTTCGTCCTCGGCTTCACGGCCGTCTTCGTCTCGACGGGCGCGCTCTTCGGCTACTTCGGGGCGACGCTCGCGGACAACAAGGAACCCATCTCCCGGGCCCTCGGCGCCCTGGTGATACTCCTCGGCTTCTTCTTCATGGGCTGGATCCCCGGGCTGACGATGCGCGAGTTCCGCTTCCACAGGAAGCCGGCCGCCGGGCTGGTCGGCGCGCCCCTGCTGGGCGTGCTCTTCGGGGTCGGCTGGACGCCCTGCATGGGGCCGACGCTCGCGGCGGTCAACACGCTCTCCATCGACCAGGCGACCGCGGGCCGCGGCGCGCTGCTGACCGTCGTGTTCTGCCTGGGGCTGGGACTGCCCTTCATCGTCACCGCGATCGCCTTCCGCAAGGCGCTCGGTGCGTTCGGCTGGGTGAAGAAGCACTATGCATGGGTGATGCGGATCGGCGGCGGCATGCTGATCCTCACCGGCCTGCTGCTCGTCACAGGATGGTGGGGCACGCTCATCAGCGACATGCAGGCCTGGACCGACGGCTTCACGGTGGGGATCTGAGGACTACACGGACATGAGTACGACCGACAAGGCGTCCACCGAGACGCCGCACGAGTCCACCGAGCAGGCCGAGGCGAACGCCGACGCCGCCGCGGGCGCCCAACTGTCCACCGCCCCCCTGGAGGACGGTCCCACCGCCCCCGTCGGCATCGGCGTGATCGGCTGGGCCCGCTGGTTCTGGCGGCAGCTCACCTCCATGCGGGTGGCGCTGATCCTGCTCTTCCTGCTGTCCCTGGGTTCCATCCCGGGCTCCCTGATCCCGCAGACCCAGGTCGACGCGATGAAGGTCGCGGAGTGGAAGCGGACCCACGACTTCTGGGTGCCCGTCGCCGAGAAGCTCCAGCTCTTCGACGTCTACAGCTCGGTGTGGTTCTCCGCGATCTACATCCTGCTGTTCGTGTCGCTGATCGGCTGCATCATCCCGCGCACCTGGCAGTTCGTCGGCCAGCTCACCGGCCGCCCGCCCGGCGCCCCCCGGCGCCTCGACCGGCTGCCCGCGTACGCGACGTGGCGCACGGAGAAGTCCCCGGACGAGGTGCTCTCGTACGCGAAGGACGTGCTCGGCCGGCGCCGCTTCCGCACCGAGGCGGGCCGGGACTCCGTGGCCGCCGAGAAGGGCTACCTGCGCGAGGCCGGCAACCTGGCCTTCCACATCGCCCTGATCTTCATGCTGGTGGCCTTCGCGGTCGGGCAGCTCTACAAGTCCGAGGGCGGCAAGCTCGTCCTGCGCGGCAAGGGCTTCTCGAACACGCTCACCCAGTACGACGACTTCAAGTCCGGCAGCCTCTTCTCCTCGGACAACCTGCCGCCGTTCTCGTTCACCCTGGACAAGTTCGACGCGACGTACGAGAAGACCGGGCCGCAGAAGGGCACCCCGCGCGACTTCAAGGCGTACGTGACCTTCAGCGAGGGCGCGGACGGCAAGCCGGTCAAGTCCGAGATCGAGGTCAACAAGCCGCTGGAGGTCGACGGCTCCAAGATCTTCCTCCTCGGTCACGGCTACGCGCCGGTCATCTCGGTGACCGACCCCGACGGCAAGGTGATCTACAAGGACGCCGTGCCGATGCTGCCCTTCGACGCGAACCTCAGCTCGTCGGGCGCCGTCAAGGTCACCGACGGCTACAAGAACAAGGACGGCAAGGCGGAGCAGCTCGGCTTCAACGCCATGTTCGTGCCCACCTTCGCGGGTGAGGGCAAGGGCACGATGCTCTCGCAGTTCCCGGCCCTGGACTTCCCGGTCCTCGCGCTCAGCGCCTACCACGGCAGCCTCGGCGTGGACTCGGGTCTGCCGCAGAACGTGTACCAGCTGAACACCTCGAAGATGAAGCAGTTCGAGGACGACAAGGGCGAGCTGTTCAAGCAGAAGCTGCTGCCCGGCGAGACGATGACCCTGCCGAACGGCGCGGGCACCGTGAAGTTCGAGGGCGTCGAACGCTGGGCCACCTTCTCGGTCACCCAGCAGCCGGCCAACGGCCTGGCCCTCGCGGGCGCCGTCGTCGCGATCGGCGGCCTGGCCGCCTCGCTGTTCATCCAGCGCCGCCGGATCTGGGTCCGGGCGGTCACCGGCAAGGACGGCGTCACCGTCGTCGAGATGGCGGGCCTCGGCCGCAGCGAGTCCGCCAAGCTCCCGGAGGAGCTCGCGGTGCTCTCCGCCGCGCTCCACCAGCAGGCGCCCACCGCGCCCGACCAACCTGTCACGGAACCTGTCGAAGGGGAGCGCGGATGATGACGCCGCTCGCAGCCGCAGCCAACGAGAACCTGGCTCAGCTCAGCAATTACCTGGTCTATTCGTCGATGGCGGTCTACACGCTCGCCTTCCTCGCGCACATCACCGAGTGGACGTTCGGCAGCCGCAGCAAGGTCGCCCGCACGGCCGCCGCGCTGACCACCGCCAAGAGCGCCCAGGCCCCGGCCGTGCAGGTGCGCTCCCAGGGCGGCACCGCCGTCCTGGACCGGCCGAAGGTCGTCACCCGGTCCGCTTCCGGCTCGCGCGACGTCCCGGACGGTCCGGGCGCGGCCGGCGGCACCGCGCAGGGAGACCTGTACGGGCGGGTCGCGGTCTCGCTGACCGTGCTCGGCTTCCTCATCGAGGCGGCCGGCGTCGTGACCCGCGCCATGTCGGTGCAGCGGGCCCCCTGGGGCAACATGTACGAGTTCTCGGTGACCTTCTCCACGGTGGCCGTCGGCGCGTACCTGGTGCTGCTCCTGCTGAAGAAGAACGTGCGCTGGCTCGGCCTGATCCTCATCACCACCGTGCTGCTCGACCTGGGCATCGCCACCACGTGGCTGTACACCGACAGCGATCAGCTGGTGCCGGCCCTCCACTCGTACTGGCTGTGGATCCACGTCTCGACCGCCATCTTCTGCGGTGCGGTGTTCTACATCGGCGCGGCCGGCGCGGTGCTGTACCTGTTCCGCGACTCCTACGAGGCCCACCTCGAAGCCGGTCGCACGCCGGGCCGGTTCCGTTCCTCGGTGATGGAGCGGCTGCCCTCGGCGGCCTCGCTCGACAAGTTCTCGTACCGGATCAACGCGGCCGTCTTCCCGCTGTGGACCTTCACCATCGTGGCGGGCGCGATCTGGGCCGGCGACGCCTGGGGCCGCTACTGGGGCTGGGACCCCAAGGAGGTCTGGTCCTTCGTGACGTGGGTGGCGTACGCCTGCTACCTGCACGCCCGGGCCACCGCCGGCTGGAAGGGCCGCAAGGCCGCGTACCTCGCGCTCTTCGCCTTCGCCTGCTGGATCTGGAACTACTACGGCGTGAACATCCTGCTCAGCGGAAAGCACTCGTACGCGGGCGTCTGACGCGGACGTTCGACCGCACGGGCACAGGCCCGTCGGCGTCGCGGCTCATCATCCGAGCCGCGGCACCGGCGGGCCTTTCGTTTCCCCCGCCGCCGCTCAGGGTGCGCCGCCGTTCAGGGGAGGCGGGGTTCACCACACCGGTCGCAGGGCCGGGAGCGGGTCGTCCCCGTGCAGGGCGCGGACGACCCGCGTGAGTTCGCGCCGCAGCGCCGGGAGGTCGGCGGCGCCGGCCAGTTCGGCCTCCAGCTCGTGCATGACCGCGCCCGCGACGCTCAGGTGGTCGTAGGCCGCGCGGGTCAGGACCACCAGCTTGCGGCGGCCGCCCCCGGGGTGCGGCTCGCGCCGCACGTAGCCGCGTCGCTCCAGGTCGTCGACCATCTGCCCGGCCGCCTGCTTGGTCACCCCGAGTCGCTCGGCGAGCTCGGTGGCGGTGGCGCCGGGCCCCTTGAGGACCTGGAAGGCCATGCCGTGCAGGGGGCGCAGGTCGCCTTCGCCGACGGCGGTGAGGCGGCGGGTGAACTCGGCCAGCAGGAGCTGGAACCCCATCCCGACGAGGAGGGTCAGCTCGATGCCGGGATCTTCGGTCCCGTCGCCGCGGTGTCCGGGGTCGCCGTTGCCGGCTTCGGTTCTGGTCACGGGATTCATGGTGACACGGGTGAGTCAACCTGCTTTACTCGGTTCAACGAGTAAAGCAGCTTTACTCACCTTCGAGAGGACTCCGCCATGCGCGTGATCCACCCCTCCCCCGACCACGTCACCGTCACCCCGAACGCCACGATGACCGGCCACGCCGCCCCCAGCCGGGGCAGCGCCGAACTGAGCACCTGGCACGTCGACATGCCCGCCGGGAGCGCCGGCCCCGAGCACTGCGTCACCCGCGAGCAGGTCTGGACGGTCACCTCGGGCACCCTGGAGGTCACCTGCGAGGGCCGCACCGAGACGGTCGCCGCGGGCCGGACCCTGGTCCTGCCGCCCGACGTACCCCGTCGCATCAGCTCTCCCGAGCGGTTCGAGGCCCACGTCGCCATGCGCGCCGACGGCATCGTCTCCGTCACCGGCACGGAAGGCACCCGGACCCTGCCCTGGGCCGTGTGACCGGGCAGGGCGGGGTCCGGGGTGACGTCGCCGGGCGGTCAGGCCCCCACCGGCTTCGGCGCCGGACCCGGCCCGGGGGCCCCGGTCGCCGCGCCGACCGAGTCGGTCGAGGAGCCGGCCGGGGAGTCGATCGAGGGGCCGGACGCGGCCTCGGCCCCGGGTCCGGTCGCGGTCACCGTCCCGGCTCCGCCGGCGCGTCGCCGACGCAGGCCCGGCGCGCTGACCGCCGCGGCCGCGAGAACCGCCGCGAACGGCACCAGCAGCGCGGCCCGGTAGCCCGTCAGCGGGTCGGCGTACGCCGAGGCCACGCCGGTCACGGCGGCCAGCCCGACGGCCGCCCCGAACTGGAAGGACGTGTACAGCAGCCCGCCCGCCAGCCCCTGCTCGGACTCCTCGACGCCCTCGGTCGCCACGATCGTCAGCGGCCCGTAGACCAGCGCGAACGCCAACCCGAGCAGGATCAGGCTCGGCAGCATCATCAGGTACGTCCAGTCGGCGCCCAGCGGCAGGAACAGCCCGTACGAGAGCGCCGCCAGCAGCAGCCCGCCGAAGATCAGCCGGCCGTTGCCGAACCGCCCGACCAGCCTCGGCACCAACGTCGGTGACAGCACGGCGTCGATCCCGATCACGATCATCGCGAAGCTGGTCTCCAGCGTCGACCAGCCGCGCAGCTCCTGGAGGTACAGCACCACCAGGAACTGGAAGCCGAAGAACGCCCCCGAGAACAGCAGCGCCGCGGCGTTGGCCCGCACCAGCGCCCCGGAGCGCAGGATGCCGAGCCGGATCAACGGCTCCGCCGTCCGCCGCTCCACCAGGGCGAACGCGCCCAGCAGGGCGAGCCCCAGCGCGGCCGGCCAGACCGTGGTCTCCTCCACGCCCCACACCAGCAGCACCACCGCCGCGGTCACCAACACCCCGCCCGGCAGGTCGAGACGTCCCCGGGTCGCCCCGCGCACCTCGCGCGGTACGAGGGCCAGCGCGCCCACCAGGATCAGCACGGCCGCCGCCACCGGCGCGAAGAACACCCACCGCCACCCGGCGGAGGCCAGCAGCCCGCCCGCGACGAGCCCGATGGAGAAACCGCCGGCAGCCGTCCCGGAGTACACCAGCAGCGCCTTCTCCCGCTGCGGCCCCTCCTCGAAGCCGGTGGTGATGATCGACAGTCCGGCCGGGGTCATGAAGGCCGCCGCGACCCCGGTGACGAACCGGGCGGCGACCAACTGCCAGCCCTCGGTGGCGAGTCCGCCCAGGCCGGAGAAGAGCAGGAAGACGGCCAGCCAGCCGACGAACATCCGCCGCCGCCCGAACAGGTCGGCCGCACGGCCGCCCAACAGCATGAAGCCGCCGTAGCCGAGCACGTACGCGCTCATCACCCACTGGAGTTCGCCGGTCTCCAGCCCGAGGTCGGCGCGGATCGAGGGCAGGGCCACGTTCAGCATCGCCACGTCGATGCCTTCGAGGAAGATCGCACCGCACAGGACGAGGAGCACGCCCCAGCGGCGCCTGTCGATCCTGCCGTCGTTGATGTGATCGGACACGGGACAACCTCACAGAACGGAAGGGAAGAAACGGGGAGTTGCCGGCCCCACCACCTTCGTCCGCCGCCCGAGGGGGAACAACGCCGAAGAGAACAACGTTCGTTCAGCCATGCTTACCGATCGCGACGAGCTCGACTGCTTCCTGATCCTCGCGGAGGAACTGCACTTCGGCCGGACCGCCGAACGGATGCTGCTGTCCCGCGCCCGCGTCAGCCAACTCGTCCAGCGCCTGGAGCGCCGCATCGGCGCGCCGCTGTTCCTGCGGACCAGCCGCAGCGTCGTCCTCACCGCCCTCGGCGCGCAGTTGCGCACCGACCTGGAGCCGCACCACCGGGGGATCGCCGCCGCCCTCGACCGGGCCGCCGCCACCGCCCGCGCCGCCGACGGGGTGCTGCACGTCGGCTTCACCACGCCGCCCGCCGGGGAGGTCGTCCTGCGGGCCGCCGAAGCACTGCGCGTCACCCACCCCGGCCTGGCCGTCGAGGTGTGCGAGGTGCCGCTCTCGGATCCGTACGGGCAGTTGCGCAGCGGCGACTTCGACGTCGCCTTCGCCGAGTTCCCGGTGCGGGAGTCGGACCTGGGGGAGGGGCCGGTGCTGTTCGTCGAGGAGCGGGCGCTGGCCGTGCCCGCCGGGCACCCGCTGGCCGCGCGGGAGTCGGTGTCCATGGAGGACCTGGCGGGGGTCGCGCTGCTGAGCATCGGCGGGGACCTGCCGCCGTACCGCCGCGCGTACCTGACGCCCGCGCGCACCCCGGCCGGCCGGTCGATCGGGCGCGGCCCGGAGGTGACGAACATGCAGGAGGCGCTGATGCTGGTCGCCGCGGGCCGGGGCGCGCTGCTGGTCGCCGCGCACGCGGCGACGTACTTCGCCCGCCCGGGCGTCGCGTACGTCCCCTTCTCGGACGCCGAGCCCGCCGGCTACGGCCTGGTCTGGCGCGCGGCCGACAACTCGGGCGCGGTACGGGCCTTCGCGAGCGCGGCGCTCGACACGGTGGGGCGGGGCGCGGCGGGCGGAGGGGCCGCGCAGGGGGCCGCCCGCGCTGGTAAAATTGGGTGATTTCATGACAAAAGGGGGGCGATGGACGCAACGGCTGTGGTGATCGCATGAGGAGCTCCCGAGCGGCCTGGCTCGCACCCTGCATGGCCCTCGTGCTCGCGGGCGGCGCCGTTCCCGCGGGAACGGCCGCCACGGCGGCGACCCGACCACCGCCCCCGCCCGCCGCGGCGACGAACACCCCGACCCCCGCGGCGTCGGCCCTCAAGCCGATCGACCCGGCCGCCTTCCAGGCCGCCGTGGCCCGCGCCGCGAAGAAGCTCTCGGTGCCCGGTGCGGTCGTCCTCTTGCAGACCCCCCAGGGGACCTTCCGGGCGATCGTCGGCACGAGCGAACTCGGCAAGACCACCCCGCCGGACACGCGCGACCACTTCCGCGTCGCCTCCAACACCAAGACGATGACGTCCGCACTGATCATGCTGCTGGCCCAGGACGGCGCGCTCCGCCTCACCGACCCGGTGTCCGATTACGTCCCGGGCGTGCCGAACGGCGCGCACATCACCCTCGCCGAGCTGCTGAAGATGCGCAGCGGGCTCTACAACTACACCGACGCGCCCGAGCTCGCGGCGACCCTCGACGCCGACCCGGGGAAGGCGTGGACCCCCCGGGAGGTCCTGGACATCGCCTTCAGGCACCCGCCGAACTTCGCGCCCGACGCGTCCTACGAGTACTCCAACACCAACTACGCCCTGCTCGGACTGGTCGCCGAGAAGGCCGGCGGTCGGCCCCTGGCCGAGCAGTTCCGGGACCGGCTGTTCGCCCCGCTCGCACTGGAGGGCACCGCGCTGCCGGACCTCCACGACCGGTCCCTGCCCGACCCCTTCGCGCACGGCTACATGTACGGCGGATCGTCGTACGCACTGGTCGACAAGCCCTACCCCGCCGAGATGCGCGAGGCGGCGACGACGGGCAGGCTCCGGCCGATCGACTACACGTTCCAGAACCCGTCCTACGCCACCGCCGCCGGAGGGGTCGTGTCCACGGCGCGGGACCTGGCGGCCTGGATCCGGGCCCTGGTGTCGGGCAAGGTCCTGAACGCCGCGACTCAGCAGCAGTGGCTGGGCAGCCCGCAGTCCGAGGGCCCGGACGCGCACGGGCAGGAGTACGGCTACGGCATCGCGCACCAGCGGTTCGCCCCGAACGCCGCCATGTACTACCACGGCGGTGAACTCCCGGGGTTCAACTCCTTCATCGGACACGACCCGGACAACGACGTCACGCTCGTGATCTGGACGAACCTGACCGTGGCACCCGACGGCCGGGCCACGGCGATCGCCCTGCTGCCCACGATCCTCGACCAGGTCTACGCCGGGCTCGACCTGCCGACCGGATAGCCCCCCGTCCGGGGGCGGCCCGCGCCCTAGTCCTTGTCGCGGTCCCGGTCCCGGTCGCGGTCCTTGTCCTGCTCGCGGTCCGTGTCCTTCTCCACGTCCTTCGCCGCGTCCGTTTCGTCGTCCCGCTCCCTGGTGCGGTCCTGCTCCTCGCGCAGCGAGTTCAGGAACTCCGGGTTGTCGTCGGGCGCGACCCAGCGCGTGCGGCCGGCCCGGCCGGCGGACGCCTGCCGCTTCTTGCCCGAGTACAGCCAGACGATCGCCCCGACGATCGGGAAGACCAGGACGATGAGGACCCAGACCACCTTCTGCAGGTGCTTGACCTCCTCCTCCGGCGTGTTCAGACAGTCGATGAAGGCATAGACGGTCAGCGCGATGAGAAGCAGGAAGGGCAGATAGCGCAGCACGGTGCGGGACCGACTCCCAGGCAGTGGCGGCGGGACCGCGTCGGGCCCCGGTGACGCTCCCAGGGTAGTTGGTGACGGATACTGGGCCCCATGGCTTACGACGATCTCCGCTCGCTGCTCCGGGCTCTGGAGCGGGAGGGCGACCTCAAGCGCATCAAGGCCGAAGTCGACCCGTATCTGGAGATCGGGGAGATCGTCGACAGAGTGAACAAGGCGGGCGGGCCCGCGCTGCTCTTCGAGAACGTGAAGGGCTCGGCGATGCCGCTGGCCATGAACGTCTTCGGCACCGACCGCCGGCTCCTGAAGGCCCTCGGCCTGAAGTCGTACGCGGAGATCAGCGAGAAGATCGGCGGACTGCTCAAGCCCGAGCTGCCCCAGGGCTTCATCGGCGTCCGCGAGGCCTTCGGCAAGCTCGGCTCGATGGTGCACGTGCCGCCGCGGAAGGTGAAGGGCGACGCCCCCGTCCAGGAGGTCGTGCTCACCGGCGACGACGTGGACCTGGACCTGCTGCCGGCCCTCTTCACCTGGCCCAAGGACGGCGGGTCCTTCTTCAACCTCGGCCTGACGCACACCAAGCACCCGGAGACGGGCGTGCGCAACCTCGGCCTGTACCGCCTCCAGCGCCACGACAAGCGCACCATCGGCATGCACTGGCAGATCCACAAGGACAGCCGCAACCACTACGCGGTCGCCGCGGCCCGGGGCGAGCGGCTGCCCGTCGCCATCGCCTTCGGATGTCCGCCGGCCGTGACGTACGCGTCCACCGCGCCGCTGCCCGGCGACATCGACGAGTACCTCTTCGCCGGCTTCGTGGCGGGCAAGCGCATCGAGATGGTCGACTGCAAGACGGTCCCGCTCCAGGTGCCCGCCAACGCCGAGGTCGTCATCGAGGGCTGGCTGGAGCCGGGCGAGATGCTGCCCGAGGGCCCCTTCGGCGACCACACCGGCTTCTACACGCCGCAGGAACCGTTCCCCGCACTCACGATCGACTGCGTGACGATGCGCAAGCGTCCCCTGCTCCAGTCGATCGTCGTCGGCCGTCCGCCGACCGAGGACGGTCCGCTCGGGCGCGCCACCGAACGCTTCTTCCTGCCCCTGCTCAAGATCATCGTGCCGGACATCGTGGACTACCACCTCCCCGAGTCGGGCGGCTTCCACAACTGCGCGATCGTCTCGATCGACAAGAAGTACCCCAAGCACGCGCAGAAGGTCATGCACGCCATCTGGGGCGCCCACATGATGTCGCTGACCAAGCTGATCATCGTGGTGGACAAGGACTGCGACGTCCACGACCTGCACGAGGTCTCCTGGCGGGCGCTGGGCAACACCGACTACTCCCGCGACCTGACCGTCGTGGAAGGACCCGTCGACCACCTCGACCACGCCTCCTACCAGCAGTTCTGGGGCGGCAAGGCGGGGATCGACGCCACTCGGAAGCTGCCCGAGGAGGGCTACACCCGCGACGGCGGCTGGCCCGACATGGTGGAGTCCGACCCGGCGACGGCGGCCCTGGTGGACCGCCGCTGGAAGGAGTACGGACTGTGAGCCCGATCGCGGTGGGCGGTCCCGAGCTCTTCATCGGGGACGACAGCACCTACGTGGCGCTCGTGCGCCCGGAACTCGACGCGGCGGACGAGGACGTCCGGGCGGCGGCCGAGCAGGCCGGCGTCTCCCCGGAGGAGTTCGCCGGCCCCGGGAACGTGTGGGCGCTGCTCACCGACGTCGAGGACGGCGAGGGCGACGGCTTCGAACTGCCGGGCCTGCGCGACATCGAGGCCGAGGACTTCGCGGAGCGACTGCTCGCCGGCCTCGCCGGGGCCGCGCCGTTCACCGTCGAAGCGGGCGACGTGCTGCGCCTGGACGGCCGCCCGACGGGCGACGACTGGTCCTTCACGGCCCACGTCACCCCGCCCGAGGGCCACGACGGGCCGGCGCAGAGCCTGGAGACCGGGCCGCTGCCCGGCGCACGACTGCTGGCCGACATCGAAGCGTTCCGGAGGAGTCTCGTATGACCTCGGCAGCCGAAGGCGTCGTCGGCCCCGGCCCGGCGCCGCAGACCGGCAACAAGGCGAAGGCCTTCCTGCGCCTCGTGATGATCGAGCACTCGGTCTTCGCGCTGCCCTTCGCCTACATCGCCGCCCTGACCGCGATGTTCGAGCTCGACGGGACCGTGCACTGGGGCAAGCTGCTGCTCGTCACCGTCTGCATGGTGGGCCTGCGGACCTTCGCGATGGCCGCCAACCGGATCATCGACCGGGAGATCGACGCCCGCAACCCGCGCACCGCCGGGCGTGAACTCGTCACCGGCGCGGTGTCGGTGCGGACCGCCTGGACGGGGGCCGGGGTCGCGCTGGTCGTGTTCCTCGGCTCGGCGGCGCTGCTGAACCCGCTGTGCCTGATGCTGGCGCCGCTCGCCGTGGTCCCGATGGTGGTCTACCCGTACGGGAAGCGCTTCACGGACTTCCCGCACGCCATCCTGGGCCTGGCCCAGGCGATCGGGCCGATCGGGGCCTGGCTGGCGATCACCGGCGAGTGGTCCTGGGACGCGGTGATCCTCGGCCTCGCGGTCGGCGTGTGGATCGGCG
Source organism: Streptomyces sp. NBC_01426 (assembly GCF_036231985.1). GTDB lineage: Bacteria > Actinomycetota > Actinomycetes > Streptomycetales > Streptomycetaceae > Streptomyces. The sequence continues at coordinate 4,414,142 of NZ_CP109500.1, forward strand.
GCTTCGACCTGATCTTCGGCTGCCAGGACGTGGCGGCCGACCGCGCGGAGGGCGTCCGCTCGGTCCCGGCCCGCTTCGGCATCCCGGCGGCCCTGTGGGGCGCGCGCGGGGCGCACGTGGTGACCACCGCCCTGCTCGCCTGGTACGCGGTGGCGACGGACGCGGGCCCGATCTTCTGGTTCGGCCTGCTGATCGTCGTCGCGGCCTTCGTCTACGAGCACACCATCGTGAAGCCGCACGACCTGTCCCGCCTGAACCGGGCCTTCTTCACGGTGAACGGCTTCATCGGCATCGCACTGTTCGTCTGCGCGCTGCTGGACCTCGTGGTGCGGGGCCTGACGCTCTAGACCCCTTGGGGCAGCGCCGCGGGGCGGTCGGGGCGGCGGAAGAACAGGGCCGTGACCACGCCCGTCACGAGGCCGCAGAGGTGCCCCTGCCAGCTGACGCCGGGGGTCAGGGGCAGGATGCCCGCCAGGACGGTGGCGCCCCAGTAGAGGCCGATGGCCAGTCCCACCACGATGCCGAGGGCCTTGCGTTCGACGAAGCCGCGGACGACGACGTAGCCGAAGAGCCCGAAGACCACGCCGGAAGCGCCGGCGGTGAGGGTGTACGACGGCGAGATCAGCCAGGTGCCGAGGCCGTCGGCCGCGATGATCAGGGCGCAGACGGCGAGGAAGCGGCGGATCCCCCCGAGGGCGGCGACGAAGCCGAACACCAGCAGCGGAACGCTGTTGGCCGCCACGTGATCGAAGCCGAAGTGCAGGAACGCCGCCAGGGGGACCCGCAGCAGGCTCCCCGGCTCGCGCGCCTCGATCCCGTACGCGTCGAGCGCGTGACCGGTGGCGAAGTCAACCGCCTCTATCAGCCAGAGCAGCGCCACCCATCCCAGCATCAACTGGGCGGCGGCCTTGGCCCGGTGGGTCCGGGTCCATGTCTCGTCCACGCTCGTGCTCACCGCTGCCCCCTCGTTCGCGCATCCCACCCCCTGGGACGTGCGGACACCTTATCGAGTGCCCGCGTGCCGTGGCCGGATAGTCTCGGAGGTATGACTGAGGGCAAGCGCACCCCGTGGGTGGTCGGGGTTTCCGGGGCGTCCGGGACGCCGTACGCGGCGGCGGTGATCCGGGGACTCCTCGCGGCGGGGGAAGGCGTGGACCTGGTGGTGAGCCGGGCCTCTCGGCTCACCCTGTTGGACGAGACCGGGATCGCCTTCCGCGACGCGCACTGGCGGGCCGACCTGGCCGAGTGGCTGGGGCGCGGGGCGGACGGCAAGCCGGGCACCTTCACGGGGCTCGACCTGGACGGCGTACGCCACTGGGCGGCGGGGGACCTGGCGGCCGGACCGAGCTCGGGCTCGTACCCCGTCAAGGGGATGCTGATCGTGCCGGCGTCGACGGCCTGCGTGGCGGGGGTCGCGCTGGGGCTGTCGAAGGACCTGCTCCAGCGGGTCGCGAGCGTGACGCTCAAGGAGCGGCGCCGACTGGTGGTCGCGGTACGCGAGACCCCGCTGAGCGGGCAGACGTTGAAGCAGTTGGTGGCGCTGGACGAGGCGGGCGCGATCGTGCTGCCCGCCTCTCCGGCCTTCTACGCGGGTGCGACGCACATCCAGGATCTGGTGGACTTCGTCGCGGGGCGAGTGCTGGACGCGGCAGGGGTGCCGCACCGGCTGTATCGCCGTTGGGAGGGGGAGCTGGGAGGCTCCCGCGCTCCCCAGGGGGCAGGCGGCGGTGACTAGCGCTTCTTGGCGCTGCGCGGCTTGCGGGTCTTGTCCACGCGCTGTGCGGCGGACGGCTGGTCGGTGCGGGATCGGTTGGCCAGCTCCTGGAGCTGTCGCATGTGCGCGTAGGCCATCTCGATCGTGTACACGGTGAAAACCACTCCTGAAGATCGTCATTGATCTGTTGAAAAGATTCACAGGGTGTTGACCCTGTGTGCCTTAGATTCTATACCTAGACTTGCAGGATCGCCGAATAATGGAAGGCTCCATACAAATGGACACGGTGGACAGGCAGCTCATCCAGGCACTCCGGGAGAACGGGCGTGCCTCGTACGCGGAGCTGGGCCGTCTCGTGGGCCTCTCCGGCCCCAGCGTCACCGACCGGATCAACCGCCTGGAGACCGCGGGCGTGATCACGGGCTACCGCGCGACCGTGGACTCGGCCTCGCTCGGTCTCGGCGTCACGGCGCTGATCGGCATCTCCCTCTCCGACGCCGCGGACCACGAGGACGTGGCCCGCCGGCTGCGCGACCTGGCGGAGATCGAGGACTGCTGGTTCATCGCGGGGGACGACTCCTTCATGTTGAAGGTGCGCGCCAGCGACGTGGACGGCCTGGAGAAGATCATCCGGAGGCTGTCCGGCACCAAGGGCGTCTCCCGCACCCGCACCACGATCGTGCTCTCCACGAAGTGGGAGAACCGGGTCGGGGAGCTGCCCGAGGAGGCCTGAGAGTACGGTGGGTCGCGGCGGTTGCAGGCAGTGCGGGACATGTAGTGCAGTGCAGGACACGTAGAGGAGACGACCGGGATGGACGCTGGGCTCAAGCGCGAGCTGGAGGAGAAGGTCCGCTCCGGCGAGCGGCTGACGCGTGAGGACGGCATCGCCCTCTACGAGTCGGACGACCTGGCCTGGCTCGGCGGCCTCGCCCACGAGGTGCGCACGCGCAAGAACGGCGACGTCGTCCACTTCAACGTCAACCGTCACCTCAACATGACGAACGTGTGCACCGCGTCCTGCGCCTACTGCTCGTTCCAGCGCAAGCCGGGCGAGAAGGACGCGTACACGATGCGCATCGAGGAAGCCGTCCGCCTGGCCAAGGCCATGGAGAACGACAACCTCACCGAGCTGCACATCGTCAATGGCCTGCACCCGACCCTGCCGTGGCGCTACTACCCGCGCTCGCTCTCCGCGCTCAAGGAGGCGCTGCCGAGCGTCTCGCTGAAGGCGTTCACGGCCACCGAGATCCACCACTTCGAGACGATCTCCGGGATGTCGGCCTCCGACATCCTGGACGAGCTGATCGAGGCCGGCCTGGAGTCGCTGACCGGCGGCGGCGCCGAGATCTTCGACTGGGAGGTGCGGCAGCACATCGTCGACCACCGCACCCACTGGGAAGACTGGTCGCGCATCCACCGGCTGGCGCACTCCAAGGGTCTGAAGACCCCCGCGACGATGCTCTACGGGCACATCGAGGAGCCGCGCCACCGCGTGGACCACGTGCTGCGACTGCGCGAGCTCCAGGACGAGACCGGCGGCTTCCAGGTCTTCATCCCGCTGCGCTACCAGCACGACTTCGTGGACATGAAGGACGGCAAGGTCCGCAACAAGCTCCAGGCGCGCACGACGATGGCGACGGGCGCCGAGGCGCTGAAGACCTTCGCCGTCTCCCGGCTGCTCTTCGACAACGTGCCGCACGTCAAGGTGTTCTGGGTGATGCACGGCGTGCAGACCGCCCAGCTCGCGCTCCAGCACGGCGCGGACGACATGGACGGCTCGGTCGTCGAGTACAAGATCACGCACGACGCCGACAACTACGGCACCCCGAACAAGCTGGGTCGCGAAGACCTCCTGGAGCTCATCCGCGAGGCCGGCTTCCGCCCGGTCGAGCGGAACACGCGCTACGAGATCATCCGCGAGTACCCGGGCCCGGAGGCGGACCTGCGCGAGACGCCGCAGGCCATGCGCCTCTGACGCCCCGTACTCCGAGCCGCGCTCGGAGTCGCACCCCGAGTCGCTCTCCGAGCCGCTTCGCCGGCCCGCCGTCAGGCCCCGGTCCCGTCAGGGATCGGGGCCTGACGCGTGTGTCGGGGCCCGGGGTGGGTGCGGGGTGGGCGCGGGCCATTGCCCGGGTCGTTGCCCGACGCTCGTTGCCCGACCGTCGTGGTAATGGTTAGTCTTCGGCTATGGCCCTTACCTTCACCTTCGATCCCGCGATCGACGCGGCCCTGCGCGACGGGATCATCGAGCTCTGGACCGACGTCACCAACGCCGGCGGCGCGGTGGGGTTCGTACCGCCCGTGACCGCCGACGTCGTGCGGCCCGAACTGGTCAAGCACCTCGCGGCCCTCGCCGAAGGCCGTATGCGGCTCCTCGTCGGACGCGACGAGGAGGGCAGGGTCGCCGCCACCGCGTTCCTCGCCTTCAACGCCCACCGCCTCCAACGGCACTGGGTCTGGGCGTACACCGTGATGGTCGCCCCCGCCCTCCAGGGGCGGGGCGCGGGCCGGGAACTGATGGCGGCCCTCGCCGACTCCGCGCGCACCCTCGACGGCATCGAGGCCATCCGCCTCGGCGCCCGCGGCGGCCTCGGTCTGGAGCGCTTCTACGCCGCCTGCGGCTACAAAGAGGTCGGCCGCGTCCCCGACGCCATCCGCGTCGCACCCGGCGACGACCGCGACGACATCACCTTCCTGCTGCCGCTGCACTGACCCCGGCGGGCCGGGGCGGGGGCCCGGCGTGCTTCACTGGACGGGCACGTGCCGACGTACGAAGACGAGAGAGAAGGGGTCACCGTGTCCCTCAAGCCGAGCGCGACGATCCGCTACACCGCGATGCGCCTGGGCATCTTCGTCGGATGCCTCGTCCTCGTCGCCGTACTGGTGCGTCTGGGCTGGGTGCCCTCCGGGCTGGGCGACGCCAACGTCGCGTGGCTCGTACTGCTCGCCCTCGTGCTGTCCGCGCCGCTGTCCTTCGTACTGCTGCGCAAGCAGCGTGACGAGATGTCCGTGCAGATCTCCGGACGCGTCGCGGGTGCGAAGGAGAAGCTGGCCGCGAACCGCAGCCAGGAGGACTCGGCCGACGACGCGGCCCGCGTGAGCTAGCCCGCGGGGGCTCGGGCCCCTGTTGGTTTCATCACACACCGAACCGCCCCAGCAACGGGAATACCGCCCGTAACGCTGGGGCGTTGGTGTTTTCCGGAACGGCCCGCGCGAGTCCCGCGCCGGCCTGGCTCAAAGGGCGCCTTTGAGAATCTCAAAGGCGAAGTGTTAGCGTGTTCAACATGTTGACCACAGCTGCGCACCAGATGACCGCGAGCGTCCCGCTCGTGGCGCGCCTGCACGTCGACCTCTGCCGCCGCGTGTCCGCGGCCTGTTGCTGTCGCTGAACCGTTGTCACCGAGTTGAGCTGAATCGACACAGCAGCGGTCCCGGCCGGCCCCCTTCTGGCTGCCGCACCGCATCACCGCAGAACCGCCACCCCATTTCTTGTGCGTCCCCCGGAGAGTGTCCGTGTCCGAGACCCCCCAGGCCCAGGCTCCCGCCAAGGCCAGGTTCAAGTTCCCCTTCTGGGCGCAGATCGTCACCGGTCTCGTGCTCGGCGTCCTGTTCGGTTGGCTCGCCAAGAGCCAGGACATCAGCTGGCTCAAGACGACCCTGGAGCAGGTCGGCGACATCTTCGTCCAGCTGCTGAAGCTGGCCGTCGCCCCGCTCGTCTTCTTCGCGATCCTGGTGTCCATCACCAACCTGCGGAAGGTGAACAACGCCGCCAGGCTCGCCTCCCGCACGCTGCTCTGGTTCATGATCACGTCGCTGATCGCGGTGGGCATAGGCCTCGCCATCGGCCTCCTGACCAACCCGGGCGCCGGCACCGGCCTCACCCCGCAGGACGGCAAGCTGCCCAAGCACCAGGGCTCCTGGATCGACTTCCTGACCGGCATCGTCCCCACCGACGTCATCACGCCGTTCACCGAACTGAACGTGCTCCAGATCGTCTTCATGGCCGCCGTCGCCGGCATCGCCGCCCTCCAGCTCGGCAGCAAGGCGCAGCCCGTCCTGAGCCTCGCCGAGTCCGTGCTGGAACTCCTGCAGAAGGCCCTGTGGTGGGTCATCCGCCTCGCGCCCATCGGCACCGTCGGCCTCATCGGCACCGCCATCGCCACCTACGGCTGGGACCTGATCGGCAAGTACGCCACCTTCACCGCCGACGTCTACATCGGCTCGGCGCTCGTGATGTTCGGCGTCTACCCGCTGCTCCTCGCCACGGTCGCCAAGGTCAACCCGATCCAGTTCTTCAAGGGCGCCTGGCCGGCCATCCAGCTGGCCTTCGTCTCCCGCTCCTCGGTCGGCACCATGCCGGTCACCCAGAAGGTCACCGAGCGCCTCGGCGTCCCGAAGGAGTACGCCTCCTTCGCCGTCCCGTTCGGCGCCACCACCAAGATGGACGGCTGCGCCGCGATCTACCCGGCGCTCGCCGCGATCTTCATCGCGCAGATCTTCGACGTGCAGCTGGGCATCAAGGAGTACGTGCTCATCGCCTTCGTGTCGGTGGTCGGCTCCGCCGCCACGGCCGGTCTGACGGGCGCCACGGTCATGCTGACCCTGACCCTCTCCACCCTGGGCCTGCCCCTGGAGGGCGTGGGCCTGCTGATGGCGATCGACCCGATCCTCGACATGATGCGCACCGCCACCAACGTGGCCGGCCAGGCCGTCGTCCCGGTCATCGTCTCGGCCCGCGAAGGGATCCTGGACAAGGAGGCCTACGCCACCGCGTCGTCCTCCCCGCTCGACGAGGCGTCCGAGGAGCGTGCCGAGGAGCGCGCCGAGGCCCCGGTCCCGGTCGCGGCCTGACCGTTGCCTGAGTGCCTGAGTGCCTGAGTGCCTGAGTGCCTGAGTGCCTGAGCGCCTGACCGTGTGAACGTCCGGCCGTGCGGTTGTCCGCCGCTCGCAGGACGCGTACTCATCGCGGCCCCCGCCCCCGTCCGGGCGGGGGCCGCGGTGTTTTCCCGTACCCGCCGCCCGGTGATCCCGTGGGGCGGGTTTCGACGCCGCCGCCGGTCGGCGGCGGGGCGGCCGGGGTGCCCGGAGGTAATCGAGGCGCGGTGCGGCGGGGGCTGTGACAGCCTGGCGGGTCACCCGATCGCCCCGCCGCGGGGCGAGCCGTTCACCCACAGGAGCGACTCCGTGAGCCCGTCCCCCGTACCCCCCTCGTCCCGAGTGACCCCCCTGCTGGAGCAGTTCGACTTCGCCCGCGAGCGCCTGCTGGGCCGGCTGACCGGGCCCGTCATGGACAGCGGCGACGGGTCGGACACCGCGGTCGGCCCGATGGCCGACGAGGAGTACTTCTGGGAGCCCGTGGCGGACTGCTGGTCGGTGCGCCGGCGCGCGGAGGGGCCGGGGTCGCGGGCGACCCACCTGGCCGGCGCCGGCGAGTGGGGTCGGGACGCCGCGCCCTACCCGCACCCCGCGCCGCCGCCGTTCACCACGATCGCCTGGCGCCTGAGCCACCTCACCGAAATGCTGACGCTGCGGGCCGACCACGTGGCCGGCAGCCGGGCGCTGACCCGGGACGACTACCGGGTCAAGGGCGACGTCGCCGCGGCGGTCGCGGACTTCGAGGCGGCCGCCGGAGCCTGGCAGAAGGCGCTCGAAGGCGTGGACGACGCCGCGCTGGACACCGTGGGGTACTGCACCTACCCGCACGGCAGCGACGCGGAAGAGCCGTTCGTCGACGTCGTCTGGTGGGTCAACCAGGAACTCCTGCACCACGGGGCCGAGATCGCCCTGCTGCGCGACCTCCACCGCGACCTTCGCGGCGACGTCCACGGCGACGTCCACGGCGACGTCCATGGTGCCCGGCAGGGGTGACGTCCCCGCGGCCGCGCTCCGCGGGCGGCCGGGGCGGCTCCCTCGGGCGGCGCGGCCGTGGTGTGTGCGTGCTGTGTGCGAGGTGGGAATGTGCCGGTCGGAGCGTGTGCGGGGGGTGGTCAGCAGCAGTTACCCGTGCGTAAATTACCGGCGGTAACTCCTGCCGAACCGAAGGAGCGCGCGCCGTGAGCACAGTCGTGCAGCAGGCCGGGCCGAACCTGGTCGAACCCGTCAAGACCGTGATCGACGGCGTGGTGCGCGAGGTGGTCGTACCCGCGTTGGTGGGGCCGCCCCCGCACGGGTCGCTCGGGGACATCCCCTTCGACAACGCCGCCCAGGCCCCCGGCGAGGCCGTGCTCGCCCGCAAGGGGCCGGACGGCGCCTGGCGGGACGTAAGCGCCGCCGAGTTCGCGGCCGAAGTCCTCGCCGTGGCCAAGGGACTGATCGCGGAAGGGCTGCGCCCCGGGGACCGGCTCGCCATCATGGCGCGGACCACCTACGAGTGGACGCTGCTGGACTTCGCCGGCTGGGCCGCCGGGCTGGTCACCGTACCGATCTACCCCACCTCCTCCGCCCTCCAGGCGCGCTGGATCATCCACGACTCCGGCGCCGTGGCCTGCGCCGTCGAGGACACCGTGCAGGCGCGCATCATCAGCGGCGAGCGGGGGAACCTGCCGTGGCTGGCCCACCTGTGGGAGTTCGACACGGGCGCCGTGGCCCGGCTCGTCAAAGCCGGGGAACACATCCCCGACGCGCTGGTGCACGAACGCAGAAGAGGCCGCACACCCCACGACGTGGCCACGCTCGTGTACACGTCCGGGACCACCGGGCAGCCCAAGGGCTGCGTACTGACGCACGGCAACTTCTTCGCCGAGGTCGACAACGCGGTCGAACTCCTCCACCCCGTCTTCCGGGCCACGACCGAGGAACCCGCGTCCACCCTCCTCTTCCTGCCGCTGTCCCACGTGTTCGGGCGGATGGTCGCCGTCGGATGCCTGCGGGCCCGGGTGAAACTGGGCCACGCGCCGAGCATCGCCACGGAGGACCTGCTGGCGGACCTGGCGGGCTTCAGCCCGACGTTCCTCCTCGCCATCCCCTACGTGCTGGAGAAGGTCTACAACACCGCGCGGGCCACCGCCGAGCGCATGGGCCGCGCCTCCTCCTTCGACCGGGCCGCACGGATCGCGCAGCGCTTCGGCGAGGCGGTCGAGGGCAACCCCCCGGGCCTCGGACTGCGCACGGCCCGCGCCCTGTACGACCCGCTCGTCTACCGACGGATCCGCGCGGCCCTGGGCGGACGCGTCCGTTACGTCCTCAGCGGCGGCTCACCCCTGGGGCGGCGGCTCGCCGCCTTCTACACCGGAGCCGGCGTCGAGGTCTTCGAGGGCTACGGGCTGACCGAGACGACGGCCGCCTCCACCATCACCCCGCCGCTGAAACCGCGGCTGGGAACGGTCGGCTGGCCGCTCCCGGGGACGGCGGTACGCATCGCCGACGACGGCGAGGTACTGCTGCGGGGGCGCCACGTCTTCGCCGGGTACTGGAACGTGGCCTGGGCGGAGCCGGGCGCCTGGTTCCCCACCGGCGACATCGGCGAACTGGACCGGGACGGCTACCTGACGATCACCGGCCGGAAGAAGGACCTGATCATCACCTCCGGGGGCAAGAACGTCGCCCCGGCGGTCCTGGAGGACTGGCTGCGCGCCCACCCCCTGGTCGGCCAGTGCATGGTCGTCGGCGACAACCGGCCGTACGTGGCGGCCCTGGTCACCCTGGAGCCGGAAGGGCTCGCGCACTGGCGGCAGATGCACAAGAAGACCACCATGCCGATGCGGGAGCTGGTCGAGGACGAGGAACTGCGGGCCGACGTACAGCGCGCGGTGGACGAGGCGAACCAACTGGTGTCGCGCGCGGAATCGATCCGACGCTTCGTCGTACTGCCCGGGGAGTTCACGGAGGCCCGGGGACACCTGACGCCGTCGCTGAAGCTCAAGCGGGGCGTGGTGGCACGCGAATTCGACCGTGAGATCAACGCCCTCTACCGCGGCCGCGGCTGAGGGGGGGCGGGGGCCGGGGGACCCGGCCCTGCCGGGCACGCCGCCCGGCAGGGCCGTCGGCGGGCCGATCGGGCGAGGCGCGGTTAGGGTGGGCTCGCTGGGTCGGGGGGTTGCCCGAGGAGGGCTCGTGCGCCGTACCCGTAGCTGGTTCCGTGCCGCCGTCGCGGCCTCCGGGCTCGTGCTGGTGTCGTTGGGGGCCACCCCGCCGGCCGTCGACGGGCCCGCGCCGCCCCGCATCCGCTGGGGTGACTGCCCCGAACGGCCGGTACCCGACGGCATGCGGTGCGGGACGCTGGACGTGCCGCTGGACCACGCCGCCCCGGCGAAGGGCACGGTCACCCTGGCGGTGGCCCGGATACCCGCGACGCAGGGCGCGTCCCGCGGGCCGGTCCTGTTGAACTTCGGGGGCCCCGGCGGCCCGGGCATCGCCTCCCTCGCCGCCGACCCCACCCTCTTCGCCGACCTCGGCAAGCACCGCGACCTCGTCACCTTCGACCCCCGGGGCGTCGGACACAGCGAGCCCGTCTCCTGCGGCGGCTCGCAGGAGACGGACCCCGCGATCGCCCCGCACGACGCCGCCGGACGGCTCGCCGCCCTGCGGGCCGTGGCCCGGCGGTGCGCGCTGCACTCCGGCCCGGTGCTCCCGTACATCGGCACCGTGAACGTCTCGCGCGACATGGACGTCATCCGCCGGGCCCTCGGCGCGGGGAAGCTCGACTACCTCGGCTTCTCCTACGGCACCCGGCTCGGCGCCGTGTACGCCGCACAGTTCCCCCGCACGACCGGCCGCATGGTCCTCGACGGGGTCGACACCCTCACCGAGCCGCTCGCCGAGCAGGCCCTGATGTCGGCGCGCGGGCAGCAGCGCGCCCTCGACCACTTCCTCGGCTGGTGCACCCGCCAGAGCGACTGCGTGTACGGCACGAACACCCGTACCGCCAAGCGGAAGGTCGACGCGCTCGTGGCCCGGCTCGACGAGGAGCCGCTGGTCGGGCAGGACGGTTCGCACTTCACGGGGCAGGACGTGGTCGCGTCGGTCGCCACGGCCCTGTACTCGCGCAAGCTGTGGCCCGCGCTCGCGGACGGCCTCAAGGAGGTCGAGCGGGGCGACCCGATCGGACTGCTTCAGTTGGGTGGCCCGATGGAGCCGCCCCCGCAGAATCAGGAGGAGGACGAGGACCAGGGCCGGGTGAAGGTGCCCGCCGACAACGGGCCGGCCGCGCAGACCGCCGTGAACTGCGCCGACGACCCGGACCGGGGCGACGACACGGCCACCCCGGCGGCGGTCCGCAAGGAGGTCGAGGGCCTGCGGGACGAGTTCCTCGCGGCATCGCGGATCTTCGGGCCGAACCAGTTGCTGACCGTCCTGTCCTGCTACGGCCGCCCGCCCGGAACGGACTTCATCCGGAAGATCGACGACCCCGGGGCCCCGCGCATGCTGCTCGTCGGCACGCGCGGCGACCCGGCGACCCCGTACGAGTGGACCGAGGAGACGGCCCGACGGCTGGGCTCGGCGGTGATCCTCGACTTCAAGGGCGACGGGCACACCGGGTACGCGGAATCCCCGTGCGTGCGCGAGTACGCCAACCACTTCCTGGTCGATGGCCGGCTCCCCGCCGGGACGCGGGCCTGCCCCGCCGGGCAGTGAGCGCGCCGGCGGGGCGGTGATCCGGTGACCCGAGGACCGGTCCGATCAGCAGTTCGCGTGCGTGGAGCGCCCCGCGAAGCGGTCCGCGAGCCAGTTCCCGGCGGCCAGGGACTGGGTGATGACCCCGCTGACGTGCTCGCCGATCCAGATGGTGTCGAACTCGACGTTCGCGCCCCGCGCGCACCAGTCGGAGCGCAGCTGCCGACCGACGGCGTACGGGATCAACTCGTCGCCGAGCGCGTGGTACTGGTACACGGGCGCGGCCGGAGCGGTCCGACCGAGCCGGCTCTGGTTCAGACGGGCCTGCCAGTCGGGCTGCGCGAGCGGGTCGCGGGTGGTGAGGTCGGAGATCCGCTTGAAGGATCCGGCGATGGCGTCGATGGCGACGCAGCCCTCCTTCATGCCGCCCACCAGCGCCTTGCCCGCCGGGTTCAGGTAGGAGTCGAGCCGCAGTTCCGGGAAGGCGGCGTCCTGCCCGGCGGCGGCCATGAAGATCAGGCCGGAGCCGAACGAGCCGTTGTTGAAGTCGGACACCTTCAGCAGGTCGGCCGGGACGCCGCCCGTCGCGGTGCCCTTGACCTTCAGCTCCGGTGCGTACGAGCCGTGCAGTTCGGCCGCCCAACTGCTCGCCTGGCCGCCCTGCGAGTAGCCCATGATGCCCACCGGGGTGTCCGCCGACAGCCCCGCCTCGGGCAGCCGGGTCGCCGCGCGGGCGGCGTCGAGGACGGCGTGGCCGGCGGAGGGGCCCACGGTGTAGGTGTGCGTGCCGGGGGTCCCGAGGCCCTCGTAGTCGGTGACGGCCACGGCCCAGCCGCGCAGGGTGAGTTGCTGGATGAGGTTGGCCTCCATGGACGTGCCGTACGGGAGGTTGTTGCTCGGCGCGCACCGGTCGGCCAGGCCGACGGTGCCGACGGCGTACGTGATCAGGGGGCGCGGGCCGGTCCGGCCGTCCTGCGGGACGATGACGGTGCCGGACACGACGTTCGGGGCCCCGGAGGCCGTGGTCGAGCGGTACTGGATCTTCCAGGCCTTGGTGCCGGTGGGCTGACCCGGCAGCGGGTGGAAGGCGGACGGCGCGGAGGTGACGATGTCGCCCGGGCGGCCGGCGGCCGGGGCGTCGGCGTGCGCCGTGGCGGGGACGACGGCGGCGAGGGCCAGGGCGGCGACCGCGGCGAACGCGGCGGCCCGAGGACGGGCGGGGATCCGAGCGGGGGTGGGGGTTCGCAAGCGCATGGGGCGGCTCTCCCAGGTGTCCGTGCGGAGGTAGGTGAGGAGAAGGTAGTGACCGACCGGTCGGAACGTCGCTGACCGCGCAGCTCACCTTTCCTGACCCGGAGTCCCACCCCGCGCCGCCACGCCCCGAACCACCCCCACCGCCACGCCCGGCCCACCCCCGCCGCCACGCCCTCAAGGACCTGGCAGCGCTGGTCCGGGCCTCAGCCGCCCGACGCGATCCGGTAGGCGCCCGGCGTGGTCCCCGTCCACCGTCGGAACGCCCGGTGGAAGGCGGTGTCCTCCGAGAACCCCAGCCGGGCCGCGAGTTCCGCGATGGGTTCCCCGCTCTCCGCCAGGCCCGCGATCGCCGCGTCCCGCCGCACGTGGTCCTTCAGCTCCTGGAAGGAGGTGCCCTCCCCGCGCAGCCGCCGCCGCAGCGTCGCCGGGGACACCGCGAGCCGCGCCGCGACCTCCCCCAGCTCCGGCAGCCGGGGCGAGCTCCGCAGCCGCTGCGTCAGGGTCCGGCGGACCTGTTCCGCGACCGTGGTCCCGTACTCGGGGCGCGACAGCAGGTCGAAGGGGGCCCGGCGCAGCATCGCGTCGAGTTCCGCCTCCTCGCGCACGAGCGGGGCGGTCAGCCAGCGCGCGTCGAAGGCGGCGCCGGTGCGGTCCGCCCCGAAGCGCACCGGGCAGTCGAAGAGCAGCTCGTACTCGCCCTGGTGCGGCGGCGGGGGATAGGTGAAGGCGGCGTGCGCGAGGGGGATGCGGCGCCCGATCAGCCAGCTGCTCAGCCGGTGCCAGATCGCCAGCACGCACTCGGTGAGGAACCGTTCCTCGTCGCCGTCGAAGGCGTTCCGCACGGTGAACCGCGCCTGCGCGCCGTCCACCTCCAGTGCCAGTTCGGGGCCGCCCGGGAACAGCCCGTAGAAGGTCGCCGCCCGCTCCACCGCCGCCCCGAGGTCACGGCAGCCCAGCGAGGCGTGACACATCATCGCGAAGGTGCCCGGCCGGCTCGGGACGGAACTCAGGCCCAGGAACTCGTCCTGCGTGGTCCGGTACAGCGCACGGAACAGCCGGGCGAACTGCGCGGGAGTGATCCGCGCCCGGTCGTCGCCCAGCAACAGCGGCGGGATCTGCGCCTCCTGGAGCAGCGGCACGGTGTCGATGCCGCCGCGCCGCGCACCCGCGAGCACGGCGCGCACGTGGTGCACGGTGATCGTCCGCCTCCCCATGGGTTCGACGGTAGCCGCATTGAGCGCCGGGGTCAGCGGTGGTGACGCGTCCGGTCATGTCGCCCGGGCCCGGGCGCTGCCTAGCGTCGACGGTACGGACCCCAGGGAGGCGATGACGATGGACGCGTTGCGACCGCGGACGCTGTCGGTGTTCACGCGGTGGACGGCCGAACGGTACGGCTCACAGCCCGCGCTCCGCTTCCTCGCGGAGGGCGGCCCGCGCACCGTCTCGTACGAGGAACTGCACGACCGCGTACGGCGGTCCGGGCGGGCCCTGCTCGGGCTGGGGGTGCTGCCGGGTGAGCGGGTGGTGGTACTGGCGCAGACCCGGCCGCAGTGGACGTACACGCACTTCGCGATCCTGGCCGCCGGCGCGGTGCTGGTGCCCGTCTACCCCACGGCGGGGGAGGAGGAGCTGGCCTGGGTGCTGTCGGACTCGGCCGCGGTGGTGGCGGTGTGCGACGACGCGGCCCAGGTGGCGCGGGTGGAGGCGTTGCGGTCGAGGCTGCCCGCGCTGCGGGCGGTGGCAGTCATGGACGAACTTCCGGGTATGCCGTCGGGATCGGAGGACGAACTGCTGTCCCGGGCGCGGGCGGTGAGGCCCGGTGACGACGCCTCGATCGTCTACACCTCGGGCACGACGGGCCCGCCGAAGGGCTGCCGGCTCACGCACGGGAACCTCGGCGCGATCCAGGACGCCACCCTGCCGCTGATCGGGGGCGGACCGGGCGACCGCACGTACCTGTACCTGCCGTTGGCGCACCTGCTGGCGCAACTCGTCCAGTTCATCACCCTGTTGGAGGGCGGCGAGCTGAGCTATTTCGGCGGCCGGATCGAGGACGTCGTCACCGAGTTGGCCGAGGCCCGTCCCACCCACCTGCCGTCCGTGCCCCGGCTGTTCGAGAAGCTCCACTCGACGGTGCTGTCGATGGCCACGTCCCGGGAGGGCGGCCGGGAACGCTTCGAGGAGGCCGTGCGGCTGGGCGTCCTGGCGGCGGAGGGCCGGTTGCCGGCCGGGTCCCGGGCGGCGTACGAGGCGGCGGACGGCTCGCTGTACGCACCGGTCCGGGCCCTGTTCGGGGGCCGGTTGAAGTGGGCGCTGACCGGCGGCGCACCGATCGCCCCGGCCACCCTCGACTTCCTGCGGGCCTGCGGGATCCACGTGTACGAGGGGTACGGCATGACCGAGTCCGCCGGGGTGATCAGCCTCAACCACCCGGGCGCGGCCCGCGCCGGCACCGTCGGCCGCCCCGTCGCGGGCTGCGAGGTCCGCATCGCCGGGGACGGCGAGGTGCTGGCCCGGGGCCCGATGGTCTTCCCCGGCTACCACGCGAACGGGGCGGCGACGGCGGAGACGGTCGACGCCGCCGGCTGGCTGCACACCGGCGACCTCGGCGAGGTGGACGGGGACGGCTTCCTCTCGATCACCGGCCGCAAGAAGGAGCTGATCATCACCTCGGCCGGCAAGAACATCACCCCGACCGAGGTCGAGTTCGCCGTGCAGGCCTGCCGTCTCGTCTCCCGCGCGGTACTGATCGGCGACCGCCGGCCCCACCCGGTGGCCCTGATCACCCTGGACGCGGAGGAAGTCACCGCCTGGGCGGCACACGAGGGCCTGACCCTCACGGACCCGTCGACCCACCCGGCGGTCCGCGCGCTCGTCGCGGAGGCGGTCGAGGCGGCCAACGCCAGGGTCTCCCGGCCGGCCCGGATCAGGGCCTTCCACCTCCTCGCCGAGGACTTCTCGATCGAGGCGGGCACCCTGACGCCCACGCTGAAACTCCGCCGCGCGGCGGTGGCGGAACGGTACGCGCGGGAGATCGGGGCGCTCTACGCCTGAACCGGGGGCGACGGACAGGGCGGTGAACCACCCTGGATTCGGGGGCGGGGGTGTCCGACCCCTCCACAACTGACGCGGCATCAGATACACCGGTGTCATGACCGCAGAAGAGCAGGAGCACGCACCGGACACCCGCGCCGACGACTACGCCGCGCTCGCCGCCGTCGGCCCCTACGGGGTCCGCCCCGGCCACGCGCTGATCACCATGGTGGAGCCGCACCCGGGACACGAGTACGCGTACAACCGCTGGTACGAGGACGACCACTACTACGCGGGCGCCATGGCCATGCCCTGGATGTACGCCGGACGCCGCTGGGTGGCCACGCGGGACCTCCAAGAGCTGCGCTACCCCGAGAAGTCGGCGGTCGCCCAGCCGGTCGGCGCCGGCTGCTACCTCTCCACGTACTGGGTCACCCGGGGCCGCTACGACGAGCACATGAAGTGGACTGTCGGCATCAACAAGCGCCTCAACCGCGACGGACGGGTCTACCAGGACCGCACCCACGTCTTCACGGCCTTCCAGGACCACGCGGCGACGGTCTACCGGGACGGCGCCGCCGGGCCCCGGGACTTCCACGCCCTCGACCACCCGTACGCCGGCCTGGTCCTCCAGGTCGTCGACGCCGACGGGCCCGAACAGCGGGCGGAACTGCTGGAGTGGCTGCGCTCGCGGGCCCTGCCGAAGCGGCTGGCGGGAGGGCCCGCGGCGATGGTGACGGTCTTCCGGCCGACACCGCTGCCCGGCGACCGGATGACGTACGTCAAGCAGGTCGAGGGGGTCGACACCCGGCTGACGCTGCTGTGGTTCCTGGAGGCCGACCCGCGGACCTGCTGGGACCGGTTCCGGGGCTGGGAGACCGAGGTCGCGGAGACGGGGCTGGGACGGGTGGAGTTGGTGGCGCCGTTCATCCCCACGGTGCCGGGCACCGACCGGTACGTGGATCAGCTGCGCTGACCCGGGGTGCGGGCACGACGGAGCCCCCTCGGCCAAGACGGCGGGCCGGTCGAGAGGGCTCCGATGGGTGATGCGGGTGGTGCCGGTGGAGCGGGTGGGGCCGGCGACCCGGATGGTGCCGGCGACGCGGCGGCAAGGATGGTCGGGAGGGTCGCCTCGACGTTCAGACGAGGCGCCCCGGCCGGCCCTCGACGACGTCCGCGACGAACGAGTTCCAGGAACCCGGCGCGAAGGTGAGCGACGGTCCGTCCTGCACCTTCGAGTCGCGGACGGCGATGGATTCCATCACGGGGGACTTGACCTCGACGCAGGCGCCGTTTCCTCCGGAGTAAGAGGACTTGGTCCAGTTGTCCGTGGCACCCTGACGAATAGCCATGTTTTTCTCCGGTTCGGCGAGTAGTTCCGATGGCTGTCAGCCAATTTCCCGGCTGACGTGATCGACGCTACCCGCACCTTCCGACGGCTGAAGGAGCCGTTCACTCGACCGGGTGGCATATTCAGGTCAGGTCTTATGTGGCTGGGGAGCAACGGTGTACCGTACGGCCCCCCCTTGTCACCAGGACTGATTCCTCCCCCTTTGTCGTTACTTGCCGGCGTAGTGCTCGATGATCTCCGAGATGAACTGCCGGGTCTGTTCGACATTGAGGGCCTGGGCGCGAAGATGCTCGTACATCACGCTGTACTTCTGAACGTCGTTGGCCTTCTCCAAGTACAAATCGCTCGTGACGCCCTCGATGTAGACGACCGTCGAGTCCGAGGCGTCGGGAAATTCCAGAATCGCGTACTGGCCGTTCACGCCCGGGTGCGCCCCCATCGAGAACGGCATCACCTGCACGGTGATGTACGGCTCCTCCGAACGCTCTATCAAGTACTCCAGCTGTCGGATCATCAACTGCGCGTCACCCACGTGCCGGCGCAGCGCCGCCTCGTCGATGACCGCCCACAGGCGCAGCGGACCGACGTCAGGATTGTTGTTCTCCGTCTCGGACAGCCGCTTCTGGCGGTGCATCCGGACCTGGACGCGCTTCTCCACGTCCAGCGGCGCGGTCTCGGGCAGCGCGCCGCGGATCAGGGCCTGGGCGTAGTCCGGGGTCTGGAGCAGTCCCGGGACCATCTGGGGCTCGTACGTGCGCAGGCTGGCGGCGTCCGTCTCCAGGCCGATGTAGACGCTGTACGGGATGTCGCCGAAGGCGTGCCACCAGCCCTGCTGGCGCGAGTCCTTGGCCATCTGCATCAGGGAGTCGACGAGTCGGCGGTCCTCGACCTCGTACACGTCGCACAGGTCGCGGACATCGCGCTGGCTGATCGAACGCCGACCGTTCTCCAGTCGGCTGATCTTCGACTGGGAGACGAGGAGGCGCTCGGCCACCTGCTCGGCCGTCATGCCCTTGTCCTCGCGCAACTTGCGCAACTCCATGCCCAGTCGGCGGCGTCGGACGGTGGGATTGACATTGGACGCCACGGGGACGGCACCTCCGCCTTCTTCTTCTCGTTCTGGTTCTGTTTCTGTCTCTCTGCGTGCCTGATGTTCAGCAGACTGCCACCGAAGCACGTGGTGGCGCTGGGGAACGGGCGGGAAAGACAGGCCCGCGGGAAGGACGGACGCGCGGGAAAGCGGGCGAGAGCGCGAGAAACCGGGCGAGGGCGCGGGAAAGACGGACGCGCGGGGTGGCGGGACCGGATGGGCCGGTCCCGCCACCCCGCGCGCCGGCGGTTCCCGAACCGGGTCTTTGGGGGACGGCCGGTTCCGGCGATGGCGTTCGATCGAGCGGTTGCGCGTGCGGGCCGCGGATGGATCAAGGGGTGTCGCGGGTCCCGCGGGTGGTGCCGATGGTGCTGGTCCTGCTCGTCACCCGGCGGTCAGTGCGCGGCCACACGGGCCATCGCACCCGTCCGACGCGGCTGCATCGGGACACCGCCCGCACTGGTCGCGGAGGTGGCCGAAGCCCGCCCGGCGGATGCCGGCGCCGGCGCGCGGTCACGACGTGGCTGTGCCGCCACCCCGTTCTGGACGTCCATGACGGCGTGCGCCACCAGACCGCCCATCGGGTCGTGCCGGATCAGATCCCGCAACCGGGACCTGGACGACCGCCCCTCGTTGCCGGGGTACAGGTGCTTGCCGAGTCCGACCGCGTGGGCCAGTGCGGCGAGCGCCGCGGTCCGCGGGTCCGGCGGTACACCGGTGCGGATCGCACTGTCGAGCCGGGCACGGATCTCCCGGCTGATCGCCGTGTCGGTCGCCTGGTAGCGAGTCGTCGGCAACACCCCGCACATCTGTCCCGCGACGGCATGGACCATGCCGCAACGCTCCAGATGAGCGAGGTAAATCTGACGGAGCCCCAGTCGGGGTCCGCCGATCCAGTGGACCGCCCGAACCGGGCTGCCGCGCCTGCGCAGCAGTTCCAGTGCGGAGTCCAGAGTCGGATCTCCTGTCGGCCGTGGCATCACCACGGCGATACGATCCCCGTCAGGGGCTATCCGTCCTGCCAGAGCCAGCTCCACTAGCTGTGCCCCGGCCAGGCCGAGGTCGAGCGACTGCGGCTGCGCCGTGGTTCCCGTGGTCGGGTCCAAGGCGAGCAACAGAAGCTCCTCCGGAATTGTTCTGCGGCTCCTGCCCATCCATGCCTCCCCGCGTGGATGAGTGACAGGGTGACGCCTCTCACATTCATCTGTCGAGAGCGCCTGGTCGCTTTATGGGGGAACCTGCAGCTATGTCGTTCTCGTCTAGCGGGTGGGCGATGCCCCCGAGACGGGACACTGTTAGACGGTTCGGACAGCGGCCGAACGTCGATCGAGGAGGAACTGGTGGCGGGCGAGTCCCCCGACAAGTCGGTAGATGAAGGTGCGTCGGGGGCGGCGGACACCGCCGCGTCCTCCGCGGAACGGGACCCGAGGCTCTCGGTCCTGCGACCGCGCGAGCCGGAGTCCGGCGACCGGGACCCTCTGAAGGTGGCCGTCGCGGCCTGGGTCGCGTCGGCGTCGGCGGACGCGGAGCGGACGGCCGAGGCCGATGACGCCTCCGCCGGCCAGGGCGACGGCGGGGACGGGGGCGCGCGTGCCGGTGCCGGTGCAGGTGCCGACGCCGCTGGTGAGGGCGCCGAGGGCGAGGCTGAGGCGGGTGCCGAGACCGGTGCCGAGGTGGTCGAGGCGACTCCGGAGTCGAAGGCGTCCTCCGGTCGGGTGGACTCGTCCGCCACGACCGGCTCCGCCGATGCGGCGACGGGTTCCGGCTCGGGCGCCAAGTCCGGCTCCGGCGCCGGCTCTGATTCCGGCTCAGGCTCCGGCTCCGGCTCTGCTTCCGAGTCCGCTTCTGGTTCCGCTTCCGGTTCTCGTTCCGGTTCCGGTTCTGCCTCTGGTTCGGACGGGGCCGCGCGGGGTTCGGTGGCTGCGGGCAAGCCCGCCGCCGCGGACCAGCGGACGACCGCGTTCGGGGTCGTGAAGCCCGCTCCGGACGCATCCTCCGAGAAGTCGACCGAGGTCGAGGGGCCCGCCGACAGCGAGCGCACCGCCGTGTTCCGGGCGTTCAGGAACGATGCCCGCGAGGCGCCGAAGGCGCAGCCGAAGCCCGAGCCCACGTCGGAATCGAAGCCCGAGCCGAGGCCTGAGTCGAGGCCCGCGTCGAAGCCTGCGGCGGAATCGAAGCCAGGTTCCGGTTCGGATTCCGGTTCCGGTTCGGCCAGCGGGCGGGGTGCGGCCGTTGACCCGCGTTCGGGTTCCGCTTCCGGTGCGCCGTCGAAGCCGTCGGAGGACAGCGAACGTACGGCCGTGTTCCGGGCGGTGAAGCCCGGTGCGGCTCCCGCCGGTCCCGCCGCGCCGTCCGCGCCCAAGCCCCCGCAGGGCGACCGGCCCGCGCCGAAGAAGCCGTCCGAGGACAGTGAGCGCACGGCAGTGTTCCGGGCGGTGAAGCCCGGTGCGGCCGAGGCGTCGAAGCCGGGTTCCGGTTCCGGTTCGGGTTCCGGCGCGCCGGCGAAGCCGTCCGAGGACAGTGAGCGTACGGCCGTGTTCCGGGCCGTGAAGCCCGGTGCGGCTCCCGCCGGTCCCGCCGCGCCGTCCGCGCCCAAGCCCCCGCAGGGCGACCGGCCCGCGCCGCCGCACACCGCCGGGGACGAGCGCGCCAGTACCTTCGTGCCGTTGCGCGGCGACAACGCCCGGCCCGCGGCGCCCACCGCGCCGAAGCAGGCCCCCACCGCACCGGCGCCCGCGCCGAAGCAGGCGACCGCGCCCGCCGGTCTCCGGCAGGACAGCGAGCGGACCACGCAGCAGCCGCTGCCGCCCAAGCCGCCGCTCGACATGCTGGCGGACCTCACGAACAACCCGCCCCCGCCGCCGAGCCCCCTGCGCACGTTCGCGCGGCGGTTCAAGATCTACGCCCCGCTCGTCGCGCTGCTGGTGATCATCCTCGCCGTGGTGCAGCTGGTGCGTCCGCTGCCCGAGCCGCAGCTCAAGATGACGGCGCAGGGTTCGTTCACCTTCGACGGATCCGCCCCGGTCCTGCCGTGGCCGAAGGAGGGCCAGGGCTACATGGCCGCCGCCGGCCTCGGCACGGTGGGCACCTTCGGCGAGCAGAAGCCGATCGCCATCGGCAGCGTCGCCAAGACGATGACGGCGTACGTGATCCTCAAGGACCACCCGATGAAGAAGGGTGAGAAGGGTCAGATGATCCCGGTCGACAAGACGGCCGTGGACGACGGCAAGAAGGACTCCGAGGGGGAGTCCACCGTCAACACCCTCAAGGAGGGCGACCAGATCTCGGAGTACGACGCCCTCGCCGCGATCATGATCCCCTCCGCCAACAACATCGCGCGGCTGCTCGCGCGCTGGGACTCCGGCGGTGACCAGGCGGCGTTCGTCAAGAAGATGAACGACACCGCCAAGGAACTCGGCATGACCAACACGACGTACACGGACCCCTCGGGTCTGGACGCGACGACGGTCAGCACCGCCGAGGACCAGGTCAAGCTGGGTCTCAAGGTCGTCGAGATGCCCGAGCTGATCGCGATCACCAAGCTGCCGAAGTGGACCGACCCGTCCGGCAAGACGTGGCGCAACTACAACGACCTGATCCCGTACAACGACTCCCTCGGGATCAAGACCGGCTCCACCACCAAGGCGGGAGGCAACCTGCTCTTCGCCGCCCAGAAGCAGGTCGGCAAGACGAACCAGCTGATCGTCGGCGCGGTCCTCGGTCAGCACGGCGTGCCCATCCTCGGCACCGCCATCGCGGCCAGCAAGGACGTCATGCTGGCCACGCAGAAGACGCTGACCGGCGCGAACGTCGTGAAGAAGGGCCAGGTCGTCGGGTACGTGGACGACGGGCTCGGGGGCAGGACCCCGGTCGTGGCCACCGCGGACGTGGAGGCGGTCGGCTGGCCGTCGCTCAAGGTCAACGTCAAACTGGGTGAGGGCGGCGGCCCGCTGCCGCAGACCGCCAAGGCGGGCACGGAGATCGGCGTCCTGACCATCGGCGAGGGCGCCAGCCAGGTGAAGGTGCCCGTGGCACTGAAGCAGGATCTCGTCAGCCCGAGTCTGGGCAGCAAGCTGACCCGCGTCGGCTGAGCCGCCCCGGGCGGGATCGATCCGCCGGGGACGGGTTCGTTCAGGCGCTCCGGGCAACCCCGGGGCGCCTGAGCACGTCTTGGATGCGAGTGCGGTACTCGCGCAGGTGCCGGGGAGAGAGCGTCGGTAGTGACCACCGCTGAGCAGTACGGGCAGGAGCAGGAGCAGCGCGGGCGGACCGCGGGCTCCGGCACGACCGACGGCGAAACCTCCCCCGCGGACGGTTCCGGTCCCGGTTCCGGTCCCCGTTCCGGTTCTCGTTCCGGCTCGGGCGGCCCGCCGGGCATGGGCCGTCTCGCGCTCCGTTGGGCGCAGGGGCACCCCGTGGTCGTCGCCACCGCCGTGGCGGCCGTCCTGCACGTCGTCTGGCTCTTCACCTTCGCCAACAGCGGCGGGGACCTCGCCGCGCAGGACGCCTGGGCCGAGTTCGTGGGCCGGCACCCCGACACGGCGTACAACCTCGCCTGGTACGGCGGGATGCACCCGGTCTCGTACAGCGTGGTGTCCCCGTACCTCATGCACATGCTCGGCGTCCGGACCACGATGATGATCGCCGGGACGGTGTCGGCCGGGCTCCTCGCCCTGATCCTGACGCGCTGCCGGGGCGCCGTCCGGCAGCCGCTGTGGCCGGCCCTCGCCGGGGTGTACGGGCTGCTGTGCAACGCGCTGTCCGGCCGGGTGACCTTCGGGCTCGGCGCGATGCTCGCGCTCGGCGCGGTCGCCGCGGTCTTCTGCCGGCCGCGCTCCTGGGCCGAGCGGCGCTGGGCCAAGGCCGCGGTCGCGGCCCCGCTCGCCGCACTCGCCACCGCCGCCAGCCCGGTCGCCGGGCTGTTCCTCGGGGTGATCGCGGCCGCGCTGTTCCTGAGCCGGCGGCGACCGGGCGCGTACACCCTCGGGCTGCCCCCGGTGGCCGTGGTCGGACTGTCGGCCTGGCTGTTCCCCTTCTCGGGAACGCAGCCGATGAAGCTGGGCTCGGCCTGGCTGCCGTTCGTGTTCGGGCTGGTCATCGTCTTCCTCGTGCCGAAGCGGTGGAAGACGGTCCGGATCGCAGCCGCCGTGTACGCGCTCGGGGTGGCCCTGACCTGGCTGATCGACTCCCAGGTGGGGTCGAACGTCACCCGGCTCGTCATGCTGTTCGGCGGGGCGGTGCTGCTCGCGGCCCTGCCGTACGAGGTCCCGCGCACGCGCCGCTGGTACGCGCTCGTCCTCGCCTTCGTCGGGCTGAACGTCTGGATCACCACCAACAGCGTCACCGACATCATCCGCACCACGCCGCTGGCCTCCTGGAACCGGGAGCTGGCGCCCCTCGTCGACCGGCTCCAGAATGCCGGCGCCGACCGCGGACGGGTCGAGGTGGTACCCGCGAGCAGCCACCGCGAGTCCTCCGCCTTCCCCGCGTACGTCAACCTGGCGCGCGGCTGGAACCGGCAGGCGGACCTGGAGCGCAACCCGCTCTTCTACGACGACACGCTCACCGCCGAGAGCTACCGGGCCTGGCTGGGCCGCTGGGCCGTGCACTACGTGGTGCTGCCCGTCGACAAACCCGACGAGGGCGGCAAGGACGAGGCGACGCTGGTGCGCGGAGGGCTGCCGTACCTCCAGCAGATCTGGGGCGACGCGAACTGGCAGCTCTTCAAGGTGCAGGCCCCCACCGACCTGGTGGCCGGCCCCGCGACGGTGGTGCGCGCGGGCGCCGACCAGCTGGTCATCGACGTCAAGCAGGCCGGCCGGATCAGCGTGCGCGTCCCGCACTCGCCGTGGCTGGGGCTGGTGGACGCCCAGGGCAAGGCGGTGGCGCCCCCGCAGGAGACGGACGACTCCAAGGCGCGCTCCTCGGCGCGGCAACCCGGGCCGAAGCGGTTCGCCAATACCGCGGGATGCCTGTTCAAGGCGGCCCCGGACGCGGTCGGCGACGTGTGGACCGAGCTGCTGGCGCCCGCGCCGGGGGAGTACCGGGTCGCGGCGAAGTACCAGATCCCGCGGGGAACGCCCTGCCCGGAGGAACTGGTCGACGAGGTCCTGGGACCGCAGGCACCGGCCGGTCCGGCCCGGCCATGATCGAGAGTTTTTACGTTCGGTCCGGGTGCGTGGGGCGATATATCTGCATACGATCCCAGTAGTCCGATTGGGTGCTTCCCGAGGGAGTTGACGGCGGGATGAGCAAAGAGCAGAAGCACGACGTCCAGGCAGTGATCGCGAAGGCGTCGGAGCAGGTACAGCTGCCGCGCACGCAGGGTCACGGCTTCGAAGGTCCGGTCCGCAGCAAGGTCAAGGGCGGAGCCCACACGAAGGCGGCCCTCAAGCGGGCCGGCACTCCGCAGGGCGACCGGATCGGCGAACGCAGCAGAGGCCTGAGCTGACCCCCGTCGGTTGATCGCACGGCCCTCCCGGCCCGTCCGGGAGGGCCTTTTCCGTGCCCGCCGCGACCTCGCTCACGCATCCCGCGCCCGGACTTGCCCCCGGGAACGACGAAGACCCCCGGCCATGATCGGCGGGGGTCTCGCGTCCATGTGCCCTCGGCAGGATTCGAACCTGCGACACCGGCTTTAGGAGAGCCGTGCTCTATCCCCTGAGCTACGAAGGCGGGCGGGGTCTGCCGCACACGGTGTCGGAAACCCCAGGGGGGTTTCGCCATCGCGGCGGGTCAAACGTCCTGGTCAGCCGGTGCTCCGCGCGGTGGGTGAGATGTCCGGTGAACATCTCTCCCGCACGAGCCGAGTAGCCGTCCGACCGCAGACAGCCTAGCGGATCGTGCTCCGCGGACGCGCCCCCATAAGCCGCGGAGCTTCCGTGCCGTGTGATCACCTCACGGTCCTCTTCGCGTCGTGCGCCGCCACCCGCTTGGCCGGCGTGTGCGAAGCGCCTCGTGGGTGGAACGGCGGTCGGATCGTCGCGAGGGCGCGGGGCACCTCGGTCCGCTTCCCCGCAGGGGTCGGCGGGTCCGGTTCGCCGCAGCCCCCACTCTCGGTGCCCGCCCTCAGGTCTCGTCGTCCAGGAGGCCCGACGCGGCCAGGAGGTAGCCGAGTTGGGCGCGGCTGCCGCTGCCCAGTTCCAGGGAGGCTTTGCGTATGTGTTCGGCGACGCTGCGGCGGCTCATGCCCAGGCGGCGGGCGATGGAGCTGTCGGTCTCGCCGCCGATCACCGCGCGCAGGATGGTGCGTTGCAGGTCGGAGGTGACGATCGGGCCGCGCGAGGGCGAACCGGTGGGGAGGATCGGCGTGGAGCGTTCCCAGGTCTGGTCGAAGTACCGGGTCAGGAAACGCACCAGCGACGGGTCGCCGATGTGCAGTGCGCCCTCGGCCGGTTCGTCGGAGAGTTGGATGAACGCCACGTCCTGGTCGCAGATGATGACGCGCTCGATGATCTCCGCCTGGCTGCGGACCTCGGCGCCGGCGGCCGTGACCTGCTCGATGTACCACATGGTGGGTCGGTGGGTCTGGACGGTGTGTTGGTAGAGGGTCCGTTGGCGCACGCCCCGTTCCAGTGCGCGCAGATCCCGTTCCAGGGCCTCGGTGAGGGCCCCTTCGGGGCGTCCGCCGCCGGGTTGCACGGTGCGCAGTTCCTCCCGGCAGCAGCCGACGGCCGCCTCCAGGGTGGCGCTGATGACGTCCTGGCCGACGAGTCGGACGGGGGCGGGGCGGGCCGCGTCCTGTTCCTGCGCGTACACCGCCTCGAAGACGGACAGTCGGGCCTTCGCGGCGCGCAGGGACCGGCGCTGTTCCGTCAGGAGGTCCTCCAGCGGGCCCAGCGTGGCGAAGGTCGCGGCGGCGGGTGTGACGGGTACGGCGTACCCGGGGTCCTCGCGGTCCTCCATGACGAGGTGGAGCCTCCACAGGCAGGACGGCAGCCCCGTGCGGGGGGCGCGGCCCTCGCGCAGCGCCGTGCGGTAGGCGGTCAGGGCCGCCTTGCAGGGCTGGGGGTTTGGGGGCGATTCGTCGCAATCGCATCCGACTGTGCCGAAATGATCTTGCTTCACAACTGTGCACATTACATTCGTGCAACCCGATATCCCTATGAGCGCAGGGCCGTCGGTTTATGTTCGCCAGGCACGTTGCGCGGGCGTTCGAGGGGGAAGTCATCCATGTCTGGTTCGGTTCGGGACGACGCCTTAGCGCCACAGGCCCATCCGTGACCTCCGGCACGGCTCTCAAGGAGCGTCGGTACCGGATCCTGGTGGCCGGTTACGCGATCTCCTCGTACGGCACCTTCCTCAACCTGGTCGCGCTGAACCTGTACGTGTACGCGGTGACCAACCGGGCTTTGGCCGTCGGCGCGTTCATGACCGTGCGGTTCGCCGCCGGGTTCCTGACCGGCCTGGTCGCCGGACCGCTGCTCGCCCGCTGCTCCGCCAAGGGCGCCATGCTCTGGGCGAACCTGGTCCAGGCGGCGGCGATGCTGCTCCTCGTGGTGGTGCCGGACGCCCACCACACGGCCTCGCTGTTCACCGTCTCCGCCGTGGTCGGCGCCGCGGGCACCCTGTTCATGGTCGCGTTCCGCAGCTCGATCCCGCACATGGTCGGCGAGGGCCGCACCACATGGGCCAACTCCCTGATGGTCAGCTGGCGTTCGATGGCCATGGTGGCGGGCTTCGCCTCCTCGGGCGTCGTGGTCTCCCTGCTGGGCTACACCGCCGCCTTCCTCGCGGACATGGGCACCTTCCTGGTCTGCGCCCTCACCGTCGCCCTGCTGCCGATGGCCCGGGACGCGGCCGACGACACGGGTGACACCGGCGAGAAGGGCGGCGCGGAGGGCGACGGGGGCGCCAAGGGGGCCGAGAGGAAGATCCGGTCCTCCGCCGCGCTCGCCGCGCTGGGAGCCGCCCCGGCCCTGCTGCTGATGGTGGCCCTGCGCGGCGTCGACGCACTGGGATCGTCCTCGCACAACGCCGCCCTGCCCGTGTACTCCACCCGACTCGACGCCGACTCCCCGGCCGTCTTCGTCAGCGTCTTCTGGTGCGTGTGGGCCATCGGCAACGTCCTCGCCCAACAGGTGCTGCGCCGGTACGCGAAGCGCACCGAACGCGCCGTCGGATCCCTGGGGTTCGGACTCGGCACCATCGTGATGTCGGCGACGTTCATCCTGGCGTTCGCCGGGTTCCCGTGGACGGCGACCATCGTGATCGCCCTGCTCGCCGGGGCGGCCGACGGGCTCACCGAAGTCTCGTACACCTCGCACCTGCAGACCCTCCCGAGCGGCCTGCGCACCCATGCCTTCGGGCTCTCCGCCACCGTCGAGAACCTCGGCTTCGGCGTCGGGATGATCGTGGTCGCGACCGCGTTGGACGCCTTCACCCCGCTGTCGGTCGTCGCCGTCGCGCACGGCGCCGCCATCCTCGTGGCCCTGGTCTTCGTGGCCCAGGTGCTCTGGCAGCGCAACGCGTCGCGGAAGGCGACGGCGGACAGCGACGAGGGAGGGAGCGGCGATGCAGGACCGGCGCGTGGCAGTCATCGGGATGGCGCTGAGGTTTCCGGGGGCTGACACACCCGCGCGGTACTGGGACGACATCCGCTCCGGCGCATCGCACGTACGCCCCTTCACCCAGGCCGAGTTCGCGGCCGCCGGGTTACCGGACGAGGTCCACCGGGCCCCGGACTTCACCGGCGCGAGCGCGCTGCTGCCCGACATCGACGGCTTCGACGCCGCCTTCTTCGGGATGAGCGGCCGCGAGGCCACCCTGACCGACCCCCAGCAGCGGCTGTTCCTGGAGTGCTGCCACCACGCGCTGGAGGACGGCGGTCACGCGGGCACCGCCGAGCGGGTCGGCGTGTACGCGAGCATCGGCTACCGCCTGTACTCCCTGCACAGCTACCTCGCGTCCCAGATCGGCGAACCGGGCGGCCGGGCCGACTCCGGTGGTCCGGTCGGATCGGGCGGTCCGGTCGGATCGGGTGGTTCGGCCGCATCGGCTGGTTCGGCCGGCCGGGACGGCTCGCGGGACTGGGCCGAGATCAAGCAGATCCAGGTCGGCAACTACCCCGATTTCACCGCCAACCGCGCCGCCTTCCGGCTCGGCCTCACCGGGCCCGCCGTCAACGTCGCCACCGCCTGCTCCAGCGGCCTGGTCTCCGTCCACCTGGCCTGCCAGGCGCTGCTCGCCGGCGACGCGGACCTGATGGTGGTGGGCTCCGCCGCACTGCACCTGCCGCAGGTCACCGGGCACCGGCACGTACGGGGATCGACGATCTCCCGGACCGGCGCCGTACGGGCCTTCGACGCGGCGGCCGACGGCACGGTCGGCGGCAACGGGGTGGCCGCCGTCCTGCTCAAGCCCCTGGCGAGGGCGCTCGCCGACGGGGACACCGTGCACGGGGTGATCCTGGGCTCCGCCGTGACCAACGACGGCGCGGACAAGGCCGGCTTCGCGGCCCCCGGCGTCGCGGGCCAGCGGGACGCCGTGCTCGGCGCACTGGCCAACGCCGGCGTCGGGGCCGACACGATCGGCTACCTGGAGGCGCACGGCACCGGCACCTACAAGGGCGACCCGATCGAGTTCGCCGCGCTCACCGAGGCCTACCGGCGACACACCGACCGCACCGGATTCTGCGCGCTCGGCTCCACCAAGCCCGCCATCGGACACCTGGACAGCGCCGCCGGCCTCGCCGGACTGATCAAGGCCCTCCTCGTCCTGCGGCACGCCACGATCCCCCCGCTGGTGAACCTCACCCGCCCCAACCCCCTGCTGCGCGTCGAGGACAGCCCGTTCACGCTGCCCCGGCGGGCCGCGCCCTGGCCGGCGGACGGCCCGCGCCGGGCGGGCGTGCACTCCATCGGCATGGGAGGCACCAACGCGCACGTGATCCTCGAAGAGGCCCCGGCCGCCCCCGCGCGCCCCCCGGGCGGCCCGGCCCCCGCCCTGCTGCCCCTGTCGGCGCAGAGCCCCCGAGCCCTGGACGACAGCGCCCGGGCGCTGCGCGACACCCTGCGCCGGCGCCCGGACCTCGCCCCCGCCGACGTGCTGACCACCCTGGCCCTCGGCCGTCGCCACCTGCGCCACCGGCTCGTCGTCACCGCGCCCGCCGGGCGCCTGGCCGAGGCCCTGGACGCGTACCTCACGGACCCGACCCGGCACGACGGCGCGGAGTCCCGCTCGGTACGGGACGCGGCCCCCGCCCGTGCCAACGGGGCTTCCGCCCGTGCCGACGGGGGCATCGCCCACCACACCGGGACGGTCGAGGGGCCGGCTCCGGTCGTGCCCGGGTTCGTCTTCAGCGGCCAGGGCAGCGGCCGGCCCGGGATGGCCGGCGCGCTCGCCGCGCACTCCTCGCAGGCGGCCGAGGTGCTCCGGGAGTGCGCCCGGATCCACCGGGAGGAGACCGGAGAGGACCACTTCCTCGAACGCGTGGTCGCCGGCCGGGGGCCGGGCCGGTGGGACACCGACTTCGCCCAACCGGCGATCTTCGCCCTCCAGGTCGCCCAGGCCGGGCTCTGGCGGCACCTGGGCGTGACCCCGTCCGTCGTCGCCGGGCACAGCGTGGGGGAGTACGCGGCCCTGTGCGTCGCCGGCGCCCTCACGGTCGAGGACGGCATGCGGCTGCTGTGCCGGCGCGGCCGGCTCATGCAGGACACCGAGCCCGGCGCCATGCTGGCCGTGTTCAGCCCCCTGGAACGGGTACGGGAACTCCTCGACGCCCTCGGACGGTCGACGCACGGCCCCCTCGAACTGGCCGTGTCCAACGGGCCCGCGCAGCACGTCGTCGCCGGCCGGCCGGCCGCGGTGGAGGCCGCCCGCTCCTGGCTCGCCGAACGCGGGGAGACGAGCGAACCGCTGCCCGTCGACCGCGCCTTCCACACCGCGCTCCTCGACCCGGTCCTGGACGCGTTCCGCGCCGCCGCCGGGCAGGTCGAACTGCGCCCCGTACAGGTTGACTTCGTCAGCGGGCTCGACGGTCGCACCCGGCCCGCGGGGTGGCTGCCCGACGCCGATCACCTGGTCCGCCAGGCCCGGCACACGGCCGACTTCCACGCCGTGCTGGGCACGCTCGCCCCCGTCGGAGTCCTCGTCGAACTCGGACACGGCGCACCCCTGGCCGGCCTGGCCCGCCGGGCGATACCCGACGCCCTCTGCGTCCCGACCCAGCCCGCCGGGCGTGCCGTCCGTGCCGTCCGCGAGGGCGGCGATGCGGACGGCCCGTGGACAGCGGTGGCCCGGCTGCACTGCGCCGGCGTCACCATCGACTGGGCGGCGCTCCTCGACGGCTGTGCCGGTCGGCGCGTCCCACTGCCCGTGTACCCGTTCCAGCACCGGTCGTACTGGACGGGACCCCCACCGTATTCCGTTCCCCAGGCGGACCGCGCACCCACGAACCAAGGCTCCATGGAGGACGGCATGACCGAACGGGACGTACTCACGCGCGTACGCGAACTCACCGCGCGCCACCTCGGTTACGACCTCGCCGAGGTGCGCGCCGGGCAGACGTTCATCGGTCTCGGCGCCGACTCGCTGCAACTGATCGGGATGCTGAAGCAGTTGGAGGCCGAGTTCGGGGTGCGGCTCGCGATCCGCGACGTGCTGGAGGACGCGGGTACACCGGAGCTGACGGCCCGCCTCATCGCCTCGCGTTCCCCGGGCGCCTCCAGCGCCACGCCGGCCTCCGGCGCCTCGGCTGCCTCCAGCGGCCCGGGCGTCCCCAGCGTCTCCGGCGCCTCGGTGTTCGCCGACCCCGCAGGGCCCGCCCCGCTGACCGTGCTCGCACCCGCGCCCATATCCGTCCCCGCACCGGCGCCCGCCCCGACACCCGTACCGGCGCCCGCCGCCGAGGACGCGCACCGCGCGGAGATCGCCGAGCTGCGCCGCCAGATCGAGCTGCTGGCCGAGACCCAGGCCGCCATGCTGGTGCAGCTCTCCGAGGCCGTGGCCCTGCTCGGCGCCGAGCGCGTCCGATGAGCGCCACCGCGGCGGACCGCGCCGCCGCGCTCTCCCGGCAGCTCACGGCGCAGCTCGCCGCCGCCCGGGCCCGCCTCACACCCCCGCCCGCAGTACCGACACCCCCGCCCGCGGAGCCGACGCCCCCGCCCTCGCACGGCCCGCGCGTCGTGCTGCCCGAGGGTGCCGGGATGGCCGGCGACGGCGCCGACGCCGCCCAGCGCGCCCACGCCGCCGAACTCGGCCGCCGCCTGGTCGAGCGCACCCGCACCTCGAAGGAACTGGCCCAGAGCCGGCGGGCCGTACTGGCCGACAGCCGGGCCGTCGTCGGTTTCCGCCGCTCCACCAAGGAGACCCTGTACCCGCTGGTGGCCCGTTCGGCGCGCGGCGCACGGCTCACGGACGTGGACGGCAACCAGTACACCGACATCACGATGGGCTTCGGAGCCCTGCTCTTCGGGCACGAACCGGAGTTCGTCACGGCGGCCGTGCGCGGGCACCTCGACCACGGCCTGCGCTTCGGCCCCCGCCCGGTCGAGGCCGGCGAGGTCGCGCAACTCCTCGCCGACATCACCGGCCTGGAACGGGTGGCGTTCGCGAACTCCGGAACGGAGGCCAACTCGGCCGCCCTGCGCCTGGCCCGCGCCGCCACCGGCCGCGACCGCGTCGTCATGTTCCGCGGCTCCTACCACGGCCACATCGACTCGGTACTGGGCCGCCCCGGCCCGGAGTCCGGGCGCGCCGTGCCCGTCACCCGCGGCATCCCCGACAGCGCCGTCGCCGAACTCCTCGTCCTCGAATACGGCAGCCAGGACGCCCTGGAGACCATCGACGCCCTCGGCGACACCATCGCCGCCGTCATCGTCGAACCGGTCCAGTGCCGCAACCCCGCACTGCGCCCGGTCGAGTTCCTGCGCACCCTGCGCGACCTCACCCGACGGCGCGGCATCGTGCTGCTCTTCGACGAGATGCTCACCGGTCTGCGCCCCCATCCCCGGGGCGCACAGCACCACTTCGGCGTCGTCCCCGACCTCGCCACCTACGGCAAGGCGCTGGGCAGCGGCTTCCCGATCGGCGCGATCGCCGGCCGCGCGGACATCCTGGACGGGGTGGACGGCGGCTTCTGGCGGTACGGCGACGACAGCCGGCCCGAGGTCGAGACCACCTTCTTCGGCGGCACGTACATGCAGCACCCGCTGTCCATGGCGGCGGCCAAGGCGGTCCTCACCCACCTCACCGCCGAGGGCCCCGCCCTCCAGGAGCGGCTCAACACCAGGACCGACGCCCTCGCCGCCGATCTGAACGCCTTCTTCCGGGACGAGGAATTCCCCCTGGAACTGGCCCACTTCGGCTCCATGTTCCGGTTCACCCACCGGGCCGACATGGAACTGCTCTACCAACACCTCCTGACGCGCGGCGTCTACGTCTGGGAGTGGCGCAGCTTCTACCTGTCCACCGCCCACACCGACGGCGACGTCGAACGGGTCTCCGACGCGGTGAAGGACTCGCTGCGCGCCCTGCGCGCCGGCGGCTTCTTCCCCACCACCCGCCCGGGCGGCCGGTCGCGGCCGGCCGCGCGGCCCGCCCGTCCCCGGCCCGCCCCCGACTTCGGGATGTACTTCTTCGGCGACCACCCCGACGCCCTCGAAGGCCCCGGCGACGACGGCCGGCACGCGCCGCGGCCCGCCGACGCGTACGAGCGGATCATCGAGACGGCGCGCTTCGCCGACGAGCGCGGCTTCAGCTCGCTGTGGGTTCCCGAACGGCACTTCCACTCCTTCGGCGGCCTCTTCCCCAACCCGTCCGTCCTCGCGTCCGCGCTGGCCCGGGAGACCGACCGCATCCGGCTGAACGCCGGCTCCGTGGTCCTGCCGCTCCACGACCCGGTCCGTGTCGCCGAGGAATGGTCGGTCGTCGACAACCTGTCCGGCGGGCGGGTCGGCATCGGCTGCGCCACCGGCTGGCACGCCCAGGACTTCGCCCTCCACCCGGACCGCTTCGCGCGCCGCAAGGAGATCGGGTTCGCCCACCTGGACGACGTACGGACCCTGTGGCGCGGCGGAACCCTGCGCCGGACCACGGGGAGCGGCGCGGAGGTCGGGATCCGCGTCCACCCCCGCCCGGTGCAGGCCGAGCCCCCGATGTTCCTGGCCACCTCCGGGCGCCGGGACTCGTACGAGGAGGCGGCGGAGCGCGACCTGGGCATCGTCACCAACCTGATGAACCAGACGATCGCCGAGCTGACCGAGAACGTCCGCCACTACCGCAAGGTGCGCGAGCGGCACGGCCTCGACCCCGACGCGGGGCGCGTGACCGTACTCCTGCACACGTACCTCGGCGAGGACCACGCGACGGCGCGGGCGCAGGCACTGGAGCCGATGAGCCGCTACCTGCGGTCCTCGCTCCAGATGCGCTCGGCGGCGGGGGCACTGGCGAGCAGCCCTCAGGACGTGGCCGGTGCGAGCGAGGAGGACCTCGACTACCTCTTCCGTCGGGCGTACGACCGGTACTGCGACGAACGCGCCCTGATCGGCACGCCCGAGACCTGCGCCCCGGTCGTCGAAGCGCTGCGTCGGGCGGGCGTCGACGAGATCGCCTCGCTCGTCGACTTCGGCATGCCGGCCGACCTGATGCGGTCCGGACTGGAACGGCTCGACGCGCTGCGGGCCCGGTTCCACGACCCCGGCGAGGCTGCCGCGGAAGCCGGGGCCGAGGCCATTACGGGGCCTGTCGACGTGTCCGCGCCCGCGAGCGACGCCCAGCGGCGGATCTGGCTCGCGTCCCAGCTCATCGGGGACCCGGCCGCCTACAACGAGATCCAGGCGGTGCGACTGAGCGGCGCCCTGGACACGGCGGCCCTCGGCAAGGCCGTCACCGGTCTCGTGGAGCGGCACGCCGCGCTGCGGACCGTGTTCCGCGCGGGCACCGGGGACGAGACGGTCCGGCAGGTCGTCCGGGCCGACGCGGACATCGCGCTGCGAGCGAGCGACCTGCGGGACCACGCCGACGCGGACGCCGCCGTCGCCGCCGTGCTGACGCGGGAGAGCAGGAGGCCGTACGACCTGGCCGAGGGGCCGCTGTTCACCCCGCGCCTGCTGGCCCTCGCCGACGACGAGCACGTCCTCGTCCTGGGCATGCACCACATCGTCACCGACGGGCACTCCGCCACCCTGCTCGCCGCCGACCTGGAGGAGTTGTACACGGCCGCCGTCGAAGGCCGCGCGGCCCGCTTCACGGCGCCCGCCGGGACCACGGTCGGCGCACCCGAGCCCGAACGGGACCCGGCCGACCTGCGCTGGTGGCAGGACCGGCTCACCCCGCTGCCGCCCGCGCCCGCCCTGCCCACCGACCGGCCCCGGGGCCGCCGGGTGGCCGGGAGCGGCGCGGCCGTCGAGATCCGCCTCGACCCCGCCCGCACCTCCGCGCTCCGGGAATGGAGCGGGCAGCGGGGCGTCACGCTCTTCGCCACCCTCCTGACCGGCTGGCAGCTCGTGCTGCGCGAGCGGTCCGGTCAGGACGAGTTCGTCGTCGGCTCCACCTTCGGCCGGCGCACGCCCGAGACCGCCGACACGGTCGGCTTCCACGTCTCCGTGCTGCCCCTGCGGGTGTCCCTCACGGACACGACGTCCCTCACGGACGCCGTCCGCGCCACCCGCGACGCGCTGTTCGACGCGGACGCCCACCAACACGTCGACCTCGACGCGCTGTTGACGGCCGTCCACCCCGACCGGGGCAACCCGCGACCGCTGATCACCGTGTCGGCCGACCTCGACACCGCCCCCCTGACCCGCATCGACCTGCCCGGACTGCGCGCCCGGGAGGTGCCCGGCGGTACGGAGTCGGCGCCCCTGGAGATGGCCCTGATGGCCATCCGCAGCGGCTCCGGCCTGCGCTTGCGCCTGCGCTACGACGCCGATCTCTTCGACGCGGCGACGGCGCGCGCCCACCTGGACGACCTCGACCGGATCCTCGCGGCGATGGCGGGCGGCGTCGCCGAACGGGTCCGGGACACCGCGGCCGTCCCCGCCGTCGGCGCGGACCACGTCCCCGCCGTCCCTGCGGCCGCCGGGCCGGTCCCGGAGGAGCTGCGGACGATCTGGCAGGCGGTCCTGAAGGTCGAGGAGGTGCCCGACGACGGCGACTTCTTCGACCTCGGCGGCAACTCGATCTCGGCGATCCGCCTGATCAACCGGGTACGCGAGACGCTGGACGTCGACTTCGCCATGGCGGACTTCTTCGCGGACGCCAACCTGGGCGCGATGGCCCGCCGACTGACCGGCGACCAAGACCCGACCGGCGACCAGGACCCGGCCGCCGCCCAGGACCCGGCGCCGGCCCCGGCGTCCGCCCCGGTTCCCGCTCCCGCCCCGCGCGCGGGCGAGGTCGTCGAGCGGGCGCCGGTCAGCGACCAGCAGGAGCGGATGATCGCGGGCCACCTCTCCGTACCGCAGCCGCAGGTCTGGAACATGCCCACCAGGATCCGCTTCCGGGGCGCCCTGAAACCCGACGCGCTGCGCGCCGCACTCACCGAACTGGTCGCCCGCCACCAGGCCCTGCGCCTGCGCTTCACCCAGGACCCCGACACGGCCCAGGACCCCGGCCAGGGCACCCGCACCGACCAGGGCCCCGACACCGGCCGGGAATGGTGGCAGGAGGTGTCGGCCGCCCGGCCCGTCCGCCTCCCGATCGAGGACCTGACCCGGCTGGCCCCCGCGAAGCGGACCGCCCGGGCCGACCGGGTGTGCCGCCGGCTCGCGGACACCCCCATCGACATCACCCGCTCGACACTGGCCCCGCCGAAGCTGCTGCGGGTCGCCGAGGACGAGTGGTTGCTGATGTTCGTCCTGCACCACATCGCCGCCGACGGCTGGGCGCACTCGCTGCTCGTCTCCGAGCTCGCCGAGCTGTACACGGCCGCGGCCGAGGGCAGGGCGCACACGCTCGCGGCGCCCGCTTCCCAGCCGACGGACCACGCCCGCCACCAGAGGGCGACGAAGGACCCCGCGACCGAGGCCCGACGGGCCGCGCACTGCGCCGCGTACCTCGAAGGCGTGCCGACCCGTTCCGACATCCCCACGGACCGGCCCCGGCCCGAGACGCCGAGCGGCGACGGCGGCACGATCCGCGGTGTGCTGCCCGCCGCCGTCCGCACGGCCGTCGAGCAGCTCGCGACGGCCCGCAGGGTCACCCCGTTCGCGGTGTCGGCGGCGGCGCTCGGCGTCCACCTCGCCCGGCTCTCCGGCGTGCGGGACATCCTGCTGAGCGTCCCGTACGCGAACCGCGAGCGGGTCGAGTTCGAATCGCTCGTGGCGATGACGACGACCGCCGTCATGGTCCGTGTCCGCGTCGACCCGGACGAGAGCTTCGCCGACCTGGTGAGCCGGACCGGCACGGAGGCCATGGCCGTCATGGCCAACGTGCTGCCCACCGCGCGCATCATGCAGGCGATGCGGGACGCCGGGGCCGGCGAGGTGCCCGACCGGGTGCCGTACGTCCTCGCGTTCCAGAACTACCCCGACACCGACATCGAGATCCCCGGCCTCCACGTGGAGGTGGAGGACCTCGCACCGCCGGTGTCCCGGGCCGAGCTCGTCTTCGGGCTCTCGCCCCGCCGGGACCCGTCCCTCGGCTACCGCACCTTCCTGGAGTACTCGGCCGACCTGTGGGACGGGCGAACGGCCGAGGGCCTCCTTTCTTCCTACGCAACGCTGCTCGCAGACCTGAGCGCCCACCCCGACCGTCGGATCGCGGCCCTGCTCAGCACTCAACCGACGCCCCGAGAGGCGGAATCCGAATGACTCTGGTCAACGACCCCAGCCACGCCGAGGACCTGCTCGCCTTCCTGAAGGACAGCTCCTCGCCCTACCACGCGGTGGCCGAGTCCGCCCGCCGCCTGGAGAAGGCCGGCTTCACGGAGCTGAGCGAAACCGAGGAATGGACCGGCGGCACCGGAGGCAGGTTCATCACCCGCGCCGGCGCCCTCATCGCCTGGTACGTCCCCGAGGGGGCTCCCGCGCACACGCCCTTCCGGATCATCGGCGCGCACACGGACTCGCCCAACCTGCGGGTCAAGCCCACGCCCGACACCTCGTCCGCCGGCTGGCGGCAGATCGCCGTGGAGGTCTACGGGGGCGTCCCGCTCAACACCTGGCTCGACCGGGACCTCGGCATCTCGGGCCGGATCAGCCTGCGCGACGGCGGCTCCGCCCTCGTCAAGATCGACGAACCCCTTTTCCGGGTACCGCAGTTGGCCATCCACCTGGACCGCTCGGTCAACGACGGGCTCGCCCTCGACCGGCAGCGCCAGACGCAGCCCATCTGGGCCCTGGGCGCCTCGGAGCCGGGCGCGCTGCTGCGCCGGGTCGCCCGCGCGGCCGACCGGGACCCCGACCAGATCCTCGGCTGGGACCTGATGCTGCACGACATCCAGCCGCCCGGACACCTGGGCGAGGAACGCGAGTTCCTGGTGTCCTCGCGCCTGGACAATCTGGTGTCCGTCCACGCGGGCGTCACCGCGCTCACGACCGCCGCCGACGCGTACGCGCGGAACACCGTCCCGGCGGAGGGCCTGCGGATCCCGGTGCTCGCCGCTTTCGACCACGAGGAGTGCGGCAGCGGCTCCGAGACCGGCGCCCGCAGCCCGCTGCTGGAGCGGATCCTGAACCGCTCCGTCAGCGGTCGCGGAGGCGGCGGCGAGGACTGGTCGCGGGCCATCGCCGGGTCGTTCTGCGTGTCCTCCGACATGGCCCACGCCGTGCACCCGAACTACAGCGAGCGCCACGACCCGGACAACCACCCGCTGCCCAACGGCGGCCCCGTGGTGAAGGTCAACGTCAACCAGCGGTACGCCACCGACGGCACCGGCTTCGCGGCGTTCGCGGCGGCCTGCGAGCGGGCCGACGTGCCGTGGCAGCGGTTCGTCTCCAACAACGCGATGGCCTGCGGCACCTCGATCGGCCCGCTCACCGCGGCCCAACTCGGCGTGACCACCGTGGACGTGGGCATCCCCGGCCTGTCCATGCACTCCGCGCGCGAGCTGGTCGGCGCCCACGACCCTGGGTACCTGACGCGGGCCCTCGCCGAGTTCGTCACGACGGGCTGACGCCCCGTACGCGCGGGGGCCGCGGCACCGCCCGCGGCCCCCGCGCCCCGACCCACGCCCTCCGGGAGAGACCGAGCATGTCCGCACGCAACGTCGTCATCAAAGGCGCCGACCCGCGGGACGCCGCCCTGCGCGTCCTGATCGTTCCGCACGCCGGCGCCGGCGCGGCGGCCGGTCTGGCCTTCGCGGAGCACGCCCCGGCCGACTGGCTCGTCGCCACGGCCCGGCTGCCCGGCCGGGAGTCCCGCCTGCGCGAGAGCGTCCCCGCGCTGCCCGGCCTGGTGGCCGACGTCGTGGCCACCCTCCGCGCGCTGCCCGGCACGGCCCCCCTGATCGTCGTCGGCGTGTGCTCCGGGGCGGTCATCGCCCTGGAGGCCGTACGCGCCGTACAGGGTGAGGACGTCGACCTCGTCGCCGGGCTGGTGGTCGTTTCCCAGTGGGCGGTGACGGAGAAACCCGACCCCGACCGCCCGTCCCTGCGCGACACGGACGACCCCGCCCGCGTCCTGGAGATCCTCCGGGAGTTCGGCGGGGTACCGCAATCGCTCGCCGCCAACCCGGAGATGCTCGGCCTGGTGCTGCCGGCCATCGTCGCGGACATGGCGGCCGTCGAGGACTACACGTCGGGCCCCGACCCCCTCCTCGCCTGCCCGCTGCTGACCGTGTTCGGGGACGCGGAC
The DNA here is from genome assembly GCF_036231985.1 of Streptomyces sp. NBC_01426. Taxonomy (GTDB): domain Bacteria; phylum Actinomycetota; class Actinomycetes; order Streptomycetales; family Streptomycetaceae; genus Streptomyces. The sequence continues at coordinate 4,452,872 of NZ_CP109500.1, forward strand.
GACCTGTGCCCCGACGAGCGGACCGAGGACTGGTCGCTGTTCGGCGAGAACGTCCGCGGCGCCTGGGTACCGGGCGGCCACATGCTCCTCGCGGACAGCCCCGACGCGGTGGTGGACGCCCTCGTCGGCAACCTCGACCAGTTCACCGCGGACCCCGCCCACTAGAACGTCTCCGATAGAACGTCTCCGACACGAGGTTCACTTCCATGCAGAGCGTCGCCGTCCCTCCCGAGCGCCGGATCGACCCCGAGCGCCGGATCGACGAACTCCTCCTGGAGGGGTGGGACCGCCACCCCGAACACGTCGCGCTGGTGTCCGGCGACACCGTCGTCACCACCGGCGAGTTGCGGGACCGGGTCCTGCTCGCCGCCGCCGCGCTGCGCGCACGCGGGGTGGGCCCGGGGGACCTCGTCGCGATCTACCACGAGCGGTCCGTCGCGTTCGTGGTGGCCCTGCTGGGCGCCGTGTTCGCGGGCGCCGCCCACGCGGCCTTCGACGTGCGCGAACCGCTGCCCCGCACCCTCGCCGCGTTGGAGGACTGCGCCCCGCGCGCGGTCCTGGCCGGCGCCGCGTTCCGATCCCGTTTCACCGAGGTCCCCGACGTCCTCGTCCTGACCGACGAGGAGTACGCCGGAGAGGGGTTCGGGGAGCACGGCCCCGAGCGGGACCCGCTGCCCGTCGCGGGGACGGCGGACGACCCCGCGGTGGTCCTGTACACCTCCGGCTCCACGGGCCGCCCCAAGGCCTCGCTGATCAGCCACCGGGCCCTCGTCTCCCGCCTGCGCGCGCTCCAGGGCTCGCACCGCATGGACGAGCGGGACCGCATGATCCACCACACCGCGTGCACCTTCGACATGTACCTGAGCGAGATGTACTGGCCGCTGCTGGCCGGCGCCGCCGTGGTGCTCGCCGAGCCCGGCCGCCAACGCGACGCGGACCACCTCGCGGAGCTGATCCGGGACCGCGGCGTGACGACGTTCTACTGCGTGGTGTCCCTGCTCGAACTCTTCCTGCTCGCCCGTGACCCGGCCGAGCGGTACGACGGCCTCCGGCAGGTCCTGACCGGCGGCGAACCGCTCCCTCCCGAGCTGGTGAAACGTTTCCACGCGCGTTCCACGGCCACGCTCACCAACCTCTACGGCCCCAGCGAGTGCACCATCCACTGCACCGCCTGGGTCTGCCCGCGCGACCCGGACCTCGACACGGTGCTCATCGGCACGGCCGTCGCGGACACCGTGCTGTGGATCCTCGACGGGGCGGGCGTCCCGGTCACCGACGGGGAACCCGGCGAGCTGTACATCGGCGGCGCCGGCCTGGCCCTCGGCTACCTGAACCGGCCCGAACTCACCGCGGAACGCTTCGTCACCCTCCCGGACCTCGAACCGAACGGCCGCCTCTACCGCTCCGGCGACCTGGTCAGGGCCCGCCCCGACGGCGCGCTGGAGTTCCTGGGCCGCGTCGACCGGCAGGTGAAGATCCGGGGGGTCCGCCTCGAACTCGGCGAGATCGAGGCCACCGCCCTGCGGTGCCCCGGCGTGCTGCGGGCGGCGGTCGTCGCGCACGGTTCGGGCAGCGCGAAGCGACTCGCCGCGTACGTGGTGCCGGGGGAGGACGGGGCGACCGAGGACCTGCCGGCGGCCGTACGGGAGACCCTGCGGACCTGGCTCCCGCACTCCATGGTGCCCGCGACCGTCGAGGTGCTCGACGACCTGCCGTTGACCGCGAACGGCAAGCTCGACCGGCTCCTGCTGGAGGAATGGGCGGCCAAGCGCTCCGCCGAGGCCCCCGGCCCCCACCCGGCGAACGGCGCGGCCGCCGGGGCCGCAGCGGATCCGGAGCCGCTGGTGTCCCGGGTGTGGTGCGAGGTCCTCGGCGTCGCAGAGGTGGGCCCGGACGAGGACTTCTTCGACCTGGGGGGCGACTCCTTCAAGGTGGTCGCGGTCGTGGAGGCGCTCCGGGAGCGCCTGGACGCGGACATCCCGCTGGCGGCCCTGCTGACGGAGCCGACCCTCGCGGAGTTCACCGCGGAACTGCGTCGGATCCTCGACGGACCGACTCCGACCCGTCCCTAGATCCTGTCGTCGCGCCTAGGGCCGGGTGACGCGCACCTGGAAGCTGCCGTTGCGCAGCTCGCCCACCACCGAGATGCTGATGCCCGCCTTGTCGTCGTTGAAGGTCTCGCCCGGCCGGAACGGCGCGTCGGACAGTTCCGCGTGCACGTTCGGCCGCCGGGTACACCCTCCGCTGGCGTCCGCGCTGTCGGACACGGTGACCGGTCCGCGCCCGGTGTCGACCGCGGAGTCCACCTTGTAGATGAGGACGCCCGGTTTGCAGACGGACTCGTCGTTGCCGGCCTGCGTGCGCACCTCGATCGCGTACCCGACGCTCTCCGACAGCGGTACGAAGGCCAGTTTCGTGCCGCCCCGCACCGCCAGCGGGGACAGCACGTGATCACTCACCCCGGACTTCGCGGCGCAGCTGATCTGGTCCCCGTCGAGCCACCCCAGCTTCCACTTGTGCCAGCCCAGCAGGTCGTTGTTGGAGCCCCAGTCCTCGCTCATGATGTCCCAGTGCCCGACCGTGCCGCCGCCGTCGGCCGTGTACAGGTCGGGCAGCCCGAAGACGTGCCCGTTCTCGTGCGGGAGCACCCGGTACCCGGTCTCCCGGTAGGTGCCCGAGCCGTCGTCCTGGCGGCTGTAGACGAAGGACGTGTTCGCGAGGGGCACGCCGTCGGCGACCGGGGCCTCGCCGTTGCCGGAGAAGGTCACGGACAGGACGGTGTCCAGGGCGGAGGGCCCCGCGTTCGGGGTGACCAGGATGTTGATGAGGTCGTAGCGGCTGAAGTCCACCTCGGAGTCGGCGGCCTTCGCGATGTGCTCGACGAGCTGGCGGTATCCGGGCTCGTAGGGGGAGCCGCGCCCGATCCCGTACGCCGCGAACGGCATCGGCATCCGCAGCCACGTCCTTATCGGCGCCTCGGCCAGGTAGGTGAGCCGACCGTAGGAGCTGGTGCGGAACCAGTCGGAGGTCTGCGGGAAGAACTCCGACATCCGGTCCAGGGCCGTGCCCTCGCCCTTGGCATCGGGGAAGTCGATCATCAGGTTCAGGGCCCGGACCTCGCCGGTCGACCGCGAGTACCCGGGAGGCGTCGGCAGTCCCTCGGACATCTGGACGCCCATGGTGCCCGTGATCCGGCAGGGCGCCAGCAGCGATTCGGCGCTCGTGGAGACGGGCCCGGCCGCCGAGTGCCCACGGTGGGAGGTCCCGTCGCTCGCCGTCGCCGAGACGCCGAGGGCCAGCGCGGTGAGTCCGATGTACGCGCAGGTGCGGCGTGGTGTGCGTATCCGGTGGCGGGTCTGCGGCATGGAGATCGCCTTCGGGTCCGCGGCAGCCGGCCGGGTCCGGACTGCTCTCCGTTGCCCCACCCTCCGACGGCTGCGGCGCGCCCGCGCGTCGGGAGAGGCCAAACGGGAGTACGGACCGAAAAGGTCGTGACCCAGGTCACACCGACGAGTGAAATAAGCGGGGACGTGATCCCCGTTTGCATCTACGTCCCACGAAGCGGGGACGGCTTCCCCGTTTGGGGGAGTCCCATGCCGAGGAGGCACCGGAATGAAGACCCCCGTCGCCGTCGTCGGCTTCGAGGCCAAGGTCCCGCGTCCCCGCGCCGACGCCGTCCGCAACCGCGAACGCATCCTGGCCGCGGCCCGCGAGGTGCTCGTCGAACTCGGCTCGACCGCCCCCTTCGACGAGGTCGCCCGCCGGGCCGGGATCGGCAACGCCACGCTCTACCGACACTTCCCCGACCGGGCCACCCTGGTCCACCACGTGGTCCTGTACGTCATGGGCCGCGTCACCGTCCACGCGGAGAACGCCCTCGCCGAGGTCGCCTCGGCCGACGAGGGCGACGCCTTCGCCGCGCTGTGCCACTTCACGCACGCGGCCGCCGACGAGCGCATCGGGGCCCTGTGCCCCATGCTCTCCGGGGACTTCGACCAAGAGCATCCCGAACTCCTCGCGTCCCGGGTCGCGTTGGAGTACGCCGTGCAGACGCTCGTGCGCACCGGCCAGGAGTCCGGGCTGCTCCGCCCGGACATCGGCGCGGGCGACCTGATGGTCGCCCTCTCCCAGCTCAGCCGTCCCCTCCCGGGTACCGGCTGCCTCGACATGGACCGCTTCGTCCACCGCCATCTCCAGCTGTTCCTCGACGGGTTGCGGGCTCCGGCGCACTCCGTGCTGCCGGGTGCCCCGGCCGCCCTGGGGGACCTGAGGCGGAAAACCATGTGACGCCGCCGGGTCGCACCCCTTAGCGTCGTAAATCCTCCCTAAACCTTGCTTTTCAGTCATTCCGCACAGTGAGTGGGTACCCCCATGCCGAAAACAGCCGCGACCCTCGCGCCGGCTGCCGACCCCAGCCGCTGGAAGGCACTCGTCTTCATAGCCCTGGCCCAGCTGATGGTCGTCCTCGACGCGACCATCGTGAACATCGCCCTCCCGTCCGCCCAGACCGACCTCGGCATCTCGGACGGCAACCGCCAGTGGGTCATCACCGCCTACGCGCTGGCCTTCGGCGGTCTCCTCCTCTTCGGCGGCCGCATCGCCGACAAGTGGGGCCGCAAGAACGCCTTCGTCGTCGGTCTGATCGGCTTCGCCCTGGCCTCCGCGCTCGGCGGCGCCGCCACCGGCGAGGCCATGATGCTGGGCGCCCGCGCCCTCCAGGGCGCCTTCGGCGCGCTGCTCGCCCCGGCCGCGCTCTCGCTGCTGGCGGTCATGTTCACCGATGCCAAGGAGCGGGCCAAGGCCTTCGGCATCTACGGCGCGATCGCGGGCGGCGGCGGCGCCGTCGGCCTGATCCTCGGCGGCTTCCTCACCGAGTACCTCAACTGGCGCTGGACCTTCTTCGTCAACATCCCGTTCGCGATCGTCGCGGCCGTCGGTGCCTGGTTCGTCATCCGTGAGCCCGCCGGCGCCCGCAACCCCGCCAAGCTCGACGTCCCCGGCGTGATCCTCTCCACCCTCGGTCTGGTCGCGCTGGTCTACGGCTTCACCCGCGCCGAGTCCGCCGGTTGGTCGGACACCGTGACCGTGGCGATGTTCATCGCCTCGGCGGCGCTGCTCACGGCCTTCGTCTACGTCGAGTCCAAGGTGAAGTCGCCGCTCCTGCCGCTGCGCGTCCTGCTGGAGCGCAACCGCGGCGGCGTCTACCTCTCCCTGGGCCTCGCCGTCATCTCGATGTTCGGCCTGTTCCTCTTCCTCACCTACTACCTCCAGGTCGTGAAGGGCTTCTCGCCCGTCAAGACCGGCTTCGCCTTCCTGCCGATGATCGCGGGCATGATCACGGGCTCCACGCAGATCGGCGCCCGCCTGATGACCCGCGTCCCGCCGCGGCTGCTGATGGGCCCGGGCTTCCTGCTCGCCGCCACCGGCATGCTGCTGCTGACGCAGCTCGAGGTCGGGTCCTCGTACCCGGCGCTGATCCTGCCGGCGCAGCTCCTGCTCGGCCTCGGCATGGGTTCGGCGTTCATGCCCGCCATGTCCCTGGCCACGCACGGGGTGAACCCGGCCGACGCCGGTGTCGCCTCCGCCATGGTCAACACCTCGCAGCAGGTCGGCGGCGCGATCGGCACCGCCCTGCTGAACACCATCGCCGCCTCCGCGACGACCGCGTACCTGGCCGACCACGCGGCCGAGGCCGCGGCGGGCGGCCCGGCGGCCAAGCTGATCCAGGCCCAGGCCATGGTCGAGGGCTACTCCTCGGCCATCTGGTGGGCCGTCGGCATCCTGGTGACCAGCTCGCTGATCGCCTTCACCCTGATCACCACGGGCCGTCCCGGCGCGGGTGGCCCGGTGGCCTCCGGCGAGGGCGCCGAGGCCGAGGTCAAGATCCCGGTGGTCGCCCACTGACCCCCGGGGCACGGGCCCGGGAATGACTGACGACCCCACTTCGTTCAAATTTGAATGAAGTGGGGTCGGTCTTGTTCCGTGGCCCCGCCCGACGAACGAGGAGCCCCCCGTGACCCGCATGCCGGCCCTGTACCTGAGCCACGGGGCGCCCCCGCTGGCCGACGACCCGGTCTGGCCCGGTGAACTCGCCGCCTGGTCCGCAGCCCTGCCCCGCCCCCGGGCGATCCTGATGGTCTCCGCCCACTGGGAGGAGGCCCCGCTCGCCCTCGGCGCCACCGAGCCCGTCCCGCTCGTGTACGACTTCTGGGGCTTCCCCGAGCACTACTACGGCGTGCGGTACGAGGCGCCGGGCGCCCCCGACCTGGCCGCCTCGGTACGGGCCCTGCTGCGGGCCCCGGGCACGCCCGTCCAGGACATCCCCGACCGGGGGCTGGACCACGGCGCGTACGTCCCGCTCGTCGAGATGTTCCCCGAGGCCGACGTACCGGTCCTCCAGATATCCATGCCGACCCTGGATCCGACCCGGCTCATGGACATCGGCCGCCGGCTCGCGCCGCTGCGCGACGAGGGCGTGCTGATCGTGGGCAGCGGGTTCTTCACGCACAACCTCGCCGCCCTGCGGCACACCGGCCCGGGCGTGCCCGGCTGGTCCGCCGAGTTCGACGCCTGGGGCCGGGAGGCGCTGGCCGCCTCCGACGTCGACGCCCTGCTCGACTTCGAGACGAAGTCCCCCGCGGGTCGCCTCGCCCACCCGCGCACGGAACACTTCGCCCCGCTGTTCGTCACGCTGGGCGCGGCCGAGTCCACCGGCGACCTCGCGGCGCCCCGCACCCCGGTGGACGGCTACTGGATGGGCCTCTCGAAGCGCTCCCTCCAGTTCGGCTGACCCGAGGGCCCCGAGGGCCCCGAGGGCCCCGAGGGCCCGAGCACCCGGGCGCCCGGATGTCCGAGACGGTTTGGTGCGGTAAGCGCTGCTTGTCGCGTATCCGGCCATTCGATCGCCAGTCCAGGCAACCAGGAGCCGACGAGGGCCGTCTTCAGGGTGGGAGTGCAGCGAGGGCGGCGCTGTTCCGGGGTGAAGGCCATCGTGTCGCATGTGACGGCGGTCTCACGGACGTCGTGGTCGTGCAGCGCCGTGAGTGCCGGCAGGTCGGCCGCCACCCCGGGCCTGACCTGCACCTCTTCGAGATCTGACCGCACACCGTCCCCTTCGGTGACGGGGCGTGGCGGGGCAGGATACTGCAAGATCTCGGAAAAGAGGGGCCGGCGTGGGAATTCTGTCCCGTTTCCAGTCGTTGTTTCCTTCGAAAGCGGGCACTCGGGAGAGTGTCCGAAGGACGCATCATCCGCACCACTCGGAGAAACACGACGCGTCCCGCAGCCGCACCGCGACCGAACTCATCGCATCGCAAGGGAGCACGCATGGCAACCCGCGCCGTCGCCCGCCGTCAGTCCACGAGCAGCGCTCGCGCCGTGGGCGGGGAGATCGCAGACCGTGACCTGGTCGGCATGTACCTCGACGAGATCGCGCGCACCCCGTTGCTCGACGCGGCCAAGGAAGTGGAGCTTTCGCAGATCATCGAGGCGGGCGTGTACGCCCGACAGATCCTCGACGACGCGATAGAGCGCACGGGGGAGACCCCGTCCCGCGAGGAGCTGGAGGCGCTCGCCGCCGAAGGCGAGCGCGCCAAGGAAGTCTTCATCCGCTCGAACCTCCGCCTCGTCGTGGCCGTCGCCCGCCGCTACCCGCGCAGCGGCCTGCCTCTGCTCGACCTCATCCAGGAGGGCAACGCGGGCCTGGTCCGCGCGGTCGAGAAGTTCGACTACGCCAAGGGCTTCAAGTTCTCCACGTACGCCACGTGGTGGATCCGCCAGGCCATCACCCGCTCCATCGCCGACCAGTCCCGCACCATCCGCCTCCCCGTCCACCTGGTCGAGGAGCTCGGCCGGATCCGTCGGGTGCAGCGCGAGTTCAACCGCGAGAACGGCCGCGACCCGGAGCACGCGGAGGTCGCCGCCGAGCTGGACTCGACGGAGAAGCGCGTCGGCGACGTCCTGGACTGGGCCCGTGACCCGGTCAGCCTCAACATGGCGGTGGACGACGACGGCGACACGCAGTTCGGTGACCTCCTGGAGGACACCTCGGCGATCTCCCCGGAGCAGTCCGTGCTGTCGTTGCTGCGCAGCGAGGAGCTGGAGGACCTGCTGGGCAAGCTCGACCAGCGCACCGCGTCGATCATCAAGATGCGTTACGGCATCGACGACGGTCGGGAGCGTACGCTGACAGAGGTGGGCAAGCAGCACGGCCTGACCCGTGAGCGGATCCGCCAGATCGAGAAGCACGCGTTGCTGGAACTGAAGAAGATGGCGCGTGACACCGGCTTCGACGCCGTGGCCTGACCGGCCCGCGAAGAAGCCCCCTCCACGAGCCCCCGGCGCCTAACCCCCCCCAGGTGCCGGGGGCTCTCTCGTGCCCGGACCCCGGCCCCGGCCGCCCCCGACCGCGGCCCGCCGGGACCCGCTCGGCGAGGGCCGCCGGCTACGCCCCCGCCGCCGAACTCAGCCGCCGCGCGAGCCCCCGCGCGCTGTCCGCCAGCGCCGCCGGCTCCCGCACCGCGAACCCCAACCCGGTCAGCGCCAGCCGCGCCGCCACCCATTCGGGCGCATCCCCGGTGTCGAACCGCACCCGGCAGCCGCCCGGCTCCTCCACGGCGTCCCCCCGCAGCCACCCGGGCAGGGCGTCCACCGGCGCGGCGAAGGTCACCTCCACCCGGTACGTCTCCCCGCCCCGCAGCCCCCGCCGCACGAACTCCTCCGCCTCCATCGGCAGCGCCCGTGCGGCGAACCGCGCCCCCGTCGCGAACGGCTCGCTCACCCGGTCCACCCGGAACGTCCGCCAGTCCTCGCGCTCCAGGTCGTAGGCCACCAGGTACCACCGGCTCCCGGTGCTCACCAGCCGGTACGGCTCCACCAGCCGCCGGGTGGCCGCGCCGTCCCGGTCCCGATAGTCGAACCGCAGCCGCTCGGGGCCCGCCACCGCGGCCGCCATCGTCGTCAGGGTCCGCGGATCCACCGTCGCCCCGTCGCCCCGGGACACCGCGACCGTGGCCGACTGGAGCGCGCTCACCCTGCGGCGCAGCCGCGACGGCAGGACCTGTTCGAGCTTGGCGAGAGCCCGGACGGAGGCCTCCTCGATCCCCTCGATGGCGTGCCCGGCTCCCGCCCGCAGCCCCACCGCGATCGCCACGGCCTCCTCGTCGTCCAGCAGCAGCGGGGGCATCGCCGCACCCGCCACCAGCCGGTAGCCGCCCTCCGAGCCCAGCGTGGCCTCCACCGGGTACCCCAGCTCGCGCAGCCGGTCGATGTCCCGCCGGATCGTGCGGGCGCTCACGCTCAGGCGCTGCGCCAGCTCGCTCCCGGGCCATTCGCGCGGTGTCTGGAGAAGGGAGAGCAGCGTGAGCAACCGCCCCGGGGTGTCGTTCATGGCACCAGGTTGCCGGCGAAATAGGTCACCGACTGACCTACATGCCGTCTAGGTTTCTCCCCATGAGCACCGAGACAGCCAAGGCATCGCCCGAAAGAGAGAACGGGCCCGTACAAGAAGAGCGGAACGACACCCTCCTTACCGACGCATCCGGCGCCTCAGGCGCCTCAGAGGCCGCCGCCGTCGCCGCTGCCTCCCCCGCGGACCGCCGCCGCTGGCTGGCGCTCGCCATCGTGATGACCGCGGCCTTCATGGACCTCGTCGACGTCACGATCGTCAACATCGCGATACCCACCATGCGCGCGAACTTCGGTGCCTCCACCAGCGCGATCCAGTGGATCACCGCCGGGTACGCGCTCGCTTTCGCCGCCGGCCTCATCACCGGCGGCCGTCTCGGTGACATCTACGGCCGCAAGCGCGTCTTCCTCCTCGGCATCGCCGGTTTCACCGCCGCCTCGCTGCTCTGCGGCATCGCCGCCAACCCCTCCATGCTCGTCGCCTCCCGCGTCCTCCAGGGCGCCATGGCGGCCCTGATGGTCCCGCAGGTCCTGGCGATCATCCACGTCACCTTCCCGCCGCACGAGCGCGGCAAGGTCTTCGGCATGTTCGGCGCGATCGTCGGCCTCGGCGCCGTTTCGGGCCCGATGCTCGGCGCGCTGCTCACCGAGTGGAACCTGTTCGACCTCGAATGGCGCCCGATCTTCCTGATCAACCTGCCCGTCGGCATCGCCGGCGTGCTCCTGGGGCGCAAGTTCATCACCGAGTCCAAGGCCCCGAAGGCGCTGCGCCTCGACCTGGTCGGCGTCGTGCTCGCCACCCTCGCCCTGGTCATGCTGATCTTCCCGCTCACCCACGGCCGGGAGAACGACTGGCCGCTGTGGGGCTTCGTCTGCATGATCCTCTCGCCGGTGGTCTTCGCGGGCTTCATCGCGTACGAGAAGCACAAGATCCGCAAGGACGGCTCCCCGCTCGTGGAACTGTCCCTCTTCAAGGTCAAGAGCTTCGCGGGCGGCATCGCCGTCCAGCTGACCTTCGGCATCGCGACCGGCATCTTCTTCCTGGTCTGGACGCTGTACATGCAGATGGGCCTCGGCTGGAGCGCCCTGCGCGCCGGCACCACCGGCATCCCCTTCTCCATCGCCGTCTCGGTCGCCGCGGGCATGTCCGTGCAGAAGCTCGTACCGCGCTTCGGCCGCAAGGTGCTCCAGGCCGGTGCGCTCACCATGGCCGCGGGTCTGCTCCTCTACATCTGGGAGTCCGACCACTACGGCATGGAGATCGCCTCCTGGCAGATGGCCGCCCCGCTGGTCGTCATGGGCATCGGCATGGGCCTGATCGTCGCGCCGCTGACCGACACCGTGCTCTCGCAGGTGCCGCGCGAGCACGCCGGGTCGGCCTCCGGCCTGATCAACACCACCGGTCAGATGGGCAACGCGCTGGGCCTGGGTCTGACGTCGGTCGTCTTCTTCGGGCTGATCGACGACGACCGGGTCCTCGGCGCCCCGTACGTCGAGGCCTTCCGCGGCGCGCTGTGGTGGGTCGCGGCGGTCCTGGTCCTGATCTTCGCGGTGATGTTCATGCTCCCGCGCAAGGCGGTCCCGATGGAGGAGCGCGAAGGCGCCCACTAGCCGCAGGGCAACGCACCGCGACGCACCGAACAACACCGCGACGCACACACACGGGCATGTCCGCTCCGAGAGAGCGGGCATGCCCGTTTGTTTTGTTTTCGAGCCCAGTTTGTTTTGTTTTCGGCGAAAACTAGGCGTACCGTGCAAGGGAACACACACAGTCGGGCATTCGACGGACGTGAACGGACCTGAATCCACGTGTACGCACCTGAGCGCCAGCAAGAGATCCTCCGCCTCGCCCGCGAGGTCGGCCGGGTCGACGTCCTCTCCCTCGCCGACCGCTTCCAGGTCACGGCCGAGACGGTGCGACGCGACCTGACCGCCCTCGACCGGGCCGGCCTGGTCCGACGGGTGCACGGCGGGGCCATACCGGCCGGCCGCCTCGACTTCGAACCGGACCTCACCGAGCGCGAGGCCACCGCCGCCGACGAGAAGGACCGCATCGCGTCCGCCGCCCTCGCCGAACTGCCCGACGGCGGCAGCGTCATCCTCGACGCGGGCAGCACCGTCTCCCGGCTCGCGGCCGCCATTCCCGTCGAGTCGGCGCTGACCGTGGTCACCCACGCCCTGCCGGCCGCCGCCCGGCTCGCGGACCACACCGGCGTCGACCTCCACCTCGTGGGCGGCCGGGTCCGCCACCGCACCCGCGCCGCCGTCGACGCCTGGGCCCTGCGCGCGTACGGGGAGATCCGCGCGGACGTCCTCTTCCTCGCGACCAACGGCTTCACCCCGGACGGCGGTCTGACCACCCCCGACCTCGCCGAGGCCGCCGTCAAGAGCGCCGCCATGGCGGCGGCCCGCCGCGTGGTCCTGCTCACCGACTCCTCGAAGGCCGGCCAAGAGCACTTCGCGCGCTTCGGCGCCTTCGCGGACATCGACCTCCTCATCACGGACACGGGGCTCGACCCCGCTCACAAGGCGGCGATCGAGGCCGCCGGTACGGAAGTTGCGCTCGTATGATCCTCACCGTCACGCCCAACCCCTCCCTCGACCGGACCTACGAGGTCCCCTCGCTCGGCCGGGGCGACGTCCTGCGCGCCACCGGAGACCGGGTCGACCCGGGCGGCAAGGGGGTCAACGTCTCCCGCGCCGTCGCGGCCGCGGGCGTCCGCACGACCGCGGTCCTCCCGCTCGGCGGCGCCCCCGGCGCACTGATCGCCGAACTGCTGGGCGCGCAGGGCGTGGACGTGACGGCCGTCTCCATCGCCGGACAGACCCGATCCAACATCTCCCTCGCCGAACCCGACGGCACCCTCACGAAGATCAACGCCCCGGGTCCGGAACTCGCCCCGGAGGAGTCGGCGTTGCTCCTGGAGACGGTCCGCACCCACGACGGCAGCCCCGCCTGGATCGCCTGCTGCGGCAGCCTGCCGCGCGGCCTGCGCCCCGAGTGGTACGCCGAACTGGTCGCCCGGGCCCACGAAGCGGGTGCCCGGATCGCCCTGGACACCTCCGGCCCGGCGCTCCTCGCTGCCCTCCCGGCCCGCCCCGACGTCATCAAGCCGAACGTCCACGAACTCGCCGCCGCGGTCGGCCGCCCGCTGGCCACCCTGGGCGACGTGCTCGACGCCGCCCGGGAACTGCGGGCCCTGGGCGCGCGGGCGGTACTGGCCTCCCTCGGAGCCGACGGCCAACTGCTGGTCGCCGCCGATGGCGACCACTACGGCACCGCCCCGGCCGCCGAGATCCGCAGCAACGTCGGGGCGGGCGACGCCTCCCTGGCCGGCTTCCTGATCGCCGGCGGCACCGGCCCCGAGGCCCTCGCCTCGGCCCTGGCCCACGGCGCGGCCGCCGTGCAACTGCCCGGCAGCGCCATGCCGACCCCCGCCGACCTGCGCCCCGACGCGGTCCGCGTGACCCGAGACCTGCCGCTCGACCTCCCCCTGACCGAACCCGCCGCGGTCTGAAGCGTGCGAAGGAGCCCGCGATGAGCGAGATGATCACCCCCGAGCTGGTCGACCTCGACCTGACCGCCGACTCGAAGGAGGCGGCGGCGCGCGAACTGGCGCGGCGGATGCTGTCCCTCGGCCGGGTCACCGACCTGGACGGGTTCCTGGCGGACGTGGCGGCGCGCGAGGCGCAGATGCCCACCGGGCTGGAGGGCGGGATAGGCATCCCGCACTGTCGCAGCGCGCACGTCACCGCCCCCACCCTGGCCTTCGGCCGGTCCGTCGCCGGCGTGGACTTCGGGGCACCGGACGGCCCCGCCGACCTGATCTTCCTGATCGCGGCCCCGGCCGGCGCCGACGACGCCCACCTCTCGATCCTCTCCTCCCTCGCGCGGCGCCTGATGCGCCCCGAGTTCGTGGCGGCCCTCCGCGCGGCCACCACCCCGGCCGAAGCCGCCGCCCTCGTCGCCGGCGCCGACACCCCCGCACCGAAGCCCGACGCGCCCGCCCCGCAGCCGAACGACCCGACGACGAACGAGCCGACGACACCCGCCGCCCCGACGCCCGAGGCCCCGACACCCGTCGCCCCGACGCCCGAGGCCGCCGCCCCCGACACCGAAGACGCGGCGCGCCCGTTCCGGGTCGTGGCCGTCACCTCCTGCCCCACCGGGATCGCGCACACCTACATGGCCGCCGAGTCCCTCCAGCAGGCCGCCCGGGCCGCGGGCATCGAGATCCGGGTCGAGACCCAGGGCTCCGCCGGGTTCACCCCGTTGGACCCCGCCGACATCGCCGCCGCCGACGCCGTCGTCCTCGCCCACGACGTACCCGTCCGCGACCGCGCCCGCTTCGCCGGGAAGGCCACCGTCGACGTCGGCGTCAAGGCCGGCATCAACCGCCCCGCCGAACTCCTCGCCGAAGCCCGCGAGAAGGCGGCCCGCGGCGAGACGGGGGCGCCCGCCCCGACGCCCGTGGAGCAACAGGGTCAGGAGGCCGACGGCTACGGGTCGCGGTTGCGGACCTGGCTCATGTCCGGCGTCAGCTACATGGTCCCGTTCGTCGCCGCCGGCGGGCTGCTCATCGCCCTCGCCTTCGCCATCGGCGGCTACGAGATCAACACCGCCCCCTCGGTGGCCGAGCACTTCGTCTGGACCGAGGCCGCCAGTTGGGCCGCCCTCCTCTTCCAGACCGGCAGCCTCGCCTTCGGCTTCCTCGTCCCGGTCCTCGCCGGCTACATCGCCTACGGAATGGCCGACCGCCCTGGCCTGGTCCCCGGCTTCGTCGGCGGCGCGGTCGCGCTCACCATCAACGCGGGCTTCCTCGGCGGCCTGATCGCCGGTCTGATCGCGGGCGGCACCGTCCTCGCCGTGCAGCGGCTGCGGATCCCGACCGCCCTGCGCGGGATCATGCCCGTGGTCGTGCTGCCGCTCATCGGCTCCGCCGTGACTGCGTTCCTGATGTTCCTGGTCGTCGGCAAGCCCGTCGCCTCGCTCCAGAGGGCCCTCACCGACTGGCTGTCCGGCCTCTCCGGAGCCAACGCGATCATCCTCGGCGTGATCCTCGGCCTGATGATGTGCTTCGACCTCGGCGGCCCGCTCAACAAGGTGGCCTACGCCTTCGCCATCGGCGGACTCGCCGCCCCCAACGAAGGCAGTCTGAAGGTCATGGCCGCGGTGATGGCCGCCGGCATGGTGCCGCCCCTCGCGCTGGCCCTGGCCACCACCGTTCGCGGCCGGCTCTTCTCGAAGGCCGAACGGGAGAACGGCAAGGCCGCTTGGTTCCTGGGCGCCTCCTTCATCACCGAGGGCGCCATCCCCTTCGCGGCGGCCGACCCGCTGCGCGTGATCCCGGCCGCCATGGCCGGCGGCGCCGTCACCGGCGCCCTCTCGATGGCCTTCGAGTGCACCCTGCGGGCCCCCCACGGCGGGATCTTCGTCGTCCCGCTGATCGGCAACCCGTTCCTCTACCTGGTCGCCATCGCCGCCGGCACGGTGACGGCCGCCGGCCTGGTCATCCTCCTCAAGGGACTGCGCGGGCAGCCGCAGGGCGCGCCGGGCACCGGCGGGGAGGCCGACGCCGAGAACGCGCCCGTGACCGTCGCCGCCTGACCCGGCCGCCCCCGCCTCACCGAACCCGCGCGCGGAGCTCCATCGCTCCGCGCGCGGTGGTCTCGCTCTCGTAGACCTCGCACATGTGCCGCCCGTCCGGCGTCGCCGTGTGCTCGACCTCCCACAGGCTGACCTCGGACCCGTCCAGCAGGACGAACGCGTGCTCGTACAGGCTGAATCCCGCGTCCCGCCCGGACGTCAGGCTCCGCCTCCCGCCGAACGCCTGGGTGATCTGGTGCGCGTACGCGGACCGCAGCCGCTCCGCCAACCGCTCGCCCGGGCGATCCACGTTCTCCGCGCGCCGCAGCACCCGCCGGGCGTGGTCGGCGGACTGCTCCACCGTGTACTCCCGGTGCCGCAGCGAGGGGCCCGGAGCCGTGAACAGCGCGCCGAGCGCCGCCATGTCGTCGGCCGACCCGCCCCCGGCCGGGGACGCCGCGAGATCCCGGGCCACCCGGGCGGGGACCTCCCCGAAGAGCCGGGTCACGGCCATGCAGAGGTCCGACTTGTTCGCGAACACCTCGTGCCGGACGGCCCGGTCACCCTCCTGCCGGTACGCCAACTCCCACAGCGACTCCGAACCCCCGTCGGCCAGCAGGTACGTGTGCCAGTGGGTCTCCCGCCACAGCCCCGCCGAGGGGCTGTGGTGCGTGGTGGACAGCGAGGAGCTGTGGGCGAGCGCCGTCCCGAGGCGTTCGACCAGGAGGTCCGGCAGATCGAAGGAGTTGAGGGCGCGGCCCAGGAGTCGATCGAGGTGCGCCTCGGTTGTCTCGTACGGATCGCTCAAGGTGGGTCTCCAGGCCGTCGCAGCTTGTCACTTCGCAGAAGCTCAACGTAACGCCTGGCTCTGACATCACGTCCGGGGTTCGGTAAAACGTCCGGGAAGCATCGGGGGTTCCCGCCACCCCTTCAGGTCAACTTGTGTACGAATAGGCATGATTGGCCCCGGTCTGGGGCATGGCGCGCGACCATGGGTCCCATGGCAACGAACACAGTGGGCGTCCCGCGGCAGCAGGGTCGCCCCGACACCCGACGCGAGGACCGACCCGACGCCCCCGGAAGGGGGTTGGCGTGGCTGCTCGTGCTCACGGGGGCCGCCGGAGTGCTGGCCTCCTGGGTCATCACCCTCGACAAGTTCCTCCTGCTGGAGGACCCGAACTTCAAGCCCGCCTGCAGCCTCAACCCCGTGGTCTCCTGCGGCAGCGTGATGAAGAGCGACCAGGCGGCCGCCTTCGGCTTCCCCAATCCCATGCTGGGGTTGGCGGCGTACGCGGTCGTGGTCTGCGTGGGCATGGGCCTGCTGGCCGGCGCCCACTACCGGGGCTGGTTCTGGCTCGGCCTGAACGCGGGCACCCTCTTCGGCACCGTCTTCTGCGGCTGGCTGATGGTCCAGTCCCTCTACGAGATCAACGCGCTCTGCCTGTGGTGCTGTCTCGCCTGGGTGGCGACGCTGCTGATGTTCTGGGCGGTCACCGCCCACACCGTCGCCGCGGGCATCCTTCCCGCGCCGGGCCCGGTACGGGGGTTCTTCACCGAATTCGGCTGGGCCCCGCCCGCGTTGCACCTCGGCGTGATCGCCATGCTGATCCTGACCCGGTGGTGGGAGTTCTGGACGAGCTGACGGCCGACGACGTGCGAGGGCCCCGGCAGCTGGTGGCTGCCGGGGCCCTCGTCACATCGCTCCACGGGCACCGCGGCCCGGACATGAGGGGGAGCGGAGATCAGCTGCCGAGGGAGCCGTTGCCGGACAGGACCGGGATGTTGTCCAGGATGTGCGAGAGCGGCTCGTCGCCCTTGGCCTGGGTGGAGTTCTCGGTGCACTGCTGGTTCTGCGGGTTGGACAGGACGTTGATGTCCTGGACACCGATGTTGAGCAGGGCAATCAGCGACTGGGCGTTGACCTTGGCCGGCAGGCCGATGCAGGGCTTGTTCAGGGTGCCCTGGACCAGGCCGAGCTGCGGGCTCAGGTCGCCGCTGGTCTTCTGGTTGCCGTAGATCTGCGAGGCACCGTTGCCGTTGACGGTGTTGATCCCGTTGTCGTTGCCGATGGCCATGGCCGGGGCGGCGGCAGCAGCGCCCGCGCCGACGGCAACGGCGGAAACCGCGGCGGCGGTCATGATCTTCTTGAGCATCATTGGTCCTTTTGTCGCACGAGTGCCCGCTAGTGGAGCGCCCTGATCAACTGCCCGGTGCCTGGTTGGTTCCGCTGCTTCACTCAAACGGCCCGCTTGGGGCGCGCTTTTCCCCAACCCGGGTGAGGCGGCTCCGGACGCGTGCGCGAAGGCCGTACGCAGCCCTCAGTGGGTGGGGCCGGCGGCGGCGTTCCGGTTGCGGAGCGTACGAGGTGTTCGCACGGTGGGTAAGGAAGCGGATCGCTCGGGTCCGCATTCGTGCGACCAGAAGGAAGATTCATGCACCGCAAGAAGTCGTTCCGCGCCCGCGTCCTCGTCCCCTCTGCCCTCGCGGTCGCCATACTGTCCGGCGCGGTCGCCCCCGCGAGCGCCGCCGACAGCGGCGCGGGCGCGGCTCTCACGCGCCGCGTGGAGGCCGTACAGGAGCAGATCGAAGCCATCGAGGCCCGCGCGGCCGCGGGCCCGATCGACGATCTGCTCGCCACGCTCCGCACGACGCTGGAGGGGCTGCTCAAGTCCCTGGAGGGCCTGTTGCCGGCCGGGGTGAAGCTGCCGCCGATCCAACTGCCCACGCTGCCCGCGCTGCCGGAGATCCCGACCGTCCCGCAGGTGCCGGTGGAGGTCCCCAAGCTCCCGGAGATCCCCGCCGTGCCGGCCGTGCCCGCCGTGCCCGCTGTCCCGGCGGTGCCCGCGGTGCCGGCCGTCCCCGCCCTGCCGGTGAACCTGGTGCCCGACATCCCGGACGTCCCCGACGTGCCGTAGGCGTCGAGGCGACGGCGCGGGGCGGCCCGGGAGGGCTCCGTGGTTACGACTATTGGGCTGAACAGGTCTGATTCGGTGCCCACCCGTGTCGTTTGGGAACCAGAACCGTTTCGCTCGGTGTGAGCCCCGGGATCGGGGCAGGACGTCGAAGAGAAGGTGCACTTCCCATGAACTCTGCTGCCAAGAAGGCCGCCGTGGCCCTGGCCTCCGCTGGTCTCGCTGTGGCCGGTGCCGCGGGCGCCGCTTCCGCCGACTCCGCGGCCGAGGGCGCGGCCGTGGGTTCCCCCGGTGTCCTCTCGGGCAACCTGGCCCAGGTGCCGGTCCACATCCCGGTCAACGTCTGCGGCAACTCGGTCGACGTCATCGGCCTGCTGAACCCCGCGTTCGGCAACGTCTGCGTCAACGACTGACGTCAGTCGATCTCATGACTGTGGGCGCCCCGGCCTCGCCGGTGGCGCCCACGGTCATGTCGCGTCCGGTCGGATTCAGCGACCGCCGTTGAGGTCCACGCCGCCGAGCAGCGGGGAGGCCTGGGTGGCACCGTTCGCGAGCTTGAGGGTCTCGCCCGGCAGGTCGTTGCGGGCCTTGTTGACCGTCTGCACGGTGCCGACGACCTTGCCCAGGCTGTCGCCCTGCTCGGCCAGCGCCTCGTTGGGAAGGTTCTCGGTGGCGCCGGTGGTGGCCGTCAGCGCGTCACTCAGTCCCCCGGTCAGGCTCATGGGGGGCATCGCGGCCGGGGTCCCGGCGGCGAAGGAGGGGGACGCGGCGCCGAGGAGGGCCACGGAACCGGCGACGACAGCGGCGACCTTCGTGAACTTCATTTTCGAAATCCTTTTCCAGCGGCGACCGTCGCGCCGCTTTCGACCTGGCTAACGATTCCCCGCCGATACGGAAACGCGCGAGCGAACGCGGCAACGGCCGGAGAATCCACCAGGGATTCTCCGGCCGATATTTCTTCTGATTACCGGTATTGCCGGTCAGGCGATACGGGACCTTCGGTACAGAATGGCGCCGCCCAGGATCAGGGCCGTGGCGAGGGCGGCCGCGGCGGCCGATTGACCCGCTCCGGTCGCCGCCAGTTCCCGTGCCGCTGCCTGCGCGGGGACGGCGACCATCGGCGGGAGGGCGGGTGCCGGAGTGGTGACCGGAGCCGGGGCGGGCGCGGGCGCCGGCGCGGGTGCCGGTACCGGGGGCAGGTGGACGGGGAGGTCGCCGGCGGGAGCGGCCGGCGGCTGGTCCGCGGGGCGCACGACCTCGGGCGCCGGAGCCGGGGCGGGGTGCGTCACGGGCATGCTGCCGCGCGGCGGCCCGGTGACCTCGTCCTCGAACGACGGACCCGGGGCCGGCGCCGGGAGCGTCTTGGGCTGCTCCCACTCGGGCTCGGGCGCCGGAAGCGTCTTGGGCGCCTCCTGGACCGGGGCGGGCGCCTCGGGCACCGGAACCGGCTCGGGCAGCGGCTTCGGGCCAGGGTGCTCCGCGACGGGCCCCGGCAGCGGGTGCGGCTGGGGCAGCGGCCTCGGCGCCGGGGGCGCCGGGTGGGGCACCGGCGCCGGGTGCTCGGCCTGCGGGCGCGGCTCGGGGTTCGGGGGGCCGACCGGCGGGTGGTCGTCGCACTCCTCCTCCGCGCTCCCGTGGCCGCCCTGGTGGCGGGGGTCGTCGTGGCGGGCCTCGTCGTGGCGGGGCGCAGCGTGCCGGGGTGCCGCGTGCTTGGGTGCCGCGTGCCGGGGCGCCTGCCTGCGGGGCTCTTCGTCCCGCTGCTGCGGCATCGCGTGCCGGCCGCCCGGGCGCTCGTCGAGGTAGCGCTCGAACATCGCGGCGTGCTCGGGGCTGAGGTGGCGCTCGTAGTCGTGGGCGGCGTCGGAGCCGGTGGTGGTGGCGCAGGTGTTGCCCATCGAGGGGTTGAGCGCGGCACCCCCGTCCACGCTGTTGCCGCACACGTTCGGCGCGAAGGTGATCGGTACCGAGACGCTGTTGCCGGACAGCACCCCCGGTGAGTGCGAGGCCTCGGCCATCGCCCCGGGATGCGCGTGGGCCGCGCCGGTCGCGATCGACAGCAGGCTGGAGGCGGCCGCCGCCGTGAGCATCCCCTTGCCCAGCACCTGTCGGCTCAGTACCTGTCGCATGGGTCCTTCCCTGTCTACCGGCGCTGGGGCCGGTGCTGGATCGAAGGAGGCCCCGGAGTGCACCGCCGTGCACTCCGAGGCCACCCCGAGGAGGTTCGCCCTTGCGGGCGCAGTCGCTTCGTCAGGCGTTGACGCAGGTGTTGCCGAACGCGGGGTTCAGCAGGGCGATCACGTTGACGGTGTTGCCGCAGACGTTGACCGGGACGTGCACCGGAACCTGGACGAGGTTCCCGGAGGCGACGCCGGGGGAGCCGATGGCCTGGCCCTCGGCGGCCGAGTCGGCCATGGCGGGGGAGGCGGCACCGGCGGCCATCAGCACGCCGGCGGCCAGCACCAGTGCCTTCTTGTACGTCATTTGTTTTCGATCCTTCCCGCAGAGGCGTATCCACTGCACACATAACAACGAGCGGGTCCGGGAAAAGAAACCGCGAATTTTCCCGGGCCGTTCCGCATTTCACTCCGATGCTCGCGCGCTAAAAGTCGCGCGGATGTGGAATTAGTCGGCGGAATTCCGCGGCTCGCGGTAATTCGAGCGCCCTCGGACGCGGCGAGGCCGCCGCGACCCGAAGGTGCGACGGCCTCGTTCCCCGGACCCGGCCGGGGGAATGCCCACGTACGGGGCGGCGGTCAGCTGCCGGCGGAGGCGTTGCCGGAGAGGACCGGGATGTTGCTGAGGATGTGCGACAGGGCCTCGTCGCCCTTGGCCTGGGTGGAGTTCTCGGTGCACTGCTGGTTCTGCGGGCTGGACAGGACCGGGATGTCCTGGACGCCGACGTTGACCAGGGCCAGCACCGACTGCACGTTGGCCTTCGCCGGCAGGGCGATGCAGGGCTTGTTGAAGGAGCCCTGGATGAGCGCCATCTGCGGGCTCATGTTGCCGTACGTGGCCTGGTTGCCGTAGATCTGCGCCGAGTTGTTGCCGTTGGCGGTGTTGATGCCGCCGTCGTTGCCGATGGCCATGGCCGACGGGGCCATCGCGGCACCGAGACCCACGACGGAGGCGGCAACCGCTGCGCCGGCTACAAACTTCTTGATCATTGTCGTCCCTTTTTTGCAGGATTGCCCGGTACTGGAGCACCCGGATCAACGGCGCTGCCCCGGCTCGGGTTGCGTGTCTTCACTCGGATGCCGAAGTTTCGGGCGCCGCGGTTGACGTCGGGCGTTGACGTCGTCGGCGTCGGACGGGGGCGGGTGCCGTGGGTGAGGCCGTTCGTCGGGGCGTCGTCCCCGGTGCGCCGGCCCCTTCCGGACTCCGCTTTCCCTTTCGGTTCCGAGCGGTGGAGCAACCCCCATAACGACCCGCCCACTTTGAGGGTGCGTGGTATCGCCCAAAAGGCCGTACGAGCGAGTCCGACGTGATTTCCAGCCTGATTTCTGACAAAGTTCACTCCTGTTTTGTCCCCCTGATCGAAAATGGAGACAGGGTCATGGGTTCCTCCCGCAGAATCCTCGGCACGCTCGGTCTGCTGTCCTGCCTCACACTTTCGGCGAACGTTCCGGCGGCCGGTGCGGCGGTCCTCGCCGGCCCCCGTGTCTCCGACGCCACCGTCAAGGAGCAGGCCCGGATCCCGTTCACACAGCGTTACCAGGCCGTGCTGCACGGCGGGCTGGTCCGGGCCTCGAACTCCGGGATCAGCTGTCGCAAGGAAGAGAACCGGCAGGCCGAACCCTGCGCCGACGTGCAGCGCGGCGCCGCAGGGGTCAACAGCGACTACGAGATGTTCTACAGCGAGGTCGACAAGGACCCCGACACCTACAACTCCACCCGGGCCGAGCTCAAGGTCCCGCAGGGCGCGAAGGTCGCCTACGCCCGGCTGTACTGGGGCGGGAACCTGCGGGTGGGCGAGCAGAAGCCGCCGGAGGACAACGGCCGCGTGCTGGTCGCCGAGCCCGGCGGCGCGTACAAGGAAGTCCTTGCGGACACGGTCATCGGGCACCGCAGCGACGCGGGCAGCGACGCCTACCAGGCCTCGGCGGACGTGACCCCGCTGGTCCGCAAGGGCGGCGCCGGGATGTGGACGGTCGCCCAGCTGAACATCGCGATGGGGCACTCGGCGGTGGGGGCCTGGGGCGGCTGGACGCTGGTCGTCGCCTACGAGCACCCGAAGGAACCGCTGCGCCGGGTCTCCGTGCACGACGGGTTCGACGGGCTGGTCCCGGGGGTGGGCGAGGCCGCCGGTCGGACGGTGGAGGTCGCCGGGCTGGACGCGCCGGCCGGGTCCGCCGGCAAGGCCGGGGTGGTCGCCTACGACGGGGACCGGGGGGTCCTCGGGGACTCACTGACGGTGACGGCGGACAGTGGTCGGCGCGTGAGTCTCAGTGATTCAGAAAATCCTTTTAATGATGTTATGAATTCCACGATCACGGAATTCGGACGTCCCTCGTTCGTGCGACAGCCCGAACACGTGAATACCCTCGGATATGACGCGGACGTGTTCGATCTGGGTCCCGCCCTGTCCGGTGGTGCCCGCAGCCTGAGTTTCAAGTTCACGGGCGAAAGTCAGGGCCAATTCCTCGGTGTGCTCTTCGTTCAGACAGACGCGCGCCGCTGAACGTAGGAGATCACTCCACGTGTCGACCAACCGTTCGACAGCACATTCGTCCCCATCGGTCCTCCACACCGTCCTCCACCTCGCCCAACCCGTCGACGGCGGGGTCGCCCGGGTCGTCACCGACCTGGTCCGGGCGCAGGCCGCCGCGGGGCTGCGCGTCGTCGTCGGCTGCCCGCGCGGCGGCCGGCTCGCCGACGACGCCCACGACGCCGGCGCCGAGGTCCTCACCTGGCGCGCCGGGCGATCGCCCGGGCCCGGGCTGCCCGCCGAGGTGCTCGGCGCCGCGCGACTGATCCGCCGCGTACGGCCCGATCTGCTGCACGTCCACAGCGCCAAGGCCGGGTTGGCCGGGCGGCTGGCCGCGCGCGGCACCGTGGCGACCGTGTTCCAGCCGCACGCCTGGTCCTTCGACGCCGTGGGCGGGGCCACCGCCGCGCTCGCGCTGCGCTGGGAACGGTTCGGCGCCCGGTGGGCCGACCGGGTGCTCTGCGTCAGCGAGGCGGAACGCCGGGCCGGCGAGTCCGAGGGGATCACCGCCCGCTGGTCGGTCATCCGCAACGGCGTGGACACCGACCACTTCCGGCCCGGCGCCGCCGACCGCGACGTCGACCGGGCGGCGGCCCGCGCCGAACTCTCACTGCCCGCCGAGTTCCGGGGCGACGCGCCGCTCGTCGTCTGCGTCGGCCGGCTCTGCCCGCAGAAGGGCCAGGACATCCTGCTCAAGGCCTGGTCGGAGGTGTCGGCGACCATCCCGGACGCCCGACTGGCCCTCGTCGGGGACGGCCCCGACACCGAACGGCTGCGCCTGGGGGCCCCGCCGGGCGTCCTCTTCGCGGGGGCCGCCTCCGACATCCGACCGTGGCTTCGGGCCGCCGATCTCGTTGTACTGCCGTCGCGGTGGGAAGGCATGGCGCTCGCCCCGCTCGAAGCGATGGCCTGCGGTCGCCCGGTCCTGGTCTCCGACGTCAGCGGTGCCCGGGAAAGTCTGCCGCCCGGCCAGGGGCGGCTGTGCCTGGTGCCGCCGGAGGACCCGACGGCACTGGCCAAGGCCCTCTCCGGGCTGTTGGCCGAACCGCGGCTGCTCGCCGAACTCGGGGAGCGGGCCCGGGAGCACGCCCGGACCGACTTCGACGTACGGCGGACCACGGACGCGGTCACCGGCCTGTACCACGAACTGCTGGGCAGGCCCCGGCCCTTGAACCAGGAGCGCATCAGCCGATGACGATGGACAGCGCACCCGCCCGGCACCCCGGGCAGGGCGGCACGGGGCCCGCCGGGAGCAGCGCCTTCGCGCCCGCGCCTCACACACCAGCCCGCCGTTCCGTGACCGCCATCCACCCGCCGCGCGGGCCCCAGGTCGAACCGGCCAGGACCGCCGTCCGGCCGCGGCGCGTCCGCCCCCGCGACCGGGTCGTCCCGCTGGTGACCTCCGACGCGCTGGCCGCCGTCCTCACCGCCCTGACCCTGCCCGGACCGGGCCTCGCGACCGAGGCCGCCCTGCCCCTCGCGGCCGTGCTCCTCGCGCTGCACGCGCAGGCGGGGCTGTACCGGCCGCGGCTCGCGCCCTCCGCGCTGTTCGAACTGCCCGCGCTCGCCGGTCGGGCCGTCGTCCTGTGGTGCGGGGCCGCCGCCGTCCTGGCCGCCTTCCACCCCCGACAGGCCATGAGCTGGAGCGTGCTGCTCGGCACGGTCTGCCTCCAGGTCCTGCTGGTCTGCGCGGGCCGCGGCCTCGTGAACCAGCTCCATCGGCGCGCCGCGTTGCGCTCGCCGGCCTCCGCGCTCGTCGTCGGTCCCGGCGCGGGCGCCGGGGCGGTCGCCACCGCCCTCCACGGGCGGCCCGAGTACGGCCTGCGGCCCGTCGGGATCGCCGACACCGGCGCCGCCGACGGGGAACACGCCCCGCTGCCGGTGCTCGCCACCCACGAGGACGTCCGGCGCGCGGTCATCCAGAACTCCGTCCGGCACGCCGTCTTCACCCGCCCGCCGGAGGCCGACGAGCGCACCGCCTCGCTGGTCCGGCTCTTCCACGACCACGGCTGCCGGCTCTGGCTCGCCGACCCGGCCGGCACCGCCAAGGTCACCGGCATGCGCGTGGCGCAGCCGGCCGACCAGCTGTGGGGGTACGCCGTGCAGCCGCTGCTGCCGCGCCCGTCCCGGCCGTTGGAGCGGTTCGCGAAGCGGCTCATCGACTCCACGCTCGCCGCGATCGCCCTGCTGTTCGCCGCGCCCGTGATGGCCGCCTGCGCCCTGGCCGTACGGCTCGTCGACGGGCCCGGCGTGATCTTCCGGCAGGAGCGGGTCGGGCTGTACGGACGCCCCTTCACCCTGCTGAAGTTCCGCACCCTGAGCGCCGATCCGCACGAGTCCGCCACTCGGTGGACGGTCGCCGGCGACCGGCGGATGAGCCCGGTCGGCTCCTTCCTGCGCAAGTCCTCGCTGGACGAGCTGCCGCAGCTGTGGAACGTCGTACGGGGTGACATGAGCCTGGTCGGTCCGCGCCCCGAGCGGCCCTTCTTCGTCGCCAAGTTCAGCAGCGTGCACCCCGGTTACGAGGCCCGCCACCGGATGCCCGTCGGGATCACCGGACTCGCGCAGATCAACGGACTGCGCGGGGACACCTCCATCGAGGACCGGGCCCGCTTCGACAACCACTACATCGACACCTGGTCGCTGTGGCAGGACCTGTGGATCCTCGCCCGCACCGCGGCCGGGTTCTTCCGATTCCGGCTGGGGGGCAGCTGAGCATGAGCCTTGCCGTATCGAGCCCCTGGGCACGCCCGGACATCGGTGGGCTGCTGCGCCGACACTGGCCGTTGCTGCCGCTCGCCGCGACCGTCCTGTTCCTCCTCGCCCCGCTGCCGGCGGGCGACGCCACCACCTCGGGCAAGGTCGGACCGGCCGACGCCGCCTCACTGCTGCTCGTCCTGGTGTGCGCCGTACAGGCGGTGCGCGGCCGGGTGCGGGCGCTGACCCCGATGGGGGCGGCCCTCCTCGGGCTGCCCGCCGTGGGGCTCGCGGTGGCCACCGTCACCGCAGGGGACCCGTACGCGGCGCTGCCCGGGTTCGTGCGCTACCTCCAGGTCTTCGTGCTGGTCCCGGCGGCGATCGTGCTGCTGGTGCGGGACGCCCGCGAGTTCCGCCTGGCCGCCGCCTGCTTCGTGGTGCTGGCACTGGTCCAGGGGGCCGTCGGCGTCGTGCAGTTCGCGACGCACACCGGCGCCTCGTACCAGGGCGAGGACATCCGGGCCGTGGGCACCTTCGGCCCCGGTGACGTCATGGGCATGGCCACGGTGGTCGCGTACGGGCTGATCGTCGCGACCGCCGCCGCACTGGCGCCGGGACTGCCGCGACGGGTCCGGAGGGTGGCGACCGGCTGCGCGCTCGCCCTGGTGCTGCCGCTGGTGCTGTCCTTCAGCCGGGGCGCGTGGATCGCCACCCTCGGCGCGGCCGTGCTGATCATGGTGATCGCCGGGATCCGGCGGGCGCTCAAGGTGCTGTTGGCGCTGGTCGCGCTCGGCGTGGTGCTCGTCGGCGGGCTCGGGGTCGGCTCCGAGATGGTCGCGGAACGGCTGACCTCGATCACCCAGGTCTCCGACGCCCCCGACCAATCGGTCACCGACCGCTACACCATGTGGGCCGCCGCCGAGTCGATGTGGCGGGAGCGGCCCGCGGCCGGCGTCGGCCTCAAGGGCTTCCCGGCCAACCGGGACGGCCACTCCGGCCTGGCCCTGTCCGCCGGCAGCGACACCG
Source organism: Streptomyces sp. NBC_01426 (assembly GCF_036231985.1). GTDB lineage: Bacteria > Actinomycetota > Actinomycetes > Streptomycetales > Streptomycetaceae > Streptomyces. The sequence continues at coordinate 4,479,204 of NZ_CP109500.1, forward strand.
CCGGAGCGGGGCAGGCCTTCATCAAGCAACCGCTGCTGTCCCCGCACAACATGTACCTGCTGGTGCTCAGCGAACAGGGTTTGATCGGACTGACCGCGCTCGTCGGCGGCTGGGCGGCGCTGCTGGTCGCGGGCGTCCGCCGATGCGCCTCCCGCCGAGGGGCCCTGGACTGCGGGCTGATCGCCGTCGGGCTCCTGGCGTGGCAGCTGACCGACTTCCTCTACGCGGACATCGGCGGGCCGTCCACCGTCCTGACCGGGGTGATCATCGGACTCGCCGCCTGGTGGGCGCTGTCCTCCCGGGGCGACCCGGAGGGCGGGTTCGCGACCGGTACCGGACGGGGCCGGCCGGCCGTCGAGTGGCCGGCCGGCCGGTGACGGGCATCCCGCCCCGGCGGCCCGCGGCCGCGGCGACCGACCTCGCCGCGACCGCGGGCCGTCCGCCGCACCCGGCGGAACCGGACGCCGCCCGCGGCGCCGGTGCCCGCGGGGACCGGGACCGGGGCCGCGTGATCGCCTCCGGCGGCCCCGCCGTCGCGGGGGCGTCCGCCGCCACGGAATCCGAGGGGACCGCCGCCGCCCGTGCGCGGGCCGGGCGGGGATCCGGATCCGGCGACCCCGGCACGTCCGCCCCCCTGGGCCGGTACCTCGCCAAGGCCGCCGCCGTCACCGCGGGCCTCACCGCCGCGGGGGCGGTGTTCGGGCTCGTACGCGACCAGACCATCGCCCACCTCTTCGGCGCCGGGCACGACAGCGACGCGTTCCTCATCGCCTGGACCGTCCCCGAGATGGCCTCGACGCTGCTCATCGAGGACGCCATGGCGCTGCTGATGGTGCCCGCCTTCAGCCACGCCCTGGCCCGCCGGGCCGCCGACCGCGCCGGGCTCACCCGCAAGGAGGCCCGCGCGCAGGACCCCGTACGGCTGCTCGTGGGCGCGACCCTGCCGCGGCTGCTGGTGCTGCTGGCCGCCGTGGCCTCCGTGCTGATCGTCGCCGCGCCGCTCGTCGTGGGCGTCCTCGCGCCCGGACTGCCCGATCCCGACCTGGCCGTCCAGTGCACCCGGCTGACCGCCCTGACCGTGATCACCTTCGGGATCGCCGGATACTTCAGCGCCGCACTGCGGGCCCACAGATCCTTCCTGCCACCCGCCGCGATCTACGTCTCCTACAACGTCGGGATCATCGGCGCGATGGTCGCCCTCCACGCCCTGTGGGGAGTGCGGGCCGCCGCGGCCGGAGTCGCCCTCGGCGGGGCACTGATGGTGCTCGTCCAACTGCCCGCGTTCATCCGGAACGTGGGCTTCGGACCGTCCCGGGCCAAGGGCGCCCCCCGCAGCCGGCGCGACCGGGACCGGCCCACGCTGATCGCCTTCGGGCTGATCGCCCCCGTCATCTTCTTCGCCGTCTTCCGGCAGTCCCAGGTCCTGGTCGAACGGTTCCTGGCCGCCTCGCTCCCGTCCGGGGCCATTTCGCACCTGAACTACGCGCAGAAGGTCGCGCAGATGCCGATGGTGCTGTCCCTGATGATCTGCACGGTCACCTTCCCGGTCGTCGCCCAGGCCATGGCCGGCGGCGAACGCGAGAAGGCCCGGCGGCGCGTCGAACGGGACCTGGCCCTCGCCTCCCTCGCCGTCCTCATCGGCACCGCCCTCGTCATCGGGTACGCGCCCCAGATCATCCAGGTCCTCTTCGAACGCGGCGCCTTCACCCACCGGGACACCCTGGCCACCGCCTCCGTGATGCGGGTCTACGGCCTCGGACTCCTCGGCCACTGCCTCGTCGGGGCGCTGTCCCGGCCCTTCTTCTCGACCGCCCGGCCCACCTGGTTCCCGGCGCTCGCGATGGGCGCCGGACTGCTCGTCAACATCGTCTTCGGAGCCTTCGCCGTCGGCTGGTGGGGAACCTACGGGATCGCCGCCGCCAACGCCGCCGGCATCTCGACCACCGCCGCCCTGCTCCTCACCGGGCTCGGCTCCCGGATCGTCGCCATCCAGGTCCGCCGGGTCGCCGTCAGCATCGGGCGCCTCGCGGTCGCCGCCGTCGCGGCCTGCGCCACCGGCTGGATCGCCGGCCCCATGATCCCTGACCCGCTGCTCAGCGCCGCCCTCGGCTGCCTGCTGGTCCCGGCCATGTTCGGAGCCACCGGAATGGCCATGCGGGCACTCGAAGTCACCGTGCTGCCCGCCCAGATCGCCCAGCTCACCTCCCAGCTCACCCAGAGGTTCCGCAATGCCCGCTGACACCGACACGGCGTCCGCCGCCGTGCTGGTCCCCGCCCGCCGGACCGCATCGCCGTGGGTCCTCATGTACCACTCGGTCGCCGAGTTCACCGACCCCGCCGAGGACCCGTACGGGATCACCGTCACCCCGCGCGTGCTGGAGGCCCAGCTGCTGTGGCTGCGCTCCCGGGGCCTGCGCGGGGTGTCCGTCGGCGAACTGCTCCGGGCCCGCGCGGCCGGGCGCGGAGCCGGGCTCGTCGGACTCACCTTCGACGACGGGTACACCGACTTCCTCACCCGGGCGCTTCCCCTGCTCAAGCGCCTCGATTTCACCTCCACGCTGTTCGTGCTGCCGGGGCGGCTCGGGGTGGACAACGTGTGGGACCCGCTGGGCCCCCGCAAGTCCCTCCTCACCGCCGAGGGGATCCGCGAGGTCGCCGCCGCCGGGCAGGAGATCGGCTCGCACGGGCTGCTCCACCAGGACCTCACGGCCACCACCGACGACGTGCTCCGGCAGGAACTGCACGGCAGCCGCGACCTGCTGCGGGAACTGACCGGGACGCTGCCCGAGGGATTCTGCTACCCGTACGGGCACCTCGACGCACGGGTCGTGGACGCCACCCGGGCCGCCGGGTACGGCTACGCGTGCGCCATCGACCCCGGTCGACTCGCCGGCCCGTACGCCCTGCCCCGTACGCACATCAGCCAGGCCGACGGCGGGGCACGGCTGCGGATCAAGCGGCTGCGGCACCGGATGCGGGAGCTGCGCAGGGGGGTGGCGGCGCGATGAACGCGACGGACGGGATGAAGTCGCTCAAGGTGCTGCACGTCATCACCGGCCTGGGCGTCGGCGGAGCCGAGCAGCAACTGCGCCTGCTGCTGCGCCACATGCCCATGCGGTGCGACGTGCTGACCCTGACCAACCCCGGCCAGGTGGCCGAGGGGCTGCGGGCCGACGGGGTACGGGTCGTCCACCTCGGCATGCAGGGCAACCGGGACCTCGGCGCGCTGCCCCGGATGGTGCGCTTCATCCGGCGCGAACGCTACGACCTGGTCCACACCCACCTCTACCGGGCCTGCTTGTACGGGCGGCTCGCGGCCCGGCTCGCGGGCGTGCGCACGACCGTGGCCACCGAACACTCCCTCGGCGAGGGCGAGATCGAGGGACGACGGCTCTCGCGCGGGGTCCGCGCCCTGTACCTGGCCGGAGAACGCCTCGGCGCGGCGACGGTGGCGGTCTCCGACACCGTGGCGACGCGGCTGGAGGGATGGGGCGTGCCGGCCGCGCGCATCCACGTCGTACCGAACGGGATCGAGGCCGTCCGCTTCCGTTTCGACGAAGGCGTACGCCGGGCCACGCGGGCCCGGGCCGGACTCCCGGAACGGGCCTTCGTGGTGGGCGGGGTCGGCCGGCTCGTGCCGGGCAAGCGGTTCGACGTGCTCGTACGGGCCGTGGCCGCGCTGCCCGGAGCCCACCTGCTGCTCGCCGGGGACGGCCCCGAACGGGCCGCGCTGCGGCGGCTCGCCGCCGACCTCGGCGCCCAGAGCCGGATCCACCTGCTCGGGGAACGGGACCCGCTCGGCGACAGTGCGGACGGGCGGACGCCCGGCATCCCCGCCCTGCTGGCCGCGATGGACGTCTTCGTGTCCCCGTCGCGTGAGGAGGCCTTCGGGCTCGCGGTCGTCGAGGCGCTCGCCGCCGGACTGCCCGTCCTGCACGTCACCTGCCCGGCCATCGACGACCTGCCCGCGACGCAGGCGCCCGGGGCGCGACGGATCGGCACCGGGACGGAGGAGCTGGTCGCCGCGCTGCGCGGACACATGGAGGCGGGGGCCGGCCGGTTGCCGGCGCCGCCCGTGGTGCGGCGGTACGACATCGCGCGGAGCGCGGAGCGGTTGCTCTCGGTCTACGCCGGAGCGCTGGCCGCGCCGCCCGAGGGGGGCCGGGGCACCGCCCCGGATCCGGGCGCCGGGGCGGAACGGCTCGGGGTCGGGGCGCTGTCCGCCCCCGGGCGCGGGCCGGACGCACGGGGGGACGCCGCCCGGCCGGGGGCCGCACGCACGCCCGGCCGGGGCGACGGCTGATCAGTCCTACCGCAGGGGCCCCGCAGCGGGGCCGAAGGAAGTTCCCTCCACTCAGGAAGCGAGCACGCACATGGCCGACACCGCCGACCAGAAGAAGTCCGACCACCGCTCCGCGAAGAAGGGGCGGCCCCGGTTGCTGCCGCCCGCGTGGTGGCCGTTGCCCGCCTGCGCGCTGCTGGGGCTGGCCGCCGGCGGGGCGTACGGGGTGCTCAAGGCGCCCGAGTACGCCGCCACCAGCTACGTCGTCGCCGTCCCGGACGACACCACCGAACCGGCCACCGCCCTCGGCTTCGCCCAGGCCTACGCCCGCATCGCCACCAGCAGCTCCACCCTCGCCTACGCCCAGCCCCGCGCCGGCATCAGCGCCCACCGGCTGCGGACCCAGGTACGCGCCGAGACCTCCCCCGAGTCCCCGATGATCGCCATCACCGGTACCTCCAAGAGCCCGTCCGAGGCCGCCGACATCGCGAACGCGGTCGCCGACGCCCTGTCGCTGAGCAGCAACCAGGCCGCCAAGAACACCGGCGTGCAGCTGCTGCTGTTCAACCAGGCCGTCGCGCCGACCGACCCGGCCTCGGCCTCCGCGCCGCTCAGCGGAGCCGTCGGACTCTGCGCCGGCGGGCTCGTCGGCGGCCTGTGGATGCTGGCCCGACCCGGACGCCGGCGCGGCGACGAGGTCGTCTCCGAGGGCGCCGAGACCCCCGTGGCCGGCGAGTTCGCGACGCTGCCCGCGCAGGGCGAGCACACCACGGCCAAGGAGAAGGAGTCCGTGCGATGAGTTCGGGCTCCGCCGGGGGCCTGTCGGTGACGCTGTGCCGGGACCCCCGGCAGTTCGCCGCGCTGGAAGAGCCGTGGAACCGGCTCGTCCGCGGCTGCCCCACCGCCACCCCCTTCCAGAGCCACGCCTGGCTGCACTCCTGGTGGCTGTCGTACGGCAAGGAGGGCCGGCTCCGGCTCGTCCTCGTGCGCCGCGGCGAGGAACTGGTCGGCGTGGCCGCGCTGATGCTCGTCCACCGGCCGCTGCCGCTGCTGGTGCCGCTGGGCGGCGGGATCACCGACTACTTCGACGTGCTCGTGGCCCCCGAGCACGCCCGGCAGGTCGTCCCGGCGCTGGCCCGCGGGCTGCACCGGGCCGCCCGCGGCGCGGTCGTCGACCTCCGCGAGGTGCGGCCCGGGGCGGTCGCAGAGGCGGTGTTCGAGCAGTGGCCCGGGGCACGGGCCAGGCTCACCGACTCCACCTGCATGGAACTGCCCGCGCTGCCCTTCGACGAACTCGTCCGGCGCATGCCCTCCTCCGGCGCCCAACGGGTGCGGGCCAAGCTCCGCAAGACCGACGCGGCCGGCATCGAGGAGCACGACGTCAGCGAGCAGGAGGTGCCGCGCGCCGTGCGGACACTGCTGCGGCTGCACGAGAAGCAGTGGCGGGGACGCGGGGTGACCCCCGAACACCTCAAGCCGCGCTTCGCCGAGCACCTGACCCGGGCCGTGCGGCGGATGGTGCGCGTCGGGGAGGGCCGGCTCACCGAGTTCCGGCTGGACGGGAACGTGGTCGCGGCCAACGTCACGCTGCTCTCGTCGGCCCTGAGCGGCGGGTACCTGTACGGGGCCGACCCGGACCTGCGCGACCGCAAGGTGGACATCGCCACGCTGCTGCTGCGCCACGAGGCCGGCCGGGCCCTCGCGGAGGGGCGGCCGGTGGTGAGCTTCCTGCGCGGCAACGAACCGTACAAGAACCACTGGCGGCCCGAAACGGTGGTCAACCAGCGGTTCCTGCTGGCCACCAACGCGCTCGCGCCCCTGCTGCGACTGCACGAGTCGCAGGTGTCGGGGCGCGAGCGGGCGGTGGACGCGCTGCGCGAGGCGCTGCCGGCCGCCAGGGACTGGCGGGCGCGGCTCAACGAACTGCGGGTGCGATGACGGGAGTCACGCCACCTCGCCTAGAAGGGCCAGAGGAAGCCCTTGCGCCAGTCGAGCTTGACGCAGACCGCCTGGTTGCCGACGAGCTTGGACAGCCATTCCCCGAAGTTGAGCGGCACGCACCACTGCGTGTTGTTCGCGGGGGGCTTCGGCGGCGTCGGCTCGGCCGGCTCGGGCGTGGCTGCGGGCACGGCCGGGCTCGGCGCGACCGGGCTCGGCGCCGCCGGGCTGGGGGCCGCGGGGGAGGGGACGGCCGGGGAGGGGGCCGCCGGGCTGGGGACCGCCGGCGAAGGCTCCACGACGGGGACCTCCGGGGACGGGCTCACGGGCGCCGGCACCACGGAGGGTTCGACCGAGGGCTCGACGGACGGCTCGACGGGAACGTCCACGGGCGGGACGACGGGCGGGACCGACGGTGCCTGGGGCGTGGGCACCTGCGGCGTCGGGATCTGCGGAGTCGGGATCTGCGGAGTGGGGATCTGGGGGGTGGGGATCTGGGGGGTGGGGACGACCGGGGTCGGGACCACGGGCGTCGGGATCACCGGCGTGGGGATCACCGGCGTCGGGATGACCGGGCCGGGCTTCTGCGGGGTGAGGGCGTCCTTGAACACCTTCGAGGACCGCGGGTTCTGCTTGCACTGCCAGACGCCGTGCGGGCAGTAGTCGGTGATGGTGTGGTAGAGCGGCTTGTGCTGCTCGATCCACGTGAGCATGCGCCGCACGTACTCCGCGTTGTCCCCGCGCCGGTACAGGCCCCACTCCGGGTACGAGATCTCCTTGCCGTGTGCCTTCGCGAAGTCCACGTGCTCCTGGAGTCCGTACGGCTGCGTGATCTGGTCGTCGAAGTCCTGGCCGGGACCCTGGTCGTAGGAGTCCATTCCGATGATGTCCACCACGTCGTCGCCCGGGTAGCACTTGGTCCAGCCGATCGCGTCCGTACCCCGGTTCGGTGCGAAGTCGAACGTGAACTTCTGGCCGGGCACGGACCGCATCGCGGCGACGGCGCGCTTCCAGTACCGCTTCCAGTTCTCCGGGTCGGGCCCGCAGCGGTGCGTGTACGTGGTGCCGTTCATCTCCCAGCCGAGGACGATGACGGTGTCCGGCACGCCCAGCTCCACCAGCCGCTCGGCCAGCCGCTTGAAGTGCCGGTCGTACTCGCCCTGCGCGCCCGCCCTGATCAGCTGGGCCACCTGACGGTCGGGCACCCGCTCCTCGTTGCGTTCCTGCATGGGCACGTTGAGGACGAACATCCGATCGTCCTTCTCCTGGCGCCACTCGGCCCAGTTCGTCAGGAAGTCGACGTTGCCCTCGATGCCGGCCCACCGGTCCCCGGGGAGATAGGTGTGCCCGACCCGGATCTCCTTGCCGCCCAGCCAGCGCGACAGGTACGGGATCCGGGCCACTCCCTGCGGCCCGTAGTCGAGATACGCGCCCATGGCGATGTCGGAGCCCTTGGGTGCTTCCTCGTCGGGCGCGGCGAGCGCGGCGCCGGTGGCCAGCAGTCCGGCCGTGACCGTACCGACGCAGGTGCTCGCCAGTCGGCGGCGTGGTGTGGGCATGGCGTCTCCCGAGCTTCCCGAATCGGTGTGCTTGTCAACGACGTTAGGCATCACATCCGACGAATGGCCTGTCCGGTGACCGCCGCGTAGGCCATTCGCAGGCGCACACCACCCCCGCTTGGTCCGACTAGGTGAAAGACACCGTTTTCATGCACGCGTTCGCCAACCATGTGCCCGCCGTTCTGCTCAGGCTCGATCGGAATCCGTTCCACCACGGAACCCTCGGCGCCGTCAGATCCCTTGGCCGCAAAGGCGTGGAGGTCCATGTCGTCGTCGAGGCCGGGGGAGGTCCGGTGCGGCGTTCGCGGTATCTGCGCGCCGTGCATCCCGGGCCGGTCGGCGGACTCGACCCCGAGGCACCACAAGCCCTGCTGGACTGCCTGCTCACCGTGTCGGAACGCATCGGGCGTCCCGCCGTGCTCGTCGCGATGGACGACCTGAGCGCGATCGCGGTCGCCCGGATCGCGCCGGCGCTCGACGAGCGGTACCGGATTCCCCATCAGCCGGACGGCCTGCCCGCGCGGGTGGCCGACAAGGCCGAACTGTCGCGGCTGTGCGCGCGCTGGGACATCCCGCACCCCGAGACGGTGATCCCGACGAGCGGGGCCGAGGCGTCCGAGGCCGCCTGGCGGTTGGGGCTGCCGGTGGTGGCGAAGTGGAGCCGGCCGTGGCTGCTGCCGGCGGGCGAGGGACTGCGGAGCACCACGCTGTTGCACAGCGCGGCCGAGGCGCGACGCCTGTACGAACGCTCGGCGCGGGCGGGCAGCCGGCTGCTGCTCCAACGGTTCCTGCTGGCCGGTCAGGACACCGACTGGTTCTTCCACGGGGCCTTCGCGCGGGGCGGTCACCCGCTGCTCGTGGGGTCCGGGCGCAAGGAGCTGTCCTGGCCGGTACGGACGGGGCTGACGGCCGTCGGACGGTGGCTGCCCGATCCGGCGGTGGAGGAGGCGGGACTGCGGCTCGCCGAACGGCTGGGCTACCAGGGGATCCTGGACCTCGACTTCCGTCGCGACGAGCGGGGCTGCTTCCGGCTCGTGGACTTCAACCCGCGTCCCGGGGCCCAGTTCCGGTTGTTCACGGACGCGGCCGGCCTGGACGTGGTCCAGGCGATGTACCTGGATCTGACGGGGCAACGGGTACCGACGCCCTCGGGCGGGCCGGGCCGGGTGTTCGTCGCGGAGAACTACGCGCTGCTGGCGGCGGTACGCGGACGCCGGCTGCCGCTCGCCCCGCGGCCGGCGCGGGGGCAGGCACGGGGAGCGGCGTGGGGGGCGGGGGCGCGTCCGCACCCGGCCCGGAACCCGGTCCCCGAGTCCGGCGCGGCCCCGGCCCCCGGCGGCCCCCGGGACGGTGTGGTGATCCCGGACCCGGCCCGGCCGGACCGGCCCGGCCGGGCGGCGGAACACCGGGTGGGCCAGAGCGGCGCGGCCCCGGACCGGGGTGACGGCCCCGGAGCGGCGTCCGCCACGGCCGGGACGGCGCGGGCCGCGCCGAGGGACCGGCGCGCGGAGGTGGAGGCGGCCTGGTTCGCCCCGGACGACCTGATGCCGTTCGTCGCGATGGTCACCGCCTTCCTGGGGCGGGGCTTCGGCAAGGGCGCCCGGGTGCTGCGGGGCTTCCCCGCGCAGGGCCGCCGTACCGCCCGCGCCGTGGTGCGCGCACCCCGCCAGCGCGGCCGGGAACAGGCGTCCGACGGCTCCGGACCGGCCGCCCGCCCGGCCCCGCCGGAGGCGGCGGAACCGGACGAGCTGGTGAGCCGGTGACAGCCCGGAGCCGGTGACACCCCTCGCCCCGGGCGGGCCCGCCCGGGGCGGTCGGCCATGACAGTGGAGGGACAGCGATGACACGAATGGACGACCTCGTCGTGGTCGGCGCGGGGCCGTACGGGCTGTCGATCGCCGCGCACGCCGCGGCGGCCGGGCTCCGTGTGCGGGTGCTGGGGCGGCCCATGGCGTCCTGGCGGGACCACATGCCCGAGGGGATGTACCTGAAGTCGGAGCCCTGGTCGTCCAACCTGTCCGCGCCCGGCGGACGGCACACCCTCGCCGACTACTGCGCCGGCCTGGGCGTGCGGGCCGAACACGGCGGGCCGCTGCCGATCGGCACCTTCAGCGCGTACGGGCTCTGGTTCGCGGGGCGGGCCGCGCCCGAGGTGGAGGAGGTGACGGTCACCGAGCTGACCCCGCAGGGGGGCGGCTTCCGGATCAGGACCGCGCAGGGGCCGCCGCTGTTCGCCCGTACCGTCGCCCTGGCGGTGGGGGTGATGCCGTTCGTGAACTTCCCCGCGGTACTGCGGGACCTGCCGCCCGGCCACTACTCGCACAGCAGCGGCCACCGCGACCTGGCCCGGTTCGCCGGCCGGGAGGTCGCGGTGCTCGGGGCCGGGCAGGCGGCCCTGGAGACCGCGGCCCTGCTGGCGGAGGCCGGGGCGCGACCGTGCCTGGTGGCCCGGCGGCCCCGACTGAACTGGAACACCGTCCCGCAGCCCCTGGAACGGTCCCCGCTGCGGGCCCTGCGCGACCCGCACAGCGGGCTGGGCACCGGATGGCGCAGTTGGGTGTGGTCGGAACTGCCGTGGGCGGTGCGTCGGCTGCCCGCGGCGACCCGGGAACGCATCGCCACCACGGCGCTGGGGCCCGCCGGTGCCTGGTGGCTGCGGGACCGCTTCGAACAGCGGGTACCGGTGCTGCTCGGCCACCACCTGCACCGGGCGGTGGCGGCGGGCGACCACACCCGCCTCCAGCTGACCTCCGCGACCGGGGAGTCCGTCGTCCTGGACACCTCGCACGTTATCGCGGCCACCGGATTCGCCCCCGACCTGCGCCGACTGGAACTCCTCGACGTCGGGCTGCGGACCGCGCTGCGCACCGTGGGCGGCGGCGGGACGCCCGAGCTGAGCGCGGGCTTCGAATCGTCGTGGCCCGGGCTGTTCTTCGCGGGCCTGCTCACGGCTCCCTCATTCGGCCCTTCCATGCGATTCGTGCACGGTGCGGGCTTCACGGCGGGGAGACTGGTGAAGGGAGTCCTGGGGAGGCTCGGCGCCCGGGGCCGACTGCCGGGTTCCGCCGCCGGCGACCGGCCCGACCGGGCCGCCGCCGGGCACCCCGAGACGTATCCGCGGTGAGACGTGTACACGGTCAGAGGCGAGAGGGGTCGCGATGGGCGCGGAGCGAGCACAGGGCGGCCGTGGCTGGGTACGCATCCCCGCCAGCCGTGCGGAACAGCCGCCGGGCCGGCCCAAGGGCGGATCCTTCGGCCCCGGCGACCAGTCCACGATCTACCTCTCCCTCCTGAAGCGCTGGCGAGAGGCCGGACGCACCCTTCCGGGGCATCCTGACGAAGAGTGGGAGCGGCTGATCTCCCAGCCGTGCTGGCCCGGCCGTTAGGTGGTGTGACGCGTGGCAGCGGCGGAGCGACCCGACAGACCCGCGCCGGACGGCGGCATGCCCGTGACCGGAGCCGGGGAGCGGCTCGCGCTGAACGGCATGGGCAGCTACGACTGGGACCTCGGCGCGGGGACGGTGTCGCTCGACGAGGCCGGCCTGGTCGTCTTCGACCTGGAGCCGGAGGAGTTCGACCACACCCCGGAAGGCCTGGGGCTGCGGGTTCCGGCCGACGACAGCGCGCGGCTCGCGGACACCGTGGGCGGGGTGCTCGACAGCGGTGAGGAGACGTACGGCTCCTACTTCACCGTGCGCCGGCGCGACGGCCGCGACCAGTGGACCCACATCCAGGGGAGGGTGCTGCGCGCCCCCGACGGCCACCCCCTGCGGATCGTCGGCATCGTCCGGGACGCGACGGCCGAGCTGGCCCACCTCACGGTGCTGCGGAAGCTGGAGTCGGCCCGCGCCCAGCAGGCCACCATCGTGCAGCGGACCACCGAGGCCCTGTCGCGGGCCGTGACCGTGGACGACGTGACGGCCACCCTGACGGGCACGGGAGCCTTGGAACGGCTCGGCGCGGACGGGCTCGCCCTCGGGCTCGTGGAGAACGGCGCCATCAAGATCATCGCGTTGAGCGGGGAGTCCCTGGAGATCCTCAACGAGCGCAGATTCACCCGGCTGGACGGTTCGCTGCCGCTGTCGCAGGCGGTCCTCAGCCGCAAGGCCCGGTTCGTCACCTCGCTGTCCGAGCTGGCGGCCGAGTTCCCGATGTTCACGGACTACCTGAACCGGATCCGCTACGACGCGGCCGCCTACCTGCCGCTGATCGCGCAGGCCAAGGCCATCGGCGGACTGGTCCTCTTCTACAAGCGGCTCAGCGAGTTCAGCCCCGAGGAACGCAACCTCTGCCTGGGCCTGGCCGGCATCGTGGCCCAGTCGCTTCAGCGAGCCCTGCTCTTCGACCAGGAACGGGAGTTCGCCACCGGTCTCCAGGCGTCGATGCTGCCGCGCCGGATCCCCGAGATCACCGGCGGCGAGATCGCGGTCCGCTACCACGCCGCCTGGAGCGGGCGCGAGGTCGGCGGCGACTGGTACGACGTGATCGCGCTGCCCCGCGACCGGGTCGGCATCGTCGTGGGCGACGTCCAGGGCCACGACACCCACGCCGCCGCCATCATGGGCCAACTGCGCATCGCCCTGCGCGCCTACGCGGGGGAGGGGCACCCGCCGTCCACCGTGCTGGCCCGGGCCTCCCGCTTCCTCGCCGAACTCGACACCGAACGCTTCGCGACCTGCATGTACGCGCAGGTGGACCTGGAGACCGGAGGGGTACGCGCCGTCCGCGCGGGCCACCTCGGACCGCTGATCCGCCACACGGACGGCCGAACGGGCTGGCCCAACGTGCGCGGCGGCCTGCCCCTCGGACTCGCCTCGATCTTCGAGCGGGAGGAGTTCCCCGAGACCCGGCTGGACCTGGTGCCCGGAGAGACCCTCGTGCTGTGCACCGACGGGCTCGTGGAGGAACCGGGCACCGCCATCACCCAGGGCATGGAGGCGCTGGCCCACGCCGTCCGCAGCGGCCCCCAGGAGGCCGGGGCGCTCGCCGACCACCTCTCCGACCGGCTCTGGGAACGCTGGGGCTCCGGCGACGACGTGGCCCTGCTGGTGCTGCGCCGGGCTCCCGACCCGGGCACGCACCGGGCGCCCCGCATCCACCAGTACATCCACCAGGCCGACCCCGAGGGCCTCTCGGAGGCCCGCTACGCCCTGCGGCAGGCGCTGCGCGACTGGGGCATGGCGGAACTCGCCGACGACGTGGAGCTGGCCGCGGGCGAACTGCTCGTCAACGCCCTGCTGCACACGGACGGCGGAGCGGTGCTGACCATGGAGGTGCTGCCGGAACCGGTGCGGCGGATCCGGCTGTGGGTCAAGGACCGCTCCAGCGTGTGGCCCCGCCGGCGCACCCCGGGGGAGTCGGCCACCACGGGGCGCGGGCTGCTGCTGGTGGACGCGCTGGCCACGCACTGGGGAGTGGAGTCCCGGGGCGACGGAAAGGCCGTCTGGTGCGAGTTCGACGCCGGGGGCGTGCGGCGGAGCGCGGAGTGAGCGGACGGTCACCCCGAGTTGTGGGTTGCCGGAGGGGGCGCGATGATGCCGCCATGGAACGGATTCTGCTGTGCGCCGCCTGAACAGGGGCGCGGTGACGGGCATCCTGGCCCTGCTCCTGCTGGTGGCCGGGGTGCCGAAGGCCGTGGACTGGACGACGGGGCGCCCGCACTCGGATCCCGGGTGTCAGACCGTGGCGTTCATGTCGATGACCGGTGTCGCACCGGAGTGCCGTTGACGGCGGGGATCCGGTAGCGGCGGCTACCGGACCGGACGGCGTCGGGGGCCGCGCCGGGATCACCGGTGGTCGAACACCTCGATGTTCTTGCCGTCCTCGGCGAGCGTGTCGATCGAGCGCGGCATCAGCCCGGAGAAGTGGACCTCCTGGAGCTGCGCCACGGCCTCGGCGCGACCGGCGTGCAGGCTCGGGGTGAAGCGAACGGAGCCGCGCGCCTCCCAGCGGTGCCGCTCGCCGTCGCAACGGGCGTCGCCGGCGGCGACGGTGAGACGGAGCCCCTCCTGGACGACGGTCGCCTTCACCTGGACCGCCCCCCTGGGTGACGAGCCCTCGCACAGGTAGGTCCCGGAAAGGGTGACGGAGCCGTCCTCGGTGATGTGGGCGTAAGGCTGTACGGAAATCTCCTGGTTGAAAACAGTGGCGTTCGCCGGAGCGGTGAATACCGAGACGGCGGCCAGTGCGGAGAACGCCGCGAGGGCCATTCGGCGGCCGGACATGACCATTTTTCCTCCAGTGGGAAACGGGTGGCGGGGTACTGCCGGAAGCATTCTGCTGGCAGTTGGCAGGTCAACTCGCTTCGCGGACTCGTGTCGGTGTGTGCAATTGCCCGCTCGGGCGCGTGAAACTGACCGGAATGCTTCCCCGCCCCGAAGATCCCCGAAGGGATCCCGCATGCGTCAGCCCGCTTCCGTCCTCGCCGCCGCCGCCCTCCTACCCCTCTTGCTGATGGGCGCCACCGCCTGCCAGAGCGTGTCCGAGGGGGCCGCCGTGGCCCCTGCGGCGGTCCCCGCCGTCCCGGTGGACGACGGGGTGCCGGGATCCGACGGCGACCCGGCGGCGCCGGCCCCGGCGGTGGTGCCCGCGACCGCGAAGGACGCCCGTGTGGGTGACTCCGTACGGGTGCCGGGCCGGCAGGTCGGACAGCACCTCCAGGTGGTGCTCAACGCGTACGTGGACCCGGCCGTCAGCGTCGAGAAGAACTTCGCACCGGTCGCCGGGAAGCGCTGGGTGGCCGCCTCGATGTCGTTCGTCAACGTGGGGGGAGCCTCGTACGGGGCTCTCGGGAGCATGTGGGCGTACGACGGCGCGGGAGAGCGCCACGCGATCGTGCCGACCGGTGAACTGACAACCGGCAAACCCCTCGTCTTCGATTCCCTGGAGGTCGGTGAGCGGGCCGAGGGATGGGTGGTGTTCGAAATTCCGGAAAGCGCGCGCATCGTGCGGCTCCAGTACCAGGACGCGAACACGCAGACGAATTCCGGAGGGGGATTCTGGGCCGTATAGCCCGCTCGGGTGAAAGGCCGCGAGGGGGTGGTCGGCAGCGCACTAAGGTGCGGCGCATGACTTCCACCCAAGCCGAAATCGACCGGTCCCAGCTCGGCACCCTTTCCGTGCTCGCCTGGATCGGTGACCCCTCCGAGGGTCACGACATCCCCTACCTCCTCGCCTACACCCTGGGCGACGGCCCGGGCGGCAAGGAGGCCGGCGAGGCGGCCGCCCGAGGTCTCCTGGAGGAGATCGGCCTGCCGATCGGGGACGTGGTCATGGACGGCACCCTCAAGGCGGCCACCTTCCCGGTGAAGATCCTGCTGGCCGACCACCAGATCGCGCTGACCCTGCCCGGGCTCAACGCCACCTGCACCGCCCCGCCGGAGTGGGTCGTCGCCGCCCGCGAGAGCGGGCAGGCCTACTTCCTGTTCGCCACGCGCGCCTGGCCCGAGGCCGTCCCCGGGCAGCCGGTCTCCGCAGAGGTGCTCCAGGCCTTCGCGGGCGACGAGGAAGTGCTGACCAGCAGCGCCCACTGCGTGCTCACGGTGCAGAGCCTGCGCGGCTGACACGGCGCCGGCGTCACACCCCCACACTCCGGCCGCCGGGCCCCCAGCCTGCCCGGTGGCCGGTGGCCGGTGGCCGGTGGCCGGTGGCCGGTGGCCGGTGGCCGGTGGCCGGTGGGGTGGGGTGGTGGGGCGGTGGCCGTCACGTCACCGCCTCCACCCGTGAAGCCTTACGGCTGGTCGAAGGCGAAGCGGAGCGAACGTACCCGGTTGTCGAAGTTGGATCCCGCCAGGTCGGGCAGGCCCACGGCGCGCAACCCCACCGGCCGGGTCAGCAACTCACGGAACAGTGACTTCATCTCCACCCGGGCCAGATGCGCGCCCAGGCAGAAGTGCGGACCGCCGCCCCCGAACCCCAGGTGCGGATTGGGCGAGCGGGTGATGTCGAAGGCGTCGGGGTCGGGGAAGACCGCCTCGTCGCGGTTGGCGGAGGCGTAGTACAGCACCACCTTGTCGCCGGGCGTGAACAGGCGCCCGCCCAGGTCGTGTTCGGCCACCACCGTGCGGCGGAACTGGATGATCGGCGTCGAGTGGCGGATCATCTCGTCCACGGCACCGTCGGCGTACGACTCGAAGTCCGACAGCAGCAGATCGCGTTGGTTGGGGAAATCGGTGAGCAGGGTCAGCCCGTGCGTGATCGCGTTCCGGGTGGTCTCCACGCCGGCCACCATCAACAGCGAGAAGAACGCGCCGAGTTGCCGGGCGCCCAGGGCCTGGCCGTCCACGTTCGCGCAGACCAGCGCCGAGATGAGGTCGTCGGTGGGGTTCCTGCGCCGTTCCCGCCCGATGCCCGCGACCATCCGCTGCATCCGGGCCAGCGCGCGCAAACCGCGCCCCGGCATCCGCAACCGGGCGGTCAGGCCCCGCTCCACGCCGATGTGTTCGGAGGCGTGGTTGACCCGGTCCGCGATCTCGGCCCGGTAGGCCTCCGGGATGCCCATCATGTTGCAGATGACCTCCAGCGGAAGCCGGGAGGCCACCGCCGAGACGAACTCGTCGGGCCGCTCGTCCAGCACATCGTCCACGATCCTGGCCGCCACCGCGTGGATGTCCTCCTCGGCCGCGGCCAACAGCCGCGGCGTGAAGGCCCGCTGCACGACCTTGCGCAACCGCGCGTGGTCGGGCCCGTCCAGGTTGACCATCGAGTCCCCGAACAGGGCCCGTACCCAGCGGGGCGGTTCCGGGGTCGTGACCCCGGGCGCGCTCGCGAACACCTTGGGCAGCCGGCTCGCCTCCTGCACGTCCGCGTGTCGCACCAGGGCCCAGTGGCCCCGATCCCGGCCCTCGGGCACGTACACCGGGGAATCGAGTGCCCGCAGCCGGGCGAAGGCCGCCAGCCGGGCCTGCGGGGGCGACTGCCAGAAGGCCGGATCGGCCAGCTCGGCCCCGGGCCGGCCTTCGTATCGCTGTGCCGGGACTGTCATGCCCGTACCTTCTTCCTTCTCGTCGGCAGCACGCCGAATCGCCCCCGACCGTTCTCACGCACCAGAACGCGCCCGCTCGGCCAAGGTCACGCCCACCGCCACCGTGGCGGCCGCCACCAGTCCGATCCAGAGCACCGCGTGCTCGCCGGTCCAGGCGCAGACGAGGACGGCCAGGGCCGAGATGGGGAGCACCAGCTGCTGGGCCGTGCCCCGCTTGAAGTGACGGGAGTGCAGGAACCACACGAAGAGCAGGAACAGCGCGGCCGGGACGGCGACCGCGAGGTTCGCCGCCAGGTCGGAGACGTGCGCCTTGCCCACCGCCTGCTCGATCGCCACCTCGATGCCGGCGCCGATCGCCGCCGCCGACGCCAGGATCACGAAGTGCCCGTAACCCCACGGGATGGCATCGCGGTTGGTGCGCAGCCCCTCGTGCACGGGCACCGCGAAGTAGATCCACCAGGCGGCGAAGACCAGCAGCAGACCGCCCGCCGCGATCGGCAGCAACTCGCCCAGCGCCTCGTGTTCGTCGATCGCCGACTGCACGGCGACCGTGCTGGCGGCGATGGTCTCGCCGAGCACGATGATGGTGAACAGGCCGTACCGCTCCGCGATGTGGTGCGGGTGCCACGGCGTCTGGTGACCGTGCTCCGCGATGACCGGCACCGCCAACTCCGCCACCACCATGACCAGGAACAGCCACTGCCGGGCGCTCTCGGGGGCCAGGAGCAGCACCGTCCAGCCCACCTGGCAGATCAGCAGCCCCACCGCGTAGGTGATCGCGCAACGGCGGGCCGGACCACGCTCGCCGGCGGCCGCCCGCAGCCACTGGAAGGTCAGCGCGATGCGCATCACCAGATAGCCGATGACCGCGACGGTCCAGTCGTTGTCGTTGAAGGCGCGCGGGATCCCGGCCGAGTAGATGAGCACCCCGGAGATCTGCACCAGGGTCGCGATCCGGTACGGGATGTCGTCGACGTCGTAGGCGGAGGCGAACCAGGTGAAGTTCATCCAGGCCCACCACACCCCGAAGAACACGAAGAGGTAGCCGGTGATGCCGCTGCCCACGTGCCCCTCCGCCAGGGCATGGACGAGTTGGCGGCCGGCCTGCGCCACGCCGACCACGAAGCACAGGTCGAAGAAGAGCTCCAGGGGAGTCGCGGCTCGGTGGTCCTCGTCCCGGCTCCGGGCGGTCATCGGTACGTACGTCATACAGCCCAGCACAGCAGCCGGGCGCGGGTCGGCAGCCGAGGCGCGCGGCCCGCGGCGCCCGCGTACCCCGGGCGGACTCGTCGCCCCGGGCCCGGGCGAGCAGGGCCTCGGTGACCCGGGCTTCGTCGAGGAGGGCTTCATCGAGGCGTGTCTCGGCGAGCCGCGGTCCTCGCTTCCGGTGGTGGGGGCGGGGGTGCGGTCCTTGGTCCGGCGGGCGGGGCGACCAACGCACTGCGGGGGAGGGGACCTTCTTCCGTCGCCCGCGGTGCGTTCTCCTCTGACGCGTGCCCCCCGGTCCGACGGAACCTGGATATGTCAGGACCATCAGGACTCCTTCGGTCCCCGCCCCCACCACCCAGGACACGCCATGAGTATCGCCACGCAGGAAGCGCGCTCGGCGACCGGACGTACGCAGGCGCCGGATCCGGCGCAGTACCGCCCAGGCCGCCCCATCACCGACTGGACGCCGGAGGACCCGTCCTTCTGGCAGTCCACGGGGAAGAAGGTGGCCACCCGCAATCTGTGGATCGCGGTGCCGGCGCTGCTCGTGGCCTTCGTGGTCTGGCAGGTCTGGAGCATCACGGCGACCAACCTCAAGGACGTCGGCTTCGGCTTCTCCCAGTCCCAGCTGTTCTGGCTGACCGCGGTGCCGGGCATCACCGGAGGTACCGCCCGGATCTTCTACACCTTCCTCGGCCCGAGGATCGGGCAGCGCCGCTTCACCGCGCTGTCGACCGTCGTGCTCATCGTGCCGCTGCTCTGGCTCGGTTTCGCGGTCCAGGACACGAGCACCTCGTACACGACGATGGTCGCCATCGCCGCGCTGTGCGGCATCGGCGGAGCGAACTTCTCCTCCTCCCTGGCCAACATCGGCTTCTTCTATCCCAAGCAGGAGAAGGGCAACGCGACCGGCATCAACGGCGGTCTGGGCAACCTCGGTGTGTCGGTGGTCCAGCTGCTGACCCCGATCCTGATCACCTCCTCGGTCCTGGCGATCGGCGCGGGCCAGAAGAAGGCGAACGGCTCGGAGATCTACCTCCAGAACGCGGCCTTCGTGTGGGTCCCGGTCCTGATCGTGCTCGCGGTGATCGCCTGGTTCGGTCAGAACGACCTGAAGGTGGCCTCCACCCCCTTCAGCCGCCAGAAGATCATCTTCAAGCGCAAGCACACCTGGCTGATGACCTGGCTCTACGTCGGCACGTTCGGCTCCTTCATCGGCTTCGCCGCGGCCCTGCCGCTGCTGATCAAGACGACCTTCCCGGCGTACTCGGTGGCGACCTACGCCTGGATGGGCCCCGCCCTCGGCGCGCTGGCCCGCTGGGCGGGTGGATGGATCGCCGACAAGCTGGGCGGCGCCCGGGTGACGATCCTGTCCTTCGTGGGCATGGCGGCCTCCATCATCGGAGTGATCACCTTCCTGCCGGTCGGCTCCGACCAGGGTTCCTTCCAGGGCTTCTTCCTCTGCTTCCTCGCGGCGTTCTTCTTCTCGGGCGTCGGCAACGGGTCGACCTTCCGGCAGATCCCGGTGATCTTCCGCGGGCAGCACCTGAAGGGGCTGACGGAGGGCACTCCCGAGCACGCGGCCGCACTGAAGCAGGCCGAGATGGAGTCCGGTGCGGTCACCGGATTCACCGCGGCCATCGCCGCGTACGGGTTCTTCTTCATCCCGGCGATGTTCGCCAACTTCGCGGTGACGAGCGCGATGTGGGGATTCGTCGGCTTCTACGCCAGCTGCGTGGTCGTGGCCTGGTGGTACTACGCCCGCAAGGGCGCGGAAGCCCCCAGCTAGGCCGTCTCTTTCGCTGCCCCTCCGGCCCCACCCCGACGTTCCGCGCCCGGGCGGGGCCGGACTCCGTCGCGGATGGCCGCGCGGACGGGCCGCGCCGGGCGCACGGGGTCCCGGGACCCCGCCCCCGACCGCGCAGCGCACGGGCCGGCGGCGCCGGCCCGCCCCGCCGCCCGAGGCCGCCACCACCAGGGTCTCCCCGCTCATCCGGCCCACGCCCACGGCCACCCGGCCCACGCCCGCGCTCATCCGGCTCGTACCCCCGCCCACACACGCCACGTTCGACATGTCCGCCCCCCATCGCTCATCGCTCCGTGGTCCGCGCCGGACCACTCCTTCATGCTGCCGGGGCCGCCCGGGCCGTGCTCCGCGCTGTCCACAGGCGGCGTCCGGAGTCGGATTGTCTGACCGCGAGCTGCCCGCGTCGGGCCTGCCGCACCCCCGGCCCGGTTATTTGTGAAAGCTTTCACAAATCCCGAAAGGTCTTTGGGCCTCCATGAACCCGCAGGTCAGATCCGGTGAGGCGGCGCGGTGTCGGCAGGCGACAGGACTTTCGGGCCTCGGGTCGGGACCATCGCGGCCCCAAACGATCGATCACAAGGCGTGCAATGGATACAAGCAATGAGGCGACTCGGAAGGTGCCGGCCATGACTGCCACCCCTGCGGAGACCACGAGGAACACCGAAGTCTGGAACGGCTTCAAGGGCGGTCTGTGGCGGGACGCCATCGACGTCCGCGACTTCATCCAGCAGAACTACACGCCGTACGAGGGTGACGACTCCTTCCTCGCCGGCCCCACCGAGCGCACCACCGCCGTGTGGAAGGCGATCACGGACAAGTTCCCGGAGGAGCGCGAGAAGGGCGTCTACGACGTCGCCCACGACATCCCCTCCACGATCACCGCCCACGCCCCCGGTTGGATCGACCGCGACAAGGACCTGATCGTCGGCCTCCAGACCGACGCCCCGCTCAAGCGCGCGATCATGCCGTACGGCGGCTGGCGCATGGTCGCCGGCGCCCTGGAGACCTACGGCTACCCCGTTTCCGAGGAGCTGGAGAAGGTCTTCACGGACTACCGCAAGACGCACAACGCCGGTGTCTTCGACGCCTACACCCCCGAGATCCGCGCCGCCCGCAAGGCCGGCGTCGTCACGGGCCTCCCCGACGCCTACGGTCGCGGCCGCATCATCGGTGACTACCGTCGCGTCGCCCTCTACGGCGTGGACCGTCTCGTCGCGTTCAAGAAGGAGGAGAAGGAGGAGCTCAACGAACTCCCCGCCGGCAACCGCCCGCTGGAGGAGACGATCCGCCTGCGCGAGGAACTCTCCGAGCAGATTCGCGCCCTCGCCGAGCTCAAGGCGATGGCGGCCTCCTACGGACACGACATCTCGGGCCCGGCCACCTCCGGCCGCGAGGCCATCCAGTGGCTGTACTTCGCCTACCTCGCCGCCGTGAAGGAGCAGAACGGCGCCGCCATGTCACTGGGTCGCACCTCGACCTTCGTGGACGTCTACCTCCAGCGCGACATCGAGGCCGGCGTCCTCACCGAGGAGCAGGCCCAGGAACTGGTCGACGACTTCATCATCAAGCTCCGCATCGTCCGCTTCCTGCGCACCCCGGAGTACGACGAGCTGTTCTCCGGCGATCCGACCTGGGTCACCGAGTCGATCGCCGGCATGGGCGAGGACGGCCGACCGCTGGTCACCAGGTCCTCCTTCCGCTACCTCCAGACCCTGTACAACCTCGGCCCGGCCCCCGAGCCGAACATGACGGTCTTCTGGTCGCCCCGACTCCCTCAGGGCTTCAAGGAGTTCTGCGCACGCGTCTCGATCGACACGTCCTCGGTGCAGTACGAGTCCGACGAGCTGATGCGCCCGCGCTTCGGCGACGACACCGCCATCGCGTGCTGCGTCTCGGCGATGCCGGTCGGCAAGCAGATGCAGTTCTTCGGCGCCCGCGTGAACCTCGCCAAGACCCTCCTCTACGCGATCAACGGCGGCCGGGACGAGAAGTCCGGCGCCCAGGTCGGCCCGGAGACCGGGGCGCTCACCTCCCAGGTCCTGGATTACGACCAGGTCATGGCCAAGTTCGACGAGCAGATGGAATGGCTCGCGAGCACCTACGTCCACGCGCTCAACGTCATCCACTACATGCACGACAAGTACGCCTACGAGCGCATCGAGATGGCGCTCCACGACCGCGACGTGCGCCGCACCATGGCCTGCGGCATCGCGGGCCTGTCGGTGGCCGCCGACTCGCTGGCCGCCATCAAGTACGCCCGGGTCACCGCGGTGCGCGACGAGAGCGGACTGGTCACCGACTACACCGTCGACGGCGACTACCCGGCCTACGGCAACAACGACGACCGGGTCGACGACATCGCGGTGTGGCTGGTCGAGGAGTTCATGAGGAAGGTGCGCAGGCACGAGACGTACCGGGGCGCCGAGCACACCCAGTCGGTGCTGACCATCACCTCGAACGTGGTCTACGGCAAGAAGACCGGCAACACGCCGGACGGACGCCGTGCCGGAGAACCGTTCTCCCCGGGCGCCAACCCGATGAACGGCCGCGACACCCACGGCTACGTCACCTCGGCGCTGTCGGTCGCGAAGCTCCCGTACGAGGACGCCGAGGACGGCATCTCGCTGACCAACACCGTCACCCCCGACGCGCTGGGACGCACCCCCGAGGAGCGGATCAAGAACCTGGCGGGCGTCCTCGACGGCTACATGGCCGTCGACGGGTTCCACATGAACGTGAACGTCCTCAACCGCGACACGCTCATCGACGCCATGGAGCACCCGGGGAACTACCCGCAGCTGACGATCCGCGTCAGCGGCTACGCGGTGAACTTCGTCCGCCTCACCCGTGACCAGCAGCTCGACGTGCTGAACCGCACCTTCCACGGCTCGCTCTAAGCCACCGAGCGGCCCCCGACCGCGCGGCCCGGGGCCGGGCCCTCACCCCGGCCCCGGACCGCGCTTCCCCCGGACACCAGATCAGCAACCGATTGCGGAGCACCTGCCATGACCGTCCTCCTCGGTACGAGCATCCCCGTCGGATCCGCCCACGCCGTCCCGATCGGCCCCGGCGGCCCCGCCGCCGGCCGGACCCCGGCCGCCGCCGCCACACAGCGGCCGGCCGAGGGTTCGGTGCACTCCTGGGACCTGTCCACCGGCGTCGACGGCCCCGGCACCCGGTTCGTGACCTTCCTGTCCGGTTGCCCGCTGACCTGCGTGTACTGCCACAACCCGGACACCATGCGGATGCGCAACGGCAAGCGCACCTCCGCCGAGGACGTCATCGCGGAGGCCCGCAAGTACACGAGGTTCATCGCGGCCTCGGGCGGCGGCGCCACCGTCTCCGGCGGGGAGCCGCTGCTCCAGCCCGTCTTCGCGGGGGAGCTGCTGCACCGGATGAAGAACGAGCTGGGGCTGCACACCGCCCTGGACACCTCGGGGTTCCTCGGGGCGCGGGCCACCGACGCGCTGTTGCGGGACGTGGACCTGGTCCTGCTGGACATCAAGTCCTGGAACCGGGACACCTACCGGAAGGTCACCGGCCGTCCCCTGGAGCCGACCCTGGACTTCGCCCGACGCCTCGCCGACCTCGGCAAGGAGGTGCACCTGCGGTTCGTCCTGGTTCCCGGGCTCACCGACGCCAGGGAGAACGTCGAAGGGGTCGCCTCCTTCGCCGGTTCCCTCGGCAACGTCTCGCGGGTCGACGTACTGCCCTTCCACAAGCTCGGCGAGGCCAAGTGGGAGGCGCTGGACATGAGGTTCACCCTCCACGACACCCCCTCGCCCACGGCGGAGCAGCTCGCCGAGGCCAAGGCGATCTTCGCGGCCCGGGGCCTGACCGCGGTGTGAGTCCGCGGGCCCGACGGTCGCGGCGGCGGACGAGGCCTCACCCGTACGGCCCATCAGGAAGCCGTACAGAATGGGCTTAAACGGCACGAACCGCCTAGCGTGGGGCTGTGTCCGAGCCCTCAGACGTACGCGCCGCAGAGCCGCTGCCTCCGCCGACCGAGGTGGAGGCGCCCACATACCCGCCGCCGGCCGGGCGGTCCGTCACCGCACGGGCCACCCTGGCCGGCACCGTCGTATCGCTCCTGCTCGTCCTCGCGATCGTGCTCGGCAGCCGGCTGCTGCGCGACTTCGACTCCGCCCTCCTGCCGTACGCCGTCGCCACCGTCTTCCTGGCCTTCGGCGTCGCCTACCGCTACACCGTCTGGGTCTCCGCACCCGGTGCGCGCCGGCTCTTCAGGAAGGGCTTCGGCAGCTTCTTCTCGGCCGAGAACTTCCGCAAGGCCCCCACCGCCCTGCCCAGGATGATCGCCACCTACCTGGGCTTCCAGAAGTTCCTGGGTGCCCGCTCGCGCGCCCGCTGGATCGCCCACCAGCTCATCTTCTGGGGCTGCATCCTCGCCGCGCTGATCACCTTCCCGCTGACCTGGGGCTGGTTCACCTTCACCGCCGACAGCGGCGCGGGACCCGGCTACGAGATGCGGATCTGGGGCATCAAGGTCCTCGGCTTCGACTCGCTGAACATTCTCGGCTGGCTGATGTTCCACGGTCTCGACATCGCGGCCGTCCTGGTCATCCCGGGCGCCTCGTACTTCCTGTGGCGCCGGATGAAGGACCGCGGGGCCATGACGGGACAACGGTTCGCCTACGACCTGCTCCCGCTGCTCTGCCTCATCGTGATCTCCGTGACGGGGCTCCTGCTGACCTTCTCGTCGATCTTCCTGCACGGCGGGGGCTACGAGTTCCTCGCGATCCTGCACATGGTCTCGGTCGTCTTCACCCTCATCTACATCCCCTTCGGGAAGTTCTTCCACATCGTCCAGCGCCCCGCCGCCGTCGGCATGCAGCTCTTCAAGTACACCGCCCGCCGGGACGACCAGGTCTTCGCCTGCAAGCGCTGCGGGGAGCCCGTCGACACCACCCCGTACGTGGAGAACCTGCGCGGCACCATGCGTGACCTGAAGCTCGACTTCGACGCCTGGGCCGAGTACTGCCCGCGCTGCAAGCGGGTCCTGCGCGGCAACGCCTACCTCTCGCACGTCAAGAAGGGCTTCAAGTGACCGCGACGGACCCCGCCAAGGCCGTTTCGCGGCCCGTGCCCGTGCCCCTCGACCCGTCGATCTCCCCGCCCGGCACCCGCAACTTCCGGGACGCGGGCGGCATCCCCGCCGACCGGTGGCACGCCGACCAGAACGGCGAGACCCTCGTCCCCACCCACTGCTGCTTCTGCGGGGTGCAGTGCGGGATGTACCTGCGCGTCGACAAGGGCGGCAAGGTCTTCGGCGTGGAACCCCGCAACCACGACATCAACCGGATGCGGCTGTGCCCCAAGGGCATCAACGCCTACCAGCAGGTCAACCACCCCGACCGGCTCACCGCCCCGCTGATGCGCCGCTCACGGGACGAGGAGTTCAGGGAGTGCTCCTGGGACGAGGCACTGGACTTCACCGTCTCCGAGATCCGCCGCATCCAGCAGGCCCACGGCAACGACGCCTTCGGGCTGCTCGGCGGCGCCAGCCTGTTCTCCGAGAAGACCTACCTGGTCGGCAAGTTCGCCAGGGTCGCCCTGAAGACCAAGCACGTCGATTACAACGGGCGGCTGTGCATGGTCAGCGCGGCCGGCGCCAACAAGCTCGCCTTCGGCATCGACCGGGCCGGCAACCCCTTCTCCGACATCCTGCTCAGCGACTGCCTCCTCATCGCCGGGTCCAACGTGGGGGAGTGCTTCCCCGTGATGACCCAGTACCTGTGGGGCGCGCGGGACCGGGGCGCCTCGCTCATCGTGATCGACCCCCGCGAGACCGCCATCGCCCGCACCGCCGACATCCACGTCGCGCTCAAGCCCGGCACCGACTCCGCGTTCTTCAACGCCGTGCTGCACGTGGTCATCGCCGAGGGGCTCACCGACGAGGCCTACCTCGCCGCGCACACCACCGGCTGGGACGCGGTCAAGGCGATCGTCCAGGAGTACCCGCCCGCCCGCTCCGCCGAGATCTGCGGGGTGCCGGCCGCGCAGATCGTCCAGGTGGCCCGCGTCTTCGCCGGCGCGGACAAGGCCATGGCCTGGCATGCCCGGGGCATCGAGCACCACTCCCAGGGCGTGGAGAACTGCCTGTCCGTGATCAACCTGTGCGTGGCCACCGGGCACATCGGCAAGCCCGGCGCCGGCTACGGCACCATCACCGGACAGGGCAACGGCCAGGGCGGCCGGGAGCACGGGCAGAAGTCCGACCTGCTGCCCGGCGGACGCTCCATCACCAACCCGGAACACCGCCGGCAGATCTGCGCGATCTGGGGCATCGAGGAGTCCGAACTCCCCGGCGCCGGCACCTCCATGATGGAGATGGTCTGGCAGATGCAGCGGAGGGAGATCCGCGGTCTCATCGGCATCTGCAACAACCCTTTCGTCTCCCTCCCCAACTACGCCGTCGTCAAGGACGGTTACGACACCGCCGAGTTCCACGCCCAGTTCGACTTCTTCCTCTCCGAGACCGCGGCCAACGCCCATGTCGTCTTCCCGGTGACCACCTGGGCCGAGGACGAGGGAGTGATGGCCAACGCCGAGGCGCGGGTGGTCAAGCACAACAAGGCCCAGGAACCCCCCGCCGGCGTGCGCACCGACACCTGGGTCATCTGCGAACTCGCCCGGCGCCTCGGAGCGGGGGACCACTTCGACTTCCCCGGCTCCCGCGAGGTCTTCGAGGAACTGCGCGTCGCCTCCGCCGGAACGGTCAACGACTACTACGGCATCACCTACGAACGTCTCGACGAGACCGGCGGCATCGCCTGGCCCTGCCCCACCACCGAACACCCGGGCACCCCGAGACTGTTCGAGGACGGTCGGACCTACCACCCCGACGGCAAGATCCACATGCAGGTCGTGGAATGGCATCCGCCCATGGACGCCTACACCGAGGAGTTCCCCCTCTCCCTCACCACCGGCCGCACCGTCGCGCACTTCCTCTCCGGCAACCAGACCCGCCGCCTGGGCGCGCTCGTCGAGCAGACCCCCCGCCCCTGGGTGGAGGTCCACCCCTCGCACGGCTTCCGCACCGGCGACCCGGTACGCGTCGTCACCCGCCGCGGCAGCGAGGTCTTCCCGGCCCTGGTCACCGAGGCCATCCGCCCCGACACCGTCTTCATCCCGTACCACTGGCCCGTGCCCACGGCCGCCAACGCCCTGACCATCGACGCCCTCGACCCCCGCTCGAAGATCCCCGAGTACAAGGTCTGCGCCGCCCGGATCGAGGCCGCCGAACGCATCGACGAGGTGCCCGCACCGCCCGTCCCGCCGGGGCGCGAGGCCTACCCGGAGGCCCAGGTCTCCCGCACCGACCCCCTGCCTCCCACCTCCCCCCAGGGTCGTGGCACGGCGGAGAGGAGCTGACCCCGCCATGATGGGACGCACGATCTTCATCGACCCGGGCCGCTGCATCGGTTGCCAGGCCTGTGTCTCCGCCTGCCGCGAGTGCGACTCGCACCGCGGCAAGTCGATGATCCACCTGGACTACACCGAACCCGGCATGTCCGTCGCCTCCCTCCCCACCGTCTGCATGCACTGCGAGGACCCGGTCGCGCCCTGCGCCGAGGTCTGTCCGGCCGACGCGATCCTCGTCACCGCCGACGGGGTGGTCCAACAGGCCGACACCACCCGCTGCATCGGCTGCGGCAACTGCGTCAACGCCTGCCCCTTCGGAGTCCCGAAGATCGACCTCCAGGCGAAGCTCCAGATGAAGTGCAACCTCTGCTACGACCGCACCGCCTACGGACTGGCCCCCATGTGCGCCACGGTCTGCCCGACCGGCGCCCTCTTCTACGGAACCCTCGAAGAGCTCCAGGCCGAGCGCCCCGGCGTACAGGTCGCGGACTCCTTCGTCTTCGGCGACGTGATGGTCAGCACCGGGGTGGCGATGGTCGTCCCCGCGGACAAGGTCCAGTGGCCCGTCCCCGGCGGCCTTCCCGTCGTCGAGATCAATGGAGTCGATGTCCGATGAGCGTGACCGAACAGCCCGCTCCCGGAAACGGACCCGGGCAGGATTCCGGCGACGCCGCCGCCGACCAGCTGCGCGACCGGATCAGCGCCGACTCCCTCACCACCCGCCGCGACTACCTGCGGATCGTCGCCACCGTCTCCGGCGGCCTGGCCGTCGGAGGCGTGGGCGTCGCCGCCGGCATCCTGCACCGGCACGGCGACAGCGAGACGCTGCCCGAGCCCAAGAAGGTCACCGACCGGCTGGCACCGGGCCAGTCCGTGGCCTTCCGCTACCCCGGCGACGACGACCGGGCCGTCGCGGTGCGACTCGGCGACGGCAGCCTCGTCGGCTACTCCGCCGTCTGCACCCACCTCGCGTGCGGCGTGCTGTGGCGGGAGGACCGGGGCCCGGACGGCGAGCTGTACTGCCCCTGCCACGAGGGCGTCTTCGACGCCCGCACCGGCGAGGTGACCGCGGGACCGCCGCCCCGCCCCCTTCCCAAGGTCTTCCTGACCGAGCAGGCCGACGGCAGCGTCTGGGCCGTCGCGACCGCCCGGTCGGGGGAGCCGGCCAAGGACGCCCTGTGCCGGCAGTTCGGTGACGACCATCCGCTGGACGCCGCGCGGCTGGGCTGTCCCGGCACCGTCCGCGCGGCCGAGAGCAGGCGCACATGAGCGATCCGAAGCCGCCTCCGCGCCCGGAGTACCACCCGGGCAGCGCCCAGCCCCGGCTCAACCGGCCGGTGCGCGAACGCTATCCACAGATCCGCTCCACCAGCGGCTACGGCGACCCCCGGGTCCGGCACACCGGACCCGGCCCGGGAGCCGGCACCGAACAGGAACCGGAGCGGTCGTCGAAGCTCAACGCCCGGCTCGTCCTGGCTCTCACGGTGGTGATCGGCCAGCTCTGGGCCCTGACCGTGACCGTCAACGAGTGGATGGAGGGCAACACCGGCACGGCCTGGTGGGGAGCGGGATTCCTGGTCCTGTCCTTCCTCGTCGTGATCGCCCTGTGGCTCCTCGACCCGAAGGACCGATGACCATGTCGATACCCACGCCCACCCCGAACCCGGTGCGTTCGCACCGCGCGGACACCTACAAGCCCGGCGCGACCATCGGCAACTGGCGGCCTGAGGACTTGGGGTTCTGGCAGTCGACCGGCCACAAGGTCGCCCAGCGCAACCTCTGGGTCTCGATCCCCGCGCTGATGCTCGGCTTCGTCGTCTGGCAGGTCTGGTCGGTCACCGTCGTCAAACTGAACGATGTCGGCTTCGCCTTCTCCAAGTCGCAACTGTTCTGGCTGACCGCCATCCCCGGCATCACCGGCGGGACGTTCCGCATCCTGTACACCTTCATCGGGCCGATCTTCGGCGAGCGGCGGTTCACCGCCTTCAGCACGCTGATCCTCGTCGCACCGATGCTGTGGCTGGGCTTCGCCCTCCAGGACATCGGGACCCCGTACTGGGAACTCGTGCTGATCGCGGCCGTCTGTGGCATCGGCGGCGCGAACTTCGCCTCCTCCATGGCCAACATCGGCTTCTTCTTCCCCAAACGGGAGAAGGGCAGCGCCAACGGCCTCAACGGGGGACTCGGCAACCTCGGCGTCAGCGTGGTCCAGCTCGTCGCCCCGCTGGTGGTCACGGCCGCCGTACTGGGCGCGCCGGCGGGCGGGCCCCAGCACGACGCGAAGAAGAACACCGACATCTGGCTCCAGAACGGCGCCTTTCTCTGGGTGCCGCTGCTGGTCATCATGGCGTTGCTCGCCTGGTTCCTGATGAACGACCTGAAGGTGGCCTCGGCCCCTTTCAGCGAGCAGAAGATCATCTTCAAGCGCAAGCACAACTGGCTGATGACCTGGCTCTACGTCGGCACCTTCGGGTCCTTCATCGGCTTCGCGGCGGGGCTGCCGCTCCTGATCAAGAACAACTTCGAGACGCAGGGCTACCAGGCCACCACCTATGCCTGGATCGGCCCCTTCATCGGAGCCCTCATGCGCTGGGCCGGCGGCTGGCTCGCCGACAAGATGGGCGGCGCCAGGGTCACCATGCTGTCCTTCGTCGGCATGGCCGCCGCGCTGGTGGTCGTGATCTTCGCCCTGCCCTCGGGCGGCGACCAGGGCAACTTCTGGGCCTTCTTCATCGGCTTCCTGGCGGCCTTCGCCTTCTCCGGGCTGGGCAACGGCTCCACCTTCCGGCAGATCCCGGTGATCTTCCGGGACCAGCACATGAGGGCGGCCGAGGGCCAGGGCCCGGCCGCGCAGGACGCCGCGATGAAGCAGTCCGAGATGGAGGCCGGAGCCGTCACCGGCTTCTCCTCGGCGATCGCCGCCTACGGCTTCTTCTTCATCCCCGCGATGTTCGCGGCGATGGCGGTGACCAACGCGCTGTGGCTGTTCATCGGCTTCTACGCCACCTGCCTCGCCGTGTGCTGGTGGTTCTACGCCCGCAAGGGCGCGGAGGCCCCCAGCTGAGCGGGGGCGGGGGCGGGGACGGCCGTACTCTGGAGCCATGAGCACCGCCCCCGCCTCCGACCCGCAGGACGCGCACCACGCGCCCGTGTCCGCGCCCGATCCCGCGGCCCCCGCCGCCAAGCCCAAGCCGAAGGCCAGGCTCGACTTCGACGACCCGCTGGACCGGCAGTCCTCGGACGACACCGACCGGGGATGGGGCGAGCGACCCCCCGCCGGCGGAAGCGCGGCCGACCTGGCCCGCTTCCTCGACGAGAAGCCCCCGCACCACGTCTGAGCGGGGCGGCTCGGAGCGAGCCGTCGCGCCTCTATCCGTGTCCCGGACCCTGGCCGTAGCCGGGGCCCTGCGCGTAGCCCGGACCCTGGCCGTAGCCGGGGCCCTGCGCGTAGCCCGGACCCTGGCCGTAACCCGCACCCTGCCCATGACCCGCTCCGTGGCCGTCGACCGCACCGGAGACGGACGCCGTGCGCTGTGCCACCAGGGTGTCCCGGATCTCCTTGAGGACCACCAGCTCGGTGATCTCCATCGTCTCCTGCACGCCCTCCTTGGCCTTGCGGCGCTGCTCGACCTTGGCCAGGTACTTCGCCATCGGCAGCACCATCAGGAAGTAGACGACGGCCGCGGTGATCAGGAAGGTCAGCGTGGCGTTCAGCACCGAACCCCACATGATGTTCACGCCGGTCGGCTCGCCCTTGGCGTTGACCCCACAGGTGTCCTTCAGACACGAGGAGTAGACGTCCAGGTTCTTGGTGCCCACGGCACCGACCAATGGGCTGATGATCCCCTTCACGATGGAGTTCACGATGTTCGTGAACGCCGCGCCGATGACCACGGCCACCGCCAGGTCGACCACGTTGCCGCGCATCAGGAAGGCCTTGAAGCCTGCCAGGACGCTCTCCTTCTTCTGCTCGCTCACCACTGAGCCTCTCTTCACATCCACAAAACACGGAGCCAACGGTTCCGAAAGCTACGGCAGTACGGGCCCGGCGTGTCCAATCCGTCCTCACCTCAAGGTGACTCGGCTGGGCGCGTGTGCGATTCAACACAGCGTCACCGCCAGGCGTGACACGCTGCCCACCCCCACGAGGGCCCGCGCGGTTTCCCGGGGCACGGACAGGACCACCAGGGCGCCGCCATCCCCGACACCCTGCTCGGGCTCGGGCACTTCGGCAACTCGGGCCGCCACCGCCACCACCCGGGGCGGGCTCGCCCGCTCCGCCGCCACCACGTCCACCCGGTCCCCGGGGCGCAACAGCCGCACGGTCGCCGCGTCCGCGATGCGCACGGGGGCCGACACCATCCGCACCACGGCGGGCGGTGGCTTCGCCTCGGGCGGCGCACCGCCCCGGGAGGCCCGCGCCTGCGTACCGCCCACGGTCAACAGGGCCGCCACGACGGCCAGTCCGGCCGCGCCGACCCGACGCCGACGCCGCAGGGCGCGCCGCAGCCGGTCCCCGCCCCGCCCCACGCGCAGCGGCGGGAAGAGGGGGACGGGACGTGCGGGAGGGCATGCGGAGGAAGAGGGCAGCAGGGATGTGGTCCTGGACATGATGAACACCGCCGGCTTGATCGTGGGCCGAGCCCGGGCCGACGCCCGGACACCCCTCACGATCCGCCGCCCCGCCCGTCTCCGCTCGGGCCTGTGGACGATCCCCAGGTTGTGGACAACCCCGTCACCCCCACGAGGGACCGGCGCGCACGGTTCAGGCCGCGTTCGGGTTCCGGCAGGCCTCCGAGAACCCCTGGCTCGTCAGCCCGAAGGCGCTGTTGACGCGCGAGCGCCAGTTCTCCAGCGCGATCATCGCGGTGAGTTCCACGAACGCGGCCTCGCCGAGGCGGGCGATCAGTTCGGCGGCGAGCGCGTCGGTGACGGTCGGCTCGGTCTCGGTCATGGCCTCGGCGTACTCCATGACCAGCAGTTCCGGCTCGGTGAAGACGTCACGGGCATCGCGCCAGCGCGGCACGTTCCGGGCCTTCTCCGGCGACAGGCCCTTCTCGTGCCCCTCCCAGTAACCGAAGTCCATGCACCACGAGCAGTTGACGCGGGCCGCCGCCGCCATCACCGCGAGGTGCTTCAACTGACCTTCGAGAGCCTGCCACTTCGCCACCTGTCGTTCGAGGCGGACGTACGCGAGGAGGACGCGCGCGTTGTGCCCGTACGCGAGGCCGGGCGCGAGCGCCTTGCCGTAGGCGCGGCGCGCGTACCAGGCGCCGAGGCGGTTGAGCAGGGTGCGGGGCGGGGTGAGCGAGATGCGCGGCATGGTGGTCGCCTCCTGTGCGGGACGGCCCCGATGGCCGGTCCTCCACAGCTCTGACCGGACAGCCCCGCGGAATGTGACACCACGCCTCCCGCTCCCGCGAGACCCACCGCACCCGCCGAAGCCCGGCCGGCCGCGCCCGAGACGACTCCCGGCCCGCCGAACCCCCGGCCCGCGCCCCAGACCGCCCCCGGCCTCCGTTACGGCAGTTCGATGCCCAGGTCCCAGCCGTCGTGCGCGTGCGTGCACAGGCAGGCGCGGGACTCCGTCGGGGGCAGGGCCGCCACCGCGTCGAAGAGGACCTCGCGCAGGCGTCCGACGTTCTCGCCGAACACCTTGAGGACCTCGGTGTGGGACACGCCCTCGCCCGTCTCGGCGCCCGCGTCCAGGTCGGTCACCAGCGCCATGGAGGTGTAGCAGAGTCCCAGCTCGCGGGCGAGGACCGCCTCCGGGTGGCCCGTCATACCGACCACGGACCAGCCCGCCGCGGCGTGCCAGCGCGACTCGGCCCGCGTCGAGAACCGCGGCCCTTCGATGACGACCATGGTGCCGCCGTCCACGGGCTCCCACTCCCGCCCGCGGGCCGCGGCCAAGGCCACGTCGCGTCCGACGGGGCAGTACGGGTCGGCGAAGGTGGTGTGCACGACGTTCGGGACGCTGCCGTCGGGCAGCGGCTCCCCGTCGAAGAAGGTCTGGGCGCGGGACTTCGTACGGTCGACGAGCTGGTCGGGGACGAGCAGCGTGCCCGGACCGTACTCGGCCCGCAGGCCGCCCACCGCGCAGGGGCCGAGCACTTGGCGGACGCCGACCGAGCGCAGGGCCCACAGGTTGGCCCGGTAGTTGATCTTGTGTGGGGGCACGGTGTGGCTGCGCCCGTGCCGCGGCAGGAAGGCCACCGACCGGCCGGCCAGCTCGCCCAGGTACAGGGAGTCGCTGGGAGGCCCGTACGGGGTCTCGACCTGCACCTCCGTGACGTCCTCCAGGAAGGAGTAGAAGCCCGAGCCGCCGATGACACCGATCTCTGCATTCGCCATGCGGTCAGCCTAACCGGGCATGCGTGAGGCCCCGCTGCCCAAAGAGGGCGGCGGGGCCTTACGGAAGACTGACGGGATCAGGCTGCCGAGGTGGAGCTGCCGGTTCCGGACGTCGAGGACGACGAGGCGGCCGGGGCGGCAGCCGTCGAGGTCGTGGACGACGTGGACGCCGGCTTCGAGGCAGGGGTGCTGCTCGACGAGGCGCCGCGGCTGTCGTTCCGGTAGAAACCGGAGCCCTTGAAGACGATGCCGACCGCGGAGAACACCTTCTTCAGGCGTCCGTCGCAGTTCGGGCACACGGTCAGTGCGTCATCGGTGAACTTCTGCACGGCCTCAAGGCCCTCACCGCACTCGGTGCACTGGTACTGGTAGGTCGGCACGAATTTCCTCCTGGCACTCTGACTCAATGAGTGCTAACGACGCTCCATGGTGACGTATTCCGGCCGATCAGTCCACCGTCGTCGGCGCGCGGTGACCGAGGCCACGCTCAGACGCTGGTCAGATCACGCTGCCGGCCGCGCCGGGCGGTGCTGCCCGTGACGGTCTCCGCGTCGGTCGCGGAAGCCGTCTCCGGGGCGTTCTCGGGGGTGTCGCCCGAGTCGGCCTCCGTGGCGCTCTCGTGGGTGGACGAGGCGTTCACGATCCGGCTCGGCGCCTTCGGCGCGAGCTTGGACCGCAGGGCCAGCAGGGTGACCAGCGCCAGGGCGGTGGCCGCCAGCGGCACGAGGAAGCCGTACGAGGAACCGTGCGCGTCGGTCAGTCGACCGGCGACGATCACCGCGATGGCCTGCCCGAAGGCGACCGCGCCGGTGAGCCAGGTGAAGGCCTCGGTGCGGGCGTTCGCCGGGATCAGCGACTCGACCATGGTGTAACCGGTGATCAGGGCCGGGGCGATGCACAGTCCGACGAACAGGCCGAGCGCGGCCAGCATGACCATCGAGTCGGCGGTCCACAGCAGGGACGCGAAGGCGGTCAGGCCGATGTAGCCGAACAGCAGCCGGCGGCGCGGGCCGATCTTCCAGGCGATGGCGCCGCAGGCGATGCCGGCGATCATGTTGCCTGCGGCGAAGACGCCGTACAGCAGGCCGTTGGCGCCGGGGTTGCCGATCTCGTTGGAGAAGGCGGCCAGGGAGACCTGCATGCCGCCGAAGACGGCGCCGATCCCGAGGAAGGCGACGATCAGGACGCGCAGACCGGGGGAGGTCAGGGCCGAGACGCGCTTGGCCTCGCCGATGACCTGGACGTGTGCCGGGGGCTGGGTCCGACGCTGCGCGGCGAACAGCAGCCCGCCGAGGAGGCTCAGGGTCGCCTCGGTGATCAGACCGGCGGCGGGGTGGATGCCGGTGCACAGCGCGGTCGCGAGGACCGGGCCGACGACGAAGGTGAACTCGTCGGTGACGGACTCGAACGCGGCGGCCGTCGGCAGCAGCGGCGAGCCCTCCAGCTTCGCGGCCCAGCGGGCCCGGACCATCGGGCCGACCTGCGGCACCGAGGCGCCGGCGGGGATCGCGGCGGCGGCGAGCGCCCAGACCGGCGCGCCGGCCAGGGCCAGCGCGGCCAGGCCGGTGACGGCGGCGGAGTGGATCAGTACGACCGGCAGCAGGACGGCGCTCTGGCCGTGGCGGTCGGTGAGGTTGCCCATCAGGGGGGCGCACAGCGCCATGGAGATGCCGGTGACGGCGGCGACGATGCCGGCGTTGGCGTAGGAGCCGGTGGTGTGCTGGACGAGCAGCAGGATGCTGATGGTCAGCATGCCGAACGGCAGTCGGGCGGCGAAGCCCGGGAGAAGGAAGCCGAGGGCGCCGGGAGTGCGCAGGAGCTGTCCGTAGCCGGGGCGGGCGGACGTGTCGGTCGTGACCGCGGATGTCACGGCCTGGCCTTTCCGCTGCCTGGTAGAACTCCCCGACTGCGGACGATGCATCACCTTGTGAGCGATCGCACCCGTACATGTGGGAGCCCCGAGAGCTGTCCTCTTGCGCAGAACCGAGTGATACCTGGGCGCCCACTGCGGGAGGGTGCCACGGCCGCTTTGCGGTCGCGCCAGCTCTGCGTCAGGCAGAGTTGGTTCGATGTGGTGTGCCTTCATCGTACAGGGGGATTCCCTATCACGCCCTGTGATTACGACGACAGCCGGTGCCTTCACCTGGGATTAACTGGAACTTCGCATTCCAGAACCCCGAAATATGGGGATTCAGTGGGGCATACTCCCCCGAAAATGGCCGAATTAGAACGTCGCTCTAACCCCGGCCTCGCACGAATCGTTCACTGAATCGTTCACTGAATCCTTCACTTGCGAGTCGCGCGCTCGCGGCTCACGCGTGCCCCTCACCCGTTCCGAGCCAGCCCGCGAGCTTGCCGCCCCGCGCCACCGCGCGCAGCCGCGCCTCCGCCGCGTCCCGTACCGGATCGGTCGCCACGACCAGCAGTTCGTCCCCGCGTCGCAGCACGGTGGAGGGGGCCGGCACGAAGCTCTTCGCGTCCCGGACCACCAGCGTCACCGAGGCTCCCGCCGGCAGGCGCAGTTCGCTGACCTCCACGCCGTGCATCCGCGAGGCGGCCGGAATCGCGAAGGACAGCAGGTGCCCGCGCAGCTTCTCCAGCGGCGCCGACTCGATGCCCAGGTCGGAGGCGCTTTCGTCGGTGTTCCCGAGCTTCAGCTTGCGCGCGAGCCAGGGCAGGGTCGGCCCCTGGACCAGCGTGTAGACGACGACGAGCACGAAGACGATGTTGAAGACCCGGTCGCTGCCCTCGATCCCGGAAACCATGGGGATGGTCGCCAGGATGATGGGCACGGCGCCGCGCAGGCCCGCCCAGGACATCAGGGCCTGTTCCTGCCAGGGGAGGCGGAACGGCAGGAGGGAGACGAAGACCTCCAGGGGGCGCGCGACCATCGTCAGCACCAGCCCGATGATCACCGCCGGCCAGAAGTCGTGGATCAGCTCGTGCGGGGTGACCAGCAGGCCGAGCAGCACGAACATGCCGATCTGCGCGATCCAGCCGAGTCCGTCGGCGAACCCGCGGGTGGCCGGCCAGTGCGGCAGCTTCGCGTTCCCGAGCACCATGGCGGCGAGGTACACCGCGAGGAAGCCGGAGCCGTGCGCCATGGCGCCGGCCGCGTACGCGGTGATGGCGATGGCCATCACGGCGATCGGGTAGAGGCCCGAGGCGGGGAGCGCCACGTGCCGCAGTCCGTACGAGCCGAGGAAGCCGACCGCCAGGCCGATCGCGGCGCCGATCGCCAGCTCAAGGGCGATCTTGCCGATCAGCATGTACCAGGGGTCCACGGGGCCGACGGTCGCGAAGGCGACCACCAGGATGACCACGGGAGCGTCGTTGAAGCCGGACTCCGCCTCCAGCACACCCGTGATCCGGGAGGGGAGCGGAACCTTGCGCAGTACGGAGAAGACGGCGGCGGCGTCCGTCGAGGAGACGACCGCGCCGATGAGGAGGGCCTGCCGCCATTCGAGCCCGACGAGGTAGTGCGCCCCCGCCGCGGTGACGCCGACGCTGATGGCGACGCCCACCAGCGACAGTGAGATCGCCGCCGGCAGGGCCGGTTTGATCTCTTTCCACTTGGTGCCCAGACCACCCTCGGCGAGGATCACGACGAGCGCGGCATAGCCGATGACCTGGGTCAGTTCGGCGTTGTCGAAGACGACGTTGCCGATCCCGTCCTGGCCTATCGCGATGCCTATGCCGAGGTAGATGAGCAGGCTGGGGAGGCCGCTGCGTGAAGAGATGCGTACCGCCGCGACGGCGACGAGCAGCACGAGCGAGCAGACCAGCAGGAGCTCATTGAGCGTGTGGACAGTCAGCGGGCGGCCCTTTCCTCAGAGCGCCCGCGGACCGACGGATCGTTCCTCCCGGGGCGCGTCCGGCAAGTACTTCGTTACCTTACCTAATCTTTGACGATTCCTTGACGCGATAGTCACATTGTGAAACGCGGTAACGGCCCTGTCCTCAGCAGCTCGACCCCTGGCGGATCATCGGACCCGGTCCTGCGCCTATGGTTGCTCCCAGCACTCCCAGGACCACCCTGCCCCTCTAAGGACAGCGATGCCCGCCAACGAAACCGGCCCTTCCGTCAAGAAGAAGGGACGACGCGCACGTCTGATCGTGCTCGTCATGGTCCTGGCGCTCTTGGCGGGCCTCGGCTACGGGGCTTACTGGAGCGTCGACAGCGTGCGCGCCTCCTTCCCCCAGACCACCGGCTCCCTGAAGGTCCCCGGCCTGACCGGGACCGTCGACGTCAAGCGTGACGAGCACGGGATCCCGCAGCTCTACGCCGACAGCGACGAGGACCTCTTCCGCGCCCAGGGATTCGTCCACGCGCAGGACCGCTTCTGGGAGATGGACGTCCGCCGTCACATGACGTCCGGGCGGCTCTCCGAGATGTTCGGCTCCGGCCAGGTCGAGACCGACGCCTTCCTGCGCACCCTCGGCTGGCGCCAGGTCGCGCAGGCCGAGTACGACACCAAGCTCTCGCCGGAGACGAAGAAGTACCTCCAGGCCTACGCCGACGGTGTCAACGCGTACCTGAAGGGGAAGTCCGGCAAGAGCCTGTCCGTCGAGCACGCCGCCCTCAAGCTCAGCGACGACTACGCGCCCGAGCAGTGGACCCCGGTCGACTCGGTGGCCTGGCTCAAGGCGATGGCCTGGGACCTGCGCGGCAACATGCAGGACGAGATCGACCGCTCGCTGATGTCGGGCAAGCTCTCGCCGCAGCAGATCAACGACCTCTACCCGGCGTACCCCTTCGACCGGAACAAGCCGATCGTCGACGGCGGCGCGGTCACGGGTGGCAAGTACGCCCCGCAGGGCCAGTCGGGCTCGGGCAACGGCTCCGGCAACAGCAACGGCTCTGGCAACGGCAACGGCAACGGCTCCGGCAACGGCGTGGGCAACGGTTCGCAGGCCTCCGCGAACCCGGGCACCACCACCGGCCTCGCCGAGGACGCCACCGCCCAGGGCGCGAGCGTCGGCCTGCGCACCGGCCTGACCTCCCTCGCCAAGACCCTCGACCAGATCCCGGCCATCCTCGGCCCCAACGGCAGCGGCATCGGATCCAACTCCTGGGTCATCGCCGGCACGTACACGACCACCGGCAAGCCGCTGCTGGCGAACGACCCCCACCTCTCCCCGCAGCTGCCCTCGGTCTGGTACCAGATGGGCCTGCACTGCCGCGCGGCCTCGCCCCGGTGCCAGTACGACGTCGCCGGCTACACCTTCTCGGGCATGCCCGGCGTGGTCATCGGCCACAACGCCGACATCGCCTGGGGCATGACCAACCTCGGTGCCGACGTCACCGACCTCTACCTGGAGCAGGTCAAGCCCGAGGGCTACCTCTACGGCGGCAAGGTCGTCCCCTTCGTCACCCGCGAGGAGACGATCAAGATCGCCGGCGGTGGCGAGAAGAAGATCACCGTCCGCACCACGAACAACGGGCCGCTGGTCTCCGATCGCAGCGACGACCTCGCCGGCGTCGGCACCCGCGCCCCGGTCGCGAGCTCCGCCCCCGACCGCGGCAACGGCTACGCCGTCGCCCTGCGCTGGACGGCGCTGGACCCGGGCAAGTCGATGGACGCGGTCTTCAAGATCAACCGGGCCAAGGACTTCAACAGCTTCCGCGCTGCGGCGCGCGACTTCGAGGTCCCCTCGCAGAACCTGATCTACGCCGACAACAAGGGCCCCAACGGGAACATCGGCTACCAGGCACCCGGCCGCATCCCGATCCGCACCACGGGCGACGGTCGCATGCCGGCCCCCGGCTGGGACCCGAAGTACGCGTGGAAGAGCGGCAACGCGGGCTACATCCCGCAGGACGAGATGCCGTGGGACCTGAACCCGGCCCGCGGCTACATCGTCACCGCCAACCAGGCGGTCGTCGAGAGCGGCAGCGGCGCGGGGAAGTACCCGCACCTGTTGACCACCGACTGGGGATACGGCGCCCGCAGCCAGCGGATCAACGACCTCATCGAGGCGAAGACCAAGGACAACGGCAAGATCTCCACCGATGACATGCGGACCATGCAGATGGACAACAGCAGCGAGATCGCCGCGCTGCTGACCCCGATGCTGGCCAAGATCCAGATCTCCGACCCGGACGTGCGCTCCGCGCAGAAGCTGCTGGACGGCTGGAACTACACCCAGGAGCCCGACTCGGCGGCGGCCGCGTACTTCAACGCGGTCTGGCGCAACATCCTCAAGCTGTCCTTCGGCGACAAGATGCCGAAGGAGCTGCGGGTCGAGGGCAGCTGCATGAACGTCCGGGCCGAGAGCACCGGCCCCGTCGACGACCTCGCCGAGACGGTGCGCGAGTGCGGTACGCGCGGCCCCGACTCGGCGCAGCCCGATGGTGGCGACCGCTGGTTCGAGGTGGTCCGGCGCCTGGTCAAGGACGAGAAGTCGGCGTGGTGGCAGGCACCCGCCGCGCGCAACAAGCCGGCCACCAAGACCCGCGACGAGCTGTTCGCGCGGGCCATGAAGGACGCCCGCTGGGAGCTGACCGCCAAGCTCGGCAAGGACCAGTCCACCTGGAGCTGGGGCCGCATGCACCAGCTGACGCTGAAGAACCAGACCATCGGCACCGAGGGCCCGGGCTACCTGAAGTGGCTGCTGAACCGGGGCCCCTGGAACCTGGGCGGCGGCGAGGCCACCGTCAACGCCACCGGCTGGAACGCCTCCAGCGGCTACGGGGTGACCTGGGTGCCGTCGATGCGGATGGTCGTGAACCTCAACGACCTGGACAAGTCCCGCTGGATCAACCTGACCGGCGCCTCGGGGCACGCGTACCACTCCCACTACACCGACCAGACGACGCTGTGGGCCAAGGGCGAGCTGCTCGACTGGCCCTTCGGCAAGGCGGCCGTCGACAAGGCCACGGTCGACACGCTCACGCTGAAGCCATAGGCGACGGATCGGGGCGAGGGCTCAGAAACGGATCACCCCCGACGGGGTGGCCACCGCCTGAACGGGGTGGTCGTGCGGTTCCTCCGGGACCCGCGCGACCACCTCTTCGTCGTGGAGGAGCACGACGAGCGCGGGACGCGCCCCGGCCCGCTCCAGCCGTTCCAGCACCCGGTCGTACGAGCCCCCTCCGCGCCCGAGCCGCATGCCGCGCCGGTCCACGGCCAGCCCCGGCAGCAGGACGGCGTCGGCCCCGCTGACCGCGTCCGGGCCGAGGGGCGGCCCGGCGGGCTCCAGCAGGCGCATCTTCCCGGGGTGCGCGGCCTCGGCGAGGCCGTCCGGGCCCTCGTACACGGCCCAGTCGAGGTCGTTGTCGGGGAGCAGCAGGGGCAGCAGGACCCGCTTGCCGGCGGCCCGGAGCGCGTCGAGCAGTTCCCGCGTGCCGGGTTCGCCGCCGACGGAGACGTACGCGGCGACCGTGCGGGCGTCGGCGAGTTCGGGCAGTTCGAGGGCGGTGCGGGAGAGCGCGAGGGCCGCCGCGCGACGGGCCTCGGGGGACAGGGAGCGGCGGGCGGCGAGGAGTTCACGACGCAGCGTGGCCTTTTCGGCCACCGGGGCCGCCGGGTTTCGGGAGGGACGTGACGGCTTCTCTACCACGACTGACTCAACTATCCTTTCAAACCATCCGATAAGCGGTCTTATCTGTCGGAATCTGTCCTGGTGGTTCTGTAGGACCCACTATCGTTCTGCCCATGACTCAGTCGCACCCCGTGATCAAGAAGGCCGTCATCCCGGCCGCGGGCCTCGGCACTCGGTTCCTTCCGGCGACCAAGGCGACCCCCAAGGAAATGCTTCCGGTCGTCGACAAGCCGGCGATCCAGTACGTCGTCGAGGAGGCCGTCTCCGCCGGCCTGGACGACGTACTCATGATCACAGGGCGCAACAAGCGCGCCCTCGAAGACCATTTCGACCGGAACTACGAGCTGGAATCGGCCCTCATCGCCAAGGGTGACGACGACCGTCTCAAGAAGGTCCAGGAGTCCAGCGACCTCGCGACCATGCACTACGTGCGCCAGGGCGACCCGCGCGGACTCGGGCACGCCGTGCTCTGCGCCGAGCCGCACGTGGGCCGCGAGCCCTTCGCCGTCCTGCTCGGCGACGACCTCATCGACCCCCGCGACCCGCTGCTGCGCCGCATGGTCGACATCCACGCCGAGACCGGCGGCACCGTCGTCGCCCTCATGGAGGTCGATCCCGCCAGCGTCCACCTCTACGGCTGCGCCGCCGTCGCGCCGACCGACGACCCCGACGTCGTCCGGGTGACCGGACTCGTGGAGAAGCCGGACGCGGCGGACGCACCCAGCAATTACGCGGTCATCGGACGCTATGTCCTCAACCCGGCGATCTTCGGCATACTGCGGGAGACCGAGCCGGGCCGCGGCGGGGAGATCCAGCTCACCGATGCCCTGCAGAAGCTGGCCGCCGACGAGAGCGTGGGCGGCCCGGTGCACGGCGTGGTCTTCCGCGGCCGCCGCTACGACACCGGGGACCGCGGGGACTACCTGCGGGCCATCGTCCGTCTCGCGTGCGAGCGTGAGGACCTGGGCCCGGAGTTCCGCACCTGGCTTCACCGTTACGTCACGGAGGAGATGTAGCACCTTGACCAGTTCCGCACCGCAGGGCACCGATCACGACCGTCTGTGGTCGGTGGACGAGCACCTCGCGGACATCCTCGCCGCCGTCCGGCCGCTGGAGCCCATCGAACTCCACCTGCTCGACGCCCAGGGCTGTGTCCTGGTCGAGGACGTCACCGTGCCCGTCGCCCTCCCGCCCTTCGACAACAGCTCGATGGACGGCTACGCCGTCCGCACGGCCGACGTCCAGGGCGCGAGCGAGGAGTTCCCCGCGGTGCTGACGGTCATCGGGGACGTCGCCGCGGGCAGCGGTGAGCTGCCCACGGTCGGCCCCGGACAGGCCGCCCGCATCATGACCGGCGCCCCGTTGCCGCCCGGCGCGGAAGCCGTCGTACCGGTCGAGTGGACCGACGGCGGGACCGGCGGGGGCGCCGCGGTCGGCATGACCCCGGCCAGCTCCGCGCCCGAGGGCGCGGGCGGCGAGGTACGGGTGCACCGCGCCGCCGAGGCCCGGGCGCACGTCCGCTCCCGCGGCAGCGACGTACAGGCCGGGGACCTCGCCCTGGCCGCCGGCACGGTGCTCGGCCCGCCGCAGATCGCCCT
This sequence comes from Streptomyces sp. NBC_01426, assembly GCF_036231985.1. Lineage (GTDB taxonomy): Bacteria > Actinomycetota > Actinomycetes > Streptomycetales > Streptomycetaceae > Streptomyces. Next base: position 4,521,862 of record NZ_CP109500.1, read on the forward strand.
GCTGGCCGCCATCGGACGGGGCACGGTGCGGGTCCGGCCGCGGCCCCGCGTGGTCGTCCTGTCCACCGGCAGCGAGCTGGTCCAGCCGGGCGAACCGCTGACCGCGGGCACCATCTACGACTCCAACAGCTTCGCGCTGGCCGCCGCGGCGCGGGACGCCGGGGCCATCGCCTACCGGGTCGGCGCGGTCGCCGACGACGCGGACACCCTGCGCTCCACCATCGAGGACCAGCTGGTCCGGGCCGACCTGCTGGTCACCACCGGCGGCGTCAGCGTCGGCGCGTACGACGTGGTCAAGGAGGCCCTGACCGCCGTGGCCGCCGGCGAGGACGACGTGGACGGCGGCGGCATCGACTTCCGCAAGCTCGCCATGCAGCCCGGCAAGCCCCAGGGCTTCGGCACCATCGGCCCCGACCACACCCCGCTGCTGGCGCTGCCCGGCAACCCGGTCTCCTCCTACGTCTCCTTCGAGCTGTTCGTGCGCCCCGCCATCCGCACCCTGATGGGCCTGCCCGAGTCCGCCGTCAGCCGTCCGGTGGTACGGGCCGCGCTGGAGGCCGACAAGGCCATCGGCTCCCCGGCCGGCCGCAGGCAGTTCCTGCGCGGCACGTACGACCCGCAGAGCGCGACGGTCAGCCCGGTCGGCGGATCGGGGTCGCACCTGATCGCCGCGCTGGCGCACGCCGACTCGCTGATCGTCGTACCGGAGGACGTCACCTCGGTGGAGCCGGGGGCCGAGCTGGAAGTGGTCCTGCTCGGCTGAGGTGCCGCAGGTGCGGGTAGCGTGTTGCACCACACAGGCCCTTGCGGGGCCCGGAGCGGGAGCGGCACCAGATATGAGCACGCAGAGCAGGCTGACGCACATCGACGAGGCCGGCGCGGCCCGGATGGTGGACGTATCGGCGAAGGACGTCACCACCCGGACGGCGCGAGCCAGCGGGCGGGTCCTCGTCTCCCCCCGGGTCGTCGAACTGCTGCGGGGCGAGGGCGTGCCGAAGGGCGACGCCCTCGCCACCGCGCGGATCGCCGGGATCATGGGGGCGAAGAAGACCCCCGACCTGATCCCGCTCTGCCACCCGCTGGCCGTCTCGGGGGTGAAGGTGGACCTGAGGGTCGCCGACGACGCCGTCGAGATCCTCGCCACCGTGAAGACCACGGACCGCACGGGCGTCGAGATGGAGGCGCTGACCGCGGTCGCGGTCGCCGGACTCACCGTGATCGACATGGTCAAGGCCGTCGACAAGGGCGCCGTCATCACGGACGTCCGGGTGGAGGAGAAGACCGGCGGCAAGTCGGGCGACTGGACCCGCGCGTGAACGCCCCGCGCGGCGGCGAGGTCCACAGCCACCTGAGCCACGTACCGCCGGTGGCGGGCGAGGCCTGGGCGGCACGGCCCGACGCCCCCGAGGCACCGCCCGTGACGCGCGCGCTCGTGATCACCGCCTCCAACCGCGCCTCACAGGGCGTGTACGCCGACAAGGGCGGCCCGCTGCTGGCCGAGGCGCTGGGCGCGCTCGGCTTCGCCGTGGACGGCCCGCGGGTCGTCCCGGACGGGGACCCCGTCGAGCAGGCGCTGCGCGAGGGCGTGGCCGCCGGGTACGACGTCATCCTGACCACCGGCGGTACCGGCATCTCGCCGACCGACCGGACCCCCGACGCCACCGCGAAGGTCCTCGACTACGAGATCCCCGGGATCCCGCAGGCCATCCGTGCGCAGGGCCTGGCGAAGGTGCCGACCGCGGCGCTGTCCCGGGGGCTGGCGGGGGTCGCCGGCCACACGCTGATCGTGAACCTGCCCGGCTCCACCGGCGGGGTCCGCGACGGACTCGCGGTGCTGTCCCGGATCCTGCCGCACGCCGTGGACCAGATCCGGGGTGGCGACCACCCGAGACCGTCGGGGAGCGCGAGCTGAACGGCCCGTCCTGGCCCGTGGTGCTGACGGACGGCGACGTCACGCTGCGGCCGATAAAGCTGCGGGACCAGCGCGCCTGGCGCGAGGTGAACCGCCGCAACCGCGAGTGGTTGCGGCCGTGGGAGGCCACGATCCCGCCGCCCGCGCCGTGGGGACCGGTGATCCACCGGCCGACGTACCGTCAAATGGTGCGCCACCTGCGGGCGGAGGCGAACGCGGGGCGGATGCTGCCGTTCGTCATCGAGTACCAGGGGCGTCTCGTCGGCCAGTTGACGGTCGCCGGGATCACCTGGGGTTCCATGTGCGCGGGCCACGTCGGCTACTGGGTGGACCGCGACGTGGCGGGACGCGGGGTGATGCCGACGGCCGTCGCGCTCGCCGTGGACCACTGCTTCGCGAAGGTCGGGCTGCACCGCATCGAGGTGTGCATCAGGCCGGAGAACGGGCCCAGTCGACGGGTCGTCGAGAAGCTCGGGTTCCGGGAGGAGGGCGTGCGACCGCGCTACCTCCACATCGACGGGGCATGGCGGGACCACCTGGTCTTCGCGCTCACGGTGGAGGAGCTTCCCGAGGGACTGCTGAGCCGCTGGCACCGGGTGGCCGGACACCGCGGAGCCCCGCCGAAATAGCGGAATCGCAAACACGTTCGAATTCGTGGCCGATTCGCCCATAACCTGATCCGAAGAATCACAAAAAAAGTCCGTGATATCAGCGAGATCGTGCGACACACCGGCTCAATTGGCTGATCCGCTCGCCCGCGCCCCTCTACGGTGTGTGGTGTGAGCAGCAGCGGCCTCATCTACGCAGTCATTGTGGGGGCCTGGGCCGCCTACTTGGTGCCCATGTGGCTCCGGAGGCAGGACGAGCTGAACGAAGCCCGTCCGACGGAACGCTTCTCCACTGCCATCCGGCTGCTTTCCGGCCGGGCGGGAATGGAGCGCCGTTACGCCAAGGGGCTGCGCGAGCGCGGTGCCGAAGAGGTGGAACCCCAGCCCCACGCGGACCCGGACGCGGCGACGGAGACGGTGCATTCCGTCGACGCCGACGCCCGGGTCCTCGACGTGCCTCCGACCAGGGCGGAGCCCAGGTCGGCCGGTGCCGAACGGGCGGAGCGGGCCCGGCGGGAACAGCGCCTCCAGGTGCTGGCGCGCCGCAGGCGCACCACCGCGCTCCTCTTCCTGATCTTCACCCTCGGGGCGATCGTCGCCGCGGTCGGCGGACTGCGCTACCTGTGGGCGCCCGCCCTCCCGGCCCTGCTGCTGAGCACCTACATCGTGCACCTGCGGGTCCAGGAGCGGCGGCGCTACGAGTTCACGATGGACCGGCGGCGCGCGGAGGCCGCCGCCCGCCGGCTCCGCGAGAACCGCCCGCACCGCCGCGAGGCGGAGTCCGCCGCCGGCGCCGAACCGGACCCCTCTCCACCGGTCTCTCCGCAGGAGGCCGGCCGGCGCGCGCTGGTCGAACAGACCGACCACGCCGAGTGGGTGGACCAGCAGCGCGAACGCGAACGCGGCCCCGCCCGAGGTGACAGCTGGGAGCCCGTCCCCGTGCCGCTCCCGACGTACGTGACGGCCCCCGTGGCCCCGCGTGCCACCGGACCGGCCTCCCCGGACGGCTGGAGCGCCACCCGTTCCAGCACGGCCGAGCCGACGGAACCCCGACTGCGCGCCCAGCCGGCCGTCCCGGCGCCGGCCTCCGAGCCGGAGCCGAAGTCGGAGCCCAAGATCCCCGTCACCCCGCGCCCGCGCGGCCGGGACCGGGGCCGCACCCCGCTCTTCGACCAGTACGAGGGCGAGGACCGGCCGCGTGCCGCGAACGAGTGATCGGTGACCTGCGCGGACACCTCGGGGAACCGGTTTTGGAGCACCCGCGCGGGGATGCTAATGTTTCACACGTCGCAAGGGCCTGTGGCGCAGTCTGGTAGCGCACCTCGTTCGCATCGAGGGGGTCTGGGGTTCAAATCCCCACAGGTCCACAGACAAGAGATCCCGTCCGGTCGCAAGACCGGGCGGGATCTTTCTTTTGTCCGGGGCCCGTTGGCCACCCGCACCCCGGGGCCTCGGCTCCGGCGGCGGTGCGGGCGCCCGCCGTGTGGTGCGGTCAGGGACGCAGCGGCTTCGTCATGCAGCGGCTGGAGTCGTGGAAACGGTAGTGGCCGAACTTCTCCGACAGCGTGTAGCCCGACGAGCCGTAGAGGGCGATGGCCTCCGGCTGTTGGTCGCCGGTTTCGAGGACCATGCGGGTGCGCCCCGCCGCCCGGGCGTCGTCCTCCAGCACGGCCAGGATGCGCCGGGCCAGACCGAGGCCGCGGGCCCCGGGGACCACGTACATCCGCTTGATCTCGGCGTCGCCGTCCGAGTAGCCCTCCTCGCTCCGGTCCTGGCGGCGCCAGGCACCGCTGGCCACCGGGCTGTCCGAGACGTCGTAGGCGAGGAGGTAGAGGCCGTTCGGCGGGACGAACATCGCCGGGTCGAGGAAGGTGGCGTCACCCTCCCCCTGGTAGCGCTCCTGGTATTCGATCTGTACCTGGGCGTCGAGTTTCGCCGCGTCGGGGTGGTCGTAGGCGACGGTGCGCAGGGTTATCCCATGAGACATCCGAACATCGTACGGAACGGTCCCGCTAAGGTGCTGGGATGCTCACCGTGACCACCGTGAATGTGAATGGGATCCGGGCCGCCGCGAAGAAGGGCTTCGTGGAATGGCTGGCGGGATCCGACGCCGACGTCGTGTGCCTCCAGGAGGTGCGGGCCGAGGAAGGGCAGATTCCGGTCGAGGCCCGGGAGCCCGAGGGCTGGCACACCGCGTTCGCGCCGGCCGCCGCCAAGGGGCGGGCCGGCGTCGCGCTGTACACGCGCAGGGCGCCCGAGGCGGTGCGGGTCGGCTTCGGGAGCGACGAGTTCGACGCCGCCGGCCGCTACCTGGAGGTCGACCTCCCCGGGGTGACCGTGGCGAGCCTGTACCTGCCCTCCGGCGAGGCGGGAACCGAGAAGCAGGACGAGAAGTACCGCTTCATGGCCGAGTTCCTCGACCACCTCGCCCGGCTCAAGGAGCGCGCCGCCGCCGACGGGCGCGAGGTCGTCGTCTGCGGCGACTGGAACATCTGCCACCGGGAAGCCGACCTCAAGAACTGGAAGACGAACCGCAAGAACGCCGGCTTCCTGCCCGAGGAACGCGAGTGGCTCGGGAAGGTGTACGAGCAGGCCGGGTACGTCGACGTCGTGCGCGCGCTGCACCCGGACGCCGAGGGCCCGTACTCGTGGTGGTCCTACCGGGGCCGGGCCTTCGACAACGACGCCGGCTGGCGGATCGACCTCCAGGTCGCCACCCCGGGACTGGCCGGCAAGGCCGTGAAGGCCTTCGTGGAACGCGCGGAGACCCACCCCGAGCGCTGGTCCGACCACGCGCCGGTGACCGTCGTCTACGAACTCGGCGTCTGAGGGCGCTGCTCCCGCTGCTCCCGTTGCTGGTGCAGCCGGTCCATCGCCATCGTCAGCTCGGCCTCGACCACGCTCTTGGCCAGCGGGCGCAGGCGCGCGACGGCCTCGTCCGCGATGTGGGTGGATATGAGCTCGGTGAACAGGGCCGCCATGGCGTCCGCGTGCTCGCGGACCCGGCGGCCCGTCTCCAGCACCGCCGCGAGCGGGACGCCCTCGCGGACCAGGGCCGAGGAGACGTCCAACAGGCGGCGACTGACGTGCACGATGGCGTCGCCGTCGGTGGCGAGGTAGCCGAGGTCCAGCGAGGCCGCCAGGTTCTCGGGGGTGACCTCGCCCTCGAAGTAGTCGGCCAGCGCCTCGGGTGACAGCCGGACCGGGGTCTCCTCCGACCAGCCGATGCCGAGCAGCTCTCCCAACTGGCCGACGTCGCGCCCGTTCTCGAAGGCCGCCGTCAGCTCGGCGATGCCGCCCAGGGTGTGGCCGCGTTCCAGCAGGCCGGCGATGGTGCGCAGGCGCGCCAGGTGGTGGTCGTCGTACCAGGCGATCCGGCCCTCGCGGCGGGGCGGCGGCAGCAGCTTGCGCTCCCGGTAGAAGCGCAGGGTGCGCACCGGGATGCCGGCCGCCTCGGCCAGCTCCTCCGTACGGTATTCGCGCACGGCACTCGGCACGGTCGTCGTCCTTGCTTCCGTCTCGTTGTCGGCCACGTGCGCAGCCTAGGCGGTGTCCCGTCCGTCGGGCGGTGTCCCGTCGATCGGGCCGGGCCCCGGGCGCCCCCGGGGCGTACCCGCAGTAACTTTCCCGGCTCGACCCCTACCCATGAGTACGAGGCTGCTCTACTCTCCCGATTGTGCCAGTGATTGCTGGCAGTGTTGCACTGGTGGTTGTGACTGGGCTGGGCTGGGACTGCGGAAGCGGAGGCGGCGGGCATGGGCGGCAAGGGTGACGGCGTGGACGGACGCGAGCACGTGAGGGTGGCGGTGATCGGGTCCGGGTTCGGCGGGCTCGGGGCCGCCGTGCGGCTGCGCCGCGAGGGGATCACGGACTTCGTCGTGCTGGAGCGCGCCGATTCCGTGGGCGGCACCTGGCGCGACAACAACTATCCGGGGTGCGCCTGCGACGTGCCCTCGCACCTCTACTCCTTCTCCTTCGCGCCCAATCCGGACTGGCCCCGGACCTTCTCGGGCCAGCCGCACATCCGGGCCTACCTGGAGCAGGTCGCCGACACCTTCGGGCTGCGACCGCACATCCGACTGAACTCCGAGGTCCGGCTGATGCGCTGGGACGCCGACGAGCTGAGGTGGGAGATCGAGACCTCGACCGGGAGCCTCACCGCCGACGTGGTGGTCTCCGCGACCGGGCCGCTGTCCGACCCGAAGATGCCCGAGATCCCGGGGCTCGCCGAGTTCCCCGGCAAGGTCTTCCACTCGGCCCGCTGGGACCACGACTACGACCTGCGCGGCAAGCGCGTCGCCATGATCGGCACCGGCGCCTCGGCGATCCAGATCGTGCCGGCCATCGCCCCCGACGTGGACCGCCTCACGCTGTTCCAGCGCACCCCGCCGTGGGTGATGCCGCGCACCGACCGGGCCATCTCCGCCTTCGAGCGCCGGCTGCACCGACGGTTGCCCTTCACCCAGGCCGCCCGGCGCGGGCTGCTGTGGGGGATCAGGGAACTCCAGGTCAGCGCCTTCACCAAGCGGCCGAACCAGCTCGGCCTGGTCGAGTCCCTGGCCAAGGCCAACATGGCGCGTTCGATCAAGGACCCGGTGCTGCGGGCCAAGCTGACGCCCTCGTACCGCATCGGCTGCAAGCGCATCCTGCTGTCCAGCGAGTACTACCCGGCGCTGGCCCGGCCCAATGTCGACGTGGTCGCCTCCGGGCTCAAGGAGATCCGCGGCTCGGTGCTGGTCGCCGCCGACGGGACCGAGACCGAGGTGGACGCGATCGTCTTCGGCACCGGGTTCCACGTGACAGACATGCCGATCGCGGACCGGGTGGTCGGCGTCGACGGCCAGACCCTCGCGGACGCCTGGAAGGACGGGATGAAGTCGCTGCGCGGCGCGACGGCCGCCGGCTTCCCCAACTGGATGACGATCATCGGACCGAACACCGGGCTCGGCAACAGCTCGATGATCCTGATGATCGAGTCGGCGCTCAACTACATGGCCGACTACCTGCGGCAGTTGGACACGCTGGGGGGCCGGACCGCGCTGGCGGCCAGGCCGTCCGCGGTGAACACGTGGAACCGGCAGGTGCAGTCGCGGATGGAACGGACCGTCTGGAACACCGGCGGCTGCACCAGCTGGTACCTGGACGCCAACGGGCTCAACACGACGGTCTGGCCGGGCACCACCGGCGCGTTCCGCCGCGAGACCCGCACCGTCGACCTCGCCGAGTACGAGGTCGTCCGCAGGGGCGGGGAACCGCGACCCGAGCGGGTCGCGGCGACGCCGGCGTCGGGGACCGCCCCGACCGGCCGGACCGCCCCGACCGGCCCGACCTCCCGCGCCGGCAAGGCCGCGCCCGAGGCCGTGCCGTCCGGGGCCGTCGCTTCCGGTGCCGTCGTGCCCGGGGGCGTCGTGTCCGAGGGCGCCCCGGCGGCGGCCGTCACGGCCGAGGGGAGCGCCGCGTGAGCCGCCGTCCCGCCCACGTGACGTCCGGGCCCTACGCGCCCCCGGTCGCGGGCCGGGAACTCACCGCCGTCTCCGCCGACGGGGCCCGGCTGCACGTGGAGGTGCACGGCGAGGCGAGCGCCCCGCCCGTGGTGCTGGCCCACGGCTGGACCTGCTCCACCGCCTTCTGGGCCGCCCAGATACGGGACCTGGCCCGGGACCACCGGGTCATCGCCTACGACCAGCGCGGCCACGGGCGCAGCCCCGTCGGGCTCCGGCACAGCACGACCGCCCTCGCCGACGACCTGGTGGCCGTGCTGAAGGCCACCCTCGCGCCCGGCGAACGGGCCGTCGTCGCGGGGCACTCGATGGGCGGCATGACGATCATGGCCGCCGCCGGGCGGCCCGAGTTCACCGAGCACGTCGCGGCCACCCTGCTGTGCAGCACCGGCAGCGGACGCCTGGTCGCCGAGGCACTGGTGCTGCCGGTGCGCGCCGGACGGCTGCGGACCAGGATCACCAAGGCCGTACTCGGCTCCCGCGCCCCGCTCGGGCCGGTCACGCCCGTCGCGAGCAAGGTGCTCAAGTACGCCACCATGGGGCCCGGTACCGCGCCCGACCGGGTCGAGGCCGTCGCCCGCATCGTGCACGGCTGCCCCGCGGCCGTCCGGTACGCCTGGTCGCAGGTCCTGGCCGACCTGGAGCTGGGCGAGAACCTGGCCCGGCTGACCGTGCCCACCGCCGTCCTCGCCGGTACCGGCGACCGCCTGACGCCCCTCACCCTCGCCCGCGGCCTGGCCGCCGCGCTGCCCGACTGCCGCGGGCTCACCGAGCTGACCGGCATGGGACACATGACCCCGATCGAGGCCCCCGAGGCCGTCACCCGTGCCGTGCGCGAGCTGACCGCCCTGTACGCGGGGGGCGCCGGGGACCGGCACGACCACGACACATCCCCGAAGGAGAAGACGCCGTGAGCGCTCGCAGGAGTCTGGAAGGTCAGGTCGCCGTCGTCACCGGCGCCGCCCGCGGAGTCGGTGAACTCCTCGCCCGCAAGCTGTCCGCGCGCGGGGCGAAGGTGGCCCTGGTGGGTCTGGAGCCGGAGGCCCTCAAGGAGGTCTCCGAGCGGCTGCACACCGAGAGCGACCACTGGCACGCCGACGTCACCGACCACGAGGCGATGGCCCGGGTCGCGCAGGAGGTCAAGCAGCGGTTCGGCAAGGTGGACATCGTCGTCGCCAACGCGGGCGTCGCCGCCGGCGGGCCGTTCGTCGACTCCGACCCCGACGCGTGGCGCCGGGTGATCGAGGTCAACCTGATCGGCGGCGCCGTCACCGCCCGGGCCTTCCTGCCCGTGCTGATGGAGAGCCGCGGCTACTTCCTCCAGATCGCCTCGCTCGCCGCGATCACCCCGGCGCCGATGATGACGGCGTACTGCGCCTCCAAGTCCGGCGTCGAGGCCTTCGCGCACTGCCTGCGCGCCGAGGTCGGGTACAAGGGAGTCAAGGTCGGTGTCGGCTACCTCTCCTGGACCGACACCGACATGGTGCGCGGCGCCGACCAGGACGAGGTCATGCGCGAGCTGCGGCAACGGCTGCCGTGGCCCTCGAACCGCACGTACCCGCTGGGGCCGGCCGTCGACCGGATCGTGGCCGGCATCGAGCGGCGCTCGCCGCACGTGTACGCGCAGTGGTGGCTGCGGGGGATGCAGGGCATGCGCGGCTACCTGCCGGGGATCATCGCGACCGTCGGACAGCGCGAGATGGCGCGGTTCGAACCGAGGCTCGGCGGCGTCTCCAAGGGGCTCGTCGGAGCGGGCGGGGCCGCGGACGAACAGGGACGCAGCACGTCCCGCTGATCCTGCCGAGGGCGGTGGAGGGGTCGATCCCGACCGAACCTCGGTCGTTAAGTGCCCGAAATGCACACTTAACGACCGCGTGGAAGTCTGGTCGCATGTCTATCAGGCAGCAGTTCCAGGACAAGGCGAGAGAACTCGAACGCAGGGCCGCGAAGGCCCGGGAAGCGAGGGACGAGGCGAAGGACGCGCCGGGGGACCCGATGCCGGCGGCGGTACGGGACCGGGCCGCCAGACCCCGTGACACGTTCGACCGGCCCTTCGAGGAGTAGGTCGAGGGGCGGTCGGGACCGGTGGGACGAGAACCGTGTGACGAGGGGCGGGACCGCGACCGCGGTCCCGCCCCTTCGACGTTCCCGTGCCGCCGCTACGAACCGGCTTGGCGCGGCGGCAACTTCGGGCGCCGCAGGTCCGGGACGTCCGCGTAGCCCGGGGGCACCGCCGCCGGGTCCTGCTCCAGCAGTTCCAACGCCAGGTGCACGGCGTCGTCGAGCACCGCGTGCCGGCCCTCCGCCCAGTCGAGGGGCGTGCGCAGGATCGCGAGGTCGGGCTCGACGCCGTTGTTCTCCACCGACCAGCCGTACTCCGGGAACCAGGCCGCGTTCATCGGCACCGTGATCACCGTGCCGTCGCCCAGGACGTGCCGGCCGGTCATGCCGACCACCCCGCCCCAGGTGCGCTGGCCGACCACGGGGCCGAGTCCCAACAGTTTGAACGCCGCGGTGATCATGTCCCCGTCGGAGGAGGTCGCCTCGTCGGCCAGGGCCACGATCGGGCCCCGCGGCGCGTTGGAGGCGTACGACACCGGCTGGGCGTTGCGCGTCAGGTCCCAGCCGAGGATCGAACGGGTCAGCTTCTCCACGACCAACTCGCTGATGTGGCCGCCGGCGTTGCCGCGCACGTCCACGATCAGCGCGGGCCGGGACATCTCCATCCGCAGGTCCCGGTTGAACTGCGCCCAGCCCGAGCCGCCCATGTCGGGGATGTGGAGGTAGCCGCACCGGCCGCCGCTGATCTCGCGGACCACCGACCGGCGTTTGGAGACCCAGTCCTGGTAGCGCAGCGGCCGTTCGTCGATCAAGGGGACGACCGCGACGCGGCGGGCCCGGCCCTCGCCGTCCTGCGCGAAGGTCAACTCGACGGTGGTGCCGCCCGCCGCGTCCAGCAGCGGGTACGGGCCGGCCACCGGGTCCACCGGACGGCCGTCGATGTGCGTGAGCACGGCGCCCTCGCGGATGCCGGTGCCGGCCAGGGGGGATCGGGCCTTGGAGTCCGAGGACTCGCCGGGCAGGATCCGTTTGATCATCCACGCGCCGTCCCGGCACACCAGGTTGGCGCCGAGCAGGCCGATGGCCCGCTGGTAGTGGGGCGGGCCCTCGTTGCGGCGGGCGGGGGACACGTACGCGTGGGAGGTGCCCAGTTCGCCGAGGACCTCGCGCAGCAGGTCGGCGAACTCGTCGGGGGAGGCGACCCGTTCGACCAGGGAGCGGTACTGGCGCAGCACCCCGTCCCAGTCGATGCCGCACATGTCGGGCTCCCAGAAGTAGGCGCGGATCAGCCGGCCGGCCTCCTCGTACGCCTGACGCCACTCGGCCGCCGGGTCCACCTCGTGCAGGATGCGCCGCAGGTCCAGGTAGACGGTGGAGTCGCTGTCGCCCGACTCGGTCGAGGGGACGGCCCGCAGGTCGCCGTCGTCGTTGATCACCAGCCGGGTGCCGTCGCCGCTGACCGCGAACCAGTCCAGTCCGGAGGCGAGTTCGCTCTTGCGGGCCTTGGAGATGTCGTAGTGCTCCAGCGTCGGCTTGCCGCTGGTGTCGGAGGGGTTGGCGAAGGTCTCGCCGAGCGCCCCCGAGATCGGCCAGCGCAGCCACACCAGGCCGCCGCCGTTGACCGGGTACAGGGCCGAGTACTTCGACGCGGTGACGGGGAAGGGCGTGACCCGGCTCTCCAGTCCCTCCACCTCCACGGTCACCGAGCCGTCCCCGTCGCCGGACTCGCCCTCCACCGGGTCGAGTCCGCCCGCCGCGGGGCGGCCGTCGGGGGAGAAGGCGAACGGCGAGGGGGTCGCGGAGGACAGCGGCACCAGGTACGGGCGACAGCCCAGCGGGAAGGACAGGTCGCCGGTGTGGACGTCGTAGACCGGGTCGAAGCCGCGCCAGGACAGAAAGGCGAGGAACCGGCCGTCCCGGGTGAACACCGGGTTCTCGTCGTCGAAGCGGCCGTTGGTGACGTCCACGACCGTGCGGGTGCCGGGGCCGGCGATGCGGGCCATCTTGATCTGGCGCAGCGAGCGTCCGATGCCCGGGTGCGACCAGGTCAGCCAACAGCCGTCGGGGGAGAACGCGATGTCGGTGACGGGCCCGTTGATGGAGCGGATGAGTTCGGTGACCTCCCCGTCGGCCTCCTCGGTGGCGTCGATCAGCAGCAGCCGACCGTCGTTGGAGGCGACGGCGAGCCGTTCCCCGTCCGGGTCGGAGAGCAGCTCCAGTACGCGGCCCAGCCGGCCCGAGGCCAGCCGGCGGGGCTCGCGGTCACCGGAGGCGCGGGGCAGGTAGGCGATCTCGATCGCGTCCTCGCCCTCCGCGTCGGTCACGTACGCCACCTGCCCGCCGCTGCCGAGCATCTCGGGCAGCCGGACCCGTACGCCCGGGGTGTCGGCGATGGTGCGGGCCGGGCCGTCGCGGTGGGTGAGCCAGTACAGGCTGCCGCGCACGACGACGGCGCTGGCCCGGCCGGTCGCGTCGACGGAGAGCGAGTCGACGTGGTGGGCCGCCGGGATCTGATAGCTGCGCCGGCCGGCGCGGGGGCCGCCGAGGCGGACCTCCAGCTTGCGCGGGACGGCGTCCGGGGCGAGGGAGTCCACGAGCCAGAGGTCGCCCGCGCACTGGTAGACGACCCGGGTGCCGTCGCTGGAGGCGTGCCGGGCGTAGAACTCGGCGTGGTCGGTGTGGCGCCGCAGGTCGGTGCCGTCGGGGAGGCAGGAGTAGAGGTTGCCGATGCCCTCGTGGTCGGAGAGGAAGGCGATCCGGCCCGCGACGAACATCGGCGAGTCGAGGTGGCCCTCGACGTCCTCCAGCAGCCGCCGGCCGTGCAGCCAGAGCCGGCCGGTGGCGCCGCCCCGGTACCGCTTCCAGGCGGCGGGCTCGTGCGGGGGCTTGCCGGTGAGCAGCAGGGTCCGGCGCTCGCCGTTCGGTTCCTCGCGCACGGCGATGTCGGACACCGGGCCCCAGGGGAGCTTGCCGCCGGGGCTGCCGTCGGTGGGCAGGCTGTAGGCCCAGGAGTAGTACGAGAAGGGCTGGGCGTGCGAGGAGACGGCCAGGATGTCGCTGCGGCCGTCCTTGTCGGGCGGGGTCCAGCCGCAGACGCGGGTGTCGGTGGAGCCCCAGTGGCTGAGCCGGCGGGCCGGGCCGCCGTCCACGGGCGCGAGGTGGATCTCGGGGTCGAGGCTGCGCCAGGTGGTGAAGGCGATGTGCCGGCCGTCGGGGGAGAACCGCGGGTGGCCGACGCGGGTGCGGTCGACGGTGATCCGCCAAGCCCGGCCGGCCGGGCCGTCGGGCGGAGCCAGGGGCGCCACCCAGAGGTCGTCCTCGGTGGCGAAACACAGCAGGTCGTCGTGCAGGTGCGGGAACCGGAGGTACGCGACGTCGTGACTCACCCCCCAATGCTTTCCGCGCGGAGGGGCCCTGGCAACTCGTACAGGTGATCCATGACACTCCTCGAAGCGAAACGGAACGGTTTCGTTTCGTTCGGCGGGGAGGTACTCTCGCAGGAGTACGAAACCGTTTCGTTCGGATGGGAGGACCGGGGATGCCCGAAGAGGTCGCGTCGCGGCGCAGCCGGATCACCCCCGAGCGGGAAGCCGAACTCCACGGGGCGGTCCTCGACCTCCTCCGCGAGGTCGGGTACGAGGCGCTGACCATGGACGCGGTCGCCGCCCGCACCAAGTCCAGCAAGGCCACGCTCTACCGCCAGTGGGGGAGCAAGCCCGAACTGGTGGCCAAGGCCCTGCGCTGCACCCAGCCGGTCTCCCTCCGGGAGATCGACACGGGCAGCGTGCGCGGGGACTTCGCCCTGATGGTCGAACACTCCGACGACGCGCAGATGGCCAAGGACACCGCGCTGATGCGGGGTCTGGCCCATGCCGTCCACGAGAGCCCGGAACTCCACCAGGCACTGCGCGACCTGCTCGTCGATCCCGAGATCAACGGGCTGCAGATGATGTTGCAGCGCGCGGTGGACCGGGGCGAGATCGCCCCGGACTGTCCGGCGCTCGACTTCGTACCGCACATGCTCATCGGGGCGTTCATCGCGCTCCCGCTGATCGAGGACCGGTCGGTGGACCGGACGTTCCTCGGCCAGTTCCTGGATGCCGTGGTCTTCCCCGCCCTCGGCGTCTGAGTCCCCACGCACGACCCTTTCCGCTGCTCCTGACACGCCGCTCTCGTCGTCGGGCCGGCTCACCACGCCCTGTCCCATCCCACGACCCGAACGGGAGAACCACCGACGTGGCCACCTTCCTCTACCGCCTCGGCAAGGGCGCCTTCCGGCGCCGGCGCCTCGTCGCCCTCGTGTGGGTGGCGCTGCTGTTCGTCGCCGGCTTCGGCGCGGCCTCGGCGTCCGCGCCCACCTCAGGCTCCTTCTCGATACCCGGCACGGAGGCCCAGAAGGCCTTCGACCTGCTGGAGCAGCGCTTCCCGGGCATGGCCGCCGACGGCGCCACCGCCCGTATCGTCGTCAAGGCGCCGGCCGGCGCCAAGGTCACCGACCCCGGCACCAAGACCGAGGTCGAGAAGATCATCTCCGGTCTGCAGAACGGCCCCGGCGCCGAGCAGATCGCCAAGATCGACGACCCCTACCAGGTGAAGGCCGTCAGCCAGGACGGTTCCACCGCCTACGTCAGCGTCAAGTACGACGTCAGCGGCATGGAGTTGAAGGACGACACCCGCGACGCCCTGAAGGTGTCCGGCAAGGCCGCCCAGGACGCCGGGCTCACCGTCGAGATCGGCGGCGACGCGCTGATGGCCGCGCCCGAGACGGGCTCCGGCGAGATCATCGGCATCGCCATCGCGGCGATCGTCCTGGTCATCACCTTCGGCTCGCTGATCGCGGCCGGACTGCCGCTGCTGACCGCGCTGATCGGCGTGGGCATCGGTGTCTCCAGCATCACGGCGCTCGCCAACGTGCTGGACCTCGGCTCCACCACCTCCACCCTCGCGATGATGATCGGCCTCGCCGTCGGCATCGACTACGCCCTCTTCATCGTCTCCCGCTACCGCGCGGAGCTCGCCGAGGGCCGGGAGCGCGACGAGGCCGCCGGCCGGGCCGCCGGAACCGCCGGCTCCGCCGTCGTCTTCGCCGGTCTGACCGTGGTCATCGCCCTGGTGGGCCTGGCCGTCGTCAACATCCCGATGCTGACCAAGATGGGCGTCGCGGCCGCCGGCACGGTGGTCATCGCGGTCCTCGTGGCCCTGACCCTGGTCCCGGCCATCCTGGGCTTCGCCGGCAAGAAGGTCCTACCGGCCGGCGCCAAGAGCAAGCTGTTCGGCAAGGGCAGGCCGAAGGCCGAGGGCGCCGAGCCCAAGGCCAACGGCGGCACCCGCTGGGCCCGCTTCGTCCTGCGCCGCCCGATCATGGTGCTGCTGGTCGGTGTGATCGGCCTCGGCGTGGTCGCCATCCCGGCGAGCAAGCTGGAGATGGGCCTGCCGGACGACGGCGCCCAGCCGGTCTCCACCACCCAGCGCAAGGCGTACGACCTGCTGTCCGACGGCTTCGGCCCCGGCTTCAACGGCCCGCTGATGATCGTCGTCGACGGCGACAAGGCGCTCGCCGACTCCACGGCCGACCGGATCAAGGGTCTGGAAGGCGTCGTGGCGGTCACCCCGCCGATGCTGAACAAGGACGGCGACGCGGCGATCATCAACGTGATCCCGAAGGACCGGCCCTCCTCGGTCGAGACCGAGAACCTGGTCCACGAGATCCGCGACGGCAGCGGGGACGACGTCCTCGTCACCGGCGCCACCGCGATGAACATCGACTTCTCGCAGAAGATGAACGACGCGCTGCTGCCCTACCTGGCGCTCGTGGTCGGTCTCGCCTTCCTGCTCCTGATGCTGGTGTTCCGCTCGATCCTGGTCCCGCTCAAGGCGGCCCTCGGCTTCCTGCTGTCGGTCGTCGCGGCCCTCGGCGCGGTCGTCGCGGTCTTCCAGTGGGGCTGGCTCGGCTCGCTCTTCGGGGTGGAGCAGACCGGTCCGATCATGTCGATGATGCCGATCTTCATGGTGGGCGTGGTCTTCGGCCTGGCCATGGACTACGAGGTCTTCCTGGTCACCCGCATGCGGGAGGCGTACGTCCACGGCGAGCGCCCGGGCCAGGCCGTCGTGACCGGCTTCCAGTACAGCGCGCGCGTGGTCGTGGCCGCCGCCGTCATCATGATCGCCGTGTTCGCGGGCTTCATCGGAGCCAGCGAGCAGATGGTCAAGATGATCGGCTTCGGTCTGGCCGTCGCCGTCTTCTTCGACGCCTTCGTGGTCCGCATGGCCATCGTCCCGGCGGTACTGGCGCTGCTCGGCCACAAGGCCTGGTGGCTGCCGAAGTGGCTCGACCGGCTCCTGCCGAACGTGGACGTGGAGGGCGAGAGCCTGCGCAAGCACCTCGGCGACTCCGGCGACTCCTCGGAGGGCCCGGACAAGGACCGCGAACTGGTCAACGCCTGACCGTCGGCGCCTGACCGTCATCGCAGCAAAGGCCGGCCCCGCACCCGAAGCACCGGGTGCGGGGCCGGCCGCGTTCGCGCCCGTCGGGCGGGTGCGGTGGCGTTGGGCCTAACGGGTGGCGGGCTCGCCGGCCGGCTCGACGGCGCCCGCCGCCGCGGGGGCGTACGTACGGCGCAGGAAGCGGCGCAGCGCCGAGAGGTCGAACTGGACCACCGCGACGCCCTCGGGGGAGTGGAACTCGACGACGGCCTGTACCCGACCGCACGGCCAGACCCGCACGTCGCCGGTCCCGGTCGGGGCGGTCAGGCCCGCCTCCAGGAGGGCGCGGGGGAAGACCCACTCGTTGTCCGTGCCCTCGGGGGACAGGTCGGCCGGGAAGACGATCCGTACGGCCAGCGGCTCGGCGGAGGTGAACCGCAGGAGGACCGGAATCGCCCGGTAGAGCGGATCGTCCGTGATCACACGGGCGCGTACGCGCTCCTCCACGGCGGTGGTCACCTCGGTCATGTGGGGGTCATCGGCGGTCGCTGACATCGACACCGCTCCTACACATCGGAACATATGCGTCTGTATTGCCCCCAGCCTCGCACATTCCCACGAATCCGCGCGCCGCTATTTGGGGCGCGCACGCTCTTGCCAACGGTTTGCAAGTGGGCACTATTCTTGAACGGTTAAAGATTTTGTCAGCGCAACACCGGCCCGAACCCCCACGCGCCCCACTGCCACGAGCCTTACCGCCGTGAGCCTTACCGCAGGAAGCGGAGCAGACACATGCATGTCCCCGACGGCTTCATCGACGCCCCCGTCTCCATAGCCGCGGGCGTCGCCGCCGCGGGCGCGGTGGCGGTCAGCCTCCGCGGTGCCCGCCGCGAGCTCGACGAGCGCACCGCCCCGCTCGCCGGCCTGGTCGCCGCGTTCATCTTCGCCGTGCAGATGCTCAACTTCCCGGTCGCCGCCGGCACCAGCGGCCACCTGCTGGGAGGGGCCCTCGCCGCGATCCTCGTCGGCCCCTACACGGGCGTGCTCTGCGTGTCCGTGGTCCTGCTCATGCAGGGCATCCTCTTCGCCGACGGCGGCCTGACGGCCCTCGGCGTGAACATCACCGTCATGGGCGTGGTCACCGTGGTCATCGCCTACGCGATCTTCCGCGGCCTGGTCAAGGTGCTGCCGACCGGCCGGGCCTCGATCACCACCGCCGCCTTCGCCGGGGCCCTGCTCTCGGTGCCCGGCGCGGCCGCCGCCTTCACCGCGATCTACGCCGTCGGAGGGACGACCGACATCCCGGTGGCCAAGGTGTTCACCGCCATGGTCGGAGTCCACGTCCTCATCGGCATCGGCGAGGCCGTCATCACGGCCGCGACCGTGGGCGCCGTCCTGGCAGTCCGGCCCGACCTCGTCCACGGCGCGCGCGGACTGGCCACGCCGCTGAAGCTGCGCATCGACGGCGAACTCGTCGACGCCCCCACCGCCGCCCCCACCGCCGCCCCCGTGCCCGTCGCCGCCGCCCGCTCCACCAAGCCCGTGTGGATCACCGGCCTGGTCACCGCCCTCGTGCTGGCCGGTGTCGTCTCCTACTACGCCTCCGCCAGCCCCGACGGGCTGGAGAAGGTCGCCGCCGACAAGGGCATCGACGCCCACGTCGAGGAACACGCCTCCGCGAACTCCCCCGTCGCCGACTACAGCGTCAAGGGCGTCGGCGACGCCCGGCTGTCCGGCGGCCTCGCCGGGATCATCGGCGTCGGCGTGACCGTCGTCGTCGGCACCGGCATCTTCTGGGTCGTCCGCCGCCGCCGCGCCGAGGACCTGACCGCCACCTCCACCTCCGTGCCCACCGCCTGACATGGGGGCCGGCCACACCCACAAGCTCTACCGGCACGGGCACTCGCCGATCCACGCCCTGCCGCCGCACTGCAAGCTCGCCGCGACCTTCGCGTTCGTGCTGGTCGTCGTGTCCACCCCGCGGGAGGCGATGTGGGCCTTCGGCCTGTACGCCCTCCTGCTCGCGGCGGTCACGGCCGTCGCCCGGATCCCGGCCGCCTTCGTGCTGCGCCGGCTGCTGATCGAGGTGCCGTTCGTCGCCTTCGCCGTGCTCATGCCCTTCGTGGCGGAGGGCGAGCGGGTCGAGGTGCTCGGCATGTCGCTGAGCGTCTCCGGCCTGTGGGGCGCCTGGAACGTGCTCGCCAAGGGCACCCTCGGCGTGGCCGCCTCCGTCCTGCTCGCCTCGACGACCGAACTGCGGGCGCTGCTCCTCGGCCTCCAACGGCTGAAACTGCCGCTGCTGCTGGTCCAGATCGCCTCCTTCATGATCCGGTACGGCGACGTGATCGGCGGCGAACTCCGCCGGATGTCGATCGCCCGCCGCTCGCGCGGGTTCGAGGCGCGCGGGATCCGGCACTGGGGGGTGCTGGCCAAGACGGCCGGCGCGCTCTTCATCCGGTCCTACGAACGCGGCGAGCGGGTCTACCTCGCGATGGTCAGCCGCGGCTACTCCGGCTCCATGCCGGTGATCGACGACGTCGCGGCCACGCGCGCCCAGTGGGCGTACGCGGCCGTGCTCCCGCTGGCGGCGCTCGCCGTCTGTCTGATGGGGTGGACGCTGTGAACGTGCCGGGCGGGATGGCCGCCGTGAACGAGCCGGGTGGGATGGACACCGTGAACGTGATGGGATGGACGCCGTGAACGCCCCCTCGACCCCCGCACCGCCCTCGCTGGACGTCTCCGGCCTCGCCTACGCCTACCCGGACGGACACCAGGCCCTCTTCGGCGTGAACCTGACCGTCGGGCCGGGGGAACGCGTCGCCCTGCTCGGCCCCAACGGCGCGGGCAAGACCACGCTCGTCCTGCACCTCAACGGCATCCTCGGCGGCGGGGTCGGCACCGTGACGGTGGCCGGCCTGCCGGTGGAGAAGCGGAACTTCGCCGAGATCCGCCGCCGGGTCGGCATCGTCTTCCAGGACCCCGACGACCAGCTGTTCATGCCCAGCGTCCGCGAGGACGTGGCCTTCGGCCCGGCGGCCGCCGGCATGCGGGGCGCGGAGCTGGAGCAGCGGGTCCGGGAGGCGCTGGAGCAGGTCGGCATGGCCGCCTTCGCGGACCGGCCGCCGCACCACCTGTCCTTCGGCCAACGCCGCCGGGTGGCGGTGGCGACCGTGCTCGCCATGCGGCCCGAGATCCTGGTCCTCGACGAGCCCTCCTCCAACCTCGACCCCGCCTCGCGGCGCGAGCTGGCCGACATCCTGCGCTCGCTGGACGTGACGGTGCTCATGGTCACGCACGACCTGCCGTACGCGCTGGAACTGTGCCCGCGCGCGGTGATCCTCAGCGACGGGGTCATCACCGCCGACGGGCGGACGCAGGACCTGCTGTGCGACGAGGAGCTGATGGGCGCCCACCGGCTGGAACTCCCCTTCGGCTTCGACCCGCGCTCGGTGACACCACCCGCGCCGACGACCGCCGCGCCGGGCACCGGGACCCCGGCCCCGGCGGCATAAGAGCCCCCGGCCGGTTGTTGGAACCGTCGTGGAGATCCAGGGTGAGGTGACGGAGGGCTTCGAGGCCGTCCGGGACGCGTTCGTACGCAACTTCGAGGTGCTCGGGGACCGGGGCGCGGCCGTGGCCGTGTACCGCGACGGCCGCAAGGTCGTGGACCTGTGGGCCGGCACGAAGGACGTGGACGGCGGCCACCCCGGGGGCTCGGACGGCGCCGGGATCGAGGACGGCGCCGGGACCGGGGACGGCGCCGGGACCGGGGGCGGCGCAGCGCCCTGGACCGCGGACACGGCGCAGGTCGTGCGCTCGGCCACCAAGGGCGTGGCCGCGGCCGTCCCGCTGCTGTTGCACCAGCGGGGGCTGCTGGACCTGGACGCGCCGGTCGGAGCCCACTGGCCGGAGTTCAAGGCGGGCGGCAAGGAACGGGTACGGGTCCGCGACCTGCTGGCACACCGCGCGGGCGTCCCCGCGCTGGACCGGCCGTTGACGCCGGCCCTGGCGGCGGACGGCGAGAGCGGGCCGCGGGCCGTCGCCGAACAGACCGCCTTCTGGCAGCCCGGCACGGACCACGGCTACCACGCGCAGACGTACAGCTGGCTGCTCTCGGAACTGGTGCTCCGGGTGACCGGCATGTCGCTGGGCCGGTGGCTGGCCCGGGAGGTCACGGGCCCGCTGGGCCTGGACTTCTGGATCGGGCTGCCCGACGCCGAGGCGGGGCGGGTCGGCAGGGTCGGACCGGTGGAGCCGCCGGCGTCGGCGGGGGCGCTGCGCACCCGGCCACGCAGAAACGTTTCGGAGGCCTACGCCGACCCGCACTCGCTGACCCGGCGCGCCTTCGCGGCCATCGACCCCCTGCCCGACGAGAACGACCCCGCCTACCGGGCCTCCGAACTGCCCGCCTCGGCCGGCATCGGCACCGCCCGGGCCCTGGCCGGGTTCTACGCGGCGCTGCTGGACGACACCGAGGACGGAACCCGACTGTTCACCCCCGAGACCGCGGCCCTGGCGTCCAAGGAGCTGTCCTCGGGCCCGGACCGGGTGCTCGTCGTCAACACCCGCTTCGGCCCCGGCCACATGCTCCACGGTCCGGCCTCCCCGCTGCTGTCCCCGGCCTCCTTCGGGCACCCGGGACGGGGCGGCTCGCTCGCCTTCGCCGACGCGGAGGCGGGCATCGGCTTCGGGTACGTCACCAACTCCCTGGCCAAGTCCGTCACTGCGGACCCCCGCGCGCAGGCCTTGGTCCGGGCGGTACGCGCGTCGCTCTGAGCGGGGGCGCGGCGTCGGGGCGCGGGGCTCCGGCTCGGGGCTCCGGGTGGATGGCGGGGGGCGGGGGTGTACGGGCGCCCGTACGTCGGGAGTTGTGCGGGCGCCCGTACGCCGGGAGTGGTCTGGGCGCCCGTACGCCGGGAGTGGTTCGGGCGCCTGTACGTCGGGTGCCGTACGCACGCCCGTACGTAGGTCAGGAACGCAGGACCGCCGCCACGATCGGGCCCGCCGCGTCCCCGCCGTGGCCGCCGCCCTCGACCATCGCCGCCGCGGCCACGTCGTCGCTGAAGCCCGTGAACCAACTGTCCGGGCTCGCCGCGCCGTCCACCTCCGCCGAGCCGGTCTTCGCGCCCTTGTCGCCGCCGACCGACGCCATCGCCTTGGCGCCGGTACCGCTGGTCGCCGTCAGCCGCATCATGGACACCAGTTGGCCGCGCACCGACGACTTCATCGCGCGCGCCGCCGTCGCGGTCGTCCGGCCGTCCAACTCGGGGGAGACCAACAGGGGCTGGTGGAACCGGCCGCTGCGCGCCGTCGCCGTGATGGACGCGATGTTCAGCGGGTTCATGGTGATCTGGCCCTGCCCGATGTACTCGGCCGCCGACTCCGCGCCGGTCGTCACCGGGACCTTGCCGTCGAAGGACTTGATGCCCGTCTTCCAGTCCAGGCCGATGCCGAAGACCTCCGTGGCCTCCTTCGACAGCGCGGCGTCCTCGTCGACCTCGTCGATCTGCTTGATGAAGGCGGTGTTGCAGGACTTGGCGAAGCTCGTCGAGAAGTTCGTGCCCGCCGGCAGCTGGAAGTTGCTCAGGTTGTGGAAGGAACGGCCGCCCCAGGACACGGTCTTGTCGCACGGGGCGGGCTTGTCGGCGGCCACCTTGCCGCGGTCGAGCAGCATCGCCGCCGTGACGATCTTCATCGTCGAGCCGGGTGCGCGCGTGCCCGTCATCGCCGCGTCGTAGCCGTCCTTGCGGTTGTTGGCGATCGCCAGGATGTGGCCGTTGCTCGGCTTGACGGCCACCACCGAGGACTCCGGGTACTTGGCCACCGCCTGCTCCGCCGCGGCCTGCACCTTCGCGTCCAGGTACGTCTTGAGGGTGCTCGGCTCGCCCGCCACCAGGGTCAACAGCGTGCGTCTGCCGCCACTGTCCTGCCCGGCGCCGCCGTCCTGGGTGGTGGCGCCGTCCTGGGTGGTGGCGCCGGCGGTGGCCGGTTCGATCCACAGCTCCGCGCCCGCCTTGCCGCCGGCCTTGCCGCCGTAGACCTCGCGCAGTTGGGCCAGGACCGGCCGCAGCGACGGGTACTTCTCCGGGGTCAGTTCCTGGTCGTTGCGGTCCACCAGCTTGACCGGGGGACTGGCCGGCGTGCCCGCGCGCAGGCGCTCGCCGCGCTTGAGGTCCGGATGGATCACCGAGGCCTGCCAGTCGACCAGGGCCTTGCCGGTGCTGAGGCCGCGGACCACGGTGAGCCGGGACTCGTACGCGAGGGGCTTGGTCGTGCCCTCGTAGGTGACCTCGGCCTCGACCTTGAAGGGCACGGTCGTGCCGCTCGGGGTGCCGGGGGTGATCACCGCCCTGGACACGTAGGCCCTGGTCTTGAAGTCGGCGACCGCCGACAGCGCCTCGGACGCGTTGTTCGTCCAGTCGGCCGCCGTGCGCTCGTCCCCGGCCGCCCACGCGGTCAGGAAGCCCTTCGCGGCCTCCGCGGTCTCCTTCTCGGTGACCGGCCCCTCGCCCCTCGTCGCGGTGGCCGTCTTGCTGTCGGCCGTGTCGTCCTTGCCCCCGCCGGTGTCGCCGACCAGTGAATACATGCCGTATCCGGCTCCGCCGACCATCGCGAGGAAAACCCCGCCGATGATGGCACCCTTCGCCGCCCCGTTCACTTGCGTCCCCTCCCCAGGAACCACGGTCCTCTGAACATGTTCAAGAACCCCTGGTATGGACATTACGCTGAGCGAGCGGGTGTGGTGCGTGTTGTTACCGGACCGGAACGTGCCGCCGGTCACACCCCGAACGCGGCGACGGGGGTGGAGCGTTGGCGGCGGGCGCGACTCCGGGGGTGATTCCGGGCGCGACTCCGGGCGCCTCGGCGACGCCGGTGCCGGCCGAGCCGGATACCGTCCCAGCCCAGCAACCCTGCTCCCCGCACCCGCGGGGATGAACCCCCCGGGAACCACCACGAAGGGCCCGACACCGGCAGGTGTCGGGCCCTTCGGGTGATTTGGCGGCGCTAGACCCAGGTGTCCAGCCACATGCGGCCGCGCCAGGAGTCCATCGGGAGGGACTGGCCCGTGTAGATGGGCCAGAAGTAGATGAAGTTCCAGACGATCAGCAGGACGAGCACGCCCGCGCCGATCGCGCCGATCGCGCGGCGGCGTTCGGAGGAGCCCGCCGGGCCGAGCATCGCGCCGATCATCATCGCCACGGCCAGGCACAGGTACGGGACGAAGACCACCGCGTAGAAGAAGAAGATGGTCCGCTCCTGGTAGTTGAACCAGGGCAGCAGGCCCGCGGCCAGCGCGCACGCGATCGCTCCCGCCCGCCAGTCGCGCCGGAACAGCCACCGCCACAGCACGTACAGCAGGGCGAAGCACCCCGCCCACCACAGCAGCGGCGTGCCCAGGGCCAGTACTTCGCGGGCGCACTTGGCGGTCTCCGTGGCCGGGCAGCCGTCGGTGCCGGGCGCGGGGGACTCGTAGAAGTACGAGACGGGCCGGCCGAGCACGAGCCAGCTCCACGGGTTCGACTCGTAGGTGTGTCCCGAGGTCAGGCCCACGTGGAACTTGTAGACCTCGGTCTCGTAGTGCCACAGGCTCCGCAGCCACTCGGGCAGGAAGGACAGCGAGCTGTTCTGGTCGTGCTTGGCGGCCCAGTCGCGGAAGTAGCCTCCCTTGCCGTTGTCCGGGCTGATGATCCAGCCCGTCCACGACGCCAGGTACACGGCGATCGCCACCGGCACCGTCGACAGGAAGCCGGGCAGCGCGTCCCTGCGGAGCATCGCCGCGTACGGGGCGCCCGCGCCGGCCGTGCGGCGCGCGGCCGCGTCCCACAGCACGGTCAGGATCCCGAAGAAGGCCAGGACCACGAGGCCGTTCCACTTGGTGCCGAACGCCAGACCCAGGCAGACGCCCGCCAGGATCCGGTACGGGCGCCAGCCCAGCCGCAGCGTCTCCGCGACGGCGAGGTCCGGGCGGGTGCGTCCGTCCCCGTCCACGGGGAGCGCCGCCGCGAGTCTCGCCCGGGCCTTGTCCCGGTCGACGACCAGCGCACCGAAGGCGGCCAGCACGAAGAACATCAGCACCAGGTCGAGGAGGGCCGTGCGGCTCATCACCAGGTGCAGGCCGTCCACCGCCAGCAGGGCGCCCGCCAGGCAGCCCAGGAAGGTGGAACGGAAGAGGCGGCGGCCGATCCGGCACAGCATCAGAACGGACAGGGTGCCGAGCACGGCGGTCATGAACCGCCAGCCGAACGGATCGAAGCCGAACATCCACTCGCCGATGCCGATCACCCATTTGCCGACCGGCGGGTGCACGACGTAGCCCGGGTCCAGCGGCAACGCCACCCCGTCCGGGTCGGACAGGATCGACTTGTCGATGTCCTTGGGCCAACTCGCCTCGTAGCCCTGCCGGATCGTGGCCCAGGCGTCCTTGGCGTAGTACGTCTCGTCGAATATCACCGCCTTGGGGCTGCCCAGGTGCACGAACCGCAGCACCCCGGCGACCAGGGCCACCAGCAGCGGCCCGGCCCACGCCATGACCCGCTGCCAGGTGACCGCCGCCGAGGCCGGCACGCCGAGCGCCGTCCACAACTGTGCGGAGGGGCGGGCGTACGGGGGCACGAGGCGGGTGCGGACGTCCGCGTCGGGGGTCCGCGGCGCGTAGCCGAAGCCCCGCAGACGGCGGAGCCATACGGACGGCTCGGGCTCGGAGTCGCGTCCACCCGAGGGGGCGGGCGGGGCCCCCGCGGGGCTGGGCGGCGGCGTCGCGGTACTGGTCACCGGGTCATCGTAGGGAACGCGTCCGCAGGAACCCCAGCGCCGGGGCGGCCCGGGGCGTGCCGGGTGGGGCTCCTGAGAGGATGGGCGGGTGACGACTGACCAGCCCCGCGGCGCCGAGACCTCCCCTTCCACCGGTGTGCTCGTGCTCGCCGGCACCCCGATCGGCGATCTCGCCGACGCCCCGCCCCGGCTCGGGGCCGAGCTGGAGCGGGCCGACGTGGTCGCCGCCGAGGACACCCGGCGGCTGCGCAGGCTGACCCAGGGGCTCGGCGTGCACACCACCGGGCGCGTCCTGTCGTACTTCGAGGGCAACGAGTCCGCCCGCACCCCCGAACTGGTCGAGGCCCTGGAAGCCGGCAAGCGGGTGCTGCTGGTCACCGACGCCGGCATGCCCTCGGTGTCGGACCCCGGCTACCGGCTGGTCGCCGCCGCCGTCGAGAAGGACATCAAGGTCACCGCCGTGCCGGGGCCCTCCGCCGTGCTGACCGCGCTCGCCCTGTCCGGGTTGCCCGTGGACCGGTTCTGCTTCGAGGGATTCCTGCCGCGCAAGGCCGGCGAGCGCCTCGGCCGGCTGCGCGAGGTCGAGTCGGAGCGGCGCACCCTCGTCTACTTCGAGGCGCCCCACCGGCTCGACGACACCCTGGCCGCCATGGCCGAGGTCTTCGGCGCCGACCGGCGGGCCGCCGTCTGCCGCGAACTGACCAAGACGTACGAGGAGGTCAAGCGCGGCGGGCTCGGCGAGCTGGCGGCGTGGGCCGCGGAGGGCGTGCGCGGGGAGATCACCGTCGTCGTCGAGGGCGCTCCGGCCGCCGGACCCGGCGACGTGGACGACGAGGAGCTGGTGCGCAGGGTGCGGGTGCGCGAGGAGGCGGGCGAGCGTCGCAAGGAGGCCATCGCCGCCGTCGCCGCCGAGGCGGGCGTACCCAAGAGGGACGTTTTCGACGCGGTCGTCGCGGCAAAGAACGCGGCACAAAAGGTGCCCGGAATCGGTAAAGACCCGGCCTGAAAAGCAAAGCTCAGACCGTGCACCGGGCACTTTGGGCATGACTCGGCCAAAGACCGTCCAACAGTCGACAGGGCCTGATGCGCTCCCGCCCCCAGAGGCGTCCACTGGCTATGCACCAGTGGAAAAGAGGAGCTGGCATGACCGAGATCGCAGACACCCCGGTACCCGGACCCGTCGTCGCCGCCACCGCCGAATCCCCCGCCGTCCCAGCGCCCTCGAAGCGCAACGTCCCGACCGTCCACGAGGCGTACTCGTTCGCCTGCATGAAGTGCGGGTACGGCTGGGAGCAGGCGTACGAGATAGAACACCACGTCGACGGCGAGGGCCGGCCCTTCATCGTCTACACGGTCCAGGCCGAACGGGTCCCGTCCCCGCTCTCGAATCCGACGTGCATGAACTGCGGCGGCCACGTGGTCCGCATCATGCGCGAGGGTCAGGTCAAGTCGGTGCTCGGTACGCTCGACCGCATCTACCACCACCCCGTCGCGCCCGGCATCGCCGGACCCGTCCCGGCCGGGGCCAACACCCCGCGCACCCCCAAGCCCCGCAAGTCGCCCCCGGCGCACGCCGCCCCGGGGCCGGTGGTGGTGACCGACGGGGAGGAACGCCGGGGGCTGCTGGCCCGGCTGACGCGGCGGTTCCGCCGGTCCTGAGCCCGCCACTGCACGGGACGCGGGGAGGCGTCCCGGAGCCCCGGTCATAAGATCGGCCGTATGAGCCGTACCGCCAACGACGCACCGCCCCCGCCGCCCGAACCGCTGCGGGTGGCGGTCGCCGATTCCCACACCCACCTGGACATGCAGTCGGGCACCGTCGAGGAGGGCCTCGCCAAGGCCGCCTCGGTGGGCGTGACCACCGTCGTGCAGGTGGGCTGCGACGTGAAGGGCTCGCGCTGGGCCGCCGAGACCGCCGCCGCGTACGAGAACGTCCACGCGGCCGTCGCCCTCCACCCGAACGAGGCCCCCCGCATCGTCCACGGCGATCCGGACGGCTGGTCCCGGCAGGGAGCCCGGGCCGGCGGCGGCGACGGCGCCCTCGACGAGGCGCTCGCCGAGATCGAGGCCCTCGCGGCGCTCGACCACGTGAAGGCGGTCGGCGAGACCGGCCTCGACTTCTTCCGCACCGGCCCCGAGGGCACGGCGGCGCAGGAGCGTTCCTTCCGCGCCCACATCGAGATCGCCAAGCGCCGGGGCAAGGCCCTGGTCATCCACGACCGCGAGGCCCACGCCGACGTGCTGCGCATCCTGCGCGAGGAGGGCGCGCCCGAACGCACCGTCTTCCACTGCTACTCGGGGGACGCCGAGATGGCCCGCGAGTGCGCCGCCGCCGGCTACTACATGTCCTTCGCCGGGACCGTCACCTTCAAGAACGCCGCCCCGCTGCGCGAGGCCCTCGCCGTGGCCCCGCTGGAGCTGGTGCTCGTGGAGACCGACGCCCCGTACCTCACCCCGGCGCCCTACCGCGGCCGGCCCAACGCCCCGTACCTGATCCCGCTCACCGTGCGGGCCATGGCGGCCGTCCGGGGCCTCGACGAGGACGCCATGGCGACCGCCCTGGCCGCCAACACGGCGCGCGCCTTCGACTACGTCCCGTCGAGCCCCGGCGTCGCGCTCTGACACACCCGTTCGCCTGACACGTTGCGTCACCGAACGACTTTGGTGCGTGACGGTCGTTCCCGTTAGGGTGCCCTGCCCGAACCAGCGGGGCCGGACCAGTGGAGCGAGCGTCGTGAGCGATACCCAGGGCAGTCACCGCCGTGGCGGTCCCGTCGGTCCCGTCCCGGAGGCGTACCCGGCACCCCCGACCCGGCACGACGCGGTACCGGAGCCCTGGGATCCGGAGCCTCCGGGACCGCCGGGGGCCGCGCCCGTCGCGGAACGGGAACCCGAACCCGCGTGGCCCGCACCGTGGCCCGCACCGGCGTGGCCCGCCCCCGTCGCGGATCCCGGCCCCGCCGGCCCGGTGGACGCGGCCGCCCTGCCCGGAGCGCCCGTGTCCGGGGTGCCCGCGCCCCGATCCGCGCGCCGCCGCAGGTCCCCCGAGCCGGAGTGGACCCGGGTGCGCGACCGCGGCGCCGACACGCTCCGGCCGCCCCACGACCCACCGCCCCACGACGCACCGGTCGAGGAGTCCGCGGGCCCGGGGCGGCGACGCCGCCGGGAGAGCGCGCCCGTACCCGCCCCGGCGGCGTTCACGGGAGAACCCGACGCCCCGGTGAACCCGGCGCCCCCCGGTTCCGGACGCCGCCGCGGAGCGGACGCCGCCCCCGAGACGCCGGGAGAGCCGGCCGCCGGCCGCCGCAGACGGGCACTGCCCACCGCACTCCCGACGGCCCCGCCGACCGCGGACCCGGCGCCCGCCCGGTCCCGCCGCTCCACCGGCACCGCCGCCGACACCTGGCGGCGGATCGTCCCGCAGGCCCTCGTCGTCGCCTTCCTCGCCGGCGGCACCACCGCCTTCGTCGCCGCAGACAAATCGGTTCGGCTCACCGTCGACGGAGTCCCGAGGTCCCTGCACACCTTCGCGGACGGGGTCGACGAACTCCTCGCCGCGGAAGACCTCGGCGTCGGCCCCCACGACCTCGTCGCCCCCGCCCGCGGCAGCGCCCTCGACGACGGCGAGGACATCGTCGTCCGCTACGGGCGGCCCCTGCGCCTCACCCTCGACGGGGAGCGCCGCCAGGTGTGGACCACCTCCCGCACCGTCGAGGGCGCGCTGCGCCAGCTCGGCATCCGCGCCGAGGGCGCCCACCTCTCCGCCCCCCGCACCACCCCCGTCCCGCGCAGCGGCCTCACCCTCGACGTCCGCACGGAACGCGGCGTCACCTTCCTGGCCGACGGCCGCGAGACCACCGTCCGCACCAACGCCGCCACCATCCAGGAGGCCCTCGACCAGGCCGGCATCACCCTGCACGGCCAGGACGCCACCTCCGTACCGCCGACCGCCTTCCCGCGCGACGGCCAGATCGTGACCGTCCTGCGCATCACCGGCACCCGCGAGGTCCGCGAGGAACGGATCCCGTACGAGATCCAGCGGGTCAGGGACGACGACCTGTTCGCCGGCACCGAGGTCGTCGAACGGGTCGGCCGGCCCGGAACGCGCCGGGTCACCTACGGCCTGCGCACCGTCAACGGGGTCCGTCAGAAGCCCCGCCGGCTCGCCGACGAGATCGTCCGCGCCCCCGTCGACCGGCTCGTGAAGGTCGGCACGAAGGCACTGCCCGACTCCGTCGCCGGCGCCGACGGCCTCGACTGGGGGGCGCTGGCCCAGTGCGAGTCCGGCGGCCGGCCCGGTGCCACCGACCCGTCGGGGACGTACGGCGGGCTGTACCAGTTCGACGTACGGACCTGGCAGGCCCTCGGCGGCAGCGGACGCCCGCAGGACGCGGCGGGGACGGAGCAGACGTACCGGGCCAAGAAGCTCTACGTGCAGCGGGGGGCGACTCCGTGGCCGCACTGCGGCCGTAGGCTTTACCGGTGAGCACCGCAGAGCAGCAGCCTGAGAGCACGACCCCCGACGCACTTCTCGGCCCGGCCGACATCCGGGAACTGGCCGCCGTACTCGGCGTCCGGCCGACGAAGCAGAAGGGGCAGAACTTCGTCATCGACGCCAACACGGTCCGTCGGATCGTCCGCACCGCCGAGGTGCGGCCCGACGACGTGGTCGTCGAGGTCGGCCCGGGCCTGGGCTCGCTGACGCTCGCGCTGCTGGAGGCCGCCGACCGGGTCGTCGCCGTCGAGATCGACGACATCCTGGCCGCCGCCCTGCCCGCCACCATCGAGGCCCGGATGCCGGCCCGCAAGGACCGCTTCTCCCTCGTGCACTCCGACGCGATGCTCGTCACCGAGCTGCCCGGCCCGGCGCCGACCGCGCTCGTCGCGAACCTGCCCTACAACGTGGCCGTCCCGGTGCTGCTGACCATGCTCGACCGGTTCCCGACCATCGAGCGGACCCTCGTCATGGTGCAGGCGGAGGTCGCCGACCGGCTCGCCGCCGAGCCCGGCAACAAGGTGTACGGAGTGCCCTCCGTCAAGGCCAACTGGTACGCCCACGTCAAGCGCGCGGGCTCCATCGGCCGCAAGGTCTTCTGGCCCGCGCCGAACGTCGACTCCGGACTCGTCTCGCTGGTCCGCCGCACCGAGCCGATCAAGACGACCGCCTCCAAGGCCGAGGTCTTCGCCGTCGTGGACGCCGCCTTCGCGCAGCGCCGCAAGACCCTGCGCGCCGCACTGGCCGGCTGGGCCGGCTCGGCGGCGGGCGCCGAGGCCGCCCTGGTCGCCGCCGGCATCTCGCCGCAGGCCCGCGGGGAGTCCCTGACGGTCGAGGAGTTCGCGGCCATCGCCGAGAACAAGCCCGAGGCGCCGAGGCCGGCGCTGTGAGCGGGCACCCCACCGGGCAGGCACCCGACGCCGTGGCCGCCCCCGGATCCGTCACCGTGCGTGTCCCCGCGAAGGTCAACGTCCAACTGGCGGTCGGCGCCGCCCGACCCGACGGCTTCCACGACCTCGCCAACGTCTTCCTCGCCGTGTCCCTGTACGACGAGGTCACCGCGACCCCGGCCGCCGGGACGAAGGTGACCTGCGAGGGCCCCGACGCCGACCAGGTCCCCCTGGACCGCACCAACCTCGCGGCGCGCGCCGCCGAGATCCTGGCCGGACGGGCCGGGCTCTCCCCGGACGTGCACCTGCACATCGCGAAGAACATCCCCGTCGCGGGCGGCATGGCCGGCGGCAGTGCCGACGGGGCCGCCGCCCTGGTGGCCTGCGACGCCCTCTGGGGCCTGAACACCCCGATGACGGAACTCCTCGACATCTGCGCGGAACTCGGCAGCGACGTTCCGTTCAGCCTCATCGGCGGCGCCGCACTGGGCACCGGGCGGGGCGAGATCCTCACCCCCGTCCCCGCCGGCGCCTTTCACTGGGTCTTCGCCGTCGCCGACGGCGGCCTCTCGACCCCGGCCGTCTTCCGGGAGTTCGACCGGCTCGCCGCCGGCCACGACATCCCCGCCCCCCGGGCGTCGCCGGCCCTGCTGGCCGCCCTGGCCTCCGGCGACCCCGACGCCCTCGCCCCCACCCTGGTCAACGACCTCCAGCCCGCCGCCCTGTCCCTGCGCCCGCAGCTCGCGTCCGTCCTGGCCGCCGGCACCGGGGCCGGGGCGCTCGCCGCGCTGGTCTCGGGCTCCGGACCCACGACGGCGTTCCTGGTCCGCGACCCCGAGGCGGCGGCCGAGGTCGCCGCCGTCCTCGACGCCTCCGGGCTCTGTCGCGCCACCCGCGTGGCCTCCTCCCCGGCCCCCGGCGCGACCCTGCTCTGACCGGTCCCACCCGCCGGCGCGGCCGTGAACCGGCCCCGCCGGCGGGACGGGTACCCAGACCGAACATGAGTACCCGCACTCTGTCGGGGCCCCCGCGCGGCGGGCGACCGTGGCCCCATGACAGCCACCGCAAGCGAAATGGCCGCGGCCACGCCCGCCACTCGGGACCGGTACGTCGACCTGTTGAGGGTCGCCTCGCTCGCGACCGTGGTCCTCGGGCACTGGCTGATGGCCGCCGTCGGCCCCGACGGCATGGGGAACCTGCTCGGGATCGTGCCCGACCTCCAGCCACTCACCTGGGCGTTCCAGGTGATGCCGGTGTTCTTCTTCGTGGGCGGCTTCTCGCACGCCCTCTCGTACCGTTCCCTCACCCGCACGACCGACGGACCCGTCTACGCCGCCTTCCTGCGCGCCCGGCTCCAACGGCTGCTGCGCCCCACCCTCGTCTTCGTCGGCGTGTGGACCGCCTGCGCCCTCGTCGTACAGCTCGCCGGCGCCGACCGCGGGCCGCTCGCCGGCGCCGCGCTGCGCCTGGTGACGCAACCGCTGTGGTTCATCGGGATCTACCTCGCCATGGTCGCCTTCACCCCGCCCCTGCTGAAGCTGCACGAGCGCCACGGCTGGGCCGCCTTCGCCGCCCTCGCCGGCGCCGCGGCCCTCACCGACGTGCTGCGCTTCGCGCTCGGCGTCCCCTACGTGGAGTTCCTGAACTTCGCCTTCGTCTGGCTCGCCGTCCACCAGCTCGGCTTCCTGCGCGCCGACGGGCGACTCACCCGCCCCGCCGTCCTCGCCGCCGCCGGCCTCGCGGGCGCCGCGCTGCTCGTCGCGTACGGGCCGTACCCGCTCTCCATGGTCGGGATGCCCGGGGAGAAGGTGTCCAACATGGCGCCGCCCACCCTCGCCCTGCTCTGCCACGGCATGTGGCTGGTCGGCGCCGTGCAGCTCCTCGCCCGACCCGCCGCCGCGTGGGTGGCCCGGCCCCGCGTCTGGCGGGGCGTCGTCGCCGCCAACGGGATCGCCATGACCGCGTTCCTCTGGCACCTCACCGCCATGCTGGCCGTGTACGCCGGCCAGATCGGCCTCGGCCTGGCGCTCCCCGAGCCCGCCGGGGCCGCCTGGTGGGCGCAGGTCCCCGTCCGCCTGCTCCTGGCCGCCGCGCTGACCGGCGTGCTCGTGGCCGCGTTCCGACGCTTCGAGGCGCCCGTGCGCGGCGGCGCCGGCGCCGGGTCCGGGCCCCGCGCCGCCCTCGGCATCACCCTCTGCCTCCTCGGGATCCTCGGCCTGTCGACGACCGGCCTCGGAGGTCTGCTGGAGGGCCACAGCGCCACCCTGATCGCCCTCCCGGTCACCGCGCCCGCCGCGATCGCGATGGCGCTCGGCGGGTGGCTGCTGGTGGAACGGTCCGCCTCTCCCCGGAGGGTTAGGCTGAGGGGCTGATCCACACCCCTTCCCTGGAGCGCGTCTGATGGCCGTCAATCTGGTCAATGTCGAGGCAGTCGGCAAGGTGTACGGAACCCGTGCCCTGCTCGACGGCATCTCCCTCGGCGTGTCCGAGGGGGACCGGATCGGTGTCGTCGGCCGCAACGGCGACGGCAAGACCACCCTCATCCGGATGCTCGCCAAGCTGGAGGAACCCGACACCGGTCGGGTCACCCAGAACGGCGGACTGCGCATGGGCGTCCTCACCCAGCACGACTCGCTGGACCCCGCGGCCACCGTCCGTCACGAGATCATCGGGGACATGGCCGACCACGAGTGGGCCGGCAACGCCAAGATCCGCGACGTGCTGACCGGCCTCTTCGGCGGCCTGGACCTGCCCGGCTTCGGCCAGGGCCTGGACACCGTCATCGGACCGCTCTCCGGCGGCGAGCGCCGGCGCATCGCCCTCGCCCAACTGCTCATCGCGGACCAGGACCTCCTCGTCCTCGACGAGCCCACCAACCACCTCGACGTCGAGGGCATCTCCTGGCTGGCCCGCCACCTCCAGGAACGCCGCTCCGCGCTCGTCTGCGTCACCCACGACCGGTGGTTCCTCGACCAGGTCTGCACCCGCATGTGGGACGTGCAGCGCGGTGACGTCCACGAGTACGAGGGCGGCTACAGCGACTACGTCTTCGCCCGCGCGGAGCGCGACCGCATCGCCGCCACCGAGGAGTCCAAGCGGCAGAACCTGATGCGCAAGGAGCTGGCCTGGCTGCGCCGCGGCGCCCCCGCCCGCACCTCCAAGCCGCGCTACCGCATCGAGGCCGCCAACGAGCTGATCGCCGACGTGCCGCCGCCGCGCGACACCTCCGAGCTGATGAAGTTCGCCAACGCCCGCCTCGGCAAGACCGTGTTCGACCTGGAGGACGTCACCGTCCAGGCCGGGCCCAAGACGCTGCTCAAGCACCTGACCTGGCACCTCGGCCCCGGTGACCGCGTCGGCCTGGTCGGCGTCAACGGCGCCGGCAAGACCTCCCTGCTGCGCGCCCTCGCCGAGGCCGCCCGCACCCAGGGCGAGACCCAGCCCGCCGCCGGCACCGTCACCGTCGGCAAGACCGTCAGGCTCGCCTACCTGTCGCAGGAGGTCGGCGAACTCGACCCGTCGCTGCGCGTCCTGGAGGCCGTCCAGCGCGTCCGCGACCGCGTCGACCTCGGCAAGGGCCGCGAGATGACGGCCGGCCAGCTCTGCGAGCAGTTCGGCTTCACCAAGGAGAAGCAGTGGACGCCCGTCGGCGACCTGTCCGGCGGTGAGCGGCGCAGGCTGCAGATCCTGCGCCTGCTGATGGACGAGCCCAACGTCCTCTTCCTCGACGAGCCCACCAACGACCTCGACATCGAGACCCTGACGCAGTTGGAGGACCTCCTCGACGGCTGGCCCGGCTCGATGATCGTGATCTCCCACGACCGGTTCTTCATCGAGCGCACCACCGACACGGTGATGGCCCTGCTCGGGGACGCGAGCCTGCGCATGCTGCCGCGCGGTCTGGACGAGTACCTGGAACGCCGGCAGCGGATGATCGAAGCGGCCACCCCGGCGCCCGCGCCGGCCGCCGCGAAGTCGACGGCCTCCGGCGACTCCCGCGCGGCCAAGAAGGAACTCCAGAAGATCGAGCGACAGCTCAACAAGATGTCGGACCGCGAGTCGAACCTGCACGCGCAGATCGCCGAGAACTCCACCGACTACGACAAGGTCGCCAAGCTCGACGCCGAGCTGCGCGAACTCATCTCCGAGCGGGACGATTTGGAGATGCGCTGGCTGGAGCTCGCCGAAGACGCGTGATCGTCGTCTTCCGGCCACGCCTGCCGGCCCGATAACGGCCGAGTCACGGGCCGGTCCGCCCTTGGGAACAGGGGCCGGACCGGCCCGGCATAAGAACGGCGTCAGTGATAGAAAGGGCATCCTCCACCCTCCATGACCTCCTGACGCCGAAGGTATGCGCTGATGACCGAGCCGCCCCAGCCGCCGAACCAGCCACCCACACCTTCCGGTTACGGACACCTCCCGGGCCCGCCGCAGCCCGGCTACGGCTTCCCGCCCCAAGGTGCGAACCCGTACGCCCAGCAGCCGCCGACCGTCCCGCAGCAGCAGGCGCACCCCGGCTACGGATACCCGCCGCCCATGCCGCCCGGCCCGCCGCCGGGGGGCCCCGCGGGCCCCGGCGGGCAGCGCCGGCAGAAGCTGCTGATCGTCATCGCCGCGTCCGTGGCGGGCGTGCTCATCCTCGGCACCGGAGCCTGGTTCGCCTTCGGCAAGGGGGACGACGAGGGCGGGAAGCCCGTCGCGCAGGCCTCGACGCCCGCCGACGCCAAGCCCTCCGCCTCGGCCTCCGTGGACAAGGGCGACGGCAGCGGCAACGGCGCCGGTGAGCAGGAAGACCTCAACGCCGGCCGCAAACAGGGCGAGGACAAGGTCCTCTGGCTCAA
Source organism: Streptomyces sp. NBC_01426 (assembly GCF_036231985.1). Classification (GTDB taxonomy): domain Bacteria; phylum Actinomycetota; class Actinomycetes; order Streptomycetales; family Streptomycetaceae; genus Streptomyces. Next base: position 4,557,365 of record NZ_CP109500.1, read on the forward strand.
GAGCAGCAAGGTGGACGGGCCCGGCGCCGGCGTCGACAGCGAAGGCCAGTGGATCATCGGGGACACCGTCGTCAAGAGCGTGTGGAAGTCCCTCACGGCCTTCGCCGTCGCCGACGGCAAGGAGAAGTGGACGCTGTCCTTCCCCACCGAGCTGTGTGGCGTCACCCCCGACACCACCACCGACGGCAAGACCGTCGTCATGTTCAAGGACGGCGAGTCGGACAGCTCCACCTGCAACCAGATGCGACTGGTCGACCTCAAGACGGGCAAGGCGGGCTGGACGAAGGAGGTGCCCAAGGAGGGCCTCTTCGACATCATGACCAGCCCCACCCTGTCCATCACCGGGGACACCGTCGCCGTCAGCCGGTCCACCACCGCGAGCGCCTTCAAGGTCAGCACCGGCGACAAGCTCTTCGGCAGCGCCCAGGCCGAGGGATGCAAACCCGGCAGCTACATCGCCGGCAACAACAAGATGATCGCCATCGCGACCTGTTACGACGACGACCACACCGTCGAGGTCCACGACGCCGACCCGGTCACCGGCAAGTCGACCTGGAACTACCGACTTGCCAAGAACCACGAGGTGACCAGCGTCTACTCGCTGGACCCGCTCGTCCTCGACATCAGCGACAAGGACAAGAAGCAACGCGGCATCGTGGTCCTCGGACCCGACGGCAAGCAGCGCACCAGCGTCTCCGGCGAGGGCAGTTTCGCCAACAAGTGCGGGGGCGGCCTCTTCGGGTCCATCCAGGTGTGCCGCGGCGCCGTGGTCGACTCCAACACCCTCTACCTGCCGACCACCCCGGCCGCCGGCACGGGCAACGAAGTCGTCGCCTTCGACCTCGGCACCGGCAAGGTCAAGTGGCGCGTCCCGGCCGGTGAGAAGAGGACCCTCACCCCCGTCACGGCCGTGAACGGACAACTGGTCGCCTACCGCGCCGCGGAGCAGGACAAGGGCGGCGAGATCCTCACCTATCCCGCCGGCGGCGGCGAACCCACCGCGACCCTGCGCAACCCGTCCGGGCCCGCGTCCGCCGTCGAGAACTCCTTCTACAAGCCGAGGATCGACTACGTCGACGGACGGCTGTACATCTCCGTGACCCACCTGCTCGCCAAGGGCAAGGACGAGAAGCTCCTGATGGTCTTCGGCAAGTGAACGAGCCGACCGAGCCGCCAACCGAGCCGCCCACCGAGAGGCAATGGCACCCCATGAGTACCCCGCCGCCCCCCAGTCAGCCGCCGTCCGGCGGCTTCGGCGCCCCGCAGGACCCCCCGCCCGGCGGGTTCTCCACCCCACCGCTGCCGTCCGCGCCGCCGCCGGTCCCGCAGCAGCCGCCCACCGCGCCTTCGTACGGCTACCCGCAGCAGCCGCCCACCGCGCCCTCGTACGGCTACCCGCAGCAGCCCGGCGCCCAGCCGCCCGCCTTCGGGCACCCCACCGCCCCCATGTACGCGGCCTCGGCCCCGTCCGGCGGCGCCCCCGGCGGCAACCGTGACCAGCGCAACCAGCTGATGATCGTCGGCGCGGCCCTGCTCGCCATCGTCCTCATCATCGGCGGCGGCTTCTGGTACGTCTCCGGCGACGACGGCGGCTCCACGCCCACCGCGAAGGGCGACCCGACCGCGGGCCCGGGCGACGACAAGGCGGCCGCCGGCGCCGGCGGCAAGGAGAAGGCGCCCGGCAACCCCAAGTCCAAGGTGCTGCTGAACCTGCCGAACCCGACGCCGACCGACACCGTCCAGGTCCCGGGTTCCTGGCTCACCGACACCACGTACGTCAAGTCGGACATCGGCAAGGTCGTCGGCTACAACCTCGTCGACGGCGGCAAGAAGTGGGAGATGGCCCTCCCCGGCGAGGTCTGCGCCGCCACCCACCACATCAGCGACAACAAGACGGCCATCCTCTTCCGGCCCACCCAGCCGACGGCGGAGAGCAAGTATCCGCCCTGCACCCAGGTCGGCGTCATCGACCTGAACGCGGGCAAGCTCCTCTGGTCCGGCAACACCAAGGGCGCCACCACCGGTGACAAGCCGGCCTCCTTCAGCGAGGTCACCCTCAGCGGCCAGACCGTCGCCGCCGGCGGAACCAACGGCGGCGCGGCCTGGAACCTCGCCGACGGCAAGTCCCTGTGGACCCCCAAGGTCGACGCCGAAGGCTGCTACGACTACGGCTACGCGGGCGGCGAGGCCCTCGCGGTCATCCGCAAGTGCGGCCGCAGCGGCGCCCAGAACCTGATCGCCCAGAGCCTCGACCCGGCCACCGGCGCGCCCACCGCCTCGTACAAGCTCTCCGACGGCATCGAGTGGGCCTCCATCGTGTCCACGAAGCCCCTGATCATCGGCGCCGACGTCGGCAAGACCGCCAAGAACGCCACCGGTGTCAGCGACCTCTTCGTCGTCGACCCCAAGGGCGAGCTGAAGGCCCGCATCGCGCTCAGCTCCGGCACCTTCGCCGGCAAGTGCGGCAGCACCGAGGTCGAGAAGTGCACCGGCATGCTCGTCGGCAACGGCAAGCTCTACCTGCCCTCCTACGAGCACCAGGGCCAGTCGTCCTACGGCCGCACCAACGAGCTGCTCTCCTTCGACCTGGAGACCGGCAAGCAGACCAGCGACCGCGCCGACGCCGGCGAGAAGTACCTCCTGTACCCGCTGCGCATGGACGGGTCGAACGTCATCGCCTACAAGGAGCCCCCGTACGACAAGGGCGGCCAGATCGTCAGCATCGACGGCAAGACGATGAAGGAAACCCTCCTCATGGAGAACCCGGCGGACAAGGAGATCCAGCGCGCCGAGACCGGCGACTTCTCGCCGGAGTTCTCCGAGTACCGCTACCACAACGGAAAGCTCTTCATCTCGCGCCGTTCGGTGAGCAAGCCGTACAGCAGCGGGGGCGACCCGGACTACCTGTTCGTGTCCTTCAGCGCGAGCTGATCCCGCCACCGCACCACCGCCGAAGCCCCCGGAAGGTCCGCCCTTCCGGGGGCTTTCGCGCGGTAACGAGGACGCCCCGTCGAACAAGCGTGTAGCTTGCCGGGTCAGAAGGATCGGGGGAGGGTGCCCTCATGGGCGTACGGGTCATGGTGGTCGACGAGCACCGGCTGCTGGCCGAGGCGCTCGCCTCGGCCCTGAAACTGCGCGGCCACCGGGTGCTCGCCGCGGCCGCGCCGGCCGTCGGCGCGGCCGAACTGGTCATCAACCGGTCCCCGGACGTCTGTCTCTTCGGCACCGCGACCCCCGCCGAGCCCGGCGTCTTCGAACCCGTCGTCCGCATCAAGCGCGAGCGCCCCCAGATCGCCGTCGTGGTCCTGGGACCGGTGCCGAGCCCGCGCGGGATCGCCGCCGCCTTCGCCGCCGGCGCCTCCGGGTACGTACGCCACGACGAGCGCATCGAGGGCGTGGAACGGGCCCTCGCCAAGGCGCGGGCGGGGGAGGTCGCGATCTCCCCGCAGCTGCTCCAGGGCGCGTTCGGGGAACTGCTCAACCCCGCCGCCCAACCCGACGACGAGGGCAGCCGGTTGCTGCGGCTGCTCACCCCGCGCGAGATCGAGGTGCTGGTCCGGGTCGCGGAGGGCGAGGACACCCGGCTCATCGCGGCGGGCATGGCCATCGCGCCGAGCACCGCCCGTACGCACGTGCAGCGGGTGCTGATGAAACTGGGCGTGGGCTCCCGGTTGGAGGCGGCCGCGCTGGCCGCCCGTACCGGCCTGTTGGACCGGGCGATCCCACCGGCACGGTCCATCTCCCCGTTCTCCGAACCCGGTTGAGGCGCGGGCCGCTGATTTCCCCGGTGCGCGTGCATCGGGTAAGCCAGGGGCAGCGCGCGTTCCCCGCGTGCGTCCCCGACACGAGGCGGTAGACGAGTGAGCAAGTACCTGGTCACGGGCGGAGCCGGATACGTGGGCAGCGTCGTGGCCGCCCACCTGCTGGAGGCGGGCCACGAGGTCACGATCCTCGACAACCTGTCCACGGGCTTCGGGGAGGGCGTCCCGGCGGGCGCCACCCTGATCAACGGGCGGATCCAGGACGCCGCCGAGCACCTGGACCCGTCCTTCGACGCCGTCCTGCACTTCGCGGCCTCCTCGCAGGTCGGGGAGTCCGTCGCCGATCCCGGGAAGTACTGGGACAACAACGTGGGCGGCACCCTCGCCCTGATGACCGCGATGCGCGACGCCGGCGTGCGCAGGCTGGTCTTCTCCTCCACCGCCGCCACCTACGGCGAGCCGGTCGACGGCCCGCTGACCGAGACCTCGGTGACGGCCCCGAGCAATCCGTACGGCGCGTCGAAGCTGGCCGTCGACCACATGATCGCGGGGGAGTGCGTCGCGCACGGCCTGGCCGCGGTGTCGCTGCGCTACTTCAATGTGGCGGGCGCCTACCGGGGGTTGGGCGAGCGCCACGACCCCGAGACCCACCTCATCCCGCTGGTCCTCCAGGTCGCCCTCGGCGAACGCGAGGCGATCGCGGTGTACGGCGAGGACTACCCGACCCCCGACGGCACCTGCGTACGCGACTACATCCACGTCGCGGACCTCGCCGAGGCCCATCTCGCGGCCCTGCGCGTCGCCACCGAGGGCGAGCACCTGATCTGCAACCTCGGCAACGGCAGCGGGTTCTCCGTCCGCGAGGTCGTCGACACCGTCCGCCGGGTCACCGGCCGCGAGATCCCCGAGGTCGTCGCCCCGCGCCGCCCGGGGGACCCGGCGGTCCTGGTGGCCTCGGCGCGCACCGCCCGCGAGCGGCTGGGCTGGACCCCGACCCGTTCGGACCTCACCAACATCGTCACGGACGCCTGGAACTTCGCCCGCGAGCGGCGCTCCTGACCGACCGGCACCGGCACCGGCACCGGCACCAACCGACACCGACACCGACACCGGCACCGGCACCGACCGGCATCGGTCCCGCCCGTGCGCGCGGTCCACGCCCCTCGCGCCTCCCCGGCGCGGGGGGCGTGCGCGTGTGAGGATTCGCGCCGCGTACGGGCGCTCCGCGCGGGCGCCCGGCGTGCGTGAGCCGGGTGAAATGCACCCCGTGCAACTGCCCGTGGCACGGGCCGGTCCGGAAAGCCGATTCCGAACCGGCCCGATGGTCGAAAACAAGCCACCGCAGGGGCTGTTCTGGACGACCGCGCCGGAAAATCGCTCGAAAAACTTCTGCTATTCGGCCAACCGCGAGACCGTGCCGGCTCTACGCTGAAGCGTGACGCCGGTGGGGGCCGGTGTTGATTCAGGGGTCGAGACAAGTCGGGTACGACGTCCGGTCTGGGTAGTGCAGAGATGTCTCGGCGGCGGCCGCGGCGACTGCGGATCACCCGGTCCGGGCGCCGTACCCGCCGTCGTCCGTTCCCCGACCCTTGGGGGTTTTGTGGTTCGTATCCGGGTTCTCGTGGTCGACGATCACCGCATCTTCGCCGAATCTCTCGCAGCCGCGCTCGCGGCCGAGCCCGACGTGGACGTGTCCGCGGCGGGCAGCGGTCCGGCCGCCTCGCGCTGCCTCGAACGCGCGGCGGCCGAGGGCCGCCGCTTCGACGTCCTGCTGGTGGACGCCGACCTCGGTGCCACCGTCGGAGCCGTGCCCACGCAGCGCGAACCGGGCTCCGGCCCGCCGGCGCCCGGGCCCGGCGCGGACGGGATCGCGTTGGTCGCGAACGTGCGGGTGGCCCATCCGGGGGTGCGCACGGTGGTCCTCGCCGAGCGCGACGACCCCCGCCGGGCCGCGCTGGCGCTCCAGGCCGGGGCCTCCGGCTGGGTGGCGAAGGACTGTTCGCTGTCCCGGCTGCTGGCCGTGATCCGGGGCGTGCTCCGCGAGGAGACGCACCTGCCGCCTGCGCTGCTCACCGGAGTGCTCCGCGAGCTGACGGCGGCGCGCAAGCACCGCACGGACAGCGAGCGCCTGGTGGAGTCCCTCACGCCGCGCGAGCACGAGGTGCTGCGCTGCATGGTCGCGGGGCTGGGCCGCAAGGACGTGGCGGCGAGGCTGTTCCTGTCCCCGCACACCGTCCGCACCCACATGCAGAACGTGCTGGGCAAGCTCGGGGTGCACTCCACGCTGGCGGCGGTGGCACTGGCCCGGAGGGCCGGTGTGAGACCGGCCGAACTAGCCGGGGATGTTGTCGAACGGAGCGGTCAGCCGGCGTAGCAGTCCGGCGAGGTCACCGCGCTGGCCCTGGGAGAGCTGGGCGAGGATCGCCCGCTCCTGGGCCAGCAGTCCGGCGAGCGACTGGTCCGCGCGGTCACGCCCCTCGGCGGTGAGCCGGACCAGGACGCCGCGCCGGTCGTTGGGGTCGGGCAGTCGCTCGACGAGGCCCTTCTTGGCGAGCCGGTCGATGCGGTTGGTCATGGTGCCCGAGGTGACGAGGGTCTGCGTCAGGAGCTGACCGGGAGAGAGCTGGTAGGGCGCGCCGGCGCGCCGCAGCGAGGTCAGTACGTCGAACTCCCACGGCTCCAGGCCGTGCTCGGAGAAGGCGAGCCTGCGGGCGCGGTCGAGGTGACGCGCGAGCCTGCTCACGCGACTCAGTACCTCGAGCGGTTCCACGTCGAGGTCAGGGCGCTCCCGCCGCCATGCCGCGACCAGTCGATCGACCTCGTCCTCCATGTCGATCAGTGTAAGGGGTCTGTCGACGTGAAGTCTCTTCAGTTCGAGAATCTCAAGCCTGGATATCTTGCGACCATGTCTCTTGACGTCAAGATATAAATGGGGTGACGATGGGAAGGGAGGGGCCGATACCGATTCCGCTTCCGATCGCCCCACCAGCAAGGAGGCTCGCACATGCATTCCGACACCGCCCCGGCCCGGATCCCCGCCCCCGGCTCCCCCTCCACGCCGACCTGGGACCCCCAGCAGTACCTGCGCCACGCCGGGCACCGCGCGCGGCCCTTCCTGGACCTGCTGAACCGCATACCCGAGCTGCCCGCCCGGCCCGCCCGGATCGCCGACCTGGGCTGCGGCCCCGGCAACGTCACCGCACTGCTCGCCGAGCGGTGGCCCGAAGCGCGGATCACCGGCTTCGACCTCTCCCCGGAGATGCTCCGACGGGCCGACGAGGAGTACGCCGGCCCCACCGCCGGCGGCGGCCGGCTCGACTTCCGCCACGGCGACCTCGCGCACTGGTTCCCCGAGGAGACGTACGACCTGATCGTCTCCAACGCCGCCCTCCAGTGGGTGCCCGGCCACCCGGGCTCCTTCGCCTCCTGGGTCAACGGACTGCGGCCCGGCGGCACCCTCGCTTTCCAGGTCCCCGGCAACTTCACGGCCCCCAGCCACCGCATCCTCGCCGAACTCTGCGACACCCCGCGCTGGCGCGACCGCCTCGCCGGCCACGGCGCGCGATACGTCCATCTGCTGGAACCTGCCGAATATCTCGCCCGATTGATCGAACTCGGCTGCTCCGCGGACGTCTGGGAGACCACCTACCATCAGCTGCTGACCGGGACCGATCCGGTGCTCGACTGGGTCAAGGGCACCGCCCTGCGCCCGGTGCTCACCCGGCTCGGCGACGACCGGGCCGCCGTGGACCTGTTCCTCGACGAGTACCGCGAGGCGCTGCGGGAGGCCTACCCGCCCGGCCCGCGCGGCACCGTCTTCCCGTTCCGCCGCATCTTCGCCGTCGCCCGCAAGGAGGCCTGACCGTGCTCACCGCCGTCGACCACGTCCAACTCGCCGCACCACCCGGCGCCGAAGACCTGCTCCGGGCGTACTACTCCGACGCCCTCGGCATGTCCGAGCTGCCCAAACCGCCCGTCCTCGCCGGCCGGGGCGGCTGCTGGTTCGCCGCCGGCGCCGTCCAACTGCACCTGGGTGTCGAGGAGGACTTCCGGCCCGCGCGCAAGGCCCACCCGGGACTGCGGGTCACCGACATCGAGGCGTACGCGCGCCGCCTGCGCGAGCACGGGGCCGAGGTCGTCTGGGACGACGACCTGCCCGGATACCGCCGCTTCTTCTCCTCCGACCCCGTCGGCAACCGGCTCGAATTCCTGGAACCGCACCACCCGGAACCCTGTCTGGAGGCCGCGGGCTGACCCGGCACGCCGACCCGAACGACGGCGCCCCGCCACCGGAGACCGGTGGCGGGGCGCCGTCGTGCACGGGGTGCGCGGAGATCAGAGGAGTTCCGCGTACGTGTTCCAGCCGCCACCGAGGGTGGTGCGGCCCTTGAAGGTGTTCAGACCCTTCTCGCCGGTCGCCGAGTAGACGTAGGCGACACCGGCCGAGTCCACGCCCACCAGGTCCGTGCGACCGTCACCGTTGATGTCGCCGGCCGCGGTGAGCTTGCCGAAGCCGTTCCAGCCGCTGCTGCCGATCTTGACGCGGTCGCCGAAGGGGGCGGCGGTGTTGCCGGTGCCCGGGTAGGCCCACAGGGCGCCGTCGGTGCCGCGGGCCAGCAGGTCCGCGCGACCGTCGCCGGTCACGTCCCCGGCGCCGATCAGCTTGTTGTAGATGCCCCAGCCGGCGCCGAGCTTCACCCGGTTCGCGAAGCCCTGGCCATTGCCGCCCTTGCCCGGGTAGAGCCACAGGACGTTGGACTTGTCCCGGGCGAGGAGGTCGCCGTAGCCGTCGCCGGTGAGGTCGCCCACGCCCGCGAAGCTGTTGTAGATGTCCCAGCCGCCGCCGAGCGGGTGCTCGCCGTCGTACATGTCGCCGCCGTCGCGCCACAGCATGTCCGGGGTGGACGTGGTGGTCAGCGAGGAGACCAGGGTGATGCCGTAGTCGGCCACCGGCCAGCCGGCGTCGTCGGAGATCTGCTTGCGCGGGGCGAACGTACCGTCACCGTAGGCGCCGTAGCCGAACAGCGTGCCGCCGGCGGTTCGGCCCCACAGCATGGACTTGCCGTGCGCGGGAATGCCACCCTGACCGGCGAACAGGCCGATCGACCGCCAGCCCTTGCCCATGTCTTGGGGGTTGCCGAGCACCCCGTTCGCGTCGGCGGCGTACAGCCGGCTCTGGCCGCTCACGGTGCGGGCCAGTACGAGGCCCTGACCGTTGCTGTCGTTGAGCGGGACGATCTGGTTGAAGTCGTTCCAGCCGGTCCCGGTCCGGACGCTGTCGCCGAAGGGCGCCGCGGCGGAGCCGGTGCCCTTGTAGAAGTACATGACGCCGGCCGCCGTGGTGGCCACGACGTCGGTCTTGCCGTCGCCGTTGTAGTCCGCGCCACCGATGAGCTGGGTGAACGCGCCCCAGCCGGCGCCGAGCAGGACCCGGTTGCCGAAGGGGACGTCGTAGCCGGCCTTGCCCGTGCCCGGGTAGAGGTACAGCTGGCCGTCGTTGGTGCGGGCCAGCAGGTCGGCGTTGCCGTCGCCCGTGAGGTCGCCGGCGCCGAACACCTTGTTGTAGATGTTCCAGCCGCCACCGCTCCACATGGCACCGCTGGTACCGCTGGTGGAGTACGCCTCGGTGAGGGAGAGGCGACCGGTGACCGTCAGGCGCAGCAGCTCGGGCCGGCCGTTGTGGTCGAGGTCGCCGACCGGGATGACGTCCTTGAAGTCCTCGGCGGAGTCCGTCTTCGAGACGTCGAACGTGGTGTCCGCCTCGCTGGGCCCCGAGACCTTGAGGTAGGACGTGCCGCTCAGACCGCGGTACAGGATGTCGTCGGCGCCGTCGCCGTTCACGTCGAACAGGTTCCAGGCGGAGCCGGCGGCGGCGTTCGCGCCGGCCGCGAGGCGCTGCTTCTGCTGCGTGGCGGCCTTCGGCTTGCCCGTCGGCAGGTGTCCGGGGACGCGGTCGTCGGCGGTGACCCTGGGGGTCGGGGTGACGGGCTTCGGCAGCCCGGTCGCCGAGGCCGCGGAGGCCAGCAGCATGCCCGTGGCGAGGGCGGTGGCGGTGCAGGCCGCGAGGCGACCGGAGCGCGTGATGCGCATGAAAGACAAGAGGTCTCCCTGTAAAAAAGCAGGCGAAACCGGGTCGAATGTACCCGCGCGGAGGCGCGCTGAAGCGCGTCGCATCGCACGTGAGGTCTCATTCCCCCCCGGGAAGTAACCGAACAGTACAGCCGGGCGGCGCACGGCAGTAGCCATTTGAGGCCCCGTTTTGATCACGTTCAGAACGCACGGTGCCCGGGCCCCCGGGCCCGGGCACCAACCGCTCCGCGGCGGGTTCGATCAGCTCTTGCGGTGACCCACCAGCCGCGGCTTCGCCTCCAGGTTCTCCAGCCCGTGCCAGGACAGGTTCACCAGGTGCGCGGCGACCTCGGCCTTCTTCGGCTGCCGCGTCTCCAGCCACCACTGCCCGGTCAGCGCCACCATGCCCACCAGGGCCTGCGCGTACAGCGGCGCCAGCTTCGGATCGAAGCCCCGGGCCTTGAACTCCAACCCGAGGATGTCCTCCACCTGAGTGGCGATGTCACTGATCAGCGACGCGAACGTGCCCGTCGACTGCGCCACCGGAGAGTCCCGGACCAGGATCCGGAAACCGTCCGTGTAGTTCTCGATGTAGTCCAGCAGCGCGAACGCCGCCTGCTCCAGCAGCTCCCGCGGATGCCCGGCGGTCAGCGCACCCGTCACCCCGTCCAGCAGCTGGCGCATCTCCCGGTCCACGACGACCGCGTACAGGCCCTCCTTGCCGCCGAAGTGCTCGTACACCACCGGCTTGGACACCCCGGCCTTGGCCGCGATCTCCTCCACCGACGTGCCCTCGAAGCCCTTCTCGGCGAACAGGGTGCGGCCGATGTCCAGCAGTTGCTGACGCCGTTCGGCGCCCGTCATCCGGACCCGGCGGCCGCGCCGGGGCTTGTCGCTGCTGGAACTGCTGCCGTCGATCGCCACGTCCCCCATCATGCCGCGTTCGAGGACTTTTCCTTGCGCCGGGCGTCGATGCGCGCCTCGGACGGCCACCGCACGTCAGAGGCCCAGCCCAGCTGCTCGAACCAGCGGATCAACCGGGCGCTGGAGTCCACCTGCCCGCGCAGCACGCCGTGCCGGGCCGACGTCGGATCGGCGTGGTGCAGGTTGTGCCAGGACTCGCCGCACGACAGCACCGCCAGCCACCACACGTTGCCACTGCGGTCGCGCGACTTGAACGGACGCTTGCCCACCGCGTGGCAGATCGAGTTGATCGACCACGTCACGTGGTGCAGCAGTGCCACGCGCACCAGCGAGCCCCAGAAGAACGCCGTGAACGCGCCCCACCAGGACATCGTCACCAGACCGCCGACCAGCGGCGGCAGCGCCAGCGAGAACATCGTCCAGTAGATGAAGTCCCGCGAGATCCGCCGGATCGCCGGATCCTTGATCAGGTCGGGCGCGTACTTCTGCTGGTCGGTCTGCTCCTCGTCGAAGAGCCACCCGATGTGCGCCCACCACAGGCCCTTCATCAGCGCCGGCAGCGTCTCGCCGAACCGCCACGGCGAATGCGGGTCGCCCTCGTGGTCGGAGAACTTGTGGTGCTTGCGGTGGTCGGCCACCCAGCGCACCAGCGGACCCTCCACCGCCATCGAGCCCATGATCGCCAGCGCGATCCGCAGCGGCCGCTTCGCCTTGAAGGAACCGTGCGTGAAGTAGCGGTGGAAGCCGATGGTGATGCCGTGGCAGGCCAGGAAGTACATGAACACCATCAGGCCGACGTCCAGCCAGCTCACCCCCCAGCCCCAGGCCAGCGGAATCGCCGCCAGCAGGGCCACGAAGGGGAGGGTGATGAACAGCAGCAGGGCGATCTGCTCGACGGAACGCTTGTTCTCGCCGCCGAGCGTCGCCGACGGTTCGGGCGTATCGGAGGGCGCGGACGCGTCCTCGATCAGATCGGAACTGATGGTCACAGTGATCCCCTGGGGGTGAGGGAGACGGCAGGTGCCCTTACGGGGGACCCTACGGACCCGTAAGTTACGGCATCGTAAGTATGGCAAAGGTCCCGTGCGGGGCAAGAGGGCCGCGGGTCGGCGGTCGAGTCGGACAAACCGCCGCTACCGTCCGGTACGCACGGCTCTGCCGGGGCACCGGCGCGGGACACCTATCCTGGTCACGTCGGACAGCGCGGTCCGCACGGGCAGCCCGAGCTGCGCACCAGCGGGGACACCCCCGGACGAGATCCGGGAGGCGCCGCGGCGCACGGCAGGGAGCCCACCGCCCAGTAGCGCTCGAACACTGCAAGGAGCCGCACCTGTGAGCAGTGCTGACCAGGCCCCCCAGGCCCCCGTCACCCAGGCCGACACCGACCGGGCCGAAACCGCGAACGCCGAGCTGCGCGCGGACATCCGCCGCCTCGGAGACCTCCTCGGGGAGACCCTCGTACGCCAAGAGGGCCAAGACCTCCTCGACCTCGTCGAACGCGTCCGCGCGCTCACCCGCACCGACGGCGAAGCCGCCGCCGAGCTGCTCGGGGACACCGACCTGGAGACCGCCGCCAAGCTGGTGCGCGCCTTCTCCACGTACTTCCACCTCGCCAACGTCACCGAGCAGGTGCACCGTGGCAAGGAACTGCGCGCCCACCGCGCCGCCGAGGGCGGGCTCCTCGCCCGTACCGCCGACATGCTCAAGGACGCCGACCCCGAGCACCTGCGCGAGACGGTCAAGAACCTCAACGTCCGCCCGGTCTTCACCGCGCACCCCACCGAGGCGGCCCGCCGCAGCGTCCTCAACAAGCTGCGCCGCATCGCCGCGCTCCTGGAGGAGCCCGTCACCGGCGCGGGCGACCGCCGCCGCCACGACCTGCGCCTCGCCGAGAACATCGACCTCGTCTGGCAGACCGACGAGCTGCGCGTCGTGCGTCCCGAGCCCGCCGACGAGGCCCGCAACGCCATCTACTACCTCGACGAGCTGCACGCCGGCGCCGTCGGTGACGTCCTCGAAGACCTCGCCGCCGAACTCCAGCGCGTCGGCGTCGAGATCCCGGCCGGCACCCGCCCGCTCACCTTCGGCACCTGGATCGGCGGCGACCGCGACGGCAACCCGAACGTCACCCCCGACGTCACCCGGGACGTGCTGATCCTCCAGCACGAGCACGGCATCACCGACGCCCTCGAACTCGTCGACTTCCTGCGCGGGCTCCTGTCCAACTCCATCCGCTACACCGGGGCCACCGAGGAACTCCTCGACTCCCTCCAGGCGGACCTGGAACGACTCCCCGAGATCAGCCCCCGCTACAAGCGGCTGAACGCCGAGGAGCCCTACCGCCTCAAGGCCACCTGCATCCGGCAGAAGCTCGTCAACACCCGCGAGCGCCTCGCCAAGGGCACCGGCCACGAGGAAGGCCGCGACTACCTCGGCACCGCCGAGCTCCTCACGGACCTCACCCTCATCCAGACGTCCCTGCGCGAACACCGCGGCGCCCTCTTCGCCGACGGCCGCATGGACCGCACCATCCGCACCCTGGCCGCCTTCGGGCTCCAGCTCGCGACCATGGACGTGCGCGAGCACGCCGACGCGCACCACCACGCGCTCGGCCAGCTCTTCGACCGGCTCGGCGAGGAGTCCTGGCGCTACGCCGACATGCCCCGCGACTACCGCGGCAAGCTCCTCGCGAAGGAGCTCCGCTCCCGTCGGCCCCTCGCGCCCACGCCCGCGCCGCTCGACGCCGCCGGACAGAAGACCCTCGGCGTCTTCGGCGCCATCAAGGACGCCTTCGAGAAGTTCGGCCCCGAGGTCATCGAGTCGTACATCATCTCGATGTGCCAGGGCGCCGACGACGTCTTCGCCGCCGCCGTCCTCGCCCGCGAGGCAGGCCTCATCGACCTCCACGCCGGCTGGGCCAAGATCGGCATCGTGCCGCTCCTGGAGACCACCGACGAGCTCAAGGCCGCCGACGTCATCCTCGACGCCATGCTCGCCGACCCCTCCTACCGGCGCCTCGTCTCCCTGCGCGGCGACGTCCAGGAGGTCATGCTCGGCTACTCCGACTCCAGCAAGTTCGGCGGCATCACCACCAGCCAGTGGGAGATCCACCGCGCCCAGCGCCGGCTGCGCGACGTCGCCCACCGCTACGGGGTCCGCCTGCGCCTGTTCCACGGCCGCGGCGGCACCGTCGGCCGCGGCGGCGGCCCCTCGCACGACGCGATCCTCGCCCAGCCCTGGGGCACCCTCGAAGGCGAGATCAAGGTCACCGAGCAGGGCGAGGTCATCTCCGACAAGTACCTCGTCCCGTCCCTGGCCCGCGAGAATCTCGAACTGACCGTCGCGGCCACCCTGCAGGCCTCCGCCCTGCACACCGCCCCGCGCCAGTCCGACGACGACCTCGCCCGCTGGGACGCCGCGATGGACACCGTCTCCGACGCCGCGCACGGCGCCTACCGCGCGCTCGTCGAGGACCCCGACCTGCCGGCGTACTTCTTCGCCGCGACCCCCGTCGACCAGCTCGCCGATCTCCACCTCGGGTCCCGGCCCTCCCGCCGCCCCGACTCCGGAGCCGGCCTCGACGGCCTGCGCGCCATCCCGTGGGTGTTCGGCTGGACCCAGTCCCGCCAGATCGTGCCCGGCTGGTACGGAGTCGGCTCGGGCCTCAAGGCCCTCCGCGAGGCCGGCCAGGACATGGTCCTCAGCGAGATGGGAGAGCGGTGGCACTTCTTCCGCAACTTCCTGTCCAACGTCGAGATGACCCTGGCCAAGACCGACCTGCGGATCGCCCGGCACTACGTGGACACCCTCGTCCCCGACGAGCTGAAGCACGTCTTCGCCCGCATCGAGGCCGAACACGAGCTGACCGTCCGCGAGGTACTGCGCATCACCGGCGGACACGAGCTCCTGGACTCCCACCCGGTGCTCCAGCAGACCTTCGCCGTCCGTGACGCCTACCTGGACCCGATCTCCTACCTCCAGGTCTCCCTGCTGGCCCGCCAGCGCGCCGCGGCCGAGCGCGGCGAGGAAGCCGACCCGCTGCTCGCCCGAGCCCTGCTGCTCACCGTCAACGGAGTCGCCGCCGGTCTGCGCAACACCGGCTGACGCACCCCGCAGACGCGAAGGAAGCCCCCGCCGGATCGGCGGGGGCTTCCTTCGCGTGTGGCCTCCGTCAGGAGTTGTAGGTGGACTGCGCGCGCTCCAGACCCTCCTGGATCAGACACTCCACCGCGTCCGCCGAACGGTCGACGAACCAGTCCAGCTCCTTGCGCTCCGTGGACGAGAAGTCCTTCAGCACGAAGTCCGCCACCTGCATCCGGCCTGGCGGCCGGCCGATGCCGCAGCGGACCCGGTGGTAGTCCGGCCCCATCGCCTTCGTCATCGACTTCAGGCCGTTGTGGCCGTTGTCCCCGCCGCCCAGCTTCAGGCGCAGCGTCGGGTAGTCGATGTCCAACTCGTCGTGGACCGCGACGATCCGGTCCAACGGAACCTTGTAGAAGTCGCGCAGCGCCGTCACCGGGCCGCCCGACAGGTTCATGAACGACATGGGCTTGGCCAGCACCACCCGACGGTTCGCCGGGCCGGGCGGGCCGATCCGGCCCTCGACCACCTGCGCCCGCGCCTTGTGCGCCTTGAACTTGCCGCGCATCCGCTCGGCCAGCAGGTCCACGACCATGAACCCGATGTTGTGGCGGTTGCCCGCGTACTCCGCCCCGGGGTTCCCGAGACCGACGATCAGCCAGGGGGCCGTGTCGTCCGACATCAAAAAGCTCCTTAACGAAGACGACCGCCGTCCCGCTCCAGTGGAGCCGGACGGCGGTCGTTCAGCAAGTGCCGAGAGGGGAGGGAGAGGCTCAGGCCTCGGTGGCCTCGGCCTCGGCGGTCGGCTCCTCGGCCTGCGGGGCGACGACCTGGAGGACGGCGATGTCGCCGTCGACGGCCAGGGTGGTGCCCTTCGGGAGGACCAGGTCCTTGGCGTGGATGGTGGCGCCGGCCTCGAGGCCCGCGATGGAGACGGTGACCTCGGTCGGGATGTGGGTGGCCTCGGCCTCGACGGAGATGGTGTTCTGGAGGGTCTCCAGCATGTTGCCGCCGGCGGCCAGCTCGCCCTCGGTGACGATCGCGACGTCGACGGTGACCTTCTCGCCCTTCTTGACGATCAGGAAGTCGACGTGGGAGATCGTGCGCTTCAGGGGGTGCTTCTGCACGGCCTTCGGGATGACCAGCTCGGTGCCGGCGTCGCCGAGGTCCAGGGAGAGCAGGACGTTCGGGGTGCGCAGCGCCAGCTGAAGGGCGTGGGCGTCGACGTTGACGTGCTTCGGGTCGGTGCCGTGGCCGTAGATGACGGCGGGGGTCAGGGCGTCGCGACGCGCCTGACGGGCAGAGCCCTTGCCGAAGGTGTCACGGAGCTGGGCGGAAAGCTTGACCTCGGACATGCTCACTCCTCGTGGGGTGACGGAAATGGACGACAGTCACCCGGCCGGAACGGCCTGCTACGAAGAGCGCGTCGATAACGGAGCGCCGGCACCCGTGTGAACAGGTACGGCCTCCCTCGCCGAGCAACTCGTGGAGTCTACCCGGCCGGGAGGCCGTACCCAAAAGGATCTACCGCGCAGCGGCGGGAGCGCCTACTGCTGCTCCTCGAACAGGCTGGTGACCGAGCCGTCCTCGAAGACCTCGCGCACGGCGCGCGCGATCATCGGGGCGATCGACAGCACCGTGATCTTGTCGAGCTCCAGGTCCGACGGGTCGGGCAGGGTGTTCGTGAACACGAACTCGCTGACCTTGGAGTTCTTCAGGCGGTCGGCCGCGGGGCCGGACAGGATGCCGTGCGTGGCCGTCACGATGACGTCCTCCGCGCCGTGCGCGAACAGCGCGTCGGCGGCGGCGCAGATGGTGCCACCCGTGTCGATCATGTCGTCGACCAGGACGCAGACGCGGCCCTTGACCTCACCGACGACCTCGTGGACGGTCACCTGGTTGGCGACGTCCTTGTCGCGGCGCTTGTGCACGATGGCCAGCGGCGCGTCCAGACGGTCGCACCAGCGGTCGGCCACGCGCACGCGACCGGCGTCCGGGGAGACGATCGTGAGCTTGGTGCGGTCCACCTTGGCGCCGACGTAGTCCGCGAGGACGGTGAGGGCGGACAGGTGGTCGACCGGGCCGTCGAAGAAGCCCTGGATCTGGTCGGTGTGCAGGTCGACGGTCAGGATGCGGTCCGCACCGGCCGTCTTCAGCAGGTCCGCGACCAGGCGCGCCGAGATCGGCTCGCGGCCCTTGTGCTTCTTGTCCTGGCGGGCGTACCCGTAGGACGGGACGATCACGGTGATGGAGCGGGCCGACGCGCGCTTCAGCGCGTCGATCATGATCAGCTGCTCCATGATCCACTTGTTGATCGGAGCCGTGTGGCTCTGGATCAGGAAGCAGTCCGCGCCACGAGCCGACTCCTGGAAGCGGACGTAGATCTCACCGTTGGCGAAGTCGAAAGCCTTGGTCGGCACGAGACCGACACCCAACTGGTGTGCGACCTCCTCGGCCAGCTCGGGGTGGGCGCGGCCGGAGAAGAGCATCAGCTTCTTCTCGCCGGTCGTCTTGATCCCGGTCACAGCACTGTCTCCTCAGACGTGTGGAAAGCTGCTCGCCCCCGTGCGCGTCCGTCCCGCACACGGTGAGCCAGCCGAATTGCGTGCACCTATCACGGTACGCCGTCCAGGGCGCACCTGTTTCCGGTCAGTTCACCTCAACGGCCGTCGGAGTCCTCCGGGGCCACCGACTGGGCCGCCGTCGCCGCGGCGCTCCCCGGACGCTTGCGGGCCACCCAACCCTCGATATTCCGCTGCTGGCCACGGGCCACGGCCAGCGCGCCGGCCGGGACGTCCTTCGTGATCACCGAGCCGGCCGCCGTGTAGGCGCCGTCCCCGATGGTGATGGGCGCCACAAACATGTTGTCCGAGCCCGTCTTGCAGTGTGAACCGATGGTCGTGTGGTGCTTGTTCTCGCCGTCGTAGTTCACGAACACGCTGGCCGCGCCGATGTTCGTGTACTCGCCGATGGTCGCGTCGCCCACGTACGAGAGGTGCGGCACCTTGGTGCCCTCGCCGATGGTCGCGTTCTTCATCTCGACGTAGGTGCCGGCCTTGGCCTTCAGGCCGAGGTTCGTCCCCGGACGCAGGTACGCGAACGGGCCGACGGACGCCGACTCGCCGATCACGGCGGTGTCCGCCACCGTGTTGTCGACGCGCGCCCGGGGGCCGACCCGGGTGTCCTTCAGGCGGGTGTTGGGGCCGACCTCGGCGCCCTCCGCGATGTGCGTGGCACCCAGGAGCTGCGTACCCGGGTGGATGACCGCGTCCTGCCCGAAGGTGACCGTCACGTCCACCAGCGTGCTCGCCGGGTCGACGACGGTCACGCCGGAGAGCATCGCGTTCTCCAGCAGGCGCGCGTTCAGCAGGGCCCGCGCCTGGGCGAGTTGCACCCGGTTGTTGATGCCGAGGATCTGACGGTGGTCGGCGCCGACCGCCGCGCCGACGCGGTGGCCGGCCTCGCGCAGGATGCCGAGCACGTCGGTGAGGTACTCCTCGCCCTGGCTGTTGTCCGTGCGGACCTTGCCCAGCGCGTCGCTCAGCAGGGCCCCGTCGAACGCGAAGACCCCCGAGTTGATCTCACGGATCGCGCGCTGCGCGTCGGTGGCGTCCTTGTGCTCGACGATCGCGGTGACGGCGCCGTCGGCGCCGCGGATGATGCGGCCGTAGCCGGTCGAGTCGGGCACCTCGGCGGTCAGCACGGTGACGGCGTTGCCGTCGGCCTCGTGCGTGGCGGTGAGTTCGGCGAGGGTCTCGCCGGTCAGCAGCGGGGTGTCGCCGCAGACGACGACCACGGTGCCGGCCTGCTCGCCGCCGAGTTCTTCGAGGGCCATCCGGACGGCGTGTCCGGTGCCGTTCTGCTCGTACTGGACGGCCGTGCGGACATCGGCGTCGATGTCGGCGAGGTGCGCGGTGACCTGCTCGCGTGCGTGGCCGACGACGACCACGAGGTGTGCGGGGTCGAGCTCGCGCGAGGCGGCGACGACGTGACCGACGAGCGAACGCCCGCTGATCTCGTGCAGAACCTTCGGTGTGGCCGACTTCATGCGGGTGCCTTCACCCGCTGCGAGTACGACGACGGCTGCCGGGCGGGTTGCGCTCACGGGGGTGCCCTTCGGCTTCGGGGGTGGACCCGTGAAGGATAGCCGGGGGCCGGGGGGCGGAAACGAAGCCGGGTCCCGACCGGAGGTCGGGACCCGCATGTGTGAAAGCTCCCCCGCCAGGACTCGAACCCGGACATAAGGCACCAAAAGCCTCAGTGCTGCCAATTACACCACAGGGGATCAACCGTGACTTGACCGGACATTACTCCCTGGTGGTCGAGTCGACGAGACCTACTATGCCGCACCACCACCCCTCATCGCGACGGTATGGATCGGTGCCTTGCAGTACGCGCGTCGCGCGGCGCGCGTGAGGGGTGTCGCACCCCCTCGTCCCCGGGAATTTCGCTCGCCTGCCGACCGGGGCCCCTGCGTAGGCTGGACGGCATGACCAGTACGGGGGAAGAGCGGGACGGGATGGGGCGCGACGGCCCCTGGTGGTGGGAGAGGCGGCGGAGCGCCGCGCTGGACGTGGGACTCGGTGCGGTGTCCGCCGCCGAGTGCGCCGTCGAGGGGGTGCCCTTCGCCCACGAGGCCGGCATTCCCGTGGTCCTCGGGGTGCTGTTCGGGGTCGTGGTGGGGGCCACGCTCGTGCTGCGACGCAGGTGGCCCATCGCCGTGGTGCTGGTGGCCGTCGCCGTCACCCCCGCCGCGATGGGGTTCCTCCTCGCGGTGGTGGGCCTGTACACGCTGGCCTCCTCCGACGTGCCCCGCCGGATCACCGCCACGCTCGCGTCGATGTCGCTGGCCGGGACGTTCGTCGTGATGTACATGCGGACGCGCGGGGACGTGGAGGCCGACGGGACGCTCGTCGTCGTGCTGTCCGTGTTCGTTGCGGTGGCGCTGACCGTGCCGCCGGTGCTGCTCGGGCTGTACATCGGGGCGCGCCGCCGGTTGATGGAGAGCCTCCACGAACGCGCGGACTCGCTGGAGCGGGAACTGTCGCTGTTGGCGGACCGCGCCGAGGAGCGGGCCGAGTGGGCCCGCACGGAGGAACGGACGCGGATCGCGCGCGAGATGCACGACGTGGTCGCCCACCGGGTGTCGCTGATGGTGGTGCACGCGGCGGCCCTCCAGGCGGTGGCCGCGAAGGACCCCGTGAAGGCCGTGAAGAACGCGGCCCTGGTGGGCGACATGGGGCGGCAGGCGCTGACGGAACTGCGCGAGATGCTGGGCGTGCTGCGGGCCGAGTCGCCGAAGCCGGCCAGTGCCTCCCTGGCGCGGCCGGCGTTGGTGGGGATCTTCGAGGACGGGCCGTCGATGGACGAACTGGAGGCGCTGGTCGGGCAGTCCCGCACGGCGGGGATGGTCGTCGAACTGGACGTGCGGGGCGAGTGCCCCGGCTATCCGGCCGAGGTCGAACAGACCGCGTACCGGGTGGTGCAGGAGGCGTTGACCAACTGCCACAAGCACGCGCCGGGCGCGAAGGTCGTCGTACGGCTGGCCCACCGGGACGGCGAGGTGGCCATGCAGGTGGAGAACGGGCCGTGTGACGGCAAGGCCGCCGAACCGGGACTGCCCAGCGGCGGCAACGGCCTGGTGGGGATGCGCGAACGGGTGCTCGGGCTCGGCGGGGTGTTCGTCTCGGGGCCGACGGACGACGGCGGCTTCAAGGTGTCGGCGGTCCTGCCGCGCGAGCGGCGGTAGGGGACGACTTCCCCGCACGCGGGCACCCGGAGGTCGGGGGAGCGGGCGGCCCCCCGACCCCCGACCGGGGTCAGCCCGTGGTGAGACGGACCGGCTGGAGACCCGTGAGGAGCAGGGCCAGCGCCTCGTCGAGGCTCGCGCCGAGGAACCAGTCGCCGGTGTGGTCGATGCCGTAGACACGGCCCTCGCGGTCGATGGCGAGGTGCGAGCCCCCGTCGGTCTCGGAGCCGAGCGGGCTCAGCTCGGTCGACAGGGCGCGGCCGAGGTCGCAGAAGGTGCGGGCCAGGTGGAGCCCGGTGAGCGGGTCCAGGCGTACGCGGGCGGGGGCTATCTGACGGCCGGGCCCGGGCCCGGCCACGGTCAGACCGCCGAACTCGGCCCAGGCCTCGACGGCCGCCGGGAAGACGGTGTGCCGGTGCCCGGCGGGGGTGGTGTGGTCGCGCAGGGCGTCGGCCCAGTACTCGGCCTGCTTGATGTCCCAGCGGCCCGGCTCCCAACCGGCGGTGCGCAGCGCGGAGTCCACCGGCCCCGGGAAACGGGTCGCCGAGGAACGGTCGTAGGAGGCGGACGAGGGGGACGAGGTGCTCATGGCGGCTACTCGGAGTGGGTGAGGTCGACGGAACGTACGCCGAAGTGGGCGAGGAGGGCGTCGCAGGAGCGGCACGGGGGCGCGTAGGTCCCGTGGAGCGGGTCGCCGTCCTCGCGGATGCGGCGGGCGGTGATCCTGGCCTGTTTCAGGGAACGGCGCGCCTCGCTCGCCGTCAGCGGCTTGCGGGAGGCGCGCTTGCTGCGGGCGCCCTCGACGCCGGCGAGATGGCGGGAAAGGAGCATCGCTTCCGGACATCGGCCGGTGAACCGTTCCCGCTGTCCGCTGGTGAGGGTGTCGAGGAAGTCCTGGACGAGCGGGTGCAGCACGGGTGGCTGGTCGGCCTTCCCGGCGGTGCCGGTGAGGGTCTCCCCGCGTACGGACAGGGCGGCGGCGACGGTGGGGAGGATGCCGTCGCGCCGGAAGCGGAGCACGGGGACGGCGGGGCCGTCGGTGCTGCTCCAGCGCAGGCGGGGATCGCCGGCGGGGCCGGCTTCCGTCGGTTCCGTCCGGTCTGTGCGTGTTGCCGTGTTCTGCATGCTGCGTGTTCCCTCCCGTGGCGGCGGTGCGGGCCGCTGTCGCGCACGCCCCCGTGCTGCGGGGACAGCCTGTCAAATGTCCCCTGTGGTGGGGAAGCGGGGTCGAATATTCGTATCAATTCGGCTCTTCCCACCCCATGTGAGGGGGTGTAGCCGGCATGCTGCTTCGGCTGCGGGTGAGCCCCTTGCCCGAGCACATAGGCTGTGGTGAACCAGCCAGATCCAGCAGGGGGCTACCGCCATGACGACAGGTCGGCTCGGGCAGCAGGCCGCGCCACCCAACGCCGCTTACTCGGGGCAGGTCGTGCATTTCCCGGACCCGGTCCGGGCCGCTCGGCATCCCCACGGAGTACGGATCAGCGGGGACGGGCATCCCGATTTCTCGCCCTACGCGCGCGCCGCGGTGGAGATCGCCGAGCCGCCGGAGGGCTTCGGCGTGGACGAGCTGCGCCTGACGGACTACGTGTCCGCCAACGCGGCGATGCGGGAGGCGGGCCACGAGCTGTGGGACACCGTCGGCCCGGTGGCGACCCCGCACGGATGGACCTGGCACCACGTGGCCGGGACGCGGCGGATGGAACTGGTCCCCGTCGAGGTGAAGGCACTGCTGCGGCACCACGCCGGACTGACGACGGCGCCCGTGGACCACGAGAAGCGCGGCACGCGCCCCCTCCAGGAAGTGCGCCCGGCGCACCTGGGACTGCCGAAGTCGGTGGTGTCGGTGTCCGAGCAGCAGGTGCAGGGCGTCGAGGAAGACCTCGGTTACCGGCTGCCGGAGGCGTACCGGTCGTTCCTGAAGGCGGCGGGCGGCTGCGCGCCGGTGGGCGCGGGCCTGGACGTGGACCTCGGGGTGCTGGTCGACCAGCCGTTCTTCACGGTGCGCGAGGAAGCGGCCGTCAACGACCTCGTCTACGTCAACAAGTGTCTGCGGGACCACCTGACGAAGGACTACCTGTGCGTGGCCTTCGCGCAGGGCGGTCTGCTCGCGGTGAAGGTGAAGGGCGAGGAGATCGGCTCCGTGTGGTTCTCTCCGTACGACGACGCGCGCGACCGGGACGGCTGGTCGGTGCAGGAGCGCGTGGAGCGACTGTTGCTGCCGTGCGGTGCCGATTTCGACGCCTTCCTCGAACGTTTGGCGGGTAACCCGCCGGAGCTGGAGACGGTGGCCGGTCTGATGGTGGACGGCGGATTCGCTCGTTCGGTTCCGGTGGCGGGTTCCGCGCCGGTGGAGGGGTGACGGCGCGATGGTGACGTTCGCACAGGCGCAGGAACGCGCCGAGGAGTGGATCAACGGGGACGTGCCCGCGTACCAGCACCGTGAGGTGCGGGTGCGGGAGTTCGGGCTGGGCTTCGTGGTGTGGGCCGAGGACCGGGCGGCCGGTCCGGTGTCCGGTGGCGGCCGGCAGCGGCTGGTCATCGCGCGGGACAGCGGTGAGGTGACGCTGTGGCCGGGGCTGCCGGTGGGTGAGGTGATCCGGCGGTACGAGGAGGAGTACGGGGCCGCGACCGCTCCGGCGGGGTCGGAGGCTTCGGTTCCGCCGCCGCGGATCGATTCGGAACAGACCTCGTTCATGCTGAGCCCGCCCGAGTGGTTGCAGGAGGCGGCGGACCGTGCGGGGATCCCGCGGGCACCGGCCGAGGCCTCGTCGGACGCGGGCCCGTCGTCGGATGGGGGAGCCGCTCCGGCGGAGTCCGTCGACGCGCTCGGGAGCCCTTCCGCTCCCGCCACCCCGGCCCCCGACGCCCCCGGCGACGTCGTGCCGTTGCGGCGCGGCGGCGAGGTCCCGTACGAGCCGACCGCCAACGACGGGGTCCCGGTCGGGGCCACGCCGTGGGCCGGCACCGATGTGAACTCCGGCGCGGACGAGGGCTCCGTACCCCTGCCGGCGACGGTGTTCGCGCCGCCGCTGTCCGGGTCGGACCTGGAGGACGCGCCGGCCGCGGCGGCCCCCGACGCGCAGACACAGCTCATGGCCGGTGGCAGCCGGCTGCCGCGGACCGCGGTCGTGCCCGCCCTGGGGCACGGGCCGGACGCGGGTGACATCGCCGACGCGCCGACGAGCAAGGCCCAGCTCTCCCGGCCGGGTTCGGGCGCGTCCGTGAGCCCGCCCGGACCGCCCGGTGCGCCCGGAGCCTCCGCTCCGGGACAGCCGCCCGTCCCGCCGACGCCTCCGGGTCCGCCCGGGGCTCCGGGTGCGCCCGGTGGTTCCGGTTCCGCCGGTTCTTCCGGCGCGGGGATCGACCATGCCGCGACGATGTTGGCGGGTCCGGCCGTCGTGCAGCCGCCGAGGCCGCCGGGTGCGCCCGGTGCGCCGCAGCCGCCCGGTGTGCCCGGTGCCGGGGTGGATCACGCGGCGACGATGCTTGCGGGTCCGGGTGTGGGTCCGGCGGGTCCTGGTGCGCCGACGCCTCCGGGTCCGCCCGGGGCTCCGGGTGCGCCCGGTGGTTCCGGTTCCGCCGGTTCTTCCGGTTCTTCCGGCGCGGGGATCGACCACGCCGCGACGATGTTGGCGGGTCCGGCCGTCGTACAGCCGCCCCGACCTCCCGGTGCGCCCGGTGCGCCCGGTACTCCCGGGGGCGGGACGCCGCACCACGCCGCGACGATGCTCGCCGGCCCCGGCGCACCCCAGCCGCCCGGTCCGCCCGGCGCGCCCGGCGCGCCCGCCGGTCCGGCGCCGCAGCCCGTGGCACCGGCGCCCGCCGCGTCCGGCGTGCCCACCGTCGGCCCCGGCTACCAGGCCGTGCTGCGCTACCGTGCGCCCGACGGCTCCGAGCAGCAGCTGATCCGCCGCTCGGCGCCCGGCACCCCCCACCCCGAGTGGCAGATCCTGCACGAGCTGCGCGCCATGAACGTGCCGCCGCAGCAGGTGCTGGAACTACACACGGAGTTGGGGTCCTGCGAGCTGCCCGGCGGCTACTGCGCGCGGATGATCCGCGAGACCTGGCCCCAGGTCCGGATCACGAGCGTGGCCCCGTACGGAACGGACCACGCGAGCCGTCAGCAGGGCATGCGCCACCTCATCACCCACCAGAGCGAACTCCACCAGGTGGCGGACGGTCCGGCGCGCCCCGCACCGGTACGGGCCCCGCTGCCGCAGGTCCCGCTCCAGCCGGCGATCCCGTTGGACGCGATCGCGCAGGAGCTGGCCGGGGCGTTCGGCCCGCAGGGCGTGTTCCGCTTCGACCAGCGGGCCGTGTCCCGACAGGGCGTGCCGGAGATCGTGGCGCAGACCCTCATGTGGTCGGGACTGCCGGTGGACTTCGGCCCGTTCTTCTGGGCGCAGGCCGTGCCCGGCCAACCGGTGCCGACACTCGCCGAGTTGGCGGCGCAGCGACAGGTGCAGCCGGCGTCGGACGCGGGCTCGTACCTCGTCGTCGGAAGCGACTTCGGCAAGGCGCTCTGCGTGCAGTACGGGACGGCGCACATCGTGGCGGTCCCGGTGGAGGCCGGGCCGGGCGGTGCGCCGGTACCGCCGCAGTTCGTCAACTCCAGCCTGCCGCAGTTCGTGCGGTCGCTGGCGATGCTGGGGCACATGTGGCGGCTGCGCCAGCACCTGACGCCCGAGCAGGCGGGACGCTGGACGGTCGATTTCCAGACGAATCTGGCGGGCCTCGACAGCGCGGCGCTGGCATCGCCGGAGAGCTGGTGGTCGGTGCTGCTGGAACAGATGTGGGACGGACTCCTCTGACCCGAGGGTCGGTGTTATGGCCGGGCCGGAACCCTCGAACGGGGTTCCGGCCCGGCCATTCCGGCTTCTGCTCGCAAATGACGCATCCTTGACAGGAATCCCCGCGAGAGAGGCGCTTCAGGATGAGTGCACCCATGTCACCTCACGGTCCCCAGGGTTTGGCGACCGTGCGCGGCCGTGGTTACCGGCCGGAAGAGGTCGACCGGTACCTCGTGCGCCTGTCGGGCAGCCGGGACGAGGCCTGGGAGCGCGTGGCACGGTTGACCGTCCTGGCCAAGCAGATGGAGACGGAGGCGGCGCGGCTGCGCGAGCAGGTCGCCACGCTGGCCCCGCAGACGTACGACGACCTGAGCGAACGGGCCCGGCGGATCCTGCTGCTCGCACAGGAGGAGGCGGACTGCGTACGCGCGGACGCGCGCGCCGACGTGTTCACCACCCAGGGCGCCGCCGAGGCACACGCGGACCGGGTGACCGAACTGGCGCGGCAGGACGCGGAAGCGGTACGGGAACAGACGGAGGTCCGGGCCCGACAAGGACTGCTGCGGGCGCGCCGCGAGGCGGACGACGCCCTGGGCGAGGCCCGGGACGACGCGGCGGCCTGGCGGTCGGACGCGCACGCCTCCCTCGTCGAGACGCGCCGCCGGTCGGAGGAACTGCTGGCGGAACGCGAGCAGGAACACGCGGACCGCCGGGACGCGGCCGAACGCGAACTGGCGGCGCGGGAAGCCGAACTGGAAGCCCGGAACGCGGAGCTGGAACGCCACGCCGAGGCGCGGCTGGCGGACGCGCGGCGGGCCTTCGCCGAGGCGGAGGAGTCGGCGCGGCACGGGCAGGAGGACGCCGAGGCCCGGGCGTCGGAGGTGCTGGCGCAGGCGCGGGTGCGGGAGGAACGGGTCGGGCGGGAGACGGAACGGGTCCTGCGGGAGCACGAGGAGGCGCAGGACGAGATGCGGGCGCACATGAACCACGTGCGGGCGAGCCTGGCGGCGCTTACGGGGAGGGCGCCGGCGGGACCGTAGCCCTGGCCGGGCGGTGGCTGTTGGTTGTTGCGGGTCCCGGCTGCGTCGGGCGCCTCAAGCGCCGGCGGGGCTGGGGGTGGGGGTCGGGCGGGGGGTCGGGGTCGTCCCCGACCAACCGTCCGACCCCGGCGTTTGGCGCGACTCGGTCAGAGGGTGGGGAGGAAGGCCGCGATCAGGGGGGCGATGGTGGGGAGGTGGGTTTCGAGGGCGAAGTGGCCCGCGCCCTCGATGACGTGTACCTCCGCGTCCGGCACGTCCCGCAGGTACGCCTTGGCTCCGGCCGGGGTGAAGAAGGGGTCGCCCGCGCCCCAGAGGACCAGGACGGGGAGTCGCGCCGAGCGGAGCCATGCCTGCCAGGCGGGGTAGTGGGCGAAGTTCGACGCGTAGTCGAAGGCCAGGTCGGCCTGGGCGTCCGCGCGGCCGGGGCGGGCGAGGTGGTGGAGGTCCAGGGTCCAGGAGTCCGGGGAGATCAGCGCGGTGTCGGCGACCCCGGTCTCGTACTGGAAGCGGGTGCCCTCCTCGGTGAACAGTCCGCGGACCTTCTCCTCGTCGCCGGGCACCTCCCGGCGCAGCCCGGCGAACTCGCGGGCCGCGTCCGACAGTCCCTCCTCGTAGGCGTTGCCGTTCTGCACGATGAGGCCCGTCACCCGCTCGGGTCGCCGCGCGGCGACCCGCAGGCCTACCGGGGCGCCGAAGTCGAAGACGTACAGCGCGAAGCGGTCCAGGGCGAGGGCGTCGGTGAAGCCCTCGACGATGTCCGCGAGCCGGTCGAAGGAGTATGTGAACCCGTTCGGGGTCTCGGTCCGGCCGAAGCCGGGGTAGTCGGGGGCGATGAGCCGGTACGGGGTGTCGGCCAGGGCGTCCATGAGGCGGGTGAACTGGTGGGAGGAGGTCGGGAAGCCGTGCAGGAGCAGCAGTACGGGGGCGTCGGCCGGGCCGCTCTCGCGGTAGGCGACGGTGACGCCGTCCACGTCGACGGTGCGGTGCTGGATGCGGGCCACGGTCATCACATGCCTCCTGGGGTGCTTGTTCCATTAGTCTCGGGGAGCAGGGCTAATGGGTCAAGGGGATTGGGTAGCATTAGTCGTGTGACTGTGAACTTTCCGCTCATCGGCGAGCACCTCGCGCTCGACCTGCTGAACACCCGTCCCGCCGACGGGGACCTCATCGCCGAACCCGAGGGCCTGGCCCGGTGGTTGGCCGAACAGGACGGGCGGTTGGGGCCGGTCGCCGGCGGGGTCGGGGAGGCCGAGGTGGTCGCGGTGGTCGCGGTACGGGAGGCGGCGCGGGCCGCGTTGGCCGCCGTACGGGGCGGTGAGCGGCCGCCGGTCGACGCGCTGCGCGTGCTGAACGCCGCCCTGGCGGGCGCCCCCGCCCACCGGGAGCTGACCTGGACCGCCGGGGCCGGGTTGGCGGCCGATCGCCGGCGCCCGACCCCCGACCCGGCGGCGCGCCTCGCGGCGGAACTCGCCGAGGCGGTGACGGAACTGCTCACCGGGCCGCGGGTGGGGGAGGTGCGGGAGTGCGAGGGGGCGGAGTGCGTGCTGCTGTTCCTCCCGGCGCACCCGCGGCGGCGGTGGTGCGTGGCGGGCGCGTGCGGGAACCGGGCGCGGGTGGCCCGCTACTACGCGCGGCGCCGGGCCTGATCGGGGATGTCGGGGCGCGGGAAGTGGTACGGGTCGCTCCTGAGGCCGTGTGAGGTCACCACCACGGTGAAGGCG
Source organism: Streptomyces sp. NBC_01426 (assembly GCF_036231985.1). Lineage (GTDB taxonomy): Bacteria > Actinomycetota > Actinomycetes > Streptomycetales > Streptomycetaceae > Streptomyces. Next base: position 4,585,502 of record NZ_CP109500.1, read on the forward strand.
GGGGCGGTTCCGTCCGGGAGGGGGGCCGTGAGGGTGGACGTCGTGGGGTCCAGGGTCGAGGGGACGGCGGTGTCGTCCACGCTCACCCGGGCGTCCTGGAAGCCGCCGCCCGACACGGTGACGACGCCGTCGGCGAGGGCGACGTCGGTGATCACCGGGTTGGCCCGGGTGGCCATCTTGTTCACCAGGTAGGCGCCCGCCGGGGCGCCGGTCAGGGCCCAGATCTCCGAGGGGAGGCGGGGGAGCCCGCCGCCGACGTCCGAGAGGAAGAACAGCACGACGTAGAGCATCGTGACCGCGCTGAGGGCGACGTACTGGAGGTCCATCAGGTCGGTCCGGCCGCTGTCGTTCGCGATGAGGTCGCGCAGGGGCCGGCGGCCGCCGGGGGTCGGCTTCGGGGCGGGTTTGGCCATGCTGCCGTTCTCCACGCGCACCCCGACGACGGTCTTCGCCGCGATGAGGGCCACGTACGGGCCGCCGAGCAGCGGCAGGTACACCGTGGTCAGCGAGGACAGCGGGCCGTGTTCGCCCTGGAACCAGTCGACGCCGCCGCCGGCTGTCAGCCCGTACGCGAGGATCGTGAACAGCAGCCAGAGCAGGATCACCGTCCAGGCCAGGGCCAGGGTGGTGGAGGTGGAGAGCCGGCCGTCGCGCCCGGTGACGAAGCCGGGGTTGCGGCGCAGTCGCAGGGCGACGGGGCAGGTCAGGGCCGCCAGTAAGAGCAGGGCGAAGAGTGCGGAAGTCATGTGTTCCCCCGGGTGGTGTCCGTGGGTAGACAGATAGCCCATTCGTTAGGGCCATGACAACCCGAGCGGTCTACTGCCGGTCGGGCAGGACCGGGAACTTCCGCGGTGCGACCAGGAGCAGCACCACCAGGGCCGCCACCGCCGCGGCCGTCGCGCCGAGGAAGACGTGGTCCACCGCGGCGTCCACGGCCTCCCGCAGGTAGTCGGCGGCGGCCGGCGGGAGCTGTCCCGGCCGGTCGAGGGCCTTCGACACGTCGTCCAGGTGGTCCGGCAGCCCCGCCACGGGGGCGTCCGCGAGTCGGGCGGCCATGGTGGCGTTGGCGACGGCCCCCGTCAGGGCTGCTCCCACGCTCTGGCCGACCTGCCGGGAGAACAGCACGGAGGCCGTGGTGGTGCCCCGTTCCGCCCACCCGACGGTGGACTGCACCCCGACGATCAGCGGCAGTTGGAACAGGCCGAGGGCGCCGCCCAGCAGCAGCATGACCAGTGCGGGCTGCCACACCGAGCCCGGGTACGGGAGCAGGGTGAAGCCGAACAGGGCCAAGGCGGCGATCCCCACCCCGAGGACGGCGCTGTCGCGGAAGCCGACGCGCCGGTAGACGTGTTGGGACAGGGCGGCGGTGAGGGGCCAGGTCAGGGTCATCGCCGAGGTGAGGAGCCCGGCTCCGACGGCCCCGAGGCCCAACACGCTCTGGGCGTAGATCGGCAGGAACACCTGTGGGGCGACGATCAGCAGGCCGAGGGCGCCCATGGCGAGGTTGACGGCCGCGATGGTGCGGCGGCGCCAGACCCAGCCGGGCAGGATCGGTTCGGCGGCCCGGCGCTCCACCCGGACCACCACCGCGGCCAGCAGCGCGCTCGCGCCGAACAGCCCCAGGGAGGGCGCCGACAGCCAGGGCCAGGCGACGCCGCCCTGCACCAGGGCGAAGAGCAGCACTCCGCCGCAGGCGAAGACCCCGAGGGCGCCCGCCCAGTCGACGGGCCCCCGGCGGCCGGGCGGGCGTACGGGTTCGACGAGGTGGCGGGCGATGAACCACAGGGCCACGGCGGCCGGCGGCACGTTGACCAGGAAGATCCACCGCCAGTCGGCGTACGTGGCGATCAGGCCGCCGACGGCCGGGCCGGCCAGGGCGGACACGGCCCACACCGCAGACATCCGGGCCTGGATGCGGGGGCGTTCCCGGCCCGGGTAGAGGTCGGCGGCGAGGGTCTGGACCGTGCCCTGGAGGGCGCCGCCGCCCAGCCCCTGGATGATCCGGAAGGCGATGAGGGCCGGCATGTTCCAGGCGAGCGCGCAGAGCACGGAGCCGACGAGGAACAGGGCCGTACCGAAGATCAGCACGGGCTTGCGGCCGTGGGTGTCGGACAGCTTGCCGTAGACGGGGAGCGAGACGGTGGTGGCGAGGACGTACCCGGCGAAGATCCACGAGAACACGGCGAAGCCGCCGAGGTCGCCGACGATCTGGGGGACGGCCGTGGAGACCACGGCGGCGTCGAGGGCGACGAGGCTCATGGTCAGCATCAGCGAGACGACGACCACGGTCTTCGGGCGGCCCGGTGCGGGGGCGCCGGCCGCCGGTTCCTCCGTGGCGGAAACGATTCCCCCGGAGGGTCCGGCCGGCGGGACGATCGCGTCGGCCGGACCGGCCGGCTCCTCCCCGAGGGGCGGTTCCGCTTTCTCCCCGATGCCCATCGAACCCCCTTCACCGTGCACGCATCCGCGGGGAACACCTTCTCACCACGGGTGTTTCCGGCGGTATCCCTCACTTCGGGTCCATCGAAGGGTGCAGAACCCCTAGGGGTTCGTCAGCACAAGGACCCAGGGGCCTTTCGTCCCGCCGGAGGAGGTGGGCGCTCCCGTCGCGTCTTTAACTGGTTCACATGAGGCGAGGTCGTCGGAGGGTGGGGACAACCCCCCGACGGATACGGCGACGGGCACCAGTGCGCCCGAACGCCCCCGCGCCGGAGACTTCACGACGGCGGCACACGGATCACCGCGAGCCGACGCCGACGCCGAAGCGGACGCACGCACCGACGCGACGCACCGACGCACGCACGCACACACGCACGCCGACGAACGAACGAGGGGAAACACCGTGACAACGGCTATGACCGAAACCAGGCACGGGGGTACTGGAGGGCATGAAGCCGTCGCGGCCCGGGCACGCAAGGTCGTCAAGGCCTACGGCTCGGGAGAGACCCGCGTCGTCGCCCTCGACGCGGTGGACGTGGACATCCGACGCGGGCAGTTCACCGCGATCATGGGCCCGTCCGGCTCCGGCAAGTCCACGCTGATGCACTGCCTCGCCGGACTGGACACGGTGACGAGCGGTGAGATCTTCCTCGACGACACCGAGATCACCGGCCTGAAGGACAAGAAGCTCACCCAGCTCCGCCGGGACCGGATCGGCTTCATCTTCCAGGCGTTCAACCTGCTGCCGACGCTCAACGCCCTGGAGAACATCACGCTCCCCATGGACATCGCCGGCCGCAAGCCCGACGCGGAGTGGCTGAACCGGGTCGTCGAGACGGTGGGCCTCGCGGGTCGCCTCAAGCACCGCCCCACCGAACTCTCCGGCGGCCAGCAGCAGCGCGTGGCGGTCGCCCGCGCCCTCGCCGCCCGCCCCCAGATCATCTTCGGCGACGAGCCGACCGGAAACCTGGACTCCCGGGCCGGCGCCGAGGTCCTCGGCTTCCTCCGCCAGTCGGTGGACGAGCTGGGCCAGACGATCGTCATGGTCACCCACGACCCGGTCGCCGCCTCCTACGCGGACCGCGTCATCTTCCTCGCCGACGGCCGGATCGTCGACGAGATGATCGACCCGACCGCCGACCAGGTCCTCGACCGCATGAAGGACTTCGACGCACGCGGGCGGACCTCGTGACCGTCATGAAGACCGCGCGACGCAACTTCGTCGCGCACAAGGGAAGAATGGCGCTCTCCGCCATCGCCGTCCTGCTGTCCGTGGCCTTCGTCTGCGGCACGCTGGTGTTCACGGACACCATGAACACCACCTTCGACAAGCTGTTCGCGGTCACCAACTCCGACGTCACGGTCAGCCCCAAGAGTGCCGGCGACGACCAGGAGAACCCGGGCAACGGCAAGCCGCGGACGCTGAACGGCTCGGTCGTCGACCGGGTCGAGAAGGCCGAGGGCGTGAAGTCCGCCGAGGGCGGCGTCCTGTCGATGTCCGTCACCGTCGTCAACACCAAGAACGAGAACCTGGGTTCGACCACCGGCGCCCCGACCATCGCGGGCAACTGGAGCGACAACGAACTCAAGTCGATGAAGATCACCTCCGGCAACGCCCCCCGGGGGCCGACCGAGTTGATGATCGACGCCGACACCGCCGAGAAGCACCACCTGGGGATCGGCGACGAGATCCGCACCATCGCCGTCACCGGCGACAACCGGGCGAAGATCAGCGGCATCGCCGCCTTCACCGTGACCAACCCGGGCGCGACCCTCGTGTACTTCGACACGGCCACCGCCCAGACGTTCCTGCTCGGCTCCGCCGGCGCCTTCACCCACGTCAACGTCACCGCCAAGGACGGGGTGAGCGACGAGCAGCTCAAGCAGAACGTCGCCGCCGCCGTCGGCGCCGACACGTACAAGCTCCAGACCGCCAAGGAAGCCGCGGACGCCAACCGCAAGGACGTCGGTTCCTTCCTCGACGTCATGAAGTACGTGATGCTCGGCTTCGCCGGGATCGCCTTCCTCGTCGGCATCTTCCTCATCTTCAACACCTTCTCCATGCTGGTCGCCCAGCGCACCCGGGAGATCGGCCTGATGCGCGCCATCGGCGCCGACCGCAGGCAGATCAACCGGTCCGTCCTCGTCGAGGCCTTCCTGCTCGGCGTCGTCGGCTCCGTCCTCGGCGTCGCCGCCGGAGTGGGCCTGGCCGTCGGCCTCATGAAGCTCATGGGCCAGATGGGCATGGACCTGTCCACCGACGACCTGACGGTCGCCTGGACCACCCCGGTCCTCGGCCTGGTCCTCGGCGTCGCCGTCACCGTCGTCGCCGCCTACATCCCGGGCCGCCGCGCCGGGAAGGTCTCCCCGATGGCCGCCCTGCGCGACGCGGGCACCCCGGGAGACAAGAAGGCCGGCCGGATCCGGGCCGCCCTCGGCCTGGTCCTCACCGGGGTCGGAGGCGCGGCCCTCTACCTGGCCGGCGCCGCCGAGGAAGCGGCCCCGGGCTCCCTGTGGCTGGGCCTGGGCGTGGTCCTCACCCTCATCGGCTTCATCGTGATCGGCCCGCTCCTCGCGGGTGTCGTGGTCAGGGCGCTGTCCGCCCCGGTGCTGCGGCCCTTCGGATCGGTCGGCCGGCTCGCCGAGCGCAATGCGCTGCGCAACCCGCGCCGCACCGGCGCCACCGCCGCCGCGCTGATGATCGGCCTGGCCCTGGTCGCCTGCCTGTCGGTGGTCGGATCCTCGATGGTGGCCTCCGCCACCGACGAGCTCGACAAGTCCGTCGGCGCGGACTACATCGTCAACTCCATGACCGGCCAGCCGGTCATGCCGCAGGCCGAGCAGGCCATGCGCGCCAACAAGAACCTCGACCACGTCACCGCCTACCGCGAGGTGCCCGCCAAGATCACGGCCCCCGACGGTTCCACGGTCACCGAGGGCCTGGGCGCCACCGACCCGTCGTACGCCAAGGACATCCGCCGCAAGATGCGGGCCGGGGAGCACGCCGACGCCTACGGTCCGCACGCGATGGCGGTCGGTTCGCTCTACGCCGACGAGCACGGGATCACGCTCGGCGACACGCTGACGGTCGCCTTCACCGGCGGCAAGACCGTCAAGCTGAAGGTCGCCGCGATCACCGGCGACGAGGGCAACATCGACAAGGGCATGAAGTACATCTCCACCGCCGTCGCCGAGGCCAACGTCCCGGCCGACCGGATGCCGCGCCCCTTCATGCTGCTGGCCAGCGCCAAGGCCGGTCAGGCCGACACCGCGTACGCCGAAGTCAAGGCGGGGCTCGCCGAGTACCCCCAGTACAAGGTGCTCAACCAGGCCGACTACAAGCAGGCGCTGAAGGACCAGGTCGGCCAGCTGCTCAACATGGTCTACGGGCTCCTCGCCCTCGCGATCATCGTCGCGGTTCTGGGCGTGGTGAACACCCTGGCCCTGTCGGTGGTCGAGCGGACCCGCGAGATCGGCCTGATGCGCGCCATCGGCCTCTCCCGCCGCCAACTGCGCCGCATGATCCGCCTGGAGTCGGTGGTCATCGCCCTCTTCGGCGCCCTCCTCGGCCTCGGCCTGGGCATGGGCTGGGGCGCGACCGCGCAGCAACTCCTCGCCCTCCAGGGCCTGAAGGTCCTGGAGATCCCCTGGCCGACCATCCTCGGGGTGTTCGCCGCGTCGGCCCTGGTGGGCCTGTTCGCCGCACTGGTGCCGGCCTTCCGGGCGGGGCGGATGAACGTACTGAACGCAATCGCCACCGACTAGGTCGGGAGGCGGTTGTCACGGGGGTACGCCGGCCCCGGTCGTCCAGTCGGACGACCGGGGCCGGCGTCGTGCCGCGGGCCGGCCCACCGCGGCGCCGGTCGTCACTGCGCGCGACGACGGCAATCCCCCGCGCGGTCGGGGGAGCCGCGTCGTAGGGTGGGAACCCCCGGCCCGTTCACGTGTCGGGCCCTTCGCGTTGCCCCTCCACCGGACGGAAAGCCCTGCTCATGAGCCTGTACGGACTGCTCGACGCCGTCACCCGGGACCCCGCCCTCGCCGAGGCGGTCGCGGCGGCCGGGGACGGCAACCGGATGCACGTGGACCTGGTCGGTCCGGCCGCGGCGCGGCCCTTCGCGATCGCCGCGCTGGCCCGGCGGACCGAACGGACCGTGCTGGCGGTGACCGCCACCGGGCGGGAGGCCGAGGACCTGGCCGCCACGCTGCGTTCCCTGCTGCCGCCGGACGAGGTGGCCGAGTACCCCTCCTGGGAGACGCTGCCCCACGAGCGGCTCTCCCCCCGCAGCGACACCGTGGGCCGCCGGCTCGCGGTGCTGCGCCGGCTGACGCACCCGAGCAAGGACGACCCGGCGACCGGCCCCGTCTCCGTGGTGGTCGCGCCGATCCGCTCAGTGCTCCAGCCGCAGGTCAAGGGGCTGGGGGAACTGGTCCCGGTCAGTCTCCGGCAGGGGCAGGCCGTCGACCTGGGGGAGGTCGTCCAGGCACTGGCCGCGGCCGCGTACGCGCGGGTCGAGCTGGTGGAGAAGCGCGGCGAGTTCGCCGTGCGCGGCGGCATCCTCGACGTGTTCCCGCCCACCGAGGAACACCCGCTGCGCGTGGAGTTCTGGGGCGACGACGTCGAGGAGATCCGCTACTTCAAGGTCGCGGACCAGCGGTCCCTGGAGATCGCCGATCACGGGTTGTGGGCCCCGCCCTGCCGTGAACTGCTGCTGACCGACGAGGTGCGGGAGCGGGCCGCCGCGCTCGCCCAGGAGCACCCGGAGCTCGGGGAACTGCTGAACAAGATCGCCGAGGGGATCGCGGTCGAGGGCATGGAGTCCCTCGCCCCGGTCCTGGTCGACGACATGGAACTGCTGATCGACGTGCTGCCGGCCGGGTCGATGGCCGTCGTGTGCGACCCGGAGCGGGTGCGGACCCGGGCCGCCGACCTCGTCGCCACCAGCCAGGAGTTCCTGATGGCGTCCTGGGCGGCCACCGCCGGCGGCGGACAGGCCCCGATCGATGTCGGCGCGGCCTCGCTGCGGGGCATCGCCGACGTCCGCGAGCACGCCCGCGCCCTGGACATGATGTGGTGGTCGGTCTCCCCGTTCGCCGCCGACGACAGCGCCGACGGGGCCGACACCCTCAAGCTCGGGATGCACGGCCCGGAGGCCTACCGGGGCGACACCGCCCGCGCGCTCGCCGACACGAAGGCGTGGCTCGCCGACGGCTGGCACACCGTGTACCTCACCGAGGGACACGGCCCGGCCGCCCGCACCGTCGAGGTGCTCGGCGGCGAGGGCATCGCGGCCCGCCTGGAGGCGGACCTCGCGGTCCTGGAGCCGGGCATCGTGCACGTGACGTGCGGCTCCCTCGACAACGGCTTCGTCGACCCGGCGCTCCGGCTGGCCGTGCTCACCGAGACCGACCTGACCGGGCAGCGCACCGCCAGCAAGGACCTGGGGCGGATGCCGACCCGGCGCCGCAAGTCCGTCGACCCGCTGACCCTGGAGGTCGGGGACTACATCGTGCACGAGCAGCACGGCGTGGGCCGCTACATCGAGATGGTCCAGCGGACGGTGCAGGGCGCCACCCGCGAGTACCTGCTCGTCGAGTACGCCCCCGCCAAGCGCGGTCAGCCCGGCGACCGGCTGTACATCCCCACCGACCAGCTGGAGCAGGTCACCAAGTACGTCGGCGGCGAGGCGCCGACCCTGCACCGGCTCGGCGGCGCCGACTGGACCAAGACCAAGGCGCGCGCGAAGAAGGCGGTCAAGGAGATCGCCGCCGACCTGATCAAGCTCTACAGCGCGCGGATGGCGGCCCCCGGCCACACCTTCGGCCCGGACACCCCCTGGCAGCGGGAGCTGGAGGACGCCTTCCCGTACGCGGAGACGCCCGACCAGCTCACCACCATCGCCGAGGTCAAGGAGGACATGGAGAAGTCCGTCCCCATGGACCGGCTGATCTGCGGCGACGTCGGCTACGGCAAGACCGAGATCGCGGTGCGGGCGGCCTTCAAGGCGGTTCAGGACGGCAAGCAGGTCGCCGTCCTCGTGCCCACCACGCTGCTCGTGCAGCAGCACTTCGGGACGTTCTCCGAGCGCTACAGCCAGTTCCCGGTGAAGGTGAAGGCGCTGTCCCGCTTCCAGAACGAGACCGAGTCGAAGGCCACGCTGGAGGGGCTGCGCGAGGGCTCGGTGGACATCGTCATCGGTACGCACCGGCTGTTCTCGCAGGAGACGAAGTTCAAGGACCTGGGCCTGGTCATCGTCGACGAGGAGCAGCGGTTCGGCGTCGAGCACAAGGAGCAGCTGAAGAAGCTCCGCGCCAACGTGGACGTGCTGACCATGTCCGCGACCCCGATCCCGCGCACGCTGGAGATGGCGGTGACCGGCATCCGCGAGATGTCGACGATCACCACCCCGCCGGAGGAGCGCCACCCGGTGCTCACCTTCGTCGGCCCGTACGAGGAGAAGCAGATCGGCGCGGCCGTCCGCCGCGAGCTGCTGCGCGAGGGGCAGTGCTTCTACATCCACAACCGGGTCGAGTCCATCGACCGGGCCGCGGCGAAGCTGCGCGAGATCGTGCCCGAGGCGCGGATCGCGACGGCGCACGGGCAGATGTCGGAACAGGCCCTGGAACAGGTCGTGGTGGACTTCTGGGAGAAGAAGTTCGACGTCCTCGTCTCGACCACGATCGTCGAGTCCGGCATCGACATCTCCAACGCCAACACCCTGATCGTGGAGCGCGGCGACAACTTCGGTCTCTCCCAGCTCCACCAGCTGCGCGGACGCGTGGGCCGTGGCCGCGAGCGCGGGTACGCGTACTTCCTGTACCCGCCGGAGAAGCCGTTGACGGAGACGGCGCACGAGCGGCTCGCGACGATCGCCCAGCACACCGAGATGGGCGCCGGCATGTACGTGGCGATGAAGGACCTGGAGATCCGCGGCGCGGGCAACCTGCTGGGCGGTGAGCAGTCGGGCCACATCGCGGGCGTCGGCTTCGACCTGTACATCCGCATGGTGGGCGAGGCCGTGGCCGACTACCGGGCCGCCATCGAGGGCGGGCCGGAGGAGGAGCCGCCGCTGGAGGTCAAGATCGAGCTGCCGGTCGACGCGCACGTCCCGCACGACTACGCGCCCGGTGAGCGGCTGCGCCTCCAGGCCTACCGGTCGATCGCCTCGGCGAACTCCGAGGCCGACGTCAAGGCCGTGCGGGAGGAACTCACCGACCGCTACGGCAAGCTGCCGGAGCCGGTGGAGAACCTGCTGTTGGTGGCGGGGCTGCGGATGCTCGCCCGTGCCTGCGGGGTCGGCGACATCACCCTCCAGGGTCCCAACATCCGCTTCGGGCCGGTGGAGTTGAGGGAGTCCCAGGAGCTGCGGCTCAAGCGGCTCTACCCGGGGGCGGTGCTCAAGCCGGCCGCCTCGCAGGTGCTGATCCCGCGACCGAAGACCGCGAAGGTCGGCGGGAAGCCGTTGGTCGGACGGGAACTGCTGGCCTGGACCGGCGAGTTCCTCACCACGATCCTCGGCTCGTGACGTGACCGACGCGGGTGCGGAGCCGGCCGGCCCGTCGGCTCCGCACCCGCGTCGGCGGGCTACCTCGTCGGGTCGTCGTCGACGCCGAGGCGCCTTTCCGCCTCCTGCTGGGCCCGGTCGACCTGGTCGGCGTACTTCCCGCCGGTCTTCTCGTTGGCCTCTTCCTCGAGGTTGTCCGAGATGTCCTTGCCCTTGGTCTTGGCCTGGTCCCTGAACCTGTCGAAGATCCCCATGTGCACGACCTCCTGATGGTGTCCCCTTTGTGACGCTACGCGCGTTCCGCGTGCTTCGCCCGCCGGCCGGTGGGCCCGCCCGGCGCCACCCGGCGGGTCGTCGTGCTGCGACCCTGCAACGGTTGCGGTCATCCCCTCACTCACTTCGGACAAGGCTGTATACGCTCAGTCCCGGAACTCATCTTTTCTTTATCCGTACGGCCCGTCAGGAGCAGCGATGCACGGCCCCGGCTTCCCGCCGCAGCATGGCCACCCCGGCCCCCCGCCCAGCGACGGGAGCGTGGTGACGCTGCGCGTACTGTTCGCCGTGCTGCCCGTGCTGACCTGCGGTTTCCTCGCGTGGGGCACGATGTTGCGGCTCGCGTTGGTCACGCGCAAGCCGCGGGACTGGATGCTGCTCGTCGTCAGTTGCGTGCTGCTCGTCGTGTGGGTGATCTTCATCGGCCTCGACAAGACCCCGGACACCAGCGGCTGGCAGAGCGACTTCGGCGCCGGCGGCACCCTCCTGACCGGTCTCGCGGTCACCGTGTACTACCTCGTCGCGGACATCCGGCACCACGAGAACCGGAACAACGGCCGCACGCAGGTTCCGTGGTACCCGGCGCCCGCGCCGTACACGCCGCCGCAGCAGCAGCACGGTTCCGGGCAGGGCTACGGCTACCCGCAGGGCCAGACCTCCACCCCGATCCCGAACCGGCCGGACGTCCCGCCGCAGGTGACGCCGCCGCGGATCGGGCAGGTCCGCGCCGAACTCGACGAGCTGAGCGAACTCCTGCGCAACCGGCCGCCGCAGCCGAACGGGCCCCCCAAGCCGGGCGGCCCCTACCAGGACCCGAACCCGACCGCGACCCAGGATCCCCACCAGTGACCGACCGGCTCATCGGCGACCGCTACCAGCTCGCCGCCGTCCTGGGCCAGGGCGGCATGGGCCAGGTCTGGACGGCGTACGACCGCCGGTTGGACCGGCGGGTGGCCGTCAAACTGCTGCGACCCGACAAGGTCGCGGGCCCCGGCACCGTCGCCGAGGAGCTGCGCCGCCGCTTCGTGCGCGAATGCCGGGTCACGGCCCAGGTCGACCACCCCGGGCTGGTCACCGTGCACGACGCCGGCAACGACGGCGACGAGCTGTACCTGGTGATGGGGTACGTCGAGGGCTCCGACCTGTCCGACCACCTCGCGGCCCACGACCCGTACCCCTGGCCGTGGGCCGTCGCGGTCGTCGCGCAGCTGTGCGCGGTGCTGTCCGCCGTCCACGCGGTGCCGATCGTGCACCGCGACCTCAAGCCCCGCAACGTGATGATCCGCCCCGACGGCACGGTGCTCGTCCTCGACCTCGGCGTCGCCTCGGTGATGGACACCGACACCACCCGCCTCACCAGCACCGGGACTCCGATCGGCAGCCCCGCCTACATGGCACCCGAACAGGCCATGGGCGGCGCCGTCGGCCCGTACACCGACCTGTACGCCCTCGGCGTGCTGCTGTACGAACTCCTCAGCGGCAACGTGCCCTTCGCCGGCTCCACCGCCCTCGGAGTCCTCCACCGGCACCTCTACGAACCCCCGGTGCCGGTGCGCCGGCTGCGCCCCGAGGTGCCCCACGCCCTGGAGGCCGTGCTCCTGCACCTCCTCGCCAAGGACCCGCAGGACCGCCCCGGCTCCGCGCAGGAGGTGTACGAGGCCCTCACCCCGCTGCTGCCCAAGCACGGCGTCCCGACCGGCCACCTCGACCCGACCCGCCCGTTCCTGCGCCCGCAGGCCCCCTGGCCCGACCGCCCGACCGTGCCGGCGCGCCCCGACACGCCGCCCGCCCCGCCCCGGCCGGACATCCCCGGCGCCGTGGACGAGGCCCGCACGCTCCTGGACCAGGGGCGACTCACCCAGGCCGTGGACATCCTCGGCGGCATCCTCCCGGCGGCCGCCGCCGAGCACGGGGACCACTCGCCGGTGGTCCGCTCCCTGCGCAAGCAGTACGCGGCCACGCTGATGGACGACGGCCAGTACCGGCGCGCCCTGCCCGAACTGCGCCGCCTCGCCGAGGAGTTCCCGCCCGGCGACGCCCAGGCGCTGCGCTTTCGCTACGACGCCGCCCAGTGCCTGGAACAACTCGGCGAACCGGCCGCCGCCCTCGCCGAGTACCGCTCCCTGCTGCCGCTGTTCGAGAACCACTACGCCAACCCGGACCCCGGCCTCCCCCTGGAGGTCCGCCGCCGGATAGCCCACCTGCTGCTCTCCCTCGGCGACCGGGCGGGCGCCCACGACACCCTGGTCCGCCTCCTCTTCGACGCGGACCGCGTGCACGGCCCGGGCCACCCCCTCCCGGTGGAGATCCGCCGCACCCTCCAATGGCTGGGCCAGGTCCGCTGACCCCCGCGCGCGGGCCGCGCTCAGACCCGGACGCCGGCGGCCTCCGCCCGACCGGACGGCGTACCGGACGGGACCGACGGCCGCGACCCGGTACGCCGCCCCCCACCGGCCCCGCGCCGCAACCGGCCGAACGGGACGAGCCGGACGAGCAGGACCAGGAGGGCGACCGCCGCGGCCGCCGCGCCCGGCACCAGGCCCGGCGGGCGGAACGTACACGTCACCGAGCGGGTGTCGGGGCCCACGGGGACGGCGACCAGACCCAGGTGGGCGCTCGCCGGACGGCCGCCGCAGGTCCAGCCCGCGATCGCCGGCGCCGACACCACCAGCGTGCCGGTCGTGCCCGGCCGCAGGGTGGCCCGCACGCCCGACGCGTCGACCCGGAGCGCGGTCGGCGCGCCGGCCCGCAGCGCGGCCACCGCCGTGTCCAACCGGGCCCGGTCCAGGCAGGCCAGCTCCCAACGGGCCGGCGCGGACCGCTCGAAGAGCAACCGCGAGGCGGGACCGTGCGCGACGCCCATCGGCTGGAGCGCGGCCCGGTTGCGCGGCGGACGGGCGTTCAGCCGGAAAGCGGTGCCGTCCGCGAGCCGGGCGGTGCCGTTGTACTCCGGGGCCCACAGGAACGCCTCGGTGCCCGCCCGACAGACGCCCGGCGTGAGCGGAGCCTCGTAGGCCCGGGCGCCCAACAGGAGTTCCTGATTGGCGAAGGGGGAGGGGCCGTAGGCGAGCGGGGGACCCGGCGGCCGGACCGTGACCAGCGGCGCGGCCGTCGCCCGGCCGATCGTGCCGTCGGGACGCAGCCGCGCCCCGACCGCGAAGACGGCGTCGGTCACCGGATTGTCGAGGCTCTGGACACTGCGGCCCCGCGAGGTCCAGCCCGCCCCGAGGGCGACCATCGTGCGGGTGAACACGTCCGGGGTGTGGCTGCTGTAGTACGCCCCGCCCTCACCGCCCAGCAGCAGCGGATCGTTGCCCGTCAGCGCCGGCCGGCCCGGGTCGGTCCGATACCCGGGCCACCCCTCGGCGCCCGCCAACGCCCCGGAGCGCGCCGTGTGCGCGGGCCCCCAGGAGGGGTAGTCGTCCAGCCCGCCGAGCTTGCCCAGGTGCCCGTACGCGACGGTCGCCGCGGCCTGGCCCACCAGGACCGCGACCAGCAGCCCGGCCGCCGGGAGCGCGAGGCGCCGGCCGCGCAGCGCCCACCAGGCCCAGCCCGCCACCGCCAGCCCGCCGCCGAACAGCGCGTACCCCCAGCCGGTCGCGAGCGGGCTGCCGGCCGCCCCGAGCGCGGCCAGACAGAGCACCCCCGCGCCCGAGGCCAGCGCCCGCACCCCCGGCGGGCCGGCCGCCAGCCCGGTCCAGGCGGCGATGACCACGATCCCGGCGAGCACGAAGGTCTGCCGGTACGGGCTGCCGTTCGGGGTCGCGAAGGCGTGCCACGCCAGATGGGTCGGCGCCCACTGGAGCGAGAGCAGCACCGCCACCACGAGCCCCGTCCACCACAGTCGGGCCCGCACCGGCACCGCCCGGTGGAACGGCAGCGCCGCCACCAGCAGCAGCGTCCCGGTACCGACGAACAGGGCGGGGGAGGAGAAGGAGTACGTGGCGGGCAGCAGTCGCGCCAACAGGTCCCCGGTCGCCGCCGGCGCGAACTCCTTGGACCACCCCGGATACGCCTGCCTCGAACTGAGGAACAGCGGCGCCAGCACCGGCGCGGCCAGCGCGACGCCCAGCACGGTCGCCGTCGCGGCCCGAACCGGCACCCGCGCCCGACCGAGCACGCCTCGCCCCTCGCGCACCACGTCCCGGTCCTGCGCCAACCGCACCACGAGCACCAGCGCCGCGCCCAGGGTCGCCATGTACGCGGTGTAGAAGTTCGCCGTCCAACACAGGGCCACGACCAGCGCCGCCGCCCCGGGGCGTCGGCCGCGCAGGGCCCATTCACCCGTCAGACACAGGAGCGGGAACGCGATCAGCCCGTCCAGCCACATCGGGTTGTACGCGGCCTCGATCACCGACCAGCCGCACAGCGCGTACGAGGCCCCGAGCAGCCCCGCCGCCCACCACGGCCCGCGCCGCTGCGTGCGCAGCAGCCACGCCATCGCGGCGGCCGCGGCCGCCGTCTTGAGCACGGTGACCACGTACACGGCGAGGTCGATGTCCGCGCGCGGGAAGACCCCGACGAGCACCGCGAACGGGCTCGACAGGTACGTCCCGAAGTCCGGCAGGAAGCTCGTCCCGTACCCGGAACGCCAGTTGAGGAGCAGGCCGCCCTCGGCGCGCCCGTGCAGCAGGTCCCACAGGTACGCGTGGAACGGCACGAACTGGTTGCCGAGGTCGTTGACGCTGCGGTGGCGGGGCCCGTACGGGAAGACGCGCGCGACGGCGTCCCCGGCACACACGGCCACCGTCGTGATCAGGGCGGCGAGCGCCGAGCCGAACAGGCTGCGGCGCCGCGGGGAGCTGTGCGGTGTCGACATGGTGGGCCGACCCTGGCAGACGCGGAGGACGCCGGGATGGCGCCGGGGTGACCGGCGCGCCAACACTCGCGCACCCCAACACGCTCGGAATCGTTGGTCGAACCAGTGGCTCGGATCACCCTGACTGCATAACATCGATCACCGCACGGCCCTTGTGCATCGACGCACAATCTCCCGGCCCTGGAGGCTCCTTTGCACCGTCGCACTGCGCTCTCCGTCTCCGCCGTCCTGCTCGCGGCGGCTCCCCTGCTGTCCGCCTGCTCGAACGAGACCCGCCCCGGCACGGCAGCCGTGGTCGGCGGCGAACGGATCACCACCTCAGCGCTCCAGGCCCAGGTGAACGACGTACGCGCCGCACAGAACCGGTCCACGACCCCCACGCCGGCCGAACTCGTGGAGAGCTCCCCCCGACTGGAGCGGACCAAGCTGCGCGCGATGATCAACAGCCGGATCCTCGACAGGATGGCCGAGGACGCCGGGATCACCCTCACCACGAGGGAGCTGGAGGAGCAGCGCAAGCAGTTCGTCGACAGCAGCGGCGGCCCGCAGAAGTTCCAGGCGGCGATCCTCCAGGAGGCGGTGACGGCCCCCGGCCAGATCGACCGCTTCGTCACGGACCAGCTGCTCCTGTCGAAGCTCATGGACAAGTACGGCAAGGACAAACTCACCGCCCCCGCGTCGGCGGCCGCCGAGAAACTGGGCATCGAGGTCAACCCGCGCTACGGCAGCTGGGACGCCGAGGGGATCCGGCTCGGTGACGGGACCACCCCGTGGATCATCCAGCGGACCCGGCCCGAGCAGGCCGTACCCGCCGGGACCTGAGTCGCCCGTCCGGAGGTAGGTTCGGGGGGTGACTGAGCACGCGACCCCCGAGCCCGCCGAGCCCACCGGCCGCATCGTCCTGCTGACCACCAGCCACCGGGTCGCGCCCGGCCTGCTGTCCTGGTCCGCGTGGCAGACCTTGCACGCCGCGGACCGGGTGCTGTGCGCCGATCCCGACCACCCGCAGCTGCCGTACCTGCGCGAGGCGGGTGTCGAGGTGCTCCACGCGGTCCCCGACGCCCACGAACTCGTCGAGGCCTGCGCCGGCGGCGCCACCGTCGTGGTCCTGCCGAGCGGCGAGGGCGACCAGCGGCTCACCGACGGCCTCGCCCGCCTGGCCGGCTCCGGTCGGGTCGCGATGCCGGACCTGGAACTGCTGCCCGGCTCCTACGACCTGCCCGGCGCGCGGCTGCTCGACCTGGTGCAGGTGATGGACCGGGTGCGGCGGGAATGCCCCTGGACCTCGGCGCAGACCCACGAGGCCCTCGTGAAGTACGCCATCGAGGAGGCGTACGAGCTGGTCGAGGCGATCGAGGCCGGGGACCGGGAGGAACTGCGCGAGGAGTTGGGCGACGTCCTGCTCCAGGTCTTCTTCCACGCCCGGATCGCGCAGGAGCACGCCGACGAGCCGTTCTCCATCGACGACGTGGCCGGGGACCTGGTCGACAAGCTGATCCGCCGGCACCCGCACGTCTTCGGCGACGCGCGGGCCGAGACGCCCGAGGACGTCAACGCGCACTGGCAGGCCACCAAGGCGGTCGAGAAGCGCCGCGCGTCGGTCACGGACGGGGTCCCGGTCGCCCAGCCCGGCCTCGCGCTCGCGGCCAAACTCGCCGGCCGGGCCCGCACGGGCGGCATCGCGGTGGAACTGCCCCGGGGCGAGGGCGTCGGCTACGAGCTGCTGGAACTGGCGGCGCGCGCCGAGGCGGCGGGAGTCGACCCCGAGACCGCGCTGCGCGCCGCGGCCCGCGTCTACCGGGACGCGATCCGGGCGGCGGAGGGCGCCGACGCCTGACCCGCGCCGGGCGGCACGTCGACGGCAGGGCCTACAACGGGGCGCGCCCCGAGGGGTTGTGCCAGTGCGGGTCCGGCGGGCTCAGGAACCACTCCCCGAAGCCGACCGGGCGGGCCCGCGCGGGATCGCCCGCGGGGATCGCGTCGTGGAAGATCCGGTCGGGCCGGGCGCCGAGTTCCTCCAGGAGGTACGCGGTCTCCTCGATGAACTGCGCCGGCCCGCCGAGGTAGACGTCCTGGTCCCGCCACAGGCCGCGGTGGCCGAGTGCGGTCGCCAGCCGGGCGGTGGCCTGGTTGCGGTGCTGCCCGGGGGCGGGCGTGAGGTAGGTGACGGTGAGCCGGCGGTGGGCGCCGGCGTACGCGTCGATGAACGGCCGGTCGTAGAGGTGCGCGGCGTCCCGGGCGACGACGAAGAGCCGTAGGTCCTGGTCGGGAGGGTCGTCCGCGAGGTCCTCCAGCATGGCCCGGATCGGGGCCCAACCGGTGCCGGCGGCGATGAAGGTGACCGGGCGGTCCTCGCGGCGCAGCGTGAGCCGGCCGCCGGGCGCGCCCAGTCGCAGCGTCTCCCCGGGCCGTGCCTCGCGGACCAGCACGTGCGACAGCCTGCCCTCCTCGATCCGGCTGACGTGCAGGTCGACGGTGCCGTCGGGGCGGGGCGCGTTGGCCAGGGAGTAGGTGCGCCAGGTGGTCGGGACGCGGGCGCTGCTCACGCTCACGTACTGGCCGGGGAGATAGGGGAGCGGGAGGTCGGGGCGCAGGGTCAGCACGGCGACGTCCTGCCCGTACTGGAGGTGGCGGACGATCTCGGCGTCCCACCAGGGCGGGTCGGTGCTCTCGGCGGCGCCGGCCGTCATCGCGTCGGCGATCACCTGGTAGGCCTCGGCCCAGGCCTTCTCCACGTCGGGTGTCCAGGTCTCGCCGGAGGTCTCGGCGAGGGCGGCGAGCAGGCTGGTGCCGACGGCCGCGTAGTGCTCGGGGCCGACCCGGAACTTGCGGTGGTCGCGGCCGAGGTCGCGGAGGTAGGGGACGAGGGTCTCGTTCTCCAGGTGGGTGACCACGTGGGTGAGGGCGGCGAAGAGCCGGTCCCGCTGGCGTTCCATGTCCGCCGGGGAGGAGGGGAAGAGCGGGCGGACCTCGGGGTGGTGCCAGAAGAGGTGCGTGTAGAAGTACTTGACGGCGTGCTCGGCCCGTCGCTCCACCACCGCGAAACTGCTCTTCAAGATCCTCACGTCCACAACAGCGAAAGTAGGAACGGCGGAGCGGGCGGGGTCAAGCCTCGGCGGATCTACGGACAGCCGCGACGAAGCACCCATATGGGATGGCGTGCGGAGGCCGGGATACGGTCAGCGGGTGCATGAGCCGACCCCCGCGGAACCCGCCGACGAGACCTCCTCCCCCCAGGGCCCCACCCTGTTCGACTGGGAGTTCGCCACCGACCCGTACCCGGCGTACGCCTGGCTGCGCGAGCACTCCCCCGTGCACCGCACCAAGCTCCCGAGCGGCGTGGAGGCCTGGCTGGTGACCCGGTACGCGGACGCCCGCCAGGCCCTCGCCGACCAGCGCCTCAGCAAGAACCCGGCGCACCACGCGGAGCCGGCGCACGCCAAGGGCAAGACCGGCATCCCGGGGGAGCGCAAGGCGGAGCTGATGACGCACCTGCTGAACATCGACCCGCCGGACCACACCCGGCTGCGACGGCTGGTGTCGAAGGCGTTCACCCCGCGCCGGGTGGCGGAGTTCGCCCCGCGCGTCCAGGAGCTCACCGACCACCTCATCGACGGGTTCGCCGCGAAGGGGGAGGCGGACCTCATCCACGAGTTCGCCTTCCCGCTCCCCATCTACGCCATCTGCGAGATGCTCGGCGTACCGCGCGAGGACCAGGACGACTTCCGGGACTGGGCCGGGATGATGATCCGGCACGGCGGCGGACCGCGCGGCGGGGTCGCCCGTTCCGTCAAGCGGATGCGGACCTACCTCGGGGAACTCATCCACCGCAAACGGGACGACCTGGGCAACGACCTGATCTCGGATCTGATCCGGGCCGGCGATCACGGCGACCACCTGACGGAGGCCGAGGCCACCGCGATGGCCTTCATCCTGCTCTTCGCCGGCTTCGAGACGACCGTGAACCTCATCGGGAACGGCGTCCACTCCCTCTTCATGAACCCGGAGCAGCGCGAGCGCCTCCAGGTCTCCCTCGTCGCCGGCGAGAGCGGGCTGCTGGAGACCGGTGTCGAGGAGCTGTTGCGGTACGACGGGCCCGTGGAACTGGCGACCTGGCGGTTCGCCACCGAACCGCTGACCCTCGGCGGGCGCGACATCGCGACCGGCGATCCGGTGCTGGTGGTCCTCGCGGCCGCGGACCGGGACCCCGCAAGGTTCGCGGAACCGGACACTCTGGACCTGTCCCGGAGTGACAATCAGCACCTCGGATACGGGCACGGGATCCATTACTGCCTCGGTGCGCCGCTCGCGCGCCTGGAGGGACAGACGGCGCTCAAGAGTTTGCTGATGCGTCTGCCGGATCTGGAACTCGCTGTTCCACCTGCGGACCTGCGCTGGCGGGGCGGACTCATCATGCGTGGTCTGCGCACCCTTCCGGTCCG
This sequence comes from Streptomyces sp. NBC_01426, assembly GCF_036231985.1. Classification (GTDB taxonomy): domain Bacteria; phylum Actinomycetota; class Actinomycetes; order Streptomycetales; family Streptomycetaceae; genus Streptomyces. The sequence goes on from NZ_CP109500.1 coordinate 4,604,980, forward strand.
CTTCACACCCCGAAACGACTGAGGCGCGACCGGGGCCGGCCTGACCGCGAGTCAGTTTCCGATCAAACTTGTTACTTGTGTGCCAAGGCCGCTAGGTTCTGCCGTTACCCCGCCGTTATGCGAAAGGTACAGCCTCATGCGTTCCGGGAACGGCCGCCACAGACGCCCCAAGCAAATACCCGCACTCGTCGTCACCGCCGGAGTCGCCGGTTCCGCGTTGGCCCTGCCGCTGCTCGCGGCAACCAACGCGAGCGCCGCCGACGCCGGCACGTGGGACACGGTCGCCGAGTGCGAGAGCGGCGGTTCCTGGAGCGCCAACTACGGCAGCGGCGCCTACGGGGGGCTCCAGTTCACCCAGGAGCAGTGGAACGAGGCCGGCGGACTCGACTACGCGACGCGTCCCGACCTCGCCAGCCGCTCCCAGCAGATCGCCGTCGCCGAACAGGTGCTGGCCTCGCAGGGCCCCCAGGCGTGGCCGCTGTGCGCGTCCTCGGCCGGCCTGACGCGACAGGGCCCGTCGGCCGCGGTGGACCCCGGCCGGGTCGAGACGCCCGCGCCGGTCGCGCCCACCCCCTCCCGCCCCGACTCCTCGGTGCCGAAGAGCGGTTCCACCCCGGCCACCGACTTCGGGGTGCCGACGCCCACCGGGCCCGCCCCGACCCTGCCCGGCCCGTCCGGCACGCCCTCGTTCACGCTGCCCGACGTACCGCAGGGGCCCAACACCGGACTGCCCGTCATGCCGGACCCGGACCCGACCCTTCCGACCGGCCCGAGCAACCAGCCGCCGGTCGCCCCGACCACCCCGGGCGGCACGACCGCCCCGGTGGTTCCCTCGGACCCCGCCAAGGACCCGAACCCGGCCGACCCGTCCACCACGCCCTCGGCCCCGACGGGCACCCCGACCGACTCGGCGACGGACGGCGGCGGCAAGCACCGCGGCCCGGCGGCGGACGAGGCCCTCGGGGTCGTTCCCAACACTGCGCCGGAGCCCGTCTACACGGTGAAGGCGGGCGACAGCCTGACCGCCATCGCGGACGCCAAGGGACTCAAGGGCGGCTGGACCAAGCTGTACGAGGCCAACGAGCAGGTCATCGGAGGGGACGCGGACCTCATCAAGCCCGGCCAGAACCTGGATCTAACCAAGTAATAGGGGCAGTTCGGGCAACCATTAAGATCCGAATGTCCGGTTTCGGCAAGTGAGACATGCGTCTCTTCCGCTCAACTGGCGTGTCCCGTATCGAAGCTGCTGCAAACCCTGCCCTCACCTGCGCAAACGTCCCTAACCGGAACGCAAGTAGGGCCCTTTCCCCCCGATGTTGCTCGTTGAACATCGGGGGGAGACCTGTCTACCTTCTGAATCGCTCGTCACCGCGAGCCTCTTCGACCGCATCGCCGAATCCTGCCGGCGGACGGAGAGAACAGTCGTCGCGCAAGCGCCGAAGGCAGGAGCGGGGGAACCAAGGTAGGCGCCGGAACGGGCCGTCGAGAGACGGCCGCGGACCGGCTGGGGGTTAAGACGCACGCCAGTCGTGCGGCCGGGCAACTCACTCGCCCGAACCCGACAGCTCACCTCGTAGGCGTCGGTGAGGAGAAATTCCATGCTGCTTTCCGGCAAGGGCAAGCACCGTCGCGCCTCCAAGGCCGCCCGCATCGTCACGCTCGCCGGTGTCGCCGGTGTCGCCGTCGCGGCCCCGCTGATGGCCGCGGGCTCCGCGTCCGCCGCCACCACCTCCGAGTGGGACAAGGTCGCCTCCTGCGAGTCCGGTGGCAACTGGTCCATCAACACGGGCAACGGCTACTACGGCGGCCTGCAGTTCTCGTCCGGCACCTGGGCCGCCTACGGCGGCAAGGCGTACGCCTCGCAGGCCAACCAGGCCTCCAAGTCGCAGCAGATAGCCATCGCCGAGAAGGTCCTCAAGGGCCAGGGCAAGGGCGCCTGGCCGTCCTGTGGCGTGGGCCTGTCCAACTCCTCGTACGACGGCGGCGGCTCGGCCGAGACCCCCAAGCCGAAGAAGCAGCAGGCCGCTCCCAAGAAGCAGCAGGCCGCGCCGAAGACGGAGACCAAGCGCTCCGAGGGCTCCACCACCACGCGCTCCGAGCGTTCCACGGCCGCCACCCCGGCGCCGCAGAAGGCCCCGAAGACCACCGCCGCCCCGAAGATCGGCAACGGCTCGTACGAGGTCAAGGCGGGCGACACCCTGGGCACCATCGCCGACGCGAACGGTGTCAAGGGCGGCTGGCAGAAGCTGCACGAGCTGAACAAGGACATCGTCCCGGACGCCGACCTGATCTACCCCGGGCAGAAGCTGAAGCTCAGCTGAACCCCCCGATGACCCCGCGTCAGTCCTGACGCACCCCTGCCCGGCGCGTACCCCTCCACGCGCCGGGCGGTGGCGTGTCCGGGCCCGGTGGCGTCCGATCCCGCCGACGATCAAGAGCCGTATGTCCTGGAAGAAGAGTATTCGGGCCCTTTTTCGTCCCAGGACCCGGGCGGTCGGCCGGCCGAGTGGCCGGAGCCGGTTAGGCTCTAGTCGGCAAGGCCATCCCACGGCCTGACCCGCCACCGCACACCCAGCGTCACATCCCAGAAGGAGATGCTCGTGCCGTCCATCGACGTCGTCGTAGCCCGGGAAATCCTGGACTCCCGAGGCAACCCCACGGTCGAGGTCGAGGTTGGCCTCGACGATGGCAGCACCGGTCGTGCTGCAGTTCCGTCCGGCGCCTCCACCGGTGCATTCGAGGCCATCGAGCTGCGTGACGGTGACCCCAACCGTTACTTCGGCAAGGGTGTCGAAAAGGCCGTCCTCGCCGTCATCGAGCAGATCGGCCCGGAGCTCGTCGGCTACGACGCCACCGAGCAGCGCCTGATCGACCAGGCCATGTTCGACCTGGACGCCACCGACAACAAGGGCTCCCTCGGGGCCAACGCCATCCTCGGCGTGTCCCTCGCCGTCGCGCACGCCGCGTCCGAGGCCTCGGACCTGCCGCTCTTCCGCTACCTCGGCGGTCCGAACGCGCACCTGCTGCCCGTCCCGATGATGAACATCCTCAACGGTGGGTCGCACGCCGACTCCAACGTGGACATCCAGGAGTTCATGATCGCCCCGATCGGCGCGGAGTCCTTCTCCGAGGCGCTGCGCTGGGGCGCCGAGGTCTACCACACCCTCAAGAAGGTCCTGCACACCAAGGGCCTCTCCACCGGCCTGGGCGACGAGGGCGGCTTCGCCCCGAACCTGGAGTCGAACCGCGCCGCGCTGGACCTCATCGTCGAGGCCATCAAGCAGGCCGGCTACGTCCCCGGCAAGGACATCGCGCTCGCGCTCGACGTCGCCGCGTCCGAGTTCTACAAGGACGGCAAGTACGAGTTCGAGGGCCAGTCCCGCTCGGCCGCCGAGATGACCGAGTACTACGAGGAGCTCGTCTCCGCGTACCCGATGGTCTCCATCGAGGACCCGCTGTACGAGGACGACTGGGCCGGCTGGAAGACCCTCACCGACAAGCTGGGCTCCAAGGTCCAGATCGTCGGCGACGACCTCTTCGTCACCAACCCCGAGCGCCTGGCCCGCGGCATCGAGGAGGGCTCCGCGAACGCCCTGCTCGTCAAGGTCAACCAGATCGGTTCGCTGACCGAGACCCTCGACGCCGTCGAGATGGCCCAGCGCAACGGCTTCAAGTGCATGATGTCGCACCGCTCCGGCGAGACCGAGGACGTCACCATCGCCGACCTCGCCGTCGCCGTGAACTGCGGCCAGATCAAGACCGGCGCCCCGGCCCGCTCGGACCGCGTCGCCAAGTACAACCAGCTGCTGCGCATCGAGGAGATCCTCGACGACGCCGCGGTGTACGCCGGCCGCTCCGCCTTCCCGCGGTTCCGCTCCGCGAACCAGTAGGAACGGCGGGGGCCAATCACGCCCCGGCCTCCGTACGTCCCCGCACTCGGTCCCGTACCGTGTGCGGGGACGTATTGCGTAGCGCACACAGGGGAGGCGGGACCATGGCCGGGAACCGGGATCGGTTCTCCACCTTCTCGACCGCGACCAGACTCAAGGCACTCGGCGAACGGACCGCGGCGCACGTCTACCGCTCCCAGTCACGCCGCCAGGTCCGCCGCAGCCGGCTCACCGGCCGGGCCGCGCTCCTGGTGCTCGTGCTCTGTACGCTGGTCGTCGCCCTCGCGTACCCCATGCGCCAGTACGTGTCCCAGCGCTCCGAGATCGCGCAGCAACAGCGGGACGCCACCGACGCGCGCGAACGGCTGGAGAAGCTCCGCGACGAGAAGGCCCGCTGGCAGGACCCCGCCTACGCGGAACAGCAGGCGCGCAAGCACCTGCACTTCCTGCGCCCGGGGGAGATCGGCTACATCATGAACGACCCCGGCACCGAGGCCAAGGAAGACCGCCGCACCGGGCAGGCCGGCTCCGACCGGCCCTGGTACTCGAACGTCTGGGACGGCGTCGACAAGGCAGACCGCCCCGGCGACTGACCCCGACACGCCACGCCCGCGACACACCCGCACACGAACGAAGAGACTCATCCCAGGCATGCAGACGCCCCCGCCCCAGACCGACCGCACCGAGCCGACCGCCGCGGACATCGAGGCGTTCCAGCAGCAGCTCGGCCGCCCGCCGCGCGGGCTGCGCGCCATCGCGCACCGTTGCCCCTGCGGGCAGCCGGATGTCGTCGAGACCGCGCCCCGACTCCCCGACGGCACCCCCTTCCCGACGCTGTTCTACCTGACCTGCCCGCGCGCCGCCGGTGCCATCGGCACGCTGGAGGCCAACGGCGTGATGAAGGAGATGCAGGCCCGGCTCGCCGACGACCCGGAGCTGGCCGCCGCCTACCGGGCCGCGCACGAGGACTACATCACACGCCGCGACGCCATCGAGGTGCTCCAGGGCTTCCCGAGCGCCGGCGGCATGCCGGACCGGGTCAAGTGCCTGCACGTGCTGGTGGGCCACTCGCTGGCCGCCGGCCCCGGCGTGAACCCGTTCGGCGACGAGGCCCTCGCGATGCTGCCCGAGTGGTGGGCCAAGGGCCCCTGCGTCACCCCGTGCGGGGAGAAGAAGGACGCGGACGCGTGAGCGCCACACGGGTCGCGGGCATCGACTGCGGGACGAACTCCATCCGCCTCCTCGTCGCGGACTGCGACCCGGCCACGGGCGAGTTCGTCGAGCTGGACCGGCGGATGACGATCGTCCGGTTGGGTCAGGGCGTGGACAAGACCGGCCGGCTGGCCCCGGAGGCGCTGGAGCGCACCTTCGCCGCGTGCCGCGAGTACGCCGGGGTCATCAAGGAACTGGGCGCCGAACGGATCCGGTTCGTGGCGACGTCGGCCTCCCGTGACGCCGAGAACCGGGACGACTTCGTCCGGGGCGTCCTGGACATCCTGGGCGTGGAACCCGAGGTGATCACCGGGGACCAGGAGGCCGAGTTCTCCTTCACCGGCGCCACCAAGGAGCTCACGGGCCGCACCGACATGGAGCGGCCGTTCCTGGTCGTCGACATCGGCGGCGGCTCCACCGAGTTCGTCGTGGGCGCCGATCACGTCCGGGCGGCCCGCTCCGTGGACGTCGGCTGCGTCCGGATGACGGAACGCCACCTGGTGGTGGACGGCGCCGTCACCGACCCGCCGACCGAGGAGCAGATCGCCGCCATACGGTCCGACATCGAGGCGGCCCTGGACCTGGCCGCCGAGACCGTGCCGCTGACCGAGGCCCGCACCCTGGTCGGCTTGGCCGGCTCGGTGACCACCGTCGCCGCGATCGCGCTGGGGCTGACGGAGTACGACTCGGCCGCCATTCACCACTCGCGCATCCCCTACGCGACGGTGCGCGAGATCAGCGAGCGGATGCTGACGGCCACGCACGCCGAACGCGCCGCGATCCCGGTCATGCACCCGGGCCGGGTCGACGTGATCGGCGCCGGCGCCCTGGTCCTGCTGGCGATCATGGAGCGGATCGGGGCCGAGGAGGTCGTGGTCTCCGAACACGACATCCTCGACGGCATCGCCTGGTCCGCCGCCGTCTGACGAGACCACCGCACGGCCGCGGGGGCACCCCTCACCGGGGGTGCCCCCGCAGCCGTTTGCGCCGGGCCGATCCGGCGACCGCGCGCGCCCTCCGGGGGCCCGGGCGGGCCCGGTGTCGTACGGGTGGACGAATACCTCGGGCCGGTTCCTGGTCGCGGCCACGCATTGCCCCCGAAGAAGGGGCCGTTGATTCCGTTTCCCCTCCCCCCGTTCGGCTGATGGGGGATCATATGGTGAATTGTTGAGGTGGGGGATGACCCGCCGCGCCGCGGCCTGTCACGGCCGGGCGCGCGCGGCGGCGCGGTCTTCGGCACGACGTGCCGGTGCGGGGCCCCCACCCCACGTCTTCCATGGGGGTGGACATGCCCGTTGGGGCACTGGCGACGGCCTCCGTCGTCGCCACACAGCTCAACGAACTGGCGGACGAGCCGGGGCTCGGCTCCCGTCGGGACGAGCTGAAGTCGCTGGCCGACGCCCTCCAGGGGCTGGGCGACGGAGACATCGAACCCTGGACCGAACTCGATCTCCTCCAGGCCTACGCGCGGCCGGAGAGCGTGAGCGCCGCCCTGGCCGAGGCACCGGAACACCGGGCCTGGGCCCTGCTGGAGGTCGCCATCGGCACCCTCGTGTTCCTGCCGCTGTTGTTGACCTGGTTCGGCCTCAGCCGAGCCGCGGACGCCTACCGGACACTCATCGGCGAGGACCCGAAATCCGCCGCCCGCCCCTTCCTGCAACTGTGGCAGTCCGGCTTCGAGGGCAGGCTGGCCGACTGGTCCACCTTCGGACACGTCGCCGGAGCGGCCACCGCCGTCATCCTCCTGCTGTTCCTGCTCGCCGCCGTGCACGGGGTGCGCAGAACCCGTACGGAACACCGGGCGGACCAGGCGCGACGCACTGCCGACGAACTGCTCGCCCTGCTCGTCCCGCTGCTCACCCGGGCCCAGTTGCTGCTCAACGAACAGCGGCTCTCCTCCCCCCGACGGTTCACGGCGGAGCTCACCGGAGCCGCCGCGAACCTCGGCAGGCTCGGGGAGAACGCGGTGCGCGCCCACGAGCGGCTCGGCGCGGTCGCGACCTCGCTCGCCGCGTCGGTCGAGGCCGCCGACACCCGGCTCGACGCCCTCGACTCCGCCGTGCTCCCGCTGGAACGGGCCGTCGCCCGGGTCGAGGCGGCCGTACAGACGAACACCGGCGAGGTCGGCCGGGCCGTCGCCGCGCTCACCGACCCGCTGGAACAGCACACCTCCCGCCTGGAGACCGTGGTCAGCGGCAACGGGATCATGGTGCGCAAGGCGCTGGAGGACGTGCGCGAGGTCAACGGCGAGGTCCGCGACGCCCTCGGCGCCGCCGGCGAACGGGTCGAGGACTCGGTGACCGTCCTGGCCGCCGCGCAGCGCTCGTTCACCACCGGAACCGAACTCGCCGCCGACGTCACGGCCCGGGTCCTGCACCGCCTCGGCGACGTCACGCAGGACACCGCGGAGGCCGTGGCCCTCTCACAGCGGGCGGTGCTGGGGCTGGAGGAGCAGACCGGCGCGCTGCGGCGGGCCGCCGAGCGGTTCGCCGAACTCGCCCGGGTGATGGCCGGGGCGGCGGACGTCTCCGCCGCGGCCGCCGAGGCCCGGACGCTCGTCGACACGCGGTTCGTCCACGACGCCCGGCCCGCTCCCGCCCCCGCCCCCGCTCCCGTCCGGGCGCGGGCCGTCGGGGTGGACCTGGCCAAGGAGCACGACGCTCACGCGCACCCGCAGGACGATCCGATCAGGACGGCCCGACGATGAGGAGGCCGCCGCGGCCGCGGTTCACCCCGCTGACCCTCGCCGGCTGGCTGTTCGCCGACATGCTCCTGGTCCTGGCCATGGTCGCGATGGGCGACCGGGGCGACCCGGTGAAGGCGGCCGAGGCCTCCCGATCCGGGACCGGGACCGGCGCCTCACCCCGTCCCGGGGTGACACCCGGCGCGAGGCCGAGCCCCACCCCCTCGGGGCCCAGGTCAGTGGAGCGGCAGGCCGTGTCGTTCTCCTTCGACGCCGAACCCTCCGACACCGACCGCATCGTGGGGCAACTGCGCGCCGGGACGAAAGCGCACGAGGGCCGCACCGCCGCCTTCGTCCTGACCTTCGGCCGCAGCCCCCGGGTCGGCGACGGCGTGGACTACGCCCGCCGGGTCAACGCCCTGCTCGCGAAGGCCCGCCCCGCGATGTTCACGGGCGCCACCACCCGGGACTTCTTCGTCCAGGGATCCTCCGGCGGACACGCCGACCTGGAGATCTACTTCTACACCTACTGACAGCCCGAGCCGCAGACCCTTCGGAGGCGCGAGACCGTGCAGATCCTTCCCTTCTACCTGGTGTGCGACGAGTCCGGCTCGATGGCCGGCCCGTCGATCGACAGCATCAACACCGCCCTGCCGGAACTCCACAAGGAGATCAGCACCAACCCGACGGTCGCGGACAAGACCAGGTTCTGCCTGATCGGGTTCTCGGACGACGCCACCGTCCTCCAGCCGCTGGCCGACCTCAGCGACCTGGACACGCTGCCCGCCCTGTCCGCGGGCGGACTCACCGCGTACGGGGAGGCGTTCCGCACGCTGCTGCGGTGCATCGAGAACGACGTCGCCCGACTCAAGGCGCAGGGCCACGAGGTCTACCGGCCCGTCGCCTTCTTCCTCTCGGACGGCGGACCCACCGACGAGGGCTGGATGCAGGCGCACCAGGACCTCAACGAGGCGCGCTACCGGCCCAACATCATCGCCTTTGGCATCGGCGAGGCCGACCGCGCGACGATCGGCCACGTCGCCAACTTCCGGGCCTTCATCCAGGACGACAAGAACGTCTCCCCGGCCGCCGCGCTGCGCGAGTTCGCGGCCAGCCTCACCCGGTCGATCGTACGGTCGGCCGGCAGCATCACCGCCGGCGACAACGGGGTGTTCAGCCTGGCCGTCGACGACACGGTGCCCGGCTTCTCCACCGTCTCCCTCGACAAGCTCTGAGGCCGGGCATGCCAGAGGAGACACCCGAACCCGCGCACGGTCCGACGGGCGCGACGTACACCCGGTGGCCGGCCCCGGCCGCCTCCGCGGAGCCCGAACCGCTGGAGCTGCCCCGCGAGGTCTCCGCCGAGTCCGAGCCGGCCGCCGAGCGGCTCCCCGCCCCGGAGCCCGCACCCGCATCACCGGAGCCGGCGCCCGCGGTGGTCCCCGCGGTGGTCCCCGCGCTCGCCGCGGCGGACCCCGGGCGGGTGCCCGCCGGGCTCGGCGACCCGCCGTTCGGCGGGCCCAAGCCGCCGCTCTACGCGCCCGGGCCCGGGGCGCCGGTCGGGGCCCGGGCGGACGTGGACGGCGCGGTTCTCCCGGACACCGTCGTCGACGGGGCGACCCACGGCCCGTTGACCGTACGGGCCGCGTCCGTGCGGGGCGACTCCCACCGCTACCACGCGGAGCCCCGGCAGGACGCGGTGGTGGTGGCCCGGTTGGGGGCGTCGGGCGAGGACACCGGGGTGCTCCTGCTGGGCGTCGCGGACGGGGTCGGCTCCGTACCGCGCTCGCACCTCGGGTCCCACCTCGTGTGCCGCGAGATCGTCCGCTTCCTCGACGAGTACGCCGGGGAGCTGGCGCGGTCCCTGCGCACGAGGAACGAGAAGACCCTGACCGCCGTCGTGAACTCCGCCGTGGGCAGCGTCGCCGAGTCCCTGGTGCGGGCGGCCTCGACCACCGGGCACCGGCCCGGCGACTACGCGACCACCCTGCGCGTGCTGCTCGTCCCCCTCGACCCCGCGGTGCGCCACCGGGCCCTGTTCACCGTCGGCGACGGCGGCGCGGCGCTGCTGCGGGACGGGACCTGGTACCTCGACGTGGTGGGCGCCGCGGACGGCGAGGAGGCGGGGATCATCGACACGCGCACCGCGGCCCTGCCCACCACCCGCGTCGCCGAGGCACACCTCTTCGGCCCCGCCCGGCCGGGCGACGTCTTCGTCCTGTGCACGGACGGCCTGTCGACGCCGCTGGGGGGAGAGGAGGAGATGCGCGGGTTCCTCCGCGAAGCCTGGGGCGGGCCCCCGCCCGGGCTGCCCGACTTCCTGTGGCAGCTCCAGTACCGGGTCAAGTCCTACGACGACGACCGCACCGCGGTCTGCCTGTGGGAGGGGGGCCCGTGAGCGTCTCCGACGGCGCCGACGTGGCCCTGTCCTCGCTGGACCCGCTCGACAAGGTCGGTGACGGCGGCCAGGGCGAGGTGCGCACGCTGGCCGGGCGGCCCGGCCTGCTCTACAAGAGCTACCGGGAACCGCACCGCGTCGCGGGGGACTCGCTGGCCGGGCTGGTCTCCGTACGGCTCGGGCTGCGGGCCGAGGAGCGCGACCGGCTGGACGCGTCGACGGCCTGGCCGCTGTGCCGCGTCGTGGACGCCGGCCGGGTCACCGGGTTCCTGATGAACGAGGCTCCCGCCTCCATGCGGTGGGCGACCGCGGACGGCTCGACGAAGCTGACCGAGCTGGCCTTCCTGCTCCGCCCGGGCAAGGCCGCCTGGCAGGGGGTCGTCCAGCCCTCGCCGGCCGAGCGGTTGGCCCTCGTGGTCGCGCTCGTCGAGCTCGTCGACCGGCTGCACGCGACGGGCCTCGTCTTCGGCGACCTGTCCGAGGCCAACGTGCTGTGGACGGTCCGCCCCGAACCCGCCGTCCACCTCATCGACTGCGACGGCGCCCGCCTGGTGGGCGCCGACCCGGTGCTCGCCCAGGCGGAGACCCCGGACTGGCGCGATCCGCTGGCACCGGCCGGCGCGGCCACCGTGGACAGCGACCGCTACAAGGTCGCGCTGGCCGTCGGCCGGATCCTGGCGCAGGACGCGTACGCGGCTCCGGGCCGCCCGCTCACCGCGCTGCCCGGGGTCCTGGACGGGCGCCGGGAGGAGGCCGTGCGCGGGCTCTACGAGAAGGCGGCGGGCGGCCACGGGACGCGGCCGGACCTGGGCCAGTGGCGCATCGCGCTGGCCGGACGGCGGCAGATCGCTTTGGAGGCGGCTCGTCCCCGCGAGCGGCCGGTCCTCGACCCCCGCAAGTTCGACGGGCCGAGGAGACGGGGGAGCATCAGGCTTCGCGACTGAAGCTCCCCGCGACCCGCCCAACGGGCTGCTCCCTCCGGCCGAGACCCTTCGAAAGGCAGCTTCGGGGGCCGAAAGTCCCTTCCTCCCCACCAGGTTCGTGAAGTTCTTCACAAGGAAAAAAGGCACGTGGGGTCAACGTGGGGGCCGTTCGACCCCCTCAGGGGGTCCACAGGCCCGTTTCGGGCGGGCGTTCGTGCGAATCGCGGACAGCGGCGAGGGGCGTCGGTAGGTATCCACGAACCCGGTGGTCTACTCCGCTCGAAGGCCTTCAGGCCAGTTCAGGACTGGTGTACAACGTCTCCCGTTACACCGTGGTTCCCGATCCCCGCCATGACCTGGGTCACGTGGGCGGCGCAGTGTAGCAGAGGGTGGGAAGCTCCTTGTGAAGGGGCTCACGAGCGTCACCCCTGGGGGTGCTGGATACTCGTTCCATGAGCACCACGGAGCGTCCCAGGATCCTCGTTGTAGGAGGTGGGTACGTAGGCCTGTACGCAGCCAAGCGCATCATGAAGAAGATGCGCTACGGCGAGGCGACCGTCACGGTCGTCGACCCGCGCTCGTACATGACCTACCAGCCCTTCCTCCCTGAAGTGGCCGCAGGCAGCATCTCGCCTCGGCACGTCGTCGTCCCGCTGCGACGCGTGCTGCCCAAGGCGGAGGTCCTCACCGGCCGGGTCACGACCATCGACCAGGACCGCAAGGTCGCCGTCGTCACGCCGCTGGTCGGCGAGGCGTACGAGCTGCCCTTCGACTACCTGGTGATCGCGCTCGGCGCCGTCTCCCGCACCTTCCCGATCCCCGGCCTGGCCGAACAGGGCATCGGCATGAAGGGCGTCGAAGAGGGCATCGGTCTGCGCAACCACGTGCTGGAGCAGCTCGACAAGGCCGAGTCCACGACGGACGAGAACGTCCGCCGCAAGGCCCTCACCTTCGTCTTCGTCGGCGGCGGCTTCGCCGGCGCGGAGACCATCGGCGAGGTCGAGGACATGGCCCGCGACGCCGTGAAGTACTACACCACCATCAAGCGCGAGGACATGCGCTTCGTGCTGGTGGACGCGGCCGACAAGATCCTTCCCGAGGTCGGGCCGAAGCTCGGCACCTGGGGCAAGGAGCACCTCGAGTCCCGCGGCATCGAGATCTACCTGAACACCTCCATGGACTCCTGCGTGGACGGCCACGTGGTGCTGAAGAACGGCCTCGAGGTCGACTCCAACACCATCGTGTGGACCGCCGGCGTGAAGCCCAACCCGGCGCTCGCCCGCTTCGGTCTGCCGCTGGGCCCGCGCGGTCACGTGGACGCCGAGCCGACCCTCCAGGTCAAGGGCACGGACTACATCTGGACCGCCGGCGACAACGCCCAGGTTCCCGACATGGCCGCCCGCAAGGCCGGCGTCGAGAACGCCTGGTGCCCGCCGAACGCCCAGCACGCGCTGCGCCAGGCCAAGGTCCTCGGCGACAACGTCATCTCGGGCATGCGGGGCTTCCCGCAGAGCGAGTACTCGCACTCCAACAAGGGTGCGGTGGCGGGCCTCGGCCTCCACAAGGGCGTCGCGATGATCGTCATGGGCAAGATGAAGATCAAGCTCAAGGGCCGGCTCGCCTGGTACATGCACCGTGGCTACCACGGCATGGCCATGCCGACCTGGAACCGCAAGATCCGCGTCTTCGCCGACTGGACCCTCGCGATGTTCCTCAAGCGCGAGGTCGTCTCCCTCGGAGCCCTGGAGACCCCGCGCGAGGAGTTCTACGAGGCCGCCAAGCCGGCGCCGGCCCCGGCGGCCACCACCGCCCCGGCCGCCAAGGCCAAGGCCTCCTGACCCGGCGCGCTCCGGCAGGATCCTGAGCACGACCAGCACGTCCCCGAAGGGGCTGCCCGCCATCCGTGGTGCGGGCGGCCCCTTCGGCGTTCCCCCGGATTGTCCGGTGCCGGAAATGGGTAGGTCGTTCGGTCGAAACTTCTGGAGGTGCCCACCATGACCGACGCCGCGCCGCGGCTGGCCGCTCTTGCCGAGACCCTGCTGGGCACACCCCTGCCCGTCCGCGTACGAGCCTGGGACGGGAGCGAGGCCGGTCCGCCGTCCGGACCCATTCTGGTCCTGGCCAACCGGCGCGCCCTGCGCCGTGTGCTGTGGAAGCCCGGGGAGCTCGGACTGGCCCGCGCGTGGGTCGCCGGAGACCTCACCGTCGACGGGGACCTCTTCGAACTGCTGGACCGGGTCGCCGGGCTGCTCTGGGAGGCGGACCCCGCGCCCGCCCGCCCCGCGGTGGAGCCCCTCGTCGGCCTCGGCAAGCTCGCCGCCCTGCGCCCCCACCTGCCCGCCCGGGCCGCCGCCGCCTCCGGCTCGGCCGCCCTGCTGCGCGACCCGGAGGCCCGCGCCGCCCTCCGCGAGCTCGTCGCCCTGGCCCGACCCTGGCCCGCGCCCGCCCCGCCGCCCGAGGAGGCCGTCCGACGCTCCGGGGCCCGCCACACCAAGGGCCGCGACCGCGAGGCCATCAGCCACCACTACGACGTCGGCAACGAGTTCTACGAGCGGGTGCTCGGCCCGTCGATGGTGTACTCCTGCGCGTACTGGAGACCCGGCGGCACGCTGGAGGAGGCCCAGCGGGACAAGCTCGACCTGGTCTGCCGCAAACTCGCCCTGAAGCCCGGACAACGCCTGCTCGACGTCGGCTGCGGATGGGGCTCCATGGCCCTGCACGCGGCCCGTGAGTACGACGTCCAGGTCACCGGCATCACCCTCTCGCGCGAGCAGGCCGCGTACGCCCGCAAGCGGGTCGCGGAGGAGGGCCTGGCCGACCGGATCGAGATCCGGATCCAGGACTACCGGGACGTCAAGGACGGCCCCTACGACGCCATTTCCTCGATCGGGATGGCCGAGCACGTCGGCGCCGAACGCTACCGCGAGTACGCCCGCACCCTCCACGCGCTGCTGCGCCCCGGCGGACGGCTGCTGAACCACCAGATCGCCCGCCCTCCGGAGCCCGACGAAGAGGCCTACCGGATCGACGAGTTCATCGACGCCTACGTGTTCCCCGACGGGGAGCTGTCCCCGGTCGGCGGCACCGTGGGCGAACTGGAACGCGCCGGCTTCGAGGTGCGCGACGTCGAGGCGCTGCGCGAGCACTACGCACTCACCCTGCGGGCCTGGGTCGCCCGCCTGGAGCGGCACTGGGACGAGGCCGTGCGCCTGACCTCGCCCGGCCGGGCCAGGGTGTGGCGGCTGTACATGGCGGCCTCCGCGCTCGGCTTCGAACACAACCGGCTCGGGGTCAACCAGGTGCTCGCCGTCCGGCCCGGACCGAGGGCCGAATCGGGGCTGCCGCTGCGCGCCCGGGAGTGGGGCGCGCCGCAGGCCCCGTGAAGCGGCGGACGACGACGAAGGGCCCCGCGACGGTGAACGTCGCGGGGCCCTTCGCCCTGTGGCCCGCCAAGGCCTGCGGCCCGGGTCCTCGGCCGGGCTACTCGGTCTTGATGGCGGTCAGCATGTTCAACCGGGCGGCGCTACGGGCCGGCCACATGGCCGCCAGCACGCCCACCACGCCGGCGAGCAGCAGGAAGATGCCGATCCGGTCCCACGGCAGGACCAGCGCGTAGTCGGGCACCGTCTCGGTGAGGGTGGAGCCGACCGCCCAGGCGAGGAAGATGCCGATGGCGACACCGAGGACCGCGCCGAAGAGCGAGATGACCACGGCCTCCAGACGGATCATGTTCTTGACGCGGCTGCGGTCCAGGCCGATCGCCCGCAGCATGCCGATCTCCTGCGTCCGCTCGAAGACGGACATGGCCAGGGTGTTGACCACGCCGAGCACCGAGACGATCAGCGCCATGCCGAGCAGGCCGTACATGACGTTCAGAGCGGTGTTGATCATGCCGCCCATCTCGTTGCGCATGTCCTGCTGGGTGGCGATGGAGATGGCCGGGTTGTTGCCGAGGGCGTCGAGGACGGCCTTCTCGCCGGCCTTCGACTCGCCGCCGACGGCGTTGACGTACACCTCGGGGATGTACGGGTTCTCGGTGTGCGGGCTGAGGATCTTCTCGTCGAGGACGTACGGGGAGAGCAGGCCCTCCAGGTCCTTGTAGACCGCGCCGACCTTCAGCGAACCCTTCTTGCCGTCGTCGTACATCACCTGGAGGGTGGAGCCGACCGTCAGGCCCTGCTCCTTCGCCGTCTTCTCGGCCACCGCCACCTCGCCCTTGGCGAGGCTGTCCAGCGAGCCGGTGACCACGTCGATGTTGAGCAGGTCGCCGATGGCCTTCGGGTTGACGCCCGAGGCCGCCTTGAAGTCCTCACCGATCTTCAGGCTGTCGGCCCGCTGCGGGGAGACCGCCTTGATGCCGGGCGCCTTGGCCAAGGCCTCGGCGACGGACGCGTCCAGGCTGCCGCCACCCATGGCCATGGAGACCTTGTAGTCGGCCTTCAGCTTGTCGGTGCTCATCCGGTCCACGGCCTTGCCCATGGTGATGCCGAGCACGGACAGGGTGGTGACCAGGGTCAGGCCGATGGCGAGGGACGCGGCGGTGACGGCGGTGCGGCGCGGGTTGCGCACGGCGTTCTGCGCGGCCAGCTTGCCTGGTACGCCGAAGACCTTCTCCAACAGCGGTCGCACGGCGGCGATCAGCGGCCGGGACAGCAGCGGGAGCAGCACGATCAGGCCGATGAGGATGAAGAAGGCACCGCCGCCGATCAGGTAGCGGCCGTTCTCGCCGCTCACGGACACGCCGCCCAGGGCCATCGCGAAGCCGACAAGGCTCAGGACGCTGCCGCTGATGTTGCGCAGGAGCAGGGACTTGGCGTCGGCCGGCAGGTGGGCACTGCCCATCGCGGCGACCGGGGGGATCCGGCCGGTGCGCCACGCGGGGAACACGGCCGCCACCGTGGTGACGAACACGCCGATGACGAGGGCCGCGATGATCGTCGCCGGGGCGATGACCAGGTCACCGGCCGGGATCTTGGCGCCGATGGAGTCCATCAGGGACCGCATGCCGATCGCCAGGCCGATACCGGTGACCAGGCCGATCGCGGAGGAGATCAGACCCACGACCAGGGCCTCGCTCAGGACCGAGCGCACGACCTGACCACGCTTGGCGCCGACGGCGCGCAGCAGGGCGAGTTCCTTGGTGCGCTGGGCGACCAGCATGGTGAAGGTGTTGTAGATCAGGAAGATGCCGACGAAGAGCGAGATCCCGGCGAACACGAGCAGCATCGTGCTCATGCCGCTCATCTGGGCCTTGATGTCCTTGGCCTGCTCCTTGGCGAGCTCGGCGCCGGTCTGGGCCCGGGTGTTCTTCTCGTCGAGCAGCGGCTTGATGTCGGCCAGCAGTTGGTCGGAGGAGGCGCCCGCCGCGGCGCTGACGGACAGCTCGTCGAAGAAGCCCGGCTTCAGGTACAGCTGTTGGGCGGTGGCCGTCTCGAAGAGGACGAGGCTGCCGCCGGCGTTGACCTGGCCGTCCTCGGTGGTGAAGACGCCGCCGAGGACGTACTCCTTCACCGGGCCGTTGGTGGCGACGCGGACCTTGTCCCCCACCTTGTAGTTGCCCTTGGTCGCCGTCTCCTTGTCGAGGGCGATCTGGTTCGCGGCGGTCGGACCGGTGCCTTCGACGAACGCGTAGGACGGGTCCTGCCCGCCCTTCGCCGGGGCGAAGTTGGAGCCCCGGTTGGCCCAGCCGTCGCCGATGAGCTTGCCGTTCTCGTCGCCGACGCCGGCGAAGCCGGAGACCCGGGCGGAGACGGTGTCGACGCCCTTGACGGCCTTGACCTTGTCGACGGTCTGCCGGCTGATGCCGGGGTCGCCCTCGCGGGCGCCGTCCTCGTTGCGGCCCGCGCCCCACGAGGTCACGGAGACGGCGACTTTGTCGAAGCTCTTGGCGGACTGGCCCGAGAGGGCCTTGCCGAGGGTGTCGGTGAACACGAGCGTGCCGGAGACGAAGGCGACGCCGAGGGTGACGGCGAGCACCGTCATCAGCAGTCTGGCCTTGTGCGCGAGCACGTTGCGCAGGGCGGTACGGAACATGGTGGAGGATCCAGGTGTCGGGGGCCGGCGGAGGACGTGCGGAGGGCGGTCCCTCAGCTGGTGCGGCCCTTGGCGTCGAAGGCCTTCATGCGGTCGAGCACCCCGTCGGCGGTCGGGTCGATCATCTCGTCGACGATCCGGCCGTCGGCGAGGAAGATGACGCGGTCCGCGTAGGAGGCGGCGACCGGGTCGTGGGTGACCATGACGACGGTCTGGCCCAGCTCGCGGACCGAGTTGCGCAGGAAGCCGAGGACCTCGGCGCCGGAGCGCGAGTCCAGGTTTCCGGTCGGCTCGTCACCGAAGATGATCTCGGGGCGGGAGGCGAGGGCGCGGGCGACCGCCACGCGCTGCTGCTGGCCGCCGGAGAGCTGGGTCGGGCGGTGCCCGAGCCGGTCGGAGAGACCGACCATGGAGATCACGGAGTCCAGCCACTGCTTGTCGGGCTTGCGGCCCGCGATGTCCATGGGGAGCGTGATGTTCTCCAGGGCGGTCAGCGTCGGCAGCAGGTTGAACGCCTGGAAGATGAAGCCGATCTTGTCCCGGCGCAGCTGCGTCAACTGCTTGTCCTTCAGGGAACCCAGCTCGACGTCGCCGATGCGCACGGAGCCGGCCGAGAAGGTGTCCAGACCGGCGACGCAGTGCATCAGCGTCGACTTGCCGGAGCCGGACGGGCCCATGATCGCGGTGAACTGGCCGGCGGCGAAGTCGACGGACACGTTGTCCAGCGCGACCACCTGGGTCTCGCCCTGGCCGTACACCTTGGAGAGCTGGGTGGCGCGGGCGGCCACGGCCTGGGTGGTGTGCGGGGCGTAGTTCATGGTGGTCACGGGGACTCCTGTCGAGCATGGGTGCTGCGGTGTGGCGGGACCCTTCCATCCTCGCCGCGCACCACCCCGCTCCGGATCAGCCGAGGTGCCCGTTCATGGGCCCACTGGAGTCTGATCGCCGGCGCGGGGTTCTCCTCCTCTGGTATGACAGGGGCGGCCGGGGAACGGGGCCTCGCCGGCGCCCCCGGGCGGGCCCGGGGGCCGCTCCGGAACGCCTTGCGGTGCCGGGGGAGCCTCTCGCGGATCTCTCGGGGATCTCTCGGGGTCGGCCGTCCGCCGACCACCGCGCCGGCCGTTGCGGGGCGCGGGGGTGGTCCGGGGTGGCGGGCCGGTGGCGACCGGGTGGCGTGCGGCGGCGAAATCCCGTCATTCCCATCGCGGGGGTGATCGTCGTCGGGAAGGTGCCGACAACGCCTTATCGGGCCTGACGGGCTCTCAAGCGCCAATAAAATCAGACAACATCGGGCAGAAGCCCAGGTCGGGGCAGGGGCGTTCCGGATAGGCTCGACGCAGCGTTGAAGGCTTTTTCCACGGGGGCCGCCACGCCCTGCCCGGATGGTGGAATGCAGACACGGCGAGCTTAAACCTCGCTGGCCCTCGGGCCGTGCCGGTTCAAATCCGGCTTCGGGCACGACCACGCTCTGTGCGGACGGGAAACACGCGAACGGCGGGAGTGCCCTGGGGGCGCACCCGCCGTCGTGCTGTCCGGGGCGCGGACGCGGACGCGAATGCGATCATCCGAGGGCCCGACTCCGCCCGCCACGAGCCCCGTTGGCGGTCCTGCCGGACGGGACGTCGGGGGCGTCCGTGAGTCCGTTCGCCGGCGGGGCCGTTCCTTCGCGAGTCCGTCGTGAGTGCGCCGCCAGTGCGCCGTGAGTCCGGCGTGGTCCGTTCGTTCGAGGAGATATCGCCCAACGCCCGCAGCCGTGACGGTGGTTGGGCGCCCGCCGGCCCGGAGTGTGTCGGGGGCGTGGCGAGATGCCTCGGCCCGGGGTGTGTCGGGTGAATGCGGGCGGGCGCGGAGGTGGCGCGGAAAGGCGGCCTTTCGGGAGTGCCGGAATGTCCCGCGATTCGTGAGACGGCGATTAGCCGGGCGTTTCGGAGCGGGGATATCGGGCGATACGCGGGGCGCGCGGATCAAGGGCGGAGCGAACCGGCGACCGGCCCGCTCCGGAAGGGCGTGACGGCCGGTCCGCAGACGCCGGAAGCCTTGCGGCCGTAAGCTCCGACGTCCTGGTCGCCCCGCGCGGGCCAGGCGTCCCGCTTGCCCTCTTCGGGCTCCTGTGAGAGGGGGAAAGATCCTCCTCCAGCAGTAGGGTGATTCCTTTGCGAGCGCATTACTCTTGTTGCTAAGGCCGCGCACGGTGGCCATGGAGGAGTGAGATGAGGAGCAGTAACCCGGTCTTCTCGCGACGGGGGTTCAGCCGCGACAACGGCGGCTACGCGGGCTTCGACGCGCAGCAGGCGCAGGCGCAGGCCGGGACCGCGACCAACCCGTACGCGACGAACCCTTACGCCGCAGACCCCGCCACGGGGATGCCGCAGGCGCCGGTGCGTTCCGGTGCGATGACCATCGACGACGTCGTGAGCCGTACGGCCATGACGCTCGGCGTGCTCACGCTCACCGCGACCATCGCCTGGCTCGCCCTGCCGGTCGACGCGGCCAACCTGAACAAGTCGTACGGCATCGCCGTCGTCGCGATGCTCATCGCGTTCGGCCTGGCGCTCGTCCAGTCCTTCAAGCGCAAGGCCTCGCCGGCGATCATCCTCGCCTACGCGGCCTTCGAGGGCGTCTTCCTCGGTGTCATCAGCGCCGCGGTCAGCACCTACATCGGCTCCGGCGTGGTCATCCAGGCCGTGCTCGGCACGCTCTGCGTGTTCGCCGGCGTGCTGTTCGCGTACAAGATGCGCTGGATCCGCGTCACCCGCCGCTTCTACGGCTTCGTGATGGCCGCTGCCATGGGCTTCATGCTGCTCATGGTCGTCAACCTGCTCTTCTCGGTCTTCTCGGGCGGCGACGGCCTGGGCTTCCGCAGCGGCGGCCTCGGCATCCTGTTCGGTGTCATCGGCATCATCCTCGGCGCCTGCTTCCTCGCCCTCGACTTCAAGCAGGTCGAGGACGGCGTGACGTACGGCGCCCCGCGCGAGGAGGCGTGGCTGGCGGCCTTCGGCCTCACCACGACCCTGGTCTGGATCTACCTGGAGATGCTGCGGCTCTTCTCGATCCTCTCCGGCGACGACTAGTCGTACCGGTCACCCGCCCGGGCGAACGCCCACACGGCATCAGGAAGGCCCCGCGAGCACTCCGCTCGCGGGGCCTTCCCGTGTCTCGTGGGGGATACGGAGCCGGTCGGGGACTCGGGACGGGGGCAGGGGCAGGGACGGTGACGGGGGTTCAGCCCAGTCTGCGGGCGGCCCTGCGCAGGTCGTACTCGTGGATGATCGCCTTGGCCTGGCCGTACGACAGTTCGTGCGCGCCGCGCAGCCAGCTCACCTTCTCCTCGAACCGGACGAGGGAGGGACCGTCGTCCACGGTGCGGAGCCAGTCGGAGAGTTCACGACCGGTGGTCAGGGGGATTCTGTCGATCATGTTGCGGTGTGTCTGCTCGGAGAACTCTACGGACATGGGCGCCTCCGGAGGTATCGCCGTGTTCTCTTCACGACACCGTGCCTCAGCGTTCGCTCGTTGGCAATGGTGCCCGGGCGGCGCGTAAGGTCGGCCGGGTGCTCGATACCTCGCCCCTGACCCTCGTGGTCGAACGTTTCGCCGACCGGCTGCGGGCCGCACCGCAGAGCCGACTCCAGCGCGGCGCCGCCGCCGAGGCGCTGGAACTGGCCCGCGAGTTGGCCGTACGGGCCCAGCGGCTGGAGAGCGCCGCAACCGCCGCAGGCGCCGCGGGAGCGGGGGCGGCTCCGGAGCGCGTCGTGCCGGACGCGGGCATCTTCGTCGTCGGGGACCAGGTGGCGGTCGCCGGCCTGGACCTCGCGGAGGCGCTGCGCGCCACCACCGCCGCACCCGCCCCGGACGACGCGAAGGCCCCGTCCGCGATGCTGGACGAGGCCGTGCGACTGGTGGAGCAGGCGGAGATCAGAGCGATGCGATGACGCGGTCCGCGAGGATGTACACGTTGCTGTCGGGGTCCTCGGTGTCACCGCAGGAGAAGGTCAGCGCGTAGGCGCCGGAGATTCCCGAGCCGCCCAGCAGGACCGGCGCGGTGCCCGAGCGCAGGGCCTCGGAGAGCCGCTCGGCGGTCTCCCGGTGCCCCGGGGTCATACAGAGCGTGGTGCCGTCCGTGAAGACGTACACGTCCAGGGTGCCCAGCGGGCCCGGACGGACGTCCGCGAGGGCCGTACGGGCCTCCGCGAGCTCCTCCAGGCGGTTCACCGTGCGCTCGTGGTCCGCTCCCGGGTGGGAGGCCTGCACGGGCACGAAATCGGGGTGCGAGGGGTGGCGCCGGCGGGCCGCCGCCAGCTCGGGGGAGTCCTCGGGGTACTCGTCGAGGAGCTCGTCGCCCAGGAGCGGCTCCAGGCCCACCATGTCCGCCTGCCGGGGCAGGAAGACCGGGTTCTCCTCGCCGAGGCCCGGCAGACCGCCGAGCAGCGAGGGGGCGTCGGCGGCGTCACGGGCCTCCTGCGCGGCCCAGAAGGCCCGCGCCTCGGCCAGCTCGCGCTCGCGCTCCTCGGCGAGGGCTTCGGCCACGGCGGCTCGTATCTCCGACGCGGGGGACTCGACGGCGCTGCGGGCGTGCGGGACGGTCGCACCGCGCGGGTGCGAGGACACGACGAGCTCACCGCGCAGGGCCGTGACCTGCTTTCGCAGTCCGTGTACGGCGTGCAGCGCAGCGGCGCCCACGGCCGTGGCAGCGGCCGTGGTCAGCAGCAGGGCAAGAGACATGGCGCTCACTGACTAACTCCCGGTTGATTCGATCCCCCGACTTC
Source organism: Streptomyces sp. NBC_01426 (assembly GCF_036231985.1). GTDB lineage: Bacteria > Actinomycetota > Actinomycetes > Streptomycetales > Streptomycetaceae > Streptomyces. The sequence goes on from NZ_CP109500.1 coordinate 4,626,885, forward strand.
CTACATCAGCTTGACCTCTGCTGGGAATGGCAGGCAGTGCATTACGTCATGAATTGGACAGGTCTTTGGACCCTGGGGCGTGTGGTGGGTAGGGCCTGACCTGCACAAATGCCAAACCCCCGGGACAAAGGTCACATCCTGGGGGAGATTCGGTCACAGCTCGGCCGCGACGGGATTAGATTCGGCGTCAGTACGACGGGCGGCATCCGGTCGAAATCCTTACGGCGCTTGGGCCCCGGGCTTGATCAGGTATGCGCCGGCCCGCATGGGGAGCCTTCGAGGCCGTCGCGCAGCGTTCCGAGGCCACTACGGCAGGGCCTGACCGCTTTTCGCCCCCGACCCGCTTCGAGCGCCCCCACCGGTGACCGGGACGGAGCGAAGGGGCCCCCTCGACACGAAGGGGCCCCGGGTTCGTCGCCACGGGCCGGTGGGTCGTCTCCGACGGACCGCTACCCGCCGCTCCGGCTCAGCTCAGACGCTCGATCACCATGGCCATGCCCTGGCCGCCGCCCACGCACATCGTCTCCAGACCGAACTGCTTGTCGTGGAACTGCAGGCTGTTGATCAGGGTGCCGGTGATGCGGGCACCGGTCATCCCGAACGGGTGACCGACGGCGATGGCCCCGCCGTTGACGTTCAGCTTCTCCAGCGGGATCTCCAGGTCCCGGTAGGAGGGGATGACCTGGGCCGCGAAGGCCTCGTTGATCTCGAACAGGTCGATGTCGTCCACCGTCAGGCCGGCCCGCTTCAGGGCCTGCTTCGACGCCTCGACCGGGCCCAGGCCCATGATCTCGGGGGAGAGGCCGGTGACACCGGTGGAGACGATGCGGGCCAGCGGGGTCAGGCCCAGCTCGCGCGCCTTCGTGTCGCTCATGATCACCAGCGCCGCGGCGCCGTCGTTCAGCGGACAGCAGTTGGCGGCCGTGACCAGGCCGTCCGGGCGGAAGACGGGCTTCAGACCCTGGACGCCCTCCAGCGTGACCCCGGCGCGCGGCCCGTCGTCGGTGGAGACGACCGTGCCGTCCGGGGTGGTGACCGGGGTGATCTCACGGGCCCAGAAGCCGTTCTTGACGGCTTCCTCGGCCAGGTTCTGGGAGCGGACGCCGAACTCGTCCATGTCCGCGCGGGTCACGCCCTTGGCGCGGGCCAGGTTCTCGGCGGTCTGACCCATCGCGATGTACGCGTCCGGGACCAGGCCGTCCTCGCGCGGGTCGTGCCACGACGCGCCCTCGCTCTGCGCGACGGCCGCGGTACGGGCCTCGGCGTCGGAGAAGAACGGGTTGTGCGTGTCCGGCAGGCCGTCCGAGGAGCCCTTCACGGACCGGGAGACCATCTCGACGCCCGCCGAGATGAACACGTCGCCCTCGCCCGCCTTGATGGCGTGCAGCGCCATGCGGGAGGTCTGGAGCGAGGAGGCGCAGTAGCGGGTGATCGTCGTGCCGGGCAGGTAGTCCATGCCCATCTGCACGGCCACGATGCGGCCCAGGTTGTGGCCCTGCTCGCCGCCGGGAAGGCCACAGCCGAGCATCAGGTCGTCGATCTCGCGCGGGTCCAGCCCGGGAACCTTGGCGAGCGCGGCCTGGATCACCGTGGCGGTCAGGTCGTCCGGGCGGACGTCCTTGAGGGACCCCTTGAAGGCGCGCCCGATGGGCGAGCGGGCGGTGGAAACGATGACGGCTTCGGGCATCGGGGCTCCAAGGGGGTGCGTTGCGGCTCATGTCGGACCGCATGTGAAGTTACCGGCCCGTACGGTCGAGGTCACCGGCCTCGGCATGTGATGAGGGCCGCACTGCGCTCACGACGGGCCCCGCGGACCGGATCCGCACGCCGTGCCCGACCGGACCCCGAGCCGGTCGGAGGCCCGCCAGGACCCAGGTCAGGGGCCCGGCAAGACCCTGAAACGGGCTGCCTACGCGCCCGTCCAGCTGCCGGAGAGACCCGCCGGGGCCTCCCCCTCGCCCGGCTGGCCGATGTCCGGATCGGTCGGCACCCGCCGCCGACGCCGGTGCTTGAGCAGGGCCCACGGGCCCCGGGCCGCCGTGACCTCCGTACCGGCCTCGTCCGCCGCGGCGGACGCCGCCTTCGCCACCGGCAGCATGTCCTCGTCGCGGGAGACGTCGAGGCGGTCGGACTCCGGCCACAGACCCAGCGCCGCGCACAACGTCGGCAGCACGGCCATCGCGGCGGTCGCGTACCCCTCCGCCGACGGGTGGTAGGAATCCGGGCCGAACATCTCACGCGGGTTCGCCGCGAACTCGGGACCCAACAGGTCCCCCATCGAGACCGTACGGGCGCCCAGGGCGAGGACACCGATCGTCTGCGCGGCGGCCAACTGGCGCGACACCCGCCGGGCCAACATGCGCAGCGGCTGGTAGACGGGCTCGATCGTGCCCAGGTCAGGACAGGTGCCGACGACGACCTCGGACCCCGCCAGCCGCAGCCGACGCACGGCCGCGGTGAGCAGCCGGACCGACTGGGTGGGCGGCATCCGGCGCGTCACGTCGTTCGCACCGATCATGATCACGCAGACGTCCGGGGCCGGCGCGCCCGACTCCACTCCGTCGAGGAGGAGACCCACCTGCCGGTCGAGATCGTCCGACATGGCCCCCGACAGGGCCACGTTGCGCAGCTCCACCGGCCGCTCCGCCACCGCCGCCAACCCCGACGCCAGCAGGGCGCCCGGGGTCTGCCGGGCCCGCCGCACCCCCAGCCCGGCCGCCGTGGAGTCGCCCAGCATGCCCATCCGCAGCGGCCCCGGGCTCAGCTCGGGCCCGCCGAACTCACTCCCGTACAGGCCGTCCGCACGCGGCGGATCCGGCAGACCGGTGCCCACCGTCCGCTTCGCGAACTGGACCTCCGCCAGCACCAAACCCACCGCGGCGGCCCCGACGAGCCCGAGCCCGCCCCCGCCGTACGCCGCGCCCGCCGCGATCCGGCGGGCCGTCCTCGCCCTGGACACCCTTCAAGCCACCTCGCTTCCGTGCCTGGCCTCGAAGACCTACCTGCCCCGTAGTGCCGGTCGGTCAATCCCTTTCCGCATACTCTGGCCGGACCTCCCGGAGAACCCGTGGAGTCCCCTCCTTGGAGAACATGGTGCAATTCCACGACTCGATGATCAGCCTCGTCGGCAACACCCCGCTGGTGAAGCTCAACCGCGTGACCGAAGGGCTTCAGGCGACCGTCCTGGCCAAGGTCGAGTACTTCAACCCCGGCGGTTCGGTCAAGGACCGCATCGCCGTCCGGATGATCGAGGCCGCCGAGCAGAGCGGTGCCCTCAAGCCCGGTGGCACCATCGTGGAGCCGACCAGCGGCAACACCGGTGTAGGACTCGCCATCGTGGCCCAGCAGAAGGGCTACAAGTGCATCTTCGTCTGCCCTGACAAGGTGTCCATGGACAAGATCAATGTGATGCGCGCGTACGGCGCCGAGGTCGTGGTCTGCCCGACCGCCGTCGACCCCGAGCACCCGGACTCCTACTACAACGTGTCCGACCGCCTCGCGCGCGAGCCCGGCGCCTGGAAGCCCGACCAGTACAGCAACCCGAACAACCCCCGTTCGCACTACGAGACCACCGGCCCCGAGCTGTGGGACCAGACGGACGGGAAGATCACCCACTTCGTCGCGGGCGTCGGCACCGGCGGCACGATCTCCGGCACCGGCAACTACCTCAAGGAGGTCAGCGGCGGCCAGGTCAAGGTCATCGGCGCCGACCCCGAGGGCTCCGTCTACTCCGGCGGATCCGGCCGCCCCTACCTCGTCGAAGGCGTCGGCGAGGACTTCTGGCCGACCGCCTACGACCCCAACGTGACCGACGAGATCATCGCGGTGTCCGACAAGGACTCCTTCCAGATGACCCGCCGCCTCGCCAAGGAAGAAGGCCTCCTCGTCGGCGGCTCATGCGGCATGGCCGTCGTCGCCGCGCTGCGCGCCGCCGAAGGCCTCGGCCCGGACGACGTCGTCGTCGTCCTGCTCCCCGACAGCGGCCGCGGCTACCTCAGCAAGATCTTCAGCGACGAGTGGATGGCCGGACACGGCTTCCTGGAGGAAGCGGGCCCCTCCGCCCGCATCGGCGAGGTCCTCAAGGACAAGGACGGCGGCATCCCCTCCCTCGTCCACATGCACCCCGAGGAGACCGTCGGCGAGGCCATCGAGGTCCTGCGCGAATACGGTGTCTCGCAGATGCCGATCGTCAAGCCGGGCGCCGGCCACCCCGACGTCATGGCCGCCGAGGTCATCGGCTCCGTCGTCGAGAAGGAACTCCTGGCGGCGCTCTTCGCCCAGCGGGCCTCCCTCGGGGACCCGCTGGAGAAGCACATGAGCGCCCCCCTGCCGCAGGTCGGATCCGGCGAACCGGTCTCCGAACTGATGGCCGTCCTCGGCGAGGCCGACGCGGCGATCGTGCTGGTCGAAGGCAAGCCCACCGGCGTCGTCAGCCGCCAGGACCTCCTGGCGTTCCTCGCCAAGGGCGCGAAGTAGGCAGGACGCGCAAACGGTACGGGCCCGACACGTGACGGCAGCACCGGCTTAACACGGACCCGGCACAGTGGTGGTTGTCGGCGAGAACGCGAAACGCTCCTCGCCGGCCCACCGACTGGTGTCGGACCGGCTCCGGAGCGGCTCCCGGACCGAGACGACGCCATGGACGCGGACGGCCCTGACCCGGCCCGTGTCCATCGCGGGGACCGCCGTCGTCCCGCCCCCGGGCAACCGGGGTGCGGCGGTCCCCGCGCTTACGCTCCTGCTTTTGCGGGCTCGGTTCGCCTCCGGGGCGCCTGCAGCCCGACTCACAGACTCCCCCCCTTTTGCGGGCTCGGTTCGCCTCCGGGGCGCCTGCAGCCCGACTCACAGGCTCCACGTGCTCATACCGCTCGTTCCTCGCGGTCTTCCGCGCGAGGAGCCTGTTCCCCGGGCGCGCCCCTTCGGCTCACTCGCCGTCTTGCTGGGGGGCTCGGTTCGCCTCCGGGGCGCTTGCAGCCCGACTCACAGGCTCCACGTGCTCATACCGCTCGTTCCTCGCGGTCTTCCGCGCGAGGAGCCTGTTCCCCGGGCGCGCCCCTTCGGCTCACTCGCCCTTGGAGCGGAGGGACTTGGTCGCGTGGACGAAGTTCACCGCCACGATGCCCGCCCACGCCACCAGCAGGCCCTTGAACCCGGTCTGGACGGCGGCGATCGCGGAGAGCGGGATCGCCAGCACCAGCGTGATGATGGCGAACCCGAAGCGTTCCCCGAAGTTGGTGTCCGAGGGCGCCGCGCGGTGGTCGCCGCGGGCCGCCGCCAGACGTTCCTCGGCCAGGCGCCGGCGCAGCTGGACGTCCACCTTCTCGACGAACGAGTCCACCAGCGCGGACTCGTACTCGGGCCCCAGCTCCCGTCGCGCGTCCAGCGTCGCGTCGAGTTCCTTCTTCAGCTCTTGGCGCTCCATGCCCCCAGGCTAGGCAGCGCGGGCGCCCCCGGCACTGGGGCTAGCCCCCGTCTCGCGGAGCGGCCGGCGGCTTGCCGTCCTGCATAACCGCATGCAGAGTGCTCGGTGACTGAATATTCACCGGGACGGGGACGGAGGGGACGGGATGAACGACAGCCCGGCCGCGCGGCTGCAGAAGCTCTTCGAGGGGCACCGGCTGACGCCGACGCAGCGGCGGATCGCGCACTGCATGGTGCGCGGGGCGGCGGAGGTGCCCTTCCTGTCGAGCGTGGAGCTGGCGGAACTGGCCGGGGTGAGCCAGCCGTCCGTGACCCGGTTCGCGGTGGCGCTCGGCTTCGACGGGTACCCGGCGCTGCGCCGACACCTGCGCGAGGTGGCGCCGCCCGCCGGGCAGGGCGAGGGCGGCAGCGCCGACGCGTACAACGAGTACCAACAGGCCGTCCAGGGCGAGATCGAGAACCTGCGCCGGCTGTCGGCGATGCTCGCCGATCCCGCGCCGGTCGTGGAGGCGGGGCGGCTGCTCGCGGGATCGACCCCGTTGCCGGTGCTCGGTCTGCGGGCCGCGTCCTCGCAGGCGCGCGGGTTCGCGTACTTCGCCGCCAAGGTCCACCCCGACGTGCGGCTGCTCGACGAGGGCGGCTCCATGCTGGCCGACCGGATCGACGCGGCCGTGACCGCCGGGGCGTCGGCGCTGCTGTGCTTCGCGTTGCCCCGGCATCCGCGGGAGGTCGCGGAGGCGCTCGAACACGGGCGGGCGGCCGGGCTGACCGTGGTGACGGTCGCCGACTCGGCGTTCGCCCCCGTGGCCCGCCACAGCGACCTGCTGATCCCGGCGCCGGTCGGAACCGGGCTGGCCTTCGACACGGCGTGCGCGCCGATGCTGCTGGGCCGGGTGCTGCTGGAGGCGATGGCGGACGCGCTGCCGGACGCCCAGGCACGCCTGGAGGCCTTCGACGCCCGGGCCGCGGCGCGCGGGCTGTTCGTCGAGTAGGGACATGCGGAGGTCGGGCGGGGCCTGCGCTCAGCGGTAGTCGAGCTCGGCGAGCTCGGTGGCGAGACGGTTGCGCAGCACCGGGACGCGACCCAGGACGGGCAGCGCGGTGTTGCGCACGGCCCGCAGGGCCGGATTGCGGGTGGTCGCGATGCGGGTCATCCGGTCGGTGAAGGCCACCACCCGCAGGGCGACGGGGCGGCGCGTCGCCTCGTACGCGTCCAGCCGGCCGTTGGTCAGGGCCCGGCCGAGGGCGTGGGCGTCCTGGATGCCGGTGTTCATGCCCTGGCCGCCGGCCGGGCTGTGCACGTGGGCGGCGTCCCCGGCGAGCAGGATCCGTCCGGCCCGGTAGCGGTCGGCGACCCGGTGGTGGACGTGGAACCGGGAGGACCACAGGACCCCGGTGACGCGGGCCTGTCCGGGCGCGCGGTCGTCCAGGAGCGCCTGGACGAAGCCGAGTTCCGGTTCGGCGGGCGCCCGGTCCACGGTGGCGACGATCCGGTAGCGCCGGCCGTCCTCGCCCGGCAGCGGGGCGACCACGGTCAGTCCGGCCGCGCCGAAGGTCAGCGACACCTCCCGGCGGCCCGGCGCCCAGTCCATGGTGACGTCGGCGAGGGCGAAGGACTCCTCGTACGAGCTGCCCGTGAAACCGATCCCGGCCGCCTCGCGGACGACGCTGTGCATCCCGTCGGCGCCCACGACGTGGTCGGCGCGCAGGGTCTCGCCGGTCGCGGTGGTCAGGGTGACGCCCTGCTCGTCCTGGGTGACCTCGGTGACCTCGTACGGGCGGTGGACCTCGCCGCCCAGCACGCGCAGCCGGTCGAGCAGCACCGCCTCGGTCTCGTACTGGGGAACCATCAGCGCGTACGGGTGGGCGGTCCGCAGCCCGTCGAAGGGGATCGCGGTCAGGACGCGGGCGCCGTCGCGGATCCGGAACCGGGTGACGGGGATGCCGCGGCCGATCAGTTCGGCGCAGAGCGCGCCGGACGGGTCCAGCTCGTCGAGGACCTCCAGGGTGCGGGCGTGGACGACGGCGGCGCGGGAGGTGTTGGCGCCTTCCGCCTGCCGGTCCAGGAGCACGAAGTCGATGCCGGCCCGGGCGAGGGTGACGGCGAGCGCGAGGCCGGTCGGGCCGGCGCCGACGACGGCGACCTCGGTGCGGGCGGGGAGTGCGGGTCGGGTCACGGGATGCCTCCTCCGGGATGCCAACGGTTGTTGGCCAACGTCTGTTGACTTCAGGGTGCGCCTGCTTCGGTGGCATGTCAACGATCGTTGGCCTACATTCGTTGACATGGCAGCACACGAGGTGGGGAGCAGGGGCGCGCAGACCAGGGCGGCGATCCTGCGGGCGGCGCGCGAACGGTTCGCCGCACAGGGGTACGAGCGCACGACGATCCGGGCCGTCGCCGCCGACGCGGACATCGACCCGTCGATGGTCATGCGGTACTTCGGCAACAAGGAGAAGCTGTTCGACGCGGCCCTGGCCGTGGACCTGCGCTTGCCGGACCTGGGCGCCGTGCCGGAGTCGGACCTGCCGCAGGCGCTGGTGCGCCACTTCGTCGAGCGGTGGGAAGGCGACCCGTCCGACGACGCGCTCCTGGTCCTGCTGCGCTCGGCCGTCACCAACGAACGGGCCGCGCAGCGGATGCGGGACACGTTCGCCGGGCAGGTCGCGCCCGCGCTGGCCGCCGTACTGGGCCCGGAGCGGGCGGCGCGGGTGGCCGGCCTGGTCGCCGCCCAACTGCTCGGGCTGGGCCTGGCCCGCTACCTGCTGCGGCTGCCGGGGGTGGTGTCGCTGAGCGCGGACGCGGTGATCGCCGGACTGACCCCGGCGGTGCGCGCGACGCTCGCCGAGGCAGGCTGACCCCCGGACCCCCGCGGTTTCAGAGGAGGGCGTCCGGGTGCGCGCCGCCCGCCTCGGCGACGATCGCGGACAGCGGCTGCGCCGGGCGGACCGGGGTGAAGCGGACCGCTCCGGCGGCGTCCACCGTGAAGCCGTGGATCGCCGGTCGGGGGAGGCTGTTGTAGCCGTGGTGGGCGGTGAAGAAGTACGCGCCGGTGTCCGGGACGGCGATCAGGTCCCCCGGGGCCAGTTCCGGCAGCTCCCGCGCCGTGGCCAGCAGGTCCCCCGCGAAACAGGCCGGGCCCGCGACGTCCTGGGGGACGGGGGTGCCGGTCTTCGGGAGGCCCTTCGCGTCGTACGGGAGGATCCGCAGCGGCCACGCCGCCGGGGCGTACACCGTGCGGGTGGCGACCTGGACCCCGGCGTGCGTGACGGCGATGGGGCGGCCGCCGGTCGCCTTCGTGTACTCCACCCGTGCCAGGACGAGCCCGTGCTTGGCCGTCAGTGAGCGGCCGAACTCCGTGACCAGGCCGTAGGCGCCCGAGAACAGGCCGGGCGCGGCGGACCGCAGGGCCGCCACGTACTGCGCGTACGTCGGGGTCTCGGCGTCCGAGGAGAAGTTCACCGGCAGGCCGCCCCCGATGTCGAGGGTGTCGACCTGGCGGCGCCCGGCCGCCGCGTTGATCTCCTCGGCCAGGGCGTACAGCTCCCGCACCCCCTCCGCGATCAACGGCAGGGGCACGCCCTGGGAGCCCGAGTGGGTGTGCAGCCGGGTCAGCCACGGCCGGTCCGCGTACGCCCGCAGCAGCCACTCGCGCGCGCCCGGGTCGCGCAGCGGGACGCCGAACTTCGAGGTGGCCGTGGCCGTGGACAGGGCGTCGATGGCGCCCGCGCCGGTCTGCGGGTTGATCCGTACGCCGATCGGGGAGCGGGTGGGGGCGGCCGCGACCAAGGCGTCGATGCGGCGCAGCTCCTGCCCGTTGTCGGCGTTGACGGAGATGCCCAGGGCGAGGGCCTCGCGGAGTTCCGCCGGCGTCTTGGCGGGGGAGTCCAGCACGATGTGTTCCGCCGCGACCCCGGCCGCCCGGGCCAGGGCCAGCTCGCCGGGGCTCGCCACCTCGCAGCCGACCCCGACCGAGGACAGCAGCCGGAGCACGGGCACCAGGGGGCAGGCCTTCACCGCGAAGGCGTGCAGGACGGGGACGCCGGCCGGCAGGGCGTCGGCGAACGCGCGGGTCAGGGCGCCGGCCGACGCGCGGATCCCGGCGGTGTCCAGCAGGCAGACCAGCGGTTCCGCATCGAGGAGGCCCTGCCGCGCGGCGGCCCGTACGGCCCGGTCCCGGCGGGTGGCGGCGCTCTGCGCGTGCGTGTCGGCGGCCATGTCCGCCATCCCATCATCCGACGGGGCCGGCCGCAGCTGTTGACTGAATCTATTCAGGACGCGAGGATGTGAATGGATTGACCCACACCGGAGGAGGCACCGCCATGTCAGGACCCCGCCCCGTACGGGCCGCGCGAGGCACCGAACTCAGCACCCTGGGATGGCAGCAGGAGGCCGCGCTGCGGATGCTCCAGAACAACCTCGACCCCGAGGTCGCCGAGCACCCCGACAAGCTCGTCGTCTACGGCGGCACCGGCAAGGCCGCGCGCGACTGGCGCTCGTACGACGCCATGGTCCGCACCCTGCGGACCCTGAAGCAGGACGAGACGATGCTCGTCCAGTCCGGTCGCCCCGTCGGCGTGATGCAGACCCACGAGTGGGCGCCGCGCGTCCTGCTCGCCAACTCCAACCTGGTCGGCGACTGGGCCAACTGGGAGGAGTTCCGCCGCCTGGAGCACCTCGGCCTCACCATGTACGGGCAGATGACCGCCGGCTCCTGGATCTACATCGGCACCCAGGGCATCCTCCAGGGCACCTACGAGACCTTCGCCGCCGTCGCCGCGAAGAAGTTCAACGGCACCCTCGCCGGCACCATCACCCTCACCGCCGGTCTCGGCGGCATGGGCGGCGCCCAGCCGCTGGCCGTCACCATGAACGACGGCGTCGCGATCTGCATCGACGTCGACCCGCGCGCCATCGACCGCCGCATCGAGCACCGCTACCTCGACGTCAAGGCCGACAACCTGCGCCACGCGCTCCAGCTGGCCGTCGAGGCCCGCGACGCCCGCAAGCCGCTCTCCATCGGCCTGCTCGGCAACGCGGCCGACCTGCTGCCGCAGATGCTCGCCGAAGGCGCCCCGATCGACATCGTGACGGACCAGACCTCCGCCCACGACCCGCTCGCCTACCTCCCCGTCGGCGTCGACTTCGACGACATGGCGGACTACGCGGCCAAGGACCCGGCGGGCTTCACCACCCGCGCCCGCGAGTCCATGGCCACGCACGTCGAGGCCATGGTCGGCTTCATGGACGCCGGCGCCGAGGTCTTCGACTACGGCAACTCCATCCGCGGCGAGGCCCAGCTGGCCGGCTACGACCGCGCCTTCGCCTTCCCCGGCTTCGTCCCCGCCTACATCCGCCCGCTGTTCTGCGAGGGCAAGGGCCCCTTCCGGTGGGCCGCCCTGTCCGGCGAGGCCTCGGACATCCACAAGACCGACAAGGCGATGCTGGAGCTCTTCCCGGAGGCCGATTCTCCTCAAAACGCGTCCCTGCACCGCTGGATCAAGATGGCCGGCGAGCGCGTCCACTTCCAGGGCCTGCCCGCCCGCATCTGCTGGCTCGGCTACGGCGAGCGCGACAAGGCCGGCGAGCGCTTCAACGAGATGGTCGCCGACGGCACCCTGGCCGCCCCGCTGGTCATCGGCCGCGACCACCTCGACTGCGGCTCGGTGGCCTCCCCGTACCGCGAGACCGAGGCCATGCTCGACGGCTCCGACGCCATCGCGGACTGGCCGCTGCTCAACGCCATGGTCAACGTCGCCTCCGGCGCGTCCTGGGTCTCCATCCACCACGGCGGCGGCGTCGGCATGGGCCGCTCCATCCACGCCGGCCAGGTCACCGTCGCGGACGGCACGAAGCTCGCCGGCGAGAAGATCCGCCGCGTCCTGACCAACGACCCGGGCATGGGCGTCATCCGCCACGTCGACGCGGGCTACGACATCGCCGAGTCGGTGGCCGACGACCGCGGCGTCCGCGTCCCCATGCGCGAGGGCGACGACGCGTGAGCGACCACCCCGCCGGGGCGACCTCGTTCCACTCCATGTGGGACGAGCTCGCCCCCATCGGCCGGCACGCCGACTCCGGCGGCTACCGCCGGCACGCCTGGACCGGCGCCGACGCCGACTGCCGCACCTGGTTCCAGGCCCAGGCGCAGGCTCGCGGCCTCACCTACGAGACGGACCGCAACGGCAACCAGTGGGCCTGGCTCGGCGACCCCCTCGCGGGCGACGCCGTCGTCACCGGCTCGCACCTGGACTCCGTCCCCGACGGCGGGGCCTTCGACGGCCCCCTCGGCGTGGTGTCCTCCTTCGCGGCCCTGGACGAACTCCGCCGCAGGGGAGCGGAGTTCTCCAGGCCCCTGGCCATCACCAACTTCGGTGACGAGGAAGGGGCCCGCTTCGGCCTCGCCTGCGTCGGCTCCCGCCTCGCGGCCGGGCAACTGACCAAGGAGAAGGCGTACGAGCTCCGCGACGCGGACGGGATCACCCTGCCCCGCGCCATGGAGGCCGCCGGGTACGACCCCGAGACGATCGGCGCCGACCCCGAGCGCCTCGCCCGCATCGGCGCCTTCGTCGAACTCCACGTCGAACAGGGCCGGGCCCTGGACCTGTCCGGGGACCGGGTCGGCATCGCCTCCGCGATCTGGCCGCACGGCCGCTGGCGCTTCGACTTCCACGGCGAGGCCAACCACGCGGGCACCACCCGCCTCGTCGACCGGCGCGACCCGATGCTCACGTACGCGGCGACCGTGCTGGCCGCCCGCACCGAGGCGGCCCTCGCCGGCGCCGTCGCCACCTTCGGGAAGATCGCCGTCGAGCCCAACGGGGTCAACGCCATCCCCTCGCTGGTCCGCGGCTGGCTCGACTCGCGCGCCGGCGACCAGGCCACCCTCGACACGGTCGTCACGGCCATCGAGAAGGCCGCCCGCGAACGCGCCGACCAGGACGGCATCGACCTCGACATCGTCCGGGAGTCCTTCACCCCGGTCGTCGAGTTCGAACACGCCCTGCGCGACGAACTCGACCGGATCCTCGGCGGATCCCTGCCCGTCCTCGGCACCGGGGCGGGACACGACGCGGGAATCCTCTCCGCCGCCGTCCCGACCGCGATGCTGTTCGTACGGAACCCGACCGGCGTCTCCCACTCCCCGAAGGAGTTCGCCGCCGAGGACGACTGCGTGGCCGGAGTCCTGGCCCTCGCCGACGTACTGGAAGGACTCGCGTGCAGGTGACCGCGGACAAGACGTACTGGCTGGAACACGCCTGGCTCGGCACCCACGTCGAGCCGGGCGTCGCCCTGGACGTGGACGCCGACGGGCGGATCGCCGCCCTGCGCACGGACACCGCGACCCCGCCCCCCGGGGCGGAGGTGCTGCGCGGCCTCACCGTCCCGGGCCTGGCCAACGCGCACTCCCACGCCTTCCACCGCGCCCTGCGGGGCACGGTCCAGGTCGGCAGCGGCACCTTCTGGACCTGGCGCGACTTCATGTACAAGGTCGCCCAGAACCTCACCCCCGACAGCTACTTCGCGCTGGCCCGCGCGGTGTACGCGGAGATGGCCCTGGCCGGCATCACCCACGTCGGCGAGTTCCACTACGTCCACCACGCGCCCGGCGGCGCCCCCTACGCCGACCCGAACGCGATGGGCGAGGCACTGATCGAGGCCGCCGCCGCGGCCGGCATCCGCATCACCCTCCTCGACACCGCCTACCTCTCCTCGGGCTTCGGCAAGGCACCCGAACCGCACCAGCGGCGGTTCTCCGACGGCACCGCCGACGCCTGGGCCGAACGGGTCACCGCCCTCAAGCCCCGCGCGCACGCCCGAATCGGCGCCGCGATCCACTCGGTGCGCGCGGTGCCCGCCGACCAACTGGCCACCGTCGCCCGCTGGGCCGAGGAGCAGCGGGCACCCCTGCACGTCCACCTCTCGGAACAGACCGCCGAGAACGACGCCTGCCAGGCCGCCCACGGCCGCACCCCCACCCAACTCCTCTCCGACCACGGCGTGCTCGGCCCCCGCACCACCGGCGTCCACAACACGCACCTCACCGACACCGACATCGCCCTGCTCGGCGGAACCTCCACCGGCACCTGCATGTGCCCCACCACCGAACGCGACCTCGCCGACGGCATCGGGCCCGCGACCCGCCTCCAGCACGCCGGCAGCCCGCTCTCCCTCGGCAGCGACAGCCACGCCGTCATCGACCTGCTCGAAGAGGCCCGCGCGATGGAGCTGAACGAGCGGCTGCGCAGCCGCACCCGCGGCCACTGGACCGCGCACGCGCTGCTCTCCGCCGCCACCGAGGACGGGCACGCCGCCCTGGGCCTGCCCGACGCGGGCCGGCTGGAGATCGGCGCCCTCGCGGACTTCACCACGATCGCCCTGGACTCCGTACGCACCGCCGGACCGCTGCCCCGCCTGGCCGCCGAGACCGCCGTGTTCGCCGCGTCCGCCGCCGACGTCCGCCACACCGTGGTGGGCGGCCGGCACGTGGTCCGCGACGGGGCACACACCCTGGTCGGGGACGTGGCGGCCGCCCTTTCCGAGTCGATCGCAGCCGTCCGAGGCTGACCGGCCGAAAGATCCGGGGCGGAGCCCGGGCAACCCCGAGAGGAATCATGACCACCACCGTCATCACCAATATCGGCAGCCTCGTCACCAACGACCCCGCCCTCGGCGACGGCAGCCCCCTCGGCCTGATCGAGAACGCGGCCGTCGTCATCGAGGACGAGCGCGTCGCCTGGGTCGGCCCCGCCGACCGGGCGCCCGCCGCCGACCGCGACGTCGACGCCGCGGGCCGGGCCGTCATCCCCGGTTTCGTCGACTCCCACTCGCACCTGGTGTTCGCGGGCGACCGCACCGCCGAGTTCAACGCCCGGATGTCCGGGCGCGCCTACTCCGCGGGCGGCATCCGCACCACCGTCGCCGCGACCCGCGCCGCCACGGACGCCGCACTCGAAGCCAACCTGCTGCGCCACCTCGACGAGGCCCGCCGCCAGGGCACCACCACCTTCGAGACCAAGTCCGGCTACGGCCTCACCGTCGCCGACGAGGCCCGCGCCCTGCGCATCGCCGCCGCGCACACCGAGGAGGTCACCTACCTCGGCGCGCACATCGTGTCCCCCGACTACGCCGACGACCCCGCCGGCTACGTGGACCTGGTCACCGGCGAGATGCTGACGGCCTGCGCCCCGTACGCCCGCTGGGTGGACGTGTTCTGCGAGAAGGGCGCCTTCGACGGCGACCAGGCCCGGGCGATCCTCACCGCGGGCGCGGCCGCCGGGCTGATCCCGCGCATCCACGCCAACCAGCTCTCCCACGGCCCCGGCGTCCAACTCGCCGTCGAGCTGGAGGCCGCCTCCGCCGACCACTGCACCCACCTCACCGACGCCGACGTCGACGCCCTCGCCCAGGCCGCCGGCACCACCGTCGCCACCCTGCTGCCCGGCGCCGAGTTCTCCACCCGCGCCCAGTGGCCCGACGCCCGCCGGCTCCTGGACGCGGGCGCGACCGTGGCCCTGTCCACGGACTGCAACCCCGGCTCCTCCTACACGAGTTCGATGCCGTTCTGCATCGCGCTCGCCGTCCGGGACATGGGGATGACCCCCGACGAGGCGCTCTGGTCCGCCACCGCCGGCGGTGCCCGCGCCCTGCGCCGCACCGACATCGGCACCCTCGCCCCCGGAGCCCGCGCCGACCTGGTCCTGCTGGACGCCCCCAGCCACGTCCACCTCGCCTACCGCCCCGGCGTCCCGCTGGTCTCCGCGGTCTGGCAGCGAGGGGTCCGCGCCGTCTGACCCGAGCACGGGCGCGCGCGAGCACCCGCGGGCGCGCACGAGCACCCACCGGCTCGGCTCGGACCGGGCCGGGCCGGCCGAAACAGGTGCGTCCGACGCGCCGTCGAACCCCCGCCGACCGGCCGCCGATCCGGGCCCGTCCCGTGTCTTCCCTCCGCAAGGCCCCCGGCGTACCTTGAGCCACCCATCTGATGTGCCGTCAGTAACTTGTCGGACATCCACGGTTCACGGTTCGAGGGGAAGACGAAGGTGACCCACCGCAAACGCACCACCGCGCTCGCGCTGGCCTCCGCGCTGGCCGGATCGGCGGCCGTCCTGACGCTCGCCCCCTCGGCCCACGCCGACGTGGTCGACGTCGCCTACAACTGCGCCACACCCATCGGGGACAAGTCGGCCGTCTCGCCCATCGACATCAAGGCGGTCAAGGCGGGCGACGGGTACAAGCTGACGATGTCCTTCCAGAAGGGCGTCTCCTCCAGCCCCATCGAACTGGGCAAGGGCGCGATGAGCCCCGGCGCCGTCATCCTCGTCGGCGGCGCCGACAAGGGCTCCGTCCCGGTCTCCGGCCCGCCCAACCCCGAGGCCGTGCCCGCCGACACCCCCATCAAGATCACCGACCTCTCGGGCACCTACACCCCCAAGAAGAGCGGCAAGGTCACCTTCACCGCCGGCGTCCTCACCATCAAGGCCATGGGCACCACCACCACCTGCACCCCCGGCAACAGCCCCAAGCCCTCCCTCGAACTGGACGTCACCGCCCCCGGCGGCGGCGCGGCACCACCACCCCCCGCGTCCACGGCGGCGGGCGGCGACAGCCTCCCGCAGACCGGCCCCGCCGACTCCGCCCTCGCGCTCGGCACCCTCGGCGCCACCGTGCTGCTCTCCGGCGCCGCCGGCGTGCTCTGGCTGACCCGGCGCGGCCGGCAGGCCCGGTCCTGAACGGAGCGGCCCCGCCCATGCCCGCACCCCCCACCCTCCGGCGCCTCGGCCCGGCCGTCCGGCGCCTCGGCCCGGCCGTCCGGCGCCTCGGCCCCGCGCTCCTCGCCGGCGCCGTGCTGCTCCTCGGCGCGCCCGCCGCCGTCGCCGACGAACCGGGCTGGACCGCCGAACCGGCCGCCGGGCGGACCGCCGGCGCCGTACGCCCGTACTTCTACCTCGCCGGCGCCTCCGGCAGCGTGCTGGAGGACCGCCTCGCCCTGACCAACACCACCGACCGGGAACGCACCCTCACCCTGCGCGGCGCCGACGCCTACAACACCGCCGACGGAGCCCTCGCGGTACGCCCCGACCGCCGGTCCACCGGCGCCGGATCCTGGCTGTCCTTCGGCGCGAGCACGACCGTGAGGATCCCGCCCCGCACCCGCGCCGTGGTCCCCTTCACCGTCTCCGTGCCCCCCGCGACCCCGCCCGGCGACCATCCCGCCGCCGTCGTCGCCACCGAGGCCGGCCACGAGGTCGGCGTACGGATCCACCTGCGCGTCGGCGGGCCGACCCTGGCCGCGCTCACCGTCGAGGACGTCTCCGTCCGCGGCAAGGGCGCGGCGGCGCGTGTCGCCTACACCCTCGTCAACCGCGGCAACGTGGCCCTCGTCCCCGAACTCGCCCTGCACGCGCGCGGCCGCTTCGGCGCCGTCCCGGGGCGCGCCGCCCACGCCCTGCCGGTGGAACTGCTGCCCGGCCAGAGCGTCGAACTCACCGAACCCTGGCCCGGCGCACCGGTGTTCGACCAGGTGCGCCTCACCCTCACCGTCACCGCCCCGGGCGGCGCCCGGGCCACGGCCGCCGCCTCCGACTGGTTCGTGCCCTGGGGCGTCGCCGGCTGGACGGGCCTCGGGCTGCTGCTCCTCGGCGCGACCACCACGGCCGCGCTGCTCCTCGTACGCACCCGACGGGCGACCCGCGAGGAGGCGCCGGAGCCCTCCGGGCCGGTACCGGGGCAGGGGCAACCGACGTCGAAGGAACCCGAGTTGACGGGAGCACCCAGGTGAGCGCCCACGTGAGCGCCAAGGCGAGCGCCAAGGTCGGCGGGACGGGCGGGACCCTCGCCGCCGCGGGGTGGTCGGCGGTGTCGGCCCTCGTGGTCTCGGCCCTGGCGGCCCTGGCCCTGGCCGCCCTGACCCTGTTCCCGGCGCCTCCGGCCGCCGCCGCGGAGACCAAGCCGACCGTGGCGCTCTCCCTCCAGGAGGTCGTCAAGGGCACCGGGATCACGGTCACCGGCGCCGGCTGGCGGTCCAAGACCATGGTGATGCTGCTGGTCTGCGGACAGAACATGATCGGCGGCACCAACAGTTGCGCGAACGCCGACGGCGTCGCCGTCGCGGTCGCCGACGACGGGCGGTTCACCGCCCAACTCCCGGTCGTGGAACCGCCCAAGCCCTGCCCGTGCGTGGTGAACGTGACCTCCGTCAACGGGGACCAGTCCACCGTCGCCGCACCACTGAAGATCACCGACCACCCGGTGGCCGAACTGCCCACCGACTCCGGGACGGCCCGCCTCGCGGTGCTGACGGGGGTCCGCCTGGAGGGCGACGACGGGGTCCTGACCTGGTTCGGCGCCCCGCCCACCCGGAAGTTCACCGTCACCGTCGGAAACCTCGGATCCGCTCCCGTCACCGACCCCGTCTTCCAACTCGGCACCGCCCACGGGGTGTTCGCCCCCCTGTGGGAGGAGGCCCGCTGGAAGGGCACCGTCCCGCCCGGTGGCAAGGCGGAGATCCGCCTGGACACCGCCCTGTCGGCCGGGGCCCACGGCGACTACACCGTCTCCGTCAAGTACGGGGACAAGGTCCTGGCCACGCAGCCGTGGGGCGTGGACCGCCCGTACGGGGTCCTGCTCTTCTGGGGCCTGCTCCTGCTGGTCGTCCCCGCCGCCGTCTTCCGCGTCGGCATGGCCGTCGTCGACCGGGTCCGACCGGGCGGGGCCCCGCCCGGCGGCCGGCACCGGGGCGCCAAGGCGCTGGAGGCGGCGGCGTCGGCGGTGACGGCCCGACTGCCGCGGATCCCGGCCGTACGGGGATCCACGCCCGCCCCGCCCGCCGACACCCCGGCGGCGTCCCCCCAGACCACCACGGCGGTCCTGCCGTGGTTCACCCCGGACAGCGCGCCGGGATCCCAAGCACCACCAGGCCCACCTGCCCCACAGGCGTCCGCACCGTCTGAGAACCGTCCGACAACGAAGGGACATTCGTGAAGACCCAACGGAGGGTGAGCGCGGCCGCTGTCGCGCTGCTGTTCGGCGGCGCGGGCATCCTGCTGGCGGCCGCCCCCGCCCAGGCGGCCGACGCCACGTTCAAGGTGAAGTGCGTACCGCCCGCGGGCGGCGGCTCCCCGGTGGAGGGCGAGACCACCGCCAAGATCACCGCGCCCGCGACGGCCAAGGTCGGCGACGAGGTCGACGTGTCGTGGGAGACGGTCAAGCCCGCCTCCAACAACACGGACCTGATGGTGATCCCCAAGGACTCCGTGGTGCCCACCGGCTGGTTCACGGTGAGCGGCGGCGGGGCCGAGCTGAAGGTCGTCGGGGAGAAGAAGAACCCGGAGATCCCGAAGAAGGCCCCGATGGTCATGTCGACCATGAAGGGCAAGCTCAAGCTCACCCAGGCGGGGAAGATCACCCTGACGCCCGGCCGGTACGAGGTCGCCGTCTCCTTCCCCTTCGGGACCTTCGTCACCAAGTGCGCCCCCGTGGGCACCGTGACGGGCGGGACCACCATCGACGTCTCCGCCGGCTCGACGGGCGGGACGACGGGCGGAGCGACCACCGGCGGCGCGACGACGGGCGGGGCCACCACGGGCGGCGCCACGACCGGCGGGGCCACGACGGGCGGGGCCACCACCGGCTCCACCACGGGCGGCAGCGGCGGTCAGACCGACTTCCCGGGCAAGGCCGTCGAGGTCGCCTTCGACTGCGGCCCGGTCGTCCCCGGCGGCATCAAGACCCCGGTCACCGTCAACGCCAAGAAGAACGGCGGCGCCTACGACCTCACGGTCAAGACCGCCAAGGGCGCGATGGCCGCGCCCATGGCCCTGCCCGCCGGCGCCCTCAAGCCCTCGATGAACGTCAAGCTCGGCGGCGCCGACAGCGGCACGGTCAAGGTCTCCGGCCCGGCCAACGCCGAGCCGATCCCCGACAAGGCCCCGGTCAGCCTCAGCGACATGACCGGCACCTACAAGCCCGGCAAGACCGGAAAGGTGACCCTGACCCCCGACCAACTGACCATCGACGTCACCATGGCACCGGGCTCCACGCCCATCAACGTGCCCTGCAAGGCGACCAGCAGCGCCGTCTCGCTCGAACTGGACACCACCGCCCAGGCCGGCGGCTCCGGCTCCCCGTCCTCCACCGGCAGCACGAGCGCGGGCACGCCCTCGGGTTCGGGCGGCCTCGCCGAGACCGGCGCGCAGGACGACGGCGGCATCAAGGCCCTGGCCCTGGTCGCCGGCACGGTGATCCTGCTCGGCGGGGCGGTCTTCACCTTCACCCCGTGGCGCCGCCTGCGCGGCACCCGGTAGACGCGGGAAAGCGAACGGCCCGGCACACCTCGCGGTATGCCGGGCCGTTCGTCGTTGCGGGGGTCGGGCTAGTGGACGCTACCCATCAGGGACTGGACCTTCTTGCGGTACGAGAAGATCGCGAAGCCGGCGAGGACGGCGGCGGTCGCCTCCAGGGCGATCACCCCGGTGCCGTTCAGGTCCACTCCGCCGATGGACAGAAGACTGGTGGTGCAGTCACCGGCGGTGACCGCGAGGAACCAGACGCCCATCATCTGGGACGCGTACTTCTGCGGCGCCATCTTCGTGGTGACCGACAGGCCGACGGGGGAGAGGCACAGCTCACCGATGGTCTGGATCATGTAGATCGAGACCAGCCACATCGGGGAGACCTTGCCGTCGACCGCCATGTTCATCGGGACGATGAAGACGAAGAACGAGGCACCGACCAACACCAGGCCCATCGCGAACTTCACGATGGTGTTCGGCTCCTGGTTCTTGCGGGCCAGCCACAGCCACAGCCAGGCGAAGACCGGGGCGAGAGCCATGACGAACAGCGGGTTCAGCGACTGGTACCAGGTGGCCGAGAAGCCGAAGCCGAAGACGCTGCCGGCGGTCTTGGAGTCGGCGAACAGGGAGAGCGTGGAGCCGCCCTGGTCGTAGATCATCCAGAAGACGGCGGCGGCGACGAAGAACCAGATGTAGGCCGTCATCTTCGACTGCTCGGTGTTCGACAGGTCCCGGTCGCGCTTGATGCGCGTCAGCACGGCGATCGGGATGATCAGACCGGCCAGGGTCAGCGGCACCAGTGCCCAGTTCAGGGTGTAGAAGCCGAGCGCGACAACAGCGCCGTAGAAGACCGCGATGCCCACGGCCGCGAGCACGACCTTCGTGATGACGGCCTTGCGCTCCTCGACGGACAGCGGGTTCGGAACCAGGCTGCTCTTGGGGCTCAGGTGCTTGGTGCCGAGCAGGAACTGCGCGAGGCCCAGGCCCATGCCGGCGGCGGCGAGGGCGAAGCCCAGGTGCCAGTTGTACTCCTTGCCGACCGTTCCGACGATGAACGGGGCGATGAAGGCGCCGAGGTTGATGCCGATGTAGAAGAGGGTGAAGCCACCGTCGCGGCGGGGGTCCTCAGGGCCTTCGTACAGGTGGCCGACCATGGTGGAGATGTTGGCCTTCAGCAGGCCCGAACCGGCGGCGACGAGGATGAGACCGACGAAGAACATCGCCTGGCCGGGGAGGGCCAGGGAGAGGTGACCACCCATGATCACGAAACCGGCTATGGCGACCGTCTTGCGGGCGCCCCAGACACGGTCGCCGAACCATCCGCCGGGCATCGCCATGAGGTAGACCATGGAGACGTACACGGAGTAGATGGCCGTCGTCGTGGCCGCGGTCATGGCCAGACCGCCGCCCTGCGAGCCGGTGGCCGCGTCGGCACCGCCCGAGACCAGGTAGTAGACCAGCAGTGCGCGCATGCCGTAGTAGGAGAACCGCTCCCACATCTCGGTCATGAACAGAGTGGCCAGGCCACGGGGGTGGCCGAAGAAGGTCTTCTCCGCGGACGGATCCGCCGAGTCCTTCGTCAGGCTGGAAGCCATGGTCGATCCTTGCTTGCTCGGGACGCGTGGCTTCGTGAGCTGAACGGCGCCCGGTGGGGGGTGGCCGGCACCGGCGACGGATGTCCCACCCCACGCCCCGGGGTCTCGCCTTCCGGGATGCCGGGGACGAAGGGTCAGCCGTAACCGGGATCCACGCCCTCCGCGCATCTCGCGCGCAGGGCCCGGCCCACAGGTCATTCACTGTCATCTGGGTCGGTTGAACCGACCAGAGCAGAATTTGAGGATCTCGGTGCGCATTTCGGCACAAAGATCCCCGGAGTAGTGCATCAGGCGTCTCGCCACCATACGACACGACACTGCGGGATATGGAAGGACTTGAGAGATGGATCACAGGCGAGCCGGGAACCGTTTGGCCATTCTCGAAGGCCGTAAGTCCCTCGTGTACCCAGATAGAGAGGGGTCTATCGGCGTGCCCCTCCTTTGACCCCGTGCGGACTACCATCACCCACATGACGCGTGTACTGCTCGCCGAGGACGACGCATCCATCTCGGAACCCCTGGCCCGCGCCCTGCGCCGGGAGGGCTATGAGGTCGAGGTCCGGGAGGACGGCCCCACCGCCCTGGACGCGGGACTGCAGGGCGGCGTCGACCTCGTCGTCCTCGACCTCGGGCTGCCCGGGATGGACGGCCTGGAAGTGGCCCGACGACTGCGGGCCGAGGGACACGGGTTCCCGATCCTCGTGCTCACCGCCCGTGCCGACGAGGTCGACACGGTCGTCGGCCTGGACGCCGGCGCCGACGACTACGTGACCAAGCCGTTCCGGCTCGCCGAACTGCTGGCCCGGGTACGGGCCCTGCTGCGCCGCGGCGCCACCGAGGCCTCCCAGCCGCCCGCCACCCACGGCGTGCGGATCGACGTCGAGTCGCACCGCGCCTGGATGGGCGAGGAGGAGCTCCAGCTCACCGCCAAGGAGTTCGACCTCCTGCGCGTCCTCGTCCGCGACGCCGGTCGGGTCGTCACCCGCGACCAGTTGATGCGCGAGGTGTGGGACACCACCTGGTGGTCCTCCACCAAGACCCTCGACATGCACATCTCCTGGCTGCGCAAGAAGCTGGGCGACGACGCGGCCAACCCCCGTTACATCGCCACCGTGCGGGGCGTCGGCTTCCGCTTCGAGAAGAGCTAGTACTTACTGAGTCATGCGCCGCCGCCTGATCAACTCCACGCTCGCCGTGGTGCTCGTCGTGATCGCCGTGTTCGGGGTCTCCCTCGTCATCGTCGAGACCCGGACCATCACCAGCAGCGCCCAGGACCGCATCGGGTCCGAGGCGCTGCGCCTGGTGGGCATCGTCGAGTCGAACGTCCTGGAGAACAAGCCGGTCAATCCCGCGGCGCTCGCCGAGCAACTGGACGTCGGCAAGTACGCCCGCATCACCATCCCGGGGCATTCGCCCGTCGAGGTCGGCGACCCCATCGACGAGAGCGTCATCCGGGGCACCGCCCACGGCGAGCAGGGCGAGGAGGTGGTCGTCGAGGCCACCCGCTCGACGGTCACCCGGGAGGTCGGCCGCACCCTGGCCGTGGTCGGCGCGGTGGCGCTGCTGGCGGTCGTGGCGGCCGTACTGCTCGCCGTACGCCAGGCCAACCGGCTGGCCTCCCCGCTCACCGACCTCGCGGAGACGGCGGAACGGCTGGGGTCCGGGGATCCGCGGCCCCGCCACAAGCGGTACGGGGTTCCCGAGCTGGACCGGGTCGCGGACGTGCTGGACTCCAGCGCGGAGCGGATCGCGCGGATGCTGACGGCGGAGCGGCGGCTCGCCGCGGACGCCTCGCACCAGTTGCGGACGCCGCTGACGGCCCTGTCGATGCGGCTGGAGGAGATCACGGTCACCGACGACCTGGAGACCGTGCGGGACGAGGCGACCATCGCCCTCACCCAGGTGGAGCGGCTCACGGACGTGGTCGAGCGGCTGCTGACGAACTCCAGGGACCCGCGGACCGGCTCGGCGGTCCCCTTCGACCTGGACGAGGTCGTCAAACAGCAGGTCGAGGAGTGGCGGCCGGCCTACCGAAGCGCCGGGCGGGCCATCGTGCGCTCGGGCAAGACGGGCATGCGGGCCGTGGGCACCCCCGGCGCGGTCTCGCAGGTGCTGGCCACCCTCGTGGAGAACGCGCTCATGCACGGCGGCGGCACGGTCGCGCTGCGTACCCGGGTGACCGGCAACCAGGCGGTGCTGGAGGTCACGGACGAGGGCCCCGGCGTCCCGCCGGACCTCGGCAACCGGATCTTCGAGCGGGCCATCAGTGGCCGGAACTCCACCGGGATCGGCCTGGCGGTCGCACGCGACCTCGCGGAGGCCGACGGCGGACGCCTGGAGCTGCTGCAGACCCAGCCGCCGGTGTTCGCCCTGTTCCTCAGCCGCACCGCGCCGGAGCGCGCGGAAGAACCCGAGCCGACGGTGCGCTGAGCCGAGGGAGCCTCGGGCCGGGGGAGCTTCGAGCCGAGGGAGCTTCGGGCCGGGGGAGCTTCGGGCCGGGGGTGCCTTGAGCAGGGCCGCACGACGACGGTGGCCCGGGCCGGGTGACCGGTCTACTGGGCGGCGGACTCGTGCGCCAGGGGAACGACCGGCGTGACCGGGGCCACCGCAACGGCCGGGGCCTCCGGCTCGGCCGCGTGGCGTTCCCGCTGCTCGACGACGGCCCCGGCCGCCGGGGGCCGGCCCGCGGGCAGGGCCTTGAAGACCCAGGTGCGGTAGGACCAGAAGCGGAAGACGGTGGCGACGCCGATGCCGGCGAACTTGAAGACGTTCGTGGCCAGCCGGCCGTCCATGCCCAGGCCGTAGGTCCCTGCGTAGAGCACGCCGCTCTCGATGACCAGGCCGATCGCGCTGAAGAGGGCGAACAGGGGCAGCTCACGGGTCGGGGGCCGGCTGCCGTCGCCACCCGACCGGTCCCGGTAGGTGAAGAAGCGGAAGCCGATGTAGTTCGTGCCGATGGCCACCACGATGGCTATCACGCTCGCCCGGACGACCTGAAGGTCGGTGGTCGCGCGCAACAGGTTGAAGACACCCAGGTTGACCAGGACACCGACTCCGCCGACGGCCCCGAATCTGGCGGCCTCCCGCGCCAGGCCGCGCAGACGTTCGAGGGCGGATCCGTTCTTCGGCGTGCTCATGTGATCGGTCAGTCCCTGTCCGTCGTGTCCGCGGTATCCGTCGTGTCCGTGCTGTCCGTCGCCGTACCCGTCGCCATGTCCGTCGCCCCGGTGCGGGGCGTCACCCGTTCTCGTCAACCCGTCCATGTTAAGTGTCGCCCCCGCGACCCGCCCGTGCCTTCGCCTGCCCCGCGCCCCTTGCGGCCCTTGCGGGGTCCGGCACGCGGCCCGCCGGCGGGTCCGCGCCAGGGCTGCGTCCGGATGGCGCAATACCGACGGATACCCTGGAGAGGTGACGTTCCCGGTAGTCGGCATGGTCGGCGGCGGACAGCTCGCCCGCATGACCCACGAGGCGGGCATCCCCCTCGGCATCAGATTCAAGATCCTCAGTGACACCCCACAGGACTCGGCGGCCCAGGTCGTGAGCGACGTCGTCATCGGCGACCATCGCGACCTGGAGACGTTGCGCGCCTTCGCGCGCGGCTGTGACGTGATCACGTTCGACCACGAGCACGTACCCATCGAACACCTGCGGGCCCTGGAGGCGGACGGCATCCCCGTCCGCCCGGGGCCCGACGCGTTGGTGCACGCCGCGGACAAGGGGGTGATGCGCGCCAGGCTCGACGCGATCGGCGCGCCCAGCCCCCGCCACCGGATCGTGGCCGATCCGGCGGACGTGGTGGCCTTCGCGGACGAGGTCGGCGGCTTCCCCGTCATCCTCAAGACGGTGCGCGGCGGGTACGACGGCAAGGGCGTGTGGTTCGTGCGCACCCCCGAGGACGCGGCGGCGCCCTTCCACGCGGGCGTCCCGGTGCTCGCCGAGGAGAAGGTGGACTTCGTCCGCGAGCTCGCGGCGAACATCGTCCGCTCCCCGCACGGCCAGGCGGTGGCCTACCCCGTGGTCGAGTCCATCCAGGTCGACGGGGTCTGCGACACGGTGATCGCCCCCGCGCCGAACCTCTCCGAGGAGCTGGCGGGCGAGGCCCAGTCCCTGGCCCTGCGCATCGCCAAGGAACTCGGCGTGACCGGCCACCTGGCCGTGGAGCTGTTCGAGACCACCGACGGCCGGATCCTGGTCAACGAACTGGCCATGCGCCCGCACAACAGCGGCCACTGGACCCAGGACGGCGCGATCACCTCCCAGTTCGCCAACCACGTACGGGCGGTCCTGGACCTCCCGCTCGGCGACCCGCGCCCGCGGGCCCGCTGGACGGTCATGGCGAACGTGCTCGGCGGGGACTACCCGGACATGTACGCGGCGTACCTGCACTGCATGGCCCACGACCCCCAGCTGAAGATCCACATGTACGGCAAGGACGTGAAGCACGGCCGCAAGGTCGGCCACGTCAACACCTACGGCGACGACCTGGACGATGTGCTGGAGCGAGCACGTCACGCTGCCGGCTACCTCAGAGGGACGATCACCGCATGAGCACCTCTTCCGCAGGCCCCGTCATCGGCATCGTCATGGGCTCGGACTCCGACTGGTCGGTCATGGAGGCCGCCGCCCAGGCGCTGGACGAGTTCGAGATCCCGTACGAGGTCGACGTGGTCTCCGCCCACCGGATGCCGCGCGAGATGATCGCGTACGGCGAGCAGGCCGACGGCCGCGGCCTGAAGGCGATCATCGCCGGCGCGGGCGGCGCCGCCCACCTGCCCGGCATGCTCGCGTCCGTCACCCCGCTGCCGGTCATCGGCGTACCGGTACCGCTGAAGTACCTCGACGGCATGGACTCGCTGCTGTCGATCGTCCAGATGCCCGCCGGGGTTCCCGTCGCGACCGTCTCCGTCGCCGGGGCGCGCAACGCGGCCCTGCTGGCCGTCCGGATGCTCGCCGCCCACGACCCGGAGCTGCTGACCCGCATGCGGGAGTTCCAGCAGGAGCTCAACGAGCAGGCCACCGAGAAGGGCAAGCGACTGCGGGCCAAGGTCGCGGGCGCGGAGTCCTTCGGGTTCGGCAAGTGAGCGCCGCGCAGCGCCTGGGCGAGGCGCGGGAGCTGCTGTCCGAGCACCCGGTCGTCGACGGCCACAACGACCTGCCGTGGGCGCTGCGCGAGCAGGTCCGCTACGACCTGGACCGGCGGGACATCGCCGCCGACCAGTCGGGCCACCTGCACACCGACCTGCCCCGGCTGCGCGCCGGCGGCGTCGGCGCACAGTTCTGGTCCGTGTACGTGCGCTCCGACTACGCGGGCGACGAGGCGGTCAGCGCCACCCTGGAGCAGATCGACCTCGTCGACCAGCTGATCGCCCGTTACCCCGCCGACCTGGTGCGGGCCCTGACGGCCGACGACATGGAGGCGGCCCGCGCCGAAGGGAGGATCGCCTCCCTGATGGGCGCCGAGGGCGGGCACTCCATCAACAACTCGCTCGCCACCCTGCGCGCCCTGCACCGGCTGGGCGTGCGGTACATGACGCTCACGCACAACGACACCATCGACTGGGCGGACTCGGCGACCGACGAACCCCGGCACGGCGGCCTGAGCGACTTCGGCCGCGAGGTCGTCCGCGAGATGAACCGCGTCGGCATGCTCGTGGACCTCTCGCACGTGGCCGCGACCACGATGCGCGACGCACTCGCGGTCTCGGCCGCGCCGGTGATCTTCTCGCACTCCTCGGCGCGGGCGATCTGCGACCACCCGCGCAACGTCCCGGACGACGTGCTGGAACTGCTGCCCGCCAACGGCGGCGTGGCCATGGCCACCTTCGTACCGAAATTCATCCTCCCCGAGGCCGTCGCCTGGACCCTGGCCGCGGACGAGAACCTGCGGGCCCACGGGTTCCACCACCTCGACACCACCCCCGAGGCGATGGCCCTGCACCGGGCCTTCGAGACGGAGCGCCCCCGCCCGGTGGCCACCGCCGCCACCGTCGCCGACCACCTGGACCACATGCGCGAGGTGGCGGGCGTCGACCACATCGGCATCGGCGGCGACTACGACGGTACGGCCTTCACCCCCGCCGGGCTGGACGACGTCGCGGGGTACCCGAACCTGGTCGCCGAGCTGCTGGCACGCGGCTGGTCGCGCGCCGACCTGGCGAAGCTGACCTGGTCCAACGCCGTACGGGCGCTGCGCGACGCCGAGGCGGTGGCCCGCGAGCTCACCGCCGCCCGGGGTCCGTCCAACGCGGTGCTCCGGCCGTAGGGGCGTAGGAGCGTAGAACGCACGGTGACCGACGGGCTCGGCGCCCTGCGCGCCTTCCACGCGCTGGGCGTACGGATCCTCGCACCGGCGGGAGCGCCCTGGGCCCGCGAGGGGCTCACCGCCTTCGGCCGCGAGGTGGTCCGGGAGATGAACCGGCCGGCGATGCTGGTGGATCACGTACGGGCGCTCGCGGGCCCGCACGGCGTCGGGCTCGGCGCCACCTTCGGAGCCGAGCCCGGCAACCCCCGGCCGGCGGGCCTGACGGACCCCTCGGGGTACCCGAGACTGATCGCCGAACTCCTGGAGCGGGGCTGGTCGGAGACCGACCTGTCGCTGCTGACCTGGGGCAACGCACAAAGGGTGCTGCGCGACGCGGAGTTCACCTCACGCGCCGCACAGCACCGCAGGAACGTCCAGTGCTGTGAACGGAAAGCCCGGGGAGAGCGCCCGGGAACGCCCGGGGAGAACGCCCCGGCAGTGTGCCGTCAGGCCCTGGGGCGGCCCATGGCGCGGTACGTCCAGCCGGCGGCGCGCCAGCGCTCGGGGTCCAGGGAGTTGCGGCCGTCCAGGACCAGCCGGTCGGAGACGACCTCGCCGAGTTCCGCCGGGTCGAGGTCGCGGAACTCGCGCCACTCGGTGAGGTGCAGCACGACCTCGGCGCCCCGGGCCGCCGCGAGCGCGGAGTCCGCGTAGCCCAGCGTGGGGAAGACGCGGCGGGCGTTGTCCATGCCCTTGGGGTCGTAGACGGTGACCTGACCGCCCTGGAGGTGGATCTGCCCGGCCACGTTCAGCGCGGGCGAGTCGCGCACGTCGTCGGAGTCCGGCTTGAACGTGGCGCCCAGCACCGCGACCCGCTTGCCGAGGAACGAACCGCCCACCGCGTCCCGGGCCAGTTCGACCATGTGGCCGCGCCGGCGCATGTTGATGGAGTCGACCTCGCGCAGGAAGGTCAGCGCCTGGTCCGCGCCCAGCTCGCCCGCCCGCGCCATGAAGGCCCGGATGTCCTTGGGCAGGCAGCCGCCGCCGAAGCCGATGCCCGCGCGCAGGAACTTCGAGCCGATCCGCTCGTCGTAACCGATGGCCTCCGCCAGCTTGACCACGTCACCACCGGCCGCCTCGCACACCTCGGCCATCGCGTTGATGAAGGAGATCTTCGTCGCGAGGAAGGAGTTCGCGGCCGTCTTGACCAGCTCGGCCGTCGGGAAGTCGGTCACCACCAGCGGGGTGCCCTCCGCCATGGGCGTCGCGTACACCTCGCGCAGCAGCTTCTCGGCGCGCTCGCCCTGTACGCCGATGACGATGCGGTCCGGGTGCAGGGTGTCGCCGACGGCGAAGCCCTCGCGCAGGAACTCGGGGTTCCAGGCCAGCTCGATCTCCTCGCCCGCCGGGGCGAGGGCCGCGAGCCGGGCCGCGAGCCGCTCGGCCGAGCCGACCGGGACGGTGGACTTGCCGACCACCAGCGCCGGCCTGGTCAGGTGCGGGGCCAGGGAATCCATCGCGGAGTCCACGTAGCTCATGTCGCAGGCGTATTCGCCGTGCTTCTGCGGGGTGTTCACGCACACGAAGTGGACGTCGCCGAACGCGCCGACCTCCTCCCAGGAGGTGGTGAAACGCAGCCGCCCCGTCGAGCCCGGCAGCCCCTCCACGTGCGAGGCCAGCAGCTCCTCCAGCCCCGGTTCGTACATGGGGACACGGCCCGAGGCGAGCATCTCGATCTTCTCCGGGACCACGTCCAGCCCCAGGACCTCGAAGCCCAGCTCGGCCATCGCGGCGGCATGCGTGGCGCCGAGGTAGCCGGTGCCGATCACAGTGATCTTGAGGGGCATGCGTTGCTCCAGGTGTGGCGGGCCTTTGCGGCCACCGAGCATAGGCCGGCCCGCGGACGGGGACGCTCCCGGGGAGCCGCGGCCCGTGCGGCACGCCGCCGGCGGCCGCGGCGCGCTGTCACGCAGCTCACGTACGCGTTACATATCGCTGCCGGGACCCCGGACACTAAGATTTGGGTTACTTAACGGTAGTTAGCATCACTGATGCGTCACGCATCACCTTGGGGAGTGAGAGATCTTGGCGGGTTCTGCCGACTTCGACCTGTACCGCCCGGCCGAGGAGCACGACATGCTCCGCGAGTCGGTCCGCTCGCTCGCCGAGGCGAAGATCCTGCCGTTCGCGGCGGCGGTCGACGAGGAGTCCCGCTTCCCGCAGGAGGCCCTCGACGCCCTGGTCGCCAGCGACCTGCACGCCGTCCACGTCCCCGAGACCTACGGCGGCGCCGGCGCGGACGCGCTCGCCACCGTGATCGTGATCGAGGAAGTGGCCCGCGTCTGCGCGTCCTCCTCGCTCATCCCGGCCGTGAACAAGCTCGGCTCGCTCCCGGTGATCCTCTCCGGTTCCGAGGAGCTCAAGGCCAAGTACCTCGGCCCGCTGGCCAAGGGCGACGCGATGTTCTCGTACGCCCTCTCCGAGCCCGACGCGGGCTCCGACGCCGCCGGCATGAAGACCCGCGCCGTGCGCGACGGAGACTTCTGGGTGCTCAACGGCGTGAAGCGCTGGATCACCAACGCGGGCGTCTCCGAGTACTACACGGTCATGGCCGTCACCGACCCGGAGAAGCGCTCCAAGGGCATCAGCGCCTTCGTCGTCGAGAAGGGCGACGAGGGAGTCTCCTTCGGCGCCCCGGAGAAGAAGCTCGGCATCAAGGGCTCTCCGACGCGCGAGGTCTACCTCGACAACGTGCGCATCCCCGCCGACCGCATGATCGGCGCCGAGGGCACCGGATTCGCCACCGCGATGAAGACCCTCGACCACACCCGCATCACGATCGCCGCCCAGGCGCTCGGCATCGCACAGGGCGCCCTGGACTACGCCAAGGGCTACGTCCAGGAGCGCAAGCAGTTCGGCAAGCCGATCGGCGACTTCCAGGGCGTGCAGTTCATGCTCGCGGACATGGCGATGAAGATCGAGGCCGCCCGCCAGCTGACGTACTCGGCGGCCGCCCGCTCGGAGCGCGTCTCCGGCGGAGGCCCCCACGAGGACCTGACGTTCTTCGGTGCCGCGGCCAAGTGCTTCGCCTCCGACGTGGCCATGGAGGTCACGACCGACGCCGTCCAGCTCCTCGGCGGCTACGGCTACACCCGTGACTACCCGGTGGAGCGCATGATGCGCGACGCCAAGATCACTCAGATTTATGAAGGCACGAACCAGGTCCAGCGCATCGTCATGGCGAGGAACCTGCCGTAACGGCCGACGAAGGCCCACTCGACGGCCCCCGGCGCACCCGCGCCGGGGGCCGTCGTGGCACCCGCGCTCAGAGCAGGTGGTCGGCCTTGCCTGCCTTGATGTCCCGGATCAGCTGCCGCAGAGCGTCGCCGCTGTCGGTGAGGTACGTGTCCTCTTGCCCGGCGACGGCGATGTAGCTGTTCCCGTCCGCGTCCGTGCCTATGCGGTAGCAGTTGTTGCCTTCGGCGCAGAAGGCGTCTTCCCACGCGATGTCTGGCATGGCGGGCTCCTCAGAGTTGGCGGACGATGCCGTGGATGAAGTCGCGCGAAGCCGATTCGTCGAGGGCATGCTCGTCCATCCAGCGCAGGTGCGCGTCGTACTCCGACAACTGCGCATCGGCGTGCGTGAATTCCGGCCCGTGAGCGGAATCCAACTGCACGGTGTCCAGTTGGGGCACGGCACCGTGGGCGTACATCACGGCGTGTCCGGCACCCGGAAACTCTCCCGCCTCCACCGTCAGCAGGCGCAGGCTGATGTTGGACCGCTCGGATGCTTCGCAGAGGTGGGTCAACTGGGCTCGGGTCGCGCGCCGCCCGCCGAATTGCATGCGTACGGCTGCCTCGTGGACGTACCCGACGTACTCGCGAGCGTTCGCACCCTCCAGAACCTGCTGCCGCGAGAGTCGGTGCGTGACGCGCAGTTCGCCCTCGGATGCCGGTAGGGGTGGGATGGCGGAGGCGAACACCGCCCGGGCGTAGTCGCTCTGGTGCAGCAGGCCCGGCAGGTGCACGGTCTGCATGGTGCGCAGTCGCGTGGCGTGCCACTCCAGTTCGGCGACGTCCAGGAGCCCCTGAGGCAGTGAGCCGCGGCACTGCTCCCACCAGCCCCGGGCCCGGTGGGCCGCCATGGCGACCACGGCATCCACGTAGGCCGTGTCCGCGCATTCGTAGTTGCCGGCCAGCATCCGCACTCGCTCAGGCGACACGGCGCGAACGCCTGACTCCATGTTGGACACCTTCGTGCGGTCGAGGCCCAGCAGCCCGGCAAAGCCCCCGCCGCAGCGGGGGCCTCATCCCAAGGTCCGGAGTCACACGTCGCCGGCGGTACGGGCCGGGGAGTCCAGCCATACCCGCTGACCCTCGCCGTCGACCGACAGGCCGAAGCGGGATCGCCCCGGCTTGCCCAGGTCGTGCCAGCGCAGGAACGCGTCGCGCACCTCGTCCCACAGGGCCCGGGGGCCGTACTGCTCCGTCTCGTACGTCCGCGCGTCCGGGACGTACTCCACGGTCGCCCACGACCTGCCGTCGTCCGCGAAGAACCCAAGGGTGGCCTCCCCGCTGTCGTCGTCCGCGTCACACCATCGGAACCACGCGTCGGTGACGCTCAGGCCGATGAAGAACGCCGGATCGTCCTGGACGACGTTCTGGGGGGCGATGTCCGTCGTCCCCTTCTCCCCTTCCTCCTCGTGGTACAGGTCCGAGACGCGCCCGGCTCCGCCCCGGTGGGTGCGGTCCCACATGAAGGCCGGAGAGCCGGAGAACGTGCCCTGCGCCTTCCCGTCCACCACATCCAGCGCGGCGAACGAACCGCTGAAGAAACTGCTGCCCCACGGGGTGACGATCCGCCCGTCCGGGCACTGCCCCAACCATGCGCGCGGCACGTCGCGCATGGTGCAGGTGCTGATGATCCGGTCGTACGGTGCGCCCCGACGGTGGCCGTCGCGGCCGTTGCCGAGAATCGTCGTCGGGCGGAACCCCGCCCGTTTCAGGTTCTCCTCGGCCAAGGCCGGCACCGTCTCGTCCAGCTCCACGCTGGTCACATTGGCCTCGCCCAGGCGGTGGGAGAGCCACGCCGCGTTGTACCCGGTTCCGGTGCCGACCTCCAGAACCCGATGCCCGTCCCTGCGCCTTGCACCAGGCGCGGATGTCCGCATCGGAGGCGGGCGTCCTGCCCCGCTCGACGCGCGAGGACTTGGCCGGACTCCAGCCACACCGAAGAGCCAGCTCATGCCCGGTCAGCTCCGCGTCTCGACGCAGAGCCCCGAGACGGGCGGCGAGGGCCTCGCGGGCAGCCTGGGCACTGGATGACGGGGACGCGGACATGAATCGGCTCTTCTGTGGCTCGTGACGTCAGCTCGTCACGTCAGACCGAGTACTTCTCGTGCGGGACACCGCGCTCCCAGACCGCTTCGAACGCGGCTGAGGCCAGCCGCGCCACGGCCGGTTCGGAACGAACCTCCCAGCCCGGCTCGGACCAGTCCCCGTCCCCGGAGAAGCGGTTGAAGAGCACGATCTCTGCGTCGAACACCCAGCAGTCGTTTCCGGGAAGCGCGATGTCCTCGTCCACCCACACGGTGGGGGAGCCCTGCTGCCCGGTGTCCGGATCGATCCCGATGAACCGCAGTGCCATGGCTGCCTCCGGTGTCGAGTGGCTTACGCCGACTTGCACGAGCGTCCTTCCCCAAACTGTCGGGCGTCAAGGGGCCTGCGGGGTCCTTTGGAGTGCGTGCCAGGCGCACAGTGACCTGACCCCGGAGGGGTAGGCAGGCAATGAAGAAGGAAACCCGGACAAGCCCCTTTCCGAGGGCGCTCGCGAGGCCCGGAGCGTGGTGTGCCGTAAAGCACTCCGATCCACGAGGAATCCACCTGGGTCCAGCGCATCGTCATGGCCCGCCACCTGCCCTGGGCGCGACATTGAGCCGGAGGCGGCCCCACCTGCCGTCTCCGGCCTTCGGCAGGCCCCCGATGGGCTAAATTTGTGCCCTCGTACGCCCGAATCGGTTGGGGAGACACAATGACGGAAGCGATCCTGCTTGTTGGCGGGCAGGGGACGCGTCTGCGCCCCGTGACGGTGAATACCCCCAAACCGATGGTGCCGGCCGCGGGTGTCCCGTTCCTCGCCCACCAGATAGCCAGGGCCGCGGCCGCCGGTGTCACCCACATCGTGATGGCCACCTGCTACCTCGCCGAGGTCTTCGAGCCCTACTTCGGCGACGGATCGGACTTCGGCGTCAGCCTCGAATACGTCGTCGAGGACGAGCCCCTGGGCACCGGCGGTGCCATCCGCAACGCCGCACGCCGCCTCACCGGCGGCCCGGACACGTCCATCCTCGTCTTCAACGGCGACATCCTGACGGGCCTGGACATCGCCGGCCTCGTCGACGCGCACCGCGAGGCCGACGCCGACGTCACCCTGCACCTCGTACGGGTCGAGGACCCCCGCGCCTTCGGCCTGGTGCCCACCGACCCCGACGGGCGGGTGCTGGCCTTCACCGAGAAGCCGGAAACCCCCGAAGAGATCGTCACCGACCAGATCAACGCCGGTTGCTACGTCTTCCGTCGCAGTGTCATCGACACCATTCCGGACGACCGCGCCGTGTCCGTCGAGCGCGAGACGTTCCCCGGCCTGCTCACCTCCGGGGCGAAGCTCCACGGCGTCACCGAGGACACGTACTGGCTGGACCTCGGCAAGCCCGAGTCCTTCGTACAGGCCTCCGCCGACCTCGTCCGCGGCATCGTCTCCTCCCCGGCCGTTCCCGGTCCCCGCGGCGAGTCCCTCGTCCTGCCCGGTGCCCAGGTGGCCGACGGGGCCAAGCTGTCGGGCGGTACGGTCGTCGGGGCCGGAGCCCGTGTAGCGTCGGGCGCGATCGTCCACGGCTCCATCCTGATGGACGGCGCGGTCATCGGTTCGGACACCCACGTGAGTGCCAGCCTGATCGGCGCCGGAGCCTCGGTCGGTACGCGCACGGTGCTGGACGGCGCGGTCGTCGGAGACGGCGCGGTCGTCGGGGCCGACAACGAACTCCGTGCGGGGGCGCGGGTGTGGTGCGAGGCCGAACTGCCCTCCGCCTCCGTGCGCTTCTCCTCCGACCGCTGACCGCTGACCGCTGACCGAAGCCGGCGAGGCGACCACCCCGGCTCGCCCACCCCAGCGAGTCAACCCAGCGCGCCCACCCCAGGGCTCCACCCCCGTAACGCAACCCCAGTGAGGCGACCCCGGTGACGGCCGAGCAGCAGACTTCCCGCGCGGCAGAGGCGGACGACGCCGCGGCCACGCGGCTCCCCGACGCGTGGGCGCGGACCCCGCTCACCGTGGTGATGCCCACCTACAACGAGGCGGGCAACCTGCCCGGCATGGTCGAGCTGTTGATGGGTCTCGACCAGCCGGGCCTGCGCCTGCTGGTCGTCGACGACTCGTCGCCCGACGGCACGGGCAGGATCGCCGACGAGCTGACGGAGGGCTTCCTCACCGAGGACGGCAAGCCCCGCATGTCGGTCCTGCACCGCACCGCGAAGGACGGCCTCGGCCGCGCCTACGCCGCCGGCATGACCCGGGCCGTCGAGGAGGGCGCCGCGTACGTGCTCCAGATGGACGCCGACGGCTCGCACCCGGCCGCCAAGATCGCCGAGTTGCTGGGGGTGGCCCGTTCCACCGGCGCCGGACTGGTCGTCGGCAGCCGGTACGTCCCCGGCGGCAGCCTCTCCGACGCCTGGGGCGCGCACCGCAAGCTGCTGTCCCGCTGGGCCAACGCGTACGCGAGCACCATCCTGGGCACCCGTGTCCGCGACATCACGGGCGGCTTCAACCTGTGGAGCGCGGACGCGCTGAAGGCGATCGACCTCGCGTCGATCGGCAGCGCCGGCTACAGCTTCCAGGTCGAGATGAAGTACCTCGCCCTGCGTCGCGGGTTCCAGGTGGTGGAGGTGCCGATCCACTTCGAGGACCGCACCATCGGCGAGTCCAAGATGAACCTCGCCGTCCAACTGGAATCCATCGCCATGCCGTGGGTGCTCCGCGCCCGTTCCGGCGAGTAGCCGGGGGCGAGCGCGGGCGCCGGGGGCGGGGGACCGGGAGCCGTCACGGCCCGCCCCCGCCCCCGGTCACGCCACTAGCGGGACTGGACGGTGACCTTCTCGTCCTTCTGGATCTGCTGGACGAGCTGCTTCACCTTGGCCTTGTCCCAGACCAGGTTGCCGCCGCGCTGTCCGGAGATCGGCATGTTCATCGACACGCCCTCGCCGCCGCTGACGCCCTTCATCGCGAAGAACATCTGGCCCATGTCCCACAGGGACATGTCCTTGTCCACGATGAGCGTGTCCAGACCGGCGCCCATCACCGGGTACAGCTCGAAGGGGTTGAGGACCGTGCTCGGAGTGGCGGCCTGGCTCGCGAGCGAGGACAGGAACTTCTGCTGGTTCTTCGTCCGCTGGAGGTCCGACTCGGCGAACGCGTACCGGGTACGGACGAAGGCCAGGGACTGCTCGCCGTTGAGGGTCTGCTTGCCGGCCTTGAAGTCGGCTCCGGACTTCTCGTCCTTGAAGCCCTTCTCGATGTCGAGTTCCACGCCGCCCAGCGCGTCGACGATGTTCGCGAAGCCGGCGAAGCCGATCTCCGCGTAGTGGTCGATGCGCAGACCGGTGTTGTACTCCACCGTCCGCACGAGCAGTTCCGGTCCGTCCTCGGCGTAGGCGGCGTTGAGCTTGACCCGCCGGCCCTGCCCCTTGAACGTCTTGCCGGACTGGGAGCCGACGAAGGAGGGGATCTCCACGTCCGAGTCGCGCGGCAGGGAGACCATCGTGTTCCCGCTGGAGCACTTCGCGAGGATCATCATGGAGTCCGTGCGCTTGCCCTCGGCGGAGCCCGTGTGGAGCTTCTTCTTCTCCTCGGCGGACATGCCCTCGCGGCTGTCGGACCCGACGATGAGGTACGTCGTGCAGTCGCCCTCCTTGGGCCGCTCGATGACCTTGGACAGGTCGACCTCGCGGCGCACCTTGGAGTCGGCCCAGAAGTAGGTGCCGATGCCGGTCACCAGCAGCGCGGAGACCAGCACGATCGCGCCGATCTTGATCTGTCGGGCGCGGTTCGGCGCCGGGCCGGGGGAGCGGCCCGGGCGGCCGGGGCCGGCCGGGGGTCGGCCGTCGCCGCCGCCGGGGCCGCCGGGGCCGCCGGGGGCGCCCCCGGGTGCGCCGTAGACCTGGCCGGTGTTGTAGCCGCTGTCGTAGCCGTACCCGTCCGGGTTCTGTGCCTGCGGGGGCACCCCGTACGCGGGGGACTGCGCCGGCGGAGGGGGCGTGCCGGGGCGCCGCGAGGGCGGCGGCACCTGGGGCCGAGCGGGCTGCTGCCGCTGGACGTGCCGCATCCGCTGGGGACCTTCCGGTTGCGCCTGAGCGCTGCCGCGTCCGTACCCGTCGTCCCGGCGACCGCGGTCGTCGCGGTCTCCGGTCCACCCTTCTGGCCAGTCATTCATGCGCACAAGAATGCACGCCCCGGCGTGTCGCCCGACAGCCCGGGGCGCACTTCGTTCCGGTGCTGTTGCAGAGCTGATGCTTCCGATACCGCTTTAAGGTGTCCATATGACAGACACAGCGGGCGATACGGCCGGCGCTCCTGAGGGAAAGCCCACATCGGCTTCCCGGACGACCCTGAGCCACATCATGACCGCGAACGACACCAACCTGCTCGGCACGGTGCACGGCGGCGTGATCATGAAACTGGTCGACGACGCCGCCGGCGCGGTGGCCGGCCGGCACTCGGGCGGTCCCGCCGTGACCGCCTCCATGGACGAGATGGCCTTCCTCGCGCCGGTCCGCGTGGGGGACCTGGTCCACGTACGCGCCCAGTGCAACTGGACCGGCCGCTCCTCCATGGAGATCGGCGTACGGGTCCTCGCGGAGCGGTGGAACGAGTCCACGCCCGCCACCCAGGTCGGCAGCGCCTACCTGGTCTTCGCGGCCGTCGACGCCGAGGGCAAGCCCCGCACCGTCCCGCCGGTCCTCCCGGAGACGGAACAGGACGAGCGCCGCTACCAGGAGGCGCAGATCCGGCGCACCCACCGGCTGGCCCGGCGGCAGGCCATCACGGAGCTGCGCGCGCGCCGCTCCGCCGAGGGTCTCGACGAGTGACGTCCGCCACCGCCCGGGCGCACTCCCGGGCGTGACCCGAGCCGGGCGGCCGAGGCGGCCCGACCTCGGGCAGCGGTGCTACTGCCCGGGCTTCGCGCACACCACCTGGTCGCCGGTGACCACCGCCGCCGCCCCGCCCTGGTACGGGTCCTCCGCCCGGACCGGCACCACCTTCCGGTAGTCCGCGCCCGCGATCACCAGCACCGTCCGTCCCTGTCCGGCGACCGCCCGCAGTTCGCTCCCGGGCAGTGCGGCCGACACGGTGCGGGCCGAGCGGTCCCAGCGGGGGTCGTACGACACGACCGTGCGCTTGACCTCCCGGCTGGCGCCGTTGCCGGGGGCCCGGGTGGTGTCGAAGCCGGTGGCCCGCAGACCCTCGTCGACCCGCCCGCCGAGCCCGTCGATCCGGGTGCCGTTCTCCACCTGGACCCGGATCTGCGCCGGAGGCACGTCCACCGCCACCGCCGCCTGCCGGGCGGGGCGACCGGGTCGGACGGGCTGGAGCGGCTGGTCCCGGCGCACCGAGTCGAAGAGCTTCGCCGCCTTCGCCCGGTCCCACTTCACGGTCGAGCCGATGCCCTTGACGCTGTACGAGGGGTCGCCGATCGGCACCGACGCGAACTCCGAGGACGAGGGCGTGAAGTCGCGCATCGCCTGTCCCAGGGCCAGCATCTGTTCCGAGCCGAAGCCCTCGTCGGCCCGGACCGAGCCCAGCAGGGTCGAGCTGACCTCCTTGAACTTCACCGGGTTCAGCAGCACCCCGCCGCCGGTGGCCTGCTTGATCAGCGCGGCCACGAACCGCTGCTGGCGCTGCATCCGGCCCAGGTCGGAGGCTCCGTCCACATGGCGCGAGCGCACGTACTGGAGGGCCTGCCCGCCGGTCAGCCGGTGCGTGCCGGGCAGCAGGTCCAGGCCGGTGTTGGCGTCGCGCATCGTCTTGGCCGTGCAGATGTCCACGCCGCCCACGGCGTCGACGGTCCTCATGAAGCTGGTGAAGTCGACCTCCAGGTAGTGGTCGATCTTCACGCGGGTCATGTTCTCGACGGTGCGGACGGTCAGGTTGGGGCCGCCCTCCGCGTAGGCCGCGTTGAGCTTCACCCCGTGCGCCTTGTGGTCCTCGCCGGTGGTCAGGTCGCGGTGGGCGGGGACCTCGGCGTAGCTGTCCCGGGGGAGGCTGATCACGCTGGCGCGTTCCCGGTCGGCGGACAGGTGCACCAGCATGATCGTGTCGGTGCAGTGGCAGGGCGCGCCGCCGAGGCGGTACTCCCGCTTCTCCTGCCGGGTGATCTTCTCGCGGCCGTCCGTGCCGACCAGCAGGAAGTTCACCCCGTGCCCGGCCTGGGGGCGGTTCTTCATGTCCTTGAACGGGTCGACCCGTTCGATCCCGGTGTCCAGGCCCGTCATCACGGCGTGCCCGACCGCCCCGGAGCCGAGCACCGCGATCGACACCCCGGCCGCGAGCCGCACGCCCCACCGGGGCCCGTCCCCCCGCCGGCGCGCCGGACCACCGCCACCGCGACGCGACGTGCGCTGCGACTGCCGTGGCCTGGCGGGACGGGTGGGACGGTGCGGCTGGGGCACGGGGGACACCTCCGCGGGGGACGACCGGGACGACCGGAACGGCTGGGGCTTCTGTGGCGAAAAGTCCGGTAGGTGGAGAGAGCGGACGATTTGGCAGATCGTCAGAACAGTAGGCCCATACGATCAGCATCTGTCCGTACCGCTCGTCCGCCGCGCACCCGGTTCCCCCGTACGCGGTAACGTGACACCGATACCCGACCGTGAAGGACCACATGCCCGCCCAGCAGCCCGCAGTCTCGGTGATCATGCCGGTGCTCAACGAGGAGCGCCATCTGCGCGACTCCGTCCGCCACATCCTCGGACAGGAGTACGCAGGCGAGATGGAGGTGGTGATCGCGCTCGGGCCGTCCACGGACCGCACCGACGAGATCGCCGCCGAGCTCGTACGCGAGACCGCCTCCCATCCCCGAGCGCGCGTACACACCGTCCCGAACCCCACCGGCCGCACCCCCGCCGCCCTCAACGCCGCCATCAAGGCCTCGCGCCACCCCATCGTGGTGCGCGTCGACGGCCACGGCATGCTCTCCCCGAACTACATCGCCACCGCGGTCCGCCTCCTGGAGGAGACCGGCGCGCAGAACGTCGGCGGCATCATGCACGCCGAGGGCGAGAACGCCTGGGAGGACGCCGTCGCCGCCGCGATGACCTCGAAGATCGGCGTCGGGAACGCGGCCTTCCACACGGGCGGCGAAGCCGGCCCGGCCGAGACCGTCTACCTGGGCGTCTTCCGCCGGGAGGCCCTGGAACAGCAGGGCGGCTACAACGAGGAGTTCATCCGCGCCCAGGACTGGGAGCTGAACTTCCGCATCCGCGAGGCCGGCGGGCTCATCTGGTTCTCGCCCGAGCTGAAGGTCCAGTACCGCCCGAGGCCCTCCGTGCGGGCCCTCGCCAAGCAGTACAAGGACTACGGGCGCTGGCGCCACGTCGTGGCCCGCTACCACTCGGGCTCCATCAACCTGCGCTACCTCGCCCCGCCGACCGCCGTCTGCGCGATCGCGGCCGGCGTGGTCGCCGGCGTGGCCGTCACCCCCTGGGCCCTCGTGGTCCCGGCGGGCTACCTCGCCGCCATCGCCGCGGGCTCCGTGCCGGCGGGCAAGGGACTCTCGCTCAAGGCCCGGGCACAGATCCCCGTCGCCCTCGCCACCATGCACATGTGCTGGGGCTTCGGCTTCCTGACCAGCCCCCGGGCGCTCGCGAACAAGGTCATCGCGAGCCGCCGCCCGTCGGTGCGCCGGGACACCACGGAAGTCTGAGCCGAACCGGCCTCCGGAACCCGAAAGGGGTGACCGGGTCCCTCGCGGACCGGGTCACCCCTTTTTCCGTGCCGCCGCCCCGCTCGCGCGGGGCGGCACGGTTCACCAGCGGTAGGGCTTGTACACGTCCATGCAGGCGTCGCTGTCCGAGCCGTTGATCGCCTCGGCCGATTCCGGGACCGCCCCGGCCTCCGGCGGCGCCTGCCGCGGGTACGCGGCGCCCTCGCGCCAGTCGGAGCCCACGATCACGGTGATCCGCGACACCTCGTCCGACAGCTGTACCTGCGTGTTCGGGACACCCAGCGCGGCCGCGACGGCCTGCGCCTCGTCCGCCAGGTCCGCACTCGGGTAACGGATCACGGTGGTCTTCTCCGGGGTGAGCCCGGACGCCGCCTTGGCGGCGGTGTAGCCCTTGCCCACGAGCGCCTGCGCGACGGCGCCGGCCCGCCCGTTGACCAGCGGCATGCCGGCGCCCGTGCCGTTGACCACGGACATGTTGACCTTGTCGGGCGCGGTCACCGGAGCCTTCGACGGCTCCTGGCCCGGGGAAGCCGGTTGCCCCGACGCGGGGGCGGAGGGCTGCGCGCCCTCGGGGGCCTGCGGGGCGCCGTTCTTGTCGAAGGGCACGTCCTTGCGGACCATCGTCCACAGCTTGTCGGCGTCCGTCGGGTTCACGACCAGCCGGTCGACGTCCAGCGGGTCCTGGAGCGTGGGCATCGTGGTCATCGTGATGCGGTTGGTCGGGACGTTCTTGAGCTGCATCGCCAGGGAGTACAGCTTCTTGACCGAGCCGATCTCCTCGGAGACCTCCAGCGCCTTGGTCGCCGCCTCGGCCAGCGACGTGATCCGACCGACGTCGGTGAACGCGTTCTGCCCCTTCAGCTCGCGCATCATCGAGTTCATGTACATGTGCTGGGCCTGCGCCCGGCCGAGGTCGCTGCTGAAGGCGTGCCGGGTGCGCAGCCACTGGAGCGCCTGCTCGCCCTTGACCTTGGTCTTGCCGGCCTTGAGCTTGAGGCCCGAGCCGCCCTCGGCGGTGGGCAGGGGCCGGTCCCAGACGTTGTCCTTCACACAGACCTCGACGCCGCCTATCGCGTCGGCCATCTGCACCACACCGGAGAAGTCGATCGTCATCCAGTGGTCGATGTAGATGTTGGTCAGCTTCTCCCAGGTGGCGAGGGTGCAGCCGGGACCCCCGCGCCCGAGGGTCTCGTTGATCATCGCCTTGGTCTTCTTGAACTTCTCGCCGGTCTTCGGATCCGTGCACTCGGGTATGTCCACCCGGGTGTCGCGCGGGACGCTGACCACCGAGGCGTTCTGCCGGTCGGCGGACACGTGCAGGAGCATCTGCACGTCGGCCAGTGGGGGAGCGCCGACGCTTTTGCGGTGGCCGCCGAGTTCGAGGTTCTCGGGCTTGTTCCGGCTGTCGGAGCCGAGGAGCAGGATGTTCAGCGGGCGTTGTCCGTCGGCGTTGGCCTCGGATCTCTCGACGCCGCTCTCGCCGCTCAGCCGCTGGCCGCTGCGGATGTTGCCGTCGAGGTGGCGGTAGTACAGGTAGCCGGCCGCGGAGACCGCGAGGATCAGGAACGCCAGGACCGCGGCCACCCAGAACAGCACGCGCCGTCTGCGCCGTCGAACAGGGGTCGCCCGATGGCCCGGACCTTTGGAACCATCCGATCCGGACCGGGGCGCAGGCACGCTGCCGCCCGAGGCCCCCGCACCGTCGGGTATGCCACCGACGGCCTGGTCGGGCGCCCCCTCCCCACGCACGCTGCTGTGCCCCACGTGTACCCCCCTAAAGATCACTGCTGGTCGGTGTGCTGCCGGTCCCCACCGCCGGCACCCCCCGTCGTGGGGCGGCGCCGGCGATGGTGTGTCGGTGCTGCGGTGTGCCGGTGCTGCGGTGTGTCGACGACCGGCCGTCGTCGACGGCCGGTCGTCGGAGCGTGCGCGTGCCCTACTTGGCGCAGACGGCCTTGTCCGCCTCCACCCGCTGGAGACCCTCGGGTGCCTTCTGGGGCGCCGCCGCGGTCAACGGGGTCCCCGCTTCCTTGAAGTCCGAACCGAGCGTGAGCTTCATCGGCGTCCGGTCCCCGGCGTCCGCCGTGCCCACCTTCAGCGCCGAGGCCGGCAACCCCATCATGTCCGCCAACGCCCTTGCCTGGTCGGCCTGGTCGGGGGCGTACTCCAGCTGGGTGGTGGCCACCTTCGCCGGGGCGTTGCCCCGGTTGGCGGCCTTGTTCACGCCCTTGCTGTTCTGCAGCCAGTTCAGCGTGGTCTGGGCCGAACCGGAGGGGCCACCGCCGTTGAAGACGTCCACCCGGACGTCCCCGGCGGGCGAGCGGGTGCCCTGGAGCTGGGCGTCCTGCTTGGTCTTGGCCTCCTTGTCGGCCGCGGCCTTCGCCGCCTTGACCTCCGTGAGGGAGACGTCGCCCCGGATCATCTCCAACAGCGGTTTGGCCAGCGTGTTGTTGAGGACGACCGTCGCCTTGCGGTTCGCCGGCTCGGCCGGGTTGTCGAGCACCGGCAAGGTGGTGAAGGTGATGTTCTGCAGATCGATGTCCTTCAACTCGCCTGCCAGCGAGGTGAGTTGCTTGATGCCGCCGATGCCCTGGTCCACGCTCAGCGACTTGGTGGCCGCCTCCGCGAGGGAGAAGAACTTCTTCGGGCTGGTCAGCGTCTCCT
This sequence comes from Streptomyces sp. NBC_01426, assembly GCF_036231985.1. Classification (GTDB taxonomy): domain Bacteria; phylum Actinomycetota; class Actinomycetes; order Streptomycetales; family Streptomycetaceae; genus Streptomyces. The sequence goes on from NZ_CP109500.1 coordinate 4,670,093, forward strand.
TGGACTTCATCTCGCGCATCATCGAGCCGAGGAACTGCTGCTGCGTCTGGATCCGGTCCAGGTCGCTCTCGTTGCCGAAGGCGTGCCGGGTCCGTACGAAGGCCAGCGCCTGCTCGCCCTGCAACCGGTGTTCGCCGGCCTTGAGGTTGAGCTTGGAGTCCTTGTCGTTGACGTCCTTCTCCACGCACACCGGAACGCCACCGACGGCCGTGCTCAGGTTCTTCACCGCGTTGAAGTCGACCATCATGAAGTGGTCGACCGGGATGCCGGTCAGGTTCTTGACCGTGCTCATCGTGCAACCCGGGTCCCGGCCCGACTGTCCCAGGCTCGTGTTGAACCGGGTGCCCTTCTCGGCGGGCACCTGCTTGACCGAACCGTCCGGCTGCTGCGAACTGCACGCCGGGATGTCGGTGATCAGGTCGCGCGGGATGGACAACGCCGTCGCGTTGGAACGGTCCTTCGAGACGTGGAAGAGGATCGTGGTGTCGGCGTGCCCGACACTGCCCGAGTCCCCGTAGCCCTCGTTGCCCGCGCCGCTGCGCTTGTCGGTGCCGATGACCAGGATGTTGATCGCGCGGCCCTTGCTGAAGGTGCCCGAACTCGCGCCGGGGGTGTTGATGACGTTGATGTTGCCGTTCAGGTGCTGGTAGTAGAGGTACCCCGCCAGCGAGCCGCCGAGCAGCAGGAACGCCAGTGTGCCGCCGGTGATCGCGAGCCGCTTCTTGCGCTTGCTCGGGCCCCTGCCGCCGGCCTTGCGGGAGCGCCCGCCACGTCGACCGCCGGGCGGCCCGTCGCCGCGGCGCGGCTTCGGGACTCCCGGTGTCGCGGGGGCGCCGGTTCCCGGGGGAGCGGGGCGGGTCGTACGGGATCTGCGGGGGGCGGCGACGGACGGCTTCTGTTGCTGCGCAACGGAATCGCCCAGTCGCAGTTCGTAGTTGCCGGTGCGAGGGTTGAGAACCCACTGGTCTGCGGGGTCGATCTCGTCTGCCCGCCCACGGCTTTGCGCATCCACGGTTGCTCGAATCCTCCGTCGGTGCCTCGCGATGCGCCTCCCCCAAGGCGCACGGTCAACGTCCGGCTGCTGGTGCAAGGCCTCTTTGCTGGCCGGTGCACCGGATCGCTCACCCTATCCGGCCAGGTCAACTGCAAACCATGCTGGTGACAAATTCCACTCCCCCCATAACGCCCCAAAGCGCCCAACCGGCCAGGTTCGGCACCGGCCTTTTGGATTGCTTTACCGGCAGTCGGCCGCGTCCGCGGTGGTTCCCGTGAAGGTGGGGACGGGTGCGGGGCCCGTGCCGGTTGCGCTGGGACTGGGTTCGGGAGACGCCGTTCGGGCGTGCGAGGTCAGCTCGTTGCGCTCCCGCTCCTCCATGGGCGGCGGGGGAGTCACCTTCAAGGGCTTGTCCGCGCGCAGTTGTCCGAACAGTCGGCCGGCCTCGGGCTGTACCAGTTCGTCACGGTTCGGGTTGGAAGGGTACGGTCGGCGCGGAACCGTGAGGAACGTTATGTGCTCGGTCGGTATGTTCCTTACGCCCCGGACGAGTTCGTACAGTCCTCGCAGCGAGGCGAGCCCCTGGTCCGTGGTCACCGAGGAGGTCGCCGCGTCCAGCAGCGGGTAGAGCCGCGTCGGGTTCAGCAGCACCCCGTTGCTCTGCACCTTGTTCACGAGCGAACCGAGGAACTGCTGCTGCCGCTCCATCCGGTCGGTGTCGCTGCCGTTGCCCAGGCTGTGGCGGGCCCGCACGAAACCGAGGGCCTGCTCGCCCCGGAGCAGGTTCCGGCCGGCCGGCAGCCTCAGCTTGGCCTCCGTGTCGTTCACCGGGCGCCCGAGGCAGACCTCCACTCCGCCGACGGCGTCCACCATCCGCTTGAAGCCGACGAAGTCCACCACCATGTGGTGGTCGATCCGGATCCCGGTGAGCTTCTCGACCGTACGGATCGTGCAGGCGGCCCCGCCCCACTCGAAGGCCCAGTTGAACTGCGCGAGCTGTTCGCGGGTGCGCTGCCCGTCCGCCTTGAGGCAACTGGGCACCTCGGTCATCAGGTCCCGGGGGATCGAGACCGCCGCCGCGCTCTTCCGGTCGGCCGGCAGGTGCAGCAGGATCACGGTGTCCGAGCGCTGGGTGCCGCGGTCCGGCCCGTACTTCGCGTTCCCCTTGCCGGAACGCGAGTCCGAGCCGATCAGCAGGATGTTCTGGGAGCCGTTCGCGAGGTGCGTCGGGCGTTCCCGCTCGTACCGCTCCAGCTCGGCGGCGGCGGAGGTGTCCTCGGTGATGTTCCCGTCGAGCTTGTGATAGAGCCACCAGCCGCCACCGGCCCCCGCCAGCACCAACACGGCCGCGCCCAGTCCGGTCAGGCGCAGCAGTCGGCGCCTGCGGCCGTGCGGGGGCTTCCGGGGCCCCCCGGCCGCGTCGCCGCCCGGTATGCCTGCGCTGTCCGTCACTGGCGTTCCGTCCCCTCGCCGTACCGGGAGGCCGCACGGGTGGATGGGCCTGTGCCGATCCTGCCCCCGAGACGCCGAGGCGGCCCGGGGGCGACCCCTTGTACTGGGCCGTGTGGGTGACAAATCGCCCGATGTGGTCACGATGCGGCGCAGGTGAGGGGGGACTCAGACGGTGTGGGTGACCCGCTCGCTCTCCACCCGCTGCGCCTGCCCGTCCGGCGAGAGCCGGTCCGGGTTCCGGCACAGCACCACGGACCCGCCGGCGGCCAGCGGCGCGAAGAGGCCGGCCGACAACCCCTGCCAGGTGTCGTACCCCAGCCCGGACAGCACCCGGGAACCCTCGCCGAGGCCGAGCGTGATCGCGTCCTCGCGGGCGCGCGCGATCAGGTCCGCGTACGAGAGCTCCTCGCCGCCCACCACGAGCCCCGGACCGTCGGCGTCCACGGGCTGGAACGGGACGAACCGGTCGCCTTGCCCCGGAACCTCCACCGCGTAGTCCGCGAACCCGGCGGGCGGCTGCGGGAACCTGCCGCCCAGCGGACGCAGGGCGAGCGCGACCCGCTCGCCCCCGCACGCGGAGGCCTCCTCCAGCGTGTCGGGACCGGTCACGACGAGGTCCGCGGCGGCCGGATCCCCGCCCACCTCCGCGACCACCCCGACGGAGGCGCAGGCGAGCAGCCACACGGCGCCCTGCCAGTGCGCGGGAAGCAGCAGCGCGAGCCGGTCGCCGGGCTCCGCGCCCAGGTCGCCCTGGAGCAGATTGGCGGTCTTGGCCACCCAATTGGCGAAGGTGGCGACGGACAATTCGACGCGCTCGCCCGTGGCGTCGTCGTAGAAGGTGACGAGCGGGCGGCCCGGATCGGCGGCGAGCGCGGATCGCAGCAGGTCGGCAGGGGTGCGGTCAGTGGCGTTCACCCGCCACAGGGTACGCGGCGCCCTCGTCCGTACGGCGGCCCCGGACTCCCCCGTACGGGGGAGGGGTATCGGCGTCGTACCGGACGGGGCGTCAGTTCTCCGATGGCGCCCGGCGGTGCGCGCGCCGAGCATCCTTTCATGCGTGCATTCCTTGCTTCCTCGATCGGCGTCGCGACGGCCGCCGCGCTGGCCATGCCGCTCGCGCTCCCCACTCCCGCCCTGGCCACCCCCTCCGCGGTGGCGGTCGCCCCCGTGAACCCCGCGGGGTCCACCCAGTCACTGCGGCTCGTCCCGCTCGGACCGACGGCGGACCGCACCTCCGGCACCCCCGGCATGAGCACCGCGCCGCGCCTTCCCGAGGCGCGGGGCCTGACCGCTCGGGAGGTCAAGACGTTCTCGCTGGTCGGCGTCGTCTGGGACGACGCGAGCACCCAACTCCTCGGCCGGGTCCAGGTCCGCACCCGCTCCGTGAAGACGTCCACCTGGTCCGACTGGCAGGACGTCGAGACCCACAACAGCGAACACGCCGCCGACCCCGACACCGTGGAACGCGGATCCGGCCGCGTGCGCGGCAGCACCGCCCCCCTGTGGGTCGGCGAGTCCGACGGCATCGAGGTCCGCGTCCAGGCCGAGACGGGCGCCACCACCACCCGCGCCCCGTCCCGCCTCCCGTCCGGGATGCGGATCGAACTCGTCGACCCGGGCGCGCAGACGCCACCGGTCACCATCGACGGGAAGAACGCCGGCCCGAAGGACGACGACCCGGACGAGGACCCCGAGGGCGACGACAAGGGCGAACCCGTCCTCCTCCCCGGCATGACGATGGAGATGGCCGAGTCCTCCTCCGCCAACGTCCCGCTCGCCCCGATCGGCGCCGACGAGATCACCGCACTCAACAAGGCCGACTCCACCGCGGACGCCGTCCTGGCCGACGAGTCCCTCGCCGCCGCGGGGCGCCCGTACATCGGGCCGCGCCCCCGCATCGTCACCCGAAAGGGCTGGGGTGCGGACGAGGGCCTGCGCGAGAAGGGCTTCGTCTACACCAAGACCGTCAAGGCCGCCTTCGTCCACCACACGGCCTCCGGCAACAACTACGCCTGCAAGGACGCCCCGGCGGTCCTGCGCAGCCTGTACCGCTACCACGTGGTCAGCAGCGGCTGGCGCGACATCGGCTACAACTTCGCCGTCGACAAGTGCGGCACCGTCTACGAGGGCCGGGCGGGCGGCGTCGCGAAGCCGGTGCTCGGAGCCCACACCATGGGCTTCAACACCGACAGCATGGGCATCGCGGTGATCGGCTCGTACACCTCGACGACCCCGCCGGCCGCCTCGGTCAACGCGGTCGCCCGGCTCACGGCCTGGAAGCTGGGCCTCTTCGGGGCGGACCCGCGGGCGAAGGCCACCCTGAAGTCGGGCGGCGGCAACCTGTACGCCAAGGGCCGCAACGTGAAGCTCAACGTCATCTCGGGCCACCGCGACGGCTTCGCCACGGAATGCCCGGGCCGCCTCCTCTACGGCCAACTCCCTCCGGCCCGCACCTCCGCGGCCAAACTCCAGGGCCGCTGACCCACCGGGCCCCGACCCGGCCGAATCCAGCCCCGCCGGCGTTTGAGGCGCGGGGTTCGGGGCGGAGCCCCGAAAGCCCGGCGCAGCCGGGGCCGCTCCGCGCCACGGCGCCGCGCGACCCCGGCCGCCCCGGTCCCGGGGGCCCCGGCGGGGCCGACCCCAGTCCCGGGGCCCGGGGCGGGGCCCACGAACGACCCGGCCCCGCCCCACCCCCCACCCGGCTACGCTCAAAGGCATGGCCGGCCGCTTCGACCCCCTCACCCGCACCGCGATCCGCGGCGGCCGCACCGACGTGCCCGCGGGCCGGGGTCACACGCCGGGAGAGGCGATCGACGCCCGGAGCCGGATCTGGGCCCCCGAGGGCCCCGTCGACCTGGGCCTCACCCTCGGCCCCCTCCGGCGCGGCCCCGCCGACCCCACCTTCCGCACCAGCCCCGACGGCTCGGTCTGGAAGACCAGCCGGACCCCCGACGGGCCCGCCACCCTCCGTGTCGCCGGCGCCGACGGCAAGGTCGGCGCCGAGGCCTGGGGGCCGGGCGCCGACTGGGTCCTCGACCGGCTGCCCGAACTCCTCGGCGCCGCCGACGACCCGGCCGCCTTCGTGCCCCGGCACCGGCTCGTGCACGCCAGCCACCGCCGCCGTCCCGGACTGCGCCTGACCCGGACCGGGCTGGTCCTGGAGTCGCTGATCCCGACCGTCCTGGAGCAGAAGGTCACCACCGACGAGGCCTACCGCGCCTGGCGCCGGCTGGTCCGTCGCCACGGCGAGCCCGCCCCCGGCCCGCGCCCGGACCTGTACGTGATGCCGACGGCCCGCGTCTGGGCCATGATCCCGTCCTGGGACTGGCACACGGCCGGCGTCGACTCGAAGCGTTCCGCCACCATCGTGCGCGCCGCCCGGGTCGCGAACCGGCTGGAGGAGGCCGTCGCCATGGACCTCGCCGAGGCCACCCGACGGCTGGAGGCCGTACCCGGCATCGGCCCCTGGACCTCCGCCGAGACCCTCCAGCGCAGCAACGGCGCCGCCGACGCGGTCACCACCGGGGACCTCCACCTGCCGGGCATCGTCGGGTACGCCCTCGCCGGGGACCGGGACGCCGACGACGCGGCCATGCTGGAGCTCCTCGCCCCGTACGAGGGCCAGCGCCACCGCGCGGCCCGCCTCATCCTGCTGGCGGGCCGCACCCCGCCCCGCCGCACGCCGAAGATGCCGCGCACGGACATCGGCCGCCTCTGACCCCCCACCCCGGCAGGCGCCGCACCCCCGGCAGGCGCCGCACCCCCGGTACGCGGAAAGGGGCCGCGGGTATGCCCCGCGACCCCTTCCCGGCGCCGGATCCGCACCGGACCCGGCGCCCCCTCAGCGCACCTCGACGAACGCGGAAGCCGACCGCGCGGGCCGCTCCGCCGGAGCCGCGGCGGCGTGGCCCACGGCCACCGCCCCCATCGGGTCCCAGTCCTCCGGGAGCGCCAGCACCTTGCGCACCACGTCCCGGCAGAACATCGTCGAGGACACCCACGCGGAGCCGAGCCGCTCCCCGGCCAGCGCGACCAGGAAGTTCTGGACGCCCGCGCCCATCGCGACCACGAACATCTCCCGCTCCGCCGCGTCCCGGCGCGCGTGCCCGTAGTCGTGCGCCCCGTCCATGACCAGGCACGGCACGACCAGGTACGGGGCGTTGCGGAGCACGTCGCCGCGCCGCACCCGTTTCGCGACGGACTCCTCGGACTTGCCGTCCCGCCGCAGGTCGTCGATCCACGCGTCCCGCATCGCGTCCAGGAGTTCCAGCCGCGCGGCGGCCGACTCCAGCAGCACGAACCGCCACGGCGTCGTGTGGTGCGGGGCCGGGGCCGTCACGGCCGCCGCCACCGCCCGGCGGACCGCGCCCGGGTCCACCGGCTCGTCCGTGAAGGCCCGTACGGTACGCCGCTGCGTCACGGCCTCCCGTACCGCCTCCGAGGTCCCCAGCCGGAACATGTCGTCGACGGACGGGCGGACCAGGTCGGCTGCCGAGGACCCCTCGCCGAGCAGGTGCGACAGCCCGCGCACGACGGCCACGGGAAGGCCCGAGGCCTTGCCCTTGACCAGGTCGCCGGCCGCGGCCAGTTCGTCCGCCGTGGCCACTATCGTCGCGCTCAGCGGGTTCCCGTGAGCGTCCGCGCCGCCGCGCAGGTCGTCCAGCACCCGCACGCCGGCCGAGCCGATCGCCACGTCGGTGAGCCCGGAGCGCCAGGGCCGCCCGAAGGTGTCCGTCACGATCACCCCGACGTCCACCGACAGCGCGGCCCGCAGCCCCTCGCGGATCGCCGCCGCCGAGGCGTCCGGGTCCTCGGGGAGCAGCAGCACCGTGCCCGGGGCGGTGTTCGAGGCGTCCACGCCGGCCGCCGCCATCACCAGGCCGCGGCGGTTCTCGACGATCCGCAGGGCGCCCCGGCGGGCGACCACGCGGACGGTCTCCGCGTCGATGGCGTCCTCGCGGGAGTCGGCCCGCACGATCCGGCCCTCCGCCTTGGACACGATCTTCGAGGTGACCAGGAGGACGTCCCCGTCGCGCAGCCCCGGTTCGGCCGCCGCGATCAGCGCGGCCAGGTCGTCGCCCGGGGCGACCTCGGGGATCCCGGGGACGGCGCGCACCTCGTAGGAGGGAACGGTCACCGGGAGGCCTCCGCCAGCTCCAACGCCGCCCGGGCCATCGCCGCGGTGGCGTCGAGGTCGGTCATCATCAGCGGGACCGCACGGCAGGTGATGCCGGCGGCCTCGACCTCGGCGACGGCAGCCGCGTCGGCGGTGTCCACCAGCCAGCCGTCGAGCAGGCCGGTGCCGTAGTGCAGGGCGACGGCCGCGGCGGTGGACTCGACGCCCACGGCGGCCAGCACCTTGTCGGCCATCCCGCGCACGGGGGCGCCCCCGACGATGGGGGAGAGGCCCACGACCGGGGCCGAGGCCGAGGCCACCGCCTCCCGGATGCCGGGCACGGCGAGGATGGTCCCGACGGAGACCACCGGGTTGGACGGCGGGAAGACGATGACGTCGGCGGCCGCGATGGCCTCCAGCACGCCGGGCGCGGGCTTGGCCTGCTCGGCGCCCACGGGTACGACGGCCTCCGCGTCCACCGCGGCGCGCATCTTGACCCAGTACTCCTGGAAGTGGATGACGCGGCGTTCGCCGGAGCCGGGCTCGGTGATGGCGACGTGCGTCTCGACCCGGTCGTCGGACATGGGCAGCAGCCGGACCCCGGGCTGCCAGCGGTCGCAGAGGGCCTCGGTGACGGCGCTGAGCGGGTAGCCCGCACCGATCATCTGGGTACGGACGATGTGGGTCGCGAAGTCGCGGTCGCCGAGGCCGAACCAGGTGGGTCCGACCCCGTACGCCGCGAGTTCCTCCTTGACGGTGAAGGACTCGTCGGTGCGTCCCCAACCCTGGTCCTCGTTGATGCCACCGCCGAGGGTGTACATCACGGTGTCCAGATCGGGGCACACCTTCAGCCCGAACAGGTGAATGTCGTCACCGGTGTTGCCGATGACCGTGATCTCCGCCTCGGGGACCGCCGACTTGAGTCCGCGGAGGAAACGGGCGCCGCCGATGCCGCCGGCCAGAACAACAATGCGCATGCGGACAGTCTGTCAGCCGCGGGCCGCCCGTCGAGGGGCGGTGGTCGGGTGACGGGTGGGCCGGGCCGGGCGACCGTCGATCAGACGGAAAGGGCCTCCGGCCTGGCCGGGGAGCAGCTGTGCATCGGCATCTCGGTGAGCCCGGGGAAGTAGACGTGCAGGCTGACCGCCCCGTCGAGGGCGTCGTTGACGACCTCGTGGGCGTAGCCGGGGGCGAAGACGCGCTGGGAGCCGGCGCGCAGGGTCAGCGGGCCGCGCGGGGCGTGCTCGGTGAGTTCGCCGTCCAGGACGGTCAGGACGCCGGAGGAGCCGCCGTGGTCGTGCCGGCCGCTGCCCTGCCCGGGGACCCAGCTGAGCAGCCAGACCTCGTAGCCGGGGCCGGTGCGCAGGCGGTGGTACCAGCGGGTGGTGGCGTCGTACTGGACCAGGTGCTCCCACTCCGCGCGGTTCTCGGCGATGGAGCGGGCGAGGCCCACGAACTCGGCGACGGTGGTCGGGTGTTCGCGGGCCGGCTGGAGGAGGTGCTGTACGGAGAGGATGTCGCCGGCGATCTGGAGGTCGCTCTCGACCATGGGCGCCACGACGGCGGGAACGGTGGGGGCCGCGGCGGTGGGGTGCGGGGCGGTGGTGCTGTTCATCGGGGGATTCCTCGACGGATGTCAGTCGTGCTGGCGGTTGCTGTGGGGAGCCGGTGCTCAGGGGAGCCGTGGCTCCGGTGGCATCAACAGCTGCAACAGCAACAGCGAACCTGGGCAGCGCGCAGGAACCCACGAATGGGGGTCCAGGTGGCGGCTGCGGGCGCTGACATGCGTACAAGGAGAACCGGCGAGGGGTCGGACTGTCAACCCAATGTCCGGATTAAGGCAAAAGTTTCACCTCATCCGGTTACTGCGTCCGGAGAAAGGTTTGTGCAGGGGGGACCGGGGCATGTGCCGCCCCGAGAGTCGCATCAACCGCAATTCAAACCAACTGGCGCCACTCGTGACCTGACTGTGATCCGCACCGCATCTCGGGACGGATCGCAACCACGTCACGCGGAGTCACGTCGGCTACGGGTGAGGGCGGGGTGCCGTTTCGGGCGCCGCTTTCAGGCCAGTGGCATGTGTCACGATTTTTGGCGATATGAACACTTACTGCATACGCTTGGTTCCGCAGAGTGAATAAGGGGCCCAATAGCAGATCTCGGCTTGACTGCGCTGGAGCCCCCCACTTGTAATTTCACTCGTGTCGTTACGTAGCGATCAGTGACGGCAACACCACGGGGACGCACAGACAGAGCGAGGGGCGCACATGACCGAGCTGTTTCAGGAACTGCTGGTCGAGGAGGCGGACGAGGAGCTCGGATGGCAGGAGCGCGCACTCTGCGCCCAGACCGACCCCGAGTCCTTCTTTCCCGAGAAGGGCGGCTCCACCCGCGAAGCCAAGAAGGTCTGCCTCGCCTGCGAGGTCCGCTCCGAATGCCTTGAATACGCCCTCGCGAACGACGAACGCTTCGGTATCTGGGGCGGTTTGTCCGAGCGTGAGCGCCGTCGCCTGAAGAAGGCGGCGGTCTGAGGCGCACCGCGCGCCGGCTGCCCGGCGCCGACGGCACCCCGCACCTCATATCCGCCGGCACACCGGCCGCCGACCCTCCCGAAGACCGGCCCGCAGTACGATCCACCCGCGGATCCGCCCCGTCCGGAACCGCGCGCCGAACCGCAGGACGAACAGAGCAAACGGTCCGCCTCCCGCACCTTCCCCGCAGGAGGCGGACCGCTGTGTTCCGAGCCGTTAGTGTGGGGCGCTGTCCAGCAGCCTCCGAGGGCACACCACCCCCGGACCCCCGGCCGGAGGGCCCGTACCGCGATGTCCCTGCACAGCAACTCGTCGGCCTCCCACCAGGGCGCCGCCACCCCCGAGTTCCCCCGGCACGTCGTCACCGCGGTCCTCGTCGCCCATGACGGCGCGCGCTGGCTCCCCCGCACCCTCGCCGGACTCCTCGGCCAGGAACGCCCCGCGCAGAACCACGTCGCCGCCGACACCGGCAGCGCCGACGAATCCGCGCGACTGCTGACCGAGGCCCTCGGCGCCGACCGGGTCCTGCACCTGGCCCGCCGCACCGGATTCGGCACCGCCGTCGACGAAGCGGCCCGCACCGCCGGCGTGCCGACCACCGAGGACCTTCCCTACCTCAAGCGCCCCAGCGGCTGGGACCCCGTCAGCCGCACCTGGCGGGACGACGCGTACGACCTCCCCGAACTCCCCCACGGCGAACCGGTGCAGTGGCTCTGGCTGCTCCACGACGACTGCGCCCCCGAACCCGACGCCCTCGCCGAACTGCTGCGCGTCGCCGAGGAGAACCCCGAGGCCGCCGTCATCGGCCCCAAACTGCGCGGCTGGTACGACAAGAAGCAGCTCCTCGAAGCCGGCGTCACCATCGCCCGCAGCGGCCGCCGCTGGACCGGACTCGACCGCCGCGAACAGGACCAGGGCCAGCACGACCAGATCCGCCCCGTCCTGTCCGTCTCCACCGCGGGCATGCTGGTGCGCCGCGACGTCTACGACGCCCTCGGCGGCTTCGACCGCAGACTCCCGCTCATGCGCGACGACGTCGACCTGTGCTGGCGCGTACAGAGCGCCGGCCACACCGTCCTCGTCGCCCCCGACGCCGTCATGCGGCACGCCGAGGCCGCCGCCCGCGAACGCCGCACCGTCGACTGCGCCGGCCGTTCCGCCGTCGGAGCCCACCGCGTCGACAAGGCCGGCGCCGTCTACACCGTGCTCACCAACAGCTCCGGCCGCGCCCTGCCGTACGTCCTGCTGCGGCTGCTCCTCGGCACCGTGCTGCGCACCTTCGGCTACCTCGTCGGCAAGGCCCCCGGCCAAGCCGTCGACGAGTTCACCGGCCTGCTCGCCACCCTGCTCCGCCCCGGCCGGATCCTCGCCGCCCGCAAGGCCCGCCGCGGCGCCGTCGTCCCCGCCAAGGAACTGCGCCCGCTCTTCCCGCCGCCCGGCGCCACCCTGCGCGCCAACGTCGAACAACTCGCCGGGTACTTCGGCGCCGACCGCGACAGCGACGCCGCCGGCGTCAGCAGACACGGCGGAGCCATCGAATCCGGCCCTGGCGGCGACGACGCCGACTACCTGGAGATCGAACAGTTCGCCCGGCTCAAGCGGATCGCCCGCAACCCGGCCCCCGTCCTCTTCGCCCTGCTCCTGCTCGTCTCCCTCGTCGCCTGCCGCTCCCTGCTCCTCGGCGGCTCCCTCATGGGCGGCGCCCTGCTCCCCGCCCCCGACCGGGGCCTCGACCTCTGGCGCGCCTACACCACCGACTGGCAGCCCGTCGGCCTCGGCACCACCACCGGGGCCCCGCCCTACCTCGCCGTGCTCGGCGCCGTCGCCGGCCTGCTGTTCGGCTCCACCCAGGCCGCCCTGACCCTGCTGCTCGTCTGCTCGGTCCCGCTCGCCGGCCTCACCGCCTACTTCGCGTCCCGGCCGCTCGTCGAATCCCGGCTCCTGCGCGCCTGGGCCGCCGTCGCCTACGCCTTCCTCCCCGCCGTCACCGGCGCCCTGGCCGGCGGCCTCCTCGGCACCGCCGTCCTCGCCGTCCTGCTCCCGCTCATCGCCCGCGCCGCCGTCACCGCCTTCGGCCTGGGCGGACCCGCCGCCGAAGGCAGCTGGCGGGCGCTGTGGACGTACACCCTGCTGCTGACCCTGGCCACCGCCTTCACCCCCGTCGTGTGGCCGCTCGCCCTCGTCCTCGGCGCCGCCGCGCTCGTCACCCGCCGCGCGCGCTGGAAGACGTACGGACCCCGCCTCCTCGCCAACCTCGGCGTACCGCTCCTCGTGCTCGCCCCCTGGTCGCTGGGCCTGCTCAGCCACCCGACCCGCTTCCTGCGCGAGGCCGGACTGCCCTACGGAGCCCGCGCCGGCGCCCTCGACCTGCTCGGCATCAGCCCCGGCGGCCCCGGCGCCGGCGGCGGGCTGCTCCTGATCGGCGTCCTGCTCGCCGCGCTCGCCGCCCTGCTGCGCGCCGACCGGCGCTTCGCCGTCCGCGTCGCCTGGGCCACGGCCCTGACCGGGCTGCTCCTCGCCGTCCTCCTCAACCGCGACACCTGGGCCGGCCCCGCCACCCTCGTCTACGGCATCGGCCTCCTCGCGGCCGCCCTGCTCGGCGCCGACGGCGCCAAGTACCGGGTCGCCGCCAGCAGCTTCGGCTGGCGCCAACCGCTCGCCGCGCTCGTCGGACTCGCCGCGGCCGTCGGCCCGCTGCTCGCCGCCGCCGGCTGGATGTTCTCCGGAGCCGAGGGCCCGCTGACCCGCCGCGACCCCGCCCAGGTCCCGGCCGCCGCCGCCTACCTGAGCGGCGACACCAACCAGACCCGCACCCTCGTCCTGACCGGCGACTCGCCCGCCACCGTCTCCTACAGCCTGGTCCGCGGCTCCGGCGCCCGCCTCGGCGACGCCGAACTCCTCGCCGGCGCCGGCTCCGAACCCCGCCTCGTCAAGGTCGTCTCCAGCCTCGTCTCCGGCTCCGGCGCCGACCAGTCCGCCCAACTCGACGACTTCGCCGTCCGCTACGTCGTCCTCCAGCCCGGCGCGCCCGACCACTTCCGCCAGGTACTCGACGCCACCCCGGGCCTCAAGGCCGTCCAGGACGACGACGTCGCCTCCTGGGAGGTCGAACGGGCCCCGGCCCGCGCCGTCATCGTCCCCGGCCGCCAAGGCCAGGCCCCCGTCGCCATCGAAGCCGGACCCGTCGAGGTCCACACCACCATCCCGGCCGGCGAGGAGGGCCGGGTCCTGCGCATCGCCGACCGGGCCGACCCGGGCTGGCGGGCCACCGTCGACGGCAAGCCGCTCAAGGCCAAGACGGTGGACGGCTGGGCCCAGGGCTTCGAACTGCCCGCCGGCGAAGGCCGCCTGGACCTCGTCCACGAGGACGCCGCCGGCCGCGACGCCTGGCACTGGGCCCAGGGCCTGCTCGCGCTGGTCCTGCTCGTGATGGCCCTGCCGGGCCGCCGCGCCCGGCTCGACGACGACCTCCCCGAGGAGGACGCCGCCGTCCCCGCCCAGGCCGACGCCGCCGGGGAAGGCCGGCGCGCCCGCCGCCTGCGCGCCGAGGCCGAGGCCGAACAGCGGCCCGCGACCCCGACGGCCGCCGTCGCCGACCCGTACGCGCAGATCCCCGCGCAGCAGGCGTACGGGGAGGAGCAGTACGCGTACCAGGACTACCCGTACGAGCAGCAGCAGACCCCGCAGGAGCCCACCCGGGAGCAGTACGCCGAGCCGTACCCGTACCCGCCCCACGACCCCTACCAGCAGCAGCAACAGCAGTACCCGTACCAGTACGAGCCGTACGAGAACACCTACGGACAGCACGAACCGCGTCCGGACGGGAGCCCCCAGCAGTGAAGCAGCGCGCACCCCTGACGCTCGCGGCGGTGGCCGCCGCGCTGGCCGCCGTCACCGGCGTCGCCTCACTGACCGCCCCCGCCGCCCCGGCCGCCGAGGGCGCCGCGGGCGCCTCCCGGATGCCCGTGGAACGGTCCGTGCTGACGTGCCCGGCCCCCAGCACCTCGGACATCGCGGAGACCACCTACACCTCGATCACCCCCGGCAAGCCGGGCGCCCCCGGAACGGCCCGGCTCCTCACCAGGGACGGCAAGCCCGTCGTACAGCCGAAGGAACCGGGCAAGCCCGCCGGAGCCGCCGCCTCGGGCGCCGAGGCACCCCCGCTGACCGGCTCCGCCGACGGGGTCATGGCCCCCGGCTGGACCGCCCAACAGACCACCAAGGTCGCGGTGGGCCAGTCCCGAGGCCTCCTCGGCGTCGCCTGCACCCCGCCCGGGACCGACTTCTGGTTCCCCGCCCTCAGCAGCGCCAAGGGCCGCCTCGACTCCATCCACCTGACCAACCCGGACGACACCGAGGCCACCGTCCAGGTGAAGCTGTACGGCCCGGACGGCCTGCTCAAGGACAAGCCCGGCAGCCCCGAACGGCTCCCCTACAAGGTCGACCCCCGCGCCAGCGCCAAGGTGATGCTGTCCGACTTCCTCCCGGGCACCCAGCTCACCGACCTCACCGCCCGCGTCACCGTCGTGACCGGCCGGGTCGGCGCCACCGCGCAGATCGCCGAGGAGGGGGTCGGCGTCGACTGGCTGCCGGCGTCCACCGGACCCACGGGCAGCCTCGTCCTGCCGGGCATCCCCGCGGACGCCACCTCCGTCCGGCTCGTCGCCTTCGCCCCCGGCGAGGACGACGCCGACCTCAACCTCCGACTGGCCGGCCCCGGCGGCTCCATCAGCCCGGCCGGCAACGAGCAGGTCCACGTCAAGGCCGGCATGACGGCGAGCGTGGACCTCAAGGACGTCACCCGCGGCGAGGTGGGCTCCCTGCACCTGACCCCCGCGGACCCGAAGAAGGCCACCCCGGTCGTCGCGGCCGTCCGCGTGGTCCGCGGCACCGGCGCCAAGCAGGAGCTGGGCTTCCTCCCCGCCACCGCCCCCGTGGGCGCGCGGGCCACCGTCGCGGACAACCGGCTCGACGACAAGGCGACCCTGCTCGCCCTCACCGCGGCGGGCAGCGGGGACGCGAAGGTCCGCGTCACGGCCTCACCGGGCACCGACGGCGGCGAACCCACCGTCAAGGAAGTCACCGTCAAGGCGGGCACCACCCTGGCCGTGTCCCCGCCGCCGGCCCCCACCGGCGCGAAGGGCGCCTACGCCCTGACGCTGGAAACCCTCTCCGGAGGCCCCGTGTACGCCTCCCGCACGCTGACCCTGCCGCACGAGGGCATCCCCATGTTCACGATCCAGCCCTTCGGCGACGACCTCTCCACGGTCGCGGTCCCCAAGGCCGTCGAGGACCTCTCGATCCTGACCAGGTGAACCGGCGCGGGGCTCCGCCGGCACCCGGCGGAACCCCGCGGGAAGCAGCGGTGGGCGGGCCCTCAGTCCTGCCCGTAGCGGGGATCCACGATCTCCGGCGAGAGCCCCAACAGCTCCGCCACCTGCTCCACCACGATCTCGTGGACCAGCATGGCCTTCTCGTCGCGCCCCTTCGCCCGGATCTCCACCGGCCGCCGGAACACCACGATCCGGGCCGGTCGCCCGTCCCGGGCCTCCACCAGCCCGCCGAGCGGCACCGCCTCGTCGTTCCAACCACCGTCCGCGCCGCCCGGCGGCCCCGGCACGTCCGCGACCACGAACTCCACCTCGGCGAGCTGCGTCCAGCGCCGCTCCAACCGTTCCACGGAATCCCGTACGAGATCACCGAACAGCTCCGCCCGGCTCGCCGCCAGCGGTACCTGAGGTGGCGCCACCGGCCCCCGCATCCCCCGCCCGTGGCGGTCGCGCCGCCGGGGCCTCGGCTCGTGGGGGGTCCCTTCGGGACTCGTGGGAATCGGGGGCTTCAGCGGGCTGTCCGTCACCCTCGCAGGGTAGCCGTCACCCTGCCCCCGGCAGGGCCTCCCGGCGGCCACGGCCCCATGTCGTACCGCGAGCAATCCGGCCGGGGTCGGGGCCCGTTCAGGGCGACACGGGGGCGTGCCCGGTGGGGGAGTCGTCGCGGCCCGGTCAAGAGTGCGGTACCGTCCAACGTCGTGAGCCTTGTACGTCGCTGTTCGCGCACCGCGTGCGGCCGCCCTGCCGTCGCCACACTGACGTACGTCTACGCCGACTCGACCGCAGTTCTCGGCCCGCTCGCCACCTACGCCGAACCCCACTGTTACGACCTGTGCGCCGAGCACTCCGAGCGCCTGACCGCCCCCCGGGGCTGGGACGTGGTGCGGCTGACCGACGGCTCGGCCCCCTCCCGCCCCAGCGGCGACGACCTCGAAGCCCTGGCCAACGCCGTGCGCGAGGCGGCCCGCCCGCACGACCGCGCGGCCCAGGCGGGCGGCTCCGGACCCGGCGCCCCCACCCCCGGCGAAACCCGGCGAGGACACCTGCGCGTCCTGCGTTCGCCCGATTCCTGACCCGCCGATCCCCCCTCGGCTCGTCCGAAAGGGCGATCCGGGCACAGGGTAGGTTTGCCCCACCGCACGGATCCTTCAGGGGGGCAGGCAGTGGCCGCAGATCTTTCGAACATCGTCAAGGCGTACGACGTGCGCGGCGTCGTGCCCGACGAGTGGGACGAATCGCTGGCCGCACTCTTCGGCGCCGCGTTCGTCGAGGTCACCGGCGCCACCGCGATCGTGGTCGGCCACGACATGCGCCCCTCCTCGCCCGGCCTCTCCGCCGCGTTCGCCCGCGGCGCGGCCGCCCGCGGCGTGGACGTCACCCTGATCGGACTGTGCTCCACCGACCAGCTGTACTACGCCTCCGGCACGCTGGACCGGCCCGGCGCGATGTTCACCGCCTCCCACAACCCGGCCCGGTACAACGGCATCAAGCTCTGCCGCGCCGGCGCCGCCCCCGTGGGCCAGGACACCGGTCTCGCCACCATCCGCGAACTCGTCGAGAAGTGGACCGACGAGGGCGCCCCCGCCGTCCCTGCCGACACCGTCCCGGGCACCGTCACCGAACAGGACACCCTCACCGGGTACGCCGACCACCTCAAGGGCCTGGTCGACCTCACCGCCATCCGCCCCCTCAAGGTCGTCGTCGACGCCGGCAACGGCATGGGCGGACACACCGTCCCCACCGTCTTCGAAGGCCTCCCGCTGGACCTCGTCCCCCTGTACTTCGAACTCGACGGGACCTTCCCCAACCACGAGGCGAACCCCCTCGACCCGAAGAACCTCGTGGACCTCCAGGCCCGCGTGCTCGCCGAGGGCGCCGACCTCGGACTCGCCTTCGACGGCGACGCCGACCGCTGCTTCGTCGTCGACGAGCGCGGCGAGGGCGTCTCCCCCTCCGCCATCACCGCCCTGGTCGCCGCCCGCGAACTGGCCCGCAACGGCGGCACCGGCGTCGTGATCCACAACCTGATCACCTCCTGGTCCGTCCCCGAGGTCGTCAAGGAACACGGCGGCACCCCCGTCCGCACCCGCGTCGGACACTCCTTCATCAAGCAGGAGATGGCCACCTCCGGCGCCATCTTCGGCGGCGAGCACTCCGCGCACTACTACTTCAAGGACTTCTGGAACGCGGACACCGGCATGCTCGCCGCGCTCCACGTCCTCGCGGCCCTCGGCGGCCAGCCCGGCACCCTCTCCGACCTGGTCTCCTCCTACGACCGCTACGTCGGCTCCGGCGAGATCAACTCGACCGTCGCCGACCAGGCCGGCCGCACCGCCCTCGTCAGGAAGACCTACGGCTCCCGGGACGGCGCCACCGTCGACGAACTCGACGGCCTCACCGTGACCACCGCCGACTGGTGGTTCAATCTGCGCCCGTCCAACACCGAGCCGTTGCTGCGCCTGAACGTCGAGGCCCGCGACACCGCGACCCTCGAAAAGATCCGCGACGAGGTCCTCGCACTCGTCCGCGCGTAGTCACCCGCCGGACAAGAAGCGCCTCGGCATCACCGGGCCGGGCCGCGTCACACGCGGCCCGGCGGTACGCTGACCTCGCCCAATCCGCATGTTCGAAGGGAAGCGCCCCATGCCGCTCGAAGCCGGCCTCCTGCAGATCCTCGCCTGTCCCGCCTGCCACTCGCCCCTCGACGACAAGTCGGCCGACGAGAACACCCCCGAGCTGATCTGCACCGGCCAGGACTGCGGCCTCGCGTACCCGGTCCGTGACGGCATCCCGGTCCTCCTCGTGGACGAGGCCCGCCGCCCCGCCTGACCCGCCCGCGCAGACGCTGAGACCGGTTCCGTCCCCCTGGGCCCTCGCCCCCGGGTCCGTCCACCCACAGCCGGAGGCCGCCATGCTCGACGAGTCCATCCTCGACGCACCGGACGATCTCGCCCGCGCCGACCGCCGCGGCCTGCTCCGCGGCGCCGCCGACGCCGGAGCCAGGGTCCGGACCGCCGCCCGGCACGCCGCCGAGGCCGGCCTGGCCGACCTGCGGCCCGACGGCCGCCCCCGCGCCGTGCTCATCGCGGGCCCCGGCACCGCCGCCACCGGCGTCGCCGACCTCCTCGGCGCCCTCGCCGGAGCCTCCGTACCGGTCACCCGCCTGCACCCCACCGGCGTCGCACACGCCGCCGGCGCACTGCGCTGGACCCTGCCCGGCTGGGCCGGTCCCGTGGACCTGCTGCTCGTCGCCACCACCGACGGCACCGAGCCCGGACTGGCCGTCCTCACCGAGCAGGCCTACCGGCGCGGCTGCACCGTCGTCGCCGTCGCCCCCGAACGCTCCCCGCTGAGCGAGGCCGTGGACGGCGCCCACGGAGTGCTCGTACCGATGGCCCGAGCCCCCTACCAGGAGTACGACGAATCCGCCGCGGCCGGCCCCGGCGCCCTGTGGGCCCTGCTCACCCCGCTCCTCGTCCTCCTCGACAAGGTCGGACTCGTCACCGCCGCACCCGACACGCTCCTGCTCGTCGCCGACCGGCTCGACCGCACCGCCGAACGCTGCGGCCCCGCGATCGCCACCTACTCCAACCCGGCCAAGACCCTCGCCACCGAACTCGCCGACTCCCTCCCGCTCATCTGGAGCGAGGGAGCCGGAGCCGGCCCGGCCGGACGCCGGTTCGCCGCGACCCTCGCCGAACTCGCCGGGCGCCCCGCCCTCGCCGCCGAACTCCCCGAGGCGCTGCCCGCCCACGGAGTGCTCCTCTCCGGGGCCTTCGCCGCCGGCGCCGACCCCGACGACTTCTTCCGCGACCGCGTCGACGAACCCCAGGCGATGCGCGCCCGCGTCGTCCTGCTGCGCGACCGACCCACGGGCGGACTCAGCGCCGCACCCGCCGCCCGCGAACTCGCCCTCGGCCACGACACGGCCATCAGCGAACTCGAACCCGAGGAGGGAACCGAGTTGGAACAGCTCGCCGAACTCCTCGCCATCACCGACTTCGCCACCGCCTACCTGGCGTTGGCGTCGGGGGGACACCGCTGAGGCACACCCGTGCCCGCCTGCCCAGCCCCACATCACGACCCAGGAAGACGACGATGGACCGTCTGACGAACACCATCCGCCCCTACGCGTGGGGATCGACCACCGCGATCCCCGCCCTCCTCGGGATCGAGCCGACGGGCGAACCCCAGGCCGAGATGTGGATGGGCGCCCACCCCGGAGCGCCCTCCCGCCTCGACCGCGGAGCCGGCGAGACCACACTGGCGGACGTCATCGCCGCCGACCCCGCCCGCGAACTCGGCGCGGCCACCGTGGCCAGGTTCGGCCCCCGACTGCCCTTCCTCTTCAAGATCCTCGCGGCCGGCGCCCCCCTCTCCCTCCAGGTCCACCCCGACCTGGCACAGGCCAGGGCGGGCCACGAGGACGAGGAACGCCGAGGCGTCCCGATCGACGCGGCCCACCGCAACTACAAGGACGCCAACCACAAACCCGAGATGATCTGCGCCCTCACCCCCTTCGAGGGACTGTGCGGCTTCCGCGCCCCGCTGGAGACCGCCGACCTCCTCGCCGGCCTGGAGGTCGACTCCCTCAAGCCGTACGTCGACCTGCTGCACGCGCACCCCGAAGAGGCCGCGCTGCGCGAGGTCCTCACCGCCGTCCTCACCGCCGACCGCGCCGAGATGGCCCGCACGGTCACCGAGGCGGCCGCCGCCGCCGACCGCCTCGGCGGGCCCTACGCGCCCTACGCGGCCCTCGTCCACGACTACCCGGGCGACCCCGGTGTCATCGCGGCCATGCTGCTCAACCACGTACGGCTCCAGCCCGGCGAGGCCATGTTCCTCGGCGCCGGCGTCCCGCACGCCTACATCGACGGCCTCGGCGTCGAACTGCTCGCCAACTCCGACAACGTGCTGCGCGCGGGCCTCACCCCCAAGCACGTCGACGTGCCCGAACTGCTGAAGATCGTGCGGTTCGAGTCCGGCGACCCCGCCGTGCAGCGCCCCGAAGGCGGCGCCGAGGAGGTCTACGAGACCCCCATCGACGAGTTCCGGCTCTCCCGTTTCCTCCTCGCCCCCGGCGGCGCCCCGCAACTCCTCCCCGACACCACCCCGCAGATCCTGCTCTGCACCGCCGGTTCCCCGAAGGCCGGCGAACTGACCCTGGCCCCCGGCCGGTCCGTCTTCGTCCCCGCGGGCGAAAAGGCCGAACTGTCCGGCAGCGGTACCGTCTTCCGCGCCACCGTCGTGGTCTGACGTACCGTCCCTACCGGCGGCTGCGACAATATGCGGCCGTAGCGCGGCGCCCCGGCCCTGGGGCGCCGCATCGAGGAAGGGACACCCAGCACCCATGAGCGCGTCGGGCGGTACCAGGGCGATCGTGGCGGCACTCGCCGCCAACCTCGCCATCGCCGTAGCCAAGTTCGTGGCCTACGTCTTCAGCGGTTCGTCGTCGATGCTCGCGGAGAGCGTCCACTCGCTCGCGGACTCCGGCAACCAGGGGCTGCTGCTCCTCGGCGGCAAGAAGGCCAAGCGCGAGGCCACGCCCCAACACCCCTTCGGGTACGGGCGCGAGCGCTACATCTACGCCTTCCTGGTGTCCATCGTGCTGTTCACCGTCGGTGGCATGTTCGCCATCTACGAGGGCATCGAGAAGATCAACCATCCGCACCCGATCGAGCAGTGGTACTGGCCGATCGGCGTCCTCGTCTTCGCGATCATCGCGGAGTCCTTCTCCTTCCGCACCGCCATCAAGGAGTCGAACGAGATCCGCGGCTCGCTCAGCTGGGGCCAGTTCATCAAGCGCGCCAAGGCCCCCGAGCTCCCCGTCGTCCTCCTCGAAGACCTCGGCGCGCTCATCGGTCTGGTCCTCGCCCTCGGCGGCGTCGGTCTGGCCCTGGCCACCGGCGACGGCGTGTGGGACGGCATCGGCACCCTCTGCATCGGCGTCCTGCTGATCATCATCGCCATCGTGCTCGCCGCCGAGACCAAGTCGCTGCTGCTGGGCGAGGCCGCCGGCACCGAGGACGTCGACAAGATCACGGCCGCCCTGGTCGACGGCGACGTGGTCACCGGCGTCATCCACATGCGCACCCTGCACCTCGGCCCCGAGGAACTGCTCGTCGCCGCGAAGATCGCCGTCCGGCACGACGACACCGCGACCGAGGTGGCCAACGCCATCAACGAGGCCGAGGCCCGCATCCGCGCCGCGGTCCCGATCGCCCGGGTGATCTACCTGGAGCCGGACATCTACAACGCCGAGGCCGCCGAGGCCGGCGCCAACCCCGCCGCCACCCCCGGCGGCGATCCCGCCCACTGACACACCCGAGAACGTACGAAGGCCCCCGCGCCCCACCGGCCGCGGCGGCCTTCGCACGTCCCGCCCCCGGCTACGCGATCTCGCGCAGCACCGCGAGGACGGCCCGCTCGTCCGGTGCGCACTGCAATCGGGCCCGGAAGTCGACGTCCATCAACTTGCGCGACAACAGGGCCAGGATCCGCAGGTGTTCGTCACCGGCCGCCGCCTCCGGCACCGAGATCATGAAGACCAGGCGGGCCTTCGTCCCGTCCAGCGAACCCCACTCGACGCCCTCGTCGGACCGGGCGAAGCCCACCGTCGGCCGGGTGACCGCGTCCGTCTTGGCGTGCGGGATCGCGATCGACTCGCCGAGCCCCGTCGTCCCCTGCGCCTCCCGGGCGAGGGCGACCCGTACCAGCTCCTCCACGTCACGGACGTTGCCGGTGGCCGCGAGCATCTCCGCCATCTCGCGGATCGCCGCCTCCTTGGTGTCCGCGACCAGCTCCGTCCTCACGGTCCGCGCGGTCAGGTAGCCGGAGAGCACCTCGGCCCCACCGTCGTCCGCGCCGGCCGAAGGCCCCGCCACGACCGTCGCGGTCGCGGTCGCCTTCGCGGCAGAGGCAGAGGCAGAGGCAGAGGCAGAGGCAGCGGCAGAGGCACCGGCACCGGCGGTCCGCGGGGCCGGGACCGACCCCTCGGCCGCGCCCCCCGCACCGGCGCCCACCCCGACGAGCACCGGCTCGGGCACCGCGCCCGGTACCGGCTCGGCGGAGCGGCCCCGCCGCTCCTTGAGCCCGATCAGCGCGTTGGTCGTCAGCGCGGTGACCGCGACACCCGCGGCGATGGCGACGAAGAACATCGCGAGCCCGCTCACCGCGCCGAACAGCGCGACGATCGGACCGCCGTGCGGCACCGAGTTCTCGACCCCGGCCATGCCCGCGACGGCGCCGGCCACGGCGCCACCGAGCACGTTCGCCGGGATGACCTGCGCCGGTCGCGCGGCGGCGAACGGGATGGCGCCCTCGGATATGCCGAAGAAGCCCATGAAGAGAGCAGCGATACCGGTCTCCCGCTCCTGATCGCTGTAGAGCCGGCGCCGCAGCAGCGTGGCCAGGCCCTGCCCCAGCGGCATGACCGGGATGGCGGCGGCGGCCATGCCCATGACGGCGTTGTTCGTGCCGGTGAGCCCCACGGCGACGAGGAAGGCCGTCTTGTTGACCGGGCCGCCCATGTCGAAGGCGATCATCAGGCCGATCAGCGCGCCGAGCACGATCGCGCTGGAGCCCGTCATCCCGTTCAGCCAGTCGGTCAGGTGTGTGAACACCCAGGAGATCGGCTGCCCGATCACATGGATGTAGAGCAGACCGAGGGCCAGCGTCGAGACGATCGGGATCACGATGATCGGCATGATCGGCTGGACGAACCTCGGGACCTTGACCTTCTTGATCCAGATCACCAGGTAGCCGGCGAGGAAGCCCGTCGCGATGGCGCCGAGGAACCCCGCGGTCGCCTCCGCCCCGTAGACGGTCGTGGCCTCCGCGGCCAGGAATCCGCCGAGCATGCCCGGCACCAGCGCCGGCCGGTCACCCAACGCGAAGGCGATGTACCCCGAGAAGATCGGCAGCATCAGCTGGAAGCCGAGGCCGCCGAGGGCGTTCACGTAGAACCAGAACGACCCCTCGTCGAAGGTGATGCCCTTCGCGGACGAGTGGCCGCCGAGCGCGATCGAGACGGCGAGCAGCAGACCGCCCACCACCACGAACGGGATCATGTGCGAGACGCCGTTCATCAGCGCCTTGTACGCGGTGCTGCGCTCGTTGCCGCCGCCACCGGAATTCTCCGACGACGTCGCCCCCGACTGCACCGGCGCGCTCCGCACCCGTTCGATCAGCTCCTCGGGCCGGTGGATCCCGTCCGCGACCCCCGTCGACAGGACCCGCTTGCCCGCGAACCGCGTGCGATCGACCTCCTTGTCGGCGGCGATGATGATCCCGTCCGCCTCCCTGACATCGTTGTCATCCAGTACGTTCTCGGCCCCGATGGACCCCTGGGTCTCCACCTTGATGTCGATGCCGAGCCGCTCGGCGGCCTGCTGGAGCTTCTCCGCGGCCATGTAGGTGTGCGCGATCCCCGTGGGGCACGCGGTCACGGCGAGCAGCTTCAGGCGCCCGCCCCCGCTGGTGCCCCCGCCACCGGGAGGGCCTGCCGGACTGGTCACTGGGTTCTCCTTCGTGCCGTCGGTCCTGTGGGATCGCACGCGCGACCCGATCCCACCGCATCCTTCTCCACACGAGGGGGCGACCAAAAGACCGAAAGGCCCTGAACCCCTCCGCCGGACGGCCCGAATCCGGTCGGCACTTCTTCTCCGGCCCGCTGGGGCCCACCGGGCCGGTCGGTGTAGATTCGTCCTCAGTGTCAGGCGTCGCTGCTGATGGCGGTCGGGCGGTCCTCGTGACCGGCCGAGGGGAGAGAGGGCCCCCGACGGACTGTGCTCGGTGCACGGGTCCGCCCATGCACGGCTCAGCCGTACCCACCCTCTCGAACCATGAGGAGCAGCACCCATGGACTTCAAGGTCGCAGACCTCTCCCTCGCCGCCTTCGGCCGCAAGGAGATCACCCTGGCCGAGCACGAGATGCCCGGCCTGATGTCGATCCGCGCCGAGTACGCGGAGGCCCAGCCGCTGGCCGGCGCCCGCATCACCGGCTCCCTGCACATGACCGTGCAGACCGCCGTGCTCATCGAGACCCTCGTCGCCCTCGGCGCCGACGTCCGCTGGGCCTCCTGCAACATCTTCTCCACCCAGGACCACGCGGCCGCCGCCATCGCGGTCGGCCCGAACGGCACCCCGGAGAACCCGCAGGGCGTCCCCGTCTACGCCTGGAAGGGCGAGACGCTGGAGGAGTACTGGTGGTGCACGGAGCAGGCGCTGACCTGGCCGAACACCCCCACCGGCGGCCCGAACATGATCCTCGACGACGGTGGTGACGCCACCCTCCTCGTCCACAAGGGCGTCGAGTTCGAGAAGGCCGGCGCGGCCCCGGACCCGTCGACGGCGGACTCCGAGGAGTACGCCCACATCCTCACCCTCCTCAACCGCACCCTCGGCGAGGCCCCGCAGAAGTGGACGCAGCTCGCGTCCGAGATCCGCGGCGTGACCGAGGAGACCACCACCGGCGTCCACCGCCTGTACGAGATGATGGCCGAGGGCACCCTGCTCTTCCCGGCGATCAACGTGAACGACGCCGTCACCAAGTCGAAGTTCGACAACAAGTACGGCTGCCGCCACTCCCTCATCGACGGCATCAACCGCGCCACCGACGTCCTCATCGGCGGCAAGGTCGCGGTCGTCTTCGGCTACGGCGACGTCGGCAAGGGCTGCGCCGAGTCGCTCCGCGGCCAGGGCGCCCGCGTCATCGTCACCGAGATCGACCCGATCTGCGCCCTTCAGGCGGCCATGGACGGCTACCAGGTCGCGACGCTGGACGACGTCGTGGAGACGGCCGACATCTTCATCACGACCACGGGCAACAAGGACATCATCATGGCCTCGGACATGGCCAAGATGAAGCACCAGGCCATCGTCGGCAACATCGGCCACTTCGACAACGAGATCGACATGGCCGGCCTGGCCAAGATCGACGGCATCGTCAAGGACGAGGTCAAGCCCCAGGTCCACACCTGGAAGTTCCCCGACGGCAAGGTCCTGATCGTCCTCTCCGAGGGCCGCCTGCTGAACCTCGGCAACGCGACCGGCCACCCCTCCTTCGTCATGTCGAACTCCTTCGCGGACCAGACCCTGGCCCAGATCGAGCTCTTCACGAAGCAGGCGGAGTACCCCACCGACGTCTACGTGCTCCCCAAGCACCTCGACGAGAAGGTGGCCCGCCTCCACCTCGACGCCCTCGGCGTCCGCCTCACCACCCTGCGCCCCGAGCAGGCCGCCTACATCGGCGTCAAGGTCGAAGGCCCGTACAAGGCCGACCACTACCGCTACTGATCCCCGGCGGATCCGCGGCACGGCACCACAGGCAGGCCCCCGGCACCACGCCGGGGGCCTGCCCCGTACCCGCCCCGGCCCCCGACCACCCGGGCCCCTGCGGCCCATCCGAGAATTGGGACCCGATGCCCCGCGGCCGCTACTCGCTCCACGACCCGCACGACCACACGCCCCTCGGCGAGGAGCACTTCCACTGCGCGCCCGGCCCCTCCGGATGGCGCTACGTCGCCCAACGCACCACCCCGAGCGGCGACCACGCCGGCTCGGTGGACCTGGCCGTCGACGAGATCGGCCGCCCCATCCGGCTGGAGGTCAACGCCTCCGGCTGGCAGGTCCGCGGCGCCGCCATCGACGGCGTCACCTGGGTCCGGACCGATCCCGCCGGCGCGGAGGCCACCGAGGGCAACGTCCGGGCGCCCGGCTTCACCGGCACCTCGCCGGCCTTCCTCGTCGCGACGACCCGCCTGCTGCGCCTGACCCCGGGCGCCCCCGCCACCCGCGTCCGACTCCTCGCCCTGACCGACCCGGTCCTCGCCGCCCGCACGGTCGACCAGGCCTGGGAGCTCACCGGCCGCGAGGAACACCCCACCGACAGCGGCCCGCTCACCGTGGACGCGTACCGCGTCACGGCCCTGGACACCGGCGAGGTCCACACCGTGCACATCGCCGGCGACGTCGTGCTCTCCGCCCCCGGCATCGAACTCGAACACCTGGAGACCCCGCCTTCGACGTTCGAGGACCCGGCCTAGCCCCTCGCGGTCACGCGGTCCCTCGCGGTCACCGGGCTCAGGCGGGCGGCGCGAACCCGGTGCCGCCGCGCGGCGGCTCGACGGGCGAGACCCGCGCCGGAGCGACCGCCTCGGGCCGGACGGGCGGCGCGACCGGCGCCGTCACCACCGGCGCGGGCACCGCGGGCATCGCGCCGTACGGCACGGGGGCCGGCGCGGCCTGCGCTCCGTACGGGGCCTGCGGCGGAGCCGCCCGGAAGGCCCGCGCCGCCTCGCGCGACTGCCGCTCGTGCACCACGGCCGCCAGGAACGCGGCGGCCGGCACGCCCGCCGGCGGCGGGGTCCCCGTACGCGCCACGACCTCGTCCGCGAGCTTCGCTGCCATCGCGGCGCCCGTGTGCGGGTCCAGCTGGTTCATCCGCGTCAGGTACTGCCTGATCGTCAGCCACAGTCCGTCCGGTACCGCCGACAGGTCCAGTCCCGTGAACCGCCCCGCCAGCCACGGCGGCGGCGGGGGCACCGGCATCACCCGTGCTCCCGGCACCCGCTCCCGGACCACCAGCGTCCCCGCGAACACGTCGCCGAGCCGCCGCCCCCGCGACGACACCAGCGAGGCGATGCAGGCCACGCTCCCGAAGGTGATCAGCAACTCCACGACCCCCATCGCGCCGCGCACCAGCGCGTGCCGGAACCGGATGGGCCCGCCGTCGTCCCGCACCACGCGCAGCCCCAGCGCCAACTTCCCGAGCGAACGTCCGTGGGTGAGCGTCTCCACGGCGATCGGGACACCGACCAGCACCAGCAGGAACATGCCCACCGACACGGCGGCCTGCGCGGCGTCGTCCAGCGAGGCCGTCGCGAACACGATGCCGATCGAGACGAGCAGGTAGCCGGCGCCGTAGACGAGCACGTCGAGACAGATCGCCAGCGCCCGGCTCGGCAGCCTCGCAGGCCTCAACCCCAGGACGACCGCGTCCCCCGTCACCAGATCGCTCACTGACGCGCACCCTTCATCCGCCCTGACCCGCCCCTGTTTCCCCCAGTCTGCCAAGCTGACCACAGGAGAAGTAAGCGGTGGCGGCTGGGCTGGGGCAGGGGAGCGGGAAACCGGATGGATGTCGACGTCTTCGTGGCGGCCCACCAGGCGCAGTGGGCGCGTCTGGAACAACTCCTCGGCCGGGGCCGGCGGCTCACCGGCGAGGAGGCGGACGAACTCGTCTCGCTCTATCAGCGCACCTCCACCCACCTGTCCCTGATCCAGTCGAGCGCCCCGGACCCGATGCTCGTCGGCCGCCTCACGCAGCTCGTCGCCCGCGCCCGCTCCGCCGTCACCGGCGCCCGCCGGGCCGGCTGGCGCGACGCCGCCCGCTTCTTCACGGCCGGCTTCCCGGCCGCCGTGTACCGAAGCCGCCGCTGGTGGATCCCCACGGCCGTGCTCTCGATAGCCGTCGGCGTCCTCCTCGGCTGGTGGATAGCCACCAACCCCGAGGCGCAGAGCGTCATCGCCGCCCCGGACGACCTGAGGCGACTCACCAAGCCGGGCGGGGAGTACGAGACGTACTACTCCAGCCATCCCGCGGCCTCCTTCGCCGCGAAGGTCTGGACGAACAACGCGCAGGCCGCCGCGATGTGCCTGGTCCTGGGCGCGTTCCTGGGGCTGCCGGTGCTCTGGATCCTGTTCCTGAACATGGCCAACCTCGGTGTCGGCATCGGCCTGATGGCATCCGCCGGTCGCCTCGACGTCTTCCTCGGCCTGATCCTTCCGCACGGCCTGCTCGAACTGACGGCGGTCTTCGTCGCCGCGGGCACGGGCCTGCGCCTGGGATGGACGGTCATCGACCCGGGACCCCGCACCCGCCGCGCCGCCTTGGCCGAACAGGGCAGAGCCGCCCTCGGCATGGCCATCGGCCTGGCCTTCATCCTCTTCATCTCCGGCCTCATCGAGGGCTTCGTCACCCCGTCCGGCCTCCCCACCTGGGCCCGCATCGCCATCGGCATCGCCGCCGAGGCGGCCTTCCTGGTCTACGTCTACGTCCTGGGCGGCCGCGCCGCCCGTGCCGGCGACGTGGGTGACGTCGAGGAAGCCGACCAGACGGCGACGCTCCCCACCGCGGCCTGATGTGCGGACGAGCCGGCCGAGCTGCTAGTCTCCTCGTCGTCCCGCAAACACCGTTGACACGGTCGCAGCGGGGAGGTAGATTCGAACGGTTGCCTCGAACTGGACAAGTTCGGCAGCGATGGTTTAAAGTCTCTCTCGCCCCCAGGAATTGAATTCCAAGTGGGCACAATCGACTCTTCTTCCAGAAAGTCCGAAGCCGGGAAATCCGGTGGAAAACCTCTGATAGAGTCGGACTCGCCGGAAAGGGAAAGCGCGAAAGCGAAGAACCTGGAAGGCCGAAAACAAGCGAGACTGGCTCTGATAGAGTCGGAAACGCAAGAACGAAGGAAGCGCCCGGAGGAAAGCCCGAGAGGGTGAGTACAAAGGAAGCGTCCGTTCCTTGAGAACTCAACAGCGTGCCAAAAATCAACGCCAAAAGTTGATACCCCGTCCATTTCGGTGGATGAGGTTCCTTTGAAAAAGACCTGTGAGGTCGTCATCCTTCGGGATGGTGGTGCTTGCAGGCGATTACACAGCGAGGACGCAGTGGTCGATCGGTCTTATTCCGACATGATCGGCCCGCTCTAAGTGCGTGTGCACCCGATTACGGGTAAACATTCATGGAGAGTTTGATCCTGGCTCAGGACGAACGCTGGCGGCGTGCTTAACACATGCAAGTCGAACGATGAAGCCCTTCGGGGTGGATTAGTGGCGAACGGGTGAGTAACACGTGGGCAATCTGCCCTTCACTCTGGGACAAGCCCTGGAAACGGGGTCTAATACCGGATAACACTCCTGCCTGCATGGGTGGGGGTTAAAAGCTCCGGCGGTGAAGGATGAGCCCGCGGCCTATCAGCTTGTTGGTGGGGTAATGGCCCACCAAGGCGACGACGGGTAGCCGGCCTGAGAGGGCGACCGGCCACACTGGGACTGAGACACGGCCCAGACTCCTACGGGAGGCAGCAGTGGGGAATATTGCACAATGGGCGAAAGCCTGATGCAGCGACGCCGCGTGAGGGATGACGGCCTTCGGGTTGTAAACCTCTTTCAGCAGGGAAGAAGCGAAAGTGACGGTACCTGCAGAAGAAGCGCCGGCTAACTACGTGCCAGCAGCCGCGGTAATACGTAGGGCGCAAGCGTTGTCCGGAATTATTGGGCGTAAAGAGCTCGTAGGCGGCTTGTCACGTCGGATGTGAAAGCCCGAGGCTTAACCTCGGGTCTGCATTCGATACGGGCTAGCTAGAGTGTGGTAGGGGAGATCGGAATTCCTGGTGTAGCGGTGAAATGCGCAGATATCAGGAGGAACACCGGTGGCGAAGGCGGATCTCTGGGCCATTACTGACGCTGAGGAGCGAAAGCGTGGGGAGCGAACAGGATTAGATACCCTGGTAGTCCACGCCGTAAACGTTGGGAACTAGGTGTTGGCGACATTCCACGTCGTCGGTGCCGCAGCTAACGCATTAAGTTCCCCGCCTGGGGAGTACGGCCGCAAGGCTAAAACTCAAAGGAATTGACGGGGGCCCGCACAAGCAGCGGAGCATGTGGCTTAATTCGACGCAACGCGAAGAACCTTACCAAGGCTTGACATATACCGGAAAGCATTAGAGATAGTGCCCCCCTTGTGGTCGGTATACAGGTGGTGCATGGCTGTCGTCAGCTCGTGTCGTGAGATGTTGGGTTAAGTCCCGCAACGAGCGCAACCCTTGTCCTGTGTTGCCAGCATGCCCTTCGGGGTGATGGGGACTCACAGGAGACCGCCGGGGTCAACTCGGAGGAAGGTGGGGACGACGTCAAGTCATCATGCCCCTTATGTCTTGGGCTGCACACGTGCTACAATGGCCGGTACAATGAGCTGCGATACCGTGAGGTGGAGCGAATCTCAAAAAGCCGGTCTCAGTTCGGATTGGGGTCTGCAACTCGACCCCATGAAGTCGGAGTTGCTAGTAATCGCAGATCAGCATTGCTGCGGTGAATACGTTCCCGGGCCTTGTACACACCGCCCGTCACGTCACGAAAGTCGGTAACACCCGAAGCCGGTGGCCCAACCCGTAAGGGAGGGAGCTGTCGAAGGTGGGACTGGCGATTGGGACGAAGTCGTAACAAGGTAGCCGTACCGGAAGGTGCGGCTGGATCACCTCCTTTCTAAGGAGCACAGTACCGATTGCAGACAAATGTTCTGCACGGTCAGCTCATGGGTGGAACGTTGATTATTTGGCACGGTCTTCCAATACATCCTGCAAGTACTGCCCTCGGGCGTGGAAAGCGGTGATGGTGGCGGAGGGTCGTGCCTGGCACGTTGTTGGGTATCTGAGGGTACGGCCGTAAGGTTGTATCTTCGCGATGCCGGCCCCAGTGAACTCGCCAGCTTGTCTGGTGGGGTGATGGGTGACTGGTCGTTGCTTGAGAACTACACAGTGGACGCGAGCATCTGTGGCCAAGTTTTTAAGGGCACACGGTGGATGCCTTGGCACCAGGAACCGATGAAGGACGTGAGAGGCCGCGATAGGCCCCGGGGAGCTGCCAACTGAGCTTTGATCCGGGGGTGTCCGAATGGGGAAACCCGGCAGTCGTCATGGGCTGTCACCCGCTGCTGAACACATAGGCAGTGTGGAGGGAACGAGGGGAAGTGAAACATCTCAGTACCCTCAGGAAGAGAAAACAACCGTGATTCCGGGAGTAGTGGCGAGCGAAACCGGATGAGGCCAAACCGTATGCGTGTGATACCCGGCAGGGGTTGCGCATGCGGGGTTGTGGGAATTCTTTTGATCGGTCTGCCGGCCGGTCGGCGAGTCAGAAACCGTTGATGTAGTCGAAGGACATGCGAAAGGTCCGGCGTAGAGGGTAAGACCCCCGTAGACGAAACATCAGCGGCTTGCTTAAGAATCTCCCAAGTAGCACGGGGCCCGAGAAATCCCGTGTGAATCTGGCGGGACCACCCGCTAAGCCTAAATATTCCCTGGTGACCGATAGCGGATAGTACCGTGAGGGAATGGTGAAAAGTACCGCGGGAGCGGAGTGAAATAGTACCTGAAACCGTGTGCCTACAAGCCGTGGGAGCGTCGCGCATTGAGTTTACTCAATGCGTCGTGACTGCGTGCCTTTTGAAGAATGAGCCTGCGAGTTAGCGGTGTGTAGCGAGGTTAACCCGTGTGGGGAAGCCGTAGCGAAAGCGAGTCCGAATAGGGCGATTGAGTTGCACGCTCTAGACCCGAAGCGGAGTGATCTAGCCATGGGCAGGTTGAAGCGGAGGTAAGACTTCGTGGAGGACCGAACCCACCAGGGTTGAAAACCTGGGGGATGACCTGTGGTTAGGGGTGAAAGGCCAATCAAACTCCGTGATAGCTGGTTCTCCCCGAAATGCATTTAGGTGCAGCGTCGTGTGTTTCTTGCCGGAGGTAGAGCACTGGATAGGCGATGGGCCCTACCGGGTTACTGACCTTAGCCAAACTCCGAATGCCGGTAAGTGAGAGCACGGCAGTGAGACTGTGGGGGATAAGCTCCATGGTCGAGAGGGAAACAGCCCAGAGCATCGACTAAGGCCCCCAAGCGTACGCTAAGTGGGAAAGGATGTGGAGTCGCAGAGACAACCAGGAGGTTGGCTTAGAAGCAGCCACCCTTGAAAGAGTGCGTAATAGCTCACTGGTCAAGTGATTCCGCGCCGACAATGTAGCGGGGCTCAAGCGTACCGCCGAAGTCGTGTCATTCCAGCACATACCCCCAACGGGGGCTGGGATGGGTAGGGGAGCGTCGTGTGCCGGGTGAAGCAGCAGCGGAAGCTAGTTGTGGACGGTTCACGAGTGAGAATGCAGGCATGAGTAGCGATACACACGTGAGAAACGTGTGCGCCGATTGACTAAGGGTTCCTGGGTCAAGCTGATCTGCCCAGGGTAAGTCGGGACCTAAGGCGAGGCCGACAGGCGTAGTCGATGGACAACCGGTTGATATTCCGGTACCCGCTTTGAAACGCCCAATATCGAATCCTCTAATGCTAAGGCCGTGAAGCCGTTCCGGACCCTTCGGGGAAAGGAAAGTGGTGGAGCCGCCGGCCCAAGGTGGTAGTAGGTAAGCGATGGGGTGACGCAGGAAGGTAGTCCAACCCGGGCGGTGGTAGTCCCGGGGTAAGGGTGTAGGCCGAGGGGTAGGCAAATCCGTCCCTCATTAAGGCTGAGACCTGATGCCGAGCCGATTGTGGTGAAGTGGATGATCCTATGCTGTCGAGAAAAGCCTCTAGCGAGTTTCATGGCGGCCCGTACCCTAAACCGACTCAGGTGGTCAGGTAGAGAATACCGAGGCGTTCGGGTGAACTATGGTTAAGGAACTCGGCAAAATGCCCCCGTAACTTCGGGAGAAGGGGGGCCATCACCGGTGATAGCACTTGCTGCTTGAGCTGGGGGTGGCCGCAGAGACCAGCGAGAAGCGACTGTTTACTAAAAACACAGGTCCGTGCGAAGCCGTAAGGCGATGTATACGGACTGACGCCTGCCCGGTGCTGGAACGTTAAGGGGACCGGTTAGTGCGCTTTCGGGCGTGCGAAGCTGAGAACTTAAGCGCCAGTAAACGGCGGTGGTAACTATAACCATCCTAAGGTAGCGAAATTCCTTGTCGGGTAAGTTCCGACCTGCACGAATGGCGTAACGACTTCTCGACTGTCTCAACCATAGGCCCGGTGAAATTGCACTACGAGTAAAGATGCTCGTTTCGCGCAGCAGGACGGAAAGACCCCGGGACCTTTACTATAGTTTGATATTGGTGTTCGGTTCGGCTTGTGTAGGATAGGTGGGAGACTTTGAAGCAGCCACGCCAGTGGTTGTGGAGTCGCCGTTGAAATACCACTCTGGTCGTGCTGGATGTCTAACCTCGGTCCGTGATCCGGATCAGGGACAGTGTCTGATGGGTAGTTTAACTGGGGCGGTTGCCTCCCAAAGAGTAACGGAGGCGCCCAAAGGTTCCCTCAGCCTGGTTGGCAATCAGGTGTTGAGTGTAAGTGCACAAGGGAGCTTGACTGTGAGACCGACGGGTCGAGCAGGGACGAAAGTCGGGACTAGTGATCCGGCGGTGGCTTGTGGAAGCGCCGTCGCTCAACGGATAAAAGGTACCCCGGGGATAACAGGCTGATCTTCCCCAAGAGTCCATATCGACGGGATGGTTTGGCACCTCGATGTCGGCTCGTCGCATCCTGGGGCTGGAGTCGGTCCCAAGGGTTGGGCTGTTCGCCCATTAAAGCGGTACGCGAGCTGGGTTTAGAACGTCGTGAGACAGTTCGGTCCCTATCCGCTGTGCGCGTAGGAATATTGAGAAGGGCTGTCCCTAGTACGAGAGGACCGGGACGGACGAACCTCTGGTGTGCCAGTTGTCCTGCCAAGGGCATGGCTGGTTGGCTACGTTCGGGAGGGATAACCGCTGAAAGCATCTAAGCGGGAAGCCTGCTTCAAGATGAGTATTCCCACCTCCTTGAGAGGGTAAGGCTCCCAGTAGACGACTGGGTTGATAGGCCAGATGTGGAAGCCCGGTAACGGGTGGAGCTGACTGGTACTAATAGGCCGAGGGCTTGTCCTCAGTTGCTCGCGTCCACTGTGTTAGTTCTGAAGTAACGAACTGTGTTCATATCCGGTTGGTTAACTTCATAGTGTTTCGGTGGTCATAGCGTTAGGGAAACGCCCGGTTTACATTCCGAACCCGGAAGCTAAGCCTTTCAGCGCCGATGGTACTGCAGGGGGGACCCTGTGGGAGAGTAGGACGCCGCCGAACAATCATTGTGGGAAAGCCCCGCACCCTTCAGGGTGCGGGGCTTTTCTGCGTTCCAGACCATTTCGGTTCAGGACGGTTTTCATCGGAACCGGCCCGACGCGGTGGTGAACCCCGTCGGGCCTTCCGCCATGCATGTCAGTGCGGGGCTACAGGCGGCCGGCGGCCTTGAGTGCGAGGTAGGCGTCGGCGAGCGCCGGGGCCAGGTCGTCCGGGGCGGCATCGACGACGTGGACACCGTGGCGGGTCAACTGGTCCGCCGTGCGGTCGCGTTGAGAACGGGTCTGAGTGCCGGCAGCGGCCTCGTACACGGCGTCGACGCTGCCGCGGGCCGTGGTCATCTCCGCCACCCGGGGATCGGCGACCGAGGCCAGGACGACGGTGTGGCGCTGGGTCAGCTGCGGCAGCAGCGGGAGGAGACCCTCCTCGATCGGGGCGGCGTCCAGGGTGGTCAGCAGGACCACCAGGGAACGGCGCGGAGCGCTGCGCAGGACCGTGGACACCAGCGAACGCGCATCGGTCTCGACGAGCTCCGCCTCCAGGGTCGCCATGGCGTTGACGAAGGCGGGCAGGGTGTCGGCGGCCGAGCGGCCCTGGACCTGGGCGCGCGGCCGGCGGTCGTGGGCCAACAGGTCCACCCGGTCACCGGCCCGGACGGCCAGGGCGGTCAGGAGGAGCGCCGCGTCCAATGCGGAGTCCAGGCGGGGGGCGTCGCCGACGCGGCCCGCCGCCGTACGGCCGGTGTCCACGCAGATGAGGATGTGCCGGTCGCGCTCGGGGCGCCACGTACGGACGGCGACCTTGTTCTGGCGGGCGGTGGCCCGCCAGTCGATGCTGCGGGTGTCGTCGCCCGGGACGTAGTCGCGCAGGCTGTCGAACTCGGTGCCCTCACCGCGCGTCAGGACGCTGGTACGGCCGTCCAGTTCGCGCAGGCGGGCCAGCCGGGACGGGAGGTGCTTGCGGCTGGTGAACGGGGGCAGGACCCGGACCGTCCACGGGACGGTGTGGGTGCCCTGGCGGGCCAGCAGTCCCAGGGGACCGAGGGAACGGATCGTGACGCGGTCGGCTCGGCGGTCGCCGCGGCGGGTCGGGACCAGCCGGGTGGTGAGCCGGCGGCGTTCGCCCGGGGGGACCGACACGGTGTGGCGGGACGCGGCGCTCTCGGTGCCCGGGCGCCAACTGCTCGGGGGCCAGGCGTCACGGACCCGGGCGCGGAGCTTGCGGGTGCCCGGGTTGGTGAGGGTGAGGTGGACGTCGGCGTGTTCGCCGAGGCGCACCGAGGTGTCGCCGGAGCGGGCCAGGGTGAGCGTGCGGACGGGCACCGCGAGGGTGTAGTCGAGCGCGCAGGCCAGGGCCAGGGGGCCGTTGACCGCCAGCATCCCCGTCCAGCTCGGTTCGAGGATGCCGACGGGGATGCTGCCGAGTGCCGCGAGCAGGGCGGCGCGTCCGGTGAGGGCCATCAGCGCGGGACGGGGACGTGGGACAGGATCGCGGTGATGACGGCGTCGGCCGTGACGCCTTCCATCTCGGCCTCCGGGCGCAGTTGGACCCGGTGGCGGAGCGTGGGCAGGGCGAGGGCCTTCACGTCGTCGGGCGTCACGTAGTCGCGGCCGACGAGCCAGGCCCAGGCGCGGGCGGTGGCCAGCAGGGCGGTCGCGCCGCGCGGGGAGACGCCGAGGGTCAGCGACGGCGATTCGCGGGTGGCGCGGCAGATGTCGACGACGTACGCGGCGATCTCCGGGGAGACGGTGGTCGTCTCGACGGCCTTGCGGGCGGTTTCGAGTTCCGCGGGCCCGGCGACGGCGCGCAGACCGGCGGCGTGCAGGTCGCGCGGGTTGAAGCCGGCGGCGTGCCGGGTCAGGACGCCGATCTCGTCTTCGCGGGAGGGCAGCGGGACGGTCAACTTGAGCAGGAACCGGTCCAGTTGCGCTTCCGGGAGGGGGTACGTGCCCTCGTACTCGACCGGGTTCATCGTCGCGGCGACGAGGAACGGCTCGGGCAGCTTGCGGGGCACGCCGTCGACGGTGACCTGGCGCTCCTCCATCGCTTCGAGGAGGGAGGACTGGGTCTTCGGGGGCGTGCGGTTGATCTCGTCCGCGAGGAGGAGATTCGTGAAGACCGGGCCGTTCTGGAACGAGAACTCGGCGGTGCGGGCGTCGTAGACCAGCGAGCCCGTGACGTCACTGGGCATCAGGTCGGGGGTGAACTGGACGCGCTTGGTGTCGAGTTCGAGGGACGCGGCGAGGGCGCGGACCAGAAGGGTCTTCGCGACGCCGGGGACGCCTTCGAGGAGGACGTGACCCCGGCACAGGAGCGCGACGACGAGACCGGTGACGGCGGAGTCCTGGCCGACCACGGCCTTTCCGATCTCGGTGCGGAGCGCTTCCAGTGAGGAACGGGCGCTGTCCGTGGTGGCCGTCATGAGGTGCGGACCTCTCTTTCGAGGGCGTCGAGGTGGTCGGCGAGCGCGACGAGTGCCGCGTCGTCGGCGGGGGTGGTGCCGAAGAGGAGGGCGGTGAGGTCCTGGGCGCCGTCCGCGGAGAGGCGGGCGGACACGGCGGGGACCAGGCTGCCGGGTTCGTGGGCCTGGACGGCCGGTACGCCGACCAGCGAGGCGAGACGTTCCCGGGAGGCGGCGCGCAGCACGGTGGCGGCGCGGTCGCGGGCTCCGGACAGGCGGTAGAGGCGGGCACGGCCCTCGGTGGCCTCGGAGGCGCGGACGGCGACGGGCAGTTTCTCGGTGACGAGGGGGCCGAGCCGGCGGGCGCGCCAGAGGGCCGCGAGCACGGCGGCGACGAAGAGTTGCAGCAGGGCCCAGCCCCAGCCGGCCGGGATGAGGTCGAAGAGGGACTTCTCCTCGGCGGAGGGCTCGGTCTCGCCGCTCTGGTCGGCGAGGCCCGGCAGGTACCAGACGAGTTCCGTTCGGGAGCCGAGGAGTTGCAGGGCCAGGGAGGCGTTGCCCTGCTCGGCGAGTTCCCGGTTGAGCAGGATCGACTCGGAGCCGAGGAGGACGGTGTCGCCGCCCTTGGTGGTGCCGGGGAGCACGAGGAGGGTGGGGTGGCCGTCGCTGGGGTAACAGGCGACCGCCCCCGGGAGGTCGGTGGTGTAGCGGAGGCTGTCACCGGTGGCGGCGCGGCCCGCGGACACGGCGGCCGGCAGGGAACAGCCGGGGTCGAGGTTCTCCTGGCCGGCGTACGAGGCGGTGCGTACGCCGGGGGCCAGGTCGGTGAGGCTGCGGCCGCCGGCGCCGAGGAGGACCGTGCGGCCGCCGGAGAGGTCCATGGCGGAGCGCAGGGTGCCGCGCGGGGTGTCGCCGAGCACGTCCGGGTCGGTGACCAGGAGGGTGGTGTCGGGGCCGGCCGCGGCGGCGGCCTCGGCGGCGGTGGTCACGACGCGGGTGGTGACGCCGCGTTCCCCGAGGAGTTCGGCGACGGCGCGGCTGCCGTACGGGTCGGCGGAGCGGGGGTCGAGGTAGCCGTGGCGTTCCTCGGACTGGAGGGCGGCCAGGGTGACGGCGCCGACGAGCAGGACGCCGGTGGCGATCAGGAAGCCGCGGGCGCGGACCCACCACAGGGCGCCGCCGGTGGCCGCGCCGCCCGACGGGGTGCGGGGGACGTCGGCGGCGGGGTCCTTGGCGGGGCCGGGGGCGCCGGTCGGGCTCGGGGCGGTGGTGCCGGTCATGCCGTGGGTCCCGTCAGGAGCGGCTTGGCGCGTTCCAGGGTGATGTCGAGGGTGCGCAGGCGGTCGTAGGTGTCGGGATCGCCGGTGCGGCCGCCGTAGGTGACGTCGTCGAAGGCGCGAGCCGCCGCGCGGAGGTCGGCCCCGTGGTCCGGCAGGGAGACGGCGGCCTCGGTGGCGGCCTCGTCGGCGGTGCGGCCGGGGCGCGGGTCCAGGAGGGTGCGTTCCTCCAGGGAGCGGACGACGGCCCGCATGCGTTCCTGGACGGCCTCGGTCCAGCGGCCCGCGGCGGCGTGGGCGTCGGCGGTCGCCCGGTGGTCGGCTGCGCTGCGGAGGCCGTCGTCGAAGAGGAGCCCCGGGCCGGCCGCGGTGCGGCGGGGGGAACCGAGGCGCCACCACAGGGCGGCGACGGCCAGCACGATCAGGACGAGGACGGCGAGCAGGCCGAAGCCGCCTCCGGGGGTCGCCCCGGAGGCGGAGTCGAGGAAGTCGCCCAGCCACTCCCAGAACCGGTCGAAGGCGCGCTGGATCAGGCCCGGGTCGTTGCGGTGGTACGCCGCCTTGGACAGTTCGCGTTCGGCGGCCTCGCGGGCGGCGTCGCGCGGCGTCGTCAGCGGTGGCGTCTCGGCGCCGGGCAGCAGGGCCGCGGCGCCGATGGTGATGAGTCCCCCCGTGCTCATCGGTCCGTCAGCCCCCGTGGCCCGGGGCGGCGCCCGGGTGCGGGTCGGTGGCGGGGGTGTCGACTCCGGCGGCCCGGGCGAGGTCCAGGTCGAGGGCCTCGCGGCGGATGCGCTGGTCGACGTAGAGCAGGACGGTGACGCCGGCCTGGATCGGCATGGTGATCGTCTGCGCGATGATCAGGGCGACGCCGCCGAGGATCAGGAAGCCCCAAGAGCTGGAGGCGGTGCCGTCCATGACGCTGTCGAGGCCGTTGCCGAAGGCGAAGACGCCGATCATCGAGAGCGGGTAGTAGATGATCCCCGTGATGATCGCGGTGATGAGGCCGGTCAGCAGGGTGATGCCGAAGATGCGCCACCAGGAGCCCTTGACGAGCTTCCAGGAGCGGGCGATGGCCTTGAAGACGGTGCTCTTCTCCAGCATCAGCGCGGGCGAGGCCAGGCTGAGGGCGATGCCCAGCCACACGGCGACCGGGGCCACCACGAGCAGGGTCAGGAACGCCAGTCCGATGCTCTCGAAGAGGATGGCGGGCAGGATGAGCACGCCGACGGCCACGACCAGCGCGAGGCCCAGCAGCAGGGTGAGTCCGATCAGGCGCGGCAGTTGCGAACGGGATTCGCGCCAGGCGGTGGCGACGCTGGAGCGTTGGCCGAGGATCGCCCGACTGAAGATCATCGTGAGCATGGCCGTGGCCAGGATCGTGCCGAGGATCTGGACGAGGTAGGTGGCGCCCGTCAGTGCCATGTATCCGGCGACGTCACCGACGGACAGGTCGATCGCCGAACCGCCGCGGGGGTACGTCTCCAGGTCCTCCAGGACGTACTTCTGCACGAGCACGCCGACGACCTGGACGATCACGGCCACGAGCAGGGTGATCGGCAGGACCGAGCGCCAGTGGCTGCGCATGGTGCTGACGGCGCCGTCGAGGATCTCGCCGAGGCCCAGGGGGCGCAGCGGGATGACACCGGGCTTGGCGGCGGGCGGCGGGCCCCAGGGGGCTCCGGGGTGGCCGTACGGGCCGTACGGGCCGCTGTAGTGGCCGCCGTAGGGGGATCCGTACGACGGGCCGCCCGGGGCGCCGGGCTGTTGGCCGGGGGCTCCCCAGCCGGGGCCCTGCGGGGGCTGGGGGGCCTGCGCGGGGGCCGGTGCCTCGGTGCCGGGGCTCGACCACTGGCCGGGCGGCGGCTGGGTGGCGGACCAGCGGGGGTCGTCGGAGGGTTGTGCGGGCCGTGCGGGCGGCGGTGTGCCGTCTGCGCCCTCGCTGCCGGAGCCCTGGCTCCCCTGGCCGTCCTGACCGCTGCGGTCCTCGGAAGGGGAGGATCCGGGCGTAGCCCAGCCCGGAGAGTCGTTCATGTCGCTCCTTCACGTGCGTCTGCTGCGGCGGGGGCGCTGGTTTGGCTGCCATCGTGCCACGTGGGAACGTCGAGCGGACCGGCCCTCCCCCGGAATCCGAGCCGCTCGCGCCTTCAATTGTCGCTCGGATCCGGGGCAGACTGGTCGCCCTGATCACCACGCAGGTCCGAGGGGCGATTTCCAGCCCTTTTGGCTGTGGGACAGCTCACCGCCAGGTAACGATTAGCTAATGGGATGATGTCAAGCATGAAGGGACGAGTCCTTGTCGTCGACGACGACACCGCGCTGGCCGAGATGCTCGGCATTGTGCTGCGTGGAGAAGGTTTTGAGCCGTCGTTCGTAGCTGACGGTGACAAGGCGCTGGCTGCCTTTCGGGAGGCGAAGCCGGATCTGGTCCTGCTCGACCTCATGCTGCCCGGACGGGACGGCATAGAGGTCTGCAGGTTGATCCGGGCGGAGTCGGGAGTGCCGATCGTCATGCTCACGGCCAAGAGCGACACGGTCGATGTGGTGGTGGGCCTCGAATCCGGGGCCGACGACTACATCGTCAAGCCGTTCAAGCCGAAGGAGCTGGTGGCCCGCATCCGAGCCCGCCTGCGCCGGTCGGAGGAGCCCGCGCCCGAGCAGCTGACCATCGGTGACCTGGTCATCGACGTGGCCGGCCACTCGGTCAAGCGCGACGGTGCGTCCATCGCCCTGACCCCGCTGGAGTTCGACCTGCTGGTCGCCCTCGCGCGCAAGCCCTGGCAGGTGTTCACCCGTGAGGTGCTGCTGGAGCAGGTCTGGGGCTATCGGCACGCCGCCGACACCCGGTTGGTCAACGTGCACGTACAGCGACTGCGCTCCAAGGTCGAGAAGGACCCGGAGCGGCCCGAGATCGTCGTGACGGTGCGCGGTGTCGGCTACAAGGCCGGGCCGAGCTGAGATGAAGGCCGGCATGCCCCGGGGAGGCCCCCGCAGGGGGGTCCTGCGGGGTGGCCGGCTGCTCCGGGACGGAGCACCCGGCGGCCCTGTGCTGCGGCTGTTCGTGCACCTCGCACGACGGCCGCTGCTTCCGGCTGTCCGGATCTGGCGGCGCAACATCCAACTCCGGGTGGTCGCGGCGACCCTGCTGATGTCGCTCGGCGTGGTCCTCGCGCTCGGTTTCGTCGTCATCGCCCAGGTCAGCAAGGGGCTCCTCGACGCCAAGGAGGAGGCCGCCCAGAGCCAGGCCGCAGGAGGCTTCGCGGTCGCACAGGAGAAGGCCAACACGCCGTTCGCGGCGGACGGGCCCGACGCGAACGACAACAAGGTCGGGCGCGACGCCAGCACCTGGATGAACTCCCTCGTCAAGCAGCTGGCCAGTGGTGGCCAGACCGCCTTCGAGGTCGCCGCGCTCGGCGCCGGCACCGGCGAGGAGAGCGGCCCCGGTCCGGGAGCCCAGGGAGTCAAGGGCGCCCGCGCCTCCGGCAACGTCGATCCGACCGCCAGCGTCCCGGCCTCGCTGCGGCGGGCCGTCAACCACGCCACCGGCACGTTCAAGACGTTCTCCCAGATCCGCTACACCGCGGGCGCCGAGGAGAAGGCGCCCGAACCCGCGCTGGTCATCGGCAAACGCCTGACCGACATCAACGGGGCCCCGTACGACCTGTACTACCTCTTCCCGCTCAGCCAGGAAGAGGAATCCCTCAACCTGATCAAGGTCACCATCGCCACCGCCGGGGTGTTCGTCGTCGTACTGCTCGGCGCGATCGCCTGGCTCGTCGTGCGCCAGGTCGTCAACCCCGTGCGGATGGCCGCCGGGATCGCGGAGCGGCTCTCCGCCGGGCGGCTCCAGGAACGGATGAAGGTCACCGGCGAGGACGACATCGCCCGTTTGGGCGAGGCCTTCAACAAGATGGCCCAGAACCTCCACACCAAGATTCAGCAGCTGGAGGACCTCTCCCGGATGCAGCGGCGGTTCGTCTCGGACGTCTCGCACGAGCTGCGGACCCCGCTCACGACCGTCCGCATGGCCGCCGACGTCATCCACGACGCGCGCGTCGACTTCGACCCCGTCACCGCGCGCTCCGCCGAGCTCCTCGCCGGACAGCTCGACCGGTTCGAGTCGCTGCTCGCCGACCTGCTGGAGATCAGCCGGTTCGACGCGGGCGCGGCCGCGCTGGAGGCGGAACCCATCGACCTGCGCGAGGTCGTCCGCCGGGTCATCGACGGCGCCGAACCGCTCGCCGAGCACAAGGGCAGCCGGATCCGCGTCCTCGGCGACACCCAGCCCGTCATAGCCGAAGCCGACTCGCGGCGCGTCGAGCGCGTCCTGCGCAACCTCGTCGTCAACGCCGTGGAACACGGCGAGGGCCGCGACGTGGTGGTGCGGCTCGCGTCCGCGGGCGGGGCCGTCGCCGTCGCCGTACGGGACTACGGGGTCGGACTCAAGCCGGGCGAGGCCACCCGCGTGTTCAACCGCTTCTGGCGGGCCGACCCGGCCCGCGCCCGCACCACCGGCGGGACCGGCCTCGGCCTGTCGATCGCCGTCGAGGACGCCCGGCTGCACGGCGGCTGGCTCCAGGCCTGGGGCGAGCCCGGCGGCGGCTCGCAGTTCCGCCTCACCCTGCCCAGGACCGCCGACGAACCGCTGCGCGGATCCCCGATCCCGCTGGAGCCGGAGGACTCGCGGTCCAACCGGGCCAGGGCCGCCGCCGAGGCCGCGGGCCGCGGCGAAGCCCGCGGCAACGGCGACGGACGCCGGCAGGGCGGTCCGGGCGCCTCCACCGCCGAGCGTTCCGCGATACCGCCGCGCTCGGCCGTCGCCGGAGCCGTGCCGGTGCCCGCGGACCCCACGGCGCTGCCCGGCAACGGAGCGCGCGTCGTCGCCCGGCCGGCCGACCAGGCAACCCAGGAGGATGGATCCGGTGGACGCTGAGCGCGAGCCCGCGGGCGCACGGGCGCCGCGGCGGGGCACCGCACGGGCCGGCGTCGCCGTCGGCGCGGTCGGGCTGCTGCTGGCCGGCTGCGCCTCCATGCCCGACCGGGGCGAGGTCCGCGAGGTGCGGGCCTCGCAGGGCGTCGACTCGCAGGTGCGGGTCTTCGGCGTGCCGCCGGCCGACAAGGCCAGCCCGACCGACATCGTCGACGGCTTCCTGGAGGCGATGACCAGCGACGATCCGCAGCTGGAGACCGCCCGCAAGTACCTCACCGACGACGCGGCGAAGAACTGGAAGCCCGGCTCGACCGTCACCGTGCTCTCCGCCGGCCTCGACCGGTTCCCCGTCCAGGGCGACAAGGAGTCCGAGGGGCACCGCTGGAAGGTCACCGGCAAGAAGCTGGCGACCGTGGACGAGCGCAGCGCCTACCAGCCGGAGACCGGCGGCGGCCGCTACGAGGAGTACCTCCAGCTGGTCAAGTTCAAGGACCAGTGGCGGATCGCGACGCCCCCCAGCACCCTCGTGCTCAGCGAGTCCGACTTCCAGCGCATCTACAAGCCCGTCAACAAGTACTACTTCGGCGACGGGACGCTGGTCAACGACCCGGTGTACGTGCGCCAGCGCAGCGATCCCGACTCGCGGATGGACCCGACCACCCAGACCGTGCAGTCGTTGCTCGCCGGTCCCTCCAAGTGGCTCGGGCCGGTCGTCACCACCAGCTTCCTGACGGGGACGGAACTGGCCCCGGGCACCAAGTCGCTCTCCCTGGACGGCCAGAACACGCTGCGCGTGCCGCTCAAGCTCGACAACAAGGCCGCGCACGTCCCGCAGTCGCAGTGCCAGAAGATGGCCACCCAACTCCTGTACACCATCAAGGACCTGACGGCCTCCCGGCTGGACCGGGTCGAACTCCAGCGCGCCGACGGCAAGACGACGCTGTGCTGGGTGACGCGCGCCTCCGCCGCGCCGCTGGCCAACCGGGTGCCGAGCCAGGTGCACCAGTACTACGTGGACAAGGACTTCCGGCTCGTCCGGATGTCGCTCAACGTGGCCGCGGAGGAGCAGCAGCCTCAGGAGAAGCCCGAGTCGGTGCCCGGACCGTTGGCCACCGCGGCCACGTTCAAGGTGGGCTCCGCCG
Source organism: Streptomyces sp. NBC_01426 (assembly GCF_036231985.1). Lineage (GTDB taxonomy): Bacteria > Actinomycetota > Actinomycetes > Streptomycetales > Streptomycetaceae > Streptomyces. The sequence goes on from NZ_CP109500.1 coordinate 4,714,130, forward strand.
CCGTCACCTACGACGAGAAGCGGGCCGCGGTGGTCTCCGAGGACGGTCGCGGGCTCCACGTGGTCAACATGACGACCGCCGGCCCGATGCCGCCGGCGCTGCTGACCAGCAAGGGCAGGCTGTCCGCGCCCAGTTGGGACGCGCACGGCGACCTGTGGGTCGCGGACCTCGATCCGCAGAACCAGGGGTTGTGGCGGGTGCCCGGCGGTACCGGCACCCCGCAGAAGGTCGACGTCGCGGGCCTGGACGACGGGAAGATCACCGGCCTGAAGGCCTCCCCGGACGGGGTGCGGATCGCGCTGCTCGTCCAGAAGGGCGACGACCGCAAGAACCTGTACGTCGGTCGGATCGAGCGGCCCGAACGCAAGGGCGACGTCTCGCCCGTGTCGGTGCGCGAACTGCGCCCGGCGGCCCCGCAGATGGCGGACGTGATGGCGATGAGCTGGGCGCCGCGCGGCAGGCTGCTGGTCGTGGGCAAGGAGAACGGCGGGATCACGCAGGCCCGCTACATGCTCGCCGACGGGTCGATGGTGGCGGCGAGCCTGCCCGGAGCGGCCGGCCTGACCGGGATCGGGGCGTACGAGGACGAGGCGCAGCCCGTGGTGGCCTCCTCCGACGAGGACGGCATCGTGTGGCTGCCTCCGGGTGCGCAGTGGCGCACGGTGGCGGCCGGCGGCCGGGCCCCGGTCTACCCGGGCTGACCCGGTCGATTCCGGGCCCGACGCGGCGTCGGGCTGATCCCTCCGGCTGCCCGGCTGGCCGGCTGCCCGGTGGTTGTCCACAGGGGTGGCGGCCGGCCGGGCCGCGCCGGCAGGGTCGCGGTGTGCGGGTGCCTCGGGTGCGGGAGTGGTGGCGGGAGCTGTCCGGGCTGGTCCTGCCGGTGGACTGCGCCGGCTGCGGGGCCGCGCGGGTGTCGGTGTGTCCGGAGTGCCTGGAGGCGTTGGGTGGGGCCGGTGCGGGTCGGGTACGGCCGTCGCCGGCGCCCCCGGGACTGCCCGCGGTGCATGCGGGCGCGGTGTACGCCGACGCCGTCCGCGAGATCGTACTGGCCCACAAGGAGCGGGGCGCGCTGCCCCTGGCCGGCCCGCTCGGGGCCGCCCTCACGGCCGCCGTGCTGCTGTCGCTGCCGGGCGGGGCCGGCGGTGGGGCGGCGGGGACGTCGGGCGAGGTGGTTCTGGTGCCCGTGCCCTCCGCGCGACACCGGACCCGGGCCCGCGGGCACGATCCCGCGCGCAGGATCGCGCTGGCCGCGTCGGCGGGTCTGCGCGGGAAGGGGGTTCCCGCGCGCGTGGTGCCCGCGCTGAGGCTGCGCCGGCGGGTGGCGGACCAGGCGGACCTCGGGGCGCGGGAACGCCGGGAGAACGTCGCCGGTGCCCTCGCGGCGGGACCGGCCGGGGTGCGGTCGGCGGCCGGGGCGCGGATCGTGGTGGTGGACGACCTCGTCACGACCGGGGCGACGCTGGCGGAGGCGTCCCGGGCGCTGCGAGCAGGCGGTCTGTGGCCGGTGGGAGCCGCGGTGGTCGCGGCCCCCGCGGACTCGTTCGTACCCGCGGAGTCTTTCGTTCGGATCCGGTCGACAACCCGTGTGGGACGAAAAACTCGCGAATAGTTCAGGAACTGCCGGGGAAGGCGCATCGTTGCAGGTAGTAAGAGGGAAGCACCACCTGAACGGAGGTAGGTTCCGGTAGCGGGTGCCGGCAACCGGCATTGAGGGATATGTTCGGTTGTGAGGAACTGGCGATCCTTGGGCCCCATGCCATCGGAGCACCAGGCCGCCCGTTTTCGGGATCTTTTTGGGATCTTCGGTCAGAGGGTGTCCCTCTACTCCGAAGTCGGTGGGATGTAGATCTTGCCGATGGGGGAGGAGGAGGTGAAAGTCGCCAAGTCCGAGGCTCCGGTGAACACCGGGGTCTGGTGCGAAAGGGAGACACTTCGCCCCTGGTGGCGGAGTTATCCGGGAACGGAGTTCTGCGTGGACATCGTCGTCAAGGGCCGCAAGACCGAAGTGCCCGAGCGGTTCCGCAAGCACGTGGCAGAGAAGCTGAATCCCGAGCGGATCCAGAAGCTCGACGCCAAGGTGATCAGCTTGGACGTCGAGGTGTCCAAGGAGCACAACCCGCGGCAGGCCGACCGTTCCGACCGCGTGGAGATCACACTGCATTCGCGGGGCCCCGTCATTCGGGCGGAAGCCGCAGCCGCCGACGCGTACGCGGCGCTGGACCTGGCTCAGGACAAGCTGGAGGCCCGGCTGCGCAAGCAGCACGACAAGCGGTACACCCGCCGCGGCAACGGCCGGCTGTCCGCGGCCGAGGTCGCCGACGTCGTGCCGGGCGTCGCGCAGCTCGACGGCAACGGCGAACTCGTCACGGACGAGGCGACCGACGGAGTGCCGACCACCAAGGTCGGACCCCTCGACGTGCAGGGCGAAGGCCCCCTGATCGTCCGGGAGAAGACCCACTCGGCGTCGCCCATGTCGCTGGACCAGGCTCTGTACGAGATGGAGCTGGTGGGTCACGACTTCTATCTGTTCGTCGACTCCGAGACCAAGCTGCCCAGCGTCGTCTACCGGCGCCACGCCTATGACTACGGCGTCATCCACGTCAACCCGGACGGTGCCTCCAGCGCGGAGGAGCCGCGCGGCGGCGCGGGTGGATCGCTCGGCGGCTGACCACTCGACCCTTGCCCTCGTGGGACGCCTGCGGGCGTCCCGCGGGGGCACCCGTACGGCTCGTATGAGCCGGCCGGGTCCTCGTCGGGCCCCCTCCCGGTGCCGCGGGCATGGAATCATGGCGAGCAGTCAAGCGGCGGCCGACCCCGTCGGGTTGGACCGGCAGCTCAGCACATGCAGGGGGAGGAACGATGGCGGACAGCTTCGGGCCGGTGCGCGGTGACGACGGCGCGGGCTGTCGTGAGGTGGGGCGGGGGACGCGCGGTGACGGCGTCGCCGGTTCCGGTGAATCCGGTGACACGGCCGGGGAACCCATTCGGGTGCTCGTGGTCGACGACCACGCACTCTTCCGGCGCGGGCTGGAGATCGTCCTCGCGCAGGAGGAGGACATCCAGGTCGTCGGCGAGGCCGGTGACGGCGCGGAGGCGGTGGACAAGGCCGCCGATCTGCTGCCGGACATCGTGCTGATGGACGTGCGGATGCCCCGGCGCGGCGGGATCGAGGCGTGCACGTCGATCAAGGAGGTCGCCCCCTCCGCGAAGATCATCATGCTGACGATCAGCGACGAGGAGGCCGACCTCTACGACGCGATCAAGGCGGGCGCCACGGGATACCTCCTCAAGGAGATCTCCACGGACGAAGTGGCCACGGCCATCCGGGCCGTGGCGGACGGCCAGTCGCAGATCAGCCCCTCGATGGCGTCGAAGCTGCTCACCGAGTTCAAGTCGATGATCCAACGGACGGACGAGCGGCGGCTCGTGCCGGCGCCGAGGCTCACGGACCGGGAGCTGGAGGTCCTGAAGCTGGTCGCCACCGGGATGAACAACCGCGACATCGCGAAGGAACTGTTCATCTCGGAGAACACCGTGAAGAACCACGTGCGGAACATCCTGGAGAAGCTGCAACTGCACTCCAGGATGGAGGCCGTGGTGTACGCGATGCGGGAGAAGATCCTGGAGATCCGCTAGCCGGTCGCGCGGGCGTGCCCCCTGTAGGGCGCGCCCTACAGGGCGGCCAGCTCCGCCGTGACGGCCGCCGCCTCGGCCGCGGTGCCGGCGCGCTCGACGCGCACCGTGTCACAGCCGACCCAGGAGGCCGCCTCGCGCAGCGCCTCGGCCATGGGACGGGCGGCCGCGGGATCGGTCAGGGAGAGCTGGCGGGCCACCAGGGTCGTGCCCTCCCGGGCGGGGTCCACCCGGCCCCGGAGCCGCCCGCCGGCCAGCAACGGCATGGCGAAGTACCCGTGTATCCGCTTGGGTTTGGGCACGTACGCCTCCAGGCGGTGCGTGAACCCGAAGATCCGCTCGGTGCGCGGCCGGTCCCAGACCAGGGAGTCGAACGGCGAGAGCAGCGTCGTGCGGTGCCGGCCCCGAGGCGCCGACCCCAGTGCGGCCGGGTCGGCCCAGGCCGGCTTGGACCAGCCCGCCACCTCCACCGGGACCAGACCCGACTCCTCGACCACCGCGTCGAACTGGGCTCCCCCCAGGCGGTGGTAGTCCGCGATGTCCGCGCGGGTCCCGACGCCCAGCGACCGGCCGGCCAGCGCCACCAGCCGGCGCAGGCACTCCCGGTCGTCCAGGTCGTCGTGGAGCAGGGCGTCCGGGACGGCCCGCTCGGGCAGGTCGTACACGCGTTTCCAGCCACGTCGCTCGGCGCAGACCACCTCGCCCGTGTCGAGCAGCCACTCCACCGCGATCTTGGTCTCGGACCACTCGAACCACTCGCCGCCGTTCTTGGCGCCGCCCAGCCCGGTGGAGGTGAGCGGACCCTCGGCCCGGAGCCGCTCCAGGACCGTCCTGGTCGAGCGCTCCTTGTCCTGGAGGACGTGCCAGCGGTGGCCGCGCGCCCGTCGGGCGCGACGGCGGAACGCGAAGTGCGGCCACTCCTCGATCGGGAGGATGCAGGCGGCGTGCGACCAGTACTCGAAGGCGTGCCGGTCCGACCAGTACGCCGCCTCCACGGCGGGCCGGCCGACCGCGCCCAGGCGTGCGTACGGGATCAGTTCGTGCGAACGCGCCAGGACGGAGATCGTGTCCAGCTGGACCGCGCCCAGGTGGCGCAGGACGCCCCGGACACCGCCCCGGCGGTCGGGCGCGCCCAGGAAACCCTGCGCGCGCAGCGCGATCCGGCGGGCCTCGTCGGCGGACAGGGACACGGTCGGCGGCGGCACGGTCGTCATCCCCGAACCCTAGGGCTTGCCACTGACATCAGGACCCCGAGGCCCCTCGCGCCCCACGGGCCGTCACGCCGAGGGCGACGGCAGGTAGGCGAGCGGCGACGGCAACCCGAGGTCCTCGGGGAGCAGGGCGCCGATCCAGCAGTCCCGTACGGTGCCGCGCTTGACCAGGCCGGCGCGCAGGAGACCCTCGAAGCGGAAGCCGGCCTTCTCCGCGACGGCGCGCGAGCCCGCGTTGCCGACCTCGGCCCGCCATTCCAGGCGGGGCGCGCCCAGCTCGGTGAAGGCCCAGCGGGCGACGGCGCCCAGGGCCTCGGTCATGTGGCCGTTGCCGCGGTGCTCCTTGGTCGCCCAGTAGCCGACCTCGTAGCCGTTCTCCCCGTCGACCACGCGCACGTGCACGCCGATGGCCGCGACGAGCGGGCCGTCCGCGCCGAGGCGCACGGCGAAGCTGTACCCGGTGCCCTCGCGCCAGCCCGTCGGGGAGATCTCGCCGACGAAGGTGTCGGCGTGCACCCGCTCGTACGGGGAGGGGACGAGGGTCCACCGTTGGACGTCGGGGTCCTGGGCGGCCGCGTAGACCTCGTCGGCGTCGGCCGGGACGAAGGGGCGCAGGTGCAGACGCGCGGTGGTCAGTGTCGTGGGCTCCATGCACGGATTCTGGTACGGGCGGGATCGGCCGGCCAACAGTTTTCGTCGACACCGGCACCTTCGGTGCCCCCCGTACGTTCTCATTCCGGGCACCCGTGCCCTACGGATAGTGCGGACCTCCCGACGCGACCGTGTCCTCGCTTACGATGGCCGTTGCGGTGGGGCCCACCCTCCGTGCCCGCGCACGAACCAGTGCCAGGCCCGACCGGCAAGGAGACAAACCTCGGTGTCCGTCTTCAACAAGCTCATGCGTGCAGGCGAAGGCAAGATCCTGCGCAAACTGCACCGCATCGCGGACCAGGTCAACTCCATCGAAGAGGACTTCGTCAACCTCTCCGACGCCGAGTTGCGGGCCCTCACGGACGAGTACAAGCAGCGGTACCAGGACGGCGAGAGCCTGGACGACCTGCTGCCCGAGGCCTTCGCGACCACGCGCGAGGCCGCCAAGCGCGTCCTCGGTCAGCGGCACTACGACGTCCAGATCATGGGCGGCGCGGCGCTGCACCTCGGCTACGTCGCCGAGATGAAGACCGGTGAGGGCAAGACGCTCGTCGGCACCCTCCCCGCGTACCTGAACGCGCTGTCCGGCAAGGGCGTCCACCTGATCACGGTGAACGACTACCTCGCCGAGCGCGACTCGGAGCTCATGGGCCGGGTGCACAAGTTCCTCGGCCTCGACGTCGGCTGCATCCTGGCGAACATGTCGCCGGCCCAGCGCCGCGAGCAGTACAGCGCCGACATCACCTACGGCACGAACAACGAGTTCGGCTTCGACTACCTGCGCGACAACATGGCGTGGTCGCAGGACGAGCTGGTCCAGCGCGGCCACAACTTCGCCGTGGTCGACGAGGTCGACTCGATCCTGGTCGACGAGGCCCGTACGCCGCTGATCATCTCCGGCCCGGCCGACCAGGCGACGAAGTGGTACGCCGACTTCGCGAAGCTCGTCACCCGCCTGACCAAGGGCGAGGCCGGTCAGCCCCTCAAGGGCATCGAGGAGACCGGCGACTACGAGGTCGACGAGAAGAAGCGCACCGTCGCCATCCACGAGGCCGGTGTCGCGAAGGTCGAGGACTGGCTCGGCATCGAGAACCTCTACGAGTCGGTGAACACCCCGCTCGTCGGCTACCTGAACAACGCCATCAAGGCCAAGGAACTCTTCAAGAACGACAAGGACTACGTCGTCATCGACGGCGAAGTCATGATCGTCGATGAGCACACCGGCCGCATCCTCGCCGGTCGCCGCTACAACGAGGGCATGCACCAGGCGATCGAGGCGAAGGAAGGGGTGGACATCAAGGACGAGAACCAGACCCTCGCCACGATCACCCTGCAGAACTTCTTCCGCCTCTACTCGAAGCTGTCGGGCATGACCGGTACGGCCATGACCGAGGCCGCCGAGTTCCACCAGATCTACAAGCTCGGTGTCGTCCCGATCCCGACCAACCGCGACATGGTCCGCAAGGACCAGGCGGACCTGATCTACCGCACCGAGGTCGCGAAGTTCGCCGCCGTCGTCGACGACATCGCGGAGAAGCACGAGAAGGGCCAGCCGATCCTCGTCGGCACGACGTCGGTCGAGAAGTCCGAGTACCTCTCGCAGCAGCTCTCCAAGCGCGGCATCCCGCACGAGGTGCTGAACGCCAAGCAGCACGAGCGCGAGGCCTCGATCGTCGCGCAGGCCGGTCGCCGCGGCGCCGTCACCGTCGCCACGAACATGGCCGGTCGCGGTACCGACATCAAGCTCGGCGGCAACCCGGACGACCTGGCCGAGGCCGAGCTGCGCCAGCGCGGTCTCGACCCGGAGGAGCACATCGAGGAGTGGGCGCACGCCCTGCCCGAGGCGCTCATCCGCGCGGAGGCGGCCGTGAAGGCCGAGTTCGAGGAGGTCAAGGACCTCGGCGGGCTGTACGTGCTGGGCACCGAGCGGCACGAGTCGCGCCGCATCGACAACCAGCTGCGCGGTCGTTCCGGCCGTCAGGGCGACCCGGGCGAGTCCCGTTTCTACCTGTCGCTGGGCGACGACCTGATGCGTCTGTTCAAGGCGCAGATGGTCGAGCGGGTCATGGCGATGGCCAACGTGCCGGACGACGTCCCGATCGAGAACAAGATGGTGACGCGCGCGATCGCGTCGGCCCAGTCGCAGGTCGAGACCCAGAACTTCGAGACGCGCAAGAACGTCCTGAAGTACGACGAGGTCCTCAACAGCCAGCGCGAGGTCATCTACAGCGAGCGCCGTCGCGTCCTGGAGGGCGAGGACCTGCAGGAGCAGGTGCGCTTCATGATGGACGACACCATCGACGCGTACATCGCGGCCGAGACGGTCGAGGGCTTCGCCGAGGAATGGGACCTGGACCGCCTGTGGGGCGCCTTCCGGCAGCTCTACCCGGTGAAGGTCACCGTCGAGGAGCTGGAGGAGGCCGCCGGCGACCGAGCGGGCATCACCGCCGAGTTCATCGCCGAGTCCGTCAAGGACGACATCCACGAGCAGTACGAGACGCGCGAGAAGACGCTCGGCTCCGACATCATGCGCGAGCTGGAGCGGCGCGTCGTGCTGTCCGTCCTGGACCGCAAGTGGCGTGAGCACCTGTACGAGATGGACTACCTGCAGGAGGGCATCGGCCTGCGCGCGATGGCCCAGAAGGACCCGCTGGTCGAGTACCAGCGCGAGGGCTTCGACATGTTCAACGCCATGCAGGAAGGCATCAAGGAAGAGTCCGTCGGCTACCTGTTCAACCTGGAGGTCCAGGTCGAGCAGCAGGTCGAGGAGCTTCCCGTGCAGGACGCCGGCCCGTCCCTGGCCAAGCCGGAGATCCGGGCCAAGGGCCTGGACGCGCCGCAGCGGCCGGACCGGCTGCACTTCTCCGCCCCGTCCGTGGACGGGGAGGGCGGGGTCGTCGAAGGCGACTTCGAGAACGAGGGCGGCGGCGACGGCGACGGCATGACGCGGGCGGAGCGGCGCAAGGCGCAGAAGGCCTCCGGCGGTCGGCGGCGCAAGAAGTAGCCCCGCCCTGCCGGGGCCGTGGCCTGTTGGCCTGGCGGCCCGTCGGGATGAGTGACCTCGCCGGGGTCGGACACCGTGGTACGGGTGTCCGGCCCCGGCGGTGTCGTGTCCGGGGGGCGGGGGCGGGGGCGGCGGGGGCGTTGCGCGGGGCGGCCCCGGCTGCGCCGGGCTTTCGGGGCTCCGCCCCGAACCCCGCGCCTCAAACGCCGGCGGGGCTGGAAGGGGGCCCGGTGTCCGGGTCAGGGTGCGCGGGGCGGCGGGGCTGGAACCCCGGGGTCCGGGGTCAGGGGCGGGGGCCTTGGATTTCGATGGCTGCGCAGCGCCAGCGGAGGTCCGGGCCCTGTTCCAGGCGGAAGGCCATCGCCGAGACGCGGTCGCCCGTGGCGATGCGGGCGAAGGCCTCGATGACCCCCGGGCCGGGGTGGAAGCGGCCGCAGTGGCGCAGGACCGGGAGGAGCCGGTCGCGGAGGGGGCCCACGGGGGCCAGGGTGACGAGCTGCTCGTACGCGGGGCCGACGGTGTGGCCCAGCAGCGAGTGCACGGGGCGACGGCCGCTGAGGACCGCCAGGAGGCGTTCGGCGAACCAGTCGTGCGGGCCCCGCGCGGTGCGGGGGCGCCCGGGGTGGCGCTGGTCGTGGCGGCCGGGAGGGCGGGTGGTGGTCCTCGTCCTGCTCATGGTGGTCGTCCCCGGGGAGTGCGGGCCCGGCATCTGCGGTACCGGGCGGTAACTTGGTCGGGTCACTTGTACGGCCCGCCGAACACGCTCCGCAACGGGCCCGGGCGCTCCCCCCGGACCCCGGCCGCCTTCACCTATCCGGGTGGGAACCCCGAGGCCGCCGCCCCGTCCCCGGGCCCGCCGCCGGCACCGGGTGGACGCGCCGCGACCCGCACCCGCCACCCCGAAGGGGGACCGTCGTCGTCACCGGACGCGGTGGCACGCCCGCCGGGAGCACCCGCCGTGAGGGGGCATCGGCAATCGGGCGGGCCGGTCGTATCCTGAGGGCGTTCCCGACTACCGAAAGCAGCCGGCCATGCGCGTGTACGTCCCCCTGACCGTCCCCGGGCTCGCCGAGGTGCACAAGGCGGGCGAGCTGGGTCCCGCTCCGCTGCGCGCCTACGCGGTCACCCCCGGGCTGCGCGAGTGGTACGTGTCCGACGACATGGAGGAGCTGGAGTACGCGGCCCTCGGCCGCGCCGCCCTCGCCTCCCTGCGGATGATCGCCGCCGACGCGGACGCCCCGCGCAGGCGGGTCGTCGTGGCCTTCGACGTCGACGACCGGGCCGCCACCGCCGCGCCCGGGAACGACGAGGCCGCCCTCGGGCAGGTGTCGCTGGGGAGCTCCGTACGGCTCTCCGTGGCCGCCGCGGTGCACGTGGACGCCGATGACGCGCTGGAGGACGTCACGGCCGCCGTCGGGGCCGTCGACGCGGCCGACGCGGGGGACGACGACGCGCTGTCCCTGGTGGACGGCGCCGAGGACCACGAGCTGCTGTGGTTCGGGGTGCAGGAGATTCCGGGGTTGCTGAAGTGACGGAAGCGATCGAAGCGGCCGAAGTGGCCGAAGTGGCCGAAGTGACTGACGTGAGCGACGTGAGTGACGTGAGCGCGACGACGCGTCGTGGTCCGCACATCGTGTGGGACTGGAACGGGACGCTGCTCCACGACATCGACGCCGTCATCCTCGCGACCAACGCCTCCTTCGCGGAGTTCGGCTTCGCGCCGATCACCCTGGAGACGTACCGCGAGCTGTACGTGGTCCCGGTCCCGAAGTTCTACGAACGGCTGATGGGCAGGATGCCCACCGAGGCGGAGTGGCTCGTCATGGACGAGACCTTCCACCGGCACTACTGGTCCTCCGCCGAGACCGCCGGACTCGCCGAGGGCGCCTTGGAGCTGCTCCGGGGCTGGCAGGGAGCCGGGTCGACGCAGTCCCTGCTGTCCCTCGCGCCCCACGACAAGTTGGTGCCGCTGGTCCGGACGCACGGCATCGACACACACTTCCTGCGCGTCGACGGCCGCACGGGACCCTCGCACACCACGAAGGCGGGCCATCTCGTACGCCATATGGCCGCCATGGAGGCGGCGGGTGTGACGGCCGACCGTACGGTCCTCATCGGAGACGCCGTGGACGACGCCCTCGCGGCCGCCCACGTGGGCGCGCGGGCCGTGCTGTACACCGGAGGCTCGCACAGCCGCGGCAGTCTCGAATCAGCCGGCGTGCCCGTCGTGGACACGCTGGCGGAAGCCGTCGCCACAGCTCGCGAAATGGCCGAATAGGCACGTGACACGGGTGTCTGGAGGCGGCGTGCACGTGTGGCCGGGCACGTCGCTGTCCAGAGTGTCAAAGTTCCACCCCCGGATTTGTACACATGCAGCTCATGACGAGCACGGGGTGGGTGGGGATAGCCTGGTACCCGTGATCAGCGCGATAGTCCTCGGGGGCACTGAAGCCCCCGGCACGCGCCCGGCGCACGAACGTGCCCGGGCCTTCGCCGATCTCCGCTGCCGGAACCACGTGCCGATCTTGGCCGATTCGCTTCCGGTGGCCTCTCTCGACGACATGGCGTCGATCCCGAACGGACATCCCGCCTCGCGGCCCGCGTCGCGCCGCCATGTCATTCCTTCCTTCACCTACGTCACGCAATGGCGCGCGACAGGAGCCAGAGGACATGCAGACCAAGCTGGACGAAGCAAAGGCCGAGCTGCTTTCACGGGCGGCCCGGGTAGCTGAGAACAGCCCGGCCGGGGGGCTACTTCCGTCTGGGTCCGAGCAAGGGGAGCGGCCCGACCGGGGCACCACGCTGTCCTACCTCCAGCGCTACTACCTGCACACCGCGCCGGAGGACCTCGCCGACCGGGACCCGGTCGACGTGTTCGGCGCGGCGCTCTCGCACTACCGGCTCGCGGAGAAGCGCCCCCAGGGCACCGCGAACGTCCGCGTGCACACCCCCACGGTCGAGGAGAACGGCTGGACCTCCAGCCACTCGGTCGTCGAGGTGGTCACCGACGACATGCCGTTCCTCGTGGACAGCGTCACCAACGAGCTGTCCCGCCAGGGACGCGGCATCCACGTCGTGATCCACCCGCAGGTCGTCGTGCGGCGTGACGTCACCGGCAAGCTGATCGAGATCCTCGGCCCCGACTGCGACGCGCACGGGCCCAAGACCGACCGCCCCCACGACTCCCTCGTCGAGTCCTGGATCCACGTCGAGATCGACCGCGAGACCGACCGGGCGGACCTCAAGCAGATCACCGCCGACCTGCTGCGCGTCCTGTCCGACGTCCGCGAGTCCGTCGAGGACTGGGAGAAGATGCGCGACGCGGCCATGCGCATCGCGGAGGAACTGCCGAACGAGCCCACCGCGCCCGACCTGCGCGAGTACGAGCTCGAAGAGGCCCGCGAGCTGCTGCGCTGGCTCGCCGACGACCACTTCACCTTCCTCGGCTACCGCGAGTACAACCTGGTCGACGGGGACTCCCTCTCCGCCGTGCCCGGCACCGGCCTCGGCATCCTGCGCTCCGACCCGCTGCACAGCGGCAAGGAGGACGGCCACCCCGTCTCGCCGTCCTTCAACCGGCTGCCGGCCGACGCGCGCGCCAAGGCCCGCGAGCACCGCCTGCTCGTCCTCACCAAGGCCAACAGCCGCTCCACCGTGCACCGCCCCTCGTACCTCGACTACGTCGGTGTGAAGAAGTTCGACGCCGACGGCAACGTCGTCGGCGAGCGGCGCTTCCTCGGCCTGTTCTCCTCCGCCGCGTACACCGAGTCGGTGCGCCGGGTCCCCGTCATCCGGCGCAAGGTCGTCGAGGTGCTCGACGGCGCCGGCTTCGCGCCGAGCAGCCACGACGGCCGCGACCTGCTCCAGATCCTGGAGACCTACCCGCGCGACGAGCTGTTCCAGACGCCCGTCGACCAGCTCCGGGCCATCGTCACCTCCGTCCTGTACCTCCAGGAGCGCCGCCGGCTGCGGCTGTACCTGCGCCAGGACGAGTACGGGCGCTACTACTCCGCGCTCGTCTACCTGCCGCGCGACCGGTACACCACCGGCGTCCGGCTGCGCCTGATCGACATCCTCAAGGAGGAGCTCGACGGCACCAGCGTCGACTTCACCGCCTGGAACACCGAGTCGATCCTCTCCCGCATCCACTTCGTCGTCCGCGTCCCGCAGGGCAAGGAACTGCCCGTCCTGACCGACGCCGACGTGGACCGCATCGAGGCCCGCCTGGTCGAGGCGGCCCGCTCCTGGGCCGACGGCTTCGGCGAGGCGCTCATCGCGGAGACCGGCGAGGAGCGCGCCGCCGAACTGCTGCGCCGCTACGGGGGCTCCTTCCCCGAGGGCTACAAGGCCGACCACTCGCCGCGCTCGGCCGTCGCCGACCTGGTCCGGCTGGAGCGACTGTCCGCCGGGGACAGCGACTTCGACCTGTCGCTGTACGAGCCCGTCGGCGCGGGCCCCGGCGAACGCCGCTTCAAGATCTACCGCCAGGGCGAGCAGGTCTCCCTGTCCGCGGTGCTGCCGGTCCTCCAGCGCCTGGGCGTCGAGGTCACCGACGAGCGGCCGTACGAGCTGCGGTGCAGCGACCGGACGAACGCGTGGATCTACGACTTCGGCCTGCGGATGCCCGTCACCTCCGGGAACGGCGACGCCTACCTCGGCGATGACGCCCGCGAGCGCTTCCAGGACGCCTTCGCGGCGGTCTGGCAGGGCGAGGCGGAGAACGACAACTTCAACACCCTGGTGCTGAGCGCCGGGCTGACCTGGCGCCAGGCCGTGGTGCTGCGCGCGTACGCGAAGTACCTGCGCCAGGCCGTCTCGCCCTTCAGCCAGGACTACATGGAGGACACCCTCCGCAACAACGTCCACACCACGCGGCTGCTGGTCTCGCTGTTCGAGGCCCGGATGTCGCCCGGCCGACAGGCCGCGGGCACCGAGCTGATCGACGCGATGCTGGAGGAACTCGACGGGGCCCTGGACCAGGTCGCCTCCCTCGACGAGGACCGCATCCTGCGGTCGTTCCTCACCCTCATCAAGGCGACGCTGCGCACGAACTTCTTCCAGTTGAACGACGCGGGCGAGCAGCACGCGTACGTGTCGATGAAGTTCGACCCGCAGGCCATCCCGGACCTGCCGGCGCCCCGCCCGGCGTTCGAGATCTGGGTCTACTCCCCGCGCGTCGAGGGCGTCCACCTGCGCTTCGGCAAGGTCGCCCGAGGCGGCCTGCGCTGGTCCGACCGGCGCGAGGACTTCCGCACGGAGGTCCTCGGCCTGGTCAAGGCGCAGATGGTCAAGAACACCGTGATCGTGCCGGTCGGCGCCAAGGGCGGCTTCGTCGCCAAGAACCTGCCCGACCCGTCGGTGGACCGCGACGCGTGGCTCGCCGAGGGCATCGCCTCGTACAAGATCTTCATCTCGGCGCTGCTCGACATCACCGACAACATGGTCGCCGGCGAGGTCGTACCGCCCAAGGGCGTGGTCCGCCACGACGAGGACGACACCTACCTCGTCGTCGCCGCGGACAAGGGCACCGCGACCTTCTCCGACATCGCCAACGGGGTCGCCGAGGCCTACGGCTTCTGGCTGGGCGACGCCTTCGCCTCGGGCGGTTCGGCCGGCTACGACCACAAGGGCATGGGCATCACCGCCCGCGGCGCCTGGGAGTCCGTGAAGCGGCACTTCCGCGAGCTGGGGCACGACACCCAGACCCAGGACTTCACGGTCGTCGGCGTCGGTGACATGTCCGGTGACGTGTTCGGCAACGGGATGCTGCTCTCCGAGCACATCCGCCTGGTCGCCGCCTTCGACCACCGGCACATCTTCATCGACCCGACCCCGGACGCGGCCGTCTCCTACGCCGAGCGCCGGCGCCTGTTCGACCTGCCGCGCTCCTCGTGGGCCGACTACAAGACCGAGCTGTTGTCCGCGGGCGGTGGCATCCACCCCCGCACCGCGAAGGCCATCCCGGTCAACGCGCAGGTCCGCGCGGCCCTCGGCATCGAGGCGGGCATCACCAAGATGACCCCGGCCGACCTGATGCAGGCCATCCTCCAGGCCCCCGTGGACCTGCTGTGGAACGGCGGCATCGGCACGTACGTCAAGGCGACCGCCGAGACGCACGCCGACGTCGGCGACAAGGCCAACGACGCCATTCGCGTCAATGGTTCGGACGTCCGCGCCCAGGTCATCGGCGAGGGCGGCAACCTGGGGCTGACCCAGCTCGGCCGCATCGAGTTCGCCCGTACCGGCGCCGGCGGCGAGGGCGGCAAGATCAACACCGACGCCATCGACAACAGCGCCGGCGTGGACACCTCCGACCACGAGGTGAACATCAAGATCCTGCTGAACGCGGTCGTCGCGGACGGCGACATGACCGTCAAGCAGCGCAACAAGCTGCTCGCCGAGATGACCGACGAGGTCGGCCGCCTGGTGCTGCGCAACAACTACGCGCAGAACACCGCCCTGGCCAACGGCGCCGCCCAGGCGCCCAGCCTGCTCCACGCCCAGCAGCGCTTCATGCGCCGCCTGGAGCGGGACGGACTGCTCAACCGCGGGCTGGAGTTCCTGCCCACGGACCGGCAGATCCGCGAGCTGCTGAGCAGCGGCAAGGGGCTGACCCAGCCCGAGCTGGCCGTCCTGTTCGCCTACACGAAGATCACGGTGGCGGACGAGCTGATCGCCACCGGGCTGCCGGACGACCCGT
This sequence comes from Streptomyces sp. NBC_01426, assembly GCF_036231985.1. Classification (GTDB taxonomy): domain Bacteria; phylum Actinomycetota; class Actinomycetes; order Streptomycetales; family Streptomycetaceae; genus Streptomyces. The sequence continues at coordinate 4,729,329 of NZ_CP109500.1, forward strand.
ACCTGCGCCGCCTGCTCCACGCGTACTTCCCGGGCGCCCTGCTCGCGAAGTTCCCGGAGCAGATCGACGCGCACGCGCTGCGCCGGGAGATCACCACCACCCTGCTGGTCAACGACACCGTCAACACCGGTGGTACGACCTTCCTGCACCGTCTGCGGGAGGAGACCGGCGCCTCCACGGAGGAGATCGTCCGGGCGCAGCTCTCGGCCCGCGAGATCTTCGGCATGGCCGGGGTGTGGGACGAGGTCGAGGCCCTCGACAACAAGGTCGCCGCCGATGTCCAGACGCGGGTGCGGCTGCACTCGCGGCGTCTGGTCGAGCGCGGTACCCGTTGGCTGCTGAACAACCGGCCGCAGCCGCTGGAGATCACCGAGACCATCGAGCTCTTCCGCGAGCGGGTGGCGCTGGTGTGGGCCGAGCTGCCGAAGCTGGTGCGCGGCGCGGACCTGGACTGGTACCAGTCGATCATGGACGAGCTGGTCGGCGAGGGTGTGCCGGAGGAGCTGGCGGCGAAGGTGGCCGGCTTCTCGTCCGCCTTCCCGACGCTCGACATCGTCGCGATCGCCGACCGTACGGGCGTCGACCCGCTGGACGTCGCGGAGGTCTACTACGACCTCGCGGACCGGCTGGACATCACCCAGCTGATGGACCGGATCATCGAGCTGCCGCGGTCCGACCGCTGGCAGTCCATGGCCCGCGCCTCCATCCGCGAGGACCTGTTCGCGGCGCACGCGGCCCTGACCGCCGACGTGCTGGCGGTGGGCAACGGCGAGTCGACTCCCGAGGAGCGCTTCAAGGCGTGGGAGGAGAAGAACGCGGCGATCATCGGGCGTGCGCGGACGACCCTGGAGGAGATCCGGGGCTCGGACGACTTCGACCTGGCGAACCTGTCCGTCGCGATGCGGACGATGCGTTCCCTGCTGCGGGCGCACGTCTAGGCGCATGAGCGAAAGGGGCGCCCGGACCGGTTCTCACCGGCCCGGGCGCCCCTTCGGCGTCGGTGCGCTCACTTCGCCCGGCTGAAGGCCTCGTACGCGTCGCAGACCTCGGCGGACGGGCCGTCCATGCGCAGCACGCCCGACTCCAGCCAGATGGCCCGGTCGCAGGTGGCGCGGACCGTGCCGATGCCGTGGCTGACGAGGAAGACGGTGCCGGCCCGCTCGCGCAGCTCCTCGATGCGCGCCTGGCTGCGGCGTTGGAACGCGGCGTCCCCGGTGGCCAGGGCCTCGTCGATCATCAGCACGTCGTGGTCCTTGGCGGCGGCGATGGAGAACCTCAGGCGGGCGGCCATGCCGGAGGAGTAGGTGCGCATGGGCAGCGAGGTGAAGTCCTGCCGTTCGTTGATCCCCGAGAAGTCGACGATGTCCTCGTAGCGCTCGCGGATCCGCCGCCGGGACATGCCCATCGCGAGGCCGCCGAGGACCACGTTCCGCTCGCCGGTCAGGTCGTTCAACAGGGCGGCGTTCACTCCGAGCAGGGAGGGCTGCCCGTGGGAGTAGACGGTGCCGCGGGTCACCGGCTGGAGGCCGGCGATGGCCTTGAGCAGGGTGGACTTTCCCGAGCCGTTGGTGCCGATGAGACCGATGGCCTCGCCCCGGTACGCGGTGAAGCTGACGCCCCGGACGGCGTGCACCTCGCGGACGGCGGGGACGGGCCGGCGGGAGAGGATCCGGCCGAGGGCCGCGGCGGCGCCGCCCTTGGCGCCGGCGCCGTGGACCTTGTAGACCACGTGGACCTCGTCCGCGATGACGGTCGGGACGCGGGTGTCGGGAGCCGCGGCCGCCGGGGTGCGGGTGGTGCGGGACGGGATCGAGAGGTCAGCCACGGCCGTACTCCTCCTCTGCCTTCCAGAAGTAGACGAACCCGCCGACGCCGGCGAGCAGGGCCCAGCCGACCGCGATCGGCCACACGGGGTGCGGGAGCGACGCGGCCTTGAAGCCGTCGATCAGGGCGAAGCGCATGAGGTCGATGTAGACCGCGGCGGGGTTGAGTTTCAGGGCCGTCTCGACCCAGTGCGGCAGGTGGTCCTTGCCGAGCATCTGGTCGATGGACCACATCACGCCCGAGGAGTACATCCACGTGCGCAGGACGAACGGCATCAGCTGGCTGACGTCCGGGTTCTTGGCGCCGACGCGGGCCATGACCAGGGCGCAGCCGGTGCAGAAGACGGCCATCAGGACCAGGGTGGGCGCGGCCAGCAGCCAGGCCGGGCCGGGGGTCTGCCCGAAGGCCAGCAGCAGGACGACCAGTGCGCCCATGGTGACGAGGAGCTGCTGGAAGAGCTGGACGACGGTGGAGACGGGCAGGCTCGCGCGCGGGAAGTGCAGGGCGCGGACCAGACCCAGGTTGCCGTGCACGGCGCGGGTGCCGGCGTTGACGGAGCTGCCGATGAAGTCCCAGACGAAGACGCCGGTGATCAGGAACGGCAGGTAGTCGGGCACGCCGTGCCGCGCCTTCATCACGATGCCGAAGATGAAGTAGTAGACGGCCGCGTTCAGCAGGGGGGTCACGAGGTGCCAGACCTGCCCGAGCCGGGCCGTGCTGTACGTGGCGTGCATCCGGGCGGTGGCGTGGGCCGTCACGAAGTGGCGCCGGCCCCAGAGCTGCGCGACGTAGCGGGGGAGGGAGGGGCGGGCGCCGCTCACGGTCAGGCCGTGGGCCGCCGCCAGCTCCGCCGGCGAGGGGGCGTGGTGGGTCACGGTGGTCGCGGTCACGGGGGTCGCTTTCGACGGTTCGGACGTCAGGCGACGACGGAACGGGCCCGTATCGTCGCTACGGCGAGGCTAGGGCGCTCAGCGTCGGAACGCAACCGTATCGTCGTGACGTGTGGGGGGCGGCGTGCGCGGCTATGCTCTGTCCATGACCACCGAGCCCGCCCCCGCCCGCCGGGCCCCCGCCGGGGCCGCCGTACTGCGTCAGGACGTGACCGAGGCGATCCGGGCGGCCGTGCTGGAGGAACTCGCGGCGGTCGGCTTCGCCCGGATGTCCATCGAGGCCGTCGCACGCCGGGCCGGCGTCGGCAAGACCGCCGTCTACCGGCGGTGGAAGTCCAAGCTGCACCTGGTCCTGGACCTCGTGGGAGCCTTTGCGGTGGACGGGTTGCCGGCGCCGGCGACGGGCTCGTTGTACGGGGACGTACGGGCCCTGCTGGAGGTCATGTCCCACCTGCTGAGCCACCCGGTCGCCTCCGCCGTGATCCCCGACCTGCTCGTCGAGGCGGCACGGAACCCGGAACTCGCGGACGCCGTGCGCGGAGCCCTCCTGGAAGGGGAGCGGCGGATGGCGGAGGGCATCGTCTCCGAGGCCGTCACGCGGGGCGAACTGGCCGCGGGGACCGACCCGTCGAGGGCCCTCGACCTGGCGATCGGGCCGCTGTACTGGCGCCAGGTCGTCGTGCGCGAACCCGTGGCGGGCCCCTACCTCGACGAACTGGCCCGCTCGGTGGTCGCGGGCCTCACGGCCTAGGCCCGGCCGCCGGCTACGGCCACAGCCCCGCCACGAGCGGGGCCGACGTGGCTTCCGGGGCCGTCGCGGGAGCCGCCGCCGGGGCGGGCCGGCGGTCCGCCAGGGGCACGATCGGCGGGGTCGGCACGCACTCGCCCAGGAACACGCGGCGCACGACCCGCTCGGCGGCGTGGCCGTCGTCGTGGGAGCAGAAGCGCGAGCGGAAGGACGCCCGCAACTGCGCCGACCGGGAGCCCTGCCAGTGACCGGTCGCGAAGATGTCCACCAGCTCGTCCTCGGTGCGGGCGATCGCGCCCGGCGGAGTCGCCCGCAGGTCGAAGTACGTGCCGCGCGCGGCCTCGTACGCCTCCCAGTCGGCGGCGTGGATCACGATCGGCCGGTCCAGGATCGCGTAGTCGAACATCAGCGACGAGTAGTCCGTCACCAACGCGTCCGAGGCCAGGCAGAGTTCCTCCACCGACGGATGGGAGGAGACGTCCACCAGCCGGGGGTGCACCTGCGGCGAGACCGAACCCGCGTACGTCAGGTGCGTGCGGCACAGGATCGTGTACCGGGGGCCCAGGTCGCGCAGGACCCGCTCGAAGTCCAGGTGCTCCGGCCGGCTGCGCCGGTAGTCGCGGTGCGTGGGCGCGTACAGGATCACCGTCGAGCCCGGCGGGACACCCAGCCGTTCGCGCAGCTGCGCCACCTCGGCCCGCGTGGTCCGGTGGAAGACGTCGTTGCGCGGGTAGCCGTACTCCAGCGTCGTGTACGAGGACGGGACGGCCCGCTCCCACACCAGCGTCGAGTGCCGGTTCGAGGAGAGCAGGTAGTCCCACTGGTCCGCGCCCCGCAGCAGACCCGCGAAATCCGTCGTCGGCGTGGCCGCCGGACGGTCCAGGAGGTCGAGGCCGACCCGCTTGAGCGGGGTGCCGTGCTGGGTCTGGAGCAGGATCTGACCCGGCCGCTTGACCAGGCCCCGATCGAAGTTGACGTTCGTCGTCAGGTACGTGGCACGCGCCAGGGCCCTCCAGTACGCGGCCGAGCCGGGCCGCAGCGCCGCGGTCCGGGGCGGCAGGGTCGAGGCGTGCCGCGGCTCGCAGATCCAGGCCGTGCGCATCCGGGGCGCCAGCTCGCGCAGCTTGGCCTCGACGGCCGCCGGGTTGCAGGCGTATCCGCCGTGCCAGTACGCCGAGAACACCGCCAGCTCCGGCCGCAGCGGCAACATCCGCTGGACCCGGTAGTGCAGCCGCAGCGCCGCCTCGCGCAACCCCCGACCCACCACCACCCCTGCGCGCCCCGCGGCCACCGCGCCCGTGCGCAGCACCGACAGCACGCGGTACGTGCGGCGCACGCCGAGCCGCATCAGCGCGTGCCGCAACCGGTCGGTGCGGGAGAGGGACGCCGGCACGGTCCGCGGGCCCGGCGGCCGGTGCCGGCGCAGCAGCGCGCGGGCCCGGGCGAAGAACTCCGCCCGGCACCCGCGCGGGAGCCGGCGCGGGTCCGCGTACAGGGCGCAGAAGTGCTCCGCCATCCGCCGGTGCACGGCGGCGCGCCAACGCCCCAGCTCGGGGCGGCCGGCGAGGTAGCCGAAGACCCGGTCGTACTGGTCGAAGATGTCGAGGTGGCGCCGGCTGGAGGTGGTCAGGATCGAGCCCGTGCGGCGCTGGCGGTAGTGCACGCAGACCCGGTCGAGGACGGCGACGGACTCGGCGGCCAGCAGCGCCGGGTAGGTCCAGGGGGTGTCCTCGTAGAAGCCGGGCGGGAACGCGAGGCCCTCGCGCTCCACGTACTCGCGACGGTAGGCCTTGTTCCACACCACCATCAGCATGCCGAGCAGCGCCGGACGGTCGGCGAGCCGGAAGCTGGCCGGTCCCTCCTCGCGCAGGTGGTGGGAGAGGCGGTTGCGGAGGGTCTCGCCGGTCCAGAAGGTGCGCGCGTAGTCGTAGACCAGGACGTCGGGGGAGCCGGTGGCCTTGAGCCGGTCGGTGATGGCCAGGAGGGCGCCGGGGGCCAGGGTGTCGTCGCCGTCGAGGAAGATCAGGTAGTCGCCCGCGGCCCGGGCCAGACCCGCGTTGCGGGCCGGGCCCAACCCCAGGTTGTGCGCCAGGTGCACGGCGGTGACCCGGGGGTCCCGGGCCGCGTACTCGTCGATGAGCGCACCACAGGCGTCCGGGGAGGCGTCGTCGACCGCGATCAGTTCCAGGTCCCGGCAGGACTGGGACAGGACCGACTCCAGACTCTCCCGGAGGTACGCCTGAACCTTGTACGCGGGCACGATGACGCTGAACCGGGGCACGGCACATCCAGGGGTCGGCTCGGACATATGGCCCAGGAACCCCCGGCGTCGGGATCGGGTTACGGGCGGTGCGGCAATCGGGTCGGCCGACGTCAACGCCCCGCGTCAACGCCGGCCCGCCCCGACACCCGTGCCCGTCCCGTGACCGCGACCGGTCACTTGATCGCCCCGGCCATCACCCCCGAGACGAACTGCCGTTGGAAGGCGAAGAAGACCACCAGCGGCACCAGCATCGACAGGAACGCGCCGGGCGCCAGCACGTCGATGTTGTTCCCGAACTGGCGCACCTGCTGCTGGAGCGCCACCGTGATCGGCGGGTTCGCCGAATCCGCGAAGACCAGCGCCACCAGCATGTCGTTCCACACCCACAGGAACTGGAAGATGCCGAGCGAGGCGATCGCCGGACCGCCGAGCGGCAGCACCACCCGGGCGAACAGGCGCAGTTCACCCGCCCCGTCGAGACGGGCCGCCTCCAACAGCTCGCGCGGGATCTCCGCGAAGAAGTTCCGCAACAGGAACACCGCGAACGGCAGCCCGAAGGCCGTGTGGAACAGCACCACCCCGGCCGTGGTCTCGAACAGGCCGATGGAGCCGAAGAGTTCCGACACCGGAATCAGGGCCACCTGGACGGGGACCACCAGCAGCCCCACCACGAGCAGGAACAGCCAGTCCCGTCCCGGGAACTCCAACCAGGCGAAGGCGTACCCGGCGAATGCCCCCAACGCGAGGACGAGCAGGGTCGCCGGGACGGCGATCGCGACGGTGCTCAGCAGCGAACCGGTGATCGTGTCGTCGGCCAGCAGCCGCTGGTAGTTGTCGGCGGTCAGCCGCGACGGCGCGCTCAGCGCCTGCCACCAGCCGCCCTCGTTGAGGCCGGTCGGGGAGAGGAAGGAGGAGATCAGCAGCCCGAGGGTGGGCACCAGCCAGAACAGGCCGGCGAGGATCAGGAAGACCCGCAGCACCCCGCCGGCCGCGGTGGAGGCGAGGGACCGTGCGCTCATCGGCGGGCCTCCCGGCGCATCCGGCGAATGTTGTAGAGCATCACCGGCACCACGAGCACCAGCAGCAGCACGGCGATGGCGCTGCCCAGCCCCGGGTCGGCGTTCGTGCCGAAGGACGTGCGGTACAGCTGGAACGCGAGCACGTTCGCGTCGTCCTGGACCGCGCCCGGAGCGATCACGAAGACCAGGTCGAACACCTTCATCACATTGATGACCAGCGTGACCAGGACCACCGCCAGGACGGGCGCCAACAGCGGGACGGTGATCCGCCGGAACACCTGCCACTCGCTCGCCCCGTCCACCCGCGCCGCCTCCAGCAGCTCACGCGGTACGGCCGCCAACCCGGCCCCGATCAACACCATCGCGAAACCGGCCCACATCCACACGTACGCGCCGATGATCGCCGGGGTCACCAGCGTCGGACCCAGCCACTGGACCCCCGCGTACGCCTCCCGGAAGTTCGAGGCGGGCAGCCGCAGCAGCGCCCCGTCGGCCCGCTCGGACAGGGTGAACGTGCCGTCGGCGCGGGCCGACGCCGAGTCGACCACCGCGCCGTCCTTCACCGCCTCGATCCGCATCCCGGCGAAGCCCGACTCGGTCGGGTCCACCGCGTTCGTCCGGCCGCCCCCGCCCCGGGTGAAGTCCTGCCAGGCGGTCCCGGTGACCTTCCCGGGCTCGGCGGCGGCGGGCCGTGCGGCCCGCGTGCCCTCGGGCAGTGCCTCCGGGGCCACGCCCACCAGCGGGAGCAGCGCCGGCACGCCCGCCCGTACGGGATCACGCGTCACGTACCCGCCCCCGTCGGCCGGCGCCAGCGGGGAGTCACGGCCCGGGCGGGCCTTCGGGAACGCCGAGGCCTCCGCGAAGGTGTCGTGGACCCCCACCCACACCGCGTTGGCCACGCCCCGGTCGGGGTCGTGGTCGTAGACGAGCCGGAAGATGATGCCCGCCGCCAGCATCGAGATCGCCATCGGCATGAACACGAGCAGCTTGAACGCCGTCCCCCAGCGGACCCGTTCGGTGAGCACCGCGAAGATCAGCCCGAGAGCGGTGGCCGTCGTGGGGGCCAGCACCACCCAGATCGCGGTGTTCTTCAGGGCGGTGCGGATCGTGTCGTCGTTCAGGATCTCCCGGTAGTTGCCGCTGCCGACGAAGGTGTCGCCGGAGCGGTCGAAGAAGCTGCGGTAGACCGAATAGCCGATCGGATGCACGACGAGGGCGCCGAGCAGCAGCAGGGCCGGGAGGAGGAACGCCGCCGCGACCAGCCGGCGGCGTCGGGCCTCCGCGGAACCCGTGCGCCCGGCGCCGCCCGTCGCACCGACGACCTCGGCCGCGGTGGCGACTTTGGTGGCCACCGGTCAGTTCCCGTACGCCTTGGCCGCGTCACTCTCCAGTTTCGCCTGGGTGCCCGCCACGTCCGACGGGTTCGCCAGGAAGTCCTGGAGGTGCTTCCACTCGCCCGCGCCCGGGGTCCCGCCGAAGGCCGCCGGGGCCTGGTCCGAGAGGTCGAAGCGGAAGTCGTCGCCCGCCGCGATCAGCGCCTTCGCGATGTCCCGCTGGATGGTGTTCGGGTAGGCGGCCGGGTTCACCGACTTGTTCGGGGAGACGAAACCGCCCTCGCGGGCCTGGATCTCCGCGGCGTCCGCCGAGGCCAGGAACGTCAGCAGCGCCTGCGCGCCCTTCGAGGGCTTCAACGCGACCGCCACGTCACCACCCGAGACCACCGGCGCCTTGTCGCCGACCGCCGGGAAGGGGAACACCAGGGCGTCCTCGCCGACCTTCGCCCCGGTCTGCGCGATGTTCACCGCGACGAAGTCCCCCTCGAAGACCATCGCCGCCGCCGGCCGGTCGCCACCGGTGAAGGTCTGCGTCACCGACTTCGGGAACTCCGTGGACAGGGCCCCGCTCGGCCCGCCCGCCAGGAAGTCCTTGCGGCCGAACAGCTCGCCCAGGGTCGTCAGCGCCCGCTTGACGCTGTCGTCCGTCCACTTGATCTCGTGCTTCGCCAGCTTGTCGTACAGCTCCGGGCCGGCCTGGGAGAGGTAGACGTTCTCGAACCAGTCCGTCAACGTCCAGCCGTCCGCGCCGGCCACCGACACCGCCGGGGTGCCGGAGGCGGACAGCGTGTCGGCCGCCGTCAGCAGGTCCTTCCAGGTCTTCGGGGGCTGCACGCCCGCCGCCTCGAAGGCCTTGGCGTTGTACCAGATCAGCGACTTGTTGGCCGCCTTGTAGTACACGCCGTACTGGGCGCCGTCGACCGCGCCGAGGTTCTTCCACCCGTCCGAGTAGTTCTTGTCCAGCTGGGCCTTCGCCTCCGGACCCACCGGCTGCGCCCACTTCTTCTCCACCGCGGACACCAGCGCCCCGACCTGCGGGAGCAGGGCCACGTCCGGCGGGGCGCCACCCGCGATCTTCGTACCGAGGAAGGTGACGATCGGATCCTGCGCCGGGACGAACGTCACCGTCGCGCCGGTCCGCTTCTCGAACTCCTTCAACACCTTCGTGAAGTTGGCCTGTTCCGGACCCGTCCAGACCGCCGCGACCTCCAGCTTCTCCCCCGCCAGACGGGGTAATTCCACCCGGGGCCCGGTCGGCGCCCCGCCGGAGGCCGGCGTCCCGTCCTTCTTTTCCCCGCCGCCGCACCCGGTGAGCGCGAGCGCGCCCGCCGCGATCAACGCGGCCCACGCACGGCTCCTCGTACGGCTTCTGAGGTGCTTCCTGCGGCTCTTCGTACGGCTGGTTCCCTGCTGACTGCGCATGGTTCTGCCCCCGATGCCCGTCCGGCGCTGATGGTGTGTCCCGTGCCACAAGGTCTACGCCGCCCCGCGCACCCCCGCAATACCGCGTCGGGGCGTGCGGGGGCCGGGACCCGGCGTGCGCGTGCGGCCCGAAGCGCCCGCCGCGCGCGGTGCCGGCGGGGCGGGCGGGTGTCTACGGGGCGGGCGGGAACAGCACCGGTGTCGCCGAGACCAGGCGCGACGCCCGCTCCAGGGCGCTGGCCAACAGCGCCAGGTCGGTCGGCCCGTTGCCCAGTTCACGGACCGGGCGGCGGGCCGGCGGATCACCCATCCGCTCCCACTCCACCGGGACCACGGTCGGCCTCGACGTCGCCGTCCGCGGGATCCGACCGGTGACCCGGCCGCCCTGGAACGGAACCGCCCGACCGTCCGCGTACCGGAGCACCCCGCGACCGGGGCCGGGCTGGTCCGGGGCGTCCAGCTCGACCCGCAGCCGGGCGAGGCGGGACAGTTCGGTGTCGGCCGTGCGGTCCGGACGGGCGGTGGTGGCGACCAGGTGCACCCCGAGCCGGGCCCCCTCGCGGGCCACCCCCTCCAGGATCCGGACCACCGAACCGGCGGCGGGACGGCCCGTGCTGCCCAGACCCGGCGCGACCAGCGCGTCGAAGTCGTCCACCAGCAGCACCAGGCGGGGCAGCGGCCCCGGACCGGGCGCCGGCTCGGTACGGGCGGCGGCGGAACGCAGCCGCAGGGTCCCCGAACGCTGCGAGTCGACATCGCCGCCCAGTTCGCCGGGAGCGGGCCGGCGGGGCGCGACCATCCGGTCCGACACCTCCCGCCGGGCGTGCCACTCGCTGAACGGCACCCCGTCCAACAGCTCGTGCCGGCGCTTCAGCTCGGCGCCCAGCGCCTGGGCGAACTCCCGCATCCGCACCGGGTCCGAGGCCACGAGGTGCGCCGAGACGTGCGGCAGCTCCGTACAGGCGAGCAGCCCCTCGCCCCGCTCGCCACCGGCCCCGTCGAGCAGCACGAGCCCCAGCCGGTCGGGGCGGGCCGCGGCGGCGAGCGAGGCGGCCACCGAGCGCAACAACTCGGTCCGGCCGCTGCCGGCCGGCCCCTCGATCAACAGGTGCGGGCCGTCGTGGACCAGCTCGGCCCCGACCGCCCCGCGCCGGCCGGTGCCCAGCACCACCTCGGCGAGCCCGCCGACACCCTGGCCCTGCTCCGTACCGGCCGCCCAACGGGCCATCAGGGACGCCGGGGTGGCCCGCGCCAGCCCCAACTCGTCCAGGAGCCGCGCCGTCTGCGGCAGCGACGCGGTCGCCGGCCGCTGGGCCTCGGCGCCGGTCGACTCCGCGCGCAGCGGGGCGAGGGCGCGGGCGAACCGCTCCGCCCACGCCGCGGACACGGCGTCGGCCACGGCGGTCACACCGGGCGGGACGGGTCTGCCGCCGACGATCGCGAAGGTCCGTACAGCGGTGGCGACATCACCGCTGAGCAGGGCGACCGTCCCGCAGTCCCGGAAGGCGGGGGAGGCCGAGCAGGCCGTCTCGTACGTGTCGGAGACCGGGCTCGCCGGCGTCGCGGCCGGCGCCTCCGCGAGGGCCAGGACATGGATCCCGGCGGCCGGCCCGTGCGAGGCCAACCGTCCGGTGACGTCGCGCAGCGGCCCCGCGCCGGGGTCGCCGTCGAGGACGAGGAGCGTGTACGGCCCCTCGTACGCGCTCGCCACCCGGCGCACCGCCTCCGGCCCGGCGGACGCCCACCCCGCGCCGAGCGGGCTCTCGTCGAGCCGGCGGGTCAGCTCGCCGGTGCGGGCGGCGGCCTGGTCGCGGTCGAACGCGAGGAGCAGCCGGCAGTCCTGGCCGTGCGCGGGCCGTACGTGCGGCAGCCAGCCGAGCCAGCCCCAGTCGGCGCGCCGCTCCTGGAGGCCCCGGCCGCGACCCGCGCAGACCAGCACGATCTCCAGCCGGCCCGGCGCGTGCAGTCCGGCGAGTTGGGCGATCACGGACCGGGCCACGCCGGTGAGGCGGGCCCTCGGGCCGGCGATGCCCAGCGCCCCGGCCTCGCGGAGCTCGACCCGGCTGCCGGCGCCGAGCCCGACGTCGAGGGCGCCCGGCGGACGGGACCAGAGCCGCCCGGTGGGTCCGAGGGCGGCGAGCAGCAGGGTGGCGGGGTCGTCGGCGGCGGGGCGCGCGGCCGGCGGCGGCCCGGCCTCGGCCGCCCGCTCGGCGATGTCCTCGCCCCGTACCCACTTGCGGGCCCACGCCCCGATCCCGCGCCGCCGGGGCTCGAACGCGGAGGGCGCGCCCTGCCCGCCGCCGGTCGCGTCGGGGTCGGGGAGGTCGGGTGCGAAGCCGGCGCCGGATGACGGGAGGGGGCGGTGGGCCGGGTGGTGGGCCGGCTCGCGCGCGCCCGCGTACGACGCGTCCGCTTCCGGGCCCGCGCCGTGGGCGCCGGCGCCGGCGCCGGCGTCGACACCGGTGCCGGGTGCGCCCGGGACGGCGGCGGCGCCCGGCAGGGACAGGTGTCCCTCCAGGTCCGGCACCACGGGCAGCGTCGGAGCCGTGCCCCGGGCCGCCAGTCGGAGGGTCGATTCGCCGATCCGCAGCAGCGCTCCCGGTACCAGCGGCACCGTCCGCGTTCCGACGGGGGCGCCGTCCAGGGTCGTGCCGTTCGTGGAGCCGAGGTCGGCCACCGCCACCCGCCCGTCCGACATGACCGTCACCGCGCAGTGCAGCCGTGACACGTCGGGGTCGTCCAGCGGCACGTCCGCGTCGGCCGAGCGTCCGATCCGTACCGCCCCGGGGTGCAGCAGGTGCACCCCGCCCGCGTCCGGACCGGCGACCACGTGGAGTTGGGGCGCGGCCGGCCCGTCCTCGGGCAGCGCGGGCAGCCCGTCCGGCGCGGGCGCGTGCAGGGCCAGGACGGCACCGTCCACCAGGGGCGGCTCGCCCAGGATCCGCCGCTGGAGGTCGAGCCGTTCGGTACCGGCGTACAGCACGACGGTGCCCCCGGTGTCGGGCCCGCCCACGGTCGCCGCGAGCCCGGAGGCGACGGTGGCCAGCGCGGTCCCCGCGGGCGCGGTGACGAGCACGTCGCAGCCGACGGGCGCGCCGGAGGTCTGGTGGCCGCTGCGCGACCCGAGGACGGTCAGCCGGATCTGCATCGCCGTCAGCGGTCCCTTCTGCGCGGTGCGCAGTGCACGGTGCGTGCGCCCGGCAGGGGAACGGCGGGACGTGCCGGACCGATGACCCCCCACCCGGCACGGACGCGTCGTCCGGTCAGGTCTGCCGGAAGGAGGGGCTCCCGTCCCCGCCGTTCCGTACGGGTGCATCCTCGCACCTGTCGCGGACAACACGCCCGGCACCCGGCAACAAATGATCTTGATCGATCGTGACCCGATCCACTCGTCGCCCCCATACGGACAATCGAGTCCACGAAAGCCAAGGAAAATCGCCTCCGGCATACCCGGTAAAACTCACTCTTCGTACATATGTACGGCAACCAACCTTCGATGCCCGGCGTCTTCATCCGGGACACCCCCTAGAGTGGGCCGGAAAACCCACGGCGGAAACAGCCGAAACCAGACGACAGTCAGACGACAGCAGGGGAGCGCGAGACGTGCGGCCAGTCGGCAGCAAATACCTGCTCGAGGAGCCGCTCGGGCGCGGCGCCACGGGCACCGTCTGGCGTGCCCGCCAGCGGGAGACCGCCGGTGCGGAGGCCGCCGTCGCCGGGCAGCCCGGCGAGACCGTGGCCATCAAGGTCCTCAAGGAGGAGCTGGCCCAGGACCCGGACATCGTGATGCGCTTCCTGCGCGAACGCTCCGTCCTGCTGCGCCTGACCCACCCCAACATCGTCCGCACGCGTGACCTCGTCGTCGAGGGCGACCTGCTGGCCCTGGTCATGGACCTGATCGACGGCCCGGACCTGCACCGCTACATCCGCGAGAACGGCCCCTTCAGCCCCGTTGCCGCGAGCCTGTTGACCGCCCAGATCGCGGACGCGCTCGCCGCCAGCCACGCCGACGGCGTGGTCCACCGGGACCTGAAGCCCGCCAACGTCCTGCTGGACGAACGCGGCGGCCAGATGAAGCCGATGCTCACCGACTTCGGCATCGCGCGCCTCGCCGACTCCCCGGGCCTGACCCGCACCCACGAGTTCGTCGGCACCCCCGCCTACGTGGCCCCCGAATCCGCCGAGGGCCGCCCCCAGACCTCCGCCGTCGACATCTACGGCGCCGGCATCCTGCTCTACGAGCTGGTCACCGGCCGCCCGCCGTTCGCCGGCGGCACCGCGCTCGAAGTCCTCCACCGCCACCTCAGCGAGGACCCGCAGCGCCCCGCGAACCTGCCCGAGCCGCTGTGGACGGTCATCGAGCACTGCCTGCGCAAGGAACCCGGCGAGCGCCCGAGCGCCGTGAGCCTGGCGCGCGGCCTGCGCGTGGTCGCCTCCGGCATCGGCGTGCACTCCTCGCCCGCCGAGGTGGAGGCCGCGCTCGGCGTCGCCGCGCTGCTCGCCCCCGACCCCTCGCCCGCCCCGGTCCCCGCGACCCCCGGCGTCGCGGACGCCACCCAGGTGCTCCCCGCCGGCGCCGGCTCCCCGATGGGCGCCTACGACCCGAACGGCATGACCAGCGTCCTGCCGCCGGTCGGCGCGGCCGACGCCACCTCCGTGCTGCCCAGCACCGGCGCGGGCGGTCCGGACCCGACGTCCGTCATGCCGCCCGTGCAGGACGGGGTGCACCCCTGGCAGTCGCAGATGCGGGCCGCCCGCGACCGCAACGAGCAGACGCAGATGCAGTACCTCGACCCGAGCGAGGATCCGCTGCGGCGCCGCCCGCAGCGCCAGGCGCCCCCGCCGCCCCAGCAGCGACCCCAGCAGCAGCCGTACCGCCAGGGGCCGCCGCCGCAGCAGTACCAGCAGCCGCCGACGCACCAGCCGCAGTACCAGCAGCCGCCGCAGCAGCAGCCGTACCGCCAGGGCCCGCCGCCGCAGCAGTACCAGCAGCCGCAGCACCAGCCGGCGCATCAGCCGCAGTACCAGCAGCCGCCGCAGCATCAGCCGCAGTACCAGCAGCCCGGCCGGCCGCAGAGCCCGCCGCCCCGGCAGTCGCCCCCGCGCGAACCCCGCGAGCCGCGCGAGCCGCGTCGCCGCAGTGCCAACCCGGTCCGGATCCCCGGCCTGGGCTGCCTCAAGGGCTGCGTGGTCATGATCCTGCTGTTCTTCGTGGCGGGCTGGCTGGTCTGGGAGCTGACCCCGCTCCAGGAGTGGGTCGGCACCGGACGCGGCTGGTGGGACCAGGTGTGGACGTGGGGCTCGGACGCGGTCGACTGGGTCGGCTCCGTCGGCGATTCCGCCGGTGGCTCCGGCGGCGGATCCACCCCCTGACGGCCGGCTGACGGTCCACCAGGAGGCCTCGGGGACACCCCCGTAGCGCCGACTTCGTGGATTTGTCGACTTCTGGGACGTGATTTCGCCCGCAGAAGTGAAGGTCGCCGCGCTGCGGGGCGTTCAACCCCCACCCGGCCGCGTAGCTTTGGTGCGTACGCCAGCCGCTGAGGGAGCAGTCGTGGCACGGAAGATCGGCAGCCGGTACACCGCGCACCAGATCCTTGGGCGCGGCAGCGCGGGCACGGTGTGGCTGGGCGAGGGGCCGGAAGGCCCCGTCGCCGTCAAACTGCTGCGCGAGGACCTCGCGTCCGACCAGGAGCTGGTCGGACGGTTCGTCCAGGAGCGCAGCGCGCTGCTCGGCCTGGAACACCCCCACGTCGTGTCCGTCCGCGACCTCGTCGTCGACGGCAACGACCTCGCCCTCGTCATGGACCTCGTCCGCGGCACGGACCTGCGGACGCGGCTCGACCGCGAACGACGGCTCGCCCCCGAGGCGGCCGTCGCCATCGTCGCCGACGTCGCGGACGCGCTGGCCGCCGCGCACGCGGCGGGCGTCGTGCACCGCGACGTCAAGCCGGAGAACGTCCTCCTCGACATGCAGGGCCCGCTCGGCCCCGGCGGCGCCCACCCGGCGCTGCTGACCGACTTCGGCGTCGCGAAGCTGATCGACTCGCCGCGCCGCAGCACCGGGGGCCGCGCCTCGGCGCCCACCACCCGGATCATCGGCACGCCCGACTACCTGGCCCCCGAGATCGTGGAGGGCCTGCCGCCGCGTGCGGCCGTCGACATCTACGCGCTGGCCACGGTGCTGTACGAGCTGCTCGCCGGCTTCACGCCGTTCGGCGGCGGGCACCCCGGGGCGGTGCTGCGCCGGCACGTGACCGAGACCGTCGTACCGCTGCCCGGCATCCCCGAAGAGCTGTGGCAGCTCATGGTGCAGTGCCTCGCCAAGGCGCCGGCGTCGCGGTTGCGGGCCTCGGAACTCTCGACCCGGCTGCGGGACCTGTTGCCGATGCTGGCCGGGATCCCGCCACTGGACGTGGACGAGCCGGACGAGGCCGACACGGAACCGGAACAGACCGAGGAGAAGTCCGCGGACCCGGTGCGGCGGCGGGGCGTGGTGCCGCTGGTGCCCGGCTCGGCGACGGACTCCAACCGGGACACGCACACCTCGATGCGGGTACCCGGCCCCGATGAGCTGGCCGGGGGCGCGCTGGGCACCGCCCGGGTCCCGCGCCCCGCGGGCGGCCACCGGCCGGGTTCCGCCCGGCACCGGGCCGAGACCGTCCGCAAGCGCCGCCTCGTGCTGTCCGCGTCGGCGGTGGCCCTGGTGGCGGCGGTCGGGGTGGGCACCTGGTTCGCGGTGTCCGACGGGGACGCGGGCCCCGCACCGCAGGACAGCAAGCAGTCGGGCACGGCCGTCCCGTAGCCGGGCCGGTGTCCGGGGCCCGGCCGGGCCCCGGACACCGGCGGGCCGGGTCGGCGCGCGTCGTCCGCCGGACCCGGCCGCACCGCGGCCCGCGCACGGCCTACGCCGAGACCAGCTCCGGGTGCCAGCGCCGGGCCACGGTCGGGTGGGCCCGTACCCACCCCTTCAGCTCGTTGCGGCCGTACTCGGCGTGCAGCGGGTTCGACGCGTCGTGGGCCACGCCCGGCGCCTCGCTCAGGTACGCGCCCGGAACGGTCTCCACCACCGCGTCCAGCCGCGGGTTGTAGAAGAACGGCACCGAGAAGCGCTCCTGCGCCCCCGGCGGGCTCACCACCCGGTGGTCGGTGGCCCGCAGGTAGCCCTCCGTCGCTATCTCCAGCAGCTCGCCCAGGTTGACGACGAAGGCCCCCGGGAGCGGCGGGATGTCGACGTAGCGTCCGTCCCGCACGACCTGGAGCCCGCCCACCGAGTCCTGGAGCAACAGCGTCAGGAAGCCGTAGTCCTTGTGCGCGCCCACGCCCTGGTCCGCGCCGGTCGGGGCGGACCCGGGGTAGCGGATCAGCTTCGTGTGCAGGTGGGGGCGGTCGGCGAAGGCCGCGTCGAAGAAGTCCGCGGGGGCGCCGATCGAGGTCAGCAGCTCCCGCAGCAGGCGGTGCGCCACCGCGGCGAGGCGGGACTGCCACTCCAGGACGACCGTGCGGAGCTCCGGCAGGGCCGCCGGCCACAGGTTCGGGCCCTCCAGCCACAGGAACGCCGGGTCGTCCGGGCCGACCACCGGCGCGGGTCGCTCGGCGCCCACGTCCAGCTGGTCCCGCCAGTCGGAGGCGCCGCCGGTCAGCTCGTGCCCGATCCGGGTGTAGCCGCGGAAGTGGGGGGAGTTGAGGTTGCTCACGGCCAGCCGATCGGCCTCCGGGAGCGCGAAGAAGGCTCTGGTCAACTCCAGGATGCGGGCGGTTTCCGACGCGCTGATCCCGTGCCCGGTCAGATACAGGAAACCGGTGTCCCGTGCGGCCGCGTGCAGCTGCCGCAGGAAGTCCTCGCGCTCGGCGGGGTCGTCGGCCCGGGACAGGTCGATGACGGCGAGGGAGGTCGCGAGGGAGGTGGTGCCAGAGTCGGCACGGGGGGAGGAGGAAGGGTGCGCGGACGGCATGACGGCTCCGTTTCGGATGTCACGGGGTCCTGTTCCCCGGAGATGGCGGGGCAGCGGGTGAGGACAGGCCGGCGGCGGGGATGGTGCCGGGGCCGCGTGTCCGCGTACAGGACCGAAGTCGGATCGGGGTGGATCAGGCTCGTGCGAGGTCCGGCGGCAGACAGCTCGTGGTGGTGACACGCATGTGGTCCACATGGCGGCGCTTCACGAGGAGGACAGTCATATGCTGAGCGTACGCCCGTGCGAGCGCATATCCGTACGGGCCGAGCCGGCCTGGCCGGAGAGTGCCGTCCCGCGACCGGCTACGCTGGACCCGTGGCAGTCGTCGATGTTTCCGAAGAGCTGAAGTCCCTCTCCTCGACCATGGGGTCGATCGAGGCCGTCCTGGACCTCGACAAGCTGAGGGCAGATATCGCCGTGCTCGAGGAGCAGGCCGCCGCGCCGTCCCTGTGGGACGACCCGGAGGCCGCCCAGAAGATCACGAGCAAGCTTTCGCACCTCCAGGCCGAGGTCCGCAAGACCGAGACCCTCCGGGGCCGCATCGACGACCTCTCCGTGCTCTTCGAGCTCGCCCAGGAGATGGACGACGCGGACACCCTCGCCGAGGCCGAGACCGAGCTGGTCTCCGTGCGCAAGGCGCTGGACGAGATGGAGGTCAGGACCCTGCTCTCCGGCGAGTACGCCGAGCGCGAGGCCCTGGTCAACATCCGCGCCGAGGCCGGTGGCGTCGACGCCTCCGACTTCGCCGAGCGCCTCCAGCGCATGTACCTGCGCTGGGCCGAGCGGCACGGCTACCCGACCGAGATCTACGAGACCTCCTACGCGGAAGAGGCCGGCATCAAGTCGACCACCTTCGTCGTCAAGGCCCCGTACGCCTACGGCACGCTCTCCGTCGAGCAGGGCACCCACCGCCTCGTGCGGATCTCGCCCTTCGACAACCAGGGCCGCCGCCAGACCTCCTTCGCGGGCGTCGAGGTGCTGCCGGTCGTCGAGACCAGCGACCACGTCGAGATCGACGAGGCCGAGCTGCGCGTCGACGTGTACCGCGCCTCCGGCCCCGGCGGCCAGGGCGTCAACACGACCGACTCGGCCGTGCGCATCACGCACCTCCCGACCGGCATCGTCGTCTCCTGCCAGAACGAGCGCTCGCAGATCCAGAACAAGGCCAGCGCGATGAACGTGCTCCAGGCCAAGCTGCTGGAGCGGCGCCGCCAGGAGGAGAAGGACAAGATGGACGCCCTCAAGGACGGCGGAAGCTCCTGGGGCAACCAGATGCGCTCCTACGTCCTGCACCCGTACCAGATGGTCAAGGACCTGCGGACGGAGTTCGAGGTCGGCAACCCGCAGGCGGTGCTCGACGGTGAGATCGACGGCTTCCTGGAGGCCGGGATCCGCTGGCGCAAGCAGCAGGAGCAGACCGCTTAAGAGCGCGCTCGAGAGCGCCGGACCGCTCGACGGCGGGTGGGCGTGAACATGGAAAGGCCCGGGCACCCCAAGGTGTCCGGGCCTTCCGCGTATGTGCGATCGGGACGCGGCGGAAGAGCTGCGCGGTCGCGGCCACGCGGTCGGGACTACGCGGTCGGGACTACGCGGTCTGGGCCACCAGCGCCAGAGCCGCCACCAGCACCACCAGAAGCGCGATGAGCGCCATGGGATTCAGGCCGGCGAAGGGGCTCTCCTGCTGGAGGCGCTCCCGGTTCGCCCGGCACACAGGGCAGCGGCCCTGGTTGACGGGTGCGGCGCAGTTCGCGCACACGAGCCGGTCATATGTCATGCGCTCCTCCTCTCGTCCCCTGGTACAACGGCAAGGGGGACGGGTCCGTTCCCCCTACCACTGTGCCGGCTTCCACGACATTCGGCGCGGCCCGTCCGGGCAATCGCGAGCGGGCCACCCCCGGACCCTGGACATATCGGTCAAGTCCGGATGCCGGGTCCACACCCCGCGCCCGTTCGCGTATGGTCACGCTCACCTACTCCCGGCGACCGTGGTGCACCCGTGATCCGATTCGACAGTGTCTCCAAGTCCTACCCGAAGCAGAGCCGCCCCGCACTCAGAGATGTCTCGCTGGACATCGCGAAGGGCGAGTTCGTGTTCCTGGTCGGCTCCTCCGGCTCCGGCAAGTCCACGTTCCTGCGGCTGGTGCTGCGCGAGGAGCGGGCGAGCCACGGCCAGGTCCACGTCCTGGGCAAGGACCTCGCCAAGCTCTCCAACTGGAAGGTCCCGCACATGCGGCGCCAGCTGGGGACCGTCTTCCAGGACTTCCGGCTCCTCCCCAACAAGACGGTGGCCGAGAACGTCGCCTTCGCGCAGGAGGTCATCGGCAAGCCGCGCGGCGAGATCCGCAAGGCCGTTCCGCAGGTCCTGGAGCTGGTGGGGCTGGGGGGCAAGGAGAGCCGGATGCCCGGCGAGCTCTCCGGCGGCGAGCAGCAGCGCGTGGCCATCGCCCGCGCCTTCGTCAACCGCCCCGCCCTGCTGATCGCGGACGAGCCGACCGGCAACCTCGACCCGCAGACCTCCGTCGGCATCATGAAGCTGCTGGACCGGATCAACCGGACCGGCACCACCGTGATCATGGCGACGCACGACCAGCAGATCGTGGACCAGATGCGCAAGCGCGTCATCGAACTCGAACAGGGCCGTCTCGTGCGCGACCAGTCGCGCGGCGTCTACGGCTACCAGCACTGAAAGGACGCCATGCGCGCCCAGTTCGTCATGTCGGAGATCGGCGTCGGTCTCCGTCGCAATCTCACCATGACCTTCGCGGTCATCATCTCCGTGGCCCTGTCGCTGGCCCTGTTCGGTGGCTCCCTGCTCATGCGCGACCAGGTCAGCGCGATGAAGGGGTACTGGTACGGCAAGGTCAACGTCACGGTCTACCTCTGCAACAAGAGCGACGCCAAGGACGCCACCGACGCTGCCAAGGCCGCCGAGACGCCCGCCGCGGACCCGGCGAAGCCCGACGCGAACAAGCCCGACCCCACCAAGGGCAACGCCGGGTCGGAGCGGGGCAGGCAGCCCTGTGAGAAGGGCGCGGTCACCGATGCGCAGAAGAAGCAGATCGAGACCGACCTGAAGAAGATCGACCTCGTCCAGAACGTCGTGTACGAGTCATCCGACGAGGCGTTCAAGCACTACAAGGAGCGGTACGGGGACACCGCGCTGGCCTCGGTCGTCACCCCGGACCAGATGCCCGACTCCTTCCGGGTCAAGCTGAAGAACCCGGAACAGTACGGGGTCATCACCAGCGCCTTCTCGGGGCGTGAGGGCGTCCAGTCGGTCCAGGACCAGAACCGCGAGGTCGAGAGCCTCTTCAGCCTGCTCGGCTCCCTCAACTGGGCCGCGCTCGGCATCATGTTGATCATGCTGATCGTGGCGTTGCTGCTGATCGTCAACACGGTGCGCGTCTCGGCGTTCAGCCGTCGGCGGGAAACCGGCATCATGCGACTGGTGGGCGCGTCCAGCTTCTACATCCAGGTGCCGTTCATCATGGAGGCGGCCGTCGCCGGCCTCATCGGCGCGGTGCTCGCCTGCGGAATGCTCGGCGCCGGCCAGTACTTCGTGATCGACCACGGCGTGACGCTCCGCGACAAGCTGGAGTTGATCAACTTCATCGGCTGGGACTCCGTCCTCACCAAGCTGCCGCTGGTGCTCGCCATCGGGCTGCTGATGCCCTCCCTGGCGGCGTTCATCGCGTTGCGCAAGTACCTGAAGGTGTGACAAGCGCCCCGTGTGCGGTCCGGTCAACCCACCGTGCCGCCGCGGGGCTTGTCCTAGACTCGGCGCCATGCCGGGCCCACCCCCTCTCTGTCTCCGGCCCCGTGACCTGCGTCGCGGGGCCGCTTTGACGTTGGCTTTCCTCGCGGCCGTCGGTACCGCCGCGGGCACCGGCTGCTGGGACCGCGCGGACGCCGTGGACACGGCGGGGGTCCTGGTGGTCCGTACGCACGACAAGGCCGCGGGCACGCCCTCGGCGGGCACCGCCGACCGGGACGCCGTCGCGCGCGCCGCCGCCGAGGCCGCGGCCGAGGGCAAGTCCGGCAAGAAGGCCGCCCAGGACGTCGTCAGCCGCAGCGGGGACCGCTGGGGCATGGTCTACGACCAGAACGAGTACGCGGCCTTCGCCGAGGACCTGGACGGCCGCTGGACCGGTGTCGGGCTCTGGGCCGAACGCCGCGCCGACGGCCGGATCGAGGTGGACCGGGTACAGCCCGGCAGCCCCGCCTCCCGGGCCGGGCTGCGGGCGGGCGACCGGCTGCGGAGCGTGGACGGCAAGGGCGTCACCGGCCTGTCGGTCGCCGACGTGGTGGCCCTCCTGCGGGGCGAGGCGGGCACTCCGGTGGTGCTGGGCCTCGGCCGGGCCGGCGCCGACTTCACCGAGACCGTCCGCCGGCAGCAACTGCGCGTCGAGCCGGTGACGGTGCGCCGCCTCGCGGACGGGGTCACCGTCATCAAGGTCGCCTCGTTCACGCGGGGTTCGGGGGAGCGGGTGCGGGACGCCGTCCGCGCGGCCCCGCCGGGCGCGGGCCTGATGCTGGACCTGCGCGGGAACCCGGGCGGGCTGGTCACCGAGGCGGTGACCGCGGCCTCCGCGTTCCTCGACGGCGGTCTGGTGGCCACCTACGACGTACGGGGCTCCGAGCGGGCCCTGTACGCGGAGCCCGGCGGGGACACTGCGCGGCCGCTGGTGGCCCTGGTCGACGGCGGCACGATGAGCGCGGCCGAACTGGTCACCGGCGCCCTCCAGGACCGGGGCCGCGCGGTGACGGTCGGCAGCCGCACCTTCGGCAAGGGCTCGGTGCAGATGCCGACGGAGCTCCCGGACGGTTCGGTGGCCGAGCTGACGGTCGGTACGTACCGCACGCCGGCGGGCCGCAGCCTCGACGGCAGCGGCATCGACCCCGACCTGTCGGCGGCCGAGGGGACCGAGGAGCGGGCCCGCAAGGTATTGGGTGGCCTCAGGGTGGGTCGGTAGTGCGAAAATGACCGCACTATGGCTAAGGAAAAAGGGCGCAAGCTGATCGCCCAGAACAAGAAGGCGCGGCACGACTACACGATCCTCGACACCTACGAGTGCGGTCTCGTGCTCACGGGCACCGAGGTCAAGTCCCTGCGTCAGGGTCGGGCGTCGCTGGTGGACGGCTTCGTGTCGATGGAGGGCAACGAGGCCTGGCTGTACAACGTGCACGTGCCGGAGTACAGCCAGGGCACGTGGACGAACCACAGCTCGCGGCGCAAGCGCAAGCTCCTGATGCACCGGGAGGAGATCGACAAGCTGGACTCGAAGTCGTCGGAGTCGGGTCACACGATCGTGCCCCTGTCCCTGTACTTCAAGGACGGCCGCGCGAAGGTCGAGATCGCGCTGGCCAAGGGCAAGAAGGAGTACGACAAGCGACAGACCCTGCGGGAGAAGCAGGACACCCGCGAGACGAACCGCGCCGTGGCGGCCGTTCGACGCAAGCAGCGGGGCACGGTGTAATCACCTGGCATTCCGAGGTCCACTTCGCGTACGATGGCGTCAGCGCCTCCCGCTCGCGGGTGGGGTCACTTGATAAAAAAACATGGGGATGATCGGTTTCGACAGCGGATGTCGATGTAGGGGAAGCGAGCCGAGGAAGCGGCAATGATCTCGTAAACCATATGTCGCAAACAATAATCGCCAACTCCAAGAGCGATAACTCCCGCTTCACCCTCGCTGCCTAATAACAGTGAGCTGAAGCCTCTGTGAGGAGCGTCAGCCCGGAAGTGGTCCCGGTCCGGATCCTGGCGTCAACTAGGGATCTAAACCTCTAGCCCCGGTCACGGGGGTTTGAGGGAAATCAAACAGTGACTGAGCCCGTCGGAGACTTGTCCGTGTGATCTCCGGGGCTGAGAAAAGCGCAGCGGAATGCGCTCGGAGAAGCCCTGCTTCTGCACCGTTGGACGCGGGTTCGATTCCCGCCATCTCCACTCATCCCATGTGGGCAAAGGCCCCGCGGCTCCGGCTGCGGGGCCTTTGTCATGCCCGGGGGCGTCGGGCCCCGTGCCAGGGTCGGGCGGCGATCCGGTCGACCGTGCCAGGGTCGGACGGTGATCCGGTCGACCGTGCCAGGGTCGGACGGTGATCCGGTCGACCGTGCCAGGGTCGGGCGGCGATCCGGTCAGGCTCGTGCGAGGGCGGCCGGGCGGTGATCCGGTCAGGCCTGCGCCGTGGGTCGGACGATGATCTCGCCGATGTCGATGCCGTCGGGCTGTTCGATCGCGTAACCGATGGCGGAGGCGACGGCCGAGGGCGGCATGGCGATCTCGTCGCGCTGCCGGATCATCGCCGCCGCGACCTCGGGACCGGCCCCCTTGCCGACGCCCTCGGTATGGGTGAAGCCGGGCGAGACCAGGGTCACGCGCAGGTCGGGGCCCGCTTCCTGACGCAGTCCCTCGGTGAGCACCTTCACCGCCGTCTTGGTGGCCGCGTAGACGGCCTGGGGCGACTTGACGACGTGGGCCGCGGTGGAGCCGACGTTGACGAAGTGGCCCGAGTGCTGTCGGCGGAAGATGGGCAGGGCCGCCCCGATGCCGTTGAGCAGGCCCGTGACGTGGGTGGAGACCATGGCGTCCCAGTCGTCTTGGCGCAGGTCGTCGAACGGCGAGACGGCCATCGTGCCCGCGTTGGAGACGAGCACGTCGAGCCGGCCGAACCGGTCGACGGCCGTGTCCGTCAGACGCCGGAGGTCCGCGCGGCGCGTGACGTCCACGACCACGCCGACGGCGCTGCCGCCCTTGGCGGTGATGCCGTCCACGACCGCGTTCAGCCGGTCCTCCCTGCGGCCGCCGAGCACGAGCCGGGCGCCCCTCTCGGCGAGGTGGACGGCGGTCGCCTCGCCGATGCCGCTGCCGGCGCCCGTGATCGCGACGACCTTGCCCCGAATACCCGACATGATCAGCTTCCTTACGTGGGTGCGCGCCGATGGAGGTGGTGACCTACAGTGAAGTGGGGAGTCCCCCACTTTCTCCAGGCTAAGTGGGGGCCTCCCCACTTGGCAAGTCGAGGGGCGCTCGCGAAGAGCGCCCGAGAGGGGATGGCGAACGCTGATGACCGACGGAGCGGACCGGCCGTTGCGGGCCGACGCGCGGCGCAACAGGGAGCGGATCCTCACCGCCGCCGTGCGCGTGTTCACCACGCAGGGGCTGGACGCGCGGATGGAGCACATCGCCAAGGAGGCGGGCGTGGGCAGCGCGACGCTGTACCGCAACTTCCCCACCCGGGAGGTCCTGGTGGAGGCGGTCTACCGCAACGAGGTGGCCCAACTGTGCGACGCGGCCCCCGCGCTGCTCGCGAAGGAGTCGCCCGCCGAGGCCCTGCGCGCGTGGACCCGCCTCTTCCTGGACTACGTCACCGCCAAGTACGGGATGATCGACGCCCTGCGCGCCATCGCCGCGACCGGGGGCAACCCCTACGGACACAGCCGGGAGATGATCCAGGGCGCCATCGCCTCGCTCATGGACGCGTGCGTGGCCGCCGGGGTGATCCGTACCGACATCGGGCCCGCCGACGTCGCCGCCGCGCTCGAAGGCATCGCCCTCACCTCGGCGGGCGCCGAGCACCGCCGGCAGGCCGAGCGGCTGCTCGACCTCACCCTGGACGGCCTCGCGGTCCGCCCCTGAGGTCGCGTCAGCCGGTACGTACGACGGGTGCGCGGGACGCGAGGCCGATCAGGAGCGCGGCCAGGGCCGCCGCGGCCGGCAGGGCGTAGGCGGAGGTGGTGCCGAGGTGTTCGACGACGGCGCCGGCCGTCGCGGAGCCCGCGGCGATGCCCGCGAGGATCGCGGTGACGGCGAGGGTCATGCCCTCGTTGAGGCGTCCCTCGGGCGTGCGGCGGTGGACCTCGGACATGGCCGTCACCATCGTCGGGGCCGTGGCCGCGCCCGCCAAGAGCAGGGCCAGGGCCAGCGGGACGAGCGAACCGCCGGCCGCCGCCGCCCAGGGGAGGGCCATCGCCGCGCACAGGGCGACCAGGCAGACGCGCAGGCCGCGCGGCCGCCGGGTGCCGTAGAGCAGACCGGCGGCGCAGGAGCCGGCGGCCTGGAGGGCCAGGACCGGGCCCGCGGCGGCGCCGAGGCCGTGGGCGTCGAGGTGGGCGATCGAGGTGACCTCCATCGACCCGAAGATCACGCCGGTGGCGGCGAAGAGGCCGAGGAGCGGCAGCAGGGCGGGCAGCGGAGACGAGGAGGGGGCGGGGCGGACCCCGGTGGGCGGCGGCTCGGTGGCGCGCTGCGCCGTGAAGACCAGCATGCCGACGAGGAGCAGCGACGCGGCGACGAGGGTCCCGGCCTCCGGGAAGACGAGCGTGCACAGCGACGCGGCGGCGACCGGGCCGAGCAGGTAGCAGAGTTCGTCGGCAGCCTGCTCGAAGGACATCGCCGTGTGGTGGTCGGCCGGGGCGTCGCGCAGCAGCAGGGTCCAGCGGGCCCGGGACATGCCCCCGATGTTGGGGGTGGTGGCCGTCGCCGCGTACGAGGCGAACAGGGTCCAGGTGGGGGCCTGCGTACGGACGCACGCGATCAGGCAGAGCGAACCGAGGACCGCGATCAGCGTGGCGGGGACGGCGATCCGGGCCTGCCCGAAGCGGTCGACCAGTCGGGCCGTCCACGGCGCGACGAGGGCCGTCGCGGCGAGGCCGGTGGCGGTGACCGCCCCGGCGAGGGCGTACGAGCCGCGCTGGCCGGCGATCATCATCACCGCGCTGATCCCGAACATGCCCATGGGTAGCCGGGCGACGAGGTTCCCGGTGGTGAAGGCACGGGTGCCGGGTCGGGCGAAGAGGCGGCGGTAGGGGCCGCCCCGGGGCGCGCGGGGGCGCGGACGCGGGGGCGGCGGCGGGCCGGTCAGGACGAGGGTGGAGCCGGTGACGGTCATCAGGGTCGGGGCGGGCATGGCTCAAGGCTGCGGTCCGGTCCCCGGCCGGGTCCAACACCTGTTCACGGCCCATTCACCGGTTTCCGTTGTTAGTGTCCGGGGGTGATCTCCCGTGATGTGGACCCCCGCCTGCTGCGCGGGTTCGTGGCCGTGGCCGAGGAACTGCACTTCTCCCGCGCCGCCGCCCGCCTGTACGTCGCCCAGCAGGCCCTCAGCAGGGACATCCGCCGGCTGGAGGAGACCCTGGGCGCGGCGCTGTTCACCCGCACGACCCGGGCCGTGGAACTGACCGCCGACGGGCAGCGGCTGCTGCCGCTCGCGCACAAGGTGCTGGCCGCCCACACCGAACTGGCCTCCGCCTTCGCCGAACCCGGGCCGCTGCTCGTCGACCTGAACAGCGACGGCCCGAGTTCCGCGCGCAGCGTGCTGGACCGGGCCCGCGCGCTCGCCCCGGGCTGCGAACTGATGGCCCGCTTCGAGAGCGGGCTGACCCATGCCGCGGCGGAGATCGCGGCCGGCCGCCTCGACGTGTCCTTCGGCTACGCGCACGGCCTGGAGCCCGCGCCGCGCGCCCGCCTCGCCCACACCCTCGTCCGGTACGAGCCGCTCGCCGTGCTGCTGCCCGACGGGCACCCGCTGGCGGCGCTGGACCGGGTGCCGCTGGCGGCCCTGGCCGGGGAGACCGTGTACGCGGGGGCCGGCAACCCGCGGACCCTGGAGTGGACCCGGCTGGCGCGGGAACTGTTCGCCGGGCGGGGCATCGCGCCGGCGCCGCCCGCGCCGGTGGCCGTCGGCAAGGAGGAGTTCGGGCGGGTGATGGCCAAGACCCGCACCCCGGTCCTGGTCACCGTCGACTTCACCGACCTGCCCGGCTGCGCGAAGCGCCCGCTGGTCGCACCCGTGCCGCTGTCCCCGCTGTCGATGGTGTGGCGCAAGGGGCTGCGGCACCCGGGCCTGGACGCCCTCCGACGGGCGGCCGCCGAGCTGGCCGCCGAACGGGGATGGCTGGAGGTGCCGGCCGGGAGCCTGCTGCCGGCCGCGCTCACAGGCGGCCCCGACGCCGGGTGAGTGCACGGTATCCCCCCGGTCATCGGAGGATGACCCGGGCCGAAACGCGCGCTTCCTACGGTCGTCACCACGGACGCGACAGCTGTGGAGGCGTGTGATGACCGGAACGACCGCACCGCGCAAGGGAGGCCGCTGGATCGAGCGGTGGGATCCGGAGGACGAGGTCTTCTGGCGGGAGACCGGGGAGCGGGTGGCGCGGCGCAACCTCCTCTACTCGGTGCTCTCCGAACACATCGGGTTCTCCGTCTGGTCGCTGTGGTCGGTGATGGTGCTCTTCATGGGCCCGGCGTACGGCATCGACCCGGCCGGGAAGTTCTTCCTCATCGCCACCGCCACGGCCGTCGGCGCCCTCGTCCGGATCCCCTACACCTTCGCCGTCGCCCGCTTCGGCGGGCGCAACTGGACCGTGGTCAGCGCCCTGCTGCTGCTCGCGCCGACCGTGGCCGCGCTGGTCGTCATGGAGCCCGGCACCTCCTACGGCACCTTCCTCGCCGTCGCCGCCCTGACCGGCGTGGGCGGGGGCAACTTCGCCTCCTCCATGACCAACATCAACGCGTTCTTCCCGCTGCGCAAGAAGGGCTGGGCGCTCGGACTGAACGCGGGCGGCGGCAACATCGGCGTGCCCGTCGTGCAGCTCGCGGCCCTGCTGGTCATCGGGACCGCCGGCGCCGGCCACCCCCGGCTGCTGCTCGCGGTCTACGTCCCGCTGATCGTGACCGCGGCCGCGCTGGCCCTCGTACGGATGGACAACCTGGCGCCGGTGCGCAGCGACGTGGGCGCGGTCCGGGACGCGGCCCGGGACCCGCACACCTGGATCATGGCCTTCCTGTACATCGGCACCTTCGGCTCCTTCATCGGCTACGGCTTCGCCTTCGGGCTGGTGCTCCAGACCCAGTTCGGGCGGACCCCGCTCCAGGCCGCCTCGCTGACCTTCATCGGACCGCTGCTCGGCTCACTGGTGCGACCGGTGGGCGGCGCGCTCGCCGACCGGCTCGGCGGCGCCCGCATCACCCTGGCCGCGTTCGTGGCGATGGCGGTCGCGACCTCGGTGGTGATCCTGGCCTCCGTACGGGAGTCGCTTCCCGTGTTCCTGGTGGGCTTCGTGGCGCTGTTCGCGCTGAGCGGCCTCGGCAACGGCTCCACGTACAAGATGATCCCCGGCATCTTCCAGGCGAAGGCCCTGGCGCAGGGCCTGGGTGCCGAGGAGGCCGCCGCCCGCGGGCGGCGGCTGTCCGGGGCCGCGATGGGGCTGATCGGCGCCGTGGGGGCCCTCGGCGGCCTCGGCATCAACCTGGTGTTCCGGGAGGCGTTCTCCCGCTCCGGGTCGGGCACGGCCGCCTTCGTGACCTTCCTCGGCTTCTACGCGGTGTGCTGCGCGGTGACCTGGGCGGTATACCTTCGCCGCCCGGCCACCGCATCCGTCACCGGACCGCAGGCGTCGGCGAAGCCGCAGCTCACCTCGGTGTAACGCCGGTTAACGGCGACGAAATACGACGGAACCGAGCCCGACACGGCGACTTGGCAGGCTCGGCCCCCGTTACGCGCGCACCTCTCGGGCAAGGCAGGACACCACATGGACGCTCCGGACACCGGCCCGCTCGCCGGCTTCACCGTCGGGGTCACCGCCGCCCGGCGGGCCGACGACCTGATCGCCCTGCTGCGCCGGCGCGGGGCCTCCGTGCTGCACGCGCCCGCCCTGCGGATCGTTCCGCTCGCCGACGACGGTGAACTCCTCGCCGCCACCAAGGAACTGATCCACCGCACACCGGACGCCGTGGTGGCGACCACCGCCATCGGATTCCGCGGCTGGATCGAGGCCGCCGACGGATGGGGGATCGGCGAGGAACTCCTCGACCGGCTGCGCTCCACCGAACTGCTCGCGCGCGGGCCGAAGGTGAAGGGCGCCGTACGGGCCGCCGGGCTGGTGGAGGCCTGGTCACCCGCCTCCGAGTCCCTCGCCGAGGTACTGGACCGGCTGCTCGCCCAGGGGGTGGCCGGGCGGCGGATCGCCCTCCAACTGCACGGCGAACCGCTGCCCGGCTTCGTCGAATCCCTGCGGGCGGGCGGCGCCGAGGTCGTGGTGGTGCCCGTCTACCGCTGGATGCCGCCCCAGGACCCGGCGCCGCTCGACCGGCTGCTGGACGCGGTGGCCGCCGGCGGCCTGGACGCCGTCGCCTTCACCTCGGCGCCGGCCGTCGTCTCGATGCTGTCCCGCGCCGACCACCTGGGGATGCGGGAGGCGGTCCTCGCGGGGCTGCGCGGCGACGTGCTCTCCGCGTGCGTGGGGCCGGTGACCGCGCTCCCGTTGCAGGCCGAGGGAGTGGTCACGGTGCAGCCGGAACGCTTCCGGCTGGGGCCCCTCGTCCAACTGCTCTGCCAGGAAATGCCGGCGCGGGCCCGGGTGCTGCCGGTCGCCGGGCACCGCCTGGAGATCCGGGGCCACGCGGTGCTGGTCGACGCCGAACTGCGGCCGGTGCCGCCGGCCGGGATGGCCCTGCTCGCGGCGCTGGTCCGCCGGCCGGGGTGGGTCGTGGGCCGGGCGGACCTGCTGCGGGCGCTGCCGGGCGCCGGGCGGGACGAACACGCCGTGGAGACGGCGATGGCCCGGCTGCGGGTGGCGTTGGGGGCGCCGAGGCTGATCCAGACGGTGGTCAAACGGGGCTACCGGCTGTCCGTGGACGCGGGCGCGGCCGGTGACTGCGGGGTGCCTCCGGCGGGCTGAGGGGGCCCCGGCCGGGGGGTGTCGGCGGCGGGAGGGTCTGCGTTAGCGTGCCGTCGTGATCATTGACGGGGTGGAGATGCGGGGCGTCCGGATCGAGGACGCCGCCGGCCTGGCCGACGTACTGCGGCGCAACCGGGCCTACATGGCCCCCTTCGAGCCGTACCGGGACGAGCGGTTCTACACCGAGGCCGGCCAGCGCGACCGGATCGCGGGCCTGCTCGCGGAGCGGGACGGCGGACGCACCCTGCCGTTCACCCTCGTCGCCGGCGACGTCCCCGTCGGCGGGATCAACCTCGGCGGCATCGCCCTCGGACCGCTGCGCAGCGGCGGCGTCGGGTACTGGATCGACGAGGCCTGGACCGGGAAGGGACTGGCCACCGCCGCCGTCGAGGAGGTCTGCCGGATCGCCCGCGACGAGCTGGGCCTGCACCGGATCGAGGCGGGCACGCTCGTCGACAACCTGGCCTCGCAGCGGGTGTTGGCGAAGACCGGCTTCGAGCAGTACGGCCTCGCCCCCCGGTTCCTCCACATCGACGGCGCCTGGCGCGACCACCGCCTCTTCCAACGGATCCTGCACGACGACCCGCCCGCCCTGTAGCGCTGTGAACCCTTCCGGTCACAGCACTAGCCGCTTCGTCGGTGGGCGGGCACTCTGGGGAGGCGGCCCACGGCAACCGAGGCGGTGACCGGTATGTGGTTCGACTCCGGGAGGGTCTGCCTGGACCTGGTGGCCACCTTCGACGCCCATCGGCACGCCGAGGGCATCCGCGACGGCGACGAGCTGCGCCTGTGGCTCGTCGGGGCCGGGCTGGTGCCCGACCGGACGCCGCTGGGCCGGCTGGGGCCCGACTGGATCGAGGCCTTCCGGGCGCTGCGCGCCGACGTGGAGAGCCTCGTACGGGCCGAACTGGCCGGCGCCGGGCCCGACGAGGGCGCGCTCGCCCGGGTCAACGCGGCGGCCGCCGGTCCACCCCCGGGACTGTGTGCCGTTCGCGACCAGGAGGGCCGGCTCGTACGGGAGTTGTGCGCGGGCGTGGAGTGCCCCGGGCTGCTGGCGGCGGTGGCCCGCGACGCCGTCGAACTGCTGACCGACCCCGGCGACCGGGCACTGCTGCGGGCCTGCGAGGGCGAGGGCTGCGCCCGGGTCTACCTCGACACCTCGCGGGGCCACCGGCGCCGCTGGTGCTCCAGCGAGTCGTGCGGGAACCGCGAACGCGTCGCCCGGCACCGGCGCCGGGTGCTCGCCGCCGGATCCGCCTGAGCGGGCCCCCGGCCCCGGGGCTCGGCCGTTCGTGCGGCCGTTCGTGTGATCCGTGGACGGTCCCGGAACGGGCGTGCGGACAAGGCCCTGGTTCGCGTACGGTTGACGGTCGCCCATGCACGTCAGAAGGGGGCCTTGGTGGCCGCGCAGAATGCCGCTGTCGACAGCACGGCGGATTCCGTCCGCGATCGGGAGATCGCGGTCGAGCAGACGCATCTCGATCACGTGTACCGACGCCTTGAGGAGAAGATCCACGAGGCGGAGTTCCTGATGAACGACGCCGCCAAACGCGGGCAGGTCGGCACGCCCGGCGCGCTCGCCGAGCGCGACGCGCAGGTCTTTCGCGCCGGGATCCACCTCAACCGGCTCAACAACGAGTTCGAGGACTTCCTCTTCGGCCGGATCGACCTCGTCCTCGGCAAGGACGGGGAACGCGGCCCGGACGGCGCGTACACCTCGGTCGAGCCGGCCGACGACGCGATTCGCGCCGATCTCACCGCCGACATCGCGGAGACCCTGCGCATCGGGCGGATCGGCGTACTCGACTCCGACTACGCGCCGCTCGTCATCGACTGGCGGGCGCCGGCGGCCGCGCCGTTCTACCGCTCGACGCCGAAGGAACCCGGCCGGGTCGTGCGCCGCCGGGTGATCCGATCCAAGGGCCGCAAGGTGCTCGGCGTCGAGGACGACCTGATGCGCCCCGAGGTCACCGCCTCGCTCGACGGCGAGGAACTGCCCGCCATCGGCGACGGCGCCCTGATGGCGGCGCTCGGGCGGGCCCGTACGCACTCGATGCGGGACATCGTCTCGTCCATCCAGGCCGAGCAGGACCTGGTCATCCGGGCCCCCGCCGCCTCCGTCGCGGAGGTCGCCGGCGGGCCCGGCACCGGGAAGACGGCCGTGGCCCTGCACCGGGCCGCCTACCTGCTGTACCAGGACCGGCGGCGCTACTCCGGCGGCATCCTGATCGTCTCCCCGACCCCGCTGCTCGTCGCCTACACCGAGGGCGTGCTGCCCTCGCTCGGCGAGGAGGGGCAGGTCGCCATCAGGGCACTCGGCTCGCTCGTCGACGGGGCCGAGGCGACCACGTACGACGATCCGGCCGTGGCCCGCGTCAAGGGCTCCTCCCGGATGCTCAAGGTGCTGCGCAAGGCCGTACGGGGCGCCCTGGAACTCGGCGACGCGCCGGAGCGGCTGCGCGTGGTGGCCTTCGGCCGCCGCCAGGAGCTGGAGGCCGACGAACTGGAGCGGATCCGACAGAACGCGCTCGGCGGCACCGCGCCGGTGAACCTGCTGCGCCCGCGCGCCCGCAAGCTGCTGCTGGACGCCCTGTACGCGAAGTCCGGCGCGACCGGCCGGCACAGCGACCCGGAACTCGCCGCCGAACTGCGGTCCGCCTTCGACGAGGACATCTCGACGGAGGACGCCTTCATCGACTTCCTGAACGCCTGGTGGCCCGAGCTCACCCCGCGCGGGGTGCTGGCCGCGATGGCCGACGAACGCAGGCTCGGCCGCTGGTCGCGACGGGACCTGAACCCCCGTGAGGCGCGCCGGTTGGCCCGCTCGCTGCGCCGGGTCGGCCCGGACGGCAAGGGGCCGCTGTCGGTGCACGACGTCGCGCTGCTCGACGAGCTCCAGCAACTGCTCGGGGCGCCCGCGCGACCCAAGCGGAAGCGGGAACTCAACCCGCTGGACCAGCTCAGCGGGCTGGAGGAGCTGATGCCGACCCGCGAGGAGACCCAGTGGGAGCGGGCCGAGCGGCTCGCGGCGGAGCGCACCGAGTACGCGCACGTCATCGTCGACGAGGCGCAGGACCTGACGCCGATGCAGTGGAGGATGGTGGGCCGCCGGGGCCGGCACGGCACCTGGACGGTCGTCGGCGACCCGGCGCAGTCCTCCTGGACGGATCCGCAGGAGGCGGCGGCGGCCCGCGACGAGGCCCTCGGGTCCCGGCCGCGCCGGCGCTTCACGCTGACCGTGAACTACCGCAACCCCGCCGAGGTCGCCGAGGTCGCGGCCCGGGTGCTGAAACTGGCCATGCCCGGGATGGAGCCGCCGACCGCGGTGCGCTCCACGGGTCTGGAGCCCCGCTTCACGGCCGCCGCGGGCGATCTGGGCGAGAGCGTCCGCGAGGAGACCCGGCGGCTGCTGGACCAGGTGGACGGCACGGTGGGCGTGGTCGTGGCCATGGACCGCCGGGCGGAGGCGGCCGGATGGCTGGCCGACCTGGGCGAACGCGCGGTCGCGCTGGGCAGCCTGGAGGCGAAGGGGCTGGAGTACGACGCCACCGTGGTGGTGTCCCCGGCGGAGATCGCGGACGAGTCCGAGGCCGGGCTGCGGGTGCTGTACGTCGCCCTGACGCGCGCCACGCAGCAGCTGACCGTGGTCTCGGCCGAACGCGACACCCCCGACGGGGAGGGCGTCCCGACGCTGCTGCGCCCGTAGGCCCCCTCGGACCGGGCCCCGGTGGTCGTGTCCGCCGGGGCGATGGGCCGATTGGCCCGCGACCAGGGGTGTGGTCCAAGAGTCAAGTGCCTGGAGGGGGGTCGCTTCCGGCGATCCTTTGTTAGCCTGGGTACGGCACCGACTCGATCCAAGCCCCCGGGCCCAACCTTCGTCGCCCAGAGCGACCACTTGCCGCGAGGCGAGCATGGCGGGTCGGTGTCATCTACGTGAAGAACAGGTCTGCCCCGACACTTCGGTGCCGGGGCAGACCTGTTTTGCGTGGCCGAAACCCTTCCAGGAGTCCTCCATATCTCGTATGGTGGAAGTGTCTTTCCGAAATTTGTAGCTGGTTACCTTTTACCGGCTGGTAGGTGGGACGATCGGACAAGAGGTCCTGCCGCACCCGCCGTGCGCCGGGGCCCTGTGTGTACAGAAAAACCAGGGACAGAAGAGGAACACGGCCATGGCAACGGCGCCCAGCGTCTCGTACTCGATGACGGTCCGCCTGGAAGTGCCCGCGAGCGGTACCGCGGTCTCCCAGCTGACCACCGCCGTGGAGTCTTCCGGAGGATCCGTCACCGGCCTCGACGTGACCGCATCGGGTCACGAGAAGCTCCGCATCGACGTCACCATCGCCGCGACCTCCACCGCGCACGCCGACGAGATCGTCGAGAAGCTGCGCGGGATCGAGGGCGTCAGCCTGGGCAAGGTCTCCGACCGAACCTTCCTGATGCACCTCGGCGGCAAGATCGAGATGGCGTCCAAGCACCCCATCCGCAACCGTGACGACCTCTCGATGATCTACACCCCGGGCGTGGCCCGCGTGTGCATGGCGATCGCCGAGAACCCCGAGGACGCTAGGCGCCTCACCATCAAGCGCAATTCCGTCGCAGTCGTGACGGACGGCTCCGCCGTACTGGGCCTCGGCAACATCGGCCCGATGGCCGCGCTGCCCGTCATGGAGGGCAAGGCGGCCCTCTTCAAGCGGTTCGCCGGCATCGACGCGTGGCCGATCTGCCTCGACACCCAGGACACCGACGCGATCGTCGAGATCGTCAAGGCGATCGCCCCCGGCTTCGCGGGCATCAACCTGGAGGACATCTCCGCGCCGCGCTGCTTCGAGATCGAGGCCCGCCTGCGCGAGGCCCTCGACATCCCCGTCTTCCACGACGACCAGCACGGCACCGCCATCGTCGTCCTGGCCGCCCTCACCAACGCACTGCGCGTGGTGGGCAAGGCAGTTGGCGACGTCAAGGTCGTCATGTCGGGCGCCGGCGCGGCCGGCACGGCCATCCTCAAGCTGCTCCTCGCGGCCGGCGTGAAGAACGCCGTCAGCGCCGACATCCACGGTGTCGTGCACGCGGGTCGCCCCGACCTCGTCGACGCGGCGGCCGACTCCCCGCTGCGCTGGATCGCGGACAACACCAACCCCGAGGGCTACACGGGCACCCTCAAGGAGGCCGTCGTCGGAGCCGACGTCTTCATCGGCGTCTCCGCCCCGAACGTCCTGAACGGTGACGACGTGGCGGCCATGGCGGAAGGCGCCATCGTGTTCGCGCTCGCGAACCCGGACCCCGAGGTCGACCCCGCGATCGCCCGTCAGACGGCCGCCGTCGTGGCCACCGGACGCTCCGACTTCCCCAACCAGATCAACAACGTCCTGGTCTTCCCGGGCGTCTTCCGCGGCCTGCTGGACGCCCAGTCCCGCACCGTGAACACGGACATGATGCTGGCCGCCGCGAGCGCGCTGGCGGACGTGGTCGGCGAGGACGAGCTGAACGCGAACTACATCATCCCGTCCGTTTTCAACGACAAGGTCGCGGGCGCGGTCGCCGGAGCGGTCCGCAAGGCCGCCTCCGGAGCGTGAACATCGCTGTGACGGCCCTCACGGCCCCCTGATACCGGCGCGTCGTGAGATGCGGGCCCGCCCGGCCGCCTCTAGGGTTGCGGGGATGCCGGCGTGGCCCGCGGTCCGCATCCATCCGAACCCTCGGATGCGGACGGAGCGTCACCGCGGCGTGACAGTGGCGCTTTTCGTGTGACCCTGGCGGGTGCCGGATTGGCTTTCCCGCCGCTGGTGGGGGCAGGATGCGTAACCGGGCGAGAGGGTCTGACGTTCAGACCCGGGTCCGGGGACTGTCCTAGGGCCCTGGCAGCATCGGCTTCGATCTCACGCCTCTAAGGCACGTTGAACACGGGAGTACAACATGAACCGCAGTGAGCTGGTGGCCGCTCTGTCCGAGCGCGCCGAGGTGACCCGCAAGGACGCCGACGCCGTTCTGGCCGCGCTCGCCGAGACCGTCGGCGAGATCGTCGCCAAGGGCGACGAGAAGGTCACCATCCCCGGCTTCCTGACCTTCGAGCGCACCCACCGTGCCGCTCGCACCGCGCGCAACCCGCAGACCGGCGACCCCATCCAGATCCCGGCCGGCTACAGCGTGAAGGTCTCCGCGGGCTCCAAGCTCAAGGAAGCCGCCAAGGGCAAGTAGTACCGCCCTTGTGCCGAGGGCCGCACCGGCCCTCGGGACGGCAGCAGTACACACGAAAGCCGAAGGGCGGCCACCCCACCGGGGTGGCCGCCCTTCGGCCTGTCCAGGGCCCCCTGAGGGGCCCTGGGGCGCTTCTGTCAGACCAGGTCGCCGTTGGGGAGCTCGACCTTGGCTCCCAGCTCCATGAGCTTCTCCATGAAGTTCTCGTAGCCGCGGTTGATCAGGTCGATGCCGTGGACGCGCGAGGTGCCCTCGGCGGCCAGCGCCGCGATCAGGTACGAGAACCCGCCGCGCAGGTCGGGGATGACCAGGTCGGCGCCCTGCAGCTTGGTGGGGCCGGAGACGACCGCCGAGTGCAGGAAGTTGCGCTGGCCGAAACGGCAGGCCGAACCGCCCAGGCACTCGCGGTACAGCTGGATGTGAGCACCCATCTGGTTCAGCGCCGAGGTGAAACCGAGCCGGGACTCGTAGACCGTCTCGTGGACGATCGACAGGCCCGAGGCCTGCGTCAGGGCCACGACCAGGGGCTGCTGCCAGTCGGTCTGGAAGCCCGGGTGGACGTCCGTCTCCAGCGCGATGGCCTTCAGCGGGCCGCCCGGGTGCCAGAAGCGGATGCCCTCGTCGTCGATCTCGAAGGCACCGCCGACCCGCCGGAAGGTGTTCAGGAAGGTCATCATCGAGCGCTGCTGCGCTCCGCGGACGTAGATGTTGCCGCGGGTCGCCAGGGCCGCGGAAGCCCACGAGGCGGCCTCCAGGCGGTCCGGGAGCGCCTTGTGGTTGTAGCCGGTGAGCTCGTCCACACC
This sequence comes from Streptomyces sp. NBC_01426, assembly GCF_036231985.1. Classification (GTDB taxonomy): domain Bacteria; phylum Actinomycetota; class Actinomycetes; order Streptomycetales; family Streptomycetaceae; genus Streptomyces. The sequence continues at coordinate 4,766,463 of NZ_CP109500.1, forward strand.
GGTGATCCGGATGGTCCGGTCGGTGTCGACGGAGATGATCGCGCCCATCTTCTGCAGGACGCAGATGAGGTCTTCGATCTCGGGCTCGACGGCCGCGTTGCTCAGTTCGGTGACGCCCTCGGCCAGCACGGCCGTCAGCAGCACCTGTTCGGTCGAACCGACGGACGGGTACGGCAGCCGGATCTTGCAGCCGCGCAGACGCTGCGGGGCCTCCAGGTACTGGCCGCCCTCGCGCTTCTCGATCGTCGCGCCGAACTGGCGGAGCACGTCGAAGTGGAAGTCGATCGGCCGGCCGCCGATGTCGCAGCCGCCGAGGCCGGGGATGAAGGCGTGGCCGAGACGGTGCAGCAGCGGACCGCAGAACAGGATCGGGATCCGGGAGGACCCCGCGTGGGCGTCGATGTCGGCGACGTTCGCGCTCTCGACGTACGTGGGGTCGAGGACCAGTTCGCCCGGCTCCTCGCCGGGGCGGACGGTCACCCCGTGGAGCTGGAGCAGACCGCGCACGACCCGGACGTCACGGATGTCGGGAACGTTGCGCAGCCGGCTGGGGGTGCTGCCGAGCAGAGCGGCCACCATGGCCTTCGGCACGAGGTTCTTCGCGCCGCGGACACGGATCTCGCCCTCGAGCGGGGTACCGCCGTGGACAAGCAGGACATCGTCAGTGCCGGTCATGGATCTCGCGTTCCGGAGTGGGGTGGGCGGGGGGCCAGTGAAAAGGGTAAGGGTCGCCACCCCCTTGTTTGTATGGCTGACGTGGCCGTAGGACTGTCATGAATTCGGCACAACACACTCTGTTGCCCCATCGTGGCGGAGTGTCGCGTTCCGGGTCCTTTCGGGAAGCGCGCTCCTTTCTGCCGCCGTGCGCCCTGAGCTGCGCGTGATCCGATGACTCCGCCGGCTCCCCCCGAAGGCCGAATGTGCGAGATCATGTCGGCATGACCGAGGTGTCCTCCCTCACAGGGCGGTTGCTCGTGGCCACCCCCGCCCTCGCGGACCCGAATTTCGACCGCGCGGTGGTGCTGTTGCTCGACCACGACGAGCAGGGTTCGCTCGGCGTCGTCCTCAACCGGCCGACGCCGGTGGGCGTCGTCGACATCCTGATGCCCTGGGCGCCGCTGGCCGGCGCCCCCGGTGTGGTGTTCCAAGGCGGGCCGGTGGGCCTGGACTCGGCCCTCGGCATCGCGGTGATCCCCGGCGAGGAGGGGCCGCTGGGGTGGCGGCGGGTGCACGGGGCGATCGGCCTGGTCGACCTGGAGGCGCCCCCCGAACTGCTGGCCGCCGCACTCGGCGGCCTGCGCATCTTCGCCGGTTACTCCGGATGGGGCCCCGGCCAATTGGAGGACGAGCTGGGCGGCGGGGCCTGGTACGTCGTGGACTCCGAACCGGGCGACATCTCCTTCCCTGACCCCGAACGGCTGTGGAGGGCGGTGCTCCGCCGCCAGCGCAGCGAGCTGGCGATGATCGCCACCTATCCGGACGACCCGTCGCTCAACTGAGCCGCGCGGGGGTCGGTACCCTGGCTTTCATGAGCACTCTTGAGCCCGAGCGCGGGACTGGTACGGGGACCCTCGTAGAGCCGACGCCGCAGGTGTCCCACGGCGACGGCGACCACGAGCGCTTCGCCCACTACGTCCAGAAGGACAAGATCATGGAGAGCGCGCTCGGCGGTACGCCCGTCGTCGCCCTCTGCGGCAAGGTCTGGGTCCCGGGACGGGACCCGAAGAAGTACCCCGTCTGTCCCATGTGCAAGGAGATCTACGAATCCATGGGCGCCGGCGGCGACAAGGACAAGGGCGGCAAGGACAAGTAGTCCGGGCCGTTCGTCCCGCACCACGCAGGACCGAGGTCCCCGGTCGCACCGCTGTGCGCCGGGGACCTTTTGCGCACCCGGGAGGAGGGCTAGGGTCGGCCGGGTAAGCGACATGTGAAACGCGCGTTGCGCATGGCGCAACGGCATGTCCGTGGAGGCCCCGCCCATGCCCGACCTGATCCCGGAGCCGCGGTACGCGCGCTTCCCGACCGACGACGTGTGCGAGCTGACCGACCCGCTGCTCGTGGCGCCCCCCGGCACGGAGGGCGCCGCCCGCCGGCTGCGCGCCGAACTCGGCGCGGCCACCGGCTGGGAGCTGCCCGCGCCGGTCGCGGGCGCCGCGGACGCCGGTCGTACGGTGATCCGGCTCGCGCTGCGCCCCGACATCGCCCGCGCCGGCGCCGAGTCGTACGAGGTGCACGTCACCCGCGACTTGGTCCTCCTCGAAGGCGGCGACCCGGCGGGCCTCTACTGGGCGGTGCAGACGCTGCGGCAGTTGCTCGGCCCCGACGCGTACCGGCGCGCACCCGCGGCGCCCGGCCGCGGCTGGCGCCTGCCGGTCGGCGACCTCGCCGACGGCCCCCGCTTCGGCTGGCGCGGCCTGATGCTCGACGTCGCCCGGCACTTCATGCCCAAGGACGGGGTGCTGCGCTACATCGACCTGCTCGCCGCGCACAAGCTGAACGTGCTGCACCTGCACCTGACGGACGACCAGGGCTGGCGCGTCGAGATCCGGCGGTACCCGCGGCTCACCGAGGTGGGCGCGTGGCGCCCGCGCAGCCGCTGGGGGCACCGGGCGTCACCGCTGTGGAACGAGACCCCGCACGGCGGCTTCTACAGCCGGGACGACATCCGCGAGATCGTCGCGTACGCCGCCGAACGGCACGTGCGGGTCGTGCCCGAGATCGACGTGCCGGGCCATTCGCAGGCCGCCATCGCCGCGTACCCCGAACTGGGCAACACCGACGTCGTGGACACCGCGGCGCTCGGGGTCTGGGACGACTGGGGGATCTGCGAGAACGTGCTGGCCCCCACCGAGGACGTACTGTGGTTCTACGAGGGCGTCTTCGAGGAACTGCTGGAACTGTTCCCGGCGGAGGTCTCGCCCTTCGTGCACGTGGGCGGCGACGAGTGCCCCAAGGCGCAGTGGCGCGCCTCCCGGGCCGCGCAGGCCAGGATCCGGGAACTGGGCGTGGACGGGGAGGACGGGCTCCAGGCCTGGTTCATCCGGCACTTCGACGGCTGGCTCGCCGAACGCGGTCGCCGGCTGATCGGCTGGGACGAGATCCTGGAAGGCGGCCTGGCACCGGGCGCCGCGGTGTCCTCCTGGCGCGGGTACGCGGGCGGCATCGCCGCCGCCGAGGCCGGCCACGACGTGGTGATGTGCCCCGAACAGCAGGTGTACCTGGACCACCGTCAGGCACCGGGCGAGGACGAGCCGATGCCGATCGGGTACGTCCGCTCGCTCGCCGACGTGTACCGGTTCGAGCCGCTGCCGCCGAAGTTGTCGCCGGAGGCGGCCGCCCACGTGCTGGGCGCGCAGGCCAACGTGTGGACCGAGGTGACGGAAAACCAGAGCCGGGTCGACTACCAGGTGTTCCCGCGCCTGGCCGCCTTCGCCGAGGTGGTCTGGTCCCACCTGCCGGAGCCCGCGGAACGGGACTGGGCGGGGTTCGAGGCGCGCATGGCGACGCACTACGCGCGGCTGGACGCCCTCGGGGTCGACTACCGGCCGCCCGGCGGGCCGTTGCCCCGGCAGCGCCGCCCCGGGGTGCTCGGGCGTCCGATCGAGGGCGAGCCCCCGATCGTGTGACTCAGGCAACCGACGCATCGTTTGAAGTCCTTTGGAACTCTTTCCCGATTTAGGTCGATACGGTCACAAGTGCGCGGTGCCGGCGGGCCGGACCCCGGCGCCGCGCGTCCGGCCGACCCTCGCGCCGGGCGGTGCGGAACATGTGCCAGAGTTGCCACGTCCCGGCGGTGAGGACGTACCGTACGGCGGACAGGCGTGAGCGCCGGGACCGGGACATCGGGAAGGGGCAGCCGGGTTGACCACGCACGCACCGCACTCACCGCATTCATCTCAGGGGCCTCAGGGCCCCCGGGCGGCGCAGTCCGTGACGCTGCCGACCTCGCTCGACGAGGCCGTGGCGGCGCTCACCGCCATGCCCGCGGCCGTGCCCGTCGCCGGCGGCACCGACCTGATGGCGGCCGTCAACGCCGGACTGCTGCGGCCCGCCGCGCTGGTCGGCCTCGGCCGGATCAACGAGATCCGCGGCTGGCAGTACCAGGACGGCCACGCCCTGCTCGGCGCCGGCCTCACCCACGCCCGGATGGGCAGGCCCGACTTCGCCGCCCTGATCCCCGCGCTGGCCGCCGCCGCCCGCGCCGCCGGACCGCCGCAGATCCGCAACGCGGGCACCCTCGGCGGGAACATCGCCACGGCCGCCCCCACGGGCGACGCCCTGCCCGTCCTGGCGGCGCTGGAGGCGGTGCTGATCATCGTCGGCCCGCCCGCGCTCGGCGACTCCGGGGTGTCCCGGCGGGAGATCCCGGTCTCCCACCTGCTGGCCGGCCGCGAGATGCTCCGCCCGGGCGAACTGATCGGGTTCGTACGGGTCCCCCTGCTGCACGCGCCGCAGGTGTTCCTGAAGGCCACGGGACGCACGGGCCCCGGGCGCGCGGTCGCCTCCGCGGGACTCGTGCTGGACCCCGCGCGCCGCGGAGTGCGCTGCGCCATCGGCGCGGTCGCCCCGATGCCCCTGCGGCCGCTGGAGGCCGAACAGTGGGTGGCCTCGTTGATCGACTGGGACGGGGACCGCAGCCTGGCGCCCGAGGCGCTGGAGGCCTTCGGCGAGTACGTCGCCGCGGCCTGCGTGCCCGACCAGGGAGAACCGGTGGCCGCCGGAGTGCTGCACCTGCGGCGGACGGTGGCCGTGCTGGCACGGAGGGCCCTGGGGAGGGCACTGAGCACATGAGTGAGAACGAGAACGTGAGCGGAACGACCGGGGGCGCCGGTCACGCGCCCGCCGGCTGGGGCTGGGAGCCGGTGCCGCACGGCGGCGAAATGGACTCCGACGCCACGGCCTTCGTGAAGCTGCCGCAGGAGATGCTGGACGCGCTCGACAACCGGGAGCCGCTGGCGGCCCCCGGGCACGGGTACGTGCCGCCGCCGATGATCGTGCCGTTGGGCTCCGGCTCCGCCGACCCCTCGGCCACCGGGACCTGGACGATGCCGGTCCAGTGGCCCGAGGCGGGTACCGGCGCGGCGGGCCAGGACGGTTCCGTACAGGGTTCCGCGCCGGGTTCCGCGGCCGGCCAGGCGCCCGCGCGGGGGCCGATCCCGGCCTCGATCCCGCTGCCCGCGTCCGTGGCCGCCGTCTTCGGCGCGACCGGCCAGGACCAGGCGCAGGCGGATCCCGCCGAGACACCCGTGAATCCCGACCCCTCCGACACCGCCGAATGGCGGTTCCCCGACGCGACGCGGCCCGGCGACGGCCGGGACACCGGCCAGTGGACCCTGCCCGGCGGCGCGCCCGCCGGCGACTGGAGCCAGGCCCCCGCGACCCTGCCGGGCGGTGCGGCCGCCCCCTGGGCGACGCCCGCGTACGACGCCTCGCTGAGCTCGGGCGTGCTCCCGGGCGCGTTCCAGGGCGAGGACGAGGGAGCCGCGCGGCACGCCACCGGCCCGGTCGGCGGCCCTCCCGGGCGCGGCCCCAGGGTGCTGGGCGGCCCCGGCGTGGGCACCCCGCTCCCCGACCCGGAGCCGGTGAACCACCCGACCCCGGACATCGACGCCGCCCACGGCCCGGCGCGGACGCCGGTCGAGGGCGAACGACCGCGCCCCGCGGGCACGGAGGCCGGCCCGGGCGACGGACACGGCTTCACACGAACCGACCGGCCCGCCGCCGAGCCGGAGCCCACCGACGGGCGCGGCTTCGCCGTGGACTCGGGCGGCTACGCCACGGACGGGCGCGGGTTCGCGGTGGATGCGGGGGGCTACGCCACGGACGGCCGCGGGTTCGCGGTGGACGACCGGGCCGGTTTCGGTACCGACGGGCGCGGGTTCGCGGTGGACCGGGACGGGTTGGCCACCGACGGGCGCGGGTTCGCGGTGGAGCGGGACGGGTTCGCCACCGACGGGCGCGGCTTCGAGACGGACGGGCAGGGTTTCGCCACCGACGGGCGCGGCTTCGCCGTGGTCGGGCCCGAGCCCGAGCCCGGGGTGGGGCGCGTGGACGCCCCGGCCGGGCCGGAGGCCACCGACGGGCACGGGCTCGTGTTCGTCGAACCCGAGCAGGAGCCCGCCGACGGCCCCGCCGAAGCCACCGCGCCGGACGTACCGGTCGAGGGCGCCGCGGACAGCGCCGACGCGCTCCCGGACGCGGGCGACCCCGCGGGTGTCCCGCTCGCGGAGACGACGTACGAGGAAGAGAACGCGGGGGCCGTCGCCCATCACGAGCACCCGCTGGCGTCCTACGTCCTGCGCGTCAACGGGGCCGACCGTCCCGTCACCGGCGCCTGGATCGGCGAGTCGCTGCTGTACGTGCTGCGCGAGCGGCTCGGCCTCGCCGGCGCCAAGGACGGGTGCTCGCAGGGCGAGTGCGGGGCCTGCGCCGTGCAGGTGGACGGCCGGCTCGTCGCGTCCTGCCTGGTGCCCGCCGCGACGGCCGCGTCCAGCGAGGTCCGGACCGTCGAGGGGCTCGCCACGGACGGGGAACTCTCCGACGTACAGGAAGCGTTGTGCAGGTCGGGCGGGGTGCAGTGCGGGTTCTGCATCCCCGGTATGGCCATGACCATCCATGACCTGCTGGAAGGCAACCACGCGCCGAGCGAGCTGGAGACGCGCCAGGCGCTCTGCGGCAACCTCTGCCGCTGCTCCGGCTACAAGGGCGTCATCGAGGCCGTCCGCGAGGTCGTGTCCGAGCGCGAGGCGACCGCCGCCGGCGACTCCGGTACCGGCACCGGTACCGAGCCGCGCATCCCGCACCAGGCGCCGCCCGGCGAGGGCGGCATCCACCCCAACGGAGGCACGGCGTGAGCGGGCAGGACGCGGCCACCGCGACGAGCACGGCCACCGTGACGACGACCCCGGGCCCCGGCGGGGAGGAGGGGCAGGAACCGCTGCGCGGCATCGGAGCCTCCGTCCCGTCCGCGGACGCCCGGGCCAAGACCGGCGGCACGTTCCCCTACGCCGCCGACCTGTGGGCCGAAGGCCTGCTGTGGGCGGCCGTGCTGCGCGCCCCGCACGCGCACGCCCGCATCCTCTCCGTCGACACCACGGCCGCCGCCGCCATGCCGGGCGTCCGCGCCGTCGTCACCCACGCCGACGTCCCCGGCGCCACCACCCACGGCCGCCGCATCGCCGACCGGCCCGTCTTCGCCCACGACATCGTCCGCCACCACGGCGAGCCCATCGCCGCCGTGGCCGCCGACCACCCCGACACCGCCCGCCTCGCGGCCGCCGCCATCGCCGTCGAGTACGAGCCGCTCGACGCGATCACCGACCCCGAGCAGGCGTTCGGCGCCCCCGCCCTGCACCCCGACGGCAACCTGATCCGGCACATCCCGCTGCGCTACGGCGACCCCGACGCGACCGGCGAGGTCGTCGTCGAGGGCCTGTACCGCATCGGCCGCCAGGACCCGGCGCCCATCGGCGCCGAGGCCGGACTGGCCGTACCGCGCCCCGACGGCGGCGTGGAGATCTACACCGCCTCCACCGACCCGCACACCGACCGCGACCTGGCCGCCGCCTGCTTCGGGCTGGAGCCCGACCGGGTACGGATCGTCGTCACCGGAGTCCCCGGCGCGACCGCCGACCGCGAGGACCCCGCCTTCCAACTGCCGCTCGGCCTGCTGGCCCTGCGCACCGGCTGCCCCGTCAAACTGGCCGCCACCCGCGAGGAGTCCTTCCTCGGCCACGCCCACCGACACCCGACGCTCCTGCGCTACCGCCACCACGCGGACGCGGAGGGCCGGCTGGTCAAGGTCGAGGCACAGATCCTGATGGACGCGGGCGCGTACGCCGACTCGTCCTCGGAATCGCTGGCCGCCGCCGTGGCCTTCGCGTGCGGCCCGTACGTCGTCCCGCACGCCTTCGTCGAAGGCTGGGCGGTACGCACGAACAACCCGCCGTCGGGTCACGTGCGCGGCGAGGGCGCCATGCAGGTGTGCGCCGCCTACGAAGGCCAGATGGACAAGCTCGCCGCCGCCCTCGGCATCGACGGCGCCGAGCTGCGCATGCGCAACGTCCTGGCCACCGGCGACCTCCTGCCCACCGGCCAGACGGTGACCTGCCCCGCGCCGGTCGCCGAACTCCTGCGCGCGGTACGCGACTACCCGCTGCCGTCCCTCCCGAAGGACACCCCCGAGGACGAGTGGCTGCTGCCCGGCGGCCCGGAAGGCGCCGGCGAACCGGGCGCGGTCCGGCGCGGCGTCGGGTACGGCGTCGGCATGGTCCACATGCTCGGCGCGGAGGGCACCGACGAGGTCTCCACCGCCACCGTGAAGATCGTGGACGGCGCGGCCACCGTCATCTGCGCGGCCGTCGACACCGGCCAGGGCTTCTCCACGCTCGCCCGACAGATCGTCCAGGAGGTCCTGGGCGTCGACGAGGTCGTGACGGCCCCCGTCGACACCGACCAGCCGCCCGCCGGGCCGGCCGCGCACGGGCGCCACACGTGGGTGTCGGGCGGGGCCGTCGAACGCGCGGCGAAGATGGTCCGTACCCAGCTCCTCCAGCCGATGGCCCACAAGTTGGGCATGTCCACCGAACTGCTCCAGATCACGGACGGCCGGATCACGTCGTACGACGGGGCGTTCTCCACCACCGTCGCCGAGGCGATAGAGGGCAAGGAACTCTGGGCCACGGCCCAGTGCCGCCCCCACCCCACCGAACCCCTGGACGCCGACGGCCAGGGCGACGCCTTCGTCGGGCTCGCGTTCTGCGCGATCCGGGCGGTGGTCGACGTGGACATCGAGCTGGGCTCCGTACGCGTCGTCGAACTCGCGGTCGCCCAGGACGTCGGCCGCGTCCTCAACCCCCGCCAGCTCGAAGCCCGCATCGAGGCGGGCGTCACCCAGGGCGTGGGCGCGGCCCTGACGGAGAACCTCCGCTCGATCGGGGGAGTCATCCGCCACCCCGACCTCACGGGCTACGCCCTGCCCACCGCGCTGGACGCACCGACGGTCCACATCGTCAAACTCGTCGAGGAACGCGACGTGGTGGCCCCGTTCGGGGCCAAGGCGGCGAGCGCCGTCCCCGTGGTGACGACCCCGGCGGCCGTGGCCTCGGCCGTCCGCTCCGCCACCGGACGCCCGGTCAACAGGCTCCCGATCCGGCCATCCGCGGCGGTTGCGGCGCCCAACTCCTGACCGTACGAAGCCCATTGCACGTGCAACCCCAGGGTGGGGGCTGTCGGCACCGGTCGCTAGAGTGAGCCGGAGATACTGGGCACGCGAGGGTGCGCGCGCGGGTACGCACGCGGGTGCGCACGGGCGGGTACGAGCGCTTGCGAACGCGTGCGAGTACGTGTGCGTGCGCATGCGTGCAGACGCGTGCGAACAGGGGACGGGGAGCGGTGCCGGCACCGCTCCCGCGGGGACAACGGGGAGTCGGGGAGGCCGACGTGGCATTGGACTACGGGCAGGGTGTGCCGGGACCGTACATCGGAGGACCCCCGCCGGTGGCGGCGATGCGCATCGAGTACGAGACGCTGAACGGCTACAAGAACCTGGTCGACGACCTCCTCGAAAAGCTCGACGGCTCGGCGGCGGCGGACAAGAAGCTGGCCGACGGAACGCTGCCGGCCGGTGCGCTCGGGCAAGGTTTCCCGGCGGCCGCCCAACTCCAGACCGCCTACACGACGGTGCACGAACAGCTGATGAACCTGTCGCAGGGGCTGTCGGCCCAGATCGAGGGCCTGGGCATCGCGATCCGAACGGCGGGCAAGGGCTTCGCGGGCATCGACGAGGAGACCCGCCGCAGGATGGCCGCGATCTCGGCGAAGGCACACGAGGACTACGTCCCGGAACGGGACCCGCTGTACAAGGCGCCGGCCGGTGGCAAGGACTATCCGGGCGGGGGCAACTGATGTCTGACTTCGAGGGCTACACGCTCGAACAACTGATGGCGATGACCGCGAACTTCAGCCCCGAGACGGTGCAGGCGCGGGGTACGGCGTTGATCCAAGCCGCCGGGGAGATCAAGTCGATCGGGGAGACTCTCAAGTCGCACAAGGTATCCGGCTGGGAGGGCGAGGCCGCGACGGCCTTCCAGGAATGGGTGAGCCAGGCGGGCAGCGCGACGCTCCGCCTGAGCGAGTACAGCGCCACCGGCGGCAAGTACATGGTCGAGGCCGGGCAGACCATGCGCGAGGTTCGGGAGGCCATGCCGAAGCAGGGCGAGGTCGATGCGGAGAAGGCCAACGTCGCGGCGGCCAAGGAATTCCACAACGACCCGGACGCGCAGCCGGTCGGCCGGGCGTCCAGGCGAAAGCTGGACCTGCATCACATGGCCGCCGTCCAGCAGTTGGACAAGCTGACCACCTCGTACAAGCAGTCGGCGTACCAGATGAACACGGCGGAGATCCCGACGTTCCCGCCACCGCCGGCGAACTTTGTTCCACAGGGTGACAACGGGTCAAGAATCATCGAGCGCCCTGGGGGCGGGTCTGGAACCACCGACGACTCGGACGGTTCATTCCATGGTCCACAGGCTGCTTCGGGTGTCTCATCCAGCGAGCCTGATGTCCTGACCGCGCGCTCGCCGGAGTCGAACGACACTCCTGTCGTGCCCGCGACCACAGGGCTGGCGGTCGCCCCTGTTTCAGCGATTCCGGACCGGGATCTCAACCTGGATCTCAACCACGTCGGCACGCTGCCGGACAAGGCTTTGCCTCAGGCCCCAGTTGGTGCAGGACCGGTAGGACCTGGCGGCACCACTGTCACACCTGGTGGGGCTATTCCGCCTGTGCCGCTTCCGCCGGTGACCGTGGTGAAGCCCGGCGGTGGTCTTGGCCCCGTGGGCGGCGGGATGTTCCCCGGCACAGGCGGCCTCACGGGCAAGGCCGGTGCTGTTGCAGGGCTTCCTCCGCGAGACACGGGGATCGTCGGGGGTCGGCCGATCTCTGGCGGCGGCCCCAGTGCCGGTATCCCGCGCGGCACGGTCATCGGCGCGGAAGGCGGCCAGACGGCCGGACGCGGCATGATGGGCGGTGGTATGGGTGGCGGCGCCGGCGGGCCTCACGGAGCATCAGGCGGATCAGCGGTTGGCCGCCGACTTGCCACGGAGCCCGGCGGTGTCGTCGGTGGGCGCCCACCGGTGTCGGGCGGTCGCTCAGTCAGCAGTGGTCAGTCGTTCACGCAAGGCGGCTCGGGGCTCGTGCGCGGTGTGGCGGGGGCCGGGCCGGTCGGCGCGATGGGACATGGTGCTGCGGGCGCTCACGGCCCGAGCAAGCGGCGCGATGGACAGGGGGGCGAACGCCCCGACTACCTGGCCGAGGACGAAGAGACCTGGCAGGTCAACCGTCGTGTTGTACCGCCGGTGATCGACTGAGCAGAACGGACGTTGCACGGGATGCGCATGCGTAGGGCGACCTCGGTTTTCGTAGGCCTGTTGTTGGCTGGGGTTGCCACTAACCCGGCCCAGGCGGAGACCATTCGTGAGCAGCAGTGGCATCTCGATGTCATGAAGGCCGACGCGATCTGGAAGCTCAGCAAGGGCGCGGGTGTCACGGTCGCTGTGATTGACAGTGGTGTGGCGCGCATTCCCGAGTTGGAGGGCCAGGTGCTGGCCGGCAGGGATTTTGCAGGGGGGCAAGCCGAGGGCGACGAGCGTGCGGACTACGACGGTCATGGCACTTCCATGGCTTCGATCATTGCCGGCACTGGAAAGCATCCGAGTGGCGACGGAGCAATGGGTCTTGCTCCCGAGGTCAAGATCCTTCCGCTTCGGGTGCCGCACGAGTTTGACCTGAAAACCCCATCCTGGACTGCGGCGATTCGATTCGCGGCTGACTCGGACGCCAAGATCATCAGTATGTCCCTGAGTGTGCCGAAAGATGACCCCGCTCGAACCGAAGCGGTGAAGTATGCCGTATCGAAGGGAAAGTTGATCTTTGCTTCAGTCGGTAATGAAGGGGCGTCGACCAACGAGATCAACTATCCGGCTGCCACGCCGGGTGTAGTTGGGGTCGGCGCTGTGGACTCCAAGGGTGTTGTGACCAAGGAATCGCAGCGAGGGCCGCAGGTCGACATGACCGCCCCCGGTGTCGACATTGTTTCGGCCTGTAGTGACAAGACAGGGCTCTGTAAGAGCCACGGCACCAGTGATGCCACCGCCCTCGCTTCCGCCTCGGCCGCGCTCGTCTGGTCGTTGCATCCCGACTGGACCAATAACCAGGTGCTCCGGGTCCTGCTGAACACGGCCGGTAAGCCCGTCGACGGTGCCGAGCGCAATGACGGTATCGGCTACGGCGTCGTCCGCCCCCGGATCGCCGTGCCTACGCCCGGGGATCCCGGGCCGGCCGATGTGTATCCGTTGCCGGATCTCGCGGGCGCCGGGGCGGTCAAGGAGCCTTCCGGGGTGCCGGGGGCCAAGGCATCCGAGTCGGCGAAGCCCGCGCCTGCTCCTCGGGCCGAGGCGGAGGGGTCCGGCGGGGGGCTTCCGTGGCTCGCGTTGGGGTTGGGTGCCTGCATGCTGATCGGCGGGGCGGTCGCGGCCGTCGTCGTGCGGCGCGCGAGGCGTTGAGGGGGTTGGCGGGGGAGCGTGGGCGGGTCCTGCCCGGGGCGGGTCCGGTGCTCGCGGGGGAGCACCGGTGGTTCTCGCGTGCGGCCGGTCCGGTGCTCGCGGGGGAGCACCGGTGGTTCTCGCGTGCGGCCGGTCCGGTGCTCGCGGGGCTGTTGGTGGTCGGGGTCGCCGCCGCGCCGGCCGGGGCGGCGACCCCGCGCGAGCGGCAGTGGCATCTCACCGCGATGAAGGCGGCCGACTTCTGGAAGATCGGCACGGGCAAGGGCGTCACGGTGGCCGTCATCGACAGCGGGGTGGGACGCGCGCCCGAACTGGAGGGGCAGGTGCTGCCCGGCGTGGACCTCGCCGGAGGCAAGGCCGGCAAGGCTGCGGGTGACGAGCGTGCGGACCCGGACGGTCACGGTACGTCCATGGCGACGATCATCGCCGGTACGGGCAGGGCCGCCGGCGGCGAAGGGTTGTCCGGGATCGCGCCGGGGGCGAGGATCCTTCCGATCAGGGTGCCGCGCGAGGACGCGCCGGGAGCGTCGTCCTGGGCGGCGGCGATCCGGCGCGCGGCGGACTCGGACGCGAAGGTCGTCAACATCTCCATGTCCACGACGACGGCCGACCCGGCGCGGGACGACGCGGTGAAGTACGCGCTGTCCAAGGGCAAGCTGGTCTTCGCGGCCGTGGGCGAGGGCGGGACCACCGGCACGACCCCGGCGGCCGGCACGACCCCGGCGGCCGTCGCGGCCGAGAAGGCGGGTGAGCCCCGCTATCCGGCGGCCACGCCCGGCGTGGTGGGCGTCGCCGCCGTCGGTCCGAACGGTGAGCCGACCGCGGAATCCCTGACGGGACCCCAGGTCGACATGGCCGCGCCCGGCGTCGACATCCTCACGTACTGCCGGGGCAAGGCCGGGTACTGCGAGAGCCACGGGACGGGTGAGGCCACCGCGCTCGCCTCCGCGTCGGCGGCGCTGCTCTGGTCCGCCCACCCCGACTGGACCAACAACCAGGTGCTCCGGGTCCTGCTGCACACCTCCGGCGCTCCGGTGGACGGTGCGGTGCGCAACGACTGGATCGGGTACGGGGTGGCCCGACCCCGGATCGCGATGTCCACGCCCGGTTCCCCCGGGCCGGCCGACGTGTACCCGCTGCCGGACTTCGTGTCCGCGGCCGCGGCGATGACGGTCGGCGCCGGTGAGCCGTCGACGGACTCCGGGGCGGACGGGGTGGCCGGGCTCCGCGGCGCGGTGGGATGGATCGGGCTGGGGCTGGTGGGCGTGCTGATCATCGGCGGGGCCGTCAGCACCGTGCTCGCCCGGCGCACGGCCGCCCGACCCGGGGCGCGAGCGGTGTCGCGCCCATGACGAAGGGCTGTCCGGGAACCAGGTTCCCGGACAGCCCTTCGCATGCGAAGCCGTGACCGGAATCGAACCGGCGTAACTCGCTTTGCAGGATTGACTTGGCTGGGCAGGGCTCGATCCGTAGTTGTTCACTGCCGTTCATCCTCGTGCGAACACAGGGCGGTCAGGGGCTCCCCGTACGCTCCCGGACGCGCGCGTACGTCGATGAACGAGACGGAAACTGAGACGGAGCGAGGAGAAGGTTCGGGCGCAGGCACGAGCCCGCGGCGTAGCCAGCCAAAACCGGACGCGACAGAGCCCCGCGTATAAGGTCGCAGACTTCTCGCCCTTGCACCTGGTCGCGAATGTGCGGGAAGGCGCGGAGGCGAGCTGGCGCTCCCATCCTTCTGTAGCACCCTTCAGCTTCAGGCGGTCCTCACTCGTCTCCGGTCTTCCTGCGGAGGATGGACCGGTTGGCATGCTTGGTGACGATGCGCAGGTTCGCGTGTTTGCGGTGGTACTCCTGCCAGTCCGTGACAAGTACGACGTTCTCCAGCTCCGCAACGGAGAAGCCAGCCGCGTTGTCGGGGGCGATGACGAACGCCTCCGCGCCGCCATGTTCCTGGATGAAGCTCGCGGCAAGTTCCTCGAACACGGGCTGATAGTGGTCCACATCCGCCTCACGGGGCGAGGCGATGCTGTCCCCCGTGACCGCGCACACGACCAGCGCCTGCCCGAACGCCTCCGTGACTACTGCGAGGATCTGGTCCTTGACCGCCCGCCGCAGGCACCCGCGCACTTGCTGCGCGTGAGACGTCGCCTTGAGGCACTCTTCCCAAGAGATGTCTATGTCCGAGCCGTCGATCCGGACCAGCATCAGGCCGCGGTTGTTCCACTCGGTCCGCACCACTACGAACCCACCGACCCCCACCCCTGCCTTCTCCTCGTAGTCCGGGTGGAGAGTGATGAGGTCCCGCAGGAACTCCTCGTCTGCCTCGCCGACCACCTCGTTGTAGCGGTAGGGGTTGATGATCCCCCGCACCCGTTCCCTTAACGCCTTCTGTGTACGGAAGTGCTCGCCGTTGATCCGATACTCCAGCCGCGCCACGTGCCCCACCCCTCGTCACCGATAGCCGTACCGACCGTGTCGGGGCAGTCTGCTCTCCGGGCCCAGCGTGCGCAGCCTGCACGGCTGAACTGGACAGGAGACGCAAGATTCCCGCCACCATTCCCGCGCCTTCAGGCTGACTGCTGCGGCCACAACGGGTTGGTACGCAGCGTTGGTGTGAACCCGCGACCTCTTCGTCCCGAAACAATCCGGGTCGTTGGGCGATCTACCGAATCCACCGCCCTGGACTGGGCCGGGGGTCCGTGATCGCCCGTAGACGTCCGCGCTCGTGCTCCTAGGTTGTCACGCAGATAGTCACTCATCCCTGACAGGTCGTGGGACGACGCCTACAAACTCTGCACCTTTGTGGTTGCCGATGATGAAGGCGAATCCATGGCCGGCCGCACAGGTGAGATCGACGCGGACGTAGCCACCGCGGGTCCCCAGCGGACTGTCGCGCTCATCGCGGTCCGGATGGACGGCAACAGACTCATGGTCCCCGCCGTCGTTGGCCCTCTCGATCTCCTGAATGCCGCAAGCCGGGCACTGGACCTGCCACTGCTTGTTCCACACACCCTCGGTGCTCCTCGTCGGCACCAGGATGTCTTGGTGAGACATGGGCATCTGCATTGGCTCCTTCCGAAGCGAAGACTCCGACCATCACACCGGATCGGGCCGTGGCATGCGTGCGATTCGCTTGATCTGCTCAGCCACAACTGACGCCCCGCCGCCCTGACCAGCGTCTGGGCTGTCGCCAGTTGTGGGCGTTGGCCGCCAACGAGCGCCCCTCTTCGGCCCAGAGATGGCCCAAGAGGGCGCTTCGGTACGTCGGCGCTCTGCGAGAGGTGAGCGCTAGCATGTGGCGTGACCTCGACCTCCCTCATATTTGGCTTTCCGGTAGCAGTTGTCGCGCTCGGGGTAGCGATTCTGAGTCTCCTCGTCGCACTGATCGCTTTGATTTGGCAGGTAACTAAACACGTCCTTGACGGTGGGCGTGTTCGCGTACACTTGAACGCGGCGATTCTGGAGCCAAAATTCCAACTCGCTACGAATAAAAGCGGAAAATTCGAGATGCCAGCTCCGGGCGGCATTGGGCTGCTCCGCCCCCAAAACATCGAAGTTGCGCAGCTCGTAGTGGAGAACCCAGGTCGCACGGCTGTGACGATCCATGGTCCGACATTGGCTGTCTCGGGGGTTGGGGGGAAGTCGTACTCGATTTCTCCGCGTAAGTTCGCATGGGATGGAGATGGTGCCGACGACGCGATCACGACATCTGCCGTGAGGGTAGACCCCTATAGCCGCGTCACGTTTCTTCTTGACTACTGGAGTGTGGTCCCGCGCCTTCATCAGCAGGCATCGGGTGGAAGCGTTCGTTTGCGAGGAATGGTCAACGTGGGAGGCCGTCGCCGTGCAAGCAGATCCAGCCGTCGGCTGGCGTGGCGGATCGAAGAAGGAGCCTGGACCGTACTTGCTGATGTCGAAGAAGTGCACCCTTATACCGTAATGTGGCGCGAGCTTTATCGGGCGCATGGTCGAATTGACCAGCGAGACGATTTGAATGGGCCGTCATTCGAGGTTCTAGAGAGTGCGATCTATCGCATCATGGAACACTTTGACGAGAAGCCTGCCTTTGATGAGCTCTTGAATGCGCTGCGGCGAGAGGAGGAATCGATGGAAGGTGAGGTATTCTCGCTGTCCATGCTCGCCCTCGATATTAGTAATGCATTCGATTTCCATGCTGGGCGCCTAGGCAAATGGCCTTCGAGTGGGCGGGCTCTGTGAGCTAACAGCCTGTTGCGCCATTGTGCTTCCCGCCGCTGTCCTGCCTGCTGTCGAGCCGCAGCAATTCAGGGGTTCGGTCAGTCGTAGCTGTTGCTTTGACCTGTGCCGGCGCTCACCTACGTCCGCCCGTGTCCAAAGGGTGCGCCCCGGTCGTACGCAGTCAGTCTGACCCCGCGGACTAGCCTGCGACTCGGGCGATGGCCCGCGCGAGGACGTCGTTGTCTGTGGAGTCGCGCCACTGAACGACTTCCATTCGAGGGCGGGAGGTATCGCTCAATGCGTTAAAATCCCTTACCTCCTGTGACAGGGGCGCATTCGTTAGTAGCAGCACCCCAATTCCAAGCTGCGGTAGGCGATCCGCCACCCTCTTGACGTCCTCCATGGTCAGCCTCTTGTTGCCGCGATGCTTGACCTCTACGGCGAAGCTCCCGCCTGCCTCGGTTTCGCCGTATGCATCGAATCCGACGTCACCATCATTTCTCTTCACATAGGAGCTGTTCATGCTCACGGCTCGGATTGCCTGCTCTTCGTAATCGCGATGCTGTAGTGCCGGATTATTCGCCAGTGCAAGGGCGTCCACGATGCGTCTCGCGGCAGTGACGTAGGAACGAGCGCCGCTGACTGTGGGGATTACATCGCCTTCATGGACGACTCTGTTCCGGAGCTCCAGTAGGTCGTTCGCGGAGCGAGACAGCTCGGGAGAGAGGACATCCTCCGAAGCTAGTGCTCGTGGCTGGGGATGGAAGAGACCGCGCTCGACGGTGGCTTTCCGGATCGATATCTCCACTTCACGCCAGGCGCCCAGGATGGCAGCCGTCGTCTCCGTCTCAGCAAGTTTCAGCAGATCAGTGAAAGTGTCGGCAGGGCCAGGATCTACCCTGTAATGACCCCTGACGATGGGAGCGTCTCTCGGAGTGGACGGCAAGGCGGAGGCGTCCTCGTCGGCGAGAGGTCGCCCTTCGCTTACGGCGGTAGCTACTTCTTGTTCGATACTGTTGGCGATCTCGTCGGTCTCATCGGCGATGGCGGCGGCCTGTGTGTCGAACGCCACCGTACCGAGTGGAGTCTCCAGCGATTCAACCCGATTGAAGAGGCTGGCCAGTTGCCTTCGCAGCATGACCCCGAGAGTTAGAACCACGGCAGGCCATATCAGTGCCCGGATGTAATCCAGAGCCAATTGCCAAGACATGACGGCATGCTTCCACAGTGGGTGCTCGCGCCACGGTGGAACGTGCAGATTGCCCATGGCCTGGACCTGAAGCGGGGGGAGGGTGTCGGGCGGATCGGATATTCACGGGGTTCAGGGTCTACGGGGACGTGACTTCTTGTCCGTGCTCCAGGTAGCTGACCCGCCCCTCGCTACGAGCGGCTGCCGCAGCCCTGATGCGGCGCGCCAACCTGGGGATGGTGAGGTCGTCCACTGCCGCGAGGGAGTGGTAGGCGTACGCCCGGATCTCGGCGGTCTCCAGCTGGATCGCCTGCTCAAGCTCGGCGCTCAGGGTGCCGCCGTCGAAAATGTAGAGGACCTTGTCTCCCTCGGCT
Organism: Streptomyces sp. NBC_01426; assembly: GCF_036231985.1. Classification (GTDB taxonomy): domain Bacteria; phylum Actinomycetota; class Actinomycetes; order Streptomycetales; family Streptomycetaceae; genus Streptomyces. Next base: position 4,784,786 of record NZ_CP109500.1, read on the forward strand.
GGACTGGGGGCCCAGTCCACGGCGAGCAGTCGCCCGATGGCCGGCGCGATGCCCAGCTCTTCCTGTACTTCGCGCGCGCACGCTTGGAGGGGGGACTCACCAGTCTCGACATAGCCACCTGGGATGTCTCGGTAGTCCTTGTACGTCGGCTCAAGCAGCAGGACCTGGCCGTGGTCATCGAAGAACAGCGCACCCGAGGCCATCCTCGGGTGCGCCATCTTTGCCTCGTGCTCGTTCACGTGGCCGAGCCTATCCAGGTCACGCCACCCGGAGCCTGTCGGCCAGGTCGGCGACCGGCTGCGTCGGCCGCCCCCGGGTTCCACGGACCCAGCCAAGGACGAGTTCGCGGCTCATGTAGTGGTGCCGGACCTGCTCGGGAGCGATTCGTTCGGCTTCCAGAACCATGGCGAGCGCGTCGTCTATACGGTTCCAGGCGCTGAGCGCGCGGGCTACCTCCAAGTTGTGTCGGACGCGACGCTCTACTGGGAGGCCGCTCGTGTCCACGGTCGGGCCGAGTTCCGCGGCGATCTGCATGTCGCCGAGTTCGCCAGCCGTCGCTACGCGGTGAATGGCGACGTTGGTCGGGCCGAAGGCGGTCCACATGTGGTTCGAGTCGGATCCGAGCCGAGCGGCCATCGTCTCGGCCTCCCGCAGGAACGCTTGGGTGGTGGCCCGGTCCTCAGCCCTGGCCGCCGCCATGGACCCGGTGAGGAACAGCGTGCCGTACACGGACAGGTACGCCGGGGTGGCCTGGCTCAGGCCGGGCTCCAGGAACCCGGCCGCGTCGTTCACGAGCTGGACGGCGGTCTCGAAGCGCCCAGTGGACAGCAGGCAGTGCGTGACGGACCGGAACAGCGATGCCGTGATCACACGGTCGCCGCTCTGCTGTGCGGCGGCGAGTCCGCGATCTGCTGCGATCCAAGCGAGTTCGTTCTCTCCGAGCTTGCCGAGCACCATCGCGGCGCCCTGGTAGGTCATCGCCAGGAGCCCGTTCGCTTCCTCTCGCTCAGTTCCCGAGTATGCGCGCACCGCGAGCAGTGCGTCTGCGAGCAGCGGGGGGATCTGCCGCGCGGCGAACCCGTAGCGCGACCCCTGATAGGCGTCCCACACTTCGCCGACGTCGGATCTCAGGGCGAGGAGCGTGGGTGGCTGGCCGTCGGCCTGCGCGCCGATAAGGGGGGTGAGGAGCCGGTAGTCCATCAGTGCTTTACGCAGCGCGGGGACCGTGCCGCGGCCACTCTCCTTCGACCACTCCATGAGGGTCGGCTCCCCGATGAGGTCCCCGATTGAGACGTCCAGGGCGTGAGCGAGCGCTCGGACCACCGAGAGGCGATCCAGTTCGATGCGGTTGTTCTCTGCTTTGCCCAGCCAGTCGGCGGTACGGCCGACCAGCCCGGCAAGGACTTCTTGGGACAAGCCTCGACGGTGGCGGTACCAAGCAACGCGTTCGCCGGTCGTCAGGTGCTGCGTCATTCCTCGCATGACTTCAGCCTCGCCTCCGTTCGCGAAGAGACCCCGGAAGGATTTTCCGGGGTCGAGCTGCGGGTGCGCCATAGCGTCGTGAACGTCCGATGCGCGACATTCTGTAATGCCAACGGGGAGGTATGGCCGTGGCTTTGAGTATCTGTGAGCGAGTCCAGGTGATGGCGGCTCTTGAGCAGACGACCGCCGAGATGTGCGATCTGGCGAGACGAGTCGAGCGAGTTGTGCAGCCGGTCAATCCGACCTCCTCGCCTGCTCGACCTCTTGAAGGCGTTCGTCGAGGCGCGTCAGGTGGGCGCGGATCGTTTCGATCTGCTGCATGATCGCGGTGAACTCTGCGCTGGGCTCGGTTTGCGCCTGCCGCTCCGGCTGAGCGCGCACGAAGTAGCCGCGCGTCGAGTCAGGGCGGACCACTCCCCGTTGGGCGAGTAGCTGTAGCGCCTTCGTGGCAGTGCCAGGAGCCACGCCGAAGCGCTCAGCGATCGTTCGCACGGCCGGCAGTTTCGTCCCGGGCTCGTACTTCCCTGTCTCGATGTCTCGCTGGAGGTCGTCCGCGATCTTCTCGTTCACGCGGCGTGCAGCGTCTGAAGTGGGCGTCATGCCGTCGATGCTAACCGGGCTTACCTCAGTTCAACCGGCACGACTGACACAACCTATTGTGCTGCTTGTGTCAGTCGTGCTAGAACAGTCCCGTTGGCCCAGCCAACACGCGATACCCAGCCCGGAGGGCCCTCGAAAGGGGTCTGAAGGAAGCGTCTGTCTGTTGAGAAGTGAACAGCGTGCCGACCCAGCCGCCTGCTCCTGGGTGGTCGATGGGTCCGAGTGGAACGAGATGGGGCGTGATCCCCGTCCCCGTGGCGACGGGAAGTCGTCGGCGGCAACACCTTCTCTTGCGTGCTGGCTCTGGAGAACACCCCTCGGGGTGCTACCCGGTACGCGCCGCCCTGCTGGCGTCAGAGCAGTGACGATGACGCACCCGACTCCCAGGCTCGGGACCGGAGTGCCGTGGCAACGGCGCACCGGTGAAGCCTCGTTCCCTCCGGCTTGGAGCCCTTGTGGCCCACCGACATCCACGGGCGCTGGCCGTACTGGACCGGTACGGCTGGCTCCCCTCGTGTCACCGATCAACCGCCCTGCGAGACATATCCGGGCTTCAGCGCCCGGCGCTGCTCGCACGGCTCGCTCTTCCTTCCGTAGTGCCCAAAGTGCTGCGGCCGGTTGCCTCCCCCGCCCGTCGCGTACGGGCGGGGTGGAGGGAGCCGCGAAGTCCGGGCTTCACCCCGGGGCGCTGCCTCTCACCACGGACCGAGGCGTCCCGGGTTCCCTTCGCTCATCAGGAGAGATCCGCATGCGTTCGTACATCGGTAATCACCAGATCGTGAACCCCGCCGAGTTGGAGGAACTGGCACTCGGCTTCGATGAACTGCCCCTCGGGTTGGATCGGGACCTGTTCCGGGGCCCGCTGACCCCGGAGGCCGCGCAGGAGCGTGCGGCCCGTGAGGCGGTCGCCCGTGAGGTCATCGCGGAACTGGCCGCCTTGGGTGCGGGCGGTGACGAGATCGCCGCGTGGGACGCGCTCTACGCCGACGCGCTCACCCGCACCGTTCCGTTCCTGCGCAGCTCTGCCCGCGTCGCCGGTCGTTCCGCCCGGACGGGGGTTGCGGCATGAGGAACCAGGCCCCCGAGTACGCAGAGCTTCTCGACCACAAGGGCAACCCGCGCGCCGTGGTCGACCTGGCGCTGAGCTACGAACAGACCCGCCGGCTCACGGCCTTTCACGAGGCCGGGCATGCGGTCCTGTCGATGGCATGCGGCATGCACGTCGTCGTGAGCGAGATCACCGCCTGGCAGCAGCACGGCGGTTGGGCGGTCACCGGCCGGACCAACGCCGAGGCGCGAGACGTGGACGCGTGGGAGTTCGCTGCCGAGTGCGCGGCCGGTGAACTGGCCAGCCTGCACTGGCTCCGCATCCAGGGGCTGTGGACCCCGAAGCGGGCCGTTGCCTGCGTCGCGGACCATGACCGTGAGCTGGCCATCGATGTGCTCGCCTCCCACGGCTGCCGGCTCGGTCGGTACGAGGCACCCGAGGGCGGCAAGTCCTGGGCTGCCGTGCAGGCCATGGCGGCCGCCCGGATGCACCGGATGTGGGACGAGATCACCGCCGTCGCGCACGCCATGGACGCCCGGAACGCTCTGACGGGCGCCGAGATCGCCGACCTGACCGGCCTGACCAACCGCCCGCTGCCGGGGGGTGCGGCATGAGCCACACCATGACGGCGCTGTCCGCGGCGCTTCCCCTCGTGTCCGGCTGGTCGGTTCACAGCCTGTGGATGCGGCGCCGGATCGAGGACGCCCGCCGGGACCCGTTGACCGGGCTGTGGACGCGGGACCTCTTCGAGGAGCGTGCCCGCAAGAGCCTGACCCAGAAATGCCAGCGGGCCGTTCTCGTCCTGGACCTCAACCGGTTCAAGGAGATCAACGACACCCTTGGCCACGCGGCCGGAGACGCGGTCATCCGCGAAACCGGGCACCGCCTGGCACGGTGGGCCGAAGAGCGCGCTGGCGTCGCCGGGCGCCTGGGCGGGGACGAGTTCGCCGCCCTCATCCCCGGCTACGGCATCGACAAGCTGCGCGTCGACCTGTTCATGCTGACCGGCCGACTGGCCCAGCCGGTGCCCTTCGACGGGCGCCCTATCGAGGTGAGCGCCTCCATCGGAGCCGCCTACCACCGCACCGGCAGCGGCGATCTCTCCACCCTGCTGCGCCGGGCTGATGAGCAGATGTACCGGGCCAAGCAGCGCGGCGGAGGCTGGCGCATCGCGCACCGGCTGTCCGTCCCCGAGGTGGGCACGGTCAACGGCCGTCGCGACGGCCGCCGGGGCACCAGCGGGGAGGCGGCGTGATGGCGACCCGCAACACACTGACCAAGGCGCAGCAGGTTGTCCTGACGGCCGCGTTCGTTCCGATGCTCGCCACCGGTGTGGCCGGCGGTTTCGGTACCTACAGCAACATCAGCCGCGCTTACGGCTCGGGCACGGCGCTGGGCGCGGTGGCGGCCGGTGAGGGTGCGACCGCGGTTCTGGCCCTGGTGCTTCTCGGACTGACGATGCTGGGGCAGTCCTCTCCGGCGATCATCCGGATCGGTCTGTGGGCTCTGCCCGCTGCCGCGTCGGTCATGGCGGCCATGGCCGCCGATGACCCGGGCCGCATCGTCATCTACGCCGTGACCCCGATGGGCATGTGTGTCGCTGCGGAGGGCATGGCGTTCCTCGCCCGGCGGATCGTGGTCCACCAGGACGGCCACGACGCCGAGGCCGAAGCCAAGGCGGCCACCGTGGTGCGGGCCCTGGCCTACCACCGGGCCCGTGCCGCGAACCACCCGTGGTCATGGGTGCGGAAATGGTCCGACCAGACGTCGTGGCGACTGGCTCGCAAGGTCGGGTTGGGGGACGCGTCGTTGGGCGCCCGACTCCTGGACGTCCAGCGCGACCGACTCACCCACGGTGCGGACGCCGCCCTGGCCGCCATGTTCATCACCAGCACAAACCAGCATGAAATGACAGAGACCATCGTAAATCGGTTGGGGTCTGACCTGGGGGAGTCGGCTCCCGAGACCCTGCCCGAGATGGTCGAACTTCCCGTCCTTGAGTCGGCCGACCCGACGCCGGTGATCGAGCCGGTGGCGGTGCCCGAGTCGGTTCCGGTAGGCGAGTCGGTCGAGCATCCCCGGTCGGCTCCGGTGAAGTCGGTCGCGGCTGTGGAGTCGGCTCCGCGTCGGGCGACCGGTCGGGTACCGAAGTCGGCCCGTTCCCCCCGACCGACGCGTGATTCGGATGAGCTGTTGGACGAGGCCCGGTCGGTGACGGCCAACTGGTCCGACGCCGAGCTGACCGCCGAGGCGATCCGCAAGGCGGTCCGTACGTCGTCCGCCAACGGCCGCCTGCTGCGCGACACGCTCAAGGCCGAACGCGCCGAACCGACCGCCGAGCCTGAGACCAAGGCCGCGTGATGGCCGGCCGTCTCTACGACCCGACCGGCGCCCGGTACGGCATCCCCACCTACCCGTGGCGTATGGCCCCCGAGGAGTACGCCACCTTCCGGCAGCTCCGCACCCGCGGCTTGCGCCCCGGCGGGCAGGGGGTCGCCGCACAAGTCCTCTGGTACTCGCGCCGCTACCGGCGCACCGGCAAGAGCCCCATCCGGGTCGCCTACCTCTACCGCCTGGACCGGGCGAAGCCGGTCCGGCCGATGACGCCAGCGAAGTGGGCCGCGCTCGCCAAGGCGAACGCCGCCAGGCAGGTGTGCCCGGAGTGCCGGCGGGACACCGGATACCGCATCCCGACCTCGCTCGGCATGTGCGTCGCCTGCTCCGACGCACCTTAGATCGCCGCCTGACCCGCACAACCTCCGCTGTTCAGCGGGGCCCGGACGCCTCGCCGTCCAAGCGCCGTCCGGGCCCCTCCACCCCACTCGACATGAGGGAGCAGACCCACCGTGTCTGACGTCCACGTCGCTGACCAGAGCGAGGACCCGGAGCGCCCCGGCGCCGAGGTCTTCGACATCACCACCAAGCGCCCCGCCACCAACGCCGCCCCGACACCGGCCGCCCCGGCGGTCGACCCGGACGACGCTGAAGAGTCGCCGCGGCTGCGGCCGGTCGACTCGCCGGACCTGCCGTCGCCGGGGGTCACCTCCTACAAGCGACTGCCGATCATCCCGACCTGGCTGAAGTCGAAGCCGGGGTTCGTCTCCACAACCCAGCGGGCCGCGAGCAACGCGTTCTACGCGACCGTCTTCCACGGCATCCGCACCCCCTGGTACACGATCCAGCTCGGGTTTCTCGCCCCACGGGGCGTGGCCCGACTGGTCCGCGACACCAACCGGTGGATGTGGGACGCCGAGGCGGCCCCCCTGCGCGCCTACGAGGTCTACAAGGAGAACACCGCCGAGTACCTGAAGCTGTCGCGGCAGCGAGACAACCGGGTGCGACTGCGGGCGCTGGTCACCGTGGCCGCGCTCATCTTCGGCACCGGCCTCGCGCTGGCCATGTACGTCATGGCCCCCGGCTGGCTCGCGGTGCTGGCATCGGCCGCCGTCCTCACCGCCGGTTTCTGGGGAGCACCGCAGGATCAGCCGGTGATCGGGCCGGCCGTCCTCAAGACCGAGATCCAGAAGCTGACCGGGGCGATCGTGCTCCGGGCGCTGGACAACATCGGCAACGCGAAGCTGTCGGCCGCCATCAAGAAGGGCGGCGACATGAACGGCCTGCGGTTCACCTCGGAGATCACCCGGGACGGCCCCGGCTACCGCGCCGACCTCGACCTTCCTTGGGGCGTCACCCCGGAAGACATCATGGAGGCCCGGAAGCCGCTCGCCTCCGGACTGCGCCGCAAGGTCGGATGCGTGTGGCCGTCCGCCGACCCCGAAGAGCACGAAGGTCGGCTGGTGTTGTGGGTGGGCGACAAGCCCATGAACGAGACCAAGAAGCCGGCCTGGCCGCTGCTGAAGTCGGGCACCGTGGACCTGTTCAAGCCGGTCGTCTTCGGCAACGACCAGCGCATGGGCGACGTCGCCGTGACCTTGATGTTCGCCTCCGTGGTCGTCGGCTCCATCCCGCGCATGGGCAAGACGTTCCTGATGCGCCTGTTCCTGCTCATCGCTGCCCTGGACCCGCGCGCCGCGCTGTACGCGTTCGACTTCAAGGGCACCGGCGACTTCGGCGCGCTGGAGCCGGTATGCCACCGCTACCGGGCCGGGGATGAGGATGAGGACATCCTCTACGTCCTCGAATCGCTGCGGGAACTGCGGGCCGAACTGCGCCGCCGGGCGAAGGTCATCAAGTCCCTGCCCCGCTCGCGCTGCCCGGAGTCGAAGGTGACCCCGGACCTGGCCAACGACAAGTCCCTTGGGCTGCACCCGATCGTGGCGGGATTCGATGAGTGCCAGGTCCCCTTCGAGCACGACAAGTACGGCGCCGAGATCGAAGAGATCGCCACCGACCTGGGCAAACGCGGTCCCGCCCTCGGCATGGTGACCCTGTTCGGCACGCAGCGCCCCGACGCCAAGTCGCTGCCCACGGGCATTAGCGCGAACGCGGTGCTGCGGTTCTGCCTCAAGGTCATGGGCCAGCCGGCCAACGACATGGTGCTGGGCACCTCGATGTACAAGGCCGGGTACCGGGCGACGATGTTCTCCCGCACCGACCGCGGCATCTGCTGGATGGCCGGTGAAGGGGACGACCCGCGCATCGTCGCCTCCGCGTTCGTGGACGCGCTCGGAGCCGAACAGGTCGTCGCCCGGGCCCGCCGGATGCGCGAGGAGTACGGCAACGTCACCGGCCACGCCATCGGCCAGGAACCCGAGTCCGGCGAAGCCGCCTTCGACCTGCTCGCCGACATCCTCAAGGTCGTGCCGGCCGATGAGGAGAAGGTCTGGAACGAGAAGGTCGCCGCCCGCCTCGCCACCCTGCGCCCCGAGGTCTACAGCGGCTGGAAGGCCGAGACCGTCACCACCAACCTCAAGCCCCACGGCATCACCGCACAGGACGTCTGGGGCTCCACCGCCTCCGGCAAGGGCACCACCCGACGCGGCATCGCTCGCGCCGACATCACCACCGCCATTACCCAGCGTGATGGAAAGCGGTCCGCGAACTGACACGCGCCGCTGCTAGACCTAGCGGCCCGCGCTGCTAGGTCTAGCACCCCCGCTAGCACCCCAAAGCTGCCCCCATCAGCGATCTCGTACCTAGCGGCCGACCTGCGAAAACACCGGAAACCCCGCCCGAGAGGCATCCCATGACCCTCGCTCTCCTTGCTAGTGCCTTCCTACTCGTCGTCACACTCGGTTACGGAAGCCTGTGCGCGTCCAGCCCGTTCGGCAACTGCCGCAAGTGCAAGGGCTTCGGCTACGCGCTCAAGACCGACCGCAAGGGCCGCCTCAAGCGCGGCAAGCACTGCCGCCGCTGCGACGGCCACGGCAAGCGCATCCGCATCGGCCGCCACCTCTACAACCTCTGGCTGCGCCTGTACCGCGACGCCAACCCCGCCCCCCGCAAGACGTTCGCCCCGAAGGGATAACCCAATGGCCATCACCCTCTCGCTCGTCGCCCTGTTCGGCCTGGTCCTGTTCTTCCTGCTCCGCTCCAAGACCCTCGGCTACGGCTCCGCGTTCATCGCGATCATGTTCGGCTTCTTCCTCGCCTCCACCGGAGCGTCCGAGCCCATCAACGAACTCACCACCGCCGTCATCAACGCCGTTTCCGACCTCGGGAATCAGGGATGAACGAACCGCTCACCTACCGGCACTGGGCCATCGACCTCGCCCCCAAGGCCGCCCCCGCGCTGGCCACCACGACCGTGCTCATCCTGGGCCGGATCTGGAACGCCAACGGCGCCGAACACAGCGTCGGCAACGCGACCTTGATGGTCGTCCTCGCCGCCGGCGCGGCGACGGCCGGAGCCTTCGCGGCAGGCAACCACTCCGGTGGCAGCGTGATCGCCGGAACCGCGTTCGCCGCCTCCGGTGGCCTGGCCCTGGCGGGAGTCGCCGGATACGCCGACGGCCTGTCCCTGCCGATCCTGCTGTGGGCGCTGGCCACCGCCGTCGCCTACGGACTCGCCGCCCGCTACTGGCGCACCGACCGCCGCGAGACCGTCGCGCACGAGCGGCAGACCCTCGGCCGCCGCGAGGACCACGCCCACGTCGAGCGCGTCGAAGCGCTGCGCGCCGGAGCACAGATCGAGGTCGCCCGCTCCGGCGCCGCCTACGCCGAGCAGCTCGCCAACGCCCTCATCACCCGCGCCGCCTTGCCCGGCTTCAACCCGCAGGCCATCACGGACGCGGGACTGCCCGAACTGCCCGCCAAGCACGACCGCTGACCCGAGGAGCATCCGCATGGACGTCGACCCCTTCGAGGTCGTGACCCTCGAAATGAACTGGGACCGCCTGGACCAGCCCTACACCCAGCGCCTCACCCGCCTCCGGCTGGGCGAACTGCTGATGCAGGTGGACGACCTGGCCGCACAGACCGAAGCCGAACAGGGGAACTGACCCATGAGCACGAGTCCCACGCTGAGCGCCACGCAGCACCCGACGATGCACACGCAGGTCGACGGTCTCAGCTATCGGCCCGAGCGCATCAGCGTCATCGCGGCCCTGTCTCACATCCGGAGCGCCCGCAAGAGCCCGAAGAACGTGGATGCCGTGAACGTCTACGCCTTCACCGGCCGCGACGGCATCCCGCTGCACGTGGTCTACATCCACCACACCCCCGGCCGCTGGCACGGCGTGAAGGACGTCATCGACGTCTACGAGATCCCCACCGCCGCGCTCACCGACCTCTAGCTGTGCCCGGGGCGGTCGCCTCTCACCACAAGACCGCGACCGCCCCGGTTCTCCAGTCCCTTCGCAGAAACAGGAGACCCCCAGCATGACGCAACCGACCCCGATCCGGCGATCCCGCCTCCGAGTGCTTGACGCCTACTCGTGCATCGGTGGTGCCGCCCGCGGCTACCAGTACCTGGGCTGGCACGTCACCGGCGTCGACATCAACCCGCAGCCCGACTACTGCGGCGACGTCTTCCACCAGGGCGACGCCATCGAGTTCATCCGCGAGCACGGCCACGAATTCGACTTCATCCACACCTCCCCGCCCTGCCAGGGGGAGGGGGCGCCGACCAAGGGAACGAACGCCGCGCGCAACGCACGCACCGGTCGCCGGCACCCCCGCCTCATCGCCCCGACCCGCGCCGCCCTGGACATCGTGGGACGGCCGTACGTGATCGAGAACGTGGCCGGCTCCGAGGTCCGCAAAGACGTGCGGCTGTGCGGCGAACAGTTCGGGCTGGCCGTGCTGATGCACCGCTACTTCGAACTCGGCAACTGGTCGACCACGCAACCGGCGCACCCCCTCCACCGGGGCAGGGTGCGCGGCTGGCGGCACGGCGAGTACTTCGACGGCCCCTACGTCGCCGCCTACGGCAAGGGCGGTGGCAAGGCCAGCGTCGCCGAGATCCGGGAAGCCAAGGGCATCGACTGGTCTCACGACCACCTCGCGCTGCGCGAGGCTCTCCCGCCCGCCTACACCCGCTGGATCGGGACCGCGTTCCTGGCCCGCAGCGAGGAGGCAGCGGCATGAACTCGAACCTGTTGAACGCCGCCCTCGCCGCTGCTGGGCGCGGCTGGCCCGTCTTCCCGCTCCGCCCCGGAGACAAGCGGCCCGCCGGACACCCCGAACGCAACTGCCCCCGCACCGGACGATGCACGGACGGCCACCGCACCCCCGAACAGCGCGCCACCCTCGCCCCAGAACAGATCACCGCCTGCTGGCAGACGGCCCCGTACAACGTCGGGATCGCCACCGGCCCGGCCGGACTTCTGGTCGTCGACCTCGACATCCCCAAGGAGGACGACGGACCCGCGCCCGCGGAATGGGCAGGGGCGACCGATGGTCTGGACGTCTTCGCGATGCTTTGCGAACGCGCCGGCGAGCGGCTGCCGACCGAGACGTTCACGGTGCGCACCCGCCGTGGCGGCCAACACCTGTACTTCACCGCCCCCGCCGAAAAGCGGCTGCGTGGGAGCGCGGGGCGGTTGGGGTGGAAGGTCGACACGCGAGCCTGGGGCGGGTACGTGGTCGCGGCCGGCAGCACCGTCGGCACCGGCGCGTACGAGATCATTCACGACGCACCCCCGGCCCCCCTCCCCACGTGGCTCGGTGACCTGCTCACCACACCCCCCGCACCCGCCCCGGTCCCCGTCGCCGTCCTGCGCTCCCGCATCGGCAAGGCGGACCGGTACGCGACGGCCGCCCTGAACGGCGAAGTCGCCAAGGTCGCGTCCGCTGTCACGGGCACCCAGAACACGACGCTCTACAACGCGGCGTACGCCCTCGGCCGCCTCATCGCCGCAGGCACCCTCACCGAGCAGGAAGTCACCGCCGCGCTCACCGAAGCGGCTCTACCCAACGGCCTCGCACCCTCCCGCATCGCGGCCAGCATCCGCGACGGAATCAACCGCAGCATCCGCAACACCGTGGGAGGGGCGGCATGACCACACAGCCCGTGGACAGCTCGGAACTGTGGGCCGGCTTCGAAGCCCTGGACGCTCAGCAAGCGGCCACCGCACCGTGGGAAGAGCCCATCCCGCTCACCGCCCGCCGGGAACTCCCCGGTTTCCCCACCGAGGTCTTCCCGGCCTGGCTAGGCGACTACGTCACGGCGGTCGCGGAGGAGACGCAGACGCCGGTGGACATGGCTGCCTCGCTCGCCCTTGCGGTCCTGGGCACCGCTGCCGGGGGACGTGCCGTGGTCCACGTCCGGGGTCGATGGCGTGAACCCACGAACGTGTTCGTGGTCGTCGCGCTACCGCCCGGCAACCGCAAGAGCGCGGTGTTCAACCTGATGGCCGATCCCCTCTACCGCTGCGAAGCGCTGCTGGTCACACAGTCAGCCGGACGGATCGTGGAAGCGGAGATCACCGCACGACTCGCCAAAGAGGTCGCCGACAACGCGGCGGCCAAGGCGGCCCGAGCGGATGCCGACAAGCGAGAGCAGCTCGTAGCCGAGGCCATCGGCCTGGCCCAGGCTGCCGATGCCGTCACGGTGCCCGCCAAGCCCCGTCTGCTGGCCGACGATGCCACCCCGGAAGTCATCGCCTCACTGCTGGCCGAACAGGGCGGCAGGCTCTCGGTCATGTCGGCCGAGGGCGGCATCTTCGACATCATCGCCGGACGGTACTCCGGGACCCCCAACCTGGACGTCTTCCTGCGCGGGCAAGCTGGCGACCGCCTGCGGGTGGACCGCCGGGGACGCGAAGAGTTCATCGAATCCCCCGCGCTGACCATGGGTCTGACCGTGCAACCGTCCGTTCTGGAGGACATCGGCCGCATCAAGGGGGCCAACGATCGGGGCCTGTTGGCCAGGTTCTTCTACTCGCTCCCGACCTCTCTCGTCGGGCAGCGCAAGATCCTTCCCGCCCCGATCCCGGACGCAGCGGCCGCCACCTACGAGGAGAACGTCACCGCCCTGACCATGTCCCTGGCGGACTGGACGGACCCGGCGGTACTCCAACTCTCCTCCGAGGCCGGCGACGTGCTCGTCGCGTTCGAGGAGCGGCAGGAACCGCGGCTGCGACCCCGTGGGGGAGACCTCGCCCACGTCGGGAACTGGGCCAACAAGCTGGGCGGCGCGACCTGCCGACTGGCCGGCCTGCTCCACCTCGCGACCCACCCCGCCAAAGGGCACACCGAGCCGATCAGCGCGGACACGATGCGGGCCGCGGTAAGCCTGATCGACTACTTCACCGGCCACGCGCTGGTGGTCTTTGACCTCATGGGAGCCGACCACACAGCCAACCGCGCCCACGCCGTGCTGGAACTGCTGCGCACCCAGAAGTGGACCGAGGTCAGCAAGCGAGACCTCATGGTCAAGCTCTCCCGCTCGGAGTTCCCCACTATCGCCGATCTGGACCCCGCGTTGGACCTCCTGGAAGACCACGGATACGTCCGCTGCCAGCCCGTCCACCGCACCGGAAGCAGGGGCCGGCCACCGTCCCCGCGCTACCTCATCCACCCCCACCTGGACGAGTCCGCCATCTGACCCCCGCCACAGAAACCACAGAATCACAGAAATAACCCCGAACCGCCCCTGACCTGCGCAAACACCGCCAGGGGCGGCCCGCCACAGAAACCCACGGAAGTCCCACACAAATACCCGCCCGCCCAGGCCTCCTATTTCTGTGGAACTTCTCGCGGTTTCTGTGGCAGCCCACCTCGGCCGGGGTTTGCGCAGGTCAGACCCCCTGCCCTGGGTTTCTGTGTATTTCGTGGTTTCTGTGGCGGCCCGCCAAGGAGCGAGCCCATGCATGACGCCCATGTCGCCCCGTCCCACGCGGCAGATCCAACGCTGGTGGCGCTGACCGTCGAGGAAGCAGCCCGGCGACTCTCCATCGGCCGGACCACGTGCTTTCGCCTCATCGCCTCCGGACAGCTGGAGTCCGTCCCCATCGGCCGTCTTCGCCGCGTGCCGGCGGAGGCCGTGAACGACTTCCTCGCACGACTCCGCGAAGCGAACCGCGCCGCCTCCACCGCTGCCTGAGGAGCCTGCCTGTGACAGAGAACAAGCGCACCCGCCAGCCCAACGGCCGTAGCTCCATCTACCTCGGAAAGGACGGGAAGTGGCACGGCCGCGTCACGGTCGGCGTGCGAGATGACGGTTCACCTGACCGACGCCATGTCGAACGCAAGACTCGTGCTGAGGTCACCGACGCGGTGCGCGAGCTGGAGAAGCAGCGAGAAGCCAAGACCGTGCGTAAGCCTGGCAAGGCCATGACGGTCAAGGCCTGGCTGACCCACTGGATCGATAACGTCGCTCCGCTCACGGTCAACGACAACACGATGGTCGGGTACGGCGTGGCCGTGCGAAAGCACCTCATCCCAGGCTTGGGCGCCCACCGTCTCGACCGGCTCATGCCCGAACACATCGAGATCTTCTACACCAAGATGCAGGCCAACGGCAGCAAGCCCGCGACCGCCCACCAGGTACACCGGACGTTCCGTACCGCCCTCAATGAGGCCGTGCGGCGCGGGCATCTCGGTAAGAACCCCGTGCAGTTGGCCAAGCCCCCGAAGTCTGGCGACTACGAGGTGGAGCCCTACACCGTGAAAGAGGTGCAGCGCCTGCTTGAAGCCGCGGGCCGACAGCGGAACTCCGCGCGCTGGGCCGTCGCCCTGGCCCTTGGTCTGCGTCAGGGGGAGGCGCTGGCATTGAAGTGGGAGGACGTGGACCTTGACGGAGGTTTCCTCATGGTGCGCCGCAGCCGGCACCGGCCGCAGTACGCACACGGTTGTACCGAGCCTTGCAGCCGGAAGGCCGGCCACTGTCCGGAGAGGCGACGCACCAACCCGGAGACCTCGGTCACCAAGTCGCGCGCCGGCCGCCGGGCGGTCGGTCTCCCCACGCAGCTCAGTGACCTGTTGCGAGCCCATCGAAAAGCTCAGGGTGAGGAACGGCTGGCAGTAGGGGAGCGCTGGGAGGAAGGGGATTGGGTCTTCCCGGACGAACACGGCCGTAGCCCGTCCCACCGCCGAGACTGGGCCGAGTGGAAAGCCCTGCTGGTGGCTGCGAAGGTCCGTGACGGGCGTCTGCACGACGCGCGCCACACGGCCGCCACCGTTCTGCTCATCCTCGGGGTATCCGAGCGGGCCGTCATGGGGCTCATGGGCTGGTCGACCACTGCCATGGCTGCGCGCTATCAGCACATGGTCGACGCGGTGCGGACGGATGTGGCCCGGCAGGTCGACGGGCTGATCTGGAAGGCTGCCGGGGACCGGCCGGACAGTGACGACGACGGGGCGGCCGGCGCGCCGTAGAGGCCAACTGAGACGGAAACTGAGACGCGCGACGAAAAGGCGGCACCCATATGGGGTGCCGCCCTTTCGTCTTGCCTGTTCAGGCATTCGAAGCCGTGACCGGAATCGAACCGGCGTAACTCGCTTTGCAGGCGAGTCCCTCAACCACTCGGGCACACGGCTGTGAGGTGGTGATGAGTACGACCGTACGAGGCGCCCCGCGGTGGTGGAAGGGGGGCGCGGGTGCCGCAATGTGACTGCCATGCCCCGTTCACAGTCCTGGGTCGTCTCTTTCGGGCCTTGCCGGTCAAGCCCGCGTCGTCCGGTGCCGTGCATCGCAAGGCGGAGAGGCTCCCGATCACTGGACGTCCTCGGGTGCCTCGAC